>NZ_JBMGQC010000001.1:5148651-10297302 GCF_049739545.1 Streptomyces sp. SLBN-8D4
CGTCGACAGGCCCTCAACGGGCCTCGGCGAACGCCTCGTAGACCTTCTTGGGGATCCGTCCGCGGGCGGGGACGTCCATCTTGTTGGCCTGGGCCCAGGCCCGGACCGCCGCCGGGTCGGGAGCGACCTCGGTCTGCCTGTACGCCTTGCCCGACCTGGACCGCTTGCGGCCGGCCTCCACGTACGGCTCGAGCGCCCTACGCAGTTTCTTGGCATTGGCTTGATTCAGGTCGATCTCGTACGACTTGCCGTCGAGTCCGAAGGCGATCGTTTCCGCCGCTTCCGAGCCGTCGATGTCGTCAAAGAGAGTGACCACGACCTTCTGCGCCACGAATATCGGTCCCTTCGTACGGCACGCTGACAATTCATTTGTACAGTGCCCGACAATGCATTGTGAAGCTCGACTAAATCCTTCCGCGTGTCCGAGCGCAATAGGTATCGGGTGTCGATCTGAGATCTTTCCCGGAAATTTTCGCGAACCCCCGCACCCGCCCCGCGTCGTGATGGCCGTCACGTAGATTCCTACAACTCAACGCGCGTAGAAATTTTGGGCGGGTAGTCTGAAGGAACCTGCTCAGCACCACACCACCGGGAGTGCCAGTGGCACGCGTCGTAGTCGACGTCATGCTCAAGCCGGAGATCCTCGACCCCCAGGGCCAGGCGGTGCAGCGTGCACTGCCGCGTCTGGGTTTCGAAGGCATCTCCGACGTACGTCAGGGAAAGCGATTCGAACTGGAAGTTGACGGGCCGGTCGACGAGGCCGCGCTCGCCCGCATCCACGATCTTGCGGAATCCTTCCTCGCCAACACCGTGATCGAGGACTTCACCGTCAAGGTGGAGGAAGTCGCGGAGGCCGCGAAGTGACCGCTCGTATTGGCGTCGTCACTTTCCCCGGCAGCCTCGACGACCGCGACACCCAGCGCGCGATCCGCCTCGCGGGCGCCGAACCGGTCGCCCTCTGGCACAAGGACAAGGACCTCCACCAGGTCGACGCGGTCGTCCTCCCCGGTGGTTTCTCCTACGGCGACTATCTGCGGGCCGGTGCCATCTCCCGCTTCTCGCCGGTGATGGAGACGGTCATCGAGCAGGCGAAGGCCGGGCTTCCGGTTCTCGGAATCTGCAACGGCTTCCAGATCCTCACCGAGGCCCACCTCCTCCCGGGCGGGATGCTCGGCAACGACCACCTCCACTTCATCTGCCGCGACCAGAAGCTGCGGGTGGAGAACGCGGACACCGCCTGGACCGTCGACTACACGTCCGGCCAGGAGATCCACATCCCGCTGAAGAACATGGACGGCCGGTACGTCGCCGACGAGTACACGCTGGACAAGCTGGAGGCGGAGGGCCGGGTGGCGTTCCGTTACGTGGACTTCAACCCGAACGGCTCCCTCCGCGACATCGCCGGCATCACCAACGAGGCCGGGAACGTCGTAGGCCTCATGCCGCACCCGGAGCACGCCGTCGAGCCGCTCATCGGGTCCGGCCGCACCGACGGCCTCCCCTTCTTCACCTCGATCCTCAAGAAGCTGGTCAACGCATGAGCCGGACGCCTTTGGACACGGTCGAGCACGCGGCCGCGACCCCCGACGTCGAGCTGCCCTGGGCCGAGCTGGGACTCAAGAAGGACGAGTACGAGAGGGTCGTCGAGATCCTCGGACGCCGGCCCACCGGCGCCGAGCTCGCCATGTACTCCGTCATGTGGTCCGAGCACTGCTCGTACAAGTCGTCGAAGGTGCACCTGCGCCAGTTCGGCGAGAAGGCTCCCCAGTCGGACGCCCTTCTCGTCGGCATCGGTGAGAACGCGGGCGTGGTGGACGTCGGCCAGGGCTACGCGGTCACCTTCAAGGTCGAGTCGCACAACCACCCGTCCTACGTCGAGCCCTACCAGGGCGCGGCCACCGGGGTCGGCGGCATCGTCCGCGACATCATCGCGATGGGCGCGCGGCCGGTCGCCGTGGTCGACCCCCTGCGCTTCGGCGCGGCCGACCACCCGGACACCAAGCGGGTGCTGCCGGGCGTGGTGGCGGGCATCGGCGGTTACGGCAACTGCCTGGGCCTGCCCAACATCGGCGGCGAGGTCGTCTTCGACGCCTGCTACCAGGGCAACCCGCTGGTCAACGCCGGGGCCATCGGTGTGATGCGGCACGAGGACATCCACCTCGCGAAGGCGTCCGGCGCCGGCAACAAGGTCATCCTGTACGGGGCCCGCACCGGCGGTGACGGCATCGGCGGCGCGTCGATCCTGGCCTCCGAGACCTTCGACGACGCCAAGCCCTCCAAGCGCCCGGCCGTCCAGGTCGGCGACCCCTTCCAGGAGAAGCTCCTCATCGAGTGCACCCTGGAGGCCTTCAAGGAGAAGCTGGTCGTCGGCATCCAGGACCTCGGCGCGGCCGGCCTGTCCTGCGCCACCTCCGAGCTCGCCTCCAACGGCTCCGGCGGCATGCGCGTGACCCTGGACGACGTACCGCTGCGCGACTCGACCCTCTCGCCCGAGGAAATCCTCATGAGCGAGTCGCAGGAACGCATGTGCGCGGTCGTGGAGCCGGAGAAGGTCGACCGGTTCCTGGAGATCTGCGACAAGTGGGACGTCATCGCCACCGTCATCGGTGAGGTCACCGACGGCGACCGGCTGGAGATCTACTGGCACGGCGGCAAGATCGTCGACGTCGACCCGCGCACGGTCGCGCACGACGGGCCGGTCTACGAGCGCCCTTACGCCCGCCCGTCCTGGCAGGACGAGCTCCAGGCGGACGACGCCAACAAGCTGCCCCGGCCCGGGACTTCGGCAGAGCTCAGGCAGCAGGTCCTCCAGCTGGTGAGCTCTCCCAACCAGGCCTCCAAGAAGTGGATCACCTCGCAGTACGACCACTTCGTGCAGGGCAACACGGTGCTGGCCCAGCCGGAGGACTCCGGCATGATCCGCATCGACGAGGAGACCGGCCTCGGTGTCGCCATCGCGACCGACGGCAACGGCCGGTACGCGAAGCTGGACCCCTACGCGGGCGCGCAGCTGGCGCTCTCGGAGGCCTACCGGAACGTGGCGACGACCGGTGCCAAGCCGCTCGCGGTCTCCGACTGCCTGAACTTCGGCTCGCCCGAGGACCCGGCCGTCATGTGGCAGTTCGCGGAGGCCATCCGCGGACTGGCCGACGCCTGCCAGCAGCTCGGCACCCCGGTCACCGGCGGCAACGTCTCGCTGTACAACCAGACCGGCGAGGTCGCCATCCACCCGACCCCCGTGGTCGCGGTCCTCGGCGTCATCGACGACGTGGCCCGCCGCACGCCGGTCGCCTTCCAGGAGGAGGGCCAGCTGCTGTACCTCCTCGGCGACACGCGTGAGGAGTTCGGCGGCTCGGCCTGGTCCCAGGTCGTCCACGACCACCTCGGCGGTCTGCCGCCCAAGGTGGACCTGGAGCGCGAGCGGCTGCTCGCCGAGATCCTGATCTCCGCCTCCCGGGACGGCATGATCGACTCCGCGCACGACCTCTCCGACGGCGGCCTGATCCAGGCGGTCGTGGAGTCGGCCCTGCTCGGCGGCAAGGGCGCCCGCCTGATCGTCCCGGACGGTCTGGACGCGTTCACGCTGCTGTTCTCGGAGTCGGCCGGCCGCGCGGTGGTGGCGGTCCCGCGCTCCGAGGAGCTCCGCTTCAACGACATGTGCGGTGCGCGGGGCCTGCCCGCCACCCGCATCGGTGTCGTCGACGGCGACTCGGTCGAGCTCCAGGGCGAGTTCGAGCTGCCCCTGGAGGAGCTGCGGACGGCTCACGAGGAGACGATTCCGGCGCTGCTCAAGTAGTCGGTCGTACGACTGAGCAGGCCCCGCCCGTCACCCGACGGGCGGGGCCTTCGTCACGCCGCGACCGGTTCGCGTTCGCTCCGACCCCGAAGTGCTCGGTAGGCCAGGTGACGTGGGCGGCCGCACGGCCGGCAGCGCGTTCAGGGCGTGCGTCCGGCATCGATCCGGAAGACCGCGCCGGCCGCTGCTCGCGTCACGGTCGCCTGCCGCGGGAGTCCGTCCCGGTCGCCTCCCGGCCGGACCGCGTCGTCCGGGGCGATCGCGGTGGATCGCGTCACGGTCGAGGCCGCGCGACCGGGTACGGGGCCGCCCCAAGACGACCTCGCCCTCCCCCTTTCCCCGCCGACTAGGCTCACCGTCATGCCCACGGCCAGGAAGCGCGCCCGCACCTACGACTCCGGCAAGATCCGCGAGGCCGTGCAGGCCCAGCTCGGAAACGTACGAGAGGCTGTACGCACACTGTCCCCCGAGCAGTTGGCGCTCCCGACTCGGCTGGGGGAGTGGACCGTACGGGAGCTGGTCGCGCACATCGGGATGGCGGTCACGGCCGTCCACCGGAGCCTGGACCGGCCCGCCCCCGCGCGGCAGGACGCCACGGTTCTCGACTGGCCCGTCGCCACCGCCGCCAGTTCCGCGGCCATCGCCGAGTTCACCCGGGGCCTCGCCGAGCAACACCGCGACCTGGACGCCTACCTCGGCGACATCGAGCGGACCCTGGCCGAGCTGCTGGACACACACCCCGGTACGCGGCTCCTGGAGACGAACGCCGGCGCGATGCCCCTCGCCGACTACCTGGTCACCCGGACCGTCGAACTCGTCGTCCACACCGACGACCTCAACGCCGCCGTGCCCGGCCTCGACATTCCCCACGACCGTCAGGCCCTCGCCGCCTGCACCCGGCTGCTCGCCGACGCCCTCGCCGCCAAGGCGCCCGGCGGCTCGACCGAGGTGCGGATCCCGCCGTACGCCGTCGTGCAGTGCGTCGAGGGGCCGAAGCACACCCGGGGGACCCCGCCGAACGTCGTCGAGACCGACCCGCTGACCTGGATCCGGCTCGCGACCGGCCGGCTCGGCTGGAAGGACGCGCTCGACGCGGCGAGGATCAGCGCGAGCGGGGAGCGGGCGGACCTCGGCGGGCTGCTCCCGCTGATGGGCTGAACCCTTCACGGGGCTCGTGCGTCAAAGAGCCATGAAGCGGACGACACGCGTGACATGCGCCGCCCTGGCCGCCGTCGGCACCACACTGCTCGCGGCCGCCTGCGGCACGGAATCCGGAAGCGGAAGCGGAAGCGTCACCGACCGCGGGAAGGCGTCCCGGCCGGCCGACATCAAGGACGTCGAGTGGCTGCCGCAGAAGGTGACCGTGAAGGGCAAGGAGTACGTCCTGCCGAAGGACGCCAAGACCGCCCAGGACGCCCGCATCGTCTTCAAGCCCGACGCCGACGCCTCCCGTGAGGACGGCGGCGAGTCCGGCGGCTCGGTCGGCTGCAACAGCATCGGTGCCGACTCCGAGATCGACGGCGACACCGTGCGGATCACCGACCTGGTCCAGACGCTGATCGGCTGCCCCGACCCGCTCGGAGAGTTCGAGGCGCGGTTCGTCGACGTCTTCCAAGGCACCCACACGGCCAAGGTCACGGCGCGGAACGGCGTCAGCACCCTGACCCTGACCCGCCCCGGCGGCGACAGCATCACCTTCCGGGAGAAGAAGCCCCCCGCCCTGAAGGGCACCCGCTGGTCCCTCGGCGAGAACGCCTATCTCACCCTCACCAGGAACAACACCGTCACCGGCAGCCTCGGCTGCAACACCTTCCACGGCAGCGCCACCGTCAAGAACGGCACCGACAAGGACGGCACCATCGAGTTCGGGCCCCTCGCCACCACGCGCATGATGTGTGCGGGCCCGGTGATGAAGACCGAGCGCGAACTCGCCGGAATCCTCGACGGAAAGGTCTCCTACCAGCAGAAACACGATTCCCTGAAGATCACCAAGGCTCCTGGGAAGAGCGTTACGGCCCACGCGGAGTAAGAAAGCCCACTCTCCACGAATTCGGACCAGTGGTCGATCTCGCCTACACTCGGAGCCGTGCCACGTGGTGACGGTCGACTCAGTCATGATCTGCTCCCCGGCGAGAAGGGCCCCCAGGACGCTTGCGGCGTCTTCGGGGTCTGGGCCCCCGGTGAAGAGGTCGCCAAGCTCACTTACTTCGGGCTCTACGCCCTCCAGCATCGGGGTCAGGAATCCGCGGGAATCGCGGTCAGCAACGGCTCCCAGATCCTCGTCTTCAAGGACATGGGCCTCGTGTCCCAGGTCTTCGACGAGACCTCTCTCGGCTCGCTCACCGGTCACATCGCGGTCGGTCACGCCCGCTACTCGACGACCGGCGCCTCCGTGTGGGAGAACGCCCAGCCGACGTTCCGCGCCACCGCGCACGGTTCCATCGCGCTCGGCCACAACGGCAACCTGGTCAACACGGCGCAGCTCGCCGAGATGGTCGCCGACCTCCCCAAGCAGGAGGGCCGCAGCCCGCGGGTGGCCGCCACCAACGACACCGACCTGCTCACCGCGCTCCTCGCGGCCCAGGTCGACGAGGACGGCAAGCCCCTGACCATCGAGGAGGCCGCTCCCGTGGTCCTCCCCCAGGTCCAGGGCGCCTTCTCGCTGGTCTTCATGAACGAACACACCCTCTACGCCGCCCGTGACCCGCAGGGCATCCGCCCGCTGGTCCTCGGCCGCCTGGAGCGCGGCTGGGTGGTCGCCTCCGAGTCCGCCGCCCTCGACATCTGCGGTGCGGCCTACGTCCGCGAGATCGAGCCGGGCGAGTTCGTCGCCATCGACGAGAACGGCCTGCGCACCTCCCGATTCGCGGAAGCGAAGCCCAAGGGCTGTGTCTTCGAGTACGTCTACCTGGCGCGCCCCGACACCGACATCGCCGGCCGGAACGTGTACCTCTCCCGTGTGGAGATGGGCCGCAAGCTCGCCAAGGAAGCGCCCGTCGAGGCCGACCTGGTCATAGCGACCCCGGAGTCCGGCACCCCGGCGGCCATCGGCTACGCCGAGGCGTCCGGCATCCCCTTCGGTGCGGGTCTCGTGAAGAACGCCTACGTCGGCCGTACGTTCATCCAGCCCTCACAGACCATTCGCCAGCTCGGCATCCGCCTCAAGCTGAACCCGCTCAAGGAAGTCATCAAGGGCAAGCGCCTGGTCGTCGTCGACGACTCGATCGTGCGCGGCAACACCCAGCGGGCCCTGGTCCGCATGCTCCGCGAGGCGGGCGCCGCCGAGGTCCACATCCGGATCTCCTCGCCCCCCGTGAAGTGGCCCTGCTTCTTCGGCATCGACTTCGCCACCCGTGCCGAGCTCATCGCCAACGGCATGACCATCGACGAGATCGGCACCTCGCTGGGCGCCGACTCCCTGGCGTACATCTCCATCGACGGCATGATCGAGGCGACCACCATCGCCAAGCCGAACCTCTGCCGCGCCTGCTTCGACGGCGAGTACCCGATGGAGCTCCCGGACCCCGAGCTGCTCGGCAAGCAGCTCCTGGAGACGGAACTGGCCGCCGGCCCGGCCGCCACGGCCGCCGCCGACGCGATCCGTCGCCCGTAGACGGCCCGTCCCACCTGCAGTACGACACGAAGGTTCTCACTAGCCATGTCTGAGACAACTGGTGCCAGCTACGCAGCCGCGGGCGTCGACATCGAGGCGGGCGACCGCGCCGTAGAGCTGATGAAGGAGTGGGTGAAGAAGACGCAGCGCCCCGAGGTCCTCGGTGGCCTCGGCGGTTTCGCCGGCCTCTTCGACGCCTCCGCCCTCAAGCGCTACGAGCGGCCCCTGCTGGCCTCCGCCACCGACGGCGTCGGCACCAAGGTGGACATCGCGCGCCAACTGGGCGTCTACGACACCATCGGCCACGACCTGGTCGCGATGGTCATGGACGACATCGTGGTGTGCGGTGCCGAGCCGCTGTTCATGACCGACTACATCTGTGTCGGCAAGGTCCACCCCGAGCGGGTCGCCGCGATCGTCAAGGGCATCGCCGAGGGCTGTGTGCTCGCCGGCTGCGCCCTGGTGGGCGGCGAGACGGCCGAGCACCCGGGTCTGCTGGGCCCGGACGACTTCGACGTCGCCGGCGCCGGTACGGGCGTCGTGGAGGCCGACCGGCTGCTCGGCGCGGATCGCATCCGTAAGGGTGACGCCGTCATCGCCATGGCGTCCTCGGGACTTCACTCGAACGGGTACTCGCTCGTCCGGCATGTGCTCCTGAACGAGGCGGGCCTCGCCCTGGACGCCCGGATCGACGAGCTCGGCCGCACCCTCGGCGAGGAGCTCCTGGAGCCCACCAAGATCTACTCGCTGGACTGCCTGGCCCTGATCAGCACGGCCGAGGTGCACGCCTTCTCGCACGTCACCGGCGGCGGCCTCGCGGCCAACCTGGCCCGTGTCGTCCCCGACGGCCTGCACGCGATCGTGGACCGCGCCACGTGGACCCCGGACCCGATCTTCGACCTCGTCGGCAGGACGGGGCAGGTCGAGCGCCTGGAGCTGGAGAAGACCCTGAACATGGGCGTGGGCATGATCGCGATCGTCCCCGAGGAGTCGGTGGACGTCGCTCTGGCGACCCTGGACGACCGCGGGGTCGAGGCCTGGGTCGCGGGCGAGATCACGGACCGCGGCGAGCACACCACGGGTGCCGAGCTCGTCGGTGACTACGCCTAGACCACGCCTCGCCAGACCGACAAGCAGCGCAAAACCCGGTCCGGTGGTGTGGACCACCCGGACCGGGTTACGCACAGCTAGGTCGTCAAGCTCCGCGGCGTTGAGACGCAGGACCGGACTCGTCGTCCTCGTCCTCGTCGTCGTTGTAGAGATCCGCGTACTGGGCGTACGGGTCGTCTTCCTCGTCGTCGTCCTCGAACGGCTCGCCATTCGGCGGCTGGCTCGAAGTCGAAGCGCCCAGCTCATTGGCCAGACGCGACAGATCTGTCCCGCCGCTGCTGTACTTCAGCTGGCGGGCGACCTTCGTCTGCTTGGCCTTTGCCCGGCCGCGCCCCATGGCTCGACCCCCTCGGATACGGGGCTCGGTGGCCCCAGAGTCTTGACACGCGTTCATGATCTGGAACGGGCTCTCCGCAGAGAGACCGGTCCGTAGGGCTTCCACGGTACCTGAGCCCACGCCCATACGGTACGTCGCCCGCAGCACGTGCCCGACACCAGGGCCCGTGGAAAGCGCCGTCCTCGCTGGTCAACCGCGATTTTAACCACTTCTGCGAGGCCGACCCGCCGACGAACGTGAGAGTTCTCTCCAAGTGTGCGCCGACGGGTACCGGTCAAACGTCAGTGCGCCGCTTACAGGGCCGCCTCGTGCATCCGCTGCTCGGCGATCCGGTCGGCCGCGGCGGCCGGCGGAATCCCGTCTTCCTTCGCACGTGCGAATATGGCGAGCGTGGTGTCGTAGATCTTCGCGGCCTTCGCCCGGCACCGCTCGAAGTCGAACCCGTGGAGTTCGTCGGCGACCTGGATGACTCCGCCGGCGTTCACCACGTAGTCCGGCGCATAGAGGATCCCGCGGTCGGCGAGGTCCTTCTCGACACCCGGGTGGGCGAGCTGGTTGTTGGCCGCACCGCAGACGATCCGCGCGGTCAGCACCGGCACGGAGTCGTCGTCCAGGGCGCCGCCGAGCGCGCAGGGGGCGTAGATGTCGAGGCCCTCGGTCCGGATCAGCGCCGCGGTGTCGGCGACGTGGGAGACGGCGGGGTGGCGGCCGGCGACCCGCTCCACGGCCTCCTGCCGTACGTCGGTGATCAGGACCTCGGCGCCCTCCTTCAGGAGGTGCTCCACCAGGTGGTGCCCGACCTTGCCGACGCCCGCGACGCCGACCTTGCGGCCGCGCAGCGAGGGGTCGCCCCACAGGTGCGCGGCGCTGGCCCGCATGCCCTGGTAGACGCCGAAGGCGGTGAGGACGGAGGAGTCGCCGGCGCCGCCGTTCTCGGGGGAGCGGCCGGTCGTCCAGCGGCACTCACGGGCGACGACGTCCATGTCGGCGACATAGGTGCCGACATCGCACGCGGTGACGTAGCGGCCGCCGAGCGAGGCCACGAAACGGCCGTACGCGAGGAGCAGTTCCTCGCTCTTGTCGCGCTCCGGGTCGCCGATGATCACGGCCTTGCCGCCGCCGTGGTCGAGCCCGGCCATGGCGTTCTTGTACGACATCCCGCGCGCGAGGTTCAGCGCGTCGGCGACGGCCTCCTGCTCGCTCGCGTACGGGTAGAAGCGCGTCCCGCCGAGGGCGGGGCCGAGCGCGGTGGAGTGGAGGGCGATGACGGCCTTGAGGCCGCTCTTGCGGTCCTGGCAGAGCACGACCTGCTCATGACCGCCCTGGTCCGAGTGGAACAGCGTGTGCAGCACATCGGCAGCGGCGCCGGTTACGTCGGTCACTGTGGTGACTCCTGGGTACATTGCGGCGATGGGGCACAGGCGGCCCGTACGGGTGGCGGGGCCTGTGAGCACGAGATTAGGGCCTGCAGCGGCCCGTGACCGTGCAGTGCTCAGGATCACCTCCTCCGGAAGTGCGGGCGTGCGACGATTTGCATAGCTTTCCCGCGCGTTTGTGTGCGGGTTTCGCAGGTTTTCCCGGCAGGCGGCGGGGGAGAGAGCAGGCGTGCCCAAGGTGTCCTCGGTGATCGTCCCGTACGCGACCTATCTGCGCGTGTACGAACCGCTGGCCGCCTTCCCGGAGCCGGAGCGCGGCCACTGGGCGCGCTACGCCCGCCGCCCGGACCGTCCCTCGTACCAGGACGAGCTGCGCCGCTCCCTGGCCGACCTGCTGCCCATCCCGCCCGTCCCGGTGCCGGTGCACGAGAGCAGCGACGCCTTCGTGCTCGACGTGGACGGCGTGGTGTGCGTGTGCCCGTGGCGCACCCGGCTGCGCGGCTGGCTGGCCCTGGAGGAGCTCGGGGAGGAGCTGCCGGGACCGGTCCTGGACGCGGTGCTGCCCGAGGTCGTACGCCGCCAGACCGCCCAGGACTACGAGCGCTGGCTGGCCCGCAACCCGGACGCCCGGCCCTGGATCCGCACGGCGACCTGGCAGGTGCCGCTGAACTGGTTCGTGCTCGTCTCCGACGAGGAGCGGCGCTTCGACAAGGGCTCCGGCGAGATCCCGCCGATGCTGCGCTACCGCACCCCCATGGTGCAGGCCCGGCGTCGCGTGGCGCGGGCTCTGCGGGCCCTCAAGGACGCCGTCGACGAGGGGCCGCTCATCGACGGCCTGATCGATGTGGGGCGCTGGCTGGAGGAGTTCCACCCCCGCTCGCTGGTCGAGCTCGACTACGGCGGTCTGGTGCATGTGCTCCCGCCGGGCGAGCTGGAGGACGACCACTCGGCGGCCGACGTGGCCGAGGGCATCGAGGCGCTCCGGCACGGCGACGGGGCCGCGGCGGGCGAGGCGTACGGGCGGCTCGTGGACCGCTGGCGGGCCGTCAGGGACCGTCGCTCGGCGAACTGAATGTGCCCCACGTCACGAACAGGCGTTTGACCTGACGCCCGTTTTGGGGTTTCGTCCTCGCTCAAGGTGTTCAACTTCCCCTGAAGTCTCACCGACAAGGGACGTAGGTCCCGATCCGGGCGTACGCCTCACGAAGTGTCAAGCGTGACGGACCGCACGTACCCGGCTCTTGCATCTCTTGCCCCTCCTCATGCCAAAATAGGACAAGGGGCCCGGGGGAGGTTCCGCTTTGGGGGGTCTGGTGACTCCTGATCGCCTCTGTGACTGATCGTCACAGAGGCGTGACTGTCCGCTATGGCATGGTCCATCGGCTTCCGTCGCCGATGAACACCTGGGGGGCAATTCCATCGGTTTGGCCGACGAGGCTGGACGGATGGTGTAGTTGTAGTGCCGAGGACAAGCCGTTCGTCCTATAACCGACTCGACCCGCATCCGCCATTTCGGGCAACGCGGGTCAAGGTGCAGAATTTAGAGGAAAGAACCGAGAAGGTTCGGTTCTCCCGAGGAGGCCGCTCATGACCGCTCGCACCCCTGATGCCGAGCCGCTGCTGACCCCGGCTGAGGTCGCCACGATGTTCCGCGTGGACCCGAAGACGGTCACGCGGTGGGCGAAGGCCGGCAAGCTCACGTCGATCCGCACGCTCGGCGGACACCGCCGTTACCGCGAGGCCGAGGTTCGCGCTCTGCTCGCGGGTATCCCGCAGCAGCGCAGCGAGGCCTGAACAACTGAATAACCGGACAAACCGGCTGGTCCCCCACTGGCCGCGACGTCCGGACACTGGCTCCAAACGACGCGGGTCCTGCCCCAACAGGGCCCATTCTCAACCTCGTCGTCGATCGCGCTGGACTCCGCCGAGTCCAGCGCGATCTTTTTTGTGCGCGGACTGTGGATGGCTGACGGCCTTGTGAGCGGGCCTGTCGGAGTCTGGGGAGGGGTGTCGGATCTCCCGTGCGGCAGCCCCGGGTCGACGTGCGATCAGGAGTGCAATTGCACATATTAAATTGACCTGTTGTAGGGCAGGGGTAAGTTCCACGGTTTCAAAAACTCATGCGGTGACTCCCGTCACATGCCGGAGTCCTTGTTGCCGTCGGGCCCGGTGCGCTAGAGGGGGTTACGCCGGGGCGGGGCTCTCGTCCTCCATCGACTCCTCCAGGAGCGGGTCGGCTGCCGGGGCGGAGTCCATCGCCAGCCGCAACAGGCGGTGGCAGATCGGGCAGTGGCGGGTCAGATGCCGATACGACGACGCGGCCGACAGATGTGCGCGGAGCAGTGCCCGCGTCTCGTGCCTGACCGATGCCGCCATACGCCACCTCCGGGCTCCGCTGGGACGGGGGCCTGGTTTCTGGGTACCGGTGCTTTGAGGCGCCGTCAAGATGGCGTGGTGCTCCGCGGGGTCGTTGAACGCCCTGCCGCGCCTCACCCGGAGTCGCTGTGGCCGTCCTGCGGGCTGCCGCCCCCAGCCCCCCCGCTTCGGCCCTGAAGGGGCCTCGTCCTCAAACGCCGGACGGGCTGGGACACCTGGACCGGCGTCCGCACGTGAACGAGGCCTGCGCCCGGGTGTCGGGATGCGAGGTTGAACCGGCATCCGCACACGAAGAAGGCCCGCGCCCTGTTGCCGGGATGCGGGCCTTCTTTTTGTTGCGGTCCTGACGGGATTTGCTGTGTCTGATGGCGGCTCCGCCGCGGGCGCGGCCTGCGGCGTGGGGGTGGAGCTGGACCGGCATCCACACACGAGGAAGGCCCGCGCTCTGTTGCCGGGATGCGGGCCTTCTTTTTGTTGCGGTCCTGACGGGATTTGCTGTGTCTGATGGCGGCTCCGCCGCGGGCGCGGCCTGCGGCGTGGGGGTGGAGCTGGACCGGTGTCCGTGTACGAGGAAGGCCCGCGCCCCGTTGCCGGGATGCGGGCCTTCTTTTACTGCGGTCCTGACGGGATTTGAACCCGCGGCCTCCACCTTGACAGGGTGGCGAGCACTCCAAACTGCTCCACAGGACCAGGTTTCGCGGCGCTTACTGGTGCGTTGCGCTGCGAGAAGGACTGTACAGGAGCTGGCGGGTCCTGGTCGAACTCACCCTCCGTGCAGGTGTCGTCACGGAGCCAGCGTGTCGATCGCCTTCACGATCCGCTTGTCGGAGACGGGGTACGCCGTGCCGAGCGCGTGGGCGAAATAGCTGACCCTGAGCTCCTCGATCATCCAGCGGATGTCCAGGACCTGCTGGGGCACGGGCCGCCCCTGGGGGAGCTGTTCCAGGAGCCAGGCGTACTCGTCCTGCATCTCGTGGACCTTCTCCATACGGGTCGTGTCCCGCTGGACGTTCGTCGGCATCTGCTGCAGACGCCGGTCCGCCGCGACCAGGTACCGCATCAGGTCGGGCAGGCGGCGCAAGCCCGTCTCCGTCACGAAACCCGGCTTCACGAGCGCGTCCAACTGCTTCCGCACGTCCGCCAGGTTCGCCAGCAGCGCCGGGCTCCGTACGGCCTTCAGACGCCGTTCGCACGCCTGCCAGGCCGCGAGCACCTGCTGCACCTGTCCGACCGTACGGACCGTCGTGTCGACGATCTCGGCGCGCACCTTGTCGTACAGCTTCCGGTACGACTCCTCGTCCCACGCCGGCCCCCCGAAGTCCCCGATCAGCTTGTCCGCGGCCGCCGTCGCACAGTCGTCGAACAGCGCCTGGATCGAGCCGTGCGGGTTCGCCGACAGGGCCAGCTTCTGGGGGTTCGTCAGCTTCTCGGAGGCGAACTTCGCCGCGCTCACCGGGATGTTGCGCACGATCAGCCGACGCGTGCCCTTCCACATCGCCTCGGCCTGCTCGGCCTCGGTGTCGAAGAGGCGCACGGAGACCGTGTCGCCGTCGTCGACCAGGGCCGGGTAGGCCTTCACCGGCTGGCCGGCCCGACGGGTCTCGAAGACCCGGGTGAGCGTGCCGATCGTCCAGTCGGTCAGGCCCTTGCGCTCCAGGGACTCGCCGCCCTCGCGGGACGCGGTCGCGGCCGCCGCCTGGGAGAGGGCCTGGCGCGCCTTCGGCCTCAGCTGGAGCCGCAGCGCCTCCAGGTCCTTGTCCTCGGCCAGCTTCCGGCGCCGCTCGTCGACGATCCGGAAGGTGATGCGGAGGTGGTCGGGGATCCTCGACTGGTCGAAGTCCTCCGCCTCGAAGGGCACGCCGACCATGCGCCTCAGTTCGCGCGCCATCGTGACCGTCAGAGGTTCCTGCAGAGGGACGGCCGTATCCAGGAAGCGCTTCGCGAAGTTCGGTGCCGGTACGTAGTTGCGGCGGATCGGCTTGGGGAGGGAACGGATCAGCTCCGTCACCAGCTCCTCCCGCAGGCCCGGGATCTGCCAGTCGAAGCCCTCGTCCTTCACCTGGTTCAGGACCTGGAGCGGGATGTGGACCGTCACACCGTCCGCGTCCGCTCCCGGCTCGAACTGGTACGTCACCCGGAACTTCAAGGGCCCCTGCCGCCAGGAGTCGGGATAGTCGGCCTTGGTGACCGCCTCCGCCGACTCCCGGATGAGCATCTCCCGCTCGAAGTCCAGGAACTCCGGCTCCTCCTGCCGCTTCCGCTTCCACCACGAGTCGAAGTGCGCCCCGGACACGACGTGTTCGGGCACCCGCTGGTCGTAGAAGTCGAAGAGCGTGTCGTCGTCGACCACGATGTCCCGGCGCCGCGCCCGGTGCTCCAACTCCTCGACCTCGCTGAGGAGTCTGCGGTTGTCGGCGAAGAACTTGTGGTGGGTGCGCCAGTCGCCCTCGACCAGGGCGTTGCGGATGAAGAGCTCGCGGGAGGACTCCGGGTCGATCCGGCCGTAGTTCACCTTCCGCTGGGCGACGATCGGCACGCCGTACAGCGTGACCTTCTCGTACGCCATCACCGCGGCCTGGTCCTTCTCCCAGTGCGGTTCGGAGTACGTCCGCTTCAGCAGGTGTTCGGCCAGGGGCTCGACCCACTCCGGCTCGATCTTCGCGTTGACCCGGGCCCACAGGCGCGAGGTCTCCACCAGCTCCGCCGACATGACGAACCGGGGCTGCTTCTTGAAGAGCGCCGAGCCCGGGAAGATCGCGAACTTGGCGCTGCGGGCGCCCAGGTACTCGTTCTTGTTGCCGTCCTTCACGTCCTTCATCCCGATGTGGGAGAGGAGGCCGGCGAGGAGGGAGACGTGGACGGACTGGTCGGGCGCGTCGTCCTCGTTGAGGTGGATGCCCATCTGCTTGGCGACGGTCCTCAACTGCGAGTAGATGTCCTGCCATTCGCGGATGCGCAGGAAGTTCAGGTACTCCTGCTTGCACATCCGGCGGAAGGAGCTCGATCCCCTCTCCTTCTGCTGCTCGCGGACGTACCGCCACAGGTTCAGGTAGGCGAGGAAGTCGCTGGTCTCGTCCTTGAAGCGGGCGTGCTGCTGGTCGGCCTGGGTCTGCTTGTCGGCCGGGCGCTCGCGCGGGTCCTGGATGGACAGCGCGGCGGCTATGACCATGACCTCGCGGACACAGCCGTTCTTGTCGGCCTCCAGGACCATGCGCGCCAGGCGCGGGTCGACGGGCAGCTGGGCGAGCTTGCGGCCGGTGTCGGTGAGCCGCTTGCGTACGTCCTTCTGCGCCGGGTCCAACGCGCCCAGTTCCTGCAGGAGTTGGACGCCGTCACGGATGTTGCGGTGGTCCGGCGGGTCGATGAAGGGGAACTTCTCGATGTCGCCGAGGCCGGCCGCGGTCATCTGGAGGATGACGGAGGCGAGGTTGGTGCGGAGGATCTCCGCGTCCGTGAACTCGGGGCGGGCCTCGAAGTCCTCCTCGCTGTACAGCCGGACGCAGATGCCGTCGGAGGTACGGCCGCAGCGGCCCTTGCGCTGGTTAGCGCTGGCCTGCGAGACCGGCTCGATGGGCAGCCGCTGGACCTTGGTGCGGTGGCTGTAGCGGGAGATGCGGGCGAAGCCGGGGTCGATGACGTACTTGATGCCCGGGACGGTCAGGGACGTCTCGGCCACGTTGGTCGCCAGAACGATCCTGCGCCCGGTGTGCGGCTGGAACACGCGGTGCTGCTCGGCGTGCGAGAGCCGGGCGTACAACGGCAGTACCTCTGTGAAGCGGTAGTTCTTCTTCATCAGGGCGTCGGCCGTGTCCCGGATCTCCCGCTCACCCGAGAGGAAGACGAGGATGTCGCCCTTGCCCTCGCCCTGGAGCTCCTCGACCGCGTCGCAGATCGCGGTGATCTGGTCGCGGTCGGAGTCGTCCGAGTCCTCTTCGAGGAGAGGCCGGTAGCGGACCTCCACGGGATACGTACGGCCGCTGACCTCGACGATCGGGGCGTCACCGAAGTGCCGGGAGAACCGCTCGGGGTCGATGGTCGCCGAGGTGATGACGACCTTGAGGTCGGGGCGCTTCGGCAGCAGCTGCGCCAGGTAGCCGAGCAGGAAGTCGATGTTGAGGGACCGCTCGTGGGCCTCGTCGATGATGATCGTGTCGTAGGCGCGCAGCTCGCGGTCGGTCTGGATCTCGGCGAGCAGGATGCCGTCCGTCATCAGCTTCACGAAGGTCGCGTCCTGGTTCACCTGGTCGGTGAACCGCACCTTCCAGCCGACGGCCTCGCCCAGCGGGGTGTCCAGCTCCTCGGCGACCCGCTCGGCGACGGTGCGGGCGGCGATCCGGCGGGGCTGGGTGTGCCCGATCATGCCCTTGACGCCCCGGCCGAGCTCCAGGCAGATCTTCGGGATCTGGGTGGTCTTGCCGGACCCGGTCTCACCGGCCACGATCACGACCTGGTGATCACGGATGGCGGCCGCGATGTCGTCCTTCTTCTGACTGACCGGAAGCTGCTCGGGGTACGACACGGCGGGCACGCGGGCACGGCGCGTACCCACTCGCTCCTCGCCCTTGCCGACCTCGGCCTCGATCTCGGCCAGCACGGCGGCGCGCGCCTCCGGCTTGCGGATCTTGCGCGCGCCTTCGAGCCTGCGCCCGAGCCGGTGCGCGTCACGCAGGGACAGCTCGGTCAGGCGGGCGGCGAGTTCCCCGAAGGCGGGGGTGCCGGGGGCGGGGGCAGGGTGCGTAGACATACGCGATCCAGGATCTCATCCCCGGGAAATTACTGGCGAACGGTTTTGTCCCCGGCGGCGCGGGCCGTGCGATCAGGGCGTCGGCGGGGCCGGCGTCTCGGCCGGTGCCTGTCCGCGGTTCGTGCCGAGGGCGATGGCCCGCGCGGTGTTGGATACGGCCTTGATGCCCAGATAGGCGGTGGTCATGCTGCTGACCGCGGTGAAGGCGGCGGTGAGGACACCGACGATCACCGCCTTGTCGCCGTCGAGCCGCCAGACCCCGACCACCGCCACCCCGGCGATCGCCAGATTGCTGGCCAGTACCGCGAACAGCCCGTATCTCGCCCGGGCCAGCTCCAGACCGTCGTCCTGCCTCATCGTCCCCGCCCTCCGCGCCCTCAGCCACGACACATACAACAAGACCCCGATCCGAGGATCGGGGTCTGTGCTGTGGCTGGGGCCGGGGTCGAACCGGCGACCTACCGCTTTTCAGGCGGTCGCTCGTACCAACTGAGCTACCCAGCCGCGAGGCTTCCGGGGAAACCTCAGCGGTCCTGACGGGATTTGAACCCGCGGCCTCCACCTTGACAGGGTGGCGAGCACTCCAAACTGCTCCACAGGACCAAGCTTTGTGCACGAACAGTGTCGCACACGGTGTTACGTGCCCCCAACGGGATTCGAACCCGTGCTACCGCCTTGAAAGGGCGGCGTCCTAGGCCGCTAGACGATGAGGGCTATCGGCCCGCCTGGGCGCTTCTCAGCGCGTCGGGGACGTGAGAAGCATATGGGATGCCGGGAGGTATCGCCAAAACGGTTTAGGGGCTGCCCGTGGGCGAGGCCGTGGACGAGCCTGTGGACGAGCCCGTGCGGGAACCCGTGGGGGAGGGGGTCGCTCCCGGCTGGTTGTCCTCGGGCAGGTGGCGGCTGACCTCCGCCGTCGTGAGACCGAGGCCGCCGAGTCTGATCTCGTCCCAGGCCTGGAGGCGGCGGGTGTCGCGGTCCATGTAGAGGATCGAGGCCTCGATGGGGTCGGGGTACCTTGCCCTCGACGGCCCGCAGCCCGCTGCCGCCCGTGGAGCCCTCGACGCGCAGCCGTGTGCCCTTCTCCATGACCTCCATCTCCTGGTGGTGGAGGTGGCCCGACAGGATCATCGGGACCTCGCCGTCGACCTCCCGGGCCGCCGAGGGCTCGTGGGCGATCGCGAGGTCGACCGGGGTGCCCGCGGCCCGCTGCGCGCGCAGGGCCGCGGCCAGGCGGTCGCCCGCCGCCTGCTGGGACTCGTCGGCGCCGGGGTCGGTGGAGCGGTCCGGGGTGAACTGGGGGTCGCCCATGCCGGCGAAGCGCAGCCCGGCGATCGTCTCCGCCTTGCCGTTGTCGAGGACGTGGACGCCCTTGAGGCCCTCCAGGTACCGCTGGGTGGTGAGGGAGTCGTGGTTGCCGCGGACCCAGACGTACGGCGCCCCGAGGTCGGGGATCGGGTCGAGGAAGCCGTTCTCCGCCGCCGTGCCGTGGTCCATGGTGTCGCCGGAGTCGACGATCACGTCGACCTTGTACTGCTCCACCAGCGAGGCGATGATCTTCCAGCTCGCCGGGTTGAGATGGATGTCGGAGACGTGCAGGACCCGGATGGTGGTGGGGTCCGGCTGGTAGGCGGGGAGCGTGGACGTGACGTCGTAGAGCTTCGTCACGTTCGTCACCAGGCGGGCCAGCTCCTTCTGGTAGACGTCGAACTCGGTGACGATGCTGCGCGCGTTGCCGACCAGGGAGGGGGCGGAGGAGAGCAGCCCCGAGAACCTGGGCTCCAGGACCGACTCCGGGTTCCAGGTGGCGTACGCCGTGCCGCCGCAGGCCGCCAGGAGGGTCAGGGCCAGTCCGCCGGCCGCGAGGGCCCGGCGGGGGCGGCGGTAGACCGCGAGGCCGAGTGTGGTGGCGCCCAGCACCACGGCCGCGCAGGAGCGCAGGGCGAGGTCGAGGGTGCCGTGTTCGACGTCCGTGGCGACCTCGTCCTGGAGGCCGGACAGGCGTTCGGGGTGGTCGACGAGGGCCTGGGAGCGTTCCGGGTCGAGCTGGTCGACGTTCACGTCGAGGCGGACCGGGGCCTGGTGGCTGTCCAGTTGGAGCGCGCCGAGCGGGGAGACGTTGATCTTCGTGCCGCCGGACAGGGACGGGCGCAGGGTCATCGTGGTGTTCATGGGGCCGACCGGGACCCGGACGTTGCCGACGATCAGCAGACCGAGCCAGGCGCCCATGAGGACGACGGCGACCAGGCCGAGGGCGCGGACCCAGGGGTGCGGCGGGTCGACGAGCTCGACGGACGGGTGGGAGCGGCGCCTGCCGTACTGGCGGGCGAGGGCTCGCGAGGGCTTTCGTACGGCGTTCAGGATGCTCCGGATGGTAAGGACTGCGGCGGGGACGCGGGCCATTGGTCCCGTATGCCCAAGTCCGCCCGCGGATATGCGGGCGCGCTCATCCCTCTCGTCCGACCGGGTCGTACCGGAGAATGGGCTTGTGCTGGAGATGACGCGCGAGGAGTTCGAGGAACTGGTGTCCGAGGCGCTGGACCGGATTCCTCCGGAGCTGACGCGGCTGATGGACAACGTCGCGGTGTTCGTCGAGGACGAACCGCCGAAGGACGATCCCGAGCTGCTCGGGCTGTACGAGGGCACTCCGCTGACCGACCGGGGCGAGTGGTACGCCGGGGTGCTGCCGGACCGCATCACGATCTACCGGGGGCCGACGCTGCGGATGTGCCAGACGCGCGAGGACGTCGTCGCGGAGACCGAGGTGACGGTCGTGCACGAGATCGCCCATCACTTCGGGATCGACGACGCGCGGCTGCACGCACTCGGCTACGGGTGAGCCCGTTTCGAACGGGGCGCGTGTCCTCTTGTGGGCGGCGGGAGTTGGGCAGGTTGACTCTTTGACGACCGCCCTCGGAGGTGGCTGCTCGTGCGCCGCTTGTACGTACCCGTCCGTCTGGCCGCCACGGTCATGGCCGTCGCCGCCTCCGCGGGCTGCATGAGCGTGGGCGGGGACGACGGAGGCGGCAGCGCGAAGCCGTCGCACTCCGCCGGTGAGCGGGGCGGCGAGGCACCGGACGGGGGGCCCGCGGCCTCGGGCGGTTCCGTGGGGCTCGGCGGGACGGGCGTGGACGGCAAGCACGGGAAGCACGGCAAGGGCAAGGACGGGGAGGAGTCGGCCTCGCCGTCGGCGTCCGCCTCGGCGGCGGCCGGCGCGTCGGCCTCGGCGGGGGTGAAGCCGGGGCATTCGGCCCAGCCGGTGCCCTCGGCGACGCGGATCGACCCGGCCCCGACCCGTACGCCCGACCCGGAGCCGCCGGCGCCGAGCGAGCCGCCCGCGTCCCCCACCCCGTCGCCGCCGCCGGCCGAGCCGTCCTCGTCGGCGCAGCCGGAGACGGGCACGCAGCTGAGCCAGCGGGAGCCGGCGCCCACGGCCGGGTCACCGGTGTGACGGGCCCCGCGAAAGGCCCCCGAGTGACCTCGGATACATACGAGGGGATCGGTTTGCCTTCGGGGGCGATGGGTGCGTATGGTTATAGATCGTTTGATCATTTGCCCGGCGCCAAAGCAGAAGAGCGCCGTGTGGCGCGTTCTCTCCCCTTACCGTGGCTGACCGCATTGAGGCGGTCGTATTGCGAATCACGGAGTTGACGGGCGCGTGCCGACGAGACTCCGGAAGGTTTCGCATACGCATGTCCATTTCCAGTACTGATCACGTCGTCGTGCCCGAGAACGAGGGCACCGAGGACGTCACCGAGGCCACTGTCGAAGTCACCTTCGAGAGCCTCGGCCTCCCCGAGGGCGTCGTGCGCAAGCTCGCCCAGAACGGCGTGACCACCCCCTTCCCGATCCAGGCCGCGACCATCCCGGACGCCCTGGCCGGCAAGGACATCCTCGGCCGTGGCCGCACCGGCTCCGGCAAGACCCTCTCCTTCGGTCTGCCGACCCTGGCCCGTCTGTCCGGCGGCCGCACCGAGAAGCACCGGCCGCGCGCCGTCATCCTCACCCCGACCCGTGAGCTCGCGATGCAGGTCGCGGACGCGCTGCAGCCCTACGGCGACCAGCTCGGCCTGAAGATGAAGGTCGTCTGCGGCGGTACGTCCATGAGCAACCAGATCTACGCCCTGGAGCGCGGTGTCGACGTCCTCGTCGCCACTCCGGGCCGACTGCGCGACCTCATCAACCGCGGCGCCTGCTCCCTCCAGGACATCGAGGTCGCCGTCATCGACGAGGCCGACCAGATGTCCGACCTGGGCTTCCTGCCCGAGGTCACCGAACTGCTCGACCAGGTCCCGGCCGGCGGCCAGCGGATGCTGTTCTCGGCCACGATGGAGAACGAGATCTCCACGCTGGTCAAGCGCTACCTGAGCAACCCGGTCACGCACGAGGTCGACAGCGCCCAGGGCAACGTCACGACCATGTCGCACCACATCCTGATCGTGAAGCCCAAGGACAAGGCGCCGGTCACCGCGGCCATCGCCTCCCGCAAGGGCCGCACCATCATCTTCGTCCGCACCCAGCTGGGCGCGGACCGCATCGCCGAGCAGCTGCGCGAGTCCGGTGTGAAGGCCGACGCGCTGCACGGCGGCATGACGCAGGGCGCGCGCACCCGCACCCTGGCCGACTTCAAGGACGGTTACGTCAACGCGCTCGTCGCGACCGACGTCGCCGCCCGCGGTATCCACGTCGACGGCATCGACCTCGTCCTGAACGTCGACCCCGCCGGTGACCACAAGGACTACCTGCACCGCGCGGGGCGTACCGCTCGCGCGGGCCGCACCGGCACGGTCGTCTCCCTGTCGCTGCCGCACCAGCGTCGGCAGATCTTCCGGCTGATGGAGGACGCGGGCGTCGACGCCGGGCGTCACATCATCAACTCCGGTACGGCCTTCGAGCCCGAGGTCGCCGAGATCACCGGCGCCCGTTCGATGACCGAGGTCCAGTCCGAGTCCGCGGCCAACGCGGCTCAGCAGGCCGAGCGCGAGGTCGCCCAGCTCACCAAGGAGCTGGAGCGGGCGCAGCGCCGCGCGACCGAGCTGCGCGAGGAGGCCGACCGCCTGGTCGCCCGTGCCGCCCGCGAGCGCGGCGAGGACCCGGAGACGGCGGTCGCCGCTGCCGCCGAGGCGGTCGTGGCGAAGGAGGCGGAGGCCACGGCCGAGGCCGTGGTCGCCGAGCAGCCCGCCGAGCGTCCCGCGTACGAGCAGCCGCGTCAGCGCCGTGACGAGCGGGGCAACTACGAGCGCCGTGACGACCGTCGGGACGACCGTGGTGGCCGTTCCTTCGAGCGCCGTGACGACCGTGGCGGCTTCAACCGCGACCGCCGGGACGGCGAGCGCGGCGGGTTCCGCCGTGACGACCGTCGCGACGACCGTGGTGGCCGTTCCTTCGAGCGCCGCGACGACCGCTCCTCGGGCGGTTTCAACCGTGACCGTCGTGACGACCGCCCGTCGGGTGGCGGTTTCAACCGCGACCGTCGTGACGAGCGTCCCTCCGGCGGCTTCCGCCGCGACGACCGCCCCTCGGGTGGCTTCAACCGTGACCGTCGTGACGACCGCCCGTCGGGTGGCGGTTTCAACCGTGACCGTCGTGACGAGCGTCCCTCGGGTGGCTTCCGCCGCGACGACCGTCCCTCGGGCGGCGGTTTCAACCGTGACCGTCGTGACGAGCGTCCGTCCACCCACCGGGGCAGCGACCGTCCCTTCAACCGCGACCGTCAGGGCGACCGCCCCACCGGCGGCGGTTTCCGCTCCGGCGGCCACGACCGCCCGCACGGCCGTCGTGACGACCGTCCGGCCGGCTCCTCCTTCGGCCGCCGTGACGACAAGCCGCGCTGGAAGCGCAACGGCTGACACAGCGTGAGCTGAGCTGGGGCCCGTACGACTTCGGTCGTGCGGGCCCTTTTCGCATGCGTAATCGACTACCGAAGCCTGTGTGGCGGTTGTTAACATCCGTTGGATCGCGTGGCGGAGTGTGGCCGAGGGGGAAGACAAGGCCTGCCGGCGCGCCTTTTCTCACTTCCCTGGGGAGGGACCCTTGACCCGGCATGCCCGGATCGCACTCACTCTTGCCTCGCTGGCCGCTCTGAGCGCCGGCACCCTGACGTCCGCGGGCCCGGCCGCCGCGGACACCACCCCGACTCCGATCGCCACGGACGGCGTGTGGGGCATCGACTACGCGGCCGGCTATCTGACCAGCGTCGAGTACCGGCCCGACGGCGAGCAGTACGTGGTCGGCCGGCAGCTCTCGCCCGACGGCTCCACCGTGCTGGAGCAGGCCACCCGCGGATTCGCCGGCACCTACGCCGACGGCACCCATCTGGAGCGGGTGCCGTGCGACGGGGGCGGCTGCGTGCCACTGCGCGCCACCGGCACGCAGAGCGTCGGCTACTTCCAGGTCGACGAGTACGACAAGGAGCGCGCCCAGATCTGGGGGCAGCCGAACAGCTATCACGGGACGGAACCCGCCGTCACCGGCGGCCGGTTCGTTGACGCCACCGGCCGCTACTTCGTCTACGACGCCGCCTCCACCGGCAAGCAGTACGTGGACGCCGTGAACCAGTACCGGGCCGAGGACGTCCGGCTGACGCGCTCCGTCACCGCCGCCTCCGTATGGGGCTCGGCGCTGTGGACACCGGGCTCGGGCAACGGCGTGGTCACCCAGTACGACCTGGAGGGGAAGAAGACGGTCGCGACCGTCTCCACGGGCGCTCCCTGCACGGTCAAGGAGCTCCAGGTCATCGGCCGTTGGATCTACTGGAACTGTGGTCCCACGGGCGCCGCCGGCGTGTACGACCGTACGGCGAAGAAGAACATCAAGGTGCCCTCGGGCCCCGCTCTCGTCGGTGACGGCTACCTCGTCCAGCACGACCGGACAGCCGGCAAGCTGATGCTGACGGACTACCACTCCGGTACGGCCGCCGCCGCGCGCGCGATCGCCGACCTGCCGGCCGGCGGCACGGCCGACCAGCGGCGACTGACCTGGTCGGTGGACAAGTTCGGCGGGGGCATCGCCTACGTCGACGCCGGCCACACGATCCGGACGGTGCCGAGCGGGGTACCCACCCAGTCCCTCGGGAAGATCGAGTCGGACCTGGACAACGACTACTTCGACGCCGCGGGCCGCAACAGCGCCAACATGGCCTGGATGAGCACCTGGCAGCTGAGCAAGCCGGCCGCCTGGACCTTCACCGTGAAGAACGCCCAGGGCCGCGTCGACCGCACCCTGAGAGGCAGCGGTACGGCGATCGACCTGGCCTGGGACGGGAAGACGGACTCGGGCGGCTACGCGTACAACGGCATGAAGTCCTGGACGCTGACCGCGACCGCCGCCGACGGCGGGGGCACGTACACGACGAGCGGCAAGGTCGCGCTCAACGGCGGCCGCCAGGGCCACCACGACATGGGCGGCTACGCCTACGGCGAGCTGGTCACCCTCGACTCCTCGGGCACCCTGAGCCTCCAGTACACCAACGGCGGGGGCAAGTTCGACTGGAAGCAGAACGCGTCCGGCTGGCCCGTCGGCACGGTCGCCGTGCCCTTCGGCGACATGGGCAAGGACCGCTGCGCCGAGATGCTGGTCCGCATGCCGAACGGCGAGCTGCGCCGCTACGCGGGCAAGTGCGGCGATGGCTCGTACGGCCCGTCGAGCAGCCACACCTCGCTCGGCACCGGCTGGAACGCGTACAACGTCCTCACCGCCCCCGGCGACCTGACCGGGGACGGCCGTACCGACCTGCTGGCCCGCAAGGCGTCGACCGGAGACGTCTACCTGTTCGCCAACGACGGTGCGAGCAAGCTCAAGCCGGGCGTGAAGATCCGCAGCTGGGCGACGTACAAGAAGATCGTCGGGGCCGGGGACCTCAACGGCGACGGGTTCGGGGATGTTCTGCTGCAGGACACGGCCGGGACGCTGTGGCGCTACGACGGCACCGGCACCGGCCAGGTCAAGGAGCGGGTGCGGGTCTTCTCCAATTGGGGGAGCTCCTACAACGTGGTCGTCGGCGTCGGTGACATCACCGGCGACGGCAAGAACGACCTGGTCTCCCGGGACACCGGCGGCAACCTGTACCGCAACGACGGCAACGGCAAGGGGTCGTTCGGGGCGCGGGTGAAGATCGCGAGCGGCTGGCAGGGCTACAAGGGCCTTTTCTAGAGGAGCACTTCTTCCGGAGGGGCACTTCTCAGCCAAGTTGTGACGTGTGTCACGCCCCCAGGATGGGAATCGCTGGGGGCATGACAGATGACGCCATAGCGAGTGGGCAGTCGGGGGTTTCCAAGGAACTCTCCGACGAAGAACGGCTTGCCCAGCTCGGCTACACGCAGGTCCTCGCCCGCCGCATGTCGGCGTTCTCCAACTACGCGGTCTCCTTCACGATCATCTCGGTCCTGTCGGGATGCCTGACCCTCTACCTCTTCGGCATGAACACGGGCGGTCCCGCCGTGATCACCTGGGGCTGGGTCGCCGTAGGCCTGATGACGCTGTTCGTGGGCCTGTCGATGGCCGAGATCTGCTCGGCGTACCCGACCTCCGCGGGCCTGTACTTCTGGGCCCACCGCCTGGCCCCGCCCCGGACCGCGGCCGCCTGGGCGTGGTTCACGGGCTGGTTCAACGTGCTGGGCCAGGTGGCGGTGACGGCGGGCATCGACTTCGGCGCCGCGTACTTCCTCGGCGCCTACCTGAACCTCCAGTTCGACTTCGAGGTGACGCCCGGCCGCACGATCCTGCTCTTCGCCGCGATCCTGATCCTGCATGGCCTCCTCAACACCTTCGGCGTGCGGATCGTCGCGCTGCTGAACAGTGTGAGCGTGTGGTGGCACGTGATCGGCGTGGCGGTCATCGTCGGCGCCCTCACCTTCGCCCCCGACAAGCACCAGTCGGCGTCCTTCGTCTTCGGCGAGTTCGTGAACAACACGGGCTGGGGGAGCGGGGTCTACGTCGTCCTGATCGGCCTCCTGATGGCCCAGTACACCTTCACTGGCTACGACGCCTCGGCCCACATGACCGAGGAGACCCACGACGCGTCCACGGCGGGCCCGAAGGGCATCGTCCAGTCGATCTGGACATCGTGGATAGCGGGCTTCGTGCTGCTCCTGGGCTTCACGTTCGCGATCCAGTCCTACGACGGCGCTCTCAACTCCCCGACCGGCGCGCCGCCCGCCCAGATCCTCCTCGACGCGCTCGGAGCCACGACCGGCAAGCTCCTGCTGCTGGTCGTGATCGGCGCCCAGCTGTTCTGCGGGATGGCCTCGGTGACCGCCAACAGCCGCATGATCTACGCCTTCTCACGCGACGGCGCGCTGCCCTTCTCGCACGTCTGGCACACGGTGAGCCCGCGCACCCGGACCCCGGTGGCGGCGGTGTGGCTGGCGGTGGGCGGCGCGCTGGTGCTGGGCCTGCCGTACCTGATCAACGCGACCGCGTACGCGGCGGTGACGTCCATCGCCGTCATCGGCCTCTACATCGCCTACGTCATCCCGACGCTGCTGCGGCTGCGCAAGGGCGAGGCGTTCGAGCGGGGGCCGTGGCACCTGGGCCGCTGGTCGCGCGCGATCGGCCTGGTGTCGGTGGCGTGGGTCGGCGTGATCACGATCCTCTTCATGCTCCCGCAGGTCTCCCCGGTCACCTGGGAGACCTTCAACTACGCCCCGATCGCCGTCCTGGCCGTCCTCGGCTTCGCATGGATCTGGTGGGCGGCGTCGGCCCGGCACTGGTTCCTGAACCCCGAGCACGAGCGCACCAAGGCCCGCGAGGCGGCCCGCGCGAACGCGCCCGAACCGGTCGATCCCTGATCTTCCCGCCCGTTCCGTCCGCCCGACGCGGCCGTGTCCCCGATACCCGATCGGAGACACGGCCACGTCCGGCTATGCTCGGGGAGGCAACATCGCCTGGGCCCTTAGCTCAATTGGCAGAGCAGTGGACTTTTAATCCATTGGTTGTGGGTTCGAGTCCCACAGGGCCTACCGGTGACAGGCGGCGCCCGGGTCGGCTTCGGTCGGGCCGGGCGCCGTTGTTGCGTCTGCACCGTCCACTGGCGCGAGCCCTGCGGCGTCAGACCCGGGTCAGGCGGACCGCCACCGTCTCGCCGACCGTAACCAGCCGGTCGTAGTCCGGGTCCGTCGCCGTCGCGCGGCCCTCGACCTCGACGTCCCCCTTCTGGAAGGGGACCGAGCCGGTGGGCACGGCCGTACCGGTCCAGGCGACCGGGGCGCCCGGGGTGCAGGAGACCGTCGTGGAGAAGGAACCGCGGATGAGGTCCCGCTTCTTCACCTGCGTGACGTCGCCCGCCACGGTCACCCGCACCGGCTTGTCGCAGCTCACGGTGCCGTGGAAGGTGGCCTTTCCGTTGAGCGAGCTCGCGGTGCCGTCGAGGGCGATGTCGAGGCCGAGGCCGAGTTCGGCCGGCGGGGCCGGATTCTCGATGTGGACCTCGCCGCGCGCGGCCGACGTGCCTCCCTCGCAGTGCTGCTCGAAGGCGGCGTCGAGCTTCTTCACATAGCCCTGGGGGCCGAACTCCACCGCGGAGACGGTGAAGGTGCCCGTGAGCTGGTTGCAGCCGCGGCCGTTGCCACTGAGGTCCAGGCCCGGTTCGGTCGCTTCGTTGAACGGGTAGCGGGTGGCTCCCGTGTAGGTCCCGGGCGTCAGGGCCTGGCCGGACGGTGCCGCGAGGTCCAGGGTCCACCAGTCGCCGTTCGCCCCGTCGACGGAGAGGGTGACCACCCCGTTGCCGGTGTTCGCGGAGACGTTCAGGCGGTCCTGGGACGACGTCGAGTAGGAGTAGGACTGGCCGCCGCTGATCCAGTCGCCCTCGTCACCGCTGAAGCTGAAGGAGCCCTCGGTGACCGGCAGGGCGTGCGCTTCGGTGCCGGAGAGCAGGCCGGTGGTGCCGGTGGCCATGGCCAGTGCCAGCGCGAGGGTGGCGGTGGCGCGGGTCAGGACGCGTCTGGGCAGACCGAGATTCATGGATGTTCCCCCTGGTGAGATGAGACGGACCCGGTGGGCGAGGCGAGTCTGCCAATGCGGGGGATGTGCGACAACTGTGTTTCAGGTGTGATGAGTTGAGGTTTCGGCCACGACCTGGAGTGCCCGCTTCTTTGTCACAGCTTGATCAGACGCGGCTCCTCGCTTTGATCTTCCATGGCCGTGTCCTGCCTAGGCTGGGCCGCCTTCGGGGTGGGTCCGTAGGGGGAGTTGAAGATGGTGCGACACAGATCGCTCGCTTTCGCCGGGGTGGCCGCGCTGGTGTCGCTGGCCGCTGCCGGCGGTTCCGCGCAGGCGGCCTCGGGGTCCCTGACCGTCACCACGCTGGGGCGGCACGGCGCCAAGGTCGCGACGACGGTCACCGTCGTCGCGATGCCGTCCGGGCACACGTACAGCGTGCGGTCCGGCAAGCGGCTCAGCCTGCCCGCGGGGCGCTACATCGCGATGACCGACATCTGGGAGCACGGCTCGGAGGATCTGGGCACGGACACCTTCGGAGCGCTGGACCTCAAGGTCTCGGGCAACAGGTCGGTGACGCTCGACGCGCGCAAGGGCAAGGCCGTCAAGGTGTCGCTGGACACGCCGGCCGATGTGACCGGCCCGCCGAGGATCAGCGCGCAGATATGCGCCGGCGCGGTCGGCGACATGCCCTCCCCTTACAGCGCGAGCGGCTGGAACTACCAGGGGGCCCTCTACGCCATTCCGAACTCCTCCAAGCTGCTGCAGTTCGGGTACCTGGCGCAGTGGACGGGCAACGACAGCTATGTCGCGGTGAAGAACGCCACGGGTGTCCCCGCCGCGCCCGGCGGGTCGTACCAGCGGGCGGGGCTGGCGACGATGCGCTTCTCCGTGCGGAGCGGCACGCAGATGGCCCGGGAGAACGACACCGCGCTCAAGGCGGCGCCGAAGACCGACGACTGCACGAGCACCCTGAGGGCTGATGTCCGCGACGACAGCGCCCCGTACAGCTCCACCGTTCACGTGACGCCCGGGACCTGGCAGCCGAGCGATGCCCTCATCGCGGGCAACGGGGACGACGTCGGCGGGGGATTCCCGGCGGTCAGGACGCTGAAGGCGGGACAGAGCTTCACCCAGTCCTTCGGCCGGGCCGTGTGGAGCCCGATGCACTATCTCCCGGTGATCTCGCAGAGGTCTGTCGGCTTCAGCCCGGACGCCCTGATCGGCGACCCCGACGTCGGCCTCTACGGCGCCGATCCGACCAAGGAGACGGTGGTTCTCACGAAGGGAAGCGCCACCGTCAAGAAGCAGACCCTGACCAACTGGGGTACCGGCGACGCGGTGTTCTCCGCCGGGATCCGCTCGGCCGGCTGGTACGACCTGACCGTCGACGCCCATCGCTACCGTCCCGGCATCACCTTCCCGGCCGGGATGCTGTCGTCGCGCGTCACCCTCGACTGGCACTTCAAGGCCGATCCGGCCGAGTCGATGGTCGCGCCCGTCTTCATGACCCGGTTCCTGCCCGTCGGACTCGACAGCCACAACCAGGCCGGCGCGAACAGCACCACCACGGTCGACGTCAGCGCCGGGCGGGGCTCACAGGGGGACGCGAGGTTCACGACGGTGATCGCCAAGTCCGTCCGCGTCTGGTCGTCCGCCGACGGCGGCAGGACCTGGAAGGCCGCGGCCGTCAAGCACTCCGGCTCGACCTGGCAGGCGGCCGTGCACAATCCGGCCTCCGGCGCGGTCGCCCTGCGCTCCGAGGTGACCGACGCGGCCGGCGACCGCTCGGTGGAGACGGTCTACCGGGCGTACGCCGTCGGCTGAGGTCCCTCGTCACGTCAGATGGCGATTGGGTGCCTTCGCTCGGTCCTCGTACTCGCTCAGCACCACCACGTCCACGCCCTTCGCCGTGAGCAGCCCGGTCCCGTCCGCTGCTGCCACGAAGGTGTCCGGCTCCCGCCACGCCGTCACCACCCGGCGCACTCCCGCGTCCAGGATCAGGCGGGCGCAGGGGGCCGGGCGGGAGGCGCGGTGGGTGCAGGGTTCCAGGCTGGTGTAGACGGTGGCCGAGGCCAGGCGGGGGTCGGCCGGATCGATCTTCGCGAGCGCCGCCTCCTCCGCGTGGACGACCGGGTCGTCGCCCTCCCTGGAGTGGCCGCGCGCCAGCTCCGTGCCGTCGGCCGCCACCACCACCGCGCCCACGCTGAACGCCGTCCGTGAAGGCGGGCAGCGGATCGCCAACTCGCAGGCCAGCGCGAGCCAGTGGTGGTCCGCGGCGGCGGGAACCAGGCCGGTGCCGGGGGCCGTGGGCTCGTAGCGCATCAGGACGACGTCCTCGATACGGCGGGTCTCCACCAGGCGCAGCCGGCCGGACTGGTACGTGCCCGACCCGAAGAGGCGCGGGGCCTCGGGGCTGCCGACGAAGAGGGGGGCCAGGACGAGCTGCACCTCGTCCGCGAGGCCCTGCTGGAGGAGCTGGGTGTGGATCCGCCCGCCGCCCTCCACCATCAGCCGGTCCACTCCACGCTCCTCGTGCAGGTGCTCCAGCAGGCGGCGCCAGTCGAGTTCGGGGCCGAGGGGGACCACGTCGGCCGCCAGGCCCAGCGCGCGGGCCCGCTGCGCGCCCTGGTCCGTCGTGAAGACCAGCTTGTCGCCGCCGGTGTGCCAGAAGTTCGCGTCCGGGTCCAGCTCGCCCGAGCCGCTGACCGTGACCTTCAGAGGGTACGGCGGCTTCCCGGCGGCGACCCGGGCCGCGCGGCGCGCCTCGGAGTTCACCAGCAGGCGGGGGTTGTCGGCGCGGATCGTGCCCGCGCCGACGAGGATCGCGTCCACCGAGGCGCGGACCTCGTCCACGCGGTCGAAGTCGGCCGGGCCGGACAGGAGGAGGCGGTCGGGGCCGGTGTCGTCGAGGTAGCCGTCGAGGGAGACCGCGGCGGAGAGGAGGACGTAGGGGTGGGGCATCGGGACGGTCCCTCTCGGAAACGGGTGCGGGAGCTTCAGGGGCGGCGGGCTTCAGGTGCAGCGAGCTTCAGGAGTGCGGCGGGCTTGGTTCAAGTTTGAAGCAAACCTACACTGGGAGCATGACGACCCGCTGGCTCAGCCCCGACGAGCAGCGAGCCTGGCGTGCGTACATCGCCGCCTCGCTCCTCCTGGAGGACACCATCGACCGGCAGCTCCAGCAGGAGGCCGGCATGCCACACCTGTACTACTCCATCCTCGCCAACCTCTCCGAGACCCCGGAACGGCGGCTGCGGATGACCGAGCTCGCCGAGGGGCTGAAGATCACCCGGCCCCGGCTGACGTACGCCGTAGCCCGGCTGGAGAAGGACGGGCTGGTGCGGCGCGAGAGCTGCGAGTCGGACAAGCGCGGCAGCATCGCGGTCCTCACGGGCGAGGGTATGGCGGTACTGGAGCGGACGGCGCCCGGGCACGTGGAGACGGTCCGCGCCGCGCTCTTCGACCGGCTCACCCCGGAGCAGGTGGGGCAGCTGGAGGACATCTTCACCGGCGTCGCCGCGGGGCTCCAGGGGGAGGACGGGCCCTTCGAGGGGCTCCCGTGGCGCCGGCGGTCGGCCCCGCCCTGTTCCTGAGCGCCGTGTTCCTGGGAAGTCCACGTGTGACGAGCGCCATAAAGCCGTTGCTTCAAATTTAAAGCATGGGGTAGGGTCTCGATCAGTAGAACTGCTTCAAATCTGAAGCAGGTGTGTCCACGGAGCGGAGTACCCGCATGTCCGACCTGCCCGCAGCCACCCAGCGCTCCCGCGTCCGCGTCCCGTTGCGCTTCGGGGACGGCTACCGCGTAGACGCCGAGCTCGTCACTTTCCACGGCCTGATCGACGGGCAGGAGCACCTCGCCGTCGTCCTCGGCGACCCCGCGCCCGGCACCGTCCCGCTGGTGCGGCTGCACTCCGAGTGCCTCACCGGTGACGTCTTCGGCTCCGCGCGCTGCGACTGCGGCCCGCAGCTGCGCGAGGCGGTCGAGCGCATAGCCGGGCGCGGCGGAGTCCTGCTCTACCTCCGCCAGGAGGGCCGCGGCATCGGCCTCTACAACAAGCTCGACGCGTACGCCCTCCAGGACCAGGGCCTCGACACCTACGCCGCGAACACCGCGCTGGGCCTGCCCGAGGACGCCCGCGACTACACGGCGGCCGCGCAGATGCTCCAGGCCCTCGGGATCGCCGAGCTCGACCTGCTCTCCAACAACCCCGACAAGGCGGGCCAGTTGCGCGACCTCGGCATCGACGTCGGCGACCGGGTCCCCACCGGTGTCTTCACCACCGCCCACAACGTCCGCTACCTGCGCGCGAAGGTCCTCCAGACCCAGCACACGCTGCCGCTGGGCGAGTTGACCGAACTCGGCGTCGGCTGAGCTCGGCGCTTTCGGTGGCGGCGGGGGTCGAGGTCGTCACCGGGCTCCTGCGGCTCACGCCGGACGACGGGGCCGTACCGAAACTCCCTCGTGGCCGCCACGCGGGAAACCGGGCCTCCGGGACACCCCTGGCGCGAACCACCTCGCGGATGACGTATGCTGGTCACACAACGACGCGGGGTGGAGCAGCTCGGTAGCTCGCTGGGCTCATAACCCAGAGGTCGCAGGTTCAAATCCTGTCCCCGCTACTCAAGGCTCAGGGCCGGATTCCAGTTCACTGGAATCCGGCCCTGAGTGTTTTCCCACGGTCGGCGACGTCTCGGCGGCCGTCGTGACGCGGGGTGAGCGGGTGGCCGCCCTCCGCATAACAACTGACGTACCGTCAATGCCGGTGTGTCGCCTGGGGCGGGGTCAACTCGCCCGTTTTTCACCGTTCATGGGCCGTAAGTCCTCCGGGATTTCGTTAATGATCAAGCGGAACAGCTTGGAATCGGACCCCCGGGTCTATTAACGTTCGATAACGCAGCGCGGTCGTCCCAGCCGTCACAAGAGACGGCTCCGTGCTCACGCGCCGAATTCCGCAAGGGAACCGGGGAACCACCAACTTGGGGTGAATCGCTCGTAGTCCGCCGTGGCAGCACGGCGGGTATACGCGCGTAGGAGACCTTCCTGCTCCGAACCCGTCAGCTAACCCGGTAGGCGAGAAGGAAGGAAAGGAGCGCGCCCACGTGGCGTCCAACCCGCCTGCCCCCGAGGCGCCGTACGTACCCAGCGACACCCTCGTGTACGGCGGTTACCGCGCCGACGACGAGGCCCTGCTCGGCGAGTGGAACCCGACCGCGGACTCCCTCGCCCCCGTACGAGGCCGGCATCGCGTCGCCAAGCAGCGTGGCGGAGGATTCGCCCGTAGCTCCACGGTTCTGGGCGTCGGTGTCATAGCCGCCGTCAGCGCGGGCGGTATGGCCAGCGCCAACACCGGCAAGCCCCCGGTCTCCATCTCCATGCCCGACCTGGGCTCCGTGAGCTCGCTCATCTCGGACGACTCCGGCTCCGCCGCGGACGACACGAGCGCCTTCAGCAGCGTCGGCGCCACCACCGCCGACACCGCCCAGGGCACCTCGGACGCCGGTGAGGCGCTGCGCTCGCGCATCCTGGCCCAGGCCGAGGTGCAGCAGGGCCAGCTCGACACCAAGGCCGCCCAGGCCGTCGCGGGCCGCCGCCGAGAAGGAGGCCGACGAGGCCGCCGCCAAGGCGGAGAAGGAGGCCCAGGAGAAGGCCACCGCCGCGAAGAAGAAGGCGGAGGAGGCGGCCGCGAAGGTGGCCGAGGCCGCGCGCCTGGCCGAGCTCGCCAAGCAGTACACGCTGCCGACCTCGTCGTACACCATCACGGGGACCTTCGGTCAGGCCGGTTCGCTGTGGTCCTCCGGCTATCACACGGGCCTCGACTTCGCCGCCCCCACGGGCACGCTCATCAAGGCGATCCACAGCGGCACCATCACCGAGGCCGGCTGGGCCGGTTCCTACGGCTACCGCACGATCCTCACCCTCGACGACGGCACCGAGCTGTGGTTCTGCCACCAGTCCTCGATCAGTGTCAGCGTCGGCCAGAAGGTCGGCACCGGTGACGTCATCGGCCGCGTGGGCGCCACCGGCAACGTGACCGGCGCGCACCTGCACCTGGAGGTCCACCCGGGCGGCGCGGCGACCGGGATCGACCCGATGGCGTGGCTGCGCGGCAAGGGTCTCACTCCCTGAGGTTTCCTCCGCACTCCGGCAGCCCTGGCGACGTCCCCCCGACGCCAGGGCCGCCGGAGTTCCGGAGTGGATCATTCCGCCTGTTTGCGAGGACTTTGCGGCCACAGCGGAAGACCGGCGTCCGGCACGGGCGTTGACGTACGACATGACGTCTCTTCGCAAGCTCGGCTCCTCCGACCTCAAGGTCTTCCCGCTCTCCCTCGGCGGCAACGTCTTCGGCTGGACCGCCGACGAGGCCACATCCTTCGGCGTCCTCGACGCGTACACCGCGGCCGGCGGCAACTTCGTCGACACGGCCGACTCGTACTCGTCGTGGGCCGACGGCAACTCCGGCGGCGAGTCCGAGACGGTCATCGGCAACTGGATGGCGGCCCGCGGCAACCGCGACGACGTCGTCATCGCCACGAAGGTCAGCCAGCACCCCGACTTCCCCGGCCTGACCGCCACCAACATCAAGGCGGCCGCCGACGCCTCGCTGCAGCGCCTGCGCACCGACCGCATCGACCTCTACTACACCCACTTCGACAAGCCCGAGGTGCCGGTCGAGGAGATCATCGGCGCGCTGGACGAGCTGGTGAAGGCGGGCAAGGTGCGGGCGATCGGCGCCTCCAACATCTCCGCCGCGCGGCTCTCGGAGTCCCTCGCCTTCTCCGACCGCGAGGGCCTGGCGCGCTATGTCGCCCTCCAGCCCCACTACAACCTGGTCTCCCGCGACACCTACGAAGGCGAGCTGGAGTCGGTGGCCGCCCGCGCGGGTCTCGCCGCGGTCCCGTACTACGCCCTCGCCTCCGGGTTCCTCACCGGCAAGTACCGCCCGGGCGCGACGGTCGCCGGTCCGCGGGCCGCGGGCGCCGGAAAGCACCTGGACACCGAACGCGGCCGGAAGGTCCTCGCGGCCCTGGACGACATCGCCGAGGCCCACACGGTCCCGGTCGCCACAGTCGCCCTCGCCTGGCTCGCGGCCCAGCCGACGGTGGCGGCCCCGATCGCCTCCGCCCGCACGGTGGAACAGCTGCCGGCGCTGCTGGGGGTCGGGGAGCTGACGCTGACGGAGGAGGAAGTGGCTCGCCTGACGCAGGCGTCGGCCTGACTCCCGGCCCTACGTCCGGTACGGGTTGTAGGCGGGGTACGGCACCGCCGGGTGGACGCCGTGGACGGGGTGGATGGGGGGCGTCGGCTGGGCCGGGTGAGCCGGGTGAGCCGGGTTGGCCGGATATCCGTAGACGCCGTACACCGGCCAGGGCGGTGCGGCCACCGGTACCGGCGGTGCCGTCATCCGCGCCGCGTGGTCCAGCGCCGGCCGGGCCACCTCCCGTCGCCGCCACAGCTCGTGCAGCAGCTCCCGCTCCCGTACGACGAAGTCCGCGTTCGCCCGCCCGAGCCGCCCCCGACGCCGTAGGAACGCCAGGGACGTCGCGTACGCCTCGTACTGCGAGACCGCCCGTGCCGCGGCCCGCCCGCCGAACTGACGCCGCGCGTAGTCCCTCGCCACCCGCCGCGCCCGCATCGAGCCCAGCGCGTACGGCTCGGTCGGCGTCAGCCACCCGGCGACGGCGTACGCGGGCAGCTCCTCGCGCACGGTCCTGAGCTCCCGCTGCCGTGTCCAGATGACCAGCCAGGTCAGCAGCGCGAACGCCGGCACCATGAACATCGCGTACACCGCGAAGAACCCGTACTGCCCGAAGGTCGACGAGCCGTTCCACGTCGCGTGCATGCCCATCGCGAGCAGCAGTCCGGACAGCGGGAGCAGAACCCGCCGTACGTGCTGGCGTTCCGCCGACAGCGCGGAGATGCCGAAGCCGATGCCGGTGAGGACGGTGAACAGCGGGTGCGCGAACGGTGACATCACCACGCGCACGAAGAAGGTCGCGGCCGTGACGGAGGCGATGCCGCCGTCGCCGTTGAGCTGGTCGGTGCCGAAGGCGGTGCCGAGGTAGAGGATGTTCTCGGTGAAGGCGAAACCGGTGGCGGTGACCCCCGCTATCACCACGCCGTCGACGATCCCGGTGAAGTCCCGTCTGCGGAACAGGAAGACGAGCAGTACGGCGGCGGCCTTGGCCGACTCCTCGACGATCGGCGCTATCACGGTCGCGCCGAGGGTGTCCGCGCCGGAGGGGTCGGCGGTCGCCGTCGCTATCCACTTCGTCGCGAAGCTGTTGGCGATGATCGCTATCAGGGCGGCCGCGCAGGCGCCCCAGGCGAAGGCGAACAGCAGATTGCGCCAGGGCCCCGGTTCGACCCGGTCGAGCCAGCGGAACGCGGCTATGAGCAGCGGTACGGGCAGGACGGCGAGCCCCAGCCCGACCAGGAACCCCTCGGTACCGGTCTGTTGGCGGACCAGGGCGAGGATGACGAGCCCGGACAGTGTGAGGAGCGTGATCAGCGCGCCGTAGCGCACCCACTTCCGCTGCCACCAGTGCGCATGCCGCAGCGCGGTGCCACCGGTGGGGTCACCGGGGTACGTCGGATACGGGGGACAGGTGGCCACAGCATCGACCTTAACGAGACAGGGGCGCCGCCCGCAGGTGGAGCGGGTGCTCAGGCGCGGGTGGGGGACTGGTCGGAGCGGTCGGGTCGGACGCCGTGCTGTACGCGGCGGAACAGCAGGTCGTTCACGACATGTCCCTTCTCCAGTCCCTGCCCCTCGAAACGGGTCAGCGGCCGGAAGTCGGGACGCGCCGCGAAACCGCCGTCTGCCTGTGTGTTCTCGAAGTCCGGGTGCGCGGTGAGTACGTCGAGCATCTGTTCGGCGTACGGCTCCCAGTCGGTGGCGCAGTGCACCAGCGCGCCGGGCCGCAGGCGGGTCGCGGCCAGGTCCAGGAACTCCGGCTGGATCAGCCGCCGCTTGTGGTGCCGCTTCTTGGGCCAGGGGTCGGGGAAGTACACGCGCAGTCCGTCGAGCGAGTCCCTGGTGAGCATCTCGCGCAGCAGGATGATGGCGTCGCCGTTGCCGACCCCGGATGTTGGACAGTTTCTGCTGCTCGGCGAGGTTGAGCAGGTTCCCCTGCCCCGGAGTGTGCACGTCGACGGCGAGGATGTTGGTGTCGGGGGCCGCAGCGGCCATCTGCGCGGTGGCCTCACCCATGCCGAACCCGATCTCCAGCACCACGGGGTTGTCGTTCCCGAACAGCTCGCCGAGGTCGATCGTGCGCTGCCCGTCGATGTCGAGGCCCCACGTGGGCCACAGGCGCTGCAACGCGTCCGCCTGCCCCGCCGTCACCCGGCTCCGCCGGGGCTGGAAACTCCGGATCCGCCGCTCGAAGTGCGACCCTGCGGGATCAGCACTGGGTCCGTCGGGGAACCGCGGCTCCCCTTTGGCCCGGGTGTGCCGGACAGGAACACCCGGCACATGCCGAGCGGCCTCACCGGGGGCGGCGGGCCGGGACCGGGGGGCTTCGGGGGCGTTGAGGAAGTCAGACACAGTGGGGTCGATTTTACGGTGACCTCGGGGAGCAGCGCCGCTGAGGGATGTTTTGGGGGCTTGGGTGGGGGTGAGTGCGTCGGGGGCGGTACGTGCGGGGCGGCGGCTCCTGGGCTGTGGGGCGCGGGGGTGGCGGCGTCTGGGCTGTTGAGCGCGGGGTGGGGCGTTCGGGGCGTCAGGCTGGGGCGGCCGGGTCCGTGGTGTGCGGGGCGGCCACGTCCGGGGGCCTGCCTCGTGGTGTCCGGGGCGCCGGCTTCTGGGGCGTCATGTTGGGGAGGCTGTGGGCGGTGGCTGCATCTGGGGCGGCCGGGTCCGTCGTGTGCGGGGCGGCCACGTCCGGGGCCCGCCCCCTCGTCGTGTCCGGGGCGTCGGCTTCTGGGGCGTCATGTGCGGGAGGCTGTGGGCGGTGGCTACGTCTGGGGGCCGGTCCGGGGCCGTCGCGTTCGGGCTGCGGTATCCGGGGGTCCTGTCGCGGCCGGCGTCTTCGGGTAGCCGGGTCCGGGGTGCCCTGTCCGGGCCCGGCGCGTGGGGATGGCCGCGTGCGGTGCCGGGTCCGTCGTGTCCTAGGGGGCCGGGTCCGGGGCGTCACGTCCGAGACGCCGCGCGCAGTGGCTTCCTCTGGCGCGTCACGACCGGAAGAGCCGCGTCCGGGTTGTCGCGTCCGCGCTGTCACCGATGAGCGACGGCACCTGTACGCCTCATGTCGAGCGCAGTGCCTCCAGGGCCCGGCGGGCCACCTCTCGGCCGATCGGGAGGGACGCCGTCGCCGCGGGTGAGGGTGCGTTCAGTACGTGTACCGCGCGCGGTCCTTCACGGATCAGGAAGTCGTCCACCAGCGTGCCGTCCCGGAGTACGGCCTGGGCCCGCACGCCGGCTGCCGAGGGCACCAGGTCATCCGGGGTGACAGCGGGCAGCAGCCTCCGCACCGCCGTGGTGAACGCTCTTCGCGACACCGACCGCCGCAGCTCACCCGTGCCGTACCGCCAGTGCCGCCGGGCGATCTGCCAGGACCCCGGCCAGGCCAGCGTGGCCCCCAGCTCCCGAGGCCGCACGGTTCTCCAGTCGTACCCCTCCCGGGCCAGCGCCGGGACCGCGTTGGGCCCGATGTGCACCCCTCCGTCGATCCCGCGCGTGAGATGCACCCCGAGGAACGGAAACGCCGGATCCGGCACCGGATACACCAGTCCCCGCACCAGCTCGGGCCGCGCCAGCGTGTAGTACTCGCCGCGGAACGGCACGATCCGCATCTCGGGCTCGTCGCCGGTCAGCCGCGCCACCTCGTCGCAGTGCAGCCCGGCGCAGTTCACCAGCACCCGCGCCCGTACGACGTCTCCGGCGCTCGTCAGCACGGCGACCCCGAGCTCCGGGCGCCGGTCGATCCGGCGCACCTCGGCGCCGTACCGGATCTCCGCGCCCGACGCCTCGGCCAGCTGCCGCGCGACCCCGACGAAGTCGCACACCCCGGTCGTCCCGACGTGTATGGCGGCGAGCCCCTCCACCTCGGGCTCGTACTCCGCGATCTGGGCGGCGCCCAGTTCCCGCACCGGAATGCCGTTCTCCCGGCCGCGCTGCACCAGGCCGTGCAGCCGGGGCAGCTCGTCGCGCTCGGTCGCGACGATCAGCTTGCCGGTGACGGCGTGAGCGATGCCGTACTCCGAGCAGAACTTGACCATCTCGGCGGCGCCCCGCACCGCGTACCGCGCCTTGAGCGATCCCGGCTTGTAGTAGATCCCGCTGTGGATCACTCCGCTGTTCCGCCCGGTCTGATGCCGAGCGGGCCCCGCCTCCTTCTCCAGCACGACGACCCGGGTGCCCGGCGTACCGCGTGTGATCGCGTACGCCGTGGACAACCCGACAATGCCCCCACCGACCACGAGCACGTCACAGTCGTAAGCGATCCCGGACAGCACCTGCACCACCTCCCACCCCCGATAGTGCACTGCACCACTGACAGTCACTTCAAACGCAGGGGGCGGTGCCGCCGTCCGGGACTCAAGCCGGAGCCATCAGCAGCGGCCGGGCCCGCTCCCGGAGCTCCACCACCCGGGGCTCGTCCCCGTAGGGCTCCAGCCGGTGCAGGAGGTCCTTCACGTACTCGGTGGTACGGGCCGAGGAGATGCGCCCCGCGACCTCCACCGCCCGCACGCCCTGCTCGCACGCCGCGTCGAGGTTGCCCGACTCGAGCTCGGCGACCGCGGAGACGACGAGCCGCAGCCCGTGCGAGCGTACGAACTCCTCCGTCGGCTGCGACAGCGCCTGCTCCGTGAAGCGGCGGACCTGGCGCGGTGCCTTCAGGTCGCGGTAGCACTCGGCCGCGTCGGCGGCGAAGCGGTCGTACGAGTAGAAGCCGAGCCAGGACGGGTCGTTGTCCCCCTCCCGGGACCGCTCCAGCCACCCCTCGGCCGCCTTGAGCGCCGCTCCGGCCGCGACGGCGTCACCCGCACGCGCGTGTGCCCGCGCCTCGACGAGCCGGAAGAAACTCATGGTGCGGGCGGTCGCCAGCCCCCGGTTGCGCTCCAGCGCGGCCTGCGCGAGATCGACGCCCTCGTCGCCGAAGCCCCGGTAGGTCGCCTGCAACGACATCGACGCCAGTACATAACCGCCGAGGGGGACGTCGGCGGCCGCGCGTGCCAGCCGCAGTGCCTGGATGTAGTACCGCTGCGCCGCCTCCTGCTGGCCCGTGTCGAAGGCCATCCAGCCCGCGAGCCGGGTCAGTTCGGCGGAGGCGCCGAACAGGGCGCGCCCCACCTCGTCGGAGTACGCGCCCAGCAGCAGCGGCGCCGCCTCCACTCGTAAGCACTCCGGCACCATGGACGAACGCCAGTCGCCGCCTCCGTACTTGGAGTCCCAGCGCCTGGCGTCCTCGGCGGCCTCCCGCAGCTTCTGCACATCGCTGTGGCCGACTTTGAGCGGTGCGCCGGAGTCCTCGGAGTGGTTCACCTCGCGCGCCACCGAGCTGTCGGCCGGGGTTATCAGCCACCGTGAGGCGGGCGTTGCGTATGCGCTCACTGCGAAGGAACCGGCGAGGGACTGCCAGATGCCGCCCGCGCCGGACCGGCGCCCTGCGAGGTCCAGGCGGTAGAGCTCGGTGGCCGACCTGACGGCCTGTCCGACGTCCCTGGGGAAGGCGAGGCCCACCTCCGGCGCGGGATCCGCGTCCGCCAGGCCGATCTCGTGGAGCGGCACCGGTCGGCCGAGCTTCTGGCCTATGGCGGCCGCGATGAGGTGCGGCGCCGCACCCTGCGGAACCATCCCCTTCGACACCCAGCGCGCCACCGACGTCTTGTCGTAGCGAAGAGTCAACCCGCGTTGAGCGCCAAGATCGTTGACGCGACGCGCGAGTCCTGCGTTGCTGATTCCCGCGAGGGCGAGAACGGCGCCGAGTTTTTCGTTCGGCCCGCGTTGCTCCCTGGACATGCGCCACCCCTCGACACAGACGGCTGCCGCGCTGGCATAACCACGCGGCATTCGTAAACCCAGCGTAGTTCGCCGCATCCCAAGCGTTAAGGGGCATTGTTCCGGATGGCGGGATTGTGGTCCGTACTGAAGTGCGGGTCCGATACGCGCAGTTGCGTCGTGCTCCTGTTGTGTGGCCGTGCGCCCGTGCGTGCGCTCTTCTCCGGCCACCGGGGGAGCGCTTCCATGGATGATGCGTGGGTCGGCCCGCTGTACTGGATCCAGTGGGCTGGGGGACACCGCCGCCTACATCCCCGCGGGCGGCGGACCGGCCCGGGGGGCGAAGTGGCGTCTCCCGGGCTGCGCGCCTGTCGTGCGGCGCGCGGACTGTGCACGGAGCGTGCGCGAGCCTGTCCCCATGACGCCGATTTGGCCGAAAACCGACCCTTGCCTTCGTGGGTGATCAGCCCTCCTACCATGGCAGTTGAGGGCGCGTTAGGCGTTTTTGGGGAGCGTTTCGGGGGCGCATTCGCGTCGCACATCCCTTGCCTGGCACGGGCGTTCGCAGGCGTACGCGGGTGTTCCCAGGGGCGCGTTCCCCGCATCTCGACAGGCTCCACCGGCCCTCCGGCATGCTTCCTTCATGGCAGCATGGTGACCGGTTCGAGCGGTGCACTGGTTGTCCACAGCCTGTGGAGGCGTCGATGCGGTGGTTGGTGGGATGGAGCAGCACCGCCGCGGGCGTGTCCCAGATCGGCGCGGCGGGGGCGACCGGAAGCGACGGCGAGACCGTGCACCCGGTGGGTTCCCACCTCCTGTGGGGCGACCCTGATCCGCTGTGGGCGGTCGGCGACTGGCGGCCCGACGAGGTGCGCGTGGTCACGGTCGACGCGCAGACCCGGATCGCGGTCCTCGGCATCTGCGGCGCCTCCGATGAACAGCTGCGGGTCGGACTGCTCGCCGCGCGCGGAGGGGCACTTCGGCATCTGACGGCCTGGTCGGGTGCGTACACGGCGGTGGTCCAGGTGGGCCGCCGGATCACCGTGGGCGGCGATCTGGCGGGCGCCCGGCCGGTGTTCTACACGCCCTGGGCCGGCGGCACGGCCTACGCGACCGCGGCCCTGCCCCTCGCCGACCTCATCGAGGCCAACCTCGACTTCGGGCACCTCGCCGCGCTGCTCGCCGCCCCCGACGTACCGGGCGCGCTCCACGACTCCACGCCCTACGAGGGCGTACGGCGCATTCCGCCGGGGCACGCGCTGATCCTGCGCAACGGCGCCCGCGAGATCGCCGGCTACGAGCCCGTCGCCTCCCTCGCGGTCGCCGCGCCCACCGCCGACGCGGACAGTGCGGTCGACGGGGTGCGCGACGCGCTTGTCGACGCGGTGCGCGCCCGGCTGTCCGCGCCCCGGCACGTGCCCGACATCGACCCCGGCCCGGTGCCCGGCATGGGACCCGCCGAACGGCGTGCCGCACGCGGGATGCCGGTGCCCGGGATCGGGGCCGACCTGTCCGGGGGGCCCGCGTCCGGGACGCTCGCCCTGCTCGCCGCCGGGCTGCCGGGGATGCCTGGGACCGTCCTCGGACACGGCACCGGGGCCGGTGAGCGGCTCCTCGCGGTCACCTTCAACGACCTCGCCGTGCGCGGTCGGGAGGCCGAGGTGGAGCGGGCGGGGACGCTCGCGGCCAATCCCCGGCTGCACCACGTCGTCGTGACTGGCGGCGAGGAAACGCTCCCGTACGCCGAGCTGGACGGGCCCCTGACGGACGAACCCGGGCCCTGTCTGGTGACGGCGGCGCGGCACCGGGCGCGGCTCGCCGCGGGCAGCGCCGACCACTTCACGGGGTACGGGGCCCGGCAGGTGCTCGACGCGCATCCGGCGCGCCTCGCCGATCTGCTGATGGACCGCAAGCGGCGTCATCTGGTCCGGCCCGTGGCCGCCCTGACCAAGGCGGACGGTTCCGTGCTCGTCCCCGCGCGCGTGTACGGCGCCGCGCGGAAGCTGGCCCGTACGCCGTACCGAGTCGGTCTGGAGATGCTGGCCGACCGGCTCATGCACCAGCGTTTCGACGAGCCCGGGGGTGCGGTGGGGGCGTCTCTCGCCGCGCTCACCTGGGCCAGACCGGGGCCCGCGGCACGGTGGCTGACCGGGGAGGCGCTGGCTGAAGTATCGGTTCGCCTCCAGGGGGCCACGCACCGTTCCGGGGTCGGTCCCGGCCAGCATCCCGGCGACTTCCGCGCCCGTGCGGCGCTCGCGCGTCACGCGTCGGATCTGCGCGTCCTGGAGCAGGCCGTGGAGATCCGCTCCCAGCGGCTGCACGCGCCGTTCCTGGACAACCAGGTGGTGCGTGCCTGCCGTGCCCTCCCCGAGGCGCTGCGGGTCCGCCCCGGGGCCCGTGCGGAGATCCTCCGTACGGTCCTGGAGGGCGCCGGCGTCTCCGAGCTCCCGCCGGGCTGGGGCGCCCCGTCCCATGCCTCCTCGGCCGCGGCGACCCGTACGGGGCTGCGGGTGGCGGCGGACTCCCTGATGTCCCTGTTCGGCACGCCGTTGCTGGCGCAGGCGGGGCTGGTGGAGGCCCGGGTGGTCCGCAAGGCGCTCCGCGCGGCGGCGGAGGGCGAGCCGCTGCCGTTGGACGGTCTTGCGGACCTGGTCTCGCTGGAACTGTGGCTGGGACGGCTGCTGGCCCGCCGGGGGACGTGCTGGACGGGGACGCCGGCGCGGGCGCGGGCGGTGCCGGCGGGGATTCGGCCGCAGCGGGGGGCGTTGGGAGCGGGGGCCTCCGGCGGTTGAGCGGTGTCTTGTGCGGGTGTGTGGGGGCGGGGGTTTTTGCGCAGTTCCCCGCGCCCCTGATGCCTGCGGCGGCCTGCGCGGGCCCGGTGGGGGCTTGTGTAGCGCGTGCGGTGTGGGGTCGGGGCCGGGGTGGGGGGTGTCCGTCCTCGGTCCGGCGGCTCGGCTGCTTTAGCTGTGCTCTGTAACGGACGCCGGCCGCTGCGGGCGGACACCCCCCACCCCGTCCCCTGCTCGCCGTACGCGGCCAACGGCCCATTGGGGTGCGCGGTCGCGGCAGGGGAGATGGCGAACGGCCCGTCGTGGCGCAGGCGACTGCACCCACCCAGGGGCGCGGGGAACTGCGCGACCAGCCCCCACTCACCCGTGGTGGCCCGACAACCTGACCCGGCACCCCCATAGGCGCCCCGCGAAAAGACCCAGCAGAGATCCGGAACCCGGTGACAATGAACCGGTGCGGTACAGAATTCTGGGCGTTACCCAGGCAACGGACGACGACGGCACCGGCATACCCCTCGGCGGTCCCCGCGTCCGCACCCTGCTCGCCGCTCTCGCCCTGCGTCCCGGCCGTACCGTGGGTTCCGAGGTCCTGATCGACGAGGTGTGGGGGGAGGAGCCGCCGCAGGATGCCCCGGCTGCTCTCCAGGCCCTCGTCGGGCGTCTCCGTCGTGCCGTCGGGAAGGACGCGATCGTGTCCGGGCCGGGCGGCTACCGGCTGGTCGGTGGTGAGGATGATGTGGATCTGTATGTCTTCGAGCGCCTCGTACGGCAGGGGGCTGCTGCGTTGGCACGCGGGGACGCACGGACAGCCGCGCAGGACCTTACGGGGGCACTGGCCCTGTGGCGCGGTGACGCCCTCGCCGACCTCCCCGACCGCACCGCCGCGACCCGTCCCGAGGCACTGCGCATGGAGGCCGTCCGGACCCGGATCGAGGCGGATCTGCTGCTCGGCCGGGACCAGGACGTCGTACCGGAGTTGAAGGAGCTGACGGCGGCGCATCCGTACGACGAGCCGCTGCACGTTCTGCTCATCCGCGCCCTGCGTGACGGTGGCCGGGGTGCCGACGCCCTCGCCGCCTACGAGAACGTCCGCCGCGTCCTCGCCGACGGCCTCGGCACCGATCCGGGCCCGGAGCTGCGGGACCTGTACGGCGAGCTGCTGGCGGCACCCCTCGGGCGCCCCCGTGCCGAACGCACCGGCAACATCCGTCCGCGGCTTACCTCTTTCGTGGGCCGGGAACCCGAACTCGACGCCATCCGTTCCGAAGTGCACAGGGCCCGCCTCGTCACCCTCACCGGACCGGGCGGATCCGGAAAGACCCGTCTCGCCGAGGAAGCCGCCGCCGGGCTCCCGCAGGCGTGGCTTGTCGAGCTCGCCCCGCTCGACCGGCCGGAGGCGGTGCCCGGCGCTGTGGTCAGCGCGCTCGGTCTGCGCGAGACCGTGCTCATGACCACCGAGCTGACGGCCCCGCAGGACGACCCGCTCGCCCTGCTCGTCGAGTACTGCGCACCGCGCAGCCAACTCCTGATCCTTGACAACTGCGAACATGTCATCGAGGCGGCGGCCCACCTCGCGGAGACCCTCCTCACCCGCTGCCCGGGGCTCACCGTCCTCGCCACCAGCCGTGAACCCCTGGGCGTGCCGGGCGAGTCCGTGCGCCCGGTCGAGCCCCTCCTCCCCGATCAGGCCCACCGCCTCTTCGCCGAGCGCGCCGCCGCCGTCCGCCCCGACGCGGACGTCGTGCTCGCCGACAAGGAGGCCGTCGGCGAGATCTGCCGGCGACTCGACGGGCTGCCGCTCGCCATCGAGCTCGCGGCGGCCCGTCTGCGCCTGCTCACCCCTCGGCAGATCGCCGACCGCCTCGACGACCGTTTCCGCCTCCTGACCTCCGGAAGCCGTACCGTCCTGCCCCGCCAGCAGACCCTGCGGGCCGTCGTCGACTGGTCCTGGGAGCTGCTCGACGAGCGGGAGCGGACCCTGCTGCGCGAGGTGTCGGTGTTCGCGGGCGGCTGGGAGCTGGAGGCGGCGGAGGCGGTGTGCACCGGGCCGGCCGCGGAACTCCTCGGCGCGCTCGTGGACAAGTCCCTGATCGTGGCCACCCCGGGCGGGCGGGACGGCTCCGACGCCATGCGCTACCGCATGCTGGAGACCATCCACGAGTACGCCGTCGAGCGCGCCGCCGAGTGCCCCGAGCTGCGGGCCGCCGCCGAGCTCCGGCACCGCGCGTGGGTGCGCGCGCTGGTCGAGGAGGCCGAACCACAGCTGCGGTCGGCCGGTCAACTGCCGTGGATCTCCCGCCTGGAGACCGAGCTGGACAACATCCGCGCCGCTATGGACCGCACCCTCACCGCGGGCGACGAGACGCAGGCCGGTGCCGTGGTCCTCGCCATGGGCTGGTTCTGGTGGCTGCGCAACTACCGCCGCGAGGGCATGACCTGGGTGGAAAGGGTGCTGCGCCTCGGGGTGGCCCTGGACAAGGCGGCCGGGACGGACCGGTGCCGGACACCGAGTGACGGCGAGGCCGATGACCCGATCGACGTGTACCTCGCCGGCGCGCACGCCGAGACGCACCACCCCGCCCACCGCCCGCGCATGAACCTCCGGATGCTCCATCTCTTCCTCAAGGCCGAGACAGAGCCCATGGACGGCGACCTGGACCCCCGTCTCCGCCGCTATGTGCGACTGGTCCGGAACCACTTCGCGCAGGGCGGCCCCGACGCCGCCCGCCTCCCCGGCATCGTCTGGCCCGTGATCGGCCTCACGCTGAAGGACCCGGTGGACATCCGCCCCCTGATGGACGCCTCCGTCGCCCACTGCCGGGCCCACGGCGACGACTGGGCCGTGGCCGTCGCCCTGATGCTCCGCACCCACATGGCGGTCGACTCCCCGGGTGGCATGACCGGTGTCGACGAGGACCTGCAAGAACTCCGCGTCCTCAGCCGCCGCGCGGGCGACCGCTGGATCCGCGCCCAGGTCAGCAGCGCGGCCGGCGAGGCGGCCATGGCCCGCGGCCGTCACGCCGACGCCAAGGAGGAGTACGAGGAGGCGCTGCGCCTCGCCCACGAGGTGGGGGCGTACGCGGAGACGCCGTTCCTCGTCGCCCGGCTCGCCGAGGTCGCCTACCGCACCGGCGACCGCTCCACCGCGCTGACCACCCTGGACGAGGCGAGCGCCATCGGGGACCAGTACGGCGTTCCGGAGACCCGGGCGTTCGTCAGGCTGATGCGGGCGCACATCGCCCTGGAGGACAAGGACATCGCCCGCGCGAGCGAGTTGCTCGACACGGTTCGCGAGGAGATCGGTCAGACACCCACACCACCCCAGTTCACGGTGATGCTGAACTCGATCGCCGCGATGGTGACGGCCGCCGAGTCGGGCCCCGAACACGGACTGCCCCTGCTGGTGGACACCGTCCGAGAAGCGATCGAGAAGCGGTGTTCCGACATGGTCGTGGCGACGCTGGTGGACAGCGCGGCGGTCCTGCTCGGCGAGCTCGGCGACCTCCCGCGGGCGGTCCGGCTGCTCGCCGCCGCCGAGCGCTGGCGCGGCGGCGACCCGCGTCCCCACCCCGAGCGCGTGGAGGTGGAGCGCGCCCAGGCCGACGCCCGTACCGGCCTGGGAGCCGTGCGCTACGCGGCGGAACACACCCGGGGCACGGCCCTCACCCCGGACGAGGCCCTCGCCGAGCTCGACGAGGTGGCGCGGGCCCGGCGCGTCATGAACACCTGAACTTCGACTCCGCCCAGTCCGCGAGCATCAGGTCGTCGAAGGGACTGTGCGGCTCGACCACCAGCCGTACGGTCCGGTGCCCGGCGAGGTTCACATGGACGGGCACGGCCTGGTCGCCGCCCTTCACGAGCCCGGACCTCCACAGCCGGGCCCCGTCGGCGTACACGGAGAAGGAGACCTTGCCGAGGCCCAGCGTCATGTCGTCGACGCCGACCATCGCGTCGTAGGCGGAGCAGGTCCGGTTGAGGTCGATCGTGACGGAGGAGCGGCCGTGCACGGTCACGCCGTGGGCGTACTGGTGGTCGGCGACCGAGACGCCGTACCGCTGCCACACCCAACTGCTCTCGCCGATCCGCATCTCGGGCCCGCCGCCGTCGCCGGAGACGTCGTAGGCCAGCTCACTCCACTGGTACACCGCCGGCGGGGGCGGCGGCGGGGGAGCCGGCGTCGGAGTGGGCGTGGGGGTGGGCCTGGGCCCGGGCTTCGGGGGCGGCGTCGGTTTCGGGGTGGGGGTCGGCGTAGGCGTCGGGGTGGGCTTCGGAGGTGGTGTGGGCGTGGGGGTTGTCGGCGTCGGGGTCGGGGCGGCCGCGACGGGGATCATCGGAGGCGCCGGATCGGGCTGCTTCGGGGAAGCGGTGGGGTCGGTGGGGTCGGCGGGCTCGACCACGGGTGCGGACGCGGGCGGCTTGGCGTCCGGCTTCCTGGCCGGGCTGTCGTCGCCGATCAGCGCGAGCGCCACCGCGGCGGCGGCCACGGCGACCACACCGGCCGCGATACCCGCCTTCACCGGTGCGCCCAGCCCCTCCGAGGCCGCGGCGCCGCCCGCGCCCGCCCCGCCCGAGGAGCTCCCGCTCGCCGCGGCGGCCGCGCCCGCGGCACCGGCCGCTCCCGCCCCGGCGCCGCCCGCGATGAGCCCGACGGCCTTGGCGTACCCGGCGGCCCCGAACCAGCCGATGACCGCGAGCGGTACGACGGCGGGGATACCGCCGGCGACTTCCTTGATCTGGCCCGCGGCCAGCCGGCACTTGGCGCACTTCTCCAGGTGCTTGCGCAGGCCCCGTTCGGCACGGGTGCGCAAACTGCCGCGGGCGTAGGCGCCGAGCCGGTCGGCGTAGCGGGCGCACTCCTCGTCGGTGGCCAGGGCCGTGCTCACGTGGGCCTGGAGGTAGGCCTGCTTGAGGCCCTCGCGGGCGCGGCTGGCCAGCACGCGGGTGCCGTTGGCGTCGAGCCCGAAGAGGGTGGCGACCTCGCTCGGCGACTCGTCCTCGACCTCGGTGTGCCACAGCACGGCCTGCCAGCGCTCGGGCAGCGACCGGAAGGCCTGCATGGCCATGGACTGCTCGGCCACGTGCATCGCGCGCACGTCCGCGCCGAGGTCCACTGTGTCGGGGTCGGAGACCTCGGAGGTGCGCGCGGCCTGGGCGGCGAACACCGCGAAGTCGTCGACGAGCTGCTCCCGCTTCGCCGACTTCGTCCAGCCGGCCGCGACGCGGCGAACACTGGTGAGCAGATAGGCGCGTACGGCGTGCTCGGGGCCGTGGCCGCCGCGGACGGCCTGGAGCATGCGGGCGAAGACCTCGGCGGTGAGGTCGTCGGCGGTGTGGGCGTCGCGGCAGCAGGTGCGGGCGTAGCGGCGCACCGCGTCCGCGTGGCGGCGGAAGAGCGCCTCGTAGGCCGTGTCGTCGCCGGAGCGCATGCGCTCGATCAGGTCGGCGTCGGACGGGGGCGTCTCCCTGAGCGGCGGCAGGACGCCGCCGTCCTCGCGCCGGTCGCGCTGCGCCGGGACGCTGCCCTCGATGGGTTCGCCGCCCTGGGCCGGAATGCCGCCCCGGGCCGGGATGCCGCCCTGCGGGATGCCCGCGCGGCTCCCCTGGCCCGGCACCTGCGGGGTGCCCCCGGCTTCGCCGTCGCCCTCACCGAGGGGTTCGTTCCGCCCGTCAACGCTCATCGCGGAATGCCCCCGCCGCCGGCCCAACCAGTCCCCAACACCGGCTCAGAGTGCCATATTGGCTTTTGGTCAGTGCCCTGCGGTACGAGGCATCCACTCGTCCGTGGGGGACTTCCCGCACGGCAGTACCGAGCATCACCTGCATGGGGAAGACTCAACTGTCACGGCTGGTGCAGGAGTTGATTCGCGCACCCGGAAAACACCGGAATGCGCCGAGGTGCGGCCGGTGACCGACCGCACCCCGTTGTCACCCTTTCGAGTCACATCGGCCGGGACCGAAGTCCCTCCAAAAGGATGTCCAGCAGCCGCGCCGAGGCCGCCGCCTGCTGCGCCGCGTCCGGCAGCGAGGGCGCCGCGGTCGCGATCACCAGCAGGACGTCCGACACCGACACGTCGGTCCGCAGCTCACCGGCCGCCCGAGCCCGGTCCACGAGCTGTCCCACGACCTCCAGCAGCGCCGCGGCCCCGGCGTCGTCGGCGGAGACCAGTGGGGCCTCCTCCGGCACCAGCCGCAGCTCGCCGGCGCCGGGGGTGGTCCGCTGCTGCGGCACCCGCGTCCCGTCGTAGCCGTCGGAGATCTCGTCGGCGACTCCCACCCGCAGCACCTGCGGCGGCAGCAGCCGCCCGGCACCGGAGGCGACCGACGTGCGCAGGAAGCGCGACAGCGCCGACCACGGCTCGTCCTCCTGACCGAGCGCCGCCCGCGCCTGGTCGGTCAGCCGGGAGGTCTCCTCCTCGGCTATCCGCCGGACCAGGACGTCCTTGCTCGGGAAGCGCCGGTACACCGTGCCGACACCGACCCGGGCGCGCCGCGCCACGTCCTCCATCGGCGCGCCGTACCCCAGCTCGCCGAAGACCTCGCGCGCCGCGCGCAGTACGTGTTCCAGGTTGCGCTGTGCGTCCACGCGCAGCGGGGCCGAACGGGATCCGTCCCGTCCGTTGCCCGCCGCGCTCATCGTCGTACCCATCGCGCCGCCCATCGCCCCGCCACCGGGTGCGATGGCGGACGCGGTAGACCAATGAGAGTCCTGAATGTGCATAAATGATCCCCCGGTAATGACGTCTCCCCCCGGAGACTCTCCCCGCCATCGAAAGCCGGAGCGTGCGGAACAAGCCCGTTTCGCGAGTCCGCCCGTCGCGGACCCGGAGCGCATCCCCCTACACCCCGTCGACACACGAACATAGTTGAGTGGGGGTCAATTCAGAAGGGGCAGGTTCCGCACGGAGCGCCCCCCGATCGGAGTACGGGCGGCAAACGCCCCGATTGCACCCCCTCCGCCCGCCCGGCGCACACCCGTTGACCTGCGGGACTTCCACGCCCTCCGGCGATTCCGCCGCCCCGGCGCGCCGACGACTTCCAGTCACACGATTTGTCGAGGCTGTGGACAAACTCAAGCGGCGGGTGCGTCATGGGATGGTGAAGGAACGTGCGCGCATTCTGGTTGTCGGCGGTGGCTACGTCGGGATGTACACGGCTCTGCGTCTGCAGCGGAAGCTGAAACGGGAACTCGACGGGGGCGGAGTCGAGATCACCATCGTCACGCCCGACCCGTACATGACCTATCAGCCGTTCCTGCCCGAGGCGGCCGCCGGATCCATCTCCCCGCGCCACGTCGTCGTACCGCTGCGCCGCGTCCTCGACCGCTGCCGCATCATCGTCGGCGAGGTCACCGCGATCGACCACGCCAAACGCACGGCCTCCGTCACCACGCTCGCCACCGAGGAGGAGCGCACGGGCGGCGAACAGCTGTCGTACGACGAGCTCGTCCTCGCCCCGGGTTCGATCGCGCGCACGCTGCCGATCCCCGGACTCGCCGACCACGGCATCGGGTTCAAGACGGTCGAGGAGGCCATCGGCCTGCGCAACCACGTCATCGAGCAGATGGACATCGCCTCCTCCACCCGCGACCCCGCGATCCGCGACGCGGCCCTCACCTTCGTCTTCGTCGGCGGCGGCTACGCGGGCGTGGAGGCGCTCGGCGAGCTGGAGGACATGGCCCGCTACACCGCGCGCTATTACCGCAACGTCCTTCCCGAGGACATGAAGTGGATCCTCGTCGAGGCATCCGACCGCATCCTTCCCGAGGTCGGCGAGGAGATGGGCCGCTACACGGTCAGCGAACTGCGCCGCCGCAACATCGACGTACGGCTGAACACCCGCCTGGAGTCCTGCGTGGACCGCGTCGCCGTCCTCAGCGACGGCAACCGCTTTCCCACACGTACGGTCGTGTGGACCGCCGGCGTGAAACCCAGCCCGCTCCTCGCCGCCACCGACCTCCCGCTCAATGAGCGAGGTCGGCTGAAATGCACCCCCCAGCTCACCGTCGAGGGCACCACGCACGCGTGGGCGGCCGGAGACGCGGCCGCCGTCCCCGACGTCACCGCCGAGGGGCCCGGCAGGGAGACGGCCCCCAACGCCCAGCACGCCGTCCGCCAGGCCAGGGTCCTCGGCGACAACATCGCGCACGCGCTGCGCGGCGAGCCCCTGCAGACGTACTCCCACAAGTACGTCGGCTCGGTGGCCTCCCTGGGTCTCCACAAAGGTGTCGCGTATGTCTACGGGCGCAAACTGAAGGGCTACCCTGCCTGGTTCATGCACCGCGTCTACCACCTCAGCAGGGTCCCCACCTTCAACCGCAAGGCCCGTGTCCTGGCCGAATGGATCCTGTCGGGGCTCTTCAAGAGGGAGATCGTCTCGCTCGGTTCACTCGAACATCCCCGAGCGGAGTTCGAACTCGCGGCCGGTGGAAAGCATCCTCACGACCCCACGAACGACCCGAAGGGGTCGTCCTGACCGGACCGAGGAACTCCACGGACCGCCCCGGCGTCTGACGAATGTCGACCCGGTCGGTCACCCTGCCAGACTGGTGCCCGACTTCGGACGGGCAGCCGCCCGCCCCTCGAACCAAGAGGTTTTCCCACCGTGCTGCACCCCCGGGCTGCCGTCCCCAGCCCCCCGGCCGGGCCCGGAGCCGGCCCGAAGACGCCGAAGACGACGACACGAGGCAAGGATTCGTGAACTTCACGCGCTGGAGCGCCCGCCTCCCCGGAACGCAGCGCCGCGCGGCAGCGCGGACCGACGACCTGGTCACCGAGGACCGCCTGAGCGAGCGCGCCGTCCCCGCGGCCCGCGCCGAACAACTGACCGTGCCGACCCCCGCAGTCGACGAGCTCCCCGTCCGTGAAGTCCTCGACCGTGTCCCCGCCCTCGTCGCCCTCCTCCACGGCCCCGACCACCGCCTCGCCTACGTCAACGACGCCTATGTGGTCGCCTTCGGCCTGCGCCCCACGGGCGAACCGGCCCGCCAAGCCCTCCCGGAGCTGGAGGAGATCGGCCTGCTCCCGCTCCTCGACCAGGTCCTGCGCAGCGGCAAGCCGCGCACGGTCAAGTCCCGCAAGGCCCCCGACGGCCGCTCCTACACCTTCACCTGCACCCCGGTGACCCAAGGAGACGGGGGTGGCGGTGGTGGCGGTGTCCTCGTGTTCGCGACCGACGTCACCGACCACGCCGAGGCCGCCGAACGCCTCAGAGCCAGCGAGCGCCGCCAGCGCGAGACCGCCGTCACCCTCCAGCGCAGCCTGCTCCCCCAGGAACTCGAAGAACCCGACGACCTGCGCATCGCCGCCACCTACCACCCCGGCGGCACGGAAGCCGCGGTCGGCGGAGACTGGTACGACGTCATCACCCTCGGCGGCGGTCGCACGGCCCTGGTCATCGGTGACGTCATGGGCCGCGGGGTCCGCGCGGCAGCGGTCATGGGCCAACTCCGCACAGCCGTCCGGGCGTACGCCCGTCTGGACCTGCCCCCGCACGAGATCCTCCAGCTCCTGGACGGCCTCGCCATGGAGATCGACGCCAACCAGATCGCCACCTGCGTGTACGCCATCCACGACCCGAACGAGGGCAAGCTGGTCTACGCCTCGGCCGGCCACCTGCCCATCCTGGTCCGCGACGAGAGCGGCGTCGTCCTGCGCGCCGACGAGCCCACGGGCCCGCCCCTGGGCACCGGCGGCTGGATGCACGCCTCGGGCTCCATCCCGCTCGGCCCCGGATCCACGGCCGTCCTCTACACGGACGGCCTGGTCGAGCGCCGCAACGAAGACCTGGACGAAGGCATCGCGGCCCTCGAACGCGCCCTGGCCGGCGCCACCGGCACCCCCCAGGTGATCTGCGACCGCCTGGTCCGCTCGGCCGGCGTCACCGCGGAGCACGACGACGACGTGGCCGTCATGGTCCTCCAGCACCCGGCCCACACGGGCCCCGACAGCGAACTCTTCCGCAACGCCGCGCTGGAACTGCTGGGCGGCGTCGAGGCGGCTCCACGCGCGCGTGCGTTCGCCTCCGGCGTGCTGACGAGCTGGCGGTTCCCGGTCGAACTGCATGACCTGGGCGTGCTGGCGGTGAGTGAACTCGTCGCCAATTCGCTTCAGCACGGGATGCCACCCATGCGGCTGCGACTGCGCCGCACCGACCGGCGGCTGATCGTCGAGGTGACCGACGGGGACGACCACCTCCCCCGGCGCCGCAGGGCCGAAGCCGGTGACGAGTCCGGTCGCGGGATCGCCATCGTGGCGACCATCGCGTCGAACTGGGGGTCCCGGAGGACGCCGGGGGGTGGCAAGGCGGTCTGGTGCGAGTTCGTGCTGCCCCAGGGGTAGCGCGGCCTGCGCCCCTGAGGAGTCGCAGCTAGGCGGCCAGAGACTTGGCCGTTGCTCCACCCTGGGCCACCACTCGGCTCTTCCTCAGGGAGGGCTGGTTCTGTACCGGGGTGAGCTGCCTGCCCAGTCGTATCGCCAGGTACGTGATGCCCAGCGAGAACAGCAGGAACGTCACGACGTACGGCGCGTGCAGCGAGGCTCCCATCGGGCCGCCCACCGCCGGGCCGACCGCCAGCGCGAGCTGCTTCACCAGGGCGAAGGCGGAGTTGTACTGGCCCGCCATCCCCTCCGGCGCCAGATCGGCCACCAGCGGAGCCACCGTCGGCGACAGCATCGCCTCGCCCAGTCCGAAGAGCGCATACGTCGACACGAATGCGGCCGTGGCCATCTCCCGGCTGCCATGGCCGAGCCCGGCGTAGCCCGCGGTGACCCACGCCACGGCCCAGATGAGCCCGACCAGGGCGATCACCCGGGACCGCCGCCGCCGCTCGACGAACCTCAGCACGGCGAACTGGGCGACCACGATCATCGCGGTGTTGGCGGCCAGGGCCGTGCCCAGCGCGGAGGTGGAGATGCCGGCGGCCTCGACGCCGTACGCGCTCAGGCCCGACTCGAACTGTCCGTAGCAGGCGAAGAACAGCACGAAGCCCAGCACGCACAACTGCACCATGGCCCGGTTGCCGAGCAACTGCTTCCAGCTGCCCTTGGCGGACCGGGTCGGCGCGCCCTCGATGCCCGGGGCGTGCGGCAGCCGGAGGGTCGCCATCACGACCACCAGCAGCAGGAACATCGCCGCCTCGATCGCGAACAACAGAGTGAAGGACGCGGTGCTCGACGTGTCGACGAGATGGCCGCCGATGAGACCGCCGACACCGAGGCCGAGGTTCTGCAGGAAGAACTGCGTCGCGAAGGCCCGGGACCGCGTCTCCGATGTGGAGCAGTCCACGATCATCGTCGCGAGCGCGGGCTGCATCACGGCCTGACCGGCCCCGAGCGCGGCCGCCGACAGCAGCACGGTGGCCGCGTGGCCCGCCAGCCCGAGGCTCAGCGATCCGAGGGCGGCCATGACCAGAGCGGTGAGCAGCACAGGCAACGGGCCGCGCCGGACGATGGCCCGCCCGGCGAACGGCAGCACGACCAGCGCCGCCACGGCGAAGACGGCGAGCACCAGCCCCGCCGTCATGGCCCCAAGGCCCCGCACCTGCGCCACGTAGACGTACAGGTAGGGGACGGTGAAACCGAGCCCGAACGCGCTGAGTGCGTTGCCCACGTGGATCCGACGCATCTCTGCGCCCCTCGCCCTGGTCACGTTCACCTCTCTCACTAGTTAGGAGTGAAGACTTCGAAGCTAAAGTTCGAAGCTAAACAGTACATACCGAAGGACTTCGATGCAAAGGAGGTGCGTGCCATACTGCGGCCATGGCCGAGACCCCCGGCGTCCCCGAGCCGACGCTCGAGGAACAGATCGCCGCCTACCAGCGCGAGTTCCAGGACCTCGACCCCCAGGTCGAGCAGATCGTCTCGGCGCTGTCCCGGCTGAACCGCCGTATGAACGTCGCCTACGGCCGCCAGACCGCCGACCTCGGCATCAGCAACGCCGAGTGGGAGGTCCTCAAGGCGCTCGTGCTCTCCGGGGCCCCTTATCGGATGGGTCCCAGTGACCTCGCCAAGCGCCTCGGCCTCACGCCGGCCGCGATGACCCACCGGATCGACCGCATGCTCGCCGAAGGACTGGTGACCCGGGAGCGGGACGAGTCCAACCGCGTCCGCGTGATCGTGGAGCTCACCGCCGAAGGCCGCGAGAAGTGGCTGGAGGCGATGCGCCTCGCCACGGTCTTCGAGGAGGACCTGCTCCAGGACCTGTCCGCGGAGGAGCGCAACACCCTCGGGGACGTCCTCACCCGCCTCCTGCGTAGGGTGGAACACGCACAGCCGGACGCCGGCGGGCGACTGAGCGACCTCGACTGAAAAGATCTTGACAGAGGGTGCTTGACAGCCACCTGCCGGATCCGTAGAGTTCTTCGGGTTGCCACGGGGCCGTAACGGTTCCTCGGTAGCACCTCCGCCGCGAGAGCGGCCACTCAAACCATCAGAACGATCTCCCAGCCGGGATGAATTCGGTGTGCCCGAATTCAATTCGATTTGGATGCGGCTCCTCGATTTGGGAGCGCAGCGAGAATCCGCTAAGGTTTGAGACGTCGGAACGGCCCAACGGCTGGGAAGACAAGCCCCCTGACTGGGAATCAGGCCCGAAAGGATCTGATAGAGTCGGAACCGCCGGAAAGGGAAACGCGAGAGCGGGAACCTGGAAAGCACCGAGGAATCGGAACCGGAAACGGTCTGATAGAGTCGGAAACGCAAGACCGAAGGGAAAAGCCCGGAGGAAAGCCCGAGAGGGTGAGTACAAAGGAAGCGTCCGTTCCTTGAGAACTCAACAGCGTGCCAAAAATCAACGCCAGATATGTTGATACCCCGTCCATCGGACTTGTTCCGGTGGCGAGGTTCCTTTGAAATAAACACAGCGAGGACGCTGTGAACGACCGCCTTATTCCGGTGGTTGTTCCGCTCTCGTGTGTGTGCACCCGATTACGGGTAAACATTCACGGAGAGTTTGATCCTGGCTCAGGACGAACGCTGGCGGCGTGCTTAACACATGCAAGTCGAACGATGAACCACTTCGGTGGGGATTAGTGGCGAACGGGTGAGTAACACGTGGGCAATCTGCCCTTCACTCTGGGACAAGCCCTGGAAACGGGGTCTAATACCGGATATCACTGCCACTCGCATGGGTGGTGGTTGAAAGCTCCGGCGGTGAAGGATGAGCCCGCGGCCTATCAGCTTGTTGGTGAGGTAATGGCTCACCAAGGCGACGACGGGTAGCCGGCCTGAGAGGGCGACCGGCCACACTGGGACTGAGACACGGCCCAGACTCCTACGGGAGGCAGCAGTGGGGAATATTGCACAATGGGCGAAAGCCTGATGCAGCGACGCCGCGTGAGGGATGACGGCCTTCGGGTTGTAAACCTCTTTCAGCAGGGAAGAAGCGAAAGTGACGGTACCTGCAGAAGAAGCGCCGGCTAACTACGTGCCAGCAGCCGCGGTAATACGTAGGGCGCAAGCGTTGTCCGGAATTATTGGGCGTAAAGAGCTCGTAGGCGGCTTGTCACGTCGGGTGTGAAAGCCCGGGGCTTAACCCCGGGTCTGCATTCGATACGGGCTAGCTAGAGTGTGGTAGGGGAGATCGGAATTCCTGGTGTAGCGGTGAAATGCGCAGATATCAGGAGGAACACCGGTGGCGAAGGCGGATCTCTGGGCCATTACTGACGCTGAGGAGCGAAAGCGTGGGGAGCGAACAGGATTAGATACCCTGGTAGTCCACGCCGTAAACGGTGGGAACTAGGTGTTGGCGACATTCCACGTCGTCGGTGCCGCAGCTAACGCATTAAGTTCCCCGCCTGGGGAGTACGGCCGCAAGGCTAAAACTCAAAGGAATTGACGGGGGCCCGCACAAGCAGCGGAGCATGTGGCTTAATTCGACGCAACGCGAAGAACCTTACCAAGGCTTGACATACGCCGGAAAGCATCAGAGATGGTGCCCCCCTTGTGGTCGGTGTACAGGTGGTGCATGGCTGTCGTCAGCTCGTGTCGTGAGATGTTGGGTTAAGTCCCGCAACGAGCGCAACCCTTGTCCTGTGTTGCCAGCATGCCCTTCGGGGTGATGGGGACTCACAGGAGACCGCCGGGGTCAACTCGGAGGAAGGTGGGGACGACGTCAAGTCATCATGCCCCTTATGTCTTGGGCTGCACACGTGCTACAATGGCAGGTACAATGAGCTGCGATACCGCGAGGTGGAGCGAATCTCAAAAAGCCTGTCTCAGTTCGGATTGGGGTCTGCAACTCGACCCCATGAAGTCGGAGTTGCTAGTAATCGCAGATCAGCATTGCTGCGGTGAATACGTTCCCGGGCCTTGTACACACCGCCCGTCACGTCACGAAAGTCGGTAACACCCGAAGCCGGTGGCCCAACCCCCTTGTGGGGAGGGAGCTGTCGAAGGTGGGACTGGCGATTGGGACGAAGTCGTAACAAGGTAGCCGTACCGGAAGGTGCGGCTGGATCACCTCCTTTCTAAGGAGCATCTAGGCCGCCAAGCTTGCTTGGTGGTCCAGGGCCAGTACATCGGCGTACGTCCGATGCTGGTTGCTCATGGGTGGAACGTTGATTATTCGGCATTTTCAGTCATCTCGGGCTGCCAGTACTGCTCTTCGGAGCGTGGAAAGCTGATCACGAGTGGCGGAGGTGTCGGGCACGCTGTTGGGTGTCTGAGGGAATGAACGCCCTCGATGCCGGCCCCAGTGAACTCGCCTGTGAGGGCGGGGTGATGGGTGGCTGGTCGTTGTTTGAGAACTGCACAGTGGACGCGAGCATCTGTGGCCAAGTTTTTAAGGGCGCACGGTGGATGCCTTGGCACCAGGAACCGATGAAGGACGTGGGAGGCCACGATAGTCCCCGGGGAGTCGTCAACCAGGCTTTGATCCGGGGGTTTCCGAATGGGGAAACCCGGCAGTCGTCATGGGCTGTCACCCATACCTGAACACATAGGGTATGTGGAGGGAACGCGGGGAAGTGAAACATCTCAGTACCCGCAGGAAGAGAAAACAACCGTGATTCCGGGAGTAGTGGCGAGCGAAACCGGATGAGGCCAAACCGTATGCGTGTGAGACCCGGCAGGGGTTGCGCATTCGGGGTTGTGGGATCTCTCTTTCACAGTCTGCCGGCTGTGAGACGAGTCAGAAACCGTTGATGTAGGCGAAGGACATGCGAAAGGTCCGGCGTAGAGGGTAAGACCCCCGTAGTCGAAACATCAGCGGCTCGTTTGAGAGACACCCAAGTAGCACGGGGCCCGAGAAATCCCGTGTGAATCTGGCGGGACCACCCGCTAAGCCTAAATATTCCCTGGTGACCGATAGCGGATAGTACCGTGAGGGAATGGTGAAAAGTACCGCGGGAGCGGAGTGAAATAGTACCTGAAACCGTGTGCCTACAAGCCGTGGGAGCGTCGCGCATTGAGTTTACTCAATGCGTCGTGACTGCGTGCCTTTTGAAGAATGAGCCTGCGAGTTTGCGGTGTGTTGCGAGGTTAACCCGGGTGGGGTAGCCGTAGCGAAAGCGAGTCCTAATAGGGCGTTTCAGTAGCACGCTCAAGACCCGAAGCGGAGTGATCTAGCCATGGGCAGGTTGAAGCGGAGGTAAGACTTCGTGGAGGACCGAACCCACCAGGGTTGAAAACCTGGGGGATGACCTGTGGTTAGGGGTGAAAGGCCAATCAAACTCCGTGATAGCTGGTTCTCCCCGAAATGCATTTAGGTGCAGCGTCGTGTGTTTCTTGCCGGAGGTAGAGCACTGGATAGGCGATGGGCCCTACCGGGTTACTGACCTTAGCCAAACTCCGAATGCCGGTAAGTGAGAGCGCGGCAGTGAGACTGTGGGGGATAAGCTCCATGGTCGAGAGGGAAACAGCCCAGAGCATCGACTAAGGCCCCTAAGCGTACGCTAAGTGGGAAAGGATGTGGAGTCGCAGAGACAACCAGGAGGTTGGCTTAGAAGCAGCCACCCTTGAAAGAGTGCGTAATAGCTCACTGGTCTAGTGATTCCGCGCCGACAATGTAGCGGGGCTCAAGCGTACCGCCGAAGTCGTGTCATTGCAGCAATACGCCCAACGGTGGCTGTGATGGGTAGGGGAGCGTCGTGTGCCGGGTGAAGCTGCAGCGGAAGCTAGTGGTGGACGGTTCACGAGTGAGAATGCAGGCATGAGTAGCGATACACACGTGGGAAACGTGTGCGCCGATTGACTAAGGGTTCCTGGGTCAAGCTGATCTGCCCAGGGTAAGTCGGGACCTAAGGCGAGGCCGACAGGCGTAGTCGATGGATAACCGGTTGATATTCCGGTACCCGCTGTGAAGCGTCAAACATCGAACCCATTGATGCTAAGGCCGTGAAGCCGTTCCGGACCCTTCGGGGAAAGGAAAGTGGTGGAGCCGCTGATCCAAGGTGGTAGTAGGTGAGTGATGGGGTGACGCAGGAAGGTAGTCCAGCCCGGGCGGTGGTTGTCCCGGGGTAAGGGTGTAGGCCGTGTGATAGGTAAATCCGTCGCACATGAGGCTGAGACCTGATGCCGAGCCGATTGTGGTGAAGTGGATGATCCTATGCTGTCGAGAAAAGCCTCTAGCGAGTTTCATGGCGGCCCGTACCCTAAACCGACTCAGGTGGTCAGGTAGAGAATACCGAGGCGTTCGGGTGAACTATGGTTAAGGAACTCGGCAAAATGCCCCCGTAACTTCGGGAGAAGGGGGGCCATCACCGGTGATTGAATTTACTTCATGAGCTGGGGGTGGCCGCAGAGACCAGCGAGAAGCGACTGTTTACTAAAAACACAGGTCCGTGCGAAGCCGTAAGGCGATGTATACGGACTGACGCCTGCCCGGTGCTGGAACGTTAAGGGGACCGGTTAGTCACATTTCGGTGTGGCGAAGCTGAGAACTTAAGCGCCAGTAAACGGCGGTGGTAACTATAACCATCCTAAGGTAGCGAAATTCCTTGTCGGGTAAGTTCCGACCTGCACGAATGGCGTAACGACTTCTCGACTGTCTCAACCATAGGCCCGGTGAAATTGCACTACGAGTAAAGATGCTCGTTTCGCGCAGCAGGACGGAAAGACCCCGGGACCTTTACTACAGTTTGATATTGGTGTTCGGTTCGGCTTGTGTAGGATAGCTGGGAGACTGTGAACTCTGGACGCCAGTTCAGGGGGAGTCGTCGTTGAAATACCAGTCTGGTCGTGCTGGATGTCTAACCTGGGTCCGTGATCCGGATCAGGGACAGTGTCTGATGGGTAGTTTAACTGGGGCGGTTGCCTCCTAAAGAGTAACGGAGGCGCCCAAAGGTTCCCTCAGCCTGGTTGGTAATCAGGTGTTGAGTGTAAGTGCACAAGGGAGCTTGACTGTGAGACCGACGGGTCGAGCAGGGACGAAAGTCGGGACTAGTGATCCGGCGGTGGCTTGTGGAAGCGCCGTCGCTCAACGGATAAAAGGTACCCCGGGGATAACAGGCTGATCTTCCCCAAGAGTCCATATCGACGGGATGGTTTGGCACCTCGATGTCGGCTCGTCGCATCCTGGGGCTGGAGTCGGTCCCAAGGGTTGGGCTGTTCGCCCATTAAAGCGGTACGCGAGCTGGGTTTAGAACGTCGTGAGACAGTTCGGTCCCTATCCGCTGTGCGCGTAGGAGTCTTGAGAAGGGCTGTCCCTAGTACGAGAGGACCGGGACGGACGAACCTCTGGTGTGCCAGTTGTCCTGCCAAGGGCATGGCTGGTTGGCTACGTTCGGGAGGGATAACCGCTGAAAGCATCTAAGCGGGAAGCCTGCTTCGAGATGAGGACTCCCACCCCCTTGAGGGGTTAAGGCTCCCAGTAGACGACTGGGTTGATAGGCCGGATCTGGAAGCCCAGTAATGGGTGGAGGTGACCGGTACTAATAGGCCGAGGGCTTGTCCTCAGTTGCTCGCGTCCACTGTGTTAGTTCTGAGGCAACGACTGTGTCTTTTTCCGGTCGAACTTCATAGTGTTTCGGTGGTCATAGCGTGAGGGAAACGCCCGGTTACATTCCGAACCCGGAAGCTAAGCCTTACAGCGCCGATGGTACTGCAGGGGGGACCCTGTGGGAGAGTAGGACACCGCCGAACAAATTTTAAGAAAACCCCCGTGCCATTCGGCACGGGGGTTTTTTTATTTCACTGGCTTTGTTTCATATACGCCAGGCTCGGCGCCACCACCGCGTCACATGACGAGGCCGATGAAGGTGCCCGTCGCGATCGGGAGCGAACGGGCCAGGGCGCCTCGGCCCAGGACGGAGAGGACGGCGAGGCCGGTCGCGTTGCCGGTCAGGGCGCGCAGGACGCCCGGGTCGCCGAGGGCCGCCTCGTGTTCGGTGCCGGTGAGGAAGGACTGGGCGAGCGGGAAGGTGAGGAGGTTCGTCCACAGGCTGAGGACAAAGGCGGTCGTGGCCGGCACCGCGGCCTTCGACCCACAGGACGGGCAGGCGCGCCGGTACCGCTGCCATCGTGGCGCGGAGCTGGCGACGGTGAGGGCGCTCGTGGCGATGAGGGTGACCCGGTAGGGCATCGTCGAGGTGGACTTGCCGGCGCCGTTCGGGCCGAGTAGCCGGTGACGGTGGCCGGGCGGACGGTGAAGGACGGGTCGGCCACCGCGGTCCTGGCGCCGTAGCGTTTGGTGAGGCCCTGTGCCGTAGTCATGCTTCGACGCTCGTGCGGACGGGGGCTGCGGGCGTCGGACCGTGGGCAGTATTCCAGGTGAGACGGGTAGTACCCGAGTACTACTGTGGCCCGCATGAGCTACGTGATCCGATCCGTCCGCACCGATGAGTGGCCCGCCGCGAAGGAGTTGCGGCTTGTGGCGCTCCAGGATCCGGTCGCGCCTCTCGCCTTCCTGGAGACCTATGAGGAGGCCGCGGCACGGCCCGACAACTTCTGGCGGGAGCGGACGGCCAAGGGTGCCGAGGGTGCGGACGGGGCGCAGACGGTCATCGCCGAGGCGCCGGACGGGCGCTGGGTCGGCACGGTGACCGTGCTGCTGGAGGAGCCCGGGACCACGGACTGGGCCGGGTTTCCGGTCGAGCGGAAGCAGGGGCATCTCGTCGGGGTGTTCGTGCGGCCCGAGGAGCGCGGGAACGGGCTCACCGATGTGCTGTTCGATGCCGCTGTGGAGTGGGCGTGGGCGCACGGCGCCGAGCGGGTGCGGCTGATCGTGCACGAGGACAACGGGCGGGCGCAGCGGTTCTACCGCAAGGCGGGATTCGAGCCCACGGGTGTCGTCGTGCCGCTGACGGCCGCTCCGGGGCAGTCCGAGCTGGAGTTCGCGCTGGAACGCGTCTGACTCCTCTGCGGTCCTTCGGCTGGGCCTGACTCCGCTCAGCGCCGAGCAGGCCGGCGCCCTCGTCGGCCGTCTGCTCGCGCTGGGGCGTTCCGTGCCCTCCGTCAGCGCGGACGACGCGAACCGCCGCCGTTTTCGCCGAGGCGTGGCAGCGGCACGCAGGGCCGGCGTCGCGGGTGCCGTGACGGTCGGGGTGAGCCGGGCCGCGTCGGCCGTGGGCGCCACGGATGTCGTGCTGTTCACGGACGCGAGCCAGTCCCACCGGCAACGCCCTCTGTCGGCGGCTCGGGTATGTGCCGGTTGTCGACTGGGTGGTGTACGACTTCTGAGCTTCGGCCTTTGAGCTCTACGCCGGGAGGTCCGCGTCCGGCCAGCGGGTGCGGGCCTGTTCGCGGGACCGGAGGAGGGCCAGGGTCGGCAGGCCCCGGTCCGCTCCGGTGGCCAGCAGCTCCGGGAGTTGGGGGAGCGGAGCGACGGCGGCGACGTCGTCCAGGACGAGCGTGAGTGGTGGGTCGAGGCGACCGGAGGATGACCGTTCGGCCATGCGCCGGCCACGCTCGACCACGCTTGAGGTGAGGGCCGTCAGCAGGGGCATCGCGCCCGGGTTGGTCCTGGGGTCCTCGATCGATTCACCGACCACATAAAGCGTGCCCCCTTCGTCGACGAAGGAATCCAAGGCGAGGGCATCATTTCGGTTGGGAGTGCATGCCTCGCGGATGTTGACCGTGAAGAGTGCGGAGAGCGCTCTGCTGGTCAACTCCTGGGCGATGTCACGGCGTTCGGGGTGCGCGGTGAGGGCGGCTTCGAGTTCGCCCGCGGAGCCGGGGGCCGCCTTGGGGTGGGTGCGGAGGGTTCTGACGGCGTCCTGGACCTGGGTGCCCTGGCACCAGCGGTGGACGTGGCGGATGGTGCGGGCCTCTATGGCCGCCGCGTGGAGGTAGCTGCGCAGGAGCGTTTCGGCGGTGTCGGCCACGGCCTGGTCGATCTTGGCGGTGGGGCGGACGGGGGCGAGGAGGGCCTGGGCTCTCGCCTTGGCCGTCTCCTTGGTCTCGCAGCCTGTGGTGGGGGACCAGTGGAGGCGGGCCGGGGTGTCGCAGAGGTGGGTGGGGTCGTAGACGTGGACCGGGCCGAGTTTGGCTCTGGCGTCCTTGGTGTCGGCCCAGAGGGCGGGGTTCGAGGTGACCACGAGGGCGGGGCCCTCCGCGTCTCTGATCGCCTGGGCGGCGGTTGTCCGGCGGGTTTCCCGGGGGGCGTAGAGGGTTGCGCCTTCGGCGCGTTGTGCTTCCCACCCGCGGCCCCCTGCACCATTCGTAGTCACCTGCGGCCCGGCAAGGCGCGGCTCTGCCAGCAGCGGCTGCGGGGTGCCGGGGAGTGGAGCCGTCGCCGGCAACGGCTGCGGATCCGGCGCCGGTCTCGGGGCCGGTACCTCGTGGACCGGTACCTCATGGACCGGCCTCGGTTCCGGACGTCGTTCACGGGCAGCCAGTTTCTCCGCTCGCGTCCTTGCGCGTACCGCCCGCCAGCGGGCCAGCGTCCCCATCACGAAGATCGTCAGGACGATGAGGATCAGCAGCTGGCCGATGAACAGGCCCCAGAGCAGGCCGTATCCGGCGAGTTGGCCGGCGGGGGTGTCGGGCCAGGCGCCGGGGATGTCCTGGGGGTGGCCGATGAGGTGGCGCATGGCCACGGGGGTGCGGGTGAAGGTGACGCCCTGGGGCCAGTCGCCGTGGGTGAACAGGCCGGCGAGGCCCGTGGCCGACCAGACCAGCAGGGTCATACCGAGGAGGAAGGCGAGTATGCCGACCAACAGCCCGTCCGGGACGCCTCCTTGGGCTCCCTGACCGCCCTGGTGGCGGTCGTCCGGTCTCACCACTGCCCGCCTCCTACGCCACCGTCGACTCGGAGTCGCCCATGTGCTGTTCCACGAAGGCCGCCGCCCGCTCCTCCGCTTCCAGCTCGGCGGCGCGCAGGGCGTCGTCGGCGAGGTCGCTGGAGGACTCCGTCATCGCGCGGTCCGTGAAGACCAGGGGGCGTTCGGTCTCGGTGACCAGGTGTTTGACCACCTGGACATTGCCGTTGACGTCCCAGACGGCGATGCCGGGGCTGAGGGACGGGATGATCTCGACCGCCCAGCGGGGCAGGCCCAGGACGCGGCCCGTCGCTCGTGCCTCGTCGGCCTTCTGGGCGTAGATGGTACGGGTCGAGGCCATTTTCAGGATGGCTGACGCTTCCTTCGCCGCCGCTCCGTCCACCACGTCGGACAGGTGGTGGACCACCGCCACGAAGGACAGGCCGAGCCGGCGGCCGAACTTCAGCAGGCGCTGGAAGAGCTGGGCCACGAAGGGGCTGGCGATGATGTGCCAGGCCTCCTCGACCAGGAAGATGCGCTTCTTGCGGTCGGGGCGGATCCAGGTGTGTTCCAGCCATACACCGACGATCGCCATGAGGATGGGCATGGCGATGGAGTTGCGGTCGATGTGGGACAAATCGAAGACGATCAGCGGCGCGTCGAGGTCGATGCCGATGGTGGTGGGGCCGTCGAACATGCCCCGCAGGTCGCCGTCGACCAGCCGGTCCAGGACCAGGGCGACATCGAGGCCCCACGCGCGGACGTCCTCTATGTCGACGTTCATCGCCTCGGCCGACTCGGGTTCGGGGTGCCGTAGCTGCTCGACGATGTCCGTGAGGATCGGCTGGCGTTCGACGATCGTCTCGTTGACGTAGGCGTGCGCGACCTTCAGCGCGAAGCCGGAGCGCTCGTCGAGGCCGTGGCCCATCGCGACCTCGATGATGGTCCGGAGCAGCGCGAGCTGCCCGGTCGTCGTGATCGCCGGGTCGAGCGGGTTGAGGCGGATCCCCATGTCCAGGGCGGCCATCGGGTCCAGGCGGATGGGAGTTATCCCCAACTCCTGCGCGATGAGGTTCCATTCGCCGACGCCGTCCTCGCCCTGGGCGTCGAGGACGACGACCTGGCGGTCGCGGAAGCGCAGCTGCCGCAGGACGTACGTCTTCTCCAGCGCCGACTTGCCGTTGCCGGACTCGCCCAGGACCAGCCAGTGGGGTGCCGGCAGCTGCTGGCCGTAGAGCTGGAAGGGGTCGTAGATGTAGCCCTTGCCGGAGTACACCTCACGGCCGATGATCACGCCCGAGTCGCCGAGGCCGGGCGCGGCGGTCGGGAGGTAGACCGCCTGCGCCTGGCCGGTGGAGGTGCGGACCGGCAGGCGGGTCGTCTCGACCTTTCCGAAGAGGAAGGCCGTGAAGGCGTCGGAGAGGACGGACAGCGGATCCCGCATGCTTTTGCCCCTACCTTCGAATGCCGGTGGCGAACGGAAGTGTGTTCACAAAGGCGCGATGGTGCTCCCGGTCGCACCACTCCAGTTTCAGATACGACTTTCCGGCCGAGGCCCGGATGGTCCGCTTGTCGCGGGCCAGGGCCTCGGGGTTGCGGGAGGAGACGGTGATGTAGCCGACCAGGTTGACCCCGGCCGCGCCGCTCGCGAGGTCCTCGCCGCGCTGGTCGAGCCGGTTGTGGGCGGCGATGTCGCGCGGGTCCACGGTCCGGTTCATCTTGGCGGCGCGGGAGGCCTCGGCGTCGTCGTTGGTCTTCTCGGTCAGCATGCGCTCGATGGCGATCTCGGTGGGTTCGAGGTCCATCGTGACGGCGACCGTGCGGATGACGTCCGGGGTGTGGACGAGGAGGGGGGCGAGGAAATTGACGCCCACCGGGGTCATCGGCCACTCCTTCACCCAGGCCGTGGCGTGGCACCAGGGCGCGCGGGTGCTGGACTCCCTCGTCTTCGCCTGGAGGAACGTCGGTTCCATGGCGTCGAGTTCGGCCGGCCAGGCGTTGCGCTTGGTCATCGCCTGGATGTGGTCGATGGGGTGGTCGGGGTCGTACATGGAGTGGATCAGCGAGGCCAGCCGACCCTGGCCGAGGGGCTGGCGGACCCGGATGTCGGCCTCCTGGAGACGCGAGCAGATGTCGGTCAGCTCGCGCGCCATGACGACCGCGAGGCCCGCGTCCTTGTCCAGCCTGCGGCCGGACTGGGGGCGGGCGGCGCGGGCCATCGCGTGGGCCTCCGCCGCCAGTTCACGGGTGTAGTGCATGCAGGCGACGAGATACGCGCGGTGCTGCTCGCTGCTGGTGGACACCATCGACTGGAGTTGGTCGTACGACGTCTGCAGCCAGGGCAGCGCCTTGTCGTCCCCGCGCATGGCGACGTCCTTGGCGTGGGCGTCGGGGTCGGCGGGGAGGGTGCGGGCGAGCATCTGGATGCGGGTGACGAAGCCGTCGCCGTTGGCCACGTGCTTGAGCAGGGTGCCGAAGCGGTCGACGAGGGCTTCCTGGTCCTCGGAGTCGCGCAGGCCGACGCCGGGGCCCTCGATCTCGATGGCGGCGGTGACGGTACGGCGGTCCGCGTGGAGGAGTACGGCGATCTCGTCGGGCCCGAACGGGGCGGCGAGCCAGTTGATCCGGCCGATGCCCGGGGGCGGGCCGACCTCGACCTCGCGGCCGTCGACGTGGGTACCGGCCTCCATCACGGAGGAGCGGTAGGTCGTGCCCTGGCGCAGGGTGCGCTTGTAACTGCGGTTGATCTCGAACCACTTGTAGAAGGTGCGGCGCTTGTACGGCACGTAGACCGCGGCCAGCGCGAGCAGCGGGAAGCCCATCAGCAGGACGATGCGCAGGGACAGGACCGGGACGAGGAGCCCGCACATCATGCCGAGGAACGCGCCCACGATGATGAGCGCGATCTCGCCCGTCTCGCGGTTGCGGCCGACGATCGCGTTCGGCCGGGCGCGGCCGATCAGATATGTACGGCGGGGCGTGACCGTATGCGACACGTGGGACTCGGTCGTCAACGCCCGTCACCTCCTGTGCTGTTGCTGCCTGCGTTGCGGTTGCCGGCGTGCGGGGTGTTCACCGAGTTGCCCGTGCGGGGAGCGGGAGCGGCGGAGGGGACAGATCCGCCGCCTCCGTTCGGGGTGCGCGAGCTGTGGGCGGCGACTCCGCCGGACACCGGGTTGCTCGGGCGGGCGCCCGAACCTCCGGAGGCCTGACCGTTGTTGTCGGCCCGGGAGCTGTGGGTCTTGATGCCCTGGGCGACCAGGGTGGCCGGGGAGCTGATGACCGCGGCGGCCTTGCCCTCGGCGTTCTGCATGATGCGGTTGTTGCGGGAGCCGGCGATCTCGTCGCCGAAGCCGGGTACGAAACGGTAGATCATCGCGCTGGCGAAGATGGCGAGCAGGATGATGGCGAGGCCGGAGACGACGGCGGAGAAGGCGTCGGGGCCGTCGTCGGAGGAGAGCGCGCCGGCGAGGCCGAGGACGATGACGATCACCGGTTTGACCAGGATGACGGCGATCATGATGCCGGCCCAGCGGCGGACGTGGCCCCAGAGGTTCTTGTCGACGAGGCCGGCGTAGACGACGGTGCCGAGGAGGGCGCCGACGTAGAGGAGGGCGGCGCGGATGACGAGCTCCAGCCAGAGCACTCCGGCGGCGAGGATGCTGACCAGGGAGACGACGATCAGCATGATGGGGCCGCCGCCGATGTCGTTGCCCTTCTCCAGGGCGCCGGAGAAGGTGCCGAAGAAGGTGTCGGTCTGGTCGCCGGTGGCCTTCGCGAGGACCTCTGAGACGCCGTCCGTGGCGGAGACGACGGTGTAGAGGATCAGGGGGGTGAAGGCGGACGCGAGGACGGTCAGCCAGAGGAACCCGATCGCCTCGCTGATGGCGGTGGTGAGGGGGACGCCTCGCACCGCGCGCTTGGCTACGGCCAGCAGCCACAGGAGAAGGGTGAGGATGGTCGATGCGGCGAAGACGACGGCGTACTGCTGGAGGAACTTCTGGTTGGTGAAGTCGACGTTCGCGGTCTCCTTCACGGCCTCGCTGAGCTTGCCGATGGTCCAGGCGGCGGCCTTGGCGCAGCTTTTGGCGAGGGAGGACATGGGGTCGAGGGTGGAGGTGGGGTCCAGGGAGGGGGATCCGCCGGAGGATCCGCCCGAGTCTCCTTCGCAGATCTGCCTGGCCTGGCCCTGTAGGAGGCTGCAGTTGTCTGCGGACGTGGTGGGAGTCGGCGTCGGTTCCGCTGCGGCGCGGGCGGCTAGCAGCACGGCGGCGGTCTGTACGGTGGCGACTGCGGCGGTGACCTTGAGTGCGAGGCGCTGGCTACCGGGCATAAGTGAAGCCTCCGTACTCCTCGACGGCCTTGGACATGTCGTCGGCGCTGGACGCCTTGTCGTCCCCAGGAACGGGAGCGGGACCGTCCTTCTGGGAGAAGCTGTCGACCTTCCAGTCGCTGTCGACCCAACGCATTTGGAGGGTCATGGTGAACCAGTCGCTTGTCACCGGATCGGTCGAGTCGGCGCCCGCTGTGCCGTACAACCCGGTACACCAGACCTCGACGGCCGCTGAGGTGTCCGATGCGCTAGTGACCTTGGTGCCGATCGGTACGGTGCGGGAGACGTAGGTGTGACCTGCGGCCGCGTCACCGTTCTGGTCGAGGCCGAGCTTGTTCAGGAACTCCGCGGAGTAGGCCTTGTTGAACTTGGCGGTCAGGGCGGCCTGCTTGTCGGTCACGAAGACCTGCTGGACGAGTTCGGCTCGCCGGGCCGGCTTGAGGATGTCGGCAGAGACCAGGACCGTCGCGTAGTTAGCCGCCGCGCTCTGTGCCCCCTGGGCGTCGTGTGCGTACCCCGTGGGGATGGTGCCTGGGGTGGACTGCACCGGCTTGGTGCCGGTGGGGGTGGTTGGGGAGGCGTCCGGCCGGCTGCCCGCGCCCTTCGCCGAGGAGGAGGAATCGTCTCCTCCGCGGTTCGCGAAGGCGATCGCGGCGATCAGGAGGACGACGACGCCGACGACGGTGACCAGGCTTCGGGAGGACGAGCGGCCGGTGCGGCGGGCGCCGCCGTACACGTCCGTGGTGCCGCCCGGCAGGTGTGTGCGGGTTTGGCCGGTGCCGCCGTATCCGCCGGAGCCCTCCTGGTCGTCTCCGAGACTCATGCCGCTTACGCCCCCTCGACGTGGTGCGGGAAAGTGCGGGCAAACGCGTAGGAGTACGACGGTAGCCCCGCTGGTTCCCGCGCGGGCGCGGTGTGGTGACTCGGCATCAGAGTCATCGGAGTCATCGAGGAGATCGGAGACATCGGGGGGACGCAACCTCAGCCGGTGGGCACTGCGGACGGGTGGGGTAGAGGGGGTACCGGGCGCGCCCGGCCGGACCGGAGGTGCGTCGACCGGACGCGGCGGCTATACGGCCATGCCGTACACGATGGTGAAGAGCGTGCCCAGCGATCCGATGATGAAGACGCCGGTCAGGCCCGCGATGATGAGTCCCTTGCCCTGTTCCGCGCTGAAGGTGTCCCGCAGGGCGGTGGCGCCGATGCGCTGTTTGGCGGCGCCCCAGATGGCGATGCCGAGGCAGAGCAGGATGGCGACCGCCATGACGACCTGGATCATCGTCTTCGCCTCGGTACCCAGTGCCCCGAAGGGGCCCCAGTCCGGAGCGATCCCGCCGATGATGGTGTTGATGTCTCCCTTGTCGGCCGCAAAGAGCATGTAAGTCACCGCCCCTGGTGGGTAGTTCCGTCTCCCCTGCGTGGGCGCAGAGGTCAGGCATCATTGTCGCCGACAATTCCGCCGTCGTATGTCGACTTGGCGTCATCGGTTGGCGAGTTTCGTACGAATGACTGTCTGGTCACTCTGTGTATCACGGCAGGTCACGCCGGGCAATGAGGCCTGAGCGGAACCTGTCGTGTGGTTCCGTCGTTGACCCCTCTTACGACCTGCGGCGCTTCTGGCACCGATGTTCTGCGGGTGAAGGCTAACCCGGAGGGCCGCAGGCATGACGAACGGGCCGCGGAAGGGGAGCCGCGGCCCGTTTGTTGACGGAGAGTCAGCCGGTGAAGGCGGTTACTCCTTCCGGGGTGCCCCAGCCGGTCGGGCCGTCGTAGCCCGAGGTGGCGGCGCAGAAGTAGCTCGTCGAGCAGGAGCCGTTGGTGCCCGACGTCACGTCGTTGAGGGCGGACGGGTGCGCGTAGGGGTACTTGGCCGGGTAGTCGCTGCTGCCCGGGGTGCCCGCGAGGGCGTACACCGACGCGATGATCGGGGCTGAGGCGCTGGTGCCGCCGAAGGTGTACCAGCCGGCGGTGACGCCGTAGGAGTCGTAGACCGAGACGCCGGTGGCCGGGTCGGCGACGGCGGAGACGTCCGAAATCATGCGCTTGGTGCAGCCGGTGTCGGTCTGCCAGGAGGGCTTGGCATCGTACGAGGAGCAGCCCGAGCCCGTGCCCTCCGTGCTGCTGGTGTTCCAGACGCTCTCGGTCCAGCCGCGGGTGGTGGAGGACTTGGAGAGCGCGGTGCCGCCCACCGAGGTCACGTACTTGGAGGCGGCCGGGTATTCGGCTCCGTAACCCTCGTCACCGGCGGAGACGGTGATGGCGACGCCGGGGTGGTTGAAGTACGAGGAGTCGTAGGAGGTGTCCGAGGAGGACTCGGAGCCGCCGTAGGAGTTGGAGACGAACTTGGCGCCCAGGGTGACGGCCTCGTTCACCGCCTTGCCCAGGTTGGCCATGGTGGCCGACTTGGCCTCCACGAGGAGGATCTTCGCGTTCGGGGCGACGGCGGAGACCATGTCGAGGTCGAGGGACATCTCCTCGGACCAGCCGGCGTCGCTGGAGGGCAGGGAGGTCGTGGAGCCGGTCTGGGAGACCTTCTTGAAGCAGCCGTTGGCCGTGGTGCAGGCCGGCAGGCCGTAGTACGAGCGGTACTTCGCGAGGTCGGCCTCGGCGTTGGGGTCGTTGTAGGCGTCCACGATGGCGATGGTCTGGCCGGAGCCGTTGGAGGCGGCGGCGGAGGTCAGGCCGTAGGCGGACTGGAGGTCGCTCGGGCCGTAGCCGGAGGGGGTGGCGGCGTCGGCGGCCTTCGGGGTGATGCCGTGGGCCTTCTGGAAGGCGGTGGTGCCACCTGTCACGCGCAGGGAGTTGCAGGCGAGTTCGCCGGCCTTCTGGGGGGTGGCGCAGGGGGTCGCGGCCCAGGTGACCTTCGTGGAGCTCGCGGCGTCGGCGTGGACGGCGGTGCCGAGCCCGGTGAGGAGGAGGGCGGCGGTGGCGATCGCGGCGGAGCCGGCGCGGTGCCGTCTCAGGCGGGTGTGGGGGAAGTCGGTACGCAAGGTGCAGCCTCCTGATGGTGAGGGAACAGGGGCGGTGCGGGTGCGTGCCGTCGGCAGGTAGGTGTCCCGGCGGCGGGCGGCGGCCTGCGACGACCGTCCACCTTGTTCAGTACGCGACAACAGGGAATGGCTGGAATTCTGACCTCCGCCATACCGAAAGTTGTCCCGGGCTTACTCGGGCATGGCCGCCCGATGGACTGCGGGCGGTGGTCACTTGACTCGTGTGGAGACGGCGAACGGGCCGCGACCGGATGTCGCGGCCCGTTCGCCGTGGTGCCGCCGAGGGAACCCCACGTTCCCCTCTCGAGGGCGGCGCCCCCGGTGACCCGCCGGGGACTCTCAGGAGCGGTCGGTTCAGCCGGTGAAGGCGCTGAGGCCCTGCGGCGTACCCAGGCCGGTCGGGCCGTCGTAGCCCGACTTGGCGGTGCAGAAGTAGCTCGTCGAGCAGGAGCCGTTGCTGCCGGAGGTCACGTCGTTGAGGGCGGACGGGTGCGCGTAGGGGTACTTGGCCGGGTAGTCGCTGCTGCCCGGGGTGCCCGCGAGGGCGTACACCGACGCGATGATCGGGGCGGAGGCGCTGGTGCCGCCGTAGGTGTTCCAGCCCGTGCCGTCGGAGCCGTAGGAGTCGTAGACGGAGACGCCGGTGGCCGGGTCGGCGACGGCGGAGACGTCCGAAATCATGCGCTTGGTGCAGCCGGTGTCGGTCTGCCAGCTCGGCTTGGCGTCGTAGGCGGAGCAGCCGGAGCCGGTGCCCTCGGTGGAGCTGGTGTTCCAGACGCTCTCGGTCCAGCCGCGGGTGGTGGAGGACTTGGACAGCTTGGTGCCGCCGACCGCGGTGACGTACTTGGAGGCGGCGGGGTACTCGGCGCCGTAGCCCTCGTCGCCCGCGGAGACGGTGATGGCGACGCCGGGGTGGTTGAAGTACGAGGAGTCGTAGGAGGTGTCCGAGGAGGACTCGGAGCCGCCGTAGGAGTTGGAGACGAACTTGGCGCCCAGGGTGACGGCCTCGTTCACCGCCTTGCCCAGGTTGGCCATGCTCGACGAACTCGCTTCCACGAGGAGGATCTTCGCGTTCGGGGCGATGGCGGAGACCATGTCGAGGTCGAGGGAGATCTCACCTGCCCAGCCGCTGTCGGCGGTGGGGAGGGAGGTCGTGGAGCCGGTCTGGGAGACCTTCTTGAAGCAGCCGTTGGCCGTGGTGCAGGCCGGCAGGCCGTAGTAGGAGCGGTAAGTAGCCAGGTCGGCGGCCGCGTTGGGGTCGTCGTAGGCGTCGACGATGGCGATGGTCTGGCCGGAGCCGTTGTTCGCGGCGGCGGAGGTCAGGCCGTAGGCGGACTGGAGGTCGCTCGGGCCGTAGCCGGTGGGGGTGGCGGAGGACGCCTTCGGGGAGACGGTCGCGGGGCTCGTGCCCTTCTTCGCCGCCTGCTCCTCCTGGAAGGCGGTGGTGCCGGCGGTGACGCGCAGGGCGTTGCAGGCGGCGTAGCCCTTCTTCGGAGTGGCGCCACACGCGCTCTCGTACGTCACGTGCGCCTTGGCGACAGCGGCCGCGATGGCCTTGCTGCTCACCTTGTGGGGGGTGGTCGCGGGGGCCGCGCCGGCGTGCGCGGCGGTGCCGAGGCCGGCGAACAGCAGCGCGCCGGTGGCCGCGGCGACGGAGCCGTATCGACGCCATCTGCCGGATATGTGGGGGGTGTTGGGGGTGGACGTACGCAACGTAAAGCCTCCAGGGAGTGGTTGCAGAGGCCTGCGGTGGGGGACCACCGGTGAGGTTCCCGGTGGGGGCGGCGACCCGCGACGACCATCCCTTTGTTGAGTACGTGACAACAAGACAGGCGACGGAATCCTGACTTCCGCCTTACCGAAGGGCGTTGGGGGATTGCTGATCAATGGCCGGCGGATGGGCGGGGGATGGTCACGGCTTGACCATCTACACGCGTCGCACACAACTCCCGGTGCGTGCGTGCGTGCGTGCGTGCGTGCGGGTCGGCGCTGCCGGTCAGCGGGGCTTGAGGCCGTACAGCAGGTGATGGACCAGTCCCGGTACGGCGTCCATCGCGGCCTCGGTGGTGAACTTGCCGGTGACGGCGAAGGACGCCAGGCCGTGCAGGGCGGTGCCCACCACCAGGGTGAGGTGCTCGGGGTCGCCGTCGACGATCTCGCCGCGCGTCTGGGCGGCGGCGACGGCCCGCTCCAGGGCGCCCACCGTGCGGTCGATCGCGGCGGCCATCTGCTCGGCGGCGTCGGGCTCGTGCTTGCGGGCGTACATCAGCTCCAGGAGCTCGGCGTTGTCGATGGCGAAGCCGAGATAGGCCCGGGCGAGGGTGGTGAGACGGTCCTGGAGGGCCAGTCCTGGGTCGTCGGCGGCTTCGAGCACCTCGGCCATGCGGTCGTAACCGACCAGGGCGAGGGCGTTGAGCAGGGCCTGCTTGTCCCTGAAGTGCCGGCCGGGGGCCGCGTGGCTGACGCCGAGGTCGCGGGCGAGTTCGCGCAGGGAGAGGGAGGCGGAGGTGCCCCTGTCGCGGAGGGTGCGCTCGGCGGCTTCGAGAAGGGCGGAGCGCAGGTCTCCGTGGTGGTAGGGGCGGGTCTCGGGCTTCTCGGCTGGCATGGACGCCATCGTATCCGGATGTAGCCGATGCCAGCATTGTTGTCATTGACAGCATTGTTGGCGGCGCCTACATTCGGCACATGACTACGGACAAGCAGCAGAAGTGGGACGCGACCCGCCTCCCGGACCAGACCGGCCGCACGGCGGTGGTCACCGGGGCGAACAGCGGTATCGGACTCCGGGCCGCGCAGGCCCTGGCGGGGGCGGGCGCGCACGTCGTGTTCGCCGTACGGGACCCGGAGCGCGGCGAGGCGGCGGCCAGGACCGTGAACGGCAGCACGGAGGTCCGGCGGCTGGACCTGGCGGACCTGTCGTCGGTACGGGAGTTCGCCGAGGCGTGGGACCGCCCGCTGGACCTGCTGATCAACAACGCGGGTGTGATGATGATCCCGCAGCAGCGGACGGCGGACGGCTTCGAGATGCAGTTCGGCACCAATCATCTGGGCCACTTCGCGCTGACGAACCTGCTGTTGCCGCACATCACCGACCGGGTCGTCACGGTGTCCTCGGGCGCGCACCGCTGGGGCGACCAGCGGATCCACTTCGAGGACCTGGACAGGACGTCGGCCTACGACCCGAGGGGCGTCTACGGCCAGTCGAAGCTGGCGAACCTGCTGTTCGTGCTGGAACTCCAGCGGCGGCTCACGGAGTCGGGCTCCCGGGTCCGCGCCCTGGCCGCGCACCCCGGCTACTCGGCCACGAACCTCCAGAGCCACGCGTCGAGTTCGGCGGCACGGCTGTTCATGAAGTTCGGCAACAGGTTCCTGGCGCAGGACGACACGGCGGGCGCGCTGCCCACCCTGTACGCGGCGACGCAGGACCTGCCGGGGGCGAGCTATGTGGGACCGGACGGGCTCGGGGAACTGCGGGGCGCGCCGACGCTGGTGGGCCGGAGCGCGGCCGCGAGCGACCCCGCTGTGGCCCATCGCCTGTGGACGGCTTCGGAGGAGCTGACGGGGACGCGTTTTCCCCAGGGTGCGGGGACGCGGGGCTGAGTTCCGGCCCGGTGTGCTCCGGTCCGGTGCCTGAGCCTCAGGGGGTCCCGGTCGGGTGGCCGGCCTTCTCCCAGAACGCGCGCAGTGCGCCCGCGAGAGCCTCCGGCGCCTCCTCGGCCATGTGGTGTCCCGAGTCGATCGGACCGCCCTCCAGGTGGGCGGACGCCCAGTCGCGCCAGACGGCCAGGACGTCGCCGTAGAGGTCGGCCATGTCGTCACGTGTGGCCCACAGGATCTGGAGCGGGCGGTCGATGCGCCGGCCGGCCCGCCGGTCGGCGTCGTCGTGCTCGCGGTCGACACCGAGGCCGGCCCGGTAGTCCTCGCACATGGCGTGCACGGTCGCCGGGTCATGGATCGCCTGCCGGTAGTCCTCGTACGCCTCGGCGCCCATCTGCTCGGGCGTGGCCGTGTACCAGGCGTCGGGGTCGGCGTTGATGACGCGTTCGGCGGGCTTGGCGGTCTGGCCGAGGAAGAACCAGTGCCACCAGCTCGCGGCGAAGCCGGCGTCGCAGCGGCGCAGGGCCTCCCCGATGGGGACCGCGTCCAGCACGCTGACGGCGGAGACCGCCTCGGGGTGGTCCAGGGCGAGGCGGGTGGCCACGTACGCGCCCCGGTCGTGCCCGACGACCGCGAAGCGCTCGTGCCCGAGCCGGCGCATGACCGCGAGGCAGTCGCCGGCCATCGCCCGTTTGGAGTACGGCTGGTGTTCCGGGTCGGTCGAGGGCTTGTCGGAACGGCCGTAGCCGCGCAGATCGGGGCAGACGACGGTGTGGCCCGCCGCGGCCAGCAGCGGGGCGACGCGGTGCCAGGTGGCATGCGTACGGGGATGCCCGTGCAGGAGCAGCACGGCGGGTCCGCTGCCGCCGTGCCGCACGCGCAGCCGGACGCCGTCCTCGCCCTCGCACCGCTTCAGTTCGAATCCGTCGAACACGCCAGCCTCCCGGGCCCGGCCCCCGTCGTCGGGGCTCGGCTGCCCCGGGGCGCGGGATCCACACCGGCGCCCAGGGCCGTCGCGAAACCGCACTGTCGCGAAACCTCCGCTTGATGCGTTTCTCACCTTCGTGCGGAATGCTTTCTTCCGTGAAGCGCACGCCACGTCTCGCTCTCCACGCCGCCGCTGTCCTGCTCACCGTCACCTCCGCCTCCGAGGCGGCCGCCGACGACGGGGCGGGTCCCTTCGGGGTGACGACGGTCGCCGCGGCGAACTCGCCGACCGCCCGCGTGGGACCCCTGTTCAACGGCGGACAGCACCACTGCACCGCCTCCGTCGTCCGCAGCGCGCACCGGGACCTCCTCGTCACCGCCGCGCACTGTCTCGACGGCGACGACGACCTCGTGTTCGTGCCCGGATACCGGGACGGCGAGGCGCCGTACGGCAGATGGAAGGTGCTGACGCGGTACCTGCCCGAGGGGTGGTCCAAGGGGCAGGACGAGGACAGTGACGTCGCCTTCGCCACGGTGGAGGGGAAGGTCCAGGACGTCGTCGGCGGGAACGGTTTCGCGACCGGCACCGCCACCGGGGCCACCGCCGTCACCGTCATCGGGTACCCCTCCTCCCGTGACGTGCCGATCAGCTGCACCAACAAGCCGACCGTGCACAGCCGCACGCAGCAGCGAATAGCGTGCCCCGCCTTCACGGGGGGTACCAGCGGCAGTCCCTGGGTGAACGGGGACGGACAGGTCGTGGGGGTGCTGGGCGGCCACGAGGGGGGCGGGGCGACGCCCGACGTGTCGTACAGCGTGGTGCTCGGGGCGGAGGCCCGCGCGCTCCACCGTGACGCGCTCCGCTGATCCTTGCGCCGACCCCGCCGAGTACCCCGGTTTCCTTCGGGGAAGCTCCTAGACTGACGCGGGCGGACTCCCGGCGGGCGAGGGGCGGTTGACGGTGCGTAAGGCGTGGCTGATTGCGGGCGCCGTTCTCGGGGCGGGGCTCAGCTTCGTGATGCTGCTCGTCGTGGGGGTCTACGTCGTCGCGGGCAACCTGGCCAACGGGGTCGGCGGGGCCACCAGGGCCCTGGCCAAGGGGGCCGTTCCGGCCGCGTACCAGCCCCTCGTGCAGAAGTGGGGCAACCTCTGCCCCGCCATCAACCCGGCCCTGCTCGCCGCCCAGCTCTACCAGGAGAGCGGATTCAACCCCAAGGCCCAGAGCGCCGCGGCGGCGCAGGGAATAGCGCAGTTCATTCCCGGGACCTGGGCCACCCACGGGGTCGACGGGGACGGGGACGGCGACAAGGACGTCTGGGACCCCAACGACGCGATTCCCTCGGCGGCTTCCTACGACTGCTCGCTCGCGTCCTATGTGAAGGACGTCCCGGGGAACATCACCGAGAACATGCTCGCCTCCTACAACGCGGGCGCGTACGCGGTCATCAAGTACGGGGGCGTGCCGCCGTACAAGGAAACCCAGAACTACGTGAAGACCATCACGACTCTGGAGGAGAGTTTCGCGGCGCCCACGAGCCGCGTCGATCCCTCCGAGCAGGCCGCCGGCGCCATCTACTACGCGCAGAAGAAGCTCGGGACGCCTTATCTGTGGGGCGGAACCGGCACCGCGGCGCAGAACGGGCGCTTCGACTGTTCGGGGCTGACGCAGGCCTCGTACGAGAGTGTCGGCATCACGCTGCCGCGCGTCGCGAACGATCAGTACAACGCGGGCCCGCATCCGGCCAGAAGTGAACTGTTGCCGGGGGACCTGGTGTTCTTCTCCAAGGACCCGACAAACTCGCGCGCCATCCATCATGTGGGGATTTATGTGGGCGGCGGATACATGATCGACGCACCGAGAACAGGTGCTGTGATCCGGTTCGACCCGATCGACACTTCTGAGTACTTCGGTGCCACCCGGGTAACCGAAGATGGCGCGAAAGCATTGCCCACCACGGTGTGACCGAGCGTGAAACCCACCCCCTGAGCTGCGGCGATGTATCTCTCTTCGGTAACGTCTGCGTGATCATTCAGTGGAGTGTGGAACGTATTAACGGGAGCCGTGCGTTCCTGGGGGCGTAGCCGAGCGCACATGGGTACGCCGGGAAAGACGACGAAGGGGCCGCAGCACCATGGCTGTTCTCGCCGAATCCGGGTCGAACCCCGACGTCGACCTTCTCTACGACATCAACGGCCTGGCCAAGGACGCCCCGCACTGGTTCGACCGGGTCATGGAGTACGTCGGGGAGTACGGCATCCTGCTCGGAATGGTGCTGCTCATCCTCTGGTGCTGGTGGGCCGGGCGCCGGCGCGGGGGCGAGGACGCCGCGTCCTCCGTGGCCGCGCTGGTGTGGGCGCCGCTCGCCGCCGCGCTGGCCGTGCTCGTGAACGTACCCATAAGGGGGTTCGTCGAGCGGCCCCGGCCGTTCCGGACCCATGAGGGGCTTGAGGTCCTGGTCTCCGGGAAGACCGACTACTCCTTCGTGAGCGACCACGCGACGATCACCATGGCGATGGCCGTCGGGCTGTTCGTGGCCAACCGGAAGTTCGGGCTCGTCGGAATCGCGCTGGCGCTGCTCGAAGGCTTCTGCCGGGTGTACATGGGAGTGCACTATCCGACTGACGTCATCGGCGGGTTCGCGCTCGGAACGGCAGTGGCCCTGCTGTTGTCGCCGCTCGCCATGGCGCTTCTGACGCCGATGCTGAAGGCCGTCGAACGGTCCTCGAAAGGCGCGTGGCTGATTCGCGCGCGCGGGGCCGAGCGGGGGGCCTCGGTGATTCCCGGGGCCCGGCAGGACGCCGCGGCCTCCGAGCGGGACCTCGCCGCGTAGCGGGGAACGGCTACAGCGCCTGCGGGAACGTGAAGAACCCCTGCGGGTCGTACTCCTTCTTCACCTTGGCGAGCTTGGTCGCCGCTTCGCCGTAGTACGCCTTCCGCCAGTCCCTCAGCGTCGGGTCCGTGTAGTTCTGGTAGGCCGCTCCCGAGGCGTACGGCTTCATCGCGTCGTGGGCTCCCGTCAGCCAGGACTGGACCGCGGTGCCCGTCGTGCCCGCCCGCCAGGACCCTATGTACTGCGCCAGCATGCGGGAGCGGCGGTGGACGAAGGCCGTGGCCGTGGGCGAGACGCGGTTGACCGCGCCGCCGAGGGCGGTCAGGGCGATGCTGCCCGAGCCGCCCCGGACCGCGGCGACCTGCCTCAGGAGGGTCTGGATGCCGGCCGCGGACAGCGAGCGGTCGAAGAAGTCCGAGTGGGCCGCGTAGGTCTCCCGGCCGAGGGCGCCCTGCGGGTTGCGGTTCGGGGTGGAGCCGGGCAGGTGGCACTTGGCGTCCGTGGAGAAGGACGAGCAGCCCGCGTACGCCTCCATCGCGCTCTCGTAGGAGTGCCGCCGGAGGCTGACGTTGCGGGCCGGTGAGCCGACCCGGTCGGCCAGGCGGTCGAGCGCGTTCTGGAGTTCGCCGTAGGTGCCCATGGAGAAGGCCGCGACCGCCACCGAGGGCGAGCCGCCGTTCTCCAGGTGGCAGGAGGACCAGATCTCGTCGGGCTGGCCGGGACCCCACTCCTGCCAGGCCTTCACCACGGCGGCGGCCTTGGACCACGGCCAGGTCGCGTAGGCGGTCACGCCCTGCGGGGCCGGGTGGGTCTTGAAGTGCAGTTCGGTCACCACGCCGAAGTTGCCGTTGCCCGCGCCGCGCAGGGCCCAGAAGAGGTCCGTGTTCGTGGTGGCGTTCGCGGTGAGCTGCTTGCCGTCGGCCGTGATCAGGGTGGCCTGGGTGAGGCTGTCGCAGGTGAGCCCGTAGGCCCGGGAGGCCACGCCGTGACCGCCGCCGAGCACCAGGCCGGAGACGCCCACGGTCGGGCAGGAGCCCGCCGGGATCGTCACGCCCTTCGCGGTGAGGGCCCGGTAGACGTCGATCAGCTTGGCACCGGCGCCGACCACGGCGGTGCCGCCCGAGGCGCGGACGCGGTTCAGCTTCGAGACATCGACGATCAGCCGGTTGTTTCCCGAGGACCAGCCGGCGTAGGAGTGGCCGCCGTTGCGGATCGCCACCCGCACGCCGTGGGCGCGGGCGTAGGCGAGCGTGGTGCGGATGTCGTCGGCGTGCGCCACGTACGCCACCGCCGCGGGCTTCAGCGAGTCGAAGCGGGTGTTGTAGAGCTGCCGCGCCGTCGCCCAGTTCGCCTCGCCGGGGCGGACCAGGGTGCCGTCCAGGTCGTGGGCGAGGGCGGTCCAGTTCGCGGAGGTGGCGGGCGTACGGGAGGATAGGGACCTGCCGACGGTGCTCTGCGTGGCGTCGGCGCTGCTTCCGCTGTCGCACGCGGTCGTGGCCACTGCCGTGATCGCGGCCGCGCCGGCCCCTATGAACGTACGCCGTTCCATGTGTCCTTGCCTTCCGTCGGCCTCGTCGGCTTCCGTGGAACGAGACGGGACTGTGGGGGTGAGGGTTCCCGGGTGGGTTCCGGAATCACACTGTGCCCTCGATGTAAGCGTTCCGTGACCTCACCGCACCTTCTGCAGGGGTTCACCCTGCGTTCACTTCCGGCCATAAACGCCTTCACCTGATCTGCCTAATTTCGGCCTTACGCGATGCGTGGTGTGCCTCGAATGCGCATCCGCATCACCCAGACTTCGCGCACGCCGCCGGATTCAGGACGGCGGCTCCCGGAAGGAACTCAAGTGAAGCTTCAGCGCAAGAACCGGCGGGCCCTCGCCTTCGGTGCTCTCGCCGTCTCCGGCGCCCTGGCCCTCACGGCGTGCGGCTCCGACGACACGAGCGGCGGCAGCGGCAGCAGCGCGTCCGCCACGGCCGCCGCGGGCAACATCAAGTGTGACGACGCCAAGGGGCAGCTGCTCGCCGACGGCTCCTCCGCGCAGAAGAACGCGATCGACGCCTGGGTCAAGCAGTTCACGCAGGCCTGTGGCGTGCAGATCAACTACAAGGGCGGCGGTTCCGGCGCGGGCGTCACCGCGTTCAACAACGGCCAGGTCGCCTTCGCGGGTTCCGACTCCGCGCTGAAGCCCGAAGAGGTCACGGCCTCCAAGAAGGTCTGCTCCGGCGGCCAGGGCATCGACCTCCCGATGGTCGGCGGCCCGATCGCCCTCGGCATCAACATCTCCGGTGTCGACAAGCTCACGCTGGACGCGCCGACCATCGCCAAGATCTTCAACGCCAAGATCTCCAAGTGGAACGACCCGGCGATCGCCAAGCTGAACCCGGGCGTGAAGCTGCCGGACCTGAAGATCCAGGCGTTCCACCGCTCGGACGACTCCGGCACCACGGACAACTTCACCAAGTACCTGATCGCCACCGCCAAGAGCGACTGGCCCTACGAGCACGGCAAGACCTGGGTGGCCAAGGGCGGCCAGTCCGCCGCGCAGTCCTCCGGTGTCGCCCAGCAGGTGAAGCAGACCAACGGCGCCATCGGCTACTTCGAGCTCTCCTACGCCAAGGACGGCATCACGCCGGTCAGCATCAACACCGGCGCCTCCGCCCCGGTTGAGCCGACCGTCGAGAACGCCACCAAGGCCATCGCGGACGCCAAGGTCGTCGGCACCGGCTCGGACCTCGCGCTGGAGCTCAACTACGGCACCAAGGCCGACGGCGCCTACCCGATGGTCCTCGTCACGTACGAGATCGTCTGCGACAAGGGCAACAAGGCCGACACCCTGGCCGCCACCAAGGCGTTCCTGCGCTACATCGCCTCCGAGGACGGCCAGAAGATCCTCGCGGACAACGACTACGCCCCGATCCCCGACGACATCATCGCCAAGGTTCGCACCACCATCGAGAGCCTGAGCTGACCTGAGTGTGCGGTCCGGCCCGAGCCCCCTGTCGAGGGTGCCGGTCCGGACCGCACCGTCCGGTGCACCGCCGCCAGGAGCCGCACCTCGCGTGGGGCTCAGCAGACCGGAGAACCCGATGGACACCACACAGATAACAGACGCACCTCCCCCCGCACCCCGCATCCCCACGCCCGAGCAGAAGCGCGCGGCCCGTGGCGCCACCCGTCCCGGTGACCGGATCTTCCTCGGTCTGTCCCGCGGGTCGGGCATCCTGCTCCTGGTGATCATGGCCGCCATCGCCGGCTTCCTCACCTACCGCGCCTCGATCGCGATCAGCAAGGACGAGGCGAACTTCTTCACCACGTTCGAGTGGAACACCCAGCTCATCCCGCCGAAGTTCGGCATCGCGGTCCTGGTCTTCGGCACGATCGTCTCCTCGATCATCGCCATGGTCATCGCGGTCCCGATCGCGGTCGCCATCGCGCTGTTCCTCACGCACTACGCCCCGCGCAGGCTGAGCGGCCCGATCTCGTACGTGATCGACCTGCTCGCCGCCGTGCCGTCCATCGTGTACGGCCTCTGGGGCGCCCTGATCCTCGTACCGCACATGAACGGCCTCTACGGCTGGCTCAACGACTACCTCGGCTGGACCGGCATCTTCTCCTGGCAGGGCGGGGCACCCCGCTCGATGCTCACCGTCGGCATCCTGCTGGCCATCATGATCCTGCCGATCATCACCAACGTGAGCCGCGAGGTCTTCCGCCAGGTCCCGCAGATGCACGAGGAGGCGGCCCTGGCGCTCGGCGCCACCCGCTGGGAGGTCATCCGCATGGCGGTGATCCCCTTCGGCCGCTCCGGTGTGATCTCGGCCTCGATGCTCGGCCTCGGCCGCGCGCTCGGCGAGACCATGGCCGTGGCCACCGTGCTCTCCCCGACCTTCGACATCCAGGCCAGCCTGCTCGACCCGGGCGGCGGCACCTTCGCCCAGAACATCGCCAGCAAGTTCGGTGAGGCCAGCGAGCTGGGCCGGGACGCGCTGATCGCCTCCGGTCTCGTCCTGTTCGTCATCACCCTGCTGGTCAACGGCGCGGCCCGCATGATCATCGCGCGTCGCAAGGAGTACTCGGGGGCCAACGCATGAGCACCGCAATCGCCGAGAAGCGCCCCAGCACCCTGCGCGGCGCCAGCCTCCCCAAGTGGGCCCCGTACGCCATCGCCGCCGGCTCCGTCGCCCTCGGCCTCGGCATCAGCGCGGCGGCCGGCCTGGACAGCAGCATCCAGTGGGCCCTGATGGCCGGGGTCCTGTTCGTCCTCGGCACGTACGTCATCGCGGCCCGCGTGGAGGGCCGCCGCCAGGCCAAGGACCGGGTCGCGACCGCTCTGGTCTGGGTCGCCTTCCTCCTCGCGGTCGTCCCGCTGGTCTCCCTGGTGTGGTCGACGGTCTCGCGCGGTGTGAAGGTCCTCGACTTCTACTTCCTGACCCACTCGATGGGCCTGATCTCGGACTCCGAGCCGGGCGGCGGTATCTACCACGCCATCCTCGGCAGCCTGGAGCAGGTCGCCCTCGCCACCCTGATCGCGGCGCCGATCGGTGTGCTCACCGCGATCTACCTGGTCGAGTACGGGCGCGGAAACCTCGCCAAGGCCGTCACGTTCTTCGTCGACGTCATGACGGGCATTCCGTCGATCGTCGCGGGTCTGTTCATCCTGTCGATCATGCTGATGTTCGACATGCAGCCCTTCGGCTTCGCCGGGTCGCTCGCCCTGGCCATCCTGATGATGCCGGTCGTCGTCCGCTCCACGGAGGAGATGCTCAAGCTCGTCCCGAACGAGCTGCGCGAGGCGTCCCTGGCGCTGGGCATCCCGAAGTGGCGGACCATCCTGAAGGTGGTCCTGCCGACCTCCATCGGCGGCATCACCACGGGCATCATGCTGGCGATCGCCCGTATCGCGGGCGAGACCGCGCCGGTGCTGCTCCTGGTCTGGGGCAACTCGATCATCAACGCCAACCCCTTCGAGGGTGCGCAGCAGTCGCTTCCGCTGTACATCTATCAGCAGTACGCGAACAGCGCGGGCGCCGGTGCGGCGTACGACCGTGCGTGGGCGGCGTCCCTGACGCTGATCGCCTTCGTGATGATCCTGAACCTGGTGGCTCGCGGCATCGCCCGCTGGAAGGCCCCGAAGACCGGTCGCTGACGCGACCCCCTCAGCGACTGATCTGGAAGTGAAGAAGAAATGGCCAAGCGAATCGACGTAAGCGGACTCACCGCCTACTACGGCTCCCACAAGGCGATCGAAGACATCTCGATGACCGTCGAGCCCCGCTCGGTGACGGCCTTCATCGGCCCCTCCGGCTGCGGCAAGTCGACGTTCCTGCGCACGCTCAACCGGATGCACGAGGTCACCTCGGGCGGCCGGGTCGAGGGCAAGGTGCTCCTCGACGACGAGGACCTGTACGGCCAGGGCATCGACCCCGTGTCCGTCCGCCGCGAGGTGGGCATGGTCTTCCAGCGCCCGAACCCGTTCCCCACGATGTCGATCTTCGACAACGTGGCGGCGGGACTGCGCCTGAACGGCTCGTACAAGAAGTCGGAACTGTCGGACGTCGTCGAGAAGTCCCTCAAGGGCGCGAACCTCTGGAACGAGGTCAAGGACCGGCTGAACAAGCCGGGTTCGGGTCTCTCCGGTGGTCAGCAGCAGCGTCTGTGCATCGCCCGCGCGATCGCGGTGGAGCCCAAGGTCCTGCTCATGGACGAGCCCTGCTCGGCCCTGGACCCGATCTCCACGCTCGCCATCGAGGACCTGATCGGTGAGCTGAAGGAGCGCTTCACGATCGTCATCGTGACGCACAACATGCAGCAGGCGGCGCGTGTCTCGGACCGTACGGCCTTCTTCAACCTGGCCGCGGTCGGGCAGCCCGGCAAGCTGATCGAGATCGACGAGACGGAGCGGATCTTCTCCAACCCGTCGGTCCAGGCCACCGAGGACTACATCTCGGGCCGCTTCGGCTGAGCCGTATCCCCCGAAGACCCCTCGCGGTGCTGCATGGCGGTGCCACCGCGAGGACACAGAGGGCCCGCCCCCGGATTCCGGGGGCGGGCCCGTTGTCGTACACCCGGCCAGGCGCCTACAGGAACAGCAGGTTCACGATGCCGAAGCAGCAGGCCGCCACGATCGCCGCCGCCGGCATGGTGATGAACCAGCCGAGGACGATGTTCTTGGCGACGCCCCAGCGGACCGCGTTGACCCGCTTGGTGGCGCCGACACCCATGATCGCCGAGGTGATGACATGGGTCGTCGACACCGGTGCCTTGAACAGGTACGCGGTGGTGAACATGATCGCCGCGCCGGTCGTCTCGGCGGCGAAGCCCTGCGGCGGATCGAGCTCGATGATCTTCCGGCCCAGCGTGCGCATGATGCGCCAGCCGCCCGCGTACGTGCCCAGCGACAGCATGACCGCGCAGGCGATCTTCACCCAGACCGGGATCGGGTCGCCGTAGGTCTCGTGGCCGGAGATCACCAGGGCCATCACCACGACACCCATGGTCTTCTGGGCGTCCTGGAGGCCGTGTCCGAGGGCCATGCCGGCCGCGGACACGGTCTGCGCTATCCGGAAACCGCGCTTGGCCTTGTGCGGGTTGGCCCGCCGGAAGAGCCACATGATCGCCGTCATCACCAGGTAGCCGGCGACCAGACCGACGACCGGCGAGATGAACATCGGGATGACGACCTTGTCGAGCACGCCGTTCCAGAGCACCTCCGTGCCGCCCGCCAGCGCGGCTCCCACCATGCCGCCGAACAGCGCGTGCGAGGACGAGGAGGGCAGCCCGAAGTACCAGGTGACGAGGTTCCACACGATCGCGCCGACCAGGGCGGAGAAGAGGATTCCCATCCCCTTGGAGCCCTCCGGCGCCTCGATCAGGCCCTCACTGACGGTCTTGGCGACCCCGGAGCCGAGAAAGGCTCCTGCCAGGTTCATGACCGCTGCCATCGCGAGCGCGGCCCGTGGCGTGAGCGCCCGCGTGGACACCGAGGTCGCGATGGCGTTCGCGGAGTCGTGGAAGCCGTTCGTGTACGTGAAGAAGAGCGCGACCAGGATGGTCACGACCAGAGCGAAGGTGTCCATGGAGGGGTTCAGGACTCCTTGACGGCGATGGTCTCCACCGTGTTCGCCACATGCTCGAACGCGTCCGCGGCCTCTTCGAGGACGTCCACGATCTGCTTGAGCTTGAGGACCTCGATGGCCTCGTACTTGCCGTTGAACAGCATGGCGAGCAGCTTGCGGTGGATCTGGTCCGCCTGGTTCTCCAGCCGGTTGACCTCGATCCAGTACTCGGTGAGGTTGTCCATGGTCCGCAGGTTCGGCATGGCCTCGGCCGTGAGCTCGGCGGCCCGCGCGAGCACCTCGACCTGCTGCTCGACGCCCTTGGGGAGCTCCTCGACGTTGTAGAGGACGACCAGGTCGACGGCCTCCTCCATGAAGTCCATGATGTCGTCGAGGGAGGACGCCAGGTTGTAGATGTCCTCGCGGTCGAACGGCGTGATGAACGAGGAGTTCAACTGGTGGAAGATCGCGTGGGTGGCGTCGTCACCGGCGTGTTCCGCGGCCCGCATCCGCTCTGCGATCTCGGCCCGGCCGGCGGTGTCCGCCCCGAGCAGTTCCATCAGGAGCTTCGAGCCCGTGACGATGTTGTCCGCGGAGGCGGCGAACATGTCGTAGAAGCTCGTCTCCCTGGGGGTCAGACGAAAGCGCACAAGGGGTCCTCGGGGTGCATCGGTTTCGGTCAGGGTGATGCTAGGTGCATCATCCGGCCACGGCTAATGGGCCGTCCCCCAGTGTCGCCCATCAGGCACAGTGGTTGGCACGGGGGCCGTCCGCAGGCCCTATACCCGGGAAACTTCGGTACGATATACCCAGGAGGGGTATGTGATTCCCTCAGGGTTGTGGCCGTGATGTGGAGGACGCGATGACGACGACCGAGGCCGGCGCCACGGCGCCCTCCGAGACAGTGGCGGAAACCGGCCCTCACGAGACCCACGAGCCCACCACGCACGGCTACCACAAGCAGAAGGACGAACACCTCAAGCGCCTGCGCCGGATCGAGGGCCAGATCCGGGGCCTGCAGCGGATGGTCGACGAGGACGTCTACTGCATCGACATACTCACGCAGGTGTCCGCCTCCACCAAGGCCCTGCAGTCCTTCGCGCTGCAGCTCCTGGAGGAACACCTGCGGCACTGTGTCGCCGATGCGGCCGTCAAGGGCGGCGCCGAGATCGACGCGAAGGTCGAGGAGGCGACGAAGGCCATCGGCCGTCTGCTGCGGACGTGATCCGGCCTTCCGCGCGACGGAACAGGCGCCCCCGGCTCACCGGCCGGGGGCGTCCGCGCGTTCCTCGGCCACTTTCAGCACCTCGTCGATGCTCTCCAGGCTGAGCCGGTCGTCCGCGGCCGACGCCGCGATGATCAGCTCTCCGCACAGTTCGATCTCGGCGAGGGCCACGTGGTCCTGAACCGCCGTACCGCCGACCGGAGCCACGCGCATCACCTCTTCCCTGCCGTTACCGACTTCCTAGAGTAGGGAGCGGCGCACGCACCGCGCATGGCACGGACGGGCTAGTTCTTGACACCCGTCACGACCGCTCACCCCTCGGCGATCTTGCCGGCGTAGATGTCCCGGGCGGTCGGCAGCCGTACGTCCGTGGCGACCCCGAAGTCGAACAGCAGCGTCGTCGAGGCGACCGCGACGGTGCCGTGCCGCTGTCCGTTGACGAAGCTGAAGCAGTGGCGGATCTTGCGGATACGGCCCTGGCCGTCGAGGTAGACGTCGAACGGCACCGTGGCCGTGGCGAACCCTTTCGCCGCCGCGGCCAGCACACCCTTGTCGGCGCCGGCCGCGCCCTTCGCCGCGTCGGCCAGATCCGCCGTGCCCCGGTAGTGCCGCACCTCGGTCCCGGCGAGCTCGGTCGCGCCCACGTACGTCGCCGTCCTGGTCCCGCGCAGCACCTCGGCCGCGGCGAACGGATCGGTGGCCCCGCCGGTGACGAGATTGCCGTCGGAGAGAGTCGTGGTGTCGACGCGCACCCACTTGTCGGCGGGCACACCCGCGCCCCGGTTCTTCATGAACAGGGCTCCGGGGGCGAGGAGTTCGGTGATCGGCCGGTGCTCACTGGTGCCGGACGGGTCCTGCGGCAGCATCACCTTCAGCCGGCCGAGGCGCTCCCGGTAGTCGTACACACCCTCGCCGCGAATGGTGACCCGGGTGCCGCCGGTGGCCATCTCCATCGACGTACGGGCCTTCGAACTGCCCGCGTCCACCAGGGTGTCGGCGGCCCGGCGCAGGGTCGCGACCGGGTCGGCCGCCCGCGAGTCGTCCAGGGCCGCGCCGCTTCCCGAACAACCGGTGGCGCAGGCGCAGGCCATGAGCACCGCCGCGACGAGGACCGACCCGCCGGCCTGCCTCTGCTGCCGCTCCGCCATCGCCGCCAACCCCCAGCCGATACGTCCGTCAAGGACCCCCTGTCGTTCGCTTAACGACGGGTAGGAGGGGTCGTCACGCGCATACCGGGGCTTTACCCGAGCTGGGTAACGTTGTCGGAGTGGCGCAGCAGGACAGGACCCCCCCACCTCCCTCCGACCGACCGGCCCACCACACGCAGATGGTGGAACAAGGCCGTTTCTGCCTGGCCCGGTGCACCTGCGGCTGGCGCGGACCGGCGCGCAGAGCCCGCAGCCAGGCCCGGGCGGACGCGCAGGGGCATGCGGACGGAGGCTAGAACGGCAGCAGCTCGTCGATCAGGGTGCGGTCGCGGTACTGCGTCAGACGGCTGCGGGCCGCGGCGGGGGAGAGCCACAGGATGCGGTCCACCTCGTCGTTCGGGGTGAAGTGGCCTCCGGTTGCCTCGGCCGCCCAGTAACGGACCCGTTTGGGGCGGCCGTTGGCCATGTAGTGGACGGTGGGCAGCTCGGTGCCGGGCTCGGCGGTGCAGCCCGTCTCCTCCTCGACCTCGCGCAGCGCGCCGGCGAGGGCGTCCTCCTCGCGCTTCAACTTGCCCTTGGGATGCGACCAGTCGTCGTACTTCGGCCTGTGGACCAGGCAGATCTCGAGGTCGCCGTCGATCGGTGAGCGGCGCCACAGGACGCAGCCGGCTGCCTGGACGACGGAGTCGTCATTACCGGGACGGGTCATGTACTCACCGCCTGCTTCTGCCAGCACTGCTGGAACGCGAACCGGGCGGCCTCCACCTCGTGACGCTGGTCGGCGTGCAGGACGCCCAGGGCGTAGGCGGTGGCCGGCGCGATGCGGGGGGTGCGGGCCGCCGCGGCGGCCGCGGACGCGGCCTCCGAGGCGTCCCGGTGACGGTCCAGGCACTGGCCTGCCGTGAGGAGCCGTACGTCCACCGAGGCGGTCAGGACCTCGCGCGCGTACCGGTGCAGCCGAAGGAGGAGACGGACCTGGTGCCAGGGGGCGTCCTGGGGGTGGGGGGAGGGGTCCGGGGAGAGGCCGTGGATGAGGGCCTCGGCGTTGTAGGGGCTGCCCGCGGTGACCAGGGGGAGAGCGGACACCGCGTCCTCCAGGCGTTCCTGGGCCGCGCCGGCCAGGGGCCGGAGGTCGGTGGTGACGGCCGTTCTCGTCAAGGGGACCTCGCTGGCCAGTACGGCGATGCTGTCGGCCACCGCGTGGAAGCGGGAGGAGCCGAGGGCCTGGAGGGCGGTCGAGTGGGCCCGGGTGCGGGCGAGGGTGAGCTGGCGGTCCAGGAGGGCGCCCGCCTTCGCCGCGCCCACGGTGAGGTTGCCGCGGTCGGGGGAGGACGCGGTGGCTGCCGCGGGGCCGCCGCCGACGGGGGCCGGCTGGGTGGGGAACACCGCGCCGGACAGCCGGTGCAGCGCCAGCAACAGCCTTTCCAGACGGGACTCGTACGCGTGCTCCATGCCCAAGGTGCCGGACAGCCAGGCCAGTTCCGGGCGCAGGGCCTCCGACCAGTCCGGGTCGAGGAGGGGGCGGAAGGTGTGGAGGCTGGCGCTGACGCGGCGGACCGAGCGGCGCAGGGCCCGGACCGCGTCGACGGGGTCCTCCGCGCCCGCCGCCGTACCGCCCGATTCGCGGTGCTGGCGCAGGGCGCGCAGGAACTCCGTGGCCTGGGACCGCAGGTAGCCCGCGAGGGCGTCCCCGGTGGGGGACGGCCCCCGGTGCCCGGACACGGGTTCCGTCGGTTCAAGGTGTTGCTGTGCCACGCCGGCGCCTCCGGGCGTCTATGAGCATCTCCTGGACGTTGCGCAGGGGTTGGCCGTCCGCGTCCATGGCGTGCCGGGTCCACTCGCCGTCCGGGCCGAGGTGCCAGGACGCGGTGGTGTCGGACATCCCGGTCTCCAGCAGCCGGTTCAGGGCAGCCCGGTGGGCCGGGTCGGTGACCCGGACCAGTGCCTCTATCCGGCGGTCGAGATTGCGGTGCATCATGTCGGCGCTGCCGATCCACACCTCGGGCTCGCCGCCGTTGCCGAAGGCGAAGACCCGGGAGTGTTCGAGGAACCGGCCGAGGATCGAGCGGACCCGGATGTTCTCGGACATGCCGGTGACGCTCGGGCGGATCGCGCAGATGCCGCGCACCCAGACGTCGACCGGCACGCCCGCCTGGGACGCGCGGTAGAGCGAGTCGATGAGGGCCTCGTCCACCATGGAGTTGACCTTGATGCGGATGAAGGCCGGACGTCCTGCGCGGTGGTGCTGGACTTCCTTGTTCACGCGTGAAATGAGGCCGTCGCGCAGGGACTTGGGGGCCACGAGCAGGCGGCGGTAGGTCTCGCGACGGGAGTAGCCGGACAGCCGGTTGAACAGGTCGGACAGGTCCGCGCCCACCTGCGGGTCGGCGGTGAGCAGGCCGAGGTCCTCGTACAGCCGGGCGGTCTTCGGGTGGTAGTTGCCGGTGCCGACGTGGCTGTACCGCCGTAGCGTGTCGCCTTCCTGACGGACCACCAGGGACAGCTTGCAGTGGGTCTTCAGGCCGACCAGGCCGTACACGACATGGCAGCCCGCCTCCTCCAGCTTGCGCGCCCACTTGATGTTGGCGTGCTCGTCGAAGCGGGCCTTGATCTCGACCAGCACGAGGACCTGCTTGCCGGCCTCGGCGGCGTCGATGAGGGCGTCGACGATCGGGGAGTCGCCCGAGGTGCGGTACAGGGTCTGCTTGATGGCGAGGACGTCCGGGTCGTCGGCCGCCTGCTGGAGGAAGGCCTGGACGGACGTCGAGAAGCTGTCGTAGGGGTGGTGCAGCAGGACGTCACGGGCGCGCAGGGACGCGAAGATGTCGGGCGCGGACGCCGACTCGACCTCCGCCAGGTCGCGGTGGACGCCGGCGACGAACTTGCGGTACTTCAGCTCGGGGCGGTCGAGGCCGGCGATGCGGAAGAGGCCGGTGAGGTCGAGGGGGCCGGGGAGCGGGTAGACCTCCGCCTCGGAGATCTTCAGCTCGCGCACCAGCAGGTCCAGCACCTCGCGGTCGATGGACTCCTCGACCTCCAGGCGCACCGGCGGGCCGAAGCGGCGCCGCATGAGTTCCTTCTCCAGGGCCTGGAGGAGGTTCTCGGCGTCGTCCTCCTCGACCTCCAGGTCCTCGTTGCGGGTGACCCGGAAGGTGTGGTGCTCCAGCACCTCCATGCCCGGGAACAGCTCCTCCAGGTGGGCCGCGATGACGTCCTCGATGGGGACGTAGCGGCCGGGGGAGGACTCCAGGAAGCGGGACAGCAGCGGCGGGACCTTGACCCGGGCGAAGTGGCGCTTGCCGTTGACCGGGTTGCGCACGATCACGGCCAGGTTCAGCGACAGGCCGGAGATGTACGGGAAGGGGTGCGCCGGGTCGACCGCGAGGGGGGTCAGGACCGGGAAGATCTGGTGCCGGAACAGGGTGAAGAGGCGGGCCTGCTCCTTCTCCTGGAGTTCGCTCCAGCGGACCAGGTGGATGCCCTCCTCCGCGAGTGCGGGGGCGACGTCCTCGTGGTAGCAGGCGGCGTGCCGGGCCATCAGCTCGCGGGAGCGGGCCCAGATCATCTCCAGGACCTCGCGCGGCTGGAGGCCGGAGGCGGAGCGGGTGGCGACGCCGGTGGCGATACGGCGCTTCAGTCCGGCCACCCGGACCATGAAGAACTCGTCCAGGTTGCTGGCGAAGATCGCGAGGAAGTTCGCGCGTTCCAGGAGGGGGGTGTTCGGGTCCTCGGCGAGTTCCAGGACGCGCTCGTTGAACGCGAGCCAGCTGCGCTCCCGGTCGAGGAAACGACCCTGCGGGAGCTGGGCGGCACCGTCGACCGGGACCTCCTCGTACGCGTCGAGATCGGCGTCGAGGTCGGGCTCCAGATCGGAGACGGTGGCCGACACGGTGTGCGGGCGGTGCGCGGCTATGGAGCCCACGGAGGGCTGCACGTGCTGGACCTCTGCCTGGCTGTTCGACTGGCTCATGCCCCCATTCTTCCGCGCCGGGAGCGAAACGGGCGCGTCGGAGGCAGCGAGTGGGAGCACGGCGGCGACCGGGACGTTCCCGTTCCTCGCTGCCCCCTCGGGCGGCGGCGAAGGCTCTGGCACAGCGGGCTTCATTCGGTGAGCCTCGCAAGCCTGTCTGAACCGACGGTTACGGCGACATGGCGTTCGGGATATCGGGGGACGGCTCCCGGGCGTCTGTGTGCCGGGGGTGCGGGGCCCTGGCCGGGGTGGGGGGGTGTGGCGGGGTGGGGATCGGATGGGGGTGGTGGCTGGGTCGGGAGGGGGCGGGGCGGGTGGCCTGGGCTTCTGGGTACGGGGGCTGCGTGTCTGGCTTGGGTGGGGCGGGCCGCACGACGAAGTGAGGGCGCGCGGTATGGATGCGGGGATGGCCCTGGGTATCCAGGCGGGGTCCGTGCGGTTGGGGCCACGGGGGGTGAGGCGGCGGTGCGGGCCGCCGGGGCCCGGGGATGTGTCTCGGGCACCCGCGCGCATGCCTGGGCCGTGCCCGGGGTTCGGGGGTGTCCCGGGGGCTGTGTGTGCGTGCCTTTCGTGGGTGGGGGCGCCGGCACGGGGGCGGGAGCGGCGGTGGCCGTCTAGGTGCGCGGGGGGGTGGGCCGGGGGGTCGGGGGCGGGTGTCTGCGGTCTGCGTGCGGGCTTGGGCCGTGCTCGGGGTTCGGGGGTGTCCCGGGGGCTGTGTGTGCGTGCCTTTCGTGGGTGGGGGCGCCGCACGGTGGCGGGAGCGGCGGTGGCCGTCCAGGTGCGCGGGGGGTGGGCCGGGGCGACGAAGACGGCCCACACGATCAGCGCCGCGCGGTGCAGCCGCAGCACGCTCCGGGCGGGCCCCCTCGGCAGGACGGACAGGGTCATCCGGCGGCGGCCCGCCGGCGCAGGAGAGCGAACGCGAGGGCGACGGCCACGGCGGTGAGGGCGAGCAGGACGCCGGTCTCCAGGAGCTGGCGGGGCCAGTAGTCGGAGGACGGCAGGTACTCGCGGGTGAAGCGGACGACGTCGTGCTTCGCGAGGCAGGCCTTGTCGTCGTAGCACCCGGGATCGCGGATCTCGGCGCCGGCGGAGGTGAACGCCCGGCTGCGGGAGTACAGCTCCGGCTGCTGGTAGCGGCCCTGGAAGGGCCAGTGGTTGCCGCGGAAGGCGTAGACGAGGAAGTACGCGAACCCGCTGAAGGCCAGCGCCGGCAGGGTGCGGCGGACCGCGAGGCCGATCAGGGTGCCGAGGGCGAGTCCGAGCAGCGGGGCGGCGACGGTTGCCGGGCCGAGGGAGAAGTAGAGGGCGCGGGGTTCGATGCCGGCGATCAGCAGGTTGCTGTGGGCGGACCACACCTGGTGGTACAGCAGGGCGAGCAGGCCCGTTCCCACGACGATGAAGGCGGCCGGTACGGCGAGCTTCACGGCGAGCCAGCGGGCCGGGGAGACCGACTGGGTCCAGGCGAGCTGTGCGGTGCCGCTCTCCAGTTCACGGGCGATCAGCGGGCCGCCGGCGAACAGGGCGATGGCGAAGGAGGCCACGGTGAGCAGCGTGTCGGCGTTGTAGAACTGGTCGCTGTACTCGTCCGCCGAGCCCGTGGCCATGATGAGCCCGGAGTAGCCGTAGGTCTCGAGCGCGCGCTGCGCGGTGTCGGCGCCGGGGCCGAGGAGCCAGAGCAGGAAACCCGTGGTGCCGGCCACGAAGGCGAGCCAGATCCACAGGGCGCCGCGGTGCAGGCGCAGGACGGTGCGGACCAGGCCGCGCGGTACCGTCGTCACCGTGGAGGCGGCGGGAGTCTCTCGCAGGGTCGCGGTGCTCATGCGGTCACCGCCTCGGCGGTCGCGGTGGTGCCCGGGGTGAGCAGGGCCGGGGCATCGGGTGCGCGGAGATGGGCGAGCAGCAGTTCCTCCAGTGAGGGCTCCTCGACCGCCCAGCCCTCGCCGACGGGGCCGTCGCGGCGGATCAGGGCGGTCAGGCCGCGACCCGCGGTACGGGACTCGATCACGGTGTGCTGGGCCAGGTCGGCGGGGGTGCCGCGGCCGGTCACCAGGGTGTGCGCGGTGAGCAGGTCGTCGATGCCGCCGCCGAGCCGGACCCGGCCGCCGCCCAGGAGCAGCAGGTGGTCGCAGGCGTCGGCGAGTTCGGCGACGATGTGCGAGGACATCAGCACGGTGGTGCCGTGTTCGGCGGCGTCGGCCATCAGGGTGCCCATCAGTTCGTGCCGCGCGAGCGGGTCGAGGTCGGCCATCGGCTCGTCGAGGAGCATCAGTTCGGGCCGCTTGCCGAGCGCGAGGGCGAGCGCGACCCGGGTGCGCTGGCCGCCGGAGAGTCCGCGGATGCGGGACTTCGGGTCGAGGTCGCCCCGCGCGACGATCCGGGCGGCGCAGGCGGCGTCCCAGCGGGCCGGGTTGAGCTCGGCGCCCATGCGCAGGGTCTCGGCAACGGTCAGCTGGGGGTACAGCGGCTTGTTCTGGGCGAGGTAGGCGGTCCGGTCGCGGGCCGCGCCGGGTGCTCCGCCGAGGACGGTGAGCGTGCCGGAGGTGGGTCGCAGCAGGCCGGCGGCGATGGCGAGGAGCGTGGACTTGCCGGCGCCGTTGGGGCCGACCAGTGCGCTGATGCGGCCCGTGGGCAGCCGGAAGGAGCAGCCGTCGAGGGCGGCGGGCCGTCTGCCGTACCGCTTGCCCAGGCCGGACGCCTCCAGGGCGACGGCCGGGGTGGTGCTGGTGGAACTCACTGGTCCCCCTTCGGGAAGTGCTCGTCGAGTACGGCGGTGAAGAGCGCGTCGACGTCCTCGCGGCCGAGTCCTGCCGACCGGGCGCGCGCGGCCCAGTCGTCGAGCTCGGCGCGCAGGGGGGTGTCGGCGGCCTGGACACCGGCGCCGAGGGTGCGGCGGACGAAGGTGCCGAGACCGCGGCGGGCCTCGACGAGGCCCTCGCGCTCCAGTTCGCGGTACGCCTTGAGCACGGTGTTCGGGTTGATGGCGGTGGCCTCCACGACCTCGCGGGCCGTGGGCAGCTTGTCGCCGGGTTCGAGGAGGCCCAGTCGCAGGGCCTGCTTGGTCTGCTGGACGATCTGCACGTAGGTGGCGACGCCGGAGCGCCGGTCGATGCGGTAGTCGACCACGCGGACAACCACCCTTTCACTAATTGAGTAGTGAAAGGGTGGTGGATGGTGGTCGTGAAAGTCAAGCGTGGTTTCTTCGGAGCCATGTGAACCGGTCGGCGGGGGTCGTCCGATGAAGGGGCGTGAGGGAAACGAGAAGCGACGGGGATCTGCTGCGGGCCATCGCGGCGGACGGCGACCGGCGTGCCTTCGAGGAGCTGTACCGGCGGTACGCGCCCTGGCTGCTCGCCCGGCTGCGGGGACGGTGCGCGGACGCGGGCGTGGTCGACGACGTCGTACAGGAGACGTTCCTCGCGGTGTGGCGGGGGACCGCGCGCTACCGCGAGGAAGGCGATGTGGCCGGATGGCTGTGGCGGATCGGCTCGCGGCGGCTCATCGACGCGCTGCGCGGTGACGGGGCGCGGGGGCGGCTCAGGCAGGCACTGTCCCACCTGCGGCACCGGGACGAGGTGTCCGCGGAGGAACGCGTGCTCGCGGGGGTGGAGCACGGGGACCTCGCGGGCGCCCTCGTCCGGCTGTCGCCGGAGCTGCGGGCGGTGCTCCAGGCGACGGTCATCGACGGCCTCACCACCCGCGAGGCCGCCGTCCTCCTGGGCATCCCGCCCGGCACGGTCAAGACCCGGGCGATGCGAGCCCGCAAGCAGCTGAGGGAGGCCCTCGCGTGAGTGGCGACGGACGACCGCGGAGGCGAACGGGGCCCGGGGCGCACGGTGCTCCGGTACAGGGACGAGTCGAGGAGGTGGCGGCATGACCTGGCATGTGGCCGAAGAGGATCTGCGGGCTTATGCCCGGGGCGAGTTGGCCGCCCCCCTGCTCTGGTCCGCCGACACCCATCTCGCCGCCTGCGCACAGTGCCGGGGGCTGCTGGCCGGTGTCACCGACCCGGTGGCGCTGGACGCCGGGTGGGAGCGGCTGGACGCCGAGCTGGACGCGCCCCGGACGGGGTGGTTCGAGTCGCTGCTGACCCGGGCCGGGATCGCCGACCACACCGCGCGGCTGCTCGCGGCCACGCCGGTGCTCAGGCGCTCCTGGCTGGCGGCCGTGGTGTTCCTGCTGCTGGCGACCGTCGGCGCGGTGCACACGACCGACTCGCCGACCCTGTTCCTCGCCCTCGCCCCGCTGCTGCCGCTGGCCGGCGTGGCGCTGTCCTACGGCCCGGCGCTCGACCCGACCTACGAGATGACGGTCGTCGCGCCCCTGCACGGCTTCCGGCTGCTGATGATCCGCACGCTCGCCGTGCTGGTCGCGGGCCTCGGCCTCAACGGACTCGCCACCCTCGCCCTGCCCGGGTACGGCCTGCGCGCCCTGGCCTGGCTGCTGCCCGCGCTCGCCCTCACCGCGGCCGGCCTCGCCCTCACCCCGAGGCTCGGCCCGGTCCTCGCGCCGTCCCTGGTCGGCGGCGCCTGGATCGCCGTACTGCTGGCCGCGCATGCCGAGCAGCAGACGGCCGCCGATCCGCTCGCGCCGTTCACCGCGGCCGGGCAGGGCGTCGCCGGAGCCGTCGCCGCGCTCGGCCGCCGGGCTGCTCCTCCTTCTCCGTGACCGCTTCGACCTCTTCAACGGGAGCGCCGAATGACCGCCACCGTCTCCGCCACCGGGCTTCATCTCCGCTACGGCGGCACCCGCGCCCTCGACGACGTGTCGCTGCGGCTCACGCCGGGCGTGACCGGGCTGCTCGGGCCCAACGGAGCCGGGAAGACGACCCTGTTGAGGGTGCTCGCCACGGCCGTGCCCGCCGACCGGGGTTCCTTCACCGTCCTCGGTCATGACCCGGGCAGCTCGCACGGCCGGCAGGAGGTCCGGCGCTCGCTCGGCTATCTGCCGCAGAGCCCGGGCTTCCAACCGGACTTCAGCGCCTTCGAGTTCGTCGACTACGTGGCGATCCTCAAGGAGCTCAGCGACCGCACCGCACGCCACCGCGAGGTGCGGCGGGTGCTGGAGGAGGTCGACCTCGGGGACGTACGCGCCAAGCGCATCAAGAAGCTGTCCGGCGGGATGCGGCAGCGGGTCGCGCTGGCCGCCGCCCTCGTCGGCGACCCCGGCTTCCTGGTCCTCGACGAGCCGACCGTCGGCCTCGACCCCGAACAGCGCATGCGGTTCCGGGAGTTGATCGCACAGGCGGGGGAGGGGCGGACCGTGCTCCTGTCCACCCATCAGACGGAGGACGTGGCCATGCTCTGCCACCGCGTCCTCGTCATGGCCCGCGGCCGCATCCTCTTCGAGGGCACCCCCGCCGAACTGACCGACCGCGCGGCCGGCCGGGTGTGGAGCAGCACGGAACGCGCCCCGGGCGCCAAGGCGGGCTGGCGCACCGGCACCGGCTCCTTCCGCAACGTCGGCGATCCGCCCGCCGGTGCCGATCTCCTCGAACCCACCCTGGAGGACGGCTACCTGCTCACCCTGGACGACGTGGACGCGGAGGTGGCGACCGCATGAGCCTGGCGACGAAGACGGTGGCCGAGTCCACCGCCGTACCCGAAGACGATCAACGACGTTCCTGGGCCGCCGTGTTCGCCCTCGCCCGTTTCGAGGCGCGTGACCTGCTCCGGTACATCCCGGTGCTGGTGACCCTCGTGCTGTACGTCGGCTACACCGCCTGGACGCTGTTCCACCAGCAGGACGGCATGGACGCCTTCCCCGCCCTCCAGGACGCCGACCGCGCCACCCAGCCCGGGCCCCTGCTGCTGGGGATCGCCCTGTTCGTGTGCGTCAACCGGTGCACCCTGCGCTCCCGCAAGCGCGGTACCGACCGGCAGTTCGACGTGCTGGTCATGGAGCCGTGGCGGCGGACGGTCGCACACGTGCTGTCGGTGGTGCCGTTCGCCGCCGTCACCGCGCTGGTCGTGCTCGGCGAGTTCACCCGGCAGGCCCTCAGGGCGGGTGCGGTGGGCCACGGATCACCGGCCGAACTGGCCGTCGGCCCCCTGTACGTGCTGCTGTGCGGCGCGTTCGGGGTGCTGCTCGCCCGGCTGGTCCCGTCCACGTTCGCGGCGCCGGTCGGCGTGATCGGGCTCTTCGTCCTCAGCGTGTTCGTCTCCGCGGGCACCAGCGACGCGGAGTGGACCCGGTGGCTGCCCCCGATCGTGGGCGAGGACGGCGGCAAAACGGTCCTCCCCTCAAACCTCATCGGCCGCCCGGCGGCCTGGCACGCGCTGTACCTGACCGGGCTGATCCTGCTGCTCGCCCTCGCCGCGGTCCTGGCGAGCGGCGGCCGGACACTGTCCCTGAAGGTCGGTGCGGCGGGCGCGCTCGCGCTGACGCTGGGCGGCGCGGTGGGCCAGTCCGGGGGCGTGTCACCGGAGTTGACCGCGGCCCGCGAACAGGCCTCGGTCACCCCGCAGCGGGACCAGTCGTGCGTGCGGCGATGGGGGTCCCCCCGGTCGAGCGAAGCCGAGACTGGGGGAGGCTCGACGTACTGCGCCTTCCCCGAGTGGACCGGCCGGGCGGGCGACTGGGCGGGGGTCGTGGACCGCGTCCAGTCCCTGGCCGGCGGTACGGCCGCCCGGCAGCCCCTTCTCGTACGGCAGCGGGTCGAGGCCCGATACGGCCTGGGCGGCGACTCGGCGATCGATCCGCTCACCACGCCGTACCAGGTCACCGTCGGCACGCGGTGGGGCGGCAACCGTGTTCCCGAGTTCGCGGTCGGCGTCGCCTATGTGCTGGTCGCCGGTGACGAGTCGAAGGGCGGCGAGCTGTGCGACGGCCGGGTGGTCACGGCGATGTGGCTGGCCCTGGGCGGGGACCCGCACCCGATGGCTGACCTCGCGAACGTCCGCCTCGACGACAGCGTGACCGGGTCGGCGTACGTCCTCGCCCCGACCAGCGGGCTGTCCATGACGGCCGGACAGACGGATGTCGTAAGGGAGTTGCTGCACCGCCCGCGCGGCGAGGTGACCGCTTCCGTCAAGCGGCACTGGGCCGAGCTGACCGCGTCGGGGGTCTCGACGGCCCGGGTGGCGCGGGTGCTGGGGACCGAGGTGCCGAAGGGGGCGAAGGACTGTGCGGAGGAGTGACGGGGGCGCCCGCGGGGCGCTGGTGGCGGCCGTGGCACGGACCGTGCCGTGGCGGGCGGTCGGTGCCGGAGCGGTCGTGGGGCTGCTGATCGTGGGTCTGCCACGGCTGCTGTCCGCCACGCCCGACGCCTGGCTCGGCCTCACCCTGCTCCGGGCCGCCGCCCTCGTCTTCGCCCTGGGCCTGGCCTTCCTCCTGGACGACCCGGCGCGCGGGCTCACCACCCCGGTCCCCACCCGGCGCTGGGTCCGCAGCGGGCTGCGGGTCGCGCTGGTCGCGCCGGTCGCCGCGCTGTGGTGGACGGCGGCACTGGCCCTCGTCCCCGCACCGGCCCGCCCCCCGGTCGGCGCGGTCACCCTGGAGGCCGCGGCGACGGCCGTCCTCGCGGTGGCCGCCGCGGCGGTGGCGGTCCGCTTCACCGACGAACCCGAACCCGGCCCCTCGGTGGCGGCCGGCTTCCTGACCCTCGGCCTCCTCGCCCCTCTCCTGCTCCCCACCCGCTGGGACCTGTTCGTCGCGGTGGGAGACCCGAACTGGCAGGCGGCGCACATGCGGTGGGCCGTGCTGCTGGCGGCCGCGGTGCTGTCGGCGGCGGCCTGCACGGTGGAACCGGTGCGCGGCCTCAGACTCCGTCCCGCGTCCTGACGGGAACGGCGGGCGGTGTGTCGGATCAGGCCCGGCGTTCCGCCCTCCCGGCGTCGCCGTACCGGCCCACCGGGCAGGACCACGGGCCGCCCGCCGGGTCCGTCCAGACCGCGGTTCCGTCCACCACGTCGGCCCGGGCGGGGCGCGGGGTGCCGGGGACGACCGGCAGGCCGACGGCGTACAACTCGACGTAGGCGTCGGGAATCCGGTCGGCGAGCGTGCACAGCACCTCGGCCTCGGAGCGGGCCGGGTCGACCCCGAAGCCGATGCCCATACCGTCGTCGTCCCGGAGCAGCACCTCCACCCGGCCCTCGTCGAGGGGGGTGTACGACACCTTCGGGGCGGCGGAGGTCCCGGCCGACAGGTCGGCGAGGACCAGGGCGACGAGCTCGCTCAGTTCCATCGGTCCTCACGTCTCCGTGCGGTACATCAGGTCCGTCTCGTACGTGCTGAAGCCGAGCCGTTCGTAGACCGAGACGGCCGCCTTGTTGTCGGCGTCGACGTAGAGCATCGCGGTCGGCAGCCCCTGGGCGGCGAGGTGGCGCAGGCCGATCGTGGTGAGGGCCTTGCCGAGGCCGCCGCCCTGGGTGCCGGGGCGGACGCCGAGGACGTACACCTCGCCGAGCTGTTCGGCCGCGTGCACCTTGGTCCAGTGGAAGCCGACCAGTTCGCCGTCCCGGAACGCCAGGAAGAAGCCCTGGGGGTCGAACCAGGACTGGGACTTGCGGTCGTCGAGGTCGCGCTGGGTCAGGGAGCCCTGCTCGGGGTGGTGGGCGAACGCGGCCGCGTTCACCGCGAGCCAGGCGGTGTCGTCCTCGCCGGGCACGAAGGCGCGGACCGTCACGTCCGCCGGGAGCACCGGGTCGGGCAGCTCCAGGCCGGTCAGGGGGCGCCGCATCTGCCGTAGCTCACGGAAGAGGGTCAGGCCCAGGACCTGGGCGAGATGGCGGGCGGCGCTGTGGCCGCCGTGGGCCCACACCCGCAGCCGTTTGCCGGAGGCGGCGAGCAGCGCCGAGCCCAGGGCGCGGCCGTGGCCGTGGCCGCGGTGAGAGGGGTGGACGACCAGTTCCGCGGCCGGCGCCTCCACCGGGTCGGTGTCCTCCAGCTGGGCGTAACCGGCCAGCTCGTCGCCGACGGAGAGGAGCAGGTGGGACACGCCCTCGCGGGCCCCGCCCCGCAGCTGCAACCGGCCCTGTTCGGACACCGCTTGCTGCCCGTCTTGGTGCGCGGCCTCGGCGAGGAGCCCGAGGACCGCCTCGGTCTGGTCCGGCGAGAGCGCCGAAACGGTCTCGATGGAGCGGGAGATGCCGGGGCGTGCGATGTCGTCGCTGGTCATGGCTACGAGGGTAAGGGGAGGTACGGGCAAAGCGGCGGCAAAGAAGCAACCAGGATGTAACCGCGAAACCCCTGTCGCGCTACGCGCGTTGACCCTAGGCTGCGCCCGAACGGGGCCACTTCCTCACCAGTCAGTAACAAGCCCAGGGGGGCGTATGCCAGCCATATCCCAGCCGCACCGGTCGGACACGGTGCGCCGCAGACGTCGTACGTACCGTCTGGTCGCCGCGGCCGCCGGTCTCGCCACCGTCGGTGCCCTCGCCGCCGCGCTGCCCGCGGGAGCGCACGACAACCAGCACGGCAAGCCGCTGCCGAGCCGCTACCAGGACGTCCAGCTGCTGTCCTTCAACGACCTGCACGGCAACCTGGAGCCGCCGTCCGGCTCCTCCGGCCGGGTCACCGAGCTCCAGGCGGACGGGACGACGAAGACGATCGACGCGGGGGGCGTCGAGTACCTCGCGACCCATCTGCGCGAGGCGCGCAAGGGGAACCCGTACTCCATCACCGCGGCGGGCGGTGACATGGTCGGTGCCTCGCCGCTGATCTCGGGTCTCTTCCACGACGAGCCCACCATCGAGGCGCTGAACAAGCTCGACCTCGATGTGACCAGCGTCGGCAACCACGAGTTCGACGAGGGCGCGAGGGAACTGGCCCGGCTGCAGAACGGCGGCTGCCACCCGACTGCCGGCTGCTACACGGACCAGGAGTTCGAGGGCGCCGACTTCCCGTACCTGGCGGCCAACGTCCTGGACGAGAAGACCGGCAGGCCGATCCTCAAGCCGTACTGGGTGTGGAAGAAGAAGGACGTCAAGGTCGGTTTCATCGGCGTCACCCTGGAGGACACCCCGGGTGTCGTCTCCGCGGAGGGCGTGAAGGGCCTGAAGTTCAAGGACGAGGTCGAGACGATCAACAAGTACGCCAAGGTGCTGCAGAAGCAGGGCGTGAAGTCGATCGTGGCCCTCATCCACGAGGGCGGGCAGCCCGCCTCGGGCTCGTACAACTACAACTGCGACTCCCCGGGCGCCGGTGACGGCATCTCCGGCCCGATCGTCGACATCGCCAAGAACATCTCGCCGTCCGTGGACGCGTTGGTCACCGGCCACACCCACGCGGCGTACGTCTGCACGATCCCCGACCCCTCGGGCAGGCCCCGCATGGTCACCTCGGCCGCGTCCTTCGGCCGTCTCTACACGGACACGACGCTGACGTACGACCGCTTCACCGGCGACATCGCCCGCACCGCCGTGAAGTCGGCGAACCACGTGGTCACCCGGACCGTCCCCAAGGCGCCGGACATGACCGAGCTGATCGGCAAGTGGAACACCCTCGCGGCACCCATCGGCAACCGCGCGATCGGCTACATCTCCGCCGACGTCCCGAACACCGGCACCGAGTCCCCGATGGGCGACCTGATCGCCGACGCGCAGCTCGCGTACGGGAAGTCGCTCGACGCCGGGACCGACCTCGCGCTGATGAACCCGGGCGGGGTCCGGGCCGGCCTGACCTACGCGGCCAAGGGGACCGAAGGGGACGGGGTGGTGACGTACGCCGAGGGCTTCACCGTGCAGCCGTTCTCCAACACCGTGAACCTCCAGGACTTCACCGGGGCCCAGCTGATCAGGGTGCTCCAGGAGCAGGTGAGCGGGTCGAACGCGGCCTCGCCGAAGATCCTGCAGCCGTCGGCGAACCTCACCTACACGCTGGACCTGACGAAGACCGGCGCGGACCGCATTGTCCTCGGCTCCGTGAAGCTGAACGGCACGGCCGTCGACCTGGCGGCCACCTACCGCGTCGCGACCAACAGCTTCCTCGCGGGCGGCGGCGACGGCTTCACCACGCTGGGCCAGGGCACCAACGACCTCGTGGGCGGCGACGACCTCGCCGCGCTCGTGGACTACCTGACGGCCAACTCGTCGGCGGCCGGCCCGATCGCGCCGCCGGCCGCGAACCGGATCACGGTCGTTCAGTAGATCGTGAGCTGAGTCGCACCGGCCCGGAGCGGGTTGCGGGTGGGGGGCGTGCGCATGATCGGATGGATCGATGCGTTCCCCCCACCCCATACCCACGCATCCCCACCCGTACGACGTCCCGTACGAAGCACCCCCGGCCCCGCCGACCACCCACCGCCGCACCGGGCGGAGGCGTCGGCGGGGCCGCTTCACGGGCCTGCCCTTCGCGCTGAAGACGGTCGCCGCCCTGCTGGTCCTGGCCGCCTTCCTCACCCTCGCCGACCGCTGGGCCGTCCTCTACGCCGAGCACCGGGCCGCGGACACCCTCAAGGACCGGCTGCGGCTGACCGCGGCGCCCGAGGTGGAGATCGGCGGCTTCCCCTTCCTGCCCCAACTCATGGGCGGGCGACTGGACTCGGTGAAGGTGACCGTCCCGGACGTGGCCGCCGACCGGGTCACGCTGGCCGCGGTGTCGGCCACCGCCCAGGACATACGGCTCCTCGGCGACGGCCCGACCTCCGTGCGCGGGGCGCGCGTTCCCGAGCTGCACGGTGACGCCCTGCTCTCCTTCGCCGACATGAACCGCGAACTCGGCGCGTCCCAGGTGACGTTCAGGGGAGCCGGCCGTGACCGGGTCGCGGTGCGCGGCACGCTCCCGGTCGCCGGGCACGATCTGCGGCTGCGGGCCGACGTGCGCGTGGCGCGCGACGGGGAGCGGGGTGTCGACACCCGGATCGGCGGGATGCGCCTGGACATCGGGGACCTGGCGACCTACCGGCCGGGCAGCCGCGCCTCGGAGGGCCTGCACCTGACGCCCGGGTCCGCCGCGGCCCTGGCCCGACAGACGCGCAGGGCCCGGGCCGTGCTGGCGGTCCCGTCCTTGGTGCGGGCGCTGGGCGTGCCCGACGCCACCGTGCGCGAGGCGCAGCGCTCCGACACCGCCCTGTCCCGCCTGACCGGCCGCCCGGAGTTCGTACGACAGGTCATGCGCCTGAACCTCCTCGACCTCGCCCTGGCCCACCCCGAACTCCTGGACCGCCTGGGCCTGGACCCGGCGCTCCTGGGCGCGCTCTCCCGCCTGACCCGCCCGGTCCTCGCCGACCGCCTCTCCCTCGGCTTCCGGCTGCCCGAGCCACCGAGCGGCGAGCTGCGCCTGCGGGACGTGCGCGTGGTGAAGGACGGCATCCGGGTGCGTGTCGAGGGCTCCGGGCTGGCGGTCGGTCCGTAGATGTCCGCCCATAAATTCTGTGTCAGCCTTTCGATTCTCAGGCGATACACATCCAGTCTTATTGAGGTCTAAGGCGGAATGGCCTTTTCGGTCGCAGGAATGCCGTAGTGTTTTCCATGTCGAGAGCGAACCACGCAAACGCAAAGGAGAACTTGATGAGCTTCCACAAGATCGCCCCGGTGAAGAAGGCCTGCAAGCCCGCCCCGGCTCCGAAGAAGGCGCAGTCGAAGAAGCGCACGCCGAAGCGCCGCCCCGTCGCCCCCAAGGGCTGACACGGAATTCACTGAAGTAAAGCGAATTCATTCATAAGTAATTGCAGCAGATCGGTAGAGGAACTGTTGCAGAATCATGACGGAGAAGGATGCAGACATGAGCTTCCACAAGATCGCCCCGGTGAAGAAGACCCGCAAGCCCGCCCCGGCCCCGAAGAAGGCGCAGCCGAAGAAGCACACGCCGAAGCGCCGCCCCGTCGCCCACCAGGGCTGAGACAGCACGCCACGAGGCGGGGTCACCGGTCGGCGAGCGTGTCTCGCGCCGGCGGCCCCGCCTCGGCCGTCCCCGCCGCCCGGGGCCGCCGTACCTGAGAGGGAGTCGTCATGAGGGAAGTCCGCGAGGCCTTCCGCCGTTTCTGGCCGCTGACCCGCGGCGACCGCAGATGGCTGACGGCGATCGTCGCGTGCGTGGTGATGTCCGCGCTCGCCGAGACGGCCGCGATCCTGCTGTTCGCGGAGCTCACCGACACCGCCCTGAAGGCCGGTTCGCTCAGCGCCTTCTGGGGCCCGGCCGGCGCCTGGCTGGGCGTGGCCGCACTCGGCGCGCTCGTCGGCTACCTCGGCAACTCCCTCGCCACCTGGACCGCGGAGAGATTCGTGCTGCGGTTGCGCGCGAAGGTCTTCCGGCACCTCCAGGACCTGCCCCCGCACTTCTTCCAGAAGCACCGCCAGGGAGACCTGGTCGAACGCCTCACCGGTGATGTCGAGGCCATCGAGCAGATGGTCGTCTCCGGTGTCGTCGGCACGGTCGCCGCCGCCTTCTCGGCCGTCTTCTACTCCGCCGCCGCCCTGTACCTGCGCTGGGACCTGGCCCTCGCCACCTTCGTCCTCGCGCCCCTGTTCCTGTGCGCCGCCCGCCGCTTCTCCGGCCGGATCAGGCAGGCCTCGCAGGACGAGCGGGTCGCGGACGGCGCGATCACCTCCGTGGTGGCGGAGTCGCTCGGCAACGTCGTCCTCACACAGGCCTACAACCGCCGCCGCGACGAGGAGCGGCGCCTGGACCGCGAGGCCCGCGCCTGGATGCGGGCGTCCGTGCGCGGCGCCCGGCTGAGCGAGATGTACGAGCAGTTCGTCGAGGTCGTCGAGACGCTGTGCGTGCTGGCCGTGATCGGCCTGGGCGTCTGGGAGATCTCCGCCGACCGCATGACCCTCGGTCAACTGCTCGCCTTCGCCGCCTTCATCGGCTACCTGTACCCGCCGGTCCGCAACCTCGGGCAACTGGGTCTGACCCTCACGGCCGCCACCGCGGGCGCCCAGCGCCTGACCGAGATCCTGGACGCCGAACCGTCGGTCGGCGACCCGGCAGAACCCGTCCCCGACTGGCCGGTCCACGGCTGGGTCGGCTTCCACGGCGTGCGCTTCCGCTACCCGACCGCGCACCGCGACTCCCTCACCGACGTGTCCTTCTCCGCCGCCCCCGGCGAGCTGGTGATCATCACGGGCCCGAGCGGCGCCGGCAAGTCCACCCTGTCCAAGCTGATCACCCGCTTCTACGACCCCTGCGCGGGCGTGATCACCCTGGACGGCGTCCCGCTCCCGCACCTGGGCCTGGAGTTCCTGCGCGAGCAGATCGCCCTGCTTCCGCAGGAGACGCTGATCCTCAACGGCACGATCCGCGAGAACATCGGCACGGGCCGGCCGGGCGCGAGCGACGCGGAGATCGAACACGCGGCCCGCGCGGCCGCGGCCCACGACTTCGTCGCCGCTCTTCCCGAGGGCTACGACACCGAGATCGCCCCCGGCACGGCGGCCCTGTCCGGCGGCCAGCTCAAGCGGATCACCATCGCCCGCGCGATGCTCCGGGCCGCGCCCGTCCTCGTCCTCGACGAACCCACCGCCGGCCTCGACTCGGTCGCCGCCCGCCAGGTCGTACAGCCTTTGCGCCGCCTGATGTCCGGCCGTACGACCATCATGATCACCCACGATCTGAGCCTGGCCCCGGACGCGGACCGGATCCTGGTCGTCGACGGCGGACGCCTGGTGGAAGCGGGCACCCACGCGGAACTGATGGCCCGCCGGGGCGCCTACGCCCGCCTGCTGGGCCCGCTCCCGGAGGACACGATGATCCTCAGGAAGCCGCCCGACGACACGATGACCCTCAGACGCTGACGCGCAGGCTGTACACGTCAGAACGGCTCGGCCGCCCCCACGATCCGCGCCGGCAGATACGGCGACCGCACCCTGATCTCCCAGCCCCGCCGGCGCGCGTGGCAGCCGAGGGCCAGGATCTCGAGGCTGAGGGCGGCGTCGGGGTCGGAAGGGCGGTCGGCGATCGCGTAGTAGTCGCGGTGGGCCGTGAGCGCGTCCAGGAGAGCCAGGTTGAAGCTCTCCTCGTCGCCCTCGACGAACTGGGAGAAGAGCACCGCGGGCGGCGGCAGGAACCCCTGGTCGCGGGTCTTCCCGGCGTCCCGCAGGGCCTGGTCCGTGGCCGGTCCGGGGTCCGCGCCGCGCAGATAGGCGTGCAGGGCCCGCCGGTAGGAGGCCGACACGGAGCGGTCCTGGCCGACCCGCTCCGGCCCCGCCAGGACCAGCGGCGCCAGATGCTCCCGCCGGCCCGTGATCAGCGCGAGGTGCACTGCCCGGTGCCACGCCCCCGGCCCGGCGTCCTCGTCCCGGCAGGCGGGGTACGTGACCGTCCGGCCGTCGATCGTCACCGGCACGTCGGTGCCGGGCTCCGCCAGCGTCGTACGGAACAGCGCGGCCCCCAGCTCCGCGGCCAGCCGCAGGTTCCGCAGCTGGGCGTCGCTCGCGTCGGGCGTGTGCGAGGCCCGGGTGCGGAAGAGGAGCTCCTGATAGGTGACGGCGTAGGCCAGCTCGAAGGTGGTGAGCGACTTGCCCGGCACCGGGGTGACGGCGTCGCGGGTGTACCGCTCGAACTGCTCCTCGCTGTCCGGGTCCAGGGGGCGCGGCTCCAGGGCCCGCCCGAACTCGACCACGCCCGCGGCGAGTTCGGCCACCGCGTCCGGGCGGCGGTCCCGGCCGTAGGGCCCCACCCGCGGCGGGGTGGCCCTGAACCCGGTGACCAGCGCGTCCGGCAGATAGTCGCTGTCGACGGCCGGCGGCCAGCCCTCGTCGCGGTGCGCCAGCGCCGTCAGGGCGATCGGCAGGAGGGGGAGGAGACTGCCCGGCCGCGCTCCCGGTCCGGGGGTGCCGGTCAGCGGCCTCAGCAGGCGGACGACCGCCTCGCCGAACCCCTCCCGGTCGCCCGCGGTCAGCGCGCGCAGCGCCTTCAGCCCGATGCCGTACGGCTGGTCGGCGAGCCGCTCACCGGTCTCCTTCTCCAGTGCCCGGACCCGGTCGAGCGCCGCGTCGAGCGCGCTGAGCTTCTGTTCCCGCGAGGGCGGACAGTCGGCGTCGTCGTCGCCGGTGTCGCCGATGACGTACGCCATGAAGCCGTTGATCAGTTCGGTGTCGGGGCGTCCGGAGCGGCCCTGCTGGGGCACCTCGCGCGCGAAGTGGAAGGCCTCGCCGTGCCATTGGGCCTTCTCGACGAGGATCGCCAGGCAGAAGGCGTCCAGCCACTTGGCGGCCGTGACCGGCTCCGGGGTGCCGCCGGGCTCGCGGTCGTACACCAGGCCCCAGTCGGGGTAGGTGAGGAAGACCTCGAAGTGGTCGCGCGGGAAGTACGCCGCGTACGCCACCGCGCCGGCGGCCGCCTCGGCGGCGTCCTCCAGGACCGCCTTGGCCTCGGGGGAGTGGAGGTCGGGGGTCTCCACCGAGAGCGCGCCGAGGTACTCGACGAACTCCTGGGCGATCAGCCACCACTCCCACGCCGTCACCGGGCCGGCCTTGGACATGGAGTGGACCTGCGAACCGATCCTGTTCGCGAAGTCCTTCCGCACCGCCGAAACGGCTGCCTCGCCGACCCGATGCCTCTCGATACGCATCACTTTTCCGCTCCCCCGTCAGTCCTGCTCGATCCGGACAACCAGCCTAGGTCGAGGCACTGACAGAGGAGCCGGGCAGATCAGGCCGCGCTCGGCGTCCAGTCGCCCAGCCAGTCCGCGACCTCCTCGCCGGTGGCCTGCGCGTCGGTCAGCTGCGGCCGGTCGGAGGAGGCCGCACCCGAGCCCGCGCCGGTGTTCCTGTACTCCGCGAACCGGTCGTCCTTCCAGGAGAAGCCGCTCATGTCGGTCCACGGCGTGGACTTGACCGCGGCGCTCAACGACGTGTTGCGGACGGTGGTCTGCGGGTCGAGGGTCGTGTCGCCGCCGGCGTGCCAGGGGCGGCCCAGGTAGAAGCTCGCGGAGGAGACGTCCCCGTTGACCGTCGAGTTGGCGATGAGGATGCCCTTGCGGTTCGCGGCGGTGCTGGGCGCGGTGACGTAGCCGGCCGAGGTGCCGTTCCAGCGCTTCTTCAGCGTGATGACGGACTTGTCGATCACGGCGGTGGCCCGGCCGAAGATGAAGTCGACGTTGCCGACGACATAGGAGTTCTTCATGTAGACACGGCCCAGCTTCTCCTTGGCCGCGGTGTCCACCAGCAGGGTGTCCTGGTCGCCGCTGACGATGACCCCGTCGAGGAACACCTTGTCGGCGGCGGTGCGCAGGGCAACGGCCTGGTTGGCGATGTCCTGGTGGCCGGCCTCGTCGAAGTCGTTGGAGATGGTCAGGTTGCGGGCCTGGAAGTCGTCGGCCTCGACGGCGACGGTGGCGCTGCCGCCGGTGCCGTACGTGCCCGAGCCGTCGGGCTTGGGCGTCCCGGACGCGTTGTTGTAGACGATCACCGTGTCACCGCGGCTGGAACCCGTGCCCTGGATGGTCACGTGCGGCTTGTTGGACGGCACCTTGACCAGTTCGCGGTACGTCCCCGGCTTCACGGAGATCACCACCCGCGAGGAGTTGCCCGACGGTACGGCGTTCACCGCGGCCTGCACGGTCGAGTACTGGCCGCTGCCGTCCTTGGCGACGGTGAGCGTCGTGGCCGCCGCCTTGGTGGTGGCGGTCGTCGTCGTACCGAGGGAACCGCGTGGCCCGGCACCGGACTTGAGCAGCGCGGGCACGTCGGCCGTCCTGTCGAGCGTGTAGGCGTAGTACGTCTTCGGATCGAAGGCGGTCCCCCCGCTCTCGTTCCGGCCGCTCGTGCCCACGAAGGTGTTGCCCTTCTGCACGATGCTCGCGGTGCTGTCCTTGATGACGGGGTTCTTGAAGCCCTGGAACCAGGAGTTCTCCAGGACCATCCTGGTCGCGCCCCGCGAGTAGTTGCCGTAGGAGGAGCTGATGTCCGTCCCGGCCACGTCCTCAAGGAAGTTGTTGTAGAGGTGGGCGTGGGCCGCGTTGTCGGTGGACGGGTTGCGCTGCTCCGTCTCCCGCACCCAGTTGTGGTGGATGGTGATGTCGGTGACGACGTTCTCCGTCCAGCCGATGCCGAACGCCTTGTTGTCCTGGCTGAGTTTGTTCCAGGAGACGGTCACATAGGTGCTGTCCTTGCGGACGTCGATGAGCCCGTCGGCCATGTGCCGCAGGTCGTTGTGGTCGATCCACACGTGGTGGGCGCCGTCCATCTGGATGGCGTCGAAGTCGTGTTCCTTGTCGTTCCAGACACCTTGGTAGGCGTCCCGGATGGTCAGGTTCCGGATGATGACGTTGTGCACGCCGGCGCCCAGGAAGAAGCCGCCGCCGACGATCTGCCCGGAGGTCCCGGACCCGATGATGGTCTTGTTGCTCTGGACCTTGATCTCTTTCCCGACCGGGTCCATGGTGATCGTCGCGGCGACGACGATGACGTACGGTTCGGCGGCCGTCGCGTATTTCTCCAGGTCGGCGAGCGTCTTCACGGTGACGAGCCGACCGTCCTGGCCGCCGTAGGTGCCGTTCTGGCCCAGCGCGTCGACGGAGGCGAAGCCGTCCGCGGTGGCGGTGGCCCAGGCGGGGGCGGCGGTGGTGGCGGCGGAGGCCTGGGACTGGGCGCCGGGCAGGAAGCCGTGAACGAGCCCTCCGGCGGCCGTCAGGACGAGCGGAACACCGAGGGCGAGAGAGGTGGTTCGGCGTCGGCGATGCTGGGTCATGGGGGGAATCCGTTCCGTGCGGGGGCAGGGACCGCAGAGCAGTCGCCGCTCCCGCACGGAAGGTTGCCGCCTGAATTCGCCTACTTGGCGCAGGACTTCGGGTCGAGGTTCTCCTGCCACTTGTCCTCACGGCCGTCCGGCTGACCGTTCGGCAGGAGCTTGTCTGAGATGCCGTCGATGTAGTAGCCGTACGAGTAGATCGTCTTCCAGCTCGCGTCCCGGCCACGCCAGGTGTGCGCGGTGACGTCCCCGTCGCCCTTGTTCCACTGGTAGTCCTCGACGTAGAACACCGGGTTCACGCGGACCACCCGCTGGTACGGCGTCCAGGTCGTCGCCACCTGGGTGCACGGCGGTATGGACTTCTCGCTGCGCCGCTCGAAGGACGAGGTCTTCTCCCAGCCCCACTCGTAGCCGGCGCTGCCGCCCAGGGTGCCCGAGAAGATGCTCTTGGCCAGCGAGAGGCTGATGCTGGCGCCGACGCTCTTCTTGGCGAAGGTCTTGGTGCTGTACCCGCTGACGAAGGTCACCTTGTCCTCGGTCGTGCCGTGGTTGCCGGTCCACTCGGAGGTGCGGACGGGCTCGCCCTTCACGGACCAGGTCGAGGCCTGCGCGTACCCGCACCAGCCGCGGAACAGCTCCCACGGCCCGGCGGGCACCCACAGCCCGACGATGTCCCGCAGGTACTCGTCCCGCGTCTTGAACTCGCCGGTGTCGACGTTGAGCGCGCCGTAGACGCCGGTGAGGCTGGATTCCTGGCCGCACAGCCGGTCCAGCATGACGTCGGTGTTCCCGGGGTCGACGCCCCGGACGTTCTGGGCCCCGCCGGGACCGGCGGCCTGCGCGGCCCCCGCGCCGGCCAGCAGACCGGTGACGGCGAGGGCCGCGGACGCGGCGGCGAGGAGGCTCTTCTTCAGAGTCGATGTACGAAACGAACGCATGGGGGGTTCTTCACTCCTGAGTGCTGAGGACAGATGCGTGGGGCACCTGTTCGACGACTCAGGAAGCTGGCAGAGAACCCGTGAGTAGGGTCGAGAACGCGTGAGGGTTGACAGGACATCGACAGCTTCGCGGTCACAGTGCGACGGCGGGAGCCTCCGGTGGCGGAGTCGGCGCCCCCGGCAGTCGTACGGTCGCGATGGTGCCGCCGCCCTCGGCGTGACCGAGGGTGACCTCGCCGCCGGACTGCTGGACCGTGCGGGCCACGATGGACAGGCCGAGCCCGGAACCGGGCAGGGCGCGGGCGCTGGGGGAGCGCCAGAAGCGGTCGAAGACGTACGGGAGTTCCTCGTCGGGGATGCCGGGGCCGTGGTCCCGGACGGTCAGCACACCGTCGCTGAGCCGCACCTCGACGGTGCCGGCCCCGGGGCTGAACTTCACCGCGTTGTCCAGGACGTTGACCACCGCGCGCTCCAGAGCGGCCGGTTCCCCGCGGGTGTACCAGGGCTCCAGCGAGGCGTTGATGGTCAGCTCGGGTCCGCGCAGCCGTGCCCGGCGCAGGGCCGCCTCGACGGTGTCCTCCAGCGAGACGACCTGCACCCGTTCGCCGCGCTGGCCCTCCGAGCGGGACAGCTCCTGCAAGTCTCCTATCAGGGCCGCCAGTTCGGTCATCTGTGCCTTCACCGAGGCGAGCAGCGCCTTGCGGTCGGCCTCGGGGAGGGGGCGGCCGGTCTCCTCGCTGCGGGTGAGGAGTTCGATGTTGGTGCGCAGGGAGGTGAGCGGGGTGCGCAGCTCGTGCCCCGCGTCGGCGATGAGCTGCTGCTGGAGCTCGCGGGAGTTGGCGAGGGAGCTCGTCATCGAGTTGAAGGACCGGGACAGCCGGGCGACCTCGTCCTCGGCGTCCTCCTCGACGGGGATGCGGATGCCGAGGTCCTCCGTCCGGGCCACGTGCTCGACGGCCTCGGTGAGCTTGTCGACGGGACGGAGACCGGCCCGGGCCACGAAGAGACCCGCGGCACCGGCACCGAGGACTCCGATGCCGGAGACGAGCAGGAGGATGAGGGCGAGTTCGTTGAGGGTGGACTGGGTGCCCTTGAGGGGGGTCGCGAGAAGCAGGGCGACACCCCGGGAGTCGTTCGTGTCGACGCCCAGGTACCGGGTCAGCACCCGCACGGAGTTGCCGTTCGTGTCGGTGCCGTTGCGGAAGTAGATCGTGCTGTCGTTCGCGCTCTCGATGACGGTCTTGTCGGCGCCGGTCACCTCGACCGTGCCCGGGGAGTTCGGGTCGACGCAGGGGGCGCCCTCCGTCTTGATCGCCTGGACGTAGTTGTTCCGGCCGGGGAAGACCTGCGTGATCTTCTCCGGAGTCTGCGTGCACCTCGCGATCAGCGACTGGACCGTGCCGGGCCTGCTCGCCATCTCCTTCAGGTCACCGTCGACCTGGTCGTACAGCTTCCCCTGCACGATGAACCAGCACGTCACCGAAACCGCCGCCACCGCGAACGCCACCGCCGCCGCCACCAGCAGCGCCAGCCGCGACCGGATCGGAAGGGAGCGGTACCGCCGTCGGAGCCTCTTCACTCCGCGCCACCCTGCCGCAGCACGTAGCCCACGCCCCGCACCGTGTGCACGAGCCGCGGCTCACCGCCCGCCTCCGTCTTGCGACGCAGGTACATGACGTAGACGTCCAGGGAGTTGGATGAGGGCTCGAAGTCGAAGCCCCACACCGCCTTCAGGATCTGCTCACGCGTCAGCACCTGGCGCGGGTGGGCCATGAACATCTCCAGCAGGGTGAACTCCGTCCGGGTCAGCTCCACCGGCCGCCCCGCCCGGGTGACCTCACGCGTCGCGAGGTCCATCCGCAGATCGGCGAAGGTGAGCGCCTCGTCGTCGACGGCCGCCGCCCCGGCCGCCGCCGCGTAGGAGCTGCGCCGCAGCAGCGCACGGACCCGGGCGAACAGCTCGTCCAGCTCGAACGGCTTGACCAGGTAGTCGTCGGCGCCCGCGTCGAGCCCGGTGACCCGGTCGCCGACCGTGTCGCGGGCCGTCAGCATCAGGATGGGGGTGGTGTCGCCCGCGCCGCGGATGCGCCGGGCGGCCGTGAGCCCGTCCATGCGGGGCATCTGGATGTCGAGGACGACCAGGTCGGGCCGGTACGCGGTCGCCTTGTCGAGCGCGTCGGCTCCGTCCACGGCGACCTCGGTGTCGTAGCCCTCGAAGGCGAGGCTGCGCTGGAGTGCTTCGCGCACCGCCGGCTCGTCGTCGACGATCAGGATGCGCTGGGGGTCACGGTCGCCTTCGGCGGGGCTCATGGCTGGGGATTCCTCGGGTGCGGTCGGAGAACGGGGGACTGAAGGGAGTGAGCGCTTTCAGCCTCGCACGGTTCCCCGCCGGCGCTGAAGGACGTGCTGTGCGGGGGGTCAGCCGCGTACGGTACGGCGGCGGCCGCGGGCGGCGGCCGCCCCGCGCCGGGCCACCGCCGGGGACGCCACCTCGGGCGCCCGGGGTGCCGGGGCGTGCAGTGCGTACGCCACGTCGAGGGCCAGGGCGATTCCGGCCGGGTCGGTACCGGCCACCGTGTGCGAAACCTGCTTGATCATGACGTACTCCTCGCGAGGGTCGGGGGGTCAGCTGTCGGAGCCGCCGGCCCGCAGCGTGGCCAGGTCGGACTTGACGGTGTTGATCGGGATGGAGAAGCCGAGACCCGCGCTTCCGGCCGTGGACGAGTCCGAAGTGGCCGAGTACATCGCCGAGTTGATGCCGATGATGTTGCCGTTCATGTCGATCAGCGCGCCGCCGGAGTTGCCCGGGTTCAAGGACGCGTCGGTCTGGATCGCCTTGTACGTCGTCGTCGAGGAGCCGGTGTCGCCGTTGAACTGCTGCCCGCCGAACTCGAACGGCCACTGGCCGCCTCCGCCCTGCCCCTGGCCCTGGCTCTGGCCCTCGTCCGTGGAGACGGTGACGTCCCGGTTGAGGGCGGAGACGATACCGCTGGTCACGGTGCCGGTCAGGCCCTCGGGGGAGCCGATCGCCACGACCTGGTCGCCGACCTGGACGCCGGCGGAGTTGCCGAGGGTGGCCGGGGTCAGACCGGAGGCGTTCTCCAGCTTGATGAGGGCGAGGTCCTTCTTGCTGTCGGTGCCGACGACCTTCGCGGTGTAGGACTTGCCGTCGCTGGTGCTCACCTTGATGGTGGAGGCGCCGGAGACGACATGGTTGTTGGTGATGATCTCGCCGTCGCTGGTGATGATCACACCGGATCCGGTGGACTCCCCGGCGTTCGAGGTGGCGTTGATCTCGACGATGCTCGGGCTGACCGCCTTGGCGACCCCGGCGACCGTGCCCTTCGCGGAGGACGGCACCACGTTGGTGCTGGTGCTGCTGGAGGCGACGGTGTCGTTGCCGGTCAGCTCCTGGATGCCGTAGGCGGTGCCGCCTCCTATCGCCGCGGCGACGATCGCGACGGCGGCGAGGAGGGCGAGGGGGCCGCGGGTGCGCCGCTTCGGAGCGGGGGCGGGTGCGCCGGGCTCCGCGGTGAGGAGAGCGGTTCCGCCGCCGTTGCCGTCGCCGCCGTAGGAGCCGGCGCCCCCGGAGGCGAAGGCGGCGGGCTGCGCCTGAGGCTGCTGGTGTCCCGGCCACACGGTGGCCGGCTCGACGACCGGCTGCGGGGGCGCCGCGGGCGGCTGGGCCGGCGGGGGCGGCCACTCGGGGTTCACGGGCGACGAAGCGTGCTGCTGCTGGGCGCCCTGGTGGGGGTTGTCGTACTGCTCGTACTCGCCGTCGCGGCGGAAGCTCTCGGTCATGACAAAAAGCTTGTCCCGCGACCATGAGAGCTTCCTGAGTGCTTGCTGAGAAGCCCGGCAGAACCTCGTATGCCCGATATAAAGCCGCCGCTGGCCTCCGGCCGGATGTTCTCAGACGGTCTTCAGGAACTCACTCGCAGCCGCAGGAGCGCCGCACGACCAGCTTCGACGGGAACACCTTCAGCCGCTCCCGCCGGGACCCCGCGACCCGGAGCCCGTCGTCGAGCACCAGATCCACCGCGGCCCGGGCCATCGCCGACCGGTCCGACGCCATGGTCGTCATCGGCGGATCGGCGAGCGCGGCTTCCTTGATGTCGTCGAACCCGATGACCGCCAGTTCCCCCGGCACGTCGATGCGCAGCTCGCGCGCGGCCCGCAGCAGGCCGATGGCCTGGTCGTCGGTGGAGCAGAAGATGGCGGGCGGCCGATCGGGCCCGGCGAGCACCCCGAGCGCCACCTGGTACGCGTCGTAGCGGTTGTACGGCGCCTCGAAGAGCCGTCCCTCGGTCGGCAGCCCGGCCTCCTCCATGGCCTGGCGCCAGCCCTCGACGTGGTCGGAGACCGGGTCGCCGACGGAGGGGGTGTCGGCCGTACCGCCCATACAGGCGACGTAGGGGTAGCCATGGCCCAGCAGGTGCTCGACGGCGGTCTTGGCCCCGGTGAGGTCGTCGAGGACGACGGCCACGTCGTCGATCGCCTCGGGCCGCTCGTGCAGCAGCACGACCCGGGCGTCCCACGCGTCGATCTCGGCGGCGGCGTTGTCGTTCAGCGCGTGCGAGACCAGGATCAGCCCGGAGACCCGCATCCCGAGGAACGCCCGCAGGTAGTGGACCTCGCGTTCGCCGATGTAGTCGGAGTTCCCGACGAGCACCATCTTGCCGCGCTCGGACGCGGCCTGTTCGACCGCGTGCGCCATCTCCGCGAAGAACGGCTGGCGCGCGTCCGGCACGATCAGGCCTATGAGATCGGTGCGCCGGGACGCCATCGCCTGGGCGACCCGGTCGGGCCGGTACCCCAGCTCCTTGATCGCGGCGAGGACACGCTCGCGCGTGGCCGGGGCGACCGGCCGGGGTCCGTTGTTGATGACATAGCTGACTACGGCGGTGGACGTTCCCGCCAACCGCGCCACGTCATCCCTGGTTACCTTGGCCACGCGCGGAGTCTACGCGGATAAACCCGCTCTGGGCAGGGCGTGAAGGAGGTCCCTGTACTCCCGCCGAGCGGCATGCGGGAGTACGTCGGTGCCGAAGCCATGCCCATGCGCGGGGCCCGCTACGCCTCTACGTCCTCAAGGGCGACGCTCTCGTCCACATCCTCCGTCTTTGCCCGGTCCGCCTTGGCCTTCGCCTCGTCGCTGACCCGGTCGCCCTTCTCGGGCGTAACGAATCGATAACCGACGTTCCGGACGGTTCCGATCAGCGACTCGTGCTCGGGGCCGAGCTTCGCGCGCAGCCGTCGTACGTGCACGTCGACCGTCCGGGTGCCGCCGAAGTAGTCGTAGCCCCAGACCTCCTGGAGCAGCTGCGCGCGCGTGAAGACGCGGCCCGGGTGCTGGGCGAGGTACTTCAGGAGCTCGAACTCCTTGAAGGTGAGGTCGAGGACCCGGCCCTTGAGTTTGGCGGAGTAGGTCGCCTCGTCCACCGACAGGTCGCCGTTGCGGATCTCCATGGGGGAGTCGTCGCTGACGATCTGCTGCCGGCCCATGGCGAGCCGCAGCCGCGCCTCGACCTCGGCCGGACCGGCGGTGTCGAGGAGCACGTCGTCGATGCCCCAGTCGGCGGTGACGGCGGCCAGGCCGCCCTCGGTCACGACGAGGATGAGCGGACAGCCGGGCCCGGTCGAGCGCAGCAGCTGGCACAGGCTGCGGACCTGGGGCAGGTCGCGGCGTCCGTCGATGAGGATGACGTCGGCACCGGGGGTGTCGACGAGTGCGGGGCCTTCCGCCGGAGCCACGCGCACGTTGTGCAGGAGCAGGCCGAGGGCCGGAAGCACCTCCGTCGACGGCTGGAGGGCATTGGTCAGGAGCAGCAGAGAACTCATATGTCTGGTTCCTCCTCGGTCCCGCGAGGTCATGGCTTTCGTATACAGGGGTATCCGAAAGCACAAAAGGACCCGGGGGCTGCATTGCCCGAGTCCTGTTCCGACGAGAATAGCCCACATGAGCATTGATCCGGCAGGTCGTGTGGTGCGTTCCACCGTCAGTCCGCACTCTGAGACGCGCAGACCTGCACCTATACGGACGTTTCTGCACACCGACGACGGCGTGACGATCGATTCCGTATACGATCCGCCCTCCTTCGTATACGACGCCTCCCGGCCACCCGCGCGTGACCTGGTGTTCGTGATCGCGCATGGTTTCACCGGCGACGTGGATCGCCCTCATGTTCGCCGGGTGGTGGAGGCGTTCACGCGGTACGGCGGCGTGGTCACGTTCTCCTTCCGCGGCCACGGAGCCTCCGGCGGGCGCTCGACGGTCGGCGACCGCGAGGTGCTGGATCTGGCCGCCGCAGTGGCGTGGGCCCGCGAACTCGGCCACGCGCGCGTGGCGACCGTCGGCTTCTCCATGGGCGGTTCGGTGGTGCTGCGGCACGCGGCGCTGTACCGGCGGGAGACCGGAGGCCGCACGGACGCGCACCCGGACGCGCACACGGACGTGGTGGTCTCGGTCAGCGCACCGGCCCGCTGGTACTACCGCGGCACAGCCCCCATGCGCAGACTCCACTGGCTGGTGACCCGCCCCTCGGGCCGCCTGGTCAGCCGCTACGGATTCCGTACGCGCATCCACCACCGCGACTGGGACCCCGTCCCGCTCTCCCCGGTCGAGGCGGTCCCGAGGATCGCCCCCACCCCCCTGCTCATCGTCCATGGCGACCGCGACGGCTACTTCCCCCTCGACCACCCGCGGATGCTCGCCGAGGCCGCCGGCGACCACGGCGAGCTGTGGATCGAGCCCATGGGCCACGCCGAGCACGCGGTCGGCGACGAGCTGCTGGGCCGTATCGGGGACTGGGCTGTCACAGCGGGCGGCTAGCCTGGCCCCGTACACCACCGATCGATTGAGGAAGCGGATGCCAAAGGTCACGGTGCGCTACTGGGCCGCCGCGAAGGCCGCGGCCGGGATCGCCGAGGAGCCGTTCGACGCGGCCACCCTCGCCGAGGCGCTGGACGCGGCGCGCGAGCGACACCCCGGTGAACTCGTGCGCGTCCTGCGGCGATGCTCGTTCCTCGTCGACGGTGACCCCGTGGGCACCCGCGGACATGAGACGGTACGGCTGGCCGACGGCGGCACGGTCGAGGTGCTTCCGCCGTTCGCAGGAGGGTGACGATGACGAACCAGCCGTACGAGGGTTACGACCCGTACTCGCAGCAGGGCTGGCCGGCCCAGCAGGAGTACGACGACCCGCAGGCCGCCCAGCAGCAGTACACCCAGCAGTGGCAGGGCCAGACCTGGGACACCCAGGTCCAGGCACCGGCCGCGGGGGCCGCGGAGACGGCGTATCCGCCCCAGCAGACGTACGACGCGGAGGCCCAGGGATACGGAGCGGGGCAGCAGGGGGCCGCCGCACCCGGACAGGGCCCCGGCGCGTACGGCTCCCCGGCACCTTCGCCCGGCCCCTATGGTTCCCCAGCAGGTGCTCCCGGTCCGGGCGCCTACGGACCCGCGCCGACGGCTTCCGCACCCGCCGCCCCCGGGGCCGACACCTCCGGCTACGGCCCCGCCACCGTCGCCGGCAACGCCCGCGTCACCGACGCCCAGCGTGCCCGGCTCGAAGGCCGGTCCCCGATCATCGAACCCGGCATCCAGCCCGCCGCGCTCACCGCGCTGCTCGGCCTGCTGCTCTCCGGTGCGGCGGCCGTCGGGTCGTACGCCCTCCTCGTACCGCTCGTCGTCCTCCAGGCCGTCACCGCGGCCGGCTGGTTCCGGCTGAACGGCATGTGGCCCGCCCGGCAGGGCATCGCGCTGGCGTTCCTCGGCGCGCTGGTCGCGGACGCGGCCGTGCTGACGGCCGGCCGGGAGAACGCGCCCGCGGCGATCCTCGGCACCCTCGGCGTCTGGGTCCTGCTCAGCCTGGTCATGCAGCTCCGCTCGCACGCCGACCCCGACGAGCGGATGTACGGCCTGATGGCGACCGTCGCCTCGGCGGCCCTGGCGATCGTCGCCACCGGCCACCTCGCGGCGGACCCGGACGCGGTGACGGTGGGCGCGGCCGCGGTGGCCGTGGCGGTCCTGGCACGCGCGCTGCCCCTGCCCACCGCGGCCTCCGTGGTCGTCTCGCTGCTCGCCGCGGCGGGCGCGGGCATCGCCGTGGGCGGCATGACGGGCCTCGGCGCGAAGGGCGCCCTGCTCGGTGCGGGCGCGGCGGTGTGCGCGCTGATCGGCCACCGGGTCGCGAGCTACGACTACCCCTCCCGCTTCGTGCACTTCACGGCCGGCGTGGCCCTGCCGCTGGCCGCGTCGGCCCCGGCGGTGTACGTGCTGGGCCGGGCGATCGGCTAGGCCGGCGGGGGCGTCTCGGTCCAGGGGCAGAACGGGTGCCCCGGACGGGTCGTAGAGCACCCGTATGTCGTCCTGGGGCTGGTGCCCGGCGAGCCGCGCTCCCTGCGCCACCGCCCGCGCGGTCTCGGCCTCCGGATCGTCCACCTCGACGTCGAGGTGCAGCATCATCTGCCGGTCGCCTGGCTTGCGCGTGGGCCAGACCGGCGGGACGTACAGGTCGGCTCCTTGAGGACCACGGTGGACAGCCGCGCGGAGAAGGACATGCCCGCCTTTCCTACTGCCGCCGCCGCTTCCCGTCCAGCTCGTCCCACCACTCGTCGGACTTGGGGTCGCCGGAGGGGTCGTCCCACCAGCGGTCGTCGGGTCCGCGCCGGTTGGCGACCATCGCGGCCACCGGCGGGATCACCATGGCGACCACGCACATCCCCACGGCCACCGGTATCGACCAGAGCCGCACGACTCCCCAGGCCAGGACGAACAGCCCGATACAGGTGCCCATCATGGCGAAGTAGACATGACGTCGGCGTGCCAACATACGTCCAATGTAGGCCCGGCAAGGCCGAAGGGCCGTACCCCGTGATCCGGGGTACGGCCCTTCGGCCGATCAGCTGGTCGGCTGCCTCAGACGGCGATCGCGACCTCGGCCAGGCCGCCCTGCTGGGCGACGACCGTGCGGTCGGCGGTGGCGCCCGGAACCAGGGCGCGGACGGTCCAGGTGCCCTCGGCCGCGTAGAAGCGGAACTGGCCCGTCGCGGAGGTCGGGACCTCCGCCGTGAACTCGCCGGTCGAGTCCAGGAGGCGGACGTAACCCACCACAGGCTCGCCGTCACGCGTCACCTGGCCCTGGATCGTGGTCTCACCGGGCTTGATCGTCGAGGCGTCGGGGCCGCCGGCCTTCGCTCCACACATGTCTTTCTCCAGATTCAGAAGGGTCTGACCGGAAGGAAGGCCGGTCGGGTTGGACGGGGTGTCTTACTTGTTGGCGCCGAGCTCGATCGGAACGCCGACCAGGGAGCCGTACTCGGTCCAGGAGCCGTCGTAGTTCTTGACGTTCTCGACACCGAGCAGCTCGTGCAGCACGAACCAGGTCAGGGCCGAGCGCTCACCGATGCGGCAGTACGCGATGGTGTCCTTGGCGAGGTCGACCTGCTCGTCGGCGTAGAGCTCCTTGAGCTCGTCGTCCGACTTGAAGGTGCCGTCGTCGTTGGCGTTCTTCGACCACGGGATGTTGCGCGCGGACGGGACGTGGCCCGGACGCTGCGACTGCTCCTGCGGCAGGTGGGCCGGGGCGAGCAGCTTGCCGGAGAACTCGTCGGGGGACCGGACGTCCACCAGGTTCTGCGAGCCGATCGCGGCGACGACGTCGTCACGGAAGGCGCGGATGGACTTGTTCTGCGGCTTGGCCGTGTAAGTGGTCTCGGGGCGCTCCGGGACCTCCTCGACCAGCTCGCGGGCGTCCAGCTCCCACTTCTTGCGGCCGCCGTCGAGAAGCTTGACGTTCTCGTGGCCGTACAGCTTGAAGTACCAGTAGGCGTAGGACGCGAACCAGTTGTTGTTGCCGCCGTAGAGGATCACCAGGGTGTCGTTGGCGATGCCCTTGGCCGACAGGAGCTTCTCGAAGCCCTCCTGGTCGACGAAGTCGCGGCGGACCGGGTCCTGCAGGTCCTTGGTCCAGTCGATGCGGATCGCGTTGCGGATGTGGTTCTTCTCGTAGGCGGACGTGTCCTCGTCCACCTCCACGATCGCGATGTCGGGGTTGTCGAGGTTGGCCTCGACCCAGTCGGCATCGACCAGGACGTCGCTGCGGCTCATGCTCTTTCTCCTCCGGGGCAGTTGCGGCGGGGCGTGCGGAAGGGTGCGCGGGGCGCACGGATGCCTGAGAGTCCAGGGCAGGGGGGATGCGGAGGTCGGTGCCGTCCGCTCAGAAGGGGCGACAGAGCATGGCGGCGACGCGGCACAGGTCTACTGCCCGCCGCTTCGTGAGATCCGCCTGTCGCTTCATAGTGGTCGATCGTAGGGACGGACATACCGGCATGTCACCGGTGTGTCGCATGCTGAGATGCGATCGTCCGGGATGTGGGACCAGAAGGGCGCCCGGGCCGTGGTCCCACGGTTCCCGGGCGCGTGTAGTCGTCATCACATCTACGGTACGGACGTCACCGTCTCGCCTGTCGGACGCGCGGCCTCCGGCCTGTCGTTCGTCCTGCCCGGCTCGTCCTACCCGGCCAGCTTGACGTCCGAACCCTTCACCGCGATCTCCACACCGTTCGCACCCGCTTCGACCCGGTCGAGCTTGATACCGCCCGGCAGGCCCTCGATCTTCTGGTCGAAGTCGGCGACCGAACGGAAGTCGGAATCGGCGAGGGTGATGTTCCCGAAGCTCGGGATCGAGTCGGCGTGCACCCGCACGGTGTCGCCGTCGACGACGCTGACGGTGCTGAGCACCGAGACGGGCTTCTCCAGGGCGCTGAACTTGATGTCGACCTTGATCTTGCCGTTCCCGCCGTCGGAGAGGCCGACGACCTTGGCGGTGACACCGAGCGGAAGCCGGGCCTCCGCGGACCCCGCGGCCTTCAGCAGCTGGTCGTAGGCGATGGTCGCGGTCCCGGCGGCCGCGGTGGCGGTGGCGGAACTGTAGTCGCCGGAGAACGCGACGCCCTTCATGGCGGCGTTCAGGTCGTCGATACGGATCGTGCCCCCGCTGGTCCCGGTGTCCGCGGCGTAGTCCTTCATCCCGACCTCGACGTCGTCGAGCTCACCGCCGGCCACCTGGGTCAGGAACGGGAAGCCCTTGATGTCCACGCTCGGCGTCGTGGTCAGCCCCTCCTGCGTCTTCAGCCGGTCCGCGACCTCGCCCTCCGCGAAGTGGACCGCCAGACGGTCGGCGGCGACGAACAGCCCGCCGAGGATCACGGTGATGATCAGAAGTATTCGCAGGGCGCGCATACGGTCGGTTCCCCCAGAGCGGCGGTGGTGTCGACGGACGGGTGGCCGTCGAGCGTGAGAGTAGCCCCGTCGGGCCAGGGGACCGCGAGATTGTCGATCACCTGTGACAGGACGAGGGCGCTGTCGCTGAGTTCTTCTCGTGCCCTGCCCAACGGGCGGTATTCCACGGCAGTACGAACGGGCACGCATCCAGACGCCTGCCGCCTGCCGCTCCCGGGACTCAGTAGACGAGCGCCTGCGTCCCGTCGGCCAGCGCCTCCTGCACGAAGACCTGCGCCCCCGCGATCCGTACGCCCTCGATGACGTCCTTCTCCGTGATGTCCCGGCGGGCCGCGCACTGGGTGCACAGGGTGAGCCGGCCGCCCGCGAGGATCGAGTCGAGCAGGTCGGGCAGCGGGGCGGCGTGCGGCAGTTCGAACTCGGCGGCCCGCCCCGGCAGCGCGAACCACGCCGACTCCCCGGTCAGCCACAGCGAGACGTCCACCCCGCTGGCCACGGCCACCGCCGCCACGGTGAACGCCTGCGAACAGCGCTCGGGGGCGTCGGCCCCTGCGGTCACCTTGATCACGAGCTTCTTCGCCATGGCCGAATCGTAACCAGCGCGGCTACAACTCCGGCCGTCGATCACGAGTCACCTGTGCGCGTGTATATGGCATGCGCGCTTCAGGTTGGGTGTGAGGGATGTCTTGCAAGTGCCCGAAGTAGCAGAAGAAACAGGGGTACCGGCCCTGGCGGCGGACCCGCCGGTGGTGGGCCGGTCGCCGCGCCGCCGTGGACGGACCACGATGCTGATCGCCGGCGCCGCCGTGCTCGGTGTCGTCGCCGGCAGCTGTACCGGTTACCTGATCCAGGCCGACCGCGAGCCGACGAAGCTGTCCTCGCTCTCCCAGCCGACGCTCGTCCAGGCCAAGGGCCCGGCACCCGAACCGCTGTCCGCGGCCCAGGACCGCCGCGTGAAGACCGACGGCGACCTGCGCAAGCTGCTGCTGAAGAAGCCGAGCGGAGCCAAGGCCGCCGAGTGGGCCGGCATCGACGGCTGGATGACGCTGGCCGACATGGCGGAGACGTACGAGAAGCCGGCCGGGGCGTTCAGCGAACTCGTCTCCGGCGAGTTCCGCCGCGCGGCTGACACGGGCTGGAAGGTCGGCAGTACCTACGGTGTCGAGATCCGCCTGATCCAGTACCGGCAGGAGCAGGAGTTGCAGGCCTCCTACATGGCCGACGGCGAGAACGACTACGAGGACGCCGAGGGCGGCACCAGGAGCTGGGCGGTCCCGGGCAGCGACAACGGCATGGCCTACGTCCACACCAAGCCGGACACCAAGCCCGGTTATCTGGCGCAGTACAACGCCACGGCCATCGCCCAGCGGGGGGACATCGTCATGAAGGTCTTCGTCTGGGACACCAAGCCGATCCCGAAGGCGAAGATCATGGACCTGGCCGAGCGGCAGGTGAAGAAGCTGTGAACGAGAGCGAGAACCAGCAGGTGGGCGAGGTCGGCCCCGCGGAGCTCACGGTCGCCGGCGAACCCGTGACTCCCGCGCCTGCCGAGAAGCCGGCGCGCCGTGGCCGTATCGCCGTGGTGATCGGGTCCGCGGTGCTGGCCGTGGCGGTCGTCGCGGGGGTCGGCTACACCGTGATCACCGTCGAGGGCGCCGACCGTGACGCGGGCGCGCCCGTGTGGACGTTCCCGAAGGGCGGCGCCGACCAGGAGAAGGCGGCCGCGCCGAAGGGGCTGGCGTCGATGCTCGTGCCGTACGGCGCCGACGGGTGGAGCCGGGGGCCGGACATCGGGGAGTACGGGTACGACGCCCAGCTCAGCGGTGCCGAGGCCACGGCCCTGCGCAAGCAGTCGCTGACCGGGCTGCCCCGTAGTCAGCGCAAGGCGCTGGAGAAGCAGATCGACAAGCAACGGCTCACGGGTATCGCGATGCGCAGCTACCTGAGCACCGACCAGCTCTCCTCCGTCTACACGGACAAGGCCTCCACGGTGACCATCGAGCTCGCGCAGCTGGACAACAAGGCGGCGGCGCGCGGGATCACCAAGTACCAGAACGAGTTCCTCGACGCACTCGGCGACGTCCTGCGTGCGGGGCCCCGGATCGAGGGCCACAAGGACGCCCGCTGCTTCCTGTTGCCCACGGACAAGGACGAGAAGCTGGACTCGATGTTCTGCGGGGCCCAGCAGGGCAACGTCCTGGTCGGTCTCACCGCGGACAGCCCCAAGCCCATGCAGCAGACAGCGATCGCGATGCTCCTGCGCGAACAACTCGACCGCATCGCGGAACCGGGGGAGTCGGTATGACCGAGCAGACGGAAGAGAAGCCCGAGGCGACCGTTCCGCGCGCCGAGACCGAGCAGGCGTCGGTCGCCGAGTCCTACAGCGCGGCGCCGAAGACGGCCGTTCCCGGTAGGACGGACCAGACCGAGCACCAGGGCTCTCAGCCGCCCACGTCCGAGCGGCAGCCCGCGGCGGCGCTCCGGTCCGAGACCGCGCCGGTTCCGGTGGCCGCGCCTGCCTCGGCGTCGGTGCTTGCGCCTGCGCCGCCAGCCGTGCCTGCCTCCGAGCCGCAGCCCGCACCCGCGCCCGAGGCCGCGACGCCGCTCCGGTCCGAGCCCGCGCCGGTCCCGGCGCCTGCGCCCGCCTCGGCGTCGGTGCTCCCGCCCGCGCCGCAAGCCGTGCCTGCCTCCGAGCCCGCACCCGCACCCGCGCCCGAGGCCGCGACGCCGCTCCGGTCCGAGCCCGCGCCGGTCCCGGTGGCCGCGCCCGCCTCGGCGTCGGTGCTCCCGCCCGCGCCGCAAGCCGCACCCGCCCCCGAGCCACAGCCCGCACCCGAGCCGCAACCCACACACGCGCCCGAGGCCGCGCACATGCCCGAGCCCGCAGCCGCCCCGGATCCCGCTCTCACCCCAGACCCCGCTCTCACCCCAGACCCCGCCCCCAAGACCCGCCGAGTCCTTCGAGCAACGCTCCGCTGGACCGCCGCCCTCCTCACCTTCGCCGCGTTCGGGGCCGGGAGTGCGTACGGGATCGCCGGGATGGAGCGGACGGACGTGCCGGGGCTGGGGACCGTGTCGGACGGGCGGTGGGTCTATCCGGTGTTGACGAAGGCGCCGTTGCCGTCCGGGAGCCCGGGGCCGCTCGCCAAGGAGAACAAGGCCGGCAGCCACTACGCCGATCTGCGGGCGCTCGTGCTGCCCGCGCCCAGGGGGGCGACCCTCGACAAGGCGCTCAGCGGTACCGACGGCTGGCTGCCGACGAAGGACCTGCTCCCGGAGTACGCCGAGAAGGAGGACCGCGACGAGCTCGGGACGAAGCTCTCCGAGAACGGTCTGCGGCACATCGCGGCCCGCGGCTGGACCACCCCCGACGGCACCCGCAACCCGGATCTATCTGCTCCAGTTCGACACCGCGGCCGTCGTGGACGATCTGTTCGGCGAGGACATCGCCCCGTACGGCAGCCCCGGCTACGAACTGCGCGACGCCCCCGACTCCGTCTCCGACGAGGCGTTCCCGGACGCGGCCCGAATCCCCGACATCACCGCGTCCGTCTACGTCGAGTCGAAGCCGTACGGCAAGGAGTAGGCCCGCCACGCCTACCTCGGCGCCGGCGACGTACTCGCCCTGGTCGTCCAGTCCCGCAGGGGCACCGTCAACCCCGTCCCCTTCCAGCAGACGGTGGCCCTCCAGAGCCAGCTCCTGGGCTGAGGAGACCCGCACGGCCCCCCGGGCCCCGGCCGCGTAAGCTGGGGCCCGGCCCTGTGTACATGCACCGCACCCCGCTCATCCGAGGAGCACCCCGTGGAGATCTTCTTCGAAGCCCTGCTGGTCCTGGTCTGCGTCGGCGTTCTCGCCTTCGCCGGTCTGACCGTGAAGAAGCTGTACCAGGGCCAGCGCTGACCCCCCTCTAGGAACCGCCACTCATGATCGAGATCCCGTCCGACCTCCACAAGGACCTCGTCCCGCTCGCCTTCCTGCTCGGCAACTGGGCGGGCGCGGGCGTGCACGACTTCCCCGGCTCGGAGAAGTGCAACTTCGGCCAGGAGGTGACCTTCGGCCACGACGGCCGGGACTTCCTGGAGTACGACTCCCACACCTGGGTGCTGGACAACGACGGCAACAAGGTCCGCCCGCTGGAGTCCGAGCACGGCTTCTGGCGCATCGACGCCGACCGCAAGGTCGAGGTGACGATGGTCCGAGACGACGGCGTCGTCGAGATCTGGTACGGCGAGATGGCCGCCCAGAAGCCGCAGATCGACCTGGTGACCGACGCCGTCGCGCGTACGGCCGCCTCGGGGCCGTACAGCGGTGGCAAGCGGCTCTACGGCTACGTCAAGAGCGACCTCATGTGGGTCGGCGAGAAGCAGACCCCCGAGGTCGAGCTGCGCCCCTACATGTCGGCCCACCTGAAGAAGGTCGTCACCCCGGAGGACGTCGAGCGCTGGGCCAAGGCCCTGCCCGACGACATGCCGGACGACGGGATCGCCTTCTTCAAGTAGGTCCCGCACCCCAAGCAGGTCCAGCACCACAAGCAGGTCCCGCACTTCCAGCAGGTCCCGCACCCAGAGGTCCTAGACTTCCGGGTGTGGTGAGCACCGACTGGAAGAGCGACCTGAGGCAGCGCGGCTACCGGCTGACGCCGCAGCGCCAGCTTGTCCTCGAAGCCGTGGACACCCTGGAGCACGCGACCCCCGACGCCATCCTCACGGAAGTGAAGAAGACGGCGTCGGGGGTCAACATTTCCACGGTCTACCGGACCCTGGAGCTCCTGGAGGAGCTCGGCCTGGTCAGCCACGCCCATCTCGGGCACGGGGCCCCGACGTACCACCTCGCCGACCGCCATCACCACATCCACCTGGTCTGCCGCGACTGCGAGAACGTCATCGAGGCGGACATCAAGGTGGCCGCCGACTTCACCGCGAAGCTCCGGCAGGAGTTCGGCTTCGAGACCGACATGAAGCACTTCGCGATCTTCGGCCGCTGCAAGGACTGCTCTCTCAAGGCTTCAACTACCGAGTCGTAGGCTTATGCGTATGAAGAGCCCCCTGCTGTCCCTGCCCGGCGCCGTCCCCGCCGAGGGCGTGGACGAAGGCGTCGCCGCGCACTACGGCGACCTGTTCCGCGAACAGCGCGCCCTCGCCGGCGGCACCGGATTCGTCGACCTCTCGCACCGCGGGGTCGTGTCCGTCACCGGCGACGACCGCCTGAGCTGGCTGCACCTGCTGCTCACCCAGCACGTCAGCGACCTCCCCACGGGCCAGGCCACCGAGGCGCTGATCCTCTCCGCGCACGGCCACATCGAGCACGCGCTGTATCTCGTCGACGACGGCACGACGGTGTGGGCGCACGTCGAACCCGGCACCCAGGAGGCACTGATCGCCTACCTGGAGTCGATGAAGTTCTTCTACCGGGTCGACGTCGCCGACCGCACCGACGAGTTCGCGATCGTCCACCTTCCCGCCGGTTCCATCGCCGAGGTGCCGGAAGGGGTCGTCGTACGCGAGACGCCGTACGGCCGTGATCTGTTCCTGCCCCGCGCGGACCTGGAGTCGTTCGCGGAGAAGTCCGGCCCCGCGGTCGGTCTGCTCGCCTACGAGGCGCTGCGCGTCGAGCACCACCGCCCCCGCCTGGGCTTCGAGACCGACCACCGCACCATCCCGCACGAGCTGGGCTGGATCGGCAGCGCGGTGCACCTCCAGAAGGGCTGCTACCGCGGCCAGGAGACCGTGGCCCGGGTCCAGAACCTCGGCAAGCCGCCGCGGCGCCTGGTCTTCCTGCACCTGGACGGCAGCGAGGTGCACCTGCCGCCCGCGGGCACCGACATCCGGCTCGCGGACGAGGGGCCCGACGGCCGCAAGATCGGTTTCGTGACGACGTCCGTACGGCACCACGAGCTCGGCCCGGTCGCGCTCGCTCTGGTCAAGCGCAACGTCCCGCTGGACGCGCGCCTCGTCGCCGACACGACGGCCGCGGCCCAGGAAGTCGTCGTGGAGCCGTAGGCAAGCCGGGGTCAGCGCGGGACGGCGACCTTCGCCGCCAGCGTGAAGCCCGAACCGGTGATCGTCACGGCGCTGCCGAGCGCCTCCAGTACATCCGGCATCACCAGCAGCACGGTGATGCCCCCGGCGAGCGCGGCGACAGCGATGATCACTGCTGCTATCGCGTTCGGCATCGGAAGCCGCGTGACACCGGTGCCGCCGGTCCACGGCCGCGGCGTAGGCGGCGTAGACGATCCACCAGGGGTCTGTTCTGAAGGCGGGTGATGTTCCATGCCGCTTCTCCCTTCATCTCATCGATCTCGTCAGCCCAGGTGAGAGGCAAACCACGGACGAGGCGGTAGCAGCCGCATGGCCCGTGCTCGGAGAGATGCCCGGTGGCGTGGTCGTCCAACACGGAGCAGGAGTACGGGATTTGGGGCAGGAGGATGCAGGAGTCGGAGCTCCGCCGTCCGCCGTACGGAAAGCACGACTGCGACCCCGGCCGGATCAACATCCGGCCGGGGTCGCTCAAGTCGCCGGAGCCCGCTGCTACGAGCCCCGCGAGCCGGCTGCCGGGGAACCATGTACCTCGCTCACCTGGGCTGACAGGGAGAAGGGCTCCGCCAACTTGCTGAAGTTGGCAGCCAACTACACAGTACTTATCTCCACTTGGAGGCGACTTATAACCACCCTCCCTACAACTCCAGCAGGACGGTGAACGGCCCGTCGTTCATCAATGACACCCGCATCTGCGCGCCGAACCGACCCGTCTTCACCGTCGCACCGAGCGCCCGCAGCTGAGCGACGACCTCGTCGACGAGGGGCTCGGCCACCTCGCCGGGGGCGGCCGCGTTCCAGGTGGGTCGACGGCCCTTGCGGGCGTCGCCGTACAGGGTGAACTGGCTGATGACGAGCAGCGGGGCGTTGATGTCGCTGCATGACCTCTCGTCCCGCAGCATGCGGATCGACCAGAGTTTCCGGGCCAGTTGGGCCGCCTTCTCCTTGGTGTCCTCATGGGTCACGCCGACGAGGACACACAGCCCCTCGCCCTCGATCGCCCCGACCGTCTCGCCTTCGACGACGACGCTCGCGCCGTCCACTCTCTGCACCACTGCACGCATATGACCATCATGCCGGGCCGCCGAAGGTGCCCCGCACCTGCTCTTTTTTTGATCCTTAAGCCCCCATCTGGGGCCGTTCGGGGGCACTCGGTCACATAGCGGCCACTTGGGGTGGCACGATGCTTCCACACGCCGGTCGAGGGGACGGTCTACGCCCATGAGCACATCGAGTACCAGGCAGCCTTCGGGGTCTGTTCCGTTGACGCGCGCGGGCGATCCGGAGTGTCACCGGCCGCCCGTGCAGCGCATGGACAGCCCGCAGCTGCCCCCGGACCCGCCCAAGCACGACCTGACCGCGCCGAGCCTGCCCGAGCTGCGTACGCTACGCCGGGACGCCCAGCGCGACGAGGCCGACCTCAGCTATGTACGGCGGCTGCTGCAGGGCCGTATCGACATCCTGCGGGCCGAACTGGCGCGCCGGTCCCCGGCGGGGGCCGCGTCCGTCGTCGACCGGCTCTCGGAGATCTTGACCGACGCGCCCGCCCGGTACCGCTCCTCCGCCCGCCACGTCACGCTGGGCACGCCGTACAGCGAGGAGTACCGGCTGCTGGCCGCCGAGATGCTGGCCGAGGTCGAGCTGTCCGACCTGGACGCGCGCACCGACCTGGAACTGAACACCGCGATGGGGCGGCTCGTGCGGTACGAGCAGCAGGTCTCCCGCCGCCGACAGCGACTGCAGCGCACCGCGGACGACTGCAGCGCGGAGATCGCACGTCGGTACCGGGAGGGGGAGGCGCAGGTGGACGATCTGCTGATGTGAGGGCGTCCTCCGGGAAACCATCATGACCGGGCTGACACTCTCCTGGTGACTTCGGATACGGCGCAGGCTGAGTCGGTGGCAGCGGAGACGGAGAACGAGAAACCGACCCGGTTGGCGATCGTGACCGCGACTCGCCGCGCGTGGTCAGCAGGTACCTGAGCCGCGACCTCACCTCCTGCGTCACCCCTCACATCTCTACGGCCGGACCGAGCGGCGCGCCGCGGTCGAGGCAGGCGCACGGACGGGGTCGCCTCCCTGGAGCGGGGTGTGCGTGTCCTGCGACACCTGACCGGCCCCGGACGTGCGTGTGCGGGAAGAACAAGAGGGCGTCGGCCGGGGGCCGACGCCCTGCTGCGTACGTCCAGGCGGCTTTGGTGCCCGGAGCTGATCCGAAGTCTCCTTTGCCGACGGTGGCTGACTGTTCATCCGTAGCTGTGCTCTTCAGTTGTGGCTGTACTGGTGAGGCTCTTCAGTTGTCGGTGTTCAGTTGTGGCTGTGCGGTTGGTGCAGACTGGCCGGGCTCCCGGCTCCCCTCCGGAAGGGAGTCCGGCCAGCCGGACTGGGATCAGCCCGACGGGGCGAGCAGCATCACGAGAATCACCGCTCCCAGGCCGCTGATCACGGTGTTCTTGGCCTTGAGTCCGATGGACAGGGCGACGAAGGCGATGATGCCCATCGCGCCGTACTTCCACTGGATGAGCTGCTCGAATCCGATGGCGAGGGCTGCCACGGCGAGGGTGACGAGAGGCATGAGGTCCATCCTTCCCAGCAGTGGAGCGGGCTCCGCCGCTATGAGATGCCGAGGTGCCAAAACAGCCAACTACCGGAAGGTGTAGCCATGTTGAGTAAGTTGGTAACCAACTTACTCCAACTCAAGGGTAGTTGGAAGTGCTTGGTTGCCATCTTCTGAACAACTGCCCAGAGATGGTCGAGAGTTGTAATCTTTCGATGTGGACAAGGAAGACTCCCCCCTCAACCGGTGGAAGAGGGCAGAGAGGCCGCAGTGGTCGCACCGTGAAGTGGCCGATGAACTGCGCGGGCGGATCAGGTCCGGCGTGCTCAGGCCGGGCCAGCGCATGCCCACTCAGAAGGCGCTGGCTCTCGAGTTCGGCGTCGAGCGCGGCGCCGTGCGTCAGGCGTTGCGTACCCTGCAGGCGGAGCAACTGCTCACCAACGTGTCCAAGGGAAGCCCCGCGACAGTCGCACCGGACTCGGGCCTCAGCAGGGCTCTGAACGGTTCCGAGGGTTCGCCGCTGCCCACAACCGCGGCTCTGCCCAGCCGTGTCGCGGACGCTTTCGCGGCACCGCACGTCGAGATCGACGCCCTGTGCCTGACCTCGGCCTCCCTCACCCTCGCCATCGGGGAGCCGCTGCGCCGGATTCATGCCGGAGTGCTGACGCCGGCCAAGGTCGACGTCCGCGTCCTGCTGCCGAGTCGGGACATCAACATCGCTTTTCCGGTCCCGGTGGGCGACTCGGCGGACGGCCGGCTGCAGCACCGTTGGCTGGCCCAGCGCAACGCCCAGGGCCAGGTACTCAGACACAACCTGCTGGCCCTGCGTTCCACGCACGGCATCGACGTCCGCGTCACGTTCCGCGCGCTGCCCTTCACCCCGCCGATGAAGCTGTACCTGCTCAACGGCACGGAGGCGCTCTTCGCGTACTACACGCTCACGCGGCGCGAGGCCGAGATCGACCACGAGCATCTGGAGATGTACGACGCGGAAGGCACGCAGTCCATGCTGTTCGCCTTCAGGCAGGGCGCCGGGCTGCGCGACACCACCTTCGTCGAGCAGTCGCACCTGTGGTTCAACGCGCTGTGGGAGACCATCAGCAGCGACCTCTCGCTGACGGACTGACCGGGTCACAGCGCGGGCCTCGTGACGAGCAGGGCGAGTGCCACCGCGCCTATGGTGCTGCAGGTGTGGTTGCGTGTCCGGATCCCGACGACCAGCAGGATCAGCGCGACGATGCCGACCGGACCGTACCGCCACTGGGTGAGCTGGTCGACGGTCACGACGAAGACGGAGAGCAAGAAGGCGATCACGGGCACGGCAGTGCCTCCTCGACCGGGCAACTGGGCCAATTTGGAACGTCCGGACAACTCCGTCCGGGTGGGTCGGAGTTGTAGCGTTTGGACGTGACTCAGGAGAACGCCGCGGTGAACGGCAGCAGAAGGCTCTCGCCCCAGGAGATCGCCGACATCCTGCGGGAGCGCATCCGCGGGGGCCACCTCAGGGCGGGGGACCGGCTGCCCACCCAGGCCGAGCTCTCCGAGGAGTTCGGGGTGGAGCGGGGCAGGGTGCGCGAGGCGCTGCGCGCCCTCCAGGAGGACGGTCTTCTCAGCAATGTGAGCAAGGGGAGTCCGCCGCGGATCGCGCAGCCGACGCGGAATCAGAACGAGCCTCAGCCCACGATGGTGGGGCTGGCGCCGCGGCTGACGGAGGCGTTTTCGGCCCGGAACGTCCGCGTCGACGTCACCTGCCTCACCGCCGAGACGCTGATGCTCGCCTTGGGGGAGCCGCTCCGCCAGATCCATGAAGGGCGTATCCGCCCGGAGTCGATCGATCTCCGCATCCTGCTGCCCTCGCGCGACATCGACCTTGCATTTCCGGTCCCGGTCGAGGGCCGCGGCGACGACGATCCGGTCCACGGGCGCTGGCTTGCCCAGCGCAACGCCCAGGGGCACGTCCTGAGGCACAACCTCCTGAGCCTGCGCTCCTCCCACGGTATCGACGTCCGCGTCACCTTCCGTGCCCTGCCCTTCACCCCGCCGGTGAAGCTGTATCTCCTCAACGGCACGGAAGCGCTGATCGCCTACTACATGCTCAGTCGCCGCGAGGAGACCTCCGACAGCGGAACCCTCGACATGTACGACGTCCTCGGCTCCCACTCCCTCCTCTTCTCCTTCGAGACGAGCACCGGGCAGCGTGACGCCGCGTTCGTGGAGCAGTCGCAGAAGTGGTTCGACGCCTTGTGGGAGACCATCACCACGGATCTCACCCTCAGTTAGCCACGGCGTCCGCCCGTCGTGACGCAGACTGAGTCGGTGACATCGCACACGGAGAACCTCCAGGACCTGATCACCCGCGCGCGTTATGTACTCTTCGACTTCGACGGTCCGGTCTGCCGTGTGTTCGCGGGCCACGCGGCGGACGGCGTGGCCGCCAGACTCGTCGAATGGCTCGAAGGCCTGGGAGAGCAGCGGTTGCTGACCCCCGAAGAGCGGCAGGCGACCGACCCCTGGGACGTGTTGCGGGCGGTCGGACGCCGGCGTCCGGGCAGCGACCTGACGGCCGAACTGGAGGGGCGGCTCACCGCGGAGGAGCTCGATGCGATCGCGTCCGCCATGCCCACGGCCCACGCCGATCCGCTGATCCAGAGCTGGCGGGCGTACGGAGCGCAGCTGGCGATCACCACCAACAACTCCGCGCAGGCCGTATGGAAGTACCTGAAGGGACGGAAGCTGGACGACCGCTTCGCGCATGTGTATGGACGCACCCGGGACCCGGGTCTGCTCAAGCCGCATCCGCACTGTCTCCAGCAGGCGCTGACCGCGTTCCGCGCGGACCCCTCGGACGCGCTGATGCTCGGCGACTCGCCTCCGGACGTCGAGGCGGCCCGGCGAGCCGGTGTCGCCTTCCTCGGCTACGCGCGCAACGACAGGAAGGAGAAGGAGCTGCGCGAGGCGGGTGCCGAGAACATCGTGTACTCCTTGCTGGAGGTGGTACGGCTGCTCAAGGGCTGAGCGGTTCGCACCGGAGGTCGTTGCCATGCTCATCACTCCTTTCACCTGCGCCATCCCTACAACTTCCCGTCCAATTGGCTTGCCTGCCTGACCAGTTACTTCCCAACTGGACTGATCGCTTAACCTCCAGTCCAATAGGATTGCTTGTCTGACTGGAAGCGGGTTGCTTCTGGGCTGATGGGAGTACCATCGCGGCGTGAACGAAGACGTGGGTGATGAGCGGAGTGAGGGTGAAGGCGGGGCGACCTATCAGCGAGTCAGAGGCGAACTGCTGAACCGTCTGCTCGACGGGACGTACGCCCTCGACTCGCGGCTGCCGTCACAGCGTGAGTTGTCGGAACAGTTCGACGTGTCGCGAGACACCGTGCAGAAGGTGCTGCGGGAGCTGGCCGGTGAGGGGTGGATCTCCTCACGGCAGGGCAGCGGGACCAGAGTGATCAAGGTGCTCAAGAGTCAGGCGCCTATCTCGTCCGCCGGGGGGCGAAGGGTCACGTTGGGCGAGCTCATGGACGATGCCTTCAAGCAGCCCGAGGTCACCCTCGACGTCTTCACTCTCAGTTCCGAGTCGCTGGCCTTCCAGATCCGTCGCCAGGACGAGCAGATCCGACTCGGCGAGCGTCCGGAGCTCCAGCGGATCGCCCTGCGCATGCTGCTGCCTGTCGCGGACCTGCAGCACCCGCCGTATCCGACCGCCGTGGACGACGTCGACAAGCCGGCGGTGTGGGAACGCCACCTGGTCACCATGCGTAGCAGTACGACCTCGATCAAGCAGAAGCTCCATGACCTCAGGGTCGCGAAGCTGGTGCCGTCCGTGAGTCTCGAGATCCGCTACGTGAGGTTCCCCCCGCTGCTCAAGCTGTATCTGGTGAACGGCTCGGCGATGCTGTCCGCGCCGTATGTGTCGGTCAAGCGCCCGATCTACTTGGAGGGGCACGACGATCCCGTGGACGCGATCGACGTGCTGGGTGTCGGCGCCCCGCTCACCTACGACGTCAAAGACCACGACCCGCAGTCGCAGGCCTCCGAGAAGGTCGACAACTGGCGCATGTGGTTCGAGTCGGCGTGGGACTTCCTCACCGAGTGAGGTCGGGGCGCGGGTGACGGAGGCCCGGTGTCCATATGCTGACATCGTGTGATGTGGCTCCTTTTGGAGGGCTAACCTCTGCCGCCATGGCGCTCCAACTGCTCCACCGGGCCCACCAGTCGCTGGTGCGGCTCTTCGCCCAGATTCGCCACGCGGCCGAGGACGGGTTCGTGGGCGAGGGTTACCACAACACGACCCGCATCAGGGAACTCCGGCTGCCGCTGGCCCTCTTGCTGGGGAAGTGGCCCGTCAGCCTCCTGGGCGTGTTCCGCACCCCTAAGAGGGATGCGATCGAATCGATCCCGCGGATCTGGCCTCGTGAGGCCGAGGTCCTGCGTGCCGTGAACTCCCGGCTGCCGGACGTGCCCCGCTGTCTCGTGGACACCGGCCCCTGGACCTTGAGCAGCTATGTGCCGGGGCGTCTGCTGGAGAAGGAGGTGCCGAAGGGAGGGACCTACGGCACGCCCCTGATGTCGAAGCTGGCAGACGTCTTCGCGGCCCTCGCCGATGTGTCCAAGGACGAACTCCCGCAGTTGCCGGCCTACTGGCCCCGCGACTGGGACAGTCAGGGCTTCTTGCGGTGCCAGGTTCAGTTCACCAACGACGCGGTGTACGGGGCCAATCTGGCTCGCTTCGGCACGCTGTTCGACGCGGTCGGTGTTCCGGAGGATGCCGCGGAGCGGTTCCTGGCCATCACACCCGGCCTCACCCCGCGTCCTTTCAGCCTCCTGCACACGGATGTCCACCCGGGCAACATCGTGCTCTCACCGCGGAAGGACGGGACGCGGCCCGTGGTCATCGACTGGGAGTCCGCAATGTACGGTGACCCGCTGCACGACCTGGCGACCCATCTGGTCCGTATGGGCTACATCGACGCGGAGCGGGACGCCATGATCAACGAGTGGTTGCGGGCGATGCGGCCCAGGCACCCGGAGGCGACCGAGGGCCTGGAGAAGGACCTGCCCGTCTACCTGGCCTTCGAGCACGTCCAGTCGGTGTTCCCCGACGTGATGCGGGCCGCGCTCAAGCTGCCAACCCGGCCCACCGATCAGGACTTCGCCGTCGCCGCCGACAAGGTGTGCCGCGCTGTTCGGCTGGCCAGGGAAGCGCTGGATCTCGGGGAGTCCCCGGCAGATCTGCCCACGGTCGGGGCGGCGCTACGGCAGTGGCACGAGTCGGAGCGCCGAGTGGCGCATGCCTGCGGGCAAGGAGAGGAAGGGCGCGGATGGAAGGACTTGCGCAAGAGCGGGCGCCGGGTCGGAGGAGCGGTGAGCGTCAGGCTGGGCGGAGTGGTCACGGCCTCGCTGACCTGGACGGTGGTGACGCCTTGGTAGCCGCCGCGCGGGCACTCCTCGCCCGAGCTCGCTGTGTCCTCTTCGACTTCGACGGTCCGCTCTGCCGGCTGTTCCCCCAGGGCTCCTCCAGGAGCGTGGCCGACGCACTCCGCCGTATCGTCTCCGACTCCGGCCTCGTGGATCTGCTGTCGGAGGCCGAACGGACCAGCAAGGATCCGCACTTGGTGCTGCGCGCCATGCACCGTGTCCGGTGGGAGACGGATCTGCACGCCCTCGGCGTCAAGGACGGAGACCTCCAGGACCTGGTGACGCGACTGGAACGGCGCCTGACCGAGGGCGAGATGGCCGCCGCGCTGATCGCGGAGCCGCCGTCGCCGGACACAACGGACTTCGTCAGCGGTCTGGCCGGGCGCGGGCTGCGCCTGGCTGTTGTCACCAACAACTCGCCGCGCGTGGCCGACCGTTATCTGGAGCTTCACGGGCTGCGCCGGCACTTCAGGGCCGTCCACGGCCGCACCACCGACCCCGGCCTGATGAAACCGCATCCCGACGTCCTTCGGCGGGCCCTGCGGAGCCTGGGCCTTCAGCCGGCGGACGCTGTGATGATCGGAGACACGGACGCTGACGTCGGGGCGGCGCGGGGGATGGGTGTCCGGTTCATCGGGTATGACATGGATCCGTCCCAACGTGCGGGGGCGGAGGTTGTGATTGAGGCGTACGCTCCATTGCTCGGTGAGGTGGGGGAGAGAGATGCCCGTGGCTCCGCAGCTCGTTTCGTCGGCGAGGCGGCGCGCCGATGAGATGTCTGACGTCGGCGAGGTCATCAAGGGTCCGCTGAAGGGCTATCACCACGAGACCTATGTGTTGCGGCTGCCGGGCGGGACGGGGGCGGTCAAGGTCCGGGAGCCGCGCGCCGAGATCCTCTGGTTTGACCGCAGGTGCTTCGCGTCGGAGGAGGAGCTGCTGCGCGCCCTGCAGGGGCACGTCAGTTGCATCCCCGACATCATCGACGTGAGCGGCGTGGGGCTGCAGAGCTTCATCGAGGGCCGGACGGTCCGGCAGCACCCCTTGTTGAATCGACGAGTACCCGACGCGGTCTTCGACCAGCTCGTCGGACTGTTCCGGGAGATGGCGGGGATCACCCCGTACATACTGCCCGTGCAACGGCGTTGCGAGAACAAGGACCGTTCGGAGGACGGCGACTGCGGGGGTTTCATGGAGCGTCTCATCACGTTCAGTGAGGAGCAGGTCTTCAAGAGGAACTCCGCGCGGTTCGGCGGGCTTTTCAGTGAGTTGGGCGTGGACGGAGACTCGTTCGACCGGCTCAGAAAGTATGTGTCCGGGCTGAAGGACCGCCCCTTTTGTCTGCTGCACGCCGATCTGCACCGCAAGAACCTCGTCGTCGACGAACGGGGCCGACTCTGGGCCATCGACTGGGAGCTGGCGATGCTGGGCGATCCCCTGTACGACCTGGCGACCCATCTTTACCTGATGCGCTATCCGGCGGCCCAGGAACGCCGCATGATCCGAGCGTGGTGCGAGGCCGTGGAGCGGGTCTGTCCGGGCGGCTCGTTTGGATGGGAAGAGGACCTGCCGCGGATCCGGGACTTCAAGAAGGCGCAGTCCGTGTTCACCGACGTCATCCGGGTTTCCCTGTCCCTGTGCGAGGGCGCGGGGTTCGACTGGGCGGGCCTTCCCCGGGCCGGGCGGACGTTGCGGAGAGCGCTGGCGAACGCCGCCGAGCCTCTGGGGCTGGACGCCGTGCCGAATTACTCGCAGATCATGGCGGCGCTTGTCCGGTGGCATCTCGCGGAGACGTGGGCTGCGCACGGCCTTCACGCCTACGGCTGAGACCTGGCCGCTCGGGCATCCAGCACCAACGGGCAGCTTGGTGCCCGGTCGGTCCGGCTCACCGGGCCCAGCGCTGTGACCGGCGTGGTGCGTAGGCTCACCCCATGACCGCCCCCGGCCTCCGCGAGCGCAAGAAGCAGCAGATGTACGCGAACGTGTCCGAGATCGCCGTCCGCCTGTTCCTGGAGAAGGGCTTCGATGCCGTCTCCGTCGCCGAGATCGCTGCCGCCGCGGAGATCTCCAAGCCCACCCTCTTCCGGTACTTCCCGGCCAAGGAGGACCTCGTCCTCCACCGGATCGCCGATCACGAGGACGAGGCCGCGCGGGTTGTGGAGCAGTCGGACGAGGCGCCGCTCGTGGCCCTGCGGCGGCACTTCCTCGACGGGCTGGAGCGGGAGGATCCCGTCACCGGGCTCAGTGATCACCCGGACGTTCTCGCCTTTCACTCGCTGCTCTACGGCACCCCCGCTCTCGTCGCCCGGGCCCACGGGCACCTGGAACGGCAGGAGGCCGCGCTCGCCGAGGTGCTCGGGGGTGATCTCGACGCGCGGCTGGCCGCTGGGCAGATCATCGCCGTGCGGCGGATTCTCGCGATGGAGAACTGGGGGCGGATCGCCAAGGGGGAGCCGGTCGAGGAGGTACGCGGGGACGCCGTGGCCGCGGCTGAGCGGGCGTTTCGGGTCCTGGCGGACGGGTTGCCGTGGCTCGCGTGAGTGAGAGCGCGTAAAAAATTTAACTCGGTCACGTTTTCTCGCGTACGCTCGTCCCCATGACGTCAGCCGATCCCGCTCCCCGTCTCGCCCTGAAAGAGTCCCTGCATCTCGAGCGCGTCCACCACGACCGTTGCCGTACCGCCCTGGCCGCCATGGTCGACGGGGCGCAGGAGCAGGTCGTCGTAGGGGAGGACGTCTCCGCCTCCGGGGCCGATGCCGAAGTCCTCGGGTATCGGTTGCGAAGTCAGGCCAAGGAGATGCGGGAGCTTCCCGAAGGGCCCCTGTTCTTCGGGAAGCTGGAGTTCGACCGCGGCGACCATGCCGGGCAGGCCTATCACCTGGGCCGGCTGCGGATCACCGAGCATCCGGCCGCCCCGCCCCTCGTCGTCGACTGGCGTGCGCCCGTCTCCCGCGCCTTCTACCAGGCGAGCGCCCGCGATCCCCAGGGGGTCGCCGTGCGGCGGCGGTTCGGGTGGGCGGCGGGCAGCAAGGGGGACTCCGCCGACCTCAGCGGGCTGGAGGACGAGCACCTGGGCAAAGGGGAGTCGGGGCCAAGCGCCATCGTCGCCCGGGAGATCGAACGGCCCCGCGTCGGGCCCATGCGGGACATCGCCGCGACCATCCAGCCCGAGCAGGACGATCTCGTACGAAGCGACCTCGCCGTTTCCGTGTGCGTCCAGGGCGCCCCCGGGACCGGCAAGACCGCCGTCGGGCTGCACCGGGCCGCCTACCTCCTCTACACCCACCCGCAGCGCATGCGACGCGGCGGGCTCCTCGTCCTGGGGCCCAACCGGACCTTCCTGTCCTACATCTCCCAGGTGCTGCCCGCGCTCGGCGAGAGCGGGGTGCGGCAGTCCACGCTCCAGGACGAGATCGCCCGCCATCCGGTCACCGCCACCGACGCCCACGCCACCGCCGTCCTCAAGCACGATCCCCGGATGGCGGAGGTGCTGCGCCGGGCGCTGTACGCACGTGTGTCGACCGCACAGATCAACTCCAGGGAGATCAACTCCCTGGAGATCAGGGACGGTTCGTACAGCTGGCGGGTCGGGGCCGGTGAACTCGCGCGGATCGTGGCGGACGTACGGGAGGAGGAACCGCCCTACGGGATCGGGCGGGAGCGGGTGCGCAGCCGGGTGGTGCGGAGCGTGCAGTTGCAGGCCGAGCGGCGGGCCGGGCCGCAGAACGGCGCCTGGGTGCAGCGGGTTTCGCGGTCGCGGGTGATCGGGGCGTTCCTCGACGCCGTGTGGCCCAAGGTGCGTCCCGAGGAGGTGGTAGCCGAACTGCTGGGTGATCGGGGGGAACTGGAGACGGCTGCCGACGGGGTTCTCGATGCCGAGGAGCAGAAGAACCTGCTGTGGGCCAGGCCGCCGCGGTCATGGAAGTCGGCGCGGTGGTCGGCGGCCGATCTGGTGCTGCTCGACGAGGCCGCCGGGTTGGTGGAGCATCCTGAGGGGTACGGCCATCTCGTCGTCGACGAGGCGCAGGATCTGTCGCCGATGGAGTGCCGGGCGATCGCCCGCCGGGCCCGGTTCGGGTCGGTCACCGTGCTCGGTGACCTGGCGCAGGGGACCACGCCCTGGGCGGCCCGCTCGTGGGAGACCGTCCTGCGGCACCTCGGCAAGCCGGACGCTGCCGTCGTGCTGCTGACCATCGGGTTCCGGGTGCCGCAGGCCGTCGTAGGGCTCGCCAACCGGCTGCTCGGGCACCTGGATGTGGAGGTGCCGGAGGGGCGTTCGCTGCGCGGGGACGGGGAGTTGGCCATCCGGCCCACCTCGTCGGACGCCTTGCCGGACGCGGTCGTGGACGCCGTACGGGACTCGCTCGCGCACGAAGGGTCCGTGGGGGTCGTCGCGGCCGACGCCGACGTGGCACGCGTACGGCAGGCCCTCGACGCGGCCGGGATCGCCGCCGCGGGGCCGGACGAGCTGGGAGCGCGGGTGAGCGTCGTACCGGCAAGTGTGGTCAAGGGCCTTGAGTACGACCATGTCGTGGCCGTCGAGCCGGCCGCGATCGCGGAGGCGGAGGAACGGGGGCTGCACCGGCTGTATGTCGTGCTGACCCGGGCGGTGTCACGGCTGGTGGTGGTGCACGGGCGGCCGCTGCCGTTCTAGCGCGGTGGCGGCCGCCCGGGAGAGCGTGGCGGCCGCCCGCGATCAGGTCAGGGGTGTGCCAGCAGTGGGATCAACTGGTCCTCCTCGTACGTCAGATGGGCCTCCAGCTCGGTCGTCAGGCGGTCGACCTCCGTGCGGACGGAGTCGAGGTCCGTGCCGGATAGGGTCTGCCGCAACTCCTCGACCAGCGCGGCGATGTGTTCGTGCTCGGCGCGCAGCCGGTCGAGGGCCGGGGCGGCCTCCGGGTGGCGGTCGGCCAGGAACGGGAACATCGCCATGTCCTCACCGGTGTGGTGGTTGTGCAGGCCCTGGCAGAACGTCAGGCAGTTGACGCGGAGTTGGGCGCCGAGCGTGGAGGTGCCGCCGCCTGCCGCCAATTCCTTTCGGATGAGGGCCAGTTCGCGGCGGAAGACGTCGTGGACGAGCTTGATGGCCTCGCCCGGTGAGGAGGCGTTGATGTTCGGCGGGCCCGGGCGGGCGATCTCGTGCAGGGCGACCACGGGGAGGACCCGGTCGGTCTTCTCCTGGTACTCGGCCCAGCCGCGGTCCGCCTCCACGGCCCGCGCGAAGGCTCGGTCCCGTTCCTCGCCGGCCAGGACGACCGCCTTCGCCTTGTAGGTGAACACCCCGCTCTCCACGGTGACCTGGGGGTGCGCGACGAGGTTGCGGTACCAGTCGGGGTGGCGGGGCGAGCCGCCCGCCGAGGCGATCACGAGGATGCGGTCGCCGCCGTCGGGGAGGTAGCCGACGGGAGTGGTGTGCGGGGTGCCGGTGCGGGCGCCGGTGGTCGTGAGGAGGATCAGGCGGCCGCCCTCGAAGGGGCCGCCGACCCGGCCGTGGTGCGCGCGGAACTCGTCGATGATCCGCTGGTTGAAGTCCTGGACGGGGTGGGGCACTCTCTCTTCTCTCTCTCGCTGGTCTTCATGGAGGCGAAGGCGGAGAGAAAGGGGCGGGCTCCTGGCCCGCCCTGGCCTCATTCAGAGGCCGGGCACCCAACTCGCTCACGGCACAAGGCCGACCCGGCAGTCATGCCCCGCACGGTAACGTCCGGGGCATGATCGAGACCACCGAGTTTGCGGACATTCCCACGACCACTCTGGCCGATCTGCTCGGCCGCGACCGGGTCATGGACATCGGGATACGGCCGTTGTGGGGGCCGGTGCCGAGGGTGGCGGGGCCCGCGTTCACCGTACGGTGCCCTCCCGGCGACAACCTCATGCTGCACGCGGCGATCCACCGGGCGCCGGCCGGCTCGGTGATCGTGGTCGAGTCGGGAGACCTCGACCACGCCCTGGCCGGCGGGAACGTGTGTGCGGTCGCGCAACGGCGGGGGGTTGCCGGGTTCGTCCTCGACGGGCTGATCCGCGACCTGGCCGAGGTGCGGGAGGCCCGTTTCCCCGTCTTCGCGCGGGGGGTCATCCCGATCCCGGGCGCGAAGAACGCCGTGGCGCCGCTGGGCGGGGGCGTGCGGTGCGGCGGGGTGCGGGTCGAGGCCGGGGACGTGGTGGTCGCCGACGAGGAGGGGGTGGTGGCGGTCCCCGCCGCGCGGCGGGCCGACGTCCTCGCCGGTGCCCGCGTCAAGCTGGCGAAGGAGGCGGCCGAGACGCTCGACGACTGGGAGGCGGCGCACCGGGCCCGTATCGACGAGATCCTCGCGCAGGGCGGGTTCGAGGGCTGAGGCCGAGGGCTGAGGGCTGAGGGCTGAGGGTGCTTCTCTTTCTGGACGTCGACGGGACATTGCTGCCGTTCGGGGCGGCGGGGCCGTATCCGCTGTACGAACCGGCCTTTCCGCCGACCGGGCCCGTCACCGGTCATTCGCTGCCCGGGGCCGTCACCGGTCATCCGCTGCTGGCGCGCGTGGACCCAGCGCTCGGTGCGCGTCTGACGTCGCTCGGCTGTGAACTGGTGTGGGCCACGACCTGGGGTGTCGATGCCAACACCGTCCTGGCGCCCTGGCTCGGACTGCCCCGGTTGCCGCTCGTGGACTGGCCGGACTCGGACGACGAGGAGCGGTCCGGCCTGCACTGGAAGACCCGCTCCCTCGTCTCCTGGGCGGCCGGACGGCCGTTCGTCTGGGTCGACGACGAGATCCCCGACACCGACCGGGCCTGGGTGGCGGCCCGTCACCCCGAACGGGCTCTCCTTCACCGAGTGGATCACCAAGTGGGGCTCACCGAAGGGGACTTCGCGGTGCTGGAGGAGTGGCTGACGGGAGGAGGCCGGTGACCGGAGATAGCGTGTGGCCGGCCGAACCCCGCTCCCCCTACGGTCGCCCGCATGGCTGAAGAAGGCTCGACGGCCGGTTCCTCAGCAAGCGCCAGATCGCCGAAGAACCCCGTGCGCCGAGCGTCGCACACGGCACTGACAATGCCCCGCGGATGTCGTCGGGGCTCCGCGTCAGGACGGGGCGAGGACGCAGAACTCGTGGCCCTCCGGATCGGACAGGCACGTCCACGGGACGTCCCCCTGGCCGAGGTCGAGGTCGGTGGCGCCGAGGGCACGCAGCCGGTCCACCTCCGCGGTCTTGTCGTCACCCGGGTACGGCAGCAGGTCGAGATGGACGCGGTCCGGCACGGTCTTCGCGTCGGGCGTACGGAGGAACTCAAGATGGGGGCCGACCGCCTCGGCGGACCGCAACACCGCCAGATCGTCGGTCACCTCGCGCGGGGTCCAGTCCGTGGCCTCGCCCCAGAACCGGGCCATGGCCCGCGGATCCGCACAGTCCACGACCACGGCGGCGATCGGCCCGGTGCCCCGGTAGACCTCCCGCGGCTCCAGCACGCAGAACTCGTTGCCCTCGGGGTCGGCGAGGACCGTCCACGGCACCTCGCCCTGGCCCACGTCGACGGGCGTCGCGCCGGTGGCCTTCAGACGTGCGACCAACTCCGTCTGGTGGGCCGCGGAGGTGGTGGCGAGATCGAGGTGGACCCGGTTCTTCGTCGCCGATTTGAGTTCCGGGACGGGGACGACGTCGATACCCAAGGCGACCGGGTCCGGCCACACGAGGCCGCCCGCGGGGCCGACGTAGGTGGTCACACCGGGACGGTAAGCGGTCCACCCGAGCGCCTGTGCCCAGAACCGGCCGACCGCCAACGCGTCAACAGCCTTGATGTTCACCTGAACAGGTCGCAGCGCCATGGCGGTGATCCTAGGCAGTCGCCGCCGGCCGGCGTTTCGCGACGGTGTACGTCAGGTGCGTCACCCGGGACGAGCCGTCCGAGCGGGTCTGGTCGAGGGTGAGGCGGTCGGGGTCCACGTGGTCGAACAGGCGGATGCCGGTGCCGAACAGGACGGGTGCGAGGGTGATCGAGAACTCGTCGATCAGTCCGCTGCCCAGGTACTGCTGGATCGTCTCGGCGCCGCCGGCGATGCGCACGTCCCGGTCGCCGGCGGCCTCGCGGGCCCGGAGCAGCGCGCTCTCGATGCCGTCGTCGACGAAGTGGAAGGTGGTGCCGCCCGGCCGCTCCCACGGATCGCGCCCGGTGTGGGTGACGACGAACACCGGGGTGTGGAACGGCGCCTCCTCAGGCCAGGCCAGCTCGCCGGCGTCGAACATCCGCCTGCCCATGACGCTCGCGCCGGTGCGCTCGTACGTGGACCGTGCGATGTCGTTGTCGAGGCCTTCCTCGCCGCCCTCGCCGAGCTTGAGGTTCTCCCGGAACCAGCGCTGCGGGAACAGCCACGCCTGCAGCTCCGACCACTTCGCCAACCAGCGCTGGGCCCTCGGGTCGTGGTGGCCTTCGGGCGAGAACACGTACTCGACGGGTACGGCCTCGGGCGCCATGAAGCCGTCCAGCGACATCGTCACACTGAAGAACACCTTCCCGGCCATCAGCTCTCCGCTCCCTTCGGGACGGTCTCGTCCCCGTCGGCGTCGCTCCCGGTGAGGTCGGCGACGTAGGCCGCCAGGTTGCGCAGGGTCTGCTCGCCGCCCTCGATCGCGTGGTACTTCTCCACGGCCTCGTCGCGGAGATCCTTGCTCGGAAACAGCGTGCGCATCACGATCCGGGTCCGCTCGCCGGCCGGCTCGAAGGTCAGGACCGACTCGAAGGCGTTCGGGTCGTCGCGGGACTCGCCGTGCAGCAGCGCGATCCGCTCCGGCGGGACGATCTCCCGCCAGGTGATCCACTCCTGGTAGTCGGTTCCGTCCGGCCCGTGCATCACGAAGTCCCAGGCCCCGCCGACGCGGAACTCGAAGGCCCGCGTGGTGGTCGTGAACCCTTCCGGTCCCCACCACCGCGACAGGTGCCGGACCCGGGTGAACGCCTCGAACACCACCTCCCGCGGTGCGCTGATCGTCCGGGAGATCACGATCTCGCGGTCCGCGGTCGGGAGCGCGGCCTCGCCGCCGCTACTGGTCGTCGCCATCGTGTGGTCCCTCCTGCGTCGCCTGCCGCAACTCCTGCACGTACTCGTCCAGCCGGTCGAAACTCTCGCTCCAGAACCGCTCGAAGCCGCCCAGCCACTCGTGCAACGGCCGCAGCCCGCGGGCGTCCAGGCCGTACAGCCGCTGCCTGCCCGCCCCGCGGACCCGCACCAGCCCTACCTCCCTCAGGACCCGCAGGTGCTTGGACGCCTGCGGTTGGGTCATCCCGAGGTCCCGCGCCAGGTCGGTCACCGGTCGCTCACCGAACCGCAGCAGCACCAGGATCTCCCGGCGCTGCGGTTCGGCGATCGCGTTGAACGCGTCCGAGGTCGTCGCGGCTCGTGCCATGGAACCATCGTATGCCTATATCGGAATGTGTGCGCCCGCTCGCGCGATCGGCGCTTGTCAGGACCGCGCGGTCCGGAAGGCGAGATACCGGCTGTAGGCCTCGTGGCTGTCGGGGGTGAAACGCCACACTGGCAGGGCCGACCGCAGCTCCGGCTCGGTCAGCCGGCCGTGCCGGGCGACCTCGTCGGGATCGGGGTCATAGGACTCGCCGACGTTCACCGCGCCACCGACCACGACGTCGCGGAGCCCGGGGAAGCGCGACAACTGCTGCGACCGCCGGTGGACGAGGATCCGCCCCCGCTCATCACGGCACACCGTCACGGCGACCCGGTGCAGCCAACCCTCCCGGACGGCCTGCCGACGGCTGACCGCCATTCCCGGCAGCGCTCACGCTCCCCTGCCTGACCAGGCCACCGTCTCCGGGTCGGCCAACGCGCCGATGACAGGCGTCCCCCATGGATATATATACTAGATATTGCCCTTGAATAAAGGAGTCCAGTATGAGCGTGACGACGATCGACCTTGATGACGATGCGCTGGAGAAGGCCATGCGTGTCGCCGGTGGTGGCACCAAGAAAGATGTGGTCAATGCCGCCCTTCGCGAGTACGCCGAACGCCATGAGCGGGCCGCGCTCGTAGCGAAGCACTTCCTCGCCGCCCAGCAGTGGGACTACGAGAGCTGGCAGCAGCGCCGCGTCGAGGACAAGCAGGGTGGCGCGTGATCCATTACCTACTCGACTCCTCGGGTCTGTGGCGCCTCCTGCGCGAGGAGCAGCTGAGGGACGCGTGGTTGGAGACCACCACCCTCCGGGCCATCGGGTCGTGTGTTCCCCAACGGGCTGAGTTCCGGCGCTCAGCGCGCAACGCCGTGGAGTACGAGGCCATGGGGGAAATGTTCATGGATCTGTACCCCGACGTACCTCTCCCGAAGAGGTTGTGGGACTGGATTGAAACAGCCCAGTACGCGCTCGCGGAGAAAGGGGCGCTCGGTGCGGCCGGGCCGCTCGACCTGATGATCTGCGCGACGGCCGTGCATCATGGACTGGTCGTACTGCACGACGACGCTGATTTCGTCACTGTGGCCCGCTTCCTGCCCGACGTCAGCGAGCGGAACGTGCGCAACGCTCCGGGCCTCTAGGTGTCGTCACCCGGCACCCCGACCAGGGGGTTTCTGAAGGGCTGAGCACGGCACTTGTCGTCGGATTCGCACCGTTCCAGGCGTCCACCGCGCTTGTTGCGAGCAAAGGCGGCCAAGGTCAGGACCGCGCGGTCCGGAACGCGAGATACCGGCTGAATGCCTCGTGGCTGTCGGGGGTGAAGTGCCACTCCGACAGGGCCGACCGCAGCTCCGGCTCGGTCAGCCAGCCATGCCAGGCGACCTCATCGGGGTCGGGGGCCACCGCGGCCGGCATCGAGGCCTCGTGCACGCCGAGCCAGTGAGGGCTCAACCCGCGGCGGTTGAGGAACGTGAACAGCAGGCGCGGCAGCACGCGAACGCCCAGCTCTTCCGCCAGTTCCCGCGCGGCTGCCTGTTCATAGGACTCGCCGACACCTACGGCTCCACCGACCACGACCTCGTGGAGCCCGGGGAAGCGCGACAGCTGCTCCGACCGCCGGTGGACGAGGATCCGCCCCCGCTCATCACGGCAGACCGTCACGGCGACCCGGTGCAGCCAGCTCTCCCGGACGGCCTGCCGACGGCTGACCACCACCCCCAGCACGCGGTCCTGGTCGTCGACACGCTCCACCAGTTCGTCCACGACTCACACTCTTGCAGAGCCGGCAGAGTGGCGTGACACACTATTGCAAGCGGCTGCTTGCAATAGTTAGCGCGAGTGGTGCACAGTGGACGCATGGCATCGCTCAACGTCGGCAATCTCGGTGACTATCTGCGTGAACAGCGGCGCACTGCGCAGCTGTCGCTCAGGCAGCTCGCCGATGCCGCCGGGGTGTCCAATCCGTATCTGAGCCAGATCGAGCGCGGGCTGCGCAAGCCGAGCGCGGAGGTGTTGCAGCAGGTCGCCAAGGCCCTGCGGATCTCCGCCGAGACGCTGTACGTGCGGGCCGGCATCCTCGACGCCGAGCGCGACCGGGACGACGTGGAGACACGTGCGGTCATCCTCGCCGATCCCACGCTCAACGAGCGGCAGAAGCAGGTGCTGCTCCAGATCTACGAGTCCTTCCGCAAGGAGAACGGCTTCGAGATCGCCCCGCCGGACGCGGCTCCCGCGCCGGGCGAGGGGCAGAGCGACCTGTCGGACGACAGTACGGCGGACACCCGGGCGGACCTTCGGGACGACGACGTCCCGGCCGACGGGGACCCCGAAGGGACCACCGCGATACGGCAGGCCCGCCGGCCCCGCGGCACCCGCAAGCCCCGCACCACCAAGACCCCCAAGACCGACGGCAGCGACGCCGACCCGCAGCAGACGGCCAGTTGAGACCGACACGGTCCGACGGCCCGAGCACGCCGACAGGCACCGCGGGACCCAAAACCCTCATCAGAAAGCGATCCGGGAGGACCATCACCATGGCCATCACCGACGACATCCGCAAGGCCGTCAAGGACCCGACCCCGCTCTACTTCCTCGCCGGCGCCGGTGACCTGGCCCTCCAGGAGGCCAAGAAGGTGCCCGGCCTGGTGGAGCAGCTGCGCGCCGAGGCGCCGGCCCGTATCGAGGCCGTGCGCGGCACCGACCCGAAGGCGGTCCAGGAGAAGGCCCAGGCCCGTGCCAAGGAGGCCGGCGCCAAGGTCAAGGAGACGCAGGAGACCCTGCAGACCAAGGTCAACGAGTTCCTGGGCACCCTCGACGGTGACCTGAAGAAGCTCGGCAGCACGCTCGACGCGGATCTGAAGAAGCTCGGCGAGTCCGCCCAGGACCTCGCCCTGCGCAGTGTCGGCGTCGCCGCCGAGTACGCCGTCAAGGCCCGCGAGGCCTACGAGAAGGTCGCCGAGCACGGCGAGCAGACCGTCAAGACCTGGCGCGGCGAGGCCGCCGAGGAGATCGAGGAACTCGCGATCGCCGTCGAGCCGAACGCCGAGCCGGCCGAGGCCAAGGAGCCGGCGACCGTGACTCCGGTCGCGAAGCCGGTCACGCCCGCCACGGCCGCCGCCCCGGCTCAGGCGACGAAGACGGCTCCCACCGCGAAGAAGACGGCGCCGCGCAAGACCACTCCGGCGAAGAAGACCCCGCCCGCCAAGTAAGGCACCGCAGGACACGCAGGACGCCGGGCCGGGCACTTACCGAGTGCCCGGCCCGTTCTGCGGGTAGCGACCTTGCGGGAACGGGAACGGGTACGGTGACCGCGTAATCGCGAAATGACGAGCCGATTCGGGTGGTGGACGTTGTGCTGATGCAGGGGTTCGCAGGCTTCATGTGGCTGCTGAGCATGGCCCTGATCGTTTTCAGCGGCTTCGCGCTGTTCGACGCGGCCATCCGCCGTGAGGACGCCTACCGAGCGGCCGACAAGAAGACCAAGGCCTTCTGGCTGATCATCCTCGGGCTCGCCTTCGTGGTGAACCTGATCTTCAACATCCTGTCGTTCCTGCCGATCATCGGCCTCATCGCGACGATCGTCTACATGGTCGACGTGCGCCCGGCGATCCGCGCCCTCCCGGGCGGCGGCCGCAGCGGCCGGGGCAGGGGTTCGAGCAGTGACGGCCCTTACGGCCCGTACAACGGGGGCCGCTAGAAACGCGCCCGTCAGGGCGCGGAGCACTGAACCGGACACCGGCCTGCTCCACCCCGGCCCGGCAACGCGCCGGGCCCCGCTCGCCCGTCACGCCTCCCGGTCGAGCAGCAGTACCGCCACGTCGTCCGCCAACTCGCTGCCGTTGAGCGCCCGCACCTCGTTCACCGCGGCCCGCAGCAACGCCTCCCCGCGCAGCCCCTCGGAGAGCTGGCGGCGGATCATGGACACCATCCCGTCCTGGCCCAGCCGTTCCCCGCCCTCTCCGACGCGCCCCTCGATCAGGCCGTCGGTGTAGAGCATCAGACTCCACTCGGCGCCCAGCTCCACCTGCATCCGTGGCCAGCGGGCCCCCGGCAGCAGGCCCAGCGCGGGGCCGTTGTTGTCGGACGGCAGCAGCCGCGCGGGCCGACCGGGCCGGGCCACCAGCGGTGACGGATGCCCGGCGAGACACAGTCCCGCCCGCCGACCGTCCGGCGCGATGTCCACCGTGCACAGCGTCGCGAAGATCTCGTCGTCCGAGCGCTCGTGCTCCAGCACCTCCTGCAGCGTGCCGAGCAGTTCGTCCCCGCACAGCCCCGCCAGGGTCAGCGCACGCCAGGCGATCCGCAGCTCCACGCCGAGCGCCGCCTCGTCGGGGCCGTGCCCGCAGACGTCACCGATCATCGCGTGCACGGTCCCGTCGGGAGTGCGTACGACGTCGTAAAAGTCCCCGCCGAGCAGTGCCCGTGAGCGTCCGGGCCGGTATCGCGCGGCGAATCGCAGCGACGACCCCTCCAGCAGCGGTGTGGGCAGCAGCCCGCGCTCCAGTCGCCGGTTCTCCTGCGCCCGCACCCGTCCCTCGGCGAGCCTGCGCTCCGCCGTGTCGGAACGTTTCCGCTCGACCGCGTACCGGATCGCCCGGCTCAGCAGCCGGCTGTCCAGCTCGTCCCGGAAGAGATAGTCCTGCGCCCCCACCCGGACCGCCTCGGCGCCGCGCTCGGCGTCGCCGGACGCGGTGAGCGCGAGGACGGCGTGCCGGGGCGCGAGCTCCAGGACATGGCGGAGTACGGCGAGCTCGTCGTCGTCGGGGGAGCGGCCGGGCGTGGGCAGCGCGAGGTCGAGCAGGATGCAGTGCACGTCATCCGTGAGCAGCCGCTCCGCCTCGGTGAGGTTGCGGGCGGTACGGACGCGGATCGGCTTGCCGGCCGAGTCCAGGAGCTCGGGGACGACCGTGGACCCGCGGGGATCGTCCTCGATCACCAGCAGGCTCAGCTGGGTGGCACCGTTGTTGTCGACCGTGGCTTCCTTGCGCGGGGCTTCTTCCTTGGAGGGCTCGTGCTGGGATGCGGCCGGCGCCTGACCACTCTCCACGGCCGGGATCGCTCGCTGCCGCGGTATGGGTACGGGCATCGTCTTGGCTTCCTTCCCTCCCCCCGAGGGCATGGTGGAGCGAGGGACCTCGATCCACCGACGGGGACCATAGCGGGTGCCGGGCCGGGAAAGGAATGGCGTGAGACACCCCGCTTGGCCGGTGGCCACTGTCATATGCCGCGTTATGTACCGCAGTTGGACACGTTGCGGGTGTCGCGGGGATGACGAACGTCACGTTCACGGAAGGTTTGTGAGGCCGTCAGGGGTGCCCCGCATCACATGACCCAGGTCTCACCCGGTCGTTCAGGGGGCGCTCACGCGTCCGGCCGCACCACGCCGAGTATCGGCATCGATCCCGCGCCGGCGATCGTCACCGTCCGCCCGGGCCGCGGGGCGTGCACGATCGCGCCGTCGCCGAGGTACATCGCCACATGGCTGGCGTCGTCGAAGTAGATGATCAGGTCACCGGGCCGCATGTCCTTGACGTCGACGTGCTTGAGCTGCTTCCACTGCTCCTGCGAGGTGCGCGGAATGGGCTTGCCGGCGCTGGCCCAGGCCTGTGAGGTCAGTCCGGAGCAGTCGTACGAGTCCGGGCCCTCGGCGCCCCATTCGTACGGTTTGCCGATCTGGGTCGTCGCGTAGTCGACGGCCGCCTTCCCGGCCTCGCTCGCCTTGCCGCTGATCTCCTTGAGGACGCCGGAGTCCAGCCAGGCGGTCTGCGCCTGGTGGGCGGCCTGTTCCTCCAGTTCGGCGAGGCGCTTCTTCTCCTTCTCCTCCAGCTGGGACTCGAGCTTCTCGGCTGCCGCGATCTGCTGCTCGACCTTCTTCTTGGCCGTCGCCTTGGCCTTGCGGTTCGCCTCCAGCCTGGTCCACTGGGCGGAGGCGTCGGCGGCGTACTGCTTCAAGTCCTGCTGGGTCCGGGTCAGTTCCGCGATGAGCGCCTTGGTGGCGCGCTGGCCCTGGAGAACGCGGCCGGTGCTGTCCAGGAACTCCTGCGGATCGTCGCTCAGCATCAGCTGGGCCTCGTCCGACAGGCCGTAGGAGCGGTACTGGGCGGCGGCCGCGGCGCCCGCGCGGGCCTTCAGCTTCGCCAGCTTCTCCTGGCCCTTGACGATCTTCCGGGCCAGGGCGACGATCTGCGCGGACTGCTGCTCGGCCTTCTCCTCGGCGGCGTTGTAGGCGTCGGTGGCGACGGCCGCGTCGTGGTAGAGAGCGTCGAGCTGTTTGCGGACGGCTTCGATGTCCTTGTTGGTGACGGCCGTCGGTGAGGCGGTGGGAGAGGGTGTCGGACTCGGGGCGGCGAAGGCGGTGCCGGGTGCCGCCAGCAGGGCCACCGCGCCGATCACGGTCACGGCCGTAGCGATCAGACCGCGCTTGCCCGTCCCCATACCGTTGCCCCCAAAGCTGATTTACCGTCAGTAACTTACGGCGCTCGGGGGATCGTGCCACGTCACGGCCGAAAGTGACAGAGGCAGGCCTTCCCGGCGTACCCCCGCACGTCCCGGCGCTGCTCGGTGCCTCCCCCTCTCCCCGCCCCCCGAAGACGATCTCCCCGCCTTTGTGACGAACGACTCACCGAGATCGTTCCCCGGCAGGTCAGGGCTTCTGGAGGGATTTCCCGGGCGGTGTCCCGGAGTTCGGGTGGGGGAGAGCCGGAGTTCATGGGGAGGCGGCTACGGGACGCCGGAGTTCAGGCGAGCAGCACCCCGGCACGCGCACGCGAGCGACTTCCAGCGCCCAGCACACCGCCCCCAACCGCCCCCGCCACCCCCGAGCTCACCCCGCCGCCCCACCCGGCGCCAACGCCCCCCACGCCACCGTCACTTCCCCCTGCCGCCACCGTGAAGGCCCGTCCGTCACCGGCCAGTCGGTCGTCAGGTCCCGTGCCGTGCGCATCCACCGTTGGCGGGCGCCGTAGGACGCGTAGGGCGCGGCGGCTGCCCACGCGCGGTCGAAGTCGCGGAGGAAGGAGTGCACCGGCTCGCCCGGCACGTTGCGGTGGATCAGGGCCTTCGGCAGCCGCTCGGCGAGGTCGGAGGGGCGCTCCAGCGAGCCCAGCCGGGTCGCGAAGGTGACCGTCCGCGGTCCCTCGGGGCCGAGCGCGACCCACACGTGCCGGCGTCCGATCTCGTCGCAGGTCCCCTCGACGAGCAGCCCGCCGCGCGACCCTCGCGCCGGATCGGCCGGAGCCAGCCGAGCGCACAGCCGCTCCCAGACGGCGGCCACCTCTGCCTCGTCGTACTGGCGCAGCACATTGGCCGCCCGGATGAGCAGCGGCCTTCGAGGGAGCGGGATCTCGAACCCGCCGTGCCGGAAGACGAGCCCCTCGCGTTCGTACGGCTTCGCGGCCGCCACCCGGGCCGGTTCGATCTCGACGCCGACCACGCGCGTGCGTGGAGCGTTCTCGCGGAGCCGGGCCAGCAGTTCCACGGCGGTCCAGGGCGCGGCGCCGTACCCGAGGTCGACGGCGACCGGGTCGGTGGCGCGGCGCAGCTCGGCGCCGTGCGTGTCCGCGATCCAGCGGTCCATGCGGCGCAGCCGGTTGGGGTTGGTCGTCCCGCGCGTGACCGTGCCCACAGGGCGGGAGGCGGCGCGGGATGTCATGCCCAAGAGGGTATGCGCCGGGGACCCGGGTCACCGCGGGCGAGGCGTTCCCCCCATCGCACCGCACGGCCGACGCGGCCACTCGTCGAACGGTTGAGCGACCCTCGGTAATACCTCGGCAAAAACCACCCCGCCCGGAATGGGAATGCCGCCCTCCGGTGTTGCCTCCGTCGGAGGGTCCCCACGCCCTCCGTCCGGCATGCCCGCTGCAAGGAGGAACGCCACGTGAGCCAGTACGTCAGCAGGCTCCAGCGTCGCTCCCAGGCCGCACCCCACCGGTTGCGCCTGCACCGCCGCCCCCGCCGCGTCGCGATGCTCTCCGTGCACACCTCCCCGCTCCACCAGCCCGGCACCGGCGACGCGGGCGGCATGAACGTCTACATCGTCGAGCTCGCCCAGCGCCTCGCCGCGATCAACATCGAGGTCGAGATCTTCACGCGCGCGACGACCGGCGGCCTCCCGCCGACCGTCGAGATGGCCCCAGGCGTCCTGGTCCGCCACATCGACGCGGGCCCCTACGAGGGCCTCAACAAGGAGGACCTCCCCGCCCAGCTGTGCGCCTTCACACACGGTGTGATGCAGGCGTGGGCGGGCCACCGCCCCGGCTACTACGACCTCGTCCACTCGCACTACTGGCTCTCCGGCCACGTCGGCTGGCTCGCCGCCCAGCGCTGGGGCACCCCGCTCGTGCACGCCATGCACACCATGGCCAAGGTCAAGAACGCCAACCTCGCCGACGGCGACACCCCCGAGCCCGCCGCCCGCGTCATCGGCGAGACCCAGATCGTCGCCGCCGCCGACCGCCTCATCGCGAACACCGCCGAGGAGCGCGAGGAACTCGTCCAGCACTACGCCGCCGACCCCGCCAAGGTCGCCGTCGTCCACCCCGGCGTGAACCTCGACCGCTTCCGCCCCGCCGACGGCCGCGCCGCCGCCCGCGCCCGCCTAGGCCTCCCGCAGGACGCCCTCATCCCCCTCTTCGCGGGCCGCATCCAGCCCCTGAAGGCCCCGGACATCCTCCTGCGAGCCGTGGCGGTCCTGCTCGATCAGCGCCCCGACCTGCGCTCCCGCATCCTCGTCCCGGTCGTCGGCGGCCTCAGCGGCAGCGGCCTCGCCAAACCCGAGGGCCTGCAGAAACTGGCCTCCCGGCTCGGCATCGCCGATGTCGTACGGTTCCACCCGCCCGTCGGCCAGGAGCAGCTCGCCGACTGGTTCCGGGCCGCGTCCGTGCTCGTCATGCCCTCCTACAGCGAGTCCTTCGGCCTGGTCGCCATAGAGGCCCAGGCGGCCGGCACCCCGGTGCTCGCGGCGGCGGTCGGCGGGCTGCCGGTGGCCGTGGCCGACGAACAGACCGGATTCCTCGTACGCGGGCACGATCCGGCCGCCTACGCGCGCGTGCTGCGCGACTTCGCCGACAACCCGGCGCTCACGCCCCGCATGGGCGCGGCGGCCGCCCGGCACGCCCAGTCCTTCGGCTGGGACACCGCGGCCGCGGCGACGGCGGACGTGTATGTGGCCGCGGCGCAGTCGTACCGGCGTCACGTACGCTCCCACCATGGCTGAGGCAGAGAAGGCGGCGCAGGTCATCGAGGGCGTCCTCAAGGACACCGAGGTCGAGTGGGAGAGCCCCGCGCCCGGCAACTACGTCGTGCAGCTCCCCGGCACCCGCAAGCTGAAGACGACCGTCTCGCTCCTAGTCGGCCGCCACTCCCTGTCCCTGAACGCCTTCGTCATCCGCCACCCCGACGAGAACGAACCCGGCGTGCACCGCTGGCTCCTGGAGCGCAATCTCAAGCTCTACGGCGTGAGTTACGCCGTCGACCGGCTCGGCGACATCTACGTCACCGGCAAGCTCCCCCTCGCCGCGGTCACCGCCGACGAGGTCGACCGCCTCCTGGGCCAGGTCCTGGAGGCGGCCGACGGCAGCTTCAACACCCTGCTGGAGCTGGGTTTCGCCGCCGCGATCCGCAAGGAGTACGAGTGGCGGGTGGCGCGGGGCGAGTCGACGCGCAACCTGGACGCGTTCGCGCATCTGACCCAGCGCTCGCAGGACTGACCCCGTTCTCGCCGAGCGAGGCCTAGTGGGGCGGCAGCGAGTCGGTCGGCTGGGGCTCGTTGGTCGGTTCGTGTGTCTCGCCCGGGCTCTCGGGCGGTGACTGCTTGTCCAGCTCGTCCGCGAACGCCCGTAGCGCGTCGGCGAGTTCCCTCTTGGTGGGCAACTCGTCGATCTTCCGGTCGAGTTCGGTGATACGGCGGTTCAGCTGCTCCAGCTCGCTCGGCGTGGAGGGCTCGTCCGTGGGGTCGTCCGTGACCGGGGGGTCGTCGGGGGACGTGGGGCTCGGGCTGGGGTCGGTGCCGCCGGAGGTGCCGGGGTCCGAGCCGCCGTCCGAGCCCTCGCTCAGGCCGACGCTGCCGCCGGAACCCCCGTCCCCCGGATAGGTGGCCGACGCGCTCGGCTCGACGGTGGGCTCGTCGGCGGAGTTCGCCGCGATGGCGCCGCCGACACTGAGGGCCACGAGGGCGGTCGCGCCCGCGACGGCGACGGAAAGACGTCTGAACGGTAACGAGCGACCGTCATCCATGTTCTGTCTGTCATCCATGCGGCGACGCTAACCGCCGTCGATCACCGGACGGGCGCCTTCCGTCGATCTCCTCGCACTCACCCGGTACCGCCCGGGCGTCACCCCCACCAACCGCTTGAAATGCCGGGTGAGATGGGCCTGGTCGTGGAACCCGGTGAGCGCGGCGACCTCCGCGGGACCATCCCCCGCGAGCAGCAGACCCCGGGCCCGGTCGACCCGGCGCGAGGTCAGGTACTGGTGCGGTGCGATGCCGTAGGCGCTGCTGAACGCCCTTACGAGATGCGCCGGATGAGCCCCCAGGACCAACGCGGCCGCCTCCAGGGACAGCCCCGCCACGACCCGCTCGTCGAGGAGTTCGCGCAGCCGGCGGGCCAGGGCCGGGTCGCGGCGCGCGGGCTCGCCGTACGACCGCGGCCGCAGCAGAGTCCGAAGCCGGTCGCCGATGAGCGTCAGCCTGCTCTCGGCCTCGAACTCCTCGCCAGGCCCGCGCAGCGCCGTGTGCAACTGCCCCACCCGCTGCCGCAGTACGGGGTCCCGCAGGTCGGGGCCGTCGACGGCGGGCCCGATGAGCTCGTCGCCGAGGTGGGTCCGGTCGAGGTAGAGAACCCGCTTGCGGAAGCCGTCGGGAGTGGCCGGCGAGCCGTTGTGCGGGACGTGCGGCGGCAGCAGCGACACGGTGTCGTCGGGCGTGCCGTGCTCGTGCCGGTCGAGGTCGTACCGTACGGCCCCGTCGTCCACGATGAGCAGCGTCCACGCCTCGTGCACGTGCATCGGGTACGCGTACTCCGTGAAGTGGGCGTGGAAGACCTCGGTGACGCCCGGGACGGCCGGGCGCCACGCGGTGACGTGCTGCGCGGGCAGGGTGGTGGCCGCCATGCAAAGAACGTACAAGACGAGGTCGTACGGTGCCCGCCAGTCTCGACCCATGAGTACTGAACCCATCCGCTTCGACACCAAGATCGCCGTCCTGCTGCGCGAGGACCTGGAGACCTGGCAGCGCCTGAACGTCACCGCGTTCCTCGTCAGCGGCCTGGGCAGCCAGGCCCCCGAGGTGGTCGGCGAACCGTACGAGGACGCCGACGGTGTGCCCTATCTGCCGATGTTCCGGCAGCCCGTGCTGGTCTTCGAGGGCACGAAGGAGACGCTGACGGCGGCCCACGCGCGTGTGCTGTCCCGCTCGCTCCCGCGCGCCCTCTTCACGAGCGACCTGTTCTCGACGGGCAACGACCGGGACAACCGCGCGGCGGTACGGGCGGTCGCCACGGCCGAGCTGGACCTGGTGGGGCTCGCGGTGTACGGGCCGCGCAACGCCGTGGACAAGGTGCTCAAGGGCGCGCGGATGCATCCCTGACGGAGGCCGCGCGGATGCATCCATGACGGAGGCAGTGCGGATGGATCCGTGACGGATCAGGCCGCGCCGGCCTCGGCGTCGGATCAGGCCGCGCCGGCCTCGGCGTCGGATCAGGCCGGGCTGGCCTCGGTGGCGGCGGACTTCTCGGGTACGGCGACCTCGGTGGCCGTCTCCCCGGACAGGCGCCGCATCAGCGCCGCGTACCCCACCGCCGCCACCGTCCCGACGACCGCGCACAGCCCCCACAGCCACTCCGCCCCGAACCGGTCGATGACGAAACCGGACATCAGGGGCGCCACGAGGGCGGCGACGGACCAGGACAGGGTGTACATGCCCTGGTAGCGGCCGCGGCCGTGGGCGGGGGAGAGGCGCACGACGAGCCCGGTCTGGGTGGGGGCGTTGATCATCTCGCCCAGGGTCCACACGCACACGGTGAGAGCGAAGAGGCCGACGGACCCGGCGAAGGCGGTGAGACCGAAGCCGTATCCCGCGAGCAGGGACGAGACGACGAGGAGCCGCTGGGGATCCCGGTCCTGGATGAAACGGGTCACCGGGATCTGCAGCGCGACGATCAGGACGCCGTTGAGGGCGATGGCCAGGCCGTAGTCGGCGGGCGTGAACCCGGCCTCGCCCATCGCGACGGGCAGCCCGATCGAACCCTGCTGGAAGATCACGGCGACCAGGAAGGACAGCCCCACGACACTCATGAACCGCCCGTCGCGCAGGACGGTGCCGAGGCGGACGTCGTCGGGGACCTTCTCGGCGTGCTGTGCGACGGGCCGGGACTCGGGCAGCTTGAGAAAGACGACGACCGCGCAGACGGCGGTCATCCCGGCCTCGATCAGGAAGCCCGCGAGATAGCTGTACTCGGCGATGAAACCGGCGGCCATGGAGGAGACGGCGAAACCGAGGTTGATGGCCCAGTAGTTGAGCGAGAAGGCCCGGACCCGGTCCTCGGGCCGCACGATGTCGGCCATCATCGCCTGCACGGCGGGCCGGGAGGCGTTGGAGGTCATGCCGACGAGGAAAGCGACGGCGGCGATGGCGACGGGGTGGTGCACGAAGCCGAGCAGCGCGACGGAGGCGGCGGTGGCGGACTGCGCGACGAGGAGGGTGGGCCGCCGCCCGAGCCGGTCGGTCATCACCCCGGCCCCGATCGACGAGACGACACCGCCGAGCCCGTGCAGCGAGGCGACGAGGCCGGCGTAGGAGGCGGAGTAGCCGCGGTCGAGGGTGAGATAGAGGGCCATGAAGGTGGCGACGAAGGCACCCAGGCGGTTGACGAGGGTGCTGATCCACAGCCACCAGAACGCGCGGGGGAGCCCGGAGACGGTCTCGCGGGTGGCGCGTCTCAGGGTGGCGAGTGGCATGGCGGATCCCCCAGGTGTGGCGGTACGGATGTAAGCGGCTCGGGCGGCGAGCACAACTTACGAAGCCGGGGTGACCGGGGGCCACTCAATTAACAGATCCCGTCAACCGTCCGTCTGTCGAGCGGGCACCACCCCGATCGAGGGCGTGGATTACGCTCATACGCATGGCCGACGCACCGTACAAGCTGATCCTCCTCCGCCACGGCGAGAGCGAATGGAACGCGAAGAACCTGTTCACCGGCTGGGTGGACGTCAACCTCAACGAGAAGGGCGAGAAGGAGGCAGTCCGCGGCGGCGAACTCCTGAAGGACGCCGACCTCCTGCCCGACGTGGTCCACACGTCCCTCCAGAAGCGCGCGATCCGCACCGCCCAGCTCGCGCTGGAGTCCGCGGACCGCCACTGGATCCCGGTCCACCGCTCCTGGCGCCTGAACGAACGCCACTACGGCGCCCTCCAGGGCAAGGACAAGGCACAGACCCTCGCGGAGTTCGGCGAGGCGCAGTTCATGCTGTGGCGCCGCTCCTACGACACCCCGCCGCCCCCGCTGTCCGACGACTCCGAGTTCTCCCAGGCGTCGGACCCCCGCTACGCCACGATCCCCCCGGAGCTCCGCCCCCGCACGGAGTGCCTGAAGGACGTCGTGGTCCGCATGCTCCCCTACTGGTACGACGGCATCGTCCCGGACCTCCTCGCCGGCCGCACGGTCCTGGTCGCGGCCCACGGCAACAGCCTCCGCGCCCTGGTCAAGCACCTGGACGGCATCTCCGACGCCGACATCGCGGGCCTGAACATCCCGACGGGCATCCCGCTGTACTACGAACTCGACGCGTCCTTCAAGCCGGTGACCCCCGGGGGCAAGTACCTGGACCCGGAGGCGGCTGCGGCGGCCATCGAGGCGGTCAAGAACCAGGGCAAGAAGAAGTAGGTTTCGTGATCATGCCTCCCACCTGCGCATACGGCGCGGGTGGGAGGCATTTTCATGCTCTGGAACCCCTGTAGAACTTCGGGCGTAGTGTGGCGTGCTGGTGTCCCTGGCCTGAACCGCGAGCCCGCACATCACTGGTGGGGGCGAGCGACTGACTGTGGCGCTTCCTTCATGCTGCGGTGCGAGGATCCCGTGCGGTATGCGTATGGCGGCCAGCTGCCACCCGCCCACACCATGGCCTTCGCTGCGACGAACGCGGTCCAGCGACTGGTGAACCGGGGGGTGGCCGTGGATGGGGGAGTCGCAGCTGTCTTGGGTGCGATGGCAGGGACGATCGGCACCCAGGTGCGAGCGCAGGACACGGCTGCCTTGATGCATTGGCGACGTCAGATGCGGCGCGAGGCGAATGCCGAGTTTCCTGCCTTTTCAGTCGAACTCGCGACGCCTGATGTACGACCCATCCCCGTCAGAGGGTGATCGATCAGCCTGAAACAGTCGGGATGGCAGCCCTTCCGTGTGCGATTTCTTAGCGGCGGACGCAGGGCCCGACCAAGAGCCTTGCGAGTGCGATTTCGACCAGTGTCCGAGATATTCCGCGAGGGACTTTATGCTTTCGCCGGCGTCCAGGAGGACGGATGCATAGAAGTGCGGGAGCGCGTGCTTGCCGTGCTCGCGGGCGGCGGTGTGCTCGCGGCTCTTGGCCTTGAGGATGACATCGGCCTTGGCGAGCGCGGGCCTCCAATGGTCCTCGTTTAGTGACGTACGCCAGACGTGCCCACCGTTCGGCCCGTGAATATGAGCCGCCGGGTCGCCGACGGGCCGTCGCCGACGGGCCGTTCGCTCGCATCCGCGCGGGCTTGGCAGCGCATGCCCGTGCCGTAACGGTCGGTCTTGACGCGGACGGTCTTGCCGTTGGCGTCAGTGGTGGTCTTGATCCAGTGGACAACCGCACCCCCTGGGAGGAGCTGCGCCGGGGCCGCCTCGCCCGCTCGCCGGCCAACGTCCGGCTGCTGCCTGATGGCTCCTCAGCACGCCCTCGCCGTGCCCGCATTGCGTTCTCCGACTCCACCGCCAAACAGTTGGAGACCATCACCGGCGTCACCGCCCTGCGCACCGTGGTCGTCGTCGCCTGCACCGAGGCAGAGATGCGCTGGCTGGGAAAAGTGGCGGCTGCGTAGCTAGTGGATCGAACCTCAGAGGAAGCTCAGAGAATTACCATGAAACAGTCAAGGGATCTCCACTGGCCAAGCAAGCGTGATCATGTGATCACAACACCTTCCACCTAGCCCAACCTCTCCGCGCGCCGGAAAGGTTGGCATGGGCATTACAGCCAGGAGATTCCATGCGCAGCAAAACCAATGCCACTCTCATCGCCCTTGCTATCGCAGCAGGATCTGTCTTGTTCAGCACGCCGGCCGCGTCGGCCACGGCGGCCTCCGTTTACTGCGACAGTGCCGGCTACACCGCCACCAGCGAGCCCATGTCGCGGTGCACCACGCTGGACAACGGCGTTCTGTACGTTCACCAGGCTTCCAACGGCAACGTCACCACTGGGTACGACAAGACAGGCGGATCTGCCATATCCGCAAAGCTTGGTTACTCGCGCGGGGGGACCAGCCACTACGCCAGTGCCGTCTCCATCAGTTCGGGCCAGAACAAGAGCCACAACTGGGCGCTGTCGGAGAGTTCCTACTGCACGAGCACAATCGGCTTGATGAGCGCGGGCAGCACGTACCAGACGCCTGCCTCGCACTGCTGAACCAGATCCCCATAGGCCCCGCCCGCAAGGGCGGGGCCCCTGCCCCCAGTCCCGCTCGTCGCCTTGACCTGACCACGCAAGGAACCGCGCCGTGTTTTCCGCGATCTTTCAACACCACATCGGCTATCTGGCCGTGTGCACATTGATCGGCCTCATTTGCGGCGGCGCAGCGTGGACGCTCGCCCATAAACGGAGGAACCCTCACGGCGCATGGTGGTCCGGACTCGCCTTTACTCTCACCGGCGTCCTCGGCGTCACGTTTATGGGCGCCGGCTCGGCCAGCGGGGCATGCGTCCTTAACCATGAGTTCGCCGAACCCTTTCACACCACGCAAGGGTTGTGGAACCTTGCCATGACGGTCCCCGTTGGCGCATTCGCCCTCCTGGCCATCCGTCGCCCGCTACCTGTCCTGTTTGGCGTCATCGCGCTACCCCTGGCCATCGAGTTCACTCAGGCCACCGTCAATGGCCTAGGGCGCGTATGCGATAGCTCAGACGCCGAGATGAACATTATCGGTGGTTTGATAGGGCTCGCCATCGTTGCGATCATCCTCACGACCCGCCACTCGCTCGCCTGGCAGGCGGGCGTAAAGGGGACGTTGATTGCCTTCGCGGCACTGCTCCTCCTGGGATCGGGACTAGCGCGCCCGATGCTCGACCTCACGAACGTTGACGGCACCGGCCTCGCCGACGCGGACTCCGAGCAGAAGCAGGCAGTTGGGGCCGCCGTGAAAGAGGCATTCGGCGACCGTTACAAGGTCGGGCAGCTGTACGAGCAGCCGTGTGAGGACTCCTCATGCACCAACATCATTTTTAACCTGCACAGTCGTGAAGAGGGATACACCGAAGACTTCGGCACCGGCAGCCTTTCCTGGCCGGACAGGAAGCACCTGAACGTACAGCTGGAGAACAGTGACCGGCCTACCGTCATGGGATACCCGGTGGAAGGCGTGAAAGCCCCGTCCAGCGACGCGGCAGCCTCTCGCATCACGAAGTCGTACGCCCAGCGAAAGTATCCGTGGGCGATGGGCGCGACCATGACGGAAACGGTCCCCGTGGGCGAGAAGGCCGAACTTGGCTGGATCACAGCCTGGAGATGGACTCACAACAACGTTCTGATGCCCAGGATGTTGGATGTCCAGGTGGACAGGGTCGGGCGTGTATCTCAGATTGACGTCACCCTTGGCCCGACCCGGGCAAACCTTCCCAAAGCAAAACTTGACGCCGGGCAGGCTGAAAGGGCAGTAGACAAGGCGGTAGTGGCACAACTTCGAGCCAATGGAAATACAGGCGCAGAATTCCACATCAAAGCATTCACCGTAAAAGCAGTCGAGCGGGACGGTAATTGGCAGCCGAATTGGCTTGTGAATGTGACGTGGCCTGCCAAAGGAAAGAACGATGCTTCGCAAGAGGTGGCAGCGGCTGACATGTACCGCGTGAACGCCGTCACCGGCCAGGTATACGACAGCGCCGGGCACCTTCTCAAAACCAACTGACCGTGGATACCGAGCGATGCGGCAGAGCCCCCGCCCTGATAGGTCGGGGGCTCGCGGTGTTCGCGTGCGGCTGCCGGCCCGGCTATTGCGAGGAGTGCCCCTCGGACCCGCGTCAGATGCTGACGGCCTACGAGTGACACATGGTCATGGGGGGAGTGGCCATCGACGACCACTCCGCCGCAGGTAAGCGGGGCGGGCACCTCTCTGGCCGGTGGCGACAAGCGGGCCCGCCAGACCCGGGGCAAGAAGAAGCAGCCTCCACGATCACGCCCCCGACCCGTGCCGAAGGTGCGGAGCGGGGGCGTTCTCGTTCAGCCAGGTCTTCCAGACGTGCCGGGTGTTCGGCTTCTCGGGGTGGTCGAGAAGCCACAGCACGTAGGCCGCGTGGAGCCGGGCCCACGGGTCCGGGGAGTGGCGGGCCGCGGTGAGTCTGGCGCGCAGGTCGGGGCCGTCCACGGCACGGGCCAGGCGTACGTACTCGCGGTCCTTGCAGCGGTATGCCCGCCGCACGACCAGATCGACGAGGTCGACCAGCTTCGCCCTCGTCCCGGCGTCGTGGCCGGCGGTGGCCAACTGCCGTATCAGAGCCTGTTTTACGCCCCACATCTTCGCGTGCCGTGTCCACTGCTGCGGATAGCGGGCCTCCCACTCCAGGTAGAGCACCGCGTACGGCAGGCCCGGCCATCTGCGGAGGTCGGCGTGGCCGCGTCCGGTCCACAGGGCCTCTGGCAGAGAGCGGCTCGCGGCCTCCTCGAAAGCCTGTTTCGCCGCCGTTCGTTTCCTGGGGTGGGGGCCGAACCGGTTGGCCGCACTCCAGATTTGGTTGTAGTGGTCTATCGCCGCCTGGGTCTTCGCGCGGGCACGGTCCAGACGGTCCAGGGCGACGGCCCGTTCGGCGGGATCCGCTGCGATCAGGTGATACGCCCAGGCCAGGCGCTCGTTCCACGCGCGGGCGTCGTCGACTCCCGGGACCGTCCTCTTCGTCATGCGACCGATCATGCATGGACCGAGCCGCCGATACGATCGAAAAAAGGCGGCCGGTGCGGCAGGACTGCGTGCGATGCCCACCGTGGCGCCGTGCGGTCGGGTCAGATCGACAGCGGCACCGCGTGGACCTCGCCCGCCTTGCGGCCCGCCCGTTCCTGGACGCGCTGAACCGCTTCCGGCGACGGGGCCCAGACGACGAGGGGCCCCGGGATCACCCGGGGCCCCTCACCGTCGTACGAGATCAGCCGCACTGGCACGGACTGCCCGACTGGCACCCGCACCCGCACCCCGAGCCGCAGCCGCACGCGCCGATGACCGTCAGGGTCCTGATCGCGGCGGGCTGCTCGGTCGGGCGTTCCTGCGTGGGGTCGGGCTGGGGAGTGCTGGGGGATTCGGCCATGGGTCCCTCCTCGAGGCGAGAGCCAGAACGTGCCGACTGCCGGACCGACTGTCGGATCGGGCCCTGTGCCCATTGCATGCCCGCCCCGCTGGGCGCATCAACGGCGCACAGAGGCTCGCGCACGCCTCGGACAGACCGGAAGCGCCGATCCGAAGCGCCCGTTCAGGCCCCCTCGACCCCCGTCACCGGCTGGATCTCCTGCTGGAGCTCGTCCGCGTGCTCACCCGTCACCAGGTACACCACGCGTTTGGCCACCGACACCGCGTGGTCGGCGAACCGCTCGTAGTAGCGGCCGAGCAGCGTCACGTCGACCGCCGTCTCGATGCCGTGCTTCCACTTGTCGTCCAGCAGATGCTGGAAGAGCGTGCGGTGCAGCAGGTCCATCTCGTCGTCGTCCTGCTCCAGCTGGAGCGCCAGGTCGACGTCCTTCGTGACGATCACCTCGGCGGCCTTCGCCATCAGACGCTGGGCGAGCTGGCCCATCTCCAGGATGGTCGCGTGCAGGTCGTGCGGAATGGCCTTCTCGGGGAAGCGTAGCCGGGCCAGCTTCGCCACGTGCTGGGCCAGGTCGCCGGAGCGCTCCAGGTCGGCCGACATGCGCAGGGAGGTGACGACGATCCGCAGATCCGTCGCCACCGGCTGCTGCCGGGCGAGCAGCGCTATCGCCCGGGCCTCCAGGTCGTGCTGGAGGTCGTCCACCTTCTGGTCGGCCTCGATCACGCTCTCGGCCAGCTTCAGGTCGGAGTCGAGGATGGCCGTCGTGGCGCGTCCGATCGCCGAGCCGACCAGCCGGGCCATCTCCACCAGACCGTCGCCGATCGAATCAAGTTCCTCGTGGTACGCGTCCCGCATCTTCGGTTCCCTCTCGTACGTCATTCCTGTGGGTTCCAGGGGCCAAAACCGGCCGCGAAACCGGTGCTGCGTACCCCACGCTCCCACGTTCGACCCCCTACGCGTCCGTTTCCGCCCTCCCAAATGAACCAGTACTGGCTCCAAGGTGAACTCTGGGCGACGAGTGTTCGAGCTCGCACTCGGACGGCTGTGGCCAGGACCGATCCCATGCCTAACCTGGAGGCATGGACGTGAACGCGGCGGTCGCCGCAGCGGCAGCGATCGCCGGTGTGCTCACCGGTGTCATCGCCATGCTGGCGTTCCGCTGGAGCGAGCGGGAGCAGAAACGCCCCACCCGCACCTCCCTGCACACCGACCCGGTGCTTCCGCCGGGCGTGGACACCGTCCTCTCCGTGCTCCGCTCCTCGGCCGTCGTCCTCGACGAGGCCGACGCCGTCGTCAAGGCCAGCTCCGCCGCGTACGCCCTCGGGCTGGTCCGCGGCGGCAAGCTCTCAGTGGAGCCCATGCTCCAGATGGCCCGGGACACCCGGAGGGACGGGGAGATACGCCAGGTCGAGCTGGACCTGCCCAGGCGGGGAACCGGACGAGGGGAGGCGCTCGCGGTCTCCGCGCGGGTCGCGCCCCTCGGGTCCCGGCTGGTGCTGCTGCTCGTGGAGGACCTCACCGAGGCCCGGCGGATCGAAGCCGTACGACGCGACTTCGTCGCGAACGTCAGCCATGAACTCAAGACCCCCGTCGGCGCGCTCTCCCTCCTGTCCGAGGCCGTCATGGACGCCTCGGAGGACCCGGAGGCCGTGGAGCGCTTCGCCGGCCGTATGCAGATCGAGGCGACCCGGCTCACCAGCCTGGTCCAGGAGCTCATCGACCTGTCACGGGTACAGAACGACGACCCCCTGGAGGACGCCGAACCCGTACGCGTCGACGAACTCGTCGCCGAGGCCATCGACCGCTGCCGGCACCAGGCGGGCACCAAGCAGATCACCATGGCCGCCGCCGGCGCGGCCGAGCTGCGGGTCTGGGGCAACCGCGGCCAGCTCGCCGCCGCTCTCGGCAACCTCGTCGAGAACGCCGTCAACTACTCGCCCGCCCGCACCCGCGTCGGCATAGCCGCCCGCCGGGTGTCCGTACCGGGCGGCGACCTGATCGAGGTCGCCGTCACGGACCAGGGCATCGGCATCTCAGACAAGGACAAGGAGCGCATCTTCGAGCGCTTCTACCGCGTCGACCCGGCCCGCTCCCGCCAGACCGGCGGTACGGGCCTCGGTCTCGCGATCGTCAAGCACGTGGCCGCCTCGCACGGCGGGGAGGTCACGGTGTGGAGCTCGGAGGGACAGGGCTCCACGTTCACCCTCAGGCTGCCGGAGGCGGGCGCGGCCCGCGACCGCGCGCTCCAGCACCCCGACCTCGACGACGAGGACGGGCCATCCACATCCGAGTCGGCTTCTTACGACCCGCTTCCCGCCCCGGAGGTCCTTCCGTGACCCGAGTGCTCGTCGTCGAGGACGAGGAGTCCTTCTCCGACGCCCTGTCGTACATGCTTCGCAAGGAGGGCTTCGAGGTCGCGGTCGCGACCACGGGCCCCGACGGACTCGACGAGTTCGAGCGCAACGGCGCCGACCTCGTCCTCCTCGACCTGATGCTGCCGGGCCTGCCCGGCACCGAGGTCTGCCGCCAGCTGCGCGGCCGCTCCAACGTCCCCGTCATCATGGTGACCGCCAAGGACAGCGAGATCGACAAGGTCGTCGGCCTGGAAATAGGAGCCGATGACTATGTCACCAAGCCGTTCTCCTCGCGCGAGCTGGTCGCCCGTATCCGCGCCGTCCTGCGCCGCCGCGGCGAGCCCGAGGAGGTCACCCCGGCCGCCCTGGAGGCCGGTCCGGTCCGCATGGACGTGGACCGCCACGTGGTCACGGTCTCCGGCTCCAAGGTCGACCTGCCCCTCAAGGAGTTCGACCTGCTGGAGATGCTGCTGCGCAACGCGGGCCGCGTCCTGACCCGCATGCAGCTCATCGACCGCGTCTGGGGCGCCGACTACGTCGGCGACACCAAGACCCTCGACGTCCACGTCAAGCGCCTGCGCGCCAAGATCGAGCCCGACCCGGGCGCGCCGCGGTACCTGGTGACGGTCCGCGGCCTCGGCTACAAATTCGAGCCGTAAAGAGCCGTAAAGAGCTGTAAAGAGCCGTAAGAAACGGCTGCTGTACGCCGAAGGGCGGGACCTCGTCAAAGGTCCCGCCCTTCGTGTCGTACGACGGTCACGACCGCCTCGTACGGCTGCTCAGTGGGTCGCGGCAGACTCGGTCGCCGTCGCGTTCGCGGAGGCCGCGCCGGTCGGCGTGGCGGAGCCGGTCGGGGTGCTGGAGCCGGTCGGGGTGACGGACGGCTTGGCCGGCTTCGCGGGCGCCGACGGGACCGCGCTCGGACCCCACTTGCTGTAGTAGCTGTCGGCCGGGACCACGAAGGCGCGCAGGCTCACGTCACCGGTCGTGCTGAAGGTGAAGGTGACCTTCTGCGCGTTGCCGTTCTTGACGCTCGGTCCGAGTTCGCTCACCGTGGCGGAGGCGTTGCCCTTGCCGCCGAGGATGACGGAGCCGTGGGCCGGGACGGTCACCTTGCCCTTGCCCTTGGCGGGCGTGATCTCGGCGCTGCCGGCGCCGTCGACGCGCACGGAGTCCAGCGTCTGGGCCTTGTCGCCGGAGTTGAAGACGGTGGCGGAGACGGCGGCCGGTCCCTTGGTCTCACCGGAGGCCTCGGGGGTCGCCTGGGTGATGACCACGACGTTCTGGAGGCTGATGGCGCCCACGCGGGTCTCCGCGTTGTCCGGCTTGACCTCCAGGGTCTGGGCGTCGCTGCCGGCCGCACACGCGGAGAGCGCGGCGATCGAGAACGCGATGGCGGAGGCGGCGAGGGCGCCGCGTCGAAGGCTGCTGCTCACGGCGGCGGCAACTCCTTGACTTGAGCGGGGCGGCCCGTAAAGCCGCGCTAAGTGTCTGTCAGCGGCCTTAGGTTACCGAGCCGTTCCCGCAGCGCCGCACCCGACCCTCCCCAAGGGGCGTGTCACTCGGTTCACAAGTGACCCCTGAGTCACTTGTGCCCCGCACTCCGGCGCTCGTCCGGCATTCACATAAGAGTCTTCGGCATCCAGTAGCAAAACTTCCGTGAAGGAATGCGCGACCACCCCCGGAATTGATCACGGCCTGATCCGCCGGCCGTGCGTGATCAATTCCGGATTCGGCGGGGACGTGACTCCGGACACCGAACGGAGTAGCGGAAGTCGCACACATGGAAGCGGACATTTGGGGACGTTAGCCCACTCGGAGGCGCCTCCGGATGTGTGTAACGTACGCGTTTCACCTCGGCCGGAGAGCCGCTCCGACCTGCGAATTCCTTGTTCCGCTCGGCCTTCGCAGCACGTTCCTGTTGCTGTTGTCAAGCCCCGAGATATGCCCTGACCTGCGAAAACGCCATTCAGAACCCGCAGTTTCCGTGTTACCCTGGATAGCCACGGAAGGGGTACCTGTCACATGACGTTCAAGGTTGGCGACACCGTGGTCTATCCCCATCACGGGGCCGCGCTGATCGAGGCTATCGAAACTCGCCAGATCAAAGGCGTGGACAAGACCTACTTGGTGCTGAAGGTCGCCCAGGGTGACCTGACGGTACGTGTGCCAGCGGACAATGCGGAGTTCGTCGGCGTGCGGGATGTGGTCGGTCAGGACGGGCTGGACCGGGTCTTCGAGGTGCTGCGCGCACCGTACGCCGAGGAGCCCACTAACTGGTCCCGTCGTTACAAGGCAAACCTGGAGAAGCTCGCCTCCGGCGATGTCATCAAGGTCGCGGAAGTCGTGCGTGACCTGTGGCGTCGTGAGCGCGAGCGCGGACTCTCCGCAGGTGAGAAGCGCATGCTCGCCAAGGCTCGGCAGATCCTGGTGAGTGAACTCGCGCTCGCGGAGAACACGAACGAGGACAAGGCCGAGGCGCTGCTCGACGAGGTTCTCGCGTCCTGAGCGTCTCTGTGCAGGCACCTTGCCCGCTCAGCTCAGCACACACTGAATCTGAATTGCCGCACTGAAATGCCGCGGTGCCCGATGACGCAACAGCTGTCGCCGGGCGCTGCGGCATGTCTGTCTCCGGATGGCGGATCCATGGTGCCTCGACCATGACGCGGCACCTTTGCAAAGACGCCCCGGAGTGCCGTGCGCGTGTTCCTCTCGGAGAAAGATCCCCCGATACTTGGCGTGCCGGGCCCGGGCAGCTGGCTTGACCGGTGTCACGGAAGGGTCCGGTCAAGGCGTCGCGCCCGGCACGCTGTCTCCGTACCCACGTTGGCCGAGCACACAAACCTGACAGGAACCGATGTCTGACGTTTCGCGCCCTTCGCCCGCCGAAGCACGTGCGGAGGCCCGCACCGCAGTGGTGATTCCGGCCGCCGGAAGGGGCGTACGCCTCGGTCCGGGCGCCCCCAAAGCGCTCCGAGCGCTGAACGGCACCCCCATGCTGATTCACGCGGTCCGCGCGATGGCCGCGTCCCGTGCCGTCTCCCTGGTCGTCGTCGTGGCCCCGCCCGACGGCGCCGGCGAGGTCAAGTCCCTCCTCGACGCGCACGCGCTGCCCGAGCGGACCGACTTCCTCGTCGTCCCGGGCGGCGACTCCCGCCAGGACTCGGTCCGGCTGGGCCTGGACGCCCTGCCCGCCGACTTCGACATCGTGCTGGTCCACGACGCGGCCCGCCCGCTCGTCCCCGTCGACACGGTCGACGCGGTCATCGAGGCCGTACGGGAGGGCGCGCCCGCCGTCGTCCCGGCGCTGCCCCTCGCGGACACCGTGAAGGAGGTCGAGCCGGCCACCGCTCCCGGCGAGCCGGAACCCGTGGTGGCCACCCCGGTCCGCGCGCGCCTGCGTGCCGTGCAGACCCCGCAGGGCTTCGACCGGGCGACCCTGATCCGCGCCCACGAGACGGTCACCGGGGACGTCACCGACGACGCGAGCATGGTCGAGCAGCTGGGGCTCACCGTCGTGGTCGTGCCCGGCCACGAGGAGGCGTTCAAGGTGACCCGCCCGCTGGACCTGGTCCTCGCGGAGGCGGTCCTGGCCCGTCGGAGGCTCAACGATGGCTTCTGAGCTGCCGTACGCACTGCCCCAGGTCGGCATCGGCACCGACATCCACGCCTTCGAGAAGGGCCGCGAGCTGTGGTGCGCGGGCCTGAAGTGGGAGGGCACCGGTCTTGCCGGGCACTCCGACGCGGACGTGGTCGCGCACGCCGCGTGCAACGCGCTGTTCTCAGCCGCGGGCCTCGGCGACCTCGGCCAGCACTTCGGCACCGGCCGCCCCGAATGGTCGGGTGCATCCGGCGTCGCCCTGTTGACGGAGGCGGCCCGGATCGTGCGCGCGGCGGGGTTCCGCATCGGGAACATCGCCGTACAGGTCGTAGGACCGCGTCCGAAGATCGGCAAGCGGCGGGACGAGGCACAGAAGATCCTCTCCGAGGCGGCCGGGGCACCGGTGTCGGTGTCGGGCGCGACGACGGACGGACTCGGGTTTCCCGGCCGGGACGAGGGTCTGATGGCGGTGGCGACCGCGCTGGTGGTCAGAACCGCGAACTGACTGTTATCCACAACCCGTCGAAGGCACCACACATCGCCCACTACCCTGGACCCGTGACCATTCGCCTGTACGACACCAGCGCCCGGCAGATCCGTGACTTCGTCCCGCTCACAGCGGGCTGTGTCTCGATCTACCTCTGTGGCGCCACCGTGCAGGCCGCCCCGCACATCGGCCACATCCGCTCCGGCCTGAACTTCGACATCATGCGCCGCTGGTTCGAGTACCGCGGCTACGACGTCATGTTCATCCGCAACGTCACCGACATCGACGACAAGATCATCGCCAAGGCGGCCGAGCAGAAGCGCCCCTGGTGGGCGATCGGGTACGAGAACGAGCGCGCCTTCAACGACGGCTACACCGCCCTCGGCTGCCTCCCGCCCACCTACGAGCCGCGTGCCACCGGGCACGTGACCGAGATGGTCGAGATGATGCAGGGCCTCATCGAGCGCGGCCACGCCTACGAGTCCGACGGCAACGTCTACTTCGACGTGCGCTCCTTCCCGGGCTACCTGGAGCTGTCGCGGCAGGAGCTGGACAACCTGCTCCAGCCGTCCGGCGACGGCGAGACCGGCAAGCGGGACCCGCGTGACTTCGCCATGTGGAAGTCCGCCAAGCCGGGCGAGCCGACCTGGTCGACGCCGTGGGGTCCCGGCCGTCCCGGCTGGCACCTGGAGTGCTCGGCGATGGCCCACAAGTACCTGGGCACCGCCTTCGACATCCACGGCGGCGGCCTCGACCTGATCTTCCCGCACCACGAGAACGAGATCGCCCAGGCCAAGGCCTTCGGCGACGACTTCGCGCAGTACTGGGTGCACAACGCCTGGGTCACCATGGCCGGCGACAAGATGTCCAAGTCGCTGGGCAACTCGGTGCTCGTCTCCGAGATGGTCAAGCAGTGGCGGCCCATCGTGCTGCGCTACTACCTCGGCACCCCGCACTACCGCTCGATGATCGAGTACAGCGAGGACGCCCTGCGCGAGGCCGAGTCGGCGTTCGCGCGGATCGAGGGCTTCGTGCAGCGCGTCACCGAATTGACAGGGAAGGCCGTCGAACCCTCCGCCGAGGTGCCGCCCGCCTTCGCCGAGGCCATGGACGACGACCTGGGTGTCCCGCAGGCGCTCGCCGTCGTGCACACCACCGTCCGGCAGGGCAACAGCGCCCTCGCGGCCGACGACAAGGAGGCCGCGGTGGCCCGCCTCGCCGAGGTGCGCGCCATGCTCGGCGTCCTCGGCCTCGACCCGCTCGACGAGCACTGGGCCGGTGAGACGGACCGCGGCGACGATCTGCACGGCGTGGTCGACAGCCTCGTACGCCTGGTCCTCGACCAGCGCGAGGCGGCCCGCGCCCGCAAGGACTGGGCCACCGCGGACGCCATCCGGGACCAGCTGGGCCAGTCGGGACTGACCATCGAGGACGGCCCGCAGGGCCCGCGCTGGACGCTGGGTCCCCGCTAGCCCTTTTCATGATCGATTGTGCCGCCCGGCCCTCCGGGCGGCACACTGCATAGACGTACGAACATTTCACCGACGCAGACACTCACGCAGAACAGGTAGGTCATGGCAGCCAACAACCGCCGCATGTCCGGCAAGAAGGGCGCGCAGGTCGGCAGTGGCGGCCAGCGACGCAGGGGCCTGGAGGGCAAGGGGCCGACCCCGCCCGCCGAGATGCGCAAGGGCCACAAGAAGAACCGTGTCGCCAACGCCAAGGCGAAGCAGGCGGTACGCCGACCCGTGGCGCGCGGCCGGGGCGGCAAGGGCACCTCGGAGATGGTCGTCGGACGCAACCCCGTCGTCGAGGCGCTGCGCGAGGGCGTGCCCGCGGTGACGCTCTACGTCCAGCAGTTCATCGACAACGACGAGCGGGTGCGCGAGGCGCTCCAGCTCGTCGCCGACCGCGGCGGCGTCCACCTCATGGAGGCCCCCCGCCCCGAGCTCGACCGGATGACCAACGGGCTCAACCACCAGGGCCTGGTCCTCCAGGTCCCGCCGTACGAGTACGCCCACCCCGAGGACCTCGCGGCCGCCGCCTACGACGAGGGCCAGGACCCGCTGATCGTCGCCCTCGACGGCGTGACCGACCCGCGCAACCTCGGTGCCGCGGTCCGCTCCGTCTCGGCCTTCGGCGGCCACGGCGTCCTCGTGCCCGAGCGCCGCGCGGCCGGCATGACCGCCGGTGCGTGGAAGTCGTCCGCCGGCACGGCCGCCCGGACACCCGTCGCCCGCTGCACCAACCTGACGCGCGCCCTGGAGGCGTACAAGAAGCAGGGCATCGCGGTCGTCGGCCTCGCCGCCGACGGCGAGCACGAGATCGGTGACCTGGAGGCCCTCGGCGGTCCCGTCGTCATGGTCGTCGGCAGCGAGGGCAAGGGCCTGTCCCGCCTGGTCGGCGAGACCTGCGACTACCGGGTGCGGATCCCCATGCCGGGCGGCGCCGAGTCGCTCAACGCCGGTGTGGCGGCGGGGATCGTGCTCTACGAGGCGGCTCGCCGCCGGGCCTGAACGACTGTTCGGCACAGTCCCCCACGCGGGGTGTTCCCGGCGTACCGGGCAAGCTTGACGGGGTCCGGACACATCCGGCGAGTCAAAGCAGTGTCCTAACCACACGTCACTCGGTTAGATGAGTGTGGACACCAGAACACCCCGCACACCCACGGGGGACGGCCCGTCGGGATTCGACGACGCTCCCGCGCTGAGCATGGTGAAGGTGCCGAGCGATCCGGCGCAGATCATCGTCAATCATGCGAGCTTCCGCGTGCAGTTGGGCGCGTCGACGAGACGCGCCCAATCCCCGCGGATCGCACGGAACTTGACCGCCGCCGAGGACACCACCCGGATGCCGGCCGCCGGCGCCGCGGGACGCCGCCGACCCGTCGTGTGGAGCGGCAGGTCCGCCCCCGACGACACCGGCGCCCACCGCCTGCTGCAGGCCGTGCGGGGCGGCAGCGTCGGCCATGCCGAGCCGCCCGCCGCCGACGCCGGAGCCACCCAGGTCATCCCCCGCATCGACGTCGACCACGGCTACCAGGCCGACTACGACGACGAGTTGGCCCAGACCATGGCGACCCCGGTCGTCGGCGCCCAGCGCACGCCCGACAGCGACGGCACCCGACTCCTGCCCCACATGCGCACGGTCGGCAGCGCGTACGACGAACCCGCCCACGGGGGCGAGGAGTTCGACGAGGGCTTCGACGAGGCCCGCGCCGACCGCGCCACCAGGCGGCAGGGCGACGAAGCCGCCCGGCACGCGTACTACCCGGGCCGCCGGATGAACCTCGGCGTCGTCCTCCTCCCGCTCCGGATCTTCCTCGGCTTCATCTCCATCTACGCCGGCATGGGCAAGCTGTGCGACCCCGTCTACTTCGACGGCGGCAAGCGCGGCTCCATGGTCAAGTGGCTCAACACCCTGCACCCGTGGGAAGTGGCCGAACCCCTGCGCCAGTTCGCCCTCCAGCACCCCGTCGGCGCCGGCCTCGTCATCGCCTTCCTCCAGGTCATCGTGGGCGTCCTCACGATCCTGGGCTGCTGGCAGCGGGTCGCCGCGGTCATCGGCGCCGGCCTCTCCGCCGCGCTCCTCGTCACCGTCAGCTGGAAGAGCGTCCCCGTCTATGACACCCCCGACATCATCTACCTCGCCGCCTGGTCCCCGCTGATCATCGCCGGCGCCCCCGTCTACTCCGTCGACGGCCGCCTCGCGGGCAGCGCCTGGCGCCGCCTCGGACCCCACTCCGACATCTGGGAGCTGCGCCGCTACGTCCTGCGCCGCGGCGCCCTCATCACGGCCATCGCCACCGGCCTCACCCTCCTGATCGGCTCCGTCCTCGGCGGTGCCGTCCGGGACGCCGACCGGGTCATCGTCCCCGGCCCCGGCGAGGCCCCGCGCAACGAACTGCCCGGCTCCCCGCTGCCGCAGGACTCCGCCAAGGCCCACAAGAAGAGCCCGTCGGCCTCCACCCGGCCCAGCCACGGCGCCACCAGCGGCCCGTCCGCCGCCACCTCGGCGACCCCCGGCGCCACCCGCGACACCGGCGTCACCACCGGCGGCTCGCCCAGCCAGACCCAGGGCACCACGGGACAGACCTCACCCCAGCAGTCCTCCCCGGTCCAGCAGGCACCCAGCACCACCGCAGGCCCGACCGGCGGCGGTACCAGCACCTCCGGCGGCTCGACAGGCGGCTCCGGCACCGGGGGTTCCTCCACCGGACAACCGGGCCTGGTGGGCGGCCTGTTGGGGTAGGCGGGCCGGTGGGCGACGTACTGGGCAACCCCACCGGCTGAGCGAGACGGGCCCACGAAGAGGTCCCGCACCGTGGAGGTGCGGGACCTTCTCGCGTTCGCCGCTGTCAACGCGTTCGCCGCTGTCGACGCCTACCCGTCTATCGACCCAGCGCCGCCAGTTCCCGCGCCGCCTCCGTCAGGTCCTTCGCCGTGTCGATGGCCCGCCAGTAGGCTCCCTGCGGGATCGGGAACCCGGCCAGCCGCAGCTCACGCGCGAGCGTCGGAAACGTGGTCCGCTCATGGTCCCCGCGCTCCGGCAGCAGCCCGGCGAACGCGGGCGAGAAGACGTACACCCCCGCGTTGATCTCGAACGTCGACGGCGGGGCCTCGATGAAGTCCGTGATGTGCCCGAACCCGTCGGTCTGCACCGCCCCCCACGGGATCCGGGGGCGTGCCAGCGCGACCGTCGCGACCGCGTCGCGCCCGGCGTGGAAGTCCGCCATGTCCCGCAGCGAGAAACGGGTCCAGATGTCACCGTTCGTCGCGTACCACGCCCGGTCCGGGTGCGGCAGATGTGCCGCCGCGTACTTCAGACCGCCACCGCGCCCGAGCGGCTCCGTCTCGATGACGGTCTGGACGCGCACCGGGAGGTCGGCCGTCCTCAGCCAGTCCTGCAGCACCTCGGCGAGATGCCCACAGCTGACCACGACGTCCGTCACGCCCTCCTCGGCGAGCCAGACAAGCTGATGGCCGATGATCGGAGTCCCGGTACCGGGGATCTCGACCATCGGCTTGGGCCGGTCGTCGGTGTACGGACGCAGCCGGGAGCCCTGGCCGCCGGCCAGGATCACGGCCTGAGTGGGACGGGACGCGGCGTTCGGATCGGTCATGACCGGAACTGTACGACGCGCCCCTCTCCCCACCTCGGTCGGCATCCCCTCTCGCGGGGGTCAGCCGCTGTGTGCCGCGGCCACACCCGTCGCGAAGGACGTGTCGCACACGGGACGGGCGTACGACTGCGCGCGCGTGGGGCCGTACACACGGACCGTGGCACGGCCCAGGGCCCGCGCGATGGAGGCGCAGTGCCTGGCGAGCGACGGACGCTCGTTCACGGCCTCCTGGAGGTGCGTGAGGGCGATGCCCGGGTTCTTCTCCTGGAGCTCGGTCAGCAGCTGCTCGCGCAGGAGGTCCTGCGGGGCGAGGGGCGCGCCGCCCGGCTTGCTGTCGGAGACCGTCGCGTCCGACGCGGTGAGCACCGAGGAGCTCGACGGGTCCCCCGACCAGTTGACTCGGGTGACCGCGAGGGTCCCGGAGAGCACCAGGACGACGGGCAGGACAAGGGCGAGGGAGCGGCCGATACGGCGGGCGGGGCCCCGGCCGCGTCGCGTCTCTTGGTAAATGGAGTGCTTCACGCGTGTGAGGGTAGCGTGCGGTAATGATTTGGCGACATTTAGTCACCGGTTCGGGGGACGGGGTGGTGCCGATTTCTGGGTACGGCGTTGACGCACACTGCTCGAAATGACCGGTGTGCCGGGGTATTTGACGCCGCCCTCGAAGCGCGGAAAGGGCCCCGCAGACTGCCTGCGGGGCCCTTCTCGTCAACCTGGGTGAATTGGTGCGGTTCGTCCTCAGTCGGTGAGGCGCTCGCCCGTGGAGGTCGAGAACACGTGAGTCTCGCCCGGACGCGGCACCACGTGCAGCGTGGCGCCCTTCTCCGGGACCGCGCGGCCGCTGACACGGACGACCAGGTCCTTCAGCTCGCCGTCGACCTTGGCGGAGCCGTAGACGTAGCCGTCGGCGCCGAGCTCCTCGACCACGTTCACGGAGACCGCGAGACCGGCCGGGGCGTCCTCGGTGTCCTTGGAGAGGGCGGCGGCGGCGGCGCCGTTGTGCTCCACGATGTCGAAGTGCTCGGGGCGGACACCGACGGTCACGGTGGTGTCACCCTTGTCGGAGGCGGCCTTGAGGGCCTCGCGGTTGACGGGCACCACGCTGTTGCCGAACTTCACACCGCCGTCGGTGATCGGGACCTCGACGAGGTTCATCGCCGGGGAGCCGATGAAGCCGGCGACGAAGAGGTTCGCCGGGCGGTCGTACATGTTCCGGGGCGAGTCCACCTGCTGGAGCAGACCGTCCTTGAGCACGGCCACGCGGTCGCCCATCGTCATGGCCTCGACCTGGTCGTGGGTGACGTAGACGGTGGTGATGCCCAGACGGCGCTGGAGCGAGGCGATCTGCGTACGCGTCGACACACGGAGCTTGGCGTCCAGGTTGGACAGCGGCTCGTCCATCAGGAAGACCTGGGGCTCACGCACGATGGCACGGCCCATCGCGACACGCTGGCGCTGACCGCCGGAGAGGGCCTTCGGCTTGCGGTCCAGGTACTCCGTGAGGTCGAGGATCTTCGCGGCCTCCTCCACCTTCTGCCGGATCTCCGCCTTGTTGATGCCGGCGATCTTGAGCGCGAAGCCCATGTTGTCGGCGACCGTCATGTGCGGGTAGAGCGCGTAGTTCTGGAACACCATGGCGATGTCCCGGTCCTTCGGCGGCAGGTGCGTGACGTCACGGTCACCGATGCGGATGGCACCGCCGTTGACGTCCTCGAGCCCCGCGAGCATGCGGAGCGAGGTGGACTTGCCACAGCCGGACGGGCCGACCAGGACGAGGAACTCGCCGTCCTCGATGTGGATGTCGAGACCGTCGACGGCGGGCTTCGTGGAACCCGGGTAAATCCGGGTCGCCTTGTCGAACGAAACAGTGGCCATGGCTCAGAGGCCCCCTTCTACCGGCAGGAACGTGCCGGACGATCCGTTGTAGGAAGGTGGTGGTGTAGTCCACACAGATGGACTGGCTCAGGACGGTACCCGGCGTTCACGCGTATGTCAGTACCTGGCGGACTGTGAACTTCGCGGAAATTTTCGAACGGGGCAGAGCAACTCCCTTTTGACCTTGCCTAGAGGCTTCCTGCTTCAACATCCACTGCCAGCCACACACAGCCACGGTGAGCTGCGTCCGACCGGTCTTACACGGACTCCACAGGCATTCCGGCCGACGGCCCGTCGGTCCGTACTTCACCAGCTGCGCCCTACGCAGCCAGCAAACGCAAACCCTCGTCCCTCAGGTTCACGGCGGCATTCACGTCACGGTCGTGCAGAGCCCCACACTGGGCACACGTCCACTGCCGAACCGAGACGTCCAGCCTTGGCCCCATGACATGACAGCCGGAGCAACGCCGTGTCGAGGGAAAGAAACGATCCACGACCACCAGCGTCCGGCCGTACCACTCGCACTTGTAGCGCAGCTGCCTAAGCAATTCACCCCACGAGGCGTCGACGATCGCCTGATTCAGCTTCGCCTTGCGCCCACGCCCCTTGCCGCGCGCCGCACGCATCAAGGTCCCGACCGACAGATCCTCCACCACGAGCACTTGGTTCTCGCGCACGAGGCGGGTGGTGAGCCGGTTCAACATGTCCCTGCGTACGTCACTGATCAGGGCATAGAGCCGCGCGATCTTCTCCCGCACCTTCTGCCGATTCCTCGACCCCCGCACCTTCCGGTGCAGCTCCCGCTGCAACCGCGCCAACTTCTCGGCATACCGCTTCAACAGCCGCGGATGATCGAACTTCGTCCCGTCATCGAGGATCACCAGCGACGCCAGCCCGACATCCACCCCCACCGCCTTCGGCTCCCGCGTCCCCGGCACGAACACGGCGGGCAGCGGCGCTATGCACTCCTCCACCAACACCGACACGAAGTACCGGCCCGCCCGATCCCGCGTCACCGACAACCGCACCGGAACCTCCCCGGCGGGCAGCGATCGAGACCAACGGATGTCCAACGGCACCGACTGCTTCGCCAACGTGATCAGTCCGGTCCTCGGCCGCCGGGGATCCTCCACCCACCTGAACCCCGTACGCACATACGTCGCCGTATCCCGCGACCGCCCCTTCTTCTTCCGCCTCGGATACCTGGCCTCGCCCTTGAAGAAACGGCCGTACCCCTGATCCAGATGACGCAGAGACTGCTGAAGCACCGTCGACGACACGTCCCTCAACCACGCCGTCTCCTCCTTCCGCTTCCAGCCCGTCAACGCCCGGCACGTCTCCGCGAACCCCACATTCACCCGATGCCGCTCCCAGGCCTCCGAACGCAGCGCCAGCCCCTCGTTGTAGACCCACCGACAGGCGCCGAACGTCCGCTCCAGTTGCCGAGCCTGCTCCTCGGTCGGATAGAAGCGGAACCGGTACAGCCGGTGGTGCGTGTCGGGCGCCTTGGCGTGGGACTTCAGCGGAGTCGCCTTGCGTGTGTGGTGCTTTTTGCGGTCGCCGATGCCGAGAATCTCGCGCTTGATGTGCGCGGTCTCCGTCTCCCCCATGACCCCTCCCTGACGATCCGATCTTCGGAACAGCACGTCAGCTCGATCAACGAACGGGTGCGCGGATGGTTACGCGCGGTTTTGGGAGCGTGTGGAGTGCGGAACTGCGTGGCTTGGGGAATCGGGGTCTGTGTACAGTGGTCCAGCCTTCCCGCACGCCGGTGCGGTGCGCGATGCCTCCTTAGCTCAGATGGCCAGAGCAGATCACTTGTAATGATCAGGTCGTCGGTTCGAATCCGACAGGGGGCTCCGTCAAAGCCCAGGTCAGATCACATCTGACCTGGGCTTTCGCTGTGCGTGGGCGGATCCGTCGCCGGTAGTTCCACGCTGACGCGCAGGCCGCCCCCGGGGCGTGGGGTGAGGGTCAGGGTGCCGTCGTGGGCGTGGGTGATGGTCTTGACGATGGCCAGGCCGAGGCCGACTCCCGCGTGGTCGGTGTGGATGCGTTCGGTGCCGCGCTGGAAGGGCTCGGTGAGGGTGGGGACCAGTTCCGGGGCGAGTTGCTCGCCGGTGTTCTCGACGGTGAGGACCGCTGTTCCGGGGCGGATGCCGGTGGTGACCCACACGGTGCCCTGGTCGGGCAGGTTGTGGATGATCGCGTTGTGCACGAGGTTGGTGGTGAGCTGGAGCAGGAGGGCCTGGGAGCCGGTCGTCGGGGTGATGTCGCCGTGGGTCTCGAGGGTGACGCCGTGCTTCTCGGCGAGGGGGAGGAGGGTTTCGGTGGCTTCTTCCGCCATGAGGGACAGGTCGACGTGCTCTCGGGTGAAGGAGCGCCGTTCGGCCCGGCTGACCAGGAGCAGCGCCTCGGTGAGGTCGATCGCGCGGGTGTTGACGGCGTGGAGGCGGTTGATGAGTTCGCCGGTGTCGCGGTGGGGGTCGGCGCGGGCCACGTCGAGGAGCGACTTGGAGACCGCCAGCGGGGTGCGCAGCTCGTGGGAGGCGTTGGCGGCGAATCTGCGCTGTTCGGCGACGTGTGCCTCGAGTCGGGCGAGCATCGTGTCGAAGGTGTCGGCGAGTTCGCGGAATTCGTCCTTGCGGCCCGGTAGCCGGATGCGGTGGGAGAGGGAGCCGGTGGTGGCCATGCGGGTGGCGTCGGTGATGCGGTTCAGGGGGGCGAGCATGCGGCCGGCGAGGATCCACCCGCCGAGGAGGCCGAACACCAGCAGGAAGGTCATTGCCGCGGCTGCGGTCGGGGCGAAGGCCTTCAGGAACATGGTGCCCGGGGTCGCCTGTACGGCCCCGGCTTCGTTGTATGCCAGCTCTCCTTTTCGCAGCAGGTAGAGCCACACGGTGGCGATCAGCAGGACACCGGCGAGCATGAGGAACCCGGCGTAGCTGAGGGTGAGTTTGAGGCGAAGGCTGAGACCGGGCGCTCTATCCACGGTCGTCTCCCTCGGGTCCGGTCCCGGGCTGTGTGTCGATGCGGTAGCCGACGCCCGGGACCGTGGCGATGATCCAGGGTTCGCCCAGGCGCTTGCGCAGGGCCGAGACGGTGATGCGTACGGCGTTGGTGAAGGGGTCGGCGTTTTCGTCCCACGCGCGTTCCAGGAGGGCTTCGGCGCTGACGACACCGCCTTCGGCGCCGACGAGGACTTCGAGTACGGCGAACTGTTTCCGGGTGAGGGCGATGTAGCGGTCGTCCCGGTAGACCTCTCGGCGGAAGGGGTCCAGGCGCAGGCCGGCGATCTCCCGCACGGGAGGGCGGTGGTGGGCGCGGCGGCGGTCGAGTGCGCGGAGCCGGAGCGCGAGTTCCTGGAGTTCGAAGGGTTTGGTGAGGTAGTCGTCGGCGCCGAGTTCGAAGCCGGAGGCCTTGTCGTCGAGGCGGTCGGCCGCGGTGAGCATGAGGATCGGCATGCCGCTGCCGGAGTCGATGATGCGTTTGGCGATCTCGTCGCCGGAGGGTCCGGGGATGTCCCGGTCGAGGACGGCGATGTCGTAGGTGTTGATGCTCAGCAGTTCCAGTGCGGTGTCGCCGTCGCCTGCGATGTCGGCCGCGATCGCTTCCAGGCGGAGACCATCGCGGATGGCTTCTGCCATGTAGAGCTCGTCCTCGACGATCAAGACACGCATGTCTTCGATGCTACGAGGGGGTGCATATCGTCGGCGTATTGAAATCGGCACGTGGGCCGGCGACGTCTCTCTACGGGTGCCCCTTGTGCTCCGGTTCCGTGTCCGGAGGTCTTCGCCATGATCAAGCCCTGCGGTTGTCAACAACGCTCGTGATCAATACACCTAGCCGGTTGTGGATGCCGGCGGCCGTTTCGTAGGCGGTGGTGAGGTGGCGCTCGCGTTCGTGCCAGTCGGTGGCCGTGAGGGCTGCCGTCAGGACCGGGTGAGGCGGGTGCCTGCCGTTGTGCGGGTGAAGGCGCTGCCGAGCCATTTGCCGTACGGGGGGTAGCGGCGGTCCATGAGGAGGCACAGGCGCATCAGGTGGCGGGTCAGGCGGGCGGCGACGACGGCCGAGCCGAGTTCGTCGCCGACTTCTCCGCAGCGGCCGGCGAAGGCCTCCTCGTGGGCGATGCGCTGCCACTGGGAGGCCAGGACGTAGTGCCACAGGTCGTGCGGGTACCAGCGCAGGGCGGCGCGGGCGGGGGTGAGGGTGTGCAGGCCGTCGTGGAAGACGGCGCCGGCGGTGACCTCGGCGAGGCGTTGGGTGGGGGTGCCTATCCAGTCGGCGGGGGTGATGGTGAGGGTCGGGTCGTAGCCGAGCGGGTCGGTCAACCAGGAGGAGAGGTCGGTGATCTCGACGCGGTGGTGGACCGGGCCGTCGGTGGCGTGCATGACGCGGATGTCGCGGGCCTCGCCGGTGGGCGCGGTGGGGGTCCCCCCGGTCGAGCGAAGCCGAGAGTGGGGGAGGGTGGGGTAGCCGTGGAAGGTCTTCGGGAGGCGCTCGGCGAGGACGTGTCCGATGTGGTCCGCGTGGCGGGAGGCGTCCTGGGGGCGTGGATCGCGGGGAGGTCGGTGGGGGTGGCGGGGCGGATCACGGCTGTCGGCTCCGGTGGGTGCGCTGACGGTGGGTGCGCAGTCGGTGGGCGATGTGGAGTTGGCGGGGTTCTACGGGGCGGCCGTCCTTGATGTCCCAGAGGGCGTTCTGGAGGAGGCGTCCCATGGTCCAGGCACGCGCGCGTGCGCGGTCCAGGCCGAGGACGTCGGTCATGGCGTCGAAGCGCCAGGTGATCTCGTCGGCGTCGAAGCGGTTGTCCAGGGCGGGCCAGAGTTCGAACCCGGGGTCGCCGGCGAGGGGTTTGGGGTCGATGGCGAGCCAGGGCGCGCGGTCGCAGGCGAGGACGTTCTCGTCGTGCAGGTCCCAGTGCAGGAGGCGGTCGCCGGGTTCGTCGACGACCTCGCGTACGGCGGCCGCGCAGTCGGCGACGGTACGGCGGACAGCCGTGTCGGGGATGCGTTTCAGGGCCTCGGGGGTCTCGTCGAGCATGGCGTGCGCGATGTCGCCGAGCCGGCGCATCCCGGCGGGGGCGGGTTCCGCGGTCAGGTGGGCCAGCAGGCCGGCGATGATCAGGACCGCGTCACGGGTGCCGGGCAGGGTGGACAGCATGCGGGTGGGGTCGAGGCGTTCCAGGAGCATGGTGTGGGTGACCGGGTCGTGGTCCAGGAGGTGTACGGCCCCGTCGCCGTTCCACAGGCGCAGGGCGACGGGTTCGCCGGCGCTCTCCTCGTCGAGGAGCTGGAGTTTGAGGACGGCCGGGGTGTCGTCGGCGCGGCGGACGACGGGCAGGACCAGGGCGGTGACGCCGTGCAGGGGGGAGCCGTCCGGTCTCAGGTCCCAGCGCTCCAGGAAGTCCTCGATCAGTGCCGGGAGTCCGGTGATGAACTCCCGTCCCCGGTCGCCGTTGTACAGCTCCTGTGCCGCGGCCAGTTCCTCCGGGATGTCGATCACGTGCCGGACCCTACCGGCGTGCGTGAATCGACTCATGCGAATTAACCGGGGTGTCCACAGGGTGTGGGCGTACGTCCGCAGCGCCCCCGGCACCTATGTGTGGCTGGCGGTCCTCTTCGTGACGACGGTGGCGTTGCACCACATGTCGCCGGAGTTCGAGGTGCAGTTTCTGCGGCAGCGCTCGACCAACATCCATGAGTTGTCGAGCAATCCGCTGCGGGTGCTGGTCTCCAGCGCGATGTGGATTGACAGCGGGCACTGGTTGCCGTACGTCGTCCTGTACTCCCTCTTCCATGCGCCGGCCGAGCGCTGGCTGGGCACGGCGCGCTGGCTGGGGGTGTGCGCGGCGGCGCACGTGCTGGCCACGCTGATCAGCGAGGGGGCGCTGCTGTGGGGCATCCGGCACGGGATGGCGCCCGCGTCGGCGGTCAACACGCTGGACATCGGGGTGAGTTACGCGCTGGCGGGGGTGGTCGCCGTGCTCGTGTACCGGATTCCGGCGCCCTGGCGGTACGTCTACGGGTTCGTGGTCCTCGTCGTGTACACGGTGCCCCTGGTGACCGGGCGGACCTTCACGGATCTCGGTCACTTCACGTCGGCGCTGATCGGGTTCGGGTGCTACCCGCTGGTCAGGGGGCGGGAAAGAGTACGGATTCCGAAGGAGACAGCGGGTGCGTCGGCGGGTTAACGTCCCTGGCCATGAGCAGCAGGGTCGTGAACGGCGGCATCTCCTTCTGGTACGCGGACGACGGCTATCCCGAGGCGCGGGAGCCGCTCGGCGGTGACGCGTCGGCGGATGTCGTGATCGTCGGCGGCGGGTACACCGGACTGTGGACGGCGTACTACCTGAAGAAGGCCGTGCCCTTCCTGCGGATCACCGTCCTGGAGCAGAAGTTCTGCGGCTACGGCGCCTCCGGGCGCAACGGCGGCTGGCTCTACAACGGCATCGCGGGCCGTGACCGGTACGCGCGGCTGCACGGCCACGAGGCCGCCGTACGCCTCCAGAAGGCCATGAACGACACCGTCGACGAGGTCGTCCGGGTGGTCGGGGAAGAGGGCTTCGACGCCGGGCTGCACAAGGGTGGCGTCCTCGAAGTCGCGCGTACGCCCGCGCAGTTGGCGCGGCTGAGGGCCTTCCACGAGCACGAGCTGGCGTACGGCGAGAAGGACCGTGAGCTGTACGGCGCCCGGGAGACGGCCGAGCGGATCCGGGTCGCGGACGCGGTCGGGTCCTCGTGGACCCCGCACGGGGCGCGGGTGCATCCGGTGAAGCTGGTGAAGGGGCTCGCGGCGGCCGTCGAGGCGCTGGGTGTCACGATCCACGAGCAGACGCCGGTGACGGAGATCCGGCCCAAGCACGCGGTGACGCCGTACGGCACGGTCCGCGCGCCCTATGTGCTGCGCTGCACCGAGGGCTTCACCGCCGCGCTGAAGGGCCAGAAGCGGACCTGGCTGCCCATGAACTCCTCGATGATCGCCACCGAGCCGCTGACCGACGAGCAGTGGGCGGCGATCGGCTGGGAGGGGCGCCAGACGCTGGGGGACATGGCGCACACGTACATGTACGCGCAGCGCACCGCCGACGGGCGGGTCGCGCTCGGCGGGCGCGGGGTGCCGTACCGCTTCGGCTCGCGCACCGACAACGACGGGCGGACGCAGGCGGCGACGGTCGAGGCGCTGCGGGAGATCCTCGTGGGGTTCTTCCCGATGCTGGCCGGGACGCGGATCGCGCACGCCTGGTCGGGGGTGCTCGGGGTGCCGCGCGACTGGTGCGCGACGGTGACCCTGGACCGTTCGACGGGCATCGGCTGGGCGGGCGGTTATGTCGGCTCGGGCGTCGCCACCGCCAACCTGGCAGCCCGCACCCTGCGGGACCTGGTCCAGCAGGACTCCGGCCAGGGCGGCCGGACCGAGCTCACCGAACTGCCCTGGGTCGGGCACAAGGTGCGCAGGTGGGAGCCGGAGCCGCTGCGCTGGCTCGGCGTGCAGGGCATGTACGCCACTTACCGCACGGCGGACCGGCGGGAGCTCACCAGTCACAGCGCGGAGTCGTCCCGGCTGGCGCGGTGGGCCGATCGGATCGCCGGGCGGCACTGACCTTCTCGGGCGGGTCAGGGCTCCAGGACCACTTTCCCGGTCGTGCCGCGCGTCTCCAGCGCCCGGTGCGCGGTGGCCGCCTCGGCGAGCGGGAAGCGCTGTACGGCGGGGGTGAGGCGGCCCGCGGCGGCTTCGGTGAGGGCGCGGAGTTCGAGGGTGCGGAGGGGGTTCGGGCCGCCCGCCCGCTGGGCCATCACGGGCCCGAGGACCTGCTCGGAGACGCCCTCAACGAGGTAGGGCCGGCCGTCGCGTATCCCCTCGCCGGACCAGCCGAAGACGATGTGTCGGCCTCGGTCACCGAGCAGGGCCACGGATGCGCGCGCGATGTCTCCGCCGACCCCGTCGAAGACGACGGTGGCGGGCCGGCCGCCGAGGAAGGCGCGGACCTTCCCGGGCCACGCGGAGTCCTTGTAGTCGACGGCGAGGTCGGCGCCGTTCGCCTGCACCCGCGCCGTCTTCGAGGGGCCGCCCGCGAGGCCGACGACGGTCGCGCCGGCGTTCTTCGCGTACTGCACGAGCAGCGTGCCGATGCCTCCGGCCGCCGCCGGGATCACGGCCACGGAGTCCGGGCCGAGCTCGGCGAACTGGACGATCCCCATGGTCGTACGGCCCGTGCCGATCATGGCGACGGCCTGGGCGAAGTCGAGGTTCCCGGGGATCTCGTGGACGCGGTCGACGTCGGTGACGGCGAGTTCGGCGTAGCCTCCGGGCGCGAAGCCGAGGTGGGCGACCACGTGCTTGCCGAGCCACAGGCCGGCGACGCCCTCGCCGAGGGACTCGACCGTGCCGGCGACCTCACGGCCGGGGATGGTGGGAAGCGCGGTCGGCCGGGGCGCGGGCCCCTGATGCCCCTCGCGCAGGGCGGTGTCCAGGAGGTGGACCCCGGCCGCCTGTACGGCGATACGGACCTGGCCGGGGCCTGGTATCGGATCCTCCGTCTGCTCGTAGGTGAGGTTCTCGGCGGGGCCGAAGGTGTGCAGGCGGATGGCGTGCATGGGCGGAAGCCTCCTCGGTAGGTGTGCACCCGGTGTGGACCCGGGTGTGCAGCCACCCTCCGACCTCAAGCATGCTTGAGGTCAAGGGCGTTCCGGCCCAGTGCCAGCGACACGGCGGTGAGCGCGCTGTTGAAGGAGACCTCCGAGAGCACCCCGGGCGCCGCGACCTGGTCGCCCGCGAGATAGACGCCGTCGCCACGGTCGATGCCGGGCCGGTCGCGCCAGCTGGTGCCGGGCAGGTCGACGGCTCCCGTACGGCCGTTCGCGACGGACTCGCGCCGCCAGGTGACGCGCTCGCGCCAGCCGTCGAACGCGAGGTCGAGGAGCTGTTCCGCGCGCGCGACCACGTCGGCCCTGGCCTCGTGCGGGGCGATCGGGATCTGCCCCTGGAGGAGCTGCTCGCCCGCGGGGGCCAGGGTGCGGTCCTGGGCGGTGAACCGTTCGATCCAGCCGGGGGAGTCGAGGTCGGAGACGGCGAAGGCGTCGCCGCGCCGGGTGCGCAGGGCGAGGTCGATCAGTGTCGTACGGCCGCTCGGCCAGGTCAGCGAGTCGTCGTGGAGGAGCCGGCGGGCCGCGTGGAGGGAGGTGGCGACGACGACGGGGGTGTCGGTGGGCAGGGCGTCGACGCGGGACAGGGTCTCCATCCGGACGCCCAGGTTCCAGGCGCGGGCGGCCATCCGGTCGACGACGCCGGCCCAGCCGCCGCGCGGGTAGTGCGCCTCGGGCGGCAGCTTGGTGGCACGCCGGAGCCGTTCCTGCACGAACGCGGCGGACAGCGCGCCCGGGTCGTGGTGGAAGAGGGCGACGGCCGAGTAGTGGGCGGCGGCGCGGGCGCCCTCCTCGCCGGCCTGCCCGGTGGCCCAGGACATGAAGTCGACGTCGACGGGGGCCTGTTGGGCGCTGTGGCGCAGCAGCTTGAGCATCGCGAAGGGCGGGGTGCGGCGCAGTGCGCCCTTGTGCCGCAGCCGCAGCCGGGCCGCCTCCAGGGGCGGGAGCGGGGCGAGCGGTCCGATGAGGTCGCGCTGCTGGAGCCAGGACCAGTGCGGGCCGCCGTTGTAGAGGGCGTGCGGGCCGTCGTTCGTGCGGTACGGCCCCTCGGTGGTCCTGGCCCGGCCGCCGAGCGTGTGATGGGCCTCGTACACGGTGACCTTGGCGCCCGCCTCGGCGGCGGTGATCGCCGCGGTCAGCCCGGCGAGGCCGCCGCCGATGACGGTGATGCGGTGCATGGCTGGGGATCTCCCTCTGCTCGGGGTCGTGTCTTCGTCGGTATGACTGGTCGGGGGCACCGGAATGTGACATGGGGGCTGTTTGTGCAGGTCAGGGGGATTGTCAGCGGTGGGGTGCAGGATGGGGGCATGGTGAGGCGAGCGACGGGTGCGAGCGGTGCGGGCAGGGTGAAGGGGGCGCGGCGGCCCGAGGTGCGGCTGCCGCCGCTGGAGCCGCATGGGGGAGGGGAACTGGAGCCGGACGGGGACTATGACGGGCTGGAGTTCCTGGAGGCGGACTTCGTGGGGCAGGACGGGGCGGGGGCCCGCTTCATGGACTGCGCGCTGAGAAGCTGTGCGCTGGACGAGACCCGGCTCCACCACGCCCGTTTCCTCGACTCGGTCCTCACCGGCATACGGGGCGTGGGCACCGACCTCGCGGAGTCGGCCCTGCGGGACGTCGAGCTGATCGACGCCCGCCTAGGTGGAGTGCAGTTGCACGGGGCGGCGCTGGAGCGGGTCGTGATCCGGGGCGGCAAGATCGACTACCTGAACCTGCGCACGGCCGTCCTGAAGGACGTCGTCTTCGAGAGCTGCGTCCTGGTGGAACCGGACTTCGGCGGCGCCCGCCTGGAGCGCGTGGAGTTCGTGGACTGCGCCCTGAAGGGCGTGGACCTCACGGCGGCCACCCTCAAGGACGTCGATCTGCGCGGCGCCGCGTCACTGGAGATCGCCCGGGGCGTCGACCGCCTCGCCGGGGCGGTGATCAGCCCGTCCCAGCTGCTGGATCTGGCACCGGTGCTGGCGGCGGAGGTGGGGATTCGGGTGGAGGGCTGACAGGGGCCGGCCCTCCGTGATCACTTCACTCTGGGGAAGCGTGCCTGGAGCGTCCAGATCGCCGGGTTCTCGCCCAGGTCCTCGTGCAGGTCGACCAGATCGGCGATCAGGTCGTGCAGGAAGTCGCGGGCCTCGCGGCGCAGGTCCGCGTGGGAGAAGGTGAGAGGGGGTTCCTCCACCCGCATCCAGTCGGCCTCGATGTCCACCCAGCCGAAGCGGCGCTCGAAGAGCATGCGGTCGGTGGACTCGGTGAAGTCGAGTTCGGCGTACTGGGGGCGGGAGGCGCGGGAGCCGGCCGGGTCGCGGTCCAGGAGTTCCACGATGTCGCACAGCGCCCACGCGAAGTCGAGCACCGGCACCCATCCCCAGGCTGTGGACAGTTCCCGGTCCTCTTTGGTGTCCGCGAGATACACGTCTCCGCAGAACAGGTCGTGCCGCAGCGCGTGGACGTCCGCGCGGCGGTAGTCGGTCTGCGGGGGGTCCGGGAAACGGTTGGAGAGGGCGTAGCCGATGTCGAGCACGTAGGCGATGGTGTCACGCGGCCCTCATAGGATCACTGGCGTGTCCCGATCCGCTCCGCTCGTCCCCGTCGCCCTGCGCGTCCCCGCCGCCCTGCTCCTCGCGGGAACCCTCGCCCTCACCGCGTGCGACGGCGGAGTGCACGGCACCCCCGGCGGCTCCGGCCTGCGCGACCCGTACTTCCCGAAGTCCGGCAACGGCGGCTACGACGTCACCCACTACGCCCTCGACCTCGCCTACGACCCGGACACCTCGCGGCTCTCCGGCAGGGCGACCCTCACCGCCCGCGCCACCCAGGACCTGACCGCCTTCGACCTGGACCTCGACGGCCTGGACGTCGAGAAGGTCACCGTCGGCGGCGACCCGGCCCGCTGGAACCGCACCGGCCAGGAGCTGACCGTACGCCCGCACGACGACCTCGACGAGGGCCGCGCCTTCCGTGTGACCGTCGCCTACTCCGGCACCCCGAAGACGATCACCGACCCGGACGGCTCCAAGGAGGGCTGGCTGCCCACCGAGGACGGCGCGGTCGCCCTCGGTGAACCGACCGGCTCGATGGCCTGGTTCCCCGGCAACCACCACCCCTCCGACAAGGCGTCCTACGACCTCACGATCACCGTGCCCGAGGGCCTCCAGGCCGTCTCCAACGGCGAGTTGACGGCGAGCAGGACCGCCGGCGGCCGTACGACGTCCCACTGGCACACCGCCGAACCGATGGCGAGCTACCTCGCCACCCTCGCGATCGGCGACTATGACATCCACACCTCCACCCTCCCCGGCGGCCTGCCCGTGTACGTCGCGGTCGACCCGAGGGAGGCGGCCGCGAGCCGGAAGGTCCTGGCGCAGCTCCCCTCCGTGATGACGTGGGAGCAGGACACCCTCGGCCCGTACCCCTTCTCCTCCACCGGCGCGATCGTCGACCGCGAGGGGGACGCCGAGTACGCCCTGGAGACGCAGAACCGCCCCTTCTTCCCCGGCGCCCCCGACACCGAGACCCTCGTCCACGAGCTCGCCCACCAGTGGTACGGCGACTCGGTCACGCCGAGGACCTGGCAGGACATGTGGCTCAACGAGGGCTTCGCGACCTACGCCGAGTGGCTGTGGGCGGAGGACCACGGCGGCGACAGCGCCCAGAAGACCTTCGACGAGCTGTACGCGCACGGCGAGGACGACTACGACGACCTCTGGTCCTTCCCGCCCGGAAAGCCGTCCACCGCCGCGCACCTCTCCGACACCCCCGTCTACCAGCGCGGCGCGATGGTCCTCCACAAGATCCGCCGGCGGCTCGGCGACACCGCCTTCAGGGCCCTCCTCCGCGACTGGCCCACCACCCACCGCCACGGCACCGTGGACACCGAGGACTTCACGACGTACGTCGAAGACCTCGCCCCCGACGAGGACTTCGGCCCGGTCTGGGAGGAGTGGCTGTACGGGGAGGGGAAGCCGGACCGGGCCTGAGGGGGGCGGTCAGGACCGCCCCCGCTCGTCCAGCGGCTTGCGCAACACCGCGCAGGGGCGGGCGTGTTCGCGGTCCGGGCGGTGGTCGATGACCTCGTAGCCGAGGGCGGTCCAGAAGGCGAGGGCGCGGTCGTTGCCGTCGAGGACGGCGAGGCGTACGGCGGCGCGGCCCTCGGTGCGGAAGCGGTCCTCGACGAGCCGCGCGAGGCGCTGCCCCAGGCCCTGCCGGTGCACGCCCGCGTCGATCATCAGCAGCCCGATCCACGGGTCCGGGTCGGCCGGGTCGGGGTGGTGCGCGAGGGTGATCACGATGCCGACCAACCGGCCCTCGCTGCGCGCCAGCAGCACCTCCGCGTCCGGATGCGCGAGCTCCTCGGCCAGCGCGGCCGCCACCTGCTGCGGCCGGATGTCGTCCGGGTCCGGGAAGTCGCCGCTGAGTGAGAAGAACTCGTGGTTGGCGGCGTAGAGGGCGGTGAGTTCGGTGAGGAGGGGGGCGGGGATGTCGTGGTCGGGGGTGAGGTCGAGGGGGGTGAGGAGCATGGCGGGCAGAGTAGTTGCTGTCTGCCCGCCCACGGGGTCGCCGCTAGTCCTTGTACCTCGGCAGGTCGTCCGTGGAGATGGTCCAGTCGCCGATGGTGACGTCCTCCAGGTCCCGCAGGGCGGCGGCGATACGGTCCCTGCCCTCGGGGAAGCGGGCCGCGAGCGTCTTGATGTCCACGGGGGCGCCGGCGGGGAGGGACTGGATGTACAGGGCCAGCCCTCTCGCGACGAGCGAGAGCTCCGGGTGCTGGGCGAGGTGGTTGCCGATCACCGTGAAGCGTTCGGTGTGACGGGCGTTCTCGTGAACGACGCCACCCGCGTGGGGGTGGTTTTTGCCCGCGGTACGGGACTGGGCGCGCGTCGGCGCGCTAGGGTTTTGGGTGTCCATCGGGAAGCTTCTTTCTTCCTTGGTGGGCGCCACCGGGAAGGTGTCTCTTCCTTGGTGGTCAGGCCCTCGCATCGGGATGCCAGTCCCCGCGAGGGCCGTTGTATGTCCGCAGCAGGTCTGCGGTTGTGTTGCGCTGAGCGTAGAGCAAGCAACCGGGCCGAAATCCAGCTGAGTTGGCGATGTTCACTCGGGCGAGTGAGGCGAGTGAGCTGCGACTTCGCGGCGGGAGGAGGGGTGGGGCTTGGTGGGGGTTCTTTCAGCCCGGAGTTCTTTGGGAAAGGCCGCCTGCGCCCCCGAAGTACGGGTTCTCGGGATGCGGTGAGAGGTCGATTTCCGCCCACACCGTCTTGCGGGGACGGGGTCCCGGCGCGACACCCCAGCGGTCGGCGAACGCGTCCACGAGTGCCAGTCCCCGGCCCGACTCGGCCCCGGGCGCCGGGGGTTGGACACACGGCAGACGGTCACCCCGGGTGTCCGTGACCTCGATGCGCAGGGTGTCCCCGACGACGTACAACGTCACGCGGAAGTCCCGTCCCGGCACCCGTCCGTGCGTGGCCGCGTTCACGGCCAGCTCCGCCACGATGTGCTCCGCCGGGTGCAACGGGAGGCCCCACTCGCGGAGTTGTTCGGTGGCCAGCAGCCGGGCCAGGCGGGCTCCGCGGGGTGTGGGGGAGAGCAGGACGCTGAAGTTCCTGATGACGGCCGTTTCTTGATTCACGTCACTCAGCGTGGTGGTGCTTGCTCACCGTGAACAGTGACGGCGCCGATGCGTACGGTGACTGTCCGGAGCTTGTCCGGCCGTGTCCGGGCTGTCCGGGGCGGTCGCAGGGGTAGGGGCGACGCGGGTACGGGTGTACGGCGGAGGGGTGCGGGATGAGTGTGGACGGCGAGACGGTCGACCCGGACGACGAGTGGGGTGTCGCGGTCATCACGACGGTCGGGCGGCAACTGAAGCTGCGGCGGGAGGCCGTGGGGATGCGGGCCGGGGAGTTCGGGGAGGCGGTCGGGTACGGCGAGGACCTCGTCTACAAGATCGAGGGCGGCAAGCGGATTCCCCGACAGGAGTATCTGGACAGGGCGGACGAGGTGTTGGGGGCGGGTGGGCTCATCGCAGCGGCTTGGGAGGACGTCAAGAAGGTCCGGTATCCCAAGAAGGTGCGGGAGTTGGCCAAGCTGGAGGGGCAGGCGGTGGAGATCGGCGTCTACGAGTGCAACATCGTCGCCGGGTTGTTGCAGACGCCCGAGCACGCACGAGCCGTGATCTCCGCCGCGCAGCCGCCGTATTCGCCGGACGACGTGGAGCGCATGGTGAACGCTCGGCTGGCGCGGCAGTCCGTCTTCGAGCGGGATCCGGCGCCTTCCATCCATTTCGTGCTGGAGGAGGCAGCCCTGCGTCGTCCCATCGGAGGCACAATGGTGTGGCGACGCCAGCTCGAACACCTGCTGCAGGTGGGGCGGCTGCACAACGTCGTGCTTCAGGTGATGCCGATGGACTCCGAGATCCACTCCGGTCTGGACGGGAGGATCGAAGTGCTGAAGTTCCCCGACGGAACGGCGGTTGGGCGTTCCGACGGCCGTCCGACCTCGGATCCGAAACAGCTGCGCATCCTGGAACTGCGGTATGGCACGATCCGCGCGCAGGCTCTCCCACCAGGGGAGTCGCTGGTCCTCATCGAACAACTGCTGGGAGCAACATGATCCGCAAGTCCGCTGCCGGGGACGTCTCCGACCTGGCGTGGTTCAAGAGCAGCTACAGCGGCGGCAACGACGGCAACTCCTGCGTCGAGATCGCGGTAGCGCCCCGCACGATCCACGTCCGTGACTCCAAGAACGACACCAGCGGCCCCCGCCTGGCCTTCACCCCGGCCAGCTGGACCGCGTTCGTGTCACAGAGCTGACGCCGGAGCCCCCGGCCGGTACGACCAGGGGCTCCCGCTCAGCGCAGCGAATCGCGGCGGTACGTCAGACGTTGACGCCGAAGTCCGTGGCGATGCCGACCAGGCCGGACGCGTAGCCCTGGCCGACCGCGCGGAACTTCCACTCCGCGCCGTTGCGGTACAGCTCGCCGAAGACCATCGCCGTCTCCGTGGCCGCGTCCTCGGAGAGGTCGTAGCGGGCGATCTCGGCGCCGCCGGCCTGGTTCACGATGCGGATGTAGGCGTTGCGGACCTGGCCGAAGTTCTGCGAGCGGTTCTCCGCGTCGTAGATCGAGACCGGGAAGACGATCTTGTCGATGTCGGCCGGGAGGCCGGCCAGGTTGACGTTGATCGCCTCGTCGTCGCCCGCGCCCTCGCCGGTGCGGTTGTCACCGGTGTGGACGATGGTCTGGTCCGGGGTCTGCTTGTTGTTGAAGAAGACGAAGTGGGCGTCGGAGTAGACCTTGCCCTGCGTGTTGACCGCGATTGCGGAGGCGTCGAGGTCGAAGTCCGTGCCGGTGGTCGTGCGGACGTCCCAGCCGAGGCCCACGGTGACGGCGGTCAGGCCCGGAGCCTCCTTGGTGAGCGAGACGTTGCCACCCTTGGACAGGCTTACAGCCATTGTTGGGAGTCCCTTCCCTCGTTATGTAACGGGCACGAAGCTACAGCTACCTCTATGAACGCCGCGAGAGGTGTCGAAGGTTCCCCGCTTCTTTGCCTTCTTTACCGAAGCGGGGGCGGGGGACGGCGGGCGATATTGGGGTGACGTGGACCGGTCAGGGGCGGGAACATGGACCCCATGTCCGGTCCCCACGTCATCCGCGGCTCCGTCTCCCTTCCCGAGGCCGAGCTCATGTGGCGTTTCTCGCGCTCCTCAGGCCCCGGCGGCCAGCACGTCAACACCAGTGACTCCCAGGTGGAGCTGCGGTTCGACCTGGCCCGCACCGAGTCCCTGCCCGACGTGTGGAAGCAGCGGGCGCTGGCCAAGCTGGCCGGACGGCTCGTCGACGGGGTCGTCACCGTCCGCTCCTCCGAGCACCGCTCGCAGTGGCGCAACCGGGAGACCGCGGCCGTACGCCTCGCGGCGCTGCTCGCCGAGGCCACCGCGCCGCCGCCGAAGCCGCGGCGGGCGACCCGGATTCCTCGTGGGATCAATGAGCGGCGGCTGCGGGAGAAAAAGCAGCGGTCGGACACGAAGCGGGGGCGGTCGGGGCGGGACTGGGGGTAAGCAGGTCGTTCGGGTGCCGGTCCGTTGTGGCTGGTCGCGCAGTTCCCCGCGCCCCTGAAAACGGCGTGTGTCACATCTCCCCCCGTCTCACCGTCAACTCTCCGACAGGTGACGACGAGAGAGCGGTGACTCCCATGCGCGACGAGGACTTCCTGGCCGAGCGGTTCGAGGCGCACCGGGGGCACCTGCGGGCGGTGGCGCAGCGGATGCTCGGGTCGGTCGCCGAGGCCGAGGACGCCGTGCAGGAGGCCTGGGTGCGGACGAGCCGGTCGGACACCAGCCACGTCGACAACCTCGGGGGCTGGCTGACGACGGTCGTGGGCCGGATCTGCCTCGACATGCTCCGCTCCCGCAGGTCCCGCGCCGAACAGCCCCTGGACCCCGAGGCGCCGGTTCCGGCCACCGTCCCCGGTCCCGAGCAGGACGCCCTCCTCGCCGACTCGGTCGGCGGCGCCCTCCTCGTCGTCCTCGACACCCTCACCCCCGCCGAACGGCTCGCCTTCGTCCTTCACGACCTGTTCGCCGTGCCGTACGAGGAGATCGCCGGCGTCATCGGCAAGTCCCCGGCGGCCACCCGCCAACTCGCCAGCAGGGCGCGGCGCCGGGTGCGGGGCGCGCAGGACGCGGACCCCGATCCCGTCGCCCCCGCCCGCCGGCGCGAACTGGTCGACGCCTTCCTCGCCGCCGCGAGGGAAGGGGACTTCGAGGGGCTGCTGGAGGTCCTCGACCCGGATGTAGTGGTGCGCACGGAGGCCGGGGTGACGACGGGGGCCCTGGCGGTGGCCAAGGGCGCGGCCACCTACTCGCGGCACATGGTCGGTGTCCCCGTGCCCGCTCTCGTCGAGGGGGCGACCGGCATCGCGCTTCTGGCGGACGGCCGGGTGGCGCGGACGCTCGCGTTCACGTTCGTACACGACCGGATCGCCGTGATCGACATCACCACGGACCCGGCGCGGGCGGCGCGGACGGACGTCATCCTCCTCTAGACCCTCCTCCGGAGGAGGTCCAGGACTCCCACCGTCTCGTCCTCGCTCAGCTCTCCGGTGCGTCGGAAGCCGAGCTTCAGGTAGAACTCCGCCGGGCCGTCGGGGCCCTCGTGCCAGGTGACGTACAACTCCTTCGTGCCCCGGCGGCGCAGCTCCGCGGCGACGGACTCGACGGCGAAGCGGCCGTAGCCCCTGCCCTGGGCGTCGGCCGCGATGTTCAGCCGCCACAGGCCGGAGCGTTGCACGGTGCCGCCGTCGGTGCGCCAGTCGATGTCGAGGAAGGCCATCAGGAAGCCGACCGTGCGGTCACCGTCGACGATCAGGCGGGGCCAGGCGACGCCCGCGGGATGGACGTAAGCCTCGGCAAGGGACTGCGTCACGGGGGAGACCGCGAATTCCTGCTCGGGCCGGACGCGTATGCCGGTCGCCGTTTCGAAATTCCCGGGTGTGACCTCTTCGAGGCGTGGTGCGAATGTCATCGGGCGACCTTAGGGCGGGCCGACGGCGCGCCGCCACGGAATTCATCCCAACTGCCGGTACCTGCCGCGGAAATACATGAGCGGGCCGCCGTCCGCGCTCGGCACGTCGGCCGTCAGGACGCGGCCGATCACCAGGGTGTGGTCGCCGGCCTCCACGCGCTGCTCGGTGCGGCACTCCAGGGTGGCGAGGGCGCCGCCCACCAGAACGGCGCCGGTGGCCTTGCCGCGGACGTAGGGGATGTCCTCGAACAGCAGGCGGTCGCTGATGCGGCCCTTCATGGCGAAACGGCCGGCGATGTGGCGCTGGCTCTCGGACAGGACGGACACCGCCCACAGCGGCTGCTCGTCGAGCAGGTCGTCCATCCGGGAGCCCGTACGCAGGCTGACCAGCACCAGAGGCGGGTCCAGGGAGACGGACAGGAACGCCGTCGCCGTCATGCCGACGTCCTCGCCCTTCGGCCCCTCGGCGTCGAGCGGCGGCTCGAACGCGGTCACCAGGACCACGCCCGCGGCCAGCCGGGACATGGCGGCGCGGAACTCGTCGTTGCTCACCCCCACAGCATGCCCGGAAGCGGGCGGAGGGATCATCGGCACGGTGGCGGGGCGAGTGTTCGGCACGCGCGAAACGCTAATGTCCGCTGCGAGGGCTCTGCATCGGGCCTTTGTCCGAGTCCGGACCTAGGTCCACCGGCGGAGATGCGGGCGGCGGCGACAAACAGTCAAAGTTTGTGCTCAGTAAGCACACAGGAAAAACGCAGAAACCCCGCTCAATTGCTCACCTTTCGCTGTGACTTGAGTCACAAGAGATGCCAATTGTTGACCCTGTGTACCGGGCGGGCAGCGCGCTGTGATTCAGTGGCTGGACAGATGACCCTTGATTCGCTGCGAGGTCTCGGGGGGAGGGCGAGCAAATGGAGAGTGAGTCGGAGCCGTACGTCCGTCTTGCGTCCCTGCGACAGCTGCACGAGGTCATGGCCGACATGAACACGGCCCGCAGCCTGGCCGACACACTGCAGACCGTCGCGAACGGCGTGGTCACCGCGCTCGGCTACGAGCTGGCGTGCGTCAATCTCGTGCGCCCCGACGGGGACCTCGTGGTCGCCGCCTTCGCCGGGAACCAGGCCGCCGAGGCGCTGATCACCGGCCGGGTGGGCTCCCGCGAGTCCTGGGAGCGCCGGCTGAGCATGGGGGAGACCTGGGGCGACCTGGTCTTCATCCCGCACACCGAGGGCTGGATCCTCGACGACGACGACGTCCCGCAGTGGTACACCGACGGCCCCGCACCCCGCTTCGAGGATGAGTGGCACCCCTCCGACCGGCTGTTCGCGCCGATGTACACGCCGGGCGTGCAGGGCGGCCAGTGCGGAGAGCTGATCGGTGTGCTCTCCGTGGACCGGCCGCGCAACGGCCGCAGGCCGGGCGCGTGGGGCCGCGAAGCGCTCCAGATGTACACGTTCCAGGCCGCCATCGCGATCAGCAACGCGCGTCTGCGCGCGAACATGCAGCGCGCGCTGGTCAGGCTCGAAAGGGAACAGCAGGCCCTGCGGGCCAGTGAAGAGAGCTTTCGGCAGGCCTTCGAGTACGCCCCCTCCGGCATGGCCATCGCCGAGATGGGCGGCGACCAGCACGGCCGCATCCTGCGCACCAACGACGCCCTGTGCCGCCTCCTCGGCCGCCCCGCGTCCGCGATGCGCCGCTACGCCTTCTCCGACCTGGTCCACCCCGAGGACATAGGCACCCTGCTGCGCACCTCGGCGGAGGGCGGCCGGGCCGAGCTCCGCCTCGGGCGCCGGGACGGCACCTACGTCTGGGTGTCGCTGCGCAACTCGGTGGTCGCCGACGCCGCCGACGGCCCGCGCTTCCTGCTCACCCACGTCGAGGACATCGAGGAGCGCAAGCGCCGCGAGCTCCAGCTCGCCCACCGGGCCTCCCACGACTCCCTGACCGGCCTGCCGAACTCCGCCGAGCTGCGCTCGCGGCTGTCCTCCCGGCTGTGTCAGCGCCCCACCCACACCGGCGCCCTGGAGCCGGTCGACGCGGCGTTCGGCCACCCGGCCTTCGACGCCAACGGCCACGGTTTCGACTTCCGGCAGGGCGGCACCGAGGCGTTCGCCGCCTTCGACCACCATGTGCACACCGTCGCCCCGGAGGGGGAGCGCGACGACGGCACCAAGGGGCTCGCGGTGCTCTTCTGCGACCTCGACGGCTTCAAGTCCATCAACGACCGGTTCGGGCACAACGCGGGCGACGCGGTGCTCATCGAGGTCGCCCGGCGGCTGTCCCAGTGCGTCCGCGACGGCGACACCGTGGCCCGGCTCGGCGGCGACGAGTTCGTGATCCTCGCCGACGGGCTCGGCAAGGCCGACGCGGCGGACCTCGCGGTACGCCTGCGCAACGAGATCATCCAGCCCATCCGGGCCGAGGGCCGGGCCGTCCGGGTCGGTGCCAGCTTCGGCATCGGCTGGGCGCACTGCGGCATGACCGCGGACGAAGTGTTGAAGTCCGCCGACGAGCGGATGTACGTCGAGAAACGATCTCGTCCCAAACAACACAGACGCGCCGGCTGAGTCCCAGGTCAGCGAGCTGATGCGATCCGAGTCACCCGTTTGGGCCATCAGGAGCGGGTAGGCTCGCCATTCTGACTCCACGTATCGCATCCGATCCGCAGACCTGTTGAGGAGTACCAAGGGATGACGTCCGGCAACAACGGCGCGAGCACGCCCGAGGACGAAGACCCGTTCGGCTACCTCTACGCCGACGGCCAGGCCAACGGGGCCCAGCCGCCCTCAGGCGGCGGCTACGGCTACGGCTATCCGAACTCCGTCAACCGGTCGCGCTCGGTCGGTCAGCGCCAGTACGGCCAGCAGCAGGCGCAGGCCGCGCCGACCGCCCCGTACGGCCAGGTCCCGCAGCAGCAGGCCCAGGGCGGCTACGGCCAGCCCAGCGCCCACTACCAGGCTCCCGAGACCTTCCCTGGCGGGGCCCCCACCACCCAGCAGCCCATGCCGGGCCACAGCGGTGGCGGCCGGAGCGGCGGCCCCAACACCAAGGGTCTGCTGATCGGCGCGATCGCGGTGGTCGCCGCGGTGGTCATCGGCATCGGCATCGCGATGGCGGGCGGCGACGGCAACGACAAGGCGGGCGACAGCGGGGCGTCGGCGACGCCGTCCACTTCGCAGAGCTCCGAGCCGAGCGCGTCCAGCTCGGCGGCGGCGGAGGCCGAGCTTCCGAAGGCCGACGCGAAGACGATGCGGCTGGAGGGCGGCACCAGCGTCGCGTCCGACGTGAAGGGCGCCAAGTCCGACGGCGGCGTCTACGTCCAGGGCTTCAACCAGGTCGGCGCCTCGGTCACCTGGACGGTCAACGGCATCAAGAAGGCCGGCACCTATCGGGTCTACGTCCGCTACAGCCTCCCCGCCGAGGATGCCAACGGGACGATGACGGTCAACGGCAAGGCCGCCTCCCGGCCGCTGAACATGAAGAACTTCGGCGGGCTTCCCGCCAACGAATGGCAGGAGACCTGGGCCCAGGTCTCCCTGACCAAGGGCACCAACACGATCCAGCTCTCGTGCCAGCAGGGCAACCAGTGCAACGCCCTGCTCGACCAGTTCACCGTCACGGAGAACGTCGACCAGTAGGGCTCACGCCGCACTGACCTCCCCCGTGACCGTGACCCGGTCCAGCAGGTCCTCGTAGGCGGCGCGGTCGAACTCGCCCGCCACCGGGGACAGGACGGTCGCCGCCGACAGGGCGACCGCGTGGGTCAGGCGGTCCGGCCACGGGAGTCGTTCCACCAGGCCCGACAGCAGGCCCGCCGCCACCGAGTCGCCGGCGCCCGTCGGGTTGCCGGGTACCGGGGCGGGCGGGGTGGCGCGCCAGCGGCCCTCCGCGGTCGCGGCGAGAAGGCCCTCCTTGCCCAAAGACGCGACCACCGCCCGCGCACCCCGCCGCCGTGCGTCCTGCGTCGCGCGCAGCGGTTCGTGGGAGCCGGTCAGTTCCGCCAGTTCGGCGGCGTTCGGCTTGAGGACGTCGGGGCGGGCGGCGACCCCGCGGCGCAGTGCCTCACCGCTGGTGTCGAGGAGGACCGGGACCCCGGCCGCCTTCGCCGTGCGGATCAGACCCGCGTACGCCCCCACCGGCACCCCCGGCGGCAGGCTCCCGCACAGGGCCACCGCCGCGACGGACGGGACGAGATCCTCGTACGCCTCCTGTAAGGCCGACCACTCCGCGGGCGTCACCGTCGGACCCGGTTCGTTGAGCTGGGTGGTGTCGCCGGAGCGTTCGTCCACGACGGCGATCGTGCGCCGGGTCGAACCGGTCACCGGGACGAGCGCGTCCACCAGGCCCGGTACGGCGGTGAGCCGGTCCTGGACGATGCGGCCCGTGGCGCCGCCCCGTGAAGCCGGTGACCGTCACCTCGTGGCCGAGCGCGGCCAGCACCCGGGCCACGTTCAGGCCCTTGCCGCCGGGGCGTTCGACGACCTCGGTGACCCGGTGGCTGGTGTGCGGCCGCAGCGACCGTACGCGATAGGTGATGTCGAGAGCGGTGTTCAGCGTGACCGTGAGGATCACCTGCCGACCTCCCACGTGTCCCCCGACGACAGAATGTGCCCGTCCAGTCTCCCAGGACCGTCCCGGCCCCAACAGCGGGACACATCACCCCAGTTGGGGATCGACCACCCATTCCCCCCGGCGCATGACGCCCTTGAGGTCGAATTGATGGTCGAGGAGGACCAGGTCGGCGTCCTTGCCGGGCTCCAGGGAGCCGATGCGGTCGTCCATCCCCAGCAGACGGGCAGGGTTGGCGGAGATCGCCGCGACCACGTCCTCCACCGGCAGCCGGTCGAAGGTCACCGCCCGCTTGAAGGCGCGGTCCAGGGTGAGCGTCGAGCCGGCGATCGAGCCGCCCTCCACGAGCCGGGCGACTCCCTCGCTGACCTCCACCTCCAGGGGGCCCAGCAGATAACGCCCGTCGCCGAAGCCGGCCGCGTCCATGGCGTCCGTGATGAGGGCGACCCGGGCTGCCCCCGCGTGGTGGAACCCCAGTTGCAGCGCGGCCGGGTGGAGGTGCGTGCCGTCGTCGATGAGCTCCACCGTGATCCGCTCGTCCTCCAGGAGGGCGGCGATGGGGCCGGGGGTGCGGTGGCCGAGGGGCGGCATCGCGTTGAAGAGGTGGGTGGCCACGGTCGCGCCCGCGTCGATCGCCTCGACGGTCTGCTCGTAGCTCGCGTCCGTGTGGCCGACCGCCGCGATGACCCCGTGTTCGACGAGGAGCCGTACGGAGTCGATGCCGCCGGGGAGTTCGGTGGCGAGGGTGAGCATCTTCGCCTGCCCGCGGGCCGCGTCGATCAGCTTGCGGACCTCCGCCGGGTCGGGGTGGCGCAGCAGCTCCTCCGAGTGCGCGCCCTTGCGGCAGGGGGAGATGAACGGGCCCTCGAAGTGGATGCCGGCGATGTCTCCCTGCTCGGCGAGCTCGCTCAGCAGACCGGCTCGCTGGGCGAGGAAGTCCATGTCGCCGGTGACGGTGGAGGCGACGAGGGTGGTGGTGCCGTGGATCCGGTGGGTGTGGATGCCCTTGAGTACGTCGTCGACGGTGCCCGAGGTGAAGGAGGCTCCGCCGCCGCCGTGGTTGTGAAGGTCGATGAATCCTGGGACCAGCCAGTGGTTGGTCACGTCGATGGCCTGGGCGTTTTCGGGGGCGGTAGCGGTGATGCGCGTGCCCTCGATGACGACTTGGCCGTTCTTGACCGTTCCCGTGGGCAGGACCACGTTGGCGCCGGAGAGCACCAGGGGGGTTCCGGCCGGTGCGGGGCGCGGGTGCGTCGTGGCTGGTCGCGCTCGCGCGGCGGTAGCCGCAAATTCAGCGCTGTCCCGCGCCCCTAGGGGGGTTGCCATCAGCGAGTTGCCTCCGAACTGTCGGTCGTGTCGAGGAGATCCCAGGCCAGGAGGCCGGCACCGAGGCAGCCCGCCGTGTCGCCCAGGGCCGCGGGGACGATCGTCGGGAGCTTCTGGAAGGTGGTCCGGCTTCGGACCGCCTCCCTCAGCGGTGTGAACAAGGTTTCCCCCGCCTCTGCCAGGCCGCCACCGATGATCAGGGCGCGGGGGTCCAGGAGGGTGAGGGCGGTGACCAGGCCGGCGGCCAGAGCGTCCACGGCGTGCTGCCAGATCTCGCGGGCCCTCGGGTCCTCGGCCTCCACCGCCTTCGCGCAGTCGGCCGCGTCCGCCTCCGGGTTCCCGGTGACCGAGGCCCAGGCCTCGCTGACGGCAGCCGCGGAGGCGTACCGCTCCAGGCAGCCCCGCTGGCCGCACGGACAGGGCGTGCCGCCCGGGCGTACGGCGATGTGGCCGATCTCGCCCGCGAATCCGTGGGCGCCCGCCTCCACCCGGCCCGCGATGCCGATGGCGCCCGCGATGCCGGTGCCCAGGGCCACGAAGAGGAAGCGGTCGGTGCCCCGGCCGGCTCCGATGCGGCCCTCGGCGAGGCCGCCGGTGCGGACGTCGTGGCCGAGGGCGACCGGGACGCCGCCGAGGCGGTCGGTGAGCAGGTCACGCAGGGGGACGTCCCGCCAGCCCAGGTTGGCGGCGTAGGCGGCGATGCCCCGGTCCTCGTCGACGATGCCGGGAACGGCGACGCCGGCCGCGGCCGCGGGGGCGCCGAGGTGCTCGGTGCCGTACGCGCGCAGTTCGGCGGCGAAGTCGAGGATGCCGTCGACGACCGCGTCCGGTCCGCGCTCGCGGCCGGTGGCCCGGCGGGCCCGGTGCAGGAGTTCGCCGCCCGCGCCGACCAAGGCCGCCTTCATCCCGGTGCCGCCCACGTCGAGGGCGATGACATGTCTCACGGGGAACAGTGTGACCCGTTGACCCGCAAGAGGTCTAGTCCACTCACGTGGTGTAGACCTTAGGTCCAAGATATGTATGACTTTTCGAATGCTTTCGAACGTGAGTGTGGGGCGGTTGTCAGTGCGGCGGCGTAGGACGGGAACGATCGCGGCGGTGTCCGCACTGGGTATGACGGCGGTCCTCGGCGGCTGCGGGCTGGGCGCGGGATCGGACGAGGTGACGCTGAAGCTGGTCGCCGCCGACTACGGCGACAGCTCGGCCAACAGCTCCCAGAAGTACTGGGACAAGCTCGTCAAGGAGTACGAGGCGAAGCACCCCGGCGTGAAGATAGACGTCAGCGTGTACTCCTGGACCGATGTCGACCGCAAGGTCAAGGAGCTGGTCGACGCGGGGGAGGCGCCCGACATGGCGCAGATCGGCGCCTACGCCGACTACGCGGACAAGGGGCTGCTGTACACGGCCGACGAGCTGATCGGGATCCGGGAACAGGCCGACTTCGTCTCCCAGCTCGGCTCCGCGGGGCGGATCAACGGGATGCAGTACGGGATGCCGTTCGCCGCGTCGACCCGGCTGCTCTTCTACAACAAGACCCTCTTCGCCGACGCCGGGCTCACCCCGCCGAAGACATGGAAGCAGCTGGCCGCCGACGCCGAGGCGCTCAAGGCGGACGGGGTGAAGTACCCGTACGCGCTGCCGCTCGGCCCCGAGGAGGCGCAGGCCGAGACCATGCAGTGGCTGCTGAGCGGGCACGGCGGGTACGTCGACGACGTCGGCACGTACGGCATCGACTCCGAGGAGAACGTCGCCACGCTGACCTGGCTCAAGGACGACCTCGTCAGCAAGGGACTGACCGGACCGGTCGCGCCCGAGAACCTGAACCGGGCCGCCGCGTTCTCGGCGTTCGCCGCCGGGGACGTCGGGATGCTCAACGGGCACCCCTCGCTGATGAAGATCGCCGCCGACAAGGGCGTGAAGTTCGGGATGGTGCCCATGCCGGGCGTCGACGGGCGGACCAGGAACTCCATGGGCGTCGCCGACTGGATGATGGCCTTCCGGCAGCACGGGCACGCCGAACAGGTGGGCGACTTCCTCGACTTCGTCTACAGCGAGAAGAACGTCCTCGCGTTCTCCCGGGAGTACGACCTGCTGCCGGTGACCAACTCGGCGTCCGAGGTCATGAGCCGGGCCTCCCGGGACGCCGGCCTCAAGCCCTTCCTCGACGCGCTGCCCTCCGCGGAGCTGCCTCCCGTGAGCAAGACGTCCTGGGCCTCGGTCAGCGCGGCCGTGAAGCAGCGGATCGGCTCCGCGGTGAGCTCCGACGGGAACCCCACGCAGGTGCTGCGCGCGTTGCAGCTGACCGCGCGGAACGCGGAGTAGTCGCTGTCAGTGGCAGGCGTTACGGTTCCGGGCATGGAGCATGCGGAACTCGACCGCCGGGAGCGGGACATCCTCGCGCTGGAGCGCCGCTCCTTCGCGGGCCCCGGCGCGAAGGAGCGGGCGATCCGCGAGGAACTGGGCCTCGCGCCGGTCCGCTACTACCAGCTGCTCAACGCCCTGCTGGACGACGAGCGCGCGCTGGCCTTCGACCCGGTGACGGTGAACCGGCTGCGCAGAGTGCGGGAGACGCGGCGGGCGGAGCGCTGAGGATCAGGTGAGCCGCTCCGCCAGGGCCCGCAGCAGGCCCACCACACCGGCCGGGCCGTCCACCACCAGGTCGGCCCGCTTCCGGAGCTCCGTCACCTCGTCGCTGCCGCTGCACACCAGGAGGCCGGGGGTGCCGGCGGCGCGCAGGTCGTCGACCGCGGAGAAGGCGGGCAGGTCGCCCAGGTCGTCGCCGCCGTAGAGGACGGAGGCGGCGGACAGCTCGCGGACATGGCTCAGCAGGGCCACGCCCTTGTCCATGCCCGGCGGGCGCAGTTCCAGGACCAGCCGGCCCGGTTCGACGATCAGGCCGTGGTAGGTGGCCAGGTCGGTGAGCGGGACGCGCAGGGCGTCGAAGACGGCCTGGGGGTCCGGGGCCCGGCGGGTGTGGACCGCCACCGCCCGGCCGCCCTTCTCCTCGATCCGGGCGCCGGTCCCGTCGAGGAGCGCCGGCAGCTCGGCACGGACCGCGGCCACGCCCGGGTGCGGCTCGGGCGCCGTGACCTCACCGGTCGCCGCGTCCCAGCGTTCGGCGCCGTAGTGGCCCAGGACCGTCAGGTGCTCCAGGCCGGGGACGCCCGCGAAGCCGCCGTAGCGGACCGCGATCTCGGCCGGGCGGCCGGTGATCACCGCCACGGAGGCCACCTTCGGTGCCAGGGCGGCGAGGACGGCCACCGCCTCGGGGTGCGCCCGCGCCTGCTCCGGATCGGCCACGATCGGCGCCAGCGTCCCGTCGAAGTCGAGGCCGATCACCGCGCGGCGCGGCTCCGCGAGGAGTGCCCGCAGGCCCTCCTGGCCGGCGGAGGTGGTGGGCGTAGGAAGGTTCATGCTCACCCGTTCAGCGCCTTCAGTGCGTTCAGCTGGTCCAGGAACCACTGGGCGGGCGGGAGTGCCGTCGCCGCCGCGGCGAGCCGCTTCGCGCGTTCGGCGCGTTCGTGGACCGGCATCGTCAGGGCCTCGTGCAGGGCCGCCGCCGTCTGCTCCACGTCGTACGGGTTCACCACGATCGCGTCGTCACCCAGCTCCGCGAACGCGCCGGCCTCCCGCGACAGCACCAGCGCGCAGCCCTCGTCGGACACCACCGGCACCTCCTTCGCGACCAGGTTCATGCCGTCCCGGATGGGGTTGACCAGCGCCACGTCGGCCAGCCGGTACGCGGCCAGGGAGCGCGCGAAGTCGTCCTTCAGATTCAGCAGGACCGGGGTCCAGCCCGGCGTGCCGAACGCGTCGTTGATCTCCTCGGCCACCCGCTGCACCTCGGCCGTGTAGTCCCGGTAGACCGCGAGGTCCTGCCGCGACGGATACGCGAACGCCACGTGCACGACCCGCTCCCGCCACTCCGGCCGCGACTCCAGCAGCCGCCGGAAGGCGTGCAGCCCGCGCACGATGTTCTTGGACAGCTCGGTCCGGTCCACCCGCACGATCGTCCTGCGGCCCGCGCCGATCTCCTCGCGCAGGGAGACGATCCGCTCCTCGACGTCGGCCTCGTGCGAGCGGGCGCGCAGGAAGTCCGCGTCCGCGCCGAGGCCGTGCACCCCGATCCGGGTCTCCCCGAGCCCGTCCGCGAACTCCGTGCAGCAGGCCGTGAAGGCGTCCGCCCAGCGCTGGGTGAGGAAGCCGAGCCGGTCGGCGCCCAGCATGCCCCGCAGGACCTGGGCCGCGATGTCGTCCGGCAGCATCCGGAAGTAGTCCACCGGCGCCCACGGCGTGTGCGAGAAGTGGGCGATGCGCAGGTCGGGGCGGAGTTCGCGGAGCATCCCCGGCACCAGGCACAGGTGGTAGTCCTGCACCAGGACCGCCGCCCCCTCGGCCGCCTCCTGCGCGAGCGCTTCGGCGAAGGCGCGGTTGTACGTCTCGTACGACGCCCACTGCCGCCGGAACTCCGCGTCGAAGGACGGCTCCAGCGGGGTCTGGTAGAGGAGGTGGTGGACGAACCAGAGGACCGAGTTCGCGATGCCGTTGTACGCGTCCGCGTGCACGTCGGCCGGGATGGCGAGCATGCGGACGCCGTCCTCGCCGACCCCCTGCCGCACCGCCTCGCGGTCGCCGTCGGACAGCGCCGAGCACACCCACAGCGCGCCCGCCTCCGGACCGATCGCCGAAAGTCCCGAGACCAGTCCGCCGCCACCCCGTCTGGGGCGCAGCGAACCGTCCTCCTGGACCTCGTACGAGACCGGGCCGCGGTTGGACGCGACCAATACCTGGGCAGCACCCTGCACGGAAGACGTGGAAGCCATACGCCTCAACCTAGCCCGGCCCGGAAACGCTCAAACGTACGGTTGCGCTCAGTGCGCGGACGTATACGGAACGCCCCGTTCTGTCACCCGTTCTGCCACCCGGGCCGTCACGCGACCTTCCGCTCCGCGTACTCCGCGATCTCCACCATCGGCGGCCGCTCCTCCGTGTCCACGGAGTACGTGCGCGGCTCGAAGCCGTCCCGGCCCCGCTCGAACTGGGTGAGGGCGGGCCGGATCATGTGACCGCGGGCCAGCCGGAGCTGGGCGGTGCGGTAGATCGCGGCGGACATCCGGCCCAGGGCCTGTCCGTCCTGGTGGCGGTGCTTGCGCACCCCGACGTCCACCTGGGCGAGGGCGTTCAGGCCGACCAGGTGCAGGGCGTCGACCAGCATGCCCAGCTCGACGCCGTAGCCGACGGGGAACGGAAGCTGCTCCAGCAGCGAGCGCCGGGCCGCGTACTCGCCGCCCAGCGGCTGCACGAAACCGGCCAGCTGCGGCCAGTGCATGTTCAGCAGCGGGCGCGCCATGAGCTCGGTGACCCGGCCGCCCTGCCCGGCGGCACCGCCCAGGGGACGGTCGTACATGCCCTTGACCAGGTCGACCTCGGGGTCGGTGAGCAGCGGGCCGACGATGCCGGAGACGAAGTCCGAGGAGAACTCCTTCAGGTCGGCGTCGATGAAGCAGACGATGTCCCCGCTGGTGACGAGCAGGGAGCGCCACAGGACCTCGCCCTTGCCGGGCACGGTCGGTATGCGCGGGAGGATGTCGTCGCGGTGGACGACCCGCGCCCCGGCCGCGGCGGCGACCTCCGAGGTGCGGTCGGTCGATCCCGAGTCGACGACGACGATCTCGTCGACGAGCGGGACCTGCTGCATGAGGTCATGACGGATCACGGCGACGATGTCACCGACCGTCTCCTCCTCGTTGAGCGCGGGCAGGACGACACTGACGGTCCGACCCGTGCTCCGCTTCGCGGCCATGATCCGGTGGAGTGGGCGATCGCTCGCGGACCAGGACCGGGCGGCCAGCCAGCGCTCGACTTCGTTCAGCACAGTGCGCGGCTCCTCTGCGTGTGATCTGCGTGTGATCCATCTCGCCGTTCGGACGACTATCTCAACTGTCCTGGCCTTCGGTTACAGTCTTGAACAACGCGGGTGACCATCGCATGTCCTGGGTGGCCCGCCGTTCACAACTTCATACCGCTCATCCAGAGGGGCAGAGGGATACGGCCCGATGAAGCCCCGGCAACCCTCCAGTCGGTTCTCGTAGCGATCGCTGACGATCGTCTCCGCGAGGCTCCCGACTCGGGAAGGTGCCAAATCCGTCTCACGGCGAGATGCGTCGTGAGGAAGATGAGGAGAAAGGGCCTCGCCTCCATGGCTGCGCAGACAGTTGCAAGCACCACGAACTCCGTCGACCTGGGTCCCGCCGCGGCGCTGAGCTGCCGCGAATGCGGTCACCGCGTCCCCCTCGGCCCGGTCTTCGCCTGCGAGGAGTGTTTCGGCCCGCTCGAGATCGCCTACGACTTCTCGGCCTACGACACCGAGGAGCTCCGCAAGCAGATCGAGGCGGGACCCGCGAACATCTGGCGCTACGCCCCGCTGCTGCCCGTCCCCGCGGACGTGGCGGACAAGCCCAACATCAACCCCGGCTGGACCCAGCTCGTCAAGGCCGACAACCTCGCCCGCGAGCTCGGCGTGACCGGCGGCCTGTACATCAAGGACGACTCCGGCAACCCGACGCACTCCTTCAAGGACCGTGTCGTCGCGCAGGCCATCGAGGCCGCGCGCGCCTTCGGCTTCACCACCCTCTCCTGCTCCTCCACCGGCAACCTCGCCGGTGCGGTGGGTGCCGCGGCCGCCCGCGCCGGCTTCCGCTCCTGCGTGTTCATCCCGCACGACCTGGAGCAGGGCAAGGTCGTCATGGCCGCGATCTACGGCGGCGAGCTCGTCGGCATCGAGGGCAACTACGACGACGTGAACCGCTTCTGCTCCGAGCTGATCGGCGACCCGGCCGGCGAGGGCTGGGGCTTCGTCAACGTCAACCTGCGGCCGTACTACGCGGAGGGGTCCAAGACCCTGGCGTACGAGATCTGCGAGCAGCTCGGCTGGAAGCTCCCCGACCAGTTGGTCGTGCCGATCGCCTCCGGATCGCAGCTCACGAAGATCGACAAGGGTCTGCAGGAGCTGATCAAGCTGGGGCTCGTCGAGGACAAGCCGTACAAGATCTTCGGCGCGCAGGCCGAGGGGTGCTCGCCGGTGTCGGTGGCGTACAAGGCCGGGCACGACGTGGTCCGCCCCCAGAAGCCGGACACCATCGCCAAGTCGCTCGCCATCGGCAACCCGGCGGACGGCCCGTACGTGCTGGACATCGCCCGCCGAACCGGCGGTGCGGTGGAGGACGTGAACGACGAGCAGATCGTGGACGCGATCAAGCTGCTGGCGCGGACCGAGGGCATCTTCGCGGAGACCGCGGGTGGCGTGACCGTGGGTGTGACGCGAAAGCTGATCGAGAACGGCGTCCTCGACCCGACGAAGACCACGGTGGTGCTGAACACCGGCGACGGTCTCAAGACCCTGGACGCGGTGGCCGGTACCGGGCTCACCGCCACGATTCGTCCGAACCTGGACTCTTTCCGAGAGGCTGGCCTCGCATGAGCGTCAACGTCCGCATCCCCACCATCCTGCGCACCTACACCGGCGGCCAGGCCGAGGTGCAGGCCGAGGGTGGGACCCTCGCCGAGGTCATCGCCGATCTGGAGAAGAACCACACCGGTATCGCCGCGCGTGTTCTCGACGACCAGGGCAAGCTGCGGCGGTTCGTGAACGTGTACGTGAACGACGACGATGTGCGGTTCGAGCAGGGGCTTGAGACGGCGACGCCCGACGGGGCCGGAGTCTCCATCATCCCGGCGGTTGCCGGCGGGTGACCTTATGACTGGTCATTACCTTCGGTAACAGTAATTACCGAGTGTTCATCCGATTGCCCTCTCCGCGAGAGAAGCGGAGGGGGCAATTCTCTATGGTTGAGCACGGTACAGTTGGGGAACCCGCTGCTTCCTTCATGCCGGACGCATATGAGTTCCGACTTCGGATGCGACGAGAAGTAGCCAAAGTGTGTGGGTTCTTTGCGCCTTATGCTCCTTTTATGGGGCCCGACTTGCCCCGAATTCGGGCGAATTCTCACTACATTCCGGACCCCTTCCGTCCAGAATTCTCGTCCGATTGACCTGTTGCAGACGGCAGTTGGACAGATACATTCAGCCGCGGTCGACGCGTTCCGGCGCACGCCCCCAACCATGTGGGGGGTGAGGTCTGACCCGGATCCATGAAGTGTGGATCCGTGCAAGGGCCAGTAATAGGGGAGTTAGGCATGGCTCAGGGCACCGTCAAGTGGTTCAACGCGGAGAAGGGGTACGGCTTCATCGCGGTCGACGGTGGTGCGGATGTATTCGTCCACTACAGCGCGATTCAGATGGACGGCTACCGCACCCTTGAAGAGGGCCAGCGGGTCGAGTTCGAGATCTCGCAAGGTCAGAAGGGGCCGCAGGCGGACATGGTCCGTCTCGCGACTGGCTGAAGCACGCGCCGGGTAACAACAGCGTCGTTCTTCGTTCTTCTCCGAAGGGCCCGTACCCATGGGGAGTCATGGGTACGGGCCCTTCGGCATGTGCATGTGCCTCCGGCGGCTGGGCGGGGTCTTGTGCGGGCGCGGGTGGGGTTTCGGGTGCGGGTTCGGTGGGGGCGGGCGTTTCTGCGCAGTTCCCCGCGCCCCTGGATGCCTGCGGCGGCCCCTGATCGTCCGTGGCGCCGGGCCACTGCAACCCACCCAGGGGCGCGGGGAACTGCGCGCTCAGCCCCCACCGGCAGGCAGCCGTCCGACGGTCGAACGCACCCCGGTCTTCGGTAGGCGCTTGCACTCGACCATGCCGAGTGCTAATCATTGGCGTTAGCACTCTGAAGGTGAGAGTGACAAAGATGGACCGGGTCGGTGAGGCCCGCAGGCCTAGTGGGGCAAGGATCCGCAGGCAGGCGAGCCGTCCGTCGCGGGCGCGGGCGCGGTCCGAAGGAATCACCCCCAGTCCTGGAGGGACCACTTCACATGGCCAAGATCATCGCGTTCGACGAGGAGGCACGGCGCGGCCTCGAGCGCGGCATGAACCAGCTCGCGGACGCCGTCAAGGTGACGCTCGGCCCCAAGGGCCGCAACGTCGTCCTCGAGAAGAAGTGGGGCGCCCCCACGATCACCAACGATGGTGTCTCCATCGCCAAGGAGATCGAGCTCGAGGACCCGTACGAGAAGATCGGCGCCGAGCTGGTCAAGGAAGTCGCCAAGAAGACGGACGACGTCGCCGGTGACGGTACGACCACCGCGACCGTTCTCGCCCAGGCCCTGGTCAAGGAAGGCCTGCGCAACGTAGCCGCCGGCGCCAACCCCATGGCCCTCAAGCGCGGTATCGAGAAGGCCGTCGAGGCCGTCTCCGGTGCCCTGCTCGAGCAGGCCAAGGATGTCGAGACCAAGGAGCAGATCGCCTCCACGGCCTCCATCTCCGCCGCCGACACCCAGATCGGCGAGCTCATCGCCGAGGCGATGGACAAGGTCGGCAAGGAAGGCGTCATCACCGTCGAGGAGTCCCAGACCTTCGGTCTGGAGCTGGAGCTCACCGAGGGTATGCGCTTCGACAAGGGCTACATCTCGGCGTACTTCGCCACCGACATGGAGCGGATGGAGGCGTCGCTCGACGACCCGTACATCCTCATCGCCAACTCCAAGATCGGCTCCGTCAAGGACCTGCTCCCGCTCCTGGAGAAGGTCATGCAGTCGGGCAAGCCGCTGCTGATCATCGCCGAGGACGTCGAGGGCGAGGCCCTGTCGACCCTGGTCGTCAACAAGATCCGCGGCACCTTCAAGTCCGTCGCCGTCAAGGCCCCGGGCTTCGGTGACCGCCGCAAGGCCATGCTCGGCGACATCGCCATCCTCACGGGCGGCGAGGTCATCTCCGAGGAGGTCGGCCTCAAGCTGGAGAACGCGACCCTGGACCTCCTGGGCCGCGCCCGCAAGGTCGTCATCACCAAGGACGAGACCACCATCGTCGACGGTGCCGGTTCCTCGGACCAGGTCAACGGCCGGGTGAACCAGATCCGCGCCGAGATCGAGAACAGCGACTCGGACTACGACCGCGAGAAGCTCCAGGAGCGCCTGGCGAAGCTCGCCGGTGGCGTCGCCGTCATCAAGGCCGGTGCCGCCACCGAGGTCGAGCTCAAGGAGCGCAAGCACCGCATCGAGGACGCCGTTCGCAACGCGAAGGCGGCCGTCGAGGAGGGCATCGTCGCCGGTGGTGGCGTGGCCCTCATCCAGGCCTCCTCGGTCTTCGAGAAGCTGGACCTGGAGGGTGACGAGCTGACCGGCGCCAACGCCGTGAAGCTGGCCCTGGAGGCCCCGCTCAAGCAGATCGCCGTCAACGGTGGTCTCGAGGGTGGCGTCATCGTCGAGAAGGTGCGCAACCTGCCCGTCGGCCACGGCCTGAACGCCGCGACCGGTGAGTACGTCGACATGATCGCCGAAGGCATCATCGACCCGGCGAAGGTGACCCGCTCTGCCCTGCAGAACGCCGCCTCCATCGCCGCGCTCTTCCTCACCACCGAGGCCGTCATCGCCGACAAGCCGGAGAAGGCCGCCGCGCCCGCCGGTGGCGGTATGCCGGGCGGTGACATGGACTTCTGATCACCCCCGGGCCGCGAGGCCTGACGGTTGATCAACGTCCTTGCCGGGGGCGGCCCTTCCTGGGAACAGGGGGTGGCCGCCCCCGGTCTTTTCTTGCGCTATGCTTGATCACGAGCCGCTCGACGTGAACTCCCGTCGGTCGACTACGCGTTGGTGGTCCAAGGAAAGACGCCCCGCTTCCTGCGGGGAGATGCAGGTGCAAGGCCTGCCCGGCGCTCGATCGAAGCCCGTCCCACACTCGTGGGGCGGGCTTCTTCCATGCGTGGCCGGAGTCACAGCGGCAGTGGGAAATCATGGAGCCGACGAGGTGGTTGACACCTGGGAGAACGTCCATGCGTATGCACATACCGAGGAGTACCCCCACGTGACCTCCCCCGCCACCCCTCCGGCCCCCTCCCGCGCCGCCGAGATCCTCTCCCGTCCGGTCCACATCAACGGCCTGACCGTCCCGAACCGCATCGCGATGGCGCCCATGACCCGGATGTTCTCCCCGGGCGGTGTCCCCGGCGAGAACGTGGCGTCGTACTACTCCCGCCGCGCGGCCGCCGGGGTCGGTCTGATCGTCACCGAGGGCACCTACGTCGGCCACGAGTCGGCAGGGAACAGCGACAGCGTCCCGCGGTTCCACGGCGAGGAGCAGCTGGCGGGCTGGGCGAAGGTCGCGGAGCAGGTGCACGCGGCGGGCGGCACCATCGTCCCGCAGCTGTGGCACATCGGCATGGTGCGCGAGCAGGGCCAGGCGCCCTACGCCGACGCCCCCGCCGTCGGCCCTTCCGGCGTGCGGCCCGGCGCCGACGAGCCCACCGGCAAGGCCATGACCCAGCGCGACCTGGACGACGTCATCGGTGCGTTCGCCGAGGCCGCGGCCGCCGCCGAGCGCATCGGCTTCGACGGCGTGGAGCTGCACGGCGCCCACGGCTACCTCCTCGACCAGTTCCTGTGGGCGGGCACCAACCGCCGCACCGACGCCTACGGCGGTGACCAGATCGCCCGTACGAAGTTCGCGGCGGAGATCGTGGCGGCCGTACGCGAGACGGTCTCGCCCGAGTTCCCGGTCATCTTCCGGTACTCGCAGTGGAAGCAGGAGGCCTACAAGGCGCGGCTCGCCGAGACGCCGGAGGAGCTGGAGGCGATCCTCGCCCCGCTCGCCGCGGCCGGTGTCGACGCCTTCCACGCCTCCACCCGCCGCTACTGGCTCCCCGAGTTCGACGGCTCCGACCTCAACCTCGCCGGCTGGACCAAGAAGCTCACCGGCAGGACCACCATCACCGTCGGCTCGGTCGGCCTCGACGGCGACTTCATCCGCGGCTTCATGGGCGAGGGCTCCCCGGTCAAGGGCATCGACGACCTGCTCGACGCCCTGGAGCGCGAGGAGTACGACATGGTCGCCGTCGGACGGGCGCTGCTCCAGGACCCCGAGTGGGCCGCGAAGGTTCTGGCGGGCCGCTTCGACGAACTGCAGCCGTACGACGCGTCCGCGCTGAAGACCCTCAGCTGAGCGTCAACCCAGGGGTACTGTCCGGGAGATGAGGATCCTCCATCTCTCGGACACCCACATAGAGCGCACCGACGCCCCCGGCAAGAGCGGCGTCAACGCCACCGACTCGCTGCGGCTGATGCTCGCCGAACTGCGGCATCTGCGGGACGTCGACGCGGTCGTCGTCACCGGGGACATCGCCGACGACGGCGCGGTGGAGGCGTATGCGGCGGTACGGCAGCTCGTCGGGGAGTTTGCCCGGCCGCTGGGCGCTCCCGTCTTCTTCACCACCGGCAACCACGACGAGCGCGAAGCCTTCGGCAAGGTGCTGGGCAGCGGGCACGACCGGCCCGAGGCCGTGCTGCAGACCGAGGCGTCCGAGCGGGCCGCGGTGAGCACGGTCGACGGGTACCGGTTCGTCACGCTGGACTCGCTGGTGCCGGGGAAGGTCTACGGCCGTATAGGTGCTGCCCAACTGGACTGGCTGCGGGGCGTGTTGAGCACCCCGGCCGAGCGGGGAACCGTCCTCGCCTTCCATCATCCGCCCCTCAGCCTCGGCCTGTCCGTCAGCCAGCCGGTCTTCGGGCTGCTCAACCCCGAGGAACTGGCGTCCGCGATCCAGGGCAGTGACGTGCGGGTCCTGCTGACCGGGCACTTCCATTGCCAGCTCTTCGGGATGCTGGGGTCGGTGCCGGTGTGGGTCACGCCGGGCGTGGTCAACCGAATCGACCTGACGACGCCGTACGGCACGGAGCGGGCGGTGCGCGGGGCCTCGGCCTCGCTGGTGGAACTGGGCGGACCGGCGAGCCCGATGTTCCACACCTTCCACGCACGGGACCCGCGGGCGCACGAGACGGTGTACCAGCTGGACGAGGAACAGACACGGAAGGTGCTGGAGAAGCACGGTCCCACCGCGCTCGGCTGACGACTTGGTTGACTCAGGCAAGGGACGTGGGCTGGAGTGAGGCGAAGCAGCCCCGACCTGTGAGGAGTTCGACCGATGACGTCAGCCGAGGGTCTCGAAGTGCGTACCGCGGCCGGTGCCGTGCGCGGGCGCGCCGAGGACGGACTGGTGGTCTTCCGGGGGATCCCGTTCGCCGAACCGCCGGTGGGTGATGCGCGGTTCCAGGCGCCGCGGCCCGTCAGGGGCTGGAAGGGGACCCGGGAGGCGTACGCCTTCGGGCCCCCGCCCCCGCAGGAGTCCGGCTTCCGGGGCCGGGCCGGCGTGCTGCCGACGCCCACCGGCGACGACTGGCTGACGGTCAATGTCTGGACCCCCGCGACGGACCCTTCGGCCCGCCGCCCAGTCATGGTGTGGATCTACGGCGGCGCCTACAAGCTGGGTCACTCGGGCAGCCCCGGCTACGACGCCCAGCATCTGGCGCGCGCCGGTGACGTGGTCGTCGTGACCCTCAACTACCGCGTCGGCATAGAGGGGTTCGCCCTACTGGAGGGGGCGCCCGCGAACCGGGGGCTGCTGGACCAGGTCGCGGCACTGGAGTGGGTGCGGGACAACATCACGGCGTTCGGCGGGGACCCCGGGCGGGTCACCGTGTTCGGGGAGTCGGCGGGCGCGGGCTCCGTGGCCTCGCTGCTGGCGATGCCGAGCGCGCGGGGCCTGTTCGGGCGGGCCATCGCGCAGAGCGTGCCCGGCACCTACTTCTCCGCCGAACTCGCACAGGACATGGCGATGGAGATCGGCAAGGAGGCGGGGCTCGCTCCCGCGGCCGCCGCGCTTTCGGCCGTGGATCCGCGCGAACTCCCGGCGGTCGGCGAGCGGTTGAGCGCGCGGATGCGCGAGTACGACGACCGGTGGGGCCAGGTCGCGCCGACCGCGACGCCCTTCGCACCGGTCGTCGACGGGGAGGTGCTGCCATGCACCCCCTGGGAGGCGCTGGCGGCGGGCGCGGCGCGGGACGTGGAGCTGCTGGTCGGGCACAACCGGGACGAGTACCGGCTCTTCCTCGCCCTCGGCGAGCAGCTCGGCAAGATCACGGAGGAGCAGGCGGCCGCGGCCCTGCGGATGTTCGCGCCGGGCCCGGACGGGGAGCGCGCCTACCGCGAGGCCTTCCCGGACGCCACACCGACCGAACTGTGCGAACGCGTCCAGACGGACTGGCTGTTCAGCCTCCCGTCCCTTCGCCTCGCGGAGGCGCAGGTCGCGGGCGGCGGACGGGCCCACTTGTACGAACTGACGTGGTCCGCACCGGCGTTCGGCGGTGCGCTCGGCGCGTGCCACGGCCTGGACATTCCGCTGCTGTTCGGCACGTACGACGCCGACCTCGGGATTCTGCTGTTCGCGGGGGCCGGGGTGCCGGCCGAGGCGAGGGCACTGACCTCGCTCTTCCAGTCGGCGTGGACGGGGTTCGCGCGGACCGGGGACCCGGGGTGGCCGGCGTACGACGGCGAGGGGCGCGCCACTCGGGTCCTGGACGTGACGCCCGAGGTGCGGCCGTACCCGGAGGAGGTGGCGCGGCGGCTGTGGGAGGGGTACGACTTCCGCGCGCTGCCGCTGCTGAAATAGGCCTCGTGCCTCTCGGCCTCGGGGTCTAGAGGTTGCCGAGCGGCTCGATGTCCACCTTCACCGGGGTGCCCCACACCCGCAGCACCTCGTAGTCGGTGAACTCGTGGACGAGCCGGTACGCCATCGCGGCGCGCGGGCCGCGGCGCTGGGCGTTGAGGTAGAGCTCGGCCTCGTGCCGGTCCCGCCTCGGCGTCCCGCACAGCTGCCACTCCTGGCCGGTCCACTGCTCGGGGAGCCAGCGCTGTTGGGGCTGGGGCCGGTCCTCCCGCACCCCGTACCGGGAGGGGGTGGGTTCGGTGGAGCGGGGGCGCGCGGACGGTCCGTTGATCTCGGCGCGGCGGGCGGCCCGGCGCCGGGTCTCGCACAGCAGGCACAGGTCGGGGGCGTTCTCGTCGACCGGGCCGTTCGGGTGCTCGGCGCAGCGGGTGGTGGGGGCGGCGGCGCTGACGCTGTCCTCCAGGAGGTCCAGGGCCCGCTTGAGGTCGCCCTTCATCTCATGCAGCTTGGCGTCCGGGATGTCACCGGTGAGGGCGTCACCGTGCTCGCCGAGCACACGGAGGGCGCGGCCCAGGGCGGTGAGCTGGGCGTGGTTCATGGGATGGCTCCGGGAATCTCGGGGCGGTCTCGGTCCTCGGTCTCCAGCAGCGCCATGAAATCGTCGTGGGACAAAGCCGGTCCGGCCGGAGCCGCCGTACGGGCTTGCGCTGCGGCGATGTCGGCTTCGTCACGCGAGCGCTGGGGCTCTTCCGGCTCGCTCACGACTGTACACACACGGGGGTCCTTACCTGGGGCGGGTCAGTCCGCGTAGTCCTTGAGCTTCTCGGTGTCCAGGGTGACGCCGACGGGTGCCGGGAGGTCGACCACGGATCCGTACGGGTAGGCCGGGCTTTGCTGATACGTCCCGTTGCGGGGGTCGCTGTACACGGTAAGGGCGTCGATGTCCCGGTCGACGAGCAGGTAGACGGGGATATCCGCTTCCGCGTACCCACGAACCTTGTCGACCCGGTCACGGCGGTCGGTGTCACGGTCGTGGGAGGTGACCTCGACAACCATGAGGACACCCTCCGGATCGGCCCAGTCCCCCTCCTGCGCGATGAAGTGGTCGAACGGCGCCAGCGCACCGTCCGCGCAGGCGTGCCCCTTGCGGTACGCACCCACCCTGAGTCCCTGCTCGGGGTACAGGGCCAGATCGGGGCGCTCCTGCATGAACAGCCGGGTGAGCCACACGACGATGGCCCGGTGGCGCTGGTCGGGCACCGGCTTGACCTCTAGCTTTCCATCGATGAGTTCAAGATGGACACCCTTGGGGGCCCTGCGGGCAAGCTCCTCGAAGTCCTCGACCGAGATGCGATCGCCTTTGACGTACAGCCGCCCGTGGACGAGTTCGAGCTCCACGTTCTGCGGGGCCTTTCGGGCAAGCTCCTCGAAGTCCTCGACGGACATCTGTGGACGCTCAGCAGTGCTGGGGGTCATGGCGTCGCCTCCTCCCCTCCATGGTGCCCCGGGGCGATGACGGCGGACCGTAGGAGCGGTCATACGGGCGCCCCTTCTTCTCGCTTCAGGGACATCGCGGCCCGGATCTCGTTCGCGCGGGCGTGGATCTCGGGGGCGGTCGGCAGTGTGGTGGGGCGGGTGGGGGCGGGTTCGCCCCGGCAGCCCTTGCACACGCCGCCCGGCAGGGCCTCCGGGCGTCCGACCACCCCGCACTCCGCGCACTCCAGGATCCGGCGGGGCGGCTGCGGGGCGGGCGGTTCCGGGGGGATCTTGTCGGTCAGGCGCCGGCGGAGGAGGGCGGCCGGGTGGTGGACCTGGATCGGCAGACCGCTGGTGAGGGCATGGCGCACGGCGTCCTCGCCGACTCCTCGGGCGAACCACTCCGCGACCAGCGGGGCGAGGGAAGCGCAGTCGGCGGCGGAGAGCGACAGGGACGGGGTTTCGCGGCCCAGCGCGGCGAGGAGGATGTGGGCGCGGGTACGGGTCGGCGGGCGGGCTTCGCTGTCCTTCGGTACGTCACCTCTCGTGAAGGCGGCCCACCAGTCGTCATTTCGTACGGTACGGGTGAACCACGATCGGGTGATCCAGTGGTGCCCTCCGGAAGCGGAGTCCAGGCGTTCGCGCCCCCGGCGCAAGTGGCCTGCCTGTTGGAGCCGGTTGAGGGCGGTACGGAGCGCACATTGCCCGTACGGCAGCGTCTTGGCCAGTGTCTTTACGGAGATGTCGGCGCCGTCGGGCAAGCGGTCGACGTACGCGGCGATGGCGGCTTCGCGGGGTGGGAGGTGGGCGAAGTCGTGCGCGGTGCGGGGGCGTTGGTCGGGGGCGCTGCGCTTGCCGTATCCCGGGTTCGCCATGGGATGCGCGGGGAGGGGGGTAGCACTAAGCTTGGCGTCAGCCACGGGATCCCCTTGAGATCTCGTAGGTCAAGCCCCCGCAGGTGTTGCTAGCACCTGGCGGGGGCTGCTCGTTATGCGGGCACGCTAGACGATCGTGACTGTGTGTGGCAAGCCGGTCGCTTCCTGTCAACTCTCGGGGTGGGAGGGCGGGTTGGGGCCCTCCAGCCATTCCTTGAAAAGAGGGCTCGGAGCTGGACGCTTGAGCTTCGGGACCGGTCAGCCCATGCTCTTGGCGCCGTCCAGGGCCTCCCGGACGATGTCTGCGTGGCCCGCGTGCTGGGCCGTCTCGGCGACGATGTGCAGCAGCACCCTGCGGGCCGACCACTGGGCCTCGGCCTCGAACCACGGGGCCTTGGGCAGCGGATGGGCGGCGTCCAGGTCGGGCAGGGCGGCGACCAGCTCGTCCGTCCGGTCGGCCGTCTCCGCGTAGTCGGCCAGCACCCCGGCCAGCGTCTCGCCGGGCAGCATTCGGAACTCGTCGGCGCGCCGGGCCCAGTCGTCCTCGGTCATGGCGGTGAAGTCGCCCATCGACGACGGGCCCTCCTGAATGAAGCGCACCCAGTTCCGTTCCACCGACGTGACGTGCTTGATCAGGCCGCCGAGACACAGCTCGCTGACGGTGGTCCGCTGTCCGGCCTGCTCGTCGGTGAGGTCACGCGTGGTGAAGCGCAGGAAGTGCCGCTGCTTGGCCAGCGCCTCCAGCAGGTCGGCGCGCTCGCCGGTGGGCAGGGTGGTCTTCGTGGCAGTGGTCATGGTGTGGCCCTCCGTGGATTGCTGTTCCGTCGACAGGTCACACGCTAGGGGGCATGTAGGTCAGATCCTGACCTCTTGGGGGGGGAGGGGGGGCGTCCAACTCACCGAGGAGTTGGAGGCCGGGTGAGTGGCAGATGCGGTTCGGAGGGTGTGAACGACTTCCCTGCGATTCTCGTCCCGGGGCTGTCCAGGAGGCCGCGGCTCTGGAATTCGGGCAGGGCCATCCCGCCGATCTCAGGGAAGGGCTCCTTCCCCGCTGGGCAGGGGCCCCGAGGTCCGCCGTCATCGCCGGGTCACAGCGCGGGCCACTACTCGGTCCGGTGGTCGCGGGCGGTGGCCTCCACGAACGCCGACCACGCCTCCGGACGGAACACGAGCTTCGGGCCTTGGGGGTTCTTGGAGTCGCGGACGGGGATGGCGGTGGGGTGGCCGTCGGCTACCTCCAGGCAGTCGCCGCCGCTGCCGCCGCTGTAGCTCGACTTACGCCAGGACTCAGGGGTGTTCCTCATGGGCGTAATCCTGCGCCATCGCCTCGATCAGGGCCAGGGACTTCTGAGGAGAGAGGGCGGAGGCCATCAGGAGCCTGTAGGTGAAGCGCTGGTGTCTGACGATGGCTGGATCGTCCTCCAGTCGTCCGGTGCCGACGCCCTCGAAGTAGACCAGCGGAGGGGCATCCTCGAACTCCATGAGTTTGGTGGAGCCCTCCATGGCCGCGTGCGCTCCCGCATCGAACGGCAGTACCTGCACGATCACCCGGCTCCGACGCGCCAGTTCGGCGATGTGTTGCAGCGCCTCCGCCATCACCGTGCGGCCGCCCGTCACTCGCCGCAGAGCGGCCTCGTCAATCACCGCCCACAACATGGGCTCTGTTGGATCGTCGAGGAGCCGAGCCCGCTCCCTCCGGGCGGTCACCAGCTTCTCGATCTCCTCCTCCGGAGCCGTCGGCTGATAAGCCCGGCACACCGCCCGTGCGTACGCGGGCGTCTGGAGCAACCCCGGGATCAGCAGCGGCGCGTACTGGCTGATCGCCGCGGCCCGTGCCTCCGCCTCCGCCGCCTCCGCGAAGTGCTCGGGATACTTCGACTTCGCCGCCGCCCCACAGTTCCGCTGGAAGAAGTTTTCCGTCCCGAGCACCTCGTCCAGCTGTCGCGCGACATCCCGTTGCATCCTCCTGGTCCCCGCCTCCAACTGCCCCACGAACGACCCGCTCACGAACAGCCGTTGCCCCAGCTCCTCCTGGCTCAGTCCCGTCTTCTCCCGCGCGTGCCGCAACTCCGCGCCCAGCAGGGCCCTCGGTGACGACGACGGGTCGAGGTCCTTCGGTCCCGGCATGGGCGACTCCCTGTTGAACACACACAGTTGTTGGGCCGGCTCGTATGGCCAGGTTAGAGGCGTACCGGACACGCTGTGTTGTGAACTGACAACCCACCGTGCCGATGGAGGAAGCGTGCGGTCCACCCAAGAAGTCCTGGAGTCCCTGCGGGAGGCGCTCACCGGGGTCGGTGTCGTGTTGCCGTCCCTCGCCGTCGACCCCCTCACCGGCGCCGGTGACGAGCCGTTCCCGCTGGTCGACCTGGGGCGGTGCAACGTACGCACGGCCGAGCGCCTGGCGTCGGTGCTGCGCGGGGAACGGCCGCCGACGGGGTCGTACGTCGTCGACGGGCGGGACGGGCGCGTGGGAGAGGTGATGGGACACCTGGGTGGCAGGGTGCAGCTCAGGCCCCTCGGCGGCGGCCGGGAGTGGGACTGTCCGCCGGAGTCCACCGGGCCCGCGCCGCAGGCCGACGTGCTGCGGGCCAGGGTGCGGAAGGTCAACAGGGAGGGGCGGATGCCCTGTTGAAATGAACCATGCCTCTCCTGGACGCCCTCGCCCGCCTCAACGACGCCCACCCCTGGAGCCACAACGCCCACTTCCACCCGTGGATCCTGCGTCAGTTGCCCAGCCACTTCGACCGTGCCCTGGACGTCGGGTGCGGTTCCGGTGACCTCGCCCGGCTGCTGGCGACCCGGGCGAACCAGGTCCACGGCGTCGACAGCGACGAACGGATCATCGGCAAGGCGAGGGAGTCCACCGACCCCGGGCTCCCCGTCACCTTCGCCGTCGCGGACGGGCGGTCGTACGACCAAGGCGCTCCCTACGACGTCATCACCTGTGTCGCCGTACTCCACCACCTCCCCCTGGCCGAGAGCCTCGTCCGCTTCAGAGAGCAACTGGCCCCCGGTGGCACCCTGGTGATCGTCGGGCTGACGCGGGAGGACACCCGTGTCCAGGCCCTCCTCGGCCTCGCGTCCGTCCCGCTCAACCTGATCATCGGTTGGATCAAGAACAGGGGGCGTACGGCACCCCGGCGGCCCGTCGCGATGACCGCCCCGACCCGCCCGGCCGGCGTCCCCTACACCGAGTTCGTCCGCGAGGCCCGCCGCGTCCTCCCCGGCGTCCGGCTGAGGAGGCGGCTCTTCTGGCGCCACACCCTCGTGTGGAAAAAGGTGCGCGGGGATGTCGATCCAGGCAGGCTCGGATCGACGCAGGGGTGAGAGCACGACACCACACGAGAGGTGAAGGCCATGCCCAAGGTCCGGGTGCACAACGTGACGATCTCCCTCGACGGCTTCATGGCCGGTCCGAACCAGCGACTGGACGCCCCCTTCGGCGACGGCGTCGGCTGGGGCGACGACCTGCACCGCTGGTTCATCTCCGCGTCGGAGGACCTGGCCGCCGGGAAGGGCGGGACCGATGTCGAGTACTTCGTCCGCGGTGATCGGAACATCGGCGCCACGATCATGGGGCGGAACATGTTCGGGCCGCAGCGCGGGCCCTGGGAGGACGAGTCCTGGCAGGGCTGGTGGGGTGAGAACCCGCCGTACCACCACGACGTCTTCGTGCACACCCATCACCTGCGACCGTCACTGGAGATGGCCGGCGGGACCACCTTCCACTTCACCGACGAGCCGCCGGAGGCGGTCCTCCAGCGCGCCTTCGACGCCGCGGACGGCAAGGACGTGCGGATCGGCGGCGGGGCGGCGGTCATCCGGCAGTATCTGCGCGCCGGGCTGATCGACGAGCTCCACCTGGCGATCGCGCCGCTCCTCATCGGACGCGGGGAGCGGCTGCTCGACGACCTGGGCGACGGGATCGCCGGGTACCGGGTGTCCGAGCTGGTCAGCTCGCCGAACGTCACCCACGCGGTGCTAGTCCGCGGCTGAGACGTCCTTTCAGCGGGTCGTCGCCGCCAGGGCAGCGCGCAGATGGCCCCCCGACTCCTCCAGCAGCCGGGCCGCCGTGGGGCCGTCCACGTCGGCCAGGATCGTCAGGATCGCGTTCTTCACCTCGCCGTCCGTGGCGGCCAGGGCACGCTCGATCTCCTCGTCGTCGGCGCCGGTGGCGAGGGCGACGATGCGGCGGGAGCGGGCCCGCAGCTTCTCGTTGGAGGCGCGGACGTCGACCATCAGGTTTCCGTAGGTCTTGCCGAGACGGATCATCGTGATCGTCGACAGCATGTTGAGGACGAGCTTCTGGGCGGTGCCGGCCTTGAGGCGGGTGGAGCCGGTGAGCAGTTCGGGGCCGACGACCACCTCGACGCCGTGGTCGGCCGCGGCCGCCAGGGCGCTGTCCGCGTTGCAGGACAGGCCGACCGTCAAGGCCCCTTTCGCGCGGGCGTGTTCCACCGCGCCCACGGCGTAAGGGGTACGACCGGACGCGGACACCCCGACCACCGTGTCCACGGCCGTCACCGCGAGCCCGTCCAGGTCGGCCCGCGCCAGCTCCGCGGAGTCCTCGGCCCCCTCGACGGACGTGACCAGCGCTTCCGGGCCACCGGCGATCAGGCCCACGACCCGCGCCGGGTCGGTGTTGAAGGTCGGCGGGCACTCGGAGGCGTCCAGGACACCGAGGCGTCCGGCGGTGCCGGCCCCGGCGTAGATCAGCCGGCCGCCGCGGGCCATGCGCTCGGCGATCGCGTCGATGGCGGCGGCGATCACCGGCAACTGCCGGGAGACCGCGGCGGGCACGGAGGCGTCCTCGCCGTTCATCAGCCGGGCGATGTCCAGGGTCGGCAACTGGTCGATGTCGGCGAGCTCGGGCCGGAAGGCCTCGGTGGTGAGCGTCTCCAACTGGGCTTGCAGATCACGGGGGTCGGAGGTGGAGGTCATGGCGCAGCGGCTCTTTCTTCGTGACCGACGACTACCGGGCAACTCGTGTCTACCGGCGATGCCGGTGCGCCAGCGCCTCGTAGGACGCGGCCAGCGCGGGCGCCGCCGTCTCGTACGTCCGCTGCGCCACCCCCACGAACAGACAGTCCACCACCAGCAGCTGACTCGTCCGCGACGACATCGCCGCGGGCCGCAGTTCGCTCTCCCGGGCCGTGGACGTCGTCAGCACATGGTCGGCGTACTGCGCCACCGCCCCGTTCGGCCGCCCGGTGATGGCCACCGTAGTGGCCCCGTGCTCGAACGCGACCCGCAACGGCTCGATGACGTCCCCGGTCGCCCCCGAGTGGGTGATCGCGATCGCCACGTCCCCCGACCGCAGCTGCACCGCGTTCGTCACGGCCAGGTGCGGATCGCTGTGGGCCTGCGCTATCAGCCCTATGCGCAGCAGCTTCTGCGTGAGGTCCTGCGCGACGAGGCCGGAGGCCCCCACCCCGTAGACGTCGATCCGCCGCGCCGAGGCCGTCGCGGCGACCGCCGCGCCCAACTGCGTGGTGTCCAGCCCGGCCGCCGTGTCCGCGAGGGTCTGCTGCTCGTCGTAGGCGAGCTTGGCGACCACGTCCGCGAGCGGATCGTCCACCGCGATGTCCGTGGTGATGGCCGGTGCCCGCCCGGACTGCTGCTGCGCGGCCAGCCCGGCGAGGGCGAGCCGCAGGTCGCGATAACCGGGATAGCCCAGGAGCCGCGCCGTCCGCACGACGGTCGCCTCGCTCGTCCCGGTCCGTTCCGCGAGGCCCGTGACGGTGAGCGCGGCGCATCCCGCCGGGTCGTTCGCCACGGCCTCGGCGACCCGGTGCATGGAGCGGGTCATGGACGGACCCAGCGTGCGCACCTTCGCGGCGAGAGCGCTGCCGAAAATTTCCTTCACTTCCTGGGTCACACATGAAAGATATTTTCGGCGCCGAGTCGTGGTCAAGAGCCCGCACAATGGCTCCATGGAGTCCATCGGTCCACTGGAGCAGTCCCTGCACGCGGCACGCGCCCGCGTGCTCGCCGACCTGGCCGCGGGCGAGGTCGCCGCCGCCGACGTGGTGTCGATGGTCGAGGACTCCGTCGTACAGCGCCGCTGGTGGGTGGAGCAGTGGCCGGAGGGCGCGGAGTTCGTCGCGGGCCTGGTCGCCCAGGACGTCCAGGACGCGCTGCTGGAGACCTACGGCCGCTGGCCGCTGTGCCCGGTGTGCGGCTCCGGCGACCCGCACGCCCTGGAGGTCGAGCCGGAGCTGGGCCCCGACCCGTACTGGGTGTGCCACAAGGCGGGCGTGAAGGTCGCGGCGGTCGGCTCGCTCGGGAGCGCGGCGGGCGGGGTCTCCCCCTCGTGACCGTCTACATCGACCCACCCACCTGGCCGGGCCACGGCCGCCTGTGGTCCCACCTGATCAGCGACGTCTCCTTCGACGAACTGCACACATTCGCCGAGGAGCTGGGAGTGCCCTCACGGGCCTTCGAACGCGACCACTACGACATCCCGTCACACCGGTACGCCGACGTGGTCGCGGCGGGCGCTACGGAGGTGAGCAGCCGGGAGGTGGTGCGGCTGCTCACGGGGGCAGGCCTGCGCCGGCGCAAGGGCCGCTAACCGGCCCCGCCGGGAAGGACGTACAGCCGCAGCCCCGTCTCCAGCTCCCCGTACGCCTGCTCCTCCTCCACGGTCGCGCGGGCGAATCCGGCCCGGGCGACGACCCGCTGCGAGGCCGCGTTGTCGGGCTCGATGGTGGCGCAGAGGCTGCGTACGTCGTCGCGGGCCAGGGCCCAGTCGCTCAGGGCGCGCAGGGCCTCCGTGGCGTAGCCCCGGCCGCGGGCGCTCTCGGCGAGGTCGTAGCCGACCTCCGCGCGGCCGTCCTCGTCGGGGGCGCCGTGGAAGCCCATGCCGCCGATCGCGCGGCCGTCGTCGCGCCGTACGAGGACGAAGAGGCCGAACTCCGGGCGGTGCACGCCCGCCTCGTACGCCTTGATGGTCATGCCGGCGGCCTCGCGGGTGCCCTCGAAGGGGCCGTCCTCGACCCACTCGAAGTCGCCGTCGCCACCCGCGGCCAGCTCGGCGGCGGACGCGGGCGTGACGCCCTGCAGGGTCAGGCGCTCGGTGGGCAGGACGAGGTTGTTGCTCCAGCGCCACTGAGTGCGGGGGGCGCGGCCGGGCAGGTCGCCGCGGCCGGTGGCCCACAGGAGGGTGCGCCAGGGGTCGGGGCCCGGCTGGACCTCGGGGAAGATCCGGGTGAGGACGTACTCGGGGAGGTGGGCGGGGGGCTCGTACTCCAGGCCCAGGCCCTCGGCGATGTCGTACGTGTGCAGCAGCACCTCGGTGACGCCCATCGCGGCGAACCCCACACGGTTCGCGCTGCGGAAGGGGTACGGGTGGAAGGCGCGGGCCTCGCGGGGCGCGGTGCGGACCGCCGCGGCGAGCAGGGCGCCGCATGTCTCCAGGACATGCAGCAGGCCCATGTTGTCGGTGCCCTCGTCGAGCGTGATGTCGAAGAGGACGTAGTCGTCCTGGGCGCCTCCGGCCAGGTTCCCGGCGTACGAGATCAGGCAGCCGCAGATGTGGAAGGCCGTCTCGTGGACGGTCCACTCCATCCCGGCCGGCGTCACGGCCGTCCAGTCCCGGTCCACCGCCGTCCGCAGCACCGCCACCGCGTCCGCGACGGCCTCCGTCACCCGCTGCGCGCCCAAGTCCCCGCCCATGTCTGCCATGCGGGCAGGCTAAGGCGCCGGACGCCTCAGAGCGACAGCATTTCCAGCTCCGAGGTGAGGTTGTAACGGGCTGTGGCCTCCCATTCCCGTTCCCCGTACGGCGTCCTGAACAGCCGGGGCAGATCGAGCAGTTGCCGCAGGATCGCGGACCGGCCCTCGCGGAAGGCGTCGCTCGGGACGAAGCCGTACTCCTCGCGGACGGCGGCCGTGTAGGCGGCGTACGCGGAGGGCGGGGCGGCGAGGATCGCGAGGTCCGCGTCGCACAGGACCTGGCCGTCGCGGTCGTCGTCGGCGGGATCGTGGGCGGTGGTGAGACGGACGAGGCGGGAGACCTCGGCCGTGCCGTCGGCGGGGAGTCCGGCTTCGGGGAGGGCGCGCTCGGCGAGGCGGGCGGAGCGCTCCTCGTTCTCTGAGCGGTCCGGGAGGTAGACGGCGTCGTGGAACCAGGCCGCGAGCCGCACCAGGTCCGGGCGGTCCGCGTACTCCTCCAGCACGTCGACGCGGTCGAGGACCGCCGTCAGGTGGGAGAGCGTGTGGTAGTGCCGCTGCGGCTCCTGCCAGCGGGCCAGGAGGTTGTCGGCGTACGGTGTCGGGTCGGGGCCGTCGCCGCCCCGGGCGCTGACCAGGGCACGGGCGAAACGGTCGCGGAGGTCGTCGAGATCGGCCATGGCCTCATTGTCCCGCGCGTCACCCCCTGGCAGGTTGGCCCCATGACTGCTGACACCACTCATGACCGTGACCCCGAACTCCCCGGCCGCCTCCTGACCACCGAACGCGACGCCCTGATCCCCCTCCTGCGCTCCCGCCCGGACGGCGACTTCGCGCTGCCGACGCGGGCGTGTCCGGGGTGGAGCGTGCGCGATGTGCTGGCGCACTGTTCGTCCGCGCTGATGCGGGTGGTGGAGGGCCGGTTCGAGAAGGGGGTCTTCTCGCCCGAGGCCAACGACCGGGACATCGCCGAGCGCGCGGACTGGACGAACCAGCGGGTCGTGGACGAGCTGGAGCGCGGGATGACGGAGGCGGGCCCGGCGATCGCCGCGGCGGGCGGAGTGCTGGACCTCGTCGCGCTGGGGGAGTGGGTGCACGCGGGGGACGTACGGGACGTCTTCGGGGAGCCCGGCGCGTACGAGGGCGCCGGCCTTCCGGACGCCCTCGCCCTGCTCGCCCGCACCACCCGGGAGCGCGGCCACCTGCCCCTGCACGCCGACCTCGACGACCTGGACGAACCGCTCCGCCTGGGCGACACGGCCGGTGACCGCACGCCCGCGCGTTACATCGGGGACGCGGCGACCCTCGTACGGCTGTACTCGGGGCGTCCGGTGGAGGGGCGGGCGTACGAGCTCGCGGGCGTGGAGGCGAAGGAGCTGAACATCTTCGGCTGAGACGCACCGGTGAGAGGGACCCCGGGGCGGCTATTCTGGAATTGGACTAGACCTGTAGCCGCCCGAGACCGTCGACGAATGGGGTCCCATGAGCAAGCGTGCAGTCCTGGAGGTGATCGCCCTCGACGCCGAGGACGCGATCGCCGCCCAGGCCGGAGGCGCGGACCGGCTGGAACTGGTGACCGACATGGCGGCGGACGGTCTGACGCCGGCGGTCGCCACGGTCGCCGCGATCCGGGGTGCCGTGGACATCTCGCTGCGGGTGATGCTGCGACTGTCGGACGGGTTCGGCGCCGGGGACGTCCTCCGGGTCGTCCGGGCGGCACACGAGCTGCGGGACGCCGGTGCCGAGGAGTTCGTGCTCGGGTTCCTGGACGCGGACGGTGAGGTGGATCTGGGATCCGTGGAGCGCGTGGTCGAGGCGCTGGGCGGCTCCCGCTGGACCTTCCACCGGGCGATCGACCACGCCGCCGACCGGAACGCGCTGCGCAAGCAGTTGGCCGACCTGCCGGGCCTGGACACCTACCTCACCGCGGGCGCGGCGGCGGGCGTCGAGGATGGGCTCCCCGTGCTGCTCGCCGAGGCGGCGCGGGCGGGGGAGCCGGGGTACGAACAGCAGTTGCTGGTGGGTGGCGGGCTGCGGCTGGACCACGTCCCGGGCCTGCGGGCGGCCGGGATCGACGCGTTCCACATCGGCGGCGCGGCGCGGCCGGGCGGGTGGGAGGCGCCGGTCTCGGCGGACGCGGTGGGGGAGTGGCGGCGGGCTCTGGACCTGGGGTGAGCGGAACTCCCCAGGGGCGTGGGGACTGCGCGAGCAGCCCCACGCGCCCGCACCCGGCAGGACCTACCCGGCAAGCTGCGCCGGCAGCGGCGCCGTGTGCGTCACGATCAGGCCCGACACCGCTCGGGTCAGTGCCACGTACAGCCGCCGCAGGCCCGTGCGTTCGTCCGGTTCGCCGTCCACCACCGCCTGCGGCTCGTCCAGGACGACGTAGTCGTACTCAAGGCCCTTGGCGAGGGACGCCGGGACCAGGGTCAGCCGGGTCTCGGCCGTCGTCTCCTCACCCGGGGCGAGATACGGGATCCCCGCCTCCGTCAGCGCCCGGGCGAGGGCCGGGACGCGGGCGTCGGCCGCGATCAGACCGGTCGACCCCTCGTGGCGCAGCAACTCCTCGCACGCGGCCACCACTTCGGCCGTACCGGAGGGCTCGCCGGAGGTCCCACCCGAGGTCTCGCGCAGGTCGAAGAAGCCCGGGTTCTCACGCACCGACGCGACCGGTGTCAGGCCCGGCGCGATGTGCGGCAGGAGCCGGGAGGCGTAGGTGATGACGTCCGTCGGCACGCGGAAACCGGCCGTCAACTCCTCGACCACACCGTCCGACTTGCCCAGGTGGGCCAGCGCCTCGTCCCAACTCCGCGTCGCCCACGGCGTGGTGCCCTGCGCGAGGTCGCCCAGGACGGTCGCCGAACCGGTCGAGCAGCGGCGGCCGACCGCCCGGTACTGCATGGGGGAGAGGTCCTGCGCCTCGTCGAGCACCACATGCCCGAGCGAGTGCGTGCGCTCCACGAGGTCCGTCGCCTCGTCGATCAGCACCGCGTCCGCGGACGACCACTTGGCCGACTTCACCGACCGCACCGGCTTCGCCCACAGGATCGTCTTCTGCTCGTCCTCGTCGAGGATCCCGTCCGCGTGCGCGGCGAGGAAGTCCGCGTCCGTCAGCAGCCGCAGCACCAGCTTCGCCGGATCCACCGGCGGCCAGACCGCCTTCACCGCCGCCTTCACCGCCGGGTTGCGGGCCACCGCGTCCTGCACACGGTCGTCCGGCGCCTCCCCGGACCGCTCCATCTGCACCAGCACGGCGTGCGCGATGCGCTGCGGAAGGGCCTCGCGGGCGGCGCCGTACCGGATGCCCCGGTCGAGCAGCTCCCGGACGATCTCCTCGATCTCGTACGCCGGAACCCGCCACCTGCGCGACCCGCGCACCACCATCACCGGCTCGGCGGGCATGGTCACGTGGGAGTACACGGCCCGCCTGAGCACCTGCGCCATCCGCGCGTCGCCCTTGAGGACGGCGGCGGGCGAATCGTCGGTGCCGCGCACCTCGACGTGCGCCACGAGGTCGTCGACCGTGGCCTGCCGGACGGTCATCTCGCCCAGCGCGGGCAGCACCTGCTCGATGTAGTGCAGGAAGGACTTGTTCGGTCCGATCACGAGGGTGCCGGTGCGGGCGAGCCGCTCGCGGTGGGCGTACAGGAGATAGGCCACCCGGTGCAGGCCCACGGCGGTCTTCCCGGTGCCGGGACCTCCCTGCACGCAGACCGTGCCGCCGAGCCCGGACCGTACGATCTCGTCCTGCTCGGGCTGGATGGTCGCCACGATGTCCCGCATCGGGCCGACGCGCGGCCGCTCGATCTCCTGCTGGAGCAGCTTGCTGGTGGCGGCGGCCTCCGCCGGGTCGGACAGGTGCTCGTCCTCGTACGCCGTGATGTCCCCCCGGGTGTACCCGAAGCGGCGGCGCAGCCCGACGTCCATCGGGTCCTTCTTGGACGCCCGGTAGAACGGCTGCGAGACCGGCGCCCGCCAGTCGATCACCATCGGGTCGCCGTCGTGGTCGTGGACGTGCCGCCGCCCGATGTAGAAGCGCTCTCCCTCCGCGCCCTCGGCCCGGTCCGCGCCCGGGGAGTGCAGGTAGTCGAGGCGGCCGAAGAACAGCGGGGTGTCGCTGAGGTCCGCCAGCGCCTTGATCCGGTCGTTGATCTGGCGGGCCAGGACCTCGGCGTTGACCCAGTTCGCGGTGACGTCCTTGATGTCCAGCGACTCGACGTCCTCGCGCATGGCGCGCAGTGCGGCGCGGGAACCGGCGAGGTGGGAGCGTTCGCGGGCGAGGGGGTCGTCGGCTGCGGGCGCGGGAGTGGACGGCCTGGACAAGGGGTGCCTCCGAAGGTGCTGCGGGGTGGTGGCTGCCGGGTGGACGGCAGCGAGGTGCCGACCGGTTTCCGTCCGGGCGGCGGCACTCCGGGAGGGAGGCGGGCAAGAGCGGAGATTCTAGAGGGACGGGGTGGGAGGGGGCCAACGAATTTCTCCCGCCCCTCGGCGAATTTCTCCGGCCCCGGCGAATTCTCCTGCCCCTAAGGGATCGCCCCTCCTCCTCTAGGGGTGGCTCCACCTGCGGGCGGTACTCAGGTAGCACAGAAAGGGGCTACCTGGGACCGATGCCCTCTTTATGCCTGCTCGGCCACCATGGAGACATGAGTACAGCGACCTTCACCCCAGCCCCCGGTCGCCCGTCCGGCGCGACCCCCGTCTCAGGCGGCCACAAGGCCCACCGCCTCGGCGACGCCCTGCGCGCCATCCGTGTCTTCGCGGTCGCCGCCTTCGACGTCGTCATACTCGGCGAGTACGGCGAGGAAGTCGGCGTCCGCCGCAGGTAGCCGCCGGTCAGCTCTCGGCCAGCAGCTCGTCCGCGTCCATGATCCGGTAGGCGTACCCCTGTTCCGCCAGGAAGCGCTGGCGGTGCGCGGCGAAGTCCTGGTCGATGGTGTCCCGGGCGACCACGGAGTAGAAGTGGGCCTGGTGGCCGTCCGCCTTCGGACGCAGCACCCGACCGAGCCGTTGCGCCTCCTCCTGGCGGGAGCCGAAGGTGCCCGAGACCTGGATGGCGACCGTCGCCTCCGGCAGGTCGATGGAGAAGTTCGCCACCTTCGACACCACCAGCACGCTGATCTCGCCCTGCCGGAAGGCGTCGAAGAGCTTCTCGCGCTGGGCGTTGGAGGTCTCGCCCTTGATGACGGGGGCGTCCAGATGCTCGCCGAGTTCGTCGAGCTGGTCGATGTACTGGCCGATCACCAGGATCTGCTGCCCCGCGAAGCGCTTGACGAGCGCCTCCGTGACCTTCCGCTTCGTCGCGGTCGTGGCGCAGAAGCGGTACTTCTCCTCCTGCTCGGCGGTGGCGTAGGCGAGCCGCTCCGAGTCGGTCAGGTTCACCCGCACCTCGACACAGTCGGCCGGCGCGATGTACCCCTGCGCCTCGATCTCCTTCCACGGCGCGTCGAACCGCTTGGGCCCGATCAACGAGAAGACGTCCGACTCCCGCCCGTCCTCGCGCACGAGGGTCGCGGTCAGTCCGAGTCTGCGGCGGGCCTGGAGATCGGCGGTGAACTTGAAGACGGGCGCGGGCAGCAGGTGCACCTCGTCGTAGAGGATGAGCCCCCAGTCCCGGGAGTCGAAGAGCTCCAGGTGCGGGTAGACGCCCTTCCGCCGGGTCGTCAGCACCTGGTACGTGGCGATGGTGACGGGCCGGATCTCCTTGCGGGTCCCGCTGTACTCGCCGATCTCCTCCTCCGTCAGAGAGGTCCGCTTCACCAGCTCGTGCTTCCACTGCCGGGCCGAGACGGTGTTGGTGACGAGGATGAGCGTGGTCGACTTGGCCTGTGCCATGGCCCCGGCGCCGACCAGGGTCTTCCCCGCGCCGCAGGGGAGTACCACGACCCCGCTGCCGCCGTGCCAGAAGTTCTCCACGGCCTGCTTCTGGTAGGGCCTGAGCGCCCACCCGTCCTCGTCCAGCTCGATCGGGTGCGCCTCGCCGTCGACGTACCCCGCGAGGTCCTCGGCGGGCCAGCCCAGCTTCAGCAGCGTCTGCTTGATCTGCCCGCGCTCGGAGGGGTGCACGGCCACGGTGTCCGGGTCGAGCCGCGCCCCGACCAGCGGGATGATCCGCTTCGAGCGCAGGATCTCCTCAAGCACCGGCCGGTCGGTGGTGGTGAGCACGAGTCCGTGGGCGGGGTGCTTGCTGAGGGTGAGCCGCCCGTACCGGTCCATCGTCTCGGCGACGTCGACGAGCAGGGCGTGCGGCACCGGATACCGGCTGTACTGCACCAGCGCGTCGACCACCTGCTCGGCGTCGTGCCCCGCGGCGCGCGCGTTCCACAGCCCCAGCGGGGTCACCCGGTAGGTGTGGATGTGCTCGGGCGCCCGCTCCAGCTCGGCGAACGGCGCGATGGCCCGACGGCACTCGTCGGCCTGCTCGTGGTCTACCTCGAGCAGCAGGGTCTTGTCGGACTGGACGATGAGAGGACCGTTCACGTACATGCATCCTTCCGCACGGGCCAAACGTCCAGTGTGCCTCAAGCAGGGACGATCAAGGGAGGTCGAAGACGGTCTCCTGGGGCAACCCCGGCCCCCGTTCGGCTGTCTTGACTGACGGGAGCGGGCCGGGAGGACGCATGGGGATGTCTGCGGGCAGATGGGCGGTCGGCGGGGGCGCGGTCGTGGTGCTGGTGGCGACGGGGGCGTGGGCCCGCTGGCCCTCGGACACCGACCCCCAGCTGTGGAACCGGGTGCGGCCGGCCATCGAGGCGCGGCTCGTGGAGCAGTCGCGCGGCGCTGGGTACGGGGAGAGCGAGCCCGGGCTCCGGGCCCGGTGGTTCTGCCGGGCGGAGGCGGTGGACCTCGACGAGCGCGACGGACTGGTGCGGGCCGCTGTCAGCACGCTGTGCCTGGAGTACGGGGTGCGGGCGGGGCGCCTGGTGGAGTGCGGCGGGGCCGAGGTGCCACAGGTGCTGCGGCTGCGGCGGGAGGCCGACGGCGACTACGTGGTCGTGTCGCAGGACGGGCCGCCGGACGGCGCGGGCAACGCGGAGTGGATGTCGAGCCACTTCGGCCACGCCACCACCGCCGCGCTCGACACCGGCGTGCCCGCCACCCCGCTGGAATCCGCGGCCCGGTCCCACTTCGGCCTGCCCGCGAACTCCCCGGTCACCCAGTGCTGAGGGGGCCCTACTCCTCGGCCAGCTCCGCCACCCCGGTCACCCGGTGCAGCGGATACGTGCGTACCTCGTCCGCCGTGTGGTCGTAGGCCGTCACGAAGCCGCCCTCGACGCGGATGGGAGCGATGACGCGCTGGCTGGCGGAGCCCTCGGCGTTGACGTAGCCGATCCACAGGGCCTCGCCGGTCAGGACGGCGGCCTGCATGGTGGCGAGGGTCTCGGCGGAGCTGGTGCGCGGGAGTTCGCCGGTGGCGGGCTGCGGCCGGTCGGTCTGTCTGTGGGGGGTCGTCGCGGCCAGGTCGCCGGCGCGGACGGCCCGGATCGCGGCCGACAGGAGCGTCGCGTCGGGGACCGGGGGGCCGTCCGGGACGGGTTCGGGGGCGGTGCGCGGCGGGGTGCGGTGGGCGTGCGCGCGGGTGATCAGGACGTCGCCCTCCGCGGACTCGGCGGCCGGGGCGAAGCCCATCGCGCGCAGGCCGTCCAGCAGCGACGCCGGGTCGGTCTGCGCGGCCAGCACGGTCGGGGCCAGGCGGCGCAGGCGCAGGCCCGCGGCGCGCTTGTCGGCGAGGATCTCGTTGAGCAGGGCGTCGTCGTCGCAGCGGACGTACGCGGAGGCCGCGCCGACCCTGAGGTGGCCGTGTCTGCGCGCCACGTCGTCGATCAGATACGTCAGCGGCTGCGGCACCGGCGTCCGTGAGTGCGCGGCGAGGAAGGCGTGCAGGTCGGAAGCGGCCTGGCCGGCGTCCAGGGCACGGCGTACCGAGCCGGGGGTGAAGCGGTAGACGGTCGCCCCGCCCTTCGACTCCACGTCGGCCAGGACGTCCAGCACCTCGGCCAGCGACCGCTGCAAGGGCCCCGGGGCCACCGCCGTCAGGTCGGCCTGGAGCAGGACATGGTCGAGCGGCTCGGGCAGCAGCGGCGCGAGCAGCCGGGCGGCCGCGGCGGACGCGGTGGCCTGCTCGGCGCGGGAGAGGGGCTCGGCGACGGTGGGCCGGTGGTGCACGGGAAGCTTGTCACCGGGCCCCTCCGGCACCCTGCCCGGCGTCTTCGGCGCGCTCGCGCCCAGCAACGCCCGCCCGTGCCCCGACAGCGCCCCCCGCCCCGTCACGCCCAGCAGCTCCGCCTCCGTCAACGTCCACTCGGCGAGCCGTGACCGCAGGTCGTCCCCGCGCTGCGGCCCCCGCGGCGGACGCTCCCAGCCCAGCCGGGCCAGTACCGACTCCCTCGACGGCGACGCCCCCTCGGGCAGCCCCGCGAGCAGCGTCAGCACCCGGTGCCGTACCTTCGGCGCGGCGCTGCGGTCGAGTCCCGGGCCCAGCGTCGACAGGGTGCGGTCCTTCGCGTCCCGGCCGCCCACCAGCCCGGACACCCGGGTCGCCGTCAGCCACGCCTCCGCCAGGCGGGTCCAGCGCTGTGCCGGCGGCTGCTCCAGCCACTCGTCGTGGGCCGGGGTCGCCGCGTACCGCTCGTCGGCCTCGCCGTCGGAGGCCAGCAGGCCCGCCGCGTACGCCAGTTCCACCCAGAACGCGGCGACCGGTTCCGCCACGTCCAGCGCGACGGCCGTGCGCTTGAGGTCGCGGACGCTCAGGCCGCCCGCCCGCAGCACCGCGGGCCCGCCCTCGTCCCAGTCCTTCAGCAGCTCCTCGACGGTCGCGAGCGCGGTGTACGCCTGCCCGGCCGCCGTCGCGTCCACCACCTGTGGACGGTGGGTCGCCGCGGGCTCCACGGCCGGCGGCAGCGGCGCCACCTCCCGGTGCGCCCGGCCGCCGCGCAGATGCAGGGCCACCTCCCGGGGGAGTACGACCGTCCCGGGCGCCGTCGGCACCAGCAGCCCCAGATCCAGCAGGCGGCGCAGATGCACCGCCGGCTCGGCGGTGACCTGGCCGTACGGCGGCCCCCACACCAGCCGCGAGAGCACCTCCCGCGACTCCTCCGGGAGCCCGGCGAGCAGCGCCGACATCCGCCCCCGGTCGGCGAACAGGGCCGTCAGCGACGCCACCGCGGAGACCGCGTCATGGGTCGAGCCGAGCCCGGCCGCCGTGACGATGTCCTGGATGCGGCCCGGCGACATCCCCGCCGTGGCCTCCTGGACGGTCGGCCCGAGCCCGGTCGGCGAGGGGTGCTGCGGCGAGGGCGCGAGCAGCTCACGGGCCGTGCGCACCAGCCGCAGCCGGTCGTCGTCGCCCCACACCAGGGCCTGCTCCCGCAGGGTGCCGAGGGCGCGCGGGAGCGCCGCCGAGACGGCCGGGTCGCCGTCGTCGCCGGTCAGCAGAGCGAGCAGTTCGCCGTAGGGCGCCGGGTCCGCCGCCACCGCCAGCGCCTCCGCCGTCTGGAGCGCGAAACGGTCAAGCCGCTCCAGGGCCCGTACCACCGACGCCCGTGTCCCGGCCCGGGTGGCGAGCTGGGTGAGGTCGGTCGGCACGGGGGTGATGAGGTCGGGGCGGGCACGCAGAAGCGCGGCCAGGGAAACGTCGTCCCTGGCCCGGAGCGCTTCCGCGAGGGAGCGCGGCGGAACGGCCGGGTTGCTCATCCGACCAACGGTAGCGGGTGGCGGGACGGGGCAGGGGTGACGTACCCCGCGTCCGCGCAACCGTCCCGCTCGACGCCGGGGCCCGTCCGATCGGCGGCTGCCTGCGCTAACGTCGTCCCACGGGGTATCCAACGCACCCGCCCCGGAGGGGACTTCGTGGGTATCGAGAGCGACCAGGTCGTCTACGAGTATCTGAGCCGCGTCGGTGATGTCGCGCAGCAGCGGCAGCTGCCGTCGTCCACCCGGATGCGGCTCGTCTCGGAACTGCGCAACGAGATCGACCGGCGGCGCGCCAAGGTCACCGTCGACTCGCCCGCCGCCGTCCGCCGGATCATCGCCAAGCTGGGCAGCCCCGACGAGGTCGTCACCGCCGCCGGCGGCACGGCGGGCAGCGCCCCGCAGGCGCCGGTCGTCGCCATGCCCGTGCAGCGGGACCGGGACACGGAGGAGACCGAGCGGCCCAGGGGCCTGCGCAAGGTCGTGCCCCGGCCGCGCCCCGACACCCCGCCGCAGCCCGCTCCCGCCCGCGACACCTCCCACGGGCCCCACGTGGCCGGTCTGGACGAACTCGGCGACAGCGCCGCGCAGCCCGACTGGTGGCGGGTGGACAGCAGCCCCTTCGGCGTCGGGGACAGCGTGCCGGGGTTCGTGGGCGGGGTGGAGATCCCGGAGCTGCTGAAGCCTCCGCCTCCCAAGGAGGAGAGGAAACCGGAGCCCGCGCCCGCCGTGGAGCAGGCGGCGCCCGCGCCGGTGGTGAAGACCCGCAAGGCCTGGTGGAAGCCGAAGACGGTCGCCAAGGCCAAGGCCGTGGAGCCGGTCGTCGAGGCCGCCCCGGCCCGCCGCCGGTTCTCCGGTCCCGGCGGCTGGAGCAACCCCCTGCTGCTGCTCGCCGCCGCCCTGCTCGTCGCCGGTGCCGTGCTGGGCAACCTGCTCGTCCTCGTCGTCGGCTGGCTCATCGCGTGGGCCTCGCGCCGGCTGACCGACGCCGAGACCAAATGGGCCGTCGTGTTCCTGCCGAGCCTCTCGCTCACCGCGGGGATCGTCTGGCTGTGGGGACGCAACGAGGGCCGCTGGGGCGAGCCGATCGCCCAGGGCCACATGAACGACGCGGTCGCCGAGACCTGGCCGTGGGTCGTGCGGGGGGCGGCCGTGGCGTCGGCGCTGTTCCTGGTGTGGCGCTCGCAGCGGCGGCGGTAGGGCAGGGGAGTCGCGCCGGCGGAATCAGGCCGCCGGAAATCGTTGTCCGACGGCCGTACGGCTTGGGCACAATGGCTCATATGGCCTCTGCAAGCATCACCGCCCCCGGTCCCACCGTCGGCTTCGATCTCGACATGACGCTCATAGACTCCCGCCCCGGCATCCACGCCTGCTGGGTGGAACTGTCCGAGCGGACCGGGACGTACGTCGACGCCGACCTGGTGGTGACGCGGCTCGGGCCGCCGCTGCAGGAGGAGATGGCGTACTGGTTCCCGGCGGACCGGGTCCCGGCCATGGCGGACCTCTACCGCGAGCTCTACCCGGCCTTCGCCATCACCGGCACCCTGGCGATGCCCGGCGCCCGCGAGGCCATCGGCGCCGTACAGGCGGCCGGCGGGCGGGCGATCGTCGTGACGGCCAAGTGGGAGCCCAACGCCAAGCTGCACATGACGCACCTGGGCCTGGAGCCCGACGCGGTGATCGGCAACCTGTGGGCCGAGCAGAAGGGCGAGGCCCTGCGCGAGCACGGCGCGAGCGTGTACGTCGGGGACCACACGGGCGATGTGCGCGGGGCGCGGATCGCCGAGGCGCTGTCGGTCGCGGTGCCCACCGGCCCGTGCACCGCCGAGGAACTGACCGAGGCCGGAGCCGATGTCGTCCTCGGCGATCTCACCGAGTTTCCGGGGTGGTTTTCGGACTACCGTCCGGACGGCGTTCCGGCCCGCGCCTGACGCCTTCCGGCCGCGACCGATTGCAGCACTCCCGCACCGGCCACCACGAAGCCGACGGCCATGAGCATGCTCAATCCGAACATGTATGTCGGAAAAGGCGTCGTTCCGAGCAGGAACGGGGCCACGGTGACCAGAGTGGCCACCGCGCCGATGAAGAACACGATGGCTCCGGCACGGATCAGTCGGTCACCGGGAGCGGCGGAATTCGTTTGGGTTTTGTCACGCACCGGACCAGGGTAGTTCCCTGCGCGAAGGAACAACCGGGCGACGTCTTGTCACCGGCCTGAAGACCATTAGCCTTGGTACCGGGCGGGTCCCGACGACCCGCCCCAGTGCTATCAAGAGCCCTTTCAGAAGCAGTTTTCCGACGAGTACGAGGACGAGGACAGACGTGCCTACCGGCAAGGTCAAGTGGTTCAACAGTGAGAAGGGCTTCGGCTTTCTCTCCCGCGACGACGGCGGCGACGTCTTCGTCCATTCCTCGGTCCTCCCCGCCGGAGTCGAGACGCTGAAGCCCGGGCAGCGGGTGGAGTTCGGAGTGGTCGCGGGGCAGCGCGGTGATCAGGCTCTTTCGGTGGCCGTCCTGGACCCGACCCCCTCGGTCGCGGCGGCGACCCGTAAGAAGCCGGACGAACTGGCCTCCATCGTCCAGGATCTGACGACCCTCCTGGAGAACATCACGCCGATGCTGGAGCGCGGCCGCTACCCCGACAAGGCCGCCGGCGGGAAGATCGCGGGTCTCCTTCGAGCGGTCGCCGACCAACTCGACGTGTAGTGAGCGAGATACGGACCGAGGCACCGTCCCCCCAACTGCTGGAGCAGATCCGACGGCAGCGGCGCCACACCCTGGAACTGCTGACCGTCTGCGCCATCGGACTCGTCCCCTGGACGGTGCTGCTGGCCTTCACGCTGCCCAGCGGGTACACGGTCCGCCAGTGGCGTACCACCTGGGTCGGCTTCGACGTCCTGCTTCTTCTCGCGATGGCCGCCACGGCCCTGCTCGGCTGGCGCCGCCACCGGGGGGTCGTGGTGGCGGCCGTGTCGACGGGTGCCCTGCTGCTCTGCGACGCGTGGTTCGACGTGTCGCTGGCCCTGGGCACCCCCGACGTGTGGTGGTCGGTGGCATTGGCGGTGGGTGTGGAACTCCCGCTGGCGTGCTTCCTGATCCACCGGGTCCTGGAAATGTTGAAACTGGCCCAATGGCCGAACGTCCCAAAGGGGCGCCTCAGATAAACGACAACGCGTCCGGCCGCAAAGCAGGCACAAGGCCTTCCGCGGCCGCGCGGGTCAACAGCCCTCGAATCGCCGCATATCCGTCCTCGCCGAGCTCCGCGGTGAACTCGTTGACGTACAGACCGATGTGCTGATCGGCGACCGCGGGATCCATCTCCTGCGCATGCTCCATGACATAAGGCCGGGAAACCTCGGGCTCGTCCCAAGCGGCCCGCACCGACATCCGGATGGACTCGGCGAGCAGCGACAGCCGCTCCGCCCCCAGCGACCGCTTCGCGATGATCGCCCCCAGCGGAATCGGCAGCCCGGTCGTCGACTCCCAGTGCTCGCCCATGTCGGCGAGCTTGTGCAGTCCGTAGTTCTGGAACGTGAAGCGGGCCTCGTGGATCACGAGCCCCGCGTCGACCTTCCCGTCCCGCACGGCCGGCATGATCTCGTGGAACGGCAGCACGACGATCTCCCCGACCCCGCCCGGGACCACGTCCGCCGCCCACAGCCGGAACAGCAGATACGCCGTCGACCGCTCGGACGGCACGGCGACGGTACGGCCCGTGAGGTCCACTCCGGCCTCCCGGGTCAGCACCAGCGGCCCGCACCCGCGCCCCAGGGCGCCCCCGCACGGCAGCAGCGCGTACTCGTCGAGGACGTACGGCAGCACGGCGTACGACACCTTCAGCACATCGAACTCACCGCGCTCCGCCATCCCGTTGGTGACGTCGATGTCGGCGAAGGTCACGTCCAGCGCGGGCGCGCCGGGCACCCGGCCATGGGCGAGGGCGTCGAAGACGAACGTGTCGTTCGGGCACGGGGAGTACGCGATCTGCAGCGGCTCAGTCGTCATGGTGTTCCCAACTCTCCAGTACGGGCGTCAGCTTTCCGAACCCCTCCGTCAGGGCCGCGAGCGCGTCGCCGATGCGCCAGGCGGACCGGTCGCGCGGACCGACCGGGTTGGACACGGCACGGATCTCCAGCACGGGCACCCCGTGCGCCCCGGCCGCCTCGGCGACCCCGAAGCCCTCCATGGCCTCGGCGAGGGCGGTGGGATGGCGCTCGCGCAGGGCGCTCGCGCGGGCGGCCGTACCGGTCACCGTGGAGACGGTGAGCACGGCTCCGGCCCGCGCCCCGGTCGCGGCCGCCGCGGCCCGTACGAGTGCCGCGGGCGGGCGGTGGGTGACGGCCCCGAACCCCAGCTCGGTCACCGGCACGAACCCGTCGGCGGTCTCCGCCCCGAGATCGGCCGCGGTGATCTCGTCGGCGACGACGAGGGAGCCGACCGGCGCGTGCGGCAGGAAGCCGCCGCCGATCCCGGCGGAGACCACCAGGCCGTAGGGAGCATCCGTCAGGGCGGCCCGGGTGAGCGCGGTGGCGGTGCGGGCGGCGGCGAGAGCGGGCCCGACCCCCACGGCGAGGACGTCGACGTCCGGCACCGGCCCCGCGAACGCACGGGCCACCGCGTCCCGTTCGACCGGGACGGCGGTGGCCACGAGGATGCGCATCGGATTCGGCGGATCAGTAGTCGGAGTTCTCCAGCTTGAAGTTCCACACGCCCTTGTACGCCTTGCTCTCGCCGGAGGACTGCTTGTCCTGCTCGACGATGCTGATGTACAGCGTCTTCTGCGGGGCCTGGCCCTGCTGCTGGGCGAAGAGGTCGACGCCGTCGAAGGCGTAGTACGACTTCTTGTACGCGTACGTCATCTGCTGGCCGTTGATCCACAGCGCCCAGCCGGTGTCCGCGATCTTCTCGTCGACGCCGACGCGCAGGGTCTCGCTCTGCTTGACCTTGATCGTCTTGACGTCCGACTTCTCCAGGGCGCACTTGGCGGCCTTCGCCTTGCCGAGGTCGTTGCCGTCGTCGTAGCAGACGGCCTCGGAGCTCACCGAGGTCGAACCGACCGTGACGGTGACGCGCGGCGTCGGCTTGTCGCAGGCCGACAGGACGAGCAGTCCGGCGGAAACGAGGCCGGCGGCGGCGACGGCGCGGCGGCGTCGCACATCGGATTGCAGCGTGGTCATGGCGGAAGGCTATCGGGCGGGTACAGCAGTCCCTTTATGCGGGGTGCGGCGAGCCCTGTTCGTTACGCCACTCGCGCCGTGGAGGAGGTGCCGTGCCGGGCCGAGCTGAGCAGTCCCCTCGCGGTGGCCAGCCAGCCCGCGGCGACGACCGCCGCGGCAACCGAGAGGCCGAGATAGCCGTTGAGCGGCATCACGATGCCGACCGCGCCCCCGAACACCCAGGACACCTGGAGCAGCGTCTCGGAGCGGGCGAACGCCGAGGTGCGGACCAGTTCGGGCACGTCCCGCTGGATCAGCGCGTCCAGGGACAGCTTGGACAGGGCCTGCGAGAACCCGGCGACGGCGGCCAGACACGCCACCAGGAACGCCCCGAAGAAGATCGCCGCCGTGATCGCCGCGCCCACCACGATGGCCACCACCGTGAAGATGATGATCTCCGGCGCCCGTGACCTGAGCCAGGCGCCGACCGCCGTGCCGAGCGCGTTGCCCGCGCCCGCCGACACGGCCACCAGGCCCAGCGAGACCGCCGCGCTCTGGCCGGTCAGCGGATGCTCGCGCAGCAGGAAGGCGAGGAAGAAGGTGAGGAAGCCGGACAGCCAGCGCAGGGCCGCGTTCGCGCCGAGGGCATGGGTGACGGCGGTGCCGACCGTACGCAGCCCGGGCCGCTTGACCGGCTGGAGGTGCGGGCCGTGCAGATGCTTTTCGTCGGCGGCGAGCAGGGCCACGTCCTCGCCCTTGGCCGAGTCGACCTTCGGCGGCAGCGAGAAGGACAGGAACATACCGGCGATGAAGATCACGAAGGCGCCGTAGAGCGGCCAGCGCGGTCCGATGGCCTGGAGCCCCGCGCCGACGGGGGCCGCGATCCCGGTGGCCAGCAGTCCGCCGAGGGTGACGCGGGAGTTCGCCTTGACGAGGGAGAAGCGGGGCGGGAGCAGACGGGGCACGACCGCGCTTCTGACGACGCCGTACGCCTTGGAGGCCACCAGTACGCCGAGGGCCGCCGGATACAGCTCCAGGCTGCCCGTGGCGACCGCCCCGGCGATGATCAGCGCCAGCATCGCCCGGGCGAGCATGGAGCCCGCCATGGCGGCGCGGCGGCCGTGCGGAAGGCGGTCGAGGAGGGGACCGATCACGGGCGCGAGGACCGTGAAGGGCGCCATGGTGATCGCGAGGTACAGGGCGACGCGCCCCCGGGCCTCGTCGGTCGGCACCGAGAAGAACACCGTCGAGGCCAGGGCGACGGTGATCATCACGTCCCCCGCGCCGTTGACGGCGTGCAGTTCGATCAGCTTGCCGAGGCCGGACTCGCCCGCCCCGTGCGCGTGGGTCGCCTTGCGGATGCCGCGGGCCGTACCGGTGAACGGGAAGTGCAGGGCACGGCCGACGGCGCGCACGGGCCCAGTCATCTGGGTAATCCGGCCCGAACCGCCACCGATCCCGGTGGCTCCCTGGGGTGTCCTCGCGGCTGCCACCCCGTCATAGTGCCCCGAGAAAGCTGTGAGTAGTGCGGTTACCGCGCGTATGAACGCATATGAAGTGCCACCGCAGACCCACTGGAGGCAACGAACCATCACGTCGGTGTAGGCCGAGCGGCGGCGAACAGGTAGCGTGCGTAGCGCGCCGTGGCGAACGTTCTCGGCCGCGCGCCTCTCCGGCATCCCGCAGAATGGATGGAGCAGGTGCGCCCGAGCGCGACCGGGCGCGGACGTCGACGCGGTCCTCCGGTCCGCTCCGTCCGCACCCACCGCCTTCAGGCCGGCGCACCCGAGTGACGGCGTAGGAGAGAAGCGATACCTGTGAGCGCAGCGACAACGCGAAGCCGCACCCCCGACCGCCTGTGCGCCGAGGCCGTCGACCTCGCCCGCACCGCCGCCGAGGAGGCCGCCGCGCCCGGTGTGGTGGGCGAGCACTCGGGCCTGGTCTCCGAGGGAGACCGTGTCGTCACGCACTTCTTCGAGTGCAAGGAGCTCGGGTACCGGGGCTGGCGCTGGGCCGTGACGGTCGCGCGCGCCTCCCGCGCGAAGCTCGTGACGCTGGACGAGGTCGTCCTGCTCCCCGGCCCGGACGCGCTGCTGGCCCCGGAGTGGGTGCCCTGGAGCGAACGCCTGCGCCCCGGCGACATGGGCCCAGGCGATCTGCTCCCCACCGACGCCGAGGACCTGCGCCTGGAGCCCGGCTACACGGGCGAGGACGAGCCGCTGCCGAGCGCGCCGGTCTCCGAGGAGATGGCCGAGCTGGTCGAGGCGGAGGACGCGGAGCTCACCGCGGGCACCGTCTCGAACCTCCCGGTGGCTCCGACCCGCGGCTCGATCGCCGCGGTCGCCGAGGAACTGGGCATGCGCCGCGCCCGGGTCCTGTCCCGCTACGGCCTGCACATCGCCGCCGACCGCTGGGAGGAGTCCTTCGGCGGGAAGACGCCCATGGCCCAGGCGGCCCCGGCGACCTGCGCCAGCTGCGGCTTCCTGGTCCCGCTGGGCGGCTCGCTCGGCCAGGCCTTCGGCCTGTGCGCGAACGAGTTCTCCCCCGCGGACGGCCGCGTGGTCTCGCTGTCCTACGGCTGCGGGGGCCACTCGGAAGCGGCCGTCATGCCGAAGCCCCCGCAGCCTGCCCTTCCGGTGATCGACGAGACCCGGGTGGACCCGTTCCCGCTGCGACCGGCATCCGACTCGGGGTCGGTGCCGGCGCTGGCGGACGAGGACACGGCGGAGCTGGGTCACTCGTAGGACTGGGTCACTCGCAGGAAGGGCGCGGGCTCAGGGGCGCTGGAACACCCGGTCCACCACACCGTCGGCGACGATGTACTGCGACTGGTCGTAGACCTTGGTCGTCAGTTTCGCCTCGGTCCGCTCACGCAGGCCCAGGTAGCGGTAGGTCTTCGCGTCGAAGAGCAGTACCCGCCCGCCGTCCTGCCAGGGGGTGCCGCGAGGGCCGACGTACCGGACACCGATGGCCGTGTGCCCGTTGAACTCGGTCCGGTCCGGCAGCACCTCGACCCCGGGGACGGCGGCGAGCGCCTCGAACGCCGCGGAGCGCAGTCCCTTGGGCAGGACGGAGTCGCGGAGCAGTCCGGAGAGGAAGAACTGGACCTGCGGCCACTCGTCCGCCCGGGTCTTCCGGCCGAAGTCGGGCTTCAGGCCTCCGTCGCGCAGGACGATCGTCAGCCTGGCCGGGTCGAGGGGCAGCTTCTCCAGCTTCGACCACTCGCGCGGCGGCCAGGTGGACTCACCCTTCTTGAACGGCGGCACCCACTGCTTGTTGCCCAGCTCGCTGACGTAGGACTTCTTGGACCCGTCGACCGAGCTCCAGCTCTCGTCGACGTACCTCTTCACGGGACCGCCCGAGACCGGCTTGAGCTCGATGACCTCCTTCGTGTAGATGAACTGGTCGTCGCGCGGGGCGAGCGGCTTCTCGGTCCGCAGTGCCTCGGCCGCCGCCCCCCGCAGCACGGTGGTCGCGCTGACGGTCTGGGTGCGGGGCGCGTTCTCCCCGGTGTTCTGGGCGACCACCACGGTCGCGGTGACCGCGGCCGCCGCGGCGCAGGCCACGGCGATCCGCAGCAGCGGACGGCGGCCGACGGCGCGGCCGGTGGCGGGTGTCGTGGCCGGGGCCTGCATCGCCTGGTACAGGCGGAAGCGGGCGCGGGCGCGGGCGGTGTCCGTGAGAGGGGGCGCGTCCGCGTCCCACTCCCTCAGAAGCTCGATCTCATTCATCGTCGGATTCCTCTCGGAGAGCGGTCGGATCGGATCCGCCCAATGCCTCACGAAGTTTTCTGCGAGCCCGGTGCAGTCGTGACCGGACCGTCCCCACCGGCACGCCGAGGGCGGCCGCGACCTCCTCGTAGCCGAGGTCGGCCCAGGCGACCAGCAGCAGCACGTCCCGGTGCCGGGCGGGCAACCGGGCGAGGGCACCGGCGAGTTCGCCGCTGACCGCCTGGGCGCTGACCCGGGCCGCCACCCGGTCCGCGACCGTCTCCTCGGCCGCACCGCCGGGGGCCGCCGGAGGCAGCCGGCCCAGCGTCTTCAGCCGCCGGGCCTCGGCCCTGCGGTGCCGGCCGATGAGGTTGGTGGCGATACCGAACAGCCAGGGACGGGCGTCGGACGCCTCCGTGCGGTACCGGAAGCGCTGCTGGAACGCGGTGGTGAAGGTCTCCGCCATCACGTCCTCGGCCGCCTCCGCACCCAGCCGGCGCGCCGCGTAACGGTGCACCGAGTCGGCGTGGCGGTCGAAGAGCAGGGCGAAGGTCTCGGGCTCGTCCCACGACCGTTCGATCACCGAGGCGTCGCTGTCCTGCCCCACCCTGACGCCTGGTTCGACGGTCATCGGGGCTCCTTTCGTCGCTGTGGCGCTGTGAAGCTCGGGCTTGTACCGGTACTTCGCCGCTCGCGGGAATCCGGTTCCCTCGGGGACGAGGTGTGAGGGCCGCTGGGGCGGCGTTTCCGTCCTTGCTCGTCGCGGTACCTTCATCGTCACGCCGATGAGGAGAGTCAACGTGAGCAAGTTCGTGCGGCCCGCTGCCGAGGGTGCCGACCCGTTCGGGACCGCCCGGCTCCGGCGAGGGGTGCTGGACGCCTGGGCCACCAGCCCCGCCCGGTTCCGGGAGGACGCCAACGCCGAGGAGGATCTCGTCCTCGGCGGGTACCGGGACCGACTCGTCGTCGAGCTCGCGCAGAACGCCGCCGACGCGGCGGCCAGGGCGGGCGTGCCGGGACGGCTCCGGCTCACCCTTCGCGAGGGCGTCCTGTTCGCGGCCAACACCGGTGCCCCGCTGGACGCGACCGGCGTCGAGTCCCTCTCCACGCTCCGGGCCTCCGCCAAGCGCGACCACACGGACGGCTCCGTCGGCCGCTTCGGCGTCGGCTTCGCCGCCGTGCTCGCCGTCACCGACGAGCCCGCCGTCGTAGGCCGCCACGGCGGGGTCCGCTGGTCCCTCGCCGAGGCCCGCGACCACGCCGCCGAGACCGCCCGCCACAGCCCCGGCCTCGGTGACGAGATCCGCCGCCGCGACGGCCATGTCCCGCTGCTGCGGCTCCCGTTCGCCGCCGAGGGCACCGCGCCCGACCCCTACGACACCGTCGTCATCCTCCCGCTGCGCGACACCGCCGCCGCCGACCTCGCCGAGCGCCTGCTGAACGCCGTCGACGACGCCCTGCTCCTCGCCCTGCCAGGGCTGGAGGAGGTCGTGATCGAGACCGACACGACCCGCACGATCAGCCGCCGCACCGAGGGCGAGCTCACCGTCGTGGAGGACTCGCGCGACGGTACGACCCGGTGGCGCACCGCGGCGGCGCACGGCCCGCTCACCCCCGAACTGCTCGCCGGGCGGCCCGTCGAGGAGCGGCTGCGGCCGCACTGGTCGCTGACCTGGGCCGTGCCCGCCGACCCCGACGGCACCCCGGCCCACCCCCGCACCAGCCCCGTCGTGCACGCCCCGACGCCCAGCGACGAACCGCTCGGCGTCCCCGCGCTGCTCATCGGGTCCTTCCCGCTGGACACCACCCGCCGGCACGCGGCCCCCGGGCCCCTCACCGACTTCCTCGTGCAGCGCGCGGCGGACGTGTACGCCGAACTCCTCGCCGGCTGGCGGCCGGTGAGCGAGGGAATCATCGCGCTGGTGCCCGGCCCGCTGGGCAAGGGCGAGCTGGACGGGGCGCTGCGGGGGGCGATCCTCGACCGCCTCCCGCGCACTGCGTTTCTCCCACCCGCCCCCCCAGCGTTCCTCCCACCCGCGCTCGACCCGGGCGACGACTCGGAACTGCCCGAGGCGCTGCGCCCGCGCGAGGCCGAGGTCGTCGAGGGCGCGGGCGCCGACACCGTACGGGTGCTCGCCGAGGTGCTGCCCACCCTGCTGCCCGCCGGTCTCGAACGCCGGGTGGAACTGCGCACGTTGGGCGTCGCCCGGGTCCCGCTGACCGACGCGATCGACCGGCTGGCGGGCCTGGAGAAGGAACCGGAGTGGTGGCAGCGGCTCTACGACAGCCTCGCGGGCGTCGACCTCGACCGGCTCTCCGGCCTTCCCGTGCCGCTCGCCGACGGGCGTACGACGATCGGGCCCCGGCAGGTGCTGCTGCCCACGTCGGACGGGCCCCTGATCGACGCCGAGATCCTCGCCAGGCTCGGCCTCAAGGTCGCCCACCCGGCCGCCGCCCACCCGCTCCTGGAGAAGCTGGGCGCGCTGCCCGCGACTGCGCGCGCGGTGCTCACCACCCCTCAGGTGCGGGCCGCCGTGGCCGCCTCCCTGGACGACGACGGGGGCATGAGCTGGGAGCAGGACACCCCGGACGCCGAAGAGCTGGCGGACACCGTCCTCGCGCTCGTCCGGGACGCGGGCCTGGAGCCCGGCGAGGAGCCGTGGCTGGGCGCGCTCGCGCTGCCCGACGAGGAGGGGGAGCTGGTCCCCGCCGGTGAACTCGTGCTGCCCGGCAGCCCGTTCGCGCGGGTCATGCGCGAGGACGAACTCGCCTTCGTGGACGCCGAGCTGGCCCGGAAGTGGGGCGAACAGCCCCTCGCCGCCTGCGGGGTGCTCGCCAACTTCGCCCTGGTCCGCGCCACGGACGTGGTGCTGGACCCCGATGAACTGGATCCCCGCGAGGGCGACTTCGCCGAACCGGACGACGCCGGCCTCCTGGACGCCGTGGACGTGTGGTGCGAGGACATCCTCGACCGCTTCCCGGACACCCCGGTACCGCCGGTCGCCACCGAACTGGTCGCCGTACGCGATCTCGACCTGGTCGACGAGGACAAGTGGCCCGAGGCCCTGGCCCTGCTGGCCCGGCCGCCCCTGAGGGACGCGCTCACCCAGCAGGTCCGCGTCCTCCTGCCGGACGGCACGCACGAGGTCGTACGGCCGTACACCGCGTGGTGGCTGCGCGGGAACCCGGTGCTCGACGGCCGCCGCCCGGCCGGTCTGCTGGCGGCCGGCGGAGACCCCCTGCTGCGCGGGCTGTACGACGAGGCGGACGCGACCGGCTTCGACGACGAGCAGGTGCTGCGGGCACTGGGCGTACGGACCTCGGTGGCCGCGCTGCTGGCGGAGCCGGGCGGGGCGGCGGAACTCCTGGACCGCCTCGCCGACCCCGACCGCCCGGTGACGGCGGCCCAACTGCACGCCCTCTACAGCGCGTTGGCCGACCTGGACCCCGAGCAGGTCACCCTGCCCGACGAGCTGCGGGCCGTGACCGACGGCCGGGTGGGAGTCGTGGACGCCGCCGACGCGGTGGTCGTCGACTCCCCGGACCTGCTCCCCTTCACGCAGGGCGTCCCCCTGCTGCCGGTCCGCCCGTCCAGGGCCGCCGAACTGGCCGAACTCTTCCAGGTCCGCCGCCTGAGCGAGTCCGTCACCGGTTCCGTCGACTCCGAGGGCACCGAGCACGACGTCCCGGAGCCGGTCGGGGTGCTGCTGGGTGCCCGTACCCCGTCGACCTACGTCGAGCACGACGAACTCGTCGTCGACGGCGTGGAGATCGACTGGCGCCTGACGAACGACGGTGTCCTGCACGCCTCGACCCTGGAGGGCGTGGCCGCGGGTCTGGCCTGGGCGGCGGGGCAGTGGCCACGGCGCTTCGAGGTGGCGGCCCTGCTGGAGGACCCGACCCGCACGGAGGAACTGGCTCGGGACCGCTGGTTCGACTGAGCAAGGGGGGCCGTCCTGGGCGGACGGTCCCCGCATGTTCCCTCAGTCCGCGCTGGGCTCCAGGAAGTAGTCGTACTTCCCCAGGTCGAGCGTGATGCCGGTGAGCTGCCGCACGCGCTCGGCGTGCTCCCGCGTGAGCGGATGTACATCGACCAACTGCTCCAGCGGGATCCCGAGGAGTTCGGCCCAGGCCGTCCCGCCGACCGCGGTGACGTCGGTGGACGAGTCCGGACGCTCGTCGTCCTTCGGATAACGGCTGACGCTGTAAACGATGCTCACACAAATTTCTTACCACGCATGCAACGCGTCGGCCCAGCCGAGCATCTGACCCCAAGAGCAGCCAGGCTCCACGACCAGTCCCTGGGGGAACGCATGCGCATCCGCACCACCGTGGCCGCCGTCTCCGGCGGTCTAGTCCTTGCCGCCCTAGCCGTCCCCGTCGCTCAGGCCGACGGCGGGGGAGTGCACAAACCCACGGCCGCGGAGCGTTTCGGCGTTTCCAGAGCCGCGATGAGCGCCGCCGCCGACGACGAACTGCCCGTCGTCTCCGACGTGAAGGTCAACGGCGGCAAGGCCATCGTGGCCGGTTACACCGGCAGCAAGACCTACACGGTGTCGCTGACGGCCAGCCACTCCGGCAATATCGAGGACGCCTACGTCGACCTGTGGCACGGCAGGGACCGCGCCCACGTCGACGGTGTGTTCGGGCCGAACGAGCAGGCCGCCACCTGCACCGCGGTCAGCACCACCACCTCGACCTGCAAGCTGACCATCACGGTCGACGCCGGCCGGTACCTGTACATGAACTCGCTGGCCGGCACCTGGCACGTGACGGCCGGCGCGATCGCCGCCGACGAGGCCGGCAGCGTCTACTGGAACGACGTCTACGGCACCCACCGGGTCCAGCGCCTGTCGACGCTCACCGCCAACGCCGCCCCGGAGCCGGTGAAGAAGGGCAAGACCATCACCGTCACCGGGAAGCTGGCCCGGGCCAACTGGGAGACCCGCAAGTACGCGGGCTACTCGACCCAGCCGGTGCAGCTGCAGTTCCGGAAGAAGGACTCCGACACCTACACCACCGTGAAGACCGTCAAGACCAACAACAAGGGCGATCTGAAGACCACGGTGAAGGCCACGGTCGACGGGTTCTTCCGCTGGAGCTTCGCGGGCACCTCCACCACCCCGGCGGTCAACGCCGCGGGTGACTTCATCGACGTCCAGTAGGTCGGGCCGAAGTAAAGCGTTGCGCATGTGCGGGCCAAATCACGTCCCACGCGTACAACCAGTCCCATGCGTCAGGGATCTAGGAAGTGAGTCATGAGACTCCGAATCCTTCTCTCCTCATGGGGAACGCACATGCGCATACGCGCCCTCGTCCTCGCCGCCTCCGGCGCCGTGGCACTCTCCACCCTTGCCGTGCCGGCCGCCCAGGCCGCCACGGCCGGGCCCGCCGTCACCTTCTCCAACCTGAAGGTCAACAGCGGCAAGGACATCGTGGTCGGCACGACGTCGGCGGTCACGGTCTCGGCGACCTACACCGTGACCAAGCCCGCGAACCTGAGCGCGAGTTCCTTCCAGACGGGGCCCGCCCTGTACCGCGGCGCCACGCTCGGCATGGACTCCGACGACCTCATCATCAGTGACGACCCCGGCACCTGCACGGCGTCCTCCTCGACGGTCCTGAAGTGCTCGGCGAAGATCCAGTTCCGCCCGAAGGGCACCGACGAGGACGGCGACCTGATCAGCAGCCAGGCGGGCACCTGGAAGCTGGGCGCCCTCGCGGTCAACGCCGACGACGGCATCACCTGGCAGGGCGGCCTCGGCAGCACCCACGTCCAGCGCCGGGCCACCCTCACCACCGACGCCTCCCCGGAGCCGGTGAAGAAGGGCAAGACCATCACCGTGACGGGCAAGCTGGCCCGCGCCAACTGGGACACCAACAAGTACGCGGGTTACTCGACCCAGCCGGTGAAGCTGCAGTTCCGCAAGAAGGGCAGCAGCACCTACACGACCCTCAAGACCATCAAGACGTCGTCCACGGGCACGCTGAAGACGACGACCACGGCGACGGTCGACGGCTACTACCGCTACAGCTTCGCGGGCACGACGACCACGTCGTCCGTGAGCGCGGCGGGCGACTTCGTCGACGTCCAGTAGAACCCGGCGCTAAGCGGGACCGCGGCGGTCGACCCACCTCCACAGGAGTTCGAGGGCGGCCGCCGCCACCACCGAGATGCCGACCGCGATCCACGGCATCGTCACGCCGACCAGCTTCAGTGCGAAGAAGTGCTGGAGCCGGGGCACGGCCAGGACCAGGACGAAGGCGAGGCCCATCGCCGCGACCAGGACGATCCGCCACCAGGTGTACGGGCGGGCGATGATCGCCAGGACCCACATCGAGATCAGGAACAGGGTCAGGGTGGCGGCGCTGGTCTCCGCGTCCAACGAGCCCTCGCCCGTGTAGTGGTGACGTGCGATCAGATACGTGACGAAGGTCGCGACCGCCGCCACCACCCCACCGGGGATCGAGTACCGCATCACCCGCCGCACGAAGTGCGGTTGCGCGCGTTCCTTGTTGGGCGCGAGGGCCAGGAAGAAGGCCGGGACGCCGATCGTCAGCGTCGACAGCAGGGTCAGGTGCCGGGGCAGGAAGGGGTACTCGACCTGCCAGCACACCACGAGAACGGCCAGCAGCACCGAGTAGACGGTCTTCACCAGGAACAGGGTCGCGACCCGGGTGATGTTGCCGATGACCCGCCGCCCCTCCGCGACCACGTCAGGCAGCGTCGCGAAGCTGTTGTCGAGCAGCACGATCTGCGCGACCGCCCGGGTGGCCTCCGACCCGGAGCCCATCGCCACCCCGATGTCGGCGTCTTTCAGGGCGAGCACGTCGTTGACCCCGTCACCGGTCATCGCGACGGTGTGCCCGCGCGACTGGAGCGCCCCCACCATGTCCCGCTTCTGCTGCGGGGTGACCCGCCCGAACACCGTGCCCTCGTCGAGCGCCTTCGCCATCCCGTCCGGGTCGGCGGGCAGTTCCCGCGCGTCGACCACGCTGCCGTTCAGCCCCAGCTTGGCCGCCACCGCCCCCACCGACACCGCGTTGTCCCCGGAGATGACCTTGGCGCGGACGTCCTGTTCGGCGAAGTACCGCAGGGTGTCGGCCGCGTCGGGCCGCAACCGCTGTTCCAGGACGACCAGGGCGGTCGGCCGTGCTCCCCGGGCGACCTCGGGATGGCCGAGGTCCCGGGAGGCCCGGGCCAGCAGCAGCACGCGCAGTCCCTGCTCGTTGAGCCGCCCGGTCTCGGCGAGGGCGGGGTCGTCGGGGGACAGGAGCACGTCCGGCGCCCCCAGCAGCCACGCACTGGACTCGCCGCCGCCCTCACTGAAGGTGGCCCCGCTGTACTTGCGGGCGGAGGAGAAGGGCAGCGACTCGGTGCAGCGCCACTCCTCGGCGTCCGGGTAGGCGTCGATGATCGCCTGGAGGGAGGCGTTCGGCCGCGGATCCGACTCACCGAGCGCGCCCAGGACTTTCCGTACGTACGACTCGTCGGCGCCCTGAAGGGGCCTGAGCTCGGTGACGTCCATGCCGCCCTCGGTGAGGGTGCCGGTCTTGTCGAGGCAGACCGTGTCGACGCGGGCGAGGCCCTCGATGGCCGGGAGTTCCTGGACGAGGGCCTGTTTCCGGCCAAGCCGGACGACGCCGATGGCGAAGGCGACGGAGGTCAGCAGGACGAGCCCCTCCGGGACCATCGGCACGATGCCGCCGACCGTGCGGGCGATGGAGTCCTTGAGGTCGTTGTTCTTCACGAACAGCTGGCTGACGACCAGGCCGATCGCGGTCGGGACCATCATCCACGTCACGTACTTGAGGATCGTGGAGATGCCGGAGCGCAGTTCCGAGTGGACCAGGGTGAACCGGGAGGCCTCCTCGGCGAGCTGGGCGGCGTAGGCCTCGCGGCCCACCTTGGTCGCCCGGAAGGCGCCGCCGCCGGCGACCACGAAGCTGCCGGACATCACCTGGTCGCCGGGCCGCTTCACCACCGGGTCGGCCTCGCCGGTCAGCAGTGACTCGTCGATCTCCAGGCCGTCGGCCTCCGCGACCACCCCGTCGACCACGGCCTTGTCCCCTGGCCCGATCTCGATGATGTCGTGGAGGACGATCTCCGAGGTGCTGACCGCGGTCGCGGTCCCGTCCCGCCGTACGGTCGGCCGCGCCTCGCCGATCACCGCGAGCGAGTCGAGGGTCTTCTTCGCCCGCCACTCCTGGACGATGCCGATCCCGGTGTTGGCGAGGATGACGTACCCGAAGAGGCTGTCCTGGAACGGCGCGACGAACAGCATGACCAGCCAGAGCACACCGATGATCGCGTTGAACCGGGTGAAGACGTTCGCCCGGACGATCTCCGCCAGGGTCCGGCTGCTGCGCACCGGGACGTCGTTGACCTGTCCCCGGCTGACCCGCTCGGCGACCTCGGCCGCGGTGAGTCCGCCCGCCGCCGGCGCCGGGAGTGCCACGGGGTGCACAGGGTCGAGTTCGGCGCCCGCGTCGATGTGCGTCATGCATTCGACGGTACGTGCGGTTTTGCGGCTTCACCCGCCGAGTGGCCGGAAGTTCCGACCTGGGGAGGAGACGGGAACGGGTGCGTGATGCCGTGGGACTACGGGCTGCTCGTCACTCGGCAGCAGGGTCGGCGGCGGAATCCGTGCCGTCCGCCTTCTTGATCGCGGCGTCCCGCTTGCGCACGTACCAGGTGCCGTACAGCCCGAGCACGCCGCCGGCCAGGCAGGTCCACAGCCACCAGGTGTGGTCGTGGTCCGCGAACCAGCCGTAGAAGGGGAGCTGGACGAGGAAGAGGACGAACCACAGGATCGTGCCGCCGGTGACCGTGGCGACCACGGGACCCTCCAGGGGCTCCGGCGCCTCGTGCTTGAAGGATCCCGAAGAGAACACGTCCATGGGGACAGCTTACGAGGTGATCACATCTACGCGCGGAGATGGTCCCGTTGACGTTATAGGTTCATACTGAAACGGTTTGTGTCTGTCCACTTCTGCTCGTAGGAACATCCAATGCCGACCGCCCTCGACCGCTACTTCAAGATCTCCGAGCGGGGCAGCAGCCTCCCGCGCGAGATCCGGGGCGGCTTCGCCACGTTCTTCGCGATGGCCTACATCATCGTGCTGAACCCGATCATCCTCGGCAGCGCCAAGGACATGTACGGCCATCAGCTGGACAACGGCCAGCTGGTCACCGCGACCGCCGTGACCGCGGCCTTCACCACGTTCCTCATGGGCGTGGTCGGCAACGTCCCGATCGCACTGGCCGCGGGACTCGGCGTGAACTCCGTCGTCGCGCTCCAGCTCGCGCCCCGGATGTCCTGGCCGGACGCGATGGGCATGGTCGTCCTGGCGGGCTTCATCGTGATGCTGCTGGTCGCCACCGGTCTGCGCGAGCGCGTGATGAACGCGGTGCCCTTCGGGCTGCGCAAGGCGATCTCCATCGGTATCGGCCTGTTCATCATGCTGATCGGGCTCGTGGACTCCGGCTTCGTCTCCCGCATCCCGGACGTCGCCCACACCACCGTCCCGCTCCAGCTCGGCGCCGACGGTCACCTCAACGGCTGGCCGGTCCTGGTCTTCATCCTGGGCGCCCTGCTGACCCTCGCGCTCATCGTCCGCAAGGTCTCCGGCGCGATCCTGATCTCGATCGTCACGATGACGGTCCTCGCGATGATCATCGAGGCCGTCGCCACGGTGCCGTCCTGGGGACTCACGACCCCGAAGTGGCCCGGCAACCCGGTCGCCACCCCCGACTTCGGCCTGATCGGCAAGGTCAGCCTCTTCGGCGGCTTCGACAAGGTCGGCGTACTGACCGGCATCCTCTTCGTCTTCACGGTCCTGCTGTCGTGCTTCTTCGACGCGATGGGCACGATCATGGGCGTCTCCGACGAGGCCAAGCTCACCGACGCCCAGGGTCAGATGCCCGGCATCAACAAGGTGCTCTTCGTCGACGGCCTCGCGGTCGCCGCGGGCGGCGCGAGCTCGTCCTCGGCCACCACGGCCTTCGTGGAGTCCACGGCCGGCGTCGGCGAGGGTGCCCGCACCGGCTTCGCGAACCTGGTCACCGGCGGGCTCTTCACCGTGGCCCTCTTCCTGACGCCCGTCGCCACCATGGTCCCGTCCCAGGCCGCGACCCCCGCACTGCTCGCGGTGGGCTTCATGATCCTGGCGAACTCGGTCACGGACATCGACTGGGCCGACTGGACCATCGCGATCCCGGCCTTCATCACCATGGTGATGATGCCGTTCACCTACTCGATCACCAACGGCATCGGCATGGGCTTCATCACCTTCGTGGTGCTGCGCCTGGCGGCCGGACGGGGCCGGGAGGTGCCGGTTCCGATGTACGTCGTCGCGGCGGTCTTCGGCTTCTACTACCTGATGCCGGCGCTGGGCCTGACGTGACCCGCCCTCACGTGAGCCGCTCTCACGTGACGCCGTAGAACTTCTCGGTCTCGTCGACGGCGCTCTGGAACCGCTCGTCGAAGTCGTCTCGGATGAGCGTTCGGATCACATAGTCCTGGACGCTCATCCCCCTTTTGGCCGCATGGTCCCGGAGCCGGTCGAGCAGCTCCCCGTCTATCCGCAGGCTGAGCACGCTGGTCCCCATGAACACGAGGGTCGCCGCCGCCGGGGAGCGGCGTTCACGTTCCGCCACCGACTCACTCGTACGGGTGAAGATCGGGTTTCAGTGGCCGGAGTCACGGGAATCCCCGTGCGCGCCAGCTTGTTTAGCGAGAGTAATGAGTTACGCTAAAGAGATGCCGGACCTTACCCATGGCGACGACGTTGCCGCCGTGAACTCCCTGCGATCAGCCGTGATGCGACTGTCCCGTCGGCTCAAGCACCAGCGGGTCGACGAGTCACTGAGCCCCACCGAGATGTCGGTGCTGGGCACCCTCTCCATCTGCGGCAAGGCCACCCCGGGCGAGCTCGCCCGCAAGGAGCACGTCCAGCCGCCGTCGATGACCCGCATCGTGGCGCTGCTGGAGGCCAAGGGACTCGTCCGGCTGGAGCCGCACCCCGAGGACCGGCGCCAGAAGGTCGTCACCAAGACCGAGCAGGCCGAGGCCATGCTCGCGGAGAGCCGCGCCAAGCGGAACGCCTTCCTGGCCACCCTGGTCGACGGCCTCGACGAGGACGAGTGGGCGAAACTGCGCGAAGCCGCCCCCGTGCTGGAGAAACTCGCACACCTGTAAGCCGCGAAGAGGAGGCGAACGCACTTTGAGTACGGGACCCGGAGCACCTTCCGTCCCCGCACCGACCGCCCACTACCCCCGCAAGTCCTCGATGTTCAGCTCGCTGAGGGTCAGGAACTACCGCCTGTTCTTCCTCGGCCAGGTCGTCTCCAACATCGGCACCTGGATGCAGCGCATCGCCCAGGACTGGCTGGTGCTCAGCCTCACCGGCTCCGCCACCGCCGTCGGCGTCACGACGGCTCTGCAGTTCCTGCCGATGCTGCTCTTCGGCCTCTACGGCGGTGTCCTCGTCGACCGGCTGTCCAAGCGCCGCGCGCTGCTGTTCACACAGTCCGCGATGGGCGCCACCGGTATCGCGCTCGCCGTCCTCACCCTGTCCGGCCACGTCCAGGTCTGGCACGTCTACCTCGCCGCCTTCGCCGCGGGCCTCGCGACGGTCGTCGACAACCCGGCCCGCCAGTCGTTCGTCTCCGAGATGGTCGGCCCCGACCAGCTCCAGAACGCGGTCAGCCTGAACTCCGCCAACTTCCAGTCGGCCCGTCTGATCGGTCCGGCCGTCGCCGGCGTCATGATCACCGGCGTGGGTACCGGCTGGGCGTTCCTCGCCAACGGCCTGTCCTTCGTCGCCCCGCTGGTCGGTCTGCTGATGATGCGGGCGCGTGAGCTGTACGTCGTCGAGCGCGCCCCGCGCGGCAAGGGACAGCTGCGGGAGGGCCTGCGGTACGTGGCCGGGCGACCGGAGCTGATCTGGACCATCGTCCTGGTCGGGTTCGTGTCCACCTTCGGCTTCAACTTCCCCGTCTACCTCTCGGCCTTCGCCGACGACGTCTTCCACGCGGGCGCGGGCTCCTACAGCCTCTTCAACACGGTGATGGCGGTCGGCTCCCTGGCCGGCGCCCTGCTCGCGGCCCGGCGCGGCACCGCCAAGATGCGGGTGCTGGTCGTGGGCGCGGTGGCCTTCGGCACGCTGGAGATCGTGGCCGCCCTCGCTCCCTCGCTGTGGCTGTTCGCCCTGCTCATGGCCCCGATCGGCATGTTCGGGATGACGGTCAACGTCACCGCGAACACCAGCGTGCAGATGGGCACCGACCCGGCCATGCGGGGCCGGGTGATGGCGCTGTACATGATGGTGTTCATGGGCGGCTCCCCGATCGGCGCGCCGATCGCCGGCTGGGTCACCGACGCGTACGGCGTCCGCGCCGGCCTCGCGGTGGGCGGCGCGATCGCCGCGCTGGCGGCCGTGACGATCGGCCTGGTCCTGGCCCGCGTCGGCAATCTGCGCCTGTCGGTCGGCTGGAACCGCGGCCACCCGCACGTCCGCTTCGTGCCCCGCGAGGCACAGGAGCAGCTGGCCGCGGCGGCCTGAGCCCTACGGCCCTACCCGCCGGGCCAGCACCTGGCCCGGCCAGTCGTTGTTCGCCCCGGCGGTGTACGTGTGCGTCGGGGCGAAGCCGTTGGCCTCGTAGTAGGCGACCAGCTTGCGGTCGTCGCCCGCGTAGCAGTCCACCCGCAGCAGGGCGACGCCCGCGCGCCGGGTCGCCTCGGCGGCGTGCGCGAGCAGTGCGCTGCCGAGGCCGTGGCCCTTGAAGCGGCGGTCGGAGGCGAGCCAGTGGATGTACCGCTCGGGCTCGCCCGGCGGCGGGAGATGGGCGAGATAGGCGCCGGGCGCGTCGGTGATGGTGAGGGTCGCGGCCGGTACGCCGTCGGCCTCGGCGATGAACACGCTGCCCTCGTCGATGTACCGGGCGACGGACTCCACCGTCCTGGGGCTCCGGGACAGCGGCTCGGTCCCCCACTGGCCCGGACGCCCCTGCGCGACCAGCCACTCCACACAGCTGTCGAGCATGCCGAGGATCACCGGTATGTCGTCGGGCCCGCCGTCCCTGATGCTGATCTCCATGCCCTCATGGTGACAGGCTGACTCCCATGAGACTCTTCGCCGCGGTGCTGCCCCCGCAGGACGTGTCCGACGAACTCGCGCTGAAAGTGGCCGAGTTGAGGCGACTGCCCGGAGCGTCCGAGCTGCGCTGGACCGGCGTTCCCGGATGGCACTTCACCCTTGCCTTCTACGGCGAGGTCGACGAGGCCCTCGTACCCGAACTGTCGGCTCGGCTGGAGCGGGCGGCTCGGCGGACCCCGTGTTTCCCGCTGGCCCTGCGCGGTGGCGGGCAGTTCGGGCACGGGCGCGCGTTGTGGGCAGGGGCCTTCGGTGATCTGCCGGTGCTGCGGCTGCTGGCGGAGCGGGCGGAGGCGGCGGCGCGGAAGGCGGGGGTGGAGATGGGGGAGCACCGGCGGTACAAGGCCCACCTGACCGTGGCGAGGAGCCGCGAGGTCTTCGACGTACAGCCGTACCTGGAGGTGCTGGACGGGCTCGCGAGCCGGAGCTGGACCGTCGACGAGCTCGCGTTGGTCCGGAGCAACCTGCCGACGTCGGGAGTGCCGGGGGAGCAGCCTCGCTATGAGGTGGTCGGCCGTTGGGCGCTGGGTGGGGCCGGTTAGGCTCGATACGTGGACCCGAAGACACGGAACCGGATCATGGCCGGTGTGCTTGTGATGATGTTCGTCGTTGTTGCCTTGGCTGCGGCGCTCGGTAGGTAGGCAGGGGAACTGCGGCCAGTCCTTCGGCCGCTGCGCCGTCGTGGCTGGTCGCGCCCGCGGGGCGGAGCCCCAGATCGACTCCGCCCCGCGCCCCTGTGGGGCGCCCCTACCAGGCGAAGGCCTCCGGGGACGGCCCCGGGCCCGGGAAGATCTCGTCCAGGCCGGTCAGGACGTCCTCGCTCAGCTCCAGCTCCACCGCCCTGATCGCTGATGCGAGCTGCTCCGCCGTGCGCGGGCCGACGATCGGGCCGGTCACGCCGGGACGGGTGAGCAGCCAGGCCAGGGCCACCTCGCCGGGCTCCAGGCCGTGCTTCTCCAGCAGGTCCTCGTACGACTGCAGGCGCGCGCGGGCGGCCGGGTCGGCGAGGGTGTCGGCGGCGCGGCCGGAGGCGCGGCGGCCGCCCTCGGCCTCCTTCTTGATGACCCCGCCGAGCAGACCGCCGTGCAGGGGCGACCAGGGGATGACACCGAGGCCGTAGTCCTGCGCGGCCGGGATGACCTCCATCTCGGCGCGGCGCTCGTAGAGGTTGTACAGGCACTGCTCGCTGACCAGCCCGATGGTGCCGCTCCGCCGGGCGGCGATCTCGTTGGCCTGGGCGATCTTGTAGCCGGGGAAGTTGGAGGACCCGGCGTACAGGATCTTGCCCTGCAGGACGAGGGTGTCGATCGCCTGCCAGATCTCCTCGAAGGGGGTGGCGCGGTCGACGTGGTGGAACTGGTAGATGTCGATGTAGTCGGTCCGGAGCCGCTTGAGCGAGGCGTCCACGGCACGGCGGATGTTCAGCGCCGACAGCTTGTCGTGGTTCGGCCAGGCCTCGCCGTCCGCGCCCATGTTGCCGTAGACCTTGGTGGCGAGGACGACCTTGTCGCGGTTGGCGCCGCTCTTCGCGAACCAGTTGCCGATGATCTCCTCGGTACGGCCCTTGTTCTCGCCCCAGCCGTAGACGTTGGCGGTGTCGAAGTAGTTGATTCCCGCGTCGAGAGCCGAGTCCATGATCGCGTGGGAGTCGGCTTCGTCGGTCTGCGGGCCGAAGTTCATGGTGCCGAGGACGAGTCGGCTGACCTTGAGTCCGGTGCGTCCGAGCTGCGTGTACTTCATGGTGGTCAAGCCAACGCCTTGGAGTGGACTCCAGGCAAGCGTGAACTTCGGGGGGATTGCTCCCCTGTGGAATCGGGGGACAGCCGGAGGGAGTTGGGGCGGTTTCGTCTCTAGCGTGCAGCACATGACACGTATGGAGGGAACCCGCGCCACGCGGCGGAACGTGCTGGCGCTCGGCACCGCCGCGGCGGCCACGCCCTGGCTGGGCGCCGCCCCGGCCCGGGCCGACACCGCGGGCGGGGAGCTCGACGAGCTGGGCATCACCGAGCTGCGCGCGCTGATGGCCGAGGGACGGCTCGACGCGGAGCGGCTGGGGTGACGTTCATGGGGACGGCGTGGAGCGAGCCGGTGCTGCTGCGGCTCGCGTACGCGTACGAGCGGGCGAGCCGGGTTCGGCGGGTGCCGGCGTACCGGGAGGCCGATGTGGGGTTCTGAGCTGCGGTCAGCCGGCGGAGCGGGACGTGTGCAGGGTCGCGAACACGGCTCGCGCGCGGGTGCCGTCCGGTGCGTCCCAGGCGCCGGTGACCTGGCCGGCCGCGCCCTCGGGGGCGGTGGCCGGCGGACGCCGGTGCAGGCGGAGGACCGTGCCGTCCGGGAGGGGGAGCTCGGTGCCGTCCCGGTCGTCGGTGACCTCGACGGGGCCCGCGGGGGAGGGGAGCCCGCTGCCCGCGTAGGAGTGGGTCACCTCGTGGTCGGGGGTGTCGCTGATGCTCTGGGCCATGGCCTGGGCGCGGCCCTCGAACAGGGCGAGGAGCTCGGTGCGCAGGACCGGGTCGTGGATGCCGTCGTAGGCCCAGCGGGCGCCCAGGACGCCGTGTTCCATGGTGCCGACGAGGGCGTGGTCGGCGCCGGGGAGGGGGTCGGCGCGGTAGGTGAGCGGGGCCAGATAGGCGACGGGTTCGGGGCCGGAGGAGTCGACGGCCACCATGAACTCGATCCCGACCTCGCCCTCCGGGTCGTCCAGCCGGAAGCCGCCGGCCTTGGTCAACTCGGGTGTGCCGGTGCCGGCGTACCACGGGCGGGTGGGCAGCCAGGTGGTGAGCAGTTCCAGCTTGGTGGGCTTGAGGGTGGTGTTGTGGATGATCGCCATGCGGCGGATTCTGTCAGTCAGTCGCGGGGGAACTCATCGGTTTTCAGGGTGAGGCCGACGACGGTGCCGGTGAGGTCCACGTCCTTGCCGAAGGGCACCCTGGTCTCGACCTCGTAGTCGCTGCCCTTGGGGTCGGTGTAGATGTGGCACCGCCCTTGATACGGATCCGCGATGACGTAGACGGGGACTTCCGCCGTGGCGTAGGCGGCCTTCTTCGGGCCGTAGTCGTTGGCCGCGGTGCCCTTGGAGATCACCTCGGCGACGAACTCGACGTCCTCGTAGGACCAGTGGCCGCCCTCCGCCTTGGCGGCGCCTTCGGCCATCACCGTCACATCGGTCGCGAATCCGTTGAGGTGCCCCGGGTAGTCGATGCGCACGTCGGACTTCACGCGCTTCCGCGGATACTTGGTCCGCAACTGCTCGACGATGTCCAGGATGATCTCCCAGTGGGTGTCCCGCTGCGGCGACATGTAGACGGTCCCCTCGACGATCTCGACCTTGTATCCCTCGGGGACGGGCATCGTCTCGAGCCGCTCGAACATCTCGTCGAGCGTGCTCGTGTTGTCGCTCTCGGCCATCGCGATCCTGTCTTCGAGGACGGTCATCGTGGCGCTCCTCCCCGGCTGCCCCGTGGACAAGTGCCGCCGCGCGGTACAACGATACGCACGGTGACCGAGACACGGGAGGACACACCATGCCGGAGGACCACGGTGCCGCTCACCTCCTCCCCGTCCTCCACCGCACCCTCTCCGACACCCCCCTCGGCATCTACCTCCACGGCTCCGCCGTCCTCGCCGGTCTCCGTCCGCACAGCGACATCGATGTGCTGGTCGTCGTACGGAGGTCGCTGACCCGCGACGAACGCCGTGCCCTGGTGGGGGAGTTGACGAAGGTGTCCGGCGTGCCGGGCGCTCGGCCCGTCGAGCTGGTCGTCGTCGTGCAGGACGAGGTACGGCCGTGGCGGTACCCGCCCGTCTGCGACTTCCTCTACGGGGAGTGGCTGCGCGAGGAGTACGAGCGAGGTGTGCTGCCCGAGCCGGAGCCCAGTCCTGATCTCGCGCCCCTGCTCACCATGACCCTGGCCGGGGAGACGGCCCTGTACGGGCCCCCGCCCGCCCAACTCCTCGCCCCCGTACCGCTCGCGGACCTCAGGCGCGCGATCGTGGCCGGGGTCCCGCAGCTCCTGGACAACCTGGACCACGACACCCGTAACGTCCTGCTCACCCTGGCCCGCATCTGGCTCACCCTCACCACGGACACCATCCGCTCCAAGGACGCGGCGGCCGACTGGGCCGTCGGGCGGCTGCCGACCGAACACCGGGCCGTCCTGTCCCATGCCCGCGCGATCTACCTCGGGGAAGAGGAGGAGCGGTGGAGCGGCGGGCTGCGGGCGGGTGTAAGGCCCTGCGCCGACTTCCTCGTCGACGCCATCGGGCGTCAGTCGCTCAGGTAGCGCTGTCCGGCGGGGTCTCCGCTTTCGTGTGCAGGATCTCGCGGGCCTGGTCCGCGGCGCGGGTGAGGCTCTCGGAGACGAAGTCGAGGAAGCGGGCGATGTTCTCGAGGCGGACGGCGGCCGGGGTGTCCCGGCCGAGGACGCCCACGCCCTGTCGTGCGGTCTCGGCGAGCTGTATGGTGCCGCGGGCGCTGGCGATCATGGACTGGTACCACACGTCGTCGTCGGCGATGTAGCGCTCGCGGCGCCGGTCGTCGCGTTCGCGGCGGACCAGGCCCTGGTTCTCGAGATAGCTGATCGCCTTGGAGACGGACGCCGGACTGACCGCGAGGCGCTGGACGAGTTCGGCGGCGGTGAGGCTGCCGGTGTCGCTCGTGTAGAGGCAGGTCAGCACCCTGGCCATCATCTTGGGCGCGCCCGTCTGCATGAGGACGGGTGGTGAACGTCTCCTCGTACTCGCGCACCGCCTCGGGATCGCGCCCGTGGGCCGCCTGCGGAGTCTGCGTGCCGCGCGGTGCGGCCTGTCGGCGGCGGTGGGCCCGGCGTTCGGCGGCCCGGTGGGCCAGGTCGGCGCGGTAGGCGGTGGGGCCGCCGTTGCGCATGACCTCGCGGGTGACGGTCGAGGTGGGGCGTTCGAGGCGGCGGGCGATCTCCGCGTAGGCGAGGCCGTCGGCCACTCCCAGGGCGATCTGCTGACGTTCCTGCTGGGTGAGCCTGCCTCCCGGCATCGCGGTCTCCTTCGTGGTCCTGGTGTCCGCAGCATAGCGTTCACTTCTCACCTATTGCAACGAACGAGCAACTGACGTTGCGTTGCTTTCTGATTCGTTGCAATGAAATTGCAGGTTCTAGCTGCAGTGATGAGCATATTGCGCAACGAGTCTGTTGCTGGAATCGTGAATGCAACGTAGCTTTTCGTTCATCGGAAACAGCGACGAACGCAGGAGCACCTGATGCAGAAGTTCGACACCCCCGCCCCCGTCACCACCGTCATCGACCTCCCCGCCGGCCGCGTCCAGGTCATCGCCGCCGACCGCGCCGACACCACCGTCGAGATCCGGCCCGCCGACCCCGCCAGGAACCGCGACACCAAGGCCGCCGAGCGGATCGAGGTCACCCACGGCGACGACGGCGTCCTGCGGATCACCGCCCCGGCCGCCAATAACCAGTACTTCGGGCCCTCCGGATCCGTCGAGATCACCGTCCAGCTCCCCACCGGCTCACGCGTCGAAGCCACAGCGGCCGCCGCCGAGTTCCGGGCCGTCGGACGCCTCGGGGACCTCGTCCTCGAAGGCGCCCACGGCCCCGTCAAGATCGACGAGGCGGCGAGCATCCGCCTCACCGCCGCCGACAGCGACATCACCGTCGGACGTCTCACCGGACCCGCCGAGATCAGCACCCAGCGCGGCGACATCACCATCGACGAAGCCGCCACCGGCTCGCTCGTGCTGAGCACACAGAAGGGCGACATCACCCTCGCCACCGCCGCCTCCGCCGCCCTGGACGCCGGCACCTCCCACGGCCGCGTCCACAACTCCCTCAAGAACACCGAGGGTTCCGACGCCGCCCTGACCATCCACGCCACCACCACCCACGGCGACATCACCGCCCGCAGCCTCTGACCCGCACCCCTTCACAAGGAGCACCGACCATGACCGTCCTGGCCATCGCGGCGAACGGACTGCGCAAGTCCTACGGGGACAAGACCGTCCTCGACGGCATCGACCTCCAGGTGCCGGCCGGCACGATCTTCGCCCTCCTGGGGCCGAACGGCGCCGGCAAGACCACGGCCGTCAAGATCCTCTCCACGCTCGTCACCGCCGACGGCGGACAGGCACAGGTCGGTGGCCACGACCTCACCGCCGAGGCCCAGGCGGTACGGGCCTCGATCGGCGTCACCGGCCAGTTCTCCGCCGTCGACGGGCTGATCACCGGTGAGGAGAACATGCTCCTCATGGCTGACCTGCACCACCTCTCCAGGAGCGAGGGGCGGCGGGTCACCGCCGAACTGCTGGAGCGCTTCGACCTCACCGAGGCCGCGAAGAAGCCCGCCTCCACCTACTCCGGCGGCATGAAGCGGCGCCTCGACATCGCCATGACCCTGGTCGGCGAACCCCGGATCATCTTCCTCGACGAACCCACCACCGGCCTCGACCCCCGCTCCCGGCACACCATGTGGCAGATCATCAGGGAACTGGTCGCCGACGGCGTCACCGTCTTCCTCACCACGCAGTACCTGGAGGAGGCCGACGAACTCGCCGACCGCATAGCCGTCCTGCACAACGGCACGATCGCCGCCGAGGGCAGCGCCGAACAGCTCAAGCGCCTGGTCCCCGGCGGACACGTCCGGCTCCGCTTCACCGACCCGGACGCCTACCGCGGTGCCGCCCGCGCCCTGCGCGAGGGCAGCCGGGACGACGAGTCGCTCACCCTGCAACTCCCCAACGGCGGCAGCCAGTCCGAGCTGCGCGCCCTCCTCGACCAGCTCGACGCGGCCGGCATCGAGGCCGACGAGCTGACCGTGCACACCCCCGACCTCGACGACGTGTTCTTCGCCCTGACCGGCGGCAGCGCCGACGTCACCGACCAGACCAAGGAGACCGTCCGATGAGCACCCTCTCCCTCGCCGTGCGCGACTCGTCCACGATGCTGCGCCGCAACCTCCTGCACGCCCGGCGCTACCCCTCGCTCACCCTGAACCTGCTGCTCACGCCGATCATGCTGTTGCTGCTCTTCGTCTACATCTTCGGCGACACCATGAGCGCGGGCATCGGCGGCGGCGACCGTTCCGACTACATCGCGTACCTCGTCCCGGGCCTGCTGCTGATGACCATCGGCTCCACCACGATCGGCACCGCGGTCTCCGTCTCCAACGACATGACCGAGGGCATCATCGCCCGCTTCCGGACCATGGCGATCCATCGCGGCTCGGTGCTCGTCGGGCACGTCGTCGGCAGCGTGCTGCAGTCGGTCGTCAGTGTGGTCCTGGTCGGCGCCGTCGGCGTGGCCATCGGCTTCCGCTCCACCGACGCCACCGCCCTGGAGTGGCTCGCGGCCTTCGGACTGCTCGTGCTCTTCGCCACGGCGCTCACCTGGATCGCGGTCGGCATGGGCCTGATCAGCCCCAACGCCGAGGCCGCAAGCAACAACGCCATGCCGCTGATCTTCCTGCCGCTGATCTCCAGCACCTTCGTGCCGGTCGACGCGATGCCGGGCTGGTTCCAGCCGATCGCCGAGTACCAGCCCTTCACCCCGGCCATCGAGACCCTGCGCGGACTGCTCCTCGGCACCGAGATCGGCAACAACGGCTGGATCGCGGTCGCCTGGTGCCTCGGCCTCGCGGCGCTCGGCTACCGCTGGTCGACCGCGAAGTTCAACGCCGACCCGAAGTGACCGCCGTGGGGGCGGGGTTGGGGCGGGGCGCGGGCCGACCCCCGTGCCCCGCTCCTTTCAGCCGGCCTTGTAGGGCCCGCCGAGGCCCCACGCCTGGTGCATCGCCTCCGCGAAGGCCGCCGCGATCCTGTGCTCGCCGCTCGCGTTCGGATGGGTGCCGTCGTAGGTGTCGTGGTGGATGTCGTACGACGACGGAGGGGACGCCGGCAGCAGGGGGGAACGCGGTTCGTCCAGGTCCGCGATCGCCTTGGCCAGAAGCTCGTTGAAGCGGGTGACCTCCCTCGCGAAGGGCGCGTCCGACTCCGCCCGGACGTTGGGGATCACGGGAAGGACGGCCATCCGGACGCGGGGGTTCGCCCGGCGGGCCTCGGCGACGAAGGCGCGGACGTTCTCCGCGGTCTGTTCGGCGTTCGTGTAGAAACCCAGGTCGATCAGGCCCAGCGACACCAGGAGCACGTCCGCCCGGTGCCCGCGCACCGCCTCACCGATCAGCGGGGCCATGTGCAGCCAGCCCTCGCCCCAGCCGGCCAGGTGGGCTCTGGGGAAGTCGGGATCGGCGTACGCGTACGACGTCGGGGCGTCCGCCGCCTTGTCGTACAGAGTCTCGCGCGGGCCCACGAGGTCGAAGGGCCCGCCGCAGGTGTCGCGCAGGTGCTGCCACATCCGGTACCGCCAGGTGTGCTCGCCCGCGCTCCCGATCGTCATCGAGTCGCCGACCGGCATGAATCGCAGCATGCGCTCATCATCGGTGATTCTTACCGGCGGGTAACAGATCTTGGGCAACTCGGTGCTGTGAAGATGGCCACGCGCCGGGACCGTCTGTGCCCGCTCGGCCCGCCCGGCGGGGCCGGATGGCACGCTTGGGGCATGCGTCGACCCTTCGCCCTGCTCGCCGGGATCCTGCTCGTGGGTGCCTTCGCGCTGCCCGCCGCCGTGCCCGCCTCCGCTGCCGACGGGGACGGGAAGGGGGACCAGGGCTTCACCATCAGCGACCCCCGGATCACGGAGTCCAGCGGACTCGCCGCCTCGCGGCGGCACCCGGGCATCTACTGGACCCACAACGACCAGGACACCGGCGCGTACCTGTACGCCGTCGACAGCGCGACCGGCAAGACCGTCGCCAGGATCACCATGACCGGCGTGGGCACCCCGAGGGATGTCGAGGCCATCGCGATCGGGCCCGACAACCAGATCTGGGTCGGCGACATCGGCGACAACGACGGGGTCACCTGGCCCTATGTGTGGATCTACAAGCTGCCCGAGCCGAAGGTCCTGAAGGACCAGTCCGTCAAGGCCACCCAGTACGTCGTGAAGTACACCGACGGCTCGCGCGACGCCGAGTCGATGGTCGTCCATCCCAGGACCGGGCGTGTCTACATCATCGACAAGCAGGAGGACGGCGGGCATCTCTACGAGGGGCCCACCACCCTCTCCCCCTCAGGGACGAACGTCTTCAAGCCCGTCAAGGCCGTCGACCTGTGGGCCACCGACGCCGCCTTCTCGCCGGACGGCCGGCAGCTCGTCGTACGCGGGTACTTCGGCGGTATCTGGTACGACTGGAACGGCGGCGCCATCAAGAAGCGGGGGAGGATCAGCGTGCCCCTCGGCCAGGGGGAGTCCGTCTCCTACTCCCCGGACGGGACCAAGATCCTGCTGGGCATGGAGGGCGCCGACAGCGAGGTGGAGGCGCAGGACGCGCCCGGTGACGGCGGGTCCAAGTCGCCCTCGGGGAGCGGAAGTTCCTCGGCCTCCGGTAGCGACGGCGGTGGGACCTCCAGCGGCACCGTCAAGATCGGCGCCCTGGCCCTGGGAGCCGTCGCCGCCCTCTTCGGACTCCGGCGGCTGTTCCGGCGCTCCTGAGCCCCCGACAAAGGTTCCGGAAGCTGCGCCCGTGACCTGACACGCACAAGGTGACGTCCAGCGTCTTGACGTGTTCATGTGACCTGTCTTCCATGGGAGGTGCAGGGCGGTGGGAGCGCTCCCACTCCGTTCCGGGCCCGCACCTCCCGAGAGGAAGCAGCGAACATGTTCCGCAGCTTGAGAAGAGCGCTGTGTGCGGTGGCGGCGGCTCTCCTGTTGCCGCTGGGGACCGCTGGTCTTCAGACGGCCGACGCCGCCGAGGCGGCCGGCGCCGGCTACTGGCACACCAGCGGCCGCCAGATCCTGGACGCCTCCGGGCAGCCGGTCCGGATCGCCGGGATCAACTGGTTCGGCTTCGAGACCAGCAACCACGTCGTCCACGGCCTCTGGTCCCGCGACTACAAATCCATGATCGACCAGATGAAGTCACTGGGCTACAACACGATCCGCATCCCGTTCAGCGACGACATCTTCAAGGCGGGGACGGTCCCCAACAGCATCGACTTCTCCAGCGGCAAGAACGCCGACCTCCAGGGGAAGGACTCCCTCGGCGTCCTGGACCGGCTCGTGTCGTACGCCGGTCAGGACGGCCTCAAGGTCATCCTCGACCGGCACCGCCCGGACTCCGGCGGCCAGTCGGCGCTCTGGTACACGGCGGCGGTCCCGGAGTCGACGTGGATCGCCAACCTCAAGGCGCTGGCGACGCGTTACAAGGGCCAGGACACCGTCGTAGGCATCGATCTGCACAACGAACCCCACGATCCCGCCTGTTGGGGCTGCGGGGACACCGCCACGGACTGGCGGCTGGCCGCCCAGCGGGCCGGGAACGCGGTGCTGTCCGTCAACCCCGAGCTGCTGATCTTCGTGGAGGGCGTGCAGACCTTCAACGGGGTCTCCGGCTGGTGGGGCGGCAACCTGATGGGCGTCGCCCAGTACCCGGTGCAGCTGAACGTCGCGAACCGGGTCGTGTACTCCGCCCACGACTACGCGACCAGCGTGGCCCAGCAGAGCTGGTTCAGCGACCCGTCGTTCCCGGCCAACATGCCGGGGATCTGGGACAAGTACTGGGGCTACATCTTCAAGCAGAACATCGCGCCGGTGTGGGTGGGCGAGTTCGGCACCACGCTCCAGGCGGCCGTGGACCAGAAGTGGCTGGCGGCGCTGGTCTCGTATCTGCGCCCCACCTCGACGTACGGCGCCGACTCCTTCCACTGGACCTTCTGGTCCTGGAACCCCAACTCCGGTGACACGGGCGGGATCCTGAAGGACGACTGGCAGAGCGTGGACACCGTGAAGGACGGGTACCTCGCGAGCGTCAAGGCGCCGGGCTTCCCGTCGAGCGGCGACCCCGGGGGCCCGGGTGACCCCGGCGGCACCACGGCTGCCTGCACCGCCGCCTACACCGTCAGCAGCGACTGGGGCGGCGGCTTCAACGCCGAGGTGAAGGTGACCAATTCGGGGTCCACGGCCCTCTCCTCCTGGAAGGTCACCTGGACCTGGCCGGGCTCGCAGAAGGTCACCTCCATGTGGAACGCCTCGTACACCCAGACCGGCTCCACCGTGACCGCGACGAACGCCTCCCACAACGGGTCGGTCCCGGTGGGCGGTTCGGCGAGCTTCGGGTTCGGGGGAGCACCTGGGGGCGGGGGTGTGCCGGCGGTGAGCTGTACGGCTGCGTGAGGGTGCGGGAGGGGGCGCTCGGCGGGTACCGGGCGCCCTCGTCGCAGGCGAAGCCGGGAATGCCTGGCACCGGGCAGCCGGCGTGTCAGGTTCGGGGCCTCGGGGAGGGAGTGCGCCAAGCGGCCCTGGATCAAAGGAGATTCAAATCTTTCGCTCAGATGTTTCTCATGCGACAGTTCCTTCGACAGGATGCGCTCTTATGAGAAGAAGCGCTGTTGTGCTGTGCGGTGCGACCGTTGTCCTGGCGGGGGCCGTCACGGCTGTCCCGGCCGAGGCCGGTACGTCCCTCACCGCGGCCCCCGCCCTGGCGGCGGCGAAGGTCAGCTGGAAGAAGTGCGGCACCGAGAACTACCCGACGCTGCAGTGCGGGTCGGTGAAGGTGCCGCTGGACTACGCCCACCCGAAGGGGCGCCAGATAACCCTGGCCCTGTCCCGGGTGCCGCACACCGCGAAGAAGTACCAGGGCCCGCTCCTGGTCAACCCGGGCGGCCCCGGCGGCAGCGGGCTGACCCTCGCCGGGTTCGTCGCCTCGAGCCTGCCCAAGGCGGTCGCGGCCCAGTACGACGTCATCGGCTTCGACCCGCGTGGCGTCGGCAAGAGCACGCCCGCCCTCGACTGCAAGCCGGGCTACTTCAACCCGGTCCGCCCCGCGAGCGTCCCGAGCACGTCCGTGATCGAGAAGGCCAACCTGGAGCGCGCCAGGTCCTTCGCCGCCGCCTGCGGTCGCAAGTACGCGGACGTGCTGCCGTACATCAACACGATCAACGCCGTGAAGGACATGGACTCGATCCGCAAGTCCCTCGGCGCGAAGAAGATCAACTACTTCGGCTACTCGTACGGCACCTACCTGGGCCAGGTCTACGCCAAGCTGTTCCCGGGCCACGTGCGCCGACTGGTGCTGGACTCGATCGTCGACCCCGATGGGGTCTGGTACGACGCCAACATCTCGCAGGACTACGCCTTCGACGGCCGCCAGAAGGCGCTGATGGCGTGGATCGCCAAGTACGACTCCACGTACAAGCTCGGCACGAACCCGGCCAAGATCGAGGCCAAGTGGTACGCGATGCAGGCCCAGTTGGCGAAGACGCCGGCCGGTGGCAAGGTGGGCGCGGCCGAGCTGGAGGACACCTTCATCCCGGGCGGCTACTACAACGGCTACTGGCCCGACCTGGCCAAGGCGTTCGCCGCGTACGTCAACGACAAGAACGCGGCCCCGCTGGTCGAGGCGTACGAGAACCTCGCCGCGATCGACGCCTCCGGTGACAACGGCTACAGCGTCTACACCTCGGTGCAGTGCCGTGACGCCTCCTGGCCGCGCGACTGGAAGCAGTGGCAGAAGGACAACTGGGCGGTGTACAAGAAGGCCCCCTTCATGGCCTGGAGCAACGCCTGGTACAACGCGCCGTGCGCGTTCTGGCCCACGAAGACGCTGAAGCCGGTGAACGTCGCCAATTCCAAGCTCCCGCCGGTGCTCCTGTTCCAGGCGACGAACGACGCGGCCACCCCGTACCAGGGCGGAGTCACCGTCCACCGCCTGCTCAAGCACTCCAGCCTGGTCGTCGAGCAGGGCGGCGGCAACCACGGCATCTCGCTGAGCGGCAACGCCTGCCTGGACAAGTACCTCGCCAAGTACCTGACCGACGGCACGGTCCCCCGCGGCCACGGCACCGCCGACGCGGTCTGCAACAAGCTCCCCGACCCGAAGCCGGCGGCGGCCCAGCCGGCCACGGCGTCGGCCCTGACCGGCACCTCCGCGCCGGCCACCGCGGTACCCGGCGGCGACGAGCTGCACGCGCTGCTCGGCTTCCGCGGCTGACCGACCCGAACCGAAGAAGGCGCCCGGCACCGTCGCCGGGCGCCCTCACCGTCGACCTGGAGGCGGAAGCGCGAGAAGGGGCGCCCGGTGTTTGCCGGGCGCCCCTCGTCGTCGTAGCGGAAGCGGGTGTTACAGCTTCTCGATGACGTAGTCCACGCACTTCGTCAGCGCCTCGACGTCCGCCGGGTCGATCGCCGGGAACATCGCCACGCGCAGCTGGTTGCGGCCGAGCTTGCGGTAGGGCTCGGTGTCCACGACGCCGTTGGCGCGCAGGACCTTGGCGACGGCCGCGGCGTCGATCTCGTCCGAGAAGTCGATCGTGCCGATGACCTGGGAGCGCTTGGCCGGGTCGGTGACGAACGGGGTGGCGTGCTTGGACTCCTCCGCCCAGGTGTAGAGGCGGGTCGAGGAGTCCTTCGTGCGGGCCGTCGACCAGGCGAGGCCGCCCTGGCCGTTGATCCACTCCAGCTGCTGGTTCAGCAGGAAGAGGGTGGCGAGGGCCGGGGTGTTGTACGTCTGGTTCTTGCGGGAGTTGTCGATCGCCGTCGGCAGCGAGAAGAACTCCGGGACGTGCCGGCCGGACGCGTGGATCCGCTCGGCGCGTTCGATCGCGGCCGGGGAGAACACGCCGATCCACAGGCCGCCGTCGGAGGCGAAGGACTTCTGCGGGGCGAAGTAGTAGACATCCGTCTCGGCGATGTCGACCGGGAGACCGCCGGCGCCGCTCGTCGCGTCCACGAGGACCAGGGCGCCCTCGTCGGCACCGGTCACACGCTTGATCGGGGCGGCGACACCGGTGGACGTCTCGTTGTGCGTGTACGCGTACACGTCGACGCCGGCCTCGGCCCGCGGCTCCGGGTGGGTGCCCGGCTCGCTGGAGATCACCGTGGGCTCGGCCAGCCAGGGGGCCAGCTTCGAGGCCTTGGCGAACTTCGAGCTGAACTCGCCGAACGTCAGGTGCTGCGACTTGTTCTCGATCAGGCCGTGCGTCGCGACGTCCCAGAACGCGGTGGAGCCGCCGTTGCCGAGGACGACCTCATAGCCCTCGGGGAGCGAGAACAGCTCACTGATGCCCGCGCGGACCTGTCCGACCAGGTTCTTGACGGGCGCCTGGCGGTGGGAGGTGCCGAGCAGGGAGGTACCGGTTGCGGCCAGCGCGTCCAGCGCTTCCGTCCGCACCTTGGAGGGGCCCGCGCCGAATCGACCGTCGGCGGGCTTGATGTCAGCGGGAATCTGGATCTCAGCCACGAGGGGAGCGTAGCCGCTGGGGAAACCTGGTCGAAACGTAGTCCGTCCGGTGAGACGCGTCGGTGTTGACCGGACTGGTTTGCTGGAGTCATGACGGATCTTGAGGCCGATCTGCGGAAGGCCGTCCGGGGCGAGGTAGGTTTCGACGTCACCTCCCGGGCCCTGACCACCATGGACGCGTCCAACTACCGGCGCGTCCCCCTCGGTGTCGTCGCCCCGCGGGACGCCGACGACGTGGCCGCCGTGCTGGAGGTCTGCCGTACCCATGGCGTCCCCGTCGTCGCCCGCGGCGGCGGTACGTCCATCGCCGGGCAGGCCACCGGAACCGGGGTCGTACTGGACTTCACCCGGTACATGAACAAGCTCCTGTCCGTGGACCCCGAGAGCCGTACCGCCGTCGTCCAGCCCGGCCTCGTGCTCGACCGGCTCCAGGACGCCGCCGCGCCGCACGGGCTGCGGTTCGGGCCCGATCCCTCCACCCACAGCCGGTGCACGCTCGGCGGGATGATCGGGAACAACTCCTGCGGCTCGCACTCCGTGGCATGGGGGACCACCGCGGGCAGTGTGAGCGAGCTCGACGTCGTGACCGCGCGCGGTGAGCGGCTGCGGCTCGGGCAGGGCTGGGCCGGGGCGCCGGCGGGACTGCGGGAGCTGGTCGATGGCGAGCTCTCCCGCCTGCGGACCGGCTTCCCCGAGCTGCCCCGGCGGATCTCCGGGTACGCCCTGGACGCCCTCCTGCCGGAGCACCGGGCCGACGTCGCCCGGTCCTTCTGCGGCAGCGAGGGCACCCTCGGCGTGCTCACCGAGGCCGTGGTCCGGCTGGTGGAGGCGCCGCCCGCGCGTGCCCTCGCGGTCCTCGGGTACGCGGACGAGGGCGCGGCCGCCGAGGCCGCCGCCGGGCTGCTGGTGCACCGCCCCCTGACGGTGGAGGGCATGGCGGCCGACCTGGTGCCCTCGGCGGCCGCGCTGCCGCGGGGCGGCGCGTGGCTGTTCGTGGAGACGGGCGGCTCTTCCGGAAGCGAGGCACGCGCGCGTGCGGTGGAGATCGTGCGCGCGGCCGACGTCCTCGACGCGCACGTGGTGACCGACCCGGCCGGACAGCGGGCCCTGTGGCGCATCCGCGAGGACGCCAGCGGTACGGCGACCCGGATGCCGGACGGTTCCGAGGCGTGGCCCGGCTGGGAGGACTGCGCGGTGCCGCCGCCGCGGCTGGGCGCGTATCTGCGCGACTTCCGGGAGCTGCTGGGAGCACATGGGCTGCGCGGCACCCCGTACGGACACTTCGGCGACGGCTGCATCCACGTCCGCATCGATTTCGACCTGCTGACGCGGGCGGGGATCGGGCGGTTCCGCCGCTTCTCCGAGGAGCTCGCCGAGCTCGTGGCGGCCCACGGCGGGTCCCTGTCCGGCGAGCACGGGGACGGGCAGGCGCGGGCCGAACTGCTGCCGAAGATGTACGGCGACGAGATGGTCGCCCTGTTCGAGCGGGCGAAGGCGGTGTGGGACCCGGACGACCTGCTCAACCCGGGGATGCTGGTCCGCCCGGCCCCCCTCGACACCAACCTCCGCTTCTCCGTCCTGCCCCGCGAGCCGGTCGACGTCGCCTTCGGCTACCCGGCCGACGGCGGAGACTTCTCCGCCGCCGTACGCCGCTGCGTCGGGGTCGCGAAATGCCGTACGGCAGGGTCGTCCGGGCCCGCCGTCATGTGCCCGTCCTTCCGGGCCACCGGCGAGGAGGCGCACTCCACGCGCGGGCGTGCCCGGCTGCTGCACGAGATGCTGGCCGGTGAACTGGTCACCGACGGCTGGCGGTCCACGGAGGTCCGCGACGCGCTGGACCTGTGCCTGTCCTGCAAGGGCTGCCGCTCCGACTGCCCGGTCGGCGTCGACATGGCCACGTACAAGGCGGAGTTCCTGCACCACCACTACGCGGGGCGGCGGCGCCCGGCGTCCCACCACAGCATGGGCCGGCTGCCGGAGTGGCTGCGCCGGGTGGACCGGGTGCGGGCGGCCGCGGTGGTCAACGCCCTTGCCTCGGTACGGCCGTTGGCGGCCCTCGCCAAGCGGCTCGGCGGGATCACGCCCGAGCGGCGGATCCCGAAGGTGGCGACGGAGACGTTCAGCCGGTGGTGGGACGGGCGGAACGCCCCCGGGCGGAACGCGCGCGGCACCGGTGACCTGGTCATTTTGTGGCCGGACACCTTCACCGAGCACCTCTCCCCGTCCGTGGGGCAGGCGGCCGTACGGGTGCTGGAGGCGGCGGGGCTGCGGGTGGCGCTGCCGCCCACCGTGCACCTGGAGAAGCCGCCGGTGGGCGACGGCAGGACGGTCGCCCTCGACCCGGTGTCCCTCCTGCGGGGCCGGGGCCGGGTCTGCTGCGGCCTGACGTACGTGTCGACCGGACAACTCGACCGCGCCCGTACGGTGTTGCGCCGCACCCTCGACCTGATGACCCCGGTGCTGGAGACCCGGGCCCCGGTCGTCGTCCTGGAACCGAGCTGCGCCGCCGCCCTCCGTACCGACCTGCCGGAACTGCTGCACGACGACCCGCGGGCCGCCCGTCTCGCCTCCCGGGTCCTGACCTTCGCGGAGGCCCTGGAACGGCTCGCCCCCGACTGGCGGCCACCGGCCCTGAACCGCCCGGTCGTCGGCCAGACCCACTGCCACCAGCACGCGGTCCTGGGCGACACCGCCGACCGCCGGCTGCGCGAGGCCGCGGGACTCGCCGGCGACCTGAGCGGCGGCTGCTGCGGACTCGCCGGCAACTTCGGCTTCGAGAAAGGGCACTTCGAAGTGTCCAGGGCCTGCGCGGAGGAACAGCTGCTGCCGTCGGTACGGCAGGCTCCGCGGGACGCGGTGGTGCTGGCCGACGGGTTCTCCTGCCGTACGCAGCTGGAGCAGCTGGCGGGTGTACGGGGGAGACATCTGGCGGAGGTGCTGGCGGAGGCACTCGAAACGAGTCCTGAGTCCTGAGTCCTGAGCCCTGAGTCCTGAGTTCTGCGTTTTGAGTTCTGATCCTCCTGGTCCCTGCTCGCGGGAGCCGTTGGGATACTCCGGCCGTGGAAACGAACACGCGTCTCACGGCCTGGACTCTGCGTCCCGCGACACCGGCCGACGTCGAGGTCATAGCCGAACTGCGGGCCGTGGTCATGCGCCCCGACCTGGAGCGGCTGGGCCGGTTCGACGAGCACCGGGTACGGCAGCGGTTCCGGGACGCCTTCATCGCGCGACACCTGTCGATCATCGAGGCCGAGGACCGTTTCGCGGGCTGCGTCGCCCTGCGCCCGGCCGAGGACGGCCACTGGCTGGAGCACTTCTTCATCGCCCCGGAACTCCAGGGCCTCGGCCTCGGCTCGGCCGTCCTGCGCGGTCTGCTTGCCCGGACCGACGCCGACGGCGAACTCGTCCGCCTGAACGTCCTCCAGGGCAGCGCGGCCCGGCGGCTGTACGAGCGCCACGGGTTCAGCGTGGAGTCCGAGGATTCGGTCGACGTCTTCATGGTGCGGGAGCCGTCGTAGGGGGACAGCCGTATAACGGGTTTACGCACATGACTGGGTCCACTATCGTGAACTGAGTAGTGCAGCATGATGGACGTACCCCGAGTCGACCCCTGGAAGTCCCGTGACCACCTCCAGCAGCGCCCCGACGTCGTCGCCGACCTCGGCGGCCACCCCACCCCCGCCGGGGCCCGGCGGCTTCGGCTCCCTCGGTCCCGTCGGACTGGTGCTGGCCGGAGGCGTCTCCGTGCAGTTCGGCGCGGCGCTGGCCGTGACCCTGATGCCCAGGGCGGGCGCCCTCGGGGTGGTGACCCTGCGACTGCTCGTGGCCGCCGTCGTCCTGCTGGTGATCTGCCGGCCCCGGCTGCGCGGGCACACCCGCACCGACTGGGGCACGGTCGTCGTCTTCGGCCTCACCCTGGCCGCGATGAACGGCCTCTTCTACCAGGCCGTGGACCGCATCTCGCTCGGCGCCGCCGTGACCCTGGAGTTCCTCGGTCCGCTCGCCCTCTCGGTGCTCGCCTCCCGCCGCGCGGTCAACACCGTCTGGGCCGGACTCGCGCTCGCCGGGGTCTTCCTCCTCGGCGGCGGGGACTTCGGCGACCTGGACCCGGCGGGTGTCCTGTTCGCACTGGGCGCGGGCGCCATGTGGGCGTCGTACATCGTCTTCAGCGCGCGCACCGGCCGCCGCTTCCCGCAGGCCGACGGCCTCGCCCTCGCGATGGCGATCGGCGCGCTGGCGTTCCTGCCGCTCGGCATCGCGGAGTCCGGCGCCAGGCTCCTCGACCCAGTGACCGTGGGCCTCGGCGCGGCGGTGGCCCTGATGTCCTCCGTCCTGCCCTACACCCTCGAACTCCTCGCCCTGCGCAGCCTGCCCGCCTCCACCTTCGCGATCCTCATGAGCCTGGAGCCGGCCATGGCCGCCCTCGCGGGCTTCCTGATCCTCGACCAGTCCCTGTCCCCGCTCCAGGCCCTCGCCGTCGCCCTCGTGATCGCGGCGAGCATGGGAGCGGTGCGGACGCAGGTGGGACGGGGCAAGGCGATCACTCCGTGAGCCTTACGGGGGCGGTGCGTGCCGTACGGGGGTGTGGTCCGGGGCTTGGGTGAGGGGTGCCCGGGGGCGGCGCGGGGCGCCGGGGCCGCTTGCGACGGGCTGCGGAGGCTGCGGGGCTGCCGGGGTGGGGTACGGGCGCCTGCGCCCCAGTGTCTGGTGGTGTGGGGCGGTTGGCTCCGGTCGGTGTCGAGGGCCGGGGACCTTGTTTGCGCCCAGCTGTCCGGCGGGTGCGGTGGCCTGCCTCGGTCGGTGTCGAGGTCTCGGTCATCTCGTCCGCGCTGAGGTGTCTGCCGGTGCGGGGCGGCTGCCCCCCCATCGGCGTCGACGCCCCGGACACCCCACCCCGCAGCCAGCTGTCCGACGGCCTGGGGCAGGTGCCCCGGTCGGCGTCGAGGCCCCGCACACCGCGCCCAGTCGTATGGCTCAGGGCGGCCGGGAAGGACCGGCCCCGCTGGTCAGTCCGTGATCTTCTCCCACACCGAGACGCATGACTCGCTCTCGCTCGTGAAAGGCTCCCGGCTCCAGTTGTCCCACCGCTCCCGCAGCCGCATCCCGGCCAGCCGTGCCATGAGGTCCAGCTCCGCGGGCCAGACGTAGCGGAAGGGGATGGACCGGAAGGAGCCCTGGCCGTCCTCCGAGACCCTGACGTGGTGGGAGGACATCGCCTGCGTGGCGAGGTCGTACGTGTCGAACCCGAGGCGGTCCGTGCCGACGTGGAACGGCACCGTGTTCTGCCCGGGAGGCAGCTTGCGCAGCTGGGGGACCATGACCTCCACCACGAAGGTCCCGCCCGGCTCCAGATGGGCCGCGACATTGCGGAAGCAGTCCACCTGGGCGTCCTGGGTCGTCAGGTTCATGATCGTGTTGAAGACCAGGTAAGCGACCGAGAACGTGCCGGGCGCTCGGGCCGTCGCGAAGTTCCCGATCGTCACCCCGACCGCCTCACCCCCGGGCTTGGCCCGCAGCCGGTCCGCCATCGCCCGGGACAGCTCGATGCCGTGCACCTCGACCCCGAGCCGCGCCAGCGGCAACGCGATCCGCCCGGTTCCGACACCCAGCTCCAGGGCCCGCCCCTCGCCGGCGAGCTCCGCCAGCAAGGCCACGGCCGGTTCGACCGCCCCGGGTGCGAACATCGCCGCCGACGACGCGTCGTACGTCGCCGCGACGGACTCTCCGAAGTACCCGTCGTCATCGATCACCGGGGGACCCTACTGCGAGGGCGGAGGCGGGCGCCTCCGAATATCGGGTCTTCGGCCAGCGGCGGGAGGTGACCATCGGTCCGCCAAATTAATGCAAGCACGCTTGCTTGTTTCTGGCGTCGCTGACATCCTCACCCCATGGCAGACCCCACGCCCGTCATCGACGACCTGTGTGCGGAGAGCGAGGAACTCGACCTGCTGGTAGCCGAGTTGAGCCAGGAGCAGTGGTCGTCGCCGACCCCCGCCCCCGGCTGGACCGTCGCCCACCAGATCGCCCACCTCGCCTGGACCGACCACTCCTCCCTGCTCGCCGTCACCGACCAGAAGGCCTTCTCCCGCGAGGTCGAGAAGGCGATGACCGCGCCCGGGGACTTCGTGGACGAAGGCGCGGAGGAGGGTGCCCGCAAGCCTCCGGCGCGACTGCTCGCCTACTGGCGGGCGGGACGGGAGGACCTGGCGGAGGCCCTGCGCGCGGCACCCGAGGGGGCCCGCTTCCCCTGGTACGGCCCGCCCATGTCCACCGCCTCCATGGCCACCGCCCGCCTCATGGAGACCTGGGCCCACGGCCTGGACGTGGCGGACGCTCTGGGGGTGACCCGTGCGCCCACCGACCGAATCCGGCACATCGTCCGGCTCGGCATCCGCACCCGCGACTTCGCCTTCGGCGTGCACGGACTGACCCCGCCCTTCGAGCCGTTCCGCGTCGAACTCACCGCCCCCTCCGGCGAGTTGTGGACCTACGGCCCCGAGGATGCCACCGACCGCGTCACCGGCCCCGCCCTCGACTTCTGCCTCCTGGTCACCCAACGGGCACATCACGCCGACCTCGCCCTGCGCGCGGAGGGCGAGGACGCGGGCCGGTGGCTCGACATCGCCCAGGCCTTCGCGGGCCCGCCCGGCGCCGGACGCCCGGCGAAGGGAACGGCCGGATGACCCTCCGTACCGGCAAGCAAGAGCCACCGTCCGACCGAGTGGGCCGTGGGACGACCCTCCGCATAGGCAACGCCTCCGGCTTCTACGGCGACCGCTTCGACGCCCTGCGCGAGATGCTCACCGGCGGTGAACTCGACGTCCTCACCGGCGACTATCTCGCCGAGCTGACCATGCTCATCCTGGGCCGGGACCGGCTGAAGGACCCGGGGGCCGGGTATGCCCGTACATTCCTGCGGCAGTTGGAGGAGTGCCTGGGGACGGCGCGGGAGCGGGGGGTCAGGATCGTCACCAACGCGGGTGGCCTCAATCCCGCCGGACTCGCCGCCCGCATCCGGGAGTTGGCCGACCGGCTGGGCCTGGACGTGAACGTCGCCCATGTCGAGGGCGACGACCTGACCGCCGAGCACCCCGGCAGTCTCGCCGCCCACGCCTACCTCGGCGGCTTCGGCATCGCCGCCTGTCTGCGCGAGGGCGCGGACGTGGTCGTCACCGGCCGGGTGACGGACGCGGCCCTGGTCACCGGGCCCGCCGCCGCCCACTTCGGCTGGGGTCCTGGGGAGTACGACCGCCTCGCGGGAGCCGTCGTCGCCGGGCACGTCCTGGAGTGCGGGACCCAGGCGACCGGCGGGAACTACGCGTTCTTCGCCGAGGGCGGGCACGATCTGCGAAGGCCCGGCTTCCCCCTCGCCGAACTCCACGAGGACGGCACCGCCGTCATCACCAAGCACCCCGGCACCGGCGGCTTCGTGGACGTCGGCACGGTGACGGCCCAGCTGCTGTACGAGACGCAGGGCGCCCGGTACGCCGGTCCCGACGTCACCGCCCGCCTCGACACCGTCCGGCTCACCCAGGACGGCCCCGACCGCGTCCGGATCTCCGGCGTACGCGGCGAGGCCCCGCCCCCCACCCTCAAGGTCGGCCTCAACCGCCTCGGCGGCTTCCGCAACGAGGTCGCCTTCGTCCTGACCGGCCTCGACATCGAGGCCAAGGCCGCACTGGTGCGGGAGCAGCTGGAGCCACACCTGGCCAAGGTCTCCGACGTGCGCTGGGACCTGGTCCGCACGGACCGCCCGGACGCAGAGACGGAGGAAACCGCCGGCGCCCTGCTGAGGCTGGTCGTCCGGGACGCGGACCAGGACCTCGTCGGACGGGCGCTCAGCGGGGCCGCCGTGGAGCTGGCCCTCGCGAGCTACCCCGGGTTCCATGTGCTGGCCCCACCGGGAAAGGGCTCGCCTTACGGGGTCTTCGAGGATGTGTACGTCCCCCATCGGGCGGTGGGCCATGTGGCCGTCCTCCACGACGGGCGACGGCTCCCAGTGGCGCCGGCAGTCCGGGAGGCCGCCGTACTTGAGGATCCCCCGACACCACCCCTGCCCGAACCGCTGCCGGAAGGCCCCACCCGCCGGGCTCCCCTCGGTCTGATCGCGGGCGCCCGCAGCGGCGACAAGGGCGGCAACGCCAACATCGGGGTCTGGGCCCGGACGGACGAGGCATGGCGGTGGCTCGCCCACACCCTCACCGTCGACCGTCTGCGTGAACTCCTCCCGGAGACGGCCGAGTTGCCCGTCACCCGCCACGACCTCCCCAACCTCCGAGCCCTGAACTTCGTCGTCGAGGGCATCCTCGGCGAGGGCGTCGCCGCCCAGCACCGCTTCGACCCGCAGGCCAAGGCACTCGGCGAATGGCTGCGCTCCCGCCACCTGGAGATCCCGGAGGCTCTGCTTTGACGATCATCAACTCCGGTCTCGACCCGGCGGGTTCCGACTACCGGTCCCATCGCGAAGTCATGCTCGCCAAGCTCGCCGAGCTGGACACCGAGCACGCCAAGGCGCTCGCGGGCGGCGGCGAGAAGTACGTCGAGCGGCACCGGGGGCGCGGCAAGCTGCTCGCCCGCGAGCGCATCGAACTGCTCCTCGACCCCGACACGCCCTTCCTCGAACTGTCCCCGCTGGCCGCCTGGGGCAGCGACTACACGGTCGGCGCCTCCCTCGTCACCGGGATCGGGGTGGTGGCGGGTGTGGAGTGCCTGATCACCGCCAACGACCCGACCGTGCGCGGCGGCGCGAGCAATCCGTGGTCGCTGAAGAAGGCCCTGCGGGCCAACGACATCGCCCTCGCCAACCGGCTGCCCTGCATCAGCCTGGTGGAGTCCGGCGGCGCCGACCTGCCCTCGCAGAAGGAGATCTTCATCCCGGGCGGAGCGATCTTCCGGGACCTGACGAGGCTGTCGGCGGCCGGGATACCGACCGTCGCCGTCGTCTTCGGCAACTCGACGGCCGGCGGCGCCTACGTCCCCGGCATGTCCGACCACGTGATCATGGTCAAGGAGCGGGCCAAGGTGTTCCTCGGCGGCCCGCCCCTCGTCAAGATGGCGACCGGCGAGGAGAGCGACGACGAGTCCCTCGGCGGCGCCGAGATGCACGCGCGCGTGTCGGGTCTCGCGGACTACTTCGCCGTGGACGAGCAGGACGCCCTCAGACAGGCCCGCCGGGTCGTGTCCCGTCTCAACCACCGCAAGGCGTACGGCGATCCGGGCCCCGCCGAACCGCCCAAGTACCCGGCCGACGAACTGCTGGGAATCGTCCCCGGCGACCTCCGCACCCCCTTCGACCCGCGCGAGGTGATCGCCCGGATCGTCGACGCCTCCGACTTCGACGAGTTCAAGCCCCTGTACGGGACGAGCCTGGTGACGGGGTGGGCGGCGCTCCACGGCTATCCGATCGGGGTGCTGGCCAACGCCCAGGGGGTCCTGTTCTCCGAGGAGTCCCAGAAGGCGGCCCAGTTCATCCAGCTGGCCAACCAGCGCGACATCCCGCTGCTCTTCCTGCACAACACCACCGGCTACATGGTCGGCCAGGAGTACGAGCAGGGCGGCATCATCAAACACGGCGCGATGATGATCAACGCGGTCAGCAACTCGAAGGTCCCGCACCTCTCCGTCCTGATGGGCGCCTCGTACGGCGCGGGCCACTACGGCATGTGCGGGCGCGCCTACGACCCCCGTTTCCTCTTCGCCTGGCCCAGCGCCAAGTCGGCCGTCATGGGCCCCCAGCAGCTCGCCGGCGTGCTCTCCATCGTCGCCCGCCAGTCGGCCGCCGCGAAGGGACTGCCGTACGACGAAGAGGGCGACGCCGCCCTGCGCGCCCTGGTGGAGCAGCAGATCGAGTCCGAGTCGCTGCCCATGTTCCTGTCCGGGCGGCTCTACGACGACGGCGTCATCGACCCCCGCGACACCCGGACCGTACTGGGACTGTGCCTGTCCGCGATCCACACCGCGCCCTACGAGGGCGCCCGCGGCGGCTTCGGCGTCTTCCGGATGTGAGGAACCCTTCAGTGATCACTTCTGTGCTCGTCGCCAACCGGGGCGAGATCGCCTGCCGGATCTTCCGCACCTGCCATGAGCTGGGGATCCGGACGGTCGCCGTGCACTCGGACCCGGACGCGAACGCCCTCCACACGCGCGTGGCGGACACGGCCGTACGGCTTCCGGGCGCGGCCCCCGCCGACACCTACCTGCGCGCCGACCTGATCGTGAAGGCGGCGCTGGCCTCCGGCGCCGACGCCGTGCACCCCGGCTACGGCTTCCTCTCCGAGAACGCCGACTTCGCGCGGGCCGTGCTGGACGCGGGCCTGGTCTGGATCGGGCCGCCGCCGTCCGCGATCGAGGCGATGGCGTCCAAGACGCGCGCCAAGGAACTGATGGGCCTCGCGCCCCTGGGGGACGTGACGCCGGCCGATCTGCCGGTGCTGGTGAAGGCGGCCGCGGGCGGCGGAGGCCGCGGCATGCGGATCGTGCGCCGCATGGAGGACCTGACGGCCGCCCTGGAGAGCGCACGCGCCGAGGCCGCCGGCGCCTTCGGCGACGGCGAGGTCTTCGTCGAGCCGTACGTCGAGGACGGCCGTCACGTCGAGGTCCAGATCCTCGCCGACACCCACGGCACGGTCTGGGCCCTGGGCACCCGCGACTGCTCCCTCCAGCGCCGCCACCAGAAGGTGATCGAGGAGGCCCCGGCCCCCGGACTCCCCGACGACCTCAGGGCGGAACTGCACGAGCTGGCGGTACGGGCGGCGCGTGCGGTGGACTACGTGGGCGCGGGCACGGTCGAGTTCCTGGTCTCCGGCACCGAGGCGCACTTCCTGGAGATGAACACCCGCCTCCAGGTCGAACACCCGGTGACGGAGGCCGTGTTCGGCATCGACCTGGTGGCGGAACAGATCCGTGTCGCCGAAGGCGCCCCGCTCCCCGACGACCCACCACGCGCGCGCGGCCACGCCGTCGAGGCCCGCCTCTACGCCGAGGACCCCGCCCGGGACTGGACCCCCCAGACCGGCACCCTGCACCGCTTCTCGGTCCCCCCGTCCGTCCGCCTGGACACGGGCTACGCGAACGGCGACGACATCGGCGTCCACTACGACCCGATGCTCGCCAAGGTCGTCGCACACGCCCCCACGCGCGCGGAGGCGGTCCGCAGACTCGCGGGCGCCCTGGAGAAGGCGACGATCCACGGCCCGACCACCAACCGGGACCTGCTGGTGAACTCCCTGCGCCACAAGGAGTTCACGACGGCCCGCATGGACACGGGCTTCTACGACCGCCACCTCACGGAACTCGTCGGCGGGACCGGGGAGCCGTACGCCCCCCTGGCGGCGGCCCTCGCGGACGCCGCCGGCCGCTCCCGCTTCGGCGGCTGGCGCAACCTGCACTCGGCCCCGCAGACGAAGCGGTACGCGATGGCGGGGGAGGAGCACGAGGTCCGCTACCGGCATACGCGCGACGGCCTGGAGGCGGACGGGGTCCGGGTGATCCACGCGGGCGCGAGCGAGGTCGTACTCGAAGTGGACGGCGTGCGGCGGACGTTCGAGGTGGCCCGGTACGGCGACCAGGTCCACGTGGGGGGCACGGCCCTGACGGCGCTGCCCCGCTTCCCGGACCCGACCGCCCAGCTCGCCCCGGGCTCCTTGCTGGCCCCCATGCCGGGGACGGTCGTCCGGGTCGCGGACGGCCTGACGGAGGGATCCGCCGTGGAGGCCGGCCAGCCGCTGCTGTGGCTGGAGGCGATGAAGATGGAACACAGGATCACGGCGCCGGTGACGGGCACGCTGACCGTCCTGAACGCAGTGCCTGGCCAACAAGTAACGGTCGGTTCTCTACTGGCGGTTGTAGTACCCACCTAGGGGCGCGGGGCCGTATCGATGTGCGGCTACCGCCGCGCGAGCGCGACCAGCCCCGACGAAGGAGCCACATGCCCACGATCGAAACCGAAGAACACAAGTCTCTGAGGCAAGCCGTCTCCGCCCTGGGCAAACGCCACGGCCGCGACTACGACAGAGAGCAACTCTGGTCCGAGGCAGCCAAGCTCGGCTACCTCGGCGTCAACCTGCCGGAGGCATACGGCGGTGGAGGCGGCGGAATCGCCGAACTCTCCATCGTCCTGGAGGAGCTCGGCGCAGCCGGCGCCCCCCTCCTGATGATGATCGTGTCCCCGGCCATCTGCGGCACCGTGATCGCGCGGTTCGGCACGGAGTCCCAGAAGCGCGACTGGCTGCCCGCACTCGCCGACGGCACCCGCACGATGGCGTTCGGCATCACGGAACCCGACGCCGGCTCCAACAGCCACCGCATCAGCACCACGGCCCGCCGCGACGGCGCCGACTGGCTGCTGACCGGCCGCAAGGTCTTCGTCTCCGGCGTCGACATAGCCGACGCCACCCTCATCGTCGGCCGTACGGAGGACTCCCGCACCGGCCGCCTCAAGCCCTGCCTGTTCATCGTCCCGCGTGATGCCCCGGGATTCGGCAGGCGCCACATCGAGATGGAACTGAACGCCCAGGAGAAGCAGTTCGAGCTCACCCTCGACGACGTACGCCTCCCCGCCGAAGCCCTCGTGGGGGACGAGGACGCGGGCCTCCTCCAGCTCTTCGCCGGCCTCAACCCCGAACGCATCATGACGGCCGCCTTCGCGATCGGCATGGGCCGCTACGCGCTCTCCCAGGCGATCACCTACGCCAAGGACCGCACGGTGTGGAACACCCCCATCGGCGCCCACCAGGCGATCGCCCACCCCCTCGCCCAGGCCCACATCGACCTCGAACTGGCCCGCCTGATGATGCAGAAGGCCGCCTGCCTCTACGACGAGGGCGAGGACGTGGCCGCGGGAGAGGCCGCCAACATGGCCAAGTACGCCGCGGGGGAGGCCTGCGTGAAGGCCGTGGACCAGGCCGTCCACACCCTCGGCGGCAACGGCCTCACCCGGGAGTTCGGGATCGCCTCGCTGATAACGGCCGCGCGCGTGGCTCGTATCGCACCGGTCAGCAGGGAGATGATTCTCAACTACGTCTCCCACCAGACCCTGGGCCTGCCCAAGTCGTACTAGGCCGACCCGGTGTCAGGCCGTCTTGGAGGAACCGTGTTCCGCAGCGAGTACGCAGACGTCCAGCCCCTGGAACTACCCATCCACGAGGCGGTGTTGGCCCGGGCCGCCGAGTTCGGTGACGCGCCCGCCCTGATCGACGGCACCGACGGCACCACCCTCACGTACGGACAGCTCGACCGGTTCCACCGCCGGGTCGCCGCGGGACTCGCGGAGGCGGGCGTCACCAAGGGGGACGTGCTCGCGCTGCACAGCCCCAACACGATCGCCTTCCCGACCGCGTTCTACGCGGCCACGCGCGCGGGCGCCTCCGTCACGACCGTGCACCCGCTCTGCACGCCGGAGGAGTTCGCCAAGCAGCTCAACGACTCCGCGGCCCGCTGGATCGTCACCGTCTCCCCGCTCCTGGAGACCGCTCGCCGGGCGGCCGAACTCGCGGGCGGGGTACGGGAGATCTTCGTCTGCGACAGCGCCACCGGTCACCGCTCCCTGATCGACCTGCTGGCCTCGACGGCCCCTGAGCCGGACATGGCCATCGACCCCGTGACGGACGTGGCGGCCCTGCCGTACTCCTCGGGCACCACCGGCACCCCCAAGGGCGTGATGCTCACGCACCGCCAGATCGCCACCAACCTCGCCCAGCTCGAACCGCTGATGTCGGCGGGCCCCGAGGACCGCGTCCTCGCGGTCCTGCCCTTCTTCCACATCTACGGCCTCACGGCCCTCATGAACGCGCCCCTGCGCCAGGGCGCCTCCGTCGTCGTCCTGCCCCGCTTCGACCTGGAGACCTTCCTCGCGGCCATCCAGAACCACCGCATCACCGGCCTGTACGTGGCCCCGCCGATCGTCCTCGCCCTCGCCAAGCACCCGCTGATCGAGCAGTACGACCTCTCGTCCCTGCGCTACATCGTCAGCGCCGCCGCCCCGCTGGACGCCGAACTCGCCGCCGCCTGCTCGGCCCGGCTGGGCCTGCCGCCCGTCGGCCAGGCGTACGGCATGACGGAACTCTCGCCCGGCACCCACGTCGTCCCCCTGTCCGCCATGCGCGAGGCGCCGCCCGGAACCGTCGGCAAGCTCATCGCCGGCACCGAGATGCGGATCGTGTCCCTCGACGACCCCGACAAGGACCTCGACACCGGCGAGCCCGGCGAGATCCTCATCCGCGGCCCGCAGATCATGAAGGGCTACCTCGGCCGCCCCGACGACACCGCCGCGATGATCGACCCCGACGGCTGGCTGCACACCGGGGACGTCGGCCATGTCGACGCCGACGGCTGGCTGTTCGTCGTCGACCGGGTCAAGGAGCTCATCAAGTACAAGGGCTTCCAGGTGGCCCCCGCCGAACTGGAGGCCGTCCTGCTCACCCACCCCGCCATCGCCGACGCGGCCGTCATCGGCACCTACAACGACCAGGGCAACGAGGTCCCGCACGCCTTCGTCGTCCGCCAGCCGGCCGCGCCCGACCTCTCCGAGAGCGAGGTCATGATGCACGTCGCCGAGCGCGTCGCCCCCTACAAGCGCGTCCGCCAGGTCACCTTCATCGACGCGGTGCCCCGGGCCGCCTCCGGCAAGATCCTCCGACGGCAGCTCAGGGAGCGCACATGACACTGATCACCCGTACCCGCGCGCGGGGAGTCGAGACCCTCGCCCTCGACTCCCCGCACAACCGCAACGCCCTGTCGGCGGCGCTGGTGGGGGAGCTCGCCTCCGCTCTGGCCGACTGCGCCAAGGACGGCGAGGTCCGCGCGATCGTCCTCACCCACACCGGCACCACCTTCTCCGCGGGCGCCGACCTGAAGGACCCCCCGGACCCGGAGACCCTGGTCGGGCTCCTGCGGCAGATCGTGGAGCTGGACAAACCGGTCGTCGCACGCGTCACCGGGCACGTCCGCGCGGGCGGCCTCGGCCTCCTCGCCGCCTGCGACATCGCCGCCGCGTCCACCGAGTCGACCTTCGCCTTCACCGAGGTACGCATCGGGGTCGCCCCCGCGGTCATCTCGCTGACCCTGCTGCCCCGCACCGACCCCCGCGCCCTCGCCCGCCACTACCTCACCGGCGAGCGCTTCGACGCGGCCGAGGCGGCCCGCACCGGCCTGGTGACTACGGCCGGCGACGACGTGGACGCCGTACTCGAACCGATCCTCGACGGTCTGCGCCGGGCCGCCCCCGAAGCCCTGGCCGAGACGAAACGGCTGCTCACGGCTAAGGTGCTGGAGACCTTCGACCGGGACGCGGCCGACCTGACCGCGCTCTCGGCCCGGCTGTTCGCCTCACCGCACGCGCGCGAGGGCATGACAGCCTTCCTGGAACGACGGGATCCCTCATGGGCGGTGTGACCACGATCGGCGACCGCGCCGACCGCGTACCCAAGCAGGACCGCAGCCGGGCCACCCGGCAGCGCCTCCTCGAAGCGGCCGTGGCCTGCCTCGCCGAACACGGCTGGGCCGGCTCCACCGTCACCGTCGTCGCCGAACGCGCCGGCGTCTCCCGAGGCGCCGCCCAGCACCACTTCCCGACCCGCGAGGCCCTGTTCACCGCGGCCGTCGAATACGTCGCCGAAGAACGCTCCACGGCCCTGTGCGCCCTGTTCCCGCAGGGCGCGGCGGACGACCGGCGCGCGGTGATCTCCGCCCTCGTCGACCTCTACACCGGCCCGCTGTTCCGCGCCGCCCTCCACCTGTGGGTCGCCGCCTCCAACGAGGAGCAACTGCGCCCGCAGGTGACCGAGTTGGAGGCGCGTGTCGGCCGGGAGACGCACCGCATCGCCGTGGAGCTGCTGGGAGCGGACGAGTCCCGCCCCGGCGTCCGCGAGACCGTCCAGGGCCTCCTGGACATGGCGAGGGGTCTGGGCCTGGCAAACCTGCTGACGGACGACAAGGCCAGGCGGGACAGAGTGGTCACGCAGTGGACAGCACTACTGAACGAGGCGCTGCTGTAGCTCCTCAGGGGCGCGGGGAACTGCGCGACCAGCCCCCACGGACTCGCAGTCGCCCACGCTCCTCGGCAATCCCCTCAGTGGGCGATGCTCTCGTAACCCTCGATGTCCCGAGGATTCCTCGAGCCGGGCCCCACATACCGCGCGGACGGCCGCACCAACCGTCCCGTCCGCTTCTGCTCAAGAATGTGCGCCGACCAGCCCGCCGTACGCGCGCACGTGAACATCGACGTGAACATGTGCGCCGGCACCTCCGCGAAGTCGAGGACGATCGCCGCCCAGAACTCCACGTTGGTGGCGAGCACCCGGTCCGGCCGCCGCGCGTGCAGCTCCGCCAGCGCCGCCTTCTCCAGCGCCTCCGCGATCTCGAACCGCGGCGCCCCCAGCTCCCGCGCGGTCCGCCGCAGCACGCGCGCGCGGGGGTCCTCGGCCCGGTACACCCGGTGCCCGAACCCCATCAGCCGCTCACCGCGGTCCAGCGCCTGCTTGACGTACGCCTCGGCGTCCCCGGTCCGCTCGATCTCCTCGATCATCCCGAGCACCCGGGACGGCGCCCCGCCGTGCAGCGGTCCCGACATCGCCCCCACGGCCCCGGAGAGCGCCGCGGCCACATCGGCTCCGGTGGAGGCGATCACGCGCGCGGTGAACGTCGACGCGTTCATCCCGTGCTCCGCGGCCGACGTCCAGTAGGCGTCCACGGCGGCCACGTGCTTCGGGTCCGGCTCCCCGCGCCACCGGATCATGAACCGCTCGACCACGGACTGCGCCTTGTCGATCTCCCGCTGCGGCACCATCGGCAGCCCCTGCCCGCGCGCGGACTGGGCGACGTAGGAGAGGGCCATCACGGCGGCCCGCGCGAGGTCGGCACGCGCCCTTTCGGCATCGATGTCGAGCAGCGGCTTCAGCCCCCACACCGGGGCGAGCATGGCCAGCGCCGACTGGACGTCCACGCGGATGTCCCCGGAGTGCACCGGGATCGGGAACGGCTCGGCGGGCGGCAGACCGGGATTGAAGGCGCCGTCGACCAGCAGCCCCCACACGTTGCCGAACGAGACGTGGCCGACCAGATCCTCGATGTCGACGCCCCGGTACCGCAGCGCGCCGCCCTCCTTGTCCGGTTCGGCGATCTCCGTCTCGAACGCGACGACTCCTTCGAGGCCGGGTACGAAACCGGGGTCAAAGCCGGGGTCGTGGTCGGACATCAGGCGGCTCCTCATGATGCGTACGACGGATGACGCCACGATATCCCCGAGTGCCACCTTTGGGGAGGGCAAGCGGCACTCAGTGCCACCACCCGTGGGGACGCGATCCGTACGGCAAGATGACGACGTGACCGACGCAGCACACGCCGTCTTCCCGGACCCCGCCTCCATGCGCCAGCAGTACCGCGCGGAAGGTCTCGCCGAGAGCGAGCTGGCCGCCACGCCCGTCGAACAGTTCGCCCGCTGGTTCAAGCAGGCGGCCACCGAGGCGCACCTCTTCGAGCCGAACGCCATGGTCGTGTCCACCGCGGACGCCGAGGGCCGTCCCAGCGCCCGCACGGTCCTGCTCAAACAGTTCGACGAGGAGGGCTTCGTCTTCTACACGAACTACGGCTCCCGCAAGGCGCAGGACCTCGCACAGAACCCGTACGTCTCCCTGCTCTTCCCCTGGCACCCCATGGCCCGCCAGGTCATCGTCACCGGCCTCGCCCGCCGCACCGGCCGCGACGAGACCGCCGCCTACTTCCGCACCCGCCCGCACGGCTCCCAGCTCGGCGCCTGGGCCAGCGAGCAGTCCTCGGTGGTCGAGACCCGTGAGCAGGTCGACGCCGCGTACGCCGAACTGGCCGCGCGCTACCCCGAGGGCGAACAGGTCCCGGTGCCGCCGCACTGGGGCGGCTTCCGGGTGGCGCCGCAGCAGGTCGAGTTCTGGCAGGGGCGCGAGAACCGGCTGCACGACCGGCTGCGGTACGTGGCCGAGGCGGACGGGAGCTGGCGGGTGGAGCGGCTGAACCCGTGAGACCGTAAGGCCGTAAGTCCGGGGGAGCCAGGCGGCCGCGGCACCCTGCCCCCTACTGCGCCCGGCCCACCACGCCACCGAGATCCAGCGCGGCCGCGATCCGTACCGCCACGTCCTCCGCGTACACCGCGTCGCCCCGCTCGAACTGGCCCCTCCCGGAGCCCCGCAGGAACGTCACGACCCCAAGGGTGCGACCCCGGCTGCGCAGCACCGCGCACAACGCGTGCACCACGTCCGGCGGCCACTGACGGGCCTCCGCCCACTCGCGGGCCCGGTCGCCCGACACCGCCCCCACACTGGCCCGCACCGACCCCGCCCGGTCCGCGCACTGCAGGGCCGGATGCCCCTCCCCGTACCGCACGGGCAGCCCGGCCGCGCCCGACGCCTGCAGACTCGGCCCCGGTGCCCCGGAGGGCGTCGCGGCGACCCGTACGAGACGGACCGGACCGGTCTCCTCACCGTCGGCCACCGCGCCCCCGGCCACCCGGTCGATCAGCGCGTGGTCGGCGAACCCGGCGAGGGCGAAGTCCAGATGGACGACGGCGGCCTCGGCCGGGTCCTCGCACTCCGCCGCCGCCCGGGCCGCCCGGTGCAGCTGGTTCGTCCGGAACCGCAGCAGCGAGGCCTCCTGCTCGCTCTGCTTGGCCTCGGTGACGTCCTGGAACAGCCAGGCGACGCCCAACGGCACCGGCTCCTCCGCGAGCGGCGAGGACAGCCGTACGAAGCCGCAGCGCCAGCAGCGCCGCTTCTCGCCGTCCGGCGTGCGCACCGTCACCCAGATCTCGGCCGGTGCCGGCGGCGCGCCCTCCGCCAGCACATGGGTCAGCGCGCTCTCCAGCTCCTCCACGCCCTGCGCCAGCAACTCCCCGAGCGGCCGCCCCAGCACGGACGTACGCCCGACGCCCAGCGACCGGGCCGCGTGCGCGTTGACCACGGCGGGCCGCAGATCGGCGTCGACCAGCACGACACCCCACGAGGCGTCCTCGAACAGCGCCTCGCTGAGCGCGATCGACCGCTCCAGGTCGATCTGCGTGTGCACCTCGCTGAAGGCGCAGTACACCCCGGCCGGCTTCCCGTCGGGCCCGCGCACGGCCGCGGACTGGGTGCGGACCAGGACCCGGCCGCCGTCCTTGGTCAGCAGCGCGAACTCGTGCACCTGCCGGCCGGGCGCCTGCATGGCGGACATCAGCCGCCCCTCGACCTCCTCGGCGTCGGCCCGCCGTACGGCCCAGCCGGCGAAGCCGTGCCGCCCCACGGCCTCGGCCGCGGTCCAGCCGAGGATGCGCTCGGCCTCACGATTCCAGTGGGTGACGACACCGTCCGCGTCGAAGGCACACAGTGCCGCGTCCATGCCGTCCAGCAGGGCGGCGAGCAGATCCGAGCCGCCCGAGCCCTCAGGCCCGTCCGGCTCGGGCCCGTCCGGCCCCAGCTCGTCGGTGGTCCCACTACGCCGGGAAGCACTCACCTGGACCCCCTGCCAGCTGCCGCGTCCGTACGTACCGCACGTCGGTTCGCTCACCAACAATCATTCAACTCGAACGTGACCCAGCACACACCGGGTTCCCGCAAGATTGAAGGAATCGTTGTACGTCGGAAACGCTCCGAATCACCTCAAACAGTTCTCCGGTCCGGCTCCAGCCGCAGGTCGATCCACTCGTCGCTCTCGCCGTCCAGCACATACCGGTCGACCTCGACGAACCCGCGCGCCCGCGCGAACCGCACGCCGTCCCCGTTGACGGCCAGCACGCATGTCTCGATCACCCGGGCGCCGAGCACACGCGCATGATCAAGACCCTTCTCGTAGAGAGCCGTCCCGAAACCCCGTCCCCGGTAATCGGGCAGCACACGCGCGATGACGGTCGCCACGGCGTCCTCCCCGTCCGGCGGCCGGACGGTCGAGCAGCCCACGAGCGTGTCCCCGAGATACGCGTTCTCCAGCCGGTACCGCCGCACGCGCTCGCCCACCTCCTCGGCGCTCATGGCGGCCGGCGGCACGATCACGTTGTGCACGTGCCGCCACTCCTCGGCCATGCCGTCCCCGACCACGGGCACGATCCGCAGCTCAGCCACGGTCACCAATCCCTTCCGCGCGTCCACCTCTGTCCCGGTCTTCATTCTGGGTCGGCGAGACCGCACATGTTTCTGGAAAACCGGTTGATCCGCGCCGGGACGCTTCCTAATGTGTGGGTCACGCCGAAGGGAGGTGATCGGGTACATGAGTGAAACCCGGACGCGCGAGGTGGCTGCGGGCTAGCGGCCTGCCACCACATTCAGTGCGGTGCCGGACCAGCGTGTACGAGGTGCACGCAGCCGGCCAATTCAACGCAGTCACCCGACCCGCGAGCTCGCCGGTAACGTCCGGCCGGCTCCCCCGCCGCAAGGTGGAGGGACCCGAGCTCGCGGGTCGTCTGCGTTGTCCCGCAGGGCCCTACTGCCGGTAGAAGATCCGGTCCCCGTACTCCTCGAAGACCCGCTCGTTCCACTCCAGGCCGCCGTCCACGTTCCCCGACCGCAGCAGCGGCGGCTCGATCCCGCGCTCCGCCAGCGCGCCCGCCGCCGTGGCCATCACGGACTGGAGCAGCGCCGAGGTCACGACCGTGGAGGCCGGGGCGAAGGGGGCCGGGACCGTGTCCAGGGAGAGTTCCGCGTCGCCCGGGGCGATCTTGGAGTCGAGCACGACGTCGCAGTGGTCCTTCAGGAAGGTGCCCGAACTGTGGCGGGGCTTCGTCGACGTCGTGTAGGCGACCGAGGTCACGCCGATGACCCGCACACCGAGGGCGCGGGCACCGAGGGCCATCTCCACGGGGAGCGCGTTGCGGCCGGAGAGGGAGATGATCACCAGGGTGTCGCCCGCGCGGAGGGGCGAGCAGGTCAGGACCGCGCTCGCGAGACCGTCCACCCGCTCCAGGGCCGAGCCCAGGGTCGCCGGCATGACGTCGACGCCCACGACTCCCGGCACGGTCAGCAGGTTCATCAGGGCGAGTCCGCCGGCCCGGTAGACGAGGTCCTGCGCGGCGAGCGAGGAGTGTCCGGCGCCGAAGGCGAAGAGGCGGCCGCCGGAGGCGACGGTGTCGGCCAGGAGCTCACCGGCCGCCGCGATCGACTCGGCCTCCTCGTCGCGGAGCCGCTGCAGCAGCCCGATCGCGGCGTCGAGGAACTGTCCGGACAGCCTGCCGTCAGCGCTCGCGGAGCCCGTGTCGCCCATGCGTCGTCCCACCCTTCGTCGCCGTGTCGCGGATCACCGTGCGGTCTGGACCAGTGGGATGTCAATACGGACGCGCGCCTGCTCGTAACCGCGTGGTTCCAACGGCGCGGCACGCTTGTCAGTGGCATCCGGCAGAATTGACGGCAGGGCCAGCGCACGAACCGGGAAGCTGTCGTGCTTCCGGCAGATCTCATCAAGGGGCACGTATGTCCGGACTGATCGACACCACGGAGATGTATCTCCGCACCATCCTTGAGCTGGAGGAGGAAGGTGTGGTCCCCATGCGCGCCCGGATCGCCGAGCGGCTCGACCAGAGCGGGCCCACCGTCAGCCAGACCGTGGCGCGGATGGAGCGCGACGGACTGGTGTCCGTCGCCAGTGACCGGCACCTGGAGCTGACGGACGAGGGCCGGCGCCTGGCCACCCGTGTGATGCGAAAGCACCGGCTCGCGGAGTGCCTGCTCGTCGATGTGATCGGCCTGGAGTGGGAGCAGGTCCACGCGGAGGCGTGTCGCTGGGAGCACGTGATGAGCGAGGCGGTGGAGCGCCGGGTGCTGGAGCTGCTGCGCCACCCCACCGAGTCGCCGTACGGCAACCCGATCCCGGGTCTTGAGGAGCTGGGCGAGAAGGACGGCCCGCACCCCTTCCTGGACGAGGGCATGGTCTCGCTGGCCGAGCTGGACCCGGGTCTCGACGGCAAGACGGTGGTCGTGCGCCGTATCGGCGAGCCGATCCAGACGGACGCGCAGCTGATGTACACGCTGCGTCGGGCGGGTGTGCAGCCCGGTTCGGTGGTGAGCGTGACCGAGTCGCCCGGCGGGGTGCTGGTGGGCAGCGGCGGCGAGGCCGCCGAGCTGGAGTCGGATGTCGCCTCGCACGTGTTCGTCGCCAAGCGCTGAGCGGCCGCGCGGGGGGCGGCACTGGTTCTCGGTTCCCGGAACCGGTGAGGCGGTTGGGGTGTTTGCGGGTCTCGGCGAATCCGAGATTCACCGTGCGGAATCGCAGCGCTCCGACGCTTCCCGTGCGAGGCTGTCGCGTGGGGCATATGACCTGAGGGGGGCGGGCGGATGTGCCGTGGACGTGGGGATGGCCCCGGCACCTTTCGGTGCCGGGGCCGGTCCTCCCCTGTGCTGACCCGGAGCCCCGAGCTCCCAGGGTCATTCCCCTCGGACCGATGTCCCCGAGCGGTCCGCCTCCCGTTGAAGATCTCCCCTCGGCTGCGGCGATCATTCCTTGAGGGGGGTCACTCGAACGAGGGGTGTTACCGCGCGAGACCCGATTTCCGAATGCGCATTCGATAGATTCGATGGTCTGTGGGTGACGGGGCGCGGGGGACGTGCGCTACAGGGGTGTACGACAAGGAATCGGCAGGCAGGGCAGGCACAGCGGCCAGGGGAGCTAGGGGGGTGCCAATGGCGCGGCGGATCGACGTGACCGGGGCGGGCGGCGTACGTCTTGCGGCCTGGGAGTTCGGTGACCCTCCCAAGACCGACCCGCTCAAGACCGACCCGCCCGACCGGGCGGACCCGGCAGGGGAGACCCCGCAGGCTCCGGAGAAACGATCACCCGGGGTGCTGTTACTCCACGGCCTGATGGGCCGTGCCTCGCACTGGGCGTCCACCGCCCGCTGGCTCTCCGAGCGCTACCGGGCCGTCGCGCTCGACCAGCGCGGGCACGGCCAGAGCGACAAGCCCCCTCGGGCCGCCTTCACCCGTGACGCGTACGTCGAGGACGCCGAGGCCGCCCTCGAACAGCTCGGCCTCGCCCCGACCGTCCTCATCGGCCATGCCATGGGCGCCCTGACCGCCTGGCAGCTCGCCGCCCGCCGGCCCGACCTGGTCCGCGGAGTGATCATCTGCGACATGAGGGCCTCCGCCCTCGGCGCCGCCTCGCAGCGGGAGTGGGGCGAGTGGTTCAAGGCCTGGCCGGTCCCCTTCGCCACGCTGGCCGACGTACGCAAGTGGTTCGGCGAGGACGACCCCTGGGTGGAGCGGCCCAACCCGGCGCGCGGCGAGTTCTACGCCGAGGTGATGGCCGAGTCCCCCGACGGCTGGCGCCCCGTCTTCGAGCCCGAGCAGATGCTGTCGTCCCGCGAGACCTGGGTCTACGACGCCCACTGGGAGGAACTCACCCAGGTCAGGTGCCCCGCCCTGGTCGTCCGCGGTCTCGACGGCGAACTGGGCCGTGCCGAGGCCCAGGAGATGGTCCGCGTCCTGCCCCGCGGTGAGTACGCCGAGGTCGCCGACGCCGGCCACCTCGTCCACTACGACCAGCCGGAGGCCTGGCGGGCCGCCATAGAGCCCTTCCTGGACGGCCTGGACGGTCTTGTGTGAGCTCTGTGTGAGCGCACTCAGCCCTTGCTGACCGCCATCAGGATCTCCGGCAGCCGGCGGGCCGTGCGCGGGGCCGCCAGTCGCAGGCCGGTCCAGGTGATGGCGGCCCCGTACACCGCGCCGACCGGCAGCAGCACCCAGCTCCAGTCGTCGCCGTCCGCGCTGAGGTTGGCCCAGATCGTCAGGGCGATCACGGGGGCGCACAGCAGGGCCGCCGAGACCATTCCGCCGACGACGGCGGCCGCGGCGAGACCGGACTGCCCCGGGGCCACGTTCTTGTAGCCCTCCTGCGGGATCGAGTAAGGGAAGCGCGCCGACGTCCACGCCCCGGTCGCCAGCATCGCCCCGAGCAGCGCGAAGGACACACCGAGCACCTCGGGCAGCTTCGGCCAGTCGTCGATCAGCGCGGTCGTGACGACCGTGACGACAGTGGCGTACGGCAAGGTGATCACCAGCAAGGCCAGCGCACGCGCGCGTAGTTCGACGTAGGCGTCCCGCGTCGAGGAGATCGTCATCGCGACCATCCAGAACGCCGAGGTGTCCTGCCCGAACTGGTTGTACATCTGCACGCCGAGCATGCCCGCGGCGAAGCACGCGAAGTAGATGGACCCCGTGCCCTGCACCGCATTGAACACCGGCACGATCAGCCCGATGGCCAGCGATGTCACCCACGCGGCCTTGGTCTTGGGGTCGCGCCAGACATAGCGCAGGCTGCGTTCCATGACGGTGCCGGTGCGGCCGGCCGGCAGCAGCCGGGCGAGTCCCGTCGACTTCCGCTCCCGGGCGGCCCCCTCGGCGGAGGGGAGCGTGGAGCCGTCCGGGGAGGTCATCAGCCGGGTCAGATGACGGCTCCAGAGCGCAAGCAGTCCCGCCAGTGCGGCGGCGGACAGCGCGAGTTGCAGGACGGCGGTCCCGTACGCCCCCTCACTCGCCGAGTCGACCGCCCCGATCGCCGACGCGGGCGGCACCCACTTCAACACCTCCGCGGGACCGTCCAGCTGCCCCAGGCCGCCCGAACCGAGGCGCTGCGCCCCGAAGTTCACGACCTGCGCGCCGACGGCGATGACGAGTCCGCTCAGCACCGCCAGATCGCGGCCCTTGCGGCTGGTCAGCAGCCGGATGTTGGCGACCGCGACGGCCCGCGCGAGTGCCACGCAGACCAGCAGCGCGAGCACGGCACCGAGCACGGAGAAGACGTACGCCGTCGCGCCGTGCGCGACCGAGACGACGGACCCGACGAGCACGCACAGCGTGAACACCGGCCCTATGCCGAGCAGTGAGGCCACCAGGAGCGCCCGCACCAGGGGCCGGGGCCGCAGCGGCAGCATCACCAGGCGGGTGGGGTCGAGGGTCTCGTCGCCGCCGGGGAAGAACAGCGGCATCACGGCCCAGCCGACCGCCAGCACGGCCACCAGCGGGACGACGACGGAGCCGGCGTGCTCGTCGCCGCGCAGGGCGATGAGGCCGAGCAGCTGCAGGACGGAGAAGAGCAGTACGGCGACGGCCGAGGCGATGTAGGCGGCCCGCCGCCCGCCGGACTGGCGCAGCCCGTTGCGCAGCAGCGACAGCTTCAGCCGTACGACGACCGGGGTGATGTCGGCGGTCATCGGGCCCCGCCGCCCAGCCAGTCCAGGTTCGCCCCGGCGTCCTGCCCCTGTGCGCCCACGAGTTCCAGGAAGGCGCGCTGCAGCGAGGGCGCGGCGCCGCGTACCTCGTCGAGCGGCCCGTGGGCACGGATGCGGCCGGCGGCCATTACGGCCACCCAGTCGCACAGGGACTCCACGAGCTCCATCACGTGCGAGGAGAAGACGACGGTGGCGCCGGAGGCGGTGTACCGCTCAAGGACGCCCCGGATGGTCTGCGCGGAGACGGGGTCGACGCCCTCGAAGGGCTCGTCGAGAAACAGCACTTCCGGGTTGTGGAGCAGGGCGGCCGCGAGCCCGATCTTCTTCCGCATCCCGGTCGAGTAGTCGACGACCAGCTTGTGCTGGGCCCCCGCCAGATCGAGCACGTCGAGCAGCTGAGCGGCCCGCCGGTCGACCTCGCCCCCGGGCAGCCCCCGCAACCGCCCGGAGTACCCGAGCAGTTCACGCCCGGAGAGCCGCTCGAACAGCCGCAGTCCCTCGGGCAGGACGCCGATCCGTGCCTTCACGGCCACCGGGTCCTGCCACACGTCGTGGCCGACGACCGAGACGGACCCCTGATCGGGGCGGAGCAGCCCGGTCACCATGGAGAGAGTGGTGGTCTTCCCGGCGCCGTTCGGGCCCACAAGACCGATGAACTTCCCCGCGGGGAGCTCCAGATCGATCCCGGCAACGGCTACTTGCTGCCCAAACCGCTTCCAGAGACCACGCACACTCACAGCCGACGTCATGAACGCCAACTGTAGGGGCGCGGCGCGGCGCGCAGGTCACCTGTCCCGGCCGCACGCATAGGCAAGCGGCGAGATCAGCTCCTCGGCGTCCGGCAGCCAACGGTTCGCGGGGGTCGGACGACAGGCCCACTGAACGGCGCCGGACGATCCGTAGCGCGTAGGGGGAGCCGCCACGTAGGCGCCCTCACCCAGCGCCACCAGATCGAGCGACGACGGCGTCCAGCCCAGCTTCCGCACCAGGTCCGGCAGCTTCACCGACGCCCCGGGCAGCACGAAGAACTGCATCCGACGATCCGGCGTCAGCGTCACGGGCCCCAGTGTCAACTCCATGCGCTCCATGCGCGCGAGCGCGAGGAACCCGGCCGTGTCGGCCACGGAGATCGCGTCGAAGGTCCGCCCGGTCGGCAGCAGAATCGAAGCGGTCGGCTGCTTCTGCCACATCCGGCGCGCGACCGTCGCACTGCCCGTGGCCTGCGTCGCCCAGTCCTCCCGAGAGGGATGCGCCCCGGGCACGGCGCACGCGGGGTCACCGCAGGAGCACCGCTGCACCCCGTCGACGGCTTCCAGCCAGGTGCCGGGGAAGACGTCCCAGTGACGCTCCTCGGCGTATCGTACGGCTGTCTCCAGCAGCGATTCCCCGCGCTGCTTCGGAATCTGAGCGGCTTCGGTACCCGCGATCGTCTCTTCCACGCTGAACACAACTCCCGCACCCACCTCGGGTTACGGCCGGGCCAGGACCTGCGCGCGCGGGGGCAGCGCATCGATTCCGCATCCGGGGCGCATGGATGCATGTGCGGGGGCGCAGAGGAGGAACCTCGGCGTGAGCTGGGTAACCACGTGTGGGGTCGGCACGAGTCTTTACCCCGGCAATCCTCGCATGCCTCGCATTTTCGACACGTTGGCGGGGCATTGATCTTCTCGGCCGGAACTTTTCGGTGGAAGACACGTCAACTCGGTGCGTGGGCAGGCACCGCAGCCACAGGGGGTACGCCATGGCCGCAAGGCCTCTCGTCGCGCGGCAGCCGAACGAACGGCTGCAGGCGCTCATCCAGGAGGCGGGGTGCTCGAACGCCGGGCTGGCCCGCCGGGTCAACATGTGCGGCGCCGAGCACGGCCTCGACCTGCGCTACGACAAGACGTCCGTGGCCCGTTGGCTGCGCGGACAGCAGCCGCGGGGCCGGGCGCCCGCGATCATCGCGGAGGCCCTCGGGCGCAAACTCGGCCGTACGGTCACGATCGACGAGATCGGCATGGCCAACGGCAAGAACCTCGCCTCCGGCGTCGGGCTCCAGTTCTCGCCGACGGTCCTGGGCGCCATCGAGCAGGTGTGTGAGCTGTGGCGCAGTGACGTGGGCCGCCGGGACTTCCTGTCCGGCTCCTCGGTCGCCGCGTCCGCGCTGGTCGAGCCGAGCCGCGACTGGCTGATCTCCTCGCCCGACTCGCAGGTGGCGCGCCAGGCGGGCCCGCGCGTGGGGCAGTCCGACGTGGCGGCCGTGCGCGCGATGACCCAGGCGCTCGTCGACCTCGACCACCAGTACGGCAGCGGGCATGTGCGCCCGGTCGTCGTGCACTACCTCAACAGCGTGGTCTCCGGGCTGCTCGCGGGGTCGTACCGGGAGGCGACCGGGCGGGAACTGTTCGCGGCCGTAGCGCGGTTGACCGAACTCGCCGGGTACATGGCGATCGACACCGGTCAACCGGGCCTGGCCCAGCGGTACTACATCCAGGCGCTGCGGCTCGCGCAGGCGGCCGGCGACCGCGGGTACGGCGGCTATGTGCTCGCCGCGTCCATGAGCCACCTCGCCGCGCAGCTCGGGAACCCGCGGGAGATCGCCCAGTTGGCGCGGGCGGCGCAGGAAGGGGCGCGGGGGCGGGTGACACCGCGCGCGGAGGCGATGTTCCACGCGGCCGAGGCCCGCGGGCACGCGCTCCTGGGCGACGTGCGGGCCACCCAGGCGGCGTCCGGACGGGCCGTGCACGCCCTGGAGGCGGCGGACCCCTCCTCCGGTGACGACCCGGCATGGATCGCGCACTTCGACGAGGCCTATCTGGCCGACGAGTTGGCCCACTGCCACCGTGACCTCGGTCAGGCCGAGGCGGCGGCGCGGTGCGCCCAGGAGTCCCTGGACGGTCTTCCCGAGAACAAGGCGCGCCGCCGGGCCATCGGCCTGGTCCTTCTCGCCTCCGCGCAGGTGCAGCAGCGCGAGGTCGAGCAGGCCTGCAACACCGGCCTGAAAGCGGTCGAGTTGCTGGAGACGCTGCGCTCCAACCGGGGCGCGGAGTACCTCGACGACTTCCAGCAGCGCCTGGAGCCGTTCCGGGACGAGCCCGTCGTGAGGGAGTTCGGGGCCCGGCTGGATCTTCAGGCGGCCGCGTGAAGGAGGACATGTACAGCGGATAGGAGCCCGGAATCGTCACGTGATCTCCCGGGACCTGTTACTGCGGTCACAGGGGCGCAGGTCACGTCCTGTGCTACGTGGCACCGGGCTCGGAGGACCCGGTAGCGTGAGCCGACGATTCCGAAGTTCCCCCATAAGTAGGAGTCCCGGTGACGCAGAGTGGACAGGGCGAGCAGCCCTCGGCGCGCGAAGCGCGCGAAGGCATCGTGCTGCCCTCCGACGGCGGGGAACCCCTGCTGCCGGGACAGACGGGTGGACACGGCGGTCCGCAGCCCGGTTACGGCCCCCCGCAGCAGGGTGGCTACGGCAGCCCTCCGCAGGCGGGCCAGCCCGGACCGGCCGCCGACGCGGCCTACGGTCAGCCGCCCGGCGGCCAGGCCTGGGGCACCCCGTGGGGTCCCGGCCAGCAGCAGGACCAGGCCCAGCAGCACCAGCAGGATCAGGCCCAGCCGCAGCACCAGGACTGGTCGCAGCCGTCCGCCCAGACCTGGGGCGCGCCCCAGCAGCCCGGCGGCATACCGCCGCAGTCCCAGGCCCAGGCTCAGTCCCAGCCGCTGCCCGCGCCGGGGTACGACACCGACGAGCCGACGTCCTACTACCTGCCGCCCGTGGGCGGGCCCGCCCCCCAGTCCCAGCCGCTGCCCCCGCAGCAGGGCCAGGTCGCGCCCTACGAGGCTCCCGGGAGCGGTGCGCCGCAGCAGCAGGCCGCGCCGGGGTACGACTCGAACGAGCCGACCTCCTATTACCTGCCGCCCGTGGGCCGGCCCCTCCCGTCGGCCCCCGGTACCCCCGCCTCCGCGCCCCTGCCGCCGGCCGACGAGGGCGCCACCCAGTTCCTCCCGCCGGTCGCGGCAGGTCCCGCCGCCCATGAGGGCGCCACGCAGTTCCTCCCGCCCGTCCGCCCCGGCGAGCTGCCGCCCGAGGTGTCCGCCGAGGCGGCGCGGTACCCCGGACAGCACCCGCACGCCCCGTACGGCGCGCAGCCCTCGCACAACCCGGGCCCCGACGCCGAGGCCACGCAGTTCATCGCGCCCGTGCCCGGACAGGCCCCCGGCGCGCCCTACGGCGGGGAGCGGCAGCCGCCCTCCGACTTCGACAACCTCTTCCGCAGCGGCCCGGGCGGTGAGGGCGCCGCGTCCACGCAGCAGATGCCGCGCTTCGCCCAGCCCGAGGCCGTACCGCCCGCGTACGGGGCCCAGCAGCCGCCGTACGGCACCCAGCCGCCGTACGGAGCCCAGCAGCCCGCGTACGGGGCCCAGCCGCCGTACGGCCCGCCGGGCGCCGAGCTCTACGACGACGGCGACCGAGGCGGCCGCAAGCGGTCTCGGGTGCCGGTCATCGCCGCCGTGGGCATCGGCATCGTCGTGCTCGGCGTCGGCGCGGGCGCGCTGCTCGCCGGGGGCGGGGGCGGCGACGGGGGCGACAAGAACCAGACCGTGTCGGCGACGGCTCCCGCGACCGGCGGCTCCTCCTCGCCGGCCGCCGACCCGGCGAAGGCGCAGGCCGGCGAGCTGGACAAGCTGCTCGCCGACAGCGGCAACAGCCGTTCCTCGGTGATCAGCGCGGTGGCGAACGTGAAGTCCTGCAAGAACCTCGGCCAGGCGGCCCAGGACCTGCGGGACGCGGCGGCCCAGCGCACCGGCCTGGTGACCCGGCTCAAGACGCTCTCGGTCGACCGACTGGCGGGCCACGCCGAGCTGACCGCCGCCCTCACCAGGGCCTGGCAGGCGTCCGCGTCCGCCGACAACCACTACGCGGCCTGGGCCGACCAGGCGGCCGGCAGGAAGGGCTGCAAGAAGGGCCAGGCCCGCACCACGGGTCAGACCCAGGCCGGCAACCGGGACAGCGGCACCGCCAGCACCGAGAAGGCCAGGGCGGCCCGGCTGTGGAACGCGATCGCCAAGAAGTACAGCCTGACCGAGCGCACCGCCACCCAGCTGTGAACGGTCCGCGGGGGGCGTCCAGGCGCCCCCCGCGGTTCAGCTGACGTCGCGGTTCAGTTGACGTCCGCGTTCTGGAGCGTCTTCGTCACGTCGGTGAAGCCCGTGCGCGCCGCCACGAGCTGGCCCCGGCGCACCAGTTGGAGCGTCACATGGGCGTTGACCATGCGCGGGAAGCCGACCGAGGCGAGGTCGTCGGCGGAGCTCCAGGTGTCCCGGGTGGCCCACTGGAGGGTCGGCGTCAGACCGCCGGTCGAGATCTTGAGGCCGTCGTTGAGGGCGCCGCGCACGCTGTCGGCGGACACCTCGCCGCCGCCCAGCGACTCGACGGCCTTCTCGAACACCGTGTAGGCGATCCAGGTGGTCTGCACCCCTGCGTCCGCCGAGTCGATGCGGTTGTCGCCGAAGGCCTCCGTGTTGATGACCTTCTTCATCGCGTCCCAGCGGGCGTCGCTCTCCACCGGGTACCAGCCGGTGATGTACGAGCCCTCGTAGGGCCCCGAGGCCCCGCCGGACGCGTCGATCACCGTCTGGTCGACGCTGCCCATCGCCATCGCGGTGCGCACGGCCGGGTAGTCCTCGCGGGCGCGCCGGAAGGAGTCCATGAAGGTGCTGGTGCGGTCGCCGAGCGCGGGCACCACACACCCCTCCTTCGAGCCGGCGGCCCGCGAGCCGGACGTCGAGCTGTCGAGCGCCTTCGTCGACTGCGCCGAGTACTCGGTGGCGTCGTCCGCCGCCCGCACGTCGCTCGCGGCCCGGTGCCGGCCGGTGGTCAGCCCGGAGTCCAGCAGGACGGGCAGCTCGTCGCCCGCGATGGTGTCGGGCCGTACGAGGGTCACGTTGCCGCAGGCCGCGGCGAGCTCCTTGCCGAGGCCTGCCAGGAGCGTGGGCTGGCCGCCGTTGACGGGGTAGGACAGCGGGCTGGTGAACTCGTCGTTGGTGACGCCGTAGCCGCCGATGTAGGGGATGCCCGCGCCCTCCAGCGGCGGGAAGAAGGAGTCGCCGTACTGGCTGTAGGAGCCGACGACCGCGACGACGTGCTCCTTGACCGCGCGCCGGGCGCACTTCGCCGCGGACACGCCGTCGTTGTGGTCGTTGCAGGTCAGGACGGTGAGCTTACGGCCGTTGATACCGCCCCTGGAGTTGATCCAGCGGGCGTAGGCCCGGGCGAAGGCCGGCATGCCGGGCTTGTTGGTCGCCTTGGTGTCCTCGGGGGCCCACGTCATCACCTTGATCGGGCCGCCCCCGGAACCCCCCGCGGTACCGGGGACGACCCCGCAACCGGCGACGAGGGAGGCACACGCCGCCAGGGCTCCCGCCGCGAGGGCGGTGGCTCTGACGGGCCGGTGGTGCCGGGGGAGCAAAGGGCTGCGGATGCGTCGCCTGCCGGTCATGGGCACACACGCTTCCGCCACATCCCCAACTCGGGAGTGACTCTCGGTCGACGAACGGTGACGTAAGGGTGAACAGCGAGGGTCTGTGCGGCACGTATGGGGGAAGAACGTACGATCGGTGACCGTGCAAGGTTCGGAGAACTCTTCCCGTCGCGGCCGTCGCTCCCCCACCATGGGCGGCATGCCACAGAACGACATGCCGTGGTGGCGCTGGCGCAGCAATGTGCGTTCCGCGCTGCACATGCTCTCCGACCCAGGGTTCCAGCAGAACGTCTGGCTGGCCGGTGTCGAGGGGTACGGGGACGTCACCGACGCCGTGTACCGCCTCGTCGAGGACACCTGGCTGGACAACTGGTCCGCCGAGAAATACGTCGGCACGATCTTCCGGGACTCCCAGGAGGCGGCCCTCGTCGACACCGCCGTGCTGCGGGTGCTGCGGATCATGCACCAGGTCGGACCGGACGCCCCCGTCTCCGTGTACATGGAGAACCCCGGGTGGCCGGACGCGGTGCGGGCGGCGCGGGACGCGCACGTGCGGATGGCGACGGCCGACGGGGAGGACCCCGACGCGCCGCCGCGCACACTCCAGGTGCTCCAGATCATGACCCGGTCCGCGTGACGGACGCGGTGTCTCCCGCACCGGTCGATATGCGACCCTGTCCTGCATGAACGAGCAGTCCGCCCCCGCCGACCAGTACGTCCTGATCCTGTCCTGCCCCGATAAAAAGGGCATCGTGCACGCCGTGTCGAGCTACCTCTTCATGACCGGCTGCAACATCGAGGACAGCCAGCAGTTCGGCGACCACGACACGGGTCTGTTCTTCATGCGCGTCCACTTCTCGGCCGAGGCCCCGGTCACGGTGGACAAGCTGCGGGCCTCGTTCGCGGCGATCGGTGACTCCTTCCACATGGACTGGCAGATCCACCGGGCCGAGGACCGGATGCGGGTCGTGCTGATGGTCAGCAAGTTCGGGCACTGCCTGAACGACCTGCTCTTCCGCGCGAGCATCGGTGCGCTGCCGGTCGAGATCGCCGCCGTGGTGTCCAACCACACCGACTTCGCCGAGCTCGTGGGGTCGTACGACATTCCCTTCCACCACATTCCGGTGACGCGGGAGAACAAGGCCGAGGCGGAGGCGCGGCTGCTCGAGCTGGTGCGGGAGCAGGACGTCGAACTCGTCGTGCTCGCCCGGTACATGCAGGTGCTCTCCGACGACCTGTGCAAGCAGCTCAGCGGCAAGATCATCAACATCCACCACTCGTTCCTGCCGAGCTTCAAGGGCGCGAAGCCGTATCACCAGGCTCATGCGCGCGGGGTCAAGCTGATCGGGGCGACGGCGCACTACGTGACCGCGGACCTCGACGAGGGGCCGATCATCGAGCAGGAGGTCGAGCGGGTGGGGCACGACGTCACTCCGGACCAGCTCGTCGCGATCGGGCGGGACGTGGAGTGCCAGGCGCTGGCGCGGGCCGTGAAGTGGCATGCGGAGCGGCGGATTCTGCTGAACGGGCGGCGGACGGTGGTGTTCGCCTAGGAGCTCGGGGGCTTCTGTTTGGGGGGCGGCTGCGGGTGGTTCGTGGTTGCTCGCGCAGTTCCCCGCGCCCCTGAACAAGCTCAGCTGCAGGTGCTCTTAGGGGCGCGGGGAACTGCGCGAGAAGCCCCACTCGCCGACTGCCGCCGACGAACCCTCGACCAGCCCCCGCCTACATGCGGCTCAAGCTCGCCGCGGCGAACAGCACGTCTCTGATCGCGTCACGGTCACCCACCTGCCCCGCCGCGGCATCCGCCGGAGGCACGTGGCCCGCCGCCAGTCGGCAGAACTCCACGCCGTCCAGCGCCACATGCGCCACCTCGTGCTCCGCCGAACCCACCGCCGCCGGGGAGTCGAGCGGGATCAGCCACTCGCCGCCGCCCAGCCCCTCGATCTCCAGTCGCAGGGTGCGGCCGGGGCCCCCGGCGCTCACGAGATGCCGTCCGTGGGCCGGTGACGTCAGCCCCTTCTGCCGTCGTTGCGCCAGTACCGCGGGCAGCATCCGCGCCGCCAGGTCGATCATGCGGTTGAGGTGGCGGGGGGACGGGGGGTCGTAGGGGTAGTCGACCGCCTCCGCGATGTCCTCCGCGTGGACCCAGCACTCGAAGGCGCGGTCCAGCATCGCGTCGTGGAGGGGGAGCGTGAAGTCGCCGTAGGCCACCTCGAGCTTGCCGGCGGTGCCGCCGGTGAAGGACACCGTGCGGACGAGGTCGTGGCTCTGCTCGCGCCAGGGGGCCCGCACGGAGCGGGTCGGCGGGAAGTGCGAGCCCCGCCAGTACGCCTCGGTACGGCCCGACGGCGTGGGCGCGTCCGCGCGGGTCTCGCCCAGCGGGTCGTCCAGGCCCAGGGCGATCGCGACGAGGCCGTCGACCGACATCAGGTGGGCCATGACCCCGGCGACCGTCGTACGGCGGCTCGTGGCCTCGTCGGCGTCGAACCAGCGCAGCCTGACCGGGGCGTGCCACTCGGAGTCGCCGAAGTCCTGCAGCAGCGCGTCGAGGCGGGCGGTCTCGGCGTCGTACGGCCTCGCCCAGACGGGAATCGGGATGCGCGGCGGACGCCGGTCGAGGCAGCCGTCGAGGACGCGGGTGCGCAGGCCGGGGTCCAGATCGAGGCTCTCCGGCCGCTGGAGCAGGCCCACCGCGCCGCGCAGCCGCAGCGCCTCGTCGGCGCAGGAGCCGCAGTCGCCGAGGTGGTCCTCCACGGCGGCCGTCTCCTCCGCGGAACACGCGGCGAGCGCCCACGCCCCGAGCAGCGACTTCAGCACGCGGTGCTCCAGTACCGGGACAGGGGGCGGGACGGGTTCGTCCAGCGCGGGCAGCGGCCGGCCGGTGTCCTCGACGGAGGCGCGGGGGAGGGGTATGCGGGGCGGGTGGGCCGCGTCGCCCGCGTCACCCGGGTCGCTCGGTCCGCCGGTGCCATCGCCGCGCATGCCGCCGCCACCGCCGTCGGGACCCGTCCCGTGATCGTCGGGGCCGTCCTGGTCGTCGTACGCCTCGAAACCGCCTGATCCGCTCATGCCGCGCCCCCGTATCCCGGCGGAGCGCCGGGCGCTCCGGTGTCGAGTGCCGTGGACAGGAGCTGGAGGCCCAGGCGGAGGCGGCGGCGGGCCTCGTCCTCGGTGATGCTGAGGTCGGCGGCCGCCTGGCGGTAGTCGCGGCGCTGGAAGTAGGCCAGCTCCAGGGCGGCCCGCAGCGGGGTGGGCATGGACTGGACGATGTAGTCGGCCCGGGCGGCGACCGAGGCGTGGCGCACCTTGCGCTCAAGTTCCTCGGCGGAGCCCTCGCCGGCCCGGGTGAGCGCGGCGGTCTCGGTGGCCCTCAGCCGCTGCACGGCCAGGCGGTGGGTCAGGCCCGCGACCCAGGAGCGCAGCGGGCCCTGTTTGGGGTCGTAGGACTCGGGGTGCTCCCAGACGTGGGCGAAGACGTCCCGGGTGATGCCGTCGGCGGCGCGCTCGTCTCCGAGCACGCGGTGGGCGAGGCCGTGCACGAGTGAAGCGAAACGGTCGTAGAGCTCGCCGAGGGCGGCCGCCTCACCGCGTGCGAGCCGCTGTTGCATCTTGCGGTCCCAGCGGGGCGGTGCGTCCTTCTTCGTCATGCGGCCCCCTCACCCCCGGAAGTGTCCGGTCAAGCCTGCGCCCGACCGTCTCCTCGAATGTAGTCGGCACCTCCGACAGCGCACGCCCCTTTGTTGCAATGCGCGCCCCCCGAGGGGCCTCAGGTGGTAGTGGACCTTCCCCTACCCGTTCGCTCATTGATCAGACCCGATCGAACAGGATCGAAGCCGACTAAAACAAGCCTCTTCAGAAGGGTTTCCGTTTCTTGCTCTGTGTTTCAGGGAACGGCCGCTGGGCAGCCACGCTGCAAGGAAGCGTAGGAAAGGCTTCCGTTTGCTTTCCGGCGAATGAAGGGCATGGTGGTGGCGTTCAATGTGACCGGTGACGAGCAGGGTGAGTGGACCGTGCTCAGTGTGTCGGGCGAGCTGGACCTGGTGACCTCGCCGGTGCTCCGCGCGCGGGTGCACGACGCGGTGGCCGAGGGCCGCCACAGTCTCGTCCTCGACCTCTCCGAGGTCTACTTCTGTGATTCCAGCGGTGTCGGCGTCCTCATCGCCTCCCGCCGTCTGATCCGCTCCTGCCGGGGCGACCTGCGCCTGATCCTCCCGGCCCAGGGCGCCGCCGACGGCTCCCACGTCAACCGCGTCCTCGGCGCGCTGGGCGTCCGCCGCCTGTTCGACGTCCACCCGGACCTGGACTCGGCGACCGGCGAGGAGGCGGGACCACTGTCCGCATAGGTCCGCCTGTGCCACGCCCTTGTCCCGAAATTCCCCCGGTCCTGGCACAAGCGCCGCCTTCCGGCCCCTGGGGCGCCGCTCGCGCCGTACGCTCCGTGCGAGATGCACCCGACGTGATGTGAGGCGGTCCGAAGAGACATGGTCAGCAGCGAGTACGAGCGCAGGATCGCCGGCCGGTTCGCCACCTTCGACCAGGACGGCAACGGCTACATCGACCGCGAGGACTTCAACGTGGCGGCCAAGGCGCTGCTCGCGGAGTTCGGTACGGCGGCACGCTCCGACAAGGGACAGGCGCTGTACGTCGGCGCGGAGGCGTTCTGGCAGGGCATGGCCGGGATCGCCGACCGGGACGGCGACCAGCGGATCACCCGCGACGAGTTCGTGAACGGCGCGCTCAAGCGGCTGCGCGACAACCCGGACCGGTTCGCCGAGATCGCGCGCCCCTTCCTGCACGCGGCGATCGCGGTCGCCGACCAGGACGGCGACGGACGCGCCACCGTCGAGGACACCGCGCGCGTGCTGCGCATCCTGGGCGTGGGCGAGGACATCGCGCAGGCGGCGGCCGCCACCCTGGACACCGACGGCGACGGCAAGGTCGGCGAGGCCGAGATCGTGCCCGCTTTCGCGCGTTACTTCACCGTCCCCGAATAACGCTCCCTGAGCTTGTACTTCAGGACCTTGCGCAGGGTCTCGTTACGGGGAAGGGCGTCCACCACCTCCAGCCGCTCCGGCAGCTTGTGCGGCGACAGCCCTTCCGCGCGCAGATAGTCCGTTACCGCGTCCAGGGTCAGCTCCGCGGCCCCTTCGGGCTGTTCCACCACGGCACACACGCGCTCCCCGCGCTCGGCGTCCGGCAGTCCGATCACCGCCACGTCCCCGACGGCCGGATGCGCGGCCAGCAGGTCCTCGATCTCCTTCGCCGAGATGTTCTCGCCCTTGCGGATGATCACGTCCTTGAGCCGCCCGGTGAGCACCAGATGGCCGGTCGCGGTGAGACGCCCCAGGTCACCGGTGCGCAGATAGCCGGCCTCGTCGAAGGCCTCCGCCGTCTGGGACGGGTCGAGATACCCCTGGCACACCGCCTCCCCCTTCAGCCGCACCTCCCCGTCCACGATCCGCACGGACATCCCCTCCGGCGGCCGTCCCTCGGTCGTCGCCAGGTTCTCCACCGTGTCGTCCGGAGCCCCCATGGTGATCATCGGCACCTCGGTCATGCCGTACCCGTGCGTCAGCTGCACCCCCAGCTCGCGTACGACGGCGTGGTAGACCTCCGGCGGCTTGGGCGCCCCGCCGCCGGCGAGCAGCCGCAGGGTCGGGATGATCTTCTCGCCGGGCCGTCTGCGCTGCTCGGTGAGGAACATCGAGTAGAACGCCGTCGAACCGCCCGCCACCGTCACCCCGTGCCTGCGGTAGCCCTCCAGCGCGTCCGGCAGCGCGAACTGCTCGAACATCACCGCCGGGAAGCCGTACAGCAGCAGCATCACGGTGTAGTCCGGGCCCGCGATGTGGGCGTACGGGAAGGCCATCGAGCCCACGTCGTCCGCCGTGAGGCGCAGTGCGTGCGCGAGGCAGGAGCCGCCCGCGATCAGCGAACGGTCGGTGTGCAGCACGCCCTTGGGATCGGAGGTGGTTCCCGAGGTCCAGTAGATCCACCGCACGGAGGTGCCGTCGGCGGGCGGGGCGGGGAGGACGGCCGGGTCCCCGTCCGGGAGGTTGTTGTACGCCTCGAACACGCCCTTGGCGCCGAGCCGCCGGGCCATCTCCGTGTGGTCGAAGCCGCGCCAGAGGCCCGGTACCGCGAAGAACTCCGCCTTCGACTCCCTCAGGGCGAAGCCGACCTCGCGGTCCCGGTAGAAGGGGATGACGGGCGACTGCACGGCACCGAGGCGGGCCAGGGCGAAGGAGAGCAGGGCCGTCTCGATACGGGTGGGCAGCTGCCAGGCGACGACCGTGCCCGGACGTACGCCCATGTCGTACAGGCCGGCCGCCACCCGCTCGCCGCGCGTGCGCAACTCGCCGAAGGTGAGCGTGCGGTCGTCCTGGAGGAGGACCGGGCGGTCGGGGCTCAGGTCGGCGCGGCGGGCGGCCAGCTCCCAGAGGGTGCGGGACGCGCTGAGCGCGTGGGCGGTGTCGGTCACGGCGGCCCCCTTTTGTGGAGCAACGGAACTGACGGATCGTCAGATCGTGGGCAGAGCGTAGGGCTCGACGCCTTGTCGGTCCAGGGGTGTGCGACCTAGCCTTCGTGCATGAGCTTTATCTGACGGCCTATCAGATATGGAGTGCCGCCATGGATCTCGCGTACACGCCGGAAGAGGAGGAGTTCCGGGCGCGGCTGCGCGAATGGCTCGCCAAGGCGCTCCCCACGCTGCCGCCGAAGCCGTCCCCGCAGGACTGGCCCGGACGCAGGGCGTACGACCTCGGCTGGCAGCACATGCTGTACGACGCCGGGTACGCGCACGTGCACTGGGACGCGTCGCCCACCACGCGGCTGATCTTCCTGGAGGAGACGGAGACCGCGGGCGCGCCCTATGTCGGGGCCGGATTCGTCGGACTGCTTCACGCGGGGCCCACGATCGCCGCCGAGGGCACGCCTGAACAGCGGGAACGCTGGCTGCCGCCGATCCTGCGGGGCGAGGAGGTCTGGTGCCAGGGGTTCAGCGAACCGGACGCCGGGAGCGACCTCGCGGCGCTGCGCACGCGGGCGCGCAGGGACGGCGACGACTATGTGGTGACCGGCTCCAAGATCTGGACCTCGCACGCCGAAGTCGCCGACTGGTGCGAGCTGTTGGTGCGGACCGATCCGGCGGCTCCGAAGCATCGCGGGATCAGCTGGCTGGCGATGCCCATGTCCTCGCCCGGTGTCGTGGTGCGGCCCTTGCGGACCCTAGCGGGGTCCGCCGAGTTCGCCGAGGTGTTCCTCGACGAGGTACGGGTGCCGGTGGCGAACCGGGTCGGCGAGGAGAACGACGGCTGGCGCGTGACCATGGTGACGCTGTCCTTCGAGCGCGGGACGGCGTTCGTGGGCGAGGTGGTCGCCTGTCGGCGGGTCCTGGGTGAACTCGCCCGCGCGGCAGTGGAGAACGGGCGCTGGGACGATCCCGTGCTCAGGCGACGACTGGGGCGGCTGAACGCGGAGTTCCGGGCGCTGTGGCGGCTCACGCAGTGGAACGTGAGCGCGGCGGAGGCGAGTGGCGGGGTGCCGGGGGTGGGAGGGTCCGTCTTCAAACTCCGGTACTCGCATGCGCGGCAGGAGTTGTACGACGCGGCGGCGGAGGTTCTGGGTGCGGAGTCGCTGGATCTCGAACAGTCCTGGGTGCTGGAGCGGTTGTCCTCGTTGTCGTACACGATCGCTGCGGGGACTTCGCAGATTCAGCGGAACATCGTGGCGGAGCGGGTTCTTGGGCTGCCGAAGGGACGGTGAGTGCGGCTTGCGGTGGTTTGGTGGGTGCGAGCCGGTGGGGGCTGGTCGCGCCCGCGCGGCGGTAGCCGCACATCGAACACAGCCCCGCGCCCCTGGGTGGGTGACCGCAACCCTCGTCAAAAGGGGGGACGTGTCGTGCGGTTTCAACTGACCGGTGATCAGCTGGCGTTGCGGGACGGTGTGCGTGGGTTGCTCGCGCGGCGGTTCGACGGTGAGGCACTGCGCGCTGCCGTGGTCTCGCCCGGGCTGGACCGTGCGCTCTGGCGGGAGCTCGGGGCCGCCGGGTTCTTCTCGCTTCGGGTGCCGGAGGCTGACGGTGGGGTCGGACTCGGGCTGCCGGAGGCCGTGTTGGTCTTCGAGGAGGCCGGGCGGGCGCTGCTGACCGGGCCCCTGGTGGCGACCCACCTCGCGGCGGGTGTCGTGGACGGGGCCTCCGAGGGGGAGGTCGTCGTGGCCGACGTCGACCCGGGCGGACTCGTGGAGTGGCTGGCGGAGGCGGACGTCGTGCGAGGGGACGCCACCGGGGCCGTAGCCCTTAAGTCGGTGGATCCGCTGACGCCGCTGCACCGGGTTCCCGGAGCACACGCGCGCGCCGCCGATCCCGTCGCCGTGCTCCTCACCGCCGCCGAGCAACTGGGCACCGCCACGCGCGTGTGTGAGCTGGCGGTGCAACACGCGCGGACGCGGAAGCAGTTCGGGCAGCCGATCGGGGCCTTCCAGGCGGTCAAGCATCTGTGCGCGCGGATGCTGGTGCGGGCGGAGACGGCCCGGGCCGCGGTGTACGCGGCCGCCGTGACCGCGGACCCGGTGGACATCGCCGCGGCCCGGCTGCTGGCCGACGAGGCGGCCGGACGGGGCGCCCGGGACTGTGTCCAGGTGCACGGCGGGATGGGCTTCACCTGGGAGTGCGAGGTGCAGCTGCACCTGAAGCGGGCCTGGGTGCGGGCCCGGCGGGGCGGCGGCGGTGCGCAGAGCGAGGAGTCGCTCGCCGTCGATCTGCTGGCCTGAGGCGGTCGTGGCCGGCCCGCTTTCCGGTGCGTCCCCAGCGGATGTCGCGGATTGTGGCATACCGGAATCACGGAGCGTTGATATCGGGTTGTGTCCTAGGTGTGACTCGTCACGTCCTGGAGTCGGCGCCCTGCTCCGGTACCTTGTGTGAGATGCGAGTGGTTCCGAGCATGAGCCATGCCGGTGTTGCCGATGAGGCGGCCCCGGACTGGGCGATGCGCGCCGCTGCTCGCAGGGCGGTAGGACCTGCGTCCACCGCCTGTTCGACTCCCCGTGGGGAGCGTCGCACAGTATCCCGCACGGGTACTCCTTCGCGCTGGAATATGCCCGAAGCGCTTGTTGGCGTGACTGTACGTCAACCATGCTGTCTCGTAAGGGATTCACGTTCTGTGACCCCGGCTTTGGTCATTGTTCTGGTCATGCAAAAAATGGCTACGATCGTGGCCCTCGTGAGGCGCGAGGCCATGTGCCCGCCGGTTCGGATGGTGTGAGCGGTGCAGGTGCTTCAAGTGCAGCTGGAGATCAGGCCCGACCCCGCAGAGGTGGGGCGAGCCCGGAGGTGGGCCCGCTCGCGGCTCGCCGGGTCCGGGACAGGGATCGACGAATCGCTCGCCGAGACCCTGATCCTGCTCGTGTCCGAGCTGGTCACCAACGCCGTGGTGCACACCGGCCGTCCGGCCGTCCTGCGGTTGTCCCTGCCGGGCGCCGAGGTGGAGTCGGCCACCGTCCGCCTGGAGGTCGCCGACCGCAGCGGCCGGGCCCCGGTGCCGCGCTGCGTGGACGGTGACGCGACCGGCGGCCGCGGCCTGGCCCTCGTCGACGGCCTCGCGGACCGCTGGGGCTGGAGCCCGGAGGGTGCGGGCAAGAGCATCTGGTGCGAACTCGACCGCTGCGAGCGGCCGCGGCAGGTCGTGGAGACCTGCGGCGTCGAGGCCTCGGCCTACGAGGGGCTGGCGTTCGAGGCGGTGTGACGGCGCACGGTGGCAGGGGCCGCCCTCGCCCCTCCCTCGCCGCGAGGCGGTGCGCCGGGACGTGCATCCGTGCGCGGTCGTGACAAAAGGGTCGTAAGCAACAAATCCCCGTACGGGTGTTGACGCACCGTGTTCGATTGATGACGCTGGTGGTCAGCGATTCGCCGCGAGGGGACGCCGAGGGTTCCGGCGACGGGAACCCCCGACGAGTGCGGATCGTGACGCGGTGTCGATTTCCGCGGGGCGGAGGGAAATCGATGACGGCGGCGCGCGATGCCGTGCTCGGGGCGGGCCTGCGCGCGCCGCCGACCGACCTCCTCACAGAACGGCCACCGGGGCCACGGGTGTTCCGGTGCCGCCGACGAACGGCTCGGGCATCGCGGACAGCAGAAACGCGTACCGGCCAAGTTCTCCACAGGCTGTGGACAACTCTTCGAGGTTCCAGTTCTGGCCCTGGAGCATCCCCATCTCCACCAGGTCCAGCGCGTGCACCGGCAGCCACAGGTCCTCGATCTCGGGCGGGAAGATCTCGAAGGTGAGCGTGTCGTTGGCGACCGCGGCCACATCGCGCGCGTGGAACCACTCCGGGGTGCGGACCGACAGGCCCGGCGACGGATAGGCGTACGCCTCCTTGTCTCCGGCGAGATACACCTGGATCTGCCCGGTCCGTACGAGCACGATGTCCCCGGCACGCACCCGCGTGCCCGCGAGTTCCTCGGCGGCCTCCAGGTCCTCGGGCGTCACGGCGTGCGCTCCGTCGAGCCGCTCCACGCCCCGTGCGCGGGCCACGTCCAGCAGCACCCCGCGCGAGAGGACGTACCGCGCCTTGTCGATTCCGCTGAACTCGGCTCCGCCGTGCGGGGTGATGGTGCCGGCCGGGCGGCCGTTGTAGAGCAGGCCGGAGTGCGAGACGTGGGTGAGCGCGTCCCAGTGGGTGCCCGCCTGAAGGCCCATGGTCACCGCGTCGTCGCTGCACGCGACCGTGCCCGGGCCGAAGATCTCCTGGTTGATCTGCACCATCGCGTGCAGCGGGTTGACCCGGCCCGGCATCATCCCGGTCTGCACGCCGTCCTGCCTGAGCGGGAGGGCGAGGGGGACGCGGCGGCCGGTGCGGACGGTCGCGACGGCCCCGCGGACGACCTCGTCGGTGATCAGGTTCAGGGTGCCGATCTCGTCGTCGGATCCCCAGCGCCCCCAGTTGTTCACGCGCTTGGCGATGTCGTGGAACGCGGCCGGAAGTGACATCGGGCCCTCCCCAGGGCTTGTGTCCGCACATCTGACGGGTCATAAAATCTAACGGTCCGTCAGAAACCGCGGGAAGGGGCCGGGCGTGGGGAACTTCTTGGCAGGCAGGGTCGTCGCCGTGACGGGCGCGGGACGGGGGATCGGGCGGGCGGTCGCGCTGGGCGCGGCGGCCGAGGGCGCGCGGGTCGTCGTCAACGACTACGGCGTCTCCGTGGACGGAGCCTCTCCCGCGAGCGAGATCGCCTCGGGCGTGGTGAAGGAGATCGAGGCGGCCGGCGGCGAGGCGGTTGCCGTGGCCGACGACATCTCGACCATGGCGGGAGGGCAGCGGGTCGTCGATGCCGCGCTGTCCGCTTACGGGCGCCTTGACGGTGTCGTCTGCGTGGCCGGGATTCTGCGGGAGCGGATGCTGTTCAACATGTCCGAGGAGGAGTGGGACCCGGTCCTCGCGACCCATCTGAAGGGGACCTTCACGGTCTTTCGGGCGGCCTCCGCGGTGATGCGTCAGCAGCGGTCGGGGACGTTGATCGGGTTCACCAGCGGGAATCACCAGGGGTCCTTCTCGCAGGCCAATTACAGCGCGGCGAAGGGCGGGATCATCTCGCTGGTGCGCAGTGCGGCGCTCGGGATGCACAAGTACGGGGTGACCGCGAACGCGGTGGCGCCGGTCGCCCGTACGCGGATGTCGGCGAACGTTCCCTTCGACCTGACGGAGATCGGGGAGCCGGAGGATGTGGCCGCCATGGTGGTCTATCTGCTGTCGGAGCCGGCCCGGGAGATCACCGGGCAGGTGTACACCGTGGCGGGGCCGAAGATCGCGGTGTGGGCTCAGCCTCGGGAGTTGCGCGCCGCGTATGCCTCCGGCGGGTGGACGCCGGAGTCGATCGCGGAGTTCTTGCCGGGGAGTGTGGGGGTGGATCCGATGCCGTTGCTTTCGGGGCCGGGTGCCTAGTGGGTCGGGGGCGGTTGGTGTCCGGCGGCTGCGGGTTGTCTGTGGCTGGTCGCGCCCGCGCGGCGGTAGCCGCAGATTGATACAGCCCGCGCCCCTGGGGGAGTTCAACCCGGTCGGTGTTGAGAGGAGAGCCCTGTGGACTTCGGGTTTGGCGCTGAGGATGAGGCGTTCCGGGGGGAAGTGCGGGAATGGCTTGCCGCCCATGCGGATGGGAACCAGGACCGCCGTACCTGGGAACGAACCCTCGGTAAGTCCGGTTGGATCGGGCTTGGTTGGTCCGAGGCCGGTTACGGCAACCGCACCGCCACCCTCACCCAGCAGGTCGTCTGGGCCGAGGAGTACGCGCGGTCCGGGGCGCCCGCGCGGTCCGGGCACATCGGGGAGAAGCTGCTGGCGCCGACCCTTCTCGCGCACGGCAGCGAGGAGCAGAAGGCGCGTTTTCTGCCTCCCGTCGCCGCCGGGGAGGAGCTGTGGTGCCAGGGGTACAGCGAGCCCGGGGCGGGGTCCGACCTCGCCGGTGTGCGGACGAGGGCCACGCGGGTCGAGGACGGGTCGTACCGGATCAGCGGGCAGAAGATCTGGACGTCCCTCGCTCACGAGGCGGACTGGTGCTTCGTCCTCGCCCGGACCGACCCGGAGTCGCGCCGGCATCACGGGCTCACGTTCCTCCTGGTTCCCATGGACCAGCCGGGGCGCGTCGAGGTGCGGCCCATCCGGCAGCTCACCGGGACCAGTGAGTTCAACGAGGTCTTCTTCGACGGGGCCCACGCGCGCGCCGAGCATGTCGTCGGCGGCGCGGGGCAGGGCTGGCAGGTGGCGATGAGCCTGCTGGGCTTCGAGCGCGGGGTGTCCACGCTGGCCCAACAGGTGGGATTCGCCCAGGAGTTGACCGAGGTGGTGCAAGCCGCCGTACGTACGGGCGCGGTCGCCGATCCGGTCGTACGGGATCTGCTCGTGCGGCAGTGGGCCGAGTTGCGGACCATGCGGTGGAACGCGCTTCGGACACTGGGCGGTTCGGGGGACGGCGGGGCCCCCAGTGTGGCCAAGCTGCTGTGGGCGGGCTGGCATCAGCGGCTCGGGGAGCTGGCGATGCTCGTGCGCGGGGCGGAGGCCACCGTCGGGCCCCGGGAGTGGCACGCTTCCTCGCCGTACGAACTCGACGCGCTGCAGCACCTGTTCCTGTTCTCGCGGGCCGACACCATCTACGGCGGCTCGGACCAGATCCAGCGGACCATCATCGCCGAGCGGGTGCTCGGTCTGCCCAGAGAGCCCAAGGGGGTCGTCTGATGCGCGGCGTGCTGTTCGACGGGAGGCAGGTCCAGGTCGTCGACGATCTGGAGGTGCGGGACCCGGGGCCGGGCGAGGTGCGGGTCGCGATCGCGGCGGCCGGGCTGTGCCACAGCGACCTGTCCGTCGTGGACGGGACCATTCCGTTCCCGGTTCCGGTGGTGCTGGGGCACGAGGGCGCCGGCGTGGTCGAGGCGGTGGGGGAGGGGGTCACGCATGTCGGGCCCGGTGACCACGTGGCGCTGTCGACGCTCGCCAACTGCGGTGCCTGCGCCGACTGCGACCGGGGGCGCCCGACGATGTGCCGCAAGGCCATCGGGCGGCCCCGGAAGCCCTTCTCGCGGGGCGGGGAACGGGTGTTCCAGTTCGCCTGCAACTCCGCCTTCGCGGAACGGACCGTGGTGAAGGCCGTGCAGGCGGTCCGGATCCCGAAGGACATTCCGCTGACGTCCGCCGCGCTCATCGGGTGCGGGGTGCTGACCGGGGTGGGAGCCGTGCTCAACCGGGCCCGGGTGGACCAGGGGGAGAGCGTGCTGGTGATCGGGACCGGGGGGATCGGGCTCAACGTGATCCAGGGTGCCCGGATCGCGGGAGCGTCGCGGATCGTGGCGGTGGACGCCAACCCGGCGAAGGAGGCGGCGGCCCGGCAGTTCGGGGCGACGGACTTCCTGACCTCGGCGGAGGGGGTACGGGAGGTGCTGCCCACAGGGGCCGACCACGCCTTCGAGTGCGTGGGCCGCGTGGAGCTGATCCGCCAGGCGATCGATCTGCTCGACCGGCACGGTCAGGCGGTGCTGCTCGGGGTACCCCCGGCGGGCGCGGAGGCCTCCTTCCTCGTCTCCGCCCTCTACCTGGACAAGTCGATCCTGGGCTGCCGCTACGGCTCCTCCCGTCCCCAGCGGGACATCCCGCTCTACGCGGAGTTCTACCGCCAGGGCCGGCTTCTCCTCGACGAACTCGTCACGGAGACCTATCCCGTGGAGGACTTCGAGAAGGCGGTGGCGGACGCGGAGGCGGGGCGGGTGGCCCGAGGGGTGCTGACCTTCTAGGACAGGCCCTGGTGGTCGGGAACCCCCGCCCGGAACGTGCGGCGATAGGCGGTCGGGGTGACGCCGAGGGCCGACTGCAGGTGCTGGCGCATCGACTGGGCCGTGCCGAAGCCCGCGTCGTGGGCGACCTGGTCGACGGAGAGGCCGGTGGACTCCAGGAGGTGGCGGGCGCGCTCCACGCGTTCCTGGGTGAGCCACTGGCCGGGGCTGACGCCGACCTCCTCGCGGAAGCGGCGGGTGAAGGTGCGCACCGACATGGCCTCCTGCTCGGCCATGTCCCGCAGCTGGATCGGCTCGTGCAGGCGGCCGAGCGCCCAGGCGCGGGCCGAGGTCGTGGTCGACTGCTGGGGGTCGGGCACCGGCCGGTGGATGTACTGCGCCTGACCGCCGTCGCGGTGCGGCGGTACGACGGTGCGGCGGGCCACCTCGGTGGCGACCGCCGTGCCGTGGTCGCGGCGCACCATGTGCAGGCACAGGTCGATGCCGGCGGCGACGCCCGCGGAGGTCAGGACGTCCCCGTCGTCGATGAACAGGACGTCCGGGTCGACCCTGATCTGCGGGAAGAGCCGCTGGAGACGGTCGGAGTCGGCCCAGTGCGTGGTGGCGGGGCGCCCGTCGAGGTAACCGGCGGCGGCCAGGACGTAGACGCCGGTGCAGATGGAGGCGAGCCGGGTGCCGGGGCGGATGTGGGCGAGGGCGGCGGCCAGTTCGTCGGTCAGCACCCCCTGCTCGAAGACCGGGCCCAGTTCGTACGACGCCGGGACGATCACGGTGTCGGCGGTGGCCAGGACCTGAGGGCCGTGCTCGACCTGGACGTCGAAGTCGGCGTCGGTCCGCACCGGGCCCGGCGGGCGGATCGAGCCGGTGACGACCTCGTACAGGTGGCGACCCCGGGCGTCCTTGGGGCGGCCGAAGATCCGGTGCGGGATGCCCAGCTCGAACGGCAGGACGCCGTCCATGGCGAGGACGACGACGCGGTGCGGCTTCATGGCCCGATCCTAACGAATACTGTCCTTCGGGCCAATGGATTCGCCGGGCCGCGGGCCGCACGCTCTATGTCGTGCCCCAGACAACCGAAGCCGCAGCCGTCGAGGAAACCCGGTCCCCCGGAGGATTCCGCATCCACCGCGCGTGGTTCGTCGCCGCCGTCACCTTCGTGACGATCATCGGCGCGGCCGCCTTCCGCTCCCTGCCGGGCCTGCTCATCGACCCCCTGCACGAGGACTTCGGCTGGTCGCGCGGCACCATCGGCGCGGCCGTCTCCGTCAACCTCGCGCTGTACGGCCTGACCGCGCCCTTCGCGGCGGCGCTGATGGACCGCTTCGGCATCCGGCGGGTGGTCGCGGTCGCGCTGACCGTGATCGCGGTCGGCTCCGGCCTGACCGTGTGGATGACGGCCGCCTGGCAGCTGATGCTCTACTGGGGCCTGCTCGTCGGCCTCGGCAGCGGCTCGATGGCGCTGGCCTTCGCCGCGACCGTCACCAACCGCTGGTTCACCGAGCGGCGCGGCCTGGTCACCGGCATCCTGACCGCCGCCTCCGCCTCAGGGCAGCTGATCTTCCTGCCGGTGCTGTCCTGGATGGTGGAGAGGCACGACTGGCGCCCGGCGGCCGTCACGGTCGCCCTCGCCGCCCTCGCGGTGGTCCCCTTCGTCTGGCTGCTGCTGCGCGACCACCCGGCCGACGTGGGCCTGAAGCCGTACGGCGCCACGGAGTTCGTGCCGAAGCCGGAGCCGGTCCAGGGCGCCGCGCGCCGGGCGGTGACGGTCCTGTTCAAGGCCGCCCGCACCGGCCCCTTCTGGCTGCTCGCCGGCACCTTCGCGATCTGCGGCGCCTCCACCAACGGCCTGATCCAGACCCACTTCGTGCCCGCCGCCCACGACCACGGCATGCCCGTCACGGCCGCCGCCTCGCTGCTCGCCGTCATCGGAGTGTTCGACGTCGTCGGCACGGTGGCCTCCGGCTGGTTCACCGACCGCTTCGAACCCCGCCGCCTGCTCGCCGTCTACTACGCCCTGCGTGGCGTCTCGCTGCTGTTCCTGCCCATGCTCCTGGCCCCGTCGGTGCACCCGCCGATGCTCTTCTTCATCGTCTTCTACGGCCTCGACTGGGTCGCCACCGTCCCGCCCACCGTCGCCCTGTGCCGTGAGCAGTACGGCGAGGACAGCGCGATCGTCTTCGGCTGGGTCCTCGCCTCCCACCAGGTCGGCGCCGCGCTGATCGCCTTCCTCGGCGGTGTGGCACGGGACGTGTTCGGCACGTACGACATGATCTGGTACGCGTCGGGCGCGCTGTGCGCGGCGGCGGCGCTGATGGCACTGGTGATCCGGCGCAGGCCGGAGAACTCCGTGCTCGCGGCGGCCTGACGGTTCACCGGCCGGTGGCCCGGCAGAGCCCTCGGCCGGGACGGCTCAGAGGAACCGTCCCCTGTGGAACAGCAGCGGAGCCTCGCCCTCGCCCGTCCCCAGCGCGTCCACCCGTCCCACCACGATCAGGTGGTCGCCGCCGGTGTGCACCGCGTGGATCGTGCAGTCGATCCACGCGAGCGTGCCCGCGAGGCGCGGGGAGCCGGAGGCCGGGGCCGGGTCGTGGGGGACGCCCGCGAACTTGTCAGCGCCGCTCACCGCGAACGCCCTGCACAGCTCGCCCTGGGCCGCGCTCAGGACGTTCACGCAGAAGACGCCCGCCCGGGCGATGCGCGGCCAGGTCGTCGACGTACGGCCCACCATGAAGGCGACGAGCGGTGGGTCGAGGGAGAGGGAGGAGAAGGACTGGCAGGCGAAGCCGGCCGGTTCCTCGCCGGGTGCCCCGGGGGCCGTCACCACGGTGACGCCGGTCGCGAAGTTCCCGAGCACGCGCCGGAACCCGGCCGGGTCGACCGGTGCCCGCTCGTCCTCGCGCACACATCGCAGCTCCGGGCGGGGCAACGCCTCCACGGCGAGCGCCTTCCCGGACCTGAGGTAGCGGACGGCCGCTTCCGCCGTCCCCGCTTGTCCCATCACGTTCTCCATTGAAGCTGACGGTGTGTCAGATGGGAAGGGGTCCGGGCAGGTGACGACGGCCGCTGCTCGACGGCAAGGGTGCCCACGACCCCTACGGCGACGGCTCCGAGGGGCGCCCCGGTGTCGTCGTACGGCCCGCCGGTGGCTGCGGGCAGGAGACGTACTGGAGGATCGGCGGCACGGAGTCCGAGCCCGAGCTGTTCGTGCCGTTCGGGGACCCGGACGCGCCCGAGGTGCGCGTCCTGACCCGGGACTGAGCCCTCAACGGCCCCGGTACTCGGGGCTCCTGCGCTCCACGAAGCTCGCCACACCCTCCCGCGCGTCCGCCGTCGTCATGTTGATCTCCTGTGCGGCGGCCTCCGCGGCGAAGGCGGTGGCACGGTCGCTGTCCAGGGAAGCGTTCACGAGCTGTTTCGTCAGGGCGAGGGCGCGGGTCGGACCCGTGGCGAGACGGGCGGCCCACTCGCGGGCGGTCTTCTCCAACTCCTCGTCCGGGACGACCCGGTTGACCAGCCCCAGGCGCTCGGCGTCGGCGGCGCCGAGCGCGTCGCCGAAGAACATCAGCTCCTTCGCCCGCTGCGGGCCGATGAGCCGGGGCAGGAGATACGCGCCGCCACCGTCCGGGACCAGGCCCCGGCGTACGAACACCTCGATGAACCGCGCCGACTCCGCGGCCAGGACCAGGTCGCAGGCGAAGGCGAGATGCGCGCCGAGACCGGCCGCGGTGCCGTTCACCGCCGCGATCACCGGCTTCTCGCAGTCGAGGACGGCGGCGATGAGCCGCTGGGCGCCGAGGCGGATCGTACGAGCGACGTCACCCGGGGCCGCGGCCCCCGGTGCGCCCCGCAGGTCCGCGCCCGCGCAGAAGCCGCGGCCGGTGCCGGTGAGGACCACCGCCCGCACCCCGGGATCGGCGGACGCCCGGTCCAACAGCTCGATGAGCAGGTCCCGTTGGCCGGGAGCGAGGGCGTTGAGGACCTCGGGTCGGTTGAGGGTGAGGTACGAGACCTGGCCGTCGACGGTGTGCGTCACCTCGCTCACCGGCACACCACCAACGCGTCCAGCGCCACCGCCCCCTGCCCCCGGGGCAGCACCATCAGCGGGTTGATGTCCAGCTCCGCGAGGTCGTCCCCGAGTTCCATCGCCATGCGCTGCACCCGCAGGACCACTTCCACGAGCGCGTCGAGATCCGCCGGGGGCCGCCCCCTGACCCCGTCCAGCAGGGCCCGCCCGCGCAGGTCGCCGAGCATGTCCCGGGCCTGCTCCTCCCCGAAGGGCGGCACGCGGACGGCCGTGTCGCGCAGCACCTCGACCAGGACCCCGCCGAGCCCGACCGTCACCGTCGGCCCGAACAGCTCGTCGTGCGCGGCCCCCACGACCATCTCCACGCCCCGCTCCACCATCTGGCAGACCAGGACGCCGTCCAGCGAGACGTCCTCGTAGCGGGCGATGTCGGTCAGCTCGCGGTAGGCGTCCCGCACCTGGCTGGCGGAGGTCAGGCCGATCTTCACCAGGCCCAGCTCGGTCTTGTGGGCGATCCTCGCGCCGGACGCCTTCATCACGACCGGGTAGCCGACCAGGCCCGCCGCGCGGACGGCCGCCGCCGCGCTGGTCACCAGCTGCTCGCGCGGCACCCGGATCCCGTACGCCCGCAGCAGCTGCTTCGCCGCGTGCTCGCTCAGCTGCTGTCCTGGGCGCATCAGTGCCTGGGCCTTGCGGAAGGAGGGCGAGGGGGTGCGCGGGGCCTCGTCGAAGGGGGAGCGGTAGCCGGTGACGAAGCGGTGGTGGCCGAGGTAGGCGCGCACGGCGGTGATGCAGTTGCCGACCGTGCGGAAGGTCGCCACCCGCGAGGAGCCCAGCAGTACCTCGCGGTAGGCCGGCTCGGTGCCGACCGGTGAGCCCCACACCACGCACACCAGCTTGTCGCTCTGCTCGGCCGCGTCCACCAGGTCCCGCACCAGCCGGTCGCTCAGCGGCGGGAACGGGCCGGTGACCGGGCAGATCAGCACCCCGACCGAGGGGTCCGCGAGGATCGCGTCGATGATCTTCCGGCCGCGCCAGTCGCCGACCGGGTGCCCGCCGTTGTCGACGGGGTTGGCCACACTCAGGAACTCCGGTATCCACTGGTGCAGTTCGGCCTGCTTGGCCTCCGAGAGGGCGGGCAGACTCAGTCCCGCCTCCGTCGCCAGGTCGGCGAAGTGCGCGCCGGTCCCGCCCGAGATCGAGTAGACGACGACCCCTTCGGCGCGCGGCGGCCTCGCGCGGGCCAACAGGGCGGCGGTGTCCTGGAGTTCGTCGAGCCCGTCGACGCGGATCACGCCGTACTGCCGCATCGCCGCGTCCACCACCGTGTCCGCGCCGGTGAGCTTGCCGGTGTGGGAGGCGGCCGTGCGGGCGCCGGTCTCGGTGCGGCCGACCTTGACCGCGACGACCGGCACCTTGCGGCGGGCGGCCCGGTCGGCGGCCAGCAGGAAGGAGCGGCCGTCCTTCAGGCCCTCCAGGTAGCAGGCGATGGCGCCGACCTCGGGGCGCTCGGCGAACCAGGAGAGGAAGTCCGCGGTCTCCAGATCGGCCTCGTTGCCGGTGGGGGCCCAGTGGGTCAGGCGGATGCCGAGTTCCTGGAGGGCGAAGACCGGGCGGCCCTGGTGGCCGGACTGGGTGATCAGGGCGATCCCGGGCCCGTCGAGGTCGTCGCGGAACGACGAGAAGGCGTTCAGGTTGGTGTTGGGCCCCAGCAGCCGCATCCCGGACTCGGCCACGGCGGCCGCGAGACGCTGCTGCGCCGCCGCTCCCTCCTCGCCGGTCTCCGCGAACCCGGAGGCGAAGACGACCGCGAACTTCACCTTGGCCTCGGCCAGTTGCCCGATCAGCGGGAGCGGGTCGGCGACCAGCAGGACGGCGAGGTCGACCTGCTCGGGCAGCTCGGCCACGGACGCCACGCAGGGGACGCCGAAGACGGCAGGGCGGGTCGGGTGCACCGGGTGCAGCCGGGCCCCGACCCGGTCCGCCCAGTCGATCAACTGCCGGGTGACGCCGGTGTTCGGGCGGCCCTCGGTGTCCGAGGCGCCGATCACCGCGACCGACTCCGGCCGGAAGAAGCGGTCCAGATCGGGGACGTCTGCATACAACGGCCGGCCGCCGACATCGAGATCGTCGGCCTCGGCGGGCCGGCCGTGGACGGCGGGCCCGGGTTGCTCGCCGCACGCGATGACCCGGGCCCGGCGGGAGTCGGTGGTGAGGGTGCCGTGGGTTGATCCAAGCATCGGTCCGCCCGCTCCTGTGTGACAGCGTGAATAACTGACGCTCTGTCAGATTACAGAACTGACGCTGTGTCAGGAACGGGCGTGCACGCAAAGTTGACGTGCGGACTACAGCATCGCGAGCACTTCCTTGGCCACCCGCTCACCGGAGCGGACGGCTCCGTCCATGAAGCCGTTCCAGTGGATCGACGTCTCCGTCCCGGCCCAGTGGATACCGCCCACGGGGGCCCGCAGGGCGGGGCCGTACTGGGTGAGCACCCCGGGCGCACCGACGGAGACGGGGCCGCCGCGGGTGTAGGCCTCGTTGTTCCAGCGTTGCAGGACGAAGGAGGTGGGGGAGGCCGCTTTCGAGCCGAAGTACGTCACGTAGTCCTTGAGGACGGCCGCCTTGACCTCCGCCTCGCTCGCCGCGTCGTACCTGCGGGCCTCGTCGGCCTCGATGAAGCCCATCAGAGCGCCGTAGGAGGCGTCCGGCGGGGAGTTGTCGAAGGTCGAGCTGATCACGCCGGTGTCGCTGACGACCTGGCCGTTGAGGCCGTCGGCCCGCCAGAACGGGGTGTCGTAGATCGCGATCGCCTTGCCGACCGAGGCCATCGGCAGGCGCTGGGTGAGCTGGTCGCGGGCGGCGGGCAGCAGCGGGTCGTAGGTGATGCGGGCCGCGAGCGGCGGGGGTACGGCGACCACGACCCGCTTGGCGGTGACGGTGACGCCGTCGGCCGTGACGACGTACTTCGCGCCGGACTTCGCGATCGTGCGCACCGGGGCGTTCAGGACCACCCGGTCGCCCAGCGTGGCGGCGAGCTTGATCGGCACCAGCTGGGAGCCGCCGACGAAGCGCAGTTCCTGAGCGCCGCCCGCGGTCTCGGTGAGGCGTTCCAGGGTGCCGGGGGTGGACTCGTTGCCGGCGGCGGCGATGTAGAAGAGGACGAACAGCAGGGACAGTTCGCGGGGTTCGGCCGAGAAGATCGACGTGCAGGCCACGTCCAGGAGGAACTTGGCCGACGGGATCACGGCGTTGGCGCGCAGCCAGGTCTCGAAGGTCTGTCGGTCCCACTCCTCGGCCTTGGCGGCGGTCCAGGGCGCGTCGAGCGGGATCGTCTTGGCCATGTCGTCGAGGGAGGCCTGGACGATGGCCGCGTTCGCGAGGCCGGCCGCGTCGATCGGCGGGACCGAACCGAGGATGCCGTCGGTGGCGTAGGCGGTCTTCTTGCCGTCCTTGTAGAGCAGGTTGTTGCCGGTGTTGTAGGTGGCGAAGGTCTGCACCCCGAGCGAGTCCGCGAGGGCCTTGATGCGGTCCTGGGTGGGGCCGATGAACTCGCCGCCGCCCTCGGTGACCCCGCCGTTCGCCAGCTTCAGGTTGAGGACCCGGCCCCCGACACGGTCGCGGGCCTCCAGGACGGCGACCGTCTTCCCGCCCGCGACCAGGTCGCGGGCCGCGGTGAGCCCGGCGAGACCGCCGCCGACGATCGCGACGTCCACGTCACGGGTGGCGGCGGAGGCGGGCGAGGCGGCGGTGCCGGTGAGGGTGACGGCCCCGGCCGCGGCGGCGGCACCGCCGATCAGGGAGCGCCGACTGAGCCGGGGGAGAGGGGGAAGCGGGGGGAGCTGTCTTTCGCGTGCCACGTGCGTCCTCCGTAGTGGAGAGAGTGTGGAGCTAGAACATGAGAGTTGTTCACATTCTGGCCCCGTACGAGGGCACACGACAACGCTCCCGTCACATCTCTCGCAGATGTAACAGGAGCGCTGGTGAAGCGAGTTGGGGAGTTCCGCGTCAGACGGGGAGCCGCGAGAGCCTGCCCGCACCGTCCTTCACCACGGCCTTCGCGATCTTCTCCGCGTCGATCGCGACCTCGCGGAAGGTGCCGCTGATGGGAGTGACATAACCGCTGAAGAAGAGGCCCGGGGCGTTCTCGGGGCAGCGGGCGCCGTTGACGACCGGGCCGCCGCGTGCGTCCAGGACGTCGAGGTGGCCGACCAGGTCCTCCAGCGAGCGGGCGTACCCCGTGGCCGCGATCACCGCGTCCGGGGCGATGCGGGTGCCGTCGGCGAGCAGGACCTCGCCGTCCTCGAAGCCCTCGACGGCGGCCACCACCTCGACCTTGCCCGTGCGGATCGCGTCGATGAGGCCGACGTCCTGGACCGGGATGGCGCCCTCCTCGGCCCGGCTGTAGAGGCCGGTGTCGGGGCGGGGCAGGCCGTGCGCGGACAGGTCGGGGATGCTGACCCTGGCCATGGGCCGGGCCAGCCGGTCCACGAGGCCGACCGGGAGACGTCGTACGAGAACGCCCGTGTACTGGGCGGCCCAGCCGGCCGTGGAGCGGCGGACGATGTGCGGGGCGGTGCGCACGGACAGGCGTACCCGTGAGGCGCCGCCCTCGACCAGGTCCACGGCGATCTCGGCGCCGGTGTTGCCGGCGCCGACGACGAGGACGTCACGGCCGGCGTAGGGCGCCGGGTTGCGGTACTCGCCGGCGTGCAGGAGCTCGCCCTTGTACTCCTCGCGGCCCGGCCAGTCGGGCAGCAGCGGGGTGTGGTTGTAGCCGGTGGCCACGACCACCGCGGCGCCGGTCAGCTCGCGGCCGCCAGTGGCGTGCAGCAGCCAGCCGGTGCCGTCGCCGGTGCGCTCGACGCGCGAGACCTCGACGCCGGTGACGGTCTCCAGCTCGTGGAACTCGGCGTACTTCTCCAGATAGCGCACCACGTCGTCGCGGGAGACCCAGCGGCCGAAGCGGCGGGGCATCGGCAGGCCGGGCAGGGCCGACAGGCGGCGGGTGGTGTGCAGGTGCAGCCGGTCGTAGTGGCGCCGCCAGGACGCGCCGACCTGCTCGGACTTCTCCAGGACGACCGAGCGGACGCCCCGGGCCCGAAGCGCGTACGCGACGGAGAGCCCGGCCGGACCGCCCCCGATGACGTACACGGGGCGATCGGGCTGGTCGGGGCGGTCGGCGGGGGTGGAATCGGGTGCGGAGTCGGCCATGAGCGCGAGCGTAATCAGACAGCGCGTTGATGGGTCTCGGTCAAGAGGGGAATTGGTTGCGGATCGATCACGCCTGTAGGAGGTGTGGGTGGGGCCTGTGGCGTAGGTCACCTGGTTGTGCGGGTACGGAAAAGGCCACGGCGCCGGATCCGCTGCTGCGGAGCTCGGCGCCGTGGCGTGCGGCGGCCGGAGACTGACGGGAAACCGGGGCCGCGGTACGGGGGGCTTGGTGGCCCCGGTTACTTCTTTCCGGCCTTCTTGTGGCCGGTGACCTCGGCGATCCAGGTGATGAAGTCGCCGGGGTCGGTGTTGGCGCCGTGGCCCTGGTCCCAGTAGTAGAGGTGGTTGACGTCGTCGCCGAGCTTCGCCGCGGCGGCGGCGAGGTTCGCGGAGATGACGTGCGAGGTGTCGGTGTCGTTGGTGCCGAGACGGATCCACCAGTGCTTGGAGCGTTTCCCGTTGACCTTCTCCACCAGGTGGTACATGGGGTTCATCCGGTCGAGCCCGGCGGGTATGTCGCTCGCCACGCGCTTGGTGGACAGGCCGGTGCTGTCGTTCTTCGCGCTGTACGCCGTGAAGTGGCGGGTCTCGGTGGTGCCCGCGCCGAACAGGTTGTTCTCGCCGGCGGAGAGATCGAAGGCGTCGAAGGCCGGGGCGGTCTTCTTGCGGGCGCCGACGTGGGTGAGGAAGCCGTCCCAGGTGAAGGCGGCCTTGCCGTTCTTCCAGGTGATGAAGGTGTTCTCGGCGAGGTAGGCCGCCCGGGCGGAGTCCGGCAGGGCGGCCAGGTAGGCGGTCGCCGAGGGCTCCAGGTACTGCTTGACCAGGTACGCGTCGTAGTTGCGGGCGGTCAGGGCGCCGAAGCCGTTCAGGCCGCGCAGCTTCAGGGACGCCTGGTACTCGGCGAACTGCGACCGAAGCTCCTTGGACACGGCCTGGTCGACCTGCTTGCCGGTGCCGAGGGCGTTGGTTCCCCAGTTCCACTCGTAGGCGCCGTCGGCGTGCTCCAGGTCGGTGATCGGGCACCAGGCGCCGACCGCGAAGACCGCGTCGGAGGCGTCGGCCGCGCCGATCTCCTTGAGGAGCTTGTCGTAGATCGGGCTGTCGCCGGACGCTCCGAGCAGCGAGGACAGGGCGCCGCCCGCGCTGGTGCCGGCGGAGACGATCCGCTCGACGTTGCCGGGGATGCGGCCCTTGTTGGACTTGATGTACCGCACGGCCGCCTTGAGGTCGACGATCGCGGCGGGAGCGGTGCCGTAGTACTCACCGGAGGAGTTCTTGAGCGTACGGCCACGGGCGCCGGGCTCGATCACGACGTACCCGGCGGCCAGCGCGAGGAGCTGGTTGCTGGAGGTCGCGGCACCGGTCGCGTTGGTGTTCTCGTTGGCGTTGGAGGCGGCCGGGGCGCTCGGTGCGGCACTGCCGGTGGGGACACCGCCGGGGGCGCCGCCGCCCCCGCCCATGCCCCCGGCACCGACGCCGGTGGCGTCCGCCACGGAGGAGGGCATGTACCCGCCGACGGAGTTGGCGAGCAGGATCGGGGCGTTGCTCGCGTCGACCGCGGTGCCGTCGATCTCGACGGGAGCGCTGACGATCAGCGACTGGTAGGTGGCGTCGACCGGCTTGGAGACGTAGGTGAGCGCCTTCCAGAAGTGGTAGGTGACCGCGTGCTCGGTGCCCTCGGTGTCGGTGACGGTGGTCGTGAGCTTCGTGCAGGCGTCGGGGTCGAAGACGAGGCCGTCGTCCGCGGACGACGAGGTGCTGCCGGTGGACGCGTTGGCGGTGAGGGCGATGCCTCCGACCGCCGCGGCACCCGCCGTCGCGCCGATTCCCATGACGACACTCCTGCGCTTGACTGCCCTGTGCTTCACGGTTCGCTCCCTCGGCGGTTTCTGCTGACGTCTGCGAACCTAGCCAGAGTGCGGACAATATTGCCAACAATCGAGGGTCATTCATCGGGGATGCACAGCTTCACGGCTGACGCACAGGCTTCCCGGAACCGGCGATCTGACGTACCGTCAGATTCCATGGACACGATCTGGCTGACCGGCGCGCAATGGCTGGCCGTCCTGCGCATAGGCCTCGGGTTGTGGTGGCTGGAGAGCTGGCGGCACAAGGACAAGAAGACGTGGTTCGAGGGCGGCGGCATCACCTGGGCCGCGGACATCGCCGCCAAGCACCGCTGGACCCCGGTCCGCAGCGGCTTCGACGTGATGGTCGCGCCCCGCCCCAGGACCATGGCGTACGTCGTCGCGTACGCCGAACTCGCCCTCGGCGCGGGCCTGATCCTCGGTTTCCTGACCCCCCTCGCGCTCATCGGGGGCCTGCTCCTGAACGTCCTCTACTTCACCCTGATGATCCACGACTGGGCCGAGCAGGGGCAGAACTCGATGATGGCCCTCATCTCGGTCGTGGCCCTGTTCGCGATGTCCTGGCAGACGTGGTCGCTGGACGCCGCGCTGGGCTGGTTCTGATGGGCGCGGGGTACGACCGGCCCGAGACGGACGCCTTCACCCGCACCTACTGGGACGCGGCAGCCGCCGGCCGCCTCCTGCTGAGGCGCTGCGCGTCCTGCGCCCGGATCCACCACTACCCGCGCGAGTTCTGCCCGCACTGCTGGAGCGAGGAGGTCGCCTGGGAGCCCGCGAGCGGCCGCGCCACGCTGTACACCTGGTCCGTGGTCCACCGCAACGACCTGCCGCCCTTCAAGGACCGCACCCCGTACGTCGCCGCCGTCGTCGACCTCGCCGAGGGACCCCGGATGATGTCGGAGATCGTCGACTGCGGGCATGGGGAGCTGCGGGCCGGGATGGGTCTGGAGGCGGTGTTTCCGGACGGGGTGCCGAAGTTCAGGCCTGTGGGGTGATCACCGAGATCGTCGACTGCGTGCACGAGGCCCTGCGCCCCGGACTCGGCCCGTAGGCCGTCTTCCCGGCGGCGTACCGGAATTCAGGCCGCACGCCACGGCCGCGGCCGTTTGAATGGAGGCATGACCGACGTCGACGATCAGCACCTCATCCTCCCCTTCGACCCGCTGCACGGCCACGGTCTGCGCCTGTGTGCCTGGGACGCGGACTCCGACGACCAGGTCGAGGACTGGCTGCGGGCCACGCTGGACCCCGAGTTCGGGCGCTGGAACACCCCGCTCACCCCGATCCACGACCTCGACGGCGCCCGTGCCGCCATCCGGCGCAGGGCCGAACAGGCGGCGCAGGGCACGAGCGCGTCGTACCGGATCACGGACGAGTCGAGCGGTACGACCCTCGGGCACCTCGGCATCAACATGATCGACCACGTCTTCCGCACCGCCCGCGTCGGCTACTGGGTGCTCCCCGAGGCCCGCGGCCACGGCGTCGCCGGCCGGGCCCTTCGCCTCGGCGCCCGCTGGGCCTTCACCGACCTCGGCCTGCACCGCCTGGAACTGGGTCACGCCCTCGGCCACGAGGCCTCCTGCCGGGTGGCCGAGCGGTGCGGCTTCCGCTACGAGGGGACGCTGCGGGGCGCGATGTTCGAGGCGGGCCGGCAGGACGTGTTCCGGGACATGCACCTGCACGCGCGGCTGGCGACGGATCCGGAGTAATTCGGGTGCGTCGGCCGAGCCCGCGCAGGATCATCGAGCATGCGTCCCGACACCCTGCCCCCGGCCGGCACCCACGGCTGGCACACCACCGACGACCTCGACGCGTTCCTCTCCCGCGCCGGGGACTTCCTGCGCTCGCGGCCGGACCTGCACACCGTCCTGCTCACCGTGACCGAGAGCCTGCGCACCCGTGGACTCGACGCCTACGGCGACGAGGCGCCCGTCTTCGGGCTGCTGGAGGAGGGCGGGAGCGTCCGGGGGGCGTACTTCCGGACTCCGCCGCACCGGCTGTGTGTCACACCGCTGACCGTGACCCGGGCGGACTCCCTCGCCGCCCACCTGGAGGCCGTGGGCCGGGCCGTCCCCGGGGTCGGCGCGGAGGCCGGGACCGCCGCCGCCTTCGCCGAGGCCTGGCGGCGGCGCACCGGGACCACGCCCGTGCCGCACCGGCGGCAGCGGCTGTACCGGCTCGGCACGCTCACCGTCCCGCGGCCCGTGCCCGAGGGGCGGGCGAGGATCGCCCAGGAGGGCGACCGGGAGCTGCTGGCACGCTGGTTCGCCGAGTTCAGCAGGGACGTCGGTGAGAGCGAGGGCATGCGCGCCGAGTCCTGGGCCGACGCCCGCCTCGCCCACGGCGGGGCCGTCCTCTGGGAGAGCCCCGACGGCACACCTGTCTCCCTGGCCGGCCTCACCCCGCAGGTCGCCGGCCAGATCCGGGTGGCGCCCGTCTACACGCCGGCCCCGCTGCGCGGCCGCGGTTACGCCGGTGCCGCCACGGTCGAGGTGAGCAGGCTCGCCCGGGAGCGGGGCGCCGACGAGGTGCTGCTCTTCACCGACCTGGCCAACCCGACCAGCAACGGCCTCTACCAGCGCGTCGGTTACCGGCCGGTGGCGGACTTCGCGGTGTACGACTTTCAGGGCCAGAGCAGTTCCCGGGCCCAGCGGCCGTCCGCGCGACGGTAGGTGAGACGCACGTGGCGTCTGCGCTCGTCGCCCTGGAAGAACTCCACCTCCTCGGGCACGAGCCGGTACAGCGTCCAGGACGGGACGGGTGCCGCGGGCTCCCGCTGCGCCCGCTCCCACGCCTCCTCGGACGCCCGAGCCAACTCGTCGAGCGAGCCCAGGACTTCGCTCTGCCGGCCGGTGAGCGCGGCGGCCAGCGCGCCGGTGGAGCGGGCATGCAGATCCGCCGCCGCCTCCTCGGAGGGCGCCGCGCTCACCGGCCCTCTCACCCGCACCTGCCGGCCGAGGGCCGGCCAGTAGAAGCCGAGGGCGGCGTACGGCCGTCGCGCCAGGTGTGCGCCCTTGCGGCTGTGGGCGTGGCTCGCGAAGGCCCAGCCGTCCTCGTCCGCGCCGTGCAGCATCACGGTCCGCACGTCCGGCCGGCCCTCCGCGTCCGCCGTCGCGAGGGACATGGTGTGCGGCTCGGCCTGCCCGGCCGCCACCGCCTGGGCGAACCAGGCGGTGAACAGTTCCAGCGGGGTCGAGGGCGCGGCGGAGGGGTCGAAGGAGGGCAGCGAGGTGACCTCCGGGTCCCACACCCGCAGCGATCTGAGCAGCTCGTGAAGATCCGTTGCCATGCCTCAGACGGTACCGAGGTCGGACGTCACCCACCGCTCGGGCCGCATCCGCAGGATCACCTGCTCGCCGTGGTTCTTCGAGGCGAACTCCACGTACCCGTCCACCTTCTCGGCCGGCAGGTAGCGGGCGGAGATCTCCCGGAGGTCTTCGACCGTGCCCGGCCGGGTCTCGACGACCGGCCCCTCCACGGACACGTACCGGATGGTGGGCTCGACGCGCTCGACCAGCAGGGAGAAGCGGCCGGCCTTCCGGATCAGCTCGTGCTTGCGGGAATCCCGCCCGGTCATGACCCAGAGGTCACCCCCGGGCGTGTACTGGTACCAGATCGGCAGAACGAGCGGTGCGCGCCCCTCTCCCGCGTCGACCGCCAGCGCGGCGACATGGGGCTCGGCCAGGAACTGTTCACGTTGCTCACGAGTCAGGGCCATACGGTGCAGGGTACGTCGCACTCCTGCGGGAGGGGCGGTAGCCCTAACGCCCCAGCACCACCGTCCCCGACGAGCAGAACCAGCCCCCCGTCCCGGACGCCACCGCCAGCCCCGGCGCCGACCCGTCCCGGCGCACGACCTGCCGTGCGCCCGCCTCACCGCGCAGCTGCCGTACGGCCTCCACCAGCAGGAACAGCCCCCGCATGCCCGGGTGCTGGGCGGACAGGCCGCCGCCGTCCGTGTTCACCGGCAGGTCGCCGCCCTCGACGGTCAGCCGCCCCTTCTCCACGAAGGACCCCCCCTCGCCCTTCCCGCAGAACCCGAGGTCCTCCAGCGTCACCAGCGTCATGTAGGTGAACGCGTCGTAGATCTCGGCGAGTTCGATCTCCTCGGGTCGTACGCCCGCCCGCTCGAAGGCCAGCCGTCCGCTCACCGCGGCCGGGGACACCGTGAAGTCGGGCCACTCGGACATGCTGACGTGCGAGACGAACTCGCCGGTGCCGAGCACCCAGACGGGCGCGGTACGGCAGTCCCGTACGTACTCCTCGGCCACCAGCAGCACCGCCGCGCCGCCGTCGGAGCGGATGCAGCAGTGCAGCTTGGTGAAGGGGTCCGCGATCATCGGTCCCGACAGGACGTCGTCGACGGTGATCGGGTCGCGGAACATCGCCTCCGGGTTGAGGGCGGCGTTCGCCCGGGCCTGGACCGCGACCTGCGCCAACTGCTCGATGGTCGTACCGTGTTCGATCATGTGGCGGCGGGCCGCCATCGCGTACTTGGCGATCAGGGTGTGCCCGTACGGCACCTCGAACTGGAGCGGGCCGCGGGCGCCGAAGGAGAGGGTGCCGGTGCGGCGGCCCTCCTTGATGTCGGCGCGGGCCGTGGAGCCGTAGACGAGCAGGACGGCGTTCGCGTGTCCTGCGGCGATCGCGTCGGCCGCGTGGGCCGCCATGACCTCCCAGGTGGAGCCGCCGACCGAGGTCGAGTCGACCCAGGTGGGGCGCAGGCCCAGGTACTCGGCGATCTCGGCGGGGGCGAGGGTGCCGGTGCCGGCGGAGGCCAGGCCGTCGACCAGTGCGCGGTCCAGGCCCGCGTCGGCGAGGGCGCGGCGGGCCGCCTGGGCGTGCAGGGCGTAGGGGGTCGTGCCGTCCACGCGGCCGCAGTCGGCCAGGGCCACTCCGGTGATCGCGACTTTCCGGCTCCCGGGGGGCATGAGGGCCTCCTGCCTCTGGGCATCTGGTGCGGGCGCTCCTAATATGACGGACCGTCAGATCGGGAGGGAAGAGGAAGAGCCATGGACGCTCGCTTCACCGCCGAACAGGACGGGATCCGGCTCGCGTTGCGGGAACTGCTGCGGAGGCGGTGCGGGCCCGGGGAGTCGAGGAGCGCGGCCGACACTCCGGCCGGCTACGACCCCGAGCTGTGGACGGCCCTCGCGCAGCGGCTGGGACTGCCCGGGCTGGCGCTTCCCGAGCGGTACGGCGGGGTGGGGTGCTCGGCCACCGAACTGGCGCTGGCCTGCGAGGAGACGGGCCGGGTACTGGCGGCCACCCCCCTGCTGGGCACGTCGGTCCTCGTGGCCCCCCTGGTGCTGGCCCTGGGCACGGACGCCCAACGCGCGGACCTGCTGCCCCGCATCGCGTCAGGCACTGTGACGGCAACCCTGGCCGTACCACCCGGCGCGGCCCTCGCCCTGACCGACGACAACCGCGGCGACTGGGCCGGCGGCGGACGAGCGGGCGGGGTCCAGGCCCGCCCCGCCGGTGGTCGCTGGCGGCTCTACGGGCAGGTCGATCAGGTTCTCGACGGGCACAGTGCTGATCTTCTGCTGGTGGCCGCCCATGCCGGGGGGTTCGCCCGGTCCCGTACCCTCCTCTTCCTCGTGGCCGGTGACGCTCCGGGGCTCGTCCGGACCCGGCTGACCGCTCTCGACGCCACTCGGCCCCAGGGCCGTGTCCAACTCCGTGACGTCGAGGCCGAACTGCTCGGTGCCGAGGACGGGGCCGATGTGCTGGGGGCGCTGGCCCGCACCGGGGACACCGCTGCGGCCGTCCTCGCCTGCGAGGCCGTCGGGGCTGCCGACCGGGTGCTGGAGACGACCGTCGAGTACGTCGGGCAGCGGGAGCAGTTCGGGCGGGCGATCGGGTCGTTCCAGGCGGTCAAGCACCGGCTCGCCGATGCGTACGTCCAGCTCCAAGCGGCCCGTTCCGCGGCCTACTTCGCCGCCTGGGCCGCCGTTGACGACGAGCAGCGGGTCGGCGGGCTGGCCCTCGCCCAGGCTCTCGAAGCCCTGCGGACCGCCGCCGCCGAGGGGATCCAGCTGCACGGGGGCATCGGGTTCACCTGGGAGCACGAGCCGCAGCGGTACTTCAAGCGGGCCGCCGCCGACGAGCTGCTCTTCGGGCCGGCGCACCGGCTGCGGGCGCACGCCGCCGACGCGGCACGGCTCTTCGACCGGGCGGAGGTGTCGGTGTGATCGGGGCGAGGGTGGTGCAGAAGGTGTCGTCCACGCGCGGCTTCGCCAAGGTCGCGCCGCATGTGATCCCGGCTCTGGACCGGGCCGTGCACCGGATCACCCGGGGGAGGGTCCTGCTCAGCGCGCAGATGCTGCCCGGGGTCGTCCTCACCTCGACGGGGGCGCGGAGTGGGCTGCCCCGGCGGACCCCGCTCGCCTGCATGCCCGAGGAGCCCGGCCGTACCTGGATCCTCGTCGGCTCCAACTTCGGCCGCGAGGGCCACCCCGCCTGGACCGCCAACCTCCTCGCCCACCCCGACGCCGAGGTCAGCTGGAAGGGCGCGGACATCCCGGTCACGGCGACCTTGCTGACGGGGCAGGAGCGGGCGGCCGTATGGAAGACCGCGCTGGCGTTCTGGCCGCCGTACGCCACCTACCAGGCGCGGATCGAGCGGGAGATACGGCTCTTCAGGATCGTCCGCAGATGATCCCGGACGCACGACGGGCGGCCGTCCACCCGTGTGAACAGCCGCCCGCCAGACAGGACTCGAAACAGGGACGCTACTTCGTCGGCTTCTTGCCCGTCACGCCCAGGTGCACCAACAGCGCCAGATTCGGCTTGAGTTCGGCCTGCTTGACGCCCCAGCTCTGAAAGCCCTTCTGGTGCGAGGCGACCGCCGCGAGCATCGCGACGAGCGAGCCGGCGATCGCCGCAGGGTTGACGTCCTTGTCGACCCTGCCCTTGGACTGGAGCTCGGTGACCGCGTCCGCGAGGGAGTTGTTCACCGAGTTGAGGATCTTCATACGGATCTTGTAGAAGCGCTTGTCGCCCTCGGCGGCCCCGAGGTCGACCACGCGCAGGATCGCGTCGTTCTTGCGCCAGAACTCCAGGAAACCGTCCACGAGTTCCTGCGCGGTCTGCCAGCCCGCCTTGCCGACCCACGACCGGCCGTCGAGCAACTGCGTCAACTGGCCGCCTTCCGTGGCCATTTGCTCGGCGACCTCCAGGACGGCGCCTTCGACGTCCGGGAAGTACTGGTAGAAGGTCGCGGGTGAAGTGCCCGCCTTCCGGGCGACATCGATGACTTTGACGTCCCGGTAAGGGGAGGAGCTGAGCATCTCGCTGAGGCAGTCGAGCAGCTTCTGCCGGGTCGCCTGCCCACGCCGGCCGGCCACGCGGCCGTCGACGGTACGCACTTGTCCTGTCATGCCGTCAGCTTACCGAGGGGTGATCGGAGCGCGATTCGGCCGACTGCAAATGGGGTGCACGAGGTGCGGGAGACGGGCGTGCCTGGTCCTGCGGGGTGCGTGCGTCGCCGTTACTTTGACGGTATGGCCGAAAACAGGGCATCCGCAGACGGAACGGGTTACGGCGAGGGCGTCCCCTGCTGGGTGGACGCACAGCTGCCCGACGTGGCCGCGGGGAAGCGGTTCTACGGTGAGCTCTTCGGGTGGACCTTCGAGGACCGGCCGGACGCCCAGGACGGTTCGGTGTGGGCCCACCACAAGGGCCGCGCCGTCGCCGCCCTCGCCCGCAAGGCGGACGGCCGCATGCCCACCGTGTGGACGGTCTATTTCGCCACCCCGGACATCGAGGGCCTCGCCGACCGGATCTGGGCGGCCGGCGGACAGGTCGTCACCGCGCCGGTGCCGGTGGGAGAGCTGGGCACGTCCGCCCTGGTCACCGATGCGGAGGGGGCCGTCTTCGGCCTCTGGGAGCCGGGCAGCCACCCCGGCTTCGGCGCCCGGCACGAGCCCGGCACCTTCGCCTGGGCCGAGCTGTACGCGCGCGACATCGAGGCCGCCAACACCTTCTACGGCGGGCTCTTCCATGACGCCCTCTTCGGTGCCGGGGCCCACCCCGACTTCGGCCGCGCCGCCGTCTTCGACGTCTTCCCCGCGGAGATGCCGCCGCACTTCCTCGTGCACTTCGCTGTCGAGGACTGCGAGAGCGTGCTCGGGACGGTCGCCCGGCTCGGCGGACGGGTCCAGGCGCCGCCATTCGAGACGTCGTACGGAAAAGTGGCCGTCGTCACCGACAATCAGGGGGCGTCGTTCGCCATCCTGGAACCATCGGAGCGATAGAAGTTCCGCTTTGATGTGAGACATCCCATTTGACCCCGGGTTCGCCACCAGGCCTCCGGCCAGGAAGAATCAGGGTCGCGTGCCGCCATGGCGGTGCGGTGGTGAGACGCTGCACGGGGTCGCGTACATATGTGGTGGCGCGGCTTGTACGGGGAGGTGGCAGGCAGAGTGGTGGATCAGCTGACGCAGCACGATCCGCGCAGGATCGGGCCGTTCGAGGTGCTGGGACGGCTCGGAGCCGGCGGCATGGGGCTGGTCTATCTCGCGCGTTCGGCGTCGGGCCGGCGCGTGGCGATCAAGACGGTCCGGACGGAGCTCGCCGAGGACCAGCTCTTCCGTGTGCGCTTCACCCGCGAGGTGGAGGCGGCCCGGGCGGTCTCCGGGTTCTACACGGCGGCCGTGGTCGACGCCGACCCGCGCGCCGCCGTGCCGTGGCTGGCCACCGCGTACGTCCCCGCGCCCTCGCTCGAAGAGATAGTGAACGAGTGCGGGCCGCTCCCGGCCCAGGCGGTGCGCTGGCTCGCGGCGGGCGTCGCCGAGGCCCTCCAGTCCATCCACGGCGCCGGCCTTGTCCACCGTGACCTCAAGCCCTCCAACGTCCTGGTGGTCGAGGACGGTCCCCGGGTGATCGACTTCGGTATCGCGTCCGGTGTCTCGAACACCCGTTTGACGATGACGAACGTGGCCGTCGGCACCCCCGCCTACATGTCGCCCGAGCAGGCCAAGGACTCCCGCAGCGTCACCGGCGCCAGCGACGTCTTCTCGCTCGGCTCCATGCTGGTCTTCGCCGCCACCGGCCACCCGCCCTTCCACGGCGCCAACCCGGTCGAGACGGTCTTCATGCTGCTGCGCGAGGGCCCCGACCTCGAAGGCCTCCCGGACGAGCTGCGTCCGCTCATCGAGTCCTGTATGCAGATGGAGGCCACCGGGCGTCCCAACCCCGCCGACCTCCAGGCCCAGCTGGCCCCCCACCTCTTCGGCTCCGGCTCCGACGACAGCGGTACGGCGTCGGCGTGGCTGCCCGAGAAGGCCGTCGCGCTGATCGAGTCGCGGCGCGGCGGACGCCCGGCGCCCACGCAGCCCGGCGGTGGTGGCCGCCCCGCCGCCGTACCGCCGCCGCCCTCCTACGACCCGGCACCGCCCGCCCCCGTGCCGGTGGGCGCCCCCGACACCGGCCCCGTCCGCCTCGCCGGCGCCCAGGTGCCCATCGGGCCCGGACCGCGTGTCGCCGACGCCCGGGCCGCCGCCGTGAAGGCGCCCCCGCCGGAGGCCGGCCTGGTCGCCTCCTGGTCCCGGCCGCGCCCCGGCGTCAACGGCACCGACGCCGCCGTGGGTCCGGCCGTATCGGCACCCCCGCCCGCGCCGCCGGAGAACGCGGCCGGCTGGCGGCCCTGGCGGTTCCGCATGTCCAACGACGTGTGGGGCACCCCGGCCGTCGCCGGGGACCTCGTCTACGTCACCTCCTTCGAGGTGCACGCCCTGGACGTCGGCACCGGCCGCCGCCGCTTCAAGACGCGGGACGTGGCCTGGTCGATGGCGGTCGCGGACGGCCGTATCCACGCCTCCGACGGTCCCACCCTCTTCGCCCTCGACGCCCGTGAGGGCGCCGACCAGTGGCGGATCAGCACGGACGCCTGGGTGTACTCCCTCAAGGCCGAGCGCGGCACCGTCATCACCGGCACGCGCGGCGGTGGCGTCCAGGCGTGGGACGCCTCGGGCGGGCAGAAGCTGTGGGAGGTCGCCGGCTGCCAGACCGACTTCGAGTCCCCCGAGGCCGGACCCGCGCTCCACGAGGGCACGGTCTACGTCTGGCAGGAGGGCCGTCTGCGGGCCCTGGACGCCCGCAGCGGCAAGGAGCGCTGGGCGTTCCCCATCGGTGACGCGGCCTCCTGCGGCGGGGTGCCGGTCCGGGTGACCCAGGCCCACGACGGGTTCGTGTACATCTCGGCCGGGACGCGGGTCATGGCCCTGGACGTGGCGAGCGGGCGGGTGCGCTGGCACTTCGAGGCCCCGGCGGTCTTCCTGTGCCCGCCGACCTTCGTGCCCGGGCCCGCGGTGACGGGCGGCGGGGTGTACCTCGCCGACTACCTCGGCACGGTGTACGCCCTCGACGCGACCGACGGCCGCGACCGCTGGCGCATCGCCACCGAGGCCCGGGCATCGGTCGAGCCGGTGCTGGTGGCCGGCGGCCATGTCCATGTGGGCAGCGGCAAGGGCCTGTACACGCTGGACGCCGTCACGGGCACGCCGAAGTGGCGGTTCCAGTCCGGCGGGGACATCGTGGGCGCGCCCGCGGTCGCCGAGGGCCGTATCCACTTCGGGTCCACGGACCATCTGCTCTACACCCTGAAGGCCGACGACGGCCGGCTGCGCTGGAAGCTCGCGACCGGCGGGGAGATCACCGGCTCGCCGGTGGTCAAGGACGGGGTCGTGTACGCGTGCAGCAAGGACCGGTGCGTGTACGCGCTGGACGCGGAGAAGGGGACGGGGACGGCCCGGACCACCTAGCGTTCCGCCGTTAGAGTGATCACATGCATACACGGGGGCGCGTTCTCAAGTTCACGGCTGTGTCGGTGCTGGTGGTCCTGTCGCTGACGGGATTCTCCACCGGCCACGGTCACAGCGGCGGTCGGTACAAGAGCAAGAGCAGGAGCAGCGGCGACAGTGGCGGCGGGTGCAGCAGCTCCCGCCAGAACCACGACAGTTACACGCCCCGCACCACCAGCAATCGCAGCAGCTCCACCGGCGGCTCCGCGCTCCAGGACGGCACCGCGCTGGTGGTGGGCTGCGCGACCGAGGCGACCCCCTACGCGACGGTCGAGGTCACCAACCCGAACAGCCGCCGGGCCACCTTCGAGGTCGAGTTCGCCTTCCAGGACGCGACCGGCCGGGCGCTGGACTCCGCGGTCAAGCAGGTCTCGGTGCCCGCGAGGGGCAGCTCGAACGTCCAGGTGAAGGCGGGTCGGGCCGTCATCGCGAAGCTCGACCACTGCCGGGTCGAGCCGGAAGCCGACCTGGTGCGCTGACCGTCAGTCCCGCAGCCCGGTCAGGAAGTCGACGAGGGCCGCGTTCACCTCGTCGGGCCGCTCCTGCTGGGTCCAGTGGCCGCAGCCCGGCAGCAGGACCGGGTCGCGGACCAGGTTCGGCATCAACTCCGGCAGGCGCTCGATCAGTTCCGGGGTGCCCGGGAACGCGGGGACCAGGTCCCGGTCGCCGTACAGGTAGAGCGCGGGCGGGGTGACCCTCGCGCCGTGCCAGGGCGCGGTCAGCTCCCAGTTGCGGTCCAGGTTGCGGTACCAGTTGAGGGCGCCGGTGAAGCCCTTGGCGTAGCTCTCGGTGAGCTCGTCGAGGTCCTGCTCGGTGAGCCAGCCGGGAAGCTCCTCCGGCTCGGGCATGTCCGCGAGCCAGCCGCGCTCCGGGTCGGTCACCAGCGCCTGCTCGTAGCGTCCGCCGCCCTCGCCGTCGCCGGACGCGCCGACCAGCAGCCTGCGCAGCGCGGAACGTGGGTCCGCGCCGAACTCGGCGTCGGCGACCCCGGGCAGGTTGAAGTAGTTCCAGTAGAAGTGGCCGCCGAACCGCTCCTGCATGGTCTGGAGCGGCGGCCGTTCACCCCGGAACGGCGGCGGCACGCTGAGCCCCGCCACCCCGCGCACCACGTCGGGCCGCAGCAGCGCGGTGTGCCATGCGACCGGCGCTCCCCAGTCGTGTCCGACGACGAACGCCCGCTCCTCGCCCAGCGCGTGGACGAGCCCGACGACATCGCCGACCAGGTGGAGGATGCTGTACGCCGACACGTCCTCGGGATGGTCGCTGGCGCCGTATCCGCGCTGGTCGGGCGCGACCACCCGGAACCCGGCGGCGGCCAGCGGGCCGAACTGGTGGCGCCAGGAGTGCCAGGACTCCGGAAAGCCGTGCAGCAGCACGACGAGCGGCCCCTCGCCCTCCTCCGCGATGTGCAGCCGTATCCCGTTCACGTCGACCGTGCGATGTTCCACCATGGGGTGAGCATACGCCTGTATAGGGAAACTACATTGCTAACGCAATCTGAATCCGGGCTGCCGGGAACGGAACAGTTCGGCCTGCCGGTCCGGCTGCAGGTTCCCGAGCGCGACGAGGTGCGGCGCCTGCGCGAACCCCCGCTGCACGGCGGCCTCCTTGGCGGCCCAGAGCGCGCGGACCGTGCCCTGCACCCCTTCTGTCGGATACCCGGCGATGATCCCGGCGGCGGCGGTCGCGGCCGCCAACGCCCCGCCAGGGCCGGTGAGTTCGGTGACGAGCCCGATGGCGTGGGCGCGCTCGGCGGAGAGCCGTTCCGCCGTCCCCATCAGTGCCGTGCGCGCGGCCTCCCCGTGCGGCATGAGCTGCGCCATGAGCACCGCCTCGTAGGCGCTGACCATGCCGTAGGTGGTGTGCGGGTCGAAGAAGGTGGCGGCGGGGTCGGCGACCAGGAAGTCGCACTCGCCGAGGAGGTAGAAGGCGCCCCCGCAGGCCATCCCGTTCACCGCCGCGAGGACCGGCTTCCAGAGGTCGTTGGACTTGGGTCCGACCTGGAGCAGCGGGTCGTCCGCCATGTAGGGGGAGCCGGGCTGCGGAATCTCGGCGTCCCGGTCGAGGCCGGTGCAGAAGGCCCGCTCGCCCGCACCGGTCAGGACCACGGCCCGGACGGAGTCGTCGAAGCGCAAATCCCGCCAGGCGGCGACGAGTTCGTCCCGCATCTCCAGATCGACGGCGTTCAGCCGGTGCGGCCGGTCGAGGGTGACGACGGCGACACCGGTGTCCTTGTCGGCGGCGACCCGCAGGCCGCTCACGCCGGCACCCACTGCGGAAGCCCGTCGGAGAACACCACGTGGACCCGGGCGCCGATGCGGATCCGGCCCGGATCAAGGGAGTTGAGCGCCGCCCCGGCCGCGGCGACCAGATTGCCGACCAGGCGTATCCGGGGAGCCTCCTCCAGTTCGACCACGATCACGTTGTACGGCGCCTGTGCCGCGTATTCGGGGAGCAGGGGCGGGTGGGGGACGACGTAGGACCAGATGCGGCCGCGCCCGGAGACCGGACGCCACTCGTCCTCGAAGGACTGGCAGTGCGGGCAGCAGGGGCGGGGCGGGAAGCGGAGTTCGCCGCAGTCGGCGCAGGCCTGGACGCGCAGTTCGCCCCGGGCGGCGTACTGCCAGAAAGGGGCGCCCGTGGCGTCCTTCACCGGTTCGAGCATGTCAGCTCCTGTTGGTCAGCAGCAGGGCGGAGGTGGGAACGCCCTCGCCGGCGGTGACGAGGCAGGTCGCGGCGTCCGGCACCTGGGCGGTGCTGGTCCCGCGCAGTTGCCGTACGCCCTCGTCGATGAGGTTGAAGCCGTGCACGTAGGCCTCCGACAGGCCTCCGCCGCCGGTGTTGATCGGCAGCCGCCCGCCGATCTCCAGGGCGCCGCCCTCCGTGAAGGCGCCGCCCTCTCCGCGGCCGCAGAAGCCGTAGCCCTCAAGGGAGAGCGGAACGAGGGAGGTGAACGCGTCGTAGATCTGGGCCACGTCGACGTCCTGCGGGGTGAAGTCGGCGTGTTTCCACAGGTGTCGGGCGGCGGTCCAGGCGGGTCCGGTGAGCGGGTCGTCGTTCCAGTAGTTGACCATGCCGTGGTGCTGAGCGGGCAGGCCCTGGGCGGCGGAGTGGACGTAGACGGGGGTGGTCGGGCAGTCCCGGGCGCGCTCCCTGCTGACCAGCACACAGGCCAACGCCCCGTCGGTCTCCAGGCAGTTGTCGAAGAGGCACAGGGGCTCGCTGATCCAGCGGGAGGTCATGTACATCTCGCGGGTCAGGGGGCGGTCGTACATGATCGCGGCGGGGTTCTGGTTGGCGCGGTTGCGGCAGGCGAGGGCGACGTTGAAGAGGTGGTCGCGGGTGGCGCCGTACTCGTGCATGTAGCGGCGGGTGAGCATGGCGATCTCGTCGGCGGGGCGGAGCAGGCCGAAGGGTCTCGTCCACTGGGCGGGGGTGGGGAGCTGGACGGTGGTGTTGGTCCAGGGGCGGGGGCCCGAGCCGCGTTTGCGGGAGCGCCAGGCGACCCCGACCGTGGCCTGGCCGCTCGCGACGGCCGCCGCCAGGTGGGCGACCGTCGCGCACGAACCGCCGCCGCCGTAACCGACCTTGCTGAAGAAGGTGAGGTCGCCGAGGCCGACGGCCTTCGCCAGTTCGACCTCGTCCGTCTCCTCCATGGTGTACGAGGCCAGGGCGTCGACCTCGCCCGGGGCGATCCCGGCGTCGTCGAGGGCGGCGAGCACGGCCCGGCAGGCCAGGGTTCTCTCGTCCTCGGCGAGGTTCCTGGCGAAGGCGGTCCGTCCGATACCGACGATCGCCGTGGCGTTCTTGAGGGTCACGCTGCACGCACCTCCGCACACTGTGAGGCCTGCTGACAGCCCGTCAGGCTACAGCTAATCTGACGGGTAGTCAGCTAACGTGTTTCCGCTTTCGGGGAGGCCGATGTGGAGTGGCGCAGCATCCCGGAGCTGGTCGGCTGGGCGGCGGAGCGGTACGCCGCCACGGAGGCGGTCGTGGACGGCCGCAACCGGGTCATGTACGCCGAGTTGGGCGCCCGCGTGGAGCGGGCGGCGGCGGCGTGCCTCGCGAACGACGTGCGGCCGGGCGACCGGGTGGCCGTCTGGGCCCCCAACTCCCTCGACTGGATGGTCTCGGCGCTGGGCGCGGTGTCCGTGGGCGCGGTCCTGGTGCCCCTCAACACCCGCTTCAAGGGCACCGAGGCCGCCGACGTGCTGCGCAGGAGCGGGACCCGGCTGCTGTTCGTCACCGGGACCTTCCTCGGCACCTCGTACGTGGCGTCCCTGCGCAGGGCGGTCGCGGAGGGCCCCGGGCTGCCGGACCTGGAACAGGTGGTGGTGCTGTCGGACGACGCCCCCGCCGACTACCGCACCTGGAAGGACTTCCTGGCGAGCGGGGACGGGGTGGGGGCGGCGGAGGTACGGGCCCGCGCGGACTCCGTGACCCCGGACCGGCCCTCGGACATCGTGTTCACCTCCGGGACCACGGGCCGCCCCAAGGGCGCGGTGATCACCCACGAGCAGACGCTGCGCGCGTACGAAGTCTGGTGCGACCTGGCCGGGTTGCGGCACGGCGACCGGTATCTGATCGTCAACCCCTTCTTCCACACCTTCGGTTACAAGGCCGGGGTGATCGCCTGCCTGATGCGGGGCGCGACGATGATCCCGCAGCCGGTGTTCGACGTGGACACCGTGCTGGCGAACATCGCGGCGGAACGGGTCTCGGTGCTGCCCGGCCCGCCGACCCTCCACCAGTCGCTCCTCGACCATCCGGCACGGGACGCCCACGACCTGTCCGCGCTGCGCCTGGTGGTCACCGGCGCGGCGGTGGTGCCGTTGCGTCTGGTCGAGCAACTGCACGGCGAACTCGGCGTGGAGACCGTCCTGACCGCGTACGGCCTCTCGGAGGCGAGCGGCATCGTGACGATGTGCAGGCGGGGCGACCCGCTGCCGGTGATCGCGTCGACGTCAGGACGGGCCATCCCCGGGACGGAGGTGCGGGTGGAGGCGCCGCCCGGGGAGCCCGGCGAGATCCTGGTCCGCGGCTTCAACGTGATGCGCGGCTACTACGAGGACGCGGCGGCCACCGAGGAGGCCGTGACCGAGGACGGCTGGCTGCGCACCGGCGACATCGGTGTCCTGGACGCGGCGGGCAACCTGCGGATCACCGACCGGCTCAAGGACATGTTCATCGTCGGCGGCTTCAACGCGTACCCGGCGGAGATCGAGCAACTGATCGGCCTGCACCCGGCGGTGGCCGACGTGGCGGTCGTCGGCGTGCCCGACGCACGGCTCGGCGAGGTCGGCAGGGCCTACGTGGTCCGCCGCCCGGACGCGGTCCTGACCGCCGACGACCTGATCGCCTGGGCCCGCCGGGAGATGGCGAACTACAAGGTGCCGAGGACGGTGGAGTTCGTGACGCGGCTGCCCCGGAACGCGAGCGGGAAGGTGGTCAAGGGAGAGCTGCGCCGGCTCTGAGCTCGATCGCTCGTGCTGTGCCGTGGGAGCCGATGCGGGGCGACCTGCGCCAAGGCGATGCGGAGCGCGGCCGGTGCCCGCTCGGGCCGGGGGGGGCAAAGGACTCACCGGACTCGATGCACCCCGCGTGGTGCGGGCGGCCGGTGACGACGAGACCGACCGCGGGCTCGCCCTCCTGGACGCGGTGGCGCTGCGGTGGGGTGTCGAGCGGCGGGCGGGGGCCTGGGCGATCTGGTGCGAGGTGCGCTGGTCGAGGCGCGCGGCTCCGGACGCGCCTCGGCCGCGACGGCTCCCCCTCCGCGCCGCCGCGGCCGATCCCCGTGCGAGGAGAAGTCCTTGTCAGGCCTTCTCGTCCGTGGCGTGGTTGTCGAGCGGCTTGACCGTGCCGTCCGTCGTGCCGGCGGCCAGGGTGACGACCTTCTCGGCGCCCGTGGCGTGGTTGTCGAGCGGCTTGACCGTGTCCTCGGTCCCCGTGGCGTGGTTGTCGAGCGGCTTGACGGTGCCGTCCTGCTTCTCGGTTTCACTCATGGGTGGTGACTCTCCCGTTCGATGATGGGCCAGGCCGCCCGGCGACTCCCCCGAGGGTCGCCGGGCGGGCGTGTCAGGGTCGGTAACCCTAGCGATGGAGACCACCGCTGACCCGTCTGCCCCCCGACGCGACGGATCGACGGGGACGAGTCTGCCGGGCGGCGATAAACGAACGATGAACGTCGCTCCGCCGCACGTCCTACACGGTGGCCGACGGCGCGAGCAGGAGCCGAACGTCGGCGGCCTCCGGCGAGCCCAGCTGCTCGAAGATACCGAGCGCCTCCTGCCAGCACGCCTGAGCCCGGCCGGGCTGCCCGAGCCCGCTGAGGGCGCGGCCGAGGACCGTCAGGACGTTGCCGCGCCGCCACTCGCCGCCGATGCCCCGCAGCACGGCGAGGGCCTGCTCGGTGAGGGCCGCGGTCTGCGCGGGCCGGTGGCCGGCGAGGTGTGCCTCGGCGAGCCGGAAGAGCGTCATGCCCTCCCACAGCCGCTGCCGGCTGTCGCGGAAGACCTCCAGCGCCTCCGTCAGCCGGTCCACGGCGGCGTCCAGCCGCCCCTGCCCTGTGAGCGCCAGGCCCAGCGCGTAGCGGCCGTTCGCGCCGCGCAGCGTGTGCCCCAGCCGGTCGTAGATGACGATGCCCTGATGGGCGAGCTCCACCGCGCTGGTGCTCCGCCCCATGGCCAGGTGGATACGGGAGAGGTTGCACAGCGCGCTGGCCTCGCCCGCGAGGTTCCGGTCGCGCCGGAAGCTCTCGATGGCCTCCTTCAGGTACGCCTCGCCCTCCGGGTGGCGCCCCTGGTAGAGCGCGATGATGCCCCGGTCGTTGGCGGCCCAGCAGCTGGGAGCCAGGTCGTCCGCCGCGCGGGCGAGCTCCATGGCAAGGCGGGCCTCCGTGTCCGCCTGCTCGAAGCGGCCGGCGACGAGATGGACGTTGGTCAGGGTGGTGAGCGCACGCGCGCGGCTGCGCGGGTCGTCCGCCGCGTCGGCCGCGTCCCGCAGCGCGACGGCGGCGACCTCGTACTGCTTGGAGTTGGCCCCCGACTCGGCCAGGTCCTTCGCCACCCACAGCAGGTCCACCGCGCGCCGCAGCAGGGCCCCCTTGGCGCACTGCTGGACGAAGGCGAGCAGCGCGTTGGCCTCCGCGTACAGCCAGTCCTGGGCGGTGTGGCGGTCCTGGAAGGTCAGCCCGGGGTAGCGGATCTCCTCCAGGTGCTCCACCAGCCGGTCCCCGGGCCGCTCGATGGCGTACACGGCCGCCGCGGTCGCGAGATAGAAGTCCAGCAGCCGCGACAGCGCCGCCTCTCGCTCGCTCGGCGGCCACTCGTCGCGTTCGGCGCACGCACGCGCGTAGAGCCGTACGAGATCGTGGAACCGGTAGCGGCCGGGCGCCGCCGACTCCAGCAGCGAGGTGTCGACCAGGGCCTCCAGGAGGTCCTCGGTGTCCTCGACGGGCAGATCGAGTACGGCCGCGGCGGCGGCCAGCGAGATGTCCGGGCCGTCGGCGAGGCCCAGCAGCCGGAAGGCGCGGGCCTGGGCGGGCTCCAGCTGGCCGTAGCCGAGTTCGAAGGTGGCCTTCACGGCGAGGTCGCCGGCCTGGAGTTCGTCGAGGCGACGGCGTTCGTCGGCGAGCTTCGCCGCGAGGACGGACACCGTCCAGGTGCGGCGGGCCGCCAGGCGGGAGGCGGCGATACGGATGGCGAGCGGGAGGAAGCCGCAGGCGGCGACCACGTCGAGGGCGGCCTTGCGCTCGGCGGCGACCCGCTCCTCGCCGACGATCCGGGTGAACAGCTGGAGTGCCTCGTCGGGGGACATGACGTCCAGGTCGACCAGGTGGGCGCCGGCGAGGTCGACCATCCGGACCCGGGAGGTCACGAGGGCAGCGCAGCCCGCCGTGCCCGGCAGCAGGGGCCGTATCTGGGCCGCGTCGCGCGCGTTGTCGAGCAGGAGGAGGACCCGGCGGCCGTCCAGGACCGAGCGGTACAGGGCGGCCCGTTCCTCCAGGGAGTCGGGGATCGCGGAGTCGGCGGTGCCGAGGGCTCTGAGGAAGGAGCCGAGGACCGTCTCCGGGTCGGCGGCCCGGGCGCCGGCGCCCTGGAGGTCGACGTAGAGCTGCCCGTCGGGGAAGGCGGGGCGGGCCTGGTGGGCCACGTGCACGGCCAGGGTGGTCTTGCCGACGCCGCCGATGCCGGCGAGTGCGGAGACCGCCATCACCCGGCCCTCGGAGCCGGAGGCGAGCACCCCGCTCAGTTCGGTGACGAAGGAGGCGCGGCCGGTGAAGTCCGGGACCGTGGCCGGGAGCTGGGCGGGACGCACGGGGGCGGCGACCGGTTCGGGCTGCGGGGAGGAGGGTTCCGCGAGGCCGGGGTCGGCCCGGAGGATGCGCTGCTGGAGCTCGCGCAGGCCGGGGCGGGGGTCGACACCGAGTTCGTCGGCGAGCAGGCGGCGGGTGTCGGCGTAGACCGCGAGGGCCTCCGCCTGCCGGCCGCTGCGGTAGAGGGCGAGCATGAGGAGTTCCCTGAGCCGCTCGCGCAGCGGGTGCTCGGCGGTGAGGGCGGTGAGCTCGGAGACCGCCTCCGCGTGGCAGCCCTGCTCCAGGTCCATGTCGAGGCGGGATTCGAGGAGTTGCAGCCGCCATTCCTCCAGCCGCACGCGCTGTGCCTCGGCGTACGGCCCCGGCACGCCCGCGAGCACCTCGCCGTCCCACAGGCCCAGCGCCCGGGTCAGGGCGTCCCGCGCGTGGCACAGGTCCCCGGCGCTCCTGGCCTTCTCCGCCCCGGTGGCGAGTTCCTGTGCGGCGGCGAGGTCCAGCGCGTCCTCGCCGAGCCCGCGGATCGCGTAGCCGCCGGACTCGCTCACGAGGATGCCGGGGTCGAGGATCTTGCGGAGCCGGGAGGCATACGTGCGCACCGCGGCCAGGGCCTGCTCCGGGGGCTCCTCGCCCCACAGGGCGGAGATCAGCTCGGCGGCGGTCGCGGTACGGCCCTCACGCAGCAACAGGGCGGCGAGCAGGGCGCGTTGCTGGGGGGACCCGGTGTTCAGCAACTCCTCACCACGCCATGCACGCACCGGCCCGAGCACAGAGAAGCGCAGCGGTGGGGGTGCGGGCGGGGGGTTGGTGTGCTGCTCGGCCCCGGTCCTGGGGTTCGCGTGCTGCTCCGCCCCGGTCGTGGGGTTCGCGTGTTGCCCGGCTCCCGTTCTGGGACTTGTGTCTTGCCCGGCGCCGGTCACCGGGACCGGGTGCTGCCCAACTCCCGCCGCGGGGCTCGGGTGCTGCCCAACTCCCGATGCGGGGCTCGTGTGTTGCCCGGCTCCCGCCGTAGTGCGCGTGTCCTGCCCTGTTCCGACGGTGGGGTTCGTGTGTTGTCCGGTCCCCGTCGCGGGGCTCAGGTGCTGTCCAACTCCCGCCGTAGAGCCTGTGTCCTGCACGGCTCCGGTGGCGGGGCTCGCGTGCTGCTCGGATCCGGCCGTGGAGTTCGGGTGCTGCCCTGCTCCGGCCGTGGGGCTCGCGTGCCGCCCAACTCCCTCCGTGGGGCTCGCGTGCTGCCCCGCTCCCGTCGCAGCGCCGACGTCCTGTCCCGCCCCCGCTCCCGTCGCGGAGTCCACGTCCTGCCCGGCCCCCGCCGAGGAGCCGGGACGCCTCTGCTCCGGCACCCGCGGTGCACCGTCCATCGCCGTCCCCCTAGGGCCTGTCTGCAACCCCGTCAGTTTGCCTTGTCCATGGCGGATGCGTCAGCTGTGGAGGGCCTGATCACAGATGGACGCGCGGGATATCACAAGGCCCTCACTCCCTCTTCGCACACGTCCGCACACGAACCGTCGCCATCGGCCACCGTCCACGGAGCTGACGGGTCGTCAGATCGGCGCTACCGTGAGCGCCATGGAGACCACGACGGCACTTCCGAAGATCATCTCCGTCGACGACCACACGGTGGAGCCTCCCGACGTCTGGCAGAACCGGCTCCCGAAGAAGTACCTCGACACCGGCCCCCGCACGGTCCGCGCCCCGCTCAAGGAGATCAGCTTCCTCGGCGGCCGCTTCAAGCCCGTGATGGGCGCCCCGGGCGACGACGGGCCCCTCGGCGACTGGTGGCTCTACGAGGGACTCCAGCGCCCCCTCACCCGCCTCGACACCGCGGTCGGCTACAGCAGGGACGAGATCAAGCTGGAGGTCATCACCTACGAACAGATGCGCCCCGGCTCCTACGACGTCCCGCAGCGCCTCGCCGACATGGACGTCAACCACGTCCAGTCGGCCGTCTGCTTCCCGACCTTCCCGCGCTTCTGCGGCCAGACCTTCACCGAGGCCAAGGACCACGAGCTGGGTCTGCTGTGCGTCCGGGCCTACAACGACTGGATGGTGGAGGAGTGGTGCGGGCCCCAGGCGCAGGGCCGTCTCATACCGCTCACCCTGATCCCGCTCTGGGACGCCGAGTTGGCCGCCGCGGAGGTCCGCCGCAACGCCGCCCGCGGGGTGCGGGCCGTCGCCTTCTCCGAGATACCCCCGCACCTGGGCCTGCCCTCCGTCCACTCCGACGACTGGGACCCCTTCCTCGCCGCCTGCGACGAGACCGGCACGGTGATCGCGATGCACATCGGCTCCAGCAGCCGGATGCCCTCCACCTCCGCCGACGCCCCGCCCGCCGTCGGCTCCACGATCACCTTCGCCAACTGCTGCTTCTCGATGGTCGACTGGCTGATGAGCGGCAAGTTCGAGCGCTTCCCGAACCTCAAGGTGATGTATGCCGAGGGCCAGATCGGCTGGATCCCCTACATCCTGGAGCGCGCCGACGTCGTCTGGGAGGAGAACCGCGGCTGGGGCGGCGTCGCCGACAAGGTCCACCGCCCGCCGTCCGAACTCTTCACCGAGCACGTCTACGGCTGCTTCTTCGACGACGCCTTCGGCCTGAAGAACCTGGACTCCATCGGCGTCGGCAACGTCCTGTACGAGACCGACTACCCCCACTCCGACTCGACCTGGCCCAAGTCGAGGGAGGTCGGTGAGGCCCAGATGGGACACCTGGACGCCGACGTCGTGGAGCGGATCGTCCGCGGCAACGCCATCGACCTGCTCGGCCTCACCCCGGACGGCCTCTGGGGCGGACCGCGGTGATGGAGTACGGCATCCAGCTCCCGATCCAGTCCCAGAGCACGATCTACGCCGAACCCTGGGAGGCCGGCGCCGGCCCCGAGGACCTCGTCGAGGTGGCCCGGGCCGCCGACCGCGCCGGGTTCGCGTACATCGCCGCCTGCGACCACGTGGCGATCCCGCGCCGCCTCGCCTCCGCGATGAGCACGGTCTGGTACGACCCGGTCGCCACCCTCGCCCATCTGGCGGCCGTGACCGAACGGGTGCGGCTGCTCAGCCACGTGGCGGTGGTCGGACTGCGGCACCCCCTGCTCACCGCCAAGCAGTACGCCACCCTCGACCATCTCAGCGGCGGTCGGCTGATCCTCGGGGTCGGCGCGGGACACGTCCAGGAGGAGTTCGAGGCGCTCGGGGTCGACTTCGCCGGGCGCGGGGCCGTCCTCGACGAGTCGATCGACGCCCTGCGCAAGGCCCTCGGCCCCGACGAGTTCCCCGAACACCACGGCAAGCTCTACGACTTCGCGGACCTCGGCCAGCGCCCACGGCCCGACCAGTCCCACGTCCCGGTGTGGGTCGGGGGCTCCTCCCCGGCCGCCGTGCGCCGGGCCGCCCTCAGGGGCGACGGTTGGCTGCCCCAGGGCGATCCCCGGGACCGGCTGCCCGCACAGATCGAGCGGATACGGCGGCTGCGGGCGGAGGCGGGCCGCGAAGGGCCGTTCACCGTCGGGGCCATCGCCGAGCCGCTGCACCTCGGCACACCCACGTGGGACGTCGGCCGCCGGACGCTCAGCGGCGCGCCCGACGAACTCGCCGAGTCCCTGCGTGCCTACCGCGCGATGGGCGTGGACCAGATCCAGGTGCGGTTCCGCAGCCGCGACCGTGCCGAACTCGTCGACCAGGTCTCGGCGTTCGGCGCCGACATCGCCCCCCACCTCTGAGGAGTCACCGCATGGGCAAGCTGGACGGACGTGTCGTCCTCGTCACCGGCGCGGCGCGCGGGCAGGGGGAGCAGGAGGCCCGGCTGTTCCGGGCGGAGGGCGCCGAGGTCGTCGTAGGGGATGTGCTCGACGAGCAGGGCGAGGCGCTCGCCGAGGAGATCGGGGCGCTGTACGTGCACCTGGACGTGAGTCAGGAGGCGGACTGGCGGCGGGCGGTGGAGGCCGTAGTCGAGGAGTACGGGCGGGTCGACGGGCTCGTCAACAACGCCGGCATCCTGCGCTTCAACAGCCTCCTGGACACGCCTCTCACGGAGTTCATGCAGGTGTTGCAGGTCAACCAGGTCGGCTGCTTCCTCGGCATCAAGGCCGTCGGGCCGGTGCTGACCGACGGGGGCACGATCGTGAACACCGCCTCCTACACCGGGGTGACCGGGATGGCGGGCGTGGGCGCCTACGCGGCCTCCAAGCACGCGATCCTCGGGCTCACCCGGGTCGCCGCACTGGAGCTCGCGCCGCGCGGGATCCGGGTCAACGCCATGTGTCCCGGGGCCGTCGACACCGCGATGTCCAACCCGGCGGTCCTGGACCCCTCGGCGGACGCGTCGGAGGCCTCCCGGGGGCTCGACCGGTTCTACCGCAAGCTCGTACCGCTCGGCCGGATCGGACGGCCTCAGGAGGTGGCGGCGCTCGCGCTGTTCCTGACCTCCGCCGACTCCTCGTACATCACCGGCCAGCCGTTCGTGATCGACGGCGGCTGGCTCGCCGGGGTCTCCGTCATCTGACTGCTCATCAGCTATTGACCCTGTGTGCGCCCGGTGCCACAGTCGGCGGCAGATCAGGAATCTGACGGAGTGTCAGAAACAGGAGTGTCAGAGACAGACTGGGGACGGTGAACCTCCTTGGAATTCGGGCTCTTTGTACAGGGATACGTGGGCAAGCGTGCCGAGACCGACCCGCTGGCCGAGCACAAGGCGCTGATGGAGGAGACCGAGTACGTCATCCAGGCGGACCGGTCCGGCTTCAAGTACGCCTGGGCGTCCGAGCACCACTTCCTGGAGGAGTACTCGCACCTCTCCGCCAACGACGTCTTCCTCGGCTACCTCGCGCACGCCACCGACCGCATCCACCTCGGCTCCGGGATCTTCAACCCGCTCGCCCAGGTCAACCACCCCGTGAAGGTCGCCGAGAAGGTCGCCATGCTCGACCATCTCACCGAGAACCGCTTCGAGTTCGGCAGCGGGCGCGGGGCCGGATCGCACGAGATCCTCGGGTTCATACCCGGGGTGACCGACATGAACTACACCAAGGAGATCTGGGAAGAGACCATCGCGGAGTTCCCGAAGATGTGGCTCCAGGACGAGTACGCGGGCTTCCAGGGCAAGCACTGGCAGCTGCCGCCCCGGAAGATCCTGCCGAAGCCGTACGGGAAGTCGCACCCCGCGATGTGGTACGCCGCCGGGTCGCCGCCGTCGTACGCCATGGCGGCGAAGAAGGGGCTCGGGGTGCTCGGCTTCAGCGTGCAGAAGGTCTCCGACATGGAGTGGGTGCTGGAGCAGTACAAGACGGCCGTCGTGAACGCCGAGCCGATCGGGGACTTCGTCAACGACAACGTGATGGTGACGACCACGGCGATCTGCGCGCCGACGCACGCCGAGGCGATCGAGATCGCCGTGCGCGGGGAACTGCACTATCTGCCGTCCCTGGTCTTCCGCTACCACGACACCTTCCCGCGGCCCGAGGGATTCCCCGTGTGGCCGGAGACGCTGCCCGAGTACACCGCCGAGTTCGTCGAACTCCTCATCGAGGAGGAGCTGCTGATCTGCGGCGACCCGGACGAGGTGGCCCGGCAGTGCAAGCGCTGGGAGCAGGCCGGGGCGGACCAGCTGAGCTTCGGGCTGCCGGTGGGGGTGCCGAAGGAGGAGACCCTCCAGACGATCCGGCTCATTGGGGAGCACGTGATTCCGAAGATCGACACGGATCCGGTGCATCGGACGACCCGGTTCCGCGAATCCGTTTGAGGGGGTTCGGTTCCATGCTCGACCACGTCATCAAAGGTGCGACCGTCGTCGACGGGACCGGTGCGCCCGCCTTCACCGCCGACGTCGGCATCCGGGACGGCCGTATCGCCGTGATCGGCCGCGGGGCCCGCGGTGCCGCCGAGGAGGCCCTGACCAGCGAGGACGCCACCGGGCTTGTCCTCGCCCCCGGGTTCGTCGACCCCCACACCCACTACGACGCCCAGCTGTTCTGGGACCCTTACGCGACCCCCTCCCTCAACCACGGGGTCACCACGGTCGCCGCCGGCAACTGCGGCTTCACGCTGGCGCCCCTGAATCCGGCCCGCCCGGCCGACGCCGACTACACCCGCCGCATGATGTCCAAGGTCGAGGGGATGTCCCTGGTCGCCCTGGAGGAGGGAGCCCCCTGGAACTGGAGTTCCTTCGGGGAGTACCTGGACGCACTCGAAGGCCGTATCGCGGTCAACGCCGGTTTCATGGTGGGGCATTGCGCGCTGCGACGGCACGTGATGGGACCGGACGCGGTCGGCGGACAGCCCACCGAGGACCAACTCGCGGCAATGCTTCGGCTGCTCCACGAGGCCATGGACGCCGGCGCCTGGGGGTTCTCCACCACCCAGTCGTCCACGCACTCCGACGGGGACGGCAAACCCGTGGCGTCCCGGCACGCGCTGCCCGCCGAACTCCTCGCGCTCTCACGGGCCGTGGGGGAACACGAGGGAACGCAGATCGAGGCGATCGTCGCCGGATGCCTCGACCAGTTCAGCGACGCCGAGATCGATCTGCTCGTGGAGATGAGCGCCGCGGCCGGGCGGCCGCTGAACTGGAACGTGCTGACCATAGACTCGGCCGTGCCGGAACGGGTGCCGAGGCAGCTGTTCGCGAGTGAGCAGGCGAGGAAGGCGGGAGGCCGGGTCGTCGCCCTGACCATGCCGATCCTCACCCCGATGAACATGTCCCTGGGCACCTTCTGCGCGCTGAACCTGATCCCCGGCTGGGGGCCGGTGCTCGCGCTGCCCGTCCCCGAGCGGATCGAGAAACTGCGCGACCCGGACGTACAGAAGGAACTGCTGCGGCAGTCCCAGGCCAAGGAGGCCGGGGTCTTCCGGCGGCTGACCAACTTCGGGCGGTACGTCATCGGGGACACCTACAGCGACGCCAACCGCGGGCTCGGCGGGCGGGTCGTGGAGGACATCGCGGCCGAGCGCGGGCAGGAGCCGTTCGCCGCGCTCGTCGAGATCTGCGCGGCCGACTCCTTGCGTACGGTCCTGTGGCCCATGCCCACCGACAACGACCCGGCGTCCTGGGCGATGCGCGCCGAGGCCTGGCAGCACGAGGACGTGCTGCTCGGCGGGTCCGACGCGGGCGCCCACCTGGACCGGATGTGCGGGGCGCCGTACACGACCCGCTTCCTCGGGGACTGTCTGCGCGGCCGGAAGCTCACGTCGCTGGAACAGGCCGTGAAGATGCTCACCGACGACCCGGCCCAGTTGTTCGGGCTGCGGGAGCGCGGAAGGATCGAGGAGGGCTTCCATGCGGACCTTGTGCTCTTCGACCCGGAGCGGATCGCCGCGGGCACGGCCACCCTGGTGCACGACCTGCCGGGCGACAGCCCACGGCTGGACTCCAAGGCCATCGGGATACGGGCCGTGTGGGTCAACGGCGTCGAGGCGATCCGGGACGACACGGTGAGCGGAGCGGTGCCCGGCCGGGTACTGCGGTCGGGGCGGGACACACGGACGGTGGGCACGAGGTGAGCGGGGCGGGTGGGGAGAAGGGCGCGGTGGGCTCCGGGGTGGGGGCGTTGGGCGGGGTGCGGGGCGGGTCCTCGGGCGGGTCGACGGGTGGTCCGCCGGCCGGGTCCCCGGATGGCCCGCAGGCCGGGTCCTCGACGGGACCCTCGGCCGCCCCCTACGACAGCCCCTCAGCCGGGTCCCCCGACGCGCAGCGGCTGTTCGTCGGGGGCGAGTGGGTGGCGCCCGACGGCGGGCACTACGCGGTGGTCGATCCGGCCACCGAGGAGACCGTCGGCTGGGCTCCGGAGGCCTCGCGGGATCAGGTGCACGCGGCCTGCGCCGCGGCCCGCGAGGCCTTCGGGGCGTGGTCGCGTACGCCGGCGGGGGAGCGGGCGGCGATCCTCGCCCGCGCCGGCGACCTCATCCGCTCCCGCCTCCTGCCGTACGCCGACCTCGCCCAGGCCGAGACCGGGGCGACCACCGCCACGGCCCGCGCGATGCAGGTCGGTGTCGCCGCCGCCCGCTTCCGGCGGTACGCGCAGGTCGAGCCCGCCGAGTGGGCGATCCCGCCGCAGGTCAACGAGGCCGGCCCGATGGGGAGGGCCGCGGTGATGGGCGCGCTGGCCGTCCGGCAGCCCGTCGGGGTCGTCACCTGCATCACCTCGTACAACAACCCGTGGGCCAACCCCGCCGGGAAGATCGCCCCGGCGCTCGCCATGGGCAACACGGTCGTGGTGAAGCCCGCCCCGCAGGACCCCCTCTCCGTGTACCGCATGGCGGAGGCGCTGGAGGCCGCAGGGGTGCCGCGCGGGGTCGTGAACGTGGTCAGCGGGCGCGCGGTGGAGGTCGGCGAGGCCGCCGTGGACTCGCCCGACGTCGACATGGTCAGCTTCACCGGCTCCACGGCGGTCGGACAGCGTATCGGCGAGGTGTGCGGGCGGTCCATGAAACGGCAGTTGATGGAGCTCGGCGGAAAGGGTGCGGCGGTCGTCTTCGAGGACGCGGACCTCGGATCGGCCGTGGCCGGCATCGGGACCACCTTCTCCTTCTACAGCGGCCAGATCTGTACGGCACCGACACGGGTGCTGGCGCAGCGAGCGATCTACGACCGACTCGTGGAACAACTGGCGGCCTACGCGTCCCGGTTGCGGGTCGGCGACCCCCGGGAGTCCGGGACGGTCGTCGGCCCGGTGATCTCGGCCGCGCACCGGGAACGGGTGGAGTCGTACGTCGAACTCGGCCGCAAGGAGGGCGCGTCCGTGGTCGTGGGTGGTGAACGGCCCTCTCTGGAGCGGGGGTTCTACGTCTCGCCCGTCCTCCTCGCCGACTGCCGGCCCGATTTCCGGGTGACCCGGGAGGAGATCTTCGGCCCGGTCGTGACCGTGACGCCCTTCGACGACGAGGAGGAGGGCATCGCTCTCGCCAACGACAGCGACTACGGCCTCATCGACTACGTCTGGTCGGCGGACGTCGCCCGCGCCTTCCGCGTGGCACGGCGGCTGCGGGCCGGGGGAGTCGGGGTCAACACGGTCGGCCGCAACATGGAGGCGCCGTTCGGAGGCTTCCGCAGGAGCGGGGTCGGCCGGGACTGCGGGTCGTACGCACTGCACGCCTACAGCGAGGTGCAGTCGATCGTCTGGCCGGGGTGAGGATCCCGTCTCCGGTGTGTGCTCAGTCGGCGTCGGGTTCGTCGGGGTGCAGGATGGGGGCGCTGTCCGGGCGGGTCCAGAAACGGGTCGGGGAGGCGTTGACCCGCGGGCTGTAGGCGCGCCTGCCCACCGGTACTTCCCCGAACACGGTGATCAAGTCCATGAGCAGACGCTCAGCATGAGCGGGGTCGAGCCGCTCGCCTACGCCCTCCGATCCCCATCGCACGACCAGTTCGGCCGCCCGGGTCAGTTGCTCGTCGCTCGCGTCGGGAAAGGCGAGCACGAGCGACGCGCGGGCGAGCTCAACGGCACTCTCGGCGGGCATGGCTCACACCTTCTCGTGTCCTGGTTGTCATCGAGCGTTGCACACGCGGCACTGGGCCCGCATCACCGCGGGGACCCCAAGATGGATACGTGCGAAACTCTGCGCCGCCAACAGGCACTCGTGGCGGTCCAGCTGCGCGTACTCCTCGGTGCACATGGCGTCCCGCACCGCTATCTCCCAGTGGTCCAGTGCCAGTCGCCAGTCGTTGTTGTGCGCGACGTACACGAAGGCGTGGACGAAGAGCCGCTGAGCCGCCCCTTCGGAGGTGGTCAGGTCCGCGCGCGCGTACCGGGTGATGTCGGCGATCACATACGGGAGGCGAATTCGCCGGCCGAGCGTGCGCCGTCGGTACAACTGGGCAGTAGGCAGCGACTTCACGTTCTTGATCCGGGTCGCGATCACCTCACCGGCCACACCACCGATGATCGCCGGAACGAGGAGCCACCCGACGAGTGATAGAAGCCAGAGCCAGTGCTGCTCGGGTGATTCGATGAGGGTCACCGCCTGGTAGACGTCAAGCGGTGTCTCGGCCCGCGCGGCCAGGACCCATACGAGGGCGAGCAGTGCGGCGACGGGCACGCCCCAGTCGATGAACCACTGCGTGATGCCGGACAGTGCCTTCCTGGACCGCCAGACCCGACGTATGAGCCGCCATACGCTGCCGCCGGGCGGCGGGACCAGACCGGTCGGCGGCTCAAGGAAGCTGAACGGCAACGGACCCCCCGTGGTGATCTGCGTACCGTGAATATCACCACTTCTCTTCCCTGGCATGCGTGGATCGTGTGTTCTCGTACATCTCGCGGCATGAGATGTGCGGTCCCGCGTACGCGCTGCACGCCTGTAGCAAGGTGCAGTCGATCGTCCGGCGGGGGGAGCCTGCGCCCTGGGCATGAGGGACGGGACGAGGTGCAGGCCGGATTGGGTCGGCCTCTCAGGACAGGCTTCGGCCAACTGGCCGGTAACCCGCGGGCGGGCCCGTAGAGTCCCGGACCGGAGGGCGGCGACATCGATATCACCGCCCTGACCGACAGTCAAAATCCTTTCCGGAGAACAGACTTGAAGCTCACCAAGCGACTCGCCCTGACCACCGCGGCCCTCGCCGCCGCGACCGCCTTCCTGGGCACGACCACCGGCAACGCGGCCCCCGCGGACGCCGCGCCGAGGCCCGTGAAGGCCCCCGCCGCACTCAAGGTGCCCGACGGCAACAAGCTGACCGGCGTGTATCCCGCCCGGGGCGTGCAGACCTACACCTGCACCGACGGAGCCTGGAAGCTCCTGGAGCCCGCCGCCACCCTCGCCGACAAGAGGGGCCGCACCGTCGCCCTGCACTCCCGCGGCCCTGTCTGGGTCTCCACGGTGGACGGCAGCGCGGTGAACGCCACGGCGATCGCCAACTCCCCCAAGACCGGCACCATCCCCGAACTCCTGCTCCAGGCCACCGCGACCCGGGGCCAGGGCGTCTTCGGGGGCGTCTCCTACATACAGCGCCTCAACACCACCGGCGGGGTGGCCCCCACCACCGCCTGCACCGGCACGGACCAGGTGAGCGTGGCGTACACGGCTACGTACGCCTTCTACAAGCCGGCGAAGTGACGCGGTTGCGTCTCTGAGCGCCGCAGCGGTGGCCCTGTTCCGCTCGGCGGCCGGGGTCACCGCCGCACCGCCCCTCAGCGGTCCAGATCCACCCGCACGGTCAACTGCCCGGCCCCGATGGCCCGTACGGACACGCTGTTCAGCACGGGCAGCGAGCGCAGCCGTACGGCGGTGTCGTCGTCCGGGAGCAGGTGGGCGGTCCCGGTGTGCCACCGCCCCCGGATGCGCACCCGTACCCGGGGGTCGGCCTTGATGTTGCGGACGTACTGCGACCGTTCGCCGAACTCCGAGACCAGCCAGAAGGAGCCGCCGACCCGCTTGCCGCCCACCGGGGTCAGGCGGGGCAGGCCGGAGACGCGACCGGTGGTCTCCAGGACGGTCTGGAGGGGCAGCCGCCGCATGACCGGGTTGAGGAGGCGCTGAACGGCTCTGGCGGCACGGTACTTGCGCTCGACGTCGCGGGACATGGGTGGTGAGACTCCTGTCTCTTGTCTTCCGTAACCTGATCGGCGGCCTCGATGATCTCAGGGTGCGGGCCGGACGGACGAAGGGGTGTCGGCGATGCGCGTGGTGACCTGGAATCTGTGGTGGCGCTTCGGCCCGTGGGAGCAACGGCAGAAGGCGATCCTCGCGGTGCTGCGGGAGCTGCGGCCGGACGTGGTCGGCCTGCAGGAGGTGTGGTCGGCGGGCTCCGAGAACCTGGCCGAGTGGCTGGCCGGTGAACTGGGCCTGCACTGGGCGTGGGCCCCCTCACCCGCCTCGGAACGCTGGCAGCGGCGGATCGGCGACCCGGGGGTGGAGGTCGGCAACGCGGTACTGAGCCGCTGGCCGGTGAGCGACCAGGCGGTCCTCCGGCTCCCCGCCCCGGACGAACTGGACGACGGCCGCCTCGCCTTCCACGCCCGGCTCGCGGGACCGTCGTACGAGATCCCTTTCTTCACGACCCACCTCACCTCCGCCCCCACCGCCTCGGCTCTCCGCTGCCAGCAGGTCACGGCACTCGCGGAGTTCGTGGCCGCCCACCGCTCCGGCACCGACTTCCCCCCGGTGATCACCGGCGACTTCAACGCCTGGCCCGACTCCGACGAGATCCGCCTCTTCGGCGGCTGCAGGACGGCCCCGGCCGCCCCGGGCCAACTCTTCCTGGACGCCTGGGAGTACGCGGACCCGACGGCCCCTTCCGCGACCTGGGACCCCGCCAACCCCTACGTCCACGGGTCCCCACCGGCCCGCATCGACTACATCCACGTGGGTCCGCCGGAGGCTTCGGGCCTTGGCCACGTCCTGGGCGTCCGGCGCGCGGGCGACGGCCCGGTGGACGGGGTGTGGCCGTCGGACCACCTGGCGGTGGTGGCGGACCTGGCGGACGGGTCAGAGTGACTTCAGCAGGGCGGCGAAGGCTGCGTGGCTGACGGTGACGATGGTTTGGGCGGCGCCGGAGTCCGTGATGTGAACTTTGTCGAGGTCGGTGGATATGTGGACACAGGCGTCGCCTTCTTGGCAGTAGGACGACTTCTGCCAACGGTCCGTGATCATGTTGGCTCCCTCACAGGTTCTGGGCGATGGATTGGATCAGATCCCGGGACTTGGCGGGACTGAGGGCGGTGGCTTCCACGACGTCGAGCAGGTTCCGGTACTTCGTCAGAAGGGCCTCGGCGTCCAGGAGGACCGGCCCGTGGAACTGGTCGAGCTGCGCGGTGTCGAGCTGCGGCACGGGCCCGTACAGGTAGTTGATGGACTGTCCCGAGCCGGGGAAGGCGCCGACGTCGAAGGGCAGCACACGGATCGTGATGTGCTGCTGCTCGCTCATGCCGAGCAGATGCCGCAACTGGGCCCGGGCCACGTCCCGGCCGCCGACCCGCATGCGCAGGGCGGCTTCGTGGACGGTCGTCCGATACGGCGTCGGGTCCGAGCCGTAGAGGAGGCCCTGCCGTTTGATCCGGTGCGAGACCCGGTGCTCGATCTCGGGCGGGCTGGGCTCGGGGATGACGTGCCGGAAGATCTCGCGCGCGTGGTCGGCGGTCTGGAGCAGTCCCGGCATGTGGGAGGTGTAGGCGGTGCGTACGGCGGTGGCGTGATGCTCCAGCTCGGCGAGGTCGAGGAGTCCGGACGGCAGGACCTCGCGGTACGACTCCCACCAGCCGAAGGTCCTGTCGGTGGCCATCTCGACCAGGGCCTCGACGAAGGTCGGGTCCGGGCAGGAGTAGATGCCGGCCAGCGCCCGGATGCGCTCGGGGCTCACCCCGAACCGGCCAGACTCCACGTTGCTGAGCTGCCCCTGGCTCGTACCGAGCGTGCGCGCGGCCTCAGTCGCCGTCATGCCCGAGCGCTCCCGCATCTTGCGCAGCTCCACGGCGATCCGGAGGCGGCGGGCCGTCAGCGGGGGTCTGGCGGGCATGCGTGAACTCCTCCCGGACGCATGTTCCAAAGGTGGGTCACCCACGCGAGGGGAATTGGGCCGAAGTATCTCCGAAGCAAGCAAATGACATTTGCTGAGCCTCTATCTTCGTCTTCAGGCGCCCCGTCTGGAAGCGCACCGTGGGACGCCGCGGCGGAGACACCAGGCACTCGTCCAACTCCCCTCAGTGACCGGAGACTTCCGATGGCCACCGTATCCCCGTCCTGGAACTACACCCTGCATCTTCCGCGCGATCCACGCGCACCGGGTATCGCGCGGGGCGCTCTTCGGCTGATCCTGGCCGCCCACGACCTCCCCGACCTCACCCCCACCGCGGAGCTGCTCGCGGCGGAACTGCTGGCGAACGCGCACTGCCACACGAAGGGCCCGTATGCCTTCCGCCTGCTCTCGCCGTCCCCGGGCCGGGTCCGGGTGGCCGTCTGGGACACGGACCCACGAGTCCCACCCGGCTTCACGACCGACAAGGCCCCCGCACCACCGGACGCCGAGAACGGCCGAGGCCTGCACCTGGTGCGAGCCTGCGCGGACGCGACGGGCGTGTCCGTGCTGCGCGAACTGGGCGCGTCGAAGGGCGGGAAGCTGCTGTGGGCGGAGTGCGGGACCGGGCAGACGGCATGGTGAGCGAGGTGATGCCGCTGTCGCCGATCCGGACCGTGGACGACCTGCGCGGCGCGCACAGCCGCTTCGCGATCATTCATCCAGTAACACCAACGGGGAATCCTACTTGCTCTTAAAGTGGATTCGAGAAGAAGAATTTATCGACCAATAGGGCGCAGGGTTAAATGTGTAGCGTAATTGATTAAGAGTTCTTCTCTCGGGTTTTCTGCCTGCGTGAGCTCACTCTTTTGCCACACGCCCTGAAGGAAGGTGTTCGCGTTATCAAGCTATGACGACAGCAAGGACCCACGACCTGCCTCGGCGCAACCCAAGGACGGATAATATTTCTGCGGTTCGCGATCTGACAGTGGGCAAGTATGCTTTCCAGCCGGGTGCGGACCAGGTCACCCAGCCACTGCTTCGAGAGTTCCTCGTCCTGCTGGAGGGAATCCAACAGGAACTCAATTCACGATGGAACGGCCAGGACAACTCCGGCCGCCGCGTACAGCGTGACGGGTCGCATTTTCGTGAATCATGACTATGCCGATCCTGCCCTTGCGCAGGGTGAGTACTACTACGACGCGTCCTCGTACGGACCGGGAACCGGCTGGAACGGCGGACATGCCGACAGCGTCCGCTCAGGAGTTCCCCTGACCGCACCTGACGGAGGCTGGGACCCGGTCGAGGAACTTGCCTATCTCCTGCAGGAGTCTGTTCCGGCGGAGCAGACGGCCAGGATCCCGCAACCTCGCAGCGAGCCCTCAACCGGCGACGTTTTCACCGACCCGATGGCGAACCTGGCGCAGATCACCGCTCAACTGCCGCCCATCCGACGCTCCTCCACCCGGCACCGGAAGCTCCACGTCCGCAGGGCCCGGCTCAAGTGGTTGCAGACTGGCAGCTTCTTCATCGTCGCGCTCGTTGCCGTCATCGTGGCGATGGTGAGCGCCTTCGGCGGCATGGTGGCTTACAGGCCTCTGCAGAACATCACTTCCGGGACGGGAGGCGCCATGGTCCCGTCGTGGCCTCTTCTCGTGTATGGCCCCTGGATGGTGGCCTCTCTCTCCATCCTCCGGACCGCCCTGCACCAGCGCCGAGCCGTGCACTCGTGGTTCATCGTCCTGCTCTTCTCCTCCGTCGCGATAATGCTGTGCGTGGCTCAGGCGGACAGAACCGTCACCGGTGTCGCCGGAGCATGCCTGCCGGCCCTCGCCTCCCTCGCCTGCTTCCAGCAACTCGTCCGGCAGATCACGCTGACTCTGCCACCGCGACAGGGCACGCGGCGCCACCGCCGGTAGCAGCAGGGTCCTCCCGCCCGCGACGACCCCGGATATGGCGCATCTCGACAGGGACGGTGACGGCGTGGCCTGCGAGCCATACGCGGGGCCTTGACGGCGACAGTGAGCGGGTTGCACCGCAGACGCTCAGTCAGTCCCCTCCTCCCCCGTGAACATGCTGATCAGCCCGTGGGGTGTGTCGTCGCCGAACATGAGGGCGTAGAGCTCCGTGCCCTCGGAGGCCGTTTCGGCGCTGCGGGGGAACATGGCCTGTTCGTACGCGGCTAGTGCCGTCTCCACGTCGTCGGGGTGGGCCGCGAGGGCCTGCGCGAGTTCCGCGCCGTCGAGCATGGCGAGGTTGGCGCCCTCGCCGTTCGGGGCGGCGACGTGGGCGGCGTCGCCGATCAGGGTCACTCCCGGCACCCGCTCCCACCGGTGCTCGGCGGGCAGGGCGGCGAGGGGACGCAGTACCGGGGCGGTGTCGGCGTCGGTGATCAGTGCGGTGAGTTCCCGTGCCCAGCCGTCGAACTCCTTCGCGATCCGTGCGACGGCCGCCGCGGAGTCGGTGAAGTCGATGTCCGTGAACCACTCCTGAGGCCGGGCGAGCATCACGTAGGTGTGCAGGTTGCTGCCCTTCTCCCGGTGCGTCACGAAACCCTTGCCCGGCGCGAGCACGTACAGCGCCCCGCCTCCGACCACTTTCGCGCTGGCCGGGTGCCGGGTGTCGGCGTCGTGCAGGTAGACCTCGACGCAGGACATGCCGGTGTACTCGGGCGTCGCGGTGGAGAGCAGCGGCCGGACGCGGGACCAGGCGCCGTCGGCGCCGACCAGCAGATCGGTGACGACCGAGGTGCCGTCGGCGAAGGTCACCTCGTGGCGGCCCCCGCCGAGCGCACGGGTGCCGCTGACCTTGTGGCCCCAGCGGACCGTGCCGACCGGGAGTGAGTCGAGCAGGAGCTGCCGCAGTTCGCCGCGCTGCACCTCGGGCCGGCCGCCGGTGCCGTCGTCGGGCTGGTCGAAGAGGACCGTGCCGTCCCGGTCGACGAGCCGTGCCGCCTCGCGGCCCTCCAGGACCAGGCCGGGGAACTCCTCCATCAGGCCGGCCGCCTGGAGGGCCAACTGCCCGTTGTAGTCGTGGATGTCGAGCATCCCGCCCTGCGCACGGGCCGTCGGGGAGGACTCCGCCTCGTAGACGGTGGAAGGGATGCCGTGGACGTGCAGGACGCGGGCGAGCGTGAGGCCGCCGAGTCCGGCGCCGATGATCGTGACGTGGGTGGTGGTCATGGTGACTCCGTAAGTTGTTAGGCGGCCCGGGAGGGCCGGATGTGGCTGATGGTGGCTTGTCAGTTGTGGCTCCTTGAGGGGCGCGGGGCCGCCGGGTGAGCCCCGGTGGCGTCTGAGGAAAGACTCCGGGTCCCGCCCGACAAGCAGCCGACATCGCACCGACAGCCCCGACAGACGACCGACAGCCCCAGCAGACGACCGACGGCGCGCACCGCACTCGCCGCCGGTCCCCGTCAATGCCGACCAGTCGGTATGGACATCCCCGCCCCCGCCAGGTACAGATGCAGTCATGCGCATCTCCGTGACGATCTTCCTCACCGACGAGACCATCACCCCGACCCGGCTCGCCCGTGAGCTGGAGGCGCGGGGCTTCGCCGGGCTGTATCTGCCCGAGCACACCCACATCCCCGTCGAACGGGTCACCCCGTACCCCGCGGGTGGCGACCTGCCGCGCGAGTACGGCCGTACCCTCGACCCCTTCGTCGCGCTCGGCCAGGCCGCCGCCGTCACCGAGCGGCTCGGTCTCGGCACCGGCATCACGCTCGTCGCCCAGCACGACCCGATCGATCTGGCCAAGCAGATCGCCACCCTCGACCACCTCTCCGGCGGCCGCTTCACGCTAGGGCTCGGCTTCGGGTGGAACGTAGAGGAAGCCGCCGACCACGGCGTCGAGTGGCGGACCCGGCGCGAGCTCGTCCGGGACCGGATGGCGCTCATGCAGGCCCTCTGGGCGGACGAACCGACCGCCTACGAAGGGGAGTTCGGGAGCGTCAGGGCCAGCCACGCCTTCCCCAAGCCCGTCCAGAAGCGGACCCTGGTGGGCGGCGCCGCCGGGCCCAAGCTGTTCTCCCACATCTGCGAGTACGCCGACGGCTGGCTGCCCATCGGCGGACGCGGCCTGAGCGAGTCCCTGCCCGTGCTGCGCACCGCCTGGGCCGACGCGGGCCGCGACCCGGCGGCGCTGCAGGTGGTGCCGTACGCCGTCTTCCCGAACCCCGGCAAGCTCGCGCACTACGCCGACCTCGGCATCGAGGAGGTCGTGGTGCAGCTGCCTCCGGCGGGGGAGGACGAGGTGCTGAAGGCGCTGGACGAATATGCCCGTTATGTCGGGGGCGGCGGTGAGGTGTGATGTCACCCACCTCCAGGCAGCTCCTCTGCCCTGATCACACCGCTCGTATGCTCGAAGGATGACGACCTCCGCGACCTCCGGAACCGGCCCCACCGACCGCCCCGGCGGTACCGGCCCCACCGAGAACTCCCTGCGTCGCGCTCTCAAACGTGCCCGGGACGGCGTCGCGCTCGACGTCTCCGAGGCCGCGGTGCTGCTCCAGGCCCGCGGCCCGGCCCTGGACGACCTCACCGCGTCCGCCGCCCGGGTCAGGGACGCGGGACTCGAACAGGCGGGCCGCCCCGGTGTCATCACGTACTCGAAGAGCGTCTTCATCCCGCTGACCCGGCTGTGCCGGGACAAGTGCCACTACTGCACCTTCGTGACCGTCCCCGGCAAGCTCCGCCGCGCCGGGCACGGCATGTTCATGTCCCCCGACGAGGTCCTGGACGTGGCCCGCAAGGGTGCCGCGCTGGGCTGCAAGGAAGCCCTGATCACCCTCGGCGACAAGCCCGAGGACCGCTGGCCGGAGGCCAGGGAGTGGCTGGACGCGCATGGTTACGACGACACCATCGCCTACGTCCGGGCCATCTCCATCCGGATCCTGGAGGAGACGGGACTCCTCCCGCACCTCAACCCGGGCGTGCTGTCCTGGACCGACTTCCAGCGGCTGAAGCCGGTCGCGCCGTCCATGGGCATGATGCTGGAGACGACCGCGACCCGCCTGTGGTCCGAGCCCGGCGGGCCGCACCACGGCTCCCCGGACAAGGAGCCCGCCGTGCGGCTGCGGGTGCTGGAGGACGCCGGCCGTTCCTCCGTCCCCTTCACCTCCGGCATCCTCATCGGGATCGGGGAGACCTACGAGGAGCGCGCCGAGTCCCTCTTCGCGCTCCGGCGCACGGCACGGGCGTACCACAGCGTCCAGGAGCTGATCATCCAGAACTTCCGCGCCAAGCCGGACACCGCGATGCGCGGCATGCCGGACGCGGAACTGGACGAACTGGTCGCCGCGGTGGCCGTCGCCCGGCTCATCATGGGCCCGGCCGCCAACATCCAGGCCCCGCCGAACCTCGTCGACAGCGAGTACGAGCGCCTGATCGGGGCGGGCATCGACGACTGGGGCGGGGTCAGCCCGCTCACCGTCGACCACGTCAACCCCGAGCGCCCCTGGCCCCAGATCGAGGAGCTCACCGAGCGGTCCGCCGCGGCCGGCTTCGAGCTGCGGGAACGGCTGTGCGTGTACCCCGAGTTCGTGCAGCGCGGCGAGCCCTGGCTGGACCCGAGGCTGCGCCCGCATGTGGCGGCGCTGGCCGACCCGGAGACGGGCCTCGCGCGCCCCGGCGCCCTCCCGGAGGGGCTGCCGTGGCAGGAGCCGGAGGAGGTGTTCGTGGCCTCGGGGCGTACGGATCTGCACGCCTCCATCGACACCGAGGGCCGTACCTCCGACCGCCGCGACGACTTCGACGAGGTCTACGGCGACTGGGGCGCCCTGCGCGAGGCGGCCGCCCCCGGCATGGTGCCCGAGCGCATCGACACGGACGTGCGCGAGGCGCTGCGCACGGCCGCCGACGACCCCACGAAGCTGACCGACGACGAGGCCCTCGCGCTGCTGCACGCCGACGGGCCGGCCCTGGACGCGCTCACCCGGATCGCCGACGACGTCCGCAGGTCGGTGACCGGTGACGACGTCACGTACATCGTCACCCGGAACATCAACTTCACCAACGTCTGTTACACGGGCTGCCGTTTCTGCGCCTTCGCCCAGCGGCGCACCGACGCCGACGCCTACACGCTCTCCCTGGACCAGGTGGCCGACCGCGCCCAACAGGCCTGGGAGGTCGGCGCGGTGGAGGTCTGCATGCAGGGCGGGATCCACCCGGACCTGCCCGGCACGGCGTACTTCGACATCGCGAAGGCGGTGAAGGAGCGGGTGCCCGGCATGCATGTGCACGCCTTCTCGCCGATGGAGGTCGTCAACGGCGCCACCCGCACCGGCATGTCCATCCGCGAGTGGCTGACGACGGCCAAGGAGGCGGGCCTCGACTCCATCCCCGGCACGGCCGCCGAGATCCTCGACGACGAGGTCCGCTGGGTGCTGACCAAGGGCAAGCTGCCGACGGCGACCTGGATCGAGGTGATCGAGACGGCGCACGAGGTCGGCCTCCGGTCCTCCTCGACGATGATGTACGGCCATGTCGACCAGCCCCGCCACTGGCTGGGCCACCTGCGCACCCTGGCGGGCATCCAGCAACGCACCGGCGGCTTCACGGAGTTCGTGACGCTCCCCTTCATCCACACCAACGCCCCGGTGTACCTGGCCGGTATCGCCCGCCCGGGCCCGTCCATGCGGGACAACCGGGCGGTCACGGCGATGGCCAGGCTGCTCCTCCACCCCTGGATACCGAACATCCAGACCAGCTGGGTGAAGCTCGGCACCGAGGGCGCGGCCGAGATGCTCCGCTCCGGCGCGAACGACCTCGGCGGCACCCTCATGGAGGAGACGATCTCGCGGATGGCGGGGTCGTCGTACGGCTCCTACAAGTCGGTGAAGGACCTGATCGCGGTCGCGGAGGCGGCGGGCCGTCCCGCCCGCCCGCGCACCACGCTGTACGGAGAGGTGCCGCAGGAGCGGCAGAAGGCGGCGCGGGTCTCCGACGGGCATCTGCCGGAGCTGCTGCCGGTGCTGGACTGAGAGCCGGGCCGACGGCTGGGAGGACAGGTGTCGAGACGGGGGCCGGTACGATGATCCGACCCCCGTTCGACGGGGATCCTTAGCCGAGGAGATGCGTGCCGTGCCAGCCCCGAAGGTCTGGGTGACGGGTCTGACCGTGGGGGCGATCGCCGCCGTCGTCGCCCTGGCCGTACAGGCCGACAAGGGAACCAAGCCGACCGCGGCCGCCACCGCCCGGCCCAGCGTGTCGGCCTCCCCGAGCGCCTCCGCGCGGCCCGAGCCGTCCGCGACCGCGGTCCCGGACAGCTCAGGCACCGGCCGCCGGATCGTCTACTCGCTCGGCGAGAAGCGGGTGTGGCTCATCGACGCGAGCGAGGCGGCCCGGCGGACCTTCGCCGTCTGGCCGGGGGCGGTCGACCCCGCCCCCGGCACCTACTCCGTCTCGCTGCGCCGGGGAGACCCGACGACCGGGTCCGACGGCGTGCGGATCGAGCACATCGTGTACTTCACCGCCGTGGACGGCGTGAACGTCGCCTTCTCCAACGCGGTGGACGGCTCCTCGCCCCCGCCCGCGAACGGCACCCGGACCGGCGGCATCCGCATGAAGACCGCGGACGGCTCGGCCTTGTGGACGTTCGGCGAGACGGGCACGAAGGTCGTCGTCGTCAACTAGCGCTGCGGTCCGGCAGGTTGACCACCAGCAGGACGATCCCGCTGAAGACGAACACCCGCAGGGCGGCGTCCAGCCCGTTCCAGGTGTCCGACTGCCACATGGAGAACCACTCGCCGCCGATCGCGATGAACCCGGCGCCGAACAGCAGCATGAGCATGAGCAGACCGTAGGTGGAGAACCGCCGGGCCGCCTGGTCGTCCCGGCGCACCCACAGCCATGTGCCGTAGATCAGCACGAGCGCAGCGAGCGTCTCCCAGACGATGATCGCGACATACGCCGTGTTCTGAAGTCCCTTGCTGGTGACGGCTCTCCACATCAGATCGTCGTCCTTGAACGTCGTATCCATGGCGAGAACGTGCTGCACGAACGCCTGGTTCGTCCCGAAGTCCGTGATGTTCCCGAACGCGACGAGCGCTATGTACAGCGCAACGCTCGCGGTGAGGAGAGTGGCGGAGAGGTGGAGTGCGCTTCGTGTGGTGCGTGGGGGTGTCGATGCCATGGAGGCCATCCTTCCCTGTGCGGGACGGCGTGATCCACATCGGTTGCGCCAGAATGAGAGGCGGACCGGCCGCGACGAGGGGACGAACGGATGACGCAGGCGCAGCCGTCGGCGCAGGAGCTGATCCAGCGTCGCACCCGGGCCGGTTTCGTGGGCCGCGAGGCCGAACGGACCGCGTTCCTCCAGAACTTCGACATCCCGCCCGGAGACCCCCGGCACCGCTTCCGCTTCCACGTCCACGGCAGTGCGGGCATCGGAAAGACCTCCCTGGTCCAGGAGTTGGCGCAGCTCGCCCGCGAACGCGGGGCGCTCACGGCCTACGTCGACGACGGCATCGGCAGCGTCCCGGAGGCCATGGAGACGCTGTGCCACGAATTCGTCGACCAGGGAAGGAGGTTGAAGGATCTGGAACGGCGCCTCGCCACCTGGCGGGACCGGCGGCGCGAGGCGGAGGCCGCCCTCGCCGCCCTCGCCCCGGAGTCCACGCCCCAGACGGCCTCGGCCGGAAGCAGGATCGCCGTGGACCTCGGCCTGACCGCCCTGGAAACAGCCCTGCCGGGCGCCGGACTCGTCACCCGCGCCCTTCCCGCCGACCGGCTCGCCCAGGGGGCCGACCGGCTGCGGGCCGGCCTCGGCGCCCGCTTCCGCAACCTCGACGACGTCGACCTGGTGCTCACCCCGGAGCGGGTCCTCACCCCGGTGCTGCTCGCCGAACTGAGGGCCGCCGCCTCCGCCGTACCGTGGATCGTCCTGTTCTTCGACACCTACGAGCGGACCGGCCCCTTCCTCGACCCGTGGCTGTACGACGTCCTGACCAAGCCGCGTGAGCACGGCCGGCTGCCCGCCGCCGTGGTGGTGGTCACCGCGGGCCAGCGCCCCCTGGACACCGCCCACTGGGGCGGCCTGGACTCGGTGGCGGAGCTGCCGCTCGCCCCCTTCACCGAGGCCGAGGCGCGCCGCCTGCTCGCCGCGCGGGGCGTGGTGGCCGAACCGGTCGTCGAGGAGGTGCTGCGCCTGACGGGCGGCCTTCCGGTCCTGGTGTCGACCCTCGCGGCCAAACGCCCCGACGGCCCCGACGACGTGCTCGACCCGAGCTCGACCGCGGTGCAACGCTTCCTGAGGCCGGAACCGGAGCCCCTGCGGAAGGTCGCCCGGGCCTGCGCGCTCCCGAGACGGCTGGACGCGGACGTCTTCCGGGTGCTCGTCGCCGCCGCGGAGGACGAACTGGACGCCCAGTACGCGTGGTTGACCGGGCTGCCGTTCGTCACCCAGCGCGGCGAGCGTCTCCAGTACCACGACGTCGTACGGGCCCAGATGCTCCGCATGGAGCGGCGCCGGTCCCGCACCGAGTGGACGACCCGGCACCGGCGGCTGGCGGAGGCGTTCGCCGAGTGGCGCGAGGACGCCGAGTGCGGCCGGCGCGACGCGGAGCTGTGGTCCGACGAGGAGTGGTGCGAACTGCGCCTGGAGGAGGTCTACCACCTGCTCTCTGCCCGCCCGCCCGCGGCGCTCGCCGAGGCCCTGCGCGGCTTCGTCGTGGCCTGCCGCCAGGACGAGGTCGTCGCCCGCCGCTGGGCGCGGATGCTGGAGGAGGCGGGCGACGCGGCGGAGCACGCCGTACTGCGCGAGTGGGGAAGGTCGTTGGGTGCGGCGCTCGCGGACGAGGAGAGCGGGATGACCGGAGCGGCGGACCTGCTCCTGGCCCGCCCCGGTCTCGACCCGGCCGGCCGGGCGGAGGCGCACGTGCTGCGCGCCCGGGAACTGCGCAGGCGCCAGGAGTACCCGCAGGCCCTGGAGGAGTACGACCGCGCGGTCGAACTGGATCCGCTGCAGCCGCTGGCCCACTACGGCCGGGGCCTCACCCACCAGCTCATGGAGGACTACCCGGCGGCACTGGCCGCCCTCGACCGGGCCGTCGAACTGGCTCCGGGCAACGGGTGGATCATCGCCGAACGGGCCGAGACCCACCGCCTCGCGTCCCACCTGGAGCAAGCCGTCGTCGACTACACCCGTGCCGTCGCCCTCGACCCGACCGACGACGTCGCCCTGGCCGGGCGGGCGGTGTGCCGGCACGGCCTGGGCATGCTCGACGAGTCGCTGGCCGACTTCAACCGTGCGCTGAGCATCGATCCGGAGCACCTGTGGGCGCTGGTGCGCAGGGCCCGGCTGCACCGCACGCGGGGCGACCTGGACAAGGCGTTCGCCGACCTGGACCGGGCGTACGAGCTGGCGCCCGACCTGGCCTGGATCGCGTCGGAACGCGGGGACGCGTACCGGATCGCGGGGCGGTACGAGGACGCGGTGACGGAGCTGGGGCGCGCGGTGTCCCTGGAGCCGGGCTACGCGTCGGCACTGGCCAGCCGCGGCCAGGCACTGTACGAACTCGGCCGGTACGACGAGGCGTTGGCCGCCTTCGACGGGGCCGTCGGGCTGATCCCCGACTACGCCTGGGCCCTGGTGATGAGATCCCGGACCAGAGGCCGACTGGACGACCAGGAGGGCGTGTTCGAGGACCTGCGGCGGGCCGTCGACGCGGAGCCGGACGCCCACTGGATCCAGTCCGAGCTGGGCTGGGCCTACTGGCTGGCGGGCCGGCACGACGAGGCGACGGCCGTCCTGCGCGCCCTCCTGGCGCGGGACCCGGACCACGAGACCGCCTTGGCGGGTCTGGGAGCGATTCACCACGACCGCAAGTCCTACGAGGAGGCCCTGCACCACCTGGACCGTGCGGTGGCCGCCGACCCCGAGTACGCCTGGGCCTACGGCCGCCGGGGCCGGGTGTGTCTGGCGATCGGCCGCACCGAGCAGGCCCTGTCCGACCTGGAGCAGTGCGTGGCACTGGATCCCGGGATGACGTGGGAGCGGGGAGCGGTGATCGAACTGCTGTGGACGAGCGGGCGCCGGGAGGAGGCGGAGCAGCGGCTGGCGGCGACCCCCCTCGCAGACCTGGACGACACCCGCGTCGAACTCCACCGTCACCACGGCCGGTGGGCGCAGGCCCGCGCCCTCGCCGAACGCCTGCGTGAGCGGGATCCGGTCTCCGGCACCTTCCAACTGGCCATGACGGTCCACTGCTCAGAAGGCCCCGAGGCAGCCGAACCCCTCTGGCGCGACCTCGCCCGACTGGTCGAGGACCCGGCCATCGAGCCTGTGACACGAGCCCAGGCCCACTGCTTCCTGGGCTGCGCACTGGCCGACGCCCCGGCGGCGGACCGGGGCCTGTCCGAACTCCTCGCCCTCGCCCCGGAATTGGACGACCTGGCCACCCTGGCCGACATCCTCACCGAGCTCCTCACCGCCCCGGGGACGGAGGACCGGTCCTCCCGCACGGCGACCTGCCGTGCGGCGGTGAGCGAGGCGAGGGACGCGATCCAGGCCCAGTGGTCGGCGAGGAGCTGAGGACGGGGGGTCACGCCTGGCGGACGCCGCTCCCGTCCTTGGCGTCATAGGCCCGCCGTGCCGCCTCCACCTTCTCCAGGTTCGGTGACCACTCGGCCAGCGTCGCGAACAACGGGGCCAGGCTGCGGCCGAGTTCGGTGATCTCGTACTCGACGCGCGGCGGGACCTCCGCGTGGTACGTGCGGTGGACCAGGCCGTCGCGTTCGAGTTGGCGCAGCCGTTGCGTCAGGACCTTCGGGGTGATCGTGGCGATCCGGCGTTCCACTTCCACGAAGCGCTGACGGCCGTACTCGTGCAGGGCCCAGAGGATCGGCGTGGTCCAGCGGCTGAAGACGATGTCGACGACGGGAGCGATGGGGCAGGCGTTCTGGGGTGTGGTCTCCGTCACATCAATGCCTTCCGTCCATTACTTTCCTCTAGGTACCTACTGGCCTCCTGATAGTAGCTTCGCCGGTGTCCACAGAAGCCTCCGGATTGGGGAGCAACATGATCGTGGTGACCGGTGCTACGGGGAACGTCGGGCGGCCGCTGGTGAGGGCGCTTCTCGCGGCGGGGGAGCGGGTGACGGCCGTCTCCCGGCGGAGTCCGGACGAACTTCCGCCAGGGGTACGGCATCATCGGGCCGACCTCGCCGCACCCCGGACCCTCAAGCCCGCCCTCGACGGCGCGGAGTCCCTCTTCCTCCTGACCTCCGGCGACTTCGTGGCGCAGGGCGGCAACCTCGACGACGTTCTGGAAGTCGTCCGGGCCGGTGGGGTCCGGCGGGTCGTGCTGCTGTCCTCGCAGGGCGTCAGCACCGGCGACCATCCCGCCGCACTCGAGGAGGCCGTACGGCGGTCGGGGCTCGGCTGGACCATGCTGCGGCCCGCCGGGTTCCACTCCAACACCCTCCAGTGGGCCGGTGCGGTGCGCGCCGAGCGGACCGTGGCGGCGCCCTTCGGGGACGTCGCGCTGCCGACCGTCGACCCGGACGACATCGCCGAGGTCGCCGCCGTCGCGCTGCGGGATCCCGAACATGCGGGGCACGTCCACGAGTTGACCGGCCCCGCCCCGATATCGCCTCGGCAGCAGGCCGCCGCCCTCGCGGACGCGCTGGGCGAACCCGTGCGGTTCGTCGAGCAGACCCGGGCCGAGGCCAGGGCCGGGATGGTCCGGTTCATGCCGGAGCCGATCGCGGACGCCACCCTCGACATCCTCGGCGACCCGTCGCAGGGGCTGCGCCGCGTCAGCCCCGACATCGAGCGGGTCCTCGGCCGCCCGGCCCGTGCCTACGCGGACTGGGCGGCCGGCCACGTCTCCGCCTTTCGGTAATAGGGGCGCATACCCACACGCCCCCTGAACCCCGGACCTCCCTTCGATTACAGTGCTGAGCGTCGTACATACGGACGGTCGCCACGGGAGGTCTTGGTGGGTGCGACAGCCGGGGCCGTCGTCTGGGGGCGTGCCGAGCAGCAGGACTTCCGGAGCCGGGTGCGCGGGACGCTCCTCGGGGTGGCCGTGGGCGACGCGCTGGGTGCGCCGGTCGACGGGCTCGGACTGGACGAGATCCGGGAGGCGTACGGCGCCGAGGGGCTCGTGGACCTGGCGTTCGGGTACGGCCGGCGCGGCGCCGTCACTCATCTCACCCAGCTCAACCTGTTCACCGTGGACGGGCTCATCCGGGCCCAGGTGCGCCGGGACACCGGTGCCTGGCACCCGCCCACCGACCTGCACCGGGCGTATCTGCGCTGGGCGGCCACCCAGCGCGACTGGGGGCCCGACGAGCGGCGCAAGGAGGACGGCTGGCTGGCCCGGGAGGAGTGGCTGTACGCCCGCCGCGACCCGACCCGCTCCCTGCTCGTCGGGTTCGGCGACGACACCATGGGCACGCTGGAGTCGCCCAAGAACCCGAACGAGCTCGGGCCCGAGGCCACGGCCCGTTCCGCGCCCTTCGGGCTGCTCGTCGGATGGGAGCCGCAGCTCGTCGTACAGCTGGCCGTGGAGTGCGCCGCGCAGACCCACGGGCATCCCGTCGCCTACCTGTCGGCGGGCGCGTACGCCGTGATCGTGCACGCGCTGGCCCTCGGCGACAGCCTGGACGGGGCCGTGCAGCGGGCGCTCGCGCTGCTGGCGGCGCGGCCCGGGCACGAGCCGGTGTCGGACGCGCTCCAGCACGCGCTGGGTGCCGTACGGCAGGGGATGCCCACGCCGGCGCGGGTGGAGGAGCTCGCCGCCGACGGTTCGGCGGACGGGCTGCTGTCGGCCGCCGTGTACTGCGCGCTGGTCGGGGAGGACGTACGGCACGGTCTGTGCCTCGCCGTGAACCACGACGGACCCTCCGCCGCGGCCGGCGCCCTCACCGGCGGCCTGCTCGGCGCCCTGCACGGCGAGACGGCCCTCCCGCCGGCCTGGCTGGCCGAGCTGGAGGGCCGTCCCACTCTGCTGGAACTCGCCGACGACTTCGCGATGGAGATGACCCAGGGGCCCGCGCTGCACGGGCCCGGGGGTGCGTCGCCGGGGTGGCTTGCCCGCTATCCGCGGGCGTAGACCAGTCCAGTAGTCAGTCCAGTAGGAAGTGCTAGTCCTTCACCTTCGCACCGATCACGTCCTGCACACCGCCCGCCGGAGTGGGGATCGCCGCGGCGGCCGCCCCGTCGCCGTCCCCGTCGGTGTTGATCTTCTCGATGATCGCGAGACGCTCCGGGGTGTCCTCGGGTTTGATGAAGCCGATGAGGATGTAGAGGACCAGGGAGACGGCCAGCGGGATCGAGACCTGGTACTGGAGCGGGACACCGCCGTCGACGTTCCAGTTGATCGGGTAGTTGACCAGCCAGAAGGCGAGCAGACCCATCGACCAGCTGGTGAGCGCGGCGGTGGGTCCGGAGCGGCGGAACGGGCGGAGCAGGCCGAGCATCATCGGGATGGCCATCGGGCCCATGAGTCCGGCCACCCACTTGATCACGACGGTGATGATGTCCTTGAACGCGGGGGAGTTGACCTGGGTCGCCGCCGCCATCGACAGGCCGAGGAAGACGACGGTCGTGATGCGGGCGACCCTGAGGCCCTGCCCCTGGTTCCAGCTGCGCGCCCTGCGCCACACCACCGGTGCGCAGTCCCGGGTGAAGACGGCCGCGATCGCGTTGGCGTCGGAGGAGCACATGGCCATGGTGTGCGAGAAGAAGCCGACGATGACCAGGCCCAACAGGCCGTGCGGCAGGAGCTGTTCGGTCATCAGGCCGTAGGAGTCGGAGCCGTCGGGCTTCTGCGAGTGGACAAGGAGCGGTGACATCCACATGGGGAAGAAGAGGACGACCGGCCACACCAGCCACAGGATCGCCGACAGGCGCGCCGAGCGCTCGGCCTGGTGCGCGTTGGCCGTGGCCATGTAGCGCTGGGCCTGGTTGAGCATGCCGCCGTTGTACTCGAAGAGCTTGATGAAGAGGAAGGCGAGCAGGAAGACCGTTCCGTACGGCCCCACCAGCGGCTCTCCGTGACCCTGGAGCTCCGGCTCGTCCCAGGCGCCGAAGAAGCCGATGCCCTTGTCGTTGAGTTTGAGGACGACGGCGACGAACATCGCGACACCGGCGAGGAGTTGGATGACGAACTGGCCCAACTCGGTGAGCGCGTCGGCCCACAGGCCGCCGATCGTGCAGTAGACGGCCGTGATGGCGCCGGTGATCAGGATGCCCTGGTTGAGCGAGATCCCGGTGAAGACCGACAACAGGGTCGCGATGGCGGCCCACTTGGCGCCGACGTCCACGATCTTCAGCAGCATGCCGGACCAGGCCAGCGCCTGTTGGGTCTTCAGGTCGTAGCGGTTCTTGAGGTATTCGAGCGGGGACGCCACATGGAGTCGTGAGCGCAGCCGGTTGATGCGCGGCGCGAACAGCTTCGAGCCGATCGCGATGCCGAGGGCGATGGGGAAGGACCAGGTGACGAAGGAGGTGACGCCGTAGGTGTAGGCGATGCCCGCGTACCCGGTGAACATCACCGCGCTGTAGCCCGACATGTGGTGCGAGATGCCGGACAGCCACCAGGGCATCTTGCCGCCGGCGGTGAAGAAGTCGCTGACGTCGTCCACGCGTTTGTGCGACCAGACGCCGATCGCGACCATCACGCCGAAATAGCCGATGAGCACGGCCCAGTCGAGACCGTTCATATGCGCCCTCCCAGGGTTCAGCCCGGCGCTCATCGTGGGCGCCACCGCGTGGACACGACAAGCTGGTGTAGGGTCAAGGGGAGGTAAAAGTATTCGAGATGATGGCCTGCGTTCACCTACATGAACTCACCGCATCAGCTCCCCGGCGTTGACCAGCAACGACTGTCCGGTGATCGCCCGCGCCCGGTCCGAGGCCAGGAACACCGTCGCGTCCGCCACGTCCCCGTCGGTCGCGAGCTCGGGCAGCGCCATCCGGTCGGTGAGCCGCTTCAGCACGTCCGCCTCCGGCACCTTCTCCGTATGGGCCGTGAACTGCACGTACGCCTGCACCGGCGGCCCCCACATCCAGCCCGGCAGCACGGTGTTGACCCGGATCCGGTCCGGTCCGAGCTCCCGCGCCAGCGAGTACATCGCGCTGGTCAGCGCCCCCTTCGAGGCGGCGTACGCGGCCTGCCGCACCTGCGAGGGGGCGGCCACGGCCGACTGCGTCCCGACGAACACCACCGACCCGCCGCCCGCCGCCCGCAGCCCTGCGAGGCACGCCCTGGTCATCCGCAGCGACCCCAGCAGATTCACGTCGATGACCGACTGCCAGCTCGCGAAGTCCGCGTCCTCCAGCCCGCCGAAGTAGCTGTCCCACGCGGCCACCTGCACCACCGCGTCCAGCCGCCCGAACCGCTCCACCGCCAACTCGGCGAGTGCGGCGCACTGTTGCTCGTCGGTGATGTCCGTCGACCGGTACGCGGTGTGCGCCCCGTCCGGATCGATCTCCGCGGCGCTCTTCGCGAGGTTCGCCTCGGTCCGCGCCCCCAGCACGGCGTTCCCGCCGTCCCGTACGACGGCCGCCGCGACCTGGTGACCCAGCCCCGCGCCGACTCCCGACACGACGACGGTCTTCCCGGAGAGAAGTGACATACCGGCGGCCTCCCTGATTCCTGCCTGGTTCCTGGCTCTGGCGCATTATCTGACGGGGCGTCAGAGTATGGGCGAGCGCTGGAGGAGGGAAGGTCCGATGTCAGAAGAGACCCGCAGCGAGACGTACGCCGAACTGGCCGCCACAGGACCCTACGGAGTCCGCCCCGGGCACGCGCTGATCACCATGGTCGAACCGCATCCCGGCCACGAGTACGCCTACAACCGCTGGTACGAGGACGACCACTACTACGCCGGCGCGATGGCGATGCCCTGGATGTTCGCCGGCCGCCGCTGGGTGGCCACCCGGGACCTGCAACTCCTTCGCGTCCCGGAGAAGTCGGCGGTGGCCCAGCCGGTGACGGCCGGCTGCTATCTCTCCACCTACTGGGTCACCGACGGCCGCTACGACGACCACATGAAGTGGACGGTGGCCATCAACAAACGCCTCAACCGCGACGCCCGCGTCTACCGCGACCGCACCCACGTCTTCACGGCGTTCCAGGACCACGAGGCCACGGTCTACCGCGACGGAGCGGCGGGCCCGAGGGACTTCCACGCCCTGGACCACCCGTACGCCGGGCTGGTGCTGGAGGTCATCGACGCCGAATCCCCCGAGCGGCGCGGCGAGTTGCTGGAGTGGCTGGTCTCCCGCCACCTGCCGAAGCGCGTGGCGGGCTCACCGGCGGCGATGGTGACCGTGTTCCGCCCGACCCCCTTGCCGGGCGACCGCATGACGTACGTGAAGCAGGTGGAGGGCGTGGACACCCGCGTGACACTGCTGTGGTTCCTGGAAAGGGATCCGCGCGAGTGCTGGGACCCCCATTTCACCGACTTGGAAGAGCCGGCGACGGGCCGCCGCGAGCTGTTGGCGCCTTTCATCCCGACAGTCCCGGGCACGGACACATACGTGGACCAGCTGCGGTAAGCCCCTTAAGGGGCGCGGGGCTGTGTCGATATGCGGCTCCGCCGCGTGGGCGCGACAAGCCCCCACCGGCCCGCAGCCGCGAAACTACTTCAACTCATCCGGACAAGGCGTCCCGCGCGGCACGGTGTACGGCGCCGCCAACCGATACGTCCCCGCCTTCGGCGCCAGCAACATCGTCCACTTGTCCCCGTCCGCGTCCTCCGGCGTCTCCATCAGACACCCGTTGACGTTGTCGAAGACCTTCGGTTCCCCGTCTTCCCGGTTCTTCGACGCCTCCGTCTCCTGCGGAGCCTTCAGCTTCTTGCCCTCCGCGTCGACGATCGACAGCCACGGCGAGTACGGGATCCGGATCAGAATCCGCCCGGCCCTCTTCACCCGCATGGTCATCTCACCCTGCGCGGCCCGGTCGACGACCGTGTTCGGGGAGGCCAGCGGCGCCGGGTCGGTCACCTGGAACAGCTGCCAGTTCGCGTCGCCCCAGATCTGCTTCAGATACGGCATCCCGCGCTGGACCAGCTCCCGCTCCCGCTCGCCCCCGTCCCCGTCGGGCTCGTCCTTGGGCACGACCACGAAGTGCACGGCCCAGCGCTGGAGCCACTCGTGGTAGTTCGCGGAGTTCAGGGTGTCGTCGTAGAAGAGCGGGTTGCGCTCCATGTCGGCCTGCCGGTTCCAGCCCCGGGCGAGGTTGACGTACGGCGCGAGCGCGGACGCCTCGCGGTGGGAGGCGGCCGGTACGACCTCGACGCGGCCCTTCTCGGCGCCGACCTCCTGGAGCTCGTTGACGAGGGGGGCGAGCTCCCGTGCCCAGGACGCCGTGGGGGTGGTGTGGACGACGTCGTCGACGGACTTGAAGCCGATCCAGGTGGTGAAGCCGGCGAAGGCGATGACGGTGGCGTACCACTTGCGGGAGCGCGGCACCGTGAACGGCAGCGCGGCCGCCAGGGCCACCCCCGCGAACAGCATCGACAGGCGCGAGATGTTGGAGCCGATCTGGGAGCTCACCAGCCAGACCAGGACGACCGAGAGGCTGTACACCCCGGCGGTGATCCGGACGGTCGTCCACTCGCGCGGGACGAGGAGGAAGACCAGGACGCCGTACGCCAGCGGCAGCAGCACCGAGGCGATCTTCATGGGCTGGGTGCCGGCGAACGGGAAGAGCCAGGCGGACAGCGCGACGACGGCCGTGGGGGCGAGGCCCAGAGCCCAGGCGCCCGGACGCCGTTTCTGCAGGAAGAGGGCGACCGCCACCAGGCCCACGAACAGGCCGGCGACGGGTGAGGCCATGGTCGCGAGCGCGGCGAGCGGGGCCGCGCACAGGGCCTTGGCCCAGCGTTTGTAGCGCCAGCGGTGCGGCCAGCAGAAGACGACGGCGACCGCGCCGAGCGCGAACATCGTGCCGAGCCCGAAGGTCACCCGGCCCGAGGCCGCGTTGCACAGAAAGGCGTACACGCCCGCCAGCGAGGCCCACAGCGGGTTCTTCACCGACCGGCTGCGGATCAGCACCAGCGTCAGCAGACCGGCCGAGACGGTCCCGGCCAGCATCATCGTCGTACGGACGCCGAGGACCGACATCAGGTACGGCGAGACGATGCTGTACGACACCGGGTGCATGCCGCCGTACCAGGCCAGGTTGTACGCGGAGTCCGGGTGCCGGCCGACGAACTCGGCCCACGCGTCCTGCGCCGCGAGGTCCCCGCCACTGTTCGCGAACGTGAAGAACCAGACGATGTGGAGGACGCCGGAGAGCGCGGTCATGGAGAGGACGGGGTGGCGCAGCAGCCGCTCGCGCAGCGCGAGGAGAGCGGCCCGGACCCTGCCCCGCATGCCCTCGGGAGGGCTGCCGTGCCCGGTCTCAGGGTCTGCGGGCACGCGTATTCGCGGGCCGGTACCCGGGCCCGGGTCGGTGTCGTCGGCGCGTGTCGGCTCCGCAGTGGCCACCTGAAGGCACTCCCCGTGGTGTCCCGTCTTCATTTCTCGGCCGCGCCCCAGCGTCGACCTGCCCCGGTTCGTGACGCTAGCACGCGGCCCGCCGTCCGGGACCCCGGCGGGGTCCGGCCTGCGGGCCGCGTGCGGCGTCCGTCCCGTTCAGCAGATCAGCCGACGCGGGTCAGCTTGTCGGTGAATCCCGGTTCGGTCAGGTCCTTCTGCAGGGTGACGGGGACCTTGACCGCGCCGCCCTCGCCGTCACCGACGGTGAGGGTGCCGACCTTGGTGCCGGCCTTCGCGGTGTGCGGCACCTCGTCGGCGGCGAAGGACAGCTTCACCTTGAAGCCGGCCCAGCCGACGGCGGTGACGTCCTTGGTCAGCACGACGGGGGTGTGACCGCCGAGACCGTCGTCCACATAGCCGACGACGTCGCCCTTCTTGAGGATCTTCGCCGAGGTCAGCTCGTCCCGGGCGGCGAGCATCGCGACCCTGCTGACGTCGTTGACGGTCGTGATGATCGGCGACTTGTGCTGGCCGAGGATCGCGCCGACGACGGTGACGGTCTCCCCGCCGACCTCCTTGCGGGCGGCGAAGAGGAGATTGCCGCCGGCGGCGCTGGTGGTGCCGGTCTTGATGCCGATGGCACCGTTGTAAGGGACCAGATAGTTGTAGTTGTACCACTTCTGTCCGGACGGATCGATCCACTGCCCCATGGACGTGATCTCCATCAGCGCCGGGATCTTCACCAGCTCGTTGCCGAGCTTCACCTGGTCCTCGGCGGTGGAGACGGTGGACTCCTTAAGGCCCGAGGCGTCGGTGTACGTCGTGTTCTTCATGCCGAGTGCCTTGGCGGTGTCGTTCATCTTCTTGATGAACGCCGCCTCGGAACCGGAGTCCCAGCGGGCGAGCAGTCGGGCGATGTTGTTGGCGGACGGGATCATGATCGCCGCGATCGCCTGCCTCTGGGTGAGGACGTCGTCCTTCTTGACGGTGTTGAGGGTGGACTCGCCGTCCTTGTTGTAGCCGCCCTCCTTCTCGGCGAGCGCGTCGACGGTGATCTTCGCGCCCTCCTCGCCGGACTTGAGGGGGTGGTCCTTCAGGACGATGTAGGCGGTCATGGCCTTGGCCACGGAGCCGATCGCGACGGGCGTCTGCTTGCCGAAGTCGCCCATCGTGCCGATGCCGTTGACGTCCATCCAGCCCTGGCCCTGGGTGGGCCAGGGGAGAGTCGCCTTGCTGCCGTCGAAGGTGTAGGAGTCCTCGGCGGTGAGGCTGAGGGTGGGGTTCGGCAGCGGGCGTACGGACTGCGCGATCGCAAACACCACGACCAGCAGGATCAGGATCGGCGTCCAGATCTTGACCCGGCGGCCGAGGGTGCGCAGGGGGCTGGGCGGGGGCGGCGGAGTGTTGGTGAGCTCGGCGAGCAGGTCGAGGGGCGGCTTCGGCGGCAGGGGCTGCTGCGTGGTGCGCTCCGGGCCGACCTGGGGGACGGCGGCGGTCACGTCGGGCTTCGGCCGGGGCTCGTCGAGGGCCTTCAGCGCGACGAACCTGCTCGTCCGCTCGGCGTCGGCCTCCGGCTTGGGCGTCGGCTTGGCCTCCGGCTTGGGCTCCGGTTTGGGCTCCGGCTCGGCCTCGGGGGCCTTGCCGAGCTTCAGCATGGTGGTGGGCTGGTCCACGGCGGGCCGGGGAGCCTTGAAGACGGCGGTGGGCTGGTCGACGGGGGGCGTGTCTTCCGGCTCGTCGTCCGTCGGCGCCTTGTCGGTCACGTCGGCCCGGCCGGGCTCGTCGTCGGTCCGCGGGTCGGTGGGGGCGGGTCGCGCAGCTCCCCGCGCCCCTGAGGGGGCCGGCTCGTCGGCGTCGGCAGGGGTTTCCCCGGCTACGGCCGTCTCGGTGGCCGTCTCCGCCCCGGTGCCGGTGGCGGACGCGTCCTCGGCGCCCTTGCCCTCGGGCTTCTCCGCGGCCCCGGTCTTGCCGGAACCCTCCCCGTCCGCCGTGGCCACCCACGCCGCCACCGCGTCCCGCAGCCGCGCGTCACCGACCCCGGTCGGCTCGTCCCGCTCACCGGCCGCGCTCCCGGAGTCACGGGACCCGTCGGCGGGGTCGTCAGGGCCGTCGGTCGTGTCGGGGCCGTCCGGGGTCTCGGCCGTGCCGGAGTCCTCGGGCCCCTCGGTCGTGCCTGTGTCGTGCGAGTCCTCGGTCGTACCGGGCTCGTCAGGGGCCTTTGCCGGGTCCGTGTCCTCCGGGGTCTTCGCCGCGCCTGTGTCGTCCGAGCCTTCGGCCGCACTGGAGTCCTCGGACCCCTCGGTCGTGCCTGTGTCGTGCGAGTCCTCGGTCGTACCGGGCTCGTCAGGGGCCTTTGCCGGGTCCGTGTCCTCCGGGGTCTTCGCCGCGCCTGTGCCGTCCGAGCCTTCGGCCGCACTGGAGTCCTCGGACCCCTCGGTCGTGCCTGTGTCGTGCGAGTCCTCGGTCGTACCGGGCTCGTCAGGGGCCTTTGCCGGGTCCGTGTCCTCCGGGGTCTTCGCCGCGCCTGTGTCGTCCGAGCCTTCGGCCGCACTGGAGTCCTCGGACCCCTCGGCCGTGCCCGCGTCATGAGAGCGCTCGGCAGTGCCGGAGTCGCCGGAACCCTCGGCGGTACCGGAGTCACCGGGCCCGTCGTCGGGGTCGTCCGGAGTCTCGGCCGCACCGGAGTCCTCAGCCCCCTCCGCCGTGCCCGCGTCCTCCGGGGTCTCCGCCGCACCGGAGCCCTCGGCCGTACCGGAGCCGTCCGAGTCCTCGGCCGCACCGGAGCCCGAGTCCTCGGCCGCACCGGAGTCCTTCGGCCCCTCCGCCGTGCCCCCGTCCTTCGGGCCGTCCGCCGTCGTCGTGTCGTCGTCCGCCGGTGAGGCGTCCTCGGGGGCCTCTGGATGCTCCTCCGCGGCCGAAGGGGCGTCCTCGGGCTCCCCGGTGCCGGGACCGTCCGTTCCAGCCTCTGCGGGGCTCTCGTCGGTGTTCTCGGGGTTCTCGGCGGTCTTCGGGAGATCACGTACCGAGAAGACCCTCGTGGCCGTGTCGACGCCTCCGAGGGAGATCGACTCCCGTGCCACCGCGAGCCGGGGATCGGGTGCGGAACTCCTCGCCTCGGGAACCGGACTCGCGCTCCCCGACGTCGGTTCTGCCGACGACTCGCGCTGCTTCGACCTGTCGGGGGACTCGCCCGCCACCGATGCCTCCTCCATGTGCCGCAGGTGATCGGTATCCGTCACCCTGCGCCTGCCGATCCGTTGAATCGCCGCCCGGGCAGCCGCCACACCACGCTGTCCGAACCATGTACCAGTGTCCTGTGTGTGGCCCTGCCTCAAGCGGTAGACGAGAACGACATACCTACCGGTTCCACTACAAACAGGTCACGCACCCTCGACAGACCAATGTGAGAGGGGTCACCCTGTCTTTCATCCACGCGGGGAGGCATGGATGGGCAGGAGCCGCAGAACACTTCCGGAGGAGCTTCTGCTGCTGGCGTTGGACCCGACCACGGGTACCACCGCACAGCCGCAGTCGCTCGACCTCGGTCTGGCCGGAGCGCAGCTAGTGGAGCTGGCGCTGGCCGGACGGATAGCCCCAGACGGGGATCGTATCGCCGTGGTAGCCCCACGGCCGACAGGAGATCCGACTTTGGACTGCGCGTTGGAGTTGCTGCGAAGGCGTGGCGCTCCCGTGCGGGCAGTGAACTGGATAGGCGGGCCGCGCCTTGGGCTCCGCCAGACCTACCTCTCGCATCTGGAGCGGTGCGGCATGGTGCATGCCGTGGCGGGTCAGATGTGCGGGGTGTTGCCGACGACCCGCTACCAGGCGACGGACAACGAGATCAGCCGGGAGATCAAGTCCCGACTGGACTCGGCGATCCGCACCGGCGTACCGCCGGACCCGCGGACCGCGGCGCTCGCCGCCCTGGCACACGCGGTCGGCCTCGGCAAGCACCTGTATCCGGGCAACGAGGGACGTTCCTCGCGCTCCCGGCTGCGGGACCTGATCAGGCACGACCCGATGGGCGGACTCGTCGCGCACGCCGTGATGGACGTCCAGAACGGCGTGGCCGCACAGCCACGTCGTAGCCCGGCACCGGCCGGCCGTCAGGCCGCCCCCGGAGCCAGGCCCGCGCCGGAACCCGCTCGTGGCGTTCCGATGCAACCGCGCCGAGGACCGATGGCGCGCGCCGTGGCTCACTGAGCCGCAGTCCCACGGCACGCACCGCCGGCAGCACGATCCGCACCACGCACGACCCGCACCACGTACCGCTCAGCCGCCGCACCGTCAGTCCCCAAAGACCCGGTTCGGGAGCCGCTGGTCCGCGCGGGGCGACGGAACCGTACGTCCGTACACCGGGCGTCGCCGGGTTCCGCCGCCCCGCGCGGCCGCATGTTCGGGTCCGCCCGCACTCCACGGCACCAAATGGTCCCGGACTGACGTGTACGCAGCGCATATACACCGTTTCCCAGCGGTAATGAGCACCTTGGTGGCAGTCTGCTCAACAGCAGATACGCAAAGTCAAGAACGAGGCACGCAGCCGGAGGTGCACGTCCCGTGGCGTCCAATGTCAATCCCACCGTCAGGCGGCGCCGGCTGGGCCAGGAGCTGCGCAGGCTCCGTGAGCTCAAGGGCATGACGGCCGAAGAGGTGGCGGAGCGGCTGCTCGTGTCGCAGTCGAAGATCAGCCGGCTGGAGAACGGCCGGCGCAGCATCAGCCAGCGCGACGTCCGCGACCTGTGCGGGGTGTACGAGGTCGAGGACCAGCGGGTCGTCGAGTCCCTGATGCAGATGGCCAAGGACTCGCGGCAGCAGGGCTGGTGGCACGCGTTCGGGGACATCCCGTACAGCGTCTACATCGGTCTGGAGACCGACGCCGAGTCGCTGCGCGTGTACGAACCCCAGATCATCACCGGCCTGTTGCAGACCCGGCCGTACGCCGAGGCCATCGTGCGCGGCGGCGCGCCGGAGGCGACGGAGACGGAGAACGACAAGCGCGTCGAGGTACGGCTGCGCAGGCAGAGCCGGGTCGCGGCCGAGCGGGATCCCCTGCGGCTGTGGGTCGTTCTGGACGAGGCGGCCCTGCGCCGGGTCGTCGGCAGCCGGCAGGTGATGCGCGAGCAGCTGGAGTACCTCGTGGAGATGTCCCAGCAGCCCCATATCACCGTGCAGGTGCTGCCGTTCGACGTCGGGGCCCATCCCGGGCTCAGCGGGCAGTACTCCATCCTGGAGTTCTCGGACGCGGCGGACTCCAGCGTCGTGTACATCGAGGGCGTCACCAGCGACCTGTACCTGGAGAAGGCGCACGACGTGCAGAAGTACACCGTGATGTACGAGCACTTGAGGGCGCAGGCGCTCAACGTCGACCAGTCGCGTCAGCTGATCGAGGACATCGCCAAGGAGTACGCCCGGGAGTATGCGCGGTGAAGCGCTTCTGAGGCGCTTCTGAGGCGCTTCTGAGGCGCTTCCGGACAGGGCGGGCCGGATAGTACACCCCGGCCTCGTCCCTCTGGAAGAGTCCCTTGGAATATGCCGCCGTAAGAGTGAATGGCTGCTCCGAAAGAGGGGGCCGGCGAGTAGCGTCGATCACGCCAACGATCAGTAAAGGTTGGCGTAATCCGAACACTGCGCATCTGGCTACGGAGCGAATATGGCAATTCGTCTGGGGACCCTGGACACATGGACGACCTCCACCTACACCAACGCCAACGGGGCGTGCCTGATGGTGAGGTCGACCGAGGAGGAAGCACTCGAACTCGGCGACACGAAGATCCCCGAGGGGCCGAAGCTGGCCTTCCCCGCCGAGGCGTGGAGTGCCTTCGTGGCCTCGGTCAAGGTGTGACACCACGCCACACCACTACAACTGCACAAGCACCACCACAGAGCCCTCTCGACCAGATCGCCGTCCTTGCCGAGGGGGCCTGCGGCGCTTTGGCCGTGGGGTTGTGTCGGGTGCCGGCCGGTGGGGGCCGGTCGCGCAGCCGCTACGCCAGCGCACCCTCCACGGCGGTGACGACCTCGTCCGACTCCGGCTCCGTCTGCGGCGAGAACCGCGCCACAACCTCCCCGTCCCGCCCGATCAGGAACTTCTCGAAGTTCCAGCGGATGTCCCCGCTGTGCCCCTCCGCGTCGGCGAAGCCCACCAGCCGCTCGTACAGCGCGTGCCGCCCCTCACCGTTCACCTCGACCTTCTCGGTCAGCGGGAAGGTCACGCCGTACGTCGCCGAGCAGAACTCCGCGATCTCCTCGGCGCTGCCGGGCTCCTGTCCGAGGAACTGGTTGCAGGGCACGCCGAGCACGGTGAAGCCGCGCTCCGCGTACCGCTCCTGCAGCTTCTCCAGCCCGTTGTACTGCGGGGTGAGCCCGCACTTGGAGGCCACGTTCACGATGAGGACGGCCTTGCCGGCGTACTGGGCGAGGTCGGCGGAGCCGCCCGTGAGGGCCCCGATCTCGACGCCGAGGGGGGAGGAACCATCTGTAGTCGTCATGAGCGGATGCTAACCCCGCTCGGTGAATCCCCGGCTCCGGCCCCCGAAGCCGCCACCAGTCCCTCTCCGGCCGCCGTCCGCAGATACAGCACCGCCCGCCCCTGGAGGAGGCCCGGCAGGACCTGGTTGTCGTACCAGGACAGGGCCGGCGCCTCCCGTTCCAGATCGATGTACTCCTCCGCCCAGCGCGGGAAGAGGTCGATCTCCGGCATGTTCTCCAGCGCGACCGACAACGCCCCCTTGGTGTCGAGGAGTTCGTCGAGCTGGGCCGCGAGGTCCGGTTTCAGCGTGCGCCTGCCCTGTTCGACGGAGGCGATGGTCTCCTCGTCCACGGCGACCTCGTCGGCGAGGGCCCGCTGAGTGAGACCGGCCGCCCGCCGGAAGGTGCCGACGAGAGACCCGACCATCTTCACGGCGGTCGCGTTCTTCCGGCGCCGCGTACTGAGGCTCTTGTTGCTCATGCCGGTGAACTCCCCATTACGGGACGTACGTTCACCCGTTGTCACCCGTACAGGAAATCTGTACGGGTTCCTCAGCCCTGGAACATGCCCCGGAACACCTTCGGATACGGACACTCCTCCAGCGGCTTTCCGGGGCGGTCGGCCCACCGCCACCACAGGTGCCCCTCGGCGCAGCGCCACAGCGTGCGGCAGGCGCGCAGGCCGTCGTCCTCGCGGCGGACCAGGAGCATGCCGCCGGACGTCAACGGCCCGTCGCAGACGGGGCAGGGTTCCACGGTCGGCACGGGGGCACTGTACGGGGCGGGCTCGGCCACCCGGAGCGGTGCGTGCTCGATGCGCCGGGCCTCCCCGAAGATTGCGAAGTACTCGTCGAGCTCCGGAGGGCGGTAGTCGCTCTTGAGCTCGTACCGCGCGAGGACGGAGTCGGACAGGTACTCGCACCCGTCGAGGACGTGGTCCTCGGGCGCCCTCGGCTTCTTCGGGTCCCTCGGTTCCTCCGCCTGACCGATGGGCCGGTCCAGCACCCGGAACACCTTGTAGAACTTCACCCGCGAACAGTGCCGCGCGCCCAACGGGTCCGGGCGTACGGCGAAGTCGGCGCTCCTGTCCGGCTTCATCTCGTCCGGCCCCTTCTCGCTGAGGACCCGGGTGTCGAACTCGAGGCCGTACCGGGTGGCGTGCCCGGCCATCCACAGCAGAGTGAGGTCGGACAGCCCCGAGTCCGCCTCGCCGCCTCCGACGTCGGTGTGCACCCCGGCGAACCAGACCTGCCGCAGTTCCTGGCCCTGCTCGGCGGCGCCCTTCTGCTGGTGCCAGAGCGTCGGCGGGAAGGCGGAGCGCTGCTCGTCGATGGCCAGGGCGTGGAAGGCACCGTTGACCCATGTGCTCAGGTCGGTGTCGTGGAAGGCCCAGTGCTTGTTGAAGCGGCTGACGAGCGGGCGCAGGAACTGGGCCGGGACCGGGATGCCGAGGGAGCCGACCGTGTCCCAGACGCCGACGAAGCGGATCTCCGTCTCGTGGGCGTAGGCCTGGCGGAACAGGGTGGCCGCCACGCTGGTCGGCTGCTTGGTGCGGCTGCGGTACAGCGCCCACGCCTCGCCGATCCGGTCGGCCTGCTCCCGGCGCAGGATGCCGCAGTTGCGCACCAGCCCCGCCAGGCTGCGCGCGGTGAACGCGCCCCGGCTGAACCCGAACAGGTACAGGCTGTCGCCGGGTTGGTAGGTCTGGATGAGGAAGCGGTAGGCGTCGAGCACGTTCCTCGACAGGCCCAGGCCGAACGCGCCGCCCCGCAGCCGTTCCGGCCGCTGGGCACCGACCCCGCTGTGGTAGTACACCCGCTGTTCGGTGCCGACGGCGGTGCGTCGCCGTACGGCCAGGGCCACCTTGGCCACATTGGTCTTGTGCGACTGATCGGCGCGATTCCAGGTCCCGTCGCAGCAGACCACCAGATGTCTGGCCATGCCGTGCCTCCTCTGCCCGAGGTCCTGTAGGTCCTGTAGGTCCTGTAGACAGGACTCCGCGACGGTTCGGGAGATACAGCCAGTACCGCAGGGACCGGCCCGGCCCGCAACCCGGTGGCGGGCCGGGCCGGGGTGGGGCAGGCCGGGACCGCTCAGGCCACGACCGTGAAGAGCCCCGTCCGCTCGCCCAGCCGGGACAGCGAGACCTTGCCGGGGATGCCGTTGGCGTCGGCGCCCGTGTAGCCCAGGTGCTTCTGCCACTTGGCGTAGGCGGCGATGGTGGTGGTGCCGAAGGAGCCGTCGCCCGCGTAGGCGCGGGAGAGGTAGCCGAGCTCGACGAGGGCGGCCTCGGTGAGGTTGGTGCCGGCCATGTAGCTGACGTGGCCCTGCTCGGCTCCGGGTCGGTCTTCGCGGCCGTCACCAGCCGGGACAGGTCCACGCGGGGCTTGCCCGCGGGCTTCGACGGCTGCGGCTTGCCGGCCCCGGCCGCCAGCTGCTTCTTCACGGCGGCCCGGAAGTCGTCCATGTCGAAGCTCGGGTCGATCTTCCCCGGCTGGCACTCCTTGTGCCCGGCAACGGACTTCTCGCTCCAGCCGTGCGCCCGGCAGATCGCCGCCGCCCACAGCACGGCCTGCCGGTACTGCGCCGCCGGGTAGGGGTCCCCGCCCTTGCCGCGGTTCTCGATCTCCAGGCCGTACAGACAGTCGTTGCCGTCCGCCGTCGCCACGTCGTCGTGCGGGAGCGGCTTCTCCGCACGGATCGCGTTCAGGACATCGATGTCGGCGTAACCGGCATGGTTGGTACGGCCGTTGCCGATCATCCACAGTCCGGAGGTCTTGCCGAGCCAGGCATGGCACAGCGGCCCGGGCAGATCGGATCTGCCCTTGAAGCAGAGTTCCTTGTCGTCGAGACCGCCGGTGTGGTGGATCAGGACCCCGATGACGGGGCCGAAGGCCCTGCCGGACGCGGCGTCGCGGTTGTGGGTCTTCCAGCCGGCGTGTTCGTGCACGGTGAGGCCCTCGGCCTTCAGTGCGGCGAGCATCTTCGCGGCGGACAGGGGAGTGGCCATGGCTGCGGTATCCCTCCGGATGACGTGCGGCGATGGCGCGTCAAGTACTCGGCGGATCGTGTGAGTTGACACGCGAATGGCGTTCGGTGGGACGTGCTCGCCCCACCTGCCGCACATGATTGCGCCAATGCCGGGCCCCCACGGGAAAATCGCGGCATTCACAGCCGAACGGAGTCACCGGCCTTCGCCCACAGGAGTTCCGCCGTGCCGCACAGGGTTCCGGTGACCCGGGTTCGGCGCGGCGGTCCAAGGGGGAAAGACCGCCGCGCCGAGACCGGTTCACCGCGGCTGGAATGCCGTGGCCGGACTGCTGTGGCCGTACTGCTGCGGCCGTACTGTCATGGCTGTGGCTCAGCCCGGCGCCACCGCGCGGCCGGTCTGGGTCGAGATCATGCCGGGGCACAGCCCCTTGGCGGCCAGTGTCTGTGCGATGCGCGGGATCGCCGCGCGGGTGTTGGCCGGCCAGTCGTGCATGAGGATGACCTGGCCGTTGGTGAGCCGGCCGACCGCCGCGACGATCGCGTCGGTGCCGGCGTTGTTCCAGTCCTGCGAGTCGACCTGCCACAGGACCTCGGTGAGCCCGTACTTGGCCTCCACGGCCTTCACCGTCGCGTTGGTCTCGCCGTACGGCGGCCGGAACAGCCTCGGTGTGCCACCGCCGGCGTTCGCGATCGCCTGCTGGGTGCGGGAGGTCTCCGAGTCGACGGTCGCCTGGCTCTGCTGGGTCAGATGCGGGTGCGTGTAACTGTGGTTGCCGACCCACATCCCGGCGCTGACCTGGGCCCTGACGAGCGCCGGGTTGGCGGCGGCGTACTGGCCCTCGTTGAACATGGTGGCCCTGAGGCCGTACTGCTTCAGGGAGTTGAGCAGGGTGGTGGTGCCGCTGCCCGGGCCGTCGTCGAAGGTGAGGCCGACGTATCCGGAGCAGGCGGCGGCCTGCGCGGGGGCAGCGGCGGCCGGGACGGTGAGGGTGCCGGCCGCGGCGAGCGAGGCGGCGGCCAGTAACGGCAGGTACGCCCGGGCCCTCATCACGCCACCGTGATGTTGGAGCTGCCGCTGCTCTGGTAACCCTCCGTCGCGAGGATCATGTAGTACTTGAAGCTGCCCATCGGCATGCCGGCCCGGCCCCACGCGTCGAAGTGGTTGCCGGTGGTGATGGCACCGCCGGTCCGCCTCGACTGCCGCACGCTCCAGTACTGGTTGAAGGTCTTGTTGCCCTCCACGGACGGGGCGTTGTACCGGGTGGTCTGGTAGATGTCGTACGTCCCGCCGTCGCTGGTGACGGTGCCCTTGTACGTTCCGGTGGGCCGGTAGGTGCCCCAGTTGTCGACGATGTAGTACTCGACGAGCGGGTTCGAGGTCCAGCCGTAGAGGGCCAGGTAGGCGTTGCCGGACGGGTTGAAGCTGCCGGAATAGCTCACGGTCCTGCGGGAGCCGTTGCTCCAGCCCTTGCCGGCGACGAAGTTGCCGGTGTTGCGCCAGGAAGTGCTGTAGTTCCCGCCGGAGTTCAGGGTCATGGAGACCGTGCCCTGGGCGTCCGTCCAGAACGAGTAGTAGTAGCCGTTGTTGGTCCCGGTCTGGTTCGTGGTGATGACCGTGGCCGCCTCGGCGGTACCGGGCAGGGCCAGGGTGGCCCCGGTGGCGAGCAGGAGGCCGCAGACACTGCGGCGCGTCGGGTGTGCGGGTGTGTCAGTCATGCCCCACAGTTTTGGTCTGACCCTGTCAAGCGTCAACACTTTCGGCAGATGTTTCGAATGCTTCGAGATCCCTCTCACCTGAGGAAATCGCCGAAATCTTTCGGAAGATCGCGGAGGTGGAAGATCGTAAATCCCCTTCATTTTTCGAATGTTTCGAAGGCTTTCCGGAGGGTGTGCGATGCCAGTGGTCCATACTGAGGAAGGATGACGTGTCCGGCGGAGGCGGGCTGCGGTGCCCGGCGCGGTCCGATTCGGAGGGGGACACAGCAAAGGCAAGGAGGTGATTCCACTCCTTGCCACTTTCAACGTATAGCGCACCGGGGGGCTTGCGGCAAGGCCCCGGTGCGGGCGCACACTTACCGGCCCGGACCGTTCGTCCCTCGTGGTCGTAGAAAATGACCTCTCATCGGAGCTGCTGACTTGAATTCCCTGCCCACCCGCGTGTTCGACCTTCCCGAGCGCCTTGCCGCCAAGGCCGCCCCGACGCTGATCGCCGCCGACGAGGAACACTTCGCGGCCATCGCGCGGTGCCTGGAAGAGACGATCGCCGACCTGTCCGACACCCTCGCCGCCACCCTCCGGGCGCCCGGAGGCATCGGCCAGGAAGCCATGGACCGGGACACGGAGGTCCACCGCCTCGGCGCCCGGCTGCGCACCCTGCGCCGCTTCGGCCTGGACCTGTGCCTCGGGCACATGGTGGGCACGGACGACACCGAGCCCGTGCACGTCGGACGGCTCGGTCTCACCGACAGCGAGGGCCGCAGGCTGCTCGTCGACTGGCGTTCCCCCGCGGCCGAGCCGTTCTTCGGGGCCACCCACGCCAACCCGATGGGCCTGGCCAGCCGCCGCAGGTACCGCTGGACGAACGGCCGGATCAGTGACTACTGGGACGAGGTGTTCGCCGCCGACGACCTCGCCGGGCACCGCGCCTCGCTCGACGACCAGTCCGCCTTCATCGCCAGCCTCGGCAGCGACCGCTCGGAACGGATGCGGGACGTCCTCGGCACCATCCAGGCCGACCAGGACGCCATCATCCGCGCCGGATCACGCGGCGCGCTCGTCGTCGACGGCGGTCCCGGCACCGGCAAGACCGTCGTCGCCCTGCACCGCTCCGCCTACCTCCTGCACTCCGACCCGCGCCTCGGGCACCGCCGCGGCGGCGTGCTGTTCGTCGGCCCGCACCGGCCCTACCTGGCCTACGTCTCCGACGTCCTGCCCAGCCTCGGCGAGGAGGGCGTGCAGACCTGCGTCCTCAGGGACCTCGTGGCCGAGGGAGCCACGGCGGGGGTCGAGACCGATCCGGTGGTGGCCCGCCTGAAGTCGTCGGCGGACCTGGTGAAGGCGATCGAGCGGGCCGTCCGGTTCTACGAGGAGCCGCCCACCGAGGGCATGACCGTCACCACCCACTGGTCCGACATCCCGCTGACCGCCGCCGACTGGGCCGAGGCCTTCGACGCGGCGGAGGGCGCCCCGCACAACGACGCGCGCGACCAGGTCTGGAACGAGCTGCTCACGATCCTGGTCGACCGGCACGAGGGCGACGCCCCGGAGGCGCTGCTGCGCAAGTCGCTGCGCCAGAACCGTGAACTGCTCACCGCCTTCAACCGGGCGTGGCCGCTGCTGGAGGCGGCCGACCTGGTCTCGGACCTGTGGACGGTCCCGGCCTATCTGCGGATGTGCGCCCCCTGGCTGGACCGCGACGAGGTACGGGCTCTGCAGCGCGCCGACGGCCAGGCCTGGACGGTGTCCGACCTGCCGCTCCTGGACGCGGCACGGCAGCGGCTCGGCGACCCCGAGATCTCGCGCCGCAGACGCCGTAACGAGGCCACCGTCGCCGCCGAACGCGAACGCATGACCACGGTCGTGGAGAACCTGAGCGCGGTCGCCGACGACGAGTACGGCATGGGCCTGGTGACGATGCTCCGCGGCGAGGACTTCCACCACGCCCTGGTCGACGAGTCCGCCCTGCACGTCGCCGACCCGGACCTGCTCGCCGGCCCGTTCGCCCACGTCGTCGTCGACGAGGCACAGGAACTGACCGACGCGGAGTGGCAGACGCTGCTGCTGCGCTGCCCGTCCCGCAGCTTCACCATCGTCGGCGACCGTGCCCAGGCGAGGCACGGCTTCACGGAGTCCTGGCAGGAGAGGCTGCGGCGGGTGGGCCTCGACCGCGTGGAGATGGCCTCCCTCAGCATCAACTACCGCACCCCGGAAGAGATCATGAAGGAGGCCGAGCCGGTCATCCGCGCGGCCCTCCCGGACGCCAACGTCCCCACGTCGATCCGCAGCACCGGCACCCCGGTGATGTACGGCCCGGTGACGGACCTGCCGTCGGTGCTGGACACGTGGCTCGAGCACCACCCGCAAGGCATCGCCTGCGTCATCGGAGCCCCCGACTTCGCACCGACTCCCCGGGTCCGCTCCCTGACCCCGGCCCTCTCCAAGGGCCTCGAGTTCGACCTGGTGATCCTCGTGGACCCGCAGAACTTCGGCGAGGGCGTCGAGGGAGCGGTGGACCGGTACGTGGCGATGACCAGGGCGACGCAGCGGCTGGTGATCCTGACGAGTGGCGACGCGAGGGGCTGACGGCTGGTCACAGCCGCTGGATCACCTCCGGGACCAGTGCGACGGCGGGCACCAGCAGGTGGAGCGTGAGCCCGGTGATGGCGAACGGCGGGCTGCACGGCGCTCCGTAGAAACTCCAGCTCAGAGCCACCCCACACCCCACCACAAGGATCCTGAAACGATCACTGGATTCCCAAGTCGGCCCGTCACCCATCTAGTGATCACCAATGGGTTGGTCATACGAGGTGCCGTGACGGCTGCCGGCGGCGGGCGCGCCTCAGGGGTCAGGACTCCGTGCCGGACTCCTGGGAGAAAAAGGTGATCAGCGTGGCGGTGCCGTCCTTGTCGACTGTCCGGACCGCCGGCTCGGGAATGTCCTGCGTGGCGACGTCGATCTCCCTGGGGTGCCCCACCAGGTGCCGCAGGACGACAGGGTGGCGCGGCGACCGTCCGCCGACGGAGACGGCCACTACGTCGTCCTTCGCGTCGTACACGATGGTGGCGAAGGGCAGCCGGTTGGCTTCGTACTGGTGCCCGACTTCGGGGTCCAGTACCTCGATGGTTACGAACTCCCCCTGGTGTTCCTCGGTCACCTGATTGAGGGCGGTCTCCCAGGTGCTGCGGTCGAGCGTTTCGGTGCCGGCCATCGTCGTTCCTCCTCCGGTGGCAATCTGCTCTCCGCGCGACGGTAGCCGCAGCCCTGAGCGACTGCCTCGGCCTGACAGGTCGAGCCGTCCGGCCCTGGTGGACCTGCCTGGACGAGTCCGGGTCGAAGCCCCACGGGCGGGCTCCGGTACGGGCGGGAGGACAACATCCACATCCGATCATGGTCCGGGGCCTTTGACAGTCCGACGGTCGTCCGAAGATGTCGCTGTATGCCGCCGTCCGGCCCTGTTGATGTCAGAGTTGGAGGTCAGCGAAACAGCTCCGATGCTGGGCAGACCTCCAACGGATCGCCTGGTCGGTCCGCCTACTGCCACTACATGTGCACCGCCACGAAGTCCGGCAGCTCCGTCGGCCGTCGTCGCCCTGCCCGGCGAGCACCAGGCCGCGCGACAACAGGGCTGCTGCACTCGGGACAGGGCGGAGCATCGTCGGGCAAGGGAGATCTGTTCCGGGCGCGCCTGGATGGCTTGTGCCTGGACCGGCGCGATCGTCAGCCCGGCCCTGGCCCCGTCGGTTCTCGGCCGCTCCGGTCGGCAAGTGTTGCGGCCCGTGGGCGCGCAGCTCTGCCGAAGCCCGGGCCCTGGTTTGCGTACGACGACGACGGCGCCGTTCACCGTCGGTGAGACCAGAGCCCGCCCCCGCCGGTGGGCGTTGCCGGATCAGCCTGTTCCGCGCCCGCGTTCGGCCTCGACACCTCCAACAGCTTCTCGACCAGCCTGCGCACCCCCGGACCGGGTCCCGCATCAGATCGGGCGCCTTGCTTTCGGGCCTCGCAGCCTGAGTGGTACGCGGCTGAGCGGCTGCCCTGTCCACCGAGTCCTCGTGCGGTCACCGCCCCGGTGACCTGTACGACGGCTGTGACGTGTCTCACCGGAACTCGCCCTCACCGTACGTCAGTTCAAGACGTGACCACAGATATGCGAACCCGGGTGCGAAACGGAGATCCGGACGCCTTCGCGGAACTCTTCGACGAGTGCGCCCGCGCGGTGTACAACCACGCCTTCCGGCTGACCGCCGACTGGTCGCTGGCCGAGGACGTGATGTCGACGACCTTCATGGAGGCGTGGCGGCGCCGGGCCTCGGTCGAGGCCGAAGGCGGCTCGCTGCGGCCGTGGCTGCTGGGCATCGCCACCAACGTCGCCCGCTCCCACCACCGCAGCAACCGCCGCTACCGCAACGCGGCGAGCGCCGCGGCGGCCGCGCACGCCGCCGAGGAACGGATCGAGGACCACGCCGAGGAGACCGCCGGACGCCTGGACGACCGGCGCCGTATCAACGCCACGCTCGCCGCCCTCAGCCTGCTCAAGCGTCCCGAGCGTGAGGTCCTGACGCTGTGCCTGTGGGAGGGGATGGAGTACGTCGAGGCGGCCCGCGCCCTCGGCATCCCGGTCGGCACCGTCCGCTCCCGCCTCTCCCGCGCCCGCGCCAGGCTGCGCAAGCTCGCCGACGCACAACTGCTCGGAGAAAAACGGGAACCCACCCCCACGAACCGGCAGATAACAGGTGATCGCGGATACGCGGTCCGGTCCGCACAGGAAGGAAACCGATGAACGCCAGCCCCTCCCACCGGCCCCACCCGGCCGAGTGGACGGAGACGCAGGGTCTGCTGCCCTCCGCCGAGCGGGATCTGCCGGCGGGCCGCCACCAGTTCCACAAGGAGCAGATGATGGCCCGGATCCACGAAGACCTCCGCACCTCCTCCCGTACGCCCGCCACCTCTCCGGTCGCGCCCGTGAAGCGCTCGAACCCGTTCCTGCGCCGTACGATCCTCCTGCCCGCCGCGGCCTTCGCCCTGGCCGGCGCGGTCGTGGGCGGCCTCGCCCTCACCGGCGGCGGAACCCAGGACGACAGGACCGCCCTGGCCACCGGCCCCGCACTGACCACCAGCATCGGCGTCGCCGACGCCAAGGGCGCCCCCCAGCTCCTCGAACGCATCTCCCTGGCCGCCGCCGACACCTCCGCGCCCACCCCGCACAAGGGCCAGTACATCTACATCGCCTCGAAGGTGGCCGACAGCTACATCAAGACCGACGGCGACAAGCGCGAGGTGGTCAGCGACGAGCTGCACTCCCGCCAGGTCTGGAACTCCCTCGACGGCAGGGACGGCTGGCTGATCGAGGCCGGCAAGACGAGCGACAAGGGCATCACCCTGAAGAGCGACACCCCGTTCAGCGGCGCCTACAACGCCCTGGCCGAGCTGCCGACCGACCCCGACGCGCTGCTCCAGCGGATCTACCGTGCGTCGGACGCCGTCCGGGACCCCGAAGTCCCGCGCGACCAGGCGGCCTTCGTCGCGATAGGCGATCTGCTGTTCGAGAGCTACCCGCCCGCCGAGGTCGGCGCCGCCCTCTACAAGGCCGCGGCCAAGATCCCCGGAGTCGTCTCGGTGGATGACGCGGTCGACGCCACGGGCCGGCACGGGGTCGCGATCGCACGGCAGAACGACACCGACGGCGAGCGCACCGAGTGGATCTTCGACAAGAAGACGCTGCGGTTCCTCGGCGAGCGCATCGTGGTGGTCAAGGCCACGGCGGACAGTTCCCTCAAGGTCGGTACCGTCACGCACACCAGCGCGATCACCGAGCGCGCGGTCGTCGACGCCGCCAAGCAGGTCCCCGGGCAGGTGGGCTGAATGCGCGACAGAACCACGAGCGCCTCGCTGGCCGCCCTGCTGGTGGCGGGGCTGATGACGGGCGTCTCGGTGGCGGCCACGGGCTCCGGCCTCGGGGTACGGACGCAGGACACCGCCACCGTCGCGGCGCCCGGCGGCTCCGCCCTCAGCGCGCGGACCGCCGGCTCCGCCTCCGCGACCGGCCGGTACGTCACCCTCCTCACCGGCGACCGGGTCCGGTTGGACGCCCGGGGCCGGGTGACGGGCGTACGGCGGGCACCGGGCCGTGAGCACGTCCCGGTGTCCGTGCGCGGCGTCGGGGGCGATCAGTACGTCGTTCCCGCCGACGCCGCCGCCCTGATCGGCCAAGGCGTCCTGGACATGCGGCTGTTCGATGTCAGCGGCCTGATACGCGCCGGCTACGACGACACCCGGCGCGGCACGCTCCCGCTGATCGTGTCGTACGAGGGCAAGTCCGCCCAGCGCAGGAGCACCCAGAAGTCACTGGTCGCGGACGCGGACGCCACCGTGCGCCGGGAGCTGCCCAGCGTGGCGGGCGCCGCGATCACCGTGCCCAAGGCCGGGGCCGACGACATGTGGCAGGCCCTCACCGAGGAGCAGGGAGTCGCGCGGGTCTGGCTGGACGGCCGCTTCAAGGCGCCGGCGGACCAAGACGGCGCGAAGGCCGGGGAGGCGGCCGGGGAGGCGGGCGGCGGCGTCGCGCAGATCGGCGCCCCGGCCGCCTGGGCGGCCGGATACGACGGCAAGGGCGTCAAGGTCGCCGTCCTGGACACCGGCATCGACACCACACACCCGGACCTCGCCTCGGCGGTGAAGGCCTCGAAGGACTTCACCGGCACCAACAGCACCGACGACATGGCCGGCCACGGCACCCATGTGGCCGCGACGCTGGCGGGCTCCGGCGCACGGTCCGGCGGCCGGTACACGGGCGTCGCGCCGGGTGCCGGGATCCTCAACGCCAAGGTGCTGGACGACAGCGGCGAGGGCAGCGACTCCGGCGTCATCGCCGGCCTGGAGTGGGCCGCCGGGCAGGGCGCCAAGGTGGCCAACCTCAGCCTGGGCCAGGAGGACACCCCGGGGGAGGACCCGGTCGAGGCCGCGGTGAACGCCCTCTCGAAGAGCACCGGCATGCTCACCGTCGCCGCGGCCGGCAACGAGGGCCCGGACGTGGGAACCATCGACTCGCCGGGGGCCGCGGAGTCGGCGCTCACCGTGGGCGCCGTCGACGGCGAGGACCGGCTCGCCGACTTCTCCAGCACCGGCCCGACCGCCGACAGCGCGCTGAAACCGGACCTCACGGCGCCGGGCGTGGACATCGTCTCGGCGAGGGCGGCGCACGGCCACATGGGCGACCCGGCTGCCGACGGCTATGTCTCCATGTCCGGTACGTCGATGGCGACGCCGCATGCCGCGGGGGCGGCCGCGATCCTCGCCCAGCGGCACCCCGACTGGACCGGCGCACGGATCAAGCAGGCGCTCACCGCGTCCACCACCCCGACCACCGGCGTGACCGGCTACCAGCAGGGGACGGGCCGGCTCGACGTGTCCCGGGCACTGGAGGGGGCGGTGGCGAGCGAACAGACCTCCGTGTCCTTCGGCAAGCAGCTGTGGCCCCACACCGACGACCGGCCGGTCACCCAGCACATGACCTACCGCAACGACGGCGACCACCCGGTCACCCTGGACCTGACGGCCACCGCGACCGGCCCCGGAGGCAGCACGGCCCCCGAAGGCATGTTCACGCTGAGCACCGCACAGCTCACCGTCCCGGCGGGCGGCACCGCCGACGTCGACCTCACTGCGGACACCCGCGTCGAGGCGGCGGACGGCGCCTACTCGGGCACGCTGGTCGCCACCGCGCGCAACGGCGCCGACCCCGCGGCCGCCGACCCCGCTGCCGTACGGACCGCCTTCGGCGTCGTACGCGAGGCCGAGGCACACGACCTCACCCTGAAGTTCCTCGACCGCGACGGCCGGCCCGTGAGCGCTCCGCTGACCGAGATCCTCGGGTACTCGGGCACGTACTGGACCACGAACCTCAAGGACTCCGAGCAGATCTCCAAGGGCGTGTACCGGGTGCGGGTCCCGCGCGGCGACTACGTCGTGGACACAGTGCTGGACGACGCCCACGGCACCTCCGCGCTGGTCCGGCCGCGGCTCTCGCTGACCGGGGACACCACGGTCGTCCTCGACGCGCGCAAGGCGAAGCCGGTCCGGATCACCGCCCCGCAGGGCGCGAAGATGTCCGACGGCCAGCTCAACCTCGCCGTGGGCACCGGGGACACCGGGAGCGGAGCGCACAACAGCACTCTGTTCTGGGGCACGTTCAAGAACCTGCGCACAGCAACCCTGGGACCGGCCGCCCCGGCCGGGAGGCTCAGCACGCAGCTCGGCGGCCTGTGGCAGAAGGGCAGCACCCACCTACCACCTGCTCCACAACCTGCCCGACCGCTTCCCCACCGGCTATCGGCACACCACGCGCATGAACGAACTGGCCCTGCTGAAACGGAACTTCGGCTCGTCCGTCGCGCACCGCAAGGGCATCGTCAACGTCCTGTGGAGCGGCCCCACCCTGTCGCTGGGTACGGTGAGCGACCCCTTCCCGCTGCCGACGACCGCGAAGATCTACGTCACCACGCCCAAGGGCTTCAAGTGGACGGCCAACCTGGGCCAGCGAAACACCTCCGGAGACGACGATGACGTCTTCTACGGCACGGAGCGCGCGAGGTCGTACCAGGCGGGCCGGACCTACGCGGCCACGTACAACGTCGGTGTCTTCAGCCCGATCACCGGCGGCCCGTACGGCGCACAGCGCGACGGCGACACCCTGGACCTGTGCGTCCCCGACCTCGCCGACGGGAGCGGACACCCCGCCTTCTCCACAGCGAAACGCCACACCACGGTCACCGCGGACGGCAGCACCCTGCTCGACAACGACGGCGACCTCTGCCAGACCGTGGAGAAGCTCCCGTCCGTCCCGGCCCGCTACACGATCCGAACGAACCTGACCCGCCCGCCAGGCGTGGCCACGACCACGAGCCGCCTGACAGCGGCCTGGACCTTCACGTCCAGCCCGTCCGACTCCGGCTCGCTGCCCCTCTCCACGGTCCGCTTCCACCCGAAGCTGACCCCGACCGGCACGGCCCCCGCGGGCCGCCGCACCACGATCCCCCTCTCCCTCCAGGGCCCGGCGGCCACCCACCTGAAATCCCTGACGGTGAAGGTCTCCTACGACGCCGGCAAGACCTGGTCCCCCGCCCCGGTGACCACCACCCACGGCAAAAGGACCCTCACCCTGACCCACCCGGAAAACGCCCGCTCGGTCTCCCTCAAATCCACCCTGACCGACACCACCGGCAACACCTACGCGGTGACGATCCTGAAGGCGTACCTCCTGACCTGACGTGGTCCGGACACTCCTCGACGCGCCGCTGCCGACCGAGACACGCGTCTTCGTCGATCCGCAGAGGCGGGCAACTGCGGCGGAGGGACGACTGGGTGAAGGCCCGGAAGGCCGCGGGTGTCACGGCCGAGTTGCCCTTCCACGACCTTCGGCACACGGGCGACACGCTCGCCTCGACGGCGGGAGCCGGCACCTGGGAGCCGATGACGCGCATGGGCCACAGCAGCTCCCGAGCCGCGCTACCAGCACATGACCAGCGACCGGGCCCGGGCCATCGCCGACCGGCTTGGGGCCATGATCCGGGGCAGCGGGGGAGTGGCCACCCCCGAGCCCTCTGAAAAGGATCGGGCGGGCTCGTAGCGGCATGGATGTGGCACGGCGCCTGAAACGGCCAAGGGCCAGCCTTGGAGGAAACCCCTCCTGAGCTGGCCCTTCTGTCTGTGCCCCGGCAGGATTCGAACCTGCGACACCCGCTTTAGGAGTTTTCCTTGGGCGGGGCTGTGACCTGCGGAAACGTCGACTGCGGGGCGCCTGGCCTGGGAAAACACCCCTCCGTAGTTCTCGCCTGTTCACGGGGTTTCCCGGCCTCATGTGTGCTGGATCCGTTCTGCCGGCAGCTTCTGGCGGGGGATACGCCGTATGCCCGGCTGGTCACCGTTCGGCTTGCAGCCCCGGGAACAGGGTGCGAGCGCGGTGGGGGTCGGGAGCGATGAAGACCCCGTCGGAAGTGACGAGGCTCGTGTCGGGGGCTGTCCGGGTGGCGATCGACCCGCTCACGAAGATCTTGCGGTCGTCCCTGCCGGTGACGCGGGCGAGGATCCGCAGGGGTGTTTCCAGTGGGACCGGGCGGTGGTAGCGCATCTGAAGGGAGACGGTCAGGCCGGGCGTTCCGGCTGCTGCGCAGGCGCGGCCCATGAGTTCGTCCAACAGCATGGCGCTCATGCCGCCGTGGCCGTAGCCGGGCGGCCCTTCGTGGGCGATGCCGAGCGTGCAGTGACCCACCAGGCCGTCGGCGGTGGGCGTCACCTGTACGGGCGGGGCCAGCGGGCTCCCGGCCCCGGTCACAGGGCTGTAGATACGTGTCCCTGTGGGGAACTCGTCCACCTCGGGGATCTCCGCCCGCGACCGCCGTCGGCCCGTCAGCTGGCTGGTGATGGCGCGGACGCCGTCCGCCACACGGTGGAGGGTGTCCGGGGAGGCGGCGGTGCGGACGGTGGCTTCCACCAGGGCACGCAGTTCGTGGCCGAGGCGGGTGATGGCCGCCTTCTGGTCTTCCAGTTCCTCTTCCTCGGCTGTCGCTCGCGTGGGGTCGGTGGCAGTGCCAGGGGGCGGCGGGTCGGTGAGGGAAGTGTGCATCGGGTTTCTCGGTGGGGTGGGACGGTGGGGTGCGGGCCGGGCGCGGTCAGTCATCGGCCCGGACGAAGACCGGCTTCAGATGCTTCTCCGGCAGCGCGGTCGGCAGGTCCTCCCAATCGATGACGTGGGAGACCACCTTTTCGGGGGCGACCCTGCCGGAGGCGGCGAGTTCGAGGGCGTCGGGGATGTGGGCGCGCACGTTGTCGCGGGCGATGCGCAGGGTGACGCCGTTGAGGTACATGTCGAGCAGTGGCAGTTCACCGGGACGGAAATGGTTGCCCGCCGACTCGCACATCCCCTCCGGAGTAAGGGATTTGACGGCCAGGGCGAGCTGGTCGACGCGTCCGGTGGCCTCGACGGCGATGTCGTAGCCCTGGGGGATCGGTTCCAGGACTTCGGCGGTGGCGGCGCCGAAGGCGCGGGCCAGGGTGCGGTGTTCGGGGTCGGGGTCGACGTAGAGCACTTCGGAGGCGCCGAGGGCGCGGGCGATGTCGCACACGTACAGGCCGATGCTGCCGCGGGCGACGACCAGGACGCGTGCTCCGGGCCGGGCCTTGAGGTGGGGGGCGACCAGGCGCCAGGCCAGGGACCAGTTGTCGCTGGCGGAGGCCATGGCGACGGGGTCGAGGCCGGCCGGCAGCGGGACGAGCATGGCGTCGGCGTAGGGCACGCGGACCAGGTCGGAGAAGAGACCGCCCCAACTGCCGCCGATCGGTGCGCCGTACATCGCCATGTAGGGCACGGCGGTGCAGTGCGCGGTCAGCCCGGCCCGGCAGCGCTCGCAGGTGCCGCAGTTGATGGACCAGGGGACGACGACCAGGTCACCGGGGGCTACGGCGGTGACGGCGTCGCCGGTCTCGACGACCCGGGCGACGCACTCGTGGCCGAGGGCGAAGGGCGGGTCGATGAAGCCGTGGCCGGCCAGGATGGAGGAGTCCACGTCGCAGGAGGTGGCGGCCACCGGCGCGACGATCGCCTCCCCGTCAGCCTGGAGTTCCGGGTCGGGCGCCTCGCGCCACTCGACGGTGCGCCGGGCGACGTAGGTCAGTTCACGCATCGGTGCGCTGTCCCTTCGCCAGTGCCACCAGGTCGGCGTAGCGGATGACGGAGCCGCCCGCGCCCCAGGTGCCGTCGGGCTGTTCGTGGACGAGCACCCACACTCGCAGGGCGTCGTCCGGGCCGAGGCCGGCGGCGGCCAGGACGGTCTTCGTCGCCTCCTCGACCAGGCCCGCCTTGCGGCGCTCGGACAGGGCTCCGTGCGGGACGGTGACCTCTACCAGGAAGCGCGGCGCGTCGTCCTCGGCGGTGATCTGGGCGTCTTCCGGCAGTTCTACGAGGTAGCTCCATGCCTGGGCGCGGAAGAACGCCGTGTCGGGTGCGCCCTCCCAGCGCAGCAGTACGGCGGCGAGGTCGCGCTGGATGCTCAGACGGCCCTGTTCGGTCAGGGCGCCGGCGGGGGCTGTGAGCCGGATCATCGGCATGGGCATACCTCTCTTCGTTGCGTTCGTCTTCGTTTCGTTCGACGACCAGGTTTATGACGGTCGTTATAAACGACGGACACGCTAGACTATGACGGCTGTTATAGCCAGTGGGGTCGAAGGGATCGGGTACGTGGCCAAGTCAAGTCCGGCGGCGCGCGAGCGGATCGTGGCCGGCGCGGCCGACATGATCAGTCGACGCGGTCTGAACGCGACGAGCATCCGCGAGACGGCCAAGCACGCCAGGGCGCCGCTCGGCTCGACGTACCACTACTTCCCCGAAGGCAAGCAGCAGTTGGCCACCGAGGCCGTCCGCTACACGGGCGAGTGGGTCGCCCGCAGGCTGCGCAGGGAGTTGGAGGCGGGACCGGTCGCCGGGCTGCGGGCGTTTCTCGACCTGTGGCGCAAGATCGTCGTCGACAGTGACTTCCGGGCGGGCTGCCCGGTTCTCGCCGTCTCCATCGAGGAGCCACCCACTGACGAGACGCCGGCCGCCCTGGTAGCGGCAGCTGACGTCTTCGGCGCCTGGGAAAGCCTGCTGGCCGACTCGCTGTGCGAGCACGGCGCCGGGCGTGAGCAGGCGGCCCAGCTCGCCACCCTCGTCGTCGCGGCCGTCGAGGGGACCGTGGCGATGTGCCGTGCCAAGCGCAGCACTCAGCCCCTGGACCGCACCGCGGAGCAGTTGCAGGCGCTCGTCCTCGCCGCGATCAAGGGCTGACCGGGCGGGGGCAGGGCTCCGTGCATGCCTGGAGGCCCGTCGCTGTCGACTTCAGGCGCCCAGCGCGGCACGGACGGCTTTGGCCCTCTCCTCCGTGAACACGCCGCTCTCAAGGAGTGGGAGGACGGACAGCGCGCCCCCGGACGAGCCCCAGCTGCCCTCGTCGATCACGCGGAAGTTGACCCACCACGTCGGTGACGGCTTCTCCAGTCCGCAGGACTCCGCCAGCGCCGCCAGGACACGCTCGATGACCTGGCCTCGTACGTCCGGCTGCCAGGCGGCGTCCATGACCGCGATGTCGATCACCATCACGTCGAGTTCCTGACCGGCGTCCGAAAGCAGCCGCCCGCCGATCGCCATCATGTCCCGCTCGCGCTCGACGAAGTGCACCTGGAACCCGACGCGGGCGGCCGGAGCGGGCTGTCCCACCTCGGGCACCAGCACCGCGTCCGTCAGCGTCTCGGCCAGCTCGCGGCGCTGGCCGAGGTCGAGGCGTCCCTTGGGGGCGTTCACGGTAATGATCGTCACGACATCCTCCTATGACAGACGTTATAGAACCAGGCTACACGCTTCTATAACGACTGTCATACTCGGAGTGTGGACGCTCAGTCCGAGATCACGGCGGTGCGGTTGATCCACTCCCTGCCATGTGCTGCCCGGTGCATGAAGGCGGCGACGTCCGCGCGGCTGATCGTCGGGTTGCCCTTCATCGGCAGCCGGTCGTCCGCGCGGTACGTACCCCTGGCCGGGCCGTGGGTCAGCCTGGTCGGGTAGACCACGGTCCAGTCCAGCCCGCTGGAGCGGATGCTCTCGTCCGCGATCGCCTTGTCGGCGTAGATCGACCGCAGCAGCGTGCCGTAGATCAGCTTCTGCGCGCTGCTCGACCAGCCGAAGGTGTCGCCGACACCGAACGACGACAGCCACACCAGGCGGGAGACACCCACTTCCCGGGCCGCGCCGATCACGGCCACCGAGGCGCGTGTGAAGAGGCCGTCGGCGCGCACCGAGTTGCCCCTGCCGAGCGCGGAGACGATCGCGTCGTGCCCGGCCGCCGCGGCGGCGAGGTCGCGGTGTGAGGTGGCGTCGCCGGTGACCGGCGTGACCCGCTCGGCCAGGTCACCCAGGGCCCCCGGGTTACGCACGAAGGCCGTGACCGAGTCGCCGGATCGCACGGCCAGATCGACCACATGACGACCGGTGGGACCGGTCGCACCGAGGATCAGCAGTTTCATGGCAGGGGCTTCTTTCGTGTGCGACGTCAGGAGAGGTCGGCGAGGTCGTCGTCGGTGAGGGTGATCGCGGCGGCGGCCATGTTGTCCTCCAGGTGGGAGAGGGACCCCGTGCCCGGGATGGCCAGGGCCATCGGGGAGGAGGCCAGCAGCCAGGCGAGGCCGATCTGCGGGACGGTGGCACGGTGCCGGGCCGCCACCTTGGCAAGACGCTCGTCGTCGAGTTCCCGGCCGCCACCCACAGGGAAGAAGGGCACGAAGGCGATGCCGGACTCCTGGCAGGCGGCCAGGAAGTCCGCTTCGTCACGCTGGCCGGCGTGGTTCTGTACGGCGGCGACGGGCGCGATGGCACGAGCCTCCGCGAGATGGCCGGTGTCGACGTTGCTGAGGCCGAGGTGCCGGATCAGGCCCTCCTCGCGCAGCGCGGCGAGTGCCTCGAAGCGCTCGGCGAGCGACTCGCCGTGCGGGGGTGCCATCGCCCCGATGCGCAGGTAGACGAGATCGAGTCGGTCCACGCCCAGGCCGTCGAGGTTGGCTTCGACAAAGCCACGCATGTCGGCCGGGGTGCCGTGGTGGAGGCCGTCGGGGCGGATGACGGGCCCGACCTTGGTGGCGATGACCAGGTTGGACGGGTAGGGGTACAGGGCCTCGCGGATCAGGGTGTTCGCACGCACCGCACCGCCGTGGCTGACGTAGAAGTCGGCGGTGTCGATGTGGTCGACCCCGAGTTCGACGGCGCGCCGCAGCACGGCACGGCCGGCCTCCGGGTCGCGGGCGGGACCGCCCATCCCCTCCTTGGAGGGCAGCCGCATGGCGCCGAAGCCGAGCCGGTTGACGTCAAGGTCGCCGCCGAGGCGGAATCTGTTGCTCATGGCCTCCAGCCTGCAAGGCGCGGCATCAGCCGACGAGCCCGTGGCACTTTGCTGCCACCGGCACAATGGATGCATGACACAGGTCGTGATGCTTCGCAGTGATCTTGAGCTCTGGGCGCGCATCAGACCCTTGGCGGAGTCGGACGACACGGAATGGGTCAACGTCGCCCGCGACCTCGACACCTGGCCCGGCGCCCGTGAGGCCGCCCGCCTGACGATGCGTCGTGACGGGGCGGTCCGGGCCCGCAAGCTGTACAGCCCCGCAGTGCTCGCCGACGAGCGCGACCGGGAAGCCCTGCGCGAGATGGCCGCCCACGGCATGCAGATCCGGATCACCGCCACCCCGTTGTCCCGGGGAACCTTCTTCATCGACCGGCGAACCATGATCCTCACCAGCCCCATGACATCCGCACCGGCCGCCCCTGGACACCGCACCTACACCGTGAGTGCCACACCAGCCCTGGTCGACGGGGCCTACGCACTGTTCGAAGCCGCGTGGGAGAGCGCCACCGACCTCGCGGCCTCTCTGAGCGCGGAATGGCCCCGGATCGACGCCCAAAGCGCAAGGGTCTTGCGCGCCCTGGCCTCCGGCGCCACCGACGAGACCGCCGCACGGGAACTCGGCATGTCGCTGCGCACCTACCGCCGCCGGGTCGCCGAACTGCTCGTCGCCCTCAACGCGGGCTCCCGTTTCCAGGCCGGACTACGCGTCGGAGAGATGGGCCTGACCCGCGGGTGATCACCGCCATAACCTGACACGCTCGGATACGGATACGGCCGACCATCAGCCCCTACAGGCGTAGTAGCTGCTGTGCAGCAGTGACCGCTGGCGTTGGTTCGTGTCCGGTGGTGTTGTCCGTGCGGGTCAGCGGCGCCTGGCACGTTCTTATCTCTCACTCGTGCAGCGATTGGGGGCGGGAGGGGGCTGACCTGGGGTTTCGCAGGGGGATGTGCGCTGACCTGGGGAAACTCCTCTTGGTAGCTCTCACGGGTCAACGCCGTTTCCCAGGCTCATGTGCCCTGGATGTGCCCTCGCGGCCTCTCACCAGAGAGCGCCTTGCTCGGCAGACGGACAGGTAGTGGGCGGCGCCGTCGCCAGGCTCACTCGTGTCTTGGCGTTGATCGCACGAGGTTCCGTCGTCACGGCTCCCGCCTCACGCAGCTGCCGGACAGCCTCGATCACTTGGGCGGGCCGGTAGACGGTTTCCAAGAGGGCGTATCGCTTGAGCTCTGGGATGGTTCGCCCGTCGGGCGTTTCGGAGATGAAGTCGTGCAGGATCCGTCGCAGCGGAGCCGTATCCGGTTCGAATACGAGCTCAAGCATCTGCTGTTGGGTGTCCCTCGGGTCGCGGTAGCGGACGCCATAGGAAGGGTCCACCTTCCACATGGCGTCCTTCATCTTCTCCAGCCCCAGTTCGTGCCGGGTGCCGAAGATCAGGTAGAGCATCCTGCCGCCCTCGTCGACCATCTCGAAGTACAGCGTGTGCGTGAACCCTGCCTGGCGCAGCGTGTTCCGATATTGCTCGCGCAGGAAGGTGAACTTGCCTGAGGGCGGCTGCTGGAAGACGCCCTGCCACTCCTGGCTTCCGAACGCTTCGTCGCCGAGTTGGCGGTGGCCATCGTGCTTCTCGGCGAATCGGGTGAGGAAGCTGGGTTCGAAGGTCACCATCACTTCGGTGCGGGGATGGCACCCCAGCTCCTGGAGGAGCGAGAAGGGGATGTCAGGTCCGCCGAAGCTGTCCAGCAGGACGAAGAGGGGTTTCCCCAGTGCTCCGATGCCACGCAGCTTCTGCAGGAGGGCCGGGTGGAAATCTCCGTGACGGATGTCCACCGCTATTCGTTTGGTGATGTCGTCCGTCTGCCGGGAACGGACGAGCTCCATCTGGCGCTGTAACTCCTCGACGCGCCGGGCGTCCTCCTCCATGAGGATCACGCGCATGCGTTTCGGGAACCTGCGCAGAGCCTCGGCGAAGACTTCGTAAGCGATAACCGGGGAGCCGGGCTCGCCCTGTTTGTAGACGCCGGCACCCGCGAAGCCTTCGGCGTAACTGATCACGTCGAGCCGTGACAGCAGAATCGGCGCCCAGGCTTCCAAGTACCGCTTCAGTAAGTCATGTTTGGCCGCCGTGTGCGGATCGCGTTCCCACACGGCATCCTTCGGTACGGCCACGATCGGTCCCCCTACTCCCGTCGGCCCCGCTGGGGAGAGGGTCACACACCGTTGCCATATGCCACCAGAGTGCGTACGGCGTCTGCTGGAGTTTGGCCGTTAATGGGCTGCTACAGGCAGTCGGGGCGGCATCTCGTCCCAGGTCGCTCCGTCGAGTTCGCGGCCCCCTGACTTCGGGCTGCGGCCACCCCATTGCTTGAAGAAGAAGGGCACTTCGGCGTCGTTGCAGGCGTCGCGGATGTCCACCAGCCACTCCTCCGCCACGGGCCGATGGTGGGGCCCGGACTCCCCGCCGGCAATAACCCAGCCGATGCCGTCCAGGTGCAGACCGGTAAGGGGACCGAGCAGCGGCTCACAGGACAGGAAGCGCACGGCAGCGGGAACTTGGCGAAGGTCGTCGACACGATCCAGATGATCAGCATCTTCGACGGACACGCCCATCCACAGGTTGGAAGGCCAGTCGAGGTCGCCGGCCACACGCCGCAGCCTGCGGGCTCTCTTGGTCAGTAGCTGATACGTGTGCTGGGGAGTCTCGGCAATCACCTGGAAGACCTGCCGGACGAAGTCAAGGGAGACCTTGGCGTGGAAGAGGTCGCTCATGGAGTTGACGAAGACCATCCGTGGGGCCTTCCACTGACGGGGAATGGTCAATGCGTCTGGGTGAGGGGTGAGGCCGAAGCCCGGGCCTGATGTCCTCGGATCTCCGTCAGTCTGGTACTTGGCAACGCCCATGGCCTTGAGGCGCCTGGATAACGTCAATGCGTAGCAGTTGTCACACCCGGGGGAGATCCGGTCGCATCCCGTGGTGGGATTCCAGGTCGCCTCAGTCCACTCGATTGTGCTGCGATCGCCCATGGGTCCCCTCCCGTAGCGGGTGGACACTGGTCATCAGCGCTTTCCCACCCGGCGCTTCGACTGCGCTGCCTAACGAGCGACGTGCCGAACTGACACGCGATCACCCCCTATCCTTCACTTCGAACAGGTGTTCCGTGAAGGGGGTGTTGGGCATCGGAAGCGATGAATGCCCGCACACTCGGCGCCTGTCCGCGGCCATGTGGAGCGCGTGACGAGCAGCGAACTCGCGCTCTCGCTTGGCAAGCGACGGGGTTCAGAGGGGCGGACAGCTTCCAACCTGGGAGTATGCGGCACGGTGTGCAGATGGATCACCCAGCCCCTTCTGAGCCCGCGCCTTGAAGATCAGAAAGAGCCTCAGCGGTGATGCTGACTACCATCTCCGCCGGGAGCAGCTTGGTGTGGCCTCCGAGGCCGAGGAATCACTCATCTCGGGAATTCAGCTGATTGGGCGTCAGGGTCGCTGCTAGCGTCCACAAACGCTACACGGGGAGTCAAATGCCCCGTCCGTACCAAACGCTCAGGACGACCGTGAAGATCAAGCGCGTTCGCATCGAGAACTTCTGCTGCCTGCACATGGTGGACGTCTCCTTCGAGGACATCACCTCATTCATCGGACCGACCGGGGCGGGCAAGTCAACCGTGCTGCGTGCGCTCGACTGGTTCTTCAACGGCGAGAAGGGCGTCGCGCTCAGCGATGACGATGTCCACTCGGCGGTGGAGGGAGGCCGCATCTCCGTGGAGGTGGAGTTCGACGGGCTGACCGAGCATGACCGGCAGACTCTCGGGCGATACGCACCTGACGGCGCTGCGAGCGTGAGTATCTGGCGAACCTGGCAGGACGGCGAGGACAAGATCACGGGAAAGGCGCTTGCGTACGGGCCCTTTGAGGAGGTGCGGAAGAACGACAAGGCCATGGATCTGCGTCGGGCTTATGACCAGTTGCGGGAGAGCGATCCGAGCCTGGGGCTGTCGGCCGCCGGGACCAAGGAGAAGGTCCTGGAGGCGATGCGTACCTGGGAGCTGGCCAACCGTGACCGCCTCACGGAGGCCGAGGTCGAGGACACGCATTTCTTCGGCTTCGCCGGACAGAGCAGGCTGGCCCAGCTGATCGACTTTGTGTTCGTCTCTGCCGACCTGCGGGCCTACGAGGAGGCCGACGACCAGAAGGCGACGGCACTCGGCCGCATCCTCGACCACGCTGTGGACCGCTCGGAGGCGAACGAGCAGCTCGGCGAGATCGAGGAGAGCGCCCATCTGGCCCGGCAGGAGGTGCACACGAAGGTCTACGGCCCTGTGCTGGATGAGGTGTCGGCTGCGCTCTCCGCGGAGGTCGCCAAGTTCACCACCGGACGTGAGGTGGTCGTGACCCCCACAGTGCAGGCGCCGAGGCCCGCCCGGACCACCTTCCGGGTGAGCATCCGGGACGGTGCTGCCCACACCTCGGTGCACCGGCAAGGGCATGGCTTCCAGCGTGCCCTGATCATCGCAGCGCTGAAGTACCTGGCCGACCGTCGGCGCCCGGCCGACGGGATGCGGACGTTGTGCCTAGCCACCGAGGAGCCTGAGCTGTTCCAACATCCGCCTCAGGCTCGGACCTTCGCCAAGGTGCTGCGCGAGCTGGTCGCCACGTCGCCGCAGGGCCGTACCCAGGTCATGTACGCCACCCACAATCCCGTCTTCATCGACCCGAAGGGCTACCACCAGATCCGCCGCCTCTGCCGCGCGGCCGGCGAAGACCACCCCGCCACCGAGGTATGGCAGGCTACGGAGGAGGGCCTGTTCACGGCCCTCGACGGGCTTGTCGACAAGCAGGTGATCAGGAGCCGGACCGAGGGGACGCTGGGCGGCGCCATGGCGGAGGGATTCTTCGCCCACGCTGTGGTTCTGGTCGAAGGGCGCGGGGACGCGGGAGTGATCACCGGTTGCGCCGAGCGGTCGGGGATCAACCTGGGTGCGGACGGCATCAGCGTCATCGAGGTCCACGGCAAGGACAACCTCATGATCTCCGACGCGCTTTTCAGCGCCTTGGGCGTACCGTGCTACGTCGTCTTCGACGGAGACCTCGGCATGGAAGACCGGAAACGGGAGTCAGTGCGCCTCCTCATCCCTGAGCAGCGTCAGGAGAAGGAGAAGGAGTTCGAGCGCCAGGCGCGGGCGAACCGGACCAAGAACTCGAATCTTCTGCAGTACCTGGGAGCGACACCGACTCCGCAGCCCGCCGACGACTCGACCGGACGTTACACCGTCTTCGAGGACACTCTGGAGACCTACCTCGATCGCCACTGGCCAGCCTGGGAGGAGCGCCGACAGGAGCTCGTCCGCACCGGCGAGGGCATTGACGGAAAGAACGCGGCGACGTATCTGGAGACCACCCGGACCGTCGCAGTGGAGCCGCCCTTTCTGCTGCATGCGCTACTACCGCGTGCGCTGGTACGACCCCGACGGTAAGCCGAAGATGAAGACCTTCACCCGCAAGGTCGACGCCGAGGCCGAGCGGACGAGGATGGAGTCTCGTCTCAACGACGGCTCCTACCGTGATCCGGCCGCCGCCCGTGTGAAGTTCGCAGAGGTGGCGGAGTCCTGGCTGGCGGCGCAGCTCCACCTCAAGCGCTCAACCCGGGCTCGCTACCGCGGCGTTCTCGACGTCCACGTGATTCCCAAGTGGGGCACGACCCCGCTGGACCGCATCCACTTCGAGGACATCGCGGAGTGGCTCGCGGATCTGCTGTCCGGCGAGGCGACCGGCGGCAGGAAGCTCAGCCCGCGGTCGGTCCGCAAGGCGTACGTCGTCCTCAGTCGCGTCCTCGGCTACGCGGTCAAGGCCCGTCGTCTGGCGGTCAACCCGGCTGTCGGCGTGCCCTTGCCCAAGGCGATGCCGGCTGACCACGTGTACCTCGACGACATGCAGGTCGACGCGCTGGCCAACGCGTCAGGCGCCTACCGGGTGTTCATCCTGCTGCTGGCCTACACCGGCCTGCGCTGGGGCGAGGCGTCCGCGCTGAAGGTGGGCCGCGTTGACCTGGACGCCTGCCGGGCGCACATCGTCGAGGCGTACGCCGAGGACAACGGCAAGCTCTACCTCGACACCCCCAAGAACCACGAGCGCCGATCGGTACCGATCCCGCGGTTCCTGGTCGAGGAGTTGAAGCCTCACGTCCAAGGGCGGGGAGATGAGGAACTGCTCTTCACCGCCCCGCAGGGCGGGCCACTGCGGGCCCGTAACTTCCGCCAGCGGTTCTTCGCGCCGGCGGTCGCGAAGGCCGGGCTGGGGCACCTCAAGGTCACCCCGCACAAGTTGCGGCACACGGCAGCCTCGCTCGCCATCGCCAGTGGCGCGGACGTCAACGTCGTACAGACGATGCTGGGCCACAAGTCCGCGACGCTGACCCTGGACACGTACGGGCACCTCTTCCCTGACCGTCTGGACGAGGTCTCGAAGAAGATGCACAAGCGCCGCTCCAAGCAACTCGCCAAGGCGAAGGCCAAGCTGGAGAAGGCGGAGCGGAAGGCCCGTGAGGCCGCCGAGGCAGTGGCCACCCTGGAGGACGATGCCGCGTGATGTGTGCCTGATCCGTGCCGGGTAGCTGTAACCGAGGGCGCCGCCCCACCGCGCTGATGCGGTGGGGCGGCGCCTTGCGGCTCCCTCGGATCAGGTCAGCCGCGCGGTCGGTGGCTTTCCTGCCGGGCCCGGTCGATCGCGGCAGCGGCTGCATCTCCGGCCAGCCGCTCGACCTCCTCGGGAGCCTTCCGCTCGTCGAGGACGAAGAGCCGGTCACCGACGAGACGGGTGGTCGTCTTCCAGCCGAGACGCCGTCCCGCCCCCCTGGCGGCACGCCGGACGTCCTTGAGCTCGCCCATCTCCGCAAGATCGTCAGCGCCAAGGATCAGCTGCCCGTAGTACCCCTCGTACTCCGGCTTCAGCGCGGCCCGCATCATCGACTCAAGCTGGTCGACCAGCCTCTCGTACCGGCGCCGGGCCAGCTCGTCCTTCGCGGGCATCTCGCACAGCTCCCCACCTCCGCCCGCAGCCGCATGTGTGCCATATGTGTGCTGCGAGTACGAAGGCCCTCCCGCCCGTTGGACGGAAGGGCCTCTGACCAGGTGTTTCTCTGTGCCCCCGGCAGGATTCGAACCTGCGACACCCGCTTTAGGAGATCCAATCCCGCTCTAGCTGTGGCCGTCGACTGGTCCGACGGCCGGACAGAGACGCTGGTGTACGCCCCCGTCCGGCGTCGTTGATGTCAGCCGTGGATGTCAGAAGCCTTCTGATCCGTAGCTCAATGTGGGTCGGTCAGAGACGGTCATTGTGGTTGCTGCCCAGTCCTGCATGGTGGCTGTTGGACGGTGGCGGTTGCTGGGGTTGCGGTACTTCCGTGCTGTACGGGGAGCGCCCTCTACCCGGCTGGTTCAAGCGTCAAGGCACTGCGCATGGGCTTGGCTCGCCACATGGCTGCCAGTTGGGGATAAGACTCGATCAACCGGCGCATCTCACTCAGCGCTGCGACCCTGGGTGCGCCGATCTCGTCGAAGCCGAACCCGGTGTCTTGATGCCCGAGGCTGTCGAGATCTGCCCATTCCGGGTCCTCGGCGAAGATGAGTTGCAACTCCACTTTCCAGTACTCGGGCTGCCAGTCGGGGCCATCGCGGTCGTCGGCGTCGTTGACCGCCAGCAGCCGCCCGAAGGACATCGATGGCTGGCTGTCGTTCCAGTCCCACCTGCCCCATTCGGCGATGAAGCCGTCGCCGTCGTTCTCGGGTCCCTCGATCCCTTCGACCTCGACCTGGAGAAAGTCGCCGAAGGCACCCCAAGCGGCGTCGACGTCGTCTACGGCATTGGGCTCGACGCCACGCTGTGTCAAGATCCGCGCGAACGCGTCCGCGCTGGATCTCCATGGAATGGGCATCCGGGATGCTATCGCGCTGCTCCATCGGCTCAGGACTCCCCAGTCAGAGGGGTGACGCAGGGCGCGCGATTTCCAACTGTGGGGGTGGGGTGGTGGTCGTACGGGGGCGTTCATCTGCGTTCATGGGCGGTTGGCTCGTGCGGGGAGCCTGACCAGTGGTCCCCTCTGAACGGCCGGGAACGGGGGTGAATGAGACGGAATCTGAGACGGTGTGGGCGGTGGGGGAGCTTCACTCTTCCCCAGGTGGGATGAGGCGATCGGCGCCCTCGGCATCGTCCACGTCTCCGTGGGCGTCGACAGTGATCGGTGTTGCTCGCCCCTTGGACGTGATGAGCCACGCCAGTATCTGCTCCGTCAATGGCCCGTTGTTGGGGCCTTCGTCCTTCCAGTACGCGCGCCAGCCTCCTCCGGGGACGGCAGCAACCACCTGGTCGGCCTGCTCAAGGTGGGAGAAGTCCGGGTAGTCCGTGACTGGGCGGCGGGTACCGCGCTTGGGGTCGACCACGAGGGCAACACCTGTCGTCTCGTCCCAGGCGTCCACGTGTACGGTCCGGCCGATCATCGTCTCGGTGCCGGTGAATATCGCGAGCCAGCCTGTGCCATTGAAGTAGCGCATGCGGTCATCGTCCATGACCTCAGCCGGCGTCACTGCAGGAGCGGGGCCCTGTGGGACATCAGCTTGGGAAGCTTGGGTCTTCTATGGGCGGCTGCTCGGCTGACCTGCGGCGGAGAGGCTACGGAAGTTGACCGGTCGGCAACCTGGTCCCCGCCATTCCCCGTGGTTCCCCGCACGACCTGGCACGCGTCCTGTCACCGACCACATGGTGATGTCAGTGTGGTCGGACACAATGCGCGCCATGAGTGATCACTACGAAGTTGTCTTCTCCTGCTTCCTCCGCGATGACACCCCGGCCCCGGTTCTGGCGGCCCTGCGCTGGCATATGGGCATTGACGACGAAGGTCCGGACGACCTGGACCCAGACGATCATCCGTACCCATTGCTTCTCTCGGGCCAGGGCCGGCTTCCTGGCGGCGACCTCGTGTCTCTACGCCGAACGGTGCAGGAGTTCACGTCATCGGGCAAGCGGTACGAGTGGGAACTGTTCGTGCGCATCTACTGGGTCGATGACCTCACGCTCTATCTCGACGCACTGCTACAGCTGATCGCTCCTCACGTCGCGCGCCGGGGCTACGGCGGCTACATACGCGACGAGTACGACGTCGAGGTAAAGACCTTCAAGTTCCATGACGGCACGTACGATCCCGTCGAGATCTAAGAAGGAGCGTTTTCACCCCTGACGGCAAGAAACACCCCATCTTGCCTGAGGTCCACCCTTGGGTGGTAACCCGTTCGGTCGGGGGGCTGTGACCTGGGGGTTCGTCGTCGGCGCCTGTAGATCGACTGTCACCGTCGGTCGTCGTCGAGTGGCCTCGGGGGGCGTCGGACGGCCCAGGGACGGCCCGCGTGTGATCACTCAGAGGCCGCACAACAGCACTCGCGCTTGCCCAGGCCGAGCTCGCGGGCAGTCATCGCCCAGCGCTGTCGAGCAGTTCGTCGCGGGCGCTACGGGAGCGCTCCTGTACCGATCTGTGACGCACCGAGCGGCTCGTTTCCCGCGTCGACAAGCCGTGATTGCGGCATCCTACGCTCAGACCAAGTCCGATCATCTCACAGCACTAGGCGGGGCCATGAAATTGATCGACCAATTCGTCGCACGCTATTCGAAGGAATATGACTTCTACAGCCAGGCTGCGCGTCTAGTTGCTCAAACCTTGGAAAGAGACTTGAGGAGTTCAGGTGTCCGCTGCATAGTCACCCATCGCGCAAAAGACATAACGCGCTTGGAAGAAAAATGCCGCCAGCGCGCACCGAGGGAGAAGTATAAGACGATTGAAGACATCTATGAGGACATCGTCGACCTCGCTGGCGTACGCGTCGCCCTTTACTTCCCAGGCGAACAGGACCAGGCAGAAAAGGCTGTGTATCGCCTATTTGAAGTACAGAAAAAGAAGGAATTCCCCGAGCCAGACAAAAAGCAGGAACCCGAGAAAAAGTTTTCAGGATACTCAGCACACCACTACCGCGTTCGACTAAATGAGCGCAGCCTAAGCGATCTGGACAAGCGATACTCTCAGGCGCGAATTGAAGTACAGGTAGCCTCGGTGCTAATGCACGCCTGGTCAGAGGTCGAACACGACCTCATCTACAAGCCCCTAGCGGGTAGCTTGTCCCAAGTCGAACTATCAATCCTAGACCAACTCAACGGATTGGTTATCGCTGGTGAACTGTCACTGAGAATGCTCCAGAAGGCAGGCGATGACCGGGTTGCTAGCAACGGAAAATTTCTCAACCACTATGAACTGGCCGCCCATCTACTCAACCAAGCTGGCCAGATACTGGGCGAGCCGGTCGGCGACTCGGGCCTAGGGCAAGTCGATCTATTGTTCGACTTCATGACGCATTTGAGGAAGGAGACACCGAGCGACCTAGCGCCATATTTGGAATCTCTGCACGGCAACGTTGAAAAGCGCCCTCTCGCAGAGCAGGTGATCGACTCCCTTCTGGCCGAAGATTCTTCGCGATACGAGAAGTTCAACTCCCTATACGTTGACTCTATGGAATCTTTCGGCGCCCCGGGTTCCGAGAGCGCAGAAATGCATGAGCAAATGGGCCGGTTCCTGACGAGCTGGGTAGTGCTAGAAGAAATTCTGAGGAACCTCGCTTCAAAGGTGAACGGCGAGCGGATCGCAATGCCGACGGCCCGCTTGCTCGACAATCTGCATGTGATAGACCCGGAGACCCGCCACGAAATCGACTTGCTACGACGAGTGCGGAACAATGTTGTGCACGGAAGAGATGTACCCCCCTCCGGCTATCTAGCCGAGGCTATCGCGAGAATCCAGGCCATCACGGAAAGGGTTCGCCGAATCGAGCTAGCTGATTAGTAAACTTAAGTCGTGGAAAATCCTGGAGCCGACCGCCCCAGCCACAGAGGGTGCCTCCTACCTTCTGCCCGCAGCCGCCGAGCGCGCCGCCGGGCGCGGCCAGCCGGGGCGCAGACAGGAGGCAGGCCGCGCCGCAGAGGCGGCGCGCGCCCGCGCCGTGCGCGGGCCTTGAACCAGTAAAGAAAGTTGTAACTCAGTCGGTCCGCTGGGGAGTGCAAGGCTCCGTGTGCGGTTTGAAGTCGTGAGCGCAGGAAGGAAGTTCGGCCCCTTGGCGGTGTGCCAGCGGGAGGAAGATCACTGGCCGGATCGTCCATGTGAGGCGTGTGCAGGCCTGGGTGAGAGTCACCGTGCTGGGCTCGGCGCGTAGGAGTGCTCTCCGCGTAGTGATGCGGCCGTCGTACAGCCACTCCCACGCGTCCTGGGAGGCGTCGGGATCCAGTGCCGGTGAGATCGTGCGCAGTGCAACCGCCACCCATCTGTCGGCCTGTGGTGCCGAGTACGCGTCGAAGGATGCCCGGAGGGTCGGCAGTGTCTCGGCGGTGAGGTCTTCGGTCCAGCACTCGCACCAGTAGCCTCGCTGCGGCTTGTCCATCAGCACGGGTGACCTCCCGCGGGCGGGTCCGTGTAGAGCTCCGCGGTGACCGTGTGGCCGCCGTCGCTCTTGTGCACCACGACCCGGTGGGCGATCACGTTGACCATGCCCAGGCCCCGGCCGTGCTCGGCGTCCTGGTCCTGGCGCTCGACCTTTGGGGCGCTGCCGGCGCCTCCGTCGTCCGTGACCGACAGCGCGATGGCCTGGGCCGATACCGCTAGGGCCAGATGGAAGCTGCCCGAGTCCTGGCCGCTGGCCGTGTGGAGGATCGCGTTCGCGCTCAGCTCGCTCACGATGAGTTCGGCGTCCTCGGCCCATGGCGATTCGCGCAGGATGTCGCGGGTCCATCGGCGGGCCCGGCTGACCTCTTCCGGGAAACCTGGGCAAGTAAGTCCCCAGACCCGAGCTGTACTCGTATACTCGTGCATACAAGTTCCTTCGTGCTGGTAGGCCGCCATGTGCAGCGGGTTCGGGCTAGACGAGTTTCACGCCGTCGTGGGCGCGGATGGCAGGTGGAGACGCCGCGTCCATCGCGTCCAGGACGCGGATGGCGTATGCCTCGTCGGCAAGCTCGGAGACTTCTTCGCGGGTGGCCCAGCGCAGGGCGCGGGTCTCGTCGCCGGTGGTGGGCGTGCCGTCGGCGGCCTGGCAGCGGAAGACCAGGGAGACGATCAGGCCCGTCATGTTCTTGTAGACGCCGGTGAGGGTCGCCGGAAGGGTGACCTTGATGCCGGTTTCTTCGAGGACTTCGCGTTGTAGGGCCTCGGGGATGGTCTCCTCGCGTTCGAGGACGCCGCCCGGGGGTTCCCACTTGCCGTTGTCGCGGCGCTGGATCAGGAGGGCTCGGCCGCGGTCGTCGATGACGACTCCGGCCACGCTTACGGAGTGCGGGCGTTCTGTGCTCACGTTCCTCGGCCCTCTCGGATGGCTAGGCTCTCCACCGTAGCAACAACACTCGCCCACACGTCTAGATACCTAAAGGAGTGCACTCGTGACCCCTGCCCTTCCCTCCGGCCAGCTCGGTGATCTCGACCCCACGAGCGATCGTGCGGTCTTCCGGCAGATCGCCGACCAGCTGCGCGAGGCCATCGACCGCGGGCGATTTCGAGAGGGCGAGAAGCTGCCCTCCGAGGCGGAGCTTGTGGACCACTACGGGGTATCCCGGATGACCGTCCGCAACTCCTTCTCCATCCTCCAGGGGGAAGGACTCGTCCACGCCGAGCACGGCAAGGGCGTGTTCGTCCGGCCCCGGCCCCCCGTACGGCGACTCGCCTCCGACCGGTTCGCCCGCCGGCATCGCGAGCAGGGCAAGTCCGCGTTCATCGTCGAGGCGGACACGGTCGGCAGCCACCCCCAGGTCGACAGCCTTGAGGTCAAGGAAGAGAAGGCCAGTCAGGACATCTCCACCCGACTCGGCTCGGTGCGGCGGGTCCTCGCCCGGCGGCGGCGGTATCTCCTCGACGGCCGGCCGGTCGAGTTCGCCACCTCCTACCTCCCCCTCGACATCGCCCGCGGTACGCAGATCGCCGAACCCAACCCCGGGCCCGGCGGCATCTACGCCCGCCTCGAAGAACTCGGTCACCGCCTGGACCACTTCGAGGAGGAGATCCGGGCCCGGATGCCTTCCCCGGACGAGGTCAAGACGCTCCGGCTGGCCTCCGGCGTGCCCGTCATCCACCTGATCCGCACTGCCTTCGACACCGAGGGGCGGGCCGTCGAGGTCTGCGACACGGTCATGGCGGCGGACGCGTACGTGCTGTCCTACCAGCTTCCGGCGACGTGAGCGTGGGGCGCCCGGTGCCTGACAAAGCTTGGACGGGGGATGATCGTGAGCACAACGACGAGTGCCACGAGCGCTGGTTGCAGCTTCGGAACAGGCGCACTGACCAGCCCGATTATCGGGATGAGTGGTTTGACGAGCAGTGCGGCGGCTGTCGTTTCTGGGTCGCGTTGAGCGGCGAGTTGGGACGGGACTGGGGACTTTGCACCCACCCCGGCTCGGCGTTCGACGGGCGGGCCCGTTTCGAGCACGACGGCTGCGACTCGTTCGCTGTCCGGGAGGATGGCTCCTTCGGATGACCCCGCTGAAGGATCGGTGCGCGGGGGCGCTCTCCGGAACTCGTACACCCCAGCATGCATACTCGTATAGACGAGTGGGCAAGTTGTGTGGCATGGTGATCGTCGTGAGCCCGGGAGATCGGGTTCGCAGATCGCTACATGTATAGACGAGTAGATAGGGAAACTGTCTTGCGCACCATCCGTGTTGAGACCTCCGCCGCCACGATCCTCCTCACCGAGGCTCCTGAGCCCAAGGTCCGCGACCGTCAGACCGGCGAGATCGCCAAGGACGCCGTCAGCGGTGAGGCGCTGATGACCATCGGTGTCGTCTACATCGAGGACGGAGAGTCCTCGCTGATCAAGGTCACCGTGCCGGAGGGCGGTGTCTCCGAGGGCTTGAACCTCGGTGCTCCGGTCTCGCTGCCGGGGCTCATCGCCCGGCCGTGGGAGTCGGTGTTCAACGGGCAGCAGCGTCACGGCATCGCCTTCCGGGCCGCCGCCGTCACCCCGGCCGCGTTCCCGGCCGCCATGGGGGCCACCGCCTGATGACCGACCTGACGACACTCCTGGAGGTGGGTGGTCCCCTCGCCGCGCTCGGCGGCGGGACCGCCTACACCCGGGCCAAGTACCCGGCCGTCTACTGGTCCGCCATCGGCGGCCCGATATCCACCGCCCGCCTGCTCAGCTCGTACAGCTCCGTCATGGAAGCGTGCGGCCTGACCGTCGCTCCTTCCCGGCTGCGGGTCCTCGCCGTCAAGGCCACCACCCGGCGGGAGGTCCGGCCGGTCCCGCCCCGCCGGGGCATCATCAGGCCCACCTCGACCGGGCTGCGCATCCGGCTGCGGCTCGCACCCGGACAGGAACCCGCCGACGTCGCTGCCTCGGCCGAACGGCTGCGGCACGCATGGGGAGTTCACGCCGTCTACGTCACCACGATCAAGCCCGGTGTCGTCGAACTGCGGCTCGTCGGCTACGACGTCCTACGGCGAGTCCGCATGCCCCGCAAGACCGAATCCGGGTTCCTCATGGTGCCGGTCGCCCTGCGGGAAGACGCCACTCCCTTCGTACGGGACTACCGGACCGTTCCTCACCAACTCACCCTCGGCGCGACCCTCTCCGGCAAGTCCATGTACCTGCGCCACCTCATCGCCGGACTGGCCCGGCAGCCCGTCGCCCTCGTCGGCATCGACTGCAAACGCGGCGTCGAACTCGCGCCCTTCGCCGCCCGTCTCTCCGCCCTCGCCACCGACCCAGACGAAGCCGCCGACCTGCTGCCCGTCCTGGTCAAGGAAATGGAGGACCGATACGACCTGATCAAGGCCAGGCAGGGCATCGCGCCCGACACCCCGGACGAGGAGATCACCTCCGACATCTGGGGCCTGCCAGAGAGCGAACGGCCCACCCCCGTCGTCCTGTTCGTCGACGAGGTGGCCGAACTCTTCCTCACCGCCACCCGCAAGGACGAGGAACGCCGCGACGAGATGGTCACCCAGCTCATCCGCCTCGCCCAGCTCGGCCGCGCGGCCGGCATCTACCTGGAGGTGTGCGGGCAACGCTTCGGCGCCGAACTCGGCAAGGGCGCCACCATGCTCCGCGCCCAGCTCACCGGCCGCGTCTGCCACCGCGTCAACGACGAAGCCTCTGCAAAGATGGCCCTCGGCGACATCGCCCCGGAAGCAGTCTCCGCAGCCTGCGCCATCGCCCCCGAACTGCCCGGCCTGGCCGTCGCGGGCGAAACCTCCGGCGGCTGGTCCCGCATCCGCACCCCCTACCTCTCCCTCGGCGACGCCGCCGAGATCTGCCGGGAATCGGCACACCTGGTGCCCGACCTGCCCGCACTCAAGCCCTTCCGGCCCGACGTCCCCGTACGCCCCGTCGAAACCCCGGCCCCGGCAGTTCTGCCTCACCCGGTGACCGACTGACGCACCCCTCAATCCGGTCGGCGTGACCGCCTCGCGCCACGTCCCTACCCCTGCCATCCCCGAAACAGAAGGGAGCCGGACCGTGCGCGCCCATCTGGCCCGTGTCGACGCGGTGTTGGTCCAGGCGCTCATCGCCGCCGCACTGTCCTTCGCCCACATCCACGACATCGCCATGGCAGCCGGACAGGACGGATGGAAGGCGTGGGCCTACCCGATCAGCGTTGACCTGCTGCTCGTTGCCGCATGGCGTCGACTCCGCTCCGGTACGGCCAAAGCGGCGGCCTGGTGCTGGTTCGTCATCGCCCTCACCGCGTCCCTCGGCGCCAACGTCGCCACCGCCGGACTCCTCGACATGACCGACGTGCCGGCCTGGCTGAGCATCCTCGTCGCGGGCTGGCCCGCGGTCGCCTTCCTCGGCGGAACCCTCCTCGCCCATACGGCGCCGAAAACGGCCACCGACGAGAACGTCATGGACCCCATCGAGGACCAGGAGGACGAGCCCGAAACCACCCCCGAAACGCCCGCCCAACCCGCCGCCATCGAGCCAACCCTGTCCACCCCGCCCGTTCCGGTGCCGACCGCCCTGGTCAACCACGCCCGCAAGGTCGCCGCCGAACACCGCACCCGCACCGGAGCACCAATCGACACCCCAACTCTTCGCGCTCGCCTCGGTGTCCCGGCGCCACTCGCCGAAGCCATCGCCGCCCAACTCTGAAGGGAGAACCCCACATGACCGCGAACCGCCGCTTCCGCAACGTCACCCGCATCGGCCCTGTCCAGGTCGCCAGCTCATACGACGGCAGGGGCCGAGAGAAGCACACCGCCGCCTGCACCGCCCCGCGCTGCAACTTCTCCGCCGACTACGACAGCCGCGCCGCCGCCGAACTGGCCGCCCGCACCCACCGCTGCCCTGTCCGCTGAAAGGACCCGCACCCCGTGACCGTCAGCCTGCCCCTCGTCGTCGTCCTCGGCTTCTTCGCCTGGGGAGCGGTCAAGTTCCTCGGCGTCCGCACCTGGATCGTCGTCCTGATCGCCCTCTTCGGCTTCTGGCTCTCGCACACCTTCCTCGCCCCCGCCATCGAATCCGGCACGCGCTCCGGCGTGACCGTCATAAACGGCTAACACATCTAGGCGAGTAGATAAGGAGTCTCCTCCGTGTTCCTGCCCAAGTACCCCGACAACCCCACCCCGCCGCCGCCCGCACACACCCACACCGCAACGACCGAACCGGCCCCCGACCGCCGCGCGCTGCCCTCGGTGTCCATCGATCAGAAGACGGTCGCCGCCCTGGTCGTCGGCGGAGTCGTCCTCACCACGCTCCTGGCCGCCGTCGCCGTCACGGCCATCTCCGTCGCCGTGGCCGCCGTCGTCCTGCGCTCCCTGCTCCGCGACCAGCACCGCCGCTAGATCCCCGCCCGGCCTCCGGGGCGACGGCACACGACCAAGCATTACGCCGCCCCGGGGCCTTCCTCCCGACCGAGCCAGTCAGAAGGGAAACGCCATCTTCACCCGCACCACCCCGGCCCCCGTGCCGGAACTCGCGAACCTGGCCGCCCAGGGCACCCTCCCCGGTATCCTCCGCCAGCTCTCCGGTCTCGGCGGCTGCACCCACCCCATCCGCCTCGACGGCCACCGCACCGAATACGACCTCAACACCACCACCGGCGAGATCGGCCGCATCCTCCAGCGCCTCGACTCGACCAGCCTCCCCGCCGGCCAACTCCTCGTCCGCTGCAACAACCGCCGCACCACCCGCTGCCCGGCCTGCGCCGAGGTCTACCGCCGCGACACCTTCCACCTCATCACCGCCGGACTTCGCGGCGGCAAAGGCACCCCGGAACAGGTCGGCACCCACCCCCGCGTGTTCGCCACCTTCACCGCCCCCGGCTTCGGCCCGGTCCACAACCGCCGCACCGACGGCCGCCCCTGTCGCTGCGGCCACCACCACGACCAGGACGACGACAGTCTCGGCACCCCGCTCAACCCCGACACCTACGACTACGAAGCCGCCGTGCTTTGGAACGCCCACGCGGGGGCTCTCTGGCGCCGCTTCTCGATCTACCTTCGCCGGGAGGTCGCCAAGCGCGCGGGCCTCTCACAACGCCGACTCCGGGACCATGCGCGCGTGTCATTCGCCAAGGTTGCCGAGTACCAAAAGCGCGGAGCCGTCCACTTCCACTCGGTCATCCGCCTCGACGGCCCTGGAGGCGGCAACACGCCACCGCCCGCATGGGCGACAGCCGAACTCCTCACCGACGCCATAGAAGCCGCCGTCTCCAAGGTCCGCATCGATGGCCCGGCCATCAACGGCCGCACCCACACCTTCGCCTTCGGCCGCCAACTCGACGTCCGCACCATCCGCTCCGCCGACTTCGACGGCGGCCAGGAGTTGACCGAACGAGCTGTTGCCGCCTACATCGCCAAGTACGCCACCAAGGGCGCCGAAACAGCGACGGGAGCTCTCGACCGCCCGCTCAAGTTCGTCGCCGAACTCGCCCAACTCGACATCAGCGACCACGCCCGCCAACTCATCCGAACCGCCTGGGCCCTCGGCGCACACAAGGACCTCGAACACCTCCGCCTGCGCGCCTGGGCCCACATGCTCGGCTTCCGCGGCCACTTCTCCACCAAATCCCGCCGCTACTCCACCACCCTCGGCGCCCTCCGCAACGCCCGCGCCGAATATCGCCGCGCCCAAGCCTCAGAAGCCGCCAACCCTCAGCCAGGCACGACGTACGTCCTCGCCCACTGGGTCTTCGCAGGAACCGGCCTCTCGGACACCGAAGCCTGGCTGTCCGCATCCCTCGAACCCGCCCCTGGCACAGAAGGAGAGCCAACCCATGCGTGAGGACGAGCTGTTGACCGTGCCCGACGTTATGGCGCGCCTCAAGCTCGGGCGGTCCACGGTCTACGACCTGATCCGCTCCCGTCGCCTGCCCTCGATCACCATCGGCCGGTGCCGTCGCATTCCGGCGCGGGCTGTCCGCGAGTACATCACCAACGAACTGGAGGCGGCGGCATGATGGCCCAGCAACGCAAGCGGAACCCCAACGGTGCCGGCACCATCACCAAGCGCAAGGACGGCCGCTATCAGTGCGCGGTCTACGTCCTCCAGCCGGACGGCACCCGTGCCCGCAAGTTCGCGTACGGCAAGACCTGGCAGGAGTGCGACACCAAGCGTCGTGAGTTGCTGGCCAAGGTCGACCAGGGCGTACCCGTTCCCACCCGCTCGGCGAAGCTCTCTGACTGGCTGCCCTACTGGCTGGACAACATCGTCAAGCCCCGCCGGAAGCTCAGCACCTACGACAAGTACGAGACGCACGTCAGGCTCTACCTCGTGCCCATGCTCGGCTCCAAGCGGCTCGAATCCCTCGGCGTAGCCGACATCCGGCGCTTCCTGACCCAGCTGGAGAACAGGACGACAGCGGCCACGGCCAAGGAATCGCACCGGGTGCTGCGTTCAGCCCTGTCCGCTGCCTGTCGGGAAGAGCTGATCGCGCGGAATGTGGCGGGCCTCGTCGAGCCGCCCCGGGCGTCGTCGCGCGAGCTGAGTCCCTGGACGCTCGACGAGACCTTGGACTTCCTCGCCGCCTCCCGGAAGGACCCGCTGTACGCGGCCTTCGTGCTCGCCATCGCCATGGGACTGCGGCGCGGCGAACTCGTCGGGTTGCGCTGGACCGACGTGGACCTGGACAAGCGCGTCTTGTACATCCGCCAGCAGACTCAGCGGCGGCGCGGGGTCCTCTACGACGACGACACCAAGAACCGCCGCAACCGTGCCCTTCCGCTCCCGGCCATGTGCGTCGCCCCGCTGCGCTGGCACCGGATGCGGCAGGTGGTTGCCAGGCAGCGCGCGGGGGAGTCGTGGGATGACGGTGGCTACGTGTTCGCCACCCGGAACGGCCGCCCGGTCGAGCCGCGCAACGTGTACCGCTCCTTCACTCGCGTCGCCCAGTCCGCCGGCCTCCGCGTGATCCGGCTGCACGATGCCCGGCACGGGTGCGCCACGCTGCTCACCGCTGCCGGGGTGGCTCCCCGCGTCGTGATGGAGATCCTCGGGCACAGTCAGATCAGCATCACCATGGACGTGTACACGCACGTCGTGCAGGACACCCAGCGGGAGGCCATCAGTCACATGGATCGGCTGCTCAAGAGGCGGCCCGGTCGTGAGTGATCGCCCTCGTTGATGTCAAAAGTGGATGTCAAAGGCCCCGGACCATGATCGGTCCGGGGCCTTTCGCCTGGTGCCCCCGGCAGGATTCGAACCTGCGACACCCGCTTTAGGAGAGCGGTGCTCTATCCCCTGAGCTACGAAGGCCGGGGCTTGTAGAAAACCTTGTCGAAAATCCAGGGCGTGGATCTTCGACGCGGAGTACAAGCCCGCTGGTCAGACGTGGTGCAACGCTCTCCGCCGGGTCACCTGAGCAGACAACGCCACGTACCAATGGCCGACCAGGGACAGCGTAGCGGATGCGCGCCAGCGAGGGTCCCCTGTATAGGGGCAGGATAGCGGCGCGGCGAGCTTGAACGCCTCTGACCTGCTGTTTCTGTGGCTTGCAGCGAATGAGTGGTGGGCGTTGAGAGGGCAGGAGTCGAGGGCGGTTGGACCGTTCTGCGCCCTGTGTCAGTTGGCATGCCGACCTCGGTCTGGCCGAAGTGATCGTGCACCGCCAGGCCCAGCGCGGCCCCGGCCCGCTCGTTGACCTCGGGGGTCAGTGGCTCCCCCGCGCTGGACGCCCGCTCCAGGCTCAGCCCCCGCGGCACCGGCACCGACGAGGAGCGCAGTCCCCGGTACACGGTCGGGGCGGCGGCGAAGTCGGTGACCTGGTGGTCGACGAGGGTGCGCCAGGTCGCCTCGGTGGAGAACCCGCCGGACAAAACAACGGTGGTCGGGTCGGCCACGCGGAAATGGACCTGCCCTCTCCTCGGGCAGGTCCATTTCCGCGTGGCCTTCCACCGAACCGGACGTGGCGCTGGGTAGGCGGCCTGCGAGATCCCTGCCGAACAGGGCCTTTTCCGACGGTCCTCACCGGCCCCCGGCCTGTTGACGAGGTGTCTGACGTCTCAACCACGCTGCTCGGGGGCCTCGTTGGCCATCTATCCTGCCGCACTCGACCTGCCCCATGCGCTCGTGGAGTGGGTCACCGTGCTCGTTGTCACCTGTGAGGGCGACCGCCGCTGCAAGCTCCGCCCGTCCCAGCGCGCGATGGTGGCACTGGTGTACCTCCGCGAACACACCCCCCTGGTAAAGATCGCTGCCGGATTCGGGATCAGCGAGTCCACCGCCCACGCCTGCACCAGCGCGGTCGTCCACCTGCTCGCCGAACGTGCGCAGGGTCTGCTGAAGGTCCTGCGCGAGGCCGAGGCGGACTTCGTCCTGCTGGACGGCACGCTCGCCAAGTGCGCCCGGGTCGGCGACGGGCGGGCCGACTACTCGGCCAAGCACCGCCGGCACGGGGTGAACGTGCAGGTGGTCACCGATCCGGGCGGCCGGCTGCTGTGGCTCTCACCCGCACCGCCGGGCCGGGCGCACGACCTGACCGCCGCCTGCACCCACCGGATCATCCGCATCCGCGTCCTCCGCAGATCCCGGTGCGGCCCACATCGCATGACGTCAATCGCCAAAGCCGTCCTCACCCTGGAGCGGCACCGCTGAAGACGCTCACTGACGGACTCTGCGGCGGGTTCCGCTGGTGTGGCGTTGCCCGTCGTGGGGGTCCATCTGGCCGGGGGAGACCGCGGCGCGGGTGAAGAAGTCGCACGGGGCCCCGAACAACTCCGGGTGCGGGTGGCGGCTGCGGTCATCGCGTGCCTTGATGGCGCAGTTCAGGACGACCACCTGCGCGCGCCGGGCCCAAGCCGCAGCGTCCGGCCCGTTGGCGTCACTGGACCCATGGGCGGCGGCCCCGTCGGACCCGTCGGCGCCGTCGGTCTCCGCGGGAAACCGCGCCGCGGCGGGCGCAGCGCCGTCCAGCTCGGCCTGCCACCGGTCGAACGTCGCGGCTTCCTCCTCGGAGCGCTGACGGGCCGCGTCTCGGTCCGGTTCACGGGATGAAGTCACGCAGGTGAAGTGCCTGTGACGAAACCGTTGACGGAGTCATTGCCCCCGCTTATCTTCTGACCGAATTTACGAACGTGGTTCGAAATTACGGACAGGGACGGTCTCGCATGCCGAAGATGTCAGAGCAGCCCCCCGCCAGACGCCACAGATCCCTGATCCTGTGCGTGCTCGCCGTACTGATCGCCATGGTGTCGGCGACGACCCCGGCCGCCGCCGCCGAGGGCCGCCCGTACACCAACCCGGTCAAGACGGCCAAGGGAGCCGACCCCTGGCTCGAGTACTACAACGGCAACTACTACCTGGTCACCACGTCCTTCACCGGCGTGCTGACCATGCGGAAGGCACCGACCCTGGCCGGGCTCTCCACGGCCGCCAGCGTCCAGATCTGGAGTGACACCACCTCCACCCGCAACACCAACATCTGGGCGCCGGAGATCCACTTCCTCAACGGCCACTGGTACCTGTACTACTCCGCGGGGCAGAGCGGTGTCTCCTGCTGCGACTCCCAGCGCACCCATGTCCTGGAGAGCGCGGGCACCGACCCGATGGGCCCGTACACCTACAAGAACCAGCTCAGCGGCTCCAACCTCACCCCCGGCGGCTGGCTCATCGACGCCACCGTCCTCCAGAACAACAACAACCTGTACCTGATCGGCAGCGGCTTCATCAACGGCAGCACGCAGAGCCTGGTCATCGCGCCGATGAGCAACCCCTACACGCTGGCCAGCAACACCTTCACGATCATCTCCAGCCCCACCATGAGCTGGGAGACCTCGGGCGGCGCGGTCAACGAGGGCCCCGAACCGCTCTACCACGACGGCCGCACCTTCCTCACCTTCTCCGCCAGCCACTGCTCCACCGCGGACTACAAGCTGGGCCGGCTGGAACTGACCGGCACCGACCCGCTGAACCCCGCCTCCTGGACGAAGAAGTCCACGCCGGTCTTCCAGCGCGATGACGCGGCAGGTGTCTACGGTCCCGGCCACAACGGCTTCTTCAGCTCGCCGGACGGCACCGAGAACTGGATCGTCTACCACGCCAACGACTCCGCGACCGGCGGCTGCGGCAACGGCCGTACGACGCGGGCGCAGAAGTTCACCTGGAACGCGGACGGCACGCCGAACTTCGGCACCCCGGTGGCGCTCGGCACGACGCTGCCCGGCCCCGCGGGCGAGACGGCGACGACCCCGACCGCGTACACCCTCGTGAACCGCAACAGCGGCAAGTGCCTGGACGTCGAGGGCGGCAACACCATGGACGGCACCAACATCTTCCAGTGGAGCTGCAACGGCGGCGCCAACCAGAAGTGGCGTGTGGAGGACCTCGGCAACGACACCAACCGGCTGGTCAACGTCGCGACCGGCAAGGTGGCGGACACCGAGGGCTGCGCGACGACCGACGGCACGAACATCCAGCAGTGGTCTTGGCTGAACAACAACTGCCAGAAGTTCCGTCTGGTCTACACGGCCACCGGTGACTTCGTGCGGATCGTGAACGAGAACAGCGGCAAGGTCGCCGACGTCGAGAACTGCGGCACCGTGAACGGATCCAACGTACGGCTGTGGACATGGCTGAACAACAACTGCCAGCAGTGGCGCCTCGTCCCCACGACCTGACCTCCCTCCGCATCCCCGTATCCGCAATCTGGAGCAAACCCTTGAGACGCAACGCCGTACGGCTGCTCACGGCAGTCCTCTTCGCCCTGGTGGGCTGTCTCGCCGGGCCCGGCACCACCGCCCACGCGGCCGTTCCCGCCTCCCCCGCCGTGACCTACACCAACCCGATCGCCGAGAAGCGCGCCGACCCGCACATCTTCAAGCACACCGACGGCTACTACTACTTCACCGCGACCGTGCCCGAGTACGACCGCATCGTGCTGCGCCGGGCGACCACCATCCAGGGCCTGTCGACGGCCCCGGAGACCACGATCTGGACCAAGCACGCCAGCGGTGTCATGGGAGCCCACATCTGGGCGCCGGAGATCCACTTCATCGGCGGCAAGTGGTACGTGTACTTCGCCGCCGGCTCCACCAGCGACCAGTGGGCGATCCGGATGTACGTCCTGGAGGGCACCGGAGCCAACCCGCTCACCGCGACCTGGGCCGAGAAGGGCCAGATCAGGACGACGTGGGAGAGCTTCTCCCTCGACGCCACCACCTTCGTCGTGGGCGGTGTCCGCTACCTCGCCTGGGCCCAGCGCAACCCGGCCGAGAACAACAACACCAGCCTGTTCATCGCCAAGATGTCCGACCCCTGGACGATCACCGGCACGCCGGCGGAGATCTCCCAGCCGACGCTGTCCTGGGAGACGATCGGCTTCAAGGTCAACGAAGGGCCGGCGGTGATCGAGCACGGCGGCAAGGTCTTCATGACCTACTCGGCCAGCGCGACCGACGCCAACTACTGCCTCGGCATGCTCACCGCCTCCGCGACGGCCGACCTGACCAGCCCGGCGTCCTGGACCAAGGGTTCGCAGCCGGTGTTCAAGACGAGCGACGCGACCTCGCAGTACGGGCCGGGCCACAACTCCTTCACCGTCTCCGAGGACGGCAAGTCCGACATCCTCGTCTACCACGACCGCAGCTACAAGGACATCACCGGCGACCCGCTGAACGACCCCAACCGCCGCACCCGCGTCCAGAAGGTGTACTGGAAGGCCGACGGCACCCCCGACTTCGGCATCCCGGTGGCCGACGGGGTCACCCCGCAGCGCTTCTCGTCGTACAACTTCGCGGACCGCTTCATCCGCCACTTCGACTACCGGGGCCGGATCGACGCCAACGTAAGCCCGCTCGCGGACTCGCAGTTCCGGGTGGTCACCGGCCTGACCGGCAGCGGCACCGTGTCGCTGGAGTCGGCCAACTTCCCCGGCTACTACCTGCGGAGCAACGCGAGCTTCGAGGTCCGGCTGGAGAAGAACGACGGCACGGCGCAGTTCGCGTCCGACGCCACCTTCCACAAGCGGGCGGGTCTGTCCGACTCGGCAGGCGTCTCCTACGAGTCCTACGGCTCACCCGGCCGCTACGTCCGCCACTTCAACTACCTGCTGTACGTGCAGACGCCGAGCACGGCCACGGACCGGGCGGACGCCACGTTCTACGCCCAGTAACACCTGCGGACGGCTCTCACCGGGGCCGCGGACCGGTGTCGTAGGCAGCCTCGACGGGGCGCTCGTCGACCGAGACGCAGCCCTGGGGAGGGCCGTTCAGTACCGCGCGTACTGCGTTCAGGACGTCCGGGGCCACATGGTCGGCCCCCGGACCGGCGGGCGGCTTCGACGTGCGCGCCGAGGTCACTGGCGACCATGCACTCCGACGGGGCCGTGCACACCCGTCCGACCGCCTGAGGATCAGCCCCGGCTCGGGCACCCGGCAGTGGCAGCCGTCGTCGGGAGCGTGCGAACTCCCCCCGTTATGTTCTTCGCGGTCCTGCAAGAGGGCCGCTGGCCTCCGGGCCCGGGAGGTGTCGTCGGAGACGCTGATGAGAGGTCCGGCCACCGCCCGGTCCGGCGCAATGCCGGACAGCTCGCGGGCGGCAGGTCTGCATAACGTGGATGCGCGCGTACGACACCGACGCCAAGGCCGGCACGGAGCAACTCCCTGGGAGGGATGCGGTGTTCGACACCGAAGACGTGGGCGTGTTCCTCGGCCTGGACGTCGGTAAGACGACCCACCACGGGCACGGACTGACCCCGGCCGGGAAGAAGGTCTTCGACAAGCAGCTGCCCAACAGCGAACCGAAGCTGCGGGCCGTCTTCGACAAGCTGACCGCGAAGTTCGGCACTGTCCTGGTGATCGTGGACCAGCCCGCCTCCATCGGCGCCCTGCCAATGACCGTCGCCCGCGACGCGGGCTGCAAGGTCGCCTACCTGCCCGGCCTGGCGATGCGCCGGATCGCCGACCTCTACCCGGGCGAGGCGAAGACCGACGCCAAGGACGCCGCCGTCATCGCGGACGCGGCCCGCACCATGCCGCACACTCTGCGCTCGCTGGAACTGACCGACGAGATCACCGCCGAGCTGACCGTGCTCATCGGCTTCGACCAGGACCTCGTAGCCGAGGCCACCCGCACCTCCAACCGCATACGCGGCCTGCTCACCCAGTTCCACCCGTCGCTGGAACGCGTCCTGGGCCCCCGCCTCGACCACCAGGCGGTCACCTGGCTGCTGGAGCGCTACGGATCCCCGGCCGCACTGCGAAAGGCCGGCCGCCGCAGGCTCGTCGAGCTCATCCGCCCCAAAGCCCCGCGCATGGCCCAGCGGCTGATCGACGAGGTCTTCGACGCTCTGGACGAGCAGACCGTCGTCGTCCCGGGCACCGGCACCCTCGACATCGTCGTGCCCTCCCTGGCCCGCTCTCTCGCCGCCGTCCACGAACAGCGCCGGGCCCTGGAAGCCCAGATCAACGCCCTGCTGGTGGCCCACCCTCTTTCCCCGGTCCTGACATCGATGCCCGGCGTCGGCGTCAGGACCGCCGCTGTCCTGCTGACCACCGTCGGTGACGGCACCAGCTTCCCCACCGCCGCGCACCGCCTCCTACGCGGGCCTCGCCCCCACCACCCGGCAGTCCGGCACCTCCATCCATGGCGAACACGCACCCCGAGGCGGGAACCGGCAGCTCAAACGCGCCATGTTCCTCTCCGCCTTCGCATGCATGAACGCCGATCCCGCCTCCCGCACCTCCTACGACAAGCAACGCGCCCGCGGCAAGACCCACACCCAAGCCCTCCTCCGCCTCGCCCGCCAACGCATCAGCGTCCTGTTCGCCATGCTCCGCGACGGCACCTTCTACGAACCCCGCGAGCCGAAGAACGTCACGCTGGCCGCATGACCCCACCCAGGCCGAACCACCTCAAAACCGGCAGCACGAGCTTGACCAAAAACATAGAGGCACCCCCCACGTCGAACGGGCCGAGCAGGTCGTCGACGCGGCGGACCTCCGTGTCGGTGAGCACTCCGCGCTCCACACCGGACTGTGCGGTGACGAACCGGGTGCTGATGCCGTGCAGCCGCAGCAGACGGCCCGTCTCCGCGATCGAGCGGGTGGCCGCCGGCGGGACTGTGGTGGACCCCGAGGTGATCACCCAGCTGGTGCGGCTGCGCCGGGATCCGCTGGAGCGGCTGAGCCCACGGGAGCGCGAGGTGCTCGCGCTGATCGCGGAGGGCCGCACCAACGCCGGTCTCGCCAAGCATCTGTTCATCAGCGAGGCCGCCGTGAACAAGCACATCGGCAACATCTTCACCAAGCTGGACCTGCCGGTGGACACCGAGGGCCACCGCCGGGTCCTCGCGGTCCTCGCCTTCCTGCGCGCATGACGGCACCGCCTCGCCCCTCAGAGCAGGGAAACCCGAGTGAAGTGCCCGGCCGCGCGCAACTCCCCCTCGATGCGGGCCGCCGTCAGACGCAGTTCGGGGAGGAGCTCATCGACGCACTCCGCCGCCGTGCGGCCCGCCGCGTGCAGGGCCACGTTCACGGCGGCGACGACCCGGCCCGTACGGTCGTGCAGGGGGACGGCGATCGTGCGCAGACCGTCCTCCCAGTCCTCGTCCAGCAGGACGTGAGCCTGGTTCTCCGCCAGCAGCACCCGGCCCAGCGACGTCGCCGAGGCCGGCAGCCGGGTGCCCACCCTGATGTCCACTCCCATGATCCGCGGGGCCACGGCCCTCGCCGTGAACTGGATCTCCGGGCCGGAGTCCGGCCCCGGCCCCGGCCCCGGCGGCACCAGGATCGCCAGTGCCGTCGACTCGCCCACCCGGGCCGAGAGGTCCGCCAGGTGGGGCGCGGCGATGCGGGGGAGGGTCGTACGGGAAAGGGGCGGGAAGCCCAGGGACAGGACCCGCGGGGTGAGGACGAAGGTGCGGGACTCCGGCTGTCCGCGGACCAGGCCGAGGTGTTCGTAGGTGATCAGGGCCCGGCGGGCGGTCGCCCGTGCCAGGCCGGTCGCCCGTGCCACGTCCGTCAGGGTCAGCGCGGCCCTGCCCTCGCCGAAGGCCGTCAGGACCGTCAGGCCGCGCGCGAGGGACTCGATGAACTCCCGGCCCAGTTCGTGCTTGGACGCGCCGATCCACGCGGCCGATCCCGAGGGCGGCGGGCCCGGGTCCGGCTCCGGGGCGGCGGCCAGTTCGCGTTCCATCTCGGCCACCGTCGCCCGCAGCCGCGGCAGCAGGGTGTCGCGCAGGTCCGCCGCCGTGTGGCGGCTGGTGTGGCTCACGACGTTCGCCACGCAGGCGATCCGGCCCGTGCGCGGATCCCGTACGGGCACGGAGACCGCCACCAGACCCGGTTCGATCAACTGGTCGTCCAGCGCCCAGCCGTTCCTGCCCGCTTGCGCCGCCCTCGCCTCGAACTCGCCCTCCGGGAGGGGGAGTTCCCGTGGGGGTACGGCCGGGAAGCCGCGGTTCTCCGGGTCCGCCGCCCGGCGTTCGCGCCACGTCCGCCAGTCGTCGTCCGTCCACTCGGAGGCGAACAGGGGTCCGGGCGCGGTGCGTTCGGCGGGGAGCAGGTCGCCGATGCGGAAGCTGAGGGACATCGCGCGGCGGCGGGTGGCCTGGTGGATGAAGCGGACGCCGTCGCGGTCGGCGACCGCCAGCGACACCGACTCGTCCAGCTCGTCGGCGAGGGCGTCGGCCCGCGAGGAGAGCAGGGCGGGCAGACGCAGGGCGGCGAGATAGGCGTTGCCGAGTTCCATGAGCCGGGGGGTCGCCACCGCGTCCCGGCCGTCGAGACGGACGTATCCCATGCGGGCCAGCGTCGACGTGATGCGGTCGACCGTGGAACGCGCCAGGCCCGTCGCCCGCTCCAGGCCGCTCAGGCTCAGGGTCCCGCCCGCCTCGGTCAGCTCCCGCAGCACCCTGACCCCCCGGATCAGCGGTGCGACCGCCTCGGCCGGCACGGCGGACTCCGGTACCGGCGGGGGAGTGGTCGTCTCAGCGGGCATCGGCTCTCCGGTACGGCGGTCGCGGCAGGCCTACGGTAATCCGCCGTGGCACCGACGGCGTGCCACGGCCTCCGGGGGGAGGTGGCCGCCCACCGCTATCCCCGCGTCACCGCCACCCGGTAGTTGCCGTCCCCGTCCACCCCCAGCACCCGCACCCGGATCGCCCTGGCCGGGTCCCGGAACTCCTCGCCGGTCGCGAAGGGGGCGTCGGAGAGTTCCGCGTGGACGTTGGGGCTCCGGGAGCAGCCCCCGCTGTTGCGCCGTGCGTCGTACACGCGCACCGGGCCCCGGCCGGTGTCCACGTCCGCCTGGACCTTGTAGACGAGGACGCCCGGCCGGCACACCGTCTCGTCGTTGCCCTCGCGGGTGCGCAGTTCGACCGCGTAGCCGGTGCGGCCGCCGAGGGGGACGAAGAGGAGCTTGGTGCCGAGGCCGGACCGGGCCAGCGGGGTCAGCGTGTACTCCGAGGTCCCGGGCGCCGTCACGCAGTCGACCTGCGTCGGGTCCAGCCAGCCCAGCTTCCACTTGTGCCAGCCGAGCAGGTCGTTGTTGGCGCCCCAGTCCTCGCTCATGATGTCCCAGTGGCCGACCGCGCCGCCGCCGTTCTGGGTGTAGAGGTCGGGCAGGCCGAAGACATGGCCGTTCTCGTGGGGCAGGACCCGGTAGCCGGTCTGCGGGTAGGAGCCCGAGCCGTCGTCCTGGCGGGAGTACACGAAGGAGGCGTTGGCGACGGGGACGCCGTCGGCGACCGGGGCGTCGGTGTTGCCGGCGAAGGTCACCGACAGGACCGTGTCGAGGGCGGAGGGGCCGGCGTTCGGGGTCACCAGGATGTTCAGGAAGTCGTACGCCCGGAAGTCCACCTGGGGATCGGCGGCGGTCACGATGTCCTGGACCAGACGGCGGTAGCCCGGGTCGAAGGGGGCGCCGCGCTCTATGCCATAGGCCCGGAAGGACTTCGGCATGCGCAGCCAGTCGGTGATCGGGGCTTCGGGGCGGTAGTCGAGGCGGCCGTAGGAACTGGTGCGGAACCAGTTCTGGGTCTGCGGGAAGAACTCGCGGAAGCGGCTCTGGGCGCTGCCGGAGCCGGGGGCGTCGGAGAAGTCGACCATCAGGGTGAGGGCGTGGACGGTGCCGGTGGAGCGGGAGTAGCCGCCGGGCGTGGGCAGGCCCTCGGACATCTGGACGGCCGGGCCGCCGCTGATCTGACAGGCGCCGTGGGTGCCGGAGCGGGCCAGGGCGGTCGGGCCGGCGGTCGTGGTCCCGGGGACGAGGCGTTCGGTGCCGGCCGAGGTGCTCACCGCGAGGGTCAGCGCGGTCACGGACGCGAGGGCGACGGCGCGGCGCGGGCGTATGCGACGTCTGGTCCACGGCATGCGAGCACCCTTCGGAGCGCGGCAGCCGCTGGTCGGAAGGCTGCACCTCTTCGATCACCCTGTGTCGGGCGAGGGGCGCACGCGCGCTGGAGGAGACCGAACGTGGGTATCGCGGACTTGTGACTCAGGTCACAACATGATTTCTTCTCAACCCGAAATAACCGGGGAGCGTCTCCCCGTTTAGACCAGTGTCCGAGCGAAACGGGGAACGAATCCCCGGATCACCCGCCACCCGAGGAGTCCACCGTGCAGACCGCTCTCTCCGTGCAGCGCAAGGCGCCCCGCGCCGACGCCCTGCGCAACCGCGAGCGGATCGTCACCGCCGCCAGCGAGATGTTCACCGAGTTCGGCCCCGACGTGCCGCTCGACGAGATCGCCCGCCGGGCCGGCGTCGGCAACGCCACGGTGTACCGCAACTTCCCCGACCGCGACGCGCTCGTCCGCGAGGTCGTCTGCTCCGTGATGGACCGGACGTCCGAGGCGGCCGAGCTGGCGCTCGCGCAGACCGGGGACGCCTTCGGCGCCCTGGAGCGCTTCGTGCACGCCTCCGCCGACGAGCGGATCACGGCACTGTGCCCGATGATCCAGGGCACCTTCGACCAGTACCACCCCGACCTGGTGGCCGCACGTGAACGCATCGAGCAGCTCGTCGAGCAGCTCATGGACCGGGCCAGGGCGGCCGGTCAGCTCCGCGCGGACGTGAGCGTCGGTGACCTGATGGTCGCCGTGGCCCAGCTGTCCCGGCCCCCGGCCGGTACCGGCTGCCTCACCCTCGACGGGTTCGTGCACCGCACCCTTCAGCTGTTCCTGGACGGACTGCGGGCCCCGGCCCGCTCCGCACTGCCGGGTGCGGCCCTGACCATGGAGGACCTCCGCCAGACCTGATCCGACCGACGAGAACCGATTAGTTCAGCGCGCGAGCACAGTCTCTGCAACGACTTTCGACCGGCCGTCACCGACGACGGACCGTCCCCTTTCACCATTCTTTTTCCGTTCCGAAGTCCCGAAGTGGGTACCCCCATGTCTGCAACAGCCGCAAAGGCTTCCGGCGCACCGGCCGTGTCCGGTGACGCCAACCGCTGGAAAGCGCTCGTCTTCATCGCGCTCGCCCAGCTGATGGTCGTCCTGGACGCGACCATCGTGAACATCGCCCTGCCCTCCGCCCAGGCCGACCTGGGCATCACCGACGGCAACCGCCAGTGGGTCGTCACGGCATACGCCCTCGCCTTCGGCGGACTCCTGCTCTTCGGTGGCCGCATAGCCGACCTGTGGGGCCGCAAGCGCGCCTTCGTCGTCGGCCTGATCGGCTTCGCCGCGGCCTCCGCGCTCGGCGGCGCCGCGACCTCCGGCGGCATGATGTTCGGCGCGCGTGCCCTGCAGGGCGCCTTCGGCGCACTGCTCGCGCCCGCCGCGCTCTCCCTGCTCGCCGTGATGTTCACGGACGCCAAGGAGCGCGCCAAGGCCTTCGGCATCTACGGCGCGATCGCCGGTGGCGGCGGCGCCGTGGGCTTCATCCTCGGCGGTGTGCTGACCGAGTACATGGACTGGCGCTGGACCTTCTTCGTGAACATCCCGTTCGCGATCGTCGCCGCGCTCGGCGCGTACTTCGTCATCCGTGAGCCCGAGGGCGGCCGCAACCGCAACCCCCTCGACATCCCCGGCGTGCTGCTGTCCACCCTGGGCCTGGTCGCGCTGGTCTACGGCTTCACCCGCGCCGAGACCGACGGCTGGGGCGACTCCGTGACCGTCGGCATGTTCGTCGCGTCGGCCGTCCTGCTGATCGCCTTCGTCGTCACCGAGGCCAGGACCAAGGCCCCGCTGCTGCCGCTGCGCGTGATCACCGACCGCAACCGCGGCGGGATCTACCTCTCGCTCGGCATCGCGATCATCGCGATGTTCGGCACCTTCCTGTTCCTGACCTACTACCTGCAGATCGTGAAGGGCTTCACGCCGATCAAGACCGGCTTCGCCTTCATGCCGATGATCGTCGGCATGATGGTCGGCTCGACCCAGATCGGCGCCCGCCTGATGACCCGCGTCCCGGCGCGGCTGCTGATGGGCCCCGGCTTCCTGGTCGCCGCGGTCGGCATGCTCCTCATGACCCAGCTGGAGATCGGTTCGTCGTACGCCTCGACGATCCTGCCGGCCATGCTGCTGCTCGGCCTCGGCATGGGTACGGCGTTCATGCCCGCCATGTCCCTGGCCACCCTGGGCGTCGAGCCCCGGGACGCCGGTGTCGCCTCCGCGATGGTCAACACCTCGCAGCAGGTCGGCGGTGCGATCGGTACGGCCCTGCTGAACACGATCGCCGCCTCGGCCACGACCTCCTACATCGCCGACCACATCGGCTCCGCGACCTCCAAGTCGCAGGCGCAGCTGGTGGCGCTGGAGGGCCAGGTGCACGGCTACACCAACGCGATCTGGTTCGCCGTCGGCATGCTGGTGCTCGCCGCGGTCATCGTCGTGACCCTCGTCAACGCCGGCCGCACGGACACCGCCGCGGTGGCCGGGTCCGGAGAGGGCGCCGAGGAGGAGCTCGCGGTGCCGGTCGTCGCCCACTGACGGCGACCGCCCCGCGGTACCCCTTCGAGAACCTCGTACGTACGGGGATGGGGACGCCCCGTACGTACGACCCCAGGAACTGCCCTGGTCTCCCTGAGCGAGCGGCTCAGCGGAGCCAGGGCAGATCCGCGCCCGCCTCGTTCGGCTGCAGTCCCTCGGCGACGATCTCCATGATCTCGCCGAGGGACTTCTGCTGTTCCGGGGTGAGCCGGTCGAAGACGGCGTTGCGCACGGCCCGCACATGGCCCGGCGCGGCGCCCCGCAGCATTTCCAGGCCCGGGTCCGTGAGCACCGCGAACTGGCCGCGCTTGTCGTCCGGGCAGTCCTCCCGGCGCACCCAGCCGTTGCGCTCCAGACGGGCGATCGCGTGCGAGAGCCGGGACCGGGTGATCTTCGCCTTCATGGCCAGCTCGGTCATCCGCAGCCGCCGGTCCGGGGCATCGGCGAGGCCCACGAGCAGTCCGTAGTAGATGTGCGGCATGCCGGCGTCCCGCTGGAGCTGGCGGTCGAGGTGATCCTCGAGCAGGGTCGTGGCGTGCACGTACGAGCGCCAGATGCGCTGCTCTTCGTCGTCGAGCCACTGGGGCTCCTCGTCGGGGACGGATGCCGTGTTCATGTATCCCACTCTACGAGCTCTCTCCTTGAAGCTTAAACAAATGAGGCGTACAGTTATGTCCTAGAAGCTTTAAATTTGAAACATCCACTGCATCGGAAGTACCGGAGGAGTCCCCGCCATGTCCGCCGACACGCTGGAGCGCATGCCCGCCCTCTATCTGAGTCACGGCGCGCCGCCGCTCGCCGACGACCCGATCTGGCCCGGCGAGCTCGCCGCCTGGTCCGCGGACCTGCCCCGCCCCAAGGCGATCCTCATGGTCTCCGCCCACTGGGAGGAGGCCCCCCTCGCCCTCGGCGCGGTGCGGCCCGTCCCGCTCGTCTACGACTTCTGGGGCTTCCCCGAGCACTACTACAAGGTGACGTACGGCGCCCCCGGCGCCCCCGAACTCGCCGATTCCGTACGCAAGTTGCTGCGCGCCCCCGGCGTCCCCGTGCAGGACGTCCCGGACCGCGGACTGGACCACGGCGCATACGTCCCCCTCGTCGAGATGTTCCCCGAGGCCGACATCCCCGTCCTCCAGGTCTCCATGCCGACCCTCGACCCGGTCAAGCTCATGGAGATCGGCCGCAAGCTCGCCCCGCTGCGCGACGAGGGCGTCCTGATCGTCGGATCCGGCTTCTTCACCCACAACCTCGCCGCCCTGCGCCACACCGGCCCCGGAGTGCCCACCTGGTCCTCGGAGTTCGACGACTGGGGCCGACGGGCCCTTGAGGCGCGGGACGTGGACTCCCTGCTGGACTTCCTTGACAAGGCCCCGGCCGGGCGCTACGCCCATCCGCGCACCGAGCACTTCGCGCCCCTCTTCGTCACCATGGGCGCGGCGGACGTGAGCGGCGAGCTGGACACGCAGAAGTCCGTGATCGACGGGTTCTGGATGGGGATGGCCAAGCGGTCGGTGCAGTTCGGCTGAGGTCCTCGCGCGGGGCCTAGAGGTTCTTCTCGTACCAGGCCACGTCCCAGTAGCGGCCGAACTTCCGGCCCACCTCCCGGTAGGTGCCGACGTAGCGGAACCCGAAGCGTTCATGCAGCCGCGTGGACGCTTCGTTGGGTTGGGCGATGCCCGCGTAGGCGCGGTGCACGTCCTCGCCGGCCAGGGCCTCGAAGAGGGCCTTGTAGAGGAGGGTGCCGACGCCCCGGCCGCCCGCGTCCGGAGCGAGGTAGACGGTGACCTCCACGGAGGTCGCGTACGCGGGCTTCGCGCGAAAGGGGCTGGATGTGGCGTACCCGAGGATCCGCTGTGAGGTTCCTGTCGACTCCGTGTCGGTGGCAACCATCAGACGGTACGGCCCGTCTTCAGGGTGGGAGAGCAGCCAGGGGCGGCGCTCCTCCGGGGTGAAGGCAGCGGTGTCGAATGTGATCGGCGTCTCACGAACGTAGTGGTTGTAGAGGTCGGTGAGAGCCCCGAGGTCGCTTTCGACTCCCGGCCTGACCTGCACCTCTGTACGCTCCGACGGCATCGCGCCTCCTCATGTGGCCGGGCAGGATACTGCAAGATCAGAAAAATAGCGGCACCGCTTGGGAATTCTGTCCGGTTTCCAGTCGTTGTTTCCATCGGATGCAGGGCACCCGAGGAGAGTCCGGAAGCAACCGGAGCCGGGACCCAGCGTCCGTAGGACCACCCGCTGACCCAACATCGCAAGGGAGCACGCATGGCAACCCGTGCCGTCGCCCGTCGTAAGTCCGCCACCGGCGGGTCTACCGACGCGGCACGCAGTGTTCGCGTCCATGGCGGCGAGATCGCCGACCGCGACCTGGTCGGCATGTACCTCGACGAGATCGCGCGTACGCCGCTGCTCGACGCCGCCAAGGAAGTCGAGCTGTCCCAGATCATCGAGGCGGGTGTGTTCGCCCGACAGGTCCTCGACGGGTTCGAGGCGGCCAAGGCGGACGCCACCCGCGAAGAGCTGGAGGCGTTGGTGGAGGAGAGTGAGCGCGCCAAGGACGTGTTCATCCGCTCCAACCTGCGCCTGGTCGTCGCCGTGGCCCGCCGCTACCCCCGCAGCGGGCTGCCCCTGCTCGACCTGATCCAGGAGGGCAACGCCGGTCTGGTGCGCGCGGTCGAGAAGTTCGACTACCGCAAGGGCTTCAAGTTCTCGACGTACGCGACCTGGTGGATCCGTCAGGCCATCACCCGCTCCATCGCCGACCAGTCCCGCACCATCCGGCTGCCCGTGCACCTGGTGGAGGAGCTGGGCCGCATCCGCCGTGTGCAGCGCGAGTTCAACCGCGAACACGGCCGCGACCCGGAGCCCGCGGAGATCGCCGCCGAGCTCGGCTCCAACCCGGCGCGCGTGACGGACGTCCTGGACTGGGCCCGCGACCCGGTCTCGCTGAACATGTCGGTGGACGACGACGGCGACACCCAATTCGGCGACCTCCTGGAGGACACGTCGGCGGTCTCGCCGGAGCAGTCGGTGCTGACGCTGCTGCGCAGCGAGGAACTGGACGACCTCATCGGCCGCCTCGACCAGCGCACCGCGTCCATCATCAAGATGCGGTACGGCATCGAGGACGGGCGCGAGCGCACGCTGACCGAGGTCGGCAAGGAGCACGGCCTCACCCGCGAGAGGATCCGGCAGATCGAGAAGCACGCCCTGATGGAGCTGAAGAAGCTGGCGCGGTCCACCGGGTTCGACGCGGCGGCGTAGGCGGGGTGTGCCCGCGTACGCCGGGTGGCGAAAGACCGCGTAAACATGGCCGTACTACGCCGCTTAACCGGCTGGACCCTGGGCACAAGACTTCAGGGTCCAGGTGTTCGGGCCCCGAAGGCCTGGACTTCAGACCCTTCGGACCCTCCTGAACCAAGTCCCGACGCTATCCCCCCCGGCGCCGGGACTCTCCCCGAGCCGGACTTCGGCGCCCCTCCCCCCCGGGCGCCGGGGTCCGGCTTTTTTCGCGCCCGGAAAAGCGGAACGGCGGGTCACCCCGTACCTGAACCACGGGGTGACCCACCGAAGGGGAGATTCTGTCACATGGGGTGGCTTGCCGGGTTCGGCCCGAGCCCGGCGCCCGCTGCCCTGCCACCCTCAGGCGACCTCCCCCGCCGCCCGAACCAGTCGGCCCCCCAACTCCCGCACCGCATCCACCAGTTCCGGCGGCTGCTCCACCCGGAACTCGACCCCGGTCATCGCCAGCCGCACCGCCATCCAGTCCACGGAATCGGCCACCGTGGCCCGCAGTCGGCACCGGCCCTCGCCCAGGGACTCCGGTACCCCCATCCAGGCCGGCACCCGGGCCGACACCACGGACGCCTCGCCCTCGAACGTCACGACGAGTTCGTACGTCTCCTGGCGGCGGTACATCGACTGCCGCAGGTACTCCGCCGCGCTCCCCGTCGGCAGCTCCCGCGGAGCGAACCGGGCCCCCGTGGCGAAGGGGTCGTTCACCCGGTCGACCCGGAAGGTCCGCCAGTCGCCGCGGTCGAGGTCGTAGGCGACGAGGTACCAGCGGCGCCCGGTGGAGACCAGCCGGTACGGCTCCACCACCCGGCGGGACTCGGCGCCGTCCTTCGCGCGGTAGCCGAAGCGGAGGCGTTCGTGGCCGGCCACCGTGGACGCCATCACCGTCAGGGTCTCGGTCGGGATGCTCGCCCCGTCCCCGCTGGTCAGCGGAGTCGTAGCGGCCTGGAGGGTGGACACCCGGTGCCGCAGCCGGGAGGGCAGGACCTGTTCCAGTTTCGCCAGCGCCCGTACGGACGCCTCGTCCACCCCCTCCACCGCGTGCCCCGCCCCCGCCCGCAGTCCGACCGCGATGGCCACCGCCTCCTCGTCGTCGAGGACGAGCGGGGGCAGGGCCTTGCCCGCGACGAGCCGGTAGCCGCCGTCGGAGCCCTTGGACGCCTCGACGGGATAGCCCAGTTCACGGAGGCGGTCGATGTCCCGCCTCACCGTGCGGCGGGAGACGCCGAGGCGGTCGGCGAGCTCGCCGCCGGGCCATTCGCGGGGCGTCTGGAGGAGGGAGAGGAGCGTCAGGAGCCGTGCCGGAGTGTCCGTCGTCATGAGTTCGAGAATGCCGTAGAACTAGGACACGATCTGACCTAATGGGGTCATAGGTTCAGGACATGACCTCCACCGAGACCTCCCTTCCGGGCATCCCCGACGTACCGTCCGCCGCGGGCGACCGGCGTCGCTGGTTCGCTCTCGCCATCGTGATGACCGCGGCCTTCATGGACCTCGTCGACGTCACGATCGTCAACATCGCCATTCCGTCCATCCGGCAGGACTCCGGTGCCTCCGTCAGCCACATCCAGTGGATCACCGCCGGTTACGCCCTCGCCTTCGCCGCGGGCCTGATCACCGGAGGGCGGCTCGGTGACATCCACGGGCGCAAGCGGCTGTTCCTCGTCGGCATCGGCGGGTTCACGCTCGCGTCGGCGCTGTGCGGCTTCGCCGCGAACCCGGACATGCTGGTCGCGGCCCGGATCCTGCAGGGCGGCATGGCGGCGATGATGGTGCCGCAGGTCCTGTCGATCGTGCACGCGACCTTCCCCGCGCATGAGCGGGGCAAGGTGTTCGGGCTGTTCGGCGCGGTCGTCGGCCTGGGGGCCGTGTCCGGTCCGCTGCTCGGGGCGCTGCTGACCGAGTGGAACCTCTTCGGGCTCGAGTGGCGGCCGATCTTCCTCATCAACCTGCCGGTCGGGATCATGGGGCTCGTCCTCGGGAGCCGTTTCATCACCGAGTCCAAGGCCCCGCGGGCGCTGAAGCTGGACCTGGTGGGCGTGGCCATGGTCGTGCTCGGTCTGCTGATGCTGCTCTACCCGCTGACCCGCGGCGAGGAGCTGGACTGGCCGCTGTGGGGGTACGTGTCGATGGCCGGCGCGCCCCTCGTGTTCGCGGCGCTGGTGGAGTACGAGAGGCGCAAGGGCGCGCGGGACGGGTCGCCGCTGGTCGAGCTGTCGCTGTTCAAGGTGAAGAGCTTCGCGGCCGGGATCGCGGTGCAGACCGTGTTCGGCGTCGGGCTCGGCATCTTCTTCCTGGTGTGGACGCTGTACATGCAGACCGGCCTCGGCTGGAGCCCGCTGCGGGCGGGGCTGACCGGGGTGCCGTTCTCGATCGCGGTCTCCACGGCGGCGGGGCTGTCGGTGCAGAAGCTCGTGCCGCGGTTCGGACGCGGGGTGCTCCAGGCCGGTGCGCTGCTGATGGCGGTGGGCGTGCTGCTCTACCTCTGGGAGGCCGAGCGGTACGGCATGTCGATCAGCTCGTGGCAGATGGCGCTGCCGCTGGTCGTGATGGGCGTGGGCATGGGGCTGATCGTCGCGCCGCTCACCGACGCGGTGCTGTCGGAGGTGCCGCGCGAGCACGCCGGCTCGGCGTCGGGGCTGATCAACACCGTGCAGCAGATGGGCAACGCGCTGGGGCTCGGGCTGGTGTCGGTGGTCTTCTTCGGGGTCATCGGCGACGACCTGGGGCCGGCGCAGGTGGGCCCGGCCTTCGTGGACGCCTTCCAGCACGCGCTCGGGTGGGTCGCGGCGGTGATGGGCGTCATCTTCCTGCTGATGTTCGCGCTGCCGAAGCGGCCCGTGCTGCAGGGGGAGGGGGCCGCCGGGCTTCCCGCGGTGGAGGAGAAGGAGCCGGAGCTCGTGTCCTGAGGCCCTGGACGAGGGGCCCGGTACCCGCTGGGGTACCGGGCCCCTTGCCGTACCCGGACCCCTTCGGAAGTCCGTTCATGCCCGGATGGGATCCGAAACTGTTTACTTTCCGGAAATCCGGGCGTAGCCTCCCCACTGAAACCACACGTTCGGGCATCAGTCGGAGGTGAGCGGACATGTACGCACCGGAGCGACAGCAGGAGATCCTCCGGCTCGCCCGCGACGGCGGCCGGGTGGACGTCGTCTCGCTGGCCGAGGAGTTCCAGGTCACGGCGGAGACCATCCGGCGCGACCTGAAGGCCCTCGACCGCGCGGGGCTGCTGCGCCGGGTGCACGGCGGGGCCATCCCGGCCGGGCGCCTCGACTTCGAGCCGGACCTCGCCGAGCGCGAGACGACCGCGGCCGACGAGAAGGACCACATCGCCAAGGCGGCCCTCGCCGAACTGCCGACCGAGGGCACCCTGATCCTCGACGCCGGCACGACCGTGGCCCGCCTCGCCGCCGCCGTCCCGCTGGAGGCCTCGCTCACCGTCGTCACGCACAGCCTGCCCATCGCGGCCCGCCTCGCGGACCACCCCGGCATCCAGCTCCACCTCGTCGGAGGGCGGGTACGGCACCGTACGCGCGCCGCCGTCGACGCCTGGGCGCTGCGGGCGTACGGCGAGATCCGGGCCGACGTCCTGTTCGTGGCGGCCAACGGCTTCTCCGCCGAGCACGGCCTCACCACCCCCGACCTCGCCGAGGCCGCGGTCAAGCGCGCGGCGATCGCCGCCGCCCGCCGCGTGGTGCTGCTCGCCGACTCCGCCAAGCACGGCCAGGAGCACTTCGCCCGCTTCGGTGACCTGAGCGATGTGGACCTGCTGATCACCGACAGCGGGCTGAGCCCCGAAGACACCGTCGCCATCGAGAGTGGCGGCACGGAAGTAGTGCGCGCATGATCCTCACCGTCACCCCGAACCCGTCCCTGGACCGTACGTACGAGGTCCCGTCCCTGGAGCGCGGCGAGGTCATCCGCGCCACCGGCGAACGCATGGACCCCGGCGGCAAGGGCGTCAACGTCTCGCGGGCCGTCACGGCCGCCGGACAGCGCACGGTCGCGGTCCTGCCGCTGGGCGGGGCGCCGGGGGCGCTCGTCGCCGACCTGCTCGACGCGCAGGGCATCGAGGTCGCACCGGTCCCGGTCGCCGGGGCCACCCGGTCGAACATCGCGCTCGCCGAGTCGGACGGGGTGCTCACGAAGATCAACGCGCCGGGTCCCGAACTGTCGGCCGCCGAGCAGGAGTTGCTGCTGGAGACGGTCCGCGTGCAGTCGCGTGACGCCGCGTGGATCGCGTGCTGCGGCAGCCTGCCCCGGGGGCTCGCGCCCTCCTGGTACGCCGAGGTCGTCGCGCGGGCGCACGCCGGTGGTGCGCGGATCGCGCTGGACACCTCGGGGCCCGCGCTCCTGGCGGCGCTGCGCGAACGGCCCGACGTGGTGAAGCCCAACGCCGAGGAGCTCGCGGAGGCCGTCGGGCGCCCCCTGTCCACGGTGGGCGACGCGGTGAAGGCGGCCGAGGAACTGCGGGAGATGGGGGCGCGGGCGGTCCTCGCGAGCCTGGGTGCCGACGGGCAGCTGCTCGTGGACGGCTCGGGCACCTGGTTCGCCAGCGCGCGCGTGGAGGCCGTACGCAGCAATGTCGGCGCCGGCGACTCCTCGCTGGCCGGCTTCCTGATCGCCGGCGGCAGCGGCCCAGGGGCCCTCGCCTCCGCGGTCGCGCACGGAGCGGCGGCCGTCCAGCTGCCCGGCAGTGTCATGCCGACGCCGGACGACCTGGACCCGGCCGCGGTGACGGTCACGGCCGAGGTGCCGGTGGACCGGGTGCTGACGGAGCCGGTGTCATGAGCGGCCCGGTCCCGGCGCTCTCCCCGTCCGTCGCCGGTACGGCCGCCCCGGCGCAGTTACTCCCCGACCCCACCCGCCTCCCCCCGACCCCCCACCGCTGCACCCCCGTCCCCTCCCCTTACGCCCACTCCACTCCCCGGGCGATACGCGTGCGAAGGAGCCCGCGATGAGCGACATGATCACCGCGGACCTGGTCGATCTCGACCTGTCCGCCGACACCAAGGAAGCGGCGGCCCGTGCCCTCGCCGAGCGCATGGTCGCCCTGGGCCGGGTGACCGACCTGGACGGCTTCCTCGCCGACGTGGCCGCCCGCGAGGCCCAGATGCCGACCGGCCTCGACGGCGGCATCGGCATCCCGCACTGCCGCAGCGAGCACGTCACCGAGCCGACGCTCGCCTTCGGACGCAGCTCCGCCGGGATCGACTTCGGCGCGCCGGACGGACCCGCCGACCTGATCTTCCTGATCGCCGCGCCGGCCGGCGCGGACGACGCCCACCTGACGATCCTGTCCTCCCTCGCGCGCCAGCTGATGAACACCGAGTTCACGGACGCGCTGCGGTCCTCGGGGAGCGCACAGAGCGCGGCGGCGCTGATCCGCGGCGACGAGGCGCCGGCCGAGGGTGCCACCGAAGACTCCGTTGCGGCATCGGTGGCGGCCTCCGCCGATGCCGCAACGGCCAACGCCGCTCCCGACGTTGCCGAGGCCCCCTTCAGGATCGTCGCCGTCACCTCCTGCCCGACCGGTATCGCCCACACCTACATGGCGGCCGAGTCGCTGGAGAACGCCGGCCGCGAGGCGGGCGTCGAACTCGTCGTCGAGACCCAGGGCTCCGCCGGCTTCACCCGGCTCGACCCGGCGGCCATCGCGGCGGCGGACGGCGTGATCTTCGCCCACGACGTCCCCGTACGCGACAAGGACCGCTTCGCGGGCAAGCCCACCGTCGACGTCGGCGTGAAGGCGGGCATCAACCGCGCCGCCGAACTCATCACCGAGGTCCGCGGCAAGGCCGAGCGCGGCGAGGTGACGGCGGGCGCCGGCGCGGGCGCGGGGACACCGGTCGAGCGGGCCGGCGAGTCCGGCGACAGCTACGGCACCAAGCTCCGCAAGTGGCTGATGACCGGCGTGAGCTACATGGTCCCGTTCGTCGCCGCGGGCGGCCTGCTGCTCGCCCTCGGGTTCGCGATCGGCGGCTGGCAGATCGCGAGCGCGCCCTCGGTCATGAAGCACTTCTCCTGGACCGAGATCGACAGCTGGGGCGCCCTGCTGTTCCAGATCGGCCAGGTCGCCTTCGGCTTCCTCATCCCGGTCCTGGCCGGATACATCGCGTACGGCATGGCGGACCGCCCCGGTCTCGTCCCCGGCTTCGTCGGCGGAATGATCGCCTCCAACATCGCCGCGGGCTTCCTCGGCGGTCTGGTCGCCGGTCTGCTCGCGGGTGCCGTGGTCCTCTCGATCCAGCGGATCAAGATCCCGCCGGTGCTGCGGGGCATCATGCCGGTGGTCGTGATCCCGCTGATCTCCTCGCTGATCGTCGGCTTCCTGATGTTCGTCGTGGTCGGCAAACCCATCGCCGAGGCCCAGAAGGGCATGACGGACTGGCTCAACGGCCTCTCCGGCACCAACGCGATCCTGCTCGGCGTCCTCCTCGGCCTGATGATGTGCTTCGACCTCGGCGGCCCGGTCAACAAGGTCGCGTACGCCTTCGCCACCGCCGGGATCGCCGTGCAGGACCCCAGCGACTCCGCGATGAAGGTCATGGCCGCCGTGATGGCCGCGGGCATGGTCCCGCCGCTGGGCATGGCTCTGGCCACCACCGTCCGCAAGAAGCTCTTCACGCAGACCGAGCGCGAGAACGGCAAGGCCGCCTGGGTCCTGGGCGCCTCCTTCATCTCCGAGGGCGCGATCCCGTTCGCGGCGGCCGACCCGCTGCGGGTCATCCCGGCCTCGATGGCGGGCGGCGCGGTCACCGGCGCCCTGTCGATGGTCTTCGGCGCCACCCTGCGCGCCCCGCACGGCGGCATCTTCGTGGTCCCGTTGATCGGCAGCCCGTTCCTCTACCTGATCGCCATCGCGGCGGGCGTGTGCGTCACGACCGCACTGGTGATCGTCCTGAAGAGCATGCGCAAGCCGGCACCGGGAACGACGGCCGCCGCAGTCCCGGACACCACCGCCCCGGCGGCCGAGCACAAGCAGCCGATAGCCGCGTGACCCTGCCCCTTTGGGGCGGCGGTGAGCTGTTCACGGCAACTGCGAGATACGTCACGGTCCGGGACCAAAGTCCCGGACCGTGGTGTCTACTGGAACGCATGCCTGAGCACGTCTCCGTCTACCAGTTGCTTGGTGTCACTCTTCTCGTCCTGGTGGCCTTCGCCTGGACGGCTGGATTGGCCTACCTGCTGCGGCACGGCCGCCACGAGGCCGTCACGTGGCGCGTCGACCACGGCCTGCCCGCCTTCCCCCGCCAGCGCCGGGCCGCTCCCGGCCACGAGTCCGTCGAACTGAGCCCGGCGGAGAAGGACGCGTTCGCGGGTCTCGTACGACAGCTCGGCGGCGGGCGCTGAGCGGAACCGGCGGTCCGCTCAGGAAACCCGGGCCGCGCGCCGCTCCATGGCGTCGCGGGCCGCGTCCTCGGTGACGTACACCTCGCACATGTGCCGCCCGTCGGGCGTCGCCGTGTGCTCGACCTCCCACAGGGAGATCTCCGCCCCGTCGCGCAGCAGGAACGCGTGCTCGTAGAGCGAGAAGCCCAGCCCGGCGCGTCCCGCCCGGCACGGGCGCCCGAACGCCTGCGTGATCTGGTGCGCGAACGCCTCCGCCAGCAGCGCGGCCGTCTTCGGGCCGGGCCGGTCCGCGTTCTCCGCGCGACGCAGCAGCCGGCGCGCGTGGTCCGCCGAGTCGTCCGGGACGTAGGCGTGCCGCGGCAGGTGCACGGGCGAGAGCTGCACCGTCACCGGCAGCTCGAAGTCCGGCGCGTCCGGCGGCAACGGCAGCCGCGCGGTCGCCGCACGCAGCTCCTCCTCGTCGACGTACACCTCGTGCTGCGGAAGGCTGTCCCGCGCGGTGTTGTGGACGAGCTCCCACAGAGTCAGCGCCGAGCCGTCGGCGAGCAGCCATGTGTGCCGGTACGTCTCCCGGTGCAGCCCCGCGCTGTGGTGCGCGGAGTGCAGCGAACTGTCGTACGCCAGCGCGCAGTCCAGTCTCCGGATCGTCTCGTCGGGCAGCTCGAAGGAGTTCAGGGCACGGCCGAGGAGCCGCGCGAGGTGCTCCTCCGGAGACTCGGGCGACTCGGGTGGTTCGTACGCTGCCGTCTCGTACGGAACGCTCAAGGTTTCTCCCGGCGTTGCTGCATGTCACCTTGTGGGTGCATACCGTAGCCCCTCGGTCGGACATCATGTCCGGGAACCGAGAAAACGTACGCCCGGAAAACGCCCGGGCCGCGCAGGATGTTCCCGCGCGCCCCGACGAAACGTCAAAACCCCCCGGTCAGAGGCTGCTTGGAGCGATCAGGAGGTACCTACGGCGCTCCCCGCGGCCCACTCGCCCCACGCCATGTTCCAGCCGTTCAGCCCGTTGTCGGGCGCCACCGTCTTGTCGGGGGAGTTCTTCACGACGACCACGTCCCCGACCAGCGAGTTGTCGTAGAACCACTTGGCCGGGGTGTCCGCCTTCCCGCCCTTGACGTCCCGCAGTCCGACACAGCCGTGACTGGTGCCGGTGCGCCCGAAGGGCGGATTCCCCTGGTTGTACCAGTAGTTGCCGTGGATGAAGGTCCCCGACTGCGTCAGCCGCATCGCGTCCGGGACATCAGGAATGTCGTACGCGTTGTCCAGCGCGACCGTCCGGCTGTCCATGCGGATCTTCTTGTACTTCTCGGAGATCACCATCTGCCCGTTGTAGGGTGGTGAACTCGGGGCTGCCCGTCGAGATCGGCACCGACTTCACGGTCTGCCCGTCCCGCACGACCTTCATGGTCTGGGTGTCGGAGTCCACGGTGGACACCTGCGAACGCCCGACCGTGAAGCCGGCGGTCCTCTCCTGCACACCGGTGACACCGTTGGCGCCCTTGACGCCGTCCAGGTCGATCTTCATCGTGACCTTGGAGCCGGCCTTCCAGTACTCCTCGGGCCGGAAGTCGAGCCGCTGCGCCCCGAACCAGTGCCCGACCACCTGCTGCCCGCTGCTGGAGCTGACGGTGACGTGCGACTGCACGGCCTTCTTGTCGCTGATGGCCTTGTCGAAGGTGAAGGACACCGGCATCCCCACACCGACCGTCGTCCCGTTGTCCGGCGTGTACGTCCCGATGAAGCTGTTCGCCTTCGAGACGGTCGTGAACACCGACTTCGCGGTCACGGCCTTGCCGTCCGAGTCCTTGGCCGTCGCCGCTATCTCGTACTTCGTCCCCCGCTCCAACTGCTCCTCGGGCCTCCAGCTCCCGCCGCCCGCGGCCAACGCCCCCGGCACTTCCTGCCCCGTGCCCGCCACCGTCATCTTCACGCCGGTCAGCGTGCCGTCGCTGACCTTCACGCCGGTCCTGTTGATCGACGCGCCCGTCGAACCGTTCCTGGCGGAGAAGACGATCTCCGCCGCGGACGTCTTCGCGGGGTCCTTGCCGCCCTTGCCTTCACCCTTGTCGGAGTCGCCTCCGCACGCGGTGAGGGTGAGAGCACCGACCATCAGGACGGCACAGGCCCCCAGTGCGCGCCGCGCTGCTATGTCCGGCGTTGTCACTGTCTGCTCCATATTCATGCGATATATGCGATCCGCTCCACTCAGTGAAGAAGGAGGGACCCGGTCCCCACCCGGGTTCCCTGACAGCGAGACGAATGCGTTTGGGGTTGGGGCGGGGCGCCTAGGGGGGGTGACGGGTCGGGTTGTCGGGCGGGTGGGGGCTGGTCGCGCAGTTCCCCGCGGGCAGCTGCGCTGGGCTTGGGCGGGGTGCCTATGAGGGTGCCGGGTTCGGTTGTTTGGCGAGTGCGGGCCGGTGGGGACTGGTCGCGCAGTTCCCCGCGCCCCTGGGTGAGTGCAGTCGCCTGTGCCTGCACGGGCCGTTGGCCGCGTACGGCGGGCAGGGGACGGGGTGGGGGGTGTCCGCCCGCAGCGGCCGGCGTCCGTTACCGAGCACAGCTGAAGCAGCCGAGCCGCCGGACCGAGGACGGACACCCCCCACCCCGGCCCCGACCCCACACCACACCGCACGCGCTACACAAGCCCCCACCGAGGCCGCGCAGGCCGCCGCAGGCATCCAGGGGCGCGGGGAACTGCGCAAAACGCCCGCCCCCACGCACCCGCACCCGCACCCGCACCCGCACCCGCACCCATCACACCCCGTACAACTCCCGATAAGCCGGCCACCCCCCACCCACCCCCTCCACCGACTCCGCCGCCCACACCGCCCGCACAATCGCCCGAGTCACCACATCCGCCCCCGCCGCAAGCAGGGAGTTGAGCGCCAGCGGATCCCCCGCGTCGAGCGCCCGCGCCCCCGTGGCCAGAGCGAACACCGTGTCGCCGTCGTGCAGCAGATGCACCGGCCGCACGGCACGCGCGATGCCGTCGTGCGCGGTCCCCGCGACCTTCTGGGCCTGGGCCTTCGACAGTTCCGCATCGGTGGCCACCACCGCGAGCGTGGTGTTCAGCGGAGGCGCAGAGTTCATCGCCGCGGTCTCGGCGAGCCGCCGGCACGCGGCCTCATGCACCCGCTCCTCCGGATACCGCACCCGCCCCTGGAACAACTCCCCGTACAGAACCCCCGTCTCCGGATCAGTCACCGCCCCCGCCGCGTTGGCCACCACCAACGCCGCCACGGTGATCCCCGAAGGCAGCACGGCACTCGCCGTCCCCACACCACCCTTCATCGCCCCGACCACGGCCCCTGTCCCGGCCCCCACACACCCTTCCGGCACCGCCGAACCCACCGCACTCGCCGCGGCGGCCTCGACGGCGGCCCGCCCCGTCGCCGCGTCCGGCCGGGCCCGGAAGTCGCCGCCCCGACCGAGATCGAAGACACAGGCGGCGGGCACGACCGGCACGACATGCGAGGGATCCGGCCCGACCCGCACCCCCCGCCCCTGCTCCTCCAGCCAGGCCATCACCCCGGAGGCCGCGTCCAGCCCGTACGCGCTGCCCCCGGTCAGCACGATCGCCTCGACCTTCTGCACCAGGTTGCGCGGGTCGAGCGCGTCGGTCTCCTTGGTGCCGGGACCTCCGCCGCGCACGTCCACCGCGGCGACGGCCCCGCCCTCCGGGGCGAGCACGACGGTGGTGCCGGTGAGCCAACCGCCGCCGGTGCGCGTCGCATGTCCCACGCGCACCCCGGCGACATCCGTCAGAGCGTCAACTGTCATGGGACCAGTTTCGTCCAGGCACCACCTGGACCCACCGAAGTCACACGGTCACCCGGCATGCGATGACGCGATCGATCACCCCGCCCGAAGCGACCCCCCACGCTCCCGCGCCACCGTCCGCGAGGTCAGCGTCGTCCCCGTCACCACGGCCAGCGCCGCCACGATGCCCGCCGCGAGCACCGCCCAGTCGCCCAGGAAGGTGCAGCAGATCACCAGCAACGCCGTGACCGGCAGCACCAGTTGCTGGGCGATGCCCACCTTGAAGTACCGCGAGTGCAGGAGCCAGACCGTGAGCAGGTAGAGCGCGGTCGGCAGGGTCACCGCGGCCGACGCGGCCAGGGTCGAGATGTGCGCCTTGCCGACGGCCTGCTCCACGGCCACCTCCAGGCCCGCGCCGATCGCGGCGGCCGGGGCGAACACCAGATAGTGGCCGTAACCCCACAGGAACGCCTGCTTGTTGGAGCGCAGATGGCCGTGGATGGGGACCACGAAGTAGATCCACCAGGCGGCGAAGATGATGAGCAGTCCGCCCGCGGCGATCGGCAGCAGCTCGCCCAGCGCGTCGTGCTCGTCGATGCCGGTCTTCACGGCGACCGTCGCGGCGGCGATGGTCTCGCCGAGCACGATGATCGTGAACAGCCCGTACCGCTCCGCGATGTGGTGTGGATGCCACGAGGTCGGATGGTCCCTCTCGGCGAAGGGCGGCACGCACATCTCCAGCACCGCCATCACCAGGAAGACCCAGGCCCGCCCGCCCTCGGGCAGCACCAGCAGCCCCAGCCAGCCGACCTGGCACAGCAGCACGCCGAACACGTACCGCAGGGCCATCGTCCGCTCCGCGCCCTCCGTCGAGCGCGCCACCCGCAGCCACTGCGCGATCAGCGCCAGCCGCATGATCACGTAGCCCAGCCACACGGCCAGGTACTCGTGGTCCTCGAACGCCCGGGACACCCCGGCCGCCAGCACCAGGACACCGGCGATCTGGATCAGGGTGACGAGCCGGTAGAGCGCGTCGTCGTTGTCGTACGCCGAGGCGAACCACGTGAAGTTCATCCACGCCCACCAGATGGCGAAGAAGAGCATCGCGTAGTTGAGGATCCCCTCGCCGGCGTGTCCCTCGGCGACCGCGTGCACCAGGCCCACGCCCGCCTGGGCGATGGCCACGACGAAGCACAGGTCGAAGAGGAGTTCCAACGGCGAGGCGACCCTGTGGGCCTCGTCCCTGCCGCGGGCTGTGAGTCTGCGCAGTGGACTGCGCGTCGGACTGGACGTCATGGGGCCAAGCACAGCAGAAACCGCTCGGAAACGCTTGCGGACCGGTCACCGGCGACGGCGGACCGGAAGGCCGGACCGGGACCGGGGTGGGTGGCCGCTCCCACCGTGCGTACCCGACAGGGCCGTACCCTGGGTGCATGAGTAGCGCCCCCCGCCCCGAGCCCCGCGAGCCGAAGCCCGCGCTGGTCTTCGACGATCCGCTGGACCAGCAGTCCTCGGACGACACCGACCGTGGCTGGGGCGACCGGCCGCGCACCGACAGCGCGGCCGACCTGAAGCGCTTCCTCGACGAGAAGCCGCCCCACCACCTCTGAGCCGCCGCTACGGTTCGCGGTGCCCCGAGCCCCGCTGGGCGACCAGGGCGTCGCGGATCTCCTTGAGGACCTCCAGCTCGGTCACCTCGATGATCTCGTGCGCGCCCTCCTTCGCCTTCCGGCGGGCCTCCATCCGGGCCAGGTACTTCGACATCGGCAGGACCATCAGGAAGTAGACGACGGCCGCGGTGATCACGAAAGTGAGCGTGGCGCCGAGGACCGAGCCCCACAGAATCCGGATCCCCGTCGCACTGTCGCCGGTTCCGGTGCAGGGGTGCTTCAGACACGAGCTGTAGCTGTCCAGGTTCTTGGTGCCGATCGCCCCCACCAGCGGGTTGATGATCCCCTTCACCACCGAGTTGACGATGTTGGTGAAGGCGGCGCCGATGACCACCGCGACTGCCAGATCGACGACGTTCCCGCGCATCAGGAAGGCCTTGAAGCCCTCCAGGACGCTCGGCTTCTTCTCGCTCACCTAGAGGCCTCTTCTCGCACGCACAGGTTGTGGAACAAACAGCTCCGCAACCTACGTCAACGCGAGGTGACCCTGTCCCATTGGGTAGCTCGAAAGGGCGACTTGACGCAAACCTCCGCAACACAGGGGTCGCACCGCTCAACACAGCGTCACCGCCAGCCTGGCCGTCGCGCTCGCGCCCGCGAGGCGTGCCGCCGTCGACCGCGGCACCGAGAGCACGACCAGCGCCCCGCCCTCTGCCGCCCCGCCCTCGGTCGCCCCGTCCAGGGGCTCCGGCACCTTCGTCACCCGCGCCCCGCGCGCGACCACCCGGGCGTCCCCGCCCAGCGCCGACTCCTCGGCGGCGATGACGTCGACCCGGTCCCCGGGCCGCAGCAGCCGGACCGTCGCGGCGTCGGCGATCCGTACCGGCGCCGACACCGTCCGCACGGCCCGGTGCTCGCGCACGGACTCCGTCGCCGGATGCCCCCGCGCTCCGTCGTCGCCACCCCGGGCCCGCCGCCACCAGCGCGGCCGCGGTGACGGCGAGCCCGAGGGCCACGGCACGCCTCCGGTGCCGTACGAACCGCCGCAGCTGATGCCCGCCGCGCACCCGCACCGGGGCGAAGTGCGGGACCTCGCAGGTCGGGGGAGCGTCGGTGCCGGGCGGGCACGGAACGAGGGGAGAGGGGGACGGAGCGAAGGACATGAGGACCACCACCGGCGACGAGACATCGGCTTGCGCTGCCAACGATGAGGCTTCGCGCCGCATCCCGCCGAGGCCGGTGGACTACCGCCCGGTTGTGGAAAACTCCCTCACCCGAACGAGAGCTTCCGTCGAGAACCCGTCGAGAACCCGCCGAGAACCCGCCGATAACTTCCGTCCCAGCTACGGCAGTTCGAACCCCGGATTCATCCCGCCCAGCGCGTTCACGCACAGACAGTCCCGCTCCCCGTCCGAAGGCAGCGCCGCCACCGCGTCGAACAGGACACCCCGCAGCCGGTCCACGTTCGCCGCGAACACCCGCAGCACCTCGTCGTGAGAGACGCCCTCACCGGTCTCGGCACCCGCGTCGAGGTCGGTGACCAGGGTCAACGACGTGTAGCAGAGCTCCAGTTCACGGGCGAGGGCCGCCTCGGGGTGGCCGGTCATGCCCACCACCGACCAGCCCTGTGCCTGGTGCCACACCGACTCGGCGCGGGTCGAGAAGCGCGGCCCCTCGATCACCACCAGCGTGCCGCCGTCCACCGCCTCCCAGTCCTGCCCGCGAGCCGCCTTCAGCGCGGCCGCCCGCCCGACGGGGCAGTACGGGTCGGCCAGGGACACGTGCACCACGTTCGGCATGGCGCCGTCCGGCAGCGGCAGCCCGTCGAAGTAGGTCCCCGACCGGGACTTCGTGCGGTCGACCAGTTGGTCCGGCACGAGCAGCGTGCCCGGGCCGTACTCGGGGCGCAGACCGCCCACGGCACACGGCCCGAGGACCTGCCGTGCCCCCACCGACCGGAGCGCCCACAGATTGGCCCGGTAGTTGATCCGGTGGGGTGGCAGATGGTGGCCGCGTCCGTGCCGGGGCAGGAACGCGACCCGTCGGCCGGCGACCTCGCCGAGGAAGAGGGAGTCGCTGGGCGGGCCGTAGGGGGTGTCCACCTGGACCTCGGTCACGTCCTCGAGGAACGAGTAGAGGCCCGAACCGCCGATTACGCCGATCTCTGCGTTCGCCATGACCAGCACAGTATCCGGCCCCGAAAACCCGCCGCGATCGGCCCGGGAAACACCGAGAACCCCGCCGTCCTACGACGACAGGGTTCCGGAAGTGAGGCCTACGCGGCGGAGCTGCTGCTGGACGAGGACGAGGTGCCCGAACTCGACGACTTCGTGTCCGAGGAGGACGACGAGGTGGACGACTTCGACTCGGACGACGAGGTGGACGTCGACGGCTTAGAGGACGACGGAGCCGGCGAGCTGCTCGACGAGGAGCCGCGGCTGTCGTTCCGGTAGAAGCCGGAGCCCTTGAAGACGATGCCGACCGCGGAGAACACCTTCTTGAGGCGACCCTGGCAGTTGGGGCACTCGGTCAGAGCGTCGTCGGTGAACTTCTGCACCGCCTCGAGGCCCTCGCCGCACTCGGTGCACTGGTACTGATAGGTGGGCACTGTCTTCCTCCTGGCACTCTCACTCAATGAGTGCTAACGATGGTCCATAGTGACGTATTCCTGGGAATCAGTCCACTGTCACCGGCACTCGGTGACCGACGCCACGCGCGACGGTCCGGCCGCGAGGCCGCGTCGCGAGGCGGGAACGCAGCGCCACGAGGGTCGCCAGGGCGAGCAGGGTGCCGCCCATCGGCACCAGGAACCCGGCACCGCCCCAGAAGCGGTCCTCCAGCTGCCCGGCGATCGTGACGGCGGCCGCCTGGCCGAGCGCCACCGCTCCGGTCAGCCAGGTGAAGGCCTCGGTGCGGGCGCCGGCCGGGACCAGGTTCTCGACCAGGGTGTAGCCGGTGATCAGGGTGGGCGCGATGCACATGCCGACCAGCAGGCCGAGGCCGGCCAGGACGAGCACCGAGTGCGCGGCCCACAGGCCGGAGGCCGTCAGCGCGAGGGCGCCGTAGCCGACGACCAGGCGTCGCTGGGGGGCCACCTTCCAGGCGATGGCACCGCAGACCAGGCCGGAGAGCATGTTGCCCGCGGCGAAGACGCCGTACAGGACACCGTTCAGGCCGGGCTCGCCGATCGACTCGCTGAACGCGGCCAGGGAGACCTGCATGCCGCCGAAGACGGAACCGATGCCCAGGAAGGTCACGATCAGGACGCGCACTCCGGGGACGCGCAGCGCCGAGGTGTGCTCCACGCGTGCGTGCCCGTCGGCCGCGGCGACCGTCGGCTGGGTGCTCTTCTGCGCGGCGAACAGCAGACCGCCCAGCAGCGTCAGCGACGCCTCCGTCAGCAGTCCCGCGGCGGGGTGGACGGCGGTGCACAGGGCGGTGGCCAGCAGCGGGCCGAAGACGAAGGTCAGCTCGTCCGTGACGGACTCGAAGGCGGCCGCCGTCGTCAGCAGGGGGGAGCCCTGGAGCTTGACGCCCCAGCGGGCGCGCACCATGGGCCCGATCTGCGGCACCGAGGCGCCGGTGGGCACGGCCGCGACGAACAGCGCCCACAGGGGCGCGTGCGTGAGGGCGAGGGCCGTCAGGGACAGGCCCGCCAGGGTGTGCGCGAGGACCCCGGGGATCAGCACGGCGCGCTGCCCGTAGCGGTCCGCGAGACGGCCGCTGTAGGGCGCGAACACCGCCATGGAGACACCGGTGACGGCCGCGACGGCGCCCGCCGCGCCGTAGGAGCCGGTGGTGTGCTGCACGAGCAGCACGAGGGAGAGGGTGAGCATCGCGAACGGCTGGCGTGCCGCGAAGCCGGGGAGCAGGAACGTCCAGGCGCCGCGGGTGCGCAGCAGCTGTCCGTATCCCGGGCGGGAGGAGGTGACCGTGGATGCCACGGCCCGTGCCTTTCTGCCGCCTGGTAGCGCGCCTGTGCGGGGGCGCCGAGAGCTGTCCTCTTGCGCGGACTGCGGTAGATGCCGAAGACCACTCTCAGGGATGTCTCGGCCGCCATACGGTCGCGCCAGCTCTGCGTCAGGCAGAGTTGGTTCGATCAGGGGTCAGCCCCCATCGTACAGGGGGCGCGTAACACACCCTTAACGTGCGCCGTCGGCGCCGCCCGTGCCCAGCCAGTCGGCCAGCTTGCCGCCGTGGCCCACCGCGCGCAGCCGCCGCTCGGCGGCGTCACGGACCGGGTCGGTGGTGACGACGAGCAGTTCGTCCCCGCGCCGCAGCACGGTCGTGGGCAGCGGAACGAACGATTTTCCATCGCGGACGACGAGGGTGACCGCGGCCCCGGCCGGCAGCCGCAGCTCGTTGACCTCGACGCCGTGCATCCGGGACCCCTCGGGAATCGCGACGGACAGCAGGTGCCCGCGCAGCCGCTCCAGGGGCGCCGACTCGATGCCGAGGTCGGCGGCCTCGGACTCCCCGCCCAGGCGCAGCTTGCGCGCCAGCCAGGGCAGCGTCGGACCCTGCACCAGGGTGTAGACGACGACCAGGACGAAGACGATGTTGAAGACGCGACGGCTGCCCTCGACGCCGCTCACCATGGGGATCGTCGCCAGGATGATGGGCACGGCGCCCCGCAGTCCGGCCCAGGACATAAGCGCCTGCTCCTGCCATGGCACCCGGAACGGCGTCAGGCACAGGAAGACGCTCAGCGGCCGCGCCACCATGGTCAGCACCAGCCCTATGACGAGCCCGGGCAGGACGTCGTCGCCCAGCTCGTGCGGGGTGACCAGCAGGCCGAGCAGGACGAACATGCCGATCTGGGCGATCCAGCCGAGCCCGTCGGCGAAGCCGCGGGTGGCGGGCCAGTGCGGCAGTTTGGCGTTGCCCATCACCATGGATGCGAGATAGACGGCGAGGAACCCACTGCCGTGCGCCAGCGCGCCCGCCGCGTACGCGGTGACGGCGATCGCCATGACCGCGATGGGATAGAGGCCGGAGGCGGGCAGGGCGACGTGCCTGAGGCCCCAGGAGCCCAGCCAGCCCACCGCGATGCCCAGGGCGGCGCCGATGGCCAGTTCAAGGGTTATCTCGGCGATCAGCGTGTACCAGTGCTCGACCGGACCGGTCTGGGAGAAGGCGACCACCAGGATGACCACCGGGGCGTCGTTGAAGCCCGACTCGGCCTCCAGTGTGCCCGTCACGCGCGCGGGCAGGGGGATCTTGCGCAGCACCGAGAAGACCGCCGCCGCGTCCGTCGAGGAGACGACCGCGCCGATGATGAGCGCCTGGCGCCATTCCAGCCCGATCAGGTAGTGCGCGGCCGTCGCCGTGACCCCGACGCTCACCGCGACCCCGACCAGCGCCAGCACGGTGGCGGCCGGCAGGGCCGGCTTGATCTCCTTCCACTTCGTGCCGAGCCCGCCCTCGGCCAGGATCACGACCAGGGCCGCGTACCCGATGACCTGGGTCAGCTCGGCGTTGTCGAAGTGGATGTCGCCGATGCCGTCCTGGCCCATGGCGATGCCGATCCCCAGGTACACGAGCAGGCTGGGGAGCCCGCTGCGCGAGGAGATCCGGACCGCGGCCACGGCGACGAGCAGGACGAGCGAGCAGACGAGCAGGAGCTGGTTGAGATGGTGGACAGTCAGCGGCCGTTCCCTTCCCTGGCTCACCCGCATCACGCGCGCGTGAGTCACGTACATAGGACACGAAGCGGTGAGGCTCCACATCCAAGTACTTCGTTACCTTACCTAACTCTTGACGATTTCTTGACGCTCCGCGAGGCGAGATCGAACGCTCGTCCGCGTTCGTTCCCTACTCCGCGTCAAGTCCGCCTGAGCCCTGCGCCTATGGTTGCTCCAGCGCGCAGAGCCTGCGTCACAGGCTCCCCGTCAAAAGCACAGCCCGCCCTGCCGCTCGCGTTAGGACAGCAAGGACAGCGATGCCCCCCACCACCACCGCCTCATCGGGTCAGCAGCCCGGCAAGTCCGGCAGGAAGAAGGGGCGCAGAGCCCGCCTGATCGTTCTCGTGCTCGTCCTGGCCCTCGTCGGCGCTGTCGCCTACGGCGGATACTGGTCGGTGAGCACCGTCCGCGCCGCCTTCCCGCAGACCAAGGGCTCGATCGAACTCGCGGGCCTGTCGGGCCCCGTGGACGTCAAGCGCGACAGTTACGGCATCCCGCAGATCTACGCCTCCTCCGACGCGGACCTGTTCATGGCACAGGGCTACGTCCAGGCGCAGGACCGGTTCTACGAGATGGACGTACGCCGGCACATGACCTCCGGGCGCCTGTCGGAGATGTTCGGCAAGGGCCAGGTGGACGACGACGAGTTCCTGCGCACGCTGGGCTGGGACCGGGTGGCGAAGAAGGAGTACGACACCAAGCTGTCGGCCTCCACCAAGAAGTACCTCCAGGCCTACGCCAAGGGAGTCAACGCCTACCTCCAGGGCAAGAGCGGCAAGGACATCTCCCTGGAGTACGCGGCGCTCGGCTTCGAGAACGACTACAAGCCCGAGAAGTGGACCCCGGTCGACTCGGTGGCGTGGCTGAAGGCGATGGCCTGGGACCTGCGCGGCAACATGCAGGACGAGATCGACCGCGCCCTGATGACCAGCCGCCTCGGCCCGAAGCAGATCGCCGACCTGTACCCGGAGTACCCGTACAGCCGCAACCAGGCGATAGTGCAGGAGGGCCAGTACAACGAACTGACCCGGACCTTCGAGCAGAACGGAAGCTCGCAGGAGAACGGCCTGTCCGGCACCGGCACCGGCACCGGAACCTCCTCCGGCGGCACCGGCACCTCCACGAGCGGCACCGGCACCTCCACGAGCGGCACCGCGACGGGCACGTCGGCCTCGACCTCGTCCTCGACCGCCTCGGCCCTGCAGAGCCAGCTCTCGGGCCTCTACAACGTCCTGGACGACGTGCCCACCGCCGTCGGCGTCAACGGCCAGGGCATCGGCTCCAACTCCTGGGTCGTCGCGGGCTCGCACACCATCACCGGCAAGCCCCTGCTCGCCAACGACCCGCACCTGTCCGCCTCGCTGCCGTCCGTCTGGTACCAGATGGGCCTGCACTGCCGGACCGTCTCCAGCAAGTGCCGGTACGACGTCTCCGGCTACACCTTCGCGGGCATGCCCGGCGTGGTCATCGGCCACAACGCGAAGATCGCCTGGGGCATGACGAACTCCGGGGTCGACGTCACCGACCTCTACCTGGAGAAGCTCTCCGGCGACGGCTACCTCTACGACGGCACGACCAAGCCCTTCACCGCGCGCGAGGAGACCATCAAGGTCGCCGGCGGCACGTCCAAGAAGATCGTCGTCCGTGAGACGAACAACGGCCCGCTGCTCTCCGACCGCTACAACGAACTGGTGAAGGTCGGCAAGAAGGCCACCGTCGACAACGCGGCCCCCGACCGCGGCGACGGCTACGGCGTCGCCCTGCGCTGGACCGCGCTCGACCCCGGCACCTCCATGGACGCCGTGTTCGCGATGGACAAGGCGTCGAACTGGAGCGAGTTCCGCGAGGCGGCGGCCCTGTTCGACGTGCCCTCGCAGAATCTCGTCTACGCCGACTCCGAGAACATCGGCTACACGCTGCCCGGCCGCATCCCGATCCGCGCCAAGGGCGACACCGGCGCCATCCCGGCCCCGGGCTGGGACCCCAAGTACGCCTGGACCGGCAAGTACATCGAGCAGGACGAGCTGCCCTACGAGTACAACCCGGAGCGCGGCTACATCGTCACCGCCAACCAGGCCGTGGTCGACAAGGACAAGTATCCCTACACGCTCACCACGGACTGGGGCTACGGCACCCGCAGCCAGCGCATCACCGACCTGATCGAGCAGAAGATCAAGGGCGGCGGCAAGATCTCCACCGACGACATGCGCCAGATGCAGCTCGACAACAGCAGCGAGATCGCCAAGCTGCTGGTGCCCAAGCTGCTGAAGATCGACGTCGAGGACAAGGACGTGCGTCAGGCGCAGGAGCTCCTGGAGGGCTGGGACTACACCCAGGACGCCGACTCGGCCGCGGCCGCCTACTTCAACGCCGTGTGGCGCAACATCCTCAAGCTCGCCTTCGGCAACAAACTGCCCAAGGAGCTGCGGGTCAAGGGCCAGTGCCTGTGGGTGGACCCGGTCAACACCGTCGGGCCCGCCGACGAGGCGGACAAGGTCCGCGAGTGCGGTCAGCGCGACGCCGACCAGGCGCAGCCCGACGGCGGCGACCGCTGGTTCGAGGTCGTGCGCAAGCTCATGGACGACGAGAACAGCGACTGGTGGAAGACCCCCAAGGGCGTCGGTGACCGCCCCGCGGCCACCAACCGCGACGAGCTCTTCGAGCGCGCCATGATCGACGCCCGCTGGGAGCTGACCGCCAAGCTCGGCAAGGACATCGACACCTGGAGCTGGGGCCGGCTGCACCGCCTGTTCCTGAAGAACCAGACGCTGGGCATCGAGGGCCCCGGCTTCCTCCAGTACATGCTCAACCGCGGCCCCTGGAAGCTCAGCGGCGGCGAGGCGACGGTCAACGCGACCGGCTGGAACGCCGCAGGCGGCTACGGCGTCGTCTGGGTCCCGTCGATGCGCATGGTGGTCAACCTCGGCGACCTCGACAAGTCGAAGTGGATCAACCTCACCGGCGCCTCCGGGCACGCCTACAGCGCGCACTACACCGACCAGACCGGCAAGTGGGTCAAGGGCGAGCTGCTGGACTGGTCCTTCTCGGACGACGCCGTCGACAAGAGCACGACCGACAGCCTGGTGCTGAAGCCGTAAGGCCGAGGAAGGGCCCCTCCACGCGCGCGTGGAGGGGCCCTTCCTCATTCCGGGTCCTGGAAGCGGCGCACGCCCGCCGGCGTCACCACCGCGTGCACCGGGCGGTCGTGCGCCTCCTCCGGGACATGCGCGACGACCTCGGAGTCGTACAGGAGCACCACCAGCGCCGGTCGTGCGCCCGCGCGCTCCAGGCGCGCGAGCACCCGGTCGTACGACCCTCCGCCGCGCCCCAGGCGCATCCCGCGCCCGTCCACCGCGAGGCCGGGCAGCAGCACCACGTCGGCGCCGGTCACGGCGTCCGGGCCCAGACGCTCGCCGGAGGGCTCGAAGAGGGACATCTTTCCGCCGTGTTGGACGCGCGCGAGAGAGCCCTCGCCGGTGTAGGCGCCCCAGTCCAGGTCGTTGTCCGGCAACAGCGCCGGGAGCAGGACCCGCACGCCCCGCTCGCGCAGCGCGTCCAGGAGCGCGAGCGTGCCGGGCTCGCTCCCGACGGAGACGTACGCCGCCACCGTGCGCGCACGCGCCAGCTCGGGCAGCCCAAGGGCCCGGCCGGCCAGCGCGGAAGCGGCTTCCCGCACGTCATCGGCCGTCAACCTGTTCCTCACCGCCAGGTACGCTCGACGCAACGTTCGCTTGTCAGGCTCGGCGGGACGTCCGACATGACTCAAAGTCTGCACCCGTACCCTTTCAATACGCTCATATAAGAGCTTATTAACCGGAGCCTCAGATTCCCCGCAAAGGCACCGGATAAGGTGCGGACATGACTCAGTCGCACCCTCGGATCAGCAAGGCTGTCATTCCGGCAGCAGGGCTCGGCACCCGCTTCCTGCCGGCCACCAAGGCCACTCCCAAGGAGATGCTGCCGGTGGTCGACAAGCCGGCGATCCAGTACGTGGTCGAGGAGGCCGTCTCGGCGGGCCTCGACGACGTCCTCATGATCACGGGACGCAACAAGCGTCCCCTGGAGGACCACTTCGACCGCAACTACGAGCTCGAGTCCGCCCTCCAGAAGAAGGGCGACGCGAGTCGGCTCGCCAAGGTCCAGGAGTCCAGCGACCTCGCCACCATGCACTACGTGCGCCAGGGCGACCCCCGCGGCCTCGGCCACGCGGTCCTGTGCGCGGCCCCCCACGTGGGCCACGAGCCCTTCGCCGTCCTCCTCGGCGACGACCTGATCGACGCCCGCGATCCCCTGCTCAAGCGGATGATCGAGGTCCAGGAGCAGCACGGCGGCAGCGTCATCGCGCTCATGGAGGTCGCGCCCGAGCAGATCCACCTCTACGGCTGTGCCGTCGTCGAGGAGACCGAGGACAGCGACGTCGTCAGGGTCAGCGGCCTCGTCGAGAAGCCGGACGCCGCCGACGCCCCGTCGAACTACGCGGTCATCGGCCGCTACGTCCTCGACCCGCGCATCTTCGACGTACTCCGCAAGACCGAGCCGGGCCGGGGCAACGAGATCCAGCTCACCGACGCCCTCCAGCAGCTCGCACAGGACGAGAAGGTCGGCGGCCCGGTGCACGGCGTCGTCTTCAAGGGCCGCCGCTATGACACCGGCGACCGCGGCGACTACCTGCGTGCCATTGTCAGACTCGCGTGCGAACGTGAAGACCTGGGCCCGGACTTCCGGACCTGGCTTCGCAGTTACGTAGCCGAGGAGATGTAGGCACTTGAGCAGCGCCGCGCCCCGCCCCGCCGACCAGGACCACCTCTGGTCGGTGGACGAACACCTGGAGGACATCCTCGCGACCGTCCGTCCCCTCGAACCCATCGAGCTGCAACTGCTCGACGCCCAGGGCTGCGTCCTGGTCGAGGACATCACGGTCCCGGTGTCCCTGCCCCCGTTCGACAACAGCTCCATGGACGGGTACGCGGTACGGGTCGCGGACGTGGCGGGCGCGAGCGAGGAGTTCCCGGCCGTCCTCGACGTCGTCGGGGACGTGGCGGCGGGCCAGGCCGAGCTGCTGCACGTCGGCCCCGGGCAGGCCGCCCGCATCATGACCGGCGCCCCGCTGCCGCCCGGCGCCGAGACCGTCGTCCCCGTCGAATGGACCGACGGAGGCCTCGGCGAGGGCCCGGTCAGCGGAATGCGCGCCCGCAGCCTCGCCCCCGAGGGCGCCGAAGGACACGTGCACGTGTACCGGTCCGCCGAGGCACGCGCGCACGTGCGCGCCCAGGGCAGCGACGTCCGGGCCGGCGACCGCGCCCTGGACGCCGGCACTGTCCTCGGCCCGCCGCAGATCGCCCTGCTCGCCGCCATCGGCCGCGGCACCGTACGCGTACGTCCGCGCCCGCGCGTGGTCGTCATGTCCACCGGCAGCGAACTCGTCCAGCCCGACGAGAGCCTCGGCACCGGCCAGATCTACGACTCCAACAGCTTCGCCCTCACCGCGGCCGCCCGTGACGCCGGCGCCATCGCCTACCGGGTGGGCGCCGTCGCCGACGACGCCGAGACCCTGCGCTCCACCATCGAGGACCAGCTCGTCCGCGCCGACCTCATGGTCACCACGGGCGGCGTGAGCGTCGGGGCGTACGACGTCGTCAAGGAGGCCCTGTCCTCCGTCGGCGACGAGGACGAGCCCGGCAGCGGCGTCGACTTCCGCAAGCTCGCCATGCAGCCCGGCAAGCCCCAGGGCTTCGGCTCCATCGGCCCCGACCACACCCCGCTCCTTGCTCTGCCCGGCAACCCCGGTGTCGTCGTACGTCTCCTTCGAACTGTTCGTCCGCCCCGCGATCCGCACCCTCATGGGCCTCGACGACGTCCACCGGCCGCGGACCAGGGCCACCCTGACCGCGAAGAAGGCGCTGACCTCGCCCAAGGGCCGCCGGCAGTTCCTGCGCGGTACGTACACCGACGGCTCGGTCAGCCCGGTCGGCGGCGCCGGCTCCCACCTGGTGGCCGCCCTCGCGCAGGCGGACGCGCTGATCGTCGTACCGGAGGACGTGGAGTCCGTCGAGCCCGGTACCGAGGTCGAAGTGGTCCTGCTCGGCTGAGCACCCCTGGTTGGCGGTACCGTGTCGCGCACAACAGGCCGGACCGGGAGCGCCGCACAACCATGAGTACGCAGGACCGACTGACGCACATCGACGAAGCGGGGGCCGCCCGCATGGTCGATGTCTCCGGCAAGGACGTCACAGCACGCACCGCGCGCGCGAGTGGACGCGTCCTCGTCTCGCCCCGGGTGATCGAGCTGCTGCGCGGGGAGGGCGTCCCCAAGGGGGACGCCCTGGCCACCGCGCGGATCGCGGGCATCATGGGCGCCAAGCGCACCCCCGACCTGATTCCGCTGTGCCACCCGTTGTCGGTGTCCGGTGTGACACTGGATCTGTCGGTCGCGGACGACGCCGTGGAGATCCTGGCCACCGTGAGGACGACGGACCGCACGGGCGTCGAGATGGAAGCCCTCACCGCGGTCTCCGTCGCCGCGCTCACGGTGATCGACATGGTCAAGGCGGTCGACAAGGGAGCGGTCATCACGGACGTACGGGTCGAGGAGAAGACGGGCGGCAAGTCGGGCGACTGGAGCCGGGCATGACATATCGCGCTCTTGTGATCACCGCCTCCAACCGGGCCGCCGCCGGGGTCTACGAGGACAAGGGTGGCCCGCTGATCGCCGAGGGGCTGGGCGGTTTCGGCTTCACCGTCGAGGGACCGCAGGTCGTCCCGGACGGCGACCCGGTCCGCGACGCCCTGCGTGCGGGCGTCGCCGCCGGCTACGACCTCGTCGTCACCACCGGCGGCACCGGCATCTCGCCCACCGACCGCACCCCCGAGGCGACCCGTGAGGTGATCGAGTACGAGGTGCCGGGCATCGCGGAGGCCATCCGGGCGTTCGGACGGGAGAAGGTGCCGACCGCCGCGCTCTCCCGGGGCCTGGCCGGGGTGGCGGGACACACGCTGATCGTCAACCTGCCGGGTTCCAGTGGCGGGGTGAAGGACGGACTGGCCGTCCTGGAGCCCCTGTTGGTCCACGCCGTCGACCAGATCCGCGGCGGCGACCACCAAAGACCCGGCGCCGGCAGTGGGGGTGCGAGCTGAACAGCCCGTCCTGGCCCGCCGTACTGGCGGACGGCGATGTCGTCCTGAGGCCGATAAAGATGCGCGACCAGAGGGTCTGGCGCGAGGTGAACCGGCGCAACCGGGACTGGCTGCGCCCCTGGGAGGCGACCATTCCGCCGCCCACCCCGAGCGGCCCGATCGCGCACCGGCCGACCTACCGCCAGATGGTCCGGCACCTGAGGTCCGAGGCGAACGCGGGGCGGATGCTGCCGTTCGTCATCGAGTACCGGGGCCAGCTGGTCGGGCAGTTGACGGTCGCCGGGATCACCTGGGGGTCGATGTGCTCGGGGCACGTCGGTTACTGGGTGGACCAGTCGGTGGCCGGGCGCGGGGTGATGCCGACCGCCGTGGCGCTTGTCGTGGACCACTGTTTCCGCACCGTTGGTCTGCACCGCATCGAGGTCTGCATTCGCCCCGAGAACGTCCCCAGCCGACGGGTCGTGGAGAAACTCGGATTCCGCGAGGAGGGGCTGCGGCCGCGCTATCTCCACATCGACGGGGCCTGGCGGGACCATCTCGTGTTCGCGCTCACCGCGGAAGAGGTGCCCGAAGGGTTGCTCAGGCGCTGGCAGCGGGCACGCTCCCGCAGTACGCCGCACGACAATCCCGCATAGCGGTCCGGAGACCCCAGGAAACACAGAAATTGAATAAGTGTTCGAAAATGATCGGTGCATGACCGTCTCAGGGCATTGAATTCGCGACTGAGGCGGCCTGCTGATCGGATCGGTCACAAAAAAAGCTCGAAATATCAGCCAGATCGTGCGACACACCGGCGCAATTGGCAGATGGCCTCACGCAAACCCCTCTACCGTGTGAGGCGTGAGCAGCAGCGGCCTCATCTACGCAGTCATTGTCGGGGCCTGGGCCGCCTACTTGGTGCCGATGTGGCTCCGTAGGCAGGACGAGCTGAACGAGGCCCGTCCGACGGAACGCTTCAGTACCGCCATCCGGTTGCTCTCCGGAAGGGCGGGCATGGAGCGTCGGTACGCCAAGGACCTGCGCGCGCGCTCCACCGACGAGGGGGAGCACGGCGCCGACGAACCGGATGTCGTCACCGAGTCGGTGGACGTCCGGGCCTTCGCCATGCCTCCGACCCGTCCGCAGACCCAGGCGACGGTCCAGCCTCCGGCTTCGGAACGCCGGGAGGCGACGCGCGAGCGCGCGCGGGAAGCCGAGCGGGAAGCAGGGCACGGCGACCCCGCGCGCGAGAAAACGAACGCACCGGCGCCCGAACACGGCGGCGCTCCGACGCGGAAGCAGACACCCGCGTCCGCCGCCCGGCGCACGGCCGTAGCGGAAGCGGCCGCGGCGCGCGCCCGGCGCACGAAGGTACTCGCGCGCCGACGGCGTACCACGGTGATGCTCTTCCTCGCCTTCACGCTCGGCGCGATCGTCGCCGCCGTCGGAGGACTCGCCTTCCTGTGGGCACCGGGCGTCCCCGCGGTGATGCTCAGCGCGTACATCGCGTACCTGCGCTCCCAGGAACGCCGCCGCTTCACCTACCAGATGGACCGGCGCCGGGCCGAGGCCGCCGCCCAGCACCTGCGCGAGCGGGCCCGCCAGCCGCGCCGGCGCGCGTCCGTGAGCACCGGCGCGGACGCCGACGAACCGGACGAGGGACGAGGAGCGGAGACCGATCCCGGGCTCTCCGCGCTCGCCGCCGACCGACGCGCCCTCGTCGAGCAGACCGACCACGCCGAGTGGGTCGACCAGCAGCGCGAACGGCAGCGCCGACCGGGACACGGGGACAGCTGGGACCCGGTCCCGGTGCCGCTGCCGACGTACGTGACCGCGCCGGTCGCCCCGCGGGCCACCTCGGACGTGGACCTCGGCGCGCCGGACGCGTGGAGTTCGGCCCGGTCCAGCGCCGTGGCCCCCGAGCAGTCCGGCCAGGAGCCCGTCGCGGAGGACGGGGGATCGGAGGACCCGTCCGCCGACGCGGAGGACAAGCCCACGGCGGACGGACGCACCGACGCCCGCCGCGCCGCCTCCGCCCGCCGGGCACGCGAACGCGGCCGTACCCCGCTCTTCGACCAGTACGAGGAAGGCGACCGGCCGCGCGCGGCCAACGAGTGACGCACAGGACGGGATCCACCCTCGCGAGAGCCCGTCCCTGACCAGCCCGGAACGGATTTCCAAGCACTCGGACCGGGATGCTAGAGTTTCACTCGTTGCAAGGGCCTGTGGCGCAGTCCGGTAGCGCACCTCGTTCGCATCGAGGGGGCCAGGGGTTCGAATCCCCTCAGGTCCACGCAGCTCAAAGCCCCTGCCGGGGATTCCCGGTAGGGGCTTTGGCATGCCGTACAGCACCGAAGTACAGCAACTGCTTCCGATCTTGCTTCCCAAGGTGCTTGCCGAGCTTGCGCAGTGCGCCGGGTCGCCTCGGACGGGACGTCCGTACAGCCCTCCATCGGCACTGCGATCTTGCTGTGGTGAAGAATCTGCAGGGCCACGGCCGGCTGCCGGCAGCGCATACCCTCCCGGCCCGCCTTCGATTCCCGCAGCACATGGTCCAGAGTCGCGCGGTGTGCAGGTGGCCGTTGGGCCGCAGTCAGGTGGTCAACGCCTCGACCAGCTCGCCGACTTCCGTCCGCCAGGCGCGAACCTGTGAGCGCCGCCTCCGCCAGGCGGGCTCCCACCGGACCGGCCACGGGCACGGGCTGGTCGGCCGGGCCCGGACGGGCGGGGTCGGTGGGGCGGTGTGCGTTCTGCCGGGGCTGTTCCGTCACGGTCATGTGGGTTCCTCCCGTGTGTGCGTGGGTGGCGACTGCGGTGCGGAATGGATGCGGGGTGGGCGGCCCCGAGGTATCGCGGTGCGACGAAAAGGGGGCGGGAGAGATCGGATGCGTGGCGCGCTACGGCGACAGCGCGCTCCGCGATGACGTTTGCGGAGTTGCCCTCATGCTTCCACTTGGAAGCGTGACCAGATAAGTAGAGCGCTGAAAGCATCGTCAAACGGCTTGACGGATTTGACGGACGTCGTAATGTGTTAACCGTCCCTACCTGACCGGCCCGAGAGGTGCGGAACTCCACGCCATGCCCCAGCAGCCGCCAGCCCGACTGGCGCCCTCCGCGCACGTGACAGCCGCCGAGATCTCCCGCATCGCAGGGGTCACGCGCGCCACCGTCAGCAACTGGCGCCGCCGCCACGACGACTTCCCGGCACCCAGCGCAGGCACGGAATCCAGCCCGCTCTACGACCTGCCGGCCGTCCAGGCATGGCTGCGAGGACGCGGGCACACCTCCACCGCCTCGCCGACCGAGGAACTTCGTACGGCGCTACGGCTGCTGGGGCCCGGCTCGGGAGTGGCGGCGCGACTGTTCCAGCTGGTGGCTGCCGCGTCCCGCCGCACACCGGAGGAGCTGGCCGAACTCGCCGCCGTACCCGACGACCAGCTGCTCGCCCGAGCGGAGAAGGCCGCGGGCGAGCTCCCGGCCACCGTGCCCGAGGCCGAGCCGGTCCGCTACGGCCCGGACGACGCGGGCGCGGTCCGCGCGCTGCTGGGCTGCGTCCGTGAGGTGGGAGCACAGGCCGCTGTCGACGTCCTCGCCGAACGCGAACTGGACGAGGGTGCCGCCAGCGGCGTCTACCAGACCCCCGAGGGCCTGGCCCTGCTCATGGCACGGCTCATGCCCGGCGACGCGTCCCGCGTCCTCGACCCTGCCTGCGGCAGCGGCACGCTGCTGGCCGCCGCCGCCCGGCAGGGCGCACAGGTGCTGTTCGGACAGGACTCGCTGCCCGTCCAGGGGCAACGCACCGCGGTCCGGCTGCTGATCGCCGCACCCGAGGCCGAGACGGCGATTCGCGTCGGAGACAGCCTGCGCGCCGACGCCTTCCCCGACGTCACCGTGGACGCCGTCCTGTGCAACCCGCCCTTCGCGGACCGCGATTGGGGCCATGACGAACTGGCCTACGACCCGAGGTGGGCGTACGGACTCCCGCCGCGCTTCGAGTCCGAACTGGCCTGGGTACAGCACGCCCTCGCGCACCTGGAGCCCGGCGGCCACGCGGTCATGCTGCTGCCGCCCGCGCTGGCTTTCCGCTCCTCCGGCCGCCGCGTCCGCGCGGAACTCATCCGCAGCGGCGCCCTGCGCGCCGTCGTCTCACTTCCGGCGCGTGCCGCGTATCCGCTCCACATCGGCCTGCAGATCTGGGTGCTCCAACGCCCCGAGCCGGGCGGCACGGACCGTACGACGGTGCTGTTCGTCGACGGGGAGGGCGAGCAGCGGGACGGCGCCACGGGCACGTCGTCCGCCACCGACACGGCCGGCGCCGGAACCCGCGGCGGCTCACGCCCCCGCCGAGCCGGCTCCTCGACTTCTGCCTCCACCTCTTCCGCCGCTGCCTCCTCCTTCGAGTGGGCGGGGCTGACCGACCGGGTCCTCGCCCAGTGGGCCGCGTTCACCACCGCCCCCGACACCTACGTCGACGAGCCCGGCGTCGCCCGCGCGGTGCCGCTCGTCGACCTGCTGGACGATGTCGTCGACGTCACCCCGGCCCGCCATGTCCGGGCGACCGCGGCCGACATCGACCCGGCCGCCCTGACCCGGCGCGTCCATGAACTGCACGAGCAACTGGCAGAGCAGGTCGCCGCCTTGGCAGCCGCCTCCGCGTTCGGCGGGTGGCAGCCGTCCGGGGCCTCGGCCCGCGACTGGCGTACGGCGACCGTCTCCGACCTGGCGCGCGGCGGGGCCCTGACCGTGCTGCGGGCGGCGACACCCGGTACCCGAGGCTCAAAGGGCCCTGCCGCACCCACCGTGGACCGGCCGGTCGTCACCGCCCAGGACATCTCTGCTGGAAACCCCCCGTCCGGCGGGGCTGCCGACCTCCATGCCGACGCGGTGCAACCCGTCCACACCGGGGACGTGCTCGTGCGCGCCCTCGCGGGCGGCGGCGACGGGTCCGCCATGACCCGGGTCGTGGACGACCAGGACGCCGGAGCCCTGCTCGGTCAGCACATCCACCTCCTGCGCCCCGACCCGGCCCGCCTCGACCCGTGGTTCCTGGCCGGGTTCCTCGGCGCCGAGGACAACATCGCCTCCGCCTCCACCGGCAGCAGCCTCGTGCACGTCACACCGGGCCGGCTGCGCGTACCGCTGCTGCCCCTGGAGGAACAGCGGCGCTACGGGGAGGCCTTCCGCCGCGTGTACGAGCTGCGCGCGGCCGTCCGCCGAACCGCCGACCTCGCCGCCGACACCGCGGCCGCCCTGACCATCGGCCTCACCGCCGGCGCACTCCTGCCACCGGACACTCCGGACAGCTTTTCCGCCTGAAACGCCCAACACGTCCCACCGCGCACGATCACACTGGATACCTGCCGTCCTCCGCCTGGACGGTGCTTTTCGGAAGGAAGCCGGGACCTCTTGAACAGCAGTAAGCACACGGAGCTGGCGAACCACGCATGGTCCGTCGCCGACCTCCTGCGCGGCGACTACAAGCAGTCCGACTACGGCAAGGTCATCCTGCCGTTCACCGTGCTGCGCCGCCTGGAGTGCGTCCTGGAACCGACGCGCGAGAAGGTCGTCGAGACCGTCGCCAAGTTCGCGGGCCAGGAGATGGACCCTGGCCACTTCCTGCGCCGCGCCTCCGGCCACTCCTTCTACAACAAGAGCGACCTCACGCTGCGGAAGATCGCGGCCGACCCGCAGAACGCGGCGAAGAACCTGCAGATCTACGTCGGCGCCTTCTCCGAGAACGCCCGCGAGGTCCTCGACAAGTACGAGTTCAACCAGCAGGTCAGGAAGCTCGACGGCGCGAACCTCCTCTACCAGGTCATCGGCAGGTTCACCGACCTCGACCTGCACCCCGACGTCGTGCCCAACCACAACATGGGTTACATCTTCGAGGAGTTGATCCGCCGCTTCGCCGAGCAGTCGAACGAGACCGCGGGTGAGCACTTCACCCCGCGCGAGGTCATCAAGCTGATGGTCAACCTGCTGGTGGCGCCCGACGCGGATGCTCTCAGCCTGCCCGGTGTCGTCCGTACGGTCATGGACCCGGCCTGCGGCACGGGCGGCATGCTCAGCGCCGCCGACGACCGCATCAAGGCCCTCAACCCGGACGCGACGGTCGAGGTGTTCGGGCAGGAGCTCAACCCCGAGTCCTGGGCGATCTGCCGGTCCGACCTCATGATCAAGGGCCAGGACCCGGAGAACATCCGCTTCGGCAACTCCTTCTCCGACGACGGCCACGCCCGCCGCTCGTTCGACTACATCCTCGCCAACCCGCCGTTCGGCGTGGAGTGGAAGAAGGTCAAGGAGGAGGTCGAGTACGAGCACAAGTCGCTCGGCGACGCGGGTCGCTTCGGTGCGGGCCTGCCGCGCATCAACGACGGCTCGCTGCTCTTCCTCCAGCACATGATCTCGAAGATGAAGCCGGTGGACGTCAACGGCGGGGGCGGCTCCCGCATCGCCATCGTCTTCAACGGCTCCCCGCTGTTCACTGGCGCGGCCGAGTCGGGCGAGTCCAACATCCGCCGCTGGATCCTGGAGAACGACTGGCTGGAGGCGATCGTCGCCCTCCCGGACCAGCTCTTCTACAACACCGGCATCTCTACGTACTTCTGGATCCTGACGAACCGCAAGGACAAGGACCACAAGGGCAAGGTCGTCCTGCTGGACGCGCGCGACCAGTGGCAGAAGATGCGCAAGTCCCTCGGCGACAAGCGCAAGGAACTCGGCGACGGGACGAACGGCCGACCCGACCACATCGGGGACATCACCCGGCTGTACGCGGAGGCCGTCCAGGTCGCGGGCGATGCTGAACACCCGCTGCACGGCAAGGTCAAGGTCTTCGCCAACGAGGACTTCGGCTATCAGCGCATCACGGTGGAGCGGCCGTTGAAGCTGCGCTTCGAGGTGACTGAGGAGACGTTGGCGGCGCTCGCGGAGGCCAAGCCGGTGGCGAAGCTGGAGCGGAGCGAGGAGTTCGTCGCGGCGGTGCGGACGTTGCTCGGCTCGTCCTGGACGACCAAGTCCGACGCCTTCATCGCGCTCAAGGACGCGGTGGTCGCGGCCGGGCTGACCTGGCCGTCGGGCGCGCCGTTCGCGAAGGCGGTACGGGAGACGATCGGGGTCCGGGACCCGGAGGGTGAGGTCCAGAAGATCAAGGGCGCGCCGGAGCCGGACGCGGACCTGCGGGACTACGAGAACGTTCCGCTGGGCGAGGACGTCGAGGACTACCTCAAGCGGGAGGTGCTGCCGCACGTGCCGGACGCGTGGATCGACCACACGAAGACGAAGATCGGGTACGAGATCCCGTTTACGCGGCACTTCTATGTGTACAAGCCGCCGAGGCCGCTGGCGGAGATCGACGCGGAGTTGAAGTCGCTGGAGGCGGAGATTCAGGCGCTGCTGGGCGAGGTGACGCAGTGATCTGGCCGACAACAAAACTGAAGTGGGCAGCCACCACCATCGCGGGGGGAACTCCCTCGGTAGCCGATCCTTCGAACTGGGCCGACGGCGAAGACGGCACCGCATGGGTTTCGATCAGTGACATGTCTGGCTCTTCTTCTGTGACTTCCACCAATCGAAGAGTGACGGCTGAGGGTATCGCCGAGGCACGGCTACCGATCGGCGAGCCTGGAACGCTGATCCTGAGCATGTACGCCAGCCTCGGCCACACGGCATTCCTTGCGGTGAGAGCCAGTTGGAACCAGGCAATTCTCGGTATCTACGCTTCACCTTCATATGACCCGCGTTTTCTCAAATACGCACTAGATGCCATCAAGCCTACTCTCTCCGAGATCGCGCGCAGCAATACACAAGCCAATCTCAATGCGGAACAGGTCGGCAACTTGTCGATTCCGAACCCTCCGCTGGAGGAGCAGCGCCGCATCGCCGACTTCCTCGACGCCGAGACCACCACGATCGACTCTTACGTGAACTTGCATGAGCGACTAATCTCTGTTCTCCAGGAGAAGAGCTCTGCGGCCATCGAATCCTTGCTGCTCCACGGTCATGTCCAACCGTCGGAGGCCAGCCACCCCGACTCGGCGCCGTTCCCATCGAGGTTTCCGATTGGCCGCCTCAAGAATGTGGCGGCCCGCGTGGACGTAGGGATTGCTGAAGCAGCGACACATGCATACGTCAGCGATGGGGTCCCATTGATTCGCTCCACGAACATCAGGGCGAATTCTCTAAAAACCCGCGATATGCTCTACATTGCCCCGTGGTTCGCGGAACGCAACCGGTCGAAGTACGTGTTCGCTGGAGACATCCTGACTGTGCGTACCGGGAACGCTGGAGTTAGCGCGATAATCCCCCAGGATCTCAATCGATCGCAAACGTTCACTCAGCTCATTACGACGCTCAAAGACGGGAACTCCGCAGAGTACTTCTGTCAATTTCTCAACTCCCGGGTTTGCCGTCAGTACTTTGACACCGTTAGCTGGGGTAGCGCACAGAAGAACATTAGTGTGCCACTGCTGGCCAACGCGCCGGTACCTATCCCGCCCATCGAAATTCAACGAAGGATTTCCGAATCAGTTGAACGTCTCTCTGACGTGAATTCGTCGTTGGTGTCAAAGGTGGAGAAGGCTCGCCAGTTGGCGAGTGAACGCAGCCAAGCCCTCATCACCGCCGCCGTAACCGGCCAGTTCGACGTCTCCACCGCCAGCGGACGCAACGTAACGGACGGAGTGGACGCGTAACCATGAGCCCGATCCACACCGAGTCCGCCTTCGGTGACGCCATCGTCGCCGCCATGGTCGAGCGCGGCTGGCGCGAGGCGCGCCCGCAGGACTACCGGGCCGATCTCGGCCTGGAAACCAATGAGTTGTTCACCTTCATCGGGGCGACCCAGCCCGACGAGTGGAGCGAGCTGCTCACCGTCTACGGTGGCGACCCGAACGAGGCGCAGCGTGGGTTCGCCGGCCGTCTCGACCAGGCCATCGCCACCAACGGGCTCCTCGATGTCCTCCGTAATGGTGTCAAGGACCGGGGCGTTCTCCTCCGCGTCGCGTACTTCAAGCCGAACCTCGTCGCCCACGACTCCGTGCTGGACGGCTACCGGGCCAACCGCCTCACCGTGGTCCGCGAACTCCCGTACGCGACGAAGCAGGCCGACTGGGGTAACCGGCTGGACCTCGCCCTGTTCCTCAACGGAATCCCGGTCGCCACGGCCGAGTTGAAGAACCCGCTGACCAAGCAAGGGGTGGAGCAGGCCAAGGAGCAGTACCGCACCGACCGCGACCCCACCGAGCTGATCTTCACGCGTCGTGTCGTCGCGAACTTCGCCGTCGACCCGGACCTGGTCTTCGTCGCCACCCAGCTCAAGGGCAAGAACACCCGCTTCCTCCCGTTCAACACCGGCTCCAACGGGCCCGGTCAGCCGGGTGGCGCCGGCAACCCCGCCCCCAGCATCTTCGGCACGTACGCGACCTCCTACCTCTGGGAGCAGGTCTGGCAGCCGGACAACTGGCTGGACCTGCTCCAGCGGTTCGTGCACCTGCACAAGAGCAAGACGCCCGGTGGCGGCGCGACGAAGACGATGGTCTTCCCCCGGTTCCAGCAGTGGGACGCGGTCAAGAAGCTCACCGCGCACGCCGCCACCCACGGCGCGGGACACGACTACCTGGTCATGGCCTCGGCCGGCTCGGGCAAGTCGAACACCATCGGCTGGCTCGCGCACCGCCTCAGTGACCTGCACACCCCCACCGACCCGCGCGAACTCGATCCCGAGGCCGTCGCCAAGGGCCTCAAGCCGGGCGTGCCGGTCTTCGACAAGGTCATCGTCATCACCGACCGACGCAACCTGGACGCCCAACTCCGGGAAACCGTCGGCAACTTCGAGCAGACCGCGGGCCTCGTAGTGAAGATCGACGAGAAGCACGGGGCGAAGGGCGAGCAGCTCGCCAAGGCCCTCTCCCGCGACACCGGGAAGATCGTCACCGTCACCCTGCACTCGTTCCCGGCGCTGATCTCGTACATCGAGCGCAACCCCACCGAGATCCGAGGCAGCCACTTCGCGATCATCGTGGACGAGGCGCACTCCTCGCAGTCCGGTGACGCCGCCAAGGACGTACGGGCAGCTCTGCGCGACCTCGGCCTGGACTCCGACTCGGACGACGCGGGCGCGACCACGGTCAAGGCCGAGGCCGCCACCCTCGACGAGCAGCTCAAGAAGCGGGCCGAGCAGCGTTCTCGCGCCGCGAACCTCTCCTACTTCGCGTTCACCGCCACCCCGAAGGCCAAGACCCTCGAACTCTTCGGCACGCTCCAGGACATCGACGGCAAGGCGACCTACCGGCCCTTCCACACGTACTCCATGCGGCAGGCGATCGAGGAGGGCTTCATCCTCGATCCGCTGCGCAACTACGTCACGTACAACACGTACTGGAAGCTGGTGAACCAGAACCCCGACGAGCGGGAGGTCGACCCGTCGAAGGCGAACTCGCTGCTCGCCCGGTACGCGCTCACTCATGACTCGACGGTCGCCCAGCACGCCCAGGTGATCGTGGAGCATTTCGTGGCGCACAGCCGGGGCCGTCTCGGTGGGCGGGCCAAGTCGATGGTGGTGACCCGCTCCCGGGAGTCCGCCGTACACATGGCGCGCGCGATCAAGAGCTACATCAAGGACCGGGACTACGACACCAAGTACCCCGACCTGGGTGTCCTCGTCGCCTTCTCCGGCTCGCTCACCGTCGACGGTGAGGAGACCACCGAGCCGAAGGAGAACGGCGGGCTGTCGGAGAGCGCGCTGCCGAAGGCGTTCGCGTACACGCGCGCCGACGACAAAGCCGCCCGAGCGGGGGGTACGGGCCAGCGGGAGTACAAGATCCTGGTCGTCGCGGAGAAGTACCAGACCGGGTTCGACCAGCCGCTCCTGACGACGATGTACGTCAACAAGCCACTGACCGGCATCTCGGCCGTCCAGACGCTGTCCCGGCTGAACCGGACCGCCGAGCGCAAGTCCCAGGCGGACCTGGCGGTCCTGGACTTCGTCAACGACGCCAACGACATACAGGACTCCTTCCGCCCGTACTTCGAGGAGGCGAATACCCTCCCCTCCGACCCCAACCTCCTCTACACCGCGCAGAGCCGGGTCATGCAGGCGGGCATCCTGTCCGGGCAGGAGATGGACGAGTTCGCCGCCGCGTACTTCGCCGCCAAGGAGAAGGCGGCAGGCTCACAGTCCAAGTGGGAGAAGCTGCACGCCGAGTTGTACCGGCTACTCGCCCCGGCCGTCGCGCGCTTCACGCCTCTGCTGGAGAGCGAGGACGAGGACGACCAGGAGACGGCGGAGGGCTTCCGCGCCGACCTCAACGACTACGTCAGGAAGTACGGCTTCCTCGCGCAGATCGTCCCCTACCGGGACGCCGAGCTGGAGCGGCTGCACCTCTACGGCCGCTACCTCCTCAACCGGCTGCCGCGCCGCGCGGACGGGGGCGTGGACATAGGCGAAGTCGACCTCAGCCACATGCGAGTGGAGAAGACCGGCGAGTACGACGTCTCTCTCACCGCCGAGGGACCGACGACGATGAAGGGCTTCGGCGACGGCTCGGGCGGCCCGAAGGAAGCGGAGAAGTCGCTGCTGTCGCAGTTGATCGAGAAGTTCAACGAACGCTTCGGCACCGAGTTCACCGAGCAGGACGTCATCCGCCCGTTCGAGGAGGCCAAGGCCGACCCGAAGGTGCGGGCCGCGGCCGTCGTCAACGACGAGGAGAACTTCGGCCTCGTCTTCGACAACGTCTTCGCGGACAAGATGGCCGACCACATCGACACCATCGCGGGCATGGGCCGCCAGTACTTCGGCCCCGACAAGGGCTTCAAGTCCAGCCTGGACCGCAGCGCCCGCAAGGCGGCCTGGAGGATGATCCGCCGCGAGGAGGGTTTGGACGACGACGCCTGACGCGTACGCCCCGGCCAAGGGGGCGGCCGGGGCGTCCTTCGAGAACGGTCACCAGCACTGCCGGAAGTACGGGTTGCCCTCGCCATGAGGTGCAACAAATGGGGAGGGGTAAATGAACAACGCGGTGGACGAGCCCGAGGGATCTCGGCTCCAGAAGGCCGTCGAGACGATGGTCATGACACCGGCAGCGGCCGCCAAGGTCGTGGACGGTTACCGTGCGACCTTCGAGGACAAGAACGAGCGGAAGCCCGAGAGCCTGGAGGACAAGCGGCGGATCGCGGCCAAGATCATAGGCCGTTACTCCAAGATGTCGGCAGCCGCGGGAGCCGTCACCGCCGCCCCTAGCGTGATTCCGGGGGTCGGGACCGCGGTCGCGATCCTGGGCGGTGGCGCCACCGACGTCGCCTTGGCGCTCAAGCTCCAGGTCGACATGTGCATGTGCCTGGTCGAGGTGTTCGAGACCGAGCTGAGCACCGAGGACAAGAAGCACCTCGCCTTCACCCTCGCCCTGGCGGGCTCGGTGGAACAGATGGCGTCGAAGGGCGGCAAGGCGGCGGTGCAGAAGATCGCCCAGAAGCTGGTCTACCAGTACCTCACAGGGCCCGCCCTGGTCACGATCAAGCAGTTGTTCAAGAGGGTGTCCATCACCTTCACCCAGAAGGCGATGGCCAAGGCGATTCCGGCCGGCGTGGGCGTCGCTTTCAGTAGCTCGACCAACTACGTACTGACGAGGGTGGTGGGCAGGGTTGCCGTCGCCGTCCTGGCCAAAGATGTGAAGTAGCGGCGCCGCATCAGGCCCGACCGGGCTTGGCTATGCGGAGGGGGCGGGAGTTTCGGGCGAGGGCGGCAGGGGCTCGGCGACGAACCAACCCCGCTGGGGTACGGCGTACACCCAGCCTTCTTCGGCCAGCAGGCCGAGCCCCCGCCGCACGGTCGTACGCGCGATCCCGTAACGCTGCACAAGCTGAGCCTCACTCGGCAGCATCCGCCCGGGCTGCCAGTCACCGCGCTGAATCTGCCCACGCAGGATCTCGGCCAGTTGCCGGTACGGGGTCAGCGGGGCGCCATGGTCGATCTCAGCATCAGGGTTCATGGACTTGACGCTAGGCAAGCCGACTGATGCACGCTCTTTGAGATACGTCTCGCTACGAATCGATACAAGGCGATACAATGACCCAAAGAAACGCCCCGGCAGGAAGGGTCAGAGCTTCCACGCCGGGGCTGAGCCGACTGACAAGGAGTCGACCTATGCGCAGCCTACTGGCCGCGATTCTGGCCCTGTTCCTGCCCGCCCGGGGTGCCCATCGCGCCGCAGCGCCGCCGCCACTGCCCCCGCTCTCCTGTCCGCCCGCTCCGGAACCCCCGCCCGTGATCACGTGTCCGCACCCGGCGGACGTCATCACCGCCGACGGCATGCCCCTGGTCCGCCCGTACATCGTCGAATGGGAACGCGAGCGGGACGAACATGACAGGCGCCGCCTTCAGCGCGAGCGGCGCCGGGCGGCGGTCCTGGCGACGCTCGGGCAGGACTACGTTCCGGTTCCGTGGGAGGTCGCCGCATGAGCACGAGTACTCCGCGTCTGCGCAGTCTCGGCCTCGACCCGGCCACCGGCAAGGAGGCCCTGGCGGTCACGGATCCCGGCGGCCGTCTTGAGGAGCTGGCCGACGCGCACGCCCTGAAGGCCGCCGCTGTCCTGGTGATGGTCGTCGGCGCCGTACTGGAGGCGGGGAAGGCCTCGGACGCCGAACTAGCCGCCTTCGTAACGCCGTTGCACGCCGCGCTCGAAGAATGCGTCGGCATCATGGCGGCCGACAAGGAGTGACGGTGTAGGGGCAAGTCGGCCGCAGGGCCGGTGGTGCCTTCTGCTCTCCCCCGCCGTCGCCCGCTCCACCGCGCCGCTCTCGTCCCCTACGGCGGCCTGGCGGATGATCCGCCGCGAGGGGGCTGGACGACGGCATCTGATGCGTGTGCCCCGGCTGGATATGCTGGCCGGGGCATCCCTTGGAGGACATCGTGAGCACACGGCCCGACCACGGCACAGAGCTGATCCCTCGCCCCGCGCGGACCCCCGAGGCCCTCCGGGCTGCCCTTGCCGCCATCGCGCCGGAGCGGCTGCCCGAAATGGACGCCGATCAGCGCAAGGCCGTCGCCGCCGCCATCGAGCAGAGCAGCATCAAGCCCCTCCAGCTCTTCATGATCGCGTGGGCGGCCAACATCGAAATCGAGCGGTTTCCCGAGGCGGCGCGTGAGCTGCGCCGTGCCGAGTACATGGCCAACGCAGCCGAGACTCTTGAAGAAAGCCGCCGTTACGTACGGATCTCCGGCGACATCATCCGCGCCGCGTACAAGGCGGTGTCCGAGTGACCTGGAGATGGGAGTACGACCCTAGCGAGGAGTACGTGGCCGGCGGAGCTCCGCCGACCTTCATCGCCGAGGTCGAGAAGAAAGCCGACGAGCTGATCCGCGCCGCTGAAGCTCTATACCTCGACGGCACGAGGTACGAAGGCATGGGGCCGAAGAGCGAAACCGTGGATGTCCCCGGAGGCATGTTCGTCTTCCTGATCGTCCCCAGGTTTGAGTGCGGCTACGTCCTCCAAGTCACCTGGATCTGACCCCAGCAGGTGGCCCCCGGCTCTTCGGAGCGGGGGCGTTTTGCTGTCTCGGCTGACCGTGCAAGACGTGAGGGCCCAGCCGCCCGCGCGACTTGACCCAACGGCGGTGGTGAAGGTACGGCTCAGACGGTCCGGTCGGCGGGATGCCGACCGGGCGGCGCGCCCTCCTGCCCGTCGTCCACCACCGCGCCCGAGCGCTGTCGCACCGCGACCGCTGGACGGCATCCTGACGCAGCGGTCACACTTGACCCCTGACCGTGACTGTTCATCACGCACACCGGGGGCAAGGTGCCGCAGGAGGCGATCTCCGACCGTTACGAACTCCTGGAGGAGCTCAGCCACGGCGGCATGGGCGACGTGTGGCGCGGTTACGACGCCGTACTCGACCGGCCCGTCGCCGTGAAGCTCATCCGGCAGGCGTCGGTCACCTCCCCGCAGCTGGCCGAGGAGTTCGCCAAGCGCTTCCGTCGTGAAGCCCGCATCACCGCGCGCATCCAGCACCCCGGCGTGCCGCAGGTGTACGACGCGGTGCTCGACGCGTCGTACGAGCGGCTGTTCCTGGTGATGGAGCTGGTCGACGGCGTACCGCTGTCCGCCTACCTCGACCCCGGCCGGCGACTGCCGGTCAGCTGGGCGGCCGCCGTCGCCGCGCAGATCGCGACCGTGCTGTCGTACGCGCACGACGTGCCGGTGATCCACCGGGACCTCAAGCCGGGCAACATCCTCGTCGCGCGCGACGGCACCGTGAAGGTCCTCGACTTCGGCATCGCGGCGATTCTGCGCACCGACGTCACCAAGCTGACCGCCACCGGCAGCCCCATCGGCACCCACCAGTACATGTCGCCCGAGCAGGTCCGCGGCGGGCGCATCACCCCGCAGACCGATCTGTACGCGCTGGGCTGCGTGCTGCACGAACTCCTCAGCGGGCAGCTCGTGTTCGAGGCGGAGAGCGAGTACCTGCTGATGTACCAGCACGTCAACGCCGCCCCCACCCCGCTGCGACAGCTGCGGCCCGACATCCCCGAGGCGCTTGAGGAACTGGTCCTGCACCTGCTGCGCAAGGCGCCCGAGGCACGACCTGCCGACACGCAGGAGGTGTACGCACGGCTGCTGCCGTTCCTCCCACCGCCCGGCCAGGAAACCGACGGGGCCGAGGCAGGCCCGGCCGGAGCGCCCGACCCGACGGCCGTGTTCCGCAGACCGTACGCGCCCCGCGCCCGCGCCCAGGACCCGGCGACAGCTGACCGGACGCCGACAGCCGTCGCCCCGGCTGCCCAGCCCGTGCCCGTCCCCGCCCAGTTGCGCGAGGACATCAAGGAGGCGTACGCCCACTCCGACGCCCTGCTGGAGGAGGAGCGGTTCGCGCAGGCCGCCGAGGTGCTCGGCGAGGTCATCGAACCCGCGGCCCTCGCCCTCGGCTCCGAGAGCAAGCCGGTCCTGGCACTGCGCCGCCAGCGAGCAGCGATCCGCCTCCTCGGCGGCGACTACCGCGCCGCCCTGCCCGAGTTCGATGCCCTCGCCGACGCGTACGCCCGCATCGCCGGACCCACCGCCGAGCAGGCCCGCGCCTGCCGCGCCCAGGCGGCCCGGTGCCGTGCCGAACTCGGCCAGGTCACGGACGCGCTCGCCGCACTCCAGGGCGTGCTGAACGTCGTACGGGCCGTCGACAGCGACGTGAGCGAGGAAGCGGTGGAGCTGCGGCACAACATCGGGATGCTGCTGCTCGCGCAGGGCCGGGCCGTCGAAGCCCGGCAGGTCCTCGAACCGCTCCACCAGGACATGTGCATGGTGTTCGGCCCCGACGACGAGATGACCGTCGAGATCTCCGAGGCACTGGCCCTGATCCGCCTCGACCTCGACGGCGACAGCGACGTCGCCGGATAACCCGCTCGTACATCTCGTAGGCACTGGTAGGCACTGCTCCTGATGCGGGAGCAGTGCCTACTGTCATGTGTGCGGCCCTCTCACAGCGCCTTCGCGTAGCAGCGGCTGTCCTCGTAGTGGCGGTAGTAGCCGAACTTCACGCAGGGCTCGTAGCCGCTGGACGTGTACAGGGCGATGGCCTCCGGCTGCTTGATGCCGGTCTCCAGGACCATGCGGCGGCGGCCGGCCGCGCGGGCGTGGTCCTCCAGGGCGGTGAGGATGCGGCGGGCGAGACCCCGGCCGCGCATCTGCTCGATCACGTACATGCGCTTGAGCTCGGCGTCGCCGTCCAGGTTGCCCTCGCCGTTGGTGTCCTGGGCGCGCCAGCCGCCCGTGGCGACGGGGCTGTCCCTTTCGTCGTACGCGATCAGATACACGCCGTTCGGGTGCTCGAAGTCCGAGGGGGCCAGCTCGGTGGCGTCGCCGCCGTCGCCGTAGCGGACCTGGTACTCGGCCTGGACCTGGTCGTTCAGCTTCACGGCGTCGGGGTGGTCGAAGGGGACACGGCGGATCATCATGCCCTCCAGTGTGCCGGTATCGTGCCGGGGTGCTCACTGTGACCTCCGCCAATGTGAACGGACTGCGCGCCGCCGCGAAGAAGGGCTTCGTGGAGTGGCTCGCGGACACCTCCGCCGACGTGCTCTGCCTCCAGGAGGTGCGCGCCGAGCCGCAGCAGCTGCCGGAGAGCGTCCGTGCTCCCGAGGGCTGGCACGTGGTGCACGCGCCGGCCGCCGCCAAGGGCCGGGCCGGTGTCTCCCTCTACACCCGCCGTGAGCCGGACCGCGTCCGGATCGGCTTCGGGTCGGCCGAGTTCGACACCAGCGGGCGCTACGTCGAGGCCGACCTGCCGGGTGTGACGGTCGCCTCCCTCTACCTGCCCTCCGGCGAGGTCGGTACCGCGCGGCAGGACGAGAAGGTCCGCTTCATGGACGAGTTCCTCGTGTACCTGAAGGGACTGCGCGAGCGCGCCGCCGCCGACGGCCGCGAAGTCGTCGTCTGCGGCGACTGGAACATCGCCCATCAGCAGGCCGACCTCAAGAACTGGCGCGCCAACCAGAAGAGTTCAGGCTTCCTGCCGGAGGAGCGCGCCTGGCTGAGCCGGGTCCTCGACGCCGAGGACGGGGGGTACGTCGACGTCGTACGGTCGCTGCATCCGGACGTGACGGGGCCGTACTCGTGGTGGTCGTACCGGGGGCGCGCCTTCGACAACGATTCCGGATGGAGGATCGACCTCGCCGTCGCGACTCCCGGGCTTGCCCGGCAGGCGGTCAAGGGGTTTGTGGAGCGGGCCGCCAGCCATGAGGAGCGGTGGTCGGATCATGCTCCCGTGACGGTCGTCTTCGACAGGTGACATGCGGCCCGGATGGCGTGGGAGCACCTCACCCAGGCCGCCCGGGCGTCAGCCGGTCTGTCGCACGGAATTCCGCTGCCCGAGAGTGAAGGTCAACCGGGAGACGTCCGGTCCGGCGTAGCGTGCGGGCCCACCTCCGGTGCGGCCCTTCGCGGGCTGGTCGCACAGCCGCCGGGGCCTTTCGATCTCACTCTCGGAGTACGAACACCGTTACGGGCGCCGAAGGCGGGAAAGTACCTCGATGGAGTGAATGCGCCAGATGTGCCAGGTAGTGGGCCTAGTCCCGCTTCCGCAACCGCCGGTCCAGCGCCAGCGAAAGCTCCGCCTCCACCACGCTCCTCGCCAGGGGGCGCAGGCGCTGGAGGTCGTCCTCGGTCGCGTGGCGGAGGACGAGTTCGGCGAACATCTCCGCCAGGTCGTCCACGTGCTCGCGGACGCGTTTGCCCGCCGCCAGGACCTCCCCGAGGGGGATGCCCTCGCGGACCAGTTCTGAGGAGACGTCCAGGAGGCGGCGGCTGATGTGGACGATCTCGTCGCCGTCGGTGCCGAGGTAGCCGAGGTCCATCGCGGCGGCGAGGTTCTCGGGGGTGACCTCGCCCTCGAAGCGGGCGGCGAGTTCCTCGGGGGTGAGGCGGACCGGTTCCTCCTCCGTGGGAGGCGTCACGCCCAGGACGTCGGCGACGTCGCGGCCGTGGTCGAGGGCTTCCGCCAGTTCCGCGATGCCGGTGAGGGTGTGGCCGCGCTCCAGGAGTGTCGCGATCGTGCGCAGGCGGGCCAGGTGGTGGTCGTCGTACCAGGCGATGCGGCCCTCGCGGCGCGGGGGCGGGATGAGCTTGCGTTCGCGGTAGAAGCGCAGGGTGCGCACTGTGATGCCGGCCAGGCGGGCCAGTTCCTCCATGCGGTATTCGCGCTTGTCCGTCACGCCCGCAGCCTATGTTGTACCGCCGGTACCCGCGGCGGCAGCCGCTGATGCAAACGTCCCTCTCCTGACCCCTACCCATCGGTATGGAGCTGCTCTACTCTCCCATTGCGCCAGTGTTCACTGGCAGAGTCGGGCAGGGAAGGCATCGGCATGGCCGAACACGAGCATGTGCGGGTGGCGGTGGTCGGAACCGGGTTCGGGGGGCTGGGGGCCGCCGTACGGCTGCGGCGGGAGGGTGTCACCGACTTCGTCGTGCTGGAGCGGGCCGACAGTGTGGGCGGTACCTGGCGGGACAACAGCTATCCGGGATGTGCCTGCGATGTGCCGTCCCATCTGTACTCGTTCTCCTTCGCGCCCCATCCCGACTGGCCGCGCACCTTCTCCGGGCAGGAGCACATCCGCGCCTACCTGGAGCATGTGACGGACGTCTTCCGGCTGCGCCCGCACATCCGCCTCAACTCCGAGGTGAAGCGGATGACCTGGGACGGCGAGAAGCTGCGGTGGGACATCGAGACCGCCAGTGGCAGGCTGTCGGCCGACCTCGTGGTCTCCGCCACCGGGCCGCTCTCCGATCCGAAGATCCCTGACATCCCGGGGCTGGACACCTTCCCCGGCAAGGTCTTCCACTCCGCCCGCTGGGACCACGACTACGACCTGCGCGGCAAGCGGGTCGCCATGGTGGGCACGGGCGCCTCGGCCATCCAGATCGTGCCGGCCGTCCAGCCGCTCGCCCGCAACGTCACCCTGTTCCAGCGCACCCCGCCCTGGGTGATGCCCCGTATGGACCGGGCGATCAGCGGCGCCGAGCGCCGGCTGCACCGCCTGCTGCCGTTCACCGCCCAGGTGAGGCGCGGACTGCTGTGGGGCATCCGGGAGTTGCAGGTCCAGGCGTTCACCAAGCGCCCGGGCGAGCTCGGCGCCGTGGAGCAGTTGGCCAAGCGGAACATGGCCCGCGCCATCAAGGACCCGGCACTGCGCGCCAAGCTCACCCCCGACTACCGCATCGGCTGCAAGCGGATCCTGCTGAGCAGCACGTACTACCCGGCCCTCGCCCAGCCCAACGTGGACGTGGTCGCGAGCGGGCTCAGCCGCGTCGAGGGGTCGACACTCGTCGCCGCCGACGGCACCGAGGCGCAGGTCGACGCGATCGTCTTCGGTACGGGCTTCCATGTCACCGACATGCCGATCGCCGACCGGGTCGTCGGCGCGGACGGGCGGACGCTCGCCGAGGCGTGGAAGGGCGGGATGGAGGCGCTGCGGGGTGCCTCCGCGGCCGGCTTCCCCAACTGGATGTCCGTCATCGGGCCCAACACCGGCCTCGGGAACTCCTCGATGATCCTCATGATCGAGTCCCAGCTGAACTACCTGGCCGACTTCGTGCGCCAACTCGACGTCCTCGGTGGCCGCGTGGCCCTCGACGCCCGCCCGTCCGCCGTACGGGACTGGAACCACCGGGTGCAGGAGCGTATGAAGCGCACGGTGTGGAACACCGGTGGCTGCACCAGCTGGTACCTGGACGCGAACGGCCGCAACAGCACGATCTGGCCGGGTACGACGACCGAGTTCCGGCGGGCGACCCGGCGGGTGGACCTCGCCGAGTACGAGGTACTGCGGCCCTCCGCACAGCCGAGCGCGGTCGCGGGCGAGAGCGCGGAGGCCGCCGTATGAGCCGACCGACCCCGGTCGTCTCCGGGCCGTACGCCCCGCCTGTCCCGGCGCGCGAACTCACCGTCCTGTCCGCCGACGGCGCCCGCCTGCACGTGGAGGTGCACGGGCCCGAGGGCGCGCCCCCCGTCGTCCTCGCGCACGGCTGGACCTGTTCGACCGCCTTCTGGGCCGCCCAGATCCGTGAACTCGCCGTGGACCACCGGGTCGTCGCGTACGACCAGCGCGGCCACGGACGCAGTCCGGCGAGTCCGGCGTGCAGTGCGGACGGCCTCGCCGACGACCTCGAAGCCGTGCTGGAGGCGACCCTCGGGCCGGACGAGAAGGCGGTGATCGCCGGTCACTCCATGGGCGGGATGACGGTGATGGCCGCGGCTGGGCGCCCAGGGTTCGAAAAGCGTGCGGCGGCCGTCCTGCTGTGCAGCACCGGTTCGTCGCGGCTGGTCGCCGAGTCGACCGTGGTACCGATCCGGGCCGGACGGCTGCGCACCTGGCTGACCCGGCACGTGCTCGGGGCGCGGGCGCCGCTCGGACCGGTCACGCCGCTGGCCCTGCGGATCCTCAAGTACGGGACGATGGGCCCCGGTTCGGCCCCGCACATGGTGGAGGCGTGCGCGCGGATCGTGCACGCCTGTCCGCGCAAGGTGCGGTACGCCTGGTCGCAGGTCCTCGATCTGCTCGATCTCGATCACGGTGTACGGCGGCTCACCGTGCCGACGGCCGTCGTCGTCGGTACGGCCGACCGGCTCACCCCGCCCGTGCACGCACACCAGTTGGCCGCCGCGCTGCCCAACTGCCTCGGGGTGACCGAACTGCCCGGCCTCGGCCACATGACACCGGTCGAGGCGCCCGAGCTGGTCAGCGCGCGGATCCGGGAACTCGTCACCACGTACGTCCAGGTCAAGGAGGGCGCATGAGCAGGGTCGGACTCGAAGGACAGGTCGCGGTCGTCACGGGGGCCGCGCGGGGCGTGGGCGAGCTGCTCGCCCGCAAGCTGTCGGCGCGCGGGGCGAAGGTCGCGCTGGTCGGCCTGGAGCCGGACGCGCTGAAGGAGCTCTCCGGGCGGCTGCACGGCGACAGCGACCACTGGTACGCCGACGTCACCGACCATGCGGCGATGGCCCGGGTCGCGCAGGAGGTCAAGACGCGGTTCGGGAAGGTCGACGTCGTGGTCGCCAATGCCGGGGTCGCGACCGGCGGGCCCTTCGTGGACTCCGATCCGGAGGCGTGGCGGCGGGTGATCGAGGTCAACCTCATCGGATCGGCCGTCACCGCGCGGGCGTTCCTGCCGGTGCTGATGGAGAGCCGCGGGTATCTGCTCCAGATCGCCTCCCTCGCCGCGATCACCCCGGCGCCCATGATGACCGCGTACTGCGCGTCCAAGTCCGGTGTGGAGGCGTTCGCGCACAGTCTGCGGGCCGAGGTCGGCCACCGGGGCGTGCGGGTCGGGGTCGGGTATCTGTCGTGGACCGACACCGACATGGTGCGGGGCGCCGACCAGGACGAGGTCATGCGCGAGCTCAGGCAGCGGCTGCCGTGGCCGGCGAACAAGACGTATCCGCTGGGGCCGGCCGTCGAGCGGATCGTGGCCGGGATCGAGCGGCGGTCGAGCCATGTGTACGGGCAGGGGTGGCTGCGCGGGATGCAGGGGATGCGCGGGTACCTGCCAGGGCTCATCGGGACCGTCGGGCAGCGGGAGATGCGGCGGTTCGGACAGCGGTTGGAGGGCATGCGGGTGGGACTCGTCGGTGCAGGTGGGGCGGCGGATGAGGAAGCGCGCGCTACGCACCGTAGTTGATCGAAATGCGCTCTTTGTCCGGGCGTGTGAATCTGGTCGAGGCCCCGGACCGGGGCTCTTCCCCTCACCCCCACGGGAGTGAACCCACATGGGTATGAAGGACCAGTTCCAGGACAAGTCCGAGCAGTGGCAGCAGCAGGCCAAGCAGAAGGCCCAGGAGGGCCGGGAGCAGGCCCAGCGCGGTCGTCAGGGTCAGGGCCAGGGCCAGGGCCCGGACCGCGACCGTATGCGTGACGAGGAGGCCGAGCGGCTCCAGCGCGAGGAGCAGGAGCGGCTCGACCCCGACTACGACATGTAGTCACTGCTTGAAGCGTGGGGTGCCCTCTGGTTGTTGGGAGGGCACCCTGCGTTTTTTGGGTTCGTTGTCGGGTGCGGGGCGGTGGGGGCTTGTCGCGCAGTTCCCCGCGCCCCAGAAAGCCAGAAAGCCAGAAAGCCAGAAAGCCGCCCCGCGCCCCTTCTCAAGATCTTGGCGGCAACTTCGGCCTCGACCGGTCCGGCACGTCCCGGTAGTCCGGCGGCGATGCCGGGGGGTTCGTCTTCAGCAGGTCCAGCGCGAGCTGTACCGCGTCGTCCAGTTGGGCGTGCCGGCCCTCGGCCCAGTCCAGGGGGGTGCGCAGGATCTCCAGGTCCGGGGTGACGCCCTGGTTCTCGATCGACCAGCCGTACGCGTCGAACCAGGCCGCGTTCATCGGAACCGTGATCACCGTGCCGTCCCCGAGCTGGTGGCGGCCGGTCATGCCGACCACTCCGCCCCAGGTGCGCTGGCCCACCACCGGGCCGAGCTTCAGCAGTTTGAAGGCCGCCGTGATCATGTCGCCGTCCGAGGAGGTCGCTTCGTCGGCCAGGGCCACCACCGGCCCACGCGGGGCGTTCGAGGCGTACGACACCGGCTGGGCGTTTCTCGTCAGGTCCCAGCCGAGGATCTTGCGGGTGAGTTTCTCCACCACCAGCTCGCTGATGTGGCCGCCCGCGTTGCCGCGTACGTCGACGAGGAGCGCGGGGCGGGAGACCTCCATGCGCAGGTCCCGGTTGAACTGGGCCCAGCCCGAGCCGCCCATGTCGGGGATGTGCAGATAGCCGCAGCGGCCCTCGCTCAACTCCCTTACGACGGCACGGCGTTTGGCCACCCAGTCCTGGTAGCGCAGCGGTCGCTCGTCGACGAGCGGGACCACCGCCACCCGGCGGGAGCGGCCCTCGCCCTCGGCCGGGGTGAACGTCAGCTCCACCGTCGTGCCGCCCGCCGCCGCGAGCAGGGGACAGGGGCCCGCGAGCTCGTCGACCGGGCGGCCGTCCACGTGGGTGAGGACCGCGCCTTCGCGGATTCCGGTGCCGGCCAGCGGGGAGCGGGCCTTGGAGTCCGAGGAGTCGCCGGGCAGGATCCGCCGGACCGTCCAGCCGCCTTCCCTGAGCTCGAAGTTGGCGCCCAGAAGGCCCTGGCGGCGCTGGTAGTGCGGGGGGCCCTCGTTGCGGCGGGCGGCGGTGACGTAGGCGTGGGAGGTGCCCAGTTCGCCGAGGACCTCGCGCAGGAGGTCGGCGAACTCGTCGGGCGAGGCGACCCGTTCGAGCAGCGGGCGGTACTGGTCGAGGACCGCGTCCCAGTCGATGCCGCACATCCCCGGGTCCCAGAAGTACGCCCGGATCAGCCGGCCCGCCTCCTCGTAGGCCTGGCGCCACTCGGCGGCAGGGTCGACCTCGTGGAGGATGCGGCGCAGGTCGATCCAGACGGTCGAGTCGCTGTCGCCGGACTCGGTGGCGGGGGTCGCGCGCAGGTCGCCCTCGTCGACGAGGACCAGCCGGGAGCCGTCGCCGCTGACCGCGAACCAGTCGAGGTGCTCGACGAGTTCGGTCTTCTTCGCCTTGCCGATGGCGAAGTGTTCGAGGGTGGGGCGCTCGGAGGTGTCGTCCGGGTTGACGAAGGTCTCGCCGAGGGCGCCCGAGATCGGCCAGCGCAGCCAGACCAGGCCGCCGCCGGCGACCGGGTGCAGCGCCGAGTACTTGGAGGCGGGGACCGGGAAGGGGGTCACCCGGCTCTCCAGCCCTTCGAGTTCGACCGTCACGGCCCCGCCGTCGCCGCTCTCGTCCTCGACCGGGTCCAGCCCACCGGCGGCCGGGCGGCCCTCCGGGTTCAAGGCGAAGGGGGAGGGGGTCGCCGAGGACAGGGGGACCAGGTAGGGGCGGCAGCCGAGCGGGAAGGACAGGTCGCCGGTGTGGACGTCGTACACCGGGTCGAAGCCCCGCCAGGAGAGGAAGGCCAGGTAGCGGCCGTCCCGTGTGAAGACCGGGTTCTCGTCCTCGAAGCGGCCGTTCGTGACGTCCACGATCAGACGATCCTTGATGCGGGCCAGCTTGATCTGGCGCAGGGAGCGGCCGATGCCGGGGTGCGACCACGTCAGCCAGGTGCCGTCCGGGGAGAAGGCGAGGTCGCGGACCGGGCCGTTGACGGAGCGGATCAGCTCGGTGACTTCCCCGTTGGATTCCTCCGTGGCGTCCAGGAGCAGCAGGCGTCCGTCGTGCGAGGCGATGGCCAGGCGCTCGCCGCTCGGGTCGGAGACCAGCTCCAGGACCCGGCCCAGCTCGCCCGAGGCCAGCCGTCGCGGCGCGCGGTCGCCGGTCGCCCGCGGCAGGTACGCGATCTCGACCGCGTCCTCGTCCTCCGCGTCCGTCACATACGCGACCTGGCCGACGGAACCGAGCATCTCCGGGAGCCTGACCCGTACCCCCGGGGTGTCCGTGATCGTGCGCGCGGGGCCGTCCCGGTGGGTCAGCCAGTACAGGCTGCCGCGGACGACGACGGCGCTCGCGCGGCCCGTCTCGTCGACCGAGATGCCGTCCACGTGCTGGGCGGCGGGCACCTGGTACGGACGGCGTCCCGCGCGCGGACCGCTCAGCCGTACGTCGAGCTTGCGGGCCTCGGCGGAGAGGTCGTCGACGATCCACAGGTCGCCCCCGCACTGGTACACCACCCGGGTGCCGTCGCTGGAGGCGTGCCGGGCGTAGAAGGCGTCGTGGTCGGTGTGGCGGCGCAGGTCGGAGCCGTCGTGGGCGCAGGAGTAGAGGTTGCCGACGCCTTCGTGGTCGGAGAGGAAGGCGATCCGGTCGCCGACGAACATGGGGGAGTGGAGGTGGCCGCCGAGGTCGGGGAGCAGGCGTTCGCCGTGCAGCCAGAGCCGGCCCGTGGCGCCGCCCCGGTAGCGCTTCCAGGCGGCCGGTTCGTGCGGCGGGGTGCCGGTCAGCAGGAGGGTCTTGCGGTCGGCGACCTGGATGTCGGAGACCGGGCCCCAGGGGAGCTTGCGGCCGGGGGAGCCGTCGGTGGGGACCTTGTAGGCCCAGGTGAAGTACGAGAAGGGCTCGCCGTGGGAGGCGACGGCGAGGATGGTGCCCTGCGCGGACCAGCCGCAGACCTGGGTGTCCGCGGAGCCCCAGTAGGTGAGCCGGCGGCCCGGTCCGCCGTCCACGTCGACCAGGTGGATCTCGGGCACGAGACTGCGCCAGCTCGTGTACGCGATGTGGCTGCCGTCGGGCGAGAAGCGCGGATGACCGACCTTGGTGCGGTCGACGGTCAGGCGCCAGGCGCGCCCGGGGCCGTCGAGAGGGGCCAGCCAGAGGTCGTCCTCGGCGACGAAGCACAACAGGTCGCCGCTCAGATGCGGAAGGCGCAGATAGCTCACCTCCCCATGCTTTTCCGGGGGATGGACCGGAGCAACTTATGAAAAATCGGTGAGCCGTGACCTGTGACAGAGGCGGGGTGACTCACAACACGAACGAAACCGTTTCGTTTCGCTGGAGAATGCGCTACATTCGTGTCGTACGAAACAGTGTCGTTCGAAGTCCCGGAGCGGAAAGGGTGAGTGACATGACCGAGGTCTCGACCGCGCGTCGCAGCCGCATCACCCCCGAGCGTGAGGCCGAGCTGTACGAGGCCGTGCTCGAACTGCTCAGGGAGGTCGGCTACGACGCCGTCACCATGGACGCCGTCGCCGCCCGCACCCGTTCCAGCAAGGCCACGCTGTACCGCCAGTGGGGCGGCAAGGCCGAGCTGGTCGCGAGGGCGGTGCGGCACACCAAGCCCGGCGGTATGGGTCTCGACGACATCGACACCGGGTCGCTCCGAGGTGACCTGCACGCCCTCACCATGCGCTCGGACGACTGCACGATGGAGCAGAACTCCGCGCTCATGCGGGGTCTTGCCATGGCCATCCACGGCAACCCGGACCTCCTGAAGGCGTTCCGGGAACATCTCATCGAGCCGGAGACGGCGGAGTTCCGCCGCCTGGTGCAGCGGGCGATCGACCGGGGCGAGGTCCGCGAGGACAACCCGGCGATCGAGTTCATGATCCACATGATGATCGGCGGGTTCGCCGCCCGGACCATGATCGACGAGCTGCCGCCGACCCAGGCGTTCCTCCTTTCGTACATCGACGCCGTGGTCCTCCCCGCACTCGGCGTTCCCACCGCCTGACCCCTCCCCAGCAAGTCCTCCCCAGCAAGCCCTCCACCTGACGTAACCGCTCACGTCGTCGGGCTGATCAACCTTGCCTTGAAGAACCACGACCTGACCGGGAGCACGCCTTCGTGGCCACTTTCCTCTACAGACTCGGCCGGCTCGCCTTCCGGCGACGGCACTTCGTCGCCCTCATGTGGGTGGCCCTGCTGACGCTCGCGGGCGTCGGCGCGGTCAATGCGCCGACCGCCGGATCGACCTCCTTCTCCATTCCGGGCACGGAGGCGCAGAAGGCCTTCGACCTGCTGGAACAGCGCTTCCCCGGCGCCAGCGCCGACGGCGCGACCGGGCGCATGGTCTTCAAGGCGCCCGAGGGCGAGAAGATGACCGACGCCGCCAACAAGGCGACCGTCGCGAAGACCGTCAGGGAGCTGAGCGACGGCTCCGAGGTCGTCTCCGTCACCGACCCGTTCACGACCCACGCGGTGAGCAAGGACGGCACGGTCGCCTACCTCTCGGTGAAGTACGACGCCCCCGCCGTCGGTCTCAAGGACGCGACCAGGGACGCCCTGGAAACCGCCGGTGACGACGCCCGGGCCTCCGGCCTGACCGTCGACGTCGGAGGCGACGCGCTCCAGGCCCAGCCCGACGCGGGGGGAGTCGGTGAGGCCATCGGTCTCGCCATCGCCGCGGTCGTCCTGGTCATCACCCTGGGCTCGATGATCGCGGCCGGGCTGCCGCTGCTGACCGCGATCATCGGTGTCGGCATCGGCGTCTCCACCATCACCGTCCTCGCCAAGACGCTCGACCTCGGTGACACCACGTCCACGCTCGCGGCGATGATCGGCCTCGCGGTCGGCATCGACTACGCGCTGTTCATCGTCTCCCGCTACCGCGCCGAGCTGGCCGAGGGCCGCGACCGCGAGGAGGCGGTGGGCCGGGCCACCGGCACCGCCGGTTCCGCGGTGGTCTTCGCGGGCCTGACCGTCGTGATCGCCCTGGCCGGTCTCTCGGTCGTCAACGTGCCGATGCTGACCAAGATGGGCCTCGCCGCGGCGGGCACGGTCGTGATCGCCGTCCTCATCGCGCTGACCATGATCCCGGCGCTGCTCGGATACGCGGGCCGGAAGGTGCGCCCGGCGGGCGAGAAAGGCAAGAAGTCGGCCGAGAAGGCCGCCGGTTCGATGCAGCCGGTGAAGCCTGCGCAGCCGGTGAAGCCCAACATGGGCACCCGCTGGGCGAGCTTCGTCATCCGTCGCCCGGCCGCCGTGCTGCTGCTCGGAGTGCTCGGCCTCGGCGCCGTCGCGCTCCCGGTCAGCCATCTGCAGCTGGGCCTGCCCGACGACGGTTCGCAGCCGACGTCCACGACCCAGCGCCGCGCCTACGACCTCCTCTCGGAGGGCTTCGGGCCCGGCTTCAACGGACCCCTGATGATCGTGGTCGACGCCAAGAACAGCGGCGACCCGAAGGCCGCGGCCGACTCGGTGACCGACGGCATCAAGGGCCTCAAGGACGTCGTCACGGTCACCCCGGCGACCTTCAACAAGGCCGGCGACACCGCGACCATCACGGTCGTCCCCGGCTCCAAGCCGTCCTCGACCCAGACCGAGGACCTGGTGTATGCCATCCGGGACGACGTGGCGTCCAAGGCGGACGCGGACGTCCTCGTCACCGGCACCACCGCGCTGAACATCGACTTCTCGCAGAAGCTGAGCGACGCGCTCATCCCGTACCTGGCCCTGGTCGTGGGCCTGGCCTTCCTCCTCCTGATCGTGGTCTTCCGCTCGATCCTCGTCCCGCTGAAGGCGGCCCTCGGCTTCCTGCTGTCGGTGCTCGCCGCGCTCGGTGCCGTGGTCGCGGTCTTCCAGTGGGGCTGGCTCGGCGGGCTGCTCGGTGTCGAGGAGACCGGCCCGATCATGTCGATGATGCCGATCTTCATGGTCGGCGTGGTCTTCGGCCTCGCGATGGACTACGAGGTCTTCCTCGTGACCCGCATGCGGGAGGCGTACGTCCACGGCGAGTCCCCGAGCCAGGCCGTAGTCACCGGGTTCAAGCACAGCGCCCGGGTCGTGGTCGCCGCCGCGGTCATCATGATGGCCGTCTTCGGAGGCTTCATCAGCTCCGGTGAGTCGATGATCAAGATGATCGGCTTCGGCCTCGCGGTCGCCGTCTTCTTCGACGCGTTCGTCGTCCGCATGGCGATCGTCCCGGCGGTCCTCGCCCTGCTCGGCCACCGCGCCTGGTGGCTGCCGAAGTGGCTGGACCGCGCGCTGCCCAACGTCGACGTCGAGGGCGAGGGACTGCGCACCCGGGCCGAGAAGGACGCGGACCCGGACGAGGACCGGGAGCTGGTCCGCGTCTGACGCACCCCGTGCGAGAGGAGCAGGCCGGTGAGGGGGGTGTCCTCACCGGCCTTCTTCTGCCGTGGACCGGCCGAGATAGGTGACCGGCCCGGCATCCGGTACGGCGATCTCGTGGAAGCCGAGACGGTCGTAGAAGGCACGCGCGGGCCTGTTGGCGCTCACCATGGACAGGTGTACGGCGGCCACGCCCCGCTCGTGCAGTGCGCGGAACAGGGCCGTCATCAGCGCCCGACCGAACCCGCGGCCCTGCCACCGCGGCAGCAGGTCGATGTGCAAGTGGGCCGGATAGTCGGCGACTTCGGGCACGATCATCCGTTCCGGGTTGTGCAGCAGCGCGACGATCTCCTCGTCCGGGGTGCGCGGCGGGCCGCTTGGCTCCGGATAGCGGTCGGCCACGAGGGGCAGCCACCGCGCGCGGTACTCCGCGACGAACCGGGGCGTGTCGGCGGTCCCCACGACATACCCGGCGGCCTCCCCCTTCCCGTCGTCCAGGACGAAGGCGAGTTCCGGTTCGAGATGGGCGTACGGCGCCGCGAAGGCCGCCGGGAAGACGCCGGCGTCGGTGTAATGGGGGCGGGCGTCCTGGCCCAGGTGCGCGGTGCGGACGCAGATCTCGTCGAGGGCGTCACGGTCCCGGGGGCCGTAGGGGCGTATGGCGGGAGGCGGGGTCATCGCAGCATCCTGCCCGAAGTGACCGGAAGCGGCCCCGCAAACCGGGTCGCGTGGCCCGTACACCCACCGCTAGCGTGGCGGGCATGACGACCGCAGACGCCGCCCACCCCCGTTTCGCCGAGGCCCTGCGCGTGCTCGGGCTCGATGAACTCACCGCGAGGGTCCGCCGTTTCCCGGACGCCACCCGTACCGCCGAGGAGGCCGCCGCGGCCGTCGGGTGCGAGCTGAGCCAGATCTGCAAGTCGCTGATCTTCGCCGCGGACGGGGTTCCGGTGCTGGTGCTCATGGACGGGGCGTCCCGCGTCGACCTCGAACTCGTCCGGCGGGAGCTCGGCGCCGACAGGGTCACCCGGGCCAAGGCCGATGTCGTACGGGAGACGACCGGGTACGCCATCGGGGGCGTGCCGCCCTTCGGGCACCGTACGAGGACCCGGGTGCTGGCCGACCGTTCGCTGCTCGGCCATGACCTCGTCTGGGCCGCCGCCGGCAATCCGCACGCCGTCTTCCCCATCGCCCCCGAGGACCTGGTGGCCCACGCCGGTGCCGCCGTCGTGGACGTCCGCGAGCGCACCGCGTGACGCCTCTCGTCACGGCGGCCGTGCTGCTCGCCGCCGTCACGCACGCCGGCTGGAACGCCATCGCGCACCAGATCACCGACAAGCTCGTCGGGTTCACGCTGATCGCGGGCGGGGGGATGCTCATCGGGCTGGCGATGACCCCGTTCACCGCGGTGCCGGCGGCGCGGGCCTGGCCGTACCTGCTCGGCTCGGCCTGCATCCACATCGCCTACTACGCGCTGCTGATGAAGTCCTTCCGGCTCGGGGACTTCGGACAGGCCTATCCGATCGCGCGCGGCACCGCGCCCCTGGTCGTGACCGTACTGGCGGCCTTGTTCGCGCACGAGGTGCCGGACGGGTGGGCCGCCGCCGGAATCGCCCTGTCCTGCGCGGGACTCACCGGCGTCGCCCTGTGGGGGCTGCGCGGCCGACGGCCCAACTGGCCGGCGATCGGCGCGGCGTTGGCGACCGGCCTGACCATCGCCGCGTACACCGTCGTCGACGGGCTCGGGGTGCGCGCCTCCGGCTCCTCGCTCGGGTACATCGCCTGGCTGATGGCGGTGCAGGGCATCGTGGTCCCGGCGTACGCCCTGCACCGGTGGCGCGGCCGGTTCGCCGCCGTCCTGCGGCCGTTCGCCGGGGTCGGTCTCCTCGGCGCCGCCCTCTCCGTGGCCGCGTACGGGCTCGTCCTGTGGGCCCAGACCAGGGCGGAACTCGCTCCGGTCGCGGCCCTGCGCGAGTCCTCGATCATCGTCGGCGCGGCCATCGGCGCCGTGTTCTTCAAGGAACGGTTCGGCGCGCCGAGGATCGCGGCTGCCGGGCTGCTCGTGGTGGGTATCGGGCTGATGCTGCACGCCGGTTAGCCGTCCGGCCCGGGTGTTTTGTCCCAGGCGCCGCCCAATTGCGGCCCAACGTCGCCTCTCTGTTTGCCTACTTGCCCATGTTTTGACGGTCCGTTCCATGAGCGTTCAGCCCGCCGTCCGTGGCGGGGGTGTGTGCCGTCCCTAGGGTCCCTGCGTACTTCGGAAGAAGGGGACCATGGACACACTCCACGCAGTCCGGGCCCGCGGGATCACCAAGTGCTTCGGTGACGTCGTGGCGCTCGACGCCGTCGATCTCGATGTGACGCGGGGCCAGATCCACGGCCTGGTCGGGCCGAACGGCGCCGGCAAGACGACCCTGCTCGGGCTCCTGCTGGGCCTCGCCGTCGCCGACGCCGGCCGCCTGGAGATCCTGGGGACCGAGGTCGGACGGGCGTTCGCCGCTCCCGACGGGGTCGCCGGGTTCGTGGACGGGCCCGGTCTCTACCCTTCGCTCACAGCCCGGCAGAACCTCGCCGCGCTGGCCGAACTCCGGGGCCGCGACGCGCGTACGGCCGGCATCGACGAGGTGCTCGACCAGGTCGGGCTCACCGACGTGGCCGACGACAAGGCCCGCGGTTTCTCCCTCGGCATGCGCCAGCGGCTCGGCCTCGCCGCCGCCCTGCTGACCCGGCCGCGGCTGCTCGTGCTCGACGAACCGTCCAACGGGCTCGACCCCGCAGGCAAACGGCAGGTGCACGGAGTCCTGAACCGGCTCGCCGCGGACGGCACGAGTGTCGTGGTCTCCAGCCACCGTATGGACGACCTGGAGGTGCTGTGTTCCGAGGTCACCATCCTGGCCACGGGACGGGTCGTGTTCTCGGGCCCGCTCGGCAAACTGGCCGCCGAGAGCCGTGAACTCGACTACCGGGTACGGACGTCCGACCCGCGGGCCGCGCGGCGGCTGGCCGAGGGCATGGACGGGATCGGGATCGTCGACGACGCCGGCACCCGGCAGGACACCGGACCGCTCGTCGTCCGCGCGCTGGTGCCCGCCCTCGACGACCTGGTGGCGCGGCTTGTGACGGCGGGCGTCGCGGTGCGTGAACTGGCGCCCGTGGTCTCGCCCTTGGAGGCCGCGTTCCTGGCCCTGACCGAGGACCGCGAGGAACGCCGATGACCACCACTGTCGCCGCGGCCGCCACCCCGGTCCACTCCGGGCCGGCCCCGGTGTCGCGCAGCTACCGCTTCGAGCTGGTCAAGCTGTTCTCCCAGTGGCGCATCCGCCTTATCGTCCTCGCCTGTTGGATCGCGCCGGGGCTCTTCGTCGCCGGGGTGAGCGGGCAGAGCACACTGCCCTCCGACACCCTCTTCGGCCGCTGGATGCACGCCACCGGCTGGGCCGGACCGCTGGTGATGCTCGGTTTCGCCGGCACCTGGGCCCTTCCGCTGCTGACCTCGGTGGTCGCCGGTGACATGTTCGCCGCCGAGGACCGGCTCGGCACCTGGCGGCACCTGCTGGTCGCCGTCCGCTCACCGCGGCGGATCTTCGCGGCGAAGGCACTGGCCGGCCTCACGGTCATCCTGCCGCTCGTGGCCGGGCTCGCCTGCTCCAGCACCGTGGGCGGACTCGCCTCCGTCGGCAACCAGCCGCTCGTCGGCCTCGACGGCCACCTGTTGACCCCCTCCGATGCCGCCGGGAGGGTCCTGCTCGCCTGGGTCGCCGCCCTCGCCCCGACCCTGGCCCTCGCCGCCATCGGCCTGCTCGGGTCGGTCGCCCTCGGACGGTCCCCGACGGGGCTGCTGCTGCCGCCGCTCGTCGCGCTCGGCATGCAGGTCGCCCAGATGCTGCCGCTGCCCGTCGCCGTACGCCTCGCCCTGCCCGGCTACGCCTTCATCTCCTGGAACGGCCTGTTCACCGCCCCGGCCCAGCTCGCCCCGCTCCTGATCGGCGTCGCCGTCAGCCTGGCGTGGGCCGTCCTCGCGACCGTACTGGCCCATTCGCTGTTCCTCCGGCGGGACTTCACCAATCTCGCCTACGACGGTGCCGGGCGCCGCGCGTTCACCGTGGGCGTGCTGCCCCTGGCCGCGCTGACCGTTCTCACCGTCGCGGGGATCGCCGTCGCGACCGACTCGACGGGCATCACCCAGGCCAAGGTCCAGCGCTCCCTCGCCACGACCTTCGCCCATCTCTACCGCTCGCAGACCGAACAACTCCATCGCCCCGCCGTCACCGAGGCACAGCTCAGGACCTCGGCGGCGTGCACCAAGAGCGACGGCCAGGCCGCTCAACAGGGGGCGGGCAATGACTGGCGGTGTGTCGTGACCTGGCACCTGCCCGGCGTACCGGTGGCGGGGACGGCTGTCTATCAGCTGGACGTCGGATCGGACGGGCGGTTCGTCGCCGACGGCGACGGGCCGAAGGAAGTCAACGGCTACTTCCTGGTGCGGACCTCCACCGGGGACGCGCCCAACCCGCTGTGGCAGTTCGACGGCAACGTCGAGCTGCTGGACACCACCTCGAAGGGATAACCCCATGCAGGTAACACGCCGGCGCCGGAGCAGCGAGAAGGCCAGACGCCTCAGCCGCCGGAGCACGTTGGTGACGGCCGGTATCGCCGTCGCCCTCGGCGTCACCGGCACCGCGGTCGCCTCCACCTACCAGTTCGGCACCCAGCAGGTCGCGCAGAACACCGCCAGGGGCCAGGTCATCTCCAGCGACCAGTACCTCAAGCCGTACGGCAGCCGGACCGTCATCAACGACGGCAAGATCATGTCGTCCACCGTCAGCCCGGACGGCACCCACCTCGCGGCCGCGGTCGCCGACGGCGACGCCGCGCTGGTGATCATGGACCTGGCGACCGGCCAGGTGAAGCAGAAGATCGGCGCCAACGCGGCCGACGACCTGCGCATCAGCAGCTCCGCGGTCGGCCAGGAGGGCCCCGCCTACTCGCCCGACGGCAAGTACCTGTGGCTCGGCCAGGCCACCGGCTACACCAAGTTCACCGTCGCCGCGGACGGCACCCTCGCCGACCCGGTGGCCGTGCCGATCCCGGCCGTCGGCACCCAGCAGGCCCTTGTGGGCGCGGCGGTGTTCTCGCCCGACGGCTCCACCGTGTACGCGGCGGTCAACGGCCAGAACAAGGTGGTCGCGTTGGACGCGGCGACCGGAACCGTCCAGCAGACGTGGGCAGTCGGCAACGCCCCGCGCGGACTCGCCCTGGTCGGCGGCAGGTTGTACGTCAGCAACGAGGGCGGCCGTCCGGCCAGGGCCGGCGAGACCACCATGAACTCCTACGGCACCCAGGTGCCCGCCGACCCGGACACCGGCGCCGCCACCACCGGCACGGTCAGCGTCATCGACACCGCGAACCCCTCCGCCGCGGTCCGCTCCGTCGACGTCGGTCTGCACCCGACCGCCGTGTACGCGAAGAAGGGCGCGGTGTTCGTCACCAACACCGCCGACAACAGTGTCTCGGTCATCGACACCCGCAAGGACAAGGTCGTCCAGACCATCGCCACCCAGCCCTGGCCCGAGGCGAAGGTCGGCTACGAGCCCGACGCGGTCACCCTCACCGACGACGGCCGGCTGCTTGTGACGCTGGGCCGTGCGAACGCGGTCGCCGTCTACCGCTACAAATCCCCGCAGGAACCCGCGAGTTACGTAGGCCTGCTTCCCACCGACTACTTCCCCGCCGAGGTCACCACCGTCGGCAAGCAGGTCGTCGTGTCCAACACCCGCGGCATAGACGCCCGCCGCCCCACCACCGCCTCCGGCCACGGCACCCACGACACCACGTCCAGCCTCACCGAGTTCACGCTGCCGAGCGACCTCGTGATCAGGTCCCAGACCGCCAAGGTCTTCCAGCAGAACGGCTGGACACCCGGCTCGGTCACCACGGCCAAGGGCACGAGCCACGCCAAGGCCCTCCCGGTCCCCGTCCGCCTCGGCGACCCCTCGACGATCAAGCACGTCTTCCTGCTCGTCAAGGAGAACCGCACCTACGACCAGGTCTACGGCGACCTCCCGCAGGGCAACGGCAACCCGGCGCTCACCACCTTCGGCGCGAACGTCACCCCCAACCAGCACGCCCTGGCACAGCAGTTCGGCCTCTACGACAACTTCTACGACATCGGCACCAACTCCGCCGAGGGCCACAACTGGCTGATGCAGTCGGACAACCCGGAGTACACCGAGTCCTCCGCCGGTGAGTACACGCGCAGTTACGACACCGAGAACGACGTCCTCGGCCACCAGAAGACCGGCTTCATCTGGACCGGCGCGCAGGCGGCCGGCAAGTCGGTCAAGGACTTCGGCGAGTTCCAGTCGACCGAGTCCAAGCCGGCCGGTGCCAGCTGGCAGAACCTGTACTGCGACACCAGGAACATGGCGGCGACCGGGGCCCAGACCCAGTACCCCATCAAGACCGGCTCGGCGATTCCCTCGCTCAACGACGTGTCCGTGCAGGGCTTCCCGATGTTCGACCTCGACGTCCCGGACATCTACAAGGAACAGATCTGGAAGCAGGACTTCGAGAGGAACGGCCCGGCGAACCTGAACATGTTCTGGTTCTCCAACGACCACACCGGCGGTCCGGCCAACGCCGCCGCCGAGGTCGCCGACAACGACCTCGCGGTCGGCCGGATGGTCGACGAGATCTCCCACAGCAAGTACTGGAAGGACTCGGCGATCTTCGTCGTCGAGGACGACTCCCAGAACGGCCTCGACCACGTCGACGGCCACCGCGCCCCGGTGCAGGTCATCAGCCCCTACGCCCAGCACGGCAGCGTCGACAGCCACTACTACACGCAGATCACGATGATCCGCACGGTCGAGCAGATCCTCGGGATCCACCCGATGAACCAGAAGGACAGCGCGGCCACCCCCATGTACGGGGCGTTCACCGCGAAGGCGGACACCACCCCGTTCACGGCGGTCCCCAACCGCACCTCGCTGACCCTCGGCGTGAGCCCGGCGCCCTCCTGCGGCACGGACACCCCGGCCGCCCAGGACGCCGACGCGGCGCCCGCGCCGACCTCGGCGGCGGTGCCGCAGGCGAAGCGGGAAGTCGCCGCGCAGTGGAAGACCTGGGCCTCGCACCAGCGGCTGACCGGCGCGCACGCCGTGCCGGACTACGCCAACGCCGAGCAGATGAACCGCTACACCTGGTACCAGACGCACGAGTGGACCAAGCCGTACCCCGGCGACAAGAAGGTCTACACACCGGCGCAGGTACCGGGCGCCTACCTCCCGTCGCCGGAGTCCGACGGCTGACCCCCGTGCGCCGCCGCCCGCCGAGGAGCACCCTGGAAACACACGCTTCGGAGGCGATCGTCATGACACACACCGCTGTGGGATGGCACATCGAGCTGGAGTTCCAGGAGGACGACCAGCACACGCGGGCGGCGGCGCTGGTCCGCCTGCCGGACGGCACCGAGGTACGCACGCACGGGCACGCCACCCGCCACCACACCGACAGCAACCAGCCCAGGGTGGGGGAGGAGGTCGCCGCCGCCCGGGCGCTGAACGAACTCGCGATGCAACTGCTGACCAAGGCGCACGACGAGATCGACGAGGCGTCCGGGCGGAGGTCCCACTCGATCAACGTGTGAGCCGCATCAGCCGTTACAGGGCCGCCCGTACCGCCCTGACCAGCGCCTGCGCCCTCGGGTCCGCCGTGACCGTCTTGCGGAAGCCGTTGGTGACATAGCCGAAGGCGACGCCGGTCTCCGGGTCGGCGAAGCCGAGGGAGCCGCCGCGGCCGGGGTGCCCGAAGGAGCCCGCGCCGAGGAACGGCGAGGCGCTGCCGTGCAGCATGTAGCCCAGGCCGAACCGGGTGTTCACGACCAGCACGCGGTCCGGGCCCGCCGACTCCTCGGCACGGGCGAGTGCGACCGTGGCCGGGTCGAAGAGCCGCACCCCGTCCACCGCACCGATCAGTGCCGCGTAGACGCGCGCCAGCCCGTCGGCCGTGGCGATGCCGTTGGTCGCGGGCAGGGCGCTCGCCCGGTACGCCGGTGCGTTCTGGTCGGGGAAGGGCGTGATCGCGGCGAAGGCGCGGCGGGTGAGGGAGCCGGGATCCTCGTAGGCCTCGGTGACGGACCGCTTGGGGCGGGCGCGCAGGCCGCCGGCGGGCTCCGGCCCCTCGACCCGGCCGACCCGTCCCGTCCGGCCTGCCGCCTCCTCCGCCGCCGGCAGCCCGAGCCAGAACTCGGCGCCCAGCGGCCCGGCGATCTCCCGTGCGATCCACTCGCCGGCGCCGAGCCCGGTCACCCGCCGCACCAGCTCGTCCAGCATCCAGCCGTACGTCAGCGCGTGGTACCCGTGGTCCGTGCCGGGCTCCCAGACGGGCGCCTGCGCGGCGACCGCCTCGGGACCCTTCAGCGGGTCCAGGGCCTCCTCGGGGGTGAGCGGCCGGTCGATCACCGGCAGCCCGGCCCGGTGGTTCAGCACCTGCCGGACCAGCACCCGCTCCTTGCCGCGCGCCTTGAACTCCGGCCAGTACTCGGCCACCGGCGCGTCCAGGTCCAGCTCCCCGCGCTGGTGCAGCAGCAGGGGTACGGCGGCGGCGACGCCCTTGGTCGCCGAGCGCACGACCTGCGCGGTGCCGTGCCGCCAGGGCTCGGTGCCGTCGATGTCCCTGGTGCCGGCCCACAGGTCGACGACCTTGCGCCCGTCCCGGTACACGGCGACCGCCGCGCCCCGGTCCCCGAGCGCCTCGAAGTTCCGCGCGAACACGTCCCGGACCGGCTCGAAGCCCTCGGCGACTGTGCCGTTCACGTCCACGCGTACTCCTCCTGCTGCCGCCCTGTGCCTGTCTCAGCCAAGCAGAATCGTCACGTCGATGTTCCCGCGGGTCGCGTTGGAGTACGGGCAGACCTCGTGGGCCGCGTCCACCAGCTTCGCCGCGAGGCCGGCGTCGAGGACCGGCAGGGAGACGCTCAGGGCGACCGCGAGGCCGTAGCCGCGGTGCTTGTTGGGGCCGATGCCGACCTTCGCGGCGACCGTGGAACCGGTCAGGTCGTAGCCCTCGCGGTTGCCGACGAGGATGAGCGCGTTGTGGAAGCAGGAGCTGTAACCGGCGGCGAACAGCTGCTCCGGGTTGGTGCCTGCGCCGTCCCCGCCGAGCGCGGGCGGCATCGCGACCTTCAGCTCGATCTGGCCGTCCTGGCTGGTGACGAAGCCGTCCCGGCCGCCGTGGGCGGTGGCCTCGGCCACGTACATGATCTTCGTCGGCCGGGTGTCGACGTCGGTTTCCTCAGGCATGGCTGGTCTCCCCCCGGAGAAGTGTGCACAAGTACATCGTGCACAAGGTACCGGCCGGTAGGTCGGCCCCGGGTTACCAGGGGGTAGTGACTTCGGGTAACAGAAGGTCAGAAGGCCGGACGGTCAGCGGGGGCGCTCGGCCGCCGCGTCCGCCCGGTGCGCGAGCCGCCACAGCGCCTCGCGCAACCGCGCGGCCTCCGTGCCGTCGAGATCCGTCGCCGCGAGCAGCGCGCCGGGGACGCGTGCCGCGCGCTCCCTGAGTTCCTCCCCGTGTCCCGTGCACGCGACGAGCACCGAGCGCTCGTCGGCCGCCGCGCGCTCCCGGCGCACGAGCCCCGCGGCCTCCAGCCGCTTGAGCAAGGGCGACACCGTGCCGTAGTCCAGCCGCAGCGCCCCCGCGAGCTCCTTGACGCTGGTCTCCCCGCGCTCCCACAGCACCAGCAGCACGAGGTACTGCGGGTAGGTGAGCCCGAGCTCGTCGAGGAGCGGCCGGTACGCGGCGGTCACCGCGCGCTGGGCGGCGTACAGCGCGAAGCACAACTGGTCGTCGAGCAGCAGTGATCCGGTGTCCTCTTCGTTCGTCACGCGCCCATTGTCACGGACCGCGGATCGAATCCGAAGGGCAACTCCAGCCGGTGGGCCCGCATCAGCTCGTCGTCGGCGAGGAGTTCGCCGGTCCTTCCGTCCGCGGCGATCGTGCCCTCGCTCAGGATCAGCGAGCGCGGGCAGAGCTCCAGCGCGTAGGGCAGGTCGTGCGTGACCATCAGGACCGTGACGTCCAGCGAGCGCAGGATGTCGGCCAGTTCGCGGCGCGAAGCCGGGTCCAGGTTGGAGGAGGGCTCGTCCAGGACGAGGATCTCCGGCTCCATGGCGAGCACGGTCGCCACGGCCACCCGGCGCCGCTGGCCGAAGGACAGGTGGTGCGGGGGCCGCCCGGCGAAGTCCGCCATGCCGACCCGCTCCAGAGCGGTCCGCACGCGTGCCTCCAGCTCCTCCCCCTTCAGCCCGGCCGCCGCCGGTCCGAACGCCACGTCCTCGCGCACGGTCGGCATGAAGAGCTGGTCGTCGGGGTCCTGGAAGACGATCCCGACCCTGCGCCGGACCTCGGCCATGTGCTTCCGGTCCACGGGCAGCCCGGCGACCTTCACCGTGCCCACCCCGCCGCTCAGGATGCCGTTGAGGTGCAGCACGAGGGTCGTCTTGCCGGCGCCGTTCGGGCCGAGCAGCGCGACCCGCTCGCCGCGCGCGATCGAGAAGTCCACGCCGAACAGGGCCTGGTGCCCGTCGGGGTAGGCGAAGGCCAGTCCGGTCACTTCGAGGGAAGCTGTCACAGGGCCCATCCCAGCACGCAGACGACAAGGGCGGCGAAGGGGAGCGCGAGGGCGTACGACCACTGCGCCCGGGACGCGGTCACCTCGTCGATCACCGGCATCGAACCGGCGTAACCGCGGCTGACCATGGCCAGGTGCACCCGCTCGCCGCGTTCGTAGGAGCGGATGAACAGCGCACCGGCCGACTTCGCGAGGACGCCCCAGTGCCGGACACCGCTCGCCTCGAACCCCCGCGACTCCCGCGCGATCCGCATCCGCCGCATCTCGTCGGTGATGACATCGCCGTAGCGGATCATGAAGGACGCGATCTGGACGAGGAGCAGCGGGAGCTTGAGCCGTTGCAGTCCGAGCAGCACCGAGCGCAGTTCGGTGGTGGACGCCAGCAGCACCGACGCGGCGACTCCCAGCGTGCCCTTGGCGAGCACGTTCCACGCGCCCCACAGACCGCTCACGCTCAGGGACACGCCGAGCACCTCGACCCGCTCGCCCTCCGCCACGAACGGCATGAGCACCGCGAACGCCACGAACGGCACCTCGATCAGCAGCCGCTTCAGCAGGAAGCCGGCCGGCACGCGCGCGGCGTACGCGACGACGCCCAGGAGGACGGCGTACAGGCCGAACGCCCACATCGCCTCGCGCGGGGTCGAGACGACGACCACCACGAAACCGAAGGCCGCCGCGAGTTTCGTGTGCGGCGGCAGGGCGTGCACCGCCGAGTGCCCGTGCCGGTAGAGCCGATGCGCGTGTCCGGCGCCCATGTCAGACGCCCGTGCTCACGGGAGTGGTGTCGGCGCCACGGCGCCGGCGCACCGCCCAGAACACCGTGCTGCCGGCGACGACGGTGACACCGACGCCGATCACACCCGCCAGCCCCCCGGACAGGCGGGCGTTCCCGACGTCCCGCACGCCGTAGTCGGCGAGCGGGGAGTCCGAGGTGGCGTGCTTCTCGGTCCTCGCGTCGATGCCCTTGTCGGCGGCGACCTTCTCCAGACCGTCGGGGCTGGCGGAGGCGTAGAAGCTGACGAACCCGGCGAGGACCAGGGAGGTCACCAGACCGGTGATCCACACCTTGCGGTGCGAACGGGCGGCGGCGACGGGCACGGTGTCCGGTACGTCGACCAGCTCGCCGTCGACCCGCAGCTTGAGCTTCTGCCGCAGGCCCCGGGCGCCGTACACCAGGTCGGGGCGTACGGCGACGACGGCACCGACGGTCAGGGCGGTGATGGCCGCCTCGCCGATGCCGATGAGGACGTGGACGCCGATCATCGCGGTGGCGACCTTGCCGATGGAGACGTCGGTGGTGCCGCCGACGGCGTAGATCAGGGTGAAGGCTACGGCCGCGGCGGGCACGGACAGCACGGCGGCCACGAAGGCGGCGGCGGTGATCGAGCCGCGCCTGCGCGGCAGCACCTTCACCAGCCCTCGGAAGACGGCGTACGCCACGACCGTCGTGACGACGGCCATGTCGGTGATGTTGACGCCGAGCGCGGTCAGGCCGCCGTCCGCGAAGAGGATGCCCTGCATGAGCAGGACCACCGAGACGCACAGGACGCCGGTGTAGGGGCCCACGAGGATCGCGGCCAGTGCCCCGCCGAGCAGATGTCCGCTGGTCCCCGCGGCGACGGGGAAGTTCAGCATCTGCACGGCGAAGATGAACGCCGCGACCAGGCCCGCCAAAGGCGCGGTGCGCTCGTCCAGTTCACGGCGGGCACCGCGCAGGCTCACCGCGACGGCGGTCGCGGCGACCACGCCGGTCGCCGCCGAGATGGGGGCGTCTATGAATCCGTCAGGCACATGCACCGTTCGATGATAGTGGCTTGTTGCGAACCCTTTGCAAGAGAGTCCAGCCACGAACAGCAAGTCGCAGGCTTTCGGTCCCGGGGGCGGAACACAGGAAATGTGCGACGCTGGGGTGAGAATGGAGGCACAGCTTCCGTACAGGTCACGCAGCGTGAGAGGGCCGTCACGATGTCTGTAGTCGAACAGTACGCACGAGCCCACATCGTTTCGGACGCGGACATCGCGGAGGACGAGGCAGTCCCGGTGGTCCTGCGCTACGACCCGGAGACCGACCCGCGCTCGGTACGGATCCGCCTGCCGGGCACCCCCGAATGGACCTTCTCGCGGGCACTGCTGGAGCAGGGACTCAGGGCCCCGGCCGGCAGCGGCGAGGTCCGGGTCTGGCCCTGCGGACGGGTGCAGGCCGTGGTGGAGTTCCACACACCGCAGGGCGTGTCGGTGGTGCAGTTCGAGCAGAAGACGCTGCTCAGGTTCCTGCGCCGGACGTATATGGCTGCCGCCCCCGTGCGGGGTTAGCCGCCCAGCTTCAGCAGGGCCGCCACGATCGGGCCCGCCGTGTCGCCGCCGTGGCCGCCCGCCTGGACGACGCCGGCCGCCGCGAGATCGCCCCGGTACGCGGTGAACCAGCCGTTCGGCTTCTTCTGGCCGTCGACCTCCGCGGAGCCGGTCTTCGCGCCGACGTCGCCGTACACCCCGGACATCGCCTCGGCCGCCGTGCCGTAGCCCGCCGTGTACGCCATCAGCTCACGCAGCTGCGACAGCGTGCCCGAGGACATCGAGCGGGAGGCGGTGGCCAGCGTGCGGTGGTCGACCGAGGGGGACACCAGGTAGGGCTGCTTGAAGGTGCCCGACTCGATGGTGGCGGAGACCGACGCCATGTTCAGCGGGTTCATCCGGACCCCGCCCTGGCCGATGAGCGAGGCCGCCTTCTGGGCCGCGCTCTGCACCGGCACCGAGCCGTCGAAGGACGGGACGCCGATCGCCCAGTTGTTCATGGACAGACCGAAGACCTGCTGGGCCTGCTTGGTCAGGCTGTCGTTGTCCAGCTTGCCCGCCTGGCTGATGAAGGCGGTGTTGCAGGAGCGGGCGAAGCTCGCCTTGAAGGTGCCGCCCTTGATCTCGAACTTGTCGTCGTTCTGGAACTTCCAGCCGCCGTACGTGAAGTACTTCGGGCACGGGTGCGCCTTGTCCGGCGACGCCAGGTCCTTCTCGATCAGCAGCGAGGAGGTGATGACCTTCATCGTGGAGCCCGGGGCGAGGGAGCCCTGGAAGGCGGTGTTGAAGCCGTGACCGGCGTTCGCCACCGCGAGGATCTCGCCGGTCGACGGGCGCAGGGCGACCACCGAGGACTTCGCCTGCTTGGCGACCTGCGCCTCGGCCGCCGCCTGGAGCCTCGGGCTCAGGGTCGTCCGCACGGTGCCGGGGGTGCCCTTGCTGAGCTCCAGCAGCGTTTTGTCGGAGGACTTGGAGCCCTTTCCGCGGATCACCCTGAGCTCGATGCCCGCCTTGCCGCCGGCCTTCTTGCCGTACTTCTCCCGCAGGCCGTCCAGGACCGTGCCCAGCGACGGGTACTTCGCCTCGGTGATCTCGCCGCCGTCCCGGTCGACCGCCTTGATCGGCGGGGTCCCGGACTCGCCGGTGACGAGGGTGTCGCCGTCCTTGAGATCCGGGTGGACGAGCGAGGCGGTCCAGTCGACCTGGGGCTTCCCGGTGGCGGTGTTGCGAACCACGGTGAGTGAACTGGCGTAGGTCAGCGGCTTGCTGAGGCCCTTGTACGACACCGTCGCCTTGACGGAGAAGGGCACTTTGCCGCCGGCGGGGGTGCCCGGGGTGAGGGTGGCGCCGGTGAGGTGGGCGTCCTTGGTCCAGCCGGTGAGCAGGGTGGTGGCGGCCTTGGTGTCGCTGGTCGCGGCGGCCGCCGTGCTCACCCTGCCCTGCTGCCAGGAGGTCAGGAAGGTGGTCGCGGTGGTGGTGACCTCGGTCGCCGACAGCGGGCCGGTCTTGACCTTCGGCTTGTGGTCGGCGGACGCGGACGTGTTCTGCGTCCGCTCGTCGGCCGCGGCCCCGGCGCCGTACAGCGCGTAGACGCCGATGCCGGCGCCGCCGACGACCACGGCGATCATCCCGCCGACCACGGCGGGCTTGGTCTTCCGTCGCTCGGCGACGCGCCTTCTGTTACCCACGACTTACGCTTCCTCCGCGCTGTTCCGGGGTCCCCGATGCCCTCATCCACCTCAACGACTGCAACAGACTAGAGTCCCTGTCCCGCAGGGGTGACGTCAGCCTGCGGCTCGTAGCACAGCTGCGACAATCGGGCCCGCCGCGTCGCCGCCGTGGCCGCCCTCCTCCGTCATGGCCGCCGCGGCCATGTCGTTGCGGAAACCGGTGAACCAGCTGTTGGACACCTGCTGGCCGTCGACCTCCGCGGAACCGGTCTTCGCGCCGATGTCCCCACTGAGTCCCGACATCGCCTTGACCGCCGTGCCCTGGGTCGCGGTCAGCTTCATCATCTGCTTCAGCTGGGAGGCGGTGTTGTACGGCAGCCCCTTCGCGGTGGCCAGTTCGCGGTCGTCGAGCTGGGGCGAGACCACGTAGGGCTGGCGGAAGGTACCGGTGATCGCGGTGGCCGTCACCGAGGCCATGTTCAGCGGGTTCATCTGGACCTGGCCCTGGCCGATCGCGTTCGCCGCGCGGTCCGGGCCGCTGACGGCGGGCACCTTGCCGTCGAAGGAGACGATGCCGGTCTTCCAGTCCTCGCCGATCCCGAAGCGGTTCTGGGCCTCCTGCGTCAGTGACTCGTCGGTGAGCGGCTTCTCGTCGATCAGCTTGATGAAGGCGGTGTTGCAGGACCGCATGAAGCTGTTGGCCAGCGAGGCGCCCTCGTTGGGCTGCATGCCGGTGAGGTTCTTGAAGGTCTGCCCCTGCCACACGGCTTCGGGCGGGCAGGGCGCCTGGCCGTTCATCGAGGTCACGCCGTTGTCGATGAGCATCGCGGCGGTGATGATCTTCATGGTGGAGCCGGGGGCCTTGGTGCCCTCGAAGGCCGCGTTGAAGGCGTCCGTGCGGTTGTTGGCCACGGCCAGCACCGCACCGGTGCTGGGCTTGACGGCGACGACGGACGACTGGCCGTACAGCTTCACCGCCTTCTCGGCGGCCGCCTGCGCGCTCCCGCTGATCGTGGTCTGCAGCTTGCCCGCCCTGCCCTCGGCGAGGGTCAGCAGCGAGGTGTCGGGGCTCTGGTCCGGGTGCTTGATGACCAGCTCGACACCGGGGGTGCCGCCGGCCTTGTCCCCGTACTTCTCGCGCAGCGCGTCCAGCACCGGGCCCAGCGACGGATACTTCTCCTTGGTCAGCACCTTGCCGCCCCGGTCCACCGCCTCGATGGCCGGGTTCGCGGACTCGCCGGTGACGAGCCGGTCGTCCCGCTGGAGCTTCGGGTACACCACGGAGGGCTGCCAGTCGACGAGCGCCTTGCCGGTGGTCACCCCGCGCACGACCGTCAGCTTGCTGCTGTACGCGAGCGGCTTCGACTTCCCGTCGTACGACACCGTTGCCTTCACGTTGTACGGCACGGTCGCGCCGGTCGCCCTGCCGGGCGTGATGCGCACGTCGCCGATGTGGGCGTCCGTCCCGTAGGCCGCCAGCAGCGCCTCGGCCGCCGTGTTGTTGTTCGTCAACGCGGCCGCGCCCGCCGCGCTGCCCTTCTCCCAGGCCGCGAAGAAGTCCTTGGAGGTCTCCTTGACCTCGTCGGCGGTGGGCGGCCCGCTCCGCTTGGCGTCCCCGACCCCACCGCTCCCGTCGTCGCTCAACGCCGACACGAAGTTGTACGCCCCGTACCCGGCCCCGCCGACCATCACGGCGAACACCGTGCTGACGACAGCGACCTTCACCCCCTTGGCCATGGTGTGGCCCCCTCCCCGATTTCCCCGTTGTTGTGGGCAGCCTAAGCGGGAGGTGTGACAAGCGGGGCAAGAGTTTCCTGATTCGCCGAAGCAGGTGCTCAATCACATACGTGAATGATGACCCGCTAGACCCACGTGTCCAGCCACATCCGCGACCGCCAGCTGTCGATCGGGATCGCCGTTCCCGTGTACAGCGGCCAGAAGTAGATGAAGTTCCACGCGATCAGGAGCACCAGGACCCCCGCTGCCGTGGCGCCCGCCACCCGGCGGGTGTCGGAGGCGCGTGGCGGGCCGATGAGGGCGCCGATGAGCATCGCGACGGCGAGACAGAGGAAGGGGAGGAAGACGATCGTGTAGAAGAAGAAGATCGTGCGTTCCTGGTAGTTGAACCAGGGCAGGTACCCGGCCGCGATACCGCAGGCGATGGCGCCCGCACGCCAGTCGCGCCGGAAGAACCAGCGCCACAGGACGTAGAGGATCGCGAAGCAGGCCGCCCACCACAGCAGGGGCGTGCCGATGGCCAGGACCTCCCGCGCGCACTTCCCGCCCGCGTCGACCGGGCAGCCGTCGGTGCCGGGCGCGGGGGACTCGTAGAAGTACGACACCGGGCGGCCGTCGACGATCCAGCTCCACGGGTTGGACATGTACGTGTGCGGCGAGGACAGGCCGACGTTGAACTTGTAGACCTCGTGCTCGTAGTGGATCAGGCTGCGCCACCAGTCGGGCAGGAACGTCCAGCTGCCGCCCTTGCCGTCGGTCGCCGCCCAGTTGCGGTAGTAGCCGCCGGTGCCGTCCGCGGGGGAGAGGATCCAGCCGATCCACGAGGTGACGTAGGTGACGACCGCGACCGGCACCATGGCGAGGAACGCGATGCCGAGGTCGTACTTCAGGACCGCCTCGTAGGGGTGCCGGGCGCCCGCGACCTTGCGGGAGCCGACATCCCACAGGACGGTCATGATGCCGAAGGCGATCAGGAAGAACAGTCCGTTCCACTTGGTGCCCATGGCGAGGCCCAGGAGCAGGCCGGCCAGCCACCGGTAGGGGCGCCACCCCAGGCGCAGGGTGTCCGCGATGTGCGCGTCGGGGCGCGCGAGACCGTAGGAGTCGACCGGCAGGGCGGCCGCGAGTTTCTCCCGGGCCCGGTCGCGGTCGATGACCAGACAGCCGAACGCGGCCAGCACGAAGAACATCAGCACACCGTCGAGCAGCGCGGTCCGCGCCATCACGAAGGCCAGACCGTCCACGGTCATCAGCGCGCCCGCCAGACAGCCGAGGAACGTGGAGCGGAAGAGGCGGCGGCCCACCCGGCACACGATCAGCACCGACAGCGTCCCCAGCAGCGCCGTCATGAACCGCCAGCCGAACGGGTTCAGCCCGAACATCAGCTCGCCGAGCCCGATGACGTACTTGCCGACCGGCGGATGCACCACATAGGCGGCGTCCGTCGGCAGCGCCACGTGCCCGTTCGAGGACAGGATCTGGCTGTCGACGTTCTTGCCCCAGCTGAGCTCGAAGCCGCGGTGGACGAGCGCCCACGCGTCCTTGGCGTAGTACGTCTCGTCGAATATCACCTTCTTGGGGCTGCCCAGGTTCCAGAACCGCATCAGCCCCGCCACCAGCGTCACCAGCAGCGGTCCCAGCCAGCCGGACCAGCGGGTGACCCGCTCGGCGAGTGCCCCGGGCACGCCCAGGACCTGCCACATCCGCGGAGAGGGGACGACGAAGGACGGCACCAGGCGCTCGCGCACGTCGCTTCTGGCCTCGGCCGTGTAGCCGAAACGGCGCAGCCTCTGCTGCCACGACGGCCGCCGGTCCTGGGGGGCCTGGTCCTGCCGGGTGTCCGTGGAGGACGCGGTACTGGTCACGGCGCCATCGTAAGGAACGGCGCTGTGTGAGTCCCGTGCATGGGCGGATGCGTCCTGTTCGGGGCGCGGCTGGGAGGATGGGGGACGTGACTGGAACCCTTGTCCTGGCGGGCACCCCCATTGGCGACATCGCGGACGCTCCGCCCCGGCTCGCGGCGGAACTGGCCGCGGCCGACGTGGTCGCGGCCGAGGACACCCGGCGGCTGAAGCGGCTGACCCAGGGCCTCGGCGTGACGCCCAAGGGGCGGATCGTGTCGTACTTCGAGGGCAACGAGGCCGCCCGCACACCCGAACTCGTCGAGGAACTCCTCGGCGGCGCGCGTGTGCTGCTCGTCACCGACGCCGGGATGCCGTCGGTGTCCGACCCCGGGTACCGGCTGGTCGCCGCGGCCGTGGAGAAGGACGTCCGGGTCACCGCCGTACCGGGGCCGTCCGCGGTGCTCACCGCGCTCGCGCTGTCCGGGCTGCCCGTCGACCGGTTCTGCTTCGAGGGCTTCCTGCCCCGCAAGGGCGGCGAGCGGCTCTCCCGGCTGCGGGAGGTCGCCGACGAGCGGCGCACCCTCGTGTACTTCGAGGCTCCCCACCGGCTCGACGACACGCTCGCCGCCATGGCCGAGGTGTTCGGGGCGGAGCGGCGGGCGGCGGTGTGCCGGGAGCTGACGAAGACGTACGAGGAGGTCAAGCGGGGGGAGCTCGGCGCGCTCGCCGAATGGGCCGCGGACGGCGTACGGGGCGAGATCACCGTCGTCGTCGAGGGGGCGCCCGAGAAGGGGGCCGGGGAGATAGACGACGAGGAACTGGTGCGCAGGGTGCGGGTCCGGGAGGAGGCGGGGGAGCGGCGCAAGGAGGCGATCGCCGCGGTGGCCGTCGAGGCGGGGGTCCCGAAGAGGGTCGTTTTCGATGCCGTCGTCGCCGCGAAGAACGCCACTGGGTGAAGTGCTCCATGAGGTGGGTCACACCCCCTCTGAGCAGGGCGCATGACTTCTGAGCGTGCGCCCCATGTGCGGGCAAAGCGGTGTCTCGGAATGCAAAGCTCCGCGGGGTCCGAGGGGCCGGTTCGGCAAGGAAAGTCCAAATCGGCTCCAACAGTCGACAGGCCTGTCGCCATCGGGTCCTGCGAGGCGTCCACTGGGGTGAGGGACGTACCCGTCCTTCTAACCAGCGGACCACAGGAGCTGGAATGAGCGAGATCGCAGGGCACCCCGGGGCGACGGCTGTCGTCAACGAGTCCTACTCCTTCGCCTGCATGCGCTGCGGGCACGGGTGGGAGCAGTCGTACGAGATAGAGCATCACATCGACGGCGACGGCCGGGAGTTCGTGCAGTACATGGTGGACGGGCGGATCGTGCCCTCTCCGCTCTCCAAGCCCGCGTGCGCGAACTGCGACCACCACGTCGTACGGATCATGCGGCCCGGCCGGGTCGCCTCCGCCCGTGACGCGGCGCACCGTCAGCACAGCACGCCCCCCGCCGGACCCGTGGAGGCACCGGCGGCCGGGGACACCGCGCAGGGGCCGGGCGGGGAGCATCACTGGCACCTGGCCGACCTGCTGCACGTCTTCCAGCGCAAGGCGAGCTGACCGCTCCGCCATCCGGGTGGGCATGCCCCTTTCGTAGGATCGGGGCATGCCTTCGAACAGCCCCCGCGAGAAGAACGCGGCCCCGCCGCTCCCGGAGCCCCTGCGGGTGCCGGTCGCCGACTCCCACACCCACCTGGACATGCAGGACGGGACCGTGGAGGAGGGGCTCGCGAAAGCCGCGTCGGTCGGGGTGACCACGGTCGTCCAGGTCGGCTGCGACGTCCGGGGCTCCCGGTGGGCGGCCGAGACGGCGGGCCAATACGACGCCGTCCACGCCACCGTCGCGCTGCACCCCAACGAGGCGCCCCGGATCGTCCACGGCGACCCCGACGGCTGGTCCCGGCAGGGGGCCCGCCGGGCCGGCGGCACCGGGGCCCTCGACGAGGCGCTCGCGGAGATCGACCGGCTGGCCGCACTCCCGCAGGTCAAGGGCGTCGGCGAGACCGGCCTCGACCACTTCCGCACCGGGCCCGAGGGCAAGGAGGCGCAGGAGGCGTCCTTCCGCGCCCACATCGAGATGGCCAAGCGGCACGGCAAGGCGCTCGTCATCCACGACCGCGACGCCCACGCGGACGTCCTGCGCGTGCTCAAGGAGGAGGGCGCCCCCGAGCGCACCGTCTTCCACTGCTACTCCGGCGACGCCGAGATGGCGGAGATCTGCGCCGGCGCCGGATACTTCATGTCCTTCGCCGGCAACGTCACCTTCAAGAACGCCCAGAACCTGCGGGACGCGGTGGCCGTGGCGCCCCTCGAACTCCTCCTGGTGGAGACCGACGCGCCGTTCCTGACGCCGGTGCCGTACCGCGGACGGCCCAACGCCCCCTATCTCATTCCGGTCACGGTGCGCGCCATGGCCGCCGTGCGCGGCATCGACGAGGACGCGTTGGCCACGGCACTCGCCGCCAACACCGCACGCGCCTTCGGATACCGACCCTCTCGAACGTAACTCCGGGTAGTCGCGTCGCTTTGGAGAGTGACGACCGCTCCGCTAGGTTCTGTGGGCCCGATCCGGACCCCTGGAGCGTGTCGTCGTGAGCAACTCGCAGTACGAGACGTACGAGGCCTACGAGGCGTACGGCCCGACCGCGCCGTACGAACCGTCGGCGTACGGCGGTCCCGAGGCGCCGCCCACGGATCCGGACACCACCGAGACGCTCGCCCACGAGGTGTACGGGGTGCCGGACATGGCACGCAGGCGGCCCTACGAGGACACCTACCGGCCCGCCTACGAGCTGCCGGACGCAACGCTCCCGCGCCAGGCCGCGGTGGGCGGCCGGGCGGCCCGCCGGCGCCGGACCCGCTACGCGCAGCGGCCGGACAGCGCGATGCGCCGGCTGCTCCCGCAGGCGCTGGTCGTCGCGTTCCTCGCCGGCGGTACCACCGCGTTCGTCGCCAAGGACAAGGCGATCGAGCTCACCGTCGACGGCAGGCCCAGGACGCTGCACACCTTCGCCGACGACGTGACCGAACTGCTCGCCGAGGAGGGAGTCGCGGTGGGGGCGCACGACGTGGTCGCGCCCGCCCCCGGCGAACAGCTCGCCAGCGGGGACGAGGTCGCGGTGCGGTACGGGCGTCCCCTGCGGCTCACGCTCGACGGCCACCGGCATGAGGTGTGGACCACGGCACGGACGGTGGACGGGGCCCTCGAACAGCTCGGGGTGCGTGCGCAGGGCGCGTACGTGTCCAGCTCGCGCTCCCGGCCGATCGGGCGGGAGGGGCTCGCGCTGGACGTACGGACCGAGCGGTCCGTGACGGTCATGGCCGACGGCCGGGCACGGACGATCCGGACGAACGCGGCGACCGTGGCGGAGGTTGTCGAGGAGGCCGGGATCACGCTGAGCGGGATGGACACCACCTCGGTGGCGCCGGGGAGTTTTCCCCGCGAGGGGCAGACCGTCACGGTGCTGCGGATCACCGCGTCGAGGGAAGTGCGCGAGGAGCAGATCCCCTTCCGGGAGGAGCGGAGCGAGGACGCCTCCCTCTTCAAGGGCACGGAGGCCGTGGACCAGGCGGGGACACCGGGGGTGCGACGGGTCACGTACTCCCTCAGAACCGTCAACGGGGTCAGGCAGAGGCCGCGGCGGATCAGGGTTGAGACGGTCCGGGAACCCCGCACCCAGATCGTGAGAGTGGGCACGAAGCCGAGGCCCACCTCCGTGCAGGGCGCGGACCACCTGAACTGGCGGGGACTCGCGCACTGCGAGTCCGGCGGCCGCCCGAATGCGGTGGACCCCTCGGGGACGTACGGCGGCCTCTACCAGTTCGACACGAGGACCTGGCAGGCCCTCGGGGGCTCCGGCCGCCCCCAGGACGCAACCGCGGCGGAGCAGACGTTCCGGGCGAAGAAGCTGTACGTACGGCGGGGGGCGAGCCCCTGGCCGCACTGCGGTGGCCGTCTGCACGGATGAGCGGCCGCGACCGGCCCCCCACCGGGCCGCGGCTAGGCTGTCCACGTGAGCAGCCCCTCCCCAGACACCCTCCTCGGCCCCGCCGACATCCGCGAACTCGCGGCCGCCCTCGGCGTACGCCCCACCAAACAGCGCGGCCAGAACTTCGTGATCGACGCGAACACGGTCCGCCGGATCGTGCGCACCGCGGGCGTCCGGGACGACGACGTGGTCGTCGAGGTCGGCCCGGGGCTCGGCTCGCTCACGCTCGCGCTGCTGGAGGCGGCCGACCGTGTCGTCGCCGTCGAGATCGACGACGTCCTCGCGGGAGCGCTGCCCGCCACCGTCGCGGCCCGCATGCCCGACCGCGCGGACCGGTTCGCGCTCGTGCACTCCGACGCCATGCACGTCACCGAGCTGCCGGGCCCCGCGCCCACCGCACTCGTCGCGAACCTCCCGTACAACGTCGCCGTCCCCGTGCTGCTGCACATGCTCGACACCTTCCCGAGCATCGAACGCACCCTCGTCATGGTCCAGGCGGAGGTCGCCGACCGGCTCGCCGCGCCGCCCGGTTCGAAGGTGTACGGCGTCCCGTCCGTGAAGGCCAACTGGTACGCCGAGGTCAAGCGGGCCGGTTCGATCGGCCGCACTGTCTTCTGGCCCGCACCGAACGTCGACAGCGGGCTCGTCGCGCTCACCCGCAGGACCGAGCCGATCAGGACCACCGCGTCGAAGCGCGAGGTGTTCGCCGTCGTCGACGCGGCCTTCGCCCAGCGCCGCAAGACCCTGCGGGCCGCGCTCGCCGGGTGGGCGGGCTCGGCCGCGGCCGCCGAGACGGCCCTCGTGGCGGCCGGGGTCTCGCCCCAGGCCCGCGGCGAGTCGCTCACCGTCGAGGAGTTCGCGCGGATCGCCGAGGCTGCGTCATCTCGGGGGACGACCCCCGAACCCCCGAAGGAGCCGGTCCAGCCGTGAGTGTCACCGTCCGCGTCCCCGCCAAGGTCAACGTCCAGCTCGCGGTGGGCGCCGCCCGCCCCGACGGCTTCCACGACCTGGCCAACGTCTTCCTCGCGGTCGGCCTCCACGACGAGGTGACCGTGACACCCGCCGACGGGCTCCGGGTCACCTGCGCCGGTCCGGACGCCGGCCAGGTGCCCCTGGACCGTACGAACCTGGCCGCGCGGGCGGCGATCGCCCTCGCGAAGCGCCACGGTCTGCGGCCCGACGTCCACCTCCACATCGCCAAGGACATCCCCGTCGCCGGCGGCATGGCGGGCGGCAGCGCGGACGGCGCCGGTGCGCTGCTGGCCTGCGACGCGCTGTGGGGGACGGGCGCCTCCCGTGCCGAACTGCTCGACATCTGCGCCGAGTTGGGCAGTGACGTGCCGTTCAGCCTGGTGGGCGGGGCCGCGCTCGGAACCGGACGCGGGGAGAAGCTGCGCCCCCTCGACGTCGGCGGCACCTTCTCGTGGGTGTTCGCGATGGCGGAACGCGGGCTGTCGACGCCGGCCGTCTTCCGGGAGTTCGACCGGCTCACCGCGGGGCCTCGACGTCCCCGAGCCCGTCGCCTCCGAGGCGCTGCTCGACGCGCTGGCCGAGGGCGACCCGGACGCGCTCGCCGCCGCCGTCTCCAACGACCTCCAGCCCGCCGCCCTCTCGCTCTTCCCGGAACTCGCCGACACCCTCGCGGCCGGCAGCGCCGCGGGCGCCCTCGCCGGGCTCGTCTCGGGCTCGGGCCCGACCACGGCGTTCCTCGCCCGCGATCCCGGGTCGGCGGCGAAGATCGCGGACGCGCTGCGCGCCTCGGGGACGTGCCGGTCGGTGCGTACGGCGTCAGGGCCCGTGCCGGGTGCGACGGTGATGGGGGCGTAGCGGTCGGACTACCCTGGAGGGTCGATCGATCCCCCTGGGCAGGAGAGAAATGGCCGTCAATCTGGTCAATGTCGAGAACGTCAGCAAGGTGTACGGCACCCGTGCGCTGCTGGACGGTGTCTCGCTCGGCGTCTCCGAGGGCGATCGCATCGGCGTCGTGGGCCGCAACGGCGACGGCAAGACCACCTTGATCCGCATGCTCGCCAAGCTGGAGGACGCCGACACCGGACGCGTCACGCACTCCGGCGGACTGCGCCTGGGCGTCCTCACCCAGCACGACTCCCTGGACCCCACGGCCACCGTCCGGCACGAGGTCATCCGGGACATGGCCGACCACGAGTGGGCCGGCAACGCCAAGGTCCGCGACGTGCTGACCGGACTGTTCGGAGGGCTCGACCTGCCCGGCTTCCCGCAGGGCCTCGACACCGTCATCGCGCCGCTCTCCGGTGGCGAGCGCCGCCGTATCGCCCTGGCCAAGCTGCTCATCGAGGAACAGGACCTGATCGTCCTCGACGAGCCCACCAACCACCTCGACGTCGAGGGCATCTCCTGGCTGGCCAAGCACCTGCGCGAGCGGCGCTCGGCGCTCGTCTGCGTCACCCACGACCGGTGGTTCCTCGACCAGGTCTGCACCCGCATGTGGGACGTGCAGAAGGGCGATGTCTTCGAGTACGAGGGCGGCTACTCCGACTACGTCTTCGCACGTGCCGAGCGCGAGCGGATCGCCGCCACCGAGGAGACCAAGCGGCAGAACCTCGTCCGCAAGGAGCTGGCCTGGCTGCGACGGGGGGCTCCGGCCCGTACGTCCAAGCCGCGCTTCCGCGTCGAGGCCGCCAACGAGCTCATCAAGGACGTGCCGCCGCCGCGGGACAGCAGCGAGCTGATGAAGTTCGCCTCCTCGCGGCTGGGCAAGACCGTCTTCGATCTGGAGGACGTCACCGTCCAGGCCGGGCCCAAGGTCCTGCTCAAGCACGTGACGTGGCAGCTCGGCCCGGGCGACCGGATCGGTCTCGTCGGGGTCAACGGCGCCGGCAAGACGTCCTTGCTGCGGGCCATGGCCGAGTCCGCGCGGACCGAGGGCGAGAAGCAGCCCGCGGCCGGGCGGGTCGTGGTCGGCAGGACCGTCAAGCTCGCCTACCTGTCGCAGGAGGTCGCCGAACTCAACCCCGCGCTGCGGGTGCTGGAGGCCGTCCAGCAGGTACGGGAGCGCGTGGACCTCGGCAAGGGGCGCGAGATGACCGCCGGGCAACTGTGCGAGACCTTTGGCTTCAACAAGGAGAAGCAGTGGACGCCGGTCGGGGATCTGTCCGGCGGTGAGCGGCGCCGGCTCCAGCTGCTGCGGCTGCTGATGGACGAGCCGAACGTGCTGTTCCTGGACGAGCCGACGAACGACCTGGACATCGAGACGCTGACCCAGCTGGAGGACGTCCTCGACGGGTGGCCCGGCTCGATGGTCGTCATCTCCCACGACCGGTTCTTCCTCGAGCGGACGACCGACCGGGTCTTCGCGCTGCTCGGGGACGCCACCTTGCGGATGCTGCCGCGGGGCATCGACGAGTACCTGGAGCGACGGCAGCGGATGGAGGAGGCGGCCGCCGCCTCGGCGCCCGTGGTGTCGAAGCCCGTCGTGGAGAAGAGCTCCGCCGATCAGCGGGTCGCGAAGAAGGAGCTCCAGAAGATCGAGCGGCAGCTCGACAAGATCTCCGAGAAGGAGACGAAGCTGCACGCGTCCATCGCTGAGAACGCCACGGACTTCGCGAGGGTCGCCACGCTTGACGCCGAACTGCGGGATCTCGCCGGGGAGCGCGAGGAGCTGGAGATGCGGTGGCTGGAGCTCGCCGAGGACGCGTGAAGGTGCGGACACGTGAAGGTGCGGACACGTGAAGGTGCGGCACATCGTCCTCGAACGACAGGAAAGCCGGGAATTCAGCAGTTCCGGGACACTTCTCACCGGTAGGGGAAGCGCAACGTCGAACTAGCGTGTAGCTTCCGGGGGCATGAAGGGCGGGGGTGCTGGGAGAAGGCCTCTGCCTGTGCGGATCAGTGGGCATCCATAGTGGGGCATTCACGCGGATCCATGGGGGGACTGGGGGGTTGCTCGATGGGAGTTCGGCTCATGGTGGTCGACGACCACCGATTGCTCGCCGAGGCGCTGGCCTCGGCGCTGAAACTGCGCGGGCACCGGGTGCTCGCGGCGGCGGCGCCTGCCGCGGGGGCGGCGGAGCTGGTGATCAGCCGGGCGCCCGAGGTGTGCCTGCTGGGGACGGCCACGCCGGCCGAGCCGGGGATGTTCGACCCGGTCGTGAAGATCAAGCGGGAGCGGCCGCAGGTGGCTGTGCTGGTGCTGGGTCCGGTGCCGAGTCCCCGGGGGATCGCGGCGGCGTTCGCGGCGGGGGCGTCGGGGTACGTCCGGCACGACGAGCGCATCGAGGGGGTCGAGCGGGCGATCATGAAGGCGCGGGCGGGGGAGGCGGCGGTTGCTCCGCAGTTGTTGCAGGGGGCGTTCAGTGAGCTGCTGAATCCCGTGGCCCAGCCGGACGACGAGGGGCAGCGGTTGCTGCAGATGCTGACGCCTCGGGAGGTGGAGGTGCTGGTGCGGGTGGCCGACGGGGAGGACACGCGGCTGATCGCGGCGGGGATGGGGATAGCGCCGTCCACCGCGCGGACGCATGTGCAGCGGGTGCTGATGAAACTGGGGGTGGGGTCTCGGTTGGAGGCGGCGGCGTTGGCTGCGCGGACGGGGTTGCTGGACCGGGCGGGTGCCTCCGGCGGTGGAACCGGGTGAGGTGATCGGACACCCGCGGGTGGGTAGGGGCGGGCGTTGTGCGCAGTTCCCCGCGCCCCTGATGCCTGCGGCGGCCTGCGCGGCCCCGGTGGGGGCTTGTGTAGCGCCTGTGGTTCGGTGGGGGGCGGGGCCGGGGTGGGGGGTATCCGTCCTCGGTCCGGCGGCTCGGTTCCTTCTGGAAGGGCCGCGGTGCGGCGAACTGTCCGTAGTGGCGCCGGTGACTGCACCCACCTAGGGGCGCGGGGAACTGCGCGACCAGCCCCCACACACCCGCACCCGCCCGACAACCCGACCCGGCACCCCCATAGGCGCCCCGCCCAAGCCCAGCGCAGCTGCCCGCGGGGAACTGCGCGACCAGCCCCCACGCGCCCGCAGCCTCCCGACAAGCGATCAGGACCCCGGCGTCACTCCTCCGGTGGCTCCACCTGTACCGGCGCCACCGGCTTCAGTTTCAGCCAGACCAGGAAGAAGATGCCGAGGAGCAGCATTCCGAGGCCGGTCCAGAGGTTGATGTTGACGCCCTCCGACTTGTCGAGGGAGGAGTCGGAGGGGTTGATTCCGGCGATCGTGACGATGATGCCGTAGAGGACGAACAGGCCGCCGATGATGCGGCGCAGGTCGAAGATGCGGGCCGCGGTGGCCGACTTGGCCTGGAGTTCGGAGACTTCCCGCTGGACGTCGTGTTCGGAGTAGCCGTGGTGCTCGGACATGGTTCCTCAATCCTCCCGCGGTCAGAACGAGAACGGGATGTAGCAGGCGGCCGCCAGTACCACCGCACCCCAGCCCAGCAGGGCCGGCCTGCGGTACCAGGCGTCGTCTCCGGCGGCGGGGGGCTCGGACATGCCGGGGGACGTCGTGCCGTAGACGAGGCCCTGGAGTTCCTCGGCGGGCTTGGGGGCCGTGAACAGGGACACGGCGACCATCACGACCGCGCCCGCCACGAAGCCGACGATCGCGGAGACGAAGTTGGCGCCCTGGTCGGTGGGGATGTCGATGATGCCCTGCTTGTAGATCCAGAAGTAGTTCACCATCGCCGCCACCGTGCCGGCGAGCAGGCCCCAGAAGCCCGACTTCGCGGACGCGCGCTTCCAGAACATGCCGACGATGAAGACGACGAACATCGGCACGTTGAAGAAGGAGAACAGCGTCTGGAGGTAGCTCATGATGTTCGAGAAGGAGGACGCCAGGAAGGCCGTTCCCACGGAGGCGCAGACGCCGATCACCGTGATCAGGCGGCCGAAGCGGACGTAGTACGCGTCCTCGCGGCCCCGGACGACGTAGCGGCCCCAGATGTCGTTCGTGAACACCGTGTTGAAGGACGAGACGTTGGCCGCCATGCCTGCCATGAAGGCCGCCAGGAGGCCCGTCACCGCGATGCCCAGGACGCCGTTCGGCAGGAGCTGTTCCATCAGGTACGGGATGGCGTCGTTGTACTGGTAGCCCGAGTCGGCGGTGCCGAAGCCCGGGATCAGGGCCGCCGCGACCAGGCCCGGGATCATCACCAGGAACACGATGAAGACCTTCGGGTACGCGGCGATCAGGGGGGTGCGCTGGGCCGCGGAGAGGTTCTTCGCGGAGAGGGCCCGCTGGACCTCCGCGAAGTTCGTCGTCCAGTAGCCGAAGGACAGTACGAATCCGAGGCCGAGGACGATCGTGAGCCAGTTCGCGCCCAGCGGGTTCGCGCTGCCGATGCCCGTGCCGCCCCAGGCGGTGGTGAAGTTCGCGCCGTGCTCGGCCGTCAGCTTGTCCGTGAGGCCGCCCCAGCCGCCCACCTTCTTCAGGCCCAGGACCACCAGGGGGATCAGGGCCGCCAGGATCACGAAGAACTGGAGGACCTCGTTGTAGATCGCGGAGGACAGGCCGCCGAGGGTGATGTAGGCGAGGACGAAGGCGCCCGCGACCACGATCGCCACCCACTGCGGCCAGCCCAGGAGGGCTTCGACCACGATCGCCAGGGCGTAGAGGTTCACGCCCGCGATCAGGATCGCCGCGAAGGCGAACAGGGCCGAGCTGAGGAGGTGGGCCCACTTGTCGAAGCGCAGCAGGAGCATCTCGGGGACCGAGCGCACCTTGCTGCCGTAGTAGAAGGGCATCATCACCAGGCCCAGGAAGACCATGGCCGGGATGGCGCCGATCCAGTACCAGTGGACCGTGTAGGCGCCGTACTGCGCGCTGTTGGCGGCCATCCCCAGGATCTCGGTCGCGGCCAGGTTGGCCGAGATGAAGGCGAGACCCGTGATCCAGGCCGGCAGGGAACGGCCGGAGAGGAAGAAGTCGAGGCTCGTCTTCACCGAGCGGCGGGCCGCGAAGCCGATGCCGAGGACGACGACGAAGTAGATGCCGAGGATCGTGTAGTCGAGCCAGTTGGTGGGGAGCCTCAGCTCAGCCGCTAGATATGCGGTTTCTGCGCCTTTTGTGGGGTTTTGCATAGTCAGCAATTGAACACCTCGGCTGATGCGCTTTGTTTGATTCCGATGTTGACGTGGGTGGGCGATGATGGTTACTTGTGTTTAGTTATGTTTGAGTGAAGGAGCGCAGCGGTGAAGAAGACCTCGACCCGGCTGGCCGACGGTCGCGAGCTCATCTACTACGACCTGCGTGACGACACCGTCCGCGACGCCGTGGACCGGCGTCCGCTGGAGCGGACCGTCACCACGTCGGAGGTTCGTCGGGATCCGCTGCTCGGCGACTCCGTGGCCATCGCCTCGCACCGACAGGGGCGCACCTACCACCCGCCCGCCGACGAGTGCCCGCTGTGCCCCTCGCAGGGCGAGCGGCTGAGCGAGATCCCGGACTCGTCGTACGACGCCGTGGTCTTCGAGAACCGTTTCCCCTCGCTGGCCGGTGACTCGGGGCGCTGTGAGGTCGTCTGCTTCACCTCGGACCACAACGCGTCCTTCGCGGACCTCACGGAGGAGCAGGCACGGCTCGTCCTGGACGCATGGACCGACCGGACGTCGGAGCTGTCGCATCTGCCCTCCGTGGAGCAGGTCTTCTGTTTCGAGAACAGGGGTGCGGAAATCGGTGTGACCCTGGGTCACCCCCATGGCCAGATCTACGCCTACCCCTTCACCACCCCGCGCACCGCCCTGATGTTGCGTTCTCTCGCGGCGCACAAGGAGGCGACCGGAGGGGAGAACCTCTTCGACGCCGTCCTGGAGAGCGAGCTCGCAGGTGAGCGGATCGTCCTGGAGGGCGAGCACTGGGTCGCCTTCGTGCCCTACGCGGCGCACTGGCCCTACGAGGTGCACCTGTACCCGAAGCGCCGGGTGCCGGATCTGCTCGGCCTCGACGAGGAGGCCCGCACAGAGTTCCCCAAGGTCTATCTGGAACTCTTGAGGCGCTTCGACCGGATCTTCGGGGAGAACGAGCCTTCGACGCCCTACATCGCCGGCTGGCATCAGGCGCCGTTCGGGCAGTTGGAGGAGTTCGAGGGCGTCAACCGGGACGACTTCGCGCTGCACCTCGAGCTTTTCACCATTCGCCGTACGTCCGGCAAGCTGAAGTTCCTCGCGGGGTCCGAGTCGGGCATGAACGTCTTCATCAACGACATCCGTCCGGAGGCCGCGGCACAGCGACTGCGAGAGGTAGCGAGTTCATGAAGTACCTGGTGACAGGTGGCGCGGGGTATGTCGGCGGGGTCGTGGCCCAGCATCTGCTCGAGGCGGGGCACGAGGTCGTCGTCCTCGACAACCTCTCCACCGGCTTCCGCGAGGGGGTCCCGGCCGGGGCCGCCTTCGTCGAGGGCGACATCCGCGACGCGGCCAAGTGGCTGGACTCCTCCTTCGACGGCGTGCTCCACTTCGCCGCCTCCTCCCAGGTCGGCGAGTCGGTCGTGAAGCCCGAGAAGTACTGGGACAACAACGTCGGCGGCACCATGGCACTGCTCGGTGCCATGCGCGAGGCCGGCGTCAAGAAGCTCGTCTTCTCCTCCACGGCCGCCACGTACGGGGAGCCCGAGGAGGTGCCGATCGTCGAGTCGGCGCCCACGAAGCCCACCAACCCGTACGGCGCCTCCAAGCTCGCCGTCGACTTCATGATCACCAGCGAGGCGAATGCCCACGGGCTGGGTGCCGTCTCCCTGCGCTACTTCAACGTCGCCGGTGCCTACGGCAAGCAGGGCGAGCGCCACGACCCCGAGTCGCACCTCATCCCGCTGGTGCTCCAGGTCGCCCAGGGCAAGCGGGAGGCGATCTCCGTCTTCGGCGAGGACTACCCGACCCCGGACGGCACCTGCGTGCGCGACTACATCCACGTCGCCGACCTGGCCGAGGCCCACCTGCTGGCGCTGACGGCCGCCAAGCCGGGCGAGCACCTCATCTGCAACCTCGGCAACGGCGAGGGCTTCTCCGTCCGGCAGGTCATCGAGACCGTCCGCCAGGTCACCGGCCACCCGATCCCCGAGATCGTGGCCCCGCGCCGGGCCGGCGACCCGGCCACCCTGGTCGCCTCCGCCGCCACCGCCCGCGAGAAGCTGGGCTGGAACCCGTCCCGCGCGGATCTCGCGGGGATCGTCGCGGACGCCTGGGAGTTCGCTCAGAACATCAGCACGGCAGGGGAGCAGTAGTGGCGGCACAGCAGGTCCGGGACGGTTTCGTCGAGCTGTACGGAACAGAGCCCGAGGGTGTCTGGTCGGCCCCGGGCCGCGTCAACCTCATCGGTGAGCACACCGACTACAACGACGGCTTCGTGATGCCCTTCGCGCTGCCGCACACCGCGGTCGCGGCCGTCTCCCGGCGCACGGACGGCGTTCTGCGCCTGCACTCCTCGGACATCGAGGGCGGTGTCGTGGAGCTGCGCCTCGACGACCTCGCGCCCGAGAGCGACCGGAACTGGACCGCGTACCCGGCCGGTGTCGTCTGGGCGCTGCGCGAGGCCGGCCATCCGGTCACCGGCGCGGACGTCCACCTCGCCTCGACGGTCCCGGCGGGCGCGGGCCTGTCCTCGTCGGCGGCCCTGGAGGTCGTGATCGCGCTCGCGCTGAACGACCTCTTCGACCTCGGCCTCCAGCGCTGGCAGCTGGCCCGGCTGTGCCAGCGCGCCGAGAACGTCTACGTCGGCGCCCCCACCGGGATCATGGACCAGACGGCGTCCGCCTGCTGCGAGACGGGCCACGCCCTGTTCCTCGACACCCGGGACCTCGCCCAGCAGCAGATCCCCTTCGACCTCGCCGCCGAGGGCATGGTCCTGCTCGTCGTCGACACCCGCGTCAAGCACTCCCACAGCGAGGGCGAGTACGGCAAGCGCCGCGCGGGCTGCGAGCGGGGTGCGGCCCTGCTGGGCGTGGACGCGCTGCGGGACATCCCCTACGGCGAGCTCGACGCGGCCCTCAAGCGGCTCGGCGACGACGAGGAGGCCGTACGCCTGGTCCGGCACGTCGTCACCGAGGACGAGCGGGTGGAGAAGGTCGTCGGCCTGCTGGAGTCGGGCGAGACCCGCGCGATCGGCCCCGTGCTGGTCGCGGGTCACACCTCCCTGCGCGACGACTTCCGGATCTCCTGCCCGGAGCTGGACCTGGTCGTCGACACCGCCCTCGCCTCGGGCGCCCTGGGCGCGCGGATGACGGGCGGCGGCTTCGGCGGCTCGGCGATCGTGCTGGCGGAGGCGGCCGACGTGGAACCCCTCACCAAGGCGGTCCAAGAGGCCTTCGCCGCAGCGGAGTTCACCGCTCCGCGGGTGTTCGAGGCGGTGCCCTCGGCAGGGGCGCGACGCCTGGTCTGAGACCGGCTGACCGCTGTTTTGCCCGGCTTGATCCGAACTTGGGGAAAGCCGGGCCTCTCCCTGACGTACGCCCCAGTAGCGTCGGAGCGTGAGTCGAGGGCGCCTTCGCATCCTGTCGGCGATCGGCATCGGCTGCTACGCGCTCGCCGCGATCGTCGGCTTCTTCCTCCTGGCGGACCACCAGGGCTACGGACTCCTGGTGCCCCTGTGGATCGCGCACGGGGTGCTCCTCGCCCTGCTGCTGACGAAGCTGTGCGCGGACGAGACGGGCGTGACAGCCGCGCTCCTGGTGGTGGGGGCCTCCCTGGTGGCCGTGTACATCGCCGACCTGGCCCGTGACGACCTCACCCTGGAGCGACGGGGCGAACGGATCACCGCCACCGTCGTACGGGACTGGCCCGCCCCGGACCGGGGGCGCGAGGCGGACACCTACGACTACGCCCTCGCGCGCCTCGACGGCACCAGGCTCCCGGGCCCCGCCCTGCGGGCCGGATCCGGCAGCTTCGCCGTCGGGCAGAGGGTCACCGTCCTCGCGGACCCCGAGGGCGTCCTGCGTCCCCGGACCCCGGGCGACGCGCACGCGAGCGGCGACGTCCTGGGCGTCGGGGCGTTCGCGCTGATCGCACTCGGCGTGATCGCGGCCACGAGCCGCCGGGGCGCGGCCGTCGCCCGGCGGCGTGAGGAGCGGGCCCGGGTGGCGGACCAGGAGCACACGCTCCGCGAGGCGCTGCGCACGGCCTCGGCCGACGACCACGGGGTCATCGAGGTGCACCCCGCGCACTACCCCGACGTCTCCCACCGCCGCGCGGCCGGCATCGCCGGGGAGCTGGGTCTGGCGCCGGCGGACGAGCCGGGCTCCTGGCGCTTCAGACGGTGAGCATCTTGGTGAGGGTGTACTCCGTGGCCCCCGGCGGATAGTCCGGGATCACACACACCACCTCGTAGCCCTGCTTCTTGTAGAACTCCGGCGCCTGGAAGTCCCAGGTCTCCAGGCGTACGGCGGTGCAGCCCCGGCCGCGCCGGGCCATGCGCTCCGCCCGTGCGAGCAACTGCGAACCCAGGCCCGCCCCGCGGTGCCGTCCGTCGACCCACAGATACGTCACGTGCAGCCAGCTCGTCCAGGTGTGGCCGACCAGCCCGCCCGCCAGGGCGCCGGAGTCGTCCAACGCCCAGACATGGAGCGGGAGTTCCCGTTCACCAGGGGTTCCGCGCAGTGCGCGCAGGACCGGGGAGGCGGCCGTGTTGGTGTCCCGCAGCCGCTTGCGGAGCAGATCTTGCCGGGCTTTGTCGACTTCTGTCTCCAGACGAAACATGCGGCTCACCATAAACGCACCGGACAGCCAGTTCTGCAAATAACCTTCCGCTCCTGCCCCCCGGCCGTACCCTGATGAACAGCACCGGTGGGGGCCGGTGCTGATCAGGGGGGCGAGACAGTCGGGTACGGCGCCCGTAGTGGGGGTAGCAGTTCTTGCGCGGCGGCGGCCGTGCGGCCATCGTGCTTGGGGCGTCGTACCCGCGGCGGTGTCGTCTCCCGAGTCGTCCTCAGACGAAGACGATGGGGTATCCCCTGCTCTTCGAGAGCTTGGGGAAGGGGGTTTCGTGGTTCGCATCCGAGTCCTGGTCGTCGACGACCATCGCATCTTCGCCGAGTCGCTCGCCGCCGCGCTGGCGGCCGAGCCCGACGTGGAGGTCTCCGCGGCCGGCAGCGGTCCCGCCGCGCTGCGCAGTCTGGAGCGCGCGGCCGCCGAGGGCCGCCGTTTCGACGTGCTGCTCGTCGACGCAGATCTGGGCGGCAACGTCCAGGGCATCAGGCCCGCCATGTCCGTGCAGGACGGCAGCGAGGAAGGTCTCGTCGACGGCATATCGCTGGTCGCCGGGGTCCGTACCGGGCAGCCGGCGGTCCGGATCGTCGTGCTCGCCGAGAAGGACGATCCGCGGCGGGCCGCGCTCGCCCTGCAGGCCGGCGCGTCGGGCTGGGTCGCCAAGGACTGCTCGCTGTCCCGGCTGCTCACCGTCATCCGGGGGGTGCTGCGCGACGAGACCCATCTGCCGCCCGCCCTGCTCACCGGGGTGCTGCGGGAGCTCACCGCCGCCCGCAAGCACCGCACCGAGAGCGAGCGGCTGGTGGAGTCCCTCACCCCGCGCGAGCGGGAGGTGCTGCGCTGCATGGTCGCGGGCCTGGGCCGCAAGGCGGTCGCCGAGCGGCTGTTCCTTTCGCCGCACACCGTCCGCACCCATATGCAGAACGTCCTCGGCAAACTGGGCGTCCACTCCACCCTGGCCGCCGTGGCTCTCGCGCGGCGCGCGGGCGTGGGGCCGGTCGACCTAGCCGGGGATGTTGTCGAACGGGGCGGTCAACTGGCGTAGCAGCCCGGCCAGTTCCCCGCGCTGGGCGCGGGAGAGCTCGGCGAGGATCGCGCGTTCCTGTTCCAGCAGACCGGCGAGGGCCTGGTCCGCGCGGTCCTTGCCGTCCTCCGTGAGCCGGACCAGCACCCCGCGCCGGTCGCTCGGGTCGGGCAGCCGCTCCACCAGGCCCTTCTTGGCCAGGCGGTCGATGCGGTTGGTCATGGTGCCCGAGGTGACCAGGGTCTGGGTCAGCAGCTGCCCGGGGGAGAGCTGATACGGCGTCCCCGCGCGCCTGAGCGCGGTCAGCACGTCGAACTCCCAGGGCTCCAGACTGTGCTCCGCGAAGGCCAGCCGGCGTGCCCGGTCCAGGTGCCGGGCCAGTCTGCTGACCCGGCTGAGCACCTCGAGCGGTTCCACGTCGAGGTCAGGGCGCTCCCGGCGCCACGCAGCGACCAGCCGATCGACCTCGTCCTCCATGACGATCAGTGTAGTGGTTGTGTCGATGTGAAGTCTCTTGAAGTCAAGTCTCTTGACATCAAGATAAATCGGCGGGGAAGGTGGACGGCATGACGACACCCACCTGGGACCCCGCCCAGTACCTGCGCCACGCGGACCACCGCGCCCGCCCCTTCACCGACCTCCTCGCCCGCGTCCCGGAACCGCCGGGGGACGCGCCCCTGATCGCCGACCTGGGCTGCGGCCCCGGCAACATGACGGCGCTGCTCGCCGCACGCTGGCCGACCGCCCGGATCACCGGCTACGACAACTCCGCCGAGATGCTCGACAAGGCCTGGGCCGAGTACGCCGGCCCCACGTCCGGCGGCGGCCGGCTCGACTTCGCCCACGCGGACGTCCGAGCCTGGACGCCCGCACAGCCGTACGACCTGATCGTCAGCAACGCGACGCTGCAGTGGGTGCCGGGGCACGTGGAGCGTTTCGGGGCGTGGGTGGACGGACTCGCGCCGGGCGGCACCTTCGCCTTCCAGGTGCCCGGCAACTTCGACTCCCCCAGCCACCGGCTGATGCGCGAACTCGCCGGGTCCGTGGGCCTCGCGGAGACCCTGCGCCACGACGACGCCGTCCTGCCGCCCGCCGGCTATCTGGCGGCGCTGGCCGACCTGGGCTGCGCGGTGGACGCGTGGGAGACGACGTACGTGCACCTGCTGCAGGGCGAGGACCCGGTCCTGGACTGGGTCAAGGGGACCGGTCTGCGGCCCGTCCTGACCGCGCTCGCCGACGACCCGAAAGCCCGGGAGGCCTTTCTCGCCGAGTACCGGGCGGCCCTGCGCGAGGCGTACCCGGCCGGGGCGCACGGCACGCCGTTCCCGTTCCGCCGTATCTTCGCCGTCGCCCGCAAGGAGGGCTGATGCTCGCGGCCGTGGACCACGTACAGCTCGCCGCGCCCCCCGGCTCGGAGGACCTGCTGCGCGCCTACTACGTCGGCGTCCTCGGCATGACCGAGATCCCCAAGCCACCGGTGCTCGCGGCCCGGGGCGGCTGCTGGTTCCGGGCGGGGGCCGTGGAGCTGCACCTGGGGATCGAGGAGGGCTTCACCCCGGCGAGGAAGGCGCATCCCGGGCTGCGGGTCACCGACATCCGGGCGTACGCCGACCGGCTGGACGCGCTCGGCGCGCCGGTCGTGTGGGACGAGGCACTGCCGGGGCGGTCGCGCTTCTACTCCCATGACCCCGTGGGCAACCGGCTGGAGTTCCTGGTTTGAGCGGGGCGGGCCGGGTCACCCGCATCGATGACAACGGACTCTGCAATCGCTGGGAGTGAGAACCGTGGCAGGAGACCAGAAGGCCAAGGCCAAGAAGGAACAGGTCAAGGGCAAGGCCAAGGAGGTCGTGGGCCGCGCGGTCGGCAACGAGCGTATGGAGGCCGAGGGCCGCATGGCGCAGTCCAAGGGCGACGCCCGCCAGGCCAAGGAAAAGACGAAGGACACCTTCAAACACTGACGGTACGCAGACGGACGGCCCGTGCACCCCCGGGGTGCACGGGCCGTCGTACGTGCCGGTGCCCGGTCAGCGCCACTCGGCCGGGATGTTCCTGACCTGCTCCAGGATGTCCCAGTCCTTCGGACGGAAGCTGGGCGAGTCCCAGGGAGCGCCCTGGCCGAGCCAGTAACCGCGCTTCTCCCGCAACCCGATGACGCTGACGTCGTTCATGCTGGGCTCATTGCAGGTGACGGCGGGACGGCTGCGCCGGGCGGCTCAGTACTTCCGGCGTCCTATCAGGCGCGGCTTCGCCTCCAGGCCGTCCAGGCCGTGCCACGCCAGGTTCACCAGATGCGCCGCCACCTCCGCCTTCTTCGGGCGGCGCACGTCCAGCCACCACTGGCCGGTCAGCGCGACCATGCCGACCAGGGCCTGGGCGTACAGCGGGGCCAGCTTGGGATCGAAGCCGCGCCTCTTGAACTCGCGGCCCAGGATGTCCTCCACCTGGGTCGCGATGTCCGAGATCAGCGAGGCGAAGGACCCCGTGGACTGGGGGATGGGGGAGTCACGGACCAGGATGCGGAAGCCGTCCGTGTGCTCCTCGATGTAGTCGAGGAGGGCGAAGGCCGCCTGTTCGCACAGTTCGCGGGGGTGGCCTGCGGTCAGGGAACTCGTCACCATGTCCAGCAGCCGGCGCATCTCACGGTCCACCACCACCGCGTACAGGCCCTCCTTGCCGCCGAAGTGCTCGTACACCACCGGCTTGGAGACGCCGGCCTTCGCCGCGATCTCCTCCACCGACGTGGCCTCGAAGCCCTTCGAGGCGAACAGCGTGCGACCGATCTCCAGAAGCTGGGCGCGGCGCTCGGCCCCCGTCATCCGGGTGCGCCGCACGCGCCGCGGCTTCGCTTCGTTGCTCGGGGTACTGCTGGAGTCGGTCGCCACGGCGTCCATCATGCCGCCTCGGCGGTCTCCTCCTTGCGTCCGGAGCCGTCCCCGTCCGTGATCCGGCGCGAATCGATACGCGAGCGTGACGGCCAGCGCACGTCGTACGCCCAGCCGAGCATCTCGAACCAGCGGATGAACCGCGCCGAGGAGTCCAGCTGGCCCCGCATCACCCCGTGCCGGGCCGAGGTCGGGTCGGCGTGGTGCAGGTTGTGCCAGGACTCGCCGCAGGACAGCACGGCCAGCCACCACACGTTGCCCGAGCGGTCCCGCGACTTGAAGGGCCGCTTGCCGACCGCGTGACAGATCGAGTTGATCGACCAGGTCACGTGGTGCAGGAGGCAGACGCGGACCAGGGAGCCCCAGAAGAAGCCGGTGAACGCGCCCCACCAGGACATCGTCACCAGACCGCCGATCACGGCGGGCAGCGCGAGGGAGAGCATCGTCCAGTAGATGAACTGGCGGGAGATCGCGCGGATCGCCGGGTCCTTGACCAGATCCGGCGCGTACTTCTCCTGCGGGGTCTGCTCCTCGTCGAACATCCAGGCGATGTGGGCCCACCACAGGCCCTTGATCAGTGCCGGGACCGTCTCACCGAACCGCCACGGCGAGTGGGGGTCGCCCTCGGCGTCGGAGAACTTGTGGTGCCTGCGGTGGTCGGCCACCCAGCGCACCAGCGGCCCCTCGACCGCCATCGACCCCATGATCGCCAGCGCGATCCGCAGAGGCCGCTTGGCCTTGAAGGAGCCGTGCGTGAAGTAGCGGTGGAAGCCGATCGTGATGCCGTGGCAGCCGAGGTAGTAGAAGAAGACCAGAAGGCCCAGATCGAGCCAGCTCACCCCCCAGCCCCAGGCCAGCGGCACCGCCGCGAGCAGGGCGAGGAACGGAACGGTGATGAAGAGGAGCAGCGTGATCTGTTCGATCGAGCGTTTCTGCTCACCGCCGAGCGTCGCGGAGGGCGGTGTCGAGCCGTCGGGCGCCTTCGGGGCGTCTGCGATCACATCGGAGCGCGTGGTCATGGGCGTCCCCTGTGGGGTTCGTGGGTTGAAGACAGGTGCCGGGCTGTGGGAAACCATTCCCGGGTTCCGTTACGACGGTCCCTACGGTTCCGTAACCTACGGCATCGTAAGTATGGCAGTGCGGCGCCCGGCGGCAAGAGCCCGAGAGTCTGCGCGTCCGCATGGACACCTATCCTTGGAGTCGGTCGGACAGCGCGGTCCGCTCTGATTTCTTCCCGGATGGCCCGGCCGTATGCGGCGGCTGCCGCACGACCGCACTCCGGGTTCCCCTGCCGGACGAGCTTCAACACTGCAAGGAGCCGCACCTGTGAGCAGTGCCGACGACCTGACCACGAGCGCCATGTCGACCAGTACCGAACTGCGCGCCGATATCCGCCGGCTGGGCGACCTCCTGGGCGAGACCCTGGTCCGCCAGGAGGGCCCCGAGCTGCTGGAACTCGTCGAGAAGGTGCGCCGCCTCACCCGTGAGGACGGCGAGGCCGCCGCCGAGCTGCTGCGCGGCATCGAACTGGAGACCGCCGCCAAGCTGGTACGCGCCTTCTCCACCTACTTCCACCTGGCCAACGTCACCGAGCAGGTGCACCGCGGCCGCGAGCTGCGGGCCCGGCGCGCCGCCGAGGGCGGTCTCCTCGCCCGTACGGCCGACCGGCTCAAGGACGCGGACCCCGAGCACCTGCGCCAGACCGTCGCCAACCTCAACGTCCGCCCGGTCTTCACCGCCCACCCGACCGAGGCCGCCCGCCGCTCCGTGCTGAACAAGCTCCGCCGGATCGCAGCCCTCCTGGAGACCCCGGTCATCGAGACGGACCGCCGCCGCTACGACACTCGTCTGGCCGAGAACATCGACCTCGTCTGGCAGACCGACGAACTCCGGGTGGTGCGCCCCGAGCCCGCCGACGAGGCCCGCAACGCCATCTACTACCTCGACGAGCTGCACGCCGGCGCCGTGGGCGACGTCCTGGAGGACCTGACGGCCGAGCTGGAGCGCGTCGGCGTCAGGATCCCCGACGCCACCCGGCCCCTGACCTTCGGCACCTGGATCGGCGGCGACCGGGACGGCAACCCCAACGTCACCCCCCAGGTCACCTGGGACGTCCTGATCCTCCAGCACGAGCACGGCATCAACGACGCCCTGGAGCTCATCGACGAGCTGCGCGGCTTCCTGTCCAACTCCATCCGCTACACCGGCGCCACCGAGGAACTCCTGGAGTCCCTGAAGGCCGACCTGGAGCGCCTGCCGGAGATCAGCCCCCGCTACAAGCGCCTCAACGCCGAGGAGCCGTACCGCCTCAAGGCCACCTGCATCCGGCAGAAGCTGGAGAACACCAAGACCCGCCTCGCCAAAGGCATCCCGCACGAGGACGGCCGCGACTACCTCGGCACCAGCGAGCTGCTGAGCGACCTCACGCTGATCCAGACCTCGCTGCGCGAGCACCGGGGCGGCCTCTTCGCTGACGGCCGGATGGACCGCACCATCCGCACCCTGTCCGCCTTCGGCCTCCAGCTCGCCACCATGGACGTCCGCGAGCACGCCGACGCCCACCACCACGCCCTCGGCCAGCTCTTCGACCGGCTCGGCGAGGAGTCCTGGCGGTACGTGGACATGCCCCGCGAGTACCGGGCCAAGCTGCTCGCGAAGGAGCTGCGCTCCCGCCGGCCCCTCGCGCCCACCCCGGCCCCGGTGGACGCGGCCGGCGAGAAGACCCTCGGTGTCTTCCAGACCGTGAAGCGGGCCCTTTCGGTCTTCGGACCCGAGGTCATCGAGTCGTACATCATCTCGATGTGCCAGGGCGCCGACGACGTCTTCGCGGCGGCGGTGCTGGCCCGCGAGGCCGGCCTGCTCGACCTGCACGCCGGGTGGGCGAAGATCGGCATCGTGCCGCTCCTGGAGACCACCGACGAGCTCAAGGCCGCCGACGCCATCCTGGAGGACATGCTCTCCGACCCCTCGTACCGCAGGCTCGTGGCCCTGCGCGGGGACGTCCAGGAGGTCATGCTCGGCTACTCCGACTCCTCGAAGTTCGGCGGCATCACCACCTCCCAGTGGGAGATCCACCGCGCCCAGCGGCGGCTGCGTGACGTGGCGCACCGGTACGGCGTACGCCTGCGCCTCTTCCACGGCCGCGGCGGCACCGTCGGCCGCGGCGGCGGCCCCTCCCACGACGCCATCCTCGCCCAGCCCTGGGGCACTCTGGAGGGCGAGATCAAGGTCACCGAGCAGGGCGAGGTCATCTCCGACAAGTACCTCGTGCCGTCCCTGGCCCGGGAGAACCTGGAGCTGACGGTCGCGGCCACCCTGCAGGCCTCCGCCCTGCACACGGCCCCCCGTCAGTCGGACGAGGCGCTGGCCCGCTGGGACGCGGCCATGGACATCGTGTCCGACGCCGCGCACGCCGCGTACCGCAGGCTCGTCGAGGACCCGGACCTGCCGACGTACTTCCTCGCGTCGACGCCGGTGGACCAGCTCGCCGACCTGCACCTCGGCTCACGGCCCTCCCGCCGCCCCGGCTCGGGCGTCTCCCTGGACGGACTGCGGGCCATCCCGTGGGTGTTCGGCTGGACCCAGTCCCGGCAGATCGTGCCCGGCTGGTTCGGCGTCGGCTCCGGCCTGAAGGCGCTGCGCGAGGCGGGCCTGACGGCGACGTTGGGAGGAGAAGGCGTGCTCGACGAGATGCACGAGCAGTGGCACTTCTTCCGCAACTTCATCTCCAACGTCGAGATGACGCTCGCGAAGACCGACCTGCGCATCGCCCGCCACTACGTCGAGACCCTCGTCCCCGCCGAGCTCCAGCACGTCTTCGCCGACATCGAGGCCGAGCACGAGCTCACCGTCCGCGAGGTCCTCAGGATCACGGGCGAGGACGAACTCCTCGACGCCACCCCCGTCCTCAAGCAGACCTTCGCCATCCGCGACGCCTACCTGGACCCGATCTCCTACCTCCAGGTGACGCTGCTCAAGCGCCAGCGCGACGCGGCGGCCGCGGGCGAGGAGCCCGACCCGCTGCTCGCCCGCGCCCTGCTCCTCACGGTCAACGGCGTGGCCGCGGGCCTGCGCAACACCGGCTGACCTCCGGACAGCGAAAAAGCGGTGCCCCCGAGTTCCGGGGGCACCGCTTTTTCGCTGCTGTGTCAGGCCCTGCGCCGCCTGACGACGAGGTAACCGCCACCCGCCACCAGCGCGGCCGCGACCCCCGAGAGCAGGCCGACGGGCGCGCCGTTGCCGGTCTCGGCGAGGTCACCGGTGGAGCCCTGCGCGGAAGCGGAGGAGGAGGCCCCGGGCTCGGTGGACGCGCCGGCGGACTCGCTGGGCCCGGCGCTCGGGGAGGCGGACTCGTCCGAGCCGGGAGTGCCGGAGGGGGAGGCCGTCGGCGTGGCCGTCGTACCGCCGCCTTCCTCGTCCTCGCAGTCCGTCCAGAACACCTTGTGCTTGGCGGCGCCCTTCTCCCCGTCGAAGTTCCAGAACAGCTTGTAGTGCCCGTCGGGCAGCGAAAGGTCGTCCGTACGGCCGTGGCCGTCGGAGTCCAGCGTGATCTCGCCGGACTTCACGGTCTCGCCCTTGACGTCGGCCGTCGGGGCCCAGGCCTCGATGTGCCAGTCGACCTCCTGGACGGCGTCGAAGCCGAAGGCGTCCAGGTAGAAGGCGCAGACGTGCGGCTCGTTCCTGCGGAGCTCTTCGCCGGTGGTGGCGTCGTGGATCTTCACGGTGCCGTTGTCACCCGGAGGGGTGGCGTGGGCGGCCGGGGCGGCCAGGAAGGCCGCCGAGGCGACGGCGGACAGGACGCCGAAGCGGGTGCGGGTACGCATGGGGCAGTAGTCCATCTTCGAGAGTGAAACGGGAAGATGTGGAGGGTGTGGCTCAGCATCCAGGTGTGACTGACCTCTGGTCAATCACGAACAGACAACACTCACGTTCTCCACAGAAGCGGTGAACGGCGAAAGCGTCAGCCGGTCACAAAAGCCGCCGTGAGCAGGGCGATTCCCGACCCCGCCAGCACCCACGCGAACCGGGTCCTGCGCAGTCCGCCCGCCACGACCACCGACGCCAGCAGCAGCGCCCCGCCCATCGGCACCCAGGCGTACAGCACCCCGGCCCGCCCCGACAGCACGACCTCGGCGCTGCCGGGCTTCACCACGACCGGGTAGGTCCGGCCCTTGCGCACCGCCACCGTCTCCTCGATGACGACCCGGTCCCGCGCCACGGACCCGTGCGACAACGGCGTGTACGGACCGCTGCACACCTCCCGCGCGCACCGGGTCACCTCGATCGTGCCGCGCTCCCGTCCCTTGGTCAGCATCACGTACTGCGCGCTGCCCCAGGACGCCCACACCCCCGCGACCAGGATCAGCAGCGCGACCACACCCATCGACGCGAGCCGTCCGAACCGCAGAGCGGCGACCGAGGCCCGGCGGGAGGTGAGGGTCGTGGCAGACATGGCCGGGATCATTGGCCATGGCCCCGCGCGGGGTCAACTCGGGTCCGGCGGACCGGCGGACAAGTCAGGAGTTGTACGTGCTTTGCGCCCGCTCGAGACCCTCGATCACCAGAGCCTCCACCGCGTCGGCCGCACGGTCCACGAAGTAGTCGAGCTCCTTGCGCTCGCTCGACGAGAAGTCCTTCAGCACGAAGTCCGCGACCTGCATACGGCCCGGCGGACGCCCGATCCCGAACCGCACCCGGTGGTAGTCCGCCCCGAACGCCTTCGTCATCGACTTCAGCCCGTTGTGACCGTTGTCCCCGCCGCCCAGCTTCAGCCGCAGGACGCCGTAGTCGATGTCCAGCTCGTCATGGATCGCCACGACGTGGGCGACCGGCACCTTGTAGAAGTCCTTGAGCGCGTTCACCGGACCGCCGGACAGGTTCATGAACGACATCGGCTTCGCCAGGACCACCCGCCGGTTCGCCGGTCCCGGCGGCCCGATCCGCCCCTCAATGACCTGCGCCTGTGCCTTCCCGGCCCGCTTGAACCGGCCCCCGACCCGCGCGGCCAGCACATCGGCCACCATGAAACCCACGTTGTGCCGATTGCCCGCGTACTCGGGCCCCGGGTTCCCGAGGCCGACGATCAGCCAGGGGGCGTTGGCGGGGGTAGTCACGTCCATCTCTCCTCTGCACATGCCGCAGCCGCCGCCCCCGAACAGGGGGCGGCGGCTGGAGCGTATATCGCCGCCGCGGTGCCGGGCGCCGGAGAGGCGCCGGTACGACGGCTACGGCCGAACCGTCGATCAGGCCTCGGCGGACTCGTCGCCCTCGGCGGACTCGCCCTCGGACTCCTCGGCCTGCGCGGCCAGGACCTGCAGGACGACGGTCTCGCCGTCGACGTCCAGCGTGGTGCCCTTCGGCAGGGTGATGTCCTTGGCGAGGATGGAGTCACCCGCGGCCAGGCCCGCGATGGAGACGGTGACCGACTCGGGGATGTGCGTGGCCTCGGCCACGACCGGAAGCGCGTTCAGGACGTGCTCCAGGAGGAAGGCACCCGGGGCCAGCTCGCCCTCGGTCTGCACGTAGATCTCGACGTTGACCTGCTCGCCGCGCTTGACCAGCTGGAGGTCGACGTGCTCCAGGTAGCCCTTGATCGGGTCACGCTGCACGGACTTCGGGATGGCCAGCTCGTTGGTCTTGCCGTCGATGTCCAGGGCGATCAGGACGTTCGACGTACGCAGCGCGAGCAGCAGCTCGTGGCCCGGGAGGGTCAGGTGGATGGGGTCGGAACCGTGACCGTACAGAACACCGGGAACCTTGTTGGCACGGCGGATACGGCGGGCGGCACCCTTACCGAACTCCGAACGGGTCTCGGCGGCGATCTTGACCTCGGACATGCGGATCACTCCTCGTAGAACTGGTGCGATGGGGGTCCCCCCGCTCGAGCGGAGTCGAGAGTGGGGGAGGTCACCCGGCCACGAACGGCCTGCTACGAAGAGCGCGTCGATAACGGACCGCCGACACCTGCGCGAACAGGTACGGCCTCCCTCGCCGAGCAACTGGGGCAGTCTACTCGGCGCGGAAGGCCGTAGGAAAATCGATCATGCAGAAGCGTTTTTACGGAGTGCCGGCCGCGCTCACTGCTCGTCGAACAGGCTCGTCACCGAACCGTCCTCGAACACCTCGCGCACCGCGCTCGCGATCGTCGGCGCGATCGACAGGACCGTCAGCTTGTCCAGGTCACGGCCCAGCTCACCCGGCGTCGGCAGGGTGTTGGTGAACACGAACTCGCCCACCCGGGAGTTCTTCAGCCGGTCCGCCGCCGGACCGGACAGCACACCATGGGTGGCCGTCACGATGACGTCCTCCGCGCCGTGCGCGAACAGGGCGTCCGCGGCCGCGCAGATGGTGCCACCCGTGTCGATCATGTCGTCGACCAGGACACACACCCGCCCCTTGACCTCACCCACGACCTCGTGGACGGTCACCTGGTTCGCCACGTCCTTGTCGCGCCGCTTGTGCACGATCGCCAGCGGCGCGCCCAGCCGGTCGCACCAACGGTCCGCGACCCGCACCCGGCCCGCGTCCGGGGAGACGACCGTCAGCTTGTTCCGGTCGACCTTGCGGCCCACGTAGTCCGCGAGCAGCGGAAGCGCGAAGAGGTGGTCCACGGGCCCGTCGAAGAAGCCCTGGATCTGGTCGGTGTGCAGATCGACGGTCAGCAGCCGGTCGGCACCGGCGGTCTTCATCAGATCCGCGATCAGCCGCGCCGAGATCGGTTCACGGCCACGGTGCTTCTTGTCCTGCCGCGCGTAACCGTAGAACGGCACGATGACCGTGATGGAGCGGGCCGACGCACGCTTCAGCGCGTCGATCATGATCAGCTGCTCCATGATCCACTGGTTGATCGGAGCCGTGTGGCTCTGGATCACGAAGCAGTCGGCGCCACGGGCCGACTCCTGGTAGCGGACGTAGATCTCGCCGTTCGCGAAGTCGAAGGCCTTGGTCGGGACAACCCCGACACCCAGCTGCTGGGCGACCTCCTCGGCAAGCTCGGGGTGGGCGCGGCCGGAGAAGAACATCATCTTCTTCTCGCCGGTCGTCTTGATCCCGGTCACAGCACTGTCTCCTCAGAGGTGTCTCAGCCGTACGTCGACAGACCGCGCCGCTGGGCGCGACGGGCCGTCTCAGCTGGTGGGGTGCGGATGTGCACTTATCACGGTACGACGACTTCGGCGCACCTGTTTCCGGTCAGTCCTCGCTCGCGCCCTCCCGGGAAGCCGCCTCGGCAGCCTTCGCCGCCGCGCTCCCCGGACGCTTCCGGGCCACCCAGCCCTCGATATTCCGCTGCTGGCCACGGGCCACGGCCAGCGAACCGGGCGGCACATCCTTCGTGATCACCGACCCTGCGGCGGTGTACGCACCGTCCCCGACCGTGACAGGCGCCACAAACATGTTGTCCGAACCCGTACGGCAATGCGACCCGACGGTCGTGTGGTGCTTGTCCTGACCGTCGTAGTTCACGAACACGCTCGCGGCGCCGATGTTGCTGTACTCACCGATGGTGGCGTCCCCGACATAGGAGAGGTGCGGCACCTTGCTGCCCTCGCCGATCTGCGCGTTCTTCGTCTCGACGTACGTCCCGATCTTGCCCTTGGCGCCCAGCCGGGTGCCGGGACGGAGGTAGGCGAACGGTCCGACGGTCGCGTGGTCGCCGACGTGGGAGCTGTAGGCGACGGTGTTGTCGACGCGCGCCCCCGCTCCGACGCGGGTGTCCGTGAGACGGCTGTTGGGACCCACCTCGGCGCCCTCGCCGACATGCGTCGAACCGTGCAGCTGCGTGCCCGGGTGGACGACCGCGTCCTGGCCGAAGGTGACGGTGACGTCGACCCACGTGGTCGCCGGGTCGATCACGGTGACACCCGAGAGCATCGCCCGGGTCAGCAGCCGGTCGTTGAGAATGCGCCGCGCCTCGGAGAGCTGCACCCGGTTGTTGATCCCGGCGATCTCCCGGTGGTCCCCCGCGACGCAGGCGCCGACACGGTGCCCGGCCGCACGGAGGATCCCGAGCACGTCCGTGAGGTACTCCTCACCCTGGGAGTTGTCGGTGCGCACCTTGCCGAGCGCGTCCGCGAGCAACTGCCCGTCGAAGGCGAACACCCCGGAGTTGATCTCCCGGATCGCCCGCTGCGCCTCGGAGGCGTCCTTGTGCTCGACGATCTCGGTCACGGCACCCGAGGTCCCGTCCCGCACGATCCGCCCGTACCCCGTCGCGTCCGGCACCTCGGCGCTCAGCACGGTGACGGCGTTGCCGTCCGCGGAGTGCGTGGCGGCAAGGGCGTTGAGGGTCTCGCCGGTCAGCAGCGGGGTGTCCCCGCACACGACGACGACGGTCCCGTCGACACGACCCCCCAGCTCCTCCAGGGCCATCCGGACGGCGTGCCCGGTGCCGTTCTGCTGCGCCTGCACGGCCGTTCGTACGTCGGCGTCGGTGCCGGCGAGGTGCGCGGTGACCTTCTCCCGGGCGTGCCCCACGACCACGACGAGGTTCTCGGGGTCCAACTCGCGGGCGGCGGCGAGCACATGCCCGACGAGGCTGCGGCCACAGATCTCGTGCAGGACCTTGGGTGTGGCCGACTTCATACGGGTGCCCTCACCCGCTGCGAGAACGACGACGGCTGCCGGGCGAATGGCGCTCACGGGATGCCCTTCGGCTGTGGAGGGGGAGGGTGACATCCGCAGGATACCGGGGCGTTTCAGGGGGGACATGAGAGTGGGCCCTGACAGTGCTGTCAGGGCCCGAACAGAGCGTGGCTCCCCCGCCAGGACTCGAACCCGGACAGATGGCACCAAAAGCCACAGTGCTGCCAATTACACCACGGGGGAATAAATTCGACTAAACCGGACATTCAGTCAGGTCGCCGAGTGGCGGCTCCTACTATGCCGTACCGGGCGCCCTCCATGCGACGGTACAGATCGGCGCTCTGCCGTACGTAAAACCGGCGATGTCGGCCCAGAACTTCTCGGCGGACTCCACGTCTGCGCTCTCGTGAATGCTGACGCGTAGGGTCAGGCGTTCCCGCTGGACCCCGAGGAACTCGAGCCAGTGCAGGAAGAGCCTGATCACGTTGGGGTCGCTGTTGATGAACTGCAGCACCTCGGTCCGACGGTGCGGCTTGTCCTTGGCGCCCTCGGCCCAGTAGAGCGCCACGCCCGTGAAGAAGAGCTCGCGGTCCGACAGCTCGCCGACCGGGGTCGGCAGGTCCCGCACCCATAGCGACACGGAACTCTTGGAGCAGCCCAGTTCGGCCCCGATCCGGTCGTAGGTCCAGCCCTGGAGTCGTAGCTCCCGCGCCCTCTCGCGCAGGTCGTCCTTCGCGTTCGGTCGCCTCGTCCACGCCGGCGGCGGTTCGCCCTTCACCAGGCGCTGCAGGATGTCGTTGTCGAAGATCTTCAACTCGTCCCGGATCTGTCGAATGCTGTAACCCTGTCGCCGCAGCCTGACCGCCTGCCCCCGCAGGCTCTCGAAGTCCGCGTGCTTGCCATGTGGATGTGCCATACGCATACCGTCCGACCGGAATCCGATCCTCCGGCCTCGAACGGTGAGCGATTCAGCAGTTCGAGGGATACCGGGTGGTTTCGTAGTCGATCGGTCACTCGATGTGGTGTAGGCCAGTCGTCGAAAGTCACCGGAAATCCGGCGGGAGGCGCCCGTAGGCTGGAGGCATGACCACGACGGGGGAAGACACCACCGCGGCGCAGAAGGGGCCGTGGTGGTGGGCACGGTGGCGTAGTGCGGTGCTGGACGCGGGCCTGGCGTCGGCGTCCGCGGTGGAGTGCGCGTTCGAGGGGATCCGGTTCGCGGACGACGCGGGCATCCCGATGGCCGCGGGGATCGTGTTCGGTGTGCTGGCGGGGTCGGTGCTGGTCGTCCGGCGCAAGTGGCCGATCGCCGTCGTGCTCGTCTCGATCGCCATCACGCCCGCCCAGATGGGCTACCTCATGGGCATCGTCGGCCTGTACACGCTCGCCGCGTCCGAGCTGCCGCGCCGGATCATCGGCTCGCTGGCGGGGATGTCCCTCGTCGGGATGCTGATCGTGATGTTCGTGCGGGTGCGCCAGGACATGGCGCACGGCGAACTGGACCTGGGGGACTGGTTCGTACCCTTCGCGTCGATCACGACCGCGATCGGGATGACCGCACCGCCCCTGCTGCTAGGGCTGTACGTGGGGGCCCGGCGCCGGCTGATGGAGAGTCTGCGGGAGCGGGCCGACGACCTCGAGCGGGAGCTCCAGCTGCTCGCCGAGCGCGCGGAGGAGCGGGCGGAGTGGGCGCGGGGCGAGGAGCGGACCCGTATCGCGCGTGAGATGCACGATGTCGTGGCGCACCGGGTGAGCCTGATGGTGGTGCACGCGGCCGCCCTGCAGGCCGTGGCCCGCAAGGATCCCGAGAAGGCCGTGAAGAACGCGGCCCTGGTGGGGGACATGGGCCGGCAGGCGCTCACCGAGCTGCGGGAGATGCTCGGGGTGCTGCGCAGCGGGGACGGGTTCGGGCGTCACGAGCGGGCGGCGGTGCCGCTCGTCGCGGTGGGGGTGGCGGCGGCCGCGGCGGCCTCGCGGGCGGTGGACGAGGCCGACGGGCCCTGTCTGGACGATCTGGAGACGTTGATCGGGCAGTCGGCCGCGGCCGGCATGGCCGTGGATCTGTCGGTGGAGGGTGACGTGCGGTCGTACGCCGCGCAGATCGAGCAGACGGCGTTCCGGGTGGTGCAGGAGGCGTTGACGAACGTCCACAAGCACGCGGCGGGTGCGAAGACGCACGTACGCCTGGCGCACCGGGTGTCGGAGATCGCGATGCAGGTGGAGAACGAACCGCCGCCGGAGATCTCGTCCCTCGCGTCGGCCAGGCTGCCGTCGGGGGGCAACGGCCTGGTGGGGATGAAGGAGCGGGTCTCCGCGCTGGGCGGGGTGTTCGTGTCGGGGCCCACGGAGGCCGGGGGTTTCCGGGTGTCGGCGGTGATTCCGGCGGCGTGACCGTCGTGGGGCCCACGCCCCGTCGTCGCCGTCGCGGAGGTCAGTCGGCGGTCAGGCGGGTGGGTTCGACGCCGGAGAGGAGGCCGGCGAGGGCCTGGTCGATGTCGGGGCCGAGGTACCAGTCGCCGGTGTGGTCGAGGGCGTAGACGCGGCCCTCGGTGTCGATGGCGAGGAGCGCCTGGGTGTCGGTCTCGGCGCCGACGGGGCAGACCTCGGTGTCGAGGGCGCGGCCGAGGTCGGCGAGGGTGCGGGCCATGTGGAGTCCGTGCAGCGGGTCGAGGTGGAGCTGGGCGGGCGCGACCTGGCGGCCGGGGCCGGCGGGGGTCAGATGGAGTCCGCCGAACTCCGCCCAGGCCTCGACGGCGGCCGGGAACACGGCGTGCCGGTGTCCGGCGGGCGAGGTGTGGTCGCGCAGGGCGTCGGCCCAGATCTCGGCCTGCTTTATGTCCCAGCGTCCGGGCTGCCAGCCGGCGGCGCGCAGCACGGCGTCGACGGGGACGGGGAAGCGGGTGGTACCGGTGCGGTCGGGGTGCATCTGCCCTTCGCGTTCGTCGAGGTCATGGGTGGGCGCCGGGGTGTTGCGTGTCAGGCGCCGTCGTGCGGGTCGTGCGGGTCGTTCGGTGGGGGGTGTCAGCCGCCGTCCGCCGTCGGGTCGACGATGCGTACGCCGAAGTGGGCGCTGAGGGCGGTGCAGGCGCGGCAGGGGGCGGCGAAGCTGCCGTGCAGCGGATCACCGTCCTCGCGGATGCGGCGGGCGGTGAGTTTGGCCTGCTTGAGGGCGCGGCGGGCCTCGCCGTTGGTCATCGGTTTGCGGGCGGCGCGCTTGCTGCGGGCGGCGTCGGCGGCGGCGATGTGCCGCGATATGAGCATGGTCTCGGCGCAGCGGCCGGTGAAGCGGTCGCGCCGGTCGCTGCCGAGCGTGTCGAGGAAGTCCTGGACGAGCGGGTGCAGCGGCGGGGGCTGGTCGCCGCGGGCGGCGGTGGAGGTGAGGGTGGCGCCGCGCACGGAGAGGGCGGCGGCGACCGTGGGCAGTATGCCGTCGCGGCGGTGGCGGAGGGTGGGCGCGTGGGGTCTCTCGGCGCTGCTCCAGCCGATGCGGGGATCGCCGTTGACACCGGTGTGCGGGCTGCCGTGCGTACCGGTCGTCGTGCCCGTGTGCGGTCCTGTCTGCGGTCCCGTCTGCGTCGTGTTCATGATCGTCATCCCCTCCCGAGCATCCCCCCGGAGGGCACAGACTGCCAAATGGCGTGGCTGGTGCGGTAGCTGGGGCGGTGCGACACGCCCGTGTTCGGTGGCTCCGTCACGGTGGGGTGACGGCTGGTCACGGAAGCGGAGGGGGCCTGGCCGGTGCCCGGTGACCGGTGTCGTCGTACCGCATAGGCTGTCGGCACCGCGATCCAAGTGGTCGCCGCGATGCGCGCGGTTGACGCGTGGAGACGGACGAGACAGTCGATACGGCGCGTGGCGGCCCTGCTTTGCCCAGGGGGTCGCCGCGGGTCGTACCAGAGCGCCGCAGGGGGCTTTCGCCATGACGACAGGTCGGCTCGGGCAACAAGCCGCGCCGCCGAACGCGGCCTATGCCGGGCAGGTCGTGCATTTCCCGGATCCGGTCCGGGCCGCGCGTCATCCCAGAGGGGTACGGGTGGACGAGCGTGGCTACCCCGACTTCTCGCCCTACGCGCGGGCCGCCGCGGAGATCGCCGAGCCGCCTGAGGGTTTCGGGGTCGACGAACTGCGGCTGACGGACTACGTGTCGGCGAACGCGGCGCTCGCGGCGACCGGTCACGAGCTGTGGGACACCGTGCCGGCGGTGGCGACACCGCACGGCTGGACCTGGCACCACGTGGTGGCCTCGCGGCGCCTGGAACTGATCCCGGTCGAGGTGAAGGCCCTGCTGCGGCACCACGGCGGGATCGCGACGACACGTGTCGACCAGAGCAAGCGCGGGACGCGGCCGTTGCAGGAGACGCGTCCGGCGCACTTCGGGCTGCCGAAGTCGTCGGTGGCGGTGACGGAGTCGCAGGTGCAGGGGGTCGAGGAGGATCTCGGGTACCGGCTGCCGGGCGCGTACCGGTCCTTTCTGAAGGCGGCGGGCGGCTCGGCCCCGGTGGGGGCCGCGCTGGACGCGGAGTTGGGACTCCTGATCGACCAGCCGTTCTTCACGGTGCGCGACGAGGCGGCGGTCAACGATCTCGTGTACGTCAACAAGTGCCTGCGCGACCATCTGACGAAGGACTACCTCGGTGTCGGCTTCGTGCAGGGCGGTCTGCTGGCCGTGAAGGTGAAGGGCGAGGGCATCGGTTCGGTCTGGTTCTGCGCCTACGACGACGCACGCGACGTCGACCCTTCGATGCCGCCCGCCGAGCGCGTGGAGCGGCTGCTGCTGCCCTGCGGTGCGGACTTCGACGTGTTCCTGTCCCGACTGGCCGGTAATCCGCCGGAGTTGGAGACGGTGGCGAACCTGATGGTGGACGGCGGGTTCGCCCGTTCCGTTCCCGTGTCTTCTTCCGTGTCGGGGGAGTGAGCTTCAGCGATGGTGACGTTCGCGCAGGCGCAGGAGCGCGCGGAAGAGTGGATCAACGGGGATGTGCCGTCGTACCAGCATCGTGAGGTGCGGGTGCGGGAGTTCGACCTCGGGTTCGTGGTGTGGGCCGAGGACCGTGCGGAGGGGCCGCGTTCGGACGGGGGCGCGCAGCGGCTGGTGATCGCCCGGGACAGCGGGGAGGCCACGCTGTGGCCCTCGTTGCCGGTGGGTGAGGTCATTCGCCGGTACGAGGAGGAGTACGGGCGGGAGGACGTGGCCGGGGACGCGGGTGCGGCGGCGGGCGGTGCGGCCGCGTCCCGGGTCGATCTGAATCAGACGTCGTTCCTGCTGACACCGCCGGAGTGGTTGCAGGACGCGGCCGACAAGTTGGGGATCGCCGGGGCGTGTGCCGCGCCTGGCGTGCCCGCGGAGGCGAGGCCGTGGACCGGGACCGACACCAACGGGGGTGAGGACCTCTCCGTGGCGTTGCCGGACACGGTGTTCTCGGCGCCGGTGAGCGACGGGGACGGGGACGGTGCCGGTGCCGCGGGGGAGGCGGCGGGGGCGGGGGCTTCGTCGGTTTCGTCGGCTTCGGGGCTCGTGGAGGTGTCGGAGGCTTCGGAGATCGCCGAGGTGTCGGAGCCCCTGGACTCCAGGACTGCGCGGATTTCGGGGGGCCGGGGGGCGCCGTCCGGGATGCGGGAGGAGGGGGCGCAGGGGGGTTCGCCGTCGGACGGGTCTTCCTACGGGTATCCGCAGGCTCCGGGGGCGGGTGCTTCGCAGGGTCCGGCTCCGGCTCCGCCTCCGCCGGGCGGGTCTTCGTACGGGTATCCGCAGGGGGCCGGTGGTACGTCGGGTTCGGCTGTCTCAGGGGGTGCGGTGGCTGCCGCGTCGCCTCCGTCCGTGCCGGGTGCGTCCTCATACGGGTATCCGCAGGGGGCCGGTCGTTCCGGGGCGGGAGTGCCCGGGGCTCCCGGGGCTCCCGGCGCTCCCAGGCCCGCGCCGAGTGCCGGGGACATCGCTGATGTCGCCACCAGCAAGTTGGCGCCTCCGTCGCGGGGGGCGCAGGCCGGGGGTTCGGCCCCGCCGCCTCCGCCCGGTCCCCCAGGGGTGCCCGGTGCGCAGGCCGGAGGTGCGACTCCGCCGCCCGTTCCCGGGGCGCCGGGGGGCGGGTACGTGCCCACCCAGTTCGTGTCGGCGCCGGGCGCCGAGGGCCCCTCGGGTTCGGGGGCGTCGCAGCCTCCGGGCCCGCCGGCGGCCCCTGGTGCGTCCACTTCGCCTCCGTCGGGGGCTTCGGGATTCCCGGGTGCGGCCGGTACGGCTCAGCCTCCTGTTGGACAGGGGGCACCGCAGTTCCCGAGTGCACCCGGTGCGCCGGGCGCCCCCGGTGGGGCCGGCGCTCCCGGTATGCCGGGCGCGGCTCAGTTCCCCGGCGCTCAGGGTGCACCACAGTTCCCCGGTGCTCCCGGTGCTCCCGGTGCTCCCGGCGCGCCGCAGCCTCCCGGTCCCCCCGGAATTCCCCGGACCGCGCCAGGAGCCGTGCATCACGCGGAAACCATGTTGTCCTCGCCTCCCGGGGCCGGCCCCGGCATGCCCCCACCGCCGCAAGCCCCCGGCGCCGCACCGGGCGCTCCGCAGCCGATGCCGCCCGGCACGATGCCGCCCCCGCCTCCGGGTTCCGTACCGTCCCCGGGCCCGGTTCCGCCGCCGGGACAGCCGATGCCGGGGCAAGCGCACCCCGTCCCCGGCCCGCCCCCGGCTTACGGCTACCCCCAGCAGTCGCAGCCCACGGTCGGACCCGGGTACCAGGCCGTGCTGCGGTACCGGGCGCAGGACGGGTCGGAGCAGCAGCTGATCCGGCGGTCGGCGCCGGGGACACCGCACCCGGAGTGGCAGATCTTCCACGAGCTGCGTGGCATGAACGTCCCCCCGGACCAAGTGCTGGAACTCCACACCGAGTTGGAGTCCTGCGAGCTGCCGGGGGCGTACTGCGCGCGGATGATCCGGGAGCAGTGGCCGCAGGCGCGGATCGCGAGCATCGCCCCGTACGGCACGGATCACGCGAGCCGGCAGCAGGGCATGCAGCAACTGCTGGCACACCAGGGCGAGTTGCACGAGGTGGCCGACGGCCCGGCGCGCCCGGCGCCCGTACGCGCCCCGCTGCCGCCGGTCCAGGCCGCGCCGCCGATCCCGCCGGAGGGTGTGGCGCAGGAGCTGGCGGGAGCCTTCGGTCCGGGGATCTTCCGGTTCGAGCAGGTCGCGGTGGACCGCCAGGGCGTGCCGCCGGTCGTCGCGCACTCGCTGGTCGTGGCGGGGCTGCCGTTCGACATGGGCCCGTTCTTCTGGGCGCAGGCCCAGCCGGGGCGGCCGGTGCCGACGCTGGCCGAGCTGGCCGCCGAGCGCGGGGTGCAGCCGGCCTCCGACGCGGGCTCGTACCTCGTCATGGGCAGCGACTTCGGCAAGGCGGTCTGTGTGCAGTACGGCACGGCGAACATCGTCGCCGTACCCGTGGAGGCCGGGCCGGGCGGTGCGCCCGTACCGCCGCAGTTCGTGAACACGGGCCTGCCCGAGTTCCAGCGCTGTCTGGCCCTGCTCGGCCGGATGTGGCGGCTCCGCTTCGGCCTGAACCAGGAGCAGGCGGGCCGCTGGACCGTCGACTTCCAGGCCCAGCTGGCCTCGCTCGACCCGGCGGCGCTGGGTTCGCCGGAGAGCTGGTGGTCGGTGCTGCTCGAACAGATGTGGGACGGGCTGCTGTGAGGCCCTGACGCCCAGCCGCCGCTGATCCACGCGCGCGTGGAGGGCCGGACCCGGGTCGTGTGACCCGGGTCCGGCCCTTTTGGCGCGCCTTCGATCACGTGACGATCCGTCACGACCGTGACCGGTGTGCGGAGTGTCGCGTTATGAACATTTCCGTCCGATACATCAAGATGTGCGCGAAATCATCATTTAGCGTCTGTTTGTGTGGTCGGCGGAGAGGAAGAATTCCAGGATGAGCAGCGCACCGGTGTCGCCCCCGGGGTTCGTGGCCGTACGGGGGCGCGGCTACCGCCCCGAACAGGTCGACGCGTACGCCGCCGCCCTGTCCCGGGACCGTGACGCCGCCTGGGAACGGGCCGCCCGGCTCACCGTCCTCGCCAGGGAGATGGAGGCCGAGGCGGTAGAGCTGCGGGAGGTCGTGTCCACGCTGGCCCCGCAGGCGTACGAGACCCTCGGTGAGGGCGCGCGACGGCTCTTCGAGCTGGGCCAGGAGGAGGCCGAGGCCGTCCGGGAGAGGGCGCGGCAGGAGGCGCAGCACCTCATGGACGAGGCGCGGGCGCACGCCGACGGCGTACGGGATGCCGCTCAGGCGCACGCCGACGCCGTGCGCGCCGCGGCAGACGAGAGCGCCCGTCAGCGGCTGCTCGTGGCGCGCGCCGAGGCCGACGAGATCCGTGTCACCGCCCGGCGTGAGGTGAAAGCGGGGCGAGGGGAGGCACTTGCCGCGCTGCGTGACGTACGGCAGCGCGGCATCGCGATGCTCGCCGAGCAGGCCAGGGAGCACGCGGAGCGGTGGGCCGAGGTGGAGCGGGCCGACGAGAAGCGGGCGGCCGAGGCGGACGCGCGGGTCGCCGAGCGGGTGGCGCGGGCGCAGGCGGCGCTGGCGGAGGCCAAGCGGGGGTTCGCCGAGGCGGAGGCGTCGGTGGAGCAGTGCGAGGAGGATGCACGCGTGCGTGCGGCGGAGATCCTTGCGCAGGCGCGGGGCGAGGAGGAGCGCATCGCCGAGGAGACGGAGGGGGTGCTGCGGAAGCACGCGGAGCACCGGGACGAAGTGCAGGCCCAGATGGACCACGTACGCAGCAGCCTGACGGCACTCACGGGGACAGCGGCGACGGAGTGACAGCCGGGCCGACCAGGCCGGGACGCCGGGACAGCAAGGTCGACCAGGCCGGGACGGTCGGGACGCCGGGGCAGCCGGAGTGGCCGGGGCAGCGCAGCTGGAGCAGCGGCGCAGGCCTGGCGCCGCCCACCCGCACCCACCCAGGGGCGCGGGGAACTGAGCGACCAGCCCCACCTGCCCGCACCCGACAGGCGCCCCCGGCTCACCCCCTCCGCACAGCCCCCGCCAGAATCCACCCCTCGACCGCCTCGTACTGCTTCCGCTGTTCCTCCGCCTTGTGCCGCCCCGAGACCACCGTCCCCAGCCATCCGAACAGGAAGCCCGCCGGAATGGACACCAGGCCGGTCGTGGTGAACGGCAGCCAGTTGAAGTCGGCCTCGGGGAAGGCGGACACGGGTGACCCGGAGACGAGGTTCGTCCCCGGCATCAGCGCCAGCACCGTGAGCGTGCCGCCGATCAGCGTGCAGAGCAGGCCCGTTCGGGTGTAGCGCCGCCAGAAGAGGGTGTAGACGAGCGCGGGGGCCAGCGCGGACGCGCCGACGCAGAAGGACAGGATCACCAGCGGCTGAAGACTGCGGTGCTGGATCAGCGTCGCGAGGAAGATCGTGGGGAGGCCGACGGCCAGCGCGGACACCCTGGCCAGCAGGATCTCGCGCTGCGGCGGCATCGACCGGGCCCGGGCCGCGAACACGTCGTGGGCCAGGGAGTTGGCGCAGGCGAGGATCATGCCGGCGACGGAGGCGAGCAGGGTGAGGAAGAGCGCGGTGGTGACCGTGGTGAAGAGAAACGTCTCACCGGTCGACACGTCGGGCCCGAACACCGCCCGGGAGCCCAGCAGATACGCCGTGTTGCCCTGCGGATCCGCCTCCGCGATCACCGTACGCCCGACCATCGCCGTCGCCCCCACCCCGACGACCGTGATGACCAGGACGAACACGGCCACCGCCGACACCGCCCAGGACATCGAACGCCGTACCTGACGGGCGCTGGACGCGGTGTACATGCGCATGGTGACGTGCGGCAGACACGCCCCGCCGATGACGACCGCGAGCTGCGAGGTGATCATGTCGACGCGTGGATACGGTCCGCCCGCGAACTCCAGCCCGGACTGCAGGAAGTCGGGCCCCACGCCGCTCTGCCGGGCTGCCGTGTCGAACAGTGTCGCGGGGTTCCAGTCGAACCGGTTCATGACCAGTACGGCGACCACGGCGCCCGATCCGAGGAGCATGACGATCTTCAGGATCTGGATGAGGGCGGTGCCCTTCATGCCGCCGATGGCCGCGTAGCTGATCATCAGGATGCCCAGGCCGATGATGAACCCCGTCTTCAGGGAGTCGCCGGAGAACCCCAGGATGAACGCCAGCAGTTGGCCGGCGCCGGCGAGCTGCACCAGCATCAGCGGGAGCAGTGCGGCGAGGGTGACCAGGCACGCGGCGACGCGTACGGATCGTCCCGGCATCCGGCGCGCGAGTGCGTCGCCCATGGTGAACCGGCCCGCGTTGCGCAGGGGTTCGGCCAGCAGGAACATCAGCAGCACCAGCGACAGGGCCGTGCTGAGCGCGAGGACGACGCCGTCGTAGCCGCACAGGGCGATCACTCCGCCCGTGCCGAGCACGGTCGCGGCGGAGATGTAGTCGCCCGCGATGGCGAGGCCGTTGCGCATGGCGGACAGGGAGCTGTAGCCGGTGTAGAACTCGTCGAGGTCGTCGCCGTCCGGGCCGGTCATCACACACAGCAGGAGGGTGATGGTGGCGACGGCGGAGAACGCCACCAGGCTCATCGCCTGCGCGGAGTCGCTGAAGCCGGTCATCGGGCCGCCGCCGCTCGTCTGGCGTCCACCTCGGACTGCTTGCGGATGCGGTCCGCGAGCGGGTCGACGTAGCGGCGCGCGGTGTGCTCGTACACGGCGATCGCCACCCAGGTGACGGGCAGTTGGAGCAGGGCGAGGACCAGTCCGGTGGGCAGTCCGTCGGTGAGGCTGCTCGCCATGAAGGAGGGCGCGCACGCGGACAGCACGAGGAAGAACGTGAAGTAACCGAGCGCGGTGAGCGTGGCGGTGCGCCGCTGCCAGCGGTAGGCGTTGCGCAGGATCCGCAGGTCGCTGTGGTGGCCCAGCGGGGAGCGGTGGCGCGAGGGGTGCGGGGCCGGTTCGGGCGGTGGGGCGGGGGGCTGCCAGGGGTAGGTGGGATACGGCTGGGACGGGTCGTAAGACATCCCGTGCTCCTTGCGTGGCTCGGGTCCGGCGCGGCGGACCGCAGGGAGTTCTGGGGGGTGGAGGGGGAGCGGAGCCCCGCACGTTACTCGGCGGTTCGTCGTTGCACAGCCCTTTCGACAAACTGATCGGTCGGTATGCGCTTACTTCGCTGACCTGCGCTGTTACCCCGGTTAACTCAGACTTTTGGGCTCACCGGAGTGTGTCCGGGTCCTTACACGGGGTGTCCGGGCGACCGGTCCGGTCAGTGCTCCTCGAGGACCGGGAAGCGCCGCGGCGCCAGCACCAGCAGCACCGTGAATGCCAGGGCCGCCGCGCAGCCCGCGCCCACGTACACCGCGTGCACCGCGTCCGCGATGGCCGCGCGGGTCGTCTCCGGGGCCGTGCCGGCGTCCAACGCGCGCGTGACGGAGTCCAGATCGCTCGCGCCGCCCAGGCGGCTCGCCAGCACCCCGTTCGCGACTGCGCCGAAGACCGCCGCGCCGATCGTCTGACCGGTCTGGCGGCAGAACAGGACGGAGGCCGTCGTCGTGCCGCGTTCCGCCCAGCCGACCGTCGACTGGACCCCGACGATCAAGGGGAGCTGGAACAGGCCCAGCGCGCCGCCCAGGAGCAGCATCAGCAGGGTGGGCTGCCAGGCCGCGCCCGGATACGGGAGGAACGGGAACGCGAACAGGATGAGGGCCGCCGCTCCGATGCCCAGCATCGCCGTGTTGCGGAAGCCGATGCGCCGGTACACGTGCTGGCTCAGCGCCGCGGACACCGGCCAGCTCAACGTCCATACGGACAGCACGAAACCGGCGGCGACCGGGGTGAGGCCGAGCACCGACTGGGCGTACGTCGGCAGGAAGACCGAAGGGGCGACCATGAGGAGTCCCAGGGCGCCGAGGGCCAGGTTCACCGCGGCGATCGTGCGGCGGCGCCAGACCCAGCCGGGGATGATCGGCTCGGCCGCCCGGCGTTCGATCAGGACCACGGCGGCCACCAGGGCGAATCCCGTGCCGAACAGGCCCAGTGACGGCCACGACAGCCACGGCCAGGCCACCCCGGCCTGCACGAGCGCGGTCAGCAGCACGCCCCCGCACGCGAACACCGCGAGCGCGCCCGCCCAGTCGACACGCGTACGCGTGGCCGTCGTGTGACGGGCGGAGCGCTGCGGCTCGTGCAGATGACGGGCGATCAGCCATAGCGCCACCGTGCCGATCGGCAGGTTGACCAGGAAGATCCACCGCCAGTCCGCGTACGCCGCGAGCACCCCGCCGACCCCCGGGCCCGCGACCGCCGCCACCGCCCACACCGTGGACAGCTTGGCCTGGATCTTCGGGCGTTCCTCCAGTGGGTAGAGGTCGGCTGCGAGCGTCTGGACCGTGCCCTGCAGGGCCCCGCCGCCGAGCCCCTGGGCGATCCGGAACGCGATCAGCGCCCCCATGTTCCACGCCACCGCGCACAGCAGCGAGCCGAGCAGGAACACCGCCGAGCCCGCGATCAGGACCGGTTTGCGCCCGAAGGTGTCGGACAGCTTGCCGTACACCGGCAGGGTCACCGTCACGGCCAGCAGATAGCCGGAGAACAGCCAGGAGAAGACCGAGAAGCCGCCCAGGTCGCCGACGATCTGCGGGACCGCCGTGGAGACGATGGTGGCGTCCAGGGCCGCGAGCGCCATCGCGAGCATCAGGGCCGCCACGACCGCCCCGCGCCGGTTCGTGGACACGTGCTGCGCGGACCCCCGTACCGACGGCCTCGTGTCGTCCACGCCGATTCCTTCCCCCTGCATCTATCTGCCGACGACCACTCTCCCACTTGCCCCTCACGTGGCGGCAGGGTGCAGTCTCGGTGGGCAGGAGGGTGGAGCCGACCCCTAGATCGCCTCCACCCAGCGGTGGACTGCCCCTAGGGGTACCTCCGCACTACGGCTGGGGGAGGGTTCGTACCGCCGGAGGAGGAGAAGGACCAGGGGCCTTCCTTAACCTGGCTTTACGCCGCTGGGGAGCGGTGGGGGAGGGGCGACCGGATCGCCGGGGGTGGGGTTTTCCCCCGTAGAAGAGGGTGCTGAGCACCAGCGCGCCGGACCGTCCCGCGGCACCAGACTGAACGCCGTACCCAGCACACGCACCACCACCTACCGAACGCCGGGCGGTCCCGGCGGCTCACTGACTGACCGATATAGGAGACATACCGTGACATCGGCTGTAACCATCACCAGGCACGGGGGCACTGGCGGGCGTACGGCCGTTGCCGCGCGAGCGCGGCAGGTCGTCAAGGCGTACGGGTCCGGGGAGACCCGGGTCGTCGCCCTCGACCATGTGGACGTGGACATCGCTCGCGGACAGTTCACCGCGATCATGGGCCCCTCGGGATCCGGCAAGTCCACCCTCATGCACTGCCTCGCCGGGCTGGACACCGTGACGAGCGGTCAGATCTACCTGGACGACACCGAGATCACCGGCCTGAAGGACAAGAGGCTCACGCAGCTGCGCCGGGACCGGATCGGGTTCATCTTCCAGGCCTTCAACCTGCTTCCGACGCTCAACGCGCTCGAGAACATCACGCTGCCCATGGACATCGCCGGACGCAAGCCCGACAAGCAGTGGCTCGGGCGCGTGGTGGACACCGTGGGACTTTCCGACCGGCTCAGGCACCGGCCCACCCAGCTCTCCGGCGGACAGCAGCAGCGGGTCGCCGTGGCCCGCGCCCTGGCCGCCCGGCCCGAGATCATCTTCGGTGACGAGCCGACCGGAAACCTCGACTCGCGCGCGGGCGCCGAGGTACTGGGCTTCCTGCGCCGCTCCGTCGACGAGCTCGGGCAGACCATCGTCATGGTCACGCACGACCCGGTGGCCGCCTCCTACGCGGACCGCGTGCTGTACCTCGCCGACGGCCGGATCGTCGACGAGATGCACAAACCGACCGCGGAGGCCGTCCTGGACCGCATGAAGGACTTCGACGCCCGGGGGCGCACGTCATGACCGTCATGAAGACCTCCATGCGCAACTTCTTCGCGCACAAGGGACGCATGGCCCTGTCGGCCGTCGCCGTCCTGCTGTCGGTCGCCTTCGTCTGCGGGACGCTGGTGTTCACGGACACCATGTCCACCACCTTCGACAAGCTGTTCGCGGCCACCTCCTCGGACGTGACGGTGAGCGCCAAGGGCGCCTCCGACAGCGGCGAGACGACCTCCGACAACGGCAGGCCGCCGGTCATGCCGGCCGCCGTGGTCGGAGAGGTGCGCAAGGCACAGGGCGTGAAGACGGCGGAGGGGACCGTCTTCTCGACCTCGGTGACCGTCGTGGACGCCGACAAGGACAGCCTCTCGCCGTCCGGCGGCGGCCCGACCATCGTCGGCAGCTGGAACGGCAACGACGCCCGCACCATGAAGGTGACCTCCGGTGCGGTGCCGAAGAACTCCGGCCAGGTCATGGTCGACCAGGACACCGTCGACAAGCACCACCTGAAGCTGGGTGACGAGATCGGCGTGATCAGCGCGATCGGCACGCACACCGCGAAGATCTCCGGCATCGCCGCCTTCCAGGTCACCAACCCCGGTGCCGCGATCTTCTACCTGGACACGAAGACGGCCCAGGAGACGCTGGTCGGCAGGACGGGCGTGTTCACGAATGTCAACGTCACGGCCGCCTCCGGGGTCACCGACGCCCAGCTGAAGAAGAACGTCGCGGCCGAGATCGGCGGCGGCTACAAGGTGCAGACGGCCAAGGAGACCGCCGACGCCAACCAGAAGGACGTCGAGGGCTTCATGAACGTCATGAAGTACGCGATGCTCGGCTTCGCCGGGATCGCCTTCCTCGTCGGCATCTTCCTGATCATCAACACCTTCTCGATGCTGGTCGCGCAGCGGACGAGGGAGATCGGGCTGATGCGGGCCGTCGGCTCCTCCCGCGGACAGGTCAACCGGTCCGTGCTCGTGGAGGCGCTGCTCCTGGGCGTGTTCGGGTCGGTGCTGGGGGTCGGCGCGGGCGTCGGGCTCGCGGTCGGGCTGATGAAGCTCATGGGCTCCCTCGGCATCCACCTGTCGACCAGCGACCTGACCATCGCCTGGACGACCCCCGTGGTCGGTCTGCTCCTCGGTGTGGTCGTCACCGTCCTCGCCGCCTGGCTGCCGGCCCGCCGCGCCGGCAAGGTCTCCCCGATGGCCGCCCTGCGCGACGCGGGTGCCCCGGCCGACGCCAAGGCCGGCCGAGTGCGGGCCCTGCTGGGCACGGTGCTGACCGGCGCGGGCGGTTTGAGCCTGTACGTGGCCGCGTCCGCCGACAAGGCGAGCGAGGGCTCCCTGTGGCTCGGCATCGGCGTGGTGCTCTCCCTGATCGGCTTCGTCGTCATCGGACCGCTGCTCGCCGGCGGGGTGGTGCGCGTCCTGGGCGCGCTCGTCCTCAGGATGTTCGGTCCGATCGGCCGCCTGGCCGAGCGCAACGCCCTGCGCAACCCGCGCCGTACCGGTGCCACGGGCGCCGCCCTGATGATCGGCCTCGCGCTGGTCGCCTGTCTGGCGGTCGTCGGCTCGTCCATGGTCGCCTCGGCCACCGACGAGCTCGACAAGACGGTCGGCACCGACTTCATCGTCCAGTCCGACAGCGGGCAGCTGGTCACCCCGGCCGCGGTGAAGGCCATGAAGGACACGCCGGGCCTGGCGCACGTCACCGAGTACAAGATCGCGGAGGCCGACTACACGACCCCCGACGGCAAGACGCTCAAGGACACCGACATCACGGCGGCCGACCCGACGTACGCGACCGACCTGCGGACCAAGACGGTGGCGGGCAAGCTCGCCGACGCCTACAAGCCCGACTCGATGTCCGTGCACGAGAAGTTCGCCAAGGCGCACGGCGTCCACCTGGGCTCGAAGATCAAGGTCGCCTTCAAGAACGGCGCGACCGCCGAGCTGACGGTCCGGGCGATCACCAGCAGCGACGTCGTCATCGACGCGGGCTCCAAGTACATCTCGATCGCCACCCTCGCCAAGTACGTGCCGGCCGACAAGATGCCGCTGGACCAGCTGGTCTTCGCCAACGCCAAGGACGGGCAGCAGGACGCCGCGTACAAGTCCCTGAAGTCGGCGCTGCACGACTACCCGCAGTACACCGTGCGCGACCAGACCGACTACAAGCAGGCGTTCAAGGACCAGATCGGCCAGCTCCTGAACATGATCTACGGCCTGCTGGCCCTCGCGATCATCGTCGCGATCCTGGGTGTCGTGAACACCCTGGCGCTCTCGGTGGTCGAGCGGACCCGGGAGATCGGCCTCATGCGGGCCATCGGCCTCTCGCGGCGCCAGCTGCGGCGGATGATCCGCATGGAGTCGGTGGTGATCGCGCTCTTCGGCGCACTGCTGGGGCTGGGTCTGGGCATGGGCTGGGGCGCGACCGCCCAGAAGCTCCTCGCCCTGGAGGGCCTGAAGGTCCTGGACATCCCCTGGCCGACGATCATCGCGGTCTTCATCGGCTCGGCCTTCGTGGGCCTGTTCGCCGCCCTCGTCCCGGCGTTCCGGGCGGGTCGGATGAACGTCCTGAACGCGATCGCGACCGAGTAGCCACCCCTGGGGACGGGGGAACGCAGGGGAACGCCCGGCGCCGAGAAGTCACGGGGGACTTCTCGGCGCCGGGTCCTTTGCCGTCCCGGGGGAGTGGCGTGCGGGTTCTTCGCTGTCCCCGGGGAACAGTGTGCGGGGCTTCCTCGCCGTCCACAGGGCACCCGCGGGTGGGGCGGGGTTGTCCACAGGCTCCGACGGCCGGGCCGACACCGTCGTAGGCTGGAGACCCCCCGGCCCTTCGTTGTGTCGGGCCCTTCGCGTTGCCCACCCCCCAGAAATCCCCCGGACGAAAGCCGCCCAGAATGAGCCTGCACGGTCTGCTCGACGCCGTCGTCAAGGACCCCGCCCTCGCGGAAGCGATCACGGCGGCCCAGGACGGCAACCGCATGCACGTCGACCTGGTCGGCCCACCGGCGGCCCGCCCCTTCGCGATCGCCGCCCTCGCGCGTGAGGCCGGCCGCCCCGTGCTCGCGGTGACAGCGACGGGCCGCGAGGCGGAGGACCTGGCCGCCGCCCTGCGCTCCCTGCTCCCCTCGGAGGGGGTCGTGGAGTACCCGTCCTGGGAGACCCTCCCGCACGAGCGCCTCAGCCCCCGCTCCGACACCGTCGGCCGCCGCCTCGCCGTCCTGCGGCGCCTGGCCCACCCCCGCCCCGACGACCCCGAGACCGGCCCGGTCTCCGTGGTCGTCGCACCCGTACGCTCCGTGCTCCAGCCGCAGGTCAAGGGCCTCGGCGACCTGGAGCCGGTGGCTCTGCGCACCGGCCAGACCGCCGACCTGAACGCGATCGTGGAGGCCCTCGCCGGCGCCGCGTACGCGCGCGTGGAGCTCGTCGAGAAGCGCGGCGAGTTCGCCGTCCGGGGCGGCATCCTCGATGTCTTCCCGCCCACCGAGGAACACCCCCTGCGCGTCGAGTTCTGGGGCGACGACGTCGAGGAGATCCGCTACTTCAAGGTCGCCGACCAGCGTTCCCTGGAGGTCGCCGAGCACGGCCTGTGGGCCCCGCCCTGCCGCGAACTGCTGCTGACGGACGACGTACGCGCACGTGCGCGTGCCCTCGCCGAGCAGCACCCGGAGCTCGGTGATCTGCTCGGCAGGATCGCCGAGGGGATCGCCGTGGAGGGCATGGAGTCCCTGGCTCCGGTCCTCGTCGACGACATGGAGCTGCTGATCGACGTCCTGCCCAAGGGCTCCATGGCCGTCGTGTGCGACCCGGAGCGGGTCCGCACGCGTGCGTCCGACCTCGTGGCCACCTCGCAGGAGTTCCTCCAGGCCTCCTGGGCGGCCACCGCGGGCGGCGGCGAGGCGCCCATCGACGTCGGCGCGGCCTCCCTGTGGTCCATCGCCGACGTCCGCGACCACGCGCGCGAGCTGGACATGATGTGGTGGTCCGTGTCGCCGTTCGCGGCGGACCTCGAACTGGAGGCGGACACCCTCAAACTCGGCATGCACGCGCCCGAGACCTACCGCGGCGACACCGCCAAGGCGCTCGCCGACACCAAGGGCTGGCTCGCCGACGGCTGGCGCGCGGTCTTCGTCACCGAGGCCCACGGCCCCGCGGCCCGTACCGTCGAGGTGCTGGGCGGCGAGGGCATCGCGGCCCGCCTCGACGCGGAGCTCGCGTCCCTGAGCCCGTCCGTCGTCCACGTGGCGTGCGGCTCGATCGAGTACGGGTTCGTCGACCCGGCGCTCAGACTCGCCGTCCTGACCGAGACCGACCTGACCGGGCAGAAGGCGGCCGGCAAGGACGGCGCCCGGATGCCCGCGCGGCGCCGCAAGACGATCGACCCGCTCACCCTGGAGGCGGGCGACTACATCGTCCACGAACAGCACGGTGTCGGCCGCTACATCGAGATGGTCCAGCGGACCGTGCAGGGCGCCACACGCGAGTACCTCGTCGTCGAGTACGCCCCCGCCAAGCGCGGCCAGCCCGGCGACCGGCTCTACATCCCCACCGACCAGCTGGAGCAGATCACCAAGTACGTCGGCGGCGAGGCCCCCACGCTGCACCGGCTCGGCGGCGCCGACTGGACCAAGACCAAGGCGCGCGCGAAGAAGGCCGTCAAGGAGATCGCCGCCGACCTGATCAGGCTGTACAGCGCGCGCATGGCGGCCCCCGGGCACACCTTCGGCCCGGACACCCCGTGGCAGCGCGAGCTGGAGGACGCCTTCCCGTACGCGGAGACCCCCGACCAGCTCACCACCATCGCCGAGGTCAAGGAGGACATGGAGAAGTCGGTCCCCATGGACCGTCTGATCTGCGGCGACGTCGGCTACGGCAAGACGGAGATCGCGGTCAGGGCCGCCTTCAAGGCCGTCCAGGACGGCAAGCAGGTCGCCGTCCTCGTCCCGACGACCCTGCTGGTGCAGCAGCACTTCGGGACCTTCAGCGAGCGGTACTCCCAGTTCCCCGTGGTCGTGAAGGCGCTCAGCCGCTTCCAGACCGACACCGAGGCGAAGGCCACCCTGGAGGGGCTGCGCGAGGGCTCGGTGGACGTCGTCATCGGCACCCACCGGCTGTTCTCCTCGGAGACCAAGTTCAAGGACCTCGGCCTGGTCATCGTCGACGAGGAGCAGCGCTTCGGCGTCGAGCACAAGGAGCAGCTGAAGAAGCTGCGCGCCAACGTCGACGTGCTGACCATGTCCGCCACCCCGATCCCCCGCACCCTGGAGATGGCGGTCACCGGCATCCGCGAGATGTCGACGATCACCACGCCCCCGGAGGAGCGCCACCCGGTGCTCACCTTCGTCGGGCCGTACGAGGAGCGGCAGATCGGTGCCGCCATCCGCCGTGAACTGCTGCGCGAGGGCCAGGTCTTCTACATCCACAACCGGGTCGAGTCGATCGACCGGGCGGCCTCCCGGCTGCGCGAGATCGTCCCCGAGGCGCGCATCGCCACCGCCCACGGCCAGATGTCGGAGCAGGCCCTGGAGCAGGTCGTCGTCGACTTCTGGGAGAAGAAGTTCGACGTGCTGGTGTCGACCACGATCGTCGAGTCGGGCATCGACATCTCCAACGCGAACACGCTGATCGTGGAGCGCGGCGACAACTTCGGCCTGTCCCAGCTGCACCAGCTGCGGGGCCGGGTGGGCCGTGGCCGCGAGCGGGGCTACGCCTACTTCCTGTACCCGCCGGAGAAGCCGCTGACCGAGACGGCGCACGAACGCCTGGCGACGATCGCCCAGCACACCGAGATGGGCGCGGGCATGTACGTCGCGATGAAGGACCTGGAGATCCGCGGCGCGGGCAACCTCCTCGGCGGCGAGCAGTCCGGGCACATCGCGGGCGTCGGCTTCGACCTGTACGTCCGCATGGTCGGCGAGGCCGTCGCGGACTACCGGGCCTCCCTGGAGGGCGGAGTCGAGGAGGAGCCGCCGCTGGAGGTCAAGATCGAGCTCCCCGTCGACGCGCACGTCCCGCACGACTACGCGCCGGGCGAGCGGCTGCGCCTGCAGGCCTACCGCGCGATCGCCTCGGTGAACACCGAGGAGGACATCAAGGCCGTACGCGAGGAACTCGTCGACCGCTACGGCAAGTTGCCCGAGCCGGTGGAGAACCTGCTGCTGGTGGCGGGACTTCGGATGCTCGCACGCGCGTGTGGCGTCGGCGAGATCGTCCTCCAGGGCACCAACATCCGCTTCGCACCGGTGGAGTTGCGCGAGTCGCAGGAACTGCGGCTCAAGCGTCTCTACCCGGGCACCGTCATCAAGCCGGCCGCGCACCAGGTGCTGGTACCGCGCCCGAAGACGGCGAAGGTGGGCGGGAAGCCGCTGGTCGGGCGGGAGTTGCTGGGATGGGTGGGGGAGTTCCTCACGTCGATCCTGGGGTCGTGACGGGGTGAGCGGGGGGCGTCGGCGGGGCGGGGGTGACGGGGGCGTTGCGCTCGCCGGCCGGCCGCCCTCGCCGGCCTGCTCGGCGACTGCCCCGCTCGGATACGACCGGGTACCGGCAAACCCTGACCGTGATAGTCAGGACGGATGCTCGGACGACTTCCCCTCGCGGAACAACTCGACGCGTTCCGCTCCGTGCTCGGCCGGAACGAGGTCCTGACCGAGGTGATGGCCAGGACGGCGACGCTCGAGCTGCCGGGCTGGTACGTGACGGCGGGCTGCCTGTTCCAGACCGTGTGGAACGTGGTCACCGGCAGGCCCCCGGCTCACGGCATCCGGGACTACGACGTCTTCTACTTCGACGGCACCGACCTCTCCTGGCAGGCCGAGGACGCCGTCATCAAGGCAGGGCAGGAGGTGTTCGACGACCTGAGGGCCGAGGTGGAGATCCGCAACGAGGCCCGGGTGCACCTTTGGTACGAGCGGAAGTTCGGAGTGCCCTGCCCGCCGTACGACTCCACCGAGTCCGCCATCGACCGCTTCGCCGCGACCACGTGCTGTCTGGGAGTACGGCTGGAGCCCGACGGGGAATGGCGGGTCTACGCGCCCCACGGGCTGTCCGACGTGTTCAACCTCGTGGTCCGGCCCAATCCGGTGCTCGCTCCGAGGGCGGTCTACGACACCAAGGCCGCGCGCTGGAAGGAGGAATGGCCGGAGCTCACGGTGCTGCCGTGGCCGGCCGGCCCGCCGGCATGACCCCGGCCGAGGCACCATGACGGATCAGGAACGCGAGGCCGTCCGCGCGAGACGGAGCCGCGCGGACGGCCTCAGCGTGCGGTGGGGAGCCGTTACGGCTGTTCGGGCTTGTCGCGATCCATGCCGAGCGACCCTTCGATCTTCTGCTGCGCGTCGTCGACCTGGCTCTCGTACTTGTTGCCCGTCCTGTCGTTGGCCTTCCGTTCCGCCATGTCGGACATGTCCTTGGCCTTGTCCTGCATCTGGCGGTTGCTCTTGAACCTGTCGAAGATGCCCATCCAGAGCTCCTTCCGGAAGCGACTCAGCAACGACGATACGACTGATATGTCTGCAATGCCCACTCCAACGAATGGCGCCCCGGACCAGGTCCGGACCTCCTGAATGCCGCAGTGCGCCCGCTCGCTACGGTGTGCGAGACGTCGTACGAGGGAAAGCGCTCCCCTGCGGGGGCGGACCGGTTTCAAGGGGAGGGGCGCACGTGATGCGTCTGAGGGGCGGGGCCGCGGCCGCCGTCGTACTGGTGTTCGCGGTGACCGGGTGCAAGGCGGACACGACCACCGGGTCCGGCGGGCCCGAGGAGACCGGGGGTGCGGGCGGTTCGGGTGCGGCCCTCACCGCCGCCGAGTCGCTCACCGTGAAGGGGCGGGCGCCCAAGACGGGATATGAGCGCGAGAGGTTCGGCACCGCGTGGGCGGACACCGACTCGAACGACTGCGACACCCGCGTTATCTCTATGCTGCGCCGGATGACTGAGGTGTTCGTGCAGCTCATACGGGGTGGGGTGGCTTGTGCTTACTGAGAGGCACATGAGGCACGGGATTACGGGAACCGGCACGCGCTTCCTCCGGGCCGTAACCGTTGTGGCAACCGCTGCGGTTCTCGTCTCAGGGTGTAAAGACTTTGAAGAAGGTGACTCTTCGACGGGAGCGGGACCGACCGCGACGGACGGACGGGCGGTCAGTCCGCTGAAGAACCCCGACGGTACGAAGCCGGGGCTCGCGCCCGTTACGACGGACGCGGACAAGGAGACGGCCCGAAAACTCATAGAGGAGCTGTCAACGAAGGGGAGGGGACCCAAGACCGGCTATGACCGGGACGAGTTCGGCTACGCCTGGATGGACACGGCCGACGGGGTGCCGCTCGCGAGGAACGGGTGTGACACCCGAAACGATCTCATCCGGCGCGATGGTCAGAACCTGCGCTTCCGCAGTGGTTCCAACTGCGTGGTCGTCGCCATGACGTTGCAGGATCCGTACACCGGCACGACCATCGAGTGGCGCAAGCAGAAGGCGGCCGAGGTGCAGATAGACCATGTGGTGCCGCTGTCGTACAGCTGGCAGATGGGCTCGTCACGATGGCCGGAGAGCAAGCGCAAGCAGCTTGCGAACGACGTGCTCAATCTGATCCCGGTTGAGGGCCGTGCCAACTCCGCCAAGGGCGACTCCGGACCTGCGTCCTGGCTCCCGCCCAACAAGCCGATCAGGTGCGCGTACGCAGTCCGATTCGCCCAGGTCGCCCTCAAGTACGAGATGCCGGTGACGGCGCCCGACAGGCAGATGATGGTGAAGCAGTGCGGCGGATGAGGGCAGGGGAGGCTGCCGAAGCCGCGTGTCACGTTGAGTTGTAACGCTCGGCGCAGGCTCTCACCGCAGGCCAGGAATCCGTCGTAGTTCTCTGACGTTCATGAGCCGGGCGAGGGCGAAGTACACGAGTGCCATCGCGACCGTTCCCGCCGCAAGAGCGACAGCGGTGGACCACGTGCCGTCCTTCGTCGTGGCGGCACAAGCCCGAGCAGCGGCCCAGCCCAGCCCAGCGGCGACAGCGGCGGCGGACAGCAGCTTCACATAAGTACGGCGCAGGCCTGCGTCGTCGATTCGACCGCCGAGCTTCCGGCGCAGCAGACGCGCGGTGAGGGCGAGACCAGCCAGATAGGACAGGGCGTACGCGGCCGCCATGCCGGTCACCGCCCAGCGTGCGGGCAGCAGCAGGTGGCAGGCGGTGGCCAGCGCGATGTTCACCACGGCGATCCAGGTACCTGGCGGATCAGCCCGGTCGCCCGCGAGACCACGGTGCCCAGCGCCATCAGCAGCGACGACCGGGCGAGTCCGCCTTTGCCCGCCCCGCCCCTCGGAGCAGCGCGCCGCCCCTTCTCCCCATCCCCAGCCGCAGTCTGTAATCCCTCCACCATCCGGCAAATCTATGCCGCCAAGATCCCCGGGCTCCCATTGGTCGGCGACAGAGTCTCACCCCAGCCCGGGGGAACCCGACGACTGTGCACCTCGTCCGTGGTGCGCCCAGATGGGCGCGGTCACTTCGAGGGCACGGCCCGCATCGCACGGCGCAGGCCGGCCCTCGCAGCGATGAGGTCGTCTTCCGACTCCTGCAGGCGCCGCTCCAGAGCCGTCAGTTGCTCTCGGGCGGCCGACAGCTCGTGCTTCAGGTCCGTCTTCTCCCGTTCCAACTGCTCCACTCGCTCGATCAGTTGGCTGCGGTTCACGTTGTCCAGCTCCGCGCCCAGGGAAAGCCGGACGCGCTCTCGGAGCCGATCACGTTCCTTCTTCAGGTCCTTGATCTCCTCCCGCGCGAGGGCGAGTTCGGTGTGCAGCCCGGACTGGGTCACGCGGTGACTGCTTGACCTCAAAGAGGCCTGCCGGCCGAGCCCTCGTTGTTCGTCCATGGCGGCCTGCACGGCGTTCCGCACTTGGGGCTGGTTATAGACGAACCAGGTGGACACCTGCGCCTCGCGGGCCACACCGGCGAACGTGACCCGATGCTCGGAGCCAAGGAGATCGCGTACGACGCCCAGGGAGCGGGCTGTCTTGGCCTCACTGTCTCGGGCGCGGGCGGCAGACAGCCGCCGGACCCGGACATCCCGGCTTGCATTGTCGGAACTGGCGGTACGGCTCACCGAGCACTCCGGGTGGTCAAGGACTGGACGGGGATGAACGCGGCGGCCGAGCGGGCCTTGCGCAGTTCACGGGAGGCTGCCTCGACCGTGGCCCGCTCGTTCTCCGGCAACTCTTCGAGTCGGCGTCGCATCTCGTCGGCCGACTTCGAATAGGCGCGGATCTGGTCGTCGAAGTTGCGTACGACCCAGTCGGCGGCGTCCATGGCCAGAGCGGCCTCCTTGTCGGCCCGCAGGTCCGCCACTTGCTGCTCCAGGGCAGGAAGGTAGGAGGGATCGGGGCGGTAGAAATCGCAGCCGGCGCACTGGAAACGGATGCGGCAGTGCCCGCCACCCGCCTTGACGTTGCTGGGTTCGGTGCAGCCGCCGTAGGGGACTGCGACGCTTTCGACCTCGTAGGCCAGTGGGTCGCCGAAGCCCTGCGGGGTGCCGTGCCGGTCGACGGCGAGTTTCGCCACTGTCCTCACGGCCTCCTGTTTGCGGCTGAGGGAGACCTTGTAGTAGCCCATGGTGACGTCGAGTGACCGGTGGTCCATGAGTTCCTTGAGGACATCCGGTCGCGTCCCGGCGTCCGCATGCCGCTGCGCGTAGGCGTGCCTGAATCCGTACGGGACGATCTGGGTGCGGTCGTAGGCAAGAGGGGCGCCGCTTTCGTCCAGACGTTCGTCCAAGAGGTCCGGGATCAGTTCGTCGACCCAGTCGCGGAAGATCCGGTTGCAGAATTGTGCGGAGGTCAGATGACCTCGCCGGGGCCGGTTGCGCTGCCCCGGCGAGGGGAACAGCCACTGTTCACAGGCCGGTACGGGTGGCAGCCGGTCCAGTTCCTTCTGCCACGCCTCGATCTCCTGGGCGGTCGCCTCGTTGACGGGGAGCCGTCGGCGATGACGGCGCCGCTTGTGATTGTCGTAGATCAAGGTCGGCTTGCCGTCGATCCACTCCAGGCAGTTGCGGTGCAGGCTCGTAATTTCGCCCGGGCGTCGCCCGGTATCCCGGAGCACCTTGTAGACCGTCTGGTACATCTGCGTAAAGTCAGCGGCCGTCCAGCCTCCGCTTTCGTACGCGGTCGAGGTGCCGAGCAAAGGGATCTGGGCGTCGAGCTGGGCAATGACATGCTCAGGGATGGCCCGGCCGATGTCGTCTTCGGAAGCCTCAACAGCGGCGATGCTGTGGTACTTGGGATTGAGCGCGAACCCGCCCGGCACGTGATCCATCATCCCGGCTTGGCGGGCGTACTCCAGAAACGTCCGCCACAGACGGAGGAGTGACCGGCGGTGGCTCGTTGAGTAGTCGCGACCGTCGGGGCGTTTCGCTACGCGGAATGCGTCCACTACTGCGCTCATATCTGCCATCGACAGTTTCTCCGGCTTGTCGCTGTGGGGGCGGTCGGCCAGGGCCGTGGACGCGATCGAGGCTGCATGCAGGGTCTGCCTCAGATCCAGCACGTTGGGACGAGCGGTGCGTCCGTACTCCTTGACCAGCTCCCGTAGCCAGTGTTGCTGAATGGGCCGGAAGTCAATGACGCCGTGGACAGCCGCGTACTTGCGCCCGCGCCCGGCGACAAGTCCTACCAAAGAGCTTTGCCAGACATCCCCTGATGTGGCGTCACCACCGTCGAACTGGAGGCGAGCGCGTTGGACATGAAGAAGAACGCCGTTCAAGAAGCCGGCGGCGTCGGCAGGGAGGCGACGGGCAAAGCTCTCGTCCAGGTCCAGGAGAGATGGCAGACCGGGCGGTAGCCCGGCGACAACACGACGGACGCGCTGGGGCACGAGGTTGATCCCGGCGGCATCGCGCTGCTGAATTCCGTACAGGATCTCCCGTCGCACGGCCGAGGAGACACCGTTGAGCGAGAACTGGGAAACTCCAGGCAAGGGCCCGTCCGAGACGTTGGGTCGGCGACGTGCCGAGTCAGGTACGTAGGTCTCGTCGAAGTCCGATGGGTTGCCACGAGCCCAGCGTGCCTTGCTGCAGGCGCTGCAGCGGCCGCCGTTGTGGGCCACGTGCGTGGAGCATGCGTTCACCCTGCAGATGAACACGCTGGTCGCTGGATTGCCTGGAACTGCGGTGAAGAGCAGCGCGCTCTCGTCCCACTCGGTGACGCGCCAGCCGGGGAGAAGGCGTTCCGCGAGCCAGGTGGCCCAAGCGTGGTCCTCCTGGTGGGGCGCTGCGATCACGGCCAGGCCGATACCCCGCGTCATCGGACGGCCTCCGGCGAGACACGATCGACAGCGGCTCGAAGCTCCTCGTCCTGGGCGTGCAGATAGACAGCGGTGCTCGCCGATGAGGCATGGCCCAGCAGCGTCTGGACGACGTCCGGTGAGACGCCGCTGCGAATCCACTGCGTTGCTGCCGTGTGCCGCATCATGTGCGGACGGGCTCGGAAACCGCAGCGCTGCCCGATCCGCTCGACGATCTGCTGGGCGTTGGAGTACGTCATCGGCCTGCCCGCGTACGCGCCGACGAGGTTCACGAACACGTAGTCGCAGCTGACGGCTTCGGGCACGTTCTCCCGCTCTGAAAGATGGTCGCGGTATCGGTGCACCGAACCTTCAGCCAGCGGCACCATCCGATGGCGGCCTGCCTTCGCTCGTGCGCCGTTCACATTGTCCTGCCTGGGGCGGACATGCAGGTGGGCACCGCGTGTACGGCAGCCCAGATGCGTTGAGTCCGGCAGCAGGTGCATGTCCTCGCGCCGCAGTCCGAGAGCCTCGCCGATCCGCAGGCCCCCTTCGACGAGTACCGTCAGAAGGAGGCGGTCCCGGGCTGAACGGGCTGCCGCCAGTGCCTCTCTGACCTGGGGCTCGGTGAGAATCGCGGGTGTCGTTTCGATCTCGGGTGCCTTCAGGACGCGGGCCTTGATCATGAGGTGTTGACCCCCTTCCCCCGGGTCGAAACCACTCGGCGGCGAGGTCAGGAAGCGTGGCTCGCTCAGGCGCGCGGCCACCTCGTGTGACACGTGACCTTGGACAGCGCAGAAACGGAGGAACTCGCAGACGGCGGTGAGGACGGCGTTGACGGTCTTTCCCGACGGGAGTTGTCCAAGCCGTGTCGGTGTCCGCTCGACGTGGAATTTGAACCGGGTCATGTCGCCGAGTCCGACGGTCTTCCAGTCCGTGCCCCTTCCCGCGCACCAGTTGAGGAAGCGCCCGATACGAGGGATGTAGGCGCGTTGCGTCTGCGGCGAGCGTCCCGCGCCTCGTAGGTAGAGCGAGAACTCCCGTGCCTCGGGATGAGGGCAGTAGGTCACCTCGTCCACGAGTAGCCAGGTGACCTCTCCTGTGGTGGGTGAAATGGCCTTTTCCCTATGCAACCTCATCGAGTCGTCCCTCTCTCATGTATGTCACCCATGTGCCTCTTGGCGTGACAGATAACAGAGAGGGACAGAGAGAGGACACGGCTGTCACTCACGTCTCTCGCAGAGAAGAAGGGCATGCAGATAACCCGCGACGACATACTCCAACGCGACCTGGAGAACGTGAAGTTCACCGGCGGGCACTGCAAGGTGTCCTACGGCGTGCTCGAGTCGGACCCGTACTCGGGCAAGGAGGTGACCTACCGGCGGGGGCGCAGCCAGGTCGACATCGACCACGTGGTCGCGCTCTCCGACGCCTGGCAGAAGGGCGCCAAGTACTGGGACGCCGGCAAGCGGATAGCTCTCGCCAACGACCCCCTCAACCTCCTGGCCGTCGACGCGAGCACCAACCGTTCCAAGGGGGACGGCGACACGGCGACCTGGCTGCCGCCCAACAAGGCGTACCGGTGCACGTATGTGGCCGCCCAGGTCGCGGTGAAGAAGAAGTACGCCCTGTGGGTCACGGCCGCCGAGAAGTCCGCGATGGAGAAGGTCCTCTCCGGCTGTCCCGGCCAGAAGCTCCCGGTGGGCGGCAATCCGACGGCCGCACCGCCGCGCTTCCACGCGGACTGAGGCTCCGCGCCCACGTCTCCTCGGAGCAGCTGCGGGCGGGGAAAAGCGCTTTTCCGCCGGGCCGCCCCGCGCCTACGGTGATCGCATGGAGCTGACGGTGTCGAGTCTCGCCGAGCGTCCCGAGATGCGGGAGCGCGTCCTCGGCATGGCCGACAGCTGGCCCGAGTTCGTGACCGAGGACCCGGTGGGCAGCGCCCACTACGGACGGATCTCCGGTGAACTCCCCGAGCACGTCCTGTTCGCCGAGGACGAGCGGGGCGAGGTCGTCGCGCACGCCCACGGCGTCCCCTTCGCCCTCCACACCGAGGACCGCGGTGAACTGCCCGCCCGGGGCTGGGACGAGGTGCTGGGGTGGGCCTTCAGCGACCTGCGGCGTGGCGTACGGCCCGACACGGTCAGCGCGATCTCCGTCGTCGTCGATCCGCGCCTCCAGGGCCACGGCCTGTCCGCCCGGATGCTCTCGGCGATGCGTGACAACGCCCGCGCCCGCGGCTTCAGCGAAGTCGTCGCCCCGGTCCGCCCCAGCGCCAAGCACCTGGAACCGCACACCCCCATCGAGGAGTACGCCCGTCGCGTACGCCCCGACGGCCTGCCGTACGACCCCTGGCTGCGCGTGCACGTCCGCGCCGGTGCCGAGGTGCACTCCGTGGCGCCGGCCTCCATGACGGTGTCCGGCTCGCTGGAGCAGTGGCGCCGCTGGACCGGACTGCCCTTCGACACCCGGGGCGACGTCGAGGTGCCCGGGGCGCTGGTGCCGGTGCGCTGCGAGCCGGAGCGCGGCTACGCGGTGTACGTCGAGCCCAACGTGTGGATGCGGCACGCCCTTTGAGGGTGGTGCGCCGGGCTCGTGCGTGCCGCGTGTGGCGCGTCCGTCCCGTCCGTTCCGGAGGGCTCAGCCGCCCAGGGCGTCGAGGTCCAGGATCTCGCCGGTCGGCTTCTGCGTCGGGACCGGCTCGTCGAAGTCGCTGAAGGTGACGGACCCCTGGTCCGCTCCGGCCGTGCTGTCGATCCGCAGCAGGTACGGCTTGCCCTCGGTGGCGACGTACAGCGTGTAGCGCTCCTTGCCGTCCTTCTCGTGCAAGGTGATCGCCGAAGCCCCGTCGACGGTGGCCGCCTTGCCGCGGCTCGCGTCCGAGTTGGTGTCCTCGGCGCCGTCGAGCACCGCGCCCAGGTCGCAGAATCCCTCGAACTCCTTGGCGTCCGCACCCGTCGCCTTCGACTTGGTCCACTTGCCGGCCAGCATGGCCACGGCCGCGTCGGTGTCCGCCTTCGACTCGCCCTCGCTCTGCTCGCGCAGGAACGCCTCGTCGAACTTCATGTACACGAGGTCACCGGTCTTGATCAGGTCGGCCTTGCCCTTGCCGCCCATGCCGATGGTGCCGGCGCACTCGCCCTTCTTGTTCAGGAGGACGTCGAGCCTGATGGTGGCGCCGCTCTCGTCGTCGGGGATGTCGCCCTTCATCCGCAGCGAGGCGGCGCCGGTCGTGGCCTTGGTGGCCCGGTCGGCTATCTCTCCGCCGGTCAGCCCGGCGAAGGGCTCCTTCTTCGCGGCCGGCGTGCCCGACCCGGCGGACGCACTGGACGCGTTCGTCCCGCTGTCGGCCTTGTCCTGGCCCGGCTGGCATCCGGTGAGTCCTGCGGTGGCCGCGGCGGCGATGCAGAGGGCGGCGAGTGCGGTACGGCGCATGGTGAGTCCTTGGTGGGGATGCGGTGAGGTGAGATGGGTGCGGGGTGCGGGCTGTGTGCTGTGTGCGACCACCGCCACTCGGGGATCGCTCGTTCGCTGGGTCAATAAGAACAGAGGCTGTGAACCGAGTCAACACTGTTCACGGCGCTCATCGTGTACACGGCCGTGAATGGGTAGATCTTGCGTGCGTCGGTATGCTCGGCGTCACATGCGGGGCTCAGGACTGGTGCGGTACGACGAGGGGAGCCGGACGGGTGCAGGACAACGCGACTGAGGTGACCGCCGCCGGTATCGCGCGGATGGCCGGCGTGGGCCGCGCGGCCGTCAGCAACTGGCGCCGTCGGCACGCCGACTTCCCGAGGCCCGTCGGCGGCAGCGAGACCAGCCCGTCCTTCGCGCTCGCCGAAGTCGAGTCCTGGCTGCGCACGCAGGGGAAACTCGCCGAGGTCCCACTGCGGGAACGCGTCTGGCAGCAGCTCTCCGGCCACCCCGACGGCCCGGTCACCGCCCTCATCCACGCGGGCTGCGTGCTGCTGCTGATCCATGACCGCCCGCCGGTTTGGCTGGAGCTGAGCGCAGGTTCCGACGAACGCCTCGCGGAGATGCTGCCGGGGGCGCTGCGGGAGGTGTTCACACCGCGATTCGGGCCGGAGTCGGCCACGAGCACTCCGCAGACTGTGAACACCCCGGGCGCGGCCCCGGCATCCGCGGCCGACGCGCCGTCTGCTGTGAACGCCGTTCACCACCCACCCGCGGCGAGTGTGCACTCCGCCGTTCACACCCCCACCGGTCCGGAACTCCTCCCCTCGGCCCCCCTCCTGCGCGGTGTCGCCGAGCTGGCCGCCGAGCTGGGCGCCCGCCAGACCTTCGAGTTCCTGCTCGGCCGGCACCTGGACGCCAACCCGCGCCAGTACACGCTCACGCCCGCCGACCTGGCCGGCCTCATGGCCGACCTCGCCGGCCCCGCCCGCACCGTCCTCGACCCGGCCTGCGGCACCGGCGCCCTCCTGCGGGCCGCCGCCACCCGCCCCGACCAGAAGCTCTACGCGCAGGACAGCGCCCCCGAACTCGCCGCGCTCACCACGCTCAGACTCGCCCTGCACACCTGGTCCACCGTGCGCGGCGCCACCGGCGACACCCTGCGCGCCGACGCCCACCCGCAGCTGCGCGCCGACGCCGTCCTGTGCCACCCGCCGTTCAACGAGCGCAACTGGGGCCACGACGAACTCGCCTACGACCCCCGCTGGGAGTACGGCTTCCCGGCCCGCACCGAGTCCGAGCTCGCCTGGGTCCAGCACGCCCTCGCCCGCCTCAAGGACGGCGGCGCCGGTGTGCTGCTCATGCCGCCCGCGGCAGCCTCCCGCCGCTCCGGCCGCCGTACCCGCGCCGACCTGCTGCGCCGCGGTGCCCTGCGCGCCGTGATCGCCCTGCCGGTCGGGGCGGCACCGCCGTACAACATCCCGCTGCACCTGTGGGTGCTGCGCCGCCCGGAAAGGGCGCCCGCGCAGCCGGAGGTGCTCGTCGTCGACGTGGGGCAGTTCGCCGGTGAGGGGCGCGGCGGACCGGACTGGCGGGCCGTGGGCGAGGCCGTCCTCGACGCCTGGCAGGCCTTCCAACGCCCCGGCCGCTTCACCGAACGGCCCGGCCTGGCCCGCGCGCTGCCCGTCATCGAACTCCTCGACGACGACGTGGACCTCGCCCCCGCCCCGCCACCTGCCGCCCCCCACGGCGGCCGACGGCGCCGAACAGCTCACGGCCGTGCGCGAGTTGCTGGGGGAGACCCTGCGCCTGACCGCCGACCTCACCCCGCGGCGTGCCGACGCCGCGCACCCCGTGCGGTGGCCGCTCACCACCATCGGCGAACTCGCGCGCGGAAGCGCCCTGATGCTGCGCACCGGGGGAAACGGCGGCCACACACGCGTGCCCGTGCTCACCGACCACGACGTCCTGTCCGGGACCGACCCCTCCGGGACACTTCCCGAGAGCGACGAGGAGGCCGTGCTGACCGAACCGGGCGACGTCGTCGTACCGGTGCTCGGCGGGGGCTCGGTGGCGCGCATCATCGACACGGCGACCGCGGGAGCCGCCCTGGGACGCAACCTCGTGCTGCTGCGCCCCGATCCGGCGGCGCTCGACCCCTGGTTCCTCGCCGGCTTCCTGCGCGGCACCGCCAACAACCGCCAGGCCAGCAGCTACGCCTCCACCGCGACCCGCCTGGACGTGCGCAGGCTCCAGTTGCCCCGGCTCCCGCTCGACGAACAACGGCGCTACGGCGAACGCTTCCGCACCCTCGACGAGTTCGAGCGGGCGCTCCGGCACGCGGGCCGGCTCGGAGAGCAACTAGTGCGCGGGATGTACGACGGCCTCACCGACGGAACGGTCCTGCCCGACTGATCAGGTCGACAACGGTTCGGTACAACCCGTGACCAGTTGTCGGTATCGGCCTATACGCTCGAACCCCACATCGAATCCCGGTTCAGGAGCGTTCATGTACGGCCACGGCGCGGCGCCGCCCGCCCGCGACTCGGGCACGGTCATCACCCTGCGCGTGGTGCTCGCCGCCGTCGGTTTCCTTTCGTGCGGCCTGCTCGCCTGCGCACCCCTGTTCCGGGTCGCGTTCCTGCGCGGACGGACCGTCGACTGGGTGCTGGCCTGGGCCAGCCTGCCGCTGTCCATCGCGTGCTTCGCGGTGGTCGGCGCCCTGCCGGAGAGCGATCACCGGACCGACGTCGCCATGTCGCTGGTCCTGCTCTTCGGCCTCTTCAGCAGCGTGTACTTCCTGGTGATGGACATCCGGGTGCACCAGCAGCGGCGGTTCGCCGGCTTCCCGCCGCCCCAGGGCCCGACCGCCCACACCGGCTACGGCTACCCGCAGCCGGCGCCGCAGCCGCCGTACACGCCCACGCTCCAGCCGCAGCCGCAGCCGCAACCGTCGGCTCCTCCGGTCCCCGCCCCCGGTGTCCTGCCGCCCCCGCCGCCGCAGCGCCCCGCGCCCGCCCGCATCGACCAGGTGCGCGCCGAACTCGACGAGCTCAGCGACTATCTGCGCAAGCACGACGGCGGCACCACCGAGAGCGGCAGGTGACCGTGGCGACAGGACGTGTCGTCGGCGGCCGCTATGAACTGTCCACGCTCATCGGACAGGGCGGCATGGGCCAGGTGTGGACGGCCTACGACCGGCGCCTCGACCGGCGCGTGGCGGTGAAGCTGCTGCGCCCCGACAAGGTGGCCGGGCAGGAGGCCGACGAACTGCGCCGCCGGTTCGTGCGCGAGTGCCGGGTGACCGCACAGGTCGACCACCCCGGGCTCGTCACCGTGCACGACGCCGGCAGTGAGGGCGAGGAGCTGTTCCTCGTCATGCAGTACGTCGACGGCGCCGACCTCTCCGACCACCTCGCCGAACACGACCCGTACCCCTGGCAGTGGGCGGTCGCGGTCACCGCGCAACTGTGCGCCGTCCTGAGCGCCGTGCACGCCGTGCCGATCGTCCACCGCGACCTCAAGCCGCGCAACGTGATGGTGAAACAGGACGGCACCGTCACCGTCCTCGACCTCGGTGTCGCCTCCGTCATGGACACCGACACCACCCGCCTCACCCACACCGGCTCACCGATCGGCTCGCCCGCCTACATGGCGCCCGAGCAGGCCATGGGCGGCGCCGTCGGCCCCTACACCGACCTGTACGCACTCGGCGTACTGCTGCACGAACTCCTCAGCGGAGACGTGCCGTTCGCCGGCTCCACGGCGCTCGGCGTACTGCACCGGCACCTGTACGAGCCCCCGCTGCCCGTGCGCCGCACCCGCCCCGAAGTCCCGGAGGCCCTCGAAGCGCTCGTCCTGCGGCTGCTCGCCAAGGACCCGCAGCACCGCCCGGCCTCCGCACAGGACGTCTACGAGGACCTGGCGCTGCTCCTGCCCGCGCGCGGGATGCCCACCGGAGCGCCCCTCGACCCCACCCGCCCCTTCCTGCGCCCGCACGCCCCCTGGCCGGACCGCGCGCGCACGCCCGCGCCCCAGCCCGCCCCGGTCACACCGGCCCCCGAGAAGACCGAGAAGCCGGACGTCGCGCGCGCCGTCGACGAGGTCAAACGGCTCCTCGGCGAGGGCCGCATCACCCAGGCCGTCGACATCCTCGGCGGCATCCTGCCCGCGGCCGCCGAACAGCACGGCGCGAACTCCCCGGTCGTCCGCACCCTGCGCAAGCAGTACGCCGCCACCCTCATGGACGACGGCCAGTACCGGCGCGCCCTGCCCGAACTGCGCCGCCTCGCCGACGAACGCGCGACCGAGGCCGGCCACGCCGACCCGCAGTCCCTGCGCTTCCGCTACGACGCCGCCCAGTGCCTCGAACAACTCGGCGAACCCGCGGCGGCACTGGCCGAGTACCGCGCCCTGCTGCCGTACTACGAGAACCAGTACGTGGCCGGCGACCCCCAACTCGCCCACGACGTCCGCCGCCGCATCGGCCACCTCCAGCTCGCCCTCGGCGACCGCGCCGCAGCCCACGACACCCTCGCGCGACTGCTGCACGACGTGGAGCGGCTTCACGGACCGGGACACCCGCTCGCCGTGGAGGTCCGCCGGACGCTCCAGTGGCTGGGACAGGTCCGCGGTTAGAAGGCGTCGCCGTTGGCCTTACGCTTTGCTTCAACCAAACATCATGTACAGCACAACAAGCAGCAATTCCAGGGGTGGGGTCGTCCATGTCGTCCAGGTCCGGTCACCGTCAGTCGAAGAAGCGCAGATACATCACCTGGGGCGTCGCCGGGGCCGCCGTGGTCGCCGGCGCGGGCCTCGCCGCGCAGAGCTCGATGGCCGCGACCATCTGGCCCGCCCAGAAGACGTACACCGGCCGCGCCTTCGACACCTGCGCCGCACCCTCCCTCTCCGCGATGAAGGCCTGGCACGGCGGCCTCTACGGCGCCGCCGCCGTCTACGTCGGCGGCAAGAACCGCGGCTGCTCCCAGCCCAACCTCACCGCCTCCTGGGTCAAGTCGGTCAGCGCGGCCGGCTGGAAGCTCATCCCGCTCTACGTCGGCGCCCAGCCGCCCTGCCAGAGCGGCTCCAACCCCGAGAAGCTCACCGCCTCCACCGCCGCCTCCCTGGGCGCGACGGACGGCGCGGACGCGGTCGCCAAGGCCTCCGCGCTCGGCATGAAGATCGGCAGCCCGATCTACCTGGACATGGAGGCGTACGACATCACGAACAAGGCGTGCAACGACGCCGTGCTCACCTATGTGCGCGCCTTCGACAAGACCCTGCGCGCCAAGACGTACCGCGCCGGCTTCTACGGCTTCACCAGCTCCAGCGCCAAGGCGATCGCCAACGCCACCGACAGGACCGACCTGCCGGGCAACCTCTGGTACGCGCTGTGGGACAAGCAGAACACCACGACGACGGACTGGCCGTTCGGCAAGACCCAGTACACCGACCACAGCCGCGGCCACCAGTACCTCGTCAACAGCAAGGAGACGCGGAACGGCTACACGATCACCGTGGACCGGGACGCGTGGGACGGCCCGGTGGCCATCACCGGCTGAGCCCATCGCACGCGCGTGCGTGCGGTGAGGGCGCGGCGGTGCCCGAAGTCCTGGTGAATCGTTGGTCGAATGGGTTGGCCAGAGCCGGTCCCCTGCCTACCATCGATCACCGCAAGACCTTGTGCACCGTCGCACAATCTCCTCGGGAGGCCTCCTTGCACCGCCGTCGTCGCACCGCGCTCGTCCTCTCCGCCGCCCTCGCGGCCGCGGCCCCCCTGCTCACCGCCTGCGGGAGCGACGCGCATCCCGGCGCGGCGGCCGTGGTCGGCGGGCAGCGGATCACCGTCTCCCAGCTGGAGAACCGGGTGACCGAGGTGCGTGACGCGCAGCGGGCCGCCGTCACGGACGAGACGCAGTACAAGCAGGCCATCGCCAAGACCGGCACCCTCACCCGGGACGTCCTGCACGGCATGGTCCTCGACCGGGTACTGCACCGGGCGGCCGCCGACGCGGGCGTCTCCGTGACCCGCAAGGAGGTCCAGGAACTGCGGTCCGGCCTGGAGGAGCAGGCGGGCGGCACCAAGGGCCTGGAGACGACCTGGCTCCAGCAGTACGGCATCGCCCCCGAACGCCTCGACGAGAACCTCCGCCTCCAGCTGGAGGCCCAGAAACTCGCCGGAAAGCTCGGCACCGACACCAGCAACCCGGCCTTCTGGAACGCCCTGAGCAAGGCGTCCAAGCAACTCGACGTCGACCTCAACCCGCGCTACGGCACCTGGGACGTCACGAAGAGCACCCGCGTCGACGCGAAGACGCCGTGGGTACGGGAGGTCAGCGCGGCCGGGAGCGAGAAGAGCGCTTAGCGGGACGGGGACAGGGACAGGAAGAGGGACAGGGAGCAGGGGGGGGCGGGGACGGCCCATCGGGCGGTCCGCCTGACAGGCGGATGATCGTACGATCGCCCTGCCGCCCCTGGCCTGTGGACAATCTGATCGCCCCGTCGGCGCCGTGCGTTAGCTTCGAACTGTGAACGCACCCGGCTTCGAGCCCGCCCCCGACCAGGACCCCGACACGGCGTCCGCCCCCGGCCGCATCGTCCTGCTCACCACCAGCCACCGCGTCGCCCCCGGCCTGCTGTCCTGGCCCGCCTGGCAGGCACTGCACGCCGCCGACCGTGTGCTGTGCGCCGACGGCGCCCACCCCCAGCTGCCGTATCTGCGGGAGGCGGGGATACCGGTCGACGAGACGTCCCCGACCGCGGAGGAACTGGTCGCGGCATGCGCGGGCGGACACACCGTGGTCGTCGTGGCCACCGGCGAGGGCGAGCCGGCCCTCACCGACGGCCTGGCCCGCCTCGCCGGATCCGGCCGCCTCCAGATGCCCGAGCTGGAGCTCCTCCCCGCCTCCTACGACCTGCCCGGCGCCCGGCTCCTCGACCTCGTCCAGGTCATGGACCGCATCCGCACCGAGTGCCCGTGGTCCTCCCAGCAGACCCACAAGGGCCTCGCGAAGTACGGCATCGAGGAGGCGTACGAACTCGTCGAGGCCATCGAGGAGGGCGACCGCGACGAACTGCGCGAGGAACTCGGGGACGTCCTGCTCCAGGTCGTCTTCCACGCCCGGATCGCCGAGGAGGACCCGGACGCCCCCTTCTCCGTCGACGACGTCGCCGGCGGCATCGTCGCCAAGCTCATCCACCGCCACCCGCACGTCTTCGGCGACGAGAGAGCCGACACCCCCGAAGAGGTCAAGGCCCACTGGCTGCGCACCAAGGCGATAGAGAAGCAGCGCACCTCGGTGACCGAAGGCATCCCCCTCGGCCAGCCCGGCCTCGCCCTCGCGGCCAAGCTGGCGTCACGGGTGCGGACGGCGGGCCTGGACGTCCCCCTCCCGAGGACGGAGGGCATCGGGTACGAACTCCTCACCCTGGCCACCCGCGCCGAGGCGGAGGGCGTCGACCCGGAGGCCGCGCTGAGGGCGGCGGCACGGGCGTATCGGGATGCGATCCGGGAGGTGGAGGGCTGAGGAGGGGGGAGAGGGCTGATGTAGCGCCGGTTGGGTGGGGGAGGGGCTTGGCAGGTGGGAGGAGGGAGGGCCCTCGGCACGTGAAGGAACGGCACCGACCAGCCCCCCACCCCGCCAGATAACGTCAAGGAGTGACCGACCACACCTCCGCAACCCCCACCCCCACGCCGCCCCCCACCCCCGAGCTCTTCTCATGGGAGTTCGCCACCAACCCCTACCCCGCCTACGCCTGGCTCCGCGAGCACGCCCCCGTGCACAGGACCCGGTTGCCCAGTGGAGTGGAGGCCTGGCTGGTCACCCGCTACGCCGATGCCAAGCAGGCCCTCGCCGACCAGCGGCTCAGCAAGAATCCCGCGCATCACGACGAGCCCGCGCACGCCAAGGGCAAGACCGGTATCCCCGGGGAGCGCAAGGCGGAGCTGATGACGCATCTGCTGAACATCGATCCGCCGGACCACACCAGGCTCCGACGGCTCGTCAGCAAGGCGTTCACGCCCAGGAGAGTCACGGAATTCGCGCCCCGGGTGCAGGAGCTGACCGACCGTCTGATTGACGGGTTCGCGGCCACCGGCACCGCCGACCTCATCCACGACTTCGCCTTCCCGCTCCCCATCTACGCGATCTGCGACCTGCTGGGCGTCCCCCGTGAGGACCAGGACGACTTCCGGGACTGGGCGGGCATGATGATCCGGCACGGCGGAGGCCCGCGGGGCGGGGTCGCGCGGTCCGTGAAGAAGATGCGCGGCTATCTGGCCGAACTCATCCACCGCAAGCGGGAGGCGTTGCCCGAGGAGCCCGCCCCCGGAGAGGACCTGATCTCCGCCCTCATCCGCGCCTCCGACCACGGTGAGCACCTCACCGAGAACGAGGCCGCGGCCATGGCCTTCATCCTCCTGTTCGCAGGTTTCGAGACCACAGTCAACTTGATCGGCAACGGCACGTACGCCCTCCTCACCCACCCCGAGCAGCGGAACCGGCTGCAGGAGTCCCTGGCCGGACCGGACAGGGGCCTGCTGGAGACGGGGGTGGAGGAACTTCTGCGCTACGACGGCCCGGTCGAACTGGCCACCTGGCGGTTCGCCACCGAACCCCTGTGGATCGGCGGGCAGGCCATCGCCGCCGGGGACCCGGTGCTCGTCGTGCTGGCCGCCGCGGACCGGGATCCGGAGCGGTTCGCCGACCCCGATGTGCTCGATCTGTCCCGCCGTGACAATCAGCACCTCGGTTACGGTCACGGCATCCACTACTGCCTCGGTGCCCCGCTCGCCCGCCTGGAGGGCCAGACCGCGCTCGCTACCCTCCTCACCCGTCTCCCGGACCTCCAACTCGCGGTGGATTCAGCTGATTTGCGCTGGCGTGGCGGACTCATCATGCGTGGACTGCGTACTTTGCCCGTGGATTTCACGCCCGTCCGGTAATCGACCGAGGGGTCAGGCGTATCCCCGTGCGGGGCCGCGTAAACATGACGCGCCCTCAAGTCTGTGATCTTCACGTGATCTACGCGGCATTAACTTGTGACAAGTGATCGAATCCCTATACGTTCACGGACCAGCGCGGTGTCCCGCACCACCCACCACGCCAGTACTTGCTGTCTCGGGAAAGGTCCCCCCATGCTCTCCGGGAACGGTCGTCACCGTCGCCCCCGTCAGGCTCCGGCTCTCCTCGTGGCGGCCGGTGTGACGGGATCCGCCATCGCGATCCCACTGCTCGGAGCGACCGGAGCGAGCGCCGCCACCGGCACCACCTGGGACCATGTCGCGGAGTGCGAGAGCGGCGGTTCCTGGAGCGCGAACGACGGCAACGGCTACTACGGCGGCCTCCAGATGTCCCAGGAGAACTGGGAGAAGTACGGCGGCCTCGAATACGCCAAGACCGCGGACCTGGCCAGCCGCAACCAGCAGATAGCCGTGGCGGAGAAGCTCCTCGCGGACCAGGGCATCGCCGCGTGGCCGACCTGCGGTCTGCTCAGCGGCCTCAGCAAGGATTCGAGCTCGGCCGACGTCGACACGGGTGTGGGGAGCGGTACGCCCTCGGCCTCGGCGTCCGGATCATCCGACTCGTCTGGTTCGTCTGATTCATCCGGTTCCTCCAACTCGTCGGGCTCTGAGGAGTCTTCCGGTCTGCTCGGCGCGCTGGACGGTTCGTCCGCGACGCCGTCGGCCTCTCCCTCCAGTGGCGACAGCTCCGCCAAGCCGGACAAAAAGGATTCTTCAGGCTCGGACGACTCGGCCGGGAAGCAGGCGCAGCCTTCCGACAGCTCGCCCGTGGTCGGCACAGAAGGGGATGAAGCAGACAAGTCGTGGCAGGAGGGCAGCTCTTCGGCCCTCGTGGACGTCGGAGCCCTCGGCTCCGGCAAGCACCGCGGTGACAGCGCGGAGGAGAGTGCGACGAAGAGCACGGCCTCTGCCCCGGCCGGCCGGCATGCCGCCGCCACCTATGTCGTCCAGGAGGGCGACTCCCTCGCCTCCATCGCCGACTCCCTTGGTCTCGACGGCGGATGGCGCGCCCTCTATGCCGAGAACAAGGACCGCATCGGGGCCGACCCGAGCAACATCGTCGCCGGTCAGACGCTCGACACAGGGGCTGAATAGGGCTGAAAAGCCCAGAAAAACAGCGGCAGTTCGCGTCACACTTCGCACCGAATGTCCACTTTGGTGAAAGTGTGGGATGAGTCTCAGAAGCCCTGATCGTCTTTGAAATTCCCGCCGAGCGCGTGTCTACGGTCGTGACCGCTCGGCAACCCGAGCCCCGTCTGTCGCAACGCCGAATCCTGCCAGCGGCCGTACGGGAACAGTCGTCGCGTCAAGCGCCGTAGGCAGGAGCGGGGGACCCAAGGTAAGCGCCGGGTCCGGAAGTTGAGGCCTCACGGGGTCTCACGGCCGAAAGGCCGCCGGAACCGGCTTGGGGTGAAGCCGCGCACCGCAGGGTGTGCGACCGGGCAACTCAACCGGCCCGAACCCGACAGCTCACCTCGCAGGCGTCGGTGAGGGGATCCACCATGCTGTTTTCCGGCAAGGGCAAGCACCGTCGTCCTTCCAAGGCCACCCGCGCCGCCGCTCTGGCCGGCGTCACCGGTGTCGCCATCGCCGCCCCGCTGATGGCGGCCGGCAACGCCTCTGCCGCCACCGCCTCCGAGTGGGACACCGTCGCCCAGTGCGAGTCCGGCGGCAACTGGTCCATCAACACCGGCAACGGCTACTACGGCGGCCTGCAGTTCTCGGCCTCCACCTGGGCCGCGTACGGCGGCACGCAGTACGCCGCGCAGGCCAACCAGGCCAGCAAGTCCCAGCAGATCGCCGTCGCCGAGAAGGTCCTCGCCTCCCAGGGCAAGGGTGCCTGGCCGGTCTGCGGCACGGGCCTGTCCAGCGCCGGCTACAACGGCGGCAGCAGCTCGTCCTCCTCCAGCTCGAACTCCAGCTCCTCGAACTCGGGCACCAGCACCCGCTCGACCGACGAGCAGAGCGCCTCGCGTTCGACCGACCGCCCGGCGGCCAAGAAGACCGTCACCACCCCGACCGGCAAGAAGGTCAAGAAGGGCGATGGCGAGTACAAGGTCGTCAAGGGTGACACCCTCAGCTCGATCGCCGAGAAGCACAAGGTCAAGGGCGGCTACCAGAAGCTGTTCAAGCTGAACAAGGACATCATCGAGGACGCGAACCTCATCTACCCGGGTCAGCAGCTGCACCTCAAGTAAGACCCAGCTGAACCACGGTGCCCTCGCAGCCGTGTCCTTCGGGATGAAGGCCTCGTGAGGGTCACCCCCCGTCCCCACGGGCTCCCCGCTCCGGTGCGTGTTCCCCCGTACGCACCGGAGCGGGGTTTTTCTTGCCCCGGTGCCGGGACGTCTTTGTTCAGTTCAGAAACAATTTACTCTCGGTTCTGTCCAGGGGGCGGTCCACACGGTGGCCGATCCTCCGGAGCCGGTTAGGCTCGGTCTCGCAGAACCCACCGCGGTCCCGGCGGACCGTGTCACATCCCAAGAAGGAGATGCTCGTGCCGTCCATCGACGTCGTCGTAGCCCGGGAAATCCTGGACTCCCGAGGCAACCCCACGGTCGAGGTCGAGGTCGGCCTCGACGACGGCAGCACCGGTCGTGCCGCCGTCCCGTCCGGCGCCTCCACGGGCGCCTTCGAGGCCATCGAGCTGCGCGACGGTGACCCGAACCGCTACCAGGGCAAGGGTGTCGAGAAGGCCGTCCTCGCCGTCATCGAGCAGATCGGCCCGGAGCTCGTCGGCTACGACGCCACCGAGCAGCGTCTGATCGACCAGGCGATGTTCGACCTGGACGCCACCGACAACAAGGGCTCGCTCGGCGCCAACGCCATCCTCGGCGTCTCCCTCGCCGTCGCCCACGCCGCCTCCGAGGCCAGCGACCTCCCGCTCTTCCGCTACCTGGGCGGCCCGAACGCGCACCTGCTGCCGGTGCCGATGATGAACATCCTGAACGGCGGCTCGCACGCCGACTCCAACGTGGACATCCAGGAGTTCATGATCGCCCCGATCGGCGCGGAGTCCTTCTCCGAGGCGCTGCGCTGGGGCACCGAGGTCTACCACACCCTCAAGAAGGTCCTGAAGAGCAAGGGCCTGTCCACCGGTCTCGGCGACGAGGGCGGCTTCGCGCCGAACCTGGAGTCGAACCGCGCCGCCCTGGACCTGATTCTCGAGGCGATCAAGGAAGCCGGTTACATCCCCGGCGAGCAGGTCGCCCTGGCGCTCGACGTCGCCGCCTCCGAGTTCTACAAGGACGGCAAGTACCAGTTCGAGGGCAAGGACCGCTCCGCCGCCGAGATGACGGAGTACTACGAGGAGCTCGTGGCGGCCTACCCGCTCGTCTCCATCGAGGACCCGCTGTTCGAGGACGACTGGGCCGGCTGGAAGGTCCTCACCGACAAGCTGGGCGACAAGGTCCAGATCGTCGGCGACGACCTGTTCGTCACCAACCCGGAGCGTCTGGCCCGCGGCATCGAGGACGGTGCCGCCAACGCGCTGCTCGTCAAGGTGAACCAGATCGGCTCGCTGACCGAGACCCTCGACGCGGTGGAGCTCGCCCAGCGCAGCGGTTTCAAGTGCATGATGTCCCACCGCTCCGGCGAGACCGAGGACGTCACCATCGCCGACCTGGCCGTCGCCACCAACTGCGGTCAGATCAAGACCGGCGCCCCGGCCCGCTCCGAGCGTGTCGCCAAGTACAACCAGCTGCTGCGCATCGAGGAGATCCTCGACGACGCCGCGGTGTACGCCGGCCGCAGCGCGTTCCCGCGCTTCAAGGGCTGAGCGGCGTCAAGGGCTGCCCCCGGCAGGGCTAAGCCTTAGCCAGTCGTACGTACGTCCCCGTACCGGTCCCGTACCGTGTGCGGGGACGTACGCACGTAGAAGGGGAGGCGGCGAGCCGATGGCCGTGAAGGACCGGGACCGTTTCTCCACCACGACCAGGATCAGGCTGCTCGGTGAGCAGACCGCGGCCCGTGTCTACCGCTCCCAGACCAAACGGCAGGCCCGCCGCTCCCGGCTGACCGGCCGGGCCGCGCTGCTCGCCCTCGTGCTGTGCACGCTGGTGGTGGCGCTGGCGTACCCGATAAGGCAGTACGTCTCCCAGCGCGCCGAGATCGCCGATGTCCAGCGGGAGAAGGCGCGGGCCGCCCAGCGGGTCGAGAAGCTGCGTGACCTCAAGGCGCGCTGGCAGGACGACGCCTACGCGGAGCAGCAGATCCGGCAGCGGCTGCACTATGTGATGCCGGGGGAGACGGGCTTCATCGTCGTCGACCCGGACGCGGCGAAGCAGTCCCGCACCGACCAGGGCGCGGCCGACCGCCCCTGGTACGCGAACGTCTGGGACGGGGTCGACAAGTCCGACGCCTCCGCCCATTGAACCGACCGACGGACCGATAGAAAGTCAGGCATGGAAACGCCTCCGCCCTCCACTCCGCGCACCGAGCCGACCGACGCGGATGTCGAGGCCTTCAAGCAGCAGCTCGGGCGGCCGCCGCGCGGGCTGCGGGCGATCGCGCACCGGTGCCCGTGCGGGCAGCCGGACGTCGTGGAAACCGCGCCCCGGCTGCCGGACGGCACGCCGTTCCCGACCACGTACTACCTGACGTGTCCGCGCGCCGCCTCGGCGATCGGCACCCTTGAGGCGAACGGCGTCATGAAGGAGATGACGGAGCGGCTGCAGACCGATCCGGAGCTCGCGAAGGCGTACCGGGCCGCGCACGAGGACTACCTCGCGCGCCGGGACGCCATCGAGGTCCTGGAGGGCTTCCCGAGCGCGGGTGGCATGCCGGACCGGGTGAAGTGCCTGCACGTCCTGGTCGGGCACTCGCTGGCCGCGGGCCCGGGCGTCAACCCGCTGGGCGACGAGGCGATCGCGATGCTGCCGGAGTGGTGGCGCAAGGGCGCCTGCGTGACCCTGCCCGAGCAGGAGGAGGACACCAAGTGACTCGTGTCGCCGCCGTCGACTGCGGTACGAACTCCATCCGCCTCCTCGTGGCGGACTGCGACCCGGAGACCGGCGAACTGGTCGACCTGGACCGGCGTATGACCATCGTGCGGCTCGGGCAGGGGGTCGACCGGACCGGGCGGCTCGCGCCCGAGGCGCTGGAGCGGACCTTCGCCGCGTGCCGGGAGTACGCGGCGATCATCAAGGAGCACGGGGCCGAGCGGCTGCGGTTCGTCGCCACCTCCGCCTCCCGGGACGCCGAGAACCGGGACGAGTTCGTGCGCGGGGTCCTGGACATCCTCGGGGTCGAGCCCGAGGTCATCACCGGGGACCAGGAGGCGGAGTTCTCCTTCACCGGGGCGACCAGGGAGCTCGCGGGCAGCGACCACCTGGCCAAGCCGTACCTCGTCGTGGACATCGGAGGCGGTTCCACGGAGTTCGTCGTGGGCGACGACCATGTGCGCGCCGCACGCTCCGTGGACGTCGGCTGTGTGCGGATGACCGAGCGGCACCTGGTCCGGGACGGGGTCGTCGGCGACCCGCCCACCGACGCGCAGATCGCCGCGATGCGGGCCGACATCGAGGCCGCTCTCGACCTCGCCGAGGAGACCGTGCCGCTGCGCGAGGCGCGCACGCTGGTGGGGCTCGCCGGGTCCGTCACCACCGTGTCGGCGATCGCGCAGGAGCTGCCGGAGTACGACTCGCAGGCCATCCACCACTCCCGGGTCTCCCACGACCGTGTCCGCGAGATCACCGAGTGGCTGCTGCGCTCCACCCACGCCGAGCGCGCGGCCGTGCCCTCCATGCATCCGGGGCGGGTGGACGTCATCGGCGCCGGGGCCATCGTCCTGCTCGCGATCATGGAGCGGATCGGCGCCGAGGAGGTGGTCGTGAGTGAGCACGACATCCTCGACGGCATCGCATGGTCCCTGGTGTAGGCCCTGCCGGGCACCTCTGCTGAGCAGGCAGAACAACGTATGAGCGCCTCCGAGGGGCCCTTCGGGGCCCCTCTTTGACGCGGCGCCGAGAAAGTTCGTGAAGTTCTTCACAAGGAATTTGGCCCTGTCGGACGACGAAGAGGGTCCGGTTGGCCCTTCCGGGGGTCCGGCACCCCTGTGAACACGTTCAAAATGGTGGGTTGTGGACCTCGGGAGGGGGGTCTGGGAGGGCGCTGCGCGGGTCCCTCACGGGCGGCCTTCCGGCACAGAGAGGCAGCTCACGCGGCATTGACAACGGGTCGCCCTACACGCTGGTTCCCGTTCCGCGCCATGATGTGGATCACGAAAGTCGCGGAGGATAACACACACCGTCCAAGAGCTTGTGAAGGGGCGCACGAGCGACCCCCCTGGGGCAGGTGGATACTCGATGCCATGAGCACCACGGAGCGTCCCAGGATCCTCGTAGTAGGCGGTGGGTACGTAGGCCTGTACGCAGCTCGGCGCATTCTCAAGAAGATGCGCTACGGCGAGGCGACCGTCACGGTCGTCGACCCCCGGTCGTACATGACCTACCAGCCCTTCCTCCCCGAAACCGCCGCCGGCAACATCTCCCCGCGCCACGTCGTCGTCCCGCTGCGACGCGTGCTGCCGAAGGCGGAGGTGCTCACCGGCCGGGTCACCACCATCGACCAGGACCGCAAGGTCGCCACGATCGCCCCGCTGGTCGGCGAGGCGTACGAGCTGCCCTTCGACTACCTGGTGATCGCGCTCGGCGCGGTCTCCCGCACCTTCCCGATCCCCGGCCTCGCCGAGCAGGGCATCGGCATGAAGGGCATCGAGGAGGCCATCGGCCTGCGCAACCACGTGCTTGAGCAGCTCGACAAGGCCGACTCCACGACCGACGAGGAGATCCGCCGCAAGGCGCTCACCTTCGTGTTCATCGGCGGTGGCTTCGCGGGCGCGGAGACCATCGGCGAGGTCGAGGACCTGGCCCGCGACGCGGCCAAGTACTACACCAACGTCTCGCGCGAGGACATGCGGTTCATCCTCGTCGACGCCGCCGACAAGATCCTTCCCGAGGTCGGCCCCAAGCTCGGCCAGTACGGCAAGGAGCACCTGGAGAGCCGGGGCGTGGAGATCTACCTCTCCACCTCGATGGACTCCTGCGTCGACGGCCACGTGGTCCTCAAGAACGGCCTGGAGGTCGACTCCAGCACCATCGTCTGGACCGCCGGCGTCAAGCCGAACCCGGTCCTGGCCCGCTACGGCCTTCCGCTGGGCCCGCGCGGTCACGTGGACACCGCCCCGACCCTCCAGGTCCAGGGCACCGACTACATCTGGGCCGCCGGCGACAACGCCCAGGTCCCGGACGTCGCCGCCCGCAAGGCCGGGGTCGAGAACGCCTGGTGCCCGCCGAACGCCCAGCACGCGCTGCGTCAGGCGCGGGTCCTCGGCGACAACGTGATCTCCGGCATGCGGGGCTTCCCGCAGAAGGAGTACAGCCACTCCAACAAGGGTGCTGTCGCGGGTCTCGGCCTGCACAAGGGCGTGGCGATGATCGTCATGGGCAAGATGAAGATCAAGCTCAAGGGCCGTCTCGCCTGGTACATGCACCGCGGCTACCACGGTCTGGCCATGCCGACCTGGAACCGCAAGGTCCGCGTCTTCGCCGACTGGACCCTCGGCATGTTCCTCAAGCGCGAGGTCGTCTCCCTCGGCGCGATGGAGCACCCGCGCGAGGAGTTCTACGAGGCCGCGCGTCCCGTGCCGGCCGCCGAGCCGAAGAAGACCGAGGCGAAGGCCTCCTGACCCGCTCCGGTCATCCGACCGGCTCCGGTCGCTGATCCACCCCGAAGGACCTCCCGCCATCCGTGGTGCGGGAGGTCCTTCGGGCGTTCCCGGGATTGACCATGACCGTTCGGTTGTTTACCCGAGTGGACAAATCCGGGATCCTCGTCACGGAGGTGTGGGTCATGGCGGATGCCGCACTGCGGCTGAAGAGTCTGCTCGAACAGCTGCTGGAATCCGAACTGCCGGTTCGGATCCGGGCCTGGGACGGTTCTACGGCGGGGCCGCCCGACGCGCCCACCCTGTTCGTACGCAATCGCCGGGCCGTGCGCCGACTGCTGTGGAAGCCGGGCGAACTAGGTCTGGCCCGCGCCTGGGTCGCCGGGGACCTCGACATCGAGGGCGACTTCTACACCGCTCTCGGCTTGGTCTCCGGCCTGGTCTGGGAGCGCGGCGACACCCGCTCCGCGCTCCAGGTCCTGCGCGACCCGCAGACCCGCGCCGCGCTGCTCGGAGTCGTCCGGCTCACCGGTCTGCCACTGCCCCCGGCCCCGCCCCGCGAGGAGATCCGCCGCACCCGGGGCCATCTGCACACCAGGCGCAGCGACAAGCGCGCCATCAGCCACCACTACGACGTCGGCAACGGCTTCTACGAGACCGTCCTCGGCCCGTCCATGGTGTACTCGTGCGCCTACTGGCCGAGCCCGGACGGCACCCTCGAACAGGCCCAGCACGACAAGCTCGACCTCGTCTGCCGCAAGCTCGCGCTCCGGCCGGGGCAGCGGCTCCTCGACGTCGGCTGCGGCTGGGGCTCGATGGCGATCCACGCCGCCCGCGAGCACGGCGTGAGCGTCGTCGGCATCACCCTCTCCCAGGAGCAGGCGGCCTACGCCCGCAAGCGCGTCGCCGACGCCGGACTGACCGACCGGGTCGAGATCCGCGTACAGGACTACCGCGACGTGGCCGACGGGCCGTACGACGCGATCTCCTCCATCGGCATGGCCGAGCACGTGGGATCGGAGAAGTACCTGGAGTACGCCGAGGACCTGTACCGGCTGCTCGCGCCCGGTGGGCGGCTGCTCAACCACCAGATCGCCCGGCGCCCGCTGTCCGACGAATCGGCTTACGACCTCGACGGATTCATCGACGCGTACGTCTTCCCCGGCGGCGAGCTCGCCCCCGTCGGCACCACGGTGACCCAGTTGGAACGGGCCGGGTTCGAGGTACGGGACGTCGAGTCGATCCGTGAGCACTACGGGCTCACCCTGCGCCGCTGGGTCGCCAACCTGGAGGCCGGGTGGGAGCGCGCGGTCCGGCTGGCCGGTCCGGGCCGGGCCCGGGTCTGGCGCCTCTACATGGCCGCCTGCGCCCTCGGCTTCGAACGCAACCGCCTCGGCGTCAACCAGGTCCTGGCCGTCCGCACCCCCGAGTCCGGCCGGTCCGGGATGCCGCTGCGGGCCCGCACCTGGAACTGAGCGCACGGAAGGGGCCCGCCACCCCCTCGGTGACGGGCCCCCGGTGCCGTACCGCTACTCGGCCTTGATCGCCGCCAGCATGTTCATGCGGGCCGCCCGGCGGGCCGGCCACAGCGCGGCGAGGATGCCGACCGTCGCCGCGAGCAGCAGGAACACCGCCATCCGGGCCCACGGCAGGACGAGTTCGTACGTCGCCATCTTCGTGCCGAGCAGCTCACCGGCCGCCCAGCCGAAGAAGACGCCCAGTCCGATGCCGAGGACTCCGCCGAACAGGGAGATGACCAGGGACTCCAGACGGACCATCCGTTTGATGCCCTTGCGGTCCAGGCCGATCGCGCGGAGCATGCCGATCTCCTGGGAACGCTCGAAGACCGACATGGCCAGGGTGTTGATGACCCCGAGGACCGCGACGATCACCGCCATCGCCAGGAGGCCGTAGAGCATGTTCAGCATCAGCGTGAACATCTGCGCGATGGACTCGGAGAGGTCCTTCTTGTCCTGGACCTTGATGGCCGGGTTGGAGCCGAGGGCCTTCTCCAGCCTGTCCTTGGTCGCGGCGGACGCGCCCTCGGACGTCTTCAGCATGACCTGCATGTCGGACACGTCGCTCAGATGCGGGGTGAGCGTCGCGCTGTCGACCATGATGCCGCTGATCAGCTCGTTGCCCTCGTAGACCCCGGCGACCGTGAGCTGCTGCGCCTTGCCGTCCTCGTAGTGCGCGGTGAAGGCGGAACCCGCCTTCCAGCCGCGGGACTTGGCGGTGTCCTGGTCGACGACGACCTGGTTGCCGCCGACCTCGAAGGCGCCGCTGTCGACCTTCAGGTCGGTCAGCTTCCCGATCGCGGAGCCGTTGACACCGGTCAGGTACTCGGTCTCGCCGTCGATACGGGAGGCCGCGTTGCGCAGCGGGCTGACGGCGGTGACGTCGTCGACCTTCGCCAGCTTCTTCTCGACGTCGGGCGAGAGCTCGTTGCCGTTCGCCATGGAGACGACGTAGTCCGCCTTGACGGCCGCCGACGCCATCTTGTCGATCGACTTCTGGAGGCTGCCCGCCATCACCGTCATGCCGGTGATCAGGGTGAGACCGATCATCAGCGCGGAGGCGGTGGCGGCCGTACGGCGCGGGTTGCGCACCGAGTTCTGGCGGGCCAGCTTCCCGGAGACGCCGAAGACGCGCAGGAGAGGGGCCGCCGCCGCGATCAGCGGACGGGACAGCAGGGGAGTGAGGATGAAGACGCCGACGATCAGGAGGACCGCGCCCATGCCCATGGGGGCCTGGCCGTCCGAGCCGTCCATCGTCGTGGCCGCCAGGATCACGGCGACCCCCGCCCCGCTGAACAGCGCGCCCAGCGTGTTGCGCAGCACCAGCGACTTGGTCGTCGCCTTCGCGTGCACGCTGCTCATCGCCGCGACCGGCGGGATCTTCGCCGCCCTGCGGCCCGGCAGCCAGGCCGCCAGCATCGTGATCAGGACGCCCACCGCGAGGGCCGTGCCGACCGTGCCCGGTGTGATGACGAGCGGTCCGTCCGGGACGGTCGCCCCGAGCGTGCCCATGAGGGACCTGAGCCCGGCGCCGATGCCGATGCCGGCCACCAGACCCGTCACGGCGGCGATCAGGCCGACCACGAACGCCTCGACCAGCACCGACCGCGTGACCTGCCGGCGGGACGCGCCGACCGCCCTGAGCAGCGCCAGCTCCTTGGTGCGCTGGGCGACCAGCATGGTGAAGGTGTTGGCGATGATGAAGGTGCCGACGAACAGCGCGATGCCGGCGAAGACCAGCAGGCCCTGCTTGAGACCGCTCATCGAGGCCGAGATCATCTCGGCCTGGTTGTCGGCGAGTTCCTTGCCGGTCTCCGTCTCCACCAGGTGTGCGGGCAGCGCCTTGTCCAGCGCGGCCTGCAGGGCGGTCTGGGAGGTGCCGGAGGCCGCCTTCACGTCGATCTCGTCGTACGTCCCCGGCTTGCCGAACAGCTTCTGGGCGGTGGCCGTGTCGAACAGCGCGAGGCTGCCACCGGCCGCGACATTGCCGTCGTCCGTGGTGAAGATCCCGGTGACGACCGGCCTGAGGACCGGGCCGTCGACCGAGATGCGCACGGTGTCGCCGACCTTGTAGCCGGCCCGCTTCGCGGTCTCCGAGTCGATCGCGACCTGGTCCGCGCCGTGCGGTGCGGTGCCCTCGGCCAGCGGGTACCGGGGGTCCTTGGCCCCGTAGTAGTTGCCGCCCTGCGACTGGAAACCGCCGCCGATGAGCTTGCCGTCCTTGTCGGCGATGGCGGTGAAGCCGCTCACCACGCCGATGGCGTTCGCGGCCCCGGGAACCTCGGCGCTCTTGTCGAGCAGAGGCTGGGTGAGCTCGTGGCTCTTGCCGATCGTGTTGCCCTTGTCCTCCTCGGACTTGGCGGTGACGGCCACGTCGACCTGGTCGAAGCCCTTGGCCGAACTCTTCTGGTAGGCCTCGGAGATGGTGTTGGTGAAGACGAGGGTGCCGGACACGAACGCCACGCCGAGCATCACGGCGAGCACGGTCATCAGCAGTCTGGCCTTGTGCGCGAGGACGTTGCGCAGGGCGGTGCGGAACATCAGGAGGTACGGCCCTTCGCGTCGAACTGCTTCATGAAGTCCAGGACGTTCTCGGCGGTGGGCTTGTACATCTCGTCGACGATCCGGCCGTCCGCGAGGAAGACCACCCGGTCCGCGTACGCCGCGGCCACCGGGTCGTGGGTCACCATGACGACCGTCTGCCCGAGCTCCCGTACGGAGTTGCGCAGGAAGCCCAGGACCTCGGCGCCGGAGCGGGAGTCGAGGTTTCCGGTCGGCTCGTCACCGAAGATGATGTCGGGCTTGGACGCGAGGGCCCGGGCGACGGCGACACGCTGCTGCTGGCCGCCGGAGAGCTGGGCGGGACGGTGGCTGAGCCGGTCCCGCAGACCGATCATCCGGATGACCGAGTCCAGCCATTCCTTGTCCGGCTTGCGGCCCGCGATGTCCATCGGGAGCGTGATGTTCTCCAGGGCCGTCAGGGTCGGCAGCAGGTTGAACGCCTGGAAGATGAAGCCGATCTTGTCCCGTCGCAGTTTGGTGAGCTGCTTGTCCTTCAGGGAGCCCAGCTCGGTGTCGCCGATGCGGACCGAGCCGGAGGAGAAGGTGTCGAGGCCGGCCACGCAGTGCATCAGCGTGGACTTGCCGGAGCCGGAGGGGCCCATGATCGCGGTGAACTCGGCCTGCCGGAACTCGACGGTGACCCGGTCCAGGGCGACCACCTGGGTCTCGCCCTGTCCGTAGATCTTCGACAGATCCGTGGCGCGCGCGGCCACGGTGGTGGTCCGACCGGCGACTGGTGTGGTGGTCACGGGATGGAACTCCTAGCGGGACGACATCGTTGAAGGACGCCTTCCATCGTGGTGGCCGGAGCCCGCCGTGTAGTCAGCCGCAGTTCTGGTTCCGAAGGCAGACTTTGGAGGGACCGCGGCGCTCGGTGTCATACCTGGGGATGACGGCGGTCCCTGATCGGGGAATCTGCAGAGAACAGGTGGAGCGTCCTTGTTCGGGCGGTGAAATTCCGTCATTCCGCAGGCGCGGCCGGGGGTCGCACGGAACGCTATTGGCAAGTGCGGATGGCGTGTTCCACGGTCTGATGCACCCTCAGGCGTCAATAAAATAAGACAACATCGGTCCGCCCGACCACTGTTCGGGGGATGCACCCCGATAGGCTCGGAACCTCGACGCGGAGCCCATGGCCTGCCCGGATGGTGGAATGCAGACACGGCGAGCTTAAACCTCGCTGCCCCTTCGCGGGCGTGCCGGTTCAAGTCCGGCTCCGGGCACTTTCCCGCCCACGCGATGACTTCTCACGCGTGGGCCGGCCTCCCGTCTTCAACCCTCGTAGACGGTCAGTACGGCACCGTCGATCTCGATGCGGCGGCCGGCGCGCATGCCGTCGCGGCGCAGTGTTCTCAGACAGGTGTGGAACAGGGGCAGCTCGTCCGCGTCCAGGACGACGGCGGCCAGTTCCAGGAGTTCGGTCACCGACTGGTCGGTCAGTACCTCGGGCAGCTCACCGGAAAGCAGTACGACCGATTCTCCGGCGGGCCCACGGACCACGGCCGTGGCCGGTCCGCCATGCACGAACAACACATTCCCCCCTGGGAGCCCGGGGTCGTGCGGCTCTCGCTCCTCGGGCAGGACGAGAGACTAGCGGGGGCTGCCGACGCTGTCGGGCACAGTCGAGATTCTTTTTCCGACTCCACGGAAGAGTGAACATCCGCGATCGGAGACCGCCGGGACCAGGGTTCCGGACGGTCACTTCCTTGGCCAGGGGTGGGGGTTGGGGGTGCGGGGGCGGCTCGGGGTGGGGGGGGGCGGGTCCGGGGGGTCTCGCGTGGTGCGGGCGGGTGTCGGAGGGCGCTCGCGGGGGGCGGGCGCGGGGAGTTGCGTGCCGGTGAGCGGTTGCCTGCTGAGGGGCCCGTTCGGGTGGACCGCCCCGGGCGGCCGTTTGCCTGACGGGGCGTCGGAGGGGCTCGCCCGGGGCGCCGGCGGGGCCCGGAAAGCGTGACCCGGGTGGCCCCGGCCGGGCGCCGGCGGGGCCTGCGGGCGGGTCGGCCCGCTCGGGTGCTCGCGTGGTGCTGGAGCCGGTGGCCGTGAGTGGTCCAGGGATCCGTGGTCGGAGGGGTGGCCGTACGCAGGGCCGGGTGCCCGGGGTTACTTCTTCGGGGTGCGGTCCAGCAGGGACTCCACGAGGGCGGCCACGTGCCGGCGGTCGTCGGCGGAGAGTTTCTGGAGGCTGGCGATCAGGAGGTCCACCTCGGGGTCGGCCGGGCGGGCGGCGGTGCCCTCGGGGTCCTGGCCGGCCGGTGCGCCGTACACGTGGATGCCGCAGGCCTCCGCGGCGGCGCGGCGGACGGTGTCCAACGGGAGCTCCAGGCCCTTGGACAGTCCCTCCAGGGTGGTCGCCTGGGGCATGCGGACGACGCGGTCGGTGGTCGCCAGGTGGTGGACGGTGGAGCGCGGGACGCCACCGCGACGCGCCACGTCGCCGTAGGACCAGCCCTTGCGGTCCAGGCGCTCACGGATCAACTGCTGGAGTGCGTTGGCCACGGGTGGGTCACTTCCTGCTCGCCGCTCGGCGGAACCGTCCATGTCGGGGCCGATTCTACGGGCGGCCCCACCCGCCGCCGAAAGGGTGATTCCCCGAACGGGTTGCGCAGTGGCCCCGCGAGGCCCTAGTGTCCAATCTCGTTGGACAGCACGTCCGACCAGGTTGGACAGAGTGTGGGGGGAACCTGACTCGGTCCGACCGGAAATGCCCATCCCTGAGGGGGAATTGATCATGATGGACGCTCACGAGCTCGAGGCCGAGTCCGCGGAACTGCTGCCGGGCCGCGAAGCCCTCGGCCGTCTGAAGTTCAGCTTCAACAAGACGACCAACGTCACCAAGCACATCGCCAACGTCGAGGCGCACAACTCCTCCGTGGCCGTCAACGACCACTCCTTCGCCTCGGCCGCCGCCTCGCAGGCCGGCCAGACCATCACGGTCACCCAGTAACACCCGCGCACCACCTCGAACCCGATCCGCATCACCTGAAAGGACGTCCGTCATGAGCATGGACATGCACGAGCTGGAGACCGAGTCCGCCGAGCTGCTGCCGGGCCGTGAGGCCCTCGGCCGTCTGAAGTTCAGCTTCAACAAGACGACCAACGTCACCAAGCACATCGCCAACATCCAGGCGGACAACCAGTCCGCGGCGCTCAACGACCACTCCTCGTACTCGGTCGCCGAGTCGCAGGCCTCGCAGTCGATCGTCGTCAAGCAGTAACGACGGCGTGACCACGGCCGTCGGGGTGGGCCGCCCGTACCAGCGGTGCGGCCCACCCCGACGGCCATGCAAGGGGGGAAACGGGGAGGACGTGGGGGGAGACCACATATGACAGTGCTCGGAGACGGGCCCGCGACGCTGTACGACTCCGGGCCGGTGCCCGGGCCGGGCGGCTGGCCGGTGACGTACGAGCAGGTGGCGACGGGCAGCCTGCCGGTCGTCGAACTCCGGCTCGTGCCGCGGCTGAGCGCGGGACTGCGACTGCACGGCGAGTACCAGGGGTCGGGTTTCACCGAGCCCAAGTACATCGCCCGTCGGGGGGACGGGCAGGTCGTGCAGCTGTCGCGGTTGCTGTACCTGGTGGCGTCGTCCGTCGACGGTGTCCGGGACACCGAGTCGATCGCCCACCGGGTGAGCGCGAGGTTCGGCCGCGAGGTCAGCGGCGACAACATCCGCTTCCTCGTGGAGAAGAAGCTCGAACCGCTCGGCGTGACGGTCCCCGAGGGCCAGGAGAGCGACGAGGTCGACGCACCGCGCTCCGACCTGCTGCTCGCCCTCAAGGGTCACCGGGTCATCTTCGACGAGCGGCGCACGGCACGGATCGCGGGGCTGTTCGCGTGGCTGCACCGGCCGGTCGTGGTCGCGGCCGTGCTCCTCACGGCCGTCGCCATGGACGTGTGGCTGTTCGGTTTCTTCGGGGCGATCGAGCCGGTCCTGGAGGTCCTGGACCAGCCGGTGCTGATCCTGATCGTGTTCGCGCTGACGGTGGCCTCGCTCGTCTTCCACGAGTTCGGCCACGCCTCCGCGTGCAGATACGGCGGTGCCCGGCCCGGCTGCATCGGCTGCGGGATCTTCCTCATCTGGCCGTCGATGTACACGGACGTGACGGACGTGTACCGGATCGGACGCGGCGGCCGGATCAGGACCGACCTGGGCGGGGTCTACTTCAACGTCGTCTTCATGCTCGGCATGGCCGGGCTGTACTTCGCGACGGGGGAGCAGTTCTTCCTCGCCGCGGTGTATCTCGGGCACTTCGAGATCCTCGAACAGCTGATGCCGGCGGTACGGCTCGACGGCTACTACATCCTGGGCGACCTCGCCGGCGTCCCGGACCTCTACGGCAAGATCAGGCCGATCCTGCTCAGTCTGGTCCCGGGGCGGAAGGGGCGGGCCGCCCGCAAAGAGGTCGCCGGGCTGAAGAAGTCGGCGCGGACCATCGTGGCCGCGTGGGTGCTCACCATGGTGCCGCTGATCATCGGCGAGATGGGCTACGGGCTGTGGAACCTGCCCCGGATCATCGCCACGATGACCCGGTCCATGGTCGAGCAGTTCTCCGGCACCGGGGCGGCCTTCGCGGCCGGCCAGATCATCGAGGGACTCGTCGGGGTCCTCGGCTGTCTGATGCTGCTGATCCCGATGGGCGGTGTCGTCTATCTCTCCGTGAAGATCGGGGGGCGGATCCTGCGGGCCGCGAAACGGTCCACGGCGGACCGGCCCCGGTTGCGGGTGGCGCTCTGCGCGGTGGTGCTCGCCGGGCTGGCGGGTCTCAGCTATGCGTGGACCTCCGGGCTGACACCCCAGCCGCTCCCGAAGAAACCCCCGATCGCGCCGATCCTCCAGCCCGGGGTGTCGACGGAGGAACCGCAGCCCCGGCAGGCCACGACTCCGGACGGCGACGCGTCCACCTCGGACAAGGGCACCGCGGACAACCCGGCGGGCACGGACCCGGGCGCGGTCCCACCTTCGGCGGCGGGCCGCTCTGCGGGCTCGGACGCGCCCTCCCCCGGGACGTCCACCGGCACCTCGGCGGCCGCCTCACCGGCGTCGTCCGCGGCAGCGCCGGGCTCGGCGAGCGGAGGCACCTCCCGTGGGCCGGCGTCCCCGACGCCGGGCACGTCGACGGCCCCGGAACCGTCCTCCCCGGGCACGGGCCCGACCGCCCCCGTCTCGTCCCCTGCCCCGTCGGAAAGCATCCCGCCCTCGCCCACGGACACCCCGCCCCCGCCACCGGCCAGCGGTTCGTCGGGAGCGTCCTGACGGGAGGGCCGGTGTTCCGGGGGCCCGGCCGGGCCGGGCCTCGACAACCGATCCGGGGCGGGGCGAGGGATCGGCCCCCCGGTCGGGGGTCGGGGGTCGGGCTGGAGGCTGCCTTCCGGCGGTCGGCGGCTCGGCGGTCGGGTGGTCTCCGGCCGCCGGTTCGCCGCCGGTTCTCGGGGCAAAGCCGGCTGTCCGTGATCACAGCCGGCTGTTCGTGATCACAGCCGGTCGTTCGTGGTCGAAGCCGGTGGTTCGTAGTCGGTGTCGGCGCGGGGCGGTGGCCTTCTCCCGGGTGGGGCGACGCCTGCCCGGGGGCGGACGGCGGCCGGGGTCGTGATCCGGGGTGGCAGGCCATCCCCGTCTCGCCGAACCGGGCCGGCACGGGAGCTCGCCTCGCCCTTCGCCGAGAGGCTCGCGAGCCCCGCTCTCCCCAACCCCCGCCCCCCACATCCGTATTCATCCATCCACCCAAGGAGATCCCTTGAGCAGCCATCGAAAACCCCGTACCTCCAGCCCGTTGACCCGCCGTGCCGTTCGCGTGGGGCTGTTCGCCGCCGGTGTGGCCGGTGTGGCGACCGCCGTGCCGGCGCAGGCCGCCACCGGCGGGCCCGCCAAGGTCGCCGTCGCGTCGGACCATGTCTTCAGCCACGCCGACCGCCACGACCACACGGAGGAGAAGGACTCGTTCACCATCCGCCAGTTCGGCACGGTGAACGCCGCCTCCGTGCGCAACCAGGCCAACGCGGTCTCGTCGGCCTGCTCCGCGGACGACGACTGCCGCTCGGTCGCGCTGTCGTTCCAGATCGTCACCGTCGCGGGCGAGCACACCCGCCTGAACGCCGTGAACCTCAGCGACGCCGTCAACAAGAGCTGCACCGGCTGCCAGACCCTGGCCGGGGCCTACCAGTTCGTCGTCTCCACACCCGCCCCGCTCACCCTCGACTCCGCCCACCGCCGCCAACTCGCCGACGTCCACCGTCGGCTGGACGCCCTGACCCGCTCCGACATCCCCGCGACCGATCTGCGCACCCGAGCCGACGCCCTCGCCGCCGAGGTCAACTCGGTCCTCCGGGACGCCGTGGCCGACGCTCCGAAGGGCGACGCGCAGGACGACGTCACCATGCACCGCCACCTGGACGGCTGGCCCAGCCGCTGACCCGAACGGCCGTCCGGCCCGCGGCAGCCACCCGCGGGCCGGACGGCCGCGCAGAACCGTTGACATCGGCAGACCCCGCGGCGCAAACTCGGCTCACTCAAGTGAATAAAACTTCACCACGCGAACAAGCGCTATTGCGCCCGCCAGACACAAGGTCTCCGAAGGGAACGCCCGATGCGCACCACCGTCGGCATCATCGGAGCCGGCCCCGCCGGCCTCCTCCTCGCCCGGCTCCTCCATCACGCCGGCATCGACTCGGTCGTCCTGGAGAGCCGCGACCGCGCCTATGTCGAGCAGCGCCAGCGCGCCGGGATCCTGGAGCAGGGCACGGTCGACGTACTGCGCGCGGCAGGCGCCGGGGAGCGCATGGACCGCGAGGGACTCCCGCACGACGGCATCGAACTGCGCTACGACAGGAAGCGCCACCGCGTCGACTTCCCCGCCCTCACCGGCGGCCGGTCCGTGATGGTCTACGCCCAGACCGAGGTCTGCAAGGACCTCATCGCCCTCCAGCTCAAGGACGGCGGGCCGCTGCTGTTCGAGGCGGAGGCCCTGGCCGTCGAGGGCGCCGACACCGACGCCCCGCGCGTGCGCTTCCGGCACGAGGGCCGCGAGGACGTCCTGGAGTGCGAGTACGTCGTCGGCTGCGACGGCTTCTGGGGCGTGGCGAGGAAGGCGATCCCGGCAGAGCTGACCCGGGTCTTCGAGCGGACGTACCCCTTCGCCTGGCTCGGCATCCTCGCCGACGTCCCGCCCTCCCACGACGAACTCGTCTACGCCCGCCACGACCGCGGCTTCGCCCTGCTGTCCATGCGCTCCCCGTCCGTCTCCCGCCTCTACCTCCAGGTCCCCGAGGGCACCGATGCCCAGGATTGGGGCGACGAGGAGATCTGGGACGAGCTGGAGCGCCGCTTCGAGACGGACGACGACTGGAGGCTCGACAGGGGACCGATCACCCAGAAGTCCGTCACCCCCATGCGCTCCTACGTCCACGAGCCCATGCGCCACGGCCGGCTCTTCCTCGCCGGCGACGCGGCGCACATCGTCCCGCCCACCGGCGCCAAGGGCCTCAACCTCGCCGTGGGGGACGTCGTGACCTTCGCGAGGGCGCTGACACACCAGCAGGAGACCGGTTCCGCCGAGCGCCTCGACGCCTACTCGGAGACCTGCCTGCGGCGGGTGTGGCAGGCCGAACGGTTCTCGTACGACATGACGGGCCTCCTGCACCGGGCGCCCGACGCCACTGCCTTCGAGGACCGGATGCAGCTGGCGCGGCTGGAGCGGATCGCCGGGTCGCGGGCCGCCGAGACCGACCTCGCCGAGGGGTACACCGGCTTCCCCTTCGGATGAGGCCCCTCCGGTGCCGGGAATCACGCCCGCGCGTAGCGTGTTGGGCAGCACAACGAGGGAAGATCCTCCTCAAGCACTAGGGTCATTCCTTTGCCTACCCATTACTCTTGAGGGCAAGGTCCACACACGGTGGCCATGGAGGAGTGAAATGAGGAGCAGCAACCCGGTCTTCTCGCGACGGGGGTTCAGCCGCGACAACGGCTACGCGGGCTTCAACACCGCGCCGCAGGCCGGGGGCGCAGCCGTGGGCACGCAGGGCAGCCCCTACGCGCAGCCGCAGGGCAACCCGTACGCGACCAACCCCTATGCCCAGCAGGGCCTGCAGCAGGGCGCACCGCCGCAGACCCCGGTGACCACCGGCCGCATGACGATGGACGACGTCGTCCTGCGCACCGGCACCACGCTCGGCATCCTGATCGTCACCGCCGCCCTCGCCTGGGCGCTGCTGCCCGTCGACGACGCCAACATCGGGCGCTCGTACGGCATCGGCATCGGCGCCGCGGTGATCGGCATGGTCCTGGCGCTCGTGCAGTCCTTCAAGCGCACGGCCACGCCCGCGCTGATCGTGTCGTACGCCGCGTTCGAGGGCGTGTTCCTCGGCGTCGTCTCCAGCATCGTCGACAACCGCATCGCGAGCGGCGCGGCCATGCAGGCCGTGATCGGCACCCTGGCGGTCTTCGCCGCGGTACTGGTGGCGTACAAGGCCGGCTGGATCCGCGTCAACCGGCGGTTCTACGGCTTCGTCATGGCGGCCGCGCTCGGCTTCATGCTGCTGATGGTGGTCAACCTGCTGTTCGCCGCGTTCGGTGGCGGTGACGGCCTCGGCTTCCGCAGCGGCGGCCTCGGCATCCTGTTCGGCATCATCGGCGTGCTGCTCGGGGCGTGCTTCCTCGCCCTCGACTTCAAGCAGGTCGAGGACGGTATCGCCTACGGCGCCCCGCGCGAGGAGGCGTGGCTGGCCGCGTTCGGTCTCACCTTGACGCTGGTGTGGATCTACATGGAGTTCCTGCGACTCATCGCGATCCTCAACAGCAGCGACTAGTCCGCGGCGCTCTGACGGGCGTTACGGTTCGTACGGCGAAGGGCCCCCGGTCCCGACCGGGGGCCCTTCGGCATGTGCGCAGCTCAGAAGTACCTGCGCGCGGCCCTCCTCAGGTCGTACTCGTGGATGATCGCCTTGGCGTGGCCGTACGCGAGGTTGTGTTCGTGGCGGAGCCAGCTGACCTTTTCCTCGAAGCGGAAGAGGGCCGGGCCTTCGTCGACGGTGCGCAGCCAGTCGGACACTTCACGACCGGTGCAATGGGGGATGCGGGCGAGCATGTTGCGGTGGGTCTCCTCGGAGAGGACGTGGGACATCGGCGCCTCCGGACGCAAAGGGGATGTAAGCCGGTCCTTCAGGTCACCGTGCCTGAGCGTTCGCCTGTTGGCAACAGTCCCGGTCGGACGCGTACGGTTACCGCGTGGCTGATACTTCGCGTCTGACCCGGGCCGTGGACCACTTCGCCGACCGACTGCGGGCGGCGCCGCAGAGCCGGTTGCAGCGGGGCGCGGCGGCCGAAGCGCTGGGACTGGCACGGGAGTTCGCCCGCCGGACCCAGGTCGTGGAGGAGCCGGGGACCGAGCTGCGCGAGATGCCGGACGCGGGGATGTTCGCCGCCGCCGACCAGATCACCGTGGCCGTGCACGACTTGGCTCTCGTCCTGACGGACGAGAGCCAAGTGGAAGAAGCGCTGGAACTGGTGGCACAGGCCCAGCAGCGGGCCGGCGTGTGACGCCGTGACCCAGCGACCCCGTGACGCCTACAGGGACGCTATGACCCGGTCGGCCAGGATGTAGACGTTCTCCTCGCCGCACGCGAAGGTCAGCGTGTACGCGCCCGAGACGCCCGAGCCGCCCAGCAGGACCGGGCTCTCGCCCGCGCGCAGGGCCGCCGAGAGGCGTTCGGCCGTCTCGCGGTGGCCCGGGGTCATGCAGAGGGTCGTGCCGTCCGCGAAGACGTAGACGTCCAGGGTGCCGAGGGGGCCGGGGCGGACGTCGGCCAGCTCGGTGCCGGAGGCGGCGAGTTCCTCCAGGGTGGCCACCGTGCGTTCGTGGTCGCCCACGACGGGTGAACCGACCGGCACGAAGTCCGGGTGGGAGGGGTGCCGGCGCCGGGCCGCGGCCAGTTCGGGGCTGTCGCCGGCGAACTCGTCCGCGTCGGCCGAGGACTCCGACACCGGCTCCAGCGGCTCCAGACCCACGAAATCGGCCTGCCGGGGCAGGAACAGCTCGCTGTCGGGCAGCCCGAGCAGCGAGGGCGCCTCGGAGGCGTCACGGGCCTCCTGGGCGGCCCAGAAGGCCCGCGCCTCGGCGAGCTCGCGCTCACGCTCCTCGGCGAGGGCCTCGGCCACTGCGGCACGTATCTCGTCGACATCGGCTGCCGGACGCGCGGCCGGGACGAGACCCCGTAGGTCCGCGGTGTTGTTCCTGGCGAGCTCGGCGTGCAGGGCGGCGACCTGTCGGCGCAGCACCATGAGGGTGCGCAGGACGGCGACGCCCACGGCGCCCGTGGCGGCCGTGGTGACCAGCAAGGCGATCGGCATGGCGCTCACTGACGTACTCCCGGTTCAAAGTCGACCCCCGACTTCCTACATCAGCTTGAAGGGCGGACTATCCAGCTGTCAGTGCGTAACGTCACGAATCGGACAGGACTTTGGGTCCGGTGGTTGCTGGTGAAGCGGCCCTGAGCTGCGCAAATCTCTTCCGGAAGGGAGATAGGTCACATCCTGGGGGAGATTGGATCACAAATCGGCCCAGAACCTTGGAGTTTCCCCGGTTCTGGGCCAAAGAGTGACATGGAGTCCCCGTACGGACACGGAGAGTTGAGCGGTCAGCTCAGGCGCTCGATGACCATCGCCATGCCCTGGCCGCCGCCCACGCACATGGTCTCCAGACCGAACTGCTTGTCGTGGAACTGGAGGGAGTTGATGAGCGTGCCGGTGATGCGGGCGCCGGTCATGCCGAACGGGTGGCCGACGGCGATCGCGCCGCCGTTGACGTTCAGCTTCTCCAGCGGAATGTTCAGGTCGCGGTAGGAGGGGATCACCTGGGCGGCGAACGCCTCGTTGATCTCGACCAGGTCGATGTCGTCGATCGTGAGACCGGCGCGGCGCAGGGCCTGGTTCGACGCGTCCACCGGGCCGAGACCCATGATCTCGGGGGACAGGCCCGAGACGCCGGTCGACACGATGCGGGCGAGCGGGGTGAGACCGAGTTCGCGGGCCTTGGTGTCGGACATGATCACGACCGCGGCGGCACCGTCGTTGAGCGGGCAGCAGTTGGCGGCGGTGACCATGCCGTCGGGGCGGAAGACCGGCTTCAGGCCCTGGACGCCGTCGAGCGTGACGCCGGCGCGCGGGCCGTCGTCCTTGGAGACCACGGTGCCGTCGGGGAGCGTGACCGGGGTGATCTCGCGCTCCCAGAAGCCGTTCTTGATGGCTTCCTCGGCGAGGTTCTGCGAGCGGACGCCGAACTCGTCCATGTCCTGGCGGGTGACGCCCTTGACGCGGGCGAGGTTCTCGGCGGTCTGGCCCATCGCGATGTACGGGTCGGGGAGCAGACCGTCCTCGCGCGGGTCGTGCCAGGTGGAGCCCTCGGACGCGGCGGTGGCGGCGGTGCGGGCCTGGGCCTCGTCGAAGATCGGGTTCGTGGTGTCCGGGAGGCCGTCCGAGCTGCCCTTGGCGTAACGGGAGACCATCTCGACGCCGGCCGAGATGAAGACGTCGCCCTCGCCGGCCTTGATGGCGTGCAGGGCCATGCGGCTCGTCTGCAGCGAGGAGGAACAGTAACGGGTGATCGTGCAGCCCGGCAGGTGGTCCATGCCCATCTGCACGGCCACGATGCGGCCCAGGTTGTAGCCCTGCTCGCCGCCGGGGAGGCCGCAGCCGAGCATCAGGTCGTCGATGTCGCGCGGGTCCAGCTCGGGGACCTTGGCGAGGGCGGCCTGGATGATCGTGGCGGTGAGGTCGTCGGGGCGCAGGTCCTTGAGCGAGCCCTTGACTGCGCGGCCGATGGGGGAGCGGGCGGTCGAGACGATCACGGCTTCGGGCATCACGGCTCCATTGGCGTTACGGGGGTGTTCTTCCGACTGGGCTGCTTGGGAAGTTACCCGTACGTATGGCCTGGGTCACGGGGGTGACGGTGTGACCTATGTCTAAGCGCTTGCTTTTCCCGGTTCTCCGCTCCTCGGACCCTGTCTCCTCTCGTCAGACACCGGACGAGCTCGTGGTGGGTGACGGCTCCGTCGCCCGGACCCGCCGCCTGCGCCTGCGCTTGAGCAGGGCCCAGGGACCCTTCGGGCCGGTCGGCATCGCCGCCGCGACCTCCGTGCCCGCCTCCGAGGCCGCCTCCGCCGCCGCCCTCGCCACCGGCAGGAAGCCCTCGCGGCGGGAGACGTCCGGGCGGTCCTCGTCGGCCGGCCACAGCCCCAGGGCCGCGCACACCGTCGGCAGGACCGCCATCGCCGCCGTCGCGTACCCCTCCGCCGAGGGGTGGTAGTTGTCGGGGCCGAACAGCTCGCGAGGGTTCGCCGCGAACTCCGGGCCCAGCAGGTCGCCCAGCGACACCGTGCGGCCGCCCTGTTCCACCGCGCCGATCGTCTGCGCCGCCGCCAGCTGGCGCGAGGCCCGCCGGGCCAGCCACCGCAGCGGCTGCTGCACCGGCTCGATCGTGCCCAGGTCGGGACAGGTGCCGACCACGACCTCGGCACCGGCCGTGCGCAGCCGTCTTACCGCCGAGGACAGATGCCGCACGGAGCGCGTCGCCGGCATCCGGTGCGTGACGTCGTTCGCGCCGATCATGATCACGCAGATGTCCGGGACCCGCTCGGGATCCCCCAGCACCAGCGTCACCTGACGGTCCAGGTCGTCCGAGGTGGCCCCGGGCAGGGCGACGTTACGGAACTCCACCGGACGTTCCGCCACCGCCGCCAGCCCCGACGCCAGCAGCGCACCCGGTGTCTGGGCCGCCCGGTGCACCCCCTGGCCCGCCGCCGTGGAGTCCCCCAGCATGGTCAGGCGCAGGGGCGGATCGCCCGCGGCGGCGTAGACATGGCCGTACCGGCCCTCGGCCTGCGGGACGTGCGGCGTCGTGCCGTTGCCCACCTGCCGTCTGGCCAGCCGCGCCTCCGCCAGCAGCAGGCCCATGCCCGCCGCCCCGATCAGACCGATCCCGCCGCCGCCGTAGGCCGCGCCGGCCGCGATCCGCCGGGCCACCCTCGCCCTCGACATGCTCGTCATACGTAGCCGCCACCTCCGTCGTACCCGTACACCCACTCCTTGCCCCGCACGGACCGTGGCCCAATCCCAACGGGCAGTGAACGACCGTCATGGCGCCCGAACAGGCCATAGGCTGGCCGGACCACTAGGACCACTTCTTTTGCAAGCATCCGGAGACAACGGTGCAATTCCACGACTCGATGATCAGCCTCGTCGGCAACACCCCGCTGGTGAGGCTCAACAACGTGACCCAGGGCATCAAGGCGACCGTCCTGGCCAAGGTCGAGTACTTCAACCCCGGCGGATCCGTGAAGGACCGCATCGCCCTGCGCATGATCGAGGCGGCGGAGGAGAGCGGCGCGCTCAAGCCCGGGGGCACCATCGTCGAGCCGACCAGCGGAAACACCGGGGTGGGGCTCGCCATCGTGGCGCAGCAGAAGGGGTACAAGTGCATCTTCGTGTGCCCCGACAAGGTGTCGACCGACAAGATCAACGTCCTGCGGGCCTACGGCGCCGAGGTCGTCGTCTGCCCGACCGCCGTGGACCCCGAGCACCCGGACTCGTACTACAACGTCTCCGACCGGCTGGTGCGCGAGACGCCCGGTGCGTGGAAGCCCGACCAGTACTCCAACCCCAACAACCCGCTCTCCCACTATCACTCCACCGGCCCCGAGCTGTGGGAGCAGACGGAGGGGCGGATCACCCACTTCGTGGCGGGCGTCGGCACCGGCGGCACCATCTCCGGCACCGGCCGGTACCTGAAGGACGCCAGTGACGGCGGGGTCCAGGTCGTCGGCGCCGACCCCGAGGGGTCCGTGTACTCCGGCGGCTCCGGGCGGCCGTACCTCGTCGAGGGCGTCGGCGAGGACTTCTGGCCGACCGCCTACGACCGGACCGTCGCCGACGAGATCGTCGCCGTCTCCGACAAGGACTCCTTCCAGATGACCCGCCGCCTCGCCAAGGAGGAGGGCCTGCTGGTGGGCGGCTCCTGCGGCATGGCCGTCGTCGCGGCCCTGCGGGTCGCCGAGCGCCTGGACGAGAACGGCGTCGTGGTGGTCCTGCTCCCGGACAGCGGGCGCGGCTACCTCTCGAAGATCTTCAACGACGAGTGGATGGCCGACTACGGCTTCCTGGAGGACGAGGGCCCCAGCGCCCGCGTCGCCGACGTCCTGAACGACAAGGTGCACGGCGCCATCCCCTCCCTCGTCCACATGCACCCGGACGAGACGGTCGGCGAGGCCATCGACGTGCTGCGGGAGTACGGCGTCTCGCAGATGCCGATCGTCAAGCCGGGCGCCGGTCACCCGGACGTGATGGCCGCGGAGGTCGTCGGCTCGGTCGTCGAACGCGAGCTGCTCGACGCCCTGTTCACCCAGCGGGCCTCGCTGGAGGACCCGTTGGAGAAGCACATGTCGGCCCCCCTCCCCCAGGTCGGCTCCGGCGAGCCGGTCGCCGACCTGATGTCGGTCCTCGGCTCGGCGGACGCGGCGATCGTCCTCGTGGAGGGCAAGCCCACCGGAGTCATCAGCCGCCAGGATCTGCTGGCCTTCCTCGCCAAGGGCGGGAAGTGACGGCAAACGTCCGGTGAACACCGGGTGCCGGAGGCGGACTTGCGGTTTCCCACCGAAAAGGGGGACTTCGCGGAACTGGTACGAGCGTGTCACGTCCACGCAGCACACGCTTAACACGGGTCCGGCACATTGGTGGATGTCGGCAGGGCGGGAGCGGCTCCCCGCCCCAGCCGGCACCGAAACGTCCAAGGACCTCCGGAGCGGCTCCCGGACCTCCATGGACGCCGGACGTGAGACCTGGCCTGACCCGGTCGACGTCCCTCGCGGGGACCGCCGTCGTCCCGCCCCCCGTTCACGGGGGTGCGGCGGTCCCCGCGATATTTCTTTTGCGGGCGGCCTCAGCAGGCGCCGGACTCAGTGAACGGGGCTCAGCGGGCGGGGCTCGATGCCCAGCTGCCCAGCAGTGCCAGTCGCTCCGCCGTCTCCGATCCCGGTTCCGGGGTGTAGACCAGCAGGCTCTGGTCGCCGTCTCCCGGGACGGCGAGGGTCTCGTACGGGAAGACGAGCAGGCCCGCCACCGGGTGCTGGACGCGCTTCACGCCGTAGGCGCACTCCTTGACCTGGTGGTCGGCCCACAGGCGGCGGAAGTCCTCGCTCTTGAGGGAGAGTTCGCCGACCAGCGAGGTCAGTTCGCGGTCGTCCTGGTGGTGGCCGGCCAGAACGCGCAGATGGGCCACGCACTGGGCGGCGACCGCCTGCCACTCCGGATAGAGGTCGCGTGCGGCGGGGTCGAGGAAGACCTGCCGCGGGATGCTGTGCGTCCTGGCCGTCGTACCGCTGTAACCGAACACCGCGTCCGCCAGGGCGTTCCAGGCCAGGACGGTCATCCGGTGGTCGAGGACGAAGGCCGGGGTGCGGTCCATGCTGTCGAGCAGGAGCTGGACTCCCTGCCGGACGCGGGGGCTGGCGGGGCGTGCGGCCTGTCGGCGGGGGCGGGCCACCGCGTGCAGGTAGTCGCGCTCGGTCTCGTCCAGGCGCAGCACGCGCGCGACGGCGTCCAGCACGGCGTCCGAGACTCCCCCGGACTTCGTCCGGGAGGGGCCCCCGGGACCGCGGCCCTGCTCCAGCCGGATGTAGTAGTCGACGCTCACACCGGCCAGCTGCGCCACTTCCTCCCGGCGCAGCCCGGGCACGCGGCGCCGCCCGTGCGAGGGCAGCCCCACCTCCTCGGGCCGGATGCGGGCGCGGCGTGAGCGCAAGAAGTCTCCGAGGTCCCCGTCCATGGGTTCGATCGTAGGGGAGGCGCGGCTTTCGAACCTGGTACTGGCAGACCCAGGAAAAGCGCATCCCTGGGTAGGACCGCCCGGACGACGCAGGGTGGTGGACGAGGCCGGGGAGTCGCCCCGGCGGACATCGCACCGAGGAGCACATCCATGTCGTACGAGAATCTGGCCGGACGTACCGCTGTCGTCACCGGGGCGGCGAGCGGTATCGGCGAGGCCACGGCCGTCCTGCTGGCCGAGCGGGGGGCGCGGGTCGCGCTGCTCGCCAGGCGCGGAGAGCGGCTGGAGGCGATCGCCGGGAAGATCCGGGCCGACGGCGGACAGGCGCTGGCGGTGGTCGCCGACGTCACCGACGACGCGTCCGTGGCGGCCGCCGTGGAGAGCGTGCACACGGCGTACGGGGCCGTCGACCTGGTGGTGAACAACGCGGGCGTGATGCTGCCGAACCCGATCGTCGACGCCCGGGTCGACGAGTGGCAGCGGATGATCGACACCAATGTCACCGGTGTCCTGCGGATCATCGGCGCCTTCGCCGGCGACCTCGACGAGGCGGCGGAGCAGGGGCGCAGCGCGGACCTGGTGAACGTCTCGTCCATCGGCGCGCACGTCACGGGCTTCACGAACTACGCCGTGTACGGGGCGACGAAGGCCGCCGTCACGCATCTCTCCGCGCTGCTGAGGAACGAGTTCGGGCCGCGGGGCGTGCGGGTCACCAACATCGAGCCGGGGCTGACGGAGTCCGAACTCGCCACGCACATCGAGAACGACGGGCTGCGGGAGCAGGTCGGCGGGATGGCGGAGGCGATGGGCGCCCTGGCCGCCGCGGAGCTCGCCGATCTCGTCGCCTACGTCACCAGCCGGCCCCGGCACGTCAACCTGCGCCAGGTCATGGTGCTGCCGACCGCGCAGGTGTGAGCGCCGGGTCAGCCCTCCCAGTCGCTGCTCCGGGAGGACGGCTTCGCGCGCCGGCCCCGGAAGAGGTCCGGGTTGACGCGGAGCGCCTGGAAGGCGTTGACGCCGACGATGCCGACCCAGGAGACCAGCAGGCCGGGAAGGTGGGCGACGCCGCCGCCGATCGCGGAGAGCGGGATCGCCAGCACCAGGGAGACGATGCCGAAGCCGAAGCGCTCGCCGAAGGAGTCGGTGGGCTTGGGCGAGCGGGCTCCCCGGGCGGTCACCATCTGCTGCTCGGCCAGCTGCCGGCGCAGCCGGCGGTCCACGGCGCCGTCGATCCGCTGGTCGACCTTCTCCAGGAACGAGTCGACCAGCGCGGACTCGTACTCCTCGCCCAGTTCCCTGCGGGCCTGCAGGGTGGCGTTGAGTTCCTTCTTGAGTTCGGGGTCCCGCGCATCCATTCCGGTCATGGGGTCCACGGTAGGCAGCGGGAACGCCCGCTGCACTGGGGTTAGCCCCCCTGTTGCGGCGGGGGCCCTTCCCAGATCAGCCCGTGGTCAGCCCGTGCTGCTTCGCATAGGCGTTCGCCACGTCCTCCGGGTCCTTCTTGTCGTTGTCGACCTGGCTGTTGAGCTGGGTGAGCTGGGCGGTCGTCAGGACGTTGCCGAGGCGGGCGAGGGCCTTGCGGACGGTGTCGTCGGCCTTGCGGTCGGCGATGAGGGGGACGATGTGCTGGCTGGGGATGAGGTTCTTCGGGTCGGTCAGCACCACCCAGTCGTCGGCCGCGATGTCGGTGTCGGTGGTGAAGAGGTTCGCCACGTCGACATCGCCCTTCTTCAAGGCGCCCTTGACGAGCGGGCCGTCCGAGTCGAGGGACTTGAACTCCTTGAACTCGACGCCGTACACCTCCTTGAGGCCGACCGCGCCCACCCGGCGCTTCTTGACCTCGGGCGCGGCGCCGATGACCAGCCTGCCGTTCTGCTTGGCGAGGTCGGCGAGGGTGACGAGGCCGTACTTCCTGGCGGTCGCCCGGGTGACGACGAAGCAGTCGGAGTCGGCCGCCTGGCCGTACGGGAGCACCTGGAGGCCGGCGGGCAGGGCCAGGGTGAGGGCGTTCTGCATGGTGCCGGGTTCGGCGGAGGCGTCCTTGGGGGCCAGGTAGTTGAGGAGGGCGCCCTGGTACTCGGGCAGCAGGTCGATGTCGCCCGCCTTGAGGGCGGGGATCACGATCTCGCGGGTGCCGAGGTTGGGGCGGACCTTCACCTTCACGCCGGCCTGCTGGAGCACGGCCGCGTACAGGTAGCCGAGGACCTGGTTCTCGGTGAAGTTGGCGGTGCCGATGGTGACTCCGCCCTTGCTGGAGCCGCTGCCGCCGGAGGTGGTGCCGCCGCCGTCGAGGGAGGTGATGCCGCTGGAGCAGGCGGCGAGGGCGGGGACGGAGGCCGCCGCGAAGAGGCCGCCGAGGAGGGCGCGTCGGTTCATCGGAGGGGTCCTTACGCGGTGCGGTGGCGGAAGAGGAAGCGCTGGAGGGCGGAGAGCAGCAGGTCGAGGCCGACGGCGATCACGGCGACCAGCACCGCCCCGCCGAGCACCTGCACGAGGTCGCGCTGGGCGAGGCCGTCGAAGACGTAGCGGCCCAGGCCCCCGAAGGAGACGTACGCCGCGATGGTCGCGGTGGCGACGACCTGGATGAGTGCCAGGCGCAGGCCGGTCATGATCAGGGGGAGCGCGAGGGGCAGTTCGACCTGGAACAGGACCTGGTGGCCGCGCATGCCCTGGCCGCGGGCGGCGTCCTTGACGTCCGGGTCGACGGCGGTCATGCCGGCGTAGGTGTTGGTGACGATCGCGGGGACCGCGAGGGCGACGAGGGCGACGTAGACCGGGAGCATGGACAGGCCGCCGGCCAGGAAGACCAGGACGACCAGGCCGACGGTGGGCAGGGCGCGGCCGAAGGACGCGAGGTTGATCGCGACGAAGGCGCCCTTGCCGGTGTGGCCGATCAGCAGGCCGAGGGGCAGGCCGATCGCGGCCGCGACGAGGGTCGCGAGGAGCGAGTACTGCAGGTGCTCGGCGAGCCGGTGGGCGATGCCGTCGGTCCCGGTCCACTGGGAGCCGCTGGTCAGCCAGGTGCCGAGGTTCTTGATGAGTTCGTACATGTCAGGCTCGCCTCCGCCGCCACGGGGTCAGGACGTACTGGAGGGCCACCAGCAGGGCGTCCGCGACCACGGCGAGCAGGAGCGTGAGGACCACGCCCGCGATCACCGGGGTCGGGAAGTCGCGCTGGAAGCCGTCGGTGAAGAGCTGGCCGAGACCGCCGTCGCCGATGTAGGTGGCGACCGACACCAGGGAGATCGACATGACGGTCGCGATCCGCACGCCCGCCATGATCACGGGCAGGGCGAGGGGGAGTTCGACGGTGAGGAGGGTGCGCAGCGGGCGGGTGCCCATCGCCTTCGCGGCCTCCTTCGTCTTCGCGGGGACCGAGTCGAGGCCCTCGACGGTGTTCCGCAGCAGGACGACCAGGGTGTAGACGGTCAGGCCGATCACGGTCGTGGTGCGGGTCAGGCCGCTGATCGGCAGCAGGAGCACGAAGATCGCGATCGAGGGGATCGTGAACAGGACGTTCGAGAGGCCGAGCAGGAAGCCGCGCAGGGGGCGGATCCGGTGCGCGACCACGGCCAGGGGGAGGCTGATCAGCAGGCCGAAGAAGACCGCCGAGAGCGCTGCCTGGAGGTGCGAGATCGTCAGGGTGGTCAGGTCGTCGGTGTGGCCGGATATCCACGACCAGTCGATGGTCATGCGGCCACCCGGGCTTCCGTGTGGGCCCGGCCGGCGTGCCGGTGGATGTCGTCGCGGGAGGTGACCCCGGTGAGGACGCCGTCGGCGTCGACGCGGGCGACCAGGCCGGCGGGGGAGGCGACGGACTCGTCGAGGGCGGCGAGCAGGGAGTCGCCGTCCTTGAGCGGTCGTACGGGCACCTCGGCGTCGTCGGCCGCCCAGTGCAGGGGCCTGCCCGCCGCGTCGCACACGAGGGACCAGGCGGTCCCTTCCGGCGCCGGGCCCTGCGGGACCTCGGCCAGGGTCTTCAGCGAGAGCAGCTTCAGGCCGCGCTCGGCGCCGAGGAAGTCGGCCACGAAGTCGTCGGCGGGGCGGGCGAGGAGTTCGGCGGGCGGGGCGCACTGGACGAGGTGGCCGCCGGTGCGGAAGATCGCGATGCGGTCGCCGAGGCGGACGGCCTCGTCGACGTCGTGCGTGACGAAGACGATCGTCTTGTTCAACTCCTTCTGGAGCCGGAGCAGTTCGTCCTGGAGCTGGGTGCGTACGACCGGGTCGACCGCGCCGAAGGGTTCGTCCATGAGCAGGACCGGCGGGTCGGCGGCGAGCGCGCGGGCGACGCCGACCCGCTGCTGCTGGCCGCCGGAGAGCTGGTGCGGGTACCGCTTGCCGGACTCGGGGGCGAGGCCGACGGTCTCCAGCAGTTCCGCCGCCCGGGCCCGGGCCTTCTTGCGGCCGTGGCCGAGCAGGAGCGGGACGGTGGCGATGTTGTCCAGCACCGTGCGGTGCGGGAAGAGGCCGGACTGCTGGATGACGTAGCCGATGGAGCGGCGCAGTTCGGCCGCGTCCTGCCGGGTGACGTCCTTGCCGCCGACCTTGATGGTGCCGGAGGTCGGTTCGACCATCCGGTTGATCATCCTGAGGGTGGTCGTCTTGCCGCAACCGGAGGATCCGACGAGGACGGTGACGCCGCCTTCCGGCATGTCGAGGGTGAGATCGTGCACTGCTGTCGTGCCGTTGGGGAAGCGCTTGTGGACCGCGTCGAACTGGATCATGAGTTGTCCCTTGCCCGGCTGTATAACGTCATGCAGAGTTCTCGGTACCTGAATAGGTTGTCAACGGTTCGGTGTTAATCCGAGGTAACGGATGACCGCCAGGCAAGATCAGATGTCCGCATTGAGGGGAGTTTGGACTAGATGTCGTCTCGGATCGTGGACACTCCTGATCCCGTCTCAGTGGGCCACACCGGCCTGGTGGTCCTCGACGGGATCGGGCTCGGCGTCGCGGACGTCGCCCGTCTCGCCGACGGGAACGCGCGCCCGGTGCCCGGGACCGACGCGATGAAGCGGGTCGCGGAGTCCTGGGACGCCGCCCGCCAGATCGCCGCGACCGGACGCGTCTACGGCCGCTCGACCGGCGTCGGCGCCAACCGGAACGAGGACGTGCCCACCGAGGCGGCCGCCGAACACGGGCTGCGGCTGCTGCGCAGCCACGCCGGCGCCATCGGCGAGGAGCTCCCGGCCCGGCAGGTCCGCGCGATGCTCGCGGTCCGCGCCAACCAGCTCCTGGCGGGCGGCGCGGGACTGCGGCCGACCGTCGTCACGGCCCTGTGCGAAGCCCTGGAGAACGGCGCGTACCCGGTCGTCAACGAGTTCGGCTCGGTGGGCACCGGTGACATCGCGGCGCTGGCCCAGGTGGGACTGGCGCTGGCGGGGGAGCACCCCTGGAGGGAGGCCGGCGCCCCCGAGCCCCAGCCCCTCGACAACAACGACGCCCTCGCCTTCATCAGCAGCAACGCCCTCACCCTCGGCCAGGCCGCCCTCGCGCTGCACGAACTGCGCGGGCTCGTCGAGGCCACACAGGTCGTCGGGGCGCTGTCGCTGCTGGCCGTGGACGGGTCGCACGAGGCGTACGCCGCCCCCGTGCACGCGGCCCGCCCGCACCGCGGGTCCGCCGACGTGGCCCGGCGGATGCGGAAGCTGATCGGGGCAGAGGACCGGCCCACCCCACCGCTCGGCCGCATCCAGGACCCGTACGGCTTCCGGTGCCTCCCGCAGATCCACGGGCCCGCCCAGGACGCGGCCGACGCCCTGGAGGAGGTCATCGCGATCGAGATCAACGCGGCCGCCGAGAACCCCCTCATCTCCCCCGAGGACATGGCCGCCTACCACCACGGCGGCTTCTATCAGGCCCAACTCGCCCTGGCCCTGGACCACTTCAGGCTGGCCCTCACCCAGGTCGCCCGGCTGTCCACGTCCCGGCTCTCCACCCTCAACGAGCCCGTCTTCACCCGCCTCAGGCCCTTCCTCGCCGACCAGGAGCCCGCCTCCTCCGGCGTGATGATCCTGGAGTACGCCGCCGGAGCGGCCCTCGGCGACCTGCGGGCCTTCTCGGCGCCCGCCTCGCTCGGCCACGCTGTACTCTCCCGAGGCGTCGAGGAACAGGCCAGCTTCGCCTCGCTCGCCGCACGCCAGACACTGCGCGCGTGCGGCGCGTACCGTCTCGTCGTCGGCTGCGAACTCGTCGCCGCCGTACGGGCGCTGCGCCAGCGCGGCCTCAGGGCCGACCCGGACCTCCCGGTGGGCCGGGCGCTGGAACTCGCCGAGGCGGTGCTGGCGCAGGACACGGCCGACCGGCCGCTCACGGGCGACGTGACGGCGGCGGCCGCGCTGCTCGACCGGTTCACGGACATCTGGAGGGGGATCGAGGCATGAGCGACATGGGCGGGGCGGGTGTGGCGGACACTCCCGCGGGACGGCTTCAGGCGCTGTTCGAGGGGCACCGGCTCACACCGACCCAGCGGCGCATCGCGCACAGCATGGTGCGGCGGGCAGGGGACGTGCCCTTCCTGTCCAGCGTGGAGCTGGCCGAACTGGCCGGGGTCAGCCAGCCCTCCGTCACCCGCTTCGCCGTGGCCCTCGGCTTCGACGGCTACCCCGCCCTGCGCCGGCACCTGCGCGACGTCGCGCCCGCCGAGCAGACGGCGGCCTCCGCGTCGTACAACGAGTACCAGCAGGCCGTCGAGGCCGAGATCGAGAACCTCAAGCACCTGGCGGAGATCCTCGCCGACCCCCGCCCGGTGCAGAAGGCCGGGCGGCTGCTCGCCGCCTCCCGCCCCCTGCCGGTGCTCGGGCTGCGGGCCGCCGCCTCCCAGGCGTACGGCTTCGCCTACTTCGCCGCCAAGGTCCATCCGGACGTACGGCTGCTCAACGAGGGCGGCACGATGATCCACGACCGGATCGACGCCGCCGTCCGCGCGGGCGCCTCGACCCTGCTGTGCTTCGCGCTGCCCCGGCATCCGCGCGAGGTCGTCGACACCCTCGCCTACGCCAAGGAGGCGGGCCTGAGCGTCGTCACCGTCGCCGACTCCGCCTTCGCGCCGGTCGCCAAGGTCTCCGACCTGCTGCTGCCCGCCGCCGTCGGCACCGGCCTCGCCTTCGACACCGCCTGCGCGCCGATGCTCCTTGGCCGGGTGCTGCTGGAGGCGATGTGCGACGACCTGCCGGACGCGCAGGCCCGCCTGGAGGAGTTCGACGCGCGGGCCGCGGCGCGGGGGTTGTTCGTGGAATAGGGCCGTTTTTTTCAGGCTCGTCTCACGTTCGCCCGCTACCCTCCCGGACCGTCAGGACTGTGCCAGGACGACGAGGAGGCGGGACGTGGCACGCGGAGATCGCAGGGTTCAGGGGCTGGCTCGGGTGGCCGTCGTCGTGCGCGCCGGGGCCGCACCCCTGTGGTGGCTCGGAGTGTGCGCGGCGGGCGTCGGGCTGCTGGTCCCGGGCCTGACCGGGCGCCGGATCGGAGTGATGGCGGGCGCCGCGCTGTTCATCGTGGCGGCGGCCGTGGTGTCGTACGGCCGCCGCAAGCGGTACACCACGCTGGGGCGTGCGGCTGCCCGCGCGGGGAAGCACGACGTGCTGCAGGACCGCGCGGTCACTGTGCGCAACTGGCGCCGCGGGCACCGCTGGTGGCTGCTGCCGGCCTGGCTGGTCGCGCTGCTGAGTTCGTTCGCGGTGCCCGTCGCTGGCGGCATGCTGCTCGCCGGGTGCGGTACCGGCCTTTGGCTCAAGGCCGCCTGGCTCGGTCGGCGCGAGCGGGAGGAGGACGCGCTGCTGTGGGTGCGGGTCGACTGGCTCGACGCACGCGGCGGACGCCCGGCCGGCAAGGCGGTCAAGGCGTACCGCAGCACGGGTGTCGCGGCGGGCGACGCGGCCCCGGGAGGAGCGCGCCGCCGCACCGCGGCCCTGGTCTAGTACCGGCGGTGCCGGGTCACACCTCCAGGTCGGCTTCGATGGCCCGCAGCTGGTGGCGGGCCATGGCGAGGTTGGAGCGCTTGGCGTCCAGGACCAGGTAGAGGAAGAGGCCGTTGCCACCGCGTCCGCTGATCAGGCGGATCAGGTGGTACTGGTCGGACAGGGTGATCAGGATGTCCTCGATCTGGGCCTTGAGGCCGAGGTGCTCCATCGTGCGCATCTTCGCGCGGACCACGTCGGTGTTGCCCGCGGCGGCCACGTTCAGGTCGAAGGCCTTGCTGCCGCCCATGGTGCCGAGCGCCATGCCGCTGGTGTAGTCGACGAGCGCGACGCCGGTCGCGCCCTCGATGGAGGCGAGGGCCTCCTTCAGCGCGGTTTCGGTGTTGGCCATGACTGTGTCTCCTCGGTTCGCTAACTTTCGGTGGTGGTGCGGGCCGCCGTCGGTGCGGTGGCCGCGGGGCGGGCGTCCACGGGCTTGGCCCGGGACGTGCGGGCCGCTCTGGCACGAGCCGGAGCGGGCTTCGCGGCCGCCTTGGTGATGGCTTCGGTGTGTTCGGAGGCCGCGCTGTCGACGAGCTCCGCGATCCGGGCTCCCGCCCGACGGCCCTCCAGATGGAGGCGGCCGACGTTGACCCGGTCCTGCGCGAGCAGCGTGACGACGGCCCCGGCGCCCGCCGCGTACGCGGCGACGTAGCCGTACACGCCCCGTACGAGCAGTTCGCGCAGGTCCCCCTGACCGGTCACGTCGGCCAGCTGGGCGGCGAGCGCCCGGGTGGTCCCGGTGAGCGCGGCCACCGCCTCCGGGTCGACCCCCGGGGTGTCCTGGGCCAGGACGAGACCGTCGGCGTCGGCCGCGAGGGCGCCGGTGAGCTGCGGCACCCGGGCTCTGAGCCGGCGCAGCTCCTCCAGGATCGCGTCCTGAGCTGCTGCCATCAGGTCTCTCCTCTCGGCGCGGATCCGCTGCCGCTCAAAGGGCCTCCAGCGCATCCCTGAGCCTCTTCAGCAAGGTGATGTGGGGATCGACGGGCTCGACGGGGACACCGTCGCCCGGCGGCCCGGGCCGAGGCTCGGTGAAGGACACCGGCGGGCGGGGCGCGACCACTCCGGCCGCCACCAGACGCCGTATGTCCACCAGGGTGTGGAAGGCCGGGCGGCCCAGCTCGCGTGCGATCTCCGACGCCGTGCGGATGCCGTCGACACGGGCCAGCACCGCCAGTCGCCGGGCCGGCAGTGGCGGGGACGCGGGGCGGTGCTCCCGGGTCAACGGCACCTCGTCCGGCAGCGCGTCGGGCCAGATGCGGTGCAGCAGGTCGCGGCGGCGCAGGGTCTCGCGCTCCAGGTCGGCGACCGGCACCGAGTGCGGGACGCCGGGGGTGCCGGCGGGTTCCGGGGGCGCGTCGGCGGGCGCCTCCGGTCCGTCCTCGGTGCCGTAGCGGAAGCGGCCCGGGGTGCTGCTCGGGGCGAGGGCGAAGTACGCCGCGTCGTACAGCGCGGTCAGCCGGCACAGCTCCAGGGCACCGGGGGTGAGCAGCCCGCCCGCGACCAGTCGGCGGCCCGCCCGGTGCACGGCCTCGGCGCCGGTGAGGCGGCGGACCCCGGTACCGGCACCGCCGGTGCTCGCGATGCTCTCGGCCAGGGCCTGCCGCCAGATGTCGGGATCCAGCGTGCCGTGCGCGGCTAGGAGGACGTCGGCGCCGGGGGCGGCCGGGCTCTCGGCGTGCACCACCTTGCCGTCGGCCAGGTGCAGGGTGCCGCGCTCGCGCACCAGGACGCCGGTGGCGCGCTCGGCGGCCAGCCGGGTCAGCATCGGGGAGACACCGCCCCAGCCGCGGTCCAGGGCGCTCGCCTTGTCGCGCACCGGCAGCCGGGGCGGCGGGGTGGCGGGCATGGCCGGGACCGTCGTCATCCGAGCTCCAGCCGTCCGGCCATCTCACCGAGCCGGATCCGGGCCAGCGCGAGGTTGCCCTCGGCGCGGGCCAGCCACAGGTGCAGGAACACGCTGCTGTCGAAGGACGTCGGCACGAACCTGAGGACGTGGTAGCTGTCCCGGTTGCTGAGGATGAGGTCTTCGACCGGCGGGTCCGGCTCCTCCCCGGCGGCGCCCGGCTCGGTGGCCTGGGAACTCCCGGAGGCGAAGGCGCGCTGCTCGGCGGCGAGCCGGGCGAGCTCGGCGGCCTCCGCGGCGGCCGCCTCCTGGTCGCCGCCGGGGGACTCCCCGACGGCTCCCAGGGCCAGCCCGCTCGTCCAGTCGACCAGCGCGGCCCCCCGCGCGCCCGGCAGCCGCATGGCTTCCAGCAGGCACTCGTCGATTCCCTGCACCGTGGCTCCCCTCCCACCTGGGGTTCGGCTGAGTGACGCCGAAACTACGCAACGTGTGCGCGAGGAGTGAGCGATCCGGCATTTTCCGGTGGAACATGCTCGGAGTGGCTAGAGTGGGTCAACTTGCCTGGTTCGCGGGGCCATTGATCGGCGGACCGGTCGGGGTGTGTCAACTGCTCCCGGGTGCGTGGAGGGTGGTGAGCGCACCGGCGTGCGCCCCTCCGGACTCGGCCACGATCGAGGCGACCGTCTGGGGATCCCGCACGGTCGCGAAGCGGACGCCTCCCGCCCGGTCGGGGGCGAAGCCGTAAATGCCCGGCCGGGCCAGCGAGTTGTACGCGTAGTGGTGCGCGAAGTAGTACGCGCCGGTGTCCAGCGCCGCCGCGTAGTCCCCCTGGTCGAGCAGCGGGAGTGCGCGCCCCTCGGCCAGCAGGTCGCCCGCGAAGCAGGCGGGCCCCGCCACGTCCTGCACCACCCCGGGCCCGTTCTTGGGCCGCCCCTTGCCGTCGTAGGCCGCGATCCGCAGCGGCCACGACCCCGGCACGTACACCGTCCGCGTCGCCACCTGCACGCCCGCGTGCGTCACCGCGACCGCCCGCCCGCCCGCGCTCTTGGCGTACTCCACCCGCGCCACGATCGTGCCGTGCTTGGCCAGCAGCGACCGCCCGAACTCGGTCACCAGCCCGTACCGCCCGTCGAACAGCCCCGGCACCGCCTCCCTGAGCGCCCGCGCGTACTCGGTGTACGTGGGTGTCGTCACGTCCGAGGCGAAGTTCACCGGCAGCCCGCCGCCGATGTCGATCGTGTCGATCTGCGGCCGCCCGATCCGCCGGTTGATCTCCTCGGCGAGCGCGTAGGTCTCCGCGACCCCCTGGGTCATCAGGGACAGCGGGATGCCCTGCGAGCCGGTGTGCGCGTGCAGCCGGGAGAGCCAGGGCCGGTCGAGGCAGGCGCGAACGACCCACTCGCGCGCCCCCTCGTCCCGCAGCGCCACCCCGAACTTCGAGGTCGCGGTGGCCGTGGAGGTCGCCCCGATGGAGCCGCCGCCGACCTGCGGGTTGACCCGGATGCCGAGCGGGGAGCGGCTGACGGCCATGGGGGCACCTCCCATGCCTTTCGGGCTATGGGGGAGCATGAGCGCGTCGATGCGGTCCAGTTCCTGAGGGTTGTCGGCGTTGACGGCGATCCCCAGTGCCAGCGCCTCCCTGAGCTCGGAGGGCGTCTTGGCGGGCGAGTCCAGGACGGTCCGCTCCGGTGGCAGCCCCGCCGCCCGCGCGAGCGCCAGTTCGCCCGGGCTCGCCACCTCCGCGCCGATGCCCTCCTCGCGCAGCAGCCGCAGCACCGGGACCAGCGGGGTCGCCTTCACCGCGAACGCGTGCAGTACCGGCGTGCCCGGCGCGGTGACCTCGTCGAAGGCGGCGCGGAGCTCTGCCGCGGACTCCCGGATGCCGGTGACGTCGAGCAGTCCGACGACGGGGGTGTCCGGCCCCAGCAGGCCCTGCTCCACGGCCGCCCGCACCGCCTCGTCCCGGCGGGCGGCCCGCCCCTCGCCGGTGCTGCCGTACTCGTCCATCACGTCCCCGTCCTGCTCGTCACCCGCGCTTCGGATGTCCAGCCAAACATCCCTGTCCGGAAACATCCCTCTCCTGTGAGGCGGACGCGAGAACGTATTGACTAGTTCTATTCAGGAAGTCAGGATGTGAATATCGACAGCAACAACCGGCACGCGGCCATCCGCGGCACAGTCCCCAGGAGGCAGACCATGTCAGGACCCCGCCCCGTCCGAGCGCCGCGCGGTACGGAACTGAGCGCCCTGGGATGGCAGCAGGAAGCCGCCCTGCGGATGCTGCAGAACAACCTGGACCCCGAGGTCGCCGAACACCCCGACCAGCTCGTCGTCTACGGCGGCACCGGCAAGGCCGCCCGTGACTGGCGCTCCTTCGACGCCATGGTGCGCACCCTGCGCACCCTCAAGCAGGACGAGACCATGCTGGTCCAGTCCGGCCGCCCCGTCGGCGTCATGCAGACCCACGAGTGGGCCCCGCGTGTCCTGATCGCCAACTCCAACCTCGTCGGCGACTGGGCCAACTGGGAGGAGTTCCGCCGCCTGGAGACCCTCGGCCTCACCATGTACGGCCAGATGACCGCCGGCTCCTGGATCTACATCGGCACCCAGGGCATCCTCCAGGGCACCTACGAGACCTTCTCCGCGGTCGCCGCGAAGAAGTTCGGCGGCACCCTGGCCGGGACGATCACCCTCACCGCCGGCCTCGGCGGCATGGGCGGCGCCCAGCCCCTCGCGGTCACCATGAACGACGGTGTCGCCATCTGCGTCGACGTCGACCCGCGTGCCATCGAGCGGCGCATCGAGCACCGCTACCTGGATGTGAAGGCCGACAGCCTGGAGCACGCCCTCCAGCTCGCCGTCGAGGCCCGTGACGCCCGCCGCCCCCTGTCCATCGGCCTGCTGGGCAACGCCGCCGAGCTGCTGCCGCGCATGCTCGCCGAGAGCGCGCCCATCGACATCGTCACCGACCAGACCTCGGCCCACGACCCGCTGGCCTACCTGCCGACGGGCATCGCCTTCGAGGACATGGCCGACGCCGCCGCCAAGGACCCGGCGGGCTTCACCACCCGGGCCCGCGAGTCGATGGCCCGCCACGTCGAGGCCATGGTCGGCTTCATGGACGCCGGTGCCGAGGTCTTCGACTACGGCAACTCGATCCGGGGCGAGGCCCAACTCGCCGGGTACGACCGGGCGTTCGCCTTCCCCGGGTTCGTCCCCGCCTATATCCGGCCGCTGTTCTGCGAGGGCAAGGGCCCCTTCCGCTGGGCCGCGCTGTCGGGTGAGGCCTCCGACATCGCCAAGACCGACAAGGCGATCCTGGAGCTCTTCCCCGAGAACGAGTCCCTCGCGCGCTGGATCAAGATGGCCGGTGAGCGCGTCCACTTCCAGGGCCTGCCCGCCCGGATCTGCTGGCTCGGCTACGGCGAGCGCGACAAGGCCGGTGAGCGCTTCAACGACATGGTGGCGAGCGGAGAGCTGGCGGCACCGCTGGCGATCGGGCGGGACCACCTGGACGCCGGGTCCGTCGCCTCCCCCTACCGGGAGACCGAGGCCATGCTCGACGGGTCCGACGCGATCGCCGACTGGCCGCTGCTGAACGCCATGGTCAACGTGGCCTCGGGTGCCTCCTGGGTGTCCCTGCACCACGGCGGCGGCGTCGGCATGGGCCGCTCCATCCACGCCGGTCAGGTCACGGTGGCCGACGGCACGAAGCTGGGCGGCGAGAAGGTCCGGCGGGTACTGACGAACGACCCCGGCATGGGCGTCATCCGGCACGTGGACGCCGGGTACGACATCGCGGAGTCCGTCGCCGACGAGCGGGGCGTGCGGGTCCCGATGCGCGAGGGTGAGGACGCGTGACGGTGGGCATCGACTCCGGAACAGCTCAGCACCCCCGTACCTCCTCGTTCCAGGAGATGTGGCGCGAGCTGCTGCCCGTCGGCCGGCACGCCGGCTCGCGCGGCTATCGCCGGTTCGCCTGGACCGGGGCCGACGGCGAGTGCCGGGCCTGGTTCAGGGAGCAGGCCGAAGCGCGCGGACTGACCTACGAGGTGGACCGGAACGGCAACCAGTGGGCCTGGCTCGGGGACCCCGCCGAGGGGGACGCCGTCGTCACCGGGTCGCACCTCGACTCCGTACCCGACGGGGGCGCCTTCGACGGACCCCTCGGAGTCGTGTCCTCCTTCGCCGCGCTCGACGAACTCCGGGCACGGCGGGCCGAGTTCACCAAGCCTCTCGCCCTCGTCAACTTCGGTGACGAGGAGGGGGCCCGGTTCGGGCTCGCCTGTGTCGGATCGCGGCTCACCGCCGGGCAGCTCACCGCCGGGCAGGCGCACCTGCTGACCGACGGGGAGGGCGTCACCCTCCCGCGAGCCATGGAGGCCGCCGGATACGACCCCGACGGCATCGGTGCCGACCCGGAGCGGCTCGCCCGCATCGGCGCCTTCGTCGAGCTGCACGTCGAGCAGGGCAGGGCGCTGGACCTCTCCGGCGACCGGGTCGGCATCGCCAGTGCCATCTGGCCGCACGGGCGCTGGCGGTTCGACTTCCGGGGCGAGGCCAATCACGCCGGCACCACCCGCCTCGTGGACCGGCGCGACCCCATGCTGTCGTACGCCGAGACCGTGCTCGCGGCCCGCCGCGAGGCCGAACTCGCCGGTGCCGTCGCCACCTTCGGCAAGATCGCCGTCGAGCCGAACGGCGTCAACGCCATCCCCTCCCTGGTGCGCGGCTGGCTCGACTCCCGCGCCGCCGACCAGGAGAGCCTCGACCAGGTGGTCGGCGGCATCGAGAAGGCGGCCCGGGAGTACGCGGAGGCGCACGGCATCGCCCTCGACATCGTCCGGGAGTCCTTCACCCCCGTCGTCGAGTTCGACCACGCCCTGCGCGACGAACTCGCCCGCATCCTGGGCACCGGCACCGATCTCAAGGTGCCGGTCCTGGGAACCGGAGCGGGACACGACGCCGGGATCCTCTCCGGGCACATCCCGACCGCCATGCTGTTCGTGCGCAACCCCACCGGCGTCTCGCACTCCCCGGCGGAGTTCGCCGCCGAGGACGACTGCGTGGCCGGGGTCCTCGCGCTCGCCGACGTACTGGAAGGGCTGGCCTGCAGGTGACAGCGAAGACGTACTGGCTGGAGCACGCCTGGCTCGACACCCACGTCGAGCCGGGCGTGGCACTGACGGTGTCGACCAGCGGCTCCGCCGCGGGGGCGGACGGCCGCGTCACCGCCGTCCGCACCGGCATCGAGGTCCCGCCCCCCGGCGCCGAGATCCTGCGCGGACTGACCCTCCCGGGGCTGGCGAACACCCACTCGCACGCCTTTCACCGGGCCCTGCGCGGCACCGTCCAGGTCGGCTCCGGGACCTTCTGGACCTGGCGCGAGGTCATGTACGCCACCGCCGACCGGCTCACCCCGGACACTTACCGGGACCTCGCCCGTGCCGTGTACGCGGAGATGGCGCTGGCGGGTGTGACGGCCGTCGGAGAGTTCCACTACCTGCACCACGCCCCCGGCGGCACCCCCTACGCCGACCCCAACGCCATGGGCGAGGCGCTGATCGAGGCCGCCGACGACGCCGGTGTCCGCATCACCCTCCTCGACACCGCCTATCTCTCCTCCGGCTTCGGACAGCGGCCCGACCATCACCAGCTGCGCTTCTCCGACGGCAGCGCCCAGGCCTGGGCCGAACGCTGTTCAGTTCTCAAGGACCGGGATCACGCGAGGATCGGCGCGGCCGTCCACTCCGTACGGGCCGTGCCCGCCGGCCAGTTGGCGACCGTGGCGCGCTGGGCCGAGGAGCGGCGGGCCCCGCTCCACGTCCACCTGTCCGAGCAGACCGCCGAGAACGACGCGTGCCGTGCCGCCCACGGGTGCACACCGACCGAACTGCTCGCCGAGCACGGTGTCCTCGGGCCGCGCACCACCGGCGTCCACAACACCCACCTCACCGACGAGGACATCGCCCTGATCGGCGGCAGCGGCACCGGCACCTGCATGTGCCCGACCACCGAGCGGGACCTCGCCGACGGCATCGGACCGGCTGTGGCCCTCCAGAAGGCGGGTTCACCGCTCTCCCTCGGCTCCGACAGCCACGCCGTGATCGACCTGCTCGAAGAGGCACGCGCGATGGAGCTCAACGAGCGCCTGCGCACCCGCACCCGAGGTCACTGGACGGCGGCGGCCCTGCTGCGGGCGGCCTCCGCCGACGGCCACGCCGCCCTCGGCTGGGACGGTGCCGGCACGCTGGAGCCCGGCGCGCTCGCCGACTTCACCACCGTGGCGCTCGACTCGGTCAGGACGGCAGGGCCGCCTGCGCGGCTCGGGGCCGAGACGGCCGTATTCGCCGCGTCGGCAGCGGACGTGTCGCACACGGTCGTGGGAGGTCGGCACGTCGTGCGCGACGGGGTCCACGCGCTGGTGCCGGATGTGCCGAAAGCCCTCGCGGACGCCGTCGCCGCGCTGCACGGATGACTCCGGGCCGCCCGCCGCCGCGGCCCGCCCCCGAACCCGCCCCCACCGCCGACCAGGCCACCGAGGACGCCATGAGCAACGCGACGAACGTCAGCCCCGCCCACTCCGCGAGCACCGCGAGCACGCTCATCACCGACATCGCCGCTCTGGTCACCAACGACCCCTCCTCCGGTGACGGATCCCCCCTCGGACTGATCCAGCACGCGGCCGTCGCCATCGAGGGCGACCGCGTCGTGTGGACCGGTGATCAAAGCAAAGCACCCGCCACTGACAATCGGGTCGACGCAGGTGGCAGGGCGGTCGTCCCCGGCTTCGTCGACTCCCACAGCCACCTCGTCTTCGCGGGCGACCGCACCCAGGAGTTCAACGCCCGCATGTCGGGGCGGGCCTACAGCGCGGGCGGCATCCGCACGACGGTCGCCGCGACACGGGCGGCGAGCGACGCGGAACTGGAACGCAACCTCACCCGCTACCTCGCCGAGGCCCTCCGCCAGGGCACGACGACCTTCGAGACCAAGTCCGGCTACGGCCTGACCGTCGAGGACGAGGCGAGGGCGCTGCGCATCGCCGCCGCCCACACCGACGAGGTGACCTACCTGGGCGCCCACATCGTGTCGCCGGACCACGCCGGCGACCCGGCGAGCTACGTCTCCCTCGTCACCGGCGCGATGCTCGACGCCTGTGCCCCGTACGCCCGTTGGATCGACGTCTTCTGCGAGAAGGGCGCCTTCGACGGCGACCAGGCCCGCGCGATCCTCACGGCGGGCAGGGCGAAGGGCCTGCACCCCCGCATCCACGCCAACCAGCTCTCCTACGGCCCCGGCGTCCAGCTCGCCGTGGAACTCGACGCGGCCAGCGCCGACCACTGCACCCACCTCACCACCGAGGACGTGGACGCCCTCGCGAACAGCCGTACGGTCGCCACGCTGCTGCCCGGCGCCGAGTTCTCCACCCGCGCCGAGTGGCCGGACGCCCGCCGCCTCCTGGACGCGGGCGTCACCGTCGCCCTGTCCACGGACTGCAACCCGGGCTCCTCCTTCACCTCCTCGGTCCCCTTCTGCGTCGCCCTCGCGGTACGCGACATGGGGATGACCCCGGACGAGGCCCTCTGGTCGGCCACGGCGGGCGGGGCGGCCGCCCTGCGCCGCGAGGACATCGGCCGGTTGACCCCGGGCGCGCGCGCCGACCTGATCCTCCTGGACGCCCCGAGCCATGTGCACCTGGCGTACCGGCCGGGGGTGCCGCTGGTCAGCGAGGTGTGGCGGCGCGGGGTGCGCGTGGTCTGAGCCTCCGGAAGCCCGGCCCGGGCCTCAGGAGGCGCCCGCCCGCCACCGCTGCTCCCCACCCCCGGTCAGCGGTTCCAGCGAGACACCGTTCCCGCCCCCGGGCGTCACCCCGGTCGCGATGGCGATCGCCGGGCGGATCACCCCGTCGGGGTCGACCGTGAAGCGCAGGTTGTCGCCGTTGTGGCCTTCCACCGAGTCGCAGGACCAGATGCCGAGGCCCTTGTCGACGTCACCCCGGCTGTCGAGGCAGAAGTCGGGATCGGCGTACGACTGGAGGACGCCGCGGGCGGAGTCGACGCGCCAGCGCTGGGAGCTCGCCGCGGTGCAGGGGGCCGTGACGACGTCCGTGCCCTCCTCGAAGTCACCCGAGACGTCCAGACAGCGGGCCGTGGAGACGTTGACCACCTGGGCGTAGGCGCCGCTCGGCGCGCGGAACGGGGGCGGGCTCGCCTTTCGCGGCGGTGCCGTGCTCCTCGACGGCGAGGACGAGGGCGGCCTGGTGGTGGCGGAGAGGGACGGCGAGGGGGAGGACGAGACCGTCGCCGTCACCGTCACCTGTGGCGGACCCGGCAGCGCGCCGGCGCCCGGAGCGGAGGGCGACGCAGGCGCCCCGGAGGACGAGTCGTCGCCCTGCGCCACCAGGAACACCAGCAGCGGCGCGAGCGCCACCCCCAGCGCCGCGGAGGCCAGCACCAGCCGACGCGGCCCCGGCCACGTGCCCGACGGCGCCCGCGACATCGCGCGCCGCCCCGCCGCCGGAGCATCCGTGCCCCGCTCCGACCCCACGTACGCCGTCCCGCCCCACGGCAGCAGCCCCTCCGCCAGTGCCGCCCGCGGAGTGTCCCGCAGTGCGCACAGCTCCTCGTGGGCCGCCGTGCAGTGCGGGCAGCGGGCCATGTGGGCGTGCAGGTCGGTGCTGACGCGGGGGTTGTCCGGGCGTACGGACTCCTCGATGAGGCGGCCGAAGTCCGCGCAGTGGGGGTCGTCCGAGGCGGCGAGGCGGAGTCTCAGACCCGCCCGGGCCAGGGACTGCAGGGCGCCCTCCGTGCCGTAGACCACGTCCTCGCGGGTGAGGCCCAGGTGCTCGGCGGTGCGGTGCTCCGGCTCGGCCTCCACCAGGCGGTACCAGACGAGGCCCTGGGTGCGGGCAGGCAAGGACTCGAAGGCGGCGAGCAGGGGCGGCACCGGGCCGCCGGGGCCCGCCGTGTTCAGGAGCAGCAGGACGCTCGGGTCCAGGCCCGCCGCCCGGTCGTCCCCGGCCCACGCCGCCGCCGACCGGGCCGTCAGCAGCAGGAGCCGGTGGCGCCAGGGGACGCCGGGGTCGACCCCGCGGGCCGTCTCCCGGGCGGCGAGGGTGAAGGTCTGGGCGGCCAGCTGCCGGGCGGCGGACTCACCGGCCGTGCAGAGGCGGGCGTAGGCGAGCACGGAGGGCTGGTGGCGGGCGCGGAGCTCCAGCAGGGCCGCGTACGCCGTGGCCGTGTCGGCGCGCAGCAGCTCCGTGAGCCGGGCGTCGGACGCCCCGTCGGGGCGAGTCATGGGCACCCTCTTCCTGACGTACCGGCCAGTCTGTGAGGGACCATAGTGAGGGAAGCGAACCCCTGGGGAAAGGGTTTCTCCCAGTAACCGTGAGGCGTCCGGAACGCACGGTGCCCGGTGTCCCACAGGACACCGGGCACACGCGCAGGTCAGTGGTGCCGACGCGTCACTCCTCGACGGTCAGGCCCTTGCGCAGCCGTACCAGAGTCCGCGACAGCAGCCGCGAGACATGCATCTGCGAGATCCCGAGCTCCTCGCCGATCTCCGACTGGGTCATGCCCGCGACGAAGCGCAGCGAGAGGATCTGGCGGTCCCGGGAGGGGAGTTCGGCGATCAGCGGCTTCAGGGACTCGACGTACTCGATGCCCTCGAGCCCGTGGTCCTCGTAACCGATGCGGTCGGACAGGGCGCCCTCGGAGTCGTCCTCCTCGGGCTGGGCGTCCAGCGAGGAGGCGGTGTAGGCGTTGGACGCCGCCATGCCCTCGACGACCTCCTCCTTCGACAGCCCGAGGCGGTCGGCGAGCTCGGCCACGGTGGGGGCGCGGTCGAGCTTCTGGGCCAGTTCGTCACCGGCCTTGGCCAGGTCGAGCCGGAGCTCCTGGAGTCGGCGCGGCACCCGCACCGACCAGGACGTGTCGCGGAAGAAGCGCTTGATCTCGCCCACGATGGTTGGCATCGCGAAGGTGGGGAACTCCACACCCCTGCTGAGTTCGAAGCGGTCGATCGCCTTGATCAGGCCGATGGTGCCGACCTGGATGATGTCCTCCATCGGCTCACTGCGGGAGCGGAACCGGGAGGCGGCGAACTTGACCAGGGCGAGGTTCAGTTCGACGAGCGTGTTGCGGACGTACGAGTACTCGTACGTGCCCTCCTCCAGCGACTCCAGCCGCGCGAAGAGGGTCTTGGAGAGGGCGCGCGCGTCCATGGCCCCCACCTCTTCGAAGGGCGGGATGTCCGGAAGCCCGGCGAGCACGTCGCCTTCGCTGTCCTGCTCGATGGGATCCAGATGTTCCGGGGGGGATGCCGACGTCGCCTGATGGGTATGCGAGGCGTCGAGCCGGGGTGACATGATGTCCTCCATCGTTCTCGGCATAAGGCTGCCGAAGCCAGTTCGTGCACTGCGGTGTGCGGCGCCTCCAAAGCCGGCCGTGTCGAGTTCGTGTCTCTACTAGCCCTACCCGGTTTCCCGACACGATCGCAAGTGTGATCTGTGTGGTTATGTCCGTTTGTGAGTGATTGTTCGGGTGTCGGAGGCTGTGGAGAAGGCGTAGTGTTCGAGGGCGTCATCGGCAGCCACGACGTCGGGAGAGAGAGACGGCATGGACCGCGGGACGGTCGGCAGCGCACAGTCTGGCCGGCTTCTGGTTGAGGTGCGGCAAGAGGGCTCCAGCGCCGTCGTGACTCCAGCAGGTGAGTTGGATCACCACACGGCCGATTTGTTGCGTGAGCCACTCGAGGAGTGCCTCGCCAAGGGGAAGAGCCGGCTTGTCGTCGACTGCGCACGGCTGGAGTTCTGTGACTCCACCGGACTGAATGTGCTGCTGGGGGCACGGCTGAAGGCCGAGGCGGCGGGGGGTGGCGTACATCTTGCGGGCATGCTGCCGGTCGTGGCACGCGTCTTCGAGATCACGGGGGCCGATGCGGTCTTCACCGTGCACGACACGCTGGAGGAGGCCCTGGCCGACGAGTCCGGCGGCTGAGGCGGCGAGTCGGGTGGCGGCCGCGGCCCCGCTCGGGTCTCGTTCGTCTCGTCCGACTGGTGTCCACCAGGTGTCACACCCCTTGTGGCGGACATACGTCACGAATGGAGGGGTGTTCTACCGGTCCGGTCGGGCAGGAGACATCCGTACTGACTGTTCGGTGAGCGACCATGCAGTGACGTTTTGAATCGTGAACCGGTGAATCGGTGAGGTGAAGCGCTGATGAGCACCACCCGGCCCTACCCGCCGGGCGACCGTGACCCGGAGCCCGGCGTGGAGCCTGGCGGCGAAGCCGAGGTGTCGACGGCACGGCAGGCCCGTCGACTGAGCTTCGAGGGGGAGAGCGGGGTCGTCCCGCTCGCGCGCGACTTCACCCGGCAGGCGTTGTACGCGTGGGGGTGGTTGCCGGCGGCGTCCGCGGACCGTCGGGCCGCGGCGGAGGACGTGTTGCTGGTCGTCTCCGAGCTGGTGACGAACGCGTGTCTCCATGCGGACGGCCCGGACCAGTTGTGGATCTCCTGCGACAACAAGGTGATCCGTGTCGAGGTCTCGGACCGCGGGACCGGGCAGCCGGCACCGCGCACCCCGCACCGGGCCGGGCGGCCCGGCGGCCACGGCATGTTCATCGTGCAGCGGCTCTGCCTGGACTGGGGAGTCGTCAGAGCTCCCGGACTGACGGGCAAGACCGTGTGGGCGGAGCTCGGCGCACCCGCCTAGCATCCGTCCCGCGCTCCTGTGCGGGTGTCCCCCGGGTGTTCCCCGGGGCTTCCCCGTGTGTCCCCACAGTTCCGACACTTACTTTCTCTTCCTTCCTCCGGTACCCGGGCGTACCTTGACGGCCGATCTGATGTGCCGTCAGGAACGAGTAAGGGGAGCGGAACCGTGTCTCACCCGAAACGAACCGCCGCGCTCGCGTCCGTCGCGGCTCTGGCCGGCTCGGCGGTGCTGATGGCCGCCCCCGCTGCCCGTGCCGAGGTCGTGAACGTCAACTACCAGTGCAAGACGCCGATCGGGGACAAGAGCGCCGTCTCGCCCATCGACATCAAGGGCGTCAAGAGCGGCAGCGGATACAGGGTGACCATGTCGTGGCAGAAGGGCGTCTCGTCCAGCCCGGTCGATCTCGGCAAGGGCGCGATGAACCCGAGCGCCACCATCAAACTGGGCGGCGCGGACAGCGGGACGATGAACGTCACGGGCCCCGCCAACCAGGCGGTGGTCCCGGCCAACACCCCCATCAAGATCAATGACCTGACCGGGACGTACACCCCGAAGAAGTCCGGCAAGGTGACCTTCACGGCGGGTGTGCTCACCATCAAGGCGCTCGGTACGACCACCACCTGCACGCCGACCAACAGCCCTGGCGCCTCGCTGACCCTGGACGTCACCGCCGCCTCGGGCTCCTCCTCCGGCGGCACCCGGAGCGACAGCGGCAGCGATTCGGCCGACGCTCTCCCGCAGACCGGGCCTGAGGACTCGGCGATCGCCCTCGGCACGCTCGGCGGCACGGTGCTGCTCGCGGGCGCCGCGGGCACGCTGTGGCTGACCCGGCGCAACCAGGCGGCCCGCGTCCGCCGCTGAGCGGCCCGGTTCGTTCTCGTACGACCGCTGGAGCCGCCCATGCCATCCATGCCGCCCGTGCCGCCCGTGCCGTCCACACCGTCCACCGGACGGTCCGGCGCGTCCTGTGGCGCGGTGGCGATCCGCGCCCGAATCCCCCTGTTCGCAAGCCGAGTTGACGGGAGCGACGACGTGAGCCCGAGCGGCAAGGTGCGGTGGGCGGCGATGGTGGCGGTGCTCGCGCTGCTGCTCGGGCCCCTGGCGGGGACGGCGGTCGCGGCGGACGGGCCGAGCGTGCGGCTGTCCAAGTCCCAGGCGGGGACCGGCGGTTCGATCACCGTGAGCGGCAGCGGGTGGCGTGCGCGGGCGCTGCTGATGATCCTGGTCTGCGGACAGGCCGTGCCCTCGCGCGGGGTGCCGGGCGGCACCAACTCCTGTGCCAACGCGGACGGCCGGGCCGTCACGACCGACTCGAAGGGGCGCTTCAGCAAGAAACTGCCCGTCACCGAGCCGCCGGTGCCCTGTCCCTGTGTGGTGCACGTGGCCACGGTGACCGGGGCGAAGGCGGAGGCCGACGCGATCTTCCAGGTGGCCGGGCACGCCGTGGAACCGCTGCCCGCCGTGACGGACGGCGGGCAGCTGTCCGTCCTCACCGACACCCGGCTCGACGGCTCCGGGGGCCTGCTGACCTGGTTCGGGGCACCCCCCGCCCGCACCCTTGTCTTCACCGTCGGAAACCTCGGCACCTCCGCCGTCAAGAACCCGGTCTTCCAAGTGGGCACCGCGCACGGTGTGTTCGCCCCGCAGTGGGAGGACCAGCAATGGCGCGGCATGATCCGGCCCGGCGGGAAGGCGCGGATCGAACTGCCCGTCGAGCTCACGGCCGGCGCGCACGGCGCGTACACGGTGTCGCTGAAGTACGGCGGCAAGGTCCTGGCCGAGCAGCCCTGGGGGGTGGGCCGGCCCTGGGGCGTGACCCTGTTCTGGGTGCTGGTCTGCCTGGTCGTACCGGCGGCACTGTTCCGTATCGGCATGGCGGTGGTGGACCGGGTACGGCCACGACCCGCCGGAGGCCTCCGGCACCGCGGACTGCGGCTGCCCGAACTCGCCCTGCGCCTGCCGGGTCTCAAGCCCTCCACGGCCGCGCACGCGGCCCCCGCGACCTCCACCCTGCCGTGGTTCACCCCGGACGCCGATCCGGGCGCGGCCGGTGGCCGGCTCTCCGCACCGCACGACGACAGCCCGACGAGTCCCACGACTCCCACCAGAGAGGGTTCCACGTGAGCAAGCGAAGGAGAGTCCCACCGGCCGGCGGGCCGAGAAGAGCGGGCGCGGCCGGTGCGGCGCTGGTGCTGGCCGGGGCGGGCGTGGTGCTCGGCCTCGCCGCCGGGCCCGCCCAGGCCGCGGAGGTGTCGTTCGCGACCCGGTGCGTGCCGCCCGCCGGCGTCGGCCTCGACCCCGTCAACGGCACCACCAAGGTCGAGATCACCGCGCCGGCCACCGCGAAGGTCGGCGACGAGGTCGACGTGGTGTGGAAGTTCACCCAGGCCGCTTCCAAGAACCCGAACATCATCGATCTGCCGGCGAACTCGGTCCAGCCGACCGGCACGCTGAAGGCGTCCGGCGCGCAGAGCACCGACCTCGCGATGACCGGCCCGCGCGAGAACCCGGCCATCCCCAAGGGCGGCGCCATGGTGCTGTCCGACATGAAGGGCACGCTGAAACTGACGGCGGCCGGGAAGGTGACGCTGACGCCGGGCGCGTACACCGTGAACGCGATGGGGACGAACACGGTGTGCACGCCGACGGAGACGGTGCCGGCGGCGGGGACGATCGACGTGGCCGCGGGGGACGGTACGGCGACACCGACACCGACACCGACACCGACGCCGACGCCGGATCCGACGGACACCGCCACCCCCACGTCGAGCCCCACCTCGACCCCGAGCGCCACGTCCTCCGACGGCGGCCGGACCGACTTCACCGGCAAGGCGGTCGACATCCCCTACACCTGTCAGTCGCCCCTGGGTGAGAAGAAGGCCACTTCCTCGATCCAGATCAACGCCAAGAAGGACGGCGGCAGTTACGGCGTGACCGTGCAGTTCAAGAACTCCCCGATGGACAGCCCCGCCGACATCCCGGCGGACTCGGTCAAGCCCTCCATGGAGGTGGTTCTGGGCGGCGCCGACACGGGCTCGGTCCATGTCGAGGGTCCCACCAACTCCGCGGCCATCAAGTCGGGCGACCCGATAGAGATCCCGGACATGACGGGCACGTACAAGCCGGGCGCGACGGGTGAGTCGACGCTGTCGCCGGGTGTCCTGACGATCAACGCCCTGGGTACGACCACGACCTGCACGCCGGACAGGACGGCGGTCTCCCTGACCCTGACCACCGAGGAGCAGGAGGGCGGGGCGTCGGGCGGCTCGTCCGGCTCCGGCGGGACGAGCGGCACGGGCGGTACGTCGACCAGCGGCGGCCTTGCGGCGACGGGCGCGGACGACCACGCGGCCCTGAAGGCGCTGGGTCTGGTGGCGGGGACCGCGGTGCTGCTGGGGGCGGCCGTGTTCACGTTCATGCCTGGAAGGCGCACCAGGTACCGCGGTTGAGGGGCGCGGGGAACCGCGCACGGTACAGAAACCGACGGGGCGTCGGGATCCACCAGGGTCCCGACGCCCGCGGTTTCAGCGGAGGGCGTCTCAGCGCACGCTGCCCATGAGCTCCTTGACCCGGCTGCGGTACATCCACACAGCGACACCGGCGAGCACGGCGAGCGTGGCCTCCAGCGCCACCACGCCGGTCTTGTTGAGGTCGACCCCGGCGATGGACAGCAGTCCGGTCGTCGCGTCGCCCGCGGTCACCGCGAGGAACCAGACACCCATCATCTGCGAGGCGTACTTCGCCGGAGCCATCTTCGTGGTCACCGAGAGGCCCACCGGGGACAGCAGCAGCTCACCCACGGTCTGCACGAAGTAGATCGCGACCAGCCACATCGCTGCGGCCTTGTGGCCACCGTCCGCGATGGCCAGCGGCGCGAGGAACAGGAAGAAGGACGCACCGACGAGCACCAGGCCCGAGGCGAACTTCACGGCCGTGCTCGGCTCCTTGCCGCGCCGGTTCAGCGCCAGCCAGAACCAGGCGAAGACCGGGGCCAGCGCCATGATGAGGACGGGGTTGACCGACTGGTACCAGGAGACCGGGAACGTCCAGCCGAGGACGCTGTTCTCGGCGGAGGAGTCGGCGAAGATCGACAGGGTCGAGCCGCCCTGGTCGTAGATCATCCAGAACACGGCCCGCGGCCACGAAGAACCAGATGTACGCGGACATCGACTTCTGCTCGGTGCGGTCCAGGTCCTTGTCGCGCTTGATGTTGGCCAGGACCATCACCGGGATGATCACGCCGAGCAGGGTCAGCGGGACCAGGATCCAGTTCAGCGTGTAGTGGCCGGAGAAGCCGACGATCGCGTAGAAGACGACGGCGATGCCGGCCCAGATGGCGGCCTTGCGCAGGGTGGAGGCCTTCTCCGTGGCGGACAGCGGCGTCGGGACGACGCTGGAGCGGTCGGCCAGGTGGCGGCTGCCGATCAGGAACTGGGCGAGACCCAGGGCCATGCCGACCGCGGCGAGGGCGAAGCCCAGGTGCCAGCTGAAGTTCTCGCCGATGGTGCCGATGACCAGGGGCGCGGCGAAGGCGCCGAGGTTGATGCCCATGTAGAAGACGGTGAAGCCGCCGTCGCGGCGGGGGTCGTCCGGGCCCTCGTAGAGGTGGCCGACCATGGTGGAGATGTTGGCCTTCAGCAGGCCGGAACCGATCGCGACCAGGCCGAGGCCGGCGTAGAAGGTGCCCGAGGAGGGCAGCGCCAGCGTGAGGTGGCCGAGCATGATCACCGCGCCGGCGACGGCGACGGTCTTGCGGGGGCCCCAGACGCGGTCGCCGAACCAGCCGCCCGGCATCGCGAGCAGGTACACCAGCGACACGTACACGGAGTAGATCGCGGTCGCGGTCGCGGCGCTCAGGTGCAGGCCGCCGGGGGCGACGAGGTACAGCGGGAGCAGAGCCCTCATGCCGTAGTAGGAGAACCTCTCCCACATCTCGGTCATGAAGAGTGTGGCCAGTCCGCGGGGGTGGCCGAAGAAGGTCTTGTCGGAACCGGGGGTGCCCGGAGTCACCGAGTCCTTCGTCAGGCTGGACGCCATGGTCGTTCCTTGCTGGTGGGGATTACCGCACACAAAAGAAACCTTCAGCGACGGATGCGCGCCAAAGGTCCCCACGATGCGACAGGCATTGATTCACCATACGACAGGATACGGGCGGAAATGGAAGGACTTGAGAGCTGAATCACAGGTGACCGAGGAACCGTACACCCGGTTTCTAAGGTCCTTACAGGATTGGCACCGCACAGTCACAGGTTCACACCGGATCCTCGAAAGGTAAGAAGCACGGGGTTGTGATCACACCCCAGCATCTGTCAGAGGCGGTCTACCATCAGCTCATGACCCGTGTACTGCTCGCCGAGGACGATGCGTCCATTTCGGAGCCGCTGGCCCGCGCCCTGCGCCGGGAAGGGTACGAGGTCGAGGTGCGTGAGGACGGCCCCACGGCACTCGACGCCGGAATGCAGGGCGGCATCGACCTGGTCGTCCTCGACCTGGGTCTGCCCGGCATGGACGGCCTCGAGGTGGCCCGCCGACTGCGCGCCGAGGGCCACGCCGTACCGATCCTCATCCTGACCGCGCGCGCCGACGAGGTGGACACCGTCGTCGGGCTCGACGCGGGCGCCGACGACTACGTGACCAAGCCCTTCCGGCTCGCCGAGCTGCTCGCCCGGGTCCGGGCCCTGCTGCGGCGCGGAGCGGCCGAGCCGGCGCAGCCGCCGGCCACCCACGGGGTGCGGATCGACGTCGAGTCGCACCGGGCGTGGATGGGCGACGAGGAACTCCAGCTCACGGCGAAGGAGTTCGACCTGCTGCGGGTACTGGTGCGGGACGCCGGACGCGTGGTGACGCGGGACCAGTTGATGCGCGAGGTCTGGGACACCACATGGTGGTCGTCGACCAAGACGCTCGACATGCACATCTCGTGGCTCCGCAAGAAGCTCGGGGACGACGCGGCCAACCCGCGGTACATCGCGACGGTACGGGGAGTGGGCTTCCGCTTCGAGAAGAGCTGAACCCGGTCCGCCTGGCAGGTAAGAGGACATGCGCCGTCGACTGATCCAGTCCACGCTCGCCGTGGTGCTCGTGGTGATCGCCGTCTTCGGCGTATCTCTCGTCATCGTCGAGACCCGCACCATCAGCAACAGTGCCCAGGAGCGGGTCGACTCCGAGGCGATCCGGCTGGCCGGGATCGTGGACAGCCGGCTGTTCGCCGCGGAGGACGTGAACGCGGAGATCCTGCGCGAGCAGGTCGCGCAGGAACGGTACGCCGTGATCCGGATCCCCGGGAAGGACTCGATCGAGGTCGGCTCCAAGCCGTCGGGGCAGGTCATCAGCGCTACGGAGCGGGGCGAGGAGGGCGAGACGGTCACCGTGCAGGAGCCGCGCTCCTCGGTGACCAGGGAGGTCGGCCGTACGCTCCTGATCATCGGCCTGGTGGCGCTGCTCGCGGTGATCGCCGCGGTGCTGCTGGCGATCCGCCAGGCCAACAAGCTGGCCTCGCCCCTGACCGACCTCGCCGAGACCGCGGAACGTCTCGGTTCGGGCGACCCGCGGCCCCGGCACAAGCGGTACGGCGTCCCGGAGCTGGACCGGGTCGCCGACGTGCTGGACTCCTCGGCCGAGCGCATCGCCCGCATGCTGACGGCGGAACGGCGCCTGGCCGCAGACGCCTCCCATCAGCTCCGTACACCCCTCACCGCCCTGTCCATGCGCCTGGAGGAGATCACCCTCACCGACGATCTGGACACGGTGAAGGAGGAGGCGAACGTCGCGCTGACCCAGGTGGAGCGGCTGACGGACGTGGTCGAGCGGCTGCTGACGAACTCCCGTGACCCCCGCGCCGGCAACGCGGTCACCTTCGACCTCGACGAGGTCATCCAGCAGCAGCTAGCCGAGTGGCGGCCCGCGTACCGCAGTGCCGGCCGGGCGATCGTGAGCTCGGGCAAACGGCATCTCACGGCTGTCGGCACGCCGGGCGCGGTGGCCCAGGTGCTGGCCGCGCTGATCGAGAACTCCCTCATGCACGGCGGCGGCACGGTGGCCCTGCGCACCCGCGTCACCGGCAACCAGGCCGTCATCGAGGTCACCGACGAGGGCCCCGGCGTCCCCGCCGACCTCGGCGCGCGCATCTTCGAGCGCACGATCAGCGGCCGCAACTCCACGGGCATCGGCCTCGCGGTGGCCCGGGACCTGGCCGAGGCCGACGGCGGCCGCCTGGAAATGCTCCAGGCCCAGCCCCCGGTCTTCGGCCTGTTCCTCTCCCGCACCCCGCTCAGGTCGTCGGTGCTGGACGAGGACGAGCCGACGGTGCGGTGAGCTGCGCGGCTTGAGCGGGTGCGGGGGTGGTTTTTCGGGTGCCGGTGGGTGGGGGTGGGCGTTTTTGCGCAGTTCCCCGCGCCCCTGACATGCCTGCGGCGGCCTGTGCGGGTCCGGTGGGGGCCCTTGCGAGCCGTTCCCCGAGCCCGCCCCCAGCGGCTGGCGTCAGAGGACTCGCTGGCGCGGTCGTTTTCTGGCCGCACCCTGCTCCGCCTCCTCCAGGAAGGACTCCGCGCTCGCCACCGCCTCGCGGGCGGGGAGGGCCTTGAAGACCCAGCTGCGGTAGGACCAGAAGCGGAACAGGGTCGCGATGCCGATGCCGACGAACTTGAAGATGTTGCTCTGGAGCGGGCTGTCCCAGCCGAAGCCGTAGGTCGCGGCATAGAGGATGCCGTTCTCGATGACCAGGCCGACCACGCTGAACAGCAGGAACAGGGTCAGTTCCTTCGTACGGCCGCTCTTGTCGCGGTCGCGGTACGTGAAGTAACGGAACCCTATGTAGTTGAAGACGATCGACACGACCGTGGCCACCACGCTCGCCCGGACCACCGGAAGGTCGGTGAGATGCCGGACGACGTTGAAGACGACAAGGTTGACGAGGAGCCCCGCTCCGCCCACCGCACCGAATTTGGCGACCTCGCGAACGATCCTTCGCAACCCTGAGGAACCATGTCCCATGGTTGTACAGTCCCCCAGTCGGGTCGGTCAGTCGAGTGATTTCGTCAACTCAGCCATGCTAACCACCCCCCTCGCCAGTTTCCTGTGGAGGAACTCACACACAGGGAAACAACCTGGTAAGAGGACCGGTGAGAGGCGCGGAATTCGGCCGCCGTGGCTCGACCGATACCCTGGGGTCGTGACGTTCCCGGTAGTCGGCATGGTCGGCGGGGGCCAGCTCGCGCGTATGACACACGAAGCAGGCATCCCGCTCGGCATCAGGTTCAAGCTTCTCAGTGACACCCCTCAGGATTCCGCGGCGCAAGTGGTGAGCGATGTCGTCATCGGCGACTATCGCGACCTCGACACGCTGCGCGAGTTCGCGCGCGGGTGCGATGTGATCACCTTCGATCACGAACACGTACCCACCGAGCACCTCAGAGCCCTGGAGGCGGACGGCATCCCCGTCCGCCCCGGCCCCGACGCGCTCGTGCACGCCCAGGACAAGGGCGTGATGCGCGCGCGGCTCGACGCGATCGGCGTCCCGTGCCCACGGCACCGGATCGTCAGCGATCCCGAGGACGTGGCGGCCTTCGCGGCGGAGCTCGAAAGGGGCGGGCACGAAGTGCCCTCCGGCGAGGGCGGTGGTGGGCGACGGGCGGGCGGCTTCCCCGTCGTCCTCAAGACCGTCCGCGGCGGCTACGACGGCAAGGGCGTGTGGGTGGTGGACTCCGCCGAGGAGGCCGCCGACCCCTTCCGGGCCGGCGTCCCCGTCCTCGCCGAGGAGAAGGTCGACTACGTCCGAGAGCTCGCCGCCAACGTCGTACGGTCGCCGCACGGCCAGGCCGTCGCCTACCCGGTCGTCGAGTCCCAGCAGGTCAACGGCGTCTGCGACACGGTGATCGCCCCGGCCCCCGACCTGGACGAGTCCCTGGCCCTCAGGGCCGAGGAGCTGGCCCTGAACATCGCCAAGGAACTGGACGTCGTCGGCCACCTCGCCGTCGAGCTGTTCCAGACCCGCGACGGCCGCATCCTCGTCAACGAACTCGCGATGCGCCCGCACAACTCCGGCCACTGGACCCAGGACGGCGCGATCACCTCGCAGTTCGCCAACCACGTCCGGGCCGTCCTCGACCTCCCGCTCGGCGACCCGCGCCCCCGCGCGAAGTGGACCGTCATGGTCAACGTCCTCGGCGGCGACTTCCCCGACATGTACTCCGCGTACCTGCACTGCATGGCCCGCGACCCCAAGCTGAAGATCCACATGTACGGCAAGGACGTGAAGCCCGGCCGCAAGGTGGGCCACGTCAACACCTACGGCGACGACCTGGACGACGTTCTCGAACGCGCACGTCACGCTGCCGGCTACCTGAGAGGCACGATCACCGAATGAGCCCCGTTGTAGGCATCGTCATGGGGTCGGACAGCGACTGGCCCGTCATGGAGGCCGCCGCCCAGGCCCTCGACGAGTTCGAGATCGAGTACGAGGTCGACGTCGTCTCCGCGCACCGCATGCCGCGCGAGATGATCGCGTACGGCGAGCAGGCGGCCGAGCGGGGCCTGAAGGCGATCATCGCGGGGGCCGGAGGAGCCGCCCACCTCCCGGGCATGCTCGCCTCCGTCACCCCCCTCCCGGTGATCGGGGTCCCGGTCCCGCTGAAGTACCTCGACGGCATGGACTCGCTGCTGTCGATCGTGCAGATGCCGGCCGGCGTCCCCGTCGCGACCGTCTCCGTCGGCGGCGCCCGCAACGCCGGCCTGCTCGCGGCCCGCATCCTCGCCGCGCACGACGAGGAACTCCTCGGCCGGATGCGGGAGTTCCAGCAGGAGCTGAACGACCAGGCCACCGAGAAGGGCAAGCGTCTGCGGTCCAAGGTCGAGGGCTCCAACGGTTTCGGCTTCGGCAAGTGACCGCCGTGGACCCGCTGGAGACGGCCCGGGAACTCCTGCGCGAGTTCCCGGTCGTCGACGGCCACAACGACCTGCCCTGGGCACTGCGCGAACAGGTCCGCTACGACCTCGACGCCCGGGACATCGCCACCGACCAGTCGGCACACCTGCACACCGACCTCGCCCGGCTGCGGGCCGGCGGCGTCGGCGCGCAGTACTGGTCGGTGTACGTCCGCTCGGACCTGCCCGACGCGGTGCCGGCCACGCTGGAACAGATCGACTGCGTACGGCAGTTGATCGCGCGGTACCCGGCACAGCTGCGGGCCGCGCTCACCGCCGCGGACATGGAGGCGGCGCGCGCGGAAGGCCGTATCGCCTCGCTCATGGGCGCCGAGGGCGGCCACTCCATCGCCAACTCCCTCGCCACGCTCCGTGCGTTGTACGCGCTCGGCGTGCGCTACATGACCCTCACCCACAACGACAACGTGGACTGGGCGGACTCGGCGACCGACGAACCGGGCGTGGGGGGCCTGTCGGCCTTCGGCCGCGCGGTGGTCCGGGAGATGAACCGCGAGGGCATGCTCGTGGACCTCTCGCACGTGGCGGCGACGACCATGCGGGACGCGCTGGACGCGAGCGAGGCGCCGGTGATCTTCTCCCACTCCTCCGCGCGGGCGGTGTGCGACCACCCGCGCAACGTCCCGGACGACGTCCTGGAGCGTCTGCCGTCCAACGGGGGCATGGCGATGGTGACCTTCGTGCCGAAGTTCGTCCTCCAGGCAGCCGTCGACTGGACGGCCGCCGCCGACGAGAACATGCGTGAGCACGGCTTCCACCACCTCGCGACCACCCCGGAGGCGATGAAGGTGCACCGCGCCTTCGAGGAGCGCACTCCGCGCCCGGTCGCCACGGTCTCGACGGTCGCGGACCATCTGGACCACATGCGCGAGGTGGCCGGCGTGGACCACATCGGCATCGGCGGCGACTACGACGGCACAGCCTTCACCCCGGACGGCCTCAGCGACGTCTCCGGCTACCCGAACCTCATCGCCGAACTCCTGGACCGCGGCTGGTCCCGCCCCGACCTCGCCAAGCTGACCTGGCAGAACGCGGTACGGGTGCTGGGTGCGGCGGAGGACGTGGCCCGGGAGCTCCGGTCGACGCGGGGGCCGTCCAACGCGACCCTCTCCGAGCTCGACGGCTGACCGCCGGGGCATCTTCGACCTGGTGGTCGGGGCGGCGCACGGCACCCAGACCGTCGTACCCCCGAACGCCCCGCCCACCAGGAAGCCCCCCGCGCTCCGTGGGACGGTGACCGTACGGCGATCAGAAAGATCACGACGTACGGAGCCCGTCATGGCAGACCTCCAGGACGAACTGCATCCCCCGGCCGACGTGGAAGAGCTGCCCCAGCTCTTCGGGGCCGCGCCGGAGCTGTGCGCGCCCGGCTCCGACCCGGACGCCGAGCTGCTGGAGCGCGCCCGTGCCATCCTCGCCGAGCACCCGGTCGCCGACGGTTACAGCGGGCTGCCGTGGGCCCTGCGGCACCTGCCCTGGTTCGACCTGGAGGTCGGTGAGAGCGCGGTGGACACGGATGTGCCGAGGCTCAGGGAGGGGCACGTGGGCGCTCTGATGTGGTCGCTGCACCTGCCCGAGGGGCTCGACGGGGACCGTGCCGTCGGCGCCACCCTGGAACAGCTCGACCTGGTGAAGACCGTCGTACGCAACCATCCCGAGGGCCTGCGCCTGGCCCGCACCGCCGGACAGGCCACCGACGCCCGCAACTGCGGCCGTGCCGCCGTCCTGCTCGGCCCCGCGGGCGCCGCCGCCCTCGGTGACTCGCTCGGCATCCTGCGCTCCCTGCACGCCCTCGGACTGCGCGCCCTCACCCTGACCGGGGTGTCCTGGGCGAGCGCGGCGGGGCTCACCCGGTTCGGCGAGGAGGTGCTGCGCGAGATGAACCGGCTCGGAGTCCTCGCCGACCTCTCCGGCGCCTCCGACGCCACCGTCCGGCGCACCCTGGCCGCCTCCAAGGCGCCGGTGCTCTTCAGCCGCTCCGCCGCGCGCGCCCTGCGGCCCCACCCGGCCAACCTCCCCGACGACCTGCTCGCCGAGCTGGGCGCCGCGGGCGGCCTGTGCATGGTGCCGCTGACCGCCGAGCAGACCGGCCCGACGGTCCGGGACGTCGCCGACCACCTCGACCATGTGCGCGCGGTCGCGGGCGCCGAGAGCGTGGGCCTGTCCGGCACCTACGACGCCGGCACCGCGCACCCGCAGGAGCTGGGCGACGCCTCCTGCTACCCGCACCTCGTCGCCGAGCTGCTGCGCCGGGGCTGGGACGAGGCCGACCTCGCGCTGCTGACCTGGGGCAATGTCCAGCGGATGCTGCGCGAGTCCGACTTCACCGCACAGGCGGCGCAGCAGCGGCGCGAGCCGTCCACGGCGAAGATCGCCGACCTCGACGGATAGCCGGGCCCCACCACCGACCGGCGGCGCGGTGCGGACCGGTCCGGCACGGGCGTCACGTCGGAGCCGGTGGCCGGCCGACGGCCGGCGCTACACCGGGTCGATCCGGCACAGGCAGAAGGGGTGGCCCGCCGGGTCCGCGTAGACCCGGAAGTCCTCCTTGTCCTCGGCGTGCAGCAGCCGCGCGCCCAGCTCCAGCACCTTGGCCTCGGCCGCGTCGATCTCCTCCCACGTGGTCCCGCCGTCGAAGTCGAGGTGGAACTGCTGGGAGTTGCGGTCCGCCCGCGGCCACTCCGGCGGGGTGAGCCCCGGGGCGCTCTGGAAGGCCAGCCGGGGACCGGCGGGGACGCGCAGGACCACCCAGTCCGGGTCGTCGTCCTCCGGCGTGCCGCCCACGATCCCGGCGTAGAAACGGGCGAGCGCACGGGGGTCGGGGCAGTCGATCACGACGGAACGGAAACGTGCGACAGTCACGAGAGGTCCTCCTGGTTCGACGGGCGGTTCAGCAGGCGCAGAGGCAGAACGGGTGCCCCGCCGGGTCCGCGTACACACGGAAGGTGCGGGAGCGGTCCGAGGTGTCCAGCGGCTTCGCCCCGAGCGCCAGCACCTCCTTCTCGGCCGCGTCCAGGTCCGGGACGCTCAGGTCCAGGTGGAACTGCTGCGAGGCGTCGGGGGCGGGCCACTTCGGCGGTACGAAACCGGGGGCGGCCTGGAAGGCGAGCGCCGGTCCGTCAGGGGTCTTCAGGTCGACCCAGTCCCCCTCGCCCTCGACGGTGCCGCCGAGGACACCGGCGTAGAAACCGGCGAGCGCGGCGGGGTCCGGACAGTCCAGTACGACGGCTCCGAGTGCGGCGACGGCCATGCTTCCTCCTTGAAGCGGGGTTACCCGTAGAGGCGGGTAACCAGTAACGGTTACCGCATGCTCCCGCATCGGAGGTAACGTCGCAAGGGAATTCCCTAGCTAGGTAGCGTGCAGCCATGAGTGAGCGATCGCCCGCGCCCGGGGGGCTGGCCCTGGTCGAGTCCCTGGTCAACACGGTGGACCTGGAGTCGGGCGCCGATTCGCTGGACACGGCCGAGGGCCGGGCGCGGTTCGGGATCACCGAGGGGGAGCTGGCGCAGGCGCGTGAGCTGCGGGAGTCGCTGCGGGTCGCTCTGCTGGCGCACGCCGGGCATCCGCCGCACCGGGCGGTGACACCGCTGGGCGAGTTGCTGGCGGCGGCGCCCCTGTTCCTGACCGTGGCCGCGGTGGACGGCTCGGCCGCCCTCGCCCCCGCCGACGCCCGGACCCTGCTCTCCCGCGTCGCCGCCGCCGTCGCCGAGTCGCTGGTGGCGGGGACGTGGATCCGTCTGAAGGCCTGTGAGGCCGTGGACTGCCACTGGGCGTACTACGACCGGAGTCCGGCGGGGCGGGGGCGGTGGTGCTCTATGCAGGTGTGCGGGGCGCGGGCGAAGATGCGGCGCTACCGGGCCAAGGGGTGAGCGGTGTCGTCAGGATTCCTCCCTCTGCGCCTGGGACGTCCTTGAGCCGACCAGCAGGAGGCACAGGACCGCCACCCCGGCCACCAGGCCGGCCAGGAGCAGCAGGGGGTCCAGGGGGCGGCCCGTCGAGGCTGCCGTCTGGGTCACGGGCTGCTGTGTCACCCGGGGTGCCGCCTGCTGCGCTGTCTGCGGTACGGCCGCCTCGGATGCGGTGGGCGACGGCGACGCGGACGGCATCGTCATCGCCGGTGCCGAGTGCGCGGTGTGCGACGGGGTCCGGGCCGGTGTCGTGTGCGTGTGCTCTCCCGGTGCCGCCGAGGTCCTGGCCGGAGCCGGTGCCGGAGCCGCCCGGACCGTGATCCCCGCCGTCATGTCCGGGTGGACCGTGCAGACGTAGCCGTAGGAACCGGCCGTGGCGAAGGTGAAGCTCCAGCTCTGGCCCTTGTTCAGCATGGGGGAGTGGATCGAGAGCGGGCCGGAGGTGGTCTTCACGTCGTGCGGGGCCGTGTCGTAGTTGGTCCACGTCACCGTGGAACCGGCGGGCACGCTCAAGGACGCCGGCGAGAAGGCGTACCCCTTCATGGCCACCGAGTAGCCCGCCGCCGACGCCTGTCCCGACGGCAGCAGCCACACGGCGAGGAGGGCGAGCGCCGCCGCGGCCCGCAGCAGCCCCCTCATGCGAACTCCGCCGCGACGAGCAGCCGAAGACGCGTGGCCGGCAGCCGCCACGGCAGCCGGAATCCGGTGGCCCGGCGCAGCAGCCGGTAGGACAGCCGGGCCGTGCCCACGACGAGCATCCGGTCCTCGGCGCGGTCGAGCACCCGCATCCGCAGGAGGACGGGGAAGGCGACCTCGTCGAGGACGAGGTCGGCGGTGAGCTGGAGGCGGTCGCCGGGCAGGTCCTCGACCCGCTCGGAGGTGAGCACGGCCCGCAGCTCGCCGTGGTCGAACGCGAAACGGAACGCGGGGTGAGGGGCGTCCGGGGACGTCTCCAGCGACGCTCCGGCGAGGGGTATCCGCCGCCGCCGTACCGGCAAAGGCCCGTACCAGGCGGTGAGTTCGGCGAGCGAGCGGCCGGGGGCCACGGTGAGCCGGCGGGGCGGAGGAACGGTGGGCAGGGTGACGGTTGTCATCCCGAACTCCTTGGAAAGCGGTTCCCGAAATGTGGTGGGGGTGTGGAGAATGGCCGTGGACGCCGTTCCGGCCGGCTGAGCCCCGGCCGGAACGGCGTCCACCCATGTGTCAGCAGCTGGTGGTGAGGAAGTCCGTGGTGGGAGCGAGCAGGTGCTCGGCCCAGACGGTGTGCATCTTCACGTAGGCGTCGGGGTTCAGCAGATCGGTGACCTGCTGTCCGAGCGACTCCTCCAGGTGCGCGGAGTTGATGTGGGCCAGCAGCACGCTCAGCGTGCTGTCGAGCACCGTGCCGCCGTCGTTGACGGCCGGCTTGAGGATGCTCTCGATCCACACCGTGTGCATCTTGATGTACGAGTCCAGCGACAGTGCGTCCTGCACCTGCTGGCCGGGCGACTCCTCCAGGTGGGCCGCGTAGAGGTGCTGGAGGATCGGCAGGAGCTCATTGCGGATGCTCGTGCACTGCTCGCCGCCACCGCTGGGGGGCGTGCCCGTCGGCGTCGAGGTCGGCATCGGCATGCCGGTCGACGTGGGGGTCGCCGTCGGCGTGGCCGTGGGGCCCGTCGTCGGCGTCGCCGTGGGTGCCGTCGGGGTCGGCGTCGGCATGGGGGTGGTGCCGCCGCCACCGCCGGACGCCGCCACCACCTTCACGGACGACACCATGTCCGGGTGCACCGCGCAGTAGTACTCGTAGGTGCCGACCTTGCTGAAGGTGTACGACCACGAGTCGCCCTTCTGCAGCGTCCCCGAGTCGAAGGCCACCGGGGCCTTGGTCGTGGTCACCGTGTGCGGCGCGCTGTCGTGGTTGGTCCACCGGACCGTCTGGCCCACCTCGACCACGAGCTGCTTGCCGTCGCCGAACTTGTAACCCGTGATGTCGACTTGGTAGTCGGGGGTGGCGGCGGCCTTCATGGCGGCAGCGGCGGCAGCGGGCGCCTGAGCCGCGCCCGCGGCCTGCTGCGAGGCCGCCGTGGAACCCGTGGCCGCGCTCAGCAGCCCGAGACTGAGCACGGCGGCCAGGGCCGCGCCGAGGCCGGCGAACAGCAGGGACCGGTTCCCGGTCGGCGACTTGCTTCGCCGGCCACCGGTCTCGTCTTTGCTTCTCACTGCAACTCCTTTTGCTTTTGCGGGTGTTCAGCGGCCGGGATCGGCCGTGACCAGCAGACTCGTCACGGCGAGCACGACGAGGACCAGCCCCGTCTCGGCCGCGACCGAGTAACCGAAGGGCCGCACGGTGGCGGCGTCGCCGCGCAGCAGCACGGCGAGATCGAGACGGGTGCGCACCCACTGACGGCTCGCGTACGCGGCGGCCAGGACGCACCCGAGGACGGCTGTCTTGACGAGCAGCAGATGCCCGTAGGAGGTGTGCAGAAGGCCGTCGAACGACCCCACCACCTGCCACGCGAGCACCAGCCCGGCGCCGACGATGCCCGTGACGCTCAGCGCCGCGAGCCGCGCGTAGCCCGGCACCACCTCGGCCAGCTCCGCGGGCCGCCGGCGCGGCAGCACCGCCAGCGCGAGCATGGCGAGCCCACCGATCCACAGCGCGGCCCCGAGAAGGTGCACGAAGTCGGCGACCGCGCCCCAAGTGGGCTCACTGCCCTCGGAGTTGTGGCCCGTCATGCCGGTCGTGCGCAGCAGCCCGAACGCCACCGCGAGCGCGCCCACCCGCCAGCCTGGCGAGCGCGCGGCGCCCTGGAGCAGCGCGGCGAGCACCACGGCCGCGAGCACCCACATCAGGCCGCGTGCGGCGAGCACGACACCGGGTTCGGTGGCCAGGACGTCCGCGTAGGCCGCCGGGCGCAGGGCGTCCCGCAGGCCGCCGAGGGAGGCGTACGCGCCTTGCAGTCCCACGGCCGCCACGGTCGCCAGCAGTCCGCCCGTCCAGGCCAGCCCGAGCAGCGCCCGGGCCCGCGGCTCGTAGGCCCCGCCCGGCCACAGCAGCGCGACGAACGCGAGCCCGCCGACGAACAGGGCGAGCGCGAGGTATCCGGCCCAGCGGACGGCGACGAGGCCCTTGCGCACCGAGGGGGACGGTGCGGGAGCGGCGGCCCGGGCCTCGTCGCCGCCGGTCCTGGCGGGGGCCGCCCCGACGGCGAAGGCGATCCGCCCGGAGGAGGCGTGTCCGTCCTCCTCGTCCACCACGGACCACACCACCGCGAACTTCCCGTCCGCAGGGCTGCCGAGCGCGACCCGCACGACGTTGTTCTTCGCTGTTCCCTTCGCCGTTCCCTTCGGCGGACGGGCCACCGGCAGCCGGTCCCCGTCCACCGTCAGCACCCGTACGTCGGCCAGGTCGACGGCCTCGTCGAAGGTGAGGGTGAGGTGGTCGGGAGCCTTCGCGGGCGTGGCCCCGTCCTTGGGGGAGGAGCTCACCAACTCGGTGTGCGCGGAGGCGGGTTGGGCGGCGCCGAGGAGGGCGCAGAGGAGAGCGGCGAGGACGAGCAGTGGCCTCATGGCGTCGCCTCCGGCCGTGGGGAGGCGGAGGGGGAGCCGGCGAGGGCCCCGCCGAGCAGGCCGGAGACGGGGGCGAGGCCGACGCAGGGCGAGGGAGAGGGCGTCGGCGAGGGGGACGCGGTCGCACCGCCCAGGAGACCGAGGACAGGCTCGGTGAGGCCGACGAGCAGCGGTTGCACGAGGGTGACCTCGCCGTCCCGGCAGGTGGCCGAGGGGGACGGGGTGGGAGTGGGAGCGGGGGTCGGCGTGCCCGCGGGCGGCGAGCTCTCGTGCCCGGTGTGACCGCCGCCGCCTTGCCCGCCGCTCCCGTCGACGGGGCCGGTACCGGTCACGGCGCTTCCGGCATCGCCGTATCCGATGTCCGACCCGGTCCCGCCGTGTCCGAGGTCAGAGCCGGCCCCGCCGTAGGCCGGCAACTCGCCGGAGTCGGCGGGGACTTGACCGGCACCCGGTGCGGTCGCCTCCGGTGCCGTGGCCGCGGGCGGCGAGGCCGGGGGAAGTGCGGCCTCGGCCGCCCCGGAGGCGGCGGGGGCACCGATGCCCGAGGCGTACCCCAGCACGATCACCACCGCGGCGACGAGCGCCCCGGCGACCAGCTCGTCGCGATGATCACGCGGCCACTCCACCCCGCGAAACAGGGGCATGACTCACTCCTGACATGCTCGTATCAATCCGGCCGAAGAGTCCGGCGATGACGAACAGTGGAGTGGAGGGCGGATTCCGCTTGGCTACGCACCGGTTAACCGATCGTTGCCTACCTCTCCTCTATGGGGGCGTGGTCTGTGAGAACGGTCAATTCACCGCCGTACTCGAATGCAAATCGAACTCGTGTTGTCGATTCCGGGGAGGCGGCATATGCCAGGGCCGGGACGGGACGGCGAGGACGACAGCGACACCCCTGCGGACGGCCACCGCCTGGCGGGTCCGGTCCCTGTACTGAGACGTGATGCGCGCGCTCGTCGCCCTGGGCGCGGCCGAACGGCTGCCCTGAGCCTCCGTCATGCGGCCGCCGGTGCCCCGCGAGAGCCCGCCCCCGCCGTCCCTGTCTCCGCTCAGGCCGTCGGCCGCCCCATCGCCCGGTACGTCCAGCCCGCCTTCCGCCACAGCACCGGGTCGAGGGCGTTGCGGCCGTCGAGGACGACCTTCGCCGCCGCGACCTCGCCGAGGGCGGCCGGGTCCAGTTCGCGGAACTCGCGCCACTCCGTGAGGTGGAGTACGACGTCGGCGCCCCGGACCGCGTCCACGGCGGTGTCGGCGTAGCCGAGGGTGGGGAACAGGCGGCGGGCGTTGTCCATGCCCTTCGGGTCGTAGACCGTCACCTGGCCGCCCTGGAGGTGTATCTGCCCGGCGACGTTCAGCGCGGGCGAGTCGCGGACGTCGTCCGAGTCGGGCTTGAAGGTGGCGCCGAGCACCGCGACCCGCTTGCCGAGGAACGACCCGCCGCCCAGTATCTGCCGGGCCAGCTCCACCATCTGGCCGCGCTGGCGCATGTTGATCGAGTCGATCTCGCGCAGGAAGGTCAGCGCCTGGTCCGCGCCGAGCTCACCCGCACGGGCCATGAAGGCACGGATGTCCTTGGGCAGACAGCCGCCGCCGAAGCCGATCCCGGCCCGCAGGAACTTCTTCCCGATCCGGTCGTCGTACCCGATGGCCTCGGCCAGCTTGGCGACATCGCCGTCGGCGGCCTCGCAGACCTCCGCCATCGCGTTGATGAAGGAGATCTTCGTGGGCCAGGAAGGAGTTCGCGGAGGTCTTCACCAGCTCGGCGGTCGGGAAGTCCGTCACCACGAACGGCGTGCCCTCGCCGAGCGGCGTCGCGTACACCTCGCGCAGCAGCTTCTCCGCGCGCTCGCTGCGCACGCCGACGACGATCCGGTCCGGGTGCAGCGTGTCGTCCACGGCGAAGCCCTCGCGCAGGAACTCCGGGTTCCAGGCCAGCTCGGCGTCGGCGCCCGCGGGGGAGTGGTCGGCCAGATAGCGGGCCAGCCGGTCGGCGGAGCCCACGGGCACCGTCGACTTGCCGACGACGAGCGCCGGACGGGTCAGGTGCGGGGCGAGGGAGGCGAACGCCGAGTCGACGTACGACATGTCGCAGGCGTACTCGCCGTGCCGCTGCGGAGTGTTCACGCAGACGAAGTGCACGTCACCGAAGGCGCCGGCCTCTTCCCAGTCCATGGTGAAGCGCAGCCGGCCGGTGGAGCCCTCGATCCCGGCGACATGCTTGCGCAGCAGCTCCTCCAGGCCCGGCTCGTACATCGGGACCTGGCCGCGCTGGAGTATCTCGATCTTCTCGGGCACCACGTCGAGCCCCAGCACCTCGAAACCGAGCTCGGCCATGGCCGCGGCGTGGGTGGCGCCGAGGTAGCCGGTGCCGATCACGGTGATCTTGAGGGCCATGGAGACTCCAGAAAGGGGGACGGGCCAGTGCGCGCCCGAGCATAGTCGGAGGGTGCGACGGGCAGTTTTCCCGCTGTCGCCAAGCTCACGTATCCGTCCCGTGGGCCGGGCCCTAAAATTTGAGTTACTTAACGGTAATTAGCACAGGCATCACAGCGTCCTTGGAGCGTGAGAGACCTTGGCCGGAACGGCTGACTTCGACCTGTACCGCCCGTCCGAGGAGCACGACATGCTCCGGGACGCCATCCGCTCGCTGGCGGAGGCGAAGATCGCGCCCTACGCCGCAGCGGTCGACGAGGAGGCCCGCTTCCCGCGCGAGGCGCTGGACGCGCTGGTGGCCAACGACCTGCATGCCGTGCACGTCCCCGAGGAGTACGGCGGCGCGGGCGCCGACGCGCTGGCCACGGTGATCGTCATCGAGGAGGTCGCGCGCGTCTGCGTGTCCTCGTCCCTGATTCCCGCGGTGAACAAGCTGGGCTCGCTCCCGGTGATCCTCTCCGGCTCGGACGAGCTGAAGAAGAAGTACATGACCCCGCTCGCCAAGGGTGACGCGATGTTCTCGTACGCCCTCTCCGAGCCGGACGCCGGTTCCGACGCGGCCGGCATGAAGACCAAGGCGGTCCGCGACGGCGATTACTGGGTCCTCAACGGCGTGAAGCGCTGGATCACCAACGCCGGCGAGTCCGAGTACTACACGGTGATGGCCGTGACGGACCCCTCGAAGCGCTCGAAGGGCATCTCCGCCTTCGTCGTCGAGAAGTCCGACGAGGGCGTCTCCTTCGGCGCCCCCGAGAAGAAGCTCGGCATCAAGGGCTCGCCCACACGCGAGGTCTACCTGGACAACGTCCGCATCCCGGCCGACCGCATGATCGGCGACGAGGGCACCGGCTTCGCCACGGCGATGAAGACCCTGGACCACACCCGCATCACCATCGCCGCCCAGGCCCTCGGTGTCGCCCAGGGCGCCCTCGACTACGCCAAGGGCTACGTCCAGGAGCGCAAGCAGTTCGGCAAGGCCATCGCCGACTTCCAGGGCATCCAGTTCATGCTCGCCGACATGGCCATGAAGATCTCCGCCGCCCGCGCCCTGACCTACCAGGCCGCGGCCGCCTCGGAGCGCCTCGACAAGGACCTCACCTTCCAGGGCGCCGCCGCCAAGTGCTTCGCCTCGGACGTGGCCATGGAGGTCACGACGGACGCGGTCCAGCTGCTGGGCGGGTACGGCTACACCCGCGACTACCCGGTGGAGCGCATGATGCGCGATGCCAAGATCACCCAAATATACGAAGGAACGAACCAGGTGCAGCGGATTGTCATGGCGCGCAACCTGCCGTAGGTCGGCCCGACCGGCGCGACCGAGCCCCCGGAGGCGTTCCGGGGGCTTTTGTCGTACCGAGGGTGAGACATTTCGGGGCGTATTGTTCGCGTCCGCCCGATGGCGCCCGGCAGGGGAGGGGCGTAGGACGGAAGGGCACGGGGCCCGCCCGGGCTCCCACGTCCCCCAGGAGGAGCCATGACCCAGGCCGAGAGCATGTCCGCGATGAGCAAGGAGATGCAGGACTGCGTGGCGGCATGCATGGAGTGCCACAGCGTGTGCGAGGAGACCATGAGCTCCTGTATGCAGAGGGGCGGCCAGGCCCAGATGCAGATCATGCGCGCGCTCATCGACTGCGCCGACATGACCCGCATGTGCGCGGACATGATGATGCGCCGCTCGCCGCTGTCGGCGGAGATGTGCGCGATGTGCGCCAGGGCGTGCGAGATGTGTGCCGAGGCGTGTATGTCCATGCCGGACGATCCCCAGATGATGCGCTGCGCGCAGGCGTGTCGCCTGTTGCGCTGTGCGGAGACCTGTCGGGCGATGGCGGGCATGGCGATGTGACGCTCCCCGCCCGAGCGTGGCCGGGGGCACCCGCCGAGGCGCCTTCGGCCACGGGTGGGGCAGGCTGGGGCCCATGACACGCACGAACGGGACGGAGGCCTTCGACGCCGCCGAGCGCGCGATGTGGAAGGGCCGCGCCGAGGCCTACGCCGGCAGTTTCGCGCGGCTGTGCGCCCATCCTGTGGAGGCCTTGCTGGACGCGGCCGGAGTCGGGGCGGGGACGCGCGTCCTCGATGTCGGAACCGGCACCGGTACGGCGGCCGCGGCGGCCCAGGCGCGCGGCGCCCGGGTGAGTGCCGTGGACGCCGATGCCGGGATGGTGGCGGCGGCGCGGGCCCGCGGGCTCGACGCGCGCACCGGTGTGCTGCCTGAACTCCCTTACCGTGACGGCGAGTTCGATGCCGTCGTCGGCAACTTCGTGCTCAACCACGTCGGCCGCCCCCGCACCGCCCTCGCCGAACTCCACCGCCTGCTGCGCCCCGGCGGCCGGATCGCCCTCACGACGTGGAGCGTGCGGCGCGGCGCGGGACAGGACCTGCTGGGCCGGGCCTGCGAGGCGGGCGGGGCCGTACCGCCGCCGTATCTCCCGCGGTTGGACCCGGCGGAGGACTGGGCGCGTACGGCGGACGGCCTCGCCGAACTGCTCGGCGGGGCCGGGTTCATCGCGTCCGAGGCGGCCGAACTCGCCTGGGACCACCGGGCCGGTGTCGAGGAGTGGTGGAGCGGCGCGGCGGGAGGGGTGGCCACCGTCGGGCTGGTCGTCACCTCGCAGGACCCGGCAACCGTCGTACGGATCCGCCGGGAGTACGACCGGCTGAGCGCCGAACACGCGGTGGCGGAAGGGCAGTTGGCCCTTCCGCACATCGCGCTGCTCGGTTCGGCCCGGCGGTCGTAGGGCTCAGTTGCCCGAGACCGTGACCTTCTCGTCGTTGTTCAGCTCCTGCACCAGCTGCTTCACCTTCGTCTTGTCCCAGACGAGGTTGCCTCCGGTGGACCCGGAGATCGGCATGTTCAGCGAGGTGCCGTCGCCGCCGTTGACGCCCTTCATCGCGAAGAACATGGACCCCAGGTCGTACAGGCCCATGTCCTTGTCGACGATGAGCGAGTCCAGGCCGGCGCCGAGCGTCGGGTAGAGCTTGAAGGGGTTCAGGACCGTGCCCGGGGTGGCCACCTGATGGGCGAGCGCCGCGAGGAACTTCTGCTGGTTCTTGGTGCGCTGCAGGTCGGACGCGGCGAACGCGTGCCGGGTGCGGACGAAGGCGAGCGCCTGGTCGCCGTTCAGCTCCTGCTTGCCCGCCTTGAAGTCGGCGCCGGAGTACTTGTCCTTGAACCCCTTGTCGATGTCGATCTCGACCCCGCCGACCGCGTCCACGATGCTCGCGAAGCCGGCGAAGCCGATCTCGACGTAGTGGTCGATGCGCAGCCCGGTGTTGAACTCGACGGTCCGCACCAGCAGCTCGGGCCCGTCCTCGGCGTACGCGGCGTTTAGCTTCACGTGCCGGCCCGTGCCCTTGTAGGTCTTGCCGGACTCGGAGCCGACGAAGCTCGGGATCTCCACGTCCGAGTCGCGCGGCAGCGAGATCAGCGTGTCGCCGTTGCTGCCGGTGTGCAGGATCATCATCGAGTCGGTGCGCTTGCCCTCGGCGGAGCCGGTGTGCAGCTGCTTCTTCTGCTCCGAGGAGAGGCCGGCGCGGCTGTCGGAGCCGACGATCAGGTAGTTGGTGCCGTCGCCCTGGTCCGGCCGGTCGATGACCTTGGACAGGTCGACCTCGCGGTTGAGCTTGGAGTCGGCCCAGAAGTAGGTGGAGACGGTCGTCACGATCAGCCCGGTGATCACGACGATCGCGGTCCACTTGATCCGCTTGCGCCAGTTCGGCGCAGGGCGCGGACCCCGGCCGCCGCCCGGGTCGCCGGGGCCGTCGTAGCCACCGCCGCCGGGGCTGCCGTAGACCTGGCCGGTGTTGTAGCCGCTGTCGTAGTCACCGCCGTAGCCCTGGCCGTCGACGTACGACGGCTGCTGCGGCACTCCGTTACCGTACGGCGGCGCGGACGGACCCTGGCGGCCGTAGGCCCCCTGTCCGTACGCCCCCTGCCCGGGCGCCCCCTGTCCACGGCGGACCTGCCGCATGACGCGGGCGCTCTCGGGCTGTGCGCTCGCGCTGCCGCGTCCGTACCGGTCGCGGTCGTCGCCGGACCATCCCTCGGGCCAATCGTTCATGGGGCCCAGTGTGCAGGTACCGGCTGTGCCCTTTACAAGGGTCGTCGGAAAATCAGGGCAGCGCTGTTGCGAAGCTGACACAAATTCCCGAATTGTCATCGGCATAGGGTGGGGGCCATGACAGACCAGGCCACCACCGCCGCCGATCCGGGGACCGCGGAGATCCCGGGCAAGCCCACCTCGGCGTCCCGCACCACGCTGAGCCACATCATGACCCAGGCCGACACCAACCTTCTCGGGACGGTGCACGGTGGCGTGATCATGAAGCTGGTCGACGACGCGGCGGGCGCGGTGGCCGGACGGCACAGCGGCGGGCCCGCGGTGACCGCCTCCATGGACGAGATGGCGTTCCTGGAGCCGGTCCGGGTGGGTGACCTCGTCCATGTGAAGGCGCAGGTCAACTGGACCGGCCGGACCTCGATGGAGGTCGGTGTGCGGGTCCTCGCCGAGCGCTGGAACGAGTCCACGCCCGCCACCCAGGTCGGTTCCGCCTACCTCGTCTTCGCCGCGGTCGACGCCGACGGCAAGCCCCGCCGGGTCCCTCCGGTGCTCCCGGAGACGGAACGGGACGAGCGCCGCTACCAGGAGGCCCAGATCCGCCGCACGCACCGCCTCGCGCGGCGCCGGGCGATCATGGAACTGCGCGAGAAGCGGGCGGCCGAGGGCTTCGAGGACTGAGCCCGCTCACTCCTTCTTCCGCTGATTCCGGCCTGGCCAACTGTCCCGTGTCACGACGTGCAGGATGTGGGTGCGGGCGGAAGCCGAGACCGGCCAGCGGGGCGTCGTGGGCCGGTGTGCGAGAGAGGTCACGGACGGCGGCCATCAGGTCGATGACGGGCTTCGCCGCGAGTCCCGGCACGGCGGTGGACCCGATGCGCTCGATCTCCAGGAACAGTCCGGGCGCCGCCGAGCGGAGGGCGTCGATCGCGGCGGCGGCCTGCCGGGGCCAGTCGGGGTCGTAGTCGGCGATGCGGAGGGCGGCGGTCACAGCCGCCATCCTGTGTCGGCCGGGTGACCGGCGTCACCCGGTTCTCCCTGCGTGCACCTGGCCCTGTCCCGTCCGGCTTCCTCCTACACGCACCCCACCTCGTCCCCCGTCACCACTCCGAACTCGGCCTGCAGCTCGTCCTCGGCCCGTACCTTCCGTACCCGCTCGAAGTCCGCGCCTGCCAGCACCTTCAGCACCGCGCCCTGCCCCTTCACCGCCCACAGCTCGCTCCCGGGCAGGGCCGCGGCCAGGGAGCGGGCCGAGCGGTCCCAGCGGGGGTCGTAGGCGATGACCGTGCGCTTCAGGGTGCGGTCGGCCGAGTTCGCCGGGATCCCCGTCGTGCGGAATCCCGTCGACGCCAGCGCCGCGTCCACCCGCTTGCCGAGTCCGCCGGTCGCCGTGCCGTTCTCCACCTGGACGCGGATCTGCTGCGGGGACACCGGGACGAGCAGCGCCTTGTCCTTCGGCTTGTGCGCGGCCAGCGGCTGGTCCTCGCGCAGGGACTGGAAGAGCCGCGCCGACTTCACCGGGTCCCACTTCAGAGTCGAGCCCACGCCCTTGACGGCGTATCCCATCTGCCCGATCGGCACGGTCGTGAACTCCGACGAGGAGGGGGAGAAGTTGCGCATCGCCCGGCCCAGGTCGAGCAGTTCGTCCGTGCCGAAGCCCTCGTCGGCCCGTACGGAGCCGAGGACGGCCCGGGCCACATCGCGGAACTTCATCGGGTTCAACAGCACGCCGGAGGAGGTGGCCCGCTCGATCAGCGCCGCGAGGAAGCGCTGCTGCCGCTTCATCCGGCCGAGGTCGGAGGAGCCGTCGGCGTGCCGGGAGCGGACGTACTGCAGTGCCTGTCCGCCCAGCAGCCGGTGCCGGCCGGCCGCCAGGTCGAGGCCGGTGTACGTGTCCTTCAGCGGGTCGGCGTTGCAGATCTCGACCCCGCCGAGGACGTCCACCGTCCTCATGAAACTGGTGAAGTCGACCTCCAGATAGTGGTCGATCTTCACGTGGGTCATGCCCTCGACGGTCCGGACCGTCAGCGGGGGCCCGCCCTCCGCGTACGCCGCGTTGATCTTGATGGGGTGTCCGTGGTGCCGCTCCCCGGTGGTCCCGTCGACGTGCTCCGGAGTCATCGCGTACGAGTCACGCGGCAGGCTCACCACGCTCGCCCGCTCCCGGTCCTCCGAGATGTGCACGATCATGATCGTGTCGGTGCAGTGGCAGGGCGCCCCGCCCAGCCGGTACTTCCGCCGCTCCGCCTCGGTGATCTTGTCGCGGCCGTCGGTGCCGACCAGCAGCACGTTCATGCCGTGTCCGGCGCGCGGCCGGTTCTTCATGTCCTTGAAGGGGTCCACGCGCGTGATGTCCGCGTCGAGGCTGGTCATCACCGCGTGCCCGATCCCGGCGGAGGCCAGCACGACGACGGACAGCGTGGTCGCCGCCCGCATGGCCCAGCGGGGCCGCTTGCGCCGCACGGGGGGCCGGGCCGGCCGGCGCCGCGGGCGGCGAGGACGGGCGGCGGAGGGCCGGGGAGACGTGGCGGGCATGGGGGGACACCTCCGCGAGGAACAGCCGAACGAGGGATCTTGAGCACCGTAGGCCCATACGATCTGCGACGACCGGCACCGCCCCGGGCGGGGGGCGATGGTGTCCCCCGTTCGCGGTAACGTGAGCCCCCTATGAACGCCAAGCCCGACGTGCAGCTCCCTGCCGTGTCTGTGATCATGCCCGTCCTCGACGAGGAGCGGCATCTGCGCGGAGCCGTCCAAGCGATCCTCGCGCAGGAGTACGCCGGCGAGATGGAGGTCGTGCTCGCCCTCGGTCCGTCCACGGACCGCACGGACGAGATCGCCGCCGAGCTCGTCGCCGAAGACGCGCGCGTGCACACCGTCCCCAATCCCGCCGGCCGCACCCCCGCCGCCCTCAACGCCGCGATCAAGGCCTCCCGCCACCCGATCGTCGTCCGCGTCGACGGCCACGGCATGCTCTCGCCGAACTACATCGCGACCGCCGTACGGCTCCTGGAGGAGACCGGCGCGCAGAACGTCGGCGGCATCATGCACGCCGAGGGCGAGAACGACTGGGAGCACGCGGTCGCCGCCGCGATGACCTCGAAGATCGGTGTCGGCAACGCGGCCTTCCACACGGGCGGCCAGGCGCAGGCCGCCGAGACCGTGTACCTCGGGGTGTTCCGGCGCGAGGCCCTGGAGCAACAGGGCGGCTACAACGAGGAGTTCATCCGCGCCCAGGACTGGGAGCTCAACTTCCGGATCCGTGAGGCGGGCGGGCTCATCTGGTTCTCGCCCGAGCTGAAGGTGTCGTACCGCCCGAGGCCGAGCGTGAAGGCCCTCGCCAAGCAGTACAAGGACTACGGCCGCTGGCGGCACGTCGTCGCCCGCTACCACGAGGGCTCCATCAACCTGCGCTACCTCGCCCCGCCGACCGCGGTCTGCGCGATCGCTGCCGGGATCGTGGTCGGCGCCGCGCTGACCCCGCTCGGCTTCCTGATCCCCGGCGGCTACCTCGCGGCGATCGTCCTCGGCTCGCTGCCCGCGGGCAAGGGGCTGCCGCTGAAGGCGCGGCTCCAGATCCCCGTCGCCCTCGCCACCATGCACATGTCGTGGGGCTACGGCTTTCTGACCAGCCCTCGCTCGCTCGCGAGGCGGGTCATCGCCTCGCGGCGGCCCGCGGTTCTGACCGAGGCGTGAGAGGGGGCGCCCCCGAGGCGCCCCCCGGTCACCAGGTGAAGCCCGGGTTGACGTGCATGCAGGCCGTGTCGTCGGCGCCGTTGAGGGCCTCCGCGGTCTTCGGGGTCGTGTCGTCCTCCTTGGGCGCCTTGTACGCCGTACCCTCGCGCCAGTCGGCGCCCACGACGAGTGTGACCCCGGAGACGTCGGTCGACTTCTTCACCGAACTCGTCGGGATTCCCAGGGACTTGGCGACCGCCCGGGCGTCGCCCTCCAGTTCCGCGCTCGGGTAGCGCACCAGCGTCGTCGCCTCGCTCAGCGACGCGGAACGGTCGGAGACCGCCTGGGCGAAGCCCTTCTCCACCAGCAGCCCGGCCACCGTGCTCGCGCGTCCGCGCGCCGCGGCCAGGCTGTCGGTGCGGGTGCCGTTCTGGACCAGGACCCCGATCTCGTCCTTGGCGGCGGCCCGGTCGGCGGAGGCGTCGTCCGCCTTCTCGGCGGTCGCCTTCTTGGCGTCCTTGCCGTCCAGCGCGATGTCCTCGCGCACCAGCCGGAAGAGCTGCTCGGCGTCCTCGGTGGGCTCCACCCGCGCGCCGACGTAGCGGTTCGGCATGGTCGTCATGGTGATGCGCGCCGGCTCGACCCTGCGAAGCTCGTTGCTGAGGTCGTAGAGCTTCTTCACGGTGCCGAGCCCGGTGTCGACGGTGACGGCCTTCGTGGCCTGCTCGGCGAGCTTGCGCAGCTTGTTCGGGCTGCTGAGGGTGGCGTTGGCGCGCAGCTCTCGGACCATCGAGTTGATGTACATGTGCTGGGCCTTGGCGCGGGCGAGGTCGCTGCCGTCCTCGAAGCCGTAGCGGGTGCGCAGCCACTGCAGGGCCTGCTCGCCCTTGACGGACGTGGTGCCCTTCTCCAGCTTCAGGCCGGAGCCGTGCCCCTGGCTGTCCCGCGAGTGGATGTTGGCGTCCACGCAGACCGGCACCCCGCCGATGGCGTCGGCCATGGACACCACGCCGGAGAAGTCGACCATCATGAAGTGGTCGATGTGGATGCCGGTGAGCTCCTGCCAGGTGGCCACCGTGCAGCCCGGGCCGCCGTGGCCGAGGCTCTGGTTGGTCATCACCCGCCCGTTGCTCGCCGCGTACACCTTGCCGTCGTCGGGGTCGGTGCACTTGGGGATCTTCACGAGGGTGTCGCGCGGCATGCTGACGACCGAGAGGTTGCTGCGGTCGGCGGACAGGTGCAGCAGCATCTGCACGTCGGCGAGCGGAGTGGAGCCGAAGGTCTCCTTGGCGCCGCCGAGTTCCTGGTTCTCCTTGCTGTCCCGGGCGTCGGAGCCGATCAGCAGGATGTTCAGCGGGGTCTGGCCCGCGGCGTTCGGCGTCGGCTCGGCGACCTTGTTGTCGCCCAGGTTCAGGTCGTCCTGCTCGATGTTGGCGTTCAGGTGCCGGTAGTAGAGGTAGCCGGTCCCGGCCACCGCGAGTATCAGCACCGCGAGCGTCGCCGACGACCATCTGAGCAAGCGGTGCTTGCGCGGTGCCCTGCGGCTGCCGTGCCCGCTGTCCCCCTCGGTCGCCGGCTCGGCTTCCTGCACGCTGTATTGCGTTGTCAACGTTCCCGTCCTCCCACCCACCCCACCGGACCCCTGGCCGTGCCACGGGCCCGCCGCACGTCTTAGACATACGACGGGCCCGTGAGGTTGCCCTACGAACCTGTGCGGGACCTGGGGGCCGCCGCCCGGTCTGCCGTGGGTCTCAGCTCGCGCACTGCGCCTTGTCCGCGGTGGACGCGCCGCGGGGCGGGGCCACCGCCGCGGAGTTGAGCTTGACGCCCGCGCCCTTGAAGTCCTTGCCCAGGGTGAGCGTCATGGCGGGCAGGCCCTGGGAGTTGGTGACGCTCTTGCCGGGCTTCAGTGCCGCGCCGGACAGCCCCATGATGTCCGCCAGCCGACGCGCCTGGTCGGCCTGGTCGGGGGCGTACTCCAGGGTCGTCCTCGCGAGCGCCGCGTCGGCGTTGCCCGCGTTCTCGGACTTGGTCACGCCCGCCTCGGTCTGGAGGTAGGAGAGCTGCAGTTGGGCGCTGCCGCCCGCCGCTCCGCCGTTGAGGATGCGCACCCGTACGTCGGAGGCGGCGGACTTGGTGCCCTTGAGCCGGGCGGCGACCTCCGCCTTCTCCTTCTTCTGCTGCGCCTTGACCTCGGTGAACGAGACGTCGTTGTTGATCGCGTCGAAGACCTGCGGGGCCTTGGAGTCGTCGATGATCACCGTCACCGGGGTCGGCTCGGCGGGGTTGTCGACCACCGGGATCGTCATGAAGCTGATGTTCTTCGTCGGGACCTTCTTCAGCTCCAGGGCGATGTCCTTGAGCGTGCCGACCTTGCCGATCGCCTTGTCGACGGTCAGCGCGTTGGTCGCGGCCTCCGCCAGTTTCAGCAGCTTGGTGGGGCTGGTGAGGGTGTCACCCGAGGTCATCTTGCGCATCAGCGAGCCCAGGAACTGCTGCTGCACCTTGATCCGGTCCAGGTCGCCGCTGTTGCCGAAGGCGTGCCGGGTGCGCACGAAGGCGAGGGCCTTCTCGCCCGCCACCTTCGACTTGCCGGCGGGCAGGACGAGCTTCGACTGCTTGTCGTCGACGGCCTTCTCCACACAGACCTCGACCCCGTCCACCGCCGTGGTCAGGGTCTTCACCGCGTTGAAGTCGGCCATCACGAAGTGGTCGGGCTTGATGCCGGTGGCCGCCTCGACCGTGCGCATCGTGCAGCCCGCGTCCCGGCCGCGCTCGCCGAGGCTCCGGTTGAAGCGGACGTCCTCCTGGCCCGCGACGACCGTGTCGGTGCCGTCCTCCTGCTTGGTCCGGCAGTCCGGGATGTCGACGATCAGGTCGCGCGGGATGCTCAGCGCGGTCGCGTTCGTCCGGTCCTTGGAGACGTGCAGCAGGATGTTGGTGTCGGCGTGGCCCACGCTGCCCGCGTCGCCGTAGCCCTCGTTGCCCTCACCGGTGCGCTTGTCGGTGCCGATGATGAGGATGTCGAAGGCCTCGTCCTTGCTGAAGTTGCTCGCGGCCGCGTCGCCGACGTCGGTCGTGCCGACGTTGCCTTCCAGGTGCTTGAGGTAGAAGTAGCCCGTCGTGGCACCGGCGACCAGGACGAACGCCATCGTGCCGCCTGTCCACAGCAGAGCCTTCTTCGCCGAGGACTTCTTCTTGACGGGCCGGCGCCCGCGCCGCCCCGGCAGCGGCTCCTCGGGCGGCGCGCCCCGGCGCCGCGGCGGCGGGACGTCCCGGCCGGGGGCCACGGGGGTGTTCGTACGGCCGCGCGGTGCCGCCGGCCGGCTCGGTGCGGGCGCGGAGCCACGCGGACCGGGGACGGCCGACTGCGGTGCGGAAGGGGTCAGTCGCAGTTCGTACTCACCGGTGTTCGGATTGAGCACCCACTGGTCTGCGGGGTCGACGTCGTCCGCCCGCCCACGGCCTTGTGCGTCCACGGTTGTCCGAATCCTCCGTCAGGGCCACGCGGCGATCGCTGGATCGCTCACACTATCCGCCCGGTCGGGCCTTGAGCGACGTGAGTTGTTCCCGTGCCGATTCTGTAAGCAGGTACGTACGCCCGGCCCCCTCCGTTCGGCGCCGGGCCCGTTCCGTTCGACTACCAGCGGTAGACCGAGTACACGTCCATGCACTGCCCGGTGTCCGAGCCGTTGATGGCGTCCGCGTTGCCGGGCACATCGCCGGCCTTGGCCTCGGACTGCTTCGGATACGCCGTCCCGGTACGCCAGTCGGCGCCCACGACCACGGTCACCCCGGAGACATCGGTCGACTTCTTCACCGAACTCATGGGGATTCCGAGGGACTTGGCGATGCGCTGGGCGTCGCCCTCCAGATCGGCGCTCGGGTAGCGCACGACGGTCCGGTCCTCGGAGAGCCCCGCCGTCGCGTCCTTGGACGCCTGCGAGAAACCTTTCCGCACGAGCTCCTCGGCGATCGTGCCGGCACGTCCGCCCACCGGGCCGAGCGTGGAGGTCGCCGTCGCGTTCTGTACGAGGACCCCGATCTCGGCGTCCGGCGCGGAGGGGGCTTTCGTGGGCCGGGCAGTCTTCTTCCCGGCCGTGGACGCCTTGCCGTTCTTGTCGAGGGCCACGTCGTCGCGGAGCATCTCCCACAGCTTGTCCGCGTTCGCCCCGTCGGGTATCACGTGCTCCTTGTTCCCCGGGTCCTGGACGTTGGGCATCGTGACCGACGTGATGCGGTCCGTCGGCACCGACTTGAGCTGCGTGCCCAGGTCGTACAGGTCCTTGACCGAGCCGATCTCCTCGGACACCTGGAGGGACTTCGTGGCCGCCTCCGCGAGGCCCATCAGCCGCGGGGTGTCGGTGAAGACGTTCTGCCCCTTCAGCGTCCGCATCATCGAGTTCAGGTACATGTGCTGGGCCCTGGCCCGCATCAGGTCACTGCCCCAGGCGTGCCGGGTGCGCAGCCACTGAAGGGCCTGCTTGCCCTTGACCTTGTGCGTGCCCGCCGTCAGCTTCAGCCCGGAACCGCCGGGCACCGCGGCCGTCGGCCGGTCCCACACGTTCTGCTTCACGCAGACGGAGACGCCCCCGATGGCGTCCGCCATCCGCACCACGCCCGAGAAGTCGATCGTCATCCAGTGGTCGATGTAGACACCGGTGAGGTTCTGCCAGGTGGCGAGCGTGCAGCCGGCGCCGCCGCGGGCCAGGGAGAGGTTGATGATGTCGGTGGTCGCCGGGTATTTCCTGCCGGTGTCCGGGTCCGTGCACTTTGGGATGTCGACCCGGGTGTCACGGGGAATGCTCACCATCGCGGCGCTCTTGCGGTCCGCGGAGAGGTGGATCAGCATCTGCACGTCGCCCAGCGGCGGGTTGCCGCGGTTGTCCCGGCTGCCGCCGAGCTTCACGTTCTCGTCGGAGTTACGGCTGTCCGAGCCGATCAGCAGGATGTTCAACGGCGTCTGCCCGGCCGCGTTGGCCTCGGACTTGTGCGCCTTGGAGTCACCGCTGCTGCGCTCCCCCTTGCGGATGTTGCCGTTGAGATGCTGGTAGTAGAGGTATCCGGCGCCGGCCGTGCCGAGTATCAGCACGGCGAGCGTGGTCGCCGACCATCGCAGCACCCGGTGCTTGCGCGTGCCGCGCCGCTGCCCGTGCCGCCCGCCGCCGTCCCTTCTGCCCCCGCCCCCGCCGGTTTCCCGCGGACCTGGAGCGGGCCGGGAAACCGGCCGCGCCCCCTCCTCGTGCACACCGCTGTGCGCCATCCCCTGTCTCCCCACCCTCACGCCGAACGAACGAAAGACCTGCCGTACGACTGGTTAGACGCACGACAGGCCCTTCAGGTCACCGCAGAGCGGGCTCTCACTTGGCGCACTCGACCTTGTCGGCCGTGGACTGCTGCACCCCCTCCGGGGCCTTCGTCGCCGTGGTGAAGGACACCCCGGCGCCCTTGAAGTCCTTGCCCAGGGTCAGGGTCATGGTGGGCAGGCCCTGGGAGTTGGTGACGCTCTTGCCGGGCTTCAGCGCGGAACCCGACAGGCCCATGATGGCCGCCAGCCTGCGTGCCTGGTCGGCCTGGTCGGGGGCGTACTCCAGGGTCGTCTTCGCCAGCGACGCGTCCGCGTTGCCCGCGTTCTCCGACTTCAGTACGCCCTCCTCGTTCTGGAGGTACTCCAGCTCGGCCTGCGCGCTGCCCGCCGCCGCACCTCCGTTGAGGATGCGCACCCGCACCTCGGACGCGGCCGACTTGGTGCCCTTGAGCCGGGCCGCGGCCTCCGCCGCCTCGGCGTTCTTGGACGCGCTGGCCTTCTTCTTGACCTCGGTGAACGACACGTCGTTCTTGATCATGTCGAAGACCGTGGGGGCCGTCGCGTCGTTGAGGACGACCGTCGCCTTGACCTTCTCCGCCGGGTTGTCGACGACCGGCACGGTGGTGAACGTCAGGTTCTTCACGTTCAGCTTGCCCAGCTCCAGGCCGAGGTCCTTCAGCTTGCCGATGCTGTCCAGCTGCGAGTCGACGGTCAGCGCCTTGGTGCCCGCCTCGGCCAGCTTCAGCATCTTCGCCGGGTTGGTGAGCGTGTCGTTCGACTTCAGCTTGCGCATCAGCGCGCTCAGGAACTGCTGCTGGAGCCCGATCCGGCTCAGGTCACCGCCGAAGCCGACCGAGTGCCGGGTGCGCACGAACGCGAGGGCGTCCTCACCCGAGATGGTGTGCTTGCCCTTGGACAGCTTGAGCTTGGAGTCCTCGTCGTCGATGTCCTTGCCCAGACAGACCTCGACCCCGCCGACCGCCGTGGTCAGCGTCTTGACCGCGTTGAAGTCGGCCACCATGAAGTTGTCGGCCTGGATGCCGGTGAGCTCGGTCACGGTCCGCACCGTGCAGCTGGGGGTGCGTTCGTCCTGGCCCAGGCTGGTGTTGAAGCGGACGTTGTCCGTGCCCGCGATGACCTTGGTGGTGCCGTCCTCCTGCGTGGTCGGGCAGTCCGGCACATCCACGATCAGGTCGCGCGGGATGCTGAGCGCGGTCGCGTTCGTCCGGTCCTTGGAGACGTGCAGCAGGATCGTGGTGTCCGCGTGCCCGACGCTGTCCTTGTCGCCGTATTTGTCGTTGCCCTTGCCGGTGCGCTTGTCCGTGCCGATCAGCAGGATGTTGATCGCTTTGTCGGACTGGAAGCCGCCGGTGCTGGCGCCGTCGTCGGAGACGGAGGTGATGTTCCCGTTGAGATGGCGGATGTAGAGGTACCCGCCGCCCGCGGCCGCGACCAGCACGAAGGCCATCGTGCCGCCGGTCCACAGCAGGGCCTTCTTCGCCGAGGACTTCTTCTTGACGGGCCGGCGCCCGCGCCGCCCCGGCAGCGGCTCCTCGGGCGGCGCGCCCCGGCGCCTGCGCGGCGGCGGGACACCATGGCCCGGGGCCACGGGAGCGGCCGTACGACCGGAGGGCACGCCCGACCTGCTCGGGGAGGGCGTGGATCCACGGGGACCGGGAATACCCGACTGCGGTGCGGAAGGGGTCAGTCGCAGTTCGTATTCACCGGTGTGCGGGTTGAGTACCCACTGGTCGGCGGGGTCGATGTCGCCCGCCCGCCCACGGCCTTGTGCGTCCACGGTTGCTGAATCCTCCGTCGGCCGGATGCACCGGATCGCTCACACTAGCCGTCCGATTCGCCGACAGGTTACGGCGGTGACGAATTCCACGCCCCTACAACCGGGCAATCCGCCCATTTGCTCGGACACCGGTTCCGCCTTGGGGAATGCTTTACCCGCAGGTGTCCTCGGCGGCCGTGTTGCCGCGGAAGGCGGGGACGCCACCGCCGTTCTCAGTTTCTCCATAGGGTTCTTCGTCCTGAGAATGTTCTGAAACCTTCGGGGCTTTCTTCGTCACCTTCACCGGCGCGTCCTTGCGCAACCGTTCGAAAAGCCGCCGGGCCTCGGGTTCGACGAGTTGATCACGATTGGCGTCGTAGACGTACGACTCCCGCGGCACGGTAAGGAATTGCACACGCTCCGTGGGGATGTGCCGCAGACCGCGCACGAGTTCGTACAACCCGCGCAGGCTCGCCAGACCGGGATCGGTGGTGAGCGAGGAAGTCGCCGCGTCCAGCACGGGATAGAGCTTCACCGGATTCAGCAGAACGTCATTGCTCTGCACCTTGTGGACGAGTGCCCCGAGAAAGCGCTGCTGACGGTCCATCCGGTCGGTGTCGCTGCCGTTGCCGAGGGACTTGCGGGCGCGCACATAGCCGAGCGCCTCTTCGCCGTTCAGCGTCACCCGCCCCGCGGGAAGCCGCAGCTCGGCGGCCTTGTCGTCGATCGGTTCGGCGAGGCAGACCGCCACCCCGTCGACGGCGTCCACCATGTCCTTGAACCCGTGGAAGTCGACGACCATGTGGTGGTCCACGCGAATGTTCGTGAGTTTCTCGACGGTCCGGATCGTGCAGGCCGAACCGCCCTTCTGGAAGGCGTAGTTGAACATCGCGAACATGGGCTCGCTCCGGGTCCCGTCCCGCCCGAGGCAGGCCGGCACGTCCACCATCAGGTCCCGGGGCAGCGACACGGCCGTCGCGGCGCGCCGCCCGGCGGCCAGATGCAACAGGATCGTGGTGTCCGACCGCTCGGTTCCCGAGTCCCGCCCGTACTGTCCGTTGCCGTCGCCCGACCGCGAGTCGGACCCGATCAGCAGGATGTTCTGCGCGCCCTTGACCAGCGAGGTCGGGCGGTCCTTCTCGTACCGGGCGAGCTCCGCGGCGGCGGCGTCGTCCGCGGTGATGTTCCCGTTGAGCTTGGCGTAGACGGCCCACCCGGTGCCGACGGCGGCGAGGACGACCACGCCGACACCGAGCCCGACACCGCCCAGCCGGCGCCGCCGGCGCCGCCGTACGAGCCCTTCGCCGTGGGCCGATGCCCCGAGGCCGGGCCCGAGGGGGCGAGCACTGTCGGTCACGAGTCGGCCCACCCCTCATGGCGTACGCATCTGTACCTACGACCATGGCGTGAGCCGGACGCGAGGGCGGCCCGTTACTGGTCCGTGCGGGTGACTGTCGCCGCCTGGCGGGCGCGGGGCCGTGCCGAAATGCGGCGCCGCCGCGGGACGCGACAAGCCGCGGCGGTGCCGCGCTCGGCACGGGGTCGTCCGGTCATCGGCGGCGCGAGGGCGGCCCGTTACTGGTCCGTGCGGGTGACTGTCGCCGCCTGGCGGGCGCGGGGCCGTGCCGAAATGCGGCGCCGCCGCGGGACGCGACAAGCCGCGGCGGTGCCGCGCTCGGCACGGAACGGTCCGGTCATCGACGGGTGGCCGTGACCCGCTCGCTCTCGATCCGCTGGGCGAGCGCCTCCTCGCTCAGCCGCTCCGGATGACGGCACAGCACCACGGACCCTCCCGTGGCGAGCGGCCCGTACAACCCGGCGCACACCCCGTCCCACGTGTCGTACGGCAGAGCGGACAGCACCCGGTCCCCGGTCCCCTCCGCCCGGGCCCGCTCGACGACCTCCGCCCCGCTGAACTCCCGCCCGGCGACGACCAGTGCGGGCTCGTCCGGATCCACCGGAGCGAAGGGCACGAACCGGTCCCCCTGCCCCGGCACCTCCACGGCGTAGTCGACAAACCCCTCCGGCGTCTGCGGGAACCGCCCGCCCAGCGGCCGCAGCGCCAGCGCGACGCGCTCCCCGGAACACGCCCGGGCCGCCTCCAGCGTGTCCGGCCCGCTCACCACCACGTCGGCCGCGGCCGGATCCCCGCCGACATCCGCGACCACCCCCACCGACGCACAGGCCAGCAACCACACGGCCGTCTGCCAGTGCGCGGGAAGCAGCAGCGCCACCCGGTCGCCGGGCGCCACGGCGAGGTCGCCCTGGAGCAGGTTCGAGGTCTTGGCCACCCAATTGGCGAAGGTGGCCACGGACAATTCGACACGTTCGCCCGTGGCGTCGTCGTAGAAGGTCACCAGGGGGCGGCCGGGATCCGCGGCGAGCGCGGAACGCAGCAGGTCGGCAGGGGTGCGATCGGTGGCGTTCATCCGCGAAAGCGTACGCGGGCACACGGCCGGACATCCCTGCGCGGGGCCACCGGTTCGGCGCAACGGCACCCGACGGTCCGTCAGTTCCCCGATGGACAGATTTATATGACTATGTCCAGGATCGGGAGCATGCGTGGACTTCTTGCTTCCTCGATCGGCGTCACCTGCGCGGCCGCCCTCGCCCTGCCCCTCACCTCGCCCGCCGTCGCGGCGAGACCGGTGTCCCCGGCAGCCGTGAGACCGGCTGCGGGCGCGGAAGCCCTCGGCGGCACCCAGTCGCTGCCCCTCGCGCCCCTCGCCGCCCGCGACCGCACCCTCGCCCCGGCCGCCGAACAGGGCCTGCCCCGCCGGGACGTACGGCACTTCTCCCTCGTGGGCGTGATCTGGGACGACCCGGACACCGTGCTGCACGGCCGCGTCCAGGTCCGCACCCGAGCGGCCGGCTCCGACACCTGGTCGCTCTGGCAGGACCTGGAGACCCACAACGACGACGCCGCCGACCCCGGCACGGCCGAGCGCACCTCCGGCCGCGTCCACGGCGCCACGGCACCGCTGTGGGTGGGCGACTCCGACGGAGTGGAGGTACGGGTCCGCGCCGAGGCCGACCGCAGGACCGAGGACACGGCCCGCGGCTCCCGTACGGCTACCACGACCGGCCCGCTGCCGACGGGGCTGCGTCTGGAACTCGTGGACCCGGGGGAGAGCGCGCCGGAGCCCGCCCGGCGGGAGAGCGCGGCAGGCGCACCCCAGCGCGCCGTCGCACCCCGTTCAGCGCCCTACTCCGCCCCACACTCCGCCCCCCGTCCGGAGCCCACCGCAGAGCCCGCCGAGGTCCGCGCCGCGCTGGACGCCTCCGCCGCCAACGCCGATCTCGCCGGTCTCGACGGCCCCGGCGCCACCGAGATCCCGGCGCTGGACCGGCAGCAGACCGAACAGGAGCTCTTCGCCCCGCGCGCAGGGGAGTTGACGGGGCAGCGGCGGGTGAAGCCGTACATCGGGCCGCGCCCGCGCATCGTCACCCGGCACGGCTGGGGCGCCGACGAGGGACTGCGCGAGCGGAAGTTCGTGTACACGAAGAAGGTCAAGGCGGCCTTTGTCCACCACACGGCGTCCGGCAACGGATACAGCTGTACGCAGGCGGCCTCGCTCATTCGCGGTATCTACCGGTACCACGTCAAGAGCATGGGCTGGCGGGACATCGGCTACAACTTCCTCGTCGACAAGTGCGGAACCATCTACGAGGGCCGGGCGGGCGGGGTGGCGAAGCCGGTCCTCGGCGCCCACACCCTCGGTTTCAACTCCAACAGCATGGGGATCGCCGTCCTCGGCAGCTACGGCTCCAAGAAGCCGCCCGCCGCCGTGACGCAGGCCATCGCACGGCTCGCCGCGTGGAAGCTCGGTCTCCACGGCGCCAACCCGAAGGGCAAGACGTATCTGAAGTCGGGCGGTGGCAACCGCTATCCGAAGGGTAAGAAGGTACGACTGAACGTGATCTCCGGTCACCGGGACGGCTTCGCCACGGAGTGCCCCGGATGGCAGCTCTACCGCAAACTCGGATCCACCCGCACGACAGCCGCCCGTCTCCAAGGTCGTTGACGGTCGCTGGGGACCGAGGAGAGTTCGCAGGGGGATTGCGCAGGGGAGTTCGCACCACCCGTTTCACCGCCGTCGGGGGACAGGCGCGAATGCCGCACGGCCGCCCGAAGGTGCCGCACAACGGTCTGCATACACTGGCCGGTCGAAAGACAGTTCGGGCCGGTCCCGGCAGGAAGCGGAGACGACAGGTGACAGAAGCGATCCTCCTGGTCGGCGGCAAGGGCACGAGGCTGCGACCCCTCACGGTCCACACCCCCAAGCCCATGGTCCGCGCGGCCGGCGTCCCCTTCCTCACCCATCAGCTGGCCCGAGCGAGAGCGGCGGGCGTCGACCACATCGTCCTCGCGACGAGCTACCTCGCGGACGTCTTCGAGCCGTACTTCGGCGACGGCTCGTCCCTCGGCCTCCACATCGAGTACGTCACCGAGGTGGAACCCCTCGGCACGGGCGGCGCGATCCGCAACGTGGCCGCCCGTCTGCACTCCGCCCCCGACGACCCGGTGCTGATCTTCAACGGGGACATCCTGACCGGCCTGGACATCAGGGCGCTGGTGCGCACGCACGAGACCACGGGCGCCGACGTCTCCCTCCACCTCACGAAGGTGACGGACCCCCGGGCCTACGGGCTGGTCCCCACCGACGAGACGGGCAGGGTCCTCGCCTTCCTGGAGAAACCCCAGACCCCCGAGGAGATCGTCACCGACCAGATCAACGCGGGGGCGTACGTCTTCCGCCGCTCGGTCATCGATACGATCCCGCAGGGCCGCCCGGTCTCGGTCGAACGCGAGACCTTCCCCGAACTCCTGTCGGCCGGGGCCCACCTCCAGGGCATGGTGGACTCCACGTACTGGCTGGACCTCGGCACCCCCGCCGCCTTCGTCCGCGGCTCGGCGGACCTGGTCCTCGGCCGGGCCCCCTCCCCGGCGGTCCCCGGCCGCTGCGGCGACCGCCTGATCCTCCCCACGGCAAGGGTCGCCCCCGACGCCAAGCTGACGGACGGCACGGTGGTCGGCGAGGGCGCGTACGTCGCGGAGGGCGCCCGGGTCTCCGGCTCGACGATCCTCCCGGGCGCGGTGATCGAACCGGGCGCGGTCATCACTGACTCCCTGATCGGCACGAGGGCCCGCGTGGGCGAACGCTCGGTCCTCACCGGCACGGTCATAGGCGACGGCGCGGTCATAGGCGCCGACAACGAACTGAGGGACGGCGCGCGCATCTGGTGCGACGCGAGGATCCCGGCGGGAGCGGTCCGCTTCTCGTCGGACCAGTAGTGCGAGCCTGAGATGCGCCGGTCCGCGAAATCCAGCCCCTCCGGCGTTTGAGGAGCGGGCGTCCAGGGGGCAGCCCCCTGGAAGCGGGGTCGAAGGGGCAGCGCCCCTGGGGGATGGGACGGGTAGGGGCGGCGGGGCGAAAAATCCCAACGGCGCCCCCCCCACACCGGTCACAACCGCCCGATGTCCCCCCGGGTCATCTTCGGCGCCCGCCGAGGAGGCGTACGCCCACTCAACAGAATCAACCGAGCCGCCCGATGCCGCTGCCCCGCATACGGCTCCAGCAAAGACAACATCATCGCGTCATCCGCGTCCCGATCCCCCGCGAGCGCGAACCCCACGATCCCCGGCAGATGCAGATCCCCCACGGTCACCGCGTCCGCCGCCCCGTGACTGCGCTGCACCACCTCCGCGGAGGTCCACGGCCCCACCCCCGGCACCACTTCCAACCGAGCCTGCGCGGCGTCCGGCGCCATCGACACCGCCTCCTCCAGCCGCGCGGCCACCCGCACACAGCGCAGAATCGTCGAGGCCCGCTTGTTGTCCACCCCGGCCCGGTGCCACTCCCACGACGGAATCAACGCCCACGTCCGCGGCGACGGCATCACCCACAGCCGCCCACCCGCCGCCGGCCCGGGCGCAGGCTCCCCGAACTTCCGCACCAGCAGCCGCCACGCCCGATACGCCTCATCGGTCGTGACCTTCTGCTCCAGCACGGAAGGAATCAACGACTCCAGCACCAGCCCGGTCCGCGTCAGCCGCAACCCCGGCCGCCGATGCCAGGAATGCGCCACGATCCGGTGCCGGGGCACGAAGGCAGAGGGATCGTCCGCGGCCCCGAGCAGCTGCGGCAACTGAGAGAGCAGCCACTCAGCCCCCGGCCCCCACGCCTCGCCGCGCACCTCACCGCCGTACACGCACACCCGCAGCGTCCCCGGCCCGGCCGGCGTGCGACAGGCGCGCCACACGGACCCGTCCGGTAGAGCCCGGAAGGCGGGATCCCCCGGCCCCCGCCGAAGCGCCCCGAGCACCAGCCCGAGATCGACGGGCCACCCCGGCGTCCACCTCCGCACCAGCGGGGCCACCACACGCACCGCTTCCCGCCGCGGGGCGGGCACGACGACCTCCCCGCCGCGCACGGTGGTACGCGTGGGCCGGGGTGAGAAACGTCCTGCCACGAGTGAAGTCCTGGGATACGAGGGGAACCGGTGGGGCCCTACGAGACTAGGCGCAAGCCGGGGCCCACCACCGCACCTCGACAAAGCCGGCGCACGTCACCGCACCTCGATGAAGCTCCCCGCGTCCCGCTCCGGCCGGGGCCGGGGATCCTCCGCCGGATGCCCCACCGCCACGGCCCCCATGGGATCCCAGTCCTCCGGCAGCCCCAGCACCTCCCGCACCACCTCGCGGCAGAACATCGTGGACGACACCCACGCCGACCCCAGCCGCTCGCCGGCCAGCGCGACGAGGAAGTTCTGCACCCCGGCCCCCGCGGCGACGACGAACATCTCCCGCTCGGCCGCGTCCCGCCGCGCATCGCCGTACGTGTGCGACCCGTCCATCACCAGACACGGCACGACGAGATACGGCGCCTTGCGCAGGACGTCGCCCCGCCGCACCCGCTTGGCCACGGACTCCTCGGACTTCCCGTCCCGCCGCAGATCGGCGATCCAGGCGTCCCGCATGGCGTCCAGCAGCCCGGTCCGCGCACCCTCGGACTCCAGCAGCACGAACCGCCACGGAGTGGTGTGGTGGGGCGCCGGCGCGGTGACCGCGAGCGCCACCGCCCGCCGCACGGCCCCGGGGTCGACGGGCTCGTCCGTGAAGGCCCGCACGGTACGTCGCTGGGCGACCGCCTCCCGCACCGCCTCGGACGTCCCCAGCCGGAACATGTCGTCGCGCGCGTGGCGCACCATGGCCCGCGCCCCCTCCGCGTGCTCCCCGGCCACGACATGCGCCAGCCCGTGTACGACGGCGACGGGCAGCCCGGCGGCCTTGCCCTTGACGAGATCGCCGGCGGCGGCCAGTTCGTCGGCCGTCGCCACGACGGTCGCGCTCAGCGGATTGCCGTACGCGTCCGTCCCGCCCCGCAGATCGTCCAGCACCCGCACTCCGGCGGCGCCGATCGCGACATCGGTGAGCCCGGCGCGCCAGGGCCGTCCGAAGGTGTCGGTGACGAGGACCCCGACGTCGACGCCGAGGGCGTCCCGCAGCCCGGACCGGATCGCCCGCGCGGACGCGTCCGGGTCCTCGGGCAGCAACAGCACGGTCCCCGAAGGGGTGTTGGAGGCGTCGACCCCGGCGGCGGCCATCACGAGCCCCTGCCGGTTCTCCACGATCCGGAGCGGCCCGCGACGCGCCACGACCCGGACGGTCTCGGCGTCGATCGCGGCCTCCCGGTCGTCCGCCTCGACGACCCGTCCCTCCGCCTTGGACACGATCTTCGAGGTGACGAGCAGTACGTCCCCGTCGACCAGCCCGGGCTCCGCGGCGGCGATGAGCTTGGCCAGGTCGTCCCCTCGCTGCACCTCGGGAAGGCCGGGGACGGCCCACACTCTGTAGCCGTCGGCTTCGGCAGGCTTCTCGCTCACGCTCCGCGCACCTCCTCCGCCAGCTCCAGCGCCTGTGCGGCCATCCGCGCGGTCGCGTCGAGGTCGGTCATCATGAGCGGTACGGCCCGGCAGCGGATGCCGGCCGACTCGATCCGCTCGACCGCGCCCGCGTCCACGGTGTCGACGAGCCAGCCGTCCAGCAGCCCCGAGCCGTAGTGCTCGGCGACCGCCGCGGCCGAGGACTCCACGCCGACCGCCGCGAGGACCTTGTCGGCCATGCCGCGCACGGGCGCGTCCCCGACGATGGGGGACAGGCCCACGACCGGCACCCCGGCCTCGGCGATCGCCTCGCGGATCCCGGGCACGGCGAGGATGGTGCCGACGGACACGACGGGGTTGGACGGCGGGAACAGCACCACGTCCGCCTCCGCGATCGCCTCCAGGACCCCCGGCGCCGGCTTGGCCTGCTCGGCGCCCACCGGCACGACCGCGTGGGCCGGCACGGACGCCCGCAGCCGCACCCAGTACTCCTGGAAGTGAACGGCCTTGCGCTCACCGTCGATCTCGACCGCGACATGCGTCTCGACCCGGTCGTCGGTCATCGGGATCAGCCGTACCCCGGGCTTCCACCGGTCGCACAGCGCCTCGGTCACCGCGCTCAGGGGGTATCCGGCGCCGATCATCTGCGTCCGCACGATGTGGGTGGCGAAGTCCCGGTCCCCGAGCCCGAACCACTCCGGCCCGACGCCGTACGCGGCGAGCTCCTCCTTGAGGTGGAAGGTCTCGTCGGCCCGCCCCCAGCCCTGCTCCTCGTTGATGCCACCGCCGAGCGTGTACATCACGGTGTCGAGGTCCGGGCAGACCTTCAGCCCGAAGAGGTGGATGTCGTCCCCGGTGTTGCCGATGACCGTGACGTCCGCGTCCGGCGCGGCCTGCTTCAGACCACGCAGGAAACGGGCACCGCCGATGCCGCCTGCCAGAACCACGATTCGCATGGAAGCCAGTCTTGCAGGCGCGTACGACAACGCGTCACGCGGTGACGGCGTCCGCCTCGCCGCAGGACTCGCGGGCGGTGCAGGCCGTGTGCATGGGCATCTCGGTCAGGCCCGGGTAGTAGACGTGCAGGCTCACCGCCGGCTCCAGCGCGTCGTTGACGACCTCGTGGACGTACCCCGGCGCGAACACCCGCTGCGACCCCGCGCCCAGCGCGCGCGTGCCCCGCTCGGTCCGCTCGGTCAGCGTGCCCTCCAGGACGGTGAGGACCCCGGAGGAGCGGCCGTGGTCGTGCAGCCCGCTGCCCTGGCCGGGGACCCAGGACAGCAGCCACACCTCGTAGCCGGGTCCGGTGCGCAGCCGGTGGTACCAGCGGCTGGTCGCGTCGTACCGGACGAGGTGCGCCCACTGCGAGCGGTCGGCGGCGACGGAGCGGGCCAGTCCGACGAACTCGGCGACGGTGGCCGGGTGCTCGCGGGGTGCCTGGAGGAGGTGCGGGACCTCAAGGAGGTCGCCGGCGATCTGGAGGTCGTTGTCGCTGTTCATGGGGTGCGATGGGTCCTCGGCGAAGAGTGGGGGCGGCTGGGTGTCGCGTACCGTCCGCCCGGATCACGGGAAGACAGGAATGCCCGGGTGCGGGCGGGGCACAAGCAGCCGAGTCACGGTGGACTCAGGAGCAGCCGGAGCGCGTTGGGCTCAACAGCTGGAACAGCAACAACAGCTACAGCGAGCGCGGGCAGCACCGTGGGACCCCGCCGTGCGGGTCAAGGTGAGTGCCAAGTTCGCGAGCATGCCCACAAGGACAGCGGCTCACACCATCACTGTCAACTCGACACCCTGAAAGTGGGACATGTTTCACCTCATCCGGTCCATCTCCGTGGTGAAAGGTTTGTTCAGGCGCCGACCGGGACACATGGCGCACAACCGGGCGCACGGGCCGTGAGCTCACCGCGACTTCCGCGCCTGCGTACGGAACGAGTTCGAACTGACGGGCGTCCTTCCCCGTACAGGCCCGAAAGGTCTGGCACGGCTCGGCGGCCCTCTCGGGTCTCATCTGCCTGTCAAGGTTTATGCCGATTTGAACACTTTCAGCGAGGCCTTGGTTCCGCAGAGTGAATAAGGGGCCCAATAGCAGATCTCGGCTTGACTCGCCCGGAGCAGCACACTTGTAATTTCACTCGTGTCGTTCAGCCGAAATCGGTAACGGCCGTCACACGGGGACGCGAAGACAGACGAGGGGCGCACATGACCGAGCTGGTGCAGCAACTGCTGGTCGACGACGCGGACGAGGAACTCGGCTGGCAGGAGCGCGCGCTGTGCGCCCAGACCGACCCCGAGTCCTTCTTTCCCGAGAAGGGCGGCTCCACCCGCGAGGCCAAGAAGGTCTGCCTGTCATGCGAGGTCCGCTCCGAGTGCCTTGAGTACGCCCTCGCCAACGACGAGCGCTTCGGTATCTGGGGCGGCCTGTCGGAACGCGAACGCCGCAGGCTGAAGAAGGCCGCCGTCTGACCCGAGGCACCCTTCACCGCCCTTTTCGTACGCAACCGAACGGCCCGTCGCACCTGGGTTATCCACAGGCGGCGGGCCGCCGTCTTGCCCAGCCGATAGTGTGGGCGCTCGTCCGAGACGCCTCGCCGCCCCCTCAGGGCACAGGCGTCCACCGCAGTCCACCGAACCGGGGCCCGTACCTCGATGTCCGTGCACAGCCACACGGCAGCCCAAGACCACGCTGCCACTCCTGAGTTCCCGCGCCATGTGGTGACCGCGGTGCTCGTCTCCCACGACGGCGCCCGCTGGCTGCCCGACGCGCTCGCCGGGCTGCTCGGCCAGGAGCGTCCCGTGCAGTTCGCCGTGGCCGCCGACACCGGCAGCGCGGACGACTCCGCCCAGCTGGTCACCGACGCCCTCGGTGCCGACCGGGTCCTGCACCTCGCCCGGCGCACCGGCTTCGGCCAGGCCGTCGAGGAGGCGAGCCGCACCGCCCCGGTCCTCACCCCGGACGAGCTGCCGTACCTGAAGCGGCCGAGCGGCTGGGACCCGGTCACGCGCACCTGGCGCGACGACGCCTACGACCTGCCGGAGCTGCCGCACGGCGAGCCGGTCCAGTGGCTGTGGCTGCTGCACGACGACTGCGCCCCCGAGCCCGACGCCCTGGCCCAGCTGCTGCGCGTCGTGGAGAACGAACTGGAGCTCGGCCGCGACGACGTCGCCGTCGTGGGCCCCAAGCTCCGCGGCTGGTACGACAAGCGGCAGCTCCTTGAGGTCGGCGTCTCCATCGCCAACTCCGGCCGCCGCTGGACGGGCCTGGACCGCCGCGAACAGGACCAGGGCCAGCACGACCACGTCCGGTCCGTGCTGTCCGTGTCCACCGCCGGCATGCTGGTCCGCCGCGACCTCTTCGAGCAGCTCGGCGGCTTCGACCGGCGCCTGCCCCTCATGCGGGACGACGTCGACCTGTGCTGGCGCGCCCAGGCCGCCGGCCACCGCGTCCTCATCGCCCCCGAGGCCGTCGTACGCCACGCCGAGGCGGCCTCCCGCGAGCGCCGTGCCGTCGACTGCGCGGGCCGCACCACCGCCTCCCCGCACAAGGTCGACAAGGCCGGCGCCGCCTACACCCTGCTCGTCAACGTGCGGACGGCCGCGCTGCCCTGGGTGCTGGTGCGCCTGGTCGTCGGCACCCTGCTGCGGACCGTCGCCTACCTCGTCGGCAAGGTCCCAGGACAGGCCCTCGACGAGATCCGCGGTCTCCTCGGCACCCTGCTGCGGCCCGAGCGGATCATCGCCGGGCGCAGCAGGCGCGGCGCACCCGTCGTCGACAAGGCCGAGCTCCGACAGCTGTTCCCGCCGCCCGGCGCGACCGTGCGGGCCACCGTGGAGCAGGTCGCGGGCAACCTCTTCGGCGGCTCCGACGCCGAGGCCTCCACGGCCGGACGCCATGGCGGCGGCATCGAGTCCGGGCCCGGCGGCGACGACGCGGACTTCCTGGAGATCGAGCAGTTCGCCCGCCTCAAGCGCATCGCCCGCAAGCCGGGGCCGGTGCTCTTCCTCGCGCTGCTGCTGGTCGCCCTGGTCGCCTGCCGCAACCTGCTGGGCGGTGGCGCGCTCGCGGGTGGCGCCCTGCTGCCCGCCCCGGCCGACGCGAGCGAGCTGTGGGCGCGCTACGCGGACGCGTGGCACGCGGTCGGCGCCGGCGGCACCCCGTCCGCGCCGCCCTACCTGGCGATCATCGCCGCGCTGTCCTCCGTGCTGTTCGGCTCGACCGGTCTCGCCCTGACGGTCCTGCTGGTCTGCTCGGTGCCGCTGGCCGGCTTCACGGCCTACTTCGCCTCCCGACCGCTCGTCGAGTCCCGCCTCCTGCGCGCGTGGGCGGCCGTCGTCTACGCCTTCCTGCCCGCCGCCACCGGCGCCCTCGCCGGCGGCCGGGTCGGCACCGCCGTCCTCGCCGTCCTGCTGCCGCTCCTCGCGCGCGCGGGCGTCGCGGCCGCCGGGCTGACGAACAGCACGGGCGCGCGTGGCAGTTGGCGCGCCACCTGGGCGTTCGCCCTCCTGCTCACGATCACCACCGCGTTCACGCCGATCATCTGGCCGATCACGCTGATCCTCGGCATCGCCCTGCTGGTCGTGCGCCGCACCGACATCACCGCTTACGGCCTGCGTTTCCTGGCCCAGTTCGGCACCCCCCTGCTGGTCCTCGCGCCCTGGTCGCTGACGCTGCTCCCGTTCGGCTTCTTCGAGCAGGCGGGTCTGGAGTACGGCTCCTCGAGCGCCTCCGCCCTCGACCTGCTCGGCGCGAGCCCCGGCGGACCGGGCACCGTCGACGGGCTGATGCTCATCGGAGTGGTGCTCGCCGCGCTGGCCGCCCTGCTGCGCACCGAGCGGCAGTTCGGCATCTGGACGGCCTGGGCGGTGGCCCTGGTCGGCCTCGTCTTCGCGGTCCTGTCCAACGACTCGACCTGGGCGGGCCCCGCCACCCTCGTCTACGGCCTCGCCCTGCTGGCCGCGGCCGTGCTCGGCGCCGACGGGGCACGCGCGCGCGTGGCCGAGCAGAGCTTCGGCTGGCGTCAGCCGGTCGCCGCGCTGATCGCCTTCGCCTCCGCCGCGGGCCCGCTGCTCGTCGCCGCGGGCTGGATGCTCGGCGGCGCCGACGGACCGCTGGAGCGCCGCGACCCCGTACAGGTGCCCGCGTTCGTCGCCGAGGAGAGCGGCACCCGCGACCAGGCCCGCACCCTCGTCCTCGACAGCGACTCCACCGCCCACGTCGGCTACATGCTGGTGCGCGGCTCCGGCGCCCGCCTCGGCGACGCCGAACTCGCCGCCGCCGACGGGGAGAACACCAAGCTGGACAAGGTCGTCGCCAACCTCGTCGCCGGCTCCGGCGCCGACCAGGCGAACCAGCTCGGCGGTTTCGCCGTGCGGTACGTCCTCGTCCACAAGGGCGCGCCCCGCGAGGTCACGCGCGTGCTGGACGCCACCCCCGGCCTGACCCGGCTCAGCCAGCAGGACGGCAGCGGACTGTGGCGGGTCGACCAGGAGGTCGCGCGCGCGACGATCGTCACGAAGTCCGGTTCGGGCCCCGCGCAGCCGGTGGCCGCGGGACCCGTCGACCTCCACACCACGATTCCGTCCGGCGCCGACGGCCGGATCCTGCGCCTCGCCGACAGCGCCGACGAGGGATGGACGGCCACCCTGGACGGCAAACCGCTGACTCCCACCACGGTCGACGGCTGGGCCCAGGGCTTCGAACTGCCCGCCTCCGGCGGCACGCTGGACGTCACCTTCGACGATCCCTTCACCCACACCCTCTGGCTGTGGATCCAGGGCTCCCTCGCCGTCGTCCTCGTGGTGATGGCCCTGCCCGGCCGCCGCCGCGACGTCGACGACGACCTCCCCGAGGAGCCGGCGGTCCCCGCCCAGCCCGTGGCCGGTGAGGGCCGCCGCGCCCGCCGGCTGCGCGCCCAGGCCGAGGCCGAGGAGACCCCCGCGCCCGAGGACTTCCCCGCCCCTGCGCAGGAGGCCCCCGCCGCGGTCCCGCAGCAGCAGCCCTACGGCGACTGGGACGCCCCGAGCTACGCGAACGCCGAGTACGGCACGTACACCGGCGACCAGTACCAGAACGCCCAGCAGTACCCGGCGGGCGGCTACGACCAGCAGCCGTACCAGGCGGACCCGTACCAGGGCGGCCAGTACGACCCGTACGCCTATGGCGGGCAGAACCAGCAGACGTCGTACGACCAGACGTACGGCGGCCAGTACGAGCAGCAGTACGACCAGGGCTACGACCCCGCGTACGACCCGGCGCAGCAGCACCCGGACCCCACCGGCAGTGAGCGCCCCGACGGGAGTCAGCAGTGAACCGCACCACCGTGTCCCTCATCGCCGGCACCGCCGCGCTCGCCGCCGTCACCGGGTTCGCCACGCTCAGCTCACCGGAGGCCGCAGGCACCGCCAGGACGGCCACCGAGCTGCCGGTGGAGCGCACCAGCCTGCTGTGCCCCTCGCCCAGCACCTCCGACATAGCGGAGACGTCGTACACGTCGTTCACGCCCGTCACCAAGGACGCGGGCAGCGGCGGCAAGGCCGAACTCCAGGCGGCCGCCGCGGAGTCGGACGGCAAGAGCACGGGCAAGAGCACGGGCAAGGGCAAGGGCAAGGGCAAGAAGGCCGGCAAGCCGGTCCTCGAACCCCAGGAGCCCGGCAAGCCCGCCACCGGTGACACCTCCGGCGGTGACGCGCCGGCCCTCGTCGGCACCGCCGAGGGCAAGTTCGCGCCCGGCTGGACCGTCCAGGAGACCACCGAGGTCGCGGCGGGCTCCGGACGCGGGCTTCAGGGCGTCAACTGCTCCGCCCCCGACACGGAGTTCTGGTTCCCGGGCGCGAGCACGGCCGCCGACCGCACCGACTACGTCCACCTGACCAACCCCGACGACTCCGCCGCCGTCGTCGACATCGAGCTCTACGGCAAGGACGGCGCCCTGGACTCCACGCTGGGGGAGGGCATCACCGTCGCGCCGCACTCCAGCGACCCGATCCTGCTGTCCACGCTCACCGAGGAGAAGCAGGAGAACCTCACCGTCCATGTGAACGTCCGCAGCGGGCGCGTGGGCGCGGCCGTGCAGGCGCTGGACGACAAGCTGGGCGGCGACTGGCTGGCCGCGTCCACCGACCCGTCCGGCAGCCTGGTGCTGCCCGGCATCCCGAAGGACGCCACCGCCGTCCGCCTGGTCGCCTTCGCGCCCGGGGGGTCCGACGCCGACCTGAAGGTGCAGCTCGCGTCCCCGTCCGGTCTGATCACCCCCGCCGGCAACGAGACGCTGCACGTGAAGGCGGGCATGACGGCCTCCGCCGACCTCGGCGACGTCACGCGCGGGGAGGCCGGTTCGCTGGTCCTGACCCCCACCGACACGTCCGTGCCGGTGGTCGCCGCGCTGCGGGTCGTCCGCGGCAAGGGCGCCGACCAGGAGACGGCCTTCATCCCGGCCACCCGTCCCGTCGGCACGCGCGCGACGGCCGCCGACAACAGCGCCAAGGGCACCACGCTCTCCCTGACCGCCCCCACGCGCGGGGCCACCGTCAAGGTCACGGCCTCGGCGGGCAGCGACGGCGGCGAGGCCGTCTCGAAGACGTTCACCCTCAAGGCGGGCACCACGCAGAACGTGGAGGCCCCGACCCCGACCGGCCTCAAGGGCACCTACGCCCTCACGGTGGAGCACGTCTCAGGAGGCCCGGTCTACGGCGCCCGCACCCTGGCGGCGACGGAGGACGGCGTCCCGGGCTTCACGATCCAGGCCCTCCCCGACGACCGGGGCATGGTGGCCGTGCCGGACGCGGACGAGGACCTGTCGGTGCTCCAGAAGTAGCGCGGGGCGATCCGCGGGCGGCTCAGTCCTCGCCGTACCGCGGATCGACCGTCTCGGGAGTGAGCCCCAGCACTTCGGCCACCTGCTCCACGACGACCTCGTGCACCAGCGCCGCCCGCTCGTCGCGCCCCTTGGTGCGGATCTCCACCGGACGCCGGTAGACGACCACGCGCGCGGGGCGCCCCTCACGCGCGGGAATCGTCCCGCCGAGCGGCACCGCCTCGTCGTTCCAGGACTGCCCGTCCAGCCGAGGCACCTCCAGGACCAGGAAATCGATGTCGGCGAGCTGCGGCCAGCGCCGCTCCAGGCGCTCCACCGAGTCCTGCACCAGGTCCGCGAACGCCTCGGCCCGGCTTGCGGCGAGCGGCACCTGCGGCGGGGCGATCGGGCCGCGCATGCCTCGTCCGTGGCGATCACGGCGGCGGGGCCCGGGGCCGGTGGCACGGGGCGGTACGGGGTTGTCCATCACTGGTGAAGGGTAATCCTCGCCGCACTCGCGCGCCCGGCCCCCACGCGGTACTCCGGACGTGGCCCGAAACGACGTACGGCCGCCTCGTACGGCATGTCGGCCGTTGACCATTCCAGCCAAGGTTGGGCTCGATTCCGTATCTCTCCGAGACCGGCGATCCCAAGGCGATTGACATGGTTTGTCCCGAGTGATGATCGGCCTCAGGTCTGTTCGACCCCTCGAAACCGGGTGTCCGCGCAGGTCATGGCGGTGTGATCGGAGTGGCGTGTGGGGCGTTTCACAGCACGACACGGTGAAGTGACCTGGGGGAGAGTCGTCGCGGCCCGCTCAAGAGTGCGGTACCGTCCAACGTCGTGAGCCCTGTACGTCGCTGTTCGCGCACCGCTTGCGGCCGTCCCGCCGTCGCGACGCTGACGTACGTCTACGCCGACTCGACCGCGGTCCTCGGCCCGCTCGCCACCTACGCCGAACCCCACTGCTACGACCTGTGTGCCGAGCACTCCGAGCGCCTCACCGCCCCGCGCGGCTGGGAGGTCGTCCGGCTTCTCGACGGCTCGGCGCCCGCCAGGCCCAGCGGGGACGATCTGGAAGCGCTTGCCAACGCCGTGCGTGAGGCGGCCCGTCCGCAGGAGCGCGCCGCCGAAGCAGGCGGAGCCCGGCGGGCCGACCCGATGGAGGTCGCACGCCGAGGCCACCTCCGGGTGCTGCGCTCCCCGGACAACTGAGCCGCTCTCTCTGCCTCTTGTGCCCGTGTTCCATCGAGTGACGCACACCCGTTGACGGATCCTTGGCGCGGACACGACCATTCCGTAAGCCGAAGTGAGAAATCGCTTTCCGCATGACGGAATCGGGGAGGCGCCCGTGTACGTCCAGGAACTCGACCCCGTCGCCGACTCGCTCGGGCTGTCCGCCCTCGTCGCGACCCTGCCCCTCGTGATCGTCCTCGTCCTGCTCGGCGGCGTCCGCATGAAGGCCCACCTGGCGGGCCTCACAGGCCTTCTGGCGGCCGCTCTGGTCGCCTGGCTCGCCTACGGCATGCCGCTGGGCCAGACCCTCTCCAGCGCCGCCCAGGGGGCCGCCTTCGGCCTCTTCCCCATCCTGTGGATCGTCGTCAACGCCCTGTGGGTGTACCGGATGACCGTCCGCACCCGGCACTTCGACATCCTGCGCCGCTCCTTCGGGCGGCTCTCCGACGACCCGCGCGTCCAGGCCCTCGTCGTCGCCTTCTGCTTCGGCGCGCTCCTGGAGGCACTCGCCGGGTTCGGTGCCCCGGTCGCGATCTGCTCGGTCATGCTCGTCGCCCTCGGCTTCGACCCGGTGCGCGCGGCGGTCGTCGCGCTGGTCGCCAACACCGCGCCGGTCGCCTTCGGTGCCATGGGCACACCGGTCGTGACACTGGCGCAGGTCACCGGGCTGCCGCTGGACGACGTGGCGTCCGTGGTGGGCCGTCAGACGCCGTTGCTGGCCCTCGTGGTGCCCCTGGTGCTGGTCTTCCTGGTGGACGGCGGACGGGGCCTGCGCGAGACCTGGGTGCCCGCCCTGGTCTGCGGAGTCGCCTTCGCCGTCGCCCAGTTCGCGGCCTCCAACTACGTCTCCGCCCAACTGGCCGACATCGGGGCCGCCCTGGCGGGCGCCGCCGCCCTGGTCGCCGTCCCACGCGCACGCGTACCGGCCGACGAGTCCGTACGCGCGTCCGTGCTGACCGGCGCGCGCAGCGAGGACCTCGACGAGACCGACCCGCGCGGTGAAGTCCTGCGCGCCTACTCGCCGTACGCGCTGATCGTCGTGATCTTCTCCGTCGCGCAGATCCCGGCCGTCAAGGACTGGCTCGCGAAGGCGACCCGGATGTACGACTGGCCCTTCCTCGACGTCGTGAACCCCGACGGGGACCGGGTCGGCGGCAACGTCTTCACCTGGCCGGTCGTCTCCACCGGCGGCACCCTCGTGCTGTTCGCGGGCATCCTCACGGCGCTCGTGCTCGGCGTGCACGCGCGCGTGGCGGTCCGCGAATGGGCGGCGACCGTCCATGAGTTGAGGTTCGCGATCCTGACCGTGACCTCCGTACTCGCGCTCGCGTACGTCATGAACCTCTCCGGACAGGCCGCCACCATCGGTCACTTCGTGGCCGCCGCGGGCGCCGGACCGGCCTTCCTGTCGCCGGTCCTCGGCTGGTTCGGGGTGGCCGTCTCCGGCTCGGACACCTCGGCCAACGCGCTGTTCGGGGCGTTGCAGGTGACCGCCGCACGCGAGTCCGGGCTGTCGCCCGAACTCCTGGCCGCCGCCAACAGCTCGGGCGGAGTCCTCGGCAAGATGATCTCGCCGCAGAACCTCACCATCGCCTGCGCGGCCGTCGGCCTGGCAGGCCGCGAGGGGGACCTGCTGCGCAAGGTGCTGCCCTGGAGTTTCGGGCTGCTGCTGGTGATGAGCCTGATCGTGGTCGGGCAGAGCTCGCCCGTGCTGGCCGAGATGCTGCCCTGACCCCCCTTGATGCCCTCTGACCTCAGATAACGGCTGGGCGTCCACTCCGCTCCCGCGTACGCGCTGTCAGTGGATCCGGGTAGTTTGTGGTGACCGAACGGACTTTCAGAAGGGTTGGCCGTGGCTGATCTGTCACAGCTCGTGAAGGCTTACGACGTGCGCGGAGTCGTTCCCGACCAGTGGGACGAGACGCTGGCCGAGCTCTTCGGTGCCGCCTTCGTCCAGGTGACCGGGGCGAGCGCCATCGTGACGGGTCACGACATGCGGCCCACGTCCCCCGCCCTGTCGCGGGCCTTCGCCCGCGGAGCGGCCGCCCGCGGCGTGGACGTCACCGAGATCGGCCTGTGCTCGACGGACCAGCTGTACTACGCCTCCGGCGCGCTGAACCTGCCGGGCGCGATGTTCACGGCCAGCCACAACCCGGCCCAGTACAACGGCATCAAGATGTGCCGCGCGGGCGCGGCCCCCGTCGGCCAGGACACCGGCCTCGCCGAGATCCGCGCACTGGTCGAGCGGTGGAGCGGGACGGGTGCCCCGGAGCCCGCGGGCCCGACGGGGACGATCACTGGGCGGGACACGCTGGAGGACTACGCGGCCCACCTGCTCTCCCTCGTCGACGTGACCTCCATCCGCCCCCTGAAGGTCGTCGTCGACGCGGGCAACGGCATGGGCGGCCACACCGTCCCGACCGTGTTCTCCGGACTGCCCCTGGACACCGTCCCGATGTACTTCGAGCTGGACGGCACCTTCCCCAACCACGAGGCCAACCCCCTCGACCCGGCCAACATCGTCGACCTCCAGAAGCGCGTCCGCGAGGAGGGGGCCGACCTCGGCATCGCCTTCGACGGCGACGCCGACCGCTGCTTCGTCGTCGACGAGCACGGCGACCCGGTCTCCCCGTCCGCCGTCACCGCCCTCGTCGCCGCCCGGGAGCTCGCCAGGCACGGCGGCAAGGGCACGGTCATCCACAACCTGATCACGTCCTGGACGGTCCCGGAGGTCGTCGAGGAGAACGGCGGCACTCCGGTACGCACCCGCGTGGGCCACTCCTTCATCAAGGCCGAAATGGCGAGGACCGGCGCCATCTTCGGGGGCGAGCACTCCGCGCACTACTACTTCAAGGACTTCTGGAACGCCGACACGGGCATGCTGGCGGCCCTGCACGTCCTGGCCGCGCTGGGCGGTCAGGAAGGCCCGCTGTCGTCCCTGGTCGCCCAGTACGACCGCTACGTCGGCTCCGGCGAGATCAACTCCACGGTCGCCGACCAGGCGGACCGCCTCGCGGCCGTCAGGGCGGCCTACGAGAGCCAGGAGGGCGTACGCCTCGACGAACTCGACGGCCTCACCATCACCGCTGCCGACTGGTGGTTCAACGTCCGCCCCTCCAACACCGAACCCCTTCTGCGCCTGAACGCGGAGGCGAGGGACGAGGCGACGATGGCGAAGGTACGGGACGAGGTCTTGGCGATCATCAGAGCCTGAGGGAGATCGCGGGGGCCCCGGGAGCGGGGGTTGTGAAATTCAGTCCCGTCGGCGTTTGAGGAGCGGGGGTCCACCCCCACACCCCCCTCTTCCCGGCGGTACCCTGACCAGGCACATCCGCGCAAGCTGCCGTACGCCCCGAAGGGAACCCCCATGCCGCTCGAAGCCGGCCTCCTGGAGATCCTCGCCTGCCCGGCCTGCCACGCCCCCCTCAAGGAGCAGGACACCGAGCTGATCTGCACCGGCCAGGACTGCGGCCTGGCATACCCCGTCCGCGACGGCATCCCCGTCCTCCTCGTCGACGAGGCCCGCCGCCCAGCGTAAGCCCCGCACCGCCGCAGGCGCGACGGCGCCCAGTTGCCGTAAGCGACAACGACACAGCGACCCACAGCGACCACCGGTGTCCCGGACCCGCGCGACCGACGACCCGGCGAAGCGACCATCCGGCTCTCGACGACCCGGCGAAGCGACAATCCGGCGTCCCGGAGACCCGGCGATCGGAGGCTGCCGCCCCATGCTCGACGAATCGCTGCTAGACACCCCTGAGGCCCTCTCGGCGGCCGACCGCCGAGGCCTGCTCCGCGGTGCCGCGGAGGCCGGCGCCCGTGTCCGCACAGCAGCCCGGCACGCCGCCGAGGCCGGGGTGAACGACCTCAAGCCGGACGGCCGCCCGCGCGCGGTGCTCATCGCGGGCCCCGGCGCCGCCGCCACCCACGTGGCCGACCTCCTCGGCACGCTCGCCGGCGCCGGCAGCCCCGTCACCCGCCTCGCCCCCACCGGCGTCGCCCCCGCCGCGGGCGCCCTGCGCTGGGAACTCCCCGGGTGGGCGGGCTCGGTCGACCTGCTCCTGATCGCCACCCCCGACGGCACCGAACCGGGCCTGTCCCTGCTTGCCGACCAGGCCTACCGCCGCGGCTGCACGGTCGTCGCCGTGGCTCCCGCCCGTACCCCGCTCTCCGAGGCGGTCGAGGGCGCGCACGGTCTGTTCGTGTCCCTCGCGACGGCGCCGTACGAGCAGAACACGCCCCTCACCGCATCCGCACCCGGCGTCCTGTGGGCCCTGCTCACCCCGCTCCTGGCGATCCTCGACCGCGCCGGCCTGCTCACCGCACCGCCCGACACCCTCGAGAAGATCGCCGGCCGCCTCGACAACATCGCCGAGCGCTGCGGCCCCGCCATCGCGACCTACAGCAACCCGGCCAAGACCCTCGCCGCCGAACTCGCCGACGCGCTCCCGGTGATCTGGACCGAGGGCACCTCCGCGGGGCCCGCGGGCCGCCGTTTCGCCGCGGCCCTCGCCGAACTCTCCGGCCGCCCGTCCGTGGTCTCCGAGCTGCCCGAGGCCCTCGCCGCGCACAGCACGCTGCTCGCCGGACCACTGGCCGCCAGCGCCGACCCCGACGACTTCTTCCGCGACCGCGTCGAGGAAGCCCCCGCGCTGCACGCACGCGTGGTGCTCCTTCGCGACCGTCCGATCGGCGGTCTCAGCGCCGCCCCGGCCGCCCGTGACCTGGCCCTGAGCCACGACACGCCGATCAGCGAGCTGGAGCCGGAGTCCGGCGGTGAGATCGAGACCCTCGCGGAACTGATCGCCGTCACGGATTTCGCCGCCGTTTACCTGGCGCTCGCCTCGGGGGCCTGACATCGCTCAGGACGCCCTGATCGCCGTACGTACAGAAAGAGCCTGATGGACCGCCTCGACAACACCGTTCGCCCCTACGCCTGGGGTTCCACCACCGCCATCCCCGAACTCCTCGGCGTCGAACCGACCGGTGAACCGCAGGCGGAGATGTGGATGGGCGCCCACCCAGGAGCCCCCTCCCGCACCGGTCGGGGCACACTCGTCGAGGTCATCGACGCGGACCCGGCGAAGGAACTCGGCGCCGAGGCGGTCGCCAAGTTCGGCCCCCGCCTGCCCTTCCTGCTCAAGATCCTCGCCGCGGGCGCCCCCCTCTCCCTCCAGGTGCACCCCGACCTCGCCCAGGCGAAGGAGGGGTACGACGACGAGGAGCGCCGCGGCATCCCCGTGGACGCGGGCCACCGCAACTACAAGGACGCCAACCACAAGCCCGAACTGATCTGCGCGCTCATCGAGTTCGACGGCCTGTGCGGCTTCCGTGAACCCACGCGCGCGGCCGAGCTGCTCGACGCGCTCGGCGTCGACTCCCTCAAGCCGTACGTCGACCTCCTGCACGCCCGCCCCGAGGAGGCGGCCCTGCGCGAGGTCCTGACGGCAGTCCTGACCGCCGACCGCGCGGAGATGGCCCACACGGTCGCCGAGGCCGCGGCCGCCTGCGCCCGCCTCGGCGGCGAGCACGCCCCGTACGCCGAGATCGCCCACCACTACCCGGGCGACCCGGGCGTCATCGCCGCGATGCTCCTCAACCACGTCCGGCTCCAGCCCGGCGAGGCCCTGTTCCTCGGCGCGGGCATCCCGCACGCGTACCTCAGCGGCCTGGGTGTCGAGATCATGGCCAACTCCGACAACGTCCTGCGCTGCGGCCTCACCCCCAAGCACGTCGACGTGCCCGAACTCCTGCGCATCGTCCGCTTCGAGGCCGCCGACCCCGGCGTGCTCCGCCCCGAGGCCGCCCCCGACGGGGAGGAGGTCTACGAGACCCCCATCGACGAGTTCCGACTGTCCCGGTACGTCCTCCCCGAGGGTGCCGCCGCCCATGACCTGACCCGTCCGACTCCGCAGATCCTGCTCTGCACGGCAGGTTCCGTGCGAGCCGGGGAACACGAACTGAGCCCCGGCCAGTCGGTGTTCGTCCCGGCGGGAGAGAAAGCCGAGGTGTCCGGCACGGGCACGGTCTTCCGGGCGACCGTGATCGTGTGACCGAGGCGGGCGACTCAGGCGTGCGACCGAGGCGTGTGATCGTATGACCGGTCCTGTGGACGACTGAGACGTCCGATCCGGGTGAGGCTGCAAGAATGGCCCCCCGGCAAAGGACGGGCAAAGGCCTGGACGGCGTAGAGGTACTTGAGGCGAAGGGACAACGCGACCAGATGAGCGCGTCAGGCGGAACCAGGGCGATCGTGGCGGCACTCGGCGCCAACCTCGCGATCGCGGCATCCAAGTTCGTGGCGTTCGCGTTCAGCGGCTCGTCGTCGATGCTCGCCGAGGGCGTGCACTCGCTCGCCGACTCCGGAAACCAGTTCCTGCTGCTGCTCGGCGGCAAGAAGTCCCAGCGCGAGGCCACCCCGCAGCACCCCTTCGGCTACGGCCGCGAGCGCTACATCTACGCCTTCCTGGTCTCCATCGTGCTCTTCTCGATCGGCGGCATGTTCGCCGTCTACGAGGGCTTCGAGAAGATCAAGCACCCGCACGAGATCGAGCACTGGTACTGGCCGGTGGGCGTCCTCGTCTTCGCCATCATCGCCGAGGGCTTCTCCTTCCGGACGGCCATCAAGGAGTCCAACCCGCTGCGCGGCAGCCTCTCCTGGACGGAGTTCGTGCGCCGGGCCAAGGCACCCGAACTCCCGGTCGTCCTCCTGGAGGACTTCGGCGCCCTCGTCGGCCTGGTCCTCGCCCTGGGCGGCGTCGGCCTGGCCCTGCTCACCGGTGACGGCGTCTGGGACGGCATCGGCACCCTCTGCATCGGCATCCTGCTCATCGTGATCGCCCTCGTCCTGGCGGTGGAGACCAAGTCCCTGCTGCTCGGCGAGGCCGCCGGTATCGAGACGGTCCAGAAGATCGAGGCCGCGATCGTCGACGGCGACACCGTCACCGGCATCATCCACATGCGCACGCTCCACCTCGGCCCCGAGGAACTGCTCGTCGCCGCCAAGATCGCCGTCCAGCACGACGACACGGCCGGCGAGGTCGCCTCCGCGATCAACGCCGCCGAGTCCCCCGCATCCGCGAGGCCGTCCCCATCGCCCGCGTCATCTACCTCGAACCGGACATCTACAGCGAGGCCGAGGCCCTCAAGGGCCCCGACCGCGAAGCGACCCCCGGCGGACCGGCACAGCATCCCGCCGAGCACTGATCACCGGTCCACAGCAGCGGCTGTACGGGCCCGCGTCCCCACACCGGGACGCGGGCCCTTCACTCACCTGATCTCGCTCAGCACGTCCAGCACGGCCCGCTCGTCCGGCGCAGCGAGAAGCCGCTCCCGGAACCCGGGGTCCATCAGCTTCCGCGACAACAGGGCCAGGATGCGCAGGTGTTCGTCGCCCGCGGCCGCCTCCGGTACGGAGATCATGAACACCAGCCGGGCCTTCGTACCGTCCAGCGAGCCCCACTCGACACCCTCGGCGGACCGTGCGAACCCGACGACGGGCGCGGTCACGGCATCCGTCTTGGCGTGCGGTATCGCTATCTCCTCCCCGAGCCCGGTGGTCCCCTGCGCCTCGCGCCGCAGGGCGGTGGCGACCAACTCGTCCACGTCCGCCACCTTGCCGCTCCGGGCGAGCAGCTGCGCCATCTCCCGGACGGCCGCCTCCTTGTCCCGGGCGTCGAGAGCGACCTTCACGGTCTGTTCGGTGAGGTAGCCGGAGAGGACCTCGCGGTCGGGCGCGGCCCTGGGCAAGCCTTCGGCTTCCGCACTGGCACCGGTCTCGGCCCCGGCGGTCATATCGGCTTCGGTGCCGGCTTCAGCGTCCGCATCAGCACCGCTACCGGCACCGGCACCGGCACCGGCACCGGCGTCGAGGTCCGCGGCTTTCGATGCCCCGGCCGGGGCCGCCTCCGTGGCGGGCGCGCTCGACGAGGCGACGATCCGCTGCGCCACCACGGCACCGGCGGCTCCACCGGCCGCCGCACCGGTGCCCACCCCCACCAGCGCGGGCTCCAGCGGACCGGCCGCACCCGGCTCGATCACACCCAGTCCAGGCGTCGGTGCCGCGCCCTTGCGCCTCCGCTCACTGATGTCGACCAGCGTGACCGTCGTCAGCGCGGTGACCGCCGTGCCGATCAGCACGGCCACGAAGAACATCGGCACCCCGCTCACCGCACCGAGCACCGCCACGATCGGCCCACCGTGCGGCACGGCGTCCTCGACACCGGCGACACCGGCGACCGCACCAGCCACCGCGCCACCGAGCATGTTGGCCGGGATGACCTGCGCGGGCCGCGCCGCCGCGAACGGGATAGCGCCCTCGGAGATGCCGAAACAGCCCATGAACAGCGCGGCCAGTCCGGTCTCGCGCTCCTGCTCGGTGTAGAGCCGGTTCCGGATCAGCGTGGCCAGGCCCTGCCCCAACGGCATGACCGGGATCGCGGCCGCGCACATGCCCATGACCGTCTGGTTGCCGGTCGCGATCAGCCCCGCGCCGAACAGGAAGGCCGTCTTGTTGACCGGTCCACCCATGTCGAACGCGATCATGAGCCCCAGAATCGCGCCCAGCAGGATCGCGCTGGTGCCGGTCATCCCGCTGAGCCAGTCGGTCAGGTGCTCGAACACCCAGGAGATCGGCTTCCCGATGACGTAGATGAAGAACAGCCCGAGCACCGTGGTCGCCAGGATCGGGATCACGATGATCGGCATGATCGGCTGCACGAACTTCGGGACCTTGACCTTCTTGATCCACAGCACCAGATACCCGGCGAGGAACCCGGTCACGATCGCCCCGATGAACCCGGCGCCCGCCTTCGAGTCGTACAGCGAACCCGTGTTCGCGATCCAGCCACCGATCATGCCGGGGACGAGAGCCGGGCGGTCCCCGATGGCGTAGGCGATGTAGCCGGACAGGATCGGCACCATCAGCGTGAAGCCGATGACGCCGATGTTGTTGATGTCCATCCAGAAGGAGTCCTTCGGGATGACCAGGCCGCCGGACGGGTCGGTGTGCCCGCCGAGCGAGAGCGAGATCGCGATCAGCAGCCCGCCGACCACCACGAACGGGATCATGTAACTGACCCCGTTCATCAGCGCCTTGTACCCGACGCTCCGCTCTTTGCCGCCGCCCGACAGCCATGCGGCTGGGTTGGCGCCCGCAGCGTGCACCGGCGCCGACCGCACCTGTTCGAGCAATCGCTCAGGATGGTGGATCGCCTCAGCCACCCCCACGGTCAGCACACGCTTGCCTACGAAACGGCCCAGGTCCACGTCCTTGTCCGCGGCGACGATGATGCCGTCCGCGTTGCTGACATCGTTGTCATCGAGGACGTTTTCAGCCCCGATCGATCCCTGGGTCTCCACCTTCATGTCGATGCCACGGCTCGCGGCGGCCTGCGCGAGCTTCTCCGCAGCCATGTACGTGTGCGCGATGCCGGTCGGGCATGCGGTCACCGCCAGCAGCCTCACTCGCTGCTGCTCGCTGCCGCCGCCCGTGGGGGGAGGTCCGGCCGGACTGGTCACGTCGATCTCCTAACGCCTTTGTCACGCGGAAACGCCGTCCCGGACGCCCCGCAAGATCGATCAGATGTTCCGATCGCTTCGCATCCCCCCTCACCTGCCCAGACCGCCCACGAAGCAAAAGTCCCCGGATGACCTGGTCCGTTGTCGCCTGTTCCGCAGTTCGTAGCCCTGGTGTCACCGTCGTCGGGGCACCCTGTCAGGACGGTTGACGGCAATCTGCCGACATTCCGGACGGCCGCCCTGATCGGCCTGATGTATGCGGAGCCGGACTGGGGTGCCTCCGCCGATCGGTGTAGCTTGGGACGGAGCCAGACGTCGCTGCTGATGGCGGTCGGGCGGTCCCACCGCGGACCGACCGAGGGAGAGAGGGCCTCCGACGGACTGCGCTGAGCGCACCGGGCATGCCTGTGTCCTCTTCGGGCACCCCCCCGTGTCCGCCGCCGCGCAGACCAGCCGTACCCACCTCGCCCCAACCCCGAGGAGCAGCTCGAATGACGACTGTCGAAAACCGACAGGACTTCAAGGTCGCCGACCTCTCCCTGGCCGCCTTCGGCCGCAAGGAGATCACTCTCGCCGAGCACGAGATGCCCGGCCTGATGGCGATCCGCAAGGAGTTCGCGGCCACCCAGCCGCTGGCCGGCGCCCGCATCATGGGCTCGCTGCACATGACCGTGCAGACCGCCGTCCTGATCGAGACCCTGGTCGCCCTGGGCGCCGAGGTCCGCTGGGTGTCCTGCAACATCTTCTCCACCCAGGACCACGCGGCCGCCGCCGTCGCCGTCGGCCCGAACGGTACGCCCGACAACCCTCAGGGCATCCCGGTCTTCGCCTGGAAGGGCGAGACCCTGGAGGAGTACTGGTGGTGCACGGAGCAGGCGCTGACCTGGCCGAACAGCCCCACCGGCGGCCCGAACATGATCCTGGACGACGGCGGTGACGCCACCCTCCTCGTCCACAAGGGCGTCGAGTACGAGAAGGCCGGCAAGGTCCCCTCGGTCGACACCGCCGAGAACGACGAGCACCGCGTAATTCTCGAACTCCTCAACCGCACCATCACCGACGGCTCGCAGAAGTGGACCCAGCTCGCCTCGGAGATCCGCGGCGTGACCGAGGAGACCACGACCGGTGTCCACCGCCTGTACGAGATGCACCGCGACGGCACCCTCCTGTTCCCGGCGATCAACGTGAACGACGCCGTCACCAAGTCGAAGTTCGACAACAAGTACGGCTGCCGCCACTCCCTGATCGACGGCATCAACCGCGCCACCGACGTCCTCATCGGCGGCAAGACCGCGGTCGTCTGCGGCTACGGTGACGTGGGCAAGGGCTGCGCGGAGTCCCTGCGCGGCCAGGGTGCCCGCGTCATCGTCACCGAGATCGACCCGATCTGCGCCCTGCAGGCGGCGATGGACGGCTACCAGGTCACGACGCTGGACGAGGTCGTCGACAAGGCCGACATCTTCGTCACCACGACGGGCAACAAGGACATCATCATGGCCTCGGACATGGCCAAGATGAAGCACCAGGCGATCGTCGGCAACATCGGTCACTTCGACAACGAGATCGACATGGCCGGCCTCGCCCAGATCCCCGGCATCGTCAAGGACGAGGTCAAGCCGCAGGTCCACACCTGGACGTTCCCCGACGGCAAGGTGCTCATCGTCCTGTCCGAGGGCCGCCTGCTGAACCTGGGCAACGCCACCGGCCACCCGTCGTTCGTGATGTCCAACTCCTTCGCGGACCAGACCCTGGCCCAGATCGAGCTGTTCACCAAGCCCGACGAGTACCCGACCGATGTCTACGTGCTGCCCAAGCACCTCGACGAGAAGGTCGCCCGCCTCCACCTGGACGCGCTGGGCGTCAAGCTGACCCAGCTGCGCCCCGAGCAGGCGTCGTACATCGGCGTCGAGGTCGACGGCCCGTACAAGTCGGACCACTACCGCTACTGAGCCGTACGGCACAGCAGTAGTCCCTCAGAGGCAGGCCCCCGCACCCCCGTGTCGGGGGCCTGCCCCTTCGGCCCTGTGACCCTTTTCGGTCCAGCTCCCTCGCCGTGTGACCGTCAGGCCGGACAGCCCGTCAGAACCCAGGACTCCCATGCCCCGCGGCCGTTATTCGCTCCACGATCCGCACGATCACACCCCCCTCGCGGAAGAACACTTCCAGTGCGCCCCCGGCCCGTCCGGCTGGCGCTATGTCTCTCAACTGACCACCCCCGCGGGCGATCACAGTGGCTCGGTCGACCTCACCCTCGACGAACTCGGCCGCCCCATCCGCCTCGAACTGCACGCCGGGAGCTGGCAGGTACGAGGTGCCGCGCTCGACGGCGTCACCTGGGTTCGCACGGACCCCACCGGGACCCACGCCACGGAAGGCAACGTTCCCGCACACGCCTTCACCGGCACATCCCCCGCGTTCCTCGTCGCCACCACCCGTCTCCTGCGCCTCACCCCCTCCGCATCAGCAACTCGCGTACGCCTCGTGGCCTTCACGGACCCCGTCCTCGCGCCGCGCACCGTGGACCAGTCCTGGACCTTGCTGAAAAGAGAAGCACACGCCACTGACAACGGCCCGCTGACCGTGGAGGAATACCAGGTCACAGCGCTGGACACGGGAGAGCAGCACACCGTGCACATCGCCGGGGACGTGGTCCTCGCGGCCCCCGGCATCGAGCTGGAGGACCTCGAATCACCGCCGTCGACGTTCCCCGAGTCACGGCTCGACTGAACCTGCGGGATCACGCGGGCGGAACGAACCCGGAGGCGGGCCTGCCCTCCGGCGGCACGGTGGGCCGGGGGCCGGCGGAGGACTCCTCGGACAGCGGGGGAGGAGAGGACGGTGCAGTGGGTCGCGCTACCGGGTACGCGTGACCAGCCTGTGCCCCCGCCGTAGCGGTGCCGAAGGCCCGCCGGGACTCGCGGGCCTGGCGCTCCTGCACCACTGCCGTCAGATACGCACCCGGCGGTACATCCCGTGGCGCCGGAGCGCCCGTATGCGTCGCGAGATCGGTCGCCAGCCGCTCCGCCATAGCCTGGCCGACCTGCGGATCGAGTTGGTGCATCCGCGTCAGGTACTGACGGATGGCAAGCCACAGGCCGTCGGGAACCGGCGACAGGTCTAGTTCGGCGAACCGGCCGGCCAACCACGGCGGAGGCGGCGGCACGAATCCGCTGGGTGCCACGGGAATCCGCTCCCGCACCACCAGCGTCCCCGCGAACACGTCCCCGAGCCGACGCCCGCGCGCCGAGACAAGCGAGGCGACACAGGCCACGACCCCGAACGTCAGCAGAATCTCGACCACACCGATCGCACCCCGCACCAGCGCATGCCGGAACCGGATGGGCCCACCGTCGTCCCGCACCACCCGGAGTCCCACGGCGAGCTTCCCCAGGGACCGCCCATGGCTGAGCGTCTCCACCGCGATCGGTCCGCCCACCAGAACGAGCAGGAACACGGCGATCGACAGCGCCACCTGGGCCGCGTCGTCGAGCGACGCGGAAGCGGCCACCACCGCGATAGTCACGGCGATGTACACGACCATGACCACTATCAGGTCGAGCAGCACGGCCAACGCCCTGCTGGGCAGCCTCGCGGGGCGCAACTCGAGCGCCACCGCCTCGCCCGTCACCAGCTCACTCACGTCCGCCGTCCTTCCCCTGACCTGCCTCGTGAACAGCCAGTCTGCCAAGCTGAGGACGCATCGCGCCGCAGTAAGACAAGCTGACATCCACGACGGACCGCAGACGATCAGCCGAGGAGCAGGCAAACCGATGGACCTCGACGTCTTCGTCACCGCCCACCGAGCCGAGTGGGACCGCCTCGACGCCCTGCTCCGGCGCCAGCGCGGCCTCAACGGGGCCGAGACGGACGAACTCGTCGCCCTCTACCAGCGCACCGCCACTCACCTCTCCCTGATCCAGTCCAACGCCCCCGACCCACAGCTCACCGGGCGGCTCAGCCAGCTCGTGGCACGCGCGCGTAGTGCCGTCACAGGAACCCGCCGCGCCTCTTGGCGCGATGTCACGCGCTTCCTGGCACACGGCTTCCCCGCCGCCGTCTACCGATCACGCCACTGGTGGGTGCCCACCGCACTGCTGTCCACCGTCATCGCAGCCCTCCTGGGCTGGTGGATCGGCACCCACCCCGAGGTGCAGTCCTCCATCGCGGCCCCCAGCGAGCTGCGCGAGCTCACCCGCCCTGGCGGCCAGTACGAGACGTACTACTCCAGCCACCCCGCGGCCTCGTTCGCCGCCCAGGTCTGGACGAACAACGCTCAGGCCGCCGCCATGTGCCTGGTCCTGGGGATCTTCCTCGGCCTCCCGGTCCTCTGGATCCTCTTCCAGAACATGCTCAACCTCGGCATCGGCGCCGGCCTGATGTCCTCCGTCGGCCGCCTCGACACCTTTCTCGGCCTCGTACTCCCACACGGCCTCCTCGAACTCACGGCGGTCTTCGTCGCCGCCGGCACGGGGCTGCGTCTCGGCTGGACCCTGATCGATCCGGGCCCCCGCTCCCGACGCACCGCACTGGCGGAGGAGGGCCGAGCCGCAGTCGGCATGGCCATAGGTCTCGCCCTGGTCCTGTTCGTCTCCGGCGCCATAGAAGGCTTCGTCACGCCCTCGGGCCTGCCCACCTGGGCCCGTATAGCCATAGGGGTCGGCGCCGAGCTGGGCTTCCTCGCCTACGTCTTCGTCCTGGGCGGACGAGCGGCGCGTGCGGGCGACACAGGTGACGTCGAGGCGGCCGAACGCAGCGCCACCGTCCCCACAGCTGCCTGATGTGCGACGGGCCGTGCTGAGCTGCTACTGTCTCCTTCGCCCCACAGGAGCCGTTGACACGGACCGTGCGGGGAGGTAGATTCGAACAGTTGCCTGGAGCCGGGTTCATCCCGCTCGGCAGCGGTAAGTGTCTGTCTGCTTCTGGAAATCTTGATTTCGAAGAAGCCACTTCCCGATGAATCGGAAACAGATGGCCGGTCAATCCGGTCCGAAAGTTCTGATAATGTTGGGACCGCCGGAAAGGGAAACGCGAGAGCGGGAACCTGGAAAGCACCGAGGAAATTGGAACCGGAAACGGTCTGATAGAGTCGGAAACGCAAGACCGAAGGGAAAAGCCCGGAGGAAAGCCCGAGAGGGTGAGTACAAAGGAAGCGTCCGTTCCTTGAGAACTCAACAGCGTGCCAAAAATCAACGCCAGATATGTTGATACCCCGTCTCCAGCATCTGCTGGGACGAGGTTCCTTTGAAATAAACACAGCGAGGACGCTGTGAACGACCGCCTTATTCCGGTGGTTGTTCCGCTCTCGTGTGTGTGCACCCGATTACGGGTAAACATTCACGGAGAGTTTGATCCTGGCTCAGGACGAACGCTGGCGGCGTGCTTAACACATGCAAGTCGAACGATGAACCACTTCGGTGGGGATTAGTGGCGAACGGGTGAGTAACACGTGGGCAATCTGCCCTTCACTCTGGGACAAGCCCTGGAAACGGGGTCTAATACCGGATATCACTGCCACTCGCATGGGTGGTGGTTGAAAGCTCCGGCGGTGAAGGATGAGCCCGCGGCCTATCAGCTTGTTGGTGAGGTAATGGCTCACCAAGGCGACGACGGGTAGCCGGCCTGAGAGGGCGACCGGCCACACTGGGACTGAGACACGGCCCAGACTCCTACGGGAGGCAGCAGTGGGGAATATTGCACAATGGGCGAAAGCCTGATGCAGCGACGCCGCGTGAGGGATGACGGCCTTCGGGTTGTAAACCTCTTTCAGCAGGGAAGAAGCGAAAGTGACGGTACCTGCAGAAGAAGCGCCGGCTAACTACGTGCCAGCAGCCGCGGTAATACGTAGGGCGCAAGCGTTGTCCGGAATTATTGGGCGTAAAGAGCTCGTAGGCGGCTTGTCACGTCGGGTGTGAAAGCCCGGGGCTTAACCCCGGGTCTGCATTCGATACGGGCTAGCTAGAGTGTGGTAGGGGAGATCGGAATTCCTGGTGTAGCGGTGAAATGCGCAGATATCAGGAGGAACACCGGTGGCGAAGGCGGATCTCTGGGCCATTACTGACGCTGAGGAGCGAAAGCGTGGGGAGCGAACAGGATTAGATACCCTGGTAGTCCACGCCGTAAACGGTGGGAACTAGGTGTTGGCGACATTCCACGTCGTCGGTGCCGCAGCTAACGCATTAAGTTCCCCGCCTGGGGAGTACGGCCGCAAGGCTAAAACTCAAAGGAATTGACGGGGGCCCGCACAAGCAGCGGAGCATGTGGCTTAATTCGACGCAACGCGAAGAACCTTACCAAGGCTTGACATACGCCGGAAAGCATCAGAGATGGTGCCCCCCTTGTGGTCGGTGTACAGGTGGTGCATGGCTGTCGTCAGCTCGTGTCGTGAGATGTTGGGTTAAGTCCCGCAACGAGCGCAACCCTTGTCCTGTGTTGCCAGCATGCCCTTCGGGGTGATGGGGACTCACAGGAGACCGCCGGGGTCAACTCGGAGGAAGGTGGGGACGACGTCAAGTCATCATGCCCCTTATGTCTTGGGCTGCACACGTGCTACAATGGCAGGTACAATGAGCTGCGATACCGCGAGGTGGAGCGAATCTCAAAAAGCCTGTCTCAGTTCGGATTGGGGTCTGCAACTCGACCCCATGAAGTCGGAGTTGCTAGTAATCGCAGATCAGCATTGCTGCGGTGAATACGTTCCCGGGCCTTGTACACACCGCCCGTCACGTCACGAAAGTCGGTAACACCCGAAGCCGGTGGCCCAACCCCCTTGTGGGGAGGGAGCTGTCGAAGGTGGGACTGGCGATTGGGACGAAGTCGTAACAAGGTAGCCGTACCGGAAGGTGCGGCTGGATCACCTCCTTTCTAAGGAGCATCTAGGCCGCCAAGCTTGCTTGGTGGTCCAGGGCCAGTACATCGGCGTACGTCCGATGCTGGTTGCTCATGGGTGGAACGTTGATTATTCGGCATTTTCAGTCATCTCGGGCTGCCAGTACTGCTCTTCGGAGCGTGGAAAGCTGATCACGAGTGGCGGAGGTGTCGGGCACGCTGTTGGGTGTCTGAGGGAATGAACGCCCTCGATGCCGGCCCCAGTGAACTCGCCTGTGAGGGCGGGGTGATGGGTGGCTGGTCGTTGTTTGAGAACTGCACAGTGGACGCGAGCATCTGTGGCCAAGTTTTTAAGGGCGCACGGTGGATGCCTTGGCACCAGGAACCGATGAAGGACGTGGGAGGCCACGATAGTCCCCGGGGAGTCGTCAACCAGGCTTTGATCCGGGGGTTTCCGAATGGGGAAACCCGGCAGTCGTCATGGGCTGTCACCCATACCTGAACACATAGGGTATGTGGAGGGAACGCGGGGAAGTGAAACATCTCAGTACCCGCAGGAAGAGAAAACAACCGTGATTCCGGGAGTAGTGGCGAGCGAAACCGGATGAGGCCAAACCGTATGCGTGTGAGACCCGGCAGGGGTTGCGCATTCGGGGTTGTGGGATCTCTCTTTCACAGTCTGCCGGCTGTGAGACGAGTCAGAAACCGTTGATGTAGGCGAAGGACATGCGAAAGGTCCGGCGTAGAGGGTAAGACCCCCGTAGTCGAAACATCAGCGGCTCGTTTGAGAGACACCCAAGTAGCACGGGGCCCGAGAAATCCCGTGTGAATCTGGCGGGACCACCCGCTAAGCCTAAATATTCCCTGGTGACCGATAGCGGATAGTACCGTGAGGGAATGGTGAAAAGTACCGCGGGAGCGGAGTGAAATAGTACCTGAAACCGTGTGCCTACAAGCCGTGGGAGCGTCGCGCATTGAGTTTACTCAATGCGTCGTGACTGCGTGCCTTTTGAAGAATGAGCCTGCGAGTTTGCGGTGTGTTGCGAGGTTAACCCGGGTGGGGTAGCCGTAGCGAAAGCGAGTCCTAATAGGGCGTTTCAGTAGCACGCTCAAGACCCGAAGCGGAGTGATCTAGCCATGGGCAGGTTGAAGCGGAGGTAAGACTTCGTGGAGGACCGAACCCACCAGGGTTGAAAACCTGGGGGATGACCTGTGGTTAGGGGTGAAAGGCCAATCAAACTCCGTGATAGCTGGTTCTCCCCGAAATGCATTTAGGTGCAGCGTCGTGTGTTTCTTGCCGGAGGTAGAGCACTGGATAGGCGATGGGCCCTACCGGGTTACTGACCTTAGCCAAACTCCGAATGCCGGTAAGTGAGAGCGCGGCAGTGAGACTGTGGGGGATAAGCTCCATGGTCGAGAGGGAAACAGCCCAGAGCATCGACTAAGGCCCCTAAGCGTACGCTAAGTGGGAAAGGATGTGGAGTCGCAGAGACAACCAGGAGGTTGGCTTAGAAGCAGCCACCCTTGAAAGAGTGCGTAATAGCTCACTGGTCTAGTGATTCCGCGCCGACAATGTAGCGGGGCTCAAGCGTACCGCCGAAGTCGTGTCATTGCAGCAATACGCCCAACGGCGGCTGTGATGGGTAGGGGAGCGTCGTGTGCCGGGTGAAGCTGCAGCGGAAGCTAGTGGTGGACGGTTCACGAGTGAGAATGCAGGCATGAGTAGCGATACACACGTGGGAAACGTGTGCGCCGATTGACTAAGGGTTCCTGGGTCAAGCTGATCTGCCCAGGGTAAGTCGGGACCTAAGGCGAGGCCGACAGGCGTAGTCGATGGATAACCGGTTGATATTCCGGTACCCGCTGTGAAGCGTCAAACATCGAACCCATTGATGCTAAGGCCGTGAAGCCGTTCCGGACCCTTCGGGGAAAGGAAAGTGGTGGAGCCGCTGATCCAAGGTGGTAGTAGGTGAGTGATGGGGTGACGCAGGAAGGTAGTCCAGCCCGGGCGGTGGTTGTCCCGGGGTAAGGGTGTAGGCCGTGTGATAGGTAAATCCGTCGCACATGAGGCTGAGACCTGATGCCGAGCCGATTGTGGTGAAGTGGATGATCCTATGCTGTCGAGAAAAGCCTCTAGCGAGTTTCATGGCGGCCCGTACCCTAAACCGACTCAGGTGGTCAGGTAGAGAATACCGAGGCGTTCGGGTGAACTATGGTTAAGGAACTCGGCAAAATGCCCCCGTAACTTCGGGAGAAGGGGGGCCATCACCGGTGATCCGTTTTACACGGTGAGCTGGGGGTGGCCGCAGAGACCAGCGAGAAGCGACTGTTTACTAAAAACACAGGTCCGTGCGAAGCCGTAAGGCGATGTATACGGACTGACGCCTGCCCGGTGCTGGAACGTTAAGGGGACCGGTTAGTCACATTTCGGTGTGGCGAAGCTGAGAACTTAAGCGCCAGTAAACGGCGGTGGTAACTATAACCATCCTAAGGTAGCGAAATTCCTTGTCGGGTAAGTTCCGACCTGCACGAATGGCGTAACGACTTCTCGACTGTCTCAACCATAGGCCCGGTGAAATTGCACTACGAGTAAAGATGCTCGTTTCGCGCAGCAGGACGGAAAGACCCCGGGACCTTTACTACAGTTTGATATTGGTGTTCGGTTCGGCTTGTGTAGGATAGCTGGGAGACTGTGAACTCTGGACGCCAGTTCAGGGGGAGTCGTCGTTGAAATACCAGTCTGGTCGTGCTGGATGTCTAACCTGGGTCCGTGATCCGGATCAGGGACAGTGTCTGATGGGTAGTTTAACTGGGGCGGTTGCCTCCTAAAGAGTAACGGAGGCGCCCAAAGGTTCCCTCAGCCTGGTTGGTAATCAGGTGTTGAGTGTAAGTGCACAAGGGAGCTTGACTGTGAGACCGACGGGTCGAGCAGGGACGAAAGTCGGGACTAGTGATCCGGCGGTGGCTTGTGGAAGCGCCGTCGCTCAACGGATAAAAGGTACCCCGGGGATAACAGGCTGATCTTCCCCAAGAGTCCATATCGACGGGATGGTTTGGCACCTCGATGTCGGCTCGTCGCATCCTGGGGCTGGAGTCGGTCCCAAGGGTTGGGCTGTTCGCCCATTAAAGCGGTACGCGAGCTGGGTTTAGAACGTCGTGAGACAGTTCGGTCCCTATCCGCTGTGCGCGTAGGAGTCTTGAGAAGGGCTGTCCCTAGTACGAGAGGACCGGGACGGACGAACCTCTGGTGTGCCAGTTGTCCTGCCAAGGGCATGGCTGGTTGGCTACGTTCGGGAGGGATAACCGCTGAAAGCATCTAAGCGGGAAGCCTGCTTCGAGATGAGGACTCCCACCCCCTTGAGGGGTTAAGGCTCCCAGTAGACGACTGGGTTGATAGGCCGGATCTGGAAGCCCAGTAATGGGTGGAGGTGACCGGTACTAATAGGCCGAGGGCTTGTCCTCAGTTGCTCGCGTCCACTGTGTTAGTTCTGAGGCAACGACTGTGTCTTTTTCCGGTCGAACTTCATAGTGTTTCGGTGGTCATAGCGTGAGGGAAACGCCCGGTTACATTCCGAACCCGGAAGCTAAGCCTTACAGCGCCGATGGTACTGCAGGGGGGACCCTGTGGGAGAGTAGGACACCGCCGAACTCCTTTTAGAGTGGAAAGGCCCACACCTTATGGTGTGGGCCTTTCTGTGTTTTGTGGTTTGTTTCATCTCAGGGGGCGCTATGCGCCCCCTTTTTTGTTTAGAGGCGCCCGGCTGCTTTCAATGCAAGATAGGCGTCGGCCAGCGCTGGAGCCAGGTCGTCCGGTGTCGCGTCGACGACCGTCACTCCGTGGCGGCGGAGTTGTTCCGCAGTGCGATGGCGTTCCGTCTGGGCCTGGGCGGCGGCCGCGGCCTCGTAGATCGCTTCGGTGTTGCCGCGTGCCGTGGCCATGCGGGCGATGTGGGGATCCGCCACTGAAGCCAGAAGGACCGTGTGCCGTTGGGTGAGCTGAGGGAGTACGGGCAGCAGGCCCTCTTCGATGGGCGCGGCATCGAGGCTGGTGAGCAGCACGATCAGGGAGCGGCGGCGGGCCGTACGAAGGGCTGTGGCCGTGAGGCCGCGGGCGTTCGTTTCGACGAGTTCGGGTTCGAGGGTGGCCATTGCGCCGACCAGCGAGGGGAGCAGGTCGTTGGCTGTTCGGCCTTGGACCAGGGCGCGTACTCCACGGTCGTAGGCGAGTAGGTCCACGCGGTCGCCGGCGCGGGAGGCGAGGGCGGCCAGGAGCAGGGCCGCGTCCATGGAGGCGTCGAGGCGGGGGGCGTCGCCCACGCGTCCTGCCGAGGTGCGGCCGGTGTCGAGGACGACGAGGATGTGGCGGTCGCGTTCGGGGCGCCAGGTGCGTACGGCGACGGAGGTCTGGCGGGCGGTGGCTCGCCAGTCGATGGAACGGGTGTCGTCGCCGGGAACGTACTCGCGCAGGCTGTCGAACTCCGTGCCTTCACCGCGGGTGAGGACGCTGGTGCGGCCGTCCAGCTCGCGCAGCCGGGCGAGCTTTGAGGGGAGGTGCTTTCGGCTGGTGAACGGGGGCAGGACGCGGACTGTCCAGGGGACCTTGTGGGTGCCCTGGCGGGCGAAGAGCCCGAGGGGGCCGTAGGAGCGGATCGTCACGCGGTCGGCGTGGCGGTCACCGCGGCGGGTGGGGCGTAGGCGAGTGGTGAGGCGTCGGCGTTCGCCGGCCGGGACCGTCAGTCGGTGGCGGGAGGCTTCCACCTCCGTGCCGGGCTGCCAGCTGCTGGGGGGCCAGGCGTCGCGGAGGTGGGCGCGGAGCAGGCGCCCGGACGGGTTGGTGACTGTGAGGGTGACGTCGGCCGCCTCGCCCAGGCGGGCGGAGGTGTCGCCGGAGCGGGTCAGGCCGAGCCGTCGTACGGGTGCCGCCAGGGCGAAGTCGCAGGCGCAGGCCACTGCCAGGGGTGCGTTGACCGCGAGGATGCCCGTCCAGCTGGGTTCCCAGATGCCGACGGGGAGGGAACCCAGGGCTGCGAGAAGTGCGGCGCGTCCGGTGAGGGCCATCAGCGGGGGACCGGGACGTGAGCGAGGGTCGCGTTGATGACGGAGTCGGCTGTGACGCCCTCCATCTCGGCCTCCGGGCGCAGTTGTACGCGGTGGCGGAGGGTGGGAAGGGCCAGGGCCTTCACGTCGTCGGGGATGACGTAGTCGCGGCCGGTCAGCCACGCCCACGCGCGCGAGGTGGCCAGGAGGGCCGTGGCGCCGCGTGGGGACACCCCGAGGGTGAGGGACGGGGACTCGCGGGTGGCGCGGCAGATGTCGACGACGTAGGCGGTGATCTCGGGGGAGACCGTGGTCTTGGCGACTGCTGCGCGGGCCGCTTCGAGGTCGGCCGGGCCTGCTACGGGGCGTAGGCCTGCGGCCTTGAGGTCGCGGGGGTTGAAGCCCTCGGCGTGGCGGGTGAGGACGTCGATCTCGTCCTGGCGGGAGGGAAGCGGGATCGTCAGCTTGAGGAGGAAACGGTCCAGCTGGGCCTCGGGGAGGGGGTAGGTGCCCTCGTACTCCACCGGGTTCTGGGTCGCGGCGACGAGGAACGGGTCGGGGAGGAGGCGGGGGGTGCCGTCGACCGTGACCTGCCGCTCCTCCATGGCCTCCAGGAGGGAGGACTGGGTCTTGGGCGGAGTGCGGTTGATCTCGTCCGCGAGGAGGAGGTTGGTGAAGACCGGGCCGGGCTGGAAGGAGAACTCGGCGCTGCGGGTGTCGTAGACGAGGGAGCCCGTCACGTCGCTCGGCATGAGGTCGGGGGTGAACTGGACGCGCTTGGTGTCGAGTTCGAGTGCGGATGCGAGGGCGCGGACGAGCAACGTTTTGGCGACCCCGGGGACTCCTTCCAGTAGTACGTGTCCGCGGCAGAGGAGGGCGACGACAAGACCGGTCACGGCGGGGTCCTGGCCGACCACGGCTTTGGCGATCTCGGCGCGCAGGGCTTCCAGGGAGGCCCGGGCGGTGTCCGGGTCCCCGGTGGTCCCGGCGTTGTCAGTGGTCGGGTCCATCATGAACGGCGTACCTCTCTTTCGAGGGCGTCGAGTTGGTCGGCTAGGGAGATGAGGGCGGCGTCGTCACCGGGCGGCGGGCCGAAGAGCAGGGAGTGCAGGGACTGTCCGTCTCCGTCGTTGTGGAGATGGGCGGACAGGGCGGGGAGCAGGGCTTCGGGCGCGTGCGCCTGGGCGACGGGGACGCCTGTGAGGGGGGCGAGGCGGGTGCGCGTGGTGGAGCGAAGAGCGGTGGCCGCGCGGTCGCGGGCGTTGGCCTTGCGGTAGAGGCGGGCGCGGCCTTCGACGGTCTCGGAGGCGCGGATCGCCACGGGGAGTTTCTCGGGTACCAGGGGGCCGAGTCGGCGTGCCCTCCACAGGGCGGCGAGTGCTGCCGCGAAGAAGAGCTGAAGTGTGCCCCAGAGCCAGCCTGAGGGGAGCAGGTCGAGGAAGCCCTTTTCCTCGCCCGGATTGGTGGCGGAGGAGTCGGAGAGCGTGGGGAGGTACCAGACCAGATGGGGGCGGGAGCCGAGGAGTTGGAGGGCGAGCGAGGCGTTGCCCCGCTCGTCGAGGGTGTCGTTGTAGAGGATGTCGGGCGCGCCGAGTACGACGGTGTCGCCGTCCCCGGAGGCCGCCGGGACACGTACGAGGGTGGGCAGGCGCTCGCTGGGGTAGCACTCGTCGTTGCCGGGGTGGGTGACGGTGTAGCGGATGCCGCCGGTGTCGGCGGTGCCCGCGCGCTGGGCCGCAGACAGGCCGCAGTCGGGGGAGAGCGTCGAGTCGAGGCTGGTGGCGGGGTCCGCGACGACGCCGGGGGCCAGTCGCTCGACGGACCAGCTGCTGGCGGCGACGAGGACAGTACGGCCCCCGGAGTCGGCGGTCGCGGAGCGCAGGCTGCTCTGCTGGCGGTGCGTCAGGAGGTCGGGTACGGCGACCAGGAGCGTGGTGTCGGGGCCGGCCGCGGCGCGTGCCTCGTCCAGGGTGGTGACCACGCGGGTGTCGACGCCTCGGTCGGCGAGGAGTTCGGCGACGGCGCGGCTGCCGTAGGGATCCGCGGAGCGCGGGTCGAGGCTGCCGTGGCGTTCGGTGGAGCGGATCGCCGCGATCGCCACGGCCGCGACGAGGAGCAGCACCAGGGCGAGCACGACGCCTCGCGCGCGGGTCCACACCTGGCGGGCGGTGGGCGAGGCCGAGGTGGACGGGAGCGTGGCCTCGGTGGTCATTCGGCGGCTCCCCGGCGGGCGTTGTGGTCCGCGGTGTGGCTGCTGTCGGTACTGGTCGTGCCACTCGTGCTGCTCGCGAGGACCGGCTTGGTGCGTTCCAGGGCGCGGTCGAGTTCGGCGATGCGGTCGTACGACTGCTCGGTCGCGGCCCGGCCGCCGTACGTGACGTCGTCGAAGTCCCTGGCCGCCGAGCGCAGCAGGTCCGCGTGGGAGGGCAGGGCGCGGCCCGCTTCCGCGGCGGCCTCGTCCGCGGTGCGGCCGGGACGGACGTCGAGGAGGGCGCGCTCCTCCAGGGAGCGGACGATCGCGCGCATGCGCTCCTGTACGGCCTGGTTCCAGTGGCCCTGGGCCGCGTGTGCCTCCGCGGCCGCGCGGTGGTCGGCGGCGCTGCGGGGGCGGTCGTCGAACAGGGCGGCGGAGGAGGCGGGCACGCGGCCCGGGGTGCCCAGTCGCCACCACAGCGCGCCCACCACCAGGACGATCGCGGCGATGACGACGACCAGACCGAGTGCTCCGCCCGGGGTCGCCGACGAGGCCGCGTTGAACAGCTTGCCGACCCAGTCCCAGAACGCGTTGAGTGCGCGCTGGAACCAGCTGGGGTCGTTCTCGTGGTACATGCGTTTGGACAGCTCGCGGCGGGCCGCCTCCCGCGCGGGGTCGCGCGGGATCGTCAGCGGCGGTTCGTCGTCGGACCGTGCCAGTGACAGCACGGAGGTGTCGACGGCGCGCAGCATCGTGAGCACTCCCCCCGGAAGGTTCACCGCATCAGCTCCCGGTAGTGGGGCGGGTGCCGTAGTCCTGGACGCCGGCCGCGCGGGCCAGTTCGAGATCGAGGGCTTCGCGGCGGATGCGCTGGTCGATGTAGAGGAGCACGGTGACGCCCGCCGTGATCGGGAAGGTGATCATGGATCCGATCACCGAGCCGATGCCGCTGATGATGAGGAACGTCCAGCCGAGGTCGCCGGTGCCGTTGACGAAGCCGCCGACACCCTCGCCGCTGAGCGCCGCGGCGAGGAAGGTGAAGGGGATGACGACGATCGCCGCGACGATGTTCGCGATGATCCCGGCCAGCAGCTGGATGCCGAGGACCCGCCACCAGGAGCCGCGGACCAGCTTCGTGGAGCGGCTCATCGACTTCACGATGCTCTGCTTCTCCAGCATCAGCGCGGGCGAGGCCAGAGAGAAGCGGATCATCAGCCACACCGCGACGACGCCGGCACCGAGGATGCCCAGGATCGCGAGGGCGATACCGCCGCCGTTCGAGCCCGCGGCGGCCACGAGGATGCCGGGCAGCGCCCCGACGGCGAGCACGCCGAACGTGATGAGCAGCAGAAGGAAGATCAGGCCGAACAGCCTGGGCACCTGCGGGCGGGCGTCGCGCCATGCCTCACCGGTGGTGACCGGCCTGCCGAGCACGGCCCGGCTGGTGACGGTCGTCAGCAGCGCGGTCGCGGCGACTGTGCCGATGAGGGAGATCAGGAAGACGACGGTGGTGCCGAGCATGGTCTCGCCCAGGGCGTGGGTCAGCTCGTCGGCGCTGGCGCTGGGGTCGTTGAGAGCCTCGGTTCCCGCGCTGTCGTTCAGGACGAAGCCCTGGAGCAGGATGACGAGGACCTGGGTCACGACGGCGACGGTCAGCGAGATGCCGAGGACGGTGCGCCAGTAGGTGCGCATGGTGGAGACCGCGCCGTCGAGGATCTCGCCCACGCCGAGGGGGCGCAGGGGGATCACGCCGGGCTTGGCCGCGGGCGGGGGGCCGCCCCAGCCGCCGTAGCCGCCGCCCCAGCCCGGGGGAGGGCTGTAGCCTCCGGGCGGGCCGGCGGGGGGCTGCGTTCCCCAGCCCGGGCCGGGAGGCGGGGGCGGAGGGGCCTGGCCGGGAGCGGCGGGGCCTGTGGGGGCGGACCACTGACCGGGTGGCGGCTGCTCCTGCGACCACTTGGAGTCGGCGTCCTGCGGGTTGTTCTCCGGCTGCTGCGCGGGCTGTGCGGTGTCGGGCCCGGCGGCGGGCTCGGCGGGACCGGACGTGCCGGGCTCGTGCCCGTCGGACGGGGCGGATCCGGGCGAGGCCCAGCCCGGAGTGTCGTTCATCGTCGCTCCTTCACGGTGCCCGTCCGCGGGCGCGGCGGCAGGTTGGCAGCCATGGTGTCATGGGCTGGTCGGCCAGTGACCAGCCGCGGTATGGGCTGCACACCTTCAATACTCCGGCTGACAAGGGGCAGACTGATCGCATGGCTGATCAGTACGTGCAATCCGGCGAGGACAGCAAGCCCACCGAGATACCGGCGATCCGCTGGGACAAGCCACCCGAAGGCCCCGTGCTGGTGCTTCTCGACCAGACGAGGCTGCCGGCCGAGGAGGTGGAACTGGTCTGTACGGATGCGTCCGCGCTGGTGGAGGCGATCCGTTCGCTTGCCGTGCGCGGGGCGCCGTTGCTCGGCATCGCGGGGGCCTACGGTGTCGCGCTCGCCGCCGCGCGCGGGTTCGACGTGGACGAGGCGGCGGCCGTGCTGGCGGGCGCGCGTCCGACCGCGGTGAACCTCGCTGTCGGGGTACGCAGAGCAGAGGCCGCCTACCGGGCCGAACTCGGCAAGAGCGGCGACCAGGAACTGGCGGCCGGGGCGGCGCTGGCAGCCGCCCGCAGGCTGCACGCGGAGGACGCGGCGGCCAGTGCGGCGATGGCCGAACGTGGGCTGGCGCTGCTGGACGAGCTGCTGCCGGGCGGCGGGCACCGGATCCTGACCCACTGCAACACCGGTTCGCTGGTGTCGGGCGGTGAGGGGACGGCGTTCGCGGTGGCGCTCGCGGCTCACCGGGCGGGGCGGCTGCGGCGGCTGTGGGTGGACGAGACGCGTCCGCTGCTCCAGGGCGCGCGGCTGACGGCGTACGAGGCGGCGCGCAGCGGGATGGCGTACACCTTGCTGACCGACAACGCGGCGGGCTCGCTGTTTGCGGCCGGGGAGGTGGACGCGGTGCTGATCGGGGCCGACCGGATCGCGGCCGACGGCTCGGTGGCGAACAAGGTGGGGAGCTATCCGCTGGCGGTGCTCGCGCGGTATCACCATGTGCCGTTCATCGTGGTGGCGCCGGTGACCACGGTGGATCCGGACACCCCGGACGGGGCGTCGATCGAGGTGGAGCAGCGGGCCGGGCACGAGGTGACCGAGATCGCGGCGCCTCAGGTGCCGGTGGCCGGCGCGGAGGCGGGCGGCGGGATTCCGGTGGCGCCGCTGGGGACGCAGGCGTACAACCCGGCCTTCGATGTGACGCCTCCGGAGCTGGTGACGGCGATCGTCACGGAGGAGGGCGTGGTGTCGCCGGTGACGGCCGAGGCCCTTGCCGAGTTGTGCGCCAGGTCCCGGGAGGTGACGATCAGCTGAAGTGGATGGAGTGGCCACGTATTCCGCCTGACATCCGCGGCTGTCCCGACTGCGGCGGTCGAGGCAGACAGTGATGGTCCAGTACGACTAAGGTCACTGGTCGGTGAGCTGTCTCACCACTGCCTTCACCACTGTTATGAGAATGGGATGATGTCTTTATGAAGGGACGAGTCCTTGTCGTCGACGACGACACCGCACTTGCCGAGATGTTGGGCATCGTGCTGCGTGGTGAAGGTTTTGAGCCGTCTTTCGTAGCCGACGGTGACAAGGCGCTGGCCGCGTTCCGTGAGGCCAAACCGGATCTGGTGCTGCTGGATCTGATGCTGCCCGGGCGGGACGGTATCGAGGTGTGCCGTCTGATCAGGGCGGAGTCCGGGGTGCCGATCGTGATGCTGACGGCCAAGAGCGACACGGTGGATGTCGTCGTGGGGCTGGAGTCCGGCGCCGACGACTACATCGTGAAGCCGTTCAAGCCGAAGGAGCTCGTGGCCCGGATCCGGGCGCGGCTTCGGAGGTCGGAGGAGCCCGCTCCCGAGCAGCTCGCCATCGGCGACCTGGTCATCGACGTGGCCGGGCACTCCGTGAAGCGGGAAGGGCAGTCGATCGCGCTGACGCCGCTGGAGTTCGACCTGCTGGTCGCGCTCGCGCGCAAGCCGTGGCAGGTGTTCACGCGTGAGGTGCTCCTCGAGCAGGTGTGGGGCTATCGGCACGCCGCCGACACCCGGCTCGTCAACGTGCATGTACAGCGACTGCGCTCCAAGGTCGAGAAGGACCCGGAGCGGCCCGAGATCGTGGTGACCGTCCGTGGTGTGGGGTACAAGGCAGGACCCAGCTGACATGTCCGGAGACAGTGCCGCGTCGTCGCCCCGGCGGACCGGGGCGGACGCGGGGCGGTCTGTCGGGCGGAAGTCAGCGGGTTCCCGCTGGGGACGTTGGGTGGAGGGCGGCCTGCTCCAGGGCGGAGTCCAGGGAAGCCCTGTCCTGAGGCTCCTCATGCGCTGGGTGCGCCGGCCGCTGCTGCCCGTGATGCGGCTGTGGCGGCGCAACATCCAGCTCAAGGTCGTCGCCACGACCCTGCTGATGTCGCTCGGCGTGGTCCTCCTGCTGGGCTTCGTCGTCATCGGGCAGGTGCGCAACGGACTCCTCGACGCCAAGGTCAAGGCGTCGCAGAGCCAGGCCACCGGAGGGTTCGCGGTGGCCAAGCAGAAGGCGGAGGAGGCCGACGCCGGGACCGGCGACCCGGCCGCGTCGGACGGTCAGTCCGACCAGTTCGTCATCGAGTGGATGAGCAATCTCGTCTACTCCCTCTCCAGCGGCGGTCAGGGCGCCTTCGACGTGGTGACCCTGCCCGTGGGCGGCGACAGCGGGAGCGGGCGCGGCCCGCGCGCCTCGGGCGACGTCGACCCGACGGCCAGCGTCCCCGAGGCTCTGCGCGAGAAGATCGACGACAGTACGACTGCCGCCCAGAGCTACACCCGCATCGTCTACGACCCCTACCAGGAGCCCCAGCCGGCCCTGGTCATCGGCAAGCAGGTCAACGACCCCAACGGCGACCCGTACCAGCTGTACTACCTCTTCCCGCTCACCCAGGAGGAGAAGTCGCTCAGCCTGGTCAAGGGCACCCTGGCGACCGCCGGGCTCTTCGTCGTCGTACTCCTCGGAGCGATCGCCTGGCTCGTGGTGCGGCAGGTCGTCACGCCGGTGCGGATGGCGGCCGGGATCGCCGAGCGGCTGTCCGCAGGGCGGCTCCAGGAGCGGATGAAGGTCACCGGCGAGGACGACATCGCACGGCTCGGCGAGGCCTTCAACAAGATGGCGCAGAACCTTCAGCTGAAGATCCAGCAGTTGGAGGACCTGTCGCGGATGCAGCGGCGGTTCGTGTCGGACGTGTCGCACGAGCTTCGGACACCGCTGACGACCGTGCGGATGGCCGCCGACGTCATCCATGATGCGCGCGAGGACTTCGATCCGATGACCGCGCGGTCGGCCGAGCTGCTCGCCGACCAGCTGGACCGGTTCGAGACGCTGCTCGCGGATCTGCTGGAGATCAGCCGGTTCGACGCGGGCGCGGCCGCGCTGGAGGCCGAGCCGATAGATCTCAGGGACGTCGTACGGCGCGTGGTCGGCGGGGCCGCGCCGCTTGCCGAGCGCAAGGGCTCGACGGTCCGGATCGTGGGCGACCAGCAGCCTGTCATAGCCGAGGCCGACGCCCGGCGGGTGGAGCGGGTGCTGCGCAATCTCGTCGTCAACGCCGTCGAGCACGGCGAGGGCAAGGACGTCGTCGTCAAGCTGGCTTCGGCGGGCGGGGCGGTCGCGATCGCGGTGCGCGACTACGGCGTCGGGCTCAAGCCCGGCGAGGCCACGCGCGTGTTCAGCCGCTTCTGGCGGGCCGACCCGGCACGCGCGCGTACCACCGGCGGTACCGGGCTGGGGCTGTCCATCGCCCTGGAGGACGCTCGGCTGCACGGCGGCTGGCTGCAGGCGTGGGGTGAGCCGGGTGGCGGTTCGCAGTTCCGGCTGACGTTGCCGAGGACGGCCGACGAGCCGCTGCGGGGCTCGCCGATACCGCTGGAGCCCAAGGACTCGCGCCGCAATCGTGGACTGGACGACGCCGGTCTGCCGCGTGGGGGCGGCGACAAGGCGGCCACCGTGCCGGCTCAGCCGACGGGCGACCAGGTGACCTCTCGGGATCCGATAGCGCCCAGGTCGGCCACCGTGGCACCCACGGCGGATCCGACGGCGCTGCCGGGCAACGGCGCGCGCGTGGTGCCCCGGCCGTCGTCGAGTGCGCCACGGCCGGACAGCTCTTCGGGCGGGCACACGCCGGGCGGCGGGACCGCCGGCCGTCCGGACGCCGGGTCACAGGAGTCGTACGAACAGCAGGGGGAGGCCTTCCGTGGACGCTGACCGCGAGGGGCGCGGCCGGCACACGCCGGGGCGGACCGTGGCGTACGCCGCCTGTGGCGTCGTACTGCTGGCGGGGTGTGCCTCCATGCCGGACAGCGGGGATCTGCGCGGGGTCGACTCCACGGCGCGGCAGGACACGCCGGTGCGGGTCTTCGCGATGCCGCCGCAGGAGGACGCCGAACCCACGGACATCGTGCAGGGCTTTCTCGAGGCGCTGACCAGCGACGATCCGAACTACGAGACCGCCCGCAAGTACCTGACCCCGAGTGCGGCGAAGCAGTGGCAGCCGGGGCTGTCCACCACGGTCCTCGACGACGGACCCGGTGCCGACGTCGTGCCGCCCGTGGACCGGGAGCAGAGCGACGACAAGTCGTTCACGCTGGTCGGCACCAAGGTGGCGGTGGTGGACGCGCAGCAGTCGTACTCGCCGGCATCGGGCGAGTACCGGGAGACCGTGCACCTCGTGCACGACAAGAAGACCAAGCAGTGGCGGATCGACAGCCCTCCGCGCGGTGTCGTCATGGGCAGGTCGGACTTCCAGCGGAACTACGTGTCCGTCAATAAGTACTACTTCGCGTCGAACACCAGGGCGGCGACGGCTCCGCAGACCGTGGCGGTCGCCGACCCCGTGTATGTGCGCGAGCGCGTGGACCCCATGACGCAGTTGGTGCGCTCCTTGCTCAGCGGGCCGACGACCTGGCTCGATCCCGTCGTCAGGACGAGTTTTCCCACCGGCACGGCCCTCAGGAGCGGCGTCTCCTCGCTGGCTCCCGACGACCGGAGCACGCTGAGGGTGCCGCTCAACAACAAGGCCGAGCACGTCGGTGCGGACCAGTGCAAGGCGATGGCGGCCCAACTGCTGTTCACCCTGCAGGGCCTCACCCCTGCCGTGGACGAGGTCGAGCTGCAGGCGGGCGGCAGGCAGTTGTGCTCCGCCGCCGAGACCGACGCCAACGGGGACGCCACGCGCGGCTCCGTCGAGAAGCCCGAGTTCCTGTACTTCGTGAACGGCGAGCACCGGCTGGTACGGGTCTCGGCGGAGCCGGACGGCAGCGGTACGAAGGCCCAGCCGGTGGCGGTGCCCGGAGCGCTGGGCGAAGGCGACAAGGATCTGCGCTCCGTGGCCGTCTCGCGTGACGAGCACACGGCGGCCGGTGTCGGCCTCGACGGCAAGGCGCTGTACGTCGGGTCGCTGGTGTCGGGCGGGTCGCTCGGAGAGCCGGTGCTGGTCAGCAGCGGCAAGACGACCGGGGACCGGCTGACCACGCCGAGCTGGGACACCGAGGGCGATCTGTGGGTGGCCGACCGGAACCCCGTCGATCCGCGACTGCTGCTGTTCAAGGAGGGCGCGGGCAAGCCGCTGGAGGTGGAGACGCCGGGGCTGGACGGGCGTATCAGGGACCTGCGGGTGGCCGCGGACGGAGTGCGGATCGCGCTCGTCGTGGAGAAGGGCGGCAAGCAGTCGCTGTTCATCGGGCGGATCGAGCGGGAGGGCAAGACCGGGGACCCGCAGAGCGTCTCGGTGCGGGAGCTGCGCTCCACGACACCGGACCTGGAGGAGGTCACGACCATGTCCTGGGCCGGCGACAGCAGGCTCGTGGTGGTCGGGCGCGAGCAGGGCGGCGTGCAGCAGACGCGCTACGTCCAGGTCGACGGCTCCACTCCGGAGGGGCCGCCGCCGGCCGCGCTCACGGGGGTGAAGGAGATCGCGGCGTCCGAGGATGCCGACATGCCCCTGGTCGCCTACTCGGAGGACGGGATCGTACGGCTGCCGTCCGGGGCGCAGTGGCAGAAGGTGGACGCGGACGGGACGGCGCCGGTCTATCCGGGCTGAGGTGACCGGACCGCCCTGTGGGGAGCGGCTGCTTTTGCCGGGGCGAGGCCCTGGCGAGGGTGGCCGCTTTTGTTCTGGGGCGGGTGGGGGATTCATGGCCGGCGGCGGCTCGGATTCGCCGAGTGGGGCGTGTCGGAATCGTCGTACGGGGTTGATTCGCGGGCTGTGTGCGCGGTCTGCCGGTTAGCTGTATAGGGCCGGTAATTGTGGTGGGAACTGTTGTTCGCGCACCGGGCAGGGTTTTCCACAGGGAGTTATCCACAGGGGTGGTCGGTCGGCTTCGGCGTTGGCACAGTGGTGGGCATGCGCGGGTGGTGGCAGGACCTCACCGATCTGGTGCTGCCGGCCGAGTGCGGAGGCTGCGGGAAGCCTCGCACGGCGCTCTGTCCGGAGTGCCGTGCCGCCTTGTACGGGGCCGCGCCGAGCCGGGTGCGACCGGTGCCGGAGCCGCCCGGACTGCCGGTCGTGCACGCGGCGGCTCGGTACGCGGATTCGGTACGGGCGGTGTTGCTGGCCCACAAGGAGAGGGGGGCGCTGGGCCTTGCGGCGCCGCTCGGTACGGCTCTGGCGGGGGCTGTGCGGGCGAGCGTGCGGGAGGTGTGTGGGCCGGGGGGTGAGGGAGCGGCCTGGGAGGGGCCTCGGGGGGCCTGGGAGCGGGGTTGTGGGGCTTCGGCCGGGCGTGGTGGGGAGTTGGAGGGGGGTGGACCTGCTGGGCGCGGCACGAGGGGCCTTGACGGGGCGGAGGCTGGTGGGGCGGACACGTCTGTGGGGCGGGCTGGTGGGGCGGGGACGTTTGTGGACTCTGCCCGTGGGGCGGGTGCGTGCATGGCCTCTGTCGGCTGGGCCGGGTGGTCGTGGGCGGTAGGTGGGACAGGTGAAGCGGCTTTGGCCGGGGCCCGGGACGTGGCAGGTGTCGAGACGGCCTGGGACAGGGGCGGCCACGCCTCTGGTGTAGACGCCTTGGGCAGCAGCAGCAGCAGCAGCAGGGGTAAGGGCAGCGGAGTGCCGTCGGGGGCAGAGGGGCTGGCCGCACGTGGCGTGTCGGGGGGTGAGTCGTTGGCCGGAACCGGAACCGGGACCCGTGGCCCGAGGCCGGGTGTACGTGTCCGTGGCGGATGGGCAGGGGACGGGATCGGTGTGCCCGTCTTGCTCGTTCCTGTGCCGTCCGCGCGGCGGGCCGTTCGGGCCAGGGGGCATGATCCGACGCGGCGGATCGCCCTTGCTGCAGCGGGAGAGCTGCGGCGGGCGGGGATGGCGGTGCGGGTGGTGGCCGTCCTGCGGCAGCGGCGGGTGGTGGCCGACCAGTCGGGGCTCAACTCCCGGCAGCGGCTGGACAATCTCGCGGGCGCGCTGACCGTGGTTCCCGGTGGCGGACGACTTCTGGCCGAGGGGCTGGTGGTGCTGGTCGACGACCTGATGACGACGGGAGCGTCCCTGACCGAGGCGGCGCGGGCCGTCCAGGAGGCGCGGGCCGGCGAGGTTCGGGCGGCGAGGGCTCGGGAGAACCGGGCGGTGGGTGCTCGGGAGGACATCGCTCGCCGCGGTGAACGGACGACCGCCGGACACCGTGATCATCGACAACAGGGCCAAGGAGGGCGCAGCGGTCCTCGGTTACTGGGAACGGAGTCGTGGCCTGGTGAGCGATCGCCGGGGACTGCGGGACAGCGTGTCCGAGGGCGGCGGGGAACGGACGGATGCCATGGCGAACGGCGGCAGGACGGAAGCGGGCGCCGTGGTGGACGAGTGGTGGCCGGATGCGGCGATGATCCGACGGTCCTCGTGTACACCGCGGCAACTCGGGAAGGCATGGGGGAACGGATGGCCGCAGTGACGGAGGAGGACACGGACCGGGAGCGCTGCGTGGCGACAACGGCGGGCGCCGGGGGCATGCGTGACGTCATCTGTGCGGCAGTGGTCGCGGCGTCGCCGGATTCCTTCGAAATAAACCGGAACTGACTGTGTAGTTGCATCGTTGCAGGTTACGAGAGGATCAATTCACCTGAACGGAGGTACGCCGCGGTAGAGGGTGACGACATCCGTCCAGGCGAGATATGTTCGGTTGTGAGAGAAAGGCGCAGGCCACACCTCGCAGATCCGAATGCCGTGCCCGCGGGATTTCCACCATCACCCGCGACGGTGGAATGGAGATCTTGCCCGCGGGGGAGGAGGTGGACGTCACCGAGTCCGAGGTTCCGGGGCTCACCGGAGCCTGGTGCAAGAGGGAGATGCTCCGCATCGAGGCGGAGCGATCCGGGAACGGAGTTCTGCGTGGACATCGTCGTCAAGGGCCGCAAGACCGAGGTGCCCGAGCGGTTCCGCAAGCACGTGGCCGAGAAGCTGAAGCTGGAGAAGATCCAGAAGCTCGATGGCAAGGTGATCAGCCTCGACGTCGAGGTGTCCAAGGAGCCGAACCCCCGACAGGCCGACCGCTGTGACCGAGTGGAGATCACGCTCCGCTCCCGCGGTCCGGTGATCAGGGCGGAAGCGGCAGCCAGCGACCCGTACGCGGCACTTGACTTGGCGGCGGAGAAGCTGGACGCCCGGCTTCGCAAGGAGCACGACAAGCGCCACACGCGCAGGGGCGCACGGCGGCTCACGGCAGCTGAGGTCCCCGACCACGTTCCGGACGCGGCGACGCTCAACGGCAACGGCCACCCCGTCCACGAGGAAGACTCGGACGGCGTGCCCGTCAAAAAGATCGGCTCGCTGGAGATCAAGGGTGAAGGTCCCCTCGTCGTCCGTGAGAAGACCCACGTCGCCTCCCCGATGACCCTCGACCAGGCGCTCTACGAGATGGAACTGGTCGGGCACGACTTCTATCTGTTCGTCGACTCCGAGACCAAGGAACCGAGTGTCGTCTACCGGCGGCACGCCTATGACTACGGCGTCATCCACCTGAGCACGGACCCGATGGTCGCCCGGGCGCACTCTCCCGCGGCCGGCGACACGACGGGCAGCTGACCCTCCCGGATGACAGCTGAGCCGGTGCCCCTGGAGCGCGTGTGCGCCCCCAGGGGCACCCGCGTGCGACCACTTCGCGCCCCGCTCTGTCACCTCACTGTCGTCCGGGCATGAAATCATGGGCCCACCGGCCCAACCGGTGGGTCGTTGCCTTGGGTTGGCGATGGCACAGGATCAGCCACAGCCTTCAGGGGGAGGAACGATGGCGGACAGCTTCGGACCGCTGCACGGCGCGGACGCCGGCGACGGTGTCGTCGGCATGGGCGCGGACACGGGCTCTCCACGCAAGGAGCCGATCCGGGTTCTCGTCGTGGACGACCACGCTCTCTTCCGGCGCGGACTGGAGATCGTGCTCGCGGCCGAGGAGGACATCCAGGTCGTGGGGGAGGCAGGCGACGGCGCCGAGGCCGTCGACAAGGCCGCCGACCTGCTGCCGGACATCGTTCTGATGGACGTGCGGATGCCCAAGCGGGGCGGGATCGAGGCCTGCACCTCCATCAAGGAAGTGGCACCCAGCGCCAAGATCATCATGTTGACGATCAGCGATGAGGAAGCCGACCTCTACGACGCGATCAAGGCGGGTGCGACCGGATATCTCCTCAAGGAGATCTCGACGGACGAGGTGGCCACCGCCATTCGCGCCGTGGCCGACGGACAGTCGCAGATCAGCCCTTCCATGGCGTCGAAACTGCTCACCGAGTTCAAGTCGATGATCCAGCGGACGGACGAGCGCCGTCTCGTGCCGGCCCCGCGGCTGACCGACCGTGAGCTGGAGGTTCTCAAGCTCGTCGCCACCGGGATGAACAACCGCGACATCGCGAAGGAGTTGTTCATCTCCGAGAACACCGTGAAGAACCATGTGCGCAACATCCTGGAGAAGCTGCAGCTGCACTCCAGGATGGAGGCGGTGGTCTACGCGATGCGGGAGAAGATCCTAGAGATCCGCTAGTGCCTTCACGAGGGGCTCGCGCAGGTCCGGCGAGTCCACCCGCTCGACCCGGACGTCCGTGCAGTCCACCCAGCTCGCCGCCTCGGCCAGGGCCTGCGCGACCGCCGGGATCGCCTTCGGGCCGTCCACAGTCACCTGCCTGGCCACCAGCGTGCTCCCCTCCCGGGCCGGGTCCACGCGGCCGACGAGACGGCCACCGGCCAGCACCGGCATCGCGAAATAGCCGTAGACCCGCTTGGGCTTGGGGACGTACGCCTCCAGGCGGTGGGTGAAGCCGAAGATCCGCTCCGTGCGCGCGCGTTCCCAGATCAGGGAGTCGAACGGGGACAGCAGAGTGGTGCGGTGGCGGCCGCGCGGTGCTGTCTCCAGAGCGGCGGGATCGGCCCAGGCAGGCTTGCCCCAGCCCTCGACCGTCACCGGCACCAGACCCGAGTCGGCGATCACCGCGTCGACCTGTTCGCCCCTGAGGCGGTGGTAGTCGGCGATGTCCGCGCGGGTGCCGACGCCCAGCGCCTGGCCGGCGAGACCGACCAGGCGGCGCACGCACTCGGTGTCGTCCAGCTCGTCGTGGAGCAAATCGGCGGGCACGGCGCGCTCGGCGAGGTCGTACACGCGCTTCCAGCCGCGGCGCTCCACGCAGACCACCTCGCCGTACATCAGGGCACGCTCGACGGCGACCTTGGTGCCCGACCAGTCCCACCACTCGCTGGTCTTCTTCGCGCCGCCCAACTCTGTTGCGGTGAGGGGGCCTTCGGTGCGGAGCTGCTTGATGACCTGGTCGTAGGTGCCGTCCGGGAGCTGGTGGTTCCAGTGCGGGCGGCTGCGGTAGGCACGGCGGCGGAAGGCGAAGTGGGGCCATTCCTCGATGGGGAGGATGCACGCCGCGTGCGACCAGTACTCGAAAGCGTGGGGTCGGTCCGGAGACGCGCCGAGGGGTGTGGTCGTCCAGTAGGCGGCCTCCACGCTCTTGCGGCCCACCGCACCGAGACGGGCGTACGGGATCAGCTCGTGGGAGCGGGCGAGGACCGAGATGGTGTCGAGCTGGACCGCGCCGAGGTGACGGAGGATGCCGCGGACCCCGGCCCGGCGGTCGGGGGTGCCGAGGAAGCCCTGGGCGCGCAGCACGATGCGGCGGGCCTCGTCGGCCGAGAGGTCGGTGGTGGGAGGCGCAGTCGTCATGGGTCCGAACGATAGAGGCCGGCACTGACAACGGGAGGTGAGCTGCGGATCTACGGAGCCGCGGGGAGGTACTGCAACGTGGACGGCAGGCCCAGGTCCGAGGGCAGCAGCGCACCTACCCAGCAGTCCCGGCGCACGCCCTGGTGGGCGAGGCCGGAGCGCAGGACGCCCTCGACGACGAAACCGGCGCGTTCCGCCACCGCAAGGGAGGGTTGGTTGCCCACTTCCGCGCGCCACTCCACGCGGTCGATCGACAGCTGCGTGAACGCCCAGCGGGAGGCGGCGCGCACCGCTTCGGTGACATAGCCGTTTCCGCGGTGTTCCTTGGTGGCCCAGTAGCCGATCTCGGCCGTGCCCGGCGAGCGCATGGTCAGGCCCAGCATGCCGACCAGGTCCTCCCCTTCGGGGAGGAAGAGACCCCAGGTGAACATCGTGTCGTTCGCCCAGCCCGTCGGGGCCAGTTGTTCCGTGAAGCTCTGGGCGTGCTCCACCAGGTAGGGCGAGGGGATCGTGGTCCAGCGCAGGATGTCGGGGTCCTGCACGGCCGCGAGGACGGTCGCGGTGTCCTGCGGAGTGGGCGGCCGCAGCAGGAGACGGTCCGTGGTCAGCGTGACGGGTTCCATCGGCCGATTCTGCTCAGGTGTTCGGTGAGGACGCCATCGCTTTCGCTGTGAGTGAGCGAGTGATCACAATTCGCGCAATTCGTGAGCGGGGCGCGGCACCATCGGCGTTCCCCCTCCGTTGTCCCCTTTGAAGCAGATTTGAAAGAGCTGACAGTCGGCGTACCCAGCAGGCCTCCCGACGTGGCGGGGTCCTCGCATACGATGGCCGTTGCTCAGTAAGTCAAATGGAAACCGACCGTCCTAGGCCCGACCGGCAAGGAGACCAACCCCCGTGTCCGTCCTCTCGAAGATCATGCGTGCAGGCGAAGGCAAGATCCTGCGCAAGCTGCACCGCATCGCGGACCAGGTCAACTCCATCGAAGAGGACTTCATCGACCTCTCCGACGCCGAGCTGCGGGCCCTGACCGAGGAGTACAAGCAGCGCTACGCCGACGGTGAGAGCCTGGACGACCTGCTCCCAGAGGCGTTCGCCACCGTGCGCGAGGCCGCCAAGCGCGCGCTGGGCCAGCGCCACTACGACGTGCAGATCATGGGCGGCGCCGCCCTCCACCTCGGCTACGTGGCCGAGATGAAGACCGGTGAGGGCAAGACGCTCGTCGGCACGCTGCCCGCGTACCTGAACGCGCTGTCCGGCAAGGGCGTCCACCTCATCACGGTCAACGACTACCTGGCCGAGCGCGACTCCGAGATGATGGGCCGCGTCCACAAGTTCCTGGGCCTCGAGGTCGGTTGCATCCTCGCCAACATGACGCCGGCCCAGCGCCGCGAGCAGTACGCGTGCGACATCACGTACGGCACGAACAACGAGTTCGGTTTCGACTACCTGCGCGACAACATGGCGTGGTCCCAGGACGAACTCGTCCAGCGCGGCCACAACTTCGCCATCGTCGACGAGGTCGACTCCATCCTGGTCGACGAGGCCCGTACGCCGCTGATCATCTCCGGCCCGGCCGACCAGGCCACCAAGTGGTACGGCGACTTCGCCAAGCTGGTCACCCGCCTGAAGAAGGGCGAGGCCGGCAACCCCCTCAAGGGCATCGAGGAGACCGGCGACTACGAGGTCGACGAGAAGAAGCGCACGGTCGCCATCCACGAGTCCGGTGTCAGCAAGGTCGAGGACTGGCTGGGCATCGACAACCTCTACGAGTCGGTGAACACCCCTCTGGTGGGCTACCTGAACAACGCCATCAAGGCGAAGGAGCTCTTCAAGAAGGACAAGGACTACGTCGTCATGGACGGCGAAGTCATGATCGTCGACGAGCACACCGGCCGTATTCTCGCCGGCCGCCGCTACAACGAGGGCATGCACCAGGCGATCGAGGCGAAGGAAGGGGTGGACATCAAGGACGAGAACCAGACCCTCGCCACGATCACCCTGCAGAACTTCTTCCGCCTGTACAAGCGCCACGACCACAACGGCAAGGAACAGCCGGGCCTCTGCGGCATGACCGGTACGGCCATGACCGAGGCCGCCGAGTTCCACCAGATCTACAAGCTCGGCGTGGTCCCGATCCCGACCAACCGGCCCATGGTCCGCAAGGACCAGTCGGACCTGATCTACCGCACCGAGGTCGCGAAGTTCGAGGCGGTCGTCGACGACATCGTCGAGAAGCACGAGAAGGGCCAGCCGATCCTCGTCGGTACGACGTCGGTCGAGAAGTCCGAGTACCTCTCGCAGCAGCTCAGCAAGCGCGGCGTCCAGCACGAAGTGCTGAACGCCAAGCAGCACGACCGTGAGGCGACGATCGTCGCCCAGGCCGGCCGCAAGGGTGCCGTCACCGTCGCCACCAACATGGCCGGCCGTGGTACCGACATCAAGCTCGGCGGCAACCCCGAGGACCTCGCCGAGGCGGAGCTGCGTCAGCGCGGCCTCGACCCCGAGGAGCACATCGAGGAGTGGGCCGCGGCTCTGCCGGCCGCCCTGGAGAAGGCCGAGCGGGCGGTCAAGGCGGAGTTCGAGGAGGTCAAGGAGCTCGGCGGCCTCTACGTGCTCGGTACCGAGCGGCACGAGTCGCGCCGTATCGACAACCAGCTGCGCGGTCGTTCCGGCCGTCAGGGCGACCCCGGTGAGTCCCGCTTCTACCTCTCCCTGGGCGACGACCTGATGCGGCTGTTCAAGGCCCAGATGGTCGAGCGCGTGATGTCGATGGCGAACGTCCCGGACGACGTCCCGATCGAGAACAAGATGGTCACGCGTGCGATCGCGTCCGCGCAGTCGCAGGTCGAGCAGCAGAACTTCGAGACCCGTAAGAACGTCCTGAAGTACGACGAGGTCCTCAACCGGCAGCGCGAGGTCATCTACGGCGAGCGCCGCCGAGTCCTGGAGGGCGAGGACCTGCAGGAGCAGGTCGTGCACTTCATGGACGACACGATCGACGCGTACATCGAGGCGGAGACCGCCGAGGGCTTCGCGGAGGACTGGGACCTCGACCGGCTGTGGGGCGCGTTCAAGCAGCTATACCCGGTGAAGATCACCGTAGAGGAGCTGGAGGAGGCGGCGGGTGACCGCGCGGGTCTGACCGCCGAGTACATCTCCGAGTCCATCAAGGACGACATCCACGAGCAGTACGAGGCGCGCGAGGCGCAGCTCGGCTCCGAGATCATGCGCGAGCTGGAGCGCCGGGTCGTGCTGTCGGTCCTGGACCGCAAGTGGCGCGAGCACCTCTACGAGATGGACTACCTCCAGGAGGGCATCGGCCTGCGCGCGATGGCCCAGAAGGACCCGCTGGTCGAGTACCAGCGCGAGGGCTTCGACATGTTCACCGCCATGATGGAGGGCATCAAGGAGGAGTCCGTCGGCTACCTGTTCAACCTGGAGGTCCAGGTCGAGCAGCAGGTCGAGGAGGTCCCGGTCGAGGACGAGAGGCCGTCCCTCGCCAAGCAGGACTCCGTTCCGGCGCAGGCCGGCGCGCGTCCCGAGATCCGCGCGAAGGGACTCGACGCCCCGCAGCGCCGGGACCTGCACTTCTCCGCGCCGACCGTGGACGGCGAGGGCGGTGTCATCGAGGGCGAGTTCGCCGACGACGACGACGAGCCCGTGCGCTCCGAGGCGGACGGCCTCACGCGCGCGGAGCGGCGCAAGCAGTCCCGTGGTCGGGGCCGGCGCAAGAAGTAGTGCCTACGGCGTGACGAGCGCCGTGGCGGATCGACGTGACGGTGCCGGTGGCGCCGTGACATGAGAAGGGCCGGTCACCTCGGGGTGGCCGGCCCTTCGGCGTGTGAGGGGACTCGCGGGCTTCTCCGGGGCTGTCAGTCCTCGTCCGGACGGGGAGCCCGGGAGCCGCCCAGTTCGACCGCCGTGCAGCGCCAGCGCAGGTCCTGGCCCTGTTCCAGGCGGAAGGCCATGGCGCGCAGCTGGTCGCCGGCACCGATGCGGGCGAAGGCCTCCACGGCGCCCTGGCGGGGGACGTAGTAGCCGATGTCCCGGACGACGGGCCGGGCGCCGCGGGTGCGCAGGGGACCGCGTTCGGCGAGCCGTGCCAGCTCGTCGTAGGCGCGGCCGGCGGTGTGCCGGAGCATCGAGTGGACGGGGCGCTGGCCGCTCAGAACGGCGAGAAGAAGGTCGGCGAAGAGGTCGGTGGGGCGGGGCTGGGGGACCGCGGGGCGCCGCGGGGTCTGGGGCGGGACGACCGCCGGGGTGGCTGTGCCGCGGGCTGCGGTGCGCGTCGCGGTGGCGGTGTTGCCCGGGCCGGTAGCGGCGCTGTCCCTGCCTGAGCTGGTGCCGCGCGTGCCGGTGGTCGTGGCGTCGGCCGTGGTGGCGCGCGTGCCGACGGTCGTAGTTCCGGCCGTGGTGCCGCGCCGAGCGGCTCCCGTGGTCGTCGCGTTGGGCCCCGGGATGCTCTGCGGACGGCTGTCCGTGGGGCCCGTACGGGTGCGGGGGCCGCTGCCGGGGGAGCCCGGTGGGCGGCCGTCGCCCGGGGCCGTGCGGGGCGTGCTGCCCCCGGGTGTGCGGGGCGGCGTGCCGCCCGGGCGGCGGGAGTCGCGGCGGGCCGGCGGGCGGGTGCCGGAATGGTGCTGGGCCCTGGTCATGACCTTGTTCATGGGATCCCCGTTCAGCGGGCCCGGAAAGTACCGGGCGGTAACTTCTGGTTGGGGATCTTGTACGGGGCCGCGGACCGCGGCGGCAAGTGCGAGGAGGGCCGGGTCGGGCGACCGGAAATGTTCACCTATCAGGGTGATCCAGGGGTGCGGAAGCCCGTGAATCCGGGGGCGGGGCGGGTGAATTCCGGGCCCGGGGTGGACGCCTGCCGAGGTCTGGGCAGGGACTCGAAAGGGGACGCCCGCACGTATCCTGAAGGCCTTCGCGGAGCCCCGCCGATGATGTTCTCCGACCACGAAAGCGGCCAGTCATGCGCGTCTACGTCCCCCTGACCCTCTCTGGTCTCGCCGAGGCGTACAAGACGGGTGAGCTGGGGGCCGGACCGCTCCTCGCCTACGCCGTCACACCCGCCCTGCGCGAGTGGTACCTCTCCGACGACATCGAGGAACTGGAGTACGCGGCGCTGAACCGGGCCGCGCTCGCCTCGCTGCGGCTGCTCGCCGCGGACGCCGGGGCCGTACGGCGCCGCGTCGTGGTGGCCGTCGACGTGGCCGACGGGGCGGCGGTCGCCGATCCCGACCGGGCGCTGGATCCCGCGGCGCTCGGCGAGGTACGGGTCGCCGGGGCCGTGAAGCTGGCCAAGGCCGCCGCGGTGCACGTCGACTCGGAGGACGCGGTGGAGGACGTCACCGCCGCCGTGGACGCGCTGGCGGCGGCGGACGCCGGGGACGACGACGCGCAGTTCGTCGTGGACGGGGCCGAGGACCACGAGCTGCTGTGGTTCGCGACGCAGGAGATCCCGAACCTCGTGGGGCTGGGCGGCTGAAGCCGTCTCCCGCCGTGCCGGGGCGCGGCTTTACCCGTCTTGACCTGCTGGTCTCTTCATTGTCAGTGGGGGCGGGTACGTTTTTGACATGGGGAAGCTGACAGGGGCGCACATCGTCTGGGACTGGAACGGCACGCTGTTCCACGACAACGACGCGATCATCGGGGCGACGAACGCGGCGTTCGGCGAGTTGGGGCTCGCGCCGATCACGATGGAGCAGTACCGGGCGCTGTACTGCGTGCCGGTGCCGAAGTTCTACGAACGCCTGCTCGGCCGGCTGCCCACCGACGCGGAGTGGGAGGTCATGGACGAGACCTTCCACCGGTACTACGCCGAGCACCGGGTGGGGTGCGGGCTCACCGAGGGCGCGGTGGAACTGCTCATGGGGTGGCGGTCGGCCGGACGCAGCCAGTCGATCCTCAGCATGTACGTGCATGACGAACTGGTGCCGCTGGTGCGCGGGTTCGGGATCGAGGCGCACTTCCTGCGGGTGGACGGGCGAACGGGACCGTCCGGGGGGAGCAAGGCGGAGCACATGGAGCGGCATCTCGCCGCGCTGGTGGATGTGGACGCCGCCCGGACCGTGGTGATCGGGGACGCCGCGGACGACGCGGTGGCCGCGATGCGGGTGGGGGCGCGGGCCGTGCTGTACACCGGGGGGTCGCACAGCCGGGCCAGCCTCGAAGGGGTGGGCGTGCCGGTGGTGGACACCTTGGCGGAGGCGGTCGCGGAGGCCGAGCGAATAGCGGCATGACCGGTTTACGCCGGTCCCGCGACCACGACGGCATGCGCCACCCCGTCGGCTAGGTCACCGGTGCCTTAGCCCTGAGCACCTTCAGGAACTCCCGCATCCAGCCCGGGTGGTCCGGCCAGGCGCGGGAGGAGACCAGGGTGCCGTCGACCACCACCTCGGCGTCCTGGAAGGCCGCTCCGGCCGACTGCATGTCGGGCTCCAGTGCCGGATAGGCCGTGACACGTCGACCGCGGAGCCCGTCGATCGCGGCGGTGAGCAGGGGGCCGTGGCAGATCTGGGCCACCGGCTTGTCCGCGTCGAAGAAGGACTTGAGGATCTTGCGGAGCTCGGGGTCGTTGCGCAGGTACTCGGGGGCGCGGCCGCCGGGGATGACGAGAGCGGCGTACTCCCCGGCCTCGACCTCGGCGAAGGCCAGGTCGGCGGGCCAGGTGTAGCCGGGCTTCTCGGTGTAGGTGTCGAAGCCGGGTTCGAAGTCGTGGACCACGAAGCGGAGCTGCTTGCGGGCGGGAGCCGCGACATGGACGTCGTAGCCCTCCTCGCGGAGGCGTTGGTAGGGGTACAGGACCTCCAGTGACTCTGCTGCGTCACCGGTGACGATGAGGATTTTTGCGGTCATGTCGGCAAAGTGCACCGTCGGGACGCGCTTGCCAAGAGGGTGTGCGAAGGCGAGGGGAGAAAGTCATGGCCTGGATGCGGCGTAGACACTGTGCAGAGTGTCAAAGTTCCACCCCTGGTTTTGTACACATACGGCTCATGACGGCCCCCCTGTGAGGGGCGATAGCCTGGGTGGCGTGATCAGCGCGATAGTTCGCGGGGGCGCTGTGGCCCCCGCCCCGCGCCCGGTTCGCACGGAACACCTCCGTGGCCGGGCGGCGGCCGCTGGTCCTCGCGGGCGGGACGGGGCCGTAAGGGCCCTCATGACGCCGAATACGCCCTCGTCACCGACGCGGCAGAGAGCAGCGTCACACCTGACGGGCGTGTCGAGAATGGCTGATATACCCCCGCTCATCTCACCTTGCGGCATAGCGTCGGAGCAGACCGGAGACCCCGGGCCGTGGCGTCGAGCCGCAGGGGAAGAGACCGTACTTTCTTCTACGTCACGCAACGGCGCGCGACAGGAGCCAGAGGACAATGCAGACCAAGCTGGACGAAGCCAAGGCCGAGCTGCTCGGGAGGGCTGCCCGGGTAGCTGAGAACAGCCCGGTCGGGGGGCACCTACCGACTGGGACGACGGACGACGAGACCCCCCGCACCCCGGACACCCCGGACAGCGAGACCGTGCTCGCGTTCCTCCAGCGCTACTACCTGCACACGGCACCGGAAGACCTCGCCGACCGCGACCCGGTCGACATCTACGGAGCCGCTCTCTCCCACTTCCGGCTGGGCGAGACGCGCCCGCAGGGCACGGCCAACGTGCGGGTGCACACGCCCACGGTGGAGGAGAACGGCTGGACCTGCACCCACTCGGTCGTCGAGGTCGTCACCGACGACATGCCCTTCCTCGTCGACTCCGTCACCAATGAGCTGACCCGGCAGGGGCGCGGCATCCATGTCGTCATCCACCCCCAGGTCATCGTCCGCCGCGATCTCACTGGCAAGCTGATCGAGGTCCTCGCCGCCCCGCCCTCCGCGGGTGACCTCCCGCACGACGCGCACACCGAGTCCTGGATCCACGTGGAGATCGACCGCGAGACCGACCGCGGTGACCTGAAGCAGATCAACGCCGACCTGCTGCGCGTCCTGTCGGATGTCCGGGAGACCGTCGAGGACTGGGAGAAGATGCGGGACGCGGCCCTGCGGATGGCCGACGAACTGCCCGCCGAGCCCGTCGCCGCCGATCTGCGCGACATGGAGATCGAGGAGGCCCGCGAGCTGTTGCGCTGGCTGGCCGACGACCACTTCACCTTCCTCGGCTACCGGGAGTACCAGCTCAGGCCGGACGACTCCCTCGCGGCCGTGCCCGGCACCGGCCTCGGCATCCTGCGCTCCGACCCGCACCACGCCGGCGAGGAGGGCCACCCGGTCAGCCCGTCCTTCGAGCGGCTGCCCGCCGACGCCCGCGCGAAGGCGCGTGAGCACAACCTGCTGGTTCTGACCAAGGCGAACAGCCGGGCAACGGTGCACCGGCCGTCGTACCTCGACTACATCGGGGTCAAGAAGTTCGACGCCGACGGCAATGTCATCGGCGAGCGACGTTTCCTCGGGTTGTTCTCCTCCGCCGCGTACACCGAGTCGGTGCGCCGGGTTCCGGTCATTCGGCGCAAGGTGGACGAGGTGCTCGAAAGGGCCGGTTTCTCGCCCAACAGCCACGACGGCCGCGACCTGCTCCAGATCCTGGAGACCTACCCGCGCGACGAACTCTTCCAGACCCCGGCCGACGAGCTGGAGTCCATCGCCACCTCCGTCCTGTACCTCCAGGAGCGGCGGCGGCTGCGGCTCTACCTGCGCCAGGACGAATACGGCCGTTACTACTCGGCCCTCGTCTACCTGCCCCGCGACCGCTACACGACCGGCGTCCGCCTGAGGATCATCGACATCCTGAAGGAGGAACTCGGCGGCATCAGCGTCGACTTCACCGCCTGGAACACCGAGTCGATCCTGTCCCGGCTGCACTTCGTGGTCCGCGTCCCGCAGGGCACCGAGCTGCCGCAGCTCAGCGACAGCGACAAGGAGCGCATCGAGGCCCGCCTGGTCGAGGCCGCCCGCTCCTGGGCCGACGGCTTTGCCGAGGCACTCAACGCCGAGCTCGGCGAGGAGCGCGCCGCCGAACTGACCCGCCGCTACGGCAACGCCTTCCCCGAGGGCTACAAGGCCGACCACACCCCGCGCTCCGCGGTCGCCGACCTCGTCCACCTGGAGCGGCTCGGCGAGGAGAACGACTTCGCGCTCAGCCTCTACGAGCCGGTGGGCGCCGCCCCCGAGGAGCGCCGTTTCAAGATCTACCGCAAGGGCGACGCCATCTCCCTGTCCGCCGTGCTGCCGGTCCTCAGCCGGCTCGGCGTCGAGGTGACGGACGAGCGGCCCTACGAACTGCGCTGCTCGGACCGCAGCATCGCCTGGATCTACGACTTCGGCCTGCGCATGCCCAAGTCGCAGAACGGCGGCGGTGACTACCTCGGCGAAGACGGCCGCGAGCGCTTCCAGGAGGCCTTCGCCGCCACCTGGACCGGCAAGGCGGAGAACGACGGCTTCAACGCCCTGGTGCTGAGCGCCGGTCTGGGCTGGCGCCAGGCGATGGTGCTGCGGGCGTACGCCAAGTACCTGCGCCAGGCGGGCTCGACGTTCAGCCAGGACTACATGGAGGACACCCTCCGCCACAACGTCCACACGACCCGGCTGCTCGTCTCGCTGTTCGAGGCGCGGATGTCGCCGGACCGCCAGCGCGCAGGCCATGAACTCGTGGACGCACTCCTGGAGGAGCTCGACGCGGCGCTCGACCAGGTGGCCTCGCTGGACGAGGACAGGATCCTGCGCTCCTTCCTGACCGTCATCAAGGCGACCCTGCGCACCAACTTCTTCCAGGAGGCCGCGGGCGGCAAGCCGCACGACTACGTCTCCATGAAGTTCGACCCGCAGGCCATCCCCGACCTGCCCGCGCCGCGCCCGGCGTTCGAGATCTGGGTCTACTCGCCGCGCGTCGAGGGCGTGCACCTGCGCTTCGGCAAGGTCGCGCGCGGCGGGCTGCGCTGGTCCGACCGGCGTGAGGACTTCCGCACCGAGATCCTCGGCCTGGTCAAGGCGCAGATGGTGAAGAACACCGTCATCGTGCCGGTCGGCGCCAAGGGCGGCTTCGTCGCCAAGCAGCTGCCCGACCCGTCGGTCGACCGGGACGCGTGGCTGGCCGAGGGCATCGCCAGCTACAAGATGTTCATCTCGGCCCTGCTCGACATCACCGACAACATGGTCGCCGGTGAAGTCGTCCCGCCCGCCGACGTCGTACGGCACGACGAGGACGACACCTACCTCGTCGTCGCCGCCGACAAGGGCACCGCGACCTTCTCCGACATCGCCAACGGGGTCGCGGAGTCGTACAACTTCTGGCTCGGCGACGCCTTCGCCTCCGGCGGCTCGGCCGGCTACGACCACAAGGGCATGGGCATCACCGCCCGTGGCGCCTGGGAGTCCGTCAAGCGGCACTTCCGCGAGCTGGACCTCGACACCCAGTCCGAGGACTTCACCGTCGTCGGCATCGGTGACATGTCCGGTGACGTGTTCGGCAACGGCATGCTGCTCTCCGAGCACATCCGCCTCGTCGCCGCCTTCGACCACCGGCACATCTTCATCGACCCGAAGCCCGACGCGGCCACCTCCTACGCCGAGCGCCGCCGCATCTTCGACCTCCCGCGCTCCAGCTGGGCCGACTACAACACCGAGCTGATCTCCACGGGCGGCGGCGTCTTCCCCCGTACCGCCAAGTCCATCCCGGTCAACGCCCACGTCCGCGAGGCCCTCGGCATCGAGGACAAGGTCACCAAGATGACCCCGGCCGACCTGATGAAGGCGATCCTCAAGGCTCCGGTGGACCTGCTGTGGAACGGCGGCATCGGCACCTACGTGAAGGCGTCCACGGAGACCCACGCGGACGTCGGCGACAAGGCCAACGACCCGATCCGCGTCGACGGCGCCGACCTGCGCGTGCGGGTCGTCGGCGAGGGCGGCAACCTGGGCCTGACCCAGCTCGGCCGGATCGAGTTCGCGCTGCACGGCGGCAAGATCAACACCGACGCCATCGACAACAGCGCGGGCGTGGACACCTCCGACCACGAGGTGAACATCAAGATCCTGCTCAACGGCCTGGTCACCGAGGGCGACATGACGGTCAAGCAGCGCAACAAGCTGCTCGCCGAGATGACCGACGAGGTCGGCCGCCTGGTCCTGCGCAACAACTACGCGCAGAACACCGCCATCGCCAACGCGCTCGCCCAGTCCAAGGACATGCTCCACGCCCAGCAGCGCTTCATGCGCCACCTGGTGCGCGAGGGCCACCTCGACCGGGCCCTGGAGTTCCTGCCCACCGACCGGCAGATCCGCGAACGCCTCGGCGCCGCACAGGGTCTGACCAGCCCGGAGACGGCCGTCCTGCTGGCGTACACGAAGATCACGGTCGCCGAGGAGCTGCTGCACACCTCGCTCCCGGACGACCCGTATCTGCACGGTCTGCTGCACACGTACTTCCCGAAGGCCCTGCGGGAGCAGTTCCCGGAGCACATCGACAACCACCCGCTGCACCGCGAGATCACCACGACCGTCCTGGTCAACGACACGGTCAACACGGGCGGTACGACCTATCTGCACCGCCTGCGCGAGGAGACCGGCGCGTCGCTGGAGGAGATTGTCCGGGCGCAGACCGTGGCCCGCGCGATCTTCCGCTCCGGAGTGGTGTGGGACGGGGTCGAGGCGCTCGACAACCAGGTCGAGGCCGCCGTACTGACCCGGATCCGCCTGCACTCGCGCCGGCTCGTCGAGCGCGGCACACGCTGGCTGCTCAACAACCGGCCGCAGCCGCTCCAGCTCGCCGAGACCGTCGAGTTCTTCGGCGACCGCGTCGAACAGGTGTGGTCCCAGCTGCCCAAGCTGCTGCGGGGCGCCGACCTGGAGTGGTACCAGAAGATCTACGACGAGCTGAGCGGCGCCGGAGTCCCCGACGAACTCGCCACGCGCGTGGCCGGGTTCTCCTCGGCCTTCCCGACGCTGGACATCGTCTCGGTGGCCGACCGCATGGGCCGCGACCCGATGGACGTCGCCGAGGTGTACTACGACCTCGCCGACCGTCTCCACATCACCCAGCTCATGGACCGCATCATCGAGCTGCCCCGCGCCGACCGCTGGCAGTCCATGGCCCGTGCCTCCATCCGCGAGGACCTGTACGCGGCCCACTCGGCTCTGACGGCCGACGTACTGGCGGTGGGCAACGGCACGTCCACTCCCGAGCAGCGCTTCAAGGCCTGGGAGGAGAAGAACGCCCCGATCCTCAGCCGGGCGCGCACCACCCTGGAGGAGATCCAGAGCTCGGACGCCTTCGACCTGGCCAACCTGTCGGTGGCGATGCGCACGATGAGGACGCTGCTGAGGCAGCACTCGTAGGCGATACGAGGACCGCGATATGACGACCGCGATACGACGACGAGGGCGCCCCGGGCCATGTGGCCCGGGGCGCCCTCGCTCATCCGGTCGTCCGTCCCGTACGGATTCTCAGGCGGCGACCTTCGGCTGCGGCTTGGCCTTGTCCGGGCCGCCTGTGAAGTCCTCGTAGGCCGCCAGGACCTCGTCGGTGGGGCCGTCCATGCGCAGTTCGCCGCGCTCCAGCCACAGCACCCGGTCGCAGGTGTCGCGGATCGACTTGTTGCTGTGGCTCACCAGGAACACCGTGCCCGCGTGCTTGCGGAGTTCGCGGATGCGCTGCTCGGAGCGCTTCTGGAAGGAGCGGTCGCCGGTGGCGAGGGCCTCGTCGATGAGGAGGACGTCGTGGTCCTTGGCGGCGGCGATGGAGAAGCGCAGGCGGGCCGCCATGCCGGAGGAGTAGGTGCGCATCGGGAGGGTGATGAAGTCGCCCTTCTCGTTGATGCCGGAGAAGTCGACGATCTCCTGGTAGCGGTCCCTGACCTGCTCGCGGGACATGCCCATGGCGAGCCCGCCGAGGTGGACGTTGCGCTCGCCGGTGAGGTCGTTCATCAGGGCCGCGTTGACGCCGAGGAGGGAGGGCTGGCCGTCGGTGAAGATCCGGCCGTTCTCCACGGGGAGCAGGCCCGCGACCGCCTTGAGCAGGGTCGACTTGCCGGAGCCGTTGGTGCCGATCAGGCCGATCGCCTCGCCCTTGTAGGCGACGAACGACACGTTCTTGACGGCGTGCACCTTGCGTACGCCCGACGCCTTCTCGACCTGTCCCCGGCGCAGCATGCGGTTGAGGGCTGCGGTCGCGGAGCCCTTGCCGGCGCCGGTGCCGTTGACGCGGTAGACGATGTCGACGCCGTCGACGACGACGGTGGGGATCTGGTCGTTCTCGATGTCAGCCACGGCCGTACGTCTCCTCAGCCTTCCAGAAGTAGATGAAGCCGCCGACCCCGGCGACCAGCGCCCAGCCCACCGCGATCGCCCACACGTGGTGCGGCAGCTGGCTGGCGTGGAAGCTGTCGATCAGGGAGTAACGCATCAGGTCGATGTAGATGGCGGCCGGGTTGGCCTGGAGGACGGGCACCACCCAGGACGGCCAGTCGTGGTGGCCCTTGGCCAGCTTGTCGATGCTCCACATCACACCGGAGACGTACATCCAGGTGCGCAGGACGAACGGCATCAGCTGCGCGATGTCCGGCGTCTTGGCGCCCATCCGCGCCATGATCATGGAAACGCCCGCGTTGAAGACCGACTGCAGGACCAGTGCCGGGACCGCCAGCAGCCAGGACGCGGCGATCGGGACACCGAAGCAGAGCAGGATGACGACCAGGGCGGCCATCGAGAACAGCAGCTGCTGGAGCTGCTGGAGGGCGAACGAGATCGGCAGCGCGGCCCGCGGGAAGTGCAGGGCGCGCACGAGGCCCAGGTTGCCGGAGATCGCGCGGGTGCCCGCCATGATCGAGCTCTGTGTGAACGTCCAGATGAACACGCCCGTGACCAGGAACGGGACGTAGTCCGGCACATTCCTCTTCGTGCCCAGCAGCACGCCGAAGATGAAGTAGTAGACCGCCGCGTTCAGCAACGGGGTCATCACCTGCCAGACCTGGCCCAGCTTCGCCTGGCTGTACTGCGCGGTGAGCTTGGCGGTCGAGAACGCGGTGATGAAGTGGCGCCGTGCCCACAGCTGACGGACGTAGTCGGGCAGGGAGGGGCGGGCGCCGCTGACCGTGAGGCCGTGCCGGGCGGCCAGGGCCGAGAGGTCGTCGTCGGCCGGGGGCGCTGTCGGGGGCGGTGTGTCGAGGACCTGGCTCACATCCGCTGCTTTCACTCGGGGGGTGGGGGTGGTGCGCGTGCGGTTGGCGCGCCCGTCGTCCGGCGTTTCCTTACGTGACTCTTTACGTTCTCTTACGTCGGGACGGGACCGTATCGTCGCAACGTGAGAGTAGGACGAGTGAGCGTCGGAACGCAACCGTTTCGTCGTGACGAACGACGTTGGAACGTAACCGTTTCGTCGTCACCCGTCACGTTGGAACGTAACCGTATCGTCGTGGCGTGCGCCGGTGCGTCGGCACGGTTTCGTCCCGACCGCCCGCGTCGGAACGGGACCGTTTCGTCGCTACGCCCTATGCTGGTCCGCATGACGACCAACGCCGACGCGCCGCAGACCCGTACGCGCCGCCGTGCCCCGGCAGGAGCCGCCGTACTCCGTGAGGATGTGACGGAAGCCATTCGGGCGGCCGTATTCGAGGAGCTCGCGGCGTCCGGGTACGCGCGGATGTCGATCGAGGGCATCGCGCGCCGCGCGGGCGTCGGCAAGACCGCGGTCTACCGCCGTTGGCGTTCCAAGCTGCACCTGGTCCTCGACGTCGTGTCGGAGATCGCGGTGATGGGTCTGCCGGTGCCGGAGACGGGCTCGCTGGAGGACGACCTGCGGATGCTGTACGAGGTGACGTCCCGGGCGCTGCGGCACCCTGTGGCCTCGCAGATCATCCCGGACCTCCAGGCCGAGGCGGCCCGTAACCCCGAGATCGCCGAGGCCCTGCAGAACGCGTTGCAGAAGGGTCAGGAGGGTGTCGCCAGCAAGATCATCTCGGCGGCGGAGCGGCGCGGCGAGCTCCGCACCGGCTTCAACGACGAACTGGCGCTCGATCTGATCTCCGGCCCCTTGTACTGGCGCTCGGTCGTGATCCGCAGCCCCAAGCTGCCGAAGGGGTATCTCGCGGCGCTGGCCCGGGCGACGACGGAGGCACTGAAGGCGCTCTGAGCCTCGGCGGCCGGGACCGTCGGTGGCCGGGACTGTCAGTGGCCGGGACTGTCAGTGGCCGGGACCGTCGGCGGCCGGGCTGTCTGAGGGCTGCCTGCGGGCAGGCGGGGGTGACTGGCCTCGCCCGCGAGGGGAGCCGCATGGCGACAAAGGCCCGCGCCCCTTCCGGGCGCTGCCGTCAGCCGGTGAGGAGACGGGTGAGGGCCACCAGGTCGGCCGTCCTCAGCACCCGGTCGGCGAAGCCCGGCAGGGGCACGTGCAGGGGTGTCGTCCAGCGCTCCGGGACGGCCGTGACGCCGTACACCGCTCCGGCCAGGCCGCCCGTCACCGCGGCCACCGTGTCCGTGTCGCCGCCCAGGTCGATCGCGGCGCGTAGGGCTGTCTCGTACGAAGTCGTCGTACGCAGCGCCCAGACGGCGGAGCCCAGGCAGGGCCATACGGCACCGTTGAACTCCGTGGCCTGGTCCGGGTGCCAGTCGGGGGCCAGGACGGTGGCGTAGCGCCCGCGGTGGTCCGGGTGGACCGCGTCAAGGGTGGCTTCCACGGCGTCCAGCGGGTTGTCGCCGGCCAGGGCCACCCGTACCAGTTCGTGGAAGACGGCCGTGACCTCCCAGGCGGCCCGGTCGCCGTGGGTGAGGGCGGCCAGGCGGCGGGCCGGCGGCCATGGTGGCCTCGCGGCCGTGGGCGGCGAAGTGCACGGCGGACGGGGCCGCGCGCATCAACGCGCCGTTTCCCGCCGCCCGTTGGTTCACCTGGAAGTGGAGGGCGGCAGCGCTGTCCCAGGGGTCGCCGCTGCTCAGCACGGCCTCGGTCTGGAGGCCGATGTCCTTCGGCTCCGCCGCCGCCCATTGCCGGAACCGCCGGAAGACGTCCGCGAGTTCGAGACCGCCGCACTCCACCAGGGACTCGGCGACCAGGACCGCCATCTGCGTGTCGTCGGTCGCCTCGCCCGGATCCCAGCCGCCGCCCCCGCACATCTCGCCGCCGTGCCCCGGCTCCGGAAAACGGCCCGAGAAGGCACCCTCCGGCCCGAACTCGAAGGGGGCACCCAAGGCGTCCCCCACGGCGGAACCGACGACGGCGCCCAGGGCGCGTTCTGCGCGAACGACCATCCGCGCAGGCTAGCCCTGAGCGGTTATGGCGTCCCGCGCGGGCTTGTTCCGAGCTGTCAGGGCGTCCGCGCGGACAAGCCCTGAGCCGTTGCGGCCTCCCGCGCGGGCCTGTGTCAAACCGCTGTGCCCGTGCGGGAGGCCGTGACAGCCGCTGCGACCCGCCGTCCGCTCCGGCCCCGGACGGTCGGATCCCCAGCCCTACTCGATGACGAGGTCGACCTCGATGTTGCCGCGGGTGGCGTTGGAGTAGGGGCAGACCTGGTGGGCCTGCTCGACGAGCTTGCGGCCGGTCTCGGCGTCGACGGAGTCGGGCAGCTCGACGCGGAGGGCGACCTTGAGGCCGAAGCCCTCGCCCTGCTTGCCTATGCCGACCTCGGCGGTGACGGCGGCGTCGCTGACGTCCACCTTGGCCTGGCGGCCGACGAGACCGAGGGCGCTGCCGAAACAGGCGGCGTAGCCGGCGGCGAACAGCTGCTCCGGGTTGGTGCCCTGTCCGTTGCCGCCCAGCTCCACCGGCGGGGCCAGCGCGACGTCGATCTTGCCGTCGTTCGTGTAGGCGCGGCCGTCGCGGCCGTGGGTGGCGGTGGCGACAGCGGTGTAGAGCGCGTCCATGAAAACCGTCCCTCTCGAAGTTCGTTCCGGCGGCTCTTCCTCGGCCGCCCTCACGGCGATAAGTAGAGCACACAATTCAATTGTGCACAACTAAATGGCTCGCAAGGGCTATCCTGGATGCATGGACACGTCCCCGGCCACCACCGACTGGCTCCGCCTCGACCAGCAGATCTGCTTCTCCCTGAACGCGGCCTCCCGCGCCTTCGGCAGCGTCTACCGCGTGATCCTCAAGGACCTGGGGATCACCTACCCGCAGTACCTGGTGATGCTGGTGCTGTGGGAGCACGGCGACCTGCCGGTCAAGAAGCTCGGCGAGCACCTGCGGCTCGACTCGGGCACCCTCTCCCCGCTCCTCAAGCGACTGGAGGCGGCCGGCCTCGTCCGGCGCGAGCGCAGCGCCCGCGACGAGCGCTCGGTGGAGGTGCGGCTCACCGAACAGGGCGTCGCCCTGCGCGAGCGCGCGGAGCGGGTGCCCCGCCGGATCGTCGCGGCGACCAGCTTCGACGTGGACGAGATCAGCGCCCTGCGGGCCCGCCTCGACCAGCTCACCTCGGCACTGGACGCGGCGGTGCACGCCGAGCTGCCCGACAAGGACTGAGAGGGCTGAGAGGGCTGATAGGGCTGATAAGGCTGAGAGCCCTGACGACGGTGGCGCCGCCCCGACCCGGCCGCCTGGTTCACTGATACGCGCACACGGGTCAACCGAAGAGGGGACGGCCGTACATGACCTGGCTGATCACCGGCGGCGCCGGCTACATCGGGGCGCATGTCGTGAGGGCGATGACCGGGGCGGGCGAGCAGGCGGTCGTGTACGACGACCTGTCCACCGGCATCGCCGGGCGAGTGCCGGCCGGCGTGCCGCTGGTGACGGGTTCCACGCTGGACGCCGAGCGGGTCGCGCACACCCTGGCGGACCACGAGGTCACCGGTGTGGTCCACCTCGCGGCGAAGAAGCAGGTCGGCGAGTCGGTGGACCAGCCACTGCACTACTACCGGGAGAACGTCGAGGGCCTGCGCGTCCTCCTGGAGGCGGTGACGACCGCCGGGGTCCCCTCCTTCGTCTTCTCGTCCTCCGCGGCGGTGTACGGCATGCCGGACGTCCCGCTGGTGACGGAGCGGACCCCGTGCGCGCCGATGTCCCCGTACGGCGAGACCAAGCTGGCGGGGGAGTGGCTGGTCCGCGCCACGGGCCGGGCGAGCGGCCTCGCCACCGCGTGCCTCCGCTACTTCAACGTGGCGGGCGCGGCGAGCCCCGACCTGGCCGACACGGGCGTCTTCAACATCGTCCCGATGGTCTTCGAGAAGCTCACCCAGGACGCGGCCCCGCTCATCTTCGGCGACGACTACGACACCCCTGACGGCACCTGCGTCCGCGACTACATCCACGTCGCCGACCTGGCCGAGGCCCATGTGGCCGCCGCCCGCGCCCTGCAGTCCTCCCCGGGACGCGAGCTCACCGTCAACATCGGACGCGGCGAGGGTGTCTCCGTCCGCGAGATGATCGACCGCATCAACGCCGTCACCGGTTACGACCGCCCCCCGACCGTCACTCCCCGCCGGCCCGGCGACCCGGCCCGGGTCGTCGCCTCCGCCGACCTCGCGGCCATGGAACTCGGCTGGAAGGCCAAGCACGATGTCCAGGACATGATCGCCTCGGCCTGGGAGGGATGGGTGCGGCTGCATCCGGAGGCGGCTCGGGGCTAGCGGCGGCGCCTGCGCCCCGGCCGCCCCACCGGACGCCAGGTGGACGGACGGGTCGGTGTGGGATGGGACGGGCTGGACGGCACGGGCCCCTCCTAACGGGTCTCGGTGACGGGCGAGTGCGTCGCGGGGCGGGGCACGGTGGCCAGCGGGGAGCGGTCGAGCGCCGCCGCCGCCGACGGCACCGGGTGGCGCTCCGCGAGCGGCACCATCGCCGGCGACCCGGTCTCGCCCAGGACGACATGGCGTACGACCCGTTCGGCGGCGCGGCCGTCGTCGTACGGGCAGAAGCGTTCGCGGAACGCCGAGCGCAGCTGGGTGGAGCGGGAGCCGCGCCAGTGGCCGGTGGCGAAGATGTCGATCAGTTCGTCCTCGCTGCGCGCGACCGCGCCCGGCGCGAAGGACCGCAGGTCGAAGTAGGTGCCGCGGGCCGCCTCGTACGCCTCCCGGTCGTCGGCGTGGATCACGATCGGGCGGTCCAGGCCCGCGTAGTCGAACATCAGGGACGAGTAGTCGGTGACCAGGGCGTCCGAGGCGAGGCACAGGGACTCGACGCTCGGGTGGTCGGTGACGTCGACGACCCGGCTGGTCGCGGGGGAGACGAGCGGGCCGCCGTGGCGGTGGTGGGCGCGGGCCAGCACGACGAAGCGGGGGCCAAGGCGGCGCAGGACGCGGTCCAGGTCGAGGGTGGCGTGCTGGGTGCGGCGGTAGTCGCGGTGGGTGGGCGCGTACAGGATCGCCACCGAGCCCTCGGGGATGCCCAGGGACTCGCGCAGCCGCCGTACGTCCTCCGAAGTCGCCCGCTGGAACACGTCGTTGCGGGGACAGCCGTAGGGGAGCGTGGTGTAGCGGCCGGGGTAGACCCGCTCCCAGGTCAGGGTGGTGTGGCGGTTGGGGGACAGGAGGTAGTCCCACTGGTCGACGCCGCTCAGCATCGCCTCGAAGTCCAAGTCCTGTGCCGCCGCCGGGCGTTCCTGGAGGTCCAGGCCCATGTGCTTGAGGGGCGTGCCGTGTTGAGTCTGGACGAGGACCTGTCCGGGGCGCTTGACCAGGCGGCGGTCGAAGTCGGTGTTGTCGACCAGGTACTTGGAGCGGGCCAGCGCCGTCCAGTGGGCGGCCGTGCCCGGGCGCAGCCTGCGGGTGGCCGTCGGGATGGTGTGGTGGTGCTCCGGGCGGGCGATCCACGCGGTGCGGATGTGCGGGGCGAAGGTGCGGAACGCCTCCTCCAGCGCGCCCGGGTTGCAGCCGTGGCCGCGGCCCCCGTACGCGGAGAAGACGGCACGGTCCTCGCGCAGCGGGAGACGGAGCTGGACGCGGTAGTGGAGCCGGAGGGCCGCCGCGTGGAGGGACTTGGCGAGGCGTACGACCGGGCGGGCGGTCCGGCGGCCGAGGCTCCGGGCCAGTTCCGCGAGCCGTTGGGTGCGGTAGAGGCCCAGGCGGATCACCGTGTGGCGCAGCCGGGAGCGGGCCGGGACCGGGTGGCCCGCGATGCGGTGGGCGCGGTAGTGGTCGCGGGCCCGCCGCAGGAACTCGGCGCGGGTGCCGCGCGGGAGGCGGCCCCGGTCGGTGAACACCGCCGAGAGGTGGTCCACCATGCGGCGGAACAACACCGGCCGCCACTGGGCGAGTTCGGGGCGCGCGTCGACGTACGCGAAGACCCTGTCGTACTGGTCGAAGAGGTCGAAGTGGCCGGCCCCGTCGAGGGGTTCGCCCCCGCGGTGCCGCCGGTGGTGGACGCAGACGCGGTCCAGGGTGGCGATCGACTCGGCGGCCGTCAGGGCCGGGTAGGTCCAGGGCAGGTCCGTGTGGTGACCGGCCGGGAAGGAGAGGCCCGCACGCTCGACGAACTCCCCGCGGTACGCCTTGTTCCAGGCCACCGGCGGCACCCGCAGCAGCCCCGGGCGGTCCTCCAGACGGAACGGCGCAGGACCCTGCTCGGTGAGCCGGCCCGCGAAGGCGTCGCGGACCCTCTCGCCCGACCAGTGGACGAGCACGTGGTCGTGGACGAGGACGTCCGGCTCGCCGGTCTCCTTCAGCCGGTCGGCGATCGCCCGCAGCGCGTGCGGGGCGAGGGTGTCGTCGCCGTCGAGGAACAGCAGGTAGTCGCCGCTCGCCTCGGCCGTCCCGGCGTTGCGGGCCGGACCGAGCCCCGCGTTCTGCGCCAGGTGGACCGCCCGGACCCGGGGATCACGGGCCGCGAACTCGTCGATCAGCTCGCCGCAGGCGTCCGGTGAGCGGTCGTCGACCGCGATCAGCTCCAGATCCTCGCACGACTGTGACAGCACCGATTCCAGGCAAGCCGGCAGGTACGCCTGAACCTTGTACGCGGGGACGATGACACTGAACCTGGGCACGGCACATCCAAGGGTCGGCGCGGGCGTTCTGCCCGGGAACGCCCCACGGCGGCGCGGGGTTACGTTCCGTACGGCATTCGGGCGAACGCAAAGGGGCGGGCCGGCACCGGCCCGCCCCTCAATACGCCTGTCGCACGCGCTACTTGACCGCGCCCGCCATCACGCCGGACACGAACTGCCGCTGGAACGCGAAGAACACGATCAGCGGAATCACCATCGAGATGAACGCGCCCGGTGCCAGGACGTCGACGTTGTCGGCGAAGGCGCGCATCTGCGTCTGCAGGGCGACCGTGATCGGCTGGCTGTCGGCGTCCGTGAACACCAGCGCGATCAGCATGTCGTTCCACACCCACAGGAACTGGAAGATGCCCAGGCTCGCGATCGCGGGCCCGCCGAGCGGCAGCACCACCCTTGTGAACAGGCGCAGTTCACCCGCGCCGTCGAGCCGTGCCGCCTCCAGGAGTTCACGGGGGATCTCCGCGAAGAAGTTCCGCAGCAGGAACACCGCGAACGGCAGACCGAAGCCCGTGTGGAAGAGGACCACCCCGAAGATGTTGCCGAACAGGCCGATCTTGCCGAAGAGTTCGGCGATCGGGATCAGCGCCACCTGCACCGGCACCACCAGCAGACCGACCACGGCCATGAACCACCAGTCGCGGCCCGGGAACTCCATCCACGCGAACGCGTAACCCGCGAGCGCGCCGATGACGATGACCAGGAGCGTCGCCGGGACCGTGATCAGGATGGTGTTGACGATGGAGTGCGTGATGTCGCTGTTCTGCAGGAGCTTCTGGTAGCTGTCGAGGGTGAGTTGGGACGGCTCGCTGAAGACCTTCCACCAGCCGCTCGCCGTCAGGTCCTCCGGGCTGCGCAGCGAGGAGATCAGCAGCCCGATCGTCGGCACCAGCCAGAACAGGCCGACGACCACGAGGAGGACGCTGATCAGGCCGCCGCTGACGCGCTCGACGAGCCGTGAGCCCAGCGACTGCCTCGCCTTCACCCCGTTCGCCGTTGCCGTCTCCGGGAGCCTTTCGGCCTGAGTGGTCATCGCCGTACCTCCCGCCTGAGCCGACGAATGTTGAACCACATCACCGGGATCACCAGCAGCAGCAGGAACACCGAGATGGCGCTCGCGATGCCCGGCTGGTCCTCGGCGAAGCCCTTGCGGTACAGCTCCAGCGCGAGGACGTTCGCATCGTCCTGCGAGGAGCCCGGGGCGATGATGAAGACCAGGTCGAAGATCTTCAGGACGTTGATCATCAGGGTGACGGTGACGACCGCCAGCACGGGCGCGAGCAGGGGAACGGTGACCCTGCGGAAGACCTGCCACTCGCTCGCGCCGTCGACCCGGGCCGCCTCCAGGAGCTCCCGGGGGATGCCCGCGAGCCCGGCCGCGATCAGCACCATCGCGAAACCGGCCCACATCCAGATGTACGACCCGATGATCGCCGGTGTCACCAGCGACGGGCCGAGCCAGTCGAGCCCGTTGTAGGCCTCCTTGAAGTTGCTCGCCGGAAGCCGCAGTTGCGCCCCGTCGGCCTTCTCGGAGAAGGAGAACGTGCCGTCGGCCCCGGCCTTCGCCGTCTCGACGACCTTGCCGTCCTTGACCGCCTCGATCTTCATGCCGGGGTAGCCGAGTTCGGTCGGGTCGACGCCGCCGAGCGTGCCGACGCCCTTGCCGCGGGTGAAGTCCTGCCAGGTCGTGCCGGTGATCCGGCCCGGGTCCGCCTGGGGCGCCACGGCCTTCTTCGCGTCACCGGGCATCTGGTCCGGGGCGACACCGACCAGGGGCAGGGTGACGGTGCCGCCGGTGTGGACCGTGGTCTTGGTGATGAAACCGCCGCTCTGGGCCACCAGCGGCGAGTTGCGGCCCGGGTGGGCCTTCGGGAACGCCGAGGACTGCGCGAACGTGTCGTGCACGCCCACCCACACCGCGTTCGCGAACCCCTTGTCCGGGTCCTGGTCGTAGACGAGCCGGAAGATGATGCCCGCCGCCAGCATGGAGATCGCCATCGGCATGAAGACGACCAGCTTGAACGCCGTTCCCCAGCGGATCCGTTCGGTCATCACCGCGAAGATCAGACCGAGCGCGGTGGAGATCGTCGGCGCGAACACCACCCAGATGATGTTGTTCTTCAGGGCCGTGCGGATGCCGTCGTCGGTGAACAGGGCCTTGTAGTTGTCGATTCCGGCGAATCCGTCACCGGACTGGTTGTAGAAGCTGCGGACGATCGAGTACCCGATCGGGTAGACCACGAGCGCGCCCAGCAGCACGAGGGCGGGCAGCAGGAACATCGCTGCCACGGTCCTGCGTGTGCCGGTCACGCTCTTGCGCGACTTGGGGGAGGCAGGGGCCGGTGGGACCCCTGCCTCGGTGGCCGAGGTCATCGCGTCAGTTCCCGTAGGCGGCCGCCGCGTCGGCCTCCAGCTTCGCCTGCGTGCCCGCGATGTTCTTCGGGTTGGACAGGAAGTCCTGGAGCGCCTTCCACTCACCCTTGCCCGGAGTGCCGCCGAAGGCCTGCGGGGCCTGGTCGGACATGTCGAAGCGGAAGTCGTCGCCCGAGCCGATCAGCGCCTTGGCGATCTTCTGCTGCACCGGGTTCGGGTACGACGAGATGTCCACGTTCTTGTTCGGCGAGAGATAGCCGCCCAGCTTGGCCTGGATCGTCGCCGCGTCCGGGGAGGCCAGGAAAGTGGCCAGTGCCTGCGCCCCCTTGGAGTCCTTGAGGATCACGGCCGCGTCGCCGCCGGAGACCACGGGGGCGGTGTCGCCGACCTTCGGGAACGGGAACACCTTCGCGTCCGTGCCCACCTTGGCCTTTGCGGTCTGGATGTTGACCTGCGCGAAGTCGCCCTCGTAGACCATCGCCGCCTTGGGCTGGTCGCCGCCGGTGAAGGTCTGGGTCACCGAGGCCGGGAAGTCGGTCTGCAGCGCGCCCTTGGCGCCGCCCGCGACATAGTCCTTCTTGCCCCACACCTGGGCCAGCGTGGTCAGCGCGTTCTTCACGGACGGGTCCGTCCACTTGATCTCGTGCTTGGCGAGCTGGTCGTACTTCTCCGGGCCCGCCTGGGAGAGGTAGACGTTCTCGAACCAGTCCGTCAGGGTCCAGCCCTCGGCGCCGCCCACGGAGAACGGGGTCACGCCCGAGTCGTAGACCGTCTGGGCCGTGGTGAGCAGTTCGTCCCACGTCTTCGGTTCGGTGGCGCCCGCGTTCTCGAAGACCTTGGCGTTGTACCAGATCAGCGACTTGTTGGCGGCCTTGTAGTAGACGCCGTACTGGGTGCCGCCGACCTTGCCGATGTCCTGCCAGCCCTGCGAGTAGTTCTTGGCGAGCTCCGCCTTGGCCTCCGCGCCGAGGGGCTTGGCCCACTTCTTGTCCACGGCCTGCTTGATCGCGCCGGGCTGCGGGAGCATCGCGACGTCCGGCGGCTGTCCGCCCGCGACCTTCGAGCCCAGGAAGTTCACGATCGGGTCCTGGGCGGGCACGAAGGTCACCTTGGCACCGGTGCGCTTCTCGAACTCCGCAAGGACCTTCTTGAAGTTGGCCTGTTCCTCACCGCTCCAGACGGCGGCGACCTCCAGGCTCTGGCCGTTCAGTTTGGGGAGGGTGACCGTGGTGCCGGTCTCCTTGCCGCCTGTGGCGCCCGTGTCACTGCTCTTGTCGTCGTTTCCGCCGCATGCGGTGAGTGACAGGGCGAGGGCCGCCGCCAGAGCGGCGGCCGCCGATTTCGCAGCCCTGTTCGCTGACTTCGGCTTCCGCTGTGTGCTGGTGGTGCTGCGCATCACGACCCCGTTCTTCGTTCCTCGTCGAACGTTCGAGGGCTGTCCCGTGCGATCTGGTCTACGCCGGGGGGCCGAGGTCGGCAAGTGGGCGTCCACTGTCAAGCGGGTGATCGTAATGGCGTCGTGACCAGTGCCGGTGCGTTGTGGCATGCGTCGCCCGGGGGCGGTGCCCCCGGGACCCGTTGACGTCGTCTAGAGCAGTGACGGGACCTCTGCCGCTGCCACTTCCCGCGCTGCCCGTTCCAATGCACTCGCCAGCAGGGCAAGATCCGTCGGGCCGTTGCCCAGTTCCCGGACCGGGCGGCGGGCCGGGGGGTCGCCCATGCGGTCCCATTCCAGCGGGACGACCGTCGGGCGCAGGGTCGCGGTGCGGGGGATGCGGCCGGTGACCCGGCCCGCCTGGAAGGCCGTGATCCGGCCGTCGGGCCAGGTCAGCCGGCCGCGGCCGGGAGCCGGTTCGTCCGGGCCTGTGGCCGGGGTGTCCAGGGTGACGCGGAGAGTGGCCCGGCGGGCCGCTTCCGACTCGGCCGTACGGCCGCCAGGGCCGGTCGCGGCCACCAGGTGGACGCCCAGGCGCTCGCCCTCCCGGGACACCGCCTCCAGCGCGCGTATGACGGAGCCGGCGGCCGGCCTGCCCGGGGAGCCGAGGGGCGGGGAGACCAGGGCGTCCAGGTCGTCCACGATCACGACCAGACGGGGGAGCGGGGGTGCCGTGTCGGTACGACGGCGGGCCGCACCGGGGCGCAGGCGGATCGTCGAGCTGGGCGGCGAGTCGAGGTCGCCGGCGGACTGGTCGCCGGAAGGACCCGCGGTGCCCGTCGGGTTGCGGGGGGACGCCGTGCGCTGCGCGACCATGCGGCCCGACAGCGCCCGGCCGGTGTGCCACTCCGCGAAGTCGGAGCGGCCCAACAACTCCGCGCGCCGCTTCAGCTCGGCGCTCAGGGACTGGGCGAACTCCCGCATGCGGACCGGGTCGTTGGCGGTGAGGTGGGTGGTCACATGCGGCACGTCCGTGCACACGCGCAGGCCCTCGCCCTGGCCGCCGACGCCCACGCTGTCCCGGCCGTCCATCAGGACGACGCTGAGACGGTCGGGGCGCTCGGCCGCGGCCAGTGAGGCGACGACCGCCCGCAGCAGTTCCGTACGGCCGCTGCCCGCGGGGCCCTCGATCAGCAGATGCGGGCCCTCGGCCACGAGGTCGGCGCAGACCGGGCCGCGGGGTCCGGCCCCCAGCACCGCCCAGGCCCGGCCGCCGAACGACTCCGGGTCGTCGGCCGCGTCCGCCCAGCGGGTCATCAGCGACGGCGGGGTGGCCCGGGCCAGCCCCAGCTCGTCCAGCAGGCGCGCCGACTGGGGCAACGGCGAGGAGACGCGCGCGTGCCCCGCACCGGCCGTCCCGTCCGTCCGCAGCGGCGCCAGCGCCCGCGCGAACCGCTCGGCCCAGGCCGCGGAGACGGCGTCCACGGCGGCGACCGTGCCGTGGCCGACAGGAGTGGGGGTGGGGGCCGCGGTGAGGTGCAGGGTGTCGGCGTCGGTGCGCGGGCCCGGGCCGGCGGGACGGGCCTTGGCACCGCTGCGGGACGCGTCCGCGTGACGGGTCTCCGCCGGGCCGGGACGGCCGGGCCCGGGGTGGTTGCGGGAGGCGCCGGTGCCGTCGGTCTCGGCGCCCGCCTCCGCGGGAACCCCGGTCCGGGCCACCCGCATCAGCCGCAGTGCCGTCGCCACGTCCCCGCTGAGCAGACCGACCGCCCCGCACTCGCGGAAGGTCGGGGCCGCCGCGCACGCCGCCTCGTACGTGTCCGTCACCGGAGACGCGGGCGAGGCCGGGGCCGTCTCGGCCAGGCACACGATGTGGATGCCGGCCCGAGGGCCCTCAGCCGCCAGTCGCGCCACGGCCTTGCGCAGACCCGCGCCGCCGGGGTCGCCGTCCACGACGACCACGGTGTACGGCCCCGGGAAGCCACCGCTCGTCTCGTCCTCGGCGTCCCCCCGGGCCCAGGAGGGCCGTCGGGCGGTGTCCCGGGGACGGTCCTGCGGGACGGCGGAGCGGGCGGCCGGAACGGTCCTGCGCGCGGGGGCGAGCTCCGCGTCGGCCAGGTGGTCGTCCAGGCGCCGCAAGAGCTCGTCGGTGCGGGCCGCGGCCTGTTCGCGGTCGTGGGCGAGGAGGAGGCGGCAGTCCTGGCCGTGCCCCGGGCGGACATGGGGGAGCCAGCCCAGCCAGGACCACTCGGCGGTGCGCTCCTGCGCGGACCGGGAGCGGTCCGTGCTGATCAGGACGATCTCCAGGGTCTCGGGAGCATGCAGGGCGGCCAGCTGGGCCACCACCGCGCGGGCCAGCCCGGACAGGCGGGCGCGGGGACCGGCCAGGCCCAGGGCGCCGGCCTCGCGCAGATCCGCGGTGACCGGAACGGCCGGCAGCAGCCCCGAGCCGTCCGGGGCCGCCCGGTCGGCGGTGCCGAGCCGCACGGTGAGCGCCTCCGGATGCCCGGGCCCGCGCTCCCACAGGCGCGCGCCGGGACCCAGTGCCGTCAGCAGCAGGGCGGCCGGGTCGGGCCAGACCTCGGGCACCTGGCGCGCGTCGGCCGAGGGCACCGCGGTGACCGGCGCGGTCGTCCCGTCGTACGCCTCGTCCCGCTCGGGCGTCTCCTGTTCGCCCCGCCCCCCGGTCAGCCGCCGGGCCCACGCGGACAGCCCCCCTCGCCGCCGCACGCCCTGCGGTACGTCGGTCCCGCGCAGGGGGGTGCCCTTGCGGTTGCCCGCAGCGGGGGCGTCCGGGGAGTCGGGGGAGGGCTGGTCCTGGTCGGCAGGCGGAGGGGAGGGGAGGGCGGTGGTGCGCGTGACTTCGAAGGAGCCGAGCCCGGACCGGCCGCCGTGGGTGTCGCCGCCGGAATCCCTGCCGCGTCCGTCGCCGGGAGCGTCGGAGCGGACTCCGGCCCGGGGGTTGCCGTCGGTGTCCGGACGGCCGCCGCCGAAGTCGTCCCGGCGCTCGATCCGGGGTGCGCCGCCCTGTCCCGGCACGACGACCGGTGGCTCGGTGGGGCGGTGGCCCTGCGCTCCGGTGGATTCGGAGCCGCCGCCCGACGCGCCCCAGCTCCCGGAGCCGTAGGCGTGATGGGTCCGGTCGGTGGGCGGCTGGGGCGAGGTGTCGTCGCTTTCCCGGGCGCCGCCCCGCGCGCGTGCCGGGCCCTCGGTCGAGGCCGACGCGGCCCTGCCGGACCCGGCGCCCGCGGCCGCCGCCGACACCCTGCTCCGCGCGCGTGGCGTGTGCTCGGCCTGTCCGGGGACCGTGCCCGAGTCACCTCTGCGGTCCCCGGGGGCTTCCGTCGTCCCGCGCCCCTGGACGGCGCCCGGCGCGTACCCGGCCGGGCCGGATCCCGCGGCGGGCACGCTCGGTCCCTGCCGTCCGCCGCCCGGCTCACCGGCCGGTGCGGAAGCTCCGTGGGCCCGGCTCCCGCCCGGTGCGGGCCCGGGCCGGCCGACGCGCGCGGCGGAATCCGCGCCCCCGCGCCCCCGCTCGTCGCCCGGCACGGCCCCGGCCTCGACGGAGATCACCCGCACATGGCCCTCGCCGTCCGGTTCCGTCCCGAGCCGTCGCCCCCCGCTCGGCGACAGCCGGAGCACCGACTCGCCGATCCTCAGGAGCGCCCCCGGAGGGAACCGGACCGGACGGGTGCCCACGCGGGTGCCGTCCAGGGTCGTGCCGTTGGTGGAGTCGAGGTCGGCCACGGAGACGCGCCCGTCGGGGGCGACCGTGACCGCGCAGTGCAGGCGGGAGACGTCGGGGTCGTCCAGGGGGACGTCGGCGTCGGCGGAGCGGCCGATGTGGATCTGGCCGCCGTGCAGCAGATGGACGCCGCCGGCGTCGGGGCCGGCGACCACGTGGAGCCGGGTGGGGGCGTCGTCGAGCTCCGGGTGGGGCTCGGGGGCCGCCGGGGCGCCCAGGGACAGCACGGCACCGTCGATCAGCGGGGGCTCGCCCAGGGTGGCGCGCTGGGCGTCCAGCCGCTCACCGTCCGCGTACAGCACGACCGGACCGCCGCCGCGCTCCGTCTCGCCCGCGCGGGAAATCCCCCCGTCCCCCGGGACCGCCGAGGCGAGGGCCGTGGCCACCGCGGCCAGTGCGGTGCCGACGGGAGCGGTGACCAGCACGTCGCAGCTCGCGGCGCGGCCCCGGGCCCGGTCGGGCGGGCCCAGAGGGTCTACGACGGTCAGCCGGATCTGCATCGCCGTCAGCGGTCCCTTCTGCTCGGACGCGGACATCCCCACCCCGCACGAGCACCATCGGCCAGTACTGCAGGCATCCTCGCACCTGCCACTGACAACGCGCCCGTCGCCCGAGGGCAAGTGATCTTGATTGGTCAGCTCTGCCCCCAAAAGTGCCTGACCAGTGCAGCGTCGGCGATCACTTGAGATCGGTCACGTCAACGTCCGGCAACCAGGAGCCCCGGACGGAGCGTCTTTCCTGCGAACGTGCCCGGGAACGCTTACGCGGTGCCAGGAGGAGCGGCACTACAGTGGGTCGGAAGTGGGTCGGAACGACAGCAAGCAGCAGGGAGTGCATGACGTGCGGCCGGTAGGCAGCAAGTACTTCCTCGAGGAGCCGCTCGGACGCGGTGCCACGGGGACCGTGTGGCGAGCCCGCCAGCGGGAGACCGCGGGCGCCGAGGCCGCCGTACCGGGACAGCCCGGCGAGACCGTCGCGATCAAGGTCCTCAAGGAGGAGCTCGCGAGCGACCCGGACATCGTGATGCGGTTCCTGCGCGAGCGCTCCGTCCTGCTGCGGCTGACCCATCCGAACATCGTGCGGGTGCGTGACCTGGTCGTCGAAGGTGATCTGCTCGCTCTGGTCATGGACCTCGTCGAGGGTCCTGACCTGCACCGCTACCTGCGCGAGAACGGCCCCTTCAGCCCCGTCGGCGCCGCCCTGATCACCGCCCAGATCGCCGACGCGCTCGCCGCCAGCCACGCCGACGGCGTGGTCCACCGCGACCTCAAGCCCGCCAACGTGCTGCTGCGGCAGTACGGCGGCCAGATGCACCCCCTGCTGACCGACTTCGGCATCGCGCGCCTCGCGGACTCCCCGGGCCTGACCCGGACCCAGGAATTCGTCGGCACGCCCGCGTACGTCGCGCCCGAGTCCGCCGAGGGCCGTCCGCAGACCTCCGCCGTCGACATCTACGGCGCCGGCATCCTGCTGTACGAGCTGGTCACCGGCCGGCCGCCGTTCGCCGGCGGCTCCGCCCTCGAAGTCCTGCACCAGCACCTGAGCGCCGAGCCGCGCCGCCCCTCCACGGTCCCCGACCCGCTGTGGACGGTCATAGAGCGCTGTCTCAGCAAGACCCCCGAGCTACGCCCCAGCGCCGAGAACCTCGCGCGCGGGCTGCGAGTCGTCGCCGAGGGCATCGGCGTGCACGCGAACTCCGCGCAGATCGCCGCCGCGGAGAACGTCGGCGCACTCCTGCTGCCCGACCCGGACCCGGCGGCGGTGCCGGACACCCCCGGCGCCGCCGACCCGACGCAGGTGCTGCCGCACGGTGCCGGCGCCGCGGGTGCCTACGACCCGAACGCCGCGACCAGCTTCCTGCCGCACACCGGCGCCGGGAACCCCGTCGGCGCCGCCGACCCCACCGCCGTGCTCCCGAACCGCGGCGCGGCCGATCCGACGGCCGTCATGCCGCCGGTGCCGCCCGGACAGCCGGGGCAGGGGCAGTACGGGCAGCAGGGGCAGCAGCCCGGCGGGCCCGAGGACCCGCACCCCTGGCAGAACCAGCTGCGCGCGGCCCGTGACCGCAACGAACAGACGCAGGTCCAGTACCTCGACCCCAACGAGGACCCGCTGCGCCGCCGCCCCCAGCGGCAGGTCGCCAGGCCGCAGCAACAGCAGCCGCCGCAGCGGCAGCAGCGGCCCCAGCAACGCCCGCCGCAGGGCGGTTACGGCCGTCAGCCGCAGCAGCAGCCCCAGCAGTACGCCCCGCAGCAACAGCAGCCGCAGCGGTACGCGCCCCCGCCGCAGCCCGAGCGCCCCGGGCGCGAGCCCCGGCAGCCGCGGCAGCGCAGCGCCAACCCGATGAAGATCCCGGGTCTGGGCTGCCTCAAGGGCTGCCTGTTCACGATCGTCATCCTGTTCGTCGCGAGCTGGCTGATCTGGGAGCTGAGCCCGCTCCAGGAGTGGATCGGCACCGGAAAGAGCTACTGGCAGCAGATCGGGGACATCGTCGACACCGTGAGCGGCTGGATCGGGGACCTGGGCGGAAAGTCCTCAGGTCAGCAGTAACTCTGGGGATTTGTCGACACTCAGCGGGTGATTTACGTCTCCGCGGTGAAGGTTGGCTCATCCGACGCGTAGTTTTATCGGCAACACGCGTCTGTAGGAGCAGCCTTGGCACGGAAGATCGGCAGCCGGTACACCGCCAACCAGATCCTGGGGCGGGGCAGCGCCGGCACGGTGTGGCTGGGCGAGGGGCCCGAGGGGCCCGTCGCCGTGAAGCTGCTGCGCGAGGACCTCGCGTCCGACCAGGAGCTCGTCGGACGCTTCGTCCAGGAGCGCACGGCCCTGCTCGGCCTGGACCACCCCCACGTGGTCTCCGTGCGCGATCTCGTCGTCGACGGCAACGACCTCGCGCTCGTCATGGACCTGGTCCGGGGGACCGATCTGCGCACCCGGCTCGACCGCGAGAAGCGGCTCGCCCCCGAGGCGGCGGCAGCGATCGTGGCGGACGTCGCGGACGGGCTGGCCGCGGCACACGCGGCGGGCGTCGTGCACCGGGACGTGAAGCCGGAGAACATCCTGCTGGACATGCAGGGGCCGCTGGGCCCCGGGGGCGCGCATCCGGCGCTGCTGACCGACTTCGGTGTGGCGAAGCTCATCGACTCGCCGCGGCGGACCCGGGCCACGAAGATCATCGGGACGCCCGACTACCTGGCACCGGAGATCGTCGAGGGACTGCCGCCGCGGGCGTCCGTGGACATCTACGCCCTCGCGACCGTCCTGTACGAGCTGCTGGCCGGGTTCACGCCGTTCGGCGGCGGCCATCCCGGGGCGGTGCTGCGACGGCACGTCACGGAGACGGTGGTTCCGCTTCCGGGCATCCCCGACGAGCTGTGGCAGCTGATAGTGCAGTGCCTGGCGAAGGCGCCGGCCTCCCGGTTGCGGGCGTCCGAGCTGGGGACGCGGCTGCGGGAACTGCTGCCCTTGCTGGCCGGGATGCCCCCGCTGGACGTGGACGAGCCGGACGCGGAGCAGGAGGACGAGCAGGGCGGGGAAAACTCGGCCGCGGACTCCTCAGGGGAGCCGGCACCGTCCGCGCGACCGGTGCGGCGGGGAGCGGTGCCGTTGGTGCCGGGCGCGAAGCCCGCGGACTCCAATCGGGACACGCACACCTCGATGAGGGTGCCCGGCCCCGACGAGCTGGCCGGAGGCGCGCGCGGGACGGCCCGGGTGCCGAGGCCCGCCGGTGCGCCGCGGCCGGGATCCGCGCGGCACCGGGCGACCACGCGGCGGCGGAGACTGGTCGTGGGGGTCGCCGGGCTGGTGCTGGTCGCCGCGGTGGGTGCGGGGATCTGGGCGGCCACCTCGGGCGACGACGCGGGAGCGTCACCGCGGGACACGAGGAACTCGGCGCCCGCTTCCCCCTGAGGGGTGGTGGTCCGGGGGCGACGGACGTCGGTTGTTCGCGGGGCTGGTGCTGGTCGCCGCGGTGGGTGCGGGGATCTGGGCGGCCACCTCGGGCGACGACGCGGGAGCGTCACCGCGGGACACGAGGAACTCGGCGCCCGCCTCCCCCTGAGGGGGCGGTGCTCCGGGGGAGGACCGACGTCGGTTGCCACAGCCGTTAGGCTGGAGGGCGTGGCAGTCGTCGATGTATCCGAAGAGCTCAAGTCCCTCTCCTCGACCATGGAGTCGATCGAGGCCGTTCTGGACCTCGACAAGCTGAGGGCAGACATCGCCGTGCTCGAGGAGCAGGCGGCCGCGCCGTCCCTGTGGGACAACCCGGACGAGGCGCAGAAGATCACCAGCAAGCTGTCCCACCTCCAGGCGGAGGTCAGGAAGGCGGACGCGCTGCGCAGCCGCATCGACGACCTCTCCGTGCTGTTCGAGATGGCCGAGGAGGAGGACGACCCGGACACCCTCGCCGAGGCCGAGACGGAGCTCACCTCCGTCAAGAAGGCGCTGGACGAGATGGAGGTCCGTACGCTGCTCAGCGGTGAGTACGACTCCCGCGAGGCGCTCGTGAACATCCGCGCCGAGGCCGGTGGCGTCGACGCCGCCGACTTCGCCGAGAAACTCCAGCGGATGTACCTGCGCTGGGCGGAGCAGCACGGCTACAAGACCGAGATCTACGAGACGTCGTACGCCGAAGAGGCCGGCATCAAGTCGACCACCTTCGCCGTGCAGATTCCGTACGCCTACGGCACGCTCTCCGTGGAGCAGGGCACCCACCGCCTCGTGCGCATCTCGCCCTTCGACAACCAGGGACGCCGGCAGACCTCCTTCGCGGGGGTGGAGATCCTGCCCGTGGTCGAGCAGACCGACCACATCGAGATCGACGAGTCCGAGCTGCGCGTGGACGTGTACCGGTCGTCCGGTCCCGGTGGTCAGGGCGTCAACACCACCGACTCCGCGGTGCGGTTGACCCACCTCCCCACCGGCATCGTCGTCTCCTGCCAGAACGAACGCTCGCAGATCCAGAACAAGGCGAGCGCGATGAACGTCCTCCAGGCCAAGCTGCTGGAGCGGCGCCGCCAGGAGGAGCAGGCCGCGATGGACGCCCTCAAGGGCGACGGCGGCAACTCCTGGGGCAACCAGATGCGTTCGTACGTCCTGCACCCGTACCAGATGGTCAAGGACCTGCGCACCGACTTCGAGGTCGGCAACCCCGAGGCTGTGTTCAACGGCGAGATCGACGGCTTCCTGGAAGCCGGAATTCGCTGGCGCAAGCAGCAGGAGAAGTAACTTTGTCGACTTGACGTTCGTTCCGCAACTGCCGCCCGCCGGGCGGCAGTTTGCTTTATGTCTGGGTTTTACATCACACTCACAGACCGCTTTCCCCGGCAAAGAGCGCTTACCAGGACATCGCGCCCGCAACGGCCTTGACGTTGCTTTGAAAAATGGGAATGGTGAAGCGCGGCATGCGTATCTCTGGGGCGCATGTGAACCGGGGGACTTGAAGCACAGCTACCTTCTCCCGTCGATCACGGCCCCGAGCGCCGCCTCATTGACGATGAGCTACTGGGGGTAGCAACCACATGACGAAGAAGACGCGGATCCGGATCGCGCGCATAGCCGCCGGTGCCGTGATCGCGGCCGGTGCCTCGCTGACCGCTGCCGGCGCTGCATCCGCGCTGGAGATCGGCGTGAGCGTGGGCGAGAGCGGAGTCGGCGTGAACGTCGACACCGGCCTCGGCGACGACCCGACCGACCCGGTCACGGAGCTTCCGACCGACCCGGTCACCGAACTCCCCACGGACCCGGCGACCGATCTTCCGACGGACCCGGTGACGCCGCCGGTCACCGAGGACCCGACCGACGACCCGACGGATCCCACCGAGGAGCCGACGGAGCCCACCGAGGACCCGACCGACCCGGGCAACGGGAACGGCAATGGCAACGGGAACGGACACGGCAACGGCAACGCCGGGGGTGGCAACAGCAACACCAACCCCGACGGCGGCTCCAACGCCTCCACCCAGGAGGAGGGCTCCTCGGCCCTCACCGAGACCGGCACGGACACCACGTCCAACACGTCGGCCCAGGGCAACGGCCAGCAGCTCGCCGAGACCGGTGCCGGCCAGACCGCCTTCCTGGTCATCGGTGCCGCCACGATGATCGCCGGCGGTGTCGGCTTCCGTCTGCTGCCGCGCCTTGCGGGCGGCCGCGGTGGCGCTGCCGCCTGACGGTGACGTCAGGTAGTCACGCGCCCGCGTAGCGTGCGCATGCTGCACGACGAAGGGCCCGGAGCGGACACGCTCCGGGCCCTTCGTATGTCCTCGACCGCTGCCTACGCGGTCTGGTGCGCCAGCAGGGCCACCGCTGCGATCAGCACCGCGAGCAGCGCGATCAGAGCCGTCGGGTTCAGGCCCGCGAAGAGGTTCTCCTGCTGCAGCCGCTCGCGGTTCGCGCGGCACACATGGCACCGGCCCTCGCTCACGGGTGCCGCGCAGTTTGCGCACACCAGGCGGTCGTACGTCATGCGCGTCACCCTTCCTGCGAAATACGTTCTACGGGAAGAACGCCTCCGGGTCGGAGAACGTTCCCCTCTCTACTGTGCCAGGTTCCTCCGGGGGTCGCCTGTGCGCTGCCGAGAAGGGGTTCCCAGGTGGGCACAAAACCGCCCAACCGATACGCAACCCGAACCGGTGCCTGCGCTCGCGCACCCGGTTCGCGTATGGTCACGCTCATCTACCCCCGGCCTACCGTGGTGCATCCGTGATCCGATTCGACAACGTATCCAAGGTCTACCCCAAGCAGACCCGCCCCGCACTCAGGGATGTCTCCCTGGAAGTGGAGAAGGGCGAGTTCGTGTTCCTCGTCGGGTCCTCCGGCTCCGGAAAGTCCACCTTCCTGCGACTCGTGCTCCGTGAGGAGCGGACCAGCCAGGGTCAGGTGCACGTCCTCGGCAAGGACCTCGCCCGTCTCTCCAACTGGAAGGTGCCGCAGATGCGCCGCCAGCTGGGGACGGTGTTCCAGGACTTCCGGCTGCTGCCGAACAAGACGGTGGCGGAGAACGTCGCCTTCGCGCAGGAGGTCATCGGCAAGTCGCGCGGCGAGATCCGCAAGTCCGTGCCGCAGGTGCTCGACCTCGTCGGGCTCGGCGGCAAGGAGGACCGGATGCCCGGCGAGCTGTCCGGCGGTGAGCAGCAGCGCGTGGCCATCGCGCGGGCCTTCGTGAACCGGCCCAAGCTGCTGATCGCCGACGAGCCCACCGGCAACCTCGACCCGCAGACCTCCGTCGGCATCATGAAGCTGCTCGACCGGATCAACCGGACGGGCACGACGGTCCTGATGGCCACGCACGACCAGAACATCGTGGACCAGATGCGCAAGCGCGTCATCGAGCTGGAGAAGGGCCGCCTCGTCCGCGACCAGGCACGCGGCGTCTACGGCTACCAGCACTGACCGCCGTTCGTAGAGTCCCCGGAAAGGCCTGAAGAAGACGCCATGCGCGCCCAGTTCGTACTCTCCGAGATCGGTGTCGGTCTCCGTCGCAACCTGACGATGACGTTCGCGGTCATCGTCTCCGTCGCCCTGTCCCTCGCTCTGTTCGGCGGGTCGCTCCTGATGAGCGACCAGGTCGGTGCCATGAAGGGCTACTGGTACGACAAGGTCAACGTCTCGATCTTCCTCTGCAACAAGAGCGACGCCGAGTCGGACCCCAACTGCGCCAAGGGCGCGGTGACCGAGGACCAGAAGAAGGACGTCCTCTCCGACCTGAAGAAGATGTCGGTCGTCGAGACGGTCATCCACGAGTCGCAGGACGAGGCCTACAAGCACTACAAGGAGCAGTTCGGCGACTCCCCGCTGGCCGCGTCCCTCACGCCGGACCAGATGCAGGAGTCGTACCGGATCAAGCTGAAGGACCCGGAGAAGTACCAGGTCATCGCGACCGCGTTCAACGGGCGTGACGGGGTGCAGTCCGTGCAGGACCAGAAGGGCATCCTGGACAACCTCTTCACGATGCTGAACCTGATGAACAGGGCCGCGCTCGGCGTCATGGCGCTCATGCTGATCGTCGCCCTGCTGCTGATCGTCAACACGGTGCGTGTCTCGGCGTTCAGCCGTCGGCGGGAGACCGGGATCATGCGGCTCGTGGGCGCGTCCGGGTTCTACATCCAGGCGCCGTTCATCATGGAGGCCGCCGTCGCCGGTGCGATCGGCGGCGGGCTCGCCTGTGTCTTCCTGGTCGTCGGCCGGTACTTCACCGTCGACCACGGCATGGCCCTGGCCTCCAAGCTCAACCTGATCAACTTCGTGGGCTGGGACGCCGTCCTCACGAAGCTGCCGCTCATCCTCGCCGCGAGCGTGCTGATGCCCGCGCTGGCCGCGTTCTTCGCGCTGCGCAAGTACCTGAAGGTGTGACGCATGCCAAGAGGGTCGTACGGTCAACCGGCCGTGCGGCCCTCTTGCGTTGTCCTAGACTCACCGGCATGTCGGGCCGAGATCTGTTCTGTCAGCCCCGCCGCATCCGCCGGGGGGCGGCCCTGACATTGGTGTTCGCGAGCGTGCTGGTGGCCGGCGCGGCGACCGGCTCCTTCTCCGAGGCCGACGGCAAAGACCGGAAGTCCTCGTCGGACGCGGCCCGTTCGGCCGCCCCCGCGGGTCATCACGAGGACGTGGCCGCGGCGGCCGAGAAGGCCATGGCCGACGGAGCGTCCCCCGTGGAGGCCGCCGAGCGCGCCGTCAGTCGCAGCGGGGACCGCTGGGGGGCCGTCTACTCCCGTGGCGAGTACGAGGAGTTCGAGGAGGCCCTCGACGGCCGGTACACCGGCGTCGGCCTGTGGGCGCGGCGCGAGCGGGACGGCCGTATCGAGGTGACCCGGGTGAGCTCGGACTCGCCCGCGGCCGCCGCCGGGATCCGCGAGGGCGACCGGCTGCGCAGCGTCGACGGGGAGCGGGTCGACGGGCACCCGGTCACCGAGGTGGTCTCCTTACTGCGCGGCGACGCCAAGGACGCGGCCGCCGGTACGGCGGTGCGGCTCGGCCTGGAGCGCGGCACACGCGCGTGGACGAAGATCGTCCGGCGCGCCCGTCTGTCCACGGACTCGGTCGCCGTCCGGGAACTCGCCGGCGGGATCACCGTCATCAGGATCGACTCGTTCACCAAGGGCGTCGGGGACGAGGTCCGTGACGCCGTCCAGGACGCTCCGGCCGGCGGCGGGATCATTCTCGACCTGCGCGGGAACTCCGGCGGACTGGTCACCGAGGCGGTCACCACGGCGTCCGCCTTCCTCGACGGGGGACTGGTCGCGACCTACGACGTCGACGGGTCGCAGCAGGCGCTGCACGCCGAGCCCGGCGGGGACACGAGCAGGGCGCTGGTCGCGCTGGTCGACGGCGGCACGATGAGCGCGGCGGAGCTTCTCACCGGGGCGCTGCAGGACCGGGGGCGGGCCGTGGTCGTCGGTTCCCGTACGTTCGGCAAGGGGTCCGTGCAGATGCCGAGCCGCCTGCCGGACGGGGCCGTGGCCGAGCTGACCGTGGGGCACTATCGGACCCCGTCGGGGCGAGGGGTCGACGGACGGGGGATCACGCCCGATCTCGAGGCCGACGAGGGGGCTCTTCAGCGGGCCGAGACGGTGCTCGGGGGATTGGGCGACTAGAGGTCGTCCGTCGGCTGCGGGCCGGTGGGAGCTTGTCGCGCCCACGCGGCGGAGCCGCACATCGACACAGCCCCGCGCCCCTGAAGGGGCGCTGCCCGGGCCGCCCCTCGATAAGGACTGGTCCTCGCACCCCCACCTAGTGCGAAAATGGGCAGCACTATGAGCAAGGGAATGTACGTACCGAAGGAGTCCCAGCCGAAGCAGGGTGGCGGGGGCGGCAAGGCCCGGGACGGGGAGAAGGGCGGCAAGCGGAAGCTGGTCGCCCAGAACAAGAAGGCCCGGCACGACTACGCGATCATCGACACCTACGAGGCCGGGATCGTGCTCACGGGTACCGAGGTGAAGTCGCTGCGCCAGGGGCGGACCTCGCTGGCCGACGGGTTCGTCCAGATCGACGGCGGTGAGGCGTGGCTGCACAACGCCCACATCCCCGAGTACAGCCAGGGCAGCTGGACCAACCACTCCGCGCGCCGCAAGCGCAAGCTGCTGCTGCACCGCGAGGAGATCGACAAGCTGGAGACCAAGGCCCAGGAGACGGGTCACACGATCGTGCCCCTCGCCCTGTACTTCACCAACGGCCGCGCGAAGGCCGAGATCGCCCTCGCGCGAGGCAAGAAGGAGTACGACAAGCGGCAGACCCTGCGCGAGAAGCAGGACCGGCGGGAGTCGGACCGCGCGATCGCGGCGGTGAAGCGCAAGGAGCGCGGTCAGTAGGGCGCGGCCGGCCTGGCGCGGTCGCCGGGAATACAGTGGCATCGGCGTGCGTTGGTCACGTACGATGGAGCCAACACCGGCCGAGGTCGGTGGGCGCATTGAAAACAAAACATGGGGATGATCGGTTTCGACAGCGGCTGTTGAGGCAGGGGAAGCGTGTCGAGGAAGCGGCAATGATCTCGTAAACCATATGTCGCAACCAATAATCGCCAATTCCAAGAGCGATTCCCGCGTCTTCGCCCTCGCTGCCTAATAAGCAGTGAGCGAAGGCCCTAACGGGTGTCAGCCCGGGAGTGTTCCCGACCCGGATCCTGGCATAATTTAGGGGACTAAACCATTGCGCCCGGTCACGGGGTGCGATGGGAAATCAAACAGTGACTGGGCCCGTCGGCGACTTGTTCGCGTGATCGCCGGGGCCGAGAAAATCGCAGCGAACTGCACACGGAGAAGCCCTGGTTCTGCACCGTTGGACGCGGGTTCGATTCCCGCCATCTCCACTCGCCTCTTCCGGGAGGCAACCCCATGTGGGCGAAGGCCCCGCTGCTTCACGGCAGCGGGGCCTTCGTCATGTCTGTCCCCGATCCGTCCCCGGCTGTCCGCACTGCCCCGGGCTTCACATGTTGCCCACATGTAACCCGGAAAACTCTTGTCCTGCACCCGACATGTATGTCTAAGGTAAACGCCGCGCCGGACGGAGCCGACCACTCCGCCACAGGGCGCGTCGAACGGCGACCGGGGGAACACCGTCGCCACGGGGAGGACAGACCACGATGCCGAGATATCGGCTCTTCACGCATGCCCGCGCGCACTCCGGGCTCCTGACACCGCTGCTGACATCCGCGGTCGCCGTGGCCCTGATCGGGTCGGTGGCCGTACAGCCGGACCTCATCAGCCGGTACGCGGCCGACGACATGGCTTCCGCGGCCGACGCCTCGGACAGCGGCGACAGCTACGACGGCTTCGACGCCAAGGCCGCCGAACAGCTCCGACAGGACCAGTGCCTGCTGGGAGAGGCGCTGCGGATGGGCGGGCCGGCCATGTTCGGCGTCGCGCAGGACGGGCTGAACCAGACGCCGGACAAGCTGCACACCGCGGCGAACCGGCAGTACTGGGAGACCACTCCGCTGTCGACGGCGTTCAAGCAGGACCGGGACGCCGCCGACAAGGAGGGCTCGGCGCTCTACGACCACATCCGGGACTTCCAGATCTCCGGACTGCCCACGCCGTCCGGCTTCAAGTCGGTCGCCGACTTCGAGTGGCCGCCCGGCACGAGCGGCGACGACCGCCCCAACTTCTTCCAGCAGACCGGCATCTCCAAGTGGATCTGGGAACAGTTCTGGAAGTCCGAGGACGACTTCTACCGTGACCTGACCCCGAAGGCCGACGACGCCGGCGTCAAGGCGGTCAAGGACCTCGGTGACCCGCTGTACGGCGGCGACCCCGACCCGCATTCGCCCAACTGGAATCAGGCGTACGAGGAGCACCAGGCCTACGACCATCTGGTGAACTGGTCGATGGAGCCGACGGCCGCCGACAACGCCCGGCTCTTCCTGTCGTACGGCGGCTTCCCGCGCACCGCGCCCGAGCCCGGCAGCGTCGAATACCGCATCGCGGTCGAGGACCTGAAGTCCCGGTTCTCCTCCTGTGCCTGGCGCACCCCGGTCGACCCGAACAAGGTGCTCGGCAGGGAGGTCGCCGCCGCCTCCGCCGAGTGGCAGCAGGAGATCGCGGCGCAGGCCACCCCGCGCAACCAGCTCCTGACCGCCAACAAGACCGCCGTCAAGGCGCTGGCCACCGGCTCCAAGGCGCTCGGTGAACTGCTCGGGCTGTCCTGGCGCGCCGACCACCTGGTTCGCTGGCAGGACTACTGGTCGGCCGGCGGCCCCGGCTGGATCGGCACCAGCCCCTTCGTCGTGCACGCCCACGGGGCGTCCGACAAGTGCCTGGACGTGGCGGGCGGCAAGAAGGACAACGGCACGCCCGTGCAGATCTACACCTGCAACGGCAGCGTCGGTCAGAAGTGGCAGATCGACGGCGAGCGTCTGGTCAACCCCAACTCGGGCAAGTGCCTGACCGTCAAGGGCGGCGCGAGCGCCAACGGCACGCCGGTGCAGATCTCCACCTGTGGCACCGGGGCCTCGCAGAAGTGGCAGTACGGCACCCACGGCACCTCGCGCCTCTACAACCCGGGCACCGGCAACTGCCTCGACCTCGCCGACTACACCAACAGCCGGGACGGCCGGATGTGGGACTGCACCGGCAAGGCGCCGCAGCAGTTCGACGTCGTCCCGTCCGGGCACCAGGGCGCCGACGACGACCTCGACTACCCGACCAAGGCACAGTTCGACAAGGCGGCCAAGGGCGTCACGGACGCCCAGGCCGCCGCGAAGAAGCAGGTCGACCTGCTCAAGGCCCAGGCCACGGCGGCGAAGACGGCCGCCACCACGTCGGACACCGCGCTGACGACGGCGTACGGCATCGCCGACAAGGCGGGTGCCCCGCGGGGCCGGGGTCTGCTCGTCGGGCAGCAGAAGGCGCAGGTCACCAAGGCGTCGGCCGCCGCGCTGGACGCGCTCGCCAAGGCCGGTGACACCGCCTACGCTGCCACCCGTGCCGCCGCCGGGGACAGTGCCACCGTCGCCGCCCGCGCGCTGACGCAGGCCGCGCAGTCCAAGGCCGCCTTCCGTACCGCGGCCGCGAACGAGGCCCGGGCCCAGGCGAAGGCCGCCGCCGACGCGGCCGCCGTACAGGCGCAGACCGCCAAGGACGCGCGGGACCTCGCGAAGGCCAAGCTCGTCGAGACGCAGAAGGCCGAGGCCGACGCGAAGGCGGCGGCCGCCGACGCGCACGCCAAGCGGCTCGCCGCGGAGGCCGAGGCGGCGACGGCGAAGGCGGAGAAGGAGACCGCCGCCGCCAAGCAGGCCGAGGCCGCCCAGCACAAGCAGAACGCGCAGGGGTACGCGCAGACCGCCCAGGAGGCCAAGGGCCGGGCGGAGAACGCCGAGTCCACGGCCCGCGCCAAGCGGCAGGACGCCGAGGCCGCCCGGGACCGGGCCAAGGGCAAGAGCGACGACGCGTGGGACGCGGAGAGCAAGGCCAACGCCGCCCGCGCCAAGGCGGACGCCAAGGACGCCTACGCCGAGGCCCACGAGTCGGACGCCGACGCGAAGGACTCCCGGGCCGCCGCCGACGAGGCGAACAAGGCTGCCGGTGACGCCGAATCGGCCGCGAGTTCGGCCCGAGCCGAGGCGGACGCGGCCACGCAGGCCGCGGCCGACGCGGACGCCGCCGCCACGCGCGCGGAGGCAGCCGCCACGCGTGCCCGCTCCGACGCCGACGCGGCCCAGGCCGCCAAGCTGAGGGCGGACGCCGCCGTCCGTACGGCGACCAGCGCGGCCGCCGACGCCATCAAGGCGTCCGAGGCCTCGGCCTCCGCCGCCCGGACCGCGGTCAAGCTGGCCGACGAGGCCGAGAAGCACGCCGCCGACGCGATGAAGCAGGCCGACGCGGCGAAGGCCGAGGCCGCCAAGGCGGTCGCGGGCGCGGCGGACGCGGCCGGGCACGCTTACACCACCGCCCAGGCGGCGGAGGACGCCGGCAACGCGGCCCAGCAGGTGGCCGCTCCGGCGAACGACGCGATCCAGCTGGGCGCGCCCTACGTCACCACCGACTCGGCGGCGGGCCTTGCCGTGCTGTCGGGCCAGTCGTCCAAGACGATCGCCGAGCAGCAGCAGGCGGTCGCCGAGGCGCACGCGGCCAACGCGCAGAAGAACGCGGCCCAGGCGGCGAGCCTCGCGGCCGCTGCCACCGGTGACGCGAAGGCGGCCTACACGCTGGCCGCGGAGGCCGCCGGATTCGCGGCCGACGCCCGCAAGTCGGCGAAGGAAGCGCTCGGTTACGCCGCCGAGGCCGCCCAGTACGCGGCCGACGCGCAGGCTTCCCTCGCCCGCGCCAAGGAGTACGACCGCCAGGCCACCGAGGACGCGGCCGCCGCCGACCAGGCGGCCGACCGCGCCGAGAGCTACGCGGTAGACGCCCGCGCCTCCGCCGACCAGGCGGCCCTGGACGCGGAGGCCGCCCGCTCGGCCGCCGCGGAGGCCGAACAGGCCGCCAAGGACGCCCGCGCGGCTGCCGACCGCGCGGACGCCGAGGCCACGGCGGCGGAACAGGCCGCCAAGGACGCGCAGAAGTACGCGGAGTCGGCGCAGCAGGCGGCCGACCAGGCCGCGCGCAACGACGCCAACAGCCAGGTGCAGGCGGGTGCCGGCACCGGGCTCGGCGGGGTGTTCTCCGTCATCGACGACATCAAGCAGCGGGGGGACCCGCAGCGGCTGCCGGACGACTGCTCGCGCCTTCCCTGCGACCTGGTGTACGAGGTGCACTTCGACGCCACCGTCAGCTACTACCTGTGTCTCAACCCCGAGGTGCCGGCCACCGAGGCCGGCTGCCCCGCGGGGGACACGCAGTTCCTGAAGACGAAGACGTTCACGGACCTGAGCAAGAAGGTCAAGATCTCCTCGTGGGAGGCGACCAAGGACCTGTGGAAGGGGCTCTTCGACTCGATCATCGGGGACTTCGTCGGCTGCTACCACAAGATCACCACGGCCCAGGACGGCGGCAGCTACGGCGACTGTGCCTGGGCCGCCACCTGGCTGCCGCTGGGCGGTCCGATCGCGAAGGTCACCGAGGCGATCCGCGCGGTGGACGCCGCGATGCGCACCGGCATCGGGGTCTCCGACGCCCTGAAGGCGCTGCGGGTCCTGGACGTGGACGCCCGCGCCCTGGCCGCGATCGAGCGCAGCGCACGGACGTACGAGGAGGCACGCACCGCCTGCATCCGCAACAGCTTCCCCGGCGGTACCCAGGTGGTCCTCGCCGACGGCAGCCGCAAGGACATCCGTGACGTGCGGTTCGGCGACCGGCTCCTGGCCACCGACCCCGACACCGGAAACACCCGGGGCGAGCCGGTCACCCAGACCTTCTCGCACGCCTCCGCCGACCTGCTGGACATCACACTGGCGTCCGGCGGCGACCTGACCAGCACCTCGGGGCACAAGTTCTTCGTCATGGGCCGGGGTTGGACCCTCGCGTCCGACCTGCGTCCCGGCGACAGCCTGCGTACCCCCGGCGCCGGCCCGCGCACGGTGGCCGCGGTGCTCGACCGCGACGCCTCGGCACCGCAGACCGTGTACGACCTGACCGTGTCCGGACTGCACACGTTCTACGCGGTGGCGGGCGCCACCCCGGTCCTGGTCCACAACTGCAGCGACCTCATCCTGGACGAGGCGAGCTTCCCCGGCCAGGCGCACACTCTCAAGGACCACGTGCGCCCCAACCAGGCCGAGGCCGAGACCATCGCCCACGACAAGACGGTCAAGAACGGCTACGACACGCCGAACAGCGTGTTCGTCGACCAGCAGACCGCGCAGCAGGTCGTCGACTACGCCCTGGCCAACAACGCGAACAAGATCCGCAAGTGGATGTCGGAGAACAGGACGAACGAGCTGACCTGGTCGGGCACCTTCGGACGGAACAACTCCCTCGGTACGGTCTACTACGACAGTGGCCGGGCCGCTCCCAAGGCCACGGGCAACGGCTTCTTCATCAAGCTCGTGAGGGCGCCCAAGGTGGAGGGCCAGGCGAAACACCCCCTGGGCTACTACGTGCAGACCTGCTACCCGAAGTAAGGAGGAGACCCCCGTGCAGCGCTTCACCGAGTTCGACTTCGGCGTCCCGTGGGTGATGAGTTTCTTCCACCAGGACTGGTCCTATGAGGCGGACACCGCCGCCGAACTCGTCGCGCGGCGCCTGGGGGAAGGAGCCGCCGATGCCCTGTCCGTGCGCCGCGACGCCCGGACACTCCTCGACGGCCTGCCGTCGGAGACGCTGGAGGTGTTGTGGACGGCCGGGTCGCAGTACGGCCCGAGCTTCCGGCAGACCACGGGAGCCGAGTGGACGCGGACCGTCGTCGACGTGTGCGACACCTGGCTGTCCGCGCGGGCGGAGGTGCCGCCGCTCACCGGAGCCGACACGGAGGACGGCCTCGACCACCGGGACGAGGTCGTCGCCGAGATCGAGTCCATGGGGTTCCTGACCGCCGAGGTGCGCCGGGCGCTCGTCGACTGCGCCCACCACTGCACCCCGGACCTGGCGTTGCGGGTACTGCTGAGGGTGATCGAGTACGCGCCTGACGCGTCGCTGTCCGAGGAGCAGTACAAGAGGCTGGAAGGTCTCGGATCGGCCCTGCACTACGGTGAGTTCGTGGTGCAGAACGTCGAGTTCCTGATCTCCGGCGACTAGAGCACGGCCTGAGGGCCCTGCCGTCCACACCTCGTGGAAGGCAGGGCCCTCACCTGTTGATCACGAGGGACCGGCCAAGGCGCGTCAGGAAACCGTCCGCCTCCCCGTACTCGCCCGCTCCGTCATCCGCGGCGGCAACAACGTCGACTCCGGTACGGCCGTCCCGGCCAGCTTCTTCATCAGGAGCTCCACGGCCCGCTCGCCCACCTCCGCCGACGGCAGCGCGACCGAGGTGATCGGGACGCGGACCGACTCGGCCAGCTCGTCGGGGCAGATCGCGGTGAGGGACAGGTCGGCCGGGACGCGGAGGCCGAGGTGTTCGAAGGCGTCCAGCAGCGGCCCCAGCAGGGCCTCGTTGTGGACGACCAATCCCGTCAACGCGGGCTGTTCCCTGAGGAGTTGCTCGGCGGCCTCGCGGGCCGCGCCCGGCTCGCAGGGGTGGACGGTCGACGACATCCCGCTGCGGTCGGCGGCGTCCGTGAAGCCCTGGACCACCCGTTGGGCGAAGGCCGTGCGGCGCACGTACACCTCCGGCGGGGAACCGACCAGGGCCACCGACCGGTGACCCAGCCTCGCCAGATGCTCCACGCACGCCTCGGCCGCCGCCCTGAAGTCCAGGTCGACGCAGGTCAGGCCCTCCGAGGCGGCAGGCAGGCCGATCAGCACGGACGGCAGCTCCAGATTCCGCAGCAACGGCAGCCGGGGATCGTCCAGTTGGACGTCCATCACGATCAGCGCGTCGACCAGCGCCGTCTCCGCGACCCGGGTCAGCCCGTCCGCACCCTCCTCCTGGGTCAGCAGCAGCACGTCGTGGTCGTGGCGGCGGGCGGTGGTCACCACGGACACCGCGAACCGCATCACGGTCGGGACGTGGATCCCCGCCCGCAAGGGCACGACCAGGGCCAGCACGTTCGACCGCCGGCCGGCCAGGGCGCGGGCGCCCGCGTGCGGGCGGTAGCCCAGCTCGCGGATGGCGTCCTCGACCCGCTGCCGGGTCTCCTCGGAGATCGGGCGCTTGCCGCTGAGGGCGTAGGAGACGGTGCTGGGGGAGACCCCGGCCCGCCGCGCGACATCCGTGATCTTCACCATCAGCCCAGCTCCAGGGAGAGAAAGCCGGTCCCGGCCCGCGCCCGCGTCTCCCGGTCGCCCGCGGCCAGCCCCCAGGGCGCCGAGGGGTCGGAGCAGGACGCCCGCAAGGTGTCTCCCTCGCGTACGACGGTGAAGGCGACCTCGCCCACCCGTACCGTGACCTGCTCGCCCCGCCCGAGGCCGTAGGCCCGCAGGGTCACCCCGTCGGCGTGGTCGTAGTCGGGCCGGTCGTCCACCGCGCCGACCGGGACCACCGCGCCCGGCCTGACCAGCAGCGGCACGCTCAGGAAGTCGTGCTTCTCGCGCACCCAGCGCGGCCCGGTCACCGTCTCGCCGGTCACGAAGTGGGTCCAGGTGCCCTCGGGGACGTAGTAGGAGACCTCGCCCTCGTCGTCGAACACCGGCGCCACCAGCAGGTCGGGGCCGAGCATGTACTGCCGCTCCAGGTGCGCGCACCCGGGATCGTCCGGGAACTCCAGGACCATCGCCCGCATCACCGGCACGCCCTCGGCGTGGGCGGTGCGCGCGGCCTCGTAGAGATAGGGCATCAGGCTCAGTTTGAGGCGGGTGAAGTGCCGCAGTACGTCCACGGACTCCTCGTCGAACAGCCACGGCACCCGGTAGGAGGAGCTGCCGTGCAGGCGGCTGTGGGAGGAGAGGAGCCCGAAGGCCAGCCACCGTTTGAAGAGCGACGGTGTCGGGGTGCCCTCGAAGCCGCCGATGTCGTGGCTCCAGAAGCCGAAGCCGGACAGGCCGAGGGACAGGCCGCCGCGCAGGGACTCGGCCATCGACTCGTACGTCGCCTCGCAGTCGCCGCCCCAGTGCACCGGGAACTGCTGGCTGCCCGCGGTCGCCGAGCGAGCGAAGACAACCGCCTCCTGCTCGCCGCGGTGCTTGCGCAGCACGTCGAAGACGGTCCGGTTGTAGAGGTAGGAGTAGTAGTTGTGCATCCGCTCCGGGTCGGAGCCGTCGGACCACTCCACGTCCAGCGGCACCCGCTCGCCGAAGTCGGTCTTGAAACAGTCCACACCCTGCGCGAGCAGCGCTTCCAGCTTGGACGCGTACCAGTCGCGGGCGGCCGGGCTGGTGAAGTCGACCAGGGCCATGCCGGGCTGCCACAGGTCCCACTGCCAGACGCTGCCGTCGGGACGCCGGAGGAGATGGCCGAGCGCCTTGCCCTCCGCGAACAGGGGCGACCGCTGGGCGATGTACGGGTTGATCCACGCGGAGACCCGCAGGCCCCGCGCGTGCAGCCGGGCGAGCATCCCCTCCGGGTCGGGGAAGACCCGCGGGTCCCACTGGAAGTCGCACCAGTTGAACTCGCGCATCCAGAAGCAGTCGAAGTGGAAGACGGAGAGGGGCAGTTCCCGGTCCTTCATGCCGTCGATGAACGACGTCACCGTCTCCTCGTCGTACGACGTCGTGAAGGACGTCGACAGCCACAGGCCGAAGGACCAGGCGGGCGGGAGGGCCGGGCGGCCGGTCAGGGCCGTGTACTTGCGGATGATCTCCTTCGGGCTCGGGCCGTAGATGACGTAGTACGTCAACTCCTGTGTTTCGGCGCTGAATTGAACCCGCGACACCGCTTCCGAGCCGACCTCGAAGGACACCTTGCCGGGGTGGTCGACGAAGACGCCGTAGCCCGCGTCGGTGAGGTAGAACGGGACGTTCTTGTAGGCCTGTTCGGTGGCCGTGCCGCCGTCGGCGTTCCAGATGTCGACGACCTGGCCGTTCTTGACCAGCGGCCCGAAGCGTTCACCGAGGCCGTAGACCGAGCTGCCCACGCCGAGGCCGAGCTGTTCGCGCAGGTAGTGGGCGCCCGACGCGTCCCGCATGATGCCCATGCCCTTGGGGCCGCTGCCGGTCAGCAGCCGGCCGTCCGCGAGGAAGTCGACCCGCCAGGTGTCCGTGCGGGCCACCCGGACCGACAGCGCGCCGGAGGTGAGGGTGGCGTGCTCCTCGTCGTACTCCGTGTGCGCCGTGAAGTCCTCCGTACGGACCTCGAACGCGGGACCCTGCGGCTGCTCGCCCTCGAAGTGGGTGAAGGTGACGCCGATGACGTCGGGTATCGGGGCATGGGCGCTGATCGTCACGACCGGTCCCTTCAACAGGTCGCCGCGGCGGCGGATGGGCTGGGTCGGCGCGAGGATGTCCAGCCGGCCGTCCGACGCGCTGACCTCGTGGACCTGGGCCGGATGGGCCGCGGTCACGCCCTCGCGCAACAGCCAGTAGCCGTCGGTGAACTTCATCTGTGGGGGGTCCTTACTTCACGGCACCCACGGCGATACCGCGGGTGAGGGTTCGCTGGAAGAGGAGGAAGAACACGATCGCGGGGAGCACGCCGAGCAGGGCGGCCGCGTTGGTCATCGTGGCGTCCATCAGGCGCTGGCCCTGGAGGACGCCGAGGGCCACCGACACCGTCTGGTTGTCGTTGGAGATCAGCATGACCAGGGGGAGCAGGAACTCGTTCCAGGTCCAGATGAAGAAGAAGACCAGCAGCACCCCGAGGGTGGGGCGGCTGACGGGGACGACGATCCGCCACAGGACCTGCCACTTGTCGGCGCCGTCGATCCGGGCCGCCTCCAGGATCTCGCGGGGGAACTGGCCGAGCACCGAGGAGAGCAGATACGTGCCGAAAGCCGACTGGATCACCGTGAACACGATGATCACGCTCAACCTGGTGTCGTAGAGGCCGACTTGCTTGCTCAGGTAGTAGACGGGATAGACCAGCGCCTCCTGCGGCAGCATGTTCGCGAGGACGAAGAAGGCGAGGACCCAGGTGCGGGCCTTGATACGGCCGATGCCGATCGCGTAGGCGTTCAGGACGGACAGCACCACGGCCAGTACCGCCACCGAGCCGCTGATCAGCACCGAGTTGACGAGCTTCCGGCCGAAGTCCACCCGCTCCCAGAAGTCCTTGATGCCGTCCGTGTAGAGGCCGTCGGGGAGGCTGAGGGGACCGTTCTGGGCGTACTCCGTGGGGGACTTGAAGGCGTTGACCGCCACGATCAGGAACGGCACGACCATGAACAGGGCCGCGATGCACAGGGCGATCAGCACCGGGTAGCGGCGCAGGGCGGTGGTCACGGGTCGCTCCTCTCCTGGAGCCTCAGACCGATCAGGGAGAGCGCGAGGATGATCACCGTCAGCACGGTGGAGATCGCGGCGCCGTAGCCGACCTGCGTCTTCTCGAAGAACGTGGTGAAGGAGAAGTAGGAGGGCACGTCGGTGGCGCCGCCGGGCCCGCCCTTGGTCAGGACGTACACCGCGCCGAACACCTTGAGTGCGGCGATCGAGCACCAGGTCAGCACGACGTAGATCTCCGGCCGGATCTGCGGCAGCGTGATGTGCCAGAAGCGGCGCCACCAGCCGGCGCCGTCCAGCTCGGCCGCCTCGTACAGCTGCGGGTCGACGCGTTGCAGGCCCGCCATGAAGACGACCAGCGGGAAGCCGAGTTGGACCCACACCATGACGCCCATCACGCTGTACAGGGCGAGGTCGGGGTCGCCGAGCCAGTCCTGCTGCCAGCCGCCGAGACCGATCGCCTTGAGGAGGGTGTTGAGGGAGCCGTTGTCGGGGGCGAGGATCCAGCTCCAGACGATGCCGGCGACCGCGATCGGCAGGACCTGGGGGAGGTAGAAGCAGGCGCGGAGAACGGCGGCTGTTCTGGATCCGAAGTGCTTGCCGACGTGATCGAACAGGGCTGCGGCGAGGACCAGTCCGAGGGCCGTGGGGATCGCCGCCATCGCCACGACCATGAACAGGCTGTGCCGGAAGGACGCCCAGAACTCGGAATCGTCCATCAGCTCGCGGTAGTTGGCGAGCCCGGACCACGTGGGCGAACCCACGCCCTGCCAGTCCGTGAAGCTCACGTACGTGTTCATCACGAACGGCAGGACGACGATCGCGAGGAAGGCGAGGGCGCCGGGGAGAAGGAAGAGGGCGTAGGAGTCGCGGGGACCGCGCGGGGGTTTACCGACGGTTCCCTTGCCGACCGCCCGCGCGTTCCGTTCGACGGTCACCGTCATTGCTTCGGCGCGCCCTTGTCGTAGGCCTCCTGGAGATCGCCGAGATAACCGTCGGGCTTGTCGCTGCCCGTGATCAGCTTCTGGGTCTCGGAGACGAGGACGTCGTAGAAGCCGGGGACCGGCCAGTCGGGGTAGAAGGCCAGGCCGTCGTTATTGGAGAGGGTGTTGAAGTCGTCGATCAGGGTCTTCGACCGGGGGTCGGTGATGGCGGAGGCGTCGGCCGCGACCGGGACACCGCCGGAGTTGCCGAGCAGGTTCTGGATCTTCTTCGACATGGTGATGTCGATGAAGTCGTAGGCGAGGTCCTTGTTCTTCGACCCCTGCGGTACGACCCAGAGGTTGCCGCCGGAGCCGAGGGTGAGCTTCGAGTCGGGCCAGCGGAAGGTGCCCCAGTCGAACTTGTTGTCCGTCTTGAAGCGGCCGTACCACCAGCTGCCGGAGAACAGGATCGGCGCCTTGCCGGAGGTGAAGGAGACACCGGCGGCCTCCTCGTTCTGGCCGCTGGAACTCTTGCTGAAGTAGCCCTTCCTGACCCAGTCGGCGAAGGTCTCGGCGCCGTAGGTCCAGGCCGCGTCGTGGAAGTCGGTCTTGCCCTTGTAGAGCTGGTAGGCGTTCACCCAGGAGCGGTCGGCCTTGGACAGGGCCAGTTGGTAGAGGTACTGCTGAGCCGGGTAGGCGGCGCCGCCGTTGGCGAGGGGCGTGATCTTGTTCTGGACGAACTTGTCCATGGCGGCGGTGAGTTCGCCGAGCGTCTTCGGCTCGGCGATGCCGTACTTCTTGAAGAGGTCCTTGTTGTAGTAGACCAGCGTGTACTCGGCGTAGTTGGGGACGCCGTACCACTTGCCGGAGCCCATCACGCCGTTGGCGTCGTAGAGGCTGGTGGTGCGCACGCTGGGGCTGAGCTTCTTGTCCCAGCCGCGCTTGGTGGCCTCTGCCGTGAGGTCGGTGAGCAGTCCCTGCTTGGAGAGCAGGCCCGCGGTCGCGTTGCCCTTGTTGTACTCCATGAGGTCGGGCGCGTCCGAGGAGTTGAGGACCATCGGGGCGGTCTTCTGGATCTGGTCGAAGCTCTTCTCCTCGAACTTCACCTTCACGCCGGGGTGTGTGGCCTCGAACTCCTTGATCGCCTCCTTCCAGGCGATGCCCATCGCGCTGCTCGGGCCCTCGTAGTGCCACAGCCGCAGCGTCTTCCCGTCGGAGGACCCGCTGTCGGAGTTCCCGCAGGAGGTCATCAGCAGCGATCCGGTCAGGACCGCCGCCGCCACCGCGCGCCTTCGTGCCGTCAACATCCCGTACCTCCGGGGAGTCGGATGGTTGCTCCGGGCCGGGCGCCGCGCAGGGGTCGTCGATTCGACTCGATTCGACGACCCCCGTCGAAGCGCTTCGACGAAGGAACGTATGTGGCGGCTTTGAAGGTCGTCAATGGGTTGTGCAGGATCGGGTGAAGCGATTCGACGATAGGGGGTGGGGAGGGTGGTCGTCGGGGAGGGGCATGTTTCGGGGGCTCGTCCAGGCGGCTGAGGCGAAGGGGGCGTCGTGGGCCGTCGCCGGTGGGTGCTGCGTCGCCCGCTCGCCGGTTGTGCTGACGTAGGCGAGGCGGGTCATGTCTTCGGGGCTCGGCCACGGGCGAGCGGTCGTCGGTGCGGGTCCGGTGCCGGTGCCGGTGCGGCGGGTCGTGTCCCGGGGGCTCGTCCGGGTGGGCCGGTCAGCAGGGCTGGTGCGGCTGCGGTGACCGGGATGTCGTACGCCGCCGCGGGTGACGGGTGCTGCCTCGTCCAGTTGCCGGTTCGCCGGTCGTGCCGGTCGTGCCGGTCCTGCCGGTCCTGTCGGTCCTGTCGGTCGTGCCTGTCGTGCCGGGGTCGGTGAGGCGGGTCATGTCCTCGTCGGCCTCGTCCACGTGAGGGCGGTCATCAGGGCTGCCGCGGCCGCCGTGACCGGGACGCCGTAGCCCGCCACCGGCGACACGTGCTCCGCCGTCCAGCCGCCGGCCGCGCTGCCGCAGGCGATTCCGCCGAGCAGGCCGGTCACGGCGAGGGTCATGCCCTCGTTGAGGCGGCCGGGCGGGGTGCGTCGCTGGACCAGGGTCATGCCGGTGACCATCGTCGGGGCGGTCGCCATCCCGGCGATCAGCAGCGCGGCCGCCAGGGAGGGGCAGGGAGCCGGTGAGGGAGGCGGTCAGCAGGGGGAGCGTCAGCAGGGCCGTCATGGCGGCTATGCACCACACGTACCGGTCCTCGACCGACCCCGACACCGACCCCGCCCTCCGGGTCGCCCCGTACGTCAGCCCCGCCGCGCACGAACCGGCCGCCTGGAGCGCCAGCACGATCCCGGCCGCCGAACGGTGTCCCTGCGCGTCGGCGAACGCGATGGTGACCACCTCCATGGAGCCGAAGACGGCACCCATCGCGAGGCAGACGGCGAGGAGGGGAGGGACGCCGGGCGCGCGGAAGGGCGCCTTCGAGGGGCCGCACCCCCGCACCGGCGGCTCCGTCGAGCGCTGTGCCGTGAACACCAGCACGCCCGTCACCAGCAGCACCACCCCGGTCAGCGTGCCCGCCTCCGGGAAGAACGCCGTGCACAGGAAGGCCGCGAGGACCGGCCCCAGCATGTAGCACGCCTCGTCCACGGCCTGCTCGAAGGAGTTCGCGACATGCAGCGAGCTCTCGTCGCCGTGGAGGAAGTGGGCCCAGCGGGCCCGGGACATGCCTCCGAGGTTGGGGGTCGTGGCGGTGGCGGCGTACGACACGAAGAGCGTCCACGCCGGGGCGCCGAGGCGGACGCACAGCAGCAGCGCCAGCGAACCCAGCGCGGCGAGTGCCGTGGCCGGTACGGCGATCTTGGCCTGTCCGTGTCGGTCGACGAGCCGCGCGGTCCACGGGGCGACCACCGCCGTGGCCCCGAGACCGGCCGCGGTGACGGCGCCGGCGAGGGCGTACGACCCACGCGTCTCCGCGATCATGACGACCGCGCTGACGCTGAACATGCCCATCGGAAGCCGGGCGAGAAGATTCCCGATGGTGAACGCGCGGGCTCCGGGGGTGGCGAGAAGACGGCGGTAGGGACCGGGGACGCGGCGACGTGGGGAACGCTGCGCGCGCGGGCCTCGTGGACTGAAGTCGACGATGACGAGCGCGTCCGCGGTCGTGGTGAACATCGGTCGGTTCGGTTGCGGCATGTGGCTACCGTCGCGTGAGGGCGATCAAGGGGTCCAACACCTGCTCGGCGCCGATTCACGCACCTGTGTTGTAAGTTCGCCCGATGTCCGTGCCCAGCCCGAGTCCCGGCCCCCGCCCCCACCACCTCGACCCCCGTCTCCTGCGCGCCTTCCTCGTCGTCGCCGACGAGCTCCACTTCACGCGCGCGGCGGCCCGGCTCTACGTCGCCCAGCAGGCGCTCAGCCGCGATGTGCGACGACTGGAGCGGGAGTTGGGCGCGGAGCTGTTCGTGCGCACCACCCGGCAGGTGACACTGACCGCCGACGGCGAGCGGCTGGTGCCGTACGCCCGCCGGGCCCTGGACGCCCAGGACGAGCTGCTCGCCGCCTTCGCGCAGGCCCGCCCCCTGCTCGTGGACCTGAACTTCCCCGACCAGGCCACCGCCCGCGCCGTGCTGCTGCGCGCCCGGGAACTCGCCCCTGACCAGGAGCTGATGGCCCGCTACGAGAGCGGGCTGACGGGCGCGGCGGCGCAGTTGCTGACCGGTCGCCTCGACGCGTCCTTCGGCCGGTTCGCCGGTGTGGACCCGGCGCTGCGGTCGGGTCTCGACCACCAGCCCGTGCGCTGCGAGCCCATGGCCGTCGTCCTCCCCGAGGACCACCGGCTGGCCGCGCTGGAGCGGGTCCCGCTCGCCGCCCTGGAGGGCGAAACCGTGTACGCGGGGGCCGGAAATCCGCGCACTCCGGAATGGACCGATCTCGCTCGTCGGCTGTTCGAAGGACGGGGCATCCGGATCGCCCCGCCGGCCCCGCTCGCGGTCGGCGACGAGGAGTTCCAGCGGATCATGGCGAAGACCCGGAACCCGATTCTCGCGGTCGTGGATTTCCCGGCCATGCCCGCCACCGTGCTGCGTCCGCTGGTCGACCCGGTACCGCTGTCGCCCGTGTCCCTCGTGTGGCGCAAGGGTCTGGTGCACCCCGCCTTCGATGCCCTCCGGCGTGCCGCAATCGAACTGTCCGTCGAACACGACTGGCTTCGCCGACCCTCCGATGGATGGATTCCAGCCATCGATGAGGCCGATATGAACATCCACAAATGACACGTGGCAAACACACATCCTTCGACTGCGCTACATTCGGCGCCTGAGCACGGTGTGGTAAGGGGGGCGCTCGGACCGGGTGGGGGCCCGGTTCGGCCGACGTGTGCTCAAGGTCGACAGCGCGCCCAGATCAGCCCGTGGGGGGATGTGCGTGCGCGTGAAAAAGTGGCGAGAAGACGCCCAACCGGAATGGCCCGAGGTTGCATCAGGGACCCAGGACATGCCGATGGCAGGGGGCGCCACCCAGACGTTCCCGGAGACCGGAGCGACCGGGGTATTCGGCTCAGCCGATGCCCCGCCCGCGGGACTCTCCCGCTCGGTCGGCACCGAAGGCCCCGAGCCGACGGCCGACCGCACCGAGTTGCCGACGCCGCGAACGCCGGGAAAGCCGCCAAAGCCGGGAAGCGCGGCAAGCGCGGGAAGCGCGGGAAGCACGGGCGAGAGCGGCGCCCGGGACTTCCCGGGAGCCCCGAGGGCGGACCGCGACGGGGACCTCCCGGAGCCGCCCGGCCGCAGAACCGTCGTACGCGACCCCTGGGACGAGTCCGGCAGCGGTGACGAGGGCACCCACGACCCGCACGAGGTGACCGTCCAGCTCGACGCGATCAGCGTGAGCGGCGACGACCGCATCGAGGGCCGCCCCGGCGGGGACGGCGCAACCGAGGCTTCCGACGGCCCGGTCTTCGTCGACGAGTCCGGCCGGCGCAGCCGGCGCTTCCGCCGGATAGGCATCGCCGTCGGTCTGGCCTGCGCGGTCTACGCCGTCGTCATCGTCGTCACCCTGCTGTCCGGCAACTCCAACGCACCCTGGCTCCCCATGACCGGCCCGAAGGACGACGCCCCGGCCGGCAAGGTCGACACCAGCCCGATGCCGGCCGAGTCCCCCGCGCCCTCCGCCGGCGCGGGGGTGGTCCCCGGGACCACCCCGACGGTCAGCGGCGGGGCGACACCGGTTCCGGGAGTCAGCGGCACCGCGCCCGGCGCCACCGTCAGCCCCGGCAAGGCGGGGGCCTCCGCCGATCCGTCGGCCACCGCCACCCAGCCGGGCGGCAAACCGTCGGTCAGCGCCGATCCGTCGACACAGCCGACGCAGTCGGTGACCCCGCCGCCCAGCCCGTCGGTCACCCCGCCCGTCACCACGAGCCCCGACCCCTCGGTCGCCCCGACCCAGACCACGGGCGGTGACAGCGCAGGACCCGGCACGGTCGCCGACGGCCCGGCCACCCCCTCGCCCATCGCGTCGGAGACCACCGGCACCCCGCCGGCCGCGTCGGAGCCGTCCGCCACCTCCGCTCCCGTGCCGGCCGGCGCCCCGCTCTCCGCCACGTCCCCGGAGCACATCCTCTGATGGCAACCCGCACCCGCCGCCCAGGGGCCGCCGCACCAGGAGCCCCCGACGGCTCCAGGCGCCGTCGCCTGCCCATGCGCCGTCGCCTGCCCATGCGCCTGCTACTGCCCGTGCTCGTCCTCGTCGCCCTCATGGCGATGCTGATGCTGCGCGGCTACGTCCACAGCGAGATCCTCGCCGACCACCGCATCCGGGCCGAGGCCGCCACCGACAAGGTGCCGGAGAGGATCCTCGACGGCGGCCCGGTGATCGACACCCGCGGCGGACGGGCCACCAGCCTGAAGGTGCCCGACCACCGGCTCGTCCTCACCTTCGACGACGGCCCCGACCCGACCTGGACCCCCAAGGTCCTGGACGTCCTGAAGAAGCACCACGCGCACGCGGTCTTCTTCGTCACCGGCACCATGGCCTCCCGCTACCCGGACCTGGTCAAGCGCATGGTCGACGAGGGCCACGAGATCGGCCTGCACACCTTCAACCACCCCGACCTGTCCTTCCAGTCGAAGAAGCGCATCGACTGGGAGCTCTCCCAGAACCAGCTCGCGCTCGCCGGCGCGGCCGGTATCCGCACCTCGCTCTTCCGTCCGCCGTACTCCTCCTTCGCCGACGCCATGGACGACAGGTCCTGGCCGGTCACCGAGTACATCGGCACCCGCGGCTACATCACGGTCGTCAACAACACCGACAGCGAGGACTGGCAGAAGCCCGGCGTCCGCCAGATCATCCGCAACGCCACGCCGAAGAGCGGCAAGGGCGCGGTCGTGCTCATGCACGACTCCGGCGGCGACCGCCACCAGACGGTCCAGGCGCTCGACCGGTTCCTGCCCGAGATGAAGGACAAGGGCTACGCGTTCGACAACCTCACCGAGGCCCTCGACGCGCCCACCGCGCACACCGCCGTCGCCGGACCCGAACTGTGGAAGGGCAAGGCGTGGATCTTCCTGGTCCAGGCCTCCGAGCACATCACCGACGTCCTCGTCGTCGGGCTCTCGATCATCGGGTCCCTGGTCATCGGGCGCTTCGTCCTCATGCTGCTGCTCTCGGGCATCCACGCCCGCCGGGTGCGCCGCAAGGACTTCCGCTGGGGAGCGCCGGTCACCCAGCCGGTGTCGGTGCTGGTCCCGGCGTACAACGAGGCCAAGTGCATCGAGAACACCGTGCGTTCCCTGATGGCGAGTGAGCATCCCATCGAGGTGCTCGTCATCGACGACGGTTCGAGCGACGGCACCGCGCGGATCGTCGAGGCGATGGGCCTGCCGAACGTCCGGGTGGTCCGCCAGCTCAACGCGGGCAAGCCGGCCGCCCTCAACCGCGGTCTGGCGAACGCCCGTCACGACATCATCGTGATGATGGACGGCGACACGGTCTTCGAGCCCTCCACCGTACGGGAGCTGGTCCAGCCCTTCGGTGACCCGCGAGTGGGAGCCGTGGCCGGCAACGCGAAGGTCGGCAACCGGGACTCGCTGATCGGCGCCTGGCAGCACATCGAGTACGTGATGGGCTTCAACCTCGACCGCCGGATGTACGACGTCCTGCGCTGCATGCCGACCATCCCGGGCGCGGTGGGAGCCTTCCGCCGGTCCGCCCTGGAACGGGTCGGCGGCATGAGCGACGACACGCTCGCCGAGGACACCGACATCACCATGGCCATGCACCGGGACGGCTGGCGCGTGGTCTACGCCGAGAAGGCGCGCGCCTGGACGGAGGCACCGGAGTCCGTCCAGCAGCTCTGGTCCCAGCGCTACCGGTGGTCGTACGGCACCATGCAGGCGATCTGGAAGCACCGGCGTGCTCTGGTCGAACGGGGCCCGTCGGGCCGCTTCGGCCGCGTCGGCCTCCCCCTGGTCTCCCTGTTCATGGTGGTCGCACCCCTGTTGGCCCCCCTGATCGACGTGTTCCTCCTCTACGGCGTCGTGTTCGGCCCGACCGAGAAGACGATCGTGGCCTGGCTGGGCGTCCTCGCGATCCAAGTGGTCTGCGCCGCCTACGCCTTCCGCCTCGACCGGGAACGCATGACCCACCTGATCTCGCTGCCGTTGCAGCAGATCCTCTACCGCCAGCTCATGTACGTCGTCCTGCTCCAGTCCTGGATCACGGCCCTCACCGGAGGCCGCCTGCGCTGGCAGAAGCTGCGCCGCACGGGAGTCGTCGAGGCACCGGGCGGACCGGTACCGCGGCAGCAGGCACGCAGTGAGAGCGACGAGCGGAGGCCGGTCGGATGACGCAGGAGTACACGGCGGGCCGGCAGGGGGTGGTCACTGCCTCCAAGGCAGCCGGCCGGGACCGCTACCTGGACCTCCTCCGCTCCCTCGCCCTGGTCCGAGTCGTCCTCTACCACCTCTTCGGCTGGGCGTGGCTGACCGTCCTGTTCCCGTCGATGGGCGTGATGTTCGCGCTGGCGGGCTCGCTGATGGCGCGTTCACTGAAGAGGCCGACCCTGAGCGTGATCAGGGGCCGGGTCCGCCGACTCCTGCCTCCCCTCTGGGCATTCAGCGCGGTGGTGCTGCCGTTGATGTTCGTCGGCGGCTGGAAGTTGTCAGAGGACCCGGACCACAGCGGCACGTGGGGCCTGCTGGAGCTGGTGAACTACGTCATCCCGATCGGGGCGCCGCCGTACCCCTGGGAGGTCGGCTTCCCGAACGACCTGCTGGAGAGCACATGGGCGGACCAGGCGGTGGGCCCGCTGTGGTACCTCCGCGCGTATCTGTGGTTCGTACTGGCGTCTCCCTTGCTGCTGTGGGCCTTCCGCAAGGTGCCCTGGGCGACCCTGCTGGCCCCGCTGGCCCTGACGGCGGTGGTGGGCACGGGACTGGTGACCATCCCCGGCGAACTCGGCAACGCGGTCACCGACTTCGCGATCTACGGCAGCTGCTGGGTCCTCGGTTTCGCGCACCACGAGGGAGTGCTGGCGAAGGTCCCGCGCTATCTCGCCGTCTCCGGATCGGTCCTGGTGATGTCCTTCGCCCTGTGGTGGGCCTCCGGCCACCTGGGCCCCGAGGGCTGGGACCTGAACGACATCCCGCTCGCCCAGGCGACCTGGTCGTTCGGTTTCGTGGTGATCCTGCTCCAGTACTCGCCGTCCTGGCAGGAACTCCCGGGCCGCCTCGCCCGCTGGGACAAGCTGGTCACCCTCTCCAACAACCGCGCCGTCACGATCTACCTCTGGCACAACCTGCTGATCATGGCCACGGTCCCCGTCATCGACCTGGCCTACAGCCTCCCCTTCATGCAGAGCGACCGTGCGGTCGCCGCGCTCGACTCGACGGACACGCTGTGGATGTTCTTCCTGGTGTGGCCGCTGATCGGGCTCGCGATTCTCGCGTTCGGCTGGATCGAGGACCTGGCGGCGAAGAGGAGGCCCAGGTTGTGGCCGAACGGTTCACGACAGGGTCGAGTGGGGGCTTTGGCGACCGGGGGACAGGGGTCCTGACGACTTTGGGCTCCGCCTCCGTGCGCGCGGGAGGCGGAGCCCAGCCGTGTCATCCGATGGAGAGCCGTTTCGGTCAGTAGGTGTTCGGGTTGATGACCTGCGTGCCCGAACCCGACAGCACGGGCGGCCAGCAGGCGGGTGAGAAACTCGACGACGTGGCGCGGGACGTCGAGCGCGGCAACATAGGTGACCAACGTGAAGCCTCTAGTTCAGCGGACGATCTCGTGAATGAGACTGTCCTACCGGGGGCTTCACGTCTGTCCATGGCCTGGGCCCCGCACCGGGAAACCGACGAAATACGCTGTTGCGGGGTGACGGAGTGAGGACGGTCCGGGGACTCTTTCCCAGCTACGGTGTCCTGTGCTCTGGCAGCCAACTGGTGACAAAGTGGCCCGGCCACCAGCTCCACTGGCCAGGTTCGCAAGACCTGACAGCCACCACTTGGGAGGTGTGGGGGATCGCAGTTCGAACGGCGGTTATGCGGACACGGGGTGGGGGCCGACGAGTAGGGCGCGCAGGGGGGCAGTGTCGGGCGTGTCGGCGACGGCCGCGTCGAGGGCGTCGTCCATGCCCTTCTCCCACGCCTCGGGTAGGACGAGCCCCGGCTGCCCCGACCACGCGATGTCCGGGGTGGTGTGTCCGGCCTCGGCGAGGCGCAGGTGAACCATGCCCGCGAGCCCCTCGAAGACCTTGGGCCGGATGAAGTTGCGGGCGGACGGCCCGATCAGTCGCGCCGCCTGATGCGGCTTGGGCATGCGGTCGGCGACCGCCATCCATAGCAGGCCGCGGTCGAACGCGTCGAGTATCTCCTCCAAGCCGGGCAACTGGTCCTTCGCCACCCCCTCGGCCGTGGCATCTCGGCGTGCGCTCACCGTATCGTCTGCGCCTCGCGCCGATGAGCGCAGCGTCCTGGCCACGGCGACCCGCAGCGGCCGGGACCAGACCTCGGCGTCGGCGACCGCGCGGGCCATGACGAGGTCGTCCCAACTCATGCGCCCCAGCCGCGCCGCCTCCTGCGGCAGCGTGCGCGCCTCCAGCGCAGCGAACACCCGGTCCGGGTCGTGCAGCAAGGTGAGCGCGGCCGACTCATCGGCCGACTCATCGGCCGACCCATCGGCGGGAAGCTTCTCGATCAGGGCGATCCGTTCGGCAGTCGGCGGGTGCGAGTCGTACTCGTGTGGCCGCGGCGGACGCTGTCCGGCGGAGAGCACAGTGAGCCGCTCCCCCGTCCGGGCGGCGAGCAGCCGTTGGAAACCGCCGTGCACCTCGCCGACAGGCGGCAGCGCTCCCAGCGGCTCGCCCATCGCGGCGTACGTCTCCAGGTAGTGGGTGTGCGCGGCGGCGAGCACCGGAAGGATGCGCAGCGCAGCGGCCGTCGCGTCACGGCCCGCGTACCGGGCGGCCATCTGGTCGGCGGCGAGTTCCTGGTGGCGGGCCACGGACTGCGAAGTCCGCAGGAACATCCGGGCGTAGCCGACGTACAGGGCGCCGATCGCGTAGTGCAGCCGGGTGCTGCCCTCGCGGAAGACCTCCACCGTGTGCAGTACCGCTATCCGGCCGCGCATCGTGACACCGCCGAGCCGGGTGTCCAGGTTGCTGTAGTGCCCGAACTCGTGGGCGAGGACGGCGCGCAGCTGCGGGACGGTCAGCCCCGCGAGCAGCGGCAGGCCCAGGAGCATACGGCGTCGTCCGGGCAGCAGCCCCAGCAGGCGGTTTTGTTCGGCCACCCCCGCGTTGACCTCGGCGACCAGGTAGAGCTCGTCCGGCAGCCGCTCCCCCGTCACTTCGGCGGCGGCGCGCACCTGTTCCCACAGTGTGGGCTGATCCTGTGGCGTGACCGCCACCGCGTGTGGGACCGGGCCCAGACGCCCGGCCCGCAGAAAGGCGAACATGCCTCGCAGAATCGCTGCCGCCAGTAGAACCGTGACGGTCAGAACCATGCCTTCGAACCAGGCCGCCCGCGCGGTGAACAGCCGTGTCACCAGCAGCCAGTCGAGCGCCGCCATGGCCGACAGCAGAACCACGCCCATCAGATAGAAGCCGGCCAGCAGCACGAGCCCGCGGACAGCGCGCAGTCGGAACGTCATCAGAAGATCCCCCACAGGGCTTGGCCAGCCCGAATGGGCCAACAGTGCTCGCGGATCCTAACTCCAGCTTCCGAGCAGGTCTGCCGTCCCCGCCAGGCCAGCGAGTTAAGTCCGTTGCCCACACCCGCTCGCCAACGACACTGCTGCTCGCCCCGGCCTTGCAGAGATCATTTCGCTGAGAAAACCTCAGTGAACCTCTTTCATCCTGGGCTGTCGGGTGAACCAGGCTGGTCAGGGGCGGTGACGTGGCAAAGCCCCTCGTCGTTGGTGTGGTGATCTCACTCAACACGCCGACGGCCGGGGGGCTTCGTCGGTTCCGTATCCTTCCACGCTCGATGTCCGGCACGAGCTGGTCGAGCATGTCTCATGGCTCATCTACGCCCGAAGGTGTGAACACTGCACTCGCTGGCGCAAGTTGAGCTGCTTCCGTCAGGCACGACTCGCCCTTGCCCACCTGGGTAAGAACGAGACGCTCGCCCAGCTCAGCGTCGGGTTCGGCGTCTCCGAAGAGATGGCCTGGACGTGGACGAGGCCATCGACGTCCTCGCCGCCTGGGCACCAGGCCTGCGCGAGGCCCTGACCGGCCGCGGCGAGGACGATTTCGTGATCCTGGACGGCACTCTGATCCCCACCGACCGGGTCGCGGCGGACGAGCCGTACTACTCCCAGAAGCACAAGAAGCACGGTATGAACGTGCAGGTTGTCGCCGCACCCGACGGCACACCCCTGTGGTTCTCGCGGGCCTTGCCCGGACGCACTCACGACCTGACCGCCGCCCGTGCTCACGGCGTGATAGAGAACTGCCACACGCGACAGATCCTCGCCGTGGCCGACCGCGCCTACCAGGGCGCCGACGCCACCGTCCGTACCCCCTACTGCCACCACCACGAACTGCCTGAGCACTACCAGCAGTACAACCGGGACCACACCCGACTACGCGCCCCTGGCGAACGCGCCTTCGCACAGCTGAAAACCTGGCGCATCCTTCGTCGAGCCCGATGCTCGACCAACCGCATCGGACGCATCGTCGCCGTTCACACCCTCCTGATCTGCGAATACGGAGGATGCAAGAGGTTCAGTGAGTCGATCGATGACTTGGCGTTTGAGGCGGAGTCGGATTTTAGGAGTTCGTGGAGGCGGATGCGGCGGAGTGCGGTGAAATACGGGAGAGATTGGTCGGGTCGATCGCTCTGCCTTGTGCAGTGCAGATGGCGACCCGCACAAATCGCGTATCAGGTGTCCAGGCTCGGCTACCCTCCAGCGGACTGGCGTGAGGCGCTGTTTGATGCCGTGTGCGAGATGAAAGGGACCCAGGCGGATGACTGGAAGACAAGGTGAGGGCTTCCCGTCGTCTTTGAGTCGCGGACTTGGATGGCGGTGAGGGCGGCGGCTATCTCGACGCAGTTCGAGCCGTCGCCGCTGTAGCTGGACTTCTGCCAGTGGATGGGCTGCATGGTTCTGTTCCTCACAGGTCCTGGATGAGGCGGTGGATGAATTCGCGTGACTCGGTGGGCGGGAGCGCGCAGGATTCCATGCCGTCCAGCACAGCCCGGTACTTGCTCAACTGCGCTTCCGCATCGAGGAACTCGCATGCTCCGTGGTGCGAGTCCAGCTGGACGGTGTCGAGTTGCGGGACCGGTCCCTCGACGTAGTCGAAGGACTGGCCGGTGGTGGGGAATTGGTCCGCTCCGAACGGGATCACGCGGAGAGTGACGTGCGGTAGTTCGCTCATGTGGGCCAGGTGCTTGAGCTGGCCGCGGGCCACGACGGGGCCGCCGAAACCCATGCGTAGCGCGGCCTCGTGAATGATCGCCGTGTACGGAGGCGGGTCCTGCCTGTGCAGCACGCCCTGCCGTTTGAGGCGGTGGGTGAGGCGGTGCTCCATCTCGTACTGCCGCATGGGTGGCACCACTGCCTGGAAGAGGGCCCGCGCGTGGTCTGTCGTCTGGAGCAGTGCCGGGATGTGGAGCATGAGCGCCACACGTAGTGCGGCGGCGTGGTGCTCCAACTCCGCCAGGTCGACCAGGGCCACTGGAACGTGGTCGCGATACTCCTCCCACCAGCCGCGTGTTCGCCGGCCGGTCATCGCCGCGAGAGCCTCGATGAGGGGTTCGTCGAAGCAGTCGTAGGCATGGGCCATGGAGCGCACTCGCTCGGCGCTGATCGGTGTGCGGCCGGTCTCGATCATGCTGACGCGCGCCTGGTTGACGCCCAGCTGTTCGGCGGCGCCGGTCGCGCTGAGCCCCGCTCGCTCGCGAAGTTTGCGCAGCTCCGTGCCCAGCCTCCGCTGCCTGAGCGTGGGGCTGTTAGTGGGCGGCACGGCGTCTCCTTCCAGACCGCGTCGCGCGGCGGCTCGGTACCTCACACGAGTGAAGAGTGGATGCTTCCAATGGGTTTAGTTAGATGCATCTAACCATCTGCTCTACGGTGGTCACGTACCGCCCAACTCCCCCGCCCATAAGCCGGAAGCGCACCCACCCAGGCACAGCCACCGCCCGGCGAGGCCGTTGAGCGAGTAGTCGTCGAAGCCCCCTTCCCTTCCGCCGGAGGTATCCGATGGTCACCGTAGCCCTGCCCGACACCTGGGTGTACGCCCTTCGTCTGCCGCATGACCCCAGAGCCGCACGTGTCGCACGTACGACCGTGCGGGCCGCGCTGAAGGGGCACGGCATGGCCCACGTCCTCGACCTCGTGGAGCTGTTGACGTCCGAACTCGTCACCAACGCCTACCTGCACACCAAGGGGCCCGCCTCGTTGAGGCTGACCGCCCTCGGTGAGGGGCGGCTGCGGGTGGGGGTCTGGGACAGCCATCCCTACATCCCGGCACCCTTCGCCGAACCGCCCGGTGACCGTGTTCCGCCCGGCTCGGTGGGTGCTGTCGGCGGGCGCGGGTTGTTCCTCGTCCAGGAGTTCGCCGACTCCTGGGGCGGCTGGTCCCTCGGGAGCGGTCTGCTCGACCGAGGCGCGGGGAAGCTGTTGTGGTTCGAGGTGGGCCGGGGTAACCGGTGCGGTGGGAAGCGTTGAGCAGTCCCGCCGCGGCTGTCGTACAAGCCCGGCATACTGCTGTCGTGGTCGAGTACGCAGACGGAAGCAGCAGCGCGTCCTCCCGCTGGGGCTATGGGACCGAGCGGCTTCCGGTGACGTTCGACGAGCTGGCTGGACCGGAGAGCGGATCCGTCGAGCTTCCCCTGCAGCTCGCCTGGTCCGGGCTGCGCGTCTTCGATCTCGGTGACGTGAAGCTGCTGCTCGGCCTGTACCGGATCGTCCTGAACAACCGGATCGACGGACGACTTCGTGCGTTACCTCGACCAGGCGCACCTCGTCCGCCACTGGCCGATCCTGCGCAAGATGTTGGGACGTGGCGTGCGCGAGACGTGGGAGGAAGCCTTTCCCGCGCTCTGCCGCTCCGGCACGGTATGAGGCTGCCCCCGCTGCATAGCTGGCCAGTGAGGAGTGCCTTGGATACGAGCGAGGACTACGAGCTCGCACTAGGCGGGGGCCGCTCCGCAGAGATGACGGATGTCGTCCCGCACTTGGCGGGTGGCCTGCGGGACGGAGGCTGGGTGGTCGCTGTGGTTGCTGTGGTCGCCGTGGTCGCCGTGGTCGATGTCGGTCCGCTTGACGCACGCCCGCTCGTCGCGGATCCGGACAGCCGGGAAGCCTGCGAGGTCGGCCTCGTCCAAGAAGCCTTGTCACGTCAGCCGGTCGTCACCGGCATCGAACCCGGGCCTGATCCGGAGGACCTCGCAAGCGCGCAGATGCGCGCCCTCCTCGACCGTGGCCTTCCGCAGGACATCACCGACGTTCACGCAGCCTGCCAGTACTACTCCGTGATCGAGCTGGAGCAGCTGGGCGAGTTCGACCTGTGCGAGCTGCGCGACCGGCTGGAGAGTGTCGTATGGGTGAGTGATGAGGAGTTCGCGGCCTACGGGCTCGGCCCAGAAGACATCGCTGAGCTGCGGCGATGGGCGCTGGAGTGGGAGTCCGACCTGGGGCTGCGGATTCTCGAGGACTACGACGATCCCGAGGACGCCGCCGGCTGAAGCAGTCCGCCGGTCCTCACACCGCCGCCTCCCGGCGCGGAGCTGTTCGTAACACAAAGCCCCCACGACCTCTCATCCCGCCCCCCGCCGGGGTGAGAGCAAAGTTCCTTTCCGGTCACCCGGTGCCACAGGCAGGAAACGCCGCGTCCCTACCTTCGGGGTCAGCCACTCGAAGCAGGACCGAGCCCCGTCGCACCGTGGAGGCGTCATGACAGCCCCTAGTACAGCCCCCGCACCCCCGAGCAGGGGCGGTCGCTGGATCCAGCAGTGGGATCCGGAGGACGAGACCTTCTGGAAGGAGACCGGCGAGAAGGTCGCCAAGCGGAACCTGCTCTTCTCCGTTCTCTCCGAGCACATCGGTTTCTCGGTCTGGACCCTGTGGTCCGTGCTCGTGCTCTTCATGGGACCGGAGTACGGGCTGACCCCCGCCGACAAGTTCCTGCTCACGTCGATGGTCACGCTCGTCGGTGCCGTCGTCCGCGTCCCCTACACCTTCGCCGTCGCGATCTTCGGCGGCCGGAACTGGACGATCATCTCGGCCAGCCTGCTCCTCGTCCCCACCGTCGCCGCGTTCACCGTGATGAAGCCGGGGACCTCGTTCGACACCTTCCTGCTGGTCGGCCTGCTGGCCGGCATCGGCGGCGGCAACTTCGCCTCCTCCATGACCAACATCAACGCGTTCTTCCCCCTCCGCAAGAAGGGGTGGGCCCTCGGGCTCAACGCCGGCGGCGGCAACATCGGCGTCCCGGTCATCCAGCTGATCGCCCTCGCGATCATCGGCGCCAGCGGCGGACCCCGGGTGCTGCTCGGGATCTACATCCCGCTGATCCTCGTCGCCGCCGTCCTCGCCGCGCTCTTCATGGACAACATCGAGAACGTGAAGAACGACACCGGCGCCGCCAAGGACGCCGCGCGGGACGGTCACACCTGGATCATGTCCTTCCTCTACATCGGCACGTTCGGCTCGTTCATCGGCTACAGCTTCGCCTTCGGGCAGGTGCTGACGAACCAGTTCGGCCGGACTCCGCTGGAGGCCGCGTACGTCACCTTCATCGGCCCGCTGCTCGGCTCGCTGATCCGCCCGGTCGGCGGCGCGCTGGCCGACAAGTACGGCGGCGCGAAGATCACGCTGTGGAACTACGTCGGGATGGGCGCGGCGACCGCCGTCCTCATCGCCGCCAGCATGGAGAAGTCGCTGGCCCTGTTCACCGTCGCGTTCGTGGTGCTGTTCGTCCTCACCGGCATCGGCAACGGCTCGACCTTCAAGATGATCCCCGGCATCTTCCACACGAAGGCCCTCGCCAAGGGGCTCGAAGGCGAAGCGGCCGCCGCCTACGGGCGTCGCCTCTCCGGTGCCTCCATGGGGCTGATCGGCGCGGTCGGCGCGCTCGGCGGTGTCGGCATCAACCTCGCCTTCCGCCAGTCCTTCCTCTCCTACGGCTCCGGAACCGGCGCCTTCGTAGCCTTCCTCGCCTTCTACGCGGCCTGCTTCGGGGTCACCTGGGCCGTATACCTTCGGCGTACGGCCGCCCAGGGCCAGGCCTCGACCGCCACCGAGGCCAAGCCGCAGCTCAGCTACGCCGAGGTGTGACGTAACACCGGCGACATGAACCGGAACCGAGCCTGTCACGAGCCGTTGACAGGCTCGGTCGGCATGTAGGGACGACCCACGTACGACCGTGTACGACGACTCGAGTGCGGGACGAGAGCCATGTACGAGGAACAGCAGGCAGCAGAGCAACACGGCCCCCTCGCGGGGTTCACCGTGGGAGTCACGGCCGCGCGCCGGGCAGACGAACTCGGTGCGCTGCTCCAGCGTCGCGGGGCCGCGGTCCTGCACGCGCCCGCCCTGCGGATCGTGCCCCTCTCCGACGACAGCGAGCTGCTGGCGGCGACGAAGGACCTGATCGACCAGGCGCCGGACGTCGTGGTGGCCACCACGGCCATCGGTTTCCGGGGGTGGGTCGAGGCCGCCGAGGGCTGGGGGCTCGGTGAGACGCTTCTCGACCGGCTGCGCGAGGTGGAACTGCTCGCGCGCGGACCCAAGGTCAAGGGGTCCATCCGGGCCGCCGGGCTGACGGAGGACTGGTCGCCGTCGTCCGAGTCCATGGCCGAGGTGCTCGACCGGCTGCTGGAGGAGGGGGTCGAGGGCCGCCGTATCGCCATCCAGTTGCACGGTGAGCCGTTGCCCGGGTTCGTGGAGGCGCTGCGGGCCGGGGGAGCGGAGGTCGTCGGGGTGCCGGTGTACCGGTGGATGCCGCCGGAGGACATCGGGCCGGTGGACCGGCTGCTGGACGCGGCCGTCTCGCGGGGGCTGGACGCGCTGACCTTCACGAGCGCGCCGGCCGCGGCCTCGCTGCTGTCCCGGGCCGAGGACCGGAGCCTGCTGCCGGAGCTGCTCGCCGCGCTCAACCATGATGTGCTGCCGGCCTGTGTCGGGCCGGTGACCGCGGTGCCGTTGCAGGCGCGGGGGGTGGAGACGGTCTCGCCCGAGCGTTTCCGGCTCGGTCCGCTGGTGCAGTTGCTGTGCCAGGAGCTTCCCGGGCGGGCCCGGTCGCTGCCCATCGCCGGCCACCGGGTGGAGATCCGGGGGCACGCGGTGCTGGTCGACGGGGTGCTGCGGCCGGTGCCGCCCGCGGGGATGTCGTTGCTGCGGGCGCTGTCGCGGCGGCCCGGCTGGGTGGTGTCCCGGGCGGAGCTCCTGCGGGCACTGCCGGGCGCGGGCCGCGACGAACACGCGGTGGAGACGGCGATGGCCCGCCTCCGTACGGCCCTGGGGGCGCCGAAGCTGATCCAGACGGTGGTCAAGCGGGGATACCGGCTGGCCCTGGACCCGGCGGCCGACGCGAAGTACTCCGACGTCTAGCCAATGGCCAGTGGCCAATAGCTAGAGCCAGTAGCCAGAAGCCAGAAGCCAGAAGCCAGAAGCTGTCAGCTAGTCGCGCCCGGCGGCACGACTGCCCGTGGCCTTCACCAGGAGCCCCAGCGTCACCGTCAGCAACACAGCCCGTACGGCGTTCCACGCCACCCACGGGTCCTCGAACTCCTCGCGCAGGGCGCCGGGATCGCCGCCCCGCGCGAGGGCGTCGTTGAGGGGGACGTTGAGGGCGACGGTGACCAGGAACGCCAGGGCGGAGGCCGCCAGGGCCGCCCACACCCACCGCCGGTACCCCCGGCCCCGCGCCTGCCAGGCCGCCACCGCCGTGAGCAGCGGGGCGCCCAGGAAGCCGAGGAAGAACACCGGGTTCTGGATGACCTCGTTGATGTCCCGCATCACCTCGACGTAGACGCGGTCGTCGCTGCGGGCCAGGGCCGGCATCACGGCGCACGCGAAGACGTAGAAGGTCCCGGCGATCAGGCCCGTGGCGACCGTGGCCGCGCCGAGGACGAATCCGCTGCTCCTGCTGTTCTGTGTCATGTCTTGTGTCATGGCTCCAGTCAAGGGCCCCGTCCACCGGGCCGACATGGCCGAGACGCGCTGTCGCATACGTACGCGTCCAGCCACCGCTCCCGGTCCGAGGGGTTCCGGCGGCGAGGGCGGGAGGGCACTGTTAGAGGGAGCCCCGGAACAGCCCCACAGCCTCGAAGCACCTCACCGACCCCTTCCCACCGGGGCACCCCTAGGCGGTGACAGGCACATGGCACTGGGTACGGCCACGGTCGCGTACGAGCTGCGGTTCGACGCCGGACGGATCTGTCTCGACCTCCTCGCGACCACCCACCCCGAGGAACGCCTCGACTCGACGGAGGTGCTCGGCGCCTGGATCGTCGGTTCGGGACTGGTGCCGCAGGGGACGGACCTGACCCACGCGGATCTCTCCTGGCTGGTCGGCTTCCGTGAACTGCGGCGATGTGTCGGGAAGTTGGTGCGGGGCGCCCCCGGCCACGGCAACGGCCTCGCGCTCGCCCACGTCAACGCCGCCGCCCGCGCCGCGCCACCCGCCCCGCGCGCGGTACCGGACCAGGAGGGCGCCCTGGTGCGCGAGTTGGTCGGTCCGCCCGGCTGCGCGGCCCTGCTCGGAGCCATCGCGAGGGACGCCGTGGAGCTGCTGACGGACCCGGTCGCGCGGGCCGGGATCAGAGAGTGCGAAGGGGACAACTGCCCCATCGTGTACCTGGATACGTCACGGGGACGCAGGAGGCGCTGGTGCTCCAGTGAGGTCTGCGGGAACCGGGAAAGGGTGGCCCGGCATCGTCGGCGCGCGGCACTCTCGCGCACCTGACTGGTCGTTATGTCCCTTCTGTGGAGCGGCCGTCGAAGTGATTTCGATTACATCTCGTTTACTCGCTCAACCTCACGGGTCGTAGCTGTGATCGCGCCCGTGTGGTGGAAATGTGAAGATCGCGCGACGGGAATGTGCATGCATGTCCTGTCTCGTCACGTCACTCAGAAGAAAACTGTCGTCGCGCTTTGAACACTCGGCAACCCACGTCCGTACCCCTGGTCGAGCGACCGACTGGGGGAACCCCCGGACATCGGAGGTGGGCGTGCGCAAGGATTCCGTCGTGGCCAATGAACGTGGATCGAGGGCCCGACATCGCATGTCCCAGCCCTCGGAACCTGATGAGGAGCTGATGCGTGCCCTTTACAGGGAGCACGCCGGGCCTCTCCTTGCGTATGTCCTCCGGTTGGTCGCGGGTGACCGCCAAAGAGCCGAGGACGTGGTGCAGGAGACGCTCATCCGTGCCTGGAAGAACGCCGGACAGCTCAATCGAGCGACCGGATCGGTACGCCCCTGGCTGGTGACGGTCGCCCGGCGCATCGTCATCGACGGCCACCGCAGCCGGCAGGCCCGGCCGCAGGAGGTCGATCCGTCGCCGCTGGAGGTCATCCCCGCGGAGGACGAGATCGACAAGGCGCTGTGGTTGATGACGTTGTCCGATGCGCTCGACGACCTGACCCCGGCCCACCGGGAGGTGCTCGTAGAGACGTATTTCAAGGGGCGTACCGTCAACGAGGCGGCCGAGACACTGGGCATCCCCAGCGGAACCGTCCGCTCGCGGGTCTTCTACGCCCTGCGGTCGATGAAGCTCGCACTGGAGGAGCGGGGGGTGACAGCGTGATGGGTGTTTACGGGGGTAACCAGGGATTCGGCACAGGTGGTTCGGGTATGTCTGGCTCCATGATGGGATCTCCGGTGCCGAACGAGCACGAGACCGTCGGCGCCTACGCCCTCGGAATCCTCGACGACGCCGAGGCGACCGCCTTCGAGGCCCATCTCGCGACCTGCGAATGGTGCGCGCAACAGCTCGACGAGCTCGCCGGCATGGAGCCGATGCTCGCCGCCCTCGCGGACCTGCCGGGCTCCGGCACCCCCGCGATCGGGGAGTCGCTGTCCGCCAAGCCCAGTCCGCGGATCGTGAACAAGCTCGTGGACGAGGTCGCCGAGCGCCGTGCGCAGAAGCGGCGCCGCAGCTTCTACATGGTCGCGGCCGCGGGCGCGCTGATCATCGGCGGTCCGTTCGTCGCGATGGCGGCGAGCGGCGGCGACTCGGGCGGCGGGGCCAAGCAGAACCAGGTCCTGGCGGCCACCCCGAAGGAACTCTTCGATTCCATGAGCGACAAGGTGTCCGCGACCGACTCCGCCACCGGCGTCAGCGCGACCGTCGCCATGCAGGAGAAGAACTGGGGCACCTCGCTGGGTCTGGAGCTCAAGGGCGTCAAGGGACCGCTCAAGTGCTCCCTGATCGCGGTCGGCACCAACGGTGAGCGCTGGACGGCCTCCACCTGGTCCGTCGGCAAGTGGGGCTACGGCATCCCCAACGGCAAGACCCCGGAATCCAAGCAGCCGCTCTACATCGGCGGCGCGGTCGCCCCGGCCCAGAACGACATCGACCACTTCGAGGTCGTGGACTCCGACGGCAACAAGCTCGTCCAGGTCGCCGCGTAACTTCCCGCCGGGGCCCCCTTCGCGTACGGTTGACGGCTGCCCAGCACGTCAGAAGGGGGCCCGGTGGCCGCTCAGGCTCAACCATCTGCGGTCGGCTCGGTTCAGGACTCCGTCCGGGACCGTGAGATCAGCGTCGAACAGGAACATCTGGACCGGGTCTACCGGCGCCTCGAGGAGAAGATCCACGAGGCGGAGTTCCTGATGAACGACGCGGCCAAGCGTGGCCAGGTCGGCACGCCCGGCGCGCTCGCCGAACGGGACGCCCAGGTCTTCCGGGCCGGCGTCCACCTCAACCGGCTCAACAACGAGTTCGAGGACTTCCTGTTCGGCCGGATCGACCTGCTCCCCGGCATGGACGGCAGGAAGGGGCCCGACGGCGCCTACACCGCCGTGGAGCCCGCCGAGGGCGCTGTCCGCGAGGACAGCACCGCCGACATCGCGGAGACCCTGCACATCGGCCGGATCGGGGTCCTGGACTCCGAGTACGCACCGCTCGTCATCGACTGGCGGGCCCCGGCCGCCGCGCCCTTCTACAGGTCCACTCCGGTGGATCCCGGGCGTGTCGTACGACGCCGGGTGATCCGCTCCAAGGGCCGCAGGGTCCTCGGCGTCGAGGACGACCTCATGCGCCCCGAGCTCAAGGCCTTCCTCGACGGCCACGAACTGCCCGTCATCGGCGACGGCGCCCTGATGGCCGCGCTCGGCCAGGCCCGCAGCCACACAATGCGGGACATCGTCGCCTCCATCCAGGCCGAGCAGGACCTGGTCATCCGCGCCCCCGCCGCGTCCGTGACGTATGTCGAGGGCGGCCCCGGCACCGGCAAGACCGCCGTGGCCCTGCACCGCGCCGCGTACCTCCTCTACCAGGACCGCCGCCGGTACTCCGGCGGCATCCTCATCGTCTCGCCCACCCCCTTGCTGGTCGCCTACACCGAGGGCGTCCTGCCGTCCCTCGGCGAGGAGGGCCAGGTCGCCATCCGCGCGATCGGCTCCCTGGTCGACGGCGTCGAGGCCACCCTGTACGACTCCCCGGCGGTGGCCCGCGCCAAGGGCTCGTACCGGATGCTGAAGGTGCTGCGGAAGGCGGCACGGGGAGTGCTGGAACTGGGCGCGGGCGGTACGGGCGCCGGGGACCACCCGGCGCACGCCGGCTCGGGCCGTTCCGCGAGGCCGGCGGGTGGCCCGGCACGCGGGAGGGCGGCGGGTTCCGGACGGCCCGACTCCGGGCAACTCGCCTTCGGGGACTTCGATGCCTCCGACGGCGGTACCGGAGACGAGAACGGCACCGCCACCGCCGTATCCCCGCAGCCCCCGTCCGGACCCCCCACCCGCCTGCGCGTCGTCGCCTTCGGGCGGCGGCTCGAACTGGAGGCGGACGAGCTGGAACGCATCCGCCGCAACGCGCTCAGCGGCACCGCGCCGGTGAACCTGCTGCGGCCCCGGGCCCGCAAGCTGCTCCTGGACGCGCTGTGGGCGCGGTCCGGGGCGGGGGGCCGGCACACCGATCCGGAGCTGGCCGCCGAGCTGCGGTCGTCGTTCGACGAGGACATCACCTCCGAGGACAGCTTCATCGAGTTCCTCGACGCCTGGTGGCCCGAGCTCACCCCGAAGACCGTTCTCGCCGCCATGGCCGACGAGCGGCGCCTGGGGCGCTGGGCCCGCCGGATCCTCAACCCCGGCGAGGTCCGCAGGGTCGCCCGCTCGCTCAGGCGGGACGGCCTGACCGTGCACGACATCGCCATGCTCGACGAGCTCCAGGCGGTCCTCGGCGCCCCCGCCCGCCCGCGCAAGAGGCGCGAACTGGACCCGCTCGACCAGCTCACCGGCCTGGAGGAGCTGATGCCGGTCCGTGAGGAGTCGCAGCGCGAGCGGGCCGAGCGGCTCGCCCAGGAGCGGGTCGAGTACGCCCATGTCATCGTCGACGAGGCCCAGGACCTCACACCCATGCAGTGGCGCATGGTCGGCCGCCGCGGCCGGCACGCCACCTGGACGGTCGTGGGAGACCCCGCCCAGTCCTCCTGGTCCGACCCCGACGAGGCCGCCGAGGCCCGCGACGAGGCCCTCGGCTCCCGGCCCCGCCGCCGCTTCGAGCTGACGGTGAACTACCGCAACCCCTCCGAGATCGCCGAGCTCGCGGCGAAGGTGCTGGCACTGGCCATGCCCGGCGCCGCGTCCCCCTCGGCCGTACGGTCCACGGGCGTCGAGCCCCGCTTCACCGTCGTACGCAAGTCGCTCGGCGAGACCGTCCGCGAGGAGGCCGCCCGGCTCCTCGGCCTCGTCGACGGCACCGTCGGCGTCGTCGTCGCCATGAACCGGCGCGAGGAGGCGGCCCGCTGGCTCACCGGACTCGGCGAGCGGGTGGTCGCGCTCGGCAGCCTGGAGGCCAAGGGACTGGAGTACGACGCGACGGTCGTCGTCTCCCCGGCCGAGATCGCCGACGAGTCGCCGGCCGGACTGCGGGTGCTCTACGTCGCCCTCACCCGGGCCACCCAGCAGCTCACGGTCGTCTCGGCGGACCGGGACCAGCCGGACGGGGAGGGCGTGCCGGATCTGCTGAGAGATTGAACTCTCCGCACGGGAATGGTCTTTCGGGATCCGTTTGTTAGCCTGGACGTGACACCGGCCCGATCCAAGCCCCCGGGCCCAACCTTCGTCGCCACGAGCGACCACTTGCCGCGAGGCGAGCATGGCGGGTCGGTGTCATTGACCTGGTGAGAGGCCCACATCCATGTGATGTGGGCCTCTTTCGCATGAACCGCTCCGTGAACAAAAAGTCCGCAATCCTGTGCGGCTAACGCCTACTCATCAGTAGGTGCGACCATCGGACGGCATCAGCACCACAGGTGGCTGCGTCTTCCCGGGGGATAACCCCCGGACCCCCAGCAAAAAAGCAACTCGTCGGGGGCGATCGGCGCGGACACTGCGCGGTAAACCTGAGTGAAAGCAGAGGAAGTCGGCCATGGCAACGGCGCCCAGCGTCTCCTACTCGATTACGGTCCGGCTGGAGGTGCCCGCGAGCGGAACCGCGGTCTCCCAGATCACCACGGCCGTAGAGTCCCACGGAGGCTCGGTGACCGGCCTCGACGTGACCGCGTCCGGCCACGAGAAGCTCCGCATCGACGTCACCATCGCCGCGTCCTCCACCGCGCACGCCGACGAGATCGTCCAGCAGCTGCGCGGCATCGAGGGCGTCACGCTCGGCAAGGTCTCCGACCGAACCTTCCTGATGCACCTCGGCGGCAAGATTGAGATGGCGTCGAAGCACCCCATCCGCAACCGTGACGACCTCTCGATGATCTACACGCCGGGTGTGGCCCGCGTGTGCATGGCGATCGCCGAGAACCCCGAGGACGCGCGCCGCCTCACCATCAAGCGCAACTCCGTTGCGGTCGTGACGGACGGCTCGGCCGTGCTGGGCCTGGGCAACATCGGCCCCAAGGCCGCCCTCCCGGTCATGGAGGGCAAGGCGGCCCTCTTCAAGCGCTTCGCCGGCATCGACGCCTGGCCGCTGTGCCTGGACACCCAGGACACCGACGCGATCGTAGAGATCGTCAAGGCGATCGCCCCCGGGTTCGCCGGCATCAACCTCGAGGACATCTCCGCGCCGCGCTGCTTCGAGATCGAGGCCCGGCTGCGCGAGGCCCTCGACATCCCCGTCTTCCACGACGACCAGCACGGCACCGCGATCGTCGTCCTCGCCGCCCTGACGAACGCACTTCGCGTCGCAGGCAAGGCCATTGAGAACATCCGGGTCGTCATGTCCGGTGCCGGCGCGGCCGGTACGGCCATCCTCAAGCTGCTGATCGCCGCCGGCGTCAAGAACGCCGTCGTCGCCGACATCCACGGCGTCGTGCACGCCGGCCGCGAGGACCTCGTCGACGCCGCCCAGGGCTCGGCGCTGCGCTGGATCGCCGACAACACCAACCCCGAGAACCTGACCGGGACCCTGAAGGAGGCCGTCCGGGGCGCCGACGTCTTCATCGGTGTCTCGGCCCCCAACGTCCTGGACGGCACCGACGTGGCCGCCATGGCCGAGGACGCGATCGTGTTCGCGCTCGCGAATCCCGACCCCGAGGTCGACCCGGCGATCGCCCGTCAGACGGCGGCCGTCGTGGCCACCGGGCGGTCCGACTTCCCGAACCAGATCAACAACGTGCTGGTCTTCCCGGGTGTCTTCCGCGGTCTGCTGGACGCCCAGTCCCGCACGGTCAACACGGAGATGATGCTCGCGGCCGCGAAGGCTCTGGCGGACGTCGTCACCGAGGACGAGCTGAACCCGAACTACATCATCCCGAGCGTCTTCAACGACAAGGTCGCGGGCGCGGTGGCGGGTGCGGTGCGGGACGCGGCGAAGGCCGCGGGCGCGACGGCGTAGGGCCCCCGTCCACGGCTCCGGTTCCGCGTCTACAGTGGACGTCGTATGTTTGTTCGGCTGTGAGGATTGCCACGGCGGTCCTCCGGCCCGGCGCGTCGCGGAACCGGGCGCTTCGCGGCACCCTCTAGGGTGGCGCCACGCCCAGGCCTCTGTTCGTGTGACCCCCTAGGGTGGTCATACGAGTCCTACGGGTGCCGGATTGGCTTTCCCGCAGCAGGTAGGGGCAGGATGCGTCCCTGGGCGCGAGCGCATCGGCTTCGCTGTGCCTCGTGTGCGGCCCCGCCGCGTGGCACACCCCAACGGCAAGAAGAACACGGGAGTAACAACATGAACCGCAGTGAGCTGGTGGCCGCGCTGGCCGACCGCGCCGAGGTGACCCGCAAGGACGCCGACGCCGTTCTGGCCGCGTTCGCCGAGACCGTCGGCGAGATCGTCGCCAAGGGCGACGAGAAGGTCACCATCCCCGGCTTCCTGACCTTCGAGCGCACGCACCGTGCCGCTCGCACCGCGCGCAACCCGCAGACCGGTGACCCGATCCAGATCCCGGCCGGCTACAGCGTCAAGGTTTCGGCGGGCAGCAAGCTCAAGGAAGCCGCCAAGGGCAAGTAGGTCCGACGGTGCGTCTCGGGACGACGTACACGTCTCGGTAACGTCAATGGGGCGGCCACCCGGTACCGGGTGGCCGCCCCATCGTCGTGTGCGGGAACCTGTCAGCCGAGTGCCTTGCCCGGCAGCTCCACCTTCGCGCCCAGCTCGACGAGCTTCTCCATGAAGTTCTCGTAGCCGCGGTTGATGAGGTCGATGCCGTGGACGCGGGACGTGCCCTGGGCCGCCAGCGCCGCGATCAGGTACGAGAAGCCGCCGCGGAGGTCGGGGATGACCAGGTCGGCGCCCTGGAGCTTGGTGGGTCCCGAGACGACCGCCGAGTGCAGGAAGTTGCGCTGGCCGAAGCGGCAGTTCGAGCCGCCCAGGCACTCGCGGTAGAGCTGGATGTGAGCACCCATCTGGTTGAGCGCGGAGGTGAAGCCCAGGCGGGACTCGTACACCGTCTCGTGGATGATCGACAGGCCGGTGGCCTGGGTGAGGGCGACCACCAGCGGCTGCTGCCAGTCCGTCTGGAAGCCCGGGTGCACGTCCGTCTCCAGCGCGATGGACTTCAACTGGCCGCCGGGGTGCCAGAACCGGATGCCCTGGTCGTCGATCTCGAAGGCACCGCCCACCTTCCGGTAGGTGTTCAGGAACGTCATCATCGAGCGCTGCTGGGCGCCGTGGACGTAGATGTTGCCCTCGGTCGCCAGCGCGGCGGACGCCCAGGAGGCGGCCTCCAGGCGGTCCGGCAGGGCGCGGTGGTTGTAGCCGCCGAGCCGGTCCACGCCCGTGACGCGGATGGTCCGGTCGGTGTCCATCGCGATGATGGCGCCCATCTTCTGCAGGACGCAGATCAGGTCCTCGATCTCCGGCTCGACCGCGGCGTTGGAGAGCTCGGTGACACCTTCGGCGAGGACGGCCGTCAGCAGGACCTGCTCGGTCGCGCCGACGGACGGGTACGGCAGCGTGATCTTCGTACCCCGAAGCCGCCGCGGCGCCTCCAGGAACTGCCCGTCCGCGCGCTTCTCGATCGTCGCGCCGAACTGCCGCAGCACCTCGAAGTGGAAGTCGATGGGCCGGCCGCCGATGTCGCAGCCGCCGAGACCGGGGATGAAGGCGTGTCCCAGGCGGTGCAGCAGGGGACCGCACAGGAGGATCGGGATCCGCGAGGAACCCGCGTGGGCATCGATGTCAGCGACGTTGGCGCTCTCGACATGCGTCGGGTCCATCACCAGCTCGCCCGGTTCCTCACCCGGACGGACCGTCACCCCGTGCAATTGCAGCAGACCGCGTACGACGCGCACGTCACGGATGTCCGGAACGTTGCGCAGTCGACTCGGCTCGCTGCCCAGAAGGGCGGCGACCATGGCCTTCGGTACGAGGTTCTTCGCACCGCGGACACGGATCTCGCCCTCCAGCGGGGTTCCGCCGTGGACAAGCAGTACGTCGTCAGAGCCGTTGACGGTCATGTATCTCGCGTTCCGATGAGTCGGGCAGGGGCCGGAAGGGACAAGGGTAATCGCCGCCCACCCCCCTTCTGTAAGCCCAAGTGCCGCTCAGTCACGTCATAGCTGTGTCACAACACGTGCCGTCCCCTGTCGGGCACATGGGGTCACCGGCGCCGGGCGTGCGCGTGGGGCGCATCGTTGCGCTCTGAGCTGCATCCACTGCCGTAGCGGCATTGCCTCCCCACGCGGAGGGAAGATGCGGGATCATGTCTGGCATGACCGAGGTGTCCTCGCTCACAGGGCGGTTGCTCGTGGCAACGCCCGCCCTGGCGGACCCGAACTTCGACCGAGCGGTGGTGCTCCTTCTCGACCACGACGAGGAGGGCTCCCTCGGCGTCGTCCTCAACCGGCCCACCCCGGTGGACGTCGGCGACATCCTGGAGGGCTGGGCCGAGCTCGCGGGCGAACCCGGTGTCGTCTTCCAGGGCGGCCCGGTCTCCCTGGACTCGGCGCTGGGGGTCGCCGTCATCCCCGGGGGCGGGGCCGTCGACGGGGCCCCGCTGGGCTGGCGCAGAGTGCACGGCGCGATCGGCCTTGTCGACCTGGAGGCCCCGCCGGAGCTGCTCGCCTCGGCCCTCGGCAGTCTGCGCATCTTCGCCGGTTACGCCGGCTGGGGCCCCGGTCAGCTGGAGGACGAGCTGGTGGAGGGCGCCTGGTACGTCGTCGAGTCGGAACCGGGCGACGTGTCCTCCCCGGCCCCGGAGAGGCTGTGGCGCGAGGTCCTGCGCCGCCAGCGCAACGAGCTCGCGATGGTGGCCACGTATCCGGACGACCCTTCGCTGAACTGATCCATCCCCGATCTTGCGTGGGTATCCGTGGCTTCAGCCGGGGAGGGAAACGCATCCTCGACCGGAGGCGCGCAGCGCTGGAGTTCGCTGCGCATCTTCGGTGACGGTCACGTGGGCCGCTTCTGGCCCTCGATGTACGGACGGACGACGCTGAGTGGTGCGCCGCCGCACGATCCGGCGAAGTAGGAGCGGGACCGGTGTACTCGGCGCGCAGGTAGCGGGAGCTGACTCCCTTCAAGCTGTTGATCAGCTTCGACAGGGCGATCTTCGGCGGGTAGTGCACGAGCAGGTGGACGTGATCGGCCTCTCCGTTGAACTCCAGTAGTTCGGTCTCGAAGCTGCCGCACACCTCCCGCATGATCTCCTCGCACCGCTTCAGCATGTCGTGATCGAAGACGTCTTTGCGATACTTGGTGACAAGCACCAAGTGTGCGTGGAGGTCATGAGTGACGTGGCGGCCGTTACGAATATCGGGGTTTGGTTCCCCGACCTCGTACGTCAGCATGACTTCATCGCGCACGAAGACCTCAAGATCAGCAACATGGTCAAGGCCCCCACCCCCAAGCCCGACCCCGAGACGCCGGGCACCTTCCTACCCAACGGCGCGGCGGCGAAGGCCGGACTCAACCACTCGATCTCGGATGCCGGATGGGGGGTGTTCCTGACGGTCCTGCACGCCAAGGCTGAAAGCGCCGGACGAGAAGTGATCGCCGTGGACCCCCGCAACACCTCCCGAACCTGCCCCGAATGCGGGCACGTCTCAGCGGAGAACCGGCCCACCCAGGAGAAGTTCGCTTGCGTCTCGTGCGGCCACAGTACGCACGCGGACACGGTGGGCGCTCTGAACGTTCTACGGGCCGGGCTGGTCCGTCGCGACGCCAACCGGGCATAGCGAGAAGCCCCCACCCTTTAGGTGGGGGAGGAGTCACGTGAGCTTCAGTACCCTTGGTCGTATGAGCACTCTCGAGCCCGAGCGCGGGACTGGTACGGGGACCCTCGTCGAGCCCACGCCGCAGACTTCCCACGGCGACGGCGACCACGAGCGCTTCGCCCATTACGTCCAGAAGGACAAGATCATGGCGAGCGCCCTCGACGGCACGCCCGTCGTGGCGCTGTGCGGCAAGGTGTGGGTGCCCGGTCGCGATCCCAAGAAGTACCCCGTGTGTCCCATGTGCAAGGAGATCTACGAGTCCATGGGTTCCGGGGACGACGACAAGGACGGCGACAAGTAGCCGTTCCCGCTTTAAGTTCCACCTGAGTCACACCTGGGTTTCGCGAGCCCCCGGGATGCGTTCGGCGCCTCCCGGGGGCTTTCGCGTCCTCTGGTCACGAAGTGGTTGAGACCTCTTGTGGACATGTTCATGTACTCCCTATCCTCGGCCTCCGTTGTGTTGTGCACAGTGAAACGTTCATTGCGCATGGTGCAATGCACTAGCGGAGGGGTCCTCCATGAAGCTGTCCGTCCGACTCGTCACCCTGGCGACCGTGCTGGCCACCGCCGCCTGCGCACCCCAGACCTCCTCCAACTCCTCCTCCGGCAAGGACGAGAAGACCGGCAATGAAGGACGGCGGACTCCTGGACGTCAGCATGGAGTTCGCAGGCTGGAGCGAGGTCAAGGACACCGACCCCACCGCGAAGACCTCGGTCACCGTGGACGGCAGGATCTACGGCTTGCCGTTCCACGTCGGCGTCCGCGGCCTCGACTACCGGTCGGTATTTCGTCAACAGCCTTGTCGTCGCGTGCAGTGTCGTGATCGTCTCGGCACTGATCGCGTTTCTCGCCGCGACCGCGGTGACACGATTCCGGTTCCGCTTCCGGACCACCTTGCTGGTCATGTTTCTGGTGGCCCAGACGGTGCCCGTGGAGGCCCTCACGATCCCCTTGTTCTTCCAGATGCGGGACTTCGGTCTGCTGAACACGCTGGGCTCGTTGATCCTGCCCCGCATCGCCTTCTCGCTGCCCTTCGCGATCTGGATGCTGAGGGGGTTCGTGAAGGGCGTACCGGAGGCTTTGGAGGAGGCCGCGTACATCGACGGGGCGAGCCGCGCGCGATTCCTGTGGCAGATTCTCTTCCCGCTCGTCCTTCCCGGTCTGGTGGCCACGAGCGTGTTCTCGTTCATCTCGGCCTGGAACGATTTCCTCTTCGCCAAGTCGTTCATCATCAGCGACACTTCGCAGTCCACTCTGCCCATGGCCCTGCTGGTCTTCTTCAAGCCGGACGAGCCGGACTGGGGAGGGGTCATGGCCGCGTCGACGGTGATGACGATTCCGGTGCTGGTGTTCTTCGTACTCGTACAGCGACGCCTGGTCTCGGGACTGGGCGGAGCGGTTAAGGACTGACGTGACCTCACTGATTCCGGCGCCGTCGAGCGTCGGCGCCCCCGGCGGGCGGCCGTTCGTCCTCGACGAGGACACCGAGATCGAGGCCGGCCCGGGCGCCGCGGGCGTGGCCCGCTGGCTGCGCACCACGGTCGGCGCGGCGACGGGCCTGCCGCTGGAGCCGTACGCCTCCGGCGCGAGCCGCATCCTGCTGCGGATCACGCCGTCCCTCGCCGACGAACTCGGCACCCCCGAGGCGTACCGCCTCACCGTGGACGAGCACGCCGTCGTCATCGACGGGGCCGGCCGGGAGGGCCTGTTCTACGGCGCCCAGACCTTCCGTCAGCTGCTCGGCCCCGCCGCCTTCCGCCGGGCCCCCATCACCTCCGAGCGCGCCCGGGAGGTGCCCCCGGTCACCATCGGCGACGCTCCCCGATTCCGCTGGCGGGGCCTCATGCTCGACGTGTCCCGGCACTTCACGCCCAAGGACGGAGTCCTGCGCCACCTCGACCTGATGGCCGCGCACAAACTCAACGTCTTCCACTTCCACCTGACGGACGACCAGGGCTGGCGGATCGAGATCAAGAGGTACCCCCGGCTCACCGAGGTGGGCTCATGGCGGGCGCGTACCAAATTCGGCCACCGGGCCTCGCCGCTGTGGGAGGAGAAGCCGCACGGGGGCTTCTACACCCAGGACGACATCCGGGAGATCGTCGCCTACGCGGCCGAGCGGCATATCACCGTGGTCCCCGAAATCGACGTGCCCGGACACTCGCAGGCCGCCATCGCCGCGTACCCGGAACTCGGCAACACCGACGTCATCGACACGTCCTCCCTCACGGTCTGGGACAACTGGGGCATCTCTTTGAACGTACTCGCCCCCACTGACAACACCCTGCGCTTCTACGAGGGCGTGTTCGAGGAACTGCTGGAGCTGTTCCCCTCCGAGTTCATTCACATCGGCGGCGACGAATGCGCCAAGGAGCAGTGGCGGGAGTCGCCCCTCGTCCAGGCCCGGATCGAGGAACTCGGCCTCGCGGACGAGGACGAGTTGCAGTCCTGGTTCATCGGACACTTCGACAAGTGGCTGACCGCGCGCGGGCGCAGGCTCATCGGCTGGGACGAGATCCTGGAGGGCGGGCTGGCCGAAGGCGCGGCGGTCTCGTCCTGGCGCGGCTACGCGGCCGGCATCGCGGCCGCCCGCGCGGGCCACGACGTCGTCATGTGCCCCGAGCAGCAGGTGTACCTGGACTACCGGCAGGACGCGGGCGCGGACGAACCGGTCCCCATCGCCTACGTCCGCACCCTGGAGGACGTCTATCGGTTCGAGCCCGTTCCACCGGAGTTGACGCCCGAGGAGACCGCGCACGTCCTCGGCGCGCAGGCCAACGTGTGGACCGAGGCGATGGAGGACCAGGGGCGCGTCGACTACCAGACCTTCCCCCGGCTGGCGGCCTTCGCCGAAGTGGCCTGGAGTCCTCTGCCCGCCCCCGCGGAACGGGACTTCGCCGACTTCGAGCGGCGGATGGCCGCGCACTACGAGCGACTCGACGCCCTGGGCGTCGGCTACCGGCCGCCCACGGGGCCGCTGCCGTGGCAGAAACGGCCCGGTGTGCTCGGCCGGCCCATCGAGGGGGCGCCCCCGAACAGGTAGGGGAAAAAGACCTCAAGAGTCACCGAAGAGTGTCAATCGTCATGTGCGGGCGATCCGGGATGAAAACGGACCATCCCCCTGGTGGGGTGGGCGAATGCCGCCGAACGCCTCCTAGCGGACCCCTGTCTTCGGGTGTTGCGAAGATGTGCCAGAGTTGCCACGTCCGCCCTGTCAGCACGTACCGTACGGCAGCAACAGGCAGGGCCAGGTGGGGCAGCGGGAAGGGGCAGCCGGTTTGACCACGCACACACCGCAGGCGGCGCAGGCCGTCACGCTGCCCACGACGCTGGACGAGGCCGTGGCGGCCCTCACCGCCATGCCCGCCGCCGTGCCCGTCGCCGGCGGCACCGACCTGATGGCCGCCGTCAACTCCGGACAGCTCAGGCCCGCCGCCCTCGTCGGCCTCGGCCGCATCAGCGAGATCCGCGGCTGGCAGTACCAGGACGGGCACGCCCTGCTCGGCGCCGGACTCACCCACGCGCGTATGGGCCGCCCCGACTTCGCCGCCCTCATCCCCGCGCTCGCCGCCGCCGCCCGCGCCGCGGGCCCGCCGCAGATCCGCAACGCGGGCACCCTGGGCGGCAACATCGCCTCGGCGGCCCCCACGGGCGACGCACTGCCCGTCCTCGCCGCCCTCGAAGCCACGCTGATCATCGCGGGCCCCGACGGAGCCCGCCGCGAGATGCCGGTCTCGCACCTGCTGGCCGGCATGGAGATGCTGCGCGCCGGTGAACTCATCGGCTTCGTGCGCGTGCCGCTGCTGCACGCCCCGCAGGTCTTCCTCAAGGTCACCGGACGCACCGGACCGGGCCGCGCGATGGCCTCCGTCGCGCTGGTCCTCGACCCGGCCCGGCGCGGGGTCAGGTGCGCCGTCGGTGCCATAGCGCCGATGCCGCTGCGCCCCCTGGACGCCGAGCAGTGGGTCGCCCGGCTCATCGACTGGGACAACAACCGCGCGATCGTCCCGGAGGCCCTGGAGGCCTTCGGCGAGTACGTCGCCGCGGCCTGCATCCCCGACCCGGCACCGGGCCCGGACGGCTCCGTGCCGCAGCATCCGCCCGCAGTACTGCACCTGCGGCGCACCGTCGCCGCGCTGGCCCGACGAGCACTGGGGAGGGCACTGTCGTGACCGACGACCAGCACGGAGAGGGCACGCCCCGGGCCGCCGGCCGCTGGGACCCGCTGCCCCAGGGGGACTACGACGACGGCGCGACCGCCTTCGTGAAGCTCCCCGAAGGGGGCATCGACGCCCTCCTGGCCTCCGCCGACAGCCCGCTGGCCGCACCCGGCCACGGTTATGTGCCGCCGCGGATAACGTCCGCGCCGGGCGACGGGACCGACCCGGCGGGCACGGGCGGCTGGGCCGTACCCGCCGAGGGCGCGCAGTGGCCCGACCCGAGCACCCTGCCGCAGGGCCAGACCGGGCAGTTCACGTACAACCCCGCGACCACCCAGCAGTGGCACGTAGAGGACACCGCGGCCGCGCCCGCGCCGGGCCATGACGTCACCGGCCAGTGGTCGATCCCCGTCGCCGGCGGCGAGCTCCCGGATGAATCGGGCGAGTTCACCACGTCGTCCCTGGTCGAGCAGTGGGGCGGCACCCCGCCGGCGACCCTGCCGGGCGGTGCGTCCGCGCCCTGGGCGACCCAGCCCGCGCAGCCGTGGGGGGACCAGCCCCAGGACGGCCCGGGAGCGGGACCCGAACACGGCGGACCGGCCGGGGCACGGCACCCGCACCTGCCGCACGGCGACGGGCACTCCGGCGGCTTCGACGGCGGCTTCGACGGCGGCTACGGCGGTCCGGTCGGCGACGGTCACAACGGCCCGGTCGGCGACGGCCACGCGCACGTGCCCGCCGGCGAGGCACCGGGCGGCGAGGCCGACGCCCCGCACGGTGGCCCGGCCGGTGACGCGCACATGCCGTCCGCCGCGCATCCCGGAAGCCCCGCGGTCGCCGACGCCCCGCAGCGGCCCGAGCCGGACGAGGTGGCTCCCGAGGCGGCCCAGGACCGCACGCAGCAGCACACCGACACCCATGGCCACGGCATCGCTCTCGCGCAGCCGCACACCGACACCGACGGCCACGGCATCGCTCTCGCCGAGCCCTACCGGGACGGCCCCTCCGCGGCCGCCTCACAGCCCTCACCCGGCCCCGGTGAGGCATCGGCGGCCCCCAGTGCCCCCGAGGACGCCGAAGAGGCCGTAGAAGCCGCTGACGGCCCCGACGAGCCCGGTTCCGAGCACACTCCGGCCGCGGGCGACGACGAACCGGTGCCGGAAGCGGCCGAGGGGCACGCGAGCGACTCCGACGAGAACCAGGACGAGCCGGCCACCTCGTTCCCCGGTGAGGAACACCCCCTCGCCTCCTACGTCCTGCGCGTCAACGGCGTCGACCGCCCCGTCACCGACGCCTGGATCGGCGAGTCGCTGCTCTACGTGCTGCGCGAGCGGCTCGGACTCGCCGGCGCCAAGGACGGCTGCTCGCAGGGCGAGTGCGGGGCGTGCAACGTCCAGGTCGACGGACGGCTCGTCGCCTCCTGCCTGGTGCCCGCCGTGACCGCAGCCGGCAGCGAGGTCCGTACCGTCGAGGGACTCGCCGAGGACGGCCGGCCCTCGGACGTGCAGCGGGCGCTCGCCCGGTGCGGCGCCGTGCAGTGCGGCTTCTGCGTACCCGGCATGGCGATGACCGTGCACGACCTCCTGGAGGGCAACCCCGCGCCCACCGAGCTGGAGACCCGCCAGGCGCTGTGCGGCAACCTCTGCCGCTGCTCCGGCTACCGGGGCGTCGTCGACGCCGTCAAGGAAGTCGTCGCCGAGCGCGATGCCCACGCGAAGGGCGACGCTGAGACGGACGGCGACGAGGCACGTATTCCGCACCAGGCCGGCCCCGGGGCCGGCGGTGTCCACCTCTCGGCGTTCGACTCGCCGGGGTTCCCGGGCGCCGCCGGATCACATGAGCAGGCGTACGGACAGGGACAGGACGGAGGCCAGGCGTGAGCAACGAAGCCGCCACCGCGACCACCGCCGCGGAGGCAGCAGCACCCGCCCCCGAGCCGATTCCGCACGGCATCGGCGTCTCCCTGCCGGCCGCCGACGCGCGCGCGAAGACCGAGGGAACCTTCCCCTACGCGGCCGACCTGTGGGCCGAGGGCCTGCTGTGGGCGGCCGTCCTGCGCTCCCCGCACGCGCACGCGCGCATCGTGTCCATCGACACCTCCCACGCGCGTGAGATGCCCGGAGTCCGCGCGGTCGTCACCCACGAGGACGTGCCCGGCAGCCCGGTCCACGGCCGCGGCCGTGCCGACCGCCCGGTCTTCGCCTCCGAGGTCGTCCGCCACCACGGCGAGCCCATCGCGGCCGTCGCCGCCGACCACCCCGACACCGCGCGCATGGCCGCGGCCGCCGTCATCGTCGAGTACGAGGTGCTCGACCCGGTCACCGACCCGGAACAGGCCTTCGAGGCGGAGCCGCTGCACCCCGACGGCAACCTGGTCCGGCACATCCCGCTCCAGCACGGCGACCCCGCCGCGACCGGCGAGATCGTCGTCGAGGGCCAGTACCGCATCGGCCGCCAGGACCCCGCCCCCATCGGCGCCGAGGCAGGACTCGCCGTGCCCCGCCCCGACGGCGGCGTCGAGCTCTACCTCGCCTCCACCGACCCGCACGGCGACCGCGACACGGCCGCCGCCTGCTACGGCCTGGAGCCCGAGCGCGTCAAGGTCGTCGTCACCGGCGTCCCGGGCGCCACCGCCGACCGCGAGGACCAGGGCTTCCAGCTCCCGCTCGGCCTGCTCGCGCTCAAGACCGGCTGCCCGGTCAAACTGACGGCCACGCGCGAGGAGTCCTTCCTCGGCCACGTCCACCGTCATCCCACGCTGCTGAGATACCGCCACCACGCCGACGCCGACGGCAAGCTGGTGAAGGTCGAGGCGCAGATCCTGCTCGACTCGGGCGCCTACGCCGACACCTCCTCGGAGGCCCTGGCCGCCGCCGTGGGCTTCGCCTGCGGGCCCTACGTCGTCCCGAACGCCTTCATCGAGGGCTGGGCCGTCCGCACCAACAACCCGCCCTCCGGCCACGTCCGTGGCGAGGGCGCGATGCAGGTGTGCGCCGCCTATGAGGCGCAGATGGACAAGCTGGCCAAGAAGCTGGGCGTCGACCCGGCGGAACTGCGCCTGCGCAACGCCCTCGCCACCGGGGACGTACTCCCGACCGGCCAGACCGTGACCTGCCCGGCCCCGGTCGCCGAACTGCTCCAGGCGGTACGGGACTTCCCGCTGCCCGCGCTGCCCAAGGACACCCCCGAGGACGAGTGGCTGCTGCCCGGCGGCCCCGAGGGCGCGGGCGAACCGGGCGCGATCCGCCGGGGCGTCGGCTACGGCCTCGGCATGGTGCACATGCTCGGCGCCGAGGGCGCGGACGAGGTCTCCACGGCGACCGTACGCGTCCAGGACGGCGTCGCGACGGTGCTCTGCGCGGCCGTCGAGACCGGCCAGGGCTTCACCACGCTGGCCCGCCAGATCGTCCAGGAGACGCTCGGCATCGACGAGGTCCACGTGGCACCCGTCGACACCGACCAGCCCCCCGCGGGGCCGGGCTGCCGCGGCCGCCACACCTGGGTCTCGGGCGGCGCCGTGGAACGCGCGGCCAAGATGGTCCGCACCCAGCTCCTCCAGCCCCTGGCGCACAAGTTCGGCATGTCCACCGAACTGCTCCAGATCACCGACGGCAAGATCACCTCGTACGACGGCGTCCTGTCGACGACCGTCACCGAGGCCATGGACGGCAAGGAACTGTGGGCCACCGCCCAGTGCCGCCCGCATCCCACGGAACCCCTCAACGAGATCGGCCAGGGCGACGCCTTCGTCGGCATGGCGTTCTGCGCGATCCGCGCGGTGGTCGACGTCGACATCGAACTCGGCTCGGTGCGCGTGGTCGAGCTGGCGCTCGCCCAGGACGTGGGCCGGATCCTCAACCCGGCCCAGCTGGAGGCCCGTATCGAAGCGGGCGTCACCCAGGGCGTCGGGATAGCGCTGACCGAGAACCTGCGCAGCGCGCGCGGGCTGATCCGCCACCCGGACCTGACGGGGTACGCCCTGCCGACGGCCCTGGACGCGCCGGAGATCCGGATCGTCAAGCTCGTCGAGGAGCGGGACGTGGTCGCCCCGTTCGGCGCGAAGGCGGCCAGCGCGGTACCGGTGGTCACGTCACCGGCGGCCGTCGCATCCGCCGTGCGCGCGGCCACGGGCCGTCCGGTGAACCGGCTCCCGATCCGCCCGCAGGCCGCGGTGGTGACGGACCGGTGAGCACGCCCGGCCAGGAGCCCCGCGAGTACGAACCGCCGCCCGGGCTCGGCAAGTTGGCGCTGTGGATCCTGCTGTTCGTGGTGGCGGCGATCGTGGTCGTGGTGGGCGGCGTGTACTTCGCGTGAGCGAGGTGCCGCCGGCCGTCGGGGAGTACCCGTGATGCGCGGGGTTGTCCTGGTCACCGGTGTGATGGCGGCCGGGAAGTCGACGGTCGCGCAGGCGCTCGCGGAGCGATTGCCGCGGGCGGCGCATGTCCGTGGCGACCTGTTCCGGCGGATGATCGTGTCGGGGCGCGAGGAGTACACACCCGGCGCCTCCGGAGAGGCGGTCGCCCAACTCCGGTTGCGGTACCGGCTGTCGGCCGCGACGGCGGACGCGTACGCCGAGGCCGGGTTCACGGCGGTCGTGCAGGACGTCGTCCTGAGCGAGGACCTGACGGCGTACGTCGGACTCGTCCGGACCCGGCCGCTGTACGTCGTGGTCCTGGCGCCGGACGCCGGGACGGTGGCCGCACCGGGAGACGGCCCGGACGAAGACGGGTTACGGGCCGGCCTGGACGGTCGCCGCGCTGGACGAGGCGTTGCGGGAGTCGACCCCGCGGATCGGGCTGTGGCTGGACACCTCCGCGCAGACCCCCGCGCAGACGGTGGAGGCGATTCTCGCGGGGCGGGAACGCGCGAGGGTGTCCTGACGTCTCCTTGGTACGGGGGCGTTGTCAGTGGTGGCGCGTAGTGTTTCGAGCAGTGGGGGACGAGCGCAGGCCCGAGGGGTTCGCCGTGCCGTGCCCGGCCAGGGGACTGCGTACGAAGCACACGGGGGAGCCATGAGCACGACCGATGCCGCCGTAGCGGCGATCAGACTGACCGAGGACGAACTGCAGCCCTACATCTCGCATGTGTCGACCCGCCGCTGGCTCAGCGGCCCCGGACTGCCCGCCGACAGCGACCTGTTCACCTTCGAGGAGCTGCGCAGGGAGGGCCTGCGGACGGTCGCGGACGCCACCGGCGACCCGGCCGGCCTGCTCAGCGAGGAGCTGCGCGACCAGCTGGTGATAGGCGGACTCACGGACCTGCACGGCAGGGAGCGGGAGTCGGTCCTGCTCGACGGGGTCACCGGCGAGGTCTCGACCACGGCGTTCTTCCCCGCCCGCCCCGACCTGATGGACCGCACCCCCCTGGCCCCGTCCCTGCCCACCCTGGTCCGCTTCGCGACGGCCACGGACGAGCTGACGGAGGTGCGCGGCCAGTTCGCCGCGTACGCCGGCCGCTTCGGTCCGACCGCCGTGGAGGACGCGACGCGCCAGCTGCTGACGGTGTTCGAGGAGGGCACGGGAGGCGATGTCCCGACGTTCTGGAAGATCGCGGCCCTGATCCGCCCCCTGACCCTGGTGGCGGGTCCCGGCACGGACTCCGGGCTGGCTCTGGACCTCCCGCCGCGCCTGCTGGACCAGGAGTTCGGCCGCAGCCATGTCGTCCGCTTCGAGGACATCGACTTCCCGTCCACGCTCACGCATGCCCCGACCCGGCGCTTCCTGGCAGAGACGGGCCTGCCCGAGGACGGCGTCCTCTTCCACACCGACCCGGACGCCCCGCTCCCGACCCTCGCGGAGCACCGGGCCGACCATCTGACCGCCCTCCCGCCGCGCGCCGGCCACCTGATCGTCCTCGGCCATCTGATCGAGGACAACACCCTGGTCGTCGACGGCGAGACGGGCGGGGTCCTGAACTGGAGCGAACGCGAAGGCACGCTCCACCCCCTGAACACCGACATCTCCACCCTCGCCTTCACCCTCTGGCTGCTGCACCGGGAGCGCCGGATAGACGAGTCGCTCGCCCACGAACTGACCAACACGCTGTACGTCCAGGTCGCCAAGACGATGATCCGTGCCCTGTCCACCATCGACCCCACGGGCACGACGACGGACGCGGACTGGCACTACTGGACGGAGCTGTTCCAGGACGAGGTGGGCGGGGTGCTCTGACCGACCTCACGCCGCAGAGTGGCCGAGAGGTGGCGCTGGAGGGGCTGCCCGACCGCCGCGAGCTCGTGGACGAACGTGAAGGTGTCACTGTCGCCGTCGCCGCCGGCCAGGGTGTAGCGGCGACGGGTGGCGGTCACGTCCTTGGCGGTCGGTGCCAGCGCGACGGAATGCGCGGCGAGGTCGACCGCGCCCTCTCCCGCATGTCCGACCAGGATCTCGGTGATACCGGTGGGCTGGGTGACCAGCGCCTCCACCCGTCCGTCCGGCTGCAGCCGCCACCACCCGCTCTCCCGCGCCGCGGGCCGCAACGGCGCCCCGTCACCGTCGAGCAGCCAGGCCCGGGCCTCGTACCGCAGAAAGGGCCGCCCGTCATGACTGAACCGGACCTCCTGCGCGTACGCGAAGTCGCCATCGAGCGTCGGATACCCACCTTGCCCTCGCCCCCGCCACACCCCCAGAAACCCGAGCACGGGCCCGAGCAGCGCGTGCGGAACAGGCGCCTGCTCCATCCCCAGGGCATCGGGAAAGGGAGGCTCCACCACACCGTCGACCACGCCCACCCGCCTCCTCACTCACGACCACTACCGCCGCAAGCGTAGGGCGCCGCCGCACAGCGGAAGGGGCGGCACCTCGACGAGATGCCGCCCCTTGTCCACAACAGAGGCCGTGGCGGGAATCGAACCCGCGTAACTCGCTTTGCAGGCGAGTCCCTGAGCCACTCGGGCACACGGCCGTCACCGGGTTCGGTCGTGTGTCCTGGCGTGGCGGGGATCGGACCCGCGTGACTCCCCGCGAGCGGAGCTCGCTGATGGATGCAGTGCAGGCGCGTCCCTGAACCACTCGGGCACACGGCCGGGGTAACCCGGTGACTTGACCGTAGGGGGCTGTGGGGGGTGGTTCAAGGGAGTCGTGGGGGCTGCAACGGGACTGCCATACGCCGTTCATGAACGGGACGGGATCGGCGGGGGTTGGCGGGGATCGGCCGTGGTCGTACGACCAAGGTCTCAGGGCGAGGCCTGCTTTCGACAGGGGTAAACAAGGACTGTGGCCCTTACTCTGGCGGGCATGGCTGTCCTGGAACCGCGTGACACCGGTGTCACCGATGACCCTGAGGTGCCGTCCGTCGACGAGGTGGAGGAGGGGGTGCTGGGGCGTTCGTACCGGGCGTTGAGCATCGGCATCGTGTCCGTCGTGCTGCTGATCGCGTTCGAGGCGACCGCCGTGGGGACCGCGATGCCGGTCGCGGCGCGGGAGTTGGACGGGGTCGCGCTCTACGCGTTCGCGTTCTCCGGGTACTTCACCACCAGCCTGTTCGGGATGGTGCTGGCCGGGCAGTGGGCGGATCGGCGGGGGCCGCTCGGGCCGCTGACGGCCGGGATCGCCGGCTTCGGTGCCGGGCTGCTGCTGTCGGGGACCGCCGGCGCGATGTGGCTGTTCATTCTCGGGCGGGCCGTGCAGGGGTTCGGCGGCGGGCTGGTCATCGTGGCGCTGTACGTCGTCGTCGGGCGGGCCTATCCGGAGCGGCTGCGGCCGGCGATCATGGCCGCGTTCGCGGCCGGGTGGGTCGTGCCGTCGATCGTGGGGCCGCTGGCGGCCGGGGCGGTCACCGAACACCTCGGGTGGCGGTGGGTGTTCGTCGGGATTCCCGTGCTGGTGGTCTTTCCGCTGGTGCTCGCGCTTCCGCAGATACGGCGGCGGGCCGGAGGGCCGGTCGACGCCATCGCCGGGCGGGCCTCCTTCGACCGGCGCCGCATCCGGCTCGCCCTCGGGATCTCCCTCGGCGCCGGGCTCCTCCAGTACGCCGCCCAGGACCTGCGCCCCCTCTCCCTGCTCCCCGGCCTCGCGGGCGTGGCGCTGCTCGTGCCGGCCGTGCTCGGACTGCTCCCGCGCGGGACCTACCGGGCGGCGCGGGGGCTGCCCTCCGTCGTGCTGTTGCGCGGGGTCGCGGCGGGGTCCTTCGTGGCCGCCGAGTCCTTCGTGCCGTTGATGCTGGTCACCCAGCGGGGGCTGTCGCCGACGCTGGCCGGGTTCTCGCTCGCGGCGGGCGGGGGCACGTGGGCGCTGGGGTCGTGGGTGCAGTCGCGGGCGCGGGTGGAGCCGTACCGGGAACGGCTGATGACCGGCGGCATGGTGCTGGTCGCGGCCGCGATCGCCGCCGCGCCGAGTGTGCTGATCGACTCCGTGCCCGTCTGGACCGTCGCCGTCGCCTGGGGCTTCGGCTGCTTCGGGATGGGGCTGGTGATCTCCTCCTCCAGCGTGCTTCTGCTGCAGCTCTCCGCTCCGGAGGAGGCCGGTACCAACTCCGCCGCCCTCCAGATCTCCGACGGTCTCTCCAACGCCGTCCTGCTGGCGGCGGGGGGTGCGGCCTTCGCGGCGCTCGGCGGCGCCACCGTCACCCACTCCGCCACGGAAGCCTCCGGCTCGCATCCGGCCGCGTTCGCCGTCGTGTTCCTTCCGATGGCTGGGGTGGCCCTGGTGGGGGCCTGGGTGACGACCCGGCTGCATGCCAAGACCGGGTCTTCATGCATATGAACGGCCAAGATCGCGGCCTACCTGCCGCGCTTCGCCCGCTGAATGTGACCTCGGTCCCACCCGCGCCCGCCCCGGCCCCGTCCGCGCGTTGACACCATCGGCCCGCCGGTAAGGTGACCCGGTCGTCATACACAGCCCAGCCGCTCGACCCCGACGGAGACCGTGACTACCACCGCCGCCTCCTCCCATCACCTTTCCCCCGCCTTCCCCGGGCGGGCCCCCTGGGGTACCGCCAACAAGCTGCGTGCGTGGCAGCAAGGGGCGATGGAGAAGTACGTCCAGGAGCAGCCGCGTGACTTCCTGGCCGTCGCGACCCCGGGCGCGGGCAAGACGACCTTCGCCCTCACCCTCGCCTCCTGGCTGCTGCACCACCATGTCGTGCAGCAGGTGACGGTCGTCGCGCCGACCGAGCATCTGAAGAAGCAGTGGGCCGAGGCGGCGGCGCGGATAGGGATCAAGCTGGATCCGGAGTACAGCGCAGGGCCGCTCGGCAAGGACTACCACGGAGTCGCCGTCACCTACGCGGGTGTGGGCGTACGGCCGATGCTGCACCGCAACCGGGTCGAGCAGCGCAAGACCCTCGTGATCCTCGACGAGATCCACCACGCCGGTGACTCCAAGTCCTGGGGCGAGGCGTGCCTGGAGGCCTTCGAGCCGGCCACCCGCCGGCTCGCGCTCACCGGTACGCCCTTCCGGTCCGACACCAACCCGATCCCCTTCGTGACGTACGAGGAGGGCAACGACGGGATTCGCAGGTCGGCCGCCGACTACACCTACGGGTACGGGAACGCGCTGGCCGACCATGTGGTGCGGCCCGTCATCTTCCTGTCCTACAGCGGGCAGATGCGCTGGCGGACCAAGGCGGGCGACGAGATCGCCGCCCGGCTCGGCGAGCCGATGACCAAGGACGCGATCAGCCAGGCGTGGCGTACGGCGCTCGACCCGCGCGGTGAGTGGATGCCGAGCGTGCTGCGCGCCGCCGACCAGCGGCTCACGGAGGTCAGGAAGGCGATTCCGGACGCCGGCGCCCTCGTCATCGCCTCCGATCAGGACTCCGCGCGCGCCTACGCCAAGCTGATCCGCGAGATCACCGGCAGCAAGGCGACCCTCGTCCTGTCCGATGACGCCGGGGCCTCGAAGCGGATCGACGACTTCAGCGGCAGCAACGACCGCTGGATGGTGGCCGTCAGGATGGTGTCGGAAGGCGTCGACGTGCCACGCCTCGCGGTCGGCGTGTACGCCACCACCATCTCCACGCCCCTCTTCTTCGCCCAGGCCGTCGGCCGTTTCGTACGGTCCCGGCGGCGCGGTGAGACCGCCTCCGTGTTCCTGCCGACCGTGCCGGACCTCCTCACCTTCGCCAACGAGATGGAGGTGGAACGGGACCACGCCCTCGACAAGCCGAAGAAGGAGGGCGAGGAGGACCCGTACGCCGAGTCCGAGAAGGAGATGGAGGAGGCGAACAAGGAGGAGGACGAGGACACCGGCGAGCAGGAGCAGTTCGCCTTCGAGGCGCTGGAGTCCGAGGCCGTCTTCGACCGCGTGCTCTACGACGGTGCCGAGTTCGGCATGCAGGCGCACCCGGGGAGCGAGGAGGAGCAGGACTACCTCGGGATTCCGGGCCTGCTGGAGCCGGACCAGGTGCAGCTCCTGCTCCAGAAGCGGCAGGCCCGGCAGATCGCGCACAACCGCAAGAAGCCGGACAGCGAGGCGGACCTGCTGGAGCTGCCCGCCGAGCGGCGGCCCGTCGTCTCGCACAAGGAGATGATGGAGCTGCGCAAGCAGCTCAACACCATGGTCAGCGCGTACGTCCATCAGAGCGGCAAGCCGCACGGTGTGATCCACACCGAGCTGCGCCGGGTGTGCGGCGGGCCGCCGAGCGCCGAGGCCACGGCCGGGCAGCTGCGGCAGCGGATCGCCAAGGTGCAGGAGTGGGCCACCCGGATGCGGTGACGACCGCGCCCGCTCGTGCTCGGCGGCTGTCACACCGTACGTATCAGGACATACGGAGTGGTCCGTACCGGGTGCTGCCCGGATTCTGGACGGAGGCTTCCGCTGAGCGAACCCGCTTCGCTACTGTCCCGCTACGCACACGCCCCGTGGCAGCGCCGCCGCGGAGCGCAGCCGTGAAGCGACGCGGCCCGGTAAGAGACCGGGCCGCCGGCCGATCGGCGGCCTCTGAAGCGCGTCACTGACGGGACTCGGTGACGCATCCGCCGCGAGGGGGCTGCCGACCTCACCACTTGGAGGAGTGGGCGTCGTGACCGCGGAGACCTCTCAGACGCTTGACCGGGGACTGCGTGTCCTCAAGCTCCTGGCCGACACGGACCACGGGCTCACCGTCACCGAGCTTTCCAACAAACTGGGTGTGAACCGGACCGTGGTGTACCGGTTGCTGGCCACGCTGGAGCAGCACGCCCTCGTACGGCGTGATCTCGGCGGGCGTGCTCGGGTGGGGCTGGGAGTGCTGCGCCTCGGACGCCAGGTGCATCCGCTGGTACGGGAGGCAGCGCTGCCCGCGCTGCGGTCGCTCGCCGAGGACATCGGAGCGACGGCTCACCTCACGTTGGTGGACGGCGCCGAGGCGCTGGCCGTGGCCGTCGTGGAGCCCACGTGGACGGACTATCACGTGGCCTATCGGGCCGGGTTCCGGCATCCGCTGGACCGGGGCGCCGCGGGCCGGGCGATTCTCGCGGCCCGGCAGCAGGGGTTCGGGGAGCCGGGGTACATGCTGACGCACGGGGAGCTGGAGGCCGGCGCCAGCGGGGCGGCCGCTCCGCTGCTCGGGGTCACCGGGGTCGAGGGCAGTGTCGGGGTCGTGATGCTGGCGGACGCGGTGCCGGAGCGGGTGGGCCCGCGGGTGGTGGACGCGGCACGGGAGGTCGCGGAGGCACTGCGCTGAGCGCGGCCGACAGCCGGCAGCCGGCAGCCGGCAGAGCCGAGACTGGGCACATGACCCTGAGCATCCGTACCGTCCACGACGTCGCCGGCCTCGCTGCCGTCAGCGCGTACTTCGGCGAGGTGTGGCGGACCCCGCCCACGGCCCCGCCCTACCCGGCCGAGGTGCTGCACAGCCTGGTCCACGCGGGCGGCGCGGTGCACGCGGCCCACGACGGGCAGCGCCTCGCCGGGGCCTGTGTCGCGGTGTTCGGGCCGCCGGGCTCGCGGGAGGCGTACTCCCTGGTCGCCGCCACGGACCCCGGGCTCGGGCAGGCGGTGAAGCAGGCGCAGCGGGCCTGGGCGCTCGGCCTCGGCGCCCGCACCATGCGCTGGACCTTCGACCCGCTGGTCGCGCGCAACGCCCGCTTCAACCTGGCCAAACTGGGCGCGGCCGGCACCGAGTACATGGTCGACTTCTACGGCCCCATGCGGGACGGCGTGAACAGCGGCGACGAGAGCGACCGGCTGACGGTGACCTGGGACCTGACGGCGCCCGGACCGTCGTACGACCCGGGTGACCGCGAGGCCGCGCCCGCCACCCACCGCGCCCCCGACGGGGAGACCCTGGCCCGCCGCGACCTCGCCGGCCGACACCTCTGGTGCCGAGTCCCGGACGACGTCGTCAAGCTGCGGGCCGCCGACCCGGCGCTCGCGCTGCGCTGGCGGCGGGCCGTGCGCGAGGTGCTCACGGAGGCGTTCGGGCAGGGCTTCCGGGCGACCGGCATGTCCAGGGACGGCTGGTACACACTCACCAAGGAGGCCGCCGTATGAAGCTGGAGCGCGTCGAAGTCGTCCATGTGCAGATCCCGCTCGTCACTCCCTTCCGGACCTCCTTCGGCACGATGACCACGAAGGACACGTTCCTGCTGCACGTGGTCACGGACACCGCCGAGGGCTGGTCGGAGTTCGCCGCCGACCCCCAGCCGCGGTACTGCTCGGAGTTCGTGGCGGGCGCCGAGCTCGTGCTGCGGGACTTCCTGGTGCCGAGGGTGGCCGCACTGCCCGCGCTCACGGCGGCGATGGTCGGGCCCGCCGTCAGCGGGATCAAGGGGCACGAGCTGGCGAAGGCCGCCCTGGAGACGGCGGTCCTGGACGCGGAGCTGCGGTCGTACGGCATGCCGCTGGCGGTGTACCTGGGCGCGGTGCGCGACCGGGTGCCCGCGGGGGTGTCGGTGGGGATCAAGGACTCCGTGCCGGAGCTGCTGGACGACGTCGAGCGGTATCTCGCCGAGGGGTACGTCCGGATCAAGCTGAAGATCGAACCCGGCTGGGACGTCGAGCCGGTACGTGCCGTACGCGAGCGCTTCGGCGCCGCCCTGCCGCTCCAGGTCGACGCGAACACCGCGTACACGCTCGCGGACGCGGAACACCTGCGCCGTCTCGACGAGTTCGGGCTGCTGCTGATCGAGGAGCCGCTGGACGAGAACAACCTGTACGGCCACGCCCGCCTCCAGAGCCGTATCGCCACCCCTGTCTGCCTCGACGAGTCCCTGCACAACGCCCGGGACACCGCCGCCGCGATCGCGATGGACGCCTGCCGGGTCGTGAACGTCAAGCCCGCGCGCGTCGGCGGCTATCTGGAGGCCCGCCGCATCCACGACGTGGCCCGCGCGCACGGCGTGCCGGTGTGGTGCGGCGGCATGCTGGAGACGGGAATCGGCCGCGCCGCGAACCTCGCCCTGGCCGCCCTGCCCGGCTTCACGCTCCCCGGCGACACCTCGGCCTCCGCCCGCTACTTCGCCGAGGACATCACCGAGCCGTTCGTCCTGGCGGACGGCCACCTGCCGGTCCCGCACACACCGGGTATCGGCGTCGAACCGCTCCCCGACGTCCTACGGCGTTTCACGCGCGCAAGACAGGATCTGTACGCGGCCTGACCGGCTCGTGGCCGGAAGTGACCGCCGCGTTAGATTGATCCCGTGCTCTCTCGCCTCACGCGCCCCCAGGCCGTCGCCGTCTGCGCCCTGCCCGTCGTGGCACTGGTCGCCACGGCCCTCTTCGCGCCGCTGCCCTTCGCACTGGCGCAGCCCGGGATGACGGCGAACGTCCTCGCCAAGAACGAGGGCGCGGCGGTGATCACGATCTCCGGGGCGAAGACCCGACCGACGAGCGGGCAGCTGCGGATGACGACCATCGAGGCGACCGGGCCCGACACGCGTGTCTCGCTCGGCGACCTCTTCGACAGCTGGTTCCGCACCGACCGGGCGGTCATGCCCCACGACGCGGTCTACCCGAGCGGGCAGAGCGTCAAGGAGATCGAGGAGCACAACACCGCCCAGATGAAGGAGTCCCAGGACGCGGCGACCGAGGCGGCCCTCGGTTACCTCAAGCTCAGCGACAACAAGGTCAAGGTCACGCTGAAGCTCGCGGACGTCGGGGGGCCGAGCGCGGGGCTGCTGTTCACCCTGGGGATCATCGACAAGCTCGACGGCGACGGCGCCGGGGGCGACCTCACGGGCGGCCGAGTCATCGCCGGGACGGGCACGATCGACGCGAACGGCACGGTCGGCGCGGTGGGCGGCGTGGCGCTGAAGACGCAGGCCGCGAAGCGGGACGGGGCGACGGTGTTCCTGGTCCCGAAGGACGAGTGCGCCGACGCGCGGGCGGAGCTGCCGAAGGGGCTGCGGCTGATCCCGGTGACCTCCCTGAAGGGAGCGGTGGGCGCGCTGACCGCGCTGGAGTCGGGCAAGGGGTCCGTCCCCGCCTGCTAGTGCTTGTAGTGCTCCTAGTGCGCGAAGGCCGGCCTGGGGGAGGCCAGGCGGAGGCCGACCTCCACGAGGGTCCAGCCGATCCGGGTCCTGATGGCGTACGGCCGCTTGGCCTGCGCGGCCAGGCGGTAGGCGTCGGCCTCGGCGCGGAGGTCGGCGGCGCGGAAGGTGTGCTGGGTGAGGTGGGTCTCGGGGTGCATGACGGGGCCCTTCAGTCCGTTTCGATGGGGAACAGGTGCGTGTGGATGCGTACTTGCTCCGTGCCGGGGTCCTCGTCGGTGACCTGGCCGCGGTAGTCGTTGATCAGGGCGTGCATCTTGTCGACGAGCTCGGTGGCCAGCTCGGGGGTGAGCCGGAGCGTCATGTCGGAACCGCGGGTCCACTCGGCGGACCAGTGGTCCCGGGTGCTGAGCCAGCCGGACAGCTCCCGGGAGTGGGTGGCGGCGATCTCATGCAGGTAGATCTCGGCCAATCCGCGTACTTCGGGTCCAGCGTCCTCGAACTCGGTGGTGTCGAAGGTCAGCCCCTGGTCGACGGCCTTCCACCACCGCTCCCTTCCCTTCCCGTGCTCCGGCGCGTCCGTGATGAAGCCGTGCTCGGCGAGCTGGCGCAGGTGGTAGCTGGTGGCGCCGCTGGACTCGCCCAGCCGCTCGGCGAGCATCGAAGCGGTGGCGGGTCCGCGCCGGCGCAGCGCGTTGAGCAGTTCCATCCGCAGGGGATGGGCCAGCCCTCGCAGTGAACGGGCGTCGAGTTTCCGTACCTTCGGCTCTTCCGGCATGCGTACAAAGGTATCTATGCAAAGGGTTCTTTGCAACATGTTCTTTGTAACTCTGCTCGGCGGACCGGCTCCTAGTTCACGAACCCCTCCGCCTTCATCCAGTCCAGCGCCACCTGGTGCGGGTCCTCCCCGGCCACGTCCACCTTCGCGTTGAGCTCCCGCGCCACCGTGTTGTCCAGCCTCTTCGTGACCGGGTCCAGTACCTCGGCGATGGCCGGCCACTTCTTCAGGGACCGGGAGTTGATCTCGGGAGCCGCGTTGTAGTTGGGGAAGAACTTCCGGTCGTCCCGCATCACCGCGAGGTTCATGGACTTGATGCGGCCGTCGGTCGTGAAGACCTCCCCGTACCGGCAACTGCCCTTCGCCACCTGGGTGTAGATGATCCCGGTGTCCATCTGGGTGAGGTTCCTCGCCGGGACGCGCATCCCGTACGCCTTCTCCATGCCCGGCAGTCCGTCGGCGCGGTTGGCGAACTCGCTCTCCACGCACAGCGTCACCGCGCCGGGGTCCTTCTTGGCCAGCGCGGCCACGTCGGAGAGTGTCCTCGTGCCGTACTTCCTGAAGTTGGACTGGTTCATGGCCAGCGCGTAGGTGTTGTTCAGGGGCGCCTTCGGCAGCCACGTCAGCCCGTTGTCCAGGTCGGCCTTCCGTACCGCGGCCCACTGCTCCTGCGGGTCGGCGATCGGCTCGCTGTGGCCCTGGTAGGTGATCCACGCCGTGCCCGTGTACTCGTACATCCCGTCCGCGTCCCCGGACTTGACCGCCTCCCGGGCCCCGACCGATCCCTGGATCCCCGTGCGGTCGAGCACGTCCGCCCCGGCCGCCTCGAAGGCGATGCCCATGATCGCGCCGAGGATCAGCTGCTCGGTGAACTCCTTCGAGGTGACCGTCAGCTCCGCACCCTTGAGCGGCTCACCCCGGCCGATCGACCCCGGCTTCACATCGTCGGCCATCGGGGAGCCGCTGGTCAGCCCACAGCCGGACAGCACGACGAGCGCCCCGGCGAGCGTCAGACGGGTTGGTCTCACGTGGTCGCCTCCCGGGGTCGTGGTGTGTGGGGTGGTCGGGCGGTTGGGTTGGCCGGGGTGGGGGTGGCGCTGGTGAGCCCGCGGCGGGACGGCAGGGGCAGGGGTCGGGCGAGCGTCAGACGGGTCGGTCTCACGTGGTCGCCCCCCGGGCCGTGGTGTGTGGGGTCGGTGGGTTGGTAGGGGTGGGGCGGGGCTTCGGGTGGTCGGCGGTGGGGGAGCCGTTGGGCTGTCCGGGGCCGGGCGGCACGGCCGGCGCCCCGGTGAGCGTCAGACGGGGGCGTCTCACCTTGCCGCCTCCAAGAGCTCTGGTGTGTGGGGTCGGTGGGTTGGTAGGGGTGGGGCGGGGCTTCGGGTGGTCGGCGGTGGGGGAGCCGTTGGGCTGTCCGGGGCCGGGCGGCACGGCCGGCGCCCCGGTGAGCGTCAGACGGGTTCGTCTCACGTCGCCGCCCAGGGCCGTGGTCGGTGAGGCCGGTGGGTGGGCCGGGACGTGCGGTCGGCGGCCGTGCGGGGGCGCAGCCCGCAGGAGGTGGGTGGGGTCGGCGCCCGGCGCATCCGCCTTCACACCCCGTGGCCTGGGCAGCAGTGCGGTCGACCGGCAGGGCGGGCACGCAGGGGCCGCCCCCCGCTCCGCCGAAGGTCGCCGGGTCGCCGTATCGACGTTCAGGACCTGGGCGGGAGGAACGCCTGTCCGGGCCGGTGTCGGGAACCTGCGTCTCATGTGCCCACCTCCAACCCCCTTGGCCTGAGCAGCAGTTCCGCCAGTGAGGCCAGCCAGTCGACCAGCAGGGCGAGGGTCACCGTGAGGATGGAGCCCAGGATCAGGACCGGCATCCGCTGGTTGGTGATGCCGGTCGTGATCAGGACGCCGAGGCCGCCGCCTCCGCCGAAGGTCGCCAGGGTCGCCGTACCGACGTTGAGGACCAGGGCCGTACGGACGCCCGCGAGGATCAGGGGGACGGCCAGCGGCAGTTCGACGCGGGTCAGTACGCCCAGGGGGGACATGCCGATGCCGCGTGCCGCCTCCAGCAGCATCGGGTCGTTCGCCTTCAGGCCCGCGATGGTGTTGGACAGGACCGGCAGGACGGCGTAGGCGACGATGCCGATCAGGGCCGCCTTCGTTCCCGTGCCCAGCCAGATCACCAGCAGGGCGAGCAGGCCGATCGCCGGGGTCGCCTGACCCATGTTGGCGACCGCCATCGCCACCGGGCTCACCTTCCGGAAGGCGCGGCGGGTCAGCACGATGCCCAGCGGGATCGCGATGATCAGCACGAAGAACGTCGAGATCACGGTCAGCTGCACTTGCTGCCACAGGGCCTTGGACACCTGCCCGTTCGACAGCGCGTTCTCGGTGAGCGGGTCCAGGTCGGCCTGCGCGAACCACAGCCAGGTCGCGAGCAGCACGGCGAGCAGGAACGCGGGCAGGAAGGTCAGCTTCCGCCAGGTCACGCGTCTTCCGGGCGCGGCCGGCGGGGGAGGAGCGGCCGTCTCCTCCAGCTCCGGGATCTCGGCAGCCGTCACACCTTCCGCCCCCCTGCGCCGGCACCCTCCTGCTCGGCGTGCGTCCGGTCGGCCCGGATCTCCTCCAGCTGGTGCTGGTGCTCCATGGCCTCGAAACGGTCGGCCTCCAGGAGCTCGTGCACGGAGGTCATGAGCGTCTCCATGTCGACGACACCCGTGTACTCCCCGCGCCGCCCGGTCACCGCGACCCGCCCCGCGCTGTCGGTCAGCACCGCCTCCAGCGCGTCCCGCAGGGTCGCGTCCCTGGTCACCGTGTCGCTCACCAGCGTCCCGGCCCGCGCCAGCGACCCCTTGGCGCGCATCATGTCCCCGCGCCTGAGCCACTTGTAGGGCCGTCCGCGTTTGTCGAGCAGCAGCACCTCGCTCGTCCCGCTGCCCCGGAGCTTGTTGAAGATCTCCTGGAGGGGGTCGTCGACCGTCGCTGTCGGATAGTCGGTGATCTCCACATCCCGTACCCGGGTGAGGTTGAGCCGCTTCAGCGCCGCCCCCGCGCCGACGAACCCGGACACGAAGTCGTCGGCCGGGTTGGTCAGGATCGCCTCCGGGGTGTCGAACTGGGCGATGTGGGAGCGTTCGCGCAGTACGGCGATGCGGTCGCCGAGCTTGATCGCCTCGTCGAAGTCGTGGGTGACGAAGACGATCGTCTTGTGCAGCTCACGCTGGAGCCGGATCAGCTCGTCCTGGAGATGGTCACGGGTGATCGGGTCGACCGCGCCGAACGGCTCGTCCATCAGCAGGACGGGCGGATCGGCCGCGAGCGCCCGCGCCACACCCACCCGCTGCTGCTGGCCGCCGGAGAGCTGACGCGGATAGCGGCCGTGGAACTCGCCGGGGTCGAGCCCGACGAGGTCGAGCAGTTCCTCCACACGGTCGTCGATCCGGGCCTTCCCCCAGCCGATCATCCTCGGCACGAGGGCGATGTTCTGCGCGACCGTCATGTGCGGGAAGAGCCCGGCCGACTGGATGGCGTAGCCCACCTTGCGGCGCAGCTTGACCGGATCGATGTCGGTCACGTCCTCACCGTTGATCCGGATGCGGCCACCGGTCGGCTCGATCAACCTGTTGATCATCTTGAGAGTGGTCGACTTACCGCATCCGGACGGGCCCACGAAGATGACGGTCTCGCCCGCCTTGATCTCCATGCTGACGCTGTCCACGGCGGGCTCCGCAGCGCCGGGGTACCTCTTGGTCAGGTGCTCCAACTCGATGGACGCACCTGAGGTGCCGGACGTCTCAGGCACGGATCCCCCTCGGAATGGTGAGCCGTCCGATCAGGACGTACGCGGCGTCGAACAGCAGGGCGAGGACGATGATCCCGAGCGTGCCGGCAAGCACCTGGTTGAGCGCGTTCTTGCTGCCCAGGGAGGCGATGCCGCGGAAGATCTCGTTGCCGAGGCCGGGCCCGGAGGCGTAGGCGGCGATCGCGGCGATGCCCATCAGCATCTGGGTCGAGACCCGGATCCCGGTCAGGATCGGCGGCCAGGCGAGCGGCAGCTCGACCCGCGCCAGGCGCATGACGGGGGACATCCCGATGCCCGTGGCCGCGTCCACCAGGGACGGGTCGACCCCGCGCAGGCCCACGATCGCGTTCCGCACGATCGGCAGCAGCCCGTACAGCGTCAGGGCGATCACCGTGGGCGGCACCCCGAGCCCCACGGCCGGGATGAGCAGACCGATCATGGCGAGCGAGGGAACGGTCAGGATCGTCGAGGTGGCCGTCGTGGCGAGGTTGCCGGCCCACTCGCTGCGATAGGTCACGACCCCGATCAGCACCCCGATCACCGTCGCCATGACCATGCACTGGAAGACGACGCTCGCGTGCTGGTAGGCGTCCGCGAGCAGCTGCTGGTGGCGGCTGCCGAGGTACTCCCAGAAGGTCACACCCGCTCACCCCAGTGGCTCGGTCACTCCCGAAGGGCCGGATCCCCCGCCGCCTGCTCCACCAGCGGGATGATCCGCAGCGGAACGGGGTTCTCCATGACGATCGCGGTGGCGGCCCGGACGATCCCATCGAAACCGACAACCCGGTCGATCACACGTTGGAGATCGGCGTTGGAGCGGGCCACCAGCCGGCACAGCATGTCCCCGCTGCCGGTGGTGGTGTGCAGCTCAAGGACCTCCGGCACGGTCGCCAAGTGCGCCCGGACGTCGGCCCCTTGCCCCTGCCGGATCTGCAGTGTGGCGAACGCGGTCACCGGGTAGCCGAGCGCCGCCGGATCGACCTGCGGACCGAATCCCCGGATGACTCCGTTCGACTGAAGCCGGTCCAGCCGCGCCTGCACGGTCCCCCGGGCCACCCCCAGCCGCCGGGACATCTCAAGGACCCCGATCCGCGGCTCGCGCGCGAGGAGCACGATGATCCGCCCGTCCAGTGCGTCGATCCCCACAGCGGCCTCCCGGAGAGATGGTCATCATGTACAGAAGGGCCGCCGATACGGCCGTATCGCTGAACATGTTGTCCAGTGGATACGCGAACTATTGCGCACCTTGCAGAGCGGAGCCAGGCTTCGCACATGACGCAGACCACACACCACACTCCCGAAACCGCCCGGCAGGCCGACCCCTTCCCGGTCAAGGGAATGGACGCGGTCGTCTTCGCCGTCGGCAACGCCAAGCAGGCGGCGCACTACTACTCGACCGCCTTCGGCATGCGGCTCGTGGCCTACTCCGGACCGGAGAACGGCAGCCGCGAGACCGCGAGCTACGTGCTGGAGAACGGCTCCGCCCGTTTCGTGTTCACCTCGGTCATCAAGCCCGCCACCCCCTGGGGCCACTTCCTCGCCCAGCACGTGGCCGAGCACGGCGACGGCGTGATCGACCTCGCCATCGAGGTCCCGGACGCCCGCCGCGCCTACGACTACGCCCTAGAACACGGCGCCCGCTCGGTGGCCGAGCCGTACGAGCTGAAGGACGAGCACGGCACGGTCGTCCTCGCCGCGATCGCCACCTACGGCGAGACCCGCCACACCCTCGTCGAGCGCACCGGCTACGACGGCCCCTACCTGCCCGGCTTCGCCGCGGCCGCCCCGATCGTCGAGCCGCCCGCCCACCGCACCTTCCAGGCCGTCGACCACTGCGTCGGCAACGTCGAGCTCGGCCGGATGAACGAGTGGGTCGGCTTCTACAACAAGGTCATGGGCTTCACGAACATGAAGGAGTTCGTGGGCGACGACATCGCCACCGAGTACAGCGCGCTGATGTCGAAGGTCGTGGCCGACGGCACGCTCAAGGTGAAGTTCCCGATCAACGAGCCCGCGATCGCCAAGAAGAAGTCCCAGATCGACGAGTACCTGGAGTTCTACGGCGGCGCGGGCGTCCAGCACATCGCGCTGAACACCAACGACATCGTGCAGACCGTGCGGACCATGCGCGCGGCCGGAGTCCAGTTCCTCGACACCCCCGACTCCTACTACGACACCCTCGGCGAGTGGGTCGGCGACACCCGGGTGCCGGTCGACACGCTGCGGGAGCTGAAGATCCTCGCCGACCGCGACGAGGACGGCTATCTGCTGCAGATCTTCACCAAGCCGGTCCAGGACAAGCCGACCGTGTTCTTCGAGATCATCGAGCGCCACGGCTCGATGGGCTTCGGCAAGGGCAACTTCAAGGCGCTCTTCGAGGCCATCGAAAGGGAGCAGGAGAAGCGGGGCAACCTCTAGCCCGCGTCCCCCGACTCGCCGCGTCCCCCGACTCGCCGGCGGCGAGTCGGGCGACCTGTGCCCGAACCGGCTCGGCCACGACGGCACCAACCCGAGCCTCGTAGGCTGGCCCCATGGCCAGGATCAACGACGTGGGCGGCACGCAGGGATTCGGCGCGATCGACACCACCGACGACACCGAGCCCTTCCACGCGGACTGGGAGGCACGGGTCGTCGGTCTCTTCAACACCCTGCGCGCGCAAGGGGTCTTCAACACGAACGAGTTCCGGGACGCGATCGAGTCGATGCCGCCGGGGGAGTACCTGGCGGCGTCGTACTACGAGCGCTGGTTCACCGCGATCTGCGCCCTGCTCGAACGCAAGGGCGTGATCGAGCCGGGTGAGCTCGATGACTGACGCGGCCCCGGACCGTTTCCCGCCCGGCACCCCGGTCCGCACCTACCGCCACGACCCGCCGCACCACACCCGCCTGCCGCGGTACGCGCGCGGAAAGCGGGGCGTGGTCGTCGAGCCGGAGGGCCCCGGTGAACTGGCCGACCTCAGCGCGCAGGGCCGCGGGGACGCGCCCGTCGAGCAGATCTACGCGGTCCGTTTCGAGGCCCGCGACCTCTGGGGCGAGGGCGACCACCACGTCGTACTGGATCTGTGGGAGAGCTACTTGGAGGCGGACGAAAGGAGCGGGGACGATGAGCGGTGACCACCACACCGACGCCACGATCGCCCGGCGGGTACGGCGGCTGGAAACCCTCCTGGAGGAGAAGGGGCTGATCACCGGCGAGCGCCTGGACGAGGCGATCGACGCGTTCCTCGCGGAGTCCTCACCGGCGAACGGCGCCCGGGTCGTGGCCCGCGCCTGGACCGACGACGCCTACCGGGCCCGGCTGCTCGCGGACGGCACCGCCGCCGTCCGGGAACTCGGGTACATGGACGGCTCGTACCAGCGCCTGCGGGTCGTGGAGAACACCGCGTCCCACCACAACGTCATCGTCTGCACCCTGTGCTCCTGCTACCCGCTGCGCCTGCTCGGACCGTCCCCCAGCTGGTACAAGTCCGAGGCCTACCGCTCCCGCGTGGTCCGCGAACCACGGGAGGTACTGCGGGAGTTCGGCCTCTCCCTTCCCGGATCCGTGGACATCACGGTGTGGGACTCCAGCGCGGAAACCCGCTACCTGGTGCTGCCCCGCAGGCCGGACGGCACGGAAGGGCTCGGCGAGGAGGAGCTGACGGCGCTGGTGACGAGGAACGCCCTCATCGGTACGGCCGCGGTGTGACCGCCTTCGCGTCCGTCGCCGTTCCGCCCTCGTCCGCCCCGCCCTCGTCCGCCGCGTCCTCCTCCGGCAGGCCCTCCTCCGGCACGTCCCCCAGCGCCGCCAACGCCTCCCGCGCCGCCCGCACCCCCGAGGGCGAGAAGTAGGGGTTGATCTGCAGGGCCTCCCGCAGATGCCGGCGCGCGGGGGCGTCCTGCTGCGACGCCTGCTCGATCATGCCCAGGTGGTACGCGTACAGCGCGCTGCGCACTCCGCCCCCGTGCACCTTGTCCGTCGCGATCCGGGCGTACCGCAGGGCCTCCCGGTCCTGGCCGGCCCGGTGCAGCGCCCACCCCAGCGCGTCGGCCACCGCGATCCCCGGCTGCCGCAGCCACTCGGCCCGCAACCGCTGCACCGCGGACGCCGGGTCGCCGTGGTCCGCCTCGAACTGCCCGAGCACCAGCTCCTCGTCCGCCCCGCCCGCCGCCGCGCGTTCCACCGCCGCCCGCAGCAGGTCGTACTGCACCCGGGCGGCCTGCCCCAGCCCCAGCGACTCGTACAACTCGCCCAGCTCCAGGGCGTACTGCGGCAGCGGCTGCTTCGCGAGGGCCGTCCGGTAGGCGTTCAGGGCCTCCGTCGTGCGGCCGAGCGCCGCGAGGGCCCGGCCCTGACCGGCCTGCGCCGCCCGCTGGTCGGGGTCGATCCGGACGGCCTCCTGGAAGTGCCGCAGCGCGTCCTCGCGGTCACCGCGCTCCCAGGCGAGCTGCCCGGCCCGCTCCAGATACGCGGCCCGCTCGGCCGGGGCCCGCGCGCCCGCCGCCGCGTCGACGAGCTGGGCCGCCGCGTCCTCCCGCCAGCCCCGGTCCCGGTACACGGCCGCCGCCCGGGCCATCACCGCCGGCCCCGACCGCAGCTCCGTCAGCCGCTCCAGCGCCCCGCGGGCCGCCTTGTAGTCGCCGAGCCCCGTGTACGCGTCGATCAGCGCCGGATACGTCGTCCACCGTTTCGGCTCCAGCTGCCGCGCCTCCTCGCCCCAGGTCCGCGCGGTCCGGAAGTCCCGGCGCGCGTTCGCGAGGGCGGCCAGACCCCCGAGGGCCTCCGCGCTCCTGCGCACCTTCAAGGACGTCCGCAGGCTGTCCTCGGCCTTCGCGTAGAACGTCGTGTCGGCGGTCCGCCGCCCCTGTTCGACGTACGCCGTCCCGAGCACCGCCCACGACTGGGCGTCCCCGGGATGCCGGCGCAGATGGCTCTCCCGCTCGCCGATCAGGGCCGCCAGGTCGGGCAGGGCGGCCGGTAGCCCGGCGGCGACCGCCGTCAGCGCCTGGGCGCCCGGGGCCGGGGCGGGCGCCAGGGTCGCAGGGCGCTCCGCGGGCAGCAGCATCAGCACCGTACCGAGCACCGCGCAGCCGGCGACCGCGGCGATCACCAGACGCCCGTGCAGCCGGGCCCGCCGCTCCTCCCGCCGCTCCGCCGGCCGGTTCCTGGTGGCTTGGTTCTCCATGGCGCTCACTGTGCGCCAGCGCGACGACCGCACTCCGGCATACGGCGGCTGCCGCTGGTGGGGTTCACACCGATGGCCCCCGGTGCGACGCTGTGATCATGAGCCGTATCGAAGCCCGTCGCGATGAAGACACAGAGGTCACCGGCAACCTGGTGGACCGCCTGCTCAGCGCTCTGCCCGCCGACGCCGTGCTCACCGACCCGGACGTCACGGGCTCCTACGCCAACGACATGGCGAGCTTCTGCCCGGCCGGCACCCCCGCCGTGGTCGTCCTGCCGCGCACGGTCGAACAGGTCCAGCACGTCATGCGCGTCGCCACCGAACTGCGCGTCCCGGTCGTCCCCCAGGGCGCCCGCACGGGCCTGTCGGGCGCGGCCAACGCCTCCGACGGCTGCATCGTGCTGTCCCTGACGAAGATGGACCGGATCCTGGAGATCAGCCCGGTCGACCGCATCGCCGTCGTCGAACCCGGCGTCGTCAACGCGACCCTCTCCCGCGCGGTGAACGAACTCGGCCTCTACTACCCGCCGGACCCCTCCAGCTGGGAGATGTGCACGATCGGCGGCAACATCGGCACCGCGTCCGGCGGACTGTGCTGTGTGAAGTACGGGGTCACGGCGGAGTACGTCCTCGGACTGGACGTCGTCCTCGCCGACGGGGCGGCTCATGTCCACCGGCCGCCGTACCGCCAAGGGGGTCGCGGGGTACGACCTGACCCGCCTGTTCGTCGGCTCCGAAGGCTCGCTCGGGATCGTCGTACGGGCGACCCTGGCCCTCAGGCCGAAGCCGCCCGAACAGCTGGTGCTGGCCGCCGAGTTCTCCTCCGGGGCCGCCGCCTGCGACGCCGTGTGCCGGATCATGGAGGGCGGGCACGTGCCGTCCCTCCTCGAACTGATGGACCGTACGACCGTCAAGGCCATCAACGACCTGGCGCACATGGGGCTCCCGGAGACCACCGAGGCCCTGCTCCTCGCGGCCTTCGACACCACGGACCCGGCCGCCGACCTCACCGCCGTCGGCGCGCTGTGCGAGGCGGCCGGTGCCACCCAGGTCGTCCCGGCCGACGACGCGACCGAGTCGGAACTGCTGCTCCAGGCCCGCAGGCTCTCCCTCACCGCCCTCGAAGCCGTCAAGGGCACCACGATGATCGACGACGTGTGCGTGCCCCGCTCCCGGCTCGGCGAACTGCTCGAAGGGACCGAGCGGATCGCCGAGAAGCACCGGCTCACCATCGGTGTCGTCGCCCACGCGGGTGACGGCAACACCCACCCCACGGTCTGCTTCGACGCCGCCGACCCCGACGAGGCCGGCCGGGCCCGCGAGTCCTTCGACGAGATCATGGCGCTCGGCCTGGAGCTCGGCGGCACGATCACCGGGGAGCACGGGGTGGGCGTACTGAAGAAGGAGTGGCTGGCGCGCGAGATCGGCCCGGTGGGCGTGGAGATGCAGCGCGCGGTGAAGGGGGTCTTCGACCCGCTGGGCATCCTGAACCCGGGCAAGCTGTTCTGAGGCCTCGCGGTACGGCTCACTCCCCGTCCTTGGACTCGTCGCTCGGCCAGGGGTCGCACAGCCACAGATCATCGGCAGGAGTGGGGGCCAGCAGCTCGGCGAGACCGTCGTCGATACCGAGCTGCTCCGCCTCGGCGCCCGGGGGGACCGCCCGCAGCGTGCGCTCCAGCCAGGCCGAGACCTGCGCGGCCGGGGCCTCCAGGAGGGCGTCGCCGTCGGGGGAGCTCAGCGCCATCAGCACGACACCGCGGCCTTCGACCTTCGTCGGCCACACCCGCACGTCCCCGTGCCCGCACGGGCGGAACACCCCCTCCACGAGGAGTTCGCGGGCGAAGGTCCAGTGGACGGGGTGGTCCGAGCCGATGTGGAAGGTGACGTGGACGGCGAAGGGGTCGTCGCTGCGGTAGCCCAGCCGGGCCGGGACCGGGATGCTGCGCTCGGGCGACAGGATGAGTTGGAGCTCCAGTTCGCGCTCCACCACCGTGTGGTGCATGTCGATCGTTCCTCTCTCGGCTCTCGTCCGGTCCCGCGGTGGGCCCGTACGAGGGGAGAGGGGGCAGAGGGCGGGATCATTACGCGGGTTCGGCGAACTTTTTTCCGGGCGTACGGCGACAGGCGGCAGGGCCGCTGTCGCGGCCGGTACGACGGCCGGTATCACGGCCGGTGTCAGGTCGTGCCCAAAAAGAGTGGGTCCGGTGGGACTGGCGGTGGGTCTTGCGCCGGTCTGATAGATGTGGAGCCCCCTCTATTGACCCCCGAGCAGATACGGGACGACGGACATGAGCGCCCCAACCCCGGCACCCGGTGACGACAGGCCCCGCGAGGGCTACTACCCGGACCCGTCCATTCCTGGATACGTCCGTTACTGGAACGGTGCCTCCTGGGTGCCGGGCACCAGCCGTCCCGCCCCGGCGGACGGCGAACCGCTCGCGCCGCCGTCCGGCGCGGGCTCCGAGCCGGCCCCGTCGCCGGTGGAGGAGACGGGCCCGCACTTCTTCGACGAGGACCCGGCCGAGGCCCCCCCGCACCCCGACAGGCAGCACGGCAGCCGTCCCGAACCCGCGTCCGCGTGGGCCGCCGACCGGGCCCACCAGGGGGGCTTCGGCGGCGACCAGGACCGCCGGGTCTCGTGGGGGTCCCCGCAGGCGGCCGCGCAGGCTCAGCAGGGGGCTCCCCAGGGGGTTCCGCACCAAGGGGGTCAGCAGGGGCCGCAGGGAGCTCAGCACGGCGTACCGCGGACTCCGCAGGGCGCCGACCCGAGGGTGCCCGGTCCGGGGCGGCCCGCCGAGGGTTCCGCGCCGGTCCAGCCGGACGGGCACGCGGCCCGTACCGACGGCACCGCGACGATCCCGCCCGCCGAGCCGGACGAGGACGGCGGCACGCGCGTCTTCCGCAGACCCACGGCCGGGTCCCAGGGAGCGGCGGCGGCCCAGCAGTCCGACGACGGCACCATGAAGTTCCGCGCGCTCTCCCCGCGCACGGCGCAGCAGGGCGCGGGGCCCTGGGCGCAGAGCGGAAGCACACCCGGACCCGCGTATGCCGGCCCCACCGCACAGGGCGGCCCGGCGGGCGGCGCGCAGTCCTCCGAGGCCCCGGGCTTCGGTGCCGGCAAGGCGGCCGCAGAGCGCGCCGCGGCCGCCGGTGCCGCAGGCCCGCAGGGTCCCGCCTCCGCCGCTGCCGCACCCCTCCACGGTCCCCAGCAGCCCGCCCCCGTCCCCGGCCCGCAGACGGCCCCTCCGGGCGTGCCGCACCAGGGCGCCCCCCCGGCCCCCCAGCAGGCCGCCGGAGCCCAGGCCGCCGCCACCCCCATGAGCCCGGGTCCCGGTGGCGGTCAGCCGTCCTGGGCCCAGCAGGTGCACCGGCTCGCCGGGCCGGACGAGGAGCAGCCCGCCCCCTGGAAGCCGCCGGTCGAGGACATCTTCCAGGCGGCCGCACGGCGTCAGGCCGCAGCCAGGCCCGCCGGTCTCGGCAAGCGGCTGGCCGCGCGTCTCCTCGACACGCTCGTCGTGGGCGCCGTGACGGCCGTGGCCGCCGTTCCTCTCGGCACCAAGGCGGCCGACCACATCAACGAGAAGGTCGACGCGGCCAAGCTCTCCGGCGAGACCGTGACGGTCTGGCTGCTGGACGGCACCACGTCGGTGTACCTCGCCGTCGTGGTCGCCGTGCTCCTGGTCACCGGGGTTCTGTACGAGGCGATGCCCACCGCCAAGTGGGGCCGCACCCTCGGCAAGAAGCTGCTCGGCCTGGAGGTGCGGGACATCGAGGGCCACGAGCCCCCGGCGTTCGGCGCGTCCCTGCGCCGCTGGCTGGTCTACAGCGTCCCGGGCCTGCTCGGCATCGGCCTCGTGGGCGTCGCGTGGTGCCTGTTCGACCGACCGTGGCGCCAGTGCTGGCACGACAAGGCGGCGCATACGTTCGTGGCGGACTGAGCGGGTCCTGCGAACGGCGTACGGGATTCGGTACTCCGGACGGCCGCTCGCCGGATGCGGAGCCGGGGGGTTCGCGGTCGACTCGGGCCATGAGCAGTGAACCGCCCCCCGGCTCCGGCCAGCAGCCGCCGGATGACGACCCGTTCAGGAAACAGCCCCCGCCGGCCGAGGGCTCGGGATCGCCGTACAGCGCACCGCCCCCGCCCTACGGGGACGCCCCCGGCGGCGACCCGTACGGCGGCGGCTCCTACCCCACCGACCCGCTGTCCGGCATGCCGCCGCTGGCGCCCAGCGGCCGACGCACGCTGGCCCGCATCATCGACATGATCCTGGTGGCCATCGTCGTCGGGCTGGTCACCTGGGGCTTCGGGGTGAACGAGTACGACGTGAACGGCGACAACGTGCAGTACGGCAAGTCGCTCGCGCAGTCACTCCTCGCCGCGGTGCTCTACATCGCCTACGACACCGTCATGATCACCCGGTCCGGGCAGACCCTCGGCAAGAAGTGGCTCGGAATGCGGGTGGCCAACCTCGACAACGGCTCCACGCCCTCCGTACAGACCACGCTGATCCGCTCGGCGGTGCTGTGGATCCCCTTCGCCTTCTGCTGCGCCTGCATCTGGACCGCCATCGCGGGCGGCTGGAGCTACTTCGACAAGCCCTACAAACAGGGCCTGCACGACAAGGCGGCGAAGACGGTGGTGGTCAGCACGGGCTGACTCCGACGGCGGGGTCTGTGACCTGTCTTCGGCACCGGCCCGGCCGGGCCGGGCCGGTGACGGCGGAGTCCGAGGCGCGTCCCCGGGGCCGGTGCGGCGGTCTTGGGGCCGTGTGCCTGCGGCGGGCTCGGGCGCATGGCTCTATGCGGTCGGAGCCCTGGCCGCCTGGGCGAACCCGGGACAGCTCAGGCGCCCGGCCCGGTGTACGGAGTGCTGGGGCGGTGGTTTTGGGGCTCGTGGTGCCGCGATGGGCTGTGCTCGCCGGCTTGGTGAGCGTGCGGGTTGGTGCGGCCGGGGCTGTGACGGCGGGGTCCGAGGCGCGTCCCGGGGGCCGGTGCGGCGATGCCGGGCCGTCGGCAGCCGAGCGAAGGCGACGCCCGGCTCGGGGAAGGTGGTGCTCGGGCAGTGGTTTTGGGGCTCGTGGTGCCGCGCGGTGGGCCCGGGCTCGCCGGCTTGGTGAGCGTGCGGGTTGGTGCGGCCGGGGCTGTGACGGCGGGGTCCGAGGCGCGTCCCGGGGGCCGGTGCGGCGATGCCGGGCCGTCGGCAGCCGAGCGAAGGCGACGCCCGGCTCGGGGAAGGTGGTGCTGGGGCGGTGGTTTTGGGGCCCGTGGTGCCGCGATGGGCCCGGGCTCTTCGGCCTGCGGAGCGCATGGGTCGATGCGGCCGGACCCGTGACGGCGTCCTCGGGACCGGCCCGGCCGGGTGTGCCGAGCCGTCGGCAACCATGGCGAACGCCACGGCCGCCTTGGTGTGCCCCGGCGAACCCAGGGGACGATCCGGAGTATCCGGTACGGGCTCCTCGGCCTGGGCGCGAACCCGGCGATGCGAACCCTGCGCCCGCCCTCGACGAACCCGGGACCACCCACAGCCCCCGCCTAAGCGAACGCAGTGCTCACGCGGCGGTCTTGGAGTGGGTGGCCGCGGCCCGGACGGGCTCCTCCGTGCGGCGTTCGACGGGCCTGCTCAGCGCGACGACCCGGGACTTCGGCTGCGGCACCGTCATGGCGACCAGCAGGCCGAGGACGAGCGCCGAGACCGCGATGACCGCGGTCCCCACGGCCGAACTCGTCTGTGACAGCAGCAGCATGGCGAGCGTCGAGAAGATGACGGTGATCGAACCGTAGGCGATCTGTGCGGCGGTCGGACGAGGCATGGCAATCGTGTCCTCGGAATCGGGGGTCCACGGGGGACGTCGGCCTGGCATTCCGCCGACATCCGGGCGTTCCGCCAATCGACTCTAATCGCCTGTGTGCCCGACTGGAACGAACAGTAAGCGTGACCTAACCAACAGTGCCGGAGCACAGGGGGCGCACGGAGTCATGACGTCCATCAAGTGGACGGTCGTGCGCGCCTGTCGTGTTGCCGTCACGTGTCCGCAATGCGAACACCGGCTCCCAATAATGCAATTGACGGGTCCAAGTCAAGATCTGTCTTTTCTCCCCAACCTTTAGTCAAATACCGGTCACTTGCCTGATAGGGGAGAGGTACAAGTGACGGACAGATCCTGGACGTTCAGGACAGCAGCGACGGTCGTGGCGATAGCCGCGGCCTCGGCCACGTTCTCCACGTTCGCCGTGGCGCAGGCCGCGGACAGCTCCACGAAGACTTCCGCGGCCGACCGGCGCGACCCGCAGCCGGCCAAGGCCAGGGAGCACGACTTCGACGGCCCGCTGACCAAGACCCAGCAGGCGCAGCGAAAGGAGGCGCTCGACCAGGTCATATCCGGGGACGCGGCGGTCAAGAACCGCAACGGCTCCCAGGTGGTCGAGCTCAAGAGCCGCAAGGGCGACAGCAAGTACGTCGAACTCGGCCGCGAGAAGACCGACAAGATCTTCACGATCCTCGTGGAGTTCGGCGACCAGGTCGACCCCCGCTACGGCGGCACGGCCGGCCCGCTGCACAACAAGATCGCCCAGCCGGATCGCAAGCAGAACAACAGCACGGCCTGGCAGGCGGACTACAACCAGGCGCACTTCCAGGACCTCTACTTCGGCACCGGCAAGAAGACCGAGTCGCTGAAGAAGTACTACGAGAAGCAGTCCTCGGGCCGCTACTCGGTCGACGGCGAGGTCACCGACTGGGTCAAGGTCCCCTACAACGAGGCCCGTTACGGCTCCAACAAGGCCTCCACCGGCGCCTGGTACGCGGTCCAGGACGGCGTCAACGCCTGGGTCGCCCAGCGCGAGGCGGCCGGCGACACCGCCGCCGAGATCAAGGCGGAACTGGCCGAGTTCGACCAGTGGGACCGCTACGACTACGACGGCGACGGCAACTTCAACGAGCCCGACGGCTACATCGACCACTTCCAGATCGTGCACGCCGGCGAGGACGAGTCCGCGGGCGGCGGCGCCCAGGGCGAGGACGCGATCTGGGCGCACCGCTGGTACGCCTTCGGCACCGACGCGGGCTCCACCGGCCCGGACGCCAACAAGCTCGGCGGCACCCAGATCGGCGACACCGGCATCTGGGTCGGCGACTACACCATCCAGCCGGAGAACGGCGGCCTGGGCGTCTTCGCCCACGAGTACGGCCACGACCTCGGCCTGCCCGACGAGTACGACACCTCGGGCGGGGGCGAGAACTCCACCGGCTTCTGGACGCTGATGTCCTCCGGCTCCTGGCTCGGCACCGGCAAGGACTCCATCGGCGACCTGCCCGGCGACATGAACGCCTGGGACAAGCTCCAACTGGGCTGGCTCGACTACGACGTGGCCACGGCCGGCAAGCGCTCCAGCCACAAGCTGGGCGTCGCGGAGTACAACACCAAGAACCCGCAGGCGCTCGTGGTCCAGCTGCCGAGGAAGAAGGTCACCACCCCGGTGGTCACCCCGGCGCAGGGCGCGACCCAGTGGTGGAGCGGCAGCGGCAACGACCTGCGCAACACCCTGACCCGCCCGGTCGACCTGACCGGCAAGTCCTCGGCGGCGCTGACCCTCGACGCCTGGTGGGACACCGAGAAGGACTACGACTACGTCTACGCCGAGGTCTCCACCGACGCCGGCGCCAACTGGACGCCGATCGACGGCACTCTGGCCGACGGCACCGCGATCCCGCGTGACGGCAGCGGCAAGCCCGCCCTCACCGGCACGGTCGAGACGTACCAGAAGCTGACCTTCCCGCTGAACGCCTACGCGGGCCAGAAGATCCAGCTGCGCTTCCGCTACCAGACCGACGGCGGAGTCGCCCAGAAGGGCTTCGCGGCCGACGAGATCACGGTGACCGCCGACGGCGCGACCCTGTTCTCCGACAACGCCGAGACGGCGGACGCCGCCTGGACCGCGAACGGCTTCTCGCGCATCGGCGCCTCGATCACGGACGACTACGCGCAGTACTACCTCGCCGAGAACCGCCAATACGTGTCGTACGACAAGGTGTTGAAGGTCGGCCCGTACAACTACGGCTTTTCGAAGACCCGTCCGGACTGGGTGGAGCACTACGCCTACCAGAACGGCCTGTTGATCTGGAAGTGGGACACCTCCCAGGCGGACGACAACACCAGCCAGCACCCGGGCGAGGGCCTGATCCTCCCGGTCGACTCCCACCCGACCGCGCTGAAGTGGTCCGACGGCACGCTGATGCGCAACCGCATCCAGGCCTACGACTCCACCTTCAGCTGGTACCCGACGGACTCGGTCACGCTGCACAACGCCGACGTCCCGACGAAGATCAAGTCCAAGCCGGGCGTCCCGGTCTTCGACGACGGCACGTCGAGCTACTACGACCCGACGAACCCGCTCGCCGGCGTCAACATCACTGACACCGACACCCGGATCAAGATCGTCAAGGAGCCCCTGAACGGCTCGACGATCACGCTCCAGGTCGGACCTTCGGCCAAGAAGAAGTAAAACCGCAGGTCAGAAGCGTATCGGCGGCAACCCCTGGCGGGTTGCCGCCGATCGTGTTTAGGTGCGTCCTGTGGCTTCCTTATTGACACCGACGCTGATGGGGATGTGACCGCATGGCCGCAGGAGGTTTCTGCAAGCTGCCGAACGGCAGGGTGGTGGTGGCGCTGAACCTGCCCCGTCCGCCCGCCGACGGTTACGGCAGCGTGCGGCTGCTGGTCCACGCCCAGAACCGGGCGCGCGCCCTGACCAGGCTGCGCAACCTGGGGCTGCGGGCGGTGTACCTGCGCGGCAACGGCGCGCCCCCGACCCCCGACGAGATCACCGCCGTACTCCACCACCCGGACGGGCTGATATGGCGTACCGCCCCTGACAACGCTGTCGCGGGCGGGCCCGAGCTGGTCCAGGAGCTGTGGCATCCCATCAGGTCGCTGTTCAGGGCGCCGGCGGCGTCGGCCTGAACAGCGACCTAGACGACCGGCTTCCCGGACAGCTCCACGCCCGCCTCCCGCAGCTCCTCGATCGCCCGCTCGGTCGTCGCCTCGGCGACCCCGGCGGTGAGGTCGAGGAGGACCTGCGTGCGGAAGCCCTCCCGGGCCGCGTCCAGCGCGGTGGCCCGCACGCAGTGGTCCGTGGCGATCCCGACCACGTCCACCTCGGTCACCTCCCGCGCCCGCAGCCAGTCGCCCAGCGTCACGCCGTTCTCGTCGGCGCCCTCGAACCCGCTGTACGCCGCCGCGTACGCCCCCTTGTCGAAGACCGCGTCGATCGCCCCGGAGGCGACGGCCGGCGCGAAGTTCGGGTGGAACCCCACGCCCTCGGTCCCGGCGACGCAGTGCGCGGGCCAGGAGTGCACGAAGTCGGGGTTGTCGGCGAAGTGGCCGCCGGGGGCGATGTGGTGGTCGCGGGTGGCCACCACGTGCTGGTAGCCGGAGCCCGCCGCCTGCCCGATCAGCTCGGTGACGGCGGCGGCCACATCGGCGCCGCCGGCCACCGCGAGGCTGCCTCCCTCGCAGAAGTCGTTCTGCACGTCGACGACGATCAAGGCGCGGCGCATGGTGGGTGTCCTTCGACTAAGAGTGAACTTACGAGCCTAGAGACTTCGGGGACCGTGCGGGAGGGGGCAGGGGCGGGCGCGTTCGGGACGACAGCCCCTAGCTACCCGTGCGCCCGTTGACATACTCCGTCGGAATGACCGGCTCCCCGCGCGAGAGCTGGGTCGCCGACAGCGGCAGGTTGGCCCGGGCGGCGGCATGCCGGTCCCGTACGACGTCCAGCGGCTCGCGGGCGACGACCTCGCCGCCCTTGACCAGCTCCACCAGCAGCTGCCGGTCCGTGAGCCCCGCCGGGACCGGCCCGGTGCCCACCACCTCGGCCTCCGCGAACCCCTCCGCGTCCAGCCGCCGGGCCGCCCACTTGCGGCCGCCGACCGAGGTCTTGCCCCCGGACGACTTCTTCGCGACCGGGATCAGCGGCGCCTTCGGGTCGTCGGACTCGGCCCGCGCGACCAGCTTGTAGACCATCGAGGCGGTCGGGTGCCCGGACCCGGTCACCAGCTGGGTGCCGACGCCGTACGCGTCCACCGGGGCCACGGCCAGCGAGGCGATGGCGTACTCGTCGAGGTCGGAGGTGACGATGATCCGCGTCCCCTTGGCGCCCAGCTCGTCCAGCTGCTGCCGCACCCGGTGCGCGACCAGCAGCAGGTCGCCGGAGTCGATGCGCACGGCCCCCAGCTCGGGCCCGGCGACCTCGACGGCCGCACGGACGGCCTCGGTGACGTCGTAGGTGTCCACCAGCAGGGTCGTGCCCCGGCCCAGTGACTCCACCTGGGCCCGGAAGGCGTCCCGCTCCTGGTCGTGCAGGAGGGTGAAGGCGTGGGCGGAGGTGCCCACCGTCGGGATGCCGTAGCGGAAACCGGCCGCGAGGTCGGAGGTGGTGGCGAAGCCGCCGACGTAGGCGGCGCGGGCGGCGGCCACGGCGGACAGCTCGTGGGTGCGGCGGGCACCCATCTCGATCAGCGGCCGGTCACCCGCGGCCGAGGACATCCGGGAGGCGGCCGCGGCTATCGCGGAGTCGTGGTTGAGGATCGACAGGATCACGGTCTCCAGGAGCACGCACTCGGCGAAGGAGCCCTCCACCCGCATGATCGGCGAGCCCGGGAAGTACACCTCGCCCTCCGGGTAGCCCCAGATGTCGCCGCCGAAGCGGTAGGAGGCGAGCCAGTCCAGGGTCTCCTCGTCGACGATGGAGCGCTCGCGCAGGAAGGTGAGGACGTTCCCGTCGAAGCGGAAGTTCTCCACTGCGTCCAGGACCCGGCCGGTGCCCGCGACGACGCCGTAGCGCCGCCCTTCCGGCAGCCGCCGGGTGAAGACCTCGAACACGCTGCGCCGTTCGGCGGTACCCGCCTTCAGGGCGGCCTGCAGCATGGTCAGCTCGTACTGGTCCGTGAAGAGCGCCGTCGAGGGAACGTCCACCGGCAGCCCAAGGTCCGCTGTGTTCATAACGACGGATGCTACCCCACTTCGCGTCAGTGTGACGATTTGTGTGGCGCGTGGCAGCATGGGCCGTGTGACGTCACCCGCTCCCGTAGAGATCGAACGCACCGAGTCGGCGGAGGAGGTCTTCGCCGTACCCGAGCCGGACGTCCCCTGGGTCACGATCGTCCACAACGACCCGGTCAACCTCATGAGCTACGTGACCTACGTCTTCCAGACGTACTTCGGCTACTCGAAGGACAAGGCCACCAAGCTGATGCTCGACGTCCACCACAAGGGCCGGGCGGTCGTCTCCAGCGGATCCCGCGAGGAGATGGAACGCGACGTGCAGGCCATGCACGGCTACGGTCTGTGGGCCACCCTCCAGCAGGACCGGAAGTAGCGACAACCCTGATGCCCGGAACCTTCGAACCGCTCCCCGGCGGCGGCGCGGCCGTCGCCCTCGACGACGTCGAGATCTCCATCATCCGGTCGCTGGCCGTCCAGCTCCTGGAACTCATCGGCCCGGGACCCGCCGAGGACGCCTCCGACGACCCGCTCGCCGAGCTCTTCGCGGACGGCCCGAGCGAGCCGCCCTCCGACCCGGTGCTCAAGCGGCTCTTCCCGGACGCCTACAGCGACCCCGAGGGCACTCCCCAGGCCGAGCAGGCCGAGGAGCAGCGGGCGTACTCCTCGGAGTTCCGCCGCTACACCGAGAACGACCTGCGCACCGGCAAGCGCGAGAACGCCCTCGCGGTGGTCCGCTCCCTTGACGCGCTGCACTCCGGCGGCGACGGCGGGGCGGTGCTCAAGCTGTCGACGGCCGAGTCCCAGCAGTGGCTCGGCGCCCTCAACGACCTGCGGCTCGCGATCGGCTCCCGCCTCGACATCACCGCCGAGGAGGACACCGACCTCCTCTACCGGCTCCCGGACGAGGACCCCCGTAAGCCGATGGTGATGGCGTACCTGTGGCTCGGCGGTCTCCAGGAGACCCTCGTGACCACCCTTATGCCGTGAGTTCCTTATGCCGTGAGTTGTGACGGTTCTGTGTTCGCTCAGAGGACGCTCAAATCCGGATAACGATCACGTCACCGCACTGACGGCATTCGCGTGTTCCGGGCGCCCTTTGTCCCCTTCTTCCTGTGACCTGTGCCATATCCGGCACGGGTGATCAATGCTGCGGCCGTGATAAATCTTCACGACCGCCCGGCGAACACCACCCGTATGTTCGGCCGGGTGCGCCACCGAGCCGGTAACCGCCGGCCAGGCACGACTCCATCAATCCGGGGGGATCGAAACCCGATCCGAGGCCGACGAGAGGCCCGGTTCGGCATGGAGAAAGGCGCACCACACACATGACCTCCGCTCAGGTCGAAGACAAAGGCTCAGGCTCGGAGAAGGCCCCGAACGCGTCCGAAGAGGGGTACGAGCGCGGACTCGGCAGCCGCCAGGTCCAGATGATCGCGATCGGCGGCGCCATCGGGGTCGGCCTCTTCCTCAACGCCGGGGCGAACATCGCCAAGGCCGGTCCGAGCCTCATCCTGATGTACGCCGTCGCCGGCGTGATCATCTTCTTCATCATGCGGGCCCTCGGCGAGCTGCTGCTCTACCGCCCGGTCTCCGGCTCCTTCGCGGAGTACTCCCGCGAGTTCCTCGGCCCGTTCTTCGGCTACTTCACCGGCTGGACGTACTGGCTGCTGTGGGTCGTCACCGGAATGGCGGAACTCACCGCCGCCGCGATCTACGTCAACTACTGGTTCCCCGCCGTCCCCCAGTGGACGACGGCCCTGGTCTTCCTGGTCGTCCTGTTCGTGGCCAACCTGATCTCGGTGAAGCTGTTCGGCGAGATCGAGTTCTGGTTCTCGATGATCAAGGTCACCGCCCTCATCGGCATGATCGTGATCGGTCTCGGCGTCCTGACCTTCGGCTTCAGCGCGGCCGGCGACACCGCCGCGGTCTCCAACCTCTGGGCCTTCGACGGCTTCTTCCCCAAGGGTGTCGGCTCGTCCCTGATGACCCTCCAGGGCGTGATGTTCGCCTACCTCGCCGTCGAGCTCGTCGGCGTCACCGCCGGTGAGTCCGAGAACCCCGAGAAGACCCTCCCCAAGGCGATCAACACCCTGCCCTGGCGCATCGGCCTCTTCTACGTCGGTGCCCTCACCGTCATCCTGTGCGTCGTGAAGTGGACCGAGTTCGCGGCGGGCGTCAGCCCCTTCGTGAAGGCCTTCGCCGTGATCGGCATCCCGGCGGGCGCCGGCATCGTGAACTTCGTCGTCCTCACCGCGGCCCTGTCCTCCTGCAACTCGGGCATGTACTCCACGGGCCGCATGCTGCGCACCCTCGCCGACAGCGGAGAGGCCCCGCAAGCCTTCAACAAGCTCTCCGTGACCCGCACCCCGGCGCTGGCCATCACCGTCTCCGTGCTCTTCATGGGCATCGGCGTGCTGCTGAACTACGTGGTGCCGGAGAAGGCCTTCGGATACGTCGTCTCGGTCGCGACCGCCGCGGGCATCTGGACCTGGCTGATGATCCTGGTCAGCCATGTGCGCTACCGCCGCGAGGTCGTGGCGGGCCGCCTGCCCGCCTCCTCGTTCCCGGCACCGGGCGGCTCGGTCGGCAGCTGGATCGCGATCGTGTTCCTGCTCTTCGTGACCGGCCTGATCGCCTACGACGCCGACTCGCGCGTGTGTCTGTACGTCATGGCGGGATGGGCCGCCGCGCTGGGCATCGGCTGGGCCGTCCTGAAGACCCGCAACCCGGAGATCGCGGACCGGCGCGACCCCGAGTTCGAGAAGGTCTGAAGCCGCTGAGTCCGGCATGTGGGCCGTCCCGTACCGATCCTCGGTACGGGACGGCCCTCTGCTTATCCTTTCGGCATGCTGACCATCACCCAGGCCCTCGTCGACCAGATCGTCGCGCACGCGCGCAAGGACCACCCCGACGAGGCGTGCGGAGTCGTCGCGGGCCCGGCCGGGTCGGACCGCCCCGAGCGCTTCATCCCCATGCTCAACGCCGCCATGTCGCCCACGTTCTACGAGTTCGACTCCGGCGACCTGCTCAAGCTGTACCGCGAGATGGACGACCGCGACGAGGAGCCGGTGGTCATCTACCACTCCCACACCGCGACCGAGGCCTACCCGTCCCGCACGGACATCTCCTACGCCAACGAGCCCGGTGCCCACTACGTCCTCGTCTCCACCGCCGACACCGACGGCCTCGGCGACTTCCAGTTCCGCTCCTACCGGATCGTCGACGGCGAGGTCACCGAGGAGGACGTGAAGATCGTCGCGGCGTACTAGGCTCGCGGGTACGGACCGACTTCCCGTACTGGAGAAGGTGTTGACACCGCACACGCACGGACGACGGCCCACCCTGGAGGATGTCGCACGACGTTCGGGGGTGTCGCGGTCCACGGTGTCACGGGTGATCAACGACGAGCCGAGAGTGAGCGCGGAGGTCGTCGAACAGGTCCGCCGGGTCATCGCCGAACTCGGCTACGTGCCCAACCAGGCCGCCCGCCAGCTCGTCACCCGCCGCACCGGCGCCGTCGCCGTGGTCGCCAGTCAGCCGCAGAACCGGCTCTTCCTCGACCCGTTCTTCGACTGCCTGCTGCGCGGAGTCCGCCGCGAACTCGCCGGACACGGCGCCCAGGCCGTCCTGCTGTTCCTGGACGAACCCGACGACCACACCCGCGTCGCCGACTACCTCGGCGGCGGCCATGTCGACGGCGCCGTGCTGTTCTCCCTGCGTCCCGGCGACCGGCTCCACGAGATGGCCGACCGGCTCGACATCCCGGTCGTCTTCGGCGGCCGCCCCCTGCCGAGCGACGGCGACACCGTGCGCCCCCACGCCTACGTCGACGGAGACAACCGCGGTGGAGCCCGGCAGGCCGTCCGGCACCTCGTCTCCCTGGGCCGCACGCGGATCGCGACCGTCACCGGGCCCTACGACCAGGAGGACTCCGCCGCCGAACGGCTCGCCGGATACCGGGACGTCCTCCCGGACGCACCGACCGAGCTGACCGAGCGCGCCGACTACACCGAGCAGGGCGGCGCCGACGCCATGGCCGCCCTCCTCGACCGGAGCCCCGGCCTGGACGCCGTCTTCGTCGCCTCCGACCTCATGGCCGCGGGCGCGCTGCGCACCCTGCGCGAGTGCGGCCGACGGATCCCCGAGGACGTCGCGATCGTCGGTTTCGACGACGTGACCGACATCAGCGAGGCTACGGAGCCGCAGCTGACCACCGTGCACCAGGACGTGGAGCGGATGGGGCGGCTCATGGCCCGCCTCCTGTTCGACCGGCCCGCACCGCCGCCCTCGGTGGTCGTCCCGACCCGACTGGTGGTCAGGGCCTCCGCCTGAGCTGCCGTATCTCAGCGGGCGGGCGGATTCCGTCCGCATGGTGGGATCACATTCCGGGACCCGGACCGGGAATCGATACGATGACCCCATGGTTTCTTACGACGTGAGCGAGAAGACGCCGGGCACCCTGCTCGTGGCGCGGCTGCACGTCGACCTGTGCAGGCTCGCCAGCGCCATCTGTTGACGCCCGGCCCTGCCGCCGTACGGCCGTGGGCCGGTGGGGGTACCGCCCGCGCGAGCGAAGCCGAGCGTGGGGGAGCCTCACACGCACGACCTGCTGTATCAGCGCTGCCGCGCGCCACCGACCAGACACCATCCGACAGGAGCCCTGAGCCATGGCCATCGAGGTCCGCATCCCGACCATCCTCCGCACCTACACCGACGGCCAGAAGGCGGTGGAGGGCAACGGGAACACCCTCGCCGAGCTCTTCGCCGACCTCGAGACCCGGCATGCGGGCGTCCAGGCCCGCATCGTGGACGGTGGCGAGCTGCGCCGCTTCGTCAACGTCTACCTGAACGACGAGGACGTCCGCTTCCTCGACGGCATCAACACCAAGCTCACCGACGGCGACAACGTCACGATCCTGCCGGCCGTCGCCGGCGGCATGGCCTGATCGTCGTGCGTTACGACTCCCCGCTGGCCGCGGTGGGCAACACCCCTCTGGTGCGCCTGCCGCGGCTCTCGCCGTCCGCCGACGTTCGCATCTGGGCGAAGCTGGAGGACCGCAACCCGACCGGCTCGGTCAAGGACCGCCCCGCCCTGTACATGATCGAGCAGGCGGAGAAGGACGGCCGCCTGACCCCGGGCTGCACCATCCTGGAGCCGACCTCCGGCAACACCGGCATCTCCCTGGCCATGGCGGCCAAGCTCAAGGGCTACCGCATGGTCTGCGTGATGCCCGAGAACACCTCCCAGGAGCGCCGCGACCTGCTCGGGATGTGGGGCGCCGAGATCATCCCGTCCCCCGCCGCGGGCGGCTCCAACACCGCCGTACGGGTCGCCAAGGAGCTCTCCGCCGAGCACCCCGACTGGGTGATGCTCTACCAGTACGGCAACCCCGACAACGCGGGCGCCCACTACGCGACCACCGGTCCGGAGATCCTCGCCGACCTCCCCTCCATCACCCACTTCGTCGCGGGCCTCGGCACCACCGGCACCCTGATGGGCGTCGGCCGCTACCTGCGCGAGCACAAGCCGGACGTGAAGATCGTCGCCGCCGAGCCCCGCTACGACGACCTGGTGTACGGGCTCAGGAACCTGGACGAGGGCTTCGTACCGGAGCTGTACGACGCCTCGGTGCTGACCACCCGCTTCTCCGTCGGCTCCGCCGACGCGGTCACCCGCACCCGCGAGCTCCTCCAGCAGGAGGGCATCTTCGCGGGCGTCTCCACCGGTGCCGCCCTGCACGCGGCGATCGGCGTCGGCAACAAGGCGCTGAAGGCGGGGGAGTCCGCCGACATCGCGTTCGTCGTGGCCGACGGCGGCTGGAAGTACCTCTCGACGGGCGTCTACACCGCGGCGACCACGGAGGAAGCGATCGAGACACTGCAGGGCCAGCTCTGGGCGTGAGGTTCCACGCCTCGTTCTACGTCGCCAGGTGACGGACCTGATCCCACAGGACCGGGTCCACCACCCCCGCCTTGCGCCGGAAGTCCCCCACCGGCACCTGCCGCAGCTCGTCCGTCTCCAGGAAGCTCGCGCGCCCCTGAGCGTCGCCCACCGAGCCCGGAGGAAGCGGGATCACCCCGGCCCGCTCGTGGTGGTACTTGCTGGTGATCTTCGCGACCGTCGCACGCCGGCCGTTCACCGCCAGCACGAGACACGGCCGGTCCTTGGCTCCCGGCCCGTCTTCGTACGGCACCGCCGCCCACCAGATCTCGGCGGGCCGCGGCCGCCCGCCCGTCGTTCGCCCGGACGGCCGAGTCGTACGGTCCGCGCGGCCCCGGGGCCGATGCCCCCGCCCCCACCCGTCCACGAGCGTGGCGACCAGCGCGAGCAGCACCACCGCAGCGAGCGCGAGCCACCAGGACGTGTCCATGAGGACGACGTTACCGGCGCGCGATCTGTCCCGTGCGCCCTCTGTGGAACCCGTGATCCCTCTCTCACCCCCCCACACGCCCCTGGTCCAGCCGAACCGGTGACACCACAGGTGAGTTCGCCCACAACAGCCCTTGGCGGAGGAGCGACCGGAGGTTTTGCGCCTTACGCTCGACGGACCGCACGACCCCCGTCTCTATCCCAGAAAAGTCCCGCCAGCGGAGGTTTCTGTTTCATGAAGCTCACCGTCGTCGGCTGCTCGGGGTCGTTCCCGTCCGCGGAATCGGCCTGCTCGAGCTACCTCGTCGAGGCCGACGGCTTCCGGCTGCTTCTCGACATGGGCAACGGTGCCCTTGGCGAGCTGCAGCGCCACTGCGGTCTCTACGACCTCGACGCGATCTTCCTCAGCCATCTGCACGCCGACCACTGCATCGATATGTGCGCGTACTTCGTCGCGCGCTACTACCGCCACGAGGGCGGCCGCTGCGACCCCCTCCCGGTCTACGGCCCCGAAGGCACCGAACACCGTCTGACCACGGCCTACGCCGACACCCCCACCGCCTCCTCCATGAGCGAGGTCTTCGACTTCCACACGGTCAAGCCGTCCACCTTCGACATCGGCCCGTTCACGGTCCACACGGAGCGAGTGGCGCACCCGGTGGAGGCGTACGGCATCCGCGTCGAGCACGGCGGGAAGTCCCTGACGTACTCCGGCGACACGGGTCTCAGCCCCGCCCTGACCGAACTCGCCCGCGACACCGACCTGTTCCTGTGCGAGGCCGCCTTCACGCACGGCAAGGAGAACATCCCCGACGTGCACCTCAACGGCCGCGAGGCGGGTGAGACCGCGACCCGGGCAGGCGCCCGCCGCCTGGTCCTCACCCACATCCCCCCGTGGACCGACCCCCAGGTCAACCTCGCCGACGCGCGCGCGGTCTTCGACGGCACGGTGTCCCTGGCGACGCCGAGGCAGTCGTACGAGATCTAGCCCCTACGACATGGCAGAGGCCCCCGGAGCGGTTCAGGGCTCCGGGGGCCTCGGCGTGCGTCAGCGGGTTCTCACGCCTTGGTGAGGTCCTCGATCTCCTCCTCGGGCTCGCGGCCCGGGGTGGGGAGGTTGAACTTGACGATGGCGAAGCGGAAGACGGCGTAGTAGATGGCGCCGAAGACCAGGCCGATCGGGATGATCAGCCAGGGCTTCGTGGCCAGGTTCCAGTTCAGCCCGTAGTCGATGACGCCCGCGGAGAAGGTGAAGCCCGCGTGGACGCCCAGTGCCCAGGTCACCGCCATGGAGACGGCGGTCAGGACCGCGTGGATCGCGTAGAGCAGCGGCGCGATGAACATGAACGAGAACTCGATGGGCTCGGTCACACCCGTCACGAAGGAGGTCAGCGCGAGCGAGATCATCATGCCCATCACGGCCTTGCGGCGCTCGGGGCGGGCGGAGTGGGCGATCGCGATCGCGGCGGCCGGCAGACCGAACATCATGATCGGGAAGAAGCCCGCCATGAACTGACCGGCCGTCGGGTCACCGGCGAAGAAGCGGGTCAGGTCGCCGTGGACGACGGCGCCCGTGGCGTCCTTGAAGTCGCCGATCTGGAACCAGGCGACGGAGTTCACGAACTGGTGCATGCCGATGGGGATCAGCGCGCGGTTGATCAGACCGAACAGTCCCGCACCGAAGGCTCCGAGTCCGGTCATCCACTCACCGAAGTTGGAGATGACCTCACCGATCGGCTCCCAGACGAGACCGAAGAAGACGCCCATCAGGGTGCCGACGAAGGCCATGATGATCGGCACCAGGCGGCGGCCGTTGAAGAAGCCGAGCCAGTCCACCAGCTTGGTGCGGTGGAAGCGCTGCCACAGCACGGCGGACAGCAGACCCATGATGATGCCGCCGAGGACACCGGGGTTGTTGTAGGTCGCGGCTATGTCCGCGCCGGCCTGGACCTTCGCCTCGGTCACCGGGAAGGCCTTCAGCACGTTGCTGTAGACCAGGAAGCCGACCACGGCGGCCAGCGCGGTGGAGCCGTCGGACTTCTTGGCGAAGCCGATGGCGACACCGATGCAGAACAGCAGCGGCAGGTTGTCGAAGATCGCGCCACCGGCGGTGGCGAACACGGACGCGACCTTGTCCCAGCCGAAGCCGTCCTTGCCGAACACATCGGGCTGGCCGAACCGGAGCAGGATCCCCGCCGCCGGCAACACGGCGATCGGGAGCTGCAGGCTTCGGCCGACCTTCTGCAGGCCCTGAATAAGACCGGATCCCCGCTTCTTGGCGGGGGCCGCCTTCGTCTCGGTGGCGGTGCTCATGACGCTTCCTCCATCGGGTGGTGGTCTACACCACTCAGTGGTGTAGACCTGTTGTACACGATGGGGGCGTTATAAGGAACCCGTCAGTTCTGCAACCGGAGGACTACATTTTGGTGACGTCCTCGACCTCCTCGTCCGGCTCCCTGCCCGGCGTCTTCAGGTCGAACCGCGTGATCGCGAACCGGAAGATCGCGTAGTAGACGGCCGCGAAACACAGGCCGATCGGGATGATCGCCCACGGCTTCGTCGCCAGATTCCAGTTGATGACGTAGTCGATGAGACCGGCCGAGAAGCTGAAGCCGTCGTGCACCCCGAGACCCCACGTCACCGCCATCGACACCCCCGTCAGCACCGCGTGCACCACATACAAAAGCGGCGCGACGAACAGGAACGAGTACTCGATGGGCTCGGTGATGCCCGTCACGAAGGAGGTCAGGGCCACCGACAGCATCAGACCGCCGACCTCCTTGCGCCGGGCCGGCTTCGCGCAGTGCGTGATCGCCAGCGCCGCCGCCGGCAACGCGAACATCATGATCGGGAAGAACCCCGAGGTGAACTGCCCCGCGTTCGGATCGCCCGCCAGGAACATGTTGATGTCACCGTGCACCTCGGTGCCGTCCGGCTCGGTGTACGTCCCGAACTGGAACCAGATGGGCACGTTCAGGAACTGGTGCAGCCCGATCACCAGCAACGCCCGGTTCGCCACACCGAACAGCCCCGAACCCCACGCCCCCGCGCCCTTCAGCCAGTCGCTGAAGCTCTCCAGACCGTCACCGATCGGCGGCCACACCCACAGACACAGCGCGGCGAACACGATCGCCACGAACGCCATGATGATCGGCACCAGCCGCCGCCCGTTGAAGAACCCGAGCCAGTCCACCAGCTTCGTGCGGTGGTACCGCTGCCAGAAGAACGCCGTCAGCAGCCCCATCACGATGCCACCGAACACCCCCGGGTTCTGATAGGTGAACGCCACCACCGTCTGGTCCACCGTCGCCTGGCACCCGATGCCCGGCACGGCCTTCGCCCCACTCGGACAGCCCTCCGGAAACTGCCTCAACACCGAGAAATAGACGAGGAACCCGGCGACCGCCGCCAACGCCGTCGACCCGTCCGACTTCTTCGCCATCCCGATCGACACACCCACGCAGAACAGCAGCGGCAGCCCCAACTGACCGTCGAGCAGCGCCCCGCCCGCACCCGCCATCACCTTGGAGACGTTCGTCCACCCCAGCCCGTCGTCCCCGAACACATCCGGCTGGCCGAGCCGGTTGAGGATGCCCGCGGCCGGCAGCACGGCGATGGGCAGCTGAAGACTGCGGCCCATCTTCTGCAATCCCTGGAACGCCGACTGCCGGCGCCTGCGTGCGGGTGAGATCTCCGTTTCCGAACTCATCAGTTGGCGACCGCCTGTCGGGTGGTGTAGACCAGTCACGGACGATTGCTTGCTGTGACGTCATCTTTCGGTACGAACAGCGCGATCGCCCGCGAAGCTGGGCCAACTGCGCATGAGGAGAACGACATGGCCACCAAGGCAGAGAAGATCGTCGCCGGGCTCGGCGGCATCGGCAACATCGACGAGATCGAGGGCTGCATCACGCGCCTGCGGACCGAGGTCCACGACGCGGCCCTCGTCGACGAAGCCGCCCTCAAGGCCGCCGGCGCCCACGGCGTCGTCAAGATGGGCACCGCGATCCAGGTCGTCATCGGCACCGACGCCGACCCGATCGCCGCCGAGATCGAGGACATGATGTGAGCTGAGGGCGCCGAACGCCCACCCGGGAGGCCGATAGGCTCGACGCCATGTCTCGAATCGACGGCCGCACCCCCGAACAACTCCGCCCGGTCACCATCGAACGCGGCTGGAGCAAGCACGCCGAGGGCTCCGTCCTCGTCTCCTTCGGCGACACCAAGGTCCTCTGCACCGCCTCCGTCACCGAAGGCGTCCCCCGCTGGCGCAAGGGCAGCGGCGAGGGCTGGGTGACCGCCGAGTACTCCATGCTGCCCCGCGCCACCAACACCCGCGGCGACCGCGAATCCGTCCGCGGCAAGATCGGCGGCCGCACGCACGAGATCAGCCGCCTCATCGGCCGGTCCCTGCGCGCGGTCATCGACTACAAGGCGCTCGGCGAGAACACCATCGTCCTCGACTGCGACGTCCTCCAGGCCGACGGCGGCACCCGCACGGCCGCCATCACCGGCGCCTACGTCGCCCTGGCCGACGCCGTCGCCTGGGCCCAGGGCAAGAAACTGATCAAGGCCGGCCGCCGCCCGCTGACCGGAACCGTGAGCGCGGTCTCCGTCGGCATCGTCGGCGGCGTACCCCTCCTCGACCTCTGCTACGAGGAGGACGTCCGCGCCGAGACCGACATGAACGTCGTCTGCACCGGCGACGGCCGCTTCGTCGAGGTCCAGGGCACCGCCGAGGCCGAGCCCTTCGCCCGCGACGAGCTCAACTCCCTCCTCGACCTCGCGGTCCTGGGCTGCTCGGAACTCACCGCCCTGCAGAGCAAGGCGCTCGACACGGTCCTCGAAAGGTAAAGGGACCGCCAAGAACGGTGGCCGGCGCGCGCAACCCGCCCCGCCGTCCCGGCGTCTTCGGGAGTACGGGCGCCCGCTGTGCACAACGGGCGCCCGGCCAGTCAACGGGGGCCTCCCGAGGCCTGCCACAGGGAGGAACAGATCCATGGCCGCGAGCCGACGCCGCCGAAGTCGCCGTATCACCATCGCCGCCGCGGTGGCCGCCGTGGCACTCACGGCCGGCCTCACCACCGGCTGCGACGCCGTCAGCAAGGCCCTGGACTGCGTCCAGACCGCCGAGGCCGTCGCCGACAGCGTCACCGACCTCCAGCAGGCCGTGGAGAACGCGTCGAACGACCCGACCCAGATCGACGAGTCCCTCGCCGCCATCGACCAGAACCTCGACGAGATCGGCGACAAGACGGACAACGCCGACGTCAACAAGGCGGTCGACGACCTCGGCGCGGCCGTGACCAATGTCCGTACGGCGGTCAAGAACGGCGACGAGACCCCGGACCTGAGCCCCGTCACCGACGCGGCCGGCGAACTGACCAAGGTCTGCACGCCGTAATACTGGTGGGCATGACCCGCCTGATCCTCGCCACCCGCAACGCCGGCAAAATCACCGAGCTCCACGCGATCCTCGCCGACGCAGGTCTGCCCTTCGACCTTGTCGGCGCGGACGCGTACCCCGAGATCCCCGACGTCAAGGAAACCGGCGTCACCTTCGCCGAGAACGCCCTGCTCAAGGCCCACGCCCTGGCCCAGGCCACGGGGTTGCCGGCGGTCGCCGACGACTCGGGCCTCTGCGTGGATGTCCTGAACGGCGCCCCCGGCATCTTCTCGGCCCGCTGGTCGGGGAGCCACGGAGACGACCGCGCGAACCTGGAGTTGCTGCTGGCCCAGCTCTCGGACATCGCCGACGAACACCGGGGCGCCCACTTCGCCTGCGCGGCGGCCCTGGCCCTGCCGGACGGCACGGAGAGGGTGGTCGAGGGCCAACTGAGGGGCACCCTCCGCCACGCCCCCGTCGGCACGAACGGCTTCGGCTACGACCCGATCCTCCAGCCGGACGGCGAGACACGGACGTGCGCCGAGATGTCGGCAGCGGAGAAGAACGCGATCAGCCACCGGGGGGAGGCGTTCCGGGCGCTGGTGCCGGTGGTGCGGGAGTTGTTGGGCTGACGTCGAAGGGCGCCCCACCTGTGGTGGAGCGCCCCTCACAAGGTGGGCCCGGTGGGACTCGAACCCACGACATACCGGATCTAAACCGGCATCCTCTTGCCAGCTGGGATACGGGCCCGCAGCGGTGCCCACTCTACTGGGAGCTGCTAGTTACTCGCCGCCCTCCCCTGCACCACGTGCTGGTGATCGCATGACAGTTGGGGCACAGCAGCCGCAGGTTCTCCCGCCGGTCGTCGCGCCAATCGCCGTTGATGTGGTCGACCTCCAGCGTCATGGGTTTGCCGAGCCACACAGGGCCGACTCCGCACCTGGCGCATTCCTCGGGTACCCCCACCGCGTCAAGCGCCCGGCGTAGGCGCTTCGTCGCTGTCCGGTGGGGGCCTTCGTGTCGTACCAGAACGTCCTCGGGGCGTTTGGAGTTCGGCGCCGGTCTGCCCCGCTGGTGTGCCTGCCCAAGGAAGTGATCTGTCGTGAGGTGATCGTCGGCGATCCACTTGCGCACCTTCTGCCGTTGCGCACCGTTGTTCATGCGGCCGAGACGACGCAGCACCTCCGCCACGGAGGTCGAGCCGGCCACCACCACACGTAGCTCGTCGCGGGTGGGCCGCGCCGACCTGCCGCAGGGGCGAAAATGCGAGATGTCAATGTCGAAGTGGGCGAATCGTCCGGTGAGATACGTGCGCAGACAGCCGTAGGGCCGGGTGCCGAAGAGTGCGATGACCTCGTCGAGGTCGGAACACCGCGCGGCGGCTTCCTTCAGCCGTTCCCGGGTGTACTGCATGCCACCGCTCATGAAGCCCTGCCCTTGCCGCGCCCTCGGTAACTGTCCGTCGTCGAGTGGCAGTTAGGACACAGCATCCGCAGGTTCTCGACGCGGTTGTTCCGCCAGTTGCCGTCGATGTGATCGACCTCGAGGGGGAGCGGCTCGCCGAGCCAGACCCCTTCGATTCCGCACATGGCGCAGCACTCCTCTACGCCCAGCGCGCCCATCGCCCGCTTGAGGCGGCTGCTCGGCACGCGGCGTGCGTCTGTCGACGTGTCCTCGACGAGGATCTCCTCGGCCGTCCGGCGGCGCTGGTTGTACCGCTGCCTTTCGGTGCGCACCACTGGCGTGAAGTGCGAGGTGTCGATGCCATAGGCCTTGATGCGCCGAGAGATGTTGGTGTGGTGGCCGCCGACCATTTCAAGCCCGAGTCGACGCAGGACGTCATTGACGCTCGTCGACGCCGCGACCACCGGCTGAAGGATGTCCCGTGTCCACTTGGCACCCTCACGCTCGAAGTGCGAGACGTCCACCCCGAGCTTCTTCATCCGCTCGTGGACGTAGCGCCGTTTCCAGCTCTTCGGATCCACCCCTAACGTCTGACACGCCTCCGACAACGTCCGAGCCCCCCGAGCCGCCTCCTCCAGCCGCTCCTTGGTGTACACACTCGCCCCCACTGAACCCCCTCCGTCCTCGGCCACACGTTCGCGACCTCGTACGGAGTAACGAACCGCTTATCGGACAGTCACGCCCGAAATGTAAAGCGGCTCGCACCGGGCGTGTCCGGTGCGAGCCGCTCGGCAGGGAAACGGGGGGATCAGATACCCAGGTCCTTGATGATCTTCGCTACGTGGCCGGTCGCACGGACGTTGTACAGGGCCCGCTCGACCTTGCCCTCCTCGTCCACGACGATCGTGGAGCGGATGACGCCCATGTAGGTCTTGCCGTAGTTCTTCTTCTCGCCGTAGGCGCCGTAGGCCTCGGTGACGGTCTTCTCCGGGTCGGCGAGGAGGGTGACCTTGAGGGATTCCTTCTCGCGGAACTTCGCCAGCTTCTCCGGGGCGTCCGGGGAGATGCCGAGGACGTCGTAGCCCGCGCCGGCCAGCACCTCCAGGTTGTCGGTGAAGTCGCAGGCCTGCTTCGTGCAGCCGGGGGTCAGGGCCGCCGGGTAGAAGTAGACGATGACCTTGCGGCCCTTGTGGGCGGAGAGGGACACGTCGTTGCCGTCGGCGTCGGGGAGGGTGAAGGCGGGGGCCACGTCCCCGGGCTGGAGTCGCTCGCTCATTGGGTCAGCGTAACCGGGGGTCCTGACAGTGCGGGCGCGGCCGGAGCTGACAGACTGTCCAGGACAAGTAGCAGCGACCCCGGAGGCTCTACCGTGGCGGACACGTCGGACATCAGAACCCCGGCGCAGATCGAGGCGGACATCAAGCGCCGCCGCGAGGTGCTGGCAGACACGCTCGACGAGATCGGGGTGCGGGTGCACCCGAAGACGATCGTCGGCGACGCCAAGGCCAAAGTCGTCTCCAACATCGACCACACGCTCGGGCGGGCGTATGTCTCCGTCAACAAGGCGGTCACGGACGTGAAGGCCCAGTTCGTGGACGAGGAGGGCGCTCCTCGTCTGGAGCGCGTCCTGCCCGTCGCCCTCGTCGCCGTGGGACTCGTGGGGCTGCTCGCCCTGGGAACCCGGCGCCGCAAGGGCTGACCCGGCCGCGTACACGGGCGTCGAGGACAGGTAGGTTCAGTGGCGTGAGCGCCAAGAGAAACGACATCCCACAGGACAAGCTGCCCATCCGGATGCTGCACGACCGCGTACTCGTGCGGCAGGAGAACGGTGAGGGCGAGCGGCGGTCGGGAGGCGGCATCCTCATTCCCGCCACCGCGGCCGTCGGACGCCGGCTGGCGTGGGCCGAGGTCGTCGCCGTGGGGCAGAACGTACGGACCGTGGAGCCGGGTGACCGGGTGCTGTACGACCCCGAGGACCGGGCCGAGGTCGAGGTGCGCGGGACCGGTTATGTCCTCATGCGTGAGCGTGATCTGCACGCGGTGGCGGCCGACCGGTTCGAGGGCTCCGAGGACTCGACGGGCCTGTACCTGTAGATCGACTGTCTGTGGATCGACGCGAGAGGGGCCGGTGACAGCAGTCACCGGCCCCTCTCGGCGTGCCGTGGGAGGGTCAGTCCCGTCTGGTCGTGGTCACGAGGCCCGCGCCTTCCGTGGTCGCCCCGCCGCCGGGTGTGTCTCCGGTGGTGCCGCCGTTCGCCTCGCCCGTCGTGCCGCCGTCGGTGGTGCCGCCGTCGGTCGTGGTGCCGCCGTCCGTGGTGCCCCCGGTGGTCCCGCCGGTGGCCGTGCCGCCGTCGGTCGTGCCCCCGGTGGTGCCGCCCGTCGTGGTGTTGCCGCCGGTCGTGGTCGTGCCGCCGTTGTCCTGGCCCCGGGTCTGCCCCTGGGTCTGGCCCCCGGTGTCCTGGCCGGCGGTGGTGTCGCCCGTGGTGCCGCCGTCGTCCTCGCCGCCCGTGGTCGGGTCGACGGGGGCCTGGCTGCTCGGCGCCTGGGTCTCGGCGCCCGGCTGGAGTTCAAGGTCGAACTCGCCGGTCGGCTTCCCCTTGAGGGCGGCCTTGGTGTACTGCGCCCAGATCTCCGCGGGCGGTCCGCCGCCGTTGACGCGCTGCAGGCCCAGCGCGCCGTACAGCGACTTGTGCGCGGCGGTCACCGGGTCCTGGCCCATGACGGAGACGACCGTGGCGAGTTCGGGGGTGTAGCCGGCGAACCAGGCCGCGGTGTCCTCCTCGGCGGTGCCGGTCTTGCCCGCGGCGGGGCGGTCCGCGCCCTGGGCGGCGGTGGCGGTGCCGTTCTCGACGACGCTCTGGAGGATCGAGGTGGTGGTGTCGGCGGCCTCGCGGCTGACGGCCTGCTCGGTCTTCTGCCGGGGCAGCTCGACGGTCTCGGCGTTGTCCTTGGTGATCTTGTCGATCATCGTGTACGTGCCGTGCCGGCCGTGGTTGGCGAGGGTGGCGTAGGCCTCCGCCATGTCGAGGACGCTCGCGGTGTTCACGCCGAGCGCGATGGACGGGGACGCCGTCAGGTCGGGGGTGTCGGAGGGGATGCCCAGGTCGATCGCGGTCTGCTTGACCTTGTCGGAGCCGACGTCGACGGCCATCTGCGCGTACACCGAGTTGACGGACTTGTCGGTGGCCGCGCGGACGGTGATGTCGCCGTAGGAGCCCTGGTCCTCGTTCTCGGGGGCGTAGGTGCCGCCGTTCCACCCGACGACCGGCCGCTTGTTGGTGCCGTCGTAGTAGGTGTTGGGGGTGATGAGCTCGCCGTCCTGGGTCTCGGAGTGGTTCTGGACGGCGGAGGCGAACACGATGGGCTTGAAGATGGAGCCGACCTGGAAGTCGCCTCGGGTCGCGCCGTTCGTGTACTGCTTGACGTAGTCGATGCCGCCGTACATGGCGACGATCTTGCCGGTCTTCGGGTCGATGGAGGCGCCGCCTGCGCGGACGTAGTTGTCGGTCTTGTTGTTCTTCTTGTCGAGCTTCTTCATCACCTGGTCGTTCACCGCCTTCACGAAGGCGTTCTGCTTGCTCTTCTGCAGGGTGGTGGTGATGCGGTAGCCGCCCGCCTCCAACTGGTCCTTGGTGAGGATCTTGTTCTTGATGATGTAGTCCTCGACCGCGTCCTTGATGTAGCCGCGCTGCCCGGACAGGCCGGTGGAGACGGTCTGCTCCTTCGGCATCGGGAACTTCAGCCCGGTGCGCTCGGACTGGGCCAGCCAGCCCTTCTTGACCATGCCGTCCAGGACGTAGTTCCAGCGGGCCTGGGCCGCCGCCTTGTTCTCGGGGTGCGCGACGACGTCGTACTCGCTCGGCGCGTTGACCAGCGCGGCGAGGTAGGCGGCGTGGGCCGGGTCGAGGTCGACGGCGTCCTTGCCGTAGTAGGCCTGGGCGGCGGCCTGGATGCCGTAGGCGTTGCGGCCGAAGTAGCTGGTGTTGAGGTAGCCCTCGAGGATCCGGTCCTTGGGCTGGGTGCGGTCCAGCTTGATCGAGATGAAGAACTCCTTCACCTTGCGGGTGACGGTCTGCTCCTGGGCCAGGTAGTAGTTCTTCACGTACTGCTGGGTGATCGTCGAGCCGGACTGCTTGCCCTTGCCGGTGGCGGTGTTCCAGCCGGCGCGGAGCATGGCCTTCGGGTCGATCGCGGACTCGGTGTAGAAGTCGCGGTCCTCGGCGGCGAGTACGGCGTGCTGGGCGTCCTTGGAGACCTGTGCGAGGGAGACGTTCTCGCGGTTGACCTCGCCGTCGCGGGCGAGTTGGCTGCCGTCGGCGTAGAGGTAGACGTTGGTCTGCTTGGTGGCGAGCGCGTTGGCCGGCGGGATGTTGACCATGGAGTAGCCGAGGGAGAACAGGCCGGCCAGGGCGATCAGTCCGAGGACGAAGGTGCCCAGCACCATCCGCCAGGTCGGGATCACTCGTCGCCAGCCGGTGCGCTTGGGCCGCTTGGCCTTCTTCTTCCCGTCGGGCTCTGCGGGCGCCTGTGGGTCTTTCGGTGCCCAGCCCTCGGTCGTCGGCTGCTGCGGCTGGTCGCTCATCTCGTGCACGGACTCCTGTTTCGCGTCGTACGTTCCCGTACGACCTCGTACGCCTTCTGCGTCCCCTGTTGAAGACTCTCGCACCCTGCGTTCCGTTCCCGGATATGGCGCGCGTCTCGCCCGGGAAAATGGCTGGCCCGCCCCGTCAACAGCGCAGTAGGCTCCTGCGCTTCGGTGTCCGCGGGCCGAGGAGGGCTGTTGATGTGGGTTCCTGGCGGTTGTACGCGGCCGTCGCGGCAGGGGGATTCCGACGATACGCGACATATCGCGCGGCCACGTTCGCGGGGGTGTTCACCAACACCGTCTTCGGTGTGATCCTCGTCTACACGTATCTCGCGCTGTGGGACGAGAAGCCCCACCTGGGGGGCTACGACCAGGCGCAGGCGGTCACCTACGTCTGGCTGGGGCAGTGTCTCTACTCGACACTGGCCATCCAGGGCGGCGGTGCCGAGAAGGACGTGATCGAGCGGATTCGCACGGGTGAGATCGCGGTCGACCTGTACCGTCCGGCCGACCTCCAACTGTGGTGGCTGGCGAGCGACTTGGGCCGGTCGCTGTTCCAGCTGATCGGGCGGGGCGTGATCCCCTTCGCGTTCGGCGCCCTGTTCTTCCCGATGGCGCTGCCCACGGACGTCTACTCGTGGCTGGCCCTGTTCGTGGCGCTGCTCCTGGCGATGGTCGTCAGTTTCGGGATCCGCTATCTCGCGGCTCTGAGCGTGTTCTGGCTGATGGACGGCATGGGCATCATGCAGGGCGTGATGATCACGGGCGTCTTCTGCTCGGGCATAGTGTTCCCGCTCAACGCCTTCCCGGGCGTCCTGGGCGACATCGTGCGGGCGCTGCCGTGGGCGGCGCAGCTCCAGATGCCGGCGGACGTGCTGATGGGGGAGACCGACCCGCTCGGGGCGTACGCCTTCCAGGCGACGTGGGCGGTGGTGCTGCTGGGAGCCGGGCGGCTGCTGCAGTCGGCGGCGACCCGGCGGGTGGTGGTGCAGGGTGGCTGAGACGTCCCGCCTGGGCGAGGGGGTGCGCGCCTACCGGCTGATCGCCGGCATGTGGATCCGGTCGGCCATGACCTACCGCACCTCCTTCGTCGTCACGATGTGCGCCAATCTGGTGATGACCGGCCTGGACTTCGTCGGGATCCTGCTGATGTTCTCGCAGGTCGACTCGCTGGGCGGCTGGGGGCTGTCCGAGATCGCCTTCCTCTACGGCCTCTCGGTGACCGCCTTCGGGATCGCCGACCTGGTGCTCGGCTCGATGGATGTGCTGGGCTCGCGGATCCGTGACGGTTCCTTCGACATCCTGCTGGTGCGGCCGGCGCCGGTGCTCGCGCAGATCGGCGCTGACCGTTTCGCGGTGCGCCGCCTGGGCCGGATCACCCAGGGCACGGTGGTGCTGGGGTGGGCGCTGACCTCGGTGCATGTCGACTGGAGTGCGGCGAAGGTGCTGCTGGTGCCGTTGATGGTGGTCAGCGGCGCGGCGATCTTCTGCGCGGTGTTCGTGGCGGGCGCGGCCTTCCAGATCTTCGCGCAGGACGCCTCCGAGGTGCAGAACGCGTTCACGTACGGCGGTACGACCCTGCTTCAGTACCCGCCGACGGTGTTCGGGAAGGACTTCGTGCGCGGGGTGACGTTCGTGCTGCCCCTCGCCTTCGTCAACTGGGTGCCGGCCTCTTATGTGTTGGGCAGGCCGTACCCGCTGGACCTGCCGGGGTGGGCGGCCTTCACCCCGCCGCTGGTGGCGGTGGCGTGCGCCGCGCTGGCGGGACTCGCGTGGCGGGCGGGGCTCGGGTCGTATCGGAGTACGGGGAGTTAGAGGTGGACGTGGCGATGGACGCCTTCATTGAACTGGACCGTGTCGAGAAGGTATTCGACGTGCGCAAGAAGGCAGGTTTCCTCAAACGGGAGCGACGCCAGGTGCGGGCGGTCGACTCGATCTCCTTCACCGTGGCGCGCGGCGAGATGGTCGGGTACATCGGCCCGAACGGCGCCGGCAAGTCGACGACGATCAAGATGCTGACGGGCATCCTGACCCCGAGCGGTGGCCGGTTGCGGGTGGCGGGCATCGACCCGTCCCGCGAGCGCACCCGCCTGGCCCACCGGATCGGGGTCGTCTTCGGACAGCGGACGACTCTCTGGTGGGACCTCCCGCTGATCGACTCCTACCGGCTGATGCACCGCATGTACCGCATCCCGGACGCCCGTTACCGCGAGAACCTCGACCGCTGCGTCGAACTCCTCGAACTGGCCGACCTGTTGGACGTCCCGGTACGACAGCTGTCCCTGGGCCAGCGCATGCGGGGCGACATCGCGGCGGCCCTGCTGCACGACCCCGAGGTGCTGTACCTGGACGAGCCGACCATCGGACTGGACGTCATCTCCAAGGCCAAGGTGCGGGGATTCCTGCGGGAGTTGAACACCGAGCGGGGCACGACGGTCCTGCTGACCACCCACGACCTCCAGGACATCGAGCAGCTCTGCTCCCGGGTGATGGTCATCGACCATGGGCGCCTGATGTACGACGGTCCGCTCGCCGGGCTCCACGAGGTGGGCGAGAGCGAGCGCACCCTGGTGGTGGACCTGGAGCGGGAGTTGCCGCCGATCGAGGCGGCCCCCGCGCGCGTGGTGAGGGTCGAGGGACCGCGGCAGTGGCTGGCGTTCCCGGCGTCCGAGTCGGCGGCGGCGCTGGTGGCGCGGGTCGCGGCGGAGTACCCGCTGGTGGATCTGTCGGTGCGGGAGCCGGACATCGAGGCGGTGATCGCCAAGATGTATGCGGGAGAGGCGGAGAAAGCGGTGTCGTAGCCGTGGGGTGAGGTAGCTCGTAGGCTGATGCGTATGACCGACGAACTCCCGGAACTCCGGGCTGCCGACGCCGATCGTGAGCGAGTCGCCGAGGTCCTGCGGGACGCCCTCGCGGAGGGGCGTCTCGACATGGAGGAGTTCGAGGAGCGGCTGGACGCCACGTACCGGGCGCGGACGTACGGCGAGCTCGCGCCGATCACCCGGGACCTGCCGGTCGGCCAGGTGGCCGTTCCCAAGGTCGACATGCAGAAGCGGCCCGAGCAGGACGGGAGTTGGGCGTCCCGGATCGTCGGCGGCGAGGGCTCCTCGACGTGGGCCGTCGCCGTGATGTCCGGGTTCCAGCGCAGGGGGCGCTGGACCGTGCCCCGGCGCTTCAACTGCTTCGCCTTCTGGGGCGGCGGGGAGCTCGACCTGCGGGACGCGAACTTCGCCGCCGGCGAGGTCGAGATCAACTGCGTCGCGATCATGGGCGGGATGCAGGTGATCGTGCCGCCGGGGGTCGAGGTCGTGGTGCGCGGGATCGGGATCATGGGCGGCTTCGACCACCGCGAGGAGGGTGTGCCGGGGGAGCCGGGTGCTCCGCGGGTGGTCGTGACCGGGTTCGCGTTCTGGGGCGGTGTCGGGGTCGAGCGCAAGCTCAGGAAGGCCGACCGGCAGCGGCTGCGGGAGGAGCGGCGGCAGGAGCGGCTGGAGCGCCGGGGGGTCGCGCGCGAGCTGAGGGAGGGGCGCCGGCGGGGGCAGGGCTGAGCGGCTCGTCGGCGGGTGCGGGTGGGTTGTGGCTGGTCGCGCCCACGCGGCGGAGCCGCACATCGGCACAGCCCCGCGCCCCTAAAGCCCTCCGCGCTCACAAGCGTGCCGCCGTCGAACCCTTCAGGAACCGCAGGTCGAACGCGGCCGCCATCCGCTCGTACCCCCTGTCGTTGGGGTGGAGCCGGTCTCCCGAGTCGTACATCGCGCGGAGGCTGCGGGGGTCGTAGGGATCCCTCAGTGCCTTGTCGAAGTCGATCACCGCGTCGTAGACCCTGCCCGCACGGATCTCCGCGTTGACGGTCTGGCGGACGCCCTCGCGGGCCTCGGTCCAGGTGGTGCGCTTGCCGACGGGCATGAGGGTCGCGCCGACGACCTTGATGCCGTGCGCGTGTGCCTGGCGGACCAGGTCGCGCAGGCCGGTGAGGAGCTTCTGGGGGTCTACGGTGCCCGGCGTGCGCAGGATGTCGTTGATGCCGAGGTCGATGACCACGATCTTGACGTTGGGGCGGTCGAGCACGTCCCGCCGGAAGCGGCGGATGCCGGCCTGGTTCTCCAGGGGGCGGCCCCGGGCGTCCTCTAGGACCCGGTTGCCGCCGATCCCCTCGTTGACGACGCTGTAGCGGGGCAGGTCCCGGCCGGTGGCGAGCGCGGTGCGCAGGCGCCGGTTCAGGAAGTCCGGCCAGCGGGCGTTCGCGTTCGCGGTGGAGTTCTTGCCGTCGGTCAGCGAGTCGCCGAAGGCGACCACCGTGCCGTCGGCCTCGTCGCTGAGCACGTCCAGCGCGGTGAGATACCGCCAGTGGTCGACCTGCTCCGTGTACCCCGTCCCGGTCTCGTCGGCGGTGAGGTCGCCGGGGCCGGCGTACGAGGTCTGCCGGGCCGTCGGGTGGTAGGTGACCGGGCCGGACAGGGTGGGGGAGTAGGTGGTGACGAGGACGTCGGCGCCCGCCGGGACGGCCAGGGCGACGGCGTCGCTGAGCACCTGCCCGCCCGCCGCGACGACGACCGTGGTGCTGCCGGCGAACGTCAGCCGCCGCGTGGTGCCCGCCTGTGCCGAGGGGGTCCCCGGACCGGCGGCGAGGGCGAGGGACGCGTGCGTGACGGTCAGCGCGGTCCGGCCGTAGAGATTGGACAGCGTGATACGGGCACTCGTACCGCCGACGCCGGCGTGGACGACGTTGCGGACGGAGCGGCCGGTCATGCCCTCGGTCCCGGTGCCGGGTTCGGCGCCGACCGGGGAGGCGGACCAGGTGGCGACCCAAACTCTGGCGGAGGCGGGCGCGGCGGACGGGCGTACGGGCCCGGAACCGGACAGCGAGGTCCGGTCCGCGGTGCCGGTGCCGGCCGCCACCGAGACGTAGAGGGCGGTGGACAGGGCCACGATCAGAGCGACGATCGCGGCAAGCAGGGCGTAACCATGACGCCGAGTCATGTGGTGCTGTTCTCCTAGGGCGATGGGAGCCCGAGGCTCCGATCTGATGAACCCATGATGGGGCATGAACCCGAGGAGACGTGACGAGACCCCTCCGGTTCCCTCGTCAGGATCGACACCGGGAACTCCTGTTCTGTTCCGGGAGTCGGTCAGGAAGGGACAATGTGTGAGGGATCACCGAACGGGTGGAGCGGATGGAACGCACGAAACCTGAGGAAACGGCACCGGCCGACGTGGAGCCGCAGGCCCGGAGCGACGGGGCCGTGACGTCCACGAGCCGCGCCGCTCCCGCCTCGCCCGTACGAGCGATGAACACCTTCAGCGAGGCCGACCTGGAGAAACAGCGCGGGGTGCGGCGCATGAAGCTCACCGCGACCGGGCTGCTGCTGTTCGTGGCCGTGGTGTACGTCCTCGCCAAGTGGGCGGACAACTCCGGGGCCGGTCCCTGGGTCGGCTATGTCGCCGCGGCCGCCGAGGCCGGCATGGTCGGCGCGATGGCCGACTGGTTCGCGGTCACCGCTCTCTTCCGCCACCCCCTCGGCCTGCCCATCCCGCACACCGCGATCATCCCCACCAAGAAGGACCAGCTGGGGGTGTCGCTGGGCGAGTTCGTCGGCGAGAACTTCCTCTCGGAGGACGTCGTACGACAGCGGCTGCGCGCCGTGGGGATCGGCAGCCGGCTGGGCGCCTGGCTGGCCGATCCCGAGCACGCCGACCGGGTCACGGCGGAGCTGTCGGCCGCGCTCAGGGGCGCCCTGACCGTCCTGCGGGACTCCGACGTCCAGGCCGTGGTCGGCGAGGCGATCACCCGGCGGGCCGACGCCCAGGAGATCGCGCCCGGCATCGGGAAGATGCTGGAAAAGGTCGTCGCCGACGGCGGGCACCGGCGGGTCGTCGACCTGGTCGTGGCCCGGGCCCACGACTGGCTCGTGCTCCATGACGAGCAGGTCATGCACGCGGTGCAGGGGGGCGCGCCCGGCTGGACCCCGCGGTTCGTCGACAAGAAGGTCGGCGAGCGGGTCTACAAGGAGCTGTTGCGGTTCGTGACCGAGATGCGGGACATGCCGTCCCATCCGGCGCGCGGCGCCCTTGACCGGTTTCTGACGGACTTCGCCTCCGACCTCCAGTCCGACACCGACACCCGCGCGCGCGTCGAACGGCTCAAGGGCGAGGTGCTGGGGCGCGGCGAGGTGCAGGACCTGATCGCGTCCGCCTGGACCGCCGTACGGTCGATGATCGTCGCCGCAGCCGAGGACGAGCGAAGCGAGCTGCGGCTGCGGGTACGGGCGTCGCTGCTGTCGCTGGGCGCGCGGATGGCCGTCGACCCGAAGGTGCAGGCGAAGGTCGACGGCTGGGTGGAGGGAGCCGCGGTGTACGTGGTCACCACCTACCGGCGGGAGATCACCTCCCTGATCACGGACACGGTGGCCGGCTGGGACGCCGAGCACACCACGAGGAAGATCGAGGCGCACATCGGCCGCGACCTGCAGTTCATCCGGATCAACGGCACGGTCGTCGGCTCCCTCGTGGGTTTGTTGATCTACACCGTGTCGCGGGCGCTGGGGGCGTAGCCGGGGAGGTCGGGGGCACCCGGGTGGGGTTCGTTCGAGGATCGCTCGACGAGCCGCTCGACGAGGAGGGAGCCCGTCCGTGACCACCGCCCAGGCCGATACCGGCCGCACCGTGACGACCAACATCCCCGCAAGACTCGACCGGCTTCCCTGGTCACGCTGGCACTGGACGATCGTCATCGGACTCGGCACCGTGTGGATCCTCGACGGCCTGGAGGTCACGGTCGTCGGCAACATCGCGAGCCGGCTGTCGGAACCGGGAAGCGGCCTGTCGATCTCCTCCGGGCAGGTCACCGGCGTCGCGGCTGCGCTGTACGTGGCGGGTGCGTGCGTGGGGGCGCTGTTCTGGGGGCGGCTGACGGACAAGTGGGGCCGCAAGAAGCTGTTCATGATCACGCTGGCGGTGTATCTGGCGGCCACGGCGCTGACGGCAGTGTCCTTCGAGTCGTGGTGGTTCTTCGCGTTCCGCTTTCTGACCGGATTCGGGATCGGCGGAGAGTACGCGGCGATCAACTCCGCGATCGACGAGCTGATCCCGGCGCAGTACCGGGGCCGGGTCGACCTGATGATCAACGGGAGTTTCTGGCTGGGAGCGGTGGGTGGTTCCCTGCTGTCGATCGTCGCGCTGAACACGGACTTCTTCGCGAAGGACGTGGGGTGGCGGCTGACGTTCGCGCTGGGGGCGGTGCTGGCGTTCGTGATTCTGCTGGTGCGGCGGCATGTGCCGGAGAGTCCGCGGTGGTTGCTGATCCACGGGCGGGACGAGGATGCGGAGCGGATCGTCTCGTCGATCGAGTCGCGGGTGGAGGAGGAGCAGGGGTCGGCTCTTCCGCGGCCCGAGGGCGAGCTCACGATCCGTCAGCGGCGGAGCGTGACGTTCGTGGAGATCGCTCGGACGGTGTTCTCGGACTATCGGCGCCGGTCGGTGCTGGGGTTCTCCCTGTTCATCGGCCAGGCCTTCCTGTACAACGCGATCACGTTCGGCTTCGGGGCGATCCTCACGACCTTCTTCGACGTGCCGACGGGGGACACCGGGTACTACTTCGCGGTCATCGCGATCGGCAACTTCTGCGGGCCGCTGCTGCTGGGGAAGCTGTTCGACACGGTGGGGCGGCGGGTGATGATCTCGTCCACGTATCTGCTGTCGGGGCTGCTGCTGTTCGGGACGGCGTGGCTGTTCGACCGGGGCTCGCTGAGTGCGGCCACGTTGACGGCGTGCTGGTGCGCGGTGCTGTTCTTCGCGTCGGCGGGGGCGTCGAGTGCCTACCTCACGGTGTCCGAGGTGTTCCCGATGGAGACGCGGGCCATGTCGATCGCGTTCTTCTACGCGCTGGGTACGGCGGCGGGCGGTATCAGCGGGCCGTTGCTGTTCGCTGACCTGACGAGTACGGGGCAGGTCGGGGACACGGTGTTGGCGTTCCAGATCGGGGCGGGGTTGATGTGTGCGGCGGGGTTGGTGGCGGCGTTCTTGGCTGTGCGGGCGGAGGGGCGGTCGCTGGAGGACATCGCTAAGCCGCTTACGGCTACGTGATGCGGCTACGTGGTGCGGGTGCGGGTGCGGGTGCGGGTGCGGGTTCGGTGGGGGCGGGCGTTTTGCGCAGTTCCCCGCGCCCCTGATGCCTGCGGCGGCCTGCGCGGGTCCGGTGGGGGCTTGTGTAGCGCGTGCGGTGTGGTGTGGGGTCGGGGCCGGGGTGGGGGGTGTCCGTCCTCGGTCCGGCGGCTCGGCTGCTTTAGCTGTGCTCGGTAACGGACGCCGGCCGCTGCGGGCGGACACCCCCCACCCCGTCCCCTGCCCGCCGTACGCGGCTACCGGCCCGTCGTGGCGCGCGGTCGCGGCGGAGGAGGTGATCAACGGTCCATCCTGGCCGGCGTGACTGCACCCACTTAGGGGCGCAGGGAACTGCGCGACCAGCCCCCACCGGCCCGCACTCGCCAAACAACCGAACCCGGCACCCTCATGGGCGCTCCGCCCAAGCCCAGCGCAGCTGCCCGCGGGGAACTGCGCGACCAGCCCCCACGCACCCGCACCCGCCCGACAACTCGACCCGGCACCCCCACAGGCGCCCCGCCCAAGCCCAGCGCAGCTGCCCGCGGGGAACTGCGCGACCAGCCCCCACACACCCGCACTCGCCAAACAACCGAACCCGGCACCCCCATAGGCGCCTACTCCTCCCGTCGCCGCAGCAAAAGCAGTCCCCCCGCGACCGCAGTGATCCCCGCTGCCGCCGACCACCCTAGGACGTTGGTGGAACCGGTGGCCGCAAGGTCGGGGCCGGCCGCAGGAGAGGCGCTTGTGCTGGTCGTCGGTTGAGGGGAAGGCCTCGTGTGCGTCACCCTGTCCCGCGTGAACGCCAGTGTGCCGAAGCCCAGTTGGTCGTAGCCGCCGCTGTTGGGGCCGTAGTCCCCGCCGCCCCCCTCCGGTGCCGACTTGGCGGCGATCCGGGTGACGTAGGACGCCGGAAGTCCGCGTCGTTTCGTGTAGTGGTTGGCGATCATCGCCCAGATGGGGCGGGTCATCGCCGGGTTGACGCCCGCCGCCGCGGAGGCCGTCTCTCTTCCGGACCAGCCCCCGATCGCCCCCTTGGCGCGGGTGTTCGCGGTGTAGGAGACGTCCCCTCCCAGGCTCCACTTCGCCACGTACTGGGCCCCCTTGAGGAACCGGCTGTCGTCGTAGCCGTACAGGTCGTACCCCTGGTTCCACGCCATCTCGCAGAACGTGCCCATCAGGCCGACGCCGAGGAGCGCGTGCCCCTGGTCCCGGCCCGCCTCCAGCCACTCGGCGAGGCCGTCGTCGTGCACGACGGGGATGGCGTTCCTGACGGCGCCGAGGCCTTCGCCGTGCTTGAAGTAGTCGATCGCGCGGGTGACTTGGGACCTGTCGTCGCAGAGGATGCCGGCGGCCAGGACGCAGGCCATGGCGGTGAGGTCCCAGTTGGTCCAGTAGTTGGTGACGACGGCCCCGTTGTGCCGGACCAGGAAGTCGTCGCTGAGCGGGGCGAAGACCTTGGTGAGCATCTCCTGGAAGCGGGAGAGGTCGAAGTCCGGGTGGTCACGGACGAGTTCGGCGGCGTTGGCGAACTGGTAGCCGTACAGACCGGCGGCGAGGAAGCGGTCCGCGGACCCGGCCAGTGACGTCAGTCGCGCCGACCAGGCGTTGAGGATCGTCACGGCCGTGTCGGCGTGCGCGCTGTCGCCGCTGACGTGGTGGCGCAGGGCGTTCTGGTAGGCGGCGTGGATGTCGTTGTAGAGGGTCGCGTAGTTCTCGGGGCTGCCCGCGCCCCGGTACACCGTGGCCTGCGGGTTGGGCGTCCAGCCGCTCTGCGCATGGCGGTTGGCGGTCAGCCTGGCGAAACCGGCCGTGTAAGGGGCGGCGCCCGCCTTCACCTTGGCGGCCATGCGGGCCAGGTCGGCCCGGGTGTGCAGCAGGCCCGGGTGCGCGAAGGCGGAGTCGGCGGCTGCTGCTGTGGTGGCGGTGGCGGGCAGGGCCGTGGCCGCGGTCACCGCCGCACCCGCCGCCTTCAGCATGCCGCGGCGGCTGATCTGTGAAGTCACGAACGTCATTCCTCGCGTGCCGGTGGCTGGGACGGTCAGGAGACGCGAGGGTGGGAGCGCCGATAACAGAAAAGGCCGGGAGAGAAGGAGCTGTGTCTGTGAGTATCCGCAGGATCGTGCCCGACATCCACGTCGAGTCCGGGGAGGCGCTGACCGCCAGCCGTGACTTCTACGGCCTGCTCGGCTTCGAGGAGGTCATGGACATGGGGTGGGTCGTGACGCTGGCGTCGCCGGCCAACCCGACCGCGCAGATCAGCTTCCTCACCGAGGAGCGCACCGCGCCCGTCGTCCCCGACCTGAGCGTGGAGGTCGTGGACGTCGACGCCGTGTACGCGCAGGTCCTCGCGTCGGGCGCGGAGGTCGTACGGGAGCTGCGGGACGAGGAGTGGGGCGTACGGCGCTTCTTCGTCCGGGATCCGAACGGGCGGGTGGTGAATGTGCTGACCCACCCGTCCGGGGGAGGCCGGTGAGACCGCTCAGGCGTTGCGGTCGGCCACCGCCCACGACGCCAGGGCCACCGCGCCCGCCGCGCCGAACACCGCGGGCCACGCGCCCACCTTCTTGGCCAGCGGGTGGGACCCGGCGAAGGCGGCCACGTACGCGGCCGTCAGTGCCCCGGCCGCCTTCCCGCCGGCCCGCGCCCGCCACTGCTGGGCCGCCGCGGCCCCGGCGACGGCCAGTACCGCCCCGCCCAGCCGGCGCTTCCTCGTCCAGCGGGCCACGCCGTACCCGCCGACGAGTCCGCCCGCCGCGACCACCGCGCTGGGAACCCTCGCCATGTCTGCCTCCTCGGTCGATGTGACCCGAGGCTAACTCCGGATCAGGGCCGGCATCCGAACCTGAGTCGGGGCTTGTCAAGTTTCCTGGTTCGAGCTATATAAGAAGGCGTAGGGCATCGCACCGCAGAGTCTGTGGAAAGGAGATGGACCGTGATGCTCATGCGTACCGACCCCTTCCGTGAGTTCGACCGGCTCACGCAGCAGGTTTTCGGTTCCAACGCTCGTCCCGCCGCGATGGCGATGGACGCGTACCGGTCGGGTGACGACTTCGTCGTCCACTTCGACCTCCCCGGTGTCGACCCCGAGACGATCGACCTGGACGTCGAGCGCAACGTCCTCAACGTCCGCGCCGAGCGCCGTCGCCCCGCCCCCGAGGGCGCGGAGATGATCGTCGCCGAGCGCCCCACGGGCTCCTTCACCCGTCAGCTCTTCCTCGGCGACACCCTCGACACGGAACGCATCGACGCCTCGTACGACGCCGGCGTCCTCACCCTGCGCATCCCGGTGGCCGAGCAGGCCAAGCCGCGACGCATCCAGATCACGGGCGGCGACAGCGGCCGCAGGGAGATCAGCCGCTGACCGCGGCGGCCGAAGCACGAACCAGGCAGTCGCGCCCCCGCGGGCCGGCCGATCCGCCCGCGGGGCGCAACGACCCCCAGGAGACCCGTACATGAGCGCACTCAGCGCGGAACGAGCGACCAGAACGACACGGTGGAGCGACCTCGTCGACGCCGTGCGGGATGCCGGGCAGTACCCGACCGCGGCGGAGGCGGAACAGGTCGTCCGCGTCGTCCTGTCCGCCCTCGGCGGCCATGTCACCGGCGACGAACGTGTCGACCTCGCCCGGGCCCTGCCCGAGGAGGCCGCCAGGCTTGTCGCCTCCCGGATTCCGCTCACCAGGCCGTTGGCCGCACCGGAGTTCGTGGACGCGGTGGCCGGCCGCATCGAGGGCGCGACCCCGGCGACGGCCCGCTGGCACGTCAGCTCGGTCCTGAGCGTGCTGCCGGAGCTGGTGGGCGACGAGCTCGTCGATCGAGTTCTGGCCCAACTGCCGTCCGGCTACGCCCTGTTGTTCGGCAAGGCGGAACTGGCCCGAGCGGCCTGACACGCCCGCCCGCTCACCCGGCCCCGCCCTCGCGCGCCTCCGCGCGCAGCCGCAGTTCCGACACGTAGGCGGAGGAGACGGCACAGCCGACGGAGGCGAGGGCGAGGCCCACGGCGGCCGGATTGACGTACGCGGGGACCGCCTCGGCGCTGTAGCTGCCGCCGCCCGTCGTCTCGCAGTCGAAGGAGAGAGGGAGGTAGCCGACCGAGTAGTCGATGACCTGGGCGGCCTGCTCGTTCCCACGGCACGGGGGCAGCGGCGCGGAGCCCGTGCCGCCGTCCTCGGCCTCCAGGACCGCGCCGACGAGATGCAGCAGCCCCCACACGTAGACGGCGAGCGCCCCGGCGCCCGCAAGCGTGGCGGTACCGCGCAGACTCGGAATCAACGACGACATCCCGGCCCCCTCACTGCTCGTTTCCGCGTCCGCAGAGTTCAGCAGGAGGGGAGGCGTACGGCTGTGGCGGAGCCCACACTTCCGGCAACAGGGATGTCACAGACGGGACGTGGAAACGGCTGGCGCGAAGGGCACGGTTCGGGCGAGTCTTCCCTCAGGCAGGCAACCGAGGGGAGAAGGCGGCAAGGTGAAGTACGCACTCACTCGGACGGAACGGACGGAACGGGAACAACGCCGACGCGAGGAATCGTGAGCGGCGGCGGTGGCGGCGGCACGGGCCGCGCCCTGCTCTACCTCGACGTCGACGGGCCCCTCAACCCGTACGCCGCCCAGCCCGAGCGTCGGCCCGAGGGCTACACCACCCACCGCATGAAGCCCGACGGCTGGGTCGCCCAGTACCCGGGCCTGCCCCCGTCCGCCGTCAAACCGCTGCGGGTCTGGCTCAACCCCGACCACGGACCCGCGCTGCTGGCCCTGGCGGACCGCTACGACCTCGTCTGGGCGACCACGTGGCGCCAGGAGGCGAACACCTTCATCGCCCCCGTCCTCGGCCTCCCGGCCCTCCCCGTCGTGGACTGGCCCACGACCCTCACCCCCGGCCCGAACGGCACCTTCTGGAAGACCCGCCACCTCGTCACCCACGCCTGCGGCCGCCCCTTCGCCTGGCTCGACGACGAACTCGACGACAAGGACCGGCGGTTCGTGGCCGCACACCACGACGGCCCGGCCCTGCTGCACCGGGTCGACCCCCGACTCGGCCTGCGCGAAGCGGACTTCGCCGAACTCGCCGCCTTCGCCCGGGGCCTGTGAGGGTGTCTCACACCTCGTCGAGCAGTGACGCGAGGCCGTGGTCGAGGTCCGGGCCCAGGTCCTCGGCGCCGGGTCCGACGACGTCGTAGGAGCGCAGCAGGAAGCGGCGGAGGCCGGCCGTACCGAAGCGGATCACGGCGAGGCCCAGCGGTGAGCGGAACTCGATGACGGTCCGGGCCCATCCGTACGGCCGTATGCGTACGTCCCCCTCCCCGGCCGGTGTCCCGAGTCCCTCCTCCAGCAGCGCCCGTCCGAACATCCACGTCAGGCCCTCGCCGTCGGCCGAGACCTGTGCGGGGAAGTCGATGTGCACGGCGAACGGCTCGGCGGAGCTGTAGCGCAGCGTGGGGCGCACCGGGAGTTCCGGGTGGCCGGGGGTGATCAGGCGGGCGCGGACGGTCTGTCTCAGGGTGGTGGGGCGCATGAGCGGCGGTCTCCGTCTCGGATGTGCGGTGAGGGTGTGAGGGCGTGAGGGTCAATTGCCTTGTCGAGCCCCAGAAGTACCGATCGATTACGCGGGGCCGGAGTTCGTTCGTGTGATCTGAATCACGGCCGGAACTGAATCGTTGAAAGTTTTGTCATCTACGCTGACAAACCCTTCCGCGCCCCGACCGCCGGGAACTGGAGCGTTCCTGCATGACCGACCGACCGGCCCGAGTGCCCGCCCGGACGTCCCCCTCCACGACCGCCGAGACCGCCGTGACCGCCGCGTACGTGCGGATCTACGAGCAGGAGCAGCCGCGCCTCGTCGCGTATGCCCGCTCGCTCACCCGTAACACCTGGGCGGCCGAAGACCTCGTCGCGGAGGCGCACTTCCGGGTGTGGCGGCGACTGTCCGCGGGGCACGAGATCGACAACGTCCCGGCGTACCTCATGACGACCGTCCGGCACCTCGCGTCCTCCGTCGCGAGCGCCAGGCACGAGACCCCGCGCGACCCGCAGGTCCCGCAGGTCCCTGAGCAGGCGTCGGCCGGACATGCGGCGGACCCGGCCGAACAGGTCTCCGCCACCGACCTGTTGGTGCGTGTCCTCGGCGAACTCCCCGAACGCTGGGTGCGGGCCCTGTGGCTCGCCGACGCCGAGGGTCAGCCGCTGGAGACGGTCGGCCGGCAGATCGGCGCCAAGCAGGGCGCCACGGCCGTACTGCTGCACCGCGCCCGCGAAGGCATGCGCCAGGCGTTCCTGCGCTCGCAGACCGAGGCCCCCGACGATCCCGCGTGCGAGGTCCACTGGGTCCGGATGCCGGCCTACGTCCGCGGCAACGCGACCCCGCGCCAGTCCGAGCGCCTCCTCGCCCACGTCGACACCTGTGACGGGTGCCGCGGACGCCTCGCCGTCCTGATCCGCGCCAACAACCGGCTGCCCGCGCTCGTCGGCCCCGCGCTGCTGGTCTTCGTGGTGGGTGGCGGCACGGGGAAGTTCCTGGCGTCGCTGATGGCGGGTTCGGCGGGGGCCGGTGGTTCTGCTTCCGTGACCGGGCCGGGTCTTCTTCGTACGGCCCGTGCTGCGGGCCCGAGGACCAAGGCCGCCCTCGCCTCCGGTACGGCGGTCGCGGCTGCCGTCGCGGTCGTACTGACCCTCGGCCTGAACGGGTCCCCGGCGACGGTGACTTCGCCGGGGCGGGGGCCGGTGGCGCAGGAGCCGGTGGCGCAGGAGCCGGTGACGCAGGGTCCGGTGGTGCGGGATCCGGCTGCTGGGCCGTCCGCGGGGGCGGTCGTCTCCGGGGACGCCGGGTACGGTTCGGGTGGTTCTGAAGGTGGGAGTGCCATTGGCGGTCCCGGGACGCCGGAGCCGGAGCAGCCTGCGCGGAGAACGCCGGAGGTGCCGAACCCCGGGCCCAGCCCTGCGGAGCCCTCACCGGGGGTTGAGCCGCCGCAGTCGCCGCAGTCGCCGCAGCCGCCCGTGAAGCCGACGCCGGTTCCGCCGAAGAAACAGCAGCCCAAGCCCAAGCCCAAGCCTAGGAAGCCGAAGCCCGGCGCGCCGGGGGACGAGACGCCCGTACCGGAGCCCGGCACCCCGACGCCCGCTGATCCGCCGCCGGTCGAGGAGACGCCGGACCCACCGACGTACTCGGAACCCCCGACCGAGCCGGAGTCGCCGGAACCTCCGCCCACCACCGGCGACGACTGCGCACCCGGACACGGACGCGGACATGGACACGGACGCGGACACGGAGTTGAACCCGGCGAAGAGACAGCCGACGTGAGCCCCGCCGGTCAGGCGATCGGGGCCGCCTGAGGCTTCTACGGCGGGGTGGCCCGCAAGTCCGGCTGAGACCTCAGTGCTGGTGCGGCTGCTGCGGGGCCTGACCGCCGTACACCTGACCGCTCTGCCCGCCACCGGCGGCGGCCTGCGCCTCCAACTGCTCCGCCTCCTGCGCGCTCAGCTTGTTCTCCGCACCGCAGAAGGTGCACTGCGTCGCGTACTTGGTGGAGATCGGGAACAGCGGCACGAAGAACAGGGTGAACTTCGTGACGCGCTTGCGCAGGGTGTGCGCGGCCGGGTTCCCGCACCGCCCGCACACCAGGGTGAGTATCGCGAGCTGGTACAGGTATCCCTTGGTGCCAAAGAGGATGAGCATGGTGTCGTCGCCTTCCGGGTCGGTGCTTGAGAGGCAGTATCCCCGCAGCGGACGTCGAGGACAGGATGCTGCCGGGCGAACTCCTCTCGGTTCAGCTCTCCAGGCGGCTCAGCGCCTCCATGGCCTCGCGCTCGATGCGTGACAGTTCGAGGAGGGCGGTGCCCGCCTGCACGAGGAGCTGTTCGTCCCCCGACTCACCGGCCCCGGTGATCAGTGCGGCGACCTCGGTCCACAGGGCGGCGGCCTCGGCGTACAGCCGCTGCCCGGTGCGCAGATGATCACTGTCGACGAACTCGCCGGACTCCGAGAGGAAGTCACGGTAGAGGTTGCGGAACAGAGCACCGCCCGTACCGGCCTTCTCCATCAGCAGGGCGGCCTGCGGCAGATCCTTCTGAGGATCGTCGCTCCGCCGCAGCCAGGTGCGTACGAGCTTGCCGCTCTTCTCGATGCCACGGTGACCCAGGTTGGCGATGGGCGGGTTGAGGAAGGTGTGGGCGCAGCCGGTGATGGCGGAAACGACGCTCTGACGGGGAGGGGGCAGGTCCTGGGGAGCGGTGAGGGTGAACGACCGGTGCCTGGCGGTCATCGGCCCCCGCGCGGCCCTGGCCCGCGCGAGACTCTCCAGCCCGGTCGACACCGCTCCGCCCTGCTGCTCGGTGTCCACGAGGTGAGCGAGCCGGTCGTCGTAGCCGTACATCGCGACGACATGCCCACCGAAGTGCACCTTCGCCCCGAAGTAGTCCAGGTGATAGCTGTCGAGCTGCAACCCCACGGGCCGACCGCCATCAATGGCCTCCACCACGTTCGCCCACCCCTTGCGCGCCGAGCCGGTCTCCCGAACCACGAGCTCCAACCCGAGCGTGTCGGCCAGATTCCTGGTCAACTCGAACGGCTTGACCCGCCCCCCGAGGAAGGGGAAACCCATGCTCTTGCTGTCCCAGTAGATGAAGGACAGCCCGCGGCCCAGGCCGAAGAGCATGGGTTCGGAGAGGTCGATGCCTTGGTGGCGGAGGAGTACGCCGAGGGTGGTGGTTTCGCAGTGGTGCATACCTCGGGGGTCGATGCCGGTCACGGTGGTCACGCGGTGCGCTCCCGGGTTGGTTCGGAGTCGACCGTTCAATGCGGCAAGTCGAGGCTTGCCAGGAACTCAGCCCAGGATGGCGCTGACACGGTGAGGTGCCGATGCTCGGGGCGCTTCGAGTCCCGTATGAGTACACCGAACGGGACGGCCGCGGCTTCCAGGCACTCGGTTGCATTTCCGCCGCTGTACGACGACTTGAACCAGGCAGGCTCGAAGACGGTCTGAGGGTCGACAGACATTCACAGCTCCTTGCGGGCGCGACGGATCATGGCGGAGGAGGCCTCCATGTCCAACGCTTGTGCGCGGAGGTACTCGAACGCAAGTCTGTATCGATCCAGTTCCTCGTCCTTCTCCAGGAAGAGGGAGCCCGTGTGGAAGTCGACGTATACGACGTCCAGGCCTGGTTCGGCACCACCGACGACGACGAAGCTTCCCAGCGCCGCGGCATGGGCTCCCTTGGAGAAGGGCAGGACCTGGAGCGTGATGTGAGGTGACTCGTTCGCTTCGAGCAGCCGGTCCAGCTGTTCCCGCATGGTTGCCGGCGACCCGACGAGACGGCGGATCACGGACTCGTCGAGGATGGCCCACAAGCGGGGCGGCTTCGGACGGGAGAGGATGTCCTGCCGCTTCATGCGGATGTCGACCAGCCGCTCGATCTCCGCTGCCTCCAAAGGTACTTCGTTGGCCTTCTGCAGGGCGGTGCTGTAGGCGCGGGTCTGGAGAAGGCCGGGGACGTACACGCACGCGAAGTGACTCTCGTGCACGGCTTCGTCTTCCAGGGTGAGCAGCAGGTTCATGCTCTCCGGGATGGAGTCGGCGAAGGAGCTCCACCAGCCTTGCTGCTTCGCGTCCTTGGCGAGCCTGACAATCGCCGTACGCTCGGCGTCGGTTGCTCCGTACTCGCGGCAAAGCGCGTCGACGACTAGCCACTTGACCGGCCCGGCCTGGGTTTCGTACCTGCTCACCGTCGCCTTGGAGACCCCGACGAGTTTTCCGGCCTCCTCAAGTGTCAGTCCCTTGCTGCCTCGCAACTTGCGCATCATTGCGCCTAGTTGACGACGCCGGGTCGTGGTCCGTTCGGGCATGCGGCTCCTCCGCCAAGTACCGGGTCGTCAGGCCCGGAGATCCTCATCAGGCTAGGCAGGGAGGGGCCGGACCCACCATCAGATTCACTCGATGGATTCTCGTGAGAAGTTACACAGTGAGACTTCTCTATGCCATGCTCACTCACAGACCGCTACACAGTGCAGTCGTGTGAACACGGCAGGCGCAGCATCTGTGTGGCTTGGGAGGGAGGAGTAGCCATGCCCGGCTATGAGATGTCCGAGCCCCGACTCCGCTGTGTCCTGCCTTTCGAGGCGGTGCCGGCAGAGGTGCGCCTTCTCCGGAAGGCCGCGGCCAGGCAGCTGAGCCAGTGGGGTGTATCCACAGCGACGGACGAGACGGAGCTGCTGGTCACGGAGCTGGCGACGAACGTCTTCAAACATGTCGGCGAAGGGGTATCGGCGACGCTGGTCCTTGAATGGAGGGGAGAGCGGCTGAGGCTTGAGGTCCACGACAAGAGTCAGGTGATGCCGACACCCAAGTCGGCGGACTGTGACGAGGAGTGTGGCCGAGGGCTGCACCTGCTGGCGGCGCTGGCTGTGGACTGGGGAACTGTCCTGACGGCTGCGGGCAAGGCGGTCTGGTGTGAGGTCGCGATCACCTCGGGTCGTGCGTGCAGACGCATCGAGCGTGCCGTGGAGGCGCTTGAGAAGTATCAAGGGTGTACCAGTGCTATTGGCTCGCGGGGCAGGAGGTGGGAGGCGGTCCTGGAGGAGTCAGCGATCGAGCTGATCGCTGATCTCCTCCACTGGACCGCCGCCCGCGGCCAAGATCCGGACGACATGCTCGACCGTGCTCAGGTCCACTACGAGGCAGGAGGGGAGGCAGCCTGACGGGTCCCGCCATCACGGTTGCAAGGAGGCACTTCTTGAGTCCGGCATGGACGGCATGACAAGGGCCTCAACGAGCGGGCGCCGGCGACGGCCGCCATCCTGATCCGCTCCAGCCCGTCGAAGACGACGCACTCCGGCGCCGTGCCCTCTGGTGCTCCTGGAGAACATGAGGCAGGGGCTTGCGCGGAGGCGTGCGCGCGGGAGACTGGTCCCATGTACCCGACGGCATCGTCCCCAACCGTTTCAGCGCGTATGAGTCGGCAGGCGTCTCGTAACACTCAGCCGGAACTGACCGTACGGCGACTGCTGCATGCCGAGGGACTGCGGTACCGAGTGCACTATCCCGTCCCCGGCATGCCGCGGCGGAGCATGGATATCGCCTTCAGTAAATTGAGGATTGCGGTGTTTCTCGACGGTTGCTACTGGCATGGCTGCCCGGAGCACGCAACGCATCCTCGGGCCAACGCCGAATGGTGGCGCTCGAAGCTCGACCGGAACATTGCGCGCGACCGTGAGACGACCGACCATCTGATTGCTGCCGGTTGGACAGTACTGAGGTTCTGGGAGCATGAGTCGGCCGATGATGTCGCGCACCTGATCGAGGCCGCGGTGCGGTCTCGCAGATCGGCCTCGGACGACTCCTGACCCCGGGTGCCTGCGTCTGCGGCACGCCGGTACTGGTTGGCGCGAATCGCCGTCTCCGCGTGGGCTTCGTGAAACTCCGGGTCTCCGCACGGGATCGGGGCCACGATTCTGTGTATCAGGACGCGCCCTGCAGAATATCGTGTAGATGTTGTGTGCACGGGGGCGTGTCCCGGCGCATTTCAAGGTGTCTGTGTCGCGGAAGGGCTGATCGACGAGGCACAGCACCTCGCAGTCCGGTTGGCTCCAGCGAACAGAAACGGGGAACGGTCGACTCCCATGACCGATGAACTCGACGGAATGTACGACACGTTCAAGGCTCTGCTCGACTCGTTTCCTCCGGCGGAGGCGGTCAAGCGGCTGGAGCAGTTCGGCATCACTGCGGAGATCGTGGAGCAGATCCGCGAGCGGCACGAACAACAGACGATCCGCATCAAGGAGCTCGAGGAACCGCATGCGGTGATCCTGGGCAACCGCGACACCTGGTACACAGGACCGCAGGCCAAGGACAAGTGCTGGCCGGCGATCGCCGACCTGCTGCACAAGGACGGCTGGCCCCAGGACCCCGCGATCAAGAGCCTCGACGAATCCTCGACGCGTGTCGTCTCCCTGTTGAACCACCCGAAGGAGAAGTCGTTCTCCACGCGGGGACTCGTGGTCGGCTACGTGCAGTCCGGCAAGACCACCAACTTCACAACCGTCATGGCGAAGGCCGCTGACCGCGGCTACAAGCTCTTCATCGTTCTGGCCGGCATCCACAACGGACTGCGCCGGCAAACCCAGGCCCGGCTCGTGCAACAGCTCGTGGAGCCGAACCCCTCGATGTGGTCGCAGTTGACCGGGCTGGAGACGGACTTCACTCCGCAGGAGAACCCGGCCTCGTATTTCGGCAAGAGCAACAAGACCCACGTGCTGTGCGTGGTGAAGAAGAACGCGACGGTCCTGCGCAAGCTCGCCAAGTGGCTCGAGAAGGCATCGACCTACCTCGAGGACTGTCCTGCGCTGATCATCGACGACGAGGCCGACCAGGCCACCGTGGCGACCGCGTCGATCAATCCGCTGATCCTGAGCATCATGAGTCACCTGCCCAAGTCGGCCTACGTCGGTTACACGGCGTCCCCGTTCGCGAACCTGCTGATCGACCCCAGTGCCGAGGACCTGTATCCCAAGGACTTCGTCGTCAACCTGCCCCAGCCTGCTGGGCACTTCGGCACCGAAGTTCTTTTCGGCCGGTACGCCCTTGACGGTGAGGACCCGGAGCACGTCGACGACGGGTACGACATGATCCGCTCGGTGCCGAAGGACGACGTTCCCGCTGTGCGCCCCAAGACCAGGGCTGACGTCGAGGGCTTCGAGCCGCACATCACCGACACCCTGCGACGCGCCATAGAGTACTTCTGGCTGGTCACCGCGGCCCGGCTCGTGCGCGGCACCGGCAATCCGCACAACACGATGCTGATCCATACCAGTGTCAACACAGCGGTCCACAACAGCTTCAGGAGGCCCCTGGAGTTTCTGCGGAAGCGCGCCGCGCAGTCGTTGGCGAGCCCCGACTATCTCTCGGGGCTGCGTGCCTTGTGGGACATGGAGACCGCGCGCGTCCCGGCGCAGGACTTCGGCGAGACGAAGGTGCCGTTCGAGGAATTGTTGCCGCAGCTTTCCGGGGTGCTCGACAGTTGTCGCATCATCATGGACAACTCCAGCAGTGAGGACCGTCTCGACTACGAGAACGGCCCCGTCGTCGCGATTGCGGTGGGCGGCAACACCCTTTCGCGGGGACTCACCCTTGAAGGACTGTCCGTCAGCTACTTCGTCCGCTCCGTCTCGGCGTACGACACCTTGCTCCAGATGGGGCGCTGGTTCGGTTTCCGCAACGGGTACGCGGACCTGCCGAGGACTTGGATGACCGACGAGCTCGCGGAGTGGTTTCGGCATCTGGCCACGGTCGAGACCGAGATGCGCCGCGACATCGACATCTACATGACCGAGGACGAGAACCCGCAGACCTTCGCCGTGCGTCTGCGCACGCATCCCTCGCTGCGTGTGACGGCGGCAGCCAAGATGCGCGATGCCGTCGTGGCAGCTTCCTCGTACGGCGGTCAGCGGGTCCAGACCCACTACTTCCACACGAACGCCGAGTGGCTGCGAGGGAATATCGCCGCCGCACGCACTTTGGTCGACGCCGCGGCCTCGAACGCACGCCGTGTGGAGCAGCGGGCGGCGGATGGACGGTTCGTGTTCCGAGACGTGCCGCACGACTTCGTGCTCGACTTCCTGTCGAACTACAAGTTCCACAAGAAGTCCCCGGAGAACGACGCCAAGCTGATCGGCAACTACATCCGGAAACGGGTCACCGCGGGCTCTCTGCGCCGTTGGAATGTCGCCATTGTGGGCAACCCTGCAGGGAAGGGCGAGGACTTCACCTTCGCGCGCCATGTGACCGTCGGGCGGAACACTCGTGCCCGTCTTGCCCTGGAAAACCCCGACCCGGACTTCGCGGACATCAAGACCCTGATGAGCCGCAGGGACGCGGCGGTCGACCTCACAGGGGACATCGGGAAGCTCACCGAGAAGGAGATTGCGGAGGAGCGGCGAAAGCAGCTCCCCGACACCGGTCTGCTGGTTCTGTACCCCATCGACAAGCTGTCTCGGCCGAGTCCGTCGAAGACGCTTCGTGCGCCGCTTGACGCCGAGGAGCACGTGATCGGCGTCGGCCTGGTCTTCCCCAAGCCGCAGAACGCCGACAGCACCGTGAAGAGTTACATCTCAGCGGACTTGTCCAATGTGAACATCGAGATCGAGGAGGAGGACTACAGCCTCGTCGACGGTGAGGACGCATGAACCAGGACGAGTTCCGTGGCCTCGTGGAGCAGCACTGGGCCGCGCTGGAAGCCGAACAGACCACGGGGGAGCGTCGACTGCGGGTGGCGGAACTGTCCGTTGACACCGGCAACGGCCCGCTGGCGGTGGCCGTCGACCACGATGGGCACCGTCATCTCCTGGTGCCGATCCACACGCACATAAAGGTTCGCACCGGTCTGGACGGGCCGGTGCTCCGGCTGCGCAAGCGTCCCTTGGAGGATGCGGAGAGCTACCAGACCTACGCGGATCTGGGCTGCCTGCGCGACGATCTCAACGACCTGTTCACCGAGCTCTGCGTGGACGTGTTGGAGGAGACCGTCGAGTTGCCGGACAATCCCGTCAAGGCGTTGTACCGGGTGCTCGACCGCTGGAAGTCGCTCTTCCGGACGCAGGGGCCGCCGTTGGGGCCGGAGGAACTTGCCGGACTGTTCGGCGAGTTGACCGTGCTGAACCGTCTCCTGGCAAAGGATCCGAGTGCGCATCGGATCTGGCACGGGCCCGAGAGGTACCGCCACGACTTCTCGGCTGGGTTCAACGCCGTCGAGGTGAAGGCGAGTTCGAGCAGCGAGGGCCGGAGACCGCGGATCCACGGGCTCGACCAACTAGAAGCGCCCGACGGTGGAACGCTCTGCCTGGCCTGGTTCCGGTTGCACCGCACTACGACGAGTGGAGTGGGCACGCGGTTCGTGGAGTCGGTGGACGAAGCCCTTCGGTTGTGCGACGACGAAGGAGCCCTTCTCGAACTTCTCGCGAAGGCCGGTTACCGGCTCGCCGACGCCGACCTCTATGCGGACGTGCGTTTCGCGATAGGTGAAGAGCGGTGGTACCGAGTCGACGCGGACTTTCCGGGACTGACCGGCGAAGCGCTCACCACGGCCGGCGTGCCGGTGTCCGTACTGGACGTCGAGTACACCATCGACCTGTCCGGTGAGGTTCCCGCACCGATGGAGCCCGAGCAGGTGTCCCAGATGATCGAGAACCTGGTCCAGGAGCCCATGTGACCGAGCCTCGTTGGTTCTCCCAGCCCTATCCGCCGGAAGGCGCCAGCGCCGCCGAAGGCATCCGCAACCAGCTCGGACGGCCGGAGCTCGATCTGCTCACCATTCTGGTGCGCGAGTCCGCGCAGAACAGCTGGGATGCCCGGATCGAGGACTTGCCCGATCCGGTCGACTTCCGCATCGACATGTGGACGGTCGGTCCGGCGCACGCAGGCGCCTGGCGAGAGCTTCTCCTCGACGGCGCGCCCATGAGCGCGGAGCATTTCCCGTTGCGGGAGACCCTCAAGCGTCGTCCCGCCCGAGTGCTCGCCGTCTCCGACCGCGGCACCCGAGGACTCGGCGGTCCCACGCGCGCCGACGATGCCGTCGGCCCGGAGCGCGACTTCGTCTCCTTCATCCGCAACATTGGGGAGCCACGCGACACCGCCCTCGGAGGCGGCACGTACGGGTTCGGCAAGGGCATCTTCTACTTGCTGTCGGGATCCGGAACGGTTCTCGTCCACTCCCGATGCCGTGTGCCCCAGGGTGGCTACGAGACGCGGCTGATCGGCTGCACCCTGTGGAAGAGCTATGTGGCCCAGGAAGGCGATTCGGAGCGTCGATACACAGGCCGCCACTGGTGGGGCGACATGTCAGGAGACGTCGTCGAACCGCTGGTCGGCCCGGCGGCGGAGGCGGTGGCCCAACAGTTGGGGCTTCGAGGGTTCGGCCCGCAGGAGACCGGGACGACCATCGTCGTCATCGACCCCAACCTGGACGAACTCGAACCGACCGAAGCAGCCGACTACTTGGCCGAGACTGTCGCCTGGCACCTCTGGCCAAAGATGATCTCCGCGGACGGCAAGGACCCGGACATGCGCTTCACCGTCACCTGCGACGGCCTTGAACACCGTGTGCCTGATCCCCGGGACACCCGTCCGCTGAACATGTTCGTCGACGCGTACGAGACCATGACGGGGTCGGGCGGCAGAGAGCTGGCGTGCCTCAAGCCGAAGCAGCATCTTGGGCGACTCGGGTTGGTGAAGCGGATCATGCCGCCCCTGGAGCCCACGCGCGCCTCGCGCATGCTCGACATCGAGGACCTTGTGCATCACGTTTGCCTGATGCGGCCCGCGGAACTCGTCGTCACTTATCATCCGGGGCCGAAGCCGCCGAGTGTGAACCAGGGCTATGCCGGGGTCTTCCGCGCGGACGAGGCCATGGACGATGTGTACGCGAAGGCCGAGCCGCCCACTCACGATGCCTGGCACCCCCAATCGCTGGACCGGCCCGAGAGCACCTTCGTGAGGACGACGTTCCAGCGCATTGTCGAGGCGCTGAGCGACCTGCTCTCCCTGAACGGGACTGCCCGCTCCGGTGCGAGCAGTGTTGCGTTGGGTGCGGCCAGTTCATTCTTTTCCGGTCTCGTGGGCGGGGCCTGGGGCATTGGTGGGGCCACGGCATATTCCAAGCCGGACAGCACCTCCACGCGTGCAGCGAAGCAGGAGGAACGCTCACGCCGGCCGGGCGGTCGCCCCACCACGAAGGGTGCGTCGTCCGGCCGTGAAGACGGATACTCCGCCGGCAGTCCAGCCGATTCCAGTGCTCAACGGGCGTCGTACGGACCGGCGAACGGTGAGCCGGGCACCGTACGACAGCGACCGCGGGTGCAGTACGTGGGGGAGCCTTACTACGAAGATCACGGCGAAGACGAATTGCTTGTCCAGGACTTCCGCCTGCCCGTGGACGGCCCGCAGAGGGTTCGCATCGACCTTGCCGTCACGCTCCCCGGAACCGGCGGGCGTGAGACTGATCCGCCGATCGGGGCGAGCATGCCGGTCCTGGTCGGGTGGGAGGACGGCGACGGCCGTTTGCACACCATCGACGCGTGTGTCATCGAGGGTGGCGAGACCATATGGCGTGCGCTCGTACGCCCGGCCCCGGACACCATGACCGAGATCGGCATCAAGGTCGAGGCGGTGAAGGAGTCATGACCCGCCGCGTTCGCCCGTACCGCGTTCCCTCCGAGGACGTCGTCACTGCCGAGCCGTGGCTGTTGGTGACCGAGGACGGCGAAGTCCCGATGCCGGAGGCACTGCCGGACTGGGACTACCAGATGGACCTGCACCTGCGCAGGACCGTCAGCGTCGATCTCGATCGGGCGCGTTCCGAGTCCGGCCTTTCGGCCGATGCGGCGCTGACTCTCGCCGTGGTGTGGACGGCCACCGGATCCAATCTCAGCGGCCCGGCGGAACACGCGCGACTGGCAGACGACGGCACGATCATCGCGGAGTTCGACATCGTCCTGTGCGGCGCGGACCTCGGCGGCCTGCTCGCGCTCGACACCGCTCTGGTCCTGGCCGAACGCCGTCCTGACGGCCGTCCCTCCTCGCCTCGTCGTGCCGGCTCGGTGCTGTGGAGCGACCGGGAGGAACTGCGTCTGCAGGGCGACGCACCGCAGTTCCCCATGGCGGTGATCGATTTCTCGCTGACGTCATTCCCCGACGAGGCCGCTTGGCACCTACAGATCAGCGGTGGCCTGGAAAACGCAACCATGGGCTCGTTGCTTCTGCTCGTCAACGAGCGAAACACCGTCACCGCCACTGCGTTCGAGAACGCAGGCAAGCCACGTCCGATCGACCGGGTCGTTCTCTCCGCGGTGTACGCGGACGCCGCACGCATCATGATTGAGCACGCCTTGGCCAACGACGACTTCAGCGAGGACGGCGATTTCCCGGAGGGTTCGCTCGGCGCGACCATGATGAGTCTCTTCGACCGGCTCTTCCCGGATCAGATGATCACCGACATTCGTCTGCGTCAACGCCAGTCGCCTGCTCTGTTCGCCTCGGATCTGCAGGCAGCAGTCAAGATCTTTGAGGGGTCATGATGGGCTTCCTTTACCCCCGGTTGCTCGCGGAACAGGCCAAACCACTCTTCGAGGAGTACCGACACCTCCCGATCGCCGAACTGGCCGGTCGTGTCGGCTTCTCGCACGCGTCGGCCGTGTACGTGGCCACCGGCGGAGACAGGATTTCCGCCGCCCGGCTCCGCGAGCTGCGCGCAGGGGTCGTCGATCTTGCCAAGAACGCGGGCTTCCCGGACAGTTCCGACCGCGCACGCAACGCCGAATTCGACCTTCGACTCGCCGCTTTGCTGCACGCCGAGATGGGAGTGGTGCCCGCCGAGGCTGCCTCTCGGGACGTCTGGGCGTTCCTTGCCCTCGTCGTTCTCCCGGATGTGGCGTTCTGGCGTTATCCCGAGCCGCCGAGGGACCGTGTCCTCGGCACCGACCTCACTCGCCATGTCTTCGGTCGCCTGTGGTGGCGCGCTCAGCTCGTACGAGCGTTCGACGATCCGGAGCCGTACGGCGCGCTCAAGATCCTCGGGGAGGCGGCGTTCGACCAGATCTACGCCCGACGTGCCGCGCTCGGCGGCAGTCCGCACATGGTTCGCGCGATTCTCCGTGTTTGGAAGGACCTCGATCTCCAGGGGCTGAACGAGCGCGAGACGCTTCGCGACTTCCTGAAGAGGTTGCTCAGGCTCGCCCCGTTCGTGCTCTTCGACGGCATAGAGGAGAGGGCTCTGGAGGACGAGTTGCGGGCGGTGGCTCAGGAATCCGTCGATGCGCAGCGCCCTGAGTCCTCGTTCGCTGAGGGGGATGCTCCCCAGAGCGCCGTGACGGTCAATACCGCGCATATCGCCACCTCGCAGGAGACGCCCTTTGAACCTGTGCAGCCCATTCTGGTGGAACCGGCCGACGCCCGTCGGTTCCGTTTCGTCGAGGTATGTGCTGGGTGCGGCGCACAGGCACTAGGCCTGGAGCGGGCCGGGTTTGATCCCGTGGTGCTTATCGACAGCAAGGCCGATGCCTGTTTCACGATCGGACGGAACAGACCTGAATGGGACACCATTTGCATTGACCTCGTGCAGTTCCCCCTCGACGAGCGCCCGGACATCAAAGGTGTCGACCTCCTCAGCGGCGGCCTTCCACGGGTCAGGTCCATGGCGACCGCCGGGCGCGACGAGGACACTGAAGAGCGCAGAGTTCTGCGAGCCGCGGTCGAGATGGTCTGCTCGGTGGAGCCGAAGGCCGTGCTTCTGGAGAACGTCCCGGATTTGGCAGAAAGTCCGGAGTTCGCGGTCGATCGTGAATGGATGGAAGTTCAACTCGGAGAAGCCGGTTACCGTACGACGTGGAAGATCCTCAACGCCGCCGACTTCGGGGTGCCGCAGAACCGCAGGAGCAGCTTCCTTGTCGCTCTGAAGGAGCCGTACTTTTCACGGTTCTCCTGGCCCGAACCGGACAGTGGGACCGCCCCAACCGTTGGCCAGGTGCTCGGCCCGTCCATGTCCTCGCGGGGCTGGCCTGGGGCGGAGGAGTGGGCCAAGAACGCCGACCGCATCGCACCCGCACTGGTCGGCGGCTCCGACCGGAGAGGCGGCGCCGACCTGGGCCCCACGGGCAGTAAGAAGGCGTGGGCCACGCTCGGCGTGAATGGCAACAGCCTGGGCGACGAGCCTCCGGGCGTGGATTTCCTCCCAGGCGAGATGCCCAGACTGACTGTAGAGCAGGCCGCGCAGATCCAATCGATCCCCGAGGAGTGGACCTTCGCCGGGGGGAAGACGTCCCGTTACCGGCAGATCGGCCATGCCATGCCCCCGCCCCTTGCCGCTGCGGTCGGACGCGCCATCGCCGCAGCCCTACGAAGCTAAGATCAGCCCATGCACGCGTCCTCCTCCAGCAACCCCAAGATGATCACCGTACTCGACCTCTTCTCAGGTTGCGGCGGCTTCACGCAGGGATTTCACGAGTTCCGGCCCGAAGGGGTGGAGGGCGGCGGGCCGGTTTTCCAGAGCATCGCGGCGGTCGAGCACAACGCCGCCGCGGCTGCCACGTACGCGGTCAACTTCGGCAGTGGTCGGCTCGACAAGCGGCTTCCTGCCGCCCGCATTTACTTCGGCGACATTGAGAAGTGGGAGCCGACCGAGGACGACCTGCATGCGGACGTGGTGGTCGGCGGGCCTCCCTGCCAGGGATTCTCCGCCCTGAACCGGAACAAGAAGGGCACGGAACGCAACCGCCTGTGGGAGGAATATGTTCGCATCGTCGCGAAAGTTCGCCCAAAGATCTTCGTGATCGAGAACGTCGACCGCTTCCTCAAGTCGGATGAGTTCTTCAACCTGCTGAGCGAGGTCGAGGTGGGCGGCAAGCTGGCCGAGTACCGACTCGTCGATCCTCCGGGACACATTCCTGCCGACACGGAGGAGCAGAAGATCAAGCGCTACCTCCTCAACGCGGCAGACTACGGCGCGGTCCAAGCGCGCCGGCGCACCATCGTCATCGGTGTACGCAAGGACGTCGACAACGGTCACGCGATGTCATACCCGACTCTGACCCGCAGGCGTCGCCCGAGGAGCGGACTGGATTTCGCTGCGCAGACGCTCGACGGCGTCGACGGGGAACCCCGCTATTGGAAAGCCGTCGACGGAATCTTCGAGGAGTCCGCGAAACTCCCGCTCTCGGGGACCGAACTCCCGAGCGGGGACGAGTACATCGAAGACATCGGCTTGGAGGTACCCGGCGTCTTCACAACTGACGACCTCCACTTCAGACGTCAACCGAAGCCACTCTCGGTGGCGCGCTACCTTGCCATCCCTCCGGGCGGGAATCGGAAGGATCTGGAGGGCAAGTGGTTTAGGGTGGGCGACGACGGCGTCTTCGAGTTCTACACCGAACCCAGGCCTGTGGGCGTGAAGACCGACGTTGAGTACCTCTCGACCAAGAGTTGGGACAGTCACACCACCGGTACTGGCGACGTCATGGGTCGGCTCCGCCTGGGCGAACCGTCCGTCACCATCCGCACCGAGTTCTTCAAACCGGAAAAGGGCCGGTACCTTCACCCCACGGAACCTCGCCCGATTACCCACTACGAGGCTGCGCGAATCCAGGGATTCCCTCGTGAATTCCGCTGGTGCGGTTCGAAGACCGAGATCGCCAAGCAGATCGGCAATGCGGTTCCTATCCCTCTGGGTACGGCCGTCGCTTCGGCTATTTACGACTGCCTTCGGCGTTAGGGGAAACAGGCTTTTCGGGTGCCCTCTGCTTTGAGATTGGGCAAGCGGACCCGGTGGCGGTGTGCAGGGCGCGTTTGCAGGCTTGGACAGTGGCGATCATGTTCGTGACTGGCCAACAACTCGCCACGGTTATGTTGTCCACCATGACTCAGATCTCCGTAAGTGATCAGCACCCCCAGCGCATGGTCGGCAAGGTTGTAGTCGTTACTGGCGCAGCCCGGGGGCAAGGAGCGGCCGAGGCTGGTCTGTTGGAGCAGGCCGGGGCCACGGTGGTGGGTGCTGATGTGCGGCCGGAGGGCAGTGAGTGCCGGCGGCTTGATGTCGGTAGTGAGGCCGACTGGGCTGAGTTCGCCGCTGAGCTCAAGGAGGCGTACGGCCAGGTGCACGGGCTGGTCAACAACGCCGGGATCATTCAGCGGGATCGGATCGGCAGTGTTCGGGCCGAGGACTTCGCGCGGGTGCAGGCCGTGAATACCGTTGGGCCGTTGCTGGGGATTCAGTACCTCGCCCCGCTCATGCCGCCCGGTTCGTCCATCGTGAACGTCGGGTCGTCGGCCGCGCTCACCGGGTACTACCCCGTCGCCTACACCGCCAGCAAGTGGGCTCTGCGCGGGGTGTCCAAGGTTGCCGCCATGGAGTTGGGGCCTCGGGGGATTCGGGTCAATACCGTGCACCCCGGGTACATCGAGACCGAGATGACGGCCGGGGCCACAGACGCTTTCCGGGACGCGACCATCGGGGAGACGCCGTTGGGGCGGAGCGGAACCGTTGATGACATCGCTCCGCTTGTGGTGTTTCTGCTGAGCGACGAGACCTCGTTCATCACCGGTGCGGAGATTCCCGTGGACGGGGGGCTTACCGCGCACGGTGGGGTCAAGTCCATCTCGGACGCGATGAGAGCCGATTGATCAGCGGCTCTTCACCCCGTGTGTCCTCTTGCCGGGGCGCCGTGATGCGTGGCGCCCCGGCACCGGAGTGTTGGCGCGCGGTCCTGTCGGACTGGTTACCTGACGTCGACGAAGTCGCCGGGCGCCGTCGCTGCGGCGGTGGTGGCGGTGCCGGCGAAGACGTAGCGGTAGAAACCGTCGACCGTGGCCGTGGTGGTGGTCTTCAGGACGCCGGTGCTGTTCGTCTTCACCGTCTTGAGCGTGGTGTAGGTGTTGCTGCCCTTCTTGCGGAACTGGAGCTTCGCGGGCTGGGACACGTAGCCCGCGAACTTGCCCGTCTGCCAGTTCGCGCGGGCGAGCTTGCCCGTGACCGTGATGGTCTTGCCCTTCTTGACCGGCTCGGGCGTGGCGTTGGCGGTCAGCGTGGCGGCCTTCTTGATCGAGGCGGTGGCTACGTCGTCGTTGTAGCTGGCGTTCGCGTACAGGTCCCAGCCGCCCAGGAACAGCTTCCAGGTCCCGGCCACGCCGTTGTCCTTCATGTCGGTGGCGGGGTGGATGTTGAAGACGGCCTTGCAGGTGTACGTGCCCTGGGTCGCCGTCTCCGTGCAGTCGGGGTCGTCGTCCGTCCCCAGGCCGCCGGTGATGCCCTCGGTGGTCGAACTGTCGGTGCCCTGCCACAGGAAGGCCTCGGTGACGGCGACGCCGCTCTCGTCCTTGGCGGTGTAGGTGACGGTGACGGTCTTCGTGCCGGTGGTGCCGAGGACGATGTCCTTGCCCCCGTTGATGACGGCGTTGGAGAACTTCATGTTTCCCAACGAGTCTCTCGGCTGAACGGACCGCGAGGTGAAGGAGCTGAGCTTCGCCTCCGCACCCGTCCGTACCGCCGCCTGGGCGGTCACCGGAAGAGCGAGCGCGGACAGAACGGCGGCACCGGAAACGACGGCGGCCGCAACGCGTATACGCATGAATCCCCCACGGGAAATTGAGAGGCCCGCCCAAGTCCCCTCTTGGTCAGGCCTGTTGATCTCCGCATCTTAGGGACATGCTTCACAGTCAGTGAAGATCCTTTGGGTAAATAGTGCGTCTTTTCCGGCACTTGAGGGAAAGGGAGAGGGCCGGGGAACACATCCCCGGCCCCAGCCCACCAGTGTCACTCCCGTGTCACTCCCCGTGGCACTCCCCATACCCCCGCCCCGACCCGCACCAGCAAACCGCCCCCCGCTGCGGCGGCCACTCCACCGCGCGGCCCCGGGCCGCCAGGGTCGTCGCGTACTGGGGGAGCAGGGAGACCTCTGCCGGGGACGTGCCCTCCGAGGCTGCGAAGGCCTCGTACGACGGGACCGTGCCCGACACGATGCCCAGGTTCGGGGTGCCGGAGGCGGCGAGCTCGCGCAGGGACGCCTCTATCGTCGCCAGGTGCTCCTCGTGGGAGGGGTACTCCGAGGAGAGGGAGGGGTATCCGGCCACCAGTTCCGCCAGCTCCCCCGCGGACCAGTGCAGGACCGCCACCGGGAAGGGGCGGGACAACGCCGCCCGGAACGTGCCGAGTTCGGCGCGCAGGCGGGAGATCTCCGCCTCCAGCTCCGCCGGGTTCTCCGAGCCGAGCGACCAGACGCGCTTCGGGTCGTGCAGTTCGTCCAGGGAGACCGGGGAGGAGTGGAGGGTGTCCGCCAGGACGTCCCAGTCGTCGTGGGCCAGGCCCAGCATGCGGCGGACGCGGTGGCGGCCGAACAGCAGGGGATGGGTGGAGTACGGGGGTTCCGCCACGTCCGTCAGGAGGACCCGGGCGCCTGCCGTGAACGTCTCCTGCGCCTGCTCCAGCTCGTCGTGGGACTCCAGGGCCTCCGCGACGATCACCCAGGGGGCCGGGTCCCGGGGGGCCGCCCCGCGGACGCCCTCGATGATCGCGCGGGCCTCGGCCTCGTGGCCGTACTCCCAGAGGTTCGCGGCCTTCAGGGCACGGACGAGAAACGGGTTCTCCAAACCGTCCTGCGCGGCCAGCAGGCGGTCGTAGAGGGAGGACGCGGCGGGGCGGTCGCCGGCCAGTTCCAGATGGGCCGCTGCCTGCAGGAGCAGGGCTTCGGCGTCCTCGGGATACCGGTCGGCGGTCCGCTCCAGGCGCGCCGCTTCGGCGTTGTGGTCGACGTTCTCGGCAGGCGTGTCGGGGCGCATGGGTGACACCGTACTGCCGATCAGTGGCAAAGAAGAGGGAGGTGCAGGCCAGGGCCCGGTTAACAGGAGAAGAGGTCGGGGTCCGGCCCGCACCCCCGCCTCAGATCGTCACGCCGTCGATCTGCAGCGTCTGCACCGCCTTCGCGGCGAACGGCACCGCCACCGACTTTCCGCTCAGGAAGGTGTTGGAGTACGACGCGTACTTGTCGCCGCCCGTCGTCACCGTGCTCCAGCGCGGGACCAGGCCGCCGGAGCCGCCCGTCACCGTCGTGAAGCGGGACAGGTCGAAGGTCAGGGTCTGGGCCGAGGTGGAGGTGTTCAGGGCCACGATGACCAGGCGCCTGGCCGAGGAGTCGTAGGCCGCGACCGCGTTGCTCACGCCCGTGTCGATGATCTTCATGCCGGGGCGGATGTGACGGCTGAACTGGGCGAGCACGTAGTACTTCGTCTCGATCGCGCCGGCCTGAAGGGTACCGGCGTCGTACTTGATCACTCCCCAGCCCGCCGTCGGGTCCATGACCTGCCAGTAGACCCAGGCCGTGGGGTGCAGCCAGCGGAAGTCGTAGAGGAGGTTGAAGGCCGTGGTGTAACCGGTGCCGTCGCCGTCGCCGGTCTCGGAGTTCCACAGCTTCTTGCCGGCCGTCGTGACGACGTCCGTGTACAACAGGTCCCTACGGCCGTTCGAGCCCTGGTAGCCGTGCACGTTGACCTGGTTGACGTACCCCTTCGTCGTCGAGCTGAAGGAGTTCCAGGTGGTGCGGGCGAGGTCGTAGCTGGTCTCGTCCGAGGCCGAGATCTTCACGCCGGTCAGGCCGCGGTTGTTCAACTCGCTGCGCAGATACGGCAGTACGGCCGACTGGACCGACGCGTCCATGTGGCAGCCCTCCTGCGTGCCGGTCGCCGTCCACCAGGACGAGGAGGGCTCGTTGAAGGCGTCGACCGTCGAGAAGTTCACACCCCAGTTGTTCTTGGCGTACAGGGCGGTCGCGGCGAGGTGGGAGGCGTGCTGGCGGTAGTTCCAGGTCTGGAGGTTGTTGCCGCCGCCGGAGGCGCCCGACGGGTTGTGGTTGCTGCACATCCACCACATCGGGGAGTTGGCGAAGAGCTCCGAGGTCGCGCCCCTGGACGTGGCCTTCTGCAGCATCGCCCGCTGGTTGGCGTCCGCCGTCCAGTGCCAGGCGCTCGACGTCGGGTCCTCGTTGTTCCAGTCCTGCCAGTAGCCCTCGATCTGCTTGAAGGCGGGGATGTTGGCGGAGGCGACCATCGACTCGCCGTTCACGGTGTTCCAGCTGCTCGCGCCCAGGTTGTAGCGGGCGATGTTCAGGCCGAGGCCGGGGAGCGAAGTGCCGTTGTAGGACGTCGACTTGGTGGTGAAGAAGATGTCGGCGAAGTCGTCCCGGGCGCCGAACACGTTGGCCCACCAGGCCAGGGAGGTGCCCCAGCCCTCCCAGGTGCCGTACGAGGTCCCCGGGCTCACCGCGATCGTGGCGTCCGCACGGGCGGTACCGGTGGCCAGCGCGCTGCCGAGGAGGGTGCCTCCTGCGGCTGTCAGCAGCGTTCTGCGTCGGATCATGGCTACTCCGAACTCCGATGGATCGACGCGCGCCTTCTGGCCGGCGTCGTTGCCTGCCCCGTTCATGCAGACGAAGCATCGGGTGTGGCCAGTGGGCTTGTCGAGAGGTGTGACAGCAAGTTTTGACAGCCCTTCCTAAAACCAGTGGAGGAAGTGGGTATACCGGACGCGTCTGTCCCTGCACCGCCGTCCCGTAGACCGCCCCTCAGGTTTACGAGGCCCCCGGCACTGGTGACTTGGAGGTCTCGCCCTTATCGTGCGGGCGGCCCCGTCCGAGGAGGCGTGACCCATGCGGCAGCGCATCATGCACCACGGAGCCCGGCGTCGGCGCGAGCGTCGCCGGCGTGCGGTGTGGACCGGCGGCGAACTGCTCGTCACCGTGGGCGTCGTCCTGCTGCTGCTCGTCGTGCACCAGCTGTGGTGGACCAACCGGGAGGCCCGGGAGGGCGCTCAGCGCGGGGTCGAGGCGCTGGAGCGGGAGTGGGGACGGGGCGGGGGGACCGATGCCGGTACGGCCGCCGAATCCGGGGCCGGGGCCGGGTCCCCGTCCTCTGATACGGCGGCCCCGGGCTCCCGGGCCGGGCGGCCGCTCCGCGACGGCGCCCCGGACCACTCCGCCGTCACGCCCGACCTGTCCCGGACGTACGCCGTCCTCAGCATCCCCCGGCTCCACCTCCGCGTCCCCGTCGCCGAGGGCGTCGGCAAGGGGAGCGTCCTCAACAAGGGGTACGTCGGCCACTACCCCGGCACCGGGCAGCCGGGCGGTGCCGGGAACTTCGCGCTCGCCGGGCACCGCAACACCCACGGCGAGCCCTTCCGGTACGTCAACCGGCTCGCGCCCGGGGACACCGTCCAGGTGGAGACGCGGAGCGCGCTCTACACGTACGCCGTGGACAAAACCCTGCGCCAGACCTCGGCCCGCGACTCGGGAGTGATCGGCCCGATCCCCCGCTCGACGGTCCATCCCGCCCACGGCTACACCGAGCCCGGTCACTACATCACCCTCACCACCTGCACTCCGGAGTACACGTCCCGGTACCGGCTGGTGGTGTGGGGCAAGCTCGTCTCGACGCGCCCGCGTTGACGGCGTCACTGCTCCCGCAGTCCCACCACGCTCGCGGCCGCCACCAGCGCCAGTCCCGCCGACACCAGCATCGCGATGTCCGCGCCGTGGGCGAGGCCGCCGCCGGTGGAGGTGGCGAGCGCGATCGTCAGGGCGACTCCGGCGCAGGAGCCCATGTAACACGCCGAGTGCGGCACCGAACTCGGCTCCTACGGCGAATGCCCCGCCTGCGGGATCGTCGTACCGGTCGAGGAGGTGCTGATGGTGCCGGGCCCCGGACTCGACCCCGACCCGGCGAATCCGGTCAGCCGGGCGCTGCTCCGGCCGAAGAGGCTCCTGCAGCCGATCGCGGTCGATCAGGTATAACCGGGGGAGGACTCGCAGCGAGAGGGGAGGTGGCCATGACGCGCAACTGGACGACACCGCGCCCCGCCGCCGTGCTGCTGCTCCTCGTCCTCGACCTCGTCCTGCTCGACACAGGCAGCCTCTCCGCCGCCGTCGCGCTCGCCGCCACCGCGGCGGCCGGCTCCGCGCTCGCCGCCTGCTCGCTGATCGCCTCGCGCTGCGCGCCCTCCGTGCCGCCCACCCGGGTCCGCACCGCCATCCGCGACCGCGCTCGCCGTACGGCCTTCCTCTCGCAACGCGACCCCGACGCCAAGGGCCGCCCCCGCCCCCGAGCGCCCGGTCGCGCCCTCCCGGCGACCGCCGCGTAGGGGCTCACTCCTTCAGGGGCACCCCGCGCGGGTCGTCATGCCGCCTTCCTCACTTCCGGCACGACGAGACCCCCGGAGGGCTCACCCATGTCCGTCTTCGCTGATCTGGTCCAACACCTCGCCGACCTGCTGCACCCCCTGTTCGGCGCCACCGCGGCCGCCGCCGCGATCGTCCTGTTCACCGCCTTCGTACGACTGCTCGTGCACCCCCTGTCCCGCGCCGCCGCCCGCGGCCAGAAGGCCCGAACCAAGCTCCAGCCGAAGATCGCCGAGCTGCGGAAGCAGCACAAGGACCAGCCCGACAAGCTCCAGAAGGCGGTGCTGGCCCTGCACGCCGAGGAGAAGGTCTCACCGCTGTCCGGCTGTCTGCCCGGGCTGTTCCAGCTCCCCGCGTTCTTCCTGCTCTACCACCTCTTCTCCAACACGACGATCGGCGGCAAGGCGAACGAACTGCTCGGCCACGAGCTGTTCGCCGCACCGCTCGGCGGCCGCTGGGCGGACGCGCTCGGTCATGGCGGGGTGTTCGGGGGAGAGGGCCTCGTGTACGTCTGCCTCTTCGCGTTCGTGGTCGTGGTGGCGACGTTCAACTACCGCCGCACGAAGCGGATGATGGCCACGAACCCGGTCATGCCGGTGACGGACGGGCAGCCGGTGCCCGGGGCGGGCGCGATGACCAGGCTCATGCCCTTCATGTCCTTCTTCACGCTCTTCACCGTGGCGGTGGTGCCCCTGGCCGCCGCGCTGTACGTGGTGACCAGTTCGACGTGGGCCGCGGTCGAGAGGGCTGCCCTCTACCACTGACCGGCGTGGTGACGGTCCAGTACGTGAACCGGGTATTGCGGACCGGACGCTCAGCTTGGAGGATCGACCAGTCATCCGATGGCTGCACCCGTCGGGGGCGCCCCGCGATCGAGGGAGATTGTGATCATGAAGTTGCTGCGAGTCGGTACGGCGGGAACGGAGACGCCCGCGCTGCTCGACGCCGACGGGGTCCTGCGGGACCTGTCGGGAGTCGTGGACGACATCGACGGGACGCTGCTCGCCGACGACGCGGCACTCGGCCGGGTCCGCGCGGCCGCGGAGGCCGGGGACCTGCCGGCGCTGGACGCCACGGGCCTGCGGGTCGGGCCGCCGCTCGGGCGGATCGGGAAGATCGTCTGCATCGGCCTGAACTACCACGACCACGCGCGCGAGACGGGGGCCGAGCCGCCCGCCGAGCCGGTGATCTTCTTCAAGGCCGCGGACACCGTGGTGGGACCGTACGACACGGTCCTGGTCCCCCGTGGGTCGGTGAAGACCGACTGGGAGGTCGAGCTGGCGGTCGTGATCGGGCGTACGGCCCGGTACCTGTCGTCCCCCGAGGAGGGGCTCGCCCATGTCGCCGGATACGCGGTGGCGCACGACGTGTCCGAGCGGGAGTTCCAGATCGAGCGCGGCGGGACCTGGGACAAGGGCAAGAACTGCGAGACCTTCAATCCCCTGGGACCGTGGCTGGTGACCGCGGACGAGGTTCCGGACCCGCAGAGCCTGTCCCTGAAGCTGTGGGTCAACGGCGAGCCGAAGCAGAACGGCACGACCGCCGAGCAGATCTTCCCCGTCGGTGAAGTGGTGCGGTACGTCAGCCAGTTCATGACGCTGTACCCCGGCGACGTGATCAACACGGGCACGCCCGCCGGGGTCGCGATGGGGGAGCCCGAGCCCAAGCCGTATCTGCGGGCGGGGGATGTGGTGGAGCTGGAGATCTCGGGGCTCGGGCGGCAGAGGCAGGAGTTCAAGGACGCGTAGACGCTCCGCTGGGTGAGCCGGGGATGCACGTTGCCTTGCGACTGCGGGCCGTCTTCGGCTGGTCGCGCACCCCGCGCCCCTGGTGGCTCATCTTCACCCCAGTAGCGACGCGAGCTTGCGCCAGGCCTCCCTCGGGAGGCTGGAGCGCGGGCCGCCGTCCACGATCTGCAGGGCCACGTGGTCCGCGCCCGCCTCGGTGAACTCGTCGACGCGGGCGCGGATCCTGTCGTCCGTGCCCCAGGCGAAGACCGCGTCGACCAGGCGGTCACTGCCGCCGTCCAACAGGTCGTCCTCCGTGAAGCCGTTGCGGAGGAAGTTGTTGGTGTAGTTGGGCAGGCCCAGGTAGATGGCCAGGCAGTCGCGGGCCACGGTGCGGGCCCGCGCGGGGTCGGACTCCAGGACGACCTTCAGCTCCGGGGCCAACAGCGGCTCCTCGCCCAGGAGTTCACGGGACCGGGCAGTCTGGTCCGCCGTGATCAGGTACGGGATCGAGCCGGCCGCGCGGTCCCGGGCCAGCTCGATGGTCCTCGGGCCCAGCGCGGCCAGGGCGCGGCCCTCGGCCGGGACTCCCGCCTTGTCCAGGGCGTCCAGGTAGGCCACCAGGGCCGAGTACGGACGCCGGTACTGCTCGGCGAGCTTGGCGTGGCTGACGCCCAGGCCCAGGACGAAGCGGCCGGAGTGGGCGGCGTTCAGGTCGGTGAAGCTCGCGGCGGCGGTCTCGGGTTCGTGGTCCCAGATGCTCTGGATGCTGGTGCCGACCACGATCCGGGACGTCGCGTCGAGCAGCGGGGCGGCGTTGGCGGCCGAACTGCTGCCGCCCAGCCAGATCGCGCCGAACCCGAGTTCCTCCAACTCGGCGGCGGCCTCGGCGCGTTCGCCCCGCAGGGACGGGTCCTCGCCGCGCAGACCGCCGCCGTTCCAGATGCCGTACTTTCCGATGGTCTCCTTCATGGCAGGTGCCAACGCGGGAGTACCCGGCGATCATTCCGCTACCGGCCCTTCAGCGGTCCTTGCTCAGGAACTCCTCCAGCGCCTCGACCACGAAACGGTGGTCCTCGAGCTGGGGCAGACCGGAGACCGTCACCGCACCGACGACGCCCACGCCGTCCACCGTGATCGGGAAGGAGCCGCCGTGGGCCGCGTACTCGTCCGGGTCCAGACGCGAGGACTCCTCGAAGGTGCTGCCCTTGGCGCGGAAACGGGCGCCGACCAGGTAGGAGGCGGAGCCGTAGCGCTCCACGACCCGGCGCTTGCGGTCGATCCAGGCGTCGTTGTCCGGGGTGGAGCCCGGCAGGGCCGCGTGGAAGAGCTGCTGGCCGCCGCGGCGGATGTCGACGGCCACCGGCGCCTGCCGCTCCCGGGCCAGCTCCACCAGCAGGGAGCCCAGCGCCCACGCGTCCTCGTACGTGAACTGCCGGAAGACCAGGCGGCGTTCCTGCGCCTCCAGCTCCTCCAGGGGCGGGGTGAGTTCCGGCTGGAACTTCGGGGTCAGCCCGGTGTTGTGCGTCACAGCTGCACCGCCACTCCGTCGTGGGCCGAACGGCGCGCCGCCTCCAGTACGTCGAGGGCGGCGGCCGCCTCCAGTGCGGTCACCGGGTTGGTGCCGCCCTCGGAGAGGGCCCTGGCCACGGCCGCATAGTAAGCGGGGTAGTCGCCGGGGAGGGTGGGGACGGGGCTGCCGCCACCCGTCACGGGGGACTCGCCCGCGCCCAGCCGGCCCCACAGGGACTCGGGCTCCCGGCCCCAGCCGGCCGCGGTGCCGGGGCGCTCGCCCTCCCGCAGGGCCGCCTCCTGCGGGTCCAGGCCGTACTTCACATAGCCCGCCTTGGAGCCCAGCACCCGGAAGCGGGGGCCGAGTTGGGCGGTGGTGGCGGAGACGTAGAGGTGGGAGCGGACGCCGCTCGCGTGTGTGATCGCGATGAACGTGTCGTCGTCGATCTCCGCGCCCGGGCGGCGGACGTCCGCCTCGGCGTACACGGAGGCGGCGGGCCCGAAGAGGGTCAGGGCCTGATCGACGACATGGCTGCCGAGGTCGTAGAGCAGACCTCCGATCTCTGCCGGGTCGCCGGACTCGCGCCAGCCGCCCTTGGGCTGCGGCCGCCACCGCTCGAAACGGGACTCGAAGCGCCGGACGTCGCCCAGTTCGCCCTCGTCGAGGAGGTGGCGCAGGGTCAGGAAGTCGTTGTCCCAGCGCCGGTTCTGGAAGACGGACAGGAGCAGGCCGCGCTCCTCGGCGCGGGCGGCGAGCTCGCGCGCCTCGGCCGCCGTACCGGCGATCGGCTTGTCGACCACGACCGGGAGACCGGCCTCCAGGGCGGCGGTGGCGAGCGGGACGTGCGTTTTATTGGGGGACGCGATGACGATCAGGTCCAGCTCGTCGGCGCGGGCGAACAGCTCGTCGGCGCCGGCGACGGTGCGGACGTCCGGGAACTCGGCGCGGGCCTGTTCCTGCCGCTCGGGGTTCGAGGTCACCACCGTGTCGAGGGTGAGGCCCTCGGTGGCGGCGATCAGCGGGGCGTGGAAGACGGAGCCCGCGAGGCCGTAGCCGACGAGGCCCACGCGGAGGTCAGCAGCAGTCATGCCCCCACTTTCGCAACGGTGTTGCCAAAGTGCAAGCGTGACGGACAATGGCAGGCGTGAACAGGACGAACGGCGGCGTCAACCTCCCGGCCCTGCGCAGCCACAACACCGCGCTCGTGCTCGACCTGCTGCGGGGCGCCGGTGCCGGGGGGATCAGCCGGCTGGAACTCGCCGAGCGGACCGGGCTGACCCCACAGGCCGTCAGCAAGATCACCGGACGGCTGCGGGAGGCGGGCCTCGCGGCGGATGCGGGACACCGGGCCTCGACAGGCGGCAAGCCACGGACCGTCCTGCGGTTGGTGCCCGGGGCGGGCCACGCGGTCGGCATCCACCTGGACCGGGACGCGCTGCGGGCGGTGCGGGTGGATCTCGCGGGGACGGTGGTCGGGGAACGGTGCGCCGCGGTGGACCTGGGGGCGGGGGCGGAGGCCGTCGTGAGGGCGGTCGCGGGGGAGGTCGAGGCGCTGGCGAGGGGGGTGGGGGGAGAGGGCGAGGCGGACGCGGGTTCAACCGCGCTCGGGTCCGATGCCAAGGGTGTCGCCGCGCGGTCGGGTTCCTCGCGTGCCGCCGCCGGCTCCCTCCCCGCCCTCCTCGGAGTCGGCGTCGCTCTCCCCGGCCCCCTCGACCACACCCGGGGCGTGCTGCACCGCGTCACCGGTTTCCCCGAGTGGGACGGCTTCCCCCTGCGGGACGCGCTCGCACGGCGGCTCGGGGTGCCTATCGCGGTCGACAAGGACACCAACGCGGCCGCGCTCGGGCTCGCGGTCGCGGGGGAGCGCGGGTCGTTCGCGTATCTGCATCTCGGTACGGGCCTCGGTGCCGGGCTCGTCATCGGCGGGACCGTGCACCGGGGTGCGCGGACCGGGGCCGGGGAGTTCGGACACCAGGTCGTCCAGCTCGACGGCCCGCCCTGCGACTGCGGTGACCGGGGCTGCGTCGAGGCGCTGTGCCTGACGGCGGTGGCCCGCGGCGACCTCGCCGAGGCGGCACGGGTCCTCGGCATCGCGGCCGGCAACCTCGTCGCCCTGCTCGACATCGACCTGGTCCTGCTGGGCGGCCGTACCGTCACCAGCGCCCCGGACCCGTTCCTACGAGGCGTCGAAGCCGTCCTCGACGAACGCGCCCGGCGCACCGGCGAGGAACCGGTCCCCGTCCGCACCGCCCCCGACGAGGTCGCCGAAGGCGCGGCACAACTCGTCCTGGCTCCCCTCTTCGGCCGAGCCGACGCGTGACGGCCGGAACCGGCGGGACGCGGCCCGGTCAGCCACCCACACCGAGCCGACCTGACCCGCCCGGTTCCTGCCCGCGCGACCGAGTCGGCACGGCGGGCGGCGCTCCAGGCCCCGCGTCAGGCGCGTGGGCCGTTCCGCACCGGGCGCCGGGCCGGTCGAGCGTGCGATCCGGGAGGCCGTCACGCGGCGGGATGCCGTTCGCCGGGCACGCCACCGAGCCGCCAGGCGTGCGTCGCACCATGCCCCGCGTCGCGCGTGGGGCGATCCACGCCGGGTGCCGGGTGCCGGACGCCGTACCGCGCGCTCAGCCTCGCCAAGCCGCCGCACCCGCGAGACGGGCCCAGACACCCCCAACCGTGCGCCCCGCGTCCGCTGATCGAGGGGACTTCGTGGGTCGGGCGGTGCGGCATCCCCCGGTGGCCGATCCCGACCGGCATGGTCATGTGTTTATGCGACGGTATGTGCACGGTCATGCGCCCGCCCTTCTCGGCCTCGCGGCGGCAGCCGCCCTGGTGTCCGCGGCCCCGGCCGCGGCGGGCCCAGCCCCAACCCCCGTCGGCGAGTCCTGCGCCCCCGCCGACCGGGCCTTCCCGCTCACCACCCGTATCCACGGCGGTCCCGCCGCTTACGAGCCCGGTGGTGGCTTCGGCACCTGGTATCTGGATCTCGTCAACACGACCCGGCACACCTGCGCCGGCATCCACCCCGTCGTCGTCCTCGTCGACGAGCGCCACGCCCTGAAGCCCGCGCAGCCCCGCCTGGAGTTCTACGACGGCCCCCGCACCCGCGCCGTCCGGTTCGAGTCCACCGACGAGGACGAACTCGTCGGGGCGTTCGGCGGCGCCGGGCTCACCGTCGGCCCCGGAAAGACCCTCACCGTGAAGGTACGGCTCGCGCTCGCCGCGGGCGCCGTACCGAACGAGGTCACCGCCAACGCGGCCGTCGTCCAGCGGCACGGCGACGACGGCGACTGGGTGGGGCAGTCCAACGACTACCGCTTCGGCATCGGCTCCGCCGCGGACACCCCCTCCGACGCTCCCTCCGACGCCCCCACCACCCCCACCCCGGACAGCCTCCCCTTCACGGACGCGGCCGAGGAACTCGCCAGCACCGGCCCCGCCGTGGCCGCCGCCGCCCTCGCGACCCTCGCCCTCCTCCTGGTCACGGCGGGCGCGATCCTCCGGGCCCGCGGCCGCCGCTGACCCCAGACCTTCCGGGACCTGTCCCCAGCCGGCCACTCCCCCAAGATCCGGCCACTGTCTAGGCTGGGGCCGACGCAGCACGGCGTACACGCGTACGGCAGGAGATCCCGCACATGGCAGACCGCAAGCCCATCGACTCGTGGCTCACCGACATGGACGGTGTGCTCATCCACGAGGGCGTACCGATCCCCGGCGCCGACGCCTTCCTCAAGAAGCTCCGTGAGTCCGGCAAGCCCTTCCTGGTGCTGACCAACAACTCCATCTACACCCCCCGCGACCTGCACGCCCGTCTGCGCCGCATGGGTCTGGACGTCCCGATCGCGAACATCTGGACCTCCGCCATGGCCACCGCCCAGTTCCTGGACGACCAGCGGCCCGAGGGCTCGGCGTACGTCATCGGCGAGGCGGGTCTGACCACCGCCCTGCACGACATCGGCTACATCCTCACCGACCACGAGCCGGACTACGTCGTCCTCGGTGAGACCCGTACCTACTCCTTCGAGGCCATGACCAAGGCGGTCCGGCTCATCAACGACGGTGCCCGTTTCATCTGCACCAACCCCGACGAGACCGGCCCCTCCGCGGAAGGGCCGCTGCCGGCCACCGGCGCCGTCGCCGCCCTGATCACCAAGGCGACCGGCAAGCAGCCGTACTTCGCGGGCAAGCCCAACCCGCTGATGATGCGCACCGGACTCAACACCATCGGCGCGCACTCCGAGACCAGCGCGATGATCGGCGACCGCATGGACACCGACGTCCTGGCCGGCATGGAGGCCGGCATGCAGACCTTCCTGGTGCTCACCGGCCTGACCCGGCCCGAGCAGGTCGAGGACTTCCCGTACCGGCCCTCGAAGGTGGTGGACTCGATCGCGGACCTCGTCGACCGCATCTGAGACCTCGTCCGACCTCTGATCCGGGACCTGGTCCGAGACCGACCCGAACGGAGCAACGCGGCACCCTCTCGGGATGCGGGCCCGAGGTGCCCGGGGGACTCTCCAGATATCTGGAGGTTCACGATGGGTTCACTACGCCTCACTCTCTGTACCGCGGTCCTGGCTGTCGCCGCCTTCGCCCCGGCCGCGCAGGCGGCCCAGGCGGCGGACGGCGGCGGCGTCTCGGCGACCCCGTCGACCCCCGCCCCCGGCGCCGACCTCACACTCCGGGTGACCGGCTGCGTGGGCAGGACGGCCACCGCCTCCTCGGCCGCGTTCGTGGCGGACGCCCGGCTGACCGGCGCCGACGGCAGTCTCACCGGCGAGACCCGCGTCCGCTCCTCCGTCCAGCCCGGCCCCTACGACGTGCGGATCACCTGCGCCGACCTCGAGGTGAAGGGCAGGATCACCGTCGCGGCGGCGAAGGGCGGCACAGCCCAGGCGGCCCCGGCGACCCCGGCCGCCCCCGTCGACGCCGGCGGCGGCTGGACCGCCACCCACCTCTCCGCCATGGAGCCGCACGCGGTCTCGCCCGGCGCCGGGCACGCGGTGACGGGCCTGGTGCTTGCCGGGGTCGCGGCGGTGGCCGTCGTGCTGCGCCGCAGCCGCCGGAGTCGCGGGACGGACTGACCGGCGATGTCCGACCGTTTCCTCGACCAGGCAGGCGGCCCCGCCCACCGCGGACCCGTCCTGGGGGCCGGACGGCTGCTGACCGGCCTGACCTGGGCGGTGCTGCTGCTCGGGCTGTGGCTGTGGGGCGCCGAGGTCACGGACGTACGGTACGGCAGGTCCACGCCGGCCACCGGTGACATGGCCGCGGTCGGGCGCTTGCCCGCGGCCGCCGAACTGCCGCCCGCCGCACGGCCCCTGACGGGAGCGCGGCCGCAACGCCTCGACATCCCGGACCTCGGGGTGCAGGCGCCCGTGGTGGCCCGCGGGCTGGACGCCCGGGGCGCCCTCGACCCGCCGCCCTTCGACCAGCCCGGCGTCGTCGGCTGGTACGCGGCCGGCGCGAAACCCGGGGCCGCCGGGACCGCCCTGATGGTGGGACACCTCGACACCGAGACCCGGCCCGCCGTCTTCCACAGGATCAGCACCCTGAAGCCGGGCGAGACGGTCCGGGTGATCCGTGACGACGGCAGGGTCGCCGAGTTCACCGTCGACGACGTGCGCGTCCTCACCCGCGAGGGCTTCGACGCCCACCAGGCCTACGGCCCCCGCCGGTCGGGCCGCGCCGAACTGCGTCTCATCACCTGCGGCGGCACCTTCGACCGGGCGAGCCGCAGCTACACGGCGAACGTGATCGTCTCGGCGTATCTGACCGGCACCGGCCTGTAGGACTCCCATGGGCGTTACCTGGCCCGGTCGGCGACCCGCTCCCCCCGAAGCCGCCGACCGGGCTGGTCCTCGACCGCGCGTGCTCGGGTGCGGGAGTAACCCGGCGACGGCACGGGAGGCCTGGAGGCTCGGTGGTGATCACTGCGGCCAGGGGCTGGGGCCGTAACCTGTGAGAAGACTCTAGAACGGATGAGCGCCCGGGCCTAGAGGCTGTTGGAGCTGTTGGGCGCCAAGCCGTGGCTCTCCGTCATACGCCCTGGTGGTCCAGGGTGCTACGCGGGTCCGTCGGTGCTCCGGTCGATCTGCCGGCGCAGTTCGGCGTCGTCCGCGACGCCCTCGATGACCGCGCTCGCCACCTGGTCCAGGGGCAGCCGGTGGCGTCGCGCGTACTGCCGTAGCGCCATGAACGCCTGGTCGGCGGGGACGCTCCAGCGCTCGGCGAGGATCCCCTTGGCCTGCTCGATGCGGACCCTGCTGGACAGGGCCTCCTGCAACTGGCCGGACAGGGTGCGGTACCGGGCGTAGGCGTGACGGTTCTGCAGACCGAGGGCGGCGGCGTCGGCGAGGGCCTGGGCGACATGGAGCTCGGAGGTGACGTCGTCGGCCGGGGAGGTGCCGGGCAGCGTGGGCGCGAAGACGTTGAGGGCGCCCAGCAGGTTCTCGCTGCGGCGCAGCGGGACCGCGAACGTGGTCACGATGTCGTGCCGCAGGGCCCGTTCGGTGAAGTCGGGCCAGCGGTCTGCCGCGTGGGCGACCTGTATGGACACCGGCGGTACGGGCTGTCCAGAGCCGTAACTGTCCAGGCAGGGCCCGCCGCCGTGCTGCGCCTCCAGCAGATCCAGCGCCACCTGTTCGTGCCGGCTGCTGGCGGCCAGCGACACCGACCGGCCGCCGTCGATGAGCATCACCCCTGCCGCCCGCGCGTCGAGCAGTTCCACGCAGTGGTCGGAGACCCGTTGCAAGTACCGGGTGGCCTCGAAGTCCTCGACGAGGGTGTCCGCCGCCTCCACCAGTGCCGAGGCCAGCCGGATCTCCCTGGTGGCGTACCGCATCGCTGAGCACTCCCCTTCATCGACGAGCGCCCCCGTACGGCGCGTACCTACCCCGACCTTCGGGGCTGTAACAGCTCCTGGACAAGGCTCCGGCGAGCTCGTGGGCGGCGCGACCGGTGTGTCACGATTGAGGCTTTCCACAGTGCACCCAGGGGGGAATTGGATGTACGTCAGCAGGGGGGCCAGGAGGGCGGCCCGTGCACGGGCGTCCGCGGCGGTGCTGGGGGCGGCACTGCTGCTCGCCGCGTGTTCGTCGTCGGACGATCCGAAGCAGGAGGGCGACGGCGACAAGGCCGGCGCCGGGATCACCCAGCAGCCCAAGGAGGCCGACCCGTTCTGGGTCAACCCGGACGGCAACGCGGCCAAGCAGGTCGCGGCGTACCGGAAGAGCGGCAAGGACGACGAGGCCGAACAGATCCGCAAGATCGCCCAGCAGCCGACCGGCGAGTGGATCGGCCCGGAGAACCCGGAGCAGGAGGCGCGCGGCTTCACCGAGGCCGCGGACAAGTCCGGCCGCACGGCCCTTCTCGTCCTCTACAACATCCCGCACCGCGACTGCGGCCAGTACTCCCAGGGGGGCGCCGCCGACGGCAACGCCTACCGGACGTGGATCGACGGCGTGGCCGCGGGCATCGGCGACCGCTCGGCGACGGTGATCCTCGAACCGGACGCCATCCTGCACCTCGTCGACGGCTGCACCAAGGACGAGTTCCACGAGGAGCGCTACGACCTGCTCACCGGCGCGGTCGAGAAACTCAAGTCCCTGAAGAACACGAAGGTCTACCTGGACGCGGGCAACGCGGGCTGGGGCCACCCCGACCAGATCTTCGAACCCCTCCAGTGGGCCGGCATCGCGAAGGCCGACGGCTTCTCGGTGAACGTCTCCAACTTCTACTCCACCAAGGACTCCATCACCTACGGCAAGCAGCTCTCCGCCAAGGTCGGCGACAAACACTTCGTCATCGACACCAGCCGCAACGGCAACGGCCCGTACAAGGACGGCGACGAGAACGAACGCTGGTGCAACCCGCCGGGCCGGGCCCTGGGGGAGACGCCGACGACGAAGACGGCGGACCCGCTGGTGGACGCGTACCTCTGGGTCAAGCGCCCGGGGGAGTCGGACGGCGAGTGCAAGGGCGGCCCGAAGGCGGGCCAGTGGTGGTCGACCTACGCGTTGAAGCTGGCAGAGGGTTCAACGCCCTAGGGGCGCGGGGAACTGCGCGACAAGCCACAGCGCTCCCGCGCCCGAAGGACAACCTGCGGGAGCGCTACGGCACTCGAACCCACTGTGCCTTCGACGGCGTCCCCTGATCGTCATCGACGAACAGCATGTACCACCCCGACTGCACCAGGTTCCTGTTCCTCGGCACCGTCACCTTCACCTTGTCCCCGGACACCGTGAACTTCAGCTCGACGGACCGCTGATCCACATCGGTCACATGAGTGGACGCACTGGGCCGGATCAACCGCACCTTCTTGATCACGGAAGCCTGCGGAGACGTGAACGTCCCCGGGGCCCCCCGGGCGATCGTCTGCGGCCCCCCGGACAGCGAGGGCCGGGAGTCCCGGTACAGATAGGGCGGCGTGTAGATCTCGATCCGCTGCTCGAACGTACCCGGCTTGGTGTTCGCCTTGTCCCCGTACAGGGAGTCCGACCCGAAGAACATCACCCGCCCGTCCGGCAGCAGCAGCGACCCGGAGTGGTAGTTGCGCCCCACCAGCGGATCGGCCACCGACTCGAACGTGTTGGTGTCCGGGTGGTACAGCCGGGCCTGGAGGATGTTGGAGTCACCGCGTCCGCGATAGTCCTCCGACCCGCCGGACACCAGCACGGTGTCGTCGGGAAGGATCGACGCCTGCGGATACCGCGTCCCCTTCTCCAGCGTCGGCCCGTCCACGAACTTCGGGCTGTCCGCCTTCATGTCCACGATCCGTGTCCGGTTGCTGGAGAGCTTGGACTCGCCGACCCCGCCGCCCCCGATCACCATGAACTTCTCGTCCTGCGCCGGAGGCAGGAGCACGGTTCCGGAGGTCTCCATCCTGTTCGGGTCGCTGAGCCCGGGGATCTTCGTGAACTTGTTGCTGTCCACGTCCCAGACGCCCGGATCACGCCCCACGTCGTCCGGCCCGTACCCCGCGTTCGACCCCGAGTAGAAGACCTTGCCGTTCTGCATGAGGAACAGCCCCGGGTAGGTCGGGAACTGACGGACCTTCGGCAGGTACGTCCACTTCTTGGTCTTGGGGTCGAACACCTCGTTCTTGCCCGGCACCAGCTGCCCGATGTCGTCCAGCCCGGAGACACTGAGGACCTTCCCGTCGCTCAGCGTCGTGAGTGTCGGATACCAGCGGGCCTCCTTCATCGGGTCGACCTTGATGTACTTCTCGGCGACCGGATCGAACTCGAAGGCGTCCCGGATCCCCTGGAAGTCCTTCTTGTCGAGCGCGAGCTTCTGCGCGATGCCGTAGGTGTTACGGGCATCGGTCCCGGTCAGACCCTGGATCCGGTAGTTGTCCTGGGTACCCGTCTCGTACTTGGCGCCGCTCTTCTGTGCCTCGACGTAGATCCGCCCGAGCCCGGGGTCGTTGCGCAGGAACTTCCCGGTCCGCTTGTCGAAGACCTTCGTGGCCCGCTCCACGACGACCGGGTCCCTGGACACGAAGGTCCTGCCGTTCTCCTTGCCGGTGAACCTGGTGCCCGCCGGCAGGGTGATCGGCTGGTCCGGGTTCTCGTTGTGGACGATCATCAGGCCGCCGGCCTTGGTGACGTCCCCCTTGAGCTTCTCGTAGCGCTTGGTGCCACCGGCGATCAGCAGATTGCCGTTCGCGAGCTGTGTGTGCCCGGTGCAGAACAGGTCCTTGGGCGTGGGCACCTTCTTGATGGTGCCCTTGACCGGGTCCCAGATCCTGGTGTCGAACTTCTTCGCGTCGAAGTTGTCCTGGTTGTTGCCCGAACCCGCCACCAGCAGCACCTTCCCGGTGCGCAGCAGCGCCGCGTGGATGGTGTTCTGCCGGTACTTCTCGGGGAACTGGACGACCTCCCACTTGCCGTTCTCGGCTTTGTACTCGGGTTTGTCGATCTGGTACTGGTGGTATTTCGCCGTCCCGAAGCGGTACAGCCACGGACCGTTCATCCCGGCCAGCGCGAGCACCACCGCCGTACCGATCGCGAGCCGACGGGCGCGGCGGCGGCCTGCACGGTCGTTCATTCCTTACGTCCCCCAAGTCCACCGAGGGCGATCTGCATGGTCTGGTCGTTGCCCTCGTCGTGCGTGTGCGAGTCCGCCCAGCTCGGCTTCTGGACCGGAGCGTGCGGGGCGGTGGGCAGCGGCTGCGGCTGGTACTGCGTCCGCGCCGATGCCTGTGCCGGAACCTGAGCCGGAACGACGGCCTCCGGCGGTGCGTCGGCAGGGTTCTTCTTCGCCTGTCGCAGCATGTGCCGCCAGGTGAAGATCGGTGTCGCGGTGATCAGCATGGCGAAGGTCGCCCAGATGATCATCGCGGGGTGCGAGTGCCCGAGGGCGATACCGGCACCGATCGAGCCGCCGAAGATCGCGATGAAGTACCAGTGGTAGCGGAAGGTCGCGAACCACCGATCGGGGCTGGCCGAGTCGCCCTTGGGCGTGACCACGAACTTGCTCTTGCGCCGCAGCAGCGAGTCGACCAGCGCCTTCGCGTACAGCGGGGCGGACAGCGCCGACATCACCATGCCCGCGACACCGCCGGAGCCCTCGGGCTCGTGCGGGGAGACGTTGTGGCGGCGGTTCCAGATGTACAGGCCGATCTGGAGCGCGGAGGCGTTGCCGTAGAGCATCAGCCACACGGTCGGGTCGATGTTCACACCCGAGGCGCCCAGGCCCAGGAACAGCGTGCAACTCAGGGCCGCGAGGATCCAGTTGAGGGCGGACATCGGGTAGAAGATGATCATCATCGTGTAGTTGAAGAGCTTGGTCGGCGGCAGCGAGTACCAGCCCTTCCAGTACTGCTTGAGGATCGTCTCGTACGTCCCTCGCGACCAGCGCATCTGCTGGGTGAAGAAGTCCGTCCAGGCACTCGGGCCCTCACCGACCGCGAGCACGTCCGGGGTGTAGACCGAGCGCCACTTGCGACCCGTCGCCGGGTTCTTGTGGCGGTGGATCTCGAAGCCGGTGGCCATGTCCTCGGTGATCGAGTCGTACAGGCCGCCGATCTGCTTCAGCGCCTTGATCCGTACGGCGTTGGAGGTGCCCACGAACATCGGGGCGCCGTACTTGTTGCCGGCGCGCTGGATCAGCGCGTGGAAGAGGAACTGCTGGGACTCGGCGGCCTTGGTGACGAAGTTGTCGTAGTTGCCGTAGACCTGCGGGCCGATCACGAAGCCGATGTCCGGGTCGCGGAAGAAGCCGAGCATCCGCTCCAGGTAGTTGGGCAGCGGCACGTGGTCGGTGTCCACGGAGGCGAAGAAGTCGTACTGGTCGCCGTGCGCGTCCAGCCAGGCGTTGTAGTTGCCGTGCTTGGTCTTGGCGCGGTGCGGGCCCTTGGGCTGGTTCCACTTCTCGATGCCCTTGCGGGAGAAGTGGTGCACACCGAGCCGGGCGCACACCTCCTTGACCGCGGGGTCGTCGCCCTCGTCCAGGAGCCAGACGTGCATGAGGCCGCGGTGGCGGATCCTGACCGCGGCTTCCAGGGTCTTCGTCACCATCTCCAACGGCTCCTTGCCGGGCACGAAGGAGGTGAGGAAGGCGACTCTGGTGCCGGTCTCGGGCACGACCGGGATGGGGTCCCGGGCGACCAGGGTGGCGTGCGCGTTGGACAGGACGTTCATGCAGCGGAAGAACTCGATCAGACCGATCGAGACGAGCATGACGATGTCCAGGGCCGGCAGCCACGAGAAGGCCGGGTAGTCGCGCTCGGTCCAGTGCTCCGGCTGGAGCAGCCAGGCCAGCAGGACCAGCGAGAGCAGCGGGGCCGCGGCGAGCATCAGGGCGACCCGGATGCGGTGCGGTTCCTGCGAGATCAGCGAGCGGTACTGCACCTTGTAGGGCCGGCCCGGGTCGGGCTGGGTGAGGGGACCGGCCAGTCTGCTGTAGTGCTCGTAGTCGTACTTCGGAAGGGCCTTCTTTATCCGGCGCAGTGTGCCGGTCCCATGCGAAGCCGGCCTGAGCCGAGTGGTGTCGGACGGGTCGAAGTTCTGCCGGGCGCCCGTCGGCGTCGACGTCATGAGTCATCCCCCCACACGCGAACGAACCGCGTGTTGTCGTTTCCTTACGGCTGCTCGGGTCCCCCTCGACCTTCACAGGCGCATCAGTGGTGGGTCGCAGTCACCACAATCGTCACAATAGACACGTAACAGCGACCTTCCGGTTGCAGACGCCCCCCTCGGCGTCCTCTGAAGCGGGGCCCCTTTCCCCGCAACACCGGCAACCGGCTCCATGCCCCCCAACTGCTGCATATACGCAGCATCTTGAAAACCAGGGTTCTACGGTGCTCATCATGATCGCAAGATGCGAAACGCGGTGTTTACCGGTCATACGCGTTCATTGTGGCTCCTGGGGGGGCCTTGTGGAGTCGTTGCGGACATCCGTACGCCCGCCGCCTCAATCCGGTTCACGCCCCCCTTCATGCCGGAAGGCCCCCCGCCTGGGCGAGGGGCCTTCCGTGTCCGTGCGCCGCCATGGACTCGAACGGATGCTCTATCCACCGTGGCGCGGTAAACATGTCGGGCCCCCGCTTTCACGGGAGGCCTGCCGTGTCGTGCACCGCCGGGAACTCGAACCCCGGGCCCGCTGATGCGGTGTCTTCCCTGGGGATGAACCCCGGCCCCCAGCCGCCTCTGTCCTGCCCCCGGGTCGCTCCGGTGTGCCGGGGCGGCGCGTCCAATGCATGACAGGCCCCCCGCTTTCACGGGAGGCCTGTCATGGTCTGTGCGCCGCCAGGGACTCGAACCCCGGACCCGCTGATTAAGAGTCAGCTGCTCTAACCAACTGAGCTAGCGGCGCCTGCTGACCTGGGCAACTCTACCCGATCCGGGAGGGTGCTCCGGATCGGCGTACATCATTCGGACCGTCAGCATGCGCGTCCGGGCGACAGTTGAGAAACTGACGAATGTGCACAGTTGCGGACATTTCTATCTGGAGTGTGAGGGGCGTCGCATGGAGACTCCGGTATTCGAGGAAATCGATCCCGCGAGCGACTGCGACTGCCCCGGATGCGTCCACTGGCGGCGCGTTCTCCCCCGGTCGACCGGCGGTCACCCCGCCACCACCCGGGCCGTGATCCTCGCCGCCGCGGCCTCCACCGCCTTCGGCGCGGTCCACACGGCCCCGGCCTTCGCCGCCTCCCACGTCCGGGCCCGGCCAGGCGTCCCCGCGGTCGACGAGCCCGACACCCCCCAGGGCCACAAGGCCCCGCTGCACGGCCCCGGCGGCAGACCGGGCGCCGTCAAGACGCCGACCACCACCCGCGCCGACATCATCCGGCGGGCCAAGCAGTGGGTCGCCGCGAAGGTGCCGTACAGCATGTCCGCCTACTGGGACGACGGCTACCGGCAGGACTGCTCGGGCTTCGTGTCCATGGCCTGGAGCCTGCCCGGCAACGAGTGGACCGGCAGCCTGGGCCAGTACGGGATCAAGATCGCCAAGGACGACCTCCAGCCCGGCGACATCCTGCTCTTCCACAACCCGGACAACCCCGAGCAGGGCTCGCACGTCGTCGTCTTCGGCGGCTGGACGGACTACACGCACACCTACTACCTCGCCTACGAGGAGACCCGCCCGCACGCCCGCGGGCAGGCCACCCCGTACGCCTACTGGAGCAACTCGGACCGGTACGTCGCCTACCGGTACAAGGGGCTCGCGGGTGCCAAGACGGGCGGGGTTCCGGCCACGTCCGAGCCGGACACCGCCAAGCCGCAGTCGCCGGACGTGACGCCCTACCCGGGGGCCGCCTACTTCGGTCCCGGGGCCAACAACAAGTACGTCACCCAGCTCGGCCGCATGCTCGTGGAGCGCGGCGCCGGGCGCTACTACACCTCCGGTCCCGGCCCCCGCTGGACGGACACGGACCGCAGGGCCACCCAGGCGTTCCAGCAGGCGCAGGGCTGGCGGGGCGAGGACGCGGACGGGCTGCCCGGGGCGCAGACCTGGACGCTGCTGGTGACCCGAAAGGGCAAGGACATCGGGGCGGCAGGCGGTCAGACCGGGGCGGCGGGCCCGTCGGCGCCCTCCTCGCACGGCGTCCCCGGCTACCCCGGGCGCGCGATGTTCCGGCCCGGCGCGAGCAACGAGTACGTCACCCAGCTCGGCAGACAGCTGGTGAAGAAAGGGTTCGGCAAGTACTACACGACCGGGCCGGGTCCGCGCTGGGGCGAGCCGGACCGGCGGGGCGTCGAGGCGTTCCAGCGCTCCCAGGGCTGGCGGGGCGGCGCGGCGGACGGCTACCCGGGGCCCGAGACCTGGCGGCGGCTCTTCTCGTAACCACCTGTGGTGACATCTGGCGCGGAGGCTGGAGACACGCATGACTACGACCACTTCACCCACACCGGAGTCCGAGGGGCACGCCCGCCCGGCCCGGCTCATCCAGAACGAGGCGACCACCGAGATCCCGGTCCATCTGCTCTTCCGCGACGACCCGGACCCGGTGTCGGTACCGCTGAAGCCCGCGGTCGTGGCCCGCCGGCAGGGCACCGGAGAACAGCCCCGCCTGCGCAGGCCCGACCAGATCACGCCGCGGCCCGCCCCCGACGTCGACCCCGAGCTGGCCGAGCGTCCCGCGCGGGTGCTGCCGGGCGCGGTGGGTGTCCTCGCCGGCACCTGCGGGGTGGCCGGGTGCGCGGTCACCTCGTGGTGGGCCGGCCTGTTGCCGCGGCTCGCACTGGAGGCGTTCAGGGTTCCGGCGTTCGCGGGCGCGGGCCTCGGCCCGGCGCAGTGGGCGGCGTACGCCGGAGCCGGTGCCCTCGGCCTGTTCGGCTTCGGCGGACTGGCCCGCGGCCGGACCGGGCGGGCCTGGGTGCTCGGTCTGTTCGGCCGCTACCGGGGGACCGTCCGGCGCACCGGCCTGATGTGGGTCAACCCGCTGCTGCTGCGCCGCCGGGTCGACGTACGGCTGCGGCACTGGCGCGGCGAGCCGATGCCGGCCGCCGACGCGAGCGGGGTCGCGCTCCGGGTCGTCGTCCTCGTGGTGTGGCGGGTGCGGGACACCGCGCTGGCCACCCTCGGCGTCGACGACCACGAGACCTACCTGCGCGAGTGTGTCGAGGCCGCGCTCGCCCGGGTCCCGGTGGAGGCGCCGGGCTCGGGGCGCGGTTCGGCCGACGCGGCGGGGGAGGCGCTGACCCGGCTGGTGGCCGCGGAGACCGCGCCCGTCGGTGTCGAGGTCTTCTCGGTCCAGCCGCTGCGCGTCGAGTACGCCCCCGAGGTCGCCGCCGCGATGCACCGCCGCCGGATCGCCGCGCTGGACGCCCAGCACCGGTCCACCGTGCTGACCTCGGTCGTGGACTCGGTGGAGGACACGGTGACCCGGCTGACCATGCGGGGCCTGGTGGAACTGGACGACTACGAACGCAAGGCGCTGGTGAAGGACTTGACGGTGGCCTTCTGCGCGGGCCGCGGAGAACAAGGGGCGTAGTTGGTATGGACATGGTCAACGCTCAGTAATAATCTGGGACTTGGTCTAGACCTGCAAGCTCACTGCACCTCCCCCACGTTCTCCAGGAGCGGCAGCATGCGCAAAAAGACCAAGTGGTACGCCGCCGTGGTGGGCCTCGCCACCACCGGAGCCGTCGTGCTCTCCTCCGGCGGCGCCAGCAGCCATGGCTACACCGACCTCCCCATCAGCAGGCAGAAGCTCTGCCAGAACGGCACCGTGGCGAACTGCGGCGACATCCAGTGGGAGCCGCAGAGCGTCGAGGGCCCCAAGGGCTTCCCGGCCGGCGGACCCGCCGACGGCCAGATATGCAACGGCGGCGTGAGCCGCTTCAGCCAGCTCAGCGCGCCCAGGACCCCGTCAGGCACGGCCTGGCCGGCGACCAAGGTGACGGGCGGCCAGAGCTACACCTTCCGCTGGCAGTTCACCGCCATGCACGCCACGACCGACTTCAAGTACTACGTCACCAAGGCGGGCTGGAACCAGAACCACAACCTGGCCCGCTCCGACCTCAACCTCACCCCGTTCCTGACCGTCCCCTACAACGGCCAGCGACCCCCCTCCACCCTCTCGCACAGCGGCACCCTGCCGTCCGGGCTCAGCGGACGGCATGTGATCGTCGCGGTGTGGACGATCGCCGACACGACGAACGCGTTCTACGCCTGCTCGGACGTCACGTTCTGAGCATCGCTTGAGACAGTCCAGGCGTCCCCCGGGGTAGGTTTCCCCACACGATCACGCGATCGGTGCCTGACCTCGGGGGATCTGTCATGGACGCCATCTTCTACGTCGTTCCCGGCCTCATCATGGCCGTGGCCCTCACCGGCGCGTACCTCATGGTGCGGCGCTGGCTGCGGATGCGCAGAGCCTGGACGAGCGGGCTCACCGCCGAGGCGCGGTGCCTGCGGGTGTACACCGTGGCGCACGGCGGCGGCGACAGCCGGGTGCGCACGAGCCTGCGTCATGTATACGAGTTCAGGGCCCGCGACGGCCGTGTCGTCCGTTTCGAGGAGGAGGGCGGCCCGGGCACCGTGCTCGAGGGCGATGTCGTCACCGCGCACTACGCCGAAGGCCCCCGCATCGTGGCCACGGCCCGTCCCGCCGGCGGCGGGACGGGCTGCGCCGCCTTCGCGGTGGTGGCCTTCGCCGGGGTGGTCGTCCTGGTCTGCGTCGGCTTCATGGCCTCCTTCGCCGCGATGTCCTAGACCTCCACATCTGACGATCCGTCAACTACCGTACGCCCCCATGGACTCCAGGAGGCGTACGGTCGCGGAGCTCGTCGCCGGCCGGTGGGGCGACCACCGGCCCGGACTGTGGTTCGAGGGGCGGGTGCTCACCCACCACGAGGTGGCGGCGGGCGCCGCCGCCCGGGCCGCACTGCTCACCGACCTGCTGCCGGGCGCCGGGGCCCACATCGGCGTGCTGCTCGACAACATCCCCGAATACCCGCAGTGGCTGGGCGCCGCCGCCCTCGCCCGCGCCGCCGTCGCCGGCATCAACCCCACCCGCCGCGGCGCCGAGCTCGCCCGCGACATCCTGCACACCGAGTGCCGCCTGCTGGTCACCGAACCGTCCCAACTCCCCTTGCTGCGCGGCCTCGTTCTCCCCGGCACCCGCCTGCTGGTGATCGGCACCGAGGAGTACGACACCCTGCTGGCGCCCTACGCCGACGCCGAACCGGACGCCTCCCGCGCCGCGCCCGACGACCGGCTGCTCCTCTACTTCACCTCCGGCTCGACCGGCGCCCCCAAGGCCGCGCTCTGCTCCCAGGGCCGCCTCGCCGCCGCCGGGCGCTCGCTGGCCGAACAGTTCCGGCTCGGCCCTGACGGGGTGCACTACATCTGCATGCCGATGTTCCACGGCAACGCGGTGATCGCCGACTGGGCGCCCGCGCTGGCGACCGGGGCGGGCATCGCGCTCAGGCGGCGGTTCTCGGCCTCGGGGTTCCTGGCGGACGTGCGCGCGTACGGGGCGACGTACTTCACCTATGTCGGCCGGGCGATCCAGTACGTCCTGGCCACCGAGGAGCGCGAGGACGACCGGGACAACCCGCTGCGGCTCGGCTTCGGCACCGAGGCGGGGGCCGTGGACGCGGCGGCCTTCGAGCGGCGGTTCGGGGTGCGGCTGGTCGAGGGGTACGGGTCCTCCGAGGGCGGCGCGGCGATCCAGTGGGCGCCGGGGACTCCGCGGGGCGCGGTCGGGCGGGCGGGGCCCGGGCTCGTCGTACTCGATCAGGAGACGGGGGAGGAGTGTCCGCCGGCACGGTTCGACGCGGCCGGGCGGCTGCTGAACGGGGATTCGGCGATAGGGGAACTGGTGAACAGGGCCCCGAACCCCTTCGAGGGGTACTGGCGCAACCCCGAGGCGGAGGCCGAGCGCCGCCGGGGAGGCTGGTACTGGACCGGCGATCTCTTCTACCGGGACGCCGACGGCTACCTCTACTTCGCGGGCCGCACCGACGACCGGCTCCGCGTCGACAGCGAGAACCTGGCGGCCGCGATGATCGAGAACATCGTCGCCCGCTACGAGGGGGCGGTGGCCGTCGCCGTCTACGCGGTGCCCGATCCGGTGACAGGGGACCAGGTGATGGCGACCGTCGCGGGGACCTTCGATCCGGTGGCCTTCGCGGACTTCCTGGAAGCCCAGCCCGATCTCGGCACGAAGATGGCGCCCCGGTTCGTGCGGGTGGTGGAGCGGATGCCGGTCACGGCGACGAACAAGATCAACCGAGCGCTGCTCAGGAAGGAGGGCCTGCGCTGCACGGACCCGGTGTGGTGGCGGCCGCCGGGAACAGGGACGTACCGGCGCCTGGAAAACGCCGAAGGGCCTCTCGCTCCCACGAGAGGCCCTTCACCGGTGCGCCGCCAGGGACTCGAACCCCGGACCCGCTGATTAAGAGTCAGCTGCTCTAACCAACTGAGCTAGCGGCGCATGACTCTCGCCCTCCGCCTTCGGCGGCTGGCGACAGAGAAAATAGTACCCGGTCGGAAGGGGTGCTTCTGACCACGGCCCCGCGGGCAGTCGCCCTAGATCGTCAGTGACAGCAGTACCGGAGCCGCCCCACGGTTCAAGCGGTCCGTCGCCTGGCGCAGACGGTGGGCCTGGTCGACCGGCAGGGACAGCGCGAGGCATCCCACCAGCGAACCCGCGGTGATCGGCACCGCCGCGCACACCGTGCCCACCGCGTACTCCTGGAGGTCGAGGTGGGGGACCGTCGGCGGCTGGGCGTCCAGGCGGGAGAGCAGCAGCTTGTCGTTGGTGATGGTCCGCGAGGTGAGGCGGGTCATGCGGTGCCGGGAGAGGTGGTCGCGGCGCCCGTTGTGGTCCAGCTGGCTGAGCAGGCTCTTGCCGAGCGCGGTGGCGTGCGCGGAGGAGCGGAAGTCCACCCACTCGTTGACCGCCGGGGTCGCGGGACCGTCGGCGTACTGGGCGATGGTGACCTCGCCGTCGACGTACCGGCTGATGTAGACGGCCGCGCCGATCGAGTCGCGCAGTTCGTCGAGGGTGTGTTGGAGCTGGTCGCGCAGGGCCTCGTCACGGTCGTGCACCGAGGTGAGCCTGGTCAGGGCGTCCCCCGTCACATACGCGCCGTCGGCGACCTGCTCGACGTACCCCTCGCGGCGCAGCATCCTCAGGAGCGTGGTCAGTCGCTCCGGGTCGAGGCCGGTGGTACGGGCGAGTTCGACGTCGGTGACTCCGGCGGTGTGCCGTGCCACGGTCTCCAGGACGCGCAGCGCGTCCTGAGCCGAGTGGTACGGCGCGGTCGGCTCGTGCTTCAGCGCCACGGTGTTCCCCCTGCGCTCGCTCGGTCGCACTACTACTGGGCCGTAATCCAGACAGCGATCCCCTCCACGATAACCGGCAAAAGGCTTGTAGCGAGCGGCTGTTGACGAGATTCCGTCCCCGGGCCAAGCCCTCTCAGCAGGGGCGTCGACACGCTGGCATATGCCAGAGGTATGACCCGGGTCCGGGACCTCGAAGGTTGAACGTTGTTCATTTCCGGGAGTCAGAGAACCGCGCTCAGAAATTCCCGTGTGCGGTCCTGCGCGGGGTCGCTGAAGATCTTCTCCGGCGGGCCCGACTCGATGATGCGGCCCGAGTCGAACATCAGGACCTGGTCGGAGATGTCCCGGGCGAAGTTCATCTCGTGGGTCACGCAGAGCATCGTGATGTCGGTGGTGCGGGCGATGTCCCGCAGCACGTCGAGGACGCCGGCGACCAGCTCCGGGTCGAGAGCCGAGGTCACCTCGTCGAGCAGCAGCACCCGCGGCCGCATGGCCAGTGCCCGGGCGATCGCCACCCGCTGCTGCTGCCCGCCGGACAGCTGGGTCGGCCGGGCTCCGGCCTTGTCGGCGAGGCCCACCAGGTCGAGCAGCTCACGCGCGCGTGCCTCCGCCTCGTCCTTGGACATGCCGAGGACGGTGACGGGCGCCTCGGTGATGTTCCTGAGGACCGACATGTTCGGGAAGAGGTTGAACTGCTGGAAGACCATCCCGATCTTCTTGCGGACCTCGCGCAGCTGCTTCTCCGGCGCCGGGAACAGCTTCTCGCCGTCGACGGTGACCGTCCCCTCGTCGGGCTTGGTCAGCGTCATCAGCATCCGCAGGATCGTGGTCTTGCCGGATCCGGAGGGGCCGATCAGCGTCACGTGCTTGCCGGAGTCGACGGAGAAGTTCAGCCGGTCCAGGACCGTGTTCGACCCGAAGCGCTTGGTCACGTCCTCGAAGCGGATCAGCTCACTGCCGTCCACCGGCGGGTTGGTGTTCGCGTCGGGTTCTTTCATGAGGGGAGTGTCAGCGGACAAGACGTCGCTCCAGGGATCGCAGAAGAAGGGAGGCCAGATAGGAGATGACGATGAAGGCCACGCCGATCACGGTCAGCGGCTCGGTGAACTGGAAGTGCTCCTGGGCGAACAGCCGCGCCTCGCCGAGCATCTCCAGGACCGTGATGACCATCAGCATCGGGGTGTCCTTGAGCATCGAGATCACGTAGTTGCCGAGGGCCGGCACGACCCGGCGGATCGCCTGCGGCAGGATCACCACCTGCCAGGTCCGCACCCGCGGCAGGTTCAGAGCCGTCGCCGCCTCCCACTGACCGGGCGGCACCGCCTCGATACCGGCCCGGTAGACCTGCATCGTGTACGTCGAGTAGTGCAGCCCGATGCCGATGACACCGGTGGCCAGCGCCGAGAGGGTCACGCCCCACTCGGGCAGCACGTAGAAGAGGAAGAACAGCTGGACCAGCAGCGGGGTGTTGCGCACGAACTCCGTGACCACCCCGACCGGCCAGCGCACGAACCGCGAGGGCGCGCGCATCAGCAGCGCCCACACCAGGCCCAGCGCGAACGAGATCAGCGAGCCGAGCGCGAGGGCCTGCAGGGTGACCAGCAGACCGTCCCAGAACTGCGGCATGAAGTCGCTTACGGCACTCCAGTCCCACGTCATGCGACCTGACCTCCTACGCCCGTCGTCTGGGCACGCTTCAGCTCGGCGTCGGTGTCAAGACCGCGTTGGGGCTCCTTGCCGACCCCCGCCTTCAGCCTCTTCTCCAGGCCCCGCATCAACCGCGTGAGGAGGAAGGCGATCACGAAGTAGATGAGCAGCAGATACGTGTAGATCCCGGCGCTCTCCTGGAGCGCGAGCCGCACCAGGTTGCCGCTGAACGCCAGGTCGCCCATGCCCATCACGGACACCAGCGCGGTGCCCTTGAGCAGCTCGATCAGCAGGTTGGAGAACGGCGGGATCATCTCCGGCACCGCCTGCGGCAGCAGGATCAGCCGCATCCGCTGCCAGGGCGTGAAGCTCAGCGCGATCCCGCCCTCCTGCTGCGCCGGGTCGACCGCCTTGAGCGCCCCGCGCACGATCTCGGAGCCGTACGCCCCGTAGGTCAGGCCGAGCGCGAGGGTGCCCGCCCACATCGGGGGGACCAGCTGCCAGCCGAAGGCCGGGGGCAGCACGAAGAACACCCAGAAGATCATCACCAGCGCGGAGGTGCCGCGGAACACCTCGGTGTAGAAGCCCGCGAGGAAGCGGACGATCCACAGCCGGTGGGTGCGCGCGACGCCGACCACGAAGGACACGGCGGCGGCGAGGATCGCGCTGAAGAACAGCAGCTGGACGGTGGTCCAGATGCCCTTGAACACCAGTTCCCAGAGTCCGGAGGTCATCCGCCGCAGAGCTCCTTCGCCGTCAGGTCCGTCATCTCGGCCCGCGTGAACCCGAAGGGCTTGAGGACCCGGAGCAGTTCCCCGCTCTTCTTCAGCTTCCGCAGCTCGGCGTTGAAGGCGTCCCGCAGGTTCGTCTCGGTGCGACGGAACGCGAAGGCACCGCCGTCGATGTGCGGCTTGCCGCCCACGGTCGGGGTGAAGGCCTTCGTCGCCTCCGCCTTGGCCGATTTCTTCACCACCTCACGGGTGGTGAGCGCGGTCCCGGCGAACACGTCGACGCGCCCCGCCTCCACCGCGTTCAGCCCCGCGACCTGATCGGGAACGATCAGGATGTCGCTCTCCTTGTATCCCGCCTCGACGGCGTACCCGATCTCCGCATAGCCGGTACCGGTGGCGAACTTCGCCTTCTTCGCGACGACGTCCTTGTAGTTGTGAAGACCTTTGGGATTTCCCTTGCGCACGATGAAGGAATCGAGCATCTGGTAGTCGGGATCTGCGAAGATCACCTGTTCGCAGCGTTCCGGGGTGACGTACATCCCGGCCGCCACGACATCGAACTGCTGCGAATTCAGCCCGGGAATGAGTGAGCCGAACTCGGTGGGCACGGGCTGCACCCGGTCCACCCCGAGCCGCTTGAATACGACCTTCGCGAGTTCGGGTGCCTCGCCGGTCAGGTCGCCGTTCTTGTCGATGTATCCGAAGGGGATCTCACCCGCGATTCCCAGCCGTACGACACCTGCCGCTCTGAGTCGGTCGAGCAGTTCACCGCCTCCTGTGGTGGAGGCGGTGGCCACACGTGAGCAGCCGGCCGCGCCCAGCGCGCCGAGCGCCGCTACCCCCGCGAGCAGCGACCGGCGGGTGGTCCCGGATATGTGTTCGCCGTGTTCCAGTGGTGGAGCCATGGCGGCGCGGCTACCCGACCGGATGCGACTTATGCGGATCGATTTGAGCCCACTTTTCTACCGAGGCCCCCTTGACCGGCGGGGGACCATGGAATGCATGGCTGACCGCTACATCGAAGTCTCGCTGGTCAAGCGCGGGATCACCGCCAGGGCAAAGCTCCTCGACGACCGGGCGCCGATCACCTGCGCGGCCGTATGGGACGCCCTCCCGCTCGCCGGTGACGTCTATCACGCGAAGTACGCACGCAACGAGATCTACGCCCTTTTCCCGCCGTTCGCGGAAACAGAGCCACCCCTGGAAAATCCGACAGTTACCCCGATTCCCGGAGATCTCTGCTATTTCTCCTTCGCGGGCACGGAACTCGGCACGAAGTCCTACGGCTACGACCGCGTGGTCCGCGCGGGCACGACGGTGGTCGACCTGGCCCTGTTCTACGAGCGCAACAACCTGCTCCTGAACGCCGACGTCGGTTGGGTGCCGGGCATCGTCTGGGGCCAGGTGGTGGAGGGGCTGGACGCCCTGGCCGAGGGCTGCAACGACCTCTGGCGCTCGGGCGCCCTCGGCGAGAGCCTGCGTTTCAGCCGGGCCTAGGCCCTGTCGTTTGGTTCAGCCCGGCGTCGCGGGGTCTGGCACGCGCCCCCCAGCCTTCGGCCGGGAGGTGCCCCCACCGCGTCGACTCCTTCCTCCGCCTTGCAGCTGCACGCACCAGACCCCGCTCGGGTCGGCCGGAAGGAACCGCACCTCACAGCCGACCTGATCCAAACGACAGGGCCTAGCCCTCACCTCGCGTGGGCCGCGACAGGCGGCCGGATGCCCGCTGCCTCCGCCTCGTACAGGGCGTGGGCCGCCCGCAGCACCAGGTCGTCCCGGTGCCGGGCCGCCACGATCTGGAGCCCCACCGGCAGCCCGTCGCCGTCCGTGCCGACGGGCACGCTCGCCGCCGGCTGCTGCGTCATGTTGAAGGGGTACGTGAACGGCGTCCACCCCGTCCAGCGGTGGTGCCCCGAGCCCTTCGGGACCTCCGTGCCCGCCTCGAACGCGGTGATCGGCAGGGCCGGGGTGACCAGCAGGTCGTAGGAATCGTGGAAACGGCCCATCCGGCGCCCGAGGTCCATCCGGACGTCCACCGCGGCCAGGTAGTCGAGCGCGCTCATGCGGGCCCCGCGGCCGCAGATCTCCCGGAGCCCCGGGTCCAGCACCTCCCGCTGGTGCGGCCCGAGATGCTGGGTCACCCGGGCCGCCCCGCTGAACCACAGGGTGTGGAAGGCGTCCACGGGATCGGTGAAGTCGGGGTCGGCCTCGGTGACGTACGCGCCGAGTCCGGCCAGCCGCTCCACGGCACGGCGGACCGCGGCCGCGACCCCGGGCTGCACGGCCACCTGGCCGCCGAGGGACGGCGAGTAGGCCACCCGCAGCCCGCGCACCCCGCCCGCGAGGGCCGCCGTGTACGGGCCGGCCGCCGGGCCCAGCGCCGACCAGTCACGGGAATCCGGCACGCCGATGACGTCGAGCAGCAGCGCCGCGTCGGCCGCGTCCCGGGTCATCGGGCCGACATGGGCGAGGGTGCCGAAGGCGCTCGCCGGGTAGAGCGGCACCCGCCCGTACGTCGGCTTCAGGGCGAAGATCCCGCAGAACGCGGCCGGGATACGGACACTGCCCCCGCCGTCCGTGCCGAGCGCGAGCGGCCCCGCGCCGAGCGCCACGGCCGCCGCGGCACCCCCGCTGGAGCCGCCCGCGGTGCGCGTCGGGTCGTAGGGATTGCGGGTCACGCCCGACAGCGGTGAGTCCGTGACGCCCTTCCAGCCGAACTCCGGAGTGGTCGTCTTGCCGAGGAACACGGCGCCCTGCTCGCGCAGTCGGGCGACGGAGGGGGCGTCCTCGTCCCACGTGCCGTTCTCCGAGATCGTCTTGGAGCCCTTCAGGGTCGGGGCGCCGCGCGTCAGCAGGATGTCCTTCACCGTGACCGGAACGCCGTCCACCGCGCCGCACGGCTCCCCGCGCCGCCAGCGGTCGGCCGACGCGCGCGCCTGCGCCAGGGCCTCCTCGCCGGTCAGCCGTACGAAGGCGGTCACCTCGGGCTGGATCCGCTCCGCCCGCTCCAGGGCCGCCCGGGTGGCCTCCACGGGGCTGAACTCCCCCTTGCGGTAACCCTCGACGAGTTGTACGGCGGTCAGTCCGGTGAGGTCCTGCATCTGCTGCCCCTCGCTCGACGTTCAGTGCCCTGGTACATACCCGCGCTTCTTGTCGACCACGTTCGGCAGAGATCTGCCCGCCTCCCAGCGGTCGTACAACTCCACGAACTGCGTGCCGAGTTCATCGCGCCAGCCGACCGTGTCACCGCTCATGTGCGGGGACACGATCAGACCCGGGACCCGCCACAACGGGCTCTCGGGCGGCAGGGGTTCGGTGTCGAACACGTCGAGGGCGGCCCCGGCGATCCACCGCTTGGACACCGCCTCCACCAGCGCCTCCTCGACGACCAGCTGACCCCGGCCGATGTTGATGAACCGGGCGGAGGGCTGCATCATCCCGAAGCGGCGGGCGTCGAACATGCCGTGTGTCTCCGCGGTGAGCGGGGCGGCCGCGATCACCCAGTCGGCGCGGGCCATCAGCCGGTCGAGGTCGTCGGGGCCGTGGATGCCGGTGCGGGGGCGGCGGCCGACCAGGGCGGTCGTGATGCCGAGCGCCTTGAGCGTGCTCACGATCGCCCGGCCGATGGGCCCGGAGCCGACCACGCACGCGCGCGTGCCGGCCACCCGCTGGGACTCCCGATGCCGCCACACGCCCTCGCGTTGCAGCTCCAGGGTCCGGGGCAGGTCCTTCGCCATCGTCAGGACCAGCGCGGCCACGTACTCGGCGATCGGCTGGTCGAAGACCCCGCGCGCGTTGGTCACCACCGTGTCGGAGACGGCTAGTTCGGGACACATCAGGTGGTCCACGCCCGCGCTCGCCGTGTGCACCCAGCGGGGCCGAGGCCCCTCGCCCGGCCAGGCGTCGCGCACCGCGGTCGAGGCGAAGTCCCAGACCAGCAGCACGTCGGCGGACGGCAGTCGCTCGGCGAGCGTGGTCCCGTCCGCGTGCTCGATCCGGGCCCGGCCGGTGAGCCGGCCGAGGCGCGGCGGGGGGTCGGCGTCAAGGACCAGAAGGGTGGGGACGGACATCGAGCCACCGTTTCTACGGGTTGTCGCGGGGCTGCCGGGCGTCTGACGTGGGCGGGAAACCGGCGGCTACCCCGGTGTTTACATGTGCTTGACATGGGCGGATTGACCACGCTCGCACCCGAACCTACCTTCGTCAACACGGACGTTGTGTACGTTCCGCTGTCCCTCCGTCTCTCACCGTGAGGCCGGTCTTCGTCATGGACGTTTCGTTTCTAGGTGGTCCGCGCCCTCAGCGCGGTGTCGGTGTCGTCGCCCCCTTCGACTTCGCGCTGGATCGCGAGCTGTGGCGCTGGGTCCCCGACGAGATCTCGCTCCATCTGACCCGCACCCCGTACGTCCCCGTCGAGGTCAGCCTCGACCTGGCCCGGCTGGTCAGCGAGCACGCGACCCTGCACGAGGCCGTGCGCACGCTCAACGCCATCGCCCCCGAGATCGTCGCCTACGCCTGCACCTCCGGCAGCTTCGTCGGCGGGGTCGCAGGCGAACGCGCCATGTGCGCGGCCATGACCAGGGCGGGCGCGGTCCCGTCCCTGACCACCTCCGGCGCCCTCCTGGACGCCCTCGTCGAGCTCGACGTACGACGGGTGGCGCTGGTGACGCCCTACACGGTGTCGGTGACCAGGTCGCTGGAGGAGTACGTCGCCGAGGCGGGTGTCGCGGTCACCGGCTGCGCCTACATGGGCCTGACCCGGCACATCTGGAAGGTGCCCTACCGGCAGGTCTCCGAGATGGCCCACAAGGCCGTACGGGCCGACGCCCAGGCGCTGTTCATCAGCTGCACCAACCTGCCGACGTACGACGTCATCCCGCAACTGGAGGCGGAGCTGCGGATACCGGTGATCTCGGCCAACCAAGTGACGATGTGGGCGGCCTTACGCCGATTGGGTACCCGAGCCGTGGGACCGTACCAGGCGCTGATCGACCCGGCGGCGAGGACCGGTCCCGTGCGCCCGGAGCTACCGGGCCTGCGCCCGGAGATTCCGGGTCTGCCGGAAGTCCGGGGCCTGCCGGACGAAGAACAGCAGCAGGAAGGCTGGACATGACCGCACTCGGATTCCTCTACCCGGGCCACTCCGCGGAGGACGACTACCCGCGCATCGAACAGCTCCTGGGCAGCGACATCCGCCTGGACGTGGTCCACACCGACATCGGCACGGACGCCCACCGCGTGGACGCCCTCCTGGAGATGGGCTCCGCCGAGCGGCTCGCCGCGGGCGTCGAGGAGCTGCGCATGTCGGGCGCCGAGTCCGTCGTCTGGGCCTGCACCAGCGGCAGCTTCGTGCACGGCTGGGAAGGCGCCCAGGAGCAGGTCCGCACCCTGGCCCGCACGGCCGGCCTGCCCGCCTCCTCGACCTCCTTCGCCTTCGTGCACGCGGCCCAGGAGATCGAGGCCGGGCGGGTGGCGGTCGCGGCGACCTACCCGGACGACGTGGCGGGCCTGTTCGCCGAGTTCCTGCGGGCGGGCGGGATCCAGGTCGGCCAGGTCCGCGGCGCCGGGATCATCACCGCCGCGGAGGTCGGCACCTGGGGCGAGGAGGAGGTCTTCGCGCTGGCCCGGCAGGCCGACTCGCCGGACGCCGAGGCGGTGCTCCTCCCGGACACCGCCCTCCACACGGCCGGCCACATCCAGGCCCTGGAGAAGGAACTCGGCAAGCCGGTCCTCACCGCGAACCAGGTCACCGTCTGGGAGGCCCTGAGGCTGACCGACCGCCGGGTGAACGCTCCGGCGATGGGGGCGCTGTTCACGCGGGAGCCGATCGTCCAGGTGTGAGGCGGACGGCTTCAGGCGCTCACCGCCGACGCTCCAGCGGGGCCTCGGTGGTGAGCGCCCCGAGGTGCCCTCCTCAGAGCCGGGTCAGCCCCCGGCGCCGGATGCCGATGACCCGCATGGTCAGACCGATCGTGAGCAGGGCGAGGGCCACCACGCTGTACGCCCACGAGCCGGTGCCGCGTACGGCGTCGATGGTGGCCAGGATCACCCACAGGGCGGCGACGACACTCAGCGCGGTCCACGCGATGTCGGCGATACGGATGGACAACTGGGCGCGCTGCCTGGTGCCGGGTTCGAGCGGCCCGAGGTCCGACGGCTGAGGTGTGTTCTCCCGCGTCATGGGCGATCCCTTCCGGTCTGTGAGGTTGTGCGCTCCGGGTACCCGAGGGCCTTGGGGGCAAGCGGTCAAGTGGCGTACGGGATACGGAAGATGGGGCTCCAGGGAGACCTGTGACCGCGCCGGGGAATAACCGGGGACACTCTCCTGTTGTTGCGTGGACGACAGCGCACGGCTCATGAGCAGGAGGCACCCCACCGTGGCGGAAGACGAGATCCGAGGTACTGCACAGGGCACCGCCCCCGTACCTCTCTCGGTACTCGACCTGGTCACCGTCGGCGCCGGACGTACGGCCACCGACGCCCTGCGCACCAGTGTCGCCATTGCGAGGCTCGCGGAGTCCCGCGGCTTCCACCGCTACTGGGTCGCCGAGCACCACTCCATGCCGGGCGTGGCGTCCTCCTCGCCCGCGGTGATCCTCGCCCACCTCGCCGCCCACACCAGCCGCATCCGGCTCGGCTCGGGCGGCGTCATGCTCCCCAACCACGCCCCGCTGGTGATCGCGGAGCAGTTCGGCACGCTGGAGGCGCTGGCCCCCGGCCGGGTCGACCTGGGCCTCGGCCGGGCCCCGGGCACGGACGGCGCCACCGCCGCCGCCCTGCGCCGCAGCGACCGGCTGCGTGAGGGCGCCGACGACTTCCCCGAGCAGCTCATGGAGCTCACCCGCTTCCTGGACGACGACTTCCCCGACGGCCACCCCTACCGCCGGATCCACGCCGTGCCCGGCCCCGTCCAGGCGACCTCGCCGGGCGGTGTCCAGTCCCCGCACCGCCCGCCCGTCTGGCTGCTCGGCTCCTCCGGCTTCAGTGCGCGGCTGGCCGGCTCCCTCGGCCTGCCCTTCGCCTTCGCGCACCACTTCTCGGCGCAGAACACCATCCCGGCCCTGGACCTGTACCGCGAGTCCTTCCGGCCCTCCGCGGTCCTGGCCGAGCCGTACGCCCTCATCGGCGTCTCCGCCCTCGCCACCGACGACGAGAAGGAGGCCCGCCGCCAGGTCCGCGCCGCCGCGCTCAGCATGATCCGGCTGCGCACCGGCCGCCCGGGCCTGGTCCCCACCCCCGAGGAGGCGGAGGCGTACGAGTTCAGCCCGATGGAGGAGGAGTTCGCCACCTCCTGGAACGCCAACGTCATCCACGGCACTGCCGACGAGGTCCGCGCCGGCCTCGACGACCTCCACAAGCGCACCGGCGCCGACGAGCTGATGCTCACGGGCAACGCCCACAGCGGTGACGTACGCCTGCGTTCGTACGAACTCGTGGCGGACGCCTACGGCCTCCCCACGGCCGCCGCGGCCTCCTAGGCCTGCACGCCCATCAGCCCGGAGATACGATCCGGCGACACCGGCCGCGAGTACAGCCACCCCTGGCCGGTGTCGCAGCCGATGCGGCGCAGCCGGCTGGCCTGGGCCGAGGTCTCGACGCACTCCGCGGTGACGGTGAGGCCGAGGCGGTGGGCGAGCTGGATCATCGCCTCGACGACGACTTCGTCGGCCGGGTTCGGGGGGACGCCCTCACCCTCGTACTGGAAGCCCCGTACGAAGGAGCCGTCCAGTTTCAGGACGGAGACCGGCAGGCGGCTGAGGTAGGCGAGGTTCGAGTAACCGGTGCCGAAGTCGTCGATCGCGATGCCGACGCCCATGTCGCTCAGCGCCTGGAGGGCCTGGAGCGGACGGCCCGCGGAGCCCATCACCGCGGACTCGGTGAGTTCGAGCTGGAGCAGGTGCGGGGCCAGCCCGGTCTCCGCGAGGGTCTTCGCCACGTCCGCGACCAGGTCGGAGTCCCAGACCTGACGGACCGCCACGTTGACGCTGACGAAGATCGGCGGCTCGTCGGGGTGGTCCAGCTGCCACTGCCGGGCCTGTCGGCAGGCGGTGGCCAGGATCCAGCGGCCGAGCGGGACGATCGAGCCGTCCTCCTCGGCCAGTTGGATGAACCGATTCGGCGTCAGCATGCCGAACTGCGGGTGGTCCCAGCGGATGAGCGCCTCGACCCCGCGCAGCCGGCCGTCCTCCATGCCGACCAGCGGCTGGTACTCCAGCCTGAACTCGCCGCGCTCGATGGCCGGGCGCAGCGTGGAGGCGAGGGCCTGACGGGTCATGCGGTGGGCGTTGCGCTCGGGATCGAACAGCGTCCAGCGGTCCCGCCCGTCGGCCTTGGCCCAGTACAACGTGGTGTCGGCGGCCTGCATCAGGCCCGTCGCCGAGGTGCCCGCCGCCCGGCGCTCGACGACCCCGATCGACGCCGACACCGACATCCGGTGGCCGGAGAGGTCGAAGGGCGCCTGGATCGCCTTCAGCAGGGACTCGGCGAGGTCGGCGAGCTGTTCCGTGCCGGTGGAGTCCTCGACGAGCAGCGCGAACTCGTCGCCGCCCAGCCGCGCCACCAGGGGAGCGGTCGCCCGGTCGTGGCCGGCCTCGTCCGCGCAGCGCGTCAGGCGCTCGGCGACGGCGGCCAGCAGCCGGTCGCCCACCCGGTGCCCGAGGGTGTCGTTGACGGCCTGGAACCCGTCGAGGTCCAGATAGCACAGCCCGATCCGGCCCGTGCCGCCCTGCTCGTACGACTCCGGCTCCAGCGCGGCCGTCAGCCGCTCGAAGAACAGCGTGCGGTTGGGCAGCCGGGTCACCGGGTCGTGCATCTGCAAGTGCCGCAGCCGCGCCTGCAGTTCACGGCGGGCGGTGATGTCGGCGACGGAGAGCAGGACGCCGGGGGAGCCGTGCGCGTCCCCGGCCAGAGGCGTGACCGTGATCTGCGCCCACATGGAGTGCCCGTCGGGATGCTTGAGCCGGCGCTTGCAGCGCAGCTTCGCCTGCCGGCCGCGCAGCACCTCGCGATAGGCGTGCCGGGTACGCGTGTCCGAGGCCAGGTCCACCAGGTCGGCGGCCAGGGTCCCGGACAACTCCTCCGGTGCGGCGCCGAGCAGCTCCCCGAAGGCGGGGTTGGCGTCGACGACCGTGCCCTCGCGGTCCACCACGGCCATGGCCAGCGGTGCCGCCGCGAACGCCGCGCGATGCGACGGCGGCTCGGTACGAAAAGGTGTCGCGATGTCACTCTCTGTTACGGCCGACCCGTCGAGGTCTGTCGCGGGCGCCGGCCCTTCGGACGTTCCGTTCACCGCTAGCTCCCGCAGTGCACTCGATCGCTGTCCGCGCAGGAAAGTGTGCCGATCATAGAGGCTGCCCCCGGGCCCTTCCAGCCATTGCCCAGTCTCGGGGACCGGCAACCCCTTCTGGCAGATCGTTTCTGCCCGCAGCTGGACGGGTTCTTCAGGCGGGAGACCGGTTGTGACGTTCCGTGAGTGATTCGGGGGTGTCGGCCGGTTCGGCAGGTCACGCCAACTCACTCGTCCGGTGCAGATAAACAGGGCGTATTGCGGCAAATCATCACAGGCTGGGTGCGGTGTCCCGTGAACCGCTCCCGGAGGTCCCGTTGCCGCGCTCGTTTCCGCGCACTTTCTCGCGTCCGCCCCTGCGCAGCACCGCCGCCGTGTTCACCACCATGGCGGCGCTCGCCGCCACCTCCCTGGTCACCGGGCCGTCGGTCGCCGGACCCTTCTCCTCGGAGCCCTGCGCCCTGGAACGCACCGAGGCCCATCACTCGGAGGGCCTGGACACCTGGAACAGCGCGTATCCGCGTCCGGCCCGCGCCCTCGACGCGGTGATGGTCTTCCTGTCCTTCCCGGACGCCCCGCCGATCACCACCCCGGCCCAGCTGACCGCCGATCACTTCCCGGCCACCACCCGCTTCTTCGACCGCGCCTCCTATGGCCGGTTCACCCTGCGCCCGCACCCGCTGCGGCACTGGATCCGGATGCCGCGCCCGTCGACCGCGTACGCCATACAGCGCGACTGGAGTGCCGCGGACCGGGGCGCCTACCTCCGGGACGCGCTCGCCGCGGCGGACGGGCAGGTCGACTTCTCGCGCTACGACGCCGTCTACTTCGTCGCCGACCCGGACGCGCCCGGCGTCGACTCGGACGCCACGAAGGTCGTCAACCTGGACGTGCCGCTGCGCGCCGACCGCACGGACATCCGCCGGGTCGTCACGGTCTTCGAGAAGCACCCTCCGGACCGTCTGGTGCTGGCCCACGAGACCGGGCACGTCTTCGACCTGCCGGACCTGTACCACCGGCCGATGGACGGCAAGGGCGACTGGGACACCTACGTCGGCGACTGGGACCTGATGGGCAGCCAGTTCGGGCTGGCCCCCGATCTGTTCGCCTGGCACAAGTGGAAGCTGGGCTGGCTGGAGCGGCGGCAGGTGACGTGCGTACGGGGGCCGAAGCCGTCGCGGCTGACGCTGGAGCCGGTCGAGGCCGGTCCCGACCGTGCCGGGATCTTCGGACTCGCGCGCGGCACGAAGCTCGCGGTCGTACCCACCGGGACCGACAGCGCGCTCGCCTTCGAGGCGCGCGAGGCGGTGGGCAGCGACGTGGCGGTCTGCCGGCAGGGCGTGCTGGTCTACCGCGTCCACAGCGGCGCCGCGTCCGGCGCCGGCCCCATCCAGGTGATCGACGCCCACCCCCGCACCGAGGCCTGCTGGGAGAACTCCGTCTACCCCCCACTCGCGGACGCCCCCGTCGACGTGGGCGAAAGCTTCAGGGTGCCGGGGCAGGACGTCCGCGTGAAGGTGACGGGACGGACGACCACGGGGGCGTTCGACGTGGAGATCGCGGTCGGGTGACTTCCTGGCCGGCGGCTCGGTGGGAGAGGGGGTGTGGGTGGCGGAGCCCCCACAACGCGCGGCGCAGCCGCGCAGGAACGACGATGGCGAGACCGGTTCGCGCTTTCCGCGAACAAGCCTCGCCATCGACAACGTGCGCCGCCAGGGACTCGAACCCCGGACCCGCTGATGCTGCGTCTTCCCGGGGGCCAACCCCCGGACCCCCGGCCGCGCCCGCCGGGCCCCGGCCTGTGTCCGGGGTACCGAGCGACTCGTCTCAACGCCGAAGGCCCCCCGCTTCCACGGAGGGCCTTCAGTGTCTGTGCGCCGCCAGGGACTCGAACCCCGGACCCGCTGATTAAGAGTCAGCTGCTCTAACCAACTGAGCTAGCGGCGCCTGCTGACGTCGTAGACCTTAGCATCCTGATCGGCCGGGGGAAAAATCGATATGCGCACGGCGGCGCGGGCCGCGCGGACGGCTGCCCAGAGCAGGATCTCCGGGCCCGGCAGCCAGGGCTGACGGGTGTCGGGGGCGACCAGCCAGCGTGAGGTCAGTGCGGATTTCGCGGCGCTGAGCGGGGCCGGGACGGTCACCGCGTCGCCGGTGCCGTGGCACAGCAGCGGCGGGATCGCCCCCGTGCGGCCGAACTCCTCCCACCGCAGCAGGGACGGCAGCCGCTGTGCCGTGCCCGGTGCCGCGAAGAGGAGCATCCGGCCCCGGAACGTGGCCACCGGCCCCGAGCCCGGACCCTCGTCCCACAGCCGGTCGAGCATCCGGCGCCCGAAGATCGCGGGAGCGCTGACCACGTCGAAGGCGGTGCCGCAGGGCAGGACGACCGGGGCGGCGGGGTGGTCCTCCCACAGCGACAGGGTGCTACGCGGATACGTTCCTGCCGAGGCGAGCCAGGCGGCCCCGTCCGCGGTGACGCCGCAGACGTCGAAGCGGTCGGTGAACGGTTCGTCGCGAGTGCTCATGCCGACTACATCTACGGGGCGTGAGAGGGCCGTTCCACAGGGTTGCGGGAAATCGGGACAGGAGGGGGCGGGGAGGGGTATCTTGCCCGCCTGGCATATGCCACACGGGATTCACACGGGGTCGGCGTGTCCCGCTCCGCCCTCCGCGCCGCGCAGCAGATCCCGGCCGAACTCGACCATCTTCTTCGCGTAGTCCTCGGTCCACTCGGCGCGCTCGGCGATGTCGGCCGTCGTGAGCCGGTCGAAGCGCCGGGGGTCGGCCAGCTGGGCCGCCGCCATCGCCTGGAACTCCACGGCACGGTCCGCCGCCGCGCGGAAAGCCTGCGCAAGCTCGGTGGACCGGGTCAGCAGCGCGCGCGGGTCGTCGATCGACTCCAGGTCGAAGAAGTGCTCCGGGTCGTCGGCCACCTGCGTGGGCTCGAACAGCAGGGGCGCGGGGCGCAGCCGCGGTTCGTTCCGACGCGGCGTGGGCTCCGCCATGTCTTCATCCTCCTCGTAGTCGTCCGTACCGACGGCCCGCCTGTGGAAGGGCCACCGTCCATTGTCCCGCGCCCGGGCAAGAGGGCGGGTCGCCTCCGGCGCATACCAAGGCCTACCTCACGGCCGCCACGCCACCCGGTGTTCCGCCAGCCGTGCGAGTACCGCGTGGTTGGCCTCCCAGCCGTCCGGGAACTTCACCAGCGTTCCCAGCTGGACCGGTTCCGTGGACGGGTAGTCGTCCAACAGGTCGCTCACGCCCGCCCGGCACACCACGATGCAGGCGTGGCGGTGCCGGGAGGCCAGGACGCACAGGCGGCCCGTCTCCAGGTGGAAGGCGGTGGCGTCGGGGCGGCCGGAGAGCGGGTGGAGGACGACCGTGACGTCGTACTCGCGGCCCTGGAGACGGTTCGCCGTGTCGACGGTGACGTCCGTGACGCCGAGGTCGGCCAGCGCCGCGCGGACCGCCGCCGCCTGGTCCCGGTGCGCCGTGCCCACCGCGATGCGGTCGGCCGTCAGCGGCGCGGGGTCCGGTGAGCGCTCCGACGTGGCCGCCCCGCCCCGGTCGAGAAGACGCCGTACGACGCTCGCGACGGCCCGTACCGCCTCCGGGTCCGTGCGCGGGGTGTGCCGGGCCGGCAGCTCCAGCAGACCCCAGCCGGACTCCGCCGCCGCGTCGATGACCCGGTCGGGCCCGGAGCCGTCCGAGGGGACCGCGAAGGCGAGCCGGCGGTCGTCGTGGCCGGTGCCGCTGCGGAAGGGCGTGTACGGGTAGAAGGCGTCCGAGACCAGGGGCGCGGCCGAGGCGGGGAGCCGCCAGGACACCGGCAGCCGGTGCTGGGGCAGCTCGGGGTTGTGGGCCAGCAGGGTCGTCACCGCCGAGGCCGAGGGGTCGTACGACAGCCCCGCCCACTGCTCGCTGCCCACGATCGCGAACGGGTCCAGCTGCCCGGGGTCGCCCACGAACAGCGCCCGCTCGAACAGTCCCGCCACCGCCAGCAGCGCGTCCGAGCGCATCTGGTACGCCTCGTCGACGATCGCGTGCGCCCAGGGCTCGTCGGCCTTCACATGCCCCCACTTGGCGGCCGTGGAGATCACGACGGGCAGCCCGGTCAGGTCACCCGCCTTCGCCGACTTGCGGACCTGGGGCAGGTCGTCCAGCGCCTTGTCGTACGGGTCGGCGTCACTGCTGTGCAACCGCCCTACCGGCAGCTCGGGGTTCTTCTCGGCGAGCCGGAGGACCAGGTCGTCCACCTGGGCGTTCGTCTGTGCGACCACCATCAACGGGCGTCCCGCGTCGGCCAGTTCGAGTGCCGCGCGGACGACGAGGGTGGACTTCCCGGCGCCGGGCGGGGAGTCGACGACGACTCCGCGGTGGGTGCCGTGCAGGGTGTCGCGGAGGATCGCGTCGGTGGCCCGGCCGGCCTCGGCACCGGGGTCGAAGGCCCGGGGGCCCCTGGCCTGGGTGGTCACAGGACGTCCTCCGGGGTCAGGGGGTCGGCACTCTCCTGCACGGCCTCACCGGGCGGCCCGCCGTGCGTCCACGGGGTGTCCTCCGGGTCGGGCAGCTTCGCGCCGCCGCGCTGCTCGTGCTCGAAGAGCGTGAAGCACACCCGGTCGCCCTTCTCGGGGACCGACCCGGTCTCCGGCTCCTTGCCGCGGCCCATCTTGTCGAGGATCTTGAGGACGACCAGCGCGCCCTCCTCCTCGGACCCCACGAACTCGGCCGACTGCGGCTTGCCTCCCAGCGAGCGGTACACCTTGGCCCGCTCGCCCAGATGCGGCCGGTCGTCGGTCCGTACGGTCACCAGCGGGCGCGGGCTCGGCCGCTTGCCCTCGCTGTACGTCATGACGACGTCCGTGACCTCCCCGGCGAACGCCTCACCGGCCAACCGCCGCCCGGCCATCACCAGCGGGTCGTCGAGTGCCTCCTGCGCCTCAAGGCGGGCCTGTTCGCGCTCACGCGCGGCGAGTTTGTTGGCGGCGGTGACAGCGTCGTCGCGGCGCGGCTGCGGGGGCTCGCCGGCCACGACCCGGTCGCGGTGGCTCGTGAACGACCAGCGGTCGCGCGTCCACCGCTCCTCGACATGCGCTCCCTCGGGCAGCGCCCGCAGCAGGTCCACGCCGCGCCACACCGCGTCCCAGGTGGGGCGGGTGCGACTCGCGACGAGGGCGCGGATCTCCTGCTCGGCCGCGGTGAGCGCGCCGAGCCGGTCGTCGGCCTCCAGACCGTCCTCGGCGGCGGCGAGGGCGGTACGCGCGCGGTCGTAGCGCTCGAAGGCGGGGGCGAGCAGCTTGTTGTCGAACGCCGGGTCGGTGGCGGGACCGGCCGGCGGGTGCAGCAGCTGGCCGCGGTCGTCCCGGGTCAGCTCGGCCTCCAGGGCGGCCTCGGCGCCCGTCCGCCCCTGCGGGGGGTCGATCCAGGCGAGCAGCGCGCCCAAGTGCTGGTCCTCCAGCGTGGACTGGCCGGTGGACCAGTGCCGGCCCAGCACGTCCGTCATCGCGAGCAGCAGCGCGGAGCCCGGCACCCGGGCCCGCTCCCCGAAGTGGGTCAGCCACCGGCCCAGCAACGGCACCCGGGGCGGGGCCGGGTACGGGGTCTCCGGGTCCTGCTCCGCCGTACGCCGAAAACGCATGGAGCGCCCTAGCAGCCGTACGAAATCGACGCCCGCGCGGCTCGGCAGGATCAGCTGGGGGGCGTCCGCGCACAGCTCGACCTCGACCTTGATCCGCTTGCCGGTCTCCGGATCGGTCTCGTTGCGCTCGGCGGCCTCCACCGACTCGGCGTACCCGTCGACGTACGGCAGCACGATGTCCGCCAGTTCCGCGAGGAACGCGAACCTGAGGTCGCGGTCCCGGGGCTGCGGTACGACCAGGAGGTGCGGGGCGTCCCGGTCGGTGCCCACGAGCGCGCCGAGCGGGGCACCGGCCTCGCCCGCGGTGGTGAGCGGGACCAGGACGAGGGGCCGGTCGGAGAGGTGCCGGTGGAGGACGGTCGCGGCGGGCTGGGCGCGGCCGGTGCTGACGGCTTCCAGCCGGGCAAGCGTGGCGATCAGCGACATGCGGTCACCCCCAGCGCCTCCGCGCGCAGTTCCGCCGCTCTGCGCAGGGCCGCCACCGCCGGGTCGTCCGGGTCGCCGGCCTCGCCGCGGGCCGCCGCCAGGACCTCCTCGACCGTCGTCAGACCGCCCAGCTCCGCACGCACCGAGCGGCCCAGCGAGGTCACCGCGCCGGCCGCGCGGGAGCGGTCCCGGCAGTGGAAGGCCAGTTCGCACGCGGACAGGCACTCGGGGGCGTAGGTCGCCGGGACCGACTCGACCGCGGCGGTCAGTTCGGCGGCGGGCAGGTCGGGGGCGAAGCAGGTGCCCTCGGGCAGGGCTTCGGCGATGTCCTCGACGCGGGTGAGGCGGGTCAGCTGGCGGGCGGTGACCGCGCGCTGCTTGCGGATGTCGACGGCCGAGGCGGTGGGCAGGTTGGAGAAGTCCTTGGGGCAGACCAGCAGGACCCGGTGGCGGACCCGCGGAGCCGGGTCCAGGCGGGCGGCGACCTCCTCCAGCGCGAGGACGTACACCGCGGCCTGGCGGGCGGCCGCGCCCACCTTCGAGGGGTCCGCCGAACCGTCCAGCATCGGGAAGGACTTGATCTCCACGACCGTCCAGCTGCCGTCCGGGTGCACGACCACCGCGTCCGGCTCCAGGAAGGCGGGGGAGCCGGCGACGTCGAGCGCGAGCATGGGGTGGTCGAGCAGCGTCCACCCCTGTGTCCCGGAGGCCTCGCGCAGGGCGAGGGCCGTCCGCGCGGTACGGCCCTCGGGGCCGATCGCGGTGAGGTCGGGGACATGCGCCTCGGTGGGCGGCTCGGCCCTGCGGTCCAGGCGCTCGTGCACCAGCCGCAGCAGCTCCGCGCCGCCGTCCGCCTTGACCTTGGCCTCGAAGGCGTTGCCCCGGGTCAGGGCGAACTGCGACTGCCCGAAGGCGGACGGCGAGCCCAGCGCGCTCGCCAGCGCCGTCTTGTTCACCCCGGCGCCGTCGAGGATCGCGCGCCGCTTGCAGCCGGGGTTCGCGGCGAGCGCCGCCAGGGCGCGCGCGTCCAGTGCCTTCGCCGGTACCTCGGGTCCGCGCAGCTCAGCGAGCCGCTGCCGGAGCGCCGTCCCCCGCGTCCGTGGGAGCGGCACTGGGCTCGGCTCCGCCTGGGAAGCGTGACTCGCGCTGCCGTGGAATGTGCTCACTCGCGGAAGTCTGGCATCCGCCACTGACAATTGAGGTCTCTGTGTCCCGAGAGGCGACGGAAACGGTGGCCAGCCGGGCACGGACTCCCGCCGTGGCCCGCTCCGCCGCCCGGCTGACGTACGGGGCGAGCAGGAACCCGAGCCCCATCACCACCGCGCCCGCGACCGCGTCGAGGAAGTAGTGGTTCGCGGTGCCCATGACCACCAGGGTGGTGATCAGCGGGTAGGCGACGGCCGCGGCCTTCGTCGTACGCGTCCTGCCGTAGCGCCACAGCATCACCCCGCACCACAGAGCCCAGCCGACGTGCAGGCTCGGCATGGCCGCGTACTGGTTCGTCATGCCGCCCATGCCCCGCGGGGCGCTCGCCTCGCCGCCCCACCAGCCGTACGAGCTGTACTGGGCCATGGTGTCGACGAAGCCGTGGCTCGCCGAGAGGAGGCGGGGCGGGCAGGTCGGCAGCAGGGTGAAGCCGATCAGGCCCATGAACGTGGACGTCATCAGCCAGGTGCGGGCCGCGCGGTAGTGCACGGCACGCGAGCGGAAGAGCCAGATCAGGACGGCCGGTGTGACCAGGTAGTGCAGCGAGGCGTACCAGAAGTCGGCCGGTACGCCGATCCAGGTCTGGCTGGTGAAGAGCCGGTTGAGCGGGTGCTCGGCGTTGAGGCGCAGGACCTTCTCGACCTTGAGGATCGCCAGGCCGTGGTCCACGGCGCCGGTGACGTCGCCCCTGGCGAGGAGCCGGCCGGCGCTGTAGCAGGCGTACACCAACAGGATCAGGGGCAGCTCGGTCCACCAGCGCAGCCGTGTCCGCGGGACTGCCTCGGTGCCTGGTGTCTCGGTCAGCGGCATCCGATCCTGTCCCCCTTCGTTTCGCGCGGCGTCCGGCGGTCCTTGTCCGGGGGTGCCACTTTACGGCGTATGTGCGGGCCCCTGTGGAGTGCCCCCACGCAGCGCCTTCGGTCCACGAAGACGCTGAGAACGCCCGTCGGGTTGCCCTCCCACAGGGTGCGCGATGATGGAGGCGTTCCGCCTCCGCTTTCCCCCGGAAAGGTTTCTCCATGGCACCGCGCATCCTGCTGGCCCGGCACGGACAGACCGAGTGGTCGCTGTCCGGCAAGCACACCGGCAGGACCGACGTGCCGCTCCTGGAGGAGGGCCGGCGGGGCGCCAAGCTGCTCGGCGAGCGGCTGCACCGGGCCCCGTACGACGGCCTTCCCGGGGTGGAGACACGCACCAGCCCGCTGGCACGCGCGCGGGAGACCTGCGAACTCGCCGGGTTCGGGGAGCGGGCGGCCACCTGGGACACGCTCATGGAGTGGGACTACGGCACGTACGAGGGCATGACCCCGGAAGAGATCCAGGCGGTGCGGCCGGGCTGGCTGATCTGGCGGGACGGGGTTCCCGAGGGGGAGTCCCTGGCGGAGATCACTTCTCGCGCGGACGAGGTCGTCGCGTGGGCGCGCTCGGCGGACCGGGATGTGCTGGTCTTCGCCCACGGGCACATCCTGCGGTCCATCGGGGCGCGGTGGCTGGGGTTGCCGGTTGCCTTCGCGGCACGGATACGGCTTAATCCGACGTCCCTTTCGGTGCTCGGCTGGGCTTATGGGGAGCCCGCGATCGAGAGCTGGAACGACCTGGGGCACCTGGGTTCGTAGCCAGGTGCCGGTGCGTCGTGGCTGGTCGCGCAGTTCCCCGCGCCCCTGAGTGGGTACAGCTGGGCAGGCCGTGACTGCACCGACCTAGGGGCGCGGGGAACTGCGCGACCAGCCCCCACCGGCCCGCAGCCGAAGAACAAAGCCGTCACGCAGACCTCGGCGTCGACGCGTGGCGTTCCAGGAACGCCGACACCCCCGAAGCCCGCCGGTGCGGCAACAGCACCCTCGCCGTCGCCGCCAGCATCGTCTGGATGCGGGACGACTGGACCTCGCCCAGCAGCTCCAGCACTCGCAGCCCCGCCGCCGCCCCCTCGTCCGGGTGGCCGCCGCGGGCCAGGTCGTCGGCGAGCTCGGCCGTGTACAGCGCGATGTTGCGGGTGAAGTGCGGGTCCTGGAGATCCGCCGCGCGGCGCGCGTGCCGGGCGGCCCGGCGCCAGTCGCCCAGCGTGGACCAGCACTGCGCCTCCAGGCCCTCCAGCTCGGCCTCGCCGTAGAAGCTCATCCACTCGGGGTCGGCGTCCGAGTGGCCCCGCTCGAAGTAGGCCTGCGCGCGGACAAGCGCCTGCTCGCACCCGGTGCGGTCGGCGAGACCCGCCCAGCCGCCCGCCTCGCGCAGCGCGAGCAGCGACATGAGCCGGGCCGAACCCAGGGGCCGGGCGACCCGCTGGGCTGCCTGCGCGGCCCGTACCGCCTCCCGCGGCCGTCCCGCGTCGCGCGCGAGGAAGGCGGTGTTGCAGAAGGCGTGCGCCTCCAGGGCGTCGTCACCGGTCACCCGGGCCGTCGCGAGGGCCTCCGCGTAGTGCGAGCGGGCGTCGTCGAACCGCCCGGAGTCGTGCGCGAGCCAGCCCACCGAGATGGCGAGTTCACCCGCACCCGAGTGCAGCCGGTCGGCGGTCGTCTGCCGGGTCGCGCCGGCGTCCAGGAGCGCGTAGGCGGCGCGCAGGGGAGCCGCCGCGCGCTGGTACAGGCCGTCGGCGCCGTGCCGGTCGTCGAGCAGCCGGATCCTGCGCACGGCCTCTTCCAGGGCACCCGCCTCGCCCGTCCCGGCGCGGCGGACGGGCCGTCCGGCGGGCGCGGCGTCGAGCGCGAGCCCGATGGGGCCCAGTGAGGCGGCGGCGACCGTGGCGCCCCCGCCGGTCATGAATGCGCGACGCAGCACGTCGCTCTCCTCGTTGTCGTACGTCTCGTCGGGGTCCTGCGTGTCCTGCGTGTCCTGCGTGTCCTGCGTGTCATACGGCTCGTACGTCCCCTGTGTCTCACTCGCGGGGCGCCCCCGGCGTCCGCGTACGGAGGCACGGGAGGCGAAGCCCAGGTCGGAGAGCGTGCGGCCGGGGAACATGTGCAGGAACACCCGTTCGTACGCGTAGTTGGGGCAGCGGATCTCGCCCGCCTCGACGCGGCCCACATAGCGTGCGTCGCAGCTGACGCTCTCGCCGATCTCGCGCGCGGCCCGTCGCACCGCCGCGGCGAACTCGGCCGGCGAGCGCTGTCCGCGCAGGCGCCGGAACGCGAGGTTCGGTCTCGGTGGTGTGGGGGACTGGGACGAGGTCACCATTGACGACGCCATGGCCGGGTCCTCTCGTGCGAACCGTCGAACCATGCCGGGGGTGAGGCGAGTTGACTGGTTTGTCAGTGTGACGCCCTGTTTCCGGCGGGCAAGAACGTACCTGGTGTGTCCGGGTCCCCATGCGGGGTTTGGCTACAAACCGGATATCTCATCCGGGATCCGCCATGAACTGCCATCCTTTGCGGCGGACTTTCGCCGTAGCCGTTGACGTCGGCGCGCGTTGAACTGCCCGGAGTCGGACGAGGGTTCCTTGGTGGAGGCCGCGATGGAGATCAGCCGGAGCGTCAATCCCTGCACGCCGGTGTCGTGCGACGTGGTCACGGTGCCGACGCGACACGGCCTGGAGGCCGTCGACATCCTGCGGCGGGGGGTGAGTGAGGGCGTCGGGCCCGTGCTGCACGACGACGGTGGCCAGACCTTGGGGTTCCTGGTGCCGCCGGGGACGGCGGCGGGCTGGGACGTGCCGGGGAGCACCTGCACGGAGACCGCCGGCCGGGGGCTGCGGCTGACTCCGGAGCCGCCCGTGGAGGGGTCGGACTGGCTGCTGCCGCCGAGGGACGCGGATCTGGCGACGGACCCCGCGGTGCTGCGGGCGGCACTGGGCGAGGCGGCGAGACTGATCGAGGCCGCGGACAATTGCCGTTGACCGGCAGCTGCCCGCTCCCACCGGCCCGCGGACGCGGGAAGGCCTTGCGCCGCGGATAATGGCGTAGTGGGTAAGTCCAAGAGTTCTCGCCGTGGAAGCCCGGCCGCCGAAGCCGTCGTCGAACCCGTCGACGGCGGTCTCGCCCAGCTCATCCCCGACCGGGAGCGCACGCACGCGTGGACGCTGCTCATCGACGGTGCCCCCCAGTCCCACGTCGACCTCGACGACCCGCGCCACCTCTCCTTCGAGTACCAGCGCCGGCTCGGCCACGTCATCGACCTGGTCGCGCCCGCCAACAAGCCCGTGCACGCCGTACACCTCGGCGGAGGCGCGTTCACCCTCGCCCGGTACCTCGCCGCCACCCGCCCCCGCTCCACCCAGCAGGTCGTCGAGCGGGACGCGGCACTCGTCCAACTGATCCGGCAGAAGCTCCCGTTGGAACCGACCGCGCGCATACGCGTGCGGTCCGTCGACGCCCGCGAGGGTCTCGCCAAGGTCGCCGACGGATGGGCCGATCTCGTCATCGTCGACGTGTTCAGCGGAGCCAGGACCCCGGCACACCTCACCTCCACCGAGTTCCTCGACGAGGTCCGAAGGGCGCTCAGGCCGGGCGGTCTCTACGCCGCCAACCTCGCCGACGGACCGCCGCTCGCCCATCTCCGCGGCCAGATCGCCACCGCCGCCGCCCGCTTCCCCGAGCTCGCCCTCGTCGCCGACCCGACGGTCCTGCGCGGCAAACGCTTCGGCAACGCCGTACTCGTCGCCTCCGACACCCCGCTGCCGATCGCGGAACTGACCCGCCGGGCCGCCTCCGACCCGCACCCCGGCCGTGTCGAACACGGCAAGGCGCTCCGCGACTTCACCGGAGGGGCCGTACCCGTGACGGACGCCGAGGCGGTGGCCTCCCCGGTGCCGCCCGCGTCCGTGTTCAGATGACCCGGTGAGTCAGTAGGTGCCGATCTCCACCCGCGGCGGGCCGTCGTGCCAGGTGCAGAACACCGACACCCGGTCCGCGCCCGAGGCGAACTCCACCCGGATCCACGACTCCGTCTTCCACACCTGCATCGACCAGCCGGTGCCGGGCGTCGCGGACACCAGGGTCGCCGACTTCTCACCGAGGTCGAAGACCGCGCGGCCGCCGTCGGTGTCATAGCTCCTGACCTGACCGGAGGCGGTGGGGGAGGGGCTCTTCGAGGAGGGCGCCGGGCCGGCGGTCGCGGAACTCGGCGTCGGTGCCGGGCTCTTCGGCGGGGTCGCCCGCTCGGTCCGTGACGGCGTCGGGGACGCCAGCGGCTTCGACTCCTGCGTGGTCGCCTCGGCCGCCGTGATGGGCAGCGCGCGCGGCGGATCGTAGGCCGTGCCCGCCATGACCGTGTGGACACCCCACCAGGACAGCGTGACCGCCGCGCCCGTGGCGAGCAGCCAGGCCAGTACGTGTACGAGTCCTCTGCGCATCGCCCGCCATACTGCCTCACGCGTCCCACCGGCCGCACCCGGACTGAGTTGTCCACAGGCCCCGACCGTGCTCGCCCGAATCGCGTACGGTGCGGCGCATGGCAAGTGTGCTCGTGGTCGAGGACGACCAGTTCGTTCGTTCGGCGCTCATCCGGCACCTGACCGACGCGGCACACACCGTGCGCAGCGTCGGGACGGCGCTGGAGGCGCTGCGCGAGGTCGCCCATTTCCGTTTCGACGTGGTGATCCTGGACCTCGGTCTGCCCGATCTCGACGGGTCCGAGGCCCTGAAGATGCTGCGCGGGATCACCGACGTCCCGGTCATCATCGCCACCGCGCGGGACGACGAGACGGAGATCGTCCGCCTGTTGAACGCCGGGGCGGACGACTACCTCACCAAGCCCTTCTCGGTCGAGCACCTCTCCGCCCGGATGGCCGCCGTCCTACGACGGTCCCGGGCCGCCGGAGGCGACGCGCCGCCCGAGACCGTGCTGCGCGTCGGCGGCCTGAGCGTCGACCCGCTGCGCCGCCAGGCCGAACTGGACGGCGTCCGACTCGACCTCACCCGCCGCGAGTTCGACCTGCTCGCCTTCCTGGCCGCCCGGCCCGGGGTGGTCGTCCCGCGCAAGGAACTCCTCGCGGAGGTCTGGCAGCAGTCCTACGGCGACGACCAGACCATCGACGTCCATCTCTCCTGGCTCCGGCGCAAGTTGGGCGAGACGGCAGCACAGCCCCGCTATCTGCACACCCTGCGGGGCGTCGGCGTGAAGCTGGAACCACCGGGCGGGGGGCTGCCGCTGTGAGATGGGCTCTGGTCAAGGTCTGCCTGGCGGTCACCACCATGGTCGTGGTCGCCTTCGCCGTCCCGCTCGGCCTCGTCATCAAGGAGATGGCCCGGGACCGCGCGTTCTCCAACGCCGAGCGGCAGGCGGCCGCCGTCGCCCCCGCCCTGTCCATCACCACCGACCGCGACCAGCTGGAGCGGGTCGTCGCGTCCGCGGGCTCGGACTCCGGGATGGCCGTCCACATACCGGCCGACGGTGCGGGACGAAGCGCTCAGAAGGCCGTGGACATCGGACGGCGGCGGGCCGCCGCCGACGACATCGCGACCGTGCGCCGGCTGGGCCGCGCCTCCACCACCGAGGTGCCCGGCGGCTCCACCCTCCTGCAGCCGGTCGCGCTCAGCTCCGGCAAGATCGCCGTCGTCGAGGTGTACGTCCCCGAGTCCGAGGTGAGCAACGGCGTCGCGACCGCCTGGGCGGTGCTCGCCGGCGTCGGCATCGCGCTCGTCGTCGGCTCGGTCGCGGTCGCCGACCGGCTCGGCGTCCGCATGGTGCAGCCCGCGCAGAAACTCGTCGAGGGCGCCCACGAGCTGGGCGAGGGGAAACTGGGGTCGAGGGTGCCGGAAGAAGGGCCGACCGAACTCCGGTTGGCAGCCGTCGCGTTCAACTCCATGGCCGACCAGGTCGTCCAACTGCTCGCGAACGAACGGGAACTGGCCGCCGACCTGTCCCACCGGCTGCGCACCCCGCTGACCGTGCTGCGGCTCAACGCGGCCTCGCTCGGGGACGGTCCGGCCGCCGAGCAGACCCGGGCCGCGGTCGCGCAGCTGGAGCGCGAGGTCGACACCATCATCCGTACCGCCCGGGAGGCCAAACCGCAGACCGCGGCCGCCGGGCCCGGCGCCGGGTGCGACGCGGCCGAGGTGGTCCGCGAGCGGATGGGGTTCTGGTCGGCGCTCGCCGAGGACGAGGGCCGCAAGTGGCGGGTGGCCGGCACCGAGCGGCCGGTGCGGATACCCGTGGCCCGGGCGGACCTCGCGGCCGCCCTCGACGCCCTGCTCGGCAACGTCTTCCGGCACACCCCGGAGGGCACGGCCTTCGCTGTCGACGTGCACAACGGCGAGGACGCGGTGATCGTGCTCGTCTCCGACGCGGGTCCCGGCATCCGCGACCCCGAGGCCGCCATGGCCCGCGGCCGGGGGTCCGGCAGCGCCGGGTCGACCGGGCTCGGGCTCGACATCGTCCGACGGCTCGCCGAGGGGACGGGCGGGGACGTACGGATCGGCTCGTCGGTGCTGGGCGGCACCGAGGTGCGGGTCTGGATCCAGCTGGACGGGCGGGAGCCGGTGCGCCGGGGACACCGGGTGCGCAGGCGCGGGACCGGCAGACTGGTCTCGACCTTTAACCGGCCCCGATCCCTTCCTTAAGCGCGCCCTAAGATCCTCAACGCCCGTCCTGATCAGGTCATTTGCCCGATTCGGGACCGCTAGCGTGCCACGCCATGAGCATCCATCGGCGCAGACTGAACGGCAGGAACAAGGCGATCGGCGGGGTGGTCGCCGCCGCCGTGGTGGGGACCGGCGCCGTCCTGTTGAGCGGGACCGCCCAGGCGGCCGGGATCGGTGCGGCGTACACGAGGACGAGTGCCTGGTCGACGGGGTACACCGCGCAGTACGTCGTCACCAACAACAGCGGTTCGGCCCAGAAGGACTGGAAGCTGGAGTTCGACCTGCCGGGCGGCTCCGCCCTCGGCTCCCTGTGGAACGGGGAGTCCACTGTGAGCGGGCGGCATGTCCTGGTGAAGCCGCCCCGGTGGGACACCGACGGTCTGGCCGCCGGTGAGTCGGTCACGGTCGGATTCGTGGTCGACGGCACGGGCGATCCCACCGGCTGTCTCGTCAACGACGGCGACTGCTCCACCGGCGGCAGCGACACCCCCACGTCCACCCCCACCACCACGTCCACACCCACCGCGACTCCGACCCCCACCGCCGCCCCCACCTCCACCGCTTCCCCCTCGAAGAGCGCCGGCTTCGCCCCCTACGTCGACACCTCGCTCTACCCCGCCTTCGACCTCCTCGCCGCCGCCGACGCCACCGGTGTGAAGGACTACCACCTCGCCTTCGTCACCGACGGGGGCGGCTGCACCCCCAAGTGGGGCGGGGTCACCGACCTGTCGAGCGACGCCGTGGCCGCGCAGATCGGCGCGCTGCGGACGAAGGGCGGTGACGTCCGGGTCTCCTTCGGCGGCGCCTCCGGCTCCGAGCTGGCCACGACCTGCTCCTCGGCGGACGCGCTGGCGGCGGCCTACGGCAAGGTCGTGGACGCGTACGGCCTCACCAAGGTCGACTTCGACGTGGAGGGCGGGGCACTGCCGAACACGACCGCGAACACCCGGCGCGCGCAGGCGATCGCGAAGCTCCAGGACCGGCACCCCGGCCTGGACGTCTCCTACACCCTGCCGGTGATGCCCGAGGGCCTCACCCAGGACGGGGTCGACCTGCTCGCGAACGCCAAGTCCAACGGCGTGGAGATCGGCACCGTCAACATCATGGCGATGGACTACGGGGCCTCGTACAGCGGGGACATGGGCACCTACGCCGAGCAGGCGGCCACCGCCACCCAGGCACAGGTCAAGGGCGTTCTCGGGCTGTCGGACAGCGCCGCCTGGAAGGCGGTCGGGGTGACGCCGATGATCGGGGTCAACGACGTGGCCTCGGAGATCTTCAAGGTGGACGACGCCACCCAGCTCGTGGCCTTCGCCAAGGCGAAGGGACTGGGCCTGCTGTCGATGTGGTCCGCCACCCGGGACAAGCAGTGCTCCGGCGGTGCGAAGCCCTCCGCCGACGCGAGCTGCAGCTCGGTCGTCCAGGCGCCGTTCGCCTTCTCGAAGGCCTTCGCCGCCTACAACTGAACCCCTCGACGACGATGCTCCTGGGTCACCGGTAGGCAGGGATGTCGGTCACGTTTCGACAAATCGAGTCGAAAGCTATTGACGCATGACCTGACATAACGCTGTCATTGCGCCACCGTGTTCGGTCAAGTTGGTTTCTGGTCGATTACGACTGGTCTCCGAATCCCTCCATGATCGAACCCCTGCCTTCAGGAGCCGTCCATGCGTGACCTCTCGTCCTCCCTTCCCTCGCCCAGCCGTCGTGGTCTGCTCAAGGGGGTGGGCGGTGCCGCCCTCCTCGGCGCGGGTATCCCGTTGCTGTCCGCCTGTGGCAGCAGCGGCAGCTCCAGCGACCCGAAGACCGTGAGCCTGGGGTCGAACGCGTCGGACGCGGTGCCGAAGAAGGCGTTCGCCGAGATCTACGCGGCCTTCAAGAAGCAGTCCGGGATCACGGTCGACGTGAACACCAAGGACCACAACACGTTCCAGGAGCAGATCAACTCCTACCTGCAGGGCACGCCGGACGACGTGTTCAACTGGTTCGCCGGGTACCGGATGCAGTTCTTCGCCGCGAAGAACCTCGCCTCCCCGATCGACGACGTGTGGGACAAGATAGGCGGCAACTTCCCGGACGCCATGAAGAAGCTGTCCAAGGGCGCGGACGGCAAGTACTACTTCGTGCCGCTGTACACGTACCCCTGGGCGATCTTCTACCGCAAGAGCGTCTTCCAGCAGCACGGCTACGAGGTCCCGACCACGTGGGACGCGTTCGTGACCTTGTGCAAGCAGATGAAGAAGGACGGCCTGGTCCCGATCGCGTTCGGCGACAAGGACGCCTGGCCGGCGATGGGCACCTTCGACCAGATCAACTTCCGCCTCAACGGCTACGACTTCCACGTCGAGCTGATGGCGGGCAAGGCCGCGTGGACCGACGCCAAGGTCAAGGCCGTCTTCGACCACTGGGCCGAGCTGCTGCCCTACCACCAGGACGGCTTCATGGGCCGCACCTGGCAGGACGCCGCCCAGACGCTGGTGTCCAAGAAGGCCGGCATGTATGTGCTGGGCTCGTTCGTGGCCCAGCAGTTCACCAACAAGGCGGACCTGGACGACCTGGACTTCTTCGCCTTCCCGGAGATCAACCCGGCGTACGGGCAGGACACCGTGGAGGCGCCCACCGACGGCTTCATGGTCTCCAAGGCGCCGAAGAACAAGGCCGGCGTCACCAAGCTGCTCGAGTACCTGGGCACCCCGGCGGCGGAGCAGATCTACCTCAAGGCCGACTCCAGTGTGGTGGCCGCCTCCAGCAAGGCCGACACCTCCTCGTACACGCCGCTGCAGAAGAAGGCGTACGAGATGATCTCCGGCGCCAAGAGCCTGACCCAGTTCATGGACCGCGACTCGCGCCCCGACTTCACCTCGACGGTGATGCAGCCCTCGCTGCAGAAGTTCCTCCAGAACCCCAAGGGCGTCGACAGTCTGCTGTCCTCGATCGAACGCCAGAAGAAGACGATCTTCGCGTCCTCCTGAGCTGAGCGGCTGAATGACTACCGACATCAACACGAAGAGCCCGGAGGCGGCCGCTGTGCCGCCTTCGGGCCCTGCCCCTGTCAAGCGGGTCCCGCAGGGCCACAAGCGCCTGCTGACCCGCCGTGACCGCATCACGCTCGCCTTCATGGCGGGCGTGCCCACGGTCCTGCACGTGGCCCTGGTCTGGGTCACCGCGCTGGCGTCCATCGCGCTGGCCTTCACCAGCTGGGACGGCATCGGTTTCGGCTCCATCAAGTGGGTGGGGCTGGACAACTTCAAGCAGTTGTTCAGCGACAACCCGCAGTTCTGGCCCGCGGTCGAGCACAACATCATCTGGTTCGTGGTGCTCATCCTGATCCCCACGCCGTTCGGTCTGTTCCTGGCCGTCCAGCTGGACAAGAACATCCGCTTCAGCCGGGTCTACCAGACGGCGTTCTTCCTGCCGGTCGTGGTCTCCCTCGCGGTCACCGGGTTCGTGTGGCAGCTGGTCTACAACCCCGACACCGGCCTGATCAACAGCCTCATCGGGGCCAACAAGCCCGGCCACTACATCGACTGGATCGGCGACCCCAAACTCAACCTGTGGGCCGTGCTGATCGCCGCGTCCTGGCGGCACACCGGCTACATGATGATCCTCTACCTGGCCGGCCTGAAGGGCGTGGACCCCTCCCTGCGGGAGGCCTCCTCGCTGGACGGCGCGAACGAGTGGCAGACGTTCAAGAACGTCATCTTCCCCACCCTGCGCCCCACCAACACCGTCGTCCTGGTCGTCACGATCATCGAAGCGCTGCGCGCCTTCGACCTGGTGTTCGTCTTCAACAAGGGTGCCCAGGGCACCGAACTGCTGTCGATCCTGATCACCAACAACATCATCGGTGAGTCCAGCCGGATCGGTTACGGCTCGGCGATCGCCGTGGTCCTGCTGGTCATCTCCCTCGCGGTCATCATCCCGTACCTGATCGCGACCTTCCGCAAGGAGCGCCGCGCATGAGCACCCTGACCGCCGGCGCCCCGGCGAAACAGCGCACCCCGCTGCGCCCGGCCCGGATCCTGCTGCACGTGTTCCTGGCCGGCACCGCGCTGGCCTGGCTCGCGCCGCTGCTGTGGGCCGTCCTCGCCGCCCTGCGCCCCTACTCGGAGACCAGCACCAAGGGCTACGTCTCCTGGCCCGACACCCTCAACTTCGACAACTTCAAGAACGCCTTCACCCAGTCCGACATGCTCCACTACTTCGGCAACACCCTGCTCATCGCGGTCCCGGCCGTGCTGATCACCCTGGTGCTGTCGTCGATGGTCGCCTTCTACGTCAGCCGTTTCGACTTCCGCCTCAACATCGCGCTGCTGCTCGTCTTCACCGCCGGCAACCTGCTGCCCCAGCAGGTCATCATCACCCCGCTGTACCGCCTGTACCTGCTGGTGGATCTGCCGGGGATCACGATGAGCGGGAAGCTGTACGACTCCGCGCTCGGGCTGGTGTTGATCCATGTCGCGTTCCAGTCCGGGTTCTGCGCCTTCGTTCTCTCGAACTACATGCGCATGCTCCCGCACGAACTGACCGAGGCCGCCCTCGTCGACGGCGCCTCCGTGTGGCGCCAGTACTGGCAGATCGTCCTGCCCCTGTGCAAGCCCGCGATGGCCGCGCTGGGCACCCTGCTGTCCATCTGGATCTACAACGACTTCTTCTGGGCCATCGTGCTGATCTCCACCGGCGAGAACATGCCGATCACCTCGGCCCTGAACAACCTCTCCGGCCAGTACTTCACCGACCCCAACCTGGTCGCCGCCGGCGCCCTGCTCACCGCGATCCCCACCCTGATCGTCTACTTCGTGCTCCAACGCCAGTTCGTCAGCGGACTGACCCTCGGCGCCAACAAGGGCTGACAGCCCGCACCTGAGAGAGAACCACCGTGCCCCACCCCTTCACCCCGCTCGCCTCCGTGCCCGTGGACCCGCGCAGGGCCCGCGTGCACGAGGAGGGCTGGCAGTCCTGGAGCCCCAGCGGCGCGTACGCCCTCGGCGACAAGCCGTACCGCCCGACGAACGACAACTGGGCGACGGTCTGCTACCGACCGGGCGTCACCGTCCCCGAGGGCACCTTCCAGGGCGAGGGCCTGCTGGCGCTCGACCCGGGCGACGGATCGCCGGTACGGCTGTGGGCGGCGCCGGACCCCGCGCATGAGGTGCCGTCGATCCGTCTGGTCGCCGAGGACTCCGTGGCGCAGGTCCTGGCCGACGGCCCGGTGAAGGAGTTCACGGGCACCGGCATCCAGTCGGTGCTGGCCGAGTGGGCCGCCGGACTCGGGGTCGAGACACCCCGCCTGGCGCCCACCGTCTGGTGCTCCTGGTACGAGTACTTCACCGACGTCACCGAGGACGACATCCACGAGAACCTGCGTGCGATGGACACCCTCGACCTGCCCGTCGACGTCGTCCAGATCGACGACGGCTATCAAAAGGCCCTCGGTGACTGGCTCACCCTCTCCGGCCGCTTCCGCTCCCGCGCGGGCATCGCCGACGCGATCCGGGCACGGGGCCGTCGGGCCGGCATCTGGACGGCACCCTTCCTGGTCGACCCGGCCAGTGACCTGGCCGTCGAGCACCCCGACTGGCTGGTCGAGGACCTCGACGGAGGCTTCCTGCACGCCGGCCGCAACTGGGGCCACGACCTGTGCGTCCTGGACACCACCCACCCCGAGGCGGCGCGGTACCTGGCGTCGGTCTTCAGGACCCTGGCGTCCGAGGGCTACGACTACTTCAAGGTCGACTTCCTGTACGCGGGAGCCCTGGAAGGCGTACGGCACTCCTCCGCGGACGCGCTCACGGCCTACCGGGACGGCATCCGGCTGATCCGCGAGGCGATCGGCTCCCAGGCGTACCTGCTCGGCTGCGGTGCGCCGATCCTGCCCTCCGTCGGCCTGTTCGACGCGATGCGGGTCAGCCCCGACACGGCCCCGCACCGGCGCCCCGAGGCCGACGACTACAGCCAGCCGGGCCAGGACCCGGCCGAGTTCACCGGCGCCGGCCGCCAGTGGCAGCACGGACGGCTCTGGGTCAACGACCCCGACTGTCTGATGGCCCGCCCGGCCGTGGAGACCCGCGAGCGCTGGGCGTCCCACGTGGAGGCGACGGGCGGCCTCATGGCGTCGAGCGACCGCCTGCTGTCCCTGGACCCGTGGGGCGTGGAGACGACCCGCCGCCTGCTCGGAGGAGACGTCCGATGATCACGGAGGGCATCGCCTACGGCGGCGACTACAACCCCGAGCAGTGGCCCGAGGAGGTCTGGGCCGAGGACGTACGCCTCATGCGCGAGGCGGGCGTGAACATGGTCAGCGTCAACATCTTCGCGTGGGCGCTCCTCGAACCCCGCGAGGGCGAGTACGACTTCTCCCGCCTCGACAGGATCCTCGCCCTGCTCCACGAGCACGGCATCGCCGCCGACCTGGCCACACCGACCGCGGCCCCACCGGCCTGGTTCTTCCGCGCGCACCCTGAAGCGCTGCCGGTCGACAAGGACGGCCGGAGACTGTCGTACGGCAGCCGCCAGACCTTCTGCCCCTCCAGCCCCGCCTACCGGGAGGCCGCCCTGCGGATCGCCCGGGTCCTCGGGGAGCGGTACGCCGACCACCCGGCGGTCGTGATGTGGCACATCCACAACGAGTACGGCTGCCACAACGCGGAGTGCTACTGCGACGTGAGCGCGGCGTCCTTCCGGCGCTGGCTGCGCGAGAAGTACGGCGACCTGGACGCCCTCAACGACGCCTGGGGTACGACCTTCTGGAGCCAGTGGTACTACGACTGGGACGAGATCATCCCGCCCCGCGCCACCGGTGCCGTGCCCAACCCGACCCACCAGCTGGACTGGCGGCGCTTCTGCAGCGACGAACTGCTGGCGCTGTGCAGGGCGGAGCGGGAGGTGCTGCGGGAGGCCGCTCCCTCGGTGCCCGCCACCACCAACTTCATGGTGATGTACAACTTCGACGCGCTGGACTACTGGCGCTGGGCGCCGGAGCTGGACGTCGTCTCCAACGACCACTACCTGCGCTCCACCGACCCCGAGTCGCAGATCGACATCGCGCTCAGCGGCGACCTGGTCCGTTCGCTGGCGGGCGGCCCGTGGCTGCTGATGGAGCACTCCACGGGCGCGGTGAACTGGCAGCCCGTCAACAGGGCCAAGACAGCGGGGGAGTTGCGCCGCAACGCCCTGGCCCACGTCGCCCGCGGCGCCGACGGCATCGCCTACTTCCAGTGGCGGGCCGCGAAGGCGGGTGCCGAACAGTGGCACTCGGCGATGCTCCCGCACGCCGGCACGGACAGCCAGATCTGGCGTGACGTGGTCGCGCTGGGCGCGGACCTGAAGGCGCTGGCGGAGGTGCGGGGCAGCACCAGCCCCGCCTCGGTCGCCGTCGTCTGGGACTGGAACGCCCGCTGGGCCCTGGAACTCCCCTCCCAGCCCAGCGAGTCGGTCCGCTACCTGGACATGGTCCGGGCCTGGTACGAGCCGCTGTGGCGGGCCGGAGTGGCGGTGGACTTCGTACGCCCCGACGCCGACCTGTCGTCGTATCGGCTGGTGCTGGCCCCGGCGCTGTACCTGGTCGACGACGCCGACGCCGCGAACCTCACCACCTTCGCCTCGGGCGGCGGCACGCTGGTCGTCGGCTTCCACAGCGGGGCCGTCGACACCAACTGCCACGTCCGCCTGGGCGGTTATCCGGGCGCCTTCCGGGAGCCCCTCGGCGTCCGCACGGACGAACTCTTCCCGCTGCTGCCCGGTGAGTCCCTCGGCCTGAGCGACGGCGGCACGGCGTCCCTGTGGTCGGAGCGGGTGCACCTGGAAGGCGCGGAGGCCGTCGCGTCGTACACCTCGGGCCCCCTGACCGGAGTCCCGGCGGTCACCCGGCACACCTGTGGCGAGGGCACGGCCTGGTATCTGGCCACCCACCCGGACCCGGACACCCTCGCCGCCCTGCTGGACCGCATCCGCACCGAGGCGGGGGTGGAGCCGGTGCGCGAGACACCGGAGGGGGTGGAGGCGGTGCTGCGCAGCGGCCGGGACGCGGACTACCTCTTCCTGATCAACCACGGTGAACGGGACGCCGAGGTGCAAGTGGCCTCGCGGGCAACCGAGTTGTTGAGCGGGAGGAGCGTCGACGGCGGCCGGGTGACGGTGCCGCCGGGCGATGTGGCGGTCGTACGGGAAGCACGCTGAGACGACCTTGCCGACGGGGCGGGCGGGGCGCGGCACCCCCCTCGGCTGCCGCGCCCCTTCCCCGTCCCCCGTCTCCGTGGTGGCTACGGGATGCTGTGGACCTCCGGGAGGGTGCCGGTGCGGGCCGCCCGGCCGTACCAGAGGGCACTGGACTTGGGTGTCCGTTCCAGCGTGGTGTAGTCGACGTAGACCGCGCCGAATCGCTTCTCGTAGCCGTACGCCCACTCGAAGTTGTCCAGCAGGGACCACAGGTAGTAGCCGCGGACGTCCGCGCCGTCGGCGATCGCGCGGCGGACCGCGGCGAGGTGGCCGTGCAGGTAGGAGATCCGCTCGGGGTCGTGGACGCGGCCGTCGGGGTCGGGCTTGTCGTCGTAGGCAGCGCCGTTCTCGGTGATGTAGAGGGGCAGACCGGGGGCCTCGCGGGTGTATCGCATGATCAGGTCGTGCAGGCCCGTCGGGTCGATCGTCCAGCCCATCTCCGTGCGCTCGCCCGGCGTCTGGTGGAACGTGACGTCGTCCGCACCGGGCCAGGGGGAGTGGTCGCTGCTGCCGTGGCCGTCGGCGCGCGGGCCGGCGGCCTCCGGGTCCGCGGCCGACACCAGCGCGGGCGTGTAGTAGTTGAGGCCCAGCGCGTCGAGCGGCTGGTTGATCAGGGCCAGATCGCCGTCCTCGACGAACGACCAGTCGGTGATCAGTTCCGTCGCCGCGAACAGCGTCTGCGGATAGGCGCCGTGCAGGATCGGCCCGTGGAAGACGCCGTTGGCCAGGTCGTCGATCTTCTGCGCCGCCGCCAGGTCGGCCGGGTCCTGGGAGAAGGGCCTGACGACCGAGGAGTTGAGGCTGAGCGCCACCGAGTTGCGGGCCGGCATCGACGCGCGTAGGGCCGAAGTGCCAAGGCCGTGCGCGAGGTTGAGCGTGTGCGCCGCCCTCAGTGAGGCCGCCGGGTCCGTACGGCCCGGCGCGTGCACCCCGGAGGCGTAGCCCAGGAAGGCCGCGCACCACGGCTCGTTGAGGGTGATCCACTGCTCCACCCGGTCGCCGAGCGCCTCCCCGACGATCTGCGCGTACTCCGCGAACCGGTACGCCGTGTCCCGCTCCGGCCAGCCGCCCGCGTCCTCCAGCTCCTGGGGCAGGTCCCAGTGGTAGAGCGTCACGGCCGGCTTGATGCCGTGCGCGAGGAGCTCGTCCACCAGCCGGCGGTAGAAGTCCAGACCCCGCTGGACCGCGGGCCCGCGGCCGGTCGGCTGCACCCGGGACCAGGAGATCGAGAAGCGGTACGCCGTCAGGCCCAGGTCGGCCATGAGCGCCACGTCGTCGCGGTAGCGGTGGTAGTGGTCGACAGCGATGTCACCGTGCTCGCCGCCCGCCGTCTTGCCCGGGGTGTGGCTGAAGGTGTCCCAGATGGAGGGCGTGCGGCCGTCCTCCCGCACCGCCCCCTCGATCTGGTAGGCGGAGGTCGCGGCTCCCCACAGGAAGGCGGAGGGAAAGGTCACCGGGGTCACCGGCGTTTCGGACTCAGGCATGGAAGCGCTCCCATTGGGGGTCGTAAGACCTACTGGTAGAGGGGGGAGGGGAGGGGGATGGGCAGGGCCGAGGCGACGGTGCCCCGGCCCCCTGAAGCGAGATTCCCCAGACGTACGAGGTCAGCCCTTCACGGCACCCTGCATGATGCCGCAGACGTACGAGGTCAGCCCTTCACGGCACCCTGCATGATGCCGCCCACGATCTGCTTGCCGAAGATCGCGAAGACGATCAGCAGGGGCAGCGTGCCGAGCAGTGCGCCCGCCATGATCAGGGACTGGTCCGGCGTGTAGCCGCGGCCGAGCTGCGCGACCGCGACCTGCACGGTCGGGTTGCCGTTCTGGGTCAGCACCAGGAACGGCCACAGGAAGTCGTTCCACGTCTGCACGAACATCAGCATGCCGAGGACGGCCATCGCCGGCCGGGCGGCGGGGAACACGACATGCCACACCACCCGCCAGCTGCTCGCACCGTCCACCCGGGCCGCCTCGATGATCTCGTCCGGCAGCGCCTGGATCAGGTACTGCCGCATGAAGAACACCCCGAACGCGCTCACCAGCGAAGGGAGGATCACCGCCTGGAGCTGGTCGGTCCAGTCGAGCTTGGCGACCATCATGTACAGCGGGATGACGCTCAGCTGGGGCGGCACCATCATCGTGCCGATCACGATCAGCATCATCGCGCCGCGGCCCCTGAAGCGCAGCTTGGCGAAGGCGAACCCGGCGATCGTGGACAGGAAGACGATGGTCAGCGCCGACACACCGGCCACGAACGTGGTGTTGATGAATGCCTTGCCCAGGTTGGCGTCGTTCCAGGCGATGTCGAGATTGTGGAAGAGGTTGCCGCCGAACCAGAACGGCGGCGGGGTCTGCGCCAACCGCTGGTTGTCGCGCGAGGCGGCGATCGCCGTCCACACCAGCGGCAGCAGCGAGCCGATGGTGAACAGGGCGAGGATGACGTACGCGATGGGTCCCGCGTGCATCTGCCCGCCCGCACGCGCCGACTTGGGCCGGCGTACGCGCTTCGGGGGCTGGGGATCCGCGTCCGCCGCGGGTTTCGTCAGGGTCGTCGTCACGGCCGGTCTCCTTAACTACTGGCGCGCAGCCGGCGCGAGATGACGTAGTTGACGATCCCGATCAGGATGAGGATCAGGAACATCGTCCAGGCGATCGCGGAGGCGCGGCCCAGGTGCATGTTCACCCAGCCCTGCTCGTACAGATACAGCCCGAGCGTCTGGAACTGGTGCTCGGCGCCGCCGGACGCGCCCTTGTTGGCGTCGAACAGCAGCGGCTCGCCGAACACCTGGCTCGCCCCGATCGTCGAGACGACGACGGTGAACAGGATCGTCGGCCGCAGCGAGGGCAGGGTGACATGGAGGAACTGCTTCCAGCGGCTGGCCCCGTCCAGGGCCGCCGACTCGTACAGGTCCTGCGGGATCGCCTGCATCGCGGCCAGGTAGATCAGCGCGTTGTAGCCGGTCCAGCGCCAGATGACGATCGACGAAACGGCGATCTGCGAGGGCCACTTGTCGTTCTGCCAGTCGATGGCGTCGACACCGACGAAGTGCAGAGCCCAGTTGATCATGCCGTAGTCGCGGCCGAAGAGCAGCACGAACACCAGCGAGGCGGCGGCGATCGACGTGGCGTACGGCGCCAGCATCACGACCCGGTAGAAGGTCGACGCGCGCAGCTTGTAGTTGAGGATGTGCGCCAGGCCCATCGCCATCGCCAACTGCGGGACGGTGGAGATGATCCCGATGGTCAGGGTGTTCTTCGCCGCGTTCCAGAAGAAGTCGTCGTCGAAGATCCGCGTGTAGTTGCGCAGGCCCGCCCACTGCATGTCGGTGGGGTCGGTCAGCTCGACCGTGTGCAGCGAGGCCCAGCCGGTGTAGATCAGCGGGAACAGGCCGAACGCGAGGAACAGCAGGAAGAACGGCGAGACGAACGCGTACGGGCTCCAGCGCATGTCCCGCTGCCAGCGGCGGGACAGCCGCGCCCGGCGCCGCTGGTCCTTGTCGTCGGGTACGGCGTCTTCGGGCGGGCGGCCCGGGGCCGCGCCCCCCTCCTTGAGGGGGAGCGCGGCGGTGTCGTGCCGGGTGGCCATACCGGTCACTTCTCCAGGTTGTTGTCGATGGTCTTGGTGGCCGTCTCCCAGGCTTCCTTGGCCGACTTGCCCTTCGTGACGAGGATGACGCCGTTGTCGGTCAGGCCCTGCTGGATGATCTGGTCCTTCGGGCCGATCACCTGCGTCGGGATGGCCTTGGCGGCCTCGGCGAAGATCTTGCCGATGGGCGCGTCACCGGTCATCGTGTTCTTCGCGTCGGTGACCAGGGGCAGGTCGTAGGCGGCGGACGAGCTCGGGAAGCTGCCCTGCACGCTGAACAGCTTGGCCTGCTGCTCCGGCGCGGTCAGCCAGGTGATCAGCTTCTCCGCCTCCTTCACGTGCTTGCCGCTCTTGGGCACCGACAGGAAGGTGCCGCCCCAGTTGCCGGACTTGGGCGCGGCGGCCACGTCCCACTTGCCGGCGGACTCCGGTGCCGACTTGCCCTTGAGGTAGCCGAGCATCCACGGCGGGCAGGCGATCGCGGCGAACTTGCTCTTGGCGATCGTCGTGTCCCAGGCCGGCTGGAACTGCGTCTGCGCTCCGACCAGCCCGTCCTTGGCGGCCTTCGCGGTCAGGTCGAAGGCGTTCTTGATGGCCGGGTTCGACTTGTAGATGACCTCGCCCGAGGCGTCGTAGTACTTGTCCTTCTCACTGCTGACGATCGCGTTGAGCAGACCGCCGGGCGAGTCCATGAAGGTGGTGCCCGCGGGGGCCTTCTTCTTGTAGGTCGTGCCCGCGGCGACGAGCTTGTTCCAGTCGCCCGCCCACAGCTTGCCGACCTCCTCGCGGTCGGTGGGCAGACCGGCCTGCTGGAAGAGGTCCTTGCGGTAGCAGATCGCCATCGGGCCGATGTCGGTGCCGAGGCCTATGGTCTGGCCGTCCTTGGTGGTGGCCTGCTGCCACTTCCAGTCCACCCACTTGCTCTTGTCCACCCCGGAGACCTTGGACATGTCCACCAGCTTGTCCGCGTTGGTGGAGACGACCTCAGCGATGTTGCCGACTTCGATGGCCTGCACGTCCAGGAGACCGCTGTTGGTGGTGAGGTGGTTGACGAGAGCCGGGTAGTAGTTCTCGTTCCGCTCGACCACGTTCTCCTGGATCTTGATGTCCGGGTTGAGCTTCTCGTACTCCTTGTACAGCCCGGCCTCCTTGAAGCCCTGGGTGCCGAAGAGGCCGAGAGTGATCGTGGTCTTGCCGCCGCCGTCCGACGACGAACCGTCGCTGTCGTTGCCGCCGTCGTCGGCACAGCCGGCCAGCAGCCCGGCGCCCAGCGACGCGACGGCCGCGAGGACAACCACCCTGTTGCGGGCGGTTCGGGTACGTGCTCGCATTGCGTCCTCCTGTTGCCCTGACGTGCCGACCCCCCGGCCAACTGCGTTGTTGGACCCGTTACTTGACTGCTGCGGCTCGGGCGGGGAACGTGCGGGATATTTATGTGTCAGGTACCGTGGGAGCGCTCCCACATGTGATGTGTTGAAGGTTCGCGGCTCGGAGCGAGGGTGTCAAGGGAGTGCGCGAGGAGAGATGCCTTCAGTTATCAGCCTGTTAACTGGACCCACTCGGCATGGCTGTCGGCGGCGCAGGTGACCGTGCGGTAGGGGGTGGTGGCCCCCGCGACCGCCACGTCCGCACGCGGGACTGTTAAATTCCAGGCCAGCGTAGAGACACGGTGGGAAGGCGGAGCCCATGGCAAGCCACGGAGCGCGGAGCCGAAGCGGTGGCCGGCCCACCCTCGAGGAGGTGGCCGCGCGCGCCGGCGTGGGCCGGGGCACCGTTTCCCGGGTGATCAACGGCTCACCCCGGGTCAGTGACGCCACGCGTGCGGCCGTCGAGGCGGCGGTCGCGGAGCTCGGGTACGTCCCGAACACGGCCGCGCGCGCCCTGGCGGCCAACCGTACGAATGCGATCGCGCTGGTCGTGCCCGAGCCGGAGACACGGTTCTTCGCGGAGCCGTACTTCTCGGACATGCTCAAGGGCGTCGGCGCCGAGATCTCGGAAACCGAGATGCAGCTCCTGCTGATCTTCGCGGGCAGCGACCGCGAACGCCGCCGGCTGGCCCAGTACCTGGCCGCGCACCGGGTCGACGGCGTCCTGCTGGTGTCGGTGCACGCCGACGACCCGCTCCCCGACCTGCTGTCCCAGCTGGAGATCCCGGCGGTGATCAGCGGCCCGCGCTCGGCGGGGGAAACGCTCCCGTCCGTGGACTCCGACAACTACGGCGGCGGCCGCTCGGCCGTGGAGCACCTCCTGGCCGGCGGCCGCCGCACGATCGCGCACATCACCGGCCGCCTCGACGTGTACGGTGCCCAGCGGCGCGTAGACGGCTACCGGGACGCGCTGCGCGACGCGGGCCACGAGGTGGACGAGCGGCTGATCGAGCCCGGTGACTTCACCGAGGAGGGCGGCCGCCGGGCGATGACGAACCTGCTGGCCCGCCGCCCCGACCTGGACGCGGTCTTCGCCGGCTCGGACGTCATGGCGGCCGGTGCCCGCCAGGTCCTGCGCGAGGAGGGCCGTGGCATCCCCTCGGACGTGGCCCTGATCGGCTACGACGACTCGGCCATAGCGCGCCACATGGACCCGCCCCTCACCAGCGTCCGCCAGCCCATCGAGGAGATGGGCCGCCACATGATCGACCTCCTCCTCTCGGAGATCGCCGACCGCCGCCCGGCGGTGTCCCGGGGACTGGAGCGCCGCCAGGTGGTTCTGGCCACGGAACTGGTGGAGCGGGCGTCGTCCTGACCTCTTCGGCGACGGCGACCTCCAGCCGCACCAGCGGCTGGAGGTTGAACGCAAGGATCATGACTGCCCATCCCCTGCTGGACGTTGACGAGATCCCCGAGACCGAGCCCTACCTGCGGAGCGTGGGCGAGGTGTTCCGTTCCTTCCGCGAACAGGATTCCGGCTGCCTCTCCCACGGCGTCCGGCTCCCCGACGGCAGCCGCTGGTTCGTGAAGGAGGCCACCACCGATCGGGCCCAGCGCTCCCTCGACCGCGCCTGGGCCTTCCACGGCAGGGTCCGGCATCCGGCGATCGTCCCCCAGGTGCACCGGGTCGCCGTGGGGGACCGCCGTACGGCCGTCGTCATGCCGTGGCACGACGGCGAGATCCTCTACGACCCCACGGCCCGCGCCCGCTTCCGCGCCCTGCCCCTCGCCCGCGTCCACCACGCCCTGGACCGGGTCCTGGACGCCCACCTCGCCGTCGAGGCCGCGGGCCAGGTCGCCGTCGACCTCTACGACGGTGCCTTCCTCTACGACTTCGACGCCCACGAGCTCCGTCTGATCGACCTCGACGACTACCGCCCGGGCCCGTTCGTCCTGACCGAGGACCGCCTCCCCGGCTCCACCCGCTTCATGGCGCCCGAGGAGTGGCGGCGCGGTGCCACGATCGACACCCGCACCACCGTTCATGTCCTCGGCCGCACCGCCCGCCTCCTCCTGGACGCGGGCCCGGGCGAGGACGCCTTCCGCGGTACGGCCGCGCAGCTCGCGGTCGTGGAGCGCGCCACGCGTCCCGTGCCTGGCGAACGGTTCGGCGGCGTACGGGATTTGGTGGAGGCGTGGCGGGCGGCGTCGTAGCGTGGGGGCTCAGGACGTCTTGAAGTAGTGGCCGGCCTCCAGGTCCGGGATCAGCGCGGGGTGCTCCGGCCGCCAGCCGAGCAGCTCCCGGGTGCGCGCGGCCGAGGCCCGCATGTCGATGGCGGCGAAGCGGCCGAGCCAGCCGAAGTGGTCCGTCGCCTTCTCCGGGGCCACGCTCGCGACCGGCACATCGAGCCCCCGCCCGATCGTCTCGGCGATCTCGTGGAACGGCACTCCCTCGTCGCCGATCGCGTGCAGCCGCACGCCCGCCGGGGCCGCCTCCAGCGCCAGCCGGAACAGCCGGGCCGCGTCGAGCCGGTGGACGGCCGCCCAGTGGTTGGAGCCGTCGCCCACCATGGCCGAGACGCCCTTGTCGCGCGCGCGGCCGATGAACATGGGCACGAAGCCGATGTCGCCCTCGCCGTGCACGCTCGGGGGAAGCCGCAGCACCGACGAGCGCACCCCGCGTTCGGCGAGCGCGAGCGTCGCGAACTCCGAGGCGTGCCGGTGCTTGGCGGGGGAGTCCGGGTCGGCCGGGTCCTCCTCGGTGCCGAGGCGCCCGGGCGCGGTGAGCAGTCCCGAGGTGACCACGAAGGGCTTGCCGGTGCCTTCGAGCACCTCGCCGATGGCCTCGATCGCTGTGAGGTCGGCCTCGCCCGAGGCGGTCAGGTTGGTGAAGTCGTGGATGAACGCCAGGTGGGCGACCCCGTCCGCGCCCTCCGCTCCCCTGCGCAGACTGTCGAGGTCGGTCAGGTCCCCGCGGTGCACCTCCGCGCCCGCGGCCTTCAGCGCCTCCACGGACCGGTCCGAGCGGGCCAGGCCGACGACCTCGTGCCCGGCGTCGAGCAGCTCACGGGTGACGGCGGAACCGACGAAGCCGGTCGCACCGGTGACGAATACACGCATGGTGATCCTTCGCTGTGAACGAGTGAATGCTTGAACGGGTGGATGCCTCTTCAGCCTGCGAAGGCGGGGCCACGGCAGTCCAAAGCCTGTTTCGCATGGCGCAATACGGATCAGGCATCACCGCAGGTGAAATGGGTTGTGTGCGGGATACGGCCGCTGCGGCGGTCGTACGCTTCAGGCATGACCGACCTCGACCTCCGGCTGGTCCGGTACTTCACGGCCGTCGCCGAGCACCGGCACTTCGGCCGGGCCGCCGACGCGCTGCATGTCACGCAGCCCTCGCTGAGCCGGCAGATCCGCCGCCTCGAGCAGCAGCTGGGCGCGCGGCTGCTGGAGCGGACCCCGCAGGGCAGCCGGCTCACCGAGGCGGGGGAGGTCTTCCTCCCCCGGGCGAAGGCACTGCTGCGTTCGGCGGCCCAGGCGGCGAGCCTTGCCCGGGCGGCCGCCGAGCCGAGCCGGATCACCGTGGGGTACACGGCGGGGATCATCGTCACCCCGGCGGTGCGCGCCCTGCGCGAGCGCTTCCCGGACGCCGACGTCAGGACCGCGCACGTCGACTGGACCGAGCGGACCACGGTCCTGCCCGAGCTCAAGGCCGACGTCCTGGTGACCCGGCTGCCCTTTCCGACCGAGGAGGCGCAGGTGACGGTCCTCTACGAGGAACCCCGGGCGCTGGTGCTCCCGGTCGGCCACCGTCTCGCCGGCAAGGAGTCCGTCACCCTCGACGACATCGCCGACGAGCCGCTGGTCCGGGTGGCCGACCCGGTCTGGAACGCGTACTGGCGCATCGACCCCCGCCCGGACGGCCGACCGGCACCGGACGGTCCCCTGGCCGACGCGCTGGAGGACAAGTTCGAACTCGTCGCCTCCGGACAGGCCCTGGCCATCACGGCCTTGCCCCGGGCGGGTTCGCTCCGCCCCGACGTCACCGCGGTCCCGCTGCACGGCGTCGAACCGGCCCATGTGGTCCTCGCGACCCGCGCCGAGGAGCGGAGCCGGCTGGTCGCGGCCTTCCGCAAGGCCGCGCGGGCCTTTCTCAGGGCGTCCGACTCCTGAAACGACCTCAGCCGGTGACCTTGTCTCCAAGGTCACCGGCTGAGGTGAATGGGGTGAGTGACGGGACTTGAACCCGCGGCCACCTGGACCACAACCAGGTGCTCTACCAACTGAGCTACACCCACCATGTTCGGCTGTTCGGATCTCTCCGACCGGCCGAGAAAAAGTGTACAGGGTCTGAAGGGGTGCTCGCGCCCGGCTTTTACCGCCCGGGCAGCACGTGCTTCGCGGCGATCGTCTTGGCGGTCTCGGAGTCGGGGCCGGGCTGCGGGACGAAGATCGCCTCGCGGTAGTAGCGCAGCTCCGCGATGGACTCGCGGATGTCGGCGAGGGCGCGGTGGTTGCCGTTCTTGTCCGGGCTGTTGAAGTAGGCCCGCGGGTACCAGCGCCGGGCGAGCTCCTTGACGGAGCTGACGTCCACGATCCGGTAGTGGAGGTAGTCCTCAAGGGTGGGCATGTCCCGGAGCAGGAAACCGCGGTCGGTGCCGACGGAGTTGCCGCACAGCGGGGCCTTGCCGGGTTCCTTGACGTGCTCGCGGACGTAGGCGAGGACCTGCTCCTCGGCGTCGGCGAGGGTCGTCCCGCCGGCCAGCTCGTCGAGCAGCCCGGACACGGTGTGCATCTGACGCACCACCTCCGGCATCGTCTCCAGCGCCTGGTCCGGCGGGCGGATGACGATGTCCACACCGTCGCCGAGCACGTTGAGCTCGGAGTCGGTGACGAGGGCGGCAACCTCGATGAGCGCGTCGTCGGACAGCGAGAGGCCGGTCATCTCGCAGTCGATCCACACCATGCGATCGTTCATGCGAACACCCTACGGCTGACGTTCGCTTTTGTGGCGCCCAGGTCGGTGCCGGGCATCCGGAACGCCGGGCGGACCTTCGCAGGCCCGCCCGGCGTCAGGACGTCACGCTCCGCTGCGCTGCCCCGGCAGGCTCGCCCGGCCTCCGCCGACGTACAGCTCGCGGCCGTTGTCGGAGGGCGGGCCCACGGGGGCCGGGGTGCGGCGGGTCTGGAGCGGTACCGGACCGCTCTCCGGGTGCAGCGGGACGGGCGCGCTGGGCGCGGGACCCGTCGGACCCCCCACCGGACCGTCGCTGTCCACCGGCCTGTCGCCCTGTGGACGGCGGGCCCGGTACGCGGCCCGGTAGGCGGCCGGGGACGAGCCCAGCTGCCGCCGGAAGTGCCCGCGCAGCGCCACCGGCGAGCGGAAGCCGCAGCGGCCCGCGACCTCGTCCACCGAGTAGTCCGACGTCTCCAGGAGACGCTGTGCCTGCAGCACCCGCTGGGTGATCAGCCACTGCAGAGGGGCCGAACCGGTCAGCGAGCGGAACCGGCGGTCGAACGTACGACGGCTCATGTACGCCCGCGCCGCCAGCGTCTCCACGTCGAACTGCTCGTGGAGGTGCTCCAGCGCCCAGGCGACGACCTCGGCGAGCGGGTCGGCGCCGATCTCCTCCGGTAAAGACCTGTCGAGGTAGCGCTCCTGACCGCCCGAGCGGCGCGGCGGGACCACCAGTCGGCGGGCCAGTGCCCCTGCCGCCTCGTTGCCGTGGTCCGTCCGCACGATGTGGAGACAGAGGTCGATTCCGGCCGCGGTACCGGCCGAGGTCAGTACGTCGCCGTCGTCCACGAAGAGTTCTCGTGGATCCACGTGCACCGACGGGTAGCGCTTGGCCAGCGTCGGTGCGTACATCCAGTGTGTCGTCGCGGGGCGGCCGTCCAGCAGGCCCGCCGCCGCCAGCACGAAGGCGCCGGTGCACAGCCCTACTATGCGGGCCCCCTCTTCGTGCGCCCGGCGCAGTGCGTCGAGCGCCTCCTCCGGTGGCGGTGAAGTGATCGAGCGCCAGGCCGGTACGACGACCGTGCCCGCGCGTGAGATCGCTTCCAGGCCATGCGGTGCGGTGAGTTCCAGGCCCCCTGTGGTCCGCAGTGGGCCTTCCTCGCCGCCGCACACCAATAGGCGGTAGCGCGGCACGCCGGCGTCCTGGCGGTCAATCCCGAACACCGACAAAGGTATGGAACTCTCGAAGATGGGGCCGCCGCTGAACAGCAGCACCGCGACGATCTCCTTGCGGCGTCGCCCGGAAAGCTTCCGGGCCGCGGCTTCCGGCGCGGCAGTGGAGTCGTGGCTCATACTGCTAAGCCCCCCTCGGTGGTCGCGGCTCCTCGGTTGTGTCGCTCCTGCACGTTTCCCCTCGGTCCTGCACGAGTCCCCCGCCGTAAGACGTCAAGATCGAATCTACTGTGTCGCGTGCTGCCGACGTGACCAGTTCGTCATCCGGCAGATTGTCGACTTGGCAACTTGGCGTAAAGCATTCGATCACGAAGCGTTGCACTCGTGGGCCGTGCAGGGAAGTGCGCCTTGTGGCAGTGGCTAATCCACGTAGGGTGCACGGGGCCTCCGGGACCCTATCCCTGCAGGTGGAACGGGGGTTGAGGGGTGCTTGGACCAAGGGACACGCCCAACGTGGAAGTTGGCTGAAAAGAATCGTCGCGGTGCATGGAAACCGGTCAGCCGACCGGTGTATTTCCCGCGGTGTGACGACCGCCTCGACGGGCCCCGGCACCGCCCCTGTGGTGACGGCCGCGACGGGGTGCCGGTTCCTCCTGCGCCAGGCCGGCCGCGCCGCGCTCCGACTGGCGCAGGAGGATACGGCAGACGGCCGTCACGGCGGCGAGGCCGAGAGCGGTGCCCGTCGCGCCGGCCAGTGAGGTGCCGTACCAGAGGAGCACCACGGGGACGAGGACGCAGCTGAAGGCCGCCCAGCGGATCACGTCCGTGGTGGTGTCCTCGGCGGGCGGTCGGTGTCCGGTCATGGTGTGCTCCCTGGGGCGTCTCCCTGCGGTGCGGCTCACGGGTTCAACGCGTGTTCGACCCTTCGGTCACTGTGTCGAGGGCCGTCCGGGGGCCGGGGCGGGGGCGGCCACGGGAATCCTGTGCAAACCGCCTGTACAACGCAGCAACCATTGCGTTACGGGCGCCCCCTCGTGCATGCTCCCTGGAACCCCCACGGACCGTGGACGGGCTCTGGGCTAAGGAGGCGTGCCGCCGTACCCTTGGGGGTATGGGGTTGGGAAGATGATTCCCGGACACAGCTCCGCCGCACACTGTCGTCCCTCCCACACAAGGATCACAACGCCGAGACAGCCATGGCCGGTCACGAATTCTTCGAACCAGCGGACCGCAAGCGGCCTGTCGCCGACCCCACGGCGGCCGAGCCCCTGGCGGCGGAAGAGCCACGCCACTCCTGCGACCCCGCCTTCAAGCACGGCGTCGTGGTCGGCTTCGACGGCTCCACGTCCAGCGAGCGCGCCCTCGCCTACGCGATCGGCATGGCCCATCGCTCCGGCTCGGGCCTGATCATCGTGCATGTCGCCAACCGGCTGCCCACCACCGTGTGGGCCGGCTGCGAGCCACCGGTCTTCGTCGACGTGCCCGACCACCGCACCGAGGTGCTCGGCCTGGAGCTCGCCTGTGCGGACTACCTGGCCGAGGTTCCCTGGATCCTCGTCGAGCGTGGCGGGGACATCTGCCATGAACTCGAGGAGGTCGGGCGGGAGTACGAGGCGGACGCGATCGTCGTCGGCTCCACCCACGGCATCGTCGGGCGCATCTTCGGCTCCGTCGCGGGGCGGCTCGCCAAGCGGGCGAAGCGGCCCGTCATCGTCATTCCCTGACGCGTCAACTCGTCGTTCGTCCAGGTGAGACGGGCGAATCTACTCGCGCGTAGGGGTGTTTGTGCCTTTGTGAAGGGCATATAGCGGTCACGGGCTGCCGGGCGGGGGCGTGACGGCCACCGGGCCAAGTGGCAGCCGGCACCGGGGCATTGGGCGACCCCGGCGCATCGAACGGACCCCCCGTGAGCGGTGGCATCACGTGGGGGTCCGTCCTGCGAGGACCTTCTACTCGACCGTCACCGACTTGGCGAGATTCCTCGGCTTGTCGATGTCGCGGCCGAGCGCAAGTGCCGTGTGGTAGGCGAGGAGTTGGAGGGGGATGCCCATCAGGATCGGGTCCAGCTCGTCCTCGTTCTTGGGGACGACGATGGTCTCGTCGGCCTTTTCCTGGTGCTGGTGGGCGACGGCCAGGATGCGGCCGCTGCGGGCCTTGATCTCCTCCAGGGCGGCGCGGTTCTTCTCCAGGAGGTCGTCGTCGGGGACGATCGCGACCGTGGGGAGGGCGGGCTCGATCAGGGCCAGGGGGCCGTGCTTGAGCTCGGAGGCGGGGTAGGCCTCCGCGTGGATGTAGGAGACCTCCTTGAGCTTCAGGGAGGCCTCGCGGGCCACCGGGTAGCCCCGGACGCGGCCGATGAACAGCATCGAGCGGGCCTCGGCGTACTGCTCGGCCAGCTTCTTGATGTGCTCCTCCTGCTCCAGCATCTCGGTGATCTGCGCGGGCAGCCTGCGGAGGCCCTCGATGATCCGCTTGCCGTCGCGGACCGAGAGGTCGCGGGTGCGGCCCAGGTGGAGCGCGAGGAGGGCGAAGGCCACCGTCGTGTTGGTGAAGCACTTGGTGGAGACCACGCAGACCTCGGGGCCCGCGTGCACGTAGATGCCGCCGTCCGCCTCGCGGGCGATCGCCGAGCCGACCACGTTCACCACGCCCAGGACCCGCGCGCCCTTGCGCTTCAGCTCCTGGACGGCCGCGAGGACGTCGTAGGTCTCACCGGACTGGGAGACGGCGATGTAGAGGGTGTCGGGGTCGACGACCGCGTTGCGGTAGCGGAACTCGGAGGCGGGCTCGGCGTCCGCGGGGATGCGGGCCAGCTCCTCGATCATCTGGGCGCCGATCATGCCCGCGTGGTACGAGGTGCCGCAGCCGAGGATCTTCACGCGGCGGATCTGGCGCGCCTCGCGGGCGTCCAGGTTGAGGCCGCCGAGGTGCACGGTGGAGAAGCGGTCGTCGATGCGGCCGCGCAGCACGCGGTCCACGGCGTCGGCCTGCTCGTGGATCTCCTTGTGCATGTAGGTGTCGTGGCCGCCCATGTCGTAGGAGGCGGCCTCCCACTCGACGGTGGTGGGCTCGGCCGTCGTGCGGGTGCCCTCCGTCGTGTAGGTGCGGAAGTCGTCGGCCTTGAGGGTGGCCATCTCGCCGTCGTCCAGCGTCACGATCTGCCGGGTGTGGGCGACCAGCGCGGCGATGTCCGAGGCGACGAACATCTCCTTCTCGCCGATGCCGAGGACGACCGGGGAGCCGTTTCGGGCCACCACGATGCGGTCGCTGAAGTCGGCGTGCATCACGGCGATGCCGTAGGTGCCCTCGATCACCCGCAGGGTGTCGCGGACCTTGTCCTCCAGCTTCTCCGCCTGGGAGCGCGCGATGAGGTGGACGAGGACCTCGGTGTCGGTCTCGGAGAGGAACTCGACGCCGTCCGCCTCCAGCTTGCGGCGCAGGTCGGAGGCGTTGTCGATGATGCCGTTGTGGACGACGGCGACCTTGCCCCCGGCGTCCAGGTGCGGGTGGGCGTTCACGTCGGAGGGCGCGCCGTGGGTGGCCCAGCGGGTGTGGGCGATGCCGGTGGTGCCCTTGAAGCGGGCCGGGACCTTGGCCTCCAGGTCGCGCACCCGGCCCTTGGCCTTGACCATCTTCAGCCCGGCCGTCTTCGGCGAGGTGACGACGATGCCGGCCGAGTCGTAGCCGCGGTACTCGAGGCGCTGCAGACCCTCCAGGAGCAGCGGGGCGACATCACGCTTCCCGATGTATCCGACAATTCCGCACATAAAGATGTGTCCCCTAGCCGTAGACCATGCGGCGCAACTGCCTCAGCGTCAGCTCCGGCGGCGCCACCGCTCGATATTTCAGTTCCGCCTCGATCCGTCCGAAGATCTCCGTGTTCACCAGGCCCTGGGCCTGGAGTTCGCGGTGGCGGCGACGGACGTAGTCCTCGGTCGTCTCGTCGAAGAAGGCGAGCACGTCCTGGATCACCCGCAGTGCCTCGCCCCGGCTCAGGGGCGTGGACCGCGTCAGATGATCAACAAGTTCGTCGTGCACCCGGTAGATCCTGGGGTACCGGAAGCCGTTTCGCAAGAATCCTGCCCGATATCGGGCAAGAGACTGTTGATGCTCTTGTGAACGTCTGTTCGCAAGCTGTCCATCCTGCGTCTCACACCTCGTCGCTCATGGAGACGAGTTTCAGACGCCATGGACATTCCTCGCATGGGAGTACCCGAGCAGCTCGCCGAGCGCATGAGCATGGCCGAGCAGCACGAGTACCTGCGCACCAGATTCTCCCGTCGCAACGTCATCAGGGGCGGTGCCGTCACGCTGGGCGCCGTCGCAGGTGGCGCGTTCGTCCCGGGCGCCGTCGCCCAGGCCGCCACGCCCACCCAGACCTTCGCCTCCGCCGCGACCGTCGACGGCGCCCTCGTGGCCCCCTTCGGCCGCCACCTGGCCTACGGCAACGACCCCCGCACCGAGATGACCGTCTCCTGGCAGGTGCCGGTCGCGGTCAAGAAGCCCTTCATCCGGATCGGCGCCCGCCCCTGGGACCTCTCCCGCAAGATCGAGGCCGAGGTGCGCACCCTGTACACCCCGGCCGGCGTCGGCGCGAGCGGCGACCACACGCAGTACTACCTGCACGCCGAGCTGAGCCACCTGCGCCCCGGCCAGACCTACTACTACGGCGTCGGCCACCAGGGCTTCGACCCCGCCGAGCCGCACCTGACCGGCACCCTGGGCACATTCACCACCGCGCCCGCCCACAAGAAGCCGTTCACCTTCACGGCCTTCGGTGACCAGGGCGTCAGCTACCACGCGCTCGCCAACGACAGCCTGATCCTCGGCCAGAACCCGGTCTTCCACCTGCATGCCGGTGACATCGCCTACGGCGACCCGGCGGGCCAGGGCAAGTCCACCGACACCGGCTTCGACTCGCGCACCTGGGACCAGTTCCTCGCCCAGACCGAGTCGGTCGCCAAGTCCGTGCCGTGGATGGTGAGTTACGGCAACCACGACATGGAGGCCTGGTACTCGCCCAACGGCTACGGCGGCGAGGAGGCCCGCTTCACGCTCCCCGACAACGGGCCGGACAAGGCCCACCTGCCGGGCGTGTACTCCTTCGTCTACGGCAACACGGCGATCATCTCGCTCGACCCGAACGACGTCTCCTTCGAGATCCCGGCCAACCTCGGCATCTCCGGCGGCACCCAGACCACGTGGTTCGAGGGGCAGCTGAAGAAGTACCGGGCCGCGAAGGACATCGACTTCATCATCGTGTTCTTCCACCACTGCGCCTACTGCACCTCCACCGCACACGCCTCGGAGGGGGGCGTGCGCCAGGAGTGGGTGCCGCTGTTCGAGAAGTACACCGTCGACCTGGTCATCAACGGCCACAACCACCAGTACGAGCGCACCGACGTCATCAAGGGCGACAAGGTCTCCAAGAAGCTCCCGATCGGCGAGACCGCGTACCCCGAGACCGAGGGGGTCGTCTACGTCACGGCGGGCGCCGCGGGCCGCAGCCTGTACGCCTTCTCCGCCCCGGACTCCTACGAGGGCCACCTGAACGAGCGCGACTCCGTCGCCTCCTTCGTCAACACCAAGGACGGCAAGGTCAACGAGACCGTCGCCTGGTCCCGGGTGCGTTACCTCAACTACTCCTTCCTGCGCGTGGACGTGGTGCCCGCCTCCAAGGGCCACTACGCCAAGCTGAAGGTGTCGGGCATCGCCGAGACCGGTGACCGCATCGACCACTTCACGGTGGCGCGCAGGGCGAAGTAACCCGCCTCGGATCACATCCGCCTGAGGATCGCCTGCTTGGCCATCGTGAACTCCTCGTCCGTCAGGACACCCGTGCGGTGCAGCTCACCGAGCTCGCGCAGCCGGCGCAGGAGAGCATCGTGACCGTCCTCGGCGGAGGCGACCGGAGAAGAAGGCGTTTCCGGTCGTATGTCCAGTTTTCTCCGTACGTCGATGGCGGCGGCTCGGGCCGGGTGCGGAAGCCTGGCCTGGACCGCCGCCGCGACCAACGCCATCAGCGGGTCCTTCTTGAAGCCCCACAGCTCCACCGCGTTGGGGTCGTACTTCGGCGGGGCCTTGGTCGGGGCGTGCCGCACGGTGAAGCGCAGGTGGCCGTTCTCCAGGCCGACCGCGGGCTGCCACTCCACGGCGACGACGTCGGTCAGGGCGAGGGCGCGGGGCCCGGCCGAGGCCTTGGCGTCCTCCGTCTTCCAGTTCCACTCCAGACGGATGTGCTCCCCGTCGAAGGCGGCGGTGCCGTCACCGGCGGAGACGGACAGGGGCACGGCCGGGCCGGGGAGCAGGTACTCGGTGACCGGATCGGTGGGGACCTGGTCCAGAAGCAGGGCGCCCCGGACCTCGTCCACGAAGTACTCGGCGACGCCGTAGCGGTCCGACTCGACGGTCAGCTGGTAGGGGTCGTGCGGCTCGCTCAACCGGCCGCCCGTCGCGTGCAGCAGGGGGTCGGCGCCGTCGCGCAGCCGCAGCCTCAACCGGCCGCTCTTCTTGCCCTGTTCGAGCGAGATGCCCGCCAACGCGCCTAACGGGACGACGAGTTCACCGAGCATCCTGCGGAGCAGCCCGACGCTCTTGTCCCTTCCCGGTGTCAGCCGCAGAGCGTCGCCGTCGAAGACCCAGGTGCCGTCCTTCTGGAGGATTTCCGCCTTGGGGAAATTCTGGCATCCGGGGCTCGGTTGCCCAGCGAGGGCGTCGTCGACCGTCCTACAGGCCCGCGATGGGGTTTTTCAGCGTGCCGACCAGCTGGAGTGCGCCCGACGGGTCCGCGAGGTCCACCATCTGCCTGTTGTTGCGCAGCTGGAGGCGGTTGAGGCAGGAGAGGGCGAACTCGGGCGCGAACATGTCGTACTGCGCGAACTTGTCCGCCAGTTCCGGCACCGAGCGCTGGTATTCGCGGGTGACCTCGGCGACCGTGCGCCAGAAGTCCTCCTCCTCCAGGATGCCCTCGGCGGCGAGGTCCGCGGCGAGGAAGCGGAAGAAGCAGTCGAAGACGTCCGTGAAGATGGACAGCAGCTTCTTGTCGTCGGGGACCTCCACCCGCAGCCGCTCGACCGCGGGCGGCAGCACCGCCTCCGGGTCCATGACGGCGATCTCCTCGGCGATGTCCTTGTAGACCGCCCGCTCGACCACGCCGTCCCTCAGGACCAGGACGACGTTCTCGCCGTGCGGCATGAACACCAGGTCGTAGGCGTAGAAGCTGTGCAGCAGCGGGGTGTAGTAGGCCCGCAGGTAGCGGCGCAGCCAGTCGGTCGGGGCGAGCCCGGACCGCTCGATGAGGGCGCCCGCGAAGGAGCGGCCCTCGTGGTCGACGTGGACCAGGGACGCCATCGTGGCGAGCGACTCGCCGTCCTGGAGGGACGGGACCGGGCTCTCGCGCCACAGCGCGGCCAGCATCTTGCGGTACGGCGAGTAGCGGTCCGTGGCGGCCTCGTACTCCAGGTGCCGGTAGCCGACGGCGGCCCGCTCGCGGATGATCGTCAGACCCGTCGACTTCAGCACCGGGTCGCCCTCGATCAGCCCGGCGAGCCAGTCGTTGATGGCCGGCGTCGCCTCCATGTACGCGGCCGAAAGTCCGCGCATGAAGCCCATGTTGAGGACGGAGAGGGCCGTCTTCACATAGTGCTTCTCGGGGTGCGACCGGTTGAAGAAGGTCCGGATGGACTGCTGGGCCAGGTACTCGTCGTCGCCCTCGCCGAGGCAGACCAGCAGCTCGCGGGCGACCTCGGCGGCGAAGGTGACGGTGAGCTTGTTCCACCACTGCCAGGGGTGCACGGGGATCAGGAGGTAGTCGGCCGGGTCGAGGCCCCTGTCGCGCAGGACGCCGTGGAAGCGCTCGACGGTCTCCTCGCCCAGCTCATGGCGTACGAAGGACTCGTACTCGATGCCGACCCCGGCCGTGAAGGCCGCGCGGGAGCGGTGGGCGGCGAGCCAGACCAGGCGGACCGGGCTCGCGGTCTCGGGGGCGTACGACAGGTACTCATGGATGCCGAAGCCGAGCCGGCCGTTGTTGGCGACGAAGCAGGGGTGGCCCTCGGTCATGCCGGTCTCGATGTCCTGGAAGGAGCTTCGCGCGAGCTCGGCGACCGGGATCTGCGGCTTGGTGAGTTTGTAGCAGGTGCCCGACAGGGTGGAGGAGATCTCCTCCAGGTAGACCGGCAGGATCTCGTCGCTCAGGCCGAGGGTGTCCTTCAGCTCGACGAAGAAGTCCAGTGCTGCGAGGGGGAGTTCGGTGCCGTCGCGGTGCCGGGTGAGGGAGTCGGCGTCGACCTGCCAGTGGTCGAGGGAGCGGCGTACGGCCGTGAAGTCGTAGCGGGTCTTGCCGTCGTCGCTGCGGACGACGTACTGGTCCTTGTCCGTCTCCTCGGGCTCGATCAGCCGCTCGTGCGCGAACTCGGCGAGGCCCTTGCGGATCAGCAGGCGGTTGGCCGTCTCCCAGCGCTCGGGGGAGAGGTGGGCCACGGCGTCGGCGAGGCTCACGCGGTCACCCCCGTGGCAGCAGTGCTGTGTTGAATTTCAAAGAAGCGTTCTCGGGTGCAGAAGCTCAACAGGGCCATTTTCTCCGGCTTCTGGATCTCGCGCTCGGGGACGAACCCGACCGCCGCGTTCAGGGCGTGGACGGCCTTGTTGGCGACATCGGGTTCCACGACGACCCGCCGGACGGCCGGGTCCTCGAAGAGGTGGGCCATGACGGCGGTGATGACGGACCGGGTGAAGCCGTGGACGGGTGTGTCGGTGGCCGGGGTGAGGAAGTGCATGCCGATGTCACCGGGCCGCGGCTCGTACAGGCCGACCAGCTCGCGGTGGGCGGGGTTGTACTTCTCCATCAGGAAGGCGGGGACACCGTCCTCGTCGAGGCCGAGCAGCGCGTGGTGGTGCTCGTCGGCCTCGATGTCCAGGTAGGCCCGCTCGACGTCCTCGGGCTTCGCGTCCTGCATCATCCAGAACGCGGCCTTGGGATGCGTGACCCACCCGTGCAGCAGCTCGGCGTCCCTCAGGGGGGCGAGGGGGCGGAACGTGAAAGTCATACCGAAAACTCCTGGAACGCGATCGTCTTCTCGACCGGGTAGTACTCGGTGCCGAGCAGCTCTCGGATGATGCAGCTGTTGCGGTAGGCACCCATGCCCAGGTCGGGGCTGGTGATGCTGTGGGTGTGGACTCCGGCGTTCTGGAGGAAGACGCCTCTGCCCGTCACGTCGATCGCGTAGGTGCGGGAGACGTCGAAGTTGCCGTGGGAGTCGTACACCAGGCGGTCCCTGACCGGGGCGAGGAACTCCGGCTCGGCGTACTTGTAGCCGGTGGCGAGCACCAGGCCCTGCGATGCGATCTCGAAGTCCTTCTCCTGCTCCTCCTGGCGGAAGCCGAGCGTGTACGTGCCGTTCTCGTGACGGGCGCTGTGCAGCGAGGAGTTGGTGAGCAGCCGGGTGGGGACCGGGCCGGCGAGGTTCTTCTGGTAGAGCAGGTCGAAGATCTCGTTGATGAGGTCGCCGTCGATGCCCTTGAACAGGCCCTTCTGCTCGGCGGTGAGCCGGTAGCGGGTGGCCTCGGGGAGCTCGCGGTAGTAGTCGATGTACTCCGGGGAGGTCATCTCCAGCGTGAGCTTGGTGTATTCGAGGGGGAAGAAGCGCGGGGAGCGGGTGACCCAGTTCAGCCGGTAGCCGTGGACGTCGATCTCGCTGAGGAGGTCCTGGTAGATCTCCGCGGCGGACTGCCCGGAGCCGACGATCGTGATCGAGTCCTTCTTCTGGAGCTCCGCCTTGTTCTGCATGTAGCGGGAGTTGTGGAAGAAGTCGCCGCCCAGACCGCGCACGGCCTCCGGGTAGTGCGGGGAGGTGCCGGTGCCGAGGACCAGGTGGCGGGCGCGGAACTGGTCACCGGTGTCGGTCCGTACGACGTACACCTCGTCGTCGTACGTCACCTCGGTGACGGTCGTGCCGAAGCGGACGTTGCTCAGCTTGTTCGCGGCCCAGCGGCAGTAGTCGTCGTACTCCACCCGCAACGGGTAGAAGTTCTCGCGGATGTAGAACGAGTACAGCCGCCCTTTCTCCTTCAGGTAGTTGAGGAAGGAGTACGGCGAGGTCGGGTCGGCGAGGGTGACCAGGTCAGACATGAACGGGGTCTGGAGGTGGGCGCCGTCCAGGAACATGCCGGCGTGCCACTCGAAGTCGGGCTTGGACTCCAGGAGGATCCCGTCGAGTTCGTCGATGGGCTCGGTGAGGCAGGCGAGGCCGAGGTTGAACGGGCCGAGCCCGATCCCCACGAAGTCGTAGGTCTTGGTCGGGACTTCAGGACGCGCGGTCAAGGGACTCTCCCAGGTACTGCTCGGCGTGGCCGGCGATCAGGTCGAGGACGACGGACATGTCCTCGACCGTCGTCTCGGGGTTGAGCAGGGTGAACTTCAGGTAGTGGCGGCCGCCCACCTTGGTGCCCGCGACCACCGCGTCACCTGAGGCGAACAGGGCCTTGCGGGCGTACAGGTTGGCGCGGTCGATCTCGGCCGGGTCGGTGACGGCGGCCGGGATGTAACGGAAGACCAGGGTGGAGAGCGCGGGTTCGACCACGACGTCGAAGCGCGGGTCGGCGGCGAGCAGTTTCCAGCCCTCGGCGGCCAGATCGCAGACCTCGTCGAAGAGCTCGCCGATGCCGTCGGCGCCCATCACGCGCAGGGTCATCCACAGCTTGAGCGCGTCGAAGCGGCGGGTGGTCTGGAGGGACTTGTCCACCTGGTTGGGGATTCGTTCCTGCACCATCCGGCGCGGGTTCAGGTACTCGGCGTGGTAGGTGGCGTGTCGCAGCGTGGCCGCGTCGCGCACCAGCACGGCGGACGAACTCACCGGCTGGAAGAAGGACTTGTGGTAGTCGACGGTGACGGAGTCGGCGCGCTCGATGCCCTCGATGCGGTTCCGGTACTTCAGGGAGGCCAGCAGTCCGCAGCCGTAGGCCGCGTCGACGTGCATCCAGGCGCCGTACTGCTCGCACAGCTCGGCGATCTCGGGCAGCGGGTCGATGGAGCCGAAGTCGGTGGTGCCGGCGGTGGCGACGACGGCCATCGGGACGAGGCCCTCCCGCTCGCAGCGCTCCAGCTCGCGGGCGAGCGCGACGGTCTGCATCCGCTTGTCGGCGCCCACGGGGACGGAGACGACCGCGTCGGCGCCCAGGCCGAGGAGCTTGGCGGACTTCTTCACACTGAAGTGGCTGACCTCGGAGGCGAAGATCCGCAGGTCGGCCAGGTTGTCGGTCTTGGCCTCCTCGCGGGCCAGCAGCAGCGCCTGGAGGTTGGACTGGGTGCCGCCCGAGGTGAACACGCCGTCGGCGACCGGGCCCAGACCGATGCGCGCGGTCGTCCAGTCGATCAGTTTGCGCTCGATGAGGGTGCCGCCCGCCGACTGGTCCCAGGTGTCCAGGGAGGAGTTGACGGCGGAGAGGACGGCCTCGCCGAGCACGGCCGGGATGACGACCGGGCAGTTGAGGTGGGCGAGGTAGCGGGGGTGGTGGAAGTAGACCGCGTCCCGGAGGTAGACGTCCTCCAGTTCGTCGAGCACCGCCGTGGTGTCCAGCAGGGGCTTGTCGAGGTCGATCGCGTCGATGCGGGGGGAGAGGGCGTCGACGGTGACGCCGGTGAACGGCCTGCTGGTGGTGGCGAGTTTGGCCGCCACCCGCTCTATTCCTTCGGTCACGGAGCGGCGGTAGCTCTCCGCGGTCGTGTCGTTGAGCAGGTGCGAGCGCATGAGGGGGTCCTCCGGTGGGGACAATCCGTGCGGGACGGGGCAGGAGCGGGGCGAGGCCTCGGCTTCAACTTAGGTAAGCCTAACCTAATTAAGTTGCGGGGAAACCCGCCCCCACCGTGACCGGCGTCACGTCGGAAGGAATCACTCCGCCGCCCGCAACTGCTCCTCCGTCATCCCCTGCCGCCAGTACCCCACGAAGGTCACCCGGCGCCGGTCGATCCCCCGCTCCCGCACGAAGTGCCGCCGCAGCTCCTTCACGCACCCGGACTCCCCCGCGATCCAGACGTACGGCCGCTCGGCGGGCGGGAGTTGGGTGTCACGAAGGGCGCCGAGGGTCATGGGGGACCCCTCGGCGCCGGTCTCGTCGGCCACGAGCCAGGTGATCTCGGCGTCCGCCTCGGTCGCGAGGTCCTGGATGTCCCCGGCATCGTGCACCTCCAGCCAGACGCGGGCGCGTTGTCCGGCGGGCAGGGCTTCGAGGATCGCGGAGACCGCGGGCAGGGCGGTCCCGTCGCCCCAGAGCAGCACCAGGTCGGTGTCCTCCGGCGGCCGGAACCGGATGGCCCGGTTGTCGGCGACGGCGGGTCCGAGCAGTTGGACCCGGTCGCCGACGCAGGCGCGCGAGGCCCAGGCGGAGGCGGGCCCGGCAGGCTCGTGCAGCACGAAGTCGATGTCGATCTCGTCGGGATCGCGGCGCAGGTCCCGGAGGGTGTACGACCGCATCACGGCCCGCACCTCGTCCGGCTGCTCCCGCCAGGCCTGCCACCACCCGTCCCCGAGCTCGACGGGAACCCCGGGCTCGGTCCGCCCTGCGGCGGGGAGGAAGAGGGACAGGGACTGGTCGTGCCCGCCGGAGAAGAAGTACTGGAGATCCTCCCCGGTGAAGGTGACCCGGACCAGAGACGGTCCGAGCCGCCTCGTCCGTGCCACCTGAAGGGAGAAGAAACGGAACGGAGCGGCTACGGCCGTAGTCATACAGGTCTCCTGAGGCTCAGGAAGTTGTGATGGGTTAGCTGACCTTCTTCGCGGTCTCGATCGCCTTCGCGAGGTTCTCCACCATCGCCACGCACTTGTCGTACGACAGAATCGGCTCCGGCGACCGCGCGATGACCTGCCCCGCCTTCACCGCGGGCAGCTTCTTCCAGGTCGCCTCGGTGATGTCGGCCGGCTGGATCGTGGCCGTGCGGTCGTCCATCATGATGATGTCGGCCGCGTACTTGTCGACGTTCTCCCAGCTCAGCGACTCGTACCAGCCACCGGACGCCTTGAGTACGGACGCCGGGGGCTCCACGAAGTTCACGCCGAGCGCCTTGAAGTACTCCAGGTCGACGGAGAGGTTGGTGCCGGAGACGTAGAAGACGTCCTGGGCCGCGGACCCGGCGAGCACCTTGATGTCGGGGTGGGCTTTCGCGGCGGCACGCAACCGCTGCGACGCCGACTCGAACCGCTTCTTCGCGTCGGTGACCTTGGCCGCCGTCATGTCGGCGCCGAGGGACTCGGCCAGCTCCCACATCCGCTGCAGGGGCGTGGTGATCTGACGGTCGTAGACGGAGACCGCCACGCTCGGTGCCAGCTTGGCGATCTTGGACGCGGAGGCCGCGGGGACGTACCAGAGGGTGCCGGCGCTGTCGAAGGTCGTGGTGATGAGGACCTCGGGCGCGAAGGCCGCGTACTGCTCGACGTTGAACTGGTCCCACACGTTGCCGAAGACGGTCAGCTTGCTGACGTCCATGTCGCCGGCCTGGACGTCGGCCTTGCCGTCCTTGGTCTTGGTGGGGCCGAAGACGCCCTTGACCTCGATGCCGTAGTCATGGAGCGCGGCGGCGACACCGACGAAGGCGACGATCTTCGTGGGGACCTGGCCGAGCTTCACGGTCGTGCCACGGTCGTCCTTGAAGGTCCAGGCCCCGGACTTCGCGGCCGTGGTCCCCTTGCCAGAGCCCTCGCCGCTGGAGTCGTCGTCACCGCAGGCCGCGAGCACGGCCCCGAGGCCGAGTGCGCCGCCCGCGGCGAGGATGCCACGGCGGGTGAGATGGGCGGCTCGTGCGTTGGACATGTGTGGCTGCTTTCGAACGGGGCGGAGCGCCCGCCGGACAAGTTCGAAGGTAGGTTAGCCTAACCTCATCAAATGTCCAGAGGGCGGGGCGCCGCCCCGTCGCAGCGGGGTCCCCGGTGAGCTGCGCCTTAACCCGCCAGCCCCAACTCCCGTGCGATCAGCATCCGCTGCACCTCGCTCGTGCCCTCGCCGATCTCCAGGATCTTGGAGTCGCGCCACATCCGGGCGACCGGGTACTCGTTCATGAAGCCGTAGCCGCCGTGGATCTGGGTGGCGTCACGGGCGTTGTCCACGGCGACCGTGGAGGAGTACAGCTTGGCGAGGGCCGCCTCCTTCTTGAAGGGCTCGCCGGAGACCAGGCGTGAGGCCGCGTCCCGCCAGGCGAGGCGGGCCGTGTGGGCCTTCATCTCCATGTCGGCGATCTTGAACTGGATGGCCTGGTTGGCGCCGATGGGCCGCCCGAAGGCCTCCCGCTCCTTCGCGTACTTCACCGACTCGTCCACACAGCCCTGCGCGAGCCCGGTTCCGAGGGCCGCGATGGCGATCCGGCCCTCGTCGAGAATGCGCAGGAACTGGGCGTAGCCGCGGCCCTGTTCGCCCAGCAGGTTCGCGGCCGGGACCCGGACGTCGGAGAAGGACAGCTCACGGGTGTCCGAGGCGTTCCAGCCGACCTTCGAGTACGGTGCCGCGACCGTGAAGCCAGGGGTGCCGGAGGGAACGATGATCGCGGAGATCAGGGGCTTGCCGTCCGGCTTGCGCCCGGTGACCGCGGTGACGGTCACCAGTCCCGTGATGTCGGTGCCGGAGTTGGTGATGAAGCACTTGGTGCCGTTGATGACCCACTCGTCGGTGTCCGGGTCCAGCCGGGCCGTCGTACGGGTCGCCCCGGCGTCGCTGCCGCCGTCCGGTTCCGTGAGGCCGAAGGCGCCCAGGATCTCGCCCGAGCACAGCCGGGGCAGCCACTCGCGTTTCTGCTCCTCGGTGCCGAACAGATGGATCGGCATGGCGCCCAGGGAGACGCCGGCCTCCAGGGTGATCGCCACCGAGGAGTCCACGCGCGCGAGTTCCTCCAGCACGAGGCCGAGCGCCAGGTAGTCGCCGCCCATCCCGCCGTACTCCTCGGGGAACGGCAGTCCGAACAGGCCCATGCGGCCCATCTCGCGGACGATCTCGTAGGGGAACTCGTGGTGTTCGTAGTACTCGCCGATCTTGGGCGCTACGACGTCATGGGCGAACTCCTCGACGGTACGGCGGAGTTCTTCCAGCTCGGGGGAGAGGCGGTGGTCCATCGGGGGTTCACTCCTGGTGGGAGAGGGCGCGGACGGTGCGGGACGGGCTGGGTCGGCCCAGGTGTTCGGCCATCCAGGCGCTGGTGGCGACGAGACGGCCGAGGTCGACACCGGTGTCGATGCCAAGGCCCTGAAGCATCCACACGAGGTCTTCGGTGGCGAGGTTGCCGGTGGCGGACTTGGCGTACGGGCAGCCGCCGAGGCCGCCCGCGGAGGCGTCCACGGTGGTGACGCCGTGCTGGAGGGCGGCGTGGGTGTTGGCGAGGGCCTGGCCGTAGGTGTCGTGGAAGTGCACGCCCACCTTCTCGACGGGGACGTCGAGTTCGGTGAGCAGCGCCCGTACGTGGCCCGGGGTCGCCACCCCGATGGTGTCGCCGAGGCTGAGCTCGTCGCAGCCCATGTCGAGCAGGGCGCGGCAGACCTTGACGACCTGGGGGATCGGGACCGGGCCTTCCCACGGGTCGCCGAAGCACATGGAGAGGTAGCCGCGGACGTGCACGCCCGCGGCCTTGGCCCGCGCGACGACCGGGTCGAACATCGCCAGGGCCTCGTCGACCGTGCGGTTGAGGTTGGCCTTGGCGAAGGACTCGGTGGCGCTCGCGAACACGGCGACGCGGCGGGCTCCGAGGGCCAGCGCGCGGTCCAGGCCCCGTTCGTTCGGGACGAGGACCGGAAGGTCCACGGGCAGGTCGGCGATCCGCGGGAACAGCTGCTCGGCGTCCGCGAGTTGGGGCACCCACTTCGGGTGGACGAAGCTCGTCGCCTCGATCGTGGTGAGCCCCGCGTCGGCCAGGCGGCGCACGAACTCCGCCTTGACCTCGGTGGGCACGGTCGACTTCTCGTTCTGCAGGCCGTCGCGGGCGCCGACCTCGTGGATGCGGACGCGGGCGGGGAGGCCGGGTTCGGGGACGGTCATGGGCAGGGTCACTGCGCCACCTCCTCGTGGGGTGCGATCACGGCCAGCACCTGGTCCATGGCGACCGTCGTGCCCGGCGTGACGTCCAGCTCGGCGACCGTGCCGGCGTGCGGGGCGGAGATGACGTGTTCCATCTTCATCGCCTCGACGACGAGCAGACTCTGCCCGGCGGCCACCTCGTCCCCGACCGCCACCTTCACCACGGTCACCGTGCCGGGCATGGGGGCGGTGAGGGAGTCGGCGCCGGCGTGCCCGCCCCGGGTGAGGGACGCGGCCACCGGGTCGTGATCGCGGACCTGCCAGGCGTCGCCGTCACGGCCCACCCAGTCACCGGCCCGGTGGAAGGAGTGGCGCACGCCGTCGAGGGTGACGGAGACCTGGTCCTCGGTGACGGTGTGGGTGCCGCGCGGGACGTACTCCACGGGCTCCTGCACCCGGAGGTGGAACCCGAGGTGCTTCCCGAGGCCCCCCATCCGCCAGCCGCTCGGCACCGAGAACGGATCGGTCCAGCCGTCCGCACGCGGACGCAGCGCCTCCAGCCGTACGGCGGCGGCCGCCTCGAACACCTCGTCCGGTACGTCCGTGGAGACCAGGTCGGCCACCACGCGCTCGACCAGCCCGGTGTCCAACTCGCCCGCGACCACCGCCGGATGGGCAAGGAGCCGGCGCAGGAACCCGGCGTTGGTCTGCACGCCCAGCGTCACCGTCTCCGCGAGGGCCGCCCGGAGCTTTCTGAGCGCGGTCTCCCGGTCGGGGCCGTACGCGATGACCTTGGACAGCATCGGGTCGTAGAGGCTGCCGACCTCGGTGCCCTCGCTGAGGCCGGAGTCGGTGCGGACGCCGTCGCCCTGGGGTTCGTTGAGCCGCAGGACCGTGCCGCCGGAGGGCAGGAACCCGCGCGCGGGATCCTCCGCACAGACGCGGGCCTCGATCGCGTGCCCGGTCAGCCGGACCCCCTCCTGCCCGTACGGCAGCCGCTCGCCCGCCGCGACCCGCAGCTGCCACTCCACCAGGTCCAGGCCGGTGACGAGTTCGGTGACCGGGTGCTCCACCTGGAGGCGGGTGTTCATCTCCATGAAGTAGTACGAGGACGGATCGTCGCCGGGCACGATGAACTCCACCGTGCCCGCGCCCCGGTAGCCGCAGGAGCGGGCCGCCTCGACCGCGGCCTCGCCCATCGACGCGCGCGTGTCCTCGTCGAGGAGGACGCTGGGCGCCTCCTCGATGATCTTCTGGTGCCGGCGCTGGAGGGAGCACTCGCGCTCGCCGAGGTGGATCACGTTGCCGTGGCCGTCGGCCAGCACCTGGATCTCGATGTGCCGGGGCCGGTCCACCCACCGCTCCACGAGCAGGGTGTCGTCGCCGAAGGAGGTGCGGGCCTCGCGGCGGGCGGCGGCGATCTCCTCCTCCAGGAGGGTGAGGTCCCGGACCAGCCGCATGCCCTTGCCGCCGCCGCCCGCGCTGGGCTTCAGCAGCACCGGGGCACCCAACGCGCGCGCGGCCTCGACGAGTTCGGGGTCCCGGCCGCCGGGCACGACGGGGACGCCGGCCGCCTCGACGGTCTCCTTGGCGCGGATCTTGTCGCCCATGAGGGCGATCGCGTCGGCGGGCGGCCCGATGAAGACCAGCCCGGCGTCGGCGCACGCGCGCGCAAAGGCCGCGTTCTCCGCGAGGAAGCCGTAGCCGGGGTGAACGGCCTGGGCGCCGCTGCGGGCGGCCGCCTCCAGGAGCCGCTCGGCGGACAGATAGCTCTCCGACGCCGGCGCCGGTCCGAGCCGTACGGCGGTGTCGGCCTCCCGGACGTGCCGCGCGTCGGCGTCCGCGTCGGAGAAGACGGCGACGGAGCGCACGCCCAGGGCGCGCAGGGTGCGGATGACGCGGACCGCGATCTCGCCCCGGTTGGCGACAAGCACTGTGTCAAACATGGGTCCTCACATCCGGAAGACGCCGAACTGGGGGTCGCCCAGCGGCGCGTTGGCGCATGCGGTCAGGGCCAGGCCGAGCACCTGACGGGTGTCGAGCGGGTCGATGACCCCGTCGTCCCAGAGGCGGGCGGTCGCGTAGTAGGCGTTGCCCTGGCGCTCGTACTGGGCGCGGATCGGGTCCTTGAAGGCGTCCTCGTCCGCCGCGGACCAGCTTTCGCCCCGCTGCTCCAGCTGGTCCCGCTTGACGGTCGCGAGGACGGACGCGGCCTGCTCGCCGCCCATGACGGAGATCTTGGCGTTGGGCCACATCCACAGGAAGCGGGGGGAGTAGGCCCGGCCGCACATCGAGTAGTTCCCGGCGCCGTACGAACCGCCGACGACCACCGTCAGCTTGGGCACGCGCGTGCAGGCGACCGCGGTCACCATCTTGGCGCCGTGCTTGGCGATGCCGCCGGCCTCGTAGTCCTTGCCGACCATGAAGCCGGAGATGTTCTGCAGGAACAGCAGCGGGATGCCGCGCTGGTCGCACAGCTCGATGAAGTGGGCGCCCTTCTGGGCCGACTCGGAGAACAGGATGCCGTTGTTGGCGACGATCCCGACCGGGTGGCCGTGGATCCGGGCGAAGCCGGTGACCAGGGTCTGCCCGAACTCGGCCTTGAACTCGGCGAAGCGGGAGCCGTCCGTGAGACGCGCGATGATCTCGCGGACGTCGTAGGGGGTGCGGGAGTCCACCGGCACCGCGCCGTAGAGGCCGTAGGGGTCCACCTTGGGCTCCACCGCGGGCTCGACGGACCACGGCAGCGGCCCGCGCGCGGGAAGGGTCGCGGCGATGTTCCGCACGATCCTGAGCGCGTGGGCGTCGTCCTCGGCGAGGTGGTCGGTGACGCCGGAGACCCGGGAGTGCACCTCGCCGCCGCCGAGTTCCTCCGCGGTGACGACCTCCCCGGTGGCGGCCTTCACCAGCGGGGGCCCGCCGAGGAAGATCGTGCCCTGGTTGCGGACGATGACGGCCTCGTCGCTCATGGCGGGGACGTACGCGCCCCCGGCCGTGCACGAGCCGAGGACGGCGGCGATCTGCGGGATCCCGGCCCCCGACATCCGGGCCTGGTTGTAGAAGATGCGCCCGAAGTGCTCGCGGTCCGGGAAGACCTCGTCCTGCATGGGCAGGAAGGCGCCGCCCGAATCCACGAGGTAGATGCAGGGCAGACGGTTGTCGAGGGCGACCTCCTGCGCGCGCAGGTGCTTCTTCACCGTCATCGGGTAGTAGGTGCCGCCCTTGACGGTGGCGTCATTGGCGACGACCACGCACTCGCGCCCGCTGACCCGCCCGATCCCGGCGATGACCCCGGCGGCCGGGGCCTGTCCTTCGTACATCCCGTCGGCCGCGAGGGGAGCCAGCTCCAGGAAGGGCGAACCGGGGTCGAGGAGCGTGTCGACCCGGTCCCGGGGCAACAGCTTCCCGCGCGCGGTGTGCCGCTCGCGCGCCCGCTCCCCGCCGCCCAGCCTGGCTGCGGCGAGCTTGTCCCGCAGCTCGTCCACGAGGGCCCGGTGGGCCTCCTCGTTGGCCTTCCAGGCCTCCGACGCGGGGTCCGCCCCGCTCGTCAGCTCGGGTGCCTGATCCATGTCCAGCGGTCCCCTCACCCAGTGCTCGCCTGTTAATGAGCGTTAACCATTTCCTTCAGGTTAACGACCGCTAACCTCCCTGTCTAGAATTGCTTCCATGGCCACCAGAACCGACGCCCCCACCCGCCGCGAGCAGATCCTCAGGGAAGCCGCGCTGCTGTTCGCCGAGCGTGGGTTCCACGGCGTGGGCGTGGACGAGATAGGCGCGGCGGTCGGGATCAGCGGGCCCGGGCTCTACCGGCACTTCGCGGGCAAGGACGCGATGCTGGCGGAGCTGCTGGTGGGCATCAGCGGCCGGCTCCTGACCGGCGGCAAGCGCAGGGTCGCCGAGTCGGACGGCGGCGACCCCGAGGCGCTGCTGGACTCGCTGATCGAGGGCCACATCGACTTCGCGCTCGACGACCGCCCCCTGATCACCCTGCACGACCGTGAGCTGGACCGCCTCCGGGACAGCGACCGCAAGCTGGTGCGGCAGCTCCAGCGGCAGTACGTCGAGCTGTGGGTGGAGATCCTGCGCGAGGTCTACCCCTCCCTCGCGGAACCCGCCGCCCGCTCGGCCGTGCACTCCGTCTTCGGGCTCCTGAACTCCACCCCGCACCTGGGCCGCCCCGGCTCGCTCCCGGGCCGCGGCGCCACCGCGGAGCTGCTGCACCGCATGGCCCGGGGGGCGTTCGCGGCCGCGGCGGCGTGACGAGCGTTACGGGATCACCTCTGGACGGGTCTCCTTACCGGCCGGTACCTTGATGCTCTGAGCAAGCGCTTAGACATGTACCTGGAGGTGGCGGCGGTGCGCCGTACTGTGTTCAACGAGGACCACGAGGCGTTCCGGGAGACCCTGCGCGCCTTCATCGAGGCCGAGGTCGTCCCCGTCTACGACGAGTGGTTCCAGGCCGGCCAGGCGCCGCGCGACTTCTACTACAAGCTCGCCGAGCTCGGCATCTTCGGCATCCGCGTGGACGAGGAGTACGGCGGCGCCGGCATCGACTCGTACAAGTTCGAGGCCGTGATGTACGAGGAGACCTCGCGCGCGGGTGTCCAGTTCGGCGGCTCCGGTGTGCACGTCCTGCTCGGACTGCCGTACCTCAAGATGCTCGCGACCGACGAGCAGAAGAAGCGCTTCCTGCCGAAGTTCGTCTCCGCCGAGGAGATGTGGGCCCTCGCGATGACCGAGCCGGGCACCGGCTCCGACCTCGCGGGCATGAAGACCACCGCCAAGCTCTCCGAGGACGGCACGCACTACGTCCTCAACGGCGCCAAGACCTTCATCACCGGTGGCGTCCACGCCGACCGCGTGATCGTGGCCGCCCGCACCTCCCCGTCCTCCGCCGAGGACCGCCGCTTCGGCATCTCCCTGTTCGCCGTGGACACCAAGTCCGAGGGCTACTCCGTCGGCCGCAAGCTCGACAAGCTGGGCCTGAAGACCTCCGACACCGCCGAGCTCGCGTTCGTCGACGTCAAGGTCCCCGTCGAGGACCTCCTCGGCGAGGAGAACAAGGGCTTCTACTACCTCGGCCACAACCTCGCCTCCGAGCGCTGGGGCATCGCCTTCGGCGCCTACGCGCAGGCCAAGGCCGCCGTCCGGTTCGCCAAGCAGTACGTCCAGGAGCGCACCGTCTTCGGCAAGCCGGTCGCCTCCTTCCAGAACACCAAGTTCGAACTGGCCGCCTGCCAGGCCGAGGTAGACGCGGCCGAGGCCGTCGTGGACCGCGCCCTGGAGGCCCTCGACGCGGGCGAGCTGACCCCCGCCGAGGCCGCCAGCGCCAAGCTGTTCGCCACCGAGGTCGCCCACCGCGTCATCGACCGCTGCCTCCAGCTGCACGGCGGCTACGGCTTCATGAACGAGTACCCGATCGCCCGCCTGTACGCGGACAACCGCGTCAACCGCATCTACGGCGGCACCAACGAGATCATGAAGTCGATCATCGCGAAGGACATGGGCCTGTAAGCGGCGCGGAATCACCGGCCGGTACAACAGCTCCATGAGCCAGGCACTCCAGGACCTCCTCGATCTGCTCGACCTCGAGCAGATCGAGGAGGACATCTTCCGCGGCCACTCCCGCGCCGCCGTCGTCCCCCGCGTCTTCGGCGGGCAGGTCGCGGCGCAGGCGCTGGTCGCCGCCGGGCGCACGGTCCCCGAGGACCGGCTCGCCCATTCCCTGCACGCGTACTTCCTGCGCCCCGGGGACCCGGGCGCGCCGATCGTCTACACCGTCGACCGCATGAACGACGGCCGGTCCTTCACCGCGCGCCGCGTGCTCGCGATCCAGCACGGCCAGCCGATCTTCGCCCTCTCCGCCTCCTTCCAGCGGCACGAGGACGGCTTCGACCACCAGGCCGCCATGCCGGCCGCCCCCGACCCGGCCACGCTGCCCACCTCCGCGGACCGGCTGCGCGGCTACGACCACCTGGACCCGGCGGTCGTGGAGCGGTTCCTGGAGGCCCGCGAGGCGATCGACCTGCGGTACGTCGACGAGCCGCCGTACGGAAGGTTCGGCGAGCCGCGCGAGCCGCACTCCCAGGTCTGGTTCCGCACCAACGGCAAGCTCGCGGACGACCCGCTGCTGCACGTCGTCCTCGCCACGTACGTCTCCGACATGACGCTCCTCGACTCGGTCCTGCTCGCGCACGGGCGCGGCGGCTGGGCCGTCGGTGACGTCGTCGGGGCCTCGCTGGACCACGCGATGTGGTTCCACCGCCCCTTCCGCGCCGACGAATGGCTCCTGTACGACCAGGAGTCCCCGTCGGCCTCGGGCGGCCGGGGCCTGGGCCAGGCCCGCATCTACACCCAGGACGGCCGGCTGGCCATCTCGGTGATCCAGGAGGGCGTGGTCCGGGCGCCCAGGTGACCCCCGCCTACGCCAGACCGGCCTCGCTCAGCAGGTACGCCGTCATCGGGTCGTAGTAGCGCGGGCTCACCACATGGTCGTCGAGGGGCACGGTCACCTGGACCGTCCCCTCGGCCTCCGCCAGGAACAGCGCCGGGTCGTTGGAGTCGGCGTAGCCCATCGCGTCCACCCCGTGCTGACCGGCGTACCCCGCCCAGCCGTGGTCGGCGACGACCAGGTCCGGCAGCGGGCGGCCCTCGCGCTCCAGGGCCGTGAGGATGGCCTTCATCGGATCGCCGGAGTGGGTGTGCCACAGCGTCGCGCCGTGCTCCAGGACCGCCACGTCCGCGAACTGCATGACGTACCCCTCGTCCGTCTGGAGCCCGTCCGGGATGACGGCGATCTCGCAGCCGGCGCTGCGCAGCGCGGCGGCGGTGGAGTGGTGGACGTCGAGGAGCCCACCGGGGTGCCCGGTCGCGAAGAGCACCCGCTGCTGACCGTCGGCCGCCTTGCGCAGCCGGGCCGCCATCCGCTCCAGACCGGCGACGGTCAGCTCCGGGTCGATGGTGTCCTGCCCGTACCGGTACTCCGGGTCGTCATTGACCCCCACCCGCTCCGCCATCACCGCGAGCACGTCCTGCTCGTCGGTCCAGCGGTCCCCGAGCTCCAGCCCGAACCAGTAGTGGCGGTTGCCGTTCGCCAGCTGGCGGTAGTGGGAGAGGTTGTTCTCCCGCGGGGTGGCCACCTCGCCCGCGATACGGGTCTTCACAAGGTGGTCGACGAGCTCGGCGCGGCTGGGTGTCCCGGGTATCGGCATGTCTCCCATTCTGAGGCACGTCTTCACGAGACCGCCGCGCATCCCGCACGCTGGGACGCGGGTCACGCGATCATGGTCGCCGCAGCGCGAACCACAGCTCCATCCGTACGTCCGGGTCGTCCAGATCCAGGTCCAGCAGCGCCGCGCACTTCGCGATCCGCTGCCGCACGGTGTTGCGGTGCACGTCCAGGGCAACCGCCGTACGGTCCCAACTGCCGTGCAGGGAAAGCCAGGTGCGGAGGGTGTCGGTGAGGGCGGGGGCGTTCTCGAAACGGGCCAGCAGCGCGCGGGCATGCGCCTCGGCGTCGGCCTCCGGCACCAGGTCGGCGAGCGCGGGCCGGGCCCCGTACCGGACGAGTTCGGCGCGGACGGCTCGGGCGCGGGCCAGCGCACGCCCCGCCTGGGCGTCGGCGACGGCCCACTCCGCCGGTCCGGCGACAGCGCTGACCCCGAGCGTCCACCCCGGCTGCGGGCCCGGTTCCGGCTCGGCGGGCAGCAGCACCCGTACGACATCCCGCGCCACGTCGATGAGCGGCGACCCGAGCGCCGCGGCGAGGGCGGAGGCGGCGACCGGGTCGGGGGCGGTGGGCGTGTCGGGCCGGGCGTGCACGACGACCCACCGTCCGCCACCGAGAAGCGGCGCCACGTCCTCGGCCGACGCCCCCAGCAGCATCCGAACCAGAGCGGACGACCGCGCGGCCTCCGACCCGCTCTGATGCTCACCGGTGAGCAACGACAGCAGTACGGCGGCGACGGAGGCGATGGTGTGATCGCCGGCGTCGCGGTGGGGCGTGGCGACCCCGAGCACGAAGCCGCGCCCGGCACCGAGGGAGTAGGCGGAGAGATGGACGCCCGCCGTCGCATGGCTGGCGGAGGTCGGCGTTCCCGGACCGGAGGGGCGTACCACCTCCGCGAGTCCGGTCAACGCCTCCCGGTCGGCCGGCCCCACGGCTCGCCCCGCCGCCGCGATCTGCGCCCCGTCCGGCCCGAACAGCACCGCCCGTCCCCCCAGCCGCTGCGCCAGCTGACGCAGTACGGACGGCACCGGGTCCGGGCGGGACGCGGCCGCGGCCAGGCTCTGCTGGGCCTCGGTCACGCGGCGCAGTTCCGCGTGGCGGGCCTGGGCCATCAGCTGCCACACCGCGCGGGCCACCCCGGAGAAGGTGGTCCTGGGCGGCACCTCCAGGAGGGGCAGCTCCCACGCCTCGCAGGCGGCGACCAGGGCGCGGGGCACCGTGTCGTGGACCGGGGCCAGGCCGAAGCCGAGGGCCGCGCCGCCCGCCGCCACCACCCGGGAGACGTAGTCGTCGAAGTAGGTGCCCGAACCCGCCGCCTCCGGAATGTGCACCCCCGCCGTCAGCAGCAGCTCACCGCCCAGCAGATACGGGTACGGGTCCGCCATCTCCGAGGTGTGCGCCCAGTGGATCACCGTGGACGGGTCCGAGGGCCCCGCGATCTGCCGCAGCCCGAGATCCTCGCGGGCCAGCAGTGCGGCCAGCGGGACCGGCGGGGTGGGTGGGACAGCCGGGTCCGGCATGGTGGACGTTCCCTCCATCCAGTACCGCGTGAATGGATGAAACGTACACTTCGCAGTCGCTTTCCGGCCACCTAGTGTCGACGCAGACCGGCAGGCCGCAGGCCCGCAAGGTGCAGACCGGCAGAAGGAGGGCCCCGACATGGCCGTCGACTACACGGTGATCGTCGTCTATCTGGTCGGCATGCTCGCCATGGGGTGGTGGGGCATGCGCCGCGCCAGGTCCAAGAGCGAGTTCCTGGTGGCCGGGCGCCGCCTCGGACCCGCCATGTACTCCGGGACCATGGCCGCGATCGTTCTCGGCGGCGCCTCCACCATCGGCGGCGTCGGCCTCGGCTACCGGTACGGCCTCTCCGGCGCCTGGATGGTCTTCACGATCGGCCTCGGCCTGCTGGCTCTGTCCGTCTTCTTCTCCGCCCGCATCGCCCGCCTCAAGGTCTACACCGTCTCCGAGATGCTGGACCTGCGCTACGGCGGCCGGGCCGGGGTCATCTCGGGCGTGGTCATGTGGGCGTACACCCTGATGCTCGGGGTCACCTCGACCATCGCCTACGCCACGATCTTCGACGTCCTCCTCGACATGAACCGGACCCTCGCGATCGTCCTCGGCGGCTCGATCGTCGTCGCCTACTCCACCCTCGGCGGCATGTGGTCCATCACCCTCACCGACATGGTGCAGTTCGTGGTGAAGACCATCGGAGTGCTGCTCCTGCTCCTGCCCATCGCCGTGGTCAAGGCGGGCGGCTTCGGCGAGATGAAGGCCAAGCTCCCCACCTCCTACTTCGACCCGCTGGGCATCGGCGGCGAGACGATCTTCACCTACGTCCTGATCTACACCTTCGGCATGCTCATCGGTCAGGACATCTGGCAGCGCGTCTTCACCGCCCGCAACGACACCACCGCCCGGTGGGGCGGCACGGTCGCCGGCACCTACTGCCTCGCCTACGCCCTCGCCGGCGCCGTCATCGGCACGGCCGCCAAGGTCCTCTACCCGAACCTCGCCAACGCGGACGACGCCTTCGCGACCATCGTGAAGGACGAACTCCCGGTCGGCGTGAGGGGCTTGGTGCTGGCCGCCGCGCTCGCCGCCGTGATGTCGACGTCCTCCGGCGCCCTGATCGCCTGCGCGACCGTCGCCAACAACGACATCTGGTCCCGGCTGCGGGGGAGGACCTCGTCGGGGGACCACGACGAAGTGCGGGGCAACCGCGCCTTCATCCTCGTCATGGGCGTGGCCGTGATCGGTACGGCGATCGCGCTCAACAACGTCGTCGAGGCCCTCACCGTCGCCTACAACCTCCTCGTCGGCGGTCTCCTCGTCCCGATCCTCGGCGGCCTGCTCTGGAAGCGCGGCACCGCCCAGGGCGCGCTGGCCTCCGTGATCGTCGGCGGCCTCGCCGTCATCGGCCTGATGGCCGGCTACGGCATCCTCGCCAACGAGCCCGTGTACTACGGCCTCCTGGCCTCCCTGGTCGTCTACGTCGCCGTATCCCTGGCGACCCCGGCGACCGACACCGCCGTACTCGAGGCGTGGCGCGACCGCCTCGCCGGGCGCGGCGAGGTTCTCGAACCGGTCCCGGCACCCCGGTAGACCGGACGGCAGCGAACAGAAGACAGAAGGAAGGCACACGACCATGAGCTCCCCCGAGACCCCCCGCGGCCCCGTCGACTCCTCCCGCATCCCGCGCTACGCCGGGCCCGCGACCTTCGCCCGGCTGCCGCGCCTCGACGAGGTCGGGCGGGCCGATGTCGCCGTGGTCGGCGTGCCCTTCGACTCGGGTGTCTCGTACCGGCCCGGCGCCCGCTTCGGCGGCAACGCGATCCGTGAGGCGTCCCGGCTGCTCAGGCCCTACAACCCGGCGCAGGACGCGTCCCCCTTCGCGCTGGCGCAGGTCGCGGACGGCGGAGACATCGCCGTGAACCCGTTCAACATCAACGAGGCCGTCGAGACGATCGAGGCGGCCGCGGACGACCTCCTCGGCACCGGTGCCCGCCTGATGACCCTGGGCGGCGACCACACCATCGCCCTCCCGCTGCTCAGGTCCGTCGCGAAGAAGCACGGCCCGGTCGCCCTGCTGCACTTCGACGCCCACCTCGACACCTGGGACACCTACTTCGGCGCCGAGTACACGCACGGGACGCCGTTCCGGCGGGCGGTGGAGGAGGGCATCCTCGACACCTCCGCCCTCTCCCACGTGGGCACCCGCGGGCCGCTGTACGGCAAGCAGGACCTGGACGACGACGAGAAGCTGGGCTTCGGCATCGTCACCTCGGCGGATGTCATGCGGCGCGGTGTGGACGAGGTCGCCGACCAGCTCCGCCAGCGCATCGGGGACCGTCCGCTCTACATCTCCATCGACATCGACTGCCTGGACCCGGCGCACGCGCCCGGCACGGGCACGCCCGAGGCGGGCGGCATGACCTCCCGCGAGCTGCTGGAGATCCTGCGGGGTCTGGCATCGTGCAACCTGGTGTCGGCGGACGTCGTCGAGGTGGCCCCCGCGTACGACCACGCGGAGATCACGTCGGTGGCGGCCTCCCACACCGCCTACGAACTGACCACGATCATGTCCCGCCAGATTGCAGAGGCCCGCGCGCAGTGACTCACGACCACGACCTGGTGCTCCGTCCGACGGAGGCGCAGATTTCCGCTGCTCTCAACCCTCCTCCCGGCCGCAACGGCGGAGACCTGGTCGTGGAGACGCTGGCCGCGCTCGGCGCGACGACCGTCTTCGGCCTGCCCGGCCAGCACGCGCTCGGCATGTTCGACGCGCTACGGCGCTCCGACCTCCGCTACATCGGCCTGCGGGTGGAGAACAACGCGGGCTTCGCGGCGGACGCCTACGGCAGGATCACGGGGGAGGCGGCCCCGCTGCTGCTGTCGACGGGACCGGGGGCGCTGACGTCCCTGGCGGCCCTCCAGGAGGCGGCCGCCGCATCCGCCCCCGTGCTGGCGATCAGCAGCCAGATCCCGACCGCCGGTCTCGGCGGTGGCCGGCACGGCTACCTCCACGAACTCCCGGACCAGTCGGCCTCGTTCAGGGGTGTGGTGAAGTCGGCCCACACCGTCCGCACCCAGTCCCAGATCCCCTCCGCGATCGAGGCGGCCTGGAAGTCGGCCCTGACCGCCCCGCACGGCCCGGTGTGGGTGGAGATCCCGCAGGACGTGCTGCTCGCCGAGACGTCGATCCCGGTGGTGACGGGCGGCGACGCCTTCCCCGAGGAGCTGCCGCCGCGCCCCGAACTCACGGCGGTGGCAGCCGACTTGCTGTCCCGCGCCGAACGCCCCGCGATCATCGCGGGCGGGGGAGTCGTACGCTCTGACGCCTCGGGCAAGCTGCGACCGCTGGCGGAGACGCTCCAGGCGCCGGTGGTCACGACCCCCGGTGGCAAGGGCGCCTTCCCCTGGACGCACCCCCTGTCCCTCCAGTCCTGGATCGAGGACCGCCACACCACGGACTTCCTGGAGGACGCGGACGTACTCCTGGTGGTGGGCTCGGGGCTGGGGGAGCTGTCGTCGAACTACCACACGTTCAAGCCGCGGGGCCGGGTGATCCAGATCGAGGCGGACCTCGGCAAGCTGGAGTCCAACCACCCCGCGCTCGGCATCCACGCGGACGCGCGACTGGCGTTGCAGGCGCTGCTGGAGACGGTGTCACCGAGGGAGGACGAGGAGGCGCCGGAGCGGGTGCGGGAGGTGCTGACCCGCGTCGCGGACCGCATCGCCGCCCAGGAACTCACCCTGGAACAGGAGCTGCTGGCGTCGGTGCGCCGGGCGCTCCCCGCCTCCTCCCCGTCCTTCTGGGACATGACGATCCTGGCGTACTGGGCCTGGTCGGCGTTCGACGCCAAGGGCCCCAACCTGCTCCACTCCGCCCAGGGCGCCGGCGGTCTGGGCTACGGCTTCCCGGCGGCGCTGGGAGCGGCGGTGGCCGACCCCTCGCGACCGGTGCTGGCGGTGTCGGGTGACGGAGGGGCGTTGTACTCGATCGCCGAGTTGGCCACGGCCCGCCAGTACGACCTGAACGTCACCTGGCTGATCGTCGACGACGGCGGCTACGGCATCCTGCGCGAGTACATGACGGACGCCTTCGGCCAGGCCACGGCGACCGAGCTGACCCGCCCGGACTATGTGGCGCTGGCCGAGTCGTTCGGCGTCCCCGGGGTCCGTACGACCCCGGAGACCCTCGCGGACGACCTGTCGAAGGCCCTCGGCACACCGGGGCCCTCGGTGGTGGTCCTCCCGGCGGTGCTGCGGATGTTCGCACCCACGCACCTGTAGGACGGCACTTGCAGGACGCGTGGCTCCTACCAGATCGCCTCGACCCACTCCGGGTGGTCGATGAACGGGTTGCGGTTGTGCTGGTAGGTGTCGTAGATGACCTGGTTGCGCTTCTCCTCGAAGGCGCTGGGCGGGTCCGCCTCGTTCCACGCCTTGAGGACGGAGAGCTTGCCCATGTAGGGGTTGGAGCCGTTGCCGACCTTCTCGTTGGGCTCCAGGTCGGCGAAGCCGTCGCCGCCGTCGTAGCGCACGGCCATGTAGAGGATCATGCGGGCCACGTCGCCCCGGTCCGCGGCGCGCGGCGCGAAGGAGTCGGAGTCGACGGTGCTGCCGCCGCCGTTGGTGACGGTGCTGCCGCCGTTGTCGAAGTCAAGGTTGCCGCGGATGCTGTTGACCTGGACGTCTGCGGGGCGCAGGTGGTGCAGGTCGGTGCCGGGCCCGGTCACCTCGCCGAAGTCGCCGTGGGACTTGGCCCACACGTGCTCACGGTTCCAGTCGCCGACGTCACCGCCGTTGAGGGACTTGGCTCGGGAGACACCGCTGTACAGCAGGATCACGTTGCTGCTGTTGTTCGGGTCCTGGTCGGTCACCTTGAGCGCGTCCCAGACCGCGGAGTACGAGATCTTCGAGACGTTGGCGCTGATGATCGTGTGCAGGGAGGACTTCAGGCTCGTGCCCGTCTTGCCGACCGCGTTCTTGTAGTACGTCGTGTCGTACGCGGTCGTCGTGGCGGCGGCCGGGGTCGTGGTCACGACCGGGGCGGCGAGCCCGGCCAGCACGGCGGCGGTGGTGAGCGCCACGGACTTCCAACTGCGGTTGCGTGTCGCCAGCATAAAGGGGGTCCCATCTACGCGGGTTGAATGGAGGCGGCAGTTGGGAGAGTGACATGGACATGCGGCCGTGTAAATGGATGGCGCGTGTCCATTGGGTGACCTGAAACGGCAAATCAGGCCGTGTCTACGCGAGTTGACACGCGAAAGCGGCCCCCGGCCGTGGGGTCGGGGGCCGCTGGGTGATCGTCAGCCGACGTCGGAGGGGTCCAGCCGGTAGATCGTCGAGGTGCTGTTCGACTGGGTGCTCTGCGACTGGGTGCTCTGCGAAGAAGAGCTGCCCGTGCTGTAGTCGCTCGCCTTCACCGCCGTGCCGTTCTTCTGCACCCAGCTGGTGATCTCCTGGTTGAGGCTGCTGTTGCCGCCCATGCCACCGCCGCCGAGCTGGATGTAGTGCAACTCGCCCTTCTTCACCAGCTCCTTGAGCCGGGTCAGGGTCATCGCCTGGTCGGTGCCGGTGAAGCCCCACATGGAGATGACGGGCTTGTGGGTGCTGAGGATCAGCTGGCCGGCGCTCTGCGAATTGGACACGGCGAGCAGCCACTTGGCGCCGTCCTGGTGCTTCTCCAGGTACGAGACCAGCGCGCTGTCGACGCTGCCGCCCATGCCGCCGCCACCGCCGGGGCCGCCCCTCGCGGTGCCGGTGCCGGTCCCCGTGTCGCCGGGAGCTGTGCCGCCGCCCGGGAACTCCCCGTTCATGCCGCCGGGCGCGCCGCCCTGCGGGAGTTCACCGTTGCCGCCGCCGGGTTGCATCTGGCCGCTGCCGCTGCCGCTGCCGCTGCCGCTGCCGCTGCCGCTGCCGCTGCCGTCGCCGGGGAGTTCTCCGCCCGCCTGGCCGCCTTGGGTGCCGTCCTGCTGTCCGCCGGGGCCACCGCCGTTGCCGCCGAAGCCGCCCCGGCCGCCACCCCCGCCCCCGGGACCGCCCATCCCGCCCCCGGTCGACGGACCCGCCGTCGGGTTGGTGCCGCCCATGCCGCCGGTGGTGGCGGAGAAGGCCGGTGAGGCGGCGTACGCCGTCGGGCCCGCGAGGGCCGCCACGATCGCCGCGGCGACCGACACCCCGAGCAGCCGGAACTTCGTCCCCGAGGCCGCCGTACGGAAGACGAACAGGCCCACGATCGCGAGGACCATGACCACGCCGACGACCGGCCACAGCCAGGTGTTCCAGCCGGTGGCCCGCCGCAGCAGCACGATCGCCCAGATGCCGGTGACCGCGAGCCCGGCCGGCAGCACCCAGGACCAGCGGACGTCACCGCTGCGGAAGGCGCGCCACAGCAAGACGCCGCCCGCGCCGGTCAGTGCCGCGATGCCGGGGGCGAGCGCGGTCGTGTAGTACGGGTGCATGGTGCCCTCGGCCATCGCGAAGGTCAGGTAGTGCAGCACCAGCCAGCCGCCCCACAGGACGAGCGCGGCCCGGGTGAGGTCGGTGCGCGGGGCGCGGCCGCACAGCAGCAGGCCGGCGACGAGCGCCAGGAAGGCGAAGGGGATCAGCCAGGAGATCTGGCCGCCGAGAACCTCGTTGAACATCCGGCCGATGCCCGCGGTGCCGGCGAAGGTGCCTCCGCCTCCGCCTCCGCCCCCGCCGCCCCCGCCGTTGCCCTCGCCGCCGAGGACCCGGCCCAGGCCGTTGTAGCCCATGATCAGGTTCCAGGCGGAGCCGTCGGTCGAACCGCCGATGTAGGGCCGGTCGTCGGCCGGGACGAGGGAGACCGCCGTCGCCCACCAGAAGCTGGAGACCGCCAACGCCACAGCCGCGAGGCCCAGGTTGGCGGCCTTCTTCTTCCAGCCGAGCTTCGAGGCGTACACGTACACGGCGAAGACGGCCGGCAGGGCGATGTAGCCCTGGAGCATCTTGGTGTTGAAGGCGAGCCCGAACAGGACCGCGGAGCCGATCAGCGGCAGCAGCCTGTCGGTGCGCACCGCGCGCAGCGCGAGGGCCGCGCCGCCCACCATGAGCAGCACCAGGATCGTGTCGGGGTTGTTGTCCCGGTTGATCGCGACGGTGATCGGGGTCAGCGCGAGGACGAGCGCGGCGATCGCGGCCGCCGCGTGCCCGAACACCCGCTTCACGGAGGTGTGCAGGATCCAGATCGTGCCGAGGGCGGCCGCGATCTCGGGCAGCATCATCTGCCAGGTGCCGAAGCCGAAGACGCGGCAGGACAGCCCCATGACCATCAGGGCGAACGGCGGCTTGTCGACAGTGAGGAAGTTCCCCGCGTCGAGTGACCCGAAGAACCAGGCCTTCCAGCTTTGCGTACCGCTGTAGACGGCTGCGCTGTAGAAGCTGTTGAGGCCGTTTCCGCTCAGGTTCCAGCCGTACAGGACCCCGGCCAGGACCAGGATCGCGAGCAGTACGGGCAGCGACCAGCGCGGGGCCCTGTCCGGGGGCGCGGTGGGCGGGGCCGGGGGCGGCCAGTCGGCGGACACCGTCTCGGTGTGGGGGTGGGGATCGGTGGCAGATGTCACCCGGGCATCGTGCAGAGGCGGCTTGGGTGAGGGCTGTGACGTACCTGGCGCCATCCTGTGAAATTGCCACGCGCCAGGTAACGACTCGCACAACCATTCCCCATGCGTACAACCATTCCCCCGCACCCGAGAGTCAACAGGGCATGACACGGGGGATATCGAGATACACGAAATGGATCGCGACGGGCGCGCTGGCCGCGTGCGTCGCCGCCGCCGCTCCGGCCGCCGCCGCGACCGCACCGGCCGTCAGCTGCACGTCCGCCAAGGCGGGCCTCGCCGACAAACTCAAGCGGGACATCACGTCCGCCCTCGCCAACCGCTCCGGCACCGTCGCCGTGGGCCTCTACGACCGTACGACCAAGACCACCTGCACTCTGCGCTCCTCCACCGCCTACGACTCCGCGAGCGTGGTCAAGGTGACCGTCCTCGCCACGCTGCTGTGGGACGCGAAGAAGCACAACAGGTATCTGACCGACACCGAGAACACCCTCGCCAAAGCCATGATCACCAAATCGGACAACGACGCGACCAGCAAGCTGTGGCGGCAGCTCGGCCTGACCAAGATCAAGGGCTTCCTCACCGCGGCCGGCATGACCCAGACCAAGCCGGGAGCGAACAACTACTGGGGCCTGACCCAGATCACCGTCACCGACGAGCAGAAGCTGCTCAAGCTGGTCACCGCGAAGAACACGGTCCTGAGCGACAACTCGCGTGCCTACATACTGAAGTTGATGGGCCAGGTCATCTCGTCGCAGCGCTGGGGCACGCCGTACGGCGCCGGGTCGGGCATCGCCTGGCACGTCAAGAACGGCTGGCTCCAGCGCTCCACCCACGGCTGGCGGGTGCACAGCGTCGGCACCTTCACGGGCGGCGGCCATGACTACATGATCACGGTGCTCACACACGGCAACAGCACCATGAACTACGGCATCACCACGATCCAGGGCGTCTCCAAGGTCATCCACCGGGACCTCGCGGCGAGCTGAACCGCTGCGCTGGGCTTGGGCGGGGCGCCTACAGGGGTGCCGGGGCGGGTCGTCGGGCGGCTGCGGGTGCGTGGTGGCTGGTCGCGCTCCCGCGGCGGAGCCGCACATCGATACAGCCTCGCGCCCCTTGGGGAGGTGCGGTCGCCTGCGTCACGACGGACCGTTCGCCACCTTGCCCGTCGTCTGTGCGGCGGCGACCGCTTCGGCCGCGAAAAGCGACTGCCCGCCGGCGCTTCATGGCGCGGACTCCCGGACGTCACCGGCCCGCCCTACGGTGACGCGCATGCAGCTGAGAACCGTACTCGCGACCACCACCGCAGCCCTGGCGGCGGCGACCTGCCTGACAGCGGCGGGGCCCGCCGTCGCCTCGGCCCCGGTGCGCCACGCATGCTCCCCGTCCGTCTCCCTCGACCGCTTCTCCGACGCGCTCGACAAGACGACGTACGACGGCACCTTCGTCGGCAACCTCTCCGCGCTCGCCGTGGACCGGGACGGCTCGCTCGCCGCCCTCTCGGACCGTTCCGCCCTCTTCGACCTGGACGCGAGGACCCTCGCGCCGGAGTCGGTCGTCCCGCTCGCCGACGAGAACGGCGCCGCGCTGGACTCCGAGGGGCTGGTCATCGACCGGGACGGCACCCGGCTGATCACCTCCGAGACCGAGCCGTCGATCCGCCGTTACGCGAAGGACGGCGAGATCCTCGACCGCCTCCCCGTCCCGGCCGCCCTCCAGGTCGCCCCGGCGGGCCGCGCCACCGCGAACCAGACCTTCGAGGGCCTGACCCTCATGAACGGCGGCCGCACCCTGCTCGCCTCCATGGAGTACGCGCTCTCCGGCGACACGGCCGGAACCGTCCGCTTCCAGACCTGGACCCGGACCAAGAACAACCACTTCAAGCCCACGGCCCAGTACGCCTACCGCACCGACGCCGCCTTCCTCGGCGTCCCCGAGGTCCAGGCCCTGCCCGACGGCCGCCTCCTCGTCCTGGAACGCGGCTTCACCTCCGGCGTGGGCAACACGGTCCGCCTCTATATGGCCGATCCCCGCCACGCGACGGACACGAGCGGCATCGAGAACCTGACGGGCCAGTCCGGTGTACGGCTGATCGGGAAGACCCTGCTCACGGACATCGCGAGCTGCCCCACCCTGGGCGCCACGGCCAAGCAGCCCCAGCCGAACCCCCTCCTCGACAACATCGAGGGCATGGCGATCACGGGCCACGAGAAAGGCCGCCTGCAGGTCCTCCTGGTGAGCGACGACAACCAGAACGCGGTGCAGACGACCCGGTTCTACTACCTGAGGGTGCGCGTCTGACCCTCGAAAATGTTGCGGAGGGATGAAATCCGCTTCCTTCCGCGTTGGTGCCTTGCGGTAGATCAGGACGATGGACGAACCGGAGGGCACCCGCGTGACACCGCAACGGGGATGGGCACGACGACTGGCCGGGTACGCCTGGCGCTACCCCAAGGACGTCGTCCTGGCCCTGGGCTCCTCCCTCGGCGGCATGGCCGTCATGGCGATCGTCCCCCTGATCACCAAGGTGATCATCGACGACGTCATCGGCGCCCACACCAGGGACATGGCCCCCTGGGCGGCCGCCCTCGTCGTGGCCGCCGTCCTCGTCTACGCCTTCACCTACGTCCGCCGCTACTACGGCGGCCGCCTCGCCCTCGACGTCCAGCACGACCTGCGCACGGAGATGTTCGGCACGATCACCCGCCTCGACGGCCGGCGCCAGGACGAGCTGTCCACCGGCCAGGTCGTCGGCCGGGCGACCAGCGACCTCCAGCTGATCCAGGGCCTGCTCTTCATGCTCCCCATGACGATCGGCAACTTCGCCCTCTTCCTGATCTCCCTGGTCGTGATGGCCTGGCTGTCGATCCCGCTCACCCTGGTCGCCCTCGCGGTCGCCCCGGCCCTGTGGTGGATCGCCAAGCGCTCCCGCTCCAAGCTGCACCCCGCCACCTGGTACGCCCAGGCCCAGGCCGCCGCCGTCGCGGGCGTGGTCGACGGCGCGGTCAGCGGCGTACGCGTGGTGAAGGGCTTCGGCCAGGAGGACCAGGAGACCGGGAAGCTCCGGGAGGTCGGCCGCCGCCTGTACGCGGGCCGCCTGCGCACGATCCGCTTCAACTCGAAGTACACCCCGGCGCTCCAGGCCGTCCCCGCCCTCGGCCAGGTCGCGATGCTCGCGCTCGGCGGCTGGCTCGCGGTCCGCGGCCACATCACGCTAGGCACCTTCGTGGCCTTCTCCACCTACCTCGCGCAGCTCGTCGGCCCGGTCCGCATGCTCGCGATGGTCCTCACGGTCGGCCAGCAGGCCCGCGCCGGCACCGAGCGCGTCCTGGAGCTGATCGACACCGAGCCGTACCTGAAGGACGGTGCCAAGGAGCTCCCCGCCGACGCTCCGGCCACCGTCGAGTTCGACGACGTCTCCTTCGGCTACGAGGACGGCCGCAAGGTCCTCGACGGCCTCTCCTTCGAGATCCGCCCCGGCGAGACCCTCGCGGTCGTCGGCTCCTCCGGCTCGGGCAAGTCCACGGTCTCCCTGCTCCTGCCGCGCTTCTACGACGTCACCCACGGCGCCGTCCTCATCGGCGGGCACGACGTCCGCGAGCTCACCCTGGACTCCCTGCGGTCCGCGATCGGCCTGGTCCCCGAGGACTCCTTCCTGTTCTCGGACACGGTCCGCAACAACATCGCCTACGGCCGGCCCGACGCCACGCTCGAAGAGGTCGTGAAGGCCGCCCGCGCCGCTCAGGCGGATCGTTTCATCGCCGAACTCCCCGACGGCTACGACACCACGGTCGGCGAGCACGGCCTCACCCTCTCCGGCGGCCAGCGCCAGCGCGTCGCGCTCGCCCGGGCGATCCTCACCGACCCCCGCCTGCTCGTCCTCGACGACGCCACCTCCGCCGTGGACGCCCAGGTCGAGCACGAGATCCACGAGGCCCTCAAGCAGGTCATGGAGGGCCGCACGACCCTCCTGATCGCCCACCGCCGGTCCACCCTGAACCTCGCCGACCGCATCGCCGTCCTGGAGAACGGCCGCCTCGCCGACGTGGGCACCCACGAGGAGCTGGAGAAGCGCTCCGCGCTCTACCGCCGCCTGCTCACCGACCCCGACGGCCTCGGCGGCGTCTCCCCGGGCCACGCCCAGCCGGTCGCCGTGCAGGAGGACACCTCCGTACGCGACGAACTGGACGCCGAGTTCGACGCCGAGCGCGGGGTCACCCCCCGCCTGTGGACCGGCGACCGTGAGCGCAAGGATCTGGCCCTGGCCGGCACTCCGGCCACCCCCGAACTCCTCGCCGAGGTCGACGCGTTGCCCCCGGCGACGGACATCCCCGACATCGACGAGGCCCGCGCGGTCACGCCCGAGGAGTCCTACGGCCTGCGGCGGCTGCTGCGGGGCTTCGGCCGCCCGCTGCTGATCAGCCTGGGCCTGGTCGCCGTGGACGCCGGCATGGGCCTGCTCCTCCCCGTGATGATCCGGCACGGCATCGACGACGGTGTCTCGCGGATGGCCGTCGGGGCGGTCTGGACGGCGACCCTGCTCGCCCTGCTCTCGGTGCTCGTCCAGTGGGCGGCCCAGATCGGCGAGACCCGGATGACCGGCCGCACCGGCGAACGGGTCCTCTACTCCCTCCGCCTGAAGATCTTCGCCCAGCTGCAGCGGCTCGGACTCGACTACTACGAGCGGGAGTTGACCGGCCGGATCATGACGAGGATGACGACGGACGTCGACGCCCTCTCGACCTTCCTGCAGACCGGCCTGGTCACCGCGTTCGTCTCGGTCGTCACCTTCTTCGGCATCATGGTCGCCCTGCTGGTGCTCGACGTACAGCTGGCGCTGGTCGTCTTCGCGACGCTGCCGCCGCTGATCGTCGCCACGTACTTCTTCCGCAAGGCGAGCGTGAAGGCGTACGAACTCGCCCGTGAGCGCGTCTCGGTGGTCAACGCCGACCTCCAGGAATCGGTGTCGGGGCTGCGGATCGTGCAGGCGTTCCGCCGGGAGCGGGACGGCAGGGCGCGGTTCGCGGAACGCAGTGACAGCTACCGTCAGGCCCGTATCCGGGGGCAGTGGCTGATCTCGGTCTACTTCCCCTTCGTCCAGCTGCTGTCCTCGGTGGCCGCCGCGGCCGTGCTGATCTCGGGCGCGGGGCGGGTGGACGCGGCGACCCTGACGACCGGCGCCCTGGTCGCCTACCTCCTCTACATCGACCTGTTCTTCGCCCCGGTCCAGCAGCTCTCCCAGGTCTTCGACGGCTACCAGCAGGCGACCGTCTCCCTGGGCCGCATCCAGGAACTGCTCCAGGAGCCGACGTCCACGAAGGCGGCCGAGGAGCCCCTGGAAGTCCTCTCGCTGCGCGGCGAAGTCGCCTTCGAGGACGTGCGCTTCGCGTACGGGGACGACGAGGAGGCCCTCGGCGGGATCGACTTGAAGATCCCCGCCGGCCAGACGGTCGCCTTCGTCGGCGAGACGGGCGCGGGCAAGTCCACCCTGGTCAAGCTGGTGGCCCGGTTCTACGACCCGACGGGCGGCCGGGTCACGGTCGACGGCACCGACCTGCGCTCCCTGGACCTGACCTCCTACCGCCACCGTCTCGGCGTGGTCCCCCAGGAGGCGTACCTGTTCCAGGGCACGGTCCGTGACGCCATCGCCTACGGCCGCCCGGACGCCACCGACGCCGAGGTCGAGGCGGCGGCCCGCGCGGTCGGCGCCCACGAGATGATCGCCACGCTGGAGGGCGGCTACCTCCACGAGGTAGCCGAACGCGGCCGCAATCTCTCGGCCGGCCAGCGCCAGCTGATCGCGCTGGCCCGCGCCGATCTGGTCGACCCGGACATCCTGCTCCTGGACGAGGCCACGGCGGCCCTGGACCTCGCCACCGAGGCCCAGGTCAACCAGGCCACCGACCGCCTCGCCGGCCGCCGTACCACCCTCGTCGTGGCCCACCGCCTCACCACGGCGGCCCGCGCCGACCGGGTCGTGGTCATGGACCATGGCCGCGTGGTCGAGGACGGCACCCACGACGAACTGCTCGCGCTGGAGGGGCGGTACGCCGAGCTGTGGCGGACGTTCGTAGGGGAGCCGGTCGAGGTGTCTCGCTGACGGTCGTGCAACCGTCCGACATATGTTGTGCGTCCGTACACCTGTACGCCCAGAGAGCTGCGGGAGGGACGGCAGTGAAGAGTGGAGCGATACGGCGGCTCGCGACAGGGCTGGCCGTGACGGTGGCGGCCGGGATGCTCGGGGTCGCCGTGCCGGGGCAGGCGCACGCCGCGGCCACGTCGTGCGAGGGGCGCAAGGTCAGATCATTCCCGTTCTCCACCGGCACGGTGGAGGTCTACAAGCGGCGCGGTTACGTGTGCGCGATCACGCTTCCCCGGCGGGCCGGGGCCCGCCAGCACATGATGGTGAGCCTGCGCGCGTACGGGTTGCGGCCGGTCGAGGACTCCGGCACCTACAAGTACCGCGCCGGACCCGTCACCGTCCACGCCGGGCAGCGCAAGGTGTGGTTGAAGGGCGCGGTCGGCCGCGGCAGGTACGACTCGGACGGCTGGATCCGGCTCTGACGCACAGATCTCTCACAGGGTTTTCCCCATCGAGGCGCCATCTCCCCTGGTGCGGACCGCACTTGCGCCGCTAGCGTCCGGCGCACATCTGTACTCACAGGGGAGGGTGCATGCGCAAGGCGCTCAGATGGCTTCTCACGCTGGTCGTGCTCATCGGCACGGTCGGCACGGCGGGGGCGGCCACCGCCGCCGAGCCGGAGGCCCACGGCACCGGTGCCACCACCGACATCAAGGATCAGCTCCTCGCCGTCCCGGGGATGAGCCTGATCGAGGAGAAGCCGTACACCGGTTACCGCTTCTTCGTGCTCAACTACACCCAGCCGGTCGACCACCGGCACCCGTCCAAGGGCACGTTCCAGCAGCGGATCACCGTGCTGCACAAGGACGTGAGCCGGCCGACGGTCTTCTACACCGGTGGCTACAACGTCTCCACCACGCCTCGGCGCAGTGAGCCGACCCAGATCGTGGACGGCAACCAGGTCTCCATGGAGTACCGCTTCTTCACGCCCTCCCGGCCCGACCCGGCCGACTGGACCAAGCTGGACATCTGGCAGGCCGCCAGTGACCAGCACCGCATCTTCAAGGCGCTGAAGAAGATCTACACCAAGAACTGGCTCTCCACGGGCGGCTCCAAGGGCGGCATGACCGCCACCTACTTCGAGCGCTTCTACCCGCGGGACATGGACGGCGTCGTCGCCTACGTCGCCCCCAACGACGTGGTGAACAACGAGGACTCGGCCTACGACCGCTTCTTCGAGAAGGTCGGCACCAAGGAGTGCCGCGACCGGCTGAACGCGGTGCAGCGCGAGGCCTTGGTGCGGCGCGAGCCGCTGGAGAAGAAGTACGCCGACTACGCGGCGGCGGAGGGCCTCACCTTCACCACCGTCGGCAGCCTCGACAAGGCCTACGAGGCCGTCGTCCTCGACTACGTCTGGGGCTTCTGGCAGTACAACCTGCTGGCCAACTGCGGTGACGACGAGCTGATCCCGGCGAACGCGAAGACCGCGACCGACGACCAGATCTGGAACTCCGTCGACACGATCTCCGGCTTCTCCGTCTACGCCGACCAGGGACTGGAGACGTACACGCCGTACTACTACCAGGCGGCGACCCAGCTCGGCGCTCCGACGATCAAGTTCCCGCACATCGAGAAGAAGTACATCCGGTACGGCTACCAGCCGCCGCGCAACTTCGTCCCGCGCAGCATCCCGACGAAGTTCCAGCCGTACGCGATGCGGGACGTGGACACCTGGGTGCGCAACAACGCCCGTCACATGCTGTATGTCTACGGCCAGAACGACCCGTGGGGCGCGGAGCGGTTCCGCGTCGACAAGGGGGCGAAGGACGCGTACGTGTTCACCGCGCCCGGCATGAACCACGGGGCGAACGTCGCCGGTCTGGTCGCCGACCAGAAGGCGTTCGCGACGGCCAGGATCCTCGCCTGGGCGGGCGTCCCGGCGCCGGCCGTCACCGCGGCGAAGCCGCTCGCGAAGTTCGACACGAAGCTGGACGTACGGGACGTGGAGCGCGAGCCCACCCTGCGTCCGTAGTCTGCGCGGCGCGCCCGGCCGGGCTCACAACGGCCGGGCGCAGCCCACCGGCTGGGGGCCGCCGAGCTGGACGTACAGGGCCGTCGACAGCGGGCACCTGCTGCGCGCGGCGACCGCCTTCACCACCTTGTACTGCGGTTTCCTCGCGCCCCCGCCGTCGCACGCGGTCTCCCTGACCTGCCCGCTTCCCGAGCCGTACACGCAGTCGCCGACAATGGTGCGCGGGCCGCCCCCGCCGCCGGGGTCGCCGGGATGCGGCGGCTGGAGGTTGCGCATGCAGGCGTAGCCCTGCGGCACCGCCCCGTCGCCGTCCTCGTCGGAGATCTGGCTCTGCTCACTGATGTGCAGCACGAAGTCGGTGGTGGCCGGGCAGGGCGGGCCGTCGGCCGGGGTGCCGTCGTGCCGGGCCACGACCCGTGCCGCCGCGCGCTCGCCGGAGCAGGGCACCTCGGTGAAGCTGGTCTTGCCGAAGGAGCTGCACTCGTCGACCCCGAGGAACACCGCGCCGAAATCGGAGGCCCGGGCCGCGGACGGCGAGACGGCGGCCGTGGCGGCGGGCCCCTTGTCGTTCTCCCCACCGGCCGCCGACTGGGTACACCCCGTCAGCAGGGCGGCCAGCAGCACCGGCAGTACACACACCACCCCCGTGGAAAACCTGTCGCGCATCGTCATCCCCCCGAGCTGCCCCCGCGTCCAGCGTGACCGCCGCGGCGGGGCCACGCCAGACATGTGGGGTCCTTTGCGCCTTTCGGGGGTGATGTACGAGTTGTGAGTCGTACGGGAACTACGTCCCGCGCGCTATCGGCGGTACGACAGCCCGTACCCGACCGGGTACAGCACCTTCGCGGGGTCATCCGCCCGCTGCACCGGCACCGGCAGCCTCCCGTGCGGTGCCGCCCGGCCGGCGATCACCCGTGCCGCCGCCCGCAGTTCGACGTCGGTCCAGGAGTAAGTCGCCAAGTACGCCGGGACCGCGGGCAGTTGGGCCACGTCGTAGGGATTGCGGATCGCGACGGCCACCACCGGCCTCCCGGTCGCCAGGAGCTGCTCGACGAGCGTCTTCTGGGCCGCGGTGATGTTGTACGTCCCCACGACCACCGCGTCCGCCTGCCGCGCGGCCGCGACGGCCTGGGCGACGACGGCCGCCGAGGGGGCCGTACCGGTCGACAGGGCGGTGGCCGTGAAGCCCAGCTCGGTGAGGGCGGCGGCGAGGACCCCGGTGGGCGGGCCCGTCGTACCGGACGGGGAGGCGGGGTCGGCGCCCACGACGAGCAGCGTGGGGTGGGTGTGGCGGGACAGGGGCAGCAGCCGCCGCTCGTTGACCAGCAAGGTCGTCGTGCGCTCGGCGATCCGGTCGGCGGCGGCGAGGTGGGCCGGGGTGCCGACGGTCCGGGTGACGCCGCCGTGGCTGACGTAGGGCTCCTCGAAGAGCCGCAGCCGGGCCTTGAGCCGCAGGATCCGCAGGACCGACTCGTCCAGCCGCGCCTCGGTGAGCTCTCCGTCCTGTACGGCCTTCAGGACGGCGTTCCACGCCACGTCCAGGGAGGGCGGGTTGAGGAGCTGGTCGACACCGGCCTTGAGGGCGAGGACGGGGACGCGGTCGTCACCGTACTTCGTGCGGACCCCCTCCATGCCGAGGGAGTCCGTGACCACGACCCCGTCGTAGCCGAGTTCGCCGCGCAGGATGCCGGTGAGGATCGGGTGGGAGAGCGTGGCCGGGTCGCCCGACTCGTCGAGGGCCGGGAACTGGATGTGCGCGGTCATGATCGAGTCGATGCCGGCGCGGATCGCGGCCCGGAACGGGACGGCGTCCAGCTTCTCCCACACCTCCCGGCTGTGGGTGATGACCGGGAAGCCGTAGTGGCTGTCGACCGCGGTGTCCCCGTGTCCCGGGAAGTGCTTGGCGGTCGCGGCGACCCCGGCGCCCTGGTAGCCGGCGACCTCGGCCGCCACGAGCCCGGCGACCTCTTGAGGGTCGGAGCCGAGGGAACGGACGCCGATGACCGGGTTGGCCGGGTTGACGTTGACATCGGCGACGGGGGAGTAGTTCTGCCGGATGCCGATCGCCCCGAGTTCCTGCCCGGCGATACGGCCGAGGGTGCGGGCGTCCTTCCGCGAGCCGTCGGCGCCGACGGCCATGGCACCCGGGAAGAGGGTGGCGGGCTCGCCGACGCGGCAGACGATCCCGTGCTCCTGGTCGGTGGAGATCAGGACCGGCAGGCCGCGCGGCTGGTGCAGTGACGCCTGCTGGATGCCGTTGGAGAGGTCGGCGATCTGGTGCGGATCACGGGTGTTGTGCGCCCAGGTGAAGTAGATGATCCCGCCCACCCGGTACCTGGAGATCATCTCGGCTGCCGTGCGGACGCCGATCTCCTTGAGGTTGGCGTCGATGTCGGCCTGGTCCGGGGCGGTGGCGGAGTGGCCGTAGACCCGCATCACGAAGAGCTGGCCGACCTTCTCCTCAAGCGTCATACGGGAGATGAGGGAGCGGAGCTTGTGGTCGTTCGCGTGTGCGGTCCCGCTGAGGGCGAGTGAGGCGGCGACGCCTGCCGTGGCGGCGAGGACGGTACGTCTGGAGGGCACGTGCGCTCCTTCCGGAGGTGATCCGCTGAAGGAAACTTCCGTGGGGTCACCAATATCCGGGAAGTTTCTGCCAGTCAAGGGAGCGCACAGTAACCAGGGAGGGGCCGCCATCGGCGCAGTTGGAGGGGGGCGCGCCGATGACGGCATGCTGCCGGCCGCAGTACGGAGGAGAGGGTGTGGTCAGCGTTCGCAGCCAGCAGCGAGGCCGACGCCGTACCGCGGTGACTCTCCGGCAGCTTGCGGGTTGGACGAGCGGAGGCGGGGCGAGGTTCCCGGCTCGGGCCCGATTTCCCCAAGTTGGTGAGGCCGGGGCCAACGGGACGGATGAGTCGGCTCATTGGGCCGACCGTGCCTCCGGCGTAGGGTCGGCGCATGAGCCAGTTGCTGCCGCTGCTGACCGTCCTCGCCGGTGTCGGCGTGACCATGGCCCTCCTCGCACTGCTGGCCCGTCACGTCCGCCGCCGCGGGACGGCGGGCGGGGCCCTGCGCGGGGCGCTGGCGGCGCACGACGAGGTGTGGCACGGCACGGCCGCGGACTCGTACTACGAACTCCAGGTGCAGACGGACCGGAAGTCACCGCTGCCGGACGACCGGTGGAAGCGGCGACGCCCGAGCGGGTGAGCGCCGACTGCCGGTCCGCCGGTCTGCCTTGGCCGTCCGCCGGTGTCTGCCGGTCTGCCGCCCCCCCGTCTGCCCGTCTGCCCGTCCGCCGGTCCTGGGTGAACTCCGAGGTCCATCCCGTGGACGTGCCGGCGTCCGGGGCGGTCCTGCGGCGATCATGAGGGGCATGCCCGTCGACACGCCCGCCCCGCGGTCCCTCTCCCTCTCCCTCCCCGGCTCCAAGTCCCTCACCGCCCGCGCCCTGTTCCTGGCCGCCGCGGCCGACGGCGTGAGCACCCTCGTACGCCCCCTGCGCTCGGACGACACGGAGGGCTTCGCCGAGGGACTGGTGCGCCTCGGCTACCGGGTGGGCCGTGCGCCGGACGTCTGGCGGGTGGACGGCCGCCCGCAGGGACCGGCGGTCGCCGAGGCCGACGTGTACTGCCGTGACGGCGCGACCACCGCGCGCTTCCTGCCCACCCTGGCCGCGGCCGGCCACGGCATGTACCGCTTCGACGCGTCGCCCCAGATGCGCCGGCGTCCGCTGCTGCCGCTGTCACGGGCGCTGCGCGACCTGGGGGTGGACCTGCGGCACGAGGAGGCGGAGGGGCATCATCCGCTGACCGTGCGGGCGGCGGGCGTCGACGGCGGGGAGGTGGTGCTGGACGCGGGCGAGTCCTCCCAGTACCTCACCGCGCTCCTGCTCCTCGGCCCCCTCACCCGGCGGGGCCTGCGCATCCGCGTCACCGACCTGGTGTCGGCGCCGTACGTCGAGATCACCCTCGCGATGATGCGGGCGTTCGGCGTGGAGGCGGCGAGGGAGGGCGACGTCTTCGTGGTCCCGCCGGGCGGCTACCGCGCCACGACCTACGCGATCGAGCCGGACGCGTCCACGGCGAGCTACTTCTTCGCGGCGGCGGCGCTGACCCCGGGCGCCGAGGTGACGGTCCCGGGGCTCGGCACGGGCGCGCTCCAGGGCGACCTCGGCTTCGTGGACGTCCTGCGGCGGATGGGCGCGGACGTGTCCGTCGGCGCCGACGCCACCACGGTCCGGGGCACCGGCGAACTGCGCGGCCTGACGGCCAACATGCGGGACATCTCCGACACCATGCCGACGCTGGCGGCGATCGCCCCCTTCGCCACCGGCCCGGTCCGCATCGAGGACGTGGCCAACACGCGGGTGAAGGAGTGCGACCGCCTTGAGGCCTGCGCGCGGAACCTGCGGCGGCTGGGCGTGCGGGTGGCCACGGGCCCGGACTGGATCGAGATCCACCCGGGGACCGCGCCTTCGGCCGAGACGCGCATCGAGACGCACGGCGACCACCGCATCGTGATGTCCTTCGCTGTCACCGGCCTCCGGGTGCCGGGAATCTCGTTCGACGACCCCGGCTGCGTACGGAAGACTTTCCCCGGTTTCCACGAGGCGTTCGCGGAGCTGCGCAGAGGCATCAGGGGGTGAACGGGCGTTGGGTTTCCAGCTGGAAGGGCCGGTCCTGGCAGGCGCGTTGGTGCGCCTGGAACCGCTGGACCACGGACACACGGCGGACCTGGCCGTGGCGGCGGAGGAGCACCGCGGCACGTACGCGTACACCTGGGTGCCCAGGGCCCACGAGGTCGGTGACTACGTCGACGCACAGCTCGCGCGGGCGGCGACGGGACGGCTGGCGCCCTACGCGCAGGTGTCGGTGGCGACCGGTCGGGCGGTGGGGACCACGTCGTTCTGGGAGCCGCGGTGCTGGCGCTCGGACGACCGGCTCGACGCCGTCGAGGTCGGGTTCACCTGGCTGGGAGCCTCTGCGCAGGGCACGGGCATCAACGCCGAGGCGAAGCTGCTGCTCTTCCGGCACGCCTTCGACACATGGGGCGTCTCCCGGGTCGACCTGAAGACGGACGCCCGCAACGCCCGCTCACGCGCCGCGATCCAGAGCGTCGGCGCCCGCTTTGAGGGCATCCTGCGCAACTGGTCCCGCTCCTGGGCACCCGGCGAGGACGGACAGCTGCGGGACTCGGCGATCTTCTCCGTCACGGTCCGGGAGTGGCCGGAATGCCGGGGACGGCTGGAGGAGCGGGTGGCGGGATTCGTGGCGCGGCGGGGGTAATAGCGGCCCTCGCGCGCTGGTTGGTTGCTCGACAGCCTCACCCGGCACCGTAATCAGGCATCCATATCCTGACCTGTGGACTTTTTGTGCGCTGGGGAGCCCGGCTCGATTCCACGCTGTGAGTTCATGTATGTGGCTCAGGCGAAGCGAGCAAAGTTTGTCCTGGGGTGAAATTCCGAAAGAAGCTGCGGCTATCCCGACCGCACCGCTCCAGACCGTGCTGTGGGTCATGGCCCACACCTGGTACATGACCGTCACCATGGTCATGAAGGTGCCGAGCGTGGACACCGTGCGCCCGAACAGCAGCCGCCGGAAGACGGGTGAGGTGCGCAGCGGCCGTACATCGAGGAACGTACGGCTGAGGCTCATGACACGGGCAGCGGGGGAGGGGCGGGCTGAGGCACCCGGGGACGGTACCGGGCCGTCCCCGCCGGGGCCACCGAATAATCGCGTCAGGCGGAGTCGTTCAGGAGCCTGGCCAGGTGCTCGCGGCCCGCGTCCAGCAGCTCCTCCAGCGGCGCGGCCGCCTCGTACCAGCGCTTCTCGTACTCCCAGCACAGCCAGCCGTCCCAGCCGTGCCGGGACAGGACCTCCACGCACTCCGCGAGCGGCAGGACACCGGTGCCGAGCGCGACCGGGGTGGTGTCCGTGGCCGAGGCGATGTCCTTGACCTGCACGTATCCGAGGTGCGGGGCGAGGGCCGCGTAGGTCTCGGAGGGCTGTTCGCCGCCGAGCCAGGTGTGCATGACGTCCCAGAGCGCGCCGACCTGACGGTGGCCTACGGGGCCGAGGACACGGATCGCGTCGGCGGCCGTGCGGTGCGAGTCATGGGTTTCGAGGAGGATGCGTACGTCGAGGTCGCCGGCGTACTCCGCGGCCGTACCGAGCCGCCGGGCGGCCGTGGCGTCGGCATCCTCGCGGGACTGGTCGGAGGCGGCGCCGGGGAAGACGCGTACGAAGCCGGCGCCGAGGTCGCGGGCGAGGTCCAGGAGGCGGTGGATCTCCTCGATCACGGGTTCGTCGTCGCCGGGGGCGGCCACGCGCGCGTACCCGGCCAGCCCCAGCACCTCCACGCCGGCCGCCTTGAACTCGGCGACCGCGTCGGCCCGTTCGGCGAGCCCGATACCGGGGTGCACCGGCTCCTCCGGATGCGCGCGCAGTTCTACTCCGTGATAGCCGTGCGTGCTCGCGAGCCGCAGCACGTCGGTGAGGGGGAGGCCGGGGACACCGAGGGTGGAGAACGCCAGTTTCATGCGCCCTACTCTCGCCCGGTGGGGTCGGTGAGGTCCAGCCGGGCGCCCGGATGAGCCGGGCCGTCTCTTGACCGCCCCCTCACTCTCGCGTCCCGGTCAGCTCCAGTCGCCAGTCCTGCCCGTTCAGGTCCTTGCCGAAGGAGCGGTGGGGTTTCTCGGCGGCCAGGACGAAACCGTGCCGCTGGTAGACGCGGCGGGCGGCGGTGAGCACGTCGTTGGTCCACAGCACCAGGTCGCGATAGCCGACACCGCGCGCGAAGTCGACGACGGCCGACACCAGCCGGTCCCCGATGCCGAGCCCGCGCGCCTCGGGCTCGACGAGGAGCAGCCGCAGCCGGGCGGTGGCGGGCGCGTCGTCCCGTACGCACATCACGCACCCCACCGGCCGCCCGTCCAGCTCGGCGATCCACACCCGCTCCAGATGCGGATCGTGGTCCTCCGCGAAGTCGGCGACGATCCTCGCGACCAGCGCTTCGTAGTCGGCGTTGAAGCCGTACTCGGCGGCGTAGAGGGCCGCGTTCCGGGCCACGATCCACCCGAGGTCGCCGGGGCCCGGCTCGCGCAGCAGGACGTCCTCGCGACGGGGAGGGCGGCCGTCGGAGAGGAGGGTGCGGACGGTCCGCATCGCCTCGGAGAGCCTGGGCCGGTCGGCGGAGGGGACGGTCGCGAGGAGCGCGCCCACGGACTCGTCGGCGCGCTCGGCGAGCAGCGCGGCGGTCTCCCGGCCGCGTGCGGTGAGCGTGACCCGGCGTCGGCGCGGATCACGGGCCGAGGTCGTGCGCTCGATCAGCCCGTCCTGCTCGAACTTGTTCAGGATCCGGCTCAAGTACCCGGCATCCAGCGAGAGTTCGGTGCGCAGGTCGGCCGCGTCGGTGCGCGGCGAGTGGGCCAGCTCGTACAGGACGCGGGACTCGGTCAGGGTGTACGGCGCGTACAGCTGGCGGCTGTAGTCGAGGGCGCCGATGACGTTCGTGTAGAAGCGGTTGAAGGCGCGGATGTCCTGGACGGTCATGATCGGGCGACCCCCGGATGCTTGACTCAGTCAGAGATATCGATGGGCTGAGCGTAGGACGTCCGCGCCCGCCGCGGCTACCCCTCGGCGGCCGGCCGGTACACGCACACCTGCACGCCGGTCTTCCCGCTGACGGTCGACACCAGCTCGAACGGCCGCTTCGCGCCGTCCTCCGGGAAGATCGACTTGCCGCCGCCGAGCAGCACCGGCATCACGATCAGCTGGAGCTCGTCGACGAGCCCCTCGCTGATCAGGGTGCGGACGAGGGTGGGGCTGCCCATCATCGCCAGCTCGCCGCCCTCGCGCTCGCGCAGCTCACGGATCCGCGCGACGGCTTCGGAGCCGGGGATGCGCTCGGTGTTGTTCCAGGTCAGGTCGGAGTCGCCGAGAGTGTCCGTCACGACGTACTTCTTCAGGGAGTTCAGCCGGTCGGCGAACGGGTCCCCGGCACGCTCCGGCCAGGCACCCGCCATCGTCAGATACGTCCGCCGCCCGTACAGCAGCGCCTCGGCCCGCTCCATCCCCTCCGTGAACGCCGGGCCGAGCACCTCCGGGTCGAAGTACGGGTGCGACCAGCCGCCGTGCGCGAACCCGCCGTCGGTGTCCTCCTCGGGCCCGCCCGGCGCCTGTACGACCCCGTCCAGACTGATGAACTCACTGACGACGATGCGCATGGGACTCACTCCATTTCCTGGCTGGTCGGTTACGGCATTGCAGACCGAGGTGGGGCGCGGAACTCATCGGTGAAGGGGGAGCATATGTCGGGGGTGACGGTCGCCACGCAAACGGCTCCGCCACCCGGCCGCAGGTGCGGGTGGCTGTCCCCGCGGCCCCAGTCGACCGCGATGCCGGCTTTCCACCGGTCGTCGGTGAACTTCTGCCCGCAGTCGGCGCACACCGGGCGCTGCGCCGCGCGTTCGGCTGCTTCCTGCGCGGGACGGCGCCGCGCCTCTTCGTACCGGCGGGCGAGGGCGGCGTCCCGGCGGGGGTTGCCGGTCGCGTCCCAGAGGTTCTGTCGGCCGTCGCGGCCGAAGCGCCAGAACGCGGGCCCGGCCGGGCCGTGCTCGCGCAACAGCTCCAGCGTGGTCGCCACGATCGGCATCGCCACGCCCCCTCTGCTCCGTGTGGAGGCCGAAAGCGGCTTTGAACATCTCTCTGTAACCGTTCCAGTTCGTACCGTTGACACCCCGTACACGGCCCCTTACTGTCACGCCAACTTCCGAACGTTTGTCGATATTTCGAACACGCGAAAGGCGATTGCCCTGTGCACCCCCGGAATCAGCACGCACGTGGCCGGAACGCCGTAGCGCAGCCCGACGTAGGTACAGGAGCACGCCGGCAAAGGGAGCACGAGAGTCGGCGATGCCAGGCCGTAGCAACGCGCTGATCGGCGATGTACGAGATGCCGAGGCGTCTGAGCACCGGCTCGAGCAACGTGCCGGGCCGGCCTGATCGCAACCGTGCGAGCCAGGTTCGCCGGTTGCTCGCTCGCCTTGAAACCCGTGCACCAAGACCCCAACGACCTCGGCTGCTGCGTGCGGACCGGCGAGGGCGCCGAAACTGATCCGCTCCGGTGCACCGTTCAGTCCGAAGTCCGGTCCGCCCGGGGTTCTGCCCGTACGGCATTCGTCTGCGAGGCCTGCCCCTGCCACAGCGCGCGAACAGCGCTCCGACTCGCTCTCGACCTGCCTGCCGAGCGCCCGGCTCGCTCCACCACTTCCCCCTCGACGTCTGGTCCGCCGCAATTCCTCAACGATGAGAACGATGAGAAGGACAAGGAACGATCGCCATGTTCAACCGAAGAACCGCCCTCGCCTCCCTCGCCGGAGCCGTCTCTCTCGCCCTTACCGCGTCCGCCTGCGGCCAGAGCAGCGTGCGCAGCTCCGAGGGCACGTCCGTGGGCGGTACCGTCGGCGTCGCCATGCCGACCCGGTCCTCCGACCGCTGGCTCACCGATGGCAGGAGCATCGTCAAGGACCTGAAGGGCAAGGGGTACAAGGCCAAGCTGGTCTACGGCGACGACGACCCGAAAGCCCAGGTCTCCCAGATCGAGAACCTGATCAAGCAGCGCGTCGACGCACTGATCATCGCGGCCATCGACGCCAAGTCGCTGAACGGCGTGCTTCAAGAGGCCGCCGCTGCGCACATTCCGGTGATCTCCTACGACCGGCTCATCCTCGGCACCAAGAACGTCGACTACTACGTCTCCTTCGACAACGAGATGGTCGGCCGGATGCAGGCTTCCCACATCATCAAGAAGCTCGGACTGGAGGACGGCAAGGGCCCCTTCAACATCGAGCTGTTTGCCGGCTCCCCCGACGACAACAACACCAAATATTTCTTCGAAGGTGCGATGGCGCGCTTGCAGCCGTTCCTGGACAGCAAGCAGTTGGTCGTCCCTTCGGGTCAGACCAAGCTCAGCCGGATCACCACCTTGCGCTGGGACGGGCCCACTGCGGAAAAGCGCATGAGCGGCATCCTCGCCACGTGGTACCACAGCAAGAAGGTCGACGCGGTCCTGTCGCCGTATGACGGCATCTCCAGGGGGGTCCTGTCCGCGTTGAAGTCGGACGGCTACGGCTCCGGCAGCGGGCTCCCGGTCATCACCGGTCAGGACGCCGAGCCTGCCTCGGTGAAGTCGATCATCGCGGGTCAGCAGTCGGAGACCGTCTACAAGGACGTCCGCGAACTCGCCGGGGCCGCCGCAGAGATGGTCGACGACATACTCAAGGACAGGCGTCCGCGGGTCAACAACAGACGTGACTACAACAACGGCGTCAAGAACGTGCCCGCCTACTTGCTGCAGCCGCAGAGCCTCGACGAGACCAACTATGACGTTCTGATCCGGGACGGTTACTACACGGCCGATGAGCTCAAGTAGCGATGGGTCTTGACGCCGAATTCCGGACACGGGTTGTCCCGCTGGCGTCAACGTAGTGTGCAGCCGGCCGAATGCCTCCGCACTCACTGGACCAGTACTTGGGGCCTGGAGCGTCTCGCGTTTGAACGTCGCGTTGAAGGACCCGGCGAGCGCGTTGCCCGCGCTGGAGCCGATCGCGCTCATCTGGCGGACGCCGGCTTGGTTGCAGGCGTCGGCAAAGGCCCGACTGGCGCGCCTGAGCGACGGAGGGCCCGGCCGGGCGAGCCGGCCGGGCCCTCCGTCGCCCCGCGGCATCACCTCGAGCCGCGGGTGTGGGAAACAAGGTCAGTGGTGGCGGCCACCGTGGCGGTGGTGGCCCCAGGACGCGTCGTCGATGAAGCGGTCGTGGTCGTTGCGCAGGGTGGCGGTGTCGGTGTGGTTGTCCCACACCTCGTTGTTGCGGTCCCAGTAGAGGTCGCTGTCGGTGTCGTGGCCACTGCCGGTGTGGATGCGGACCGTGGCACGCCCCTCAAGGCGGTAGTGGTCGAAGGTGTAGGTGTCGCCGTCCTCGTTCGTCAGAGTCCAGCCGTCGAGGTTGACCGTGCGGCGGGAGGTGTTGGTGAGCTCCACCCACTCCTTGTTCAGCGAGCGCCGCGAACGGTCGTCCCAGCCGGGTGAGTCGTACTGGACCGCGCTGATCTCCACCTTCGTGCGGTCGGGCCGGGCGTGGTCGGCGGCCGACGCCGGCAGCGCGACTGCTCCGACGATCGCGGCGGCCGCGAGAGCGGCGGCGGACAGGCGACGGGCGGTCACCGTGGAAGAAGACACAAGGCCCCCAGGCTGTACGGGCACCCGCCCGTCCCGGGGCCCTGACAGCAGAGCGGGTGGGGCGGGTTGGTGCGGTGTGCGGGTGGCGGCCGGTCGGCCGCACACCCACACCATGGCCGTGTCGTGCAGGTGGGGAACGCGATACGGGCGGTCCGTTGCTGTTCATCCGCATTGCTGTGACTGTCGCTTGTATCGTCCATTCATGCGGCGTATGCGCGAAGTTGACGCCCCGCCATGAGAGATCCCGTGCGGGGCCCTGACCGTCCCCCGCGACGACCAGGACACACCACCCCAGCAGCTGCACGACCCTCACCCGTGAGTGTGTAACAGCGCTCGGACTCCGCGCCGGTGCCGTTGCCTACGGGCGGCTGGTCAGGCGCGGCCGGCCTGCAGTTGTACTGGTCGGAGAAGACGATGAGCCGCCGATGACGCCGTCGGCGTGACATCGCCCGGCAACCGCAACCACACACAGCCGTCTGGGGCTCTCCCCCTGCACATCCACTCCCTGCTGAAGGAGACCGACGTGAGCCTTGCCCTTGACCACCACACGCCGCACACCTTCGTCGACCCCTACGCCGCCGACCCGGCAGAGACGGCCTGGCCCCCGGCCGCCGGGCAGGACACCGACTGCCTGCTCCCGCCGCCCAACCCCGCCGAGCGCCTCAGCAACCTCATCACCCCCCGCGACCAGCGCCGCCTGGCCCTGCACGCCGCACTGACCGCCGCCGGCATCCCGCCCCGGCCCGAAGACCGCGACGCCATCGACCAGCTCAGCACCCTGCCCCCCAGCATCAACACCACCCTGCAACGCTGGCTGAACCACACGCTGTGAAATGGACGCACACACGAGGTCCGCCCATGCGCGCTGGGATCGTGCCAGACGCCGCATGAGGTCGGGCAACCTTTACGCCGTCGCACCGCGCCCGTATGCGGCCCGCACCACCTCGACCGCCTGCTCATAGGTGTCGGCCTGGGTGTCGATCGTCAGCTGCCCACCCGGCCCGCTCCCTCTCTCGGAGCGGTGCCGTCCTTCCGTAGCCGGAGGGGACCGAGCCCCAGGCGGCCGCGGCGGAAGTCGTCCGCTGCCGCCCGCACCTCCTGCGCGCCGTCCCACTCCTCCCGGTACTCCACGTCCGGCAGCCTGCGGAAGCGCACCAGTTCCTCCGCCACGTCGGCCACCCGCTCCGGGTCCGCGATGGGCGTGCGCAGGGCCGTGATCACGGTGTAGAGCAGCACGTCGTAGGAGTTGAGTCCGGTCAGGGCGTAGTACCAGCCCTGGCGTTCCTCCCAGTCGAGCCGGATCCCGCCTTGGCCGCTGGTGCGGGAGACGTCCCAGGCGAGCGTCATGCAAGTGGTCAGGCCGCGCCCCATGCCGTGGTGGCCGGCCCGACGGTGCCTGGCGGGATACCCCGATGGGTGAGGGCGTCGTCGACGGCCTGGACGTAGGGCCAGTGTGGCGTCCCCTGGGGTGCACCGCGTGATCCTGGCGGGTCCGACAGCACGGGTCTACCCACCAGGCGCCGCGGGGAGGCACGCACCGACGGCCAGATCGCCAGGGACCTCGCCGTGTTTGTCACCTGGTCGACACCGAATGCCGACGTCTGGGCCGCACCGACGTCATCCCCCCGGACGAGCGCGGCCGCCTCACCGCCTCCCGGTTCCGGCGCACCCTCGCCTCATGCTCCAGGGGTACGCCGGCCCCTACGACTCCGGGTTCCCCGACGGATACGACTTCGAGGACTGGCTCTACCGCTTGGAGATCCTCGCCGACGACACCCAGGCCCTCGAAGACGGGGAGCACGTCAGCGGCCCTGCCGCCGACGCCTGACCCGAGGCGCCCCCGACGCCCCCCGCACCCTCAACCCCGAGGCGCCCCCGAAGACCCCCGAACCATCAACTCGCCCCGCACGGTCGCGATCCCCCCGGGCGGCGGCTCCTCCCGCCCCATCGCGATCCGGCCCGCCCGCGCCCCCGCCTCCGCCAACGGCAACCGCACCGTCGTCAGCGCCGGTACCGCGTCGATGCTGAAGGGCAGATCGTCGAACCCGGCGACGGACACGTCGTCCGGAATGCGCAGCCCCGAATCCCGCAGCGCCGCGCATGCCCCCAGGGCGACGGAGTCGTTCGCCGCCACCACAGCCGTCAGCGAAGGGTCCCGCCGCAGGAGCTCCAGCGTGGCCTCGTACCCGGATCGGCGGTCGTAGCGGCCGTACACGGTCCAGCGGGGGTCCTCCTCGATGCCGTGCGCCGCCAGCGCCGCCCGGTGTCCCTCCAGCCGGTGCCGGGTGGTCGTCCGCTCCTCGGGGCCCGCGATGTACCCGAGGCGGCGGTGTCCGAGCCCGATGAGGTGTTCCGTCAGCTCGCGGCCCCCGCCCCGGTTGTCGAAGGTCAGCGCGAACGCCCCGGTCTCCGGCGCCGGCGGCCGCCCGCACAGCACGATCCGCGTCCCCGCGTCCGCCAGCTTCCGCAGCTTGGCGGACATCGCGGCCTGGTGCGACGCGGCCTCAGTCGCCCCGCCCGTCAGGACGACCGCCGCCGCCCGCTGCCGCTGGAGCAGGGTGAGATACGTCAACTCCCGTTCCGGGGAACCCCCGGTGTTGCAGACGACCCCGAGCCGCTCACCGCCCGCGCGGCCGCCCGGCCCCCCGATCTCGGACTGGATCGCACCGGCCATGATCCCGAAGAAGGGGTCGGCGATGTCGTTCACGAGGATGCCGACGAGATCCGAGGTGGCGGCGGCGAGCGAGCTGGCCGGTCCGTTCAGCACGTAGTCCAGCTCGTCCACGGCCCGCAGCACCCGCTCGCGGGTGGACGCGGCCACGGGGTAGTTCCCGTTCAGTACGCGCGACACCGTCGCGGGGGAGACCTGGGCGCGGGCCGCCACGTCCGCCAGGGTCACCGTCATCTCGTCGTCCTCCGGTTGCGCGCCTCGGCGTGCCCTGGCGTGGTGCCCGGGCGTGCCTCAGCGCATCTCAGTCGTACTCCGTCGTACACGCGGGCCCCCAGGGCCCGGTTCCGAGCCGACCTTAAGCCCCCTGCTCCCAGTTGTTCGCCCCCTCGAACAACTCACCCCGTTCGCGGGCTTGTCCAGACCGCTGGTGAGAGGCTAGCTTCTCCTTGGATAGAAAGCGCTTGCTGTAACGCTCATCAGTAGGGCGTGCGCGGCGCGCACAACCGCGTACGACTCCTATGAAGGGAATGACGTGACACGCAAGACGGTGCGTATCGCCATGAACGGTGTGACGGGGCGCATGGGCTACCGCCAGCACCTCGTCCGCTCGATCCTCGCGATCCGCGAGCAGGGCGGTCTCGACCTCGGCGACGGCAACGTGCTGTGGCCCGAGCCGATCCTCGTGGGCCGCCGTGAGCACGCGCTGAAGGCCCTCGCCGAGCAGCACGGCCTGGACCCGGCGAACATCTCCACCGACGTGGACGCGGTCCTCGCCGACCCGACCGTCGAGATCTACTTCGACGCCCAGGTGACCTCCGCGCGCGAGGAGGCCATCAAGAAGGCGATCGCCGCCGGCAAGCACATCTACACCGAGAAGCCCACCGCCACCGGTCTCGACGGCGCCCTGGAACTGGCCCGCCTCGCCGAGGCCAAGGGCATCAAGCACGGCGTCGTCCAGGACAAGCTCTTCCTGCCGGGCCTGCTCAAGCTGAAGCGCCTCATCGACGGCGGCTTCTTCGGCCGTATCCTCTCGATCCGCGGCGAGTTCGGCTACTGGGTCTTCGAGGGCGACTGGCAGAGCGCCCAGCGCCCGAGCTGGAACTACCGGGCCGAGGACGGCGGTGGCATCGTTGTCGACATGTTCCCGCACTGGGAGTACGTGCTCCACGAGCTCTTCGGCCGGGTGAAGACCGTCCAGGCCCTCACCGCCACCCACATCCCGCAGCGCTGGGACGAGAACGACAAGCCCTACGACGCCACCGCCGACGACGCCGCCTACGGCATCTTCGAGCTCGACGGCGGCGCCATCGCCCAGATCAACTCCTCCTGGGCCGTCCGCGTCAACCGCGACGAGCTCGTCGAGTTCCAGGTCGACGGCACCGAGGGCTCGGCCGTCGCCGGTCTGCGCAACTGCCGCGTCCAGCACCGCTCCGCCACCCCGAAGCCGGTCTGGAACCCGGACATCCCCGCCACCGAGGTCTTCCGCGACCAGTGGCAGGAGGTCCCGGACAACGCCGAGTTCGACAACGGCTTCAAGGCCCAGTGGGAGCTCTTCCTCAAGCACGTCTACGCCGACGCCCCCTACCAGTGGGACCTCCTCGCCGGCGCCCGCGGTGTCCAGCTCGCCGAACTGGGCCTGAAGTCCTCGGCGGAGGGCCGCCGTCTCGACGTCCCGGAGATCTCGCTTTGACCGCTCCCCTCCCGGGAGGAAGGGGATTCCTGGCTCAGGCTGCCTCCGGGAGCTGCGCTCCCGGAGGTCTTAGGCCCTCAGCGCCAGCCGGGTTCAGACCAGCCCGGACAAGCATCACGCGGGCGGAGTTCTTGTCCCTGGGGGATACGACGCCGCACGCGGTGCAGGTGTAGGTACGTTCCGAAAGAGGAAGCGCGTGCTTGGTTCTCGCTCCGCACGATGCGCAGTCCATGGTGGTGTGCGCGGGGTGCACGAGACGGATGTCCCGTGCATGCTTGCGGCCCATTTCGATCAGGGCCTTTTTCGTGGCGCCGATGGCGGCGTCCGCGGCCTTGCGTGCCATGGAGGACTTGGCGAGGAACTTCGGCTTGAAGTCCTCGAGGGCGATGGCGTCATGGTCGCGCACAGCCTTCTTCGCCCACTTACGGCCGGTGTCCTGACGCTGCCGGGCGATCTTCTGGCAGATCCTCGCACGCCGCTTCTTCGCCTCACGGTACCCGTCGGAGGCGGCATGCCCTTTCTTCGGTTTGCGCCGGGCCATCATCCGGTCGTATTGGGCCAGCTTGGCCTGCGCCTTCTTCCCGTGCTGGGCGTGTGGCAGATCATGTGCGACCGAAGTGGTGGTCGCGGTCTCCTTCACACCCCAGTCGACGCCGAGCACAGCATCGGTGCGTGGCAGCGGCTGCACCTCGGCGGTAACCACGAACGAGCAGTACCAGTGGCCAACGCTGTCCTGATACACGCGCACCGAGGAAGGGTCGGCGGGCAGTTCCCGCGACCACACCACCGTCAGTGCGATCCCGCCCGCCGGCTGCAGGCAGCCGCCCTTGAGGCGGAACCCGCGCCGGGTGTAGTTCAGCGTCGGCAAACAGTCGCGCTTCCTCTTGTACTGCGGCATCCCGGCTCGCCGGTGCATCGGCACCTGTTCCTTGATGTCCTTCTGTGCCTTCGCGCGGGACTTGCCGAAGTCCCGGATGAGCTGTTGCTGCGGTACCGAAGAGGCTTCGGCCAACCACGGAGTGGTCGACCGGGCCGCGGTCAGCATCTTGTCCAGCTGGGCCGGGCCGCACGTCTCGCCCGCGGCATAGGCCTTCTTCGACCGGGCTACGCACTCGTTCCAGAGCCATCGGCACCGGTTCCACTCCCCGCGAAGCGCCGCGCAAGCTGTCGACGACACACGAAGCCGGTAGGTGTACCGGGCGTGTTCGGCCCCTCGGGCCGTATGTGGTGTCGTCATGACACCACGCTGGCACTACAGTTGAGGTCATGGACCATGAAGTACGCATCACGCTCAGACTGCCTGCCGAGCTTCACGCATGGCTCGTCGCCCAGGCCAAATCCACTCGGCGGTCTCTCAACTCGGAAATCGTGTACCGCCTTGAGGCGGGGCGCCCCGATACCGAGCAGGACAGCGAATCGCCCTGACGGTAACTCGTCATACCCGCTCCTGCTCCGCAGGGGTTCGATTGCCACTCGGTTCGACGGCTGTGTCATCCTCGGAGGCTCCCAGTGATCATTCAACTCCCCGACTTCCAGGGCGGCTTCAGGGCCTACGAGCCCCGCGAGGAGCCCTTCGCCGCCACCCCGGGCACCCCCTTCACCTCCCGTACGGTCTTTTCGGCGGCCCACGTCGTCGCCGACCCGTTCGCCGACGCGACGCCGGACTCCCCGGCCGCCGTCGACTGGGACGCCACCCTCGCCTTCCGCCGCCACCTGTGGTCGCACGGGCTCGGGGTCGCCGAAGCCATGGACACCGCCCAGCGCGGGATGGGCCTGGACTGGGCGGGCGCGGCCGAGCTGATCCGCCGCAGCGCCGCCGAGGCCAAGTCGGTCGGCGGGCTCATCGCCTGCGGTGTCGGCACCGACCAGCTCACCGGCCCGGCCACCCTGGACGAGGTCCGCGCCGCCTACGAGGAGCAGCTCGCCCTCGTCGAGGAGTCCGGCGCCCAGGCCATCCTGATGGCCTCCCGGGCGCTTGCCGCGGCGGCCAGGAGCCCCGAGGACTACCTGGAGGTCTACGGCCACCTCCTGCGCCAGGCCACCGAGCCGGTCGTCCTGCACTGGCTGGGCCCGATGTTCGACCCGGCGCTCGAAGGCTACTGGGGCTCCAGCGACCTCGACGCGGCCACGGACACGTTCCTCCAGGTCATCGCCGCACACCCGGACAAGGTCGACGGCATCAAGGTCTCGCTCCTCGAAGCCCGGCGCGAGATCGACATCCGCCGCCGGCTCCCGCAGGGCGTGCGCTGCTACACCGGCGACGACTTCAACTACCCCGAGCTGATCGCGGGCGACGACCAGGGTTTCTCCCACGCCCTGCTCGGCATCTTCGACCCGCTGGGCCCGCTCGCGGCCGAGGCGGTCCGCGTCCTGGACACCGGGGACGCCAAGGGCTTCCGCGAACTCCTCGACCCCACGGTCGAGTTGTCCCGCCACCTCTTCCAGGCCCCCACCCGCTTCTACAAGACGGGCGTGGTGTTCCTGGCCTGGCTGGCCGGCCACCAGTCGCACTTCACGATGGTCGGCGGCCTCCAGTCGGCCCGCTCCCTCCCGCACTTCGCGCGCGCCTACGAACTCGCCGACGGCCTGGGCCTGTTCCCGGACCCGAAACTGGCCGAGGAGCGCATGAAGAACCTGCTGTCCCTGTACGGGGTGACCCAGTGACCGACCTGTCCCGCTTCTCCATCAACCAGATGACGGTCAAGCAGCTGTCCCTGCCGGAACTGGTCGAAGCCTGCCGTGAGCTGGGCATCGGCAGCCTCGGCCTGTGGCGCGAGCCCGTCCGGTCGTACGGCGTCGAGGAGACGGCCAAGCTGGTCCGCGACGCGGGGCTGACCGTCACCACCCTGTGCCGCGGCGGCTTCTTCACGGCGATCGACCCGGACGAGCGGGCCGCGGCCCTGGACGACAACCGCCGCGCGGTCGACGAGGCGGCCACGCTCGGCACCGACACGCTCGTCCTGGTCTCGGGCGGCCTCCCGGCCGGTTCGAAGGACCTGCACGGCGCCCGCGAGCGCATCGCGGACGCGCTGTCCGTCCTGGGCCCGTACGCGGAGGACCACGGGGTGAGGCTGGCCATCGAGCCGCTGCACCCCATGTACGCCGCGGACCGCTGTGTGGTCTCCACGCTCACCCAGGCCCTCGACCTCGCGGAGCGCTTCCCCGCCCGGCAGGTCGGCGTCACGGTGGACACGTACCACATCTGGTGGGACGACAACGCGCCCGCGCAGATCGCCCGCGCGGGCGCCGGCGGCCGTATCCACACCTTCCAGCTCGCCGACTGGACGACCCCGCTGCCGGAGGGCGTGCTGAACGGCCGCGGGCAGATCGGTGACGGCGCGATCGACATGCGGGAGTGGCAGCGGTACGTCGAGGCGGCCGGGTACACGGGCGCCATCGAGGTCGAGCTGTTCAACGACGCGCTGTGGGCCCGCGACGGCCGCGAGGTGCTCGCCGAGACCGCCGAACGGTTCGTGACCCACACCCTTTGAAGGTCTCCCGCGGGCACGGACAAAAAAATCCGGAAGACCGTACAACCCTTTCCCCACCTGGCCGGTCGTACTTGGCATCAGGACTCTTGGAGGGGGATCCGGGGGGATCGCGGGGGTTCTGACGGGGAGGGAAAACCGAGGGGCCCGGTCCATCGACCGGGCCCCTCGAAACATCTCCGCGGGCGGTTGCCAGAACGGGCGGGTGTCAGAAGAAGACCCCGCAGCGCAGCAGCACATTCGCGTACGGCCGTGCCTCGCCCGTGCGCACGACGAGCCGCGCGCCCGCCGACAGCACCTTGAGCTCCTCGTGGGAGACCAGGCGCAGTGCGGGGAGGCGGGCGTCCAGCAGCTCCGCGGCCGCCGGGTTGGCGTCCCGCACCTCCGCGGCCGCCGTGCCCCCCTCCACGACCAGCTCGGCGAGCAGCCCGTCGAGGACCTCCGCGAAGGACGGCACCCCGGCCCGGAAGGCCAGGTCCACCACGCGCGGCCCGTCGGGGATCGGCATGCCGGCGTCGCACACCAGCAACCCGTCCCCGTGCCCCAGCTCGGCCAGCGCGCCGGAGAGCTGACGGTTGAGTATTCCGGCCTTCTTCACGGCGCCCCGACCTCCTCCGCGGTGGGGAAGGAGTCCTGCGCACCCTTCCGGGTCACCGCGACCGCCCCGACCCGGGACGCGTACGCGGCCGCCTCCGCCAGTCCGGCCCCGGCCCCCAGCCGGAACGCCAGCGCCGCCGTGAAGGCGTCCCCCGCGCCTGTCGTGTCCACGGCGTCCACCTTCACCGCCGCCACCCGTGTCACGCCCCCGGACGAGGACGCCACGAGAGACCCCTCCGCACCCAGCGTCACCACCACCGACCGCGGCCCCTTCGCGAGCAGCAGCCGCGTCCAGTCCTCCGGCTCGTCGCTCACGCACGCGTCCCCGAGGATCACCTTCGCCTCGTGCTCGTTGACGATCAGCGGATCACAGGCGGCCAGGACCTCGGTGGGCAGCGGCCGCGGCGGCGACGGGTTCAGCACGAACCGGCTGTCCGGCGACAGGTTCCGTACGACCTCCAGGACCGTCTCCAGCGGGATCTCCAGCTGGGTCGACACCACCCGGGAGGCGTGGAAGAGGCTGACCGCGGCCCGCACGTCCCCCGGCGTCAGACGCCCGTTGGCGCCCGGCGAGACCACGATGCTGTTGTCCCCCGACGGGTCGACGGTGATCAGCGCGACCCCCGTCGGCGCCCCGCCCACCAGCACCCCCACCGTGTCGACCCCGGCCGCCCGCTGCGAGTCGAGCAGCAGCCGGCCGTGCCCGTCGTCGCCGACGCGGGCCAGCAGCGCCGTACGCGCGCCCAACCGGGCCGCCGCGACCGCCTGGTTGGCGCCCTTGCCCCCCGGATGCACGGCCAGGTCCGAGCCGAGCACCGTCTCGCCGGCCGCCGGCCGCCGCTCCACGCCGATCACCAGGTCGGCGTTGGCCGACCCTACGACCAGAAGGTCGTAGTCGTACATGAATGACTCCCCTAGTCAGTGACGCGGGGCGGGCGGCCTGCGCGACCGCCCGCCCGTGCGCCGTCGTCAGCCCGTGAAGCCGGCCACGTTCTCCTTCGTGACCACCTTCACCGGCACCTTGATCGTCTCCTCGACCTTCTTGCCCTGAAGGGCCTTGAGCGCGTTGTCCACCGCGATTTTGCCGAGTTGGGAGGGCTGCTGTGCCACGGATGCGAACAGGGTGCCGTTCTTCACCGCGTTCAGGCCGTCCGGAGTGCCGTCGAAGCCGACCACCGAGACCGACCTGCCGGCCTTGGAGCCCAGCGCCTTGATCGCGCCGAGCGCCATCTCGTCGTTGGCGGCGATGACGCCCTGGACGTCCGGGTGGGCCTGGAGCAGGTTCGACATCACGTCGAGGCCTTGGTGCGGTCGAAGTCGGCGGGCTGCTGCGCGACGACCTGGATGCCCGGGTACGCCTTGAGTCCGTTGGCGAAGCCCTCGGCGCGCTCACGGGCCGCGGACGTGCCCGCCTGGCCCTGGAGGATCACGATCTTGCCCTTGCCGCCGAGCTTCTCGCCGATGGTCTTGGCGGCCAGCTCACCCCCGGCCACGTTGTCGGAGGCCACGAGGGCGTCCACCGACGCCTTGTTGACGCCCCGGTCCACTGCGATCACCGGGATGTTCGCCTTGTCGGCGGCCTTCACCGAGTTGCTCGCCGCGTCCGAGTCCACCGGGTTGACGATGATCGCGCCGAGGCTCGAACTGGTGAAGTTCTGGAGCTGGTTGGCCTGCTGGGAGGCGTCGTTCTGGGCGTCCGTGACGGTCAGGTCCACGCCCAGCTTCTTCGCCTCGGCCTGGGCGCCCGTCCTGATCTGCACGAAGAAGGGGTTGTTGAGGGTCGACAGCGACAGGCCCACCTTCGGGTTCGCCGTCGAGGACGAGTCGTTGTGCAGGAAGGAGGTCGCGCCGACGATCGCCACGGTGACCACGGCCGCGAGACCGTACGTCGCCGTCTGGCGCCCCCTGCCGCCCTGCGGGGCACCGGCCACCGGGGTCGCCCCGGCCTTGCGGCGCAGGGTGTCCAGGAGCACCGCCAGCGCGATGACGACACCGATGACGACCTGCTGCCAGAACGCGGACACGTTCAGCAGGTTGAGGCCGTTGCGCAGCACCGCCAGGATCAGCGCGCCGATCAGCGTCCCGGACGCCTTGCCGGTGCCGCCCGCGAGCGAGGCGCCGCCGATGACGACCGCGGCGATCGCGTCCAGCTCGTAGCCGTCGGCGGCCTGTGGCTGCGCCGAGGACAGCCGGGCGGCGAGCACGACACCAGCGACGGCCGCGAACACACCGGAGAAGGCGTAGATGGCGAGCTTCTGCTTCTTCACGCGGAGACCGGAGAGGCGCGCCGCCTCCTCGTTGCCGCCGATCGCGTACATGGAGCGGCCGATGTACGTCCGTCCCAGCACGAAGGCCGCGAGGAGCCCCATGACGACCATCACGAGGACGGGCACCGGCAGCCAGCCGCCGAGCGTGTCACCGAGGTGCGAGACCGAGTCGGGGAAGGCGATCGGGGAGCCCTCGGAGATCACCAGCGACAGACCGCGGGCGACGGAGAGCATGGCCAGCGTCGCGATGAACGGCGGGAGTTTGCCGTACGCGATCAGGAAGCCGTTGACGAGGCCGGCCGCGATGCCGGTGACGACGGCGAGGACCACCGCTATGAAGACCGGTACTCCGTGCTGCGTCGCGCTCCAGGCGAGCACGGTGGCCGACAGGGCCGCGACCGACCCCACCGACAGGTCGATGCCCGCCGAGACGATCACGAAGGTCACACCGAAGGCGAGGATGGCGGTCACGGCCGCCTGGACGCCGACGTTGAGCAGGTTGTCGGTGGTCAGGAAGTCGCCGGACAGCGCCGACATGGCGATGACGAGGACGATCAGCGCGGTCAGCGCGCCGTTGTCGAGCAGGAGACGGCGCAGGCCACCCGCGCTCGCCCCGCTCTTGAGCGTGTCAGTGGCCACCACGGGCCTCCTTCTCGGTCTTGACGGTGTTCGTACTGACGGCGAGTGCCATCACGGAGTCCTGTGTGGCCTCGTCGGCGTCGAGTTCGCCGGCGATCCGGCCCTGGGCCATCACCAGCACCCGGTCGCTCATGCCGAGCACCTCGGGCAGATCGCTGGAGATCATCAGGACGGCGGCACCGGCCGCGGTGAGTTCGTTGATGAGCTGGTAGATCTCGACCTTGGCGCCGACGTCGATCCCGCGCGTGGGCTCGTCGAGGATCAGCACCTTGGTGTCGGCGAGCAGCCACTTGCCGATGACGACCTTCTGCTGGTTGCCGCCGGACAGCGTCCGGACGTGCTGGTGCAGGCCCGCCATCCGCACCCCGAGCTGCCCGGCGATCCGGGCGGCGGCCTCGCGCTGCCCCTTGAGGTCGACGAGCCCCGCGCGGGTGGCGGCCCGCATGGTCACCAGGCCCAGGTTCTCCTCGACGGTCTGGTCGAGCACCAGGCCCTGGCCCTTGCGGTCCTCGGGGATGAGGCCGATCCCGGCCGCCATGGCCGCGCCCACGTCATGGCTCCTGAGGGCGGACCCGGCGACCTTCACGCTTCCCTTGTCGTACGGGTCCGCGCCGAACACGGCCCGCACCACCTCGGTACGGCCGGCTCCGACCAGCCCGGCGATGCCGACCACCTCACCGGCGTGCACCTCGAAGCCGATGTCGTGGAAGACGCCGTCCCGGGTGAGGCCCTCGACCTTGAGCAGGGCCGCCCCGGTGTCGCCGCGCTCGCGGGGGTACTGCTGCTCGATCGACCGCCCCACCATCAGGCGTACGAGCTCGTCCTCGGGCGTGGTGGCGGGCACCTGCCCGACGGACTTCCCGTCCCGGATGACCGTGACCCGGTCGCCCAGCGCGGCGATCTCCTCCAGGTGGTGCGTGATGAAGACGACGCCGACACCGTCCTCGCGCAGGGTGCGCACGATCGCGAAGAGCTTGTCGACCTCCTCGGAGGTGAGCACCGCGGTCGGCTCGTCCATGATCAGCACACGCGCGTTCAGCGAGAGCGCCTTGGCGATCTCGACCATCTGGAGCCGGGCGATGCCGAGTTCGCGGACACGCGCGCGTGGCGAGACGTTGACACCGACGCGCTTGAGCAGCACCTCGGCGTCGGCCTCCATCCGCTTCCGGTCGATCATCCCGAGGCGGCGCGGCTGCCGGCCCAGGAAGATGTTCTCGGCGACCGTCAGATCCGGTACCAGGTTGAACTCCTGGTAGATGGTGGCGATGCCCAGCCGCTCGGCGTCCTGCGCCCCGCGGATGTGCACCTCCTCGCCGTCCACCAGGACGCGGCCCTCGTCGGGGTGGTAGGCGCCCGACAGCATTTTGATCAGCGTGCTCTTGCCGGCGCCGTTCTCGCCGAGCAGTACGTGCACCTCGCCCCGGCGCAGGTCGAAGTCGACGCCGTCGAGCGCGACCACGCCGGGGAAGGACTTCCGTATGCCCTCGATGCGCAGCAACTCGTCCTCGTTGCTCACGACGTGCTCCTTTGCACAGGGTTGGGGTTCTCGCCGCAAGAGCGGCGGACGACCAGACGGGCGGGAAGAGTGACCGACTCGGGCGGCCGCCCCTCGATGCGGTCGACGAGCGCGCGCACGGCGGCCCGTCCCAGGTCGCCCGTGGGCTGGGCGATCGCGGTGATCGGCGGATCGGTGTGCACGAACCACGGGATGTCGTCGAACGCGGCCAGGGCGAGGTCCTCCGGCACGCGCAGCCCACGCGCGCGTACGGCGTCCAGCGCGCCGAGCGCCATCAGGTTGTCGGCCGCGAAGACGACCTCGGGCGGCTCGGGCAGGTCGAGGAAGCCCTCGGTGACGCGCCGCCCGCTCTCGGCCTGGAAGTCGCCCTGCCCTATGTAGGCCTCGGGCAGCTCCAGGCCGTACGCCTGGAGGGCCTCGCGGAAGGCCGCCACGCGCTCCTGGCCGGTCGTGGTGGCGGCGGGCCCGGCGATGATGGCGAGCCTGCGGTGCCCGAGGCCGTGCAGATGGGCGACGAGATCGCGCACGGCGGCCCGCCCGTCGGCCCTGACCACCGGCACGGCCACACCCGGGATCCAGCGGTCCACGAACACCATCGGCGTCCCCGCGCGCACGGCGTCCAGCATCAGCGGGGAGCCGCCGTCGGTGGGGGAGACCAGGAGTCCGTCGATCCGCCGGTCCAGCAGGTTCCGTACGTGGTGGTCCTGCAGATCCGGGCGTTCGTCGGCGTTCCCGATGATCACGCTGTAGCCCAGCGTGCGGGCCTCCTCCTCGACGGAGCGGGCCAGCTCGCCGAAGTAGGGGTTCAGCACGTCGCTGATGACCAGGCCGAGGGTGTGGGTCTGGTCGGTGCGCAGGGAGCGGGCGACGGCGTTCGGGCGGTAGCCCAGGGTCTCGACGGCGGCCAGCACGCGGGTGCGTGCGTCCGCGCTGACCGACGGATGGTCGTTGAGCACACGCGACACCGTGGCGACGGAGACCCCCGCCTCGGCAGCGACGTCCTTGATGCTCGCCATCGCCGCTCCACCTCCTTGTGGAATCGATTACACGACTTCGTGTACCGAGGATTGGAATCGATTACACGGCAGTTGGCAAGACCCCGGCCGCATCCCGAGACCTGATCGTGACGAAGGTGGGCGGAGCGCGGGCGGGCCCTCCGGATCCCCATCTCGCCGTGCCACCCCTGGCGGCACTCGGTGTCGCCGGACGGCCCGAGGGCCGACCCCGAGTGCACTCTCCTCGGTCAATGGGGGGATGGTAGAAGCGTGTTCGCCCCCAACACGTGAGGGCGCGGACGTGACCTCAGCGGCGCGGGACGCCATCCCGCATCGACGGCCTCACGGCCGGAGAGGAGCCGATCTTGAAACTGAAGGACTGGTTGCGAGATCGGTGGAAGGAACGGGTGCGACCACATCTCTCCTCGGAGAGGATCTCGGCGGCCTGCGATGTGATCATCCTGGTCGCGTGGGTGTGGAAGTTCCGGTCCTGACGTGTGTGGGCCCCGACTGACGAGTCAGCCAGGGCCTACGGACACCACACCAGGAGCCTCGCCCCTGAAGGTCCGCGGAGGCCACCACGGACGGGTGGGGCTCTCTGGCTGTTCGGGCCCGGCGCCGGGCCGGCGTCGTACCCGCGACGAGGCTATCAACCACCGCGTTCGGCGGCCCGGCGCCCACGGCCGGTACGACTCCGCCGGACCTTCGGTGCTGTCAGTGCGAGCCGATACCGTCGGATCATGGCTCAACAGGCGGGGAACCCCACGGGCGAACAGCGGCTGGCCGTACTCGAAGGCGTACTGGAGCGCATCACGTACGCCAACGAGGACAACGGCTACACGGTCGCCCGCGTCGACACCGGCAGAGGCGGCGGCGACCTCCTCACCGTCGTCGGCGCGCTGCTCGGTGCCCAGGTGGGGGAGTCCCTGCGGATGGAGGGGCGGTGGGGCTCCCACCCGCAGTACGGCAAGCAGTTCACCGTCGAGAACTACACGACCGTCCTGCCCGCCACCGTCCAGGGCATCCGCCGCTATCTCGGATCGGGGCTCGTCAAGGGCATCGGGCCCGTCTTCGCCGACCGCATCACCCAGCACTTCGGCATGGACACCCTGAAGATCATCGAGGAGGAGCCGAAGCGGCTCGTCGAGGTGCCCGGCCTCGGACCCAAGCGCACCAAGAAGATCGCCGACGCCTGGGAGGAGCAGAAGGCGATCAAGGAGGTCATGCTCTTCCTCCAGACCGTCGAGGTGTCCACCTCCATCGCCGTGCGCATCTACAAGAAGTACGGCGACGCCTCGATCTCCGTCGTGAAGAACCAGCCCTACCGGCTCGCCTCCGACGTCTGGGGCATCGGCTTCCTCACCGCCGACAAGATCGCCCAGTCCGTCGGCATCCCGCACGACAGCCCGGAGCGGGTGAAGGCCGGTCTCCAGTACGCCCTTTCGCAGTCCACCGACCAGGGCCACTGCTACCTCCCCGAGGAACGGCTGATCGCCGACGCGGTCAAGCTCCTCCAGGTCGACACCGGCCTGGTCATCGAGTGCCTCGCCGAACTCGCCCTGCCCGACGAGGACTCGGGCGATCCAGGCGTCGTGCGCGAGAAGGTCCCCGGCCCCGACGGCCATGAGGTCACCGCCATCTACCTGGTTCCCTTCCACCGCGCCGAACTCTCCCTCTCCGCCCAGCTGTTGCGCCTGCTGCGCGCCGACCAGGACCGGATGCCGGACTTCCGTGACGTGGCCTGGGACAAGGCGCTGGGCTGGCTGAAGTCCCGTACCGGCACCGAGCTCGCGCCCGAGCAGGAGGCCGCCGTCAGGCTCGCGCTGACCGAGAAGGTCGCGGTGCTCACCGGCGGCCCCGGCTGCGGCAAGTCCTTCACCGTGCGCTCGATCGTGGAGCTCGCCCGCGCCAAGAAGGCCAAGATCGTCCTGGCCGCCCCGACCGGGCGCGCCGCCAAGCGTCTCGCCGAGCTCACCGGCGCCGAGGCCTCCACCGTCCACCGCCTTCTGGAGCTGAAGCCCGGCGGCGACGCGGCCTACGACAAGGACCGCCCGCTCGACGCCGACCTGGTGGTGGTCGACGAGGCCTCCATGCTGGACCTGCTGCTCGCCAACAAGCTGGTGAAGGCGGTGCCTCCGGGTGCGCACCTGCTGTTCGTCGGGGACGTCGACCAGCTGCCCAGCGTCGGCGCGGGGGAGGTCCTCAGGGATCTGCTCGCCGAGGGCGGCCCGGTCCCCGCGGTGCGCCTCACGCGCGTGTTCCGCCAGGCCCAGCAGTCCGGTGTCGTCACCAACGCGCACCGGATCAACGCCGGGCAGCACCCCGTCACCGAGGGCATGAAGGACTTCTTCCTCTTCGTCGAGGACGACACCGAGGAGGTCGGCCGGCTCACCGTGGACGTGGCGGCCCGTCGGATTCCGGCCAAATTCGGCCTCGACCCGCGCCGGGACGTCCAGGTGCTCGCCCCCATGCACAGGGGCCCCGCGGGCGCCGGCACCCTCAACGGCCTGCTCCAGCAGGCCATCACGCCGGGCCGCCCCGACCTCGCCGAGAAGCGGTTCGGCGGCCGGGTCTTCCGGGTCGGCGACAAGGTCACCCAGATTCGCAACAATTACGAGAAGGGCGCCAACGGCGTCTTCAACGGCACCGTGGGCGTCGTCACCTCGCTCGACCCCGTCGACCAGCGCCTGACCGTGCTGACGGACGAGGACGAGGAGGTGCCGTACGAGTTCGATGAACTGGACGAACTGGCCCACGCGTACGCGGTGACCATCCACCGTTCCCAGGGCAGCGAGTATCCGGCCGTGGTGATCCCGGTCACCACCAGCGCCTGGATGATGCTCCAGCGGAACCTGCTGTACACGGCGGTCACCCGGGCGAAGAAGCTCGTCGTCCTGGTCGGTTCGCGCAAGGCCATCGGTCAGGCGGTGCGCACGGTGTCCGCGGGACGGCGGTGCACGGCGCTGGACTTCCGGCTCGCGGGCCGGTGACGAGCGTCAATGGTGAGGCAGCACAAAAAATGATCGATCAAATGAGTCACGTGGATCACACAGCCCTTCCGGAAGCGGGTGGAGAGGGGCAGGATGAGCAAGTTGGCGGCACTCAGTGCCGCCGATACGCCCAACGGCCGACCCCGAGTGCACTCTCCTGCGCCAAATGGGGGATGGTAGAGACAGTCAGGGCAACCTCGAAGAAGAGGCACAACGTCGGTGAGGGATGACGTGAGCGACAACTCTGTAGTAGTGCGGTACGGCGATGGCGAGTACACCTACCCGGTGATCGACAGCACCGTCGGCGACAAGGGCTTCGACATCGGGAAGCTCCGCGCCCAGACCGGTCTGGTCACCCTGGACAGCGGCTACGGCAACACCGCCGCCTATAAATCCGCCATCACCTATCTCGACGGCGAGGCCGGCATCCTCCGGTACCGCGGCTACCCGATCGAGCAGCTGGCCGAGCGCTCCACGTTCCTGGAGGTCGCGTACCTCCTGATCAACGGTGAGCTTCCGACCGTCGACGAGCTCTCGGTGTTCAAGAACGACATCACGCAGCACACCCTGCTGCACGAGGACGTCAAGAACTTCTACCGGGGCTTCCCGCGCGACGCCCACCCGATGGCCATGCTGTCGTCGGTCGTCTCCGCGCTGTCCACGTTCTACCAGGACAGCCACAACCCCTTCGACGAGAAGCAGCGCAACCTCTCGACGATCCGCCTGCTCGCCAAGCTTCCGACGATCGCGGCGTACGCGTACAAGAAGTCGATCGGTCACCCGTTCGTCTACCCGCGCAACGACCTCGGTTACGTCGAGAACTTCCTCCGTATGACCTTCTCGGTCCCGGCGCAGGAGTACGAGCCCGACCCGGTCGTGGTCTCCGCCCTCGACAAGCTGCTCATCCTGCACGCGGACCACGAGCAGAACTGTTCGACCTCGACGGTCCGCCTCGTCGGCTCGTCCCAGGCGAACATGTTCGCGTCGATCTCCGCGGGCATCAACGCGCTGTGGGGCCCGCTGCACGGCGGCGCCAACCAGTCCGTCCTGGAGATGCTGGAGGGCATCCAGGCCTCCGGCGGCGACGTCGACTCCTTCATCCGCAAGGTGAAGAACAAGGAGGAGGGCGTCCGGCTGATGGGCTTCGGCCACCGGGTCTACAAGAACTTCGACCCGCGCGCGAAGATCATCAAGGCTGCCGCGCACGATGTCCTGTCGGCCCTCGGCAAGTCCGACGAGCTGCTGGACATCGCGCTCAAGCTGGAGGAGCACGCGCTCTCCGACGACTACTTCGTCTCGCGCAGCCTCTACCCGAACGTCGACTTCTACACGGGCCTGATCTACCGCGCCATGGGCTTCCCGACCGAGATGTTCACGGTCCTGTTCGCCCTCGGCCGCCTCCCGGGCTGGATCGCCCAGTGGCACGAGATGATCAAGGAGCCCGGGTCCCGCATCGGCCGCCCGCGCCAGATCTACACGGGCGTGGTCGAGCGTGACTTCGTCCCGGTCGAGCAGCGCTGACAGACGCCGGTGCCGGGGCTGACCTGTTTCTTTCAGGGGCGCGGGGCTCTGTCGATGTGGGGCTCCGCCCCGCGGGCGCGACCAGCCCCCACCGGCGGGTGGCCGGGCGACGACCTGAAGCCCCACGAACCCCCCGGCTGAATCCGCGCAGCGAAAGGCGCCCTGGCGACGGTCCCCCCACGGGCCGGCGTCCAGGGCGCCTTCCCATGTCCCGGTGCGGATTCCCCCCACGGGATCCGGCCGGGCGTCTGAGAGACCAGCGCCTGAATCGCTGTCTTTTCCGGTACTGCTGTTTGAGCAGAACGAGCAAAACTCCTCGTACTACTCCAGTGTGCGGTCTGCCGGGACAGCGCACGGTCGGGAGGGCCGCTCAAAGCTTCCCTAAGTGCGTGCCCCGGCAACGCAGCTCCGAGGAAGTCCCCCAAGACATCCTCAGACGTCAGTCGGCGCCCCCCAAGACGCTGGCTGACATCGCCAACTTAGACCTTCGAACCCCTTCGATGGTTACGTTCGCATCACTGTGATCTGCGTCTCTTGCAAATGTCCGTTAGATACGCAAGAGCCCGGATGCGGCGATCGGGACCCAAGCGTAAGGACGATGCGCGAGTCTTGTGAAGAGCTTATGTGAGCGTGGCTCCGGACTCCAGAGGGGGTCCGTCAAAGGAATCCTCAACGAAAGGTCCGCAGCCGCAGGCTGTTGGTCACCACGAACACCGAGGAGAACGCCATCGCCGCCCCCGCGATCATCGGGTTCAGCAACCCGGCCGCGGCCAGTGGCAGCGCGGCCACGTTGTAGCCGAAGGCCCACACGAGATTGCCCTTGATCGTCGTCAGGGTGCGCCGGGAGAGCCGGATCGCGTCCGCGGCCACCCGCAGGTCCCCGCGCACCAGCGTCAGATCCCCCGCCTCGATCGCCGCGTCGGTCCCGGTCCCCATGGCGAGCCCCAGGTCGGCGGCGGCGAGCGCGGCCGCGTCGTTGACGCCGTCGCCGACCATCGCGACGACCCGCCCCCGGCTCTGAAGCCGCCGTACGGCGTCGACCTTGTCCTCGGGCAGCACCTCGGCGATCACCTCGTCGATCCCGACCGCCCGGGCCACCGCCTCGGCCACCGTCCGGTTGTCCCCGGTCAGCAGTACCGGCGTGAGCCCCAGCGCCCGCAGTGACCGCACCGCCTCCGCACTGGTCTCCTTGACCGCGTCGGCGACGGCCAGGACGCCGCGTGCCACACCGTCCCACCCGACGACGACAGCCGTACGACCGTCCCGCTCGGCCTCCTCCTTCGCCCGGGCCAGCTCGGCGGGCAGCACGTCGAACAGCCGCCCCACGGCCACCTCGCGGCCCTCCACACGGCCGCGTACGCCCTTGCCGGGGACGTTCTCGAACCGCTCGGCCTCCGGCAGCGGTCCGACCCGCTCCTCGGCGCCCAGGGCGACCGCCCGGGCCACGGGATGCTCGGAGGCGTGCTCCAGGGCGCCCGCGAGCCGCAGCACCTGCTTCTCGTCGGCGTCCTGGACGACGTGGACCTCCTGCAGCGTCATCCGGCCGGTGGTGACCGTGCCGGTCTTGTCCAGGACGACGGTGTCGACGCGCCGCGTGGACTCCAGGACCTCGGGACCCTTGATGAGGATGCCCAGCTGGGCGCCGCGCCCGGTGCCGACCATGAGCGCGGTCGGCGTGGCCAGGCCCAGCGCGCACGGGCAGGCGATGATCAGCACGGCGACGGCCGCGGTGAACGCGGCGACGGTGTCCCCGGTGATGCCGAGCCAGGCCCCGAAGGTGGCCGCCGCGATGAGGAGGACGGCCGGCACGAAGACCGCGGAGACCCGGTCGGCCAGCCGCTGCACCTGCGCCTTGCCGTTCTGCGCGTCCTCCACCAGCTTCGCCATCCGCGCGAGCCGCGTGTCGGCCCCGATCCGGGTCGCCGCCACGACGATCCGTCCGCCGGCGTTGACGGTCGCGCCGGTGACGGCGTCCCCGACACCGACGTCCACCGGGACCGACTCACCGGTCAGCATCGAGGCGTCCACGGCCGAGGCGCCCTCGACCACGGTGCCGTCGGTCGCGATCTTCTCGCCGGGCCGTACGACGAACCGGTCCCCGACGGCCAGCCGCTCCGCCGGGATCCGCACCTCGCGCCCGTCCCGCAGCACGCTGACGTCCTTGGCCCCGAGCTCCATCAGAGCCCTGAGGGCGGCCCCCGCACGGCGTTTGGCGCGGGCCTCCAGGTAGCGGCCGAGCAGGATGAAGGCGGTGACGCCCGCGGCCACCTCGAGATAGATCGTCGAGGCACCGTCCATACCGCCGGCGGTGAGCTCGAACCGCTCCCGCATGCCCGGCATCCCCGCGTCACCGAAGAACAGGGCCCACAGCGACCAGCCGAAGGCGGCGAGGGTCCCGACCGAGACGAGGGTGTCCATGGTGGCCGCGCCGTGCCGGGTGTTCGTCCAGGCGGCCTGGTGGAAGGGCCACGCACCCCAGACGACGACGGGCGAGGCGAGGGTCAGCGCGAGCCACTGCCAGTTGTCGAACTGGAGGGCGGGGACCATGGAGAGCGCGATGACGGGGACGGCCAGTGCGACGGAGACGAACAGCCGCTGCCGCAGGGCCGCGAGCTCGGGGTCCGTGTCGTCGGGCCGCTGTACCGCGGGTGCCGGCTCCTGCGCCGTGTAGCCCGTCTTCACGACGGTCGCGATCAGATCGGCGACCTCGACCCCCGCGGGGTGGACGACCTTCGCCTTCTCGGTCGCGTAGTTGACCGTGGCGGTGACGCCGTCCATCCGGTTGAGCTTCTTCTCGACCCGGGCGGCACAGGACGCACAGGTCATCCCGCCGATGACGAGCTCGACTTCGGACACGGGTGCTATCGGGGCCGTGGTGGACATGTTCCCTGCTCCCAGGCGATCAGGCCTTGCCGACGAACTCGAAGCCGGCCTCGTCCACCGCGGCCCGCACGGCTTCCTCGTCCAGCGGCTCCGCCGACACGACCGTCACCTCGCCGGTGGACGCGACAGCCTTCACGGAGCTGACCCCCGTGATCTCGGAGATCTCACCGGAAACGGAACCCTCGCAGTGCCCGCAGCTCATCCCGCTCACCTTGTAGACGGCGGTGACGGAACCCGGGGTATCGGTCTGGGCGGTCATGTCGTTCTCCTCATGGAGGCGTGTGGGGTTACTGAAGCACACCCTATACCCCTGGGGGGTACTTCTCCAAGAGCCGCCGGTGACTGCCACGATGTACCGGCAGACGGGAACGGCGAGGGAGACGCAGATGCGAGCGGTGGTCTTCGACCAGTACGGCGGAACCGCACAGGTACGGGACGTGCCCGACCCCCGCCCGGCGGACCACGGAGTGGTCGTCCGCGTGGAGGCCACGGGCTTGTGCAGAAGCGACTGGCACGGCTGGCAGGGCCACGACCCGGACATCACCCTCCCGCACGTGCCGGGTCATGAACTCGCGGGTGTGGTGGAGGCGGCCGGCCCCCGGGTGGGCACCTGGCGCCCCGGTGACCGGGTGACCGTCCCCTTCGTCTGCGCCTGCGGCACCTGCGCGTCCTGCGCGAGGGGCGACCACCAGGTCTGCGAGCGCCAGACCCAGCCCGGCTTCACCCACTGGGGCTCGTTCGCCCAGTACGTCGCGTTGGACCACGCCGACGTGAACCTCGTGGCCGTGCCGCGGGACATGTCCTTCGCCACGGCCGCCTCCCTGGGCTGCCGTTTCGCCACGGCGTTCAGGGCGGTCGTGCAGCAGGGGCGGGCCACCGCGGGGGAGTGGGTCGCGGTGCACGGCTGCGGCGGCGTGGGCCTGTCCGCGGTGATGATCGCGGCGGCCTCAGGGGCCCGCGTGGTGGCCGTGGACGTGTCTGCCCAGGCCCTGGCCCTGGCGAGGAAGTTCGGTGCGGCGGAGTGCGTGGACGCGACCGGTGTGCGGGACACCGCGGCGGCGATCCGCGAGCTGACCGGCGGGGGTGCCCAGGTGTCCCTGGACGCCCTCGGTTCCCCGGCCACCTGTGCGGCCTCCGTCGACTGCCTGCGCCGGCGCGGCCGGCACGTCCAGGTCGGGCTGCTGCCCTCGCCGGACGGGACGACCCCGGTCCCCATGGCCCGTGCGGTCGCCCTGGAGCTCGAACTCCTCGGCAGTCACGGCATGGCCGCCCACACCTACCCGCCGATGCTGGAGCTGGTCAGGTCGGGAGTGCTGCGACCGGATCTGCTGGTCACGTCCACGATCACCCTCGACGCGGCCCCGGACGCCCTCGCGGCGATGGGCACGGCCCCCGGAGCGGGGGTGACGGTCATCGAGCCGTGGGCCTGAGGGTGGTGGCGAGGCCCCGGTGCCCGGCCCGCGTCCACGGCCCGGGGCCCGGGCCCGATGAGCGTGCGGAAGGTGCGGCTGCGGGCGGTGGGGTCCCGCTCGTACTGGGCGACCTCGCCGACCGGTTCCCCGGTGGCGCGGTCGGTGACGGCGCGGCCCGTGACTTTCGGCGGCACCCCCGCCCCCGCACGAGTCGGCCTCAGTCCTGTCTCCGCCCCCGGTTCCCCGGCCGGGACGCGACCCACGCGCGCACGGTGTCCGCGTACCAGAAGGGCTTGCCGCCCTCGACATGGTCGGGCGGCGGCAGCAGCCCGTGCTTGCGGTACGACCGCACGGTGTCCGGCTGCACACGGATGTGCGCCGCGATCTCCTTGTACGACCAGAGCCTTCGGTCGGTCATGTGGGGCACCTCCTCGCGCGCACCGCGGCGGCGGCCGGGAACGGCCGTCGGGGGTACCGGGCGCTGCGCTGGCGATCACAAAGCCTGCGCCTTGTGAACGACCTGTGGTGACCGTCGGTCAGGGGTTGTGCGCCTGGTGTGACGAGGATGCCGCGTAGATGGGACATGTGTGACACGGAAGGGGAGTTTGTGACAGAGGTGACGCAAAGGCGCACGCGGGCGTGCGGGCGTGGCGCGTTGACTTACGGCGCGAGGTCATGGCTGCCCGTGGCGCGAGTGGGCCGGACCCGCTGCGTCGGGCCCGGCCCACCGGCTCCCCCGGCCGTCCCCCCGGATCAACCGGTCGGACGCGCACAGCGTGCAGTCGGCCGGGGCTGTCGGTCTTGGAGAAAACCGCACTTCTCCCCGGTCCCTCTCAGGTGAGGACCAGGCTTGTCGCCTCGCCGTCCATCCGGTCCCCGGGCGGGGCGGCGGCGAACGGCAGCCGCCGGGCCGTGGTGAACTCCCGCGGCGTACACCCGGTCATCGCCTTGAACTCGCCGCTCAGATGGGCCTGGTCGTAGTACCCGCAGGCCGCCGCGGTCTCCGCCTGTCCGTGCCCCGCGGCGAGCAGCCGCCGCGCCCGCTGCAGCCGCAGCACCCGCGCCGCCGCCTTGGGCCCCAGCCCGATCTGCTCCCGGAACCGGTTCTCCAGCTGCCGCACGCTCCACCCCACCTCCTCGGCGAGCCGTCGCACCGGCATGGCCCCGCCCGTCCGCACCAGCTCCGACCAGGCCCGCACCAACCGGGCCGAAGACGGCGTACCGGCCTCCCACCACCGCGCGAACACCTCGTCCAGCAGCCGGAACCGCGCCTCCCACGAGGGCAACGCGGCCAGCGCGGCGGAGAGTTCACCGACGCGCCGGTCCAGGGCATGGGGGAGTGCGTCGGGATCGACGGTGCGGTTGGCGAGCTCGTACTGAGGGGTGCCGAAGAGGGTGAACGCGGCCCAGGGGGCCAGCATCACCTCGACACCGGAGAGCCGTCCGCCGTGCTCCCCGACGGCGGGAGTGGTGGTGGGCCCGCAGAAGACGGACACGAGGGTGTCGGGCGGCTGCCCCGCGCGCGTGATCCGCACAGGGTGCTCGAACCCCAGCAGCAGGGTCGCGGCCCCGACGGGTGTCTCCAGCCGCCGCCGGGGCCGGTCCATGGCGAGCCGGACCCCGCGATAGCTGAGCACCCCGGGCCGCAGCCGGGGATGGGGCGAGCCGAGGGCGAACTCCCAGTACCCACCGGACCCACGCCCGGTACGGACCAACACCATCCCCCCAGCTTTTCAGCGAAAGGGGCTCACCAACACCCTCTTACGCCCCGCAGGACCTCAAAAACGCCCGAGTCCGCTGGGCGATCGGCAGAGGCTTGTCGGGCTCGCACGGGTACATGTCCTGCTCGACGATCGCGAACAGATCCACGTCCAGCTTCTGGGCGGCCTCCAGCACGGGACCGAGCGCCGGCACACCCGAAGGCGGCTCGCACATCACGCCCTGCGCCACCGCGGGACCGAACGGCGTCCCCTTGGCCCGCACGTCGGCCAGGATCTGAGGGTCCACCTGCTTGAGGTGCAGATACCCGATCCGCGACCCGTAGGTCTCGATCAGCTTGACGCTGTCCCCGCCGCAGTACGCGTAGTGCCCGGTGTCCAGGCACAGCGACACCAGGTCGGAGTCCGTGGCGTCCAGGAACCGGACCACGTTCTCCTCGCTGTCGATGTGGGTGTCGGCATGCGGGTGCACGACGATCTGAAGGCCGTACTCCTCCTTCACCCGCTGCCCCAGCCGCTCGGTCAGCGAGCCGAGGTTGCGCCACTGTTCCGGCGTGAGCGTGTCCGGTTCCAGCACCTCGCCCGTCTTGTCGTCCCGCCAGAACGACGGAATCACGACCAGGTGCCCGGCGCCCATCGCCTGCGCGAGCACCGCGTTGTCCGCGACATGCGCCCAGGTCTTCTCCCACACGGCCTCGCCGTGGTGCAGGCCGGTGAAGACCGTGCCGGCGGACACCTTCAGGCCACGCCGGGAGACCTCCTCGGTGAGGACCGCGGGGTCGGTCGGCAGGTACCCGTACGGACCCAGCTCGATCCACTCGTAACCGGAGTCCGCGACCTCGTCGAGGAAACGCTGCCAGGGGACCTGCTGGGGATCGTCGGGGAACCACACACCCCAGGAGTCGGGGGCCGACCCGATCCGGATGCGGGACAGTGAGGGCAGAGGCGCGGGCGCTGTCATGCCGGTCAGCTTCGGTTCGGACAGCAAGCGCTGTCAAGGTCTCGTCCGAATGTCTGGACAAAACATTGACAGGGCTCGGCGTCCGGGGCTACAAACGCTCGGGAGAGCCGACGCAGGTACGAAGGGAAGCCGATGGGGTACGACCTGATCACCATGGGGCGGATCGGTGTGGACCTGTATCCACTCCAGACCGGTGTCCCGCTGCCGCAGGTGACGTCCTTCGGCAAGTTCCTCGGGGGCTCGGCGACGAACGTCGCGGTCGCCGCCTCCCGCCTGGGACGGCGCACCGCGGTGATCACCCGCACCGGCGACGACCCCTTCGGCACCTATCTGCACGAGGCCCTCCGGGGCTTCGGCGTGGACGACCGCTGGGTCACCCCGGTGCCGGGCCTGCAGACCCCCGTCACCTTCTGCGAGGTCTTCCCGCCGGACGACTTCCCGCTGTACTTCTACCGCCGGCCCAAGGCCCCGGACCTGGAGATCGACGCCCACGAGCTGGACCTCGACGCGATCCGCGAGGCGAGCGTCTTCTGGGTCACCGGCACCGGCCTGAGCGAGGAGCCCAGCCGTACGGCGACGCTGGCGGCCCTCGCCCACCGCGACAAGGCGGGCCTCACCGTCTTCGACCTGGACTGGCGGCCCATGTTCTGGACGGACCCGGAGGCCGCCCGCCCCTTCTACGCCGAAGCCCTCAAGCACACCACCGTCGCCGTCGGAAACCTCGACGAGGTCGAGGTCGCCACCGGAGTGCGCACGCCCCGCGAGGCGGCCCAGGCGCTGCTGGACGCCGGTGTCGAGCTCGCGGTCGTCAAGCAGGGCCCCAAGGGCGTCCTCGCCGTCGACAGCAAGGGCAACGAAGCCGAGGTCCCGCCCCTGCCCGTCAACGTCCTGAACGGCCTCGGCGCCGGTGACGCCTTCGGCGGCTCCCTGTGCCACGGCCTCCTCGCCGGCTGGGACCTGGAGAAGATCATGCGGCACGCCAACGCGGCCGGCGCCATCGTCGCCTCCCGTCTGGAGTGCAGTTCGGCGATGCCGACGACCGACGAGATCGACAGCGCAATCGCGGCGGGAGCGGTCAAGTGAGGGTCGACATCGCGGAACTCGTGCGCCTGCGTGCCGAACGCCCCGAAGCGATCGCCGAGGCGGCCGCCCGCCGCACCCGCAGGCCGCTGCTGAACGACAGCGGCCGCCTGATGATCGTCGCAGCCGACCACCCCGCCCGGGGCGCGCTCGGCGTCGGCGGCAACCGGATGGCCATGGCCAACCGCGCCGGCCTGCTCGAACGCCTCTGCCTCGCGCTGTCCCGCCCCGGCGTCGACGGCGTCCTCGCCACCGCCGACATCCTGGACGACCTGCTGCTGCTCGGCGCCCTCGACGGCAAGGTCGTCATGGGCTCCATGAACCGCGGCGGCCTCCAGGGCGCGAGCTTCGAGCTCGACGACCGCTTCACCGGCCACCGCCCCGAGGACATGGAGCGCCTCGGCTTCGACGCCGGCAAGCTGCTCCTGCGCATCGACTACGACGACCCGGGCTCCCTGACCACCATGGAGTCCACGGCTCGCGCCATCGACGACATGGCCGCACGCCGGCTCCCCGTCTTCGTCGAGCCGTTCATCAGCGGCCGCACCACCGAGGGCAAGGTCAGGAACGACCTGTCCGCCGAGGCCGTCACCAAGTCGATCGCCATCGCCTCGGGCCTGGGCGGCAGCTCGGCCTACACCTGGCTCAAGGTCCCCGTCTGCGACAACCCCGACGACATGGGCGAGGTCATGGCCGCCTCCACGCTGCCCGCCGTGCTGCTGGGCGGCGAGGTCGGCGACGACCAGGACGGCGCGTACGAGAAGTGGCGCGGCGCCCTCCAACTGCCCACCGTGCGCGGCCTGGTGGTCGGCCGTTCGCTGCTGTACCCGGCGGACGGCGACGTGGCCGCCGCCGTGGACACCGCCGTAGGACTGCTGTGAGGGGCCGCCGCATGACACAGAACGAGCTGTACGTCCCCAAGGGTGCCTCCACCAACGCCCAGTACACCGTGGACATCGACCCCAAGCGGGCCGGCTGGACCCACTGCAGCCTGCGGATCGTCGAGCTGGCAGCCGGCGGCACGCACACCTTCACCTCCGGTGACAGCGAGTGGATCGTGCTCCCGCTGGAAGGCGGCTGTACCGTCCGCACAGGTACCGAAGAGCTCCAACTCCTGGGCCGGGAAAGCGTGTTCGCCGGAGTCTCGGACTTCGCGTACGTGCCCCGGGACGCCCAGGCATCGATCGCCTCCGGCGCGGGAGGCCGCTTCGCCCTGGCAGGAGCGAAGTGCGAGCGACGACTCCCCGCCCGCTACGGCCCCGCGCCGGAGGTCCCCGTCGAAGACCGCGGCAGCGGCAACCGGTTGCGGCACGTCCGCAACTTCGCCTCCGCCGACGCCTTCGACTGCGACAAGCTCATCGCCGTCGAGGTCATCACCCCCGGCGGCAACTGGTCCTCGTACCCGCCGCACAAGCACGACGAGCACCGGCCCGGCGTGGAAGCCGAGTTGGAGGAGATCTACTACTTCGAGATCGACGGCCCGAACGGTTTCGGCTATCAGCGCGTATCTCCCTCCCGTGAGGGCGGATCCGACGTCCTCGCCGAGGTCCGCTCCGGCGACGCCGTCCTCGTCCCCGACGGATGGCACGGCCCGTCCGTCGCCCAGCCCGGCCACGACATGTATTACCTCAACGTCATGGCGGGACCGGGTGAGACGCGGGAGTGGCGGATCTGCTTCCACCCGGACCACACGGAGGGGTACCGATGACCACCCGCCTGACCGTCGCACAAGCACTGGTCCGCTTCCTGGCCGCCCAGTACACCGAACGCGACGGCGTACGACAGCGGTTGATCTCCGCGACCTGGGGCATCTTCGGCCACGGCAATGTCGCGGGCCTCGGCCAGGCGCTCGTCGAGTACGGCGACGACATGCCCTTCCACCAGGGCCGCAACGAGCAGTCCATGGTGCACGCGGCCGTCGGCTACGCCCGCCAGTCGAACCGCCTGTCCACCCACGCGGTGACGACCTCCATCGGCCCGGGCGCCACCAACCTGGTGACGGGCGCGGCCCTCGCGACCATCAACCACCTCCCGGTCCTGCTCCTGCCGGGCGACATCTTCGCCACCCGCGTCGCCGACCCGGTCCTCCAGCAGCTCGAAGTCCCGTACGCCGGTGACATATCGGTCAACGACTGTCTGCGCCCGGTGTCGAAGTACTTCGACCGCGTCACCCGCCCCGAGGCCCTGATCCCGGCCGCCCTCCAGGCGATGCGCGTCCTCACCGACCCGGTCGAGACCGGCGCCGTGACGCTCGCCCTCCCGCAGGACGTCCAGGCCGAGGCCCACGACTGGCCGGACGAGTTCTTCGCCGAGCGCACCTGGGTCGTACGACGTCCGGGCGCCGACCCGACCGAACTCGCCGAAGCAGTCCACGCGATCCGCGACGCCCGGCGCCCCCTCCTCGTCGCCGGCGGCGGAGTCCACCACAGCCGCGCCGAGGAGGCCCTCGCCGAGTTCGCGGACGCCACCGGCATCCCGGTCGCCTCCACCCAGGCCGGCAAGGGCTCCCTGCGCCACGACCACCCCCAGGACGTCGGCGGCGTCGGCCACACCGGCACCGCCACCGCCAACGAACTCGCCCGCCAGGCCGACCTGGTGATCGGCGTCGGCACCCGGTACACCGACTTCACGACGGCCTCCGGCACCCTCTTCGCAGGCGACGGCGTCCGCTTCCTCAACCTCAACATCGCGCCCTACGACGGCCACAAGCTCGCCGGGAGGCCGCTGGTCGCGGACGCCCGCAGCGGCCTGACGGAGCTCACCGAGGCTCTTCAGCTGCACGCGCACCGCGTCCCGGGCGTGTACGTCGACGAGTACACGCTCGACAAGGAGCGCTGGGAGCAGCGCGTCGACGCCTGCTACGAGGCCGACGAGCCCGACATCAGGCCGACCCAGCCGCAGGTCCTCGGAGCCCTGGACGCGCTCGTGGACGAGTCCGACGTGATCATCAACGCGGCCGGCTCCCTCCCCGGCGACCTGCACAAGCTGTGGCGCGCCCGGTCGAGGGACCAGTACCACCTGGAGTACGGCTACTCCTGCATGGGCTACGAGATCCCGGCCGCGATCGGTGTGAAGATGGCCGCTCCCGACCGCAATGTCTGGGCGCTGGTCGGCGACGGAACGTACCTGATGATGCCGACGGAGATCGTCACGGCCGTACAGGAGGGCATCGCGATCAAGCTCCTCCTGATCCAGAACCACGGCTACGCCTCCATCGGCGGCCTGTCCGAGTCGGTCGGCGGCGAACGGTTCGGCACGGCGTACCGCTTCCAGTCCGACGACGGCACCTACACGGGCGCTCCGCTGCCCGTGGACCTGGCCGCCAACGTGGCCAGCCTCGGCATGCGTGTGCTGCGCGCGAAGACCGTACGGGACCTGCGCGCCGCCCTCGAAGAGGCACGGGCCGCCGACACTCCCACATGTGTCTACGTCGAGACGGAAACGGCAGACACAGTGTCGGGCGCGCCTCCGGCGCAGGCCTGGTGGGATGTTCCTGTGGCCGAGACCGCGACGCGCGCGTCCGCGGTGAAGGCCCGTGAGCTGTACGAACGGCACGTCTCAACCCGACGCCGCCATCTGTGAAAAGGAGTACTCGGTCATGACGAAGATCGTCAACCACTGGATCGGCGGCAAGACCGTCGAGGGCGCGTCGGGGAACTACGGGCCGGTCACCGACCCGGCGACCGGCGCGGTCACCACGAAGGTCGCGTTCGCGTCGGTCGACGAGGTCGACGCCGCCGTGGGCGCCGCGAAGGACGCGTTCCAGACCTGGGGCACCTCCTCGCTCGCCAAGCGCACCACGATCCTGTTCCGCTTCCGGGCGCTCCTCGAGGCGAACCGGGACGCGATCGCCGAGCTGATCACCGCCGAGCACGGCAAGGTGCACTCGGACGCGCTCGGCGAGGTCGCGCGCGGTCTGGAGATCGTGGACCTGGCGTGCGGGATCACCGTGCAGCTGAAGGGCGAACTGTCGACCGAGGTCGCCAGCCGCGTGGACGTGGCGTCCATCCGCCAGCCGCTCGGTGTCGTCGCGGGCATCACGCCGTTCAACTTCCCGGCCATGGTGCCGATGTGGATGTTCCCGATCGCCATCGCGACCGGCAACACCTTCGTGCTGAAGCCGTCCGAGAAGGACCCGTCGGCCTCGATCAAGATCGCCGAGCTGCTCGCCGAGGCCGGTCTGCCCGACGGCGTCTTCAACGTCGTGCACGGCGACAAGGTGGCCGTCGACCGTCTGCTTGAGCACCCGGACGTCAAGGCCGTCTCCTTCGTCGGCTCGACCCCGATCGCCCGCTACATCCACACGACCGCCTCCGCCAACGGCAAGCGCGTCCAGGCCCTGGGCGGCGCCAAGAACCACATGCTGGTCCTGCCGGACGCCGACCTGGACGCGGCCGCCGACGCCGCCGTCTCCGCGGCCTACGGCTCCGCGGGCGAGCGCTGCATGGCCATCTCCGCGGTCGTCGCGGTCGGCGCCGTCGGCGACACGCTGGTCGAGAAGATCCGCGAGCGCGCCGAGAAGATCAAGATCGGCCCGGGCAACGACCCGGCCTCCGAGATGGGCCCGCTCATCACCAAGGTCCACCGCGACAAGGTGGCCTCCTACGTCGAGGGCGCGGCCGCCGAGGGCTGCGAGGTCGTCCTGGACGGCACCGGGCACACAGTGGAGGGCTTCGAGGACGGCCACTGGATCGGCATCTCCCTCCTCGACAAGGTCCCCACCACCGCCAAGGCCTACCAGGACGAGATCTTCGGCCCGGTCCTGACCGTGCTGCGCGTCGACACCTACGAGGAGGGCCTGGCGCTGATCAACGCCTCCCCCTTCGGCAACGGCACCGCGATCTTCACCCGGGACGGCGGCGCCGCCCGCCGCTTCCAGCTGGAGGTCGAGGCCGGCATGGTCGGCGTGAACGTCCCGATCCCGGTCCCCGTCGGCTACCACTCCTTCGGTGGCTGGAAGGACTCGCTCTTCGGCGACCACCACATCTACGGCAACGACGGCACGCACTTCTACACCCGCGGCAAGGTCGTCACCACCCGCTGGCCCGACCCGGCCGACGCCCCGGCGGGCGTGGACCTGGGCTTCCCGCGCAACCACTGAGCCGGTCCCGAGCGCCGGGTACGCACACGCGTGCCCGGCGCTCGGCCATGCTCACTGCTTGCCGGCAGCGCCCTTCACGGCCTCGCTCAGGTCACCGGTCTCGGCGGTCGGCGGTGCCTTCACCACGGCTGTCTTCCCGAACTTTCTCGAAGTCCATGGTCACGGTCATCGGGCCGATGGTCTCCATCCCGGAGGACGCGCAGCCCTGATCGCCCCGCAGGGGCGCAAGGTACCCCGCCTGTGACTCGCCCGTCACCACTCCTTCGAGCCGCGCCGCCACACTGGCCCGCTGACGTCGGCACCCGCGGATCACTGCCAGTTCAGGGGCGACCGTGTGACGGGCCGCGCGCTTCAGGGAGCGGGCACCATCTCGTCGCAACTCACGAGGGGTGGTTTGGCGACACGTTCCCACAGGACCGGAGGCGGAACGCAGATGGAGCGTCGGTGCCGCCCGGTCGGTGAACTCGCGGATACCAGGGCGGTCCATCGCGCGTCCCAGGTGCCCGGGACCATCTGGCCGCGGGCCCGCCACTCCCTGACCAGGGCGGCGTAGATGGGAGGGTCTTCCTGGCCCACCCGGGGCCGTTCCCGGTACGGCGGCTGTTCTTCCCGCTCGAAGAAGAGATAACCGGTGGTGACGGTGTAATCCATGCATCCGCAACGCGCCGCCGTATGCCGGTGGTACGCCTGCGCACGGGCATCGCCCGTATCGGACGATTTTTGCATCCCCCGTTCGGGGCCATGCGGTTATCGGACAAAGCCCTGCGGCGCGCCGCTTCGACGAAGACGGTCAGCGTGATCCCGTCGGCTGGACGAGGCGGCGAGCGGGCAAGGTGGCGTTGGACATCGGGAGGCTCTCGCGCCCAGTGCCGCGCAGGTTTCGCACGAACTGCTCTCGCGGTACGAGAATGCCCCCCAGGCCGCGGACGTGCGGGCTGTCCCGCTGTGCGTCGAGCAGTACACCGCCGGCCTGTGCAAAACGCGCCGCGAGGTCGGTCACCGCCACCTTCGAGGCGTCGGAGCGGTGGAAGAACATCGAGTCCATGCTGAAGACCGATCCGATCCGAATGCCGAAGACGCCGCCGATCAGATCGCCGTCCTCCCACACCTCGACGCTGTGAGCATGCCCCAGATCGTGAAGGCGGACCAGGCTTTCGATCAGCTCGTCGGTGAGCCACAGGGGGGAGCGGCCGGCGCGGCATTCGCGGACGACCCGCTCGAAGCTCCGGTCCAGGCTGGTCGACCACGGCAGCCGGTTGCGCAGCCGTCGGGCGAGGCTGCGACCGAGGTGAGTGGCCGAGACGGGCAGCACTGGCCTGGGGTCGGGAGACCACCAGGAGACGGCGTAGGGATCGAACGAATCCGCCCCCACGAGCCGGATACGGCCCGCTTGGACCTGATCGTCGAACTGCACCTCGTTGAGCGCGCGGGTGTATTCGTCGGCCGCCGGGAACGGATAGACCCCGGCGCGGTAGGCCGCCAGGAGCCCGGTGGGACTGAGGTCGGCGCAGAAGGCCACCGGACCGTCGGGCGCTGCTTCCAGCACGTCCAGCGCCTCCCAGTCGGGGCATCGGCTCACCACCCTGGCCCTCCGGGTTCTCGCCTCAGCACCGGCTGGACGTCGTCGTGTTGGAGGAAGTCGACGTAACGGTCCAGCATCTCCGCGTCCACCGGAGGAACGTCGATCCCGGCGTCCCGCAGCCCCCGTTCCGCGTTGTTGCGGGTGAACTCCGGGAAGACGTCCTGGAAGTACATCTCGCTCACGGTGATGTCGGCGCGCGCGCAGCGGTCGACGAACAGCGGGACGAACGCGGTCATCGGGTCGGTGGGGTGCCCCGCCGCGTACCTCACCAGCATGGCGACCCACTCGGCATACGGGATCTCCTGGATCGGGTAACCCCGTCCGCGCAGGCGCTCGGTGAGCGAGGCCAGCAGCGTGGAACGGGGGTTGGTGAGGTGGTAGACCTCGCCGCACGCGGGATGCCGGGTGGAGATGTGTCCGATGGCGCGGGCGAGGCAGTCGGCCGGCAGGAAGTCCAGCGGCAGCCGGATGTGGGGGCACAGCCCGGTTCGTGCGATGAAGTCGATGAGGGCGGCCATCTCGCTGCTGGTGTTCATCACGCCGGTTCCGCTGCTGCCCGTGATGTCCATCAGGCGGTAGACGGTGACCGGCAGGCCCGCGTCGGAGGCCTTCTTGAGCAGCGCCTCGCCCACCCATTTGGTCTCCACGTATCCCACCGACAGGTACTCCGGGAAGCGCAACGGCGTGTTCTCCGTCACCTCGCGCACCCCAGCCGGCCCGAAGCCGGCGAGCACGGCCATGCTGGAGGTGAAGTGGACGGGGACTGCCCGGCGGGCGGCGAGGCGGATTATCTCGTATGTGCCCTCGACATTGGACGCGCGCAGCTCATGGTACGGATAGATGAAGTTGACCTGGCCGCCGAAGTGGTAAACAGCGTCGATGGTCGCTGCCAGCTCCTCGAACCGGCCTGAAGACAGCCCCAGTCCGGGCTTGGCCAGGTCGCCGACGACCGGCTGGACGCGCGGGCTGGACAGGTCGCTGAGGACGTACCGCTGGTGGCTCGCGCGGATCCTCTTCATTCCTTCCTGCTCGTCGGAGGCCCTGACCAGGCAAAGGACCCGTCCCGTCGTCGTGCGCAGTAGTTCGTCGATCATGTACGCGCCGCAGAACCCCGTCGCCCCCGTGAGGAGCACGTCCCCGGGGTGCTGGGGATGCGGAGTCGGCGCGTCGCTGCCGACCGCGGGAACGGGCCGATCGGTCTCGGCGGCGAAGTCGACGCTCCCACCGTCCGGGTGCGCCAGCGTGCCGGCGCGCGCCTGACGCACCGACTCGGCGAACGCGGCGAGCATCGGCCGCCGCAGCAGTGACCGGGTCAGGTCGCGGATCTGTGTGACGCCGATTCCGAAGATGACGCGGGTCCGGGCGAGCATCTCCATGGCCAGCAGCGAGTTGCCGCCCAGTTCGAAGAAGTTGTCGTGCGGACGGACGTAGTCCACACCCAGGATCTGACACCACAACTGGGCCATTCCCTGCGGCACCGGACGCTCATGGGTGTCTGTGTCTGCGTCTGTGTCGGCCGTGGTCGCCGCGGTTCCGGGTTCCGGCACGGCCCTGCGGTCGAGTTTTCCGCTGGGCGCGACGGGCAGCCGTTCCATCACGCGGAAGGCTGCCGGGATCATGTATCCCGGCAGGACCTCGGCGAGTGCCGACCGCAGCCGTGCGGGCAGCGCCGTCCCGCCGCCGACCGACGGCGAGGCCAGCGTGCAGTACGCGATGAGCTCCGGCTCGCCGTGGCGGCGCGCCCGGGCCACCACCATCGCCTGGCCGATCTCCGGGCGGGAGACGAGCGCGGCTTCGATCTCGGCCGGGTCGACCCGGAACCCGCGGATCTTCATCTGGTCGTCGACCCGGCTCAGGATTTCAAGGTTGCCGTCCGAGCGCAGGCGGCCCAGGTCCCCGGTCCTGTACATCCGGTCGCCCGGCGCGGAGCCGTGCGGGTCGGGGAGGAACTGCTGTGCGGTCAGGGCGGGTTGCCGCCAGACACCGCGCGCCAGCCCCGGGCCGCCGAGGTAGATCTCGCCGCGCTCGCCCGGTCGCACAGGGTGCAGTTCGGCGTCGAGCAGATGGATGTGAGTCCCCTCCAGGGGCCTGCCGACCGGGGCGACCGCGCTCTCCGGCGCCGCGAGCACCTCCTCGTTCAGTTCGCAGAGCGTGGAGGTGATGGTGGTCTCGGTGAGCCCGTAGGCGTTGACGAGCCGCGCGCCGGGGATCCGGCGCAGAACGGCGCGGCAGTCCTTCGCGGTGACGATCTCGCCGCCGACGATGGCGAGCCTCAGCGACGCGAGGCTCTCATCACGGTCCGCTACGGAGACGGTCTGCTGCCAGTAGGCGGGGGTGAGGTCGGCGACGCTGATCCCGTACTCCGGGAAGCGGTGCAGCAGTTCGGTGGGCGCCCATGTCCGGGTGCCCGCGAGGACCAGCGTCGCGCCGCTGATAAGCGTGGCGAAGATCTGCTCCAGGGAGGTGTCGAAGCCGAGCGCCGCGGCGTGCAGCACCCGGTCGCCGGGCGTCAGCTGGTATGCCCGGGCCACCGCCGTGAGGGATTGGGCAAGCGACCGGTGGGTGATCATCACGCCTTTGGGAGGGCCGGTGGATCCGGAGGTGTAGATCACGTAGGCGAGGTCGTCCGGGCGGGAACCGTGTGCCGTTCGGGCTCCCCGCGGCGGGGTACGCGTGGCCGGTTCCCCGGCGGCCCCGGGGTCGAGGATCCGGGCCCCGCAGCCGGCGAACATCGGGGCATGCTCGTGGCTCGAGACGATGAGACGCGAACCGGTCTCCCCTACCAGCCCGACGATCCGTTGCCGCGGAGTCGCCGGGTCGAGGGGCAGGAACGCGCCGCCGGAGCTCAGCACCGCCAGCAGCGCGACGATCAGCTCGGGCACGCGGTCGAGGCACACGGTGACGACGGACTCCGCCTCGACGCCGGACTCCTGCAGTTCGTGGGCCAGTCGGTCGGCGCGGGCGGTCAGTTCGAGGTAGGTGAGCCGGCCCTCGTCCGAGAGCACGGCGAGATCGGACGGGGCCCGTCGCGCCCGCTCCCGGACCAGCTCGGGCACCGTAGCCGGCCCGGATCCCGGGTATCCCGGGGGCTGCCGCTCGGTGCGGGCGCTCAGGGGCCGCATGTCCGTCCACAGGCGCTCGACCAGGTGCCCACATTCCGCGGCGGACGCCGGTCCGTCGATCTGGCACCATCCGGCCGGAATACGACGCCCGGCGGGCCAGATCGCGTACTGGTCCTCGTCGTTGCGCAGCACGAGGCACAGCTCAGCCAGCTCTGCCGACGGGTCCTCAGGTTCCAACACCTTGGGTCTCCTGCCTCGCGCGGCGTTCTGCTGAGCACGACCCGAACCCCTCGCGGGAGAGGCCCCACGCCATCACGGGTTCCGTTCCTCGGGCAGCACAGGCAGCGCGGCCAGGCGGCCCAGCGGCGGTGCGAGGACGAGCTGTTCCGCCTCCTCGGCCGTGATCGGTTCGGCGAAGAGGTACCCCTGGCCGAGCGGGCAGCCCATAGAGATCAACAGCTCCTGCTGTCTCACGTTCTCCACTCCTTCGGCGATCACCGCCAGGCCGAGCGAGTCCGCGAGATGCGTGATGCCCTCGACCAGGGCGTAGTGTTCGGGCGAGTGCCCCAGTTCGTCCACGAACGACTTGTCGATCTTGAGGATCGAGATGGGGAACTCACGCAGATAGCTCAGGGACGAGTAGCCGGTTCCGAAGTCGTCGATCGCGATGCGGATCCCGAGGTCGGTGAGCGAACTCATCTCACGCAGGATACGTTCGTCGTTGTACAGCAGTACACTCTCGGTCAGTTCCAGTACCAGGGACGACGGTGCGATGCCGGAGAGATCCAGGGCGCGCCGGACCACGTTGTAGAACTCCTGGTCCCGAAACTGACGCGGCGACACATTCACACTGACGTAGGGTTCCTTGCGGTCGCCTGTCAGTTCGCGTCGCATGAAGCCCCGCCACCGGACAGCCTCGGTCGCGGCCTGATCGAGCACCCAGGCGCCCAGCGGGACGATCTGCCCGCTCTCCTCGGCCAGCGTGATGAACTGCTCCGGCAATATCATGCCGTGCGGGGAGTGGGGCCAGCGAACGAGCGCCTCGAAGCCGGCGATCCGACCGCTGGTCAGTTCCACGATGGGCTGGTAGAGCACCATGAACGACGTCTCGATCGACGAACTGTCCAGCCCTTCTTGCAACATGGCACGCTCGGCCATGCCACTCTGCAGTTCCGGGCGGTAGTGACGCCACTGGCGTTTGCCTGCTGTCTTCGCCGCGTACAGCGCGAGATCGGCGTGGGTGAGCAGTTCGACCGAGTCGACGCTGTCTTCCGTCGTCGCCACGCCGACACTGGCGTAGGTGCTCACCGGCCCCACGCTGAGCCGGAACGGCTCGACGAACACGGACATCAGGTTTTCGGTGAACCGCTCCACGCCGTCCTTTGCGGCGGAACCCTCCACCAGGAGTGCGAACTCGTCTCCGCCGATGCGCGCGGCGGTGTCGGAGGCACGGACGGCGGTCTGCAGCCGGAGCGACAGCGCGACCAGGAGCTCGTCGCCCACGCCGTGGCCGTGTATGTCGTTGACGACCTTGAAGTCGTCCACGTCGAGGAAGAGTACGCCGACCACCGTGCCATCGCGCTGGGCCTGTACCAGGGCGTGGTTGACCCGCTCCTGGAAGAGCACGCGGTTGGCCAGGCCGGTGAGCGAGTCATGGAAGGCCTGATGGGTGAGCTGGCGTTCGAGCTTGCGCTGTTCGGTCACGTCCCGCAGGGTGAGCACCACCCCGCCTACGGTCGCTTCCTCGCGCAGGTCGCTCCACCTCACCTCGACCTCGATGGTCGCCCGGTCGACGCGGATCATGCGCCAGTGCTCGCGCCTGGTCTGGTACTCGCCGCTGCGTATCCGGCCGAGCGTCTCGACCACCCTGCGGCTGTCCTGCGGCGGCACCAGGCCGATGAGGTGGGTGCCCTCCAGCTCCGGAACACCGAGCAGCTGGTCGGCGGAAGGACTGGCGTAGCGGACCCGGTCGTCGTCGTCGAGGATCAGGATGACGTCAGAGGCGTTCTGCACCAGCGTGCGGAAGTACGCCTCGCTGTTGCGATGGTTGACCTCCTCGGCGAGGGAGATCCGTGCCACGGCGAGTGCCGCCTGCGCGGCGAGTGTGGCCAGCGTCTGACGGACCATGAGCAGGTTCTGCTCGGGCCCGGCCAGGACGAGCGCCCCGATCAGCGGATCTCCCGAAGGGTGGTCCTGCGAGATGAGCGGGCAGACGAGCGCGGGGACCGTGTGGGGCGGCTCCTCGCCCGGATCCGTGAGGCGGGCGGCGAGATCGGGCCCCACGCCGTCCAGGGCCACCAGGCGGCTCTCGCCGGGCGCAGTCAGTTCGCGTATGGTCGCGGTCACCTGCTCGGACACCGGCCCTGCCGCGCCGCCGTGCTCTCCGTTCACCCAGAGGGCGTCGTCCGGCACGATGAGGAGCGCCGAACGCGGACCGTGCGGCACCAGTTCCGTCACCGCGGAGTGGACGACGGCTGCCGCCTCCCCCAGATCGCTCGCGCCGCCCAGCGACGACACCGTGATACGCAGTACCTTCTCCCGGCCGACCGCCTGCCGGTGGGTCGTCGCCACGCCTGCCAGACGGTAGAGCACGAGAAGGAAGAGCACTGCGGAGAACACCCCGATGACGCCGATGTTGGCGCTCCCCTCGCGCACCGCCTCGACCAGGAGGATGGCCGGCGCGATGAGCGATGCCAGCGTGAGCAGGCTGAGTCGGCCGCCCGCGCCCGTCTCGGCCCGCCATGGCACGAACTGCGTCACCGACCGCATGGAAGGATGGAGCGCGGCGGCCGCCCAGGCGCCGTACAGGACGACCCAGCCGAGTTCGACCGCGGTACCCGTGCGCCACGTCCCGTGCAGCTGAATCAGGCCGTACAGCACGTCCGCGGTGAGCAGACCGACGGTGCCCGCGGTCAGGAGCATGAGTGAGGGGCTCTTGCCGCCCCGGCTGGCGAGCAGGCGCAGCAGCATCGCCAGGACGAGGATGTCACCCAGCGGGTAGGCCATGGAGAACGCCTTCTGCACCCAGGTGAGGCCTGCCGCGTGGGCGTACGGCTCGATGAGGAAGAGCCACGACAGCAGTGCCAGGCCGATGGTCAGCGTCAGCGCGTCGACGAGACTCCCGCGGTCGCGCCGCCCCGTGCGCCAGTGGACGAAGCCCAGCAACCCGGCCGCATAGAGCGGATATGCCGCAAGATAGAAGCCGTCGGCGACCGACGGAAACGCGATATGTTTGAGCTGGATGAGAATGATCTGGGTGGCCTCGCCCGCGGCGAATGCGAGGTTTCCCACGGCGAGCAGCAGCCACGGGAGTCGATGCGCGGGATTGTTGATGGCGATGCCAAGAATAATGCCGATGACACCGGTCGCGCCAATGGCGACGAAGATCATCCGTTGCTCAGGAAATGCGTAGTAAAACGCGGTCAGCGCGACGATGGTTGCGCAGACCAAGGCCGTCACGGCCCGGCCTCGCAATCGCGGGTTCACCCCAACTCACCTCCCAGTAGGGCAACGTGACGGGGCGGACGGAGCTGGGCGAACAGCACCCGGCTGCGACGGAGAAACCCGTGGGACCAGTTGGTAATTGAGAATTCTCCGGGTCCGGGGATCGGTACGCGCCGCCTGTGTATCGCGGGCGCCTTTTGCGGGCGCCGGTTGGTGCGGGCTCCTTCTCGCCGAGACATCGGTGTGTCTTCACATCTACGTGTCTTCCATCAAGCTAACCCGGCTCGCCATTTAACGCACGCTCACGCACATCGGAACGGCCGGATTCCGGGTCGCGTCGCGAGTCACCGCCGCATGCCTGAAGATGGAGGACGCAGAAACCGCACCGGATCCCTCAGTGCCGATCGGCTCCTGACAGAGCGTGGAGTCTCATGCTCTCCGATTACCGTCGGATCTTCTCTCCTGCGGGCAGTCTTCTCTTCTCTGCCGCGGGCTTCGTTTCACGCCTTCCGTTGTCGATGATCGGCGTCGGCATCGTCACCATGCTGTCGCAACTCGGTGGTGAGTACTGGCTCGCCGGCTCCGTCTCCGCCACGCAGGCGCTCGCCGCCGCCGCTGTCGGACCTCAGATCTCCCGGCTCGTCGACCGGCATGGTCAGCGTCGCGTCGTCCTCCCGGCCACGGCCGTGACGGTCGCCGCGATCTGTGCGCTCTTGCTGTGTGCCCGTTTCGCCGCCCCGGACTGGACGCTGTTCGTGGCGGCGGCGGTGGCGGGCTGCATGCCCAGCATGGGCGCGCTCGTCAGGGCCCGCTGGGCGGAGATCCACCGGAACTCGCCGCGGCTGCTGCACACCGCGTACTCGCTGGAGTCGGTTCTCGACGAGTTGGTCTACGTCGTCGGCCCGATCCTGGCGATCACACTGTCCACCAAGGTCCGTGCCGGGGCCGGGCCGCTGGCGGCGGCGGTACTGCTGGCCGTCGGCGTGCTGCTGTTCGCCGTCCAGCGGCGTACGGAACCACCGGTGCGCTCAGAGCCGCGACACATCAGAGGCCCGGCGCTGCGCAGTCCGGGCCTCGGCCTGCTGGTGCTGACGCTTACGTCGGTGGGCGCGTCCTACGGTTCGGTGGACGTCGCGACGGTGGCGTTCGCCGGCGCACACCACCACAAGGCGCTCTCCGGACTGTTGCTGGGCCTGTACGCACTCGGCTCGGGCCTGGCGGGCGTCGTCGTCGGCGCGATCGGGCCGCGAGGAGCGCTCACGCGGCGGCTGCTGCTCAGCGTCGGCGCGATGGTGGCGACGACGGCACCGCTGCTGTTCGCGCCGGGTCTCGCGGCCCTGGCGGGGATGCTCTTCGTGGCGGGCATGGCCGTCGCACCGCTACTGATCACCACCATGGGTCTGGTGGACCACCTGGCGTCGTCCGCCCAACTCACCGAGAGCATCACCTGGATCGTCTCCGGGCTCTCGGTCGGTGTGGCGCTGGGCTACGCCACGGCCGGGTGGGTGGTCGACGCCGCGGGGGCCGCGGCGGGTTATCGGGTGCCGTGCGCGGCGGCTCTGCTAGCCGCCTCGACGGTCTGTCTCGCCCTGCCACGGCTGACCCACGCAAGCGCACGGTGAGCAGGCCGAGCGCGGCCGCTCGGGCAGTGCGGCATATGTGGTGGAAGTCAAGCATTGACTCTAATTTGTCTATGAAGATCTGATCCAGCCCTTTCCGGCTGCCGGCCGCCGTGCGCCCCCCGGGGTCGTACCGGAGTTCCGTGGCCCAGGAGCCCCAGGGAGAACAATGGCGCATGTCCTGATAGCCGACGACGACGCGGACATCCGGGATCTGGTGGCCTTCAAGCTGACGCAGAACGGTCACCGGGTCACGGCCGTGGAGGACGGCATGGCCGCGCTCCGCGCGGTGCGCGAACAGCCGGTTGAACTGGCCCTGCTGGACATACGCATGCCGGGGATGTCAGGTCTGGACGTCTGCAGGGAACTGCGCGCCACGCCCGAGACCGCCTCGCTCCCCGTCATCATGATCACCTCCCGGTCGCAGGAAGGAGACGTCGAGGTCGGATTCGCGGCGGGCGCCGACGACTACATCATCAAGCCGTTCAGCCCACGGGAGTTGTCCAGCCGGGTCATCGCGGTGCTCAGCAGGGTTGAGCGGTGATCCCCACGGGTTTCGTCATCAGAGCGTTGCTGTGCCTCACGGCCGTCATCCTGACGATGTGCCTGCTGATCGTCTGTGCCCGCGGCTTCCGCAAGTACCGGCAAGCCAGACGCCAGCGGATCGTGGCACCTGTGCGCGGTCTCGTGCTGCAGCTCCTGTGTGCCGATGAGGACGAGCAGACCGAGCTGCTGCACCAGCTGGCGGGGATCGACAAAAGGACCTGGATCGCTCTGGAGCCGACTTTGACGGCGCTGCTGGAGAAAGTCTCCGGGGGAGCCCGCACCGCGCTGATCCGGCTGTACGAGCTGCGTGGGGCCGCCGTGGACGCCGTCGCCGACCTGGGAAGCCGCAGCGCGGTGCGGCGGGGGCGCGCAGCGCAGGTGCTCGGGCAACTCTCCCACCGCCCAGCGGCCGAGCCGCTGTGCCGACTACTGACCGACCGTGACCCGGATGTACGCCTGGCCGCTGCACGTGCGCTGGGCCGGTGCGGGGGACCGGCGGCCGTCCCGCACCTTCTGGAGTCACTCTGCGGAGCGCGGAGGCAACCCCCCGGTGTGATCACCATGGCGCTGGTCTCGCTGGGACCGGAGGCACAGCGGAATGTCGCGGCTGGACTGGAGCACCGGGAGCCGCTCGTCAGGGCCGTGGCGATCGAGGTTCTCGGCGCGACCGGCGCGGTTTCCCACACCTCCCGGATCGCTCGTGCGCAGTACCGGGACCCCTCCATCGAGGTGCGGATCAAAGCTGCACGGGCGTTGGGCAGGCTGGGCATGCCCGAGGGCCTGGAGCCGCTGCTCGCGGCCGTCCGGCCGGGACGGCCGGTCGCCCTGCGCATGGTGGCCGCCGGGGCACTCGGCAATCTGGGTGCCATCGCCGCGACCGGCCCGCTCGCGGACCTGCTCGACGACCCCGACCCCCATGTGGCGGGCACCGCAGCCCGAGCGCTGCTACGGCTCGGCCCGACAGGTCGTGCGGCGCTGCGTGCGGCGGCGGACGATCCATCCGGTGGTCCGGCCGCCGCCCAGGCCAGGGCCGTACTGGCCGAATCGGCGGTCGGAGGGGCACACCACGACGTCCGCGCGGAGGTGGCGCTGTGAGTACGGTGGCCGCGGATCCGTGGGCGTGGCTGACCGGCCCGGCGCACAGCCTGATCGCCATCTGCGACGAAGTGGTGATCGTCTACTTCCTGGCCATCAACACCTCCTACCTGGTGCTGATCCTGATCGCAGTCGTGGAGTTCGTCAGGCGATTGCGGCGGGCGTCCTTCGCCGGGTACGACGACGCCTCCAGCAGCCCCTTCACTCCGCCCGTGTCCGTGATCGTGCCCGCCCACAACGAGGCGGTCGGCATCGTCGAAGCGATCCGGGCCATGCTGCTGCTGCGCTACCCCATGTTCGAGGTGGTCGTGGTCGACGACGGCTCTACCGACGGCACGCTGGACGCCCTGCGGGACGCCTTCGACCTGGTTGGGGTGGAGTACGTGGTGCCCGACGACGTCCCCGTACGCGGCAGGATCGCCTCGGTCCATCTGCCCAGAGGCGGGCCGGTGCCCCTGGTGGTGGCCCGCAAGGAGAACGGAGGCAAGGCCGACGCGCTCAACGTGGGGATCAACCTGGCACGCTATCCGCTGCTGTGCATGGTGGACGCCGACTCGATCCTCGACTCACAGGCGCTGCTCGCGGTTGCCAGACCCTTCAGCGACGACCCCATGCGGGTGGTGGCCACGGGCGGTGTAGTGGGTCTCGCCAACGGCTGCACCGTCGTGGCCGGACGGGTCGTCGAGCCGCATGTGCCCCCGGACCTCCTCGGACGGGTTCAGGTCGTCGAGTATCTGCGCGCCTTCTTCCTCGGCCGGACCGGGTGGTCCAAGGTCGGCAGCCTGCTGATCATCGCCGGCGCCTTCGGTCTCTTCCGCCGTGACGCGGTCGTGGCGGTCGGTGGGATGGACAGGGACTGCATCGGGGAGGACGCCGAACTGGTCTTCCGTCTCCACCGGTACATGCGCGAGCAGGGCCGCGACTACCGCATCGACTTCGTCACCGAGCCGATCTCCTGGAGCGAGGCGCCCTCGACGCTGAAGGTTCTGGGCCATCAGCGGCGGCGGTGGCACCGGGGCCTGACGGAGATCCTGCTCAAGCACCGTGGCATGATCTGCAACCCGCGCTACGGCCGCATCGGCCTGGTGGCCCTGCCCTTCTACGTGGTCTTCGAACTGCTGGCCCCGGTGGTGGAGCTCGCGAGCCTCGTCCTGGTCCCGCTCGGCGTGCTGATCGGCGCGGTCGACGTTGGCTTCCTGTGGCGCTTCCTGCTCGCCGCCTACGCCTACGCCATCGTGGTCAGCCTGGTCTCGGTCGCGGTGGAGGAGTACGCCTTCCACCGTTTCACACGATGGCGGGACGTCTGGGGCGCCCTCGTCGGGGTGGTCGCGGAGAACATCGGCTACCGCCAGCTGACGGCTTGGTGGCGGTTGCGCGGCCTGTGGGACGCGCTGTGCCGGACTCCCCAGGTGTGGGGCTCGATGACCCGCTCCGGGTTCGGCACCTCCGGTCACGTGAAGGAGCGCGGAGGCGATCGTGCGTGAGCGGTCGAGCGGAACCGAATCAACGTCAGGGAACTGGTCCATGACGCGGCGGGCAAGCGGTGACGGGCAACCCGTCACCCGGATGCCGCAGCCCGCCGGTAGGTCCTGGCCAGGCCCGCCCAGTCCGTCCCGGAGCGCGGCCCGTGGGTCGATTTGCGATCTTCCCTCGTTCGTCCTTCGCTTGAAGAGTCCTACGCAACCGCTGGGCAGGTGGCTGACCTTGTGTCTCGGGGTCGTCCACCGTGAGCGGACGCTGCAGATCACACGTCGCTCGCAGACGCCGTACCGACGAGACCGCGACCGGTCTGTCGGCAGTCCCGGCCGCAGCTTGCGGTCGAGCACGACATGTGGAGGCGGATGATGGAACCCAAGCCCCCGGATGCACCAGGGCAATACGCGGCCGACGACGAGGAGCGGTTTCGGATTCTGGTGAAGAACTCCGCGGACATGGTCTTCCGCCGCACCGTCCCGGGCGTCTACCAGGAGGTGTCCGCGTCGGCGTCGGCGTTGTTCGGGCGGCCGGCGGAGGAGATCGTGGGGACGACGGTCGCTTCCTGGGTGCATCCGGGCGACGTGGAGGAGTTCGAGTGGGCTGAGCGGGATCTGCTGCGCGACGGCCGGGTGGTGGTGTGTCTGCGGCTGCGGCACGCCGACGGGCATTGGACATGGACCGAGACGACATCGTGGGTGGTGCGGGACGCCTCGGGCGAGCCCCTCGAAGTGCGCGGGTTCGTCCGTGAGGCGGAGGGCCAGCGGCGCAGGGAGGAAGCCCTGCGGTTGTTGCAGGAGCAGGCCCGCTCGGTCATCGAGACCGCCTGGGACGCCTTCGTCTCCATCGACGAGGACGGCTTGGTCATCGACTGGAACCACAGCGCCGAGTTGCTGTTCGGTTTGAGCCACCGCGAGGTGATGGGGCGTCCGCTGAGCGAGACGATTCTCCCCGAACGGTACCGCGCCGCACACACGGCAGGTCTGAAGCGGGTGCTGGCCGGTGGTGAGACTCATGTGCTGGGCCGCCGCATCGAGCTCAGCGCCCTGCACCACGACGGCCACGAGATCCCGGTCGAACTGACAGTGTGGCGGATGAAGTCGGCGAAGGCCCGCTGCTTCAACGCCTTCGTCCGTGACATCAGCGAGCGCAAGCATGCCGAAGCCGCCCTGGCGGAGGCGCGCGACCAGGCGATCGCCGCGTCCCAGGCGAAGTCTCAGTTCGTCGCCTCCATGAGCCATGAGATCCGTACCCCCATGAACGGCGTCATCGGGCTGAGCGACCTGCTGCTGGGGACCGCGCTGGATGCCGAGCAGCGCCGCTATGCCGAGGGCATTCAGGCCGCCGGCTCGGCATTGCTGTCGCTCATCAACGACATCCTGGACTTCTCCAAGCTGGAGGCGGGCAAGATCCAGCTGGACAGCGTCGCCTTCAGCCCCCAGGCGCTGGTGGAAGAGGTCGTCTCGCTGGTGGCGCAGACCGCCCAGGCCCAGGGCCTGGAACTGCTCAGCGACTGCCATCCCGAACTGCCCGCGACGGTGTTCGGGGATGCCGGCCGACTGCGGCAGATACTGCTCAACCTGGCATCCAACGCGGTGAAGTTCACCGAAGCGGGCGAGGTCGTACTCCGCGTCCGCCCGGACCCGCCCCGGCCATCCGCAGGGCATGTGCCATGGCTGCGCTTCGAGGTGGCCGACACCGGCATCGGCATCGCCGAGGCCGATCAGGAGCGGATGTTCGACGCCTTCTCCCAGGCCGATGCCTCAACCACCCGCCGCTACGGAGGTACCGGGCTTGGCCTGGCCATCTGCCGGAGGCTCACCGAGGCGATGGGCGGCTCCATCGGCGTCATCAGCCGGCCCGGCCAGGGCAGCACGTTCTTCTTCGACGTACCCGTGCGCACACCGGACACCCCCGAACCGTCCCCGGCCCCTCTGGACCCCGGCACGCTTCGTGGACTGCGGGTCCTGGTCGTCGATGACAACGACACCAACAGGCTGATCCTTGATGCCCAGCTGCGCAGATGGCACATGCAGCCGACGACGGTCTCCAGCGGCCCCCAGGCCCTGGTGGCGCTGCACGAATCAGCGGCTGCGGGCCGCCCCTTCACCCTGGCCCTCCTGGACATGCACATGCCTGGGATGGACGGCCTGGAACTGGCCCGCCGCATCACCACGGATAGGACCCTTGCCTGTGTACGGCTGCTGTTGCTCAGCTCCGGCGCCCAACTGCCCGCTGCCGAACTGCAGGCTGCCGGCATCGCCCGCAGTCTGGCCAAGCCCGTCCAGCAGTCCCAGCTCATGGATGCCCTGGTCGAACTCACCACCAGGACACTTCCCGTGACGATCGCCGCAACGGCGCCCGCTCCCGCCATCTCCCGGCCACCGCGGCGCGGTCATCTGCTGCTGGTCGAGGACAACGAGATCAACCAGTTGGTGGCCCATGGCTTGCTCGCCCGCCTCGGCTACAGCGCGGATACCGCTGCCGACGGCATCGAGGCCCTGCGAATGGTTGAGGAACACACCTATCAGGCCGTGCTGATGGACTGCCAGATGCCCCGGATGGACGGTTACGCCACCACCCGGGAACTGCGCCGCCGCGAAGCACGGGGAGACACGCACCTGCCGGTGATCGCGATGACCGCCAGCGCTCTCGCCGAGGACCGCGAGAGATGCCTGGCCGCGGGCATGGACGACTACGTCTCCAAACCCGTCGCTGCGGACGAGCTGGAAGAAATCCTCGCCCGCTGGGTCAACCCGGCCGACCAGCAGACCGGCGACGAGGCGCCGCGCGACTCCATCGAGCAGCGGCTGAACGAACTGCGCGGCGACGGCTCCCCGGGTGAGAACGAACTGGTGGACCGGCTGGTGGACCACTTTCTCGTCCGCGCCCCCGAGATGACCAGCGCACTCTTCCACGCACTGGACCGCCACGACAGCGAGGAAATCGCGGAGGTGGCACACAGTCTCAGAGGCGCTGCAGGCAACATCGGAGCCCAGGGCCTCGCCGACTGCTGCACAGAGTTGGAACAGTACGCCCAGGCCGGAGACCCGGCCCCGCTGACTCAGGCCGCCCCCCGCCTTCAGGAGGAGCTCGACCGAGCCTGCCGCACCCTGGAGACGCTCCGCTCCCGTCCTCGCCGACGCGGACCGGGATGAGGACGTGGTCAAGGTTCAGGCCGGGCTGCTCGCCGGCCGTGAGGCGGCGGCCTGGACGTACGCGGCAACAGGAACCGCAGTGATCGTCACCTTCCTGCTCACCTCCTCCTCGGCGCGTTACCTGCTGGCCGTGCTGATCTCTGCCTCGGTCGTCTTCGCGATCCTGGTGGGCGTGGCCAGGAACAGGCCGCCGTCGGCCCTTCCGTGGTATCTGTTCGCGGCAGCCATGGCACCGTACGCGGTGGCGGACACGATCTGGGGTATCTACCAGATCCGCGGCGCCGAGGTTCCGTTCCCCGGCGTGGCCGACCTGTTCTACCTCGGCAGCTACATGTTGTTCACCGCCGGCCTGGTGATCCTGGCCCGGAAGCACGCGGGCCGGCTGCATTGGGCGGGGCTGCTGGACGCGGGAATCGTCACGTTGGGATTCGCCACTCTGGCATGGGCGTTCATCATCGCCCCCTACCTGCGCAGTCGGCTTGCCGCGTGGCCGATGGCGGTGTCCATCGCCTATCCCGTCACCGACCTGGTGCTGTTGTCCCTGGCCGCGTGGCTGATGTTCACCACCGGCACGCGCACACCGTCGTCCCTGATGTTCATCGGATGGCTGCTCGTCCTGCTCGCCTCCGACGGCCTCTATTACGGGACCGAGGCGACGCATGGGACCGCGCTCGCGGAGAACGTGTCCGAAGTGGGGTGGATGGTGTCGTCCCTCCTGCTGGGGTCGGCGGCGCTGCACTCCTCCGTTGCCCGACCGCTGGAACTCGCCGAGACCCAGGAGAGGATGCCCTTGCGGCGACTCTCGATCCTGATTGCGCTCATCCTGATGGGGCCGTTGATCGTGCTCGCCGATGTCGGTGGCATTCGGGATCAACCGATGCATGTCACCGTGATCGTCGGCATGATGGCGGCTCTGTCGCTGCTGCTGGTGCTGCGCATCGCGTTCTTGGCCCGGTACGCCCAGGAGACGGCCGCCGCCGCGAGGACGCGAGCCTTGGCCCTCGCCGCCTCGCTGCAGGAGCAGGCGGAGCTCCAGAAATTTCTGAGTCATCAGGCGACCCACGACCCTTTGACGGGTCTGGCCAATCGAGCCCTCCTGAACGAACGTCTGGAGACCGCCCTCGAGCGGTGCTCCACCGCTGCCTGCGCAGGACTGCTGATGCTCGATCTCGACGGCTTCAAGGACGTCAACGACACGCTGGGACACTCGGTCGGAGACGAACTGCTGGTGGACATCGCACGGCGGCTGACGGGCAGGGTCCGCGAGCAGGACCTGGTGGCCAGACTCGGCGGCGACGAGTTCGCACTCCTAGTGGAAGGCGTGGACGCGAGCACGCTGCACGAATACACCACGCGCATTCTCGACTCCATCACAGCCCCCTTCACCCTCGGGCACGGCCATTCGGTGCACGTGACGACGAGCATCGGGGTCAGGAGCGTCACCAGACCGATCACGCCTGCAGAAGCCCTGCGGGACGCCGACACCGCTCTCTACAAAGCCAAGACGGCAGGCAAGAACCAGGCCGCGTTCTTCGAATCCACGCAGTAGCCACTCTCGTCCCCGGGCACGGTGGGGACCCGGACTCCTGTTGTCCGGGCCTCCGGGGAGACTCCCGGACTTCACGAGTCAGCCTGATAGCCCGTTCGGACCGACTTTCCCGCCACGTGGCGCGGTGAAGTTTGCAACGGTCTCAGTGACTGTCATTACTGATCCAATCCAAATGCTTGGTTCCGTTGGACCCTTCGATTCATGGGTAGGCAATGAAGGCAGGGAAGGATCCGGGATGCAGCCGGAAGGGCGCTGTGGCGCGGGCGCGGGCATCCGCTGCCGTGATGCTACGGCGCCGCCACCGAACCTTCCTCTGGGGCGCCGGAGCTGTCGGTCTGTTGTCCGCAGCGTTGGCCGGTTTCCTGGTGTGGGAGCTTCGCGCGGTCCAGACCAATCTTGCCGCGGCTCAGGTGGCCACTGACCGACTGCAAACGGAGATGACCGGTCGTCGTCAGCCCTCGGCCGAGGTTCTGGACGACATCCGGAAACACACAGCGGCCGCCCGGAGCGCGGCCGGCACGCCGGTGTGGAGCGCAGCTGAGAGTCTTCCACTGATGGGCCCCCCGCTCCGTTCTGCCCGGGGGCTGACTGTCGCCGCCGACGACATGGTCACCGGGGTGCTGCCGGAGGCTGTGCGCCTGCAGCAGATGCTCGCGTCCGGGCGGATGGTGCACCAGGGGCGCGTCGACCTCCGCCGGCTTTCGTCCGTCACGGACCTGCTGGGGGGCGTGCGCCGTCAACTGGCCGGAGTCCAAACGACTTTGGATGGCTTGCCCGGCTCGACGGTGGTCAGTCGCCTCGACCTGGCACGGCAGCGGCTGTCCGACCGGGTGGCGCGCCTCTCCGACTCGGTCTCCGAGGCGGAGTCGACGACGCGGCTGCTGATGCCTGTTCTGGGCGGCACGGCGCCACGCTCCTACTTTCTTGCCTTCCAGAACAATGCCGAGGCCCGGGGCACTGGTGGCCTCGTAGGCGCCTTCGGTATCTTGACCGCCGACCGTGGTGGCATCACTTTGCACGACTTTGCGTCGGATGACACGCTGCCGCGTACCAACACCCCCGTGGCGAACTTCGGACCGGCGTTCGACCGCCGGTACAGCGGTGCCGAGAGTACTCAGGGGCTGGCCAATTCCAATCTGTCCGCTCATTTTCCGTATGCGGCGCAGGTCTGGGTGGGCCTGTGGCAGCGACTTACGGGGCAACGTCTCGATGGGGCCATCGCGACCGATCCTGTAGGACTCGCCCGTGTCCTCAAAGCCACGGGCCCGGTCCGACTTCCGGATGGAAAGCAGCTGACGGCGGAGAACACCGTGGAGCTCACCGAGAGCACCCTGTACGCGTCGTACAGCAATATCGAGCGAAAACGTTTCCTGGTACAGGTCGCGCAGTCGGTCGCTGCTGCCTTGCTGCGCCACGGGCACGATTCGGTGGCCCTCCTCCACGCGCTGGGGCAGAACGCCAGCGACGGCCGACTGCGTGTGTGGAGTAGAGATGCCTCCACCGAGTCGGCACTCGGAAAAGCCGGGCTGGCCGGCGACATCCCCGAGAGGACAGGGCCGTTCGCCTATCTCGTGGTCAACAATTCCGCGGGCAATAAAATGGACTACTACCTGGGGCGGTCGCTGGCCTACGAGCTTGGTCCTTGCAAGGGCGGTACCCGTTCCAGCGCGGTGCGGATCAGGCTGACGAACGGTGCACCCACTGTGGGCCTCCCTCCTCTCGTCGCTCTCCGTTCCGACGATCCCCGGCACTCACACCCCCCGGGATCCACAAGCATCTGGCTTTCGTTTTACGCCAGTTCCGGCGCGCGGTTCACCGGTGCGACGCTGGACGGGCGGCGACTTATGCTGTCGTCGACCGAGGAGCGAGGTCACCCGGTGCTCGGGACGCAGGTGGAACTCTTGCCCGGTCAGACGCGAGAAGTGGACGTTCGTCTGCTGGAACCGGCTTCGGATCGGCCCCCCGTGGTGCCCTCTCAGCCGTTGGCGCGGCCGCAGATCACCAAGGTGTATGTGCAGCCGTGCGTGAAGTAGTCGGGCCGATCGAGTGAACCTCAAGGGGCCCACGCACGCTCGAGAAGCGTGCAGCGGGGGCCGTTCAGGCAGGCGGCGAAATCGTACCCACGGAAAATCAGCGTCCGCGAGATCACAAGAAACATTCTGATCCACCCAGAAGGACGCGGCAGCGTCCGTGGACATGCCGTCAATGAAGTGCCGAAATAGGTCTTCGGCAATTGACATCCTGCTGATCGGGGTTCACCTTGCGTGGGGAATACGCGGGCAAAGACAAGCTGACAGCGGTTCAACCTGCGGTGTTCCACACCGCACCGGAAATCCGAGCCCGGTCGGATGGCTGGTCCGGCGTTGCCGCCCGGTGTCGCCGCCCGGCGGTGCAGGCCGCCATGGACGCGGTCGCCTGGACATGCGGCCTCCTCATCGCAGGCATGACCAGCAGCGGCGCTTCCGACCTGCTCGTCGGACCCGGCCATCCGGTCGTCGTCTGTGCTGTCACGGGGGCGGCAGCGGTGCTGGCCGGGGCCGTGTGCGGGCTCTACTCCGGGCGCTATCAGGCGGAGACCGGCCCGGAACTGAGTGCGGTACTGGTCTCCGCGGGGCTGACCGGGCTCCTTCTGCTGGGTATGTGTCAGGCGGGACTGCCCCTGGTGGGAGTCAGGCCGGCCGTGGCCGGACTGGCCGCTCTGGTCGGCGTGCTTGGCATGATCACCATCAGGGCCGCGGCGGCGACCGTCCGACGCAGGCCGCGACGGCCCGCGCCGACCGCCACCAAGGTGATCGTGTTCGGCGCGGGCAGTGCCGGAGCGCAGCTCGTGCAGCGGCTCATGTGTCAGCCTGGCGCGCAGTACCAACCGGTCGCCCTGCTGGATGACGACCCGGCCAAGCGCCGGCTGCGGATCTGTGGGATCCGAGTGCGCGGCGGACGGGAGTGGTTGGCGGAGGTCGCCGCGGAGACCGGGGCGACGGTCATGGTGATCGCGATCGCCGGCGGGTGCCGGGACGGCCAGGTGATCCGCGAGCTGATCACCCTGGCCGAGTCGGTCGGTCTGGTCACCAAGGTGATTCCGCGCATCGAGGAACTGGTCGCAGGACCGGCGCGGATCGACGACGTCCGCGACCCGCGGATCACCCAGTTGCTGGGTCGCGATCCGGTCCGCCTGGACCTGAAGTCGGCTGCCGCACAATTCGCCGGACGCCGCATCCTCGTCACGGGCGCCGGTGGCTCGATCGGCTCGGAGCTGTGCCGCCAGTTGCATCGTCTGGGTCCCGCGTCGCTGGTGATGCTCGACCGGGACGAATCAGCTCTGCACGCGATCCAGCTCGCGCTGCACGGCCGTGCGCTGCTCGATTCCGACGAGGTCGTGCTGGCCGACATCACGGATGCCTCCCGCATCCGTGAAGTCTTCGCGCAGGCCCGCCCGGAGATCGTGTTCCATACGGCGGCGGTGAAACATCTGCCACTGCTCGAGCGGTATCCGGCCGAGGCGCTGAAGACGAACGTGACTGGCACGCTGAACGTGCTGCGAGCGGCAGCGGATTGCGGCGTGCGGTCGTTCGTGAACGTCTCCACGGACAAGGCGGCCGACCCGGTGAGCGTCCTCGGCACCTCCAAGCGGATCACCGAGCGGCTCACTGCGCACATGGCCGGCGAGTTTCCCGGGACCTGGGTGTCGGTCAGGTTCGGCAACGTCCTGGGCAGCCGGGGTTCGCTGCTCGGCTCGCTGTCCGCGCAGATCGACGCGGGCGGCCCCGTCACCGTGACTCATCCGGACGTCGCCCGCTACTTCATGACGGCCACCGAAGCCGTCCAGCTGGTGCTGCAGGCTGTGACGGTCGGGGAGAGCGGCGAGGTCCTCGTCCTCGACATGGGAGACCAGGTCTGCATCGTCGACCTCGCCCGCCGGATGGCCGCCGCAGCGTCACGGCGCGTGGAGATCGTCTTCACGGGGCTGAGGCCTGGCGAGAAGCTGACCGAGGACCTGCTGGGCGCCGGGGAACGTGACCACCGGCCGAGGCATCCGTTGGTCAGACAGGTGCCGGTGCCCGCACTCGATGCGGGTGAGGTCACCGGCATCGCTCACCTCACCGATCCCGAAGAGGTACGCGCCGCCCTGGCGCTCCTCGCCACGGCGGCCGGTCCCGAGGAGTCGGCCGACCAGGCCGCGCTGCCCGGCCAGCCCGGAAGAGCGGAGGCCAGCAGGTGACCGCCCCGCCCGTACCGGGTCGGCACCGGCCAGGCTGGGCGATGGCGCAGGCGTCCACCGCGCGGCCCGGCGGCAACCAGGTGCCTCACCGCAGGCCGTACCGCGGCAAGCGTCTATTGGACCTGGTCGTGGTCGGCCTGATCATCGTGCCGGCCGCGCTGCTCTGCGCGATCGCCGCGCTGGCGCATCTGCTCGCGCACGGCAGACCCGTCCTGTTCCGGCAGCAGCGCGTCGGCCGCGGCGGCAGCCCGTTCGTCCTGCTGAAACTGCGCACGATGCGGAACGCCCCGGACGGACCGGACACACCGGGTGACCCCGATGTCACCCGGGTGACCGCAGTCGGACGGGTGCTGCGCCGCACGTCTCTCGACGAGTTGCCCCAGCTGGTCAATGTGCTGCGCGGACAGATGAGCCTGGTCGGGCCGCGACCGACGCTGCCCTACCAGGTACGCCGGTACACCGATCGTCAGCAGTTGCGGCTGTTGGCCGTCCCGGGTCTGACCGGCCTGGCGCAAGTGCACGGGCGGCAGCGGCTGAGCTGGCCGGAGCGCATCGAGTGGGATCTGCGGTACGTCCTGCGCCAGAGCTTCCGGCTCGACCTGGCCATCATGTTCCTCACCATCTGGACGGTCCTGGCCAGGGGTGGAGCCACCGTCAGCCACGACAAAGATCCGATCGCCCGCAGTTCAGAAAGGATGCTCTCAGGTGCCTGACAGCAACGTCCGGATCCGGCTTGCCAGTCCCGACCTCGGTGAGGAGGAGGCGCAGGCGGTACGCAGGGTCCTGTGCAGCGGTGTTCTCACCAACGGCGCGGAGAACGAAGCCTTCGCGCAGGAGTTCGCCGACCGGCATGAGGCGCGGTTCGGTGTGACGTTCTGCACCGGTACGGCCGCGCTGCAAGCGATGTTGCTCGCCGAGGGCATCGGTCCCGGCGACGAGGTGATCGTCCCGTCGATGACCTTCGTCGCCACCGCGACATCGGTGTGCCACGTCGGGGCCACCCCGGTCTTCGCCGACATCGATCCCCGGACCTTCAACCTCGACCCGGTATCGGTCGCGGCCCGCATCACCCGGGCCACCCGGGCCGTCATGACCGTGCACTACGCCGGGCAGCCCGGGGACCTCGACGGGCTGGCGCGGGTGTGCGCCGCGGCCGGCGTGCCGTTGCTGGAGGACGCCGCACAGGCGGCCGGCGCCCAGTACCGCGGCAGACCGGTCGGCACCGTCGGCCGGTCGGCCATGTTCAGCTTCACCCCGGCCAAGAACATCACCACTGGTGAGGGCGGCATCGTGCTGACCGACGACCCGGGCGTCGCGGAGCGGCTGAGACTGCTCCGCAACCATGGTCAGACCGGTCTGTACCAGCATGAAAGCCTTGGCTACAACTGGCGGTTGACCGAGATGCAGGCCGCGATCGGCCGGGTGCAGCTGCGCAAGCTGGACGGCATCCTCGGGCGCAAACAGCAGATCGTTCGATCGCTGACCCGGCGGCTGACCGGACTGCCCGGCCTGACCACGCCCCATCAGGTGCCCGACGCCAGGGGCACCTGGGCGCTCTACACCTGCCTGCTTCCCGGCATCCGAGACCAAGTGCTGGCCGACCTGCTGGACCGGGGAATCGAAGCACGGATCTACTTCCCGCCCGTTCACCGGCAGCCGCTCTTCGCCCGGCGGGACGGCGGCGCCGGGCTCGCCGCTGAACTGCCGGTGACCGAGGCCGTCGCCCAGGCGATGCTCTCGCTGCCGGTTCATCACCGGTTGACCGAGGCGGAGGTGGCCGAGATCGCCGACGCAGTGAGCACCGCCGTAGAGCGGGCGACCACGGCTGCGAACGCGATGGACCGGCCGATGCCGGTCGGTGCCCGCTGACCGCGCAATGACATGCCGGCCCGCACGACTTGGGCGCGAGGGCCACAACCGCGCCCGGGTCCCGGCCGCGATGCTCGGGGTGGGCCTGGCCGCGTCGACGCCGGTGCCCAGGAGCCCTTGATCGAACCGGACGGTCAGGACTCCCGGGGCCTGGCGGGCACGCCCACGACCACCTGACCCGGTGTGACATCGCGGGTCACCAGTGCCGCGGCGCCGACCATCGCGGACGGCCCGATCCGCCGGCCCTGCAGCACGGCGGCGTTGCTGCCCACCGTGGACCCGGCGCCGACGGTGACGTTCCCGGCGATGTTGGCCCCCGGCAGGATCGTCACGAAATCGTCGAGCACCGTGTCGTGCCCGATACTGGCCTGGTAGTTGACCTGGACGTGTGCGCCGATGACGGTGCCGGTGGAGATGAACGCCTGCCCGAGCACGACACAGCCGCGCCCGATCCGTGCGCCGGGGGAGACCACCGCCCGTGGGTCGATCACGGTCGCCGCTCGCATGCCACGATCCTCCAACTCCCGCGCCAGCCTGCGGCGCGCATCGGCGTCGGCGATCGCCACGACGAACTCGTTGCGCTGTCCGTCGGGCGCGGCCAACTGCCCGGGAACGAGCACCGGACAGCCCTCCACCGCAGCGGCTGCCGGGTGCTCGTCCACGAAGACCACCTCGGGTGCCGCGGCCATCGCGCGCACCGCGTCCAGCGTCTCCCTGCCGAAGCCGCCCGCGCCCACGATGTGCAGCGTCACGGTCGCACCTCCGTCACCGGCTCCTCGCGCCGCGCCGGTGCCGAGACCGCGTCGAGGAACGCGTCCGCCAGGGCGGTCATGCCGTGATGCCGGTACACCCAGCGGCGGCCGCGCTCACCCATCCGCTCCCGGTCGGACCGGCTCATCCCGGCCAGCCCGGCCAACCCGGCCGCCATGTCCGCCGGGGATTCGGCGGGCACGCACACGCCGCCGCCGGACTCGCGTACGGGGCCGCCGGGCGCATTGCTCGCGAACAGCACCGGCTTGCCGGACGCCAAGTAGTCGAACAGCTTGTTGCTGCTCAGGCCGTACTTGAAGACCGCGACATCGCGCAGGCAGAACAGCGTCACGTCCAACTCGGCCAGCACGGCCGGCACAGCCCGCTTGGGCACCGGCGGCCAGAACAGCACGTTGTCCAGGCCGTGCCGGCGCGCGAGCTGCTGGCACGCGGCCTTCTCCTGGCCGTCGCCGACCAGCACCACAGCGACCCGCAGATGGCCGGCGGTCCGCAACCCCGCCGCGGCCGCGACAATGGTCGCCACCCCGTTGGCCGGACCGTGCGAGCCGATGTAGCCGACGGTGAGAAAGCCATCCTTGCGCAAGCGCCTGATCCGGTCGATCAGGTCGGCGGCCTGGTCCGCGGAGTCCTCACCGTCCAGGCCGGCAGGCAGGCTCGGATCCCCCGGCGGCGGGAGGTCGGGGATCCCGTTCGGCACATATCGGATCTTGTGGGCCGGGACGCCGCGGGCCTGCAGGTAGCCGGAGGCCCCGGGCAGGAGGCAGATGACGGCGGAGGCCTGCCGGCAGCAGAAGGACTCGACCAGCCGGAGCAGCCGGGCGGGCAGCCCGTTCGTGCGCAGCGCGCCCATGTCGATCAGGGTCTGCGGCCACAGATCGCGCACCTCGAAGACAAAGCGCGCGCGGCGGCCGCGGGCCGCCAACCAGGCGGCGAGCACCGCGGGCAAGTGCACCGAGGAGCCGACGATCACGTCCGGCCGGTTCAGGCGGAGCTGCACCCAGAGCACCCGGGCCGCGTAGTGGGCCATGTTCGCCACGCGGCGGAGTCCGTTGCCGGTGTACGGCGGCGTGCGGACCCAGACGAAGCGGACGCCGTCGATCGTCCGGGTGGCCACGGTCTCGCCAGGCGCGAGCCGTTCCTCGCGCCTGCTGAAATGGCTGAAGCTGCTGGCGAAGACCGTGACTTCATGTCCCTTCGACGCCAGCACACGTCCCAGCTCGTAATGCCGGGTGCCGGCGGCGCAGTCCGGCGGCGCCGCGTAGTGGTTGAAGATCCAGATCCTCATGTCCTCACCTCCGCCGAAGCCGCCCTACGGTGCCGCACGGGGCACCGAGCGCCAGCCCCTCCTTCTGTAGGTCGCCGGAGTCGGCGATCAGTCCGTCGGCCCCGGCCAGCGGGGTGAGTTGCCAGGCGATCGGCGCAGGCTCGACGAACAGCGGACGTGCTCCGACCGCACTGAGCACTTTCGCCACGGCGTTCCCATGTCCGGCCCGGTCGTCCACGCCGGAACAGCCCTGTCCGGCGTCTGCATACGCCAGCGGTAACTGGCTCGACGCCGAGAAACGCTACTACTCTGTGTGCCCAGTTTGCTACTTTGGGTTACTCATGCCGCTAGATTGTGCGCGTGCCGAGGCGGTGACCACATCCGCCGTCCCTGCGGTACCGATCCCGTTTCGCGACTCCGGAGGCCGTTTTCGTGGTGCAGTCGATCATGAAAGGTCTCCGCGTGCGACTGCCAGGAGTAAGCCCGGCCGCCATCGGAGGCACACTGACCACGCGACTGCTCGCCACGGCGATGAGCTTCGCGGCGGGCGTCATCGCAGCACGAGACTTGGGGGTGCACGGCCGGGCCACGTTCGCGGTCATGATCTCGGTCCCCACTGTGCTGAGCATCGTCACGGTCCTGGGCATGGACAGCGCCAACGCCCGGTTCGCCGGAACCTCACACACCGCGTACCGCCAGATCGTCCGGTGGACCGTGGCGTTCTCCCTGGTTCCCGGTTCGGCACTGGCGGGGCTGTGGCTGCTGCTCGGTCATCTCTTGCCGGTCGTGCTGCTCGGTGTGCCGTTCCGGCTTGCCCTGGTCGCGGCCACCATGTGCCCGGTGACCCTGCTGACCACGCTGCTCGGCACGGCCGAGATCGGCCGCGGCCGGGTCAGGACGTACAACCTCGCGAGCACCGTCCCCGCGGCCTGCCACCTTGTCGGAGTCTGCGGCCTGTTCGCCGCAAGATCACTGACCCCCACCAGTTGCTTTCTGTCCGCGCTGGCCGGGCAATTGCTCTGCGCCGGAGTACTGCTGATCGCGACCACGACCCGGGTCCACGACGATGGTGAACGGGTGTCCGCCCGGACCTTCGGCAGCTTCGCCCTCAGGGCTTATCTCCCGAATCTCATCCACTACGGAATGCTGCGTCTCGATGTGCCGGTGATCCAGTTGCTCGCCGGGGCGACGGCCGTGGCCATGTACGCTGTGGCGCTGCCCGTGGCCGAGGCGATGTTCCTGCTTCCCACGGCGGTCGCGCTGGTGATGTTTCCCGCGGTCACGTCGGGTGCTGTCGACGCGCGGGCGGCGGCCAGGATTGCCCGGACCGTTTTCGCTGCCGCCGCCGTGTCGGCCGCCATGGTGGCGGCAGCTGCCCCCGTCCTGATCCCGGCGGTCTACGGGCGACCGTACTCCGGTGCCGTGCAGGTGATCTGGGCGATGCTCCCGGGCCTTGTGCTGTTCAGTATGGGCCGCTCGCTCCAGGCCTATCTGGCGGCCACCGACCTGCTTCGGCCGGTGATCGTGGCCACCGTGATCGCTGGGATGGTCAACGTCGCTTTGCTCGGAGTCCTGACCCCCCACTATGCGGCAGTCGGTGCCGGCGCGGCCGACTCGGCCGGATACCTGGTGTTCGCGGTGCTGATCGGCAGGGGTGTGCGGTGGGGCGTCCGCGCCGGCCCGCACCCGCCGGCTCGGCCTGCCACCGAGGGCGGGCAGCCCGCCCCCGCGCGCCGACCGCTCGGCCGACTGGTGGCCAAGTGGGGCGGCGACCGCCGGCCGGCCGTGTATCAGAGGTACGTGAGGTCCATGATGCTCAGGCGAACCCACCTGGTCGCGGCGGGGCTTGTGACCGTGGCAGGAGTCGGCTACCTCGCGATGGCGTACGGCCCCGCCGTCAGCCTGGTCAGCGCCGCCGTCGGGCTCGCGGTCATCGTCGTGGCCTGCCTACTGATCCCGGACGCGGGTCTGTATGTGCTCGCGGTCGCGATCCCGCTCTCGCAGTCGGACATCGGGACATCGCTCATCAGCCCGAGACGGCTGGTCGCCCTGATGCTCCTCTGCCTGCTGGGTCGCGTCGTCGCCGGCGCGGGGATCGCGTGGCCGAAGCTGATCGGCGCCCTGATCACCGTCGGCACGGTCGCTTATATGGCGGCCGCCAGCGCCGTGGTCGGCGACACCGGGCTGCAGGGAACCGGTAACTGGCAATACCTGCTGCTGATGTGCGCGCCGCTGTTGCTCGTACCACTGATCGCCCCACCGGGACCCGCTCTTGACCGGGCGCTCACGGTGTTCTGCTGCGGCAGTGTGATTCTGGCCGTGATCGAAATCGCCCAAGCCGGGTCCATCTTCGCCATGAAGGCGGACCTCACCCCTGCCGACACCGCTGTTCTGGCCATCACCCAAGAGGGCACGGCCAACCACAACGCCGTGGGAGCCCTGTTCGTCATGGCGGCCGCAGTCCTGCTCAGACGCTGCACGGCCGTCCAGGGGCGCGTGACGCGACTGGCCACCGCCGCCGCGGTCGTCGTGCTCGCCCTGGGGGTTGCGTACTCGCTGAGCCGCGCGGCCTATCTGGCGGGCATCGCGATGATCGCTCTCTATGCCGCCCGCAGATCACTGCGCGGTGTCCTGGCCCTGGGTGCCGGCGCGGCCTGCATGCTGCCGCTGCTGCCCGCGGCGATCGCGGCCCGGTTCGACTCGATCCTCGGCGGCGCTCCGGACGCCAACTCCGCTGTACGGCTCGATCTGTGGAGCAGCGCCCTGCGGATGTTCGAGGCACACCCGGCTTTCGGCGTCGGATACCTGAACTTCGCGGCCCAGTTGCCCGCCTTTTACCAAGCCACCGGTGATTACGAGGTCATGTTCCTACAGTTCCCGCTCCTGGAATTCGCGCACAACACGTACCTGACCGTGCTCTCGCAGACAGGGCTTGTGGGGGCGCTCGGGATCGGCGCACTTGCCGTGCTCGGCGCCCTCCGAGCTCTGCGGGCGATCCGCTCCGGTGATCCCGCGGGTGAGGCGGCGCTGCTGGCCATGGTCGGTGCCGGGGTCTGCTCGCTGTTCGGTGAGGTCCTGCTGGTGCCCCCTCTGCTGGCCGCCCTGATGCTGATCGTTCTGGCTGCGAAGCCGGTTCCGGTCGGCCCATCACGGGGGCCGGCACCAGTACCGGTGCCGGAATCAGCACCGGTACTGGCGTCGGCGCCTGCGCCGGTGGCGCGATGAGTACGTTCGACAGCGGGAAGCCCCCGCGGCGGCTGCGCATCCTCCAGATCACCTCGACCGCCGTCGGTGGGAGCTGGTTCCACGATCAGGTGCGGGGGCTGGCCGAGCTGGGCCACGAGGTCTGCGCGGTGCTGCCCCGCGAAGGCCCGCTCGCCGACCGGCTGCGCAGGGTCGGGGGCGTCCGGGTGGAGATCATCGGGTTCGGACTGTCCCGTCGTATCAGACAGTTGCCCGGGCTGATGGCCGCGCAGTGGCGGCTGATGAAGTTCGTCAGGGAGTACAAACCGGATGTCATCCACTCGCATCTGATCATCGCGATGCTCGCGGCACGAGTGGCCTCGTTTGCCCATCGGCCGGCGCTGGTCGTGTCGCAGGTTCCAGGACTGGTGCATCTACGGATGGCTCCCTTCCGGATCCTGGAATGGCTCTCGCTGCGTCGGGATGACCTGGTGCTCGGGTCGTGCCGGGCGATCGCGCACCGCTACCGGGCCATGGGAGCGCGGTCGGTCGCGGTCAGCTACTACGGCTGCGACGTGCACCGGTTCGATCCGGCAACGCCGCCGGGGCCGTTCCGCCGGGAGTTCGGGCTCGGCGGCGACACGCCGGCCATCGGCATGGTCGCCTACATGTATCCGAGCAAGTTGCGCGAGTTCCGCCAGGTCGGCGTCAAGGGGCACGAAGTCTTCATCGACGCAGTCCCGCTGATTCTGCGGCAGAACTCCGACGCCAGGTTCTTCGTGGTCGGCGACGAGCTGGTCGGCGACGGAGAGTACCGGAGAGAGCTGGAACGCCGCGCCGCCCGGCTCGGCGTCGCCGACCGGATCCGGTTCACCGGCTTCCGGTCCGACATCAGCTCGGTCATGGCCGGGCTGGACGTACTGGTGAACCCCTCCATGGACGAGTCCGCCTGCTACACCGTGGTGGAGGCGCTGCTCATGCGTAAGGGCGTGGTGGCGACCGAGGTCGGTGGCCTGCCGGACACCGTCCAGCACGGCCATACCGGCCTGTTGGTCCCACCCGCCGACGCGGCAGCACTGGCACAGGCCGTGAACGCACTGGTCGCCGATCCCGCAGCACGCCTCCGCATGGCCGACCGCGGCCGCGAACTCGCGTTCCGGCAATTCGACATCGCCGGGACAGTGAGCCAGGTGGACGAGCTGTACCACCAGGCGCTGGCCGCGCGGGGGCGACGCCGGCCGCTGCGCTGGAGGAAGGCGTGAAGGACAGGGCGTGGTCCACGGCAACCCTTGCCGGCATGGCGGGGAAGGCGGTACGCGATCTGCGGCGGCCGAGCTTCCCGGTCGACGTGACGACACCGCCAGGTGACATGCCGACCGGTCAACCGGGTAGATACCCGCTCGACCTGCGGCCGATGACCGCCGGGAGCGTGCTCGACCACGAGCACGTCGTGGTGACGCGTGCCGTGTCCGGCGCAATGTACCGGAACCCGGTCTCGGTCAGCCTGTATGCGCTCGCCCAGCACACCCGCGACCTCGCCGCCGGATGGTCCCCTGCCACTGCGGACGAACGGCCGCCGGGCATCCAGGCTCTGCTGACCCAGGCCAGATGGCTGCGTGCCGGCCAGGACAGCAATGGCGGCTGGCGCTATCCGGTACCGGTGCCGCGGTACGGCGTACGCCCGGGCTGGTACTCCGCCATGGCTCAGGGCCTGGCGGTGTCCGTGATGCTGCGTGCATACGCCACGACCGGCGAGCGGTCCTTTCTCGATGCGAGTGAGGGTGCGGTGGAACTGATGCTTCGGCCGCTGGAGGCGGGCGGCTGCTCGCACTACGACCAACTGGGGCGCCCTTTTCCCGAGGAGTGCCCGTCGGACCCGGTCAGTCACATTCTCAACGGTGCGGTCTTTGCCCTCTTCGGTCTGTGCGAGCTGAGTGGGCATCAGGGCGGGACCGTCCACGAGCGCGTGGCGGACCGGCTGCGCGACTCGCTGCCCGAGTTCGACCTGGGGTACTGGACCCGATACGACCTGCGGCACCACGCGCCCGCCAGTTTCGCCTACCACTGCCTGCACACTGCTTTGCTGACCGCGGCTGGATGCGCGCTCGCCGACCCGCGATGGCTGGCGGTGGGCACCGCGTGGGAGCGCTACACGAGGAGCCCGACCAAGCGGTTGCGAGCAGCGGCGGGCAAGGGCCGTTTCGTACTCAGGGAGCACCGTGCAGGATCGTGATCACGTCCCGCTACGGCGGGGTATGGACGATGCATCGGCCGCGCCGCTGCGCGTCGTCCTGCTCGCGCCGGCCACGTCGGCGCACACCCGGCGTTGGGCGGACGACCTGGCCCTGCGGGGGCATCAGGTGACGGTCTGCAGCTGGCACGGGCCGGGCCTGTGTCCCGATGACTGGCGAATCACATCCGCCCCCGCCGGAGGGGGCCGGCCGTTGCGGGTGCTGCGCGCGGGGCACTGGCTGCGCCGCGAGGTGCGCGGGGCGCGGCCGGATGTCATCCACGTGCATTCGCTCGGTGTGCACGGGGCGCTCTCCCTTCTGCTGCCGGCCCGCCCGGCAGTGCCGCTGCTTGTCACGCCGTGGGGCTCCGAACTGCGCGCGGCGGACCGGCATCTCGGCCGGGCGCTGGTCGCTCGGCAGGCGCTGCGGCGGGCCGCGCGCGTGGTGCCGACCTCCCGGGAGGTGGCTGAGCTGGTCGCGAGCCGGTACCGGGTCCTCCGCTCACGGATCACGGTCCTGTCCTGGGGGGTACCGGACGTGCTGCTGGATGCCGGGCACGACGCCGATCCCCGGGTGACACGCGCGAAGTACGGCATTCCGGCGGAAGCCACGGTCGCGCTGTCGGTCCGCAGCACGTCGGAGGTCTACCGGACACACGAGATCCTCGCGGCCTTCTCCCGCGCCGCGCGGGTCCGGCCGGACCTGTTCCTCCTGCTGGTGGCGGGTCACCAGCCGATTCACGTGGCCGCCAGACAGGCGCAGCAGGAATATCTCGGGCTGTTGCGCGCCCGGGCACAAGACCTGTCCGGCCGGGTCGCCCTCGTCGATCAGCGACTCTGCCAGGCCGAGATGTTCAGCCTGATGCGCGCGAGCGATGTGGCGATCTCGGTCCCCCGGTCCGACCAGCGAAGCTCCTCGGTGCTCGAGGCTGCGGCTGCCGGGTGCCGGCTGCTGCTCTCCGACATCGCGCCCTACCGGGAACTGCTGGCGGACGGCCTGCTGGCGGACCTGCTTCCCGATCCGCTGGTCAGCACGTTGGCTGATGCCCTCTCAGGCACGGGGCCACTGGATGCCGCCGGTCGCCTTGCCAACAACCAGCTGATCGGCCAGACCGAGCGTGGTTCCCTGAAGGTCGCCGAACTCGAACGGCTGTACAGGAATGTGGTCCGGGCGGGGACGATGTGATCCCGCTGGACGCCCAGGGGCCGCGAGGGGTACCTCATGCCGGAAGAGGAGAGCCGGGGGGGGGACTTCGCCGGCACGCAAGAGGCCCGAGGCGAGGCCGGCCCATCAGAGTGGTCCCCTCGCCGAAGCCTGCGGGCGAAGGTCCTCGAAACCCTCCCCACGCCCCGGGATCAGACCTTGTGTTCGACCTGGTGGGGGCCAGCCTGCCGTCGGTGAGTGCGGCTTCGGCAGGCCGGATCGTCGGACACTGCTGGGACGCTCCCGGGCCGCCACCGGCTCGGACCGGGTGAGCAGCGCGGTGGCTCCGATGCAGAGGGAGCGGTGGCCAGGAGCACGGTGCTGCGACAGCGCGCCGCCCGGTTGCCGGAACGGCTGGCCCGGGCAGGCGGACGGCGTCCCGGCCGGGGCCGGGACGCCGTAGTCCTGCTGTGGGCACGCTCTGATTGTCAGGAGCTGCGACGACGCCGCACGGCCAGCATCGTGCCACCACCGGCCGCGAGGAGGGCGGTCGCGGTGCCGCCGATCACCAGGGCCTTGTCACTGCCCGTCGCCGCGAGCTTCTCGGCGTTCCCGTTCACGTCCGGGTAGCTCGCCGGGCCGACGGCTGCGGCGAGTTCGTGGGAGTCGTTGGGTCCGACGCCACCTCCGTTGTGGCCACTGTGTGCCGGCGTGCCGTGGTGCCCGGGCTTGCCCGGGTGGTGGGGCGGCTTGGGGGGCGGGGTGGGCTTCACACTGCCCCGCACGTAGATGCTGACGCCGACACTCGGGTCGGGATGAGCCGAGGTGAGCCGGAACACGTGCCAGCCGGTGATGGTGTTCGCCGGGATGGTCACGGTTCCCGAAACCGATCCGTCGGCCCGGGCCCGGAAGTGGCCGAGCACGACCGGGGTCGATTCCAGCAGCGCTGTGACGCTCGACCTGGGGGCGAACACCCCGGCGGAGGTGCTGAAGTCCAAGGAGTCCCCGGCTGTCACCATCGTGGTACTGACGGACAGGGGCGGGGGCGGCGGCGGGTACGGCTGCGCCGAGGCGGCTTGCGCCCCGATCAGCGGTGCTCCGATGAGAATGGCAGTCGAGGCCGCCGACACCAGAGCGGCCCGCCATCTGCGTGATGCTGTCATTTTCCTCAATCTCCTCGACTTGGGTCCGGGCCTGATCGTGCGGCGGCCGTCATTTGGTGTGGACACCAAGACCTGGATACATGGCGCAAAGAGAACATAACGACACTCGTTAGTCTGATGGCGCGAGAAGTCACCGGATTGGCCCAGTCCCGGCTCGCGCGGTGCGCGTCGCAAGGGACTTTCGAGGGGGCGACACAAGGGGTGGATCCCTCTTTCGAAGAGTCCGAGTCCCTATGGTCGACATCGTCCATAGGGAACAGAAAGCCCCGATTCGGGTGGTTCCCTCAGTCCCGTGAGGGGTGCAGCTTGGATCTCCAAGGATTCCTGAAGGCTCTTGCCAGACGATGGCCGACGGTCGTCGTCTGTCTGGTTCTCGCGGTCGGGACGGCGCTCGCCGTGACAAGCGCGAGCACCCCCGTCTACGAAGCGAGGACGCAGCTCTTCGTCGCCACCCGCGCCGGCGAGAACACCATCGATCTGAACCAGGGGCAGACGTTCTCGCAGGCGCGCGTGCAGTCGTACGCCGAGATTGTGAGGACCCGTCAGGTCACCGCTCCGGTGGTGAAACAGCTGCGGCTGCACACCACTCCGGAGGAGCTGGCGTCCCGGATCACCGCCGGCGTCCCGCTCAAGACCGTGCTCATCGACATCACCGTCCGGGACACCGCGCCCCGGCGCGCGGCGCGCATCGCCAACGCCGTGGCAAAGCGGTTCAGTTCGGTCGTCGAGCAGTTGGAGACCCCCAAGCGGTCGGTCTCCTCGACATCCAAGAAGGGCGACGGGGCCGATGACGACACGGCCGCACGCCCGGTCTCCCCGGTCTCCATGGGCGTCACCGAGGCAGCCGTCGCCCCGACCTCTCCCACAGAGCCCCGCCCGTTGCTCAACCTGGCCGCGGGTGTGGTGGGCGGCCTGCTGCTCGCCGCGGGGCTGGTGGCCCTCCTTGAGACGCTCGACACCACGTTCAAGACGAGCGAGGCACTGGGGGCATTCACCGCCATGCCCGGCCTCGCCACCATCCCGTACGACAGGAACGCCCCAAGGCAGCCGCTGATCGGTGCCGACGGGCACTCCGCGCGTGCCGAGGCGTTCCGCAAGCTGCGGACCAACCTGCAGTTCTCACAGGTCGACGATCCGCCGCGGATCATCCTGGTGACGAGCTCGGTGCCCGGTGAGGGCAAGACGAACATCGCGATGAACCTCGCCCGATCCCTCGCCGAGGCCGGCGTCTCCACCTGCCTTGTGGACGGCGACCTCCGCCGCCCCTGCGTGGCACCGGCTTTCGGCCTCGTCCAGGACGGCGGTCTGACCACGGTGCTCATCGGACAGGCCCGTGTCGAGGAGGTGATGCAGAAGGTCGCCGGCGGGCTCTCGGTGCTCGCCAGCGGCGCTGTGCCGCCGAACCCCGCGGAACTGCTCGCCTCGGCGCGTATGGAAGAGGTGCTGCGCGAGCTCGCCGACATGTACGACGTCGTGATCATCGACACGGCGCCGCTGCTGCCGGTCGCCGACACCGCGGGGCTCGCCTCCCTCACCCAGGGCGCGCTGCTCGTCGTACGGGCCGGGAAGACCAACCGGGACCAGGTGCGCACCGCCAAGGAATCACTGGAGCGCGTGGGCGCGCGCGTGCTCGGCACCGTGTTCAGTATGGCTCCGGTTCCCAAGGGCGGCCGTTATGGCCGTTACGGCGCCTACGGCGAGCTGCCCGCTCCGCGTACGTCGGCCACGCCGGAGGGGGCGGCCGCCTCGGCGGTGACGCGTACCACGGACGGGACATGACCCGGATCCTGTTCGTCTGCACGGCCAACGTGTACCGCTCGGTGCTCGCCGAGCGCCTCCTGGCGGCGAGGCTGCCGCAGGGCTCGGTCCTGCGGCCGGAGAGCGCCGGTACGCAGGCGTGTCACCGTCCCCGCATGGAGGACACCACCCGGGCGGTCCTGGAACGGCTGGGAGGCGACGGCTCCGGATTCGTCTCCCGCCCGCTCACCGCACAGCTCATGGCGGGTGCCCCACTGGTCCTCGGACTCGCGCGCGAGCACCGCGAGGCGGCCGTCCGCCTCGCCCCGGCGGCGATGCGGCGCTGCTTCACCCTGAAGGAGTTCGTGCGGCTCGCGAACGGGGGAGCCGCAGGGGAGGGTGGGGGCGGATTCGAGGCAGTGGTGGCAGCGGCTGCCAATCGTCGCGGTACCGCGGCCCCGGTCCCGCAGGCCGAGGACGACATCCCGGACCCCTGGGGCGGGCCTCGTGAGGAGCTGTACGAGTGTGCCCTGGAGATCGCCAGGGAGGTGAGCGGACTGGTTCGGCTGTGAGCGATGCGTCATCGATGTCGCCGATTCGCCTCGGGCGGTGGAGCTGGTCGCGTCGCGATCATCCATAAGGGTGGATACGCGGCGCGCAGGAAAACCGGACGGGTCAACGAGAAGTTGAACGTGGGTCGACTCTCTTCCGCCCCTCGAACGGAGAAGTCCAGTGACCCGCTCCCTTCCATCGATCCCGGCGGCCAGACCCGTGATCGGAGAAGCCGAGATCGCTGCGGCCGTACGCGTTCTGCGTAGTGGCCGTGTCGTCCAGGGCCCGGAAGTGGCCGCGTTCGAAGATGCGTTCTCCGAATTGGTCGCCGGCCGCGCCTGCGTAGCGGTCAACTCAGGAACCTCCGCCCTGCAGCTGAGCCTCATGGCTCTGGGCATCGGACCGGGAGACGAGGTCGTGGTGCCCTCGTTCTCGTTCGCGGCGACCGCCAACGCAGTACGCCTCGTAGGCGCCGATCCAGTCTTCGCCGACATCACGTCCAGCACCTACTGCCTCGACCCGCTCGCCGTATCAGCGATGATCGGTCCGCGCACCGCCGCGCTCATGCCGGTGCATCTGTATGGGCACCCCGCGCCCATGGACCAGCTGATGCAACTTGCCGCACGCCATGGGCTCGCCGTACTGGAGGATGCCTGTCAGGCGCACGGAGCCACGCTGCACGGACGCCCCGTCGGCACCTTCGGTGAGGCGGGATGCTTCAGCTTCTATCCCACGAAAAACATGCACGCTCTCGAGGGCGGCATCATTTCGACCGCCGATCCGCACCTCGCCCGCACCCTTCGGCTTCTGCGGAACCAAGGCATGGAGCAGCGCTACGAGAACGAGATCGTCGGGGCCAACATGCGGATGACCGACGTCGCGGCGGCCGTCGGCCGTGAGCAGCTGAAGCAGCTGCCGGCCTGGACGGAGCGGCGGAGAGCCAACGCCAAGGTGCTCGACACCCACATCGAGGAGCTGTCCGTTCCACAGGAGGCCGACGGTGCGCGGCACGTCTACCACCAGTACACGGTCCGCATCCCGCGGCGGTCTCCGGGATGCCGTGCAGCGGGACCTGGCGCGACAGGGCATCGGCAGTGCGGTGTACTACCCGACCCCGATCCACCGACTCAGGCCCTATCAGGACCAGGGCAGCCCGCCCCTGCCCGAGACCGATCGGGCAGCGACGGAGGTTCTTTCCCTCCCGGTACACCCGACCCTGCGGCAGGCCGAGCTGGAGCGGATCGCACAGGCCGTGAACGATGCCGGAAGAGTCGGGTGAGCCGGCGCACCCTGCGGGCCGGGCTCATCGGCCTTGGAGCAATGGGACACAACCATGCCCGGGTGTTGTCGTCGCTTGACGGCGTCGAGTTGGTGGGCGTCATGGACCCGGCAGGTGACACCACGGGTGCCGGCCGGAACACCCTTGTCGTCGCCACCCTGCATGAGCTGCTCGCGCGTGGACTCGACTACGCGGTGGTCGCCTGTCCCACGGCGTCGCACGAGGAGGTCGGCCTGGACTTGGCCGACAACGGCGTGCCCGCGCTGATCGAGAAGCCGCTCGCCCACTCGGCGACGGCCGCACAGCGACTGGTCGACGCCTTCGACAGAGCGGGACTGGTCGCCGGTGTCGGACACATCGAGCGGTTCAACCCGGCACTGCAGAGCCTGCGTTCCCGACTCGAGGCGGGAGAACTCGGGGACGTCTTCCAAGTGGTCACGCGGCGCCAGGGACCCTTCCCACACCGCATCGCCGATGTCGGGGTCGTCAAGGACCTGGCCACCCACGACATCGACCTCACCAGTTGGGTCACCGGACACGACTACGTCTCGCTATCCGCGCGCACGGTGTCCAAGAGCGGCCGACTCCATGAGGACATGGTCTCCGTGGTCGCCGACCTCAGCGACGGCACCCTGGTCAGCCACCTCGTCAACTGGCTCAGCCCCCACAAGGAGCGCTACACGGCGGTGACCGGCGAGCGTGGCTGCCTCGTCGCCGACACTCTCACGGCAGACCTGACCTTCCACGCCAACGGAGCGGTGGCCACCGAGTGGGAGGCCCTGCGCGCCTTCCGCGGCGTGGCCGAGGGCGACATGGTCCGCTACGCCATCCCCAAGCGTGAGCCGCTCCTCGTCGAGCACGAGCTGTTCCGTGATGCCGTGGACGGGAAGGCCACGGACATCGTCACGCTCGATCAGGGGCTGAGGACGGTGGAGGTGGCGGAGGCTGTCCTCGACTCGGCACGGCGGAAGGCATCCGTGAGCCTGCGACGCCCGCGCACGCCGACCCTGGCGGTGGTCCCCCAGCGGTCATGACGAGCACCCCTGCCAAGGGCCAGGAACCAGCCTGGCGAGGCTACGCGGAGACCCAGTACCCGGAGCAGTTAGTGCTCGTTGCTCAGCACATGAACCAAAGCGGTGAGGTGGCGTTTGCGCAGGTACGGATCGCGCCCGGTGCGCAGGTCGACGAGTCGGCCGTGCTCAGCCCGGGTACGACTGTGTGGGAACTCGCGCAGATCCGCGAGGAAGCGGTGCTCGGCTGCGACTGCGTCGTGGGTCGGGGTGTCTATGTGGGGCCCGGTGTGAAGATCGGCCACAGGGTCAAGATTCAGAACCATGCGCTGGTGTACGAGCCTGCCGAGCTGGCCGACGGCGTCTTCGTCGGGCCCGCGGTCGTCCTCACGAACGACCGCAATCCTCGCGCCGTCGGCGCGGACGGACGTCTGAAGCGCGCCGGTGACTGGGAGGCGGTCGGCGTCCGGGTCGCTGAGGGCGCGTCACTCGGCGCGCGCTCAGTGTGTGTGGCTCCGGTCGGCATCGGCCGCTGGGCGATGGTCGCCGCGGGGGCCGTTGTCACCAAGGACGTGCCGGACTTCGCCCTCGTCGCCGGTGTCCCTGCCCGTCAGATCGGATGGGTGGGACCTGCCGGCGAGCGTCTGCGGGCACTGCCGGATCGGGTCGGACTCTGGGAGTGCCCGAGCAATGGGAATCTCTACTCGGAGAACGACGGAATTCTGACGGAGCTTTCAGCTCAATACCGAGAAAAGTCGAACCCGTGAAGGTCATGAGCGTAGTCGGGGCGCGACCCCAATTCGTCAAGCTTGCCGCAGTCGCCGCAGCGTTCGGGAACACGGAGCACGATCATATGATCGTCCACACCGGTCAGCACTACGACGCCGATCTGTCCGACGTCTTCTTCACCGGCCTCTCCATCCCCGAGCCCCACGTGCACCTGGGCGTTGGCTCAGGCACCCACGGCGTGCAGACCGGTACCATTCTGGCGGCCCTCGATCCCGTCATCGCCGCCGCACACCCTGAATGGGTGCTCGTTTACGGAGACACCAACTCCACTCTTGCCGGCGCCCTTTCCGCTGCCAAACAGCACATCCCCGTTGCCCACCTGGAAGCGGGCCTGCGCTCTTTCAACCGGCGGATGCCCGAGGAGCACAACCGCGTTCTCACGGACCACGCTGCCGATCTGCTGCTCGCACCCACCGAGGAGGCGGTGCACCACCTGGCAGCCGAGGGCCTGGCCGACCGTGTGGTCCTGACCGGGGACGTCATGGTCGACACGTGCCTGCGCATCAGGGACAAGGTGCTGAGGGACAAGGCCACCGCCGCACTTCCGGCCTTCGTCAACGCTCAGGAGCCCTACCTCTTCGCCACATTGCACCGGGCCGAGAACACGGATCGTCCCGATCGCCTGGCCGCTCTCGTGGATGCCCTGGCCAGTCTGCCGGTTCCCGTCGCCCTGGCCGCCCATCCCAGGCTGCTCGCACGTGCAGAGGACTTCGGCATCAAGCTCGACAGCGGCTCCCTCAGTATCAGCCGCCCCCTTCCCTACGCCGAGCTGATCCGCACGGTGCTCGGCTCGCGTGGTGTGATCACCGACTCGGGAGGACTCCAGAAAGAGGCGTTCCTCTTGGAGCGCGTCTGCACGACACTCCGTACGGAGACGGAATGGCCCGAAACGCTCCGGGGTGGCTGGAACGCACTCGTGCCGGATCCTTGTGAACTGGGCTCCCAGGCATGGCGTGACACCGTCCTGCGTCCTGCACCCAAGAGCTCACGCGGCGTGCCGTACGGCGACGGCAAAGCAGCACCCCGTGTGGTGCGGGCGCTGGAAGATCGCGTGAGCGGATCTCAAGCCCGCTGAGCCGTCCGGGTCGGCGCACCAAGAAGGATCACCTCGGCCCCGGCCCATCGATCGGGGTCGGTGATCCGCCGCCCGTCGACCACGACGCGCACCTCCGGGAACCGGTCGGATCCGAGCTCTCGGTACTCGCCGTGATCGGCTTGGACGACAGCGGCGGTGACTGTCTGGCCGCTGTACGGTGGCAGGCCGAGTGCCCTCAGATCATCGGCCGTGTACAGCGGGTCGGACACGTACGGCTCGGCGCCGCGCGCCCGCAGCGCCTCGACGACGGGGAACACCCCGGAGAATGCGGTCTCCTTGACGCCGCCCCGATAGGCGGCGCCCAATACCAGCACGCCTGCGCCGGTCAGGTCGCCGTACACCTCCGCAAGCCGCCGTACCGCGTACTCGGGCATCGAGGCATTGGCCGTACGGGCCTCTTGTACGACTGTCGCGTCCGAGTCGTTCCACAGATACATCCGCGGATAGACGGGAATGCAGTGACCGCCTACGGCGATGCCAGGCCTGTGGATGTGGCTGTACGGCTGCGAGTTGCAGCCGTCGATCACCAGCTCGATGTCGATGCCGATGCGGTCCGCGAACCGTGCGAACTGGTTCGCCAGCCCGATGTTCACGTCACGGTAGGTCGTCTCGGCCAGCTTCGCGAACTCCGCGGCCTCCGCCGAGCCGAGGTCCCAGACGCCGTTGGGACGAGGCAGTTCGTCGCGTACGTCGAAGTCGAGGAGGGACTCGTAGAACTCGACACCTCGGCGGGCGGAGGCCACGTCGATGCCGCCGAGCAGCTTGGGGTAGCGGCGCAGGTCGGCGAATACACGTCCGGTCAGCACCCGTTCGGGGCTGAATACGAGAGCGAAGTCCCGGCCCGCGGTCAGCCCGCTGCCCTGCTCGAGCATGGGCGCCCAGCGCCCTCGAGTGGTACCGACGGGCAGTGTCGTCTCATAGGACACGAGTGTGCCCGGCCGCAGTCCGCGCGCCACCGCCTGCGTCGCCGTATCCATCCAACCGAAGTCGGGCGTGCCCTGGGCGTCGACGTATACCGGAACGACCAGGACGACCGCCTCGGCGTGCGTGACCGCCGCGGTCGTGTCGGTGGTGGCCAGCAGCCGCCCCGCCGCGACGACGGTCTTCAGCCGCTCAGCGAGTTCAGCCTCGCCGGGGAACGGCTCAACGCCCTCATTGACCAGGCGCACGACTCGCTCATCCACGTCGGCGCCGATGACGTGGTGGCCTTTTGCCGCGAACTGGACAGCCAGCGGCAGACCGATCTTTCCGAGCGCCACCACACAGATCTGCACGGGCTACTTCCTCCGAGCGGCAACCAGCTGCGCAGGCGGCCGAAGAGAGCCGACACGCATTGACAAAGCACTGCGCACTTTATCTCCGCAGCTTCATTTCAGTGAGCCGACACGAAGGGTCGAATGATCGTCTGACCTTGACTCTGACACGTGATCAGGCCGTCGCGGTGATGGGTTCGAAGCGTATGGTCAGGCCGAGACGGTTGACTTCCTTGGTCATCCGGCGCATGGCACGTTCGGGGGCTGGTCGGGTGAAGTGGTCGGGCCCGAGGTCCTAGCAGCGGTCTTGTTCCTGAGGATGTGCCAGATCGTTATGGCGAGCTTGTGCATGACAGCGATCAGTGCCCATTGCCGACCACGGCGGGCGGCAATGCGCCGGTAATAGGCGCTGAGGTAGCAGTCCTTGTTGTAGGGGGACGGGTCGCGAATCAGCAGGGCCTCGCCGGGGCAGCGATGGCTGATGCCGAGTCCCCAGGTGCGCTGAACGCGGCTGGACAGCCACGAGTGCATCGTCGTGTCCGTGCCGCGGAGCGCAGTTCGAGGTACCTGTGCGCCGGGATCTTCAACCCGGCGGTGCTTCATGGCCGGAGCATCAAGTAGTCGTCCAGGAAGGGGGCGACGATCAAGTCAGACAGCATCCTGTCTCCAACGACTCAGTGCGATGCGTAGCGGGGGCGGGGCGCCGAATGGACCGGCACGAGTGGCAGCAACAGCTCGGCGGGCGCGAGGAATTGATCAAAGGACCGAACGGTCCACTCGTACCAAGTGCCGTGGCTGCTGATCGAGAATCCGCAGGGTTCGCCGCGGTGGAGAGCGCCGGTCGCCTGCAAACATCCGCCGCTGTCAGTCCAGTTGAGAGCGCGCTCTTGTCCGAATGACGGGAGGGTGGGCGCCAGCCTGCGGACGTTCATGCGGATTTTGCGAATGGCCTCTCCCGGTGTGCTGACGATCTCGCGCTCGGGGCGGCCTTTGATCTTGAGGTCCCCTTTGGACGCCGTGTGTTCGCACCAGAACGCGCGTCTGATCACGACTGTGGGGCCCGGCACGTGTGGCGTTCCCGCCCTGTGCCACTCGACCGAGTCGGATGGCGCGCGCACTGACGACGACCTGCCGAAGGAACTGCCCGCTGCCCCTGACGACACCAACCGTGAGGGAGGACTCGGCCTCTATGTCGTTGATCAGCTCGCCGATCAATGGGGGCCTCGCTGTCCGGCGGACTGACACCCACGTCCAAAGCCGTGTGGTTCCGCCTCCACGAGGGCGGCAGGGGCGCCGAGTGATCAGACCCAAGGACATAAGCGTGTTCCGTAATCGGTGGGGCCAAGAGCGACGCCGACGTGTGGCTCTACTTCGACGCGCGCCTGCTCGTAGAGATCGAACGCGATCAGGCGCGGACGCTGGTCGATCTCGCCGAGCAGGTCGGGATGTTTGCCGCCGTCCGGCCCACCCCTTCAAACCGTGCCTCGCGCCAACTCCGTAGCGCAGTCCGTGATGCCCTGCGCCGATTCCGCAGCAAGGAGGTGCCCAAATGACCAGTGAAGGGCTCGACCGCATGGTGATTGGCGTGGTCTGCCTGTCCGTCTGCCTCGGTCTGGTCGCGCTCTTAGTGATCTATGCCTGGACCTGGCCCGCCACAGCCTCGTTGTCCCGGAGGGCAGTGCGCGGGACGGCAACAAGCTGTGGGGGCTGACCGCGCTCGGTCTGGAGGCCGCCTCCGAGGTCCTCGCCCGTCCGCTGGGCGAGATGGGCGGGACCGCTCGCGGCGCGGCCCGCCCTGGCGCCCCGCACGCGATGGCGGTCAACGAGACGATCATCGCCATCACCCACACCATCCCGGAAGCCACCCGGCCCGTACGCCGCAGCCGGCCCGAGACCGCAGCCTCGCTCCCGCCCGCGCAAGACACTGTCGCTGCGGAGCAGGGCACCGGCGATTCGGGGGTGGCGGGGATCGGCACGGTCGCCTCGTGGTCCACGGAGGTGGTCCATCACCTGCCCGCCGTCGGGTGTAACCGCTCCGCGGTCCAGGCCGACGCGGTGTTGCTGGCCCCGGAGGCGGGGGTGCCGGTGTTGCTGGTGGAGGTCGACAACTGCACCGAGACCCTGGACGTGCTGGCAGCCAAGTTCGACCGCTACCGCCGCTTCTTCCACCTGAAGACCAAGGGCCACCAGGGCCTGGAGGTCCCGGTGTGGAGCACTCTGTATCCGCCGACCGGGCGGGAGGGGCACCCGCCGGTGGCTGTGGTGTTCAACCCTGGCATCCGCACCGGCGAGCAGGCTTTGAAGAACCGCATGAACCGGGTCCTGGAAGGGACCCGCGACATCTGGTCGGGCCGTTACGAACGCATGGGCAGCATCCTCAGCGGCCCCGCCGACGGCTACACCAACTACACCGACGCCGTCCCGCTGCTGGTCACCACCCTGCCCCGCCTCAAAGAGCACGGGCCGCTGGAGGCGGTGTGGTGGCGCTGCGGCCATCGCCGGTGGGAAACCCTCACCGACGCCCTCGACAACCCCGACGACATCGACGCCTGGCACCACCGCGACGAAGAACGCCGCCGCGAACGCGATCAGGAGCTGGAACAGGAACGCCTTCAGCGCGAAGCCGACCTGCAGCGCGAGCTGCGAACAAGCACCCCTTGCAGACCCGCCACCGCCGCCGGCTCCCTGCGAGCGCTGCGGCCTGCCCGTCACCGGCGCGTCCGGCCTTCGGTACGACGACGCCCCGCCCGAGGACGGCCGCCACTGCCCCGACTGCCGCACGGACCTCGCCCACCAGCCACCCGGTCTGCTCAAGGCGCTGTTCGGCAGGAGATCCGGCACGTGAGCGGCTGTAGAACTGGATGAGGCGCAAGGATGAGCGGGCCGGGAAGGCACCGTGGCTTCCCCGCCCGCCAGTGATGCCCTTTTGCGGGGCAGGTTCTGGATGCTGTGGTGTAGCGGGCGGTGACGTCGTCCCAGTCGCGTATGGCCGGCCCGGTGTGCGCCGGCCGGTCGGCGTGGCGATATGCAATATGTGGAGTAATGCGGGTAGATATCTGGAATGACTGATGGTGACCTGCCTGGAGATGTCGCCGCGCAGGACTGGTTCGTGCGTGCTCGGGTCCGCATCAGCGAGGAACATCGCGCCAACTCGCTGGAAGGGAAGTCGAGGGTTTTCCGGCCTGGGGAGGAGCTGGAGATGATGCAGTGGGGGCGGGCAGCCCAGGAGATCGATACGGACGCGTGGTGGACGACGCACCACTACATTCCCGCTGCTCACATCGTCCCGGCGGGCAAGATTCAGGTCCTTGAGATCCTCGAGGAACGGCGGCCCGAGGCGGACGTGTAGAAGGCCAGCGAAGTCACTGCGCCGTCTGCGTGTCGGCTTCCACGTGCGCTGGCCGGTGAGGAACTCCACAACGCCAGCCTTGCCGATGTATTTGTCGAGGGCGAGCTGCTGCACCGACAGCGCGTCGAGCACGCGATCGGATCGCAGGTCGCTCAGTAGCTATCGGCCCACTTCAAACGCCCTCTCAAATCATCGCCGACCGAGTCGGTCTGCCCCACCCGCGTCCCCGGTCCTGGGGAGAGCGCCTCAGCCGATCCGAGTCGCGGGTGACGTCACACGCTCGACGCCGACCGGGGCAGCCGTGCCGCGTTCCCCGGCGAGATGGCGGCAGGTCCGGGCCCACCGTGCTGGTTGCCCTTCGGGCCACTCATTCACAGCAATGCGAACCGCGGTACGAATTTCGTGCTCCAAAAGCTTCTGACCTGGTGTTTTCTGTCGATAACGGTCTCCTGACGCCTCCTGCGGCTGGGGGTGCACAGGATGGCTGGATTGCCGCCGATCACGTTGTGAGGCCTTCTGAGCAGGGGGACATCCCCACCGGCTTCCTCATTCACACACAGAGAAAGGCGCGGAATGCCATCCTTCAAGCGCTTCGGGTCCGCTGTCGCGTCGGCCGCGGTCCTGACCTCCCTGGCTATGGCTCTCTCCCCGGCAGCCACAGCGGCCACGACCCCGCAGATCACCAAGCATGTCCCTGTCGTTCAGGAAGTGAAGACCCAGGGGGCCAGGTCGCTGACCTGCGCCGCTCTGAGCGCTCAGCTGTCCACGCAACTGAAGGCCGCCCAGACTGCTCTGGCCGCCACGCCGCCCGATGTCGTCGCGGCCCAGGCCGCAATCACCGCGGCCCAGGCCACGGTCGTCCAGCTCCAGGCTCAGCTGTGTCTCCCGACGCCCCCCATGACTCCGATCTGTGCGGCTCTCGCTCTCCAGCTCCAGCAGGACCTCAAGGCCCTGGTCGCGGCGGTGACGGCCGTCCCGCCGAACCAGGACCAGATCACTCTGGCGCTGAACGCGGTGCTCACCACCAGCGCGGCACTCAAGGCCAACGCTTGTGTGAGCGCCGCCTGACCGACCGCTCCTCGCGCAGTGCCGACCCGAGGAGTCGTCCGAGAGGGCCGGTGATTCACTGAGCAAGCCCTACCTCGGTGGCTCCCCATGTTGGGGTGAAGGGTCTTCACAGGCGGCGGCCTGTGAAGACCCTTCTTTCTTCGAGTTCCCGATCCCACACATTCACCGGCGCATCGTTGAGCATGTCCAGGGACTGCTCGCACCCGCTCACGGGCATGCGGCAAAGCACTCGTTCGCGGGGCACGGTGGGGAAGTCCGTCCCGCCCACCTGACGCCCCGCCACACTCCACGCGACGACGCCTCTGACCAGGCCAGATAGCGAAGCGCTGCTGGAGTACTAAGGGCTCGCAGACTATTACCAGGTTGTCTTGATCATGCTGCTGGGGCCGCCGCTCAGGGTTCGAATGCGAGCCTGGAGGGATGTGGGGGCGAGGGGCGGGGCGGCTGCCGGCGGGATGACGATGCTGTGCGCCTTCAACAGTGTCCCTGATTATCAGCAGGGTGCGGTGCATGGCGGTCCGGCTGCTGTCGAACAGCACGGCGGGGGTTCCGCAGCCAGGGCGACCCGCACGGGCAGCACGGTGGCCAGGACCTGGTGGGTGAGGCGAGCCGGGGCGGGCGGCCGCGCTTGACGTCGCCGTCGATGGCCAAAGTGTCGGTGAGATTGCTCAGTTGCTGCGGGACATGCCAGTCAGGGCAGGATGGGGCAGCAGAGCATGTGGCCCTCGTTGCGCAGGACCAGCAGATTTGATCGCCCCGAAGGGGCGCAAAGAGGCGCGGGGAACTGCGCGACCAACCCCCATGAACCCGCACCCGGCGGATCACAGGACCGATCGAGCTCGTAGCCGTACACCAACTGCGGTACGTCGACGCCCACAGTTCCCCCCAGGGTCTGCCCCTACTGTCAGCGACGCCCCGTACCGTTGACGCATGGATCTTCGACTGCCCCGCCCGCGAGGGCTGCTGCGAAGGCCCCGACGGCTGCTGGCCGCCGGGGCCGCCGTCGTCGTACTCGCGGGCGCGGGAACGTGGACGGCCGTCGCCTCGGACAGCAGGCCTCCGGTGCAAGAGACCGACCGCGTCATGGCCATCGACGGTGTCCGCGTCGACACCTCGTACTTCACATCCGGTCCCGCCGGCCGCAGGCCCGCCGTGCTGCTGGCCCACGGCTTCGGCGGCAGCAAGCAGGACGTAAGACAGCAGGCGGAGGACCTCGCAAGAGACGGCTACGCGGTACTGACCTGGTCCGCCCGGGGCTTCGGCAGGTCCACGGGCAAAATCGGCCTGAACGACCCCAAGGGTGAAGTCGCGGACGTCTCCCAGCTCATCGACTGGCTGGCCGAGCAGCCCCAGGTCCAGCTCGACAGGCCCGGTGACCCGCGCGTGGGCGTCGCCGGCGCCTCGTACGGCGGCGCGATCTCCCTGCTCGCCGCCGGCTACGACCAGCGCGTGGACGCCATCGCCCCGGCGATCACCTACTGGAACCTCGCGGACGCCCTGTTCCCGAACGGCGTCTTCAAGAAGCTGTGGGCCGGCATCTTCGTCAACTCCGGCGGCGGCTGCGCGAAGTTCGAGCCGCAGCTGTGCCGGATGTACGAGCGGGTCGCCGAGTCGGGCACGCCCGACGCCCAGGCCCGCGAGCTGCTCCAGGCCCGTTCCCCCTCCGCCGTCGGCAGCCGCATCAAGGTGCCCACCCTGCTGATGCAGGGCCAGACCGACTCCCTCTTCCCGCTCGGCCAGGCGGACACGGCCGCGAAGGCGATCCGCGCCAACGGCGCTCCGGTGGACGTCGACTGGATCGCCGGCGGACACGACGGCGGCGACATGGAGACCGGCCGGACGCAGTCACGCGTGCGTGCCTGGTTCGACCGCTACCTCAAGGACGACAAGGGCACCGACACCGGCCCGGCCTTCCGCGTCACCCGCACCGGAGGCGTCGACTCCACCAGCGGCGCGGCCCAGTTGCGCGGCGCCACCGACACCACCTACCCGGGCCTGGAGAGCGGTCGCCGCCCGGTCACCCTGCGCGGCACCCAGCAGCGCTTCGACAACCCGCCCGGCGCCACCCCGCCCGGGGTCTCGGCCCTGCCCGGCCTCGGCGGCGCGGGCGGCCTCGCCCAGCTGTCCTCGCTCGGCGTCGGCGTCTCGCTGGACTTCCCCGGCCAGTACGCCCGGTTCGAGTCGGCGCCACTCAGCACCGGCCTGCGCGTCACCGGATCGCCGACCGTCACCGTGCACGTGACGTCGACGAGCGACGACGCCGTCCTCTTCGCGAAGGTGTACGACCTCGGGCCCGGCGGCGGCACCCCCGTGCTGCCCTCGCAGCTGGTGACGCCCGTCCGCGTCGAGGGCGCCAAGGCCGGCAAGGACGTCACGATCACCCTCCCGGCGATCGACCACGAGGTCGAGCAGGGCCACCGTCTGCGCCTGGTCCTCGCCTCCACCGACCTCGGCTACGCCTCCCCGACCGCCCCGGCGACGTACACCGTCTCACTGAAGGGCGACCTCACGGTGCCGACGGCCCCCGGTGTGACGACCGTGGCCGCCCCTCTGCCGTCCTGGGCGTGGTGGCTGCCGCTGGCCGGCGCGGTCATCGCCCTGGCCCTCCTCCTGACGAGCCGTCGCCGCACGACCGCGGCACCGCCGCCCGACCCCGGCCTCGCCGACGTCCCGCTGCAGATCACCGGCCTCAGCAAGCGGTACGCCCGCTCCGCCGACCGGTACGCGGTGCGGGAGGTGACCTTCCGTATCGAGGAGGGCCAGGTCCTCGGCCTGCTGGGGCCGAACGGCGCGGGCAAGACGACTACCCTGCGCATGCTGATGGGCCTGATCAAGCCGGACGCCGGCGAGATCCGCGTCTTCGGCCACGCCATCCGCCCCGGCGCCCCGGTCCTCTCCCGAGTCGGCGCCTTCGTGGAGGGCGCGGGCTTCCTGCCGCACCTCTCCGGCCGGGAGAACCTGGAGCTGTACTGGCAGGCCACGGGCCGCCCGCCCGAGGACGCCCATCTGGAGGAGGCCCTGGAGATCGCCGGGCTCGGCGACGCGCTCGCCCGGGCCGTGCGCACCTACTCCCAGGGCATGCGCCAGCGCCTGGCCATCGCCCAGGCCATGCTGGGCCTGCCGGACCTGCTCATCCTCGACGAACCGACCAACGGCCTGGACCCGCCGCAGATCCGCGAGATGCGGGAGGTGATGATCCGCTATGCGGCCGCCGGCCGTACGGTCATCGTCTCCAGCCACCTCCTCGCGGAGGTCGAGCAGTCCTGCACGCACCTGGTCGTCATGGACCGCGGCCGGCTCGTCCAGGCGGGACCGGTCGGGGAGATCATCGGCTCGGGCGACACCCTGCTCGTCGGCACCGCCGCGCCCGTGGAGGAGCCGGTCGTCGAGAAGGTCGCCACCCTGCCGGGCGTCGCCTCCGCGGTGCCCGCCGACGGCGGCCTCCTGGTCCGGCTCGACCCGGACGGCAGCGCGCAGCGCCTGGTCGTCGAGCTCGTTCGGCTCGAAGTGCCCGTCCAGTCGGTGGGCCCGCACCGCCGCCTGGAGGACGCCTTCCTCACCCTGATCGGAGGTTCCGCATGAGCACGCTCGTCGAGCGCACCGAGACCGCCTCCGGTTACCGGGCCGGCCGCACCCTGCCCCTGCGGGTGGAGCTGGTACGGCAGTTGAAGCGCCGCCGCACGCTCGTCATGGGCGCGATCCTCGCCGCGCTGCCATTCGTACTGCTGATCGCCTTCGCGATCGGCAACCCGAGCCAGGGCAACGGCCAGGTGACGCTGATGGACACGGCGACGGCGTCCGGCGCCAACTTCGCCGCCGTCAACCTGTTCGTGTCGGCCGGCTTCCTGCTGGTCATCCCGGTCGCCCTGTTCTGCGGGGACACGGTCGCCTCGGAGGCCGGCTGGTCCTCCCTGCGCTACCTGCTGGCCGCGCCCGTGCCGCGCGCCCGCCTGCTGTGGTCCAAGCTCGTCGTCGGACTCGGCCTCAGCCTCGCCGCGATGATCCTGCTGCCGGTGGTCGCCCTGGCCGTCGGCACGGCCGCCTACGGCTGGGGCCCGCTGCAGATCCCCACCGGCGGCGCGCTGGACACCGGCACGGCCACGCAGCGCCTGCTGGTGGTGGTGGCGTACATCTTCGTGTCCCAACTGGTCACCGCCGGGCTGGCGTTCTGGCTGTCGACCAAGACCGACGCGCCGCTCGGCGCGGTCGGCGGCGCGGTCGGCCTGACCATCGTCGGCAACGTCCTGGACGCCGTGACCGCCCTCGGCCACTGGCGGGACTTCCTGCCCGCGCACTGGCAGTTCGCCTGGGCGGACGCCGTCCAGCCGCATCCGGAGTGGTCCGGCATGATCCAGGGCACGGCGATTTCCATAACGTACGCGCTCGTCCTGTTCGCCCTGGCCTTCCGCGGTTTCGCCCGCAAGGACGTGGTCTCCTAGGTCAACGGAGGGTCACCCACCGGTCTCGGCGGGCCATGATCGTGGCCGCTTCGAGATCCATCCGCAACGGTTCGTCACGCACGTTCCGACCCCCTCCGCCGTCATAGTCACAGACGGCGACGCCAACACGGCCGTTCGAACCACCGGTCAATCGGCAGAGGGGGCACGGAAGATGAAGCAGCGGTATCCAACACCAGGGCCCGGCACGGCACACCGTCGTACCCGACGGCTGCGCGTCGCCCTGCTCGCCCTCGCGGCGACGGGCGGCCTGCTGCTCACGGCGTGCAGCGCGGGCCAGGACAGCAACACCGGTTCGGCGGACCGCTCGAAGCGCACCGGCGGCCTCCCGGCCCCGGCCGGCTCGGCGGCGGCCGGGGAGCAGCGCGGAGTGAGCCCGGACGACAGCCCGTCCGCCGACCACCTCTCCACCTTCGCCCTCGACGTCGACACCGCCTCCTACGGCTACGCCCGCCGGGTCCTCGCCGACGGCCGGCTGCCGGACCCCTCGCAGGTGCGCCCCGAGGAGTTCGTCAACAGCTTCCGCCAGGACTACGACCGCCCCGACGGCAACGGCTTCTCGGTCACTGTCGACGGGGCCCGCACCGACAGCTCCGCCTGGTCCCTGGTCCGTGTCGGCCTCGCCACCCGCGCCGCCGACTCCGGCGAACGCCCGCCCGCCGCGCTCACGTTCGTCGTCGACGTCTCGGGCTCCATGGGTGAGCCCGGCCGCCTCGACCTGGCGAAGAAGTCCCTCGACACGATGACCGACCAGCTCGGCGACGACGACTCGGTCGCCCTGGTCACCTTCAGCGACGAGGCGCGGACCGTCCTGCCGATGACCCGCCTCGGCGGCCACCGCGGCAGGGTCCACGATGCCGTCGACGACCTCGAGACCGAGGACTCCACCAACCTCGGCGCGGGCGTCGAGAAGGGCTACGCCACCGCCACCGACGGCCTGCGCGAGGGAGCCACCAACCGGGTCGTACTGATCTCCGACGGTCTCGCCAACACCGGCGACACGCACGCCGACTCCATCCTCGAACGCGTCTCCCGCGAACGCCGCGACCACGGCATCACCCTCTTCGGCGTCGGCGTCGGCAGCGACTACGGCGACGCCCTGATGGAACGCCTCGCCGACAAGGGCGACGGCCACACCGCCTACGTCTCCGGCGACGAGGACGCCCGCAAGGTCTTCGTCGACCAGCTCCCGCAGAACATCGAGCTCACCGCCCGGGACGCCAAGGCCCAGGTCGCCTTCGACCCGGAGACCGTCGCCGAGTTCCACCTCGTTGGCTACGACGACCGCAAGGTCGCCGACGAGGACTTCCGCGACGACAACGTCGACGGCGGCGAGGTCGGCCCCGGCCACACCGTCACCGCCCTGTACGCCGTGCGCACCAAGCCCGGCGCCGACGGCCACCTCGCCACCGCGAGCGTCCGCTGGCTCGACCCGAAGTCCCGCGCCCCGCACGAGGAGTCCGGCCAGCTGGAGACCGACGCCCTGCACGACGACGTGTGGAGCGCCCCCAGCCGCTTCCAGGTCACCGCGATCGCCGCCTACTTCGCCGACACCCTGCGCACCCGCGCCTCCGAGGCCGACGACGTCGGCTCCCTCCCCGGCAACCCCGGCCTCGGTGAACTCGGCGAGCGGGCCCACGCGTTGGCGAAGAAGACCGAGGACCAGGACGTCGACCGGCTGGCGGAGGCGATCGACGAGGCGAGCAGCATGAAATGATCCAACCCCATTGACTCTTTCTTACTTGCGAGTAAGTTGTGCTCCCAGTCCGAGCCGACCGGGAGCCGTCATGGGCGTACGCAAGGATCTGAAGCGGGCGAAACAACGCGGTGACCTGGCCGCGCGCACCAGGGTCGAGGTCGTCAGGGACACGTCCGGCACGGTGCGCGAGGCCCGCACCGCGCCGCTGGCGAGGACGCCCTCCACCGGAAGCACCGCCGACCTGCCCCACACCAACGCGGCCGAGGCCCCGGACGCCGTGATCCTGCGCCGCAAGCTGCATGGCACCTGGCAGCCGGTCACCGCGGCCGCCTTCGCCCGCGAAGTGAGCGCCGTGGCCAAGGGGTTGATCGCGGCCGGCCTCGAACCGGGCGGCCGGGTCGCGGTGATGTCCCGCACCCGCTACGAGTGGACGGTCCTCGACTTCGCCATCTGGGCGGCCGGCGGCCAGACCGTCCCGGTCTACGCCACCTCCTCCGCCGAGCAGGTCGAGTGGATCGTCCGCGACTCCGGCGCCCGCTTCGTCGTCACCGAGACCGCCGACAACACCGCCACGGTGACGACCGGAACCGCCGGCCACCAGACCCCGCCCCGCACCTGGGAGTTGGACGAAGACGCGCTCACCGAGCTCACCGTCCTCGGCCGGGACGTCCCGGACGAGGAGGTCACCAAGCGCCGTACCGCCCTGACGCCCGACACGATCGCGACGATCTGCTACACCTCCGGCACCACCGGCCGGCCCAAGGGCTGTGTGCTCACCCATGCCAACCTGCACGCCGAGGCCGCCAACACGGTCGAACTGCTGCACCCCATCTTCAAGGAGGTCACCCGTCAGCAGGCCTCCACCCTCCTCTTTCTCCCGCTCGCCCACATCCTCGGCCGCACGCTGCAGATCGCCTGTCTGATGGCCCGCATCGAGATCGGCCACTGCCCCAGCATCAAGCCCGACGAACTCCGGCCCGCCCTCAAGGAGTTCCGCCCCACCTTCCTGGTCGGCGTGCCGTATCTCTTCGAGAAGATCCACGACACCGGCCGTGCCACCGCCGAGAAGATCGGCCGGGGCGCCTCCTTCGGCCGCGCCGACCGTGTCGGCGTCCGCTTCGCAGAGGCGTACCTCGACAAGTTCCTCGACCGGGGCAAGGGCCCGGGACCCTCCCTGTACGCCGCCTGGGCCCTCTACGACCTGCTGGTCTACCGCCGCGTCCGCAAGGAGCTCGGCGGCCGCATGCGCTACGCCATCAGCGGCGGCTCCCCGCTCGACCGCAACCTCAACCTCTTCTTCTACGCGGCCGGGATCATCGTCTACGAGGGCTACGGCCTGACCGAGACCAGCGCGGCCGCCACCATCGTGCCGCCGCTCAGGCCCCGCCCGGGCACCGTCGGTCAGCCCGTCCCCGGCACCGCGGTGCGCATCGCCGACGACGGCGAGGTCCTGATCAAGGGCGGCATCGTCTTCGGCGCCTACTGGAACAACCCGGCGGCCACGGACGCCGTGCTCCAGGACGAGTGGTTCGCCACCGGCGACCTCGGCGCGCTCGACGAGGACGGCTATCTCACCATCACCGGCCGCAAGAAGGACATCCTCGTCACCTCGGGCGGCAAGAACGTCTCCCCGGCCGTCCTGGAGGACCGGCTGCGCAGCCGCCCGCCGATCGGCCAGTGCGTCGTGGTCGGCGACAACCGTCCCTTCGTCGCCGCCCTGATCACCGTCGAACCGGAGGCGGTCGCCCACTGGCTGTCCGTCCGCGGGCTGCCCGCCGACACCCCGATGTCCGAGGTGGTACGCGACCCCCGGATGCGCGCCGACGTCCAACAGGCCGTCGACTACGCCAACGAGGCCGTCTCGCGCGCCGAGTCGATCCGCGCGTTCACGCTAATCGAGGGCGAGTTCAACGAGGAGAACGGCCTGCTCACCCCGTCCCTGAAGGTCAAGCGGCACGCCGTACGGGCCGTGTACGCGGACGAGATCGAGGCGCTGTACGCCAAGTAGCTGCCCGGGCACACGAAAGCGGGCCGCCGATGTGCTCGGCGACCCGCCTCGGCGGTGCGGCGGTCAGCTGTTGCTGGCGCCGTTGCCCGACAGGACCGGGATGTTGTCCAGGATGTGCGACAGCGGCTCGTCGCCCTTGGCCTGGGTGGAGTTCTCGGTGCACTGCTGGTTCTGCGGGGCCGAGAGGATCGGGACGTCCTGGAGGGCGGTGACGGGCGTCCCGATGGTCTGGGTGTTGACCTTCGAGGGCAGGGCGAGGCAGGGCTTGTTCAGCGAACCCTGCACGAGCGCGAGCTGGGGGCTCATGTCGCCGTGCGTGGCCTGGTTGCCGTACTTCTGGACGGAGCCGTTCCCATTCACGGTGGTGACCCCGTTGTCGTTGCCGATCGCCAAGGCAGGGGCGGCGGTCGCGGCCGTGGCGCCGACGATGGAGGCGGCGATGGCCGCGCTTGTCCACAGCTTCTTCATGTTTCTTTCCCTTCGGAGAGCGGACTCCGGTGCAGAGTTTCGGAGAGCGGACCCCGTTGTAGAGCCGCGTTTTGACCAACCACCGAGTCGGGGTTTGGTTGCGCCGTTTGCCCCATTCGGCCCAGTGTGGAGGAGAAAGTGTTATCTCGTTACCGACACCCGAGTGAGCTTCCCCGGACGGGCAGGGAGGAGCGCATGTCCGGCGGATCGCTGGGGAGGGGGTTCCGTCCCGCCGGGATCAGCGGCCGGTCCGCACGCAGGTCGGCGAACACCTGGTCGGCCTTCTTCCGGTCCCAGCGCAGTGTCGAGCCGACGCCCTTGATGACCGGGTTGAAGCCGGCGATCGGCACCGTGGCGAACTCGGTGCCCGACAGCGGCACCCGGCTCAGTACGGACGCCAGCTCCGCCAGGTCACCGGTCCCGAAGCCCGGGTCTACGGAAGCAGCGCCGAGGAGGGTGCGGCCGATGCGCAGCATCGCTTCCGGGTCGGTCAGCACATGGCGGGACACCAGTCCGCGCAACGCCGCGACCAGGAACCGGTGCTGACGTTGAATCCGGCCCAGGTCCGCCGAACTGTCCACATGGCGTGAGCGGACGTACTGCAGGGACCGCCCGCCGCCGAGCCGGTGCCGGCCGGGCGCGAGGTCGAGCTTGGTGGCTGAGTCCTTCAGCCGGCGGACCGTACACACCTCGACTCCGCCGACTGGTCCACGGCGTCCATGAACCGGCGGAAGTCGATCTGCAGGAAGTTGTCGATCGGCACTTGCGTCATGTCCTGCACGGTGGGGTGGGCGCCGCCCTCGGCATAGGCGTTGTTGAGCTTCGCCGGATGCGCCGGACGCTGTTTTCCGGTGGAGTCGTCGCGCCGGGCGGGAAGCTGTACGAGGGAGTCGCGCGGCAGACTGACCACACTCACGTGGTCCCGGCGTTTGGAGAGATGGACGAGCATCATGACGTCCGTGCAGTAGCAGGCGACACCACCCGCGTGGAACTTCCGCTTTTCCTCGGGTGTGATGGTGTCGCGGCCGTCGGTTCCCAGCAGCAGGATGTTCGTTCCGTGGTCCGCTTTCGCGGGAGCCCGGAACGCGGAGTCACCGAGAAGAGGGACGGCAGCCAGCAGCACCATTCCCGGAATGAGCATGCGCCGCAGTGACTTCCGGAAACGGATAGGGTTTTTGGCCATGCGAGGAAGGCAGGCGAACGGGCCGCCGAGAATTCGGCGGCCCGTTGTGTGCGTCACCCGATCAGCTGTGGCGGGAGCCGTTGCCGGACAGGACCGGGATGTTGTCCAGGATGTGCGACAGCGGCTCGTCGCCCTTGGCCTGGGTGGAGTTCTCGGTGCACTGCTGGTTCTGCGGGGCCGAGAGGATCGGGACGTCCTGGAGGGCGGTGGTGACCGTCGTCAAGGACTGGGTGTTGACCTTCGTGGGCAGGGCGAGGCAGGGCTTGTTCAGCGAACCCTGGATGAGGGCCATCTGCGGGCTCATGTTCCCGTACGTCGCCTGGTTGCCGTAGATCTGCGCGGCACCGTTGCCGTTGGCGGTGCTGACGCCACCGTCGTTCCCAATGGCCAGCGCCTGGGGCGCGAAGACCGCCGAGGCTCCGACAACGGAAGCGGCGACCACCGCGGCAGCCATAACCTTCTTGATCACTTGCTGATCCCTTCTGGAGTAACCCCGTCCACCGGAGCGCCCTGAACAACTCCGCCCGGACCGCATGGTTGCTCCCCTTCACCCCAATGGCCGCAGGTGAATCCCGGCAGGGCGAAGCGTTCTCCGGGGTCGCTTCGTGCGCACCCCCAGCCGGCGCCGTCCCCACCGTTCCGCGTCCCACTGGCTCCTCCCGAGGTATGAGGAAGTGCACGGTGCGCGCGTAGGTGTGGCGGCCTGCTCCATTCGGGAAGAAGAACCCGGCGGACCGGGAGTGTGCACTGCCCAGTTGACCTGGGCTTTTTGGCCGGGGGTTAGAGCACACCGCGTTTCTTGCGCTTGCGCCACTGGCCTGGTGAGGGCTTGCTGAGAAAGGAAAGTGCGGGGCAGTAACGTCGCCGACGTTGGTCAATAGGGAGTCATGATGCAGACGTCCATGTCCGAAGCAGTCATCGCTGGTGCCGAGGCAGCGGACCTGGAAGGCCTCCCGGTCCCAGACTATTTCCCGGCTGCCACTGTGCGCGAGGAAGACATCGACATCTTTCAGTCCATGGAGGACAAGGACGTACGCAAGTCCATTGTTGTTGACAAGGTACCCATGCCCGATCTGGCGCCCGATGAGGCGTTGATTGCAGTCATGGCCAGTTCAATTAACTACAACACTGTGTGGACGGCCATGTTCGAACCGATCCCCACATTCCAGTTCCTCAAGCAGATGAGCAAGACCGGCGGCTGGGAGAAGCGTCACGACTTGCCTTACCACATCGTCGGCTCTGACGCATCGGGAGTCATCGTCAGGACAGGTTCTTCCGTGCGAAAGTGGAAGGTGGGTGATCATGTTGTGATTTCCCCGGCCTACGTCGACGAGCAGGACCACGACACCCATCGCGACGGAATGCTTGGAGAGGGGCAGAAGGCTTGGGGTTTCGAGACCAATTTTGGAGGGCTGGCGCATTATGCGGTGGTGCGGGCCAGCCAGCTGATGCCTAAGCCTGCTGCTCTGACCTGGGAGGAGGCGGCAGTCAATCCGCTATGCGCAAGCACTGCTTACCGAATGTTGGTGAGTGACCGCGGAGCGCAGATGAAGCAAGGAGATGTTGTTCTTGTTTGGGGCGCTACCGGAGGGCTGGGATCCTACGCCATTCAGCTGGTCCTCAATGGCGGCGGGATCCCTGTCGGCGTTGTCAACTCGGCTGAAAAAGCAGAGCTGTTGAAGGCGCTCGGATGCCATGCGGTCATCAACCGCGCCGACCTCGAGGATGGCGACCCTGCGATTCTGCAGCAGCCCGAGGGGTGGAAGAGGATGGGGCGAGCCATCCGCGACATGGTCGGGGAGGACCCGCACATTGTGTTCGAGCACGTCGGGAGGAAGACCTTTGCCGCTTCCGTCTTCCTTGCCAGGCGTGGGGGCACCGTCGTGACCTGTGGATCGAGCACAGGTTACGAGCACCGTTATGACAACAGATACCTTTGGATGCGCCTGAAGAGGATCATCGGGAGTCACGGCGCAAACCTCCACGAGCAGTGGGAGGTCAATAGACTCATCGCCTTGGGGCATGTGGTGCCAGCCCTTTCCGCAACATACACCTTGGATGAAGTCGGGGTTGCGGCCCGCAGCGTTCAAACCAATCAGCACATCGGCAAGGTAGGCGTGTTGTGTCTCGCGCCTCATCCCGGCTTGGGTGTTAGCGATCCAAACGCCCGGGAGAAGATCGGCGAGCACCGTCTCAGGACGTTCCGTAGGTAAGTCCAAATAGACCTTGAGCGGGCCCGACCGGAAAGGGAGACAGTCGGGCCCGCTCAGCAACTCCACGCGAGGATCCGGTCTGATGAAACTTCGGCCAGCCTATTTGCATGGAGTCAGACATTGGTTAGCATGATTAACCGGTAAGCTGCGTATCTCTTTAGGGAGTCTGCTGCGGCCACCATATACCCGCGTGTAACGCTGCAAGTGTACCCGTAAATGCTGCGCTCAATGGCCATCACCACCTGGAACCTCGCGAGCATAAACCCGGGCATCACGCGACATTGTCGATGCCCTCGCTGCCTGCTGTCACCCACAACGGTGATCCCCGAAGCGCCAGGGTCCGCCACCCTTCCCCCGGCCTTCCGGCAACCATCAGCATGATCACCGTTTGACCTGCAGATACGTACTCAGTGCGCAGCCATGGGTATGGCGCGTTCCTGACGAGGCCTTTCAGGAGATCACATGTGGAACTCAGCATGGATGCGCAGTGTGGAGTGGCTTGCCGCGGCCTCCTCCGACCCTCGAGCGTGCAAACGGCAGTGGGACTCCGGAACGGGCACCACCCTGCTGGAAGCCGGGCGCTACTGGACCGTTCTCAGTGTCCCCGAAAGCATCGGGCTGCTCGCTCTGAACGTCCTGTGGGAGGACCCGCTGCGCACTCCCGGCCCGGTCCTCAGGCACAGAAGAGCTCGTAGGGTGGGCTTCTTCCTGCCTCCCGGCCAGGCCGGCCAGTGGATCGGCGTCGGAGTCCGCCACGTCGGCAAGGGATGCTGGGTTGCGGTTCCGCCCCCTTACCGTGACACCGGACATCTGGAATGGGTCATTCCACCGAATGGAACTGGGACTTTGCACTCCCCGGACCTGCTGGAAAGAGCCCTGCAGGCTGCCACGCTTGCCGGGTCACCATCCACGACCAGGTAGTCGGCGTTGCCGACGGTGGCCGGTCGGGCGGCGGCGGACCCGGGACGTGACCACATGCTCTCGAAGTGCGCGTCCCTCGGCCAACCTACGGCAGACATCTCGCCCTGAGTTGCCGGCCATCGGCCGGACTTCGGGACGGGGCGGTCACCCCGACCTTGTCGGCGAACGGGTCGTTCAGGTGCATGCCGACAGAGGTGAGGTCGGCCGCCTCGACGGGAACCGACGTCCGGCAAAGACAGGAAAATGGGCGGAGAGGACCATCCGCTTCTCGCGGATCCTGATGACGCGGCGAGCGCCGCTGGCTTTGCGGGATCGGCCGTGCGGGCCGAAGAAGGGACCGCACGGCTCTCGTGGCGTCGGTCCTCCGTTCGGCGGCGCACCGCTGGCGCCGGGGCTGCGCCGCTTGCAGGGTTGCGGTGTGGGCTCATCCGGTCCTCCCCACGTCGCCGCAGGGGCCGGAGGCTCCCCGGTGCCGCCGTTGTCGGCGAAGCAGCGGCGGCACCGTTTGGGGTCCTGTCCGGGTGACTGATGCAGGCCGCCGGCGCTGGTGGCGGTCACCCTCACGCGCGAGATGAGCATGGTGACCCACTCGACGCGTGCCTGGGGCAGGTCGTATGGGTCACTGTGGACAGCTGTCCGCTCGCGTGAGCCGTTCTTGGCAGTGTCACCTGACGGAGGTCTGAGGCCCGCTGTTCGACGGCACTCCACCGACGGGTGCCTCCGTCGGCTGCAGTCGGTGTCGGCGCAATGGGCGCCGGGGTGGCCTGGTCAGGGTGATCTGGCGTACCAGCTGCTGGAAGCACGTCAAGGACGCGAAGATCGGCATCGCAGCCGCCGCTCTGCCCATGAGGTCGTTTGGGGCCTGGGCGATACACAAGGCCATGGCGATGGAGGAGAACACCAAGACCACGCACCAGGAGTGCAAGGACCGGCTCCGGTGCAGAGCGTGGCGCAGGATGGACAGCGACGCCACCAGCCAGGGGCCGAAGATCAGGAGAGGCCACCAGGAGACGACGCTGCTGGCCGTGGGGCCCGCGGCGATGAACAGTAGCGGATCGTAAGCGATCACCCCACCGAACACGCTGACCGTCGCCGCGATGACGGCCACCACTGCGCCAATGCAGTAACTGAGAGTGAGGAACTTGTCTCTGTGTCGTGCCCGCGTCCTGCGATGGCCCGGGGGCGCGGCCTTGACGGGTGGCAACTCTGCGGTGATCTGCACCAGGTTTTCCCGATGGGACCTCGCATCCGCACGTTCCCCGCCTCGTGCGGCCGGAATTTTGGCCTGCTCCGCCTCGACGGCATCGCGCAGTATATAGGCCAGCTCTTCTGCAGGATCCCAGCCTGACTCCGGCGGCGTCAAAGGAGGATAGAGAATTCCAACTGGATTCTGATATTCGTTGGCGTCCTTATAGCCGTACAGAAATTCGCCGGAGAAATCGGAATAGGGAGTTGGTCCTTCTTCGTGCATGGCGTGGGTGCCCGTCTTTTCGTGTCGACACTCAGGCTTCCAGCTCCATCCAGCGTCTTGAAAGGCCACCTTCCAGGACGCTCAAAGCCTGCACGAAATCCTGCAGGTCCTCATCGGTCACATCAAGCGTGATGGACAGTCCCCCCTTTGCGAGAACTCCGCTCGCCGTTTCGTCGCTGGCGGGTTTTGGGATGTAAGTGAAGCAGCCCAGCCGTGTGACACGGGCACCTTTCGGGCGAGTCCTCTTCGGGAGAGGGTCGATGGTCTGTTCCTCGATTGCCTTCGTCATGTAGCGACTAACGGCGTCCCCCGTTGGCGGATGCGCCGCGAACGGGTGAATGATTAGCCAGACAAACATGTTGTGCAGGTATCGGGCAGACCTACAGGCCATCGTATTAGGCGGGGAATGCTGATCAATCACAAGACCTATCTACTGCCTTATGAGCATCTCGGCCGACTGTGCTTTCACAGTAACCACGCCCGAAACGGTGAAGGGTGCGGCTCGTTTCGAGTGGAGTTCGTGATCAAGGGATGGCAGGTGCCTGATCGCCGATGCTCAACTTGCAATCCCGCCTGGGCGACGTGACCTGCGACTACTGTGCCGTCGTCACTCTGACTGACGCCGAGGCGATCAGACTGTCGGGCCGGTCTGAGGCCGTCGTCGCCGCGAGCGCCGCCGGTGTGGAGCGGGACCGGCCTCCGGGCGGCCGCGTACCCGGCGCGCGTCGGCTTCCTCGCCCGAAATGTCAGGGTCGGCGTGCGGGCTCGGCGGCCAGCGACACGGCGGCATGATCCGTTCCGTGGCGGGGAACGACGTGCCACGCACTACATATCCGGAGAAGGATGAGACCCGTCCGGGCGCAGGGGGGGCTGCCGCCCGGACGGGTCATTGCCTTCGCTGAGCGAAGGCCGGGGAGGGTCAGATGCCTGGGCCGGCGACGTAGGTGAACGCGCCGGCCGCGGTGGCGGACCCTGCGGGGTTGGTGACGACCACGTCGACCGCCCCAGCGGCGCCGGGCGGGGTGACCGCGGACAGCGTGGTCGCGTTGATCACCGAGAACGGCGCGGGGGTGCCGCCGAAGGTGACCGAGTCGGTGCTGTCGAGGTTGGTGCCGGTGATGGTCACCGCCGTTCCACCCGACGTGGGACCCGAAGTCGGGCTGAGCGTGCCGATCGTGGGGTCGTCGATGTAGGTGTAGGTCAGGCCGTTGTTGGTGCCCCCGGCGGTGGTCACGCTGACCGCCACCGGCCCGGCCGCAGCCCCTGCCGGCACGGTGACGCTGAGCGAGCTGTCGGAGTTCACCGTCGGCGTGGCGGTCACGCCGCCGAAGGACACGCTCGTGGCCGTGGACAGGCCGGTGCCGTTGATGGTGATGCTGTTGCCTCCGGCCAGCGCCCCGGAGGTTGTACCCAGGGAGGACTTGAACGGGGCGCCGACGTAGAAGAACGACACCGGGTTGCTGGTCCCGCCCGGGGTGGTCACGGTCACCCCGACCGTGCCGGTCCCCGAGGGGGCAACAGCGGTGACCTGGGTCGGCGAGACGTTGGTGACGCTTGTGGCCCGCTTGCTGCCGAAGGTCACCGCGCTGGTGTTGGACAGGTTTGTGCCGGTGATGGTCACCAGGGTTCCGCCACCGGTGGAACCCTGATTCGGAGAAATGGGCATGATGGTACTCCTCGCTGATCGAAGGGGACATGCGAGGAACCGGCATGGGGGACCTGACCACCGGGGCGCAGCATCGCGGAGCCGAGCCGCAGGCGACATGCACCTGCTCTCTTCCCGACGCCTTCAGGCGCTGTCAGTGCCGGGCCCAGAGTGAATGAAGAGCCGCCCGCCGCGGCATGGCGGCAAGCACAGCAGCCTGCGTCATCTCCCTGGGCAAGGAGACGACCGGCAAGGGCTGCCTGTCTCAACGTTCACCCCGGCACGGGATGGGCAGCCCGCCGGTTCGCACTCTCAGTGACGCACAGCCCCAAATGGGTGACAAGGGGTCACGCCGCGCATCACCCGAATGGAGTACATCTCATGGGCTTGCCGGCCGCAGCGAGTCCGGACTGATCGGTTCTGTTTGTGCCGGCCAACTGCCCTGATTCGATGAGGGGTTGGCACTACAGGAACGAGTTCGTCTGGTCGCTGACGTTGGACAGTTGGGCAGGTGGGTGACTCGGCGGCCTTCCTTCTGGATGCGGGTGGCCGCAGACCTCGCTGCGGAACTAGGGCGGACAGCTGCGGGGCATCACGGCTTGCGAAGGCTGATGAGCGGTCAATTGGCCAGTAGCCCGATTCCGCGGATCCGGGGCACTATCCCCGCTGCGTTCGACCCACTGGGGTCAGGCCGGTCGCAGGACAGGCGCGCAAGCCGGTGGTACACAGGCGCCCGCAATGAACATGCTCAAGCATCCATTGTGTTGTGTCGCCCCCTTGCGAGAGGCGGTTCCCTGTGGAGTACTTGAAACAGCGAACCGGCGGGCCGCCCATCCCTTGACCGGAGATCACGTCAAGGGCGGCATGTGCCGGTTCTTTTCTGTGCACCGACGGCGGAACTCCGCCACCCCGGCTGCACAGTTCGGATCCCGACTCCCTCCGTGGGTCTTCCACGCAGGACTCCGTGGTCCCTGGGGATTCGATGTGTCTGGCCCTGTTCTGTCAACGAGGAGCCTTGTCATGCCTATCTCTTCGCACCAGGCATCCACCGGCGACGGTGCTCTGGCGACCATCACTCCAATACGAACCTGTCTGGCACCGCCGTGTCGCGTTCGGGTGCCGGCACTGCCGGCGAGAGGATGACCAGCGCGGACGGCATGGGCAACCTGATGCCGTTCTTCTGCGTCGGTGCTTCGCTCAAGTCCTCGCTCGGGCCGGCTTACCGGTGCTTTCCCGGCGGTAACGCGGTCACGGCAAACGGCGTTGGGCCAGCAACGGCCGCCGGTGTGTCGTTCGGGTATTCGACCCTCACATGCGGTGCCAGGTCCTCACGGGACCGACGATCTGATCCCCACCGGGCGGACGTCTCCGGTCCGGCAAAGCCCCCAAGCGCCGCACCGGAGGCGCGGATAGGCATCTGCCTCGTAGCAGTCTTTCCCCAAGCTGCCGTAGGAGCTTCCCCATGCTGACGCCAAGCCGTGGCCGTCGCGGAGCACAGGGACCCGCTGAACTCACGAAGGAACTCGAGGCCTGCAGAAAGGCGGGGCATCGTCATGCCACCCACGATCAGCACCATCAGTCCCTCGCAGGGGCCCACTACCGGGAGCACCACGGTCACCCTCACCGGCACTGGGATGACGGGGTCCACCGCCGTACGGTTCGGCAGCACTAATGCCACCTCCTTCACCGTCAACTCGGCCACCCAGATCACCGCCGTGAGCCCTCCCCACGCCGCGGGAGCCACTGCGGTGACCGTCGTCAATCCAACCGGTACCAGCAACTCGGTGACGTTCACCTACGTGGCGGCGCCGACACCGGTGGTCACGGGCCTGACCCCGAGCAACGGCCCGACGTCGGGTGGCACCAGTGTCACCCTCGCAGGAACCGGGTTCACTGGGGCCACCACGGTCACTTTCGCTGGGGTCCCGGCGACGTCGTTCACCGTGAACTCGGCCAGCCAGATCACTGCCGTGACACCTGCCGGAAGCGCCGGGGCCGCCGTCGTGACCGTCACGACACCGGGGGGCACCAGCGCCCCGGACGCCTTCTTCTTCTACGCGGCGCCTCCCGTCCTGAGCAGTGCCGAACCCGCCCGGGGCCCTACGGCCGGAGGAGTGACGGTCACATTGACCGGGAGCAATCTGCTCAACACCGGCACCGTGTTGTTCGACAACACCAACGCCGCCTCCTTCACCGTGGTGTCGGCGACGCAGATCACGGCCATCGCCCCGCCAGGCACGGGCAGTTCACCGATCACGGTGATCACCCTGGGGGGCGCAAGCAACCCTGTTGCCTTCTCCTACATCCCCAGCCCCGCCCTGACAGTACTGGTGCCCAGTAGTGGTCCAACGACCGCGGGCACTGTGGTCACCCTCACCGGGACGAACCTGGCCACCGCCTCAGCCGTCGTCTTCGGGGCTGTGATCGCCCCGTTCACCGTCGTGTCGAACACTCAGGTCACGGCGGTCGCACCCGCAGGACCGACAGGTCCAGTCACCGTGACCGTCACCACAGCGGGCGGTACAGCCCCCGGGCTGACCTACACCCGCAACGCACCGCCTGGCATCTGACATCCAAAGACCCCGGGCAGCAGCCGCCGCCCACACCTCGTACGCAGTGGACCATGACCGCCCCCACGCTCGTCCGTACGACGACCGGTTCATACAGATGATCCAATCAGGTTACTTGCGGGCGCTCCTTCCCGGACGGCAACAGAGATCCTCCTAGCGTGAGGCTTGCACGGCATCCGCAGTCCGCGGATCCGGAGAGTACAAGGAGCCGAACCAGTGAGGATCACACCACGTACAGGGCGACTGGTCGTCGCCACAGCCCTGGCCGCCGTGCTGGGCCTGGCATCGCCTGCCTGGGCCGTAGCCTCGAGCACCACGGTGACGGCCATTCCGGCGTCCGCCGTGGTGGGTTCCCCGGTGCTGCTGACGGCCACGGTCGGCTGTACCGCCGACCCCAGCGGCGGGCTCGGCGTGACGTTCTTCGACGGCCCCACCCTGCTCGACACCGTGCCCGTCAGTGCGGACGGCCAGGCCAGCTACACCACCACGTTCACTACCACAGGCTCGCACGACATCACCGCCGCCTACAACGGCAACGCGGAGTGTGACGCCTCCAGCAGCACCACCACCGTCCAGGTCACGCCGCTGGCACCAGGCCCCACTCCCGGCGGGTGTTTCCTGCTGTGCAACGGGCTGATCAACTTCTCCGTCAGCGACTCCAACAACAACACCGTTGCCATCGACAAGTACACGATCACAAAGCAGAGATCTGCACGGTCTTCGACTCCGTCCGGGTCCGTCAAAGCCGCGGCCCTGGCTCACCGCCGGTGACAGCGGGCAGCGCCATGTCGACGCGCTTCGGGACATCCTGCTGGTCCGGGTAGTCCTACGACTGTCACCGCTCGCAAGATGCGCGCGTTCACCGCGGCTCCAGCGTCTCGCGCAGGGTGGACGGTGCGTTGACCAGTACGGCGGAGCAGGATCCCCTGTGAAGGCGGCGCGGCAGCCGAGATGACGGTCTGCACGCTTCGGCTGCTCGCGCATCGCATCGCGTCTCGGGCTTCGGCAGGAGCTCACCGAACTCGCGCGGCCGGTCGCCCCGGCGGTGCGCGTCAGCGCGCCCAGCGTACCGGGGCCGTCCCGGATGGCCCGGGCCGTGCCACGCTCTGCTGATAGCCGCAGGCGACCACGCTTGCGAATCATGGCTCGACCTGGTTGAGCCAGAAGGAGCTGGTGGGGGTGAGGTGCGATCATCTGGCCGTGGCGGTGCAGCACCGGCGCCGACCGCCCAGCCACCGGATCTGCGGCCTCTCAGGACAGCGTCGACCAGCGCTTGGTCCTCCACTCAGTCCCGGACGAACCGGGCCCGCCGCCGACTCACCGCGTGCGCCTCAACGCCCAGCCGGGCTGCAACGTCCTTGTTCGGTGCACCCAGTGCGCCTATCCAGCACGATCCGGCACCGCAGAGCCAGCGCCTGGGAAGACGTCCGGCGTCTCGCCCAACGCGCTGGCTAGGTGTATTGACCCGCAGCGTTGTTCACGTGGGTGATCGGTGGGTGGTGTTGCTGGTGTAGGGCCGCTGGTAGGCCCATTCGTCGAGCAGGGTGCGATTGAAGCGTTCGAACTTGCCGTTGGTCTGCGGCCGGTAGGCGCGGGTGAGTTTGCCGGCCACGCCGAGGTCGGCCGGTGCCTGCCGCCAGACGAAGCTCTTGCGGTAGGGCCAGGCGTTGTCGGTCAGGACTCGTTCGATGCGGTCGATGCCGTAGGTGGCGAAGAAGGCGGCGGCCCGGCGCAGGAAGGCGGCGCAGGTGGCGGCCTTCTCGTCCGCGTGGATCTCGCTGTAGGCCAGGCGGCTGTGGTCGTCGGCGGGGGAGTGGACGTAGTCGAAGCCCATGCCGTTGCGGGTGGCGCGGCCGGCTTGTCGGCCCAGCACCTTGTGACCGCCGCCGTCGGGGATCCAGCCGGGCTTCTTGACGTCGACGTGAACCAGTTCGCCCGGCCGGTCCCGCTCGTAGCGGCGGATGATCTGCCCAGTGGGCCGGTCCAGGAAGGCCAGCCGGTTCAGGCCGTGGCGGACCAGGATTCGGTGGGCGGTGGAGGCGGGCAGGCCCAGGATGGGGCCGAGGCGGGCCGGGCCGAGTTTGCGGGCCTGCCGCAGCTGGCAGACGCGGGCCTCGGTTGCGGCACTGGTCCGGTGCGGCGTCGTGCGGGGGCGACTGGAGCGGTCGTGGAGTCTGCTCTGTCGCCCTGTGACCGCCAGCGCCGGATCCACTTCTGGGCCGTGGCGCGGAAGATGCCCATCTCGGCGGCGACATGGGCGACCGGGCGGCCTGAGCGGACACGCTCGACCAGCAGCCGCCTGCCGTGAACGGTCAGCCGGGCATTACGGTGGGACACGAAGACCTCCGTGCGGTGTGTTCCTAGACAGCTCCACCACACCGGAGGTCTTCGCCATGTTCAAGCCCGGCAAGTGTCAACAACGCTCGTGATCAATACAGCTAGGGCGTGCACTTGATGGGGCGAAGGGCCCACACGGCCACCGGTGCTCCGGTTGCCACGAGCGCTGCTGCCACACAGAGACCGAGCTGGTAGCCCGTCAGGAATGCCTGCCCCTGTGTAGCTCCCCGAGCCACGGACGCATAATCTCCAACGGTCACTACTGCACCTACCAAGACAATACCGAGCACCCCGGACAGTTCGCGGGTAGCGCTGAACAGGCCGGCGGCGAACCCGGATAGGTGGACGGGTGAAGATTCCAGGGCACGCGTTGTCAGAGGAAGAGCCAAGGCGGAGCCCGCTCCTACCGCCGCCAGGCCGGGCATGAGGCCGAGGAGCTTGCCCTGAAGACTGCCGAGGGCGATCAGCAGGAGTCCCGCGGCAACTGACATCAGACCTGTAGCGGCGACTTGACCATCTCCCCACCGCTTGGCCATGACGGAAACGAATGGGGCCGTGAGGAAGAGAGCCGAAACTACCGGAGTGAATGTCAGCCCAGCTTCTGTCGGGCTGAGGTGTAGGGCACTCTGCAGGAACTGGGACGTATAAAAGTACACACCGGTCACTCCCAGGCCCCACAGGAGTTGGGTGATGAGCCCGCCCGCAAAGGGTCGGGCTCGAAGAAGTTGCCCCACCGCGGGGCTACTGCTGCGCCTGCTGCGCTTCTTGCACCCCAGTACGATCGCACCGCTGACGGCGGCGATCCCAGAGACGATCACGGATGGCTCACCGAGCCCCGTGGAAGGCGCCTGGATCAGGCAGTAGACGAAGGAGGCGATGGACAGGCACGCCAGCGCGATATGACGATGCAACCCTTCGGCTCCATCATGTGGGCCCTGTTGTGGACGAGAAGGGCCGCTGGGCAGGGCGAGGGCACCGACAACGAAGCTGGCTACGCCGAGCGGGACATTCATGACGAACAGCCACTCCCATCCGAGGTGCTGCGTGACGACGCCGGAGATCACAGGCCCGAAGGCCAAAGCAGAGGCCATCGCGGCAGTCGTTGCGCCAAAGCCCGCAGTCCGTACCCGGCTCGGGAGATCGTGCGACATCATGGCAAGCGACGCGGGCAAGATGAAGGCGGCACCGCCGCCCTGGACACCGCGGAGGCAGGCCAGCACCACTCCCGTGGTCGACAAAGCGCAACAGGCCGACGACACCGTGAATACGGCGACACCTGTCAGCAGGGACCATCGTCGACCCTTTCCGTCCGTCAGGCGCCCGGCAAGCAGCAAGAAGCTGGCAAGGGCGAGAGGGTATGCGGTCGCCACCCACTTCACATCAGTGTCTGTCAGGCCGAGTTCAGTGCGCATCTGCGGGATGGCGAGATTCACTACGGTGTTGTCCAGGGCCGTCAAGAAGGTCGAGAGAACGACAGCTGTGACGATGCTTAGTACACGTAGTCGACCCATGATTCCCTACCTGTCACGATGCTTCTGACATTTGTGTCGGCAACCAATCCGTCGTGACGGTCAACTACTGGCCTTTCTGGTGCGCCTCGTTGCTGTGAGGTCGGTTTAGCTGAGACATCCATCAACGAGATTGCCTCGGCACTGGATATTGCGCAGGCCCCGGCCGATGGGCGCATCAGGCGGTTGGGCGGGTGTCGAGGCGCTTTGCATCTGGGCGTCTTTGTGCCACGTTCAGGTTGTCTCATAGGGGCACGATCGGCGCGGCGAGCTGCTCTCAGCAGGTCGCGGTCATGGGGCCAGGAGAAACCGGGGTCTGCCCCACTTGTCTGGGGAGCAACGGGTGCCATCTGCGAGAAGCCGCCGTCATCTTCGAAGCGCAGCCCTCCGGAGCGCCGCCACGCTAGTTCATTCGACTGGCCTACCGGCACAACCTCAGTGTTGCGGGCCCCGCGACTTCACGCCCTCCGAGGCCGGCAATTCGGAACAACAGGCCCCGCACCTGGGGGCGTTGGCATAGGAGCGCTCTCGAAACCCGCTGGCCGATTGTACGGGCCGCCCGCCGTCCAGGTGGCGGCGTGTCACGTGGAGAAGGGGTCGGTATCGTGTTTCACTCTTTGTGCTGCTTTGCACTCATAATCATGCAACTGTAGCGTGTGATATCCCATTCGGCTGTGCCCGACTGATCCCGAAGCTCTTTGCCATGCTGAAACGAAGGTCGGTGAGTCAGTGCCATCGTCGGTGACAGAGACACTCAGCCAGCAACTCGCCCACACAGCCGCGTGCACCCCGGACGAAACGGCTTTCACGTTCGTCGACCACAGCACTGATATCCGGGGAACAGTCACATCGCTGACGTGGAAGCAACTCAATACCCGGGTACGCGTCACAGCCTCAGGCCTGCGACACATGGGTGCTGCCGGTGAGAGAGTCGCGATCGTCGCGCCGCAGTCCCTCGAATACATCGTCGGCTTCCTGGGTGCCATCTGCGCGGGGGCGATCGCCGTCCCGCTGTTCACCCCGTTCCTTCCAGGCCACAAGGACAAACTTGCGGCCGTCCTTCAGGACGCGGCCCCCGTCCTGATGTTGACCGTGGAGGACCACCGCCAGCCACTCACGGATTTCTGCGCCGCCCAAGCCGTCGTGCCCGGCTGCGGCGTCGTCACTGAATCGGACGTGCAGGAGGTCGCGAAGCAGCCTCCTCTCGAGGATCGAGACCCCCAACCCGGTGATGTGGCCTACCTGCAGTACACCTCCGGCTCCACCCGAATTCCGTCGGGCGTGGAGATCACACATTCCAACGTGTGCATCAACGCTCGGCAGGCGCTTGATGCTTATGACATCCGCCGAGGGCGCAACTGTACTGTGGGATGGCTGCCGCTTTACCATGACATGGGTCTCGTGCTTGCGGTCGCCTTGCCCATCCTGGGGCATATCCCTTCGGTGCTCATGGATCCCCTGGCGTTCATCCAACAGCCGGGCCGTTGGTTGAGCCTGCTCTCTCAGCACAAAGGGGCCATCACCGCGGCACCCAACTTCGCATATGACTACTGTGTCGAACGGGTGACTGCCGATGAACGGGCCGCTCTGACACTCGGCTCCGTTGCAGCCATGGTCAACGGAAGCGAGCCCATCGCGCCGCGAACCCTGGATCGCTTCCAGGCGGCATTCTCGGCGGTCGGCATGAAGCGCACGACCATGCGCCCCTCCTACGGGCTTGCCGAAGCCACGGTCTTCGTTTCTGCTTCTCCCGTTGGCGAAGAGCCGACGGTCACCGCCTTCGACAGGCAGTCCCTGCGGGAGGGGGTTGCCCGCGTCGTCGAGGACGGCGACGAGGAGGCGGTCGTCGAACTCGTCGCATGCGGCCGGCCGACCGGCCAGGAGATCGCCATCGTGGATCCCTCGACGCACAAGCGGCGAGAAGACGGGCAGGTCGGGGAGATCTGGCTTCGTGGACCGAACATCGGACGCGGTTACTGGGGCTGCGCCGAAAGCAGTGAGGCCGCCTTCCGCGCAGTTCTCGAGGGAAGTGAGCCCTGGCTGCGTACCGGAGACCTTGGCGTGTGGCACGACAAGCAACTCTACGTGACTGGTCGTCTCAAGGATCTGGTGATCGTGGACGGCACCAACCACTATCCGCACGACATCGAAGACACGGTACAAAAGGCACATCCGGTGATCCGGCCTCACCATATCGCCGCGTTCGCGGTGACCACTGCCGGCGGGGAACGCCTGGTCGTCGTCGCTGAGCATGGCCGGGACCTTACGGATGTCGACTCCGTTCTCGAGGACGTGACGCGCGCCGTCCGGGCCGCAGTCGCCTCCGAGCACGGACTTGCCCTCCACGACTTCCTTCTCGTGCAACCCGGGGCGGTTCCCCACACCACCAGCGGCAAGGTCGCCCGCAGCGCATGCCGTGACCTGTACCTGGCCGGTACCTGGGCGGCACCCACCGGCGACTAGGCGCGCGGGCTGGCCCTACACGACGGAGCACCCGGGGAGAGACCATGCAACCCAACACCGAAGCGGCCACGGAATCCGAGGACGACCCGATCTCCGCATCGGGGCTGCGGGCAGCCCTGCGCCAACTCGTCAGTGACCTCTGCAGGGTGCCAGAGGAAGAAATCGACCCCGCCGCTCCGCTGGCGACCTACGGCCTGACCTCCCGTGCCGCAGTCGACTTGGCCGGACGTCTGGAACGGCTGCTGAAACGCCCGCTGCCCGCCACCCTGGTGTGGGAACACCCAACCATGGAACGTCTCGTGCAGCACCTGTGTCCCGTCCCACAAGATGCTGTCGAAAGCGGGGAGTCACGAGCATGTCCTGAGCGGCCCCTCGCTGAGGGGCTTGACCCGGACAGCGACCACGTTCGCGTGGCCCCTTCGGCACCATGCTCTGTCGCGGTGGTCGGCATTGGCTGCCGCCTGCCCGGTGGTATCAGCGGGGCGGACACCTTCTGGAGACACCTTCTGACGGGGAGCGACCTTACTGGGCAGGTGCCGAGCAGACGGTGGCGAGATTTCGCCACCGGCCCCGGCGCAGCGAAACTGGTCGAGGACACCAGCCCTTACGGTGCCTTCCTCCACGACATCGAGGCCTTCGACGCCGACTACTTCGGCATCACGCCGCGCGAAGCCGAGGTCATGGACCCTCAGCAACGACTGCTGCTCGAGGTGTGCTGCGAAGCCCTGGACCACGCGGGAGTGCCGGCGCACGGGATCGAAGGCACCAACACCGGTGTGTTCGTCGGACTGAGCGCCCTCGAATACGGTCATCTGACCACGTCTGATCCCTCGCGACTCACTCCCTGGACCAGTACCGGGGCGGCCGGGAGCATCGCCGCCAATCGACTGTCGTACGTCTTCGACCTGCACGGACCCAGCCTCACGATCGACACGGCCTGCTCATCGTCCCTGGTCGCCGTGCACAATGCCTGCCGGAGCCTGGGCAGCGGTGAGTGCGACACCGCCCTGGCGGCTGGTGTGAACGTCCTGCTGTCTCCGCTGGTCACGGCCTCCTTTGAGGAGGCTGGAGCACTGGCCGCAGATGGACGCTGCAAGCCCTTCGACGGCTGTGCTGACGGCATCACCCGAGGAGAAGGCTGCGGGGTTGTCGTGCTCAAACGGCTCGCCGATGCCCAGCGCGACGGCGACAGGATCCTGGCCGTCATCAAGGGCACCGCTGTCAACAGCGACGGACGCTCTGCGGGGCTCATGGCCCCCAACCCCGCAGCTCAGGAGAGCCTTCTGCGCACAGCGCTCGACCACGCACAGGTTGAGGCCGACAGCATCGACTACGTCGAGACACACGGTACCGGTACCCTCCTGGGCGACCCCATGGAAGCCAGTGCACTGGGTGCTGTGCTGGGCTGCGGTCGGCCGGTCGACCAGCCGCTGCTGATCGGGTCGGTCAAAAGCAACCTCGGCCATCTCGAGGGAGCCGCGGGCATCGTCGGTCTCATCAAGACGGTCCTGGCATTGCACCATCAGCGCATCCCGCAGACCCTGCACTTCCACACCCCCAACCCGCACATCGACTTCCCGGCCCTGCGGCTACGGGTCGTCACCGCCGCCACCCCCTGGCCGGAGCGGCCTTCCCGGCCTGCGCGGGCCGGCGTCTCCGCGTTCGGTTTCGGCGGCACGAACGCGCACGTCGTTCTTGAACAGGCACCCGTCACCAAGCGTGTCCTGCCCCTTCCCGAATTGCAGACGGAAGACGGTTGCCACGACGGCCCACACGTACTGATCGTCTCGGCTCGGTCAACGGATCGCATCGCGGACGCGGCAGCCGGCCTTGCCCGATTGACCGCGGCCGAGGACGCACCCGCCCTGCTGGACATCGCGCACACGCTTGCCCGCCACCGGCGAGGCCCCAAGTGCGCGGCCGTTACCGCGCGCACCGGCCAGGACGCTGCAGCACTACTGGCCGCTCTGGCGCGCGGCGAGGAACTGCCGGGCATCGTCTCCCCGCCACCTGACGACCCGGCAGGACGATCGGCCGCTACCCGCCGGCCGGTCTTTGTGTTCTCCGGCTACGGATCCCAGTGGCAGGGCATGGGCAGGCGACTCCTCCAAGAGGACATGTTCTTCGCCGCAGCCGTGCGCGACCTCGACCCCGTCTACCTGGCCGAAACGGGGCTCCCCTTCAGCAGCATGCTGACCCCGTCGCCGTCCCCCACCCACGTCGACCACGTCCAGCCTCTGCTGTTCGGCATGCAGATCGCGCTGGCGCGAACCCTGGAAGCCTACGGTTTGCGCCCAGCGGCCGTCATCGGTCACTCGATGGGAGAAGTCAGTGCTGCGGTCACCGCAGGAGCACTCGACCTGGCTGACGCTCTGCGCGTGATTCTGCGCCGGTCCGAGGCACTGGCCGCCATCGACGCACAGGGCCTCGGGGCGATGGCCGCCGTCGAGCTTCCGCTCGAGACCCGCGCAGCGGTCCTGTCGCGTCACCCCGGCGTCGGCATCGCCGTGCACTCCTCTCCCCTCAGGTGCACCGTGGCTGGACCCGCGCGGCCTGTGCAGGCACTGGTGGAAGAACTGGTGGCCCAAGGAGTGTTCGCCCGGCTCCTTGAGGTAGCGGGAGCAGGTCACTCCGCGGCAGTCGATCCCGTGCTGCCGAGGGTCCACAACGCGCTGGCAGCACTGCGTCCCCGACGGGCGGACCTCCCCTGGTACACCACCGTGCACGAAGACCCCCGCGCAGACGTCCACGCCGATGCCGACTACTGGTGTGCCAATCTCCGCCGCCCCGTTCGCCTCTACCAGGCGGTCGAGGCGGCCGCGGCAGACGGGCACGACCTTTTCCTAGAAATCTCACCCCACCCCATCGCACTCGTTCCGTTGAACGAAACGCTCCACGCCCACGGCGCATCGGTTGTCTCCCTGCTCCGCAAGGAGGGAGATGAGGCAGTCGACCTGCGCTCGGCACTCACCCGACTGCACCTCGCCGGAGTTCATCTGGACGAAGACCGCCTGTGGCCTGTCGGGACGCGCGTCGCCCTGCCCACTCCGGCGTGGCGGCACAAACGCTACTGGTTCGGCCGCCCAGGACGGGCAACCGCTGCCTCCGACGTCGGCCACGGTCTGTTGGGCACGCGTACCGATGATCCGCGCAACGACACCATCCTGTGGCAAACCGACCTGGGAGCCGGCACTGCCCCCGCTCCCGAAAGCCACCTCCACGGCTGTCCGGTCCTCACCCTGCCCGCAGCCGCCGCCATCGTGATCGCGGCAGCCCGGGAAGCCCAAGACTGCGACGCGAGCGCTTGTGTGCGAATCGAGGACCTGGCCCTGCACGGATGGCTGCCGATCGCCAGCAGCACACCCGTCACTGTGATGTGGGAACCCGGCGAAGAAGACGCCGTCGCAACGATCAACGCCCGCGCCACCGACGGCACCTGGCACCGCTACGCATCAGCTCAGGTCCGCGTCCTGGGAGAACCTCCCGAAAGCACACCCGAAGACACCCCTGGGACGCAACCAGCCCTCACCAGCCACTGGGCACCCACCACAGAGAGGGAATCGGCCTCCCGGGCCGTCGAAGAAGCGCTCACTGCAGTGCTCTACGCGCCTGCCGGAACAGACACAGCTGATGCGCGCGACGCTGTCCCCGGCATTGATCCTTCCCAGACTGTCCCTGTCGCCGTGCACCGTATGCACGTTCACAACCTCACGGCAGACGGGCCCCTCAGCATCCAAGCACACCCCACCGCACCGAACCTTGCGCCATCTGCCGGCGCACCGACGCCCCCGGCCGCCACCCTGCCGGCCTGGAACGTGGTCGCGAGCGGGGCAGGAACGTGTATCACGGCCCAAGGTGTCCAACTGCACTGCGCCGAACGCGCAGAGGTACCGGAGCCACTGGAAGCGTTCACCTACGAGATCCAGTGGCAAAAGTCGCCCGCCCCGCTGCCCGGCCGACTCGACAGCGCGCTCGTGCTGAGCGACGAGGCCTCCGCGCGTTCGAACGCCACTGTGAACACTGCCCTCCACACCGCCCTGAAGCAGCGACGGGTACAGACCACAGCCGGCACGTATTCCGAAGAGCACACAGACCAGGTACTCGCCGACTGGCTGGCCGGCACCGAGCGCCATGCCAACCGGGCCGTAGTCCTCCTGCTGCCCCCTCCAGCACAGGCCAACCATGCAGAAGCGTTGCAGACAGCCACACAGGTCGCCAGACACCTCGCGTCCAATGCTCCTGCTGCACCACCACGACTGTGGCTGGTCACTGAACGGGCCGTGTCGACGTCACAGGCTGAAGGCGGGGTACCGAGCCTGGCCTGTCTTCGCGGACTCGTCCGCGTCCTGCACCTGGAAGAACCCGGCCTGAGGGCGAGCCTAGTGGACCTCGACATGCACCCTGGCTCCGCCGACGACCTCGTCCAGGAACTGCTCGGCGACAGCCTTGAAGACGAAGTCGTCTGGCGTCTGGGAACCCGTCTCGTCGCCCGTCTGACCCGCGCCGACCTGATGGAACAGCAACACAAGGCACCGTTCGTCCGGCGCAGCGGTGCCTACATCATCACCGGCGGTCTCACGGGCCTGGGCCTGGCGACGGCGCGCCGCCTCGCCGACCAAGGCGCGGGCCGCCTGGTCCTCAACGGCAGGCGGCCCCCTTCGCCGGAAGCCCAGAAGACCATCGCCGAGATGTCGGGCGGCGCCACCTCGATCACTGTGGTGCAGGGAGACATCGCAGACCCTGAGGTAGCGGCACGACTGGTCGACAGCGCATGCAGCGAAGGGCATGCCCTGCGCGGGATCGCCCACTGCGCCGGAGTTCTCCATGACCGGATGATCACCGACCTGGCCCCAACCGACGTCGACGCGGTCCTGCGCCCCAAGGTCACGGGAGCACTGCAACTCGAGAAGGCACTCGGCGGCCACGAACTGGACTGGTGGGTCTCCTACAGTTCCGCAGCGGCACTTCTCGGTTCGCCGGGCCAGGCCGCCTACGCGGCCGCCAACGCATGGCTGGACGCGTTGGCGTACCAGCACCGGGCCCAAGGCAAGCGCGCCCTCTCGATCGCTTGGGGTCCCTGGCACGACACCGGCGCCGCCCCTGCCCAGCGCGACATGGCGACGGAGGGCCTGAGCTTGTCCGAAGGCCTGGACGCATTGCACACCCTCATCGTCCGCAACCGCACGCACACAGGTGTCATGCACCTCGACACGCGCCGAGTGCTCGAGGCATTCCCCGGCATGCTCGACATCCCCTTCTTCTGTGAAACGCTCACAGACGACACCACCGCCGGCGACGACTGGGCCGGCCCCGACGGTGTCGCAGCACTCGGTGCCGACGCGGCCGACAAGGTCTTCGAACGGCTGGTCAAACGCACAGCTGCCATCATGGGCTTCAGCGTGGCTGACCTCGACGAGACGGCCTCCCTCCCAGCGCTCGGCCTTGACTCGCTGATGGCCGTACGCATCCGTAACGCCGTACAGCAGGACTTCGCTGTCACCCTGCCCACGGACCTCATGTTGCGGGGCGCGACGCTGCGGGAGGTCGCCGACGCCGTGCTGAGCGACCTCGGACTGGGCGCCGACAATGAGCAGGCGCCGTCCCCGCCCGAGAGCGGACCCACCTGTCGGCCGCATCCCGTCCTGCCGTCGACGATCCAACCGCGGGATGCCGCCGAGCGCCTGGTTGCCAGCACCTGGACGGAGGTCCTGCACAGTTCGCCCAGCGACGTACGAGCCGACTTCGTGACGGCCGGCGGAGATCGGGGCACCGCTGAGCAGCTCGTGAAGGCAATCCGGCGCCGAGTCGGTGATGTCCGCCTGGACATCACCGCAGCGGAAATCCTGACGCAGCGGACAGTGGCCGGGGTGGCAGACCTCATTCGGCCGGCAGTCAACCCGGCCGCCGAGTCCGTCATCACCACATTGCGAAAGCCTGGCCCAGGCACGGCAAAGGCTCCGCTGTTCACATTCCACCCCGCCGGGGGACCGACTTCCGTCTATCGGCCCCTGACGGAACTCCTGCCGCCCGACCAGCCCGTGTACGGGATGGAGCGGATCAGCACGCTCGATACGATGGAAGAAAAAGCGGCACACTATCTAGGCCTCGTGAAAGACATCCAGCCGCACGGACCGTTTCGACTTCTCGGCTGGTCCTTCGGCGGCTGCCTCGCCTACGAAGTGGCGCAACAGCTGCGGGCAGCAGGACAGGACATCAGCTTCCTCGGCCTCGTGGACACGATCCTTCCCGCTGCTCTGCCCGGCCTGCACTCGCAGGACGTACTGCTGGAGCGGTTCGGCCGTTTCGCCGAGTACGTACGGAAGACCTATGGGCATGACCTTCAACTGCCGTACGACGAACTGGCCGCTACCCCCGAGGATCAGCAGATCGATCTGGTCATGCGCCTGGTGGCCGAGTCGGGCCTCGACATGAGCCCTGGGATCATGGAACACCAGCGGACCTCGTATCTCGACGCGCGCGTCGGTGAACGCTACACACCGCGGCCGTACAACGGTCCCGTAGTCCTCTACCGTGCTCAGCAAGCTCAACCGCTCACCACGGCCCTCGACCCGCGCTACCTCAGGCCGGATGCGGATCTCGGCTGGGGACCCCTGTGCCCCGCCCTCGAGATCGTCCCGGTTGAGGGTGACCACCTCTCCCTCATCGATCCGCCACACGTTGCCACGATCGCTCGCCACCTGACGCAGTCCCTCAGAGCGGTCGACAACCGACCCGCTGACGACGGATAAATTCCGTCTGAGGCAGTTCAACCGACCAGTCGGTGCCACACGTGTGGCACCGACTGGCGATCCAACACCCCGCAGGGGGCCCATCGCAGCTTGCCACGGCCGTAGCCTCCTGCTTTGCCACAGCCACCGAAGCTGCACCCCCGAGAGGTATGGGCTGCCCACCGGTTGGATATCTCCAGTGACTCAACATTCGGCATATGCCGCAAGAGCCAGAGGCATATGGTCACCCTTTTGGCGGGGCGCGCCGGGGGAGTGCATCGCGGCAAGGGCGCAAGGGAACCAGTAAATCCGTTCATATGCTCGGAGTGTGCGAGAGCGTGGGTCTTTTTTGCTCCGCCTCCGGTGTGTCCACTGGTACTTAGTAGTGCAATTCAGGCATGGTCTGGTTTGGGATCCCTTATTCCCGGCACCTCCATGTCATCTCGAGGAGACTTCGCGGCGTGACTCTTTCGGTCAGACTTTTTGTCGGTCGCCTTCGGCTGCGCGGCCTCCGGCACGTGTCATATCTTTCGCTCCTTGCTCTACTGATGACCGCGGGAGTGTCGACGGCGGCGGAAGGCCATGACGGCCCGCCGGTCGCCCCGGAGGCTCACATTGTTTCCGTGAAAAGGATCGACTCCCGTACACAGGACCTCATGGTGAGCTCGCCGGCCATGAAGAGTGTCATCCCCGTTCGAGTCATTCTGCCCAAGAATTGGGCACAGGGTCCGAAGGTAAACTTCCCAGTCCTGTACATGCTGCACGGCGGTGATGACGACTACACTTCGTGGACTCGTGAGACCGATATCGAGGAATTGACGCAGTCGTCAGATGTGCTCGTCGTGATGCCCGATGCCGGGAAAGCCGGGTATTACAGTGACTGGCGCGCCGGTGAGCCACGGTGGGAGACGTTTCACACGGGTGAGCTGGTGCGCCTTATGCAGAGAACATACCGAGCCAGTTCCTCGAGGGCGATCATTGGTCTGTCCATGGGAGGCTTCGGCGCTCTCAACTATGCGGCACATCACCAAGGAATGTACAGGTACGTAGGCGCAATGAGTTCCTACGTCGATCTGAACGATCCAGCTGTCCGAATTGCCCTGGCGCTCGGTTCCCAGAGGGACGGCATCGACATCAGACGTGTCTGGGGCGACCCCGTCAAGGATTCCGGTGTCTGGCAGGCGCACAACCCTTCCGCCATGCCGCATGCTTTCCGGGGCGCGCACGTGCATCTCTCGTCGGGCAATGGCGTGCCGGGCCCGTTGGACCTTCATCGCAGCTACGATCAGGTACTTGTTGGCGCAGTGGCTGAAGCGATGCTTCCGAAGCCCATGGAAAAGTTCGCATCTTCGCTCCGCTTGGCGGGCGTAGAGGTCACGACTCACTTCTATCAGCCGGGCACGCATGCCTGGCCGTATTGGCAGCGAGAATTGCATGCCATCTGGCCCGCCGTGATGAGATCACTCAAGTAGTGCCGCTTTCCACGGAGTCCTGTCGGTCATGGTGTAATGCAGAACCGGCCGAGAAAGGGATGGCATGGGGCGAACCGTGATGATCTTCGCTGCGGGGTCCCGCGGCGACGTTCAACCCTGTTTGGCGTTGGGCAGAGAGCTAATTCGCCAGGGGAATCGAGTCCGCATCCTCGCCAGTATGCGCTACTCGCCTCTCATCAGTGAGGCCGGGATTGATTTTCACCCCCTCGTTGCGGACCCCGCAGAGATCATCGAGTCAGCAGCGGGAAGGGAACTTCTGGAAACGGGGAGCAATCCGGTTTCCTTCATCCTCGGCATGCGAAGAGTATTGCGCCCCTGCATCACCAATCTACTGGAACAGACACAGGGCGGCGCAAAGGGGGCCGACTTGGTTCTGGCCCCTTCTTTTGGCTTCCTCGGCATTCACCTCGGCCAGTTCCTGCGAGTTCCGCACGCGATCATTCACTTCCAGCCCAGTCAGCCCACCAGAAAATTTCCGCACCCCTTGATGCCGGCTGCAAAGCTGCTCGGCTCCTTGGGTAACCGCTTGAGTTTTGACGCGGTCGATGCCGGGTCCTGGCTCATGTTCCGTCCCTTCATCAACGAATGGCGCCGACAAGGCCTCGGCCTGCCGGCCTTGTCCCTGCGGGCTTCGATGCGTCGCATCCGCCGCGCGCCTGTACTCTGTGCGTTCAGCTCCTCGATCGTGCCGAGACCGCCTGACTGGGGCGGGAATATCCATATGACTGGATTCTGGCATCACGAACAGCCGTCCTGGGAACCGTCCCGACAGCTGCTGGACTTCCTTGCCGATGGCCCACCCCCTGTTTATTTCGGGTTCGGCAGCATGACGCCCAAGGATCCCGCGTCCACCAGCGACCTCGTACGGAAGGAATTGCGACGGGCAGGACTGCGTGGAGTGCTTGCTGGTGTTCCAGGAACGAGTGAGCCTGACATGCTAGCGGTGCGGGAAACACCCCACCACTGGCTGTTTCCGAGGATGGCTGCGATCATCCACCACGGTGGGGCGGGAACCACAGCAGCAGCGCTGCGCGCCGGAAAGCCGTCACTTGTCTGCCCATTCTTCGGTGATCAATTCTACTGGGCAGATCGGGTGCATGGCCTGGGTGCCGGGCCCAAGCCGTTGCCGGCCCGCAATCTGACGGCTTCCACCCTCAGTCGACGCCTCCGCGTTCTCACCAGTACGGCTTACGAAGATGCGGCATCAAGGCTTGGACGAGCACTGAGTGCAGAAAATGGAGTTTCCCAGGCTTGCAGGGTGCTGAACACTTATCTATAGGACTGAGAGACTTGGCGGACCGGGCATCGCCACAGCGCCGACCACTCCCTTGATCGGGTTCGCGGCTCACCGGCGGCCTGCGCGATGGCCGGCCGCGGGCAAGCGAACCACCCAGCTGGCGGATCGGCGAAAGCGGATCGGGCAGCCAACCCTTTCGGGCGAGCCACCCCGGACCGCTTTTCAGATTTCCGCCACCGCTGGGGGAAGCGTTTCTTACTCCTCCCGGGGGAAATCGAAGATTCAACACGAGGCGTTCGAGTGAATTATCCTGCGGCGCGGGTTCCTTGGTTTCTCCGGCTGTCTATCCCTCGTTGTGCAGCCTGTAGGTCATGGTGCGAGCCGTTGAGGCTGTGCTCGCTCGGTTTCGGCCGTCACCAGGACATGACCACAGAGAAGGGAAGCTCATGAAGAAGACCGCCGCTGTCGTCGCGGGTGTGATCATGGCTCTCGGTACGGCCGCCCCGGCTTTCGCGGACGCCGAGGCCGAGGGTGTAGCGATCGGTTCCCCAGGGTTCCTCTCGGGCAACGTGATCCAGTTCCCCATCGACGCTCCGCTCAACGAGTGCGGCAACGCGACCGACGTCACCGCTCTGCTGAGCCCCGTGATCGGTAACCGTTGCAGCAACGACTGACGACGTAACGCTCAACGCACGAGCCGCTGCGGCTGTGTCGTGGCCGGCCTTGGACGTCTTCTCCCCGTTCCAGGGCCGGCTTTTCCCACTTCTCCCAGCAGGAAGACAACGAGAGTGCGACAGACCCTGAGCAAGGGAATGGTCGCGGCCGCCGCCGCGACGAGCATCCTGTCCCTGTACAGCAGCCCCGCCCTCGCCGACTCGCAGGCGGGTGGGGCCGTCAAGGGCTCGCCGGGCGTCGTGTCCGGCAACCATGTCGAAGTCCCCGTCGAGGTGCCGGTGAACGCCTGCGGCAACTCCGTCAACGCGGCCGCCGGACTCGCCCCGGCGTTCGGCAACCAGTGTGCGAGCGACTCGGGTTCCCTCAAGCACCGCGAACACCAGAGTTCGCACGAATCCTACGGCGACGACACGGGGTACGGCGACGAGGACTCCGGCTACGGCGACACGGGGCACGGTGACACCGGTTACGTCGGCCACGGTGGCGGACACGGCGACCACACCCAGCCACCCGGGCATGTCGACAACACGCCGCCTCCCGGACACGGCGACCACACGCCACCGCCCGATGGCGGGCACCAATCTCCGTCGCCCAACGCCGGGGGAGACCACACCCCGCCTCTGTCCGGCGAGACCACGCCTCCGCCTCATGATGGAGGGGACCACACCCCGCCTGCGTACGGCGAGACCACGCCTCCGCCTCATGATGGAGGGGACCACACCCCGCCTGCGTACGGCGAGACCACGCCCCCGCCCCATGGTGGAAGGGACCACACCCCGCCCTGCGACCATGGCGGCGATGAGAGTACGCCGCCCCCTTACGGTGGCGATGAGAGTACGCCGCCCCCCTACGGTGGCGATGAGAGTACGCCGCCCCCTTACGGTGGCGATGAGAGTACGCCGCCCCCCTACGGTGGCGATGAGAGTACGCCGCCCCCCTACGGCGGCGATGAGAGTACGCCGCCCCCCTACGGTGGCGATGAGAGCACGCCGCCTCCGCACGGCGGCGGCCATCACACCCAGCCGCCCCAGTTGCCCCACACCGGCAGCAACAGTGAGGCCATGCTCGCCGCCTCCGGTGCGAGCGCCGCGATGATCGTGGCCGGGGCCGTGCTGTACCGACGGGGCCGAGCCGCGTCCCGGCGGTAGGGCCGAGGGGATCGCACCGGGTGCCGGACGGGTTCTCGTCCGGCACCCGCGCCCGTGCGGGGAAGGGCGATCACCGGTACGCCCGCGTCGGGCTCTCGCTCGGGGAGGGCCGTCCGGGCGCCGGGATCGCCCCGCTGAGCTGGCGGACCCGCAGATGGCGCTGCACCCCCCGCACCGACGCGCCCGCCGTGTAGGTCGCCCCGTGCACGAACCGCATCGCCGGGCCGAATCCCGAGGCCGTGACCAGACCCGCCAGGAACAGGCCGGGGTACGACGACTCGAAGTCCCGCCCGACCTCCGGGGAGCCGTCGATCATCGTGCCCAGACTGTCGCGCAGGTCGACGCAGAGCAGGGTCAGCCGGTCGAGCGAGGCAGTGAAACCGGTGGCGGCGACCACGTGCTCGGTCTCGACCGAACGCAGCGGAGCATGCGAGCCGTTCGCCCGGCTGAGGACCTCCAGACGCACCCCGCCCGGCACCGCCCGCGCCGAGGTGACCTCGTGGGCGAGCAGGACCTCGACGGCCCGCTCGACCCGGTCCCGTACCCACCAGGAGCCCGCCGGCCCCAGGGCGGAGGCCGTGATCCGGGCCCGCGTCCGCTCCGGCAGACGGCGGAAGACGCCGGGGCGTTCGGAGTAGAACCAGTTGCGCCATCCGGGACCCAGGCCGCTGTGCGGCGAGCGGGCCGACTGCCACCAGGGGCGCTCCCACGGCGGCGGCGCGTCGTTCCAGCACAAGCGTGCGGCGCGTGCCAACACCCGTACGCGGGTGCCCTGTGCGGCCAGCAGGGCCGCCGTCTCCAGGGCCGCCTGGCCGGCACCGATCACGGTGACGTCCTTGCCGTGGAAGCGGATCAGGTCGCTGTGGTGGCTGCTGTGCGAGACCAGCGACGCGTCGAGTCCCCGCAGGGCGGCCGGGATCTCCACGAACGGCATCACCCCCACCGCCAGCGCCACCGTGCGGGCGAGCAGCACCTGGCCGTCGTCCGTGACCGCCTCGAAACCGCCGGGGCAGGGGGCCACCCGGGTCACCGTGCGCTAGTCGACCTCCGGTACCGCTTGCCGGGCGAACCACAGGCCGTAGTCGGCGAACATCTCCACCGGGACCGGTTCCCCGTGCCGGGCCGAGACCCCCTGGGCGGCGCAGTAGACGTCGAGGCGCCGACGGCCGCGCGGATCCGAGAGGTCGGAGGAACAGGGCTCCGACTTGAGGAACATGCCGCGCGGCATGTGGTCGCGCCAGGAGGCCATCGGCCTGCCGAAGACGCGCGGGTGCAGTCCGGCGGCCGCGGCGTGGGACGCGACGGACAGGCCGTACGGGCCCGCGCCCACCACCAGCAGGTCGTACATCAGCAACTGCTCGCTTTCTCGTCGTCGGACCGGTCGCTCACGTCCGACAGTTCGGTCGGGGGGACGTCACAGGGGGAGGGCGCCTGGTGCAGCACGCGCGCCCGCCCACGCGGTCGCGGAGGCGGTGGGCGACATGGCGGGTCCACAGGGGCCACAGGGCGCGCCCGGGGCCACGGTCGTCGGGGGCGTGCCAGGCGTGTTCCCGGCCGGGGGACGCGGGCCGCAGCGCGCGGAGCGGCGCGTAGGGGTGCTGGGCGCGTACGACGTCCAGGCCGGCCGCGTCGGCGAAGAGCCGGAACTGGGCGCCCGGGCGGGGGTTGAAGTCCAGGAGGCGGTAGCGGCCCGTGCTGCCGCAGCGGTGGAAGGCGAGGTCGAGGATGCCCCGGTAGCCGAGCTCCGCGGTGAGGCGGTCGGCGACCGCCCGCGCCGTGGGGTTGGGGGCCCAGCGGCCCACCGCCGTCAGGCCCGTGTCACGCGGCCAGGACCGCAGCTTGACGTCGGCCCCACCGCCGTGGACACGGCCCGTCCGGTCGACGTACCCGTGGAAGAACCAGTCCCGTTCGGGGCCCGGAGGCAGGAAGGCCTGCAACAGCAGGCGGCTGCCCGCCTCCTCGGCACGCAGGTACAGCTCACGGGCCTGGGACGCCGAGCGCAGCAGGACCGTGCTGCGCAGGCCGGTCCCGGTCGGCACCAGCCAGGGGCGGCTCCACTTCGCCACCACGGGCAGCCCCAGACGCCAGGCGGCGCCGGCGGCCTGGGCGGGGCTGTCCGGGCACCAGCGTCGAGGGGGGCGAGACGCCCAGGGCGGCGCACAGATCAGCCAGTTCGGCCTTGTCGGCGACGAGTTCGGGCAGCGCGTCCGGCATCGCCGGGAGAAGATAGGTGGGGGCGAGGTCGTCGCGCATCCGGTTCACTGCGACGGCACTCGCGTCGTCCATCGGGATCAGACGGCCGGACGGGTGACCCGGGCGGCCACCCGGCGCAGCGACACGGCGATGTCGCGCGCGGATGAACCGGGCGGCGGGGGATGCAACTGCCGTACAAAACGCGATCGGGAAACGGGACTTCCCGTCGAATCGGCGACCACATGCACCTCGACTCCCGCTCTGCCGAGCGAGCGTACGGCCCCGAGCGTGCCGTGATGAAAGGGATTCCGGTCGATCCGCAGGAGAACGGTGGGGATGCGGATGTCAAACAGCGACACGGCCGTGAATGTCTTCTCACTCGTCGGCCGTAACGGCGGTGGCGTAATTCCTGTTCATGTGACTGAGTGTCAGTAACCGGACTTCAGAAATCGGATTTCAGAAAGGAGCGGGCATGGACCGAAAGAAGCGACGTCCCAGGTCCCGGGGGCTGGCCGTCGTAGTGGCGACCGTGGCCGCGTCCGCCGTGCTGGCCTCGGGCACCGGATTCGCCGCGGGGGTGGTGCGGGTCGGCGATCCGTCCTCTCCCACGCCGGCGCTCTCCGCGACCCCGTCGCCGTCGACGGCGACGCCTCCGGCCGTTGTCACCACACCGCCCGCCGTCACCGGCCCGTCGGCCCTCGTCACCCCACCGGCCGTGCAACCCCGCCCGGATACGCCCGCGTTCGGCGCCTTCCTCGACTCCGGTGCCAGTGGCATCGCCCGTATGGCCGACCTCAGCACCTGGCTGGGCGGCGCCGACCTGCGCGTCGGCCACACCTACCTGCCCGGCAACACCTGGAGCGACATCGAGGGCGCCCCCGGTTTCCTGGATGTGTGGGCGGACTGGCGCACCGAGCGGGCCGACCGGATGCTCGTCCTCAACGTGCCGATGCTCGACCACAACGAGGACGGTGTCTCCGACGCGCGGGTGGGCCGGCTGCTGCGGCTGGGCGCGGCCGGCGCGTTCGACCGTCACTTCAGGGCCCTGGCCGAGCGGCTGGTGGAGCTGCAGGTACCCGACACGGTGATCGTGCTGGGCTGGGAGATGAACGGCATCACGTACACCTCCCGCTGCGGGCCGGACCCGGAGGCCTGGAAGACGTACTGGAACAGGATCGTCACCACCATGCGCTCGGTGCCGGGCCAGAAATTCCGGTTCGATTTCGCACCGACCCGCGGCCGGGACGCCATTCCCTGGACGCAGTGCTATCCGGGGGACGACACGGTCGACATCATGGGCATGGATGCGTACGACCAGCCCTCCGGACTGTCGTTCGACGAACAGGTGAAAGAGCCCTACGGCCTGCAGGCACACGTGGACTTCGCCAGATCCCACGGCAAGCCCATTTCCTATCCGGAATGGGGACTCTTCCGCAACGGCGACAACGCGGAGTACATGAAGCGGATGCTCGCCTGGATGGACGAGCACAAGCCGCTGTACAACACGCTCACCGACTACTGCCCGCACGGCGTCTTCGGGTGCGGGCAGAACCCGCGGTCGTCCACGGTCTACCGGTCCGTCCTCTTCGGCCGCACCGACGAGGCGACCTCGACCCCGCAGCCCACCGAGCCGACCCCGGTGCCGACCTCGGTCCCGACACCGACGCACCCGGCCAACTGCTCGCCCGTCGAACTCGGCGACTGGGTCGAGTACTGGCTCGGCGGGAAGCTGTGCCTGCGCTTCGACTGGTGGTCGCGCAGCCGGTGACCCGGAGGCGGCGGGTGTCTCACGGCCCGCCGCCACCGCGCTCCCTCCACTTCCGCACGGCCCGCACGGCCTCCCTGCCCCGCTGCCGCGCGGCCACGTCGCAGAGGGCCGCGGCCAGCAGCGGGGCGGTGCGCCGCTGGGCCAGCAACAGCCGCTGGTTGACGGCGGGTTCGGGGCGCCAGTGGTGCTTGTACGGCTCGTCTCCGCGCAGCAGGCTCAGCGTGCCGCGCGCGTGCCAGGTGCACGCGTCGAGCAGCATCACCGCCACGTCCGCCTTGCGTTCGCGCAGACACGGATGGGCGCCGTACAGATAGGCGCCCGCCAGCAGCGGGGACAGCAGGGTCAGATCGACGGCCACTACGTCGTCGTCGAGCCGGAATTCGGTGACGACCGCGGCCCCCGAGCGCACCATCGGCCCGACCGCCCGCACCAGATGCTCACGGAACCGCTCCCGCAGATGCTCGGACGTCACCTTCCGCCCCTGCCACTGCAGTTCGTGCAGCTCCATCAGCTGCCGCAGCGCCTTGTCCACCTCGTCCGGCCCAACCCCATACCGTTCGACGCCGAGCGCGTGAAGCTTACGCAGCTTGGCGCGCACGCGCTGGGCCTTCGGCGACGGCAGCCGGGCCACCAGTTCGTCCATGGGTACGGCGGGCAGCTCCAGGCACAGCGAGTCGGCCATCCGGCGCCGGGGGCCCTGCCAGTGGTCGTAAACGCGCTCGGCCGCCCCGCCCGGCCGCACCTCGCGCAGGTCGATCAGCGAGGTGCGGGCGCAGACGGACAGGCCCTCGGTGAGCGCGGCGACCGCTTCCTTGCCGCGGCCGTCGTCCAGCAGGACGTCGCCGTAGTCCGAGATGGCCCCGCCGAGCGGCACCAGCGCGGGCACTGGCCGGCGCACCCGCATCAGGGGCGCGGCGGCGACGAGCTCGCCGCCTTCCCGCACCAGCAGCAGGCGCAGCCGACCGCGCCTGCCGTACGACAGCCACCAGGAGTGCAGCCAGGCATGGCTCTGGAAGGGGGTCGCGGTGGCGCACCGGCCGTGCAGCCGCCCCCAGTCCGGGCCGAGCCCGGCGAAGACGGCCTCGTCGGTGACGAGTTCGGTCGTGTACGTCACAGCCGGCCGTGGGCTTCGGCGGCGACGGCGGGGGACGGCACGGAGAGGGCGGGCCCGGATCCGTCAGTGGTGCGGCGGGGCCGGACCAGCAGAACCAGACCGCCGAGCAGCCCGCCCGCGCTCGCGCCGATCAGACCGATCGCCGCCGGGGAGGCAGAGGACGGGGAGGTCGGCTTGGTGGCCCGGGCGAACTGCTGGAGCTCGACGTTGGTCTCGCTCCTGGTGTCCGTGGAGTGCTGGGTCAGGGCGCGGGAGACCGCGTTGGCCATGTCGGCGGCCAGGTCGGGCTGGGAGGAGGTGGCCGTGATGGCGACCATCGGCGCGTCTGGCGAGGTCGCCGCCTGCACGCTGGACTGCAGCGTCCTCACCGGTACGCCCGCCCACACCTGTGCGTCCCCGAGCACCGCGAGCTGGGTGGCGACCCGGCCGTAGGCCTGCGCGAAGCCCAGCGCGGACGCAGGGTCGGACTTCGAGGTCGGCACGGCGACGACGTAACTGGTGGCCGTGTACGTCGGCGGCTTCGCCAGGCCGTAGCCGCCGCCGAGGAGGCCGCCGGCGAGGACGCCGGCCGCGATCAGGGTCCACGGCGGCAGGGTCCTGGCGCGGGCGACGGCCGGGCGGCGGGGGGCGGTGAGGGTTTCGGTCATGACGAGGGGACTCCCTGGAGTGACGGGGACGACGACAGGGACACCGCGGTCGTGTACACGCCCATGAGCTGGGCGGCGCTGCGGGTGATGCAGTAGTGGCGGGCGGCCTCGGGGGCCGTCCGTGGAGCGGGGCCCCGCGCGCGGGTCGCGGCCACGGCGGCCGCGAACTCCTCGACAACGCACGGGACTCGGCGCGCGGAGGCGGCCTGCTGAGGGGGCAGGTCCTCGATCGCCGGGCAGGAGGCGTAGAGCACCGGCAGTCCCGAGGCCAGGGCCTCGACGATCGCCAGGCCGAAGGCCTCCTCCGGCGACGGCGAGGCGAGCACGTCCATCGCGGAGGCGAGCGAGGGCAGGTCGGGGCCCGGGGTGCCGTCGGGCGCATAGGGGCGTTCGCCGGTGAACAGGACCCGGTCGGCGACACCGGCCTCGTGCGCGGTGCGGCGCAGGACGTTCTCCTCGCCGCCCCCGCCGACCAGCAACAGCCAGTGGTCCCGGGGGAGCCGGGCGAGGGCGTGGACGAGGACGTCGAAGCGTTTGCCGGGGGCCAGGCGTCCGATGCCGCCGATGACGTAGGCGTCCTCGGGCAGGCCGAGGCGGCGGCGCGTCTGACGGTGCCGGTCGGGGTCGAAGCGGAAGCGGGCCAGGTCGATGCCGTTGGGGACGACCACGATCCGGGGGGCCGGGACGCCCCAGCGGCGCAGGCGCTCGGCGACCGTGGGGGAGACGGCGACGGTCGAACGGCCCAGCCGCTCGCTGGCCAGGTACAGGGAACGCACCCCGCGCGACAGCCGCCGGCCCTCCATCTGCGAGTCGCCCAGGGAGTGTTCGGTGGCGACGATCGCCCGAACCCCAGCGAGACGCGCGGCCAGCCGGCCGTAGACGCAGGCGCGGTAGAGGTGGGTGTGGACGAGGTCGTAGCCGCCCGAGCGGATGAGCCGCACCAACCGGGGCAGCGCGGCCAGGTCGCGGTTGCCGGCCATGCCGAGGTGGGTGACGCGCACCCCGTCGGCGGTCAGACCCTCGGCCACCGCACCCGGGTTGGTGAGCGTGACGACATCGCAGTCGACGGGCAGATGCCGCACCAGCAGCCGCAGTTGCTGCTCGGCGCCGCCCACCCCGAGGCCCGTGATCACCTGCAGCGCTTTCATCGCGACTCCTCGACGGGGCGGCGCCGCAGCCGGTGCAGCCGGTGCTTGAGGAAGAGGCGCACGGCGTGGTCGTTCTGCCCGACATGGACGCGGGGGAGGGCGTGCGGGCCGGTCAACGGGCCGGGATCGATGGCACAGGCGTACGCGTAGCCGGCGTCCCGGACGGCACCGACGACCCGCCGGTCGATCGTCCCGTACGGATAGCAGAACCCGGCGACCGGGCCGCCCAACAACTCCTCCAGCGCAGCCCGGCTTTCGAAGACCTCGGCCCTCAGCGTCTCGTCGTCCGCCTTCGTCAGGTCGAGGTGGGTGAGGCCGTGCGAGCCGATCTCGACGCCCTCGGCGGCCGCGTGCCGGATGCCGTCGGCGGTGAGCAGCGCCTTGCGCGGGCCCCGGGGGTCCCAGGCGTTGCTGCCGCCGAGCCGGCCCGGCAGGACGAAGAGGGTGGCGCGGCACTCCCAACGGTCCATGACGGGAAGGGCGTGGTCGATGAAGTCCGCATACCCGTCGTCGAAGGTCAGCGCGATCAGGTCCCGGCCCTCGCCACGGGCGCGCGCGGCGAGCAGTTCGGCCACGGAGACGGCCCGCAGGCCCCGCCGGTTGAACCACCGCAGCTGGGTCTCCAGCCGCTCGGGCGTGACCGTGATGCGGTACGGGTCGTCCTCGAATTCGGCCACCGAGTGGTACATCGCCACCCACGGAACCGGGCCCGGGGTGAGTCGTCTGCCGGTGTCTTGGGAGTCAACGGCCATGCGAGAGCCTTCGTGTGAGGGTGCGTACGGAGTGCAGCGCGGGGTCGAGGCCCCGGGCGCCGAGAGCCAGGCCGAGCAGGAGGAAGACCGTGGTGGCGGTGAGGCAGCCCGCGGCGAGGGCGGGCACAGGGGCGGCGACGTGGTGCGCGACGAAGGCTCCCGCCGCCGTCGCCACCACCGCCGCGCGCAGCGGCTTGGTCAGCTCCGCCAGCACCCGGCGGGTGGGGATCGGGATGCCGCCGCGGCCCATGCCGGCCAGCAGCAGGGCTGCGGTGACGGTGATGCCGGCGGCATTGGCGGTCGCGATGCCGTCGACCCCCCACGGCAGCACCGTGAAGGCGCCGATCCAGGCCGTCACGACGATGCCGGCGGTCATCGCGCAGACCGGGTACCAGGTGGGGCGGCCCGCGGAGAAGTAGGAGCGGACGAGGACGCCGACCAGGGTCTGCCCGAGCAGCCCGAGGGCGTACACGCGCATGGCGCCCGCCGTCGCCGCCGAGTCCCTCGGGGTGAACGCGCCGCGCTGGAAGAGGAGTTCGACGATCTGCGGGGCGCAGGCGATCACGACCGCCGTGCCCAGGAGCACGATGCACGCGGCCAGCGACAGGTCCCGCTCCACCCTGACCCGGGCCTGTTCGGTGTCGCCCTCGGCCAGGGCGCGGGCCACCACAGGGAAGGTGACGGTGCACAGCATCAGCGACAGCACCATCGGCATCTGGGCGACCTTCTGCGCGTAGTTCAGGTGCGAGATGGCGCCGGCTGGGAGGTGGGAGGCGAGGAACCTCTCGATGAGCACCTGCGACTGCCGACACAGGGCGAAGAGCAGGACGGTGGCGACGAGGGCGAACTCCATGGGCCGCGCTCGGTCGGGGGCGGAGGCGGCCACCGTCTCCGCCCGCCTGCGCAACTGTCGCCACATGAAGGGCAGTTGTACGGTGACCATCAGGCACCCGCCCACCGCGACGCCCACCGCCGCCGACCGCACGCCCCAGCGGCCGCCGAGGGCGAACATCCCGGTGATGATGCCGATGTTGTAGGCGACGTAGATCGCGGCGGGGGCGAGGAAGCGGCGGTGGGCGCGCAGGGCCGCGCTGCAGTAGCCGGCCAGTCCGAAGCTAAGCACGCAGGTCGCCGTCAGCCGGGTGCAGTCGACGGCGAGCGCGGGATGCGGCAGGCCCGGGGCGAGGGCCTCGACCAGCTGCGGTGCGGTAACGATGAGCAGAACGGCCGTGGCGACGAAGCCCAGTGTGAGGCGCGGCAGGGTGGCGCCGACCAGCGCTCGGACGGGGTCACCGGGAACTCCTTGCGCGCGCCGGGCCAGCGCCGCGCTGAACGCCGGGATCAGCGCGAACGCGAGCCCGTCCTCGATCAGCAGGGTCGCCGCGAACTCCGGCACAGTCCACGCCACCAGGAAGGCGTCCGTCTCACTCCCGGCCCCGAACAGCCGGGCCAGCGCCTGGTCCCGCACCAGCCCCAGCAGGGCCCCGGCGATGGACAGCCCGGCGGTGACGAGAGCGGCCTTGGCGAGAAACCGCCCGGAGGGGGAGGACGCGTCGGGGGCGTCGGTCGCGGCGGGGTCACCAGTACCGCCGGCCGGCTCCCGGTCGTCGCCGGGGCGGGGGGCGGAGGGGATCGGGGAGGGTCGGGGGGTTGCGGTGGCGCGCGTGCCTCCGGCAACGATGTGCGGGGCGCTTCCCGAGGACCATGCGTCCGTGGGGTCCTGGGCACCGCACGGGTCCGTCGGAGTCGGCACTGATGGGACTTGCGATGCGTCCCCGAAGGAGCGGGCCGCCGGCACCCCCGCCGGGTTCGGCGGTGTCGCGGGGTGCGGTACGGGGCCGGTGGCGTGGGTGATTCGGGGGGTGCCCGGGGGTGTCACCGTCATCGTGACGTGGCCTCCTCGGCGCCGCCGCGGGTCCGCTCGACCGCTCCCCGTGCCCGCCTGGCCCGGAGCCCGGTCTCGTCGGCCCCGACCAGCGCCCACCAGGCCACCGCCCCGAAGACCACCGCCGTCAGGACCGTCGACGGGCCGCCGATGTCCGCGTACGCGAAGTCGATGAGCTGCCAGACCAGCAGACCCGTCCCGATCAGGGCGCAGTCCAGCCCCGTGCCCGGCACCCGCGCCCGCCACAGCCCGCGCAGACCGCACACCAGCAGGGCCAGCCAGCCGCCGGTCAGGGCGAGCGCCCCGACGAGGCCCTGCTCGGCCAGCACCAGCAGGTACATGTTGTGCGGGGACAGCAGCGGCTGCTTGAGGTACGCCGCGCCCGCGCCCTCCGTGTCGCTGCCCGAGGACAGGGCCAGCGAGGCGTGACTGTCCCGGTGCTCCGGGAACCCCTTCAGCCCCACGCCGGTCAGCGGCTGTTCGCGCCACATGCCGACGGCCGCCGCCCACATCGTGTACCGGTCGGTCACGGACTGGTCCGGCGCGTCGGTGACCCGCGTGATGCTGGCGATCCGCTCCTGCAGCATCGCCGAACCGACCCCGAAGCCGCCGACCAGGATCACCCCGGCCGCGACCGCGGCGGCCGCCACCTTCAACGCCCGCCGCACCCCCGCGAGCACCAGCTGCACCGCGCAGGTGGCCGCCGTCGCGATCCATGCCCCGCGGCTGAAGGACAGCGCGAGCGGGAGGAACAGCGCCAGCGCGCAGCACGCGGCGACGGTCCGCTGCCGTACCGAGGCCCGGCCCAGCGCCAGACCCAGCGCGCACACCAGACCGAAGGACACGACCGTCGCCATGCCCATCACGTCCGTCGGCCCGAAGGTGCCCACCGCGCGGACGTCCTCGCCCTGGTACGAGGCACCGGTCCCGGTGACGTACTGGTGGACCCCGATGGCGCCCTGGCACACCGCCAGTCCCACGAACGACCAGGCCAGCAGTCGGAAGTCACGGCGGCCGCGGATCAGCAGGAGCACGGCGGCGGGCACCAGGACGAAGATCTGGAGGTAGCGGCCGAGACCGGTGATCCCGGCGCCCGGCGAGGACGCCCCCGTCGCGGCGACCGCAAGCCCCAGCACCGGAAGGCCCAGCACTACGGCGGCCGTACGGGACAGGGGGCGCCGGCGGTCCCGCACGACACGGATGGCGCAGTACAGCACCACGACAGCGGAGAGCGCGTCGGCGGGGCCCGCGCCGCTCTCACCGGTAGGCGTGAGCGGCAGACCGAGCAGGACGAGCACGGCGAGCACGGGCAGGACCGGCGGCCACTCGCGGACGCGGGCCAGGGGCAGGGCATGGCTCATGGGCGTCGCTCAGCTCCCCGTCGGCCGTACGAGTGTGGCCGCGGTGCGCAGCAGGATGCAGATGTCCTGCCACAGCGACCAGTTGTCGATGTACGCGTTGTCGAAGCGCGCCCGGTCCTCGATGGAGGTGTCGCCGCGCAGGCCGTTGACCTGGGCGAGCCCGGTGATCCCGGTCCGCATGCGGTGGCGGGCCGCGTAGCCCGGATAGTGCTGGCTGAACTGGGCAACGAAGTACGGGCGTTCGGGGCGCGGGCCGACCAGGCTCATGTCGCCCCAGAGGACGTTCCACAGCTGGAGCAACTCGTCGAGGGAACTGCGGCGAAGGAAGCGGCAGAACCAGGACATGCGGTCCTCGTCGGCCACGCTCCAGCGGGTCGCGGACTCGTGTTCGTCGACCGGGCGGTGGGTGCGGAACTTCAGTAGCGTGAAGGGGCGGCCGTCCTTGCCGATGCGCTCCTGCCGGAAGACCACCCCCGGCCCGTCGCTGACCCGTAGCACCACCGCGCACACCAGCAGCACCGGGCTGACCAGCAGCAGCAGCGTCCCGGAGACCAGCACGTCCAGCAGCCGCTTGCCTGCGCTCCCGCGCCGCGGCCCATATCCCATGTCGAGGCGGCGGCAGGAGAATCCGGCGAGCTGGTCCCGGGTCGCGTACGACGGGAAGTCCGCGTCGACCTCCCACACCGTGCACCCGGACTCGGCGAGCGCGCGCAGCAGCGGTCCCTGCTGGGTCCGTACCGAGGGATGGATGGCGAGCACGTCCCGCACGCCGTTCTGGATGAGCGCCCGCTGCACCTCCTGACCGGTCGTCAGCACCGGCAGCCCGTCGCTGCCCTCGGGGCGTTCGGCGACGATCCCGACCGGGAACACCCCGCAGCGGGGGTGCCGCAGGACGGCGGCGGCGACGCGCTGGGCGGTCGCCGCCGGGCCGATGACCAGGGCGGTGCGGGGGCCGCCGAGCAGGGCGGTGCGCCGGCGCCAGTGCACCAGGCCGCGGCCCGCGCAGTCCGCCGTTGACTGGAGCAGGAAGCCCAGCAGCAGGGTGCGGGCGGACAGCGCGTGCGTCAGGGCGTACGCCGCGACGAGCGCGGCGAGCGCTGCCCAGGTCACGGCGATCCGGCCGCAGACGACGGGGAGTTCGTCGAGGACGCCGGGTGCGTGCTGCGGGGGATGCGGGCGCAGCAGCACCGACGTGGCGACCAGGAGGGCCAGCAGCAGGGGGCCCTGCTCGACGCCCGCGAACGCCACGGCGCCGAGGACGGCGGCGGTGACGTCGGCGGCGAGCAGCGGCACCGGGGAGGCGGGGCGCGCCGGAGGGCGGCTGGCCGGGAACCGGAAGCCGGCCGCGGCGGTGCGCGTGGGCATGACCGAGACGGGCGAGAATCCGGGATCTCGTGGCTGCCCGCCGGGCGAGGGGACGGTACTTTCCGCGGTCACGAGTGGATGGACTCCCTGGACTCGGAGGGCACGGCGGCAGCGGCGGGCACGTCGCCGAGCAGGTCGCGGTACACGCCCGCCACCGCTTCGGCCGCGTGCCGCACGTCGTGCGTGGACAGGACGTGTCGGCGCCCCAGATGCCCGAGCGACTCTCGGAGCAACGGATCGAGCAGCAACGAGGACACGGCGTCGGCGAGTTCGCCTGGATCGCCCGGGAGGACGAGGCACCGGGGCGTGGGGACGTCCGTGGGGTTCCCGGTGTCGGTCGCGGGGGCGCTGTGGCGGCCCGCCGCGGAGGCGGCGGACGGATCCCTGGAGCCCGCTCCCGGGCCGGGGCGACCGGGTGCCGAGGCGGCGCCGCCCGCCACGGTTCCGGTGGCCGGACCGCGGTGGCCGACTCGCGAGCCGGGGTGGCCGGGCGCGGAGGCAGGGGGTCTGTGCGCCGGATTCCTCAGGGGGCGGCGGGTCGGCCTCAGGGCCGGTGGCAGGATTTCGCGGGCTCCGTCGACGTCCGTCAGGACCACCGGGCGTCCGCAGGCCATCGCCTCCAGCGGGGCAAGCGCCATGCCCTCCCAGCGTGAGGGCAGCACGACCAGGTCGGCGGCCTGGTACCAGGGCGCGGCGTCCGGGACGGCCCCGGCGAAGACCACCGACTCGGGTGCGCGGGAGCGGAGTTCGTCGTGGTCCGGCCCTTCGCCGACCAGCACCAGCCGGGCCTCGGGGACCCGGTCCTGCACGGCGTACCAGGCGTCGAGCAGGACGTCCTGCCCCTTCTGCCGGCACAGCCGTCCCACACAGACCACCAGCGGGGCCGCCGGATCGACGTCCGGGAGCAGCGTGGCTCGTACGGCGTCGACGGCCGCGGGATGAAAACGTCCGGGATCGATGCCGTTCGGCACGACGGCCCATTGGGCGGCGATCCCGGCGCGCGCGCCGGTCGCGCGCTCCGCCTCGCTCACACACACCACCCGGGAGGCCCAGTGTGCCCCCCACCGCTCCCAGCGCAGCGCCAGCGCCGCCATGCCCCCGTCGACCGCCTCGAACGACCAGGCGTGCGGCTGGAACACTGTGGGGACGCGCCCGCGCACCGCGAGCCGTCCGGCCAGCCCCGCCTTCGCACTGTGCGCGTGCACCAGATCGGGCCGCACCCTCGCGACCACTCGCACCAGTCGGCGTACCTCTCGAACGAGTGTCGGGCCCGGCGAACGGGTCGCTCGCCAGGGATGCACCTCGGCGCCCAGCGACCGCAGTTCGTCGGCGAGACGGCTCGCGGGGCAGGCGACCGAGACGTGCAGACCGGCCGCGAGCTGGGCCTGCGTCAGGTCCGTCACGACACGGGCGACCCCGCCGTCCACCGGCTGGGTGATGTGCAGGACCCGGGGCCGGGGGTCGGGTGCTGGCAGGTGCATTGCGCGGTTTCCTCGCTCATGGGTGGCGCTCGGGCGTCCCGCTGGGGAACGAGCCGGAAGGCCAGCTGGTCACCGCCGGGCCGTGGAGCGGTGCCGAGATCGAACAACCTCGGGGAGCGAGAAGAGTGCGATCGGCTGGCCGTAGGGGTGCGTCAGGAGGTGCGCAACTCTAGCCACTGTCCGTATGAATCGGTTTAAACCGGACAAGTGTGTTGGATTGGTGAGTACGGCCTGTCGCCGGATCACCCCTTTGGCGGCACAACCCGCCCGCGCGTCACGCGTTGACACAGCGCCGGGCATCCGCCCGGAAATTCGTGTCAACTCCCAAGGAGCACCTCTCCATGTCGCGTATCGCGAAGGGCCTGGTCCTTACCACCGTCGCCGCCGCGGCGGTCGCCGGCGGTGCCGGTCTCGCCTCCGCCGACGCCGACGCGCACGGCGTCGCCGCCCACTCGCCGGGTGTGCTGTCGGGCAACGTTGTCCAGGTCCCGATCCACCACCCGGTCAACGTCTGCGGCAACTCCACCGACGCCACCGGCCTGCTGAACCCCGTGTTCGGCAACGAGTGCGTCAACAACTGACGTCCCTCGACGTCGCTGCCTTCAGGCGCGCATTCCCTCGCCGGCCGCCCTCCCGTGGTTCCTCCGCGGGCGAGCGGCCGGTTCGCGCTGCCCCGAACGGGGCCGTGCGGTTGCGGGGCGCGAGGGGCGGTCCCACGGTGGCCAACAGGTCCCCTGCACCACCGAAAGGAACACCCATGCGTGGTCTGCCCGCACGGCGTATCGCGTCCTCCGCACTCTGCGCCGCCCTCCTCGTCGGTATCGCCGCACCGGCCGCCCTGGCGGCCGACGGCGCGTCGGCCCGGGAGCAGCGTGTCCAGGCCGCGGCCCACGCACCTGTCCTCGGCGCGGACGCGCTCCTCGCCCCGGTCAAGAGCCTGGGCGACCTCGGCACCGTCCTCACCCCGGTCACCGACCTGCTGAACGCAGTCCTCAAGGCCGACAGCGGCCGGCTCCCGGCCGCCGACGTCGGCACGCTCGGCAAGGCCGCCACCGACGCCCTCGCCAAGGTCTCCGCCGCCGTCCCCGCGGCGCCCGCGACCCCGGCCCTGCCCGCGACCTCCGCCGCTTCGCCGGCCCCGGCCCTGCCTGCGACCCCGGCCCTGCCCGTCCTGCCGACGCTCGCCAAGAACAGCGGTGACGCCAAGCCGCGGGCCGCCGCCGGCCTCATCGGTGACGCCCTGGCCGCGCTGCAGAAGGCGATCGACGCGCTGCTCCAGGCGGTCACCTCCGGGGACGTCACCCAGGTGGCGCCGGCCGCCACCAGCGTGGTGACTGGGCTGGTCAGCACCGTCACCGCGACCCTGCTCGGCGGCAACCTGCCGGCCGTGAATCTGCCGGGTCTGCCGATGTCGACGCCATCGCTTTCCGCGACGCCCCCGCTGCCTGTCGCGTGACCCGGGACGAGAGACCAACGCACCGGGCCGCCCGGCCCATCCGCAGCGAGGACCGGCCGGGCGGCCTTTCATATCAGGATGAGAGACGTTTTCTGCGTACGGGGTTTCCCTGCCGGGCGTGGATCGTTGGGCATGGCGCCAGTTTTCCCCTGGTGACGTGAGTTGCCCGATGAAAGGAACCCGATGAAGTCCCTGAAGGCCGCCGCTGTCGTTGCCGGTACCGTCGCCCTCGCCGGCGCCGCCGCGCCCGCGTTCGCCTACAGCGCCGCGGACGTGACGCCCACCAGCCTCAACGGCGCCGTGAACACGCTCACCAGCGGGCGCATCGAGCCCCGCGACGTGATGCCGCTGCAGCACCAGTCGAACGCGCTCGACACCGAGAACAAGGACTCCCTGCTGAGCACCGCGAAGGGCGCGACGGGTGCGCTGAACAGGAAAGGCGGACTGCTCGGCGGCCTTCCGCTCCAGCACTGAGCCACTCCAGCACGGAATCACTCCGGAGCCGAATGCGCGTAGGACCGTGGGCTGTTCGAGGCGGGTCCCTCGTTCGTGTGGAGAGGGCGGGGACCGTCCCCCGGTTGGGTGAGAAGCCGCCCGGTCGCCTTCCGGGCCGTCGATAAGGTCGCGCGGTGACCTCAACCTCAAGCGGAACCCGCCCCCTCGGCCCCGCCGAACTGGGCACCCTCGTCGTGATGGCCTGGAGCGGCGAGGCCCCCGGCGGCGACATGCCCTACCTACTCGCCTACTCCCTCGGCGACGCGTCGGCCGGCCCCGAGGCCGCGTCGGCCGCCGTCGCCGAACTGCTGGGGAGCGTCGGCCTACCCATCGGCGGCGAGCTGATTGACGCCGCCGCACGGCCCAGCCTGCCGCTGAGCATGCTCGTGGAGGGCGGCCACGCCGTCGTCACCCTGCCCGGCTCCAACGCTCCATGCACCCCGCCGCCGGAGTGGCTCGCGGCGGTCGCCGAACGCGGCTACGCCTACCTGGTGTTCACCACCCGTCCCTGGCCCGAGGCCGAGCCGGGCAAGCCCGTCGACCCGGAGGCGTTCGCCGCCTTCGCGGGCGCCGAGGAGACCCTGAACGCGGCGGCGCACGTCGTCCTGCCGGCCCGCAGGCTGCGCGGCTGACGGCGTTGGCCGCGGGTGAGGACGCGGCGCGGCGGTCGGGCACGGGCCTCGGGTTCGCCCTGCTGCTGGTGATCACGGGCGCGGCCGGACTGCTGGCCTCCTGGATGATCACCCTCGACGAGTTCAAGCTGTATAAGAACCCGCACTTCACGCCGGGTTGCAGCCTGAACCCTGTGGTGTCCTGCGGCAGCGTCATGAAGAGCGACCAGGCCTCGGTCTTCGGGTTCCCCAACCCGATGCTGGGCCTGGTCGCGTACGGCATCGTGGTCTGCGTCGGCATGAGCCTGCTGGTCGGCGCCGTCCTTCCCCGCTGGTACTGGCTGACCTTCGACGCCGGATGTCTGTTCGGCGTGGGGTTCGTGTCCTGGCTGCAGTTCGAGTCGCTGTACCGGATCGACGCGCTGTGCCTGTGGTGTTGTCTGGCGTGGGTCGCCACGATCCTGCTGTTCTGGTACGTCATCTCGTACGCCGTCCTGCGCCGCTTCCTGCCCGCGCCCGGCTGGGCGAGGACGTTCCTCGCCGAGTTCACCTGGGTGCTCCCGGTGGCACACGTCGGAGTGATCGGCATGCTGGTGCTGACCCGCTGGTGGGACTTCTGGACAAGCTGACTACTGCTGCACCCGGGCGAATTGCGGACTGAAGGCGCAGGCAGCCTCGTTACTCGGTACGGACGCAGACCCGGCCGAACCGTGAAAGGGACCGTACCCGAGATGAAGTCCACCACCCGAGGAACCCTCGCCGCCGTCCTCACCGGCGTCGCGGCCGCCGTCGGCACCGCCGCGGCGACCCCCGCCGCCGCGAGCGGCACAGTACCCGTCCCCGTACCGGCGGAGGGCGCCGAGCAGTCCCTGGGCATGGAACTGTCCAAGCTCGGCGGCGAGATCCCCCTGCCGACGCCGGGCCGCCCCGACGGGTTGCGGTATGCCGAGGGCCGGCTCATCCCGGAGCGAGTCCTGCCCCAGGTGCCGGTCACCGGCGGACTGCCCGGCGCGGGACTGCGTGCGCCCTTGCCGCACGTCCCGGGCGACCACTTCGACCACGTCCGTCTCTCCACCCCGGCCTCCGGCCTGCGCACCGTCGCCCCCGGTCTGAACCTGGACGCCCCCCTGACCCCGCCCAACCCGCAGAACGCCGGCCTGCCCGACCTGAAGCTCCCCGAGGCGGGCGTGCCGGCCCCCGGTCCTGCAGACGGTCCCCGGCGCGAACCTGGGGCTCGGTCCGGGCCTGTAGCCGCGTACCCGCCGGGCCCGGACCCTCGACCGGTCCGCGCCCGTTCGCGACCCCGTGGCCGTCGGTCTTCTCCCTTGCCCCTGTCCATCTGTTGGCCTCCGCCAGTTCATCCGTCGGCCCCCGCCCCGTGTCCATCTGTTGGCCCCCCGACGGTGACCGCACGGGACGACGGTCGGTTAGCGCATCGGAGAACCGAGCGAACCGGATCGGATGAGGAGCGAGTCATGGTTGTGAGTGCAGGCGGGGCGGCGGTGGGCGCGGAGAAGGAGCCGACGAGAGCCGGAACGCGGCGGGAGATGCTGCGGGGGCTGATGGCGCCCGCGATGGCACTGGCCTTCGCGCCCGTCATCGCCGCCTCGCGGCCCGCGAGCGTGGAGCCCCGGCCCGGCGAGGGGGCCTTCGACGAGACGTACCACGGCCGCCGCATCCAGGGCTTCAGGACCACCGCCACGGCGATGGCGGCGCACGGCGCCGTCGGCGAGCACTGGCAGGTCACCGTCGACGGACGCCCGCTGCACCTGATGCGCCGGGCCAACGGCACCTGGCTGAGCATGGTCGACCACTACCGCTCGTACCCGACTCCCCTGGAGGCCGCTCGCGCCGCCGTCGACGAGATGGGGCCCGGGGAGCATCTGCGGGACATGGCACCGGGGCCGATGAGCGACGAACAGACGGACATGGGGGGACACGTGCACATGGGGGAAGACGATGGCGTACACGCGTAAGAACGTCAGCACGCTGACGAGCGCCGAGAAGCGGCGGTTCGTGAACGCGATGCTGGAGGTCAAACGGCGGGGGGAGTACGACGAGTTCGTGCGGACGCACATCGAGTACTACACCTCCGACGGGGAGGAGGGGCTGCGCGCCGCCCACATGACGCCTTCCTTCCTGCCATGGCACCGCCGCTTCCTGCTGGAGCTGGAGAAGGCGCTGCGCAGGGTCGACTCCCTCCGTGAGCGTGCCGTACTGGGACTGGACCCGCGACCGTACCGCGACTTCGGCGCCCTGGACCGCGGACCTGCTCGGCGGGAACGGGCGTATCACGGACCACCGGGTGACGACCGGGCCGTTCGCCTACGCGGCCGGGCACTGGACCATCAAGGAGGGCGTCACCGACGGCAAGTTCCTGACCCGGGACCTCGGGCGGGCCCGTGACCCGATCGCGCTGCCGACGCGGAGCGAACTGAAGTCGGCGCTCGCCGAGCGGGTCTACGACGTCTCGCCCTGGGACTCCACCGTCACCAAGGGCTTCCGCAACAAGCTGGAGGGGTGGGGGACCGGGCGGGGCAGTGCCGCCTGGCGCAACCACAACCGGGTGCACCGCTGGGTCGGCGGCGCGATGCTCGGCGGCGCCTCCGTCAACGACCCGGTGTTCTGGCTCCACCACGCCTTCGTCGATCTGCAGTGGACCCGCTGGCAGGCCCGTCACAAGGGCGCCCGCTATCTGCCGGCCAAGCCGCCGGGCGTGCGTGACAAGCAGCACGGGCGGATCGTCGCACGGCACGAGAAGATGCCGCCCTGGGACGTGACACCGGACCAGATGGAGGACGTCAGCCGGATCTACCGGTACGTCTGATCGGACATGGATATGGGACGAGCCCCGGCGCCTCCAGCGCCGGGGCTCGTCCCACGGGTGCGTCAGTTGTCGTCCCCGTAGCCGCCGCTCTTGTCGTGGTGGCCGCTGATGTTGGCGCAGCTGTTGCCGAAGGCCGGGCTCAGCAGGCCGGCCGCGTTGACGGTGTTCCCGCACACGTTGACCGGGATGTGGACCGGGACCTGGACGACGTTGCCCGACAGCACGCCCGGCGAGCCCACGGCCGCGGCCTGGGCACCGGCGTCGGCCATGGCCAGGCCGGTGCCGCTGACGACGACGGCACCGGTGCCGAGAGCGACGGCGGCCACCTTCGCGATGCGAGACATCACGTTCTCCTTCTGAATAGGCAAGTGCGTCGGCATCACTCGCCGTCGCACTCCCCTTCAACGCCGAGCCTCGCGCAGGGTCACGGCGTTCATCGGTGCGTCACCCTTTTTGAAGACCGCACGCACTCGTACGCACCCGCACGCGCGGGTCGCCCTGTCCTTCTTCGACGGACGTCCGTACATCGGCGGAGGACTGATCACGGCCGGGCTGATCGCCGGGGCCGGGGCGGCGGTCGGCGACGTCGCCTGGTGCCTGCTGGTGGGGGACCAGGAGATCCCCCGGAAGCACCTGCGTCTCCAACTCGCCCTGCGCCCGGCGCGGGCGGCGCGGTTCGCGCAGGGTGACGATGATGTTGAACTCGGCCAGCGCGGCAACCAGTTCGTCCTCGGAGGCGAAGCCCTTCGTCGGTATGCCGGATACGGGTCGCTATGTCGAGTACAGATCCGTCAGACGTGGCCTCGGAGCGCACAGCCGAACGGGTCCGCGTCGTGCTCGCCAGGCTCCGTGAGTACGACGACGTGCCAGAGGTCGCGGCACTGCTGACAGACCACGCGGCTTGAGTTGGCGGGTGTGGAACGTCCTCTGCTCCACACTCACCGTGTCGTCACTCAGTGCTCAGCCGGCCGTCTACCGTCAGTAGCGGTCGCCGAGTTGGTGCACGGCGGTGACTGCCCGCTGGCTCGCTTGGTCGTGGGCATGGCGCCGGAGCATGGCCGGAGACTTCCACCCGAGTACGGCCATGACGTTCTCGCCGCTCACGCCCGACGACAGAAGGTCGTCAGTCCACGTATGGCAGTACGAGTGCGGCGACACCTCTGAGGAGTCGTACCCCGCTTCCTCGGCCCGTCGCTTCACCATGCGGTACAGGCCCGAGTAACGGAGACGGTTCCTGTTCCTCGTGCCCAGCCAGAGCCACGGCCCCTGAGAGAGGCTGTGCTCTTCCCGCGCCCGTAGATACCGCTGGAGTGCGCGCACGGTCTTGGGCTAGAGCGGAATGGTTCGTCCGTCCTGGCCGTTCCTGTCGCCCTTGGGAGGGACGACGACCAGGGTGTGACTGGGAAGGTCGAGGTCCTGGATGCGAAGGTTCGGAAGTTCCTCCGCCCTCAGACCCTCCGTCAGAACCCCGATGATGGCGTGGTCTCGGAGTCTCGGATGCGAGGGTTGCCGTTACCCGTGGCTTTGAGACAGTCCGTCACGAACTCCGAGGAGAGGGTCTCGGGCTTGTCTTGCGGCTGCGCTGAGTAGCGGTGGAGCTTCTTGTCACGCCATGGGTTCGGGTGCTCGTACTCCTCTTCCAGTCACGCGAACAGGACGCGGACGTTTCGTTGCAGCGTAGACGTGCCGCCCGTGTATCCGCCCTTGCCGTCATCCTGCGACTTCGGGACGTCGTGGGTGTCGTAGTGATGACGGAAGAACCGGTAGAGGAGCGAGGCGTCGCTGGCGGTGAAGTCTTCTTCCATACCAGCCGCGATCATCCATCGGTGCAGTGCGCGCGCCCCGGTCATGTACGCGCGAATGGTGCCCTGCTGATATGGGCGCCCGAGTCGGTTCGTGGTCGTGCTGAGGTGCAGCTCTATTTCATCGAGCATCGCAACGCGCACGTCCTGAGCGTCCCTGATGACGCGTACGGACGAGCCGGAGTGTGTCTCTGTGCTCTCGTGCTCCGTCGGCGTAGACGTGCGCCGAGCGCTGCGCAGCGGACTGCGCCGAGTCGCTTTGCCCGGCGCGCTCTGTGCTGCTTTCTTGGTGTTGCTGGCACGCTGTGTGACCTCCTGCGGGAGGGAGCTAAGCAAGATCAATCTTCTGAGTCTTCTTGCCTAACCCCGCTGGACATGAGTGTCACAGCGGTATGGATCAGCGTTTGTGCAGCTCAGACATACAAGGCGCCCCCGGCAGGACTCGAACCTGCGGCCAAGCGCTTAGAAGGCGCCTGCTCTATCCACTGAGCTACGGGGGCCGGGTGTGGTGGCCTCTGTCTTGGGTGCCCGGGTGTGGGCCGTTCCGTGACGTTGCCGGGGACAAGGATAGGGCTCCCACGACCTTGTCCCTGTTGCTTCGCCTCCGTGGCTCGATGTGGAGGTTCAGTGAAGCGGTCCTGATAATCGCAGGCAGGTACGAATCGTGCATCGCTTTTGGCGCCTCGCGCACCGGGTGTTGTGCACTCGTTATGCCTGGACTGTGCCTGCGTCCCAGTCATCCCTTCCGCCCCTTGTGTCCGGTCGGCGCGCAGACATGGCCATATGCTTCAGAATTCCCCCAAAATTGGGCATTCTTCACATGTGGTGACCTTGGACGTACGGCCTCAGCTGCTCGACGCACTCTCCGCCCTGCGCGACCGTGTCGCCGCCGCACGCTTCCCGCTGCCCTTGGCGGGGGCCCCACGCGCGCGTGCCAACCGCGACGAACTGCTCGCCCAGCTCGACGACTATCTGGTGCCCCGGTTGAGGGACCCCGAAGCGCCGCTGCTGGCCGTGGTGGGCGGTTCCACCGGGGCCGGCAAGTCGACCCTCGTCAACTCCCTTGTGGGGCGGCGGGTGAGCGAGGCGGGCGTGTTGCGGCCGACCACCCGGACACCGGTGCTGGTCTGCCATCCGGAGGACCATCACTGGTTCAGCGGAATGCGCGTACTGCCCGACCTCACCCGCGTGTGGGTGCCCCACCACGAGCCGGGCGACGAGCTCCTGCTGCCCGGCGAGAACCCCGCGCGCGTGCTGCGCGTCGAGACCGCCGACACCCTCCCGCCGGGCCTCGCGCTCCTGGACGCTCCCGACGTCGACTCCCTGGTGGCCGACAACCGCACGCTCGCCGCCGAACTGATCTGCGCCGCCGACGTCTGGATCATGGTCACCACGGCCGCCCGCTACGCCGACGCCGTCCCCTGGCATCTCCTGCGCACCGCCAAGGAGTACGACGCCACGCTCGTGACCGTCCTCGACCGGGTGCCGCACCAGGTCGTCTCCGAGGTCTCGCGCCAGTACGGCGCCCTGCTCACCAAGGCCGGCCTCGGCGACGTGCCCCGGTTCACGGTGCCGGAGCTGCCCGAGTCGGCCTGGGGCGGGGGGCTGTTGCCCGCCACCGCCGTGGCGTCGCTGCGGACCTGGCTCGTCCACCAGGCGCAGGACCCCGCGGCCCGGCAGCACGCCGTCGCCCGTACAGCCCACGGTGTCCTCGCCTCCCTCAAGTCCCGGATGCCCGAGCTGGCCGGCGCGGCCGCCGCCCAGTACGCGGCCGCGCTGCGGCTCACCAACGCCGTCGAAGGGGCGTACGACAGCGAGTACGCGCGTGTGCGGGGGCGGCTCCAGGCCGGTGCCGTGCTCGCCGGTGACGCGCTCAAGCGCTGGCGGGCCTTCTCCCTCGACTGCACCGCCGCGGAACTCCTGGACGCCCTGGTGGAGAGCCTGGGCGCGCTCCTGCTGTGCGCGGTCACCGCCGCCGACGAGCGTGTCGACGAGGCATGGCGGCGCGAACCGGCCGCGGCCGCGCCGGAACTGACGAACCGCGATCCGACCGCGGAGAGCGCCGAACACCGGATCGGGATGGCCGTACGGCGGTGGCGGCGGGAGCTGGAGGAATACGCCGAGGAGGAGATCCGCGACCTCGACCGCGGGGTCGCGCCCGACCCCGAGACGGTCGCCGCCCTCGTCGCCACCGCGCTGCTGGGCGGACGCCGGGCGCGGGTCGCCGGTGAGAGGCTCGCCGAACGGATCGGCGCCCACGGGGCCCTGCGGCTGCGCGACCGGGGCGGACGGCTGCTCGCCGAGCACCTCGACCGGGTCGTGCACACCGAACGCGAGCGCCGGCTCGCCCCGCTCGACGCCCTCGACGTGCATCCCGAACCCCAGGCCGAACTCATCGCCGCGCTGTCCGTACTGCAGAAGGAGAGGTGACCGATGACCGCCGTCACGGATCAGGACCGCACGGAGCAGGCGGGGGACGCCGGATCGGAGAACGGGGAGAGGCCGGTCGAGGAACCCGTGGGGAGCGACGCGGACATGGGCGGGAAGGACGGGCACACGCGCGTGGAGAGTGCGCAGAGCAGCTCCGCGCGGGCGGAAGCCGGACCGGGTCAGGCGCGGGATGGGGCGGGTCCGGGGCGCGCGCGGGAGGAGGCTGCGCACGCGCGCGGAGAGGCCGTGGAAACCCCTGAGGGGTCGGCCGACGCCGACTCCGCGGGCGGCTGGGACGACGGGCTCATCGCGCGCCGGGTCACCGCCGAGACCGAGCAGGCCGCCGCCGTGGAGGTCCGTGGGCCCAACGCCCCGCCCGCTGCCCCGCTCGCGTACGACGCCCCCCTGCACTCCCGTCTGGACGCGCTGCGGGAGCTCGTAGGGCTCTCGCGGGCCCGGCTCGACAGCCGGACGCTCGCCGAGGCCGGCCAGGTCCTGGACGAGGCGGCCGCCCGGCGCAGGCTCTCCGGGCAGCACACCGTCGTCGCCATCGCCGGCGCGACGGGCAGTGGCAAGTCGCAGCTGTTCAACACGCTCGCCGGAGTGGCCATCTCGGAGACCGGCGTCCGCCGGCCCACCACGGCCGCGCCGATCGCGTGCAGTTGGAGCGACGGCTCGGCGAGTCTCATCGAACGGCTCGGCATCCCGCCCCGGTTGCGGCGGCGCCCGCTGCAGAGCGCCGAGTCGGAGGAACAACTGCGTGGGCTCGTCCTGATCGACCTGCCCGACCACGACTCGGCGGCCGTTCAGCACCGCGAGCACGTGGACCGGATCCTGGCGCTCGTCGACGCCGTCATCTGGGTCGTCGACCCCGAGAAGTACGCCGACGCGATGCTGCACGAGCGCTATCTGCGCCCCATGGCGGGCCACGCGGAGGTCATGTTCGTCGTCCTCAACCAGATCGACCGGCTGCCCGGGGAGGCCGCCGAGCAGGTCCTCGACGATCTGCGGCGGCTGCTGGACGAGGACGGGATCGCCCTCGGGGAGTACGGCGAACCGGGCGCGACCGTGCTCGCGCTGTCGGCGCTCACCGGGGACGGCATCGGTGAACTGCGGGAGGTGCTCGGTCAGTTCGTGACGGAGCGCGGTGCTCCCGCGCGGCGGATCGCGGCCGACGTGGACGCGGCGGCGTGGCGGCTGCGGCCCGTGTACGCGACGGGCCGGCGCACCGGACTGAGCGAGGAGGCGCGCGACGACTTCGCCGCCCGGCTCGCGGACGCGGTCGGCGCCACCGCGGCGGGCGAGGCGGCCGAACGCGCCTGGCTGCGCAACGCCAACCGCGCGTGCGGGACACCCTGGCTGCGGCTGTGGCGCTGGTACCAGGACCGGCGCGAGCCTGCCACGGGGCGGCTGCCGTTGCGCGCCCAGCCCGACGAGGAGGCGACCGCCCGGCAGCGTGTCGAGCAGGCCGTACGGACGCTCGCCGACCGGGCCTCGGCGGGACTGCCCGCGCCGTGGGCGCAGGCGGTGCGCGAGGCGGCCGTACGCGGCTCCCAGGGGCTGCCCGAGGCGCTGGACCAGCTGACGGCCCGGGCCGGGCTGCCACCGGGCCGTCCGCCGCGTCCGGGCTGGTGGCCGGTGGCCGTGCTGGCGCAGGCCTCCATGACGCTCCTTCAAGTCGCCGGCGGGCTCTGGCTGGTGGGTCAGATCGTCGGGGTCATGGCGCCGAACCTGGGGGTTCCGGTGCTGCTGATGGTGGCCGGCATCATCGGCGGCCCGCTCGTCGAGTGGAGCTGCCGGATGGCGGCGCGCGGGCCCGCGCGCCGGTACGGCGTGGAGGCGGAACGGCGGTTGCGGGAGGCGGCGTCCGGGTGCGGACGGGCGCGGGTGCTGGATCCGGTGGCGGCGGAGCTGCTGCGTTACCGGGAGGTCCGGGAGCAGTACAGCAGGGTCGTCGGGGTGTGACGGCCGGTCCCCTGGACCAGGTCCCGTGGACCAGGCCCGTGGGCCGGGTCCCTCGTTCGGGTGGCGGAGTTTTCCACAACCCGGGGACGGTCCACAGGGCGCAGCGGGCTCGGCCCGGCGGAGGCAGTCTGGCTTCGCGGCGATCGTGGTGACGCGGTCGGCAAGCAGACAGCAGCAGCCGTACGGGACGGGCCCGTACGCATGTCCGGGAGGGGTTCCAGTGATGAACGAGACCATGATCTGCGCGGTGGGCAACGTGGCGACACAGCCGGTGTACCGGGAGTTGGCGACGGGTGCGTCGGTGCGGTTCCGGCTGGCGGCGACGGCGCGCTACCTGGACCGCGAGAAGAACGAATGGACGGACGGGCACACCAACTTCTTCACGGTGTGGGCCAATCGCCAGCTCGCCACCAACGTGGCGGGGTCGATCAACGTGGGCGATCCGGTGGTCGTCCAGGGCCGGTTGAAGGTGCGTTCGGAGATGCGTGAGGGGCAGCCGGCCTGGACCTCGGCCGACATCGACGCGGTGGCGATCGGCCATGACCTCGCACGCGGCACCTCGGCCTTCCGGCGCACCCAGCGACCGGAGAACACCGTCGCGGGGTCGTCCGCGCAGCCGGAGCCCGCCTGGGAGACACCGCCGGGCGAGGCCGCGGACCGCAAGGAACCCGTCGCGGTGACGTGACATGACGTGACGTCAGCGAGAGGGCGTGGCGTCGGGGGCCGGGGGCGCGGAGGCTCCGACCGTAGCACCGCCCTGACCGAAGTGCGGCTTATCGGCGAATGCGTTCCGGATGGCTCCGGTCGATTTGTCGATAAGCCATACGGATGGAAGGCCGCGGCGATAACGATTCCGAGTCGGATCGATCTTCCGACCGCATCCCCGGGAAGAGGCGGGCGGCCGCGTCCCTAGGATGCCGAACACAGCTCCCGGGGCTACTGATTCTGCTGGTGGGACCGCCAGCCCGCTCGACAACGGGTCCTGCTCGAAGGGGAATTCCGTGTTTTCTGCGTTCTCTGCGCTGTCCGTGCGCGGACGGGGGGCGGCTCGCCTCGCGGCCGTCACGCTCGTCTCCGGCCTGCTCGCCGTCGGTGCCACGGCGGCCGCCGCCGGTACGGCGTCGGCGGACGAGGCGGCGCAGAACCAGAGAGGGGCGACGGCCACCATAGGGGGCCTGAAGACCTACGGTGACGCGGTGATACACGGGACCGACGGCGACCTCCAGGTGTCGGCGGGGCTGTTCGAGATGTCCGTCGAGGGCGGCGGAACCCTCCAGACGTACTGCGTCGACCTCTACAACCCCACGCAGAAGGACGCCAAGTACCACGAGACCGACTGGAGCGGCACCTCGCTGGGCGCCAACAAGGGTGCGGGCAAGATCCGTTGGATCCTGGAGAACTCCTACCCCCAGGTCAACGATCTCGCGGCGCTCGCCGCAAAGGCCGGTATCGCCGCGGGACTGACCGAGCAGGACGCGGCGGCCGGCACCCAGGTGGCGATCTGGCGCTACTCGGACGACGCGGACGTCGACGCCGCCGACCCGCAGGCCGAGAAGCTCGCGGACTACCTGGAGAAGAGCGCCCGTGACATCGCGGAGCCGGCGGCGTCGCTGACGCTCGACCCGCCCGCGGTCTCCGGCCACCCCGGCGAGCTGCTCGGCCCGGTGACGGTGCACACCAACGCGGCCGGTGCCACGGTCACCCCGCCGACGGACGCGACCACGAGCGGCGTGCGGATCGTCGGCAAGGACGGCAGGCCGGTAACCTCCGCGAGCAACGGAAGCGAGCTCTACTTCGAGGTCCCCGAGGACGCGGCGGGGGGTTCGGCCAACCTCACCGTGCAGGCCTCGACCACTGTGCCGGTCGGCCGTGCGTTCGCCTCCGAGAGCCGGAGCCAGACCCAGATCCTCGCCGGCTCCAGCGAGTCGACGGTCTCGGCCACGGCGAGTGCGACCTGGGCGAAGGAGGGCGCCGTACCGGCCCTCTCCGCGGCGCGGAACTGCACCGAGGGCGGCCTGGACATCACGGCGGTCAACAAGGGCGACGAGGAGTTCGCGTTCGAGCTGATGGGCACGGAGTACGCCATCGCGGCGGGCGAGTCCCGCACGGTGACGGTCCCGCTCCAGGAGGACCAGGCGTACGACTTCACGATCACCGGCCCCGACGGATTCGCCAAGCGCTTCACCGGCGTCCTCGACTGCCGCACCCGCAGCAGCGAGAAGGGCGCCACGGCCCAGACCCTCAGCGAGCCCAGCCCCGCCACGGTGGCCCTCCCCACCACCGACGTCAACCTCGCCGAGACGGGCGGCTCCGCCACCACCCCGCTGATCGCCGGTACCGCCATCGCCCTGGTCGTGATCGGGGGCGCCGCCCTGGTCCTCACCGGCAGGAAGCAGAACGGGACGCAGGACTGACGGGCGCGCCGGTGACGGGCAGAATGACGTCATGACCAAGCCATCCGCATCGCCGGCGCGTCACCCCTCGTCCGACTCGATGCTGTCCCTGTGGTCGCAGGACTCGGTGCTGTCGATCGGCTCGGTGGGCTCGGTGCTGTCCATCGGTTCCGTGGGCTCGGCCCTCTCGGTCGGCTCGATCGGCAGCGCCCTGTCCGTGGGCTCGATCGGCTCGTCCCTGTCCCTGATCTCGGCGGGCTCGTGGCTGAGCACGGGGTCGCTCCTCTCGGCGCAGTCGAGGTGGTCGGTGCTGTCGTGGCGCTCGTCCCAGGGACTGATGCGGTCCGCGGGGGTTGCGGGAGCGGTGGCTGTGGGAGCGGCCGTGCTGCTGGCCGTGCGCGGGACGGACGACTGATCCGACGTGCTGCCGGTCAGGAGGCCGGCGTGGCCGCGGGCCTGATCGGAGGCGCTGAGGTGCCGGTCGGACGAGGTGCGGAGTTCCTCGGGCGCGGAAGGGGCGGCGTCCCTCGCATCGGTCTTGCCCAGGCCGCGGTAGCCGGCCGAGGCCCGGTTCACCGCGAGGTCGGGCAGATGGACGATGGCCTGTCCATGGTTGAGTAGGAGATTGACCAGCAGAGAGGCCATGCCGTCGGCGACGTCGACCGACCACACCACATCCTCACCGAGCGCTAGCACTTCGCTGATGAGACGCAGCAGGTCCGGCTCGTCGTTGATCACCTTCCGTGAGAGCAGTCATGCCGGGCCCCGAGGCCAGCGGCCCTCTTGCAGGACCGCGAAGAAGATCAGGACCGCGAAGAAGATAACGGGGATGATGCCGGCGGATGCCAGCGCGGGCTTCCACGCCTGGTCGTTGAAAGCCTGGCTCCGGATGGCGGAGCCGACGCCGCTCGTGAAGACGAGGCGGTGTGTCACCTTCGGGCCGGTCGGCGTCAGCTACGGCAGCGTGACATCCACCGGAGGGAATAGCTTCATGTGCTCGTCCAGGGCGTTCGACACCTCGGGATCGAGCGGGACATCGCGGAGCTTGCCGCGCTTTGGCGGTGCGAAAACGAGCGTCCCGCGCACCTTTTTTTGACCTGCCGGCGGACGTAGAGCCAGCCGAGATCCCCGATGTTGTCGGCGGCGAGCCCGAAGATCTCGCCCCGTCGCAGACCGCACCCAGCGCCCACGTCGGCCATGGCTCGGTGGCGATCGGGTAACCCGGCGCGAACGCCGAAGACCTGCTCAGCGGTCCAGGGATGTACGCGTGTGGGTGCAGGACGAGGAGCCTTTGCCGGATCGGGCTCGGCAGGGGTTCGAGGCCAGCAGGCGGTCATCTACGGCCGGGTTGAGCACGGAGGAGACAGCGTCAAAGATGAGACGCCTGGGTCATGTCCCGCCGGGTGGTGTAGTCACGGCAGTTGTTTCGTTTCCGGTTGTGGGGTGATCTGCGGTTCGGGTTCGGTCGGCTTGATGGTGAAGAGTTCGGCCATGGAGGCTTCGGAGAGGTAGCGGCGGTCGAAGACCTGCCACTCGTCGTGGAGTTCGGCCAGAACCGCGGCGGCGAGCCGGTCCAGGGCGGCGGGGTTGGGGAAGACCTGGACGACGTCAGACCGCCGTTTGATCTCCCGGTTCAACCGCTCCAGCGGGTTGGTCGACCAGATCTTCTTCCAGTGCGCCGGCGGGAAGTTGGCGAACGCAGTGATGTCTGTTGCCGCGTCCAGCAGCATCGTCTTGACCTGAGGGAACTGCCGTCCGAGCATGTCGGCGACCACGTTCAGCTGGGTGCGCACCTGCTCGCCGGTGGTCTGCGCGAAGATGGTGCGGATGGTGGCGGCGACCATCTCCCCGGAACCCTTCCCGATTACGGAAAACACGACGATGTTCTGGACCAGCTCGCGCTGCGGTTCCAGGACGGGTTTCGGGAAGGCACGGGCGGGCGGAGAGTGGTGCTGCCGTTCCGGTGAACGCCCAGCCGCCGGTCGAATGCGCGTCCAAGGTGGTTCGGTCGAACCGCCTTCGTGGGACGACGGGGCGAGACTCGAACATCAGTGCCAAGTTTTCGACCGAAACGCTTGCGGGCGGGCCGGATTCACCCTGAAATCGGCCTTGACATGCGCACCCGGGGAAGAACGGGTATTTCTACTCATACCTACCCGTCCTCTTCTCTCTAGGGAGCTTGAAATGTTGACCAATATCCTCGGTTCTGTTGGCAATTTTCTGGAAATCGTCATCGGCGCCCTCTTCTGAGCAATACGGGAGCCCCGAAGGGGTGTCCTGCCAGGCTGTTGCAAGGCCGAGGTGATCTTGTGAGGGCCAGGTCAGAGTGGGCGTGACCAGAAAGACCGTAGCTCCGTTGGGGCGAGTGACCTGTGGGGTCGCTTACCCCTAACGGAGCTACGGTGTTTCGTGAATCTGTCATGCCCGGGTCAACGCTCCGCGAAAATTGACCCCCTGCCGCTCCTTGGGTTCTAACGCTTGTCGCAACATTCCTTGATCATTGCGGAGTGTTGATGGCGAGGCGGGGACGCAAGCGCAGGCTGGAGCTCGAGGCCGAGTACTGGCGGCTTCTGGCGGCCCGGGGTGGGCAGTGTCGAGGCGTGCAGGCGCCTTGGGATCGGGCGCAAGACGGGCTACCGGTGGCGGGCGGAGAACGGTGGCCTGCAACCGGACTAGCACCAGCCGGCATATCCAAGGCAAGGGCACCAAAGGGTCAATGTGTCTTTTGAGTCAGACGGATACCAGGCTCCACTCACCTGCCAGCAACCACAGCCAGTTGCCATCCGTGAGTCTCACAGTGTGTCTTGCCGATCCCGGGTGGGCCGAGGAGGATCACGTTCTCCGCCTTCGCGACGAACGTGCCGGTGGCCGGGTGGGCTGCACATCACCTGTCGGCATGAGCACACGGTCCGCGAGGTCGTGATGAGGAAGCCTAGCGGTAACCGTTACTGCCCTGACTGCTCCCGAGTCTTCACCCCGGAGGAGCTAAAGGCGCTGCGAGAACGGCAGAGTCGAGACCGGCGAGCCGTCGAGCCCGAATGCGTACACGCGTGGCGGTCCCATGGCTTCCACTGCTCTACGCAGCTGCGCTTCCTGCTCCGCGGGATCAAGGCCGTGCGGATCGTCCGGCTCGGGGCGGCCCTCCTGGACGAAGCCGCAGAGCGCTCGCAGTGCGTCTTCGCCCAGTTCCAAGGGGTGGAACGGCAACGGGTACGGCTCGTCGTCCTCGTCCGGCCAGGGGATGACGTCGGCTGGGCGGTCTCCGGCCCGGTAGGCAGCTCGAAGGGGAGCGGTTCGCCGATGTTCTCGATGATGCCGCTGTCCGGGGACAGGCTCAGGGAACGGACGAGACCCCCGTCCTCCCATACGGCGAATGCCAGCCAGTCGACGACGCTGTGCCTGGCGTGCAGGACGAGCCGTCTTCCGGCGCTTGCCGACACGAGGTGTTCGGGGAGCTGGGAGGGGAGGTCGATCATCACCCTCTGATCACCGATGACGTCGAGGCCAGGCCAGCTGGCCGCGTACGCCGTGCCCTTCGGGTCGTACACGCCGTCCCAGAGAGTCGAGCCCTCGCACTCGTTGATCTCCCAGCCCGGGTAGAGCCGCCGCATCATCGCGACCGTCCGATCGAGGCCCGCCGCTCCGACTCGGCGCAGCACCCCCGGCACGTCGCCGTCGGCGTACACCAGCAGTCCCGCCTTGGCTCCCCAAGCCCCTCCCCAAAGCGTTCCCCTTGATGCGGACGCACCATAGCGGCACGCACTGACAATGAGGGGGACTCATTTTCGCCTGCCCGGCTGGGCCGTCTCTGGGCCGTGCGAGGGCGCCCGAGGCTGACCGAGGGCGACCGGCAGGGACAGTCGAGCCGGAGCCGCCAGCCACGATCCCCCAGGTCAGAGCCTCCCGACCTAACGCGTTTCCGCCCAGGGGTGGCGGTACGGCAAGATGGGGTGTATCTGCCCACTGCCAGATTTCAAGCTGCCGGACGGTTTCTCTTGGCTGAGTACATCTACACCATGCGCAAGACGCGCAAGGCAATCGGCGACAAGGTCATCCTTGACGACGTCTCGCTGAACTTCCTGCCTGGCGCGAAGATCGGTGTGGTCGGCCCGAACGGTGCCGGTAAGTCGACCATCCTGAAGATCATGGCGGGGCTGGAGCAGCCGTCGAACGGCGATGCCTTCCTGTCGCCGGGTTACACCGTGGGGATCCTGCTGCAGGAGCCGCCGCTGAACGAGGAGAAGAACGTCCTGGAGAACGTCCAGGAAGGCGTCTCCGAGGTCAAGGGCAAGCTCGACCGGTTCAACGAGATCGCCGAGCTCATGGCCACGGACTACTCCGACGCGCTGCTCGACGAGATGGGCAAGCTGCAGGAGGAGCTCGACCACGCCAACGCGTGGGACCTCGACGCTCAGCTGGAGCAGGCCATGGACGCGCTCGGGTGCCCGCCCGGCGACTGGGCCGTCACCAACCTCTCCGGTGGTGAGCGCCGCCGCGTGGCGCTGTGCAAGCTGCTGTTGGAGGCTCCTGACCTGCTGCTTCTCGACGAGCCCACCAACCACCTCGACGCCGAGTCGGTGAACTGGCTGGAGCAGCACCTCGCGAAGTACGACGGCACCATCGTGGCCGTGACCCACGACCGGTACTTCCTGGACAACGTCGCCGGCTGGATCTGCGAGGTCGACCGCGGCCGCCTGCACGGCTACGAGGGCAACTACTCCAAGTACCTGGAGACCAAGCAGACCCGTCTCAAGGTCGAGGGTGCGAAGGACGCCAAGCGCGCCAAGCGCCTCAAGGAAGAGCTGGAGTGGGTGCGGTCCAACGCCAAGGGGCGTCAGGCCAAGTCCAAGGCCCGTCTCGCGCGGTACGAGGAGATGGCCGCCGAGGCCGACAAGATGCGGAAGCTGGACTTCGAGGAGATCCAGATCCCGCCGGGCCCGCGGCTCGGCAGCATCGTCGTCGAGGTCAACAACCTCACCAAGGGCTTCGGCGACAAGGTCCTGATCGACGACCTGAGCTTCACGCTCCCGCGCAACGGCATCGTCGGCGTCATCGGCCCCAACGGCGCCGGCAAGACCACCCTCTTCAAGATGATCCAGGGCCTGGAGGAGCCGGACTCCGGCACCATCAAGGTCGGCGACACGGTCAAGATCTCGTACGTCGACCAGAGCCGCGCGAACATCGACCCGAAGAAGACGCTGTGGGCGGTCGTCTCCGACGAGCTCGACTACATCAACGTCGGTCAGGTCGAGATGCCGAGCCGGGCCTATGTCTCGGCCTTCGGCTTCAAGGGCCCGGACCAGCAGAAGCCGGCCGGTGTGCTCTCCGGCGGTGAGCGCAACCGACTGAACCTCGCGCTCACCCTCAAGCAGGGCGGCAACCTCCTGCTCCTCGACGAGCCGACCAACGACCTCGACGTCGAGACCCTCGGCTCGCTGGAGAACGCGCTCCTCGAGTTCCCGGGTGCGGCCGTGGTCGTCTCCCACGACCGGTGGTTCCTGGACCGGGTCGCCACCCACATCCTCGCCTACGAGGGTGACTCCAAGTGGTTCTGGTTCGAGGGCAACTTCGAGTCGTACGAGAAGAACAAGATCGAGCGGCTCGGCCCGGACGCGGCGCGTCCGCACCGCGCCACCTACAAGAAGCTGACCCGGGGCTGATCGATCTTGCGTCACCTCTACCGCTGCCCGCTGCGCTGGTCCGACATGGATGCCTACGGCCATGTCAACAACGCCGTCTTCATCCGTTATCTGGAGGAAGCCCGGATCGACTTCCTCTTCCGGCCGGAGAAGGACTTCAAGCAGGGTTCGGTGGTGGCGCGCCACGAGATCGACTACAAGCGGCAGCTCGTCCACCGGCACCACCCGGTCGACATCGAGCTGTGGGTCTCGCAGATCAGGGCGGCGTCCTTCACCATCTCCTACGAGGTGAAGGACGACGACCTGGTCTACGTACGGGCCTCGACGGTGGTCGTGCCGTTCGACTTCGAGGCGCAGCGGCCGCGCCGGATCACCGCCGAGGAACGGGAGTTCCTGGAGGGGTACCGGGACGACGACAAGGACGAGGCCGTCGCCGCATGACGGTGCTCCATCTCGCCGACGAGTCGGAGGCGGCCGACCTCGCCGCCTTCCTCTCCCGGCTGCTCCACTATGACCGCTCGGCCGCGGTACGCCTCCAGGGCACCGGCACCGCGCTCGCCGTCTTCGGGCGGCCGCCGTCCTTCGAGGTGCTGGCGATCCGGGCGGTGCGGCTCTCGAAGCCGTACGAGAACGGGCTCGACGTCACGCTCGACATGACCGTGTCCGCCGGGGAGTTCCTGGAGTCCGTCGACGAGGCCGCCGGTACGGCGGTCGTGCCGCGGGCGGTGACCGGGCCGCCGTGGGCCGGGGTGCTGCCGCCGCGTGGCGGGTGGCGGGCGGTGACCGGGCTGCCGGAGCCGCAGGCGCTGCGGGCGCTCGTCCACTCCGGGATCGCTGAATTCCGGTCCCGTACCGAGGAGTTGGGTCCCGAGGGGCGTACCCGGGCCGAACTCGACCGGATCGGCCGGGAGATCTGGTCCCGGACCGTGGCGGACACCGGGTTGCCCGTGCGGGCCGTGCACGCCGCCCAGTCGCTGGGATTCCTGCGGCCCGGCGCGGAGCCGGCGCTCTTCTCGTCGGGGGCGTGGCTGCGGCTGCGTACGCCGTACGGCTCGATCGCCGTACGTCAAGGGGGACTTGGGATGCTCGGCGTCACCGTGCGCTGAGTGCCCGTCAGTCCCGGTCGCTGGCGTCCGGCCATACGCCGATGTGGTCGGGCTCCAGTTCCAGCGCGACCCTGTCGCGCATGTCCAGTGCCTCGGTGTACTCCTTCGGGAGCTGGAGGCGGCCCGCGCGGTCGAGCATCGCGTACTCCCTCGCCACCAGGGTCTCGTGGCCCGTCGTCGCGTCCACCTCGCTGCGGCGCAGGACCTCCGTGGAGGTACGGCCGTCCCTGATGGCCACCGTACGGCGGACCTCTCCCGCCACCGCCTGGTCGTGGGTGACGATGACGATCGTCGTGCCGAGCTGTTCGTTGGCGGTGCGGAACGCGGCGAAGATCTGTTCCGCGGTGTGGGAGTCGAGTTCGCCCGTCGGTTCGTCGGCCAGCAGGACCGCCGGGCTGTTGGCCAACGCCACCGCTATCGCCACGCGTTGCTGCTGGCCGCCCGACATCTGGTGGGGGCGGCGGTTGCGGCAGTCGGCGACTTCCAGCAACTCCAGGAGTTCCAGGGCCCGTTCGGTGTGGGCGCGGCGGGGGGTCCGGGAGCCGGAGAGCTGGATGGGGAGGGTGATGTTCTGGGCCGCGGTGAGGTAGGGCAGCAGGTTGCGGGAGGTCTGCTGCCAGACGAAGCCGACCGTCTTGCGCCGGTAGGCGAGGCGGTCCTTCGCGGTCATGGCGAGGAGGTCGTGGCCCGCGACCCTGGCGGCGCCGGCGGTGGGGGTGTCCAGGCCCGCGAGGATGTTCATGAGGGTGGACTTGCCGCTGCCGGACGCGCCCACCAGGGCCAGGAGCTCGCCCTCCCGGACGAGCAGGTCGAGGCCCTGCAGGGCCTGGACCTCCACGCCGTCCGTGGTGAAGACGCGGACGAGCCGGTCGCAGGTGATCAGGGCGTCGTGGCCGTAGGTGGGGCGGGAGCGGGCCTCGGTCGCCTTGCGGGCGAGGTCGGTGAGGGTGGGGTTCGTGGTCACTGGCCGTCTCCTGTGAGGGCGCCTGTCGATGTGCCGCGCTGTGCCGTCGGACTAGTGCCGCCGCTCTCCTGGGGCGGGGAGCCGCCGTAGTGGCTCGACCGGCCGCGACCGGGGCTGAGGCCGGGGAAGTCGCTCATCTCGCGTCCCCCGCTCTCAGCTCCCGCACCGAGCCCCGTCTGCCCGACCACCATGCCTGGCCGATCCCCATCGCCACCGCCAGCAGCAGCACGGCCGCCGCCGGTACCGCCAGGGAGAGGGCGTCCGTGCGCAACTCCGCTCCGGCCGCGTCGGGTTCGGCCGTGGCGAGGGCGATGGCCGTCAGGTCGATGCCGGGGGACAGCAGGCGGATGGTGGCCCAGCCCGTGAGGGTGCCGCCCAGGGCCGCCAGGATCGCCTGGGGGAGGGACTCCAGCACCAGCAGGCGGCGGCCTCCCGCCCGGGTCAGGCCCATCGTGCGGAGGCGGGCCAGCAGGGCCGTGCGTTCGGGGGCCGTGCGCAGGAGGGCCAGGAGGAGGGCCAGGACCGCGTATCCGGTGCCGGCCGCCACCGCCGTGGCGTAGACGCCTTCCGCGCCGGTCTGGAGAGGGGAGTCGACGTAGCGCTTCCGTTCCTCGGACCTCAGGTGCACGGCCGCCGCCTTGGGAGCAGCCTTCCGCAGCGCGGCCCCGTCCAGGTCCTTCCCCGTCAGCAGCAGGGTCGTCGGCCGTGCCAGCGCCGGGCTCAGTGCCTCGCGGTTCACGATCAGGAAGTCCGGGCCCGGCACCGCCGGCGTGCGGTCCAGGACGGTGGTGATGCGGACGGTGAGCGAGCTGCCGTCCGGGAGGAGGACCGGGAAGGGACGGGTGCCGTACGTCCGGGCGGTGGCCGTGGAGGCCAGGGCCGGGGTCGTGCCGCCGGAGGCCCCGTCCGGCAACCGGGCCGCAGCGAAGGCACCGATGTCCGTCCGGGACGACAGGGCCGCGTAGTCCGCGGGGCGCACCCCGGCCAGCGGCAGCGACTGGGCTCCGTTCTCCGTCTTCGCGTCGGAGACGACGCTCACCGCGGACAGGTCGCTCACCCCCGGTGACCTGCGCAGCCGCTCCGGCAGACCTGTCGGGAGCGGTGTCGCCGTCTCCACGCGCGCGTCGGCGCCGACCGCGAGGAAAGAGGCGTGGTCGCGGGCCTCCTGCACGCCGGCGAGGACCGAGCCGCCGAAGGCCGCCGTGGTCAGGGCGGTCAGCAGGGCGAGGAGGGGCAGGACGGCGGAGGCCGAGGTGCGGCCCGCGCGGGCCAGGGACAGATGGGCGAGGGCACCGCGCAGACGGGCCGCCGGGCGGGCCAGGCCCCGCAGCGGCAGCGGGTACACGCGGACCAGGACCAGCGCGGCGATCACGCCCACCAGCACGGGTGCCAGGGAGACGAGGTCGTCGGAAGCGCCCGACGTGCCGCGCCGGCGCAGCGACTCCACCGCCGCGGCCGCCAGCACCAGCAGGGTCAGCTCGGCGACCGTACGGCGCCGGGACGGTCGTACGGCGGAGATGTCCTCGCGGCCGGTGTGGACGCGGACCACGCGGTGGGCTGCCGCCGCGCGCAGGGGGAGGGCAGCGCAGGTGACGGCGGTGACCGCCACGGCGGCCGCGATCGCGTACCGGAAGCGGCCTTCGGGGACCGCGACCACCGCGGCGGCCAGACCCAGGGCGCCAGCCGGGACGGCGACAATCGCCGTCTCGGCGAACAGGCGGGCCGTCAGGCCCCGCAGGGAGGCGCCCCGGGCCCGCAGCAGGGCGAGTTCGCTGCGGCGGCGGTCGGCGGTGAGTCCGCCCGCCATCAGGAGCACGACGGCGGCGACCGTGCCGGTGCCGACCGCGGCGACCGCGACGAGCGGGGCGATCGACTCGCGGGACCGGTCGTAGGCGATGAGCACCTCGTCGAGGTCGGTGAGGATCTCGGTCTGGCCGGTGATCTGCGTCAGCTCGGTCACCGGACCGTCGATCTTCAGACGCACCCTCCGCAGAGCCGGACCGGCCTCCAGGGAGGCGAGCGCGGACCGCAGGGCCGGGATGTCGCGGGCCCGGAGTGCCTCCTCGGAGGGCGCCAACTGCCAGTAGCGTTCCGGGCGTCCCGGGGTGGCCAGCAGGACCGGGGCCCCCTCGGGGGCGATGAGCAGGGCGCCGAGCCAGTGCATGTCCACGGACGGCGCGGGCTCGCGGACCAGGGCCGGGGTGCGCAGGATGGACGCGGTGGACCAGTAGGCGCCCTTGGGGTCGTGCGGGGTGACGAGGCCCGTGATCCGGACGGGGAGGGTGCGGCCGGTGGCCGGGACGTGGATCACCGAACCGACCTTGATGTGAAGGGACTTGGCGGTCTCCACGGTGACCGCGGCCTCCAGCTCCGGTGCCGCGGCGGTCACGTCCTCGTCCGCGCGCGGCAGCCGTCCCCGGGCGATCGAGGCATGGGCGCCGAGGCCCGCCTGGGCGACCAGGGTCACCTCCGCGGGCTTGCCGGTCGGCCTCGGCAGCCACGGGTCCGGTACCGGGATGTCCAGGGTCGTGCGCACGCCGTACGTCGACTGGCCCGGGTCGAGGTCGAGCGCGCGCGGGACCTCGGCGCGGACCTCGGCGTACTGCCGGGCCAGCAGGCGGGGGCGCAGGACGCCCTCCCGCTCGTGGGGCGTGAGCATCACGGACGGCGGCGGGGCGTACACCTCGACGCTGGTCCGGTCGGGGCGGGCCCGCTCGGCGGCCCGGCGCAGTCCGGAGTCCTCGTAGCGGTCGACCCCCCGGGGGAACGCGGCCGCGAGGCACGCCGTGAGCGCGACCAGCAGTGCGAGCCAGAACGCGGTGCCGGGCGCGGTCCGCAGCCGGGTGCGCACCCAGGGCACGGTCGGGCCGGAGACCTCCGGCTCGGTCTTCCGGAAGAACCTCACCTCACTCACCCCCCTCACGCAGCGCCCGCGCCGGATCCGCCCGCCGCAGCGCCAGCGCCGCCGTCACCAGGAGCGGGACGAGGGCCACCGCCGCCAGCAGCGCGGCCGCCTGCGGGAGCGGGAGCAGGACCAGGACCCGCGGGACCGGTCTGGTCGCCTCGTCCGTCAGCACGATCAGCGGCACCACCGCCCGGGTCAACGCCGTGCCCAGCAGCGCGCCCACCAGCAGCGCGAGCACCACCAGGACGCCCTGTTCCACGGCGACCGCGCGGGCAAGCCGGCGCCTCGGGGCCCCCAGGGCGCGCAGTACGGCGAACTCGGCGCCGCGCTCCCGCAGTGACCCCGCCGCGCTCACCGCGAACCCGACCGCGGCCAGCGCCGCCGCCACCGCGGACGCCGCGGCGAACGCGGCCTCGGGGCCCGTGCCGAACGGGTCGTCGCGCAGCTGCCCGGCGAGTTCGTCCCGTACCACGACCTGCGCGGGGTCCATGTCGGGCCGGGCCCGCAGCGCCGCCGCGACCCTGTCCGACGCGCCCGGCTCCGTCGACAGCCACCATTCGGTCGGCTCCACGGCGCGGCCGGACTTGTCCTGCAACTCCCGGTTCACGGTCCGCAGATCGATCAACAGGGCCCCGCCGTCGTCCGAGACGGTGGGCAACTCCCGTATAGCGCGCACGATCCGCACCGGTACCGTCTCTCCGTTCAGCGGCACGTCCAGGCTGTCCCCGACGGCCGCGCCCGTCGAGGCGAGGAAGCTCTCGGTGGCGACGGCCGTGATCCCGACGGCCTTCGGCTGCGGTGCCTTGAGGCGGACCGTCAGCGACCCCGAGCTCCAGGTGTCGTCCCCGGGGATGAACCCGGTGCCGTAGTCCACGCTCAGCCCCCCGGGTCCCGAACTCAGGCGCGGTGCGGTGGGTTTGGTCCTGGGGTCCGGCGTGGAACTCACCCCGTCGGTCCGCGAGCCGGCCCCCCAGTCGGTCGGCGACGCGAGGCGCCGTACCGTCCCTTCGGTGTCCGTGGCCGTCAACTCGGTGACGGTGAGGCGCTGTCGGTCGGCCTTGCCGCTCGGGACGGTGACGACCAGTTCCAGGGTGGTGAGGGTCAGCGGGCCCCCGGACACGTAGACGTCCAGCGGGTGGGGCCGGCCGTCGGCGGAGAGTTGGCCGGCCGGGAGCCGGTAGGGGGTGCCGTAGGCGTCCACCAGGGTGACGGCGACCTGTCCCGTCGTGCTCGGGGCGGAGCTGTTCAGGGTCGCCGTCAGCCGTAGCCGGGCCGTGTCCGCGGGCACCTTCACCCCCGCGACCGCGCCGTTGGGGCCCAGACCCCGGAGGAACGGTCCGGAGTGCAGGTCGGGACGGATCAGCATGGCGGCGCTCGAGGTGTCCAGTGCCAGCACGGTCGCCGACCGGCTGCCGGACAGGGGCAGTTCGGACCGGGCGGCGGGGGCGGTCTGCCGTACGCCCGCGACGGCCGCGTACTCCTCGGTGCGGCCGGGACCCGCGTTCCCGGGGGCGAGCACCCGCACCGGTGCCCCGGCCCGGAAGTCCGCCTGGTCGGACTGCGAACGGTTCCAGGAGGCGGCCTGTCCGATCGCCAGCATGCCCAGCGCCATCGCGAGGACCAGCAGCAGCACCGGGCCCGCCCCGCGCATGGGGCGGCGGGCGATCTGCCAGCCCGCCAGGGCCGCGGTCAGCCCGCGCCCGCCGGTCGCCCGGCGTTCGGCGAGCCGGGCCAGCGGCGGCAGCAGCCGCAGCGTCAGGACGGTCCCGGCCAGCAGCGCGAGCGCGGGCGCCGCCACCAGCAGCGGATCCACGCCCAGCGTGCCGGAGGTGTCGTCGGACACGGCACCGGAGGTCTGACGGCTGAGCTGGAAGTACGCCACCCCGGCCACGGCCAGCAGCCCCAGGTCCGCCCCCGAGCGCACCGCACCGGGCAGCGCCCGGGCCCGGCCGCGCGCGAACGAGGAGGTCAGCGCGGGCAGGGTCACCGCCAGCGCACACCCGAACGCCACCGCCCCCGCCACCAGCCACACCGCGGGCCGCCCGCCCGACGGCACCTCCAGGTGCAGCCCGATCCGGGCCAGCGGTCCCCGCCCGGCCAGCATCCGGGTCAGGGGAGCCGCCAGCAGCGGCGCGCACAGCAGCGCGGGCACCGCGAGCAGCGCCCCCTCCAGGGCGGCGAGGCCCGCGATCCGGGCACGCGAGGAGCCGCGTGCCAGCAGCAGTCGGCTCTCGCCGGTGCGCTCGCTGCTCAGCAGTCCCGCCACCAGCAGCAGCGCGCAGCCCGCGAGGAGCACCAGTTGCAGGGCGACGATCAGCAGGGTCGAGCGGGAGACGAGCAGGGAGCGGTCGGTGCGGTCGAGGACCTCGGGCAGCGAGGTCGAGGCGGTCGTGGCACCGCCGAGGGAGGACTCCTTGCGCAGCGCCGCGTTGCCCGCGACGGCCGACTTCCGCAGCGCGCCCGAGCGCGCGGTCGTCACCGTGGTGAAGTCGGCCCTGGCCACCCACCCCGACATCCCGACGCTCACCGTCCCGTCGGTCAGGACCGCGGGATCGGCGAGCAAGGGGCCGTACGTCGTGAAGTCGAGCTTGTTGATGCCCCGCCCGTGCAGGTCGTCGAGGAGCCAGTACGAGTCGTCCGTGCGGACCGGCCGGTACAGGCCGGTCACCGTGACCCGCACCGCCGGGCCGCGCAGCCGGTCGGTCAGGGTGAAACGGGCGCCGGGGCCGAGGTGGAGGGTGCGGGCGGCGGTCTGCGGGAGCGCCACCTCGACCAGCCCCTCGGCCGGCCGGGGCAGCCTCCCCTCGACCAGCCGCAGCCGGCTGCGGTCCAGGGCCGCGAAGTGGGTCAGGTCCGGGTCTCCGGACCGCGCCGACTCGGGCCGCAGCGACCGCGGCAGCGCGTACGGGCCCGACCTCAGGAACGTCCGCACGCTCACCGGCAGTCCGTCGAAGGTCTGCCGCGCCACCTTGCGTACGGCGGTGTCGGCGGCCGTACGGCGGTCCTCGGGTACGTCGGCCTTGACGACCAGCACGGTGTCGGCGGCGTTGCGCGGGTCGTCGAGGGAGTGGCGCAGGGCCGCGTCACCGATCGCGCCGGAGTAGGCGGTCAGGGTCGCGAGGACCGCCGTGGTGAGCAGGACCGTGAGCAACGCGGCGGCGATCAGCAGCCGGTGCGCCCGCGCACGCAGGAACACGAAACGCGCGATTCCCCCGAACCCCGTCACCCGGCCCCCCGCCGTGTCGTGCCAGATCTCCGGCGAGGATGTCAGAGGGGACGGTCCCGGGTAAGCGCTTGTAGCCCGGGCTTGACCGGATCGTGACCGCAATCCGGTCCCTCGTGACCGGAATCCGGCAATCAGTGACCGGCAGTCGCTGAGGAGTGATCAGTCGGCGGAGATCAGTCGCCGGTCGTCACTCCGCGGTGTTCACCATCGAAGCGGCCGCGTACGTCAGGTAGTTCCACAGCTGTGTCTCGTGCTCCTCGGACAGGCCGAGTTCGTCGACGGCGTCCCGCATGTGCCTCAGCCACGCGTCGTGCGCCTCGCGGTTGACGACGAAGGGGGCGTGCCGCATGCGCAGCCGGGGGTGACCGCGGTTGTCGCTGTACGTGGTGGGACCGCCCCAGTACTGCATCAGGAACAGCGTGAGGCGCTCCTCGGCCGGGCCGAGGTCCTCCTCGGGGTACATGGGCCGCAGGATGGGGTCCTCGGCCACCCCCTCGTAGAAACGGTGGACGAGGCGGCGGAAGGTCTCCTCCCCGCCGACCTGCTCGTAGAAGGTCTGCGTCTGAAGCGTGCCGCGCCGGATCTCTTTCACGTCAACCATGGTCTCAGACGGGGTGGACGAGGACTCAAGGCTTAGGACCTCCCGCGCGCAGGGTGCAGAGTGGAGGTATGGGCGCGCACGCTCTCGACAGGGACCTCGCCGAACTCGCCGCCGCCGCGCGGGCCGCGCTGGTGCGGGAGATCGACGCGAGCGGGGCCTGGGCCGCCGACCCGGGATGGCGGGCGGCCTTCGAGGCGGTGCCCCGGCACCTCTTCGTCCCCTACTACTACGTCGGCGTCATGGGCGGCTACGAGCGGCGCTGGGGCGAGAGCCCGGACCCGCGCTCACGGGAGAAGTGGGTCCGCGGGGCCTACGCCGACGCCCCGCTGGCCACCAGGCTGCGCGACGGCGAACTGGTCTCCTCCAGCAGCCAGCCCTCGCTGATGGCGATGATGCTGGCCGAGCTGCGGGTACGGGACGGAGACCGGGTCCTGGAGATCGGCGCCGGCACCGGCTACAACGCGGCCCTGCTCGCTCACCGGCTCGGCGAGGACCGCGTCACCACCGTCGACCTGGAGCCGGAGATCACCGAGGCGGCGCGCAGGCATCTGGCCGCCGCCGGGTACCACCCCGTCGTCGTCACCGGCGACGGTGCGCGCGGGGTGCCCGAACGCGCCCCCTTCGACCGGATCATCGCCACCTGCACCCTGGCCTCGGTCCCGACCGCCTGGCTCGCCCAGTGCCGCCCCGGGGCCCGCGTCCTGAGCCCGCTCGCCACCGGCCTGATCGCCCTGACCGTGCGGGACGCCGGGCACGCCGAGGGGCGGTTCCTGCACACGCCCGCCTACTTCGTGCCGTTGCGTGGCGCGGACCGGCCGGACGAGGAGCCCGCCGACCTGGACGCTCTTCCGCGCCGGGCCCGGGAGAACGAGCGGTTCCGGTTCCTGCTGGCCCTGAGCCGCGGCAGCCTCGAACCGCGGGAGGCGTACGCGCTGTGGGAGCGGGAGGCACAGCCGAGTCGTGAGCGCTACGGCATCACGGTCAGCGGGGACCGGGAGTGGGCCTGGCTGGACGACCCGGAGGGACCGTGTACGTGGCCCCTCCGGTGACGTGGCCGTTCTCAGCCGTGACGGCTAACCGCGGCGGATCGTGATCGTCGTCCAGGCGCCGACGTGCACCCGGTCGCCGTCCTGGAGCGGCACCGGCACGAACGGTGTGATGGGCTCCTCGGCGCCGTTGACCGTGGTGCCGTTCGTCGAGTTCTGGTCGACGACCGCCCAGGAGCCGTCCGGCTGCTGGACCAGCACCGCGTGCTGGTGCGAGACGCCCGGGTCCTCCGGCGGCACCGACAGGTCGACGTCGGGGGTGTCACCGGTGGAGTGCCGGCGGCGGCCGATGGTGACCTGGTTGCCGGTGAGGGTGCGCTGCTGCTCGGGGGAGTACGCGGGCAGGTTCAGGCCCGCGGCCTCGGGACCGGAGCGCTGCATCATCGCCATGAAGTAGTCGCGGTCCGGACCGATGGTCGCCGTCCAGGTCGCCGACTGCTGCGGGAAGGACGGGCCGGGGGGCGCGGGCGGGGCCTGGGTGGCGCCGGGCTGCGGGTAGCCGTAGCCGCCGGGGCCGGGGTTGTTGCCGGGACCTCCGGGGCCGCCGGGGGCGGTGGAGGACGGCGGGGAGATGACCCAGTCGTCGGCGCCGCCGCCACCGAAGGGCGCACCGCCCTGCTGGGGCCGGTTGGTCTCCTGCGGGAAGGCGGGCGGGGCCGAGGCGCCCTGCGCCTGGAAGCCCTGCGGGGCACCGCTCGTGCCACCGGGGCCGGCGGGCGGGGTCGGGCCCGGGGGCGGCGGGACCGGGCGGGAGGGGTCCGCACCGAAGTGCGGCGGACCACCGGGACCACCTGGGCCGGGGCGGGACGGGTCGCCGGGGAAGCCCTGCGGGGAACCGGGGCCGCCCGGGCCGGGCTGGGTGGGCGGGCCGCCGAAGCCCTGGGGGCCGCCGGGACCGGAAGGCGCCTGGGGCGAGCCGGACTGGGGGTAGCCGTAACCGCCGGGGCCACCAGGACCGGACTGGTTGGGGAAACCGGAGGGACCGGGGCCACCGGGTCCGCCGGGGCCGTTCGGGAAACCGGAGGGATTGGGGCCACCGGGACGTCCGGGGTCACCCGGGAAGCCCTGCTGGCCACCGGGGCCGGACTGACCGGGACCGCCGGGGTAACCGGACGGGCCGGGACCGCCGGGCGCACCAGGGCCGCCCGGGAAACCGGAAGGACCGGAGGATCCAGGGCCGCCGGGGCCACCCGGGCCGGGGCGGGACGGGTCACCGGGGAAGCCCTGCGGACCACCGGGACCGCCAGGACCACCGCCGGGACCGCCCGGACCCGTGCGGCCCGACGGTTCCGAGCCGAAGGGGATCGGTTCTGCGGGGCGGTTCACCTGGGACGGGCGCGAGCCCTGGTACTCGTACGAGTCACCGCCGCCGAAGGACGGACCGGGTCCCGCCTGCTGCTGGAAGTGCGAGGGCGGGCCGCCGGAGCCGGCCGGCGGGCGCGGGGCGGCCGGGGTGTACGAGGTCGCCGTGTTCGTCAGGAAGTTCCACCGGCACTCCTCGCAGAAGGGCGCACCGCCCTCACGGGGCGTACGGCACTGCGGGCAGAGCTCCGGCTCGGGGTCCGGTACGGAGGACAGGGGACGTCCACCGGGCTGGCCCCCGGGGCCGCCGGGCGGCGGGAATCCGTAGCCGCCTCCACCCGGACCGGGTGGCGGCGGAGGGGGCGGAGGCACGGCACCGGCCATGCGGTGACCGCAGACCTCGCACCAGTCGTCGGAACCCGACTGGTGTCCGTTCGGGCAGGTCGGCATGTCGGCGCTTCCCCCTCTCGGATCAGGGAACTTCTACGTCGGTAACTGTCTACTTCTTTACACGAACAGTCTTTGTCGACCGGGTCTCGAGAGTCATCTCGTCGGCCTCCTCGACCTTCGCCTTCAGTCGCACAGTACCTGTCGTGGCGTCGACCACGTCGACCACCTTCGAAAGCAGTTTCGCAGTATCGGCGTTCCCGGAGTCGTTCGCGAGCTGAACGGCCCGGCCCAGTTTGGCCGTCGCTCCATCGATATCGCCCGCTTTGCGGAGATCGAGCCCTTGTTGGATGGCCTGTGCCAGTTCGGCCTGGCCGGTGTAGTGGGCGACCTGGGGGTTGATCGACGTCGAGGCGGCCATGTCGTCGGTCCACACGGCCCTGACGAGACCCTGTGCGCCCAGGTTCTGCGGGGTGCCGTCGGGCTGCGGGACGACCAGCGAGACCCGGGCGGCGAGCATCTCCTGGCCGATGTTCGCGACCGGGACCTCGACGCAGACGTGGTAGTCACGGGACTCGTCTCCCCAGGAGCCGGTGGGGTAGTCCCCGGCCCGCGGACCGGCCTCGGTGCGGCGGTCGGTGAGCTCCTCGACGGTGGGCGCGACCTGCTTGACGAACTTGATGGTGGTGCCCACCGGAGTCCACACGCGCAGGGCGACGTCCGCGACCTCCTTGCCCATGGCCGTCTCCATCATCTGCGTGAAGTCGGCGGCGAGGGCGGCCGGGTCGGCGACGATGTCGGCGGTGCCGAGCAGGGCGGAGGCGATCCCTGTGACTTCTTTCACTTCCCAGTCGGTGCCCACGCCCCGGGCGTCGCAGGTGAAACGCCCCGCGCAGGAGTCGAGGGAGGCCTTGAGGTCCTCCGGAGCCTCGTGCTCGTTGCGCCCGTCGGTGAGCAGGATGCCGTGGCGGATGGCGACGTCCGCCGAGGACAGCAGGCGGTCGGCGAGGCGCAGCCAGGTCCCGATGGCCGTGCCGCCGCCCGCGCTGAGCCTGCGCAGGGCCTGTTTGGCCTGGTCGCGGGTGGTGGCGTCGGCGACGGCGAGGCGACCGTCCCCCGGATACACCTCCTTGGCCACGTGGGTGCCGCCGATCACCGCGAAGTGCACACCGTCGCGCAGGGTGTCGATCGCGGCGGCCGTGGCGTCGCGGGCGTTGCGCATCTTGGTCGGCGGGTAGTCCATGGAGCCCGAGCAGTCGACCATGATCGCGACCGCGGCCGAGGGGCCCTGCCCCGCCGACCAGAGGTGCGGGGCACCGACCGAGCTTCCGATCGTGCCGCCGCCGGTCGAGGTCACCGTGACGATCGCGTTGACCTCTCGGCCGCCCTCTGGCAGGTACTCGTTCTGGTAGACGTCCATCGCGAACTGCGGCACGTTCGACTTCGAGAAATTGGCCATGCCTACTCAAATCCCCCTCGCGAACCCCACATTCATGGGGCGATGACTGATCGCGGACCGGTCCCCTCCGGTCCGCCGAGGCCTCCCCGTGTACGGCCTCAGGCCGATCCTGCCCCCTGCACGGGGGTCGGGAACGGCACGACGGCCACTGTTACGTTGTCGTGGCCCCCGCCGTCCAGAGCGTGACCGACCAGTACCCGGGCGGTGTGCAGCGGGCGCGCGGCGGCGTCGGCCGGCACGGCCTGGGCCATCTCGTCGGCCGCCTCCGCGTAGTTCCACAGACCGTCGGTGCACACCACCACCACACCAGGCCGGTCCGGCTTGAAGGAAGCGGTGTGCGGGTCGAGTTCGTAGGCGTCCGCGCCGAGCCAGCCGGTGATCGCGTGGGCGCGCTCGTCGGCGTACGCCTCGGCCTCGTTCATCAGGCCCGCGGCGACCATCTGCGCGGCCCAGGAGTCGTCCTCGGTGAGCCGGGCCGGGGGTGAACTGCGGTCCGTGGGCACCCAGTAGACGCGGCTGTCGCCGACCCAGCCGACGACCAGCAGGCTCGGGGTGACGACCGAGCCGACGATCGTGCACGCGGGGGCGTTCTGGTGCGGCTGGTGCTCGCGGGCGGTGGCGGGCTCCCCGGCGAGTGAGTTGACCGCGCGGGAGGCGGCGACGATCGCCTCGTGCAGGGCCTGCTGGGGGTGGGTGCCCTGCGGCAGCGCGGCCAGCAGCGCGTCGGCCGCGGCCCGCGAGGCGGCCAGGGAGGCGTCGTCGGGGCGGGTCGCGGAGGACACGCCGTCGCAGACGACCGCGAAGGTCGCCGGTGAGCCGTCGGGCAGCACGCTGGTGCCGAGGGTGAAGGCGTCCTCGTTGCGGTGGTGGCGCAGGCCGCGGTCGCTGACGGCGGCGATCGGACCGAGCTCCTGCTCCATGTGGTCGCGCTCACGCGGCTGGGCGTGCCCGCAGTTCTCGCAGTAGCCGTCGTCGTCGACGCGGCCCGCGCGGCAGGCCACGCACACCTTGGTTCCTTCGGCAGGGGTGGCCGGTCCGGCGGCCACGCGCGGGTCAGGAGCCTGGAGGACGTACTCGTCGGGCTCCGGCGGCCGGTCGAAGCGCACGCCGGAGGCGGGGGAGACCGGCGACCCGAGCACCGGCCCCGACGGAGGCGGCACCGGCGGCAGTTCGTGCTCGCCCGACGCGGAGGCCCGCAGGTCGGTCGGCAGATGGAGCTCCGCCGGGGGGTGCGGGGCCTGCGGCCAGGGGCCGCCCGGGGGCGCGCCGTTCAGGGCGACGGTCGGGCTGTCGTCCGGCCGTGCCGGGACGGCGGACAGGTCGTATCCGCACGCACCGCAGAAACGGTCGCCCGACTCGACGGGTTCCTCGCAGCTCGGGCACCTCGAAAGGGCGGTCTGCTGGGGCATCTGCGACATCAACTACACCCACGTCCGGGGGCGGTAACGGTTGGCTCGTTCCACCAGGTAGATCCTCTCCTCGCCGCCCTGCGCGAGCCGGGCCAGCGCGCGGTACGAACGCTCCAGGCCGAAGCGCAGTCCTCGCTCGTCCAGTCCGCTGCCGAGCAGTGCCCGTGCCCCGGTGGCGGGGGCGACGGAGTCCTGGCCACCGGAGAGTATCCAGTCCAGGGCCGCGCCCAGCACCTCGGCCGACAACTGCTCGCGGCGCGCCGGATCCAGTCCGTACGCGTCCAGCGCCTCGACCTGCCCGGCGGCGGCGGTCAGGTCGTCCAGGAAGGGTACGTCGCCCGCGGTCGCGGTGCGGCCACGCAGCCGCGCGCGGACGGCCGCCACCCGGGCGCCGGTGTAGTGGATGGAGGACTCCGGCACCGACTCCAGCGTCCGCACCGCGCTACGGCGGTCCCCGGTCGCCAGTTGCACGCGCGCGAGGCCGAACGCGGCGCTCACATAGCTGGGGTCGGTCGACCAGACCAGGCGGTAGTACTCGGCGGCGTTGTCGAGCTGGCCGAGCACCTCCGCGCACAGGCCGAGGGCGAGCTTGGGGGCGGGCTCGCCGGGGAAGGCGTCGTAGATCGCGTCGAAGGCGAGCGCGGCGGCCTCGTGGTCGCCGGTCACCAGGGCGGCCACGCCCCGGTACCAGACCACCCGCCAGTCGTCGGGCCGTTCGTCCTCGAGGCGGCGCAGCGCCTCGTCCGCGGTGTGCGTGTCGCCGTTCTCCAGCCAGGCGCGGACCTGCCTGAGCCGTGACTCCGCCGACGGGGCCGGCGCGGCCGCGAGGGCACCGAGCAGCTCGGCGGGCGCGGTGGTCATGAGCCCGGCGAGGAAACCGGCGTTGGGGTCGGAGGGGTCGACGTGGGGGACGGGAAGCGCGAGGGAGGTGACGAGAGCGTTGACCGGCTTGACGAGGGTCTGGGGGGTACCGAGGGCTCCGCCGCCCGGACGCTCGGCACCCGCGCTGCCCGCGTTGGCGGTCTTACGGGCAGGCAGCACCCGTCCCCCAAGGCGCGACACCTCCCCGTCCAGCTTCGGGAACAACTCCGTGTCCGTGACCCGCACTTCGGGGCCGAAGAGGGTCGACAGGGCGGGTCTGGCGCGGCCCGTCTGCAGGGAGACGACCTCGCGCAGGACGCCCGTCAGCTGTTCCGACATCTCCTGCGCGGAGGCGAAACGGCGGGCCGGGTCCGGGTCGGTCGCGCGGACCAGCAGCCGGTAGAAGGACTCGTACCGGCGGAAGACCTCGATGTTGTCGGGGTCGGGCAGCGAGTCGACGAAGACGTTGGTGTAGCCCTGGAAGTCGAAGGTCAGCACGGCCAGGGTGCGCCCGACCGTGTACAGGTCGGAGGCGACCGAGGGGCCCACGTCCGCGACCTCGGGCGCCTGGTAGCCCACCGTGCCGTAGATGGCCGACTCCTCGTCGTCCATCCTGCGCACCGCGCCCATGTCGATCAGCTTGAGCTGGTCCTCGGTCTGGATCGCGTTGTCGACCTTGAAGTCGCAGTACAGGAGGTTGCGGCTGTGCAGGTGACCGAGCGCCTCCAGGGCCTCGATGCCGTAGGCGCACGCCTGCTCCACCGGCAGCGGGTCCCGCTTGCCGTCGGCCGAACGGCGGCCGTTGGCGATCTCCTTGAGCGACTTGCCGCCGACGTACTCCATGACGATGTAGCCGTCGAGCGAGCCGGTGCGCTGGTCGAGGTGCTCCACGAAGTTGTAGATCCGCACGATGTTGGCGTGCTCGATCTCCGCGAGGAAGCGCCGCTCGGAGATCGCGGCGGCCATCGCGTCCTGGTCGCCGGTGTCCAGCAGGCCCTTGAGGACCACCCAGCGGTCGGACACCGCGCGGTCCACGGCGAGGTAGACCCAGCCGAGACCGCCGTGCGCGAGGCAGCCCGCGACCTCGTACTGGCCGTGCACGATGTCGCCGGACTTCAGCTTCGGCACGAACGAGTACGGGTGGCCGCACTTGGTGCAGAAGCCCTCCGTGCGTCCCTTGTGGTCCCCGCGTGAGCGTCCCACCGGGGCACCGCAGTCGGAGCGCGAGCAGAACCGCTTGCGCTCGGGCACCTCGGGGTTCTCCAGGACCATCACGCGCGGGTCGGGCCGCGGCACCCCGGGCACCTCGACGAGCCCCGCGCCGAGCCGGCCGCGCCCGGTCGAACCGGAGGTCGAGCCGGAGCCGCGCACCGACACGGAACGGCCCGTGGACTTCCCGGAGACCGAGCGCGAGAGCCGTCCCGACACCGATCGCCGTGACTTCGACGAGTGCGAGGACGTCCGCGCGGAACCGCGGCTGGTGGCGGGCGCGCTGCCGCTGCCCTGCGAGTCCCTGCCGTCGGCGGTGCCGCTGGGCACCGAGCCGGCCCGGCCGCTGCCCCCGACGACCGGCGCCAGGCCGCAGGTGTCGCAGTACAGCTCGCCGCCGCCCATGTCCTCGTACGTCCCGTCGCAGCCGGGTCGCTGGCAGGGCTGCTGTTCCTGACTCATGACGACGACTCCCCCCTACGGTCCTCGGGCCCGCTCTGCGGCACCCGCGGGGCGCCCAGCACTTCGGCGACCGCGTGCTGGTAGCGCAGCACGGTCTGTTCGGCGACCCGCAGGTCGCAGGGCGCGCTCCACAGCATCCGCCGGGCCGCGTCGTACCGCTCGATCAGGAACGGGTCCTCGGCGAGGCCGTGCCGGGCGACCTTCGCCTTGTACGCGTCGAGCCTGCCGCGCAGCTCCGCGCGGACCGCGAGCGGGGCGGTGACCGCGGTCAACGACTCGCGGGCGCGCAGCAGTTCGTCCTCCGCCTTCTGTTCCAGGGACTCCAGGAGCGGGGACAGGCGGTGCCACTGGGCGTGTCTGCGGTACTCGGCGGCGGTCGCCAGCTGCTCCTGGAGCGCGGTCGGCGGTCCGCTGACGACCGGCACCTCGGTGGCCGCGATCTTCGCGAGGACCTCGCCGCGCGCGATGCGGGCCTCGGCGAGCGTGCGGTCCGCGCGGGAGAGCACGTCCCGCAGCTTGACGAGCCGGGCCTCGGCGTCCTGCCGGACCGTGAGCACCGCGTCGATCTCCCGGCGCACGTCCTCCAGGGCGCGCGCCTCACGGTCGTACGCCGAGGTGTCCGGCTTGCCGCCGCCGGGGGCCGAACTGCCCGGCGTGGGCTGCCAGAAGGCGAGCGGGTCGGAGATCACCTGCTCGCGCAGCGAGGTGAGGGTGCGGGTGATGTGCTCCAGGTCGTCCCCGGACGGGTGCTCCCCGGGGCGTACGCCGACGGAGTGCGCGAGCCGGCGGGTGCGCTGGAGTTCGGCGGACAGCAGGTCTATCCGGGCGGGCAGTGCGGACCAGACCGCGTCGGCGGCGACGACCATGTCCAGGCTCGTCGCGTACAGCTCGTTCATCCGCTCCACGAGCGTCGCCAGCGAGAACCGCTCGCTGAGTTTGCCCGAATTGCCGTGCAGGGTGGGCGCGTTGGCCGTGGCGGTCGCCGAGCCCGCGACCGTGACCGACTCGCCGCGCAGCAGCTCGGTCAGCTCCGCCAGGTCCTCGCGGCTGGACCAGCGGCGGCGGGAGCGGATCTCGCGGGCGGAGTGCAGCGCGTCCGCGTACGCGTCGAAGTACGCCCACAGCAGGGTGATCGACGCGTCGGCGGACTCCCAGCGCTCCTTGGTGACCCCGGTGAGCGCGGCGCCTTCCAGGAGCCTGCGGCCCGCGTGGTCCTGCAGGGCGAGGAGCGAGGTCTCGATCGCCTCGTGCTCCGCGCCGAGCCGCGCCAGCGCACGGTCCACCTCGTCCCGGTCCATCACCGGCCCAGGGGGTCCCGTGACGCCCATCGATCACCTCTCGCTGCTGAAGGGTTGCTGGGTGGTTGTTCGATTGTGACGATGCGTCAGCTCTTGCGCAGGTACTTCGGTGGCGGCGGCTCCGACTTCGCCGAGCTCTCGTTCAGTGTGGCCGACAGCCACCTGTCGTACGACGCCTGCCAGCCGTCGGTGGTGTCCTTGCGGTAGTCCACCAGGATCTGGTTGACCCGGCGTACCAGATCGTCGGCGTCGCTCTTCATCGCCACGCCGTAGTACTCGGTGGTGAAGGGGGAGCCCTTCAGTTCGACCGTGGGGTCCTGGGCGGCCTGGCTGGCGGCGAGCGCGCCGTCGGTGACCACGGCGTCGACCTCACCGAGCTGGAGCCTGACGAGACAGTCGAGTTGACTGGGGACGGTGGTCCTGAGGTCCGCGGAGGCGACGAGCCGCCCCGCCTTCTTGTCCTCGTCCAGCTGGCTGAAGGCGGTCGAACCCTCCGCCGTGCAGATCTTCTTGTGTGCCAGCGTGCCGTCGTAGCCCTTGATGCCCGAGGACTTGGGGGCGAGGACCTGCTGCCCCGTCTTGAAGTACGGCGCGGAGAACGCCACGTCGGCCAGGCGCTTGCAGTTGATCGTCATCGTGCGCACGACCATGTCGACCCGGCCCTTCTGGATCGCCGGGATGCGCTGGTTGGTGGGGATCGCCTTGAACTGCACGGCGTTCGTGTCACCGAGGATGTCCTGCGCGATCCGGTGCACCAGGTCGATGTCGAAGCCCTCCAGGTCGGCCTTCGGTCCGCCGTTGGGGTTGCGGTAGCCCCAGCGGTAGCTGTTCTGGTCGACGCCGACGATCAGCTTGCGCTTCGCGCCCTCGCGGGCCTTGATCTTGTCTATGGTCGTGCCGTCCGCGCTCGACGGGGACAGCGTCTGCTCCTCCGGGTGCGCCTTGATCGCCGGGTTGTCGCACGGGTTGTCGTCCGCCGCCTGCTCGGCACGGGTCAGTCCCGGGCCGCCGGTGGCCGCGGCGCCGTCGCCGCTCGACCGGGTCAGCGGCAGCAGCAGCAGGAATGCGAGCGCCAGGGCGCAGACGGCGGCCATCGCCCCGACACCGCCCCAGCCCTTGAGACCGGTCCGCACCCGTCCACGCATCCGCATCGTCGCGCCCCCTCTCACCGGTACTCCGACAGCCTGCGCCCGATGCCCAGCACCGCGCCGGCCGCGCCCAGGACGGCCAGCACGGCGGCGCCCGCCGACAGGCCGGTCATCGCGCCCAGACCGTCACCGGCCGAGCGCCGGAACTCTGCCTCCTCGTGCGTCAGGGCCTTGGCGAGGTTGTCGTCGACGCTGTCGAAGCACTCGCCCGTCGCGCCCTTGGGGCCTATGACCCGCAGCAGTGCCTCTTCGTAGTTGCCGTTGTCGTCCTGCTCGCGGGCCGCGCTGTGGCGCTGCTTCCACACCGCCATGTTGCCCTCGGCCGCGGTCACCGGCTGCTTGCCGCTGCTGTCGTCGGCGAGCTTCGACGCCTGGGCCAGGCCCTTGCCGAGGGTGTCCATGTCCTTGTCGAAGTCGTAGTCGTAGGCGTCGTAGGTGACGTCCACGCCCTGGGCGTTCTTCTTGGTCACCGTCTCGGCGCCGCGGGCCACCAGCGTGAGGTTCTCGTTGCCGCGCGCCTTCAGGGAGGCGATCCGGGCGTCGTGCAGGACGTTGAGCGAGCGCACTCCGTGGTCGTAGGAGTCGTTGAGGCCCGCGCGCGCGACGGTGTGCCCGACGACCAGCCACAGCAGCACCACGGTCGCCGTCGCGGTGGCCGCGACCAGGCCGTGGTTGAGGACCCGGTTGGTGCGCCGGTAGTTGCGGTGCTGGGCCCAGGCGAGCCCGGCGAGCGCCAGGACGCCGAGGCCGATCGCGGCCCACGGGTAGGGCGTGGCGTCGGCGTAGTCGGCGCGCAGCCGCTGGTTCTCGCTCGTGTAGAGGTTCTGCGCCTTCGGGAGCATCTGGTCCTGCATCTTCTCGTTGGCGTAGCGCAGATACGCGCCGCCGACCGGGAAGCCCTGGCGGTTGTACGTACGGGCCCGCTCCACCAGGCCCTTGTACTCCGGCAGCAGGGTGTTGAGCTCGGCCACGGTCCGCGCGGCGGGGGAGTCCGGGTCGGAGTTCGAGGCCGCCCTGACCAGACCGGCCGCGGCCAGGTCGATGTCCTTCTCGTACAGCTCGCGGGAATGGGCCGTCTCCTGGCCGCCGGCGAGGAAGGCGCTGGAGGCCGCGGTGTTGGCGTCGGCCAGGTAGCGGTAGATGTCGGCGGCGGCGCTGCTGAGCGGCTGGCTCTTGTGCAGCACGTCGTCCGCGGCGGCGGCCCGGTCGTTGGTCTGCCAGGCGGTCACCGCGCCGAAGAGGACGACGAGCAGGGCGAGCGCCGCGCCGATGATGCGCAGCCGGCCCGGCTCGGTGGTGGCGGCCGCGCGCAGCTGGTCGAAACCCTCCGCGAAGGCCGTACGACGAGCGGGTACCCGGTCCGGCGCGGCGGCCGGCGGGGGTGCCTGCGGGGCCGGGGCCGCAGGGCCCGGCTGCGGCGGCACGGCCGGCATCGTGGGCACCCCGGAACCCGGTGGCGCCGCACTGCTCTTCGGCGGGTGTGTCACTGTTTGACCTCCCCCATGGTCATCCCTCGCCGCAAGTATCGCTGCCGGGACCGACATCCGCACCGGGCTTCACTCGATCTTGATCGGATCGCAGCGGAGCGCCCGTCGGCGGCTCCGCGTTCTGCACCACCCCTTGCCCATGAATACGCCCCCGGAATCGGTTCGGTTCCCCCGGGGCGCGTAGGGTCGCCGTCGTGCGCGGGGTGCGAGTGGTGATGATCGGCGGAACGTCGAACACCGGTAAGTCCACGGTCGCCGGGGCGGTCGCCGAACGCCTCGGCTTCACGCAGCGCTCGACGGACCTGCTGGCGAGACACCCGGGGCGGCCCTGGCGCACGCCGGAGCGGGAGGTGCCGCCGCATGTGGCCGAGCACTACGCGACGCTCGGCGTCGACGAGTTGATCGACTCGGTCCTGGCCCACTACGAGCGGCTCTGGCCCCGCATCGAGGAGTTGGTCGGGGCGCACGCCGGCGGACCCGGCCTGGTCCTGGAGGGCTCCGCGCTGTGGCCGGAGCGGGTCGCCACGCTGGACGCCCCGCACACGGCCGCCGTATGGCTCACCGCCGGTGAGGACGTCGTACGCGCCCGGATCCGTGCGGGCGGGCGCTACGACGAGGCGTCCGAAGGGGAGCGCGCGCTGATGGACAAGTTCCTGGCCCGGAGCGTGCGGTACCAGGAGCTCATGGTGGAGGCCGTCGACCGGCTGGGACTGCCCCGCGTCGACGTCGGAAACGGCATGACCGTCTCCGAGGTGGCCGACGCGGTGCTCGCTCAGGCCTCGTAGTAGGCCCGCACCCTCTCCTGCACCTGCGGGGACGCCCCCGCCCGGTCCAGGCCGAGGAGCGCGGCGCCCAGGACCGGACGCGCCGTCACCACCTGCGGTACGGCCTTCGGGGCGCGGGCCGCCAGGAGTTCGCGCACCCCGTCGTCGAGTTGGGGGTGCCGGGCGGCCAGGACGCTGCCGCCGAGCAGGACCGGGGTCTCCTCGTCGAGGAGGTCGAGGCGGGTCAGGGCCACCGTCGCCATGGACACCACCTCGTCGGCCAGGCGGTCGACGAGCGAGCGGGCCACGGGGTCCCCGGCGGCGGCCGCGGCGAAGAGCACCGGGGTCAGTTCGTGGCGGCGGGCCGGGGCGATCTCCTCCAGGTGCAGGGCCTCGATGAGGGCGTACATGGAAGCCAGCCCGAAGTGCCGCGGGAGCACGCGCGCGAGGTCGGTGTCGACGCCCCGCCCGTCCTCCGCGCGGGCGGCGTGCCACAGGGCCTCCTCGGCGAGGCCCCAGCCGCCGCCCCAGTCGCCGGAGATCCGGCCGAGCGCGGGGAAGCGTGCGGTACGGCCGTCGGGGCGCATGCCGACGCAGTTGATACCGGCGCCGCACACCACGGCGACCCCGCGCGGTTCGGTGATCCCGGCCCGCAGGATCGCGAAGGTGTCGTTGCGGACCTCCACGTCCGCTCCCCACGCGCGCGTGTGCAGCGCGGCGGCCAACTGCCGCTCCTCGACGGGGAAGTCGGCGTTGGCGAGGCACGCCGAGACGTGCTCCACGGAGCTCACCCCGGCGGCGGCGAAGGCCCGCCCGACCGCGTCGGCGACGGTGTCCATCGCCGCCTCGACGCCCACCACCGGCGGCCGGAACCCGCCGCCGCGGGCCGTGGCGAGGACGTTTCCGTCGGCCGCCACGACCGCGACGTCGGTCTTGCTGTTGCCCGCGTCGACGGCGAGGACGCATGCGGTCAGGCCCACGCGAGATGCTCCCGGTTGTGTGCGATCAGTCGGTCGGTGAGGCCCTCGGCGTACGCGTACTGGCCGACGAGGGGATGCGCGAGCAGTGCCTTGAAGACCCGGTCCCGGCCGCCCCGCAGAGCCGCCGCCAGCGCCAGGTCCTCGTATGCCGTCACCTGCGCCATCAGCCCCGCGAACAGCGGGTCCACGGCCGGCACCGCCAGCGGGGTGGGCCCGTTGGGACCCACCGCCGCCTGCACCTCGATCACCGCGTCGCCGGGCAGGAAGGGCAGCGTGCCCCGGTTGAGGGTGTTGACCACCTGGTAGGGGCTGCCGCCCCCGCCGAGCAGTCCGGCGGCGAGGTCCACGGCCGCCTCCGAGTAGTAGGCGCCGCCCCGCTTCGCGAGCAGCCCCGGCTTCTCGTCCAGCCCCGGATCGCCGTACATCTGGAGCAACTCCTGTTCCATGGCCGCCACTTCGGCGGCCCGGGACGGCTTGGTGCCGAGCTCCCGTACGACCTCGTCGTGCGCGTAGAAGTAGCGCAGGTAGTACGAGGGGACCACGCCGAGCCGGTCGAGGAGCGGGCGCGGCAGGTGCAGGTCGGCGGCGATCGTGTCGCCGTGCCCGGTGAGCAGCTTGGGCAGGACGTCCTCGCCCTCGGGCCCGCCGAGCCGTACCCCGGTCTCCCAGGTGAGGTGGTTGAGGCCGACGTGGTCGAGGTGGACGTCGGCGGGTGTGACGCCGAGCAGTCCGGCGAACTTCCGCTGGAAGCCGATCGCCACGTTGCACAGCCCGACCGCCTTGTGCCCGGCCTGCAGCAGGGCGCGGGTGACGATCCCGACCGGGTTGGTGAAGTCGATGATCCAGGCGTGCGGGTTGGTCCGGCGGACCCGTTCGGCGATGTCGAGGACCACCGGGACCGTGCGCAGCGCCTTGGCGAGCCCGCCCGCGCCGGTCGTCTCCTGGCCGACGCAGCCGCACTCCAGCGGCCAGGTCTCGTCCTGCTGACGAGCGGCCTGGCCGCCGACACGGAGCTGCAGGAGCACGGCGTCGGCGCCGTCCACGCCCGCGTCCAGGTCGGACGTGGTGACGATACGGCCGTCGTGGCCCTGTTTGGCGAAGATGCGCCGGGCGAGACCGCCGACCAGCTCCAGGCGCTCGGCGGCCGGGTCGACGAGGACGAGTTCCTCGACGGGCAGGGTGTCGCGCAGGCGGGCGAAGCCGTCGATGAGTTCGGGGGTGTAGGTCGAGCCGCCGCCGACCACGGTGAGTTTCACTGAAGGTTGCCTCGCTTCCGGGCGTGGGGAGCGGTGATCGTCGGCCGGGGGTCCGGGGGTTGCCCCCCGGGGAGATGCCGCATACGTGGTTAACCCTTCACTCCGGTCAGCGTGACGCCCTCGACGAACGCCTTCTGCGCGAAGAAGAACACGAGGATCACGGGGGCCATGACCAGCACGGTCGCGGCCATGGTGAGATTCCAGTCGGTGTGGTGCATGCCCTTGAAGGACTCCAGGCCGTAGCTCAGCGTCCAGGCGTTCTGGTTCTCCGAGGCGTAGATCTGCGGGCCGAAGTAGTCGTTCCAGGCGTAGAAGAACTGGAACAGGGCCACGGCCGCGATCCCGGGCCTGGCCATGGGGACGACGACCTTCAGCAGGGTGCGCAGATCGCCGCAGCCGTCGACCTTGGCCGCGTCCACGTACTCGTTGGGGATCGTCATCAGGAACTGCCTGAGCAGGAAGATCGAGAACGCGTCCCCGAACGCCATCGGGATGATCAGCGGCCACAGGGTGCCGGACAGCCCGAGCTGCTTCGCCCAGAACAGGTACATCGGGATGATGACCACCTGGGGCGGCAGCATCATCATCGAGATGACCAGCATCAGGGAGAGATTGCGGCCCCGGAAGCGGAACTTGGCGAGCGCGTACGCCACCGGGATCGATGACACGACCGTAAGGACTGTTCCCAGTCCCGCGTAGACCAGCGTGTTGCGCCACCAGGTCAGAAAGCCCGGGGTGTCGAAGACCCGCTTGTAGTTGCCCCACTCCCAGGTGTGCGGGATCAGATCCCGGCTCAGTGCCTGGCTGTCGCTCATCAGCGAGGTCAGGAACACGAACACGAAGGGGAGGGTGAAGAAGAGCGCGGCGGCGATGCCGAGCGAGTGGATCGCCACCCATTCGAGCAGTGCCTTGCGGCGGGCGGTGCGCTCGGCGGGCGAGGCCGGCGTCTTCAACTCCACCGGCCGGTCCAGTACTTGGGTCATGGTCAGTCACCTGCCTGGATGAGACCGCCCCGGCGCCGCATCAGGAACGCGGTGAACACCATCGACAGGGCGAAGAGGACGAGGGCGACGACACACGCGGAGCCGTAGTCGAAGCGCTGGAAGCCGAGGTTGTAGACGAGCTGGGGAAGGGTCAGCGTCGACTTGTCCGGGTAACCGGGCTCGAACTGCGTGCCCGCGCCCTGGATCACCCCCGAGGCGACCTTCCCGGCGATGAGCGGCTGCGTGTAGTACTGCATCGTCTGGATCACACCGGTGACCACGGCGAACATCACGATCGGCGAGATGTTGGGAAGGGTGACGAACCGGAACCGCTGCCAGGCCGACGCCCCGTCCAGCTCGGCGGCCTCGTACTGCTCCTGCGGAACATCCAGCAGCGCGGCCATGAAGATGACCATCAGGTCGCCGATGCCCCACAGGGCGAGCAGGGTGAGGGCCGGCTTCGACCAGGTGGGGTCGTTGAACCAGCCCGGCGCCGGGATGCCGACCTTCTCCAGGATCGAGTTGACCGGTCCCGTACCGGGGTTGAGCAGGAAGGCGAAGGCCATGGTGGCGGCGACGGGCGGGGCCAGGTAGGGGAGGTAGAACAGCGTCCGGAAGACCCCCGTGCCCGTCTTGATCTTCGTGATGAGCAGACCGACCCCGAGGCCGAAGACGACCCGGAGGGACACCATCACCACGACCAGCCACAGGGTGTTGCGCAGGGCGGGCCAGAAGAAGGGGTAGTGCTCGAAGACGTAGGTCCAGTTCTTCGTCCCGCTCCAGGTCGGCGGCTTGAAGCCGTCGTAGTGCATGAACGAGAAGTAGACGGTCGACAGCAGCGGATAGGCGAAGAAGACCGTGAAGCCGATCAGCCAGGGTGACATGAAGGCGGCCGTGCGAAGCGCCGACCTGCGGCGCTTCGACGCCAGAGTGACGGTACTCATCGCTACTTCGCCTGCGCGATGTCCGTGTCGATCTGCTTGGCCGCGGCGGCGAGGCCCTTCTTGAGGTCGGTGACCTTGCCGCTCTCGTAGTCGTAGCCGAGCTGCTGGACGGTGGTGAGGTAGACACCGCCGTTGATCGAGGACGGGGCGGTCGTCGAGTTCGGGTTCGCGGCGATCTCGAGGAAGGTCTTGAAGCGCGGGTCGTACTTCAGCTTCGGGGACTTCAGGGCCGCGAGCGTCGAGGGCACGTTGTGGATGGCGTTGGAGAAGCCGACCACCGCGTCCGTGTCCGTGGTGATGTACTTCAGGAACTCCCAGGCCGCGTTCTGCTTGGTGCTGTTGGCGGCGATGCCGGCGATGGTGCCGGTGATGTATCCCTTGCCGTACTGGTCGGCCTGGTCGTCGGGGACGGGCAGTGGGGCGACGCCGATGTCGAAGCCGGGCTTGGCGTCCACGGCCATGCCGAGCCGCCACTCGCCGTCGAGCTGCATGGCGACCTGGCCGGTCTGGAAGGGGTGCTTGGGACCCCACTCGTCGCCGAGTCCCGCGCGGTACTTCTCCAGCTTCTGGTAGCCGCCGAGGTCGTCGACGAGCTTCTTCTGGAGGGTGAAGGCGGCGGCGACGGCGGGGTCGCCGGCGACCGTGGACTTGCCCGCCTTGTCGAAGTAGGTGGGCGAGAACTGGCCCATGTAGTGCTCGGTGGTGGTCTCCCAGCCGTGATAGTCCGGCATGAACCCGAGCTGCTTGTACGAGTCGCCCTGGGCGATCGTCAGCTTCTTGGCGTCGGCCTCGAACTCGGTCCACGTCTTGGGCGGCGAGGTGATGCCCGCCTTCTCGAACGCCGTCTTGTTGTAGTAGAGCCCGTACGCGTCACCGAGGAGCGGCGCGGCACAGCGGTCGCCGTCGAACTGCGTGTACTGGTTCATCGCGGCCGGGAAGGTGGTGTCCGGGTCGATCGACGACTTCTTGAAGAACGGGTTGAGGTCGACCAGCGCGCCCGAGGAGCAGAACTTGCCGACGTTGTTCGTGGTGAACGACGAGATGACGTCCGGGGCCTTGCCGCCGCCCGTGCGCAGCGCCTGGTTGATCTTGTCGTCGGTCATGTTGCCGACGACGTTGACGTGGATGTTGGGGTGCGCCTTCTCGAAGCCGGCGACCAACTCCTTCACTCCCGCCACCTCGGAGTCCGCGCTCCAGGCGTGCCAGAAGTTGATGGTGGTCTCCTTCGACGCGTCGTCGTCGGCGCCGGAGGAGGACTGGCCGGTACAGGCGGTGGTGACGAGCACGGCGGACACGGTCAGGGCAAACGCCGCTTTTCGGGCGGTCGAGGGTATGGCGGAGGAGAGGGCTGTGCGCATGACGGGGTCTCCCAGGGACGGGCGGTGAGATGAGGGTGTGGGGGAGTACGGGGGTCAGCGCGAGGTGTCGAAGACCTCGTCGCGGGTGGCCGCCAGCGCGCTCTCCAGCGCGCCGCGCAGCACGGGGTGTTCATGGACGGCGCCGACGACCAGCCGGGGCCGGGAGGCTGCCAGTTCCTCCAGCTCGGCCTGGACGAGGGCGCGCAGGGTGTCGCCGCCGGCGGTGAGCGAGGCACCGCTGAGGACGACGAGTTCGGGGTCGAGGACGGAGACGAGGGAGGCGAGACCGGTGGCCAGACGGGTGGCGTAGGTCTCCAGGAGCAGCCGGCCCAGGACGGTGTCCTCGGTGGCGGCCCGCCCGACGAGGGCGGCGGCGACGTCGGCGTACGGTCCCGAGGGGATGTCCGCCATGCCGAGCTCACGGGCGAGCTCGGGGATGGCCTGGGAACCGGCGAGCTCCTGGTAGCCACCACTGTTGGCTTTGGTGACCTGCCGTACCAGAGGTGCTCCGGGAACCGGCAGGAAACCTACCTCTCCCGCGCCGCCGGTCCAGCCGCGGTGCAGCCGTCCGCCGAGGACCAGGGCGGCACCCAGGCCGCCCTCGTTCCACAGCAGCACGAAGTCCTCGTGTCCGCGGGCCGCCCCGAGCCGCTGTTCGGCCACGGCGACGAGGTTGACGTCGTTCTCGTACTCGACCGGCATCGGCAGCGCGGCGGCGAGTTCGTCGAGGAGGGTCGGGCTGTGCCAGCCGGGGAGGTGGGAGGCGTAGCGCAGCCGGCCCGTGCCCGGGTCGAAGGCGCCCGGGGTGCCGATGACGAGCCGGTGGACGTCGCCGCGGGCGAGCCCCGCCGCCTTCATCGCGCCGTCGAGGGCATCGGTGACCTGCCGTACGACGGGCTGGGCGGGTCGCCTTCCCGGGGTCGGCAGTTCACAGGAGCCCACCGTGCGGCCGGTGATGTCGGCGACCGCGGCGAGGACGCGCTCGGGGGTGACGTCGAGCCCGGCGGCGTACGCGGCGCTCGGGTCGACCTCGTAGAGCTGGGCGTTGGGGCCCGGCCTGCCCTCGCTGGTACCGGTGGCGAGGACGAGCCCCGAGGCCTCCAGGCGGGCCAGGAGCTGGGACGCGGTCGGCTTGGAGAGGCCGGTGAGCTTGCCGATCCGCGTACGGGAGAGGGGGCCGTGCTCCAGCAGGAGGTCGAGCGCGGCACGGTCGTTCATGGCGCGGAGTGTGCGTGGTGTGCCTGCCATGGGTGCCCCTCTCCGTGACTGCCGGACGACTGTACTGTCCGGTGACTGTTAGGAAGGTTTCCTATCGGATGCACGGAACATAGGTCTGGACCACCCTTCCGTCAAGAGGGGAACGACAAACCGCCCCCGCAGGAAACGGACTCGTTACCTGCGGGGGCGGTCTCGCGGGAGGGGCGCTCTACTTCGGCGCCGGGCGCTGGGCCGGGGTCGAGACGAGCGGGGAGGCCGCGGCGTGCTGCGGGGAGTCGGAGTTGGAGAAGACCGACGGGGCCGCGACCGCAGCGGCCGGGTCGTCGGACTCCCCGTCGGCGGGGACGGTCGCGCCTCCGACGATGCGGATGTCCGCCGCGTCGAAGGCGCGCTTGATGCGCCAGCGCAGCTCGCGCTCGACCGTGAGGGACTTGCCGGGCATCGTCTTGGCGGAGACCCGCACGACCATGGAGTCCAGCAGGACGCTGTCCAGACCGAGGACCTCGATCGGGCTCCACAGGAGCTCGTTCCAGGGCTCCTCCTTGCTCATCTTCTCGGCGACCTCGCCCAGCACCCGCTTGACCTTGTCGAGGTCCTCGGAGGCCCGCACGGTCACGTCGACGCCGGCCGTCGCCCAGCCCTGGGAGAGGTTGCCGATGCGCTTGACCTCGCCGTTGCGGACGTACCAGATCTCACCGCTGTCGCCGCGCAGTTTGGTCACGCGGAGGCCGACCTCGATGACCTCGCCGGAGGCCACGCCCGCGTCGATGGTGTCGCCGACGCCGTACTGGTCCTCCAGGATCATGAAGACACCGGAGAGGAAGTCCGTGACGAGGTTGCGGGCGCCGAAACCGATCGCCACACCCGCGACACCGGCCGACGCCAGCAGCGGGGCCAGGTTGATCTCGAAGGCACCGAGGATCATCAGGGCCGCGGTGCCCAGGATGGCGAAGCTGGCCACCGAACGCAGCACCGAGCCGATCGCCTGGGAGCGCTGGTGACGGCGCTCGTTGTTGACGAGCAGACCGCCGATCGAGGTGCCGTCGACCGCCTGGGCGGTGCGGTTCATCCGGTCGATCAGCTTGGTGATGGCCCGCCGCACGACCATTCTCAGCACTCCGGCGATCACCAGGATCAGCAGGACCCGCAGACCGATCGCCAGCCAGGTCGACCAGTTCTGCTCCACCCAGCTCGCGGCGTTGGTCGCGCTCTCCTGGGCGTCCTGGAGACTCGGCACGGCCGGCGTCGACGTCTCCGAGGGAGACGGCGACGGCGACGGACTCGCGGCCAGTAGGACGGCGGACAAGGACACGGCAGGTACCTCCAGGTGCTGCGTCTGCTTTCCGGTACGGCGGTCAAGGTCACGAAAAGGTCACCGGTAAAGCAGGCTCACCACACTAACGGTGCATCGTGTGTGGATCGTTGCAATGTTCGGGGGAGAGACGGCTCTCACCTGGGGATGAAGAAACGTGTGGTCGAAAACACTCCCAGCCCGTTACCGGCACATGGTGGCGTTTCTCCCGGCCGAGAGGGGAGACTGACCTCAGTTCGTCCCGGCGCGAGCCACGCGCCGCCGACGCCCAAGGAGGCATCCGTGCCGCATGTCCTGGTACTCAACGCGTCGTACGAGCCCCTCGGCGTCGTACCGCTCCGCCGCGCGCTCGTCCTCGTCCTGGAGAACAAAGCGGTCTCCCTTGAGGAATCCGGCGCCTTCATGCACAGCGCGACCGTCACAGTCCCCGCACCCAGCGTGGTCCGGCTCAAGCGATTCGTCCGGGTTCCCTATCGGGGGCCCGTTCCTCTCACCCGCAGGGCGCTCTTCGCCCGCGACGGGGGCCGGTGCATGTACTGCGGTGGCGTCGCAACCAGCGTCGACCACGTCATCCCGCGCAGCCGCGGGGGCAAGCACGTCTGGGACAACGTGGTGGCGTCCTGCCGCCGGTGCAACCACGTGAAGGCCGACCGACATCTGTTCGAAATCGGCTGGCGGCTGCGCCACAAACCCGCTCCGCCCACCGGTCTGGCCTGGCGCATCATCGGCACCGGCCACAGGGACCCGCGCTGGCTGCCGTACTTGCAACCGTACGGCGCGGAGGACGCCATGGCCCGGATCGACGGCATCTCAGCCTGACGACGATCCGGGCCTTTGTGTTGCCGCACACGACGGCTCGGATCCGGTCCCGGAGGTCCCCCGTGCCTCCGGGACCGGAAGATCAGCGCGTCAGGCGTGCCTGAGTTCCGCCGGGCGCACCGAGCGGCGCAGCAGCGGCAGTGACGTGGCGGCGGCCAGCAGACAGGCCGCGTACACCGCGAGCGGGACCAGGAGAGCGGCGTACGGCAGGACCGTGCCCGACCCGTGCGAGGCCAGCGAGGCGTACCAGAAGCCGATCGCCGTACCGCCCACGCCCGCCACCGCGACCGCGGGAGCCAGCGGCAGCGCGGTCTCCAGAAGCAGCGCCCTGGCAAGCACCCGTTGGGGCACCCCGGCGGCGACCTGGACGGCCAGGCCCCGGCGTCGGGTGGCGAGGGACTCCACAGTGCCCACGGCGAGCCCCGTCAAGGTCAGAGCGAGGGCGACGAGGATCGCGGCGGCCGTCAGGTCGATGCCGGTCGTGTAGTACCCCAGGTCCGTCGACAGCGTCCCCTCGCGGCGCATCGTGTGCAGGGTCTCCAGCAGCACCTGGCGCACGCCCACGAAGCCCGCCCCCACGACCGTCACCAGCAGCACCGCGGCATGCGTACGGGCGGCTGCCCACGGGTCCTCCCGCAGCCGCTCGGCCGCGATCAGCAGCGCCGGGCTCTGGGCGCGGGACGCCAGGACCCCGCCCAGCCGCCGGGCCGTCGTACCGGCCAGGGACACCGTCGCGGCCCCGACGAGCAGGACCACGACGAACAGCGCGGGCGGCCCGAGGGCGAGGCGGACCGGGCCGCCGGTGAACGTCGACAGGCCGACGAGCAGCCCCGCGACCCCGAGCAGCGCGCTCACCGCCCGCAGGGCCCGCCCCGGACCCAACACGGGCCGTACCCGCCGCACCCAGCCCAACGGTGAGGCCACCACACGTCGCAGCGACAGCACGCTCACGGCCGCGCCCAGCACCGGTACGGCCACGGCGACCAGGGCGAACCCGGCCCAGGCGAGCGCGGCGGGCCGGGCCCACAGGTGCAGCAGCAGCGGTACGCCGAGGGCCGTGGCGGTCAGCGAACCCGCCAGGCAGGCCGGTCCCGACTCCAGCGCCGCGATCCGCCGCACCTGCCACGCATCGGCCCCGCGCCAGCCGCAGCGCGGCCAGCCGCCGGTCCCGGTGCACCGCACCGATGCGCGCGCACTGCCCGAGGAACCCGAGCACCGGCACGAGCAGCAGCGCCATGACGACACTCACGTTCCGCCGGTCGCTCGCGGAGTTGAGCAGTCCGTCCCCGAAGGACACCGAGTAGTACCCGTCCAGGGAGTTCAGCGCGACGATCGCCAGCCCGATCCCCGTCGCGAGCGCCGCCCCGCCGGCCGTGAGCCCGATGCGCCACCACTCCCGCCGGTCCGAACCGCGGGTCAGCAGCCAGGCCATCCGCAGATCGGCACCCAGACGTGCCTTCGGGCCGGCGCTCATGCCGTCACCCCCACCGGCATGACGGCCCCGTCGGCCATCCGCACCTCGCGGTCCGCGTACGCGGCCACCTGGGCGTCATGGGTGATCAGCAGGACCGCCGTGCCCGACTCGCGGGCCGTGTGGACCAGGGCCGTCATGACCTGCTCGCTCGCCAGGGAGTCCAACGCGCCGGTCGGCTCGTCCGCGAAGACGATCTTCGGTCCGGTGATCAGGGCGCGGGCCAGCGCGGTCCGCTGGGCCTGGCCGCCGCTCATCTCGCCGGGCCGCAGTCCGGCCTGGCCGCGCACCCCGAAGCGTTCCAGCCACTCACCGGCCCGCGTGTGGGCGTCGGCGCGGGTCAGGCCCGCGAGCAGCAGCGGCAGCGCCACGTTGTCGATCGCCGTCAGCTCGGGGATGAGCTGCCCGAACTGGAAGACCACGCCGAACTCCGTGCGGCGCAGCTCGCTCAGCCGCTTCTCGGGCAGGCGGTCGAGGCGCTCACCGCCGTAGGACACCGCACCCTCGTCCGGCCCGACGATCCCGGCCAGGCAGTGCAGCAGCGTCGACTTCCCACTGCCGCTGGTGCCGGTGACGGCGAGGATCTCGCCGGCGTCCAGCCGGACCGAGGCGCCGCGCAGGGCCTCCGTCGGGCCGTACGCCTTGACGAGCCCGCGCCCTTCGAGAAGTGGCACCGTGATGTCCCCCTTGGTGTTCATGCCGAGTCGACCTCCGCGGTCAAAGTGGTGAGCCGGGCCGCCGTGGTGGTCATCCAGCGGAGATCGGCGTCGAGGTGGTTGAGGGCGTAGTCCGCCGAGAGCACGGAGGCGAGGTCGGCCCCCTTGGCGGTCTTGACCGCCGTGAGCTCCCGCATCCGCGCCATGTGGGCGGCGCGCTGGGCCCGCAGATAGGCGTCCGGGTCGCCGCCGGACAGGATCGAGACGACGACCTTGGAGAAGATCTCGTTGGTCACGAAGGGCGCGGGCGGGGCGATCTGCCCGGCCCACTCGGCCAGTTCACGCGCGCCCGCCTCGGTCGAGCGGTACCTGGTGCGCTCGGGGCCGCCGTCGGAGTCCGTGCCCTCGACCTCGGCGAGACCGTCCCGGACCAGGCGCTGGAGGGTCGTGTAGACCTGCCCGTAGGCCAGTGGACGGGCCTCGGGGAAACGGTCGTCGTGGCGTCGCTTGAGGTCGTAGCCATGGCTCGGCCCTCCGGCGAGCAGCCCCAGCAGGATGTGGCGGATGCTCATGGCGATCAGTATGCATCACGTACATGTACTGAGTGAATAGTGATCACCCGAGATGGTGTTCCACGGACGGCCGGCGGACGATCGGTGGACGGGAGCGACAGAGCAACGGAACATGACGAAAAGCACGTTCTCCCCTCTGGTACGTCTGTCGTCGCGTCCTGTGGGTAGGGCTGCGGTAACCCCCGTCGTCGTACTCGACAAGGAGGCCCCCGTGGCCGCATCGGCACCCCTTCTGCTCCCGGCCCTGTCCAAACCCGAGGCGCCCGCTGAGCACTTCTGTGTCTTCAGCGCCGAGGGCGCCTGCACCGAGACCCCGCTCACCAGCGAACCACCCCTGCCCGACGCCGAGCCCCTCACCAGCGAGCCGCCGCTCGCCGACGCCGCCGCCCTGACCAGCGAGTCCGACGCATACCTGGAGCCGTAGATGGTGGCGCCCCCCGGTCCGGAGCTGTCCCGGCTCGCCGAGTCGTACGGCATCGCCACGTCCTACCGACCCTCCCCGGACCGCACGGTCGCCGCCTCCGCCACCGCCGTCACCCTGACCCTGGCCGCCCTCGGCGTCGACGCCGGCGACCCGGCCGCCGCTCTCGCGGCGCGGGAACGCGAACTGCGCGCGCGCCTGCTGCCGCCCACGGTGGTGTGCTGGAGCGGCAGCCCGCCCGCCTTCGTCGCCGACCTGCCCCAGGGCACCCGGCTGCACATCACCACCGAACAGGGCGAGACCCGCGCCGCCGCCGACCAACTCCCGCCCGGCGTCCACCGGTTGACCGCCACCGCGCCCGACGGCCGCACCGGCGACGCCCACCTGATCGTGGCCCCGCCGCGCCTGCCCGCGCCGCCGGGGCGGTCGTACGGCTTCCTCGTCCAGCTCTACTCCCTGCTCTCGCACCGCTCCTGGGGCATGGGTGACCTCGGCGACCTCGCCGAACTGACCTCCTGGGCGGGGCGTGCGCTCGGCGCCGGCTTCGTCCAGGTCAACCCGCTGCACGCGGCCGTGCCCGGCGCCCCCACCGACCCGTCCCCCTACCGGCCGTCCTCGCGCCGCTTCCCCGACCCGGTGCACCTGCGGATCGAGGACATCCCCGAGTACGCCCAGATCGCCGGCTCCGAGCGGCTGCGGACCCTGCGCGAGCGGGCCGGGCGGCTGCGGGAATCCGTGCTGGAGAAGGGCGCGCTGATCGACCGGGACGCGGTGTGGGAGCTGAAGCGGGAGGCGCTCGAACTCGTCCGCGAGGTCCCGCTCGGGCCCGGCCGCCGCGCCGCCTACGCCGACTATCTCGCCGAGGGCGGCCAGGCGCTGGAGGATCACGCGACCTGGTGCGCGCTGGCCGAGGCGCATGGCTCGGACTGGCGCGGCTGGCCCCCCGGTCTGCGCGACCCGCGCTCCGCCGAGACGGCCCGCGCCCGCGGTGAGCTGATGGACCGCGTCGACTTCTTCAGCCGCCTCGCTTGGCTCACCGAGAGCCAGCTCGGCGCGGCCCAGCGCACCGCGCGGGAGGCGGGGATGCCGGTGGGCGTCGTCCACGACCTCGCGGTGGGCGTGCATCCCGAGGGCGCGGACGCGTGGGCCCAGCAGGCGTACTTCGCGGACGGGATGTCCGTGGGAGCGCCTCCGGACGCCTTCAACGCCCGCGGCCAGGACTGGGGCCTGCCGCCGTGGCGCCCGGACCGGCTGGCGGAGTCCGGCTACGCGCCGTACCGGCAGCTGCTGCGGGCCCTCTTCCGGTACGCCGGCGCGCTGCGCATCGACCACGTCATGGGCCTGTTCCGGCTGTGGTGGGTCCCGCAGGGGCAGCCGCCCACGGAGGGCACCTACGTCCGCTACGACGCGGAGGCGATGCTCGCCGTGCTCGTCCTGGAGGCCTCGCGGGCCGGGGCGCTGGTGATCGGCGAGGACCTCGGCACGGTCGAGCCCGGCGTGCGGGAGGCGCTGCGCGAGCGGGGGGTGCTGGGGACGTCGGTGCTGTGGTTCGAGCGGGACTGGGAGGGCGACGGACGTCCGCTGCCGCCCGAGCGGTGGCGGGCGGACTGCCTGGCGACGGCGACCACGCACGACCTGCCGCCCACGGCCTCACGACTCACCGGGGAGCACGTCGAACTCCGCGACGGGCTCGGCCTGCTGACCCGGCCGCTGGACGAGGAGCGCGCGGAGGCCGCCGCGGACACGGGTGAGTGGCTGGAGCTGCTGGCCCGGCTCGGGCTGCTGCACGGCACCGGCGGCGGCGCCGACCCCTCCACCGAGGAGGCCCAGATCCAGGCCGTGCACCGGTACCTGCTGAACACCCCGGCCCGCATGGTCGGGATCTGGCTGCCGGACACGGTGGGGGACCGCCGGCCGCAGAACCTGCCGGGGACGTGGGACCAGTATCCGAACTGGCGGCTGCCGATCGCGGACGGGGAGGGGCGGGCGATGACGCTGGAGGACCTGGCGGCCTCGGCCCGCCTGCACGCCTTGGTGGAGGTGTTGCGGGCACCGTAGGGGCGGGCGCCCACGGACCGGGGGCGCCTCATACGGCACCCCGGACGCGCGGCCCGAACCGCCGTTGGATACTTTGACTCCGTGGACAAGAAGAACGCCCTGCGCGCCGGCGCCCTGGTGGCCGGTACGACGCTGATGATGCTGCTCATGTCGTCCCCCGCCTCCGCGCTGACCCGCGACGACGGCGACGACCCCGGCACGGGCCTGAGCGTCATCGAGACGCTGGGCCTCTTCGTCGTGGCCCCGCTCGTGCTGTTCGGGGTCATCGCCGGTCTGGTGATGGTCCTGGACAAGTCCAAGGAAGAGCACCGGGTGACCAGCCGCAACATCAGGACCAAGCCCGCCGAGGCCGAGGCCAAGGCCGGCTCGAAGGCCTGACCCACATTTTCCGGGGCGTCGAGCTCGGGCTCTCTCCGGGCGTCGGCCTTCCCTTGTCGAGACCGCTGAGCTCGGCATCTCGGAGCGCTGAGCTCGCCTTTCCGGGGCCGGTGACGTCGGCTTTCCCGGGGCGCTGAGCTCGCCTTTCTCGGGGCGCAGGCTTCGTCTTTTCCGGGGCGTCGTTCCCGCCGTACGTACGCGCGTCAGCTGTATCAGCCGTACGTGGGCGAGGCCGGCGCCCCGGCGCGTTCTCAGGGGCTCGGCGCGGTGAGGTAGCGCTGCACCGTGGGCGCCAGCCACGCCACGACCTCCTCGCGCGCCAGCGCCACGGTCGGCGGGAACCGCAGGACGAACCGGGTCAGCGCGAGCCCCAGCAGTTGCGTGGCGGCCAGCGCGGCCCGCGCGGGAGCCTGCTCGGGGTCCGGACACACCCGCAGGGCCACCGGCATCACCTGCTCCCGGAAGATGCCCTGCATCCGCTCCGCCCCCGCCTGATTGGTCGCGCCGACCCGCAGCAGCGCGGTGAGCACCTCGTTCTCCTCCCAGAGGTCGAGGAAGTGCGACACGAGTGCGCGGCCGATGTCGTGCCGGGGCAGTGAGCCGGGCTCCGGCAGTCTCAGGTCCACGGAGACGGCCGCCGCGAACAGGCCCTCCTTGTTGCCGTAGTAGCGCATCACCATGGACGGATCGATGCGAGCGTCCATGGCGATGGCGCGGATGGTGGCCCGCTCGTAGCCGTCGGCGGCGAAGCGCTCGCGGGCCGCGGCGAGGATCGCGTCGCGGGTGTCGTCGGAGCGGCGGCGGGGTGTTTCGTTCATGCCGACAATCGTAGGTCAACGACTGTTGGCCAACAAGTGTTGACGCGGTGCCGGGGTGGCGCTACCTTCGTCAACAGGCGTTGGCCAACAAACGTTGGCAATGAGATGTCGGCAACAAGTGTTGGCAAGCAAGTGTTGGCAACAGGAGGCCACCATGAACGGCACCCCCGTGATCGGCACCCCCACCGTGATCGTCGTCGATTCCGGCCCCACCGGGCTGCTGCTGGCCGGTGACCTGGCCACCGCCGGCGTCCCCGTCACCGTCGTCGAGAGGCGCCCGCACCGGATCAGCAACCTCTCCCGCGCCTTCGTCCTGCACGCCCGCACCCTCGAACAGCTCGATGCCCGCGGTCTCGCCGACGACCTGGAGGCGGCAGGGCAGCGCCTGGACAAGCTGCGCCTGTTCGGCGACCTGACCATCGGCCTGGACACCCTCCCCTCCCGTTTCCACCACCTCCTGGTCCTGCCGCAGTACGAGGTCGAGAAGGCCCTGGAGCGGCGGGCCGTGGAGGCGGGCGTCGACTTCCGGTACGAGACCGAGGTGACGGGGCTGTCCCAGGACGAGAACGGCGTGACGGTGCGGGTCAAGGGGCCGGACGGGGTCCTGGAGCCCCTGCGCGCCGAGTACCTCGTGGGTGCCGACGGCATGCGCAGCGCCGTACGCGACGCGATCGGGCTGCCCTTTCCCGGCCGTTCGGTGATCCGCTCGGTGGTCCTGGCGGATGTCCGCCTCGCCGAGCAGCCCGAGACCCTGCTCACCGTCAACGCCGTGGGTGACGCCTTCGCCTTCATCGCCCCCTTCGGCGACGGCTACCACCGGGTCATCGCCTGGAACCGCGCCCGCGACCTCCCCGACAGCGAGCCCCTCGACCTCGACGAGATCAAGGAGGTCACCCGTCTCGCCCTGGGCCGCGACTTCGGGATGCACGACGCCCGCTGGATGTCCCGCTTCCACAGCGACGAACGCCAGGCGCCCGCCTACCGGGTGGGCCGGGTCTTCCTGGCCGGCGACGCCGCCCACGTCCACACCCCGGCCGGCGGGCAGGGCATGAACACCGGCCTCCAGGACGCGGCGAACCTGAGCTGGAAGCTGGCCCAGGTGGCGGGCGGCCACGCGGGCCCCGAACTCCTGGACACCTACCAGTCCGAACGCCACCCCGTCGGCAAGGCCGTCCTCCGCAGCAGCGGCGGCATCGTCCGCCTCGCGATGGCCAAGCGCCCCTGGGAGCTTGCCCTGCGCGCCGCCCTCACCACCGTCCTCGACCACGTCGGCCCGGCCCGCCGGCGCATGCTCGGCCAACTCACCGGCATCGGCTACCGGTACGCGGCCCCCCGCGGCTCCCACCCCCTGACCGGCACCCGGGTCCCCGACGTGTCCCTCGCGGACGGTGGCCGCCTCTACGAGTCCCTGCGCGGCGGCAGGTTCGTCCTGATCACCCCCGAGCCGGAGGCCTACGGCGACTGGGGCGCCCACAAGGACCGCCTCGCCGTGGAGCGCTGGGCGACCTCCCGCCGTACGACCGTCCTGGTGCGGCCCGACGGGTACGTGGCGTGGGCGGCGGACGAGGCGGACACCGGGGTGGTGGGGGCAGCGCTGGCCGCCCGGGTGGGCCGTTAGTGCTCCGAGTCCTGGGTGCCCGCGAGCAACGTCCGCAACAGGTCGGCCAGTTGGTCGGCCTGTTCGTCGTCGAGGGGGGACAGGGCCGCCGTCTGGGCGGCCAGGCCCGCTGCCACCGCCTCGTCGATGACGGCCAGCCCCTTCTCCGTCAGGGTCACCTGGAGGCCCCGGCGGTCGTGGGGGTCGGGGGAGCGGCGCAGGAGGGCGGCGCGTTCCAGTTTGTCGAGGCGGCCTGTCATGCCGCCGGTCGTGAGCATCAGGGTCGAGGAGAGCTGGCGAGGGGAGAGGGTGTACGGCTCGCCGGCGCGGCGGAGGGTGGCGAGGACGTCGAACTCGCCGCGGGAGATGCCGTAGGGGGCGTACACCTTCTCCACGCGGTCGCCCATGGCGCGGGAGAGGCGGTAGATGCGCCCGAAGACCTCCATGGCCCTGGTGTCGAGGTCGGGCCGGACGGTTGCCCACTGCTCGATGATCGCGTCGACGGCGTCCTTGCGCTGTGCACTCATGCACCGAGTATCCGCAGGCTTCGGCTCGCCCGCAAGAAAGTAGCTTGCGGAAAAGTAGCTTAGGGGTAAGCTACTTTCTCGTAAGCCAATAGAAGGGGGAGTCATGAGGAAGCCGACCGCCAACCGCCCCGCCACCATCCTTCTCACCGCCCTCGCCCCCGTCTCCTGGGGCACCACCTACGCCGTCACCACCGAGTTCCTCCCCGCCGACCGGCCGCTGTTCACCGGCATGATGCGTGCGCTGCCCGCGGGGCTCGTGCTGCTCGGTCTCGCCCGGGTGCTGCCGCGCGGTGTCTGGTGGGGGAAGGCGGCCGTGCTCGGGGCGCTGAACATCGGGGCCTTCTTCCCGCTGCTGTTCCTGTCGGCGTACCGGCTGCCGGGCGGGATGGCCGCGGTGGTCGGCTCGGTGGGACCGCTGATCGTCGTCGGGCTGTCGGCCGTCCTGCTGGGGCAGCGGCCCACCGCCCGGAGCGTGCTCACCGGACTCGTCGCCGCGTTCGGCGTCAGCCTGGTCGTGCTCAAGGCGGCCGGGGCCCTCGACGCCGTCGGAGTACTCGCGGCGCTCGCGGCCACCGCCTCCATGTCCGCCGGTACCGTGCTGACCAAGCGCTGGGGCCGCCCCGAGGGCGTCGGCCCGCTCGCCCTCACCGCCTGGCAGCTCACCGCCGGCGGCCTGCTCATCGCGCCGCTCGCCCTCCTCGTCGAGGGCGCCCCGCCCGCGCTCGACGGGCGTGCGGTCGGCGGCTACCTCTACCTCGCGCTGGCGAACACGGCGGTGGCGTACTGGCTCTGGTTCCGCGGCATCGGCCGCCTGACCGCCACCCAGGTCACCTTCCTCGGCCCGCTGTCCCCGCTGACCGCCGCGGTCGTCGGCTGGGCGGCCCTCGGCCAGACGCTGACGCCGGTGCAGCTGGCGGGCATGGCGGTGGCCTTCGGTGCGACGGTGGTGGGGCAGTTGGGGGTGTGGCCGCCTGCCCGGTCGGCGTTCGGTTCTGCCGGGCGGGAGCATCGCGAGGCGCCTGCGGATCTGCGGCTTCCGACGCCCCGCCGATAGCGGGCCCACGCGCCGCGGGGGCGTTGTAACGTCACTCCGACACCGTCACTCCGACACCGCGTTACGAAACTCCCGGAGGCGCACGTGGCCACAGACGTCTGCGCGGTGTGCGGGAAGCCGCTCGCCGCGCGAGCCGGCCGCACCGGACGCGGCTCCGTGTACTGCTCCGCCGCCTGCCGGCAGAAGGCCTACCGGGAACGGCGGCAGCCCCAGGGCCTCACCGTGCAGGGCCTCATCGACGACATCGGGCGCCGGGCGGGGCAGCTGGCGCCGCAGCCCGTGGACGCCCTCTACTCGACCGTCACCGAACTGTCGGAATCGGTCGCGCGGTTGAGGCGGGTGGCCCGCACGGTGCGCGACACCACCCAGGCCGCCGCCGGGGATTCCGTCACAGCCGACCCCGTTACGCAACTCCCCGAAGCCGCCCCCGTCACGCACCTCACCGAAACCGAGTTCGGCGCCCTCACCGAGCAGTACCGCCGTGAGATCCAGGTGCACTGCTACCGCATGACGGGGTCCTACGACGAGTCCGAGGACCTGGTGCAGGAGACCTTCCTGCGGGCCTGGCGAGCGCGGGACGGATTTCAGGGGCGGGCGAGCGCGCGGACCTGGCTGTACCGGATCGCCACCAACGCCGGCCTGGATCTGCTGCGGCGGACCGCGCGCCGCCCGCAACGGTACGAACCGGTGCCGGGGATGAACCACGGCGACGGGGAACCGCCCACCCGTATCACCTGGTTGCAGCCCTACCCGGACGACGAGACGCCCCTCACCGAGGAGCACGAGCAGCCCGAGTCCGCCGCGGTCTCCCGCGAGACCCTGGAGCTCGTCCTCCTCGCCGCGATCCAGCATCTGCCCCCGCGTCAGCGGGCCGCGCTCGTCCTGCGCGACGCCCTCGGGCTGACCGCCGCCGAGACCGCCGAGGCCCTGGAGACCAGCGTGGCCTCCGTCAACAGCGCGCTCCAGCGGGCCCGGCCCACCCTGCGCGCACACCTGCCCCGGGAGCGCTCGGACTGGCGGGCCACCGTGCCCACGGAGGCCCAACAGGCCGTACTGGACCGGTACATGGCCGCCGTCGGACGCCTCGACTTCGCGGCGATGGCCGAGCTGCTCACCGAGGACGTCACCCTCACCATGCCGCCGAACCCGTTCTGGTTCGTCGGCCGGGACGCCATCATCGACTTCGTGCGGGTCAGCCTCGATCCCGCCTCCCCGATGTTCCTCGGGCACTGGCGCAGCCTGCCCACCCGGGCCAACGGCCAGCAGGCGGCGGCGCACTACGTCCGCAGGCCGGGTACGAGCGTCTACCGGGCCCAGGTCCTTGACGTCCTGCGTTTCACCGACCAGGGCCACGGCGACCGCATCGCGGAGATCACCTCCTTCGAGCCGCACCTCTTCCCCGCGTTCGGACTGCCCCTGCGGCTCTGACCGACCGACGAGCGGCGAACCTACCGACGAGCGGCGACCGACCGACGAGCGGCGACCGACCGATGAGCATCCGCGGAGCCGTACGTCTGCATGGATGTCACGTACGCACCACTTCCAAGGAGCGCGGTCAGGATGGCCGACTCGTCATTGTCGATCTTCTTGGACCACAAGGTGGCACCGGTCTCGTCGACCACGGCCGCCCAGTGGTGGCCCTTGCCCGCGTCGACACCGGCCCAGACCTGGGCTTTCCGCTTGCTCACGTGCCCCTCCTCACACCGCTCGGCGTGCCGTCGGCCCGAGGAACACCCCGCTGTCATCTCCGTAATCAGCGACCGCACACGGCGCGCACATCTCAATCAGCAGCCAGGGCGCCCCGGAGAACCGGACGGCCACTCCTTGTGAGCCACAACTGACAAGCCACCATCAGCCACATCCGGCCCTCCCGGGCCGCCTAACAACTTACGGAGTCACCATGCTGCTCACCGACAAGACCGCGATCGTCTACGGCGCCGGCGGTTCCATCGGCGGGGCCGTCGCCCGGGCCTTCGCCGAGCAGGGCGCGAGGGTCCACCTCGTGGGCCGTACCCGCACGACCCTGGAGGCGGTGGCCGCCGACATCAAGGACGCCGAGGTCGCCGTCGTGGACGCGCTGGACGAGGCGGCCGTGGAGGCGCACGCCGAGCAGGTCGGGGACATCGACATCTCCATCAACCTGGTCACGCGCGGCGATGTGCAGGGCGCGCCGCTGACCGACATGGCGGTCGACGACTTCATGAGGCCGGTCGCCGACGGCCTGCGCGCCAACTTCCTCACCGCCCGCGCCGCCGGACGCCGGATGGCCGCGCGCGGCTCGGGTGTGATCCTCGCCCTCAACAGCGGTTCCGCGCACGGCAGTCCGATGATGGGCGGCACCGGTCCGGCGGACGGGGCGATCGACACGCTCGTGCGCAACCTGGCCATCGAGCTGGGGCCGCGCGGGGTGCGGGCGGTGGGCCTGTGGGCGGCCGGGGTGCCGGAGACGTTCACCGTGGAGAAGCTCTCCGCGGTCAACCCGGCGATCGACGAGAGCGCCGTCCAGGGCATCATCGACCAGCTCGCCGGGATGCGCATGACCCGCCGCAACCCCACGCTCGCCGAGATCGCCGCCACCGCGGTGTTCCTCGCCTCCGGCCAGGCGGGCGGCATCACCGGCACGTTCGTCAACGTGACGGGCGGGATGGTGTCCGTCTGAGCCGACGGCCCCGCCACCAGGTGCGCAGCCACAGGGCGTGCAGGCCGCCGAGCGTGACGACGACGGCGATCCCGTCCAGCCGGTCCCAAGTCGACTCCGCGGCGACCGACTTGGCCATCGCCCGGGCGAGGAGCGTGACGTCCGCGGGCAGCGTGACGGCGGCGAAGAACGCGAGACACAGCGTGGTGCCGACGACCAGCACCACGCTGTACGCGCGGACGGCCCGTCGTTCGTGCGCGGGCAGTCCGAGGCTGGGGTCCGGCTCGTCGGTACGGCGGCTCCGGCGCCGCAGCAGCCGCCGGGCCCGGTACCTCGTGTACGCCACCCCGTCCCCGAACAGGTCGCGGCAACGGGTCAGGTCCTGGAGGACGAAGTACAGGTCGGTGCGCATGAAGACCATGAGCTGGAAGGGCAGGGGGAGCAGCGCGAGCAGGGCCACGGCGGCGAGGACGCGGCGGGGTGCGCCGGTGGTGGCGCCCGCGGCGAGGGCGGCCAGGGACGCGGCCGTGAGGTTGGTCGCGATGCCGGCGAGGTAGGCGGTCAACCGGTGGCGGCGCGGGGCGAGTTCGATCCCGCTGATGTCCGTCTGCATCACCAGGAACTGCAGCCGCGTGCCGAGCCGTATCCGCCCCGCCACCCCGGTCGCGCGGGCGGTCAGCAGATGGGCGCACTCGTGGAGCAGCAGCAGGCTCCAGCCGACGGCCGCGCCCAGGGCGACGACCGCGCTGCCGTGCGCGCTCCACAACAGGGTCCGGTAGTCGAGCGGCACGGGGGGCCGGGTGAGCAAGGTGACCGCGATCAGGACGGCGAGGGCCACGGGAACGGCGGGGCTGAGCAGCCAGCGCACCCGAGGGGGCCGTATCCACGCCAACGTCGGGGCCGGGGGCGGCTCCTGATCGATCGCGCGGCCGTCGACCTCCGCCACGAACCCGAGTCCCAGCAGGGCCTCCACGAAGTCCGGTACGTCGATGTCGTCGCCGGTCCGGGTGCGGAGCCGTTCGCCGACCTCGGCCGGGGTCAGGCCCTGGTCGAGCAGATCGAGGGCCTGCTTGCCCACCTCCGGCAGGGCGACGAACCGGCCGGTCGCCCTGCGGCCCACGATCCACTCGTCACCGTCGGGACGGGAGTCCAGCGCGTGCAGCCGTACCCGGTTCACGCACGCTCCCCGCACGCCGGGCAGTCCAGGTGGCGGGGGGTGCGCTGGTGGACGGGGTCGCCGGGGAGCATGAGGTTCACACCGAAGCGGAAGCCCGGCTCCATCGCGGGGATCCCGGTCAGCAGGGCGAGGGCGGCATGCGCGAGCAGGGCCCCCGAGAGCCCGGCGGTGACGGCACTCGCCGGGTTCCACGGCATCCGCGGCGACGCGGTCTCCGGGTCCTGCCCGGGCCCGAGCCGCAGATCGCGCCGGGCGATCTCCCCGTCCCGCAGACATTCCCAGCAGGCCCCCTGACCGGGCACGTACACCCCGGCGGTCACGAGAGGCCCCCGGTATCCGGCGTCGACCCACGGCAGCCCGGCCGCCAGACAGGCCCGGTTGGTCCACCGGCGGATCGCGTCGGGGCGGTCGGCGGCGAGGACGAGGAGGTCGTAGGGGGAGGAGGACACCGGCCGCGCGAGCTTCTGCGGGCCGGCTTCGGCCGCTGCGGGCGGCCCGGCCTCGGTCCCGGCGGGCGCGCAGGTATGTCCGGGGCCCGCGTCAAGGCTCCGGTGACCGCCGCCGGAGCCCGGGCCGGTGGCCCCCGGCGGTCGTGCCGGGCACGGCAGCCGTTCCGCCCGCTGTGGTCCGGCCAGCAGCTCCGTCAAGTCCTCCTGGCCCGACACCTCCCTCCGCTCCCCGGTCACCGTCACGTCCGAGTTGAGCGCCCGCAGGGTTGCCACCGCCGCCTCCACCTTGGGCCGGCCGAGGTCGTACTCGCGGTACAGGGGCTGGCGGTTGAGGTTGGAGAGTTCGACCACGTCCGGGTCGACGCAGTGGACGTGGCCCACACCGGATGCGACCAGGGCCTGGGCCGCGTGGCCGCCCGTGCCGCCGACTCCGATCAGCAGGACCCGGGCCTCGCGCAGGCGGAGCTGGGCGTCCCAGGGGCTGGTGCGAGGGGCCAGGTCCATCCAGCGGAGCAGCGGGACGCCCCGGCTGTAGCGGTCCTGTTCGCCGGGCGGCACCGGCACGGGCGCCTCCGCGTCGTCCACGAAACCGGCGGCCAGCAGGTCCGCCATCGCCTGGCGGGCGTCCGCGCCGGACAGCTCCGGGTGCCCGCGCAGGACCTCGGCGACCACCTCCGACGGCCCCCGCGTCCCGTCCATCGCCTCGACGAGCGTCCACACCCAGCCCTGCGGGTCCGCGATCTCCGCGCCGATGCCGTGGATCACGCTGCCGACGCGGACATTGCCGTCGACCGTGCGGTAGGCGCGGTGCTCGGGCTTGATCCGGGGCCGCCGGAACGCCTCGACCGTCACCGCCGCCGCCTCCGTCATCAGGGCCCCCTGCCCGTCACACGTACACCTCCTTGACACTCTGACTCCCTCGGCACAGCCTTGACAAGAGCGGTCAGCGATCGCTTCGGAAAGGTCAAATCCCGTACGAATGCGAGGAGTTGAGATGCCGACAAAGATCGTGATCCGCCCCTTGGACAAGAAGGAGACCACGGGGGACAGCGGCGGCAACGGCGGCAGCTGAGAGGAGCTCACATGCCGGTCAAGATCGTGATTCGCCCGCTGGACAAGAAAGAGACCACTGGGGACAGTAATTCCCAGGGTGCTTGATCTGATCACCAGCGTGGGAGGACCGGCGTGCGGACTTCGCTCTATCCGGCAGTCGACGAACTGGAGCGAAGGGCCCGCACGCTGGTCCGCGCCGCACCCGGCCTGCTGCGGCTGAGCCAGGTCGGACAGAGCCGGGCCGGGCGCCCGCTGTGGCTGCTGTCCGCCGGACACGGCGAGCGCCACATCCTCGCCGTCGCGGGCGCGCACGCCAACGAACCGGTGGGCGGCGCCTCCGCGTTGCGGCTCGCCGCCCTGTTCGCCCGCAGGCCCCACCTGCTCGAACTCCTGGGCTGCACCTGGCACTTCCTGCTCTGCCTCGACCCCGACGGGGCGCACCTCGCGCACGGCTGGCAGCCGGAGGAGCCGGAGCCCTCGCTGACGGAGTGTCACCGGCACTTCTACCGGCCCGCGTTCGCCCGTCAGCCGGAGTCCCTGCCCGTGCCTCCCGGCAAGCCGCTCCCCGAGTCGGCCACGCTCGTCCGGCTCCTCGACGAGCTGCGGCCCCTCGCCCAGTTCACCCTGCACGGCATCGAGTTCGGCGGTGCCTTCGTGATGATGACGCGGGAGCTGCCCGGCGCCGCGGCCGCCTTCCGTGAGACCGCCGCGCGGCTGCGCGTCCCCGTCGACCGGCATCCCGTCGACGGCCCCGACTGGCGGCTCGACCCGCCCGGCGTCCTGGTGCTGCCCGACGGCCACGGCGAGGGCGAACGCGACCCGAGCGGGTACGTCGCCGAGAGCACCTGGCTCCATCCGCGCCGCCACGGCACCCTGACCACCCTGATCGAGGCCCCCGCCTGGGCCGTGCCCTCGGTGAGCGACGCCCGGCCGGTCACCGACCCGGACCGCGAGGCCGCCCGGCTGGGGGAGGTGCTGCTGGGCCGCACCCGGGAACTCGCGGCCGTCCTCGGGACACGGCTCGACACGGCCGGACCGGAGGATCTGGCGCCGCTGCGGGTCGCCGCGCGGGAGCTCCTCGACGTGGCGCCGTCGATCGTGGCGAGCTGGGCGGCGGAGGAACCCGGGCGGTTCCACGGCCACTTCGCCAGCCGGGGGATCTCCGCCCGCCGTATCCCGCTCAGGGTGGCGGCGATGGCGAGCCGCGCCCTGGCCCGCACCGACCCCCGGACCGTCGAGATCCTCGACGACCTGGTGCGCGAGTGGAGCCAGGAGCTGGAGAAGACGTACGACCTGCGATGGGTGCCGGTGGCCGCGCAGACCGGGCTGCACGTGCGGACGATGCTGAACACGGCCCGGCTGGTGTGCGGGGGTGGTTGAAGCGGGCCCGCGCTCGACCTCGGTCCGCCTGCGCATGCGGACGATGCTGAGCACGTCCCGGGCGGTGCGCCGGGACGCCTGCACCCCCGGCACTGCCTGCGCGGGGCGGGAGACGGACGACCGGAGCCGTCCGCCTCCTGCCGGGTCCTACTGGTCCGCCAGCGAGTCAGCCGCCTGGGCCTTCAGCGCGCGCTCCACGCCCGCGCGGGACTCCGAGACGAGCCGGCGCAGGGCCGCGCTCGGCTCGGCCGTGGCCAGCCAGGCGTCCGTCCTGTCCAGGGTCTCCCGGGAGACCTGGAGCGAGGGGTAGAGGCCGACCGCGATCTGCTGCGCGATCTCGTGCGAGCGGGACTCCCAGACGTTCTTGAGCGCCTCGAAGTACTTGTCCGTGTACGGCGCGAGCAGCTCCCGCTGATCGGTCTGCACGAAGCCGCCGATGACGGCCTCCTGGACCGCGTTGGGCAGCTTGTCGGACTCGACGACCTGCGCCCAGGCCTCCGCCTTCGCCTCCGCGGCCGGCCGCGAGGCACGGGCGGTCGCCGCGTGGCGCTCACCCGCCGCGGTCCTGTCCCGCTCGTACTCGGCGGCGATCTCCGACTCGTCGTAGCGGCCCACGGAGGCCAGCCGCTGCACGAACGCCCAGCGCAGCTCGGTGTCGACGGCCAGGCCCTCGATGACCTGGGACCCGTCGAGCAGCCCCTCCAGCAGGTCCAGCTGCTCCGGCGTACGGGCCGTCGCCGCGAACGCCCGCGCCCATGCCAGCTGGTGGTCGCTGCCGGCCGCCGCGGACCGCAGGTGGGCCAGCGTGGCGTCGGTCCAGCGGGTCAGCAGGGCCTCGCGAGCCGTGGGGGCGGCGTACAGCTCGATCGCCAGCTTCACCTGCCGGTGCAGCGACTGCACGACACCGATGTCGGACTCCTTGCCGATACCGGAGAGGACGAGGGAGAGGTAGTCGCGGGTCGCGAGCTCCGCGTCCCGCGTCATGTCCCACGCCGACGCCCAGCACAGCGCGCGCGGCAGCGACGACTCGAAGTCGCCCAGGTGCTCGGTCACGAAGGCCAGCGACTGCTCGTCGAGGCGGACCTTGGCGTACGACAGGTCGTCGTCGTTGAGGAGCACGACCGCCGGACGGCGCTTGCCGACCAGCTGCGGTACGGCCGTCAGCTCGCCGTCGACGTCCAGCTCGACGCGCTCGTCGCGGACCAGCTTGCCGCTGTCGTCGTCGAGTTCGTACAGACCGACGGCGATGCGGTGGGGGCGAAGGGTCGGCTCACCCTTCGCGCCCGCCGGGAGCGCGGGGGCCTCCTGACGGATGGCGAAGGAGGTGATGACACCGTTGCCGTCCGTCTCGATCTCCGGGCGCAGGATGTTGATGCCGGCCGTCTGCAGCCACTTCTGCGACCAGGTGCCGAGGTCACGGCCGGAGGTCTCCTCCAGCGCGCCCAGCAGGTCGGACAGCCGGGTGTTGCCGTACGCGTGGCGCTTGAAGTACGCCTGCACCCCGCCGAAGAACTCGTCTTCGCCGACGTAGGCGACGAGCTGCTTGAGAACGGAGGCACCCTTGGCGTACGTGATGCCGTCGAAGTTGACCAGCACGTCGTCCAGGTCGCGGATCTCGGCCATGATCGGGTGCGTGGACGGCAGCTGGTCCTGGCGGTACGCCCATGTCTTCATGGAGTTGGCGAAGGTGGTCCAGGAGTGCGGCCACCGGCTGTCCGGGGCGTACGCCTGGCAGGCGATGGAGGTGTAGGTGGCGAACGACTCGTTCAGCCACAGGTCGTTCCACCACTCCATGGTCACGAGGTCGCCGAACCACATGTGGGCCAGCTCGTGCAGGATGGTCTCGGCGCGCATCTCGTACGCGGCGTCGGTCACCTTGGAGCGGAAGACGTACTGGTCGCGGATGGTGACGGCACCCGCGTTCTCCATCGCGCCCGCGTTGAACTCGGGCACGAACAGCTGGTCGTACTTCTTGAACGGGTACGCGTAGTCGAACTTCTCCTGGAACCACTCGAAGCCCTGCCGGGTCACCTCGAAGATGGCGTCCGAGTCGAGGTGTTCGGCGAGCGAGGGGCGACAGTAGATGCCCAGCGGCACGGACTGGCCGTCCTTCTCGTACACGCTGTGCACGGAGTGGTACGGGCCGACGATCAGGGCCGTGATGTACGACGAGATCCGCGGGGTCGGCTCGAAGACCCAGACGTCGTCCTTCGGCTCCGGGGTCGGGGAGTTGGAGATGACCGTCCAGCCGGTCGGCGCCTTCACGGTGAACTGGAAGGTGGCCTTCAGGTCCGGCTGCTCGAAGGAGGCGAAGACGCGGCGGGCGTCCGGCACCTCGAACTGCGTGTAGAGGTACGCCTGCTCGTCGACCGGGTCGACGAAGCGGTGCAGGCCCTCACCGGTGTTGGTGTACGCGGCGTCGGCGACGACCCGCAGGATGTTGCGGCCCTCCAGCAGGCCGGGCAGCGCGATCCGGGAGTCCTTGAAGACCTCCGCCGGGTCGAGCGGGTCCCCGTTCAGCGTGACCTCGTGAACGGTGGGAGCGACGAGGTCGATGAAGGACTCCGCCCCGTTCTCGGCCACGTCGAAGCGCACCGTGGTCACGGACCGGTAGGTACCGCCCTCCTGCGCGCCGGAGAGGTCGAGATCGATCTCGTAGGACTCGACGCTCAGCAGCTTCGCCCGCTGCTGAGCTTCGTCGCGAGTCAGGTTTGTGCCAGGCACGCGGTCATCTCCTCGTTATGTGTAGGTTCGGCGGTTCGGTCATCCTTCCACGAACTGTCTCCCACGGATCGGGGGATTACCCTGCGGTTCGGGGCCGCCCCGTCCGATTCCCGCCGGTCATCCGTGTTCGGCCGCGCCAGCCTGGTCCCATGACGACCTACACCGCACGTCCCGTGGACGCCGTCGCCCTCAAGGAACTCCGCTCCGCCGACGACGCCGGCCGCCCCCCGGCCCCCTTCCCGGACGAGGGGGGCGGTGCCCCGCTCCGCTGCTGTCTGCGCCGCAGTCGGCCCGGTGAGCGGATCGCGCTCGTCTCCTACGCGCCCCTGCGCCGCTGGGCGGCCGGGACCGGCGCCGAGCCCGGGGCGTACGACGAGCAGGGGCCCGTCTTCATCCACGGCGACGAGTGCGCGGGGCCGGACGGGCGCGACGGATACCCCTTCGCCAACGCTCACCGGACCGTCCGCCGCTACTCCGCCGACGGACGCATCCTCGGCGGTGAGCTGGTCGAGGCTCTCGGCGACGACGCCTTCCGAAACGCGTTCGACGACCCGTCCGTGGCGCTCGTCCACGTCCGGGCCGTCGAGTACGGCTGTTTCCTCTACGAGGTGCGCAGACCGTAGGGCGCCTGTCCGGGGCCTGCCGCGTCGGCCCCACCGGGGCGTACGGCTCCGGCGGCCCGGCCGGCAGACGCCTGTTTCCGGCAGTCGGGGATTCGCTGCGCCGCGTCGCGCTCCGGGTCCTTGTGCGGGGGCGCCGTCTTGGCCTGCGCGGCCCGGTCGGGGTGCACCGGTGACGTGGCGCGGGGGCGCCCTGGATATGTGCTTGTTCCGGCGGCAGACGCCCGTTTCCGGCAGTCGGGCACACGCTGCGCCGCGTCGCGCTCCGGGTCCTTGCGCGGGGGCGCCGTCTTGGCCCGCGCGGCCCGGTCGGGGTGCACCGGTGACGTGGCGCGGGGGCGCCCCGGCGACGCGCTCGCCCCGGCAGGCAGGTGCCGTTTCCGGCAGCCCGCCCGATGAGTCCGACAGGCGTCAGCCCTTGAGCTCCGCCGCCACCAGCTCCGCGATCTGGACCGCGTTCAGCGCGGCGCCCTTGCGGAGGTTGTCGTTGGAGATGAACAGGGCCAGGCCGTTGTCGACCGTCTCGTCGCGGCGGATGCGGCCGACGAAGGAGGCGTCCTGGCCCGCGGCCTGCAGCGGGGTCGGGATGTCCGAGAGGGTCACACCGGGGGCACCCGCCAGGAGCTCCGTCGCGCGCTCCGGGGAGATCGGGCGGGCGAAGCGGGCGTTGACCTGGAGGGAGTGCCCGGAGAAGACCGGGACGCGCACACAGGTGCCGGAGACCTTCAGCTCGGGGAGCTCCAGGATCTTGCGGGACTCGTTGCGGAGCTTCTGCTCCTCGTCGGTCTCGTTCAGGCCGTCCTCGACGAGGTTGCCCGCGAAGGGGAGAACGTTGAAGGCGATGGGCCGCTTGTAGACCTGCGGCTCGGGGAAGTCGACCGCCCCGCCGTCGTGGGTGAGCTTGTCCGCGTCGGCGGCGACCTTCTGCACCTGGCCGTGCAGCTCCGCCACGCCCGCGAGGCCCGAGCCGGACACCGCCTGGTAGGTGGTGGCGATCAGCGTCTGAAGGCCCGCCTCCGTGTCCAGCACCTTCAGGACCGGCATCGCGGCCATGGTGGTGCAGTTCGGGTTGGCGATGATCCCCTTGGGGCGGTCCGCGATCGCGTGCGGGTTCACCTCGGAGACGACCAGGGGGACCTCGGGGTCCTTGCGCCAGGCGGAGGAGTTGTCGATCACGACCGCGCCCTGCGAGGCGACCTTCTCGGCCAGCGCCTTCGAGGTCGCGCCGCCCGCCGAGAACAGCACGATGTCCAGGCCGGTGTAGTCGGCCGTCGCCGCGTCCTCCACCGTCACGCCGTCCAGTACCGAGCCCGCCGAGCGCGCGGAGGCGAACAGGCGCAGCTCCGTGACCGGGAAGTTCCGCTCCTTGAGGATCCCGCGCATGACCGTGCCGACCTGTCCGGTGGCTCCGACGATTCCGACCCTCACGGTGACTCCCTATCTCTTCGCACTGTCTCTGCGCACTTGACCGACGCTTTTCCATCATGCGGCCGACCCGGGGCTTCCTGTCCAATTCTTTGCGCTCCATGCCCGAGGAATGGACTGCCCGACGGTGTGACGTACACCTCTCGGCGATTTTCCGCGGGATCCGGCGAACGTTTCCGTGGGCTGCGGCGTCGTAGAGGAAACGCGGTGAGGGGGTGGCTTGTGCTGCGCGGAAAGGCTCGCCGGGTCCAGGAAGGGGACGACCCCCTGGACGCGGCGCAGGAACGCCGGGTGCGGGCCGTGCTCGCCCTGGGCGGGGTGCCGCAGGCGGACCTGCCGGACGGGGTGCAGCAGGTCCGCCTGCGGTTGCTGGAGCGGGCGGCGAAGGGGTACGAGGCGCCACGGGACGTGTCCGCGTGGGCCGCCGTCGTCGCCTCCAACCTCGCCATGGACTGGCACCGGGCCAAGAAGCGCCAGGAGCGGCTGGGGGAGCGCCTCGCCTCGCTGCGCCAGCACGAGCACCCCTCGGGGGAGGACACCAGTGTGCTCTCCCTGGCCGTCGCCCAGGGCCTGGACGAGCTGCCCGACCAGCAGCGTCAGGTCCTCGTGCTGCGGTTCTTCGCCGACCTGCCGGTGCGCTCCATCGCCCAGGAGCTGGGCGTCCCGGAGGGCACGGTCAAAAGCCGCCTGCACACGGCGGTGCGGGCCCTGCGCGCCCGCCTGCACGAGGACGAGGTGGTGTGACATGAGCGCCGAGAACGAGACGTACGACGACGACGCGCTCATGGCCGCGCTCACCGGCGAGGAGCCGGGCGACGAGGCCCGGGCGGACCCCGCGTTCCTGGCCGAGTACCGCGCGGCCGAGGCCGACATCGGGCTCCTGAGGATGCAGCTCGGGATCCTCGGCGAAAGGCTCGCCGAGGCGCCGCCCGCGCCGCGAGCCGCTCCCCCACGGCCCTCCCGGGCCGCCCGCCGCCGCGCCCGCACCCTGGCCTTCGGCACCCTCGCGGTGGCCGCCGTCGCCGGCGTCGTCACGGGGCTCGGCTGGCTCGTGGGGCACGGCGGCGGTGCGGACAACCTGAGCTCGGCCGACTCCGGGTCCTCCAAGGCGGAAGCCGGCGTCCGCTTCGGCAGCCCGTCCTACCTGGCCTGCGCCACCACGGTCGCCGAGGCCGAGGTCACCGCGGTCAAGGAGCTCCCCGCCGCGGGGGAACTCCAGGTCACCGTGCGCGTGAGTCGCTACTACAAGCCGACGGTCGGGGTGAAGGACCTCACCTATGCGATCGGCGCGTACGACCTGCCCGAACCCCTCACCAAGGGCACCCGCGTCCTGTTCGGCGTGACCGGGGGCGCACCGAGCCCCGACCACTGGGCGGTCGGCGAGCAGCAGATCGCCCCGGAGCGGGCCTGGATCACCGCCTCGCTCCCGGCCTCGCGCGGCCTCGGCTGCTAGGGCACGAGAAAGGGCGGGCGCCCCTCGGACGCCCGCCCCTCGTCGCCGTACGGAGAAGTGTTACGGCGTGACCTTCTCGATCTTCACGTTGCCGACGCCCGCGACCGTGCCGCGCGCGTTGACGAGGCTGACCTGGCCGAAGAACTCACGGCCCTCCGGAGCGGCCGCCAGGGCGGTGACGCTGCCGGAGACGGTCGTCGAGGCGCCCGTGGCGAGCTTCACCGGTGCGTCGGAGACGGAGACGGTGCCCAGGGTGCTGGAGAAGAACACGTCCTGGTAGTCGTACGCCGTGGAACCGGCCGGGACCGAGTAGCCGACGACCTCGATGGTGTACGTGCCGGCGGCGGGCGAGGCGACCGAGACGGCCTCCTCCGAGTCACCGTCGGCGGACGAGCCGACCACGGTGCCGGCCGCGTTGTAGACCGTCAGGTCCAGGTCCGCGGCCACGTCGGAGACGTTGCCGATGGCGACGTCGAGCGACTTGGCGCCCGCGGGCACCTCGACCGTGGTGGTCTGGGTGGCGCCCTCGGCGATGGTCGGGCGGGCCGTCTTGGACGAGCCGAGCGGGCCGCCGGCCAGCTTGCCGTCGATCGCGGCGAGGGTGTTGGTCACCTTCCAGGAGGCGGTGGCCGGGGTGCCGACCTTGGCCTCGGGGACGGTCACGGTCTCCGGGTCGAAGACCGCGCCGTAGACGGCGACGTCCAGCTTGTACGGGTTGTCGAGCAGCGGCGAGGTGCGGCGCGACTCGACCTCGATCTCCCAGACACCGGCCTGCGGGTCGGCGTAGGAACGGGCGTCGGCCTTGCAGCCGTTGCCGTCGAGGTAGTTGTTGTAGCAGTACGGGGTGCCGGTGTTGTCGACCGGGACGCCGTAGGGGTGGATGGCGATGAAGCGGGTCTGGCTCTTGTCCTTGAGCCCGCCGATCGCGACCTCCAGCGACTTGGCGCCCGCGGGCACGGTCACGAAGTACGACTGGGTGCTGTTGCGCTGCACGGTGTTCGACGCCGAGTACGTGTACTTCACCGGCGAGGAGACCACGACCGTGCTGAGGATCTGCTGGTCGACGCCCTCGGTCTTCGGGTCGTCGACGACCAGGATCGCGCTCTTGAGACCCGCGGACTTCGGCTGGGCCTGGACCTTGACGGTCACCGGCTGGTTCAGCGGGAGCCGGATGTCGTCCTTGCCGAGGATCCGGAAGGCGCCACCGGCGTTGTTGTCGAAGTACAGGTCGTGGCGGATCGCCTTGTCCGCACCGGACGTACGGGTGATGGTGACGTCGTACGTCTTCTTCTGGCCGGCCCGCAGACCGCCCTCGCGGTCGTAGAGACCGGTGCCGTAGCCCGGGGTCTTCAGGAGCTGGTCGATCGCGGTGTCGACGGGCGCCTTGACCGTGTAGTCGTGGGCCGTGGCACCGTCCTTGATGGAGTCCCAGGCGTCCACGATGTCGATGAGGCCCGCGCCCTCCTCGTACGCCTGCACACCCTTGATGTGCTCGGCGGTCGAGGTCAGGGCGGTGCGCAGGGTGGCCGGCGTCAGCGCGATGTGCTTCTGCTTGGCGGCCGAAAGGAGCAGCGCGGAGGCGCCGGTGGCCTGCGGGGAGGCCATCGAGGTGCCCTGGAGCATCGAGTAGCCGGCCGGCAGCGTGTAGCCCGACTCGGCGACCGGGGAGCCCGGCAGCCAGGTCTGGGTGGTGTTGATGGCCGCACCCGGGGCGGACAGCGTCGGCGTGAAGCCGCCGTCCTCACGCGGACCGCGCGAGGAGAACGGCATCATCGCGTACTTCTTCTCCACGGCCGAGCCGTAGTTGGCGGCCCAGGTCTCCTTGGAGATGGTCGCGCCGACCGAGATGACCTTGTCGGCCAGACCAGGGTCGCCGATGGTGTTCGCGCCGGGGCCGGAGTTGCCCGCGGAGATCACCAGCTGGACGCCGTAGGTGTCGATGAGGCGCGTGTAGAGCTCGGCGCGCGCGTTGTTGCCGTCGTTGAGCGCGGGCAGGCCGCCGATCGACATGTTGACGATGTCGACCCCGCGGTTGACGACGAGGTCGATCATGCCCTCGGTCAGCGCCACGTTGGTGCAGCCGCCGGTCCAGGTGCAGGCACGGGACGAGACGAGCTTCGCGCCCGGGGCCGCGCCGTTCATCTTGCCGCCGAACAGGCCGTTGGCGGCGGTGATGCCGGCGACGTGGGTGCCGTGCTCGGACTCGATGACGCCGATGTTGACGTAGTCGGCCTTGCTGCCCGCGGCGTCGTAGACGACGTCCTTGCGGATCTCGACGACGAACGGCTGGCGCTCGGCGACATCGGTCGACGGGTCGTCGGTGCCGAAGTACCCGACCTGGTAGCCGTCCTTGTACGGCTTCATCGGGGTGTCGTCGGAGAAGTCGTTGTTGTTGTTCAGGTCGACCCGGACGGTTCCGGCGGCCGCGTCGTAGAGGACGCCCCAGACGTCGGTGGTGTCGCCGTCGCGGTTGGCGTCGCCCTTGGCGTCACCGCCGGTGGTGGCCGACTCGCGGAACAGGTTGAACTGGTAGGAGCCCGCCGGGGCCTTCCAGGTGGCGCCCGCGATGGTGAAGGTCGGGCCGCTGACGGGGTTGTTCATCCGCCGCCAGGTGGCGTCGCCGTCGGAGACCGGGTCGGTCGACGTCACCCAGTCGACGATCTTCCGCTCACCGGTGGTGGTCTTCTGCAGGGCCGGGTGGCCGAGGTCCACACCCGAGTCCAGGATGCCGATCGTGACGCCGCGGCCGTCCGCCTTCGGGTGGTCCTGCACGAAGTCGACGGCGCCCGTCTCGAAGGACGGGTTGTACGGGTTCTCGGCGGGCGTCTTCGCGCTCGGGGCCGGGTAGGTCTTCGCGGCCTTGTGCGCGGCGCCCTTGGCGGTGTCGGCGCTCGGCGTCGGGTCGTCCAGCGGGATGTCCTGCTTGACGTCGATGCCGTGCACGGAGGAGAGCTTCGCGGCGGCGGCGATGGCCGAGTCCGCCTTCGCGGTGGGGACGGTGGCCCGGACGTAACCGAGCTTGTCGTACGTGAGGCCCACCAGGCCGCCCTTGACCGCGTCCAGCTCCTCGGCGACCTGCTCGGTCTTGCCGGGGGCGGTGGCGACCATCAGCGTGATGTTCTTGACGCCGTCGGCCTTGGCCTCGGCGAGCGCGTCGGCGTCGTCCGAACCGAGCTTCTCGTCGGCGGACTTCAGACCCGGGTCCGACGCCGCGGGGGTGGTCCCCGTGTCCGCGGAGAAGGCCATGGGTATCGGCCCCGCCGCGGAGAGCGCGGCGACCAGTCCGGCGGCCGCGGCTATGCGCGCCACACGTCTCGCGCCCGATATCGGGGCGCTCTGGGGGGTGAGGGTCATCGGCATCCCTTGTGAGTAAAGGAACGAGCAGGCGTGTGACCGGGACCGATCGGTCCCGGCCACGGTGATCCGGATTACGACCCCGGATGAGCGCCCAGCTTTACCCATGGGAAGGATGTTTAGGGAGAGTTGACCGAATCGATATGGGTGTATGGGGAAAACCCGCGATGACCTTTAGGGGCATCGGTGAAGATGCGTGCGAAAGCGGGCGATTCGCCCTACGAGTCCTTGGGGCGGTCTTTTCAGGCGTCCTTGGTGCGCGCGTAATGGCGGGACGCCTTCGCGCGGTTGCCGCAGGTCGCCATCGAGCACCAGCGCCGGGTGCCGTTCCTCGACGTGTCGAGGAAGTGGAGCACGCACGACTCGTGGGCGCATGACCGGATCCGGTCCGGCGCGGTGCTGAGCAGCTCCAGGTAGTTGCGGGCGGCGAGCCAGGCGGGCGCCCAGTCGGGGTCGCCCAACTCGGGTCGCTCGACGGGGCCCTGGGGGGTCAGCGTGACCCGCACCCGCCCGTGCTCCAGCACCGCGTCGACCAGGGAGGCCCCCTCCTCCGGCGACCCGTCCACCGCCGTGCGCAGAGCCTCCCTGGCCTGCCGGACGTGCCGCAGCATCCTGCCGTCCGGGGTGTGGGCACCGCTCAGCCCGGCCGAGTCGAGCCACACCCCGAGCCCGTCGACGTCGGCGAGGAGGTCCTGGAGGCTCCCCTCGCTCATCCATCGCGTGTTGAGCAGATCGAGTGCGAGCGGCTCGCCGGTGAGCGGGCGGGGATCGCGGGGGGCGGACATGCGGGGCTCCCTTCCGTGCTAACCGGTCAAGCCTACGTGACTGGTTGCGCCCGCTGCTTCTAACCCTTAAAGTCACTTACAAGGGTTAACCATGCGGGTTGGCCAAGCTGAAGGGGACAGCCGTGACCTTGCGCACCGGCCACATCGGCCTGAACGTCACCGACCTCGACCGTTCGCTCGCCTTCTACCGGGACGTCCTCGGCTTCACGCCCCTCGCCGAGGGCAAGGAGGAAGGCCGCCGGTACGCCTTCCTCGGCGACGGCGAGACCCTCGTCCTCACCCTCTGGCAGCAGGCGGAGCAGCCGTACGGACCCGACCGCGCGGGTCTGCACCACCTCGCCTTCGAGGCGGACTCGATCGAGCGGGTCAGGGAGTACGAGGAGGCGCTGCGGGCGTACGGCGCGGACTTCGCCCACGAGGGCGTGGTCGCCCACCGCGAGGGCTCGGGCTCGGGCGGCATCTTCTTCCACGACCCGGACGGCACCCGCCTGGAGATCTCCGTGCCGAGCGGTGCCGAGGAAGCCCCGGCACCCTCCGGCACCGCCCCGACCTGCGGGTTCTTCTAGTCATGGGCGTCTATCACGCGGGCTCTCGGGCCGTGCAGGACCGGGTGGGGGTGCGCGAGCAGGCCGATCACGTGGGCCGCTCGGTCGGCCGGGGCATCCGGGACGTTGCCGCGGCCTTCCTGGAACTCCAGCCGCTGCTGGTCGCCGGCGCCGCCGACCCCTCGACGGGCCGGGTCTGGGCGTCCCCGCTCGCCGGGGCGCCGGGCTTCGTGAGGGCGACGGGCCCGCACCGCGTCTCGGTCACCGGCGATCGGCTGCCGTCCGACCCCCTCGCGACGGCGCTCGCCACCCCCGGCACGCCCGTCGGCACGATCGCCCTCGACCCCCGCACCCGCCGCCGGATGCGTCTCAACGGCCGACTCGGGCCCACGGCACGGGGGTTCGCGATCGAGGCCGATCAGGTCTTCGCGAACTGCCCCAAGTACCTTCAGCGGAGGGAGTCGTACGAGATCGTGCCGGACCGCCGACCGGGCAAACCCCAACGCACCGCCGAACTGACCCCGGAGCAGGCCGAGTTCGTCACCGCCGCCGACACCTTCTTCCTGGCCTCCGTGCACGAGGGCGGGGCCGACGTCAGCCACCGGGGCGGCAACCCCGGTTTCGTGCGCGTCGATTCACCGGGCGAGCTGAGCTGGCGTGACTACCCGGGAAACTCCATGTTCCTCACCCTCGGCAACCTCGCCGCGGACCCCCGGGCCGGCCTGCTGTTCCTCGACTGGACCACCGGCACGGCACTCCAGCTGACCGGCGAGGCGCACACCGAGTTCGGCCCGGAGCGCAGGGTCCGCTTCACCGTACGGGAGGTGGTCGAGACCCCCTCGGCGCTCCCGCTGCGCTGGTCCGCGCCCCAATACTCACCGGCCAATCCGGTCCCGGCGGGCTAACTTGCCCGTATGCGCAAGACGTTGAGGGTGGCGGCCTACGCCATATGCGTCCGTGACGAACAGATCCTGCTGGCCCGCTGGCTCAACGACGGCCTGCCGGAGTGGACGTTGCCCGGTGGCGGTATGGAGCACGGCGAGGACCCCCACGACACCGTCCTGCGGGAGGTGGAGGAGGAGACGGGCTACCGCGTCGAGATCACCGGCATGCTCGGGGTCCGGTCGGTGCGCTTCCCGTCCCGGAGCCGCTTCGGCCGCACGGTCGAGCGCCACCACGTGGGGCTCATGTACGAGGCCCGGGTCACCGGGGGCGAACTGCGGTACGAGGTCGGCGGCTCCACCGACATGGCCGCATGGCACGACCTGGACGCGGTACCCGCGCTGAAGCGCGTGCCCATGGTGGACTTCGGCCTGCGGCTGTGGCGGGAGCGGCCGGTGGCCGGACGGCCCGGGGAATAGGTGTCGTACCCCGCAAGATGAACACGGAGTGACCGCCCCCGGGCCGTTCGACGAGCGCTCCTGAACGCGCAGGGTGGCCCAAGATCCACGTACGGTGATCGGCGTTGCGCGTTGCCGTCTCGTTCACGCGCAGGTCATTCCCGGTGCCAAGCATCCAGAGCGAGCGGGTTGTTCGCGAACGCGATCACCCCGCGACCACTGCCGACGCAGTTCGCACTCGGGGAGATCGCGCCATGTCGCGCACACGCTCTGTCGCCAGCACCACGCCGGCGGTCCACCGTCGCACCGTCCTCGCCGCCGCAGGTGCGGTCGCCGTCTCCGCGGGCGTCGGCTACGCCCTGCGGCCCACCGACAGCCAGGCCGCCACGACCACCGGTGCCGCCGAGGCACCCGTGGCGCAGACCGTCCACAAGGCCGCCGTCCCGGTCGAGGTCCCCCTCGCCCCGTACACCCGCGGCACCACCGTCGCCTCCGTCGCCGCCCCGCGCACGAGCTCCGGCTACCGGCGCCTGGGCAACGGTCCCGGCTGGAGCCGCAAGGTGCGCGCCGAGCTCGCCGCCCCGAAGTCCGGGCGGGCCGGCCGGCGTACCTCCCTGGCCGCGTTCGTGCAGTTCACCGACCTGCACCTGATGGACAGCCAGCACCCGATGCGGCTGGAGTACCTGCGCTCGACCGACGTGCACGCCTGGCGGCCCCAGGAGGCGCTCACCGTGCCCGGCGCGATCTCGCTCGTCGAGCGGGTCAACGCGCTGCGCGGCGGCCCCGTCACCGGCGCCCCGCTCCAGTTCGCCATGACGACCGGCGACAACACGGACAACAACTCCCGCCACGAGCTGGACTGGTTCCTCACCGTCATGAGCGGCGGCCGGATCACCCCCAACTCCGGGGACCCGCGCCACTACGAGGGCGTCCAGAACAGCGGCCTCAAGCAGTACTGGCAGCCCGACTCGACCACCCGCGACCAGGACAAGCAGCTCGGCTTCCCGCACCTGCACGGCTATCTCGCCGCCGCGATACGGGAGGTGAACAGCCCCGGCCTCGCCATCCCCTGGTACTCCACGGTCGGCAACCACGACAGCCTGCCGCTCGGCTGCTACGGCCACGGCGACTCCTGGCTCGCCGAGTACGCCGTCGGCGGCAAGAAGCTGATGTCGCTGCCCGCGTCCGAGTCGAAGAAGCTCCAGGACATGATCCGCAAGGCCAACGACCCGCAGGGCCACCACTTCCGCGACCTGCTCAAGGCGCACGCCCGGAACATGCGCTCGGTCACCCCCGACGAGCGGCGCGCCCCCTACACCGCCCGCGACTACCTCACGGCCCACCTCGACCCCGCGTACCGGGGCGTGGGCCCGGTCGGACATGGCTACTCGACCGCCAACCTCGACGCGGGCACCCAGTACTACAGCTTCCGCATCGCCGACGACGTCGTGGGCATCAGCCTCGACACCACCGACCCGGGAGGCCACTACCAGGGGTCCGTCGGCACCAAGCAGCTGCGCTGGCTGGACCGGACGCTGCAGGAGAACAAGGACTCCTTCGTCGTCGTCTTCAGCCACCACACCAGCGACTCCATGGACAACCTCCGCCGGGACCCGGCCCACCCGGACGAGCGGCGCTACGGCGGCGGAGACGTGGTCGCCCTCCTGGCCAGCCACAGCAACGTCCTCGCCTGGGTCAACGGTCACATCCACCGCAATGTGGTCAAGGCCCACTCGGCCCCCGACGGCCGCTCCTTCTGGGAGATCTCCACCGCCTCCCACATCGACTTCCCGCACCTCGCCCGGGTCATCGAGCTGGCCGACAACAAGGACGGCACGATCTCGATCTTCACCACCCTGGTCGAGTCCGCGGCCCCCCACCGCACCGACTTCGCCGACCTCTCCCAGACCGGCCTCGCGGCCCTCTACCGCGAACTGGCCTACAACGCCCCCGGCTCCAGCGACAAGCTCGGCGGCGCCTCGGGGGACCGCAACACGGAGCTGGTGCTGAAGAAGGGCTGAATCCCGCCCAACCGGCCGGACCGGCCTCAACCTTCCCCTCCCGGCGGGGGTCTCTCCCGCCGATCACGCCGACCTGGCGTGCCTGAACAGGGGGAAGACATGACCGTACGTACGACTGTGGTGGTCGGGGCGACTGCGGTGGCACTCGCGACCGGCCTCGCCGCTCCGGCGATGGCGGCCGGGTCCGACACTCACGCGGCCACCCGGCAGGCCGTCCGCGCCGCGGTGCAGGACGGGGTGCCCGGGGTGACGCTCACCGCGAGGGACGGCCGCAGCACCTGGTCGACCACCGCCGGGGTGGGCAATCTGAGGACACGTGCCCCGCGCACGGCGGACGACCGCTACCGCGTCGGCTCCATCACCAAGACCTTCGTCTCCACCGTGCTGCTCCAACTGGAGGCGGAGGGGCGGCTGTCGCTCCACGGCACGGTGGAGAAGTGGCTGCCCGGCGTGGTCCGCGGCAACGGCCACGACGGCAGCAGGATCACCCTCCGGCAGCTCCTCAACCACACGAGCGGGATCTTCAACTACACCGCCGACGAGACGTTCGGGCGCACGTACTTCCTCAAGGACGGCTTCTTCAAGCACCGTTACGACACCCAGAGCCCCGGACAGCTCGTCGCGGTCGCCCTGGCCCACCAGCCGGACTTCGCGCCGGGCACCTCCTGGAACTACTCCAACACCAACTACGTACTGGCGGGCATGGTGGTCCAGAAGGTCACCGGTCGCTCGTACGGCGAGGAGATCCGGCACCGGATCATCGACCCGCTGCACCTGAGCGCCACCTCGGTCCCGGGCACCCGCGTCACCGTGCCCCGGCCCAGCAGCCGGGCCTACTCCAAGCTCGCGGAGACGGCGACGGGACCGACGTACGACGTCACCGAGCTGAACCCCTCGCTCGCCTCCTCGGCGGGCGAGATGATCTCCGACTCGGCCGACCTGGACCGCTTCTACTCGGCCCTGCTGAAGGGCAGGCTGCTGCCGCCGAAGCAGCTGAAGGAGATGAAGACGACGGTGCCCGTCGAGGGGATCCCGAACGCCGGCTACGGCCTCGCGCTCATGGACCGCAAGCTCAGCTGCGGAGTCCACGTCTGGGGCCACAACGGCGGCATCCACGGCTCCTCCTCCGTGGCCGTGACCACGGCCGACGGCCGGCACTCCCTCGCCTTCAACTTCAACGGCGACTGGTCGGGGGACGCCGACGCGGTGGTCGAGGCGGAGTTCTGCGGCGGGTAGGCGCGCCGACTCGGATCCGAAGCGCGCCGTTCATCCGGACGTAATGTCCGTACCGCCTCATATCGGCTAACCCGCACTTCACGGGGATGGCTCGATTGGTGTGCAAGGCGGGTGGTCGTGTGCGTACGGGACGCGAGCTGCGAGTGCTGTCGGTCTACGAGGGTTTCTTCTCCGGTGGGGCCCGGATCGTGCACAGCGACATCGTTCTGGGTCTCACCGAGGGCGGCCAGCACCATCGGGTGCTGAGCCTGTACGGCGAGGTGCACCGGGAGACGACCCGGCAGCGGATGACGGACGACACCTGCTACCGGGCGCTCACCGCGGCCGGAGTGGGCGTCACCTCCCTCGACCGCACCTTCCGCGGCACCGGCGTTTCGGCCGACTTCACCGGCCCGGAGCTGGCCGAAACGGCCCGGGCGACGGCCGGCGCGGACGTCGTCCTCTCCCTGAAGGAACAGCCGCTGGGGCTGCTGAACCAGGCGGGGCTGCCGCGCCGCCCGGTGGTGGTCTGTCTGCACCGCTCCGACCCGGAGAACCAGGGCCGCGCCCTCGACGAGCTGAAGACCGCCATCGCCGACGGCACGGTCGTGGCCTGTGTCTGCTGCGCCGAGTCGACGAGGGACGCGTACCGGGCCGCCGGGATTCCCGCCGAGCTCCTCCACGTGATCCCCAACGGGGTCGACCTCTTCCGCTTCCGCCCGGACGCGGCCCGCCGCCTCGCGCTGCGCACGGAACTCGGCATCGGCCAGGCGGCCCCCGTGGTCGTCTTCGCCGCCCGCTGCGACGCGATGAAGAACGTCCCCCTGCTGCTCGCCGCCGCCCGTGCCTGGCTCGGCCGGATCCCCGACGGGCAGGTGCTGATGTGCGGGGCGGGCATGACGGCGGCGAACCCCGGGCTGACCGCGGACATCGCGACGGCGTTCCGAGGGGCCCCGGCTCTCGCGGACCGGGGACTGCGGCTGCTGGGTGTCCGGCGCGACATGGAGACGCTGTACGCCGCCTCGGACGTCGTCGCTCTCACCTCCGCCTGGGGCGAGGCCGCTCCGCTGTGCCTGATCGAGGGCATGATGTGCGGCGCGGTCCCGGTGGCGACCGACGTCGGCGACAGCGCGGCGATCGTGGCGGGGCACGGCCTGATCACGGCCCCGGACCCGGAGGAGATCGCGGCGGCCTGGTCCCGGGCCGCGGATGCCCGAACCGACCTCGCCTCGGCCCTCGCGGCGAGCCGCGAACGCTTCAGCCGTACGAGGATGATCGCGTCGTACGCGGCCCTGCTGGACCGTGCCGCCGCGGGCGTCGCCCACCCCGCGCTGCCCGACCCGCTCTAGCGGCCGCGGGCGCGCGACGCGAGGAGGGGCCCCGCTCCCCAGTGCCGTGGCCCCTCCTCTCCCCTCCTGGTCCCGCCCCGGTCCGTCACTACCGGGGCAGCACCACGACATACGCGGCGGGATCTCGGTCGCCGGAGGCCATCAGGGCCGTACGGACCACCGTCGCCTGCTGTTCCATCGCGTCACGGAGCTTGCGCGGGGTGATGTGGACGACCGTGATGCCGAGCCGCTCCAGGTGCTCGCGCTTGCGGGCGTACTCGGACCAGAGCGCGTCCTCGTCCTGACGGGGAGCGCGGGTGTCCAGCTCCACCGCGACCGCCTGCACCGGCCAGTACGCGTCCAGGCCGCCCAGGTGGGGGCCGCCCGGCAGCCTCAGGTCGACGTTCCACACCGGGTCGGGGAGGCCGTACTCCTCGACCATGCGGTACAGGCGGTCCTCCGCGATGGCGCGGCCCTCGGCGAGCAGGGAGTCCACCGCGTCCACCACGTGCGGGCGGCTCAGCAGCTTGGCGTTGTTCAACTCCCGGACGACCGCGGCCGGTTCGCAGTGGCCGCCGCGCACCGCCTCCGTCAGCAGCCGGCGTACCGCGCCCCCGTCGGTCAGTTCGGTGACCGCGTCGGCGAGGGCGCGCGGCACCGGGGCGACCGGGAGGCCGGTGACCTGTTCGGCGGCGGGGAGCCCCGAGGTGCGGACGATCCGCGCGCCGCCCGTCGAGCGCAGCCGGCGCATCCTCGGGACCAGGACGTCGATCCGGTCCAGGGAGGGCAGCGGCGGGGTCGAACTGAAGCCGTGCAGGGTCAGCGCCGCCAGGCCGGTGATCATCGCATCCGCGTACACCGGGCGGTGCGGCTCCTCCGCGCCCGGCTGCGTCGGGACCCCGGCGCTCTGCTCCCGTGCCGCGTACATCAGCACCGCGTGCAGCCGCTCCTCGCTGGTCGGCGGGCCCGGGTGGAGCAGGAAGACACCCGGGAGGATCTGCTGCCAGGGGCCGCCGGGCCGGCACTGCTCGTTGGCCTCGGCGACCGAGACGCCGGTCGCACGCAGCCGGCCGGCCGTCACGACACGGCGCTGCACCTCGGAGAGGTGACGCAGGGGGCGGGGGGAGAGCGGGGGGACCGGGGTGTTGTGGTTCATGCAGCGGAGGTTCCCGCCTCCGGACCGCCCGCTAACCGCTGTTACACGCCCGTCGACAAATACGGACAAGACAGCACTAAAGGACGGGTGTTCGGGTGCCGAGCGGGGAGCGAAAACCCCTGGTCCTTTCGGGTGGGACCAGGGGTTACGGCTCCTATTGACCGTATTTCGTAACGGCTACCGGACGCCCAAGCTCAGGCCAAAGGTCACTCGGCGTTGACGGCGTTGACGGACTGCGCGTCGCATTCCTGCCCCCGCAGCGCCCGCGCCAGATCGTCCCGCCCCTCCAGCACCAGCCTGCGCAGCGCCGGCGCCGCGTCCTCGTGGGCCGCCAGCCACGCGTCGGCCGCGTTCAGCGTCGCCCGCGAGTCCTGGAGGGAGGGGAACAGCCCCGAGACGATGTTCATCGCGATCTGGATCGAGCGGTCCTTCCAGACCCGCTCGATCGCCGCGAAGTACTTCTCCGTGTACGGCTCCAGCAGGGTCCGCTGGGACGGCTGCTCGAACCCCGCGATCGTCGCCTCGGTCAGCGCGTTGGAGAGCGCGTCGGACTCCACGACCTGCGCCCACGCCTGCGCCTTGACCGCCGCGGAGGGCCGGGCGGCCAGGCAGCGGACCTGGTGGCGCTTGCCGGAAGCGGTGTCGTCGCGGGCGAGCTCGGCGGCCAGCGCCTTCTCGTCGGCGACCCCCCACATGGTCAGCGGCTGCAGGAACGCCCACCGCAGCTCCTGGTCGACGTCCAGCCCCTCGATGGCCGACGTGCCGTCCAGCAGGCCCTGCAACAGGTCGAAGGCGGCCCGGTCCGCGGCCGTCCGCGCGAAGAACCGCGCCCACGCCAACTGCTGCTCGCTGCCCGGCTCGGCGGCGAGCAGCTCCCGCTCGGCCCCCTCGGCGAGCAGCCCCGCGCCCGTGCCCCGCCACTCGGGCGCCACGTAGTGCACGAGCGCCGACTCGGCCCAGGCATGCAGCATCTGCAGGACGCCGATGTCGGACTCGCGGCCCGCGAAGCGCAGCACGATGTCCACGAACTCCCCGGCCGGGAGCAGCGCGTCCCGCGTCATGTTCCACAGCGCCGACCAGCACAGGGCGCGGGCGAGCGGGTCGGTGAGGTCGCCGAGCCCCGCCTTCAGGGTCTCCAGGGAGCCCGCGTCGAAGCGGGTCTTGCAGTACGTCAGGTCGTCGTCGTTGACCAGCACGAGCTCCGGCACCTCGGCACCGGCCAGTTCCGCCACGACCGTACGCGGCCCGTCGACGTCCGCCTCGGCACGCACGTACCGCTCCAGAGCCCCTTCGGGCGTACGGCGGTACAGGCCCACCGCCACGCGATGCGGTCGCAGCTCGGGGTGCGACTCGGCGGCCTCCTGCACGACCGCCAGCTCGTCCACGCGCCCCTCGGCGTTCAGCAGCACCTGCGGGGTGAGGGAGTTGACCCCGGCCGTCTGGAGCCAGGACCGCGCCCACGCGCCCATGTCCCGGCCGCTGGTCTCCTCCAGGACCGACAGCAGGTCGCCGAGCCGTGTGTTGCCGTACGCGTGCCGCTTGAAATAGCGTCGCGCGCCCTCCAGGAAGGCGTCCTGGCCGACGTACGCGACGAGCTGCTTCAGTACGGAGGCGCCCTTGGCGTACGTGATGCCGTCGAAGTTGAGCTTGGCGTCCTGGAGGTCGCGGATGTCGGCGGTGATGGGGTGCGTGGAGGGCAGCTGGTCGGCGCGGTAGGCCCAGGCCTTGCGGCGGTTGGCGAAGGTGATCCAGGCGTCGGTGAAGCGGGTCGCGCCGACGTTGGCGAAGGTGCCCATGAAGTCCGCGAAGGACTCCTTCAGCCACAGGTCGTCCCACCACACCATGGTGACCAGGTCGCCGAACCACATGTGCGCCATCTCGTGCAGGATGACGTTGGCCCGGCCCTCGTAGGACGCCCGGGTGACCCTGCCCCGGAAGATGTACTCCTCGCGGAAGGTCACGAGCCCCGGGTTCTCCATCGCGCCGAGGTTGTACTCGGGCACGAACGCCTGGTCGTACTTCCCGAAGGGGTACGGGTAGTCGAAGTGCTCGTGGAAGAAGTCCAGGCCCTGCTTGGTGACGAGGAAGACGTCGTCGGAGTCGAAGTGGGGGGCGAGCCCCTTGCGGCACAGGGCGCCGAGGGGGATCTCCAGGCGCGTGCCGTCCTCGAGGACCCGCTCGTAGGAATCCGTCACGTAGTGGTAGGGACCGGCCACCACACACGTGATGTACGTCGAGATCGGCTTGGTCTCCGCGAACCGCCAGACACCGTCGTGCTCCGAACCGACGCCGTTGCTCCACACCGTCCAGCCCTCCGGCGCCCGCACCTCGAAGCGGAAGGGCGCCTTGAGGTCCGGCTGCTCGAAGTTCGCGAAGACGCGGCGGGAGTCGGCCGGCTCGTACTGGGTGTAGAGGTAGACCTCGCCGTCCTCGGGGTCGACGAAGCGGTGCATGCCCTCGCCGGTGCGGGAGTAGGCGCACCGGGCGTCCACGATCAGTTCGTTCTCGGCGGCCAGGTCCTCCAGGGCGATCCGGGTGCCGTCGAAGACCTCGCCGGGGTCCAGGTCCCGGCCGTTCAGCGAGAGTGCCGTGACGCTCGGTGCGATCAGGTCCGCGAAGCTCGTGGCCCCCGGCTCGTTGCACCGGAAGCGGATCGTGGTGACCGACCGGAAGGTGCGCGGACCGTCCCCGGCCTCGTCCCCGACGGCCGAGCGCAGGTCGAGGGACACCTCGTACCCGTCGACGGACAGCAGGGCGGCCCGCTCCCGGGCCTCGTCACGGGACAGATTCTCACCGGGCACGGGCGATGCTCCCTCGGATGGGTGTTCAGCATGCGGACAGGCCCGATCCTGCCATGTGCCCCTGACATCGGTCAGCCGGGAATGGGGTGGGCGGCGACCGGTGTTGCGGGGTGAAACGAACACTTCTCTAGGAGACCCATGTCCGAGACCGCGAGCACCTCCGGCAAGACCCCCGTCGACTTCTGGTTCGACCCGCTGTGCCCCTGGGCCTGGATGACCTCCCGCTGGGTCCTGGAGGTCGAGAAGGTCCGGGACATCGAGGTGCGCTGGCACATCATGAGCCTGGCGGTGCTGAACGAACCGAAGATCGACGAACTGCCCGAGGAGTACCGCGAACTCCTTGAGACCAAGGCCTGGCAGCCGATCCGGGTGGTCACCGCGGCCTGGCAGAAGCACGGCTCCGACATCCTCGGCCCGCTGTACACCGCGCTCGGCACCCGTATCCACAACGAGGGCCAGGGCCCGACGCGCGAGGCCGTCGAGGGCGCCCTGGCGGACGTCGGCCTGCCCGCCGACCTGATCGGGTACTTCGACCAGAAGGACTTCGAGTTCGACGCCGAGCTGCGCGCCTCCCACAAGGAGGGCATCGACAAGGTCGGCCAGGACGTCGGCACCCCGGTCATCGCGGTCCCCGGCCCCGACGGCGAGCAGATCGCCTTCTTCGGCCCGGTCGTCACCCCGGCCCCCAAGGGCGAGGAGGCCGCCCGCCTGTGGGACGGCACGGTGGCGGTCGCCTCGGTCCCGGGCTTCTACGAGATCAAGCGCACCCGCACCAAGGGCCCCGACTTCAGCAACCTGTAGTCACTTCTCCGGCTTGGGGAAGGACCCCCCGTCCTTCTGGTCCCCGCGCCGCTGATACCGCAGACACCCTTCACGAGCACACCGGAAGTACGAGCCCAGGCTGGTGTGCCTGGGCTTGTGCTCCCGGACGAACTTCTGCTCGTCGTCGGTGAGCGAGCGGAACTCCTGAAGAGTCCCACCACAATTCGAGCACCGCATGAACACCGTGTACTCCTAGCGACCGGCCCGCCCCCGAGCCACATCCAACCGTCCCAAATGCTCCTCGAACCCCTTGGAGTAGTACGCGGAACGCCCCGAATCCGGCTCAACAATCGCCGTCGGCTCGGTCCACTCCCCGGCGTCAAGAGAAACCCCGTACCGCTCGGCCGCGGCCAACACGGCCCCCCGGGCCCCCACCTCCCCCTCCACGACCCTGAGCGGCCGCCCGAGCACATCCGCCAGCAGCTGCATCCAGGCAGGACTCCGGGTCCCCCCGCCGCACACCGCGAGAGCGCCCGTCAGCCCCGCCGCCTCCAGACAGTGCCGAGCGGCGTACCCGATCCCCTCACAGGTCGCCCGGATCAGATCGGCAGGCGTCGTCTCCAGAGAGACCCCGCTCAGCTCGGCCCGCAGATGGGGCTCGACAAACGGAGCCCGCTCCCCGGAGGGAGCGAAGTACGGCAGCACCCGCACCCCGTGCGCCCCCGGCGGGGTCGACGCCAGCAGCTCGTCCACCTCCGCGTGCGTGACGCCCGTCGTCGACAGCACCCAGTCCAGCGCGGCGGTCCCGACCATCGCCGGCATCGCCCGCAGCCGGTGCCCGTGCCGGTCGGTGGAGATGTACAGGCCGGCCGGCTCACCGCTCAGATCGAGCTCGGTCGTGGCGACCAGCGCCGCGAGACAGGTCCCCACGATCAGAAGACCGTCCCCGGGCTCGGTGACCCCCGCCCCCAGCGCACAGGCCGGCAGGTCGTACGGCCCGTTCGAGAGCCGCGTCCCGGACGGCAGCCCTTCCCGCGCCTCGCCCGTGGTGATCGGATCCCCGACGGGCGGCAGCAGCCGCCGGCGATGGGTGAGCCCAAGGAGCTCCACCACCCGGTTGTCGTACGACCGGGCCCGCGGGTCGAGGAAGGGCATGGACGCGTCCGACACGTCCGTCCTCGCCCGCGCGGCCCCCGTGAGCCGCTGGAAGACCATGTCCTTGCAGTACACGGCGGCCGCGGCGGCGTCCAGGGACTTCGGGTCGTACCGGTCCAGCCAGGCCAGCAGGGGTCCCGGCGAGCCCGGGAACATCGCGCCGCCGGTCCGCCGGAACACCGTCTCGAACGTGCCGTCCGCGAGCCACTGGTCGAGCAGTTCGTGCGCCCGCCCGTCCATCCAGGACAGCGCCGACCGCACCGGACGCCCTTCCCCGTCGACCAGCCACACCCCGTCGCCCTGCCCGGTCAGCCCGGCCAGCTCCACCGGCCCCGGCACCCGCCCGGTCAGCTTGCCGAGGACGTCGACGACGGCGCCGTAGACCTCGTCCATGTCCTGCTCGACGAACCCGCCGTGCAGGGAGAGCTCCACCGGGCGTGACTCGACGGCCAGTTGACGGCCCCCGCCGTCGAAGGCGGCGGCCTTGACGACGGACGTGCCCACATCGATACCGACGTACATACGGATTCCCTCCTACGCCCTCCTACGACCGACCACGACCGTCACGTCAAGCAGTGCGCCAACGGCTCCCCCCGCGCCCAGCGGCCCACCTCGGCCGCCGCGATCCTCGCCGCCTTCTCGGCCACCGCCCGGCTCGCCCCGCCGAGGTGGGGGGTCAGGACGACCCGGTCGGCCAGGGCGTGCAGCCGGGAGTCCGCGGGCAGCGGTTCGAGCTCGTAGGTGTCGAGGGCGGCCGCCGACAGCCGGCCGCTCTCCAGGGCGTCGCACAGGGCGGACTCGTCGATCAGCGGGCCGCGGGCCACGTTCACCACGACCGACCCCTCGGGCAGCAGCCCCAGCTCCCGGGCGCCGATCAGACCACGGGTCTCGGAGGTGAGCCGGGCGTGCAGGGTGATGACACGGGACCGGGCGAGGAGGTGGTCGAGGGAGTGCACCCGCAGACCGTGGATCTCGCCGCGCACATAGGGGTCGTACACCATGACCTGCGCCCCGAACGCGCACAGCACGCGTGCCACCCGGCTGCCCACGGCCCCGTAGCCGACGAGCCCGACGGGCAGGTCCTCCAGTTCGAGGCCGCTGTGCTCGTACGTGTAGTAGGCGGCGCCGCCCTCCCAACTGCCCTGTCCGGCAAGGAGGTCGTGGGCCTGCGGGATGCGGCGCACGGCGGCCAGCAGCATGCCGACGGTGAACTCCGCGGTGGCGGCGGCGTTGCGGCCGGGCGCGAAGCACACCCGCACGTCACGGGCCTTGGCCGCGTCGAGGTTCACGTTGACCGGGCCGCCCCGGCACACGACGACCAGCCGCAGGCTGTCGGCGGCGTTCAGCACCCGCTCGGTGACCGGGCCCATCTGGGTGACGAGGACCTCCGCGCCGTCCAGCGCCTCGATCAGCTCGTCCTCGGCGTCGCTCGCCTCCGTCACCTCCGAGACGGGCCCGAAGGGCTCCAGGGGCCAGCCGAGCGTCACCTCCTTCGTCTGCGCGCTGATGCCGCCCAGCTCGGCCTCGACGGCCCCGGCGATCAGCCCCGGCAGGACGAAGTGGTCGCCGGCCGCCACGACACGTACGGGATCGGTCCTCTGGGTCATCGTCGACCTCCGGATCGTCGCTTCACTGAGACGATGTTGAGCCGCGAGTCCCGGGTACGCATAGACCCCGTGCGGGTGGGAGGCTCCGATGACAGGGATGACGGACGAGAACGAGACGGCGTGGCTGGGGATCGACCTCGGCACGCAGAGCGTGCGCGCGCTGGCGGTCACGGCCGACGGAACCGTGCTGGGCCAGGGGTCCGCCCCGCTCGGCGGCATGCGTGAGGGCGTGCGGCACGAGCAGGATCCGGGTCAGTGGTGGGAGGCGGTGCGCACGGCGTCCCGTTCCGCGCTTCTCACCCTGACGGGTGTACGGATCGGCGGACTCGCGGTGTGCGGGACGTCGGGGACGGTGCTGCTGACCGACCCGGAGGGCCGGCCGACGAGCCCGGCGCTCATGTACGACGACGCACGCGCGGCGGACGAGGCGGCCCGGCTGCGTGCGGCGGGACTCGCGGTACAGGACACGTGGGCGCTGCCGAAGGCGCTGTGGCTGATGCGGGAGTACGGCGGACAGGGCGGCCGGGTCACCCACCAACCCGACGTCGTCACCGCACACCTGGTCGGCCGCCCGGTGCCCACCGACTCCAGCCACGCCCTCAAGACGGGCTACGACGTCGAGCGCGGCGCCTGGCCGGAAGTCGCCCTGGACCTTCCCGAGGTCGTTCTGCCCGGCACCCGGCTCGGCGAGGTCTGCGCGGCCGCCGCGGAGGCGACCGGCATCCCCGGCGGCACGCCTGTCGTCGCCGGGATGACCGACGGCTGCGCGGCCCAGATCGCCGCGGGTGCCCTGCGGCACGGGTCCTGGAACTCGGTGCTCGGCACCACCCTCGTACTGAAGGGGGCCACCCCGGACCCGGTGCGGGACCCGAGCGGCGTGGTCTACAACCACCGTGCGCCGGGCGGCACCTGGCTGCCCGGCGGGGCGTCGAGCGTGGGCGCGGGGGCGCTCCCGACGGACCTGGACCCCGGGGCCATGGACGAACGGGCGGCCGCGTACGAGCCGTCCGGCGCGTTGGCCTACCCGCTGGTGTCGCGGGGGGAGCGGTTCCCCTTCCGCGCGCCGGACGCCACCGCCCTCCTCCTCGGCACCCCCGCCGACGACGCCGACCGCTGGGCCGGGCTCCTCCAGGGCGTCGGGTTCGCGGAACGCCTCTGCCGCGACTACCTGCACCACCTGGGCGCCCCGCTCGACGGCCCCCTCACCTTCACCGGCGGCGCGGCCCGCAGCTCCTACTGGAACCAGCTCCGCGCCGACATCCTCGGCCGCCCGGCCCGCGTACCCGAACAGACCGAACCGGCCCTGGGAATGGCGGCGTTGGCGGCCCACGGCGTCACCGGGGAGCCCTTGCCGGACCTCGCGGAGCGCATGGTCCGCATCCGCACGGTCCTCGAACCACGCCCCGGCCGCACGGCCCTGTTCGCCGAGCCCTACGCCCGCCTCATCGACGAACTCACGAAGCGGGGCTGGCTCCCGACCCCGGTAGCGGCACACGCACACAGCCGACTGAACTGAGAAAACCAGCCTGGACACCCACCTACCTAGGGGCGCGGGGAACTGCGCGACCAGCCACGACGGCGCCGCACTCGAAGACGGGACCCAGACATGAGCACCACCCTCCTGCTGACCCGCCACGGGCAGACCATCTGGCATGCCGAGAACCGCTACGCGGGCGTGAGCGACATCGGGCTCACCGACGAGGGGCGGGCCCAGGCGGCGGCGCTCGGGCGGTGGGCCGGAGTACACCGCCCCGACGCGATCTGGACGTCACCCCTGTCGCGGGCGATCGCCACCGCCGACCCGGCCTGCCGTGCCCTCGGCGTCTCCCCGCACCGCGAACCCGGCCTGAGGGAGTGCGACTTCGGGGTGGTGGAGGGCCGTACCCTCGCGGAGTTCGCCGCGGAGGTGCCCGACGCCGCCGAGGCCTTCCGCGCGGACCCGGTGGCCTACCCCTTCCCCGGCGCGGAGGACCCGGCGGCGGCCGCAGCCCGGGGCACGCAGGCCCTGCGCACCATCGCCGCCGCCCACCCCGGCGAGCGCGTCCTCGTCGTCGCCCACAACACCCTGCTGCGGCTGACGCTGTGCGCGCTGCTGTCGATCCCGCTCAGGGAGTACCGCAGAGTGTTCCCGCGGTTGCGCAACGCGGCGATCACCGAACTCCGCCTCGACAAGCACGGATCCGCCGCACTTCTCTCCCTCAATGTGCCGTGCGAGCAGGACCGGTCGTAGCACGATAGGAACATGACGGAGATCGACACCTCGGTGCCGCATTCGGCCCGGATCTGGAACTACTGGCTCGGCGGCAAGGACAACTACCCCGTCGACGAAGCGGCCGGCGACGCCTACACGGCCGTCTTCCCCGGCATCGTCACGATCGCCCGCAGCAGCCGCGCCTTTCTCGGCCGCAGCATCCGGTACCTCGTCGAGGAGGCGGGCGTCCGCCAGTTCCTGGACGTCGGCACCGGGCTGCCCACGGTCGACAACACCCACGAGGTCGCCCAGCGCAGCGCCCCCGAATCGAAGATCGTCTACGTCGACAACGACCCGCTGGTCCTCGCCCACGCCCGCGCCCTGCTCACCTCCACCCCGGAGGGCGAGACGGCGTACGAGGACCTGACGCTCTACGAGCCGGAGAAGATCCTGGAGGCCGCCTCCCGGACCCTCGACCTCACCCGCCCCACGGCCCTGATCCTCAGCGGCATCCTCGGCCATGTCGGCGACTACGACCTTGCCCGCGAGCTGGTCGGCCGACTGGTGGCGGGCCTGCCCTCCGGCAGCTACCTGTGCATCAACGACGGCTCCCGCGGCACCGACCCGGACTACGAGCACGCCCAGGACGCCTACAACGAGACCGGCGCGGTGCCCTACTTCCTGCGTCCGGTGGACAAGATCGAGGCGTTCTTCGAGGGCCTGGAGCTGGTGGACCCGGGCGTCGTGTCGGTCCCGCTGTGGCGCCCGGACGGCGACACGGTCCCGGCCCCGATCGGCCAGCACGGCGGCCTGGCCCGCAAGGCCTGACCGCACCCGGGAAGCCCCCGCGAGTCACGTCCTCGCGGGGGCTTTCGCCCGCCGCCCGGCGCGCGCCTTCTGCCACGCGTGTCCCGCACCCGCCAGGACCAGAGTCAGGCCGCCCGTCCAGTACAGCTGCACCCGCGTGCCAGGCTCCCGGGCCATCAGGACGAGGATCGCCGCCATGCCGGCCAGGGCGACCCAGGTCAGGTACGGGAAGGCCCACATGCGCACGGTCAGCCGCTCGGCGGCCTCGCGTTCCAGCGCGCGGCGCAGCCGCAGCTGGGATACGGCGATGAAGGCCCAGACGACCAGGATGACCGCGCCGATCATGTTGAGGAGCCACGAGAAGACGTCGTCGGGGCGCCAGTGGCTGAGGACCACGCAGACGAAGCCGAAGACGCTGGAGGCGAGGACCGCGAGGCGGGGGACACCGCCGTGGACGCGGCCCAGGGCGCCGGGGCCGAGGCCCCGCTCGACCAGGGAGTAGGCGATGCGGGAGGAGCCGTAGACGTTGGCGTTCATCGCGGAGAGGAGGGCGACGAGGACGACCACGTTCATGAGCCGGCCCGCTCCCGGGATGCCCAGTTCGTCGAGGGCGGCGACGTACGGCCCCTTCTCCACGACCGCCCGCGCGTCCCACGGGACCAGGGTGACGATGACCGCCATCGAGCCGACGTAGAACAGCGCGATGCGCCACATCGCCGTACGGACCGCGCTCGCCACCCCGCGCACCGGGTCCTCCGACTCGGCGGCCGCGATGGTGACCGTCTCCAGGCCGCCGTACGCGAAGACAGAGGCGAGCAGGCCGACGACCAGGCCCTCGCCGCCGCCCGGGAAGAAGCCCCCTCGGCCGGTGAGGTTCGCGGTGCCCGGCGCGTCCGTACCGGGCAGGACGCCGGCGATCGCCAGCACTCCGAGGATCAGGAACAGGGCGATCGCGGCCACCTTGAGGGCCGCGAACCAGAACTCGAACTCGCCGAAGTTCTTCACCGCGGCCAGGTTCGTGCCGCAGAAGACCAGCATGAACAGCGCCACCCAGGCCCACTCGGGGGTCCCCGGGAGCCAGCCGGTCACGATCTTCGCGGCGCCGATGCCCTCCAGTCCCACGGCCGTGCACAGCAGGATCCAGAAGGACCAGCCGACGGTGAAGCCCGCCCAGGGGCCGAACGCCCGCTCGGCGTGCGCGGAGAAGGAGCCGGAGGAGGGGTGTGCGGCCGACAGCTCGCCGAGCATCCGCATCACCAGCATCACGAGGAGACCGGAGAGCGTGTAGGCGAGGACGATCGACGGGCCGGCGGCGGCGATCCCCGCGCCGGATCCGACGAACAGTCCGGCGCCGATCACTCCGCCGAGGGCGATCATCGACAGGTGGCGCTGCTTGAGGCCATGGGTCAGGGAGGCGTCGGACCCTTGTGGGGTCTTGACGGTGGTGCTGGGCATGGGCGGGTTCGTCCAGTGCGTGAGACGGGCAAAAACGCCCACAGTCTGGGTGGTCTCCCCTGGTCAGAGGGGAGACCGCCCACGATGCGGACCCGTCCGGGACTGACGGTGACTACGCGGCTACGGCGGTGTAGGGCGAGGCGTCGCCCTGGATCGAGTAGCTCTCCTTGCCCTCGATGCCCACCGGGACGTCCCCGGCTACGGTCACCCGGTGCAGCCGGCGCGGCAGACCGTCGTAGTTGTCGACGGCGTAGTGCTGGGTGATCCGGTTGTCGAACAGGACGAGCTGGTTCTCCGACCAGCGGTGGCGCAGCAGGTTCTCCGGGCGGGTCACGTACGACTGGAGCAGATCGAGGAGCTTGCGGGACTCGCCCGTCGACAGGCCCACGATCCGCTGCGCGAACCCGCCGATGAACAGCCCCCGTTCACCGGTCAGCGGGTGGACGCGGACCACGGGGTGGGCCGTGCGGAACTTGATGGACGTGAACTGGGCGCGCCGGGCTGCCTGTTCCTCGTCCAGCGTCTCCTCCGGTACGGCGTAGTCGTAGTCGTTGGTGTGCTCGGCCCACAGGTCGTCGGCGAGGCGCCTGAGGGGCTCCGGCAGATCCCGGTAGGCGGCCGCCGAGTTGGCGATCAGGGTCTCGCCGCCGTACGGCGGGACCGTCAGGCTGCGCAGGGTGCTGGCCTGGGGCGGGTTGAGGACGAAGGTGACGTCGGTGTGCCAGTGGTTGGCGGCACGGCCTCCCTCGCTGTCGACGGGCAGGACGTTCGGGGCGCCGTCGACGGCGGGCACGGTCGGATGGGCGGTGGTGAGTTCGCCGAAGTGCCGGGCGAAGGCCTGCTGGCCCTCGTCGTCGAGGTGCACGTCGCTGAAGACCAGCGCCTTGTGGGTGTTGAGGGCGTCACGAAGAGCCGTGGCCGTCTCCTCGTCGAGCGGCTTGGCTAGGTCGACGCCGAAGACCTGGGCGCCGATGTTCGCGGTGACCTTGCGGATCTCGATACCGGACATGGGAGGGGTCCTTCCTAGACGTAGGCGGGCTGGACGTGCTGGTTGGCGGGGCGGGGAAGGCCGTAGCGCTCCCGCAGGGTCCGGCGCGGGCCGTATTCCGTGCGGAGCAGGCCGCGGCTGCGCAGGATCGGGACGACGTGGTCGACGAAGGCGTCCAGGCCCGAGGGGAGCACCGCGGGCATGATGTTGAAGCCGTCGGCGGCACCCTGCGTGAACCACGTCTCGATGGCGTCGGCGACCTGCTCGGGCGTGCCGGCGAAGGTGAGATGACCGCGCCCGCCGCCGAGCCGTCCGATCAGCTGCCGCACGGTGAGCCGGTCACGCCGGGCCAGCTCCACGACCAGCGTGTAGCGGCTCTTGGCACCCTCGACGGCGGACTCGGGCGGCAGGTCGGCGGGCAGCTGCCCGTCCAACTCAAGGGTGCCCACGGGCAGTTGCAGCAGCCGCTCAAGGTTCGCCACCCCGTGCCGGTGCACGATGTGGTCCTCCAGCTCCTGTTCCCTCGCGAGCGCCTCGGCCTCGGTGGCGCCGATGACGGGGACGATGCCGGGCAGCACCTTGATGTGCTCGGGGTCGCGACCCGCTCTTGAGGTCCGTGCCTTGAGGTCGGCGTAGAAGGCCCGCGCGTCCTCGACGGTCTGCTGGGCGGTGAACACGGCCTCCGCGTACCGGGACGCGAACTCCTTGCCGTCCTCACTGGAACCCGCCTGGACGAGCAGCGGGTAACCCTGGGGTGTGCGGGGCACGTTGAGGGCGCCCTCGACGCTGAAGTACGTCCCCCGGTGGCGGGGCGGGTGGATCTTCGCGTCGTCGCCCCAGACGCCGGCCGCCTTGTCGCCGACGATCGCGTCGTCCTCCCAGCTGTCCCACAGCTTGAGGGCCACGTCGAGGAACTCGGCGGCTCTCGCGTACCGCTCGGCGTGCGCCGGCTCCGCGTCCAGACCGAAGTTGCGGGCGGCCTCCGCGCCGGCCGTGGTGACGATGTTCCAGCCCGCCCGGCCGCCGCTGATGATGTCCAGCGAGGCGAACTTCCGGGCCAGGTTGTAGGGCGAGTTGTAGGACGTGGAGGCGGTCGCGATCAGCCCGATGTGCTCGGTGGCCGTCGCCAGCGCGGTCAGCAGGGTGAGGGGTTCCAGCGCACCGGCGGGCCGCTGGGCGAGGCTGCTCCACAGCTGCGGTCCGTCGGCGAGGAAGAGCGAGTCGAAGGTCCCGCGCTCCGCGATCCGGGCGAGGTGAACGTAGTGGTCGAGGGAGACGTGCGCGAAGGGGTCGCTCTCGGGCAGCCGCCAGGAGGCCTCGTGGTGGCCGGTGGTCATCAGGAACGCGTTGAGGTGGAGCTGTCGTGCGGTCATGCGTGGTCCTCCGTGACGCCGAGCGCGGTCAGCAGTCGTTCGCGGTACTCGCCCAGCAGGGGATCCCGGTAGGAACGCGGGTGCGGACGGTCGATGGTCAGGTCGAGGCCGATACGGCCCTCTTCGAGTACGAGCACCCGGTCGGCGAGCACGATCGCCTCGTCCACGTCGTGGGTGACGAGCAGGACGGACGGCTGGTGGCGTTTCCACAGCTCCCGCAGCAGCGCGTGCATCCTGATGCGCGTCAACGCGTCCAGGGCGCCGAACGGCTCGTCGGCCAGCAGGAGTTCGGGTTCGCGGACCAGCGAGCGGGCGAGAGCGGCGCGCTGGGCCTCGCCGCCGGACAGTTCGCTCGGCCAGGCGCGTTCGCGGCCGGCGAGACCCACCTCGGCCAACGCCTCCCGTCCCCTGTCCTCGCCGTCCGTGCCCAGCAGGACGTTGTCCAGCACCCGCCGCCAGGGCAGCAGCCGGGAGTCCTGGAAGACCACGGACACCCTTTCGGGGGCGGTCAGCCGCCCGCTGCCCACCACCTCGTGGTCCAGCCCCGCCACCGCCCGCAGCAGCGTGCTCTTGCCGGAGCCGCTGTGCCCGAGCAGGGCGACGAACTGTCCGGCCGGGATGTCGAGGTCGACGCCGTCGAGGACCGTACGCCCACCGAACGACCGGGTCAGGCCCCGCAGTCGTACGGCCGGCCGGGTCAGCTGCTCAGTGTGCGGCGCCATGACAGCACCCTCCGTTCGACGAGACGGACCGCGCTGTCGGAGACCAGGCCGAAGACGCCGTAGACGACGAGACCGACGAGGATCACATCGCTCTGGCCGTAGTTCTGGGCCTGGAACATCAGGTAGCCGAGTCCGCTGGTGGCGTTGATCTGCTCCAGGACGACCAGGCCCAGCCAGGAGCCGGTGACACCGAGCCGGAGTCCCACGAAGAATCCGGGCAGCGCGCCGGGGATGACGATCTGCCGTACGAAGGCGAACCTCGACAGGCCCTGGACCTCGGCGAGTTCGACGTAGCGGTGGTCGATGCCGGCCAGGGCGGCATGGGTGTTCAGATAGATCGGGATGTAGACGACGATCGCGATGATGGCGACCTTGAAGGACTCGCCGATGCCCAGCCAGAGGATGAACAGCGGGATCAGACCGAGGGTGGGGATCGCCCGGTTGAGGTTCACCGTCCCGTCGATCAGCGCCTCGCCGGTCCGGCTGAGCCCGGCCGCCAGGGCCAGCAGGACACCGGCCCCGAGACCGATCGCGAAGCCGGACGCGGCTCGCCCGAGCGAGGTCAGGATGTCGGTGGGCAGCGTTCCGGCGGTCCACAGATGGGCGCCGGTCCGCACCACCGTCCAGGGCGCCGGGACCGCGGCCGGATCGAGGCGTCCCGCGGCGGAGGCGGCGGCCCACAGGGCGAGCAGGAGGACCGGCCCGACGAGCCGGGCCGCGGGCAGTCGCCGGCCGGGGGAGAGCCGGCGGCGCCTGCGAACCTCCGTGCTCACCTCGTGAGCGGCGACGGCGACCGTCGTGGTCACGGCGCTCACCGCTGGTACTCCGCCGGTACGGACTTCGCGGCGATGCCCTCGAAGCGGTGGTCGAACAGCTCGCCCACGTCGAACTTCTTCACGAAGCCGCCCTCCGCCAGCAGATCCGCGGTCTCCTGCTCCCACTTGATCGCCTCGTCCCAACTCGGCGGAAACAGGGGCTTGTTGGCGAGTGCGGTGACGGACTTCGCCTGGTCGGCGGTCAGGTTCTGCGTCTTGACGTAGAACTCCTCGTTCCAGATGTCGGGGGTGCTCGTACGTCCACACCTGGCCCCTGGCCCAGTACGGGATGTAGGCGGCGACCGCGGCGGCCTTCGCGCGGTCGCCCAGCACGGAGGTCGGCGCCCACAGCAGGTTGAGCAGGTCGACCACGTCGGTGGTGATGGCGTGGGCGCCCTTGGCCTCGTACTGCTGGAGGTAGGCGGGCGCCTGGCTGTTGGCGAGCGGGGCCACGTCCACCTGGCCGGACTGCAGGGCCGTGAGGAACTGGTTGCTGGTGAGCGGGACCAGCTTCACCTCGTCGTAGGCGAGCCCGGCCTTCTTCAACGCCCGTAGCAGGACCACTCCTTGGGCCTGCCCCTGCGAGAACGCGAGCTTCTTCCCCCTGAAGTCCTCGACCGTGCGTATGTCGCTGCCGGGCTTGGTGGCGAAGAGGTAGTTCGGCTTGCGGGTGATGTTGATCGCGACGATCTTCGCGTCGAATCCCTGGAAATGCGCCTGGATCGGCGGGATTCCCGCGTTGTTGGCGACGTCGAGGGAGCCGGAACGGAAGGCGTTGATGACATCCGGGCCGGCGCTGATATTGGCCCAGCTCGTCACCTTGAACGGAGGATCACCCAACCTGCCGAGTTTCAGTTGTAGTTGCTGGGTGCCGGAGTACGAGGCGATCTTCAGGCTCGTGCCGGCCGGGACCTTGGCGGCGAGCGGGGCGGACAGGTCGTCCTCGCCGGCCGCGGCGGCACTGCTGCCTGCGCAGCCGCTGAGGCCGGCGACACCGGCCGCGGCGCCGAGAACCGAGGAGAGGAACAGCCGCCGGTCGATGCCGGACGTGCGGGAATAGGGCATGGGAATGCTCCCTGAATCAGTGCAGGAGAAAGTCACGGAGAAATGCGTTCACGCAGGGGGAATGAGCGCGTCACACGGGGCGACGTGTCAGCAACAAAGGGTGCGACAGTGCAGGTTCGGGCTCATGAACAGGATGTTCGCGGTCCCGGGGAACCCCTGTCAACATTCGGAGTTTCTGAATTAAATAGCCTCAGGTGACGCGGCCAGCGGATCCCGGTAGAGCACGTCGAGCGCCACCGAACCACCCGCCACGGCAAGGACGGAATCCGGGAAACTCGACGGAATGACCGACGCCGCACGGTCGTCGCCGACGCCCTCGCGCAGGGCGGCGAGGCAGTCCTCCCGGTGCAGGACGCCGACCTCGGTCACCACGACCGTCTCCGGGTTCAGCACGTCGAGGAGCAGCCGCACGGCCCGCCCCACGGCGCGCGCCCGCTCGGTCAGCAGCCGTGCCGCCACCGGGTCGCCCGCGGCCGCCGCCGCGACCACGTGCATCGGGTTCACGCCCTCGACGATCCCCGCCCGCCGGGCCCGCCGGCACAGCGTCCGCTCGCTCAGCTCGGCCTGCAGGCATCCGGTCCGCCCGCAGTCGCAGGGCTCGGTGCCGCCCGGCACCGGGAGATGGGCGATCGCGCCCGCCTGGGAGCGCGGCCCGTGATGCACCTCGTCGTTGGTGGCGAACGCCGCGTCCACCACATTGCCGACGAACAGGTGCAGCACGCTCCGGCTGCCGCGCGCCCGCCCGAACAGCCGCTCCGCGTTGACCAACGCCCGCGCGTGGCCGTCCACATGGACGGGCAGGCCGGTCCGGGCGCCGAGCACGTCCCGCACCGGCACCTCGTGCCAGCCCAGCAGGGGGTGCTCGACGACGGTCCCGGAGTCCCGGTCCACCCAGCCGCCGGCCGCGAAGCCGACCCCCAGGCAGCGCAGCCGCGGAGACCGGGCGAGGAGCGCGGCGAGCCCGTCGGCGGCACGCGCCAGGATCGCGTCGCCACCGCCACCGCCACCGCCACCGCCACCGCCGGCGCCGTCGGCCCCGTCGTGCCGGAGCTCCCGTACGGCAACCACCCGGCCGCGCAGATCGAGCAGCGCCACGGTCGTATAGGGGACGGCCACATGGACCCCGCCCACGACGAACCGTGACTCGTCGAGGTCCAGGGGCACATGGGGCCGGCCCACACCCTGGGAGCGCCGGGGCGTCTCCGACTCCCGGATCAGCCCGAGTTCGGTGAAGCGCGAGCAGTAGTCCGTCACGGACGCCGGGGACAGCCCGGTCAGCCGGGCGATGGTGCTGCGCGCCACCGGACCGTGCTCCAGCACGGACCGCAGGACGACGCTGGCGCTCGTCCGGCGCCGGGAGGTGGAAGGGACAGGGACCGGGGGTGCCGCGGTACGGGGCATGGAAGACCGTCCTCGGTAACGGGGGCCGACACGTCTCGGAGGATGAGGCGCGCCGGAGCCCGCCTCACATCGGACGGCGACAGACAGCCGTGCCCACGCGTCGCAGATCGACGTGGCGACGCGACGAGAAGTACCGGGACTGGGCGACCATGCCTGGAAGGGTAGGTCAGGAAGGGTGAATCCGACCAGACCACTAGGGTTCGTTTGGTGATTCCCCACAGCCGTGAGAACGAGGCCTCTGTCGCCCCGGCCACCTCACCTCAGTGACAGGGGTCACGCCGGACCGGGTGTAGCCCACACCCTTTGTCCGGAGCCCACCAAGCACCTGTTCCCGGCTTTGTCGACCGTTGACGGTGATCGGCCGGAGGGCGCCGGGATAGCGTCACCGTGTCCCCTGTCGTTCACACCCGCGGAGTACCCATGAGCACCGCCGTCGCCCCCGTCCGCACCGGCCAGGTCCTCGCCGACCTGATCCCCGCCTCCCGCGTCCGGGACGTCGCGCTCGTGGTGGGCGGCGCCGCGCTCACCGGCCTCGCCGCGCAGCTGTCGGTGCCCGTGCCGGGTTCACCGGTGCCGGTGACCGGCCAGACCTTCGCCGCACTGCTCGTCGGCACGACCCTCGGCGCCCGCCGCGGTGTCGCCTCCCTCGCCCTGTACGCGCTGGCCGGCCTCGCCGGGCTCCCGTGGTTCGCCCAGGGCACCTCCGGGTTCTCCGTCTCCTTCGGCTACATCCTCGGCATGATCCTGGCCTCCGCCGCCGTCGGCGCCCTGGCCCGCCGCGGCGCCGACCGGAACGTGTGGCGGACGGCGGGTGCCATGCTGGTCGGCGAGGCGATCATCTACGCGGTCGGCGTCCCGTACCTCGCCTACGCCGCCGACATGTCGCTGTCCGCCGCCGTCGCGGCCGGCCTCACGCCCTTCCTGCTCGGCGACGCCCTCAAGGCGGCCCTGGCGATGGGCGTGCTGCCCACCGCCTGGAAGCTCGTCAAGCGCTGACGTCCCTCCTGAAGAGGCTCGCCGGGTCGTACCGCGACTCCAACTCGGCGAGCCTCTTGCGCGTTCCGGCGTCGTACAGCCCTTCGGTACGGTCCCCGGCCCCGAAGGCGAAGTTGACGGTACGGCCGAGAGTGACGGGCGCGAGGAGATCGAAGGCCGGGTCCAGCAGTGCACGCGCTTGCTCACGCCCGCCGCCGGTCAACAGCCGTAGCAGGAAACGCCCTTCGCGGTACGGCACCGAGTTCGGCGCAGGTCGCGCCAGCGCCCCGCCCAGGTGGTTGAGCTGTACGACGACCATGGACCCGGAGCCGGGCCCGGTCCGTGCGAGCAGCTCACCGGCCCGCTCCACGTCCAGTTCGCCGAGCACCGCGCTGTCCCCGTAGTAGTTGTGCGGTGCGTCGGGGTCGCTGTGGATGGTGCGGCTCTCGGTGTACGGCATCTCACGCAGCGAGTCCGCCGGCACCGGGCCGAACTCCCGCAGCGGGGCGAGGAGTCGATCCCCGTCGGTGCCGGTGTACGCGACCCGGACCGAGACGACGTACCGCCCGCGCAGGTGCGGCGGCAGCGCCGGGAGGTCCGGATACGGTACGGCCGCGAAGGACGAGGTCAGCGTGTCCGGTACGGTCCTGGTCCACTCCTCGTACGCCCGCAGCAGGGCCGCCGGATCGACCTCGCGCCCGTCGAAGGCGAGCGAACCGCCGTAGAGCCTCCGCACGGGGACGAGTCCGATCTCCAGCTCGGTGACGACCCCGAGGCGGTGACCGCCGCCGAGAAGGCCCCAGTACAGCTCGTCCCCCTCGGCGACCTGCCGCAGCCGGCCGTCCCCGGTGACCACGTCCAGGGAGCGGACGTGGTCGGCGGCATAGCCGAACTCCCTTGCCAGGATGCCGAGTCCGCCGCCCAGCGTGTACGACACGGCACCGACGCCCGGTGCGGAACCGTTGAGCGGAGCGAGCCCGTACGGCGCGGCCGCCTCGACCACCTGCCCCCAGTGGACACCCGCCTGGACACGCGCGGTACGGGCCCCGGGATCGATGGTCACCCGGTCCAGGTGCCGGGTGCTGATGAGCGCGCCGCCCTCCACCGGGCCGGGCAGTCCGTGTCCGGTGGCCAGCGCGGTCACCGGCAGGCGCGCGTCGGCCGCGCGGCGCACCGCGGCGACCACGTCGTCGGGGGAGCGGACCGGAAACACGAGGTCGGGGCGCAGGGCGAACCCGGTCTGGAAACTGGTGACTTCGTCGCGATTCGAGCTGTTCATGCCGGACATGCTGGAGGCATAACCTGACAGCTTCCGTCAGGTTATGCCTCCGCCGTCTTCCGCCGGTCTCCGCCGGTCTTCCGCTCCGGATCAGACGGTGCTCCGCGGCCGCCGTTGCGACCACCACAGCCCGGCCATGCCCGCCGCCATCAGTGAGGCGCCCGCGGCCCCGAGCGGCAGCAGTTCACGTTCCGCGCCGGTCTTGGGCAACTCGCTCGGGGCGTCCCCGCCCGGTGCCACCGGCTTGTTGTCGGTGCCCAGGAGCAGCGGGGTGGCCGGGGCGTTCGGCGACGGGTTCGTCGTACCGAACGGAACCGGGCCCTGCTGCCAGAACGTCTTCTTCCCGTCGCCGGTCTGCACCGGCAGACAGATCTTTCCGGTCTTCTTGAGATCGAATGTCGCGTCGACGGCGTACGACTTCGACTTACCGGCCGCGAGATTGTCGATGGGGCAGACGAATCCGCTGTTCGAGCCCTCCGGCAGATCGTTTTCTTCCATCGGAGAGCAGCCTTGAACGTTTTTGACCGTCATGCCGTCGAAACCGACGACCAAGAGCCTGATCTTTCCGCTGTCCTTGCTCCCGTCGTTCTTCACGCCGGCCGTAAGGTCGGTCTTCTGCGAGCCGTTGTCGACGGAGATCTTCTCCGGCAGCGTCGTCGTCAGCTTCACCCCGGCCGGCGCCTCGTCAACGGCCTTTCCCCCCTTGCTGCTGCCGGGTCCCTCGTCCGCGCTCGCGGTGAAGGAAAAGATCATCACCGTCGAGAAAGATGCCGCGACCAGCGATCCTGCAATGGTCGTCATACGACGAGAACTCATGTTCGCCCCCCTTGGCTGCGCCTGAATTCGCAGTACTTGAAGAGGTACCACAAGATTTCTCCGCACTATGCTGGTACGGCGCGAAGTGTGACCATTGTGTTCCACTCGGGACATCGTTGAGGGGGTGCAGCGGATTGCCGGGGAATACGGGAGACACGGGAAATGCGAGGCGCGGCGGAGTACCAGGGCTCCTGGTGACAGGGCGCTATCGCCTGGTCGAGAGTATCGGTCAGGGGGGAATGGGGCGGGTGTGGCGGGCCGCCGACGAAATGCTCGACCGGCAGGTCGCGGTCAAGGAGATGCGGATCGACGGCCTCGACGCGGAGGACACCCGCACCCGCCGTGAACGGACCCTGCGCGAGGCCAGGGCCACGGCCCGGATCGACCACCCCAACGTCGTACGGGTCTACGACGTCGTGGACGAGGGCGAACGCCTCTGGATCGTCATGGAGTTGGTCAAGGGCCGCTCCCTGGAGCGGATGACCGTGGAGGACGGCCCGCTCGGCCCACGCGACACGGCGCTCCTCGGCCTGGGGCTGGTGCGGGCCCTGCGCCAGGTCCACGCGCGGGGCGTCCTGCACCGGGACATCAAACCGGGGAACGTCCTGGTGGAGTCCGGCGACCGCACCGGCCGCCGGATCGTGCTGACGGACTTCGGCATCGCCGCGATGCAGGACGCCAAGGCGCTCACCATGGTCGGCATGCTCGTCGGATCCCCCGACTACATGGCCCCCGAGCGGGTCTCCGGCCGACCGCAGGGACCCCCGTCGGACATCTGGTCCCTCGGCGCGACCCTGTGTGCGGCCCTGGGCGGCCGCTCCCCCTTCTCCCGCGACACCACCCTGGCCACGCTGCACGCCGTCCTCTACGAGGAGCCGGAACTCCCCGCGGCGGCGGGCCCGTTGACCGACATCCTCACGGCCCTGCTGGAGAAGGACCCCTCGATACGCCCGAGCCTGGACGAAGCGGAATCGGCCCTGCACACGGTGGCGTTCCCGGCGCCTACGCCGACTTTGCGGATGGAGGCGGGGGAAGACGTCAGGGCGGCGGGACAGGGGGAGCAGGGGGAGCCGGATGGAGATGCCGGTGGGGCTGGTGACGAGCGGGAGGTCGAGGAGCGGGGGGCTGGACCCGGGGCTGGGACTTGGACCGACCCGGGGCGGGAGGCGTCGGCTGGCGGACAGGGGGACTCTGCGCGGGTGTCGGAGTCCGGACAGGCTGACGGGGCGCGGCAGCCGGAGGCAGCACCGGAATCGACATCGCAGCGCGCGGGAACCTCTGCACCGGCGTGGGTCCAGGGAGAGCTGAGGGACCCCAGGGATCCGAGGGGGCCGGAAGCTCCCGACACGGCGGGGGCTTCAGGGACGCCGGGTGGTTCAGGGGGTGCGGGGGGACCCAGTGCGCCGGACGGCCCGGGAACACCGGACTCGCCTGGAGCCCCGAGCGACGTACGGGAAGACGCGCCGGACGTGCCGGTGTCGCCGGACGCGACAACTCCGCCGGAGGCGTCGGGTACTCCACCGGGGCTGCCCAGCGGCTCGACGGACACGTCGGATGCCGGACCGGGCTCGTCGGAACCCCCGCCGGTGCGGTGGACAAAGCAGGAGCCGCCCACACCGGCCGACCTGGACACGCGGGTCGTACGGGCGGTACGGGATCCGCGGGTGCCGGAGCCGGAGACCGAGGCGGCTACAGGTGAGCCTGCCGAGGTGGAGGATGCGGTGCCGGGCCTCTCGGGTGCGGGTAGCGCCCGGGCCGAGTCTCGGTCTGTGGCCGAGGGTGCGGAGCCTGCGGATGCGGTGCCGCTCGGGCGTGGGTCTTCGGGGGCAGGTGTTGGCGGGCGTTCGGGCTCAGTGCCGGCGAGGTCCGGGCTTGTGGCCGAGGGTGCGGAGCCTGCGGATGCGGTGCCGCTCGGGCGTGGGTCTTCGGGGGCAGGTGTTGGCGGGCGTTCGGGCTCAGGGCCGGCGAGGTCCGGGCTTGTGGCCGAGGGTGCGGAGCCTGCGGATGCGGTGCCGCTCGGGCGTGGGTCTTCGGGGGCAGGTGTTGGCGGGCGTTCGGGCTCAGGGCCGGCGAGGTCCGGGCTTGTGGCCGAGGGTGCGGAGCCTGCGGATGCGGTGCCGCTCGGGCATGTCTGCTCGGAGGTGGGTGTTGCCCGAGATTCGGGCTCGTCGTCCGACGGGGCTCGGTCTGTCGCCCAGAGGACGGAGCCCTCGGATGCCGTGGCGTCCGATCACACGGCATCGGACGTGGCGGGGACAGGGGGCCCGACCCCGGACGCGGTGGGAGTAGAGGGCTCGGCCCCGGACGGGAGGGGAGCGGGGGGCTCGGCCCCGGACGGGACGGGAGCAGCGGACTCGGCCCCGGACGCGGCAAACGCGGTCGGCGAGGCCGTAGCCGCGAGGTCCGAACTCGGCGTCCCTGACGAGCCGTTCACGCCGCCCCGACTCCCGGAGCCGTCGGCCGACCATCGCGCCAGTGCCTCCACCGAGGCTGTCTCAGAGGAGCGTTCGGAGGTTCGGTCGGAGACGCCGCCCGGGAACTCCGGGGGAGCCGTGCTCCGGGCAGGTGCCACCACGACCAGTACGCCCCTCGCGAGCGCTCCCACCCAGGACTCCCTCGCGGCGGGCGTCCCCACGGAGCACTTCCCGATGCCGGACGCGCCGACACGGGACACCCCCTCGCGCGCGGCCTCCGCTCCCACCCGCGTCGGTCCGGTTCCGCCGACCCACCGTCGGCCCCACCACCCCGGCCCCGCCCGTCCCGCCCCCACATCAGGGTCGCGAGGCACCGCCGACCCCGGCTCCGGCAGCGACGTACCCACCGCCGACCCCCGTACCGATCCCGGTACCCCCGTACAACCCCACCCCGGCCGGGACCTCGATCCCGACCCCGCCCTGATCCTGGGCCCCCACCCGCACCGCATACCCCCGGGCGAACTCCTCGGCCCCCGCAGGGGTCGGCGCCGGACCGCCTTGGTCGCCGCCGGAAGCATGGTCGCCGCGGGTGCCGTCGTCGTCGCGATCATCCTCGCCACGACGTCCGGCTCACCCGGTGACGACAAGGCGGGCAGCTCCACGTCCGCCTCCGCCTCCGCTTCCTCCTCTGCACCCGGCGCCTCCACGCCCGGAGGCACCCCGTCCTCCACCGTCGAGGGCACCGCCCGCCCCCGCTCGCTCCCACCCGGCGCACACGAGGAGGCCGGCGGATTCGCGTGGAAGACCCCCACCGGCTGGCGGCGGGACGTGAAGACGGGAGCCGAGGTCCACTACACCTCGCCGGACGGACAGCAGGAGCTCGCGGCCAAGTCCTCGCTCGCCCGAGGGGACTTGATGGAGACCTGGAGGACCTCCGAGCAGAACGCCCACCAGGGCCAGGACTACCGCAAGATCCGCCTGGAGGAGACGAGGTTCCGCGACCACCCCGCCGTCGTCTGGGAGTACACCTTCACCCTCGGCGGCGTCCCCTGGCACGCCCACCTGCTCGGCTTCAACGTGGGCGACAAGTCGTACCAGATCAACACCTGGTACCAGCCGGACATCGAGACACAGGCCCTCAACACGTACGAGAAGGTGAAAGAGAGCTTCACCGTCCTGTGAGCACTCCCGGGAAACGGGAGAACGGGAAACGGGAAACGCACACGAAAAGGGCCCCGCGGCACACGCCACGGGGCCCTGCTCACACATCCGTTCAGACGGAGACCTTGTCCGTCACGTCACCCGTCCGCGCGGCACCCGCTCGCCCGCGTCCGACCTTCTCCTTCACCACGGCGATGACCAGCACCACCGCCGCGACGAGCAGCGACAACAGCACGGTCTCCCGCCCGTCGTGCTCCGTGTCGGTCAGCATGTAGCCGAGGACGAACACGATCAACGCGGCCGTCGCCCAGGTCAGATACGGGTACAGCCACATCTTCACGACCAGCTTCTCCGGCGCCTCGGCCTGGATGATCTTCCGCATCCGCAGCTGCGAGAAGCAGATGACCAGCCACACGAACAGGGCCACCGCACCGGAGGAGTTGACGAGGAAGAGGAAGATCTTGTCGGGGGAGAGGTAGTTGAAGAACACGGCGACGAAGCCGAACACCACCGACGCGAGGATCGCGGCCATCGGCACACCCCGGCCGTTGACCCGCGCGAACGCCTTCGGCGCGTCTCCCCGCTCGCCGAGCGAGAAGGCCATCCGGGAGGCCGTGTAGAGGCCGGAGTTGAGGCAGGACAGCACCGAGGTCAGCACGATGAAGTTCATGATCTGACCGGCGTGCGCGATCCCGAGGGAGTCGAGCGCGGCGACGTAGGAACCGTTGTCCTGGATGGACTTGAAGTCCCACGGGATCAGCGTGACGACGACGAAGATGGATCCCAGATAGAAGACCGCGATACGCCAGATGATGCTGTTGGTCGACTTGGTCACGGCCCTCTGCGGGTCCTCCGACTCGCCGGCCGCGAGGGTGGCGATCTCGCTGCCCATGAAGGAGAAGACGACGAGCAGCACACCGGTGAGGATGGCGCCGGGTCCGTGCGGCAGGAAACCGCCGTGGTCGGTGAGGTTGGAGAGCCCCGCCTGGTCGGCGTCGACACCCGGCAGGACGCCGAACACGGCGAGCAGGCCGATGACGATGAACGCGCCGATGGCGACGACCTTGATCCCGGCGAACCAGAACTCGAACTCACCGTAGGACCCCACGGAGACCAGGTTGGTGGCGGTCAGCACCACCATCACGATCAGCGCCCACCCCCACTGCGGTACGGCGGGGATCCACCCTTCGAGGATCTTGGCGCCGGCGGTCGCCTCGACGGCGAGCACGACGACCCAGAAGAACCAGTACAACCAGCCGATGGAGAAACCGGCCCAGCGCCCGAGGGCCCGGTCGGCGTGCGCCGAGAAGGAGCCGGAGTTCGGGTTCGCGGCGGACATCTCACCGAGCATCCGCATCACGAGGACGACCAGCGTGCCGACGAGGGCGTACGACAGCAGGATGCCGGGTCCGGCGGTGGCGATACCGGAGCTGGAGCCCACGAAGAGGCCTGCTCCGATGACACCGCCGATGGCGATCATCGAAAGGTGGCGGTTCTTGAGTCCGGCCTGGAGACCAGTCATACGGGGAATTCCTTCGTGCCGGGTGTGGGGCTCCCGTACGAGCGGTGTACGGGTCGGTCCAGTGAATCGGAGGCAAAGAAATTCGTGAACCTTTGAATCCAGATCGTTACTTGAGGTTTCCTTGAGGATCCATTGTCGGGTTCACTGTTTCCTGGCTGACACCCGGGGCTGCTGCCCTGAAACAGCCGTGTCACACTCATCTCATGCGCGTGTATCTCGGCTCCGACCATGCGGGCTTCGAACTCAAGAACCACCTCGTCGACTGGCTCAAGGCGGCCGGCCACGACGTGGTCGACTGCGGCCCCCACATCTATGACGCCCAGGACGACTACCCGCCGTTCTGCCTCCGCGCCGCCGAGCGCACCGCCGCCGACGCCGGCTCCCTCGGCATCGTGATCGGCGGCTCCGGCAACGGCGAGCAGATCGCCGCGAACAAGGTCAAGGGTGTCCGGGCGGCCCTCGCCTGGAGCGAGGAGACCGCGTCGCTGGGCCGCCAGCACAACAACGCCAACGTCGTCGCGGTCGGCGCCCGCATGCACTCCGCGGAGGAGGCGACGAAGTTCGTCGAGACCTTCCTCGCCACCCCGTTCTCCGGTGACGAGCGCCACCAGCGCCGCATCGACATGCTCTCCGCCTACGAGACGACGGGCGACCTGCCGGAGATCCCGGCGCATCACCCGCAGCAGTAGCCTCCGGCGGCGGGGCGGCGGGGTTCGCTGTCGGGTGCCGGTCCGGTGGGGGCTGGTCGCGCAGTTCCCCGCGCCCCTGGGTGGGTCACCTGCGCGCAATTCAGCCCCTGCGGCGTTTGAGGAGCGGGGGTCCGGGGCGGAGCCCCTGGGAGCGGGGTCGAAGGGGCGGCAGTCCCTGGAGGACGGGACGGGCAGGGGCGGCGGGGGCGAAACCCCCATGGCCCCCTCCACCTGCAGACCGAGAAGGAGCCACCGTGCCTGAGGGGCACACCATCCACCGCCTGGCACAGGACTACGGCGAAGCTTTCACCGGCACGGAACCCCGCGTCACCAGCCCCCAGGGCAAGTTCTCCGACGCCGCCGCCCTCCTCACCGGCTCCGAACTCACCCGCACCGAGGCCCACGGCAAACACCTCTTCCTCGGCTTCCGGCACACCGACTGGGTCCACATCCACCTCGGCCTCTTCGGCAAGGTCACCTTCGGCCCGGCCCCCGCACCCCCGCCCACCGACACGGTCCGCCTCCGCCTCGCGAACACCGAGGCGTACGTCGACCTGCGCGGCCCCACGACCTGCGCCCTGATCACCCCCGCCGAGAAGCAGTCGATACACGACCGCCTCGGCCCGGACCCCCTCCGCGAGGACGCCGACCCGCATGCCGCGTACCGGCGGATCTCCCGCAGCCGTACGACGATCGCCGCCCTGCTGATGGACCAGAAGGTCATCGCGGGCGTGGGCAACGTCTACCGCGCGGAGGTCCTCTTCCGGCACCGCGTCGACCCGTACCGCGCGGGCAAGGACATCACCCCCGCCGAGTGGGACGCGATCTGGGCCGACCTCGTCGAGCTCATGCGCGAGGGCGTGCGGAACAACCGCATCGACACCGTCCGCCCCGAGCACACCCCGGAGGCGATGGGCCGTCCGCCCCGCGTCGACGACCACGGCGGCGAGGTCTACGTGTACCGCAGGGCCACCCTGCCCTGTCACATCTGTGGCGGCGAGATCCGCACCGCCGATCTCGCCGCCCGCAACCTCTTCTGGTGCCCGACCTGCCAGAAGCCCTGACGGCAGCCCCGAGGACAGCCCTGACGGCAGCCCGGACGGCCGTCGCCTAGAAGCCGTGCGGCAGCCAGGGCGCCACCGCCGACCCGAACCCCGCCGCCGCCTCGGCCAGCGCCCCGTGCCGCACCTCGCGCACCAGCCCGGCCCCCGCCAGCGCGGCGAGGCTCACGCCGCCGAGATAGGCCGCCCCCAACTCCCGTACGGACAGGACGAGATCGGCCGCCTCCGTCGTACGCTCGCACGACGCGCCCTTCGCGTCCCCGCTGAGCCGCCAACGCCCGGTGTTCCAGGGGCAGAAGGCGTCCTCGACCTCCAGCACCACGTCCACCGGCGTCTGATAGGTCCGCGCCTCCAGCGCGGCCCCCACGTCGACCAGTCGCACATGCAGCGAGTCCCGCACCAGCAGCGAGCAGCGGCGGACGTCGGAGACCAGGTACTGCCAGGCCTCGTCGACCGGCCGCCGCCGGGCGTCGATCCGTGAGGTGAGGTCGAGGTCGAACAGGAACCGCCACAGCGCGCCGTGCGTGGCCGGATCCAGCGCCTCCAGGTCGGAGACCACCACCGTGCCCTTGGGTCCGGCCGGCTCCCAGTCCGCCTTGACCCGGTACCGCACGAAGCCCGCGACCTCCCCGTCCCGCTCCGCGACCACGCACTGCAGCGGCGAGGCACCGCCCCGCTCGCTCTCCGGGTCGAGCAGCCACAGCCGCTCCCAGCCCGGGATCCGGGCGACCATCCCGGGCCGCCGGGGCACGAGCCGGGCGTACACCGCCTCGCACGCGCCGAGCACGTCGGCGGGCGCCGCGTACCGCAGCCGTACGTCGTCGGTGCCGGGCGGCACGGACAGACGTACCCGGGTCGTGTCGATGTCGGCGTTGACGTGGTAGGTGCCCACGCCGTACCCGAACCGGCCGTAGATCACCGGCTCGGAGGCGGTGAGCACGGCCAGCGGCTCGCCCCAGGAGCGCACGTCGTCCAGCTGGCGGCGCATCATCGAGGTCAGCACCCCGCGCCGCCGGTGCGTGCCGGCCACGCCGACCATGGTGACGCCGGCCGCGGGCACGGAGGCGCCGCCCGGCACGGTCAGCCGGAAGTCGAACGCTCCCGCCGTCCCCACGCACTGCTCGCCGTCCCAGACGCCGATGGAGCGGTCGTGCTCGGTGAGCTCACGCCACAGCTCCCGCTCCTCGGCCGACTCCGGAACCCCGCCGAAGGCGCGGATCAGGCTGTCGTACCACTTGGCCCAGTCGTCCTGTCGAAGCACCCGCAAGTCTGTCCCCATGAACCATGCCTACCAGGGCGTTGCGGGAGGGGCGAGGGAATTACGCCGGTTCCGTCGTGAGCCGGGGCGGGTACGGCCCTTGAACCGCTGTGAAGTTGAACCTCGCACGGGGGACAAGTCGTACCTCCTGTGCCAAGCAGGGGGTTCGGCGGATAAGGTCCCGAACTAATGGCAGCAGGACGAGAGCGGCGCGCGGAAGCCGAGACGTTCACGGCCCGGTTGAGGATGCAGTGGCACCGGGTCCGCGTCGGCCTGCGCAGAAGCGCCGTGGACTACTTCCGCGGCGACGGCTCGGACTGGGTCGCGCTCGCCGGTCTGCTCCTGACCGTCCCGCTGATCGCGGCCGTCACCTTGATGAACTCGGTGTGGTGCTCACCGGCCGCGCTGGTCCTCCCCATCGTCGCCGGCGGCCTGCTGCTGCGCCCGGCGAGCCTGCTCGGCCTGTACGCGGCGGCCGCGACCGCCCTGATCGTGGAGTCGGTGCAGCTCGGGCCGTACACCGAGGGACCGTCCCGGGTCACCCCGGGCGTGGTCCTGGTCGTGGCCGCCTGCGGCTTCTTCGGCCTGCTGATCGCCCAGTTCCGCAGCCGGGTCGGAGTGCCCTGGCGGCGCGGCGGCACCATGCTGTTCGACCTGCGCGAACGCATCCGGGTGCAGAGCAAGCTGCCGCACCTGCCACAGGGCTGGCACCGGGAGATGGCGCTGCGTCCCGCGGGCGGACAGTCCTTCTCCGGCGACTTCGTGGTCGCGGCGCGTACGAACGGCGGCCGGACGATGGAGGTCGTCCTGACGGACGTCTCCGGCAAGGGCATGGACGCGGGATCGCGCGCCCTGCTGCTGTCCGGGGCGTTCGGCGGCCTGCTGGGTTCGCTGCCCCCGCACGCCTTCCTGCCCGCCGCGAACGGCTATCTGCTCCGCCAGGACTGGGACGAGGGCTTCGCGACCTCCATCCACCTGGTCCTGGACCTCGACTCCGGCGACTACGAGCTCTACTCGGCCGGTCATCCGCCGGGGCTTCAGCTCAGCGCGGGCAGCGGCCGCTGGGAGGAGAAGGCCGCGGAGGGTCCGCTCCTCGGGGTCTACGACGGTGCCCAGTTCGACCCCGTCAAGGGATCACTCCGTCCCGGCGACGTCCTGATGCTCTTCACCGACGGCCTGGTGGAGACGTCCGACCGCGACATAGTCGAGGGCATCGACCGGCTGACGGGGGAGGCCGACCGGTATGTGGCCGGCGGCTTCCACGGCGCCGCCTGGCACCTGATCGAGGCGGTGGCGAAGGACGTCAACGACGACCGGGCACTGCTGCTGATCTGCCGCGAGGGCCCGACGGCTCAGGCGATGCCGCGGTAGGCGGGTGGGGTTTACCCCTGCCCGGATCCGCCAGCCGCCCTCATCGCACCCGCGCCCCTTCCCTCCGTAGGTTCAAAAGGACACCAACGGTGTGGGCCAACGCGACCGCGAATTCGCCCTGCTGCGTGCCGTCGGTGCCACTCCCCGCCAGATCCGCCGCACGATCGCCACCGAGACCCTGTTGGTCGCCCCGCTCGCGGGCCTGCTCGGCTGGCTGCCCGGGATCGGCCTCGCGGCCTGGTGGCTGGGGCAGTTGAAGGACAAAGGCGCGGTGCCGGAGGCCGTCGACCTGTCACCCGGCTGGATCCCCCCGTCACCACCGTCGGCGCCGTCATCCTCACCGCCCTGGCCGCCGGTTGCATGGCCGCCCGACACAGCTCGCGCATCAAGCCGGGCGAGGCCCTGCGCGAGGCATCCGTGGAGCGGCTGCGGTTCGGTTGGATCCGCACCCCGCTGGGCGTGGCCGCCCTGGCCGGCGGGTCCGTCTGCGCGGGCCTGGCCGCCTCACTCACCGGCGAGGACGCGGCCAACGCCTCCCTCGGCATCGTCATGCTGTTCATGCTCGCCGTCGCCCTGCTGGGCCCGCTGGTGGCGCGGCTGTGCGCCGGCCTGTTCGGACGCCCGCTGCGCGGCGCGGGCGCCCCGGCCTCCCTCGCCGCCGCCAACTCCCGCACCAACGCCCGCCGCCTGGCCTCCGCGATCACCCCGGTCGTCGTCGCCATGGCCTTCTCCTCGGTCCTGGTCTTCCTGCACACCAGCGAGGACCGTGCCATCGAACGGCAGCAGCACGCGGCCATCCTCGCCGACCACATCGTCACCGCGGATCCGGGCCTGACCCCGGACGCCGTAGGACAGGCCGCGCGCACCCCCGAAGTCACCGCCGCCGTCGGCCTGTTGAAGACCTCGGTGCTCGTCCCCGCGTCGGGCGGCGGCCTCGCCCAGGCCTCCGCCCAGGGTGTCACGGGCTCCGCGTGCGACCTGGCCGCGGTGCAGGACCTGGATGTGAAGAAGGGCCGATTGTCCCTGAAGCCGGGCGAGATCGCCGTCGACACCTCCGTGGCCGACAGCGCGAACCGCGCGATCGGCGACCGGCTCCCGGTCCGCCTTCCCGACGGCGCCAGGGCCGAGCCGCGCATCGTGGCGACGTACGGACGCGGCCTGGGCCTCGCCCAGGTGACCATGTCCCGCGCCGACCTCGCCGCCCACGTCAGCTCCGCCTTCGACACCGAACTGTGGACCAAGGGCGGAACTCCCGCCGTCCTCGCGTCACTCGGCACCGTCCTCGACCGCGCCGCCCACACCACCGCCCAGTCGGTCGACCGTGAGCTCAACGCCTGGGCCAACGCCGTGATGGCGGCCGTACTCGGCGGCTTCGCCGCCGTCGCCGCCGTCAACACCCTGGTGATGACCGTTCTGGACCGCCGTCGCGAACTCGGCACCCTCCGCCTCATCGGCTCCACCCGCCGCCAGGTGCTGCGCATGATCCGATGGGAGGCCCTCCTGGTCGCCCTCGCCGGAATCGTCCTCGGCACGGCCATCGCGCTCGCCACCCTCGTCCCGATGATGAACGGGCTGACGGGAGAGGGGCCGTACATACCGCCGCTCGTCCACTGCGCCTTCGCGGGCACGATCATCGTGCTCGGCCTCACCGCGGCCGGCCTCCCGGCCCGCGCGGCGCTGCGGCGCGACACACTGGAGGAATGACCGACGAGTTGACCCTGGCCGAGGTCGAGGCCCTGGCCCGCGCCGCACACGAGGGCCAGACCGACAAGGCCGGCCGGCCCTACGCCGAACACCTGCGGGCCGTCGCCGAGGGCGTACGCGCACGAGGCGGCGACGACGACCAGATCGCGGCGGCCTGGCTGCACGACGCCGTCGAGGACGACGCGCTCTCCGAACGGTGGCTCTACGAGGCCGCGCTGAGTCGCCGTACGAAGGACATCGTGCTCGCCGTCACCAAGCGGGCCGGAGAGCCGCCCGAGGCGTACGCCGGGCGCATTCTGGCGACCCCGGGCGCGTTGCTGGTGAAAGAAGCCGACCTGGCGCACAACGCGGACCCGGCGCGCCTGGCGGTCCTCGACGAGGCGCCCCGCACACGACTGACCGAGAAGTACGCGGGAATGCGTGCTCTTCTCGGTCTGAGCCGCGGGTCCGTCTAGACGCCGGCCTTCTCGCGAGGCGCCGCCTTCTGTTCGTGCGCCGGGGCCATGGCGGGAGCGTCCTTCTTGAACGCCCAGTTCATGTCGGGCTCCATCACGCACCGGAAGACCCGGCGCACCGGCGCGGTGCACAGCAGGGTGACGGCGAGCGCCGCCAGGGCGCTCACGAAGAGCTCACCGGCCGGCCGGTGCAGCCAGGCGTGGTCGAACCAGCCCGCGAAACCGGCGCCCTTGATCAGGAAGCCGTGCAGCAGATAGCCGTACAGCGTGTCCGCGCCGAGTGCGGTGAACCACATGCGCCGGCCCGGCACCCAGGCGAAGAAACAGGCCGTCAGCAGCAGCGAACTGCCGAACATGGCCAGCACCATGACCGGGCCCGTCCACCAGGGCGCGCCCATCTCCTGGACGGCGTTGCGGTGGTAGAACCAGTCGGTGGCCATGCGCGGCACCGCCCACCAGCCGACTGCGAGGGCGGCCGCGAACACCGGGACCGCCGCGAGCCGCATCGAGCGCCGGCGCACCATCCGGAAGTGCTCGGGCTTCATGACCAGGCCCAGCACGAAGTACGGCAGGAACTGCAGCACCCGCTGCAGATCCAGGTCGTCGCCGATGTCCGGGGTCACGGAGGCCAGCATCGCGATGCCGAGCGCCAGCGGCAGCGGCCACCGCACCAGCTTCCAGATCGGTGTGGTCAGCCGCCAGATGAACAGCGCCACCAGGAACCAGGTCAGGAACCACGGATCGAGGAGGCTGATCTCCATGCCTGGGTCGTGGTCGGCGTACCGCTTGAAGAGCGAATAGCCCGTCTCGAAGACGATGTACGGCACCGCGACGCCGGTGACGAGCCGCTTCAGCCGATCCGGGCGCATGTCGAAACTGCGCGAGAAGAAGCCTGAGATGACGATGAACGCCGGCATGTGGAACGAGTACACGACCGTGTACACGCCCTCCAGAATCCGGCTGTCGCCCTTGAGCGGCTCCCAGGAGTGCGCGACGGCCACCAGGACGATCGCCAGGTACTTGGCGTTGTCGAAGAAGGCGTCGCGCTGTCTGCCGGGCGGCGTGGGTTGCGGGCTCTCGGGCGAGCGCGGACGGGGGACGGCGTCGGCGGCGGCTGGAAACATCTGAGGCACCCTAGCCCCGGCTGTGTGTTTCCGTAAATCCAGCCGTCTCGTGACCGGTTGTTCACTTCTGAGCCGTCTTCAACAGGCCGTATTGTCAGGATTAATCCCCCTGAAATGCCGCATAACCATGGCTGTCGCACAACTGTGTCGATGCTTCGGATTCCCTGCGGACGGAATGTGCGGACACGGTGACCGGAGACCGAAAGGAACCGGCCAGGGGGTGGGGCGCGTGTATCGGCATGGCCAAACGTTGCCTCACCGGCCGCATATGCGGGCCGCGTTGGTGGCACGATGGTTCTGGCGGGGGTCGCGGGGTCGCGTCCCCGGGCCGGGAGAGCGGGACCGACCGAGGGTGTGATCAGTTGTGGCCATTTCGCTGTCAGTGGTGCTGCTGTTGGGGATCATCCTGGTGGTGTTGATGCGGGGAGGCTCCATCAAGGCCGGCCCCGCCATAGTCGCGGTGCTCTTCGGCTTCTTCCTCGCCTCCACCGGCATGGCCGACGACATCCAACGCTTCCTGGACTCGATAGCGGAGACCATCAACTCGATCCAGTTCTAGCCCCCGCGACACGGGGCGGACACGCCGAAAGACCTCCGGCCCGATCCCCTGGGGGACCGGGCCGGAGGCCTACTCGGAGCGGGCGACGGGAATCGAACCCGCGTAGCTAGTTTGGAAGACTAGGGCTCTACCATTGAGCTACGCCCGCACAGCACGCGCCGCGGTCAGGTGACCGACGGCACGAAGGCATCGTACCGGGTCGTCACCCCTCGCCGCACATCCCTTCCGTCCGACTCACGGACAGACCTGCGCGCGACGCGTGAGCCCCTCGCGCCACACCGGCCACACCCGCCCCCGGCCCGCGCACGAAAGGGCGCCCCGGCCGTCGGGCCGACGTGCCGGGGATCCGAGGCGAGACGTGTCGCCGGCGGCGTGCGCCACGTCCGTGGAGGCGGTTTGTCACCGGATCGTGTGCGGTCACCGGATCGTGTGCGGTCGGCCCGCGGGTCGTCCGGTGGGACCTCGTGCGGGTCCGGAGGCTGATGCCGTCCGAGGCCCGGCCCCTGCGGGGCGGCCTCCGGGCCTGGGGGTCCGTGTCTGCGCCCGCCGTGGCCCGAGCGGCCGGCGTGCGACGCGCCCGCCGCGAAGTGAAGTACGGAACCGCGTCCGCCCGCCGCCCGCCCGTCGGTGCCGGGTCGGCCGCCCGCGGCGTGTGTCGTTCGGGTTCGTTTCGTCGGGTCCGCACGGCTGCTCGGAGGCTGCTCAGGTGGGCGGTGTCAGGCCGTTCCCGAGCCGCGGCCAGGGAAATGCGGCAGCCCCGCTGCCTGCGGGCATGTAGCCTACGTGTCGCACCAGACGGGGTGTGGCGCAGCTTGGTAGCGCGTCCGCTTTGGGAGCGGAAGGCCGTGGGTTCAAATCCCGCCACCCCGACCACCTGCGCGATCAGCTCGCGTGACCGAGTCCGTGATCGCCTTTGGGGCGTGTCGCCGCTGCCGTTACTATGCAAGCTGCACGCCCGTGTGCCTCATCCTCTGGATCTCCACTGGAAGTCCTCCGGGCGGCGAATCCGCCGGAGCCGCTCTGGCTCCGGCAGAAACCAAGAAGTCAGCCCCCAAGGAGACCGAACCGTGAAGAGCGCCGTGGAGACCCTGAACCCGACTCGGGTTCGGCTCAGCATCGAGGTGCCCTTCGAGGAGCTCAAGGACAGCCTCGACGCGGCGTACAAGAAGATCAACCAGCAGGTCACGGTGAAGGGCTTCCGGAAGGGCAAGATCCCGGCCCGCGTCATCGACCAGCGGTTCGGCCGCGGTGCGGTGCTGGAGGAGGCCGTCAACGACGCGCTTCCCAAGTTCTACACCGAGGCGGTCAACGAGGCCGAGATCGACGTCCTCGGCCAGCCCGAGGTCGACATCACCGAGCTGAAGGACGGCGAGACGCTGAACTTCACCGCCGAGGTCGACGTCCGCCCCGCCATCGAGATCCCGGACTACTCCGGCATCGAGGTCGAGGTCGACGCGGTCGAGGTCAGCGACGAGGACGTCGACAAGGCCGTGACCGAGCTCCGTGAGCGCTTCGCCTCGACGTCCCCCGTCGAGCGCGCCGCCGAGGACGGCGACGTCGTCACCATCGACCTGGAGGCCAAGGTCGACGGCGAGGTGCTGGAGGACGGCGTCGCCAGCGGCGTCTCCTACACCATCGGCTCCGGCGAGCTGCTGGACGGCATCGACGACGCCGTGAAGGGCCTGGAGGCCGGTGGCGAGGCCACCTTCGCCTCCGAGCTCAAGGGCGGCTCCGCGGCCGGCAAGGAGGCCGAGGTCACCGTCAAGGTCACCCAGGTCGCCGCCCGCGAACTGCCCGAGCTGGACGACGAGTTCGCGCAGCTCGCCTCCGAGTTCGACACCCTCGACGAGCTGAAGGCCGACAGCCGCAAGCGCCTCGAGAACATGAAGCAGTACGACCAGGCCACCCAGGCCCAGGAGCGCGTCCTGGAGAAGCTCCTGGAGCTCGTCGAGGTGCCCGTCCCCGAGAAGCTCCTCGAGGACGAGATCAACACCCGCAAGCACAACCTGGAGCACCACCAGCTCGGCCAGATGGGCCTCGACCTCGAGAAGTACCTCGAGATCCAGGGCAAGACGGTCGAGGAGTTCGACACCGAGACCAAGGAAGCCGCGGTCAAGGGCATCAAGACCCAGTTCGTGCTCGACGAGCTCGTCAAGCGCGAGAAGCTGAACGTCAACCAGGAGGAGCTCACCGAGCACCTCATGCGCCGTGCCGCCTCCTCCGGCATGTCCCCCGACCAGTTCGCCCAGGCGGTCGTCGAGGGCGGTCAGGTCCCGCTCCTCGTCGGCGAGGTCGCCCGCGGCAAGGCCCTGGCCGTCGTGGTCGAGGCCGCCACGGTCAAGGACACCAACGGCGAGGTCATCGACCTGGACGACGACGAGGACGAGACGGCCGAGACTGTCGAGGCCGCCTCCGAGGAGACCCCGGCCGAGGCCGAGGAGAAGACCGAGGGCTGAGCCCACGGCATCTCGAACGCCGTAGAACGTCGGCGGACGTCGTAGAACGTCGGCGAACGTCGTGGGAAGGGCCCCGGAGACGCATGTCTCCGGGGCCCTTCCGCATGGGGCCCGAGGGCCTGGCCCAGGGCCTGGGGAACCGCGCGGCGAGCCACGAATCGCCCGCACCCGGCACCGAACCGGCGATACCACGGCGCTACGCCCCCGGCGAACACCCCCCTTACCGGGATTCCCCAAGGGGACCAGCGCGTTAGGGTCCATGAGTACCAGGGCAGGGAAGTCCCTCGAACTGCCCAGCCCCCGGACGGGAACACGTGAGACGGCCCCGGCGCCGTCGTAAGACGAGCAGGTGGATACGTGACGAATCTGATGCCCTCCGCCGCCGGCGACCCCTCCATCGGTGGTGGCCTCGGTGACCAGGTCTACAACCGGCTGCTCGGCGAGCGGATCATCTTCCTCGGCCAGGCGGTCGACGACGACATCGCCAACAAGATCACCGCGCAGCTGCTGCTCCTTGCCGCTGACCCGGAAAAGGACATCTACCTCTACATCAACAGCCCCGGCGGATCGATCACCGCGGGCATGGCGATCTACGACACCATGCAGTACATCAAGAACGACGTGGTGACCATCGCCATGGGCCTCGCGGCCTCCATGGGCCAGTTCCTGCTCAGCGCGGGCACCCCCGGCAAGCGCTTCGCGCTGCCGAACGCCGAGATCCTGATCCACCAGCCGTCCGCCGGCCTCGCCGGTTCGGCCTCGGACATCAAGATCCACGCCGAGCGGCTGCTGCACACCAAGAAGCGCATGGCCGAGCTCACCTCGCAGCACACCGGCCAGACCATCGAGCAGATCACCCGCGACTCGGACCGCGACCGCTGGTTCGACGCCCACGAGGCCAAGGAGTACGGCCTCATCGACGACGTGATCGCCACGGCCGCCGGTATGCCGGGCGGCGGCGGCACCGGGGCCTGAGCCCCATGCGGGGTCACAACACCCCCGTGCAGCCCCTCAGCCGACCGCCCAAGCCCCTAGGAGACAGACAGTGAACGACTTCCCCGGCAGCGGCCTCTACGCCCGCACCGAGGCCGAGTACACCGGCCCGCGCGCCGAGTCCCGCTATGTGATCCCCCGCTTCGTCGAGCGCACCTCGCAGGGCATCCGCGAGTACGACCCGTACGCGAAGCTCTTCGAGGAGCGCGTGATCTTCCTCGGCGTGCAGATCGACGACGCCTCCGCCAACGACGTCATGGCGCAGCTGCTGTGCCTGGAGTCGATGGACCCCGACCGGGACATCTCGGTCTACATCAACAGCCCCGGTGGCTCCTTCACCGCGCTGACCGCCATCTACGACACGATGCAGTTCGTGAAGCCCGACGTCCAGACGGTCTGCATGGGGCAGGCGGCCTCCGCCGCGGCGATCCTGCTGGCCGCCGGTACGCCCGGCAAGCGCATGGCGCTGCCCAACGCGCGGGTGCTGATCCACCAGCCGTACAGCGAGACCGGTCGCGGTCAGGTCTCCGACCTGGAAATCGCCGCCAACGAGATCCTCCGGATGCGCGCGCAGCTGGAAGACCTGCTGGCCAAGCACTCCACCACGCCGATCGAGAAGATCCGCGAGGACATCGAGCGCGACAAGATCCTGACGGCCGACGACGCCCTGGCGTACGGCCTGATCGACCAGATCATCTCCACCCGGAAGATGAACAACGCCGCCGTCCGCTGACGCGGCCCCGTAGGATATGCCGCCCCTTGGCACAGTGCACGTCAAAGTGAACCCTGCCAAGGGGGGCCCGAACGGGGGGCCCGGCAAGGTACCGTCGGACATAAGGCAGCACCAGGAGCCGCTGGACCTAGGCGTCTCCCAGGCGAAGGGGAAGCACACCGTGGCACGCATCGGTGACGGCGGCGATCTGCTCAAGTGCTCGTTCTGCGGCAAGAGCCAGAAGCAGGTCAAGAAGCTCATCGCAGGGCCTGGTGTGTACATCTGCGACGAGTGCATCGATCTCTGCAACGAGATCATCGAGGAGGAACTCGCGGAGACGAGCGAGGTGCGCTGGGAGGAACTGCCCAAGCCCCGCGAGATCTACGAGTTCCTGGAGGGTTACGTGGTGGGCCAGGAGTCGGCCAAGAAGGCCCTCTCCGTGGCGGTGTACAACCACTACAAGCGCGTCCAGGCCGGCGAGAACGGCGGCGGCAGCAGCCGTGACGACGCGATCGAGCTGGCGAAGTCCAACATCCTCCTGCTGGGCCCCACGGGCTCCGGCAAGACGCTCCTCGCCCAGACCCTCGCCCGCATGCTGAACGTCCCGTTCGCGATCGCGGACGCGACGGCGCTCACCGAGGCGGGCTACGTCGGCGAGGACGTCGAGAACATCCTGCTCAAGCTGATCCAGGCGGCCGACTACGACGTCAAGAAGGCCGAGACCGGGATCATCTACATCGACGAGATCGACAAGGTCGCGCGGAAGAGTGAAAACCCGTCGATCACGCGGGACGTGAGCGGCGAGGGCGTGCAGCAGGCCCTGCTGAAGATCCTCGAGGGCACCACCGCCTCGGTCCCGCCGCAGGGCGGACGCAAGCACCCGCACCAGGAGTTCATCCAGATCGACACGACGAACGTCCTGTTCATCGTGGGCGGTGCCTTCGCGGGCCTGGAGAAGCTCATCGAGTCCCGGGCGGGCGCCAAGGGCATCGGCTTCGGGGCGACGATCCGCTCCAAGCGCGAGCTGGAGGCCAAGGACCAGTTCGAGGACGTCATGCCCGAGGACCTGGTCAAGTTCGGCATGATCCCCGAGTTCATCGGCCGCCTCCCCGTCATCACCTCCGTCCACAACCTGGACCGTGAGGCCCTCCTCCAGATCCTGGTCGAGCCGCGCAACGCGCTGGTGAAGCAGTACCAGCGCCTCTTCGAACTCGACGGCGTGGAGCTGGACTTCGAGCGCGAGGCGCTGGAGGCCATCGCCGACCAGGCCATCCTCCGCCAGACCGGCGCGCGCGGCCTGCGCGCCATCATGGAAGAGGTCCTCCAGGGCGTCATGTACGAGATCCCGTCCCGCAAGGACGTGGCCCGCGTCGTCATCACGGCGGACGTCGTCCACTCCAACGTGAACCCGACGCTCATCCCGAGGGACGCGCGCGGACGGGGTTCGGGCGAGCAGAAGACGGCGTAGCCGTCCCGGACATGCGAAGGGGCCCCGGTCAACCGACCGGGGCCCCTTCGGTGTTGAGGGGGCGGGCGTCAGGCCTTGACGCGCACGTCGTTGCGGAGCTTCGCCGTCAGTGCGGCCGCGTCCTCCATGGAGGTGCTCTTGCCCTCGGCCAGGCCGGCCAGGTCGAACGACAGCACATAGGTGACGGTGCTGTGATCGGCCCAGACGCAGAACGGCATCGTCACGGTCTGCCCCGACTCGGTGGTCTTGATCTCCTGGCACTTCAGGACGCCGTTCTCGAAACCGGCGGGCGTGAACTCCTTGGGGCTGCCGACGAGTTCGCCCTCGGAGGAGCTCTTCGACGCCTCCGACTTCGTCTGGGCGAACATCGCGTCGATGACCTTCTCCGGGTCGTCGATGCTGCCGTACACACCGGCGAACGTCAGGTTCTTCGAGGTCAGACCGGAACCCGCCGTGTAACTCGCGCTGACGTCCTTCGGGTTGTCCACACCCCAGGACTCCGCGTCCTTGATGTCGTCGTCGGTCATCCCCGCGGCCGCGGAGTCGGACCCCTTCTTGTACTCCCCGTCGAGGACGGTCGCAGGCGCGGTCAGCTTGTGCGCCCCGTCGTCCGCGATGTCCGACCCGCCGCCCCCGTTCCCGCCCCCGCCGATCACGAGGTACGCCCCGACCCCGATCGCGGCCACGACCGCCACCGCGCCGACGATGATGCCGATCTTCTTGCCAGTGCCGCCGCCCGGCGGCGGGGGCTGCGGGACGCCGTAGGGGGCCTGGCCGTACGGCGGCTGCTGGCCGTAGGGAGCCTGCGGCTGGCCGTACGGCGGGGTCTGCGGAGGAACGCCACCCTGCTGCGGGTAGCCGTAGCCCGGCTGCGGAGGCTGTCCCGGCTGCTGGGGCGGCGGTGCCTGCTGGGGGTACCCGTAGCCGGGCTGGGGCGCCTGCGGCGGCTGGCCGTAGGGGCCCGGCTGGCCGTACGGCCCGGGCTGCGGCTGCTGCCCGGGCTGCTGGGGCTGCCCGTACGGGCCCGGCTGGTTGTGACTCATCTCTGGGTTCCCCTCCAGATGCTTATGTGTTCCCGACATCCTGGCTCAGGCACAGGCAGCACACCGCATCGGGGCCTCCACCGTTACAGAACAAACGCGTTTCGGGACACGCCCGGGACACCCCTAAACTGACCCCGTGACCGAGAACGCTCAGCAGCAGCCCACAGCGCCCAGCACCGAACTGCCGACCCAGTACGCGCCGGCCGAGGTAGAGGGGGCGCTGTACGAGCGCTGGGTGGACAAGGGTTACTTCACCGCCGACGCGAAGAGCGACAAACCCCCGTACACCATCGTCATCCCGCCGCCGAACGTCACCGGCAGCCTGCACCTCGGGCACGCCTTCCAGCACACCCTCATGGACGCCCTCACGCGCCGCAAGCGCATGCAGGGCTACGAGGCGCTGTGGCTGCCGGGCATGGACCACGCCGGTATCGCGACCCAGAACAAGGTCGAGCAGCAGCTCGCCGAGGAGGGCAAGTCCCGCCACGACCTGGGCCGCGAGGAGTTCGTCGAGCGCGTCTGGCAGTGGAAGGAGGAGTACGGCGGCCGGATCCTCGGCCAGATGCGGCGCCTCGGTGACGGCGTCGACTGGAGCCGTGAGCGCTTCACGATGGACGAGGGCCTGTCCAAGGCCGTCCTCACCATCTTCAAGCGGCTCTACGAGGACGAGCTGATCTACCGCGCCGAGCGCATCATCAACTGGTGCCCGCGCTGTCTGACGGCCATCTCCGACATCGAGGTGGAATACCAGGAGGACGCGGGCGAGTTGGTCTCCATCCGCTACGGCGAGGGCGAGGACAGCCTCGTCGTCGCGACCACGCGCGCGGAGACGATGCTCGGTGACACGGCCGTCGCCGTCCACCCCGACGACGAGCGCTACCGGCACCTCATCGGCAAGCAGATCAAGCTCCCGCTCACCGACCGCACCATCCCGGTCGTCGCCGACACCCACGTCGACCCCGAGTTCGGCACCGGCGCGGTCAAGGTGACCCCGGCGCACGATCCGAACGACTTCGAGATCGGCCGCCGCCACGACCTGCCGTCGCTGACGATCATGGACGAGCACGGCGTCATCACGGTCCACGGCCCCTTCATCGGCCTGGACCGCTACGAGGCCCGCTCGGCGGTCGTCGGCGCCCTCAAGGAGCAGGGCCGGATCGTCGCCGAGAAGCGCCCCTACATGCACTCCGTCGGCCACTGCTCGCGCTGCAAGACCACGGTCGAGCCGCGTCTTTCCCTGCAGTGGTGGGTCAAGGTCGGCCCGCTCGCCAAGGCCGCCGGTGACGCGGTCCGCGACGGCCGCGTCAAGATCCACCCCGAGGACATGTCGAAGCGCTACTTCGACTGGGTCGACAACATGCACGACTGGTGCATCTCGCGCCAGCTGTGGTGGGGCCACCGCATCCCGATCTGGTACGGCCCCGACGGCGAGGTCGTCTGCGTCGGACCCGACGAGGAGCCGCCCGGTACGGAGGCCGAGGGCTGGACCCAGGACTCCGACGTCCTGGACACCTGGTTCTCCTCCGGCCTGTGGCCGTTCTCCACGCTCGGCTGGCCCGAACAGACCGAGGACCTGCGGAAGTTCTATCCCACCGACGTCCTGCTCACCGGCCACGACATCATCTTCTTCTGGGTCGCCCGGATGATGATGTTCGGCCTCTACGCCATGGACGGCCAGGCCCCCTTCCACACCATCGCGCTGACCGGCCTGGTCCGCGACGAGTTCGGCAAGAAGATGTCGAAGTCGAACCCCAACGCGGTCGACCCGCTGGTCTGGATGGACGCCTACGGCTCCGACGCCGTGCGCTTCACCCTCGCCAACGGCGCCAACCCGGGCGCGGACGTGCCGATCGGCGAGGACTGGGTCAAGGCCTCCCGGAACTTCACCAACAAGCTCTGGAACGCCACCCGCTTCGCCCTGATGAACGGCGCCACGGTCGAGGGTCCGCTGCCGGACGCCTCAGAGATGTCGGCGACGGACCGCTGGATCCTGTCCCGGCTCAACACGACGGTCGCCCAGGTCGACGCGTACTACGACGACTACCAGTTCGCCAAACTCGCCGACGCGCTCTACCACTTCGCGTGGGACGAGGTCTTCGACTGGTACGTCGAGCTGTCGAAGACGACCTTCTTCGCGGGCGGCGAGCAGGCCAGGGTCTCCGGCCGGGTCCTCGGCGAGGTCCTCGACGTGACCCTGCGCCTTCTCCACCCGGTCATCCCGTTCGTCACGGACGCCCTGTGGACCACCCTCACCGGTGGCGAGTCCCTGGTCGTCGGCGAGTGGCCGGCCGACAGCGGCTTCCGCGACAAGGCCGCCGAACTCGAGATCGAGCTGGTCCAGCGGGTCGTCACCGAGGTCCGCCGGTTCCGCAAGGACCAGGGCCTCAAGGACGGCCAGAAGGTCCCGGCCCGCCTGGAGCTCACCGGCACCCCCCTCGCCGCCCACGAGGCCGCCATCCGCCAGCTCCTGCGCCTCCAGCCGGAGGGCGAGGCATTCGCGGCCACGGCGACCCTCCCGGTCGCCGGTGCCACGGTCGCGCTGGACCTCTCCGGCACGATCGACGTGGCGGCGGAGCGCAAGCGCCTCGCGAAGGACCTGGCGGCGGCCGAGAAGGAGAAGGCCCAGGCCAACGCCAAGCTCGGCAACGAAGCGTTCCTCGCGAAGGCCCCGGACAACGTGGTGGACAAGATCCGCGGCCGCCTGGCCAAGGCGGACGAGGACATCAAGAGGATCCAGGCCCAGCTGGAAGGCCTGCCTCAGCAGTAGTGCCTTCAGGGGCGCGGGGCCGCATCGATGTGCGGCTCCGCCGCGTGGGCGCGACCAGCCACAGACTCCCCGCGCCCGCCGAACAGGACCAGCCACCCCACTCCGTGGGCACTCTGTCAGTCGGCCTCCGTAGACTGGCCCCGTGAGTGAGACCGACCCCTTCGACGAGATCGTCGCCGCCGAGACCGACCGAGACCCCGACCTCGCGGTCATCGAGGCCGGCAGCCGCACCCTGCGCACCCAGGGCGGCCCGCCGGAGGCAGACGTGCCCGCACGCCCAGAGGACCCCGAGGTCGACAAGGCTCTGCGCGAGGTCGAGGCGGAGCTCGCCACCCGCTGGGGCGAGACCAAGCTGGAGCCCTCCGTCAGCCGCATCAGCGCCCTGATGGACGTCCTCGGCGAGCCGCAGCGGTCGTACCCCTCGATCCACATCACGGGGACGAACGGCAAGACCTCGACGGCCCGCATGATCGAGGCCCTTCTGGGCGCCTTCGAACTGCGCACGGGCCGCTACACCAGCCCCCACGTCCAGTCGGTCACCGAGCGCATCAGCCTGGACGGCGCCCCGATCTCCGCCGAGCGGTTCATCGAGACGTACGAGGACATCAAGCCGTACGTCGAGATGGTCGACGGGCAGCAGCAGTACCGGCTGTCCTTCTTCGAGGTGCTGACCGGCATGGCGTACGCCTCCTTCGCGGACGCGCCCGTCGACGTGGCCGTCGTCGAGGTCGGCATGGGCGGCTCCTGGGACGCCACCAACGTCATCGACGGCGATGTCGCCGTGGTCACCCCCATCGACCTGGACCACACCGACCGGCTCGGCGAGACTCCCGGGGAGATCGCCGTCGAGAAGGCCGGGATCATCAAGCAGGACGCGGTCGTCGTCCTGGCCCAGCAGCCGGTCGACGCGGCGCAGGTCCTGCTGAAGAAGGCCGTCGAGGTGGACGCGACCGTCGCGCGCGAGGGGCTGGAGTTCGGGATCGTGTCCCGGCAGGTCGCCGTCGGCGGGCAGCTGCTGACCCTGCGCGGCCTCGGCGGCGAGTACGAAGAGGTGTACCTGCCGCTGCACGGCCCGTACCAGGCGCACAACGCGGCCGTGGCGCTCGCCGCCGTGGAGGCGTTCTTCGGCGTGGGTGCCCAGCGCCCGGACCGCCTCGACATCGACACCGTCCGCAAGGCCTTCGCGGCCGTCTCCGCCCCGGGCCGCCTCGAAGTCGTACGGCGTTCCCCGACCGTCGTCCTGGACGCCGCCCACAACCCGGCGGGCGCCCGCGCCACCGCCGAGGCGGTCGGTGAGGCCTTCGACTTCAGCCGGCTGATCGGTGTGGTCGGCGCGAGCGGCGACAAGAACGTGCGGGGGCTCCTTGAGGCCTTCGAGCCGATCCTCGCCGAGGTCGTGATCACCCAGAACTCCAGTCACCGCGCGATGGACGCCGACGAGCTCGCCGCGATCGCCGTGGAGGTGTTCGGCGAGGAGCGCGTGCAGGTCGAGCCGCGGCTGCCGGACGCGCTGGAGGAGGCGATCACGCTGGCCGAGGAGGACGGCGAGTTCGCGGGCGGCGGTGTGCTGGTCACCGGGTCGGTCATCACGGTCGGCGAGGCCCGGCTGCTGCTCGGAAGGGGCTGAGTCACCGGCCATGCGTACGCTCTGTGCATCGACCCTGATCGGCGAGTTCTTCGTCGTCGGCTTCGCCGCCCTGGTCGCGATGAAGGACCCCGACCTGGCCGGTTCCACGGTGTGGACGGTCAGCGGGATCGCCATGTTCCTGTGTCTCGCGCTGTGCGGAATGGTGACCCGGCCCGGCGGCATCGCCCTCGGCTGGGCGTTCCAGATCGCTCTTATCGCCTCCGGCTTCGTCATCCCGACCATGTTCTTCATGGGGGCGATCTTCGCCGCGCTGTGGTGGGCCTCCGTGCACTACGGCCGGAAGATCGACGAGGCGAAGGCGAGATTCGCCGCCCAGGCCGCCCAGGCCGATCAGGCCGCCCAAGCCACCCCAGCCGCTCCGGCGGGCTCCACTACACCTGACGCTGTGTGACGAGCGCACCGACACGCCCTGTAATCTCGTCCCACCGCACATGTCAGCAGGCAAGGAGCCCCTCGTGAGCCAGCGCACCCTCGTCCTCCTCAAGCCCGACGCCGTCCGTCGTGGCCTGACCGGCGAGATCATCAGCCGTATCGAGCGCAAGGCCGGCTGGCAGATCACCGCGCTGGAGCTGCGCACCCTGGACCAGGACACCCTGGAGCAGCACTACGGCGAGCACAAGGGCAAGCCCTTCTACGAGCCGCTGGTGGAGTTCATGGCCTCCGGCCCCGTCGTCGCGCTGATCGTCGAGGGCGAGCGGGTCATCGAGGGCGTACGCCAACTGGCGGGTCCGACCGACCCGATCGCCGCCGCGCCCGGCTCCATCCGGGGGGACTTCGGCGTCATCGTCCGGGAGAACCTCATCCACGCCTCCGACTCGGAGGAGTCCGCCGAGCGCGAGGTGAAGATCTTCTTCCCCGGGCGCGCATAGGTCCCGTGCGGAGGTTTGATGGCATTTTCTGAGGGGACGTCAGCCCGCTCTGGCGTCTGACCTGGGGCGGCCGTACATTTTCGGCCGTCCCTCGGCATATGCGTGCCGATCGGGGGAACGAGTGCCCCCTATGGACCGTCTCCACAAGCGAGGCGGCGTTTGATCTGCTGACAATGGCGAAGACCCTCGCGCAGTGTTCGTGCAGGCGCGTCTACGATGGAAGCCTTCACGTCACAGCACCCACTTCGCCGACCTGAAATGCCCTCAAAAGCTCCCAGGAAGGCCAGACGAATCCTGATGGGGAACTCAATGTCGTTCATCGGCCGTGACATGGCTGTCGACCTCGGGACCGCCAACACGCTGGTGTACGTCAGGGGTCGCGGGATCGTACTCAACGAGCCGTCCGTCGTCGCGATCAACACGAACACCGGTGGAATCCTGGCTGTCGGCGCCGAAGCGAAGAAGATGATCGGGCGGACCCCCGGCAACATCGTTGCCGTGCGGCCGCTGAAGGACGGCGTGATCGCCGACTTCGAGATCACCGAGCGGATGCTGCGCTACTTCATCCTGAAGATCCACAAGCGGCGGTATCTCGCGAGGCCGCGCGTCGTCGTGTGTGTCCCCTCGGGCATCACCGGCGTCGAGCGCCGCGCCGTCATCGAGGCGTCGTCCCAGGCCGGCGCCCGCCAGGTGCACATCATCGAGGAGCCCATGGCGGCCGCCATCGGCTCCGGCCTGCCGGTCCACGAGGCCACGGGCAACATGGTGGTGGACATCGGCGGCGGCACCACGGAGGTCGCGGTCATCTCGCTCGGCGGCATCGTCACCGCCCAGTCCATCCGCGTCGCGGGAGACGAGCTGGACAACGCGATCATCCAGCACATCAAGAAGGAGTACTCGCTCCTCCTGGGTGAGCGGACGGCCGAACAGATCAAGATCACGATCGGTTCGGCGTACGACCTCGACGCTGACGAACACACCGAAATCCGCGGCCGGGACCTCGTCTCCGGGCTGCCCAAGACCGTCGTCATCTCGGCCGCCGAAGTGCGCAAAGCGATCGAGGAGCCCGTCAACGCCATCGTCGACGCCGTCAAGACGACCCTCGACAAGTGCCCGCCGGAGCTCTCCGGCGACATCATGGACCGCGGCATCGTCCTCACCGGCGGCGGCGCCCTGCTGCGCGGGCTCGACGAGCGGCTGCGCCGGGAGACCGGCATGCCGATCCACATCGCCGAGGACCCGCTGGACAGCGTGGCGCTCGGCTCCGGGAAGTGCGTCGAGGAATTCGAGGCGCTCCAGCAGGTGCTGGACGCCCAGCCGCGCAGATGACGTAACGCTTCGATTCCGCCGTACGGGATGATCTCCTCTCGTGCGGCGGATCGTTGATATCGAGGCATAAACTCCCACAAACGCAACCTCAATAAGAAGGGCACGGCCGCCGCACGTGAGGGACACACGAGAGAGCCGGCTGCTCCTGGTGCTGCTGATCGCCGTCGCGTTCGCGCTGATCACGGTGGACATCCGCGGTGGGGAGGACTCACCGGTCGACGGTGCCCGCCAAGGCGCGGCCGCGGTGTTCGGCCCCATCGAGAACGGTGTGTCCTCCGCGGTCGACCCGGTCGGCAACGCCGTCTCCGCCATCCGTGACTCCGGCGAGCGGCACGACCGGCTCGCCGAACTGGAGAAGGAGAACGCCGCCCTCAAGGCGAGACTCGGCAGCGACGACCGCAACTCCAGCCGGCTCAAGCAGCTCGACAAGATGCTGAAGATCGCCGGCGAGGGCCAGTACGGCATCAAGGGCGCCCAGGTCATCGCCATAGGAGCGGCCCAGGGCTTCTCCTGGACCATCACCGTGGACGTCGGCGCCCACGACGGCATCCAGCGCGACATGACCGTCCTCAACGGCGACGGACTGGTCGGCCGCGTCACCACCGTCGGCCCCGACACCGCCACCGTGCTTCTCGCCAACGATCCTGACTTCACCGTCGGCACCCGCATGGAGGCCGGTGACGAGCTCGGCTTCGCCTCCGGACAGGGCGACCGCCCGCTGCGCGTCGAACTCCTCAACGGCAAGGCGGAGGTGAAGAAGGGCGACCGCCTGGTCACCTTCGGCTCCCAGGCCGACAAGCCGTTCGTGCCCGGCGTCCCGGTCGGCGTGGTCTCCCGCGTCGACCCCTCCAGCGGCGACCTCACCCGCACCCTGTACGTCACGCCGTACGTCAGCTACAGCAAGCTCGACATCGTCGGCATCGTCGTCCAGGCCCCGAAGAAGGATCCGCGCGACACGGTGCTGCCCGCGAAACCGAAGCCGACGCCCACGCCGACCGTGACGGTCACCGTCACCCCGTCCGCCAATGCGTCGGTCGGCGGCCAGATCCAGCAAGAGCAGTAGGAGCTGTAGTCATGCGCGTCAACCGGATCCTGCTGTCCTCCGCCCTGATCGTGGTCGCCCTGGTCCTCCAGGTGAGCGTCCTCGCCCGTCTCCACCTCCCGGGCGCCGTCCCCGACCTGCTGCTCCTCACCGTCCTCGGCCTGGCTCTCGTCTACGGCCATGTCGGCGGCGCCCTCGTCGGCTTCTGCGCCGGCCTCCTCGCCGACCTCGTCCCGCCCGCCGACCACGCCGCCGGGCGGTACGCCCTGGTGCTGTGCGTCATCGGCTACCTCGCCGGGCTCGCCAAACCGGAGAACGGCAGACTCAAGTCGGCCACCGGCCCCATGGTCGTCGTGGCCGCCGCCGCCATCGGCACCACCCTGCTGTACGCCGGGGTCGGCGCCCTCGTCGGCGACACCGCCGCCCGTCATGTGGGCCTGCCCAGCCTGCTGTTCACCGCCGCCCTGTACGACCTGCTGCTCGCCCCGTTCGTCGTCCCCGGCATCATGGCGCTCGCCCGCCGCGCCGACAACGACCCGCTCGCCGAGGCCGGTTCCGCGGCCAAGTCGGCCGACATCTCCTCGGGCTGGCTCTCCTCGGGCACGGGTCTGAAGATCGGCGGTCAGCGCGGCGGCCTCGGCAGCCTGAAGACCAAGGCGCGCACCCGTACCGCGCGGGTGGGCCGCATCAAGGGGGTCAAGCGGCTGTGACCCCGCGCGAGTCGGCGGGCCGCGTTCACAGGTTCGCCGGATATGACACAGACACACACTGAGAGGGGGCGGCAGCCGCAGTGACCAACATCCCCGAGACCGGACGGACCCCACGGGTCCAGATCCGACTCGTCGTCATCCAGATCCTCGTGCTGTCCCTCCTCGGTACCCTCGGCGGCCGCCTCTGGTACCTCCAGATCCGCGAGGGCGACGCGTACGCCAAGGAAGCCTCCGGGAACCACGTTCAGCAGGTCGTCGAGCCCGCCGTGCGCGGCTCGATCCTGGACGCCCGCGGAGTGGCCCTGGCGGACAACGAGACCCGGCTCGTGGTCTCCGCCTCCCGCACCGACCTGCTGAAGATGAAGGACGACGGCAAGGCCGTCCTCACCAAGCTGGCCAAGGTCCTCGGCATGTCCGCCAAGGACGTCATGCTCAAGGTCCGGCTCTGCGACGCGAAGACGCCCCAGCCCTGCTGGAACGGCTCGCCGTACCAGCCCATCCCCATCACCGACGAGGCCACCCCCAAGCAGGCCCTGCAGATCCGCGAGCGCGCCGAGGACTTCCCCGGCATCAGCGCCGAGCCGCAGGCCGTGCGCCGTTACGCCGCCCCCGGCAAGGCCAACACCGCCCAGGTCCTCGGCTACCTCTCCCCGGTCACCGACGAGGAGATCACCAAGGCCCAGGACACCGACTCGCCCTACCTGCGCTCCGACCAGGTGGGCCGCTCGGGCCTGGAGCGCCAGTACGACAAGGAACTGCGCGGCAAGGCGGGCGTCACCCGCTACGAGGTCGACAACCTCGGCCGCGTCATCGGCCAGGCCGAGGCCGACGAGGCCCAGCCCGGCGCCAACCTCGTCACCAGCATCGACGCCCGCGTCCAGCGGGTCGCCGAGTACGAGCTGAACCAGGCGATGAAGATCGCCCGCCAGCAGTACGACAAGATCACCGGCGAGAACTACAAGGCCGACTCGGGCGCCGTCGTCGTCATGGAGGCCAAGACCGGCCGGATCGTCGCGATGGCGTCCGCCCCGACCTACGACCCGAACGTCTGGGTCGGCGGTATCTCCGCCAAGGACTACAAGAAGCTCACCGGCAAGAACTCCGACTACCCGCTGCTCAACAGGGCCATACAGGGTCAGTCCGCACCCGGTTCCACGTTCAAGGTGGTCTCCACGGCCGCCGCGGTCGAGGCCGGCTACGAGTGGGACGGCGGCTACCCCTGCACCAGCTCGTACTCGGTGGGCGGCCAGGTCTTCAAGAACTTCGAGGGCGAGAGCTTCGGCCCCATCTCCCTCGGCCGCGCCCTGGAGGTCTCCTGCGACACCGTCTTCTACGGTCTCGCCGACCGCGAGTGGAAGAAGGACGGCGGCATCAACCCCAAGAAGGGCGAGCCGAAGGACTACTTCTACAAGGCCGCCCACCAGTTCGGCCTCGGCAAGGAGACCGGCCTCGACCTCCCCAACGAGGTCACCGGCCGCGTCCCCGACCGCCAGTGGAAGGAGTCGTACTGGAAGGCCAACAAGGACGCGTGGTGCAGGACCGGCAAGAAGGACGGCACCTACGTCGAGAAGATCGCGTACGAGAACTGCCTCGAAGGCAACAAGATGCGCGAGGGTGACTCCATCAACTACTCCATCGGCCAGGGCGACACCCTCGTCACCCCGATCCAGGAGGCCAGGATCTACGGGGCGCTCGCCAACGGCGGGACCATGTACCAGCCGAGCATCGGCAAGGCGATCATCAGCGCCGACGGCAAGACCGTCCAGGAGATCAAGCCCAAGGCGACCGGCAGGCTTCCGGTCAGCCAGGCCACCCTCAAGGGCATGGACGCCGCCCTGGAAGGCGTCGTCACCCGCGGTACGGCCGCCTGGAAGTTCGGCGGCTGGCCGCAGGACAAGATCCCGCTGCACGCCAAGACCGGCACCGCCGAGGTCTACGGAAAGCAGACCACGTCCTGGCTGGCCACGTACTCCAAGGACTACACGGTCGTCATGACGATCGCGCAGGCCGGTACCGGCTCCGGTGCCTCGGGTGAGGCCGTGCGCAAGATCTACAACGCCATGTACGGCGTCTCGGCCGACGGCACCATCAACAAGAAGAACGCGCTCCTGCCGACCCCGCAGACGAGCCTGCCGAAGGTCCAGACGGACGGGACCATCAAGTCCCCGAAGATCTCCAAGGACCCGGCCAAGGACCAGCGGGCGAGCCAGGACGCCACGCCCCAGCCGGACGAGACACAGCAGGGCGCGACCGTGAACACGCCGACCAACGGGAACCGTGACACCCGCAGGCGGCGCCGCAGGAGGGGGAGCCGGAGGATGCTCACATGACCGGGGCGAACAGCTTCCAGGTCTCCGGATACGGCCCCGCACGCGCGGGCTGGACCCGGCTGCTGGCCCGCGACTCGCTCGCCCGCCGGCTGGACTGGCCGATACTGTTCTCGGCCCTCGCCCTGTCCCTGATCGGCTCGATCCTGGTCTTCTCGGCGACCCGCAACCGCACCGAGATCAACCAGGGAGACCCGTACTTCTTCCTGATCCGCCACCTCATGAACACCGGCATCGGGTTCGCCCTGATGATCGGCACGGTGTGGGTCGGCCACCGCACCCTGCGCACCGCCGTGCCCCTGCTGTACGGAGCCTCGGTCTTCCTGCTCCTGCTGGTCCTCACCCCGCTGGGCTCCACGGTCAACGGCGCCCACTCCTGGATCGTGCTCGGCGGCGGTTTCTCCCTCCAGCCCTCGGAGTTTGTGAAGATCACGATCATCCTCGGCATGGCCATGTTCCTCGCGGCCCGGGTCGACGCCGGCGACAAGCCCTACCCCGACCACCGCACCGTGCTGCAGGCCCTGGGCCTGGCCGCCGTCCCGATGCTGATCGTGATGCTCATGCCCGACCTCGGGTCGGTCATGGTCATGGTCATCATCGTGCTCGGTGTGCTGCTCGCCTCCGGCGCCTCCAACCGCTGGGTCTTCGGGCTCCTCGGCGCGGGGACGCTCGGCGCGCTCGCCGTCTGGCAGCTCGGGGTGCTCGACGAGTACCAGATCGCCCGCTTCGCCGCCTTCGCCAACCCGAGCCTGGACCCGGCGGGCGTCGGCTACAACACCAACCAGGCCCGGATCGCCATCGGTTCGGGCGGACTGACCGGCGCCGGGCTCTTCCACGGCTCGCAGACCACCGGCCAGTTCGTGCCGGAGCAGCAGACCGACTTCGTCTTCACCGTCGCCGGCGAGGAACTGGGCTTCGTCGGCGCGGGCCTGATCATCGTCCTGCTCGGGGTCGTCCTGTGGCGGGCCTGCCGGATCGCCCGCGAGACGACCGAGCTGTACGGCACCATCGTGGCCGCCGGAATCGTCGCCTGGTTCGCCTTCCAGTCCTTCGAGAACATCGGCATGACCCTCGGGATCATGCCGGTCACCGGCCTGCCACTGCCGTTCGTCTCGTACGGCGGATCCTCGATGTTCGCGGTGTGGGTGGCGGTGGGGCTGTTGCAGTCGATCAAGGTGCAGCGGCCGATGTCGGCGTAGCCGGGGTGGGCCCGCTGGATGTCGCCCTCTGCCGTAACCCCAGGCCGAGGACTAGATTTGAATCATGGCGGACACGAAGCGGGAGATCGAACGCAAGTATGAGTCCGACGACAGTGGCCTGCCCGATCTGACCGGAGTCGCCGGGGTCGAGGCCGTCGTGGACAAGGGTGTCGCACACCTGGACGCCACCTACTACGACACGGCCGACGAACGCCTCATGGCGTCCTCGGTCACCCTGCGCCGCCGCACGGGCGGCTCGGACGCGGGCTGGCACCTGAAGCTCCCCGTCTCCGAGGGCGTGCGCGACGAGATCCGGGCACCCCTCTCCGACACCCTCCCCGACGAACTGGCCGCACTGGTCCGCTCCCGCGTCAGGGGCGTCGAGCTGCTGCCCGTGGTCCGGCTGCGTTCGGACCGCGACGTGCGCCACCTCCTCGACGCGGACGGCGGGCTCCTCGCCGAGGTCAGCGTGGACGCCGTGCACGCCGAGCGGCTCAGCGGCGGCGTCGGCGACGCCCAGTGGACCGAGATCGAGGTGGAGCTCGCCGACGGCGGCGACCCGGCCTTCCTCGACAAGGTGGACAAGCGACTGCGCAAGGCGGGCGTACGGCCGTCCGGGTCCTCCTCGAAGCTGGCCCGGGCCCTCGCGGAGACCGCGCCCAAGAAGAAGCTCCCGGTCACCGGTGACCCGGTGACCGCCGGCGACCACGTCCTCGCGTACGTCCGCGCCCAGCGGGACGCGATCGTCGAACTCGACCCGGCCGTCCGCCAGGACGCCGAGGACTCCGTGCACAGCATGCGCGTCGCCACCCGCCGACTGCGCAGCACCCTCAAGTCGTACGGCAAGGTCCTCGACCGGACCGTCACCGACCCGATCGGCGACGAACTGAAGTGGCTGGCCGCCGAGCTGGGCGTGGACCGGGACCGCGAAGTGCTCAGCGAGCGCCTGTCGGCCGCCCTCGACGAGGTGCCCGGGACGTTGGTCTCGGGACCCGTGGCCGAACGCCTCGGCGTCTGGTCCGGGGGCAACCCGGGCGGGGCGAGCGCGCGCCTGATCGGGGTGCTGGACTCCCGCCGCCATCTCGCCCTGCTCGACGCCCTGGACGCGCTGATCGCCGACCCGCCGCTGCTGAAGGCGGCCGGGAAGAAACCCCGCAAGGTGATCGCCAAGGCCGTACGGAAGGACTTCCGCAAGGTCTCCGGGCTCGTCGGGCACGCCCTGGAACTGGAGCCCGGCACCGACCGGGACGTCGCGATCCACGAGGCCCGCAAGAAGACCAAGCGCACCCGCTACGCGGCCGAGACGGCCCGCCCGGCCCTCGGCGACCCGGCCAAGACCGTCGTCAAGTCCATGAAGGCACTCCAGAACCTGCTGGGGGAGCACCAGGACAGCGTGATGGCCCGGCAGACCCTGCGCGAGCTGTCCGCGGTCGCCCACGCGGCGGGGGAGAGCGCCTTCACGTACGGGCTGCTGTACGGGCGCGAGGAGCAGCGGGCGGCGGAGGCGGAGGCGCAGCTGCCCGGACTCTGGGACGGGATCAAGGGGGATGCGGGCGCCCTGTGACCTTCCGGGCGTACGGGGGGTGGTCGCGGCCGCGTTAGGCTAGATGGTCACCCCTGTCCGTCCATGGAAGTGCGAGATGTCAGCCGAAACCGCCGCGTCGGTGTTCCCGCAGCTCGAAGCTCTGCTCCCGCATGTGCAGAAGCCGATCCAGTACGTCGGCGGTGAGCTCAACTCCACCGTCAAGCCGTGGGAGTCCTGCGACGTCCGCTGGGCACTGATGTACCCGGACGCGTACGAGGTGGGACTGCCCAACCAGGGCGTCATGATCCTCTACGAGGTCCTGAACGAGCAGGAGGGCGTCCTCGCCGAGCGCACGTACAGCGTGTGGCCGGACCTGGAGGCCCTGATGCGGGAGCACCGGGTCCCGCAGTTCACGGTGGACAGCCACCGGCCGGTGGGCGCCTTCGACGTGTTCGGCCTGTCCTTCTCCACGGAGCTGGGCTATACCAACATGCTGACGGCGCTGGACCTGGCGGGCATCCCGCTGGAGTCCAAGGACCGTACGCTCGACGACCCGATCGTCCTGGCCGGCGGCCACGCGGCCTTCAACCCCGAGCCGATCGCCGACTTCATCGACGCGGCGATCATCGGCGACGGCGAGCAGGCCGTGCTCGACATGACGAAGATCATCCGCGAGTGGAAGGCGGAGGGCCGGCCCGGCGGCCGCGAGGAGGTCCTCTTCCGCCTCGCGAAGACGGGCTCGGTGTACATCCCGGCGTTCTACGACGTCGAGTACCTCCCGGACGGCCGTATCGCCCGCGTGGTCCCCAACAAGTCGGGCGTCCCGTGGCGCGTGTCCAAGCACACCGTCATGGACCTGGACGAGTGGCCGTACCCCAAGCAGCCCCTGGTCCCGCTCGCCGAGACGGTCCACGAACGCATGTCCGTGGAGATCTTCCGCGGCTGCACCCGCGGCTGCCGATTCTGCCAGGCGGGCATGATCACCCGCCCGGTCCGCGAGCGCTCCATCACGGGCATCGGCGACATGGTCGAGAAGGGCCTGAAGGCGACGGGCTTCGAGGAGGTAGGTCTTCTCTCCCTGTCCTCGGCGGACCACACGGAGATCGGCGACATCGCGAAGGGCCTGGCGGACCGGTACGAGGAGGACAAGATCGGCCTGTCCCTCCCCTCCACCCGCGTGGACGCCTTCAACGTCGACCTGGCGAACGAACTGACCCGCAACGGCCGCCGCTCCGGCCTGACCTTCGCCCCCGAGGGCGGCTCGGAGCGCATGCGCAAGGTCATCAACAAGATGGTCTCGGAAGAGGACCTGATCAGGACCGTCTCCACGGCGTACGGCAACGGCTGGCGCCAGGTGAAGCTGTACTTCATGTGCGGCCTGCCCACGGAGACCGACGAGGACGTCCTCCAGATCGCCGACATGGCGACCAAGGTGATCGCCGAGGGCCGCAAGGTCTCCGGCCAGAACGACATCCGCTGCACGGTCTCGATCGGCGGCTTCGTCCCCAAGCCCCACACCCCCTTCCAGTGGGCCCCGCAGCTCTCGGCCGAGGAGACGGACGCCCGCCTGGCCAAGCTCCGTGACAAGATCCGCGGCGACAAGAAGTACGGCCGCTCGATCGGCTTCCGCTACCACGACGGAAAGCCGGGCATCGTGGAAGGCCTGCTGTCCCGCGGCGACCGCCGTATCGGCGCCGTGATCCGCGCCGTCTACGAGGACGGCGGCCGCTTCGACGGCTGGCGCGAGCACTTCTCCTACGACCGCTGGATGGCCTGCGCCGACAAGACGCTGCCCGCCTTCGGCGTGGACGTCGACTGGTACACGACCCGCGAGAAGACCTACGAGGAAGTCCTCCCCTGGGACCACCTCGACTCCGGCCTCGACAAGGACTGGCTCTGGGAGGACTGGCAGGACGCCCTCGACGAGACGGAGGTCGAGGACTGCCGGTGGACGCCTTGCTTCGACTGCGGGGTGTGTCCGCAGATGGACACGCAGATCCAGATCGGACCGACCGGGAAGAAGCTGTTGCCTCTGACGGTCAAGAACGCGGGTCCGACGCCGGCTGCGAGTGGTCACTCCCACTGAGGTGAGCGAGGCACTCGATCGGGTGGTTGAGGCGCTGGCGGGGGCTGGTGATGACGAGGTGACGGCTGCACTGTCCGCGGTCGGCGTCTCATTGCCTCGTCCGTCGGCGCCGCCGACGCTCTTCCGGACGCCTCTGCCGGGCCCGGGGGCTTCGATGGGCATCGTTTCTGAGGTGGAGTGGGTCTGAGATTCACAGGCGGGCCCACCCACGCTCAGGCCACCCGCGTCAACACGGTCACCTTTCCGGCACAGGAAGGCTCGCTGATGAGCGCTGCCCTGCCCGTATTCCGCTATCACCCTGATCCTGTTGCGAGCGGTTCCATCCGCGAGGGCACCGAGACCTGCGTCTGTTGCGAGCGCAGTACCGGGTGGATCTACACCGCGAGCTTCTACACGGCCCAGGACGTCGACGGGCAGTTCTGTCCCTGGTGCATCGCCGACGGCAGTGCCGCTGCACGATTTGAGGGCGAGTTCACCGACTCGTACGGGCTCGCCGGGGTCAGCGGGGAGATCCTGGAGCATGTCACCCGCCGCACTCCTGGATTCCATGCCTGGCAGGACCCGCATTGGCTCGTCCACTGTGAAGACGCGGCTGCCTTCGTCGGGGAGGTCGGACACGCCGAACTCGCCGCCCACCCTGAGGCACTCGACCAGCTTCGGACCGACCTGCGGATGGGCGGGTGGCACGACGCATCGCAGCTGGAGAGTTTCCTGACTCACCTGGGGCAGGGCGCAAGCGCCATGCTCTTCCGCTGCACCGTCTGCGGCACCCACCTCGCCTACGCCGACTCCTCATAGCCAAGCCTGGCCCAGACGTGGCGTTCCCGGGGGCAGCGCAGCCATTTCAGACTGCGCGGCCGTTTATTCGACTGTTATTACGGGTGCGTGCTGCCAGAATCCGAGGCATGAGCTACACCTCCGAGCTGCCGTGGCCCGTACCCGACGAGCGATTACGTCACTGGGCCAGCCAGTTCGCTGACATGCACGACCTGGTTCGTGACCTCGTAATCCCGTCTGGTCTCCCCCAGTCTGCGGAAAGCGTCCTGACCACGGCACGCGAATTGATCCGCATGAGCTACTACCGCTACGAGTTCATGATGATCGGCGCAGCGACCTCAGTCATCGCCATCGAGACTGCGCTAACCGACCGCTACGGCGAGGGCACCCTAGCCATTCTCCTCAGGAAGGCCCGCGCTGACGGACTCCTCACTGAGGAGCAGTACGACCTCCTCGATAGCTGCGGACGGCCGATCCGGAACAGGTATGCGCACGGGGATCTCACCCATGCCGTGCTGACCCCGCCCCTCGCCATCGGAATGGTCCGCACGTCGATCACGATCCTCGCTGAGTTGTATGCCACGCCCCATCCCGGGACGACGGCCGCGAGCGGATGAGTGTTCTAACGTGGCCGCAGATGGACACGCAGATCCAGATCGGACCGACCGGGAAGAAGCTGTTGCCTCTGACGGTCAAGAACGCGGGTCCGGCACCTGGTTCGAGTGGTCACTCGCACTGACGTGAGTGAGGCGGTGCGGCGCATTGTGGATGTCCTCGGGACGGCAGCGAGGAGGCGACGGCTGCTGTCCTGGGGCACTCGGTGCGGAGAGCGAGCGACGAGCGGCCGTGCGGAAGGCTGAGTCCTTTCCCGGGCAAACGGACCCGCCCGACTCGCGGCCTTCCACCTCGCGTGCGAGCCTGAATTCATGATCAGGCGACCGCCCTGGAACCTGCCCGTTGGCGTGAGGGTAGGGGCGGGGGGCCGCCGGGCGGGGACGCTCGAAAGGAGTTGGCCACATGATTCCTGTCACCGCGTCATCTGTGCGTATCGAAGCGTTTCTCGACCCTCGACTGTCCAGATGGCTGTGGCTGGTGAAGTGGCTCCTCGCTGTCCCGCACTACATCGTGCTGTTCTTCTTGTGGATTGCGTTCGTCTTCGTGACCGTCGTCGCGTTCTTCGCCATCCTGTTCACCGGCCGCTACCCTCGGTCCCTCTTCGACTTCAATGTCGGCGTAATGCGCTGGAATTGGCGTGTCAGCTATTACGCCCACACCGCGCTCGGCACCGACCGGTACCCCCCGTTCACCCTCGCGGATGTGCCCGACTACCCAGCGCATTTCGACGTCGCCTATCCCGAGCGTCTCTCCCGCGGCCTGGTCCTGGTGAAGTGGTGGCTGCTGGCGATCCCGCAGTACATCGTCGTCGGGATGTTCGTCGGTGGCTGGGGCTCGGGAGAAGCGGACAGTTGGCGTGGCGTGGGCCTGATTCCCTTCCTCTCCCTGGTGGCCGTGATCATCCTGGCGGTCACCGCCCGTTACCCGGTTCAACTCTTCGACTTCCTGCTGGGCCTGGCCCGCTGGGCCGCACGGGTGTTGGCCTATGCCGCACTGATGACCGATGAGTACCCACCATTCCGCCTTGATGGAGGCGGGCAGGACTCCCCGATGGCAAAGACCCCGGTGAGCGGTTCCGGTCGGTAGTGCAAGCAGGCAAGGGACTGTTCATAGACCCGTGTTGGATGTCATGCCTGACGACACGTGGCCATGGCTTCGACGACGGGATGTGTCCGCAGATGGACACGCAGATCCAGATCGGACCGACCGGGAAGAAGCTGTTGCCTCTGACGGTCAAGAACGCGGGGCCGACACCGGCTTCGAGCGGTCACTCGCACTGAGGTGAGCGAGGCGTTGCGGCGCATTGTGGGTGACCTGAGGGACGGCGGCGAGGACGAGACGGCGGCTGCGTCGGCCGCTGTCGGGATCTGAGCTTCGAGCCGTGGGCAGCGCCGCAGCAGAGCCCTCGCACGCCCTGCCGGTGCTGGGAAGTCGTCGAGCATCCGCTCTGAAGGGGAGTGGATCTGAGGCTCGTCAGCCGCGCACAGGCTAGGTGACGACCATGAGCGCCCCCTTCCTTACGAAGGGGGCGCAACCGTGTCCCGACCTGTCGGCACAGCCGCTGCAAGTTGCCTTCAGCAAGTTGATGGTTGTAGCAGCGATTGCTGGTTAAGTCGATTGGTTACCACTGGCTGTGGGGACAGCCAGAGCTTGGTCGGCTGTGCCGACATCCTGGGGAGGGCCTGTAGTCATGGCCGCCTGCGCAACCTCTCCATCGGCGTCCACCGTCAAGACGGCCACACCAACATCGGAGCCGCCCTCCGCCGCATCGCCCGAAACCACCCGCGGCCCCTCACCGCCCTCAGCCTGGGGTGACGAACCCGGACACAAGATCACTTCTCAAAGACCTTGCCCCTGCAGCACGGGCCGATTCAATGCTTCCAGGTACCGGTGTTGCCACTCGGCACTACCATCGAGGCCGGAAGGAGGACGCGATTGCATGCGAGTGCTGATTGTCTCGGACAACTATGCACCGAACAGGGACGGGATCGCCGCGTCCGTCATCTCGCTGGCTGCTGGATTGCGTGAGCTGGGGCACGAGTTGGCCGTCATCGCCCCGCGAGCTGGTACGCCTATTCCACCTGCCGGGTACAGGACCTACCTCGTCCCCTCATTTTCCACCGGACACGGGGACTACAGATTCAGCTGGCCGTCGGCCGGTGTGGTGAGAAGAATCATCGAGCATTACGCGCCCGATGTAGTCCACGTACACACCCTGGGTTCTCTGGGTCTGCTCGCGGCCAGTCATTGCCGGCGCCTCGAAATAAAGTGCGTGCTTACGTGGCACACCGATTTGGAAGCCTATCGCAAGGCCTACCCCGTCCTGAATCTCTGCATCCCTCTGATGTACCTGGCGAGTTCTCCGCGTCCCTTGCCGACCGCCGTCGCACGGCTGCTCCTGCGAACGGCGATCGCTTTGACCGGCAGAGGAAGGATGGCCGAGTACTACCGGCAGATGTTGTGCGGAACCCTCACGCTTTTTGACTACCTCATCACTCCCTCGCCCAAAGCTGCAGCGAGCGTCGCCGAGTTGATGCCCAGTGGGTCTGTGAGCGTGATTCCCACGGCACCGATTCCGGTTCAGGAACTCGACGCCGAGTCCAATATGCACCTGAAATCTTTGCGCAAACTGTTGCATGGTGGAGACGCGGTCATCTGCTTTGTGGGGCGCCTCTCGAAAGAAAAGAACCTCGATGTGCTCTTGCGTGTGATGGCGCATCATGTCTTGCCCGAGTATCCGCGCGCCAGGCTGAATGTTATCGGCGGAGGGCGGGACAGAACCCACTACGAGCGCCTTGCGCACACACTGATGATTTCGCACGCGGTCACTTTCTCCGGGCCTCTTCCGCGGGAGATGGTCGGGCATGTACTCAAATCCTGTACCGTCCTGGCGCATCCGGCCATGTCGGAAACCCAGGGTTTGGTCATCGATGAGGCGGCCCTGGCCGGAGTTCCCGCCGTTGTGCTGGACCCAGAACTCGCGGTTCGGCACGCGGTCACCGGGTATATCGCTACCTCGGAGTCGTCACTCGGTGCACAATTGGTACGAGTAATCCGGGCGCCGGACATCAGACATCGCCTCGGAGTGAACGCGAGACAGGCTGTTGAAAAATACACCCCGAGTCGTTACGCGGCCCGGGTGGCTGCCGTCTACTTCAAGGTGGTCGGACTAGATTCATGGGACTCTCATGACACGTAGAATCGTAGTCGGGCAATCGGCAAGTGATCGTTTTGCAGTTGATGTCGAAGTCGGCGGCTCGCGTGACGACCAGCTTCTCCAGATTATGCTCACCGAGGTGGCTGATCTCACGAAGGCCATGCGAGAATTCCTGATGACAGCCGACCGATTCGTCAACTTCACTGGGATCATTGCCGTCGGGGCATTGACCATTGGGGGAATCAACCACGACCACGGAAAGAACTGGTTAGCTCTGGTCTTCGCTCCCTATGGGCTCGCCATGGCCTTCGCGTACCTGATCCAGGTCTACACCGAGGTAGAAAAGCGGGCCGGCTACAAGAAGTTCCTGGAGTATCAGATTAATCAGGTGATGGGGAAGCAGGTGCTCCTCGAGTCGCAGATCAACTCGCAGGTGGAACGTAATCGACTGAGTGTCCAGCTGATGCAGCGGGTCAATGGAATTGGGTTCCTGATCCTGGTCTGTCTGAGTGGACGTGAAACCTTCCACAGGTACTCCGATGGGAAGTACTGGGGAGGATGGATTCTTAATTTGAGCACGCTCAATATTGTTTTCCTCTGTTTTGCGACGTACATGGTGGTGCAGGCCGGTCTAGAGAACAAGAATGCAAGCAGTCAGGCGTACGAAAATGCGCAAGCGCTGTACGGGACCGTTGTCCCGACTTCGCCATGATGTAAAGTCCCTTAAATGAGGGTAAACGTCCTTTCGGAATCCGCTTTCACCGTGGGTGGCCACGGAGTGCACACTGCGTACGTCGAGGATGTGGCCATGCTCCGCCGCATGCCAGGGCTCGACGTGCTGGCCAACAGCTTGCGACGGGCGGATGTTCACCACGCGCACACGGTGGGGCCGTATGCTATGAGTGTTCTGAGGTCCGGCCGGGCTCGGGTCGTTACCGCTCATCTGACGGCCGGATCGCTGCGGGGCAGCCTTCGTGGCGATCGGTACTGGCACTCCTCTTTTATGAGGCACCTGCGCGCGTCCTACAATTCTGCCGATGCGGTAGTAGCTGTAAGTGGAAGTGTGGAGACCGAGCTCAAGAGTATGGGAGTGGTCAAGCCCATTCACGTCGTTCCCAACTCGGTGGACATCGCCGCCGTGCGCAAGCTGAGCGGGCTCCGGGTGGAGTCCCGTGAACGGCTCGGTGTCAAGGAGGATGAGTTCGTCGTGATGGGAGTCGGGCAAGTGCAGCCGAGAAAAGGAATTTCCACCTTCGTGGAATGTGCCCGGGCTCTGCCGCAGGCCCGGTTCCATTGGGTGGGGGGGATGATCTTCGGTCCGCTCGCGGACCGCCGCAATGAAATGCGATCGCTTGTTTCCCGTGCTCCGGAAAATGTGAGCTTTGTCGGGCCGGTCGACCGCTTGGAGGTTCTCTGGCGACTTGCCGCGGCCGACCTGTTCTTCTTGCCGTCAACGCAGGAGAACTGCCCCATGGCCGTTTTGGAGGCGGCAGCCGTCGGGTTGCCGATTCTGCTGCGTGACATTGCAGCGTACGGAGACCTCTTCGGGCCGGGTTGCTGCTATGGGGGCGAGGACACGTTCGTTCAGCAGATCGAGGAACTCATCGATGATCGGGAAGCGCTGGCCACACTGTCCCGAAAAGCAAGTGTCATGGGTGCCCGGTTTGATTCGAATGTGAAGTCCTCGCGGATGCTGGAGGTGTACCGAGCAGCCGCGGCGGCCTAGGCGGCGTCTTCGAAATGATCTTGCGTGACGGTTCATGGCCGGGTTATACGTCGCCATGAACTGTCGGAAAACGGGTGGGAGTTCGTCCGGCCGCTGCTGCCCGAGTCGTTGCGGGGCAGGAAGCGGTTGGACGAACGTACCGTGCTCAACGGGATCGTGTGGAAGCTGTACCGGTACGGCATGGCGGGAAGTGCCCGAGCGGCACAGTCCGTGGGCCACACTGCATCAGGGTCTTTGAGAAGTGATCTTGTGTCCGGGTTCGTCATGCCAGGCCGAGGGCAATGAGGGGCCGCGGGTGGTTTCGGGCGATGCGGCGGAGGGCGGCTGCGCTGTTGGTGTGGCCGTCTTGACGGTGGACGCCGATGGCGAGGTTGTGCAGGCGGCCATGACGCGGGGTACAGCTGGTTCTCGATGCGCCAGTGCCCCGACCGGGAAGAAGTTGCTGCGGGTGCCCTCGGGGACGGCAGCGAGGAAGAGGCGGCTGTTGTCCTCAGGGCACTTGGTGTGGAGAGCGGGCGGAGGTGGATCGTGCGGGAGACGCAGAGAACGCCGCTGCCGCCTCCCAGGGCCTCGACGGCTGTCCATTCCGAGGTGGAGTGGGTCTGAGGCCCTACCCACGGCCCGTCCGGCGCGTCTGGCGTCTGTGGTCTGTCGACTGCGGGCAAAGAGGTTCGAGTAATCTGCCCTACTCTTCGTGGCCATGTTGAAGTGGTGGGATGTGCTGCCGGATGACGAGCGGCAGCAGTGGGCCCTGGATCCGTTGATAGGCGTGGGCCCGCTGAGTTTCGGCATGAGCCCCGACGAGGTCTCGGAGGCTCTGAGCCCCGTCACGGCGGAATCGCAGAGGTGCACGCGTAGTCGGCCTGCGCAGGAGACCGTTTACAGCGTCGAGGGCGGTACCTACCAAGAGTTCGGCCTGAAGCTCTGCTACCGGCAGCAACGATTGGCCGGTGTCGTGGTGGATGCTCTGCGTGGACCTCAAGTCTTCGCTGACGACACGGCTCTGGTCGGCCGCGCGCCCTCGGTTTTGGAGCAGTGGTTGCTTGACCGAGCCGATGCCCGTGAGCCCGGTACGGAGCTCAGTTACATGGCCGCTGGCGTCCCTGTCTCAGAATCTCTGGGCGTCGTGATCGATGTGCAGCGAGCGGGTGATCACCTGTTCACGCGGCCGATCTTCGTACCTTCCGAAGCGATGGACGACCTTCCCCACTTCCTGCCGGCAAGCGCATGGTCGCGGTGCTGATGGACGCGGTCAGGTCATGTAAGGGGAAGAAGCTGCTGCCTCTTACGGTCAGGAATGGTGGTCCGGCACCGGCTTCGAGTGGTCACTCCTACTGACGTGAGCGAGGGGTTGCGGCGCATTGTGGGTGCCCTCGGGGACGGAAGCGAGGAGGAGACGGCTGCTGTCCTGAGGGCACCTGGTGCGCAGAGGGTCGGCGGTTGTCCATTCCGAGGCGGCGTGGGTCTGGGGGTTGCGAGCCGAGGAGAGTCCCGTACTCGGCTCGGTGTCGCCTGAGTGGCTGCTCTCGGTTCGCGACGTGTCCCATGGCTTCCTAGCGTGGCGATATCCGCTACGGAGGAGGCGCCATGTCAGCGAGCGAGCCGTCTGGGGGCAGTCCTCGGTGGGGAAGTCGGGGCCAGGCTTCTCCCCCTCCCGGGCAGTGGACCTCGCCCCCTGAGCCGCCGCGGAAGAAGCGACGGGGCCGTGGGTGTCTTTGGGGATGCGCCGGCGCCGTGACCGCGATGGTCGTCATCCTCATCGTGGTGCTGGTGATCGCGTCGGGGGACAAGGATGAGAGCACCACCGCTGCGCCCAGTACGAGTCCCACCGCGAAGAGGCACCAGGGGCGGACAGCGGAGCCGGAGGGGGAACGAGCCGACCTCGTCAGCTTCAAGCTCGACGACCGCTCGCAAGCCGGCATCACCGACATCTGGCTCGTTTGGACGATCAAGAACAGCAGCAGCGCGAAGTCCGACTACTCCTGGGACTGGGAAGCGGTCGACGCCGACGGCACTCGCGTGGGGGACGGTTCGGAGTTCGAGACCAACGTGCAACCCGGCCAGACGGCGCGGGGTGAGTTCTTCACGACGCTCAAGAGCGTGAAGGGCATCAAGCTCAACGTCACCAGCTTTGACCGGACTGCCAGCTACTGAGGGCGTGGGCAGTGCCTGCGCCGGCCTGATGGCGACGGCTGCTCCGTGGCGCGAGTCGACTGCGGACGGATGTGGGCTTGGGGCAGTGCTTGAGGAGGGGGTCAGCTTCCTGCCACGACAGGAACGACTCAGCCGGGAGCCGGGCCAGGCCACCCGAAATACTCACAGATTGCTTCCGACGCCACCCCGGCCGGAAGCGTTCTGAACGTCGGACGCGGAGTGCCAGGCATCCATGCCCGCTCGGGAGGCCTCCTTGGCCTGCTGCCACTTCAAGGCCGCCTGCTGGGAGGGAGGCACGTCCATGTTGCGGATCATGCGCTTGCCCGCCTTGACCGCGGCGAATGCCATAACGGCCATGCCGGCGCCGGACAGGAGGGCCCCGGCCGCGGTGAGTACGGCACCCATCGTGACGATCCGGTTGTCGATCTGGAACGTGTGCTCGGGCTGGTGGTGCGAGTTCATTCCTCCAGCATTCACCGGAGGGGGCAACATCGCATTCCGGGCAAGGTCGCACCATGTCAGGTCGTCTGATCGTTGGGCTGTGAACCCGAGCGGCCTTCATGGCGTCGGTGCCTTGGTCAGGGGCAGCTGGTGGGTGATGACCCGGGTGGGATCGACCTTGTCCTGCTCGATCAGGTTCAGCAGCGGCTTCATGTACTTCTGCGCATGGCACTGTCCGGTGCGCAGGGTCAGGGACCTGTTCATCCAGGCACCCGCCGGGAACTTGTCGATCAGGCCGCCGTAGACGCCGATGACCGATACGACGCCGCCGCCGGCGCAGGGAGGTAACGGCGGCGCCCCGACGCTACGGCTAAGGGAGTTGGGGCTGGAAGGGGTGGAGGATGTCCTCGCCCGGCTGGACGATGCCGTAGCTGCTCTCGGGGACTTCGTTCCAGGCGCCGGGCAGGTCGCCCAGGGGCTCGGAGACGACCAGGCGGGTCTCTTCCCCGACGTCTCGGAGGAAGGCGGCGTCCGGGTGGAGGGCGCGCAGGGAGTCCACCCGGGTGCTGTAGAAGAGGGACCGCGACGCGCCCTCGCTGGAGTAGCGGAAGGCCCACAGGCGGTCGCCGTCGGCGAGGGCGACGGTCATCTGGAGGGGGTGGGGGACGCCGTGTCTGCGTGCTGTCTCCTCGACCAGGCCGGCCATGCGGGCCACGGCACCCGGGGGGTCCTCGGTGAGGCCGAAGGTCAGGGACAGGTAGAACATCAGCTCTGAGTCGGTGGAGCCCTCCATCTCGGGATAGAGGGCCGGGTCGACGGCCAGGGCCAGGTCACGTCTGAGCCGATGGAATTCGTTGATCATGCCGTTGTGCATCCACAGCCAGCGGTCCCTGCGGAAGGGGTGGCAGTTGGTCTGCTGGACGGCTGTTCCGGTCGTCGCCCTGATGTGGGCGAAGAACAGCCCCGAGCGGACGTGGTGAGCGACTTCCTGCAGGTTCCGGTTGTTCCAGGCGGGGCCCACGTCCCGTAGCACCGCCGGTGTGGTGAGCTCCTGCGCGTACCAGCCGACGCCGAAGCCGTCGCCGTTGGTGGTCTCCACCCCCATGCGGGAGTGCAGGCTCTGGTCGATCAGACTGTGGCGAGGCTCGAACAGGACGTGGCTGAGAAGGACGGGCGTACCTGAGTAGGCGATCCAGCGGCACATGGGCGCACTCACCTTCCTCGCGCGAAGGGCGGCGTCACTCCTGCCATCAGTATGGACCGCCCGGGCGAGGGGAGCAGGGCGTGGCGCCCCCGCCCGGGGCCGGGCTCAGCGACCGTCGACCGTGTTCGGGACGTAGAGCGCCGCGATGTCCTTGGACGTGGCCCAGCGGCTGTAGGTGGGGGACTGGGGCCAGCCTTCGGGGGAGTCCTGCCATTCCTCCTGGCGGCCGTAGGGGAGGAGGTCGATCAGGGCGAAGGTGTGGCTGAGCTGTTCGGTGCCGCGGCCGTTGGTGTGCCAGGTGCGGTGGACGGTGTCGCCGTCGCGCAGGAAGACGTTGACCGCGAACCCTCCGTCGGGCGGGGCGCCGACGTCGGTCCCGAAGGGGCTGTTCGCGGTGGAGTACCACGGCATTTTGTTGCCGACCCGCTCCTTGTAGGCGAGCGCTTCCTCGATCGGGCCCTGGGTGACGATCACGAAGCGTGCGTCGTAGTTGTCCAGGAACTCCAGGCGGGTGTACTGCGAGGTGAAGCCGGTGCAGCCCGGGCACTGCCACTCCTGACCGGCGAACCACATGTGGTGGTAGACGATCAGCTGGCTCTTGCCCTCGAAGACGTCCGCCAGGCGGACCGGGCCGTCCTCGCCCTCCAGTGTGTAGTCGGGCATCTCGACCATCGGGAGGCGACGGCGTTCGGCGGCGACGGCGTCGAGCTCGCGCGTCGCGGCCTTCTCCCGGGCTCGCAGTTCCCCGAGCCGGCGCTCCCACGTCGCGGCGTCGACGACGGGAGGCAGTGCGTGTGCGGTCATGGGTCCCTCACAGAGTGCGTACGCGGCTTTCTCCTGTGCGGGGGCAGACCCTTTGGAGCTTCGGAATTCATCGGTGAGGAGAGCAAGAGGTGAGGGGGAGGGCCGCTCATGGCGTGGCCCTGCCCCTCGGCATCTCGCTGCTCCCACCCGCTACTTGCTCACGGCGAAGCGCATCAGGGCCAGTTCGTCGCCCTGCTTGATCTTTCCGGTGGTGTTGATGACTTCGAGCTTCCAGGTGGTGCCGACCCGGACCGCCTTGGCGACCGCGCAGCCGTTGTCCGTGGTGAGCATGCTCGGCCAGATGTCGGCGACCTGCTGGGAGCTGCCGCCGGAGGCGTCGTAGACCTTGAAGCTGATGTTGCGGGCCTTCTGGAAGGAGCTGCCCTTCTTGTAGGCGGCGGCGACGAACACGATCGAGGTGATGTGCGGCGGGAGCTTCGCGAACTCGACGGTGACCGTCTCGTCGTCGCCGTCCCCGTGGCCGGTCTGGTTGTCGCCGCTGTGGAGCAGGGAGCCGTTGCCTATGGGGTCGAGCGAGTCGAGGCCCGCCAGGCGCACCGGGTCGCCGTCGTGCATGGCGACGGCGATCAGGTCGAGGTCCGTGCCGCTCTTGCGGCGGAGCTTGCCGATCACCCCGCCGCTGGCACCCGCGGTGGGGTCCCAGGAGGCCCCTATGGACAGATGGGTCACGCCGTCCAGGTCGGCGGGGCCGTCTTCCTTCGTAAGCGTAATCATGGGGACATAGTGCACGGGCTCTCATGGCGGCCGGCACCGCGGGCCCGCGCAAATCCGTGGCCGGGGCGGGCCGCGGTCTCGCCATCATGGGGTGATGCCGCAGCTGACCGTGCCCGACGTCCGGTTCCACGCCTCCTACCTCGACGCCGTACGCGAGTTCACCGAAGCCGGCCAGGACCCGGCCGTGCTGGAGAGCGGGTGGATCGGACCGCACGCGGAGGTGTTGCGGGAGCCCGCGGGTTTCGCGGCCTTCGTGGACATGCTGCGCGCGGAGACGCGGCGGCCGCGCCGGCCGGACTGGGTGCCGATGACGAACCTCTGGTACGTCGAGGACGACACCTTCCTCGGCAGGCTCTCGATACGGCACCGGCTCACCCCGCACCTGCTGGAACTCGGCGGCCACATCGGGTACGTGGTCCGCCCCGGCGCCCGGCGACGGGGACACGCCACCGCCATGCTCGCTGCCGCCCTGCCCGTCTGCCGTCAACTCGGCATCGACCGGGCCCTGGTGACCTGTGACGCCACCAACACCGCGTCTCGTAAGGTGATCGAGGCCAATGACGGAGAATTCGAGGACCGGCGCGGCGTAAAGCTGCGGTACTGGATCCGTACGGGGAACTGAGGCGTCTACGTCGTTATGGACCTGGAGAAGCAGCCCGCGCCGCAGGCACCCCCGCCCGAGGGATGTCTGACCGTCGCGATTCGCATCCCCGTACGCATCGTGGTGCTCGTGCTGGTCGTGCCCGTGCGGCTCGTGTGGGACGCGTTCGTCGTGGTGGGGCGCTTCCTGCGGGACAGCGTGCTGCGGCCGCTGTGGCGGGCACTGGTCGTCTGGCCCTGCGTGGCCCTGTGGCGATACCTGGTCGTGCCGCTCGCCAAGGCGGTCGGCTGGCTCGGCAAGGTGCTCCTTGTCGTCCCCCTGGTGTGGCTGTACCGGTATGTGCTGACGCCGGTCGGGCACGGCATCGCCTGGACCGCGCGGGGAGTGGGTGCCGGCCTGGCGTGGCTGTACGCGCGCGTGCTCACTCCGGTCGGGCACGGCATCGTGTGGCTCCTCAAGGGCCTTGGCGCAGGCCTCGTCTGGATCTTCACAGTGATCGGACACGGCATCGTGGCAGTCCTGCGGGGGATCACGTGGGTCCTGCGGGGCCTCGTGGCCGGGCTGACGTGGGTGTACGCGCGCGTGTTCACTCCGCTCGGGCACGGGATCGTGTGGCTCCTCAAGGGCGTCGGAGCCGTGCTCGCCTGGATCTTCACGCCGGTGGGGCGCGCGATCGTCTGGTGCGCCAGGGGGCTCGTGTGGCTGGCGAGCGCCGTGGTCACCGGTGTCGGTGTCGGCCTGTACTGGATCGCCCGGATCCTGCTCGTGCTGCCCGCCGTCGCCCTGTGGCGCTGGATCCTCGCGCCCGTGGGAAGAGCCCTCGCCGTCGTCGGTCGGGAGGTGTGGGACGCGCTCGGGCACGCCTGGCGGATCGCGGGGCACGTCTCCCTCGCCGTCGGCCGGTTCCTCGGCACCCTCTTCCGGTGGGTCTTCGTCGAGCCGGTGCGCTGGGTGTACCGCGAGATCCTGACCCCCGTCGGACACGCGATCCGGGACACGGTGCTGCGTCCCGTCGCCGAGGCCGCGCGCAGTGTGGGCCGGATCACCCGGGCCACGCTCGCCTCCGCCCGGGAGTCCGTACGGCAGGCCCGGGCCGACGTCCGGCGGATGCTCTTCGGCGCGGACGCGGAGACCCGTGAGCGTGAGCTGGTGGCCCGGCGGGAACCGACCGCCGCCGACACACGTACTCTTGGTAGCAGTACGACCGCACTCACGAAGGACTGAGCGACACTGGGCAAGCGACAGCCCGAAGGCCCGCCGCCCGCACCGGCGGTGCAGCGCATCCGACTGCGCTACACCAAGCGCGGCCGCCTCCGGTTCACCAGCCACCGTGACTTCCAGCGCGCCTTCGAGCGTGCGCTGCGCCGTGCCGAGGTGCCCATGGCGTACTCGGCGGGGTTCACGCCGCATCCGAAGGTGTCGTACGCCAATGCCGCACCCACCGGCACGGGCAGTGAGGCGGAGTACCTGGAGATCGCGCTCACGCAGGCGCGCGACCCGGAGAAGCTGCGGCTCCTCCTCGACGAGTCGCTGCCCGCCGGGCTGGACGTCGTCGACGCGGTCGAGGCCCGCACCTCGGGACTCGCCGACCGGCTCACCGCTTCCGTGTGGGAGCTCAGGCTGGACGGCGTGGACCCGGCCGAGGTCGGGCGCGCGGTCGCCGCGTTCAACGCCGCCGAGGCGGTCGAGGTCCAGCGCACCACCAAGAACGGCCTGAGGACCTTCGACGCCCGCCCCGCGGTCGTACAACTTGAAACGCACAGTGAACCTGCTGATAGGCCGACCGAGCAGCCCTGTGCGATACTGCGGCTGGTTGTTCGGCACGTGACGCCTGCCGTACGACCCGACGACGTCCTGTCCGGTCTCCGCGCCGTGGCCGACCTGGCGCCGCCGGTCCCCGCAGCGGTGACCAGGCTGGCGCAGGGGCTGCTCGATGAAGAGACCGGCACGGTGACCGACCCGCTCGCGCCCGACCGCGAGGCAGCCGAGGCCCACTCACAGGCCGAACCGACTGCCGCCGCGAAGGCGCCGGCGTAAGGAAGGTCCCGCGAAGGACGGGCGTCGTAGCGCAGCCCTCGGACTCGGGAGCCACCTGGGTCGGGCAGTGCACTGACCACAAGACTTTCGCCAGGCCGTACCCAACAAGGGCGTACGGAACCGGCGAGACAGGACACAGAGAGCTCCCGTGCGGCGCCCGCGCCCCGGACGGCGGCACCGCGCATCGCGCGAGCCGCGGACGTCACCGGCATCTTCGCCGGACCAGGCGCGGCGCCCGGGAGCCTGACGGGAGACAAGCCCGCATGCTCGAACCGACCGAACCCATCGAGGGTTCCGAACAGAACACTCCGAGCGACACCCTGCCGCCGCGTCGTCGGCGCCGTGCCGCCTCCAGGCCGGCGGGACCGCCGGTCGCCGCCGCCCCGGGCGGCGAGGAGGTCGTCGCTCCGGCCATACCGGCCGCGGAGGCGGAGGACCTCGTCACGGACGAGGAGGAGAAGCTCGACGAGAACGTCGAGAACACCCAGAGCCCTGAGGCGCAGGAGCCGGCCGAGGCCGCCGCGCCCGCCGGGCGTCCGCGTCGGCGTGCGACGCGCCGGGCGTCCGCCCCCGTCGGGGCTCCCGCTGCGGCCGAGGCCGCCGAGACCGTGGTGCCTGCGGTGGCCGCCGAGGCGCCCGCCGAGACCGCGGCCGCGGACAGCGCGCCCGCCGTCGAGGACGCGGCTCCGCCCGCCGGGCGTACCCGTCGGCGCGCGACCCGTCGGGTGTCCGCGCCCGCCGGTGAGGCCGCGGCCGCTGAGGCCGCCGGGACCGTGGTGCCCGTGGTGACCGCCGAGACGCCTGCCGTGGCCGAGAGCGCCGACGAGGCGCCCGCTGCCGAGACCGCCGCGCCCGCCGGGCGTACGCGCCGCCGTGCCTCGCACCGCGCCGCCGCGCCCGCCGGTGCTCCGGAGGCCGCGGAGCCCGTGGCCGCGGCGCCTGCCGCCGTCGAGGTCGCCGAGACCGTCGAGCCGGTGGCCGCGCAAGCGCCCGCCGAGAGCGCCGATGCCGAGGACGCGAGCCCGCGTCGTACCCGCCGCCGTGCCACGCGTCGCGTCTCCGCGCCTGCCGGTGCCCCCGAGGGCGAGGCCGTCGAGGCCACGCCGTCCGAGCCGGTTGCCGAGGTCCCCGCCGTGCAGGAACCCGCCGCTGAGGCCCCCACCACTGAGGCCCCCACCGAGGAGGCCCCCGTCGAGGAGGCCGCCCCGCGTCGTGGCCGTCGCCGGTCCGTCCGCCAGGCCGCCACCGGGTTCTCCGAGCCCGCGCGGCGCGGTGCCGCTGCCGGTGCCGAGGAGGAGGACGGGGCGTCGCGTAGGCCCGCGCGGCCCGCGGTCGCCGTGTTCCAGGCGCCCGTCTTCACCGAGCCGCAGTTCCAGACCCCGCAGCGGGCCGCCGCCGAGGCCGCCGCGGAGGCGGTGGCCGGGCACAGCGAGCCGGACGAGTCCGTCGAGTCCGTCGTCGAGCCGGTCGAGGAGATCGCCGAGGAGCAGACCGGGTCGCGGCGCCGCCGCCGGCGCCGGGGTGCCGGTGACGAGCCCGAGGTGCGGGAGACCGCCGCCGAGACCGTCGTGGAGGAAGAGGAGACGGACGAGGCCGCCGAGGACTCCGCCGATGGGGACGACACCGAGGAGCCCGGGTCGCGGCGCCGCCGTCGGCGCGGTGGACGTCGCCGTCGTCGCGGCGAGTCCGCCGAGGCCTCTGACGAGGACGCGGAGGACTCCGACGAACCCGCCGAGGAGACCGGGCGGGCCGCGCAGGACGAGGACGACGCCGAGCACGACGACGAGGACGACGAGGACGCCCGTTCGGACGAGTCCGGCGGCTCCAGTTCCAGCAGCCGTCGCCGCCGTCGCCGCAGGCGCCGGGCCGGTGACTCGGCCGCCGACGCCGAGCCCGGTGACGGCGACCCCGAGCGGACCGTCGTCAAGGTGCGCGAGCCGCGCGCGAAGGCCGAGCCGTCCGACGAGGTGCAGTCCATCAAGGGCTCGACCCGTCTTGAGGCCAAGAAGCAGCGCCGCCGTGAGGGCCGCGAGCAGGGGCGTCGCCGCGTCCCGATCATCACCGAGGCCGAGTTCCTGGCCCGCCGCGAGGCCGTCGAGCGCGTGATGGTCGTCCGGCAGAGCGGTGAGCGCACCCAGATCGGCGTCCTCGAGGACGGTGTGCTCGTCGAGCACTACGTCAACAAGGAGCAGGCCACCTCGTACGTCGGCAACGTCTACCTGGGCAAGGTCCAGAACGTGCTGCCGTCGATGGAGGCCGCCTTCATCGACATCGGCAAGGGCCGCAACGCGGTGCTGTACGCCGGTGAGGTCAACTTCGAGGCGCTCGGCATGGCCAACGGGCCGCGCCGCATCGAGTCCGCGCTCAAGTCCGGCCAGCCCGTGCTCGTCCAGGTGACGAAGGACCCGATCGGGCACAAGGGCGCGCGTCTGACCAGCCAGGTCTCCCTCCCGGGCCGCTACCTGGTGTACGTCCCCGAGGGCTCCATGACCGGCATCAGCCGCAAGCTGCCCGACACCGAGCGCGCGCGGCTGAAGACCATCCTCAAGAGGATCGTCCCCGAGGACGCGGGCGTCATCGTGCGCACCGCCGCCGAGGGCGCGAGCGAGGACGAGCTGCGCCGCGATGTCGAGCGGCTGCAGGGTCAGTGGGAGGACATCCAGAAGAAGGCCAAGAGCGGCAACGCCCCCACGCTGCTCTACGGCGAGCCGGACATGACCGTCCGGGTCGTCCGCGACATCTTCAACGAGGACTTCTCCAAGGTCGTCGTGAGCGGTGACGAGGGCTGGCAGACCATCCACGGATACGTCTCGCACGTCGCGCCCGACCTCGCCGACCGGCTCCAGAGGTGGACCTCCGAGGTCGACGTCTTCGCCACGTACCGGATCGACGAGCAGCTCGCCAAGGCACTGGACCGCAAGGTCTGGCTGCCCAGTGGCGGTTCGCTGGTGATCGACCGGACCGAGGCGATGGTCGTCGTCGACGTCAACACCGGCAAGTTCACCGGCCAGGGCGGCAACCTGGAGGAGACGGTCACCAGGAACAACCTGGAGGCGGCCGAGGAGATCGTGCGTCAGCTCAGGCTGCGTGACCTCGGCGGCATCATCGTCATCGACTTCATCGACATGGTCCTGGAGTCCAACCGGGACCTGGTGCTCAGGCGTCTGCTGGAGTGCCTCGGCCGGGACCGGACCAAGCACCAGGTCGCCGAGGTCACCTCGCTGGGCCTGGTCCAGATGACCCGCAAGCGGGTCGGACAGGGCCTGCTGGAGTCCTTCTCGGAGACCTGCGTCCACTGCAACGGCCGCGGTGTCATCGTCCACATGGAGCAGCCGACCTCCGCCGGTGGCGGCGGCAAGCGCAAGAAGCGCGGGCGCGGCGGCGACGGGCACGAGCACACGCACGAGCACACCCACGAGGCCGCGGCCGCCCTGGAGGCGCCGGAGGACATCGAGGTCGAGACCGAGGCGGAGCTCGCCGCCGAGGTGGCCGAGCCGATCGCCCTCGCGCCCACCGAGTTCGCCCCCGACGAGGAGCTGTACAGCAGCGTCGCCGAGGCGGAGGCCGCGGCCACGCGCGGACGTGGCCGTCGCAGGGCGAGCCGCCGGGCGTCCGCTCCGGCCGGTGCCCCGCGGGGCGGCGGGTCGCGGAGGCCGGGTGGCGCCGAGGCGCCGGCCGACCAGGAGAGCCAGGTCTCCGAGGACGTCGAGGTCCCGACCGCTCAGGCCGTACCGGCCGAGGCGGAGATCGCGCGTCCGGTGCAGCCGGAGACGGCCGCCGAGGCCCAGGCCGAGCCGGTTGCCGCGGAGGACCCCGTCGTGGAGGCCGCGACCGCGAGCGAGCCCGCCGCTGCCGACGAGGCCGCTCCCCAGGGCCGCACGCGTCGCAGGGCCACCCGCAGGGCGTCGGCTCCGGCCGGTTCCCCGGCGGGTGCCGAGTCGGCCGTGGTGACGGTCGCCGAGGCCGCGCCGGTGGTCGAGGCACAGGCCGAGGAGGCCTCGCCGGTCGCGTCGGCCGAGCCCGAGGCCGTCGCCGAGAGCGCCGCCCCGGCCCGTCCGCGCCGCCGTGCCGTCCGCAAGGCCACCGCGCCCACCGCGTCCGAGGAGGCGGCCGTCGTGGTCGTGCCGTCGGCCGAGGCGCCGGTCGACGCGCAGGAGGCCGCCGAGGAGGCGGCTCCGGCCAAGAAGACGGCCCGCAAGACGGCCAAGAAGGCCACGGCGAAGAAGGCCGCGACCAAGAAGACCGTTGCCAAGAAGACGGTCGCGAAGAAGACCGCCGCCAAGAAGACGACCGCGAAGAAGGCGGCGTCGAAGAAGACGGTGGCGGCCGAGCAGCAGTCGCCGCAGTCCGTGTCGACCCCGGCCGACGAGTCCTGACGCACGGGCACCGCACAATTTCAGCCGTCTGAAGATCGAAATCCGCTCCTGGTTCGCCGGGGGCGGATTTCGTGATTCTGTGGGTATTGCGTCCGACGGAAAGTTGTCAACCGGTGATCGATCATGTGAATGGCCGGTGAATCCCGGTCCTGTCCCCAGGGTTATGATGTGAGCCGAGATTGACGCTTAAATTAGACAAATAGGGACTTTCGTGAAGGCTCTCGTGCTCTCCGGGGGAGCGGGCACCCGCCTCCGCCCGATCACCCACACCTCCGCCAAGCAGTTGGTGCCGGTCGCCAACAAGCCGGTGCTGTTCTACGGACTGGAGGCGATCGCCGAGGCCGGGATCAGCGAGGTCGGCATCGTCGTCGGCGACACCGCGGACGAGATCCGCGCGGCGGTCGGTGACGGCTCCCAGTTCGGGATCAAGGTCACCTACATCCCGCAGGACGCGCCGCTGGGCCTGGCCCACGCCGTCCTCATCGCGCAGGAGTTCCTCGGTGACGAGGACTTCGTCATGTACCTCGGCGACAACTTCATCGTCGGTGGCATCACCGGTCTGGTGGACGAGTTCCGCGCCGAGCGGCCCGAGGCGCAGATCCTGCTGACCCGCGTCCCCAACCCCACCTCCTTCGGTGTCGCCGAACTCGACGGCGAGGGCCGCGTGGTGGGCCTGGAGGAGAAGCCGAAGCAGCCCAAGAGCGACCTGGCACTCGTCGGTGTCTACCTCTTCACCCCGGCCATACACGAAGCCGTCCGCTCCATCGAGCCGTCCTGGCGCGGCGAGCTGGAGATCACCCATGCGATCCAGTGGCTGATCGACCAGAAGCGTGACGTCCGCTCCACGACCATCTCCGGCTACTGGAAGGACACCGGCAACGTCACCGACATGCTGGAGGTCAACCGGTCGGTCCTGGAGACCGTCGATCCGGTGAACGAGGGCACGGTCGACGAGAGCAGCGAGATCATCGGCCGGGTCCGCATCGAGGCGGGCGCCAGCGTCAGTGGCAGCCGGATCGTCGGTCCTGCCATCATCGGTGCCGGCACGGTGGTCAACGACGCGTACATCGGTCCGTTCACGTCCGTCTCGGAGGACTGCCGGATCGAGGACAGCGAAATCGAGTACTCCATCGTGCTGCGCGGCTCGTCCGTGACCGGCGTGCGCCGCGTGGAGGCCTCGCTCATCGGACGTGACGTCGAGGTCACGCCCGCGCCCCGTAACCCCAAGGCACACCGGCTCGTGCTCGGTGATCACAGCAAGGTGCAGATCTCTTCATGACCACTCGGATTCTGGTGACCGGCGGTGCCGGCTTCATCGGCTCGCACTACGTCCGTACCGTGCTCGGCCCCGAGGGGCCCGGTGACGTCTCGGTCACCGTCCTCGACAAGCTGACCTACGCGGGCAACCCGGCCAACCTCGACGAGGTGCGCGAGCACCCCGGCTTCGCCTTCGTGCAGGGCGACATCTGCGACCCCGAGCTGGTCGGCAAGCTGATGGCCGAGCACGACCAGGTGGTGCACTTCGCCGCCGAGTCGCACGTCGACCGTTCCATCGACGGGGGCGCCGAGTTCGTGCGCACCAACGTGGTCGGCACCCACACCCTCATCGACGCGGCCCACCGCGCGGGCATCAAGACCTTCGTGCACATCTCCACCGACGAGGTCTACGGCTCGATCGACGAGGGCTCCTGGCCCGAGACGCACCCGCTGGAGCCCAACTCGCCGTACTCCTCGGCGAAGGCGTCCAGCGACCTGATCGCGCTGTCGTACCACCGCACCCACGGCCTGGACGTGCGCGTGACCCGCTGCTCCAACAACTACGGGCACCACCACTTCCCCGAGAAGGTCATCCCGCTCTTCGTGACCAACCTCCTCGACGGCAAGAAGGTCCCGCTGTACGGCGACGGCGGCAACGTCCGCGACTGGCTGCACATCGACGACCACGTCCAGGGCATCGAGCTCGTGCGCACCAAGGGACGCGCCGGCGAGGTCTACAACATCGGCGGCGGCACCGAGCTCTCCAACAAGGAGCTCACCGGGCTGCTGCTGAAGGCGTGCGGCGCCGACTGGGAGACCAGCGTCGAGTACGTCGAGGACCGCAAGGGCCACGACCGCCGTTACTCCGTCGACTGCACGAAGATCCGCGAGGAGCTCGGCTACGAGCCCCGCAAGAGCTTCGAGCAGGGCCTCGCCGAGACCGTGCAGTGGTACCGCGACAACCGCGCCTGGTGGGAGCCGCTGAAGGAGCGGGCCGCGCTGTGACCGACAACCGCACCTGGCTGGTCACGGGCGCGGGCGGCATGCTGGGCCAGGACGTCCTGGCCCGGCTGGCCCAGTCGGGGGAGCGGTTCGTCGCCCTCGACCGCAAGGCGCTGGACCTCACCGACGCCGACGCCGTGAGCGCGGCCCTCGAAGAGCACCGGCCCGCCGTGGTCGTCAACTGCGCCGCCTGGACCGCCGTCGACGACGCCGAGACCCGTGAGGACGAGGCGCTCGCCATCAACGGCGACGGGCCGCGCAATCTCGCCGAGGCCTGCGCCCGCACCGGCGCCGTCCTGCTGCACGTCTCCACGGACTACGTGTTCGCCGGGGACGCTCAGGAGCCGTACGCGGAGGACGCCCCGACCGCGCCCCGCAGCGCCTACGGCCGCACCAAGCTCGCCGGCGAGAAGGCGGTCCTCGGGACCGAGCGTGGGTACGTCGTGCGCACCGCCTGGCTGTACGGCACCGGTGGCCCCAACTTCGTCAAGACGATGATCAAGCTGGAGGGCGTCAAGGACACCCTGGACGTCGTCGACGACCAGCGTGGCCAGCCCACCTGGAGCGCCGATCTCGCGGGTCTGCTGGTCGAGCTGGGCCTCGGCGCCCTGGCCGGCACCGCCCCGGCCGGCGTCTACCACGGCACCAGCTCCGGCGAGACCACCTGGCACGGCTTCACCCAGGAGATCTTCCGCCTGCTCGGCACCGACCCGGACCGGGTCCGCCCCACCACCAGCGCCGCGTTCGTACGCCCCGCCCCCCGTCCCGCCTACAGCGTCCTCGGTCACGGCCGGTTCGCCGAGGCCGGCATCGAGCCGCTGCGCGACTGGCGCGCGGCTCTCACCGAGGCCTTCCCGGAGATCCACCGGGTCCATCTGAAGGAGAACACGGCGTGACGGTCAAGGTCAGCGTCGTCATCGCGGTCTACAACCCCGGCAAGTACGTCGAGGACTGCATCACGGGCCTGCTCCGGCAGAGCCTGACCCCGGACGAGTTCGAGGTCTTCTTCGTCAACGACGGGTCCACCGACGAGACGCCGGCCCGCCTGGACCAGCTCGCCGCCGAGCACCCGCACTTCCACGTCATCCACCAGGAGTCCTCCGGCTGGTCGGGCAGGCCCCGCAACACCGGCATCGAGGCCGCCCAGGGCGAGTACGTCATGTTCGTCGACCACGACGACTGGCTCGGCGACGAGGCCCTTGAGCGGATGTACGACTACGGCAAGGCCAACGAGGCCGATGTGGTCGTCGGGAAGATGGCGGGCATCGGCCGCCCGGTCCCGCAGGAGCTGTTCCGGGTCAACCGGCCGCGCGCCACCGTCGCCGACGCGCCGCTGATCGACAGCCTCACCCCGCACAAGATGTTCCGGCGGGAGTTCCTCAACGAGCACGGGATCCGTTTCAAGGAGGGTCGCCGCCGCCTTGAGGACCACGTCTTCGTCGTGGAGACCTATCTGCGCGCGAAGAACGTCTCCGTGCTCGGCGACTACCTGTGCTACTACCACATCACCCGTGACGACGGCTCCAACGCCGGCTTCCAGCGCTTCGACCCGGTCGGCTACTTCGGCAACCTGCGCGAGGCCCTCGACGTCGTCGAGTCGCTGACCGAGCCCGGCGCGCTGCGCGACAAGCTGTTCAGCCGCTGGCTGCGCAACGAGATGGTCGAGCGGCTGCGCGGCCAGCGCCTCCTGAAGCTCCCCGAGGACTACGCCGAGGAGCTGTACACCGAGATCCACAAGGTGGTCACCGAGCGCTTCGGGCCCGGTGTCGTCGCCCGTCTCGGCCTCACCCAGAAGGTGGTCGCCGGGCTGGTCTTCGCCGACCGCTACCAGGACATCCGCACGCTCGCCGAGTGGGAGGCCCAGATCAAGCCCACCGGCGAGCTCACCTCGCTGGAGTGGCGGGACGGCACCCTGCACGTCGGCTTCGACTCCGAACTGCACATCGGCGACGAGCCGATGAGCTTCCGTCAGGAGGGCGAGCGCCGGCTGCTCGGTCTGCCGCTGTCCGACGAGGCCGTCAAGGCCCTCGACGACCAGGGCATCAAGCTGGACGCCCCGCTCGCCAAGAGCGATGTGGACCTGGTGGTCCGGCACCGCGAGGACGCCCGGCAGTTCTACCTGCCCGTGAAGAGCGAGCTGCACGAGATCGCGTCCGGGGACGGGGTCCTCCGCCAGCGGATCTCCGCCCGCGCCGAGCTCGACCCCGAGACCGCGGCCTCCGGCGCCCCGCTCGACAAAGGCATCTGGGACCTGCACCTCAGGATCAAGTCCTGCGGCTGGAGCAAGGAGACCCGGCTCGGCGCGGTGCGCGGCGAGGACGTCGAGGCCGGCCGCCTGGCCGCCCTCACCGGCGAGGCCCAGCGGCTCGTCCTGCCGTACTGGACCGACGGACCGGGCAACCTCTCGCTCGACGTCGACCAGCACACCAACAAGCTGGAGGGCGAGGCGGTCGCCTTCATGCCGCCCGCCGAGGGAACCGTCGAGGGTTCCGCCGTACGGCTGCCCCTGCCGCTGCACATCGCCGCGACCGGCGGGGACACCGTCCAGCTGCGCTTCGAGCGCAAGAACGTCGGCAAGTACCCGGCCGACGCCACCCTGGACGGCCGTATCGCCACCGCCACGCTGCCGCTGGAGAAGCTCACCGGCATGCGCTGGGCGGTCCGGGTCGGCGTGCCCTCCGCGGCCCGCGGTGAGCGCAAGTGGACCCGGCTCCCCGTGGACGTCGTGGTGGACGCCGACGGCGCCGCCAAGGTGATCGACCGGCACACGCCGTCCGCCACGAAGAAGGCCGCTCCGAGCGCCCCCAAGAAGAAGGCCGCCGCGCCGCGCCCGCTGTGGCGCCGGGCTGCCGGGCGTATCAAGCGCGCCCTGACCAACCAGAAGAAGGGCTGAGACCCCCGATGCGACCCCTTTCCATCACCGGTGCCTGGGTGTTCGAGCCGAAGGTCTTCCCCGACGGCCGGGGCAGCTTCCACGAGTGGTTCAAGGCCCCCGTCTTCGCGGAGGCCGCGGGCCACTCGCTCGGGCTGGCCCAGGCCAACATGTCGGTCTCCAGCCGGGGCACCCTGCGCGGCATCCACTTCGCCGACGTGCCGCCCGGGCAGGCCAAGTACGTCAAGTGCGTGCGCGGCGCGGTCCTCGACGTGATCGTGGACATCCGGGTGGGCTCGCCCACCTTCGGCCAGTGGGAGATCGTCCGCCTCGACGACCAGGACCACCACGCCGTCTACCTCTCCGAGGGACTCGGCCACGGGTTCATGGCGCTCACCGACGACGCCACCGTGGTCTACCTGTGCTCGGAGGGCTACGCGCCCGAGCGTGAGCACGGCATCCACCCGCTCGACCCGGAGATCGGCATCGAGTGGCCCGACGGGGTCGCCCCGCTGCTCTCGCCCAAGGACGAGCAGGCGCCCACCCTGGCCGAGGCCCGTGAGCAGGGGCTGCTGCCCTCCTACGAGGAGTGCGTGGCGTACCGGGAGAGCCTCGGCTCCTGACGCGTGGGTTTGAACGCGACGGGGCCCGGTTTGACCCGTTCGGCCGCGGCCCCGTAACCTAGACCGTCGGCGTGTCCACTGGTGACACGCCACATCCCCGTAAACCTCTTCCTCTCGGGTCGCTGTTCTGGCCGGGAGAGGCCGCTCGTTCTGCCGGGCGGCTGGACTGCGGGGGTGCCGTTCCCGAGCGAGAGAGTGAGATCCGCGTGTACGCCATCGTGCGCAGCGGTGGTCGCCAGCACAAGGTTGCTGTCGGCGACATCGTTGAGGTTGACAAGATTTCCACTGCCAAGGTTGGCGACACGGTCGAGCTCTCGACCCTGCTCGTTGTCGACGGCGACGCTGTGACCAGCGACCCGTGGGTCCTGGCCGGCATCAAGGTCCAGGCCGAGGTCGTGGACCACCACAAGGGCGTCAAGATCGACATCCTTCGCTACAAGAACAAGACCGGCTACCGCCGTCGTCAGGGCCACCGCCAGCAGTACACGGCGATCAAGGTCACTGAGATCCCCGCGGCTGCGAAGTAAGGGACTGAGGAGAGATGGCACACAAGAAGGGCGCATCGTCCACCCGTAACGGTCGTGACTCCAACGCTCAGCGCCTCGGCGTGAAGCGCTTCGGTGGTCAGGTCGTCAACGCGGGCGAGATCCTGGTCCGCCAGCGCGGTACCCACTTCCACCCGGGTGCGGGCGTCGGCCGTGGCGGCGACGACACGCTGTTCGCGCTGAACGCCGGTGCGGTGGAGTTCGGTACCCACCGTGGCCGCAAGGTCGTGAACATCGTTCCGGTCGCCTGAAGCATCAGGTAACTGATTCAGGCAGCTGATCGGAAGCTTTCGCGAGGCGGACCTCACTTCCCTGGTGGGAAGGCGGGTCCGCCTTTCGCGTGTTACTGAAGTAGTACTCGTACCGTTTTTGGAGGCACCGAACCATGACCACCTTCGTGGACCGCGTCGAACTGCATGTCGCCGCGGGTAACGGAGGTCACGGCTGTGCCTCCGTCCACCGGGAGAAGTTCAAGCCGCTCGGCGGTCCCGACGGCGGAAACGGCGGACGGGGCGGCGACGTCATCCTGACCGTCGACCAGTCCGTCACCACGCTGCTCGACTACCACCACTCCCCGCATCGCAAGGCCACCAACGGCAAGCCCGGTGAGGGCGGCAACCGCTCCGGCAAGGACGGCCAGGACCTGGTCCTGCCGGTGCCGGACGGCACCGTCGTCCTCGACCGGCAGGGCAACGTCCTCGCCGACCTGGTCGGGCACGGCACGTCCTACGTCGCCGCCCAGGGCGGCCGCGGCGGCCTCGGCAACGCGGCGCTGGCCTCAGCCCGCCGCAAGGCCCCCGGGTTCGCGCTGCTCGGCGTGCCCGGCGACCTCCAGGACATCGTCCTGGAGCTCAAGACGGTCGCCGACGTGGCGCTGGTCGGCTACCCGAGCGCGGGCAAGTCCTCGCTGATCTCGGTGCTGAGCGCGGCCAAGCCGAAGATCGCCGACTACCCCTTCACCACGCTGGTCCCGAACCTGGGCGTGGTCACCGCGGGCGACACCGTCTACACCATCGCCGACGTGCCGGGCCTGATCCCGGGCGCCAGTCAGGGCAAGGGCCTCGGCCTCGAGTTCCTGCGGCACGTGGAGCGCTGCAGCGTCCTCGTGCACGTCCTGGACACCGCCACGCTGGAGTCCGACCGCGACCCGGTCTCCGACCTCGACATCATCGAGGCGGAGCTCAAGGAGTACGGCGGCCTCGGCAACCGTCCCCGCATCGTCGTCCTGAACAAGATCGACGTACCGGACGGCAAGGACCTCGCCGAGATGGTGCGGCCCGATCTGGAGGCGCGCGGCTACCGCGTCTTCGAGGTGTCCGCCGTCGCCCACATGGGGCTGAAGGAGCTGTCCTTCGCGCTCGCCGACCTGGTCGGCACGGCGCGGGCCGCGAGGCCCAAGGAGGAGGCGACCCGGATCGTCATCCGGCCCAAGGCCGTGGACGACGCGGGCTTCACCGTGGTCCGCGAGGAGGACGGGCTGTTCCGGGTGCGCGGCGAGAAGCCGGAGCGCTGGGTGCGGCAGACCGACTTCAGTAACGACGAGGCCGTCGGCTACCTCGCCGACCGCCTCAACCGCCTCGGTGTGGAGCAGGAGTTGATGAAGGCGGGCGCCCGTTCGGGCGACGGCGTCGCCATCGGCCCCGAGGACAACGCCGTCGTCTTCGACTGGGAGCCGACCGTCATGGCCGGCGCCGAGATGCTCGGCCGGCGCGGCGAGGACCACCGCTTCGAGGAGCCCAGGCCCGCCGCCCAGCGCCGACGCGACAAGCAGGCCGAACGGGACGAGGCGGCCCAGGAGTTCGACGACTTCGAACCCTTCTGAGTGAACGCCGGGTGACGTCCCGTCATCCGTGAGGGCAACCAACCGTCCCTCCTGTGAGTCGTACGGAGCAATCCGTACAACCGTCACAGGAGGGACGCGGCATGCGCGTACGACGAAGAGGGTGGCGCACGGGACTCGCCGTCGTCCTGGCGGTCGGGGGTGGGGTCGCCCTGCCCGCCACCGCGGGGGCCGCGGCAGCTCCTCACCAGGTGCGGGACGACTTCAACGGGGACGGCTACGCGGACCTCGCGGTGGCCGCGCCCGACGGGACCGTCGCGGGGCGGGCGAAGGCCGGTTTCGTCGGCGTGCTGTACGGCTCGGCGAGCGGCCTGAAGTCCTCGACGAAGCAGGTGTTCAGCCAGAACACGGCGGGCGTCCCGGGCGGTTCCGAGGCGGGCGACCGCTTCGGCAGCGCGCTCACCACCGCCGACCTGGACCGGGACGGGTACTCCGACCTGATCGTGGGCGTGGGCGGCGAGGACGGCGGCGCCGGCCGGGTGCAGGTCGTCTGGGGCGGTGCCCGCGGTCTGGCGGGCGGTGCCACCCTCGCCTCCGGTGCGGCCGGCGACCGGCTCGGCGCCCAGGGCCACCTCGCTGCGGCCGACGTCGACGGGGACGGCGCGACCGATCTGCTGACGGCGGTGGACCGGTACGGCCTGGTGGCGACCGGCGGCCCCTTCACCCGCTCCGGCGCGGCCACCGGGGAGCGCCAGGTGGTGCGGGACAGGTACGACAGCCGCGTCCTCGACCTCGACGTCGGCGACCTCAACGGTGACGGGATCACCGACGTCGTGGCCGCCCAGACCGGCACCGACACCTTCGACTCCCGGCGGGTCGCGTACTGGTGGGGCACCAAGGACGGCCTCACGCCCTGGACCCTGGTCTGGGACATCGACGGCGCCGCGCTCCAGGGCGGCGAGAACCTCGCGGTCGGGGACGTGAACCGGGACGGCTACGCCGACATCGTGGGTGGGCCGGGCCGTCGACGGCTACGAGAGCGACCACGACGCCTACCGGGCCAAGGGCGGCCGGGTCACCTGGATACCCGGCACCTCGGGCGCTCCCGACGGAGTGGCGGAGCAGGCCGTCAACCAGGACAGCCCCGGCGTGCCCGGCACCGCCGAGAAGGGCGACCGCTTCGGCACCGACGTGCAGCTCGCGGACGTCGACGGGGACGGCTTCCTCGACGTGGTCACCGGCGTGCCCGGCGAGGACCTGGGCCCCGCCACCGCACCGAACTCCGTCAAGGACGCCGGCGCGGTCGTCGTGCTGAGCGGCCGGGCCGACGGGCTGACCGGGGCGGGCTCCCACCAGGTGGTCACGCAGGACAGTCCGGGGGTCCCGGGGGCCACCGAGAAGGGCGACGCCTTCGGCGGGGCCGTCCATGTGGGTGACGCGAACGGCGACGGACTGGCCGACGTCGCGGTCGGCGCGCCCGGCGAGAACGCTGGTGCGGGGTCCGTGTGGTCCCTTCCGGTCCCGGGGCCAGTACGTCGTCTCGCCGGGTGGGGTGCCGATTCCGGCCACCGTTCTGGGGCCTGACGGCACGTTCACCTTCGGCCACACCCTCCTCGGCACCACCGCGGCGAAGGCCCGTCTGGGCTCGGAATTCGCCAACTAGAACCCAAAAGATCGTCAGTCGGCAGTGTCCTGAAGGCCGTTGCGCCGGGATCACGTTCATCATGTGATATCCGAGTCGCAACGGCTCTTCTGTTGTCTACCTATTTGTCATGCACGCGAACACTCTGGTTCAACGCACGGATCACCCCGAAGCGTGAGCTTCCAGGGTGCCCAAGAGGTCAGCGACGTAAGGGAGTTCGCCCATGTACGGAGCAGCATCACCCGGCCGACGCCGCTTTCTGACCGCCGGTGCCGCCGTGCTCGGCGCCGCCGCCTCCGCCCAGCTGTGGCTGCCGGGCACCGCGCGAGCGGCGGAGCCCCCGCTCCCCGACGGAGTGTTCAGCCTCGGCGTGGCCTCCGGTGACCCGCTGCCGGACGGCATCGTGCTGTGGACCCGGCTCGCCCCCGATCCGCTGAACGGCGGAGGCATGCCCGACCGGGTGGTGCCGGTCGAATGGGAGCTCGCCGAGGACCAGCGCTTCAGAAAGGTGGTCCGCCGCGGCACCGCCCAGGCCCTGCCCGCGTACGGGCACAGCGTCCACGTCGACGTACGGGGACTGCGCGCGGGCCGTGTGTACTGGTACCGCTTCCGCGCCGACGGCCAGCTCTCGCGCACCGGCCGCACCCGCACCGCCCCCGCCCCGCACAGCTCCGGCGGCAGCCTCCGGGTCGCGCTCGCCTCCTGCCAGAACTGGCAGAACGGCTACTTCACGCCGTACGCCGACATGCTGGACCAGGACCCGGACGTCGTGCTGTTCGTCGGCGACTACATCTACGAGTCGGCGCCGTCCTCGGCGGGCCCGCGCCGGCACGAGGGCACGGGGGAGCCGTACACCCTCGCGCAGTACCGCAACCGGTACGCCCAGTACCGCACCGACCCGGACCTCGCCGAGATCCACGCGAGCACGCCCTGGGTGGTCACCTTCGACGACCACGAGGTCGACAACGACTGGGCGGGGGAGATCCCGCAGGACCCCGCCAAGCAGCCGCACGACGCGTTCGTGGCCCGGATCACGGCGGCCTTCCAGGCGTACTACGAGCACATGCCGGTGCGCGCCACCGCCGTCCCGAACGGCCCGCACATCCAGATGTACCGGCGCCTGGAGTTCGGCCGGCTGGTCCGGCTGAACGTGCTCGACACCCGGCAGTTCCGCAGCGACCAGGTCACCAGCCACGCGGCCGCGCAGGACCCCTCGCTCACCATGCTCGGCGCCGAGCAGAAGCAGTGGCTCCTGGACGGGCTGCACGGCTCACCGGCCCGCTGGAACCTCATCGCCTCGCAGATCATGATGGCCGAGACCGACATCCTGCCCGGCGAGGGCAAGCTCTGGTACTACGACGCCTGGGACGGCTACCAGGTCGAACGCAACGCCCTCCTGGAAGAGTTCCGGAGCGTGCGCAACCCGGTCGTGCTCTCCGGGGACCGCCACCTCACGATGATCAGCGACCTCAAGGAGGACTACGCCGACCCGTCCTCCCGGGTCGTCGGCGCCGAGTTCGTCGGTACGTCCATCTCCAGCAACGGCGACCAGGACCAGGCCGCCTTCCACGCCCAGTGGGACCCGCTGATGGCGGACAACCCGCACTGGAAGTTCATCGACGCCCACCGCGGCTACCACCTCTTCGACATCGACCGGTACGGCATCGACGCGCAGGTCAGGGCCGTGGACACGGTGGTCAGGCCGGAGGCGACGGCGAGCACGCTGACGCAGCTGCGGGTGGACGCGGGCAAGCCGGGGGTAAGGCCCGCGTGAGCGCGGGTCGCCTGAGAGGGGCGTGCTCCTCAGCGCAGTCCCACGCTCCTCTCAGGTGACACTCAGGCACTTCTCTTACCGTCCTCCGACTATGGAGACGGACTGTACGAGAGACGACCTTCCGGTGAGCGGGGTGACCGCTCCGCTGCCCGTCGGCACGCGCCTGCTGCACATCGGCCCCCACAAGACCGGCACGACCGCCGTCCAGGGCGCGCTGTTCGCGGCGAAGGACCAGCTGCCCGAGCACGGCGTCGTCTTCCCGGCGCACAGCAGGCACCCCATGGAAGCCGCCCTGGCCGCGTGCGCGAGGCCCGCGATGATGGGCGACACCGCGCCCACCGAGAAGCACTGGACGCGGCTGCTGGAACAGGTCGGGGCCACCGGCGCGAAGACCTCGGTGATCAGCAGCGAGTTCTTCGCCGACGCCGAGGACGACGACACGGTCGCGCGGATCGTCGAGCAGCTCGGCGGGGACCGCTTGCACGTGCTGGTCACGCTGCGGCCGCTGGTGCGGATCATGCCCTCGCAGTGGCAGCAGTACGTGCAGAACGGCCTGCGCATGGGCTACGAGGACTGGCTCACCCACATGCTGCGGAAGGCGCCGTACGAGCAGCCCAACCCCACCTTCTGGCGCCGCCACCGGCACGACCGGCTCGTGGCGCGCTGGATGCGGGCGGTCGGTCCCGAGCGGATCACCGTCGTCGTGGTCGACGACCGCGACCGTGGTGGCCTGCTGCGCACTTTCGAACAGCTCCTCGGGCTTCCCGAGAATCTCCTCCAGCCCGTCCCGGACGCCGCGAATCGTTCTCTTACTCTCGCCGAGACCGAAATGCTGCGGAATCTTAACAAGCAATTCCGCGGCAATGGACTGCCCGACGAGTTGTATTCCAGGCTCGTCCGCAACGGTGCCGTCATGCATATGAAGAACGCGTGCAGTCCCTCGCCCGAGGACGTGAAGATCCTCACTCCGAAGTGGGCCGTGGAAGCCGCTGCCGGGATCGGCGCCGAGATGGCCCGGAACATCGCGGACACGGGCGTGCGGATCGTCGGTGACCCAGGTCTCCTGTCCGCCGTACCGAAGCCGCCCGCGCCGGCCGGGATCCCCGCGCCGCGGATCTCCCCGGAGGTGGCGGCCCAGGCGCTGTACGGGGCGCTCGCCTCGGCGGCCAAGGCGCGTACGGTGCACCAGACGTCGTCGAAGGAGCTGATGCGGGTACTCGGACACCGGTGCCTGAAGAAGCTGCGCCGGCGCTGAACTCCCGCACGGTCGTCGTTACCGGCAGTGCAAGATGAATGACAGGTAGCGCGTACATATGCAGTGAACGGCGGTCACCTTGCACAGCGGTAACCGCAAGTGGGACCATTTCCCCGTTCCCTGTCGCCCCGAGGTAGGTCTTCTGTGTCCCAGCACATCGCCAAGCCCCGTACCACCGCAGTGATCCTGGCCGGTGGTACCGGTCAGCGCGTGGGTCTCTCGATCCCCAAGCAGCTGCTGAAGATCGCCGGCAAGGCAGTCATCGAGCACACCCTGACCACCTTTGAGAAGGCCGACTCCATCGACGACATCATCGTCCTGATGGCGCCCGGCTACGTGCCCGACATAGAGAAGATCGTCGCCAAGGCCGGGTTCACGAAGGTCAAGAAGATCATCGAGGGTGGCTCCACCCGGAACGAGACCACCGAGCGCGCCATCGAGGCCCTCGGCGAGGGCCTGGCCGAGGGCGAGGACCTCAACGTCCTGTTCCACGACGCCGTGCGCCCGCTGCTCTCGCGGCGCGTGATCGACGACTGCGTGGTCGCCCTCGAGCGCTACCAGGCCGTCGACGTCGCGATCCCGTCCGCGGACACGATCATCGTCACGCGCAAGCACGGCGACGACGGCGAGTTCATCACCGAGATCCCGGACCGCTCCCGGCTGCGCCGCGGCCAGACCCCGCAGGCCTTCAAGCTGTCCACCATCAAGCGCGCCTACGAGGTCGCCGCCGGTGACCCCAACTTCCAGGCCACGGACGACTGTTCGGTCGTGCTCAAGTACCTGCCGGACGTGCCGATCCACGTCGTCGCGGGTGACGAGTACAACATGAAGGTCACCCAGCCCGTCGACGTCTTCATCGCCGACAAGCTCTTCCAGCTCGCCTCGACCGCCGCTCCCGAGCAGGTCAGCGACGAGGCCTACCGCGAGCTCCTCACCGGCAAGACCGTCGTCGTCTTCGGCGGCTCCTACGGCATCGGCAAGGACATCGGCGAGCTCGCCGAGGCCTACGGCGCCAAGGTGTACGCGCTGGGCCGCTCCACCACCGGCACCCACGTCGAGAACCCGGAGGAGGTCGACGACGCGCTGTCCAAGGCGTACGCCGAGACCGGGCGCATCGACTACGTCGTCAACACCGCGGGCGTGCTGCGCATCGGCAAGCTGGCGGAGACCGACAACGCCACCATCGAGGAGGCGCTGAAGGTCAACTACCTGGCCCCGGTGCAGATCGCGCGCTCCTCGTACAAGTACCTGGCGGAGACCAAGGGCCAGCTGCTGCTGTACACCTCCAGCAGCTACACCCGCGGCCGCGCCGAGTACAGCCTGTACTCCTCGACCAAGGCGGCGATGGTCAACCTCACGCAGGCCCTGTCCGACGAATGGGCGGGTGACGGCGTCCGGGTGAACTGCATCAACCCCGAGCGCACCGCCACGCCCATGCGCACCAAGGCCTTCGGGCAGGAGCCCGCGGGCAGCCTGCTGTCCTCCGAGGCGGTGGCCCGCACCTCGCTCGACGTGCTGCTCTCCGAGCTGACCGGTCATGTCATCGACGTCCGCCAGCAGGACCCGACGGCCTCCGCGGGCCAGGCCTCCGGCTTCGAGGCCGCGCTGGCGAGTGTCCTGGACCGTCAGGACGGCGTGGCATAATCAGGGACAATTAGTTTTCGGTAAATTCAGGCCTCTGTGGCTGCCCGTTCCTGGTGCATTCACAGGGGCCTGAAGCCTTAAGCACCGTTAATTCGTAAACAACCGGCATCCCTCCCAGAGCAGGTTTTCAGTGATAAGCACTGCTATTCGCGTCGCCCGGGTGGGCAGCGCGGCCGAGCTGGCCGCGGCGGTCCTCATGCTGGCGGGTTTCCCCGCCATAATGGTGGCCGCGCTCATCCCGAGCGTCCCCGCCTTCGCGGCCGCGACCGCGGTCACGTACCTTGCGGACCACTATCTGCACCGCCAGGGCAGTTATCTGATCAACCGCCTCAGCAAGGTGCGCGCCGGACTGTCGATCCGCTTCCTGATCAGACAGCTCCTGCTGATCCTGCTGCTGGCCCGGCTCGACCTCTCCAACAACCTGATCTTCTACGGCGCCACCGCCTGCTTCATCGCGTTCTACGGCCTCCAGGCCCCGCACGGCGCGCTGGTCACCCTGATCCGCAACCGCCGCCGGCTTCCGGTCGCCACCCGCAACGTCGACCTGGCCTCCCGCATCCGCATCCCGGACGCCCCGCCGCTGGGCCTGCTGAACCGGTCGGCCGAGAAGATGCTCCACCTCGACCTCGCGGCCGTGGTCGGCATACTCGTCGCCGCAGCGATGGACTCGGCCCTGCCGGGCTTCATCGGCATCGGCGTGACGATAGTGCTCGGCTCCCTGTATGTCCTCGCGCTGATGCCGTACGTGCGGGGCAAGAAGGTCCCGCCGAACGCGGACAAGGTGCTCGCCAAGGTCGACGAATGGCTGCGCGACTACCAGCCGGAGACGGTGCTCTACTTCTCCGGCTCCAAGGACTCCGTCTACCAGGTCAACATGTGGCTGGAGACCATGGAGCAGCTGGACTCCCGGCCGCTGATCATCCTGCGGGAGCGCGTCATCCTGCAGAACCTCGCGCCCACCACGGTCCCCGTCATCTGCGTGCCCGGAGGGGTGCACCTGATGAACATGGACCTGTCCACGGTGCGCGTCGCGCTGTACGCGGCGAACGTCGGCAAGAACATCCACCTGCTGCGCGTGCCCACCATGAAGCACGTCTTCATCGGCCACGGCGACAGCGACAAGCTGGCGAGCGTCAACCCGTTCAGCAAGGCCTACGACGAGGTGTGGGTGGCCGGCCGGGCCGGCCGCGACCGCTACGCCATCGCCGACGTCGGTGTCCGCGACGAGGACATCGTCGAGGTGGGCCGCCCGCAGCTGGCGCCGATCCAGAACGGGCAGGGCGTGCCCGAGGATCCCCGCGGCGGAGCCGCTGATGGATACTGCCCGACCGTGCTCTACGCGCCCACCTGGGAGGGCTGGGACGGCAACCCGGGCAACACCTCGCTGATGCTGGCCGGTGAGAACATCGTGAAGAAGCTGCTGAAGGCCGACCCGCCGGTCCGCGTCCTCTACAAGCCGCACCCCTTCACCGGCACGGTTCTGCCCAAGGCGGGCGCCGCGCACCAGAAGGTCACCGCGCTGATCGAGAAGGCCGCCGCCGAGCGCGCCACGGACCCCCGCTTCCAGGCCGACGCGACCGCGTCGGCCGCGGCCAAGGCCGAGCTCGCCCGCATCGAGGCGCGGCTCGCCGTCCTGGTCGGCAGCGGCGGCGAGAAGGGCGACGAGGCCGAGGCCACCCGTGACGGTGTGGTCGACGTGGCCAAGCACGAGGAGATCGCGCGGCTGCGCGGCGAGTGGAACGACGCGTACTGGCGTGCCTTCCCGGTGTGGGAGCACCGGGTGGTCACGGGCGCCGAACCGCGCCTCTACGACTGCTTCAACGTCTCCGACGCGATGGTCTCCGACATCTCCAGCGTGGTCTCCGACTTCATCGCGAGCGGCAAGCCGTACGCGGTCACGGACTCCGCGGAGCTGGGTGTGGAGGAGTTCAAGCGGCAGAACACCGCGGTGCGGGCCGCCACGATCCTGTCCAACAAGGCCACCGAGCTGGGCGAGCTGCTGGACGCGGTCCGCGACCCGGCGGCCGACCTGCTGGCCGAGGACCGGGTGGAGCTCAAGCAGTACCTGCTCGGACCGGACGAGCCCACGTCCATCGAGCAGTTCAACACCGCGGTGGCCAACCTCGCGATCAAGGCCGAGGCGCGCAACGTCGGCCAGGAGTCACGGGCGGCGGCCTCCGCGGCGGAGGCCGAGGCCACGACCAAGGCCTGACCTCCCCTTCGTAAAGAAAGGGCCCGGTTTTCGGGGGTGATCCCGAAAACCGGGCCCTTCCTGCGTACCCCTGGGCGTCGGAACAACCCACCGCGCCCAGGGGGGAACAGTGTCCCTTGCCCAGCCTGATGTGACCGTGGTCATCGGGGCCTACGAGGCGATGCCGTACCTGGTCGACTGCCTGGCCTCCGTCGAGACGCAGACGATCGGCCACGCCCGCGTCGAGGTCATCGCGGTCGACGACGGCTCGGCGGACGGCACCGGCACGTACCTGGAGGAGTTCGCCGCGCGCACGTCACTCGACGTCACGGTGATCCGGCAGGACAACTCCGGCGGCCCCAGCGGCCCGCGCAACGTCGGACTGGGCAAGGCGACCGGGCGGTACGTCTTCTTCCTCGACGCCGACGACCGGCTCGGCCCCGAGGCCCTGGAGCGGATGGTCGCGATGGCCGACCGCAACGGCACGGACGTCGTCCTCGGCCGGGTCGAGGGCGTCAACCGCAAGCCGCCGACGTCGATGTGGGGGCAGACCCTGGAGCGCACCGACGTCTTCTCCTCCAACATCAAGTTCACGCTGAGCGCGCAGAAGCTGTTCCGCCGCGCGTTCCTCGAACGGCACAGCATGCGCTTCGACGAGTCCCTGTGGACCGGCGAGGACGCCCTGTTCACCATGGAGGCCTATCTGCGGGCCGACGGCGTATCCGTGATCGCCGACCACACCTGCTACTACCTGGTGGGCCGCGAGGACGGCAAGCACGTCACCAGGACCGGCAGCCACACTCTGCGCTTCGACTCCGCGCGCGCCCTGATGAACCTGGTCGCCGACATGGTCCCGCAGGGCGCGAGACGCGACGCACTGATGGTCCGGCCCTTCCTCGTCACCCTGCTCCCGCAGTTCGGTCCGAAGTTCCTGAAGGACGGCGAGGCGGTGCGCCAGGAGAAGCTGGAGCTGGCGAAGCCCCTGGTGGACGCCTACTGGACGGGCGAGGTGGGCCACCGTCTCCGCGTCCACGAACGTCTGCGGCTCCAGCTGGTGGCGATGGGCCGCCCGGACCTCCTGGTGGAGGTCCTGGAGTTCATGAGGGCCAAGAAGATCCCTCAGCCGGTGCTGGAGAAGGGCGGCCGCCGGGTGTATTTCGCCTACCCGCACTTCCGGGACAACGCGACGGGCCTCCCGGACTCCCTCTATCTGGCCGAGCCGAGGGAGGCCCGGGAGGTGGCGGGCTACCGGGAGGTGGGGGCGGACCAGTTGCTGCGGCGGGCGTTCCGAAAGGCACGCAGGGTGCTGGCGACCCCCTAGGGGCGCGGGGCTGGGTCGATCAGATGCTCCGCCCCGCAGGCGCGACCGGCGCCGTCAGGCGAGCGGGGCCAGCAGGTCCTCGGCGCGTTCCGCCGTCGACCGGTCGGCCAGGTCATTGACGGCCGCGTTGAACCGCTCCATGGAGGTCGGACGGTCCGGGCCCAGCACGTACTCCTTGAGCGTGCGGCGCCGCGCGGCCATGGGGTCGTGCAGGGGCTCGCGGACCGAGCGCAGGATCTCCGGCAGCCGGGTGCAGGCCCGGTCGAGCAGATAGGCGCCGCCCGCGGTGGTGTAGGCGGCCCGGAACTCCTCGTCGGGCAGGTCCTGGGCGTTGGTCAGGACGTACGGCTTGAGGCTGGCCACGAAGTCGGCGACCACCGAGGAGACGTCGCTGACGAGGAGGTCCGCCTGGTTGAAGCACTCGTACAGGGTGGGGAGCTGTTCGAGGATCACGTGGTGCCGGGCGCCGCTCCGGCTCGCCCAGAAGATCCGGTGCCACTCGTCCCGAAGCTCCTGCCACTCGGCCGCGCCGTCCCCGTCCGGGACCCGCGCGTCCCGCAACTGCTGGGCGTCGTCGCCCTCGTGGCGGCCGGACATCTCGTCCAGCCGGGCCCGGATCTCCTGGAGCCGGGCTCCGGCGGCCTCCGAGGCCTCCGCGCCCTTCTTCTCGTCGCCCCGCAACAGCTCCCTGATGGTCCGGTCCGCGGCGGCCGCCTCGGGCGAGCGCTTGCCGGTGAGGGGGTGCGGCTTGTAGATGATCCGCACGTTCTCCGCGAGGAGCCCCTCGATCAGCGGTACGCCCATCGTGATCAGGGAGGTGTGGCAGTCGTCGTCGCTCCAGCCTTCCCAGGTGGGCGCGTAGAGGACGACGGGCACCGGGCCGGGGACGTGCTCGGCGTGCGAGCGGACCGGGGCCAGCTGCGGGCGGCCCACCTCCACGATGGCCTCGTCACTGATGGCGTGCCGCACCCTCTGGTAGCGGTCCCGGCCCGCCTTTCCGGCCACCCAGATCTCGTCGTACACCTTGCTGACCCGGTTGCTGCTGGCAAGCTTGTCGCTGTCGCCGTGGCCGATGAAGACGTGCTTGGCCTCGGCGACCCGCAGCATGTGGACGTTCTTGCCGGCGTTGCCGGGGTAGAGCACGACCTGGACGCCGGACAGGTCCACCTCGGCCAGGTCGTCGGCCTTGGGCACGCAGACCACGGGGATGCGGGTCCGGGCGAGGAAGCGGAACGAGGCCCGCTCGCGCAGGACGATCACCGGGCGCCGGTCGAGCTGCTCCAGCGTCTCGATCCACATGTTGACCTGGTACATGAAGTCCCGCGACACCGCGGCGAAGCTGAAGTACAGGGCCACCTCGGGCCGGTACGCGGCCAGTTGGCGGTTGACCTCGCCGATCACCGCGTCCCGGCCGGGCATCCGGCGGACCGCGCGGAGCTGTCCCAGCAGGGCCGCCAGGGCGACCGAGGCGGCGCCGATGGTCAGCGCGTAACCGGCGTAGGCGGCATACCAGGCTCCGGTGGCCAGCGCGGTGATCAGTCCCGCGTGGGCCGGCAGATCGAGGTGGAGGAGCTTGCGCAGGAAACGCCGGTAGAGCCAGGCGGGCGGCCGTTCGGGTATGTCGATGCCGCTCATGTCGAGATTGCGCACGACCACCGGCAGCACGCGCCGCCTGCGGATCGCGTGATGCAGCGCCGAATACATCATCACCAGCAGGAAATGGGCGCTGAGAACGGCCAGTCCGGTGATCAGCACCGTGTCCGGGGCGTCCGTCCGGTCGGCCAGGGCGAGCAGCATCAGCGTCCGTACGGCGAACCGCATCGTGCGGCTGAGCTGCAGTGTCGCAAGGCGGCGGACGAATCCCGGGGCCCTCGTGTGCAGTGCCTCGTCGGCCAGATACGTCACGGCCCACGCCGCCGTGAACCCCCGTAGCGACGGCAGCAGCGCCAGGACGGGGAGCGCCGCGAAACCGGCGGCGAAAAGGATCACCAGGAGAAGTTCGGTTTTCCCGCGAACGCGCAGGACGGCGCACAGCCGACGGATGTTCATGGCCGGTTCGACACGGGTGGATGGCTGATGGTTGTACATCCGAATGTCGGAAAGAATTCACTTCCGATTAATGGGAGGGTGTACTTCCGCTTTTCTCGGAACGGGAACCGGACGGCTCCCCGAAGGCGTCCGGTATCGGGTCCGGGGATCGGACGGATGCGCGTCGCCGCGTCCCCTTCGCGTACATTGCGGGCGAGGTACCCACAGTGGCGCGAGGGGACAGGACACAAGGTGGCAGGGGCAAGGCAGGCCGTGGGCGAGGCCCGCAGAATCGTCGTCAAGGTCGGTTCCTCGTCGCTGACCACCGCCGCCGGCGGCCTCGACGCCGACCGGGTCGACGCGCTCGTCGACGTCCTCGCCAAGAGCCGCAGCGGAGGGGAGAAGGAGATCGTCCTCGTCTCCTCCGGAGCCATCGCCGCCGGACTCGCCCCGCTGGGCCTGCGCCGCCGCCCCCGGGACCTCGCCCGCCAGCAGGCCGCCGCCAGCGTCGGCCAGGGCCTGCTCGTCGCCCGCTACACCGCCTCCTTCGCCCGCTACGGCGTCCGCGTCGGCCAGGTCCTGCTGACCAGCGACGACATGAGCCGCCGCGCCCACCACCGCAACGCCTCCCGCACCCTCGACAAGCTCCTGGCGATGGGCGCCCTGCCGATCGTCAACGAGAACGACACCGTCGCCACCGACGAGATCCGCTTCGGCGACAACGACCGGCTGGCGGCCCTGGTGGCCCATCTGGTCCACGCGGACCTGCTCGTCCTGCTCTCCGACATCGACGGCGTCTACGACGGCGACCCGAGCAAGCCCGGGACCTCGCGGATAGCCGAAGTGCGCGGTCCCGGGGACCTGGCGGGCGTCGAGATCGGCAGCGCCGGCAAGGCGGGCGTCGGCACCGGCGGCATGGTCACCAAGGTCGAGGCGGCCCGGATCGCGGCCGCCGCCGGCATCCCTGTGGTGCTGACCAGCGCGGTCCACGCGGCCGAGGCGCTGTCCGGCGGTGACACCGGCACCTACTTCCACCCCGCGGGCAAGCGCTCCGCCGACCGGCTGCTGTGGCTCCAGCACGCCTCGACCCCGCAGGGCGCGCTGATCCTGGACGACGGCGCGGTGAAGGCGGTCGTCGACCGCCGCACCTCGCTGCTGCCCGCCGGGATCGCCGCCGTCGAGGGCGAGTTCGTCGCGGGCGACCCGGTCGAACTGCGCGACGGCACCGGGCACGCCGTGGCCCGCGGGCTCGTCAACTTCGACGCCAAGGAGATCCCGCGGCTCCTCGGCCGCTCCACCCGGGAGCTGGCGCGCGAACTGGGACCCGCCTACGAGCGGGAGGTCGTCCACCGGGACGATCTGGTGATCCTGCACCCTTGAGGGCCGCCCGATGCCTCGCGGGGCCGGTGTGCCCGAAAACGGGGTGAACGCCCTGCCAAGAGCGTCGCCCTGAGGTGGACGTTCCGCAAAACCGCCCCACGAGCCCTTGCGGCCTGCTCAACTTTGTCCCAGGGACACATTCCGCCCGACCCCATGGGTCGACGTGTGCATGAAGGAGGCCGTCGTGAGACGAGTGCGCCCTGGGGCGGCCGCGTCCCGCGTCGGCTCCGGTCCGTCCGCGGGGACCGCGGCCCTGACGAGCGTGGCGGCAGGCGACCGGTACCGGGGCGAGGAGCCCCAGGACCTGCCGCGCCTGTGGCACGTCACCCTCAGCGTCTCCGGCGACGAGGCCCCGCTGAAAGAGGTCCGGCGCGCCCTCGAACAGCTCGCCCACGACCACCCCTTCCTGCTGACCAGCCGCTACGCCAACGACCACGCGGAGATCCGCTACTGGGAGGAGGCCCGCGACCTGCACGACGCGGCCGCCGTCGCCCTGCGCCTGTGGGGCGAGCACCGGCAGACCGCGGGACTGCCGCCCTGGGAGATCGTCGGCCTGGAGGTCATCGACCGGCAGACCTACCACCAGCGCATCGCCGAGGGGTACGGCCCGCCCCCGGCCTCACCGGTCGGAGCCCACCCGTTCTGATCCCGGCCCCGTGCCGGTGTCCCTTTGATCCCGTCTCGCGCTGTGGAACATGCGGTGGACGCCCCCTGTGGGCGCACTACCCTTCCGTTATGACCTCGCTCTCGCCGTACGACTCCATGACCCCGGTCGTCCAGGCCGCCTACCGGGCCAAGGCCGCCGCCGCCGACCTCGCCCCGCTGCCCCGGGCCGAGAAGGACGACGCGCTGCTCGCCATCGCGGACGCCCTGGAGGTCCGTACGAGCGAGATCGTCGAGGCCAACGCCAAGGACATCGCCAAGGCCCGCGAGGCCGGTACCAGCGAGTCGATCATCGACCGGCTGACCCTCACCCCGGAGCGGGTGCGCGCCATCGCCTCCGACGTCCGGGACGTCGTGGCGCTGCCCGACCCGGTCGGCGAGGTCGTGCGCGGCTCGACCCTGCCGAACGGCATCGACCTGCGCCAGGTCCGCGTCCCGCTCGGCGTGGTCGGCATCATCTACGAGGCCCGCCCCAACGTCACGGTCGACGCCGCCGCCCTGTGCCTGAAGTCCGGCAACGCCGTCCTGCTGCGCGGCTCGGCCTCCGCGTACGAGTCGAACACCGCCCTCGTACGGGTCCTGCGCGACGCCGTGGGCGGCGCCGGACTGCCCGCCGACGCGATCCAGCTCGTGCCCGGCCAGTCCCGTGAGAGCGTGCAGGAGCTGATGCGCGCCCGCGGCCTGGTCGACGTGCTCATCCCGCGCGGCGGCGCTTCCCTGATCCAGACCGTCGTGACGGAGTCGATCGTCCCCGTCATCGAGACAGGCACCGGCAACTGCCACGTCTACGTCGACGCCCAGGCCGACCTCGACATGGCGATCGACATCCTGATCAACTCCAAGGCCCAGCGGGTCAGCGTCTGCAACGCCGCCGAGACCCTTCTGGTCCACCAGGACATCGCCCCCGAGTTCCTGCCGCGCGCCCTGGACGCGCTCGCCGAGGCCGGTGTGACCGTCCACGCCGACCCGCGCGTGCTGGCGTACGCGAAGGACACCAAGGCGACCGTCGTCGAGGCCACCCTGGAGGACTGGGACACCGAGTACCTCTCCTACGACATCGCCGCCGCCGTCGTCGACTCGCTCGACAAGGCCGTCGAGCACATCCGGCTGTGGACCTCCGGCCACACCGAGGCCATCGTCACCACCTCCCAGCAGGCCGCCCGCCGCTTCACCCGGCTGGTCGACTCCACGACCGTCGCGGTCAACGCCTCCACCCGCTTCACCGACGGCGGCCAGTTCGGCTTCGGCGCGGAGATCGGGATCTCCACCCAGAAGCTGCACGCGCGGGGTCCGATGGGACTGCCGGAGCTCACCAGCACGAAGTACATCGTCACCGGCGACGGTCACATCCGCCGCTGAGCCGGGGCGCCAGGGGGCGCGCGGCCAGGGCATATGCACCCGGCAGGCGCCCCGGCCCGCTTCCGTGGCGCACGAGAGGTGTCTCACAGGGCGGATGAATTTCCGTACCGTCTGCCCAAATTGACCCCCCAGGTCTACTCTGGATTCGTGCCGGAGGACGTGGGGGGCACGCCGTTCCCTGACGGCTGGGAGCCCGACGACGACCACGACCGCGGGGTGTCGGACGAAGAGTTCGCCTCCGTGGTCTTCGACGAGGCCTTCGTACGGGCGGCCGTGGTGCACGAGCCGACCGCCGTCGAGCGCCTCCTGGCCGCGGCCCAGGCGAGAGCGGAGGCCTCCGAGGCCGAGGCCCGCCGCGCCCGCCCCAGAGCCGAGCGGTACGACGACGGCTACGGACCCGGCGGTTTCGGCCATGATCCCGAACTCGACGACCTGGACGACACCGAGATCCTCGAAGGCCGCTACGGCGCCCCCGGGACGTACGGCAAACAGGTCCGCTGGCACCGCCCCGTCGCCTGGATGCTCGCCCTCGTGATGGGCATCGGCATGGTCGCGCTGGCCTTCACGGCGGTCTACCGGGGCTCCTCCTCCGGCAGCCGGGACCGGGTTCCGCCACCCGCCTCGACCGGTCTGGAACAGGGGAGCACAGTGACGCCCTCGGCGTCCGCCGACTACTCCCAGCCAGCCGCCTCCGCGGTCCCGCGAACTCCCTGACGGTCCTGGTGAGAACCTGTCAGAACTTGTCGCACGGCGGGGCGTTTACCCGAGCTCCCCGAGACCTACCCTGAAGATATGGGAGGGCCAGGAGACCCACCTGAGGGGACACCCGAGGGCGGCCCCGTGGGTGGTGAGGACGAGTACCGATCCGTCGTCTTCGACGAGTCGTTCGTCCGCGCTGCCCGCCTTCAGGAGTACTCCGCGCAGGAGCGCATGTCCGACCACGCGCCCGCCGTCCGCCGCCGCCCGCCACTGCGCCGGGGACTGTCCCGGCAGGCGCTGATCCTGTTCCTGCTGATCGCCGTCGCCTTCGGCACCGCGATCTACATGGGTGTACGGCACCCCTACCAGAACGCCGCGATCCGGCAGCCCGTCGAACCCCTGCGGATGACGGTCATCCCGCTGTCCCCCGCGGGCAGGGTCCCGGGCCACGCCGACGCCGAGTACCTGTACGCGCACAGCCCCGCCGCCCAGTTCCGCGTCGGCGCCGAGGGCATCCCGCTGCCCGCCTCCCGGCGCACCGCGCACTTCTCCGACAGCCAGGTCGTGTCCGCGCTGACCACGGCCAAGGACTACCTCGTGCGGTCCTCGCTCGACCCGGACGTCCTCGCCGGCGCCCAGGTCCGCTCCGTGCGCGTGCTCCTCGACACGGACCAACTCGACCAGTTCGACCAGAGCTTCGCCCACCCCGCCGCCGACGGGCGGCACGCGCCGACCGGCTGGCTGGTGCGCTTCGACCCCGCCGAGGCCCGGCTGGCCGACGGCAGGATCCGGGTGCAGGGGAGTCTCCAGGCCGCCGAGACCGACTCGTCGACGCTGGAGGTCACCGCGGACCACACGTTCGTGTACGCGCTGCGGGCCGCCGGTGCGGGCGCGGTCGCCACGGGCGAGGTGTCCCTGTTCACCGTCCGGCGTGAGCTGCACTTCCGCTTCGACCGGGACGACCTGCGGATGCACACGGCCCAGCTGGTCGTGTCGTACGTCCAGGCCGGCCCGCTGTCCTGCGCGGAGGACTCCACGAACCGGCTGCACCCGCTGCTGGCCGGGCAGACCGCGAAGGCCGGCGGACCGGCCGGGACCGATCCCTACGCGACCGGTAGCGCCACGGCACTCTGCGGGTCGCTGGCCACCAGCGCGCAGCCGAAGGTGTGAGTCCCCCGCGCCCTGGACGGAGTCTCAGCCCTCCTCGTTGTCCCGCGGCGGGTCCGTCGGGGGCTCGCCGTCCTGCGGTGCCGAGTTCGTGAAGCCGCCGAAGCCCCTGCGCACCCTGCCGCCGAGGTCGCCCGCCCCGCCCGCGATGTCGCTGACCAGCTTCATCAGGGGGTCCTTGGAGCTCTTGACGTTGGTCGCGTAGCTCGCCGCCGACTCGCGGAAGGAGTCCGTGACCGAGGTGTCCTTGTCCTCCGTGCGGCGCGGGTAGTGGCCGTCCATGATCCGCTGGTAGTCGCGGGACTCGGCCCACTTCTTCAGCTCGGCAGCCCGCACGGTGGTGAAGGGGTGGGAGCGCGGCAGGACGTTCAGGATCTTCAGCACGGAGTCGCGCAGGTCGCCGCCGGCCTCGTACTCCTCGGCCTGCTTCAGGAACGCGTCCACGTTCATCTCGTGCAGATGGTGACCGCCTGCCAGCTTCATCAGGCCGCGCATCGAGGCCCGCAGGTCCTGGCCGACCAGGAGGCCCGCCCGGTCCGCCGACAGCTCCGACTTGCGGAACCACTCGCGCAGCGCGGTCACGATCGCCATGATCGCCAGGTTGCCCAGCGGGATCCACGCGACCCTGAGGGCGAGGCTGGTCAGGAACAGCAGGATGGTCCGGTAGACCGAGTGGCCGGACAGGGCGTGGCCCACCTCGTGGCCGACGACCGCCCGAATCTCCTCCTCGTCGAGCAGGTCGACCAGACCCGTGGTGACCACGATGATCGGCTCGTCCAGGCCGATGCACATCGCGTTCGGCTGCGGGTCCTGGGTGACGTACATCGGCGGGACCTTCTCCAGGTCCAGGATGTAACAGGCGTCCCGCAGCATGTCGTTGAGGTACGCGAACTGCTGGTCGGAGACGCGCACCGAGTCGGACAGGAACAGCAGCCGCAGGCTCCGCTCGGGGAGCAGAGCGCTGAGTGCCTTGAAGACCGTGTCGAATCCGCTCAGCTTGCGCAGCGCCACCAGGGCGGAACGGTCGGCGGGGTGCTCGTACGCACGCGAGGAGATACCCGGGAAACGCCTGCGCTGCCTGCTCGGCACGTGCTCGTGACCGTTGTTCTGGTGGCCGTCGTCGGACATGTCTTCCCCCATGTGCGTCTTTGGCTGTGCCTCTTCGGCCCCTGTGATCCTTTGCGGACCCTTGTGAGGCCCTTTGCGCCCCCCGAAGCAGAGCCCAGCCTAGGCGGAGATAGCGTGGACCGGCAGTACAGCGAAGGAGTCCACGTCATGGAGCACACCCGGGCCGCCTGGCTCACCGAGGCCGCGAGCGCCGCCGAGCAGCAAGGGTCCGGGAATCTGCTCCGGGTGGTACTGGTCGTGATGTTCCTGGGCTGTGCGTTCACCGCGTGGTTCGTGCTGCGGGGGTACAAGCGGAAGGACGACTGAGGAAGGGCGAAGGTTCCCCCGGTCCTGCGGGCGGCCTCCAATGGTGGAGTCGGCGTGATCGCCCTCACCGGGCCCGCATACGATGGGCCGACGTCTTTATCCCGCCCACCGGATAGGTCCTGCCGAAGATGAGCTTCCACAGCACCGCTGCCCAGTTGGCCACACTCGCCGCAGAGGGCGAGCACGGCGGCAACCACGAGAGCCTCGACCCCCTGGTGACCGGCGGCGGCGCCTTCGTCATCCTGCTGCTCCTGCTGTGGATCACCACCCGTTTCAACCGCGACCGCTGAGGCACCGAGCGCCCAAAGCGGGGCACTCCGGGCCTGCGCCGGCCGGGGTCCTCAGGACGGGCCGGTAGGGTCTGCACGCATGGGAGAGCAGGACATGCCTACCGGCCCGGGCAACAGCCCGTCGAAGCCCGGCAAGCGCCGCATGGGCGTCATGGGCGGAACGTTCGACCCGATCCACCACGGGCACCTCGTGGCGGCCAGCGAGGTCGCCGCGCAGTTCCACCTGGACGAGGTGGTGTTCGTACCGACGGGCCAGCCGTGGCAGAAGACCCACCGCAAGGTTTCCCCGGCCGAGGACCGCTATCTGATGACGGTCATCGCGACCGCCGAGAACCCGCAGTTCTCGGTCAGCCGCATCGACATCGACCGCGGTGGCGCGACCTACACCACGGACACCCTGCGCGACCTCAAGGCCCTCAACCCCGACACCGACCTCTTCTTCATCACGGGCGCGGACGCCCTCGGCCAGATCCTCACCTGGCGGGACGCGGAAGAGCTCTTCTCCCTCGCGCACTTCATCGGGGTCACCCGGCCCGGCCACACCCTGGCCGACCCCGGGCTCCCCGAGGGCGGCGTCTCGCTCGTCGAGGTCCCCGCCCTCGCCATCTCCTCCACCGACTGCCGGGCGAGAGTCGCCAAGGGCGACCCCGTCTGGTATCTGGTGCCGGACGGAGTCGTGCGTTACATCGACAAGCGCGAGCTGTACCGCGGCGAGTGAGCCGAGAGGGGCACCGGTGAACGACCGATACGACGCGGGCTACGGCGACGACCAGGAGAACCAGTACACGCTCGTCGGCTACGACGACTACGGCCGACCGGTGTACCAGCAGGTCCCGCCGCAACAGGCCCCGCAACAGCAGGCCCAGCAGCAGTACGACCCCTACGCCCAGCAGGGCTACGGCTACGACCCGTACGCCACGGGCCGACAGCAGGCCGCGCCGTACGACACGGGCACCCAGAACCCCGTCCCGCCCTACGACCCCTACGGCGCCGGCGACACCGGTCAGCAGGCGCCCGTGCCGCCCTACGACCCGTACGCCGACGGAGGCCGGCAGGGCGGCGGTCCGGCGGCGGCGTACGACCCCTACGGCCGGGCCGCCGCGAGCGGGCAGCAGCCCCGTGTCGCCGAGCAGACCGCCTACATCCCGCAGCAGGGCGGGCCGGCCGGGGGGACACAGGCCGGGCAGGCCTACCGCCCCGCGGGCGACGAGGGTCCCGTCGGAGCGGGTGGTGCCGGTGCGGGCCATGCCGGCGCGGAGGCCGCAGACGGGGACGAACGGCAGTACCACACCGCACAGTTCGCGTTCGTCGAGGAGCCCGACACGGACTCCGAGGACGTCATCGACTGGCTCAACTTCACCGAGAACCGCACCGAGCGCCGCGAGGAGGCCAAGCGCCGCGCCCGCAGCCGGCTCGTCGCCCTGGTCGTCGTCCTCGCCCTGGTGGCGGTCGGCGGAGTCGGCTACCTCTGGTACGCCGGGAAGCTGCCCGGCCTGCCGGACACCGAGAGCAAGAAGGGCACCACGATCGCGGCGAGCGCCCAGAACCGCGACGTGATCGTCGTCCATCTGCACAACACCACCAAGGGCGGCACCTCCACGGCGCTGCTCGTCGACAACACCACCACCAAGCAGGGCACCACCGTCCTGATCCCCAACTCCCTCAACCTGACGGCCGACGACGGCTCCACGACGACCCTCGCCAAGTCCGTCGACGACGACGGCTCCTCCGGGACCGTCGACTCCCTCGACACCGTCCTCGGCACCGACATCGAGGGCACCTGGCGCCTGGACACGCCCTATCTGCAGAACCTGGTCGACCTCGTCGGCAACATCGACGTCGACACCAACGCCGCCGTGCCCGACCCGGCCGCCACGAAGAAGGGTCAGGCGCCCCTGGTGAGCAAGGGGAAGGACCAGACCCTCAGTGGCAAGATGGCCGTCGCCTACGCCACCTACCGTGCCTCCGGCGAGGCGCAGAACGCCCAGCTGGAGCGGTTCGGCCAGGTCCTCCAGGGCGTTCTGCGCAAGCTGTCCTCCGACCCGACGGCAGCGACCACCACCGTGCAGACCCTGGCCCAGATCCTCGACCCGTCCCTCACGGACAAGGACCTCGGCACCTTCCTCGCCAAGCTCGCCGACCTCGCCAAGAGCGGTGACTACAAGACCGCCCTGCTGCCCGTCCAGCAGGACGGCACCCTGAGCGCGGAGGCCGGCGCGAGTGTCGTCAAGGACGTCCTCGGCGGCAAGGCGAAGAGCCCCGACAAGGACGCGGCGGTGAGCGTCTCGGTCCAGAACGCCACCGGCACCAGGGACAACACCGAGAAGGCCCGCGTCGTCCTCCTCAACGGCGGCTTCACCTTCGTCGACGGCGGCACGCCCTCCTCGGCCCGGGCCACCTCCAAGGTCGTCTACGCCGACCCCGCCGACAAGGCGAACGCCACCGAGGTCGCCAAGACCCTCGGCCTGCCCACCAGCGCCGTCGGCAAGGGCACGATCGCCTCGAGCGCGAACGTCTCCGTGCTCCTCGGCCAGGACTACAAGCCGGGATCCTCGTCCTAGGCCCTGCTCCGGGCCGCGAGCGCCACCCCATGTGCTCTCCAGCAGCACGTGGGGTGGTGTCGGCGGTCCGTGAGACCCTTGATGTCAATCGACCGACGACCGAAAGCCTTGTAGTGACCGCCACTGACCGTTCTCTCGAGCTCGTCAACACCGCCGCGCAGGCGGCCGCCGACAAGCTCGCCCACGATGTGATCGCCTACGACGTCAGCGACGTCCTCTCGATCACCGACGCCTTCCTGCTGGCGTCCGCACCCAACGACCGCCAGGTCAAGTCCATCGTCGACGAGATCGAGGAGCGGCTCTCGAAGGAGCTCGGCGCCAAGCCGGTGCGCCGCGAGGGCGACCGCGAGGCCCGCTGGGTCCTGCTCGACTACGTGGACATCGTCGTCCATGTCCAGCACAGCGAGGAGCGCGTCTTCTACGCCCTGGAGCGGCTGTGGAAGGACTGCCCCGAGCTGGAGCTGCCGGCCGACGCCAAGGCCACCCGCGGCAAGGCGCAGGAGCACGCCGAGCTCCGGGCCGAGGAGGACGACACCGAGTTCGGGGAGCCGCGTTGACCGCTCCCGCCGACCGCAAGGGCCGCGGCCGCCGCGTCATCCTGTGGCGGCACGGCCAGACCTCCTGGAACGTGGAGCGCCGCTTCCAGGGCACCACGGACGTCGAGCTCACCGAGACCGGCGTCGGCCAGGCCCGCCGCGCCGCCCGGCTGCTGGCCTCCCTCCAGCCCGACGCGATCGTCGCCTCCGACCTCCAGCGGGCCGCGAACACCGCCGCCGAGCTCGCCGCGCTCACCGGCCTGGACGTGGCCCACGACGAGGGCCTGCGCGAGACCTACGCGGGCGTCTGGCAGGGGCTGACGCACGAGGAGATCATCGCCCGGCACGGCGAGGAGTACGCCGCGTGGAAGCGCGGTGAGCCGGTCCGCCGCGGTGGCGGTGAACTGGAGACCGAGGTCGCCGACCGCGCCGCCCCCGTCGTGCTCCGGCACACCGAGAAGCTCCCCGAGGACGGCACGCTCGTCGTGGTCAGCCACGGCGGCACGATCCGCACCACCATCGGTCGGCTGCTCGGCCTGGACTCCCGGCACTGGGAGAGCCTTGGCGGTCTCTCCAACTGCTGCTGGTCCGTCCTCGGCCAGGGCGCCCGCGGCTGGCGCCTCCTGGAGCACAACGCGGGAACCCTCCCGGAGCCGGTGCTCGGCGACGACGACTGAGGGCTCCGGGAGGGCTCCGGACCGGATTTCACTTTCCGGCAGGTCGCAGGCTAAAGTTCTTCTTGTTCGCCCCGCTGAGCGGGGGGAGCGTCCGGGGCTATAGCTCAGTTGGTAGAGCGCCTGCATGGCATGCAGGAGGTCAGGAGTTCAATTCTCCTTAGCTCCACAGATCGACACTCCGCGAGTTGTCGAAGATCGATCGACGAGGATCCCGTCTCCTTCAGGAGGCGGGATCTTCTGTGTGTCCGCTCCGCGAGCTCCCTGCCCCGCCGGCTCACCGGGGCACACTGTTCTTGAACCGACTTGAGTCACTGGGCCCCTCTGAGGCGTATACCTCTCCGGAGGCGCTGTGAGCGTGCATGTTCGCGCTGGCCGGGACCGCCACGGTGGGCGCCGTGTCCGGACTGGTACTCAGGCGTCGCTGACCGTATTGGTCCGGCCGTGGCAGAATCAAACGGCCGGAAGGGGGCGCGGCCCGACGGGAGGGAGTAGTGATGCCTGCGAGCATCCTCGCGGAGGTCGGCCACCTCCGCGAAGCGGCGTCGACAAGGGACACGACGGTCCGCCTCATCTGCCCTTCCTGCGGTTCCGTCCACGTGGCCCAAGTACTCGGCGACAACGGCGGGGTTTCCTACGTGTGCACGGCCTGCGGCCACAGCTGGAGCTGATCGATGGGTGCACACAGGCGAAAATGCGACTGGTGCGGCAGCGGGACGCCGATCGTGCGGGACATGGAGCCGGTCAATCCCGACTACCAGTACTGGTGCGAGGAGTGCGCGCGGGCGCTGATCATAAAAGGCGACCCCATCGAGACGTACCGCGAACTGGAGGGTGAGCCGATCTACGGCCGTCTCCTCGAAGAACACTGCACGCTGAAGCGGTTCTACTCGTTCGTGACCGCGTGACGTCGTCCCTGCTGCCCGCAGGGAAACGATTTGGTGTTCCACCCGGTGGACCGTGTAATGTTGGCGTCGCCGCCAGGGAAACCGGGCGGAGCGCAGCACGGGGCTATAGCTCAGTTGGTAGAGCACCTGCATGGCATGCAGGGGGTCAGGAGTTCAAATCTCCTTAGCTCCACAAAGATCCCGCCAGATCATTCGATCCGGCGGGATTGTTGCGTTTCCAGGGGGAGTTGTTCGCATACGACGAAGGGGGCCGCCCGGGATCGGGCGGCCCCCTTCTGACGTCGGCTCAGCGGCCCAGCGCACGCCTTCCGCGGCCCTGGGAGAGGACCGGCAGGTTGCGGGCGGGACCCTTGTCGCGCGGGCTCTCCTCCTCCAGGCGCAGGGCGAGCGCGGGGCAGCGACGCACCGCGCGTAGAGCCTTCGCCTCGGCGTAGCGCGGCACCTGGGCCTGGGCGACGGTCGGGAAGCCGTCGGCGCCGAGTTCGAAGACCTCCGGGAGGATGTCGGCGCACAGGCCGTGGCCCCGGCACAGCGTCCAGTCGACGTAGATCTTCTGACGGCTGGGGCCGTTCTCCTCGGCCTCGCCGCCGCCCGGGAGGCCCGTCGGCATCTTGCCGCCCTCGAAGAGCGGCAGAACGCCCTCCACGGGCCGTCCGCAGCCGTTGCCGAGGACATGGGCGGCCAGGTCGTCCGTGAACGCCTTGATGGTCGACTCCAGGAACATCGCGGAGCCGTCCGGGTGCGAGCACGCACCGCGCCGCTTCACGTTCTTGGCGACCTGCTTGAGCGCCTCCAGGGCGGCCGGACCGCCGCCGTTGAGGATGTCCTCCATGCCGCGCGCGGCGGCCGGCAGACCGAGGTAGCAGGGGCCGCACTGGCCCGCGCTCTCCTCGGCCAGCCACTGCGCCACCCGCAGCGACTCGCCCAGCGGGCAGGTCTCCTGAGTGATCGGCAGGATCGCGCCGGCGCCGAGCGCCCCGCCCACCGCGTCCAGGGAGTTGCGGGAGACGATCGCCTCGTTGACCGTCGCCGCGTCGATCCACTTGCCGTGGTAGCCGCCGGTCAGCACGCCCTGCGGGACCGGCGGGGCGCCGGCCAACTGCAGGACGTAGCGCAGCGGTACGCCCGTGGGGACCTCGATCACCATGGGGCGCGCGACGGCGCCGGAGACCGTGAGCATGACGGTGCCCGGCTCGTCGTACAGACCGGTGTTGCCGTAGCGCTCCGGACCGATGCGCGCGGCGATCGCCAGCTGCGCGAAGGTCTCGGCGTTGGACAGCAGGGTCGGTGCGCCGCCGACGCCGTTCTGCGAGGCGCTGACCTTGCGGCCGGGCGGGATGGCCGGACCGCCGTCGATGGAACGGATCAGCGAGGCCGCCGCTCCGGTGACCATGCGGACGGGATTGCGCTGCACGCGTGCGCGTAGCGCCGATCTGCGGCCGTTGCTGAGCCCGCGCTCGGCGAGGGCGGCCTCCATGGAGCGCTGGGTGGACTCCCGTGTGACCCCTATCACGAGCGTGCGGGCACCCAGGGCTTCGGCGGCCAGGAGGGCGCCGTCCAGGATGAGGTGCGGGGCACGGTTGATGAGCACCGTGTCTTTGCGGCAGGCCGGTTCGTCCTCGCTGCCGTTGACGACGACGACCGGCCGCACACCGCGCTTGATCGCCGCTTCGGCGACCGAGCGCAGCTTCTTGTGGAAGGGGAAGCCGGCACCGCCGCGCCCCTTCAGGTTGATGGCTTCGGAGAGCTTCGCGAGTTGCTCGCCGCCCATGGGTTCGAGCGGCCCGTGCACCTTCAGGTGCATGGGCAGGTCAAGTCGTTCGACAAGGTCGAAGCCCGACGTGAGTTGGGGAAGACCGACCACGCGGACTTCTGGTACGTCGGGCAGGGCCTCGTTCACCTATAGCCTCCGGAAGGCGTGTTCCAAGGTTCGCCCGATCCCGGTGAGTCGAAGTCGTACGACTGACCGGGCGTTGGATCAGTGGCGGGACCGCTGTTGTACGTGTCGTTCGGGTTGTACGTGCCGTACAGGGTGTTTGTCTCACCGGTGTCGCGTACATCACCCGAGAGATAGCTGGCGGTGCCCGAATTACCGCCATAGGTCGGGATGTTGTACCCCGTGTCCTGGAGCGGGTCGTAGGCCGAGGGGGGTGCTTCGCCGACCGGCGGCGGGGAGGGCACCGGCCAGCTGCCTGTGGTGCTGCCGCCGGCGTCCATGCGCGCGATGGGGTCGGTGGCGGCCTGCATGTCCATCGGCATGTCCATGCGAGCGGTCTGGCCGGTGTCGAAGGGCTGCTGTGTGCCCGGTGACATGGCGCGATAGGCGGCGGCGAACCCGCTGCCCGCGGGTTCCGGGGCCGGCGGGGCCTGGTAGGCGGGAATGGAACCGGTCTGGGACAGGCCCTCGTAGCCCGGCAGGGCGGACTCCGGGCGCCGCCCGGCGGACTCGGGTGCCCTGCGGCCCTCGCGGCCCGGTGCGGCGCTCTCCGCGGCCCTCCTGGCCCGGCTGGCCTCCAGCTCCTCGCGGCCCGGTCGCTCCTCGGCGCCCAGGAGCATGGCGACCCGGTCGGTGACCTTGCGTTTGAACGGGCGCGGCGCCGAGCGCAGGGCGAGGGCCGCTATGACGCCGAGCACGCAGAGCGCGTACATGTAGGTGAAGATCGGGGCCTTCACCGCGCGGCCCGCGTACAGGCCGTGGATCAGCCCGGCGCACCAGCCCGGGTAGGCCAGCATGTGCATCGCGCGCCAGCGGGCCGCGACCGGCGCCGGGGACGCGAACCGGTTGCGCAGGGCGCCGGTGATGCCGACGAAGATCATGAGCTGGCCGGCCAGCGTGCCGAGGCCTATGAGGCCGCCGCTGCTGCTGAAGCCGAGCCCGAACGGGATGAACGCGGCGATCCACGTCGTGTGGTCGAGGGTCAGTTTGATGCCGATGTGCAGCAGAAGGAAGGAGATCGAGCCCACGGCGGTGATCCGGTGCACGCCCTGGGCGACGATCCGCTGCCGGGTGTTGAGGATCAACCGGTCCTGCGCGACCAGCCCCCAGATCACGGAGCAGGTGAGGAGGACAAGCGTCACCACGCCCGCCCCGAAGTTGAGGAAGTCCTGGAGCCAGACACCTCCGTACACCACGACCAGAGGGATGGCCAGCAGGAAGACGGCCGTCGCCACCCCGTAGGCCGACCGGCCCGTCCTGGGGAGCGTGCTGCTGTTACTACGAGGGTTCATGGGGGCAACTCCGAGCGGTTCGGGAAGGCGGTCCCGCTGCCGCACTCTAAGTGGCGCCATACCGATGGGTACGACGTTTGAGTTATTGCGTTGTTATCAAACGGTCGTGGGGCTGTTGCGATGCCCCTTAGTGGCTGTTACGCGAAGTAACCACTGGCCTTGCTCCAGTTCCTCTCGGGTGGATACGGTGCGGCTCGACTGCGGCGGCGAGTGCGGCACCCGGTGCCAAAGAGGCATACGTAAGTTCGTCGCGGCTTGCTCAACGGCTGCGGTACTCTGACGCCATGCGTGCCGTACGCCTTCTGCTTAGCGAGCCGCGCTGATCAGTCCCGACCACCGGTGAAGACGTGGTCGGAATCGGCGCGGCGTCCCCTCCTGTGCGAGGGGTTTTTTCATTTGGTGGATGTCGCAGCCGGATGACACAGCCGCTGGCAGAGACGATCGATGGAGCTTTGAGGACCATGAGCGAGACGAACCCCGCAGCCCCCGCCGAGGTGGCCGCGCCGCACCGCTACACGGCCGCCGTCGCGGCCGAGATCGAGGCACGCTGGCAGGACTTCTGGGACGCCGACGGCACCTACGCGGCCCCCAACCCCAAGGGTGACCTGGCGGGTGACCCCGAGCTGGTCGCCAAGCCCAAGAAGTTCATCATGGACATGTTCCCCTATCCCTCGGGCGCGGGCCTGCACGTCGGCCACCCGCTGGGCTACATCGCCACCGACGTCTTCGCCCGCTTCCAGCGGATGACCGGCCACAACGTCCTGCACACCCTGGGCTTCGACGCCTTCGGCCTGCCCGCCGAGCAGCACGCCGTGCAGACCGGCGAGCACCCCCGGGTCACCACCGAGGCCGCCATCAACAACATGAAGTCCCAGCTGCGCCGGCTGGGCCTGGGCCACGACAAGCGCCGGTCGTTCGCCACGATCGACCCGGACTACTACAAGTGGACCCAGTGGATCTTCCTGCAGATCTTCAACTCCTGGTACGACGACCAGGCGAAGAAGGCCCGCCCGATCTCCGAGCTGGTCGCCGCGTTCGAGTCCGGTGAGCGCACGGTTCCCGGCGGCCGCTCCTGGGCCGCCCTGTCCGCCGCCGAGCGTGCCGACGTCCTGGGCGAGTACCGCCTGGCGTACGCCTCCGAAGCGCCCGTCAACTGGTGCCCCGGCCTGGGCACCGTGCTGGCCAACGAGGAGGTCACCGCCGACGGCCGCTCCGAGCGCGGCAACTTCCCGGTCTTCAAGGCCAAGCTGCGCCAGTGGAACATGCGGATCACCGCCTACGCCGACCGGCTGCTGGACGACCTGAACGAGCTGGACTGGCCCGAGGCCATCAAGCTGCAGCAGCGCAACTGGATCGGCCGCTCCGAGGGCGCCCGCGTCGACTTCCCGATCGACGGCGAGGCGATCACGGTCTTCACCACGCGCCAGGACACCCTGTTCGGCGCGACCTACATGGTGCTGGCCCCCGAACACCCCCTGGTCGAGAAGTTCACCCCGGCCGCCTGGCCCGAGGGCACGCACGACGTGTGGACCGGCGGACACACCACCCCGGCCGAGGCCGTCGCCGCCTACCGCGCGCAGGCCGCCTCCAAGTCGGACGTCGAGCGCCAGGCCGAGGCCAAGGACAAGACCGGCGTCTTCACCGGCGCGTTCGCGACCAACCCGGTCAACGGCGAGCAGATCCCCGTCTTCATCGCCGACTACGTCCTGATGGGCTACGGCACCGGCGCGATCATGGCCGTACCGGCGCACGACACGCGTGACTTCGCCTTCGCGCGCGCCTTCGAGCTGCCGATCCGCTGCGTGGTCGAGCCCAGCGACGACCGCGGCACCGACGCCTCGACGTGGGACGACGCCTTCGCCTCGTACGACGCCAAGATCGTGAACTCGCACGGCGCGGACATCTCCCTGGACGGCCTGGGCGTGACCGAGGCCAAGGCGCGCATCACCGAGTGGCTGCAGAGCAAGGGCATCGGCGAGGGCACCGTCAACTTCCGGCTGCGCGACTGGCTGTTCAGCCGCCAGCGCTACTGGGGCGAGCCCTTCCCGATCGTCTACGACGAGGACGGCATCGCCCACTCGCTGCCCGAGTCGATGCTGCCCCTGGAGCTGCCCGAGGTCGAGGACTACTCGCCGCGCACCTTCGACCCGGACGACGCGGACACCGAGCCCGAGACGCCGCTGTCCCGCAACGAGGACTGGGTCAACGTCACGCTGGACCTGGGCGACGGCCGCGGTCCGCGCCGGTACCGCCGTGAGACCAACACCATGCCCAACTGGGCCGGTTCCTGCTGGTACGAACTGCGCTACCTGGACCCGCACAACAGCGAGCAGCTGGTCGACCCCGAGATCGAGCGCTACTGGATGGGCCCGCGCGAGGGACAGCCGCACGGCGGTGTCGACCTGTACGTCGGCGGCGCCGAGCACGCCGTACTGCACCTGCTGTACGCGCGCTTCTGGTCCAAGGTCCTGTTCGACCTGGGGCACGTCTCGTCGGCCGAGCCCTTCCACAAGCTGTTCAACCAGGGCATGATCCAGGCCTTCGTCTACCGCGACAGCCGGGGCTTCCCGGTGCCGGCCACCGAGGTCGAGGAGCGCGACGGCCAGCTCTTCTACGCGGGCGAGCAGGTCAAGCGCGAGCTGGGCAAGATGGGCAAGTCCCTGAAGAACGCCGTTACCCCCGAGGCGATCTGCGAGGAGTACGGCGCCGACACCCTGCGCCTGTACGAGATGGCGATGGGCCCGCTGGACGTCTCCCGCCCGTGGGACACGCGCGCGGTGGTAGGCCAGTACCGCCTGCTGCAGCGGCTGTGGCGCAACATCGTCGACGAGGCCACCGGCGAGGTGACCGTCGTCGACGCCGAGCCCGACGAGACCACGCTGCGCGCCCTGCACAAGGCGATCGACGGGGTGCGCCAGGACCTGGAGGGGCTGCGCTTCAACACGGCCATCGCCAAGGTCACGGAGCTGAACAACCACCTGACCAAGGCGGGCGGCCCGGTCGCGCGCCCGGTCGCCGAGGCGCTGGTGCTGCTGATCACGCCGCTGGCCCCGCACATCGCCGAGGAGCTGTGGCGCAAGCTGGGCCACACCGGCTCGGTCGTCCACCAGGACTTCCCGGTCGCCGACCCTCGGTACGTCGTGGACGAGACCGTGACCTGCGTGGTCCAGGTCAAGGGCAAGGTCAAGGCCCGTCTGGAGGTCTCGCCTGCCATCTCCGACGACGAGCTGGAGAAGGTCGCGCTGGCCGACGAGAAGGTCGTGGCGGCGCTGGACGGAGCGGGCATCCGCAAGGTGATCGTGCGGGCGCCGAAGCTCGTGAACATCGTTCCGGCGTAGTACCTGTCCGGCGCCGTGCGCCGGATTTCGTCTCGGCCCCCTAGGGGGTGCGTGAGGGCAGGTTCGGGGTTCCCGCGGAACTCCGGGCCTGCCTGTTGCGTTTACCGTGGAAGAGCGGCGCGGGCAGTGCCGTGCCGGTCGGAGGAGGAGCGTTGTGGAAGCAGTGATCGCGATCGTGGCCCTGCTTTTCGTGCTCTTCGTGGCTCTCGGCGCCTACGCCACGGTGAAGGTGGTCGGTGCCGCCAAGCGCGGAGTGGACCGCACCATCACCCAGGCCCGGCGCACGGTCGAGGACCACACCCTGCGCGCCAAGTCCTTCGCCCAGCTCGGTCCGGCGGGCGAACTGGCCCAGCTCCGGCTCAAGCTGCGCACCTCGATGCGGGCGACCCAGGACGCGCTCCACGCGGGCGCGGCCGGGGACGAGTCCCTCAAGGAGTCCCTCGGTCTCTTCCAGCGGCTCAGCGCGCACGGCCACGAGCTGGACGGCGAACTCAAGCGCCTGGAGTCCGAGCCCGACCGGGCGAAGCTCGCCGAGCGCCTGCCGGACCTGCGGGAGCGCACCGAGCGCATCACACAGTCGGCCGACTCCCTGCGCTGGGCGGCACGCGACCGCGCCCACCGCTTCGCCGGCGACGACCTGGACACCCTGAGCGCGCAGATCGACGTCGAGTCGGGCGCCCTGCGGCACTGGACGAAGACCGAGCCCGCCGCGACACCGCCCCCGTGGCCCGAAGCCCCCGCGGCCGACGCCGGTCCCGGGCAGCAGACCTGGCCCGAGACGCCCCGCTCCCGCACCGCCGAGGAACCGACGCGGCCCGCCATCACCCCTCCGGGCCCGCGCCCCACCTACCCCTGGCAGAAGAAACCCCGTCCCGAGAGCACGACTTGATCCCCGCACGGCAGCTCTGGGGGCCAGGGGCCGGGCTGCCACGCGGACGCTACCGGACTTCATTCGCAGTGCTCCGGCCTTGAGACCGGAGGTGAAGCGAATCCTGTGGTTGCGACGCGGAGCTTCACGGTCTCGTTCCGGCGGAGCCGGACCCTGCTCGCGACGGTGACGGATCGTTCACACGTTCCCGGTGACGACATGGGTTCGACGTGCCCAGTGTGATCGTCATGCAGCTGCGGTACGCCTTCAGGTTGTACCCCGACCCCGGCCAGCAGGCCGCGCTGGCCCGGGCGTTCGGGTGCGCCCGTGTCGTGTTCAACGACGCGGTGCGTGCCCGTGAAGACGCCCGTAAGGCCGGGCAGCCTTTCCCGACGGCCGGTCAGCTGTCCACGCGGCTGATCACGGAGGCGAAACGGACTGCCGAGCGGTCCTGGCTCGGTGAGGTCTCGGCGGTGGTGCTCCAGCAGTCCCTGCGGGATGCCGAGAGCGCCTACCGCAACTTCTTCGCCCCCCTCACGGGCACCCGCAAGGGCCCGAAAACAGGCCCGCCCCGCTTCAAGTCCCGCAAGGACAACCGGCAGTCGATCCGGTTCACCGCCAACGCCCGCTGGAGCATCACCGGCAGTGGCCGTCTGAACCTGCCGAAGATCGGCGCGGTGAAGGTGACATGGTCCCGCTCCCTGCCTGCCACGCCGTCCTCGGTCACCGTCGTCAAGGACGCGGCCGGCAGATTCTTCGCCTCGTTCGTCATTGACACCGACCCGGCAACCGACGCGACACGGATGCCGCAGACCGACCGCACCATCGGCATCGACCTCGGCCTGACTCACTTCGCCGTCCTCTCCGACGGCACGAAGATCAACTCCCCGCGCTTTTTGCGCCGCGCAGAGAAGAAACTGAAGAAGGCCCAGCAGGAGCTGTCCCGCAAACAGAAGGGATCAAAGAACCGCGAAAAGGCCCGTCTCAAGGTCGCCCGCGCCCACTCCACCGTTGCTGACGCACGCCGCGAGTTCCTCCCCCACGCTCGGCTGCGCTCACGCGGGGGGACCCCCATCCAACTCTCCACACGGCTGATCTCCGAGAACCAAGGGATCGCCGTGGAGGACCTCTCGGTGGCGGGACTGGCCCGCACCAGGCTGGCCAAGTCCGTGCACGACGCCGGATGGTCCTCCTTCCTCGGCATGCTGGCGTACAAAGCAGAGCGGTACGGCCGCACCCTGGTCAGGATCGGCCGGTTCACACCGACCTCCCAGACCTGCTGCACCTGCGGCGCCGTGGACGGACCCAAACCCCTCAACGTCCGGGAGCGGACCTGTAGTGCCTGCGGCACCGTCCACGACCGGGACACCAACGCCGCGATCAACATCAAACAGGCCGCCGGACTGGCGGTATCAGCCTGCGGAGCGCCGGTAAGACCAGAACCCGTTCTGGCGCAGCGCGAAGAAACAGGAAGCCACGGATTCCCGACCGGAACCGTGCCGCACAGCGGCACGCAACCGCTCAAGGAAGCCCAGAATCCTTGCCCTGAAGGGCGAGGAGCATGTCAAGGCAGGTAACCTCCAGCTCATGTCCCGCCATGTCGCGATCGTCACGGATTCAACGGCCTACCTGCCGCAGGGGACGATGGAGCGGCACGGCATCACAGCGGTACCCCTGACCGTGGTCCTCGGCGACCGCGCACTGGAAGAGGGCACCGAGATCACCGCTCGGTCGCTGGCCCAGGCGCTCCAGAAGCGACGCCCCGTCACCACCTCGCGACCCAGCCCGCAAACCTTCGCGGAGCACTACCGCAAGGTCGCCGAGTCCGGCGCGACCGGCATCGTCTCGCTGCATCTGTCCGCCGAACTCTCCGGCACCTACGACGCGGCGGTCATGGCGGCGCGAGAGGCGCCGGTGCCGGTGCGTGTCGTCGACACCGGCATGATCGCCATGGCTCTCGGGTTCTGCGCGCTCGCCGCCGCCGAGACCGCGGGGACGGGCGGCACGATGGACGAGGCCGTCACGGCCGCGGAGAAGCGGGCCGCGGGCACGTCCGCCTACTTCTACGTCGACACCCTCGACTATCTGCGCCGCGGAGGCCGGATCGGGGCCGCGCAGGCCCTTCTCGGTTCCGCGCTCGCCGTCAAGCCCCTGCTGAAGCTCGTCGGCGGGCGGATCGAGCCCCTGGAGAAGGTGCGGACGGCGTCCAAGGCCATCGCCCGCCTGGAGGAGATCGCCGCGGACCGGGCCGGCAGCGGGCCGGTCGACATCGCCGTCCACCATCTGTCGGCCCCCGACCGGGCGTCGGCCCTCGCGGACCGTCTGCGGGCGCGGGTGACCGGGCTTGCCGATCTGCATGTGAGCGAGGTCGGGGCGGTGATCGGGGCGCACACAGGCCCCGGGCTGCTGGGGGTCGTGGTCTCACCGCGGTGACCTGGGGCGCCAGGTCGTGGGGTGGGGGGTTCGCGGGTCCTGGATTCCTGGGTCTTGGATTTGCGGGTCTTGGATTTGTGGGTCCGTCACTCGTCCGGGTGGCGGGGTTTTCCACAACCGGTGGGTAATCCCCGGGAATTGACCAAGATCATCGCGAGAGCGCGGACGTGTCCGATCCTCGGCGCATGGCACTTCGATCAGGTTCACGTACAGCGACGCCGACCAGCGGGCCGGGCCGCGGTCCCCTCTCCGACGGACGCTCCTGGCACCGCCGACCGGCGGCCGCCCGGGGCAGGGGCCGGGTCCGGCGTCGGCATGACGCCTCGGCGGACGAACTCCAGCGGCGGGCGGAGGTGCTCTTCGCCGAACGGGCGGGGGAGCGCAGGGACTCGGGGAAGGGGCCGCCGCCGGGTCGGTCGGATCGGTCGGGTCAGCCGGGTGTGGACGACGGGGAGGTGGAGGCCGGTTCGGAGCGCCTGGAGACTGCCGGGGCTGTCGATGTCGCCGAGTCCGTCGACGCGGCTGAGGCCGGGTCGGCCGCCGAACCGATCGGGTACGTGGAGAGGGCTCCTCGGTGGGTGGGTGCTGCCGAGGAGGGGTGGCGGGACGGTGGTTCCCCGCAGGGGACCCGCTGGGACCGCCGTCCCGCGAAGGGGGTTCGGCCTGACGACGGTCCTCGGGAAGAGGGCCGGCTGGACGCCGACAGCAGTAGTCGCGGCCGGCCGGACACCGATTCCAGGAGTGGCGACTGGCGGGACCCCGACTCCGGGGACCGGGACTGGCGGGAACGGGTCGGGCTGGCTCTGCGGGAGCGGATGCCGGTGTGGTTGCAGACGCGGTGTGGGCTGGAGCGGCGGAATGTGGTCGCGCTCTCGGTACTGCTCGTCGTGGCCGCGGTGTTCGCCCTCCAGCACTTCTGGACGGGCCGGACGCAGTCCGTCCAGGCGCCCGAAGTGGTGCGCGCGGCGGCCCCGTTCGGGCAGAGCGGCACGGAGAGCGGGCAGAGCGCCGTAGGCGGACGGCGAGGTGCGGCCGAGGCGACCGTCTCGGGCGGGGTCCCGAACGCGGCGGGTGCGCCCGGAGCCGAGATCGTCGTGGACGTCGGTGGAAAGGTCCGTGAGCCCAGGATCCAGCGGTTGCCGGCCGGTTCGAGGGTCGCCGACGCGTTGAAGGCGGCCGGTGGTGTGCGCCCGGGTACGAACACCGACACGCTCAACCGCGCGCGGTTCCTCGTGGACGGCGAGCAGGTGGTCGTCGGCGGCCCGCCCGCACCCGCACCCGCGCCGGGCACGGGCGGTTCCGTCACCGGCGGTCCCGCCGGTACGGCGGCGGCTCCCGTCTCCTTGAACACGGCCACCGTGGACCAGCTCGACACCCTGCCCGGCGTCGGCCCCGTGCTGGCCCAGCACATCGTCGACTACCGCACCCGGCGCGGCGGCTTCCGCTCGGTGGACGAACTGCGTGAGGTCAACGGCATCGGCGACCGCCGCTTCGCCGATCTGCGGAATCTCGTACGGCCATGAGGGACGACTCGCGGGCCGGGCGGAGGAGTGAGGGCGAGGCGCGGGCACGGGCAGCTGTGCACGCCGTCTCAGGGAAGCGGCTCGGGGACGCTCACCCGCGGCAGGAAGGGCCTGCGGATCTGCGACTGGTACCGGCGGCGCTCGCGGCCTGGGGCACGGCCGCCGTGACCCTGGACGCGTCCCCGGGGTGGGCGATGGGGGTGGTCGCGGGCTGTCTGGGGCTCGCCTGCGTGCTGCTGGCAGGACGTTGGGGCAGGGTGCGGGGCCTCGGTGGGGGCGGCAGGGTGCCCGTCGCCGCCGTGCTGCTTTGTGTCGCGGCGGCCGCCGCCTCCGCCGGGCTGCACGGGGCCGATCTGCGGCGGGGGCCGGTGCCCGCGCTGGCCCGGCAGTACGCCACCGTGACCGCCGAGGTCCAGGTGAGCTCCGACCCCCGGCTGACCCGCCCCCGGATCACGGGGGATCACGCGGCTCCGACCGCAGTCGTCATCGGCGCCGAGGTCCGGCGGGTGGAGACGGCGGACGGGAGGGCGGTGGCGACACGTGCGCCGGTGCTGTTGATCGTCGACGCCCGCGCGGGGGCCGACTCGGGCACACAGGTGGGGGCGGCCGGTCGTCCCGGGAGCGGTGGGGTGACGTCCGGCCCGACGCCCGCCGTGGAGGGTTCCGCTCGATCGCCCTGGCTCGGGTTGTTGCCGTCCACGCGGGTGCGGGTCACCGCGCGTGCCGCGCCGGCGCTGATGGGGGGTGACCGGGTCGCGGCCGTACTGCGGGTGCGGGACCGGGGAGGGCCCGAGGTCGTGGCGGAGGCGTCGGGGACGCAGCGGTTCGCGGGGCGGTTGCGGGCAGGGTTGCGGGAAGCCACCGACGGGTTGCCGGCGGATGCCCGGGCCCTGTTGCCGGGGCTGGTCGTCGGGGACACGGCGCGGATCACACCCGAGTTGGACGACGCATTCAAGGAGACCGACCTCGCGCACACGCTCGCCGTCTCCGGCAGCAACCTCACGATCCTGCTCGCCCTGCTCATCGGACCGCCCGGACTCGCCCGACTCGTCGAGCGACGGGGACTGGCGCCTCGCCTCGGGGTGTCGCTGCGGACGACCGCGCTGCTCGGCGGCGGGCTCACCCTGGGATTCGTCGTGGTGTGCCGACCGGACCCGAGTGTGCTGCGAGCCGCGGCCTGCGGGGCCGTCGCACTGCTCGCCCTCGCGACCGGACGCCGCAGATCACTGATCCCGGCGCTGGCGACGGCCGTACTGCTGCTGGTGCTGTACGACCCGTGGCTGGCCCGCAGTTATGGCTTCCTGCTCTCCGTGCTGGCCACCGGGGCCCTGCTGACGCTCGCGCCGCGCTGGAGCCTGGCGTTGCGCCGACGCCGGGTGCCGCCGCGGTTGGCCGAGGCGTTGGCCGCCGCTGCCGCCGCGCAGGCCCTGTGCGCGCCGGTGGTCGCCGTGCTGTCGGCGCGGGTGAGCCTGGTGGCGGTGCCGTGCAATCTGCTCGTGGAGTTCGCGGTCGCCCCGGCCACGGTGCTGGGCTTCGCGGCGCTGGCGACGGCACCCGTGGCGATGCCGGTGGCCAAGGCGCTGGCCTGGTGCGCGAGTTGGCCCGCCGGGTGGATCGCGGACGTCGCCCGGACCGGGGCGTCGCTGCCCGGCGGGGGAGTGGACTGGCCGGGCAGCTGGACGGGGGCGGCCCTGCTCGCTCTCCTCACGGGGATTCTGCTGCTCGTCGGGCGGCGGTTGCTGAGACATCCCTGGTGGTGTGCGGGCTGCGTGATGGTGTTCGTGGTGGCGGTCGTGCAGCCGCCACCGCTGGCCCGGGTGATCACGGGGTGGCCACCGCCGGGCTGGCGGCTGGCGATGTGCGACGTGGGCCAGGGCGACGCGATGGTGCTGGCGGCCGGTGAGGCCACGGGCGTGGTCGTGGACGCCGGACCCGATCCGGAGCTCGTCGACGGCTGTCTGCGCGCGCTCGGCATCACCAAGGTGCCGCTCGTGGTGCTGACCCACTTCCACGCCGACCATGTGGCGGGGCTGGCCGGGGTGCTGCGGGGCCGGTCGGTGGGGGCGATCGAGACGACGGGACTGGAGGAACCGGTGGACCAGGCCGAGTCCGTACGGCGGGAGGCGGCGGCCCGGCGCATCCCGGTGACGCGTGCCGTGGCCGGGGAGGAGCGGCGTACGGGGTCCCTGGCCTGGGAGGTGCTGTGGCCGCCTGCGGATCCGGCGGTGCCGGCGTCGGACGGGCCCAACGACGCCAGCGTCACGCTGCTCGTACGGTCGGCCGGGCTGCGTTTCCTCCTGCTCGGTGACCTCGAACCCCCCGCCCAGCAGGAGCTGTTGAGATCATCTGCGGGTACGCGGCTGGCCGGGGTGGACGTCCTCAAGGTCGCTCACCATGGTTCGGCCTACCAGGACCCGGAGCTGATACGCCGGGCCGCCCCGCGGCTCGCGCTCATCTCCGTCGGCGCCGGCAACTCCTACGGCCACCCGGCTCCCGGTACGGTCGCCGCGCTGCGGGCCGGGGGAGCGGTGGTGCTGCGGACGGACCGGGACGGGGCGCTGGCGGTCGCCGGGAGGGGCGGCCGAAACGATGGTGGCGCGGACAGCCATGACGCTGAGGGTGGCGGTGGCGGTGGGGAGCTGTGGGTGGCGCGAGACTGGAGGCATGAATCCCACACAGGTTGACGCATATCTCCGCCGACTGGGAGTCCAGCACCCGGCGTGGCCCACGGTGGAGGTCCTGCGGGAACTGCATCTGCGCCATCTGCAGACCGTGCCCTTCGAGAACCTGTCGGTGCACCTTGGCGAGGAGATCGCGCTGGAGGAGGAGCGGCTGGTGGAGAAGGTGGTGGGGGCCCGGAGGGGAGGGTTCTGTTACGAACTGAACGGGGCGTTCGGGGCGTTGCTGGCCGCGCTCGGCTTCGATGTCACGCTGCTCGCGGGCCGGGTGTACGGCGACGGGGGGCGGCTCGGGATCCCGTACGACCATCTCGCGCTGCGGGTACGGACGGTGGACGGAGGCGAGTGGCTGGCCGACGTCGGGTTCGGGGCGCACAGTCACTACCCGCTGGCGTTCGGGGCGCGGGGTGAGCAGGAGGACCCCGGGGGCACCTTCCGGATCGTCGAGGCGGGGCCCGACGCGGCGGGGGTGCGGAGCGGGGACGGCGCGGTGAAGAAGGGAGGGGGCGACGCCGTGGATCTGGATGTCGTCGTGGGCGGCAGGAGTCAGTACCGGCTGGAGGTGCGGCCCCGGGTGCTAGGTGACTTCGTGGCCGGGGCCTGGTGGCACAGCACCTCGCCGGCCTCGCACTTCACGCAGTCCCTGGTGTGTTCGAGGGTGACGGAGGACGGCGGGCGGATCACGCTCAGCGGGCGCGTCGTCAAGGTGACAGCTGCCGACGGTGCGCGGGAGGAACGGGAGTTGGAGACGGACGAGGAGGTGCTGGAGGTGTACCGGAAGAAGTTCGGTATCGAGCTCGGCCGGGTGCCGACGGTGCGGAAGGCGGGCCGTCACGGCTGATCCGGTCCGGTTGCCGAGCCCGGCGGTAGCGAGGATTCCGGGCTGGGGCCCGCCGCCTGGAAAATGGTGCCGTGAGTGATGTGAGACATGTGCTGGTGCTGCCCGATCGAGATGCCGCGGAGGAGGTCGTCGAGGCGCTCTCGGAGCGGTTCGGGGTGGATGAGGAGCCGCAGGTCGTTCGGGACGCGTTGGCGGGGGAGGACGACGCGGAGGACGCGCAGTGGCTGGTGGTGCTGCGGGATGCGGCGGGGCGGTTGGATCCCGGGGAACTGGAGGAGTTCGTGGGGGAGTGGGACGGGTGGCGGGAGGAGCCGTGATGGGTGGTCCGGGGGTCACCGGCGCCCGCGGCAACGGCGCTGTCAGTGCCCCGTGCCATGCTGTACGCGATGGCCAAGAAGACTGCTCATGACGACCTCCTCGCCCCTGTGACCCTTGCCGTGGGGCAGGAGGAGCTGCTGCTCGACCGGGCTGTGCAGGAGGTGGTCGCCGCTGCTCGGGCCGCTGACGCGGACACGGACGTGCGGGATCTGACCTCGGACCAGTTGCAGCCGGGGACCCTTGCCGAGTTGACCAGTCCGTCGTTGTTCGCGGAGCGCAAGGTCGTGGTCGTGCGCAACGCGCAGGATCTGTCCGCCGACACCGTCAAGGACGTGAAGGCGTATCTCGGGGCGCCCGCCGAGGAGATCACCCTCGTGTTGCTGCACGCGGGGGCGGCGAAGGGCAAGGCGCTGCTCGACGCCGCGCGGAAGGCGGGGGCGCGCGAGGTCGCCTGCCCGAAGATGACCAAGCCGGCGGACCGGCTGGCTTTCGTGCGGCAGGAGTTCCGGGCGACCGGGCGGTCCGCCACGCCGGAGGCGTGTCAGGTGCTGGGCGACGCGATCGGGAGCGATCTGCGGGAGCTGGCGTCCGCCGTGTCGCAGCTGGTCGCCGATGTCGAGGGGACGATCGACGAGGCCGTCGTGGGGCGGTACTACACCGGGCGGGCCGAGGCTTCCAGCTTCACCGTCGCGGACAGGGCCGTGGAGGGGCGGGCCGCGGAGGCGTTGGAGGCGTTGCGGTGGTCGTTGTCGACCGGGGTCGCACCGGTCATGATCACCAGTGCGCTGGCGCAGGGTGTGCGGGCCATCGGGAAGCTGTCGTCGGCTCGGGGCGGCCGGCCCGCGGATCTCGCGCGTGAACTGGGCATGCCGCCGTGGAAGATCGACCGGGTGCGGCAGCAGATGCGGGGATGGACGCCGGACGGTGTCGCCGACGCGCTGCGGGCCGTGGCCGAGGCGGACGCCGGGGTGAAGGGCGGAGGGGACGATCCCGAGTACGCCCTGGAGAAGGCCGTCGTGGCCGTCGCTCGGGCGGCCCGGTCCCGGGGACGGGGCTAGCGGCGCGAGCCGGAGCGTGACCCGTAGTGCCGTAGTGGCGTATTGCCGTAGTTCGCCTGCGCCGTTCGTCGTGGCCGGCCGCGCGGTTCCCGCGCCCCCTCGGGCGCGGAAGTGGCTCCCCCCGCTCCCCGGGAGGACAATCGTTCCTGTCAGCCGAACATCGTCGGACAGCGGAGAGGTGGCGGTCATCATGGCCGAGCATCCGCACGCAGCGCTCATTCGTAAGGGGTACGAGGCGTTCTCCCGTGGGGACATGGACACCCTGCGGGAGCTGCTCGCGAAGGATGCCACGCATCACGTGCCCGGTAGTCATTCCCTCTCGGGGGACTACAAGGGGCAGGACGCGATCATCGACATGTATCAGAAGCTCGGGGAGGAGACCGCCGGTTCGATGCGTCTGGAGATGCTCGGGATCGCCGTCGACGGGCGTGGGCACGCCGTCGGGATGAGCCGGGTCACGGCCGAGCGGCGGGGCAAGCACCTGGACGACACCGGATGCATCGTCTTCCGCATCGTCGGGGACAAGGTCACCGACCTCGACGAGTGTCTTGGGGACATCGACAAGAGCAATGAGTTCTGGGCGGAGTGAGCGCACGGACACCGCAGGACACAGGACACAGGACCCAGAACGCATGACGAGGACCCCGGTCTCCCGCCCTGGGGAAGGGCGGGCGCACCGGGGTCCTCGGTTCAAGCTGTCGGAGTCACGCCCGCGTGGCGAACGCAGGCCGCGCGTGGCTCCTGGGAGCCGGTCGGGAGCGGATGAGAGAGGGCCCGCTCTGGGTCCTTCCGGCGGTTCGGCCCCGTGGAACGGGACCGGTCAGATCAGAGAAAGTAAGGCTTAGAGGCCCGCGACCTTCGAAGCAAGCGCCGACTTCTTGTTGGCGGCCTGGTTCTTGTGGATGACGCCCTTGGAGACGGCCTTGTCGAGCGCGCGCGCAGCAGCGCGGTTCAGCTCGGTGGCCTTCTCGGTGTCACCCGCGGCAGCGGCCTCGCGGGCCTTGCGGATCGCGGTCTTCAGGGAGGACTTGACGGCCTTGTTGCGCAGCCGGGCCTTCTCGTTGGTCTTGATCCGCTTGATCTGGGACTTGATGTTCGCCACGAATGAGCCTCTACAGGTTCAGGCACGGAGCCAGAAGGATTCCGAGCAGAAGAGCAAGGAAGACCCCGGTCCCGCACCAGGTGATTTCTTGGAGTTGTGCCTCGTGCTGAGAGGGCAGGAGACACAGCCACCCAGACTACCAGCGGCCCCGCGAGTGGCCCAAACCGGTCGCCGGTCCCCGCCCGTGGGACCATGGAGGCTACGTATCGATCCGACCCGAGACCGCAGACACTGCGGACGCCTCAAGAATCAGGACCCTGCGTGCCCGCGATCCCCAGCCACGTGCCCGAGCCGAGCCGTACCGACCCGGCTCTGATCCGCAATTTCTGCATCATCGCGCACATCGACCACGGCAAGTCCACGCTCGCCGACCGGATGCTCCAGCTGACCGGCGTGGTCGAGCAGCGCCAGATGCGTGCTCAGTACCTCGACCGCATGGACATCGAGCGTGAGCGCGGAATCACGATCAAGTCGCAGGCCGTGCGGCTGCCCTGGGCCCCGAACACGGGCCCCGACCAGGGCAGCACGCACATCCTCAACATGATCGACACTCCGGGGCACGTCGACTTCACCTACGAGGTCTCGCGGTCGCTCGCCGCCTGCGAGGGGACCGTCCTCCTCGTCGACGCCGCCCAGGGCATCGAGGCCCAGACCCTCGCCAACCTCTACCTGGCGATGGAGAACGACCTCAAGATCATCCCCGTACTGAACAAGATCGACCTGCCGGCCGCCCAGCCGGAGAAGTTCTCCGAGGAGCTCGCCAACCTCATCGGCTGTCAGCCCGAGGACGTGCTCAAGGTCTCGGCGAAGACCGGTCTCGGTGTGGACGCGCTGCTCGACCGCGTGGTCCGGGACGTGCCGGCGCCGGTCGGCGTCAAGGACGCCCCCGCCCGCGCGATGATCTTCGACTCGGTCTACGACTCCTACCGGGGCGTGGTCACCTACGTCCGTGTCATCGACGGTCAGCTCAACAGGCGCGAGCGCATCAGGATGATGTCGACCGGCGCCACCCACGAGCTCCTCGAGATCGGCGTCTCGTCCCCCGAGATGACGCCGGCCGACGGCATCGGCGTCGGCGAGGTGGGCTACATCATCACCGGCGTGAAGGACGTCCGTCAGTCCAAGGTCGGTGACACCATCACCAGCAAGGAGAAGGGCGCCACCGAGGCCCTCGGCGGGTACAAGGACCCCAAGCCGATGGTCTTCTCGGGCCTGTATCCGCTGGACGGCTCCGACTACCCCGAGCTGCGCGACGCCCTCGACAAGCTCCAGCTCAACGATGCCGCGCTGGTCTACGAGCCGGAGACCTCCGCGGCCCTCGGCTTCGGCTTCCGCGTGGGCTTCCTCGGGCTGCTGCACCTCGACGTCATCCGTGAGCGCCTGGAGCGCGAGTTCAACCTCGAACTCATCGCCACCGCGCCCAACGTGGTCTACCGCGTGATCATGGAGGACGGGAAAGAGCACACGGTCACCAACCCGAGCGAGTTCCCCGAGGGCAAGATCGACAAGGTCTTCGAGCCGGTCGTCCGGGCCACGATCCTCGCCCCCAGCGAGTTCATCGGCTCGATCATGGAGCTCTGCCAGACCCGTCGCGGCACCCTCCTCGGCATGGACTACCTCTCCGAGGACCGCGTCGAGATCCGCTACACGCTTCCCCTCGCCGAGATCGTCTTCGACTTCTTCGACAACCTGAAGTCCAAGACCCGCGGCTACGCCTCGCTGGACTACGAGCCCACCGGTGAGCAGGACGCCCAGCTGGTGAAGGTCGACATCCTGCTGCACGGCGACCGGGTCGACGCCTTCTCCGCCGTCACCCACCGGGACGCGGCTTACGCGTACGGCGTTCGGCTCGTCGCCAAGCTGCGCGAGCTGATCCCGCGCCAGGCCTTCGAGATCCCCATCCAGGCCGCCATCGGCTCCCGGGTCATCGCCCGCGAGACCATCCGCGCCATCCGCAAGGACGTCCTCGCCAAGTGCTACGGCGGTGACATCTCCCGTAAGCGGAAGCTGCTCGAGAAGCAGAAGGAAGGCAAGAAGCGGATGAAGATGGTGGGTTCCGTGGAGGTTCCGCAGGAGGCCTTCATCGCGGTGCTCTCCAGCGATGACAGCGCGGGGTCGGGCAAGGGCAAGAAGTAACCGCGGGTTACCCCCGGTTACCCGTCGAATCGGATGGAAAGGGGTCCGTCGTGCGAAAGTGCGGCGGGCCCCTACGCGTGCGTAACGTCGCGCTCTGTAGGAAGTGACAGGCCGCCGCCCCTTACGAACGGGTCGGCCGCGCTTTACTCTGATCTCTGCTCGATAGTTACTCGCGAGTTAAACAACAGCCGCAAACCTGAGAGCCAGCCGCACTGTCGCGGGCCCGGAGGATGTCGTGAGCGACACACAGACACTGATCGAGAACCGCCCGCCGAGTGTGGCGACCCTCTTCCTGGAGCGCGTTGCGAGCACACCGGACGCCGAGGCGTACCGCTACCCGGTGCCGGCGGCCTCCGGCCAGGGCCCGGACGAGTGGAAGTCGCTCACCTGGGCGCAGGCCGCGGAGCGGGTGCACGCCATCGCGGCCGGGCTGATCGAGCTGGGGGTGCAGCCCGAGCAGCGGGTCGCCCTCGCCTCCTCGACGCGTCTCGACTGGATCCTCGCGGACCTCGGCATCATGTGCGCCGGTGCCGCCACGACCACGGTCTACCCGCAGACCAACGCCGACGAGTCGGCGTTCATCCTCTCCGACTCCGAGAGCCGGGTGCTGATCGCGGAGGACGCGGCCCAGCTCGCCAAGGCGGTCGAGAAGCGCGGTGAGCTGCCCACGCTCACCCAGGTCGTGGTGATCGACCCGGCGGGCGTGGAGACCAGCGACTTCGTGCTCACGCTCACCGAGCTGGAGGCCCGGGGCGCCGCCCGCCTGGAGAAGGACCCCGACCTGATCAAGGAGCGGGTCGGCGCGATCACCAGCGACCAGCTCGCGACGCTGATCTACACCTCAGGCACCACCGGCCGTCCCAAGGGCGTGCGCCTGCCGCACGACAACTGGTCCTACATGGCCAAGGCGATCGCCGCGACCGGCCTGATCAGCGGCGAGGACGTGCAGTACCTGTGGCTGCCGCTCGCCCACGTCTTCGGCAAGGTGCTCACCTCCGGGCAGATCGAGGTCGGTCACGTCACCGCCGTGGACGGCCGCGTCGACAAGATCATCGAGAATCTGCCGATCGTGCAGCCGACGTACATGGCGGCCGTTCCGCGCATCTTCGAGAAGGTCTACAACGGGGTCGCGGCGAAGGCCCGTGCGGGCGGCGGCGCCAAGTACAAGATCTTCCAGTGGGCCGCCGAGGTGGGCCGCGAGTACGCCAAGGCCACCCAGGACAACTTCCGGCGCACCGGTGTCGCCTCCGCGCCCTTCGGGCTGAGCGCCAAGCACAAGGTGGCCGACGCGCTGGTCTTCGCGAAGATCCGGGAGGCGTTCGGCGGGAACCTGCGGGCGTGTGTCTCCGGGTCCGCCGCGCTCGCCCCCGAGATCGGCTACTTCTTCGCGGGCGCCGGCATCCACATCCTGGAGGGCTACGGCCTCACGGAGTCCTCCGCGGCCTCCTTCGTGAACCCGGGCGAGGCCTACCGCACCGGTACGGTCGGCAAGCCGCTGCCCGGCACGGAGGTCCGTATCGCGGACGACGGGGAGATCCTGCTGCGGGGCCCGGGGATCATGGAGGGCTACCACGGGCTGCCCGAGAAGACGGCCGAGGTGCTTGAGGCCGACGGGTGGTTCCACACCGGGGACATCGGTGAGCTGTCGCCCGACGGGTACCTGCGGATCACCGACCGCAAGAAGGACCTCATCAAGACGTCCGGCGGCAAGTACATCGCGCCCGCCGAGGTCGAGGGGCAGTTCAAGGCGGTGTGCCCGTACGTGTCCAACATCCTGGTGCACGGGGCGGACCGGAACTTCTGTACGGCGCTCATCGCGCTGGACGAGGTCTCGATTCTCGAGTGGGCCAAGGAGAACGGGCTCGAAGGGAAGTCGTACGCGGAGGTCGTCGCCGCGCCCGTCACCGTCTCCATGGTCGAGGGGTATGTGAAGCAGCTCAACGAGGGGCTTCAGCGGTGGCAGACGATCAAGAAGTTCCGGTTGCTGCCGCGGGATCTCGACGTGGAGCACGGTGAGATCACGCCGAGTCTGAAGCTGAAGCGGCCTGTTGTGGAGCGGGAGTACAAGCACCTCATCGAGGACATGTACGTGGGCTCTCGCGAGGCGTAGCGCATAGCGGAGGGGTGGCGGGGCTGCTTGGCGGCTTGCGGTGCGTCGTGGCTTGTCGCGCCCACGCGGCGGAGCCGCAGATCGACACAGCCCCGCGCCCCTGGGGAAACAAGCTCACCGCTTCTCCAGAAGGTGCCGTAGTTCCTTCACCTGTACCCGCTGGGTCTCCGTCAGCTCGTCCTCCAGAGCCGCCAGTCGCCTGCCCACCTCCTGGTAATCCGCGCGCTGGCGCGCCAGCAGGCGCTCCAGCTGCTGGTTCTTTCTGTGCAGCTCCAGGAAGACGCTGACCTTCGCGCGGAGGACCCACGGGTCGAAGGGCTTGGTCAGATAGTCCGCCGCGCCCGTCGCGTAGCCGCGGAAGGCGTAACCCGAGTCGTCGTCCGTGCCGGTGAGGAAGATGATCGGGACGTCCTTCGTCTGGTCCAGGCGTTTGATGTTCGCCGCCGTCTCGAAGCCGTCCATGCCCGGCATGCGCACGTCCAGGAGAACCAGCGCGAACCGGCGGCGGAGCAGGGCCTTCATCGCCTCCTCGCCCGAACGGGCGCGGACCAGCGGTTCGTTGAGGGACCCCAGAACCGCCTCCAGCGCGATCAGGTTGTCCTCCATGTCGTCGACCAGGAGGATCCCGGCACCGTCGTCGGTCCTTGTCTCAGCGTTCATCCGACTGCCTCATGCAGTCGTCGGTGGGCGGTACCACCGCCTCCTCGGCGTCGGTCCGCTCCCGCGTCGCAGCGCCCTCGGGGTCGAGGAGGGCGCATACGACGGTCAGCAGCTGGTCGACGTCCACCGGCTTGGGTACGTAGTCGTTGGCGCCGCGCGCGATCGACTTCTCACGGTCTCCGGGCATGGCCTTCGCGGTGAGCGCCACGATGGGCAGGCCGGTCCAGCGCTGGGTGCGGCGGATGGCGGCGATGGTCTCGTAGCCGTCCATCTCCGGCATCATGATGTCCATCAGGACGAGTTCGACGTCCGGGTTGCGCTCCAGGGTCTCGATGCCCTCGCGGCCGTTCTCCGCGTACAGGACCGGCATGCCGACGCGGCCCAGCACATGGGTGAGGGCGAAGACGTTGCGGATGTCGTCGTCGACGATCAGCACCCGCCGTCCGGACAGCACCTGGCCCGCCCGGCCCGACTTCCACGCCTCCAGCCTGGTGGGGGCCGGCCAGGAGTCCTCGGCGTCGTGGGCGGTCGGATACGGCTCGGTGGACAGGTCCTCCGGGGCCGGCTCGGGGTCGTCCTCGGTGGTCGGACCGGTCGCCGAGTGGCCGGGGCTGACGACGGGGACGTAGAGCGTGAACGTGGAGCCCTTGCCGGGTTCGCTCTCCGCGACGATACGGCCGCCCAGCAGGCCCGCGATCTCCCGGCTGATGGACAGGCCGAGCCCGGTGCCGCCGTACTTGCGGTTGGTCGTGCCGTCTGCCTGCTGGAACGCCTCGAAGATCACCGGGAGTTTCTCCCGCGCGATCCCGATGCCGGTGTCGGAGACCGCGAAGGCGACCACGTCGTCGCTGTCGCGCACGTACCTGTGGTCGGGGTCCTTGAATCGGTTCACGCGCAGCTCGACCCGGCCCGAGGCGGTGAACTTGATCGCGTTGGAGAGCAGGTTGCGCAGGATCTGCTGGAGGCGCTGTTCGTCCGAGTACATCTCGCGCGGCACGTCCTCGCCGACCGCCACCTCGAAGGCGAGCCCCCGGTCCAGGGTGAGCGGGCGGAAGGTGGCGTGGACGTAGTCGAGCAGCTTGATGAGCGGCAGCTTCTTGGGGCGTACGTCCATCCGGCCGGCCTCGATCTTCGACAGGTCCAGGATGTCGTTGATCAGCTGGAGCAGGTCCGAGCCCGAGCGGTGGATCGTCGTCGCGAACTGCACTTCCTGGTCGGAGAGATGGCCGTCCGGGTTGTCGGAGAGCAGCCTGGCGAGGATCAGCAGGGAGTTCAGCGGCGTGCGCAGCTCGTGCGACATGTTCGCCAGGAACTCCGACTTGTACTGCGAGGAGGTCGCCAGCAGGGCTGCCTTCTCCTCCAGTTCGGCGTTCGAGCGCTGCAACTCCGCCTGCTGCATCTGGAGTTCGTCCGAGCGTTCCTGGAGCTGCATCGCCAGGCGCTGGGACTCGCCGAGCAGGGACTCGGTGCGGGAGTTGGCGATGATGGTGTTGATGGCGACGCCGATGGTGTTCACGAACTGGTCGAAGAAGGCCAGGTGGACGTCGGAGAAGCGGGAGAAGGAGGCGAGCTCGATGACGCCGAGCAGCTTGTCCTCGAAGAGGATCGGGATGATCACGACACTACTCGGGGCCGCCTCGCCCAGCCCGCTGTTGATCTTGATGTAGTCCGGCGGGGCCTCCTCCACCAGGATCCGCTTCTTCTCGCGGGCCGCCTGGCGGACGAGCCCGTGGACCGGCATGCCGCCCGTGTCGACGGTCGCGCCCTGCGCCGAGCCGTAGCCCGCGATGAACGCCAGTCCCTTTGCAGGAACGGTTGTGCGCAAGGAGGCGCCGTCCTCGTCCGGGTCGGCCAGGAAGAACGCCCCGTACTGGGCGTTCACCAGCGGGGTCAGCTCGCGCAGGATCAGGTCGGCGACCTCCATCAGGTCCCGGTGGCCCTGCATCAGGGCGGCCAGGCGGGCCAGGTTGGACTCCAGCCAGTCCTTCGCGCGGGTCGTCTCGCGGAGGTTGGCCACCATCAGGTTGATGTTGTCCTTCAGCTCGGTGACCTCGCCCTGGGTCTCCACGGTGATGGAGCGGGACATGTCGCCCTGGGCCACCGCGGAGGCGACCTCGGCGATCGCGCGGACCTGGGTGGTCAGGTTCAGGGCGAGTTCGTTCACGTTGGTCGTCAGCCGCTTCCAGGTGCCGTACACGCCCTCGACCCTTGCCTGGCCGCCCAGTTGGCCTTCGGAGCCCACCTCCCGGGCCACGCGGGTGACCTCGGAGGAGAAGGAGGAGAGCGTGTCGACCATGGTGTTGATGGCGGTCTTGAGCTCCAGGATCTCGCCGCGCGCGTCCACGTCGATCTTCTTGGAGAGGTCGCCGTTGGCGACGGCGGTGGTGACCTGGGCGATGTTGCGGACCTGGGAGGTCAGGTTGTCGGCCATGTAGTTGACGTTGTCGGTCAGGTCCCGCCACACCCCGGAGACGCCGAGGACCTGGGCCCGCCCGCCGAGCCGGCCGTCGGTGCCGACCTCACGGGCCACGCGGGTCACCTCGTCGGCGAAGGCGCGCAGCTGCTCCACCATCGTGTTGACGGTGTCCTTCAGTTCGAGGATCTCGCCGCGGGCGTCGACCGTGATCTTCTTGGAGAGGTCGCCGTTGGCGACGGCGGTGGTCACCTGGGCGATGTTCCGGACCTGTGAAGTCAGGTTCAGGGCCATGAAGTTGACGTTGTCGGTGAGGTCCTTCCAGACGCCCGACACGCCCCGTACCTGTGCCTGGCCGCCGAGGTTGCCCTCGGTGCCGACCTCGCGGGCCACACGGGTGACCTCGTCGGCGAAGGCGGAGAGCTGGTCGACCATGGTGTTGATGGTCGACTTCAGCTCCAGGATCTCGCCCTTCGCCTCGACCGTGATCTTCTTGCCGAGGTCGCCCTGGGCCACCGCCGTCGACACCAGCGCGATGTTGCGGACCTGCGACGTCAGGTTGTCCGCCATGAAGTTGACGTTGTCGGTGAGGTCCTTCCAGACGCCCGACACACCCCGCACCTGGGCCCGCCCGCCGAGGTTGCCCTCGGTACCGACCTCGCGGGCCACACGGGTGACCTCGTCGGCGAAGGCCGAGAGCTGGTCGACCATGGTGTTGATCGTGGACTTCAACTCCAGGATCTCGCCCTGCGCGTCCACGGTGATCTTCTGACTCAGGTCGCCGTTGGCCACGGCGGTCGTCACCTGGGCGATGTTCCGGACTTGCGAAGTCAGGTTCGACGCCATGAAGTTGACGTTGTCCGTGAGGTCCTTCCAGACCCCGGACACCCCGCGCACCTGGGCCCGGCCGCCCAACTGCCCCTCGGTGCCGACCTCGCGGGCCACGCGCGTGACCTCGTCGGCGAAGGCCGAGAGCTGGTCGACCATCGTGTTCACGGTCAGCTTCAGTTCGAGCAGCTCGCCCGTCGCCTCGACCGTCACCGTGCGGGTCAGGTCGCCGCGGGCCACCGCCGTGGTCACCAGGGCGATGTCCCGGACCTGGGCGGTCAGCCGCGAGGCCATGGTGTTCACCGCCTCGGTCACATCGCGCCAACTGCCCGAAAGGCCGGTCACCTTGGCCCGCCCCCCGAGCCGGCCCTCGGTGCCGACCTCGCGGGCCACCCGGGTCACCTCGCCGGTGAACAGGGAGAGCTGGTCGACCATCTTGTTCACGGCCCGGCCGAGGCGCCGCAGGTCACCGCGCAGCTGCCGGTTGCCGTCGTGCAGGTCGACCCGCTGGGTCAGATCACCGCCGGCCACCGCGTCCAGGACCCGGGTCGCGTTGGCGGCCGGGGCCACCAGGGCGTCGAGCAGCTGGTTCACGTCGTCGACCCGGGAGGTCCACGTGCCCTGCCCGGGGCTGGGGGAGAGCCGTTCGTCCAGCCGGCCGTGCCGCACCAGCTCCCGCTTCACCCGGTTGACCTCGCCGGTGAAGTGGACGTTGCGGTCCACTAACTGGTTGAAGACGGCCGTCAGTTCGGCCACGATCCCGTCCCCGGACTCCGGCATCCGGCGGAAGTCGCCGTCCCGGGCAGCGGTCATCGCGGCGAGCAGGGGACGCAGATCCGATGCTCGAATCCGGTCGGCATTGTGTCCTTCTTCGAGCACACGCGTACCACTGTTCTCACTCATGGCGGCCCACTTCGGTAACTCGGCGCTTATGGGCGTGGCCAGTCTGTCACTCTGTCCGCATCGACTGAGGTGTATTCGTCCGAACTGCTCGGGGAGACGGACATGGGGGCCATTCCGGTGCAACGGGAGTCCGTTGCCCATGCGTCCGATCCGCCCGCGCGCGGTGCCGACGCGCTCCCGCACGCCCCGGCGCACGCCCACGCCACCCTCCCCGGCGGTCCGCTCGCCCCGGGCTCGGCCCGGGCCCTGATACGGGCGGCGGTCGCCGAGTGGGCCGAACTCGCCCTGCCCGGCGCCGAGTTCCTGAGCGACCGGCAGGCCGACGACGCCGTGGTCGTGGGCAGCGAGCTCGTCACCAACGCCGTCGTGCACGCGGGCACCGACATCGAGCTGGACTGCCGCCTGGAGGCGCACACCGGAGCGCTCGTCGTCGAGGTCCTCGACCACCACCCCTCGCGCGCCCCCCGTGACGGTGACCTCGAACCCGTGTACGGCACACCGGAGCACGGGCGCGGACTGCGCCTGGTCGCCGCCCTCGCCGAGACCTGGGGCATCACCTACCGCACCGGCGCCAAGACCGTGTGGGCGCAGCTGCCGGCCGGAGGGAAGGACGCCCTCGACGGGATCCAGGCGTACGCCGGGGAGCAGGCGCACGAGCGGGGTCTGCGGGTCGCCGGGATGCTCGCCCCGGCGCCACCTCCGTCCCGGCCCCCGGCCGCGCCCGAGCCCGCGTCCCCCGGCGAGCCCGACCGGGACTGGCTCAACCGAGGCGCCCTGTCCTTCCTCGCCGAGGCCTCCGACCTGCTCGCCGGGCAGCTCGACGAGAACCTGGTCGCCGCGCTCGCCGGCCAGCTGATCGTGCCGCGGCTGGCCGACTGGTGCGCGGTGTGGCTGGAGGACGAGGTCGCCGGACGCTGGGGGTCCCCTCGCCCCGGTGAGGCCCGGAGCGGCGGGACGGCCTGGGGCGAGAGCGGTGTGTCCGGGCCCCGGCTGGCCCGGGTGTGGCATTCCTCCGAGAACCGGATCGAGGACCTGCGGCGGGCGCTGGAGAAGGAGCCGCCGGGCCCGTCGGGGCCGGAGCATCCCGGGCCCGTGCGGTTCCCCTGGCCCGGCGAGGCCCTCGGCCCGCATGGCACCCACGGCTCCGCGCTCGCCTACCGCCTCACCGCCGGCGGCCGCCCGCTGGGCACCCTGGTCATCGGCCGGGCCGGGCTGGTGTCCTTTCCCGACGAGATCACCGGGCTCGTCGAGGACCTCAGCCGCCGGGTCGCGCTCGCCATCGGCGCGGCCCGCCAGTACGCCCGCCAGGCCACCATCAGCGCGGTGCTCCAGCGCGGTCTGCTGCCCGGCGCGGTCGCCGTGATCCCCGGCGTGCGCAGCGCCCTGGTGTACGAGCCGTGCGACAAGGGCGGACCCAGCGGCGACTTCTACGACCTCTTCCCGGCCGACGACGGCCGCTGGTGCTTCGCCGTCGGCGACGTCCAGGGCAAGGGCCCCGAGGCCGCCGTGGTGATCGGTCTGGCACGGCCCTGGCTCCGGCTGCTGGCCCGCGAGGGCTACCGCGTCGCCGACGTCCTGGACCGCCTCAACCAGCTCCTCCTCGACGACGCGACGGAGGCCGCGGACGCGGCCGCGCGAGCCCTGGTGGCCGCGGGCGGACGCCCCGCGCACCCCGGCGACGGCCCGCAGACCCGCTTCCTGTCCCTCCTGTACGGCGAGCTCGCGCCCTTCGACGGCGGAGTGCGCTGCACCCTCGCCTCCGCCGGGCATCCGCTGCCGCTGCTGCTCGGGGCGGGCGGTGAGGTCCGTACGGCCGCGCGGCCGCAGACCCTGCTCGGGGTCGTCGAGGACGAGACGTACACCAGTGAGACCTTCGAGCTGCGGTCCGGCGACAGCCTGCTGTGCGTCACCGACGGGGTGACGGAGCGGCGCAGCGGCCCCCGGCTGTTCGACGACGAGGACGGGCTCGCGGAGGCGTTCGCCGGGTGCGCCGGGCTGGACGCCGAACTGATCGCGGAGCGGATCAGGCGGCTGGTGCACGACTTCGGGGCACGGCCGCCGGAGGACGATCTGGCCCTGCTGGTCCTGCAGGCGGAATAGGTGTCCGCGGGGTGCTGGACAATGGAGGACATGCCTTCCGCACTCCCCGACGGCGAACCCGTCCCCGACGACGGCTCGCTCCCCGCGTCCGCGCTCGCCGGGTCCGCCGACCGCCCCCTCGGCTTCTACCTGCACGTCCCGTACTGCGCGACCCGCTGCGGCTACTGCGACTTCAACACCTACACCGCGACCGAGCTGCGCGGTTCGGGCGGGGTGCTGGCCTCCCGCGACAACTACGCCGAGACGCTGATCGACGAGATCCGCCTGGCGCGGAAGGTCCTCGGCGACGACCCGCGCCCGGTCCGCACGGTGTTCGTCGGGGGCGGTACGCCGACCCTCCTGGCCGCCGGGGATCTCGTACGGATGCTGGGGGCGATCCGTGACGAGTTCGGGCTGGCCGCGGACGCCGAGGTGACCACCGAGGCGAACCCGGAGTCGGTGGACCCGGCCTATCTGGCCGCGCTGCGGGAGGGCGGCTTCAACCGGGTGTCCTTCGGGATGCAGAGCGCGCGGCAGCATGTCCTGAAGGTGCTGGACCGCACGCACACCCCGGGCCGGCCGGAGGCGTGTGTCGCGGAGGCCCGGGCGGCGGGCTTCGACCATGTGAACCTCGACCTGATCTACGGCACACCCGGCGAGTCCGACGACGACTGGCGGGCGTCCCTGGAGGCGGCGATCGGGGCCGGCCCGGACCATGTGTCGGCGTACGCGCTGATCGTCGAGGAGGGCACGCAGCTGGCTCGTCGTATCCGTCGGGGCGAGGTCCCGATGACCGACGACGACGAGCACGCGGACCGGTATCTGATCGCGGACGAGGCTCTGTCCTCGGCCGGATTCGACTGGTACGAGGTGTCGAACTGGGCGACCTCGGAGGCTGCCCGGTGCCTGCACAACGAGCTGTACTGGCGCGGGGCGGACTGGTGGGGGGCCGGCCCCGGGGCGCACTCGCACGTGGGCGGGGTGCGGTGGTGGAACGTGAAGCATCCCGGGGCGTACGCGGCCGCGCTGGCATCCGGCAGGTCCCCGGGCGCCGGACGCGAGCTGCTGTCGGACGAGGACCGGCGGGTCGAGCGGATCCTGCTGGAGCTGCGGCTTCGGGAGGGGGTGCCGTTGTCGTTGCTGCGCGAGGAGGGGCTGAGCGCTTCTCGCCGGGCACGGGGAGAGGGCTTGCTCGAAGACCGGCCCTATGAGGAGGGGCGGGCCGTGCTGACGCTTCGGGGGCGGTTGCTGGCGGACGCGGTCGTGCGGGACCTGGTGGACTGAACGCCCACGGGGGCGGGGGCTGTGTCGTCCGGCGGCTGCGGGTCTGTTGTGGCTGGTCGCGCCCACGCGGCGGAGCCGCACATCGATGCAGCCCCGCGCCCCTGGGTGGGCTGCGGTCGCCGTCGGTCGACTGCCCACCCGGCCGCACTCGCCTCAGCGGCCCGGCGCGGATCCGCTAAGGCGCCGTCACGAAATCGATCAGCTCCTCCACCCGCCCCAGCAGCTCCGGCTCCAGGTCCCGGTAGGACCCCACCCGCTTCAGGATCGCCTGCCACACCGCGCCCGTGTTCTCCGACGGCCAGCCCAGGGCCTTGCACACGCCCGTCTTCCAGTCCTGGCCGTGCGGGACGCGGGGCCACGCCTCGATGCCCAGGGACGACGGCTTCACCGCCTCCCAGATGTCGATGTACGGGTGGCCGACGACCAGGGCGTGTTCGCTGGTCACCTCCTGGGCGATGCGCCACTCCTTCGTGCCGGGGAGCAGGTGGTCCACCAGGACTCCCAGACGCGCGTCCGGACCCGGCGCGAACTCGGCCACGATCGACGGCAGGTCGTCCACGCCCTCCAGGTACTCCACGACCACGCCCTCGATGCGCAGGTCGTCGCCCCAGACCTTCTCCACCAGTTCCGCGTCGTGCCGGCCCTCGACATAGATCCGGCCGGCGCGGGCCACGCGTGCGCGTGCGCCGGGCACGGCCACCGAGCCGGAAGCGGTACGGGACGGCCGTACGGGCGCCTGCGACGAGGGCCGCACCAGGGTCACCACCCGGCCCTCCAGAAGGAAACCGCGGGGCTCCAGCGGGAACACCCGGTGCTTGCCGAAGCGGTCCTCCAGGGTCACCGTGCCCGCCTCGCAGCGGATCACCGCGCCGCAGAAACCGGTGCCCGGCTCCTCGACCACCAGGCCGGGCTCGGCGGGCACCTCCGGCACCGGCTTGGGCTTCTTCCACGGAGGGGTCAGGTCGGCGGAGTACTGGCGCATTCGGATGACGATAGGAGAACCGGCCCGGGGATCACCACGACACGCCGAAACGGGCCGCCAGCGCGTCCCGCTGCGCCCGCACGAACGCCGCGTCCACCACCGCTCCGTGACCGGGCACGTACAGCGCGTCCTCGCCGCCCAGGTCGAGGAGCCGGTCCAGCGCGGCCGGCCAGTGCTGCGGTACGGCGTCCGGGCCCGCCTGCGGTTCCCCCGACTCCTCGACCAGGTCGCCGCAGAAGACGACCTCCGGGGTGCCGGGCACCAGGACGGCGAGGTCATGGGCCGTGTGGCCGGGGCCGACGTTCGCCAGCAGGACCTGGCGGCCGCCGCCGAGGTCGAGCGTCCACTCGCCCGAGACGTGGTGCCGGGGGGTGACGAGGGCGTCCACCGCCTCGTCGGCCACCGCCGCGTCCAGTCCGCCCCGCACCGCGTCCGCCCGCAGCTCCGCCCGCCCGAGCCGCCCCGCCAGCACCGTCTCCACGCCCACCGCGCCGAACACCTCCGCCCCCGCGAAGGCCGCCGCCCCGAAGACATGGTCGAAGTGGGGGTGGGTGAGCGCGAGATGGGTCACACCGTGGCCGGCCAGTTCCCCGGCCTGCGCGCGCAGGCGGGCGCCCTCCGCCAGGCCGGAGCCCGCGTCGACCAACAGGGCTGTGCCCTCGCCGATCACCAGGCCCGCCGTACAGTCCCAGCCGGGAAGCCGGCACCGCCCCACCCCGGTCGCGACCCGCTCCCACCCGAGCTCTTCCCAAGTCACCGTCATACCGCGACGCTAGCCCTACAACCCGTCACGCCGGGACCAGCCTTGCCCAGGGACTACCCCACCGCCGTACACTGGCCGGGGAGCGCTGGCACTCGGACGGACAGAGTGCCAGGCGAGACGCAAAGGGAACGACCTCTGGAGGTGTGCGCGATGCTGAGTGAACGCAGGCTTCAGGTGTTGCGCGCGATCGTCCAGGACTACGTCGGCACCGAGGAGCCGGTCGGGTCGAAGGCCCTGACCGAGCGGCACAACCTCGGAGTCTCCCCGGCGACCGTCCGCAACGACATGGCGGTCCTGGAGGACGAGGGGTTCATCGCCCAGCCGCACACCAGCGCCGGGCGGATCCCCACCGACAAGGGCTACCGGCTGTTCGTCGACAAACTGGCGGGCGTCAAGCCGATGACCGCGCCCGAGCGGCGCGCGATCCAGAACTTCCTCGACGGCGCCGTGGACCTCGACGACGTCGTGGCCCGGACCGTGCGGCTGCTCGCGCAGCTCACCCGGCAGGTCGCCGTCGTGCAGTACCCGTCCCTCACCCGCTCGACCGTGCGGCACGTGGAGCTGCTCTCGCTCGCCCCGGCGCGCGTGATGCTCGTGCTGATCACGGACACCGGCCGTGTCGAGCAGCGCATGGTCGACTGCCCGGCACCCTTCGGGGAGGCCTCGCTCGCCGATCTGCGGGCGCGGCTCAACAGCCGGATCGCCGGGCGGCGGTTCGCCGATGTGCCGCAGCTCGTCGAGGACCTGCCCGAAGGCTTCGACGTCGAGGACCGGGGTACGGTCTCGACAGTGCTCTCCACTCTCCTGGAGACGCTCGTCGAGGAGAACGAGGAGCGGCTGATGATCGGCGGCACCGCCAATCTCACCCGCTTCGGACATGACTTTCCCCTCACGATCCGGCCCGTCCTGGAGGCTCTGGAGGAGCAGGTCGTCCTCCTCAAGCTCCTTGGTGAGGCCGGGGATTCGGGCATGACCGTACGTATTGGTCATGAGAACGCCTACGAGGGACTCAACTCCACTTCGGTGGTGTCGGTCGGCTACGGTTCGGGCAGCAACGAGGCAGTCGCCAAGCTCGGCGTGGTCGGACCGACCCGCATGGATTACCCGGGAACGATGGGAGCGGTACGCGCAGTGGCACGGTACGTCGGACAGATCCTGGCGGAGTCGTAAGTGGCCACGGACTACTACGCCGTTCTCGGCGTGCGCCGCGACGCGTCGCAGGATGAGATCAAGAAGGCGTTCCGTCGGCTCGCGCGCGAGCTGCACCCGGACGTCAACCCGGATCCGAAGACCCAGGAGCGGTTCAAGGAGATCAACGCCGCTTACGAGGTGTTGTCGGACCCGCAGAAGAAGCAGGTCTACGACCTCGGCGGCGACCCGCTCTCGCAGGCCGGCGGCGGTGGCGCGGGCGGCTTCGGGGCCGGTGGGTTCGGGAACTTCTCGGACATCATGGACGCGTTCTTCGGTACGGCCTCGCAGCGGGGGCCGCGCTCGCGCACCCGGCGCGGCCAGGACGCGATGATCCGGCTGGAGATCGAGCTCGACGAGGCGGCCTTCGGCACCACGAAGGACATCCAGGTCGACACGGCGATCGTCTGCACCACCTGCAGTGGTGAGGGCGCGGCGCCGGGCACCTCCGCCCAGACATGCGACATGTGTCGCGGCCGCGGCGAGGTGTCGCAGGTGACGCGGTCCTTCCTGGGCCAGGTCATGACGTCCCGCCCGTGCCCGCAGTGCCAGGGCTTCGGCACCGTGGTCCCCACCCCGTGCCCGGAGTGCGCCGGCGACGGCCGGGTCCGCTCGCGCCGCACGCTGACCGTGAAGATCCCGGCCGGTGTGGACAACGGCACGCGGATCCAGCTCGCGGGTGAGGGCGAGGTCGGCCCCGGCGGCGGTCCCGCCGGTGACCTGTACGTCGAGATCCACGAACTCCCGCACTCGCAGTTCCAGCGCCGGGGCGACGACCTGCACTGCACGGTCACCCTCCCGATGACCGCGGCCTCCCTCGGCACCAAGGTCCCGCTGGAGACCCTCGACGGCATGGAGGAGGTCGACATCCGCCCGGGCACCCAGTCCGGCCAGTCGATCCCGCTGCACAGCCGGGGCGTCACGCACCTGCGCGGCGGCGGCCGCGGCGACCTCATCGTCCACGTCGAGGTCCAGACCCCCACCAAGCTGGACCCGGAACAGGAACGCCTGCTCCGCGAACTGGCCAAGCTCCGCGGCGAGGAACGGCCCACGGGGCAGTTCCAGCCGGGGCAGCAAGGGTTGTTCTCGCGGTTGAAGGATGCGTTCAACGGGCGTACGTGAGCCGTGCGAAGGTCGGATTCGGACTTGTTCGGAGGACGTGACAACATGCCGTCATGTCCTCCGCACTGACCGATCTCTTCCCTCATCCGATCGTGCAGGCCCCCATGGCGGGCGGCGTCTCCGTGCCGCGGCTCGCCGCCGCCGTGTCCGATGCGGGCGGGCTCGGATTCCTCGCCGCCGGGTACAAGACGGCCGACGGGATGTACCAGGAGATCAAGCAGCTGCGCGGGCTGACCGGGCGCCCCTTCGGGGTCAACCTCTTCGTGCCGCAGCCCGAGTACGCCGACCCCGCGGCCGTCGAGGTCTACGCCCACCAGCTGGCCGGCGAGGCCACCTGGTACGAGACCGAGCTCGGCGACCCCGACAGCGGCCGTGACGACGGGTACGACGCCAAGCTCGCCGTACTCCTCGACAACCCGGTGCCGGTGGTCTCCTTCCACTTCGGCATCCCGAGCAGCGACGCCCTGGAGTCGCTGCGCCGCGCGGGGATCTTCACCCTGGTCACCGCGACCACCCCCGAAGAGGCTCTCGCCGTGCAGTACGCGGGCGCCGACGCGGTCATCGCACAGGGCATCGAGGCCGGCGGACACCAGGGCACCCACCGTGACTTCCCCGAGCAGGACGGCTCGGGTCTCGGGCTGCTCTCCCTGGTCGCGCAGATCCGTGAGACGGTCAGCCTCCCCATCGTCGCCGCCGGCGGCATCATGCGCGGCAGCCAGATCGCCGCCGTCCTCGCCGCCGGCGCGAGCGCGGCCCAGCTCGGCACGGCGTTCCTCGCCGCGCCCGAGTCCGGCGCCCACGACGTGCACAAGCAGGCGCTGACCAACCCCCTCTACGCCCGCACCGAGTTGACCCGCGCCTTCTCCGGCAGACCGGCCCGTGGCCTGGTCAACCGTTTCCTGCGCGAGCACGGACCGTACGCGCCCGCCGCCTACCCCGAGGTCCACCACCTCACCGCCCCGCTCAGGAAGGCCGCCGCCAAGGCCAAGGACGCCCAGGGCATGGCGCTGTGGGCGGGGCAGGGGCACCGGTTGGCACGCGAGCTGCCCGCGGGGCAGCTCGTGGAGATACTCGCGGCCGAACTCGACGCGGCCAGGACAGCGTTGTCAGGCAAGGGGGACCTGCGATGACCGCACCGGTGTTCGTGGTCGAGCACTTCGACGCGGGCGGCGGCGGACGCTACGTCCTCGACGGCCCCGAAGGCCGCCACGCCGTCTCCGTGAAGCGGCTCCAGCCCGGCGAGGACGTCATCCTCACCGACGGCGCCGGGCGCTGGGCCGACTGCGTGGTGCTCGGCACCGAGGGCAAGGACCGGCTGATCGTCCAGCTGGACTCGGTCAGCGAGGAACCCCGGGCGCAGCCCCGCATCACCGTCGTCCAGGCCCTTCCCAAGGGCGACCGCGGTGAACTCGCCGTCGAGACCATGACCGAGGTCGGCGTCGACGCCGTCGTGCCCTGGCAGGCGGCCCGCTGCATCACCCAGTGGAAGGGCGAGCGGGGCCTGAAGGCGCTCGGCAAGTGGCGGGCCACCGCCCGCGAGGCCGGCAAGCAGTCCCGCCGGATCCGCTTCCCGGAGATCGCGGACGCGGCAACCACCAAGCAGGTTGCCGCACTTCTCGCCAAAGCCGACTTCGCCGCCGTGCTCCACTCCGACTTCGAACGCGGCAGCGAACCGCTGGCCACCGCCGAACTTCCCGACGAGGGCGAGATCGTGCTGGTCGTGGGCCCCGAAGGAGGCGTCGCCAAGGACGAGTTGGCGCTCTTCGAGGAGGCCGGTGCGCGCGCCTACGTCCTCGGGCCCACAGTGCTGCGTACCTCGACCGCCGGAACCGCGGCGACCGCCCTGCTCCTCGGCCGCACCGGCCGCTGGTCCTGACGCCTGGAAGGACGGCTGTGGAACTCGCCCAAGTACGCCTGCTCGTCACCGACTTCGCCGCCTGCTACCGCTTCTACGCCGAGGTCCTCGGCCTGACGCCCCAGTCGGGGGCGAAGGGCGGGCCGTACGAGAAGTTCAGCCCCGCCACCGGCTCGGCGGGCATCGCCCTCCAGGACCGGTCGATGATGGCGGAGGTCCTCGGCGAACTGGGCGGCACGGCCACCGGCCACCGCTCACTGGTCGTACTGCGCGTCGACGACCTGGACACCTACTGCGAGCAGATCGCGTCCCGCGGAGCCACCCTGCTGCACGGCCCGTCCCCCATGACGGACCGCATGCGCGTCGCCCACCTCAAGGACCCGGAGGGCAATCTGGTGGAACTCCAGCAGTGGCTGCTGCTGCGCGGTTGACGGTACTTCTCGACGCCGGTTCCGCATCATTCAGCCCGTCCGGCGTTTGAGGACGAGGCCTTTCGGGCCGAAGCGGGGGGCTGGGGGCGGCAGCCCCCTGCGGCGGTCACGTCAACGCCGGGTCACTCACAACCGGCGCGCTCAATGACCGTATGCGCCCTACCGCCGGACGGCACGCGGTGGCAGGCTGCCCTCCATGGTGGCGTTGAGACGGAACTGGCGTCGGCCGCGCGGGGTGCGAGTGGCGGGTGCGGTCGGGGGTGTGGTGCTGGCCGTGGGCGGGGTCACCGCGTGTGATCCGACCGGCGCGGTCAGCTCCGCGACCGTCTCGTACACCACCGACCAGTTGGTCACCAAGGAGCTGAACCGGCAGAAGGCCGACGTGAGTTGGCTGACCTGCACGGCCTCGTACGACAACGGCGACCGGACGCCGAGCGCGTCCGTGAACACCGTCGCCACCGTGAACTGCGAGGGCAAGACGCGGGACGGCAAGGACATCACCGCCAAGGGCAAGGTGACCCGGACCGTCAGCGGCGCGTGTGTGCGCGGGGACCTCACCGCCACCGTGGGCGGCAGGCAGTGGCTCCACGTCGACGGGCTCGGCGACTGCAACGCCACACCCACCCCGCGGGTCAACAACCCCGGGCAGCCCGGCCCTACCGTCACGGTGACCGTCACCAAGACCATCTGGTGCCAGAACGACCCGCAGTGCTGGCCCGACGGCAAGTGATCGAAACCTCTGTGCACGAGCACCGCCCGTGCGTAGGGTAATCGGGTGACACAGCCTGCGACGTCTGCATATCTCCGGTTTCCGCATCTGCAGGGCGAGTTGGTGGCCTTCACCGCCGAGGACGACGTGTGGCTCGCGCCGCTCGACGGCGGACGCGCCTGGCGGGTCAGCGCGGACAACGTGCCGGTCACCCACCCCCGGATCTCGCCCGACGGCACCACCGTCGCCTGGACCTCCGCCCGCGACGGCGCCCCCGAGGTGCACATCGCGCCGGCCGACGGCGGCCCGGGCCGAAGGCTGACCCACTGGGGCAGCGCACGCACCCAGGTCCGCGGCTGGACCCCGGACGGCGAGGTCCTCGCGATCACCACCCACGGCCAGGCGAGCCTGCGCCGCAGCTGGGCCCGGACCGTCCCGCTCGACGGCGGCCCCGGCACCACCCTGCCGTACGGCCCCGTCGGCCATGTCGCCCACGGCCCCGCGACCGTGATCCTCTCCGCGCCCATGGGCCGGGAGGCCGCCTGGTGGAAGCGGTACCGGGGCGGCACGGCCGGGAAGCTGTGGATCGACCGCGAGGGCGACGGCGAGTTCGTACGGCTGCACGACGACCTGGACGGAAACCTGGAGTACCCCGTGTGGGCGGGCGACCGGATCGCCTTCCTCTCCGACCACGAGGGCACTGGAGCCGTCTACTCCTCGCTCGCCGACGGCTCCGACCTGCGCCGGCACACCCCGCATGGGGGCACCTCCCGCTCGAGCGAAGCCGAGAGTGGGGGAGGCTACTACGCCCGGCACGCGGCCGGCGACGGCACCCGGGTCGTCTACACCTCCGCCGGTGAGCTGTGGATCCTCGACGACCTCGACGGCGCCGAACCGCGCCGCCTTGAGGTCCGGCTCGGCGGACAGCGCGCCGACCGGCAGCCGTTCCCGGTGGACGCCTCCCGCTGGTTCGGCTCCGCCGCCCCCGACCACACCGCACGCGGCAGCGCGGTCGCCGTGCGCGGCGCCGTCCACTGGGTCACCCACCGTTCGGGCCCGGCCCGCGCGCTCGCCGACGAACCCGGCGTCCGGGCCCGGCTGCCCCGCACCTTCCGCACGGAGGGCGAGGAGTGGGTCGTCTGGGTGACGGACGCGGAGGGCGACGACGCCCTGGAGTTCGCGCCCGCCACCGGACTCGCCCCCGGCGCCACCCCGCGCCGCCTCGCCGCGGGCCGCCTCGGCCGGGTCCTCGGGCTCGCCATGGCCCCCGACGGCAGCCGGGCGGCGGTCGCCGCGCACGACGGCCGCGTCCTGCTCGTCGAGCGGGAGACCGGCGAGGTCCGCGAGGTCGACCGCAGCGAGGACGGCGACGTACGGGGACTGACCTTCTCGCCCGACTCGGCCTGGCTCGCCTGGTCGCACCCCGGCCCCGACCCGCTCTGCCAGCTCCGCCTCGCCAACACCACCGACCTGTCGGTCACCGAGGCGACCCCGCTGCGCTTCCAGGACTACGCCCCCGCCTTCACCCTCGACGGCAAGCACCTGGCCTTCCTCTCCAACCGCTCCTTCGACCCGGTCTACGACGAGCACGTCTTCGACCTCGCGTTCGTGGTCGGCGACCGCCCGCACCTGATCACCCTGGCCGCGACCACCCCGTCCCCCTTCGGCCCGCAGCGGCACGGCCGGCCCTTCGAGGCCCCCGACAAGGACGAGACCCCCGACAGCGAGGGCACCCCGACCACCCGTATCGACCTCGAAGGCCTCGCCGACCGGATCGTGCCCTTCCCGGTGGAGGCCGGCCGCTACTCCAACCTGCGCGCGGCCAAGGACGGCGTGCTGTGGCTGCGCCACCCCGTCCAGGGCGTCCTCGGCTCCTCCCGGGCCACCCCGGACGACCCCGACCCCAAGACCGACCTCCAGCGCTACGACCTCGCACAGCAGCGCCTCGAACACCTCGCCGCCGACGCCGACCACTTCGCCGTCAGCGGCGACGGCAAGCGGGTCCTGCTGTGGACCGACGGCCGGTTGAAGGTCGTACCGAGCGACCGCCGCGCCTCGAACGACGACGACAGCGACACGAACATCTCCGTCGACCTCGGCCGCATCCGCCAGACCGTCGACCCCTCGGCCGAGTGGCGGCAGATGTACGAGGAGACCGGCCGCATCATGCGGGACCACTTCTGGCGGCCTGACATGAGCGGTGTCGACTGGACCGGCGTCCTCGACCGCTACCGCCCGGTCCTGGACCGCCTGGCCACCCATGACGACCTCGTCGACCTCCTGTGGGAGGTGCACGGCGAACTCGGCACCTCCCACGCCTACGTCACCCCCCGCGGCGGCCACGGTCACGGCCCCCGGCAGGGTCTGCTCGGCGCCGACATCTCCCGCCACGACGACGGCCCCCAGGGGTCGCCGCAGTGGCGCATCGACCGCATCCTGCCGACCGAGACCTCCGACCCCGCCGCCCGCTCCCCGCTCGCCGCACCGGGCGTGGCGGTCCGCGCCGGGGACGCGATCGTCGCGGTGGGCGGCCGGCCGGTCGATCCGGTCACCGGCCCCGGCCCGCTCCTCGTCGGCACGGCGGGCAAACCGGTCGAGCTCACCGTGTCCCCCTCCGGCGGCGGCGACCTCCGGCACGCCGTGGTCGTCCCCGTCTCCGACGAGGAGCCCCTGCGCTACCACGCCTGGGTCGCCGACCGCCGTGCCTACGTCCACGAGAAGTCAGGGGGCCGGCTGGGGTATCTGCACGTCCCGGACATGCAGGCCCCGGGCTGGGCGCAGATCCACCGCGACCTGCGCGTCGAGGTGGCCCGCGAGGGTCTGGTGGTCGACGTCCGCGAGAACCGCGGCGGCCACACCTCGCAGCTGGTCGTCGAGAAGCTGGCCCGCAAGATCGTCGGCTGGGCGCTGCCGCGGGGGATGCGCGCGTACAGCTACCCGAGGGACGCGCCGCGCGGTCCTGTCGTGGCGGTCGCGAACGAGTTCTCCGGCTCGGACGGCGACATCGTCAACGCGGCGATCAAGGCGCTGGGCATCGGCCCGGTCGTCGGCACCCGCACGTGGGGCGGGGTCATCGGGATCGACAGCCGGTACCGGCTGGTCGACGGCACGCTGATCACCCAGCCGAAGTACGCGTTCTGGCTGGAGGGGTACGAGTGGGGCGTCGAGAACCACGGCGTCGACCCGGACGTGGAGGTCCTGCAGCGGCCGCAGGACTACGCGGCGGGCCGGGACGCCCAGCTGGACGAGGCGGTGCGGATCGCTCTGGAGGCCCTGGAGTCCACTCCGGCGAAGATTCCGCCGACGCTGCCTCGTTAAGATGCCTCAGGACCTCTACGGAAGGAACGACATGGCAGGGGAACCCCAGGACGACTGCCTGTTCTGCAAGATCGTCGCAGGTCAGATCCCTGCGACCATCATCCGCGAGACAGACACCACCCTCGCCTTCCGGGACATCAACCCGCAGGCCCCCACCCATGTTCTGGTGATCCCCAAGGCCCACCACAAGAACGCCGCCGAACTCGCCGCCGCCGCACCCGAACTCGCCGCCGACGTCCTGCGCGAGACCCGGGCCGTCGCGGAGGACGAGAAGCTGGAGAGCTACCGCACCGTCTTCAACACCGGCAGCGGCGCCGGCCAGACCGTCTGGCACGCCCACGCCCATGTGCTCGGCGGCCGCGGCCTCCACTGGCCCCCCGGATAACCCACCGTGTCCGTACGTGAGTTGGTCGTCCTCGGCACAGCCAGCCAGGTCCCGACCAGGCACCGCAACCACAACGGCTACCTGCTGCGCTGGGACGGCGAGGGCCTCCTGTTCGACCCCGGCGAGGGCACCCAGCGCCAGATGCTGCGCGCCGGGGTCGCCGCCCACGACCTCCACCGGATCTGTGTCACCCACTTCCACGGAGACCACTCCCTCGGCCTTGCGGGCGTGATCCAGCGGATCAACCTCGACCGGGTCCCGCACGAGGTCACCGCCCACTACCCGAAGTCGGGGCAGCGCTTCTTCGACCGACTGCGGTACGCGACGGCGTACCGGGAGACGGTCCGGCTCACCGAGGCACCGGTCGCCGAGGACGGGGTGATCTCGCGGACCGGCGGCTACACCCTGGAGGCCCGCAAGCTCTCCCACCCCGTCGAGTCCTACGGCTACCGCCTCACCGAACCCGACGGCCGCCGCATGCTCCCGGACCGGCTCGCCGCGCACGGCATCAAGGGCCCGGATGTGGGACGGCTCCAGCGAGAGGGCTCCCTGAACGGCGTCTCCCTCGACGACGTCAGTGAGGTCCGCCACGGCCAGCGGTTCGCGTTCGTCATGGACACCCGCCTCTGCGACGGCGTCCACGCCCTCGCGGACGGCTGCGACCTGCTCGTCATCGAGTCGACCTTCCTCGACGAGGACGAGCAACTCGCCGTCGAGCACGGCCACCTGACCGCCGGTCAGGCAGCCACCGTCGCCCGCGAGGCCGGCGTACGGCACCTCGTGCTCACCCACTTCAGCCAGCGCTACTCCGAGCCGGAAGAGTTCGAACGGCAGGCGCGGGCGGCCGGGTACGAGGGCGAGCTGACCGTGGCCCACGACCTCCTGAGGGTCCCGGTTCCGAAACGGCGATAAAGCGGTCGTACGATGCTTTGATGTCCCTCCCCAAAGCTGAACTGCACCTGCACATCGAAGGCACTCTGGAGCCGGAGCTGGCTTTCGAGCTGGCCGCGCGCAACGGCGTCGAGCTGCCGTACGCCGACACGGACGGGCTCCGCAAGGCGTACGACTTCGAGGATCTCCAGTCCTTTCTGAACCTGTACTACGAGCTCATGGCCGTCCTGCGCACCGAGCGGGACTTCGAGGACCTGGCGAACGCGTATCTCGCCCGGGCCGCGGCGCAGGGGGTGCGGCACGCGGAGATCTTCTTCGACCCGCAGGCGCACCTCGCGCGCGGCGTGGAGATGGGCACGGTGGTGGAGGGGCTGTGGCGGGCGCTGGGCAGCAGCGCGCACAACCATGGCGTCTCGACGCAGCTGATCATGTGTTTCCTGCGGGACGAGTCCGCGGAGTCGGCGCTGGAGACCCTGGAGGCCGCGAAGCCGTATCTCGACCGGATCGTCGGCGTCGGGCTCGACTCCGCCGAGGTGGGGCATCCCCCGGTGAAGTTCCGCGAGGTGTACGAGGCCGCCGCGGCGCTCGGGCTGCGACGCGTGGCGCACGCCGGGGAGGAGGGGCCGCCGGAGTACATCGTCGAGGCGCTGGACGTGCTCGGGGTGGAGCGGATCGACCACGGGCTGCGGTGCGTGGAGTCTCCGACGCTGGTCGAGCGGCTTGTCCGGGACCGGGTTCCGCTGACTCTGTGTCCCTTGTCCAACGTGCGGCTTCGTACGGTCGATCTGCTGGGCGATCATCCGTTGCCGGCAATGTTGGAGGCGGGGTTGATGTGCACGGTGAACTCCGACGACCCGGCGTACTTCGGGGGGTATGCGGGGGACAACTTCGAGGCGGTGCGCTCGGCGCTGGGCCTGGGGGAGGATCGGTTGCGGGAGTTGGCCCGGAACTCCTTCCTCGCGTCCTTCCTGGAGCACGATGAGGAGCTGCGGGCACGGTATCTCGCGGAAGTTGATGCGTACGAGTTCTGAGGTGCGTTGTCGGGTGCGGGTGCTTCGTGGCTTGTCGCGCCCACGCGGCGGAGCCGCATATCGACACAGCCCCGCGCCCCTAAAAGCCCAAAGCCCTCACGCAGCCGTTGCCTTGTCGTAGGCCTGGGTTTCCACCGGGATTTCCACCACCGGCAAGGTCCGCCGCCCCGCCCCCATCGCCACAACCGTCATCGGCACCGCGATCAGCAGCAGGCCCGCTGCCAGGACCGTGCCCATCACGGAGAAACCGGCCTCAGATGCGAGCAGGCTTCCCGTCAGCGGACCCGCCGCCGTCCCCAACGACGACGCCGAGCCGACCAGGACCGCCCAGCGGCCGCGGGGGTCCAGGGAGGCGGCCAGGCCGATGACGTACGACAGGACGATCGGGTAGAGCGTGTTCCACGCGATCTCGCCGGTGGCGAAGGACGTCAGGTCGGTCGCGGAGGCGCTGAGGGTGATGCAGGCGGCGATGAGGACCGTGCCGCCGCCGATGGGGAGCGCGCGGCCCAGCCGGGGGCCCAGGGCGCCCGCGCCGACGACGCCCAGCAGGCCCGCGCCCAGCGCGAGCGCGAAGACCGCGCCGACCGTCGCCTCGGAGAGGTGGGCCTGGGTGAGGCCGATGCGGCCGCTGACGCCCCAGAGGGCGTTCTGGGCGAGGGACCAGCACAGGAGGGTCGCGGCGAGGAGGAGACCGGCGCGCGGATGGGGGAGCGGGGTGCGGGTCTCCCGGCTCCGGGCGGGGGCCGTGCGCAGCGGGAGACGGCTCGTCAGGGGCCAGACCGCCAGGGCGGTGAGGGCGATCGCGGCGAGCGGCTGGCCGTGGCCGGGGCCCAGGTGGGGGACGGTCAGATAGACGGCGCCGGCGAGCGCGGAGACGCCGAGCAGGCCGACCGTGGTGGCGCGGTGCGGGTCCGGCTGGGCGGCGATGCCGGTGGCGGCCACCGCGGTCGACGTACCGGATCCGAAGCCGCCGACCAGGGCCCCCACGACGACCGCGGGGACGGCGTGGGCGAGGGCGGCGCCGCCGTAGCCGAGGACGGCGAGGGTGAGGCCGATGCGGGCGAGGGTGCGGGGGCCGATGCGGTCGACGCGGGCGGCGAGCAGGAAGCCTGCCGCCGCCGAACTCAGCAGCAGCGCGCTGCCGACGGCACCCGCCTCGGTGGCGGTGAGCGGAAGCCCCGAGTCGAGTCTGCCGACGGTGGTCGGCAGCAGGTAGGGGGCGAGGTACCCGGCCGTGAAAAGGGCAATGAGGGGCCAGGGCAGGGTGGAGCGACGGGCGAACACGGGCGTTCCCAGGGCATGCGAAAGAAGCGGCTCGAAAAGGGGGTTGGGCGCAGGCCGTCGACGGACAGGAACGCGCGAAGAATTTGTATCAAGCACGCGGTTGCGGAAGAAGAGCGGGGTGCGTGATGTGGATCACGTTCCGTTTGGGGGGAGGGAAGCCGGGTAAAAGCGCGCCCTCCGTGGCCGCCTCTAACGCCAGCTGGGAGCGCCTCCCGCGCCCGGTGCCGTCGCCTCGATCTTGCCCCTGATCTCGCGCATCACCGTGATGATCTGCTGCTCGTGGTCCGGCGTCAGTCGGGCGACCGGGACCGAGCAGCTGACGGCGTCCTGGGCGGGGGAGTCGTAGCGCAGGGCGAAGCCGAAGCCGACGATGCCGAGGACGCCCTCCTCCCGGTCGATCGAGTAGCCGCGGGCGCGGACCTCGGCGAGGTCGGTCAGCAGGGCGTCGCGGGTGGTGTGGGAGTTCGGGGTGAGTGCCTCGTACGGCCCCTCGGGGAGCCGTTCGTCGGGCCACTCGGCCAGCAGCGCCTTGCCCAGCGCGCCGACGTGCGCGGGCAGCCGACGGCCGACCCTGCTGATGGTCCGCAGGTACTCGTGCGACTCGCGCGTCGCCAGATAGGCCACGTCCCGGCCGTCGAGCCGGCCCAGGTGGATCGTCTCGCCCAGTGCCTGGGACGCCTCGTCCAGATACGGCCGTACGACCTGGACGCGCGGGTCGGAGTCCAGATAGCTGGTGCCGGTGAGCAGGGCGTGAATGCCGATGCCGTAGAGCGAGCCGGTGATGTCGGTGCGGACCCAGCCGCGCGAGATCAGAGTCTGGAGCAGCGCGTACATCGAGCTGCGCGGCACGCCCAGCTCGTCCGCGAGTTCCTGGAGCCGGGCCGGGCGGTCGCCGCGCGCGGCCAGCAGTTCGAGGAGTTCGACGGTGCGGGCCGCCGACTTCACCTCGCGGACACCACCGGTCTCTGACATGCGCTGATGGTAATCGGCCCGCCAAACCCCGCGTGGCCCATTGACGGACGGGATTCGCCTATCTAATCTCCATCTTCATACGTAGATAACGTCTACATGGGGAGATGAGTGAGGGTGACCCTCGACCCGGACACGGCCCGACGACTGCGGGACGGCATGGCACAGGGCGTGCTGTCGTTCCCGCTCACGAGCTTCCACGACGACGGCACCCTCGACCCCGACGGCTTCCGCGCCCACGTCGCCGCCCAGATCGCCACCGGCCCCGGCGCGGTCTTCCCGGCCTGCGGCACCGGCGAGTTCTTCTCGCTGGACGAGGACGAGTACCGGCAGGTCGTCACCATCGCCGTCGAGGAGGCCGGCGGGCGCGTGCCCGTCGTCGCCGGGACCGGCTACGGCTGGGCGCAGGCCGTCCGGTTCGCCCGGATCGCCGAGGAGGCGGGAGCGGACGCGCTGCTGGTCCTCCCGCACTACCTGGTCGCCGCCCCGCAGGACGGCCTGGTCGCCCAGCTGGAGCAGATCGCGGCGCGGACACGGCTGCCGCTCATCGCCTACCAGCGTGGTCAGGTCGCCTTCGGCGTGGATGCGTTCAGGCGGGTCGCCGCGATCGACGGGGTCATCGGGCTCAAGGACGGGCACAGCGACCTCGACCGGCTCCAGCGCCTGACCCTCGCGGCGCCCGAGGACTTCCTGTTCTTCAACGGCGCCTCCACCGCCGAGATCCAGGCCCGCGCCTACGCCACCGTCGGCGTCCCCGCCTACTCCTCGGCCGTCCACGCCTTCGCCCCCGAGATCGCGAACGCCTTCTTCACCGCCCTGCGCGACGGCGACGACAAGGCCGTGGAGAAGCTGCTGCGCGACTTCTACGTCCCGCTCGTCGAGCTCCGCGACCGGGTGCCCGGGTACGCGGTGTCGCTGGTGAAGGCGGCGGCGCGGTTGCGGGGGCGGCCGGTGGGGCCCGTGCGCGCACCGCTCACCGATCCGTCGGAGGCCGACCTGGCGGACCTGCGCCTGCTGTTGACCACCGGTCTCGACCTTGTAGGAGCCGCGCTGTGAACCTCACGATCACCGATGTCCGCCTCACGCCGATCCTCGTCGCCGATCCGCCGCTGCTGAACACGCAGGGTGTGCACCAGCCGTACACGCCCCGGCTGATCGTCGAGGTGGAGACCGCGGACGGGGTCGTGGGGATCGGGGAGACGTACGGCGACACCAAGTACCTGGAGCCGGCCCGGCCGTTCGCCGCGAAGCTGATCGGACGCCAGGTCGGGGACCTGAACGGGCTGTTCACGGTCGCGGACCAGGTGGCGGTCGACTCCTCCCGGGTCTCCGGACAGGTCGACGTCGGTGGGCTGCGGGGCGTGCAGACCGCCGACAAGCTGCGGCTGTCCGTCGTCTCCGGGTTCGAGGTGGCCTGTCTCGACGCGCTGGGCAAGGCGCTCGGGCTGCCGGTGCACGCCCTGCTCGGGGGCAAGGTGCGGGACGCGGTCGAGTACAGCGCGTACCTGTTCTACAAGTGGGCCGCACATCCGGAGGGCGTCGCCTGCGAGAAGGACGACTGGGGGGCGGCCCTCGATCCCGCGGGGGTGGTGGAGCAGGCCCGGCTGTTCACGGAGCGGTACGGCTTCACGTCCTTCAAGCTCAAGGGCGGGGTCTTTCCGCCGGACGAGGAGATCGCCGCGGTCAGGGCTCTTGCCGAGGCGTTCCCCGGGCATCCCCTGCGGCTCGACCCCAACGGGGCCTGGAGCGTCGCGACTTCGCTGAGGGTCGCCGAGGAGCTCGGGGACGTCCTGGAGTACCTGGAGGACCCGGCGCTGGGGACCGCGGCCATGGCCGAGGTGTCCGCCGGGACCGATGTCCCGCTGGCCACCAACATGTGTGTGACGACCTTCGCGGAGATCAAGGAGGCGTTCGCCCGGGATGCCGTGCAGGTGGTGCTCTCCGACCACCACTACTGGGGCGGGCTGCGCAACACCCAGCAACTCGCCGCTATCTGCCGGACGTTCGGGGTCGGGGTGTCCATGCACTCCAACACGCATCTGGGGATCTCGCTGGCCGCGATGACGCATGTGGCGTCCACCGTGCCGAATCTCCACCACGCCTGTGACTCGCACTATCCGTGGCAGTCGGAGGACGTGCTGACCGAGCGGCTGGTCTTCGAGGACGGGGCCGTACGGGTCTCCGACGCGCCCGGGCTCGGTGTCGAACTCGACCGGGAGAAGGTGGAGTTCCTGCATCGGCGGTGGCTGGATGACGACGGTTCGCTGCGGGAGCGGGACGATGCCGCGGCCATGCGGGTGGCCCAGCCGGGGTGGGTCACGCCGAGCGTGCCTCGCTGGTAGGACGGGGGGATTTCCCGCCCCGCCGCCCCTGCCCTCCCGTGCCCGGGGACGCTGCCCCTTCCGTGTCCGGGGACGCTGCCCCTTCCGTGTCCGGGGGCGCTGCCCCTTCGACCCCGCCGGGGGCTGCGCCCCAGACCCCGCGGCGGCCCAGGAGGGGCCTCGTCCTCAAACACCGGACGGGACCGATTGCCCGGACCGGTGCTCGGAAGCCTGACGTGGGCGGCGGCCCGTTGTCGGTGGTGTGGTGCAGACTGGCCTGATCGGCACCACGCGCAGGGAGCTCACCGTGATCGCGTCCAACGGGAAGGGACCGTCGTACAACGGGAAGGCCGGGCAGTGCCAGGCCCAGGTCGATCCCCTGGCCGCCGTGCGCACACCCGGTGATCCGCCCTGGGACGTCTATCTCACCGGCACCGTCTTCCTCGACATCGTCTTCACCGGGCTCGGCACCGCCCCCGTGCGCGGCACCGAGTCCTGGGCCCGCGGCATGGGGTCGAGCCCCGGCGGCGTCGCGAACATGGCCACGGCCCTGGCCCGGCTCGGGCTGCGCACCTCGCTGGCCGCGGCCTTCGGCGACGACCACTACGGCGAGTACTGCTGGGACGCCCTGGAGCAGGGCGAGGGCATCGACCTCTCCCCGTCGCGCCGGGTTCCCGGCTGGCACTCCCCGGTCACCGTGTCGATGGCCTACGAGGGAGAGCGCACCATGGTCTCCCACGGCCACGAGCCGCCCCCCGAGGCCGTGCTCGTCCAAGAGGGCGCGCCGGACTGCCCCCCGCGCGCGCGTGCGGCCGTGGCCTCGCTGGAGCCGGGGAAGCGCGCCCCCTGGATCGCCCAGGCGGCGGGCAAGGGCACCCGCATCTTCGCCGACGTCGGCTGGGACGAGACCGGCGCCTGGGACCTGGCCGGCCTCCCCGACCTCGCCCACTGCGAGGCCTTCCTGCCGAACGCGGAGGAGGCGATGCGCTACACCGGCGCCACCTGCCCCCGCGAGGCCGCCCACGCGCTCACCGAGCACGTGCCGCTCGCCGTGGTCACCCTCGGCGCGGAGGGCGCGTACGCGGTGGACCGGCGTACCGGGGAGGCCGCCGAGGTCCCGGCGATCGAGGTCGAGGCGCTCGACCCCACCGGCGCCGGGGACGTCTTCGTGGCCGGCTTCGTCACCGGCACCCTCGCGGGCTGGCCACTGGCGGACCGGCTGGCCTTCGCCGGCCTGACCGCCGCGCTCTCGGTCCAGGAGTTCGGCGGCTCCCTGTCCGCGCCGGGCTGGTCCGAGATCGGCGCCTGGTGGCGCAAGGTCCAGTCCGTCGCCTCCCAGGACCGCGCCGCGCTGCACAGGTACGCCTTCCTGGCGGACCTGATCCCGGAGGAGACCGCCCCGGGCTGGCCCCTGCGGCGAGCGGTGCCGACGATCGGCTTCGGCAGATCGGCCTGAGACCACGGAGGCCGCGCCGTGGGCGGGTGGTACCGGTACCGCGTCCGGGTGGCCCGTCTCCGCGAGCGCGGGGAGGCAGGGCCGCCGGACCGCCGCCATGGGTGCACGTCGAGCCGGCCGGGACCGTCAGTGCTGGTCCGCCCGCTCCAGTGCCGACAGCACCTGTTCCCGGACCACCTCGCGGGCCTCGGCGGGCAGCGACCCCATCGCCGTACCGCTCAGGGCGTCGAGCACGGTGGCAGCGGGCGTGTCGCAGGGCACGCTCTCGCTCAGGAAGTCGTAGCCGTCGCGGACGGCGACGCGCAGCACGGGACGGTCGCCCGGGTGCACGGCGGTGGCGACGACCAGGGGCGGCGACCCGCCCGGGGCCTCGGCCACCTTGCGGTAGCCGCTGACCAGCGGATCGTTCCAGTGCAGGCTCAGCAGCAGCGGCTTCTTGGCGAGCAGTTCGGCGAGGTCGGCCTCGAACGGCCCCTCCGCCGCCAGCACCCGCGCCCGGGCGCCCAGGACGAGTGCCGCGGGCAGCAGACAGCGCAGGGTGCTGCCGACGATGTTCCCGCCGACCGTGGCGGTCCGGCGCACGGCCCCGGTGCCGATGCCGGCCGCGGCCCGGTGCAGCACCTCCGGCGCCCGTTCGTCGATCCGGTGCAGCAGGACCGCCGCCCCGATCTCCCCCGCCCCGAGGACGTTCGCCTCCGGCACCTCGCGCAGCGACACGGCCTGCTCGGGGAAGCCGTCGCGCTGCCAGGCGGCCCACACGAGCGTGGCGCCGCCGACGGGTGTCGCCCCGTCGGCCAGGCACTCCTGGGCCTCGGGCAGGGAGGCGGGCAGACGCAACAGCACGGTCTTCCTGCTTTCTCCGGACGGACTCCGTCGCCACCGCCGCTCTCGAGGTCTTCGAACACACGTGGTAGCGAGCGCATTCTTCCCTGGGGTGCGGGGGGAGCATGCAGGGCTCATCGCTGCATCGAGGGCGCCCTCTTCCTCGAAAAGCCCTACGGCGTTGTCAGTGCACCGTCGTACTCTTGAAACCGCGAGGCCGCCTCCAGTTGTGCGGCCGTGACGAGGAGGAACCGCAGGCCTTGAGCGCCGGCCCATGACTCAGACACCGACAGGTCACAGCCCCGCGCAGGGGCAGGCGAGAGCACAGTTCACCGTCCCCGCCCAGCACCCCATGGTCTCGGTCCTGGGGTCCGGCGACTCGCTCCTGCGCGTGATCGAGAAGGCCTTCCCGGCGGCCGACATCCATGTCCGGGGCAATGAGATCAGCGCTACCGGCGCGGCGGCCGACGTCGCCCTCGTGCAGCGCCTGTTCGACGAGATGATGCTGGTGCTCCGCACCGGACAGCCGATGACGGAGGACGCAGTGGAACGCTCGATCGCCATGCTGCGAGCGAGCGAGAACGGGACGAGCGACGGCCAGGAGACCCCGGCCGAAGTGCTCACACAGAACATCCTGTCCTCGCGCGGCCGCACCATCCGCCCCAAGACCCTCAACCAGAAGCGGTACGTCGACGCGATCGACAAGCACACGATCGTCTTCGGCATCGGCCCCGCCGGCACCGGCAAGACCTACCTCGCCATGGCCAAGGCGGTGCAGGCCCTCCAGTCCAAGCAGGTCAACCGCATCATCCTGACCCGCCCGGCGGTGGAGGCGGGGGAGCGGCTCGGATTCCTCCCGGGCACGCTCTACGAGAAGATCGACCCCTACCTGCGCCCGCTGTACGACGCCCTGCACGACATGCTGGACCCGGACTCGATCCCGCGGCTGATGGCGGCCGGGACGATCGAGGTCGCCCCGCTCGCGTACATGCGCGGCCGTACGCTCAACGACGCCTTCATCATCCTCGACGAGGCCCAGAACACCTCCCCCGAGCAGATGAAGATGTTCCTCACCCGCCTCGGCTTCGACTCGAAGATCGTGATCACGGGTGACGTGACGCAGGTCGACCTGCCCAACGGCACCAAGTCGGGTCTGCGCCAGGTCCAGGACATCCTGGAGGGCCTCGACGACGTCCACTTCTCCCGCCTGTCGTCCCAGGACGTCGTACGGCACAAGCTGGTCGGCCGTATCGTCGACGCGTACGAGAAGTACGACACCGAGAACGGTACGGAGAACGGCACCCACAAGGGCGGCCGGAACAAGCGGAAGTAGACAAGCCAGCACCATGTCGATCGACGTCAACAACGAGTCCGGAACCGAGGTCGACGAGCAGGCGATCCTCGACATCGCCCGCTACGCGCTCGCGCGGATGCGCATCCACCCGCTCTCCGAGCTCTCGGTGATCGTCGTGGACACCGACGCCATGGAGCAGCTGCACATCCAGTGGATGGACCTGCCGGGGCCCACCGACGTCATGTCGTTCCCGATGGACGAGCTCAGGCCGCCCAGCAAGGACGACGACGAGCCCCCGCAGGGCCTCCTCGGCGACATCGTGCTGTGTCCCGAGGTCGCCAAGAGGCAGGGCGAGGAGGCCGAGACGCAGCACTCCATGGACGAGGAGCTCCAGCTCCTCACCGTCCACGGGGTGCTGCACCTGCTCGGCTACGACCACGAGGAGCCGGACGAGAAGGCCGAGATGTTCGGCCTCCAGGCGGCCATCGTGGACGGCTGGCGGCAGGAGAAGGGTCTGACCGGCCCGTCCCCCGCGCCGACCGTCTCATGAGCCTGCCCCTCGTCTCCGGCGCGATCGCCCTGGTCGTCGTCGCCTGGCTCGCCGCCTGCGCGGAGGCGGGCCTCGCGCGCGTCTCCAGCTTCCGCGCCGAGGAAGCCGTGCGCAACGGCCGGCGGGGCAGCGCCAAGCTCGCGCAGATCGCCGCCGACCCGACCCGCTATCTCAACGTGGCGCTGCTGGTGCGCGTCGCCTGCGAGATGGCGGCGGCCGCCCTGGTCACCTACGCCTGCCTCCAGGAGTTCCCGGGCACCACCCGCGCCCTGCTGGTCGCGATCGGCGTCATGGTGCTCGTGTCGTACGTCGCCGTCGGCGTCTCCCCGCGCACCATCGGGCGTCAGCACCCGCTCAACACGGCGACCGCGGCCGCGTACATCCTGCTCCCGCTGGCCCGGATCATGGGCCCGATCCCGTCGTTGCTGATCCTCATCGGCAACGCGCTCACCCCGGGCAAGGGCTTCCGCCGGGGCCCGTTCGCCTCCGAGGCGGAGCTGCGCGCGCTGGTCGACCTCGCCGAGAAGGAGTCCCTGATCGAGGACGAGGAGCGCCGCATGGTGCACTCGGTCTTCGAGCTGGGCGACACACTGGTGCGGGAGGTCATGGTCCCGCGGACCGACCTCGTCGTCATCGAGCGCTACAAGACGATCCGTCAGGCGCTGACCCTCGCGCTGCGCTCGGGTTTCTCGCGCATACCGGTGTCCGGGGAGAGCGAGGACGACATCGTCGGGATCGTGTATCTGAAGGACCTGGTCCGCAAGACGCACATCAACCGGGACGCGGAGAGCGAGCTGGTGTCCACGGCCATGCGGCCCGCCGCCTTCGTGCCCGACACCAAGAACGCCGGTGACCTGCTGCGCGAGATGCAGCAGGACCGCAACCACGTCGCCGTCGTCATCGACGAGTACGGCGGCACGGCCGGCATCGTCACCATCGAGGACATCCTCGAGGAGATCGTCGGTGAGATCACCGACGAGTACGACCGTGAACTGCCGCCGGTGGAAGACCTCGGCGACGACCGCCACCGGGTCACGGCCCGCCTCGACATCACCGACCTCGGCGAGCTGTACGGGCTCGACGAGTACGACGACGAGGACGTGGAGACCGTCGGCGGACTGCTGGCGAAGGCGCTGGGCCGTGTCCCCATCGCCGGGGCGTCCGCGGTCGTCGAGCTTCCGGACGGGCGTGAACTGCGCCTGACCGCGGAGGCCGCCGCCGGGCGCCGGAACAAGATCGTGACGGTCCTGGTGGAGCCGGTGGGCGCGCTCGAACCCGCCGTGGAGGAGAAGAAGGAGTCCGAGTGACCCCCAAGGAGCTGCGCGCCCTCTGCCTGTCCTTCAACGCGGTGGTGGAGGACTTCCCGTTCAACCCCGAGACCTCGGTCTTCAAGGTGCTGGGCAAGCTCTTCGCCCTGACGAACCTGGACGCGCGGCCCCTGACGGTCAATCTCAAGTGCGACCCCGAGGACGCGATCCGGCTGCGCGCCGACCATCCCGGTCTGATCGTCCCCGGCTACCACATGAACAAGCGCCACTGGAACACCGTCACGGCCGACGGCGAACTCCCGGACCGTGTGGTCCGGGAGCTCGTGGAGGACTCGTACGACCTGGTGGTGGCCGGTCTACCGCGCGCCGAGCGGCTCCGCCTCGACCGCCCCTGAGCGCACCCGCAGCCCCACCGCGACCACCGCCGCCGCCACCAGCACGATCGCCGTGTCCAGTGCGAGGACCGTGTGGACGCCGGACATCAGGTCGTCCGAAGTGGTGGCGAGGACGCCGAGCAGCGGGATGCCGACGGTGATGCCGATCTGCTGGGTGGAGGTGACCAGGCCGGTGGCCAGGCCCTGCTCCTCGTCCGGGACACCGGAGGTCACGGTGACGCCGTACGAGATGATCGCGCCGAGGTGGCACATGCTGGCCAGGGCGACGGCGGCGGTGGCGAGCCAGACGGACCAGCTCCCGGTGTCCAGGCCCAGCAGGGCGGCGATCAGTGCGCCCTGGCCGACGAGTGAGCCGACCAGCGTGCGGCGCGGGCCGAAGCGGCCGATGACCCTCGGGGCGTAGGTGCCGGCCACCGCAGAGAGGACGCCCTGGACACCGAAGACCAGGCCGGTCTCGAAGGCGGACAGGTGCAGGATCTCCTGGAGGTAGAGGGTCAGCACGAAGACGACCGTCGACATCATCGAGAAGGTGACGAGACCGCCGATGTTGCCCCACGCCACCGTGCGGCGGCGCAGCATGTGCAGGGACACCAGGGGTTGGGCGCTACGGGACTCGACCTTGACGAAGGCGGCGAGGAGAAGCAGGCCCGCGATCAGGCCGGCGACGACGTCCGCACGGCCGAAACCCTGGTCGGCGGCGGTCGACAGGGCGTAGATGAGGGCGAGCAGCCCGCCGGTGACCGTGATCGCGCCGGGCACGTCCAGGCGCGGGCGGTCCGGGATGGGGGTACCTCCCCTGCCCTTAAGGCTATGGGGGAGGGACTCCGGCAGCAGGGCGGGGGCCAGCGGGAGCACGATCAGGGCGAACAGGGTGAGCAGGCCCATCGTGGAGCGCCAGCCGAGGATGTCGGTGAGGGTGCCGCCGGCCACCATGCCGACGGTGAAGCCGAGCGAGAGCAGGGTGCCGGAGATGCCCAGGGCGCGGTCGCGGGCGGGGCCCTCGGGGAAGGTCGTGGTCAGCAGGGACATGCCGGTCGGCACGATCGCCGCGGCGCCGAGGCCCTGGAGGGCGCGTCCGGCGAGGAAGGAGGCCGGGTCCCAGGCGAGGGTCGCGTGCAGTGAGGCCGCGCCGAACAGGGCGAGACCGGACAGGAAGAGCTTCCTGCGGCCGTACAGGTCTCCCATGCGGCCGAACAGGAGCAGGAAGCCGCCGGACGGGAGGGCGAACGCCGTGACCGCCCACTGCAGGGCGGAGGGGCTCATGCCGAGGTCGGCGCCGAGGACGGGCAGGGCGACGTTCAGGACGGAGAAGTCCAGCGCGACCATGAACTGGGCGGCGCACAGGACGAACAGGACGAGCTTGTCGCGCGTCGACAGCCGGGGGGTGTCGAGCGAATCGGGGAGGGGGTTTGTGGTGTCGATCGCCATGGGCAAGAGCCTGCGGGCACCGGAATAGCCGTGGGGAGCCGCAAGTTGTGCTGGTGGTGGCACCACCAGGCAACAACGAGGGGGATGCGTTCGTGCCCGAGGTCGTACCCAAGAGTGAGCGGCATCGTGAGCTGCGGGAGTTTCTGATGAGCCGGCGGGCCCGGGTCTCGCCCGCCGAGGCAGGGCTGCCGGACGGCGGGGCGCGGCGGCGGACGCCGGGGCTGCGGCGCGAGGAGGTCGCCGTGCTGGCCGGGGTGGGCGCCTCCTGGTACCAGTGGCTGGAGCAGGGGCGGGACATCTCGGTGTCGCCGCAGGTCCTCGACTCCGTCGGGCGGGTGCTGCGGCTCAGCAACGCCGAGCGGCGGCATCTGTACGTGCTCGCCGGGCTGAACCCGCCCGCGCCGGAACCGGCGGCCGACCACGGCTGCGAGGGGCTGCGGCGGCTGATCGACGCGTGGATGCCGTATCCGGCGCACATCATGGACGCGTACTACAACTGCGTGATGTACAACGACGCCGCCGGCTGGGTGCTCGGCATGCGCCCGGAGAACACCCAGAACTGCCTCGTCGACTTCTTCACCGACGCGCTGTACCGGTCGCGATCGCACAGCTGGGAACAGAACGCGCGCACCGTCGTCGCCCAGTTCCGGGCGGCCGCCTCGGCGCGGCCCGAGGACGAGGGGTTCCAGGACGTGCTGGCCCGGGTGCGGTCGGCGAGCGCCGAGTTCACCGAGCTGTGGGAGCGGCGGGACATCGAGGACGCCGGCGTCATCCGCAAGGAACTCGACCATCCCCTGGTCGGACTGCTGTGCGTGGAGTCCACGGCGATGCGGGTACCGGCGCGCCCCGACCTGACGGTCGTCCTGCACACCCCGCTGGACGAGGCCCGCACCGCGGCCAAACTGGAGTGGCTGGCCTCGCCGGAGGGGCGGCGCGGGGCGATGTATCCGGTGGCGGGGTGACGCGCCCGGCCACGGGTGTGCTTCGTATGCTCCTGTCATGACCGACAACAGTGCGCTTGACCCCGAGGACCGCAAGATCGTCACCCTGGCGCGTTCGGCGCGGGCCCGTAACGGGGTGCCCGAGGGGGCGGCCGTACGGGACGAGACCGGGCGGACCTATGTGGCCGGGACCGTCGAGCTGGCGTCGCTGAAGCTGAGCGCGCTGCAGACCGCGGTGGCCATGGCCGTGGCGTCCGGGGCGAAGTCCCTGGAGGCGGCGGCCGTGGTGACGGAGGCGGAATCGGCCTCCGAGCAGGACCGGGCCGCCGTCCGGGATCTGGGCGGGCCGCGGACTCCGGTGCTGGTGGCGGGGGTCGACGGCATCGTGCGCGAGACCGTGACCGCCGGCTGATACTCCCGGTAACAGTTGGCCGGAATTCCGGCTTGCCGTCCCTCGTCCCACGCGCATCAATGGAACCGGAAATTCCGACGGACCGTCAGATTCCAGCTCGCGCGGCGTCCCGCACCACGCCCCGTGAAGCCCTGCCGTCCGTCGGGATGCACCCCCCGTCCATCCCCACATGGCAGTCCCCACCACGGGAAGGGAACCGGATTCCATGAAAGGCAAGCGCATACGTACGGGTGCGGCACTGGCGGTCGGCACGCTCGCGGCCGTCGGGCTCGCGTTCGCGCCCACCGCCCTGGCCGTCACCCCGGACACGGCGACCATCGACGCGGACTGCGGCCTCTACGGCAGCGGCCAGGCGACCCTCACCGCCACCCAGGACGGCACGGCGGCCACCGTCACCGTCACCTCGGCGATCAACGCTCCGCTCGCGCTCTCCGAGGACTCGATCACCTCGACCCTCACCTTCGTGAACGCGAACGGCGGCACCACCACCTTCACCGGCACGGAGAACCCCGCCATCGCGGCCGGCGACCCCGTCACCGTCGGACCGCTGAGCGGAACCGTTGCGTCCGGCGACAGCCTGGAGTCGTACGGCGGTTCACTCCAGATCGTCGTCTTCGGGATCACCGTGACCTGCACGGCCACCGGTCCGCAGGCCCCGGGCCCGTTCGTCTTCGACTGACCTCCGGCGTCCTTCCTCGGAGCAAGTCCCTTGGTTGCCGCAGGAACTGACATCTCGTCAGGTTTCTGCGGCAACTCCATTGACTTCTCACGCCATCCACACATCAATGCCCCCTGTCGGCGCAGGACTTCAGGAGCTTCCGGAGGGGGCACATCCATGGGTTCGACGACTCGAAGACGCCGTCTGGCGTCCTTTGTCGGGGCGACCGCACTCGCGGTCACCGCGGGTGGCGCACTGGCCTGTCCGGCCGGTGCCGCCACCGACGTGGACTTCGCCACGCACTGCATCCCGCCCGCGGTCGCGGGCATCCCACCGATCGACGGCACCACGACGGCCAGGATCGCCGTGGACAACACCAGCCCCAAGGTGGGCGACACCGTCACCGTGACCTACACGGTGGTCAAACCGGCCGCCAGCAACCCCACGGCCATCGCGCTGCCGGCCGACATCATGACGCCGACCGGCAAGGTCGCCCTCGGCGGCGCCCAGACCGGCGCCGTGACGGTCGCCGGACCGAAGAAGAACGACCCGGTGCCGGGCAACGGCGCCTTCCCGTCGTTCTCGATGACCGGCACCTTCAAGGTCACCTCACCCGGCGCGATCACGCTCTCGCCCGGCGACTACAACATCCACACCAGCTACATCCTCGAACTCGACACGCCCTGCACGGTGATCACCCCGCCCGCCCCGGTCTCCGAGACGGTCACGGCGACGGACGCCAACCCCGTCAACGAGCGGGACATCGCGCTGGGTTCGGCCTCCGGGAAGCCCGGTGCGAGCGTCACCGTCACCGGCAGCAAGTTCACCCCGGGCGCGACGGTCACCCTGGCCGGGCGGTCCGGCGCCGCCCAGACCGCGGACACCGCCACCGTCACGGTCAACTCCTCGGGCGCCTTCAGTGGCTCGCTCGTCGTCAACGACAAGACGACGACCGGTGTCGTGGCGTACGAGGGCAGCGCGTGGAGCGACGCCAAGGGCGCCGGACCGAAGGCGTACGTCGTCATCGACGACACCCCCGTCCCGGCCGGCAGCCAGAAGGTCACCACCACCGTCAAGGCGGGCACGCTGTCCATGTCCCAGGCCGGGGACTCCGTCAGCCTCTCGGCGGTGGACTACGGCAAGGGCGGGGCCTCGACCGGCAACCTGAACAAGGTGACCGTCCAGGACTTCCGCGGCGGACCCGCCGGCTGGTCCCTCACCGGCAAGGTCACCGACTTCACCGGAGCCGGGGCCAAGATCGACGCCGGCGCGCTGAGCTGGAGCCCCACCTGTGCCACCAGGGCGGGCAGCCCGAGCACCTGCCAGGCCGGTTCCGCCGGCGCGGTCGGATCCTCGGGAGCGACGCTCGCGTCCACGCCCAACTCCGCGCTCACCGGCGGTGAGTTCACCGTGGACGCCGGGCTCTCCCTGAACGTGCCGGCGTTCACGCCGGTGGGCACGTACTCCGGGGTTCTCACCCTCACGCTCAGCTGACCGTACGGGCGCCCGCACCCGCCCGTCCGCCTCCTTGGGGGTCCGCACCCATGCGCAAGCTGTACGTCCTCCTCCTGAGCCTGTTCCTGGCCACGGCCACGGCCACGGCCGCCGCGCCCGCGCACGCCGCCGACAACGGCAGCTGGTCCGTGTATCCCGCCGCCTCCCGGATCGCCGCACGGCCCTACTTCTACCTCTCCGCCGACCCCGGGCAGACCATCGACGACAAGGTGGTCGTCAGCAACAGGACCGGTCGGCCCCTGACCTTCCGGCTCTACGCCGCCGACGCCTACAACACCGCCCGCGACGGCGGTTTCGCCGTACGCACGGTCGCGGAGAAGCAGCGCGGGGTGGGGGCCTGGGCGAGGCCCGCGAAGACCCGGGTGACCGTCCCCGCGCACGGCAGGGTCACCGTGCCGTTCACGCTGTCGGTGCCCGAGGGTGCCGAACCGGGCGACCACCCCGGCGCGTTGGTGGCACTGGACGAACGGATCGACAAGGGCGACGGAGCGGTGGCGCTCGGCGTGCAGCGGGCCGTCGCCGCGCGGGTCTATCTGCGCGTGGGCGGACCGACCGTGCCCGCGATCGCCGTCGAGGACGTCCGGGTCAGCCATCATCAGCCGCTGGTACCGGGGTTGGGGGACAGCGGGGCGACGATCTCCTACACCTTGCGCAACACCGGCAACGTCACCCTGAACCCGAAGGTCGAGCTGCGGGCGACGGGGCTGTTCGGGCGTACGTTGCTGGCGCGTGACCTCGTGAAGATTCCCGGCGAGTTGCTGCCCGGGCAACGGGTACGGCTCAGCGAGCCGTGGCGCGGGGCGCCGCAACTCGACTGGGGTGACGTGAAGTTGACGGCGAGTGCGAAGGACACGCGGGAGTCGGCGAGTGCGGGTTTCTTCGCGCTGCCGTGGCTGGTCGCGGTGGTGCTCGGGGCGGGGGCCGCCGTGGGGGTGGTGCTGTTCTTCAGGACACGGCGGGCACGGACACCGGTCGTCTAGTCCCGGCCCAGGGCGCGCTCACCTCAGAGCGCGTCCGGACCGCGCTCGCCCGTCCGCACCCGTACGACCGTCTCCACCGGCAGTGCCCACACCTTGCCGTCGCCGATCTTGCCGGTCCGGGCGGCCTTGACGATCGTGTCGATGACCATGTCCGCGTCGGCGTCGTCCACGACGACCTCGATGCGGACCTTGGGGACCAGGTCGACCTGGTACTCGGCGCCGCGGTACACCTCGGTGTGGCCGCGCTGACGGCCGTACCCGCTGGCCTCGGTCGCGGTCAGACCGTGGACGCCGATCTCCTGGAGCGCGGTCTTGACCTCGTCGAGGCGGTACGGCTTGACGATCGCGGTGATGAGCTTCATGCCTGGGTCTTGACCTTCTGGGCGGAGGGGACGGCGGACGCGCTGACCGGGGCACCGTGGCCCAGGACGCCGTGATCGTATGCGGTCTCGGCGTGCACCGTAAGGTCCAGGCCGGTGTGCTCGTGCTCCTCGTCGGCCCGGAAGCCCAGCGTCCTGTCGATCAGCTTCCCGATGCCGTACGTCACCAGGAAGGCGTACGCCCCCACGGCGGCCACGGCCACCAGCTGCTTGCCGAGCTGGGCGAGCCCGCCGCCGTACAGCAGCCCCTCCGTGCCGCCGGTCATCTCCTTCACGGCGAACACGCCGATCAGGAGCGTGCCGATGACTCCGCCGACCAGGTGGACGCCGACGACGTCGAGGGAGTCGTCGTAGTTCAGCCTGAACTTCCAGCCCACCGCGTACGAGCAGACGACACCTGCGGCGAGGCCGACGACGAGCGCGCCGAGGAGGGAGACCGAGCCGCAGGACGGTGTGATCGCGACCAGGCCCGCGACCGCGCCGGACGCGGCACCGAGCGTGGTGGGGTGGCCGTCGCGCCTCTGCTCGACGAAGAGCCAGCCGAGCAGGCCGGTGCAGCCGGCGGCGAGGGTGTTGAGGAAGGCGGCGGCGGCGAGGCCGTTGGCGCCGAGGGCGGAACCCGCGTTGAAGCCGAACCAGCCGAACCAGAGCAGGCCCGCGCCCAGGACGACCATGGGGAGGTTGTGCGGGCGCATGGCGTCCTTCTTGAAGCCCAGACGCGGGCCGAGGACCAGTGCGAGGGCGAGACCGGACGCGCCGGAGGTGATCTCGACCGGCAGACCGCCCGCGAAGTCGAGTGCGCCGAGCTTGTCCAGAACCCAGCCGCCCGGGCCCCACACCCAGTGGGCGACGGGAACGTATACGAGCAGCGCCCAGACCGGGACGAACACCAGCCACGCCCCGAACTTCGCCCGGTCCGCGATCGCGCCGCTGATCAGCGCCGCCGTGATGATCGCGAAGGTGAGCTGGAAGGTGGCGAAGAGGAGGGTGGGGACGGTGCCGTGGACGCTGTCGGGGCCCAGGCCGCTCATGCCGGCGTGCTTCAGGTTGCCGATCAGGCCACCGAAGGTGTCGTCACCGAAGGCCAGGGAGTAGCCGGCGGCCAGCCACACCACCGTGACCAGGGCGATCGACACGAAGCTCATCATCAGCATGTTGAGGACGCTCTTCGTGCGGACCATGCCGCCGTAGAAGAGGGCGAGCCCCGGGGTCATCAGCAGGACGAGGGCGGTGGCGGCGAGCAGCCAGGCGGTGTCACCGGTGTCGATGCCTTGCGCGGCGAGGGACATGGAGATCTCCAACGAGGTGGGGGCTCGTCAGAGGGTCACGGGTGTGCGTTTCCGGCTGTGCACGAGGGTGTTTCCGGTGTGTTTCATTGCGGTCGGGTTTCCGGATGCTCACGGTCCGGGCGGTGCTCGGGCGCTTGTGCGGCGGGGCTCTGTGGATCAGGGAGAATGGGGCGCATGAGCGTTCGCAGTCAGTCATCCGAGCCGTCGGCCTCGTCACAGGCACCCCACCGCGCCGGCTTCGCCTGCTTCGTGGGCCGCCCCAACGCGGGCAAGTCCACCCTTACGAACGCTCTGGTCGGCCACAAGGTGGCGATCACCGCCAACCAGCCGCAGACGACGCGGCACACGGTGCGCGGGATCGTGCACCGGGAGGACGCCCAGCTGATCCTGGTCGACACCCCAGGGCTCCACAAGCCGCGCACGCTGCTGGGCGAGCGGCTGAACGACGTCGTCCGCACCACGTGGGCCGAGGTCGACGTGATCGGGTTCTGTCTGCCGGCGAACGAGAAGCTCGGGCCCGGTGACCGTTTCATCGCGAAGGAACTCGCGGGGATCAAGAAGTCCCCGAAGGTCGCGATCATCACGAAGACGGACCTCGTCGACTCCAAGACGCTCGCCGAGCAGCTGATCGCCGTCGACCAGCTCGGCAAGGAGCTGGGCATCGAGTGGGCGGAGATCGTCCCGGTGTCGGCGACCGCGAACAAGCAGGTCGACCTGCTGGCGGACCTGCTGATCCCGATGCTTCCCGAGGGCCCGGCGCTCTACCCCGAGGGCGACCTCACGGACGAGCCCGAACAGGTCATGATCGCCGAGCTGATCCGCGAGGCCGCGCTGGAGGGCGTCCGCGACGAGCTGCCGCACTCCATCGCGGTGGTCGTCGAGGAGATGATCCCCCGCGAGGACCGCCCCGCCGACAAGCCCCTCCTCGACATCCACGCCTTCGTCTACATCGAGCGCCCCAGCCAGAAGGGCATCATCATCGGCCCCAAGGGCAAGCGCCTGAAGGAGGTCGGCATCAAGAGCCGCAAGCAGATCGAGGCGCTCTTGGGCACACCGGTCTTCCTTGACCTGCACGTCAAGGTGGCGAAGGACTGGCAGCGGGATCCTCGGCAGTTGCGGAAGCTGGGGTTCTGAGCGGAGGGTGTGGCGGGCGCCTGGGCGAGGTCGGGGTGCTGTTGGGCGCGCCGGCCGCGCGGCGGTAGCCGCGAGTTGATGCAGCCTCGACCTGCACGTCAAGGTGGCGAAGGACTGGCAGCGGGATCCTCGGCAGTTGCGGAAGTTGGGGTTCTAGGAGCTTTTGGGGGCCGCCTCCTGCGGGGTCAGGTCCTGCAGGCCCACCACTCTCAGCAGTTGCAGTCGTTCGTACGCCTCCGTCCCCGGGCGGGCCGTGTGGACGACCAGGAGGTGGTGGTGTTCGTGGCTGACCATTACCTCGCAGTCGAGTTCCAGCAGTCCCACCACGGGGTGCACGAAGCGTTTCGTCGCCCGGTCGCGCTGGGACACCTCGTGCTCGTCCCACAGGCGCGCGAACTCCTCGCTGGCCGCCCGGAGTTCGGCGACCAGGGCGGTCGGTTCCGGGTCGTCGGGGCGGGCCGCGGTCACCGCGCGCAGGGTGGCCACCTGGGTGCGGGCGTGGTCCGCGAGGTCCTCCTCGGGGAAGAGCGTGCGGGCGGCCGGGTCCAGGAAGAAGCGGCGGACCAGGTTGCGGTCTCGGGGCGGGCGGGCCATCACGTCCCCCACCAGGGCCCTGGCCATCGCGTTCTGCGCCAGCACCTCGCCGCAGTCGTTCACCACCTGCGCCGGGGTGTCGTGCAGCCGGTCCAGGATCAGCAGCAGCCCCGGCCGGACATGCGCCGACCCCGTCTCGCGGCGCGGGGGCTCCTCGCCCACCAGATGGAACAGATGGTCCTGCTCCACGTCGGTCAGGCGCAGTGCCCGGGCCAGCGCCGTCAGCATCTGACGGGAGGGGCGGGGGCCGCGCGACTGCTCCAGGCGCGTGTAGTAGTCCACGGACATCCCCGCCAGCTGGGCCACCTCCTCGCGGCGCAGCCCGGGCGTGCGGCGCCGGGCGCCCGGCGCCAGACCCACGTCGGACGGGTTCAGCCGGGCGCGGCCGCGGCGCAGGAAGTCGGCGAGTTCGGCTCGGTTCACCCCTCCAGCGTGCGGCACCCCGCCCGGCTTATCCAGGGACTGCCGATCCCCTGATCAAGAGGTCTCTCCCGGTGCGCGCGCCGCCGTCCCACGCTGGTGGGGACGAAAGGGAGCAGAACATGCTGACGTTGGTGACAGGTACGACAGGACAGGTCGGCCGGCGCTTCGTGCCGAGGCTGCTGGCGCAGTCCCGGCCGGGGGAGCGGGTACGGGTGCTGGTGCGGGACGCGGCCCGTGGCGAACCCTTCGCGGAGCTCGGTGCCGAGGTCGTCGTAGGAGATCTGCGGGACACCGACGTCCTCGGCAAGGCCGTCGCCGGGGTGGACGCGGTCGTGAACGTCGCCGCGGCCTTCCGGGGAGTGCCGGACGAGGAGGCGCGGGCCGTCAACCTGGACGCCGCCGTGGAGCTGGGCCGTGCCGCGGTGGCCTCGGGCGTTCGACGGTTCGTGCAGGTCAGCACCGGTCTGGTGTACGGCACCGGGCGGGGGCGGCCGCTCACCGAGGACGACGAGAGCCGGCCCGGCGGGGCGATGTGGGGCGCCTACCCCGAGTCCAAGGCGGAGGCCGAGCGGCAGCTGCTCGCGATGGAGGGCATGGATGTGCGCGTCGGGCGGCTGCCGTTCGTCTACGGCGAGGGGGACCCGCATCTCGCCCAGTCCCTGATGTGGGCGAAGAACTGGGCGGCGAACCAGCGGCTCCAGGTGGGACACCATGTGGATGTGGCCCAGGGGTTGTTGCGGATCCTGCATGCGCCGGGGATCGCGGGGCGGGTGTACAACATCGCCGACGATGCGCCGGTGACGGCGGTGGAGTTCTATCAGCTCAACGGGGTGGAGATTCCGGCCGAGTTGTACGAGCGGACCGACCCCGATCCGTGGCTGGTGATCACGTCCACGGAGCGGATTCGGCGGGAGCTGGGGTATCGGCCGGTGTATCCGTCGGTTTATGCGGCTCGGGAGGCGGGAGCGTTGTGATCTGCGGGTCCGTCGTGGCTGGTCGCGCCCACGCTGCGGAGCCGCACATCGATACAGTCCCGCGCCCCTGGGTCGGTCTAGTCGACGTTTCTTATCCGGCCGACCAGTATCGCTCCCGCCAAACCCAGCACCGCCGCCAACCCGTACAGCGCTCGGTACCCCCCTAGGTGCGTGACGATCGGTGCTGCCAAGGCGGGGGCGGCCACCTGAGGGAGGGCGTTGGCCACGTTGATGACGCCCAGGTCCTTCCCTCGATCGAGAGCCGTAGGCAGTACGTCCGTCATCAAGGCGAAGTCGACCGACATGAACACCCCCAGCCCGACCCCCAGCAGCGCTGCCACGATGATCGCGCTCGGCCAGGTCTGCCACAGCGCGAGCAGGGCCGTCGCCACCGCCATCAGGACGCCGGACCAGCGGACGAACGGCTTGCGGCGGCCCACTCGGTCCGACCAGACACCGCCCACCACCACCGTGGCCAGCAGCGCCACGCTGTCGACCGCCGTGAGGATCAGAACGCCCTGCTCGGGGTCGTCGTGGTGGAGACGGTCCCGCAGGTAGTACAGCAGGTACAGAATCACCAGCGCGTTGCTGAGGTTGATCAGGAAGCGGGTGACCCAGGCCCAGGCGAAGTCGGGGTAGCGGCGCGGGCTCAGCCAGAAGCCGCGTGCGAACGACCGCCAGGACCACGCCGGTTGGTCCGTGACCGCCAGCCGGAGGTCCTGGTGGCGCAGCACGTACGGCAGCACCCCCGCCAGCGTGAACACCGCGCAGGCCGCATAGCCCGCCGCGATCCCGCCCGCCGCGGTCGCCAGGCCCGTGCCGACGACCGCGCCGAGGATCTGCGCCGCCCCGATCCAGCCGCCGACCGCACCCCGCTGGAGCCGTGGCACCCGGTCCGGCACGGCCGCCGTGACCGCCGCGAAGGCCGCGTTCAGGGTCAGCTGGACCAGACACCAGCCGAGCGTCATGAGCCACAGGCCGCCCGCGCCGGCGAGCACCAGCAGCGACAGCGCGCCGCCCGCCGCACCGGCCACGATCCACGGGCTGCGCCGGCCCCAGCGGGCCGTGGTGCGGTCCGACAGCGCGCCGAAGAACGGGTTCGCCGCCAGCGACACCACCGCGCCGACCCCGGTCACCCAGGCCAGCAGCGTCTCCTTGGACATGCCGGTGCCGGGCGCGAAGTCCTCCGCCTGCCGGGCCAGCAGGATCTGCAGCGGGCCGTACCAGCCCACCCAGATCGCCACGTTGGCCAGCGACAGGGAGGCCGTCCAGCCCTTGCCGACCCGGTCGACGGGCTCCGAGAGAGCCGTGCTCACCTCTGGGCCCGGAGCAGGTCCCGGTACCAGGCGTACGACGCCTTCGGGGTCCTGGCCAGCGTCTCGAAGTCGACGTGCACAAGGCCGAACCTGCGCGCGTACCCCTCCGCCCACTCGAAGTTGTCCATCAGCGACCACACGAAGTACCCGCGCACGTCCACACCCGCCTCGACCGCCCGGTGCAGGGCGCGGACGTGGCCGTCGAGGTAGGAGATCCGGTCCTGGTCGTCGACTCCTTGGTAGGAGCAGCCGTTCTCGGTGATGACGACGGGCGGGAGCCGGTCGCCGTAGCGCTCGTGGAAGGTGGTGAGGAGTTCGGTGAGCCCCTCGGGGACCACCGGCCAGCCGAAGTCCGTCACCGGGACGTCCTCGATCTCCTGGACGGAGAAGGGGAGTTCGGCCGGGATCGTCAGTCCGCCGAACTCGATGTCCTCGCCCTGCGGGGCGCCCACGCGGGTCGGGGCGTAGTAGTTGACGCCGTAGAAGTCGAGCGGCTCGCTGATGACCTTGAGGTCGGCGGCGACATCGCCCGGCATCAACTCGCCCAGGCCGGACGGGTATTCGCCGAGCAGCACAGGCTCCGCGAACAGCCGGTTCAGCAGCAGGTCGTAGAAGTCCGCCGCCTCCAGGTCCGGTTGGTCCCGGGAGGCCGGCCAGGTCGGGCCGTGCGAGTTGGCGATTCCGACGTCCGTGGCGCCGGCCGCGCGCAGCGCCTGTACGGCCAGGCCGTGGCCCAGGAGCTGGTGGTGCGCGGCGGGCAGCGCGTCGAACATCAGCTGCCTGCCCGGGGCGTGGGCGCCGAGCGCGTGGCCGAACAGGGTGTGTTCGGCGGGCTCGTTGAGGGTGATCCACTTCTGGACACGGTCGCCGAGACGGCCGGCCACCAGGGACACGTACTCGGCGAAGCGGGACGCGGTGTCCCGCTCCAGCCAGCCGCCCTCCCCCTGGAGCGCCACTGGCAGATCCCAGTGGAAGAGCGTCGGCACCGGGCGGATGCCCGCCCCGACCAGTTCGTCCACGAGACGGTCGTAGAAGTCGAGGCCGCCCTCGGAGCGCACCCGCGGCCAGGAGACCGAGAAGCGGTACGCGTCCACCCCCAGACCGGCCAGCAAGGACACGTCCTCGCGGTAGCGGTGGTAGTGGTCGCAGGCCACCGCCGCCGTCGAGCCGTCCTTCACCCGCCCCGGTTCGGCCGTGAAGGTGTCCCACACGGACTGCTCGCGCTCGTCCGCCGCGCCCTCGATCTGGTGGGCCGAGGTCGAGACGCCCCACAGGAAGCCGGCCGGGAAACGAGGGATCGCATGCTCTTCAGTCGCCATGCGCCGGATCATGGGTACCGGCGGGTAGGGAAGTCAACGGGCAGGCGTGAACAAGGAGTTACGCACCCTCTTTGAGTACCTTCGAGATCAGTTTCCGCTGCTCCTCCGTCAGCCGGGGGTCGGCCGCGTAGACCGTTCTGCCGTCCACGGTGATCTCGTAGGTGAAGCCGTCCGGAACCCCGATCGGCGGGGTGCCCCGGCCGGCGGCGACCGCCTTCTCGGCCAGGGCCTGCCATTCGTGGGCATCGGGCCGCCCGGAGGTGTCGACCTCCTTGTGCCGCTCGATGCCCGCGAAGCCGCCCGTGCGCCGTACCTGAATACGCATGGGTCCCTGTCTAGTACGGACTCACAGGATCCGCACCCCGACCTGCTCCCAGGCCTTGGAGACGGCCTGGAGTTCGTCGCCCTCGTTGTAGCGGGCCTTCGCCGCCGCGACCGTGAGCTTCGCGAAGTCGGTGAACAGGGCCCGGTCCGAGAGCTCGCCACCGGTCAGGACGTCGTACCAGATCTGTCCCGCCTTCTCCCAGGCATGGCCGCCGAGGGCGTTCGCGACCAGGTAGAACGCGTGGTTGGGGATGCCGGAGTTGATGTGCACGCCGCCGTTGTCGCGGCCGGTGCGGACGTAGTCGTCCATGGTCGCCGGCTGCGGGTCCTTGCCGAGCACGTCGTCGTCGTAGGCGCTGCCCGGCTCCTTCATCGAGCGCAGGGCCTTGCCGGAGACGCTGGGCGCGAGCAGGCCCGCGCCGATCAGCCAGTCGGCCTCGGCGGCGGTCTGGCCGAGCGTGTACTGCTTGATGAGCGAGCCGAAGACATCGGACATCGACTCGTTGAGGGCGCCCGACTGGCCGTAGTACGTGAGGTTCGCGGTGTACTGCGTGACGCCGTGGGTGAGTTCGTGGCCGATGACGTCGATCGGGATGGTGAAGTCGAGGAAGATCTCGCCGTCGCCGTCGCCGAACACCATCTGCTCGCCGTTCCAGAAGGCGTTGTTGTAGTTCTCGTCGAAGTGGACGCTCGCGTCGAGCGGGAGGCCGTCGCCGTCGATCGAGTGGCGGGCGTAGGCGTTCAGGTAGAGGTCGAAGGTGGCGCCGAGACCGGCGTAGGCGCGGTTGACGGTGGCGTCCTGGCCGGGCTCGGAGCCCTCGGCGCGGACCTTCGTGCCGGGCAGGCCGGTCGTGTGCCCGGCGTCGTAGATCGTGCGCAGCGGCTGGTCGGACGGTGCCTTCGCCTGCGGCGCCGCGGCGAGGGAGAACTCGGTCGTCACCCGTCGTTTGCCGCGCAGCTCGCTGTCGCGCATCAGGGTGCGCTGGGCGGGGCCGGACAGTGCGGGGTCCTCGTTGCGGGCCAGCTTGTCGAGGACGTGTGGTGGTACGACCGTGCAGAAGACGGGCTCGAAGCCCCCGTTTGTCGTCATGTGCGGCACCCTTGCACTGAGTCATGACTGTGTCACTAGTCGCAACCATGATTGGTGAAATATGCGGACACGAAGGCGCACGCTCCGTGACGAAGTGGTATAGCGCACTTTTCGCCCGATTCGCCCCTCGGGTCCCGCATACTGATACGGCGCCCCGCGCGGGGAGCGGCTCCGCTAGCATGCTGCGCATCATGCGTTTCGGGCTGCTTCTTCTTAGCTGCCGCGGCGAGGGCCTGTAGTCCAGGTCGACTCCCTCCCCGCGGAGCTTCGCGTTGCGTGTCGGCCGTCCTTCCCGGACATCCTGAGGAGCCCCGCAATCATGGCGAACCGCCAGCAGCCCAGCACCATGCCGATCCACAAGTACGGCCAGTACGAGCAGGTCGACATCCCGGACCGCACCTGGCCGAACAAGCGGATCACCGTCGCTCCCCGCTGGCTCTCCACCGACCTGCGTGACGGCAACCAGGCCCTGATCGACCCGATGTCGCCCGAGCGTAAGCGCCGGATGTTCGACCAGCTGGTCAAGATGGGCTACAAGGAGATCGAGGTCGGCTTCCCGGCGTCGGGCCAGACGGACTTCGACTTCGTGCGGTCGATCGTCGAGGAGCCGGGGGCGATCCCGGACGACGTCACCATCTCCGTACTGACCCAGGCCCGCGAGGACCTGATCGAGCGGACCGTCGAGTCGCTGAAGGGCGCCAAGCGCGCCACGGTCCACCTGTACAACGCGACCGCGCCGGTCTTCCGCCGGGTCGTCTTCCGGGGCTCCAAGGACGACATCAAGCAGATCGCCGTCGACGGCACCCGCCTGGTGATGGAGTACGCGGAGAAGCTGCTGGGCCCGGAGACGGAGTTCGGCTACCAGTACAGCCCCGAGATCTTCACCGACACCGAGCTGGACTTCGCGCTGGAGGTCTGCGAGGCGGTGATGGACGTCTACCAGCCGGGTCCGGGCCGCGAGATCATCCTCAACCTGCCCGCCACGGTGGAGCGTTCGACCCCCTCCACGCACGCGGACCGCTTCGAGTGGATGCACCGCAACCTCTCCCGCCGCGAGTACGTGTGCATCTCGATCCACCCCCACAACGACCGCGGTACCGCCGTCGCCGCCGCCGAGCTGGCGCTGATGGCCGGCGCCGACCGCGTCGAAGGCTGTCTGTTCGGACAGGGCGAGCGCACCGGCAACGTCGACCTGGTCACCCTGGGCATGAACCTGTTCTCGCAGGGCGTCGACCCGCAGATCGACTTCTCCGACATCGACGAGATCCGTCGTACGTGGGAGTACTGCAACCAGATGGAGGTCCACCCGCGCCACCCGTACGTGGGCGACCTGGTCTACACGTCCTTCTCCGGCTCCCATCAGGACGCCATCAAGAAGGGCTTCGACGCGATGGAGGCCGACGCGGCCGCCAAGGGCGTCACGGTCGACGACATCGAGTGGGCGGTCCCGTACCTGCCGATCGACCCCAAGGACGTCGGCCGCTCCTACGAGGCCGTGATCCGGGTCAACTCCCAGTCCGGCAAGGGCGGTATCGCGTACGTCCTGAAGAACGACCACAAGCTGGACCTGCCGCGCCGGATGCAGATCGAGTTCTCCAAGCTCATCCAGGCCAAGACGGACGCCGAGGGCGGCGAGGTCAAGGGCTCCGACATCTGGGCGGTCTTCCAGGACGAGTACCTGCCGAACCCCGAGAACCCGTGGGGCCGTATCCAGGTCAAGAACGGCCAGTCGACCACCGACACCGACGGCGTGGACACCCTGAAGGTGGAGGCCACGGTCGACGGCGTCGACACGGTCCTGACCGGCAGCGGCAACGGTCCGATCTCGGCCTTCTTCGACGCGCTGGCCAAGGTCGGCATCGACGCCCGGCTGCTGGACTACCAGGAGCACACGATGAGCGAGGGCGCCTCCGCGCAGGCCGCCTCCTACATCGAATGCGCGATCGACGGCAAGGTTCTGTGGGGAATCGGGATCGACGCGAACACGACGCGTGCGTCCCTGAAGGCGGTCGTCTCGGCCGTCAACCGGGCCGCTCGATAATCACTCTGACCGGCGGTTTCGGGGCCTTGGTCGCTGTATACGGCGATCAAGGCCCCGTCGTTTATCGGCCACCGGAGGGTGAAGGTCACGAGCAGGTCTCGTCAGGGGTACTGACTCCGCCTCCCTCATGTGGCTAACATCACGCAAGCGCGGCGATGTTGCCGCGGGGTTACGCGGAGGTGTGACGTGCTGCCAGGACGGGGACGAAACGACCGTGCTGCCAGGCCTGCGCGCCTCCTGGGCACCCGTACCGCGTGGACGACCGTCGGCGACGGCGAGTTCTTCTGCCCCGGATGCGGGGGCGACCGCAACTTCCAGCGCCTGACCGGCCGCCGCCGCTTCACTCTGCTCGGCGTCCCGGTCCTGCCGCGGGGCGACACCGGCCCTGTGGTGGCATGCGCGGCCTGCCGGCGCCACTTCGGCACGGACGTCCTCGACCACCCCACCACGACCCGCTTCTCGGCGATGCTCCGCGACGCCGTCCACACGGTCGCGCTGGCGGTCCTCGCGGCGGGCGGCACCTGCTCGCGCACCTCGCTGGAGACCGCGGCCGTCACGGTCCGCGCGGCGGGCTTCGACGACTGCACGGAGGACCAGCTGGAAACCCTGGTCGAGGCCCTCGCCGAGGACACCGGCCGGGTCTACGACCGCCCCTGCGGAGCCGGCCTCGCCATAGAGCTCCACGAGGCCCTCGACCCGCTCGCCCCCCACCTCGCCCCGGCGGGCCGCGAGTCGATCCTCCTCCAGGCGGCCCGCATCGCCCTCGCGGACGGCCCGTACACCCCGGCGGAACGCGACGCCCTGACGACGGTCGGCACGGCCCTGACGATCTGCGCGGACGACGTCACCCGGCTCCTCGCGGCGGCGCGGACGCCGTCCTGATACTCCCCGGGGAGTAATGCGCGCGCCGGGCCACCCCACGCAGTAGCCCCCGACTCGCCCTCCCGACCGACGAACAGCGGCCCCCGCGCCGGGAGTCTGGAGACCGAACCAGACGTCCGACCGGAGGGAGGCCCGTCGATGGGGGCCGCAAAGATGAGCGCACGGCGACGGCGTGCCGTGCCCTGGCTGGTGCTGGGGCTGTGGATCGTCATGCTGGTGGCCGTGTCGCCGTTCGCGTCGAAGCTCGCGGACGTGCAGCGGGACCGGGCCGTGGACTACCTGCCGGCGAGCGCGGACTCGACGCAGGTCGCGAAGATCCAGGAACGGCTGCCCGGGGGCGAGGCCACGCAGATGGTCGTCGTCTACCACCGGGACGGCGGGCTGACGGCGGCCGACAAGGCGACCGCCGCCGGGCAGATCGGGCGGATCGCGGACGCGCACACGCTCACCGCCGAGCCGCGGGGCATTGCCTCCAAGGACGGGACCACCGTGATGTATCCCGTCGCCAGCACCGAGCCGGGCACGGACGAGAAGGCCCGCGACCGCCTCGTCAACGACGTGCGGGACATCGCGAAGGGCGAGAACGGTCTCGGCGTCGAGGTCGGCGGGGAAGGAGCCCTCGCCACCGATGCCGGCGAGGTCTACGACTCGCTCGGCGGGCCGCTGCTCTACACGACCGCCGCGGTCGTCGCCCTGCTGCTGATCGTCATCTACCGCAGTCCGCTGCTGTGGCTGGTGCCGCTCGGGGTCGCCGGCATGTCGGAGTTCCTGGCGCGGGCCGTCGCCTACGGGCTCAACCAGGGGTTCGGGACCTCCGTCACCGGGCAGAGCGGCGGCATCATGACCATCCTGGTGTTCGGCGCCGGGACCGACTACGCGCTGCTGCTCGTCTCCCGGTACCGGGAGGAGCTGCGGCGGACCGAGCGGCCCTACGACGCGATGGCGGCCGCGCTGAAGGGCTGCGGGCCCGCCGTGGTCGCCTCCTCCGGGACCGTGGCCGCGGGGCTGCTGTGTCTGCTCGCCGCCGACCTCAACAGCAGCCGCGGCATGGGCCCGTTGGGGACGGTCGGGGTGCTGGTCGCGCTCGCCGCGATGATGACGCTGCTGCCCGCGGTCCTGGTGCTGCTCGGCCGCCGGGTGTTCTGGCCGCTCGTACCTCGCTACGGCAGCACCCCCAAGGTCCGCCGGTCGCTGTTCGCCGCGATGGGCAGCTCGGCCGGGCGGCGGCCGCTCACCGTGCTGGCCGGCGGGGCCGTGCTGCTCGGGGCGCTCGCACTGGGCGTGCTCAACCTGCCCGGCAGCCTCAAGCAGGAGGACTCCTTCACCAGCAAGCCGGACGCGGTGGCCGCCATGGGGACGCTGGCCGAGGCCTATCCCGAGCGGGGCACCCAGCCCGTCACCGTCATCACCCCGGCCGACCGCGCCGACGCCACCCTCGCCACGGCCCGCGGCACCCAGGGCGTCGACAGCGCGCAGAAGGGGCGTACCGGAGACGGCTGGACCGAGATCTCCGTCACCGCCAAAGACGCTCCCGAGTCCGCAGGGGAGACCGCGACCATCAAGGCACTGCGGGACCGACTCGACGGCTCCTACGTCGGCGGGCCCAGCGCCGAGCAGCTCGACCTGAAGGACACCAACAGCCGTGACCGGATGATCGTCGTGCCGATCGTCCTCGTCTCCGTGCTGCTCATCCTGATCGCCCTGCTGCGTTCCCTCGTCGCGCCGCTGATTCTCGTGGCCGCCGTGGTCGCCGTGTGGGGCGCCGCCCTCGGCATCGGCGGCCTGGTCTTCGGGCCGGTGTTCGGGTTCGAGGGCACCGATCCCGGACTCGGACTGCTGTCCTTCGTCTTCCTGGTCGCCCTCGGTGTCGACTACGGCATCTTCCTGATGCACCGCATGCGCGAGGAGTCCCTGGCCGGCGCCGAACCGGTCACCGCCGCCCTCACCGCGCTGCGGACCACGGGCGGGGTCATCGCCTCCGCCGGACTCGTCCTCGCGGCCACCTTCGCGGTGCTGACCAACATGCCGCTGGTCCAACTCGTCGAGCTGGGCTTCGTGATCGCGGTGGGCGTGCTGCTCGACACCTTCCTCGTGCGGACCTACCTGGTCACCAGCGCGGCCGTCGCGCTGCGGCGGAAGGTGTGGTGGCCGGGGGCGCTGTCCCGGGCGCCCGAGCCGCCGGTACAGGCCGAGCGCCAGCCGGAACCGGTGTGACGAGATCGTTCCCGGGCGCCCTTCCCTCCTGGAAGGGCGCCTTCCGGCCCGATGTCCCGGAAGATGACACCGTGCAGGAGACCACGAGACCCCGGCTGGGCGAGCGGATCATGACGGCGGTCAACCGCGACCCGCGGGCCGCCCCGCACGGCACCCGCAACGACGCGCTGCTCGCCGTCGTGCTGGCGGCGGCGGCCGTCTGCGCCGGCCTGTTCATCGACGACGGCCGCCGCCCGGACGCCCTCGGCTGGACGCTGCTGCTAGCCGCCCACGTGCCGCTCGTGTGGCGCCGCCGCCGTCCGCTGCTCGTGCTGGCCGCGATAGTGGTGCTGATCGCGCCGTACCACGCCCTCGACAACAACCACGCGGCCCCCACCCTCGTCGCCTACGTCGCCCTCTACACGGTCGCTGTCACCGGCCGCCCCCTGCGGACGATCCTGACGGGCGCCGTCGTGCTGAGTGTCTCGCTGACCGTGATGCTCACCGTCAACGCCCACCGGGCCCTCGAACTGCTGCAGACCTCCGGCTGGATCATCGCCGTCCTCTTCTGCGGCATCGACGTCCGCTACTACCGCCAGTACGTCTCCTCCATCGTCGAGCGCGCCGTCCGCGCCGAACGGACCCGCGAGGAGGAGGCCCGCCGCCGGGTCGCCGAGGAACGGCTGCGCATCGCCCGCGACCTGCATGACCTGCTCGCCCACAGCATCACCCTGATCGGTGTGCAGACCTCCGTCGCCGCGCACGTCCTGGCCGCCGACCCCGAGCGCCTGGACCGGGAGACGGTCGCCAAGGCCCTCGACGACATCGCCGGGACCTGCCGCACCGCACGCGGCGAACTCCGTACGACGCTGGAGGTGCTGCGCGAACACGGCCCCCAGGACACCCGCGGCCCGCTGCCCGGCCTGGACGGCCTGCCCGACCTCGTCGCGGCGGCACGGCTCGCGGGTGCCCGCGTCGAACAGGACCTGCGCATCCGCACCGACCCGCCGCCCGCCGTCGGCGCCGCCGCCTACCGGATCGTCCAGGAGGCGCTCACCAACGCGGTCCGGCACGCGGGACCCGAACCCGCCGTACGCCTCAGGCTGTACGACGAACCGGGCGCCCTGCGGGTGTCGGTGACCGACGACGGCACCGGGCCCGTCCCGGGCGGCAGCCCCGGCTTCGGACTGGTCGGCATGCGCGAGCGGGCCCGCAGCGTCGGTGGCACACTCGACGCCGGGCCACGCCCGGACGGCGGGTTCGAGGTGACGGCGGCGCTGCCGCTCGCCGTGGGGGAGGGAACCGTATGACCATCCGCGTACTGCTCGCCGACGACCAGACCCTGGTGCGGGCCGCGTTCGCCATGCTCGTCGAGTCGGCGCGGGACATGGAGGTCGTGGGAGAGGCGGGCAGCGGGCGGGAGGCCGTGGGCGCGGCCCGGGAGGTGCGCCCCGACCTGGTGGTGATGGACATCCGCATGCCCGACCTCGACGGCATCGAGGCGACCCGGCTCATCGCGGCCGACGAGGAGCTGGCCGGGGTGCGGGTGCTGGTCCTGACCACCTACGACACCGACGAGAACATCGTCGAGGCGCTGCGCGCGGGGGCCTCCGGCTTCCTGGTGAAGGACACCCGGCCGGCCGACCTCCTCGACGCCATCCGCACGGTGGCGGCCGGGGAGGCGCTGCTGTCCCCGGGACCGACGGCACGGCTGATCGAGCGGTTCCTGCGCAGCCCCTCGGTACCGGTGGCGGGCGGCGGGCCCGAGTGCCTCTCCGACCGGGAGCGCGAGGTGCTGGCCCTGGTCGCGCGGGGCCTGAACAACACGGAGATCGCCGAGACGCTGGGCCTGAGCCCGCTCACCGCGAAGACCCACGTCAGCCGGATCATGGGGAAGCTGGGGGCGCGGGACCGGGCCCAACTGGTCATCGTGGCCTACGAGTCGGGGACCGTGACGCCGGGGACCCGGTAGGGCTCAGAGCAGTCCGGCCCCGGCCAGGAACGCGCCCACCCGCTCGACCTCCGCCGCCGACAACGGCACCTGCGGCTCCGCCGTCACCGGGCAGTCGATCACGCCCCGCAGATGCAGGGCCGCCTTGAACGCGCCCAGCGCCGACGAGGACGCGCCCATGCGGGCCGGATCGCCCACGGCCACCATGCCGAACAGGGCGCACAGCCGCTCCTGTTCGGCCCGGGCCGCGTCCAGGTCGCCCGCGCGGTACAGGCGGTCGAGACGGACGTACCCCTCGGGGTCGACGTTGGCGAGACCGGGCACCGCCCCGTCCGCGCCGACCGCGAGGGCCGCGTCGACGATGAGTTCGGAGCCGGTCAGCGCGCTGAAGCCGGTGATGCCGGGGTGGGCGCGGGCGCCGGAGACGACCGTGCGGAAGCCGGCGAGGTCGCCGCTGGAGTCCTTGAGACCGGCCAGCACGCCCTCGGCGGCCAGGTCCAGGAGCACGTCCGCGGGGAGCTTGGTGTGGACGCCGCTCGGCAGGTCGTACGCGATGACCGGGACCGGGCTGCCGGCCGCGACCAGCCGGTAGTGGCGGGCGATCTCCCGCGGATGGGTGCTCGTGTAGAAGGGCGCCGTGACGACGACCGCGTCGGCGCCGGCCGCCGTGACGGCCCGCACATGGTCCAGGACCCGGGCCGTCGTCATGTCGATCACCCCGGCCAGCACGGGCAGTCGGCCCCCGACGTGCCCGGTCACCGTCTCCACCACGAGCCTGCGCTGGGTGTCGGTCAGGAAGGCCGCCTCGGACGTCGTACCGAGGACGAACAGGCCGTGCACCCCGCCCGCGACCAGATGGTCGACGAGCCTGAGCAGCGAGGGGACATCCACCTCGCGGTCCGGTGTCAGTGGCGTGCAGACGGGCGGGACGACTCCGGTCAGCGGGGCGGGAAGGATCATCGGGGCTCCTAGGGATCGGCCGTCCACCGATCTTCCCGCAAAGGACGAGGGGGGCGCCGACCCCTGTACGGCGCCCCCCCTGTCCCGAGCTGTCCTGCTACTGCACCTGCTGGTACGTCGTGTCCTCGTCGGAGTCGTAGATCAGCTTGCCGCCCTGGTCGTAGCCCTTGATGCGCGGGTTCCTGGTGACCTGTTCGGTCAGGGTGCCGGAGGCGACGAACCAGCCGTGGTCGAGGACCGCCTCCCTGTCGGCGCCGCCGTAGGAGACGGTCACCTTGGCCACCGTCGGTTCGACCGTGCCGATGAAGCCCCAGCTGAAGGGCAGCTTCCAGTGGCCCTTGTCCATGAACGACTGCTGGTAGAGCTTGTTGCCGTTGATGTCGGCCAGCACGGGCGGTGAGTCCGGCTGCCGGTCGCTGCCGACGCTGGTGCCGAGTCCGGAGGCCTCGCCGTCCTTGATGTTGCAGATCAGCCGGGTCTCCTTCGGCTTCTCCTGCACGGCGACCACGAAGACGCCGTCACCGGGCGAGTTGGAGTCACCGGTGCTGTTCAGCGCGAGGATGATCCGGTACTCGTCGGCCTTGCCGAGGTCCGAGGAGGCGATGCCGCCGTGGGCCACGCGGTCCCGGTCCCAGGCGAGGCACTTGTCGAGCCCGTCCGCTGCCTGTTCCAGCGTGATCCCGTCCCGGAGCTGCCCCGCCGTGGCCGGTCCCGCGGGCCCGCTGGGTGCGGGGGAGGGGGTCGGTGTCGGCGTGGCGCTCGCGGAGGCCGTGGGTGTCGTCGCCGTGTCGGCCGTGCCCGTCCCGCCGCCGCCCACCGCGAACGCCCCCACGGGCACCGCGGCCAGCGTCACCAGAACCGCCCCGGCCACCGCCACCCGCCGACGCCGCTCGACCACGCCCTGGCGGCGGATCTGCGGATACGGCACCGGCGAGGGACGGATCGCGTACGCGTCCTCGGAGAGCAGCTCCCGCAGTTGCTCCTCGAAGTCCCGCTCCTCTTCCTCACTCATTTCGTGCCTCCCTGCGGGGCGCGGTCCATGACCTGCGCGAGCCCCGGATACGTACGCAACTTCGCCAGCCCCTTGGACGCCTGGCTCTTGACCGTGCCCTGTGAGCAGCCGAGCACCTCGGCGGCCTCCGCCTCCGACAGGTCCTCCCAGTAGCGCATGACGACCACGGCCCGCTGCCTGGGCGGCAGTTGGGCCAGGGCGGCCATCAGCACCCCGCGTTCGTCGACCCGGGCCACGGCCTCGTCGCGGCCCGCCCGCTCCGGCGGCGCGTCGGTCAGCGACTCCTTCACGCGCCGCTTGCGGAAGCGGTCGCTGTTGCAGGTGACCAGCATCCGCCGGACGTACGCCTCCGGGTTGTCGCTGCCCGACACGCGCCGCCAGGAGCGGTACGCCTTCGCCAGCGCCGTCTGCGTCAGGTCCTCGGCGTGATGCGCGTCGCCGGTGAGCAGATAGGCGGTCCGCACGAGGTGCGACCACCTGGCTCTGACGAATTCCTGGAACCGGTCCTCTTGTTCGGCCTGCATCTGGCACCCTCCCTCGCCCACCAGACCACGAGGGGGGCCGATTCGGTTGCCCGAGCGTCGATGACGGGTTCGAATGGCGTCGTGAAGGGGTGGGACGAACACGACCAGGGCGTCCTCCGGCTGCCGTCCGGACGCCTGGTGCGGGGCCGCGGCCTGCGGTACGCGCTGGACCCGGCGGCGCCGGCACCGTCGTACGGCGTCTATCTGCTCGGCGGCGGCCCACCGGAGGTCCCCTGGGCCTCCCGTTGGGTCCGCTGGCCGGACTTCCGGCTGCCGGCGGACCGCGGGGAGGCCCGTGGCGTCCTGATCGACGCCTGGGAACGGTCGGTCGCCGAACGGGTCGAGATCGCGTGCGGCGGCGGCCGGGGCCGCACGGGAACGGCCCTGGCCTGCCTGGCGGTTCTGGACGGCGTGCCGCCGCGGGAGGCGGTCGCCTACGTGCGCGAGCACTACCACCCGCGGGCGGTGGAGACCCCGTGGCAGCGGCGGTACGTCCGGCGGTTCTGACCCGTCAGCCCAGAGTGTCGGCGACCACCGCGGCCGCGTCGGCGACCAGGGCGTCGTCCCGTACGGCGTCCTGCGCGGGCATCGTCGACAGCACCGACAGGACGATCGGGTCGCCGGCGTGGGTCCAGGTGACGCCCACGTCGTTGGCGGTGCCGTAGGAACCGCTGCCCGTCTTGTCGGCGATGGTCCATGTCTTGGGCAGGCCCGCGTGGAAGCGGTTGACGCTGGTCGTGTTGTTCAGCAGCCAGTGCGTGAGCAGCCGCCGGTCCCGCCGGGTCAGCGCGTCGCCGAGGACCAGCCGGCCGTAGGTGCGGCCGATGGCGTACGGGCTCGTCGTGTCCGTGCGCCGCCACGGCTCGGCGGTGTTGAGCTCGGGCTCCCAGCGGTCGAGGCGGGTGACCCGGTCGCCGAGGGAGCGGGCGAAGCGGGTGATCGCGGTGGGACCGCCGAGTTCGCGCAGCAGGAGGTTGCCGGCCGTGTTGTCGCTGTAGGTGATGGCGACGTCGGCGAGCTCGGCGATGGTCATGCCCTCGGCGAGGTGCGCCGCCGTCTGGTCGGAGCCCGGCTGCACCAGGTCGTCCGCGGTGTAGTGGATGCGGCGGGCGAGGACCTCGCCGTGGCGGTCCAGGTCGCGCAGGACGGCGGCGGCCGCGAGGGCCTTGAACACGGAGCACATCGGGAAGCGCTCGTCGGCGCGGTGGCGGACGGACCGCCCGGTCGTGAGGTGGTGGGCGAAGACGCCGAGCCGGGCGTCGTACCGCTCTTCCAGGGCGCGCAGCCGGGCGGTGACGTCGTCGGCGGCGTACGCGGTCGTGCTCGCGCCGGTCACGAGGGTGGCCGTACCGGCCGCCAGGAGGGTGCGTCGGGACAGTTTTCCGGAGCCTAAGATCTTGCTCTCCTTCGCTCGGGGCACAGATCGATCTCTTCAATGATCGACGCGGCTGGTCATCCCTTGGTTGCGCCGACGTAGACCATCGACGGACGGACAGGACCGCCCGTGGCCGACACAGTGGCGGCATGGAGAAGACAACGGGGATCACCACGGGGATCAACCGCGCGCAGTTCCTGGCGGGAGCCGCAGGGGCCGGGGCCGCGCTGCTTCTGCCGGCGGCCCGCGCGGAAGCGGGCGCGCGGCAGCGCGGACTCAGGCGCCACGGCGTCGTCTACACCGTCGGCGAGGGGGAGACCCCCGCCACCGCCTGGAACGCCGCCCGGATGCGCGGCGACATCCGGGCCATCCGCGACGACCTGCACGCCGACACCGTCGACGTCACCGGCGACGGCGTCGAACGCCTCACCGCCACCGCCGCCGAGGCGGCCGAACGCGGGCTGCACGTCTGGCTCCAGCCGACACTCGGCGACGTCCCGCAGCGGGACATCCTCGACCACCTCGCCGAGTGCGGCCGGTTCGCGGAGCGGCTGCGCCGGCAGGGCGCGAGCGTCGAGCTCAGCGTGGGCTGCGAGTTCTGGCTGTTCGTGCCGGGGATCCTGCCGGGGGACACGGTCCTGGAACGGGTCGAGAACCGCATGAAGGGCAATTTCGACCCGGTGAGGATGCAGCGCGAACTGGACCGCTTCACCGCGAGGGCGGCCAAGGTCGGCCGCTCGGTCTTCCACGGCCGCCTCAGCTACGCCGCCGCCCAGGACGACGAGGTCGACTGGAACCTGTTCGACGTGGTCGGCATCGACTACTACTCGTACTTCCGCCAACCACAGGACTACGTACGCGAGTTGAGGCAGTACCTGCGCTGGGGCAAGCCGGTCGCCATCACCGAGTTCGGCACCTGTGCGTTCGTCGGCGCCCCCGAGGCGGGCGGCATGGGCTGGGACATCGTCGACTACGACAAGGACCCGCCGGAGATCAAGGGGAACGTCGTCCGCAGCGAGCACACCCAGGCCGTGTATCTCACGCAGCTCCTCGACGTCTTCGAGTCGATGGGCCTCTACGCGGCGATGGCCTTCGAGTTCCTCACCGCCGACGCCCCCCACCGCCCCGACGACCCGCGCCACGACCTCGACATGGCGAGCTACGGCATCGCCAAGGCGATCAGGGACCGCCCCGACGACCCGCGTTCGGACTGGCACTGGGAACCGAAGGAGGCGTTCCACGCGCTGGCCCGCCGGTACGGACCCTGCGCTCACCCGCAGTAGAGGTCCTTGGCGGGCCGCTTGCCGGTGGCCAGGAAGCGGGACACGGCCGCGTCGCCGCACGCGGTGCCGTTGTCGAGGTAGGCGTCATGGCCCGTGGAGTCGTTGGTGACCATCACGGCACGCCGGCCGAGGGCCTCACGGAGCTTGAGGGCACCGCTGAGCGGGGTGGCGGGATCACTTTCGTTCTGCACCATCAGGATGTTGGACGGGCCCCGGTCGGAGACGTGCACCGGCGCCTCCTTCGGCTCCCACGGCCAGGAGGGGCACGCCATCGCGTTCCGCGGCATGCCCCCGGTCAGCGGGAACTCGGCCCGGCTCTCGGCCACGCCCTCGCGGTACACCTCCGGGTCGCTCGGCCAGTCGACGTCGTTGCAGATGGTGGCGGCGGCGACCGCGGTGACGTTCTGGAGGACGGCCTCGGGCGGTCCCGCCGGGGCGGGCGGCACCGTGCCCTTCTCGGCGGCGAGGACCAGCTTGGCGAGGGCCGGATAGTCGTCCGGGTCGTAGAAGGAGTCGAGCATCGACTGGCGCAGGACGTTGCCGTTCAGCTCCTCGGGGTTGGCGCCCGGCCAGGGGATCGGCTCGCGGTCGAGGCGGGCGGCGAGCTTCAGGAACAGGGGCCGGACCTCGGAGGCCGTGTCGGCGAGCCGGTCCGGGTTGCCGGGTGCGGAAGCCCACTTCGCGAACTCCGGGAAGTTGTCCTCGGCGCCCCGCTCGAACGCGGCGAGCCAGGCACGCTCGGCGAGGACGGGGTCCGGGTTGTCGTTGCTGTCCAGGACGACACGGGCGGTGCGCCCCGGGAACAACTGGAGGTAGGCGTCGGTGACATAGGTGCCGTACGACACGCCCCACGCGGACACCTTGCGCTCGCCGAGCGCGGCCCGCACGCGGTCGAGGTCACGGGCCTCGTTGAGGGTGCTGATGTGCCGGATGAGCTCACCGCCGTTGCGCGCGCAGGCCTCGGAGACACGCTTCCCGGCGGCCATGTTCGCGTCGACCGAGCCGTCCGCGGCGGGCCAGGGCAGCAGAGCCGTGCGGGCCAGGTCCCGGTGTTCGAGCCCGCAGTCCACGGCCGTCGAGGGCGCCATCCCACGCGGCGCGAAGCCGATCAGGTCGTAGGCGTCCCGCACCTTCTTCGGCAGCCTCTGCCCCTTGCCCGACGGGTCGTTCATGCTGTCGCCGCCGGGCCCGCCGGGGATCAGCAGCAGGGCACCGCGCCGGGCGTCCGGATTCTCGCTGCGGATACGGGAGACGGCGATCTGGATCTTCGGACCGTCCGGGTCGGCGTAGTCCATGGGCACGGAGACGGTCGCGCACCGCTGGCGCGGATCGAGGCCGCTGCCCTCGCACTTGGTCCACTTCAGTGCCGGGGTGCGGGAGTCGGCGGAGGCGGACAGCGGGGTCAGGGCCCCGAAGACGACACCGGAGGCGGCGGCGATCAGGGCGAGGCTCTTCGTCATCTGCTTCATGCGAGGAGCTTCGCGGAGTGAGCGGTGTGGCCCCATCCGGTCAACTGGCGCATCTCCAGGGGGGTTTACCCCCGGGGGACTACTTGAGGAGCCCGAGGAAGCGGGTCCAGGTGTCGGTGGGGAAGGCGAGGACGGGGCTGTCCGTGCCGAGTTTGGAGTCGCGGACGGGCATGACACCGGGTACTGCGTCGGTGACCTCGACGCAGCTGCCGCCCTCGCCGTTGCTGTAGCTGCTCTTGCGCCAGCGGGCGTTGCTCAGTTCGTACTCGCGCATCGTCTGAAGTCCTCCGCCGCCGAGGCGATCAGGGTCAGGGACGCCTCCGGCGACAGCGCGGCGACCCTGAGCAGATCGTATGTGCGCTGCGCCCGTTTCACCACGCCTGGATCATCGATGAGCGTTCCCGAAAACGCCGTCTCTGTATAGGCGAGGGGCGGCGCGTCGTCGAACTCCATGAGCTGCAGCATCCCGGCGATCGAGGCGCAGGCTCCAGCCGCGAACGGCACCACCGTCAGCCACACCGTGCGATCCCGCATCAGCCTGGCGATGCAGTCCAGTTGCTCGGCCATGGCCTGCGCGCCGCCCACCGGGACACGCAGCACGCTCTCATGCAGGATCACCCAATACTCGGGTGTTGTAGTGCCCTTGAGGATCTGTGCCCGTTCCCGGCGGGCAGTGACGATCTCCTCGACGTACTCGTCCGTGACGAACGGATTCGCGGCGATCGTCACCGCTCCGGCATAAGCCGCCGTTTGCAGCAGGCCCGGCACCACCGTGGGCGCGAACTCGCAGATCCTCGTCGCCGTCCGTTCGAACTCCACGACCGGCGCGAAATAATCCGCATACCGCTTGTCGTCGATGAGCTTCCTGCACAAGCGCTCGAAGATACCGTCGGTTTGTAGAACCGCGTCGATCCGCTGGGAGATATCCAGCTGCGGTTTTCGAAAGGCCTGCTCGAACTGCCCGATATAAGCGCCGGAGACGAAGACGCGTGACCCCAGCTCAGCCTGGGTCATCCCGACCTCCTCCCGCTGTCGCCGCAGTTCCGTTCCGAAGAACTCCCATGCCGCCTGCCGTGAACCATTGGCCATGGCCAACCCCCTTGTTCAGCTTTGTACTTGTAGCGCACAGACTCCTGCCGAGTGTAGGGAAAGAGCGCCACTGTGGAGAGAAGAAGAGTGAAACTCGGAAAGGTGGGGGATTTCGATGGAATCGGAGTCGGGAGGGAATCGGTGACGAAAATGCCCGTGGGTTCTTACGTCGTGGACACCCGTACCGGGAGGTCCGGCGTCGTGATGGGGCATGAGGGGCCGTACGTCCAACTCAGACCGTACGGCGGCGGCAGGGAGTGGGACGCGGTGCCGGACGCCCTGCGGGAAGCCACCCCGGCGGAGGGCGTGGTCGCGGACGCCGACGAGCACGGTTCCACGTAGGCGAGAATGGGCTCATGAGTCTGTTCCGCTACGACGGCACCGTGCCGCGCACCCCGCGCGGGGGTGTGCGATGAGTCTCTTCCGGGACGACGGGGTCGTGCTGCGGACGCAGAAGCTCGGGGAGGCCGACCGGATCATCACGCTGCTCACGCGGGGTCACGGGCGGGTACGGGCTGTGGCGAGGGGCGTGCGCCGCACCAAGTCCAAGTTCGGCGCCCGCCTCGAACCCTTCTCCCACGTCGACGTGCAGTTCTTCGCGCGGGGGAGCGAGCTCGTCGGGCGCGGCCTGCCGCTGTGCACGCAGAGCGAGACCATCGCTCCGTACGGTGGCGGGATCGTCTCCGACTACGCCCGGTACACCGCCGGGACGGCCATGCTGGAGACCGCCGAGCGGTTCACCGACCACGAGGGTGAGCCCGCAGTGCAGCAGTACCTGCTGCTCGTCGGCGCCCTGCGCACCCTCGCCCGGGGCGAGCACGCGCCCCACCTCGTCCTCGACGCCTTCCTGCTCCGCTCCCTCGCGGTCAACGGCTACGCCCCCAGCTTCAGCGACTGCGCGCGCTGCGGCATGACCGGCCCGAACCGTTTCTTCTCCGTGGCCGCGGGAGGCTCGGTCTGCGTGGACTGCCGGGTGCCCGGCAGCGTCGTACCGTCGCCGCAGACCCTGGAACTCCTCGCCGCGCTGCTTACGGGAGACTGGGAGACCGCGGACGCGAGCGAGCCGCGGCACGTCAGGGAGGGCAGCGGGCTGGTCTCCGCCTACCTGCACTGGCATCTGGAACGCGGGCTCAGGTCCTTGCGTTACGTAGAGAAGCAACCCTGAGAGGGAGACGATCAGCACCATGGCCGTAAACGGGATCCTGGGGCGCCGGCGGCGCGAGTACAGGGCGCCGGAGCCGCACCCGTCGGGTGCCCGTGCGCCGAAGCTCCCCGGTGAGCTGATCCCCGAGCACGTGGCGATCGTCATGGACGGCAACGGACGGTGGGCCAAGGAGCGCGGGCTGCCGAGGACCGAGGGGCACAAGGTCGGTGCCGAGCGGGTCCTGGACGTGCTGCAGGGCGCGATCGAGGCCGGCGTGAAGAACATCTCGCTGTACGCCTTCTCCACCGAGAACTGGAAGCGCTCGCCCGACGAGGTCCGCTTCCTCATGAACTTCAACCGCGACTTCATCCGCAAGACCCGCGACCAGCTCGACGAGCTCGGTATCCGGGTGCGCTGGGTGGGCCGGATGCCCAGGCTGTGGAAGTCCGTGGCCAAGGAGCTCCAGGTCGCCCAGGAGCAGACCAAGGGCAACGACAAGCTCACGCTGTACTTCTGCATGAACTACGGCGGCCGTGCCGAGATCGCCGATGCAGCGCAGGCCCTCGCCGAGGACGTGAAGGCGGGCCGCCTCGACCCGGCCAAGGTCAACGAGAAGACCCTCGCGAAGTACCTGTACTACCCGGACATGCCCGACGTGGACCTGTTCCTGCGGCCCAGCGGCGAGCAGCGCACCTCCAACTACCTGCTCTGGCAGAGCGCGTACGCCGAGATGGTCTTCCAGGACGTCCTGTGGCCCGACTTCGACCGCCGTGACCTGTGGCGCGCGTGCGTCGAGTTCGCCTCCCGGGACCGCCGCTTCGGCGGTGCCGTCCCGAACGAGGAGCTGCTCGCCATGGAGGAAGCGATGAAGGGCGACCCGGAGGCCTGAGCCTCGGGACCGCCCCTCGTCGCTCAGAGGATCAGCTCGTCGTCACCGCCGTGTCGTCGATCACGAAGCTCGTCTGGAGCGAGGAGTCCTCGACCCCGGTGAACTTCAGGGCGACCGTCTGACCGGCGAAGCCCGACAGGCTGAAGGACTTCTGGACGTACCCGGAGGCCGCGTTCAGGTTCGAGTACGTGGCCAGGGTCGTCGAACCGGCGGTCACCGTCAGCTTGTCGTACTGCATGCTGGTGGTGGTCTCCGCGGTGTCGACGTGCAGGTAGAAGGTGAACGTCGTCCCCGTGCAGCCGCTCGGGATCGTCACCGACTGGGAGAGCGTGTCGGTGTGGGTGGAGCCGTAGCCGTCCAGCCAGGCCTTGTAGGAGCCGGTGCGGGCGGCCTGGCTGCTGGAGTTGGTGATCACACCGCTGCTCGCGGTCCAGGTCGTGCTGCCCGACTCGAAGCCCTGGTTGCCCAGCAGCTGCGCGGAGGTGCAGGTGCCGCCGCCGGTCGAGCTGACCGTCCAGGTGAAGGACGCCGTCCCGGTGGCTCCGGTGCTGTCGGTGACCGTGACCGTGGTGCTGTAGCTGCCTGCCGTGGTCGGGGTGCCGGATATCAGCCCGGTGGAGCTGCTGATCGAGAGGCCGGCGGGCAGTCCGGAGGCCGCGTAGGTCAGTGAGCCGCTGTTGGTGCTGCTCGCGCTGACCTGGAGGCTCACGGCCGTCCCGACCTTGGCGGACTGGCTGCCCGGGTTGGTCACCGTCACGCCGGTCGACGGCACGGTGATATGGCTGCCGACGTTGATGCCCGCGAAGGCGTTGCCGACCCCGGCGTACTGCGCGGAGCTGGTGCCGTAGAGCGCGGCCGCCGCGTTCAGGGCTGCGGTGCGGGCGCCCGCGTAGTTGGTGCTCGACGTCATGTACGTCGTCAGCGCCTTGTACCAGATCTGCAGGGCGGCGGCCCGGCCGATCCCGGCGACGGCGACACCGTCGGAGGTCGTGCTGTTGTACGTGACCCCGTTGATGGTCTTGGTGCCGCTGCCCTCGGAGAGCAGGTAGAACATGTGGTTCGCGGGTCCGGACGAGTAGTGCACGTCGAGGTTGCCGACGCCCGAGTACCAGCTGTCCGCCGAGCCGCCGTCCTTGCTGGGCTTGTCCATGTACCGCAGCGGCGTGCCGTCGCCGTTGATGTCGATCTTCTCGCCGATGAGGTAGTCGCCCACGTCGGAGGAGTTGTTCGCGTAGAACTCCACCCCGGTGCCGAAGATGTCGGAGGTGGCTTCGTTGAGGCCCCCCGACTCACCGGTGTAGTTGAGCCCGGCCGTGTTGGAGGTGACCCCGTGGCTCATCTCGTGCCCGGCCACGTCCAGCGAGGTAAGCGCGTGGGTGTTGCTGGTGCCGTCGCCGTACGTCATGCAGAAGCAGCTGTCGTCCCAGAAGGCGTTGACGTACGCCGAGCTGTAGTGGACGCGGCTGTAGGCGGCGACCCCGTCGTTCTTGATGCCGCTGCGGCCGAAGGTGTTCTTGTAGAAGTCCCAGGTCTCCTGGGCGCCGTAGTGGGCGTCCACACCGGCGGTCTGGGTGTTGGAGCCGGAGCCGGTGCCCCACATGTCGTCGGCGTCCGTCATCAGCGTGCCGGTGCCCGAGGTGCCGTTGTTGAGGCTGTACGTCTTGTGGCCGCCGCGGGTGGTGTCGTACAGCTGGTACGTCGAACCGGACAGCGTGGTGCCCATGGTGACCGTGCCGCTGTACTGGCTGTTGCCGGTGCCGGTCTCGATGCCCTCGAAGCGGGAGAGCTCGGCGCCGGTCGTGGCGTCGGTGATGACGTGCAGCTTGCTGGGCGTGCCGTCGTCCTGGAAGCCGGAGACCACCGTCTCCCAGGCCAGCTTCGGCGTGCCCGAGCCCGCCCAGATCACCTTGCGGGCGCTCTGCGCGGCGGGGCTCTCGGCCTTGAGCGCCTTGGCGGTCTTCAGCGCCTTGGACTCGGCGGACGCCTTGCCGAAGGTGGCGGTCGTGGACTTCACCGAGACGGTACGGCGGTTGTTGTTGAAGGTCGCGCCGAGCGTGCCCTTCGCCTGTGCGGCCGGGGGCGTGTGCACGACCAGGTCGCCGCCGAGGACGGGCAGGCCGTCGTAGGTGCGCTCGTAGCGGGTGTGCAGGGTGCCGTCATTGTCCTTGACGACGTCCTTGACGACCAGCTTCTCCTTGGCGCCGAGGCCGAGGGAGCCGGCGGTCGAGGCGGCCCTGCCGGACGCGCTCTTGATCAGCGCGGTGCGCTGGGCGGGGGAGAGCTTGGCTTCCAGGCCCCCGGTGCGCAGGGGGCTGGGGTGGGGGGAGGCGGGCTTCGCGGCGGCGGGCACCGTCTGGACGCCTACGGCGAGGAGGGACGCGGCGGCCACCAGGGACGCGGCGACGGCTGATCTTCGTGGGGAGGGTCTCACTCGTACTCCTACTGCTCCTACTGCGACGACGGGGTGGAGGTGCCGTGCGGGAACTGCGTGAGAGCTGGAGGGAGCGTGGCATGGTTGTCCGGGCCATGTCATGCAAAGGAGTGCGAGCCAAGGGTTATCCCTCGGCTCGGCTGTGTGTTTCCAGGGGGTCAGCCCTGGGCGGCGGCCGCGCAGTCCGCGCACGTGCCGAAGATCTCCACGGTGTGCGCCACGTTGACGTATCCGTGCTCGGCGGCGATCGCGTCGGCCCACTTCTCGACGGCCGGGCCCTCGACCTCCACGGCCTTGCCGCAGACCCGGCAGACCAGGTGGTGATGGTGGTCGCCGGTGGAGCAGCGGCGGTACACGGACTCGCCGTCGGAGGTGCGCAGGACGTCGACCTCGCCCGCGTCGGCGAGGTTCTGGAGGGTGCGGTAGACCGTGGTCAGACCGACGGCGTCGCCCTTGTGCTTGAGCATGTCGTGCAGTTCCTGGGCACTGCGGAACTCGTCGACCTCGTCGAGGGCCGCCGCCACGGCGGCCCGCTGCCGGGTCGCGCGGCCCTTCACGGGCGGTCCTGCGGTCGTCACGGGTTCCTCCTTCGTTCGGCGCCTGCCGGGCCATTGTGCCAGCCCGGCCTGTGCCCAGTCAGACGCCGACCGGGCCGTCCGCCTGCCGACTGGCCGGAATCGCGCACTCGGCGGGGTCCGGGGCGGGTTGCGCGGCGGCGGCCGCCCGGGCCCGTCGCCTGGCCAGCGGGGTGGCCAGACCCGTCAGCACGATGAACGCCCCGATGGTCAGCAGCACGATCGTCGCACCGGGCGGCACGTCCTGGTAGTACGAGGTCACGGTGCCGCCGATCGTCACCGTCACGCCGATCGCCACCGCGATCGCGAAGGTGGCCGCGAAGCTCCGGGTGAGCTGCTGCGCCGCCGCCACCGGCACCACCATCAGAGCGCTGACCAGCAGCAGTCCCACCACGCGCATCGCCACGGTCACCGTCACCGCGGCCGTGACCGCGGTCAGCAGGTTGAGCGCGCGCACCGGGAGACCGGTGACCCGCGCGAACTCCTCGTCCTGGCTGACCGCGAAGAGCTGCCGGCGCAGGCCGAGGGTGACGAGCACCACGAACGCGGCCAGCACGCAGATCGCGGTCACGTCGGACTGCGAGACCGTCGAGAGCGAACCGAAGAGGTACGACGTCAGGTTGGCGTTGGAGCCGCCGGGCGCGAGGTTGATGAACATCACGCCGCCGGCCATACCGCCGTAGAAGAGCATCGCGAGGGCGATGTCACCCCGCGTCCTGCCGTACCAGCGGATCAGCTCCATGAGGACCGCGCCGAGAACCGAGACGAGGGTGGCCATCCACACCGGCGACCAGGAGAGCAGGAAGCCGAGGCCGACGCCGGTCATCGCCACATGGCCGATTCCGTCGCCCATGAGGGCCTGGCGGCGCTGGACGAGGTAGATGCCGACGGCGGGGGCGGTGATGCCGACCAGGACGGCGGCGAGCAGGGCCCGCTGCATGAAGGCGTAGTCGAGGAAGTCCATCAGCTCAGCAGTCCTGTGCGCATCGGCTCGTGGTCGGGGGAGTGCGGGTGGACGTGGTCGTGTCCCGGCAGGGCGTGCTGGCCGACGGCGCGCGGGGGAGGACCGTCGTGCTGGACACAGCCGTCACGCAGGACGACCGCCCGGTCGATCAGGGGCTCCAGCGGGCCCAGTTCGTGCAGCACGAGCAGGACCGTGGTGCCCTGTGCCACCTGGTCCTTCAGGGTCCGCGCCAGCACCTCCTGGCTCGCCAGGTCCACGCCCGCCATCGGCTCGTCCATGATCAGGAGTTCGGGCTCGGCGGCGAGCGCGCGGGCGATCAGCACCCGCTGGTGCTGGCCGCCGGAGAGGGCGTTCACGGAGTCCTTGGCCCGGTCCGCCATGCCGACCAGCTCCAGGGCCCGGCGTACGGCCTCGTGGTCGGCCCTGCGGAGCATGCCGAAGCGGGCGCGGGACAGCCGGCCCGAGGAGACGATCTCCGTGACGGTCGCGGGGACGCCGCCCGCGGCGGTGGTGCGCTGCGGGACGTACCCGACCCGCGCCCAGTCCCGGAAGCGCCCGCGCGGGGTGCCGAAGAGCTCGATCTGCCCGGCGGACACGGGCACTTGGCCGATGATCGTGCGGATCGCGGTGGACTTGCCGGAGCCGTTGGCGCCGAGCAGCGCGACGACCTCACCGCGGTGCACGGTGAGGTCGATGCCGCGCAGGACGGGCCGCGAGCCCAGGTCGGCGCGGACTCCGCGCAGCGCGATGACGGACTCGCTCATGCCGTCCTCCGGTGTCATTTCGCTCCCAGGGCGCCCTGCAGCGCCTTCAGGTTGGCTTCCTGGACCGAGAAGTAGTCCTTGCCGCGGGACTTGGCGGTGATGCCCTCGATCGGGTCGAGGACGTCCGTCTTCAGCCCGGCGTCGGAGGCGATGGTCTTGGCGGTCCTGTCGCTGACGAGCGTCTCGTAGAACACGGTCGTGACGCCGTCGGCCTTCGCCATCCTCTCAAGGTCCTTGACGCGGTCGGCGCTGGGCTCCGACTCGGGATCGAGGCCGTTGATGGCCTCCTCGGTGAGGCCGTAGCGCTCGGCGAGGTAGCCGAAGGCGGCGTGGGTGGTGATGAAGACCTTGGTGCCGGTGTTCCTGAGGCCGTTCTCGAACTTCGTGTTCAGGGCGTCGAGCTTCTTCACCAGGGCCGCGGTGTTGGCCTTGTAGGCGGCCGCGTGGTCCGGGTCGGCCTTCTCGAAGGCCTTGCCGACGCCCTCGGCGATCTGCGCGTAGCGCACCGGGTCGAGCCAGACGTGCGGGTCGAGACCCGCGAGTTCGCTGTCGGCGTGGTCGTCGTGCTCGGCCGCGTGGCCGCCGACCTCGTTGCCGTGCTTCTCCAGCTTGGTGAGGGAGGAGGCGTCGATCTTGGTCTTGATCTCGGACTGGCTCACCGCGTCGTCGACGGAGGGCTGGAGGTTCTTGAGGTAGAGCACCGCGTCGGACTCCTGGAGCTGCGCGGTCTGCTTGGCGCTGATCTCCAGGTCGTGCGGCTCCTGGCCGGGCTCGGTCAGGCTGGTGACGTGCACATGGTCCCCGCCTATCTGCTCGGCGAGGAAGGCCATCGGGTAGAAGGACGCGACGACGTCGAACTTGCCGGTGTTCCCCGCGGCGGCGCTGTCGGTGGAGCACGCGGAGAGGGCGGAGAGGGCGGAGAGGGCGCCTGCGGCAGCGACCAGGGGTATGAGGCGTCGGCGTACGTTCATGACAGTCATTTTCATCAAATATGGAAACCGTTGTCAACAAAGTCCGGGTCCCGCACCGATTTGATACCGGGGGTGGCCGCGCCGGTAACCTGAGGCATTCGCTGCCGTCCATTCGTCATGAAGAGAGCACCGTGGCCGCCGACAAGATCGACACCATCGTCAGCCTGAGCAAGCGCCGGGGCTTCGTTTTCCCCTGTAGTGAGATCTACGGAGGCCAGAAGGCCGCCTGGGACTACGGACCGCTGGGTGTCGAGCTCAAGGAGAACCTGAAGCGTCAGTGGTGGCGTTACATGGTGACGTCGCGCGAGGACGTGGTCGGTCTCGACTCGTCCGTGATCCTGGCCCCCGAGGTCTGGGTCGCCTCCGGTCACGTGGCCACCTTCACCGACCCGCTGACCGAGTGCACCTCCTGCCACAAGCGGTTCCGCGCGGACCACCTGGAGGAGGCCTACGAGGCCAAGAAGGGGCACGCCCCGGAGAACGGCCTCGCCGACGTGAACTGCCCCAACTGCGGCAACAAGGGCCAGTTCACCGAGCCCAAGCAGTTCTCGGGTCTGCTCTCCACCCACCTCGGCCCGACCCAGGACTCCGGCTCCGTGGCCTACCTGCGTCCCGAGACCGCGCAGGGAATCTTCACCAACTTCGCCCAGGTGCAGGTCGCTTCGCGCAAGAAGCCGCCGTTCGGCATCGCGCAGATGGGCAAGTCCTTCCGCAACGAGATCACGCCCGGCAACTTCATCTTCCGCACCCGCGAGTTCGAGCAGATGGAGATGGAGTTCTTCGTCAAGCCGGGCGAGGACGAGAAGTGGCAGGAGTACTGGATGGAGCAGCGCTGGAACTGGTACACCGGCCTGGGTCTCCGCGAGGAGAACATGCGCTGGTACGACCACCCGGCGGAGAAGCTCTCCCACTACTCCAAGCGCACCGCCGACATCGAGTACCGCTTCCAGTTCGGCGGCAACGAGTGGGGTGAGCTGGAGGGTGTGGCCAACCGCACCGACTACGACCTCACCGCCCACTCCAAGGCCTCCGGCCAGGACCTCTTCTTCTACGACCAGGAGGCCGGCGAGCGCTGGACGCCGTACGTCATCGAGCCCGCGGCCGGTGTCGGCCGCGCGATGCTGGCGTTCCTGCTCGACGCCTACATCGAGGACGAGGCGCCCAACGCCAAGGGCAAGCTGGAGAAGCGCACGGTGCTGCGCCTCGACCACCGCCTCGCCCCGGTGAAGGTCGCGGTCCTGCCGCTGTCCCGCAACGCCGAGCTGTCGCCGAAGGCCAAGGGCCTCGCCCAGGCGCTGCGCCAGAACTGGAACATCGAGTTCGACGACGCCGGCGCGATCGGCCGCCGTTACCGGCGTCAGGACGAGATCGGCACGCCGTACTGCGTGACGGTCGACTTCGACACCCTCGACGACAACGCGGTGACGGTCCGCGAGCGCGACTCCATGAAGCAGGAGCGCGTCTCCCTCGACCAGATCGAGGGCTACCTGGCCGGGCGCCTGCTGGGCTGCTGACGTCCGCTTCGCTCCAGGCCCGCCCTCCGGCCGACCCTGTCGGCCGGAGGGCGGGCGTTTTCGTCACATCGCCACGTCCACGTAGAGCGCGGCGTGGTCCGATGCCTCGTCGATCTTCGTCTTGACGGTGTTGAAGTGGTTCGAGTGGGCGAAGATGCCCCGCGTCTCCAGGCCCACGTTCTGCACCTTCTCCCACAGCGCGGGCGACAGCATGATGTAGTCGAGCTTGTCGCGTTCCCGCTTGCAGGTGCCGTGGGTGCCGAGATCGTCGCCCTGGTAGGAGGGGTGACTCATCACATCGCGCAGGCCGGCGTCCAGCAGCGTTTCGACCGGCTTGCTGTCCGGGGTGTCGTTGAGGTCTCCGGCGACCACGACGTTCGGGGTGCGCTCCAGCGCGGCCCGGTAGATCTCCGCGACCCGCTCGGCCTGGTGCAGGCGCAGCTCCGGGTCGTCGTTGAACTTGCTCTTGAGGTGGTTGCCGAGGAGCACCAGGCTCTCCTGGCCGAGCTGGATCTCGTACTCGGGACAGTCACGGCTGAACAGGTGCTTCGTCGGGTCTTCCGGGTCCGGATCGAAGAGGTGCGGACGGACGGATGTGACCGGGAAGCGGCTGAGGACCCCGATGTCGATGCCCCGCGGGTCGTTGCCGTCGATCAGCAGATCGACGGGGTACGGCTGCCCGCCCAGGCCCAGAACCTGCTCGTTGAAGCGGTCCAGGGTGAGCCGGTCCTCGACCTCGGGGGTCAGGAGGACTTCGGCGTTCACCTCTCTGATGACCCGCCCGGTGTTGCTGACCGCGGCCATGTCCAGGTCGTCCTGGCCGAGTTCGGCCCAGCCGGCCCACTTCGCCCGGCCCCCGGCGAGGATCGGCAGCTCTGTCGGCTCTGACCCCGGCGGGGGCGTGTCGAAGAGCCCGCTCTTCTTCCCGGGGCGGTTCTGGTTGACGTAGATCAGCGGCGGGTTCTCGGGGTCGCTGCTGTACGCCCGGTGCTTCAGGATGAGCTCCGAGATCTTCTGCTTGTCCTCGTCGGTGTAGGTCTCCTTGTCCAGGAGAGCGACCAAGGCGTCGAAATCGTCGAGGACGTTCTTGCGCTCCGTCGCGCCCGGAAGGCGGAACACGGAGGGACGACGGAAGAGGTTCTCGGTGTTGAAGGTGCCGATACGGACGGCCATCGCGGCCTCCCCGGGCGGCGCTGGATCACCGCACGGCCGACGGCAGGCGCCGCCGGGATGACTGCACGCCGACAGGATCTATTCTCCGGGCTGCCGTGAAGCGTGTCGAACGGAACGGCGGACCGCACATTGGTCCTGTTGCCCGGTGGGCGATTGGCCCTGTATCCCGGTCCACGGCGACGACAGGGTGGCCCGCATGAGCCTCGCCTTCCTCCTCACCACCCTGGTCGTGGTCGCCACTCCCGGCACCGGGGTCGTCTACACGCTCGCCGCCGGTCTCTCCCGCGGTCCGCGCGCGAGCGTCGTCGCCGCGTTCGCCTGCACCCTCGGGATCGTGCCGCACGTCCTGGCCACCGTCACCGGGCTCGCCGCGCTGCTGAACGCCAGTGCCGTGGCCTTCCAGGCGGTCAAGTACGCCGGGGTCGCCTACCTCCTGTACATGGCCTGGGCGGCCGTGCGGGACAAGGAGGTCATCGACGTCGACCAGGACGGCGCGCCCCGGTCCGCGGGCCGCGTGATCGTCCGAGGAGTGCTGATCAACCTCCTCAACCCGAAGCTGACGATCTTCTTCTTCGCCTTCCTGCCGCAGTTCGTGGACCCGGGCGAGCCGCGGGCGCTGCCCCGGATGCTGGCCCTGAGCGGGGTCTTCATGCTGGCGACCTTCGTGGTCTTCGCGGGGTACGGGGTGCTCGCCGCCTCGGTCCGCAGCCATGTGATCGCACGGCCCCGGGTGATGGCCTGGCTGCGGCGGGGTTTCGCGGGGTCGTTCGTGCTGCTCGGGGCCAAGCTGGCCACCACTGACGGATGACGGAAGCCGGTGACGGGCGCCGATGGCGGGTGACAGCTGACAGATATTGAAATCTGTCAGCTGTCATGGCAGGGTGGGCGGCATGACGATGCCAACCCGAAACCTCGGCACCACCGGTCCCCAGGTCTCCGCCCTCGGCCTCGGCTGCATGGGCATGTCCGGCATGTACGGCGAGACGGACCGCGCCGAGTCGATCGCGACCCTCCACGCCGCCCTGGAGGCCGGTGTCACCCTGCTGGACACCGGCGACTTCTACGGCATGGGCCACAACGAACTGCTGATCAGCGAGGCACTGCGCACCGCGCCGGCCGCCCTGCGCGAGAACGCGCTGCTCAGCGTGAAGTTCGGCGCCCTGCGCGACCCGGACGGCGGCTGGTCCGGCTTCGACGGCCGCCCCGGCGCGGTGAAGAACTTCGCCGCGTACTCCCTCCAGCGCCTCGGCGTCGACCACATCGACGTCTACCGCCCCTCCCGGCTCGACCCGCAGGTGCCGATCGAGGAGACCGTCGGCGCGATCGCCGAACTGGTCGAGAAGGGCTGGGTCCGGCACATCGGGCTCAGCGAGGTCGGCGCCGACACCATCCGCCGGGCCGCCGCCACCGCCCCCATCGCCGACCTCCAGATCGAGTACGCGCTCATATCCCGGGGCCCCGAGCGGGAGATCCTGCCCACCCTGCGCGAACTGGGCATCTCCGTCACCGCGTACGGAGTGCTCTCCCGTGGCCTGATCTCCGGCCACCTCACGGCCGACCGGCGACTCGCCGCGAACGACTTCCGGGCCCACTCGCCCCGCTTCCAGGGCGACAACCTCCGGCACAACCTCGCGCTGGTCGAGTCGCTGCGCAAGATCGCCGAACAGAAGGGCGTCACGGTCGCGCAGATCGCCATCGCCTGGGTGGCCTCCCGGGGCGACGACATCGTGCCGCTGGTCGGCGCCAGGACCCGCGAACGGCTCGCCGAGGCCCTGGGCGCCCTGGACGTGACCCTGGAGCCCGCCGACCTCGCCGCCATCGAGGACGCCGTACCCGCGGACGCGGCGGCCGGGGAGCGGTATGCGGCGCCGATGATGGCGATGCTGGACAGCGAGCGGTGAACGTCGTGCTGCCGGACGCCGGCGGCTGTCGTAGGTCGCTGCGGGCCGGTGGGGGCTGGTCGCGCAGTTCCCCGCGCCCCTTGGTGAGTGCAGTGCAGGCCGGTCGAGCTGTACCCGTCCAGCGGTGAACGCCGTGCCAGGTACCGTCTAGGCATGCCGCCGACCATCGAGACCCTGACCGCCGAGCGCATCCTCGAAGCCACCGAGGAGGTGCTGCGCCGCCACGGCCCGGCCAAGGCCACCGTGGTCGACGTGGCCCGCGCGCTCGGCGTCAGCCATGGCAGCGTCTACCGGCACTTCCGGACCAAGGCGGCGCTGCGGGAGGCGGTGACGAAGCGGTGGCTGGACCGGACGACGGGCGTGCTGGCCGCGATCGCCGGGGCGGACCGCGATCCGGAGTCCCGGCTGCGGGACTGGCTCGCCGCGCTCTTCGAGGCCAAGCGCCGCAAGGCGGGCGACGATCCGGAGCTGTTCGCGACCTACTCGGTTCTGGCCGGTGAGAGCGTCGCGGCGGTCCTCGAGCACCTCACCGAGCTCACCGACCAGCTGACCCGCGTCGTCCAGGACGGCATCGACGCGGGCACGTTCACCGTCGCCGACCCGGCCGTCACGGCCCGGGCCCTCTTCCAGGCCACCGGCCGCTTCCACGACCCCTTCTACGCCCGGGAGTGGGAACTGCCCGGCGTCCAAGAGGAGTTCACGGCGCTGGTGGACCTGCTGGTGCGCGGCCTCAAGGCCTGACCGCGCTACGTCTGCGACGGGTCCACCGTCGCCTGGTGCGCCTCCGCCAGGTGCTCCTCCGCCTTCAGCCAGGGCAGGAACTGCGCTCCCTTGTGCCAGCCGCAGGTGTCACATCTGATCGTGCGTTGCGCGCCCTTGCGCTGCACTTGGACCACGTGTTCGCGGCCGTGCTGGTCCCAGCGGCTCACCCTGCTCGTGTTGATCTGCAACATGTGCCTCGCCTCCGGCTAGGAGTGTGCAGCAAGAACAACATCAACAGCAGTATCTTCACGGGGCGTTCGCCAGGACTTGAGCCCGGTCGGGTCCGGTCAGTCGATCGTGCGCGGCAGCCGCAGGCTCAGGACGCCGGTCAGGGCCACCCCGGCCAGCTGGACCAGGAGCGTCGTCACCAGGGCGTCCCGCATGCCCATGCCCGGCACCAGGGCGAGGAAGAGACTGCCCAGCGTGGCCACGCCCAGGGCCAGAGAGGCCTGCTGGGTGGTGACCATCACACCACTGCCCACCCCGGCCCGCGCGGGCGGCACCTCGGACAGGACGATCCGGAAGACCACGGGCAACTGGAGCGCCTGGCCCACTCCGGCGATCGCGCCGCCGGGCAGGAGGGGCAGCAGACCGAGGTCCGGCCACGAGGAGCGCGCCGCCAGGATCATCAGGCCCAGGCCGACCCCCTGGATCAGCGCGCCCGCGGTCACCACCCGGGTGCCGAAGCGGGAGATCAGCCGCGGCCCGGCAATCGATGTGAACAGGAACGTCACCGCGAGCGGGACCAGCGCGAGACCCGCCTGGACGGGGCTGCGGCCCGCGCCCTCCTGAAGGGCCACCGCGATCACGAACATGAACCCGGCGAAGCCCATCGAGAAGGGCAGGATCAGCAGCAGGCCCCGGCGCAGCGACACCAGCGCGAACAGGCTCGGGGGCACGAGAGGCGTACGGCCCCCGCGGTCCGCCCTGCGCTCCACCGCGAAGAACGCCCCCGCCAGGAACGGGAACGCCGCCAGCGACAGCCAGGTCCACAGCGGCCAGCCCGCCCGCCCTGCCCTCGGTCAGCGGGGCGAGCAGCGCCAGCAGGGTCGCCGCCAGCAGGACCGTGCCCGGGCCGTCCACCGGCTCGGGGCGGGGGGAGCGGGTCTCCGGGATCGTACGGACCGCGAGGACCAGGCCCACCACGACGACCGGGACGTTCACCAGGAACGCCGCCCGCCAACTGGTGCCCGCGATGTCGGCGGCCACCAGGACCCCGCCGAGGATCTGGCCCGCCACCATGGCGAGGCCCGCCGTGGCGCCGTACAGACCCATCGCGCGCGCCCGGCGGGACCCGGTCGTCGCCGACTGGATGGTGGCGAGGACCTGCGGCAGCATCGCCGCCGACGCGGCGCCCTGCAAGACCCGCGCCGCGACCAGCGTCCAGGCGGTGGGCGCGAGCCCGCACGCCAGCGAGGTCAGCCCGAACGCCAGCATGCCGCCCAGGAAGAGCCGGCGCCGCCCGAAGAGGTCGCCGAGCCGGCCGCCGAGGACGAGGAGGACGGCGTACGCCAACCCGTAACCCGCCACGACGAGTTCGAGGACCGACTCGCTCGCGGAGAGGTCCGCGCCGATGCTGGGCAGGGCGACGTTGACGATGAAGAAGTCGATGAGGGGCAGTGCCGCGGCGAGCAGCACCGTGAACAGTCCGAGGCCGCCCAGCTCGGCCGGCGCGGCGGCGCGGAGGGGGCGTGGAGTCGTGGTTTCGGTGGTCACGTCGTCGAGCCTGCGCCCACCGCGAGACGGGTACCAGAGTCTTCCTATCCTGGTAGAAGAACCACCTGGCAACAGGGTCCCGATGCAGGCAGGCTGGAGGCATGACGACGATGGCCCAGGAGGCAGCCGTACCGGCGACCGCTTCCGCGTCCCTCTCGGCGGTCCGGCGCCATGAGCTCGCCGCCTTCCTGCGCCACCGCCGTGAGCACCTCACCCCCGAGCAGGTCGGCCTGCCCCGCGGTCGCCGACGCCGCACCCCGGGCCTGCGCCGGGAGGAGGTCGCCCAGCTCTCCGCGGTCGGCGTCACCTGGTACACCTGGCTGGAGCAGGCCCGGGACATCCAGGTCTCCGTGCAGGTCCTGGACGCCCTCGCCCGCGCGCTGCTGCTCGACCCGAGCGAGCGCTCGCACCTCTTCCAGCTCGCCGGCGCGGTCGACCCGACACCGGCCACCGCCTGCCCGTCGATCACCCCCGCCATCCGGCAGGTACTCGAACAGCTGGATCCGGTCCCGGCCTGTGTGCAGAACAGCCGCTACGACATCCTCGCCTACAACCGCACCTACGGCCTGTTGCTCTGCGACCTGGACGCGGTGCCGCCCGAGGACCGCAACGGCATGATCCTCTCCTACACCAACGACGACTGGCGCTCCTCGATCATCCACCTGGCGGAGGCGCAGCGCCTGATGGCCGCCCGCTTCCGCGCCATCATGGCCGGCCACCTCGCGGAGCCCGGCTGGAAGATGCTCCTGAAGCGGCTGCGTACCGAGTCCCCGGAGTTCCGCGAGGTCTGGGACCGGCACGAGGTCATCGAACACCGGGGCCGCCGCAAGGAGTTCATGAACCGCTACGTCGGCCATGTCAGCGTCGACCACACCGACCTGTGGCTCGGTCCCGAGGCGGGCCCGCGCATGGTGACCTACGCGCCCGCGGACGAGGAGTCCCGGCGACGGCTGGAGCGGCTGCACGCGATCGCCCTGGAGAGGATGCCGGCCGCGCGGACGTGAGCGGGCTCGCAACGCGTCGTCGTCGTGGGGGATGACCGTCCGGAGTGGGGGAACTCGGGCATTCCGAACAGAACCCCCCCACATGCGAGGCGAGTCATGGCCGAGCAGAAGTCGTCGCAGCAGGTAGCAGGATCACCGGCACCGTCACCGTCGTCGACGCAGGGGCTTCCGCAGCCGTTGCGGGCGGCCGTGTCGGTCCTGGGGAAGGTGCCCGGGGCCGGGACGGTGGGCCGGGTGGCCGGAGGAGCGCTGGACCGGGTCGGGGCGGTGTCCCCACGCGGCCGGCGGCTCGCGGTGTACGCCGGGGCCGGGGTGCTCGGTGTCGCGGGCGTCGTCGAGTGGCCCGTCGCGGTCACCGGGGCGGCGGTGGCGTGGCTGACCCAGCCGAGGCCGGGGGAGCGGGAGGAGCCGGTCGACGACGCCCGGCCCACCCCCCGGGTGCTGGCCTCGTCCCACGGCACCCCGGGCACCGCGTCCCACCAGGCGTCCGGGGCACCCTCCTCCGCGTCGCGCACGCCCTCCGACAGGCTCCCTCCGCACGAGACGGCCGCACCGGCCGGCCCACGCGGCCCCGGGGGCTCCACCGCGCGCCGTGCCCGCTCCGGCGACTGAGGACGAACGATGAACCGAGGACTCACGACAGCCGCCGCGGGCCTTGTCCTGGCCGGCCCGCGCCTGCTCGCCCGGGGTACGCCGGCCGCGGTCGGCGCGGCCGCCGGAGCGGTGGCCGGAACGGCACGGGCCGGGGTACGCACCGCGGACTTCGCGGCCCGCACCACGAGGGCCGCCCGCTCGGCCCTCCCGGGAGCGTCCCCGCACTGGCGAGCGGGCCACCGGGTGCACATGGCGCTGCGCGCGGAGACGGACGGAACGGCCGGAGCGGACGGAGGGGACGGTCGGGAGCACCGCGCCCGCTCCACCCCCACCGAACACCGTGCCCGCCGTCTCGTCACCGCCCTCGCCGAACATCCCGACATCGCGCTGGCCTACTGGGACGAGGGCCTCGAGCGGCTCGTCGTGACCGCGGTGGAGGGGGTGGCCACCGAGCGCGTCGAGAAGCGGGTCTCGGTGCTCGCCGAGCGGTACGGCCTTGTGGCGGACGACCAGGACGTCGAGGAGCTCGCCCATCCCGGTGACCCAGGCTCGGTGCGCACCGCCGCCCTGACGCTCGCCGCCGACGCCGTCGGAGCCGCCGCCGCGGTCACCGGGTCCGCGCTGCGGCTGCCCGCCTCGCCGCGGCCGGTGACCGCGGTGACGATGCTGCTGCGGGAGAACCCCCGCTTCAGAGGCCGGCTGCGGGAGCGACTCGGGAGCGCGCGGACGGACGTGGCGCTGGCCGCCGTGAACGCCGCCGTGCACGGTGCCGGCCAGAGCCCCACCTCCCTGCTGCTCGACGGCACCCTGCGCACCTGCCAGCTGGCCGAGGCCCTGGTGCGGACGGCCGCCTTCGAGACGGTCCACGACGACCTGTGCGTCCCCGACCGGGTCAGCGTGCCCGCCGACCAGGCCCTGCGCCCGCCCCCGCGCCCCTCGCCCGCCCAGGAGTACGCGGGCCACGCCTCGGCCGGCAGCCTCGGCGGCGCCGTCGCCGCGCTCCTCGTCAAACACGACGTGACCGAGGCCGCCGAGGCCGTCCTCGCGGGTTCCCCCAAGGCCGCGCGCTACGGCCCCGCCGCCTTCCACGCGGTACTGAGCGCGACCCTGTCGCGTTCCGGCGTCCTGGTGCGCGACCCGGACCGGCTGCGGCAGCTGGAGACCGTCGGCACCGTCCTCCTGCACCCGAGCGCCCTGCGCACCCCGGGCGCGGGCGCCGACGCCTGGGCCGAGCCGGTGCTGGACGCGGCCCGCCGCGCCGGACTCCGCGTCGTCGTCCCGGACGACCCCGCGCTGGCGGACTTCACCGGCCTCGCCGACCAAGTCCTGGACGCGGGGCGTCCGTTGCGGGACATCGTCGACCAACTCCGCGATGGCGAAGGCGGTGTGCTCACCATCGCCCGCCCCCAGGACGCCGACGTCGTCGCCGGACTCCTCCGCGGCGACGTGGCCGTCTCCCTCACCGACGGCGGCAGCGCGGTCGCCTGGGGCGCCGACGTCCTCGCCCCGCACGGACTGCCCGACGTCTGGCGGCTGTTGACCGCCGTACCGGCGGCCCGCGCGGTCGGCCACCGCTCCCAGACCCTGGCCCGCTCGGGCGCCGCCCTGTCCGGACTCCTCGTCGCCGTCGGCGAGTCGGGCCGCGGCCGACGCCGTACGGCCATCCCCGGCCTCCGGCACGCACCCGTCGACGCGGCCGCGGCTGTCGCCCTGTTCACCGGCACCCGCGCCGCCCTGCGGGTGGCCGCCACGAGCCTCCCGCACCCGCGTCCCCGGGTGGCCTGGCACGCCCTGCACCCGGACGACGTACGCGACCGGCTGGAACAGGAGGCACCCCCGGAGCCGACGCTCGTCGAGCAGACGACCGCACGGGTCCGCACCGCCGGCGACGCCGTCGTACGACTGCCCGTGCTGGCCCCCGCCAGGTGGTCGGCGCAGCTCGCCCGGGCCGTGCGCGGCGAGCTGGACGACCCGCTCACCCCCGTCCTGGCGGTCGGCTCGGCCGCGTCGGCGATCCTCGGGTCCGTGATGGACGCGCTGCTGGTGGTCGGCGCCCTCGACCTGAACGCCCTCGTCGGCGGCCTCCAGCGGCTGCGCGCCGAGCGGGCCCTGTCCGGGCTGCTGGCCCAGCAGAAGCAGAAGGCCCGGGTCGCGGACGAGGACGACGCGGAACCGCATGTGGTCGACGCCGCCAGGCTGAGCCCGGGGGACGTCATCGAGCTCGCGCTGGACGACGTCGTGCCCGCCGACGCCCGGCTGCTGTGGGAGGACGGTCTGGAGGTCGACGAGTCCGCGCTGACCGGCGAGTCCCTTCCGGTGGACAAGTCCACCGACCCGAGCCCGCGCGCCCCCGTCGCCGAACGGCACTGCATGGTCTTCGAGGGGACGACCGTGGTGGCCGGGAACGCCCGCGCGGTCGTCGTGGACACCGGCGACCGCACCGAGGCCGCCCGCGCCGTCGCGCTCGCCGCCCGTACCCCGGCGGCCGCCGGAGTCCAGGCCCGGCTCCAGGAACTCACCCGCAAGGCACTGCCGTTGACGATGGCGGGCGGCGCCGCCGTCACCGGGCTCGCCCTGGTGCGCGGCACACCCCTGCGCCAGGCGGTCAGCGGCGGGGTCGCGGTCGCGGTGGCCGCCGTACCGGAAGGGCTGCCGCTGGTGGCCACGGTCGCGCAGCTGGCGGCCGCCCGCCGGCTCAGCGCGCACGGTGTCCTGGTCCGCGCCCCGCGCACCCTCGAAGCCCTGGGCCGCATGGACACCATCTGCTTCGACAAGACCGGCACCCTCACCGAGAACCGGCTGCGCCTGGTCCGGGTCACCGGCGCGGACGGCACGGTCCACACCCCCGACGAGCCCGGCGCGGACGGCCCGCTGCGCATCGCGGCCCGCGCCTGTCCCCAGCTCGACGGCGACTCCGGGCAGCGCCCGGCGCACGCCACCGACGAGGCCGTCCTGGACGCGGCCGCCCCCGACGAGGAGTGGACCCAGCTGGAGGGCCTCGCCTTCGAGGCCGGCCGCGGTTACGCCGCCGCGGTCGGACACCCCGGCGACGGCTCCCCGGTACTGGTCCTCAAGGGAGCCCCGGAGACCGTCCTGCCCGCCTGCGCCGACCTCCCCGCCGACGCCTCCGACCGGGCCCAGTCGCTGGCCCGCGACGGCCTGCGCGTCCTGGCGGTGGCCAGGCGTCCGCTCGACGGCGACGGCGACGGCGACGGCGACGGAGACAGCGACGGCGACCGGGAGGCCGTACTCGAAGAGCCTTTGCGGGACCTGGAGTTCGTGGGCCTGCTGGCCCTCGCCGACGTGGCCCGGGACACCTCCCCGGACCTGGTGCACGGACTGCGCGAGGCGGGCGTACGGCCGGTCGTGCTGACCGGCGACCACCCGCAGACCGCCCACGCCATCGCCACCGACCTCGGCTGGCCCGAGGACGCCACGGTCGTCACCGGCGACGAACTGGCCGCCGCCGACCGCTCGGCCCGCTCCCGGATGCTGCGCGACGCCGATGTCGTGGCCCGGGTCGCGCCCGAGCAGAAACTCCAGGTCGTCGAGGCTCTCAGGGACGCGGGCCGGGTCGTGGGCATGGTCGGCGACGGCGCCAACGACGCGGCCGCCATCCGGGCCGCCGACATCGGCGTCGGCATCAACGCCCGCGGCTCGGCCGCCGCCCGCAACGCCGCCGACCTCGTCCTCACTGGCGACGACCTCACCGCCCTCATCGAGGCCGTCCGCGAGGGCCGCGCCCTGTGGCACTCCGTCGCCGACGCCATCGCCATCCTGATCGGCGGCAACGCGGGCGAGGTGGGCTTCGGCATCCTCGGCACCCTCCTGTCGGGCGCGGCGCCCCTGTCCACCCGCCAGATGCTCCTGGTGAACCTCTTCACCGACCTGTTCCCGGCGATGGCCGTGGCGGTGACACCGACGGAGAAACCCACGGAGGCGGAGGACGAGCCCTCGGTCGACGCGATCCTGGGCGCCGCTCTGACCCGACAGATCCGCGACCGCGCGATCACCACCTGCCTGGGCGCCACCGTGGCCTGGCTGATCGGCCGCTTCACCCCGGGCACGGCCCGCCGCTCGACGACGATGGCCCTGTGCGCGGTGGTGGGCACGCAGCTGGCCCAGACCCTCGCGGACCGCCGGGAGAGTCCCCTGGTCCGCGTGACGTCCCTGGGTTCGGCGGCGGTCCTGTTCGCGGTGGTGGAGACACCGGGCGTCAGCCAACTGCTCGGCTGCACCCCGCTGGGACCGATGGCGTGGGCGGGGGTCGGGGTGGCGATCGGGCTGGCGGTGGCGGGTCAGAGGTTCGTACCCGCGGTGGAGCGAACGGTACTGAGTCGACTGGGCTGAGGTCACCGACTCAGGGGCGCGGGGCTGCATCGATATGCGGCTCCGCCGCGTGGGCGCGACAAGCCCCCACCGGCCGTCAGCCGCCAAACTACGCGCTGACCCCCGCCGCCTCGCGAACCTCCGCCGACTCCAGCCGCTCAGCCGTCCGCTCAGCGGTCCGCCGGGCCCACGCCCCGCTGGTCACCGTGCCGAGCACCAGTACAGCGAGCCCACAGCCGGCCAGAATCCACCACCCCGGCACCGCGGCGGACACGAACTTCTCCTTGTACGACGAGGAGCTCAGCCCGGACGCCAACACTGCTCCGACCACCGCGACCCCGAGCGTCTGCCCGAGCTGACGGCTGGTGGAGGCGACGGCCGCCGCGACCCCGGCCTGGGCGCGCGGCATCCCGGAGACCGCGGTGTTCGTGATCGGCGCGTTGACGAACCCGAACCCGATCCCGAACAACAGGTACCCGAGGAGCAGCGTCACGTCGGACGTCTCCGCGTCGAAGGCCGCGAAGAGCACCCCGCTCACCGTCATGGCGAACCCCGCGACCACCAACGGCAGCCTCGGCCCCCGGCTCCCCACCAGCCGCCCGGCGAGGGGCGCGCACAGGAACATCGGCACCGCCATCGGCAGCATCCACAGGCCTGCGTGCAGCGCGTCCAGCCCCCGGACGTTCTGGAGGTACAGCGTCGACAGGAACAGGAACCCGCCAAGACCCGCGAACGCGCTGATCGCGATCACCGTGGCCCCGCTGAAGGGCGCGGACCCGAAGAACCGCAGGTCGATGAGGGGCTCGTCACGCCGGGGCTCGTACCAGAGGAGCCCGGCCAGCGCGAGGACGGCCACGAGGGCGAAGGGCAGGACGTACGAGAACCCCGAGGACGGCGCCTCGATGATCGCGTACGTCAGCGAGCCGAACAGCGCGATCACCAGGAGCTGTCCGACCGGGTCGGGGCGGCGGGCCCTGGGCGCCCGGGACTCGGGGACGTACCGCAGGGTGAGCAGCAGGGCCGCGAGCCCCACCGGCAGGTTGACCCAGAAGATCGAGCGCCAGCCGACCGAGTCCACGAGCACCCCGCCGACCAGCGGTCCCGCGGCCATCGAGATGCCGACGACCGCGCCCCACACGCCGATCGCCCGCGCCCGCTCGCGCGGGTCGGTGAAGGTGTTGGTGATGATCGACATCGCGACCGGGTTGAGCATCGAGCCGCCGACCGCCTGCACCATCCGGAAGGCGACCAGGGCCTCCAGGTTCGGCGCGGCGGAGCACAGCGCGGAGCCGATCGTGAAGACGATCAGGCCCGCCATGAAGACGCGCTTGCGGCCGATCCGGTCGGCCGTGGAGCCGGCCAGCATCAGCAGGGAGGCGAGGACCAGGGTGTACGCGTCGATCGTCCATTGGAGGCCCGCGGTGCTCGCGCCCAGGCCCCGCTGCATGGCGGGCAGGGCGACATTGAGGGCCGTGGTGTCGAGGCTCACGATCAGGAGGCTCATACAGCAGATCGCGAGGACCAGCATGCGTCGGCGAGGGCTGAGCTCGGGCATGCGCTCCATCGTACGCCGATTTCAATAGTGCGTCTAACTAATGGTTAATGCATGATCCGTGCACGATCCGTGTCGGCCGCCGCGAGGGATGCGTGACAATGGGGGAATGCAGATCGGTCCGCACCCCGTCCAGCCCCCCGTCGTCCTCGCCCCCATGGCCGGGATCACCAACGCGCCCTTTCGCACGCTGTGCAGGGAGTTCAGTGGCGGCAAGGGCCTGTTCGTCAGCGAGATGATCACGACTCGGGCGCTGGTCGAACGCAACGAGAAGACCATGCAGCTGATCCACTTCGACGAGAGCGAGAAGCCGCGCTCGATCCAGCTGTACGGCGTCGACCCGGCCACCGTCGGCAAGGCCGTCCGCATGATCGCGGAGGAGGACCTCGCCGACCACATCGACCTGAACTTCGGCTGCCCGGTCCCCAAGGTCACGCGCAAGGGCGGCGGCTCGGCGCTGCCGTACAAGCGCCCGCTGCTCCGGGCGATCCTGCGGGAGGCCGTGAGCGGGGCGGGGGACCTGCCCGTCACGATGAAGATGCGCAAGGGCATCGACGACGATCACCTCACCTATCTGGACGCGGGGCGCATCGCGGTCGAGGAGGGGGTGACGGCGATCGCGCTCCATGGGCGGACGGCCGCGCAGCATTACGGCGGCACGGCGGACTGGGACGCGATCGCCCGTCTGAAGGAGCACGTCCCGGAGATTCCCGTGCTCGGCAACGGGGACATCTGGTCGGCGTCGGACGCGCTGCGGATGGTGCGGGAGACGGGGTGCGACGGGGTGGTCGTGGGGCGGGGCTGCCTTGGCCGGCCGTGGCTGTTCGCGGATCTGGTGGCGGCGTTCGAGGGGCGTACGGACGACATCGCGCGGCCTTCGCTGCGGGAGGTGGCCGACGTCATGGTCCGGCACGCCACGCTGCTGGGGGAGTGGATCGGGGACGAGTCGCGTGGGGTGATCGACTTCCGTAAGCATGTGGCCTGGTACCTGAAGGGGTTCGCGGTCGGCAGCGAGATGCGCAAGCGGCTGGCGATCACGTCGTCGCTGTCCGAACTCCGGTCGGGGCTGGATGAGTTGGACCTTGACCAGCCGTGGCCGACGGGGGCGGACGGGCCGCGTGGGCGTACGTCGGGCAACAACCGGGTGGTGCTGCCGGATGGGTGGTTGAAGGATCCGTATGACTGTGCGGGGGTTGGGGAGGACGCGGAGTTGGAGACGTCGGGGGGCTGAGGGGGCGGGGGCGGGGTCGGGTGTGTGGGGGCGGGCGTTTTTGCGCAGTTCCCCGCGCCCCTGGATGCCTGCGGCGGCCTGCGCGGCCCCGGTGGAGGCTTGTGTAGCGCGTGCGGTTTGGTGGGTGAGTCGGGGCCGGGGTGGGGGGTATCCGTCCTCGGTCCGGCGGTAGCTGCTTCTTGAGCAGGGCTCGGTAACGGACGCCGGCCGCTGCGGGCGGACACCCCCCACCCCGTCCCCTTGCCGCCGTACGCGGCTACCGGCCCGTCCCGGCGCGCGGTCGTGGCGGGGGAAGGTGTCGAACGGCCCATCCTGACCGGGGCGACTGCAACCCCCTAGGGGCGCGGGGAACTGCGCGACCAGCCACGACGGACCCGCAGCCGCACCACAACCGAACCCGGCACGTCACCCCTCGGACGGGTGCGGAGTTGAGCCGTAGGCCCTCAAGAAGCGGTCTCGGAAGGAGCTCATTTTCCAGACGGGGGCGTTGTGGGCCGGCCTGAGGCCGTCTGTCCAGTTCCAGGGCGTGATCTTGTCGAGGACCTTGGGGTCCTTGGCGACGATGGAGATCGGCACGTCACGGCTGGCGTTCTCGCCGCTGACCCGGGCGATCGGCTGGTGGTCGCCGAGGAAGACGAGGACCGTGTCGTCGTTGCCGTAGCGCTCCAGCCACTGGGTCAGTGAAGTGACCGAGTAGGAGATGGACTTGCCGTACTCCTGCTTGGAGCGGGTGGGGTCGGCGATGATGTCGGAGGCTTTGTTGCCCGCCTTCTGGATGGCCTTGAAGACCGAGCCGTCGCCGAGGTCGTTCCAGTCGACCATCTTCGGGATGGGGGCCCAGGGCTGGTGGCTGGAGGTCAGGATGATCTCGGACATCAAAGGTTTGTCGCGCTTCTTGCTGTGGATCCGCTTCTGGTAGGCCTCCAGGGCGTACTGGTCGGGCATTGTCGACCAGCTGAACTTGGGTCCCTGGTAGCCGAGTTGGAAGGCGTTGTAGACCTTGTCGAGGCCGTAGTACTTCTGTTCCGGCCAGCCCTTCTGGACGCCCGGCATCACCCCGACCGTGTCCCAGTCGCCGGTCTTCTTGAAGGCCTTGGTGAGGCTGAGGTGGTCGCTGGCCATGACCGTGCGGTAGCGCTGCTGGTTGTCGATCCAGAGGCCGGAGAGGGTCGTCGAGTGGCCGAGCCAGCTGCTGCCGCCGTACGTCGCCGAGGTGAGCCACCCGCTCTTCGCGTGGAAGCCGGCCTTCGCGAGGGCCGCGGTGCTCGTGTCGAGGGTCTTGTCGACGCCGGGCGCGATGCCCGGGTCCTCGACGGCGCTGCGCCCGTAGCTCTCGATGAAGGTGAAGATCATGTCCTTGCCGCGCAGGTCGGGCACCAACTGGGCGCCCGGCGTGTTCCCGAAGGCGTCGGCCTTGGCCACCTTCTGGAAGTCCGCCTCGTCCCGCACGGTGTACACCACCCGCTTGGCCTGGAGCGCGGCGAGCGCTGCGGTGTGTTCGGAGGCCAGCGGGATGCCGAGGACCTGGAGGCCGAGGGCGGAACAGGTGACCCAGACGGTGGCGGCGAGGAGGGTGCCCCGGGTGGCGGCCCGGCGGTCCAGGACCAGCAGACCGCTCAGCCGGACCATCGCCAGCGTCATGACGGCCGGCACCAGGAGCACGAGGACGACCACGCCGATCACGGCCGCGACCGCCACGGCCCCGCCCATCGAGTCCGCCACGTACGACTGCGCGTCGTTGAGCAGCTCCCAGTCGAGGACGGGATTGAAGGGCCGCCCGAGGTAGTCGTTGAAGCCCATGTCGAGCAGGTTCAGGATCGTCATCACGCCGAGCCCCGCGCCCGACACCACGGCCACCACCAGCCGCGGCCAGCGCGGCAGCGCGAGCATCACGGCCGCCCCGATGATCGCCTCGGCCGGAATCCGCACGAACGCCCGCGGCTGCAGGTAGGCGATCTTGTTCGGCAGGAGCAGGGCCCCGAGGACGAGCAGGGCGGCCAGGATGTTCAGGGTCCAGCGCACGTTCCGTACGGCGGTGGGGTGGGCCTCCCGCCACCGGACGAACCTCGCGCGCGGGGACGGCTGGTCCGTGTCGGCCGCCTCGACCTCGGGTGACGTGCTCTCTGCAAGGGTCTCGGACACCCGAGGGTCCTTCCGTACGGTCCGTGGTGGAAGGCGGACCCGATATGGGGTCTCGGATCCGCCACAGTCCCGTACGGCCCACTTCGAGCCACAGTTCACCGGCCAGAGCAAACACCGGGCAAACGCCTGGCCAACAGGTCCTCCCCTCCGATCAGGCGCCGCCGACCGCCGTCAGCAAGGCAAGAGGGGCCGCCGCGGACCGCGACTCCCGCACGCACGCGTGCGGATACGGCACCGGCTCGCCGTGCGACTCCCGCCCGTACCCCGCCAGCACCTCCGGCAACCGGTGCCCGGTCGCCGTCGCCGCGTCCACCAGCCCGTGCGCCACCGCCCGCGCCTCGTCGTGCAGGCCGTAGCGGGCGAGGCCCAGCGTGATCAGCGCGTTGTCGTGCGGCCAGACCGAGCCCCGGTGGTAGGAGAGCGGGTGGTAGGCCGGCTGGCCGGAGGCCAGGGTGCGTACGCCCCAGCCGGAGAAGAAGTCCGGTTCCAGCAGGCGCCGGCCCACCAGCTCGCCGTACTCCTTGTCGAGCAGCCCGGACCACAGCAGATGCCCGGCGTCGGAGGCCAGCGCGTCGACCTGGCCGCCCTCTCCGTCCAGTGCGAGGGCCGGGAAGGAGCGGTCCGGCATCCAGAAGTCCCGCTGGAAGCGGTCCCGCAGATCCGCCGCGGCCTGTTCGAGGAGGGCCGCGTACGTCTCGTCCTCCCACACCGTGCGGGCGACCCACGCGGTCCGGCGCAGCGCGTCGTACGCGTACCCCTGGGCGCCCGCCGCCATCACCGGGCCGGTCGGGCGGGTCCCGTCGGCGCCGCAGATCGAGCCCGGGGAGTCCTTCCAGTTCTGGTTGGCGAGGCCGCCCTGGTCGGCGCGGTAGACGAGGTAGCCGCGCGAGGTGAGGCCGCCGTGGTCGAGCATCCAGCCGATCGCGGCGCGGGCATGGGACTCCAGGCGCCGGGCGAGGGCGGCGTCCCCGGTCTGTTCCACGTAGGCGCCGAGCAGGACGAGGAACAGCGGGGTCGCGTCGACCGAGCCGTAGTAGCGGCCGTACGGCACCTGCTCGAAGTGCGCGAGCTCCCCGTGCCGCACCTCGTGCACGATCTTGCCGGGCTGGGCCACGGAGGCCGCGCCGACCTCGGTGGCCTGGGTCGCGGCGAGCGCGGGCAGGGTCGCGGCGGCCAGCTGGGGGCGGTAGGGGAGGGCGAAGAGCGCGGTGAGCAGGGCGTCGCGGCCGAGGAGGGTGAGGAACCAGGGAGCTCCCGCGGCCGGGACGCGCAGCTCCTCGCCGTCCGGGCCGGTCGCCGGGACCTGGAGCGAGGCGAGGTCGGCGAGACCGCGGGCGCAGGCGGCGGCCAGCTCGGGCCAGCCGGTCGGAAAGGCCACGCCCTCCACGAACTCGCCCTCCATCGCAAGGAGTTGACGGTTCAGGGCAGCGGGGGAGCTCGGTACCCGGCGGGTCCGCCGGTCGCCGTGCGGGCGAGCCATCACGCGCAGGGTCAGCTCGGCCGTGCCGTGCGGCTCCAGGTCGAGGGTCCAGACCAGGCGCCTGGCTCCGGTGCCCGTCTCCTCGACGCCGTCCGGCGCCGGGTCGGCCGTCACCGTCGTACAGGAACGCCATTCGCGGCGCTGATAGCCGAACTCCACGCCGTCGTCGAGGACTTCGCGGGTGCGGGTCGCGCCGGTCTTCGTGTAGGTGCGGTGGTCGGAGCGGAGTTCGAACTGGTCTTTGAAGTCGGCGTCCGCGGTGACCGCGAGCCGGACCGTCGTCGGTACCGGGCGGTTGCTGGTGATCCGGAGGGATTCGACGAACGAGCCGTCCCCCACCGCCTGTTCGCGGAAGAGGGTGTGCGCGGGGGGCTCCTGGCGGCCGCCTCGCGGGACGAGGACACAGCGCGCGGTGTCGCCGTCGGCCACCGGCGACAGGGCTTCCGGTACCGCGCCGTCGACCGTGAGCTGCCAGCGGCTCAGGTGCCGGGCGTCGCGGACGAACAACCCGTCCGGGGAACTGCCGGCGCTCCGGACGCCGCTGATGTCGCCGCTGTCCCCCACGGCTGCGAACGTCCCGCCGTGCACGAGCAGATGATGCCGGTCCGTCATCGCCGGTTCCCTCCCTTGAGTTCCATGTCCGCCGTGACTGTGGTGTCGCTGTGCAGCAGGTCGAGCGCGAGCGCGGCGGTCCAGCTGAAGCCGGTCGCCCCGCAGGCCTCGCCGGTGTACGGGTCGACGTACTCCGCGAAGTCGGTCGCCTCGGCGAGTTCGAGGACCGACTGCCGCAGCGCGTCGGCCTGTTGGAGCTCCCCCTGGGTGCGCAGCCCGCGCTCCACGAGCCAGGCGGTGTTGAACCAGGCCGGGCCGCGCCAGTAGCGGTGCGGGTCGAAGGCCTCGCCGAGGAGGTCGTAGCTGGGCAGGAGGCGGGTGGTGGTGCCGAGGCCGAAGTGGGGGCCGGACGCGGTGTGCAGGAGGGTCGAGACGATGGTCCGCGGGAGGCCGGGGAGGAGGAGCGGGATCAGTCCGGAGACACCGCGTTCGGGGATCAGGGTGCCGCGGCCGTCCGGGGCGGGGGCCCTGAGGTCCCGGCACAGGAACATCCCGCTCGCCGGGTCCCACAGCCGCCCCACCAGAGCCTCCGTGAGCCGCTCCGCGCGCGCGTGCCGGGCCGTGCCGGGTGCGCCCAGCTCGGCGGCGATCCGGGCGAGGGCGTGCTCGGAGGCGATGAGCAAGGCGTTGAAGGCCGGGTCCTCGACGGCGAACCCGCCCGCGCCATCGGCGTATCCGCCGTCCCGGTAGTCCGTCGCCAGCCGGACGTACCGTCCGTAGTCCAGATCCGTCGGCCGGTCCTCGGCCGCCCCGTGGTCGAGGTCGGCGCGGCGGAAGGAGCGGGCCGGGGCCGGGGTGACGCGGGAGAGCGGGAGGTCCCAGGCGGGGCTGTTGTCCATACCCTGTTCCCAGGGGTGCACGACGGACGCGAGGCCGCCGCCGCCCAGGTCCCGGCGGTGCAGGAGATAGCGGTGCCAGGCGGCCAGACGCGGGTACACCCGGGCCAGGAAGCCGCGCGCCCGGGACAGACCGGGGTCGGCGCGGTGGACCAGCCACGCGGCCAGGGCGTGGACCGGTGGCTGCACGATGCCGGACGTCTGTACGGTGCGCGGGGCGCCCGCCGTGCGCCCCGCGGTGGAGGAGCGCCAGAAGTCGGGGCTCGGGAAGTAGGCGTCGAGCGGTACGGAGGGGTTGAAGACGATGTGCGGGACACGCCCGTCGCCCCACTGGGCCGTCAGCAGGGTCTCCAGCTCCGTCTGCGCGCGCAGCGGCGAGAGGTGGCGCAGGCCGATCGCGATGAAGGCGGAGTCCCAGGACCACTGGTGCGGGTACAGACCGCGTGAGGGGACCGTCGAGGCGCCGGTCCAGTTGCCCTCCAGCACCCGCGCCGCCCTCACGTGCAGGGAAGGCGGCGAACCCGGCGGATCGTATGCGATCGAGCGCTCCGCGGAACGGCTGATGAGCTGGGCAGTGCGATCCACTCGGGGCTCCCCGAAAGACGTGTGGCTGACCGGTTCGGTCAGGGCTACCGTAGGGTTACGTCTATTTAACACGCAAAACTCAATATGTAATGCAGAGTTGAGAAACACAAGGGGGTGCGCATGGGTGGACGGAGTCAGACCGGCGCCGGAGATCTGCTCGAACTGGTCCGCAGCGGGCGAGCCGTCACGCGCGGTGCGCTCCAGCAGGCCACCGGACTGTCCCGGGCGACCGTCGGCCAGCGCCTCGACCGGCTCTTCCGCGCGGGCTGGCTGCGCGAGGGTGCCGGAGGCCCCGTGGACTCCCCGCTGGGCGGCCGCCCCTCCATCACCCTGGAGTTCGACGACGCCCACGCCGTGGTCCTCGCCGCCGATCTGGAGACCCGCCACGCGCGCGCGGCCGTGCTCTCCCTGACCGGCGAGATCCTCGCCGAGCACAGCGGCACCCTGGTGATCGAGGACGGCCCGGACGCCGTGCTCGGCGAGCTGGGCCACTGGTTCGCCGAGCTGCTGGAGAAGGCGGGGCAGCGGGCGGCGGAGGTCTGCGGGATCGGGCTCGCCGTGCCGGGCCCGGTCGACCTGGAGAGCGGCCGGGTGGTCCAGCCGCCGATCATGCCCGGCTGGGACGGCTACGACATACGAGGCCGCCTCGCCAGAGCCTTCACCGAGCACGCCGGCGCGGGCCCGGTCCCGGTGCTCGTCGACAACGACGCCAACCTCATGGCCTACGGCGAACAGCGCACCTCCCACCCCGACTGCTCGGCGTTCGTGCTGGTCAAGGTGTCGACCGGCATCGGCGCCGGAGTCGTGGTCGACGGCTCGGTCTACCGGGGCATCGACGGCGGCGCGGGCGACCTCGGCCACATCCGGGTGCCGGCCGGCGCGGAGGCGCTGTGCCGGTGCGGCTCCTACGGCTGCCTCGCCGCCGTCGCGAGCGGCGGTGCCGTGGCCCGTCGGCTGGCGGCGGCCGGGGTGCCCGCGGCCTCGGGCTCGGACGTGCGGGACCTGCTGGCGTCCGGGCACCCCGAGGCGGCGGCGCTCGCGCGGGAGGCGGGACGGCACGTCGGGGACGTACTCGCGACCGTGGTGACCCTGCTGAACCCCGGGGTCCTGATGATCGCCGGAGATTTGGCCGGAACTCCCTTCCTCACCGGTGTCCGGGAGCTGCTGTACCAGCGGGCGCTGCCGCGCTCCACCGCCGGCCTGGAGGTCGTGACCTCGCGGCTGGGCGAGCGGGCCGGGCTGGTCGGGGCGGGTGCGCTGGTCGTGGAGCATCTGTACGCGCCCGAGCGGGTCGAGGAGCGGTTGCTGGCCATGGGCGTATGACGTCCGTGTTGCGGTCCCGAAACTCGTCCGCATGGTGAAATCCGGTGCGCTGTGGCAGCGTGATTCTCGCCACGCTTGATAGGGGTCGCGCTCGAATGAGCGGATCTTGGGCGACTGCACTTCTCCAAGGGGTGGCACTCAGTGCCACCCCTTGATCGTTCATCGATCGAAATCAGGCGTGCTGCATGCCGCTCAGATGAGCGATTCTGGCGGCTTGCGAGGGTTATTGCGTTCAAGAAGTGAAAACATCAGGCCCGTGTCGCTTGCCAAGCTTTGACTTTCGATCCGCTGGCGGACGGCTGGTTACGGGCGTATGACGCCCGAGTAGACGTACCCAGACGCCTTCGATCTGGGTATGTTCCTCGCCGTCAGGGCAGCCACCGCGTCCTCGAGGGAGTCGAGACCCGTGTCGGAAAACAAAGAACCCCACGTAGCGAAGTTCGTCTACGACTTCACCGAGGGAAACAAGGACCTCAAGGACCTCCTGGGTGGCAAGGGCGCGAACCTCGCCGAGATGACCAACCTGGGACTCCCCGTTCCCCCCGGCTTCACCATCACGACCGAAGCCTGCAAGGTCTACCTGGAGAGCGGCGAGGAGCCGGCGGCACTGCGTGACGAGGTGAGTGCGCACCTCGACGCGCTGGAGCAGCGCATGGGCAAGAAGCTCGGCCAGGCCGACGACCCGCTGCTGGTCTCGGTCCGCTCGGGCGCGAAGTTCTCCATGCCGGGAATGATGGACACGGTCCTGAACATCGGCCTCTCCGACAAGTCGGTCCAGGGTCTCGCCAAGCAGGCCGGCGACGACCGCTTCGCCTGGGACTCCTACCGGCGCCTCATCCAGATGTTCGGCAAGACCGTCCTCGGCGTCGACGGCGACCTCTTCGAGGAGGCTCTGGAGAAGGCCAAGGAGGCCAAGAAGGTCTCGGTCGACACCGACTTGGAGGCCGCCGACCTCAAGAAGCTCGTCACCGCCTTCAAGAAGATCGTCAAGAAGGAGGCCGGCCGGGACTTCCCGCAGGACGCGCGCGAGCAGATGGACCTCGCCATCCACGCGGTCTTCGACTCCTGGAACACCGACCGCGCCAAGCTCTACCGCCGCCAGGAGCGCATCCCCGGCGACCTGGGCACCGCGGTCAACGTCTGCTCGATGGTCTTCGGCAACCTCGGCCCCGACTCCGGCACCGGCGTCGCCTTCACCCGCGACCCCGCCTCCGGCCACCAGGGCGTCTACGGCGACTACCTCCAGAACGCCCAGGGCGAGGACGTCGTCGCGGGCATCCGCAACACCGTCCCGCTCGCGGAGCTGGAGCAGATCGACAAGAAGTCGTACGACCAGCTGATGCAGATCATGGAGACGCTGGAGAACCACTACAAGGACCTCTGCGACATCGAGTTCACCATCGAGCGCGGTCAGCTGTGGATGCTCCAGACCCGGGTCGGCAAGCGCACGGCGGGCGCGGCCTTCCGGATCGCCACCCAGCTGGTCGACCAGGGCCTGATCGACGAGGCCGAGGCGCTCCAGCGCGTCACCGGCGCCCAGCTGGCCCAGCTGATGTTCCCGCGCTTCGACGAGAACACCAAGGTCGCGCAGGTCGGCCGGGGCATCGCGGCCTCGCCGGGCGCGGCCGTCGGCAAGGCGGTCTTCGACTCGTACACCGCCGTCAAGTGGTCCCGTTCGGGCGAGAAGGTCATCCTGGTCCGCCGGGAGACCAACCCCGACGACCTGGATGGCATGATCGCGGCCGAGGGCATCCTGACCTCCCGGGGCGGCAAGACCTCCCACGCGGCCGTCGTCGCGCGCGGCATGGGCAAGACCTGTGTCTGCGGCGCCGAGGAGCTGGAGGTCGACACCAAGCGGCGCCGGATGACGGTTCCGGGCGGGCATGTCGTGGAGGAGGGCGACCTGATCTCCATCGACGGGTCGTCCGGCAAGGTCTACCTGGGCGAGGTTCCGGTCGTCCCGTCTCCCGTCGTGGAGTACTTCGAGGGCCGGATGCACGCGGGCGCCAACGACGCCGACGAGCTGGTCGAGGCCGTGCACCGGATCATGGCGTTCGCGGACCGCAAGCGCCGGCTGCGGGTCCGTGCCAACGCGGACAACGCCGAGGACGCGCTGCGCGCCCGTCGCTTCGGCGCGCAGGGCATCGGGCTGTGCCGTACCGAGCACATGTTCCTCGGCGACCGCCGTGAGCTGGTCGAGCGGCTCATCCTGGCCGACACGGAGGACGAGCGCGAGGAGTCGCTGAAGGCGCTGCTCCCGCTCCAGAAGAAGGACTTCGTGGAGCTCTTCTCGGCGATGGACGGCCTGCCGGTGACGGTCCGCCTCCTGGACCCGCCGCTGCACGAGTTCCTCCCCGACATCACCGAGCTGTCGGTCCGCGTGGCCCTCGCGGAGTCCCGCCAGGAGCCGCACGAGAACGAGCTGCGTCTCCTGCAGGCCGTGCACCGCCTCCACGAGCAGAACCCGATGCTGGGCCTGCGCGGAGTGCGCCTCGGTCTGGTCATCCCCGGCCTGTTCACCATGCAGGTCCGCGCGATCGCCGAGGCCGCGGCCGAGCGCAAGAACGCCAAGGGCGACCCGCGCGCGGAGATCATGATCCCGCTCGTCGGCACCGTCCAGGAGCTGGAGATCGTCCGCGAGGAGGCCGACCAGGTCGTCGCGGAGGTCGAGGCGGCGACGGGCGTGGAGCTGAAGCTGTCGATCGGCACGATGATCGAGCTGCCGCGCGCCGCGCTGACCGCCGGGCAGATCGCGGAGGCGGCGGAGTTCTTCTCCTTCGGCACGAACGACCTCACCCAGACGGTGTGGGGCTTCAGCCGGGACGACGTGGAGGCCTCCTTCTTCACCGCCTACCTGGAGAAGGGCATCTTCGGGGTGTCGCCGTTCGAGACGATCGACAAGGACGGCGTCGGCTCCCTGGTGAAGCTGGCCGCGGAGGCGGGGCGCAGGACCCGCCCGGACCTCAAGCTCGGCGTCTGCGGCGAGCACGGCGGCGACCCGGAGTCGGTCCACTTCTTCCACGAGGTGGGTCTGGACTACGTCTCCTGCTCCCCGTTCCGCATCCCGGTCGCCCGTCTTGAGGCGGGGCGCGCGGCGATCACGGCGAACGGAAGCGACCACCGGTAGGCCACCGACGGCCACGGCCACGGCTACGGCCATGGGGACCCCGGAACCGCTGTCCGTCCCCGACCCTCATCCGATGGGCGGCGGTTCCGGAGCACGAAGAGAGGGCGGCACCCTGTGCGGGGGTGCCGCCCTCTCGTGCATCGGCTGTCAGGCGCGTTCCGGCTCCTCTGGCTCCTCTGTGGCCGCGGCCCTGTCGCGACGGCGGCCCAGCAGGGTGCATCCCACGATCACCAAGCCGATGGCGATGATCCTCGCGGACTGGTAGTAGCCGACCGCCAGTTCCTCCGGGGTGCCGGGCAGCCGGAAGTAGACCCACGCGGCCGCGAGAGCCCCCAGGGCGATCAGTGCGATGGCCCCCCACGTCCCGAGGTCGGCCCACCAGGGCCCGGGGCCGTCACCCCGCTCGTCGGCCTGCTCGATGTCCTTGGTCACGGTCTGTTCTCCTGCGCGTGCGGGGATGGTCGCGCGGGAAGACGTGGACCGGGCCCGGGAGGTTCACCGGACCACCCGTGCTGCGGATGTCGAGAACGTTCGGTCGGCTCCGTCCCAGGGGCATCGGCGGCCACCACCGGCCGCACCGGGAAGAGGGAGAGACCGCCATGGCGATTCAGCGGATGGACAACGTCGGCATCGTCGTCGAGGACCTGGACGCCGCTGTCGCGTTCTTCGTGGAACTCGGTATGGAGCTGGAGGGCAGGGCCGAGGTCGAGGGCCCTGTCGCCGACCAGTGCACCGGACTCGACGGCGTCCACTGCGACATCGCGATGGTCCGGACCCCGGACGGTCACAGCAGGCTCGAGCTGGCGAAGTACCGCAGCCCCGCGGCGATCGGCACCGAGCCGCGCAACCGGCCGCACAACATCCTGGGCACGCACCGCGTCATGTTCGCCGTCGACGACATCGAGGACACCGTCGCCCGCCTGCGCCCTCACGGAGCCGAACTCCTCGGCGGGATCGCCCGGTTCGCGGACAGCTATCTGCTCTGCTACGTCCGCGGCCCGGAGGGCGTCATCGTCGGACTGGCCGAGCAACTGGGCTGAGAACGAGGGACCGGGCCGCGCGCCCCGGATTCCGGGAGTGCCCGCGCCTCAGCGCTCGGCGCGGCGCCTGCGTGCCGACGCCACCAGCGCACCGCCGGTGAGCAGAACGGCCGAGCCGGCGGCGGCGAGGTACACGGTGGTGTCGCCACCGCCGCCGGTCTCGGCGAGGTGCGTGCCCTTCTTGCCGGTGTCCCCGGCCGGTGCCGCCGCCTGGTCGTCGTGGGCCTTGAAGTCCGTGGGCGGCCGGTCGCAGCCGATGCCGTCGCCGTCCCGGTCGAGATGGCTGCCGTAGTGCTCGTCGCCCTCGGGGATGTTCGCGTATCCGGCGGCGTACGCCTCGGTGCAGTTCTCGAACGGGTGGTCACCGTCGTGTGCCGAGGCCGCGCCCGGCAGCACGGCCAGCGCCAGCGCGGCGACGACGATGGCGCCGGGCTTGCGGAGCAGGTTCACAGCAGGTCCCTCCAGGTTCATGGTGATATCCGTGCGCGTGATCAAGAAGTGGCGATCAGCCGGATATGAGGTGACGAACCTAGTGAGGCGCGGATGCGCTGTCGGCGACATGAGGAACCCGTGATGCGAACGTGACGTGACCGGAGGGTAACTCTCCGCAAGTCCGCGTCGGCGGCGGCACGAGCTGGGTGAATCCGGTGGCCGCGCTCGTACGCTGGACCCACCCCGTCTGCGGAGGGAGCCCCGCCATGTCAGGCTGGAGTGCCCAGGACGTCCCCGACCAGAGCGGGCGCGTGGCCGTGGTCACCGGGGCCAACAGCGGCATCGGGTACGTCACCGCGCGGGAACTCGCCCGTCGGGGCGCCCGCGTGCTGCTCGCCTGTCGGAGCGAGGCGCGGGGCGTCGGGGCCCGGGACCGACTGGTCGGCGAAGTGCCGGGTGCGGACGCGGAGTTCGTCCGGCTGGACCTCGGAGACCTGGCCTCCGTAAGGGAGTTCGCGGCGACGTATCCCTACGACCGCCTCGACCTGCTGGTCGACAACGCGGGCGTGATGGCGCTGCCGTACGGCACGACCGCGGACGGGTTCGAGACGCAGTTCGGGGTGAACCACCTGGGCCACTTCGCGCTGACCGGCCTGCTGCTGCCGACGATCCTCGCGACCCCCGCCGCCCGCGTCGTGGCCGTCTCCAGCACGGCGCACGCGTTGGCCAACATCGACATCGACGACCTCAACAGCGAGCGCCGCTACCGGCGTTGGGTCGCCTACGCCCGCTCCAAGACCGCCAACCTGCTCTTCGTCCACGAACTGGCCCGCAGGCTGGCGGCCCACGGCGCGGACGTGACCGCCGCGGCGGCGCACCCCGGGTACGCGGCCACCAACCTCCAGACGGCGGGAGCGAAGATGGCCGGGCGCAGGGCAGCGGAACGCTTCATGCGGGTCGGCAACCGCTTCTTCGCCCAGTCCGCTGAGGCGGGGGCCCTCCCCACCCTCTACGCGGCCACCGCCCCCGAGGTGCCGCCCGACTCCTTCACCGGCCCGTCCCTGGCGGGGTGGCGCGGGTCCCCGGCCTCCTCCTGGCGGGCCCCCTGGACCCGCGACGACCGGGCGGCCTCACTCCTTTGGGACGCCTCGGAAGAGCTCACGGGGGTGGCGTACGGCGTCCCGAAGGTCTGACTCCTGGGTCCCTGCGGTCCCCTCGACCCCCGGTCCCTCAGTCCTTCCGGCCGGTCACCGCCACCGTCACACCCAGGCCGATCATGGTCAGTCCGCCGACCCCGCCCACCGCGGAGAGGCGGCGCGGTGAGCGGGCGAACCAGCCCCGCGCGGTCGCCGCGACCAGCCCCCACACGGCGTCGGAGACCAGCGCGATGACGTTGAACACCAGCCCGAGCAGCAGCATCTGCGCGGCCACCCCGCCCTGGCCGCGGTCCACGAACTGCGGCAGTACCGCGGCGAAGAACACGATCGTCTTGGGGTTGGTCACACCGACCGCGAACCCCTCCCAGAACGTACGCAGACCGCCGTGCCCCGCCGCGGCCGCCGACACGTCCTCGGCGAACACCGCACGCAGCGACCCGCGCCCGCGCCACGCCTTGACGCCCAGGTAGACGAGGTAGGCGGCACCGGCGAGCTTCAGCGTGGTGAAGACCAGCACCGAGCGCTCCACGACCGAGCCGACCCCGAACGCCACGGCGAGGACCAGGACGTAGGCGCCGACCGTGTTCCCGGCCACCGTGGTCAGGGCGGCACGCCGGCCCTGTGCGAGCGCCCGGCCGATCACGAACAGCACGCTGGGTCCGGGGACCACGATCAGCAGGAACGACATGGCCGCGAAGGCGAGGAGACGGTCGGTGGGAACCATGCCCCCATGCAAGCACCTGGCCCTTTCCCTCTCCAGCCGATTTTCGCGGCGCACGCTCAGGCCGTCGCCCCGCTGTCCACCACCAGATCGGTGCCCACCACCGAGGAGGCGTCGTCCGAGGCCAGGTACAGGACGGCGGCGGCGATCTCGGACGTGGCCGAGACCCGGCCCAGGGGGAGGGTGGCCTTCGCGCGGTCGGCGCGGTCCGCCTCGGTCTCGCCGGCGCGCAGGGACATCGGGGTGTCCACCGCGCCGGGACTGACCGCGTTGATCCGGACGCCGTCGCGGATGTGGTCCAGGGCCGCGCCCCGGGTGAGGGCGGAGACGGCCGCCTTGGTGGCGGCGTACCCGGTGGCGCCGGGGGCCCGGGTGTGGGCGCCGAAGGTGGAGGCGATGTTCACGATCGCGCCGCCGGAGGGCTGCGAGCGCATCTGGCGGATCTCGGCCCGGAGCGCCAGGAAGACCCCGGTGAGGTTGATGTCGAGCTGCTCCCGCCAGTCGGCCGACGACAGGTCGGCCAGGGGCTGCCCGCCCCGGAACACGCCCGCGTTGTTGACGGCCACGTCGAGCGAGCCGATGGGGGTCCCCCCGCCCGAAGGGTGGGGGAGGTCGACGGCGGCATCCACGACGGCCTGGATCTCGGCGGCCCGCGAGACGTCCGCGGTCACCGCGAGCGCCTTGCCGCCCGCCTCCTCGATCAGCCGGACGGTCTCCGTCAGCGGCTCCCGCCTGCGTCCGGCCGCGACCACGTGCGCGCCCTCCGCCGCCAACGCCAGGGCGACGGCACGGCCGATCCCCGATCCCGCGCCGGTGACGAGAGCGGTCCTGCCGATGAAACGCGTCATGATCTCCCCTGATTCTTGACCGATCGGTTCAGTATGGCGACAGAAGTATGGCGACAGAGGAATGGCGGCAAAGAACGGCCGCAAAAGAAAAGGGCGCCGCCCGCCCCGAGTGGTTCAGTCGAGCAACGCCAACGCCTGTTCCGCCGCGTCCCGCACCCTGCCGGGGTCCGCGGACGCCTTGCCGACGACCCGCAGTCCCTGGAGCAGCACCAGCAGCATGCGGGCGAGGGTCAGCGGATCGCGGTCCGCCGGCAGTTCGCCCTGCGCCTGCGCGCGGACCAGTGCCGAGTGCAGCAGGGTCTCGATGTGGTCCCAGCTGTGCTCGACCCGCCGGGCCGCGGCCGGGTCGTGCGCGGCGAGTTCGGCGGCCGTGTTGACCACGAAACAGCCGCTCAGGCGGCGGCCCGCGTCGGCCGACTCCGCCGCGAAACGGCGGACCACCGCCCGCACGGACGGCAGCGCCGGGCCCGGCTGCGACAGCTCCCGAAGCAGCTGCGGGTCACAGGACTCCTGGTAGCGCTCCAGCGCCCTCAGATACAGCTCGTGCTTGCTGCCGAAGGTCGCGTAGATGCTGGCCCGTCCGATGCCGAGGTGTGCCACCAGGTCGGACATCGACGTCGCCTCGTAGCCGCGCCGCCAGAACAGCTCCAGAGCTGCCTGCAGCGCGGCCTCGGGGTCGAACTCCTTGGTCCTGGCCATGAACGCGAGACTAGGACCATCGAGAACGATCGGTCAAGAAACCTCGTTACGCCGCCCGCACCTCGTACGTGGCGATCCGCACCGACTCGTCGTCCAGGCACTGCCCGGTCTCCAGGTCGAACCGCTGCTTCAGAAGCGGCGAGGCCACGAACGGGCGCCCCTGGTGGGTGCCCGTCAGGCCGCGGGAGAGGACCGCCGCGCCGCCGAAGGGGTCGCGGTTGTCGACGGCGTACAACTGGCCCGCGCGGTCGCGGAACAGGGCCGCCTGCCGTCCGTCGGGCAGCAGGGCCGCCACTCCCCGGCCGGGGAGCAGCCGGGCCAGCTCGCAGACCGCGAACCAGTCGCCGTTCAGCTGGAGTTCGACCTTCAGGTCGGTGGTCTCGGGTGCCAGGGTCATCGCTGGGCGCTTCCTTCCAGGGGACGGTGGCCGATGGTCAGCAGCGGCAGGTCGGGCTTGATCTGCTCGCGCTCGGGGACGAAGCCCACGACCGGGTCGGGGGTGTCCGGGGCGTTCACGAAGGACACGAACCGGGCGAGCTTCTCCGGGTCGTTGATGGTGGTCGCCCACTCGTCGGCGTAGTGCGCGACGTGGGCCGTCATCAGGGACTCCAGTTCCTCGCAGATGCCGAGGGAGTCCTCCACGACCACGTCACGGACGTGGTCCAGGCCGCCGGGGATGCGCTCCAGCCAGGTCGAGGTGCGCTCCAGGCGGTCCGCGGTGCGGATGTAGAACATCAGGAACCGGTCGATGAGCTTGATCAGTTCGGCGTCGGTGAGGTCCTGGGCGAGCAGGTCCGCGTGGCGCGGGGTCGCGCCGCCGTTGCCGCCGACGTAGAGGTTCCAGCCGTTGGAGGTGGCGATGACGCCGAAGTCCTTCGACTGGGCCTCGGCGCACTCGCGGGCGCAGCCGGAGACCGCCGACTTGAGCTTGTGGGGCGACCTGAGCCCCCGGTAGCGCAGCTCCAGATCGATCGCCATGCGGACCGAGTCCTGGACGCCGTAGCGGCACCAGGTCTGGCCGACGCAGGACTTCACCGTGCGCAGGGACTTGCCGTAGGCGTGCCCGGACTCGAAGCCGGCGTCCACCAACCGCGTCCAGATGAGGGGCAGTTGTTCGACGCGGGCGCCGAACATGTCGATCCGCTGACCGCCGGTGATCTTCGTGTAGAGGCCGAAGTCGCGGGCGATCTCGCCGATCACAATGAGGCCCTCGGGGGTGATCTCACCGCCGGGGATGCGCGGCACGACCGAGTAGGAGCCGTTCTTCTGGATGTTGGCGAGGAAGTGGTCGTTGGAGTCCTGCAGGGCCGCCTGCTCGCCGTCCAGGACATAGCCGCTCGCGCCGATCGTCGGGGCGAGGGAGGCGATGATCGAGCCGACGGCCGGCTTGCAGACCTCGCAGCCGTCACCGCCCCGGGCGCCGTCGCGGCCGTAGCGGTCCAGCAGCTCCTGGTAGGTGTTGATGCGCAGGGCGAGGACGATCTCGTACAGCTCCTCGCGGGTCTGCGAGAAGCAGCCGCACAGGCCCTTGTCGACCTCGACGCCGGACGCCTCCAGCTCGGCGGTGACCAGCTGGCCCAGCACCTTGACGCAACTGCCGCACGTGGTACCGGCCTTGGTGCACTTCTTCACCTCGGGCACGGTGGTGCAGTTGTGCTCGGTGACCGCTCCACGGATCGTGCCCTTGCGGACGTTGTTGCAGGAGCAGATGATCGCGTCGTCCGGCAGCGCGGTCGGGCCGAGCTGGACCGACTCCCCGGCACCGGCCGGCAGCACCAGCGACTCGGGCTTGACCGGCGGGACCGAACCGGTGAACGCCTTCAGCGTGCCGTACGCCTCCGCGTCGCCCACCAGGATGCCGCCGAGCAGCGTGCCGTCCCGGCCGATGACCAGCTTCTTGTACAGACCCGCGCGGGAGTCGGAGTAGACGACGTCCAGGCAGTCCGCGGTGGCGCCGTGCGCGTCACCGAAGGAGGCCACGTCCACGCCGAGCAGCTTCAGCTTGGTGGACAGGTCGGCGCCCAGGAAGGCGGCCTCGTCGGAGGCGATGGTCGCCGCCGCCGTCTCGGCCTGCTCATAGCCGGGGGCCACCAGGCCGTACACCCGGCCGTCGGCGGCCAGCGCGCACTCGCCGATCGCGAACACGTGCGGGTCGGCGACCGTACGGCACTGCGCGTCGACGGTGATGCCGCCGCGCTCGCCGACCGTCAGACCGCAGTCGCGGGCCAGCTGGTCGCGAGGGCGGACACCGGCGCTGAACACCACCAGGCCGGTGGCGAGTTCGCTGCCGTCGGACAGCTTCATACCGGTGACGGCGCCGTCCTCGTCGACCACGATCTCCTGCGTGCCGACGCCCGTGTGGACGCTCAGGCCCATCTCCTCGATGGTGCGCAGCAGCGCCGCGCCACCGCCGTCGTCGACCTGCACCGGCATCAGCCGGGGCGCGAACTCCACGATGTGCGAGGTCAGTCCGAGCCCCTTCAGGGCACCGGCCGCCTCCAGACCGAGCAGACCGCCGCCGACCACCGCGCCGGTGGTGCGGGTCTTCGCGTACTCCTCGATGGCGAGGAGGTCCTCGATCGTGCGGTAGACGAAACAGCCCTCGGCGTCCTTGTTCGGGACCGGCGGCACGAAGGGGTAGGAGCCGGTGGCGAGGACGAGGGTCTCGTACGCGAACACCTGCCCGGACTTCGCGGTGACCATCTTCGCCTCGCGGTCGATCGTCACGGCCGGGTCGCCGACGTACAGCTCGATGCCGTGCGTGTCGATGAACCCCATGTCCGTCAGGGAGAGTTCCTCGGGCGTCTTCCCCGAGAAGTACGAGGTGAGCGCGACGCGGTCGTACGCGGGACGCGGCTCCTCGCACAGCACGACCACGCGGTGCGTGGCGGTCATGCCCCGCTCGGCGAGGGCTTCGAGGAAGCGCTGGCCGACCATGCCGTGGCCGACGAGGACGATCGTGGGGGTGGCCTCCGTGGCCTCCGGGGTGGCGGTCATCAGGAGCCTCCGTCGTTGGTGAGCAGGTGGAGCAGCGGGCCGTTGTCGGGGAGCGGCTCTGCTCCCTCCCAGGCGCGGGCGAGCGCGCCGACGGTGCCGAGTTCGCCGACGAGGACCCCGCCGACCAGGCGGTCGTCGCGGACGACGACCTTGCGGTAGGTGCCGCGGGTGGCGTCCGTGAGCTGGACGACGTCGTCGCCCGGGAGCGCCTCGGTCTCGCCGAACGCGGCCAGGTCGAAGGCGGTCTGCCCGGCGAGCGTGAGCCGGGTCAGCGAACGGGTGCCGGTGTAACGGGCGTTCGTCCTTCCGGCCAGCAACTCGGCAAGTGCGTCTGCCTGTTCGAGTGCCGGGGTGGCGAGGCCGTAGACATTGCCGTCGTGCTGGGCGCAGTCGCCGATGGCGTGGATGTGCGGGTCGGACGTGCGCAGTTCGTCGTCCACGACGATGCCCTTGCGCACCTCCAGGCCCGCGGTCTGCGCGAGACCGACACGCGGGTGGACCCCGCAGGCCAGGACCACGATCTCGGCGTCCAGGGCGTAACCGTCGGCCATCTCGACCGAGCGGACCGCGCCGCCGACACAGCGCACGTCCCGCACGCGCAGGTCGGTGTGGACCTCGACGCCGAGGTCCCCGAGGTGGCGCCGGACGAGCTTGGACGCGCTCGGGTCGAGCTGGCGCTCCATCAGCCGCTCGGACTGCTGGGCCAGCATGACCTGGGCACCGCGCTGGGCGAGCGCGCGGGCCGCGGAGACCCCGAGGAGCCCGCCGCCGATCACGACCGCCTTCACCCCCGGCCGGACCGCCGCGGACAGACCCAGGCAGTCGTCCATGGTGCGGAAGGCGTGGACGCCCTCCGGCAGCACGTGGTCGGGGGTGAACAGGCCGCGCAGCGGTGGCAGGACGGGGTTGGAGCCGGTGGCCAGGACCAGCGTGTCGTAGGCGATCTTCGAACCGTCCGCGTACTCGACGGTCCGTGCCCCGCGGTCGATGCCGGTGACCCGGGCACGGGTCAGCGCGGCCGGCGCCGGGAGCGCGATCACGTCGGGGGTGTACCGCCCGGCCAGCACCTCGGCGAGGAGCACCCGGTTGTACGGGCGGTGCTCCTCCTCGCCGATCAGCGTCACGGGCGTGCCGAGCTCTCCGAGCCGCCGGGCGAGCCGGACGCCCGCGAGCCCGGCGCCGATCACCACCACACGCGTATTCGAGGTCATGTCCAGGAGCGTGCGTTGCGGGTGTTACCCGACCGCATCACCTCTGTTTCCCGCGAGGAACGCTGCCCTCAGCTGGGACCGGGGGTGGGTGTGAGGGTTCGGCACGGGGGTCGGGGGCGCGCTGTGAGGACGCGGGCCCCGGACACCGCCCAGGTGGGTGCAACCTGCACGGACGCCGTCCCGCGGGGGCACGAGCATGCCCGACCTGTCACTGACCATGGCCGTCGTCCTGCGCCTCACCGCGTTCGCGGCCGACTGGGTGGACGCCGTGGCCGGCGGCCCGGGCCTCGGCGCACCCTTCGGGTCCGGCCTCCGCGCCGGACGCGAATATTGCGTACGACCAGTGACTCCCCTGACGTTACGGTGGCGCCGTGACGACTCAGGTGATCGTGCTCAACGGCGGTTCCAGTTCCGGCAAGTCCGGCATCGTGCGGTGTCTTCAGGCGGTCCTGCCGGACCCGTGGCTGGCCTTCGGGATCGACGGGTTCGTCGACTCGCTGCCCGCCGCCCTCCGGTCCTCCGGCTCGGGCATCGAGTTCGCGGCGGACGGCGGCGTGAGCGTCGGGGAGGAGTTCACACGTCTGGAGGCGGCCTGGCGGGCGGGGGTCGCCGCGACGGCCTGGGCGGGAGCCCGGGTGATCGTCGACGACGTGTTCCTGGGCGGTACGCACTCGCAGGAACGGTGGCGCAAGTCGCTGGACGGACTCGACGTGCTGTGGGTCGGCGTGCGCTGTGAGCCCGCCGTCGCCGCGGGCCGGGAGATCGTCCGGGGCGACCGGGCCCGGGGGATGGCCGAGAAGCAGGCGGAGATCGTCCACCAGGGCGTGGTCTACGACATCGAGGTCGACACCACCCGCACCGAGTCCCTGGACTGCGCGCGCGCCATCGCCGAGGCGGTCGTCAGCGGCTCCCCGTGAGGTGCGCGAACACCACCACGTTGCCCTGGTAACCGGTCGAGCGCGAGTAGCCGCCACCGCAGGTGATCACCCGCAGCTCGGGCCTCTTCGCGGCCCCGTACACCTTCTCGTCGGGGAAGTTCTTCGCGTCGTACACCTCGACCGCGTCCACCGTGAACACCGCGACGCTTCCGTCGCGCCGGTCCACCTCGATCGCGCTGCCCTTGCGCAGGGCACCGAGGTCGTAGAAGACGGCGGGGCCCTCGGCGTTGTCGACGTGCCCGGCGACGATCGCGGTGCCCGTCTCACCGGGGACGGTGCCCGCCTCGTACCAGCCGGCGAGGTTCTTCTTCGAGGCCGGCGGCACATCGAGGCTGCCGCCCGCGGTGAGGGCCAGGGCCATCAGGGGCGCGTCCACACGGATCGCGGGGATGCGGACGCGGTCGGGCGGGGACGGCGGCAGCGCGGGCGCGGCGGCCCGCCCGCTGTCGCCCGCCGTGCGCGCCTGGGCGGCGGACGGCTGCGGCGGGGCGTGCGTCTCGGCGCCGCTGCGCAGCAGCCACGCGCCGGTGCACAGGGCCACCACGGTGACGCCCGCTATGGCGGTGTTGCCGAAGCTGCGGTTGCGCACAGGTACCTCCTCTACGGCCGGACTGCCCGTCCCCCTCCGGGCCGCGAGGGGCGTCGGACCCGGAGGGGGAGGGGACATGCGGTACCGGCGGACGGACAGCGGAGGGTGTCCGTCAGATCCCGTCGCCTCTCGCCCGGCGATGCAGGAGCCAGGTACCGCCCGCGGCGGCGACGGCGAGTGCCGCCACGCCGGCCGCGGTCTGTACGGGATCGGGGCCAAGAGCGCCACCGACCCCCGTCTTGACACTTCCTCTGGGATGCACCGGCTGACGCTGGGACGTCAGCGCGACCACCAGGTCACCGGTCACCCGCCGGCCGCCCTTCGCGCAGGTCGCGACGATCTCGTACGTCCCCGGCTGCGCGCTCGGCGGCACCCGGAACTGCCCGATCGCGTCACCCTCGTGCGTGCTGGGCGCCAGCGTGAAGGCGCCCGCGCCCACCGCGCTGGCGTCCCCCGCCGCCGTGCCGCCGTCCCCGCACGCCACCGTGTTCACGGTGACCTGCGCACCCGGCACCACGGAGGACGGGAACACCTCGAGCCCGTCCGTGTCCCCGGCGTACGCGGGCGCGCAGACGAGACCCGCGGCGGCGACGGCGAGCGCGCTGCCGGTCAGCAGGCGGGTGGTGGGGCGCATGGTGCTCCTTCGAGCTCTCGGATGAGTCCCTGTGCCTTCGAGGTAAGTGGCAGTGGGCCGAGCCCGCTTCCTGAGAGGGCGTCAGAATTGCGGTGAACGGGTGTCAGATCGCTGTGCCCCGCGCCGGGTCGGCCGGAGTTTCAGCAGGTCATCGGCGTACGGCGGGCAGGTAGCGGAAGAGAACCCGAAGGACGCGGGGCGCGGGTGTGAACGGGTGACCCCGGGGTCCGCGATCCGTGCTTGACCTCAACTTTGGTCGAGGTACCAGGCTGTCCTGCATGCAGACAGACACCGCACCTCTCAAGGTCACCCTGGTCATCGGCAGCAACCGCCACGGCCGCTTCGGCCCCGTCGTGGCCGACTGGCTCCTCGACCGTCTCCGCGACCGGGAGGACCTGGTCCCGGACGTCGTGGACGTGGCCGGGGCCGACCTGCCCATGTCCATGGCCCCGACCCCCGAGACGACCGCCGCCCTCGCCTCGGTGACGCCCAAACTCGCCTCGGCGGACGCCTTCGTCGTCCTCACCCCCGAGTACAACCACTCCTACCCGGCCGGCCTGAAGAACCTGGTCGACTGGCACTTCACGGAGTGGCAGGCCAAGCCGGTGGCCCTCGTCTCCTACGGCGGCATCTCCGGCGGCCTGCGCGCCGTGGAGCACCTCCGCCAGGTCTTCGCCGAACTCCACGCCGTGACGGTCCGGGACACCGTGAGCTTCCACAACGCGGGAGGCTCGTTCGCCGACGGCCGCCTGAAGGACCCCTCGGGCCCGGACGCGGCGGCGAAGACGATGCTGGACCAGTTGGTGTGGTGGGGGAGGGTGCTGAGGGAGGGCAGGGCGGTGATGCCCTACGCCCGGTGAGGTGCCGGTGCCCGGCTCCTCGGACTACCGTGCGGTGATGGGCATGGAACAGCGCATCACCCTGATCACCCTGGGCGTCTCGGACCTCGCCCGCTCCAAGGCCTTCTACGAGGCCCTGGGCTGGCGCGGCCAGGAGGTCGAGGAGACGGTCTTCTTCCAGGCGGGCGGCCTCGGCCTGGTCCTGTGGAGCCGGGACGAGCTCGCGAAGGACTGCGGACTGGAGCCGGGGCCGGCGCACGGCTTCGGGGGTATCGCCCTCGCGCACAACGTCCGCTCGCGGGCGGAGGTCGACGCCCTCCTCGCGACCGTGGCGGAGGCGGGCGGCACCGTCACCAAACCGGCCGCGGTGAACGAGATCGGCTTCTACTCCAGCGCCTTCACGGACCCGGACGGCCACGCCTGGGAGGTGGCGTACAACCCGGGCTTCCCGCTCGCGGAGGACGGCACGGTGACGCTGCCGGACTTCGGCTAGGTCCACTGGGCGCACCCCGCCGACCGACTCAGGACCGCGTCAGCCCTGTGAACCGGAGAACTCCTCGGCGAGCGCGCGATGACGCTCGGCGGCCCGCCTGGCGTCGGCGGGGGTGACGGACGATCCCGGCAGGGCGCCCAGCCGCTCGATGTCGTCGGCGAAGCGCAGATGCTCGGACCGGGCGTGCTCGCGGCAGGCCAGGCACGTCACCCGGTCCGGTCGCGGCGAGGTCATGGCGTACGGCACCCGCAGCCCGCACCCGGTGGCGACGGTGGCCCCCTCCTCGCACGGGTACGGCCGCCCCGGAACCCCGAGGCGGCCGTGTCGCGCATCCGGCGTTCCGTGGACGTCAGTTCACGTTCACCGCGCTCCAGGCCGCCCCCACCGCGTTGTACTCGGTGCTGCCCGCGCCGTACAGGTCCTTCGCCGCGTTCAGGGTGGCCGTGCGCGCTCCCGCGTAGTTCGTGGAGGACGTCATGTAGACCGTCAGCGCCCGGTACCAGATGGCGCCCAGCTTGGCGCGGCCGATGCCGGTGACCGTGGAGCCGTTGGAGGTGGGGGAGTTGTAGCTGACGCCGTTGACGGTCTTGGCGCCGCTGCCCTCCGCCAGCAGGTACGCGAAGTGGTTGGCCACGCCGGAGGAGTAGTGGACGTCGAGGTTGCCGACCGAACTGCTCCAGGAGTCCGCCGAGTTGCCGTCCTTGGAGGGCTTGTCCATGTAGCGCAGGGCGTCCCGTCCGAAGCCGGAGCGGACGATCTTCTCGCCGATCAGGTAGTCGCCGGCGTCCGAGGAGTTGCCCGCGTAGAACTCCACCAGCGTGCCGAAGATGTCGGAGGTCGCCTCGTTGAGCCCGCCCGACTCGCCCGAGTACGTCAGCGCCGCCGTCTTCGACGTCACACCGTGGGACATCTCGTGGCCCGCCACGTCCAGCGACACCAGCGGGCCGAACTGCGTCCCGTCACCGTCGCCGTACGTCATGCAGAAACAACTGTCGTCCCAGAACGCGTTGTTGTACTTGTTCCCGTAGTGGACGCGGTTGTACGAGCCCTTGCCGTCCCCGCCGATCCCGTTCCGCCCGTGGACGTTCTTGTAGTAGTCCCAGGTGACGTCGGTGCCGTACTGCGCGTCCACCGCCGCCGTGGCCCGGTCCGCACTCGCCCCCGTGCCCCAGTGGTTGTCGGCGTCGGTGAACAGGGTCGCGGGCGCCCGGCTGATGCAGATGTTCAGGAAGCACAGGTCGGTCTTGTCGGCCGCGTCGCCCGTGTACGTGTTTCCGCGCGTCGCGTCCTTGAGCTGGTACGTCGACCCCGACTGCGTCGTCTCCAGCCCGACCGTCCCGCTGTACAGCGACTTCCCGTCGCCGGCCGCCTGCTCGATGCTGTCCCACGCGTCGATCTGCGTACCCGTGCGGGCGTCCGTGAGGACCGTGCGCGCGACCGGGTTGCCGAGCGAGTCCTGCGCCGCGGCGTCGGTCTGCCAGGCCAGCTTCGGCGCCCCGTGCAGCGCGTCGACGACCAGCCGAGGCTTGGCCGTCAGCTTCTTCAGCGTCTCGCCGAGGTTGGCCGCCTTGAGGGCGTTCGCCGCGAGGTCGGCCGCCTTCGGGGCGGACAGTTCCGGGGTGACGCTGGAGAGGGATAGCGCGCTCCTCGTGGCGCGCGAGGAGCCCTTGTACGCCCCGCCCGGCGTCAGGTGGACCACGAAGTCACCGCCCAGCACGGGCAGTTGGCGGTACGTGCGGTCGTAGCGGACGTGCTGGGTGCCGTCGCGGTCGACGATCACGTCCCGGACCTTCGTGTGCTGCGCCGAGCCGAGCCCCAGCGCCGAGGCGTGGTCGGCCAGGACCGACGCGGCGTTCTCGAGCGCGGTGGCCCTGGTGGGTCTGGCCGCCGCACCGGCGGCGGGGGAGAGGGCGGCGGCCAGCAGAGTGGCGGCGGTGGCGGCGACTCCGGCGGTGGCAAGACGACGGGAACGGGCACCTCGGACGTACGGCCGTATCCGACTCATCGGTCTCCTCTGAAAGGCGCCAACTGGGCGCGTGGGGGGGTGGGGGCGCGAGGACGTTGACGATGATTTAAGAGGCCATGACAAGCCGTGTCCATACCGCGTCACGTGCAGGTATGTGAGAGGAGAGAATCGTTTCTGTGACCCCCGCGAGACGCCCCTTCTTCGTCTACGGCACCCTCCGCCCCGGCGAGGCCAACCACGACCTCTTCCTGCGCGGCCGCATCCACTCCGAGGAGCCGGGCCGACTCCCCGGCGCGCTGTTGTACGACGGCCCCGGCTACCCGTACGCCGTCGAGGGGGCCGGCGGAACGGTCGCGGGGGAACTCGTCACCCCGCGGGCCGAGGCCTACGCCGAACTGCTCGCCGCCCTCGACGAGTTGGAGGAGTACCGCCCCGGGGACCCGCGCAACCTGTACGAACGGGTCGCCCGCGAGGTGATCCGCACCGCCGACGGCACGCCCGTGCGCGCCTGGGTCTATGTGGCGGCACCATCCGTCGCCGCCCGCCTGCGCGCCCGCGGCAGGCTCATCGAGAGCGGCGACTGGCTGCTCGGGCGACCTACCGCTCCACCGTCTCCAAGCGCACCGCGCACGCCTTGAACTCCGGCATCCGTGACGTCGGGTCGAGGGCCGGGTTGGTGAGGGTGTTGGCGCGGCCCTCGCCGTACCAGTGGAAGGGCATGAAGACCGTGTCCGGGCGGATGCCGAGCGTGATGCGGGCCGGTGCCACGGCCCGCCCGCGCCGCGAGACCACGGCCACCGGGTCGCCCTCGGCCGCCCCCAGCCGCTCCGCGAGCCGCGGGTGCAGCTCCACGAACGGGCCCGGCGCGGCGGCGTTCAGCTCGTCCACGCGGCGGGTCTGCGCGCCGGACTGGTACTGGGCCACGACCCGGCCGGTCGTCAGCAGCACCGGGTACTCCTCGTCGGGCTCCTCGGCGATCGCCCGGTGCGAGACGGGGACGAAGCGGGCGCGGCCGTCGGGGGTGGCGAAGCGGTCCAGGAAGAGGCGCGGGGTGCCGGGGTGCACGTCCTCAGCACCGGCCGGTACGTCCTTCTCCGGCATCGGGCAGGGCCAGAACATCCCGTTCTCCTCGGCCAGCCGCCGGTAGGTGATCCCGGAGTAGTCGGCCGGACCGCCCGCGCTCGCCCGGCGCAGCTCCTCGAAGACCTCCTCGGGGTCGGTCGGGAAGCCCTTCTCCACCCCGAGGCGGTCGGCGAGTTCGTGCATGACCTCCAGGTCGCTGCGGATGCCGTCCGGCGGGGTGATCGCCCGCCGGCGCAGCAGCACCCGGCCCTCCAGGTTGGTCGTCGTGCCCGTCTCCTCGGCCCACTGAGTCACCGGCAGTACGACGTCCGCGAGGGCCGCGGTCTCCGACAGGACGACGTCACAAACCGCCAGGAAATCAAGGGACTTGATGCGCTCCTCGATGTGCGCGGCGTGCGGCGCCGACACCACCGGGTTGGACCCCATCAGCAGCAGCGACCTGATGTCCGTGCCGAGCGCGTCGAGCAACTCGTAGGCGCTGCGCCCCGGTCCGGGCAGCGAGTCGGGGTCCACGCCCCACACCTCGGCGACATGCGCCCGCGCCGCCGGGTCGTCCAGCTTGCGGTAGCCGGGCAACTGGTCGGCCTTCTGGCCGTGTTCGCGCCCGCCCTGCCCGTTGCCCTGCCCGGTCAGACAGCCGTACCCGCTGAACGGCCGTCCCGCCCGCCCGGTCGCCAGGCACAGGTTGATCCACGCGCTCACCGTGTCGGTGCCCTTGGACTGCTGCTCGGGCCCGCGCGCGGTGAGCACCATCGCGGACTCGGGCTCGCAGAACAGCCGTACGGTCTCCCGCAGTTGGGGCACCGGCACACCGGTGATCCGTTCCACGTACTCCGGCCAGTGGGCCATCGCGGCGGCCCGCGCGTCCTCCCAGCCGACCGTGCGCTCGGCGATGTACGCCTCGTCCGTGCGGCCTTCCGCCACCACCAGGTGCAGCAGCCCGAGCGCGAGAGCCAGGTCCGTGCCGGGGCGGGGCATCAGATGCAGGTCGGCCTGCTCGGCCGTCTTGGTGCGGCGCGGGTCGACGACGATCAACGTGCCGCCGTTCTCCCGCAGTTCGGTGAAGAACCGCAGGGACGGCGGCATGGTCTCGGCGGGATTCGAGCCGACCAGGATCACACAGCCGGACTTCGGGATGTCCTCCAGCGGGAACGGCAGCCCGCGGTCCAGACCGAAGGCCTTCATGCCGCCGGCCGCCGCGGACGACATGCAGAAGCGCCCGTTGTAGTCGATCTGCGAGGTGCCGAGGACGACCCGGGCGAACTTGCCGAGCGTGTACGCCTTCTCGTTGGTGAGGCCGCCCCCGCCGAAGACCCCGCACGCGTCCGGGCCATGCTCCGTGCGCGTGCGGGACAACTCCCCGGCGATCCGGTCCAGGGCCTCGTCCCAGGTCGCGGGCACCAGCGTGCCCCCGGAGCGCACCAACGGGGAGGTCAGGCGCACCCGGGACGAGAGCACCGCGGGCGCCGTACGGCCCTTGCCGCACAGCGCGCCCCGGTTCACCGGGAAATCCGCGCGCTCGCTCACCTCGACGGTCCCGTCCGGAGCGGGGGTCAGGTTCATGCCGCACTGCAGGGCGCAGTACGGGCAGTGCGTGGGCGTCACGGAGTTCGGCATGCTCCTCAGCGTGCGTCGGCCGTGTTACGCCGGGGACGACCCTTTGTTACGCGCCCAAGACGGCGACCTCCCGATCGGCGCCCTGAAACGGTGAGGCACGCACGTGCCCACCTGACAGTCGCCGCCGCGCGGCACGGAAGTTGCCTGCGATGTGAAAGACGCCACATGTGGCGCATTCCGTCGCGTGCTTGGCCGATCACACATCGTTGAGAGTTGAAAAACCGGGACTAGAGTCGAAAGCGGATCCAGCTTGGCGCCAGGCACACCGTGATGCGAGAAGCCAGCCAGGAGGTTCCGCCAGCATGTCTCTGCGCCACTTGGTCCCCCGCGACCAGCAGCTCTTCCGGGCCTACGGCCACGGACCCACCGTTCCCGTCCCCGACCCGCTCGTCCACCGCGCGATCGAGCGCCGGGCGGCCGCGACCCCCCGTGCCGTGGCGGCGGAACACGCCGGCGCGCGGATCACCTACGGTGAGCTCGACCGGTACGCCGACGCCGTCGCCGCCCGTCTGGTCCGCGAGGGCGTCCGCCCCGGCGACCACGTCGGGCTCTTCGTCCGCCGCTCCGTCCCGATGCTCGTCGGTCTGCTCGGCATCCTGAAGGCGGGCGCCGCCTACGTCCCCCAGGACATCGGCCTCACACCGCCGGCCCAGCTCGCCCACGTGGTCCGGGCCGCCCGCACCAGGATCGTCCTCACCGTCGCCGAGCACGCGGCCCGCGTCCCCGCAGCTCCCCAGGTGATCACCCTCGACGAACCGCTGCCGTACGAGCCACCGGCCGCGCCCCCGCCCACCGCGCGCCCCGACGACGGTTGCTACGTCCTGTTCACCTCCGGCACCACGGGCCGCCCCAACGGCGTGAAGGTCACCCACCGCAACGTGGCGGGCCTCCTCCTCACCGAACCCGGCGGCCTCGGCATCCGGCCCGGCGACCGCGTGGCCCACCTCCTCAACGTGGCCTTCGACATGGCGGCCTGGGAGATCCTCGGCTGCCTCACCCGCGGCGGCACCCTCGTCATCCGCGGCCGGGACATCACCGCGACGGCCCGCACGGCCGACGTCCTGATCGCCACCCCGACCGTCCTGTCCGGCATCGACCCGGCGCTCTGCCGGCGGGTGCGGACGGTCGCCGTCGCCGGAGAGCCCTGCCCGCGCCCCCTCGCCGACCGCTGGGCGCGCAGGGCCGCCTTCTACAACTGCTGCGGCCCGACCGAGACGACCATCGTCAACACGATGAGCCGTCACGACCCGTCGGCCCCGCTGCTGACCATCGGCCGTCCCACCCCCAACAACACGGTCTACGTCCTCGACGCCGACCGTCGCCCGCTGCCGATCGGGGCGGTCGGCGAGATGTGGGCGGGCGGCGACGGCGTCTCGGCGGGCTATCTGGACAACCCGGCGCTGAATGCCGAGCGCTATGCCCCCGACCCCTTCCTCGGCGGCGACCACCGGATGTTCCGCACCCGCGATCTCGGCCGCTGGACCCCCGACGGTGAGCTCGAACACCTCGGCCGCACCGACGACCAGGTCAAGGTCCGGGGTTTCCGCGTCGAGCTCGACTCGGTCTCCTCGGTCCTGGAGTCCGTGGCGGGCTGCGCCCGTGCGGTGACCCTGAAACGGGACGCCCGCACCCTGGTCTCCTTCGTCTGCCCGGCCGACGTCGACCCCGAACGGGCACGGAGGGCCGTCGCGGACGTGCTGCCGTACTACTGCGTCCCTGAAAGTGTCATGCCCCTGCCAGTCCTGCCGGAGACGGACCGGGGCAAGGTCGACAAGGAGGCGCTGCTGCGGATGGCTCTGGAAGGCGATCGGGCGACTCTTCAGGGAGCGGTCCGATGACCACATCGCTCAACCGGCGGCAACTCGACCTGCCCCCGCTCGTCCCGGGGCCCCGCCGATTGCTCAAGCACCCCCGCCTGATGCACTACAACCGGCTGGCGGCCCTGGTCTTCACGGCCAACCTCGTCTTTCTGTGCACGAGTTGGACTCCCTCGGCACGGACCATGGGCCACGCGGCGCTCGTCAACCTGGCCCTCGCCGTCGTCGTCCGCCAGCAGTACGTCGTCAACCTCCTCTTCCGGCTGGCGACTTCGGCTCCGACGAGCTGGCCCCTGAGGATCCGCTGGACGCTCGGGAAGGTCTACCACTTCGGTGGCCTGCACGTGGGCGGGGCACTGGCGGGCACGGCCTGGTTCCTGGCCCTGACGATCGGAACCCGCAACCGCCCCCTCATGGCGGTCGGTTGGACCCTGCTGGCCCTCCTGGCCCTCATCGTCGCCACGGCCCTGCCGCCCTTCCGGTCCCGCCGGCACGACCACTTCGAGAAGATCCACCGTTTCGGCGGCTGGACGGCCCTGGCCCTCTTCTGGACGCACACACTCCTCGCCGCCCCCGGCCCCTTCGAGGTGACCGTCCTCGCGGTCGTCACCTTCAGCGTCGCCCTGCCCTGGCTGCGGCTGCGCAAGGTGCCCGTACGCCTCGAACGCCCCTCCTCCCACGTCGTGCTGGCCCGCTTCGACCACGGCGAGACCCCCTTCGCGGGCTCCTCCACGGCGATCAGCCGCAGCCCGCTGAAGGAATGGCACTCCTTCGCCAACGTCCCCGCGCCCGGCGAACCCGGCTTCCGGCTCACCATCTCCCGGGCCGGGGACTGGACGGGGGCGTTCATCGACGACCTGCCGTCGAAGGTCTGGGTCAAGGGCATCACGACCGCCGGAGTCGCCAACATCGAGGTCCTGTTCAAGAAGGTGGTCTACGTGGCGACCGGCAGCGGCATCGGCCCCTGTCTGCCCCATCTCCTTGCCGCCGAGGTCCCCTCCCGCCTGGTCTGGGCGACCCGCGACCCCCGCGCCACCTACGGCGACGACCTCGTCGACGAGATCCTCGCCGTCCAGCCGAACGCGCTGGTCTGGGACACCTCCCGGCACGGCAAGCCCGACATGGTGCGCCTCGCCCACGAGGCCTACCGGGAGTTCGGGGCCGAAGCCGTCATCTGCATCTCCAACAAGAAGCTGACCTGGCAGGTGGTGCACGGTCTGGAGCGGCGGGGGATCCCCGCGTACGGCGCGATCTGGGACTCCTAGAAGGGAAGGCCGATGAACAACCTGAAGCTCGAACGGCACGGCGGCGTCGTGACCGTGCGACTGCACCGCCCGCACGTCCTGAACGCGCTCAGCTCCGAGCTGCTGGCCGAACTCCTGGAGGTCCTGCGCCCGTTGGACGAGGACCAGGAGGTCGGCTGCTTCGTCGTCACCGGTTCGGAGCGGGTCTTCGCGGCGGGCGCCGACATCAGGGAGATGGCCGGCAAGTCGGCCGTGGACATGGCGGCCGAGGACTACTTCGCCGCGTGGGAGGAGTTCGCCGACCTGCGCACCCCGAAGATCGCCGCCGTCAACGGCCCCGCGCTGGGCGGCGGTTGCGAACTGGCGATGATGTGCGACCTCGTCGTCGCGGGGGAGTCGGCGGTCTTCGGACAGCCGGAGATCAAGCTCGGCGTGATCCCGGGCATCGGCGGCACCCAGCGCCTGACCCGACTCGTCGGCGGGGCCAAGGCCATGGACCTGATCCTCACCGGACGCACGATGGACGCGCGGGAGGCGGGACGCTGCGGCCTCGTCTCCCGGGTCGTACCGGACGACCGGGTCCTGCCGGAGGCCCTGGAGGCGGCCGCGACGATCGCCTCGTACGGGCGTACGGCGGTCAGGGCGGCCCGTGAGTGTGTGCGCCAGGCCCTGGAGACCGGTCTGCGTGACGGCATCCGCTTCGAACGCCGGGTCTTCCACGCCCTGTTCGCGACCGCCGACCAGAAGGAGGGCATGACCGCGTTCCTGGAGAAACGCGCCCCGCGCTTCACCGGACGGTGAAACGTGCCCGGGGGCGGGGCCGTCGCGCCCCGGCCCCGGCCCTCGCCGCCCGCTCGGTCAGCGCGCCGACGCCAGCGCGTTCGTGACCCCCGGCTCCTTCGGCCCCAGGAACCGCGGATCCGGCCGGACCACCGCGTCCAGGACCGCCTTGCCCGCCGCGAAGATCTCCCGGGTGCCGCCGTAGTACCAGGTGGCGTCATGCCTGGCGTCGACGCCGACGCCGTACGAGGTGACTCCCGCCGCCTGACAGAGGGCGACCGCGCGCCGGATGTGGAACCCCTGACTGATCAGCACGGCCCGGTGCACGCCGAAGATCTTCCTGGCCCGGACGCAGGAGTCCCAGGTGTCGAAGCCGGCGTAGTCGCTGACGATCCGGGTGTCCGGGACGCCGTGCCGGGTCAGGTACGCGCGCATGGCGTCTGGCTCGTCGTAGTCCTCGCGGCTGTTGTCGCCGGTGACGAGGACGACCTCGATCCGGTTCTCCCGGTACAGCTTCGCCGCCGCGTCGAGCCGGTGCGCGAGATACGGCGACGGCTCGCCGTCCCACAGCCCGGCACCGAAGACGACGGCCACCTCGGTGCGCGGCACGTCGGCCGTCGTCCGCAGCCGGTCGCCCGTCACGACGTACATCCAGGTCGACGGAAGCAGTGCCAGCACACACCCCGCCATCACGGCCTGCACGAGCCTGCGCCGCCCGGCACGCGTGCGTGGCAGGCGCGGTCCGCGCAGTCCACGTACCCTCGGCAGTCGCATCGGACGACCCCTCTCGGTCGGTTGTTCGACAAGCAGAGACGTGCCGTCAGGCCGATCGGTTCGTCCACCGACGCGTGACCAGGCTCACTCCCGAGGGTGAATTGCCAGGTCATGGCACCTCACATCCTGCTGCGCGCCCGCGTGAACCGTTGGAAAGGACGCGTCATTGCCAGGAAACGGGGAGGCAACTTCCGGCCGCGACCATCGATCCATGAACCGGATCAGCAGCCAGCCCCGTCTCGTCTCCCTCGACGACAGGCGCCGCGCCGAGCCGCCCGCGCTCGTCCTGGTGGCCCACGGCAGCCGTGACCCGCGCACCCTGAAGACGGTTCACGAACTCCTCGACCAGGTCCGCGAGCAGCGCCCCGACCTGCCGGTGCGCCTGGGCCACATCGAGCTCAACGAGCCGCTGCTCCCGGACACGCTGGCGAAACTCGGCGACGCCGCGGCGGTCCTGGTCCCGCTCCTCCTCTCCCGCGGCTACCACGTGAAGCGCGACATCCCGGAAATGGCGGCGGCCTGCCCGGCACGCACGCGCGTGGCGGCCCCGCTCGGCCCGCACCCCCTCCTGGTGGACACCCTCCACGCCCGCCTGGTCGAGGCGGGCTGGCCCGCACGGACGGACGAGGAGCTGCGGCGGGAGAGCGCCGTGGTCCTGGCGGCGGCCGGCTCCCGCGACCCGGAGTCGGCACTCGACACCCGCCGCACGGCAAAGCTGCTGGCGGACCGACTGGGAGTCCCGGTGGTCCCGGCCTACGCCTCCGCGGCGACCCCGACGGTCGACACGGCGATCCGGGCCCTGACGGCAAGGGGCCGCCACAGGATCGCGGTGGCCTCGTACTTCACGGCACCGGGCCTGTTCGCCAGGCAGTGCGCGGAGAAGGCCCCGTGGGTGGCGGCGGCCCCGCTCGGCACCCACCCGGCCATGGCCGACCTGATCATCCACCGCTACGACCAGGTGGCTCACCCGAGCGGCGCGGGAACCTGCGCGACCAGCCACGAACTGCCCGCACTCGCCGGATGACAGCACCCGGCAGACGGATCGGCGAATTGTCAGTCGCTGCCCGTACTGTCGAGACATGCCGTACGACCCGCAGTCAACCGAACGCTGGGCCCCAGAACCCGACAAGCGCCCCGGCCGCACCGCCTTCCAGCGCGACCGCGCCCGCATCCTCCACTCGGCCGCCCTCAGAAGGCTCGCCGGCAAGACACAGGTCGTCACACCGGGAACCCTCAGCCAGGCGTGGGACGCCAGCCCCCGCACCCGTCTCACCCACTCCCTGGAATGCGCCCAGGTGGGCCGGGAACTCGGCTCGGCCCTCGGCTGCGACCCCGACCTGGTGGAGGCCGCCTGCCTCGCCCACGACCTCGGCCACCCTCCCTTCGGCCACAACGGCGAACAGGCACTCAACGAGTTCGCCGACGACTGCGGCGGCTTCGAGGGCAACGCCCAGTCCCTGCGGCTTCTGACCCGACTCGAGCCCAAGCGCTTCACCGAAGAGGGTTCGGTGGGACTGAACCTCACCAGGGCCACCCTCGACGCGGCCACGAAGTACCCCTGGACCCGCGGAGCCCGGGCGACCCGGAAGTTCGGCGTCTACGAGGACGACCGCCCCGTCTTCGACTGGATCCGCAAGGACGCCCCGGGCACCCGCACCACCTTCGAGGCCCAGGTCATGGACTGGTCCGACGACGTGGCCTACTCGGTCCACGACGTCGAGGACGGACTGCACGCGGGCCACATCGACCCCAGCTGCCTGCACGCCGAACCGGAACGCCGGGCGGTCTTCGAGGTCGCTCTCGGGAGGTACGTCCCCGAGGACACCGACCCCGCCGAACTCGCCGCCGCACTGGACCGGCTCCAGGAGGAACCCTGGTGGCCGCACGGCTACGACGGCTCGGCCGTCGCTCAGGCCCGCCTCAAGGACGCCACCAGCCAGCTCATCGGCCGCTTCTGCCTGTCCGCCGAGGCCGCCACCCGCGCGCGCTACGGCACCGGGAGACTCACGAGGTACGACGCCGAACTCGTCGTACCGCACGAGACCCGCCTGGAGTGCGCGGTCCTCAAGGCCGTCGCCGACCGGTACGTCATGCAGCGCGCCGAGCAGGAGCGGCTGCGGGCCGACCAGCGGATCGTCGTCGCCGAACTGGCCGAGGCGCTCACCGTCCGCGCCCCGGACGGACTCGACCCCCAGTTCCGCGCGCTGTTCGACCGGGCGCCCGACGACCGGGCGCGCAAGCGGGTGATCGTCGACCAGATCGGGTCCCTCACCGACGCGTCCGCGCGTTCGCTTCACGCACGTCTCACGGGTCACCTGTGATGCTTGCGGGGTACAAGTTGTGCGGAGGAGACGGGAGTGACATGAAACGAGTCCGAATGTGACCCTCCGTGGCCTGATCGGGTCACTCCCTCTTCCCCCATCACACTCCGTGCGGGACGCTCCCATGTGGCGGCACGCTTACGAGGAGGAACCAAGTGGTCGACGCGGATCAGACTTTTGTCATCGTGGGAGGAGGTCTCGCCGGTGCGAAGGCGGCCGAGACGCTCCGGACGGAGGGCTTCACCGGCCGCGTGATACTGATCTGCGACGAACGCGACCACCCCTATGAGCGCCCGCCGCTCTCCAAGGGCTACCTCCTCGGCAAGGAGGAGCGCGACAGCGTCTTCGTGCACGAGCCCGCCTGGTACGCGCGCAACGACATCGAACTGCACCTCGGCGAGACCGTGGACGCCATCGACCGTACGGCGAAGACGGTCCGCTTCGGCGAGGACGGCACCGCCGTCCGCTACGACAAGCTGCTGCTCGCCACCGGCGCCGAACCCCGCCGTCTGGACATCCCGGGGACCGACCTCGCGGGCGTCCACCACCTGCGCCGCCTCGCCCACGCCGAGCGCCTCAAGGGCGTCCTGGCCGCCCTGGGCAGGGACAACGGCCACCTGGTGATCGCCGGCGCCGGCTGGATCGGTCTGGAGGTCGCGGCGGCGGCCCGGGAGTACGGCGCCGAGGTCACCGTCGTCGCCTCCTCGTCCACCCCGCTGTACTCGGTCCTCGGCCCCGAGCTCGGCAACGTCTTCGCGGAGCTGCACCGCGAGCACGGCGTCCGCTTCCACTTCGGGGCGCGACTGACGGAGATCGTCGGGCAGGACGGCATGGTCCTCGCGGCCCGCACCGACGACGGCGAGGAACACCCCGCGCACGACGTCCTCGCGGCGGTCGGCGCGGCCCCCCGCGTCGCCCTCGCGGAGGCGGCCGGGCTGGAACTCGCGGACCGGGCGCACGGCGGCGGCATCGCCGTGGACGGACAACTGCGCACCTCCGACCCGGACATCTACGCGGCCGGCGACGTGGCCTCCTTCCACCACGCCCTCTTCGGCAACCAGCTGCGGGTCGAGCACTGGGCCAACGCCCTCAACGGCGGCCCGGCGGCGGCGCGCGCGATGCTGGGCCGCCAGGTGACGTACGACCGCGTGCCCTACTTCTTCTCCGACCAGTACGACCTGGGGATGGAGTACAGCGGCTGGGCGCCCCCGGGCTCGTACGACGAAGTGGTGATCCGGGGAGACGCCGCGAAGCGGGAGTTCATCGCCTTCTGGGTGAAGCAGGGCCGTGTGCTGGCCGGGATGAACGTCAACGTGTGGGACGTCACGGAGCCGATCCAGGCACTGATCCGATCCGGGGCTCAGGTGGACACGGAGGCGCTGGCGGACCCGCACGTTCCACTCGTCAGCCTCGTCCCGTAGGTGTCAGTACCTCCCCGTAGACTTCACGCGTGGCAGGACGGATCAACGACGAGGACGTGAAGGCGGTACGGGACGCGGTCCCGATCGACGCCGTCGTGTCCGAGTACCTCCAGCTGCGCAACGCGGGCGGTGGCAACCTCAAGGGCCTGTGCCCCTTCCACGACGAGAAGTCGCCGTCCTTCCAGGTCAGTCCGAGCAAGGGTCTCTTCCACTGCTTCGGCTGCCAGGAGGGCGGCGACACCATCACGTTCGTGATGAAGGTCGACCACCTCACCTTCTCCGAGTCGGTCGAGCGCCTGGCCGCCCAGGCCGGCATCACCCTGCGGTACGAGGAGGGCGGCTACAACCCCTCCCACCAGCGCGGCGAGCGCATCCGTCTGGTCGAGGCCCACAAGATCGCCGCCGACTGGTACATGGAGCAGCTGGCCACCAGCCCGGAGGCCGACGCCGGCCGCCAGTTCCTCGCCGAGCGCGGCTTCGACCAGGCCGCCGCCGCGCACTTCTCCGTCGGGTACAGCCCCCAGGGCTGGGACCACCTCACCCGCTTCCTGCGCGGCAAGGGCTTCAGCGACAAGGAGATCCTGCTCTCCGGTCTCGCCCAGGAGGGCCGTCGCGGCCCCATCGACCGCTTCCGCGGCCGCCTGATGTGGCCCATCCGCGACATCGGCGGAGACGTCGTCGGCTTCGGCGCGCGCAAGCTCTACGAGGCGGACAACGGACCCAAGTACCTCAACACGCCCGACACGGCGATCTACCGCAAGTCCCAGGTCCTCTACGGCATCGACCTCGCGAAGAAGGACATCGCCAAGGCGTCCCGCGCGGTCGTCGTCGAGGGCTACACCGACGTCATGGCCTGCCACCTCGCCGGCGTCACCACCGCCATCGCGACCTGCGGCACGGCCTTCGGCGGTGACCACATCAAGATCCTCCGCCGGCTGCTGATGGACAACGGCTCGGCCCGCGTGATCTTCACCTTCGACGGCGACGCGGCCGGCCAGAAGGCGGCCCTGCGCGCCTTCGAGGACGACCAGAAGTTCGCCGCCGAGACCTACATCGCGATCGCCCCCGACGGCATGGACCCTTGCGAGCTGCGCCTGGCCAAGGGCGACGAGGCGGTCGCCGACCTGGTCGAACCCCGCACCCCGCTCTTCGAGTTCGCGCTGCGCCAGATCGTCGTCCGCTACGACCTCGACACCCCCGCCGGCCGCGCCGCCGCCCTGGACGAGGCCGCCCCGATCGTCGCCCGCATCAAGAACAGCGGTGCCCAGCACGAGGTCGCCGTCCAGCTCGCCGGCATGCTCGGCATCCTCGACACCCAATTCGTGGTCAAGCGGGTGGCCCAGCTGGCCCGGTGGGCCCGCGACCGCGGCGGCAAGGGCCCGGCCCCCTCGGGCCGCGGCCCGCAGCCGTCGTACGACGGAGCGCACCGACCCGCCGTCTCCGGCCCCGCCCTCACCCTGCGCAACCCCGTCTACGCCACCGAGCGCGAGCTGCTCAAGCTCGCGCTCCAGCGCCCCGAGCTGGTCTCCCCGGCCTTCGACGCGTACGGCATCGACGAGTTCACCGCTCCGCCCTACGCGGCCGTACGCCAGGCCATCATGGACGCGGGCGGCGCGGAGTACGGCGTCCAGGACTCCCAGGACTACCTCGTCCGGGTCCGCGAGGCCGCCCCCGACGACACGGTCCGCGCGATGGTCACGGAGCTGGCCGTCGAGGCGATCATGCGCAAGACGGTCGACGAGAACTACGCGGGCGATCAGCTGGTCACGGTCCGCCGCCGCGCCGTCGACCGCCGCATCCAGGAGATCCAGGGCACCCTGGTCCGCCTCGGCAGCGGCGGCGACCCGGCCCACCTGGCCGCCGTGCAGAACGAACTGTGGGTCCTCCAGCAGTACGGCCAGGCACTACGGGAGCATGGGGCCGCCGCCCTCTAGCGACGCGTACGGCGGAGTAACTGCGCGGTCACGACCCGATTGCAAAAAGTCACCGCACGCCCCTCGTGGCGGCGATGTGTCGTACTACACACTGGGTTCCGGTGCCTGAGTCCTCGGAGCGCGGCCGATCCGTCCCCAGCGGGTCCCAGACCCCCGCGGTTCCGCTCATCGCGTACGGGACGGACAGCGGCGAGGCCGCCGACTCCGCCCCCGAAGTACCGCTGCCGCCCTCCTTGGCAGCGATCATCCTGGAGGTCGCCCCCGTGCAGACCCAGACCCTCGCACAGACCGAGAACAGTACCGACGACACGACAGAGCAGGACGCCGAGCCCGACGTCCTCGTCGCGGTGCCCCCGCAGAACCGTGTCGCGCACCACCCCGAGGCGGAACCGGACGCCCCGCCCGCGGAAGCCCTGGAGCACGTGGAGACCGAGCCGGTCGAACCGCCCGAGCCGCCCCGCGGCCGGGTCGACACCGGCGGCCCGTCCTCGGACCTGTTCCGCCAGTACCTGCGGGAGATCGGCCGCATCCCGCTGCTCACCGCGGCCGAGGAGGTCGACCTCGCCCGCCGGGTCGAGGCCGGCCTGTTCGCCGAGGAGAAACTGCTCAACACTCCCGACCTGGACAGCCAGTTGGCGCTCGACCTGGACCGCCTGGTCGTTCTGGGCCGGATGGCCAAGCGCCGCCTCATCGAGGCGAACCTGCGGCTCGTCGTGTCCGTCGCGAAACGGTACGTCGGCCGCGGCCTGACCATGCTCGACCTGGTGCAGGAAGGCAACCTGGGCCTGATCCGGGCGGTCGAGAAGTTCGACTACGCCCGCGGCTACAAGTTCTCCACCTACGCCACCTGGTGGATCCGCCAGGCCATGTCCCGGGCCCTCGCCGACCAGGCCCGGACGATCCGAGTCCCGGTCCACGTCGTCGAGTTGATCAACCGGGTCGTCCGCGTCCAGCGCCGCATGCTCCAGGAACGCGGCTACGAACCGACCCCGGAAGAGGTCGCGGCCCACCTCGACCTCGCCCCGGAACGCGTCAGCGAGGTCCTGCGCCTGGCCCAGGAACCGGTGTCCCTGCATGCCCCGGTGGGCGAGGAGGACGACGTCGCCCTCGGCGACCTCATCGAGGACGGCGACGCGGCCTCTCCGGTCGAGTCGGCGGCCTTCCTGCTGCTCAGGGAGCACCTGGAAGCGGTGCTGTCCACCCTGGGCGAGCGTGAACGCAAGGTGGTCCAACTCCGGTACGGACTGGCCGACGGCCGGGCCCGCACGCTGGAGGAGATCGGCCGCATCTTCGGCGTCACACGGGAACGGATTCGCCAGATCGAGTCGAAGACGCTCAACAAGCTGCGCGACCATGCCTTCGCGGACCAGTTGAGGGGATACCTGGACTGAGGAAGGGGTCGTTTCCCGACGACCCCTTCCCGCTAGTCCACTTCCGCCACCGCCTGCGCGAACTGCGCCTTGTACAGGCGCGCGTACGCCCCGTCGGCCTCCAACAGGTCCGTGTGCGTGCCCTGTTCGACGATCGATCCGTTCTCCATGACGAGGATCGTGTCCGCGTCCCGGATCGTCGACAGACGGTGCGCGATGACGAACGAGGTGCGGCCGTGCGCCAGTTTGGCCATCGCCTTCTGGATCAGGACCTCGGTACGGGTGTCCACCGAACTCGTCGCCTCGTCGAGGACCAGGATCACCGGGTCCGACAGGAACGCCCGGGCGATGGTGATGAGCTGCTTCTCGCCCGCGCTCACCCCGCTGCCCTCGTCGTCGATCACGGTGTCGTAGCCCTCGGGCAGGGTGCGGATGAACCGGTCCGCGTGGGCCGCCCGGGCCGCCTCCTCGATCTCGCCCGGGGTGACCTCGCGTGCGGCGCCGTACGCGATGTTCTCCGCGATCGTGCCGCCGAACAGCCAGGTGTCCTGGAGGACCATGCCGATCCCGGCGCGCAGGTCGTCCCGGGACATCGTCGAGATGTCCACGCCGTCGAGGGTGATCCGGCCGCCCGAGACCTCGTAGAACCGCATGAGCAGGTTGACCAGGGTGGTCTTCCCGGCTCCCGTCGGGCCGACGATCGCGACCGTGTGCCCGGGTTCGACCTTCAGGGAGAGGTCCTCGATGAGCGGCTTGTCGGGGTCGTAGCGGAAGGAGACGTGCTCCAGGGCGACCCGCCCGCGCAGTTCCTCCGGCTTCGCGCTCGGGACCGGGTCGGCCTCCTGCTCCTCCGCGTCGAGGAGTTCGAAGATCCGCTCGGCCGAGGCGACACCCGACTGCACGAGGTTCGCCATCGACGCGACCTGTGTCAGCGGCATCGAGAACTGCCGGGAGTACTGGATGAAGGCCTGCACGTCACCGATGGACAGGGAACCGGTCGCGACCCGCAGCCCGCCCACGACCGCCACCAGCACGTAGTTGAGGTTCGAGACGAACATCATCAGCGGCTGCATGACCCCGCTGTTGAACTGCGCCTTGAACCCGGCCTCGTACAGCGCCTCGTTCTGCTCGGCGAACTGCGCGGCCGACTCGTCCTGGCGGCCGAACACCTTCACCAGGGTGTGCCCGGTGTACATCTCCTCGATGTGGGCGTTGAGCTTGCCGGTGGAGCGCCACTGCTGCACGAAGTGCGGCTGCGAGCGCTTGCCCACGCGCGTGGCGACGACGAACGACAGCGGCACGGTGACCAGCGCGACCAGGGCCAGCAGCCAGGACACCCAGAACATCATCGCGAGCACCCCGATGATGGTGAGCAGCGAGTTGATCAGCTGGCCCATCGACTGCTGGAGGGTCTGGCCGATGTTGTCGATGTCGTTCGTGGCGCGGGACAGGACCTCGCCGCGCTGGCGCTTGTCGAAGTACGACAGCGGCAGCCGCGACATCTTCGTCTGCACGTCCTCGCGCATCCGGAACATCGTGCGGTTGACGGTCCGGTTGACCAGCCGCGTCGCGACCGCCATCAGCAGTCCCGCGACGAGGAACACCCCGACCGCGAAGAGCAGGACATGCCCCACGGCGGTGAAGTCGATGCCCTCGCCGGGGGTGAAGTCGGTGCTGCGGAGCATGTCGGCGACCTGACCCTCGCCGCGCTCCCGCATCCCCGCGAGGACCTCCTCCTTGCTGGCGCCGGCGGGCATCTGCCGGCCGATGATGCCCGCGAAGACCAGGTCGGTGGCCTCGCCGAGGATCTTCGGCCCGGCCACGTTGAGGCCGACGCTCACCACGACGCAGCACAGCATCGCGTAGAGGGTGAGCCGCTCCGGTTTGAACTGGGCGAGCAGCCGCCTGCCGGACACCTTGAAGTCGATCGACCGGGTCTCGGGACCGCCGCCCGCCATCATGCGCCCCATGGGCCCGGCCATCAGGCAGCCTCCGCTTCCGTGAGCTGGGAGAGCACGATCTCCCGGTAGGTCTCGTTGTCCGCCATCAGCGCGCGGTGGGTGCCGGTGCCGACGACCCGGCCCTCGTCGAGGACGACGATCCGGTCGGCGTCGCGGATGGTGGCCACCCGCTGGGCGACGATCACGACGGTCGCCTCCGCGGTCTCCTCGGCGAGCGCCGCGCGCAGGGCCGCGTCGGTCGCGTAGTCGAGGGCGGAGAAGGAGTCGTCGAAGAGGTAGATCTCCGGCCGCTGCACGAGCGTGCGCGCGATGGCGAGCCGCTGCCGCTGACCGCCGGAGACGTTGGTGCCGCCCTGGGCGATGGGGGAGTCGAGCCCGTTCTCCAGCCGCTCGACGAAGTCCTTGGCCTGCGCCACCTGCAGCGCGTGCCACAGCTCCTCGTCCGTGGCGTCCGGATTGCCGTAGCGCAGGTTCGTGGCGACCGTGCCCGCGAAGAGATACGGCTTCTGCGGCACGAGTCCGACGGTCTTGGCCAGCAGTTTCGGATCGATGGTCGACACCTCGGTGCCGTCGACGAGCACCTCGCCGTCGGTCGCGTCGAACAGCCGGGGGACGAGCCCCAGCAGGGTGGACTTGCCGCTGCCGGTAGAGCCGATCACGGCGGTCACCTCGCCGGGCCGGGCCACCAGGTCGATCGCCTTGAGCACCGGCTCCTCCGCGCCCGGGTAGCGGAAGCCCGCACCGCGCAACTCCAGATGCCCGTGCCGCCGAAGCTCGGTGACGGGCGCCGTCGGCGGGACCACGCTCGACGAGGTGTCCAGGACCTCCTGGATGCGCTCGGCGCACACCTCCGCGCGCGGCACCATCATGAACATGAAGGTGGCCATCATCACGGACATGACGATCTGCATCAGATAGGCGAGGAACGCGGTCAGATCGCCGATCTGCATGCCGCCGCTGTCGATCCGGTGGGCACCGAACCACACCACCGCGATCGACGACAGGTTCACCGTCGTCATGACCACGGGGAACATCAGCGCGAGCAGGTTGCCGGTCTTGAGGGAGATCTCCGTCAGGTCGGTGTTCGCCTTCCGGAAGCGCCCCTCCTCGTACTCGTCCCGAACGAACGCCCGGATGACCCGGTTGCCGCTGATCTGCTCGCGCAGCACCCGGTTCACGGTGTCGAGGCGCACCTGCATGGACCGGAACAGCGGCCGCAGCCGCCGTACGATCAACGTCACGCAGATGCCCAGCGTCGGCACCACGGCCACCAGCACCGCGGACAGCGGCACGTCCAGACCGAGCGCCAGCACGATGCCGCCGACACACATGATGGGCGCCGACACCAGCAGGGTGAACGTCATCAGGGCCAGCATCTGGACCTGCTGCACGTCATTGGTGGTACGGGTGATCAGCGTGGGCGCACCGAAGTGGCCCACCTCGCGCGCCGAGAACGACTGCACCCGGTCGAAGACCGCCGTCCGCATGTCCCGGCCGAGCGCGGCGGCGGTCCGGGCGCCGTAGAACACGGCCCCGATGTTGCACACCACCTGCGCCAGCGAGATGCCGATCATCAGAGCGCCGAAGCTCAGGATGTAGCCGGTGTCGCCGTTCACGACACCGTTGTCGATGATGTCCGCGTTGAGCGTGGGCAGGTAGAGGGTGGCGCAGGTCTGGAGGAACTGCAGCAGCACCAGGAGGGCGATGGGTTTCTTGTAGGGCCTGAGATAGGTCCGCAGAAGTCGTATGAGCACGCTACGTCTCTCGGAGTCGGCGACGGGGCGAGTGGTTGCCCCTGGCCCCTATCGTCGGACACTCCACCCGCGTTACCTCAACCGATTAAGCCGAGAGCAGTGCTCCGTGCAGCCTTGCGGGTCGCCGTAGGGTGCGTTCATACCGGTGTCTTACCTTCCGGATCCTTGTCTAGCGGAACGCGCCGGGATACGTCTGCTCCCGCACCGACACGTACTGCTGCCGCACCGCCTGCCCCACCGCCAGCTCCTCGCCCGGCTCCAGGACCTGTCCGGCCGGGCCCTGCCACATCGGCGGGGTGCGCGGGTCGAGGGTGCCCTGCGACACCCCGAGCGCCCACGCCGCCTGCCGGGCGGCACCGATCGCCGCGTAGTCCGCCGGCTGCGGCACGACGACCTGCGCGCCGAACAGCGCGGGCGCGGCGGCCTGTACGGCGGACAGCTCGGCGGCGGCCCCCAGCAGGAAGACCCGTCGCACCTCGACCCCCCGGCCGCGCAGCACGTCGAGCGCGTCGGCGAGCCCGCACAGCATCCCCTCGAACGCGGCCCGCGCCAGGTGCTCCGGCTTCATCGACTCCCGCCTGAGCCCGGTGAGGGTCCCCGCCGTGTGCGGCAGGTTCGGCGTCCGCTCGCCTTCCAGATACGGCAGCAGTACGAGCCCGTGGGCGCCCGGTGTCGACTTCATGGCCAGGTCCGACAGGCTCTCCAGATCGCCGAGGCCGAGCATCTCGGCGGCCCCGCGCAGGGTCCGTACGGCGTTCAGGGTGGTGACGACGGGCAGGTGCATGCCGGTCGCGTCGGCCAGGGAGGTGATCATCCCGGTGTTGTCGACGAGCGCCTCGTGGTGCACGGCCATCACGGACCCGGACGCGCCCAGCGACACGACGGCGTCCCCGAGCCCGATCCCGAGGCCGAAGGCGGCGGCCATGGTCTCGCCGGTGCCCGCGGAGATCAGCAGCCCCTCCGGGGTCGTACCGGCCGCGTCCGCCGGGCCGATCACCTCGGGCAGCATCGCCTGGTGGCCGAGGGCCAGCTCCACGAGGTCGGCGCGGTAGGCGCCGGTCGCGGCGGACCAGTAGCCGGTGCCGGAGGCGCCACCGCGGTCGGTGGTCCGTCTCACCGGCCTGCCGAGCAGCTGCCACACCAGCCAGTCGTGCGCCTGGAGGAGAACGGCGGTGCGCAGCGCGGCGTCGGGTTCGGTCTTGTTCAGCCAGCGCAGCTTGGTCACGGGCTGCGCGGCCTGCGGCACACACCCCACCGCCTGCGCCCACGCCTCGCGCCCGCCGAGCGCGTCGACGAGGTCGGCCGCGGCGACCTGCGCGCGCTTGTCGCCGCCGACCATGGCGGGGCGCACGGTGTTGCCCTGGGCGTCGAGGGGCACGACGGCGTTCTGCTGCGAGGACACGCCGATGGCCTGTACGCCCTCCAGGAGACCGCCACCGGCGGCTTCGCCGAGGGAGAGGAGCCACGCCTGGGGGTCGACGTCGGATGGACGGCCCTCGACCGGGTGGGGCGCGTACCCCTGTTTGAGCACGGCACCGCTGTCGGCGTCGCAGACGACGATGCGAGTGAATTCGGGCGAGCTGTCCAACCCGGCGACTATCCCCATGGCGGAAATTCTATGGGCGTAGCGTCGCAACGGTGCGCCCAGTCGCGCGGGCGCGGGACCGGTGCCTCCGGTCCCGCGCCCGCGTGTGGGTTGTGTCACGCCTGATTCAGGTGGGGCTTGTGCCCCAGTCGTCCTCGGCGGTGCCGTTCGTGTTGCGATCCCGCAGCGAGCGCACCCGCTGGGTCACGGACTCCGGCACCCGGTCGCCCACCTTGTCACTGACCACGTGGTACGCCTTGCCGGCGAACTGGCGGCCCTGCTGGGCCGCGGTCTCCGCGGTGTTGCGGACGGCTGGGTTCTGGGCGACCTGACGGGCGGATTTCTTCAACTGCTCGTAGCGCTCGCGCCCGGCACGGGTGCCCAGCACGTAACCCAGAGTCAGTCCGACCACGAACGTGAGCTTGTAGCGCATGGCGGCCACCCTTCCTTGCGTAGGTCTCCGGTGCGACGTCGGTGTCGGTATCGGTGTCTGCGTCGGTGTCTGTATCGGTGTCAGGGGAACCGATTGGCGGAGCACCCCCCTGCTTGCGCTAATGTATGTGTCGCAGCGAGCGCCCGCCCCCTGGCGAATACCCAGGGAGGTACGTTCGATGCAACGAGGCAATCCTCCGTAGCTCAATTGGCAGAGCAGCCGGCTGTTAACCGGCAGGTTACTGGTTCGAGTCCAGTCGGGGGAGCTTCGATCTTCCGTAGCTCAATTGGCAGAGCAGCCGGCTGTTAACCGGCAGGTTACTGGTTCGAGTCCAGTCGGGAGAGCAGGACGAAGGAGGGCCCCCGGTGGGGTCCTTTTTCATGTCAGACGGAACTGCGCAGGTCACAGGGGAGTCTTCAAGGGCATGCGAAGTCGCCCCTGCGAAGCAGGAGATCGTATGAGCGGCTATGCTGCGGCAGACGGCGCGCACACATGTACGCGACACGCCGCTATGGGGCGGTAGCTCAGCCGGTTAGAGCAGCGGACTCATAATCCGTCGGCCGTGGGTTCGAGTCCCACCCGCCCCACCTGTGCAGGGCTGTGACCTGCGGAAACGTTCATTTTTGGGTGTCGGAGCGTCAACTTTGCCTGAACGGACTGAATCCGCGGCTCGTGGGTTCGGAGTCGGGCGGCGCTCGGGGGAGCTCCAACCGCTCTGACCTGCGGTGGAGTGGCGACCAAAGTTGTTGCCGGCCTCCGGGGTGACCGCCTTGAGGCTCGATGCGAAGATCCAGGGGCCCGGCAGGGGCCGGGACGACGCGGACGTGTCCACGCCGGCGGTGTCCCTGGGCCGAAAATTGTCGCATTTGACTGTTGTGGAGGGATGGGGCTGTCATCCACGGCGCGGTCAGTCGAGTGCCGGGGAAGCGGCGCAGAGGCCGGCGCGTCTGCTGCGTCGGCAGGGGGGTTGGCCGCGTGCGTGCGGGTTTCAGACCTTGAGTTGAGTGGTGGCAGCACCGCTGAGAGCGCATCCTTGAGATGGCCAAGGCGTCAACGAAACGGCCCCAAGAGGAAACGGCCCCGAGCGGTCACTCGGTCTTCTCGTGTGGTGCTCCGCGGTTCATGCGGTCAGGACGTAGGGGCGGTCGAAGACGGGTCTCATCCAGCTGCTCGGGTTACGGACCGCCGGTAACTGAGTGTGTTCCAGATGCCTGCTCACTGTCGCTGTGACAGTCGGCGGCTTCGACGAACGCGTCTCAGACAGGTCACCTCCGCTCCCGGGGAGAGCACGCGAGCGGCCGGTACGCGGCGTCGTCGGTCGAGGGGCAGACCGAGGACGCCGCAAGCCGTGGTCGCTGCGACCTGTTGGAGGCCGGGAGCGGTCTTCGGGCGAGGGTCAGTTGCCGCCGGCGGCCTTGAACATGTAGTTCTCGGCCTCCTTACGGCTGACGTTCCAGTACGAGACCGCGGGGTTGTCGTCGATGTTCAGGAAGTTGGCCTCGTCGGGCAGCGGGACCTCGATCGGCCCGCTGTCCGGATCGGCGTTGGAGACGCGGCCCTGGAGGCTGACGGTCATCGTCTCCACGGCCTTGGTCGGCGCGCCAGTACGGAAGAGGAGCATGCCCGCGTACGCCTTCTTGCCCGGCCCGATCTTGACTGCCTTCATCTCGGACTCCATCGGGCTGACCTGATCCTCGCGACCGTTGTCGAAGCGGACGATCGGGTAGCGGTAGAGAGTGCATTCCTTGTCGCCAGTGTTGGTGGCCGTGAGGAGGAGGTGCCGGACCGAGTCATGTGGGTAGATCGTCGTGGCGACCGAGATGTTCGCGTCGCTGCAGGCGGTGGCCCTCTTGCCGACGGTGCTGCTCGACCCACCGGAGTTCCCCGAGCCGCCGCCCGAGTCCTGCGAGCTGCCACCCGAGTCCTGCGAGCTGCCACCTGTGCCGGCGCCCCCGCCGGGCTGGGTGGAGGCGGTCGCGCTCGGGGTGGCGGACGGGGTGATGGCGCCCGTGCCGTTGTTCGTGCCGTCCGGCTCGCAGGCCGTGGCGGAGAGGAGGGCGGTGAGGGCAGTGGCTCCCAGGGCGTAGGTCTTCCAGCTCTTGTGCGCAGTACGCATGGTCATCCCCCGTGTGCAGTCATGTGGTCCGAATGTGCGACCAACCAATGTGATGATGCGGCGAGGAGATCGCTGAACTCCCGTTCCTGCGTAGCCGTGAGGCACGCAGACATGGAGGTCGTGCTTCCCTTTCGCCGCCTCAGGGCCTGCCCTGAGAATCCTCCAGCTGGACGGTGGCGGGCGGTTCGCTTCGCGGGTCGTCCGGGTCAGTGGGTCCCCAAGGTCTCGTCAAGAGAGCCTTCGATCTGTCCGCCAGCACCTACGGCCACCGGCGCATCCAGGCCCAGCTGGACCGCTGCAATCGCAAACGCCTCCGCTCGGCGGTGGGTTACCGCCCCCCTCGTGAAGTCCATGCCGAGTATGCAAAGTTGCGAATAGTCGCGTGAAATAGACGGTCAGACGCCTGTCCGGAAAACGCGCCGCCCCTCACCAGGGCGTGTATTGCCGAGCGTGTTCGAGCAGGTACCGAGCGGTCGCGCCACCCTGTTGCCCGGTAGCGCCGATGACCAGAATCGGCCCCGTGTGCCTGGCCGTACCCGATCCTTCCGGCTTGCCAAGCTTCCGGCCCGCAGCGCCTCAGCCCCGCGTCATGCCGACAGCACCGCAAGCTGTTCGACGAACACACTGCGTTCCCCACCGAACTCGCGGCCGCCGCATGACACTGGCAGGGCCCGCTCACGCCTGAACCGCACAGATCACGGGGGAAGGGCCCCGCTGAGGCTTCCCCCGTGACGTTAGAGGAAGACCCAGGACCTGGTTGCGGTACCGCCGCCGCTTCGGTTCTCCTGAATGGCCCAGGCGTAGATCGGTTTGCTCTGGGTCCACGCGAGATTCCCGAAGACTGCGTACTGGCCGCACGATTGGGTCGTGTGCCAGCCGCCGTACCGCTTGTCGTTGGGCGCCTCGGTGACAAGGCGGATACGCCCGCTGGTCACACCCTTGTTGCAGGGGATTTCACCGACATGGCACCGGCGAGGTGTCTTTGGAGTCGGAGTCGGTGAACGTGCCGCTTCCGCACACCTAGCTGTCGCAGTAATCGCTTCGTCCGGTGAAGGACGGGGCGATGGCTGCCGGCACAACGCCGGCCCGCGCGCCGTGCGGCGCCGACGGCGCTGCGGAAGCCGGAGTGGCTGTGGCGAAACCGCCCAGGGCGATCACGCAGCGGGTCACCGCGGCCTCGTTCGGATCTTCGATCTGGACACTTTTGGGTTTCCTTTCCTCGGTGTTGCGGACCACGCGGCCAATCGCGGCTCACCACATGGTGGGGAGCTGCGATGCCGTGGTGCCGCCGGTAGAGGGAAAGCTAACTGGAGGGGCCGCTCCCATTCGTCCAACCGTGGGTTGAACTGCGCCTGCAACCAGGGGGGTTGCCGGTGTACCACCTGGGGTGTAGCTGTGGTGGAAAGCGGGGTGGAGCGATCGCTTGGGGCCTACGCTCGGACGATGTTCGCGCAGCGCACGTGGAGCAGGGCGGTTCGCCGGGCCTTCCCGCAGGTGGCGGACACCGTCTACGCGGTGGTGTCGGTCTGGATCTCGAGTACCGCGCTGCGCAACTTTCCCGACCCGCACGGCTACTGGCGGCAAACCGATGTATGGGCCTACGTGCTGATCGCCCTGGTCTATCTTCCGTTGGCTGTGCGCCGCCGGGCTCCCCTGACCGTGCTCATCGGCACGACGGCCTGTGTGCTGTGTTACTTCACCCTGGCCTACTACCACGTGGTCGTTGTCAGCGGACTGGGCCTGGCGCTCTACACCGTCGCGGCGCAGTGCCCGCGCAGGGTCGCTGCGAAGTGCGCCGCCGCATCGCTGCTCGTGCTGCTGTGGGGCGCGCGGCTCGCCGAGCCCGGGAGCGGCCCGTTCAGTGTGGCCTTCGTGACCGTGATGGTCGCCGTCGCCTGGGTGACCGGCGACCGGGCCCGCCGGCTCGCGGAGCGCGGCGAGCGCCTCGCGGTGCTCACCGAGCAACTGCGCCTGCAGCAGGAGGAGAAGGCCCAGCGAGCGGTCATCGCCGAGCGCATGAAGATAGCCCGTGAACTGCACGACGTGGTCGCCCACCACGTGTCCGTGATCTCCGTGCAGACCGGCCTGGCCGGATACGTCTTCACCTCCGATCCGAGAACGGCCCGCGAGGCGCTGGAGACCATCGCGGGCAGCGCCCACGAGGCGATGGCGGAAATGCGCCGCATGCTGGTCGTGCTCAGGGAAGGGACCGAGCGCGCCCAGGAGGAGGAAGGAGCGGGCGACCACACCGCGACCCCCGGACTCGGGCGACTGGACCAGCTGGCCCGGCGCGTCGAAGCCGCGGGTGTCTCCGTCGACGTCCGGATCACGGGTGCCCCGTTCGCTCTGCTGCCCGGCACCGACCTGTGCGTCTACCGGGTCATCCAGGAAGCTCTCACCAACGTCATGAAGCACGCGCCGACGGCCAACGCGAGCGTCAGGGTGCACTACGACGAGGCCGCGGTCCGTGTCCGCGTGACCGACGACGGACGGAAACCAGTTCTGGCAGGTACCACCGCGGGGCCCGCCGGTCATGGTTTGATCGGCATGCGCGAGCGGGCCGGTATCTACGGCGGGACGGTGACCGCCGGCCCCGGCCCGCAGGGCGGGTTCGAAGTCGAGCTGACCGTTCCGGTGTCCCGCGGCAGGTGAACAAGCGTCTCGGCTACCGGCCGGGCAGCAGCGAGGAAGGCGACACCACGCCTGCCCACAGTGCTCGTTGACTTGCGCGGAGATCCGGAACCACGAGTCGTCCAAGCTGACCTCCGGCCCGGGAAGCGCGCACATCAGCCTTCGCTGCTTGACGGCCGGCAGGTCCAGGGGGGCTACCCAGTTGGCCCAGTCGCCCAGCGAATGCCGGGAGCCCGCCCGGACCGGCTGCCGGTGTACCACCTGGGGTGTAGCTGTGGTGGAAAGCGGGGTGGAGCGATCGCTTGGGGCCTACGCTCGGACGATGTTCGCGCAGCGCACGTGGGGCGGGGTGGTTCGCCGGGCCTTCCCACAGGTGGCAGACACCGTCTACGCGGTGGTGTCGCTCGGCATCATGGGCACCATGCTGCGCAACTGGCCGAACTCGCAGGGCTACTGGCGGCAAACCGATGTATGGGCCTACGTGCTGATCGCCCTGGTCTATCTTCCGCTGGCCGTGCGCCGCCGGGCTCCCCTGACCGTGCTTGTCAGCACGGCGGCCTGCACGCTGTGCTATGTCACCCTGGGCTATTACCACGTGGTCGTTGTCTGCGGACTGGGCCTGGCGTTCTACACCGTCGCGGCGCGGTGCCCGCGCAGGGTCGTGGCGAAGTGCGCCGCGGGGTCGCTGCTCGTGCTGCTGTGGGGCACGCGGCTCGCCGAGCCCGGGATCGGCCCGCTCAGTGTGGTCTTCGTGACCGTGACGGTCGCCGTCCTGTGGGTGACCGGCGACCGGTCCCGCCGGCTCGCGGAGCGCGGCGAGCGGCTCGCGGTGCTCAGCGAGCAACTGCGTCTGGAGCAGGAGGAGAAGGCCCAGCGGGCCGTCATGGCCGAGCGCATGAGCATAGCCCGTGAACTGCACGACGTGGTCGCCCACCACGTGTCTGCGATCTCCGTGCAGACCGGCCTGGCCGGATACGTCTTCACCTCCGATCCGAGAACGGCCCGCGAGGCGCTGGAGACCATCGCGGGCAGCGCCCACGAGGCGATGGCGGAAATGCGCCGCATGCTGGTCGTGCTCAGGGAAGGGACCGAGCGCGCCCAGGAGGAGACGGCCGACCACAACGCGGCCCCCGGACTCGGGCGGCTGGACCAGCTGGCCCGGCGTGTCATCGCCGCGGGTGTCTCCGTCGACGTCCGGATCACGGGTGTCCCGTTCGCTCTGCCGCCAGGCGTCGACCTGTGCGTCTACCGGGTCGTCCAGGAAGCTCTCACCAACGTCATGAAGCACGCGCCGGCGGCGAACGCGAGCGTCAGGGTGCACTACGACGAGGCCGCGGTCCGTGTCCGCGTGACCGACGACGGACGGAAACCAGTTCTGGCAGGTACCACCGCGGGGCCCGCCGGTCATGGTTTGATCGGCATGCGTGAGCGGGCCGGTATCTACGGCGGGACGGTGACCGCCGGCCCCGGCCCGCAGGGCGGGTTCGAAGTCGAGCTGACCGTTCCGGTGTCCCGCGGCAGGTGAACAAGCGTCTCGGCTACCGGCCGGGCAGCAGCGAGGAAGGCGGAAACTACGCATGCCCACAGTGCTCGTTGTGGACGACCAGTTCCTCATCCGCTCGGGACTCGTCGCACTCCTGCGGGCCGCACCGGGAATCGACGTCATCGGCGAGGCGCAGGACGGAGAGGAGGCGATCGAGCTCGCAGCGCGGACCAGACCCGACGTCATCCTGATGGACATTCGGATGCCGGGCATCAGCGGGATCACCGCCACCGAGCGCATCCTTGCCCAGGCTGCGCCCCCGCTCCCCAGGATCCTCGTCCTGACCACCTTCGACCTCGACGAGTACGTCTACGGCGCACTGAAGGTCGGTGCCTGCGGCTTCCTACTCAAAGACACCCCGCCGGACCGGCTGCTCGCCGCCATCGACACCGTGCACGCCGGCGACATGCTGTTCAGCGCCCCAGTGATCAAAGGACTCATCGAAACCTACACCCCCCGCCCGGCCGCCCCTGAGGCGCACTCCGGGCTGGACACGCTGACCCCCAGGGAGTTAGAAGTCCTCGGGCTGGTCGGGGCGGGCATGTCCAACTCCGACATCGCCCAGCGACTCGTGCTCAGCACGGCGACCATAAAGACACACGTCCACCGCTGCATGAGCAAGCTCACGCTGAACAGCCGGGCACAAGCGGTGGTCTTCGCGTACGAGACCGGACTGATCTCCCGCGGCCCCGCAGCCTGGGGCACGGACAACACCTGAGGTGTTGGAACTGCCATGTCGTCAAAGGTGCCCGGGAGCGACAAAGGAGCGAGACCGTCGGCGGGCCCTCGCGGCCTGGCGCGGTGAGATGGGAGATGATCCTCGACGCCGTCGAAGCGGGGCCGACGCCGTCTCAACGAGGCTCTGCCTCACGTCAGAGACACGGCGTTCGCCGATGACGCCTCGCATCTGCGAACCGGCACGTGCCCCGCGTGATGGCCACCTGGCGCAACCTCGCATCGGAGCCCTGCGACTGACCGGCGCGTCCAACATCACCGCCGCCCGGCGACACAACGCCCGCAACGCGGACCGCCCGCTCGTCCTCCCGGGCCTCACGTGATCACGAAACGGACGCTCTACGGCTACGCCGAAGCCCTGGCCTCGGGGCGGCAGAAGAGCGCCGACGAAAACGCCACCGGAAACACCGGCCCGTGAGCCCGTCAGGAGGTGAGGTTCCAGTTGAGGGTGCCGCTCCAGTTGAGTTTCGTCTCGCTGAGGTCTGCGGCAGCAGCCAGGCAGAAGACCGTGCCGGACTTGAAGTTGGAGCCGATCAGGTGCCGCCGCCCGTCGCCGACCTCCACGCCTGAGCCGTGCACGGAGCGGTTGTCGCACTTGTACCACATGACCCTCATGGCCACGCCGGGCGTGTTGGTGACTTGGAGGTAGATGTTCGAACCGTTGGCTGTGATCGTCCGCCCGGTCCCGTAGTACGTGTAGCTTCCGCCGACCTGGCCGGAGACGTTGCTCGAGGAGGCATGGGCCGGCCCGGCGGCCAGGGCGAGCGCACCGGCCAAGGCAGCTCCGGTGACGAGAACCTTCCGCTTGGTGCCGCAGAACTTCAGCATGGTTGCGAGACTCTCTGTAGAGGGGGAGGTGGAGGCGTAGGTGGGTCGCCTCGGGTGAGGGACCAGACCTTGCGCTTCGGGGAGTCGGTGACGCGGGGCTTGTTGACGTTGCCCATGGGCCCGAGGATGGCCTGCCTGCCGGAGGTGACGTCCTCGAACCGCTCCGCATCGCTCTCTCCGAGGGAGAAGCAGACGTACGGGTACGAGCAGCCGGGGGAGGAGGAGCCGGTGGCGGGGGCAGCCGCCACCGGACCGGCGTGGGCCGAGAGGGCCCCCGCCAGCAGCGCGACGGCGGCGAGGACCGGCAGTGTGCGACGGACCATCAGTAGCACCCCGAGCATTCGCAGAAGTCCGAACTGGTGCTGGGCACCCGCTGGTACAGGCGGTGTTGGCCGTGAAATCTCTGTCGTTGACCATCACGCTGTAGAATCTGCCGCCGTCGGACGGGCCATCGGTCGTGTACTTCTTGCTCTGGCTGTTGTCGATGAGGATGCGGGCGTTCTCCGGCGTGTACCGGATCCGGCCCCACACCGCGCGTTAGAGGAGTCCGGCGGCGAGCGGGGTGCCGTTGCCGAGGGTGGCCGCGAGGCGGCGTCGGCGGCTGATCAGTAGCCGCCCGTGCACTCACCTTGCGTATCCCAGTAACCGCATGCCCAAGCCGTCACGTCCTTGTCGTTGATCATCACGCTGAAGAAAGTGCCGCCGCCAGAGGGGCCGTTGGTCGTGTACTTCTTGTCCTGGCTGTTCTTAATCTCGAGCTTCGAGTTCTTGGGGGCGTTGGGGAAGCGACCCCAAGCGGCCCGGCAGGACGGGCTGTAGCGCAGTTCCACGCCACGGAACGCGCCGGTCTGCACGGTGCGGGCATCGTTCTGACAGGTGGTGTTGGCCGGGTTGAGGCCATTGCAGGTGGAGCCGAGGCAGCTGGTGGCGGCTGAGGCGGCCGGGGCGCCGAGCAGGCCGCCGGCGACCAGGGCCGCCGCGGTCACGGCGACGGACAGCTTCGACTTCGTACTGGACTTCACGAGATCTCCTCGATGGCAGGGCGGAAGGGGTTGCACGGGTCAGATGGTGGAGCCGGAGCGGGGCGGGTCAGGCGCTGGCCGCGTTTGTGCAGGCCGCGGAGCCGCCGCAGTAGGTGATGTCGAAGTGGTTGCTTTCGCGGGCGTAGACGTTGCCGGCCGAGGAGCGCCAGCGCGCCGCGCCGTCGCTGCGGGTGGAGATCTGCGTGAAGCTGGAGTGGATGTAGTTCGTGATGCACGTGTTCGGGTTGATGTCCGCCTTGTAGCCGTTGTAGTGGCTGTAGGTGCCGGACGCGTGGCCGACCTCGGTGCCGCCGGTGACGTTGATCGTGCAACCGCTGGCGCTCTTGAGGGTCGTCAGTCCATCCACCGTGGCCTGGTTGATCTGGTCGTACGAGGTGCAGGTGCTGTTCGAGCGGGTGGTGCAGCCTCCGCTGGAGGAGTGCGTGACGCCGGCGGCGCTGAGCTGGGATGCCGCGGCAGACTGCGACAACTTGGTGACGGCGAAGGCGTTGCCGGGCAGGGCGAGGACGACTGCGGCGGCGATGGATCCGGCGCTGAGGGTGGCGCGGCGCATGTTGATGCGCATGATGGTCTCCGTAAGTTTGTTAGGCGGCCCGGGAGGGCCGGATGTGGCTGATGGTGGCTTGTCAGTTGCGGCTCACAAGGAGTGGCCGTCCGGTTCTCCGGGGCGCCCTGGCTGCTGATTGAGATGTGCGCGCCGTGTGCGGTCGCGGGTGGCTCGGGCGATTTCACTCAGGTAGAGGCAGGGCCTGAGCGAACGTCCTGGGACGCCGTTTGCGAGCCGAGCCCGATTCGTGGTGCCGCCGGCACACAGGGAAGTCTGGTCTCCTTGAAACCAGGACGGAGTGGACGGCGGGACGGGGCCCCAGGGCCCTGGCGCCTGCCGAAGCGCGTTTCCCGGGCGTTGTTGCCCGGACGCATGGAAAGGTAGCTGGAGGGGCCGTTGCTCATCGCCCAACCGTGGGTTGAACTGCGCCTGCAACCATGGTCGTTGGCTGTGTACAACCTGGGGTGTAGCTGTGGTGGAAAGCGGCCCGGCCGCGGCACTCGCGATGGTGTTCAAGCTGGTCGAGTCCGCCCAGGCCCGCCGACGCGCGATCACCGGCGCCCACCGTCTTGGTGGAGCGGCCCGAGGCGGGTGATGCGTGAAGGGCATGTTCACGGTCCTTGAAACGCTGACCGACGGCGATCCGGACCGGCGGGAAGTGCTGCCGCGGTCAGCGAGACATCCAACCACCACCGCCTGCCCCTGGACCTCGTTCAACCGCCGGCCACAGCCGTGCCGACAAATGGAACCCGAACTCCTCGAACACGCCGTCCACCCAGGATCGAAGAAGTAGGGCCGGACAGCTGACGGACAGCGTTTTGGCCTGCAACAACGGCCACAGAGGATTCGCCTCTCGTGCCGAGGCGGAGCCTCTGTGCGGTGGAATGAAAATCCGCTGCCGGCGAGTTCGACCCCCGTTACCGAGCTGGGCGGACCTCGGCCGGTGCGGGTTCGAACCGGCTCTCAAAGATGCTCAGGGGCCGTACAGGGGCCACAAGGACAGGCGCGGATCGACAAGGACCGTACAGGGCTGACATCGATCAACGCCTCTGACGCGTAAATACCAACCGGCCTGGGCAAAACCGCAGGTAGCTGACCAGCTGACCTCCGCCTCCTGCGTTGCCGCCCCCGCGATGCAGTGTTGATCAAGGGCCACGGGGTGCTCGGCGCGCCCATTTACCCGCCCCACGGCGGGCGGCGAAGCCGCCCTGGGTCGCTGACCTGCGGCTGAGTAGACGATCGAGGGTGTCGCTCGCGGTCCGGGCGACTGCCCTGTGGGCCGATGTGAGGACCCAGGGGCCGTACGGGGGCCGGGGCGGCGCGGCCGTGTCCAGGCCGACGGTGTTTCCGAGGCAATTCATCCGCTGGTTGCGCGGCATGGGCTGCGGTCCACGGGGCTGCCGGCCGACAGTAGAGGCTCTGCAGATACCGGCACGGCGGGTGCGTGAGCGATGCAAGGGCGACGTCGGCTGTTCACCGTGCTGTGGAGACGCTGGCGCCTTCGTGTCGCTCGACCCGTGATGTCGTCCAGGAGCGTCGGCGGCCAGCTTGCTGAGGGCACACCTGGTGTGAGCTTGATCCGCTTTGACGGACATTCGAGATCAGGTAACCGCACGCCGGCTGTGTGGGTGGAGGCGGCACCACGCCACCGGGCCAGCTCCGTCACCGTGCCGGTATCCGGGGTAGCGGGGCGGCGACCGGTTCGCGGCACTCCAGGGCAGGGACGGCGAATTCGCGACCAATGTCGCGCGAGGAACCGGCGACGGACCAGACCTTGCTCATGCCGTAAGCCTCCTATGGCCACGGGCGCCTCCCCCAATCGGGATAGTGCCCGGATTCACCATGCGGGACTGCGATCCGGTTTCTGTGGCGGTCGGCTGGAGGGCCGGTCCACTATAATCGGGACAGTCGTCCCGCTTGGTCGGAAGTCTGAGGGTCTTTGATGCGTGCTGATGCCGAGCGCAACCGCAAGCGCGTCCTGGAGGTGGCGTTGGAGACGTTCGCCGCCGAGGGGTTGTCGGTGCCGGTGGCGGAGATCGCCCGGCGGGCCGGTGTGGGCACAGGGACGGTCAGTCGCCATTTCCCGACGAAGGACTCGCTGTACGAGGCGATCGTGCTGCATCTGGTGGCCGAAATCGTCGACCGGGCCCGGCAACTGGCTGCGACCCGTGATCCGGGCGCAGCGTTCTTCGAGTTCTTCGCCCTGATGGTCGAGCACAGCGCGGTCAATCTCGGTCTTGCGCAGGCGATGAGCGGGACAGGCTTCGACGTCCACTCGGTGGCCTTGGCCCCCGAGCACAATCTGCTGGCCGTGGAAGAGGAGCTGCTCGTCGGTGCGCAGAAGGCCGGTGCCGTGCGGCCGGACGTCGTGGCTGCCGACGTCAAGGCGCTCATGGTCGGCTGTCTGGCCCGGGAGCAGCAGGGCACCGACCCGGAGGCGCGCAAGCGCATGATCGACCTGGCGTGCGCGGGGCTGCGCGCCCAGAGGTAGCGGCGTCTGCCGACCGCGTCGAGGATCGGGGAAGCGGCGGCCGCTTGCTTCAGTTGCAGGGTGCCATCAGTGGGTCGTCGTCCGGGGGCGCGGCCCAGGACCCAGGTGCGCAGGCCGGTCGCCGGGTCGCTGGTCAGAGCGCAGCACTGTGAGCACGATGCCCGCGATCTTCCCGGCGGGCAGGGTCCGCCACTGGGAGCCGATCTTCTTCAAGTGGCCGCGTATCAGGTCGGCGAGATAGTTCAAAGTGGCGCTCGAGAGGGAAAGGCGGGCGGTGCAGACAAGGCCGTCAGGGCCCTCAACGGTACTGTTGGCTTTTCACACCAAACTCAACTGCCGCCGAGGGCCCGCTGGTTACGTCCTGCTGGCAGCGGCCTGCGGCGGGCGGCGCGGCCTCGTCAGGATTCTCGCCGCGGTGCAGGGTCAGCAGCACAGCCCCGCCCCGCCACCCGGGGCGGGGCTACGGCCGTGACCCGGTCCTGCTCGGCCAGCCGGTTCAGGACCCGCTCGGCGATCACCAGTTCCTCCCGCTCGGCCTGGGCCTCGTGGGAGCGGCCAGGCGGTCGGCGCAGCAGAACCCGACAACGGCTTCGACCGACAGGTCAGACGATGCGAGTATCCCGACCGCCCCTCACCCCAGACCCGTGACCTGCAACTTCACGATGCACGGGTCTCACTCGGCGAGGAAGTTGGTCACCTGGGTGACGAACTCCTTGGCGTGCTGGAAGAGGAAGCCGTGGCCTGCGCCGGCGTAGAGGACGAGGGTGGCGTTCTGCAGGTGCTGGACTGCGACGTAGGAGGCCAGGGCGGGGATCATCACGTCGTTCACTCCGTTGGCGTACAGCACGGGCTGCGTGATGGCTTCCAAGCCGGCCTGCACCTGCGCCCACGGGGTCGACCCGCTCTTGGCCAGGGCGGTGAGCTGGCCCGCGGCCGCCTCTTCGGATACATAGGGGCGCCCGTTGGGGAACCGGGTGGAGACGTGGGCGATGTGCCGCCGGCCGGCGGCGGTAGCCGCCTCGGTCTCCGGGTAGAGCAGGTAGATCATGTCGTCCGCGTCAGCCTTCGGCTTGGTCGCGATGCCGAGGACCTTCTCGGTCAGCTCCGGCACGCCGGGCACCTGGCCGCCGGGGGTGCTGCTCGCGACGATGAGCTTGCGCACCAGGTCGGGACGCTTGAGGGCGACGTGCTGGGCGACGATGCCGCCCAGGGACCAGCCGAGCAGGTCGGCCTGGGCGAGGCCGAGGGCCTCGATGAACTCGATGGCACCATCAGCGAAGCCCTCGATGGAGTCACTCGGGGTGCCGTCGGTGTAGCCGGTGCCGACGTTGTCGAACAGGATCACGTCGTGGTCGGCGGCCAGGAGGTCCAGGAACTCCGGGTCCCACCAGTCGAGGGTGCCGCGGAAGCGGTTGAGCAGGACCAGCGGGGTGCCCCCCTGTGGGCCCAGTCGCCGGTAGGTGAACGTCGCGGAGGAGCTCTCCACGGTCAGATCGTCGGCCTTGTCTGCCAGAAACGTGCTCATGACCTGGTTCTCTTTCCTGTTTGGCGCACTTGCCGGTGGAGGTGCGCGGCGACGATTGCGCATCCTCGGCCCACCGACTAAGTAAGACGTTCGGTTTACTTAAGGGGACCGTAGCACGCGTGTCGGGCTATGTAAAACGATCGGTATCCTTAAGTCATGACCGAACCTATCCCCGTACGGCGGCGCCGCGGTCGCGGCGCCCGCGAGCGGATCCTCAAAGCGGCGACCGAGCTGTTCACCGCCCAGGGGGTCAACGCGACCGGAATGGACCAGCTGTCGATCGTCGCCAACGTCTCCAAGCGCACCCTGTACACGCACTTCCCCAGCAAGGACGAGCTCGTCCAGGCGTACTTGCACGCGCTGGAGGACAGCGACCTCCCGCCCCTTGGGCCTCCCGACGGGCCGGCGCTGGACCCGCGAGCGCAGCTCCTCGCCGTCTTCGACTGGGAGCCGCCGGAGCCGACCGCTCCGCTGCGAGGCTGCCCGTTCCTGAACGCCAGCGTCGAGGTGCCCGACCCCGACCACCCCGTGCACCAGCTGGCCGCGGCGCACAAGAGGGAATTCGCCCGCCGCCTCGCGGTCATCGCACGACAGGCCGGGATCGCTGCCCCGGAAACCCTCGGCGAGCAGCTCGCCCTGCTCTACGACGGCGGGGCCGCCCGCGCCGTCGCGCTCAACAGCGGTCAGACCGCTGCTTGTGCCCGATCCATCGCGGAGCTCCTGATCGATACCGCCCTTGCCGCCGCTCACCCGGCATCCCGCCGATGAGGCCGACAGTCTGGGCTCGGCCACGTGCGTGGCACGGCCAGCTCACGCAGAAGCTGCGAACGGCCAGACCCGGAGCCGTCGCCGACCCGGGATTCGTCGGACGGGACGACACCGCCCGGACACCGGACCGGCGGTGATCAGCGGCTACAAGGCGGCACGGAACAGGCCCCTGACGCGTGGTCAGAGGCTGTCCGACAAGGCGCTGGCGGCCGTGAGGGCCCCGGTCGAGCACGGCTTCGCGCACCTCAAGAACTGGCGCGTGCTCGGCAAGGTCCGCACTGACCAGGCGTGTGCGACCGCCCTGGTCAGGGCCCTGCTAGTCCTCACGAACCGCGAAATTTCCCGGTGACCGACGATCTTCACCGAAGTCATCCGCCCACGACCAGCATGAGTACCCCGAACCCCACGCACACCACACCCGTGACCAGAAACGTCACGATGCACACTGCTCAGTGAGGTCCACAGTGGCTCGTCGGGCCGGACCTCCAGCAGGGCGCGCCACTGGTCGTGTGCTTCCGGGTCCGGGGACGGTGGCTGTCTTGCCGGAGCGACAGCCCGGCATCGCACGGTGCCGCAGGACGTCCGGATCGTCGAGGCGTATCTGCTGGCGGAACTCAGGAGGCGGGCCGTATCGGCCCGCCTCCGTACCTGTCCCGTCTGTTCGACCGTGTCGTCGGCTGCCTGGCTGGCACAGCGTGTGGTCGCCGCTACGCGCTCGCCTGCTTGTTGCTGGTCGGGCGGGCAGCGGGGCTGTGGGTGAGGATGCTGCGGAGTTCGGCGGTCTGCTTGTCGATGGCCTGGGGGCCGTTGCCGGTGAGCAGCCGCACGGACGGCTCGTAAGCCGTTTGCGGGGCGGCCATGTTGAGGGAGGACGCGACGGTGAAGCCGGCTTCCTTGATGGCCACGTCGACGAAGTAGGGGAGCCGGGTCTTGCTGCCGGGGACGTGCGGGTAGAGAAAACTCAGCGCGAACAGCTCGCCCATCTTGGGGACGGTCGCGATGGTGGCGGCGAGGAACGGGTTGTCCTTCACGGAGTAAACGGCGCCCTGCGCGTCGATGCGCTGGCGGGTGGAGGTCACCGCGATGGGCGCGTGGCAGATCAACGAGATGGTGACGCCGTTCTCCCGGGCCGTGTGGAGGGTTTCGCCGAGCCACGGGTTGTCGCGGAAGTCGACCATGGGGGCGTGACCGCCGGGGGTGTGGATGAAGTCGAAGTCGGCGAAGGTGAACGCATCGGCCGCATCGCGGTGGCGCTGGACGAGTTCCTGCAGTGAGTGGAAGGTGGCCTCGGGCAGCTTGTCGAGGCGGCGGATCAGTTCGGGGCGGTACTCGGCGAGCTCCGGTTCGCTGTTGGGCAGTAGCTCGGAGACCGGGATCCGGCCGATGTGCCGCTCCAGCAGCCGGACTTCCTGCTCGCGGCGGGCGACCAGCTCGGGGTGGCGCTGCCGGAAGCTGTTGACGTCGAACGAGCGGCGGCGCTGCTGCATGCGCAGGGGGAGGGTCTTGGCGCCGATCTTCTCCATGTAGTGCATGGACAGGGCCATGCCGTTGATGTCGAGTTGCGGGGCGTCGCCGTCGGGGGTGGCGAAGGTGAACTCGTAGTCGTTCTCGAACTCCTTGAGCACCTGAGCCATCTCGACCAGGAAGAACCCGGTCGAGATCGACTTGACCCCGGTCGGCTCGATCAGCGGCAGCTGGCGGCCGGACGAGATGATGATCAGTGCGCGACGCTTGGTGGTGGGCATGACGGGTGCTCCTTCAGTGGGCCTCGGTGGTGTGGGACGGGTGGGCCCGGCCGGCCCGCTCCTGGGTTGCGCTGGTGTTGGTCGTACGGGGCGAGTTGCGCGGGCCGCCGGACGGGAGGCATCCGAAGGTGCTTCGCTGGAGAAGGACCTGCCCGCCTGCCGGTGAGGGGGCCCGGGCGGGTGTGCCGCCCAGGCTCTCTCATGCGCCGGCGGTACGGGTACACGCCGTGGAGTGGGCGTGTCATGGCCCGAGGGCCGGAAGTCCTTTACTTGCCTTCCGCGGCCTTGGACACGTGCGCCCACTCGGCCCAGGTCTCCAGGCGCTGCTGGTACGCCGCGGGCACCCACTGCGTGGGCTGCTCGCCGAAGAGCACGCGAGGCGGTGGCTCCTCGGCGTCGACGAGCTGGAGGATCGCACCGCCGACACCCTCGGGGCCGGGCATCTGGGCGGCGGCGCTCATCTCGGTCAGCGACGCGTGCAGGGGGTCGTAGGTGTCCTGGCGGTGCGCGGTGAAGACCGACGAGTTCTTGAAGTCGGTGGCGAAGCCGCCGGGTTCGATCACCGTGACCTTGATGCCGAAGGGCGCGACTTCCTGGGAGAGTGCCTCGCTCATGCCTTCCAGGGCCCACTTGGAGGCGCTGTAGCCGCCCGCGCCGCCCATGGTGGTCAGCCCCATGACCGAGGAGATCTGGACAATGTGGCCGCTGCCCTGCGCACGCAGGACGGGCAGTACCGCCTGGGTGACGTGGAAGACGCCGAACACGTTGGTCTCCAGCTCGTCGCGCAGTTCCTGCTCGCCGAGTTCCTCCACGGCGCCGACCAGGGCGTAACCGGCGTTGTTGACCACCACGTCCAGCAGGCCGAACCGCTCCTTGGCCGCCGCGACCGCCTCGAACACCTGCGCACGGTCGGTGACGTCCAGACGCAGCGGCAGCACCGCGTCACCGAACCGCTCGACCAGGTCGGTCAGCGTTCCGGTGTTGCGGGCGGTGGCCGCGACCTGGTCGCCGCGCTCCAGGGCGGCGAGGGCGAACTCGCGGCCGAAGCCGCGCGATGAACCGGTGATGAACCAGACCTTGCTCATGGCGTAAACCTCCTGTGGGGATGGGCCACCCGTAAGCGGGATGGCTATCCCGCTTAACTATACGGGACGAGTATCCCGCTTTCGAGTTCGTTGTGGAGATGGGCGGCGGTAGCGGCCCGCGGCTCCACGGTCAGTGGCCCTTCATTGCCAGCGCCGTCCACAGGTGACGGGCAGCCACCGGGCCGCACGGCCGCGGCCGTGCGGCATATGAGGGTCGGGGCACCCTTCGGCTCGCCTCGACCGTCGGGGCCGGCGTGGCTCGCGCTCGGGAGGTCCTGCGTCGCCGCGTACAGGGTCGGCAGTGCGCCGTCCTTGTCGTCCTGAGCGAGGAGCTTGCTCGGGCTCGGCACAATGGCACGGGCGCCCTCGTTTGCTCGGCCCCTGCCTGCAGGGATCGCGTGACTTGACTCGGTGCAGAGGATGATCAAGATCCACTCCCGCACCGAACCTGGACTTCGCCGGGCGCCGCTGTCCCGTGAAGGTCAAAGGCGCCCGGAGCAAGGCCCGCCGCCGCGGCCAAGCGCGGGAGGACTTCGTGCTGGAGACTGCCTACCGGGACGCCGACACCGCCCGGCTCCTGCCCCGCCTGCTGCGCGGCCGAACCCAAGGCCCGGTGTTCATCACCCACCGCCGCCCTGGCCCAGGGAGGTGGTCAGCCCGCGCGACGTGTGCCCGGACACCGGCCTGGCCCGCCTCTCCTAGGGCCAGGCCCGCGCCTGCTGGACGAACGCACCGCCGTACGCGGGCCGGGCACCGGCTGGGACCTGCACGAGTACCGCCATTCCGCCCTGACCCACCTCGACGAGCAGGGAGCCTCGCTGCTGATGCTGATGGCGAAGTCACGGCACAAGAAGCCGGAGAACGTCCGCCGCTACTTCAAGCCATCACCGAGGCGATCTTGGAGCTGACCAGCCTGCTCGCGCCTGGCGACGCGCGCCACTGACCCTGCTGTGACTGGTGTGCCCTACCGGTAAGGGTCCACGGTCAGACGCGTACCGCCGCTCGGTTCAGGCCGGGTTGCCCTGGGCCAGGGTGGAGACGTGGGCCCAGTCCTGCCAGGTCTTGAGGCGCTCGGCGTAGACGTGGGGGATCATGTCCAATCCGTCGGTGCCGAAGAAGACGCGCAGGGGTGGGATGTCGGCGTCGACGATCTTCAGAAGCGCCGGTCCGGCCGCGGTGGGGTCGCCGAGCTTCGCGTCGCGCCAGCCCTCGGCCAGGGCCGCGCGCAACCCGTCGTAGGCGGGCAGCTGCGCGGCGAAGCTGGCGGAGGCGCCTGCCCAGTCGGTGGCGAAGCCGCCGGGCTCGACCAGGGTGACCTTGATCCCGAAGGCGGCGACCTCCTTGGCCAGGGACTCGGTCAGCCCTTCCAAGGCCCACTTGGAGGCGTGGTAGCCACCGAGGCTGGGGTAGGTGGTCACGCCGCCGATGGTGGAGATCTGCACGATGTGGCCGCTGCCCTGCTCGCGCAGCAGGGGCAGCGCGGCCTGGGTCACCCACAGGGCGCCGAAGAAGTTGGTCTCCATCTGGTCGCGGACCTGCCGCTCGGTCAGTTCCTCGACGGCGCCGAACAGGCCGTAGCCGGCGTTGTTGACGACGACGTCCAGGCTGCCGAAGTGCGCGTGCGCCCGCTGGACGGCCTCGGTGGCGGCGGCCTTGTCCGTCACGTCCAGAGGCAGCGCAAGGATCGCCTCGCCGTGGGCGGCGACCAGATCTTTCAGGGAGTCGGTGTCGCGGGCGGTGGCCGCGACCTGGTCGCCGCGCTTCAAGGCGGCGAGGGCGAACTCGCGGCCGAAGCCGCGCGATGAACCGGTGATGAACCAGGCCTTGCTCATGGCGTAAACCTCCTGTGGGGATGGGCGGCCATCCGTAAGCGGGATGGCTATCCCGATTAACTATACGGGACGAGTATCCCGCTTTCGAGTTCGTTGTGGAGGTGGGCGGCGGTAGCGGCCCGCAGTTCCACGGTCAGCGGCCTTGCACAGGTCGGCAGTGCGCCGTCCTTGTCGTCCTGGGCGAAGAACCTGTCCGTGATCGGCACAATGGCGCGGGCGAACGGATTCGCTGTGTGGGTCGCGAGGGCGAGAGCGTGACCACCCGGTCCGTGACGTACGGCAGCAGCAGGTCCGCCAGGTCCAGGCGGCGCACCTCGGTGCTGCCGCGCACGGAATCCGCCGCCGGCCGGCCGCGCTCCGGGTCCTGTACCGCGACGAGCGCACCCTGCGCGAGAAAGGGGTGGGGTCACTGTTGCTACGTGAGCTGGCCCGGGACATCGGTGTCAGTCACGCGGCGCCGGGGCGCCACTTCATGGACAAGCAGGCGCTGCTCGATGCCTTGGTGCTCGACCGCCACGAGCGGCTGACGCGGACCCTCGAAGGCGCAGGCGATCCCACCCTCCCGGTCCAGCCTCGCCTCACTGTCCTTGCGCGGACCTACGTCACCTTCGCCACCGACAAGCCGTGGTGGAGCCCATGATCGCCCGCAGGCACAGCCCTGACGCCCCCGAGGAGGTTGTCGGCCTCGCCCATCGGGCATCGCAGCCCTTCGAGCGGGTCATGGTGGACGCCCAGGGGCGCGGCGAGATCATCGAGGGGACCCCGCCCGTCTCGCGCTCGCCGTGGGCGCCGCCCTGCACGGCACCGCCGCGTTCGCGACCCAGGACGCGGCCGACCCGCAGGCGGAACTCGGCGGCATTGAGGACCTGGTGCGTCTGCTGCTGCACGGTCTCCAGCCCCGCTGAACCTCTTGGAAGCCTTCGCGCCTGCTGGCCTGCAAGGTGATCCTTTGCCGGGCCCCGCGACCCGGACTGAAGGGTCTGGTCGAGCGGACGAACGGCTGCCTGGAGGCCAGCTGCGCGGCAGCCTGCTGTTGGCACCCGGTGAGCTGGAGCGGCTCCACTTCCTCCACCAGTTCGCCGACCGATTCGACATCCAGGACAGAGCCGCGAGCGTCAACCTGGGCCTTACCCACTTCCTCGCCGATGTGGCGCAGGACCCGCGACGCTTCTCGCTGCTCCCCGCCGACGTGCCGCTGCCGGGGGTCCCCGGGCTGCGTTCTATTCCCCCTCGTCAACCCCGCACCGCTGTACGCCTGGTCGCTGCTGTGGCGCACAGGCAACGGACACCCTGGGCTGGACGGCCTCACCGCCGCCTGCGCCGCGCAAGCAGGGCAGAGCCGATGGCTGGAGTACGACCCGGCGCGCGACTGACTGCCCGAACCGCCCATGAACGCACCCCGGGGCAAAGCAGCCTTGAACAACGCTGGAACGCGAGCAGCCCTGGGGATTTTTGGAGGACTTCATCAGTGAGGGCGTGCACCAGCAACGGCTGGACGAGACGCAGGGTCAGATCACGGACGAGGAGCACGGTACCGGGGGCGGCAACGGCCTCGTCCGCATCCGACAGCCGACCGAGCACCAGTTGGCTGCGGGAACTGAAGTCCACGGGCCGGCGGGTAGTCGTTGCGCCCCGGGCCGATGGAGTCGCGGCGGGCCGTGAGCCAGTCCACGATGCCGAGGTGCCTTCTGCGCTGGGAGCCTTCAGCCGGTTCTGGCTGGTGGTGGTGTCCAGAAGCTCACTGAGACTGTGGCCGCGGGCTGTTCTCTCTTTACGCAACATGAGTGAGTCAGCTGACTTTTCCGCCTGGTGCTGGTGGTGAGTCTCGTACGGTTTGTGTACGGGGCCGACGGCCGTGGGGGAGGTCCTGACGGCCGGCGCCGGTTGAAAGGCGTACCTGCATGTTGAGGTTGGGGAAGCCGTCGGACGGGCTCACGATCCAGACGAGTTGCTGCCATTGGGCCAGGGCAAGTGTCTGGAGCGCGGCCGCTGTGGAATGTCTTGTTGGAACAGTGCCGACTGCCCCGGATGGTGGGCAGGCGAGGGTCTGGCGGCGCGGATGATGTCCCTCGGACCGTCCATCAGCTGCTGGGTGTTGACGTTCTCTCTGCTGCTCCGTGTCTGGGGCGCGAGTGGGCGGGTGCGGAAGCGGCTGCTGCTGTTGGCGGGATCTACGACCGCCGGGGGCGTCTATCGGGCCGCGACTACCGCGCTGTGGGCTCAACCGGCGCAGGGAGTGGACTCACGAGGCTTGGCCGGTTTGGCGGTGGTCACCGGAGTGACGATCGCGGTCGGTCTGGGGATGGCCGGTCTGGTGGTCGCCGCCGATGCCGGTACCGGTCGGCACGCGTGGCTGCGGCGCGTGCTTGATGGGGCCGTCATGGCCGGGGCTGTGTTCATGGCCGGATGGGTATTCCTGGGGAGAGCCGATGATGGCTGGCGGCCGGAGACGGGGATGATCGGCGTCCTTTGGGCCTCGGAAGTCGTGTCCCTCAGTTTTCTGCTCGTCCTGCGACGTCTCGTACGGTGCGACCAGCAGGCCACTGTGTGGGCAGCGATCGTCGGACTGTTCCTCATGCTGATCGGCGACACCCTGCGACTGCGGATGATCGGCGGCCCACATGGCTCCGAGGCGATGTCATTCCAACTGGGCGACGTCTGCGTTACCGCGGGACTGCTGGCAATCGCTGTCGGACCCTGGGTGCCCGGCGGGGGGAGCGTACTGGTCGCAGGTCGGCCGATGCTGCGGTCGGGGAGCGAGTTCATTGTCCTGACAGTCTGCACCGTCACGGCGCTCGGATATGCGTTGACTCCTCTTGCCTACGACCCGGTATCGCTGTTGCTCGGTGGAACAGTAATGCTGGGCCTCTGGGCACGGCATACCTTCCTGCCGAGCGAGAGCACCGGAAGAGATGACTGAGATGCCTGTCCGGCACGGAGGATTCCGTGCCGGACAGGCATCTCAGAGGAACCGCAGGGACCACATAGGGACCACAAGGACCGGAACCAACCGACAAGGACCGTGCAAGGCCGACAGGGATGCACTCGCGTGACCTGCAAGAACGCCATGAATCGACGGGAAATGGCAAGGACCGCCAAGATCCTGAATGGACTCATAATCCGTCGGCCGTGGGTTCGAGTCCCACCCGCCCCACCTGTGCAGGGCTGCGACCTGCGGGAACGTCCCATCTGAGGTGCCGGAACCCCAACTCGGGCTCAACGGATTGGATCCGCTGCTCATGAGTTCAGGGTCCCTGCGTCGGCGATGGTTCGACACTGCGCTGACCTGCGTGAATGTGTCGGACCGTGGTGTGGTCGAGTCGCGCCAACGGCCTCCGGGAGGGAGCCGGAGGCGAATTTGAGGACGCTGTGAGGACGCAGGTATTGCGAAGGGTGGCCGCGCGGCCCTCTCCACCAGACTGCGGTCGGTCGGAGCGAGGAGCCCTCTGGTGGACCTTGGGCTCGCCCGCTAGAGAACATCACTCTTCCTATGGCCATCGCCGGACGAAAGCCCGACCAGGCATGGCTGGACCGGGTGGTGGCGACCGTCGGTCTGGCCGACCGCCTCGGCCACCGCCCCTCCCAGCTCTCGGGCGCCCAGCAGCAGCGGGTGGTCTGCGCCATGAGCGCGGCTCGGTGTCCGGTTCGCCGGCCCGCTCTGCAGCGAGGCACTGCTGCTGTCACTGGCCGTACCACGCGAAGACGCCCGCCTGGACACATCTGGAACTGCCGCTCACCGAGGACCAGTAGCCCGCGGCCACCAGGACGTCCGCGACGGCCGGCAACGTCAGCAGAAGCTTGGCCGGCGTGTGCGGCCGCTGAGGTCCGGTCCGTGGCCGCGTGGGTCAGTTTCCGTGGAGCGGCGGGTGCATACGTTTCCTCCAACACCCGTGAAGAGGGATGAACGAGGAGGCGGGCCCGTGAAGGAAAACCAGTTCGACACGTGCGTGATCGGGGCGGGACCTGCTGGGCTGGCAGTCGCCAGGGCCCTGGCGGAGCGGAATCTGCCGTACACACACCTTGAGCGGCACACCGGGCCCGGCGGCATCTGGGACATCGACAATCCCGGCAGCCCCATGTACGAGTCGGCCCACTTCATTTCCAGCAGGACGCTGTCGGGCTTCGGTGGCTTTCCGATGCCCGACCACTTCGCGGACTACCCGCCCCACCGGCAGATCCTGTCGTACCTGCGGACCTTCGCCGACGCCTACGGGTTGACGGACCGCGTCGAGTTCGGCGTCGAGGTGGAGAACGTCGAGAAGAACGCCGACGGAACGTGGACGGTCACCCGGGCCGACGGGCGGGAAAGCGTGCACGGGCAGGTCGTCGTGTGCACGGGCTCGCAGTGGCACCCCAACGTCCCCGAACTGCCGGGGGAGTTCAGCGGGGAGGTCCGGCACACCGTCGGCTATCGCAGCGCGGAGGAACTGCGGGGCAAGCGTGTCCTGGTGGTGGGTGCCGGGAACTCCGGCTGCGACATCGCGTGCGACGCGGCCCGGACCGCGGACCACGCGGTGATCAGCATGCGGCGCGGGTACTGGTTCATTCCCAAGCACCTGTTCGGCCGGCCGGTGGACACCCTCGCCCACAGTGGGCCGCACCTGCCGATGTGGCTGGCGCAGCGCGTCTTCGGCGCCCTCCTGCGGATCCTCAACGGCGACCCGACGCGGTTGGGACTGCCGAAGCCGGACCACAAGCTGTTCGAGACCCACCCGGCCATCAACTCGATGCTGATCCACCACCTCCAGCACGGTGACATCACGGCCAAGCCCGGGATCGCCCGCACCGAGGGTCGAACAGTGCACTTCACCGACGGTACGAGCGACGACTTCGATCTCATCCTCCTGGCCACGGGCTACGTCCACAAAGTTCCGGTCGCGCAGCGGTACTTCGGCGACGAGCAGCACCCGGACCTGTACCTGTCGTCGTTCTCGCGCGAGCACGAGGGCTTGTTCGGCATCGGCTTCGTCGAGACCAACTCCGGTGCGTACCAGCTCTTCGACTCCCAGGCGCAACTGATCGCCGGGTACGTCCATGACGCGCGGCACCGGTTGCCGAACGCGGAGCGTTTCGCCCGCATGATCCGCTCAGACCGCCCGGATCTGTCCGGTGGGCTGCGGTTCGTCGACTCGCCCCGCCACACCGGCTACGTCGACAGCGGGGCCTTCGTGAAGTACCTGGGCAAGGTCGCGGGGGACATGGGCTGGCGTACCGAGGGCCAACCGCCCCCGGCACGGTCCCTGCGACGCGCGGAGGCTGCGGCATGAGCGGGTTCGACTTCACCGACAAGGTCATGCTGGTGACCGGCGGTGCGGGCGGCATCGGGAGTGCTCTGTGCCGTCGCTTCGCCTCCGGCGGCGCCCGCTGCGTCGTCGTCGACATCGACGAGGCCCGGGCCGAGAAGGTCGCCGCCGGGCTTTCAGGCGCCGGGCACACCGGTATCGGATGCGACCTGATGGACCGCGCCCAGGTGGAGCGCCTCTTCGAACGGGTCTCCGATGCCCACGGTCGCCTCGACGTTCTCGTCAACAACGTCGGTATGACCAGCGCGGAACGCTTCGACGTCCGCAGCGTCGAGAGCATCGAGCGGGAGATCACCCTCAACCTGATCTCACCGCTGGTCGCCACCCGGATCGCCATTCCTCTTCTCACGGCTTCACGAGACGCCCGGGTGGTCACCACGGTCTCCCTCGGCGGGATCTTCCCGCTGGGCGAGACCCCGATCTACACCGCTTCCAAGTTCGGGCTGCGTGGCGCGATGCTCGCCATCGGGCTCGATCTGAGGAGCAGAGGCATTCTGGCCGGGTCGGTGCTCCCGTCGGCGACCGACACCCGGATGCTGCGCCAGGAGGCCGTGGACGGCGGGAACTCCATGCAGTTCCAGGACCGGCCCCAGCAGCCCGCCGACGTCGTCGCGGCCGTGGTGAGCCTGCTGGACAAGCCCCGGCTGGAGGCCTACCCCCGGCCCGGTGAGTCCCGTCTGGTGCGGTTCGCGATGCTCATGCCGAACCTGCTGCCCCGGGTCTTCCCGCTGTTCCGCAAGCGCGGTGACCGCGGCATGGCCCGTTATCTGGAGGAACTCCGCCGACGCGGACTGGTCCGCTGGACAGAGGGGCGCTGGGAGCTGGTGGAGGAGGCATGACCACGAACGAGACGCTGCTGGTCGTCAACCCCGCCACCGGTGAGCCGATCACCACCCTGCCCGCCTCGAGCGCCGACGACGTCGCCAAGGCCGCCGAGCAGGCCCGGCGGGCCCACGACGCCGGGGTGTGGTCGCGGCGGCCGGTCCGGGAGCGCGCCGCGGTGCTGCTGCGGCTGGCCGACCTGATGGAACGCGACGCCGAGATGCTCGCCCGGCTGGACAGCGAGGACGCGGGCAAGCCGATCACGGAGTGCCGTACGGGCGACGTACCGGGCGCGATCGAGACGATCCGCTGGTTCGCCGAGGCGGCCGACAAGGTCTTCGGCCGCATCGCGCCGAGCGTGCCCGACGGTCTCGGTCTCATGAGCCGCGAACCGGTCGGGGTCGGCGCGGCGATCCTGCCGTGGAACTACCCGCTGGCCATGACCGCCTGGAAGGTCGGACCGGCCCTGGCCGCAGGCAACTGTCTGCTGGTCAAGCCCGCCGAGGCGACCCCACGCTCCGCCCTGTACCTGGCCGCGCTCGCAGCCGAGGCCGGCCTGCCCGACGGGGTGCTCACGGTGTTGCCCGGGTACGGTTCCGAAGCCGGGGCAGCCCTCGCCCGTGATCCCCTCGTGGGGGCGCTGTCCTTCACCGGCTCCACCGCGACCGGCCGCCGTATTCTCAAGGACGCGGCCGACAGCAACTTCAAGCGCGTCTCACTGGAGATGGGCGGCAAGAGTCCCCAGGTACTGATGCCCGATGCGCTCGCCTACGGGGACGAGCTGATCCACAACATGATCGAGGCCGCGTTCCTGACCATGGGGCAGAACTGCACGGCCGGCTCCCGGGTTCTGGTCCACCGCAGTATCGCCGAGGAGGTCCTGGAGCGGTTCACGGCCGCGGCGAGAGAGCTCGTCATCGGCCATCCGGCCGACCCGCGCACGCAGATCGGGCCGCTCATCAACCACGCCGCCTTCGACCGGGTCGCGGGAGCCGTGGAGGCCGCCCGGGACGGGGGAGCCCAGATCCACACCGGGGGACTGCCCCATGGATTGCCCCCGCGCGGCGCCTACTACCCGCCCACCGTGATCACCCGGGCCCCCGCCGGCAGTGACGTCCTCACCAGGGAGCTGTTCGGTCCCGTCGTCACCGTCCAGACCTTCACCACCGAGGACGAGGCGGTACGTATGGCCAATGCCACCGAGTACGGGCTCGCCGCGTCCGTATGGACACGCGACCTCGACAGGGCGTTCCGGCTGGCACGTGGCATCGAGGCCGGTGTGATCTCCGTGAACGCCTACAGCGAGGGCGACATCACCACCCCCTTCGGCGGCTGGAAGCAGTCCGGATTCGGGGGCGTGGAGAAGTCCACCAACGCCTTCGAGCAGTGGACCCGGGAGAAGGCGGTCTGGATCCGCACCCGCTGACCCCGGCCTCAGAGGCGAGCCGTACGCATCCGCTCCCGAAGCTGGACCGGGGAAGTGCCGTGCCAGCGGCGTACCGCGCGGCGCAGTGCCCGTTCGTCGGAGAACCCCGCGCGGCGGGAGATGTCGCGCAGGGTCAGTTCCGGGCGGAGCAACAGCTGCTCGACGCGTTCCCGGCGCACTCCCTCGACGAGTGCCTCGTACGTCGTGCCGCACTCGGCCAGCCGACGGCGCAGCGTGCGCTCACTCGTCGCATGCCGCCGCGCCTGCTCACTGAACGAAGGCACCAACGGCAGGCCCTGCGCGACGGAGATCTCCAGCACCTCCAGCAGATCCTGCTGGTCACGGCGGGAAGCCAGCTGCGCGTCGAGCATCTCCAGCGTCGACGCGTAGCTCACGGGATCCCGGCCGGGCATCCGGGTACGCGCCCACGTGGGGTCGATGACCAAGCGGTTGACGGCGGCGCCGAAACGGACCGGACAGCCGAACAAGGCCTCGTACATGTCCAGTTGGCGCGGGGGCGGAAACGAGAACTCCACCGCCCTCGGCGCGAAGAGCGGACCGACGGACAGCCGGGACAGGGTGACCACGGAGGCGAACGCCTCCTCGCTCAGGAAGCAAGCCACGGCCGGGTCCATGGCGGGATCGGGAAGGTCGGCGCGCAGCACGAAGGCGTCGTCCTCCTCACTCACAGCGGCCGACCACACCACCATCGCGCCGGACAGGTTCTGGTACTTCACCCCGGTCTCGATGGCGTGGCGGAGCGTGTCGTCGGCCATCAGGGCGAAGCCGAGCAGGCCCCACGCGGTCAGGTGCTGCGCCGCGCCGACCTTCAGCCCCAGGTGCTCGTCCCCTGTCAGGTTCAGCGCACGACGGATCACCGCGCTGCCCTGCCGGTACGACACCCGCAGCGCGGCGGAGCGCATGACCGTCTCGTCCAGTCCCATCCGCTTCAGCAGGGGCCGCAGATCGACGCCGTGCTCGTCGGCGACCACGACCAGGTAGCGCAGGATGTTCGGCTGGATCGTCGCCGATGTGCTGCGGCTGGTCCCGGGCAGATCTGCCGGGCCGGGGGCAGGGGACATCGCACTCACTTTCTCCTCGGCGACCACCGTAGGCAGCCGACGTCACCGGTCGCGCGCTGTGGCCCCCGAAGTCCCCTGTACGGCCTCTCGTGTCCTGAGGCTGCCCCCGGCGCCTGACTACGGTTTCCGCAACCCGCACGGCGTTCGCCTCGCTGGTCCCCGACTGCTCAGTCCGGCCCCCAAAGGAACGAAGGCGAGACTGCATCATGTCCTGCACTGCTCCAATCCGGGTGAGGGCCGGGCACCCGGTCTCCAAGACCGGCGCCCGAAGGGGTGCGACCCTCGCGTTCGCCGCGCAAGGTGTGTCCGTCGCTGCCGTCTACACGACCGTCCCAGCCGTCACCGAACACCTGAGACTGGCTCCGCTCGTGACGACCACCCTGATGGTCGCGGTGGCGCTGACGGCTGGGGGCGGCAGCTTCCTGGGGCTGGCCGCGATCCGCCACGCCGGTCCCGTCGCCACGATGCGCGGAGCCGTGCTGACGGCCGGCGCCACGCTGGTTCTGATCGGGTGGGCCCCCGACGAGGCGACCGTCATCTGCGCGTACGTCATCTTCGGGCTTGCAGTCGGTGCCCTGGACGTCGGTGCCAACACCCGGGCAGCAGCGATCGAGCGCGCCTACGGCCGCAGCGTCTTCGGCTCCTTCTACATGGCATGGAGCGTGGGCGGCGTGGTCGCGGCCCTGCTCACGGCCGGGGCTGCCCGGCTGGAGTGGCCCGTGGCCGCCGGCCTGAGCGTGCAGGCCGGCATCGTGCTGCTCCTCGCCGTCTGCGTGCGCACGCATGCCCTGCCCTCTTCCTCCGCGGGGCCGGCGGACAGCCCCACGCAGCCGCCGCTGGGACGCCGCCTGTGGATCCGGCTCATCCCGTTCGGCCTGGTCCTCCTGGTCGTCTACGTCGTCGACTCCACCGTCTCGGCCTGGTCGGCGGTCTACCTGCGCCGGACCCTCGCCGCGTCCCTCACAGTCGCTCCGCTGGCGTATGCGGCCTACCAGGTCGGCACAGTCATCGGTCGCGTCGCCACGGACAGACTCGTGCAACGGTTCGGAGGGGTCGCCGTCGTACGCACCGCTGCCCTGCTCGTCGCAGGTGCCCTGGCAGGCATGGCCACGGCACCGAGCTGGCCGTTCGCCGTTCTCGCGGCCGGGGTGGTGGGCCTGGGGGCGTCCGTGCTGGCTCCGCTGTGCCTGGCCTCCGCCGCGTGGCTGCGTCCTGCGGCCTCGGCGGCGGTCCTGGCACGCCTGAACCTCTTCAACTACGCCGGTGTCATCACAGGTGGCGCAGTGAGTGGGCTCCTCGGCTCCACCGGCCTGTTCCGTCTCGCCTACGCGGCACCGGCCGCCCTGGCGGTTCTTGTCCTGGCCGCGGCCCGCCACTTCACCCAGCAGCCTCCACGCCCGGCCCGAGCGGAGAATGTCCCTCCCTTCGACCGGGCGGATCCTCAGCCACTGGGCTGAGCGGTCCCACACCGGGGGCCCGATGAGAAGCTTGGCGCCGTCTGTCCGGACGCGCCGGCGCGCGGATGCTTCCCTCGGGCAGCTCGGTCTCGGTCACCTCGGAGGGCAGGCCGCCCAGCCCCAGCGGCGGACCCGCAGGTATGTCGGGTAACACGACGGCGCCGTCCGGGGTGGCCAGCGCGGGTACGGGGGAACTGGGAGCCGTCTGCCCAACGGTCTGCCAGCCTGCAGGTACCGGCAGGTGGCTCGGACCTGCCATCCCCGCGCGCAGCCGACGGAGAGGCCTGCCGAGCGAGGCGTCTGGAACGGCTGGCTGCTCCGGATGCGCTGCTTGCAGGCGCGTGGCTCGTGACTGTCGTTACAGAGGCTCTGCCCCCCCATCTCCGAGGCAGAGCCTCTGCCCCCGGCCGGCCGCAGCGACGTGTCGATCGTCCGCGACAAGAAGACCGGTGTGCCGCACATCACGGGTTCCGGCACGTCGGCCGCGGCCAGCTGACCACCTTCGCGACCGAGGCCGACCTGCAGGCCCAGATCGACTCGGAAGAGCAATCCGTTGCGGCCGGCTTCGCACCCCGCCCCCGAGCCGGCGACTCAGGCCGCTTCCGCCTCCGTTGTCGTCCTCACAGGGCGTGTTGAGGACACGTTGGGGACACAAGGAGAGGAACAGGCCGACAATGATCAAGGGCAACTGACCTGGCTTACCCCATCTGACCTGCAAAAACGCCACGGATCGGCGTTGACCGGCAAGGACCGCCAAGATCCTCAAAGGACTCATAATCCGTCGGCCGTGGGTTCGAGTCCCACCCGCCCCACCACGCGTGCCTCTGACGCGTAAATAGCAGCAGGTCAGAGATCACGTTCGGGCCCTCGGTCATCGTGCGCCGGGAAGGCGACACTGACTACGTCACCCGCGAAGGGCTGGCCAGGGCGATCGCGGGCGAGTTCTGGTCAGGCAACGCCAGCCGCTGCTAACCGCGTTGGTCGCGCATGTGGAGGAGCACTACAGCGGGCGGCGTGTCCAGTTCGAGGCCGTGCGGCAGGCAGGACCGGTGGAGGCGGACGGGCTGGCCAGTCGCCAGGACCGTGGCGACTGGCCGGTGCGCTGCCGTCGTGCCTCCCCAGCCGGCCGGGCGCTGAGCTACGGCCGCAGGACGAGCTTCCCGGCGGCGTGACCGCTCGCGCTCAGCTCCTGCGCCTTCGCGGCGTCCTCCAGCAGAAGGCTCTGCGCGATGCGCACCGTGAGCTTGCCGTCGGCTGCGAGGCGGGCGTACTCGCCGAGGCGGGAACCGAACGGGGCGCCGGGGCCGGAGAAGGTGACGCCCAGCTCGGGGGCCTTCGGATCGGCGATGGTGATGATCCGGTCGGTGCCGCCGCGCAGGTCGATCGACACCTCCAGGTCGCCTGCCCCCGCGGCGTCGTACACGGCGTCGATGCCCTGCGGTGCGGCCTCGCGGACCCGGTCGGCGAGGCCGGCGCCGTAGGCGACCGGGATCGCGCCCAGCGAGCGCAGGTAGTCGTGGTTGCCGGGGGAGGCGGTGCCGATGACCGTGGCGCCGCGGGTGACCGCGAGCTGAACACCGACGGCGCCGGCCACACCCGCGGCTCCGTGCAGCAGGAGCGTGTCGCCTTCCCCGACGCCGAGGGCGTCGAGCACGCGGACCGAGGTCTCGACGGCGACGGGCAGTGCCGCGGCGAGGTCCCAGTCGAGGTCCCCGGGCTTCGGGCCGAAGTCGACGGCCAGCGCGTGCTCGGCGTATGCGCCGGTGACGGTCCAGCCCAGGACCTCGTCACCCACCGCGACGCCGGTCACGCCTTCGCCGACCTCGTCGACGACGCCGGCCGCCTCCACGCCGGGGATCACCGGGAACGGCGGGGCGATGTGCGGCCTCCACCCGTTGCGGATCTTGGAGTCGAGCGGGTTGACCCCTGCCGCCACGACCTTCAGCCGCACCTGCCCGGGTCCGGCGTGCGGCTCGTCGACCTCTTCGAGGCGGAGGACTTCCGGGCCGCCGAACTCGGTGTAGGTGATCGCCTTCATGTCCTGCTCCAGTGCTCGTCGCTCTAGGTGAAAGATCAACTTGGCCGGGACCGGTGGCGGCCGCACCGGCACTTCGACTGGTTCCGGCTCGGAGGCTCAGGAACCAGCCACGTCTGTGGGCGCGGTCCAGCCGGTGGATCGGATCCACTCGGCCAGGTCGAGGGTGGCCGGCTCGATCGCCCGCACCACCGCAAGATCCGACGGGTGTTCCGCCGCCTTCGCGAACTGGCGGAACATCGCCCTGTCGAGGTCGCTGGGAAGCACGCTCAACGGGAGGGCCTCGTAACGTGCCGGCAGCCCGGCGCGCGCGCCGAACGCCGCGGCGACCTGAGGGCCCGTCAGCTCGTCGCCGACGAGCTCGACGGCTCCGCCGGGTGCCACCGCGGTGTCGAGCAGGAGCGCGGCGGCGACCCGGCCGACATCCCTGACCGAGATCATCTTCAGGGCGACGTCCTCCGGCAGCGGCAGCCTCAGCACGATCTCTCCGTGCTCCAGGCTCGGTGCCATCTCCTCCATGAAGGGGGTCGGGCGAACCATCGCGGCCCTGAGGCCGGACTTCCTCAGGTGCTCCTCGATCGAGTGCTTCGAGTCATGCTGCGGCACACCCCGCTCCCGGTCCGCGCCGAAGACCGAGTTGAACACGACGTGCGGGACGCGTGCCGCGACCGCCGCGTCGACGAGCGCGGTGCCGATGCGGATCTCCGTCTCGACCTCTTCGAGGTTGTTCGCCTCCGGGGTCATGAAGTAGAACGCCTCGACCGCCGTCAGCGCGGCGGCCAGCGACGCCGGGTCGTCGGTCCGGATGGCCGCCGGTTCGACGCCGCGGGCGGTCAGCGCCTGAGCCCGGTCGGACTGCGGGTTGCGGACCAGGGCCCGCACCGTGGCCTTGTGGTCCAGCAGCGCGTCGACCACCGCCCCGCCCTGTCGCCCCGTCGCGCCGAAGACCGCGATCGTGCCGGTCGTCTGTGTGCTCATCGCTGCCACCCTTCACTCAGGGCGTGAGCGAGGTGAACACGAGTCCGGTGTTGACCTCGGCGGTGGGGGGAGGACGACGCGGGCGCGGCGTCCTCGAGCTTGATCTGTTGTGACATGTCTCCACGATGCGTCTGCGGGCGCCAGGCGCACCACCGGCATCCCGCCAGGTTCTCCCGATAACCCGCCAGTGTCGGGTAGCCTCGATCGCGTGTCCGACCCCAGCGGCGAGCCGAGCTTCTGCACCGACGATGCGCCGTTGTCGGCGCCGCTGGCCCATGGCGCCGACGTGGCCGCGCACTTCCACGACTACGGCCAGCTCCGCTACGCCGCGCGTGGGGCCCTGGTCACAGCGACCCAGGTGGGCACCTGGGTGGCGCCGGCCAGTCGGATCATGTGGGTGCCGCCCTTCGCGGTGCACAGCAGCAAGGCGTACGGCGAGACGGACATCCGGGTGCTGTCGCTGCCCGTGACGCTGACCGGACAGCTGCCGGCCGAGCCGTCGGTCTTCGTGGCGAGCGCGTTGCTGCGCGAGGCCTATCTGGCGCTGATGAGCGAGGGCGAGCCGCTGGAGAGCCCCCGTGCGCGGCTGCTGATCGACGTCGTACTCGCCGAGCTCGCCCGCGCCGCACAGGAGCCGCTGCGCCTCCCGGAGCCGATCGACCGGCGTCTCAAGGCGGTCACCGACCTGCTTCACATGGACCCGGCAAGCCCGGCGACCCTGGCCGAGCTGGGCCACCGCACGGGCGCCGGCGAACGCACCCTGAGCCGACTGTTCGGCAGCGAGCTGTCGATGAGCTTCCGTCAGTGGCGCACCCTGCTGCGCATTCAACGGGCGCTGATCGAGCTCAGCGACGGCGCCTCGGTCACCGACACGGCGATCCGGCTGGGCTGGTCGAACCCCAGCAGCTTCATCTACGCCTTCACCGGGCTGGTCGGTCAGACACCGGGGGGCTATCGCTCGTCGGCTCGGTCCTCCCGCAGCTCCCATGGGTGAGAGGTTGGCGGGGGAGCCGTAGTTCCTGGCGGAACATCGGTGGCAGCCCAATGGTGTGGGAGCCCACGCTGGAAGGGTGACTCCCTCCGCCATCACCCAGAGCTCCTCGCCGGCATCGGCGGCCTCGGCCGGTGCGACGCTGAGCGACCTCATCGTCCAGTCGCTGACGCGGCACAGCTCGTCGGAGGCGTTCGTCGCGGGCGACCGGCGACTGACCTACGCCCAGGTGCGGGACCTGGTCTCGCAGTACATGGGTGCGCTCGGTCGGCGCGGCGTCGGCCTGGGGGTGGGCGTCACCATGCTCAGCCCGAACACGCCTGAGTACTGGATCGTGCAGGCTGCGACGTACCTCCTCAGGAACAAGGCTCCTGCCTCGGAGTCTTCCTCCGCCGTCTCACAGCCAGACGCGGCGGCAAACGCGCACTCGTCGCCGTGATGCGCAAACTCGTGATCGCCGTCTGGCACGTCCTGCACGACCACGAGCCCTACCGAGACCCCGGAGCTGACCACTTCACCGCCGCGACCCCGAACGCGCCATGCGCCGCATGCTCAAGGTAGCCAACAGCCTCGGCCTGACCATCCGCTTCGACCCCATCCCAGCCTGACGGCTCAACCACGAGTCATTTTCGTGTCAGACCCACCGGGCGCGAGCAACTGAGCCACGGCCTCGCGCTCATGGACCGCAAGCTCAGCTCCCCAGGTCACCCCATCTGACCTGCAGAAAGCCCACGGATCAACTCAGAAACGCAAAGGCCGCCAAGATCCCCAGAGGACTCATAATCCATCGGCCGTGGGTTCGAGTCCCACCCGCCCCACTCTTCGCTACGCGAGGAGAAGCCTTCTGACCAGCAAAAACCGAGAGAGCCCCAGCTGTGCCGGGGGCCTTTTGCGTTCTCCGTGTCCCCGTCCGGGCTTGCCGTCATCGTCGGCGTGATCGTAGGACCGCGGTGCGTGGCGGTGACGGGTTGAGCGCTGGCGGCCTGTCGGTCGGTCGTGTCCAGGGCGATGGAGATCGTCCAGGGAGCTCGGCTCCCGCAGACAACCCCGGACAGCGCTGCTCCCTCCTACCGGTTGAACCCCCGGGATACTCGGAGAGGAGCGGTCATTGGCCCGTCAGTGGTCCCGCAGGAAGTTCGTGGTCTACTCGCTCGCTGCATCCACGCTGACCGTCGCCGCGCCGCTCGGCTGTGACGCTGCGCCGGCGGAGGGCGTCGAGCCCACCGCGGCCGCGCCGCGCCCGCCCTCCGACGTCCTGGTGACCGGCGCCGACGAGGAGATGCTGGTCCTCGAAGTCACCGAGGCCAACAAGGTCGTCGTACGACTGCCGCGCGTCGAGGTCGGTCAGGGCGTCACCACCGCGGTCGCCATGATGATCGCCGAGGAGCTGGACGCCCGTCTCGCCGACGTCGACATCCCGCTCGCCGACGCCCGTGCCAAGGGCAACCAGTACACGGGCGGTTCGAGTTCGGTGAGGTCGCTGTACGGTCCGGCCCGTGAGCTGGCCGCCCTGGCGCGCGCCAAGCTGGTGACCGCGGCGGCCAGGCGCTGGCACCTTCCCGCGAGGTTCCTGCGCACCCACAACACGAGGGTGATCGCACCGGACGGGCGTTCGGCCACCTTCGGTTCACTGACCGCGAGCGCCGCCCGGATCACCCGCCCTGCCGTGTCGAGCAGACCCAAGCCCGCGTCCCGGCACCGGGTGATCGGGCGACCGACGACCCGGATCGACGCCCGGGACATCGTCACGGGCAAGGCCGAATACGCCGGGGACCTGGCGGTGGCCGGAGCGAAGCCGACCGTGGTGGCCCGGCCGCCGACGCTCGGCGGGAAGCCCGTCTCGGTCGACTCCCGGGCCGCACGCGCGATGCCGGGCGTGCACGCCGTCGTCAAGGTCGCCGGTGGGGTCGCCGTGGTGGCGGAGTCCTTCCACCACGCTTTCCAGGCGAGGGACGCCCTGCGGATCACCTGGGCACCGGGCCCGCTCGCGTCGCTCTCCGATGCCGCGATCCGATCGCGGCTGCGGGCCGCCGTCCCACGGCTCGGCAACCCGCCGCGCGGATCGGCGCAGACGGAGGGCGAGTTCGAGTTCGCCTTCGTCAGTCACGCCCCCATGGAGGTGCTGACAGCGGTGGCGGACGTTCGTGCGGGCCACGCCGAGATCTGGTTCTCCTCCCAGACACCGACGGACGCACGGGAGAGCATCGCCTCGGCGGTCGGACTGCCCGCTGCGAAGGTGAAGGTGCACGTCGTACGAGGCGGCGGTTCCTTCGGCCGGCGGCTGAACTACGACGCCGCGATCGAGGCGGCCCTCATCTCGAAGGCGGCCCGCCGCCCGGTCAAGTTGATGTGGAGCCGCGCCGACGACATCCGGCACGGCCGGATGCGCCCGGCCAGCCACCACCGGATCCGGGCCAGCCACGCACGGGGCAGGGTGGTGGCGTTCACCCACGCGATGGCCTCGGTGAGCGAGTCGTACGAAGGGCAGGGCCTGTCCGCACAGGGGCACGCCGGCAACGGGGTGACGCCGGCCGTCGCACCTGCTTCCGGCCCGCTCCCCAGCGACAGCGGCCTGTACAACTTCGGCCGTGTGTCCGGGAACACGGGATCGGTCGAACTGGCGATACCCCTCGGCGCCTGGCGGTCGGTGGACTCGGGGACGATGCGGACCGCGGAGGAGATCGTCGTCGACGAGGTCGCGAGGAGCTTGGGAAAGGACCCGGTCGCCTTCCGGCGCACCACCCTCAGGAACAAGGCCGTCAAAGCCGTGCTCGACAAGGTCGCGGACGCCGGTGACTGGGGCCGGACCCTGCCGGCGGGCCAGGCACAGGGCGTCGCCGTCCACGAGGAGTACGGCTCCTGTGTGGCCTGCCTGGTCGAGATCGACGCCACCGACCCGAAAGACCCTCGGGTGACCAAGGTCGTGATGGCGGCCGACGTCGGAACGGCCGTCAACCCACGCGGACTTGAGGCCCAGCTCATGGGCACCGCGATCGACGGCATCTCCACCGTCCTGAGGGCCGGTCTGCACATCGACCGGGGCGCCGTCCGCGAGAGCAGCTACGCCGACTTCCACTACGCCCGCCAGCGGCACGCCCCGTTGCGTTTCGAGGCACACATCATGCCCTCCCGGCGGGAACCGGGCGGGGCGGGCGAACTCGGCGTCCCGGCCGCGGCCGGCGCCGTCGCCAACGCCTATGCCAGGGCCACCGGTTCCAGGCCCCGTCGCTTCCCGCTCAACTTCTGACCCGACCTCCGAGAACCCGACCTCCGAAAAGGGTGCCGATGCCCTCCTACTCCTTCCTCCTCAACGGGAAGCCGGTCACCGTCGAGGCCCCGTCCGACATGCCGGTGCTGTGGGTCCTGCGAGACCTGCTGAACGTCACGGGCCCCAAGTACGGCTGCGGCGTGGGCGTGTGCCGTGCCTGTACGAGCCATCTCGACGGCGAGGAGATCCAGCCCTGTGTCGTGCGGGTCGCGGACTGCGCGGACCGCGAGGTCACCACGATCGAAGGCCTGGCCGACGGCGACAGGCTGCACCCCGTGCAGCAGGCATGGCTCGAACGGGATGTCGCGCAGTGCGGCTTCTGCCAGCCGGGCCAGATCATGGCCGCGGTGGCCCTGCTGAAGAGGACGCCCCACCCGAGCGACGCCGACATCGACGCCATCGAGAACGTCTGCCGCTGCGGTACGTACTCCCGGATCCGCGAAGCGATCAAGAAGGCCGCGGCGAACGGCTGACGGCCGGTCAGGGAGGTCAGAGGGCCTGTTCGGCCCAGATCGTCTTGCCGGTGTACGTCTGGCGGGTGCCCCAGCCCTGGGTGAGCTGAGCGACGAGGAGCAGGCCGCGGCCGCCTTCGTCGGAGGTGCGCGCGCGGCGCAGATGGGGGCTGGTGTTGCTGCCGTCGGAGACTTCGCAGATGAGGTGGCGGTCGCGGATGAGCCGGAGCTGGATGGGGGCGCCGCCGTAACGGATGGCGTTGGTGACCAGTTCGCTGACGACGAGTTCGGTGACGAAGGCGGCGTCGTCCAGGCCCCAGGCGACCAGCTGCCGGACGGCGTTCTTACGGGCCTCGGCGACCGCCGCGGGATCGGGCGGCACGTCCCAGGTGGCGACATGGGCCGCGTCCAGGGCGCGGGTACGGGCCATCAGCAGCGCCACGTCGTCGGCGGGGTGGTCCGGCAGAAGGGTCTGGAGCACGCTGTCGCAGGCGCTTTCCAAGGACGGCGACGGTCGGGCCAGCACCTTGCGCAGTGCGTCGAGACCTTCGTCGATGTCGCGGCCGCGGGCCTCGATGAGGCCGTCGGTGTACAGCGCGAGGACGCTTCCCTCGGGCAGCTCGATCTCGGTGACCTCGAAGGGCAGGCCGCCCAGCCCCAGCGGCGGGCCCGCGGGGACGTCGGGGAACACCACGGCGCCGTCCGGGGTCGCCAGCGCGGGTACGGGGTGGCCCGCGCGAGCCATGGCGCAGCGCCGGGAGACCGGGTCGTAGACGGCGTACAGACAGGTCGCGCCGATGTCGCCGACGATGCCGTCCGCGCTTTCGGCCTCGGAGGACAGGTGGATGACCATGTCGTCCAGGTGTGTCAGCAGCTCGTCGGGCGGGAGGTCGACATCGGCAAGGGTGCGTACGGCGGTACGCAGTCGGCCCATGGCGGCGGAGGCCTGGATGCCGTGGCCGACGACGTCGCCGACGACGAGCGCGACCCGGGCGCCGGACAGCGGGATCACGTCGAACCAGTCGCCGCCGACGCCGGCTTGCGCGCTGGCGGGGAGATAGCGGGAGGCGACGTCCACGGCGGCCTGCGGGGGCATCCGCTGCGGCAGGAGACTGCTCTGCAGAGTGAGGGAAGTGCGGCGCTCGCGGCTGTAGCGGCGGGCGTTGTCGATGCAGACGGCGGCCCTGGCGGTGATCTCCTCGCCCAGGAGCAGGTCGTCCTGCTCGAAGGGTTCCGGGTGCCGGTGGCGGGAGAACGTGGCCACGCCAAGGGTGATGCCGCGGGCGCGCATCGGCACGGCCAGCACGGAGTGGAAGCCGTAGCGTCGCATCCGCTCGGCCCGGTCCGGGGTCTGGCTCGCCACCCGGTCCATCGCGGAAGCCGTCACGTTCTCGATCAGCGGCCGGCCGGTGGTCAGGCACCTGGCCGCGGTCGAATCGTCCGGGTACGCGGCCACTGTTCCGCGCTCCACCACGACCTCGGGGCAGCCCTCCAGGACGGACTGGTAGGCGACCCGGCGCAGCATGACGGGGCTGGGCGGCGGGCCGGCGCGCGGGTCGTCGCCGCCCTCGATGGCGGGAAGCAGGTCGACGGTGACGAAGTCCGCCAGTTGGGGGATGGCCACATCGGCGAGTTCCTGCGCGGTCCGGGCGAGGTCCAGGGTGCTGCCGATGCGGATGCTGGCCTCGTTGAGCAGGGCCAGACGCCCTCGGGCCAGGTGCTCCTCGGTCACGTCGTACGCGGACAGGAGCACTCCGCGTATCGTTCCCTCGGCGTCCCGCACGGGGGTGAGCAACGTCGTCCAGACGCTCTCGCTCTCATGGCCCGACAGGTGCAGGGACTGCTGCAGATGCTGCTCTTCGCCGGTCTCCAGGGCCCGCCGCATGCACCGTTCCGTCCGGTCGCTCTCCGGGTCGAGCACGATCTCGGACACGCGCAGCCCCCGCATCGCCGCTTCGGGCAGCCCGATCACCCGCTCCATGTCCGCGTTCGCCCGCCGCAGCCGCAGGCCGGTGTCGTAGAGCGCCGTCGTGAACGGGGACCGGGTGAACGCCCACATCACCAGCCCGTCGTCGTGGAGCGGTGACGCCGGCCGGGCCAGGGGGGAGACCAGGAGCCACTCGCCGTCCTCTTCCCTCCCGCCGTCGGGTTCGCGGCGGTGGGCCAGCAGGTTCACCGCGAGGTGGTGGCCGTCCCGGTGCAGGAGAGTCGCCGTGCCGTTCCACCTCGGCAGCGTTCTCAGGGCACGAAGCGTCTCGCCGGGCGGCTCCCGTGCGAGCAACGACGCCGCGGGCCGGCCGATGACCTCCGTGGACCGGTATCCGAGCAGCCGCCGCGCCCCCTCGCTCCACCCGGTCACGATGCCGTGCGAGTCCACGCCGGCTCCCGCCGTGGCCGACTCGTCGATGGGATCGTCCGGCCGCCACGCCGCCCGGTCGTCGCCGACGGCGCCAGAACCCGTCATCGCGTTCATCGGCCCTCACTTCGGTCCTTCCACCGTGCGTCCCGGCCCGGCCACGAGCAACCTAGGGGGAATGGTCAGCCATATATGCTCGATAAGGGCATAAACCTAAAAGATAGACCAATGTATCGGGTCTGGAGGGTCGTGCCATGACCGTCACCGACGAGGAGACGTGGCCGGACGCGGCCGAATGGACCGGGAAGATCTACAGCGGCGGCTGGCGGCGGTCCGAGGGCGGCGTTCAGCCGGTGGACGAACCCGCCACGGGGGAGCGGCTGGCCGAGGTGGGTGTGGCAGCACCCGCGGATGTCGCCCGGGCCGGGACCCAGGCCGCCCGAGCCCAGCGGGCCTGGGCCGGGACGGCACCCCAGGAGCGCGCCGAGGTCCTGCTCCGCGCCGCCAGGGCACTGCGCGACCACCGCGGGGCGATACGCGAGTGGATCGTCAGGGAGTCCGGAGGCGTCCCGGCGAAGGGCGACTACGAGATCGCGGCCGGACTCAGTCAGCTTGCGCAGGCCGCCGGCCTCGCGTCGCTGCCCCGCGGCGAGATCCTGAGCCCGTCGGCACCCGCCCGGACCAGTTACGCATGGCGGGTCCCCCTGGGGGTGGTCGGCGTCATCAACCCCTGGAACGCCCCCCTGCTGTTCGCCATGCGGGCCCTGGCGCCCGCACTCGTGCTGGGCAACGCCGTTCTGCTCAAGCCCGACCCCCACACACCGGTGTCCGGCGGTGTCGTCGTGGCGCGGCTGTTCGAGGAGGCCGGACTGCCCGAGGGGTTGCTCCACGTCCTGCCCGGAGGCATCGGCACCGGTGAGGCCGTGGTGGCCGATCCCCATGTCGCCATGGTCGTTTTCACCGGCTCCACCGAGGCGGGACGGGCGGTCGCCCGCGCCGCGGGTGACGGGCTCAAGCGGGTGGCGCTGGAACTGGGCGGCAAGAACTCGATCGTCGTGCTCGACGACGCGGACATCGACTCCGCCGCGGCAGCCGGGGCGATGAGCTCCTTCGGCTATCAGGGGCAGGCCTGCGTCGCCGCCGGACGCCATCTGGTGCACGCCGACGTCGTGGAGCCCTACACGGAGGCGCTGCTCAGGCAGGCCGACGAGCTGCGGGTCGGCGATCCGCGCGAGGAGGGCGTGGCCCTGGGACCGGTGATCAGCGAGCGCCAGGCCGCGCGGATCGAACGCATCGTGGACGAGAGCGTGGCCGCCGGCGCACGGGTGCTGGCGGGCGGACGCCGCGACGGGCTGTTCTACCCGCCCACCGTCCTGGACCGCGTCGAGCGGACCATGCCCGCCTTCACCGAGGAGATCTTCGGGCCGGTCGCTCCCGTCGTCACGTTCCGCACCGACCATGAGGCCGTCGAGATCGCCAACGACACCGCATACGGCCTGACGGCGGCTGTGCACTCCGGTTCGACGTCGAGGGCCGCGGTCGTCGCCGAGCAGCTGCGCACCGGCATGGTGCACCTCAACGACGTCTGCGCCAAGGACGCCGCGAACGCCCCCTTCGGCGGGATGGGAGCGTCGGGCAACGGCTCCCGCATCGGCGGTACCGCCAATCTGGAGCAGTTCACCCAGTGGCGCTGGATGACGGTCCTGGGATCCGGGTGATCCGGCCGCCCGGCTCGGCGGTGCAGGTGCGGAGCACCGGAGCGCGCCGCCTCAGCGCCCCCCGGCGACCGCCGCGCTGTCACGCAGGAAGCCCGCGAAGGCCTCGGCGGCCGGGGTCAGGGCGTGGTCGCCCATGCGGACCAGGAGGATGCGGCGCACCGGGGCGGGGGGCAGGAGGGGCAGCACGCTGACGCCTCGGCGGATGCCCTCCAGGGCCAGGGTTGGGGCGAGGGCGACGCCGATGCCGGCGGCGACCATGGCCTGGGCCTCCTGGTAGTCGTGGGCCTCGTAGGCGATCTGCGGTTCGAAACCGGCCGCGCGGCAGCTGCGGGCGAGGGCCTCGGCCACCGGGTGATGGTCGGCGCGGGTGATCCAGGCGTCTTCGGCGAAGTCGGCGAGGGCGGCCGAAGAGCGGCCGGCGAGGGGGTGGTCCTCGCCGACGAGGAGTGCCGGAGGGTCGTCGACGAGCGAGGTGACGACGATGTCCTCGCGGTCGATGCGGTTCCAGTCGTAGTCCCACATCAGGGACATCTCGATCTCGCGGTTCTCCAGCATCGCCCACAGCCCCGCGATGCGGGCGCTGCGCACGGTCAGCCGTACGTCGGGGTGCGTCTGCCGGAAGGCGATCACGGCCCGGGGGAGGAGGGAGGCGCCGACGGTGGGGAAGGTGCCGACCCGGAGTGTGCCCGCGCGCAGTCCCGCGAAGTCGGCGAGTTCGTTCTCCGCGGCCGTCAGTTCGCGCTCGATCCGCTCTCCCCGCTCGGCCAGCGCTCGCCCCGCGTCGGTGAGGGTGACGCCCCGCGCATGACGCTCGAGCAGGGGTTGTCCGGCTTCCGCCTCCAGTCGGCTGACCTGCTGCGACACCGCTGACGGCGTGTAGTTGAGGGCGCGCGCGGTCGCCGTCACCGAGCCCCGGCGGGCGACCTCGGTGAAGAGCAGAATGCGCCGGACGTCGAGCATCCCGCCACCTCCAGCGTTTAGTTCAAGTTAATACCCATGCAGATTTCCGAGATTGTACTTCACGCTTTCCGCCCCCACTGTGGATCGCACCCCAGCGGAAGTGCCGTCGGGGTTTCCACGAGGAGACCGTTGTGTTGCGTCTGCAGGGCGAGATGATCCGCGGAGGTACCAGCAAGTGCTGGATCTTCGACCACCACGACGTGGTGGCCACCGGCGTGGACGTCGACACCCTCCTGCTCGCCGCCTACAACGCCGCCGACCCCCGCCAGATCGACGGCGTCGGCGGCGCCTCCTCCACCACCTCCAAGGCGGCGATCGTCCGGACCTCGACGAAGCCGGACGTCGATGTCGAGTACGCCTTCGCGCAGGTCGGCATCGGCGACGAGCAGGTGGAGTGGACCAGCAACTGCGGCAACTGCGCCACCGCCGTCGCCCTGTACGCCGTCCACAACGGGCTGGTGCCTCTCGCGTCGGGCTCGACCACGGTGCGGATGCTCAACATCAACACCGGCGCCCGGCTCAGCGGCACCATCCCCACCCCGGGGCGGGTCGCCCCCGACGCGGGAACGGCCCGGGTGCCGGGCACCGCCGCGCTCGGCGTGCCGGTACTCCTCGGCTTCGAGGACCCCGCGGGTACGTCGACGGGCCGGGCCCTGCCGACCGGCCACGCCGTGGACACGCTGACCGGGCCCACCGGCACCGTCGAGGCGTCCCTGGTCGATGCCGGCGCCCCGGCGGCGCTGTTCGAGGCCAAGGCGTTCGGACTCGACGGCACCGAGTCCCTCGCCGACTTCGCCACGGCGGTGCCCGCCCTCACCCTCCTGCGCCGGCAGGCCGCCCTGGCCATGGGACTGGCGGAGGAGACCGACCCCGTCAGCCACGCCGTCCCGAAGGTCGGAGTGGTCGCCCGACCTGCCGCCTACCGCACCACCGACGGCACCCTCGTCCCACAGGACGCGTACGACCTGGCCGTCCGTATGGTCTCGATGCACGCACCCCACCCGGCGATCGGCCTCACCTCGGCCGTCGCCCTGGCCACCGCTGCCACCATCCCCGGCACCCTCGCCCACCGCGTCGCCCGGCAGACCGCCGACGGGACGCTGCGCCTGGGCACCCCGGCCGGCATCGTCACCGCCCGAGCCGTCCCCGCGGCGGAGGGCGCCTCCCCCACGGTGCTGCTGCACCGCGCCGCCCGCCGCATCGCCCGAGCCGAACTCCTCGTTCCCGTCCTGGAAGGACGCCCCGTATGAGCCGCAACGACGCTGCCCCGGGTACCGGCAACGCTCCCCCGAGCCGCCTGCGCAGGCTGCTGTCCCTGCTGTACGTCCAGTGCCTGATCGGCGTCCTGGCCGGGGCCGCCACAGGCTGGCTGTGGCCGTCGTTCGGAGCCGATCTCAAACCCCTGGGCGACGGGTTCATCGCCCTGGTGCGCATGATGATCGCGCCCGTCATCTTCTGTACCGTCGTCCACGGCATCGCCTCCATGGGGAACGCGCGTGCCGTCGGCCGGGTCAGTCTCAAGGCGTTGGTCTACTTCGAGGTCCTGACGACCGTCGCCATGGTGATCGGGCTGGTCGTCGTGAACGTCGTCCAGCCGGGCAGCGGGCTGCACGTCGATCCCTCGACCCTGTCGACCGAGGGGCTGCCGCCGGAGGCGACCGCGAGCCACGAGAGTCTCTCCGCGTTCCTGCTCGCCATGATCCCGGACACCCTGCTCAGCGCACTGACCGGCCACGAGATCCTGCCCGTGCTGCTGATCTCGGTGCTGTTCGGCTTCGGCCTGAACGCCGCCGGTGAAGCGGGCGCGGGGATCACCCAGGGCATCGAGAAGCTCTCCAGGGTGCTGTTCACGCTCATCCGCTGGATCATGCGGCTGGCCCCGATCGGCGCCTTCGGCTCCATGGCCTTCACCATCGGCAACTACGGCCTGGACACCCTGCGCCACCTGGCCCTGCTGGTCGGCTCGTTCTGGCTCACCGCGCTGTTCTTCGTCCTGGTCGTGCTCGGCGCCGTGATGCGCGTCAACGGCCTGCGCCTGCTGCCCTTCCTCCGCTACATCAAGGAGGAGCTGCTGATCGTCCTGGGCACCTCGTCCTCCGAGCCGGTGCTGCCGCGCATGATGGCCAAGCTGCAGCACGCCGGTGCCTCGAAGCCGGTCGTCGGGATCACGCTGCCCGCCGGGTACTCCTTCAACCTCGACGGCACCGCCATCTACCTGACCATGGGCTCGGTCTTCCTCGCCCAGGCCCTCGGTATCGACCTCAGCCTCACGCAGCAACTGTCCATGCTCGCCGTCATGCTGCTCACCTCCAAGGGCGCGGCCGGTGTCACCGGCTCCGGCTTCATCGCCCTGGCGGCCACCCTCAGCGCCGTACCGCACGTGCCCGTCGCCGCCCTGGCCCTGATCTTCGGCATCGACCGCTTCATGTCCGAGGCCCGCGCCCTGACCAGTGTGGTCGGCAACGGCGTTGCCACGCTCGCGGTGGCCAAGTGGGAGGGACAGCTGGACGAGGAACGCGCCAGGGCCGTCCTGCGCGGCGACCTCCCGTTCACCGCCGCGCCCGAGGACGACCACGCCCCCGAGCCGCAGGCAGAACCGACGCCGGACGCGAACCCCGAGGAGGCCGAGGAGCCCGACCCGAGGGTGCCGACAGGGGCGGACCGGGAGCCGGTGCCCGCGGCCGGCTGACACACCTCTGACCACCGGTCCGGAGCACGGGCTCCGGACCGGCCCCGGTCTCGGCGTCAGCCCTCACCGCACCCGTGCCGCGGCAGGCGAGCCTCGCCGGTCACTGATCACTGGTGACTGGTGACTGTTCACGAGAAAGTCCGAGCGGCAGGGCAGTCGAACCCCCTTCCCCACCCGTCTTTACAGGGGAACGAGGGAGGGCGCATTGAACGCCGACGAGGAACGCCAGTTCCGCGAGTTCGTGGCGGCGCGGTCGAGATCGCTGCTGCACACGGCCTACCTGCTGACCGGGGACTGGGAGCAGGGCCGGGACCTGCTCCAGACCGCGCTCGCCGCGACCGCTCGGCGCTGGTCGAAGCTGCGGGACCGGGAGCAGCCGGAGATCTATGTGCGCCGGGCGCTCTACCACGCCCAGGTGGACCGCTTCCGACTGCTCAGCTGGGGACGGGAGACGGTCACCGACACCCTGCCGGACCAGCCGTCGGCGCAGGTCACCGACTGGGCCGACACCGTGGTTCAGCGGCAGGACATCATGGCCGCACTGCGGCGGCTGCCCAAGCGCCAGCGGGCGGTGATCGTGCTGCGCTACTTCGAGGACCGGCCGGACGAGGAGATCGCCGCGATTCTGGGCGTCGCCCAGGGGACGGTCCGCAGCCAGACCCACAAGGCGCTCACTTCCTTGCGCACCTCCCTGTCCACTGCCTCCGGAAGGGGCGTCGTCGCATGAACGACTCGACCGAACACCCGCTGCGCGACGCCCTGCACGCCCAGGTCCGGGAGAGCGGCGGCGACGCCGCCGGTGCCCGGCTGGCCGGACTCGCCGACGGCGCCTTGCGGATGGCCCGGCGGCGGCAGCGGCTGGTCCGCGCCGGGGCCGGTGTCGCCGTCGCCGCCGCGGTCGCCACCGCCTGGGTGGCCGTCCCGGACGGTACGACGCCGCGCGGGCACGTGGTGCAGCCCGCGGCAGGGGACAGCAACGGGAAGGCGGCCCTGATGTCCCTCCTGCCGGTCACCTCGTCCACGGAGCGCGCCTGCGCCCCCGGCAGCGGCGGTTACACCGTGCCCGCGAGGGCGACCCACCCGGAGCTCTGCGTCCGGACCGACCGGGCCAAGGGCATGACCGGCGTCCGGGTCGCCTCCGCCAAGGCGGTCAAGAGCAGTATCGACGGCGCCTGGCAGGTCGAGGTGACCCTCAACGCCGCCGACCGGGCCCGGTTCGCCGCCCTCACCGGCTCCATCGCCCCGGCCCCGGCTCCGCGCAACGAATTCGCCATCGTCATCGACGGCAAGCTGTGGGGCAACCCCTACGTGAACCGTTCGATCACCGGCGGCCGTCTGGAGATCGTCGGCTCCTTCGTCGGGGACCTCACCAGCGCCGCCGTCCACGACCTCGCCCACCGGCTGGACCCCGGCACCTGACGACCTACGTCTCGGAGAGCTCCGCGCGCAGGGTGTCGCGCAGGCGGCGCAGGTCGTCCGCGGGGCGGCCCAGGCCGTTGAGGCGCAGCCGGGCCGCCTCGGTGCGTTCGACGGGGCGGACGGTGAAGGCCAGGTTCAGCGAGGCGCGCAGCATCCACAGGTCGTAGGCGAGCAGCCGGGCCGCGCGGGCCTGTACCGCCACCAGGTCCGGGTCGGTGGTGCCCACGTCCTGGAGCCGGGCGCGCAGCCGGTGCAGTGCGATGCTCTGCTGCCCGCAGTCCCGGGCCGACCCGCGGGACACCGGGCCGGGCTCGCCGCACGCGGCGACCGCCTCGTCGGCCGGCCGCTGTGCGGTCACCGCCTCGTCCAGCACGGCGACGAGCGCCCTCAACTGGTCCGGCCGCGACGGGCCGACGGGGGCAGGGCGGCGGCACAGCAGGGGGCGCAGGAGTGGCCGTACAACCGCCGGCCACCGTACGGCCGCCAGCAGCCGTCGTGCGGCTCGGGGCGCGGTCACCTCCGGAGCTGTGCCTGTGCGCATGGCCCCTCCTGGCGTCCGTGGCGTCCGTGCCGACCGGGCCTCGCCGACAGGCCCTCGCGGGTGCGGAGGACCGGCTTCCGACCGCCGCGTTCCTCCAGTGTGCGCCTCGTGCGCGGCCGGGTGTTCCCGCGCGTCCTGTCTCACAAGGCTTGATCGGGCGTTCTCGGGGGTAGTTGTCCTCCCCCGGGAGTAGCGGGAGGCGGTGCGGTCGTCCCGGGGAGGCAGGGCAGGTGCCTCCGTGGGCACGATGTGCGGGCGGGTCTCGAGGACGAGGCTGGTTCGTGTCGGGGAACAGGAATCCAGGCCCGAGGAGGGCGCCATGAACCGCCAGATCCGTGTTCGTGTCAGCCGTCGGCCCTCGTCGTCCCGTGACACCCGGCAGCCCGAGATCGACCGCAGGACTCCGTCGGGACGACTGCTGCCCTACTGACGCCGCAACGGCCCACGACCGCTGGTCAGTTCAGACAGCGGTCGATCGCCGTCCGCAGCGCTCGGCGCAGTTCGGGCGACGGCAGCGGGCCACCGCCCTCCGCACCGGCCGTGACCACCGCGGCGACCTTGCGCAGTTTGGTGTTGGAGAGCTGGGAGGCCTCCCGCAGGACGTTCCACGCCTGGTCCGAGGAGCAGGCGTGAGTGGCCATCAGGATTCCGCGCGCCTGGTCGATGACCGGGCGGGTGGCGATCGCCTGCCGGAGCTGCTCGACCTCCGTGCGCAGCCGGTCCAGCTGCTGGGTGCGCTCCAGGACCACCGTGGAGGGCACGTGCTCCCGGCGTGTTCCGGGGCCGTGCAGGGGATCGTCGGGGTCCAGACCGGCCGTCTCCAGGACGCGGCGCGGCTGTTCGGCCCAGCCGGTCGCCGCCACCCGTACGCGACGGCGGCGGCCGTAGGTGTCGAGGACCTCCAGGAACTGCAGTCCCGCCGTGTCCATGAAGGTGACGCCCGTCATGTCCACGTCGACTCGGTCGGTGCCCTCCGGCAGCCGGGCCAGGGTCCTGCCCAGGGCGTCCGCACAGCCGTGGATCAGCTCGCCGCGGACGACGAGCACGGCCCGGCCCCCCTCCACACTGCTGTCGATGGCCAGGGTGTCCAGCCGCCCCGCGAGCGATGTGTTCGTCGCTGAACTCATGTCCGCCTCGCTGCTCCCCACAGTCGTCACGACGTTGAGTCACCGATCGCCGCCGGATTCCGGCCCGGCCCAGGGGTGTGGCTGTTGCGGGATCCGGCGGTGCTGGAATGCGCCTGCCCGGCCCCTCCGCGAGTACACCCGGCCCGGTGGGGCGTGACGGGCGCACTCAGGGGTAAACGCGGTCTCATACAGGTCTGGACAGGAGACGTTTCGGGAGGGGACACGTATCGGAGGGGAGAGAGGCGGGTCGGCAGTGGCGAGTGGGTGTGAAGGTCCGGTACAAGGCGCCACGGCGCCGCCTTCCGGCGTGCGGGAACAGGGTCACGCCGTGGTGAGCGTGCTGGCCGAGACGCCTGATCCGTTCGTGCATCCCGCGCTGTTCTACCGCGACCAGCGGGAGTACCTGGCCGCAGTGGTGCCGTTCGTGCACAAGGCGCTCGCCGCCGGGGAACCGGTCGCCGTGGCCGTGCCCACCGAGAACCTGCGGCTGCTGAAGGCGGAGATCGGCGCCGAGAAGGACGTACGGTTCCTCGACATGCGGGAGGCCGGGCGCAACCCCGGCCGGATCATCCCGGGGGTGCTGCGCGCCTTCGCCGACGCCCAGCCGCCCGGCACCCGGGTACGGATCGTCGGCGAACCGATCTGGGCCGGCCGCTCGGACGTCGAGTACCCCGCGTGCGTCCAGCACGAGGCGCTGATCAACGCCGCCTTCCAGGGCCGCCCGGTCACCATCCTGTGCCCCTACGACACCCGGCGCCTCGACCCGCAGGTCGTCGCCGACGCCCACGCCACCCATCCCGTGGTCGTCGACGCCGGTTCCGGGCGGGAGGAGGAGAGCGGACGGTACGACTTCGAGGCCGTGCACGCCCGCTACAACGCCCCGCTGCCCCCGGCCCCCGACGTGGCCGACCACGCCTTCGTCGCCGATGTGCTCGGCGAGATCCGGCACTTCGCGTCCGACGCGGCCGAGCGGTTCGGGCTGCAGCGGCCCCGGCTCGACGACCTGGCGCTGGCCGTCGCCGAGCTGACCACCAACAGCGTGGTGCACGGCGGCGGTTCGGGCCTGCTGCGGGTGTGGGCCGAGGACGGGCACGTGGTGTGCGAGGTCCGCGACCAGGGACACCTCACCGACCTGCTGGCCGGTCGCCGGCCGCCCTCCCGGGACCAGTTCGGCGGCCGCGGCCTCCTCATCGTCAACCTCGTCGCCGACCTCGTGCGCGTGCACACCGGGCCGGACGGCACGACGGTCCGCTGCTGGTTCGCCGTCTGACCGCCGAGGCCCGGCTGCCACGACGTGCGCTCACCTGCGTGTTCGTTTCGCCGTACGCCCCGTGGGCAGGGGTCGGGCAGCGTGGCCCGGTCAAGGCCTCGGGTGGGGGTCTCGGGGGATCCGCACGGACGCCCCGTGTTCCGCAGGCTGGTTCGCTTCGGGGTGTGACGGTATGCAGTCGGGTTCGGCAGTTCTGGACCCTGCATCCGTCAGCCGCGTTGGGCCCCGCTCGGCCAGAGCACGGTCACCGGGACCCCCGTCCTGCGCGCGTAGGCCACCACGTCGCCGGTGCCCCCCAGACCCCGCGCCGGACGGCCGTCCCACACGGCGATCAGACGGTCGCAGTGGTCGACGATCCAGCGGCCCGCCGCGAAGTACGCCTCCTCGTGCGTCGGTTCGGGCGGCAGCTCTACGCGGTGCGCGCAGGCGCGCAGGATCCTGCGGTACCCGGCGCGTGCCGCGTCGTCGTCGAGGTGGGCCTCGTACTCCATGCCCGGGATCACCGCCGTCACCGGGACACCACTGTCCAGAGCGATGTCCGCGAACAACTGGTCGGCCCCGGCCGCGAGACAGGTGAGGGCCTCCAGGGAGCCGCCGCCGAGGTGCCCGCGCATCCCCGCCCGCACGACCGGCAGGACCTGGCCCGGGATGGAGCGGTGCCCCGTCACGCCGATCCGGGTGACCGTGGTGAGAGCCGGTCCGGTCACGGTGGGAGAGGTTCCGGCCTGTCGGGTCGTCGCGGTTCCGCTCGTCACGAGAGAGCCTCCCACAGCCGTCGGTGACTACACCGTAACGCCGTCGGCGGGGAGCATACAGGGGCGCACCCGCTCACACCGGGCTCGCCGGACGACGTCCACTCGGCCCCGCCGCCCCCGACTGCCGCTCCCTGCCGCCGACTTGACCGCGCCCAGCAGGTCAGCATGAAGCCAGGGTCCACCAGTCCTGTGTGCGACGTCGTGTCCGAAAGTCGTTTAGCGCAGGCAGCGCCGGGAGATGGATGTGGCGACCTCATCCCCGCTCGGCGTGGGCGCCGACGTCCCAAGGCAGACTGCTCCCGAGAGCTCTCGTGACACAGGCAGGGGTTGGACGCATGGTCGGACAGGAACGCGCGGAGGCCACCCGGTCGGCCATCCTCGACGGGGCGGCCCGCGCCTTCGACGCCGAGGGCTACCACGGGACGTCGCTCGGGGACATCCTCAAGGAGGCCGGAGTGACGAAGAGCGCGCTGTACTGCCACTTCGGTTCGAAGGAGGAGCTCGCCCAGGCCCTCGTCGACGAGCAGTTCTCCGCCCTGGAGTCGGTCACGGACACGCGCAGGCCCGGAGTGCAGACCGTCATCGACATCGTGCACTCCATGGCCCGGCGGCTGCTGGCGGACGTCCGGGTGCGGGCCGGCATCCGCCTGGTCATCGACCAGAGCTCCAAGGCGGGCATCGTCAGCGAGCCGTACACCCGGTGGATCGAGCTCTTCCGCGAGTGCCTCGTCCAGGCCCAGCGGCGCGGGGACGTGAAGGCGGACCTCGACCCCGGACGGGTGGCCCGGCTGGTCGTCGGCTCCTGGACCGGACTGCAGCTCAGCTCCCAAGTCCTCAGCGGGCGGGCCGACCTGACCGAGGAGACCACCCTCATGTGGGAGATGCTGCTGCCGAGCATCGTGCCGCCGCGACGGCTGGAACGGTTCCACCCCGAGGGCACGGCCCGGGTGCCGGAGATGGTCTGAGCGGGCCCACAGGGGCCACCCTCAGGTGGGCGACCCTCAGGTGGCCAGCGGGTCGAGCGACAGCGGCTCGATCTTGCCCTCCAGCATGTACCCCAGTCCCTGTACGGCGCAGACGTCGGGCCGTTCGGCGATGTGCACCGGCATTCCGGTGGCGTGCCGCAGCATCTGGTCGAGCCCGGGGAGCAGGGCGGAACCGCCGACCATCATGATCCCGCGGTCGGCGAGGTCGGCCACGAGATCGGGCGGGCAGTTGCGCAGCACCCGGCCGATGCCGTCGAGCACGGCGGTCAGCGGGGTCTCGATCGCGTCCCGTACGGCGGCGGTGTCGACCTGCACGGAACGGGCCAGTCCGGTGGCGACGTCCCGTCCGTGGATCTCGGTGGAGGCGGGGCCCTGCGAGGTGAGGCCGTTGCCGGAGAGGGCGAGCTGGAGCGGTCGTACGGACTGACTGGGCAGCATCAGCTCGTGCTCGTGACGCAGGTGCTGGACGATCGCGTGATCGACGGCCTCGCCGCCGACCGGGACGCGCTCGGCGGTCACGATCGACCCGAGGGAGAGCACGGCGACCTGGGTGGCGGCGGCCCCGCACACCATGATCATGGTGGCCTCGGGCCGCTCGACGGGCAGTCCGCAGCCGACGGCGGCCGTGATGAGGGTGTCCACCAGCTCCACGCGCCGCGCCCCGAGCCCCACGAGGGTCTCGATCGCCGCGCGCTGGGCCAGCGGGTCGGCGTCGTGCGGGGTGCAGGCGGCGGCCCGCAGCCGGGGCTTGCGGCGCAGGTTGCGGCGGATCTTGTCGCCGAGCAGGTGCCGCAGCATGCGCTGGGCCATCTCGATGTCGACGACGGTGCCGCCGGAGACGGGCCGTACGACACGGATGTAGTCGGGGGTGCGGCCCATCATCTTCTCGGCGAACTCGCCGACCGCGATCAGCGCGCCGGTACGGGTGTTCACGGCGGCGGCCGACGGCTGGTCGACGACGAGCCCGGCCCCCTTCACGTACACCCGCGTCCTCGCCGCGCCCAGGTCGACGGCGAAGTGGCAGCGGCGCAGCTGCTCCAGACTGGCGGTCATGGAGGTCCTCCCGAGAGCACAGACCGTGGGGGCGCGCCGGGTGGCGGGCTTAGTGGCATCGTGCGGGGGCGGGGGAGGGGGCGCCTCTATTAGGGGGCCGGGCGGGGTGCCGCTGAATGGGGGTTTCCGCCGTCGGGAGGCGAGATCACCCCGAGCTCCACCAGGTCCTGCGGCCGGATCCGCAGTTGGTCCGCCGTCGCCTCGACCTCCTCCGGCGCTCGCTTCAGGATCGCCGCCGCCAGTTCCGGCGCGATCACGGAGAAGTAGCTGTCCGGCGTGGCGTACGTATTTCCGGGTGCCGCCAGGGCCAACGCGCCGCCGGAGCCGCCCTCGCCGATGAGCAGGGACGTGATCGGGGTGCGGGCGGAGGCGACCGCGGTGAACAGGTCGGCGATGGCCGCTCCCACGCCCTGGTGCTCGGCCTCCGCGTCGTTGGCCGCGCCCGGGGTGTCCACCAGCGTGAGCACCGGGATGCCGAGGCGGTCCGCGAGACGGATCAGACGGGTGGCGGTGCGGTAGCCGGCGGGGCGGGTCGCCGTGCCGGTCTGGGCGGCGTAGGCGACGGTACGGCCCCCGTGCTCGCCGAAGCCGCACAGCATGCCCGGGTCGGTGCCCCCGCAGCGGTCGCCGGACACGGCCGCACGGTGGGTGAAGTAGGCGTCCAGGTACGCCTGCGCACGCGGCCGCTGCGGAGAACGGGCCCTGCGGACCGCGTCCCACCCGGTGGCGGGCAGGCCGGCCGTGCCGAGCGGGGCCGGGACGGGTGCGGGCGCCGTGTCTGGGGTACGGCCGTCCGCGGTCTCGTCGCCGGTTTTGCCCGACGGCCTCGCCAGCAGCCGCAGCCACAGTCCCAGCGTCTCCCGCAGGTCCCGCGGCCGTACGACCGCGTCCGCCGCGCCCGCCGCCACCTGCGCCTGAGCCGTGTACGCCGTCGGGTCGGCGTCCGCAGGGCGGACCCGGGAGCCCGCGAAGCCGACCTGGGCGCCCGGGAGGGCGAGGACCACGTCGGCGCCCGCGCCCAACGTGGCCCAGCCGCCGCCCGTCGTGGGATCGCGCAGTACCGCGATATGAGGCAGGCCCGCCGCCCGGGTGAGCGCCGACTGGCGTGCCACGCGCTGGAGTTGGGACAGGGCGAGCATGCCCTCCTGCATACGGCTGCCCCCCGTGGCCACCAACGGGACGACCGGCAGGCGGTGTTTCCGGGCGTAGGTGTACGCCGCCTCCAGACGGTCCCCGGTGCGTTCGCCCAGCGAGCCGCCGAGGAAACCGAACTCGAAGGCGATCAGGACGGCTCGGGTGCCCTCGACGTGTGCGGTGCCGCAGACGACCGACTCCTGCTCGCCGGTGCGCTCGGCGGCGCGGGCGCGCGAGGCGTCGTAGCCCTGCCAGGAGAGCGGCCCGTCCGGCTTCGACTGCCGTTCGGGGTACGGGATTTCGCGGAAGTCGTCGGCGAGCAGGGCGACCGTCTCGCGTGCGGACAGGCGCTCAGCCATGCAGCGCCCGCTTCATGATCTTCCCCATGTCGTTGCGGGGGAGGGCGGTGAGGTGGTGGACGGCCCTGGGGCGCTTGTGCGGGGCCAGGCGGCGGGCCACGTGGTCCGCCAACTCGTCCAACTGCGGCGGCGACTGGGGATCGGCCGGGACGATCCACGCCACGATCCGCTCACCCAGGTCCGGGTCCGGCTCCCCGGTCACCGCCGCTTCCCGCACCCCGGGGTGCTCAAGCAGCGCGTTCTCGATCTCGCCCGCCCCGATCTTGTAACCGCCGCTCTTGATCAGGTCGGTGGCCTTCCGGCCGACGATCCGGACGTACCCGTCCCCGTCCCGCACCGCCATGTCCCCCGTGCGGAACCAGCCGTCCGCCGTGAACGCGGCCGCCGTCGCGTCCGGCCGGTTGAGGTACTCGGTGAACAGGTTCGGGCCGCGCACCTGGATCTCGCCCACCGTCTCGCCGTCGTACGACGTGATCGGCGCCCCGTCCTCCTCCACCAGCCGCAGCTCCACACCCGGCAGCGGTGTGCCCACGGTCCCGGCACGCGGCTCGCCGTCCGCGCGCACGCCGGGCCGGGGGTCCGGGGGTGTCCACCGGGACGAGCACAGCATGAGGGTCTCCGTCATGCCGTACCGCTCCACGACCCGCCGGCCGGTCGCGGCCGTGATGCGCTCGTGGTCGTGCACGGGCAGCGCCGCCGAACCGGACACGAGGAGACGGGCACCGGCCAGTGCCTTCACCAACTCCGGGTCCGCCGCCAGGGTCTCGGCGATGCGGTGGTACATCGTGGGGACGCCGAACAGCATGGTCGCGCCGTCGTTCAGCTCACGGGCCACACCGTCCGTGCTGAAACGGCCCAGGTGACGGACCGAGCCGCCGCGGCGGAGCGGGCCGAGGACGCCTAGGACCAGACCGTGCACATGGAACAGGGGCAGACCGTGCACGAGGACGTCCGTCGAGGTCCACTGCCAGGCGTCCGCGAGGGCGTCCAGGGTGGTCGCGACGGCCCGGCGGGGGAGCACGGCACCCTTCGGGGGGCCGGTGGTGCCGGAGGTGTAGACGACGAGGGCGGGGTCGCCGTCCCGCGCCCCGCTGTCGGGGGCGGGGTGGCCGGCGGCGTGCGCGTCGACGTCGACGCGCTCCAGACCCCCCACCGCTGACGGGAGTTCGGCACCGGGCGCGGCGAGCAGCAGGCCCGGCGCGCTGTCGGCCAGGATGTGCCCGAGCTCCTTCTCGCCGGACTTCGGGTTGAGCGGCACCGCGGCGACACCGGCCTCCAGGGCCGCCACCACGGCCACAGCGGTCTCCGGTTCCGGCGTCGCCCAGACGGCCACGCGGTCGTACCGCCCGAGACGGGCCGCCAGGGTGCCGGTCGCGGCGGCGAGTTGCGCGTAGGTGAGCGAGCGGTCACCGAACCGCAGGGCGGGACGGTCCGCCGTGGCGCCCCTGAGGGCCGGGAAGAGAGAGGTCACGCTTCACCTGCTTCTTGCGAGGAGGCTCCGGCGTTCACGCCGGGGAGCAATCGCATCCGGTGGTTGCGACGCGGAGCGTCGCCGCTTCGGGTTCAGGGTACGGAGTGCCGGTGTCGCTGACACGGTACGAACGGGTGTGCCGGTGATCGCCGGCCGATGGCCGGCTGCACTTGGCGGGCGGCATCGTCGTGGCGGTGGTGTGGTCGGGCGGGGCGTTAGGGACGAGGGGAAACCGGCCGGAGCCGTGTGGCCGCCCCCGGCCCTTCTCGGTGGACGCCACCGTCCGCTGCGAGGCGGGTGAGCCACTCGCGCAGCAGGTGCTGCTCGGCGTCGCTCAGGACATCGGCGTCGTCGGGGAGCGCGGCGCGCAGCGCGCGGGCCGCCGCGGCCGGGCCGGTCTCCGTGGCGGGGACCGTCGGTTCGGCGCGAGTGACGGCGGCGACCATGGCCTCGCGGAGGGCGGTCAGCAGTGCCGGATTGCGGCGGTCTGCCGGGATGGAGTGCCAGGTGGTGACCGCGCCTCGGCCGGTGGCGTGGATGATCTGGGCGGCCAGCTCCTCGTCGACCCGCAGCCACCCCCCGGCCGCCAGCCGGCGCACCCGGCCGTGGAGGATCTCCAGGCCCGCGCGGTGTGCCAGGTCCGCCCCCCGGCCGGTGGCCCGGTTCATCACCGCGAACAGCTCGGGGCGGGAGATCCCGAACTCCACCACCATGTCCCAGCCGCGGCGCAGGTCCTCCACCGGGTCCTGTGGCTGGGGATCGACCTGCGCGCGCTTGCTCTCCAGGAACTGCGCGTAGCCGTGCTCCGCGACGGCCTCAAGGAGCCCCTCCTTGTCGCCGAAGAGGCGGTAGATCGCCGGTGGCTGCATTCCGGCGGCGGCGGCGACCGCGCGGGTGCTCACCGCGTCCGGGCCGCCCTTCTCCAGTAGCTCGACGGCCGCCTCGATGATGCGGCGACGGGGGCTGTCGGTGGTGTCGTGCGTAGCCATGTACCGATGATATCGAGGATTTGATTCCATCGATATTTCAGTGTTAACGTCAAATTGATTCCACTGGAAACAGCGTCGGGAGAACCCGTGATCATCGTGACCGGAGCCACCGGAAAGCTCGGCCGTCGCACCGTCGAACGCCTTCTGGAGCGCGTTCCCGCCGACCGCGTCGGCGTCAGCGTCCGCGACCCCCGCAAGGCCCAGGACCTCGCCGACCGCGGCGTCCGTGTCCGGCAGGGCAGCTTCGACGACCCCGCCTCGCTCGTGCACGCCTTCGAGGGCGCCGAGCAGCTTCTCCTCGTCTCCCTCGACCGCATAGGCGAGGAATGCGTCACCGGCCATCGCACCGCCATCGACGCCGCCGTGAAGGCCGGCGTCGGCCGCATCCTCTACACCAGCCAGATGGGCGCCGCCCACGACTCGCGCTTCCAGGCGTGCCGCGACCACGCCCGAACCGAGGACCTGCTGCGCGCCACCGGCCTGCCCTGGACCGCGCTGCGCAACGGCTTCTACGCGGCCAGCGCCTTGCAGTTCCTGGAGTCCGCCCGCCACACCGGCGACATCGCCCTCCCCGCCGACGGCCCCGTCGCCTGGACCGGCCACGACGACCTCGCCGATGCCACCGCCGCACTCCTCGCCGAGGAGGGCCGCTTCGAGGGACCCACCCCGCCTCTCACCGGCGCGGCGGCGCTCGACTTCGGCACCGTCGCCGAGATCGCGTCCCAGGCCACCGGACGGCCCTTCACCCGCACCGTCGTCCCCGACGACGCCTTCCATGAGCAGGCCCTGGCGCACGGCACCCCGGCCCCGGTAGCCGATCTGCTGCTGAGCATCTTCGCGGCGGCGCGGAACGGCGAGTTCACCGCCGTCGACTCGACGCTCGCCGAGTTGATCGGGCGAGAGCCCGCCACCTTCGGGACCCTGCTGGAGCGTGCCTGGGCCGAATAGACCCGGTGCGACGCGCAGAAGGCGTCGGTCCGCACGGACGCCTCCGGTGAATGCGCCGTCATCATCCTGTGAAACACGCGCCCCTGACACCCCACACCCACCCGCGGGCGTCAGGGGGCGTGGTCATCCGCACCGCCGGCCACTCTCCGAGCCGCATTGCCCCATTGCCGCATTGCGCCATGGCCCACCCGCGCCGGCCCGTCGGCGAGTGATCCCCCCGATGAGGTCTTCGTGTCACACCCCAGCGCCGCGCAAGTCGGCCCCGGACGACTCCGCATCGCACCTCGGCCGACCCCGCAGCTCCGGTACGGCTTCCGCATGTGCCCTTCGGGGCGAGGAGCATGTCAACGCGCGGCCCGCAGCACCGCCTCCACCACCGGCCGCAGCGACCCGGGATGCAGGAACAGGAAGAGGTTCGGCTCGACCAGCTCCAGTTCCATGACCCGCGGCTGCCCGTCCTCTCCGTCGACGAGGTCCACGCGCGCGTACAGCAGCTCCGGCGCGTCCGGTACGGCGGCCAGGGCGCGCTCGGCGACGGCCTGTTCGGCCGGGGTCGGCGTCCAGGGCTCCAGGCCCGGGTGGGCGACCTTCGCCGCGTCGAAGGCCGTACCGGGAGCCAGGACGGCCCGCTTGCGGCTGGCGTGCAGCAGCCGGCCCCCGAAGAACTGCAGCGCCCGCTCACCGGCCGCGTCGATGCCCCGCATGTACGGCTGCACCATCGCGGTCAGCCCCTCCGCGTGCATGCGCTCCAGCTGCCGTACCGCACTCTCGTGCTGCCCGGGCGTGTACCGCGCCGCGTACCGCGCGCCCGCCCCGGATGTGGGCTTGACGACGTACTCGTGGTCGTCGGGCAGGTCGGCAGGGTCGCCGGGCGCCAGATAGCGGGTCGGCACCACCGGCACGCCCGCCTCCGCGAGCTCCCCGAGGTACCGCTTGTCGGTGTTCCAGCGCACGACCTCCGCCGGATTGGCGAGCCGCGTCGCCTTGCCGCACCGCTCCGCCCACGCCACGAACTCGGCCGCCCGCCAGCTGTAGTCCCAGGTGGAGCGGATGACGGCCAGGTCGTACCCGGCCCAGTCGACCTCCCCGTCGTCCCAGAACACGGCCTGCGCGTCGGCCCCTGCCTCGCGCAGCGCCGCCACCAGCACGGGCAGGTCGGCGTCCTTGCTGGGCTCGGGCCGGGGGTCGTAGGTGACGAGGGCGATTCGGAGCACGGCGGATTCCTTTCCCATACAGCTCGACCAGCAGGCTAACCACGGCGGACGCAACCGCGGCAACCGCTTTACCTCTCCACGACAAGCTGGAGCTGCCGCGTCCCGCACGTGTCGGGACGCGGCGCCGGGCGGTCAGCGCACGGTCAGTCTCTGCAGCAGCCCCCAGGTGAACTCGGCCACCACCTCGCGTCGTACGCCCTCCTCGTCCGGGGCCGTGAACGCCAGGCCCCAGCGGGTCGGGGCCGTGCCCTCCAGGGGGCGGGCCGGGGAGAAGGCCCGGGCCGCCTCGTCGACCGTGCAGGACCAGGGGGTGAGGTCGGCGAGGGTGTGCAGGCCGGGGCCCGCCGCTCCCGGGGCGCGGATCAGCCACTCGTTCCAGACCGCGCCGGTCGGGGAGAGGAGGACCTCGAAGCGGAGGCCGGGCCAGAGCGGGACGGGCCAGAGCCAGGCCTCGCACTCCAGGTCGCCCACCGCGCGGGTCAGGACGGTCTCCGGGGCGCCGAGGACCGAGCGGTACCGGGACGCGGCGGCGCGGACCCGCGGCGAGCGGACCATCGCCTGCCAGCGCTTGTTGGCCTCGCGCATGTCCGCGATCGAGGCGCCCAGGGTGCGTCTGGCGCCCTCCACCAGGTCGGGGTTGTGGTCGGCCATGCGGCGCAGCAGGACCAACTGGAAGTCATGGACGGTGAAGGGGCTGGCCGGGAGCTTTCCGGAGGGCATGGTCCCCATCGTCCCCCACCGCTGCTTCCCCTGGCGCTCCGCCTCCGGGCGCCTCAGTCGGTGTCGAGGGGAAGACCGAGCTCACCCCTTCGGGCCTCCGCGCGCTCTTCCCCTCGACACCGACGCGCCCTCCGGCTCCGCACGGGCGACACCGGGCCGGCGGCCGTCGGCGAGGAACAGCACCGAGTTGATGTACCGCGGGCGGCGGACGAAGGGCAGGACCCGGCGGAGCAGGCCCTGGCCGACGACGTACGAGGCCGTCTCCTGGTGGGCCTCCAGGGGGAAGCCGGACAGCGGGACCCAGGTGGCGCGGGGCAGCACCCAGCCGTCGTAGCCGAGGAGGGACAGGTAGGTCACCACAGGCGCGATCGGCTGGATCCGGGACTCCAGTTCGACGAAGAGCGCGGGCCGGTCGCGCGCGAGAATTCCCGTCGCCCCGCGCAGCACCGCCAGCTCGCTCCCGTCCACGTCGATCTTGATGAAACCGACGTCCTTCAGGCCCAGTTCGTCCAGCGTGACGCAGCGGACGTCAAGCGCGCGGCCGTGGATGTCGCGCCGGACCAGGGAGGACACCCCGCGGTCCCCCTCGTCGCCGGGCGGCAGCCACAGCCGGGCGATGCCCGAGCGGTCCGCGGCGGCGGCCTGGACGACCTGGACGTTCGCGGGGGCCGCCGAGGTCAGCAGCCGGGCCAGGTGGGGGACCGGCTCGACGGTCACCACCTGCCGCGCCCGCCCGGCCAGCCGGCGCGTCCACGGCCCGTACCAGCCGCCCACGTCCACCGCCGTCCGGCAGTCCGCCGGGCACAGCTCGGCAAGCCGCGCCAGCTCCGGCTCGAAGCGCGGGTACACGGCCCGGGCCGCCGCCGCGACGAGGCGGGTGGGCAGATGGGGGGCTATTCTCGCCGCCCAGGTGCGAGCCGGTCCGGTCATGGGGTCGCCCCGGGAGTCCGCGGGGAACCTCCGGTGCAGCGCAGCAGCAGATCCTCGTGCTCGTCGTCCGTCACCTGCTCACCGGAGGACGGCAGCAGCTGCGGGATGCCGTCGACGATCGGGTAACGGCGGTGCAGCCGGGGGTTGTAGAGGGCCTCGTCCGGCGGTACGAGGTGCAGGGGGCCCTTGTCGAGCGGGCAGGCCAGGATCTGCAGCAGCGGGTCGTCGGGGTTCATGGGGGCGTCAACTCCTTGGCACCGATGGGGGGTTGGGGCGCCGGATCGTGCTTGGGCATGCTGAGCAGTACGGCGACGGCGAGCACCGTGCCCGCGAGGCGCAGCGCGAGCCGCAGCGGATCGTGGGGCAGGGACTCACCGAACGAGAGCGTGCCGAGCACCGCGGTGTACAGACAGGTCACCGTCGTGCACACCGGCACGATCAGCGAGGCCCGGCAGCGCTGCAGCGCCGCCTGCGACATCACCAGACCGAACGCTCCGGTGAACAAAAGGAGATACGGATACGGAGAGCCCAACAGCTCAACCACCGCGCCACCGAGCCCACTTGACGTCAGATAACTCGACACGCCCTTGATCGCGAGCGAGCTGACCCCGTACAGCAGGCCCACCGCCACGCCGTACTCGACGCCGGTCGTCGGCATCCGGTGCCGGTGTCGGGTGCGCCGCTCGGCGGACCCGTACAGCCACACGCCCGCCGCCAGCGACGGCACGCACACCAGCAGGATCAGCGGGTACGGGGCGTCCCGGCTGACCCGGTCCGAGCCCTCCTTCAGGGACAGCACCACCATGAGGAGCGCGGCGAGGATGGCGCCCAGCGCGTACCGTTCCCGCCCGGTCGTCTCCTCGCCCAGGAGCCGCGCCGACAGCAGCACCAGCAGCACCAGGCCGGAGACGAAGATGCCCTGCGCGGCCGCGATCGGCAGCGTCCGGTACACCGCGAGCTGTGCCCCGAACCCGGCCGCGAGTGACAAGGAGCCGCCGATCCAGAGCGGGCTCCTGAGCACCAGCCCGAGCAGCCGGGCCGGTTGCCGGATCGACACCTCGGGCAGGGCGGTCAACGCCCGTTTCTCCAGCACGAATCCGACGCTGTACAGGGTGTTCGCCAACAGGGCCGCCGCCACTCCCCACCACATGGTCCACGCCCCCTAGGTCTTGCGCGCGTGCAGCAGCAGGATCGACGCGAGTGAGGGTCTGGCACACGCCAGCCGGTCCAGTGCGCGCAGCGGACGCGGCACACCGTGGAAGGGCGCTCCCGCCAGCCCTACGACCTCGAAGCCGGCCGCAGCGACGAACTCCCGCAGCGCACGCGCCGTGTACAGCCGCAGATGCCCCACGACCTCCCGCCCCGGCCGCCCGTGGATCGCCCGCAGACTCACCTCCGAGAACACCGGCTGGACGCCGGCCAGCAGCAGGCCGCGGTTGTACCAGGCGGCCAGGTTCGGAGTGGACAGCATGAGATGGCCTCCCGGGCGAAGGATGCGACGGATCTCGTCCAGCGCCGCGTCGGGGTCGACGAGATGCTCGACGACCTCGCTGAACAGCACGGCGTCGACCGAGGCGTCCCTGAACGGCAGCCCCGTGTCGCCGAGTTCACCGCGGATGGCGTACGACAGTCTGCTGCGGGCGCGTTGGAGGGCGTCCTGGGACCAGTCGACGCCGACGATGCGGTGACCGGTGAGGAGCGGGGCGGCGGTGGCGGCCGCGGAGCCGTCGCCGCAGCCGATGTCCAGGACGGTACGCGGCGCTGTTCCGGCGGTGCCGAGGGCCGCGGCCAGCATGCGGGCCTGGCGCAGGGAGCGGGGCGTGCCGGAGGCGACCGGGACGGCCGGGTCCTCGTAGAAGTCCCTGAGGCCGCCGCGGCGCGGGGGTGCGGTGGTGTTCACGGGGCCACCTCCGTGGTGTGCAGGTAGTGCTCGAACAGGTCCCGCAGATGGGCGCCGTCACCGTGCCCGAGCAGGGCCCGCGACCAGCGCAGGGCGAGGTGCAGGCGGCCCGCGGTCGAGGCGGTCGTGACGGTGAGGCCGCGGGGCATCCGCGCGGGCGCCGAGAACCACACGGCGTGCGCGCGGCCCGCCTCCTCGCCGAAGTCCAGGGGGTACGGGATGCGGCCGATGTTGCTGAGGAGGGTGGTGGAGGTCCAGGGGGCCGCCGCTCTGCGCAGGCCGCGGGTGAGGGCGGCGCGCCAGGTCACCGGGGTGACCGGAGCCGTAAGGACGCCTGCGCCGTGGCCGAGCTGCGGGCGGCTGAGGGATTTGAGGGCGCGGGTTCGTTGTGCGGTGCGGCGCAGGAGGTCGGACATGTCTTCGGGTTTGCGTACCAACTCCGCTGGTGAAAACGGGACTTCAACCAGGCGGGTGCCGTTTCCCATCGGCATCGTCATGTCCCTGGGGCGGTCGTCCACGGGCATGGTGATGCGAAGAGGGCGGGGGGTTTCTCCGTGTTCCCTGTTCCAGTGGGCGATCGTCAGGGCCGTGGCGACCATGAGCTGGTCGTTGACCGTGTAGGGGGAGCCCTTGGGGCGGTGGGGGAGGGGGAGTTCGGTGACGAGGAGGCCGTTGCCGGGGGAGTTCTCGGGGGTGCCTTGCGCTACGCGGGCCGGGCGGGTCCAGTTGGAGGGGGTGTTCTCGGGGGGCGCGGGGGGTTCTTGTGGGCGGGTGGGTACGGGTGCCGGGGAGTTGTCCTTGCCGCCGTAGATCTCTGCTGCTGTGGCGAGGATGCGGAGGCAGGCGGGGCCGTCCAGGGCTGTGTGGTTGATGGTGAGGAAGAGGACGGTTGTGTTTCGGGTGCGGGCGAGTGGGGGCTGGTCGCGCCCCGCGGCGGAGCCGCTCATTGATACAGCCCCGCGCCCCTGGGGTGGGTGCAGACCGACCATGTCTGTTGCCTCGCTGCCCTCTGCTGGGCCCGCTCCCTCCACCACCTCCAGACGGATTGGTGGGGACAGGGTCAGGGGAGGCGCCTCCTCCAAGGCCCTTGTCCTCGCGTCCCGCAACGCATTCCGCCCCGGACTCGGAAAGCTCACCACCTCCACGTCCGGGTTCTCGGTCAGCTCCCACTCGTAGCGGCGGCGGTACCAGCCCCCCGGGGCCTCCCGCATCAGGATCCGGGGGTGGCGGTGCAGGGCCTCCACGAACGCCTTTCGCAGCCGGGACTGGTCCAGCCGTCCCGGCAGATGCACCTCGATGTGGACCGTCTCCGGTTCCTCCTCCTGGAGGCAGTGGCGGGAGACCTCGTCGACCACCGGGAACGGGATGCGCGTCGGTGGGGTCATTCCGGTTCCGTCCTCCCCTTGCTCACCTCGGGCTCGGGCTCGGGCTCACGCACGCTCACCAGCCCAGCGAACAAGCCGATCAGCGCCAGCAGTTGGGCCACGTGGCCGAATGCCCCGTGCGACGCGCCCACCGGCTCGCCCGCCCCCACCGCCGCGGCGATCCCTGCCCCCGCCAGGGCCACGAAGGCGATCGGGACCAGGAGACCGTGCCGCCTGGACGCGAGGAGCGCCAGTGCTGGGACCAGCAAGGCGAACCAGCCGGCGATCACCACGCCCACCAGTGTCAGCGCCACCACGCCGAGCCACACGCCCGGCGCCGGAGGCACCGGCTGCGGTGCGTCCGGGTTCGGGGAGCGCCTGCGCCACAGCACCAGGCCCACCAGTACCGCCAGGGCGACCCCGCTGCCGATCAGCGCGCCGTCGTACGTCGTCGCGGGCTCGTACGAGAGCTTCACCGTGCCGCCGGACCCCGCGGGGACGCGCCAGCCCTGCTGCCAGCCGTCGAGCCGCAGCGGGGTGAGCGACTTGCCGTTCAGCGTGGCCTTCCAGCCGTCGTTGTAGTTCTCGTACGTCGTGAGGTACGAGGCGGCGCCCGACCCCACGGTCACCTCGCGCCGGTCGCCGAGCCAGTCCCGTATCCGCAACTCCCGGGTGAGGGAGGTGGGTTCGGTGACCGTGCCGCGGGTCAGGGTGATGTCGGTCAGGGCGAGCGGTCCGGCGTCGCCGCCCTCGACGACGTGCTCACCGGAGGGGAGGGACAACTCGGCGTCCGACCGGCCCGACTGACAGAGCGTCACGGTCAGTTCCCGCCGGTCGGTCAGGTCGCGGATCAGGCCCGACACGCCCGTCTCGTACAGCTTCCCGTCGATCGCCAGGACCGGGCCCTTGCCGCACGGCAGGGAGAACTTCCGGCCGGCCTTCGGCTGCGGGGTCCGGTACTGGTCGAGGGCCGGGATGTAGGCCTCCGTCAGCCCCACGGGGAGCTGGAGATCCTCGTCGGCGACCGGGTTGTGCAGGACCAGCGGGGCCGTCTTGGTGATCGTGATGTCGAGGCGGTCGGTCGTGATCGCGGGGAAGCGCACCGCGCCGTTCTCGTCGACCCCGGCGACCGTCGCGCCGTCGGGCGAGGTGATGTCCACCTCGGTGGGGCGGGTGGAGAGGCCGCCCGCGGGCGCCAGCACGATCTCCGAGACGGGCTGCTTGCCGTCCCAGCTCAGGTGGACCGTGGGGCGGTCGCCCGCGATCCAGGCGGTCGTGAGGTCGCCGTCGGTGAGGTTGCGGGCGGACAGGCCCGTGCCGAGGGCGGCCGTGGAGTCGGCGGTCGCGGTGATGCGGTCGCGCTGGTCGGGGGCGACCTCGTACAGCAGCCTGTCGAGTTCCTCCCCGGTCACCGGCACCGCGCTCGCCTTCACCGCGTACGTGTCCGAGGCCGCCGTGGTGAAGCGGCGGTGCAGTCCGGCCTCGGTGCCGGTCGGGGAGATCCCGGCCGGGTCGGGGACCCGGTGCAGGGAGACCACCTCGGCTGCCGAGTCCGCGCGGTCGGCGTCGGTCGGCACCCGCAGCAGCCGGGTCACCTGCACGTCCGGCAGGGCGATCTCGGAGAACCCGGCCCCGGCGAGACCGGTCCGCCGTGCCACCGAGTCGACGATGGTGAGCTTCATCCAACTCGTCGCCCCGGGAGGGGCCTTGATGCTCTGCGTCGACCCGTCGGCCCGCAGGAAGCTGGTCCGCGATCCCCGCTCCGTCTCCACCCGCACCTTGGTGGCCGCCGACCGCACGCTCTCCTGCGGCAGCGGCGTGACCTTGAACGACGAGGGCATGTCGTACGCGGGATCGGACAGTCCGATCCGCAGCCACTGCCCGTCCGGCGAGCCCGCGACGCCCTCCGCCCAGGCGGTGTCCGGGTTGCCGTCGAAGGCGTTGACCGGGTCGAACTGCGGGAGGTGGAACAGCCAGTTGCCGTACGAGGACGCCGTCACCGAGCGGGCGCCGCGCAGTTCCGCCACCGTCTGGTGTGCCTGGCCCGTCGCCGGCAGGATCTGGTGCGGTTTCTCACCGGCGTCCTGGGCGGCTCCGGAGGCGTTGCGTTCGTCGCTGGTGTACGTGTACGACGTGTTCGCGTTGACGAGACCGAAGCGGGTGTCCGCGCGCCGCAGTCCGTCACCGACGATCTGGAGGGGCGGGGTGCCGAGCCCGGGATGGTTGTCACCGGTCAACACCGTCGCCCTGCCCCGCAGTTCGGTCGCCAGCGGGAGCAGTGACTCGGGACCGCCGGACACCTGTGCGGTGTCGGCGACGGGCAGCAGACCGGCCTGACCGGGCCGGGGCACGTCCTCGCTCGCCGGACGGTAGATCTCCACCGCCCGCTGCCTCGGGTACAGCCCCTCGATCTGGAGCGGGGTGTCGTTCGCGATCTTCCCGCCCGTCATGAGCGGCCCGAGGCCCGTCACCCGCTCGTAGCCGGACTGTTCGAGGGCCCGCTTGACGACCGAGGACGACACGGCACCGATCTGGTCGGGGTCGAGGTCGTTGCGGACGACGACGTAGTAGACCCCGGCCCGGCTCAGGTAGTCCGCGAGGCCCGGGATCTCTCCGCCGGTCATCAGCGCCTGCTCGACCGCGTCCGTGGCGCGCCGGTTGCCGGGGGTGCCGAAGGGGACGTAGTCCCGCTGCGCCCAGCGGGACTCGGCGAGGACGTCGAGGGGCTGGTCGATCGGGGAGCCCCAGGTGTAGATGCCGTGCGCGGTCGCGGGGACGACCAGGGCGCGCGAGTCGGGGGAGTACTTGTCCAGCCAGTCGGCCGTGGCGTGCCAGTACTTGGGCAGCTCCTGGAAGGAACCCGGGTTCAGGATCGAGCCGTTGAGATACGGCCACATCAGCCCTGGCAGGATCAGGACGGCCGCGACCAGCGGGGCGTACCGGCGGCCCCTGATCTCTCTCGCCCCGCGCGGCTCGGCGGCCACGCCCACCAGATGGGCGAGGCCGAGGACCAGGGCGAGGGCCAGCCCCGGCTGGAACTTGTAGATGTTGCGGAAGGGGGCGAGACCGCCGTTCAGCCAGTCCTGCACCAGCCCGTGGAAGGGGGCGCCGAACGCGCCGCCGTACCCCGCGAGCAGCACCAGGACGGCGGTCAGCACGGTCAGCACCAGCCACCGGCGCTCCGGCATGTCCCGGCGCGCCAGGCCCGCGAGGCCGAGTCCGGCCGCGAGCGCCGAGCAGAGGATCACGATCACCGAGGAGGCCACGGTCCAGCCGGCCGGCAGCCACGCCTCCCCCAGGTGCAGATAGGCGACCCAGTTCCCGGCCCCGCGCAGGGCCTCCGTCGCCGACATCGTCTCGGTCGTGGTGTGCGCGCTCTCGACGTACGGCAGGAAGTTCTCGCCGTAGAGGCCGAGCAGCAGCAGCGGGATCACCCACCAGGCCGTCGCCAGGATCACGCCCGGTACCCACCAGGCGATCAGCCTGCGCTGTCGTGGTCCGGGCGGCCGGGACAGGAGATACAGCCCGACGGGCAGCAGACAGGCCAGGGTCGAGGCCGCGTTCACCCCGCCCATGAACGGGACGACGAGCGCCGAGCGCAGGGCGGCGATCCGGGCACTCAGGCGCTCGTTCGTCAGCGGGAGCAGCACCCAGGGCAGGAAGGCGCCGGGCAGCGCGGCGGCGGAGGTCGAGCCGACGACGATGGTGAAGGTCGGCCACAGCGCGTACGCGAGGGCGGCGAGCAGCCTGCCCGGTCCGTTGCCGACGCGCAGCCGCTCGGCCAGGCGGAGCGCGCCCCAGAAGGCGACCGACACGATCAGCGACAGGCACAGCCGCTCCACCAGCCACACCGGCAACTGGAGGGCGTGGCCCAGCCAGTAGAACGGCAGCATCGGCCACAGATAGCCGACGTACTGGTCCTGGATGCCGCCGAAGGAGCCCTGGTCGTGCCACAGCTGCCCGAGGTCGCCGAGGAACCGTCCGGGGTCGGTGGTGACGCCCAGCTTGGTGTCGAAGGTCTGCCGGCCCGGGTGCACCACCAGGAACAGCACGAAGACCACGGCCCAGAACCCCAGCAGCCAGCTCCGCGACCGCGGACCCTCCGGGGGGCCCGACATGATCGCGGTGCTGGGGACGGCTGCCGGAGGAGGGGCCTGGACCGTGGACGTCGTCATGGTGGACACCGCCGGAGGATGAGGAGGAGGTTCCAGGTGGCGATCTCGCGGAGGCCGGGAGCCCGTACGACGGTCTCCGCGAGGAAGGGCCAGTAGCGGGAGCGCGCCGAGACGACCGTGACGTCGTCGCGGGCACGCACCTGCCGCAGGGTCGGGCCGATGTGCACGGCGAACAGGTTCTCGCCGAGCGTGTGCTTGGGGGCCTTTCCGGTACGGCGCCGGTAGCGGGCGTGGGCCCGCTCGGCACCCAGGTAGTGCCAGGGAGCCCACTCGTGACCGCCCCACGGGGACAGCCAGTTGGTGAACGACACGTAGATCAGCCCACCGGGCCGGGTCACCCGGACCAGCTCGCTGAGGAAGATCTCCGGATCGGCCACGTGCTCAAGGACGTTGGAGGAGAAGGTGACGTCGGCGGCGGCGTCCCGCAGGGGGAGCAGGTAGCCGTCGGCGATCACCGTGGAGTCGGGCGGTTTCTCGCCCAGTTCGCGCGCGTCCGGCTCGAAGAGGAACGCGTCGGCGCCGCGCCGCCGGAATTCCTCGGTGAAGTACCCGCTCCCGCCGCCGACGTCCACGACGGTACGGCCGGCGACGGGGCCGTCGTAGGCCTCGACCTGGTCCACGGCGTCGCGGGCGAGCAGCGCGTAGCAGGACTCGGGGTCGTCCTGCTCCCGCAGGAAGGCCCGGAAGAGAGCCAGAGAGCGCCGGAGGGAGGGATCCTTCGCCCGGGTCCGCGTCACGGTCCCCAGCCCCTCACCGCCTCGGCGGCCACGGCCCGGAACTGTCTGACCGTCCGATGCCAGCGATACCGGGCCGCCCGGTCCTGAGCGGCCTTGCCCATCAGCTCACGGCGGTGCCCCGACAGGGTGAGCGTGCACCAGGCGGCGGCGAACGAGGACTCGCCCCGCGCGAGGACACCCGTCTCCCCGTCCACGACGGAATCCCGCAGCCCGGGCACGTCGAAGGCGATGGTCGGCGTCTTGCGGGTCGCGGCCTCGGTCACCACCAGACCCCACCCCTCCACGGCCGAGGGATGGAGCAGCAACCACGCCTCGCACAGCAGCCGGTGCTTCTCGGCCTCGGAGACATGGCCGGTGAACTCCACGCAGGAACCGGCGAGTTGCTCCAGCCGGGAGCGTTCGGGGCCGTCCCCGACGATCGCCAGTCGGCCTCCGGTCACCGGTCGCACCCGCTCCCAGAGTCTCAGCAGCAGGTCGATGCGCTTGTACTCGACGAGCCGGCCCACGGCCACGAAGAGCGGTTCCGGCGAGCGGCGAACCAGGGGTTCCGGTTCCTCGACCCCGTTGTGCACGACCCGGATGCGGTCCCGCTCGACCCCGATCGCCCGCAGGGCCTGGGCTGTCGAGGGGGACACGGCGACCAGCAGACTCCGGTGCCGGGCCGCCGCACCGGCCAGCGCCCAGTGTTCGAGTCTTCGGCCGATCCGGGCGGCCGGGGCCAGGGGTCCGCCGAACCGCATCTTCCACAGGTCGGTGTGCACATGGTTGACCAGGCACAGGGTGGGGCCGTGGTGCCACAGAGGCGCGAGGTACGGCATGCCGTTGCAGACCTCGACCAGCAGGTCGGTCTCGCCGACCTGGCGGGCGAAGGCCGTACGGGCACGCAGGTAGTGGCCCAACTCGCCGCCCGCCGACACGACCCGGTAGTCCCGGTAGGAAGCCGGGCCGCCGCACAGCAGGGTCACCTGGTGGCCGAGCCGGGTCAGTCCGTCGGCGAGCCGGTCGACGAGGAGCTCGGAGCCGCCGGCAGCCGGGTTGTCGAGGTCACGGTGGGCGAGAAAAACGATTCGGCGCGGGGGTGGGGGGAGTGCCGAGGGGTGGTGCGGGCCGTGCGATGAGGGTTGCCACTGCGACGCCTGGGGGGACGTGCGCAGCGGGTGGGGCACGTGCTGGGGCATGGGTGCTCCAACTCGTCTCAGGGTGCGGAACTCAGCGGTGTCTTTCAGGCTGTTGTGGGGGGACTGAGTGCTTCCTAGGAGGAGGGTGTGGACGGGTTGTGCTCGGGTGGGGTGGCACAGTTTTCGCCCACCGGTACGCCGTGGCTACTCACGCACGTGACAATTTCCGGGCTTATTAGAGCTGACGTCCAGTCACATCGTGAGGACGGGCTGGGGCGTACCGCTCATATCGGTGGACTCGGGGCGCCTGCGTCCCCGTACCACCAAAACGCCCCCCACGGCAGCCAGCACGAATCCAGCCACAGCCGCCCCGATCGGCAACGTCTCGCCCACCGCTCGCAGTTGGCCGCTGTCCCGCTTCGCGAGTCGTACGGCGTCCTTCTGGGTCGCGGTGGTGAACGCGATCTTTTTGCTGTCGAGCAGCACGACCGCGTCCTTCTTCGCCCCGGGCGCCCGCAGGGTGCGCTTGGGGCCCACCTGTGCGTAGACCACCCGGCCGGTGCGCTGGTCGACGACCAGCTCGATGCCGTGGTTGGAGTACCACTCCTCGGCCAGCACCTGCGGCCGGCCGGGCTCGTCCACGATCGTGCCCGGCACCAGTCGTGTCCCGACCTTCGCCGGGGCGACCGTGCCGGTGAACCGGTAACCCGTGTACCCCTGAACCTTCTTCGTACCCTGGTAACGCAAGGTCACCGTGGAACCCAGGGAGTTGTCCCACCACTGGTAGGAGCGTCGCTGCACGTCGAAGGGGAACTTCAGATAGGCCTCGCCCTCGATGTACGGCTTCTCGCCGCAGCAGTGCACCGGCTTGGTGGTCCTGCGGTCCATCACCCAGCGGTGCGGGACGAACTCCAGCGCGTCGTGCGGGTCGGCGGCCGGCAGCGACTTGTCGGTGTCGACGGTGGTGGTGACGTCCCACACCGCGGCCCGGCCGCTGCGCTCGCTGTCCTCGACGTCGCCGCGCACCCGCTGGGTGACGGTGATCCGCTGGCCGGGGACGGTCTTCACCTGTTCGGTGTCGAAGACGCTGCCCGTACCGCGGTAGACGGCGGTCTGGTCGATGTTGATCGGATTCACGGCTGCCCGTGGGGCCACGTACCACGCGAGCAACGGCGCCAGTACCAGCAAAAACGTGCCGAGTCCCAGCAGAATCAGGGAGATTGGAGAGGCTGTACGGCGCATCCGGACACTCCAGGGGCGTGAGATGACGGAGTTCGGGCCGCTCTATGGGCCGGAGACCGTAAGGCGTTCTGACGCGGGGTGTCAATGACTTGACGGATTGTCAATGTCCTGTCGACACTGGGTCTACAGGCAGGGTGGACACCGGGCGGGTTCCGGGTGGGGACGTACGCCGGACCGAGCCGCTCCAGAGAGGCTGCCCCTGCGATGTCCAGACTGCTCGCCGCCGCACTGACCGTCGTGGTCGCCGCCCTGCTCGCCCTCGGTGCCGCGCTCGGCATCGTCGCGCTGCTTGAGGCGACGCCCGAGCAGCCCAACACACCCTTGATCACCTACGAGCAGACGGACCAGGGGAGTTGACCCGTGGCCGCCCGCCCGGCAGCAGTGGACGCCCGCTCGGCCTGGCATGACGTCCCCCGCCTCCAGGTCCGTCAGTTCGCGGCCATCGCCATGGCCGAGGCGCCGGCCCTCGCGGAGGAGATCCTGCGCGCGATCCGCCGCGAGTACCCCCATCTGCCGGTCGTCCTGGACGACTCCGGTGAACCGATGGCCCTGGTCGGCATCCGCCGCGCGATCGAGGTCTTCGTCCAGCACCTGGAAACGGCGGAGGGCCGCCCGACGGTCCCCCCGGGCGTCTTCCAGGAGTTCGGCCGCGGCGAGGGCCTGAACGGCCGCAGTCTCGACTCCCTCCAGGCGATCTACCGCATGGGCGTACGCCTGGCCTGGCGCCGTTTCGCTGACATCGGCCAGCGCGTGGAGATCCCGCCGCCCGCGATGTACGAACTGGTGGACGCGGGCTACGAGTACCTGGACGGTCTGGTCGACCAGTCGGTGCGGGGCTACGCCGAGGCCGCGGCCCGCCAGGCGGGCGAGCGGCTGCGCCTTCAGCGCCGACTGATGGAGTTACTGCTGGCCGAACGCCACCGGGGCGACCCGGCGGACGCGCTGACGGAACGCGCCGCCCGCATCGGCTGGCCCCTCCCGAAGAAGGTGGCGGTCGGCGTCCTGCTCCGCCCGGCCCGCGAGGCGGTACCCCCCGCGGTGGGCCAGGGGGTCCTCCTGGACATGGACTACGAACAGCCCCGCATGGTCGTCCCGGAACCGGACGCCGCGGGCCGCCCCGAACTCCTGCACCGGGCCCTGACCGGCTGGGCGGGCGCGATCGGCCCCCCGGTCCCCCTCGCCGACGCGGCCAAGTCGCTGCGCTGGGCCGAGGCCGCCGTACGCCTGATGGAACGTGACCTGCTCCCCGCCGGGGACGTCCTGTACTGCACCGAGCACACCGAGGCCCTGGTCCTCCTGCAGCCCGAGGAACTCATCGACGACCTGGCCCGGCGCTGCCTGGCCCCCCTGCGCCACTGCGGCCCCACCCACGGCCGCCGCCTCGCGGAAACCCTGCTCGCCTGGCTGGAGACACGGGGCGGGGCCCCGGAAGTGGGCGGCCCGCCTGGGCGTCCACCCCCAGACCGTCCGCTACCGCCTCCGCCAGATCCGCGAACTGTGGGGCGACGAGATCGACGACCCGGACCGCCGCTTCGAACTGGAGCTGGTGCTGCGGGCGCGGCGGTTGCGGGGGGAGTTGGCGTGAGGGACGGACCACCGCCCCGGGGACTCACACCCCGGCCCGCTCCCTGGCCCCCGTCCGCCGGGCCGCGGGAGCGTCCAGGTGGACCATCACCGTGGAGTGGAAGCGGTGCACGGCGTCGTCCACGCTGCGGATGAAGCTGGACTCGGCGTTGCCGCGGCTGTTCCCCATGTTAGAAGTCCGCGTCGCTGCGGACCTTGCCGTCCCGGCCCAGCAGTAGGACGGACACATCCGCGTCGCCGTCCCCCGCCGGACTGCTCCAGCCCAGGCTCACGATGACCGAACCGGTGTTCTCACTCAGGGCCGACAGGGCAGTGTTCGACCCCTTGGTCATTTCAAGCACGAAATCCCCCCTGGATCACATCCCCCGGACACACCACGCAATGTGACGTGTCGCACACGAATACAGTAGTACCGGCAGCTCGCACCGGTGTCCCTCCTGCGGAAACAGGCCGGAGGGGGAGTTCGGGACGCGCCTGACCATTGCCGGAGGAAACAGCATGTCGCTAGCCTGTGTTCGTCATGCCGATCGTCTGTTGAAATTTCGAACGCAGACGCCTTAGACGCAAAGGGAGGGGGCCGGTTGTGGGACGCCTCGTACCTGCCGTGACCCGGGCTCTCGACATTCTCGAGCTCTTCCTCGACGGAGACGGGACGCTCTCCGCCCCCGACATCGTGCGCAGGCTCCAGCTGCCGCGCACCACCGTGCACGAGCTGGTGACCACTCTCGCCGCCCGGTCGTACATCGTCCAGGTCCCGGGACAGCCGGGACGCTACCGGCTCGGGGTGCGGCCCTACCAGCTCGGCAGCCGGTACGCCGAGCAGCTCGACCTCGCCGCCGAGGGCCAGCAGGTCGCCCGGTCCGTCGCCGAGACCTGTGACGAGACCGTGCACGTGGCGATCCTGGAGGGCACCGACGTCATCTACATCGCCAAGGTCGACTCGACGCACGCGGTGCGGATGGTGTCGGCCGCCGGCCGGCGGCTGCCCGCGCACTGCACCTCCGTCGGCAAGATGCTCCTCGCCTCCCTCCCCGAGCCGCAGCTCGCCTCCCGCATCCCGGAGGACACTCCGCTGGTCGGCATGACCCCCAACAGCATCACCGACCCCGCGGCCCTGCGCGAGGCCCTCGACGAGATCCGCCGGCGCGGGGTCGCCGTCGAGAACCGGGAGTCCAACCCGGACGTCTCCTGCGTCGCCGCCCCGGTCCGCGACCGCACCGGGCAGGTCGTCGCGGCGCTCTCCATCTCCGTGCCGATGATCCGCTGGAGCGACGACCGCCGCGGCGAGCTGGAGCAGCTGGCCGCCAAGGGCGCCGCCGAACTGTCCGAGCGCCTCGGCCACCGGAGCGTGGGATGACCCGCTACACGAAGTTCGACGTCGCCGTACGCGCCGAGGCCACCCTCGGCGAGGGGCCCACCTGGGACGGCGAGAAGCTGCTGTGGATCGACATCCTCGGCGCCCGGCTGCACAGCTACGACCCCGTCTCCGGGCAGCGCACGGTCCGCGTCCTCGACCAGCACATCGGCGCCGTCAAGCCGCGCGCCGGCGGCGGACTGGTCCTCAACCTGCGGGACGGCGTGGCCCTGCTGGACCCCGACGACACCTTCCGCTGGCTCCACCACGAGCCGGTCCCCGGCCGCCGGGCCAACGACGCCGCGGTCGCCCCCGACGGTTCGCTGTGGGCCGGCACCATGCGCTACGACGAAGCGCCGGGCGGCGGCACCCTGTCCCGGGTCACCGGTGACGGCACGCACCGGACCGTCCTCGACGACGTGGCCGTCAGCAACGGCACCGGCTGGAGCCCGGACGGCCGGCTCATGTACTACGTCGACTCGCCCACCCGCCGCGTCGACGTCCTCGACCACGAGAACGGGCACATCTCCGGCCGCCGGACCCTCGTCGGGATCGAGGACGGCGCCGGCTTCCCCGACGGCCTCACGGTCGACGCCGACGGGTGCGTGTGGGTCGCGCTGTGGGACGGGGGAGCGGTCCGCCGCTACACGCCCGACGGCGAGCTGGACCGGGTGATCACCCTCCCGGCCCCGCGCGTCACCGCGTGCGCGTTCGGCGGCCCGGACCTGACCGACCTGTACATCACCACGGCCCGGGTGGGCCTGGCCGCCCCGCACCCGGTGGCGGGCTCCCTGCTGGTGGTGCCGGGCGCGGGCAAGGGCGTCCAGCAGCCGTCGTTCGCGGGCTGACCGACGGCTACTGAAGGCCCGCCTTCTTCAACTCCTCATCGGTCAGCGGCGGTTCGGTCAGCGCCGGTCTCAACGGCCCCCGCACCGCCGCCAGCAGCACAGCCGGCGTCAGCAGTACCTCCGCCCGCCGCTCCAGCGAGGTCACGTCGGTGACCCGGCGGGCGATCCGGCCGTTCCCGGTGGCCGTGCGCATGAGACGCGAGACGTACGCGGCCACGAGCCGGTCCCGGGCCGTCGGGCCGGTCTCCGTCGCCCCGGGATAGAAGACGTCCTGTCCGGTGGCCAGGTCCCACGCGGCCCCCACCGGCCGGGCCACCGCCCGCTGCACCCGACGGCACAGCCCGGCCGCCCCGAACCCGTGCCGCCGGGTCAGGTCCCGCAGGATCAGCGCGCTCTGGGCGCCGACGGCCAGACCGTGCCCGTAGACCGGGTTGTACGCGGCCAACGCGTCGCCGAGCACCGTGAAGTGCTCCGGCCAGGCCGCCGCCCGCTCGTAGAAGTTCCGCCGGTTGACGGTCGTACGGGTGAAGGCGACCTCGGACAGCGGCTCGGCGCGGGCGAGCAGGTCGCCGATCAGCGGATGTCTGAGTTCCTCGCGGGCGAAGCGTACGAAGTCCTCGCCCGAGGCGTCGGCGGCGGTCGGCTCGCCGCCGCGGGTGCCGTTGAGGGTGACGATCCAGCGGCCGTCCTCGATCGGCAGCAGGAAGCCCGAGCGGCCCGGTCCTGGCTCGCGGGTGTCGGGCTGGACGCTGACGACGGGGAAGCCGTCGCGGGCCTGTTCGGGTGCGAGATAGAGGCGGCTCGCGTACGCCAGGCCCGAGTCGACCTCGCGGCGCTCCGGCGCGGGCAGCCCGAGGTCCGCCAGCCAACGGGGCGTTCCGGAGGACCGCCCGGTCGCGTCCACGACCGTCCCCGCCTCGATGGTCCGTTCGCGGCCGTCGGCCTCCCGCACCCGGACCCCGGTGACGGCCTCCGCGCCGCCCACCAGCCCCAGTGCCTCCGCGCCGCCGAGCACCTCGACCCGTTCGTCGGCGAGGACCCGCGCCCGGACCGTGGCGTCCAGCAGATCCCGGCCGGCCAGGATCACGTGGTGGGACTCGGGCCACCGCCGGAACCAGCCGTGGGCCGAGTGGACGACCATGTCGGTGGTGACCGGCGCCCGGCGTGCCCCGGCGTCCAGGAGCGCGGCGGTGATGCCCGGCAGCAGCTCCTCCATCGCCCGTACCCCGCCGGACCACAGCATGTGGGCGTGCCGGGCCTGCGGCAGCCCCTTGCGCGGGGCCGGGCCCTCGGGCAGTTCGTCGCGCTCCACCACGACCACCCGGTCGGCGAGGCCCGTCAGCGCGGCCGCCGCGAGCATGCCGGTGTGCGATCCCCCGAGGACGACGGCGACTCTGGCGGGGGAGGGGCTTTCAGTCATGCGTGGACATGCTCTCTGCCGGGACGGTCGCGCGGGCGCGTACCGCCTTGATCTCGTCGGGGCTGCGCAGGACCTCGGACACGGCCGCGATCTCCTGGAGCAGGTACGTGGTGTCGGGGTCGCCGTCGCCCTCGGTGTCCGGCGCCCGCCGCCCCGCCTCGACGGCGTCCAGGATCGTCACGGCGGCGGCGAGGGCCTGGGCCCGGCCGCGCTCGAAACCGAGGGCGAGCGCGGAGTCGTAGGCCCGCACGCGCAGGTCCTCGTCGATGAACCGGGACAGCTGGAGCAGCGCGTCGCGGATGAAGGTCTCGCGGCGGATCAGCCGCATCTCGGCGGTGGCGCGCAGGGCGAGCGGCTCGCGGCTGCCCGCGACGGTCCGCATCAGCCGGGCGAGGGCCCTGAGGTCACGGTGGCGACGGCGGACCAGCCAGCGCTCCTGGAGGTACTGGCCGGCGTGCGGGACGATGAAGCCGATCGCGACCAGGGTGGCGGCGACGCACGCGGCGGCCGGGGCGATGTTGGTGTTCAGCCAGTCCAGGTCGTGCCCGGTCCAGCGGGCCACGACGGCGGTGAGCTTGGCCGCGCTGAAGAGCAGGTTCGTCGCGAAGCCGATCCCGAGGAACCGCAGTCCCCAGCGCAGCCAGGCGTCGAGGCCGGCGGTGCGGATCCAGTTCCACACCAGCCCGGACGTGATCAGGCTGGCCACGGTGTGCGCGAACAGGTAGAGCAGGATCAGCTCGCGCATGAACGGCGTGTCGGCGTAGTAGGTGTCCAGGTCCCGGATCCGCTCCACGGGGACGTCGGCGAGGGCGAACAGCACCCACATCACGACGACCACGGCCGCGTACACCCAGATCACCCAGCGGGTCGCCCGACGGGTCCGGGCGTGGTGCTCGGTGCGGCCGTCTCGCCAGTGCACGACCAGCAGCAGCCAGGACGCGCACAGCGCGGTGAGCAGGGAGTACACCCAGGGCGCGGCGATGTTCGGGACGCCGGTGACCCGGTTCGTCCAGGCGATGGTGCTCGGGGCCGCGAACAGGAACACCGCGCAGGCGAACAGCAGCAGGCCGCCCACGGCCCGCAGCAGCGGGTCCCGCCACAGCTTGACGATGCTGGGCAGCTTGATCGCCAGGGCCGCTCCGAGGACCAGGCCCGGCAGCCAGTAGGGGATGCTCAGACCGGTGAGGGACCCGACCGTCCCCGCGGTCAGGTGGGGGTGTGTCACCGCGCTCCGCCTCCGCGGTAGCCGAGGGTTCTCTGGACCGTGTCGGGCCGGGCACCGGAGCCGCGGCCGGAGACGAACGGCCGGAACGCCGCCGCCAGCCGGTGTCCGAAGTCGTCCGCCTCGGCCTCGTCCGCCGCCCGGGAGCCGTCGCGGGCGGCCACGGTCAGGGCGACGGAGTCCCAGCCGGGCCGTTTGGCCAGCGCGTCCGCCGCGGCCGCGTGGTGGTGGGCGTGGCCCGCGTGCAGGTGCCACAACTCATGGCCCAGGATGACCAGTTGCTGCATCTCCTCGGCCCGCTCCTCGACGATGACGAGGTCGAAGTCCTCGAACTCCACCCACAGTCCGGTCACCGCGATCTCGTCGGGGAACCGTTCGAAACGCAGGTCGACGGGTCGGCCGCCGCGGCGGGCGCTCATCTCCTGGCACAGGGCCCGGCACAGCTCGGGCACGTCGGCCGGGGGACGGGGTCTGGCCCGGACCGCGGCGGTGAGGTGGGAGACCAGATCGCGCATGGCCGAGGTCGCACGGGTGCGTCGTAGCGCCGAGGCGATCCGGGCGGCACTCCTGCGCGCACCCGCGATGTCCATCCCACCCCCTGAACTCTCCCGCCGCCCTAGGACGGGCTGTTCGAGCCTACGCGCACTGTCCGGTCCCGTCACGCGATCGGATTTTGCTGCGCACCCCATTGACTAGAAAGCGCTTCCTGCCTACGGTCCCGTTCGAAGTTACGGGCGCAATTCGATATCTCGAACAGATGGGGCAGGGAATGGGACGACCTGACCTGAGCCGCAGGCATCTTCTCTCCGTGGCCGGCGGACTGACCGTCGCGGCCGGCTTCGGCTTCGCGGCCCTCGGCACCGGGGCCGACGCGCTCGCCTCCGGCGCGGACGCCCGGGTGCGCTACTGGAACCTCTTCAGCGGCGGCGACGGCGCCAACATGATCGCGATGCTGGACGCCTTCCGAAAGGCCCACCCGGACATCGACGTGAAGGACTCCACCCTCCAGTGGGGCAACCCCTTCTACACCAAGCTCGCCATGGCCGCCGCGGGCAACCGCGCCCCCGACCTCGGCGTCATGCACATGGGCCGGGTCACCGGCTTCTCACCGGGCCGCCTCCTCGACCCCTGGGACGTCGACCTGCTCGCCGAGTACGGCGTACGCGAACAGGACTACAACCCCGCGCTGTGGAAGCGCGGTGTCATCGACGGCAAGCTCTACGCCCTCCCGCTCGACATCCACGTCCAGCTCTGCTTCTACCGCAAGGACGTGCTGAAGAAGGCCGGCCTGCTCGGCGACGACGGCCGGATGATCCCGGTCACCTCCACCGACGAGTGGTTCGACGTCCTGAAGAAGGCCAAGGCGGCCCAGAAGAAAGGGCTCCAGACGATCGGCCTGTGGACCAACGACCAGAACTTCCAGTGGTGGTTCTTCGTCGCCTTCTACACCCAGCTCGGCGGCCTGTGGTTCAACGACGACAACACCGAGGTCCTCTTCGACCCCGACAAGGCCACCCAGGTCCTGGAGTTCCTGCGCAGGCACGTCACCGACGGGTACGTCATCCCCGGCGCCCCCACCGGCGAACAGTTCATCAACGGCGCCCCCTTCACCTGGGAGGGCAACTGGTCCGTGCCGGTCTTCTCCGGCGCCAAGCTCGACTACGGTGCCACCCCGCTGCCGCCCGTCTTCGGCAGACCGGCCACCCACGCCGAGTCGCACGCCTTCGTCCTGCCGCACCAGGCGGGCCGCGGCGGCGCCACCAACGAGGGCGCCCACGAACTCGCCGCGTACGTCGTCACGCACGCCCTCCAGTGGGCGGCCGGCGGTCACATCCCCGCGTACACGCCGACGCTGTCCACGGCCGCGTACCAGAAGCTCACCCCGCAGAACGAGTACGTGAGTGCCATGGACCACCAGGCCACCGAGCCGAAGGTGTGGTTCGCGGGCTCCACCGGTGTGCTCGCCCAGGACCTCGGACCGGTCGTCGTCTCCTCGACGATGGGCTCCGCCAAGCCGGCGTCGGTCGCGCAGACGATGAAGAAACACCTCACCAAGCTCCTCGCCTCGAAGAACCCGATGGACGGCAGGACCGCCGCGCAGGGAGGTGCGGTCGCATGACGACCAGCGCTCACATGACGACCGGAGCCGTCGCCGCACCGGCCCGCGCGAGGACCGCGACCGCCGTCGCGACGGTGCGCCGCAGGCAGGGCTTCCAGCACGGGGGCTGGTTCGTCGCCCCGTTCCTGGCGCTCTTCGCGCTGTTCGTGATCTGGCCGCTGCTGCGCGGCGTCTGGCTCAGCTTCACGGACGCCAACATCTCCGGCGACAGCGCGAGCTTCGTCGGCCTCGACAACTACCGCGAGGCCCTGCACGACCAGGCGATGTGGGACGCGCTCGGCCACAGCGCGTACTTCACGCTGCTGGTCGTCCCGTGCATCACCGTCCTCGCGTTCCTGCTCGCGATGCTCGCCCACCACATCGAGCGCGGCAAGTGGCTGTGGCGGCTGTGCTTCTTCGTGCCGTTCCTGCTGCCCTCGACGGTCGCCGCCAACATGTTCCAGTGGCTGTTCACCCAGGGCATCGGCCTGATCAACGAGACCTTCGGGCTCGACACACCCTGGCTGACCGACAAGTCGTACGCGATGCCCGCCATCGTCATCGAGACCCTGTGGTGGACCGTCGGCTTCAGCTTCCTGCTCTACCTCGCCGCTCTCCAGGGCATCCCCGGCCACCTCTACGAGGCCGCGAAGCTGGACGGCGCGAACGCCTGGCACCGCATGGTCCACATCACCCTGCCGATGCTGCGCAGCATCACCGGCCTGGTGATCGCGCTCCAGATCCTCGCCTCGCTGCAGCTCTTCGACCAGGCCGTCGTGATGATGGACTTCGGGCCGGGTCCTGAGGTCAGCACCCGCTCCTTCGTCCAGTACACCCTCGAACAGGGCTTCACCAGCTACCGGGTGGGCTACGCCTCCGCGATGTCCATCATCTTCTTCGTGATCATCGCAGTCGTCGCGCTGGCGCGGATGTGGCTGCTGCGCAACCGTGAGGAGAGCGGCCGATGACCACCGCCGTGCAGGTCCGCAAGAGTCCCCGCAAGCCCTGGACGCCCAGCCAGATCGTCCTCACGCTGCTCGGAGTGGCCGTATCCGCCGTCTTCGTCGCACCGATCGCGGCCGCGCTGTTCACCTCGCTCAAGTCCGAGGCGGAGGCGGCCGAGATCCCGCCGCACTGGCTGCCGAAGGTCTGGACGGGACAGGCGTGGAAGGCGCTTTGGGAGACCGGCAACATCACCGACTGGTTCATCAACTCCCTGGTGGTGTCGGTCTGCGTCACCTCCGTCGTGCTGACGGTCAGCGCCCTCGCCGGATACGGCTTCGCCCGCACGGAGTTCCGCGGCAAGAGCGTCCTGATGGGCATCGTCATGTCGGGCCTGATGATCTCCCCGGCGGTCCTGGGAGTGCCCCTGTTCACGACGGTCCAGCAGATGGGGATGGTCGACACGTACTGGGGCATGATCCTTCCCCAGTGCGCGCCGGCCGCGATGGTCTACATCCTCTACAAGTTCTTCCAGGGCGTCCCGCGCGAGCTGGAGGAGGCCGCGTTCATCGACGGCGCGGGCCGCTGGCGGGTCTTCTTCACCATCGTGGTCCCGCTGGCGAGGCCTTCCTTGGCGGCGGTCGGGATCTTCACCTTCATCGCCTCCTGGAACAACTTCCTGTGGCCCTACATGGTGACCAACAACCCCGACCTGATGACCATGCCGAACGGCATCGCGACCGTCATGAACTCCTACGGCATCCAGTGGGCCCAACTCATGGCCGGCGGCCTCATGGCGGGACTCCCCCTGATCATCGTGTTCGTCTTCTTCCAACGCCAGATCGTGGCGGGGGTGGCCCATACGGGTTTGGCGGGACAGTGAGGCGTTCGGGGTGGGGCGAGGACCTGGTGGTGAGGCATCCGGAGGCGGTGACGGCCCGGTCGCGGTGTGGCGTGGGCGTGGTCACCGGCCGTGACCTCGTGGTGGCCCTGCCTGGGGCGGTGACCGCCGGGCGGTCGTTTCTTCGCAGCCGGCGGCAGGGCGACACGGCATCGGCCGTGTGCGGCCCCGGTGGGCCGTCGGCTCGGTCGTGGCGCGGCACGGGTCCTGCCGCCGGCTGCCGCCGGATGGTGGCCGAAGCCGGATCGGCTGAGATCCGGTGGCCGCTTTCGCGCAGTGGCCGGGAGGGCAGGGGCGCGTCAGGCGGTTCGGGTTCAACTGGCGGGCCTGCTCAGGTCGGTGAGGGCGGGTGGTCGGGTCTTCGTAGGTGCCCGGCAGGCCGCCCGGCAGGCCGCCCGGCACCGGCCGCTGCCGGGCGGCGCATGGGCGTGGGCGCCTCCACCGAGACCGCCGGACGACCCCGCCGGACGACCCCGCCATGCCGCCCTTAACCCGCCCCGACGGGCCGCCACCGACATAGGGAGACGCAGTTGAAGAGCCTCAGAGTCGTCGCCGTTCTGGCCGCCGCCCTCATCGCCCTGTTGCCGGCCGCGGCTCAGGCGGACACCACCGGCTATCCCGACCCGCTCCCGATCAGTGGGCAGCAGATCATCCACGATCCGGCCGTGATCGCCCTCAAGTCCGGGGGCTATGTGGCCTATTCGACCGGTGGTGTGATCGGGGCCCGGCTGTCCGGGGATCTCAGGCACTGGACCGACGCGGGTAACGCCTTTGCCGAGGCGCCGAGTTGGTGGTTCGAGTACAACGACGCCGGTGACCCCTGGGCGCCGGACATCTCCTACCGGGCGGGCCGGTACTGGCTGTACTACGCCGTCTCGTCCTGGGGCACCAACCACTCCGCGATCGGCGTGGCCACCTCCCCGTCCGGCCTCCCCGGCACCTGGACCGATCGCGGCAAGGTCTTCGCCTCCGGGACCACCGACTCCTGGAACGCCATCGACCCGGCGATCGTCCGCGCGGACGGCAGGCTGTGGATGTCGTTCGGCTCGTACTGGACCGGCATCCGCATGGTCGAGCTCAGCCCGGTCACCGGGAAGGCCCTCCCCGGGGCCCGCGTCCACCACCTGGCCACCCGCCCCGACGTCCCGTACGCGGTCGAGGGCCCGTCCCTCGTGCGGCACGGCCGCTACTACTACCTCTTCGCGTCCTACGACGCCTGTTGTGCGGGAGTGAACTCCACCTACAAGATCAGGGTGGGCAGATCGACGGCGATCACCGGCCCGTACACCGACAGCACGGGCAAGCCCCTGCTGGAGGGCGGCGGCGACCTGCTGCTGGCAGGACACGGGAGGTACATCGGCACCGGAGGCGAGTCGGTCTTCCGCACCCGCGGCCAGGACTGGCTGGCCTACCACTACTACGACGCAGAGGACAACGGCACACCGAAGCTGGGCCTGAACAGGCTCGGTTGGGCGCGTGGCTGGCCGGTTGTCGAGCAACTCCCTTCCTGAAACTTCCTGAAAGGCATCCATGAGCACGTCCACCGCCCGCTTCACCCTCGACCCCGCCTTCACCGTCGGCGAAGTGAACCCCCGTCTCTTCGGCTCCTTCGTGGAACACCTGGGCCGCTGCGTCTACACCGGCATCTTCGAGCCGACCCACCCCGCGGCCGACGCCGAAGGCCTCCGCACCGACGTCCTGGACCTAGTCCGCGAACTCGGCGTCACCGCCATCCGCTACCCCGGCGGCAACTTCGTCTCGGGCTACAAGTGGGAGGACGGCGTCGGCCCGGTGGAGGACCGCCCCCGCCGCCTCGACCTCGCCTGGCGCTCCACCGAGACCAACCGCTTCGGCCTCTCCGAGTACATCGCCTTCCTGAAGAAGGTCGGCCCCCAGGCCGAGCCGATGATGGCCCTCAACCTCGGCACCCGCGGGGTCGCCGAGGCCCTCGAACTCCAGGAGTACGCCAACCACCCATCCGGCACCGCCCTCTCCGACCTCCGCGCCGCCCACGGCGACAAGGACCCCTTCGGCATCAACCTCTGGTGCCTGGGCAACGAGATGGACGGCCCCTGGCAGACCGGCCACAAGACGGCGACGGAGTACGGCCGGATCGCCGCCGAGACGGCCCGCGCGATGCGCCAGATCGACCCGGGCGTCGAACTCGTCGCCTGCGGCTCCTCCAGCCAGTCCATGCCCACGTTCGCCGAGTGGGAGGCGACGGTCCTCGCCGAGACGTACGACCTCGTCGACCACATCTCCCTGCACGCCTATTACCAGCCCGAGAACGGCGACGTCGACTCCTTCCTGGCCTCCGCCGTCGACATGGAGTCCTTCATCGAGAACGTGGTCGCCACCGCCGACCACATCGGCGCGAAGCTCAAGTCCAAGAAGAAGATCAACCTCTCCTTCGACGAGTGGAACGTCTGGTACATCTCGGAGTGGCACGAGATCGAGAACTCCGGCGCGCGGGACTGGGCGGAGGCCCCCCGCCTGCTGGAGGACAACTACAGCGTCCTGGACGCGGTCGTCTTCGGTTCCCTCCTCATAGCCCTGCTGCGGCACGCGGACCGCGTGACCGTCGCCTGTCTCGCCCAGCTGGTCAACGTGATCGCCCCGATCATGACCGAGCCGGGCGGCCCGGCCTGGCGTCAGACGACCTTCTTCCCGTTCGCCCAGGCCTCGCGGTTCGGCCGCGGCGAGGTCCTCGACGTACGGGTCGACTCGCCGACGTACGAGACGAAGAAGTACGGCGAGACCGACCTCCTGCACGCCACCGCCGTGCGCGCCGAGGACGGGTCGGTCACCGTCTTCGCCGTCAACCGCAGCCGGTCGCAGTCCCTGCCGCTCGAAGTCGCCCTGAACGGCCTGGACTTGACGAGCGTGGTCGAGCACAGCGTCCTCGCCGACGCAGACCCGGACGCCCGCAACACCCTCGACGAGCCCGAGCGGGTCGCCCCGCACGCGGCCGAGGGCACCGCGCTGACGGACGGCACCCTCACCGCCGTACTGGAGCCGCTGTCCTGGAACGTGATCCGGCTGGGCTGAGCAGGACCCCCGAGGGCGTCAGCAGGTTTCGCGCAGGAACCCGTCGGCGCCCTCGGGCACGACGTCCTCGTCCCGGCGCACCACGCCGAGGGTGCTGCTCCAGCCGGCGCACGCCGTGGTCAGACCCTTCTTCGTGTACTCGACCACCAGGACGTGGTCGTCGAAGGCGTCGGCGAACGTGCCGCACTCGTCGTACTCCGCGCACTCCTCCGCGATGGCGAAGTCCAGGCCCAGCAAGGCGCGGTCGGAGACGAGCTCCGCGGTGTTCTTCTGCGCGACCGCCAGCCCCTTGGCGTGGGCGTGCGTCACCAGCAGCTTCATCAGGGCCTCGGCCTGGGCGGCCTTGAGATACGACGGGAAGCGGGTGAAGGAGTCGTAGTTGTCGGGCTCCACGGCCCGGTAGCCCTTGGCCGCGCAGGCGTCGATCCAGGTGTCCAAGCGGGCGGCGATGCGCTCGCGCTTGGCGGCCGTACGGATGTCCAGGGCGGCCTCGTTCCAGTCCTTGTCGTAGACGGTCTTCCCATCGGCGCCGCGCAGCAGCAGGTCGGCGTCCCAGTCGCTCTCCTCGCCCGACTCCGCCTGGAAGGCGTTGATGTTGCAGATGTTGTAGAGCCCCGGCGCGGGCGCGGCCTCGTAGCTGCGGCTCACCACCCGGACACCGGCCGCGGGAGGGTACGCCCCGCCGATCTGGTAGTCCCAGGGCACGTGCCGGGGCGGAAGGGTCACGGATGCGGGCGAGGTGGACGGCGTCGGCTCGGGCGGTGACGGTGCCGCGCTCTCCTTGTCCGAACCGGCCCACACCGCCGCGATGCCCAGCCCGGTGACGGCCAGAGCCGTGACGAGAGCGATGAGGAGGCGCCGCCGGAGCCCCCGTCGCGAGACCGGGTGTCCGGTCGCCGTGGAGTCGGACGGTCCGGGCGGCACCGGTACGGCCGGGGCCGCCGGCGCCCCGGTGTCCGGCAACGCCCTTAGCAACTCGTGGAGTTCACCCAGTTCCGGCCGGGCCGCCGGGTCCTTGTCCAGGCAGCGTTCGGCGATGCCGCGCAGCGGTTCCGCGACCCCGTCCAGGGCCGGCGGCTCGTACATCACCTGATAGCCCGTCAGATACGGGCTGCTGCCGTCGAACGGGCGGTTGCCGGTGGCCGCGTAGACCAGCAGGGACCCGAGGGAGAAGACGTCCGAGGCCCCGGTGACCTCGCGCGGCGCGGCGAACTGCTCCGGGGACATGAAGGGCGGGGTGCCGATCAGCCGCCCGGTCATGGTGAGCGCCTCGTTGTCGACCGCGTAGGAGATGCCGAAGTCGATGACCCTGGGCCCGTCCTCGGCCATCAGGACGTTGCTCGGCTTCAGGTCCCGGTGCACCATGCCGACCCGGTGGATGTCCCGCAGCGCCTCGACGAGGCCCAGCGCGAGCACCCGCAGCGCGCTCCCGCGCAGCGGGCCGTCCTGGGCCACGACGTCCGCGAGGGTGCGGCCCGGGACGTACAGGGTCGCCATCCACGGCTGCGGGGCGTCCGGGTCCGCGTCCACCACCGGGGCCGTGAACGCCCCGCTCACCCGGCGGGCCGCCGCGACCTCCTGCCGGAAGCGGGTGCGGAACTCCTCGTCCAGCGCGTACGCCGGGTGCACGAGCTTGACCGCGACCCGCCGCCCGGAGTCCGAACGGCCCAGGTAGACGACCCCCATGCCACCGCTGCCGAGCCGGTCGACCAGCGTGTAGCCGCCGATGGACTCCGGATCGCCGGGGCTCAGCGGCATCGCGGGTCACCCTTTCCGAGTACGGGTGGTCGAAAGTTCAAGGACATCAGGCTAGCGGCCGGGGGAATCCACCGGCGTGACCGGTACACCTCCGGCCGAAGTCCCCAGCAGTCTCAGCCGTACGTCCCCGGGCCCGGACTCCGTCGTCCCGTCGGACAGCACCGCAAGGGCCAGGGTGTTGGTGCCGCGGGTGCGCAGGATGCCGTTGGGGAGGACGAAGGTGTGCTGCGGGCCCACGTCGTTGACGTACTGGCCCATGTTCCAGCCGTTGAGGAAGATCTGCACGCGGTAGGCGCGCTTCGGGTCGTCGTCGAGGGCGAGGCCGACGGAGGCGTCGATGCCGGCGTCCACGGCGAGCCGGAACGTCGTCCGGTACCAGGTGACCCCCTGGCGCCGGTCGGCGCGCGGCAACTGCGTGTCCTCCCAGTGCTCTTCGGCGAATCCCGGAAGATGCCAGCCCTTGCGCTCCCCGTACAGTCCGCCGTTGTTGAGCGGCCCGCGCACCGGGTCGGGCGCCGTCTCGCCCTGGATACGCCAACTCGCCTTCGGAGAGCCGCCCTTGAAGGTGACGGCCGTCAGTCCCCGGGCCGCCTTGTGCGAGTCGGTGGACCTGCCGTCCATGTCGTGCGCCATCCGCCGGACCAGCACGGACAGGACGCGGGGCGCCTGCCCGGCGGCCGGTGGCACGTCGAAGGTGGCCGTCGCCGTCCAACTGCCCTTGCGCGCGGTGCCCTTGTCCGGCACCGGCATCCGGTGGGTGCCCAGCGGCTCGCCGTCCAGCCACGCCATCAGCAGCCCCTGCGTGCCCGTGCTGTAGGACAGGGACACCGACTCCAGCCCGTCCGCGTCCGTCAGGCGCCCCCGGTACCAGACGTCGCCGTAGTGGAAGCCGTAGTCGTCGGCGAACAGGACCGGCTGCCCCTTCGGGACCGGGGTGACACTGTACGAGCTCGTGCGGTCGGCTGTGGTCCAGCCGGAGTCGTCGTAGTCCGGGGCGGACTCGAAGTTCTCGGTACGGCGCCGCCAGCCGCCCAGCGCGGGCAGCCGCACCTCGCCCACGGCGGGGATCGGGAGCTGTCCGGGCGTGGCCGGCATGTCGGCACGCAGGCTGCCCATGGGGGTGGCGGAGGTGCGCAGCGGGCGCCCGTTCCAGGTGATCCGGGCCATGCCGCGCGGGCCCCACACCTCCATGCCCGTGCCCTCGACGGTGTCGCCGGTGAGGTGGGCGGTCGCACCGTCCAGGGTGACCCCGCGCACCAGCGACGGCCCGTACACCAGCACCGGGCCGGTCGGGGTGTCCACCGGGAACAGCCGCAGCGAGCCGGGGTCGTCGGCGAAGACCAGCAGCAGCGGGGTGTCGCTGCCGCCGCCCTCGATCCGCACCCGGGCCAGGCCGCCGACACCCATCGGCGCGGTGATCCTGAGGACGCCGAGGTCGTAGTTCCACGCCGGTTCCGCGTCGCCCCGGGTGACCAGCGGCTCCTCCGGGCACTCGATGAGGACCTGGGCCATCTCCCCGTGCGGGGCCGTGAACACGGCGACGTCCATCCGCCCGACCTTCAGGCACATCATGGGCTGCGCGGTGGCGAACCTGAGCGTGCGCCCGCCCAACCGGACCCCCGCGGCGAGCAGTCGGGCGTCATGGGCGGCGACGGTGAACGCCACGTCGATCCCGGCGTCCGGGACGGTCGTCGTGATCGGCGCGTCGGTGTCGTTGCGCACGACGTACACATGGGAGCCGGTGTCCGGGTTGGTCAGGTGGTACACCTTCAGCCGCTCGTCCGCGGCCCGCACCGCGTCGGCCCGGTCCAGCTTGGCGAAGTCCGGCACGGTCCGCAGGAGATGGCCGAGCTGGTGCGCCGGGGCGAGCTTCGGTGTCTGCCTGCGCGCCTCGTCGATCGCCGCCCCGTAGTCGTACGACGTGTAGACCTGCGGCGCGGGCAGCCAGCCCCACGAGGTGCCGCCGAAGGTCATGTAGACGTTGTGCACGGTGATGCCGTTGGCGAGGTTGGTGAGCTGGAAGCGCCGCTCGTAGGCCGCGTCCCGGGTCCGCCGCGCCTCGGCGTACCCCTTGCCGTCGAACGTGGCGCCGCCCCACGAGTCGAACCAGCCCCCGCCGAACTCCGGCATGAACCCGGGCGTCCGGGGACTGGCCGTGGCTCCGCCCTTCAGGCCGCCTTCACCGAAGTCCCCCCAGTCGGGCGGCACTTCGGAGGGCAGGGGGTACCCGTCGAAGCCGTAGAGCCAACCGCGCTCCTCGCCACCGGTGTTGAAGGACCCGGGGGCCCAATAACCGTTCCTGCCCTTGTCGTTGTGGAACAGCGGGACGTCGATCCCGTCGGCGCGCACCTTCTTGTACAGGTGGGACATGTAGTCGCGGCCGAGGGGCTCGTCGACGAAGGCGTCGTACTCGTTCTCGATCTGGTAGAGCAGGACCGTGCCCGTGCCCCTGGTGAACAGGTGCCGGGCGGCGATGGCGTTCACCTCGGTCAGCCACTCGTCGACATACGACAGATAGGCCGGGTCGGAGCTGCGGGCCCGGCCCGCGGTCGCCGCCAGCCAGCCCGGGAAGCCGCCGCCGTCGACCTCGGCGTTGATGTACGGGCCGGGGCGCAGGATCACGTACAGACCGGTCTCGGTGGCCGTGCGCAGGAACAGGTCGAGGTCGCGGACGCCGGTGAAGTCGTACTGGCCGGGGCCGGGGGAGTGGTAGTTCCAGGCCACGTACACACTCACCGCGTTGAAGCCGTGGGCGCGCATCTTCTGCAGGACGTCCCGCCACAGCGACGGGCTCGGCAGCCGGAAGGGGTGCATCTCGCCGGACCACAGCACCAGGCGCCGGCCGTCGACCAGCAGCGAGTGCTTGTCGTAGCCGACCTTGTGGCGCGCCCGGTCCGCCGCGGGAGCGCCGGGCGCGGGCCCGGTGGGCACGCTGTGGGAGGCGTAGGCCCGGGTGGTCTCCCCACCACTGCCGCTCAGCGCGAAGCCGAGCGCCGTGGTGCCGGCGAGGGCGCTGAATGTACGTCTGCTCAGCTCCAAGGGAGCGCCTCCTGGTCGTGCCGCGCTAGCGCCAGTCCGTCCGTGGGTGTGGTTGGTGTGCCTATTGTGGCGTGGCCATTGTCTCTGCCCGAACGCCGCACAATTGTCGTATGAGGATCTCTGCACGGGCGGACTACGCGGTACGGGCGGTGCTGGAGCTTGCCGTCAGGCAGGGCACGGAGCCGGTGAAGGCCGAGGCCATCGCCGCGGTCCAGGACATTCCGCACAAGTTCCTGGAGGGGATTCTCGGCGACCTGAGGCGCGGTGGCATCGTCGACAGCAGGCGGGGCGGGGGCGGCGGTTACCGGCTCGCGCGCGAGGCCTCGGCCATCACGGTCGCGGACGTCATCCGCACGGTCGACGGGCCGATCGTGTCGGTGCGCGGCGAGCGGCCCACCGGTCTGGAGTACACGGGGTCCGCACAGCCCCTGCTCCCGCTGTGGATCGCCCTGCGGGCCAACGTCCGCAAGATCCTGGAGGGCGTGACCATCGCCGACATCGCGGGCGACGCGCTCCCCGAGCCGGTGCAGCGGCTCGCGGCCGAACCGGCCGCGTGGGAGAACCCCTAAATCAACTGCCTTTGTTGACACGTGAGTTCGGCCATCCGTCGAATGGCTGGAGTTCGCTCTGGCGGTGCCACAGAGTGCTCCCTACGATTCGATCGCCGCGGTGCTTCACAGAAACCACACAGGTTCTCCACGCTTCAACTTCAGCGCAGAGGAGAGACCCCCCATGGCAAGTGGACTTCTTCTGGGCGGTGCCATCGCCGCTCTCGTCACCGCGGCGGTGCCCGCGCACAACCCGTCCGGCGGGTTCGCCGACCCGCCCCCGGACAAGATCGTCATCGATGTCGCCACGGTGAACGGCTCCGGCTGCCCCGCGGGCACGGCGGCCGTCGCCGTCTCCGAGGACAACACCGCCTTCACGGTGACCTACAGCGACTACCTCGCCCAGGTCGGCGGCAACTCCGACCCCACGGCGTTCCGCAAGAACTGCCAGCTCAACCTGCTCGTCCATGTCCCGCAGGGCTTCACGTACGCCATCGCCGAGGCGGACTACCGGGGCTTCGCCTCGCTCCAGGCCGGCGCCAGCGGCGTCCAGCGGGCCTCGTACTACTTCCAGGGCTCCTCGCAGACGGCCGCCAAGACCCACACCTTCCCCGGCGCCTACAACGACAACTGGCAGGCGACCGACACCACCGACTGGGCCCAACTGGTCTGGGCCCCCTGTGGAGTCCAGCGCAACTTCAACATCAACACGGAGGTCCGCGTGAACGCGGGCACCTCCTCGCCGTCCAAGGTCAGCTTCATGACGATGGACTCGACCGACGGCGACATCAGCACCGTCTACCACATGGCGTGGAAGGCGTGCCCCGGCAAGTGAGGCTCCCCTCCGAGCAGGTCTCGCCCGCCGCCCTCAGGGGCGGCGGGCGGTTCGGGTCCTGGCGTCAGCTCCTCTCGACGCCGAGGGTCAGGGTGCCGGAGTAGCCGGCCGAGGGACTGCTGCCGAGGGCGGCCAGGGTCAGGAGGCCGGACGCGGCACCGCCGTCGTCGTAGATCCCGTCCTGGGCGAGGGTGGTGCGGGTGACCGTGTTGGCCGAGTACGGCGAGAGCTTGCCGACCTTGGCGGTGATCGTCTCGTCGAAGAAGAGCTGGCCGGTGTGGAGTTCGGTGCCGCCGGTGAAGGAGCCGTCCGAGGTGAGCGTGACGCCGACGTGCACCTTCACGTGGATGTGCACGCAGCGGCCCCGGTACCAGCCCGGGTAGACCGTGGTGATGCGGGCGACGCCGCCGGCGTCGGTGAGGACGCCTCCGCGCAGGAAGGTGCCGCTGTCGGGCTCGTTGTGGCCGTTGTTGCCGACGTAGCCGGAGTACTCGCCGAGCGCGTCGCAGTGCCAGATCTCCACGAGGGCGTCGCTGATCGTGGCGCAGGTGTCGTCGTCGACGACGGTGAGGGCGAGTTTGAGCGGGAAGCCGGTCTTGCCCTCGGTGATGTCGGAGCGGACGTACTGGCCGTCGAGGTAGTAGGGACCTTCGGTCATCTCCCTGGTGAGGGTGCAGACCGCGGCGGCGGCCACGGGTGCGGTGTCGGGGGCCGCCTGGGTGCCGGGCACGGCGGCACCCACGGCGAGGGTGACGGCCGTGGCCCCGGTGGCGACGAGGACGGTCCGTCGGCCGATGGTGTCTCTCGTGGGGGTGTCGTTCCGGGGCGTCTCGTTCATGGGGGTGTCTGTCATGGACACGGCACCTTAGGAGGTGTTGCTGTTGATGGGCTGTCAGTTCGGCAAAGTGAGGGGCCGTCAAGTTTCCTGCGAGACAGGTTGCGGTGTTCCTCGCGGTGGGCGGGCTACTGTAACGGGGCGTATGCCGACAAGGAGGGTAAATGGGGCTTACCGTGCGGGTCGAACGGCGCATCGCGGAGGACTTCCCCGGCCGCGAGGGCGAGGTGGTGGGCGATCTCCTCACCGAGCTGGTCAACCACCTCACCGACCGGGGCGACCACGAGGACAAGGAACGGATCGCCGCCGCGACGCTGCTGTGCGGACAGGGCCGGGTGGACCGGCTCCTCGACGCGGTCCAGCTGGCCAAGGAGGACTGGCGGGACGTGCTGGTGGGGGCGGGGCTGGCGGAGGCGGGGTGGAGGGAGCGGTTGGAGGCGGACTTCGGTCCGGCGGTCGCCTCCGGCTGAGGGGGCGGTGCGGGCCCCGCGGTGGTCGCCGAACCTCCGGGTTCGAGGTGACTGCGGGGCCGCGCGCTGCTCAGGAGGCGGTGTCGGTGCCGGTGTCGGTGCCGGTGTCGGTGTCGGGCGTCCACGTTGCTGTTGTGCAGTGGAGGGCCCCCTGAAACCGGTTCGCCGGTCGTCGCACCGCCGGGTACGTTTCGGCCCATGTGCCACTACGCCGGGAAGGCATACAAGCTCCACTACGCGTGCGTGCCATGCCGTGTCGCCTTCAAGCGGCATCCCGGCCCCGGCGGGCACCGGTGCCCCCGCTGCTCCACGCCGATGAGCTGCGCCGGGCGGGACTTCGCGGCGCCTCGGCGGCGGGACGTGAAGGCCTGGAGCGTGGTGGCGGCCGTTCTCGCCGCCGGTCTGCGTTACGAGGGGCGTGAGCCCTGCGGCTGTGGCAGGGAGCCCAAGTTCCGCCCCCGCACCCGGGCTCAGCTACGGGCGCGGCGGGTCTCGGCGGCGCGAAGCGGTGCTCCTCTGGCCGAAGTGCTGGGGCGTGCGGACCCGGAAGTCCCCGAGGACCCCGCGCGGCGCCCCTGACCGCTTACCCCTCGGGTAATCGACCCCGGTTCGGCGTGCGTGCCAGGCTCATTCGTGTACGGAGCCCCAGCGACCGGGAGGACACCATGACCGCCTACGCCATCGCCCACCTGCGGGAAGCCGCGCCGCACCCCGAGATCGCCGAGTACATCGAGCGCATCACCGCCACCTTCGAGCCGTACGGCGGACGCTTCCTCGTGCATGGCGCGCGGCACGAGGTGAAGGAGGGCGGCTGGCCCGGGCACGTCGTGGTGATCGGGTTTCCCGGGATCGCCGAGGCGCGGGCCTGGTGGGATTCCGCCGGGTACCAGGAGATCGCGCCACTGCGCTCGCGGCACATCGAGGGCGACATCATCCTGGTCGAGGGCGTTCCCGAGGGCTACGACCCTGCGGTCACCGCGAAGGCGATGCGGGACGCGCTCACGTCGTGAGGGGCGGTCGTGTTCCCCGACTCCCGTGACCTACGGGGCTGTTGGATACTGGAGCGACTGGCGTACGGAAGGGGGAGGTTCGAGTGCCGGACGGACGTGAGGTGGACCAGGCGGAGTTGCTGGACGTCGCCAAGGACGAGGACCGGGCTCGTAGCCTGCTCCGCGCGCTGCGCACCCTGAGCACCGGGCCCGATCCGAAGCTGCGGGAGATGGCGACCGGCGTGCTGCGCGGCGACCTCACCGCCGAACAGGCCTTCACCGACCCGGAGTACGCCGGCGCCCTGTTCTCCGGCGCCGACAAGATCCGGCGTGCGGGGGAGCGGCGTACCGACGCCGAGGCCCGCGAGGCAAGTGAACGCTTCGGTGCCTGGCAGGAGGCGCGGAGCACCGAGGAAGAGCGCGGTGACGAGCGCGAGGGTCAGGGCGCCTCACCGTCCGAGGCGACGCCCCGTCCGGCACCTCAGCAGCCCTCGGGGCCCTGGCGACACCCGGGCGCGAGCGGGCTGGGCGGCTCCCGCCCGGCGGGGCGCTTCGGCCACGGCTGAGCACCGGGCCTGCCCTGGTCCGTTCCGGCCCTCGCCGACCGGTGCCGCCGCCCTCCGGCCACCGCTGAACTCAGGCCTCCTCCAGCGCTGTCGGTGTCCCGGGTTGGGTTGCTGCTGGGCTCGGGCTTGCGGTCGAGTGCCACCCCCTTCCCGGGTTTCCGCGGCCGTCGCTGGACTCCGGGGCTCTTCTAGCGCTGCCTGCGTCTCGGGGTGGGCTGACGCTGGTCTTGGGCCTGCGGTCGAGTGTCATCTCCGCCCCGCGTCCCCGCGTCCCCGTGGCCATGGCTGAGCGACGTCCCCCTCCAGTGCGGCCCGCGTCTCGGGGTGGGCTGACGCTGGAGTCGGGACTGTGGCCGCGCGCCACCTCCGCCCCGGGCCCTCGCAGCCGCGGCCGGATTCCGGGCCCTGTTCACCCCCCCCGCCCGCATCTCGCCGAACTCGGGCCCCCGGGCGAGCTCTGACCTCCCGGGCCCTTCCGGCCACCGCCGAACCCCGCCCCCGCCCCCGGTCCAGCACCGCCCCACGCCCACCCCGGGCTCCCCTTCCTCCACCGTCGAACACCCGCCCCCCATCACCGAATTCAGCCGCCGAACGCCGGTCCATCTCCCCCCCCGAGCCGAACCCTGCCGCCCCCAACGAGCAACACACCCACCCACTTCACCCCGCCCCACCAGCAGGCCCCCTCCCGCCCAGAACTCCGCCCCCTCCCGCACCCCCGGCAAATCCCGCCCCCCGTAGTAAAGTTCGGCCGTCGTACGCGTGACCTGAAATGGTCCTGCCAAGACAAAGGGGGAACGAGCATGGGGGTCGTGCTGCCCGACGAGGCGGCCTGGGTGCTGGACCTCATCGGGGTCGAGTGGCCCAACGTCGACGAGGACGACTACCGGGACATGGCCGACGGCCTGCGTTCCTTCGCCTCCCGGATGCGGGAGGGCAAGGACGCCACGGCGAGCGTCGTGAGGGAGTTCCTGGAGGGCAACGAGGGCATCGCGACCGCGGCCTTCCAGCAGCACTGGGGCAAGGTCAGCGACGTACACCTGGAACGGCTCGGTGAAGCCGCCGACCTCGGGGCGACGGCCCTGGACGGCGCCGCGATCGCCGTGGCCGGAGCCAAGGTGGCCGCCATCGTCCAACTCGGCATCCTCGCCGCCGAGATCATCGCCGCCCAGGCGGCCGCGCCGTTCACGCTCGGGCTCTCCGAGGTCGGCGCGCTCGGTGCCACCCAGGCCACCCGCCTGATCGTACGGCGGCTGCTGAAGGAGGCCGAGCACCTCCTCATGGAGGAGCTCATGTCCGTCGCCATGGGCCCGGTCTACTCCGCGCTCGGCAACATGGCCACCGACCTCGTCCTCCAGCTCGGCGCCAACGCCGTGGGACTGCAGGACGGTTACAGCCCCGGCAAGACCCTGCACGCGGGCAGCGAGGGCTTGTCCGAGGGGCTGGACGCCGTCACGGGAGCCGACGGCACCACGGGGACCTTCACCGGCAAGGGAGGCGCCGCGTGAGCGACACCGTCCGCAGTGACCAGGAACTGCACGAACGGCTCGCCGACCGGATCACCTCCCAGGCCGACGAGCACGAGTCCGGCGCCCGCCCCCACCTGCGCCGCAGCCGCGCGGGGCTGAACCGTACCCGGGGCAAGGGCGCCCTCGCGGCGGCCGTCGAGACCGGGGCCGAAAAGATCCTCAGGGCCATCGAGGAGGCCGAGGACCAGCTCCACAAGCACCTGCAGGACGTGTCCAAGGGCGTGCGGGCGATGGGCGACAACCACGCGCGCAACGACAAGAACATCGAGACGATGCTGCAGAGCATCGTCAAGCGTTCCCGCGACCAGGACACGGTCCGTGACGGCGGCGGGATCGGCAAGGACCGTCCCGACACGACGAGGGACCCGCACACCGTCACCCTGGAGTGGAAGCCCGGGATGCCCAAGCAGGCCTTCGAACGGAAGGCGCGGGCCCTGCAGCGGCTCGGTGAGGAGGGCAAGCTCTTCAAGTTCAAGGGCAAGACCGAGGACTACCGGGACAAGCAGATCACCGCGCAGTACAAGGGCGCCCTGGAAGCGCTGATCCGCAGGAACCACAAGGACGACCCCGACTTCGCCGAAGAGGCCGCCGTGGCCGCCCGTAAAATGCAACCCGACCACGTCAACGAGCTCCAGACCGGTGGTCCGGATGCGTGGCGTAACCTGCGGATGCTCGACCGGACGACGAACTACGACATCGGCACACAGCAGATACGTCCGCAGATCAAGGATCTTCCGGACGGCAATCCGATCAACATCGACATCAAGTGGTGGCCAGATGACTAGCGCGAGCCCGGCGTCGCCCCGTCTGATCGCGACGGTGGACGCCCTGCGGACGGCACTGGCGGAGAGCCCGGACGTGCTGTCGTCCACGCTCGGCGGGACGATCGACGCGCAGACGGCCGCCGCCGCGGAGGCCGACGGGGTGCCGCGTGCGTTCCTGGACTTCTGCCGGGTGCTCGACGGCGCGAGCTGCGGGCCGTCCGTGCAGCTCTTCAGCCTGGCGGAAGCCGAGGAGCACCAGTTCTACTGCGAGCCGGTGGTCGGCTCCCCGCTGCCGTTGTCCCCCGAGAAGCTCTACTGTGTCGGGATGATCCAGGAGGCCCCTGTCTTCGTCGACCGCGCGAGCGGCGACCTCCTCGGAGCCATCGAAGAAGGCCCGGACTGGCCCGACGCGGAGCGCTTCGAGCAGCTCGCGCCCGGGCTGGGGGCGTTCTTCCTGGAGCGGTTGGTCGCTCCCGACGAGTACGCCCGGCTCGCTCTGATCGACGACGAGTTGCTGGAGTACGACGATTGGCTGAAGCTGCTGCGCCGAGCCGGTCTGACCGGCTGAGGCAGGACGAAGGGAAAGCAGAGGACGCATGGCCACCCATGACGAGATGACGGAGCTGTTCGGCGCGGACCGCGTGGTCACGCTGGACCGTGCCGTCGCCGAGGAGCGCGGACTGTCCGAGGCCGACGCCGAGGTGCTGTGCGAGGTCGGTGTGCCCGTCTTCGTCGACGTGCTGTTCACCCTCGACACCGCCGAGGAGGGACCCGATCCCTTCACCGTGGTGCCGGTGGCCGCGGGCGGCGAGGAGACCCACATCCTCGTCCTGGGTGGCCCCACCGACGACCCGGCGATGCGGTACTGCCTCGACATGGACCGCGGCTACGTCATCCTCATGTCCTTCGACGCGGAGCCGCGCGCCGAGATCGTGAACCGCACCCTCGCCGACCTCGTCGAGTTCCTGTACCGCTTCGCCCTGCGCGCCAAGCACCTGGAGCAGGCCGCACCCCAGGACCGCGCCGCGTACACCGACAAGCTCGTCGAGTACCTCAAGGCCCGCGACCCCTACGCGTTCGCCCAGCCGGACAGCTGGTGGTCGATGGTCTTCGAGCAGGTCGGCTGAGTCCCACGACGCGCACACCCGGGAGTCCCGGAACTCCCGCAGCCCCGCGTTGACGGCGTCGGGTCCCCGGGTGTGCGGGTGGTGCCCGGCGTGCCCCGAGCGAGTCAGTGGGCCCCCGGGGCGCCGCCCCGTGTGCGGTCCAGGAGTTCCGCGACGACCGGCGGTCCGCCACCGCGGTGAACGGTGAGGCTGGACGAGGGCGAGAGAGCGGACGACGTCAGCTCGGCGCGCGGTGGCGAGCGGTGCGGCGCCACCGCGTCACTCCGGGGGCCATCAACAGCCGCCTACGGCTGCCGGAGCACGGTCGTCCCACACCGTCGCCTGTACGGCTGCCACGGAACCCCTCACCACTGAGGCGTGCGCGGGCCATTGACGCGCAAGGGGTTCGATTCTACGGTCCCGTCCGAAGCTCTGATCGGTGATCGGCATATCGAACATCCCCCCACCCGCATCCTGCAAAGGAGCGTGCCCGTGCGCCGCACCTCACTCCTGGCCGTCCCCGTGGCCTTCCTGCTGGCCCTGATCCCGGGCACGGCCTCCGCGTACCCCAACCCCGGGACCGTCACCGGTGCCACCACCATCCACGACCCGACGATGATCCGTACCTCGGCGGGCCGTTACCTGCTGTACGGCACCGGTGGCGGCCTCGGCTACCGCACCTCCACCGACCGGATCGCGTTCACGGCCGGCAGCGACGCCTTCTCCGCCAAGCCGGGCTGGTGGTCGTCGTACGCCACCGAGGCCTGGGCGCCCGACATCTCCTACCAGGGCGGCAAGTACCTGCTGTACTACGCCGTCTCGACCTTCGGCTCCAACAAGTCCGCCATCGGCCTGGCCACGTCGAGCACCGGCCTGCCCGGCTCCTGGAGCGACCAGGGCACCGTGTACACCTCCACGACCTCCAGTGACTACAACGCCATCGACCCGAACCTGTTCGTCGACGGCGACGGCAAGTGGTGGCTGTCCTTCGGCAGTTGGTGGACCGGCCTGAAGATGATCCAGCTCAACCCGGCCACCGGCAAGCAGCTCTCCTCCAACACCACCCGGTACTCGATCGCCTCCCGCCCCACCGGGACCAAGGCCGTCGAGGCGCCGTACATCGTGAAGCGAAACGGCTACTACTACCTCTTCGCGTCCTACGACACCTGCTGCGCCGGCACCAGTTCGACCTACAAGGTCAAGGTCGGCCGCGCCACCAGCGTCACCGGGCCGTACGTCGACAAGAACGGCGTCTCGATGACGAACAACGGCGGCACCCCGGTCCTGGAGTCGCACGGCCGCTACATCGGCCCCGGCGGCCAGTCGATCATGAACGACTCCGACGGCGACCTGATCGTCTACCACTACTACGACGGCAACGACAACGGCACACCCAAGCTCGGCATCAACCTGCTGAACTGGAGCACGGGTTGGCCGGTTGCGTACTGATCAGTTGAACATGCGGAGGCCGCTCAACCGGTCTGCCCCATGCCCGCCGCGTTGGGCCAGCTCTGAGCGTTGGGCCAGCCGGTGGCGGGGGCTTGGGACAGCTCCTGCGGAGCCCCCGGCGCCGGGGCGGTCATGCCGCGCACCTGTGCGGCGGTGAGTCCGCCGCGGGCCGGCACCCCAGGAGGAGTCGGCGCGAAGGGCGCCGGAGCCGGAGCCGGAGGCGGCACCGGCGTCGGCATCTGGGCAGCGGCGGGAGCGGGGGCAGGGGCAGGCATCGGGGCCGGCGTCGGCATCTGGGCCGGCATCGGCATCCCCGCACCCATGGAGCCCATGGAGCCCATGGAAGCGACCGCCCCCATCGGCGCCGCCGCGGCCACCGCCACCGGCTGGGCGACCGGCATCGGCATGCCGACGCCTCCGCCCATCCCTCCACCGCCGACGGCCATCGCCGCGAGGTCCTGCATGCCGGCCCCGTTGGTCTGGCCGACGAGCCGGTCCACTGCCGCCGTACCCGAGCTGTAGCTGGTCCCTTGAGCGAGCTCGGGCACGGCGGCTCCCCTCCTGGTCCCGTAGAGCACCTGTTCCAGGCCGGACACCAGGCGTCGCACATCCACCTGGGGGCGCACCACGAGCCGCAGGAAGCGGCTGGAAGAACCGATCTTGTTGCCGCACTCGCGGACGAGGATGCGGTGCTCGGTGAGCATCCGGTCCCGGACCACGGTGCCCTCGGCGCCCACGGGCAGGCGCACGAAGAGGAAGTTCCCCTGGGAGGGGTAGACGGTCAGGCCGGGCAGCGCGGCGAGCTGGCTCGCCATGTCGAGACGGTCCCGGCGGACCTGGTGGAGGCTCTGCGCGTACTCGGCGCCGTGCTCCTTGAGCATGAACACCACGTACTCGGCGAAGGCGTTGAGGTTCCACTTGGGCAGCATCGAGCGGACCCGGCCCGCGAGGGAGGGGTTGGCGACCATGTAGCCGAAGCGGATGCCGTGCAGGCCGAAGTTCTTGCCGAGGCTGCGCAGGACGATCACGTTCGGCCGGAGCATCGCCTCCTGGACCACCGAGGGCTCCTGCTCGGCGTCCGCGAACTCCAGGAACGACTCGTCGATGACGATGAGGTCCAGGTCGGCCATGGCGTCCATGAACTGCACGAGCGCGTGCTTGTGGATGAAGCCGCCGTCGGGGTTGTTCGGGTTGCAGATGACCGCCACCCGCGTGCCCCGGGTGCGTATGAAGTCGGCGTACTGCGCGAGGTCCAGGGCGAATCCGCTGGACTCCTGGAGCGGGAACATGTCGACCCGCTTGCCGGTCTCCATCGGCTGATCGGTCCAGCGGCCGAAGGTGGGGACCGGGACGGCGAGGGACTCGCGGACCAGCAGGTGGTCGATCCAGGTGATCAGTTCGGTCGAGCCGTTGCCCATCGCCACGGCCTGCGGCGGGAGCTGGAGCAGGTTGCACAGCTCGGCGGTGATCGTGTCGGCGCTGCTGGGGTAGTAGGTGATGATGTCCTTCAGCCGCGCGGCCATGGTGTCCATCATCGCCGGGGTGGGAAAGTAGGGATTGCAGGGGATACAGAAGTCCACCGGCCCCGTCCCGTCTCCGCCTTCGCGCGCCAGCGCCGCCATGGACGGGCTGTGCGCAGAAGTGCTGCGGAACAACGAGGTGACGTTGTCGGCCATCGAACCTCCGTATGGGGCGGACCCGGCGGGGACGACCGGGTCCGTCGTCATTGGGTGGCCCGCGCGGGGGAGCACGGGCCGCCCTTACATACGGATGCCTGCGTGGCGCTGTTCAACGGGTGTGAAAGAAGTGTGAGTTCGGGAACCCCGACCCCGAATTCGGCATCTGACCAGGTCAGGCGCCGAACGAGTGGATCGTCGTCGACCGGTGTGTCTGGCCCGGACGCAGCACCGTCGAGGGGAACGACGGGTGGTTCGGCGAGTCCGGGAAGTGCTGCGTCTCCAGGCACAGGGCGTCGCCCTGGCGGTAGGTGCGACCGCCGGTGCCGGTGAGGGTGCCGTCGAGGAAGTTGCCCGAGTAGAACTGCAGACCCGGCTCGACGGTGGAGATCCTCAGCGTGCGGCCGGAGGACGGGTCGCGCAGGGTCGCCACGTGCTCGGGGTTCGCCGTGATGCCCTTGTCGAGCACCCAGTTGTGGTCGTAGCCCTTGGCGAGGACCTGCTGCGGGTGGCCGGCGCGGATGTCCCGGCCGATCTGCTTGCTCTCGCGGAAGTCGAAGGGGGTGCCCGCGACCGTCGCCGGCTCACCGGTGGGGATCAGACCCGAGTCGGTGGGCGTGTAGCGGGAGGCGGCGATGCGCAGCTCGTGGTCCTCGATGGTGCCGGTGCCCTCGCCGCCGAGGTTCCAGTACACGTGGTTGGTCAGGTTGACCACCGTGGCCTGGTCGGTGGTGGCCTCGTAGTCGATCCGCCAGTCGCCGTGCCGGGTGAGGGTGTACGTCACCTTCACCTCGAGGGTGCCCGGGTAGCCCATCTCGCCGTCGACGGACGTGTGGTACAGGTGCAGGCCGACGTCCGAGCCCTCGGTGAACGGCTCGACGTCCCACACCCGCTTGTCGAAGCCCTGGGTGCCGCCGTGCAGGCTGTTGACCCCGTCGTTGACGGAGAGCTGGTAGCTCTTGCCGTCCAGGGTGAACCGGCCCTTGGCGATGCGGTTGCCGTACCGGCCGATCAGCGCGCCGAAGTACGGGCTGGAGGCGACGTAGTCCTCGACGCGGTCGAAGCCGAGGCAGACGTTCGCGTACCGGCCGTCGCGGTCGGGGACCTCCAGGGACTGCACGATCCCGCCGTAGGACAGGACCTTCAGCCGGGTGCCGGCGTTCTCCAGCGACCAGCGGTGGATTTCGGTCCCGTCGGCGAGCCTGCCGAAGAGCGTTTTCACCGGTCTGTCCTCTCCTCCCATGGGAAGGGCCCCGCCGTCCGGCGGGGCCCGATCCGGTCGACCCGGTCTACGAGCCGACCCTGCGCTTGTTCCACACGTCGAAGCCGACCGCCGCCAGCAGGGCCAGGCCCTTGATGACCTGCTGCCAGTCGGTGCCGACGCTGAGGAGGTTCATGCCGTTGTTCAGCACACCGAGGACGAGACCGCCGATGATCGCGCCGAGGACGGTTCCCACGCCGCCGCTCATGGACGCGCCACCGATGAACGACGAGGCGATCGCCTCGAGTTCGAAGTTCAGGCCCGCCTTCGGGGAGGCCGCGTTCAGGCGGGCCGCGACCACCAGACCCGCCAGGGCCGCGAGCACGCCCATGTTCAGGAAGACAAGGAAGGTGACCTTCTTGTCCTTGACGCCGGACAGCTTCGCGGCCGGCAGGTTGCCGCCGATCGCGTAGATGTGCCGGCCGAAGACCGCGTTGCGCATGACGTAGCCGTAGCCGACCACCAGCACACCGAGGACGAGCAGGATGATCGGCGCGCCCTGGTAGCTGGCGAGCAGCATCGTGACCGCGAGGACGGCGGCGGCGATCGCGACGAGCTTGAGCAGGAAGGCGTTCCTGGGCAGCACGTCCAGCGCGAACTCCTGCTGGCGCTTGCGGTCGCGGATCTCCTGGTAGACCACGAAGGCCAGCAGCGCGAAGCCCAGCAGCAGGGTGAGGTTGTGGTAGTTGGTGTTCGGGCCGACCTCGGGCAGGAAGCCGTTGCCGAGCTTCTGCAGACCGTTCGGGAACGGGCCGAGGGTCTGGCCCTCCAGCAGGATCTCCGTCAGACCGCGGAAGAGCAGCATGCCCGCCAGGGTGACGATGAACGACGGTATGCCGAGATACGCGATCAGATAGCCCTGGACCGAGCCCGCGACCGCGCCCACCACCAGGGTCAGCACCAGCGCGACCGGCCAGGCCACGTCGTGCTGCACGGTCAGCACGGCGGCGAAGGCGCCCACGAACGCGGTCAGCGAACCGACCGACAGGTCGATGTGCCCCGCGATGATCACCAGCATCATGCCGATCGCGAGGATCAGGATGTAGCTGTTCTGGAGCACCAGGTTGGAGACGTTGCGCGGCAGCAGCAGGTCGCCGTCGGTCCACACCGCGAACAGCGCGACGATCAGGCCGAGCGCGATCAGCATGCCGTACTGGCGCATGTTGCGGCGCAGCCCGTTCAGCATCAGCTGGAGCAGGCCCTCGCCGGAGGACGACCCCCCGCCCTTGCCCGGCGGCGCCGCGGCCGGAACCTTCGTCACATCGGTGCTCATCGCGTTACCTCTTTGTCCTTCGTCATCTGGCGCATCAGCACTTCCTGCGTGGCCTCGGCCCGCGGGACCTCACCCGTGAGCCGTCCGGCGGCCATGGTGTAGATGCGGTCGCACATGCCGAGCAGCTCCGGCAGCTCGGAGGAGATGAAGACGACCGCCTTGCCCTCGGCGGCCAGCTGGTCGATGACCGTGTAGATCTCGTACTTGGCGCCCACGTCGATGCCGCGCGTGGGCTCGTCCAGGATCAGCACCTCGGGACCCGCGAAGATCCACTTGCTGAGGACGACCTTCTGCTGGTTGCCGCCGGAGAGCCTGCCCACGGTCTCGAAGACGGTGGGCGCCTTGATGTTCATGGACTTGCGGAAGCGCTCGGCGACCTTGCGCTCCTCGTGCTCGTCGACGACACCGCGCCTCGCGACCTTGTTCAGGGCGGTCAGCGAGATGTTGCGGTTGATGTTGTCGATGAGGTTGAGGCCGTAGTGCTTGCGGTCCTCGGTGACGTACGCGATGCCGTGCTCGACCGCCTCCGCGACGGACTTCGTACGGATCTCCTTGCCGTCCTTGAAGACCTGGCCGCCCGCGTGCCGGCCGTAGGTGCGCCCGAACACGCTCATCGCGAGCTCGGTGCGGCCCGCGCCCATCAGGCCCGCGATGCCGACGATCTCCCCGCGCCGCACATGGATCGACACGTCGTCGACGACCTTGCGCTGCTGGTCGATCGGGTGGTGGACGGTCCAGTTGCGGATCTCCAGCGCCGGGGCCGCGTCCGTCTCGCCTTCGTACGGCGTGCGGTCGGGGAACCGGTGATCGAGGTCGCGCCCGACCATGCCCGAGATGATCCGGTCCTCGGTGGTCTCCGGGGCCTTCACGTCGAGGGTCTCGATCGACTTCCCGTCGCGGAGGATCGTCACCGAGTCGGCGACCTTGCGGATCTCGTTGAGCTTGTGGGAAATGATGATCGAGGTGATGCCCTGCTTCTTCAACTCCAGGATGAGATCCAGGAGTTTGCCGCTGTCCTCGTCGTTCAGAGCCGCGGTCGGCTCGTCGAGGATGAGCAGCTTCACCTTCTTGGAGAGCGCCTTCGCGATCTCCACCAGCTGCTGCTTGCCCACACCGATGTCGGTGATCCGGGTCTCCGGATGGTCGCTCAGACCCACCCGGCGCAGCAGCTCGGTGGCGTGCTTCAGCGTCTCGTTCCAGTTGATGAACCCGCCCGAGGCGTGTTCGTTGCCGAGGAAGATGTTCTCCGCGATCGACAGGAACGGCACCAGGGCCAGTTCCTGATGGATGATCACGATGCCGTGCTGCTCGCTCGCCCGGATGTCCTTGAAGGAGACGACCTCTCCTTCGAAGAGGATGTCGCCCTCGTACGTGCCGTGCGGATGGACGCCGGAGAGCACCTTCATCAAGGTGGACTTCCCGGCGCCGTTCTCACCGCAGATGGCATGGACCTCGCCCTGACGGACGGTCAGAGTGACGTCCGACAGCGCTTTGACGCCGGGAAAGGTCTTGACGATCGAGCGCATTTCCAGGACGGGTCCCGCCATGGTCGTGCCTTTCAATCAGGGGGATGGGCCGACAGGGAGGTGGCTCGACTAGTTGAGCTCGCTCGCCTTGTAGTAGCCCGTGTCGACCAGTTCCTTGGTGTAGTTGCTCTTGTCGACGCTCACCGGCTGCAGCAGGTAGGCGGGGACCACCTTGGAGCCGTTGTCGTACGTCTTGGTGTCGTTGACCTCGGGCTTCTTGCCGTTGAGGACGTCGTCCACCATGGTCGAGGCGACCTCGGCGAGCTTGCGGGTGTCCTTGTAGACGGTCTGCGTCTGCTGGCCCGCGATGATCGACTTCACCGAGGCGAGCTCGGCGTCCTGACCGGTGATGACCGGAAGCGGCTTGCTCGCGGAGCCGTAGCCGTCCGACTTCAGCGCGGCGAGGATGCCGATGGAGATGCCGTCGTACGGGGACAGGACCGCGTCGACCTTTCCGCTGCCGTACGTGGAGGTGAGGATGTCCTCCATGCGCTTCTGCGCGGTGGCACCGTCCCAGCGCAGCGTGGTGACCTGGGTGATCTTGGTCTGCTTGGACTTGACGACGAGCTTCTTGCTGTCGATGTACGGCTGGAGCACGCTCATCGCGCCGCCGAAGAAGTACTTGGTGTTGTTGTCGTCGTTGGAGCCGGCGAACAGCTCGATGTTGAAGGGGCCCTTGCCGCTCTTCAGCCCCAGCTTGTCGACGATGTAACTGGCCTGCAGCTCACCGACCTTGGTGTTGTCGAACGACGCGTAGTAGTCGACGTTCGGCGTGCCGAGGATCAGACGGTCGTAGGCGATGACCGGGATCTTGGCGTCCTTGGCCTGCTGGAGCACGTTGTTCAGCGACTTGTTGTCGATGGCCGCGACGATCAGGCCCTTGACGCCCTGCGTGATCAGGTTCTCGATCTGCGAGACCTGCTGGTCGGGGTCGTCCTCGCCGTAGACCAGCTTGGTCTTGTAGCCCTTGGCCTGGAGGTTCTTGACGACGTTGTTGCCGTCGGCGATCCAGCGCTCGGAGGACTTGGTCGGCATCGCGATGCCGATGGTGCCTCCCTTGGCGCTGCCGGTGGACTCCTCGCTGCCGCCCTTGCTGTCCTGGCCGCAGGCCGAGAGGGTCAGGGCGAGCGAGGCGGCGCCGGCTATGGCGGTGAGGGCGGCTCGACGAGTACGCATGATCATCATCCTTGATGTCGGGAGGCCGGGTGCGGTCCGGCGGTACGGGTGCCTGGAGGCAGTGTGGAGGGACCGGGAAGGGTCGAGGTTGTGTCGGAGTCTGTTCGACTGCGTGGGCTTTTGTGAAGGGGCGTTGTCCGGAACGTTATGCAGGCGTTTCGAACCGCTTCAGCGCGCCCGGCAGCCGGGAGCCGAGCGGCGCCATGTCACCGTCCGCCCCGTGCCGTGCGAGCAGGTCCAGGGCGAGCCGGCCACGCCGCACCCTCTCCTTGGCGGTCGACAGCGTGAGATCGCGCATGTGGTGCCCGTACGGGTAGATCCCGGGAGCCTTCGACAGGCCGAACTTCAGATAGAGCGGTGCGCCGCGCCGGATCAGCTCGGCGACCTCGTACATCCGCACATAGCCGCCGAGATCGTCGGGGGCCTCGATGTACATGTCCATGGGGGCGGCCGACACCCGGCGGATCTCGGTGAGGTGATCGAGCGTCAGGTCGCTGGGCACGTTGATCGAGTCGCCGCCGAGGTTCTCGTACACGGCGTACGCGGTCGGGTTCACCGGCCCGATCAGCGCCGACACCTTGAGCGTCGTGTCGGCCGGGATGATCCCGGCGACCCGGGCCCGGTGCAGGGTCCACAGCACCCCCTCGTCGGCGACGAGCAGGCACTTCACACCCAGCTCGGTGGCGCGGACGGCGTCCTCGACGCAGCCGGCGACCGCGTCGTGCCCGCGGGCGCGCAGCCCGCCGCCTCTGGAGTCGGTGCGGGTGGAGCCGCCGATGTCCCAGGTGCCGCGGGGGCCGGTGAACAGGCAGAGCTCGATGTCGCGTTCGGCGGTCGCCTCCACCATCTCGGTGATCTCGGCGTCGCTGAGCATCCACACGCCCGAGCCCTGGCTGACCCGGTGGATCGGCACATCGAGCCGCGAGGACTCCTTGAGGACCACGCCGAGGGCCTCGGGACCCTCCACGGAGGGCACTTCGGTGCGCCAGCGGCCGCCACCGGGGAAAGCGTGCGGGGAGGCGTCGGAGGGCGCGAGGGCGGGCGCGTTCAGGCCGAGCGCAGCGAGCGCCTGCTCACCGGGTCGTCGGGCCGCGCTGGCGGTGGTCTCGGTCACTGTCTGTCCTTCATGTTTGATATTTCGGACGAGGGTCGCGGCTCTGGATGCGCAAGGTTCTGGATCTGCAAGGCTTTGGTGGTGCGCCGGTACGAAGTCGTCGGGTACCGCGTACCGGCGCACGGCTCAGGGGTGTGTCACGGCCGCAGGAGGACCTTCCCGACCTTCGGATCGCCGGATCCCGCCAGGTCGATGGCCTGCGAGAACTGGTCCAGTGGCAGCTCGTGCGTGACTAGCGGCGCCGGATCGAGCAGCCCGGCCCCGAAGACCCGCACCGTGTGCGCCCAGGCCGCGGGCGGTGCCCCGAACACGGTGTGCACCTCCAGCTGCCGTACGACGAGATCGGTGGGGTCGAGTCCGTCGGCGCCCGCGGCCGGGATGCCGGTGAGGACGAGCCGGCCGCCGCGTCTGAGCAGCGAGGCGGCGGTGGTGGCGGCGGACGCGGACCCGGCGGTCTCGATGACGACGTCGAAGTCGTCCGGCAGCTCCTGGTCCCGGGTGCGGAAGTCGGTGGCGCCGAAGGCCGTGGCGAGCTCCGCGCGGTCCCTGCGAGTGCCCACCACCAGCAGCTCCGAGGGCGAGCCCGCCCTCAGGAACTGGACGCCGAACATCCCGAGTGTGCCCGTGCCCACGACGGCGACCCGCTCGCCGGGCCGTGCGTTCGCCTTGAGCGCGGCGGCGGCGATGCAGGCCGCGGGCTCCAGGAGCGCCGCCGCCGTCAGGTCGGCATCGTCCGAGAGGGCGTGCAGCAGCCGGGCCGGCAGAGTGAGCGTGGTGGCCATGGCGCCGGGCTGGGTGAAGCCCGTCTCCTCGTAGCCGGCCGTGCACAACGTGGTCTCGCCCGCGTGGCAGCGGTCGCAGACCTGGCAGTTCCTGAAGCCCTCGCCCACCACCTTGCGGCCGACGAGGGCCGCCGGCACCTCGGAGCCCACCGCCTCGACCGTGCCGGACCACTCGTGGCCGGGCGTGAGCGGGTAACGGACGTACCCCTCGGGCCGGTTGCCCTGGTAGACCTCGCGATCGCTGCCGCAGATCCCGACGGCGTGGACGCGGACGAGCGCCTCCCCGGCGGCGGGCTCACGAGGGATGTGCTCGACCAGCCTGTGCTCGCCGGGCGCCTCGACGACGACGGCATTCCTCACTGCTGGGTGCCCTTCGGCTTGCGCTGCTCCCAGCCCTCGGCCCACAGGTCGAACCGGGCCTGCTGCTGCGGGAATTCGGCAGCGGCGTCGACGTCGAGCTCGACTCCGAGGCCCGGCGCTTCCGTGAGATGGAAGTACCCGTCCACGACCTGTGGAGCGCCCTTGACGACCTTCTTGATCTCGGCGTCGGCGAAGTCGTTGAAGTGTTCCAGGATCTTGAAGTTCGGCGAGGTGAAGCCGACCTGGAGAGAGGCCGCGGTCAGGACCGGTCCGCCCACGTTGTGCGGCGCCACGAGCATGTAGTGGGTCTCGGCGGTCGCGGCCAGCTTCCGGGTCTCCCAGATGCCTCCGATGTGGCCGACGTCGGGCTGGATGATGTCCACGGCCTGGCTCTCGAAGAGCTCGCGGAACTCGATGCGGTCGTGGATCCGCTCACCGGTGGCGACCGGGATGTCGACCTTCGCGGCGACCTTCTCCAGAGCCTTGAGGTTCTCGGGCGGGCAGGGCTCCTCCAGCCAGGCGGGCTTGAAGGGGGCGAGGTCCTTGGCCAGCCGTACGGCGGTGGAGGGGGAGAAGCGGCCGTGCATCTCCAGCATCAGCTCGGCGTCCGGACCGATGGCGTCCCGGACGGCCTCGATGAGGGAGACGGCGTAGAGGGACTGCTCGTGGTCGAGCTCGAAGTGGCCGGTGCCGAAGGGGTCGATCTTGAGCGCCCGGTACCCGCGCTCCATGACTCCCCGGGCGGCCTTGTGGTACGCCTCGGGCGTCCGCTCGGTCGTGTACCACCCGTTGGCGTACGCCTTGACCTTGTCGGTCACCTTGCCGCCGAGGAGCTGCCAGACCGGCACGCCGAGCGCCTTGCCCTTGATGTCCCAGCAGGCCATCTCGATCACGGCGATTCCGGACATCACGATCTCGCCGGCCCGGCCGTAGTCGCCGTACTTCATTCGCTTGACGAGGTCCTCGACAGCGAACGGGTCCGACCCGAGAATGTGGTTGGCCTCTGCCTCGTGCAGATAGCCGAGCAGTGCGTCGGTGTGCCCCAGCATGCGCGTCTCGCCCACGCCGGTGAGCCCCTCGTCCGTATGCACCTGGACGTAGGTCAGGTTGCGCCATGGCGTTCCGACCACATGCGTGCTGATTCCCGTGATACGCACGTCAGCTACTCCCTAGGCTTTCTGCTTGTTCGAAATTTCGGCCCACGTTCGAAATGCTGGCTCGACGGTAAGGACGACGTGGTCGGAGTGTCAATGGGTCGGGTGGTCGAACAAGAAACGTTTTCGATGTGACGGCCAGTTACCCACGGGTTCCCCTGTAGGTGTCCATGTCGGCCGTGTAGGTGAACCCGTGTCGACGAGAGGTCCGGCCGTCCGGCCCCGCGCCGTCGTCCCGCCGCACGGGCGGTGTGCGTGGGGATCGTGAACCCTCGGGCGACGTCCGCGAGGCGATGTGCGGACGTCCTGGACCGCGCGTCGGCGCCGCCGGACCGGACCCGCGGCGGGGGCGGCAGGTGGCGCCCCGATCCGCCGTCCCGCCAACTCCTGCCACCGGTCACGTTATTGAACCGTGACGACTTCCCGTTGCAGGCCTCTTGACCGCTGGGAATTGTTAGCGCTCACAATGACCTCCGCATTCATCGATCGATGCCTGCCGGCATCCAGGGGGGTACGAGCGACGTGTCGGCGGTGCTTCCACTCGTTCCACCTGCCCGTTGTCGCGGAAGTGTGCGCAATCCCGGTCTGACCCGGGCGGCGCGCAACCGTCCGCACCACAGGTCCCGTCTGTCAGCGATCGCCAAGGAGGTGCGGCCGTGAACCACTTGCAGCTTCGGCCGCCCACCATGGCCGACGTGGCCCGTCTGGCCGGGGTGTCCCACCAGACGGTCTCCCGTGTCCTGGGGGATCACCCCAATGTGCGGGACGCGACGCGGGCCAAGGTGCTGCGCGCGATCGAGGAGATGGGCTACCGCCGCAACTCCTCCGCGCGGGCCCTCGCGACCAGACGCACCCGGACCCTGGGTGTGGTCTCGGCCAACACCACGCTCTACGGGCCGGCCAGCACGCTGTTCGCACTGGAGGAGGCGGCGCGTGCCGAGGGGTACACCGTCTCGACCGTCAGTCTGCGCAAGCTGGTGGTGGAGACGCTGTCCGAAGCCCTGGACCACCTCAGCGAGGGCGGGGTGGAGGGGGTGATCGCCCTCGCCCCCCAGCGGTCGGCGGCCGAGGCTCTCGCCGAACTCCGGTACCCCTTCCCGGTGGTGGCCGTGGGCACCGGGTCCGGAGCCGAGATCCCCAGCGTCAACGTGGACCAGCAGCTGGGTGCGCGGCTGGCCACCGGCCATCTGCTGGCCGCCGGCCATCGCACGGTCTGGCATCTCGCCGGGCCCGAGGACTGGCAGGAGGCGGTCGACCGGACCGTCGGCTGGCGGTCGGCCCTCGAAGCGGTGGGGGTCGAGCCGCCGACACCGCTGCGGGGGGACTGGAGCCCGCTGTCGGGCTACCGTGCGGGCCAGGAACTGGCCGGCTGGGTGGGCCGGGGACTGACCGCGGTCTTCGTCGCCAACGACCAGATGGCGCTGGGGGTGTTGCGGGCACTGCGCGAAGCGGGGGTGCGCACTCCCCAGGACGTCGCGGTGGTCGGCTTCGACGACATCCCGGAATCGGAGTACTTCGCCCCGCCGCTCACCACCGTCCGCCAGGATTTCGCGGCGGTGGGCCAGCGGAGCATCTCCCTGCTGCTCGATCTGATCGAGGGCCGGTCCTCCTCCGGGACCCAGGGAATCTTCATCGAACCCCAGCTCGTCGTCCGTGCCAGTACGTTTCCGCACGGGCCTCAATCGGGGGACGCTCTCGACTGACGCGGCGCCAGCAGTCACATTCGCACACCAGTGTGACCGATATTTCGAATAGTGATCGACAGGCTGGACGCAGCGGAGTCGGTCCATCAAGTACCAGGGCTCAACGAGTACCGGCGGTCCGTTCCCGGACCGGCTCTTCAAAGGAGAAGAAACATGCTCAACAGGAGAAACTTCCTCACCGCCGCGGTCGGCGTCGCGGCCGCGGGCACCCTGGCGGCTTGCGCCAAGGAGGACAAGGGGTCCACCGGCACCTCGTCCGGCGGCAGCAAGGCGATCACCCTCGGCTTCTCCCAGGTCGGCTCCGAGAGCGGCTGGCGCAGCGCCAACACCGACTCGGTGAAGGCCGCGGCCAAGGAGGCGGGGTACAACCTGAAGTTCTCCGACGCCCAGCAGAAGCAGGAGAACCAGATCTCCGCCATCCGCAGCTACATCGCGCAGAAGGTGGACGTCATCGCCTTCTCCCCGGTGGTCGTCACCGGCTGGGACGCGGTGCTCAAGGAGGCCAAGGCGGCGAAGATCCCGGTGGTCCTCACCGACCGCTCCGTGGAGACCTCCGACCAGTCCCTGTACGTCACTCTGGTCGGCTCCGACTTCACCGACGAGGGCCGCCGCGCCGGCAAGATCCTGGAGAAGGTCCTGGCCAAGGCCGGCGTCAAGGGCCCGGTGAAGATCGCCCAACTGGAGGGCACCACCGGCGCCGCCCCGGCGATCGAGCGCGCCAAGGGCTTCAAGGAGGTCATGGACGCCGACCACAAGGACGACTGGAAGATCGTCGTCAGCCAGACCGGTGACTTCACCCGCGCCGGCGGCAAGCAGGTCATGGCGGCCTTCCTGCAGTCCAACCCGGACATCAACGTCCTGTTCGCGCACAACGACGACATGGCCATCGGCGCCATCCAGTCCATCGAGGCGGCGGGCAAGAAGCCCGGCAAGGACATCCTGATCGTCTCGATCGACGGCGTGAAGGACGGCTTCGTCGCCATGTCCGAGGGCAAGATCAACGCCATCGTGGAGTGCAACCCGCTGCTCGGCCCCCAGCTGATGGAGGTCGTGAAGACGGTCCACGACGGCGGCTCGGTCGAGCGCTGGATCAAGACCAAGGAGGGCGACTTCATGCAGGACCAGGCCAAGGCCGCCCTCCCGACCCGCAAGTACTGACCGACCGCACCCACCGGCGGGGAGCCTTCGGCCGGCCGAGAACGCCTCGGCCGGAAAGGCTCCCCGCGGGCCGGGCCCGCAGCGGGCCTGAACCGATTCCACGAGGAGCGCTGCCATGGCAGAGCCGCAGCCCGTCCTGGAGATGACGGGCATAGTCAAAGAGTTTCCGGGGGTAAGGGCTCTGTCGGGCGTCGACTTCCGGCTCTTCCCCGGCGAGATACACGCCCTGATGGGCGAGAACGGGGCCGGGAAGTCCACCCTGATCAAGGTGCTGACCGGGGTCTACACCCTGGACGGCGGCACCGTCACCCTCGACGGCAAGGCCGTGCGGATCGGCAGCCCGCTCCAGGCGCAGCACGCCGGCATCAGCACGGTCTACCAGGAGGTCAACCTCTGCCCCAACCTGTCGGTGGCGGAGAACATCTTCATCGGACGGGAACCGATCCGCGCGGGCCGCATCCAGTGGAAGCGCATGCGCAGCGAGGCGGCGAAGCTCGTCGACCGTCTCGGCCTCGACATCGACGTCACCGCGCCCCTGTCCTCGTACCCGTTGGCGGTGCAGCAACTGGTGGCGATCGTACGGTCGGTGGGCACCGGAGACAGTGACGGCGAGGGCTCCGGAACCAAGGTCCTGGTCCTGGACGAACCGACGTCCAGCCTCGACCGCGACGAGGTCCTCGAACTGTTCCGCCTGATGCGGCAGTTGAGGGACGAGGGCGTCGCGATCCTGTTCGTGTCGCACTTCCTCGACCAGATCTACGAGATCTGCGACCGCATGACCGTCCTGCGCAACGGCACCCTGGTCGGCGAGCACATGGTCAGCGACCTCGACCAGGTCGGGCTGATCGAGCTGATGATCGGCAAGGCGCTGGACCAGCTGGAGGAGCTCCACGACCAGCAACTGCACGCGGACGTCGGCGAGTCACTGCTGAAGGCGGAAGGCCTCGGCAGGAACGGCGGTATCGCCCCCTTCGACCTGGAGATCAAGAAGGGCGAGGTCGTGGGCCTCGCCGGTCTGCTCGGCTCCGGCCGTACCGAACTGGCCCGGCTGCTCTTCGGCGCCGACCAGCCGGACAGCGGCACGCTGACCGTCGGCGGAGAGACGGTCTCGATGAGCGCCCCCAACGACGCCATCGGCGCCGGTATCGCGTTCTGCTCGGAGAACCGCAAGACCGAGGGCCTGGTCCCCGACCTGACGGTGCGGGAGAACATCATCCTCGCGCTCCAGGCGGCCCGCGGCTGGACCCGGCCCATCCCGGCCGCCCAGCGCGACGAACTGGTCGCCAAGTACATCAAGGCGCTGGACATCCGGCCCGCCAACCCGGAGGCCAGGGTCGGCCAGTTGAGCGGCGGAAACCAGCAGAAGGTGCTCCTCGCCCGCTGGCTCATCACCCAGCCGAAGCTGCTGATCCTGGACGAGCCGACCCGCGGCATCGACATCGGCGCCAAGACGGAGATCCAGAAGCTGGTGGTCTCCCTCTCCGAGGACGGCATGTCCGTGCTGTACATCGCCGCCGAGCTGGAGGAGGTGCTCCGGCTCAGCCACACCATCGGAGTGCTGCGCGACCGCAAGCTGGTGGCGCAGCTCACCAACGGACCCGAGATCACCACCAGCAAGATCCTCGAGACCATCGCGAGCGGAGAACACCAGTGACCACCCCCTCCCGCTGGCGAGCACTGACGCGCCATCACCTCTTCTGGCCGGTCGCGGTCCTGGTCGCCCTGCTGCTCGTCAACGTCCCCTTCACCCCCGACTTCTTCGCGATCCACATGACGAACGGCCACCTCTACGGCAGCCTCGTCTCGATCGTGCTGTTCGGCTCGCCCCTCATCCTGGTGGCGGTCGGCATGACCCTGGTCATCGCCACCGGCGGCATCGACCTGTCCGTCGGCGCCGTGGTCGCCATCACCGGGGCCCTGACCTGCTCGTACATCAGCGACCAGGCGGACCAGGGCGCCCTGTCCGGCGTGCTGCTCGCGATGGGCCTGGGCCTGGTGGCGGCGGTCGTGTGCGGCCTGTGGAACGGCTTCCTGGTCGCCCGGATGGGCATCCAGCCCATCATCGCGACCCTCATCATCATGGTCGCGGGCCGAGGCGTGGCCCAGCTGATCACCGACGGCCAGATCATCACCATCAACAGCGACCCGTACCAGCTGATCGGCGGCGGCTACTGGCTGACGCTGCCCTTCTCCATCTTCGTGGTGGCGGCCGTCGTGGCCGTCACCGTGGCGCTGACCCGCCGTACGGCCCTCGGCCTGCTCGTCGAGGCGGTCGGCGGCAACGCCGAGGCCAGCCGCCTGGTGGGCATCAGGTCCCGCCGTATCAAGATCATGGTGTACGTGTTCTGCGCTCTGTGCGCCGGTATCGCGGGCCTGATGATCAGCTCCAACACCTCGGCCGCGGACGGCAACAACGCCGGTCTGTGGATCGAGCTCGACGCGATCCTCGCCGTGGTGATCGGCGGCACCTCGCTGCTGGGCGGCCGGTTCTCCATCGGCGGCACGGTGATCGGGGCCCTCGTCATCCAGACCCTGACCACCACGATCTACACCATCGGCGTACCGACCCAGACCAACCTGGTGTTCAAGGCCGCCGTCGTCATCGTCGTCTGCCTGCTCCAGTCCCCGAAGTTCCGCGCCAAGGTCTTCGGCGCCCGCGCCCGCGCCGCCGCTCCGGCCCAGCCCGCCGCGGAGCCCGAGGCCGCTCCCAAGATGGAGGTGTCGTGATGAGTGCGACCACCCGGACTCCCACGACGCCGGAGAGCCGAACCCCGTCCAGGTCCGCACGGCTGCTGGGCGACCGGCGGCTGCCCGTCGTCGTCACGGCCGGCCTGTTCCTCGTGATGTACATCGTCGGCCTCAGCCGCTACCAGAACTACGGCTTCGGCGAGCCACAGGTGTTCCTCAACCTGTTCATCGACAACGGATACCTGCTGGTCGCCGCGGTCGGTGCCACCTTCGTCATCATGTCCGGCGGGATCGACCTGTCCGTGGGCTCCGTGATCGGCTTCACCACCATGCTCACGGCCTGGCTGGTGGAGGACGTGGGGCTGCCCCTGCTCCTGGTCGTCCCGATCTCCCTGGGCGTGGGCGCGTTCGGTGGCTTCCTCATGGGCTACGTGATCCACAACTTCGAGATCCAGCCCTTCATCGTGACGCTCGCCGGCCTCTTCCTCTTCCGGGGCCTGTGCCTGGTGATCAGCAAGGAGTCGATCGCCATCTCGGACTCGGCCGTGAGCAGCCTGGCCGAGACCCGGATATCGCTGGGTGTGGGAGACCTGTCGATCGGTGCCGTCGTGGCTCTGGCCGTCCTGGCCGCCGCCTTCTATGTCCTGCACTACACGCGCTTCGGGCGCCGGGTGTACGCCATCGGCGGCAACGAGCAGTCGGCCCTGCTGATGGGTCTTCCGCTGGGACGTACGAAGATCGCGGTCTACACGATGAGCGGCTTCTGCTCCGCGCTCGCCGGCCTCCTCTTCATGCTCTACATCCAGTCCGGTGACCCGTTGCACGCCGTGGGCATGGAACTCGACGCGATCGCCGCGGTGGTCATCGGCGGCACCCTGCTGACGGGCGGCTCGGGCTACGTCCTGGGCACCCTCTTCGGGGTCCTCGTCCTGGGCCTGATCAAGAGCATCATCCAGTTCGAGGGCACGCTCAGCTCCTGGTGGACGAAGATCGCCACCGGTGTGCTGCTCTGCGCGTTCATCCTGGTCCAGCGCGCCATGACGGCCCGTAAGAAGACCTGAGCCGAGGGGGACGCGGACCGTTCCGGCGTTCTTCGGAAGTCGGTTTGCACGCGATGGGGTGGATCATCCTCAATCCGCTGCGCCGGAACGGCCGGTCCCCACAGAACCTTCACCAAGGAACCTGGGAATCCCGCCCGCAGGGCACTTAATCTTCCCGCGACATGGACTACTGCAACCCGTGCCGACGGCACCTCAACGGCGCCCTCGCCTGCCCGGGGTGCGGCACCTCGATCGAAGCGCTGCGCGCGTACACGCCCCGCGTACCGACCCAGGCCCAGCCCCAGGAGCCTCCGGTGGCCCCGGCCTACGCGGCGTACGCGGTCGAGGGGCAGTACGGCGACGCTTCCCTCGCGGGGGACGCCCACGCGGGCGCGTACGCGGGCGGGACGGGTGTGTACGGCGGCCAGGGGATGGCCGGGGCGTACGGCACGGATGCGACTTCTCAGTACGGCGGAGGGGGCGACGAGGTCACGCCGTACGGCGGAGACGGGCACGCCCCCACCTCGTACGGCCCCGGTGACGGAGGCGGGGCGGGGTACGGCGGCGACGCCCAGAGTTCCGTGGCATACGGCGGGGACGGTCGCGCGGCCGCCTCTCGTGCCGGCGATCCGGCGAATGGCGGGTGGGCGGAGATCGGGGCGGACCACGGCTCGACCGCGGCCGACACCGGCTCCGGCTCGGGTCTTGAGGGAGACGCCGTCGGCGTCGACGGCGATGCGAGCGGCAGCGTGGCCGAGGATACGGCGGAGCCGACCGGTGGCCGGGCCTCGCGGCGGCGCGCGCGTGGCCGTGGTGCGGAGAGCGTCGACGGTCCCGCCCCCTCCGCGGAATCCGAGGACGCCCTCGCCGACGAGTACGACGAGTACGACGAGGGCGACTCCGACGACCCCAGCGGCGGAGCCAGCCGTCGTGATCGCAAAGCGGCAGCCCACCGTCGGCGCCGACGCCGGACCCTGCTGATCGCCGCCGGGTTCGTGCTCGCGGCCGGTGGTCTGAGCCTCGCGGAGCTGGGGATGGACGCCCCGGGATCCTCCCCCAAGCCGGCCGCGGCGGGCGGGGAGTCGGCCGAGGGCGGCGCCTCCCCGGAGGCGAGCGCGTCGGCGTCGGGGAAGACCGACTCCGGCGGAACCGTTCCCTCGGACTCGGCTTCCCCGTCGACCTCCGCGTCCCCGTCACCCTCCGCGTCCAAGAGCGAGGAAGCCGACGCGAGCAAGAGCCCCGACACCCAGTCGGCGACCGGCAAGCCCCCCGGCGCGTCGGCCCCCACCGCCACGCCCACATCCACGAGCGGCGGCTCGGCCCCCACGGCCACCCCCACCACCGCGGCCCCGAGCCCGGACCCGTCCCCTTCGCAGTGCGACCGCTTCCTGTGGTGGTGCACGTAGGGAATCCACCTGCGCGAGGTCGGGACGGTCGTCGCCGGCCGTGCCCGGGGGATTCCGCTACGGCCCGCTGTGGATCAGCGACGCCCACACGTGCGGTCGGCCGGGATGCTCGGCGCGCAGGTGCCGGATCACGCGATGGAGCACGGTCGCCGCGTCGTCTGCGGACGGCGTGGCCGGCATCAGCCGGTAGAAGTGATCGCCGCCCCGGCCGCGACACGGTCGTCCAGCGGCCAGAGACTCGCCACGACATGCCGGAACCCGGCCAGCTGGAACGCGGAGGCGAGGTGGATGGACTCGTCCGCGTGCCGCCGGCCTACGTGTCCGGTGGAACACGCGGACAGGTAGGCCAGTTCGGCCTCGCGGAGGTCGCGACGACCGATCTCCGCGATGGAGAGCACACCGTCGTGCAGATGGAGCCCGCCCTCGGAGGGGGCGTCGGGGTCGGTGCCCGCGTGGCAGGCGAAGTGCGTCCAGCTCGCCTCGGCGAGCGCGCCGGTCACCCGGGCGGCGGTGGCCCGCTCGTTGATGAGCAGCGGCATGTCCGGATGGGCCGCGTGCAGGCTTGCCGCCTCGGAGGTGGTGGCCGGCAGGTCCGGCAGCCCCGGGGTCCGGTCGAGGGCGACGGCGAGCCGGCGCAGGACCGTGGCGGCCGGACGTCCCTGGGCGCGGGCCAGGGTCCGCAGCGTGGGTGTGTACGACGAGACCACCCGGTCGAGCGCCCCGGTCCGGCCGGGATGCCCGGCCGCGTGCAGCGGCAGCAGCCCGAGCGGCCCGGTCGGCATCCACCACACGCGGGGGAGGGCTCCGTCGTCCGGACGGAGCCGTTGTTCGATCGCGTCGAGGACCGGCTCGACCGCCGTGTCCCACAGCCGGCCGAGCAGCTCCGTCAGCACACGCTGCCTGCGCAACTCGCCCGTGAACGAGCCGGCGTCGTGCGTCGCCTCCGTCAACTCGGCGGCCCACGCCTCGACGTCGGCCAGCCGCAGGTCGGGCAGCGGTACCAGCAGCGGGGGCCCGTCGGCGGTGACGACGATGCCGTCGCACCTCTGCAGTCCGGCGTTGAGCAGCACGACGGCCCCGCCGGTGGCGGTCGGTCGCAGCTCGCTCCACGCCGGCGGGAGCAGGAACCGGTCAAGGCCCGGCAGGCGCCGGATCTCCGTCAGGACGGCGTCGTGCTCGGCCCACAGCCTTCTGCGCCGGTCGACGTGATCGATGTCCTGGTCTTCGTTGGGCGTGGTCATGGCCGCAGGATCCGGCGCGTTGAGGGCGGTGCGGACGCGGCTCAGACGGCGGGCCAGGGCCGGGTGCTCGGCCTCCAGGTCCGCGAGGGGTGTCCGCAGCGCCAGCCGGGACGCCAGCAGGACCGACCGGCCCAGCTCACCGGCCTGGACAGCGCCGCCCGGATCGTCGAGGGCGCAGTGCACGGCGATCGTCTCGCCGACCAGTCCGTGGTTCGCGCCGAGGCGGTACTCGTGGTCCGCCGACGAGGACTCCCGCGCCGCGACCGACGGCAGCAGCTCCACCGCCGTGTCGAACAGCAGCCGGGCGGTGTGCAGTTCGTCCAGTACGTAGGCGAGCCGGCCCGTCGCCCAGCAGGCGTGCAGCCGGTCGAGCGGGGGCGCCGTCGCGGCGGCGAGCGCTTCCCGCGCCAGCCCGGCGATCCTCGACCGGTCGAGGGTGCCGCCGGTGTCCCACCGCCTTCTGTAACAGGTCCCGAGGAAGTAGATGCGTGCGGCCCGGATGGGATGATCGCCCGGGGTGGCCGTGACCGCCTGTTCCGCGGCCTCGACGGCGCGGTCGAGGTCGGACGTGGCGCCGGTCCGCTGGAACCGCAGCCGGTAGGCGTTGCCGAGGCTGAACAGATACCGTGCGCGCTCCGGATGGTCGGCGGGGACCGCAGCGGTCGTCTCCTGCGCCAGGTCGACCGAACGGTCCAGGTCGGCCGGGTCGCCCGCGTGCTCGTACCGTGTCTGATGGGCCCGCGTGAGGTTGAACAGGCGCAGCGCGCGGTCGGGATGGTCCGCGGGTGTGGCGGCGACCGCCTGGAGCGCGAGGTCGACGGCGCGGTCGATGTCGGTCGTGGCGCGGCCGCGCTGGAACCGGTCCTGGTGGGCGACCCCGAGGCTGGTCAGGTACATGGCCCGGGCCGGGTGGTCGGCCGGTGTCGCGGCCAGGGCCTGTTCGTGATGCGCGAGGGCCCGGTCCAGATCGTGCAGGCTCCCGTTGTGCCCGAAGCGTTGACTGAGGGCGCTGCCGAGGTTGTTCAGGTGCATCGCACGGCTCGGGTGGTCGTCGGGTGTGGCGGCCACCGCGCGTCGGCCGGCCTCGATGGCCGCGTCCATGTCGGACGGCTCCCCGGTGCGCGCGAACCGGGACCAGTGGGCGAGGCTCAGGTTCGACAGGCGGTAGGCGACATCCGGGTGGTCGGGGGGCGTGGCGGCCACGGCCTGTTCCTGATGCGCGACGGCCCGGTCCAGATCGGCCGGGTCCCCCAGTTGTTCGAACCGTCCCCGCAGGGCCGCCGCGAGGTTGTTCAGGGCGGTCGCGCGGAGCGGGTGATCGGTGGGCACGGCGGCGACCGATCTCTGCAGACTCTCGACGGCCCGGTGCATGTCGACGGGATTTCCGGTCCGGTCGAATCGCGCGTCGTAGGCGGCACCGAGGTTGGACAGGAGGAGCCCGCGGTTCGGGTGGTCGGAGGGCGTGGCGGCGATGGCCTGTTCGTAGTGCGCGACGACACGGTCCAGATCGCCCACCTCCCCCAGCCGTTCGAACCGCGCGTGGTACGCGATCCCGAGGTTGGACAGGAGCGTCCCGAACTGGTGATGTCCCTGGGGCGCAATGGCGACGGCACGACCGAGGTGGCCGATGACCCGGTCCAGGTCGGCCAGCTCCCCCAGCCGTTCGAACCGCGCGTGGTACGCCATGCCGAGGTTGGACAGGTAGGTCGCACGGTCGGGCGCGTCGTCCGGGGTCGCGGCCACCACCTGTTCGTGGTGGCCGATGGCCCGGTCCAGGTCCGCCAGGCTCCCGGTCCGTTGGAAGCGGGTGTGATAGGCGGCACCGAGGTTGGACAGGGTGGTCCCTCGATACGGACTGCCGGTGTCCTTGGCGGCCTGCTCCCCGAACCCGATGGCACGGTCCAGGTCGGCCGGACGGCCCGCCCGTTCGAACCGCGCCCAGTAGGCGGTGCCGAGGTTGGTCAGGATGGTCGGCCGGTGCGCGGAGTCCGCGGGGTTGACGGCCAGGGCGCGCTCGCCGGTGTCGATGGCGTGGTCCAGGTCCGCGAGGTGCCCGCTCGTCTCGAAGCGCCGCAGATGACACGTGGCGAGGTTGGTCAGGATGGCCGCCCGGCTGAGGGAGTCGGCGGGGTTGACGGCCAGGGCGCGCTCGCCGGTGACGATGGCGCGGTCCAGGTCCGCGAAGTGCCGCGTCCTCTCGAAGCGGAACAGGTAGCCCGAGGCGAGGTCGGTCAGGATGGCCGGCAGCCGCGGGGAGTCGGCGGGGGCGACGGCCATCGCACGCTCGTACATGTCGATGGCGCGATCCAGGTTCGCGTGACGACCAGTCCGCTGGAACCGCAGCAAGTGGCCCGTGGCGAGAGTGGTCAGGTAGAACGCCATGTTCAGCTCGGCGCCGGTCGCGACGACGGCCCGTTCCCCGAACTCGATGACCCCGTCCAGGTCGTCAGGGTCCCCCGCCCGCTGGAACCGCAGGAGATGGGTGACGCTGAGATTGCCCAGGATCAGCGCTGAGTTGGGGTCGCCGGCCTGGAGGGCGGCCACGGACTGCCGCCCGATGGCGATCGACTGGTCGGCTTCGTCCTCCCGCCCCGTCAGCGCGTACAGCGCCCGGTGGGTCTCGGCGAGGTTGTACAGGCGGGTGGCACGGTACGGATGGTCCGGCGGTGTCAGGGCGACGATGCTCCGGAACAACGGGACGCAGCGGCCCAGCAGGACCGTGTCCCCAGCCTGCGTCGCGCGGTTCAGAAGGTCGACCGCCTGGTCGTTCAGCTGACCCGGATCAAGCCGGTGGTCGGAGGACATCGCCCATGAGACTATCGGCCGACTGGCGGAAGGGGGAGCCGTGGTGGACGCCGAACGATCGGCCCTGACCACGCTGTGCAGGGAGTTCGACGCGCTGATCGGCGAGACCAGGCTCCACACCGCGGCACGTCAGGAACTGCTGGAACGGATCGTGGCCGAGGCGCGGGCCCGGCGCCCGGTGCTCACCCTGCTGGGCCAGTTACTGAACACCGACCGTGAGACCACCCTGCGCACCCTCGCCACGGGGCTGCCCGGAGCCGGGCCGGGCACCGCCCGTCAGGAGAACTTCCGCTGCCCGGACGGCGCCTGCGACCGGACCGCGGTGCCGCCCCCGGCGGGTGCCGTCCCGCGCTGCGCGGTCCTGGGCCGGCTCATGGAGCGGGGGTAGCGCAAGTGGGCGGTTTCCTCGAGCAGTTGGCCAAGACACTGGCCGACCGGTGGATCAGCCTACTCGTGCTGCCCGGTGTGTTCTTTCTGGGCGCGGTGTGGCTGTCCGTCCAACTCGGCCATGCCGACGCGTGGGACGCCGCGCTGCTGACCCGGCGGGCCGAGGACACCATGGCTGAGGTCGCCGACCTGTCGAGCGGGGCGCAGGCACTCCTCGTCGTGGCCGTACTGGCGGCCGCCTCAGGTGTGGGCTTCGTCGTGCAGACGCTGGCCGCGGTCACCCGACGCGTCTGGCTGGGACCGTGGCCCCGGCTCTTCGCCCCCGTCGCGTCGGCGCGTACGGCCCGCCGGCGGGCGCGGTGGTACCGGCTCGTCCAGGAACGCCGCGCGCTGGAAGCCGTGAGCCCGGCCATCCGCACCCGCGAGCGGCAGGACCGGATCGACGCCGTGGCCGGGCGCATCACCCGGCTGGCCATGGCCGAGCCGGGCAGGCCGACCTGGATGGGCGACCGGATTTACGCCGTGGAGTCCATCGCGTACCACCGATACGGACTCGACCTGACCTATGGCTGGTCCCGACTCTGGCTGGTGCTCCCGGACTCCGCGCGGGCCGATCTCACCGGCGCTCACTCGGCGTTCGCCGCCGCGGTCGCCACCGGGACCTGGGCCGTGCCCTATCTGCTGCTCACCGTGGTGTGGTGGCCTGCCGTGCTGGTCGCCGCGGGCATCGGCCTGACCGGGTGGGCCCGCGCCCGCGCCGCCGTGGCCGATCTCACCACCCTGACCGAGGCCACCCTCGACCTGCACGGCCGTACGCTGGCGGCCGCGCTGGGCATCGGCGAGGAGGGGGCCGGTCCGCTCACGATCAGCGAGGGCGAGCGCATCAGCGACCTCGTACGAAAGGGCCGCTGACCATCCGCACCCAGCCAATGGGCTCCTGTTCCGGCTGCCGAGACATACTCCGGTCCCGGCAGCCGCCCGCCCGATCCTCGTTGCGTGCAGTCGCCCGCCTTCTGCTGCGGCAGTCGGCCGATGCGCGTTGAGGCAGTCGCCCAGCCTGTTTTGCGGCAGCCGCCCCGATCCCCTGTTGCGGGCAGTCACCTGGCCGCTCCAGCAGCCGTCCGCATCTGTTCCGACAGTCGCCCGGCTTTTGTTGCGGCAGCGCCCAGATCCCTGTTGCGGGTCTGCGCCCGGCTTCTGTTGCGGCAGTCGCCCGGCCTTGTCCCGGCAACCGCCCGGATGCCATCCGCCGACACCGCCAGCCTGGTCCGGCAGCGGGCCGCCGCCCCTTGCTCCGGTGGCCCCCAGCCCCGCCCCTCCAGCCCGCCAGTGCGCACAGCGCACCCGGCGCCACCGAGGGCGCCCCCGTCACGCGTCCCGCATCCGCCGCAACAGATCCCGCAGTGACTCCCGCTCCTGCGGGGACAGCCCCGCAAGCGGCTCGCGCGCGAACCGCAACCCCTCGCGCAGCTCCCGGGCCACCTGCAGCCCCGCCTCCGTCGCCGCCGCCACCTTGACCCGACGGTCCGCGGGATCGGGGCGTCGCTCCACCAGTGCGCGGGCCTCCAGGCGGTCGACTATCCCGGTGACGTTCGACGGCTCGCACTTCAGTTTCTGGGCCAGTTTGCGCATGGGCAGCGGCTCCAGGGACAGCAGACTCAACAGCCGCGCCTGCGCTCCGGTGAGGGCGTGCTCCGCGGCCGCGTCCTCGTAGTCCGAGTAGAAGCGGGCCACCACGTCCCCGATGAGCTCCACGACTTCCATCGTCAGCGCGTCGGGCCGGGTCTTGTGAGGAGTGGGCATACGCTCAGGATACCCCTTTACTTGACAACCTGAAATATTCAGGAGCATGGTTGTTTAAGGCACTGAAGTAAATGGAAAGGTCGCAGGCATCATGATCAACCGCGAATGGCACCTCGTCTCCCGCCCCGTCGGCTGGCCCAAGCCCGAGGACTTCGCCCTGGTCGAAGCCGAGGTCCCGACCCCCGGTGAGGGCCAGATCCTGGTCCGCAACAAGTACCTCTCCGTCGATCCGTACATGCGCGGCCGCATGAGCGCCGCGAAGTCGTACGCCGAGCCCTTCGCGCTCGGCAAGGTCATGCAGGGCGGCGCGGTCGGCGAGGTCGTGGAGTCCAACGCCGAGGGCATCGCCGTGGGCGACCACGTCCTGCACTTCTTCGGCTGGCGCGAGTACGCGGTCATGGACGCGAAGCACGCCGTCAAGGTGGACGCCGACGCGGCCCCCCTGTCGACGTACCTCGGTGTCCTCGGCATGACCGGCCTCACCGCCTACGCCGGCCTCCTGCGCACCGCCTCCTTCAAGGAGGGCGACTCGGTCTTCGTCTCCGGTGCCGCGGGTGCCGTCGGCAGCCAGGTCGGCCAGATCGCCAAGCTCAAGGGCGCCTCCCGGGTCATCGGCTCGGCCGGCTCGGACGAGAAGGTCAAGCTGCTCGTCGAGGAGTACGGCTTCGACGCGGCCTTCAACTACAAGAACGGCAAGGTCGGCGACCAGCTCCGCGAGGCCGCCCCGGACGGAGTCGACGTCTACTTCGACAACGTCGGCGGCGACCACCTGGAGGCCGCCATCGGCTCCCTCAACCTGCGCGGCCGGATCGCGATCTGCGGAATGATCTCGGTGTACAACAACACCGAGCCCGCCCCGGGCCCGCGCAACCTCGCCCGTCTGATCCAGACCCGCGGCCGCATCGAGGGCTTCCTGGTCGGCGACCACTACGACCTCCAGCCCCAGTTCGTCTCGGAGGTCGGCCCGTGGGTGGCGTCCGGGCAGCTGAAGTACCGCGAGACGGTCGTCGAGGGCATCGAGAACACCCTGGAGGCGTTCCTCGGGGTCCTGCGCGGCGACAACACCGGCAAGATGATCGTCAAGCTCTGACGCTCACGGTGTTTCCGTAATGCGGTAATTTCTTTCCGAATTCCACCGTCGATCGTGGGCGCGAGTCGCGGTGGACCGAGAAGGAGGACAACCGCATGCCGGAAATCCAGCAGTCCGACGTCCTGTACACCGCCGTCGCCACCGCCGAGAACGGTCGCGACGGCCGGGTCGCCACCGACGACGGCAGGCTCGACGTGGTCGTCGGCCCGCCCAAGGAAATGGGCGGCAGCGGCAACGGCACCAACCCGGAACAGCTCTTCGCCGCCGGGTACAGCGCCTGCTTCCAGGGCGCCCTCGGTGTCGTCGCCCGCCAGGAGAAGGCCGACATCTCCGGCTCGACGGTCACCGCGAAGGTCGGCATAGGCAAGAACGCCGACGGCTTCGGCCTGATCGTCGAGATCTCGGCGACCGTCCCGAACGTCGACCCGCGGACCGCCCGGGCCCTCCTTGAGGAGGCCCACCAGGTCTGCCCGTACTCGAAGGCGACCCGCGGGAACATCTCCGTGACGCTCGCCTGACGGAGCTCGTTGGTCGTACGAGGCAGGGCCCGCACTCCTGGACGTGGGGTGCGGGCCCTGTCCTTCTCACACCGGGAGAGCCGCCCGGTGCACGGCCCTCACGAACCGCTCGTTCTCCGGCGCCGCCCCTCCCGGGAACGCCATCCGGCGGCGGGTGTAGCCGTAGGCGAGACCGCTGCGGGGGTCGGCGAAGGCCTGGGAGCCGCCCGCGCCGCTGTGGCCGAAGGAACCGGCGCCCAGGAACGGGTGCCACATGTCGGCCGTGGCCTGGAAGCCCAGGCCGTAGGACTTGTGGGCGCGGGCCACCAGGTCGTAGCCGACGGACTGGATCTGGCCCACCTCCGCGATCGTGTCCGGCTTCAACAGGGGCGGCCGGTCGGCCACTTCGCTGACCGCCGCCGCGTACATCCCGGCCAGGCCCCGCGCGGCCGCCACCCCACCCGCCGACGCCGGCCCTTTCGCGCGTACGGCACGGGAGTTGGCGTAGTCCACCAGGTCACCCGGGTCCGGCACCTGCTGGTTGAAGGCGATCGCGGCCAGGGTGTGCGGACCCGTCGGCGTCGCGTCCAGCAGGGCCTGCTGCGTGGCCGTCGGCACCATCGGCTGCACCGAGCGGTAACGGGGTTCCAGGGATTCGGGCAGCCCCAGATGGAAGTCCAGCCCGTACGGGGCCCGGATCCGCTCCTCGTACACCTCCTGGAGCGTCCGGCCCGTCGCCCGCCGTACGATCTCGCCGGTGAGCGCGCCGATCACGAGCGCGTGGTAGCCGAAGGCCGTGCCGGGGCGCCAGAACGGCTTCTGGTCCGCGAGCCGTTCCGCCACCACCCGGTCGTCCGACAGCTCCTGCGCGGTGAAACCGGCGTCAAGGCCGACCACCCCGGCCCGGTGCGCCAGCAGATCCCGCAGGGTCAGCTGACCCTTGCCCTCGGTACCGAACTCCGGCCAGTAGTAGGTCACTTTGCGGTCCAGTTCCAGCGTGCCCTCCTGGACGAGGAGCGCCACCACCAGATGCGCGGCCCCCTTGGTCGACGAGAACACGCCGTAGAGGGAGTCCGGTCCGACACCCTCACCGGCCCACAGGTCGACGACCCGCCTGCCGTGCACGTACGCGCTCAACTGCCCCTCGTAGTCGGGCCGTTCGCCCGCCACGAAAGCGGCGAACTCCTCGCGCACCGGCTCGAAGCCGTCCGCGACGGTGCCGTGGATCTCCTGCGTCATCCGCTCTCCTCAACCTCAGCCGCTGCTCGCGTGCGCCATGGTGAACAATGCCCGCCCGACCTGGGCGAACTCCCCCTTCGGGTGATCCCGGAAGAGCGGCTCGGTGCCGAACAGGACGGCTCGCGGGGCACTGACGACCGAGGCCCGCCCGGCCGCGGCGGCGGGACCGCCCGAGCCGTCCGGCAGGGGCCGCCAGTGCCCGGAGACGATCGGATTCCCGGGGGCGTACGACTGCTCGACCCGCACCCCGGGCCCGAGGTCGGTGAACCACACCGGCGCGTAGACGAACCCGTGATCCGGGGCCCCGGCCGTCACCGAGCCCGAATTCACCACGCGCACCACGCCGTTGGCATCTCCGTTGCCCTCCACCGGCTTCGCGGCCAGCAGCCCCGCGTCCGCGCCCAGCCCGGCCCCGACGGCCCCGCGCCCGACGAGCCCGTGCCCGGCGCCCAGGAAGGCGTCCAGGGCCGTACGGGCCCCGCTGGTGAGGGCGTCGCGGTCCAGGCCCGCCGACACGAACAGCACGTCCACCGACGACCAGTCGAAGCCGGCGTTCAGGACGGCCGTCGAGACCGGGGTGACCTCGAAGTTCATCTCACGCAGCGCGAACAGCTCGCCGGGGGTCACGGCGGCGGCCACCCGGGTGCGACGGAGCTCGGTCGTGCCCTTCTGCCTCGTCGCGTCGAAGACCACGTCGTGGGTGCGAGCGGCTTCGACGGCGAGGGCCCGCGCCGAGGCGGGCACGATCGCACTGCCGTCGGCGGCCCGCTGTACGGAAACACCCTGCTGCAGAAGCGAGTTGAGCGCCGCGATCTCCTGCGGGTCGGTCAGCCGCAGCCGCAGGTCGCCGCGCGGGGCGACGTGACCGACGGGCACGGCGGCTCGGACGGGCGTCAGGGGAGCACCGGCCAGGCTCCCGGACGTCACCGGTGCGACCGTCGCGCCCCACAGCCGTCCCAGGCTCCAGCCCGAGATGTCGTACATCACGGAGACCTTGTCGCTGATGTCCCGGCCGTCCGCGAGCAGCACGTTCGCCAGGCCCCGCTTGGGCTGGCGCATGTCGACGACGTACGAGCCCTTCGGGTACGTCCGTCCGCCGAGCCGGACGTCACGGCTCGCGCGCCCGACGCGGACATCGTTGGCGAGGAGGTGGCCGACGAGACGGGCCGCGGCCGTCGAGCCCGACGGAATCACGTACGCGCGCGGGAAGTCGGTGGTGTACACGTCCTCGGGCCCGATGCCCGGCACCCCGGGGACCGTCTCCTTCGACACCGGCACCTGAGCGGCCCCCGCCGCCCCGCGCCGGAAGACCTCGATCTGGTCGGCGATCAGCGAACTCCACTGCTCCCGCACGAAGTCGAGCGTCGCCGTGATGGCCGCCCCCGCGACGGCCGTGTTGATCGCGGACCGGCGCCGCAGCTCCGCCACGGGCAGGCTGTCGTAGAGGGAGTTGTTGACGGCCAGCGGGATCTCGACCGTGTGCGCGGCGACCGCGCCGTGGAAGGCGGCGTACTGCGGGGTGAAGATCGGCGGCCAGTCGTCCCAGCCCTCCTCCTGGTCCCGGAAGGGGATCTGCGCGGGCTCGACACCGTCCTTCGCTGGCGTGTAGCCGAGGCCGTTGACGGCGGCCTCCATGCCGAGCGCGTTGGCGTAGGTGTTCTTCAGGAAGAGGTCGTACTCGTAGTTCTCGCCGTGCGGGGGAGTGGTGGGCTCGATGAGCGTGCCGTTGACGTAACCGTGCAGGTCGAGCATCGCGGCCGGCTGCTTGTCGATCTCGATCTGGCGCATCGCCCGCGTCTCGGGCTGCGAGGCGGTCACGAAGTCCCGGTTCAGGTCGAAGCCGTTGGCGTTCGCCCGGGTTCCGGCGATCCGGCCGTCGGGATTGGCGGTGATGTTGAAGTACAGCCGGGAGTGGGCGAGCAGGTCCTTCGTGCGCGCGTCCCGGGCGGTCGCGAGCCGCTCGATGATCTTCAGGGAGGCGTCCGTGCCCTCCCACTCGTTGCCGTGGATGTTGTTGTTGAAGAAGACCGGTGCCTTGTAACCCGCCTTGATCTCCCGGGACTTGGCGGCGGTCGCGGGCGCGTTCTCGATGAGCTCGCGCATCCGCTCCTGGGCGCGGGTCCGGGCGGGGCTCTCCGGGGCGGTCACGGTGACGAGGTAGAGCCGGTGCCCGCCCGCCGAACGCCCGGCGACCTCGACGCTCACCCGGTCGCCCAGCCGCTGGAGGGCGTTCAGCTTCGGCGCGATCGCGTGGTACGGAGTGAGGCCCAACTTGACCGATTTGTCAGCTGGGTTCGCGGGGTCGGGGGTGAGGACCTGCTCACGGGGATAGCCGCGGGTGGTGTCGGTGAAGCCGGTGGTCGGGGCGGTGAGCGACCGGCGGGCGGCGCTCTCCGGGGCCCGGGCCGGACCCTGGTCCTGTGCGCTCTCGCGGGTGGGGGGCTCGGGGTCCGCGGTCGCGCTGTTCGGGGTGAGCAGCAGTGTGCTCGTGAGGGCGATGAGCAGGACGGGTCTCGCAGGAACGGTTCTCGTGGTGGGCACGCGTACCTCCTGAGGGGCTTCCTGAGATCGATACGGCGAGATGTACCTGTTCGACTCAACCGCAACAAGAGGGAGTTCGTGGCGCGGATGCCCCGGATGGCGCAACTCGCGTGTCCGGACCGGGTGTCCGGACCGGGTGTCCGGACCGGGTGTCCGGACCGGACCCGCGGCCGTGTCCGCGGCCCGAGGGTCACCCGATAGGGTGCGGGACATGCGTGATCTCGGGGCGGGCTTCCACTATCTCCTGAAGGGCCAGCGGTGGGTGGCCCGGCACGGCAAGCAGTACGGCTTCGGACTGGTCCCGGGCCTGATCACCCTGGTGCTGTACGTGGGCGCTCTGGTGGCCCTGGCGACCTGGGGCGAGGACGCGGTGTCCTGGGCGACCCCCTTCTCCGACGACTGGTCGAGTCCGTGGCAGGGCCTGTTCCGGGGCTTCCTCACCGTTGTCCTGTTCGCGTTGGCCCTCCTCCTGGCGGTCGTGACCTTCACGGCGGTCACCCTCCTCATCGGCCAGCCCTTCTACGAGAACCTCTCCGAGAAGGTCGACCGGGACGTCTCCCCGGACGGCACGGCCCCCGAGTCCGGTCTGCCGCTGTGGCGCGAGCTGTGGATCTCGGCGAGGGACAGCCTCCGCATCGTCGTCCGGGCCCTGCTGTGGGCGGTCCTGCTCTTCGCGCTGGGCTTCATCCCGGTCGTGGGCCAGACGGTCGTCCCGGTGCTCGGCTTCTTCGTCACGGGCTTCTTCCTCACGGAGGAACTCACCGCGGTCGCGTTGCAGCGCCGAGGCGTCGACCTCCGGGCCCGCCTCACCCTCCTCCGCTCCCGCAAGACCCTGATCTGGGGCTTCGGCACCCCCCTCGGCCTGTCCTTCCTGGTCCCCTTCGTCGCGGTGTTCCTGATGCCGGGCGCGGTGGCGGGGGCCACGCTGATGGCACGGGAACTGCTGGGGGAGGAGACCCGGGACGAGAACGACTCCGACGACTCCGACGACTCCGACGAGGCGACCGTGTCCGGGGAGCTCGGAACCTGAGCCGACGGCGGCAGCCCGGGACGGGGCCCTACGCCCCTGCCGCCACCGAAATGATCGCCCGCACCTGCGCGATGATGTCCAGCCGGTTGCGCACGAACCCCGGGTCGGTCACCGTCCCCGTCGCCGGATCCGTGTTCCCTGCCCCGAACTCCAGCACAGGTGTGTGCACATGGCCGCCCGGCAGTACGTCGTGCAGTCCCAGCCGGTCCCGCAGCAGCGTGGCCCGGTACGCGATCTCGTTGGAGAGGTAGTCCCCGCCGCCTCCGGCCCGTGCCGTGGACCCCGGGCTCGGTCCGTCCGGGCGGACGACGGGCTCGGTCCCGCCCGCGGGGATCTCGGTCACGCTCGTGTGGTCGTAGACGGGGAAGCGCCCGGTGTCCGCGTCCACGATCGCCTTGTACGGCAGCGTCGTCGTGGTCCATTGCGGCTGTGAGCCCGGATCGGTGACCGGAACCGTGCCCGTCACCCCGCTGTTGTCGTTGTCCGCGAACCCGCCCCGCCAGGCGCCGTTGGTCCGCTCGACATCGAACCGTCCCACCCGTCCCTGACTCACGGTCGTGAAGAGATCCACCCGCTTCAGATACGGCCGCAGCGCCCGCTCCACGGTCTGGTCCGTGAAGTCCTGCCACCGCACCGGGAACACGACGGTCTCCACCCGCGCCGGCCCGTCCGCCGTCTCGATCACCGTCCCGTCGAGCGCGAGCGCGCTCGCCCCGGACGGATTCGAGATCCGTATGTCCCGGTCCAGCGTGAACGGATCGAACCCGGTGACGAGCACCCGCTTCAGCCGCTCGCCCGCCGGATACCGCACGGCCGTCTGCCCCCGCGAGGTCCGCTCCAACTCGTCCAGCAGAGACGCGCGTTGCCCGTCCGACAGCCCGAACGACGGCTCCCAGGTCCGCACCTCACGCGTCATCCCCAACCGGGCCCAGTACAGGGGCCGGTCGTCGTCCCGGCTCAGATCCCCACCGGCCGGCCCCCGCCCCTGCGCCCGGTCCACGGCCCGCTTCCACAGTGCGGACCCCTGCCGTACGACGACCTTCCGCGCCTGCGCGTAGGAACGCGCCGACCCGAGTGCCCGGTTGAAGTGCAGTGGCACGGTGTCGAATCCGGACCGTTCGAGGATCTCCCGGGGCACGGCCTGGTCGAGCCGCCGCTCCTCCACCGTGGGCGCGGGCGCGGTCTCTGCCGCCGCCGGACTCGCGGGGGCCACTGGGCCCGCCAGCAGGGCCAGTCCGAGGATGCCGATCCGAACACGTAGGGATGTCAAGGAAGTTCAGGTCCTTCCGTCGCTGTGGGGCGCGAGTGGTGCCGGACGACGGCAGTATCGCGTGCGGGAAGTGGTCTACGCCATGGGGGGCGAGGTGCCCGGAATCCGCCCCGCCGCCTCCCGCAGCGCCTCCGCGAACGCCTCCACGGCCGGCGTGACAGACCGCCCCCGCGGTGTCGCCGCGTACACCGCCCGCGCCGGAGCGCCCTCGTCGAGCACCGGGAGCAGCACGACGTCCGGCCGCACGGACTCCGCGGCGAGCGCCGGGACCAGCGTCACCCCGAGCCCGGCGGCGACATAGCCCTGCTTGGCGGTCCACTCGCCGACGACATGCGCGATCCGCGGCCGGAAGCCCTGCCGCAGGGCCACGTCGAGAAGCGTCCCCTCGGGCCGCGGGCTCCCGGAGATCCAGTCGGCGTCCGCGAGCCGCCCGAGCCGCACCGGCCCACCGCCCTCGTCCACCAGCGGATGTCCGGCCGGGACGGCCACGTACAGCGACTCGTCGAGCAGATGGCTCAGTTCGTACGCCGACAGGGGCGCCCCGCCGGTCGTGGAGACGACCGCGAGATCCAGCCGTCCCTCGGTGAGCCGGTCCAGCAACGACGGCGTGAGCCCCTCCTCGCGGGAGACCCGCACGCCCGGACGGCGGGTGCGGAAGGCGCCGAGGGCGTGCGGGACCAGGGCCGCGTCCGCCGTCGGGAACGCCCCGAACCGCAGCCGCCCGCCCGCCCCTTCGCGCAGCGCCGCCAGCTCGCGCGCGGCCCCGTGCAGCGCCCCGGTGACGGTCTCCGCGTACGGCACGAGCACCCGCCCCGCCTCCGTCAGCCGCACACCCCTGGGCAGCCGGTCGAACAGCGGCGACCCGCCCAACGCCCCCTCCAGCGCGGCGATCTGCCGGGACACCGCCGACTGCGTCCAGCCCAGCGTGCGCGCGGCCACGGTGAACGACTCGTGCCGGGCGACCTCCAGGAAGACCCGCAGCCACACGGTGGCGAGGTCGGGAGGGAGAGCCTTGTGATGCGGGTTCGGCATGACAGCCATGCTGGACATTCGCTTGTCGCATCGCAAGGGCGGACCTAGCGTCGACCCCATGCAGATCACCCTGGACAACCCCGCCGGCGCGCCCCAGCCCCTGAGCCCCTACTACTCCCAGGTCGCCCGCGTCGAACAGGCCGACGGCAGCGCCCTGTTGTTCGTCTCCGGGCAGATCGCCGAGGGCGCCACGCTCGCCGAACAGTCCCGGGGCGTCTTCGAGACCCTCACCGCGCTGCTGGCGGCGCACGGCGCGAGCCTGGCCGACATCATCAACATCCGCACCTACCTCACGGACATCTCCGAGTTGGAGCAGTACGGCGCCGTACGACGGGAGTTCATCACCGGCACCCCGCCCACCAGCATGACCTTCGAGGTGCCCCGGCTCTTCCGGCCCGAGGCGCGGATCGAGATCGAAGTCGTGGCGGCGGTGCCGGCGGGCGGGTGATACTGCCGCCCATGAAGGCAGCCAACCTGGGCGTTCTCTTCCTGATCGAGCTCGGCGCCCTGGCGGGTGCCGCCTACTGGGGGTTCACCCGGGACGTCGGCGCGCCCTGGCTGCTCGGCCTCGCCGCACCCGCCGTACTCGTCGCCCTGTGGGCGCTGTTCGGCTCGCCGCGCGCGAAGTACAAGGCGAGCGGGGCCGGTCGCGTCGGCTTCGAGCTGCTGTGGTTCGGGGCGGGCGCCGCCGCCCTGTTCGCCGCCGGGGCCCACGTCTGGGCGTTCGCCCTCGCCGTCGTCTGTCTGCTCGGCAAGACACTCGCCGCCGTCTGGAGCCAGTGACCCTCACTCCACCGTCTCGCCCAGCAGTCGCAGGAAGTCCCGGAACGCGCCCGGCATGTCCACCGACTCCGGGTCCAGCAGCCACTGGTACTGGAGTCCGTCCATGACCGCGACCAGCAGCGGCGCGGTGCGTTCCGGGCTCAGCCCGTTGGGGAGGCGGTCGCCGTACTCCGTGCGGAGGGCCACCGCCATCGACGCGCGCACCCGGCTGTAGCGGTCGGTGAAGTACTCCCGTGCCGGATGCCCTTCCGTGACGCTCTCGCCGAGCAGCGCCGAGAAGGTCTGGATGATGCCGGGCCGCATCGCGTTGTACTCGACGAGCGAGGCGAGCAGGTCGACGCGCCAGCTGCCGTTCGGCACCGCGTCCCACCTGTCCCGCTCCTCCAGGACCGCGACCAGCAGCGCGTCCTTCGTCGGGAAGTGGTGCAGCAGCCCCTGCTGGGTCAGGCCGACCCGCTCGGCCACCGCGGCGAGGCTCGCGCCCCGGTAGCCGCGCTCGGCGATGACCTCCAGGGCCGCCCGGATGATCTCGGCCCGGCGTTCCCCGCTTCTGGTCCTGGCGCTCATGGCGTCACCGTACGACATGCCACTCAGCTGAATGTAACGGCGAGATAACTAAACCTACCGCTCGCCAGGTAATCGGGGCACGATGTGAGGACCGCACGGACTTCAACGAGGAGGCACCGCCATGGCGGCACCCGAGGGACCCGAGGGCACCACCCCCGCCGACCAGGCCCGCGAGGCGGCCGTCGAGGCGGCACTCGCCGCGCTCGACCTCGACGCAAAGGCGGCGCTCCTGGCCGGCCAGGACATGTGGACCCTGCCCGCGTTTCCCGGGATCGGCCTGGCCTCCCTCGTCATGTCCGACGGCCCGATCGGCGTCCGGGGCGTGCGCTGGAGCGCCGACGACCCGTCGATCGCCCTGCCCTCCCCGACGGCGCTGGCCGCCACCTGGGACCCCGCCCTCGCCCGCAGGGCCGGCCGGCTGCTCGCCCAGGAGGCCCGCCGCAAGGGCGTCCACGTCCTGCTCGCCCCCACCGTCAACCTCCACCGCTCCCCGCTCGGCGGCCGGCACTTCGAGGCCTACAGCGAGGACCCGTACCTGACGGGACGGATCGGCGCCGGGTACGTCACCGGTGTCCAGGAGGGCGGGGTCGGCACCACCGTCAAGCACTTCGTCGCCAACGACGCCGAGACCGACCGCTTCACGGTGAACAACCTGGTCTCCGAACGCGCCCTGCGCGAGCTCTACTTGGCGCCCTTCGAGCACATCGTCGAGAACGCCCACCCGTGGGGCATCATGACCGCCTACAACACGGTCAACGGCACGACGATGACCGAGCACCACCGCCTCGTCAACGAAGTCCTGCGCGGGGAATGGGGCTTCGACGGCTACAACGTCTCCGACTGGATGGCCGCCCGCTCCACCAAGGGCGCCATCGAGGGCGGCCTCGACGTCGCCATGCCCGGCCCGACGACCGTCTACGGCGAAGCCCTCGCCCGGGCGGTGCGGGACGGCGAGGTCCAGGAGAGCGCGGTCGACACCGCCGTACGCAACGTGCTGCGGCTCGCAGCCCGCGTCGGCATCCTGGACGGCGCCGAACCCGTCGTCACCGAGCTCCCGGACACCGTCGACGGCACCGAGCTGGCCCGCGAGATCGCCCGCCGCGCCTTCGTCCTGGTCCGCAACCAGGGGGCGTTGCCGCTGAAGGCCGGCACGGTCGCCCTCATCGGCGCCGCCGCCCGGGACGCCCGGGTCCTCGGCGGCGGCTCCGCCACCGTCTTCCCGGACCGGGTCGTCTCCCCGCTCGACGGTCTCACCGCCGCCCTCCCCGACGGCACCCTCACCTACGTCGTGGGCGCCGACCCCAACACCGAACTCTCCGTGGCCGACAAGGGGTTCAGCCTCACAGCGGTCTGCCGTGACCCGGCCGGAGAGGTCATCGGCACGGCCTCCGCCCCCAACGGCCTGATCCAGTGGATGGGTTCGGACCTGCCCGGAGGCGTCACCCACGACCGCCTGCACACCGTCGAGCTGACCGGCAACTTCACCCCGCGCGAGAGCGGCGTCCACACCTTCGGCATCAAGGGACTCGGCGCCTTCAAGCTGGTCGTCGACGGCACGACGTACTACGACGACGTCCAGAGCACCGACAGCGACGACCCCTTCATCACCTTCTTCGGCGCCCCCGAGCCCCGCGCCCGGGTCGAACTGACCGCGGGCGAGCCGGTCGACATCTCCCTGACCTACGTCGTCGTCCTCCCCGAGGACATCCCGATGAAGGTCATCGCCTTCACCCTCGCCCACCAGGACCCCCAGCGCGACCCCGACGAACTGATCGCCGAGGCCGTCGAGGCCGCCCGCGCCGCCGACACCGCCGTCGTCGTGGTCGCCACCACCGAGCGCGTCGAGTCCGAGGGCTACGACCGCCGGGACCTGACCCTGCCCGGCCGGCAGGACGAGCTGGTCCGCGCGGTCGCCGCCGCCAACCCGAACACCGTCGTGATCGTCAACTCCGGTTCCCCGGTGGAGCTGCCCTGGCGCGAGGACGTCGCCGCCGTCCTGCTCGGCTGGTTCCCCGGCCAGGAGGGCGGCGCGGCCCTCGCCGACGTCCTGACCGGCGCCCACGAGCCCGGCGGCCGCCTCCCCACCACCTGGGGCACCCTGGCCGACGCCCCGGTCACCCGGGTCACTCCCCAGGGCGGCGAACTCCCTTACGACGAGGGTGTGTTCATCGGATACTCGGCCTGGGAGAAGGAGGGCCGCACCCCGGCCTACCCCTTCGGCCACGGGCTGGGCTACACCGACTGGACCTACGAGTCCGTCGAGGTCCGCGGCATCACCGTCCGGGTCCGGCTGCGCAACTCCGGTGCCCGGTTGGGCCGCGAGGTCGTCCAGGTCTACCTGGCACCCGCCGAACCCGACGCCGAGCGTCCGGCCCGCCGGCTCGCCGGGTTCGCGGGGGCCGAGGCCGGCCCCGGCGAGAGCGTCGAGGTCACCGTGGAGATCCCGCGCCGGGCCTTCGAGATCTGGGACGAGAAGACCTCATCGTGGGCGTATGTGAAGGGTTCGTACGAAATCCAGGTGGGGCGCTCGATCGGGGACCGCAGGGTCACCGCGACGATTAACGTCTCATCGTAGAGGGCAGAGCCCTCACACAAGCAGCCCCGGCCCGGGACCTGACCCCTGGGCCGGGGCTCGTTCGTGCTCAGCGGGTACCGAAGCGCTCAGCGCGTACCGAAGCCGTACACCGTCTGCGACCGGTACACCTCGCCCGGCCGCAGCACCGTGCTCGGGAACTCCGGGCGGTTCGGGGAGTCGGGGAAGTGCTGGGTCTCCAGCGCGACGCCGTCGCCGGGTGCGAAGGGCTCGGGCAGATGGTCGGCGGTGTACAGCTGGAGCCCCGGCTCGGTGGTCGCCACCGTCAGCACCCGCCCGGACGCGGGGTCGTACAACTCGGCGACCTCGACGGCCTGCTCGGTGATCCCCTTGTCGAGCACGAAGTTGTGGTCGTAGCCCGCACCGACCTTGCGCCCCTGACGGAAGTCGAACCGGGTGCCCGCGACCTCCTCGACCCCCGTCGGGATCAGATCCGCGTCGACCGGGGTGAACCGCGAGGCGTCGATCCGCAGTTCGTGCCCGCCCGCGTTCCCGGAACCGGCCAGGTTGAAGTAGCTGTGGTTGGTCAGGTTGACGACGGTCGGCGCGTCGGTGACCGCCTCGTACGAGATCCGCAGCGCACCCGACTCGTCAAGGCTGTACGTCCCCGAGACCTCAAGACGCCCGGGGAAGCCCTCCTCGCCGTGCGGGCTGACCCGGCTCAACCGCACCCCGTGCGCACCGGCCGGCTCCATGTCCCACACCCGCTTGTCGAAGCCGCGCTCACCGCCGTGCAGGGAGTTCGGCGCGTTGTTGGGTGCGAGCGCGTACGTCGCCCCGTCCAGCTCGAAGCGGCCGCCCGCGATCCGGTTCGCGTACCGCCCGACGAGGGCACCGAGATACGGACCGGAGTGCTCCAGATACCCCTCGAGACCGGCGAAGCCCAGCACCACGTCCGCCGTCCGGCCGTCCCGGTCCGGGACCTCGACCGACTGCACGATCCCGCCGTAGGACAGGATCCGCACCCGGACGCCCGCGCGCTCCAGGGTCCAGCGGTGCACCGGTGTCCCATCGGAAAGTGTGGCGAAGAGTTCGTTCATGTGCGGAACTTTAGGACACGGACCTGACCTTGCGGTAAGCGATCTCCGCCAGCCGCGCCTGTCCGTTCACACTCGGATGGAACCAGTCCCAGTGGCTGAGCTGGTCGGTGCCGAACCGGTAGTCGTACACCGCGCCGCCGTCGTACCGGCACCGCTCGTCCTTGGCGCACACCTGCCTCAGCACGGTGTTGTAGGACTCCACCCGCTCCTGCACGGTGTCCCGGCGCTCGGTCGCCGCCGCGTCCAGGGCGTCCGCGTCGGCCAGCATCGACGGGCACACACCCAGCTTCCACACCTGCTTGCCCAGCGGATTGCCACGGCCCTGGGACCACAGCCGCTTGAGGTTCGGCACGCTCGCCACGTACACCTGCGCCTTGGGCGCCTGCTTGCGCAGCACGCCGAGCGCGTCCTCGAAGCCGGCGCGGAAGTCGGACACCGACGTCATCGCCGCCGTGGAGTCCCGGCAGGCGTCGTTGGCGCCCACCATCACGGTGACCAGCGCCGGTGTGCGCGAGGCGGCCTGTGCCATCTGCGTGGGCAGGTCGGCCATCCGCGCCCCGGACACCGCGTAGTTCCAGCTCCGCTCGGCCGCCTTCGCCCGCCCCAGCAACCGGACGGCGAGGGAGTCGACCTGGGTGCTGCCGCCGGTGGCCCAGGACACGTCGGGGCAGTCCTTGAGGATTCCGCAGGCGTCGAAGCCACGGGTGATGGAGTCGCCGACGGCGGCGATCGAGGCCGGGCTGCTGTCCCACGCCGGAGTCGGCTTCGGCGAGGGCTTGGGCTTCTGGGTGGGAGCCGCCGAGTCGCCGCCCACGGCGTCGCAGCCGGCGAGGCCCACAAGAGCCGCCGTCAGGACGGCGACGACGGCCCGCGAGCGGTGGCCCTGCTTCCGCATCCGTGGTGTTCCCCTCGTGAAATGGTGGTCCTCTCATAACAACGCACGAGAGTTCCCGGTGGCCCCGAGGGAACGATCGACACCCGTACTAGCGTCCTGCCGGGTGAATGGCGGGCGTTTCGGGGCATCGGGACCGACGGTACGTCACACTCCTTGCGCCGCCGCACGGTAGCCTCGCCATCAACGTGGCCGGTCGGCATCGCCGCCGTGCCGGCCAGCAAGACCTGTCCCGCTCTGCCCGGAGGTCCCGGTGACGACACGTGGAGTTCTGTACGTGCACTCCGCGCCGCGCGCGCTGTGCCCGCACGTCGAGTGGGCCGTCGCCGGGGTGCTCGGCACGCGCGTCAACCTCGACTGGATCCGGCAGCCGGCCGCGCCGGGCACCTGGCGCTCGGAGTTCTCCTGGAAGGGCGAGGTGGGCACCGCGTCCAAGCTCGCCTCCGCCCTCAGAGGCTGGCACCTGCTGCGCTTCGAGGTCACGGCCGAGCCCTGCCCCACTGCGGAGGGCGAGCGCTACAGCTGCACCCCCGAACTCGGCATCTTCCACGCCGTCACCGGCATCCACGGCGACATCCTGATCCCGGAGGACCGCCTGCGCGCGGCCCTGACCCGCTCCCAGCGCGGGGAGACGGACCTGGAGGCCGAGCTGGCCAAGCTCCTCGGCAAGCCCTGGGACGACGAGTTGGAGCCGTTCCGGTACGCGGGCGAGGGCGCCCCGGTCCGCTGGCTGCACCAGGTGGTGTGAGTCCGCCGCAGACGTGCCGTACACATGAAGGGCCCCCACCGACCGGTGGGGGCCCTTCCGTTGCGTACGGACGGTTCTCAGACCGTGCGGAACGCCAGTACGACGTTGTGCCCGCCGAACCCGAACGAGTCGTTCAGCGCGGCGATACGGCCCTCCACGGGCAGCTTGCGCGCCTCGCCGCGGACGACGTCGGCGTTGGCCTCCGCCTCCGGGTCGAGGTTCTCGACGTTGATGGTCGGCGGAGCCACCCGGTGGTAGAGGGCGAGGACGGTCGCGACCGTCTCCACGCCGCCCGCGCCACCGAGCAGGTGACCGGTCATCGACTTGGTGGCGGACACGGCGAAGTGGTCGGCGTCGTCGCCGAACACCTTGCGCAGCGCCTTGAGCTCGGCGATGTCACCGGCCGGGGTCGACGTGGCGTGCGCGTTGACGTGCACGATCTCCGCCGGGTTCAGGTCGGTGTTGTCGAGCAGGTGCTGCAGGGCGGCCGAGATGCCCCGGCCTTCCGGCTCGGGCTGCACGATGTCGTGGGCGTCGGCGGAGATGCCCTGTCCGACCGCCTCGGCGTACACCCGCGCGCCGCGCTTGGCGGCGTGCTCCGCGGACTCCAGGACGACGACACCGGCGCCCTCGCCGAGGACGAAGCCGTCCCGGGCGATGTCGTAGGGACGCGAGGCGCCCTCGGGGTTCTCGTTGTTCTTGGACATCGCCATCATGTTGCCGAACGCGGCGATGGGCAGCGGGTGGATCGCCGCCTCCGTGCCACCCGCGACGACGACGTCGGCGCGGCCGGTGCGGATCATCTCGATGGCGTAGCCGATGGCCTCGGCGCCCGAGGCGCAGGCGGAGACCGGCGTGTGCACGCCCGCACGGGCGCCCACCAGCAGGCCCACGTTGGCCGAGGGGCCGTTCGGCATCAGCATGGGAACGGTGTGCGGGGAGACGCGGCGGACGCCCTTCTCCTTCAGCACGTCGTACTGGTCGAGGAGAGTCGTCACGCCACCGATGCCGGAGGCGATGACGGCGCCGAGGCGGTCCGGGTCGACCTTCTGGTCCTCACCGGCCTTGCCCTCGAAGCCCGCGTCGGCCCACGCCTCCTTGGCGGCGACCAGCGCGAACTGCGCCGAACGGTCGAGGCGCCGGGCCTGCGGCCGCGGAATGACCTCGGTCGGCTCCACGGCGACGGGTGCCGCGATACGGACCGCCTGGTCAGCGGCCCACTCCTGCTCCAGGGGCTTGACGCCGGACTTGCCGGCGACGAGACCCTCCCAGGTAGAGGCTGCGTCGCCACCCAGCGGTGTGGTTGCGCCGATACCGGTGACGACCACGGTGCGATTGGTCGGGCTCACGGGAAATCTTTCTCCAACGGTACGAGGATTAAGCGGCGCCACCGCCGGGTGGCGGGGCCGGTCAGCGTCCGACCCAAGCAGTGGCTCAGGCCTGGTGCTTGAGGATGTAGTCGGTGGCGTCGCCGACCGTCTTGAGGTTCTTGACGTCGTCGTCCGGGATCTTGACGTCGAAGCGCTCTTCGGCGGCGACGACGACCTCGACCATGGACAGCGAGTCGACGTCCAGGTCGTCGGTGAAGGACTTGTCCAGCTGGACGTCCTCAACCGGGATGCCGGCGATCTCGTTCACGATGTCGGCGAGACCGGCGACGATCTCTTCCTGAGTGGCGGCCATGGGGGCGCTCCTTCGTTTTCTTGATCAGAGGGTTGGCAGTGCTTCCCGTGCCGGACCGGTCGGTCCGGCACGGAGTGCCTAGGGGAGGGTAACGACAGTGGCGGCGTAGACGAGACCCGCCCCGAATCCGATGACGAGCGCGGTGTCGCCGCTCTTCGCCTCACCGGTCGCCAGAAGCCGCTCCATAGCGAGCGGGATCGAGGCGGCCGAGGTGTTGCCGGTGGTGCGCACGTCACGCGCGACCGTGACGTGCTCCGGCAGTTTCAGCGTCTTCACCATCGAGTCGATGATCCGCTCGTTGGCCTGGTGCGGAATGAAGACGTCCAGGTCGCTCGGGCTGATCCCGGCCGCGTCCAGCGCCTGCTGGGCGACCTTCGCCATCTCGAACACGGCCCAGCGGAACACCGCCTGGCCCTCCTGCGTGATCGCGGGGAACTTGCCCGTGGAGTCGTACTCGGTCCACGCCACGGTCTGCTTGATCGTCTCGGACTTGTCGCCCTCGGAGCCCCAGACCGTGGGGCCGATGGCGGGTTCCGCGGACGGGCCGACCACGACCGCGCCGGCACCGTCGCCGAACAGGAAGGCGGTGGCCCGGTCCTCGAGGTCGGTGAGGTCGGACAGCCGCTCCACGCCGATGACAAGTACGTACTCTGCCGAGCCCTCGACGATCATGCCCTTGGCGAGGGTGAGGCCGTAGCCGAAGCCCGCGCAGCCCGCCGAGATGTCGAAGGCGGCGGCCTTGTTCGTGCCCAGCTTGTCGGCGATCTCCGTCGCCACGGCCGGAGTCTGCTTGAAGTGCGAGACCGTCGAGACGATCACGCCGCCGATCTGCTCGGCGGAGATCCCGGAGTCTGCGATCGCCTTGCCGGACGCCTCGATCGACATCGCGGCGACGGTCTCGTCGTCGTTCGCCCAGTGGCGGGTCTGGATGCCGGAGCGCGAGCGGATCCACTCGTCGGACGAGTCGATCGTCTCGAGGATCACCTCGTTCGGCACGACCCGGGTCGGGCGGTAGCCGCCGACACCGAGGATGCGCGCGTACGGGGCGCCCTTGCTGGGCTTGATCTTCGACATGCTCTCGTGCTCCTTCTCAGGCACTGTGCTCGGCGATGAGCTCGCGAGCAGCGTCGAGGTCGTCGGGGGTCTTCAGGGCCAGCGTCTTCACGCCGGGCAGCGCGCGCTTGGCGAGGCCGACCAGCGTGCCGCCGGGGGAGACCTCGATGAACGCGGTGGCGCCGAGCTCCTTGAAGGTCTCCATGCACAGGTCCCAGCGGACCGGGTTGGCGACCTGGCCGACCAGCCGCTCCAGCACCTCGGCGCCGGTGGCGACGGTCTGCCCGTCCTTGTTCGAGACGTACGTGAGCGTCGGGTCGGCCGGCGTCAGGTCGGCGGCCGCCTTGGCCAGCGCGTCGACCGCGGGGGCCATGTGGTGCGTGTGGAAGGCGCCGGCGACCTTCAGCGGGACGACCTTGCGGACGCCCTCGGGCTTGTCGTCGTTCAGGACGGCGAGCTGCTCCAGCGTGCCCGCGGCGACGATCTGCCCGGCGCCGTTGACGTTCGCCGGGGTCAGACCCAGCTTCTCCAGGTGCGCCACGGAGACCTCGGGGTCGCCGCCGAGCAGCGCCGACATGCCGGTCTCGGTGATCGCGGCGGCGTCGGCCATGGCCAGACCCCGCCTGCGTACGAGGGTGAGGGCGGCGGCGTCGTCCAGCACGCCCGCGAAGGCCGCGGCGGTGATCTCACCGACGCTGTGCCCGGCGACGGCGCCCGGGGCGATCGTGGCCGTGTCACCGAGTGCCGAGGCGGACAGGATCCCGGCTGCGACCAGCAGCGGCTGGGCCACCGAGGTGTCGCGGATGGCGTCCGCGTCGGCCTGTGTGCCGTAGTGGGCGAGGTCCAGTCCGATGGCGTCGGACCACGCGGCGACGCGGTCCGCGGCACCGGGGAGTTCGAGCCAGGGGGTCAGGAAGCCGGGCGTCTGGGCGCCCTGGCCGGGAGCGACGAGTACGAGCACTCTCACACTCTCTCTTGAGGGCGGCCCAAGCCGCCCGTGGGGACAGGGACGAAGAACACGAGGGGGTTTTGTGGGCCCCCGACAAAAGCCTAGGGCTGGAGATCTCCGTCGGCCAGACGCCCCAGGATGAGCGCGATGCGCAGGGTGAACGCCGAACGTACATCGGAGGGTGACCAGCCGGTGACGTCAGTCACACGTCGAAGCCGGTAGCGCACGGTGTTGGGATGCACGAAGAGCATCCGGGCCGCACCCTCCAGACTGGACGCCTGTTCGAGGTAGACCGAGAGCGTCTCCAGGAGCGCGGAACCGGCCTCCTCCAGCGGTCTGTAGATCTCCTCCACCAACTGCTCGCGCGCACTGGGATCACCGGCCATCGCGCGTTCCGGAAGCAGGTCGTCCGCCAGCACCGGGCGCGGGGCGTCCTGCCAGGCGGAACACGCCTTGAGACCGGCGGCGGCCGCCTGCGCGGAGCGGGTCGCGGCGAGCAGATCGGGTACCACGGGCCCGGCGACCACGGGTCCGGCCGCATAGGGCCCGATCAGCGACTTGGCCACGGCGAGCGGGTTGTCGCTGCCGCCCGCGATCACCACGAGCCGGGCCCCGAGCACCCCGGTCAGCACCTGGAGCTTGGCGTGCCGGGCGGCCCGCCGGATGGCCTCGACCGTCAGCTCCGAGTCGCCGTCGGGAGCGGTGCCGAGCACGACACACACATGCTCGGGCGCGTTCCACCCCAGAGCCGCCGCCCTGCTCACGGCCCCTTCGTCGGCCTCCCCGCTGAGCACCGCGTTCACCACGAGCGACTCCAGCCGGGCGTCCCAGGCACCGCGTGCCTCGGCGGCCTGGGCGTAGACCTGCGCGGTGGCGAAGGCGATCTCGCGGGCGTACACGAGCAGGGCCTCACGCAGCACGGACTCGTCACCGGGGGCGGCGACCTCGTCGATCGCGCTCTCCATGACCTCGATGGTGGTGCGCACCATCTCCACGGTCTGCCGCAGTGTGATGGCCCGGGTCAGCTCACGGGGAGCGGTCCCGAACACGTCGGTGGAGATGGCCTGCGGGGCGTCCGGACGCCGGAACCACTCCGTGAAGGCCGCGATACCGGCCTGGGCGACCAGCCCGATCCAGGAACGGTTCTCCGGGGGCATCGCCCGGTACCACGGCAGCGTCTCGTCCATGCGCGTGATGGCCTGCTGGGCGAGCGACCCGGACGACTTCTCCAGCCGCCTCAGGGTCGCGGCATGAGCATGGGGGGCGCGTGCGGCGGGGTCGGACTTGCGGTGTTCGGGTTCGGGCACGGGGACAAGACTGCCTTATCCGGACGTCAGTGCGCGCCGCCGGGTACCGCCCGAGACCCCACGGGCGGCCCGCCCTGGCACTACCGTGGTGCCGTGACGGACGTACGGCGCGCCGCGGAGCGCTACCCAGGCGGGGACCCCGGGACCGGAATCGAGTCGTGGCACGCCTTCTCGTTCGGTCCGCACTACGACCCCGACAACCTCCGGTTCGGCGCGCTGATCGCCTGCAACGAGGAGCGGCTGCTGCCCGGGGCCGGGTTCGACGAACATCCGCACAGCCACACCGAGATCGTGACGTGGGTGGTCGAGGGGGAGCTGACGCACCGGGACTCCACCGGGCACGAGACGGTCGTACGGCCCGGTGACGTCCAGCGGCTGAGCGCCGCCGCGGGCGTCCGGCACGTCGAGCGCAACGACGCCGAGACCCCGCTGACCTTCGTGCAGACCTGGCTGGCACCCCTGGAGCCCGGCGGCGAGCCGTCGTACGAGATCGTCCGCGGGATCGCCGACTCGACGCCGTACGCGATCCCCGAGGCGGGCGCGATGCTGCACGTACGGCGGCTCGGTGCGGGGGAGCGGACGGCGGTGCCGGACGGGCGCCACCTGTACGTCCATGTCGTGCGGGGGGAAGTGCGGCTGGACGGCGAGGAGTTGGGAGCCGGTGACGCGGCCCGGGTCACCGAGGCCAAGGAGCTGGACCTGGTGGCGGTGACCCCGGCCGAACTGCTGGTGTGGGAGATGTCCTAGAGCTCGGCCAGGACGGCGTCGGTGAACGCCGGCCACGCCTCGACCGCCCACGGCCCGAACGCGCGGTCCGTCAGCGCCACGCAGGCCGCCCGCGCGTCCGGGTCGGTCCACAGGAAGGTGCCGGACTGGCCGAAGTGCCCGAAGGTGCGAGGGGACGAGGAACTCCCCGTCCAGTGCGGGGACTTGCCGTCGCGGATCTCGAAGCCGAGGCCCCAGTCGTTGGGGTTCTGGTGGCCGTAGCCGGGCAGGACGCCCTTCGTGCCCGGGTACTGGACGGTCATCGCCTCCGCGACCGTGCGCGGGTCCAGCAGCCGGGGCGCCTGCACCTCCGCCGCGAACCGGAGGAGATCCCCGACCGTGGACACGCCGTCCTTCGCGGGCGAGCCCTCCAGGGACGTCGACGTCATGCCCAGCGGCTCCAGGACCGCCTGCCGCAGATACTCCGCGAACGGGATGTCCGTGGCCTTGGCGAGGTGGTCCCCGAGCTGCTCGAACCCGGCGTTCGAATACAGCCGCCGCTCCCCGGGCGGGGCGGTGACCCGGTGCTCGTCGAAGGCCAGCCCCGAGGTGTGCGCGAGCAGGTGCCGCACCGTCGATCCGCTCGGCCCGGCCGGCTCGTCGAGCTCGACCGCCCCCTCCTCGTACGCGACGAGGACGGCGTACGCGGCGAGCGGCTTGGTGACCGAGGCCAGCGGGAAGCGGTGGCCGGTCGGACCGTGGGTGCCGAGGACCGTGCCGTCGGCCCGGACCACCCCCGCCGCAGCGGTGGGAACCGGCCAGTTCTCGATCAACGCGAGGCTCTGCAAGGACATGCCGTCGAGCGTAAGCGGCTCAGAGCTTCAGAATCATCGTGGGGTCCGGCTTGTGGACGAAGCCGAGCGAGACGTAGAGCGACTCGGCGTCCTGGGACGCGGTCAGCATGACCTGCCCGGCGCCCCGCTCGCGGAACCACGCCAGCAGTTCGTCCATGCACGCCCGCGCGTACCCGCGCCGACGCGCCTGCGGGTCGGTGGCGACGCTGAAGACGTACCCGGCCACCCCGTGCGGATTGCCCGCCTTGCCGATCCGGTAGTCGACCGTCCCGACCACCAGCGCGCCCAGCGCCCCCGGCCGGTCCGGGTGGTCGACGACGAAGGCGGCGAAGTCCCCGTCGGCCTCGCCCAGCTTCCGCCGCAGCGACGGCAGCGCCTCGGCGTGCCACGCTGTGGAGGCGTCCCCGCCGGGCAGAGCGTCGATCATCACCTGGCGCAGACGCAGCACTTCCTCGGCGTCCTCGGTCGTGGCACGGCGTACGAGACTCATGGTCCGCACGCTAGCGACCGCACCTGGGGCGCGTCCTGCCGATTTCTTACCGGTACCGCTTGCTTGGAGTGCACTCCAAGGCCATAGCGTTGAGGCCATGACGGTGATGGAGACCACAAGTACCAGGACCGACAGCTGTGCCGCCCCGCCGCACCCGCACCGGCGCCCGAACGGCCAGGACAGCTACACGATCAGCGAGGTCGTCGCCTTCACCGGCCTGACCGCGCACACCCTGCGCTGGTACGAGCGCATCGGCCTCATGCCGCACATCGACCGCTCGCACACCGGCCAGCGCCGCTACAGCAACCGCGACCTCGACTGGCTCGCCTTCGTCGGCAAGCTCCGGCTCACCGGCATGCCGGTCGCCGACATGGTGCGCTACGCGGAACTGGTGCGGGAGGGCGACCAGACCTTCGGCGACCGCTTCAAGCTCCTTGAGGCGACCCGCCGGGACGTGCTGGCCCGGATCGCGGAGCTCCAGGACACCCTCGCCGTGCTCGACCACAAGATCAGTTTCTACGCCGAGGCCGGCAGCGCCGACTGGGAGAAGGAGAAGGCAGGATGACCGACAGCAGGATCCCCACCGCACGACTGGGAGAGACCGGCCCGGAGGTCGGCGTCCAGGGACTCGGCTGCATGGGCATGAGCTTCGCGTACGGCCCCGTGGACGCGGAGGCGTCCCGGGCCACCCTGGAGCGCGCCCTGGAGCTCGGCATCACGCTCTACGACACGGCGGACGCCTACGGCCAGGGGGAGAACGAGAAGTTCCTGTCCCCGTTCTTCAAGGCCCACCGCGACGAGGTCGTGATCGCCACCAAGTTCGCCCTGTCCATACCGCCGGACGACCCGACCAGGCGGATCATCCGCAACGACCCGCCCTACATCCGCCAGGCGGTCGAGGCGAGCCTGAAGCGCCTGGACGTCGACGCGATCGACCTCTACTACATGCACCGGCGCGATGTGAACGTGCCGATCGAGGAGTCCGTCGGCGCCATGGCCGAGCTGGTGCGCGAGGGCAAGGTCAAGCACCTGGGTCTGAGCGAGGTCACCGCGGCGGAGCTGCGCGCGGCCCAGGCCGTCCACCCCATCGCCGCCGTGCAGTCGGAGTGGTCCCTGTTCAGCCGGGACATCGAGGCCAAGGTGGTCCCTGCCGCCCGCGAACTGGGCGTGGCCCTCGTCCCGTACTCCCCGCTCGGCCGCGGCTTCCTCACCGGCTCCTTCAGCAACGCCGACAAGGACCTCACGGCCGACGACTTCCGCCGCCAGCAGCCCCGCTTCACCGGCGACAACGCGGCGGCGAACGCGGCCCTGCTGGAGCCGGTCCGCACGGTCGCCGAGGCCCATGGGGTCTCCCTGGGCCAGATCGCGCTCGCCTGGGTCCAGCAGCAGACGACGGTCCACGACCTGCCGGTGATCCCGATCCCGGGCACCCGCAAGCCGAGCAGGGTCGAGGAGAACGCGGCGGCGACGGGCATCGAGCTCACGAAGGAGGAGCTGGAGCTGCTCGAGCCGATCGCGGGCCAGGTGGCGGGCGACCGGTACGCGGACATGCGGTTCTCGTCCGCGGGCCGCGAGTGAGCTAGAGCTCCGCCAGCAACTCCGCCTTCTTCACGGAGAACTCCTCGTCGGTGACCAGGCCGGCCTGGTGCAGTTCCCCGAGGTGGCGGATGCGCTCGGCGATGTCGGCGGGGTCCCGGCGCGGCGCGGTCGCGGCCGGGACCGCCGTCGCGGGTCCTCGTCGCCGTACGGCCGCCAGGACCGCCGCCGCGAACGGCAGGGACTCATGGACCGGCCCGTACCCGAGCCCGAACACCACGGCCGCCGGATCCTGGTCCGCCTGCACCGGCCCCGGCTCACCGCGGAGCAATCGCAGATGCCCCTCGAAGACCTCCGGCGACCGCCACTCGACGCCCGTCAGCTCGGAGACCGGAAAATTCTGGTCGCCGGCCTTCCACTTCGCCGAGGACGCTCCCGTCCAGAACCAGCGGAAGCGCACGGTACTGCCGTCGAAGCTCGCCTTGCCGTCGTACGCCTTGAACTGCAACGGCACCTCGGGCGCCGGTACCAGGAATCGGTCCGCCGGCTCGTCGTCCTCCTTCAGGAGCGCGCGCAGCTCGTCCGTGTAGTACTCGGCGAGCGTCTCCTTGTCGGCCGGCAGCACCAGCCGGTAGGGGTCGCACCCTTCCTTCAGCTGCCCCGCCGCCGCCTCCATGAGCGGGTCCGCCCCGGGCCGCGGCTCGGCGTGCAGCACCACCGTGCCCCGCTTGCCGGGAGTCAGCGTCACCCCGGAGATCGCCTCCAGCGGGATCCGTCGTTCCCCCAGCGCCTGGAAGAGCTTCGGTGTGCGAATCCCCCGTTCGTAGCGGATGAGCACGGAGTCGGACTCGAACTCCCAGGCGGCATGAAATCCGGCCAGTACGTCACCCATGCGGGTCATCGTATTCGGCACGAGCTCCTTCGTCCCTCCTCGCGCAGACCGCACTTCCTGCGGCCTCTACGCGCGTCCGGCCGTGGCCGTGCCGGACAAACCGGCGCGACAGGCTTCGTCCTCGTGGGCGCACTGCACCGAGCGGTACGCGCCAATGCCGATCTCGGCGAAGTTGAACAGGCTCTCCGTTCCGGGTTCGAAGTAACCGGCGTGACCGTCCGCACCCTGCGCGGACAGCACGCGCGCGCCGAACGCGGAGGACACCGGGTCGGCGCCGTGGCCGAGCCCGCCCACCTCCAGGTACGGCACGTCCTGGATCCAGTCGTCGGCGTCCCGCATCGCCCACACCCGCGCGGTGGTGCGCAGATGGGAGGCGTTGGAGACCCGCATCCCGGGGCTGCCGGCCACCGCGATGTCGGCCACCCGGCCGGGCAGCTTGTGCGCGGCCACCCCGCACACCACCGAGCCGTAGCTGTGGCAGAACAGGGAGACGGGCGAGGTGCCGGGCAGCGCGCGGACCAGCGCGTTCAGCCGGACGGCGCCGTTCTCGGCGCGCATCGCGGTGGCCGAGTCGATGCCGAGTCCTGCGGGTGCCGTGTAGTCCGCCCAGGCGATCACCGCCGTACGCGTGGCCGGGCTCGCCTTCCGCTCGGCCCGGTACAGGGCCTGGGCCATGCCGACCGGAGCGGAGTAACTGCGATTCGTGCGCTGGAAGGTGAGCACGTCGGTGTCGACGCCGGGCACGACGACGGAGACCCGCTCTGCCGAGCCGAGGTCGCCGAAGACCTCGGCGACCCGGCCGGAGCCGTCGGGGTCGAAGGCGAGGATGTGGCGGTCCGGGGCGGTCAGCGCCTCGAAGCGGTGCATACGGCGGCCCGCCTCCTGCTGGCCGGCCGGCGTCAGCCGGGCGTCGTGCATGCGGGTGCGCTCGACGGCACGGGCCTGGAGGAGCGCGAGGCGGTTGGCCTGGTAGCGCAGTGCCACGGGGGCGCCGTTCATGTTGCCGACCGCGAGCGGGTAGTCCTGGGCGAGGCGGACCCGCTCCTGGGAGCTGAGCGAGGCGAAGAAGCGGGTGAGCTGGGCGGGGCCGGTGTCCGGGTCGGGCAGCCGGTGTCCGTGGAGGCGGCCGTGCGCCCAGGACTCGAGCGAGGCCTGGAGCGGACCGGCCTCCCGCTGGTTGCGCAGCGCCGTCCAGCCGGTGGTCGCCAGCATCACGAACACCACGGCCAGCGCGAGCAGTGCGCGCCAGACGTTGAGTTGCGGGGAGGTGTCGAAGGAAGTCACTGAAAGGACACACTAGGAGAACGGGACGGTCTCGGGTTAATCCAGTGACGGGTATCACGTTTTGGTGTAGGGGACCCACTTGCCGGTCAGCGCGGGACCCAGCAGTTCGAGGTGGGAGACCGTCAGCGCGCGCATCGCCTCCAGGCTGAACTCCCCGTCGGTCGACCACTGGCGTTCCGTCACCCGCATCACTCCGCTGAAGACGGCCACCAGCAGCCTGGGCCGCGGGTCGGTGGCCGCGTCGAGGCCCTCGCGTTCGGCCAGCACCCGGGTGAGCACCTCCTCGACCTCGGCCGAGCGCCGCAGATGCGCGGCGAGCAGGACGGGCGTCGACTCGATCACCCGGTACATGCCGAGGAACCGCTCCACCGGCACGACCGACTCGACGACCTCGTGCAGCGTGTCCCACCCCTGGAGCACGGCCTGGCGCAGCGCCTCCAGCGGGGGTTCGTGCGGCGGACGCGCGCGTACGGAGTCCACGAAGTTGCTCACCGTCATCGCGTCCAGGGCGAGCGCGGCGTCCTCCTTGCCGGCGAAGTAGCGGAAGAAGGTGCGCTGCGAGACCCCGACGGCGTCGGCGATGTCGTCGACGGTCGTCTGCTCGTAGCCCCGGGTGGTGAACAGCTCGATCGCCACCCGCAGCAGTGCCTCCCGGGTGCGCTGTTTCTTGCGTTCGCGCAGTGTGTCCATTGGTGTCAGTTACCGACTTGTGAATTGGTTTGTCAATTGTCAGCGGCTGTCACTAGCCTCGAACGCATGACTAGTCAGACCACCATCGACACGACGGGGCCGGGGGACCGGGCGTCACAGTCCCCGTCGGATCAGCCGGCCGCCTCGGGACTGCGCGGCCACCCTTGGCTCACCCTGCTGACCGTGGCCGTCGGGGTCATGATGGTGGCCCTCGACGGCACCATCGTGGCCATCGCCAACCCGGCCATCCAGGCCGACCTCAAGGCGAGCTTCGCGGACGTCCAGTGGATCACCAACGGCTACTTCCTCGCGCTGGCGGTCGCCCTGATCACCGCCGGCAAGCTCGGTGACCGCTTCGGCCACCGCCAGACCTTCCTGATCGGCGTCGTCGGCTTCGCCGCCGCCTCGGGCGCGATCGGACTGTCCAGCAGCATCGCCGCGGTCGTCACCTTCCGGGTGCTGCAGGGCCTGTTCGGCGCCCTGCTGATGCCGGCCGCGCTCGGTCTGCTGCGGGCCACCTTCCCGGCCGAGAAGCTCAACATGGCCATCGGCATCTGGGGCATGGTCATCGGCGCCTCCACCGCCGGCGGCCCGATCCTCGGCGGTGTCCTGGTCGAACACGTCAACTGGCAGTCGGTGTTCTTCATCAACGTGCCGGTGGGTGTCCTCGCCCTCGTCCTCGGGGTGCTGATCCTCCTCGACCACCGCGCCGAGAACGCCCCGCGCTCCTTCGACCTCCTGGGCATAGCCCTGCTGTCCGCCGCCATGTTCTGCCTGGTGTGGGCGCTCATCAAGGCCCCGACCTGGGGCTGGGGCGACGGACTGACCTGGACCTTCATCGTCGCCTCCGTCGTGGGCTTCGGGCTGTTCGCCCTCTGGGAGACGAAGGTCAAGGAGCCGCTGGTCCCGCTCGGGCTGTTCCGTTCGGTGGCGCTGTCGGCCGGTGTGGTGCTCATGGTCCTCATGGCGATCGCGTTCATGGGCGGCCTGTTCTTCGTGACCTTCTATCTACAGAACGTGCACGGGATGAGCCCGATCGACGCCGGTCTCCACCTGCTCCCGCTCACCGGGATGATGATCGTCGGCTCCCCGCTCGCGGGCGCGCTGATCACCAAGCTCGGTCCGCGGATCCCGCTGGCGGGCGGCATGGCGGCCACCGCGATCGCCATGTACGGCATGTCCACGCTTGAGACGGACACCGGCAGCGCGCTGATGTCCCTCTGGTTCGCGCTGCTCGGCCTCGGCCTCGCGCCCGTGATGGTCGGCGCCACCGAGGTCATCGTGGGCAACGCGCCCATGGAGCTCTCCGGTGTGGCCGGCGGTCTCCAGCAGGCCGCGATGCAGATCGGCGGCAGCCTCGGTACGGCCGTCCTCGGCGCCGTGATGGCCTCCAAGGTGGACGGCGACCTCGCGGGCAACTGGAAGGACGCGGGTCTGCCGCCGCTGACGCCGGCCCAGCTGGACCAGGCGTCGGAGGCGGTCCAGGTGGGCGTGGCCCCGGTCGCCAAGGGGACCCCGCCGGAGATCGTCGCGAAGATCACCGATGTCGCCCACGACACCTTCATCTCCGGCATGAGCCTCGCGTCCCTGGTCGCCGCGGGAGTCGCCGCGTTCGCGGTCCTGGTCGCCCTGCTCACCAAGCGCGGCGAGAACGCGGAGGCGGGTGCGGGCGTCGGCCACATCTGACGCCTGACGAGACGTCAGCGAACTTCGCCTATCAGGGTGAAGAGGCTAAAGATTTCTCGCCTCCGGTACGCGCCGCAGGTCACAGTAAGTCAAGCCCTCCGCACGGCAGGCTCGTACGCCGCGGAGGGCGGACGGCGCTGCGGCGCGCTGCCGGAGGGGGGCGGCGCGCCGCAAGGCCGGAGGATTAACCCCGGGGACCGGGGTACTCGCATCGTTGAACCCGAGACGAACCCAACCAACCAAGGGTGTCAGGGAGTTGATGATGGCGGGCTTCGGACACGGAACGCGCAGGTACCCCCGATCACGTGGCCGGACGTGGTCACGGACCGGGCCGGATCGCGCGACGCTCGGAATCATCGGAGTGATCTGCGCGATCGCGGGTTTCTTCGTACTGGGCATCATCCTCGGCCCCGTCGCGATGGTCTGCGGCTGGCTTGCCATGGGCCGCACCTGGTCGGGCGGAAGTCGTGCCTGGCCTGCACTGGTCGCCTTCGTACTGGGCGCCATCGACACGCTCCTGGCGATCATCTGGCTCGTCGGAGCGGCCACCCCGGGCAGCGGGTTGTTCTGACCCGGGGCGCGTGAGGGAAGGGCCCCCGGTGGGACGACCGGGGGCCCGCCTCATGTCTGCCGACGGCTGTGCGGCTCCCGGGACGCCAGGTGGTCACGGACGGGCCGGACCGCGCGACGCTCGGAGTCATCGCCGAGGGGCGGGGTCTGGGGCCCCAGAGGGGGCAGTGTCTGCGCGATCGCGGGCCCGCCTCATGTCTGCCGACGGCTGTGCGGCTCCGGGACTGTCCCCCGGAGGGCCCGGTATCTGTGCGATCGCGGGTTTCTTCGTGCCGGGATTCGCCCTCGGCCCCGTCGCGATCATCCGGCAGTCGGCTCGCGAGGGGCCGCCTCTGCCCTGGGCCCGGAGCTCCCGTCATCCGTCTGCGGGGTCGGCGTCGCCCTCGACCCAGTCCCCCTCAACCCCCGACGGATGTCTTGCGCAAGGCCGCCACCTCGGCTCGCAGCGCACGGACCTCCTCTGTCAGGGCTCTGATCGCCTCCGTCTGCTCGCGTTCCTCCACGTCGTCCTTCTCGAAGCGCTCGATGAACCACGCGGCGATGTTCGCGGTCACCACACCCAGCAGGGCGATGCCGGACAGCATGAGTCCGACCGCGATCATGCGGCCCAGGCCGGTCGTCGGGGCGTGGTCGCCGTAGCCCACGGTCGTCATGGTCGTGAAGGACCACCACACCGCGTCACCCAGTGTCCGGATGTTCCCGTTCGGGGAGTCCCGCTCCACCGAGAGCACGGCCAGCGAGCCGAACATCAGCAGCCCGACGACCGCCCCGCCGACGTATGTTGTCACCCTGATCTGCGAGGCCATACGGGCCCGCCGCCCCACCAGCAGCAGCGTGGAGACGAGCCGCAGCAGGCGCAGGGGCTGTATGAGCGGCACCACCACGGCGCACAGGTCCATCCAGTGCTGCCGTACGAATCCGCGGCGGTCCCGCGAGAGCGACAACCGCATGAGGTAGTCGACGGCGAAGACCCCCCACACCACCCACTCGACCACCGTGCACGCCGCCGTCAGCGAATGCCCCGCCGAGGTGTCCACGATCGGCACGGCGTAGGCGACGGCGAACAGCACCGCGAGCGCCAGAAGGGGCCGCTGGGTGTGCTGTTCCCAACGGGCCTGCGCCGACTGTTCCTTCATGTCCGCATCGTAGGGAAACGGTAAAGAGACAGGGCGTGGCAGGCGCCCTGAAGGGGCGCGGGGAACCGCGTGACCAGCCCCCACGCACCCGCAGCCGAAGAACTACGCGTCCCCTCCAGCCGCCCCGGGGTCAGCCGCCGAGACATCCAGCAACTGGTACCGGTCGATCGCCTGCTTCAGCACCGACCGGTCCACCTTGCCCTCCCGTGCCAGCTCCGTCAGCACGCCCACCACGATCGACTGCGCGTCGATGTGGAAGAACCGCCGCGCCGCACCCCGGGTGTCCGCGAAGCCGAACCCGTCGGCGCCCAGCGACTGGTACGTGCCCGGCACCCACCGCGCGATCTGGTCGGGAACCGACCGCATCCAGTCGGAGACGGCCACGAACGGACCCTGCGCCCCGGCCAGCTTCCGCGTCACGTACGGCACCCGCTGCTCCTCCTCCGGGTGCAGCAGGTTGTACTCCTCGCAGGCCACGGCCTCGCGCCGCAGTTCGTTCCAGGAGGTCGCCGACCAGACGTCCGCCTTGACGTCCCAGTCCTCGGCGAGGATCTTCTGCGCCTCGACCGCCCACGGCACGGCCACACCGGACGCCATGATCTGTGCCGGGATCGTCCCCGAGACGCCCTCGGAGAAGCGGTAGACGCCCTTGAGGATGCCCTCGGCGTCCACGTTCTCCGGCTCGGCCGGGTGCTGGATGGGCTCGTTGTAGACGGTGAGGTAGTAGAAGACGTCCTCGCTGTCCGGCCCGTACATCCGGCGCAGACCGTCCTGCACGATGTGCGCGATCTCGAACCCGAACGCCGGGTCGTACGCCACACAGCCCGGGTTGGTCGAGGCGAGCAGCTGCGAGTGGCCGTCCGCGTGCTGGAGACCCTCACCGGTCAGCGTCGTACGGCCCGCGGTCGCACCCAGCACGAACCCGCGCGCCAGCTGGTCGGCCATCTGCCAGAACTGGTCGCCGGTGCGCTGGAAACCGAACATCGAGTAGAAGACGTAGACCGGGATCAGCGGCTCGCCGTGCGTGGCGTACGCCGAACCCGCCGCGATGAGGGAGGCCGTGCAGCCGGCCTCGGAGATGCCGTCGTGCAGCATCTGGCCCGTCGGCGACTCCTTGTACGCGAGCAGCAGCTCCCGGTCGACGGACTCGTACTGCTGGCCGAGCGGGTTGTAGATCTTCGCACTCGGGAAGAACGAGTCCATGCCGAAGGTGCGGTACTCGTCCGGCGCGATCAGTACGAAGCGGCGCCCGAGCTCCTTGTCCCGCATCAGGTCCTTGAGCAGTCGTACGAAAGCCATCGTCGTGGCGATCGACTGGTGCCCGGACCCCTTCTTCACGGTCGCGTACGTCTTGTCGTCCGGCAGTGCGAGCGGCTTGGCGCGCACCACGCGCGTGGGGACGTAACCGCCGAGACCCAGCCGGCGGTCGTGCATGTACTGGATCTCCTCCGAGTTCCGGCCCGGGTGGTAGTAGGGCGGCGCGCCCGACTCCAGCTCCTTGTCGGAGATCGGCAGGTGCAGCCGGTCGCGGAAGCCCTTGAGGTCGTCGACCGTCAGCTTCTTCATCTGGTGCGTGGCGTTGCGGCCCTCGAAGTTCGGGCCCAGCGTCCAGCCCTTGACGGTCTTGGCGAGGATGACCGTCGGCTGGCCGGTGTGCTCCACGGCCGCCTTGAACGCCGCGTAGATCTTCTTGTGGTCGTGGCCGCCGCGGCCCAGGTGCAGGATCTGGTCGTCGGTCATGCCCTCGACCATGGCGCGCAGCCGCTGGTCGTCACCGAAGAAGTGCTCGCGGATGTAGGCCCCGGACTCGGTGGCGTACGTCTGGAACTGGCCGTCCGGGGTGGTGTTCATCCGGTTGACCAGGATGCCGTCGCGGTCCTGCGCGAGCAGCGGGTCCCAGGTCCGGTCCCAGATCAGCTTGATGACGTTCCAGCCGGCGCCCCGGAAGACCGACTCCAGCTCCTGGATGACCTTGCCGTTGCCGCGCACCGGCCCGTCTAGGCGCTGGAGGTTGCAGTTGACGACGAAGGTCAGGTTGTCCAGGCCCTCGCGCGCGGCGATGGTGAGCTGTCCGAGTGACTCGGGCTCGTCCATCTCGCCGTCGCCGAGGAACGCCCACACATGCGACTTGCTCGTGTCGGCGATCCCGCGCGCGTGCATGTAGCGGTTCATCCGCGCCTGGTAGATCGCGCCGATCGGGCCGAGGCCCATCGACACGGTGGGGAACTCCCAGAAGTCCGGCATGAGGCGCGGGTGCGGGTACGAGGACAGCCCGTGCGGCGCCTTCGACTTCTCCTGGCGGAACGCGTCGAGGTTGTCCTGGCTGAGGCGGTCCAGCAGGAACGCGCGCGCGTAGATGCCCGGGGAGGCGTGGCCCTGGAAGAAGACCTGGTCGCCGCCGTCGCCCTCGTCCTTGCCGCGGAAGAAGTGGTTGAAGCCGACGTCGTAGAGGGACGCGGAGGACGCGAAGGTGGCGATGTGGCCGCCGACGCCGATCCCGGGACGCTGGGCGCGCGAGACCATGACGGCCGCGTTCCACCGGGTGGCGTTCAGGATCTTGCGCTCGATCTCCTCGTTGCCCGGGAAGAACGGCTCGGCTCCGGTCGGGATGGTGTTCACGTAGTCCGTGCTGCGCATCTCGGGCACGGCCACGCGCTTCTCACGGGCCCGCTCGATGAGCCGCAGCATCAGATAGCGGGCCCGCTGCCGGCCACGCTCGTCCACGGCGGCGTCGAGGGAGTCGAGCCACTCCTGGGTTTCCTCGGGATCGAAGTCAGGAACCTGACTCGGAAGGCCGCCAATGATGATCGGGTTGCGATCGGATCCGGAAGCCACGCTGTTCCTTACCTGTCAGAGGGCCGTATTTCTGTATGTCTGCACCGCTCCCCATCGTGTACCTCGGGGGGCCAAACGTCATCTCTACTCCGGGGTAACCCGAGGGTCCGCACCCGGGTATGGTTCCCAAACACGCAAAGGGGGCAGAAAGGTGTGGCATGCGTCACGACGTGAGCGCGATGATGTGCCAGGAGTTGGGCGACACGTTCCGGAACGTCACCGTTTCGGCGGTCTGAAACGCCGGGTACTTGCGCGATCCGCCCCGCCCGTGTGGACTACGGCCAATGCTTCGCGCACGCGCGTGGCTGAGACATACCCAAAGACAAGATCAGGAGGCAACCCGTGAGCGCGACCGCGGACCACGCGGAGACGAGCCCTGCCGTGAGGCTGGGGTTCCAGCCCGAGCAGGTGGTCCAGGAGATCGGCTACGACGACGACGTAGACCAGGAACTCCGCGAGGCCATCGAGCAAGTCATCGGCAGCGACCTTGTGGACGAGGATTACGACGACGTCGCCGATGCCGTGGTGCTCTGGTTCCGTGACGAGGACGGCGACCTGACCGATGTGCTGGTGGACGCCACCACGTACATCGAGGAGGGCGGCTCGATCTTGTTGCTGACGCCGAAGACCGGCCGAGACGGCTACGTGGAGCCGAGTGACATCTCCGAAGCCGCGACGACGGCAGGCCTGTCCGCCTCCAAGAGCGTCAGCGTGGGCAAGGACTGGAGTGGCAGCCGGCTGGTGACGCCCAAGGCGGCCAAGTCCAAGAAGTAGCCCTGTAGGACCGGACGGGCCGGCGCGACCGGCCCGTCCGCCGTCCTGCCGTGATCGCTGCGTAGGGTGGGCGTGTCACTCGAACAGCCCCCCGAAGGGACATCCACGCGATGGCGATCCAGGTCGGCGAAAAGGCCCCCGACTTCGAGCTCAAGGACAACCACGGCCGGACCGTGAAGCTGTCCGACTTCCGCGGCGCCCAGAACGTCGTGCTGCTCTTCTACCCCTTCGCCTTCACCGGCGTCTGCACCGGTGAGCTGTGCGAGCTGCGTGACAACCTGCCGCAGTTCTCCGACCGCGACACCCAGCTGCTCGCCGTCTCCAACGACTCCATCCACACCCTGCGCGTCTTCGCCGAGCAGGAGGGCCTGGAGTACCCGCTGCTCAGCGACTTCTGGCCGCACGGCGAGGTCTCCCGGGCCTACGGCGTCTTCGCCGAGGACAAGGGCTGCGCGGTGCGCGGCACCTTCGTCATCGACAAGGAGGGCGTGGTCCGCTGGACCGTCGTCAACGCCCTGCCGGACGCCCGCGACCTGAACGAGTACGTGAAGGCGCTCGACACCCTGTGATTGTTCGCCTCCAGGGACTGCGTGTGCGGGGAACCCGTCACTAGGATCGAAACGTTGATCCGGCAGCATCAGAAACAGCAACCTATGGAGGACTCGTGGGAGTCAGCCTCAGCAAGGGCGGCAACGTATCGCTGACCAAGGAGGCCCCGGGCCTGACCGCGGTCATCGTCGGTCTGGGGTGGGACGTGCGCACCACGACCGGCACCGACTTCGACCTGGACGCCAGCGCGCTGCTGCTGAACGCGGCCGGCAAGGTCGCCAGCGACGCGAACTTCGTCTTCTTCAACAACCTCAAGAGCGCGGACGGCTCGGTCGAGCACACCGGTGACAACATCACCGGTGAGGGCGAGGGCGACGACGAGCAGATCAAGGTCAATCTCGCCGCCGTCCCGGCCGACGTCGACAAGATCGTGTTCCCGGTCTCGATCTACGACGCCGAGAACCGCCAGCAGTCCTTCGGCCAGGTGCGCAACGCGTTCATCCGCGTCGTGAACCAGGCCGGCGAGGCGGAGATCGCGCGCTACGACCTCTCCGAGGACGCCTCCACCGAGACGGCCATGGTCTTCGGCGAGCTCTACCGCAACGGCGCGGAGTGGAAGTTCCGCGCCATCGGCCAGGGCTACGCCTCGGGCCTGCGCGGTATCGCCCAGGACTTCGGCGTCAACGTCTAGGACCTGTCCACCGGGCAGGTCCTCGGACCTGCCCCGGCTCTCCTCGTCCGGCGCCGCACGGTTTGCGTGCGGCGCCGGACGTGCAGGAACAGCACAGAAACACACTCTCGGGGAGGGAACAGCACATGGGCGTCACGCTCGCCAAGGGAGGGAACGTCTCCCTGTCCAAGGCCGCCCCCAACCTCACCCAGGTGATGGTCGGACTCGGCTGGGACGCGCGCTCCACCACCGGAGCCGACTTCGACCTCGACGCCAGCGCCCTGATGTGCAGCAGCGGGCGGGTCCTGGGTGACGAGTACTTCGTCTTCTACAACCAGCTCAAGAGCCCGGACGGCTCGGTCGAGCACACCGGCGACAACCTCACCGGTGAGGGCGAGGGCGACGACGAGTCGATCCTGGTCGACCTCTCCCAGGTGCCGGACCGGTGCGACAAGATCGTCTTCCCGGTGTCGATCCACGACGCCGACAACCGCGGCCAGACCTTCGGCCAGGTCAGCAATGCCTTCATCCGGGTGGTCAACCAGGCCGACGGCCAGGAACTGGCCCGCTACGACCTCTCCGAGGACGCCTCCACCGAGACCGCGATGATCTTCGGCGAGCTCTACCGCCACCAGGGCGAGTGGAAGTTCAGGGCGGTGGGGCAGGGCTACGCCTCGGGCCTGAGGGGCATCGCCCTCGACTTCGGGGTCAACGTCTCGTAACGCGATATGAGCAAAAGCCGGGGCCGGGTCGGGCTTCGGGGGTACCCGACTACACTTCGCTTCAAAGTTTCGTAAAGCCGAGTGCGGCACGGGGGAAACCCGTACACGTACGGATTGGGTAGCCAGTGGTTCTCAAAACCTTCGGCTGGTCGTTCGCGGTCACCGCGCTCGGCTTGGTCGCTGCGGTCCTCTACGGGGGGTGGGAGGGCTTCGGTGTCGTGGCGATCCTCTCCATCCTCGAGATCTCCCTGTCGTTCGACAACGCGGTGGTCAACGCCGGAATCCTGAAGAAGATGAACGCCTTCTGGCAGCGCATCTTCCTCACGGTCGGCGTCCTGATCGCGGTGTTCGGCATGCGGCTGGTCTTCCCCGTCGTGATCGTCGCGATCAGCGCCAAGATGGGGCCCATCGAGGCGGTCGACCTCGCGCTGAACAACAAGGACCACTACCAGGAGCTGGTCACCGACGCGCACCCGGCGATCGCCGCGTTCGGTGGCATGTTCCTGCTGATGATCTTCCTGGACTTCATCTTCGAGGACCGGGACATCCAGTGGCTGCGCTGGATCGAGCGGCCGCTCGCCAAGCTCGGCAAGGTCGACATGCTGTCGGTCTGCATCGCCCTGGTCGTCCTGCTGATCACCGCCTTCACCTTCGCGACCCACGCCCACCAGCACGGCGGAGCGCATGTCGACAAGGCGCAGACCGTCCTGATCTCCGGTATCGCGGGCCTGATCACCTACATGGTGGTCGGCGGACTCTCCGGCTACTTCGAGGACAAGCTCGAAGAGGACGAGGAACGCGAGCACGAGGAGGAGGAACGGGCCGAGCGCGAGGGCAAGTCCAAGTCGGCGGTCCTGATGGCCGGCAAGGCCGCGTTCTTCATGTTCCTGTACCTGGAGGTCCTCGACGCCTCCTTCTCCTTCGACGGCGTGATCGGCGCCTTCGCCATCACCAACGACATCGTCCTGATGGCACTGGGCCTCGGCGTCGGCGCGATGTACGTCCGGTCCCTGACCGTGTACCTGGTCCGCCAGGGCACCCTCGACGACTACGTCTACCTGGAGCACGGCGCGCACTACGCGATCGGCGCCCTCGCCGTGATCCTCATGGTCACCATCCAGTACGAGATCCACGAGATCATCACCGGTCTCGTCGGAGTGGTCCTGATCGGCTGGTCCTTCCTGTCCTCCGTACGCCGCAACAGGGCGCTCGCGGCCGCCGAGGGAAAAGCCGAGGGCTCGGACGAGAAGACTGAGGTCTCGTCCGGGGTGTGACACCCTTCCTGGTGAGGAACGCTCTGAGCGGGGCGGCCGGCCTCCGGCCGCCCCGCCGGTTTTCTCCAAAGTGAACATGGGGGCGGGAATGGGCTTCTTGGACGGACTCCGGGGCGGCCGCGAGGTCGACTTCGACTCGGGCAGCGCGGCCAGCAACGCCATCGAACTGACCAAGCGGCACAACCGGGTCTCGCTCACCAAGCAGGGCGCGGCGACCGGGAACCTGCGCGTCAACCTGACCTGGCGGATGCGGACCTCCGACATCGGCGGCTCGCAGCGGGAGTCGCTGCTGCGGCACCCCTTCAAGGCGCTCAAGCCGCCGGAGGTCCTCGGGCACAGCCAGAGCATGGTCAACGTCGACCTCGACCTCGGCTGCCTGTACGAGCTGGCCGACGGCACCAAGGGGGTCGTCCAGCCCCTCGGCGGCCTGCTGGGAGACGTCAACGCGCCGCCGTACGTGAAGCTCAGCGGGGACGACCGGTTCGGCTCGGCGTCCGGCGAGACGATGTACGTCAACCTCGACCACCGGGACCAGATCAAGCGGCTGCTGGTCTTCGTGTACATCTACGACCAGACGCCGGCGTTCGACCGTACGCACGCCATCGTGACGCTGTACCCGAGCAACGGGCCGCGCATCGAGATAGGCCTCGACGAGCGGCACCCTCAGGCCCGGTCCTGCGCCGTCGTGATGATCGAGAACGTCAAGGGCGAGCTCATCGTGCGGCGCGAGGTGCAGTTCGTGTACGGGTTCCAGGGCGAGCTGGACCGATTGTACGGGTGGGGGTTGCAGTGGGGGCGGGGATACAAGTCGAAGGCGGACCGGTGAGCGCCGCTACCGCCCGATGAACTGCGGCCCCTGGGGAGGCATGCGGAACTCCGCGCCCGCAGGGACCGCGGGCACCGGGTGCGGGTAGCCGTAACCGGCCGCCGCTGCCACGGGGGCCGTGGCCGGGGTCGGCGACTGGGGGTAGCCGTAGGCCGCCTGGGTGGGGACCGAGGAGGCCGACTGGGCCGGCTGCTCCGGGGGGAGCGGGAACGACGTGGGCTCGGGCTGGGACGGGGTCTCACCGGAGTCGGACTCGTCCACCACGATGCCGTAGTCCGTGGCCAGGCCCTGCAGACCCTCCACATAGCCCTCGCCCAGGGCGCGGAACTTCCAGCCCTCGCCGCGGCGGTACAGCTCGCCGCAGATCAGGGCCGTCTCCCTGCCCGTCTCCGGCTTGATGTCGAAGGAGACCAGCGGCTCGCCGTCGGCGACCGAGGCGTCGTACAGCAGGATGCACAGGCCCTGCACCCGGCCGAAGGTGGCGTCCTCCGCGGACGTGTCGTCCGTCGAGGCGACCAGGAGAATCTGGCTGACGTCGGGCTCGACACCGGCGAGATCTGTCTGGATCGTGTCGGTGGGGCCCTCGGCGACGCGTTTCTTGCCGAGAAGCCAGACCTTCCCGGAGGGATGCCGGGGCTGGTTGTAGAAGACGAAGTCCTCGTCGGACCGCACACGGCCGTCGGGGCCGAGGAGCAGCGCCGAGGCGTCGACGACCGGGACCCCCTGCCCGGGCGCCCAGCGCAGCACGGCGCGTACCGTGGTGGCTTCCAGCGGGACGTTCGACCCCTTCAGCATGGCGTGCGTCATGCGGTCATCCTGCCCTCTCGGTCCTGATCACGACAACGCGGGGGTGCGCGACACCGGTTCGTCTCGTACCGGTGTCGACATGGCCGTGCTTGTCTGCGTTACCTGAAATTCATGCCCGGTGGGAACCTCGGACATGGGTACCTACGTACTATTACCGGCCACCTGCGCACCCTTCACAGGCGGCGCAGCTACCACGGGGGAGTCATATGCGTCATTTCGGGCACATCGCCCCTGAGGTGCGTCAGCGCCTCTTCCATCAGGAGCCGTGCGAGTTCGCCGCGGACTCCCCGGCCCGGCTGCTCTCCGCGGCCCTGGGCGCCACGCTCTACAGTCCGGCCACGCGGCCGCGGCTCGCCGACGACATCGTCAAGCAGACCGGACGCGGCGTGGTCTCGATGGTGCTGTGCCTGGAAGACTCGATCGGTGACGAGGACGTCGCCGAGGGTGAGGAGAACCTCGTCCGGCAGTTCACGGACCTGGCGGAGCGGCGGGTGGATCTCCCGCTGCTCTTCATCCGGGTCCGTGCCCCCGAGCAGATCCCCGATCTCGTCCGCCGGCTCGGTCCCGCGGTCCGGCTGCTGTCCGGATTCGTGCTTCCGAAGTTCACCGAGGAGCGCGGCATCCCCTTCCTGGAGGCCCTTTCCGCCGCCGAGGTCGCGAGCGGGCACCGGCTGTTCGCGATGCCGGTGCTGGAGTCGCCGGAGCTGCTCTACCGGGAGACGCGCGTAGAGACCCTGGAGGGCATCGCCCGCGCGGTCGACAAGTACCGCGAGCGGGTCCTGGCCCTCCGTCTGGGCGTCACCGACTTCTGCTCCTCCTACGGCCTGCGCCGCGCCCCCGACATGACCGCCTGGGACGTCCAGATCGTCGCCTCCGTGATCGCCGACGTGGTGAACATGCTGGGCCGCGCCGACGGCACCGGGTTCACGGTGACCGGGCCGGTCTGGGAGTACTTCCGGGTCCAGGAGCGCATGTTCAAGCCGCAGCTGCGCCGCAGCCCCTTCCTGGAGGGCCAGGCCGAGGAACTGCGCGAGGCGCTCATCGAGCACGCCATGGACGGCCTGCTGCGCGAGATCACCCTCGACCAGGCCAACGGCCTGCTCGGCAAGACCTGCATCCACCCCTCCCATGTGCTGCCCGTGCACGCGCTGTCCGTGGTCAGCCACGAGGAGTTCAGCGACGCGCAGGACATCCTGCGCCCCGAGCGGGGCGGCGGCGGGGTGCTGAGATCGCAGTACACGAACAAGATGAACGAAGTGAAGCCGCATCGCGCCTGGGCCGAGCGGACCCTGCTGCGCGCCGAGGTCTTCGGGGTGGCCAACGAGGACATCGGCTTCGTGGAGCTGCTCGCCGCCGGAATCTCCGGCTGATCATTTCGTGGACACCAAGGGACGCATGAACAAGGCAGTGAACGACGGGACGCCGGGCGGGGTCTGGTCGGGGACGTGGGTCGCCGACCGGCTCGGCGTCGAACTCGTGGGCGACGACCGGCTCACCGGCCTGCTGGGACTGGCACTGCGCCGCAACCCCAAGCGGGCCCATCTGCTGGTCTCCCACGTGCTGGGCAAGCATGTCCCGCAGTCGCCCTCGGTCGTCTACGGCCATGGCTTCGCACTGGGCCGCCGGGTGCGCGATCTGCTGGGCGACGAGGAGGCGGCCCGGGCGGTCGTCCTCGGCTACGCGGAGACGGCGACGGGCCTCGGCCACTCCGTCGCCGACGGCATCGCCCTCGCCCCCTACCTCCACTCCACCCGCCGCCCGGTCCCCGGCGTGGCCCCCGCGGGCGGCTTCGAGGAGTCCCACTCCCACGCCACGAGCCATCTGCTCCTCCCGGAGGACCCTGCGCTCCTGGCCGGCGAGGGCCCCCTGGTCCTGGTCGACGACGAGTTCTCGACGGGCAACACGGTCCTGAACACGATCAGGGATCTGCACGACCGGTATCCGCGGGACCGGTACGTGGTGGTCGCGCTGGTGGACATGCGCTCGGAGGCGGACGCGGGGCGCTTGGAGGCTTTCGCGCGGGAGATAGACGCGAGGGTGGACCTGGTGGCGGCGGCATCGGGCACCGTACGCCTGCCCGACGGGGTGCTGGAGAAGGGGCAGGACCTTGTAGCACGGTTCGAGTCCGACTCCTCAGAGGCGCGGCAGGCCCCCACGAACCCGCACCCGGCACTCAACCGTGTAGACCTGTCGTGGCCCCGAGACCTCCCCGACGGCGGCCGACACGGCTTCACCCCGGCACACCGAATACGCCTGGAGAGCGAACTCCCGGCGATGGCCGCTCGACTCGCAGAAGCGCTCCCCGTCAATGCGCACCGCGTGCACATCCTCGGCTTCGAAGAACTCATGTACGCCCCCCTCAGGCTCGCCCGAGAACTCGAACAGGTCGTCCAGGACGTCCAGGTGACCTACTCCACCACCACCCGCTCCCCAGTGCTCGCGGTGGACGACCCCGGTTACGCGATCCGCAGCCGTCTGGTCTTCCCCGCCCACGACACCCCCTCCGACGGCCCCGGCGACCGCTACGCCTACAACGTCGCCGGCGCCGGTTTCGACGCGGTGGTCGTGGTCGTCGACTCCGCCGCCGACACCCCCGAACTGCACGCCCCCGACGGCCTCCTGGCACGGCTCGCCGAGCACACCCCGCACGTCACCCTCGCGGTCGTCCCCAGCTACACCCCCGAAAGGCCCTCCATGCTCCCCGAGCCCCTCCGCGGCCCCGCCTTCTCCTCCTACGCCCCGGAGGACGTCGGCTGGCTGCTCCAGGACCTCTCGGACGTCACGCTGGAGGCGCCGACCGAGGAGCGCGAGGAGGCCATCCAGAGCGGCGGCGCGCACTACGCGGAGTCGCTGCCGATGGAGTACCAGCCGAGCGACCAGTACCAGGAGCTGTTCCGGACGGCCCTCGGCGAGTCCTCGGCGAGGCTCGCCCAGGCCGTCGGCGCGGTCACGGAGATCGTGCTCCAGGAGCGCTCGCCCCGCCCCGTCCTCGTCTCGCTCGCCCGTGCCGGCACTCCCGTCGGCGTCCTGATGCGCCGCTGGGCGCAGTTCCGCCACGGTCTCGACCTGCCGCACTACGCTGTCTCGATCGTCCGCGGCCGCGGCATCGACGCCAACGCCCTGCGCTGGCTGGCCGACCACCACGACCCGGCCGACGTCGTCTTCGTCGACGGCTGGACCGGCAAGGGCGCGATCACCCGTGAACTGACGGAAGCGGTGCGGAAGTTCGAGGCCGAGGGGGGCGCCTCGGGCTTCGACCCGGAGATCGCCGTACTCGCCGACCCGGGCTCGTGCGTGCGGACGTACGGCACCCGTGAGGACTTCCTCATCCCCTCCGCCTGCCTCAACTCCACGGTGTCCGGCCTGATCTCGCGCACGGTGCTGCGCGCGGACCTGGTCGGTCCGGACGACTTCCACGGCGCGAAGTTCTACCGCGAACTCGCGGGCGCGGACGTGTCGGTGGACTTCCTGGACGCCGTCGCCGCCCGTTTCCCCGAGGTCGTGGACGCCGTTGACGCCACCGTGAAGGAACTGCTGGCCGGTGACCGCGAGCCCACGTGGGAGGGCTGGGCCGCCGTCGAGCGCATCAGCGAGGAGTACGGCATCCACGACGTCAACCTCGTCAAGCCGGGCGTCGGCGAGACCACCCGGGTGCTGCTGCGCCGGGTCCCCTGGAAGATCCTGGCCAGGGCAGGCGCGGGCGCGGACCTGGACCACGTACGCCTGTTGGCCGAGCAGAGAGGTGTCCCGGTGGAAGAGGTCGCCGAACTCCCGTACACCTGCGTGGGGTTGATCCACCCCAAGTACACGCGGGGCGCGACGGGTGCCGACGGCAAGGCGGTGTCGGTCTGATGGCCGCACAGGCTCCGGTGCTGGTCGCGAGCGACCTCGACCGTACGCTCATCTACTCCGCCGCCGCCCTCGCGCTGACCATGCCGGACGCGCGGGCGCCCCGGCTGCTCTGTGTCGAGGTGCACGAGAGCAGACCGCTGTCGTACATGACGGAGACCGGGGCCGGACTGCTCTGCGAGCTCGGGGACGAGGCGGTCTTCGTGCCGACGACCACGCGCACCCGCAAGCAGTACCAGCGCATCAACCTGCCCGGCCCGCCGCCCGCTTACGCGATCTGCGCGAACGGCGGCCACCTGCTGGTCGACGGCGTCACCGACCTCGACTGGCACGAGCGGGTCACCGCCCGCCTCGCCGACGAGTGCGCTTCGCTGGCCGAGATCAGCGCGCACCTCCAGGCCACGGCCGACCCCTTGTGGCTGCGCAAGCACCGGATCGCCGAGGACCTCTTCGCCTACCTCGTCGTCGAGCGCGAACTGCTGCCCGAGGAATGGGTGAAGGAGCTCGCGGTGTGGGCCGAGAGCCGCGGCTGGACGGTCTCCCTCCAGGGCCGCAAGATCTACGCCGTCCCCAAGCCGCTCACCAAGAGCGCGGCCGTGCGCGAGGTGGCCCGGCGTACCGGGGCCGTCCTGACGCTGGCCGCGGGCGACTCGCTCCTCGACGCCGACCTGCTCCTCGCGGCCGACCGGGGCTGGCGTCCGGGGCACGGAGAGCTGGCGGACGAGAACTGGGCCGCTCCGGCGATCAGCGCGCTGCCGGAGCGGGGAGTGCTGGCGGGGGAGCGGATCCTGCGGGAGCTGCTCAGGACGGTTCGGACGCCTCAGTAGACGAGGGCCGCCGCAGCAGTCGTACGGCGACGAACGCCACGACCGCGAGCGCGGCGGCCACGAGGACGACCTTCGAGTACGCGGACACGACCTCGGTGACCCGGGGCCAGTTGGCGCCCAGGGCGTGGCCCGCGAGGACGAACGCCGTGTTCCACAGGGCGCTGCCCAGCGTGGTGAGCGTCAGGAACACCGGCAGCGGCATGCGCTCGACGCCGGCCGGGATCGAGACGAGGCTGCGGAAGACCGGGATCATCCGGCCGAAGAACACCGCCTTGGTGCCGTGTCGCAGGAACCAGGTCTCGGTCCTCTCGATGTCCGAGACCCTGACGAGGGGCAGCCGGGCCGCGAGTGCCACCGTGCGGTCCCTGCCGAGGAGCGCGCCGACGCCGTAGAGCGCGAGGGCGCCGATCACCGAGCCCGCCGTCGTCCACAGCAGCACGGCGACCAGGCTCATCCGGCCGGCGCTCGCCGCGAAGCCCGCGAGCGGCAGGATCGCCTCGCTCGGGATGGGCGGGAAGAGGTTCTCCAGGGCGACGGCGACCCCGGCGCCGGGCGCGCCGAGGGTGTCCATGAGGCCGTTGACCCAGTCGATGGCTGACATGGGCCCACGCTAGGGACGCGGACCTGAAGGCAGCCTGAAGAAGCGTCCGTACGGCGGTCAGCCGCAGCAACCGCCGCCGCAGCATCCTCCGCCGCCGCCCGCCTGGGGGGCCGGGGCCGACGCGGACGCCGAGCCGCCCACCGCCACCGTCGACAGCAGCTTCACGGTGTCGTCGTGGCCGGCCGGGCAGTCGGCGGGGGCGGAGGACTCGGCCATGGGGCGGCTGAGTTCGAAGGTGTCGCCGCAGGTCCGGCAGCGGTATTCGTAGCGAGGCATGAGCACAGGTTAACCGGCGCTCCGACAGGCATGTCCGAAATCTGATCATTGTCTGGTTAGCATGCGGGGGTTCTCTGCCGGCGATCAACCGCGGGAGGAGCCCCCTTGGCTTCGCGACACCACCCCGAACTGCGCGCCGCCGCACGGCACTTGGGCCGACGGCGGTTTCTCACGGTCACCGCGGCGGCCGCCGCCCTCGCGTTCAGCACCGACCTGCCGGCCCGGGGTGCTTCCGGCTCCCGCGAACTCGACGCGGCGCGCATCGGCAGTGACCCGTTCACGCTCGGCGTCGCCTCCGGGGACCCGCTGCCCGACTCCGTGCTGCTGTGGACCCGGCTCGCCCCCGCTCCGTTCGAGCCCGACGGCGGTCTGCCCCAGCAATCCGTCGTCGTCCAGTGGGAGCTGGCCTCCGACGAGAGCTTCGGCGCACCCGTCCGCAGTGGTACGGCCGTCGCCTATCCGGAGTACCACCACACCCTGCACGTCGACGTCGCCGGCCTCGATCCCGACCGGGTCTACTACTACCGGTTCAAGACCGGCACCTGGATCAGCGAAACGGGCCGTACCCGCACGGCACCGGCCGCCACGGCCGCCGCCGCGTCCCTCTCCTACGCCGCCGTCTCCTGCCAGGCCTACTTCGACGGCTACTACACGGCGCACCGCCATCTCTCCCAGGACGACGTCGACGTGGTCCTGCACCTCGGCGACTACCTGTACGAGTACGCCGTCACCTCCGTGGGCGGCCACCGCGCCTACACCGACCGGAAGCTGCCCGACCTCTTCAACCGCGAGGCCATGACCCTGGAGGACTACCGGCTGCGCTACGCCCTCTACAAGAGCGACCCGGACCTCAGGGCGGTCCACGCGGCGCACCCCTTCGTCGTCACCTGGGACGACCACGAGGTCGAGAACAACTACGCGGGCGCCGTCAGCGAGAACGACGACCCGCCGGAGGAGTTCCTGCTGCGCCGCGCCGCCGCCTACCGGGCCTACTGGGAGAACCAGCCGCTGCGCGCCGCACAACAGCCGAACGGCCCCGACGCCCGCCTCTACCGCCGGCTCCAGTGGGGCACGCTCGCCCAGTTCGACGTCCTCGACACCCGGCAGTACCGCGCCGACCAGGCGTACGCGGACACCACGCACTCCGGCGGCCCCCTGCAGGACGACTCGGCGCGCACCATCACCGGGGCGGCGCAGGAGAGCTGGCTGATCGACGGCTGGCGCGCCTCGCAGGCCCTGTGGAACGTGATGCCGCAACAGGTCTGCTTCTCGCAGCGCAAACTCGACCTCACCGCGGCACCCAAGATGTCCATGGACGCCTGGGACGGCTACCGGGCCTCGCGCCGCAGGATCCTCGACGGCGCGAAAGCGGCCGGGGTCGAGAACCTGGTGGTGATGACCGGGGACCTGCACGCCGCGTACGCCTTCGACATCAAGGACGACTTCGACGACCCGGCCTCCCGGACCCTCGGCACGGAGTTCGCCGCCACGTCGGTCGCGAGCGGACGGGACGGCGCCGAGAAACCCTCCACGTGGGACACGTACCTCAAGGCCAACCCGCATCTGAAGTTCTACGACGGGCGGCGCGGCTATGTGCGGGTCACCCTCGACCGGCAGAAGGCGCGGGCCGACTTCAGGACCGTGTCCGCCGTGACGACTCCGGGGGCGCCGGTCTCGACCGCCGCGTCCTTCGTGACGGAGGCGGGCGACCCCGGCCTCAAGCCTGTCTGACGTACCCGGTGCGGCGGCCCGGCGGCATCACCTGATCCGCCGGGCGGCCCCCTCTTGTCGTCCGATGCGCGGAACGACCGGGAAACGGACATCCCTTGAGCCGTATTCGGCAAAGCCTAGGGGTTCGAGATGTTTTGTACCCGACTTGAGGAGACGCCTGATGGCCCACAGACCCGCTTCAGCCGCCTGTGCCGCATTGACGGTACTCGGCGCACTCGTGCTCACGGGGCTGCCCGCGGCCGCGGCCGTCGAGCCCCCCGCGCCGACGCCGGCACCCTCCGCCGCCGAGACGCTGGGCGCGAACAGCCCCTCACCCGTGGTCCTGCGGGCCATGGAGCGCGATCTGCGCCTGACCGAGGCCCAGGCCAGGACCCGCCTGGTGAACGAGGCCGAGGCGGGCACGCGCGCCGGCCGGCTCCGTAACGCGCTGGGCAAGCGCTTCGCGGGAGCCTGGGTGAACGGCCCCACCTCCGCCGCCCTGACGGTCGCGAGCACCGACGTCACGGACACCCCGGCCATCGAGGCCGGCGGTGCGCGGGCCGTGGTCGTCGACACCCCGCTGGCGGACCTGAAGGCGGCCAAGACGAAGCTGGACCGTGCCGTGACCGGCAAGGGCCTTCAGACGCCGGTCCGGTACGTCGACGTACGGACCAACCGGGTGACGCTGCAGGCGACGAGCCGCGCCGCCGCGGACACGCTCATCGGGGCCGCCGGCGTCGACAGCGCGCTCGTGGACGTCAAGGTGTCGGCCGAGCAGCCGCGCGCCCTCTTCGACATCAAGGGAGGTGACGCCTTCTACATCGACGACACGTTCCGCTGTTCCGTGGGCTTCGGCGTCACCAAGGGCGACCAGCAGGGGTTCGCCACAGCCGGCCACTGCGGGCAGGCGGGATCGAAGACCACCGGGTACAACCAGGTCGCCCAGGGCACCTTTGAGGCGTCCGTCTTCCCCGGGCAGGACATGTCGTGGGTGGGCGTCAACAGCGACTGGACCGCGACGTCCGCCGTCAAGGGCGAGGGCGGCCAGGACGTGCAGACGGCCGGCTCGGTGCAGGCCCTGGTGGGGGCCGCGGTGTGCCGGTCCGGTTCCACCACGGGCTGGCACTGCGGCATGATCCAGCAGCACGACACCAGCGTCACCTACGCCGAGGGCACCGTCGACGGCGTGACCCGTACGACGGTGTGCGCGGAGCCGGGTGACTCCGGCGGCTCCTACATCTCGGGAGTCCAGGCCCAGGGCGTCACCTCCGGGGGCTCCGGCGACTGCACACGCGGCGGTACGACCTTCTACCAGCCGATCAACCCGGTGCTCAGCACCTACGGCCTCACGTTGAAGACCAGCACGAGCGGGAGCGGCACATCCGTCCCCGAGGACGGCCAGGAGGGTTCCTGGGCCGCGGGCCGGGTGTACGAGGTCGGGGAGCGGGTGACCCTCGACGGCGTCGAGTACGAGTGCCTGCAGCCGCATCAGGCGCAGGCCGGGTGGCAGCCCGCTCTCGCTCCGGGCCTGTGGCAGCGCGTCTGAGGACGGGGTGACATCACGGTGCGGCGACCGTGCCGGGTCAGGGCGAACACGACGTCGGGCGCGTCCACGGCGGCGACGGCCGCATCGAGCAGCCGCCGTACCCTCTCGTCGTCCTCCGCCCGCGGGACGTCGGGCGGGAGTACGTCGGTTAGGTCGTGCGGACCGCCCGGCCAGGGGAGTGCGGCGGCTGTCATGACGGGGTGCGCACCAGGTGCGTCAGGGCGCGGGACGTGGCCAGTACGGAGGCGAAGGCGGCCACCGGCGTCGGGTGGTAGACGATGTCGAAGACCTCGTCGGGCTCGCCCTGCGGCATCGTGCGCACGGCGGGCATCGCGCCGTCCGGCTGCTGGGCGGCGGCGAACCCCTCCCAGGCCCGCTCGTCGAACGTGAGCCGGGGCAGACAGGCGTCGACGACGAGCAACTCTCCGAGCAGGTCCCAGCGTTGCAGGTCGAGCCAGTCGTCCAGCCAGACCGGAGGCCAGGTCGCGAGGTAGTCGGCGACCTCGGCCGGCAGACCTTCGGGCCTCTCTCCCCAGTCGGTGAGATGGAAGACGGTGTGGGTGATGTCGTAGGCGATGTGCCCCTCCACCGTCCAGGGTTCGGGTGCGCGCCCCAGCCAGGTCGCGCCGACGAGGTCGGCTTCCGGCAGCCGGGGAGGCAGGCCGAAGCGGCGCTGGAAGGCGGACAGGCCCAGGCGGCGGACCGGTGACATCTCCAGCGCGGCGAAGCTGTCCAGCCGTTGGTTGAGCCGGAAGGCCCGCTCGGCCTCGGGGCTGCTGTAGCCCAGCTCCTTGAACGGCAGGTACACGGCTCCGGCAGGCCGGCGAGCCAGGTGCGGTCCAGTGCCCGCGCCATGTCCCCGTGTTCCGGGATGCCGCTGCGGCGCTCGGAGTTGAGCACACTCATGCGCCGGTTCGGTTCCTGCTCCGTCACGTGCCAGCCGCGGGTGCGGGCCACCGTCGCGGTGGCGCGCTCATAGCCTTCGTGGCGCAGGCCCGCCGACGCGAAGGCCGCGTACAGCTCCAGCGGATAGGTCGCGAAGGGTTCGAGGCGCTGCAACTCCGTGAACAGGGCGCCACGCCCGGTCTGGTGCCATGCGAACGACAGCAGGTCGGACGCCGTCACGTGGAGCGGGTCGGCCGGTTCGGTGTGCCGTCGTACGCAGACGCACACCTGGGCCAGCTCCCCGAGGGGCTTCCAGGTGGTGTTCACGTTGCCGTGCTCGGCGAGCGCGTCGTCGCCGAGCGCGAATCCGTCGCGGTGGGCGGACACCCAGGTCAACGCGGCCTCGGCCAGGTCCCGGACCTCGCGCGTCGCCTGGACCTCGCGCGTCGTCTGGACCCCGCGGGTCGACCGGACCCCGGGGGCCGCCCCGACCTCGGGCGCCGTCACACCAGCGCTCCGGTCCGCATCGGTTGGGCGGCCTCGACCTGGAGCGCCACCCGGGCGTCCTCGCCGCCCATCTGCGCCACGAACTCAAGGCCGGTGTCCAGGCCCAGTGTCTGCGGCACGTCGTCCAGGAGGACCAGCCGGCGTCCCGCTCCGCTGCCTGGAGCCAGTCGCGGCGGCGGACCGCCCGGACGAACCCCCGGGCGACATCGAGGGGACGGCGGCGCGCCGCACGGGCCACCGCGCAGTCCTCGCCGGGCAGCGCGAGCGCGGCGAGTTGGTGGGTCAGGAACTGCCATGGCGCGTCGTCGAGCCAGGCCGCCCCGGGTTCGCTGTCGTCGCCCGACGCGCCGTCGAGGGACGCGTCCAGCCGCAGGAGCGCCCGCCTCATGGCCCAGTGACTCCACACCGAGGTGGGAGCGGCTTCGGCGGGGGGCGGATAGGCGTGTACGGCTCTGCTGAACAGGGTGAGGTCGTCCGGTTCGGGGGGCGGGCAGCGCAGCAGGACGCTCGGCAGGACGACATCGGCGCCCACCACCCGTACGGTGGCGAGGGACGGGTCGGCGGTCGTCCCGGGGCCCTGCCCCTCGGCGATCGCGCCTCCGAGGTGAGGCCCTGCACCGCGCCCGCGAGGCGGGTCGAAGTGCCTGACTGCTCCATTCGGATTCTCCCGTCAGCCCTTCTTCGGCCGTGGCGTCGGAGGCGACAGCAGGAGGTTGCTCGACGAGGACGTCAGAGCGAGCGCCGCGCACTGGCGGCTGTCGCGGTAGACCCCGTCGGCCTCGACGGGTCGAGAGCCGCTTCGACGTCGGTGCCGGGAACCTCGGTGAGGTCCTCGAGCTGGAATTCGGTGGAGGACATACCACCATCTCCTTTGCGAGAGGTCTGCGGGTATCAGTACATGTCACCGCATTGGGGGATCTATGCAAAAAAGGATGATTTGTCTAGTTCGTGCGGGATTCAATTGCCTGCTCGCGAGTAGTTGACGAGCAGTTCTAGTGCGCGCCGCCGCGCTCCTCACGGATCTGCGCGACCACCCGGGCCACCGTCTGCCGTACCGCTTCCGTCTCGGTGAGGAAGTGCCAGTAGTCGGGGTGGCGGCCCTCCAGGGTGGCGATCGCCCGGTCCAGGCGGGCCACCGAGTCGTCCAGGGGGCGCGCGTGCCGTGGGTCGGGGGTGGTGCGGCCGGTCATGGCGAGGCGCTGGGCGTCGCGCAGGGCGAAGCGGGTGCGGTCGATCTCCTGCTGGGGGTCCTTCTGCACGGCGTTCAGCCGGCGCAGCCGGTCGCCGGCGGCGGACACGGACTCGTCGCTGGTGTTGAGCAGGGCGCGGACCGTGGAGAGCAGCGAGGTGGCGTCCGGCCAGCGCTGTTCGTCGCGGGCGACGCGGGCCTCGCGGAGCTTCTGCTCGGCCTGCCGGACGTTCTCCGCGGCCTGGTCCGGCACGTGTTGGAGGTCCTGCCAGCAGGCGGCGGTGAACCGGCGGCGCAGTTCGCTGAGGACCGGGTCGACCTGGCCCGCGCGCGTGGTGAGGGCCTCGGCGCGGGTGCGCAGGGAGACCAGCCGGTGGTCGATCTCCGCGGCTCGCTCCGGCAGCCGCTCGGCCTCGACCCGGATCGACTCGGCCTCCCGCGCGACCAGTTCGGCGCGCTCCAGGGTCTGCGCCACGCCGTGCTGCCCGGCACCCTGGTTCAGCTTGGTCAGTTCGGGTCCGAGGGTGGCGAGCCGGGCGGCGAGGTCGTCCGCCTTCAGCCCCGACTCCCGTACCGCGTCAAGGGCGTTGGAGGCGGCCAGCAGCCCCTGCCGGGCCCGCTCCACGGCCGGGGCGAGGCGGGCGAGCCGGGTCTCGGCCTTGTCGAGCAGCGGGCCTAGGCTGTCGCCGAACCGGTCCAGCTCCTTCTTGATGTTGCCGAGCTCGTCCTTGGCCCGGGTGAGCTCGGTACGCGCGTGTGCGGCGACCGACGCCTCCAGGTCGTCCCGGTCGAGGTCATGGGCGTCGACGGCCTCGATGTAGTGGCGGCTGGCCTCGTCGATGCGTCCGCTGATCGCCTGGAAGTCGGCGACCGCCCGCCGGGCGGCGGGGGAGTCGTCGACGGCGGTGATGGTCTCTATCGAGATCCGCAGATCCCGCTGGGCGGTGTCCAGTTCGTAGAACGCGGCCGCGGCGGCGTCCTTCGCGGCCTGCGCCTCGGCCCGCTGGCTCTCGGCGCGCCCCCCGAACCAGCGCCGGGTGCCGCCGCCGGCGAACGCGGCCGGCAGCGCGAGGGCGGCGAGCAGGGGCAGACCGACGAGCGTGAGGGTGTCCCTGAGCGCCCGGCGGTGTGCACGCGGCACCGACGACGACGAGTACGACTGCGATGGTGTCGCCGTCACATCCCTCTCCCGTGCTGTGTTCGTCCTGGCGGTGCCCGGTGTCATTCTCCCACCGGTAAGGGACGAACACACGGGCCGGTCAGTTCGCGGTTCGCACCGTGATCTTCCCGTCTCCGCTCTGGGCGGACACGAAGTGGTCGCTGGAGTCGGAGCGGGGCACGGACACGTCGACCCCGCCGTCACCGGACTTCGTGTCGACGCGGTAGGTGGCCTTCGGCAGCTCGACGGTCACGGAGCCGTCGCCGCTGCGGGTCTCCACCCGCTCCGGTACGGCGCCCAGTTCGAGGTGGAGCGAGCCGTCCCCGGTACGGGCGGTGACCCGGCGGGAGGTGACCTGGGCGCGCATCGACCCGTCGCCGGTGCGCAGCTCCAGCGGCCCGCTGGAGTCGGTGACCCGCACGGAACCGTCACCGGTGCTGATGCTCAGCGGCCGGGTGAAACCCCGGGCCCGGACGCTGCCGTCGCCGTCCACGACCTTCACGCCGATGTCCCGGGGCACCTCGATGCGGTGCTTGGCCGCGCAGTCGGCCACGACACCGCTGCACTTCATCCGCAGCACCAGCCGGTCGTCCTTCATCGACCAGGTCACCTCGGGGTCCTTGCCGACGGCGACGGTCCCCTGGAACCAGCGGGTGACCTCGATCGTGCCCGCCTTGTTCGCATCGGCGGCGACGATCTCCAGCGCCGAGTCGTCGGAGTCGACGGTCAGGGTGCGGCCCTGGAGGGCGAAGGACTTGTGATCGGGGGTCTTGTCGTCCCCGGCGGAGGCACCGCAGGCGGTGGCCCCCGCGACGACGAGCGCGAGGATCCCGGCCGCGGCGGCGGCACGTGCGGGAACGGAACGGACCATGTCGATCTCCCCCTGATCTAGCCCTGGGCGGGCGGTCGCGGGCAGTCCGCGACCTTGCTTCGACCCTAGGGACCGGGGCCCGGGCGGGGGATCCGGGTCGCTCCCGGATCGGGGGTGGGGTTTTCCCCCGTACCGACCCTGATCGCGCCGGTCCCGCGGGTAAGGGTTTGCAGGGCAGGGCCCCGGGCAAGGTAGGCTGTCGACTCGTCTCGGGTGCGTAGCTCAGGGGTAGAGCGCCTGCCTTACAAGCAGGATGTCGGCGGTTCGAAACCGTCCGCGCCCACATCACGAAGGACCCCGGCCGTCTCGGCCGGGGTCCTTCGTCGTTCAGCCCGCTTCCTGCTTGCGGGACGCGTGCTTCAGCCCGGTCCGGGCGTCGACGCGGTCCGGGGTCTCCACTTCCCTCCAGAAGCGGTGGGTGGTGACGAAGACCGCGAGTTCGTGTTCGCGCTGCCGGAGCTTCTCCACCTCGGCCTGTTCGTCGGGGGTCCAGCCGGGGGAGGCGGGGCGCTCCACCTTCCGCCAGCCGTTGTCGTCGCTGAAGCCGTCCAGCGGTGCGACCGACCAGGGGAGCCGCTTGAGCAGGGCCGACAGCTCGGCCCGGACCTGATGCAGCTCCTCCTGACCGGCGAGGAGGTCACTCGGAAAGTCATAGGTCTCAGCCACGAGACAATGCTACGCCTGTTCGATTTTGGGTGGCGAGTGGCTTCGGGAGGTTCATGCGAACGGGTGTGAGCGAACACTCCAGTTGGCCAGTGCGAGCCTCTTCATTCGTCGGCCTCAGCCACGGTGGGACCTCCCACAGCGATCCGCTGCACAAGCTCGTCGACCTGACCCGCGATGATCATCCTTCGGCGCTCCAGCAGATTCCGGTAGTCGCACAGTGATACGGCTTCTCCCCTGGATGCCGCCTGGGTCAGGGCGAACCGGGCCTCGACCTCCAATGCCAGGTAGGCCCTGCGGCGTGCGTGAGCCGCTTGCTGATGCACCTCCGGTTTCAGGAAGGCGATGGCGGCGCTCAGCCCCGCGCTGACCAGTGCCAGTACTGCCGCTGGGATACGGGCGTCTGCTGAAGAGAGCCCCGTTGCGCCCGAGATCCCGGCGAGCACGGCGGCCGGCAGTCCGAGCGCGGCGTGGGCGAACCGCCAGAACCGCCGACGGAAGCGGTTCTTGCGGGCCTGTTCTGCGCACTCTGCCTGAAGGTCGGCGACCTGATTCCCCACGACGTCATCTGCCATGCAGCGAGCCTGCCACCTGGCCGGGCGGCGACCGGCCGGTCCCGTACACATCAGTCGGACGCCCGGACGGTGCGTTCCGCGGGTTCCGCGGGTTCCGGAAGTGTCCGTCCCAGGCGGGCGAGTGGGGACAGGGCCATCACCACCGGTGACAGCAGCATGCCCGCGGCCGTCACCAGGAGGCTGGTGCGCAACCCCCACTCCTGCGCGAGGTATCCGCCGAGCAGGGAGCCGAGCGGGGTCAGGCCCATGCCGACGAACGTGATCGTGGCGGCCGCGCGGCCCTGCATGCCGTCCGGGGTGACCGCCTGCCGGACGGCCATGACCGTGACATTCACCAGCTGGCCGCCCGCGCCGAACACGAAGCCGACCGCGAGGAGCGCGGCGACCGTCGTCGCCGATGAGCCGTGCAGCGCGGGTACCCACAGGAACGCGCCGTCGCCGAGTGCCGCCGCGGACACGAGCACCGCACCATGACCGAACCGGCCCGGCAGACGGGCGGCGAGCAGCGATCCCAGGAGCGCGCCAGGACCCGTCGCCGCGAGCGACAGCCCGACGACGGTGCCCGACAGATGCAGTTCCCGCGGCAGGAAGAGCAGATGGACGGTCATCAGCGCGGCGAAGGAGAACTGGAAGGCCGCCGAGGCGAGGCACACGGCCCGCAGCGAGGTGTCGCCGACGACGAAACGGAGCCCCTCGTGAATGCGCCGCCCGGTGCGAGCAGGACGCCGCAGCTCCGGGAGCTCCCGGACTTCCGGGACCGCTTCGCTCCGCCGGATCCTTCGGATCGACAGGAACGACAGCGTGAAGAAGAACGCGCCGACGGCGGCGGCGACCGGCGCCGACAGCCATGACACCAGCGCCCCGCCGAGGGCCGGACCGCCGATCTGCGCCGCGGACCGGCTGCCCTCCAGCGCGCTGTTGCCCCGCACCAGCTGATCGCGTCTCACCAGCCGTACGAGAGACGACTGGTAGGCGACGTCGAAGAACACGGACAGGACGCCGACGGCGAAGACGACCACGAACAGCGCGGGCAGGCCGAGCCAGCCGAGGAACCCGGCCAGGGCGGCGGCGCCGAGGGCCAGGGTCCGGCCGGTGTCCGACAGCACCATCACCGTACGGGTCCGCCACCGGTCCACCCACGCGCCGACGAAGAGCGAGAGCAGCAGGATCGGCGCCTGCCCCACCGCTCGCAGGACGCCCAACTCGCCGGCACCGGCGTCGAGGGTCAGTACGGCGAACAGCGGCAACACCAACAGGCTTGTGTGTTCGCCGAGTTGGGAGGCCGTCTGGCCCACCCAGAGGCTACGGAAGTCGCGGTCCCGCCACAGGCTCGACGGGACGGACCGATCGGAACGATCGGAATCGGGTACGGCGGAAGAAGAGGACGGCACGGGGATCCTCGGATCGAAGGCAGGCTGTGCCGCACCGTCGAGGGCAGCACGCGATGACAGGCCGGAGGGCCTACGACGTCACAGCGCGCTCGGAATACCGACCATGTCCTCGCTCCTCCCGGGTCGCTCCCCGCCCCCGCACATTAGCCGGACCAGGCCGGGTAATGGGAGGTCGATCAGCCCCTGGTGAGAAGGAGCCGAGGATGACCGACGACGCCTACCTGTTCCTGCTCGACGACGCCTCCGCGCAGCTCGGCGTGCCCCCCGCCGCCGTCGGCGAGCTCGCGTGCATGGAGACTCCCGCAGTTCGCGCGTGGCTGGATGCCCAGGGTTCCACGCCGACCTCCCCGCACCTGCGTCTGCTGCCGCCGGAGGAGACCGCCGCCGTGCCCGAGGGGGCCGAACGCCTGCCCGTGCCGCTGAGCGACGAGGAACTGAGCCGGGTCCGCCACCACCTGGCCCCGGAGTCCCTCGCCGGGGTCGAGGAGGAGCTGCTCGCCTACCGCGACACCGCGGACGGCCGGGACGGCCTGATCGGACGCGCCCTGGCCGCCGGCGTGCCACCGCACCGTGTCGTCGAACTGACCGGCGTGGACCCCGCGACCGTCACCGCCGCCGCGCAAGGCTGACGCCGAGATCGCCGTACGGACTCACGCACCCGGACCGGGATCCGGGTGCACGGCCGACTCGATGCCGGCGCGGGCCGCCTCCAGCTGGGCTGCGAACGCGATGCCGAGGAACAGCGCGACAGCGGTGAGGTTCGCCCACAGCAGCAGGGCGATGAAGGCCGTGAGCGGGCCGTACACCGCGCCGAAGGCACCGCTTTCCTCGACGTACAGCGCGAGCAGCCAGGTGGCCGACACCTACAGCAGCAGATGCACGGCCGAGCCGAAGGCCAGCCAGGTGTAACCGGGCTGCACGCGACGCGGCGACCAGCGGAAGATCACGGCGGAGGCCACCCAGGCCAGCGCGAGCCCCACCGGCAGGTCCAGCACACCCCACCAGCGCGGCCCGCCGCCCTCCCGGCCCGCGGACTCGGCCACCGCGTCGCCCACGGCCTCGCCGGCGACCAGCACGACGAACCCGAGCACCAGGGGCAGACCGGCGGCGATCGCGAGCACGATCCCGCGCGCGTACTTGCGCGGGAAGGCACGGTCGCGCTCGATGCCGTAGATCCGGTTCGCGCCGCGCTCGATCTGGCCCATGGCCGAGGCGAGGTTCAGCAGGGCGAAGCCCAGACCGAGCCACAGGGCGAGCGTGCTCCAGACACTGCCGTGCGCGGTGCGGCGGGTGCCGTCGAAGGCGTCCTTGACGATGTCGGCGCTCGCGCCCGGCACGATCCGGCCCAGCGTGAGCTCGATGATCCGGCCCACGCCCTCCGTGTGCACCGACGTGGCAAGCCCGACCAGCGCCACGGTGCACGGCACCAGCCCGAGGACCACCTGGAAGGCGAGGGCCCGGGCGTTGGTGAAGCCGTCGGCGTAACGGAACCGGGCGAAGGAGTCGGCCAGCAGCCGCAGGCCGCCGTAGTGGCGCAGGGCGGTGAACGCCTCGTCTCCGGAGAGCTCGTCCCCGATCATGTCCCGGGTCTGCGGGACGCGGACGGCGGTACCCATGGCGTGGACGCTCCTTGCTCGGACGGCTGGTCCCTGTGCGGTTGCCCCGAGAACCGGATTGTCAGCGCCGCCCGCCGAACTCCCACGCGTGGACCTCCACGGCCGCGTACCGCTCCGCGGTCAGCACGGCTCGGGCCCGCTCCGGGTCCGGGGCGCGGACCAGGGCCGCCGTGCCCAGCCAGGCGGTGGCGTCGTCGGAGAGCAGGGGACCGTAGGCGATCAGATCGTCCCTTTCCGGCGGTACGGCGAGATCGACGGCCTCGCCCGTGCCGAGACCGAGCACCAGGTACCGGTCGTCACCGGTCCGGCCGCCGGGGAAGTCCCACATGGTGCGGCCCAGCAGATTGCGCCAGCGACGCAGCAGCACGTCCCGGTACGCCCCGGCCTGGTAGTTGGGCTCGTCGAACGCGAACGCGCGCGCCGCGGCGGGGTCGGGCAGATCGACGATGTGCACACTGCCGGTCGGTGTCTCCCCGTCGGCGCCGAACGTCGGCCCACGGGCGATCAGTTCGTCCGCGAACCGGTCCATGTAGGACCAGTGCGCTTCCGTCAGCTCCTCCCGCAGGGGCAGGGAGCCGGGCCGGTCACGGTGGTAGCAGAAGAACTCCATGGCCCCAGAGCCTTGTCGATCCACGTCGGCATCTCAATGGCATTTGGCCCGGGAGCGCCCGCGCGCCGAGATCGTCGTAGAGCCACTTGGTTCACCGCTCCGGCTCCCCGGTCGGGAACGTCGGCCCCGCTTTCGTCCAAGCTTCGTCGGTGCTTTGTCCATGGACCGGGCCGCGGCCGGGAGGCGAGGGTCTGTTCATGGACGCGGATCTTGAGGAGTGCCGTGCATAGCCCGGCGGTCGAACGGCGACGGATGCCAAGTGGGCTGCTCGCGCTGGCCGTCGGCGGGTTCGGCATCGGGCTGACCGAGTTCCTGATCGCGGGCCTGCTGCCGCAGGTGGCGTCGAGTTTCGCGGTGTCCGAGGCGGCCGCGGGCCGGCTGATCTCCGGATACGCGCTGAGCGTCGCGGTCGGCGCGATCGTCCTGACCGCGGCGACCGCACGGCTGCCCCGCAAACAGGTTCTGGTCGGCCTGGTGGTCCTGTTCGTCCTCGGCAACCTGCTGTCCGCGATCGCGCCGAGCTACCCGGTGATGCTGTGGGGGCGGATCGTCGCTGCCCTGTGCCACGGTTCGTTCTTCGGCATCGGCTCCCTGGTCGCGCGCAGCCTGGTCGCGCCGGAGCGCAAGTCCCGCGCGGTGGCCGTCATGTTCGCCGGGCTGACCGTCGCGAACGTGCTCGGCGTGCCCTTCGGCGCGCTGGTGGGGGAGCACTGGGGCTGGCGGGCCGCGTTCTGGGCGGTCACCGCGGTCGGCCTGCTCACGCTCGCGGGGATCATCGCGTGCGTGCCGGGCCGCACCGTTACGACACCGACGACGGAACCGGCGCCTCCCACCGGCCTGCGCGCCCAGCTCGGCGCCTTCCGGTCCGGGCAGGTCTGGCTCACCCTGGTGGCCACCGCGCTCGGCTACGGCGGGATGTTCGGCGCGTTCAGCTACATCGCCTACACGTTCACCGAGGTCGGCGGCTTCTCCTCGGCGGATGTCGCCTGGCTGCTCATGGTGTACGGCGTCGGCCTGGTCGTCGGGAACATGGTCGGCGGTCGGGCCGCCGACCACGACCGCGACCGTACGCTGCTCCTCGCCCTGGCCGGTCTCACCGTCACCCTGGCCGTGTTCGGACTGCTCGCCGAGAGCCCCACGGCGTCGGTGGTGCTGGTCTTCCTGATGGGCGTGTCCGGGTTCGCCGGCGTGCCCGGCATGATCACCCGAGTCACCGACCACGCGCAGGGCGCCGCGCTGGCCGCAGGCGCCAACGTGTCCGCGTCCAACATCGGCAACGCCCTGGGTGCCTGGGCCGGAGGCCTCGCCATCACCGCGGGTCTCGGCTACACCGCACCGCTCTACGTCGGCGCGGGCATGGTGCTCACCGCCGTCGCCGTCATGGCCGTGGCCGCGCGTGGAGCAGGGTCGGCCGCTGGGCAGGACCGCACGTCGGCGCTCCGGCGATGACTTCCGCGCGCCGGGCCGGTCTCAAGGAAACGAGAAGCGCCGTGAGAAAGGAACAGCCATGGAGAATCCGCAGCACGCGCATACGCATACGCAGACGACTTCGGTGGCGGACATGGCACCGCAGACCGCCGCGGGCAAGGTGCTCTGGCACTTCACGATGTCGTTGGACGGGTTCGTGGCCGGTCCCGGGCACACGATGGACTGGATGACGGGGTTCTCGTTCCGGCCCGGCCTCGTCGAGGAGTACGCCGCGACCACCGGGGCCGTGCTGGGCGGCCGGGACGGCTGGGACGCCTTCCCCGACGCCGGTGCCGTCTACGGCGGCGCGTGGAAGGGGCCGCTGTTCGTCCTCACGCACCACCCCGAGGACGCGCCGCCCGCCGGCGGGGTGACCTTCTTGAGCTGCGACATCGCCGAGGCCGTCCGGATCGCCCTGGAAGCCGCCGGCGGCAAGAACGTGGAGGTCTTCTCGCCCACGATCGGCCGGCAGCTCCTCGAACGCGGGCTGATCGACGAGATCGACCTGCACATCGTGCCCGTCCTGCTCGGCGACGGCATCCGGCTGTTCGACCAACCCGGCGGCGCTCCCGTCCGCCTCGAACGCCACGACGGCGGCGACCGCACGGCCGCGGTGAACGTGCGCTACCGCCCGCTCGCGACCGACCCCAGCCACTCGGTCAGGTGACGGCCGACCTCCTCGGGGCGTTCCTGCTGGATCCAGTGGCCGCAGCCGTCGAGGAGGTGGGCGGCGTGCAGACCGGGCAGCGTGGTGGGGAAGGCGTCGATGGCGTCGGACAGCCAGGTGGTGGAGGCGTCCAGGGTGCCGCCCAGGAAGAGCGAGGGCTGTCGGATCGGCGCGCCCGCGTAGGCGGACAGGTCCTTCCAGTCCCGGTCCATCGCGCGGTAGCGGTTCAGGGCACCGGTCAGTCCCGTGCGCTCGAACTCCCCGGCGTAGACGTCGAGATCGTCCTCGGTGAGCCAGGCCGGGAGGCGGCCTGCGGGGAAGCGGTCGCGCAACTGCCCGCCGGGTGCGACGAAGTGCGGGTCGGCGGCCGGGAGGTGGGCGTCGGCGGTGGGCATCGTGTCCGCCGAGAGCGCGGCGTAGAAGCCCGCCAGCCAGCCGCGTACGTCCGGCTCGATCTCCCGCTCGGCCCGGCCGGGCTCCTGGAAGTAGGAGACGTAGAACTCCTCCTCCCCGCCGATCCCGGCGAAGACCTCGCTGGGGCGGGGGCCGCCGGGCGGGGTGTACGGCACGCTCAGCAGGGCGACCGCGTGGAAGACCTCCGGCCGGAGCAGCGCCGAGTGCGCGGCGATCGTCGCGCCCCAGTCGTGCCCGACGACCACCGCGGAACGCTCGCCGAGCGCCGCCACCACGGCCGCGTTGTCCTCCACCAGCTCGGTCATCCGGTACGCCGACACCGCCTCCGGCTTCGAGGAACGGCCGTATCCGCGCACGTCCACGGCGACCGCGCGGTATCCGGCCGCGGCCAGCACCGGCAGCTGGTGCCGCCACGAGTACCAGGACTCCGGGAAGCCGTGCAGCAACAGGACGAGGGGCCCGGTGCCCTGTTCCACGACATGGATCCGGCCGGCGGGACCGGGGACCAGACGGTGGGTGAGGTGTGGCATGTGTCCTCCGTACGTACGGATACGGGCCACGACGAGCATGCGGGGTGGCGACGGGGTCGCGCGAGGTTTGTTGCCGGTTCGGCAAATCCGCAGGTCGGAGGCGTTGTCAGACCCTGCGCCTACGGTGGTCGGCATGGATACGGAGCAGGTGCGGCTGGTGCCCTGGGCGGAGGGCGACTTCTGGCTGCTGGAGCGGACCAACAGCCCCGAGATGACCGACCACTTGGGCGGGCCGGAGAGCGAGGAGAAGCTCGTCGACCGGCATCGGCGGTACGTCGAGTTGTCGTCGGGGCGGATGTACCGCGTCACGCTGGCGGAGGGCGGGGAGACCGTCGGCTCGGTGGGGTTCTGGGAGCGCGAGTGGCAGGACTCGCTGATATGGGAGACCGGTTGGGGGATCCTGCCGGAGTTCCAGGGACGGGGACTGGCCGCGCGGGCGGCCCGCGCCGTGGTGACGGAGGCACGGGCCACCGGCGGACACCGGTATCTGCACGCGTTCCCGAGCGTGGAGCACACCGCGTCGAACGGCGTCTGCCGCCGGGCGGGCTTCACGCTGCTCGGACAGGCCGAGTTCGAGTACCCGAAGGGGCACTGGATCACGTCGAACGACTGGCGGTTCGACCTGACCGGCGGGGACGACGGCTGAGAGTCCGCGCAGAGACGGCCGGTGACGGATCGCCAGGCGACGGGTCGGGCGGGCCGTCAGTGGCCGGCGTCCGCCAGTTCCCCGACCACCCGGGTCGCGACGGGCACCTTCACTCCATGCCGGTCCGCCGCGCGCAGCAACGCCCCACCGATCGCGTCCAGTTCGAGGGGGCGGCCCGCCTCCGCGTCGCGCTGCATCGACGACTTCGTGCCGGGTGGGAAGGCGTCGTAGCGGGCGAGGGCCTGGGCGGGGTCGGCGGGTCCGCCGCAGGCCGCGCTGACCGCGGCGGTCTCCTCGACCAGGGCGGACAGTTCCTCGCGGTGACGGGTGCGTACCTCGCCGAGGGGCAGGGCGTGCAGGGTGGTGAGGAGGGCGAAGGGGGCGAGGAAGGACATCTTGGCCCACAGGGTGGCTGTCTCGTCGTCCAGGACGCGGGTGGTGGGGCCGGCCGCGGCCAGGACGGAGGCCAGGGCGTCCAGGCGTTTGCGGGGGACGCCGTCGCCGGTCAGGTCGAGCTCGGCGAAGGGGCTGCCGTGCTCGATGACGCCCGGCGCGACCCTCGTCGACTCGACCCGGATCACCGCGGGGGCGACCCGGTCCGGGCGGTAGCGGGTGCGCAGGGTCGCCGGGTGCTCGACACCGTTCAGGAGGGGGACGGCCAGGGCGTCGCCCAGGGCGGTGGGCGGGACGCGGTCGAGGGCGGAGTGCAGGGAGGTGTGCTTGACGGCGATCACACAGGCGTCGACCGGTTCGCGCAGCTCGGTGTCGGCCTCGACGGGGGTCGTGAAGTCGCCGAAGGTGCCGCTGCGGACCTGGATGCCGGCCGTGCGCAGGGTGTCCGCCGTGTCGTCGCCGGCCAGGCAGATCACCCGGTGTCCGGCGCGGGCCAGAAGGGCGGCGAGGAGGCCGCCGGTGCCACCCGGGCCCAGGACGGCCACGGTGCGTTTTTGGTGCGCGGAGTCGTGCGCCATGTCGGGTTGTTCCTCTCGTCGGTCGGCCCCGGGACCGGTGGCCGCCTCGGCGAGATCATGGCATTCGGAACGGGCGGACGGAAGCGCCGATCCGCTCGGGGAGGGAGACTGTCGGTATGTGCCGCAGTATCAAGACGCTTCGTCCGCCTGTGTTGCCCGAGGAGGCGACGGAGGAGGAGATCCGGGCCGCCGCGCTCCAGTACGTGCGCAAGGTGTCCGGCTTCCGGACCCCCGCCGCCCACAACCGCGAGGTCTTCGAACGGGCGGTGGAGGTGATCGCGGAGGCGACGGCGGAACTGCTGGCGGACCTGGAAGTCAGGGGAACGGCCCGCCGCGAGGCGGGGTGACCCGGGCGGCTCCAGCCGCGAGCAGCGCCGGGTGAGGCGGGCTGCCCCGGGCGGGTGCCGACCGGGACAGCGCCTGTTGGTGCCATGGCTTGCGGCGCGCGGGGCTGTGTCCCTGCGGGGCGACCGGTCCGTAGCCGATGTACGTCCTGCGGTCGCCGGTCGGTTGCTGCTGGGGCTCGACCTGGGGTCGTCTCGTTGCGCGGGGCGGCCGGCCCGTAGCCGTCGCGCGTCCTGCGGGTGCGGGGGTGTGCCGTTGCGCGGGGTCACCAGTCCCTGACCGACGTCCGTCCCGCCGTCGCCGGTCGGGTCCCGCTTCAGCTTGACCTACCTGCTGCCGGGGCCGTGCCGTTGTGTGGCCCCACCGGCCCGTAGCCCGGGTCCGTCCTGCGGTCGCCGGTCGGTTGCTGCTTCAGCTTGGCCTGCGTGCGGGCGCAGGGCCGTGTCGCTGCGCGGCTCCAGTAGCCCCCGGCCGACCTGCCCCCAGCGTCGTCGACGCCGTCAGCCCGCCTCCGCCTGTCCCGGTCGTGGGCGCATCACGAAGGCCGCCACCGCGCCCGCCCCGAACAGCGCGGCCACCGACACCCCCGTCGCCAGCCAGGTCGCGCCCAGCCAGTGGGCGCCGAAGTAGCCGAGGGCCACGCTGTACGCCGCCCAGGAGAGGCCCGCGAGGGCGGACCAGGGGAGGAAGTCACGGGCTCGGCGGTGGGCGGTGCCGGCCAGGAGGGAGACGACCGAGCGGCCGGCCGGGGCGAAGCGGGCGAGGACCACCAGGGCCCCGCCGCCCGCGGAGAGCGCGTCGCCGAGACGTTCCTGCGCGGTGGTGAGGCGACGCGAGCGGGCGATCGCGCGGTCGAGGCGGGCGCCGCCCCGGAAGGCGAGGCGGTACGCCGCCAGGTCACCCAGCACGGAGGCGGTCGTCGCGCAGAGGATCAGGGCCATCACGTCCGGGACCTGTCCGGTCGCCGCACTGCCCGCCGCCGCGGCCGTAGCGGCCGTGATGACCAGCACCCCGCTGGGCAGCAGCGGCACGAACACGTCGAGGAGCACCGACAGCGCGACCATGGCGTAGATCCATGGACTGCCGGTCACTGACCCCAGGCTCTCCAACACCGCGACTCCCCGTGATTCCCCCGTAGACAGCCATACAGCGTACGCGTGGGCAGTGACAGGAGATTCACGGGGGGCTCATGAGAAGCGCGCGGCATGTTCACCCGGCTGGCGCGTCCGCACCGGACGCACCGGACGCGCCGGTGCCCTCCCCACGGACGCGGGGAGGGCACCGTACGTGATCGCCTCAGACGGCCACCGGCTCGGCCGCCGGCTTTCGTTCCTGTGCCGAGCGCTTCGCGAACAGCCGGTCCAGGCCGAACGCGCCGGACCCGGTGAAGACCAGCAGCAGGAAGGCCCAGCTGAACATCGCCGCGGCCTCGCCGCCGTTCTCCATGGGCCACAGAGCCGCCGGCTGGTGCACCTTGAAGTACGCGTACGCCATGGATCCCGCGGCGAGGAGCGCGGCGGCGCGGGTGCCGAGACCCAGCAGCACGAGGCTGCCGCAGACGAGCTGGATCACGGCGGCGTACCAGCCGGGCCAGCTGCCCGCTTCGAGGGTGCCGCCGGTGCCCGCGGCACCGCCGAGGACACCGAAGAGGGAGGCGGTGCCGTGACAGAGGAAGAGCAGGCCGACGACGATGCGGTACAGGCCGAGGACGTATGGCTGGGCGCTGTTCAGGCGTCCGGTCATGTGGGGGACTCCTTCGGTCGGGTCGGTCCCACAGGGGGGTCGCCCCAGGGGGATGGGAGCCGAATCAGCCCTCCACGTTAGGGGCCCCTCTTTGATGCTTGCTAGTTCAACATTTGGCCATCGGTACGCCCCTCTTATCCCTTCCGTTGCACCCGCAGTCGCACGTGGAAGCGCTCCCACGCTTCTCATCGGCGACCGAAAGTGTGTCCGAATCCAGCGGGCTTGACGGTGTATCAGATGTCGTGCCCGGCGAGCCGGGACGCCTCGCGTCCGCTCCCGCCGGTGAGTTCGGACTCCGAGATCGTCACCAGCCGGGTCCCGCCCTCGCCCGACTCCCGCGCGTGGTCCAGCCGCAGCCGCGCCGAACGCCCGCTCAGCGTCAGCGTCATGAGCTGGTTGCCGAACCAGGGACCGCCCGTGTGCCGCCAGGAGACCGGCGGACGCGCACAGCGTCCGTGCCGGGCGAGCCCCCGCCCGAGCGCCCGCGCCGTCGAGCTCCAGCCGAAGCGGAAGCCGAACCGGATGTAGGAGGGCACGGAGTTGTGGACGGGGGAACAGGTGAGCTGGAGGACGCGGGCGTCCGGTCCGCCCGTGCGCCACTTCGGCTCGGCCACGTACGCGTGGTGCACGTCCCCCGACAGCACCAGCACCGTCGCCGGCGCCTCGGGACCCGAACCCACCTCGGCGATCAGGTCCGCCAGAGCCGTGAAGGAGTCGGGGAACGCCGCCCAGTGCTCCAGATCCGCCTTGCGCCGCAGATTCTCCCCGAACCGGGCCCAGCGCGCCCCGCGCTCCCCCCGGCACAGTGCGGCGTCCCACGCCTCGGCGTCATGCACCAGATGCGGCAGCAGCCAGGGCAGCGAGGTGCCGATCAGGAGATGGTCGTAGGAGGAGCGCTCCGCGAGCGCCTGTTCGCGCAGCCACTCCGCCTCGCCGGGGTCCAGCATCGACCGGTTGTCCTCGTCGAGGACGCGGGCCGCGCGGGAGTCCACCATGAGCAGCCGCACCCGGCCGAAGTCGCGCCGGTAACTCCAGCGCACGGAGGCCGCGTCGGCCTCGGCCCGGCAGGCGAAGGCGCGCAACTCGTCGGTTCCGTCGGGGGATCGGCGTACGGCGGCGTAGAGCGGGTCGGCGGCCAGCTCGGCCGGGGGGAGGTTGCCCAGGTGCTGGTAGACCCAGTACGACATCAGCCCGCTCAGCAGCCGCTCCCGCCACCAGGAGAGGGTGCGCATGTCCTCGACCCAGGCGGCGGAGGTGTTCCAGTCGTCGATGACGTCGTGGTCGTCGAAGATCATGCAGCTGGGCACGGTGGACAGCAGCCAGCGCACCTCGGGGTCGAGCCAGGACTCGTAGTAGAGGTGGGTGTACTCCTCGTAGTCCGCCACCTGGTTGCCCGGCGGGTCGCTCAGGTCGCGGCGGGCGGCCAGCCAGCTCCGGGTGGCCGGGGAGGTCTCGTCGGCGTAGACCTGGTCGCCCAGGAGGACGAGGACGTCCGGCCGTTCGCCCTCCGGATCGGCGGCGATCCGGGACGCGAGGGTGTCCAGGGCGTCGGGGCCCACGGGGTCGTGCTCGCCGTCCGGGGGCGCGGCCCAGCGGCAGGAGCCGAAGGCGACGCGGACCGGCGCCTCCTCGGTGGGCGTGTGGATCACCGAGGGCGGGAAGGGCGAGTCCGGCAGCGGCCACACGCGTGTGCCGTCCAGGAACACCTCGTAGGACCGCTCCGTGCCCGGGGCGAGGCCGTCGACGGGCACCAGCGCGTAGTAGTGGCCCGCGATCTGGAAGGTGGGGGCCTCGCCGCCGGTGCCGTCCGAGCAGCGCACCTCGGCGGTGCACGGGCGGCTCGTCTCGACCCACACGGTCGCGGACGAGCCGTCCACGTACCTGAGCAGTGGTCCCACCCGCAGATCCGTCACGTGATCCTCCTCCGTCGCCCCGTACGGTACGGAACGACGGAGGTCCGCGGCGAGGTTCCGTTACGGAATCGTCAGCAGTTGGCGAGGTAGCTCGTCAGCGCGCTCTTCTCCGCGGAGTCGACGGAGAGGTCGTAGTAGTACTTCACCTGGACCCAGGCGCGGACGTAGGTGCAGCGGTACGACGTGACCGACGGCATCCACTCGGCCGGGTCCTGGTCGCTCTTGGACTGGTTCACGTTGTCCGTGACGGCGATGAGCTGGGGGCGGGTGACGTCGTTGGCGAAGGCCTGGCGCTGGGCGGTGGTCCAGGCGCCGGCGCCGGAGTCCCAGGCCTCGGCGAGCGGGACCAGGTGGTCGATGTCGAGGTCGGACGCGGCGGTCCAGGTGGCGCCGTCGTACGGGGAGTACCAGCTGCCGCTGGTGGCGGTGCAGGCGGAGTTGACGACGACGTTCGAGCCGTCCCGCTTGAGGATGTACTCGCGGGTGTTGCAGGTGCCGCTGATGGTGATCCAGGTCGGGAACAGGTCCCGGTTGTAGCCGGTGCGGTTCTCGGTCGCCACGGTGAGCGAGGCGAGGTAGGTGCGGGCGGTGGCCGCGCTGACCGGGGTGGGGAGGGCGGCGGAGGCGGTCGGGCCGTTGAGGACCGCGACGGAGGCTATGAGCGCGGTGAGCGCGCCGAGTATGCTCAGCCGTCGACGCGCGTAGAACTTCGGCATGCGAACTCCCTTGGGGGGCGGGGGTGTTGGAGCGCGAGCGTTCGAATGCTCGCGGCTCCGTGTTGCGGGGAGATGTGCGTACGGTGAGAAGTTAGTGACGCGTACATGACACGACAAGGTTTATGGCGAAACGATCACGTACGATGGAGGGCGTTGAAGGGGAGTAGCTCTTCGCCGGACCGTCGACATACTGCTCAGCTCGTCTGAGCCGGCGCCCGGAGGCAGGTCTTCAGGGATCGGCCAGCGAGACCTTCGGCCAGTAGTGCACTGACTGTGTGCTGCCGTGCCGAGGCGTCGTTTCCCAGGAACACTCTCGGTGGGGCAGCCCCCGACCGATTGAGGACCCTTGATCAGCTTCACCGTGACGGCCGTCGTCTTCGGCGTCGTCTTCCTCGCCGAACTGCCCGACAAGACCGCGCTCGCCGGCCTCGTCCTCGGCACCCGCTACCGCGCCTCCTACGTCTTCGCGGGCGTCGCCGCCGCCTTCGCGCTGCATGTCGCGCTCGCCGTGGCCGCGGGCAGCGTGCTGACCCTGCTGCCGCAGCAGATCGTGCAGGCCGTGACCGGCGTGCTCTTCCTGGGCGGCGCGGCCGTACTGCTCCTGAAGAAGGGCGACGGCGACGAGGAGATCCGCAAGCCGCGGGACCAGTCCTTCTGGAAGGTCGCCGGGGCCGGGTTCATGCTCATCCTGGTCGCCGAGTTCGGAGACCTGACCCAGATCATGACGGCGAACCTCGCGGCCCGGTACGACGACCCGCTCTCCGTCGGCCTCGGCGCGGTCCTCGCACTGTGGACGGTGGCCGGGCTCGGCATCGTCGGTGGAAAGGCCCTGATGAAGCGGGTCCCGCTGAAGCTGATCGCCAAGGTCGCGGCGCTGCTGATGCTGGCGCTCGGGCTGTGGAGCCTGTGGGAGGCCGTGGCCGGCTGAGCTGAACGGCGGGTGAACTGTTCCGGGCGTTCTCCGGGAGGTGGTGGCGAGAACCGGCCCGATTTTGTACCGTGGAGAAACAAAGTGGCCTCCGCTCGTTCTCCCTGACCGGCGGGCGGGGCCGCCTTGTTCCTCCGGGGGGTGCGGAGGCGACACCTCCGAAGCCCCACGTCCCGCGTCCTGGAGCTGCCGATGACGGCCACCGCCGCCCCCACCGTGCTCACCGCCCGCGCCCTCCTGCTCGACATGGACGGCACCCTCGTCAACTCCGACGCCGTCGTCGAACGCATCTGGCGCCGCTGGGCCGACCGCCACGGGCTGGACGGCGACGAGGTCATGAAGGTCGTCCACGGCCGCCAGGGGCACGCCTCGATGGCGGTCCTGCTGCCCGACCGGCCCATGGAACAGAACCTCGCGGACAACGCGCGCATGCTCGCGGAGGAGACTGCGGACATGGACGGGGTGGTGGCGATACCGGGGGCGCCTCAGTTCCTGGCCTCCCTGCGAGGACTGCCCCACGCGCTGGTGACCTCGGCCGACGTGCCGCTGTCCACGGCCCGGATGGCGGCCGCGGGGCTGGAACTGCCCGATGTCCGTGTCACCGCGGAGTCGGTCGGCGCCAGCAAGCCGGACCCCGAGGGATTCCTCAAGGGGGCGGCGGAGCTGGGCGTGGCACCGGCGGAGTGCGTGGTCTTCGAGGACTCCGGGGCGGGGATCGCGGCCGGAAAGGCGGCGGGGATGCCCGTGGTGGGGATCGGTCCGAGGGCCGGTACGCACGGCCCGGACGTCGTGGTGCGGGACCTGGCGCAGGTGCGGGTGGAGGCGCGGCCGGACGGCACGCTGCGGATCCACGTGGGTTGAGAGCTTTCAGGGGTGCGGGGTGGGCGCGACCGGCGCCTGTCCCGCACCCGCACAACCGCCTTACGGTTGCCTCGTCTCCGACTCCAGCCGCTCCCGCGTGACCAGGTCGTACACCCCGTGCTCCGCCACCTGGATCCCTCGCTGCCACTGATACGCGGCGACCGCGTCCTCGACCCCCTCGTTGTAGTGCCCGGCCGCCTTGCGCGAGTACAGCCCGACCTGGGTGAGCCGCAGTTCGAGCTCGACCACCTCCGCCCCCTCGGACCCCCGCCGCAGCACCGGCGGCGCCGTCTCGCGTGCCGCGTCGGACCCGGCCGCCGGATTCGTCGCGGCGGACGCCGTCGGGGTCGCCGAGGGCTCGGCCGACCGGGACGGGCTCGGGGAGGCGCTGGACCTCGACGGGGACGGGGAGGCCGACGGGCTCGCGCTCGCCGTGGCGGACGGCGGTGCGGCGGGCGGCCGTAAGGACGCCGTGGCCTTGGACGGGGGAGCCGACGCGGCGGTCGTCGTCGCGTCCGGGACCGCCGGCCGTACGTCCTGCGGTGCCGCCTCGTCCCGCGACGGCGGCTCGTACGCGAACAGCCCACTGGCGAGACCGGCCGCGGCGACCACGGCCACGACCGCCCCGGCGGAGGCGAGCAGGACGGTACGGCGTCGGGTGCGGCGCGGATGCGCGGCCGCGGTCGAGGCGTGCGCGGAGGCGTCCCGCTCCGCCTCGAACAGGCTCAGATCCGTGGGGCTCGGGGTGGCCGGTGGCGGTAGCGGTGTCGGCACGCGCAGCGGCATCGTGGCGTCCGGCGCGGGCACCCTCGGCACCGGTGCGGTCTCGTCGTCCAGTTCCACGTACGGCCGTATGCGCAGCGGATCGAAGTCCTCCGCCGCGGCCGCGTCCGCCGTACGCGTGTCCCGCAGTGCGTCCGACGCGCGCCGGGTGCACCCGCAGGACGGGGTGTTGTCCGCCCCTCTCCGTGCCCCGCACTCCGGGCACCGATGGCCGTTCGACTCCGCCATGTGTTCGTCCCTCCCCTCACAAACTCCAGAGATTATGCAGAACCCCTCCACAGCCGACTTTCGGAAGCCCCCGGAATATCTGCTTCCAATGGGACTCAACAGGCCGTAAGGGGTCACACCGACCACGATGGAGGGGTAACGAGAGTCTCAGGAGGTCTTCATGGCCGCGGACGCGCACGGTATGACGGAGGATGTGCGAGACACGGGAGAACACCACGTGTCCGGCAACGTCCTCGTCTCGATCGGGGCCCTGCTGCTCGGCATGCTGCTCGCCGCGCTGGACCAGACGATCGTGTCCACCGCGCTGCCCACCATCGTCAGCGACCTCGGTGGCCTGCAACATCTGTCCTGGGTCGTGACGGCGTATCTGCTGGCCTCCACGGCGGCGACACCGCTGTGGGGCAAGCTCGGTGACCAGTACGGGCGCAAGCGGCTGTTCCAGACCGCGATCGTGATCTTCCTGATCGGCTCCGCGTTGTGCGGCATGGCCCAGGACATGACCCAGCTGATCGCCTTCCGGGCTCTGCAGGGGCTCGGCGGCGGCGGGCTGATGGTGCTGTCGATGGCGATCGTCGGCGATCTCGTCACACCGCGCGAACGAGGCCGCTACCAGGGGCTGTTCGGAGCGGTGTTCGGGGCGACGAGCGTGCTCGGACCCTTGCTGGGCGGGCTGTTCACCGAGCATCTGAGCTGGCGGTGGGTGTTCTACGTCAACCTTCCGGTCGGTGTGGTCGCGCTGACCGTGATCGCCGTGGTGCTGCGGATCCCCCGTAAGTCGACCAAGCACGTCATCGACTACCTGGGGACCTTCCTCATCGCCGCCGTCGCCACCTGTCTGGTGCTGGTGGCCTCGCTGGGCGGCAACACCTGGGGATGGGGATCGCCCCAGATCGTCGGGCTCGCGGTGCTGGGGGTGCTGCTGGCCGTGGTGTTCGTGGGGGTCGAACGGCGGGCCGCCGAGCCCGTGCTGCCGTTGAAGCTGTTCGGGGTGCGGACCTTCACCCTGTCCGCCGTCATCAGCTTCATCGTCGGGTTCGCGATGTTCGGGGCCATGACCTATCTGCCCACCTTCCTCCAGGTGGTGCACGGAGTCTCACCGACCATGTCCGGTGTGCACATGCTGCCCATGGTGTTCGGGCTGCTGTTCTCCTCGACCCTGTCCGGGCAGATCGTCAGCCGTACCGGGCGGTGGAAGGTGTTCCCGGTGGCCGGGACCGCGGTCACCACGCTGGGGCTGCTGCTTCTGCACCGGCTCGACGAGAGCAGTTCCACCTGGGTGATGAGCGTCTACTTCTGTGTCTTCGGGCTGGGGCTCGGCCTGGTCATGCAGGTGCTGGTGCTCATCGTGCAGAACGCCGTCTCCTACGAGGACCTCGGCGTCGCCACGTCCGGTGCGACCTTCTTCCGGTCCATCGGGGCGTCCTTCGGCGTCGCCATCTTCGGTACGGTCTTCGCGAACCGGCTCGGGGACAAGCTGGCCGAGGCCCTGCACGGGGCCCAACTGCCGCCCGGGGTCTCGGTGTCCGGGATCGAGGCCGACTCCCGGGGGCTCGCGGAGCTGCCGGGCTCGCTCAGGCCCGAGGCGCTGCACGCGTACGCCTCGTCGATCACCGACGTGTTCCTCTACGCGGCGCCCGTCGCGTTCCTCGGGTTCGTGCTCGCCTGGTTCCTCAAGGAGGACCGGCTGCGGGGGTCGGTCACGGCACCCGACGTCACCGAGACGCTGGCCAGCAACCCCGTGGAACGGTCGTCGTACGACGAGGTGTGCCGGGCGCTGTCGGTGCTCGGGACCCGGGAGGGGCGGCGGGAGGTCTACCGGGACATCACCGCGCGAGCCGGGTACGACCTGCTGCCCGCGGCGAGCTGGCTGGTGCTGCGGATCCGGAAGTACGGGTGGGTGGAGCCGGCGCTGCTCGCCGAGCGCACGTCCGTGCCGCTGGGCGTGATCATCGAGGGGGCGCGGCAGGTGGAGGAACGGGGGCTGGGGACACGGCGGGGGCTTGATCTGTTCCTCACCGAGCCGGGGGAGGAGGTTGCCGCGCGGCTCGCGGCGGCCCGGGAGGCGTCGCTCGGGGAGCTGCTGGGGGACTGGTGGGGGCCCGATCGGCCCACCGATCTTGTGCGGCTGGTGAAGGATCTGAATGACGAATTGTGTGGGTCGGATCGTGAGCAACCGTATGCCACCGGCGGTTGAGCAGGGGGTTCGGGTTCGGGTTCGTGTGCGGGTTCGTGTGCGGGTGCGGGTGCGTGGGGGCGGGCGTTTTTGCGCAGTTCCCCGCGCCCCTGATGCCTGCGGCGCGGTGGGGGGTGCCCGTCCGGACGCCGGCCGCTGCGGGCGGACACCCCCCACCCCGTCCCCTTGCCGCCGTACGCGGCTTGCGGGCCGTCGGGGCTACAGGGGCTTGGCCAGGGTGTGGTCCGCGTAGATGTCGTCGCTGTAGGGCTCTGTCTCCTCGTAGCCGAGCCTCGCGTACAGGGCCAGGGCCTCGGTCAGGTCCTTGCGGGTTTCCAGGACCAGGCGGGTCGCGCCGAGGGCTCGGGCCGCGGACTCCGCCGCTGCGACGAGGAGGGGTGCGCCGCCCTTGCCGCGCAGTTCCTCGCGCAGGTAGACCCGGGTGAGCTCGGCGCTTCCGTCGGGGCGCAGGCGTATGCCGGCTGTGCCGGCCGGTTCCCCCGCGTATCTGGCCACCAGCAACTGGCCTGTCGGAGGGGTCAGTTCGCTTCCGGTCTGTTTCGCCACCTCCCTCTCCAGCTCGGCCGGGTCCGTTCTGCGGTTCTCGTGGAGGAGGTAATAGCGGTCGCTGACCTCTGTGTAGTAGGCGCGCCAGAGTGCCGCTGCCGTGGGGGAGGCGGGATGTTCCGGAGTGATGGTCCAGGTCATGGCTGGATTGTCGCGTACACATATGCGGAGACGGTTTGAACAAAGGGTTCAGGGCAACCCGGCAGACATGTCAACAGGCCTGATCATCGCTCTGATCGTGATCGTGGCGGCCGTCCTCGTTGTGGCGGCCGTCCTGACCCTGCGTGGCCGGGGCGCGCAGCACGGCCGGGGCCTGAAGCGGCGCTTCGGGCCCGAATACGACCGTGCCGTGGCCCGGCACGACGGGGACGAGAAGGCCGCCGAGCGCGAACTCGCCGAACGCGTGGAGCGGCATGGATCGCTGCGCGAGCAGCCACTCGAACCGGCGGAGCGTCAGCGGTACGAGGACCGCTGGACGGCCGCCCAGGAGCGCTTCGTCGACTCCCCTCGGGAGGCCGTCGCCGAGGCGGACCGGCTGCTCGCCGAGCTCGCCAAGGCCCGGGGCTTCCCGGACGGCGGGCAGTACGAGGAACAGTTCAACGCGCTGTCCGTGCACCACGCGGACCACGTGCACGGCTACCGGCGGGTGCACGTGGTGGCGAGTGCCCGGCAGGACGGCGACGGCCGGACGGACACGGAGGACATGCGCGCGGCCATGGTCGAGGCACGGGCCCTCTTCGAGGATCTTGTCGGCCCGTCGCGGAGCCGCGAGGAGTCCCGTACACCCACCGGCGAGTCCCACACGCGCGCCAGCCGGGGACATCAGCCGTGGGCAGTCAACAGGCGTCACGCGAAGGGGAGTTGAGCTGACATGACGGATGCCACGAGCAGGCCGGGGGCCGAGGGGCGGACCGGCAGGGGTACGGGCGACGACCCCGAGGGTTCGCACAGCCCGCTGGTGACGCCCACCGAGACCGAGGCTCCTGATCTGGACCAGAAGGGACGTGCGGCGGGCACCACCGGCGCCGAGCGGCGTGGTGACGAGGGTGGGTTCGGCGGTGACTCCGTCGTCGGTCGTGACAAGGCGTCCGGCCTCGGCCGCGGGACCGCCGGTGTCGGTAAGGGGAGGGATGTGGGCGGGAGCACTCGCGAAGCCCGGCTGCTGCCGCACGACGAGTGCGACAAGCTGAGCGCGCGGCTCCAGCACGCCGTCGCCGGGTTCGTCGACGAACCCCGGTCCGCCGTCGAGGAGGCCGACCACGTGCTGGAGGAGGCCGCCGCCCGGTTCGCCGAGGCCGTGAAGCAGCGTCGGCGCACCCTGCGCAACTCCTGGCAGACCGGCGACGGCGGCCAGAACAAGGCCGTGAGCGCCGGCGACACCGAGCAACTCCGGCTGGCGCTGCGGGACTACCGCGAGCTGACGGAGCGGCTGCTGCACAGCTGACGTCTCGTCCGTACGTACGACCGGCCTGTCGCCCGAAGTCGGGGGGCGGGCCGGTCTTGCGTGCCTTGTGCCGGACACCGCCGTGCCGGGCGATTTATCATGCGGCGGCGGCGAGCCGACGTGGTTGCCGCGCAAGGACCTTCCAGGAGGAGCGCACGTGCTCGAACTCACCATGGCCGTCGTCACCGCGGCGGAGGAGGGTGCCACGGCCGGTATGCAGATGGCCGACGCGCCCAGTGACCCGGGCACCGTGCTGCGGGTGGGCCGGGACAAGTCCGTGTGCCGGCTCGCGACCCCCGACGACTGGCTGTTCGTCTCCCGGGTGCACCTGGAGTTCCTGTGCGGGCCCGAGGGCGTCTGGCAGGTGACCTGGCTCCAGGGCTCGCAGCCCGATCCCTCGTCCGAGGTGCAACTGGTGGCCGGGGCCTACGCGCAGCCGCTGGTCTACGGCGGCTCCGTGACGCTGCCCCGGGGCGGCAACGGGGAGATCGTCATCCGCGACCGCACCGCCCCGCGCAGCGTCAACGTCGGCTTCTACCACGAGGTTTGATCGTCGAGGGGTTACGGCAGGACGCGCGCCAGCGCGAAACCGTCGTAGCCCTTGCTGCCCACCGTCTGGATCGCCGTGGCACTCAACCTCGGGTGCTGTCCGATCAGTTCGAGCGCGGTGCGGGTGCCCCGGACGTCGGGGGCGGGGTTGTCGGGGTCGGCCACCCGGCCGCCCCGTACGACGTTGTCCACCACGATCAGGCTGCCCGGGCCGGTGAGCTTGAGGGCCCACTCCACGTAGTGCGGGTTGTTGGCCTTGTCGGCGTCGATGAAGACCAGGTCGAAGGGGGGCGGGTTCTCGTCGGCCAGCCGGGGGAGGGACTCCAGGGCGGGGCCGACGCGTACCTCGACGACCTTGTCGAGGCCCGCGCGGGCGAGGTTGCGGTTCGCGACCTCGGCGTTCTTCGGGCTGTACTCCAGTGAGACCAGGCGGCCGTCGGCGGGCAGTGCGCGGGCCAGCCAGATCGTGCTGTAGCCGCCGAGCGTGCCGAGCTCCAGGATCGTGCGGGCGCCCTGGATCTGGGCCAGGAGCTGGAGGAGCTTGCCCTGCGGCGCCGTGACGGCGATGGCCGGGAGACCGGCGGCCTCGCTGTCGCGCAAGGCCGCCCGGAGTGCTTCGTCCTCCGGGGCGAGGTGGGCGGTGAAGTAGTCGTCGACGTCGTCCCAGAACTGCGACTCGCTCATACACCTATGCCTTTCATATGCCTAGTTAGGTCAGCTAACTAGTTGCGCTAATGAATATAGGCGTGCTCCCGACTCCTGTCAGGGGAATTACCGCTGAGCCGGTGAGCCGGGCAGCGGGCGGCCCGCCGACTCCGTCATGAACCACACGGCCACACCGCCGACGACGGCCGCGGCCATCATGTAGTAGGCGGGCATCATCATGTTCCCGGTCGCGCCGATCAGCGCGGTCACCACCAGCGGGGTCGTGCCACCGAAGAGGGACACCGAGACGTTGAAGCCGACCGACAGGGAGCCGTAGCGCACCCGGGTCGGGAAGAGCGCCGGGAGGGCCGATGGCATCGCCGCCGTGAAGCACACCAGGAGCAGACCCAGCGCGCCCATGCCGAGCGCGATCGCGAACAGGCTGCCCTGGCGGATCAGCAGCAGGGCCGGGACGGACAGGAACAGGAAGCCCGCGCAGCCGGCGGCGATCACCGGGCGGCGGCCGATGCGGTCGCTCAGGGCGCCCGCGAAGGGCTGGACGACCATCATCAGCGCCATCACGGCGAGGACGACCAGCAGGCCGTGCGTCTCGTCGTACTTGAGCTCGCTGGTCAGGTAGCTGGGCATGTACGACAGCAGCATGTAGTCGGTGACGTTGAAGACCAGGACCAGGCCCACGCACAGCAGCAGGGCCTGCCACTGGCCGGTGATCATCTCGCGCAGCGGGACCTTCCGGCGGGCGGACTCGGCCTTCTCGGTCTCGGCCGTGAACGCCGGGGTCTCCTCCAGGCGCAGCCGCAGATAGAGGCCGATGACGCCCATCGGGCCCGCGATCAGGAACGGGATCCGCCAGCCCCAGGACACCAGGTCCTCGGTGGACAGCAGGGCCGTCATCAGCGTGACCAGGCCCGCGCCGGCGATGTAGCCGGCGAGCGTGCCGAACTCCAGCCAGCTGCCGAGGAAGCCGCGCTTCTTGTCGGGGGAGTACTCGGCGATGAAGGTGGACGCGCCCGCGTACTCGCCGCCGGTCGAGAAGCCCTGGACCAGGCGGGCGGCCAAGAGCAGCAGCGGGGCGCCGACGCCGATCGTAGCGTACGACGGGATCAGGCCGATGGCGAAGGTGCCGGCCGCCATCATGATCATGGTCACGGCGAGGACCTTCTGGCGGCCCACGCGGTCGCCCAGCGGGCCGAAGACCAGGCCGCCGAGGGGGCGGACCAGGAAGGCCGCCGCGAAGGCGCCGAACGTCGACAGGAGCTGGGCGGTCGGGTTGCCGGACGGGAAGAAGGCCTTGCCCAGGGTGACGGCGATGTAGCTGTAGACGCCGAAGTCGAACCACTCCATGGCGTTGCCCAGCGCGGCGGCCTTCACGGCACGTTTCACGAGGGCCGGGTCGACGGTCACGGCCTCGGAGGCGCCGGGGTCGTGAGGGGTGCGGGCGGGGTGAGAGAGGGCGGGGGCACTCGGCAAAACTTCGCTCGCCTGCCTTTCGACGGGGACAAGGGCAAAAAGCGACCATAGGTGGACTTGCCGGGCTTACGTGCCGCTCGGGTCCGGTCGCGGAGCGTACATAAACGTGCCGTATTGAGGTACCCCGTGCCTGGTCGGCAAGGCGCCTTCCCCGAGCGCATGTGATCCATCTCGCGTCCAGCTGCGCGCCGGCCGTCGGGGCGGACTATCGTCATTCGGACAAAACGAAGCGGACGTCAGGTGAAGCCGGGGTGGCCTGCGTCCTTCTTCACGGACGCATGGCACGAACGGGACGAGAGGCCGACGCGGCGTGGCGAATGCGGAGCACAGTGGGACCACCGAGGTCCAGGCGCGGATGCGTGCGGCCAGGCTCGCCCTGTGGCTGGTGGCGGCCGTCCTCGCCCTGCGCGAGGTGGCCGTGGTCCTGCGTACCCCCAGAGGCGAGCGGCTGACGGACCTGGAGACCTGGGTCGGCCCGGACGGTGTCCTGCATGTGAAGGGGTCGCTGTACGACTCGACGCAGTTCACCGGTACCCCGTTCGGGGGACTTGTCCTGAAGCCGCTCACCCGCGCCGCCGAACAGGCGCTCGGCTGGGGCTGGACCTTCGGCACCCTGCTCCTCGTCGTCGCCCTCGGTCTCGTCGCCGCCCGCGCGCTGCCCCAGCCGGTCGGCCGCCGCACCTCACTGCTCGCCGCGCCGGTCGCGATCAGCCTCCTGATGCTGTCGCTGCCCGTGCGCAACACGCTCTACCTCGGGCAGACCAGCATCATTCCGGTCCTGCTGGTCCTCGTCGCCTGCTTCGCCGTCCGGGGTGAGCGGGTCAGCGGTCTGCTCATCGGGCTCGCCGCCGCCCTCCAGCCCACGGTCCTGCTCTTCGCGGCCCTGCTCTGGTTCACCGGCCGCCGCCGGGGCGCCCTCACCGCGGCCGCGACCTTCGTCGCCGGTACCGCGCTCGCCTGGGCCGCGCTGCCGCACGACTCGTACACCTACTGGGTGCACCACATCGCGGGCACCGGCCTCGGCGGACCCGCCGACGACCTCGCCAACCAGTCCCTGCACGGCCTGCTGCTGCGCCTGGGCGTGGCCGGGCCGCTGGAGATCACCCTCTTCCTGGCGCTCGGCGCGGCCGTCGCCGCGCTGGGCGTACGCCGGGCCGTCCGCTACGCCCGCGACGGCCAGCTGCTGCTCGCCGTCGCGATCACCGGCTGCGCGGCGATCGCCGTCTCGCCGACCACCTGGCAGCACCAGCTGCTGTGGGTGCTGCTCGCGGTGGTCGGGCGGGTCGGCAAGCGGGCCTCCGACCGGTACGTGTGGCCGGTCGCCGTCGTCGTGGTGATGACCCTGCCGACGAAGATGCTGCTGCCGCACATCGCGACGCTGTACCCCCTGCGGGACAACATGGTGCTGCTGGCCGCACTCGCCGCCGCCACGGCGATCCCCTTCCTGTCGCGCACCTCGCCGTACTACCGGACACCGATCGCCACGCAGTACGCCCCTCGGGTGCCCGCCCGGTTCCGGCACGTACCGCTGCTGCCGTTCCTGCGACGGGTGCTGACGCGTCCGAACCTGCTCCTCGAACTCCTGCTGATCCGGGTCACGTACGCCGCCTACCAGCAGGTCAGACTCGCGGCGACCGGCGGCAGCAACTCCGCGGGGCGGGCCACCGCCGAGAAGCACGGGCAGCAGGTCCTCGATCTGGAGCGCCTGCTGCACATCGACATCGAGCACTGGGCCAACCACGCGGTCGTCAAGGTCGACTGGCTGCGGAACTTCTTCGACCACTACTACGAGTCCTTCCACTTCGTGGTCCCGCTGAGCGTGCTGGCCGTTCTGTACTGGCGGCGCCCGGTGGACTACCGGTGGGCCCGGGCCTCGCTCGGGTTCGCGACGCTGCTGGCCCTCGTCGGGTTCTGGCTCTATCCGCTCGCCCCGCCACGGCTGATGCCGGCGCTCGGGGTCATCGACACCGTGCACGGCGTGCAGGACTTCTCCAAGCCGGACTACGGGACCCTGACCGCGCTGACCAACCAGTACGCGGCGATGCCCTCGCTGCACTTCGGGTGGTCGCTGTGGTGCGGGGTCGTCATCGCGATCATCGCGCCCCGGTGGTGGATGAAGGGACTCGGACTGCTGCACCCGCTGTTCACCGTCTCGGCGATCGTGGCCACGGGGAACCACTGGGTGCTGGACGCGGTGGGTGGGGCGGCCGTTGTCGCCGGCGGGTTCGGGTTGTCGTATCTGTTCCAGGGGCCCCGGGCTCGGGTGGTGCGTGTGGCGGCGGAGGCCGATGAGGAGCGGGCGCTCGTGAAGCGGTGAGTCCCGCGCCCCCGAGGGGTGCTGCCGGATGACGGGTGACGGTTCGGCGCGGTGCAATGGGCTCGTGGAACCGGAGCTGGCCGAAGGGCGGGACGCCGGGCGTCCTGTCGATGCGCGCGCCCGGCCCGCGCGACGAGCATCGAAGCGTGTCCGACGACGTGACCACCCTCCGCGAACAGGTACGGACGGCCCGGCTGAGGCTCGCCGACTGTGCCGCGGAACTCGGGGTGCTGCTGCGGGTGAGCGGCGAGTACGCCGAGGCGGAGCGGATGTTGCGGCAGGCCGTGGCGATCTACGAGGCCGACCGCCGGACACGGACGGGGGCCGACCGCGGGACCGAGGAGTCGGCATGAACACCGGACAACAGCACGAGCACATCGAGACCGTGGTCGTCGGTGGCGGACAGGCGGGGCTCGCGACCGGGTACCACCTCGCACGCCGCGGGCGTCCCTTCGTGATCCTGGAGGCGGGCGAGCGGATCGGCGACTGCTGGCGGGAGCGGTGGGACTCGCTGCGGCTGTTCAGCCCCGCACGCTTCGACGGGCTGCCGGGACTGCCGTACCCCGGGGACGACTGGGCGTTCCCGACCCGGGACGAGTTCGCCGACTACCTCCAGGCGTACGCGGCCTGGGCGGAGCTGCCGGTGCGGACCGGGGTGCGGGTGCGGAGGCTGTCGTACGACGGGACACGGTATGTCGTCGAGACGGACGGGGCACCGACGTACACGGCAGACAACGTGGTGATCGCGGCCGGGTACGACCGGCTGCCCAAAGTGCCGGACTTCGCGGCCGAACTCGATCCGGGCGTACGGCAGTTGCCTGCCGTCTCCTACCGCGGTCCGGGTCAGCTGCACGACGGGCCGGTGCTGGTCGTCGGGGCCGGGAACTCGGGGGCGGACATCGCGCTGGAGCTGTCGGCCTCGCGGCGCGTCCTGCTGTCCGGACCGCATCCGGGGCAGATCCCCTGGCGGATCGAGCGGCGGGTGTCCCGGGCGCTGACACCGGTGCTGTTCTTCCTCTTCCGGCATGTGCTCACCGTACGGACGCCGATGGGGCGGAAGACGCGGCCCAGGGTGCTCGCGCACAGCGCGCCGCTGATCCGGGTCAAGTCGAGGGACCTGAAGGCGGCCGGGGTGGAGCGGGTGGCCCGTACGGCCGGAGTGCGCCACGGACGTGTGGAGTTGGCCGACGGCACCCGGCCCGAGGTGGCCAACGTGCTGTGGTGCACCGGGTTCCGGCCGGACGTCTCGTGGATCGACCTGGACGTGTTCGACGGGGACGGGGAGCCGGTGCAGCGGCGCGGGGTCGTCGAGGGGCGGCCGGGGCTGTATTTCGTGGGGCGGCTGTTCCAGTACGCGATGGCCTCGTCGATGATCCAGGGCGTGGGGCGCGACGCGGAGTTCGTCGTACGGCATCTGGCGGGGCGGACCGGCCGGGCTTCCGTGCCGGAACGGGCCGACAGCTCGCGGAAGCCGTCGGCCCGCAGCGCCGGAACAGGGGTCAGCCCAGCGTGACCTGCAGCTCCTTGACGCCGTTGATCCACGCCGAGCGCAGGCGGCGTGGGTCGCCGGTCGCGCGGAGGTCCGGCATGGCGTCGGCGATGGCGTTGAAGATCAGGTCGATCTCCAGGACCGCCAGGGACTTGCCGAGGCAGTAGTGCGGGCCTCCGCCGCCGAAGCCGAGGTGCGGGTTGGGATCGCGGGTGATGTCGAAGACGTCCGGGTTCTCGAAGACCTCTGGGTCGTGGTTGGCGGCGGCGTAGAAGATGCCCACCCGGTCGCCCTTCTTGATCTGCTTGCCGCCGAGTTCCGTGTCCTGGGTGGCGGTGCGCTGGAAGGCGTTGACCGGGGCGGCCCAGCGGACGATCTCCTCCGCCGCCGTCGAGGGGCGCACGGCCTTGTACAGCTCCCACTGGTCGGGATGGGTGAGGAAGGCGTGCATGCCGTGGGTGATGGCGTTGCGGGTCGTCTCGTTGCCCGCCACCGCCAGCATCAGCACGAAGAAGCCGAACTCGTCGGAGTTCAGGCTGCCTTCGTCCTCCGCCGACACCAGCCTCGTGACGATGTCCTGGGCCGGGCACTGCTTGCGGTCGGCCGCCATGTTCATCGCGTAGGCGATGAGCTCCATGGCCGACTCCTGGCCGACCTCCTCGGTGATCGCGTACTCCGGATCGTCGTACGAGATCATCTTGTTGGACCAGTCGAAGATCTTCGCCCGGTCGTCCTGCGGGATGCCGATGAGTTCGGCGATGGCCTGCAGGGGCAGTTCGCAGGCGACCTGGGTGACGAAGTCGAAGGAGCCGCCGGGCAGGGCGGTCGCGCGCTCGACGATCGCGTGGGCGCGGTTGCGCAGGCGTTCCTCCAGGGCGCGGATGGCCCGGGGAGTGAACACCCGTTGGACGATCCCGCGGACCCTGGTGTGCTCCGGCGGGTCCATGTTGAGCAGGATCAGCCGCTGCGCGTCGATCGCGTCGCGCTCGATGCGTTCGTTGAAGCGGATGATCGCCGTGTTGAGGTACGACGAGAAGATCTCCGGGTGGGTGGAGACGTACTTGACGTCCGCGTGCCGGGTGACCGCCCAGTACCCCTCGTCCTGGAAGCCGGCAACATTGCCCGGCTGGGGGATCCAGCGCACCGGTTCGGCCCGGCGCAGTTCGGCGAACTCCGGCAGCGGTACGCGGCTTTGCAGCAGGTCGGGGTCGGTGAAGTCGAACCCGTCGGGAAGCGCTGGACACGACATCGGCAACTCACTCCAGCCGTTCGACAACTTTCTGACGGCCCATCAGGAACAGAGCTGCCGTGAAGGTAGTAACGGGTTCTACAAGAGGCAAGGGGTGCAGAGGCCCCAATTGCCTGCAAGACCCTTGCGGTGGTGGCCGGACCGTCCGCAGACTGCAAGCACGCGCCAACTAGAACACGTACTAGTTCCATGGATCCGTTCGGAGGAGAGGACCCGCACCCATGGCCGCCGAACCCGTGATCGTCGAAGCCGTCCGTACCCCCATCGGCAGGCGCGGCGGCGCGCTCGCCAATCTGCATCCCGCATATCTGCTGGGCGAGACCTACCGAGAACTCCTCGGCCGCGCCGGCATCCCCGCCGACGCGGTGGAACAGATCGTCGGCGGCACGGTCACCCACGCCGGCGAGCAGTCCATGAACCCCGCGCGCACCGCCTGGCTGACCGTCGGGCTGCCGTACGAGACCGCGGCGACGACGGTCGACTGCCAGTGCGGCTCCTCGCAGCAGGCCTCCCACATGGTCGCCAACATGGTCGCGGCCGGGGTCATCGACGTCGGCATCAGCTGCGGTGTCGAGGCGATGTCCCGGGTGCCGCTGGGCTCGGGATCGAAGCACGGGCCGGGCAAGCCCTTCCCGGACGAGTGGAACGTCGACCTGCCCAACCAGTTCGAGGCGGCCGAACGGATCGCGCGGCGCCGGGGGTTGACCCGCGAGAACGTCGACTCGCTCGGCCTGATCTCCCAGGAGCGGGCGGCCGTCGCCTGGTCCGAGGAGCGTTTCAAGCGGGAGACGTTCGCCGTCCAGGTGCCGACCACCGAGGACGAACAGCGGGCCGGGCAGGGCATGTGGCGGCTCGTCGACCGGGACGAGGGGCTGCGCGACACGTCCATGGAGGCGCTGGCGGGCCTCAAGCCGGTCATGCCGACGGCGATCCACACGGCGGGCAACTCGTCCCAGATCAGCGACGGCGCCGCGGCGATCATGTGGGCGTCGAAGCGGATGGCGCGGGCGCTGAAGCTGAGGCCGCGGGCCCGGATCGTGGCACAGGCGCTGGTCGGCGCCGACCCGCACTTCCACCTCGACGGCCCCGTCGACGCGACCCGCGCGGTCCTCGGCAAGGCGGGCATGTCCCTCAAGGACATCGACCTCGTCGAGATCAACGAGGCGTTCGCCTCCGTGGTGTTGAGCTGGGCCCAGGTCTTCGAACAGGACCTGGAGAAGGTCAACGTCAACGGCGGCGCGATCGCGCTCGGGCACCCCGTGGGGGCCACCGGGGCCCGGCTCATCACGACGGCCCTGCATGAACTGGAGCGCACGGACAAGGAGTTCGCGCTGATCACGATGTGCGCGGGCGGGGCGCTGGCGACGGGGACGATCATCCAGCGGCTGTAGGCGTCCAGTCGAGGAGGGTGAGGGTCTCGCGGTGCCGCGTCTCAGTCGATGTGTCCGAGGCGCTCGACCCCCGCTCTCGCCTCCGCCGCGTACGCCGTGTCGCCGAATGCCGTGTACAGGTCGCGGGCCCGGACGAAGAGCTCGCGGGCCTCGGCGGGGTCACCGCAGTGTTCCAGGGCCGTGGCGAGGCCGAGGGAGGTGTGGGCGCGCAGACGGTCGATGCCGGCGTGGTCGAGGGGGGTGCCGACGGTCCGGAAGGTCTCCGCAGCCTCGGACCAGCGTTCCAGGGCCAGCAGATCCCGGGCCGTCTCGCAGCGCAGCAGCGCCTCGACGAACTCGTTCAGGCCGGGCACGTCCCCGGGCCGGGTGCCGAGCAGAGCCCGGTGCAGGGCCAGTGCCTCCTCGGCGTGGCCTGACTCGCGCAGGGCGGTGCCGAGGACGCGTTGGGAGACGGCCTTGCCGGTGGAGTCCCCGGTGGTGTCGAAGAGGTGGGTGGCCCGGGCGGCCGCCTCCGCCGCCTCCGCGGGCCGGCCCTGGCCCATGCAGGCCCCGCTGATGTACGACCACGCCCAGGCCTGCTGGTCCAGGTCACCGGTCTCCGAGGCCAACTCCAGTGCCTGGCGGGCGAGTTGCTCGGCCTCCTCGAACCGGCTCGCGCCGACCGAGTGGGCCCAGGCGAGGCAGTTGAGCTGGTGGGCCTCGGCCGCTCGGTCCCCGAGGGCGGCGGCGGACCGGGCGCCGTGGGAGAAGAGGGTCCGCCACTCGGGCCACAGGCACCAGCGGTCGGAGAACCAGTACAGGGTGCGCGAGGCGTGCAGGATCTCCTGGTGCCGGTCCGCCGCGAACATCAGGGGCAGGGCGCCCGCCCAGTTGGAGCGCTCGGCCGTGAGCCACTCCTCCGCCTCCTCGGCGGACCCGGGGGTGAAGGGGGCGGGTTCGCCCGGCCAGGGCTCCGGCGCGCCGGGTGCCTCGAACCGGCGGCCCGCGGCGGAGGCCGACCGCAACAGCCAGTCCGCCATGCGCCGCCGCACCTCCCGGGTCACCGACTCCGTTTCCTCGGCGCCGAGTTGCTCCCGCGCGAAGAGCCGTACGAGATCGTGCGGGGCGTACCGGCCGGGCGTGGACTCCTCCAGCAGGCCCCGGTCGACCAGCAGGTCGAGGGAGTCCTCGGTGGTGAGCGGGTCCTCGTCGGTCAGCACGGCGGCGAGGTCGGGGCCGGTGTCGTGGCCGGGGACGAGGGAGAGTCGGCGCAGCAACAGCCGGTGCGGCGAGGTGAGTTGGCCGTAGGAGAGGGTCAGGGCGCTGCGTACGGCGAGGTCGCCGGCGATCAGTCCGCTCAGCCTGCGTCCCTCGTCGGCGAGTTGGCCCACCAGGTGGGCCGGGGTCCAACTGGGGCGGCTGGAGAGACGGTTGCCGACGATCCGCAGGGCCAGGGGGAGGTGCCCGCACAGCTCGGTCAGCCGGGTGACCGACTCGGACTGCCCGTCGACGCGCGGGGTGCCCAGGATCCGCTCCAGGAGCGTCGCCGACTCGCCGCCGCTGAGCCCGCCGAGCCGGATTCGCCGTACCCCTTCCAGACCGGCCAGCGGACGCCTGCTGGTGACCAGCACCAGACTGCCTTCGGCGTCCGGCAACAGCGGTCTGGTCTGGGCCTCGTCGGCCGCGTCGTCGAGGACGACCAGGGCGCGGCGGCTGGCGAGCGTGGCCCGGTAGGCGGCCTCGCGGGCCGCGGGGTCGACCGGTATCCGATCCGGCGGGAGACCGAGCGCCGTCAGCAGGAGGACCAGAGCCTCGTCGGCCGGCAGCGGGGAGTCGCTCATGCCGTGCAGCTGGACGCAGACACAGCCGTCCGGGAAGGAGCCGGAAAGGCGGCGCAGCGCTTCCGCGGCGAGCGTGGTCTTGCCCTGTCCGCCCGGCCCGAAGAGCACCACGGCACGCGTACGGGTGCCGGTGCCCAGGGACTCCAGCTCAGCAAGCTCCTGCTCCCGGCCGGTGAAGTCCGGGACGGTCCGCAGGAGATACGGCGGTGTCGGCGCCCCGCCGCGTTCCCGGCCGGTGTCGGCCAGCCGCTGCAGGCGCTCGCGCTGCTCGTCGTCGAGCCCGAGGGCCGCGGCGAGGGCGTCGACGGTACGGCGCTGCGGCCCGCGGCTGCGACCGCGCTCCAGGTCACCGAGCGCGCGGACGCTGACTCCGGAGGCCTCGGAGAGCTCCTCCAGGGTCAGCCGGGCAGCCCGGCGCAGGGAGCGGAGGGTGCCGCCGAAGGGGGTCGCGGAGGGTGCAGTGTGCCTGGTCATCATGACAATTAGAACAGCGCTTCCTACTTCCGCCTGTGTTTCTGCCTGGCGCGAACCGGCCGCCACTGGTGAGCTGGACTCCCCGTCCAAGGAGGAAGAACCGACATGCCGTACATCACCGTTGGCGCGGAGAACAGCGCGCCGATCGAGCTCTACTACGAGGACCACGGCACCGGACAGCCCGTCGTGCTGATCCACGGCTACCCGCTCGACGGCCACTCCTGGGAGAAGCAGCTCCCCGCGCTGCTAGAGGCCGGCCACCGGGTCATCACCTACGACCGCCGCGGCTTCGGCCGCTCCTCGCAGCCCACCACCGGCTACGACTACGACACCTTCGCCGCCGACCTCGACAAGGTCCTCACCACCCTGGACCTGACCGACGCGGTCCTCGTCGGCTTCTCGATGGGCACCGGCGAGGTGGGCCGCTACCTGGGCACCTACGGCTCGGGCCGGGTCGCGAAGGCGGCCTTCCTGGCCTCCCTGGAGCCCTTCCTGCTGAAGACCGACGACAACCCGACGGGCGTGGACCAGTCGGTGTTCGACGGGATCCTGGAGGCCGTGACCAAGGACCGTTACGCCTACTTCGACGCCTTCTACCAGGACTTCTACAACCTGGACGAGACGCTCGGCAGCCGGATCAGCGAAGCGGCCGTCCGGGGCAGCTGGAACGTGGCGGCGGGTGCCTCGGCGCACGCCTCCGTGGCCTGCGTGCCGACCTGGATCACCGACTTCCGGGCCGACGTGGCGAAGATCGACGTACCGGCGCTGATCCTGCACGGCACCGGCGACCGCATCCTGCCGATCGACGCGACCGGCCGGCCCTTCCACGCGCTGCTGCCGTCCGCCGAGTACGTCGAGATCGAGGGCGCGCCGCACGGGCTGCTGTGGACCCACGCGGAGGAGGTCACCTCGGCGCTGCTGGCCTTCCTGGCCAAGTAGCTCCTGGCAGCTCCTGAAAAAGCGGTCACTCGCGCCCCGACGCGGTCACCGCGAGCAGGGCAACCAGCCCCGCCGCGATGGCCAGCGGAATCCCGAGGCCGTGGTGGAGCACCAGCCACGCGCCGATCCCGGCCCCGGCGACCATCGCGACCACGGACGCCGTGCGCCGGGGGGAGCGGGTGCCGGGGCCGCCGCCGGCCCGGGAGTCGGCTGCGAGGCCGGTCAGCGTCATGGTCAGCACGGTCGTCGTCAGGTCAGGGACGCCGAGCTTGCGGACCGTGGCGTTGCGCAGGCCCATGGCGAACGCCGTGACGGCGATGAGCGTGTAGGCGGTGGCCGTGGCGCCGGGCGCGGCGAAGGCGACCACGGCCGAGATCCCCAGAAGCACCGCCTCGGCGCCGAGCGTGAGGCGGGCCCAGGTGCGGCGGGAGCCGGAGCCGAGCCGTACGGCGACCCGGCCACCCGCGATCGCGCCCACCACGAAGGACACCAGCGAGGTCAGCGTGTGCTCCACCGAGAAGCCGGGGGCCCCGGCCGCGGCGAACCCGAGCACCACCACGTTGCCGGTCATGTTCGCGGTGAAGACGTGTTCGAGGCCGAGATAGCTGACGGCGTCGATCAGTCCGCTGACCACCGTCAGCCCCAGCAGCACGGCCACCAGGCGCAGCCCGCGCGCCTCGGGATCGCGGGCTGCCCGCGTGTCGGCGCCGCTCTGTTCGCTCATCGGGTCTCCGGACGGCCGGACGGTCGGGGTGCACCCAAGTCCACCACGGATGCGGGGGACTCTCGGATGTCGGGGGTGACCCGCGCGTCCGTAGCGTCGAGGACATGAGTGACGACACGCGCACATCTCATGGGCAGCGGGCGGGCCGGCGCACGCGGAGGGGACTCGCCGCAGCCGCGGCCCTGCTGCTCGCCGGGCTCGCCGCGGCCCCGGTGGCAGCAGCCGCCGGCGAGCGGACGCAGCAGACGCGACGCGGTGACCTGGTCGCCGTCACGCCGGTCGCCGACCGGGACGCCGGGCAGGTCAGGTCGTTCCTGAGCGGGTGGGACGTCGACGCCGACGGGGTGCGGTACGGCTTACGGGCGTACCGGCTGACGTACCGGACCGTCGACCCGTACGGCGAACCCACCACCGCGACCGGGCTGCTGACGCTTCCCAAGGGCGGCGGCCACTGCCTCGACCTGGTCTCCGACACCCACGGCACGATGGTGGACCGCGACTACGCGCCCTCGGTGAGCGAGGACTTCGGGCGGGTGCCGTCGTACGTCAACGCGGCCGCGGGCCGCGCGGTCGCCGCCCCCGACTACCTCGGTCTCGGCAAGGGGCCGGGTCCGCATCCGTACATGGACACCGCCTCGTCGGTGACCGCCTCCGTCGACATGCTGCGCGCGGCGCGGACGGCGGCGGAACGGCTCGGCCGCCCGCCGACCGGCGCGGTGTACGCGACGGGCTTCTCGCAGGGCGGCCAGGTCGCCATGGCGCTCGGGAAGGCTCTTCAGGCGGGCGCCGACCGGCACTTCCGGCTGGTGGCCCTCGCACCGGTCAGCGGCCCGTACGACCTGGAGGGCCAGGAGATGCCCGCGCTGTTCGACGGCCGGGTCAACGACACCAGCGGGGTCCTCTACATCGCGTACTGGCTGGTCGCGCAGAACCGCCTGCACCCCCTCTACAAGGACCCGTCCGAGGCCTTCCGCGCGCCGTACGCGAGCCGGGTGGAGAGCCTGCTCGACGGGAGCCACGAGCAGGAGGACGTCGTCAGGGGACTCGCGCCCTCGGTGAAACAGCTGCTCACGCCCGCCTTCCACGAGCGGCTGCGGCACCCGTCCGGCGCCGTGCTGGACGCCATGCGGAGCGCCGACCACACCTGCGGCTGGAAGCCGGAGGTGCCGGTGCGGCTGTACGCAGCCGCCGGGGACACCGACGTGCCCCTCGCCAACACCCGGACATGCGCCCGCACCCTCGCAGGTCAGGGAGCGAGGGTGCGGGTGGTCGATCAGGGGGCCGTGGACCACTTCGGATCGGTCCTGGTGTCGGCCTCCCAGGTGGTGCGGTTCTTCGACGGCGTACGGCCGTGACCGCGCGGCGGCTCAGTACCAGCCGTTGGCCTGCCAGAAGGCCCAGGCGGCGGTCGGGCTGCCGTAGCGGGAGTTCATGTAGTCCAGGCCCCACTTGATCTGGGTCTTGGCGTTGGTCTTCCAGTCGGAGCCGGCGGAGGCCATCTTGGAGCCCGGCAGGGCCTGGACCAGGCCGTAGGCGCCGGAGGAGGAGTTGGTGGCGTTGACGTCCCAGCCGCTCTCGTGCTCGACGATCCTGCTGAACGCGTTGTACTGCGCGGCGTTCGGGATCATCTTGTGCGCGATGGCCTTGGCCTGGACGGAGGAGTTGGTCGTGGCCGCCTGGGCCGGCGCCGCGGTCAGGACCAGGCCGGCGGTGGCGGCGGCCATCGCGACGGTGGTGATGGCCTTCTTCGGGGAAGCGATGCGGCGGGCGAAGCGGGAGACGGACACGAGGAACCTTTTCTTCGGGGACGGTGGTGTCGCTCGCTGCCCCGGGGAACATGCGTCGGCGCCGAGGCCCGTGGGCTTGTCGGCGCCGTGCGACGTCGTCCACAGAAACAGGCTCGGACGGCGTCCGCAATGACCCCTTTTACTAGTTGTGGTCGAATCGCCGGGAAAGACCACCCCTGTGATCCGGCTCTCAAAGCGCAGGTCAGAGGGGGTGCGCGATGGGTGTTATGTCGGAAATGTTCCTACTGTTCCCCTTAGTAGGTGAGCTGGGTCATGTGGGGCGCTTCACCGCTCGGGCGCCTCGAATGTGACCTGGGCCTCGAAGGCCGCGCGGCGGGTGGCCCGGCGCAGCGCCCTGAGGAGGGCCGGACCGAGGGTGAGCGTCAGGACGACGGTCACCACGGCCCGCCCGAGGTCCCAGCCGACGGACGTGGCCAGGCAGTACGCGACGAAACGGGCCAGGTTGGCGGGGACACCGGCGTGCGGGTCGAAGGCGATATCCGAGGCGAGGGCGCCCAGGAAGGGCCAGCCGGCCATGTTCATGGCGGTGCCGTAGGCGAAGGCGGCGAGGAAGCCGTAGGCGGCCAGAAGCCGGACCTCCGTACGGCCCCGCGCACGGACGGGCACCGGCAGCAGGCCCGCGCCCATCGTGAACCAGCCCATCGCCAGCATCTGGAACGGCATCCACGGTCCCACCCCGCCCGTGAGCAGGGCGGACGCGAACATCGTGACGTTGCCGAGCGCGAAGCCGAAGCCCGGGCCGAGGACGCGGCCGCTGAGCACCATCAGGAAGAACATCGGCTCGATGCCCGCGGTGCCCGCGCCGATCGGCCGGAGCGCGGCGCCGGTCGCGGCGAGCACGCCGAGCATCGCCACCGCCTTGGGGCCCAGCCCCGACTCCGCGAGTGCCGCGGCGACCACCGCGACGAGGAGGACCAGCAGCCCGGCGAAGAGCCAGGGGGCGTCCTGGGCGTGGGCGCCGACCTGGGAGGTGGGCGGGGCGAGGAAGGGCCAGCCGAAGGCGGCGACACCCACGGCGCTGACCAGGGCGAGGGTGAGGACGGAGCGGGGGCCGAGGTGGACGGCTCGGGTCCTGACGGGAGTCCGGGTCACGACGGGGTCGCGGGTCGTGACGGGGTCCCGGGTCATGACAGGGCCTTCCGCACCTCGGCGACGGTGAGCCAGCGCTGTGGGGCGAGGATCTTGCTGACCTGCGGGGCGAAGGAGGGGGAGGACGTGATGACGTCCGTCGCCGGGCCGTCGGCGATCACCTCGCCCTCGGCCAGCAGGATCACCCGGTGGGCGAGCTCGGCGGCGAGTTCCACGTCATGGGTGGCCAGCATGATCGCGTGACCCTCGGCGGCGAGTTCTCCGAGCAGGCGGACGAGACGGGCCTTCGCCGCGTAGTCCAGTCCGCGGGTCGGCTCGTCGAGGAGCAGCAGCGGCGGCCGGGCGGTCAGGACCACGGCGAGGGCGAGCGCGAGGCGCTGGCCTTCGGACAGGTCGCGGGGGTGGGTGTCGTCGGTCACGCCCGGGAGCAGGCCGGTGACGAGAGCGCGGCAGGTGCCGGGGGCCGCGTGGGCGTCGGTGTCGGCGGCGTGGCACTCGGCGGCGACCGTGTCGGCGTAGAGGAGGTCGCGGGGTTCCTGGGGCACGAGGCCGACTCGGCGGACGAGGTCCCGGGGCGGGGTGCGGTGAGGTGGGGCGCCGCCTACCTGGACTGTGCCGGTGCTCGGTGCCACGAGCCCTACCAGGGTGTTGAGGAGGGTGGACTTTCCGGCGCCGTTGCGGCCCATGAGGGCGATGGTCTCGCCGGGGCGGATGGTGAGGGCGATGCTGGTCAGGGCCTGGATCTGGGCTCGGCGGACGGAGAGGGCGGTGACGTCGGCGAGGTTTGGTGCGGGTGGGGTGGGTCGCGTGCGGAACGCCCGCCTTCGGCGGGGCGTTCCGGGGTTCCCACCCGCACCACCCGTTTCGCTTTCGTGGTCGGGTGCGGGTGGCCCCTGTGGGGCGGTCCCGCCGTCGGCGGCCGCGGGTGCGTTGCCTGTCGGTACCCGTCCGGCCAGCCGCTCCCTCAGGTCCCCCGCCCTGCGCCGTGCGTCCCGCACCGTCAGCGGCAGCGGCGCCCAGCCCGCCAGTCGCCCCAGGTCCACCACCGGGGGGTACACCGGGGACACGGCCATCATCTCGGCCGGGGTGCCCACCCGCAGGGGTGCGCCCGGGGCCGGCAGGAGGGCCACCTGGTCGGCGTACTGGATGACGCGTTCCAGGCGGTGTTCGGCCATGAGGACCGTGGTGCCCAGGTCGTGGACCAGACGCTGGAGGACGGCCAGGACCTCCTCCGCCGCCGCGGGGTCCAGGGCCGAGGTCGGTTCGTCCAGGACCAGCACGTCGGGGTGCGGGGTGAGGACCGAGCCGATCGCCACGCGCTGCTGCTGGCCGCCGGAGAGGGTGGCCAGCGGGCGGTCGCGCAGCGGAGCCAGGCCAAGCAGGTCCAGGGTCTCCTCCACCCGGCGGCGCATCACCGTCGGCGGCAGGCCCAACGACTCCATTCCGTAGGCGAGTTCGTCCTCCACGGTGTCCGTCACGAAGTGGGACAGCGGGTCCTGGCCCACCGTGCCGACCACGTCGGCCAGTTCGCGCGGCTTGTGGGTGCGGGTGTCGCGGCCGGCCACCGTGACCCGGCCGCGCAGGGTGCCGCCGGTGAAGTGCGGGACGAGGCCGCCGACCGCGCCGAGGACCGTGGACTTGCCGACCCCCGAGGGGCCCACGAGCAGGACGAGTTCACCCTCGGGCACCTGGAAGTCGATGCCCTGGACGGTGGGTTCGGACGCGCCGTCGTAGATCACGGAGACATCCTCGAAGCGGATCACGACGACGGCTCCTTGGGGGCGGGGGCGAGGAAGGCCGGCAGCAGGCCCACGAGGACCGCCGCGGCCGGCCACAGGGGGAGGACGGGGGCGACGAGCGGCACCACGCCGGGGTGCAGGGCGACCGGATCGGCGACGCTCGCGAGGAACATCACCGCCGCCACGGCCGCGCCGGAACCGGCGACCAGGAGGGACCGGGCCGTCCAGCGGTCAGGGCGGTAACGGGTGCGCGGGGTGCGGCGGCCGCCCAGACGCAGACCCGCGAGGGCGGCGGCGAGCCCGGCGAGGAGCACGGGGACGCCGTACGTGCCGCCCTCCGCGGTGAGGAGTCCGTACGTTCCCGCGCAGACGCCGAGCAGGCCGCCGAGGGTGAGCGCGGTGGTCGTACGGCGGACTCGGGGCGGGACCTCGGCGGTACGGCCGTAACCGCGGGCGTCCATGGCAGCGGCCAGGGCGACCGAGCGTTCCAACGCGCCCTCCAGGACCGGGAGTCCGACCTGGAGGAGACCGCGGACGCCGGTGTCCGGGCGGCCTCGGAGGCGGCGGGCGGCGCGCAGGCGTTGCACGTCGGCGATGAGATGGGGGGCGAAGGTGAGGGCCACCACCACGGCCACGCCGAGTTCGTACAGGGCGCCGGGCAGGGACTTGAGGAGCCGGTGGGGGTTGGCGAGGGCGTTCGCCGCGCCGACGCAGACGAGGAGGGTGGCCAGTTTCAGGCCGTCGTAGAGCGCGAAGACCAGGGCCTCCGCCGTGAGCCTGCCACCCAGGCGGATGCCCTGGAACCAGTCGGGCAGGGGGATTTCGGGGAGGGTGACGAGCACATGGGTGCCGGGGATGGGGGAGCCGAGGACGACCGCGAAGAGGAGGCGGACGAGGAGCACGGCGAGGGCGAGCCTGAGGAACGCGGTGTAGGAGCGGGACCAGGGGGTCGGGCGGCGGCAGGTCGCCACCACGTAGGCGGAGACGACGACGAGGAGGGCGAGGAGGAGGGGGTTGGTGGTGCGGGTGGCCGCGATCCCGAGGGAGAGGGCCCAGAGCCACCAGGCGCCGGGGTGCAGGGACTCGGACCGGACGGAGGAGCTACGGGGCATTCCTGCGCCGCCTCGTCTGCCATGCCGCTGCCGCCCCCAGTACGACGATCGCCGCCAGACCCGCGAACAGGCCCACGGACGGACCGGAGTCCGACGCGCTCTTCTTCGCAGCGGTCCCCTTCTCGCCGTTCTCCGCGTGCTCCGCGACCGGCTCCCCGCACCCCGTCTCCGGATACCCCGAGACCGCGCACAACAGGGCGTTCGTGCCGTACCGGAGGGGTTCGGCGACCGATGCCAGCGCCTCCGCCGTGGTCGCGTCCCGGGGGACCGACGCGCACTCCGTGCGGCCCGCCGGGGGTGTCTCGCCGGACGGGGCGTCCGCGGCCGTACCGAAGTCGAGGACCAGGGCCACTCGTTTACGGCCTTCCCGGGCGGGCGTGTCCGCACAGATCCCCGTGAACGACGCCGACCCGCGGGGCTTCGTCGCGTCCGACGAGTCCTCGCTCACCGCGAAGCGGAAGCCCTGGACGTCTCCGTCGGAGGGGACCGCGGTCGAGGGGCCCTGGGTGGCATAGGTCCAGGTCGTGCCGGTGCGGTCCCAGAAGGACCAGTAGCGGTACCCGGTGGCGTGGGCCGGGCTCACGGTGGCCAGCAGGAGGCCCGCCACGAGGGAGAGGAGGGCCGCCCGTCGGGTCACGGCCGCTTCCTCTTGTTGCGGCTGCTGAGCAGGAAGCCGATGCCCGCGCCGGCCGCGAGACCCGCGCCGATCATCCACCACACGGAGCTGTCGGAGTCGTCCTGGGACGCGGTGACCGGCGCCGGTCCCGTCGCGGTGAGCTCCTTCACCAGGTCCGTGCCGCCGAAGTCGCCCGGGTCGGCGCCACTCGCCTCGGCGGCGAGGATCAGCTGGGCGTACGCCGCCGGGCCGCTCTGCGCGGCCCACTTCGCGGAGTTGCGCTCCAGCCACGCCAGCGGCCCCCGCGCGGCCTCGGGACCGCCCTGCGCGGCGAGGGCTACGGCCGCGTCCGCCGTGTTGCCGTAGTCGGGCTGGTCCTCGGCGCCGGGGAGGGCGGACTTCAGGAAGCCGTCCTTCGCGACCGCCTCGGCGAGGAAGGAGGCTCCGTTGGCCGCGGCCCGCGCAGGGGTGAGGGACGAGGCGTCGGCGCAGGTGGTCTCCCTGCCGGTGTCGGCCCTCGCCGTCACGAAGTTCGTCCCGCGCGCGGCGACGACCGCCGCCGCCGTCGCGTCCGCGTTGGCCCTGAGCTTGCCCTTCTTGTCCGGCTGGTAGGCGAAGGCGCCCCCGTCGGCACAGGGCAGGGACAGCTTCAGCAGGGCGTCGTAGGGCGACTTCCCGCCGTTGCGGATCGTCGAGACGCGGGTGTGCTGGGTGATGAGCGCGCCGATCACCACCGACGTCGAGTTGGCGTCGCTGGCCCCGCCGGGGGCGAAGCCCCAGCCGCCGTCCTTGTTCTGGACGGACTTCAGCCAGGCCACCGCCTTCGTGACCGCGCCGCCGTGCCCGCCGACCACGGACAGGGCCTGGGCCGCCACGGCCGTGCTGTTGGTGTCGACCATCAGCTTGGCGTCGCAGGCCTTGGCCGGGTTCGCGCGGAACGCCGGGAACGCACCGCTCGGACACTGCTGCCCGGCGAGCCAGTCGACGGCCTCGGCGGCGGGCTCCGCGTGCGCCCGGTACAGGGCGATCAGTGCGAGCGACTGCCGCCATACCCCGTCGTACGTGGGGTCGCTGCTGCCGTACAGCCCCGAGGGCAGGGAGGGCGACGGGGACGGCGAGGCGGCGACGGCGGGCGTGGCCGTGCCGATCACGACGGTGGCGGCCAGGACCGCGGCGCTGCGGCGGACGTTCATGATCGGCGGATGCCCTTCTCCCTGCGGAGAGCCGGGCAGCACGGGAGGACCCCGGGCGGCTCGGCTCCGTATACCTGGACGATGCCGCACACCGGCCGGTTGCCGATGCGCGCGAGCCGGTCACGAACCGTACGGGGCAGTCCGGCTCGCCGCCCCGGGGGCGGCTTACGGTGGGGGCACCTCCCAGGCCCTTGAGGCACTGGGGGAGGGTCAGCGCCGGAATTGCACCGGCTTTCCCCCGTACGGGTGTGATACGACCTGGCTACTGTACTCGTCCGTAGGGAAGCGGTTGAGAGCCGCCTGTGCGCTCAGACCGCCACGTACGTCACCGGATCGCTCCCCGTCACCGCCTCCGCGTGCCCCAGCTTCACCAGCCGCCGCAGATGCGCCTCGGCCTCCGAGACCGCGATGTTCCGTGATCCGTAGGGGATCTGCTCCCAGGGCCGGTTCCACTCCATGCGCACGGCGAGCTGCCAGGGGGTGAGGGGCTCGGCGAGGAGGGAGCGCAGGTCGGTGAGGCGTTCCTCGTGGTGGGCGAGCAACTCCCGCACCCGGGCGCCAGCGTCGGTGAAGACGTGCTGGTGGGCGGGGAGGACCTCGGCGGGGGCGAGCCGGCCGACGCGTTCCAGGGAGTCGAGGTAGTCGCCGAGGGGGTCGGTCACGGTGGCGTCGTCGGGGTCCTCGTACAGGCCGATGTGCGGGGTGATCTCGGGGAGCAGGTGATCGCCGGAGAACAGCCGTCCGTGGCCCGGGAGTCGGGCCGGATGCTCCTCCTCCAGGTGCAGGCAGACATGGCCGGGCGTGTGTCCCGGGGTCCAGATCGCGCGGAGCCGGCGGCCCGGGAGGTCGAGGAGTTCGCCTGGGACGATCTCGCGGTCGGGCAACGCGGGGGAGAAGCCCGGGAGTTCACGGCGGCGCGCGGTGCGCAGGGGCGCCACGTGTTCCTCGGGGGCGCCCGCGGCCTCCAGCTTGGCCGTCATGTAGGTGAACCAGCGCTCGGCCCGGGTCTCCCGTGTGCGCCGCACGATCGCGGAGTCCGCCGCGTGCATCGCGATCCAGGCCCCGGAGGCCTCCCGCACCTTGCCGGAGAGGCCGTGGTGGTCGGGGTGGTGGTGGGTGACGACCACGCCGTGGATCTCGCCGACGTCGGTCCCGCACGCGGTCAGCCCCTCGGCGAGGGTGTCCCAGGAGTCCGGATCGTCCCAGCCGGTGTCGACCAGCACCGGCCCCCGGTCGGTGTCGACGACGTACACGAGCGTGTGGCCGAGGGGGTTGTCGGGGATGGGCACCTGGACGGACCGGACGCCACCGCCGTGGTCGTGCACCTGCGCCATGAGTTCCCCAATCACCGCGTTCCCAGCACTATAACTAGAACGAGTTTCGACGGTAGCCCGAGGTCACCAACAGCCGTGATGTGCGGCCCGTGGACTCCTCCGAGTGGAACTGGTATCAGTTCCGTATCTGATGGTTCGTCAGCAAGCCGCCCTGGGAGGCGTTCGCCATGGCCGAGCTCGTGGAACACGGACAGCTGTTCATCGGCGGGGAGTTGACCGACCCCCTGGGCGAGGACGTCATCGAGGTGATCTCCCCGCACACCCAGGAGGTCATCGGACGGGTGCCGCACGCCTCCCGCGCGGACGTGGACGCGGCGGTCGCCGCCGCCCGCACCGCCTTCGACGAGGGGCCCTGGCCGCGGATGTCGCTCGACGAGCGCATCGAGGTCGTCACCCGCATCAAGGACGCCATCGCGGTACGGCACGAGGAGATCGCCCGCGTGATCTCCTCCGAGAACGGCTCCCCGTACTCCTGGAGCGTCCTCGCGCAGGCCCTCGGCGCGATGATGGTCTGGGACTCGGCGATCACGGTCGCCCGGAACTTCACCTACGAGGAGCAGCGCGACGGAGTCCTCGGCCGCATCCTCGTGCGCCGCGAGCCGGTAGGGGTCGTGGCGGCCGTAGTCCCTTGGAACGTCCCGCAGTTCGTCGCCGCCGCCAAGCTCGCGCCCGCGCTGCTCACCGGCTGCACGGTGGTGCTCAAGCCGTCGCCCGAGTCACCGCTGGACGCCTACATCCTGGCCGAGATCACCAAGGAGGCCGGGCTGCCCGAGGGTGTGCTGTCCATCCTCCCGGCCGACCGCGAGGTCAGTGAGTACCTGGTCGGGCACCCGGGGATCGACAAGGTCTCCTTCACCGGGTCGGTGGGCGCGGGCAAGCGCGTGATGGAGGTCGCCGCCCGCAACCTCACGCGCGTGACGCTGGAGTTGGGCGGGAAGTCGGCGGCCGTGGTCCTGCCGGACGCGGACGTCGAGGCGGCCGTCGCCGGGATCGTCCCGTCCGCCTGGATGAACAACGGGCAGGCCTGCGTGGCCCAGACCCGCATCCTGCTGCCCCGCTCCCGCTACGACGAGTTCGCCGAGGCCCTTGCCGCGGCGGCGAGTTCACTGGTCGTCGGCGACCCGCTCGACCCCGCCACCCAGGTCGGCCCCCTGGTCGCCGAACGCCAGCAGCGCCGCAACCTCGACTACATCAGGATCGGCCAGGAGGAGGGCGCCAAGATCCTCACCGGCGGCGGGCGCCCGGCCGGCCTGGACCGCGGCTGGTACGTCGAACCGACGCTCTTCGGGGATGTCGACAACTCGATGCGGATCGCCCGCGAGGAGATCTTCGGCCCGGTGATCTGCCTGCTGCCCTACGGCGACGAGTCCGAGGCCGTGAAGATCGCCAACGACTCGGACTACGGCCTCTCCGGCAGCGTGTGGACGGCCGACGTCGAGCGCGGGATCGAGGTGGCCCGCCAGGTCCGTACCGGCACCTACTCCGTCAACACCTTCAGCCTCGACATGCTCGGCCCGTTCGGCGGCTACAAGAACTCCGGGCTGGGAAGGGAGTTCGGTCCGGAGGGATACGGCGAGTACCTGGAGCACAAGATGATCCATCTTCCGGCCGGCTGGGGGGCGTGAGCGGCGATGGGAGACCGCTGGCTCGTCGAGGTCGACCGCTCCCTGTGCATCGGCTCCGCGCAGTGCGTGCACACCGCCCCCGGGGGCTTCCGCCTGGACACCGCCCGTCAGTCCCACCCTGCCGACCCGGAGACCGACGCCAACGAGAAGGTCCTGGCGGCGGCGGAGAACTGCCCGGTGGAGGCCATCATGATCAGGCTGCTGGGGAGCGGGGAGTCGGTGTTCCCGCCGGAGGAGTAGGGCCCGGGAAAACATGGTTTGAGGGTTTTCATTCCTGGACGCCCGTTCTATTCTGGACGTAGGCCTACGAGACGAGTGAGGGAGTCCAACCGGAGTAGCCGACTCGGGCGAGACACGAAGGTTTCCGCCGGGGCCGACGTCGACGGTCGGGCTGAGAGGCCGGAGAGCAGCGGGAAGGCTCGACGGCGACCTCCAGGACCTGATCCGGACCATGCCGGCGAAGGGAACCCGTCTCGTAGGTCATTCCTTGCGGCCGTCGGTTAGAGGCGGGGAGGAGTGGTTGGGTCCGGGTTCGAGCGGGTCCGGGGGTCCGGGCGGGTCCGGGTTCGGCTAGGGCCGGGGTCCGGGCGGGTCTGGGGTTTGGGTGGGGGCGGGTTCGGTCAGGACCGTGGTTGGGACGGGACCGGGTTCCGGGCGGGCCCGGGGTCCTCGGACCCCGGGGGCGGGCCCGGTTTTCTCGGCATCGTGGTTTGGGTGGGCTGGGTTTTCTCGGGGCTGTGGTTCGGAGGGGCCGGTTTTCGTGCGGGGCCGGGTTTGGTGGGACCCCGGTTCGGCAGGACCGGTTTCCTCGGGACCGCGGTTCGGGCGGGCTCGGCGGGATCCCGGTTCGGGCGGACCGGTGTTCTCAGGGCCGCGGTTCGGTGAGGTCGATCAGGCGGCACACCGTCTCGATGTCGATCTTCACCTGGGCGATGGAGGCGCGGCCCGAGAGCCAGGTGATCAGCGCCGAGTGCCAGGTGTGCTCGATGACGCGGACCGCGGAGAGCTGCTCGGGCGTCGGGTCCGCGAGGCCCATCGCGTCCAGGATGATCAACGTGGTCTGGTGGGAGACCTGGTCGACCTCCGGGCTCACGCTGCGGTCCGCGAAGGTCAGCGCGCGGACCATCGCGTCGGCCAGATGCGGTTCGCGCTGGAGGGCGCGGAAGGCCCGCATCAGGGTCTCCGCGACCCGCTCGGCGGCCGTCTCGCCCTGGGGCGGCTTCTTGCGGAGCGTGCCGTGCATGTGTTCCAGCTGGTCCTGCATGGTGGCGACCAGCAGGTGGATCTTGGAGGGGAAGTAGCGGTAGAGGGTGCCGAGCGCCACCTGCGAGGACTCCGCGACCTCCCGCATCTGCACCGCGTCGAACCCGCCCCGGCTCGCCAACTGCGCGCTCGCGTGCAGGATGCGGCGGCGCCGGGCCTCCTGCCGCTCGGTCAGCGCCGGCGCGTCGGGTCGTGCGGTATTGGCTTCCACTCCGGCCGACTTGGCCACCTTGTCCACCTTGGGTTCCGTGACAGCCCGTGAGGGCTCGCGATCACACAGCATGGCAGGGTGCCGGGCCGTGGCGCGGTCGCGGCGTTCGTGGCGTGAATCACCTGATCCACCGCTCACAGGACCCCTACCTGCCGGTAGATTCAGAGCCTCCTGAACGATCAAGTCTGAAACTTGTTCTAGATTACCGTCTCGTCGTAATCTCGCGGGACAGTGCAGGCAGAAGGGGGCCCAGAGTGACCGCTGAGGCCAGTCAGGCCGGGCCCTCGAAGGACTCGGCCGCCGACGGCGAGCGACCGCTCCGTATCGCGCTCCTCACCTACAAAGGGAACCCGTTCTGCGGCGGGCAGGGCGTCTATGTACGGCACCTCTCGCGTGAACTGGCCCGCCTCGGCCACCGCGTAGAGGTCATCGGCTCCCAGCCCTACCCGGTCCTCGACCCGGGCTACGACGGCCTGAGCCTGACCGAGCTGCCGAGCCTGGACCTCTACCGCTCCCCGGACCCCTTCCGCACCCCGCGGCGCGACGAGTTCCGGGACTGGATCGACGCCCTGGAAGTCGCCACGATGTGGACCGGCGGCTTCCCTGAGCCGCTGACCTTCTCCCTGCGGGCCCGACGTCATCTCCGGGCCCGCAGCGGTGAGTTCGACGTGATCCACGACAACCAGACCCTCGGCTACGGCCTGTTGGGCGACGTGGGCGCGCCGCTGGTGACCACCATCCACCACCCCATCACCGTGGACCGGCAGTTGGAGCTGGACGCGGCCGAGGGCTGGCAGCAGCGGCTGTCCAAGCGCCGCTGGTACTCCTTCACGCGCATGCAGAAGCGGGTGGCCCGTCGGCTGCCGTCCGTGCTCACCGTCTCCGGCACCTCGCGGCAGGAGATCGTCGACCACCTCGGCGTCCGCGACGACCGCATCCACGTCGTCCACATCGGCGCCGACACCGACCAGTTCTCGCCGGATCCGTCGGTCCCCGTGGTCCCGGGCCGGATCGTCACCACCTCCAGCGCGGACGTCCCCCTCAAGGGCCTGGTCTTCCTCGTCGAGGCACTGGCGAAGGTGCGCACGGAACACCCCGGGGCCCATGTGGTCGTCGTGGGCAAGCGGCCCACGGAGGGCCCGGTCGCCGCCGCGATCGAGCGCTACGGCCTCGAAGGCGCCGTCGAGTTCGTCAAGGGCATCTCGGACGCCGAACTGGTCGACCTGGTCCGCTCGGCGGAGGTCGCCTGCGTGCCGTCGCTCTACGAGGGCTTCTCCCTGCCGGCCGCCGAGGCCATGGCGACCGGCACCCCGCTGGTCGCCACCACGGGCGGCGCGATCCCCGAGGTCGCCGGCCGCGACGGCGAGACATGCCTCGCGGTACCGCCGGGTGACCCCGGCGCCCTGGCGGTGGCGCTGAGCCGATTGCTGGGCGACCCGGACCTGCGGGCCCGACTCGGGGCGGCGGGACGCGAGCGCGTACTCGCCCGCTTCACCTGGGCACGCGCCGCCGAGGGAACGGTCGCCAGATACCGGGAGGTGATGGCCGACGCCCCGACGGGGACAGGTGCCGACGCCGGCCCGGCGTCCCCGGCGCCCTCGAACAGCGCCGTGTCCGCCGTCGCCTCCTCGAAGACCGCTGCCCCCGCAGCCCCCACCACTGACACCGGTGTCTATCCCGAAAGCAGGGCCACGTGCTGACCGTCGACTTCTCCAGGTTCCCGCTCGCGCCGGGTGACCGCGTCCTGGACCTCGGATGCGGGGCCGGCCGGCACGCCTTCGAGTGCTACCGGCGCGGCGCGCAGGTCGTGGCCCTGGACCAGAACGCCGACGAAATCCGCGAGGTCGCCAAGTGGTTCGCGGCGATGAACGAGGCCGGCGAGGCCCCCGAGGGTGCCACCGCGACGGCGATGGAGGGCGACGCGCTGGCCCTCCCCTTCCCCGACGAGTCCTTCGACGTCGTAATCATCTCCGAGGTGATGGAGCACATCCCCGACGACAAGGGCGTACTCGCCGAGATGGTCCGGGTGTTGAAGCCCGGCGGGCGGATCGCCGTCACCGTCCCGCGCTACGGCCCCGAGAAGGTCTGCTGGGCCCTGTCCGACGCCTACCACGAGGTCGAGGGCGGCCACATCCGCATCTACAAGGCGGACGAACTGCTCGCGAAGATACGCGAGGCCGGCCTGAAGCCCTACGGCACCCACCACGCGCACGCCCTGCACTCCCCGTACTGGTGGCTGAAGTGCGCCTTCGGCGTCGACAACGACAAGGCGCTGCCGGTGCAGGCGTACCACAAGCTGCTGGTCTGGGACATCATGAAGAAACCGCTGGCCACCCGGGTCGCCGAACAGGCGCTGAACCCGCTGATCGGCAAGAGCTTCGTGGCCTACGCGACCAAGCCGCACCTCCCCCGGGTGGACGCCAAGTGACGACCCCCCGGACAGAACACCTCGTCCTGCCCGGGGTCCTCACCGCCGAGCAGGCCGCCGCGACCGTCGCCGGCATCCTGGCCGTGCAGCGGGAGGACGGGGCGATCCCGTGGTTCCGCGGGCACCACCTCGACCCGTGGGACCACACCGAGGCCGCGATGGCCCTGGACGCGGCGGGCGAGCACGAGGCGGCCGAGCGCGCCTACGAGTGGCTCGCACGGCACCAGAACGAGGACGGTTCCTGGTACGCCGCGTACCAGGACGGGCACTTCGCGGACGTCACCGACCGCGGGCGCGAGACCAACTTCGTCGCCTACATAGCCGTAGGAGTGTGGCACCACTACCTGTCCACCGGGGACGACACGTTCCTCGACCGGATGTGGCCGACGGTGTACGCGGCGACGGAGTTCGTCCTGGAACTCCAGCAGCCCGGCGGGCAGATCGGTTGGAAGCGGGAGGACGACGGCAGGCCCGTCACCGACGGACTGCTCACCGGGTCCTCCTCCATCCACCACGCGCTGCGGTGCGCGCTCGCGATCGCCGAACAGCGCGAAGAGCCGCAGCCCGACTGGGAGTTGGCGGTCGGCGCGCTGCGGCACGCGATCCGCCGGCACCCCGAACGCTTCCTCGACAAGGACCGCTACTCCATGGACTGGTACTACCCGGTCCTGGGCGGGGCGTTGACCGGTGCGGAGGCCAAGTCCCGTATCGAGGACGGCTGGGAGCGGTTCGTCGTACCCGGTCTCGGAGTGCGCTGTGTCGTCCCCAACCCGTGGGTCACGGGCGGGGAGTCGGCCGAACTCGCGCTGGCCCTGTGGGTCACGGGCGAGTCCGACCGGGCCCTGGAGATCCTCCAGTCGATCCAGCATCTGCGGGACGCGGACAGCGGCCTGTACTGGACCGGGTACGTGTTCGACGACGGGGCGGTGTGGCCACAGGAGCTGACCACCTGGACCGCCGGGTCACTGCTGCTCGCCGTCGCCGCGCTGGGCGGCCACGAGGCCACCTGCGCGGTGTTCGCCGGCGACCGCCTGCCGATCGGCCTGGACCCCGACTGCTGCGCCTGAGATCGCGGGGTTCGGTAGCGGCCTGAAGGGGCGCGGGGAACTGTGCGACCAGCCACGGGGGCGCCGCGGACGATCACGGCACCCCCGGCGGAGCGCTCAGTGGCGGTGGGCCCGGTTGGCGATGGCGTGGCCCACGAACAGGTAGACCACCGCTGCCAGGCCGTAGCCCGCGACGACCCGGGCCCAGGCCTCGTCGAAGGTGAAGAGGTCGTAGGACCAGCCGGCGAGCCAGCGAGCGGCATCGTGGATGAACTGCACGAAGTCGTTCGCACGGTTGGCGTCCAGCAGGTACATCAGGATCCACAGGCCCAGGATGAGGGCCATGATGTCGGCGACGACCGCTATGACCGTCCCGGCTGAATTGGCACCACGGCGCGTATGAGTGGACATGGTGTTCGAATGGCCGCGATTTCTCCGGCGAAACCTGGCGTCACGCGTTGAGCTCCGCCAGCACCCGCAGCGACCGACGGTCCGGGGCCAGCGCCAGCAGGTCCGTCACCGGGCCCTTGCGCCACGACTCCAGCCGCTCTGCGATGCGTTGGCGCGGGCCGACCAGGGAGACCTCGTCGGCGAACGCGTCCGGCACGGCGAGCACGGCCTCCTCGCGACGGCCTTCGAGGAACAGCCGCTGGATGCGGCGGGCTTCGTCCTCATATCCCATACGGGCCATCAGATCGGCGTGGAAGTTGCGGGCCGCGTGGCCCATCCCGCCGATGTAGAAGCCGAGCATCGTCTTGACGGGCAGCAGTCCCTCGGCCACGTCGTCGCAGACCCGCACCTGGGCCATGGGGGCGACGAGGAAGCCCTCCGGGGCCTCGGCGAGCGCGTCCCCGTAGACCTCGGGCCGGGTCGGCGACCAGTACAGCGGCAGCCAGCCGTCGGCGATCCGGGTGGTCTGGGCGACGTTCTTCGGACCCTCCGCGCCCAGCAGGATCGGCAGATCGGCGCGCAGGGGATGGGTGATCGGCTTGAGCGCCTTGCCGAGCCCGGTGCCGTCCGGGCCCTGGTAGGGGTGCGAGTGGAAGCGGCCGTTCACCTCGACCGGCGCCGCACGCCTCAGCACCTGCCGTACGACGTCGACGTACTCCCGGGTCGCGGTCAGCGGCGACTTGGGGAACGCACGGCCGTACCAGCCCTCGACGACCTGCGGACCGGACAGTCCGAGCCCGAGCATGACCCGTCCGCCGGAGAGATGGTCCAGGGTGAGGGCGTGCATGGCGGTCGTGGTCGGCGACCGGGCCGCCATCTGCGCAACCGCCGTACCCAGCCTGATCGTTGACGTCCGCGCCGCGATCCAGGTGAGCGGGGTGAACGCGTCCGAGCCCCACGACTCGGCGGTCCACACCGAGTGATAGCCGAGCCGCTCCGCCTCCTGGGCCAGCGGCACATGGTCGGGGGAGGGGCCACGTCCCCAGTAACCGAGCGCAAGGCCGAGTCGCACAACGCCTCCTGACGGTCCGTCAGCTCTTCTGTGACCGCTCGCGAATGTACGGCAACGGCCCCCCGCCCGGAAGGGCGAGGGGCCGTCCTACGACCTGGAAGGACTCAGCCGCGCTGGATGCCGCTGGTGTCCTGGAGAACACCACGGCGGCCGTCCTGCGTCTGGGCGACCAGAGCCGGACCGCGCTGCTCGACCGCCAGGTACCAGGTACCCGGCGCGAGTTCGGCGATCGGCGTCGGCGAACCGTCCTCCGCGAACAGCGGACGCGGCACCGGCACCGCGAACCAGAACGGCGAGAACTCCGCGGCCGGCGGCTGCGGGGCCTGCGCCTGGGGCTGCGGCTGGGCGCCGAAGGGCTGCCCCGGCTGCGGCTGACCGCCGTACGGCTGCTGTCCCTGCTGTCCCGGCTGCTGGGGCTGGGCGCCCGGGTAGCCGTAACCACCGGGCGGCTGGGCGCCGTAGGGCTGCGGCTGGGGCGGTTTGGGGGCCGGGACGAGGCCGGCCTGGAGGGCGGGGACGAGCGGGGTGGCGACGGCGGCCGCGGCCATGACCAGGGTGGCGACGAGAGCGAGGATCAGGCCGACGCCGGCGCTGACGGTGTTCGAACTGGAGCCGTAGTCCGCGGCGCTCAGCGGGTCGAAGACGTTCCCGAGCGCGCTCCAGGCGGCGAACACCGTGAACGCGGTGCCGACCTGGCCGAGGTCGAGGCCCGCCACCTTGGGGAGTTGGGACAGGCTGCGCGACACGACGACGAGGGCGGCGCCGATGATGCCCGCGAGAACAACCCCCATCACGACCGGACCGCTCGCCCAGGCGCTGGGGAGGTCGGCGTCGTCGGGGGCTCCGTCGACCGAGTACAGATCAAGGAACGACGCGATGAACAGCAACACCGCTGCACCGATCACCACGCCGTCGCCTCGAGTGAGGGAGCGGATATTCACTTCAAGTCCTTCGTAGGTCGTCTCGTCGTCGGTAGACCCTATCGTCCGGCCGGGCGGATCGTACGACGGGATCCACGCGCAGATCGTCACCCGTGCAGGAAACTCACGATTCCGTCAGAGATTCCTTGCGCGGCCTTCTGCCGCCAGGCCGCGCTCGTGAGCAGGGCCGCGTCCCTGCTGTCGCGCATGTTGGCGCATTCGATGAACACCTTGGGAACCTTTGACAGGTTGAGGCCGCCCAGGTCGGTGCGGGTGTCGAGGCCGGTGCCGTGGCCGATGTAGTTGGAGGGGGCGGTGTGCGTCGCGCGTCCGAAGTCGTGCGCGATGCTCTTGCCGAGTTCGGCGGACGGGGCGACGATCCGGCGGGTGTCGGCGATGCCGTGGTGGACGCGGCCCGGCAGGATCACGTGGTAGCCGCGCTGCCCGGCGCTCGCGCCGTCGGCGTGGATCGACACCACCGCGTCGGCCTTGGCCCGGTTGCCGATCCTGGCCCGCTCGTCCACACAGGGGCCGTAGGGCCGGTCGCCGTCCTGCGTCAGCTTCACCGTCGCGCCCCGCCGCTCCAGCAGGGTGCGCAGCCGATGGGCGACGTCGAGGGTGAACTTGGCCTCCGCGTAACCGGAGTTGGTGGACGTCCCCGTCGTGTCGCACTCCTTGCGGTTCGTGCCGATGTCCACCTTGCGGTTGATCTCGGCCGTGTGCCGGAAGTTGGTGAGGTTGTGCCCGGGGTCGATGACGACGACCTTGCCCCGGAGCGAGCCGAGCGGCTTCTTGTCCTCGGCGGTGGTGGAGGAGACGGTCGGCGGAGCGCTCGCCCGCGGACTCGCCGCGGCCGCCGTTCCGTTGCCGTCGGCCGCTCCGCTCACACCCCCGTAGACCAGCCACCCGATCAGGGCGCCCGGTACGAGCACGGCGAGGGCGACGGCCAGCGGGCGGCGCCGGGGGCGGCGGGGCTGGGGGGAACCGAATTCAGGGCCTGCGTACGACACGTCTGCGACTCTAACCTTGCTCCCGGGTCCCCGCCCGCGTCCGGCGCAGCACCCGCAGCGAGTCGGTTGCGGAAACCTCCGTGAAGGCGCCGGAGTCGAGGGCCCGGAGATACACGCGGTACGGCGCCTGACCGGTGAACTCGTCCGCGGGCTCGGGGAACACGTCATGGATGACGAGCAGCCCGCCCTCGGCCACGTGCGGGGCCCAGCCCTCGTAGTCGGCGTTCGCGTGCTCGTCGGTGTGGCCGCCGTCGATGAAGACCAGGCCGAGAGGGGACCCCCAGATCCTCGCGATCCGGGGAGAGCGACCGACCAGGGCGACCACGTGCTCCTCCAGGCCGGCCCGGTGGAGGGTCCTGCGGAAGGTGGGCAGCGTGTCCATCAGCCCGAGCTCGGGATCGACGGTCTCCGGGTCGTGGTACTCCCACCCGGGCTGCTGCTCCTCGCTGCCCCGGTGGTGATCGACGGTCAGCGCGGTGACGCCGGCCTCGCGGGCGGCGTCGGCCAGCAGGATCGCGGACCGGCCGCAGTACGTACCGACCTCCAGGAGCGGCAGCCCGAGCCGTCCGGCGTCCAGGGCGGCCTCGTAGAGCGCCAGCCCCTCACCCAGGGGCATGAACCCCTTCGCGCCCTCGAAAGCGGCGAGAACCTCGGGCTTGGGAGCCACGGCCATGGCGATTCCTTCCAGTCGTCCGGTACGGGCAGCCTAAGGGGGCGGGGGTGTCGCTGTGGTGGGCGGCTCGGTGGTGGGTTGCAGAGTGATGGGCGGTCGGTCGTGTGCGGGGGCTACGGCCTCCCGCGCACCCCCGACGCACCGCACCCCCGTCCTCGGTCCGGGACGGGGGTGCGGTGTGGGTCGGGGCGGTCAGGCCGTGATCGTCTCGCCCGGCAGGGCCAGGTCGAGGTCGATCGCGCGGTCGTCGCCCGCGTGGGTGGCCGAGGAGGCCAGGGGGCCGTGGCCGGTGGCGCGGGCGGCGAGGACGTAGGCGCCCTGGGCGGGGACGGTGAGGACGTAGGTGCCGTCGTCACCGGACAGGGTTGCCCCCGCCTGCCGCCCCCGCCGGTCGATCAACGTGACCTTGGCCCGGGGGACCGGCGTGCCCGCGGAGTCGAGGACACGGCCACGGAAGCCCCGCAGCACCTCGTCGGCCCGCTCGATCCCGGCGTCCTCCTCGCTGCTCGCACGCAGCTGCGGCGCACGGTTCGGCTTCGGCAGGAACAGCGCCATCAGCAGTCCGACGGCCACCGCACCGGTCGCGATGAGGAAGGACACCCGGAACCCGTGCATGGTCGGAACCGCCACGCCCCCGACGTCGTTCGCCGTGTTCGCCAGCACCATCCCGATCACGGCGCTCGACACGGACGTACCGATGGAGCGCATCAGCGTGTTGAGGCCGTTCGCCGCACCCGTCTCCGACGCGGGCACCGCGCCGACGATCAGCGCGGGAAGAGAGGAGTACGCGAGACCGATGCCCGCGCCCAGCACCACCGCGATCACGAGGCTCTGCCAGGCCGCGCTCATGAGGCCCAGGCCCGCGCCGTAGCCGATCGCGATGATCAGCATGCCGAGGATGAGGGTGAACTTGGGGCCGTACTTCGCCGACAGCCGGGCGTACACGGGCGCGGTGAACATCATCGTCAGGCCCAGCGGAGCGACCAGGAGTCCCGCGACGACCATCGACTGGCCGAGGCCGTAGCCGGTCGCCTTCGGGAGCTGGAGCAGCTGGGGAAGGACGAGCGAGACCACGTAGAAGGAGACCCCGACCATGATCGACGCCAGGTTGGTGAAGAGGACCGCCGGGCGGGCCGTGGTGCGCAGGTCGACCAGGGGGGCCTTGACCCGCAGCTCCATGACGCCCCACAGGACGAGGACGACCGCGGCGGCGGCGAAGAGGCCGAGCGTGGTGCCCGAGGTCCAGCCCCAGTCGCTGCCCTTGGTGATCGGGAGGAGGAAGAGGACGAGACCCGTGGAGAGGCCGATCGCGCCCAGGACGTCGAAGGTGCCCTCCGCGCGCGCGGGGGACTCCGGTACGACGAGGAGGGTGAGGGCGATCGAGAGGGCGCCGAGGCCCGCGGCGCCGTAGAAGAGGGCGTGCCAGTCGGCGTGCTGGGCGATCAGGGCGGCGAGGGGGAGGGCGAGTCCGCCGCCGACGCCGATCGAGGAGCTCATCAGGGCCATGGCCGAGCCGAGCTTCTCGCGGGGCAGCATGTCGCGCATCAGGCCGATGCCGAGGGGGATCGCGCCCATGGCGAAGCCCTGGAGCGTGCGGCCGGCGATCATCGTGAGCAGATCGCTGGTGAGCGCGCTGACCAGGGCGCCCACGACCATCACGGCGAGGCTGAGGATGAGCATGCGGCGCTTGCCGTACAGGTCGCCGAGGCGGCCCATGATCGGGGTGGCGACGGCACCCGAGAGCAGGGTGGAGGTCAGGACCCAGGTGGCGTTGCTGGGCTCGGTGTCGAGCAGCTGCGGCAGGTCCTTGATGACCGGGACGAGCAGGGTCTGCATCACCGCGACCACGATGCCCGCGAAGGCGAGCACCGGGACGACAGCGCCGGACGCTCTCCGGGTGGGCTGGTCGGTCGGCGTGTGCGTCATGTGAGGGAGGCCTCCGGGCCTGGAAGATCGGCTTACGTGTGGCTTGAACTACGTATGCATGGGCAACTATTCCGATGCTTCGGCGTACTAACGATTTCTTTATATTCTCTTGGGGAAGTCGGAGCGGATTGAGACCATGACCGTCATGCTCGAAGCCGCTGACGCCACCCGCAGACCCGCTCGTGTCCGCTCCACGCCCCCCGCCTGGCTGGTGGTGGCGCTGGCGTGCGCGGGCCAGTTCCTGGTCGTCCTCGACGTGTCGGTCGTCAACGTGGCGCTGCCCTCCATCCGCGCCGACCTGGGCATGAGCGCGTCAGGCCTCCAGTGGGTGGTGAACGCCTACTCGATCGCCTTCGCCGGGTTCATGCTCCTCGGCGGCCGGGCCGGCGACCTCTACGGCCGCAAGCGGATGTTCCTCGTCGGCCTCGGCCTGTTCACGGCCGCCTCGCTGGCGGGCGGCCTCGCCCAGCAGGGCGGAGAACTACTGGCCGCCCGGGCCGTCCAGGGCCTCGGCGCGGCCGTGCTGGCTCCCTCGACCCTGACCATCGTCACGTCGGCCGTCCCCGAGGGCGCGGCGCGGGCCAGGGCCATCGCCACCTGGACGGCCGTGGGCGCGGGCGGCGGCGCGGCCGGCGGTTTCTTCGGCGGACTCCTCGTCGACGCCCTGTCCTGGCGCTGGGTGCTGCTGATCAACGTGCCGGTCGGTGCGGTGGTCCTGATGGGCTCGCTGCTGTGGCTGTCCGAGAGCCGCAACGGGGCCGGGCGGCGCCTCGACCTGCCGGGAGCGCTGCTGGTCACCGGCGGGCTGGCGGTGCTGGCGTACGGCATCTCGCAGACCGAGGCCGAGGGGTGGACGGCGGCGGCCACCCTGCTTCCGCTGGCCGCCGGGCTCGCGCTGGTCGGGGGCTTCCTCGTCGTCGAGTCGCGTACGGCGGCTCCGCTGATGCCGCTCGGACTGCTCAGGGTGCGGGCGGTGGCGTCGGCGAACGCGGCGATGTTCCTGAGCGGCGCCGCCCTGTTCTGCACGTGGTACTTCATCACCCTCTACGCCCAGAACGTGCTCGGATACTCCCCGCTCGAAGCCGGACTCTCCATGTTGCCGAGCTCCCTGGCGATCGTGCTCGGCTCCAAGCTCGCGCCGCGTCTCATGCACCGGCTCGGGGCGCGCCGGGTGGCGGCTCTGGGGACGCTCGTCGCGCTGACCGGTTACGGCTGGCAGTCGACGATGACCCCGGACGGCGGCTACGTCACCTCGATCATGGGTCCCGGGATCCTGATGATGCTGGGCGCGGGTCTCGCCTCGACGCCGCTCGCCTCGCTGGCCACGTCGGGGGCGGCGCCGGGGGAGGCCGGGCTGGTGTCGGGGCTGGTCAACACCTCGCGCACGATGGGCGGTTCGCTCGGACTCGCGGTCCTGTCGACGCTGGCCGCGGCCCGGACGGGGGGTGCGGACTCGCCGGAGGCGCTGACGGAGGGGTACGCGCTGGCGTTCCGGGTGGGGACGGGGGTGCTGCTCGGCGGGGTGGTGCTGATGCTGGCGTGGCTGCCGAGAACGATCTCCGCGAACTGAGGCAACGGTCCGAACACGGGCCCGCACCGGCACCGGCACCGACGTTCAGGGCATCCGCCGGGTCGAGGGCTCCCCCTACGACTGGTTCGTGTGCCTGGCGCCGAGGGGGACGGAGTACAAGTCGGCGGAGGTGGTCGAGTAGGGCACGGCCTGCCTCACAGCCAGCCCTGCTGCCGGGCCGCCCGTACCGCCTCCATCCGGTTGCGGGTGCCGGTCTTGCCGATGGCGGAGGAGAGGTAGTTGCGGACCGTGGACTCGGAGAGATGGAGCCTGCTGGCGATGTCGGCGACCGTCGCGCCGTCCGTGGACGCCTTGAGGACATCGCACTCGCGGGCGGTGAGGGGGTTCGGGCCGGCGCTCAGGGCAGCCGCGGCGAGGGCCGGGTCGATCACGGTCTCGCCGGTCAGCACCCGGCGGATCGAGGCGGCCAGCTCCTCGACGGGACCGTCCTTGACGAGGAAACCTGTGGCACCCGCCTCCATGGCCCGGCGCAGGTAACCAGGTCTTCCGAAGGTGGTCAGGATCAGCACCCGGCAGTCCGGCGCCTGGTCGCGCAGTTCGGCGGCGGCCTCCAGACCGCTCATCCCCGGCAGTTCGATGTCGAGCAGCGCCACGTCGGGGCGATGCGTGAGGGCCGCGTCCACGATCGCGTCCCCTGCCGCGACCTGGGCCACGACCTGGATGTCGGGTTCCATCCCGAGCAGCAGCGCGAGCGCCCCCCGCATCATCTGCTGGTCCTCGGCGAGCAACACGCGGATGGACCTGGCGGGCCGGTGGTCCCGGGGCATCTCGTTCACGGCCCAAGGGTAGGGCGCGGGGCGGGGGGCGGAGGAGGTGCGACTGTGTTGCGCCGACGCGCCTGATCCTTGAGAACTGGAGAGTGGACCGGGGGAGCGGAGGAATGGACCGCAGCACCGGCGGAGCCCGGGGACGGGCCGGTGGAGTGGGCGGGCCGGCCGGCGGTGTGGGCGGCTCTGCGCGGTGTCATCGGGCAGCTTCGCCGATCCGGGACTCGCTCACGGTGGCCGCCGGGTCCTCGGGCCCTGCCGGTTCCTCCGACTCGACCGGCAACTCGGCGTGCACCACGAATCCGCCCCGTGGCCCCGGTCCGGACTCCAGCCACCCACCGGCCGCGGCCAGCCGCTCCGCGAGCCCCTTGAGACCGGTGCCGCCGATGGTCTGCGTTGCCACCGCCGACGGTGGTGCTGCTGCCGACGCCGGTACCGGTGCCCGACCGTCGTCCCAGACGCGCAGCCGTACCCGTTCCGCCGAGCCCCGCACGGAGATCTCGCAGCGCTCCGCCCCGCTGTGCCGTACCGCGTTGGTCACCGCCTCGCGGACCACCCAGCCCAGCAGGGCCTCGGTCCGGGCGGAGAGCGGGGGACCGGAGCGGTGGACCACGGGCTCGATGCCCGCGGCGCGCAGAACCGAGGTGGCCCGGTCGAGGTCCGCGCTGAGGCTGCCCTCGCGGTAGCCGGTGACCGCCTCACGGATCTCGGTGAGCGCCTGGCGGCCGACCGACTCGATGTCGCAGACCTGCACGAGAGCCGCGTCCAGGTCGCGTGGTGCGAGGCGCCGGGCCGCCTCCGACTTCACCACGATCACCGACAGCGTGTGCCCGAGCAGGTCGTGCAGATCGCGGGAGAAGCGCAGCCGCTCCTCCTCGACCGCGCGCCGGGCCAGTTCCTCGCGGGCCTCCCGCAGCTGCCGTACCGCTTCGGAGAGGGACATGATCGCGGCCGTCACCATCGTGGAGATCCACGTGGCGTACGCGGTGTCGAGTCCGCCCCAGCCGTCGCGGAAGACGGAGGCCGCGCCGGCCACCACGGTCACGACCGCGCCCACCCACCGCAGGTGCGGAAGCCGCACGACCGCGCCCGTCGCGAGTCCGAACAGGGGGAAGAACAGCAGCCAGTTGCCGCCGTACCCCATCGCCAGACCGCAGGTCACAAGGCCCAGCAGGCCCAGCGCCACCCGCGTGGAGACCGCTTCCCGGGTCTCCTTGTGAAAAGCGCGGAAGGCGACGTAGATGTAGAGCGAGTTGAACGTGAACAGGCCGAGGCCCCCGATCCAGGGGTTCGAGGCCTCGCCCTGGAAGAGGTTGGAGAAGGCGCCCATCCCCAGCAGGAGCCAGGGCAGCAGACCGAACCCGCTGCCCAGGCCGGCGTTCGTGGGGACCTCCCCGGCCTGCTGCGCCGCCTTGTACTCGGCGTTGAGGCGCTTCTTGTTCGCCTTGTAGTACCGCTGGTGCTTCCGCGCCTCGCGGACCTCCTCGCGGATCTCGTCCACGCGGCACGACAGCTTGTCCCCTGTTGTCATACCGACGACGCTACGGATCGTTGAGTCCGCGCGGCAGATGTGCGTGTACGGACTTGGGCAGTACAAATGTCACGGTGCCGGAACCGGGCGGGTCCACCTGACACTGCACCTGACACCCCGTCAGGAGCCTTCACAAGTGCGTTGTGCTCGGCTATACAGAGGGCGCCGGACTGGAACGCGTTCTAGATCGGCCCGCGACGACCTCGGTGCGGCCGACGGTGCGGACGGCCGTACCGAGGTCTTGACCGAGCCCCTGTCAGGAGCCGTATGCCCATCGACGCAGCCAAGGCCCTCGCCGCCGAACCCCGGACCGGCGAGATCTCCTGGAACTCCAAGGACGTCCAGCTCTACCACCTCGGCATCGGGGCGGGCTCGCATCCCGACAAGCCCAGCCCCGCCACCGACCCCGACGAACTGCGCTACACCCTCGAGTCCCGGCTGCACGTCCTGCCGAGCTTCGCGACGGTCGCGGGCTCGGGATCGCCGGGAGTGATCAGCGGCCTGTCCATGCCCGGCATCGAGGTCGACCTCGCCAAGGTCCTGCACGGCGGTCAGTCACTGGTCATCCACCGCCCCCTTCCCGCCCAGGGCACCGCGACCGCCACCCACCGCATCGCCGCCGTGTACGACAAGGGCAAGGCGGCCGTTCTGGTCATGCGGACCGAAGTCGCGGACGCCGAGGGCCCGTTGTGGACCAACGACGCGCAGATCTTCGTTCGGGGGGAAGGCGGCTGGGGCGGCGACCGGGGCCCCTCCGCCCGCCTCGAACCCCCCGCCGGTGAGCCCGACCGGACCGTCGAGCGGCCCATCCGCGAGGACCAGGCCCTGCTCTACCGTCTCTCCGGCGACTGGAACCCGCTGCACGCCGACCCGGAGTTCGCGAAGGTCGCCGGGTTCGAACGGCCCATCCTGCACGGGCTGTGCACCTACGGCATCACGCTCAAGGCGGTCGTCGACACACTGCTCGGCGGGGACGTGAGCCGGGTGAAGTCCTACGTCACCCGGTTCGCCGGGGTCGTGTACCCGGGGGAGACCCTGCGGATCCGTATGTGGCACGCGCCGCAGTCCACCAGGGTCGCCGTCAGCGCCGTGGAGCGCGACGACGCACCCGTCCTCGCCGACACCGTCGTCGAACACTCCTGAACCCACAACGCCGTACGAGGGGAGCCGCACCATGCGCGCAGCCGTACTGCACGAGATCGGCCAGGAAAAGCTCGAAGTCCTCGAGGACGTCGAGGCGGTGGGCTTTGGACCCGGCAGGGTGCGGATCCGGATACGGGCCACCGGGCTGTGCCATTCCGACCTGTCCGCGATGGCCGGGGTCCTCCCGCAGCCGGCGCCGTTCGTGCCCGGACACGAAGGCGCGGGCGAGATCGTCGAAGTCGGGGAGGGCGTCAGCCACTTGAAGGCGGGCGACCGGGTCGTCGTCTGCTGGCTGCCCGCCTGCGGTGCCTGCCCCGCCTGCAAGCGCGGGCAGACCGAGCTGTGCCTGGCCGGGTTCATGAACGCGGGCACCCCCAACTTCCGGCGCCCCGGCGGGGACGTGTTCGGTTTCGCGGGCACCGGCACCTTCACCGAGGAGGTCGTCGTCGACGCGGGCTGCGCGGTGCCGATACCCGACGACGTGCCCTTCGACATCGCGGCGCTGATCGGCTGCGGGGTCACCACCGGACTCGGGGCCGCGCTCAACACCGCGGACGTGGAGGCCGGTTCGTCGGTCGCCGTCATCGGCTGCGGCGGCGTCGGCATCTCCGCCATCCAGGGCGCCCGCCTCAAGGGCGCCGCCGAGATCGTCGCCGTCGACCCGGTCGCCTCGCGCCGCGAGGCGGCCCTGGGGTTCGGGGCCACCCGGGCCGTCTCCCCGGACGAACTCGCCGACGCCAAGCAGCAGGTGACCGGGGGCGAGGGCTTCGACTACGTCTTCGAGGTCGTCGGCAAGTCGGCCACCGCGAGGACGGCGTACGAGACCACCCGGCGCGGTGGCACCCTCGTGGTCGTCGGCGCGGGCGCCATGGACGACAACCTCCAGCTCAACATGTTCGAGCTGTTCTTCGACGAGAAGCGCATCCTGCCCTCCCTGTACGGCGGCGGGGACGTGCTGCGCTCCTACGAGCGGACCATCGCCCTGTGGCGGGCCGGCCGCATCGACCTGGACGGTCTGATCACCCACCGGGTGTCGCTGAGCGAGATCAACGAGGCGCTGGACCAGATGCGCACGGGGAGCTCACTCCGTACCTGCATCGAGATCTGAGGTCCCCGTATGACACAGGCAGGGGTGCAGGCAGGGGTACGGCCGGGGGCGCGGCCGCTCGATGGGCTCGCGGCGATCGTCACCGGCGCCGGCCGGGGGCTGGGCAGGGCGGAGGCGCTGGAGCTGGCCCGGCTCGGCGCCGCCGTCGTCGTCAACGACTACGGACAACCGGGCCGGGACGGTTCCGGCGAGGCCTCCGCGGGCCCCGCCGAGCAGGTCGCCGACGAGATCCGGGCCGCGGGCGGACAGGCCGTCGCCCACACCGGGGACGTGGCCGACCACCAACAGGCGCGTGAGCTCACGGAGTTGGCGATCGCCGAGTTCGGCAAGCTCGACATCCTCGTCAACAACGCGGGCATCCTGCGCGACCGCATGGTCTTCTCCATGACCGAGGGCGAGTGGGACGCGGTGATCCGGGTCCACCTCAAGGGCCACTTCAACACGACCCGGTTCGCGGCCGCGCACTGGCGGGAGCGTTCCAAGGCGGCGGGCGGGCCGGTGTACGGCCGGATCGTGAACACCTCCTCGGAGGCGTTTCTCGCCGGGTCCGCCGGACAGCCCAACTACGCGGCGGCCAAAGGGGGAATCGTCGGACTCACCACCTCGACGGCCCTCGCGCTCGCCAAGTACGGCGTCACGGCCAATGCCATCTGCCCGCGTGCCCGCACCCGGATGACCGAGGACGTCTTCGCCGGCCTGGAGCAGCCCGAGTCGGGACTCGACCCCCTCGCCCCCGAGCATGTCGCCCCGCTCGTCGGCTACTTGGCCTCGCCCGCCGCAGAGCGCGTCAACGGCCAGCTGCTCGTGGTGCACGGCGGAATGGTCGTCGTGGTCGAACGGCCGCGGGTGCAGGCCAAGTTCGACAGCAAGCAGGACACGTTCACCTACGACGAACTGGACGCGCTACTCACCCCGCACTACGCGCGCCGGCCGGCCGGGGAGACCTTCGCGGCGGCCGAAGTCCTGGGCCTGAAAAGGGAGTAGACGCGAAGCGGCCCGCTCCCCGGACGAGGAGCGGGCCGTGTGTCGCCGTCTGACCTCAGGCCGCGGCCTCGGTCTGCTCGACCGACTTGCGGTGACGGCCACGCGGGGCCGTGTCGCTGTCCTGGACCGAGACCGGACCCCGGTGCTTACCGTGGCCCGTGGACTCCTGGACGTCGGCAGTCGACTGGTTCGTGCTGGCGTCGCTCATGGAAGTAATTCACCCCGTCAACATGATCTTTCTTACAGCGGGGGGAGTTTAACCGGCACACCACAGGGCGAATCCAGGCGGCCCGGCCAACCGGCACTACTTCGTTACAAGATTGCCCAACGGGGCTTGCTGCAAGGGCACAGGACGGGCCACGGCCGGCTCCGGAGGGTCCGGTTCGGGCGACCCCGCGAGCTTCCCGCCGCCGCCCTCCGAACCCTCCGGGCCCGCGTCCCCCGCCCCCGTTGCCCCCGCTGTCCCCGGACCCTCCGCTTCCCCTGCGGGGGCCCCGCTCCCCGGGGCTGCCGCCCACCGCGCCACCCCGCACGGCGTGTCCGCCGTGGCGTACGGCAGGAGCAGCTCCCCGTCCTCGGTCCACAGCCCGGCCCCCGCCAGCCACCCCCCGGGCGCCGGAAGATGCTGGACCTGCCGGGCGGCGGGCCGCCACACGCCCACCCAGCTGCCCATCGGCCCGTCGACGCGCAGCGCCACCCCGCAGCTCTCCGGCACCAGCACCTGCCCCGGCTGGATCGCGAACGGTGTCAGTGCGCAGTCGGGCACCCGCAGGCACTCCGGGAAGCGCACCGGCAGCGTGCTGCCCAGCACCCCCCAGCCCAGCCGCGGACGTCCCGGCGACGGCGCGTCCGAGGAGATCAGCAGCAGCCCGCTGTCCGGGTCGGCCAGCAGCAGCCGGTCGTCGCTGCCGTCGGCGATCTGCAGCAGCGGCGACACCTCCCCGCCCCGCTCCAGATCGACCACGACCGCCTTGGTCCGCCCGTCCGTCTCCCGGTCCAGGGCCAGCATCCGCCCGGCCCGGTCCAGCCACACCCCGCCCGAGCAGCGCCCCGGGACCTGGGCGACGTGCTCCGGCCCGAAGGCACCGCCCGCCACCAGCCACACGGCACTGGAGCGCGGGCCCACGGCGAGGGCGTACGCCTTCTCGCCGCCCGGCGCCGGCGGCAGCAGCCGTAGGACCGTCCCCTCGTCCGGGCACCCGACCGCGCCCAGCGGCAGCTCGCCGGTCCGGGGCGCGGTCGGGTAGAGCAGCGAGAAGGCGTGCCGCCCGTCCGTGAACCGCCTGATCAGCACCCGCCCGTCGCCCATGGGCTGCACCTCGGTGCCGGGCTCCTCGGGCTGGTTGCCGGGCAGCGGCACGGCGTAGGGCTCGGGGCCGTCCAGGGTCCAGCGCTCCGGGAACCAGGAGTCGCCGTCGCGGGCGAGGCGGGCCGCGTAGGAGCCGTCGACGGTGATCACGCATGCGGTGCGCGGGGTCCTGCCGTCCTCGGTGATCACGCGCTCCGTCCGCGGTGTGTCCCCGTCCTCGGTGATAGCGCGCTCCGTACGCGAGGTCCCCCCGTCCCCGTTCTCCCCGTTCTCCCCGTTCTCCTCGTTCGCCGCCGCGGGTTCGATGGCACAGGCCGTCATCGTCCGGTCACCTCCGGTCACGAAACTAGCTTTCCCACGCGCGGGCGTGGGGCGGGCGGGCTTCCCCTTCACGCAAAGGGGTGGCACAGGAACGATTCGCCTGAGGAAACCGGGGCGACTGTGCTCGGCGGGGCACGGGTTCCCGGGGCCCGGGTTCCGTCGGCCGACGGCACAGGTTCAGGCGGACAGACCAGGCAGGTAGCCTTTCCCCGTGCCCCGTCTGTCTGAAGTCATCGCCGCGCTGGAGAACCTGTGGCCCGCCGAGCGGGCCGAGTCCTGGGACGCGGTCGGTACCGTCGTGGGCGAACCCGACCAGGAGGTCGCGCGGGTCCTCTTCGCCGTGGACCCGGTCCAGGAGATCGTCGACGAGGCGGTGAAGCTGGGCGCGGACCTGCTGGTCACCCACCACCCCCTCTATCTGCGCGGTACGACGACCGTGGCGGCCTCGCACTTCAAGGGCAGGGTCGTCCACACCCTCATCAAGAACGACATCGCGCTGCACGTGGCCCACACCAACGCGGACACCGCCGACCCGGGCGTCTCGGACGCGCTCGCGGGCGCGCTCGACCTCCGTGTCGTACGGCCGCTGGTGCCGGACCCGACGGACCCGGAAGGGCGCCGGGGGCTGGGCCGTGTGTGCGAGCTCGACCCCCCGACGACCGTCCGTGAACTCGCCGCGCGAGCCGCCGAACGCCTGCCGGCCACCGCCCAGGGCATCCGCGTCGCCGGCGATCCCGAGGCCACCGTCCGCACGGTCGCCGTCAGCGGCGGTTCCGGCGACAGCCTCTTCGACCAGGTGCGCGCGGCCGGTGTCGACGCCTTCCTCACCGCGGACCTGCGCCACCACCCGGTCGCAGAGTTCGTCGCGGCCCGCGCCCACAGTCCTCTCGCGCTGCTCGACGCGGCGCACTGGGCCACCGAGTGGCCCTGGTGCGAGCTGGCCGCCGCCCAGCTCGACGAGATCTCCGACCGCCACGGCTGGAACCTGCGTGTGCACGTCTCCAAGACGGTCACCGACCCCTGGACCAGCCACTCCCCTTCACCTGGAGCCCCCAACTGAACGCCGCGCCCGCCGACCAGATCCGCCTCCTCGACGTCCAGGCCCTCGACGTCCGCCTCCAGCAGCTCACCCACAAGCGCAGGTCGCTGCCCGAGCACGCCGAGATCGAGTCGCTCACCAAGGACGCCACCCAGCTGCGCGACCTGCTCGTGGCCGCCCAGACCGAGGAGAGCGACACCGCCCGCGAGCAGACCAAGGCCGAGCAGGACGTGGACCAGGTGCGTCAGCGCGCCGCCCGCGACCAGCAGCGCCTGGACTCCGGAGCCGTGACCTCGCCCAAGGACCTGGAGAACCTCCAGCGCGAGATCACCTCCCTCGCCAAGCGCCAGGGCGACCTGGAGGACGTCGTCCTCGAGGTCATGGAGCGTCTGGAGTCCGCACAGGAGCGGGTGGCCGAGCTGACCGGACGCGTCTCCTCCGTCCAGTCGAAGATCGAGGACGCCACCGCCCGCCGGGACGCGGCCTTCGAGACCCTCGACGGCGAGATCGCCTCCGTGACCAAGGAGCGCGAGGTCATCGCCGCCTCCGTCCCCGCCGACCTCCTCAAGCTCTACGAGAAGCTCCGCGAGCAGCAGGGCGGCATCGGCGCGGCCAAGCTGTACCAGCGCACCTGCCAGGGCTGCCGCCAGGAGCTGTCCATCACGGACTTCAACGAGGTCCGCGCGGCCGCGCCCGACACCGTGGTGCGCTGCGAGAACTGCCGCCGCATCCTGGTGCGCACGTCCGACTCCGGCCTGTAAGGGGCGTCGGCGTGCGGGAGTTCATCGTCGAGGCCGACGGCGGCTCGCGGGGCAACCCCGGGCCGGCCGGCTACGGCTGCGTGGTGCTGGACGCGGTGACGGGGGAGACGCTGGTCGAGGCGTACGAGTACCTCGGCGTCGTCACCAACAACGTGGCGGAGTACCGGGGGCTGCTGGCGTGCCTGCGCGCCGCGCACGACCTGGACCCCGCCGCCCGTGTCCACGTCCGCATGGACTCCAAGCTCGTCGTCGAGCAGATGTCGGGGCGCTGGAAGATCAAGCACCCCGACATGAAGCCGCTCGCCCTGGAGGCGGGGCGGGTGTTTCCGCCGGGGCGGGTGACGTACGAGTGGATCCCGCGCGAGCAGAACAAGCGGGCGGACCGGCTGGCGAACGAGGCGATGGATTCGGGGGCGTCGGCGAGTTCGGTGCGGAAGCTGTCCGCTGACTCGGCGGAGGCGGACGTGCGTCCCGCAGACGCGGAGACTGACGTGGCTGACGTGCGCGCCGCCAAGGCCGCGGCCGACGTGCGTGCCGCGACGGCCGTGGCAGGCCCCGGCTGGGCCCCGGCCGACATGGGTGCTCCGGCCACCTTCGTGCTCCTGCGGCACGGGGAGACTCCGCTGACGCCCCAGAAGCGGTTCTCGGGCAGCGGCGGCACCGATCCGTCCCTGTCCGACATCGGCAGGGAACAGGCCAGGAGGGCTGCCGAAGCCCTGGCCGAGCGGGGCACGATCCAGCACATCCTCGCCTCGCCCCTGACCCGTACGAAGGAGACGGCCGCCGCCGTGGCGGAGCGCCTCGGCATCGAGGTGACCGTCGAGGACGGCTTGATCGAGACCGACTTCGGCGCCTGGGAGGGCCTCACCTTCGGCGAGGTGCGCGAGCGCTACCCGGACGACCTCACCGCCTGGCTGTCCGACCCGGAGGCCCAACCCACCGGCGGCGGCGAGAGCTTCGCGGCCACGGCGACCCGGATCGCGGCGACCAGGGACAAGCTCGTCGCGGCGTACGCGGGCCGAACGGTCCTGCTCGTCACGCACGTCACCCCGATCAAGACGTTCGTCCGCCTGGCCCTCGGCGCCCCGCCCGAGTCCCTGTTCCGCATGGAACTCTCGGCGGCGTCGATGTCGGTGGTCGCGTACTACGCCGACGGCAACGCGAGCGTGCGGCTCCTCAACGACACGTCACACCTGCGGCCGTAGGCCGGAAAGTCCGGACGCCTCCCGGGCCAGCGCCTCCACCCGCCCCCAGTCGCGCGCGGCGATCGCATCGGTGGGCAGCATCCAAGTGCCGCCCACGCAACCGACGTTGGGCAGGGACAGGTACTCGGGGGCATTACCGGGCCCGATCCCGCCCGTCGGACAGAACCGCGCTTGCGGCAGCGGCCCGGCGAGGGACTTCAGATACGCCGTACCGCCCGCCGCCTCCGCCGGGAAGAACTTCATCTCCCGCACCCCCCGTTCCAGCAGCGCCACGACCTCCGAGGCCGTGGACACCCCCGGCAGGAACGGCACCCCGGACCCCCGCATCGCCTCCAGGAGTACGTCCGTCCAGCCCGGGCTGACGAGGAAGCGCGCACCCGCCGCCACCGACTCCCGCACCTGCCCGGGCGTGATGACGGTCCCGGCCCCGACCACCGCTTCCGGCACCTCCTCGGCGATCGCCCGGATCGCGTCCAGCGCGGCCGGTGTCCGCAGCGTCACCTCGATCGCGGGCAGCCCGCCGGCGACCAGGGCGCGCGCGAGCGGTACGGCGTCGGAGGCGTCCTGGAGCACGACAACGGGGACGACGGGCGCGAGGTCGAGCAACGAGCCATGCGAGGTACGCGAGGCATGCGAGGAGGAGGCCATGGCGTCATCGTGCCGAAGCGCTGCGATGCACGCAACGGCCGTTGCAGCCACTGCAACGAAACGTCAGTGGATCTCGTCCACCAGCACATCCAGCGCCCACGCCTGCCCGGCCTTCGCGGGAGCCTCGGCCTCCACCACGTACCCGAGCTCCCGCAGCGCCTCGACCAGCTCGGCCGGCCCCTTGGGGGAGACCCCGGCCGACAGCAGGCTCCGCACCATCCGCCCCTTCGTCGCCTTGTTGAAGTGGCTGACGACCTTCCGGGTCGGCGCGTGCAGCACCCGTACGGTCGCCGTGCGCCCCGCGACCTCACCCTTCGGCTTCCACGCGGCCGCGTAGGCGGAGGACCGCAGATCGAGCACGAGGCCCTTCCCGGCGGCTTCGTCGACGACGGCGGCCATCGGCGTACGCCAGTGCGCGCCCAGCGCCCCGATCCCGGGCAGCCGCACCCCCATCGAGCAGCGGTACGACGGAATCCGGTCGGTCACCCGGACCGCGCCCCACAGCCCCGAGAACACGAGCAGCGAACGCCCCGCACGCCTCTTCGCGGCCGCGTCGAGGGAAGCCAGGTCGAGGGCGTCGTAGAGGACACCCGTGTAGATCTCCCCGGCGGGCCGCGCCCCAGCGGTCCTGAGCTCGACGTTCTTCGCGACCTCGCCGCGCAGCCCCTCGCTCAGCCCGAGCACCTCGCGCGCCTTCTCCTCGTCGGCGGCGCACAGCTCGACGAGCGCGTCGAGGACGGCCTCCCGGCTCTCGTTGAGCCCCGGCAGCGACAGCGACTCCAGCTTCAGCGGGGCGCCACGACCGGAGGACGCCTTGCCTTCGGAGGGAGGCAGCAGGACCAGCACGGAACATCTCCTTCTGTTGAGCTCCGGACAGCGTACGGGGCCCGATCTGCTTACCCTCGCTGTATGCCCCGCCGCCGCATACGTGTGACCGACGTCCCGCTACGGGCCGCCTTCGCCGCCCTGCGCACCGAACTCGGCGTGCCCTCGGACTTCCCGCCCGAGGCGACCGCGGAGGCAGGACGTACGCCTGTGCTGAAGGGGTACGAGGACGCCACCGACCTCCCCCTCTTCACCATCGACCCGCCCGCCTCCACCGACCTCGACCAGGCGATGCACCTCTCCCGGCGGGGCACCGGCTACCGCCTCCGGTACGCCATCGCGGACGTCGCCGCCTTCGTGGTCCCCGGATCGGCACTGGACACGGAGACACACCGGCGGGTGATGACCCTGTACTTCCCGGACACCCGCATCCCGCTCCATCCGCCGGCGCTCAGCGAGGGCGCCGCGAGCCTCCTCCCGGACCAGATCCGCCCGGCCGCGCTGTGGACGATCGACCTCGACGCGGACGGCCGTACGACCGCCACCGACGTCCGCCGGGCCCTGGTCCGCAGCCGGGCCAGGCTCGACTACGAGGGCGTGCAGCGGGCGGTCGACTCGGGTACGGCGGAGGAGCCGCTGTTTCTGCTGAGCGAGGTCGGTGCGCTCCGGGAGCGGCTTGAGGTCGAGCGCGGCGGAATCTCCTTGCGGGTCCCCGAGCAGGAGATCGTCGAGCGGAACGGCCCGTACGAGCTCACGTACCGCGCTCCGCTGCCCGCCGACGGCTGGAACGCCCAGATCTCCCTGCTCACGGGCATGGCCGCCGCCGACCTGATGCTCGCGTACGGCACGGGCGTGCTCCGCACCCTCCCCGCCGCCCCGGACGGCGCGGTGGGTCGGCTCCGCCGTACCGCCACCGCCCTGCACATCGACTGGCCGCACCATGTGTCGTACGCGGCGCTGATCCGTTCCCTGGCCCCGGGGGTCCCCTCCCACGCGGCGTTCCTCCAGGAGTGCACGACCCTGCTGCGGGGCGCCGGCTACACGGTCTTCCGCGACGGCGTCCTGCCCTCCCTCACCACCCACGCGGCGGTCGCCGCCCCGTACGCCCACTGCACGGCACCACTGCGGCGCCTGGTCGACCGGTACGCGTCGGAGATCTGCCTTGCGGCGGCCGCGGGGGAGCCCGTGCCGGAGTGGGTGCTCGCCGCTTTCGACGCGCTGCCTCGCGAGATGTCCGAGGGCGGCCACCGTGCGGCCACGGTGGAACGGGCGTGCGTCGACCTCGTCGAGGCGGCGGTGCTGAAGGACCGGGTGGGGGAGGTGTTCGACGGGTGCGTGGTGGACCTCGACGAACACCGGCCGACGGTGGGGACCGTGCAGTTGGAGACCCCGGCGGTCGTGGGGCGGATCGACGGGGAGGATCTGTCGCTGGGCGAGCGGCTCAGGGTGAAGGTCGTCCAGTCGGATCCGGGAACGTCTCCGGGGGCTGCGAAGGTGCGCTTCGCGCCTGCTTGATCGTGTGCGACGGCGGCGCTGAGCCTCTGCCACGATCGAGGGAACGGTTCCCGATCCCACGGACAGATGATCTTCCGATGCCCCAGCCTGACGAGCGACAGAAGGAGGGGCGTGACATGACTGCCGTGGCCCATGATCCGCTCACGCCGGCTGAGGGACTGCCGGAGATCTTCCTGGCCCTCGACACCCCGGAGGGTTTCCGGGCTGAACTGAGCGAGGGAGAGATCGTTGTGACGCAGCCGCCGGACGGGGAGCACGAGAAGTAGTCCGAAGAACCACGCGGTTCCGGACGTCACGTTCGCGCCCCTTGACCTCGACCTTTTCGCGCAGGCCGGATCCTGGATGCCTTGCAACGGCGTCGCCATGGTCCTGGAAGTGACGTCCCCGAAGCCCCAGGCAGACCGTGAGGCCAAGCGCCGCTGCTACGCACGCGGAGGCATCCCCCTCCACCTTCTCGTCGACCGGGACACCGACTCGGTCACGCTGTTCAGCGACCCGGAGAAGGACGACTACCGCGAGCACTGGACCCGCCCCTTCGGCAAGGCGCTCACCCTCCCGGAGCCGTTCGCCTTCGAGTTGGAGACCGCGGACTTTCTCTGAGTGCCAGGGCGTTGCACCCTCTGAGCTCTGAGCAAGACGGACAGGGGGACGACCGTGGCGGAACAGGCACTGTGGACGAGAGCACGGCTGGGCCGTTGCGGCCCCCCGCTGGACCTCCTGACCGCCCGCTTCGACCGCCACGTCTACGCCTCGCACACGCACGAGCAGTTCAGCATCGGCATCTGCGTCGGCGGCTCCGAGGTCATCGACTACCGGGGCGACCACCTCCGTCCGGGCCCGGGCTCCATCGTCGTACTGGCTCCAGGCGAAATGCACACCGGCCGCCCCGCAGCCTCCGACGGCGGCTACGCCTACCGCGCCCTGTACCCCGATCCCTCCCTCCTCACCGAAGGCACCCTCGGCGGCGGCTTCCCGTACTTCCCCGAGCCCCTCCTCGACGACCCCGAACTCGCCACCGCCCTCAGCCGCGCCCACACCGAACTGAGCTCCTGCCCCGACCCGTTGGAGACCGAGTCCCGTCTCCCCTGGCTGCTCACGGCCCTCGTCGGCCGCCACTCCACGGCCCGTGCTTTCGACGATGCCCTCCCAGGTGCCGCCCACATCGCCCACGCGGTACGGGACCGCCTGGCCGACGAACTCCTGGAGCCCCCCTCCCTCGCCGAACTCGCCACCGCTCTGGGCCTGTCCCGTTACCAACTCCTGCGAGCCTTCCGTACGACGATGGGGATGCCCCCGTACGCCTGGCTGGCGCAGCACCGGGTGCACCGGGCCCGCGGACTACTGGAGTCCGGACTCAAGCCGGCCGAGGTCGCGGGCCTGGTGGGCTTCGCCGACCAGGCGCACCTGACCCGCTGGTTCCGGCGGGTCCTGGGGGTCACCCCGGCGGCGTACCGCAACAGCGTTCAAGACGGCAGCCGCTGACGTGGCGAACATAGCCGCATGACTGCGCGCGGCTGGTTCCTGTTCTCCCTGATGGGAGTGGTCTGGGGCATCCCCTACCTGCTGATCAAGGTGGCGGTGGATGCCCCGCTGTCCCCGTCGATGGTGGTGTTCACGCGCTGTGCGCTGGGCGCGGCCCTGCTCCTGCCCTTCGCGGTACGGCAGGGGGGCCTGCCCGCCACCGTTCGCACCCACTGGCGCCCGATGCTGGCCTTCGCGTGCATCGAGATCATCGGCCCCTGGTGGACCTTGACCGACGCGGAACGCCACCTGTCCAGCTCGACGGCGGGCCTGCTGATCGCGGGCGTCCCGATCGTGGGAGTGGCCCTGGCCCGCTTCTTCGGCGAGACGGAGAGACTGGGAGTGCGGCGCGTCGTCGGGCTCGGCCTGGGCCTGGCCAGCGTAGGAGTCCTTACGGTCCCCCACCTGACCGGCGGCGACGCCCGCTCCCTGGCCGAGGTGCTGATAACGGTGATCGGCTACGCGACGGCCCCCCTGATAGCCGCGCGCTACCTGAAGGACGTCCCGACCCTCCAGCTCATCGCCCCCTGCCTGGCCCTCGCCGCCCTGGTCTACGCCCCGGCGGCGGCGATGACCTGGCCGTCGGCGATGCCCTCCGCCTCGGTCCTGACCGCGCTGGCCACCCTGGGCGTGGTCTGCACCGCGGTCGCCTTCGTGGCCTTCCTGGAGCTGATCAAGGAGGCCGGTCCGACGAGGGCGACGGTGTTCACGTACGTCAACCCGGCGGTGGCGGTGGCAGCGGGCGCGATCTTCCTGTCCGAGCCACTGACTGCGGCCATCGCGGCGGCCTTCACCCTGATCCTGGCGGGCTCGGTACTGGCGACCGCCTCCGGTCGGGGGGCCGCCACCCGCCCGGTAACATGGTCGACACGGCAGACGAGCCGGGCGGACGGCCGCGTGAAGTCCCTCAGGGGCCTTCCCGAGGAACGTCCGGGCTCCACAGGGCAGGGTGATGGCTAACGGCCACCCGGGGTGACCCGCGGGAAAGTGCCACAGAAAACAAACCGCCGGGGACTTCGGTCCTCGGTAAGGGTGAAACGGCGGTGTAAGAGACCACCAGTGCCCAGGGCGACCTGAGCAGCTAGGTAAACCCCACCCGGAGCAAGGTCAAAAGGAAACACCCAGGTGTTTCTGCGCGGACGTTCGAGGGCTGCCCGCCCGAGTCCGCGGGTAGACCGCACGAGGCCGACGGCAACGTCGACCCTAGATGGATGGCCGTCTCCCCGGCCGCCGCGAGGCGACCGGGCGACAGAACCCGGCGTACAGCCCGACTCGTCTGCCACCAAGGGCCCCTGGTCAGCGAACATACTGGTCAGGGGGCGCTTTCTGTGAAATCGAGGGCTAGGCTAGACCCCGCTCTGCACCGGTTCGAACGGGGTCGCGCGGCTACGTACGCAGCCACGAGAGTAGCCATGGGGCGTGGGGGCGGAGATCGGCGGCGACGGGCCTGAACTGGGGCAATCAGCCTCTGCCCTGGGGCATCTGGGCGATCTCGCCGCGATGCCTGAACACGCATGCAGCCGTACCTGATCCACGGGGACAGCCCTGCCGAGCGGGCTGAACGAGCGGTCATCCGGCTGCGCCTCGCCGAGTGCCGCCTCGCCTTCGGCGAACTGGACGTCGCCATCAGAGCGGTTGACACGGCCGGCCGCACCGCCGCCGGGCTGATACCGGACCTTGCGGCCCGCGTCGAGGCCGTACGCGTCGCGGTCGACACCCAGCTCTTGGGCCGCCTCGCGGACCCGGGGGATGCGGAGGCGTGAGTGCCCGCCGAGCGGCCGGGAGATGTCGTCGACGTATGGCCGCCTTCCGCGGACGGCTGGAGACGGCCCGCCGGTCCCACGAACACCGACGCGTGTGCACGAACCGCGCAGGCCGGGCGGCGTGACGCTCGCAGGTCGGCGGTAGAGCCGTTTCGCGAGTCACACGGAACCGGCCGCCGTGTAACGCTCAGCGCTCTACGGCCCCGCCCGCCAGGCGTCCCGCCGCGAGTTCGTCGCCGAGGCCGCGGACGAGGCCCGCGCCGAGGTCGGCGGCGCGGCGCAACACCTTCTCAAAGGAATCCAGTTCACGGAACACCTCGCCGTAGCGGCGTTGTTCGCCGAGCGGGACCTGGCGGACTTGGAGGCGGCGGACGTCGATGCGGGAGGAACTCGTCGTGTGGGTGCCGGCCTGCCGGGCGTTGGCCGGGGCGCGGAGCGAACCGGCGAGGAACCAGGCGTCGAGCTGTTCGGGCTGCACCCGCACGGCGTGCAGCTGCGGACCGAGGGCGGTGGGCGGCCCGTCGTGGACCCAGGCGGAGAATCTCCGTGCCACGCCCACGACCACGATGTCCCCGGGTTGGACGATCACGGCCTCGCGGGCCGAATCACCGTCGGGGGCGAGCCAGCCCCCGGGTTCCCCCGTCCCCAATAGGTCGGGAACGGTGAGAAAGGGGATGTCGCCGTCGGACGAGGGACTGGGGTGGATCGATTCCTCCGGTGGCTGTTGGCCGCCGCGCAGGGTGAGTGCACCGGCCCGGGCGAGTTCGGCGACGGTGGTCGCTGTCGGTGTGTCCGCCGTGGCTGCGACGAGGTCGAGCGCCGCGAGCAGCCGCGCCGACTTGTCCATGCTTGCGGTAAGTGAGGTGAACTCGTCCCAGGACGCGGCCAGTCGGGGCGCGGTGTCCGCTGGGGACGGGGTGATGTGGCGTCCCGGGGTGAGGTCGACCTCGTCGTCGAGGAGTTCGATGACGGGCACCTGCGCGACGTAGGCGGGGAGCTGCGGGGAGTCGGCCTGTTCGACGGCCTCGCGGACGAAGGTGCCGATCGCCGCCCAGTCGGGGGCGGAGGTGCTCTCCCGCGCGGAGTCCCGGGGGAAGCGTGACGCGGCGTCGGCGACCAGGAGCCGCCGGCCCGCCTGCTTCTCCTCCCCCGGCGCGGGTGTCCGCAGCAGCCACAGGTGCAGGGAGACGCTGTGCGGTGCCGCGCATCCCGGGGGCAATGCGACGACGGCCCGGAGGTGGCCGGTGCGCAGCAGTGAACCACGGATCCGCCGTCCCGCTTTCCTGGCGGCGACGGCGGGCGGCAGCAGCAGCACCGCGGCGCCGCCTGGACGCAGCCGGGCCAGGCAGTTGGGTTTTTCTCCGGTCAGCAGCGCGGTGGACCAGGCGAGGATCTCCTGCGTCGTGCTGGAACCGCTGGTCTACCGTCCGGGCCGGGTGCCGGTGTTCTTACGGAGGCGGGACTCCGTGGCAGGGATCTCAAGCCGCAGAACATCATGGTTGCACCCGACGGCATCTTGAAGACCATCGACGTCCGCGCCGATGAGCTTCCACTGCTTGTCGTCCGCCGTCTGGAGCGGACTACACGCCGCGCGCCCTGGCCCAGCAGGTCGCCGAGGGAGCTGCACGAGACCTGCCGCATGTACGGCGGACAGCCCGGCGACGATCTGCGCGCCTGCGGCGGCGGTTGCCTCCACAGCGAGCGGGCCATGCTCCGCCACGAGATCCGCCACAGTCGCCACGCCTGGCACGAGTTGCATGACGAGATACTGCATCGTCTTCCACTCACCGGCGTCGTGCACGGTCGCGACGTGGGGATGGTCAACCCCGGCGAGAGCGGCGGCCTCACGCCGGAAGCGCCGGATGAAGCGCTGCCGTTCGTCGCCGGAGCCGAGGAGTTCCGGACGGATGAACTTGAGGGCGACCTGCCGTTTCAGGCGCAGGTCGGTGCACTCCCATACCTCGCCCATCGCGCCGTGGCCGATCGGCGTGCACAACTCGTAGCGATCGGCTATGCGCTCTCCCCGAGACATCCGGGGCCTCCCCAAGCTCGTACGTCCACCTGACATGACAGTGCGTAAGCGATTGCTGACGATCCTAGGGCAGCTGAGCGAGCTGTCTGCAGCGAAGCCGGAGAGGGCTTTGTCGTCAGGTCATGGGGGTGGGCCGCGTGTGGCATGGTCAGAGGTTGCCCTTGGCCAGGATGAGGGCTGCTCGGCCTGGAGCGTCCGCGTGGCCAGGGAACCGGCGCACTCCATTTCGGCCTGACACACGCCACGCGCCTGCCGGTGGTGGTGGGGGGCGTCACCCCGTGGTGGTGATGAGCTCGTCGAGTAGCTGCTCCAACAGATTGTTGTCACCGAGGAAGCTCTTCACCGAGGCGTCCTCGTTGCGTTGAGGGTCCATGCCCGACCAGTTCAGGGTGTATCCCGCGTCGGCGCTCAGCTGGGCCAGGAACGCCCGCTGGGCACGGCCGTTGCCCTCGCGGAACGGGTGTAGGACGTTCATGTCGCCGTACAACGTGGCCAGTTGGATGACGAATTCCTGCCGAGGGAGACTCCGCAGCCGGCCGGATGAGGCGAGACGGCCGAATACCTCTCCGGCGTAGGGCACCAGGTTTCTCGCCGGGCAGAAGGGTGTGCGCTTGGCGATGTTCACGGTGCGTAATTCGCCTGCCCACGGATAGATGTCGCCGAAGATCGCGGCATGGAACGCTTGGAAATGGCCGAGGTCGTACGCGCCGGGTAGGGGGCGTTCGGCGAGCATGACGAGGCGCGCCCGGGTGATGTCCGCCTCTGCTGCCGCGAGCAGCTGATGGTCGGTGATGCCGAGCTTGTTGCGCAGCACGCCGCCCGGCATGGCGTACGGATCGTTCACCCTGCCCGCCGCTCCGAAGTCTGTCGGTGACGGGCGATCGCGCGGGCGACCAGGGTGTCCGCGTCGACGTCGCCCTTCACATACGCCTCGGTATCGCGGTCGGAGGCCTCGGAGGCGTGGAGCCCTTCGGCCTCGATGGAGCCGGTGGCCGAGGCGACGGCCGCACGCCGTGCCGCTCGGCCGCTCAGCGCCTCGAAGGCCTCGACGGACAGGAGGACGCCCTGGGGCTTGCGGTGGGCGCCGATCAGGACCGGGTCGGCATCCGCGCCGGACTCCGACAGGTCGGCCAGGATCCGCGACAGTCCCGCGCGCGCGTCGCTGACGGTCACGACCTCAGGGATCACCATGCTGTCACCGTACCCATATAGAGGCTTGATTCTGTACAGATTCTAGTACGGATTCCGGTGGGTGTCCCGTCCCGGGCAGGTTCGCCGTCCTGGAAGCGGAGCTGGACAACGGGCCGGTAGCGCCACAGGGGGCGGCCAGGTGCCGAAATGAGCCGGGATCGCGAGGTCCTCGCCGATGTCGGCGGGGTTGAACCGGACCACTGGTACATCGCGCCGGTGGGGTTCGGTGATCACCATGTCGGCGGTGATGTCGTCCGCCTCGGTGGCCACCAGAACCGGCCTCTCCGAGAGCGACGAAGCCCTTGTCCGGACCGCTCCGGCGCGGAGCGCCTCCTTACGTAGCCATCAAGGTAGCCAGGGAAACGTCCTCCCTGTACGTTTGCACAGGTCATAGCGCTGCGGTGATTCTCCCCGGCGTATAGCCCGACTCGTCTGCCGTCTTGTATTTCAGCAGGTCAGAGGCCATGTTTACTAGCTAAACAAACCCTCGGGGACGAATCCGGGGCGAATCTGCGCTACGGGTATCGTCGTCTCTGTCCGCTGCCCATGCTGCATATTCGGGCATTCCGGGTGTCAAATGCGGTCCAGTGTCACTCTGAAGGAGACGTCTCGGATGCTGATGCGCTCGGAAGTACATGTACGAGATGTCTTCCCGCCGACCCGCTCTGTTTGAACTCGATCACCGGTGGTGCGTCCGGCGGCGGAGCCCGTTGGAAGTGATCACTGGCGAGAGCGTCTCGTTGGCCACTCCTGCCGGGAACCACTGGTTCCTGGCGAAGGCGGTGGTGTGAGGCATGGGCTTCCCGTCCCTGTCGGCGGGGCGCCCTCACCGCGTGCCGTGGTTGGGAACAGGGTCCTGAGGGTCGCGTCCACGGCGCAAGGCGGCTCAGCTCCTCGAACGTGATGCCCTGCCTGAGCGCCACGTCCCCGAACGGTGGGTGTGGATCATGGGGTGGGTCATCCTCGTGTGCTCCAGACGAGGGGGGCTTTGCGGATCCAGGTGTCGTCCTCGATCGTCTGGACGAGGAAGTGGGCGAGCTCGGCGCGGTTGATCCGGGCGCCGGGCTTTTCGGTGCCGGCCTCGGCGGCCCGTAGGGGGCCGCTGAGGGGCTTGTCCGCGAGGGCGACGGCGCGGGCCAGGGTCCAGTCGATGCCGGACGTGGCGCGGACGACCTGGTCGAGGGCGGTGTGGTCTTCGAAGCCCGCCTTGATGTTCGACAGCTTGAAGAGGACCTCGCGGAGCGACTCGCCCCTAGGCAAGGTTGACAGTGTGTGGATCACGGCAGGGATGAGGTCGGGTGAGCTGATGGCGGGGCGGCTGAGGGCTCGGCAACGCGGGCTGCGCTGCCGGGCCGCGCAGGCTCGTGGGCTTTCCCGCTCGACTACCGTCGGGGCACGGCTGTGCGTCCGGGCGCCGCACCCCGCGCGGTGTCCTATTGGGCCGGTAGGGCAGCACCTGCCCAGCCGTTGCCTCAGGCGGCGTCGTACTCGGGGAAGAGCTGCTCGACGCGGTCACGCTTGGTGTACATGTCCCAGTACTGGTCGGCCAGCGCGTCGGGGTCGACGAGCGGGCCCGTGCCGGAGCCGGTCTTGGCCAGGCTCCTCGCGGCGAGTTCGCCCATCTCGCTCCGGGCGATGAACGCGGCGATGGACAGGGTGCCGGCGTAGATGCCGGCGTCGGCCAGCTCGCCGTTGAGCGAGAAGAGCCAGTTGCGGGCGGCTGCCATGAGCGGGCCGACGCCGCTGGCGAAGGGGCGCGGGGAGCCGGCCGTGGCGCCGGTGGTCATGAGGAAGGCGCCGTCGCCGCGCTCGTTCCACTCCGGCAGCACGGCCTGGGCCACCTCGACCGGGGTGAGCAGGAGCAGCGGGCTGTCCTTGCGCAGGGTGGCCGCGTCCAGCTTCGCGGCGGGAGCGAAGGCCTGCTCGCCGCTGATCGGACCGTACTCGACCACGTCGATGCGACCGAAGTGGTCACGGATGGCCTGGACCGTGGCGCCGGCCTGCTCGGGCTTGGACAGGTCGGCGGTGAAACCGGCCGCGTCGATGCCTTCGGCCTTCAGCTCCTCGACGAGGGCGTCGAGACGCTCCTTGCCGCGGGCGACGAGCGCCACACGGAAACCCTCGCGGGCAAAGCGGCGCGCGACGGAGGCGCCGAGGCCCTTGCCGGCGCCGAAGATGGCGATCACCTTGGACATGGGATGTTCTCCCCTTCACTGTTCGGATTGCGGTGCGGTGGTGGGGTGGGGTGGGACAGGGGCCGGTTCATGTCGGACCGCCCGAGGGCGTCAGCCGCGGGTGTTCCAGACGAGGGGGGCTTTGCGGATCCAGGTGTCGTCCTCGATCGTCTGGACGAGGAAGTGGGCGAGGTCGGCGCGGTTGATCCGGGCGCCGGGCTTTTCGGTGCCGGCCTCGGCTGCCCGTACGGGACCACTGAGGGGCTTGCCGGTCAGGGTGACGGCGCGGGCAAGGGTCCAGTCGATGCCGGACGAGGCGCGGACGAGCTGGTCGAGGCCGGTGTGGTCCGCGAAGCCCGCCTTGATGTTCGACAGGTTGATGAACGCCTTGACCAGCGGGTTGAGCCGGGCCCAGTCGTCGCCGGCGCCCTGCGTGGACGTCAGCACGATGCGGGGTATGCCCTGTTCGCCCATGACGGTGAGCGTGTTGCGGGTGGCGTCGGTCATGAACATGGGCGGGCTGACCGGCTTGGCCCACGGGTTGTCGGAGGCGCGGGCGTTGTTCAGCGCGCTGATCACCGCGTCGGTGCCTTCGGCGGCCTTGCGGATGTCGTCGATGTCGGCGGGTGTGCCCTGGATCAGTTCGACGCCGGCCGGTGCCTGCACCTTGTCGGGGTTGCGGACGAGGGCGCGGACGTGGTGGCCGCGTTGGGCGGCGTGCTCCAGGACGTGGGTGCCGGTGCGGCCGCTGCCGCCGAGGACCAGGAGGTTGCTCATGGTGATCAAACGCCTTTCGGTCAGTTCAGGGGTGGATCAGGCGGCCTGTCGGCCGGTCAGGGCAGAGCCCAGCCGGCGGGCCTCGTCGTGCGCCTTGGTCATGGACGCCTCGTGCACCGGCAGCAGCGGGGCCATCATCGGCACGTACGGGGCCATGGTCAGTTCGGGCAGGACCGTCGTCAGGTCGAGGCCGAGGTTGGCCGGGTGACCCAGGACGGTTTCCAGCGTCGGCACCAGGTGGTCCATGCCGTGCTTGGGGGCGCCGGGGCCGTAGCCGCCGCCGCGTGCGGAGATCACCGTGGCGGGGCGGCCGAGGGTGGGAGGGGGTCCGTCGAAGCTCAGGGTGCGCCCGTTGACCATGATCTGGTCGAGCCATGCCTTGAACACGGACGGCATCGTGAGGTTGTACATCGGCACGGTGAAGAGGTAGGCGTCGGCGCCGAGGAACTCCTCGATCAGCTCGTCCTGGACCGCCGCGGCCTTCGCCTGTTCGGGGGTGCGGGCGGCGGGGTCGGTGGTGCGGGCGGTGATGCCCGCCGCGCTGAGGTGCGGGGCGGGGGAGGCGGCCAGGTCGCGGTGGACGACCGCGCCCTTCCACTCGTCACGGAAGGACCGGGCGACCTGACGGGAGACGGATGCCTCGTCGAGCGAGGAGGCGTCGATGTGCAGCAGGTAGGACATGGGGAAGTCGGCCTTTCGAAACGATCAAGGGTGGGTCGGGGGCGGATCGGGGGTGACCGGTGGAGGTCAGCTGCGGGCCGCTACGGCGCAGCCGTCGGGGCCGCAGACCGCAGCGTCGCCGTCGGTGGCGAGGGGGAGCGGGTGGGAGGCGTCCCAGGCCGTGCGCAGCACGTCGGAGAAGGCCGTCGCTGTCCTGGGCCCCGGGGATGCCGTACCTGCCGTCGATGACGATGAAGGGCGCGCCGGTGGCGCCCAGGCGCTGGGCGCGGGCGGCATCGTCGCTCACCTGCCGCTGGTAGCGGTGCTCGGTGAGCGCCTGGCGGGTGCTCTCGCGGTCCAGAGTGATCTCCTGGCCCAGGTCGAGCAGGTCGTCCATGCTGAAGACGGGGCGGGCCTGGCCGAAGTAGGCGCGGAAGATCGTGTCCCAGGCTTCGCGGTTCTTGCCCTCGGCGGAGGCGTGGGCGAGGAACTCGTGCGCCAGGTCGGTGTTGGCGACCAGGTTGTCCAGCACCTGGTAGGGGGTGAGTCCCTCGGCCTCGGCCAGCGCCTCGATCCGGCGCGTGGACGCCTCGGCCTGGGAGCCGCCGATGCCGTGCCGGCGCAGCAGCGCGTCACGGACGCTGAACGTCTCATCCACGGGGAAGGAACTGCTCAGCGGGAACGAGTGGTGGACGACCTCCACCTCGTCGCCGTGCTCGAACCGCTCCACAGCCCGGTCCAGACGGTGGCTGCCCAGTCCGCACCAGGGGCAGGTGATCTCGGCCCAGATCTCGATCTTCATGACGCGCCTCCCATGCCTGCGCTTGATTCTTACGTTTTGTTCGTAGCGCCATGATGGGCCAGTATGGAAGTCGATACAAAAGGCACATCGGTGTTCGTGCCGGAGAGGAATGTGCGTCATGGAGGTCACCGGCAGTTCGGGCGGTGCGGCGGCGGTGGGGCCCTGTGCCCGCATCCCCGCCGTGCACATGGAGTTCATCCGGCAGGTCCTCGACCGCGTCGGCGACAAGTGGAGCCTGCTGCTCATCGCGGTGGTGGAGGCCGGCCCGCTGCGCTACACCGACCTGCAGCGCCAGGTCCCCGGCATCTCCCAGCGGATGCTCACCCTCACGCTCCGCCAGCTCCACGAGGACGGTCTGATCACCCGCACCGCATACGCGGAGGTCCCGCCGCGCGTCGAGTACTCCCTCACCCCGCTGGGCCGCGGCCTCCACGAGATCGTGACGTCCCTGATCGGCTGGGCCGCCGACCACCACGACGAGATCCGCGCGCACCGGGCCCGCGCCGCGGCACCAGCAGCCCGGTCCTGACCGCTCGGCGACCGGCTGTCGGCGCCGGGTGCAGCGCGGATGCCCGACGCATCGTCTGGGTAGATCGCATTGGGTCACCATTGACACACTGTGTCATCTGATGCATCTTGGGCCACATGCCGAGAGCGAGCGGACCGTCGGCCAGGTCCTCTTCACCGGGGTCGGCAGCGGCTTCGGTCCGGGCCGGATGCACGTACCGACGCCGAACACCGCACTGTCCGGCCTCGGCAACCATGACGCCGACGCGCCCGGCGCACCGGGAGCAGCCCCCGACAGTCGGGCGCCTCGCTCGGCAGACCCTGCTGAACGCCCTCGTCACCACGGCGGTGGCCGGTCCCATGGCCATGCGAGGCGTCTCGCAGGGCAACCAGGCCAACGGCGCCGTCACTGTCACCACGGTCCAGTTGGGGACCGGTGTGGAGCAGGCGGCGCCGTTCGTCCGCATGTCGGCTGACTCGTCAAAGGGCCGGCACGAGTCGACCACGGCCGAGCCGGCATTCATGCACTAGGGAACGAGAGCGAGCAGTGTTCAAAGAATTCATGGGTCTCCCCCTGCACCCGCTTGCAGTGCACGCGGCGGTAGTGCTCATCCCGTTGCTGGCGCTGGGCGCTGCTGGATACGCCATGCTGCCCCGGTTCCGCCCCCAGCTGGGCTGGGTGGTGTGGGTGCTCGCGGTGGTGACTCCTCTCATGGCGATCGTCGCCCGGGAGTCCGGTGAAAGCCTGCAGGAAGTGGTCACCGAGAAGCACTACCCGAGCAGCGTGCTTCACAAGGTGGCGCAACACGCGGACTACGCCGACACGTTGCAGCTTCTCAGTCTGGGACTCGGTATAACGACCATTCTGTTGTTGCTGCAGGTTCGCTCGAAGCGCGGAGCCCGTATGCCACGCTGGGCGCCTGCGGCGCTCGTTGTCGTCGTGGTGGGCCTCTCCGGCCTCAATCTCGTCTACTCGTACCTGGCCGGCGACTCGGGCGCCAAGCTGGTCTGGACCGGCGTGCTCTGACGCGCCGTCGGGCTTCGCCGGCGGGCAGGCAGTTCGCCGCCGTCCACGCAGGACGGGGTGGCGGTGGACGGCCTGACCGGAAACGCCGGAGTGGTTCGAACCGCTGCCCGGGGCCTGCGAATGGGGGCCCGGGCCGAGGGCGTGACGGGCGGCTGATCGTCGCGACCAGCTCCACACCGGTCTGGCCTTCGACGGCATACAGTGCCCGTGGGAGCGTCGAGGCGGCTGCTCCGCCGCCCGCCAGTGCCCCGGTCGACCCGTCCGACCTCGCTCCGCGGTGCTGAGAAGCCTCATGGCCGTCTCACCGAGTTCGCGCCGGGTGCTGACATGCGCGGCCGCTGGGATACCGGGGGAGACGGGCGGGACGTCGGCGATCACCAGCGTCGGTGCCGAATCCGACGCCTTTGGCGTGCGGCGGCGTGGGTCTGTCGAGGGTGCGGGCGACCCGTGCCTACGTCGGTGCCGCGCGGTCAGTGCAGGTCCCGCCGGGGAGTTCTCGGGGCGGGCGAGCCGGCTGCCGGTTTCCATGCGCTGCCCGGCGCGTCCCATGGACTAGTTCTCCTCGGAATGCGTGACGACGCGCATTGGCCGCTGTTCGGAGGTTCGAGGAACCCCGCCCGACGCCACCACGGCACTCACCGCCTGCACGCGGCCGCGACGGCGCTTGAGGATCCGAACGACGCAGAACAGCGCCACAGCAACGGCGGCAAGCACGGCGGCGCCGATCAGCCCCGCCGAGTGCAGGACCCTGGTCGCCGCCGCGCCGACGAAGTAGCCGAGGAGCACGTTACCGCTGCCCTGGACCAGCGATGCGGTCGCGCCGTAGAAGAAGCGGCGGTACGGCATGCCGGACGCTCCAGCGGCGAAGGGTGGGAAGGCCCGGATGACTCCGACGAACCTGCCGGTGAGCACGGCGGCTCCGCCGCGACGCGTCAGGAACGTCTGGGCCATGCCGCTCCAGCTGTCGGATCGGAGCCGGCGCGCCAGCCAAGTGTCCGGATGCCGTTCGCAACGTCGGCCCAGCGCGTAACCGAGGCCAGGGGCCGCCGACCTGACGATCGGCGACCCCTCAAGCATGCTCACACTCCCCACCCTCCCCACACCGTCCGAAACCGGAACAAGTGGGGAAGAGAAGCGGGTCTGGCCGATTTCAAAGAGTCTCATCACCGTTCGGATCCGTGAGGCCGAGGCGCGGCTGCACGCACTCCTCAGGGCACTTGCTCACCGCTGCAGCTGTTTGCGGGCCGAAGACGGCCTTGGGTCATGCTGAAGGGGCGGGTGCGTAGACCACACCGGTCAGTTCCTCGGACAGCACCCACAGGCGGCGTGCGGTGTCAGGGTCCTGCGCCGCAGGGTCGGGGCGGACGACCGTGGGATGTCCGCGCAACTCCTTCCATCCGTCGGGGCCGAAGAACTGCCCGCCTTCGACGTCCGGTGCCGTCGCGGCGCGCAGCTGGGGAAGCGCGCCGATCTCGACGTCCTGGGCGAACAGCCGGTTGACGAGGGCGCCTCCCACCCGGAACAGGCCGGTCGGGCCAGTTTGCTGGAGGTTGGTGGCTGTGATCCCAGGGTGGGCTAGCAGGCTGCGTACCGGGCTGTCGGCCGCGCGGAGCCTGCGGTCGAGTTCCAGGCCGAAAAGGACGTTGGCGAACTTCGACTGGTCGTAGTACTTCACGCGCTGGTACTTCCGGGCGCCGGAGAGGTCGTCGAAGTGGATCTGCCCGCCGTGATGTCCGATCGAGCTGACGGTCACCACGCGCGGGTCACGCCCCTGCCGCAGCAGGTCCATGAGCAGGCCGGTGAGGGCGAAGTGGCCGAGGTGGTTGCCGGCGAACTGTGACTCGTGGCCCTGGGGGCTCAGCGTTCGGGGTGGCGTCATGACACCCGCGTTGTTGATCAGGACGTCGACCTGCAGGGCGTCGTCGTGCGCGCGGGCGGCGAACGCCTTGACCGAGTCCAGGTCGGCGAGGTCGAGATGGCGCGTCTCAAGGCTTGCGTCGGGATCGGCGGCGCGGATGTCGGCGACGGCCCGGCGGCCCTTGGCCTCGTTGCGTACGGCCATGACGACGTGCGCACCGTGCCGCGCCAGGTGGCGAGTGGTGGCCAGGCCGAGGCCGCTGTTGGCTCCGGTGACGACGAAGGTCCGGCCCGTCAGGTCGGGGATGCGGGATGCGGTCCATTTGCTGTCTGACATGAGACCCAGACTGCCGTCCATGACACAGTGAGTCAACAAGGGCCTGTCGGGACTTCTCTGGCTCGGACTAGCATCGGTGTCGTGGGAGATACAAAGACGGCCCCGGCGGCCAACATGGCGGAGCGCAAGCGCCTGCTCGTGCGCAGCGAACTGGCGGAGGCCGCGGTCAAGCTGCTGGCCGACCAGGGATTCGAAGAGACGACGGTCGACCAGATCGTGGCCGCCGTGGGAATGTCACGCCGTACGTTCTCGCGCTACTTCGATTCCAAGGAAGACGTGATCGTGCACATGCTGGCGGAAGCCGGCGTGAGGCTGTGCGCGGAGCTGAACGCCCGGCCCGCCGACGAGCCGCCCGCGGTGGCGTTGCGTCGCGCCCTGTCGGTGTTCACCTCGATGAGCGTCGGCAATCCGGCCAAGATGCTGCGCGTGAGCAGACTGATCCTCGACACCCCGGCCCTTCTGGCCCGCTTCCTGGAGCGGCAGTCCCAGTGGCAGGCCGAGATGACCGGCATCCTCGCCCTGCGTGCCGGACTGGACCCGGACGTCGACCTGCGTCCTGCCGTCGCTGCCGGCGTCGCCCTGACGGCCTTCCAAGCCGCCCTGCGCCGCTGGGTGGACAGCGACGGCAGCGAAAGCCTGGACGATGTCGTCGATCAGGCTCTTGCCCTGGTCGGACCGGTGATCGAACTCGGAGTCGATGCGGGCTGACCGACTCCGAACTGCATATCGGCCCGTCACACGGCGACCAGTAGGACTCTGTTAGGTCTTTCTTGATCTTGGTGTTGTCCTCCCGGGCAGGGGTTGGTGGCAGGTGGTGCAGGTACCGGTCCAGCAATTCAGCAGGGCCTGGATGGCGTCGAGGATCTGGTACAGGGTGAGTCCGCTGTATCGGCTTTTGGGGCCAGCCGCTGCTCGGTGAGGAACGCGTGGGCGGCGGTGACCAGGGGGACGTGGTGATGCCACCCGGTCCAGGAACGGCCCTCGAAATGGTCCAGGCCCAGGCCGTGCTTGAGTTCCCGGTAGTCGTGCTCAATGCGCCAGCGAATCTTTGCCAGGCGGACCAGCTCCGGGATCGGTGTGTCGTCGGGTAGGTCGGATAGCCGGAACCGGGTCGGTTCCTCCTCGCCATCGGGTCATTCGGCCAGCAGCCGCACCTCCGGCAGGGCACCGTCTCACCGGCCGTGCCCGGCCACCGTGGCCTGCTGGGCCAGCCGACGCGAGCGCACCCCGGCCGGCCGGACCCGCATCGCGAGGAAGCTGCCGGCCGCCGTCGCGGGGCGGGTGTCGGGTGTGGAGGGGTCCAGGGCGCGCTGCAAGCGCAGGACCCCGCCGTCCGCGGCGGTCAGGACGGTGCTCCGCTCGTCGTCGGTGACCTCGACGGGCCATGGCGAGGAATGGAGAGCGGCGCCCGCGCAGGAACGGGTGACCTCGTGGTCGGGGGGTTGGTGAGGCTCTGGGCCTGGGCCTGGACGCGACCTCGATCAGCGCGAGGAGCTGGGCGTACGGCACCGGGTCGTGACGGCCGTCATAGGCCCGGCGGGACTCCGGACGCCGGGAAGCAGCTACTGCAACGTGCTCGCCAAGATAGGTCGCCGGTGGAGCCAGAGGCAGGCTCTGGCGGCGTCCGAAGCCCGCGGCGGTGATCCGGATCAAGGACGGGAACTTACGCGTTCGCGTCGCGGAGCGTGCGAAGGATGCGCTCAAGGTGGCGGCGGTCCTGGGCTGAGAGTGGTCCGGAGAGGTGGTTGCGCAGGTGGGAGACGTGGGCGGTCAGTGCGTGGTCGAGCGCCTGACCGCCCTTGTCGGTCAGTACGGCGAGTGCGGCTCGTCGGTCGGCAGGATCGGGGTCGCGGCGGATGAGTCCTTCCTTTTCCATGCGGTCGGCGAGCCGGGTGAAGCCGCCCGAGCTGAAGGACACGGCCTCTGCCAGGTCCGTCATGCGGAGCTGGTGGCCGGGGGTGCGGGCCAGTCGCAGCAGCACTTCGAACCAGGTGTGCGGTATATCGAGATCGCGGTTCACCAGGGGCTTGATACGGCTGTGGGCCTCCACGAAGAGACCGAAGAGCGTCACGTCGTCGTCGTTCAGCAGTTGCTCGTTCACTCCTCAAGGATGGCAGAAGAACATGAGCGGAAGAATCTGCTGTTGCAATATCTGTTAAGGCAGATATATTGTCTGCGTCGGCAGATACTTCGCCGTGTCCACCCCGCAGATGTGGAGTCCGCCCCATGGGAAAGCGCGTCCTGGCCGCCTTCGGCGTCGTAGCTCCCATGGGCGGCGTCCTCGCGTCCGGCCTGTCTGCACCCGCTTCGGCGGACGCCGCCGCCTCCTCCACCGCCGAGCGGACCGGCTCAAGCGAGGAGGCCCGGTTGCGGGCGCTGTCGACGACGTGGTGCTCGGCGGCCTGCCGGTACTGCACGCCGGTCGGCTGGAAGACGGTCCACCCGCAGATCAAGGCGCTCACCGGCACTTGCCGCTTCGACTACCCGAAGGAACCGCTCGCCCAGCACTCGAGGTTCGTGCGGGGCACCCGGGATTCCGCCGACCCGGCGGGAACCGGCGGCCACGTGGCGGACTTCGGCAGCGGCGACAGCGCCAGCGGTCTCCCGACGCTCACCCTGCCCCGCAAGTCCCCCTGGGCGGCCTTGCCGCAGACCGGCGTCCCTCCTCAAGAACGCTCCGTACCAGCCCGCCGTCAAGCCGTACCTGAGCCGGCTGCTCTCCAAGGACGTGCGGGAGCACGCAATCGGCGCCTGGGCGCCCGCACGGGCGTCGCCCCGCCCGCCGGCCGCAAGGGCATCTTCGGCCACGCCACCATGAACCCGTCCGGCGTCGGCCGGTTCATGAGCGACCGCGCTGCCCTCGACCGTCACACGGCCCGCCTCGGCCTCCGCACCGGCGATGTACATGGCGCCGACTCGTCCGGCCCCACGTCCTCAGCCTCCACCCGTTCGACCAGCCGGGCACCCAGGGCTGAACCCCTGCTCGACACGGGCTGCCCGCCTCGACTCCGTTCACGTCGTACACCTTGCCGCGAGGCGATTTCCCCGACCATCACCCTTCACCCGAGGAAGCACGCATGAGCACCCTCTCCTTCACAGTCCTCGACCTCGACTTCCCGGCCGGCAGCAAGAACAAGACGGCCACCCTCGTCACCGGCGAGAGCGAGGCGCTGCTGGTGGACGCGGCCTTCACCCGCGCCGACGGCCACCGGTTGGTCGCCGAGATCCTCGACTCGGGCAAGACGCTGACCACCGTCTTCGTCTCCCACGGCGACCCCGACTTCTACTTCGGCGCCGAGGTGATCGCCGACGCCTTCCCCGAGGCGAGGTTCGTGGCCACCCCGATCGTCATCGAGCACATCGCCCACTCGTACGAGGGCAAGCTCAAGGCCTGGGCTGCGCTCGGCCCGAACCTGCCCACCCGCCTGGTCGACCTGGAGCCGCTGACCGGCGACCTCACCCTGGAGGGCCACCGCTTCGAGCTGAGGGGCGGCCCGGCCGGCCTGTCCGACCGCCATTACCTCTGGCAGGCCGAGCACCGCGCCCTGCTCGGCGGCGTCCTGCTCTTCCAGCAGGAGCACGTCTGGGTCGCCGACACCCCCACCCCCGGCGACCGCGCCGCCTGGATCGGCCTGCTCGACGAGATGGCCGCCCTCGACCCGGAACTGGTCGTCCCCGGCCACCGCCTCCCCGGCACCGCGGCCGACGGCTCCGCCATCAGCGCCACCCGTGACTACCTGGTCGCCTTCGAGGAGGAACTGGGCAAGGCCGCCGACGGTGCCGCGCTGAACGACGCCCTGGTCAAGCGCTTCCCGGACAACGGCATGCTGATCGCCGCCCAGATCGGCTCGAAGGTCGCCAAGGGCGAGATGAAGTGGGGCTGACCATGAGCGAGTTCGCCTCGTCGACGGCTCCCGCCGACGTCGTCCGCCGCCAGTACCTGGCCTCCGCAGCCGGTGACCTGGACGCCCTGCGCGCCACCCTCGCCCCCGACGTGGAGTGGACGGAGATGGCCGGCTTCCCGCTGGCCGGGACCTATCGCACGCCCGAGGGCGTCACCTCGAACGTCATGGAGCAGCTGGGCAAGGAGTGGGAGGGCTGGGCCGCGCACGACGACACCTACGTCGTCGACGGCGAGAACGTCGTCGTCCTCGCCCGTTACACCGCGACCAACAAGGCCACCGGCAAGCTGATCGACGTCCGGGTCGCGCACCACTTCGTCGTACGGGGCGGACTCATCGTCCGCTTCGAACAGTTCGTGGACACGGCGCTCGTCCGCGACGCCATGAACGACTGAGTCGTACCGCACCCACCGAGAGGCAGGAGACAGAGATGTCCGCTGCGGACAACAAGTCACTCGTGACCGCCTTCTACGAGCAGGCCTTCAACGACTATCAGCCCGAGGCGGCCGCCGCCGCGCACCTCGGCGAGAGCTACACCCAGCACAACCCCGAGGCGCAGGACGGCCCGGGTGCCTTCGTCGGCTATGTGCACTGGCTGCGCGGGCAGTTCCCCGACCTGCGCCTGGACATCAAGCGCGTGGTCGCCGAAGGGGACTTGGTGGTCACCCACAGCAACCTGCACCTCAAGCCCGGTGACCGGGGCATGGCCGTCGCGGACTTCTGGCGCGTCGCCGACGGGAAGATCGTCGAGCACTGGGACGTGATCCAGGAGGTGCCCGAGAAGAGCGCCAACGACAACACCATGTTCTGACCCCACAGCAGCAGCACACAGACAACCGAACAGAACAGAACGGATAGAGAGGCTCCCCCCACCATGACCAGCCTTCCCAGCCGACGCCGCCTGCTTGCCACCGGAGCGGGCGCCGCTCTCGGTCTCGGTGTCGCCACTGCCTCCGTCACCCCCGCTCAGGCCGCCACCGGCCAAGCCTCTGCGGGGCGCGTGGCAACGGGCGGCGGCGAGGAGAAGCGGACTCTTGACGAGCTCTACCAAGCAGCCCTCGCGGAGGGCGGCAAGCTCGTGCTCTACGCCGGCGGCGATGTCTCTAGCCAGGCGGACGGAATCCGCAACGGCTTCAAGAGCCGGTTCCCGGGCATCGACCTGACGGTGGTCGTCGACTACAGCAAGTTCCACGACGTCCGCGTCGACAACCAGTTCGCGACCGACACCCTGATACCCGACGTCGTACAGCTCCAGACCGTTCAGGACTTCGTGCGCTGGAAGGAGCAGGGCCGCCTGCTCGCCTACAAGCCGGCCGGTTTCTCCAAGCTCTACGCTCCCTTCAAGGACCCGCACGGCGCGTGGGTCGCCGTCCAGGTGAGCGCCTTCAGCTACATGTACGGTCCCGCCGCGGTCGGCTCCGACATCCCCAGCGGTCCGCTCGACCTGGCCGACGCCCGCTGGAAGGGGAAGATCGCCTCCTCCTACCCGCACGACGACGACGCGGTCCTGTACCTCTACACCCTCTACGTGCAGAAGTACGGCTGGGACTGGCTCGCCCGACTGGCCACCCAGGACCTCCAGTTCGCCCGCGGCAGCTACACCCCGAGCGCGGCCGTCAGCAGCGGCCAGAAGGCCATCGGCATCGGCGGATCCGGCGCGCCGCTGTCCACCGGGCCGGTCAAGTGGGTGCTGCCCGACAAGGCGCCGTTCATGTCCTGGGGACAGCGGGCCGCGATCCTCAAGCAGGCCAAGAACCCCACCGCCGCCAAGCTGTACCTGAACTGGCGGCTCTCCGTCGAACAGCAGAAGGCCGCCACCAACGGCTGGTCGGTCCGCACCGACGTCACCCCGCCGACCGGGCTGAAGCCCGTCTGGGAGTACCCCAACGGCAACCTCGACGGCTTCCCCCGCTTCATGGCCGACCGCGCGGCGATCGAGCGCTGGAAGCAGACCTTCGCCCTGTACTTCGGCGAGGTCAAGGGAGACCCCTCACCGGGCTGGCTCGGCCTGCACCCCGGAGCCTGACCGCCGACCGGTGCCGCCCGGCCCCGCACTCCCCGCGCGCTGGGCCGGCGGCCCTCCGATTCCCGGCCGCCGGTTTGGAGGGCGTCGGCTGGTGGCCGCCGGGGTCACGATGGTCTCCTTCGAGTGAGTTGATGGGGCGGTGTCGTGGTGGTCCCGTTCCTGTGCGCGAAGCCCTGTGCACGCGACAGGCGCAGGAACCGGGTATTCGGCGGCTTCGGCTTACCGACCGGCCTGAGGCGCCGAAGCGGGTGCCGTACACGGGTAGTCCTAGACGCTGACCGGTTGGACGGTCACGGGTGGTTGGGCGCGGCCGGCGTGCAGCACTGACCACGGGGTGCGGGTGCTGACGCCGTCCTCCTCCTGCTGGAGGAGGTTCTCCGCGAGGCGCTGGCGTTGGACTTCGCCTGTGCCAGCGGGTGCGTAAGTGGTCTGCAGGTCGCGTCAGACATGCTGGCTGTCGGCCGGCCGACAGACCCTCACCCGACGCATCACAGACCAGATCATGTTCCCGCACGATCCCGAGCGGGACGCCGGGGTGCGGGCCTGGCGACTTGCGCAGGTCGACGGCGCCATGGCCTGCGAGAAGCGACTGGGCCCGGACACGGTTGTCCTGCCGACCGATGACGCGAGCCCTGGCAACTGGCCGAACGCATCCTCGCCGAGGCGGACCAGCACGCCCCTCGTGTGACGGGCTGAGGGCCTCGGTGGATGTTCTGGCTGGACCGTGACGTCCCCGTCCGGGGTTCCGGCTGCCGCCCGGCCGCTGTGGGAGAGTTGGTCACTGTGAAGATGCTGCTCTTTCATCCCGCCGCAGTCATCGAGCCGGACCGTCCGGTGCTGAGCGCCCCGCCGGCCCGGACCGTCAACCCGACAGCCCGCGACCGAGCGTGTCCGGTCCCCGCTTCCTGTTCCTTCCCGAGCTGGTGACCGGCGAGCGCGTCCCGCGGGCGATCGATGTGAGCCGCCTTCCCTCTGACGTCGCGGCACTCGTCGGCGCCCTTGAACCCGGCGAGAACCTGGTCGTCATGAGGGACGGTGAGCCGATCGCAAGGATTTCCAGCACCCTGGGCACGGTCATCGCCCGGGGCATGCCGGACGTGGCCGCCGAAGAGCCGCGCACCGCTTCCGGGAACCTGACGGTCGTCGTGACCGCGATGAAGCTGTCGGAGTCGGCCCGAGTGTCCCTGTCCGACCAACTCGGCGCCGACTACATCGTGCTCGACATCCAGGCGGCGCCCGCGACCGCTGACGTGCTGCTCGTGCCGCCGGTCAGCCCGCAGCTGATCGCCGGCCTGCGCAGGGCCTTCCCCGAGGCCCGGGTCATCGTTGCCGAAATCGAGGACGACGAGCTCGGAGTCAGCTACCACGGACCTGTCCGTCGACTGCTCGACGCGGGCGCGGAGGCGTATCTGCCGGCGACGACCGTCCCCCGCCTCGCGCGCCAACTCGACCGCACGCTCACCGAACGGAGCCAGCTCACCAGCGGCGTCCGGCCACCACCGGAGATCGAACCAATGATGAGAAACGAGCTTCCCGAGAGCGAATGACCGGGTGTTCCCGGGCATGGAGGCAGACAGATCGGCCGGCGCGGATGGCGGACTCGGCGGCCACAGTGTGCCGTGCGCGTACAGGGTCTGTGTCGCGACGGAAACGCCTCCCCGAGCACTGGAAAGGGCCGCGACACGGCCGCCGTCCGAGGCGGAGGACCGAACTACCCGTCTTGTGCGGTCGCTGCAAGGGGACGAGGAGGCGGCGAACTGGTGCAATCGAGACGGCGGTTCGCTCGCAGGTGTTCTGACCAGTCAAAAGGTCGCCGGGCGGCACGATGAGGCACTATGCAGCACGAACGCTCATGGTCCTGGAACACGTAGGGCGACGCGGGGCCGCGCGGCTCGATCAACCGCACCGCCTGGGACACCAAGGCGCGGAAGCCTGTGCTCGCGGATGCGGGAGTCAACCCGCCGCTGCTCAAACGACAGTCGGGCGAGAAGCCGTCTCGTGTAGGGGAGCCGAGCCGCGGCCTGCGGCTTTTCATCCTGGCCTGCTCGCTGATCGTGCGGGCACGCCCCACGGCACCGCACCGCCCCCGAGAGGCGGTGCAGGCGACCGCCGGTGCCGCGCTCCCGGACTTCCCGGACAGAACACCCAGGACACTCCCCGGGCGCTCAAACCGCGGGTGGAGAGGAAGAGGTGCGGAGGGCTGCGGCGTCAACCCTGGGCTCGATGACGGCGTGTGCGGCCGGACCTAGGCTGCATCCGTCGTCCAGCCGATGATCAGAGGTGCACGGGTGTCGGTGCCGGTCTGATGTCGGGTCCATAGAGGGGAACCTGTCTTGGAACCAGCCGCTGCACCCGTCGTCGACCTTCCCGCCATACCGTTGCCGCAGCCGGACCTCCTGCAAGCTCCTCCGCTGGCCGGGGAGTTGCGCGAGAAGTGCCCGTTCGCCAAGGTACGCACGCCCGCCGGCGACGAGGCCTGGCTGGTCACCGGGTACGAAGCCATCAAACAGGTCTACTCCGACGACCGCTTCGGTGTCTCGCACCGCGATCCCGAGCACGCTCCCCGGCTCGGCGCCTCCACCCTCATCGGCGGACCGGGCGGAAACTTCGACACGGAGCCCGAAGACCGCATGCGGCTTCGTGCGCGGCTCTCGCCCTTCTTCTCACCCAAGAGCATGGAGGCCTTCCGGCCCCGTATGGACGCTCTCGTGGAGGAGGTCCTGGACGACATCGTCGCGCAGGGCCCGCCCGCCGACCTGCACAGCGAGCTCGCCGTCCGGCTGCCCGTCAATGTCATCTGCGAGCTGCTGGGTGTGCCGCGCGAGGGCCGTCTCCCGTTCCGTGAATGGACGCAGGGCATCGCCGGTGTACGGGACGAGGCGCTGTCCCGCGACTGCATGGCCAAGCTGATGAGCTACACCGGGGACCTGGTCGCGGAGAAGCGCCGCAACCCCGGCGACGACGTCCTGTCCAGCCTCTGCGCCGCCGACGGCGGTGGCCTGGACGACCGCCATGTCGCCTTCCTGGCCGCGATGCTGCTCTTCGCCGGCCACGAGACCACCGTCGCCCGCCTCGACCTCGGGGTCCTGCTGCTGCTCGCCCACCCCGAGCAGCGGGAGATCCTCGAAAGGAACCCGGACCGGATCGGCAGTGCCGTCGAGGAGATCCTGCGGGTGGTGGTGCACGGCGGCGCCAAGGAGACCTTCCGGTACGCCCGGGAGGACGCCGAGTTCGACGGCGTCAGGATCAAGGCCGGTGAACTCCTCGTGCTCTACAGCGCGGCCGGGAACCGCGACACACGCGCATTCGCCGATCCCGAGTCCTTCGATGTACTGCGCTCGCCGAAGCCGAACCTCACTCTCGGCTTCGGGCGCCACTACTGCCTGGGCGCGCCCCTGGTCCGCATGGAGCTCGCCGCCGTCTTCTCCCGCATCTTCGACAAGCTCCCGGGGCTGCGACTGACCAAGCCCATCGGAGCGTTGGGGGTCAACAGCGGCTCGCTGCACGGCGGGATCACGGAGCTGCCCGTCACCTGGTGAGGCCGATTGCTCGCTACGAGGCCGCCGCCGTCAGGAGATCACGGCGGCGGCCTTCCGTGTGGCGGCGGCCAGTTCCCGGGCGCGGGTGCGGGCCCAGGTCTCCGCTTGCAGGACGTCCGGGAAGGTCGGCTGGGTTCCCGGGGTGGGCCGCCCGTTTTCGGCCACGACCTCGGCGACGGTGTCGACGATGGCGTTGAAGGGGAGGGTGCCGGCGAGGAAGGCGTCGACGCATTCCTCGTTGGCGGCGTTGAACACGGCCGGGGCGGTGGAGCCGAGGGTGCCGACGTGGCGGGCGAGTTGCACAGCCGGGAAGGCCTCGTTGTCCAGCGGTAGGAACTCCCAGCTGGAGGCCTTGGTCCAGTCGAAGGCGGGGGCGGCGTCCGGGACCCGCTCGGGCCAGCCCAGGCCGATGGCGACGGGGCCGCGCATGTCGGGCGGGGTGGCCTGGACCAGGGTGGAGCCGTCGGTGAACTCGACCATGGAGTGGACGTAGGACTGGGGGTGGACCACGACCTCGATCCGGTCGAACGGGATGTCGTAGAGCAGGTGGGCCTCGATCACTTCCAGGCCCTTGTTCACCAGGGTGGCCGAATTGACGGTGATCACCGGGCCCATCGCCCAGGTGGGATGGTTCAGCGCGTCGGCGGGGGTGACCTGTGTCAGGTCGGCCCGTGTGCGGCCGCGGAAGGGGCCGCCGGAGGCGGTGAGGACCAGTTTGCGGACATCGGCTCGGCTGCCGGCGGCCAGGGCCTGGAAGAGGGCGGCGTGCTCGGAGTCGACGGGGATGATCTGCCCGGGGTGGGCGAGGGCCTTGACCAGGGGGCCGCCGACGATCAGTGATTCCTTGTTGGCCAGGGCGAGGGTGCGGCCGGCCTTGAGGGCGGCGAGCGTGGGGGCCAGGCCGATGGAGCCGGTGATGCCGTTCAGCACGGTGTGGCAGGGGGCGGCGGCGAGCTCGGTGGCGGCGTCCGGGCCGGCCAGGATCTCAGGGATCGGCCGGCTGCCGTAGTGGGCGGCGAGCGCCTCGCGCAGTGCGGGGACGGCGTCGGTGCGGGCGATGGCGACGGTGTCGACGCGCAGCCGCCTGGCCTGCTCGGCGAGCAGGGCGACCCGGGTGCCGGCGGCGAGGCCCGTGACCCGGAACCGATCGGGGTTGCGCTGGATCAGGTCGATGGCCTGGGTGCCGATCGAACCGGTGCAGCCGAGAATCACGACATCCCGGCGCCCTTGGGCCGCGTCGAAGACCAGATGCGGATCGGCGAGAGGGGCCGCGACCCCGGCGGCGCCCCTCACGGTGTCCCGGCGGGCAGCGCCGCGACGATCGGGTGGTCCCGCTCGATCAGACCCAGCTTGCCGGCGCCGCCGGGCGAACCGAGCTCGTCGAAGAACTCGACGTTCGCCTTGTAGTAGTCCTTCCACTCGTCCGGAGTGTCGTCCTCGTAGAAGATCGCCTCGACCGGGCAGACCGGCTCACAGGCACCGCAGTCGACGCATTCGTCCGGGTGGATGTACAAGGACCGGGAGCCCTCGTAGATGCAGTCGACCGGGCACTCCTCGATGCACGCCTTGTCCTTGACGTCGATGCAGGGCTGGGCGATCACATAGGTCACTGCGGTCTCCTTGAGTGAGGTGCGCGGTGCGAGGGGACGGTCCAGGTGTCGTTGCCGGTGAGGAGGGTGGTGAGGTCGCCCTTGCCGTTGTTCTCGATGGCGGTGTCGAGTTGGTCGGCCATGAGGGTGTCGTAGACGGGCCGGTCGATGTTGCGGAAGACCCCGATGGGGGTGTGGTGCAGGGTGTCCGGGTCGGCGAGCCGGGACAGAGCGAACGCGGTGGTGGGTGATGCCGTGTGCGCGTTGTGGACGAGGATCCGACCCTCGTTCTCCGGCGTGACACGGACGACCTTCAGGTCACCGGTGGTCGCGTCCCGCACGACACCCTTGGCGCCTTCGGTGCCGAAGCGGATCGGCCGGCCGTGTTCGAGGCGGATGACCGCCTCGGCGGCCTGCTGCTTGTCCTTGAGGGGTTCGAAGGCGCCGTCGTTGAAGATGTTGCAGTTCTGGTAGATCTCGATCAGGGCCGTGCCGGGGTGGCCGGCGGCCGCGCGCAGCACCTCGGTGAGGTGCTTGCGGTCGGAGTCGATGGTGCGGGCGACGAAGGAGGCCTCCGCGCCGAGCGCCAGCGACACCGGGTTGAACGGCGCGTCCAGTGAACCCATCGGCGTGGACTTGGTGATCTTGCCGATCTCGGACGTGGGGCTGTACTGGCCCTTGGTCAGGCCGTAGATCCGGTTGTTGAACAGCAGGATCTTGAGGTTGACGTTGCGGCGCAGGGCGTGGATGAGGTGGTTGCCGCCGATGGACAGGGCGTCGCCGTCCCCGGTGACCACCCACACGCTCAGGTCGCGGCGGGAGGACGCCAGCCCGGTCGCGATCGCCGGGGCGCGGCCGTGGATGGAGTGCATCCCGTAGGTGTTCATGTAGTACGGGAAGCGGGAGGAGCAGCCGATGCCGGAGACGAAGACGATGTTCTCCTTGGGCAGGCCGAGTTCGGGCATGAAGCCTTGGACGGCGGCCAGGACCGCGTAGTCGCCGCAGCCGGGGCACCAGCGCACTTCCTGATCGGACTTGAAGTCCTTGGCGGCCAGGGGGAGTTCGGTCCGGGGTACGAGGGAGACTGCCTCAGCGGGCATCGATGGCCTCCTGAATGCGCAGCGCGAGCTGCTCGGCCTTGAACGGCATTCCATCGACCTGGGAGCAACTTTCCACGTCCACCAGGTACTTCGCCCTGAGGAGGGTGGCCAGTTGGCCCAGGTTCATCTCGGGAACGAGGACGCGCTCATAGGCGCTCAGAACGTCGCCGAGATTGCTCGGGAAGGGGTTGAGGTGGCGCAGGTGGGCCTGGGCGACGGGGTGGCTCTCGGCGCGCAGCCGGCGCACCGCGGCGGTGATCGGGCCGTAGGTGGAGCCCCAGCCCAGCACCAGGGTGCGGGCACCGTCCGGGTCGTCGACGGTGAGGTCGGGCACGGCGATGTTGTCGATCTTGGCCTGGCGGGTGCGGACCATGAAATCGTGGTTGGCCGGGTCGTAGGAGATGTTCCCGGTGCCGTCCTGCTTCTCGATGCCGCCGATGCGGTGCTCAAGACCCGGCGTGCCGGGGATCGCCCACGGCCGGGCGAGAGTTTCCGGGTCGCGCTTGTAGGGCCAGAACACCTCGGTGCCGTCGGCCTGTTGGTGGTTCGGTGCGGTGGCGAACCGGACCCGCAGGTCGGGCAAGCCGTGCACGGCCGGGATCCGCCAGGGCTCGGAGCCGTTGGCGAGATAGCCGTCGGAGAGCAGGAAGACCGGGGTGCGATACGTCAGTGCGATCCTTGCCGCCTCCAGGGCCGCATCGAAGCAGTCCGCGGGGGTCCGGGGGGCGACGACGGGCACCGGCGCCTCGCCGTTGCGGCCGTACATCGCCTGCAACAGGTCGGCCTGCTCGGTCTTGGTGGGCAGCCCCGTCGAGGGACCGCCGCGCTGAATGTCCACGATCAACAGCGGCAGTTCCAGCGAGACGGCCAGCCCGATGGTTTCCGACTTCAGTGCCACACCGGGCCCGGAGGTGGTGGTCACCGCCAGCGAGCCGCCGAAGGCCGCACCCAGCGCGGCGCCGATGCCGGCGATCTCGTCCTCGGCCTGGAAGGTGCGCACTCCGAAGTTCTTGTGCCGGGAGAGTTCGTGGAGGATGTCGGAGGCCGGGGTGATGGGGTAGGAGCCCAGATACAGCGGCAGGTCGGCCTGGTGGGCGGCGGCGATCAAACCGTAGGACAGGGCCAGGTTCCCGGAGATGTTGCGGTAGGTGCCGGTGGGGAAGGCGGCGCCGGCGGGGGCGACCTGGTAGGAGACCGCGAAGTCCTCGGTGGTCTCCCCGAAGTTCCAGCCCGCATGGAGGGCCGCCAGATTCGCCCGCATGATCTCGGGCTTCCTGCCGAACTTCGCCTTCAAGAACCGCTCGGTGCCCTCGGTGGGCCGGTGGTACATCCACGACAGCAGGCCCAGCGCGAACATGTTCTTCGACCGCTCAGCCTCCTTGCGGGACAGCTCGAAGTCCTTCAGCGCCTCCACCGTCAACGTCGTCAGCGGCACTGGATGTACGTGATAGGCCGCCAGCGAGCCGTCCTCCAGAGGAGAGACGTCGTAGCCGACCTTGGCCATCGCCCGCTTGGTGAACTCGTCGGTGTTGACGATGATCTCCGCGCCGCGCGGCACGTCCGCGATGTTCGCCTTCAAGGCGGCCGGGTTCATCGCCACCAGCACATCGGGCGCATCGCCCGGGGTGAGGATGTCGTGGTCGGCGAAGTGCAGCTGGAAGCTGGACACACCGGGCAGGGTGCCGGCGGGCGCCCGGATCTCGGCCGGGAAGTTCGGCAGCGTGGACAGGTCGTTGCCGAACGAGGCGGTCTCCGAGGTGAACCGGTCACCCGTCAGCTGCATTCCGTCGCCCGAGTCACCCGCGAACCGGATGATCACCCGATCCAGCTGCCGCACCCGCTTGGCCTCGGGGATCTGCGCGGGGGTGGTCTCAAGGGGCTGCTGGGGCCCGGTCTCACGGACCTGCATGGGACACCTCCAGGACGGAACGCCGGCGATCGTCCAGCGGGCCGGGCCGCCGGTCCAGCCGGGCACTGAGGATGTCGGCCGCCTCATGCTGCCGGCCGTCCGATATCAAGGCGTACAACAGGGTCTCCTCCACGACCTCGTGCTGAGCGGCACTCCCGCCGACCGACGAGAGCCGGGGCCGCAGTCGGCGCAGTGCGGCGACGGCCGCCGGCCAGCGCTCCTCGACCACCGCGGTCAGCGCCTCGCACAGCGGTGCGATCACCTCCCGGAAGACGGGGGAGTCGTGCCCGTGCGCATGCCGGTGCAGCGCCCGCAGACGCCGTACATCAGAGGCGGCCGCCAGCGCCACCGCACAGTGCAGGGCGGCGAAGGCGGTGGGCGGAGCCTCCAACCAGCCGGCCGGCACCACGTCGAACAGCGCGTCCACGGGCAGCGGCCCCGGCCAGCGGTCCGCCATCCGGCACCGCCACAGCAGCGAGGCCGAGTCCACCACGGCCCGGACCCCGGTCACCGCCGGAGGCGCCAGCTGCTGCTGGTAGCGGCGGAACACCGCGTCGCCGTCGGCCAGCATCAGCTCGTGCAGGGCGGCATGCCAGGCGAAGTGCGCCCGATGGTCCGAGCCGGCGCCTTGCTCGCCCAGCCAGCGGTCCAGCCAGGTCAGGCCACCCCGGTGCTGCCCGGTCTCGTAGAACACATGGGTCCTGGCATGCACCGCGTGCCCGGCCGCCGGTTCCGCGGCGAGCGCCCGGCAGGCCAGCGTCTCGGCCTCCTCCCAGCGCTCCTGCTCCTGGCGTACGAAGGCGAGTTGGCCGAGATACCACCAGTCCTCGCCGTAACTCCCGGACAGACCCTCGACCAGCTGCCACGCCTGGCGGCCGCTGGTCACCCCGTCGAAGGAGATGGTGGGCACGGCGAGGGAGACGGCCAGCGCATCCCGCGGATGGGCCGCGACATGGCTGAGCAGCGCAGCGGCGCCCGCCGGTCCGCCGTCCCGGATCCGTTCGGTGACCGCCGCGACGAAGCGGCGCTCGCGTTCCGTGGCCCGGGTCGCGGCCCGCCCCGCGCGGTCCAGTGCGGCGCCCACCTCGACCCGCCCGCCGTGCTCATGCCCGAGAAGCGCCAGCACCGCATGGCCGAGCGCGAAACCGGGATCCGCGGTCAGTGCCTCGCAGAGCAGTGGAACAGAGCCGTGCTGTCCCTTCAGGATCCGGTCCAGCGCTTCCCCATAGCGGGCGGCCGCCTCCGGATTCGTGGTCAACCGGAGACCGAACCTGTCCCTGGACGGGCGGCGGTCCGCCGGCCCAGGGCCGGCGAGGAGGGAGACCACGGCCTCGGCGGTGCGGTCCGCCTGGACCCGGATCTCCGGGATGGCGGTGGATTCGAGGAGCTCACCGCGCCGCAGTGCCCCGATGGCCCACATCGCCGGAGTGCCGGCCGGTCCGGCCGCGGTCCGGAGCAGACCGTCCTCGCCGGTGTCGAGGCCGAGCCCGGTGGGATGGACCCGGGCCAGCCCCGAGTCGAGCAGGCCGCGGATGAACGGGTCGTCGATCGCCGTCCAATCGGCCCGCGGGCCCGTGCAGTTGACCACGGCGCCGACCTGGAGCCGGGTGCCGTCGCTGAGCCCGACCCGTATCCCCTCCGCGGTGATCTCCGCGTCGGTCAGCTCGGCTGCCCGGACGCGCACCCGCCCGGCCTCCCGGGCGGCGTGCAGGGTGCTCGCCGAGGCCGGTGGGATGCGGTGCCGGTGCACCTCCCACAGCCGCAGGTCCTCGGCCAGGAAGCGGCTGCGGTCGGCGGTGGACAGCTGCTGCCACAGGGCGGCGGTGACCTGCCGAATGCTGTCGAAGGCCGGCCGCCAGTCCCCGGACTGGCGTCGGCCGCGAGCGAGATGGGCGAGGACCGTACGGCGCAGCTCCGGCAGCCCGATGGCACCGGGGATCCTGGGCGCCGGGCAGGCGGCGGCCGAGGCGGTGGTGTGCGGCTGCGGCACCAGGCCGTGCCGCGACACCGCGTGCACCACCCGGCCCGGCCGCTCCAGACCGATCGCCACATCGACCATGGTCAGTCCGGTCCCGACGAGCAGCACGTCCTGCTCGTCGGGTACGGAGTCGAGCGCGCCCGGGCCCCAGGGGGAGACGATGAAACGGTGGGAGCCGACGATCGAAGCCGGGGCCCAGGAGCAGTCCGGGGGGAGGCTGCCGAGCGCGAGAACGGCGGAGTCGGCCTTGAGGGTCTGCCCGGAGGAGAGCTTCAACAGGAGTCGGCCGCAGCCGTGTTCGGCAGCGGTGACCCGTTCGTGCAAGCGGTGCAGCCGGGCAGGGCCGCCCGGCGCCGCCAACTCGTCCAGCACCTCGGACAGATACTCCCCGTACAGCGCACGGGGCACGAACGCGGCCGGCGTCGCGGCGGGCAGCCGCCGGGTGACCCAGCGGACGAAGTGCTCGGGGTCCTCGACGAAGGCGCTCATCCGGGCCGCCGGCACATTGAGCACATGCCGGGGGTCACTCGTGGCATAGGCGACGCCGCGGCCGGTGTCCTCGGCAGGGTCGACGCACCACACGTCCAGCGCGAGCCGGCACCGCCGGGCGTGCTGAAGGAGACGAGCCGCGGTGAGGGCGCCGGCGGCACCGGCACCGACGACGGCGACCTGGGCGGTCGCGCGCGGACGGGCTGGGCGGCTCATGGCTCGGTCCCTTCGGTCGTCGTACAGGCCGTGAGAGTGGCCCCGTCGGCCGGGGCGATGAGCAGGAAGGAACCCGTGTGCCGGGAAGCGGCATAGGGGTCGAGGGGCAGCGGCTGCGCGCTGCGCAGCACCACCGCGCCGAGGTCGTTGACGTGCAGCGCCCCGGGTGCGCGGACCGGACCGCCGCCGGGTCCGCGACCAGGGTCGATCGCGTACAAGATGTCCTTGACGATCGCCTTGACGGTGCGGGTGGTGTGCTTGATCAGCACCCGGCTGCCGGGCGTGAGCGGTCGCTCGTGCAGATGGCAGACGGTGGCGGTGATGTCCTGGGTGAGGTGGGGGAGCCGGGAGGTGGGGGCGATCAAGTCGCCTCGGGAGACGTCGAGTTCATCGGCCAGGCGGAGCGCGACCGACTGCGGGGCGCGGGCCGCGGGCACGTCCTGACCGAGCACGTCGATGGCGGCGATTGTGGTGGTGTGCCCCGAGGGCAGCACGGTGACCTGTTCGCCGACTCGCAGGATGCCGGCGGCGATCCGGCCCGCGTAGCGGCGGACGCCCTCGTGCCGGATGACGTACTGGACGGGGAGACGGGCCGGGGCCGCGCCGAGATCCTCGTCGGCGGAGACCGCTTCAAGGTGCTCGAGGATGGTGGGGCCGCCGTACCAGTTCATGTGGGGGGAGGGCTCCACGACGTTGTCGCCGGCGAGCGCCGAGATCGGGATCGTGGTGATCCCGGTGATGCCCAACTCGCCGGCGTATGCGGTGAATTCCTCTGCGATGGCGGCGAAGAACTGCTCCTTGTACCCCACCAGGTCCATCTTGTTGACGGCGAGGGTGACGTGGGGGACGCGTAGGAGCGCGGCGACGGCGGCGTGGCGGCGGGTTTGTTCGACGACGCCTTTGCGGGCGTCGACCAGGACGAGGGCGAGGTCGGCGGTGGAGGCGCCGGTGACCATGTTGCGGGTGTACTGCACGTGGCCGGGGGTGTCGGCGAGGATGAACCGGCGCTTCGGGGTGGCGAAGTAGCGGTAGGCCACGTCGATGGTGATGCCCTGTTCGCGCTCGGCGCGCAGGCCGTCGGTGAGCAGCGCCAGATCGGGGGCGTCCCCCGTCGATGCGCGCCGCACCGCGTCGAGCTGGTCGCTGAGGATCGACTTCGAGTCGTGGAGCAGCCGGCCGACGAGGGTGGATTTGCCGTCGTCGACGGAGCCGGCGGTGGCGAAGCGCAGCAGGGTGGTGGCCGACCGGTGCGCTGCGGCAGTCGTCATCAGAAGTACCCCTCGCGCTTGCGGTCTTCCATCGCTGCCTCGGAGAGCTTGTCGTCGGCGCGGGTTGCGCCGCGTTCGGTGAGCCGGGAGGCGGCGATCTCGGCGATCACGGCGTCCAGGGTGGTGGCGGTGGAGTCGACGGCGCCGGTGCAGGACATGTCGCCCACGGTGCGGTAGCGGACCTGGCGCATCTCGACCGTCTCGTCGTCCTTGGGTCCGCCCCAGTCGCCGGCGGTCAGCCACATCCCGGACCGCTTGAACACCGGCCGCTGGTGTGCGAAGTAGATCTGCGGGAGTTGGATGTGTTCGCGGGCGATGTACTGCCACACGTCCAGCTCGGTCCAGTTGGACAGCGGGAAGACGCGGACGTGCTCGCCGGGAGCGTGACGGCCGTTGTAGAGCTGCCACAGCTCGGGGCGCTGGCGGCGCGGATCCCACTGGGAGAACTCGTCACGCAGTGAGAAGACGCGTTCCTTGGCGCGGGCCTTCTCCTCGTCGCGGCGCCCGCCACCGAAGACGGCATCGAACTTCTCCGAAGCGATCTTCTCGGTCAGGGGCAGGGTCTGCAGGGGGTTGCGGGTGCCGTCCGGGCGCTCGCGCAGCTTTCCGCTGTCGATGTAGTCCTGTACGGACGCCACATGGAGGCGCAGCCCATGTGCGGCCACTATGCGGTCGCGGTAGGCGATGACCTCGGGGAAATTGTGTCCGGTGTCCACATGCAGCAGCGTGAACGGCACCGGTGCCGGCGCGAACGCCTTCAGCGCCAGGCGCAGCATGACGATGGAGTCCTTGCCGCCGGAGAAGAGGATCACCGGCTTCTCGAACTCGCCCGCCACCTCACGGAAGATGTGCACCGCCTCGGACTCCAGCACGTCCAGATGCGTGAGCGCCGCCGCCGGGACCGGCAGAGCCGTCGTCATACCGACCACCCCTCACTGTCCGCGTCCCAGCCCAACAGCCCCCGCGCCACAAGCAGTCGGCGTACGGCCGCCGCGCTCTCCTGAACCGTGCGACCCTGCGTCTCCAGCCGCAGATCCGGCTTGTCCGGTGCCTCGTACGGGTCGTCGACGCCGGTCAGCCCCGATATCTCGCCGGCCGCCTGCTTGGCGTACAGCCCCTTCACATCGCGTACGGAGCAGACCTCCACCGGCGTGGCGACATGCACCTCCACATAGGGGACGGCGCTCAGCTCGTGCCGCAGCCGCACCAGATCGCGGCTGTCCGCGTATGGCGCGATCACCGGGACCAGCGTGATGACGCCGTTGCGGGCCAGGACCTCCGCCACCATGCCGATCCGCTGCACATTGGTGTGCCGGTCCTCCCGGCTGAAACCGAGGCCGGCCGAGAGGAAGCGGCGGATCTCGTCGCCGTCGAGCACCTCCACCCGATGGCCGTCAGCCCGCAGCCGGCCCGCCAGCTCAAGCGCGATGGTGGTCTTGCCGGAGCTGGGCAGCCCCGTCAGCCAGACGGTGGCCCCCGCGGCCGCCGGCGGTCCGTCCCACCCGGCGGCGAACGCAATGCTCTTCACGCAACCCCCCACTCGGACAAGGCGCCGGTCAACCGGCCAGCCGGGACATGGCGTCCTGGCAGGCGGCCTCGAGTCGCTGACGCTGCTCGTCCGGGAGCGAACGCCACCCCGAGGGCCGGTCGGAGACCAGCCCGGCGGCCTTCCGCAGCCAGGACTCGGAGGCGTCCACCGGGCCGATGAAAGCGGCCAGTTCGGTGAGAGTGCCCGCGGTGTCCTCGACCAGCCGGTCATAGCTGAACTGCAGCAGCCGCCCGGGCTCCACCTCGCGCAGTCCTTCGAGCCCGGTGGTGATCTGGTCCGACCAGGCGTGCCCGAAGTCCTCCACCGGCAGCTCGACCGACTCGAAGGCGGACAGCTCGAAGGTGTCCGGCATCAGCGGCACCAGGTCCGCGGGGATCGACACCCCCGGCGGTACGTCCTCGACGTACGGGTTGACGCCCAGCTCCTGCTGGAGCCGCATCGACACCGCGCCGAGCCGGAACGCGCCGCTACGGCTCATCGAGTACGCGCACTCGCGGCCGTCGCGGTAAAGATGCACGAACCGCGCGTCGGGGAACAGCCTGACGAGCTCCGGCACATGGCGCAGGGAGAATCCGGACCGCTCCGCCCACACCTTCGCGCCGAATCGGTCCCGCAGCCAGCCGAAGAGCCGCCGGTGCTGCTCGGCGACCTCGGCCGTACCGAGGCTCCGTACGAACTCCTCGATCTCCGCGTACAGGGCCTCGGGCCGGTCGGTGAGATGCGGCAGCGAGGTCACCAGGATCGGCGGAATGCCGGTCGAGGCATTGAACGGGCGGCTGGGCGAGGCCTCGTACAGGAACTCCTCGACGGGCGCGCCCACCCGGTACGCGGAGGTGACGAACGGGTGCGGAGTGCTGAGCAGACTCCAGTACTCGGCGGCCGTCAGCTCACCGGCGGGGAAGGGACCGGTGAGGAGCAGCCCGAAGAACTCCGACAGGCTGAGTACCTCCGGGTTGAGCCGGAGCATCTCGGACAGCAGGGTCGATCCGCAGCGTCCGGTCGACACCACGAAGACGGGGGGCAACTGGCTCACGAGTACTCCCTGAGATTCATCGGTACGACGCTGGGACCGGCGTCGGCGGCTTGTCCGTGGAGGCCGAACTCATGGCGGACACGCAAGATCCGCTGGGCGGTCCAGGTGATCAGCAGGGCAGGCAGCACGGTGGCCGCGGCCGCCGGAACACCGGCACCCCAGGCGATCAGGGCGCCCGCCAGCACCACCCGTTCCAGGCAGATCACCTCGTGCATGCGCAGGGCGTACCGGCGGGAGGGAACCCCGGCCCGGAGCAGCAGCACCACCACCGTCCAGAAGGCGCCGACCGCCGCGATCAGCAGCATCACCCAGCCGAGGTTCACCGGCCGGTGCAGGAACAGCGGGGCGGTCGCGGCCAGTGCGGTCCACACCGCCGCCAGTCCGGCGATCACCCGCACCGTGGTACGGACACCCTTGCGCACCGGCAGCGTCAGATAGCCGCCCTCTTTGTCGCCGTCCATGTCCCGCAGGGTGCCGACCAGGTTGGAGGCGCTGTCGTGGAAGCAGAACACGGCGGACACGGCGATCAGCTCAGGACCGATGTGTCCGCCTCCGAGCAGGACCCCGAACAGGAAGGCGAAGGAGGTGAGCGAGCCGCGCACCAGATTGCCGCTGAGGCCGCGGGCCTTGAAGAACGCGTTGTACGACACCCCCACCACGGTCGCCAGGCCCACCAGGGCCACCGCATGCCAGTTGAGCAGCAGCGTCCACGCGGCGCCTGCGGCGATCAGGCCGATCATCGCGGCGAGGGCGGTGGAGGCGCGCAGCCGGCCCGAGGGGATCGGCCGCTGCGGCTTGGCGATCGCGTCCAGCTCACGGTCGAAGTAGTCGCCGCCGTACAGGCCGGCCAGCCAGCCGAGGGTCGGGATCGCCCAGGCCGCGAGGAGCCGGGCGCCACTGGTGGAGTCGGCGGCCAGGGCGGCACCGGCCAGGCCGACCAGGCCGACATAGCAGCTGGTGTACGGCCGCCAGGTTTCCACATGAGCGGAAAGGCTGCGCATCAAACCGGTCATGAACCTCGGGTCCTTTGGAATTCCGGAATATCCGCTTGGGTGTCACGCTGACCGCCATCCTGGGGTTTCCGGTGGGATCCGGAAAGGCTTATGGGGGAGTGGATTCGGGTAGCCCGAGCGGGTGCGCCGAACGGGGAGTGCCCGATCGGCGCACGCTCTGAAGAGGGAAGATGACAGACCGTCGGGCTGCCCGATCGGCTACCCCGAACGGAATTGACACCCACTCAATCCCTACCCCAGCATTTCTGGCGTGATGTCTAGCCGGTTTCCTTGTCGATCTGGATGGTGAGCCATGAGCGCAGGAATTCAGACCCATGTAGCAGATTTCCCCGCGGATTCCGCCTTCTCCGCGGAGCGGGCCGACGAGGAACCCGTTATGCGGGAGCTGTACGACCGGCTCAGCACCCGGTGGGACGCCGAGGACAGCCTGCTCGGCGACATGTGCCGGCACGCCCAGGTCCCCATGGGCAAGCTGTTCCGCCCCGTACTGCTCCTGGAGTCGGCGCTGGCCGTCGGAGGTGACATCGCCCATGTGCTGCCCGCGGCGGTCGGCACCGAGAGCGGCCATGTCGCCAGCCTTGTGCACGACGACATCATCGACAACGATCTGATGCGCCGCGGCAGACCGGCCGTGCACGCCAAGTTCGGCGCGGACAACGCCATCGTGGCCGGCGACGCCATGCTGTTCGACCTGTTCCGCTGCCTCGCCGAGTGCCGGCAGGCCGGCGCGCAGGACAGCCGGATCGTCAGCGCCCTCGAGGTGGTCGCCAAGGCAGGCCTCGAACTGTGTCGCGGCCAGAGCCTGGAGTACGAGATCACTCAGGGCTCCAGCCGCGATGTGAACCGCTACATCCTGATGATCAAGCTGAAGACCGGGGCGCTGTTCCGCGGCGCCTGCCAGGCCGGCGCGCTGCTCGGCGGCGGTGGCCGGCAGGAGATCGAGGCGCTCGGGATGTACGGCGACGAGCTCGGCATCGCCTTCCAGATGTGCGACGACCTCTTCGCGTACACCGGTGACGACGACACGGCCATCGGCAAGTCGCTGCTCAGCGACATCCGCAACAAGCGGATGACGCTGCCGGTGCTGCTCGCCTACCAGCAGGCCGACCGCGATGGCGAGAGGCTGCTCGACGCGGCCTTCGACCCCGAGCTCGACCCGGCCGAGGCTCTCGCCATGGTGGGCACGGTCATCCGCCGGACCGGCGCGGTGGAGGCCTCCCGGGCCATGGCCCTGCGCCACGCGAGCGCCGCCGAGCGGGCCCTGGACGCACTGGCTCCGACGCCCAGCAGACACCGGATGGCGCACCACGCCCGGATGGCGGTGAGCCGCCTCAGCTAGCCCTCACTGCCCGGCCCGCCGGCAGCCATTGGACAGACGTCCGTCACCAGCCGCAAGCGTCAGTCAGAGAGGGGAGTACGTCCGGTGGCACAGCACTGCGAACCTGCCGAGGACACCGCCTACGATGTGGTGATCTGCGGTGCCGGCGTGGGCGGTCTGACCCTGGCCGCGGTGCTCGGCCGACAGGGCCGCCGGGTCCTGCTGGTCGAGAAGCAGCGCCGGTTCCGCATGATGCACAAGGGCGAGCTCATCCAGCCCGGCTCCCTCACCGTCCTCGACGAACTGGGGCTGCTGCCGCATCTGTACGCGGCCGGCGCGCTCAAGGTCAACGCCCTGGCCTGCCGCACCGCGGACGGCGCCGACCTGGTCACCCTCGACTACGGGCTGATCACCGGTGCGTACCGGCACGGCCTGGTGCAGAGCTACAAGGACATGCTCGACACCCTCGCGGACCGGCTCGGCCCGACCGTCACCTTCTGGCGGGGCACCCGCGTCGAGGATCTGATCCGGGACGACACCGGACGGATCACCGGGGTGTCGCTGAACCGCGAGGGCACCCCCTGCCGGGTGGCGGCCGCGCTGACCGTCGCCTGCGACGGCCAGGCCTCCAGGCTCCGGGACGCTGCCGGCATCCAGGTGGCCATGCACCGCTACGACCACCAACTGGTCGGTTTCGAGATAGAGAAGGCCCCGCCGCTCGGCCCCGACATGAACGCCCACCTCACCCGACACGGACTACGGGCGCTCTTCGAACTCCCCGGCGACCGGGCCCGGTTGTACGTGCAGATCCCGGTCGGCTCCTTCCGCGAGGTGGGCCGGGCGGGAGTGGCCGGGTGGACCGAAGGCATCCTCCGTACGATGCCGGCCTTCGACGCGATCGCCGAACCGCTGAAGGACTGCCTGGAAACCGTCCAGGTGCTGTCCGCCTGGCGGTTCGTCGCCCCCCGTTGGTCACGGCCGGGCTTCGCACTGCTCGGGGACGCGGCGCACTGCGTCCACCCCATGGTCGGGCAGGGCATGAACTCCGCGATCGGAGATGCCTGGTCGCTGGGGAGCGAGCTGGCCGAGGAGCCGGCCGGGGGGCGCCCCCTCGGGCCCGCCGAGGTCGATGACGCCCTGCGGCGCTACGAGGCCGTACGGCGCCCCCGGCTCGAGTTCGTCTCCCGGCTCAGCCACAACCTGGCCACCCTGCTCACCACCACCTCGCGGACGGGGCGCCTGTTGCGGCCCTCCCTGCTGCGCCGCAACCAGTCCAATGTCCGGCTCCGTCGGCACATCACCCAGAACGTCGCGGGACTGACGGCGCAGCCGTTCCGCGCCCGGGACTGGATCAGTGCATCCGGTCTGCTGCCCCGTCCCTCCGGCAGGCCGCTTCCTGCTCGAGCCGAGGAGATCCGCCCATGACCCCACCCACCACACTCAGCGCAGTGAACCTCCTGAGAACCGCCTCCGAACCCCGCGCCCTGCGCGCCATGACAGCACCGCAACTCGCCGCACTCGCCCAGGAGATGCGGGACCTGATGCTGGACGTGGTGGCGCGCACCGGTGGCCATCTGGGCTCCAACCTCGGGGTGGTGGAGCTCACCATCGCACTGCACCGCGTCTACACCTCACCGTACGACCGGCTGCTGTTCGACACCGGCCACCAGGTCTACCCGCACAAACTGCTCACCGGCCGCTGGAACCGATTCGCGGAGCTCCGCAAGAGCGGTGGCCTCTCCGGCTATGCCAGCCAGGCCGAGTCCGAGCACGACGTGATCGAGAACTCGCACGCCTCCACCGTGCTGTCGTACGCCGACGGGCTGGCCAAGGCCTACCGGCTGACCGGGCAGGACGACCGCCAGGTGGTCGCGGTCATCGGGGACGGCGCGCTCACCGGCGGTATGGCCTGGGAGGCGCTCAACAACATCGCGGCCGCCAAGGACCGCCGGGTGACCGTCGTGCTCAACGACAACGGCCGCTCCTACTCCCCGACCATCGGCGGCATCGCCGAGCACCTGGCGGCAAGCCGCGAGGGCACCGGCGAGCAGCCGCCCGGTGAGCTCTTCCGCTCGCTCGGCCTCGGCTATCTCGGACCGGTCGACGGACACGACATCACCGCGCTCGAAGCCGCTCTCACCGAGGCCAGGACGCTCGGCCCCACCGTGGTGCACGTGGTGACCCGCAAGGGCTTCGGCTATCCGCCGGCCGAGGCGGACGACGACGAGAAGTTCCACGCCCCGGGCCTCTTCGACCCGGCCACCGGCCGCAAGCTGCCTTCCGCCGGCACCTCCTGGACCGGGGTGTTCGGCAAGGAGATGGTGCGCATCGGCGCCGAGCGGCCGGACGTGGTGGCCCTGACCGCGGCCATGATGGGCCCCACCGGCCTCGCCGGATTCTGCGACGCGTACCCCGAGCGCACCTTCGACGTCGGCATCGCGGAGCAGCACGCGATGGGCTCGGCCGCGGGACTCGCGCTCGGCGGGCTGCGACCGGTCCTCGCGGTGTACGCAACCTTCCTCAACCGGGCCTTCGACCAACTGCTGATGGACGCCGCGCTGCATCGGCTCGGCCTCACCGTCGTACTCGACCGGGCCGGTGTCACCGGCGACGACGGGCCGAGCCACAACGGCATGTGGGACCTGTCGATCCTGCAGGTGGTGCCGGGTTTGCGGATCGCCGCACCGCGCGACGCGACCCGGTTGCGCTCGCTGCTCAGGGCCGCAGTCGACATCCCGGACGGTCCGACCGTGGTGCGCTTTCCCAAGGGCGCGGTGCCCGAGGACCTCCCGGCGATCGGCCGGATCGGCGAGCTGGACGTACTCAGCGCCACCGGCGCGCAGGACGTCCTCGTCGTCGCCGTGGGCCCGCTGGCCCGGACCGGCGTCGAGACCGCCGCGCTGCTCAGGGCGCAGGGCTTGGGCGCCACCGTGGTGGATCCGCGCTGGGTCAAGCCGCTGGACCCGGCGCTGGCCGCGGTGGCACGGCGGCACCGGCTGGTGGTGGTCGCCGAGGACAGCTGCCGCAGTGGCGGCGTCGGAGACGCGGTGGCCCGCCTGCTGCGGGACGCCGATGTGGACACTCCGGTCCGCACCTTCGGGATCCCCGCTGCCTTCCTGGAGCACGCGGGCCGCGCCCAGATCCTCGATCAGATCGGGCTGACCTCACGTCATATGGCGCGCTGTGCCACGGAGTTCCTGGCCAGGCGCAGCCCGATGCGCTGGCCGCTGCCCATCTCGCTGGGTGGCCCGCATCCGTTGAGCTCCACGCCGGCCACCAGGGAGACCGCCTCATGACCGACCTCGCCATGCCCGCCTTCCCGCCGCCCGCACTGGCGGCCCGTCGGTCCACCCGCCAGTTGAAGGTGGGGCCCGTCGGGGTGGGGAGCGCCCATCCGATCTCCGTGCAGTCCATGACCACCACACTCACCGCCGATGTCAACGCGACCTTGCAGCAGATCGCCCAACTCACCGCGGCGGGCTGCGACATCGTGCGGGTGGCCTGCCCGAGCGCGGACGACGCGGAGGCGTTGCCCGCCATCGCCGGAAAGTCGCAGATCCCGGTGATCGCCGACATCCACTTCCAGCCGAAGTACGTCTTCGCGGCGATCGACGCGGGCTGCGCGGCGGTCCGGGTGAACCCGGGCAACATCCGCAAGTTCGACGACCAGGTCAAGGAGATCGCCGAGGCGGCCCGCGACCGGGGTACCCCGATCCGGATCGGGGTCAACGCCGGTTCCCTGGATGCGAGGCTGCTCAAGAAGTACGGCAAGGCCACCCCGGAGGCGCTGGCCGAATCCGCGCTGTGGGAGGCCGGGCTCTTCGCCGAGCACGGCTTCCACGATCTGAAGATCTCCGTCAAGCACAACGACCCGGTCGTCATGATCAGGGCGTACGAGATCCTCGCTGAGCAGTGCGACTACCCGCTGCACCTCGGGGTCACCGAGGCCGGACCCGCCTTCCAGGGCACGGTCAAGTCCGCCGTCGCGTTCGGCGCACTGCTGCGCCAGGGGATCGGCGACACCATCCGGGTCTCGCTCTCCGCCCCTCCGGTGGAGGAGGTCAAGGTCGGGCTGCAGATCCTGCAGTCGCTCGGGCTGCGGCCGCGCAAGCTGGAGATCGTCTCCTGTCCGTCCTGCGGCCGCGCCCAGGTCGACGTCTACAAGCTGGCGGACCAGGTCACCGCGGCGCTCGAAGGCATGGAGATCCCGCTGCGGGTCGCGGTCATGGGCTGCGTGGTGAACGGGCCGGGCGAGGCGCGGGAGGCGGACCTCGGGGTGGCCTCGGGCAATGGGAAGGGCCAGATCTTCGTCCGCGGCGAGGTCGTGAAAACGGTGCCGGAGCGGCTGATCGTGGAGACCCTCATCGAGGAGGCACTGCGGCTGGCCGAGGAGTCCGGCGCCGGCGCGGGCACGGAGGAGCAGTCGTGACCGGCCGGCAGAGCGGACAGCAGAGTGGTCCGGGCAGCGGGCGGCGCGTCCTGCTGGCGAAGCCGCGCGGCTACTGCGCGGGTGTGGACCGCGCGGTGCGCACGGTCGAGCTGGCCCTGGAGCAGCACGGCGCCCCTGTGTACGTACGCAAGCAGATCGTGCACAACATCCATGTGGTCAGGACCCTGGAGCGGCGCGGGGCCGTGTTCGTGGAGGAGACCGGCGAGGTGCCCGAGGGCGCCGTGGTGGTGTTCTCCGCGCACGGTGTCGCGCCCTCGGTGCACGAGGGCGCCGCGGCCCGCGGGCTGCACGCCATCGACGCGACCTGCCCGCTGGTGACCAAGGTGCACAACGAGGCCCGGCGGTTCGCCGCGGAGGACTACGACATTCTGCTGATCGGGCACGAGGGGCACGAGGAGGTCATCGGGACCGCGGGCGAGGCACCCGAGCATATCCAGCTCGTCGACGGTCCCGAAGACATCGGACGAATCTCGGTGCGGGACCCGGAGCGGGTCGCCTGGCTGTCCCAGACCACTCTTTCGGTCTCCGAGACCCAGGAGACGGTGGCGGCGCTGCGCGACAGGTTCCCGGCGCTGGCCGGGCCGCCCTCGGACGACATCTGCTACGCGACCCAGAACCGGCAGACCTCGGTACGGCAGATCGCCGCCGAGGCGGAACTGGTCATCGTGGTGGGTTCGGCCAACTCCTCCAATTCCAAGCGGCTGGTGGAGGTGGCGCTGGAAGCCGGCGCCCGGGCGGCCCACCTGGTGGACTACGCGGCAGAGCTGGACCCCGACTGGCTGGAGAACGTGCACACCGTCGGGGTTACCAGTGGTGCCTCGGTGCCCGAGGTGCTCGTACAGGATCTGCTGGAGACACTGGCCGACCATGGTTTCGACGACCTGCTGGAAATCGAGTCCGTACCGGAGCGGATGCAATTCGCATTGCCCAGAGAAGTGCGGGCGGAACGGATGAGAACGGCACCCGAGTAACCCGAAAGGTAAGTTCGAGCCGATCAATGCGATGGGAGCGGCGCAATGGAATGGGTTACTCGCGAGTTGTGCAAACCTCCCTGGCGTGGTTGCGGATTTCGGCACATCTGCCGTCCGGTATGAGGCTTCAATTGAAGCAGACGGGGCCTGTTCGGGGCGTCAACCCGAGGGTTGACGCCCCGAAGTGCGGGGGCTGCCGGGTCGGCGGATCCGTCAACCCGGGGTTCGATGCGCCGTGGCCGGAAATGAAGTGGCTGAAATCGGTGGGCCGAAAGGCGGCGAGCCGGGGGCCGGGCGGCGGGCGGGAAGCGGCTACATCGCGGGGGTCAGCTGTGACTCCGCCAGCAGGCCCCGCTGGAGGGCGAGCGACACGGCCTGGGTGCGGTTCGAGCAGTTGAGCTTGGCCAGCACGTTGGCCACATGGCGCTTGACTCCGTGCTCGGAGATGCCGATCCGTGGCGCGATCTGTTTGTTGCTGTACCCCTGGGAGAGCAGGGTCAGCACGTCCAGCTCGCGCTGGGTGAGCAGCTGCCGGCTCTGGTGCGGGCCGTTGCGCAGGGCCCTGGGGCGCTGCAGCAGTTGGCCTGCGACGCGGACCGGGAGCATGACCTCCTCACGGCGCTCCAGCCGTTCCAGGGCGCCACTCATGTGCTCTGTGGTGATGTCGTCGAGCAGGACCAGACCGTGCGCGAAGCGCTGCGAGTACTCGACGAAGGAGGGGTCGTCGAGGCTGTGCAGGATCAGTAGTGTGCGCAGGTGGTCCTGGGCGGCCCGGACTTCGAGGGATCTGATCTCGTCGATTCCGATGGTGGAGGACATGACCAGGATGCCGGCGCGCCCGGGTCGCCGGCGTCGCTCCTCGAGGGCGGTGTCGAGACTGGGGGTGGTTTCGCAGCCGGTGACACTTGCCACCGTTTCGATGGAGCGGAACACAGCCACGAGTCCGAGCCGTATGACTTCATTCGGCTCTATGAGTAGTACTGAGTTGCCGCCGGGACAGTAATCCCCGATGGAAGGCTGCTCGGCTTCGGCAATATTGGGCATACCTGACATTCTCCCCGTTGTCCGTCAGTGATGCGGGCTCCCATCGCATGGCCGATTATGGCACTTCGTGCACCGATCCGGCCAGGAAAAGTGTTTTTATTTGACTGCCGGGCATTGTCCTCTCGTTGCCGCTTGATTTGCCCCGGGCGCACAAGAGCCCCCCGATTCCCGAATTTAGGGAATCATAGGGGGCTCTTTGTCGTTGCTTGGGATTACTCTTATCCGGCGTGGTCGGCGGCGGCCGTACGGGGCCTGGGGCCCTCGGCGCGGCGAGCCACCGCTCCCATCCGGCTGGTCACCCGCAGCGGCAGAAGCCGCAGCCCCACGCCGAGCACACTCCAGGGCCAGGCCGGCACACAGGCCCTGGCCGGCTCGCGCTCGATGGCGGCGGCCAGCCGGCGGCAACCGGTCTCCGTGTCGACCACCAACCTCCGCTGGCCCTCATGGGTGTTGGACTCAGATCGGATGTATCCGGGCAGCATGGTGCTGACCTTCACCTGGGTTCCCATCACCTCCGCGCGGATGCCCTCGGCCAGCGTCAGCACCCCGGCCTTGCCCGCCGCGTACGCGGTGAGCGCGCCGGGGAAGCCCTTCAGCGCACTCATGGAGGAGATCACCACCAGATGGCCCGAATGCTGCTCCCGGAACACCTCCATGGCCGCCTCGCACTGGGCGAGGGCGGCGGTGAAATTGGTGTTCACCGCGCGAAGGTTTCGCTCGAAGCCACCCGTGCCCACCGGACTTCCCTCGCCCGTACCGGCGTTGACGACCACCCGGTCCAGCGAGCCGAGCTCCGCGCGGAAGGAGCGGAACACCTCGAACACCGCTGCGTGGTCGGTCACATCGAGCTCGCGCACGGCCACGGTGATCGAGGGATGCGCCGCGAGCAGCTCCTCTCGCAGGTCCTTCAGCCGGTCGCCGCGCCGCGCACACAGCGCGAGATGGCGGCCGCGCCGGGCGAACTCCCAGGCCATACCGCGACCGAGACCGCCACTCGCGCCCGTGATCAGGATGTTCTTGCGCATGCCCACTCCCTCTTCCGGCTTCCGGCTCCTCGGCGTGACAAGGCCGCGCGACAAGGCCTACTCGACCAGCCGGATCGCCGACGTCGGGCAGCCCGAGACGGCGCTCCGGACGACCGCTTGCCGCTCGGCGGACGGCTGGGCGCGGAGCACTTGGACCACGCCGTCCTCCTCGCTCTGGTCGAAGGTCTCGGGATCGGTCAGCACACACATGCCGCTGCCGCAGCACAGCTCTCGGTCAACCTCGATACGCATGACGCTCCTTCGCTGAGCCGGGCCCGATGGTCACCACTCCACCGGGACTTCCTCGAATCCGACGACGATCAGCCCCTGCTTGACCCGGAGCTCCCGGCGGTCGATCGCCAGCCGCAGCGTGGGCAGCCGACGCGCCAAGGTGCCGAGCACCACTTGCAGTTCGGCCCTGGCCAGCGGTTGCCCGAGGCAGAAATGGGGGCCGGCGCCGAACGAAAGGTGCTGGTTGTTGGTGCGGCGCAGATCCATCCGCTCCGGCTCGGGGAAGCGCCGCGGATCGCGGTTGGCGATCGCGGGACTGACGATGACCGTGGAGCCCGCTCCGATCTCCGCGCCACCCACCGCGATGTCCTCGCTCACATAGCGCGGCACCCCGATGCTGGGATTGGTGTCGAAGCGCAGCACCTCGTCGACGGCGCTCGGCACGATCGACGGATCGGCCACCACCGCCTCGAAGCGGCTGCGGTCGGCGAGCAGCATCGCCGTCATCTTCCCGATCATGTTGGCGGTGGTCTCGTGTCCTGCCACCAGGATCGCCATGGCCGTGACGATCAGCTCCACCATGTCGAGCCGGCCGTCCTCGCTGTCGGTGATGTTGATCAGCTCGCTGAGCAGATCGTCCCCGGGCTCGGCCCGTTTCGCCTCGATCAGCTTGGCCAGATAGATACCGAAGTCCTGCCGGGCCGCGTCCACTTCGGCCTTGCTGTGCCGGGTGAGCGTCAGGATCGCGTCCGACCAGGCAGCGAACCGGTGCAGATCCTCGGTCGGCACTCCCAGCAGATCGCCGATCACCCGGACCGGCAGGATCGCGCCGATGTCCCGGGCGATGTCCGCCCGGGGGCCGGCCGCGACCATCTTGTCGACCAGTTCGTCCGCGAGCGCCTGGATCCGCGGCCGCATGCTCTCCACCCGCTTGATGGTGAAGGCCTTCGCCATCAAGCGGCGCCAGCGCAGATGCCCTTCGCCCTCGAAGATCTTCAGCCCGCTGGTCGCCTGCCGGCTGAACACCCCGCCGTCCTCGCTCGCCCCGATCCGGGACTCGGCGTCGACCGGTATCTGCCGGGTGAAGCGCGGATCCGCGAGCAGCGCCCTGGCCTCCTCGTAGCGGGTGACCAGATGCGCCTCGTCGCCGCTGGGCAGCCGCACGGCGACCACCGGGCACTGCTCCCGCACCTGCTCCCACTCCACCGGCGGATCCAGCGGTACGGCGCCGGTGAACGGGTAGTCGAGCAGGTCCCGCCCTGTCGCGTCAGGCTGGGTCCCGTGCATCACCGGGCACGTCTGCGCCGGGCCCGGCGCCGCTTCGGTCAGCGGCGGTTCGGTCGTGGTCATGCGAGGGCTCCCTTGTCGGTGATCATGGATGGGGTCGGCCTCACCAGGTGACCGGAAGGTCGATCAGGCCGCGCATGAACGCACCCTCGCGCCACCGCAGTTCCTCGTCGGGGACGGCGAGTCGCAGCCCCGGGAAGCGCCTCAGCAGGGTGCCAAGGGCCACCTGGAGTTCCATCCGGGCCAGCTGCGCCCCGATGCAGTAGTGCGGCCCGTGTCCGAAGGCCAGGTGCGGGACGGCGGCCCGCTGGAAGTCGATCTCGTCGGCGCGGTCGAACACCGCGGCGTCCCGGTTGGCCGAGGTCTTGGCGAGGAGCACCGAGTCGCCCTTGCGGATCAGCACGTTCGCCAGCGGCACGTCCTCGGCCGTCCACAGCGGCAGTCCGGCGAAACCCAGCGGCAGATAGCGCAGCAGCTCCTCGATCGCCTCGGGCAGCCGCTCCGGGTGCGCAAGCAGCTCCTGCCACAGGTCGGGCCGGGTGAGCAGCGTGTAGGTGAAGTTGGTGATCTGGTTCTGGGTGGACTCGTGGCCGGCCACGAACAGCAGCATCACTATGGAGTGCAGCTCGTCCATGCTGAGCCGGTCGCCCTCCTCCTGCACCTGGATCAGCTGGCTGATGAGGTCGTCGTCGGGGGTGCGCCTGCGCTCCTCGAGTACCTCGGCCATATAGGCCTTGAACTCCGCGGTGGCGTGCGCGACCTCCTCGGGCGTGTGGTCGCTGATCGAGAGCATCGCGCGCACCCAGGAGTGCACCTTGCGCTGGTCCGGTGTGGGCACGCCGAGCAGCTGGGCGATGATGGTGATCGGCATCGGCAGACACAGCGCGGCGACCAGGTCCGCGGGGCCGCCGCTTGCCTCCATCGCATCCAGCAGCTCATCGGCGGTGGCCTGCACCCGGGGCCGCAGCTCCTCGATCCGGCGCACCGTGAAGGCCTTGGTGACCAGCCGTCGGATCTGGGTGTGCTCCGGTGGGTCGGTCATCGGCAGGATCGCCGAGCGGGCCTTGCCGATGTCCTTGGTGGCGGCTGTGACCGCACGCCCTTCCATCGGAGCCCGCCGGAATCGGGAATCGGTCAGTACGGACTTGATGTCCTCGTACCGCGTTACCAGCCAGGCGTCGCCGCCGTGCGGCATCCGGACCTTGCTCACCGGCTCGTCCACCCGCAACTTGGCGTAGCGCGGGTCGTGTTCGAGGCGTACATCCTGGGCGAAGGGGCAGACCGGCGGCTCCTCCGTGTCCGAGCCGACCACTTCCGTTTCGTTGATCATGTCAATGCCTTCCAGTACCGGCCCAGTGCCTGCAGGGCGTACCCGCTGGCGAGGAGATCGTCGGAATACCACAGATCGAGGAAGTACACGCCGAGCAGCGTCGGCTCCCACAGCGCTTCGGAGGTCTGCTCGTGCAGCAGCCGGCGCACCCCGCCCTGGACGGCCTCCTCCCGCGGGTCGGCGCCCGCGCCGAGCAGACCCATCAGGGCCCAGGCGGTCTCCTCCACCGAGGAGGGCGCGCCCTCGCCGTCACCCCAACCACCGTCCGGCCGCTGGTTGCGCAACAGCCAGGTGCGGGCCCGGCGCGCCGTGTCACTGCCGCCCAGCCCCAAACCGCCCAGCGCGTCCAGGACTTGACCGGTGCCGGCGGTGCTGCCGCGATACCAGAGGCAGGGCAGCGAGCCGTCCGGACGCTGGGTCCTGGCGAACCAGCGCACCGCCTTCGCCAGCGGAGGGGCGTCCGCGCCGAGTCCGCCGGCCAGCCGCAGCGCCGCCACCGCGTGGGAGGTGATCACCGCGCAGGGGGCGTCGAGGGCGACATGGTTGTCGCGGCAGAAGCAGCTCCAGGAGCCGTCCCTGTTCTGCATGGCCAGCAGCCAGTCGAGGCCCGCCCTGACCCGTGGATCGGTGGGCCCGCAGCCCGCGCCGGCCAGCGCCAGCAGCGCATCGGCCGTGTCGTCGCAGTTCGGCCAGCCCGACTCCACCGACCAGGCCCAGCCGCCCGGCGGGCAGCCGGTCGCCATGAAGCCGGCGTCCCACTGGCAGTTCCGAATCCAGTCGATCGTCGAACTCAGCCGCGGATCGTCGGCGAATCCGCACTCCTGCAGACCGGCCGCGAGGAAGGTGGTGACCGAGAACTCCAGGTCCCGATTGACCGCCCAGGAGCCGTCCGGCCGCGCCGTCAGCCGCAGATAGCCCGCCATCCGCTCGACCAGATCGGGCCGCACCCCCGCGCGGGCGAAGGCGAAGCACACCATGGAGACGAGCAGCGGCGACTCCTGCATGCCGCCTTCCTTGCCCTGGCTGAGCAGCAGCTCGTCGAAGTACGCGTACGCGCGCGGCTCGGCGAGCCGGGACACCGCCCGCAGGATCCGCCCCTGCGGCCAGGTGTGCCGCTGCATCACCGCCCAGGACAGGGTGACCGGCACGACGAACGACACCTTCTGGCGCAGCTTCCGGGGGAGCAGCGCCACCGCGGCCGGCATCCGGCGGATCCGCCGCTCGTCGTACAGGCCGGCCAGGGCCAGGAACTGCAGGCAGAGCACGTGCAGGGCGCAGCGGTCGGGGTCGGCGACCGCGGCCATCCCACCGCGGCTCTCGATCCAGTCGAGCCCGCGCCGCACATCCTGCCGTGATTCCTCGGCGGCGAGCAGCCGCAGCGCGGCCACCGCGAACGCGGAGGCCGGCAGTGTGGCCGGAGTGCCGGGGCCGTCGCCCCAGCCACCGGTGGGGAGTTGGTTCGCGCGGAGCCAGTCGAGCGCGCTGCGGATCAGCTCGGCCGAGCCCTCCGGGTCGGCGAAGTGCAGGGCGACCGCGGAGGTGGCGGTGGAGATGGCGGCGGAGGGCAGGTGGTCCTGCCAGGAGCCGTCCGGGCGGCGCACGGCGAACAGCTGCCGAGCGGCCGAGTCGATGGCCCTCCGCACCTGGGCAGGCGGCCGTGCTCCTGATGCGATCACGTTCACTCCGGATACGGGGGCAGGGAAAGGCCTGCAAGGACGGGACTCTTCGAGGACCGGGAAGGGGAGGGACGGGCAGGGTCCCCCGACGATCGCAGGGCGGTGACGGTGGCGTCGACAGCGTTCGGACAGTCCGGTCGGGGTGCCCCGATCGGCTACCCCACCAGACGACTGGGTGCCTTCTGGAGGACACCGTGCGCGGCGCCGGCCTCACGCGCCACCCGTCTGCCGCCGAAGTAGATGACGCCGACCCGGGCCAGCATCGTGGCGATGTTCAGGAAGATGAACGCGGCCCGCAGAGCGTCCGGGCTGATGGCGTTCTCGTGCATCCAGGTGCCGAGCGCCCGGCCGAACCAGTGCGTGGATCCGTACGAGAACGACAGCTTGGCCAAGGTGATGGCCACCCAGGCGGCAACGAAAGCCACTCCGGTACGGGAGAAAGCCTGTTGCCTTCCTGCGTCGTACTCGAATCGCATGAACGAGGAGGCGGCGAGTCCGAGAAGCGCGCCGAGCAGGACCGCACCTCCTTCGAGTAGCAATCCGTTCTCGGAGGTGTCCATTCCGCGGAAGAACACAGGGACCAGCACGAGGGCACTGACCAGGGGACGGAGGATTCTGAACGCACCGACTCTGCGCCGCCCGATATCGCTTTCCAAGGCAATGGCAAAGACGATGAGATTGAGCCAATACGCACTGTTCACTGGTCCTCCGGCCAACGGAAACAATTCCGATTTCAGGCTAGGGACGGCACCAACAGATGTAATCGAACCCCGGGTTGATCTCTGCCGCAGGCATGGTTGTGACGATTCAACCCTGGGGTGGACCAGGGGGGAGGGCCCTCGGGCGGAGCAGAGTGGCGGGCGCGGCACATGACGCCCGACGGGTCATGAGTCGCCGATGGAGGCCAGCCCGTTGCGGTAGGCGTAGCGCACCGCCTGCGCACGGTCGCGCACCTGGGCCTTGGCGAAGATTCGGTTGATGTGCGTCTTCACGGTCGCCTCGCTGACCTGCAGCAGCTCCACCATCTCCCGGTTGGATCGGCCGGCTGCGATCAGGCGCAGCACATCGCACTCACGAGGCGTCAGCCCGTCCGGTACGCCCTGCTCGGCGGTTGCCGGTTCCGCCTCGCCGGTGTCGAGCGCGTGCTGTGCGCCCCGGGACACCAGGCCACGGCCTTCGGCGGCCGCCACCAGCGCCTCGCAGATCTCCTGCCGGCCCGCGTCCTTGGTGAGAAAGCCCAGCGCTCCGGCCCGGAAGGCCTCGGTGACCTCAGCGTCGTCGACATAGGTGGTCAGCACCACGAACCGGATGCCCGGGTCCACGGCCCTGATCCGGCGAATCGCGCCGACCCCCGACAGCAGCGGCATCCGCAGATCGATGAGGACCACGTCGGGCCGGGCGTCCAGAACCACGGACACCGCCTCCTCGCCGTCGGCGGCCTGCCCCACGACGACGATGTCGGGCTGAAGTCCGAGCAGGACGGCAAGGCCGTCACGCACCACGGGATGGTCGTCCGCGACGACCACGCGAACGGGCGATCTGCGCCTGCGGGACGGGTCGGTCGTGGTCATAGCGGAATCCTCAGGTGTACGCGCCAACTGTCTTTGTGCGGACCCGCGTCGAGCAGGCCACCGACCACCTCGGCCCGTTCACGCATCCCCGCCAGACCGTACCCCGTGCCGCGCTCCGCCAACCCGGCGACGCCCTGGTCGCCGCCCGCCGGGGCGCCGACGGGCTCCGGCACCCGATTGACGACCGTCAGCTCCACCTCGCCCGGCCGGTATCGCAGTTCGGTCTCCACCCGGCTGCCCGGAGCGTGCTTGCGGACATTGGTGAGCGCTTCCTGGGCGGTGCGGTAGAGCGTCATCGTGATGTCGGCCGGCAGCTCCACGGGGTCGCCGACGGCACGGAACTCGGCCGCCGCACCGTCCTGTTCGCGGTAGACGCCGATGATGCCGACCAGCAGCTGCTCCAGCGGCAGGGTCTCGCCGCGCAGCGCGAGGATGGCGCGCCGGGTCTCCACGATGCCCTCGTTGGCGAGCTGTTCGGCGCGGCTGACCCAGGGCCGGATCCGGTCGGCGCCCGCGTCGTCCTCCACCAGGGCGTCGATCGCCTTCAACTGGACGGAGAGCGCGGCGAGTGAATGGGCCAGGATGTCGTGGATCTCCCGCGCTATCCGGGTGCGCTCCGCGAGGGTGGCGGCCCTGGCGTGCTCCTGGGCGGCGTACTCGGCATTGCTGAGCAGGAGTTCGGACTGCTCGGCACGCTGCACGTACTGCCAGCGGAGGGTGCCGAGCAGTGCGCAGGCGAACAGCAGCAGCAGATGCGGTACGGCGAACCCCCAACCGGCGGCCAGATGCCCCGCCAAAACGCCTGCCGTGCAGGCGACGCCCAGGGCGAACATGCGACGGTGCGCGAGCCGTGCGCCGGCGTCGGTGAGGGCGACGGCGGGGAAGGCGATGGCGCCGCTGTGCGGGCTGAGGCCGGCGAGGACTCCGCCGGGGACTCCGATGAGCACCCAGGCGATGGTGAGGGCGTACCGGGGGAGCCAGTCGGAGGCGAGCCAGAGCGGCCAGCCGGCGGTGGCCAGGGACAGCGTGATGGCGACCGCGAGGCCCTGGCCCTGCCAGCCCGGCCGGGGGTCGACCCGGGCGATGTTGACGATGAGCACGATGAGTCCGAGCAACCGGACGGTACGCAGCGGCCAGCTGAGCTGCTGTTGGAAGGGCGCGCCCAGAATGATCACGCCCGGTCGGCCTCCGATCCGGGTGCGGTTGCCGTCTTCGGTACGTACCGCACGAGCGGCCCCTCTCCGGAGGAGGTCGCTGCTGTTGCCGAGGCGCAGGTGCCGGAGGCCGACAGGCCCTCCGCCACCAGGGCGGCGCTCCGGGCGTCCGGCACCAGGAAGACACAGGTGGGGCCCGAGCCGGAGACGAACCCGGTCAGGGCGCCCAGCGTGCGGCCGACCCGCAGCGTGTCACGGAGCTTCGGCCGCAGTGAAAGAGCCGCCGGCTGAAGGTCGTTCGCGTGGCCCTCGCCAGGTGGCGCGGACGCGTACTCGTCGAGGGCCCGGGCGAGTGCCGGCGCATCCCCCGCCGCCAAGGCCTTGAGTACGGGCGGGAAAGGAAGCGGATCGGGTATTCGGGCCGCGCCCCGCAGCCGGTCGCACTCCCGGTACACCGCCGGGGTCGAGAGGCCGCCCGCCGCGACCGCCACCACCCAGTGCAGGGGGCCGCCGAGCGGCAGCGCGGTGAGCCGCTCGCCGCGACCCAGCCCCAGCGCGGCCCCACCCGTCAGACAGAACGGTACGTCGCTGCCCAAGTCTGCGCCGATGCGGAGAAGTTCGGGAAGGGCGAGGTCGGCCTCCCACAGTCGGGCACAGCCGAGCAGCGCTGCCGCCGCGTCGGCGCTGCCGCCCGCCATGCCACCGGCCACAGGGATGCCCTTGGCGATGTGCACGGCCACCGAGGGTCGGACGCCGAGCCGTTCGGCCAGCGCCGTGGCCGCCCGCGCCGCCAGATTGCCGCCGTCCGTCGGCACCAGGCCCGAGTCCGGGCCGGAGACGGTGATCCGCAAGGTGTCCGCCGGGGTGACCGTCACCTCGTCGTAGAGACCGACGGTGAGGAAGACGGTGGCCAGTTCATGGAAGCCGGCCGGCTCGGGACCACCGGCCGACAACTGGACGTTGATCTTGGCGGGTACCTGGATGGTGACGCCAGGAATCACGGGTGGGCGTTCCCTTCTGCGGGGGCGGCGGACCGATTCGCGTTCGCGCTGGTGTTCCGGGGCAGCGTACTGGCCGACCCCGATGTGCGGGGGCTGTTCCCCTGGGCCCAAGGCCACCGACTGCCTTGCGTACCCCTCAGTCCCCCGCACGCGGCACGACCAGCTCCGACTCGTACGCCGTCACCACACCGCTTGCTGAACAAGCGACCGCGGCTTCACCGTGCGCTCAGGCTGTGCCCCGCTCCTCCCAGCGGCCCCGGAACCACGCCAGTGTCTCGGCGAGCAGTTCGCGGTTGCGGTCCTTCTCCAGCACTGACAGACGGAAGTTGGGGCGCAGCTCCAGTTTGCCCTCCCGGATGTCTACCCCCTCCAATTCGTTGAGGCGGGTGAGGAGTTCGGCGCGCAGTGCGCGAGGGTGTGCTGCAGCCCGGAATGCAGGTCTTCCGCCCGCTCTCCGTCGGCCACCTCCTCGCCCAGCATCCGGAGCCACTCGTCGCCGGGCGACTGTGGCATGACGTGCTCGATGGTGAGCTGCGCGGCGGCGAAGTCCACAGGCTCCGGATGCTCGTAGCTTTCCTCCAGCCGCTGCAGCACCATCTTGCGCTGCTGTGGGCGTCCGAACTGGTAGAAGGGCGCCTTCCGGATCTTGTCGCGGAGCTCGTCGTCGGCGGGCCAGAACCGGTTGTCGGCGGAGAGCAACTGGTGCGGTCAACCGCGTCCGGGCCCTCGATGTGATCCCCGCCGATCATGCACCGGCAGGGGAAGATCCCTGGGTGAGTTCACCGTTGACGTGGTGCTGACGGCGCGGTCGTGCCTGTCGTACGGGTCGCCGGTTCGGCGCGGTGGTTCGGCGGTGGCTGCGAGCAGGGCGGCGTCGTCGTCGACCCGGTCGGGGGTGTTCAGGAGTTCCAGGGCCCGTTCGGTGATCCGCTGGGGGTCGGAGCGGGCGGCGGCGGGCAGGGCGTCGCAGGTCTGGCGCAGGGCAGTCAGGCCGTCGTCCAGGGACAGGGAGCGGTTCTCCACCAGGCCGTCGGTGTAGAGGAGCAGGCCGGTGCCGGGTGGGAACTCCACCTCGTGGTCGACCGGGGTGCTGCCCAGTCCCAGCGGCAGTTCTGGGGGCAGCTCCAGGTAGGAGGTGTCGGCGGCTAGCAGCAGGGGCGGCAGGTGCCCGCTGGCGGCGTAGCACAGGCGGTGGCGGTGTGGGTCGTAGACCGTGTAGAGGCAGGTGGCGAAGCGTTCGGTGGTGAGCGACTGCAGGTAGGCGTCCAGCCTGGTCAGCACCTGGGCCGGGCCGGCGCCTTCCAGGGCGAGGCTGTGCAGGGCGGAGCGGAGTTGGCCCATCAGCGTGGCGGCTTCCACGTCGTGGCCCATGACGTCGCCGATGGCCAGCCCCACGGAGCCGTCGGGCAGGGCGAGAACGTCGTACCAGTCGCCGCCGACCTCGGCGCCGCGGTTGCTGGCCCGATAGTGGGTGGCCAGGCGCATTCCGGGCACCTGGGGCAGGCGGTGGGGCAGCAGGGCGCGCTGCAGGGTCAGGGCGAGGCGGCGCTCGTTGTGGTAGCGGATGGCGTTGTCGTAGGCCAGGGCCAGGCGGTGGGCGAGGTTCTCCAGATACTTGTGTTCGACCGCGGAATAGCCGCCGGTGTGCCGGACCAGTACCAGGGCCCCCAGCGTCTGGTCATGGGCGTGCAGCGGCAGGGCCAGCACGGCGGCGGGCGCCGGGTGCGGGCCGACCGGGGCCGGGGCGGTGCCGTTGATCGCGCGGGTGGCGGCGGTGGTCAGGGCCTCGTCGGCGAGAAGGGGGGTGCCGGCGATGTATGGCGGGGGCGACTGCGCCGGGGCGGGTGCCGCAGGGGTGAGGTGGACGCTGATCTGGTCGGCGAAGTCGGGCAGCAGGATCTCACCGGTGGTCCGCAGTATCTGGTCCGGGTCGAGGGTGGCGGCCAGCCGCAGGCCCGCTTCGGCCAGGGAACCCAGCACGGCCAGCTGGTTGCGGGTCTCGGTCAGGGCCTGTTCGCGCAGCCGGGACAGTTCCAACCCGGTGCGGACACGCGCCAGCAGCTGGCGCGCGGAGAAGGGTTTGGCCAGGTAGTCGTCGGCGCCGGCGTGCCGGCCCTGAACGGATTCCTCCTCGCCGGCGCGGGCGGTGAGCAGGACGATCGGCAGGCGGGCGGTGCGCGGGTCGGCGCGCAGTGCCCGGACCAGCTCGAAGCCGTCCATGTGGGGCATCATCACGTCGCTGAGCACCAGCTCCACAGGCTGCGCCAGGGCCATCTCCAGGGCGGCCCGGCCGTCGGCGGCGAGCAGCACGTCGTAGTCGGGCCGCAGGAGCTGGGTGAGGTAGGCGCGCATGTCGGCGTTGTCGTCGACGACCAGCAGGCGGGCCCGGTGGGGGCGGTCGGTTTCGTGCGGGCTGGGGCCGTCGAGGGCGTCGGGTGCGTCGAGGGTCGCGGGGGCGTGCGGGGCGCGCGCCGCCGAGGTGTTCGCGGCGGGGACGGGGTCGGCCGACAGCCAGCCCAGTGCCTCGTCCACATAGGCCGCGGTACGGCTGGGGTGGCCCCCTCCGCTTTCCCCGGGGAGGTCCACGGGGGGTCCGGCGCCGGCCGCGGGTGGGGGCGGGCGGGGCGGCTGGGCGGTGGCGAAGGGGAGGTCCACGGTGAGGGTGGTGCCCTGGCCGAGGTGGCTGTCCACGCCGACGGTGCCGCCGTGCGCCTCCACCAGATCCTTCACCAGCACCAGGCCGAGGCCACTGCCCTCGTGGGAGCGGGAGCGGGCGCCGCGGACCCTGTGGAAGCGCTCGAACAGGCGCGGCAGCTCGTCCGCGGAGATGCCGGTGCCGGTGTCGGTCACGGTCAGCCTGGCCCGGTCGCCTGCCGTGGCCACCCGCACCAGGGCGCCGCCGGTGAAGGTGAACTTCAGGGCGTTGCTGAGCAGGTTGAGGATGATCTTCTCCCACATCTCCCGGTCCAGGGGCACCGGCTCGGGCAGCGGCGGGCAGTCCACCGCCAGCGTCAGCCCTGCCGTCTCGAAGGCGGACCGGAACACCCCGGCCAGCTCGGCCGTGGCACTGGCGAGGTCGACCGGCTCAAGGGTGGGGCGGGTCTGCCCGGCCTCGGCCCGGGCGACGTCCAGGAGGGTGTTGACCTGCTTCAGCAGACGCAGGGCGCCGCGCTCGGCCAGCTCCAGCTGCTCGTGCCGCTCGGGCCGGTCCTCGTCGGCCAGGGCCTGCTGGAGCGGGCCCAGGAGCAGGGTGAGCGGGGTGCGGAACTCGTGGCTGACGTTGGCGAAGAAGGCGGTCTTGGCCCGGTCGAGCTCGGCCAGCGCCTCCGCCCGCCTGCGCTGCTCTTCGTGCGCGAGCGCGGCCGACAGCGCCCCGGCCACAGCTGAGGCGAGCACCTCCAGGAAGTCGTGGTAGGCCCCGGCCGGGGGGAAGCAGGGGTTGACGCCCACCACCAGCACGCCCTCCACCTGGCCCGCGGCGTGCAGCGGAAGGGCCAGCGCCTGCTCGACCGGGAGCCGGGAGGCCGCGGCGTGCTGCCCGGCCATGCTGCCGCCGATGAACGCGGCGGCCGGCAGCGTGGCCGGGGTACCGTCGGCGACCACCTGCGCCAGCCGGGCCGCCGCCTCCGGCCCGTCGGCCGCACTCAGCGAGCCGGTCTCGGGCGCCGGCCGGAGCCCGGTGGAGGCCGCCGGCCGCTGCATCCCCGGCTCGGAGACCAGGTACAGGCCCAGAAACGGGATCTCGTCGGGGTAGGAGGCCGCCACCTCGGCGACCACGCGGGCGACCTCGCCCGGAGTGGGCAGCCCGGCCGTGCGCGTGCCGGTCTCGCTCAGCAGGCGCAGCCGGCGCTCGCCCAGTACCCGGCCGGTGGTCTCGGTGAGGATCTGCAGTACGCCGCCGGCGGTGCCGTCATCCAGCAGCACGGGCTGGAAGGCGGAGTCGAAGTAGCACTGCTCCAAAAAGCCGTGGCGCTCCATGATGAGCAGCTCATCCGGGACCAGCAGGGGCTTGCGGGAGTCGGTCACGTAGTGGAAGTGGGAGCTCACGGGGTGGGCCCAGACCTCGGGGAATATCTCCTTGTAGGGCCTGCCGAGCGCCCAGGGGTGTTTGGAGCCGACGATCGGTGTGGAGCCCAGGTTGTACAGCGTGGCGAATTCGGACCCCCAGTAAAGAGCCATCCCATGCTCAGAGGTGAGCATGAGGCTCAGGGTTTCCACCAGTGGCCCGGGCCAGGAGACGGGGGGCCCGAGCGGCGTCGCCGCCCAGTCGATCCCTGACAGAAGCTCGCCGAACGCACCGCCGTCGGCGAACACCCGGGCCGCCGCGGTGCGCGGGTCATCGCGCCGGGTCATCGATCTTCCTCCTGGCGCCTGTGTGATCCGCCCGCGCCTCCCAAGGCTGCCGACGGCCACTCGCTGCGGACCTCCCGGGCAGATCGGACGCCGGATCCGACAGCTCTGACGCCACTGTTACCCGAATTGGCCATTTGAAACTATTAAAACCCCATTTGCTCAGCAGTGTACGCCTGTAACCGCACGCCGACGGCGGTGCTCGTCGACCAGCGGTCCCTGGGGCCGGCCGACGCGGTCGGCGTCGACGGGCAAGGCCGGGGCCGCGCGAAGAGATGGTCGAGGTGTTCGATTTGCCTGGAGTTCACCACGATCAGGTGAATCGGTCCGGTTTGAGGAACCCGTTCGATGCCTGTGCAAGTCACACACCTTGCACTGCACCACATATGCCCCAGGGGGGACCATGAGCCAGCAGCAGTACCCGCCGCAGCAGCCCGGATGGGGCGGCCCCCAACAGCCCTACGGACAGGCGCCGTTCGGGCCGCCGCCGAAGAAGAAGGCCGGCACGGGGAAGGTCATCGGGCTGGGCTGTCTCGGTCTCGTCGGTCTCTTCGTTCTGATCGCTCTCATCGGTGCTGTCGCGAGTGGCGGCTCCAGCTCGAACGACTCCACGAGGGTCGACGACAAGAAGACCGGTGGTTCCACGGCCGGTGGCTCCCCGTCGAAGGGCCACGAGGCGGCTGACGCCGCCGAAGGCAGTGATGACAAGGCCGAAAAGAAGGCCGGCAAGAAGGCCGTGATCTTCAAGGTGTGGGGCACCGCGCCCGCAGGCGCCCTCGGGCCGCTCAACATCACCTACGGGTCCGACTCCGACAACCGCGACGGCGCCTTCGAGAACGGCAAGTTCGAGGCCACCCTGCCTCTTGACGACGACGCAATGTACTTCAGCGTCACGGCACAGCTCCAGGGGTCCGGGGACATCCACTGCTCCGTCACGGTCGGCGGGAAGACGAGGAAGGCCCACGCGGCCGGCGACTACAACATCTGTATGGCCCAGCTCAGTTCGGGTCTGCTGGGAGGGTGGAACTGAGGATGGTCGACAGCACTCCGCAACCGCCCGCCACTCCGCCACCGCCCACCACTCCGCCACCACCCGCCTTCCCGCCGCCCCAGATACTGACTTCGCCGAGGAGACACCGCAGCAGGGCGATCGTCATCGGCTCGGCCGCCGCCGTGATCGCCGCGATCGTCACCACAGGCGTGGTCGCCGTGCGGTCCACGAGCGACGACGGCAAACCGGCCGGCGTCGCGGCACCGAGCGTCCCGGACGCGGACGCCGTCAGCCCCGTCATGGAGCCTGACCCGGAACCGACTTACGTCCAGGTCGACGCTGACAGTTTCTCGATCGACCTGCGCACCACCGCGCGGCAGTGCTTCGGATCAGCGGGCTGCAACGTGACCGTGGAACCGGAACTCACCTACCTGGGCAGCAGTGGGGATCTCGACCCGGACGCCGTCTACGAGATCACCTACGAGATCCACGGCGACCAGTCCGGACCGGTGATCCAGACCGCCGAGCTGACGAACCGGACCAGGCTCAGCTACACGCCGTCACTGGTCAGCACCGCTTCGGCGAGCACGGAGCTCTCCGTGGAGATCACCAACGTCCAGCAGGGCTGAGGCGATACAGGGATCGGGATCGGGATCGCGCAAGGTCAGACCGCCACCGTCCCGGGTGCGGCCGACTGGGACACCGGCAAGGTCGGCATCCACAGTCTGAGCGCCACGGCAGGCGGCAACGCCACACCAGGGCACCAAGATCACGGCTGTCCAATAAGTCGGCGCCAGCCGCCAGGCCAGTACGGCTACTTCAAACCTTCGGCGCACATCGTCTCCGACGTCTCCGACGTCTCCGACGTCTCCGACGCCCAGACGTGCCGGGCCGGCTGTTGGCTGGAGTCTTTGCCCTTGCGGGTGATCCGCGGCGTCATTCCACGCGAGCGTAACCAGCGCCGCGCGTGGTCGCAGTCGTAGCCCTCGGCGCCATGAAGCTTGTCCGCCCTGCGGCGTTGTCGGCCGCGCCGTGAGCGGATCGGCGGGAGACGGGCGGTCCGCTCAGCGAGCTCGGGCGGGCCCCCGGGGTCGTCGCGTTTTCGTCCAGCCAGGAGTCCCGATCTCGTACCTTTCGCCGCTGTCGGAGGAGATCTCTACAGGCCCGGCATACAGCCCGACTCGTCTGTCCACTCGGCGCGGCGAGGCTCAAGCGCTTGCCATCTGTATCTACCCCGCAATCGGGAAGTCGGGGTGATCCGGAAATCCTCGGCGGAGCGGGCAATCATGCCGAGACGTGGAATTCTTCTTTCCGCTTATTGGAGTGTGCGGACCGAGTGTGCCATTTCACACACTCGAGGCTTCGATCCCGGTGTCCTTGAGGGTGGGCGGCTTCGGGGCTGGCACTGCGGGGCCTCGGCAGGTGCGCCCACCTGCACAGAAGCGGAAGCGGGAGCATCGAAATGATGGCATATCACCTGATACGTGCCAGTGTTGCGGCTCCTGGGCAAGTGCTCCTACCGGCAACCGGAAATTCACAATCGACGTACCCGATTTTACTAAGTGCTGGTGGAGTTCCGTGACGGCACTATCTAAAGGAGTGCCCGCGTCGCACTTAGATAATCTTCAGCGCTCAAGCATGTCTCGAGGTGGGCTTGAGAGGTCCTGGCGTCCGGTCGGGTAAAAAGGCATTGTTGCCTCTGCGGGATCGACGGAGTAATTGGTTGAAATCGAATCGATTCCGCATCGACGGGGAACAAGACAACTGTGGACGGGGGAAAAGATCGTGGTCACGATCAATGTGCTAGGACAATTGGAGGTCATCGCGGGTGGGCGCGACCTGGCGCCGACCGCGCCGCGGGTCAAGGCGGTGCTGGCACTGCTGGCGCTCAACGCGAACCGGGTGGTCAGCACCGACACCCTGTTCGCCGAGCTGTGGGACGACCGGCCGCCGCGGAGTGCGGCCACCACGCTGCAGACCTACGTCTACCAGTTGCGCCGGATCCTGGACTCCATACCGCAGGGTGACCGGCGCTGCGACATCGTCACCAAGGCGCCGGGCTACGTCCTGCGCACCGGGGGGACCGACGCCGAACGCTTCCTGACCGTGGCCGAGCAGGGCCGCTGTCTGTGGCGGCAGGGGCATGTCGCGGAGGCGGCCGAGCGGTTGCGGCAGGCACTCGGTCTGTGGCGCGGGCATGCGCTGGCCGACATCAACCTGGGGCCGGAACTGACGATCCACCGGGCGCACCTGTGCGAACTGCGGCTGCGCGTGCTTGAGTTGCGCATCCAGGCGGACGCCCGGCTCGGCCGGCACCAGGAACTCATCCCCGAACTGCGGTCGTTGGTCGCGGAGCACCGGCTCAACGAGCGGCTGCACGCCCAGCTGATCGACTCACTACGCGCCGCGGGCTACCGCGCCGAGGCGTTGCGGGCGTACCAGGACCTGCGCAGGGTGCTCAAGTCCGAGCTCGGTCTGGAACCGGCCCCGGACGTGCAGCGGCTTCAGGCCGAGGTGCTCAAAGGGGCGCACGGCGGCTCCGTGACCACCCTGCTGCGCACCGGCTGAACCGGCGACACCTACCCGACACCCGACCTCAACACCCCACAACCGACAACCGACAACCGACAACCAGGGACGGAGCCTTGCTCCGTCCCTGGCCGGTACGCGGCTGCCCGGGGCGGTCGCGCCATGCCGTTCCGGCTGCTCCGGAGTGGTGACTTAGCCATCGTTCTGTGAGGAGAACCCTGGCCATGACTCGTGATCCATCCTTGAACTTCTCGGGCGAACCGCAAGACGATCCACCCCACTCCCGCAGCGCCGCCCGTGCCGTGATCACCTACGGGCTGCTGGTCCTCGTACCGCTGGCGCTGGCGCTGCTGCTGTTGAGGTACGGCGTCGATCATCCGGTGAAGGAGATCACCGGCGCGACGAAGGTGAGCGAGCCGGCCGATCTGGTCGGGCAGGTGCTGGTGGCCGGGGCCGTCGTGGTCGCGGCCGCGGGGGTGCTGGGGCTGGCGGCTCGCGCGGTCGGGCAGTCGCCGGTCGTCGGGGAGATCCTGGCCGGCCTGCTGCTCGGGCCTTCGGTGTTCGGGGAGTTGGCCCCCGGCCTCTCCAAGGAGGTGTTCCCCGCGGCGGTGACGCCGATCATGAACAACCTGGCGCAGGTCGGCGTCGTCTTCTTCATGTTCCTGATCGGGCTCGAGATGCCGCTGACCATGCTGCGCAGGCTCGGCGGCAAGGTGCTCTCCGCGGGGCACGCGGCGCTCGCGGTGCCGTTCCTGCTGGGCATGTTGGCCGCGTTGCGACTGCGCGACGAGTACCAGCCCGACGGAGTGCACACCGGGCCGTTCCTGCTGTTCGTGGCGCTGTCGGTGTCGGTCACCGCGTTCCCGGTGCTGGCCCGGATCCTCGCCGACCGCGGCCTGATAGGCACCCGGCTCGGCGCGATGGGCCTGGCCATGGCCGGTGTCGGCGACGTCACCGCCTGGTGTGCGCTGGGCGTGGTGGTCGCCGAGGTGCGCAGCGACTCGCCGCTGGGCGTGCTGGTCGCCGTGGCCGAGGTGCTGGCCTTCACCCTGGTGCTGTGGTTCGCGGTGCGCCCGGCGCTGGCGCAGGTGCTGCGGGTGCTGGAGAGCCGGCACAGCGGGGCGCTGCCGGTCGGCACCCTGATCACCTTCTTCGTGCTGATCTGCGCGGTGACCACCAATGTGCTCGGGGTGCACGCGATCTTCGGCGCCTTCCTGGCGGGTGTGGTGATGCCGCGCTCCTCCCGGACCGTACGGGACTTCGCGCACCGGACCGAGGGCCTGGCGCTGTGGCTGCTGCTGCCGTTCTTCTTCGCCGCGGTGGGTCTGCAGACCCGGCTCCAGTCGGTGTTCTCGCTCTCGGCGCTCGGCGTGCTGGCCCTGGTACTGCTGGTGGCGGTGGCCGGCAAGATCGGCGGGACGTTCGCGGCGGCCCGGCTGGCCGGTGAGGGCAACCGGGAGTCGTTGGGGCTCGGCGTGATGATGAACTGCCGCGGCCTGACGGAGCTTGTGGTGCTCAACGTCGGTCTGTCGCTGAGGGTGATCGACTCCCGGCTGTTCGCGGTGCTGGTGGTGATGACCCTGGTGACCACCGTGGCGACCGACCCGATGCTGCGTCTGCTGCGGCTCGACCGGCTCTCGCACACCCCTGGAGGCGGCTTGCTCCCGGTCGAAGTCCCCACCCAGGCTCAGGGAACGGCCGGGACACGTCAGCCATGAGAGCCACGAGAGCCATGAGGAACGAGCAAGGAAGACGGGGGATCTGATGAGTGATCACGACATAACCAGTCCGACGAGTCAGGCGAGTCCGATGCGCCGGAGCGTCGACACACTGCACGACCTCAAGCAGCTCGTCCTGGACGGGCCCAGTCCCGCGGCCACCGAACGGCAGCACGCCAAGGGGAAACTGACGGCGCGTGAGCGGATCGCCGTACTCCTCGACAAGGGCTCCTTCCAGGAGGTCGAGGCGCTACGACGCCACCGGGCCACCGGATTCGGGCTGGAGGGCAACCGTCCGCACACCGATGGTGTGATCACCGGGTGGGGGAGCGTGGAGGGCCGCACGGTGTTCGTGTACGCCCACGACTTCCGGCTGTTCGGCGGTGCGCTGGGCGAGGCGCACGCCCAGAAGATCCACAAGATCATGGACCTGGCGATCGCCGCGGGCGCCCCGCTGGTGTCGCTGAACGACGGTGCCGGCGCACGGATCCAGGAGGGTGTCTCCGCGCTGGCCGGCTACGGCGGGATCTTCCAGCGCAACACCCGCGCCTCCGGGGTGATCCCGCAGATCTCGGTGATGCTCGGCCCGTGCGCCGGCGGCGCGGCCTACTCGCCGGCGCTGACCGACTTCGTCTTCATGGTCCGCGAGAGCTCCCAGATGTTCATCACCGGGCCGGACGTCGTCCAGGCCGTCACCGGCGAGAAGATCACCCAGAACGGCCTCGGCGGCGCCGATGTGCACGCGGAGCTGTCGGGCGTGGCGCACTTCGTCTACGACGACGAGCAGACGTGCCTGGAGGAGGTGCGCTATCTGCTGTCCCTGCTGCCGCAGAACAACCGGGAGCAACCGCCGGGGGTGTTCACCGAGGACCCGGCCGACCGGCGCGGCGAGGCGCTGTACGAGCTGGTGCCCAGCGACGGGAACCGTCCCTACGACATGCGGGCGGTGATCGAGGAACTGGTCGACGACGGGGTGCACCTCGAAGTGCACGAGCGCTGGGCGACCAACGTGATCTGCACCCTGGCACGGCTCGGCGGGCGGGCGGTGGGCATCGTCGCCAACCAGCCGCGCTCACTGGCCGGGGTGCTGGACATCGACAGTTCGCAGAAGGCCGCCGGGTTCGTGCAGACCTGCGACTCCTTCAACATCCCGATCGTCACCCTGGTCGACGTGCCGGGCTTCCTGCCGGGCGTCGACCAGGAGCACGACGGCATCATCCGGCACGGCGCCAAGCTGCTGTACGCCTACTGCAACGCGACGGTGCCACGGATCTCCGTGGTGCTGCGCAAGGCGTACGGCGGTGCCTACATCGTGCTGGACTCGCGTTCCATCGGCGCGGACCTGGCGCTGGCCTGGCCGACCAACGAGATCGCCGTGATGGGCGCCGACGGTGCCGCGGGCGTGATCTTCCGGCGGGAGATCGCCGCCGCCGAGGACCCGGAGGCGGTACGCAGGGCACGCACCGAGGAGTACCGGGCCGAGCTGATGCACCCGTATTACGCCGCAGAGCGCGGCCTGGTGGACGACGTCATCGACCCGGCCGAAACCCGGGCCGTACTCGTCCGCGGCCTGGAGATGCTCGCCACCAAGCACGCCGACCTGCCGATGCGCAAGCACGGCAACCCGCCCCAGTGACCGGGCCCGCCGCCGAGGAGCGGCCCGTGGTGCGGCCCGTGGTGCGGATCGTGCGTGGGCGGCCGACGCCGGAGGAGGTGGCGGCGGTGACTGCGGCGCTGGTGGCGGTGGCCGCGGCCCGAAATGCTGCCGGGGAGCGGTCGGGGCCGTCCGGGCCCGGTGCCGCGCGCTGGTATCGCTGGGAGCGTACGGCCGGGTTCCGGCCGGGGCACAGCTGGCGTCTGGCTCGGTGACCCGGGGTCGCCGCCCTGGGGCTGACTGAGTTGCGGGTCGTGCGTGGGCGGCTGGCGTCCGGGGAGACGGTGGCGTTGCCGGCGGTCGTGGTGGCCCGCGCTGCTGAGGGGCGGTCGAGTCCGTCCGGGCCCGGCACGGCTCGCTCATATCGCTGGTAGCGCTCCGCCGGGTTCCGGCCCAGGCACAGTTGGCATCTGGCCCGGTGACCGTGGGGCGGCCTGTGTTGAGGGTCGGGGCCGTCCGGGCTAGGTGCTGCCCGCCGGTGCCGCCGGGAGCGCACCGCTGTGTTCCGGCCCGGGCACAGCCGGCGGCTGGCCTGGTGATCAGAGGCGCTTCGAGTGGCCGTCGAGTGTGCCGGACGACAGTGGCCGTATGGCAGCTTTCACCGGTGCACCGAGACTCGAAGAGATCGCCGACGGGGTCCACGCCTTCCTGCAGCCCGACGGCGGCTGGTGCCTCAACAACGCGGGGCTGGTGGTCGACGGCGGCACCGCGCTGCTGATCGACACCGCCGCCACCGAGGCCCGGGCCAGACGGTTGCGCGAGCTGGTCGCGGGCACCGCGCCGCAGCTCCCGCGGCTGCTCGTCAACACCCACTCGCACGGCGACCACAGCTTCGGCAACCACCTCTTCCCGGAAGCGGTCGTGGTGGCCGCCGAACGGACCCGGCAGGAGGCGATCCGTACCGGACTGCACCTGACCAGCCTGTGGCCCGACGTGGACTGGGGCGCGGTCGAACCGGCCGCGCCCCAGGTCACGTTCGCCGGTGAGCTCACGCTCCACATCGGTGAGCAGGAGGTCCTGCTGCGCGCCTTCGGCCCCGCGCACAGCTCCTGCGACACGGTGGCGTGGCTGCCGCAGCGCCGGGTGCTGTTCGCCGGCGACCTGGTGATGAACGCCGTCACCCCGTTCGTCCTGACCGGCTCGGTCAGCGGTCTGCGCGACGCGGTGGCCCGGCTGCGGGCGCTCGACGCGGCCACCGTGGTACCCGGCCACGGCCCGGTCGGCGGCCCGGAGTTGCTGGACACCACCGAGCGCTACCTCGCCTGGCTGCTGGACCTCGCCAAGGCCGGCCTGGCCGAGGGACTGGACCCGCTGGAGGCGGCCCGCGCCGCCGACCTCGGCGAGTTCGCCGACTACCTGGACACCGAACGGCTGGTGCCCAACCTGTACCGCGCCTACGGCGAACTCCGCGGCGGACGCCCGGAGGACTTCGCCGGCATCGACGAGATGGTCCGCGGCATGGCCGAGCTGCACGGCGGCTTCCCCGCCTGCCACGCCTGACGCCACGACTTCCACCTCATTACGCCTGACGACACGACGTTTCCCACGGGGAGAGGACTCACCAATGAGCACGAAGGACGAGAGCGGCCCGGTCACCCTGATCGCGGTGCTCGAAGCGCCGGTCGACAACACCGAGGAATTCATCACGGGTTGGCGCGCCCACCTGGAACTGCTGCGCACCGCACCCGGCTTCCGCGGTGCCCGCCTGCACAAGGCCCTGCGCACCGACCACCGCTTCCCGCTGGTCGCCGTCGCCGACTGGGCGAGCACCGCGGACCTGGCCGCCGCGGCGGCCGGCGAGCGGGGCGGCCCGGGCGCGGAGAAGTACGCCAGGACCGTCCACCGCGGGGTCTACCGGGTGATCGGCGAGGTCGCCTCCGGGCAGCGGGCGGACGGCGCGGGCGTGACCATGGTCAACGCCTTCGAGCTGCCGGACGAGCGGGTCGAGGAGTTCCTGGACGCCTGGCGGCCTCGGGCCGAGCGGGCCAGCGAGTCACCGGGCTTCGTCGACTTCCGGATGCACCAGGCGGTCGGCGAGGCCTCGCTGCCCCTGGTGAACGTCGCCCACTACGCGAGCGTCGAGGCGTGGAAGGCGCTGCAGGCCGACCCGGAGTTCCAGGCCCGCAAGGCCGTCAACCCGCCGTACGCCACCGCCAATCCGGGCCTGTTCGAGGTGGTCGCCGAGGTGGCCGCCGAACCGGTGTGAACCGGCGGACCACTGCTTCCACGCGGGCTTGAGCGGGCCGCGAGAGCGCCCGCACAGACTTCTTGACGACTTGTTATCAGCAGGAGGAGCGATGGTGGATCAGGCTACGACCGATGTGGTGATCCTCGGCGGCGGGCTCGCGGGTCTCACGCTCGCGGTCCAGCTCAAGAACGCCCGGCCGGAGACGGACGTGGTGATCCTCGACAAACGGCAGGGCCTGGCGCCGGAGGCGGCGTTCAAGGTCGGCGAGTCGACGGTGCCGGCGGGCGCGCACTACTTCGCACAGACCGTCGGGATGAAGGAGCACCTGGAGAAGTTCCACCTGAAGAAGAACGGGCTGCGGTTCTTCCAGCCCGCGGGCGGCAACCAGGACCTCACCCGGCGGATCGAGCTCGGCCCGCGGGATTTCCCCGCCCACGACAACTACCAGATCGACCGCGGCCGGTTCGAGAACGAGCTGACCCGGATGGCGCTCGACGCCGGCGCGGACCTGCGTCAGGGCGCCGCCATCACCGACGTGGAACTGCGCGAGGGCGACCAGGACCACACGGTGACGTACACCCAGGGCGGCGAGCAGCGGACGATCACCGCCCGCTGGCTGGTCGACGCGGCCGGCCGCGCGCACTTCGTCCAGCGGAAGCTGAACCTCGCCCGCGAGGTGGCGCACACCATCAACGCCTCCTGGTTCCGCCTCACCGGCGGCATCGACCTGGAGGAGTGGGGCAGGGACAACCCGGGGTGGATGGAGCGGATGAACCGCCCCGGCATCCGCAAGTTCTCCACCAACCACCTGATGGGCGAGGGCTACTGGGTGTGGCTGATCCCGCTGGGTTCGGACCACATCTCGGTCGGCGTCTGCGCGGACCCGCGGGTCCACCCGTACGAGGGGATCCAGACCTTCGAGAAGGTCCAGGAGTGGCTGCGCGTCAACGAGCCGCAGCTGGCCGAGGTGGTCGACGGCCGCACCGGCGACGTCGCGGACTTCATCAGCCTGAGGGACTTCGCCTTCGGCACCGAGCGGGTGTACTCGCCGGACCGCTGGATGCTGGTCGGCGAGGCCGGCGCCTTCGCGGACGCCTTCTACTCTCCCGGCTCGGACATGATCGGCTACGGCAACAGCGTCACCACCGACCTGGTCACCCGGGACTTCGCGGGCGAGGACATCACCGAGCGGCTGGAGTTCTACAACGAACTCCACCTGCGCACCTTCCAGTTCGTGCTCTCCAAGGTCGAGGACCACTACCCGGCCTTCGGCAACCCCGCCGTGATGGTGCCGAAGCTGTGCTGGGACGCCATGCTCAACCACGTCGGTGTGGTGCTGACCTTCGTCAAGGACCGCTTCCTGGACTACGGGTTCATGCGGCGCGTACGCGGCGACCTCGAGAAGCTGTTCACGCTCAACGACCGTGTCCAGCAGGTCTTCCGCGAGTGGAACGAGCTGGAGAAGGTCGTCACCGACGGCCCCGCGGCCGCCTATGTGCCGGCCAAGGCGATCAAGGACAGCCACGCCACCCTGGTCGTCGACTACACCGACGACGAACTGGCCGCCGAGCTCGCCCGGGACGTCCGGGTCGCCGAGGCCCTGGCGGTCGCCGTCCTGCACCGGGCCGCCCGCAAGCTCGACGCCGGCCTGGACCCGGAGGTGCCGGTCAACCCGTACGCGATCAGCCTGCGTCCCGGCGACTGGCAGCGCGACGGTCTGTACACCGGGCCGGTGCTGCTGACCCTGGCCCAGGCGGAGGAGATCTCCGAGGGCAGCCAGGGCCTGTTCGTGGACCCGCTGCTCGACGGTGCGGCATGAGCGAGCACCGCGCGGCGAGTGTTTTGCAGCAGGACCCGGCCCTGGTGGACCCGCAGGCGTTCCGCAGCGTGTGCGCCCACTGGGCCACCGGCGTCACCGTGATCACCACCGGCAGTGCCGAGCGGACGGTGGGACTGACGGTGAACTCCTTCACCTCGGTCTCGCTCGACCCGGCCCTGATCCTGGTCTGCATCCACAACGACTCGGGCGAACTGCCGCTCTTCCGGCGGACCGGCGCCTTCGCGGTGAACATCCTGGCCGCCGACCAGGAGGAGCTGTGCCGGTCCTTCGCGAGCCGGCACACCCGGCACACCGTCGAGGCCGACACCCGGCCGGGGATCAGCGGTGTGCCGGTGCTCTCCGACGCGCTCGCCTATCTGGAGTGCCGGATCGACCGAGAGGTGGACGGCGGCGACCACGTGATCGTCATCGGCGAGGTGATCGACCTGGCCGTGCAGCGCGAGGAGGGGCCGTTGACCTTCTTCCGCAACACCTTCCACCGGCTGCCGGCCGCCTCCTGAGCACCGATTAGTGAGGAGAAGACAAATGCCCACCGCCGCAGCCGCCGTCAGACCCACCACCGGGATGACCACCGGTGCACCCAGCACCGGGTTGCTCACCGCCGCGGCCGACCTCGCCCCCGTCGCCGGCCGCCGTGCCGAGGCCGCCGAACGGGCCCGCGACGTCGATCCCGCCGTACTGCGGGAGATCGTCCGGGCGGGATTCGCCCGGCACTTCGCCCCCGCGGCCGTCGGCGGCACCGCCGGTTCCTTCACCGAACTGGTGGAGGCGGTCGAGGTGATCGCCGAGGAGTGCCCGGCCAGTTCCTGGTGCGCCTCGCTGATCGCCTCGATCGCCCGGATGGCGGGGGCGTTCCTGCCCGAGCAGGGCCAGGCCGAGGTGTGGGCGGCCGGCCCGGACGCGGTGCTGGTGGGGTCGGTGACGCCGTTCGGCACCGCCGCGCCGGCCCCCGGCGGCTGGCTGGTGAGCGGCCGCTGGCCGTACATCAGCGGAGTCTCCCACTCGGACTGGGCGCTGATGTGCGGCCTGGTGGAGACCGGGACGGGCAGCGAGGCGCGGCTGTTCGCGCTGCCGCGCTCCGCCTACCGCGTCGAGGACACCTGGCACAGCGTTGGCATGGCCGCCACCGGCAGCAACACCCTGGTCCTCGACGAGGTGTTCGTGCCCGAGCACCTCTCCTTCGACCGGGCCGACCTGTTCGCCGGGCGCACCAGCGCGGCCTGGGGCGGGGTGGCGGCGGCCTGCCACCGGGCCCCGCTCCAGGCGGTCAACGGCCTGATGTTCGCCGCACCGGCGGTCGGCGCCGCGCTCGGCATGGTCCGCACCTTCTCGGCGTACTTCGCGGAGAAGGTCGGCAACGCCCCCCGTCTGCCCGGCACCACCGGGGTGCAGGGCGTACGAGCCTCCGCCGAGCAGGCGCTGGCCCGCTCGGCCGGTGAGGTGGACGCGGCCCGGCTGCTGCTGGGGCGGGCTGCCCGGCTGGCCGACGAGGGCGCCGTCGCCGGCCCGTTGGAAGCCACCCGCAATCTGCGGGACTGCGCCCTCGCGGTCGACCTTTCGGTGACCGCGGTGGACCGGCTGTTCCGTCAGTCCGGCACCCGGGGGCAGGCGGTCTCCGGCCCGATGCAGCGGCTGTGGCGGGATGTCACCGCCATCTCCACGCATGTGGCGCTGCAGTTCGAGCCGGCCGCCCGCGGCTGGGTCGACCAGGTGCTCAAGGTCTGATTGCCGCAAGCCTGTAATGCCCGGGTGCCGGGACCTCGACCGAGGTCCCGGCACCCGGGCATTACAGGTGAAAGGGGCCGATCAGTAGTTGCCGAGGCCGCCGCAGACGTTCAGCGCCTGCGCGGTGACCGCCGCGGCGCCCGGGGAGATCAGGTAGGAGACCATCGCGGCCACCTCGCTCGGCTCCACATAGCGGCCGAGCGGCACCCGGGTGGTGATCCGGCTGTGCGCCTCCTGCTCGTCCACGCCCCAGATCCCGGCGTAGTGCTCGCGCACCCGCTCGGCCATCGGCGTCTCCACGAAGCCCGGGCAGACCGCGTTGACGGTGATGCCCGTCCTGGCCAGCTCCAGGCCCAGCGACTTGGAGAAACCGACCACGCCGTGCTTGGAGGCGGTGTACGGCGCGGCGTGCACCACGCCCTGCTTGCCGCCGGTGGAGGCGATGTTGATGATGCGTCCGGTGCCGCGCTCCAGCATGCCGCCGCCGGTCAGTGCGGCCTTGGTGACGAGGAAGACGCTGTTCAGGTTGGTGTCGATGACGTCGAACCACAGCTCGTCGGGCACCTCGGCGGTGGCGCCGCCGCCCGGCCGGCCGGCGTTGTTGACCAGCACGTCGAGTCGCCCGTACCGCTCGACGACGGCGGCGACCAGCGCCCGCACCTGCTCGGGCGAGGTGACGTCACAGGTGCTGCCGTCGACGTCGAGGCCTTCGGCGCGCAGCTCGGCGAGGGTGTCCTCGAGGGTCTTGTCGGTACGGGCGCACAGGTAGACGGCGTGGCCCTGGCGGGCCAGGGTGCGGGCGATCTCGTGGCCGATGCCGCTGGTGGCACCGGTGACCAGCGCGACCCGGCGCTCGGTGGCGGTGGAAGTCGATGTGTCCATGCCCCCCACGGTCGCCGTCGCGACTCGCGCCCCGGTCGAGCCCTGCTCCAGCCCCGGGACGGCCCCGTGCCCGGCGAGCGCGGCTGCCGCGTCTCCTTCAGGACCTCCGCCGCCCTCGCGTCGCGCCCGAGGTCCCGGCCTCGCGCGGGCGGCGTCTCGGCGTGTGCCTGCACCGGTCCTTTCGGGGCGACGGCGGCGGTCGTGGAGGGCATCCTGGCGTCGCGCACGAGGTACCAGCCTCGCCCCTCGCGCGGGTGGCGTCTCGGCGTGTGCCTGCACCGGTCTCTTCGGGGCGAGCGGGGTGATGGTGGGGGGTGTTCGTCCTGGCGTCGGGCCCGAGGTCCCGGCCTCGCGCGGGCGGTGCCTCGGTGTGCGCCCGCCGCCGGTCTCTTCGGGGCGAGCGGGGTGATGGTGGGGGGTGTTCGTCCTGGCGTCGGGTTCGAGGTCCTGGCCTCGCGCGGGCGGTGCCTCGGTGTGCGCCCGCCGCCGGTCGCTGCGAGGCGAGCGGGGTGATGGTGGGGGGTGTTCGTCCTGGCGTCGGGCCCGAGGTCCCGGCCTCGCGCGGGCGGTGCCTCGGCGAGCGCCCGCCTCAGTCGCTGCGAGGCGACCGTGGTGATCGCGGGGGCGTTCGTCCGCGCGTCGCGCACGAGGTATCCGCCTCGACCCTCGCGCGGGCGGCTCTCCAGCCGAGTGCCCACCCCAGCCCCTTCGAGGCCCCGTGATGATCGCGGGGGCGTTGAGCCGGTCTCGACCGGGGCTCTTGGGCGCGATTGAAGACTGAGCGCAACAACGGCCGGGTGAAGGGGTTCGAGGAGATGGAGTCGACCGGCGTCAGCGCCGAGTTGTACGCAGAGGTTCTTCAGTACTACGCGCGCCAGATGCAGGCGCTGGACGCGGGCAAGGTGGAGGAGTACGCCGACACGTTCACCGACGACGCGGTCTTCGGCCACACGCCCGGCCGGGAGCCCGCCCGCACCCGGGCCGGCATCCTGTCCGACCTCTACGAGGTGCGCGAGCGGTTGGCCGCGGACGCGCAGCAGCGGCGCCACCTGTTCACGATGGTCGACGTCGAGCAGCCGGCCGACGGCCGGCTCCGCAGCACCTGCTACGCGCTGGTGCTGACCACCCGCCCCGGCGACGGTCCCGAGATGGTCCGCAGCTGTGTGGTGCGCGATGTCCTGGTCCGCGAGGACGGGCGGCTGCGCAACCAGGAGCGGCTCGTCGACCACGACGGTTTCTGAGAGAGAGGGGGTTGTGATGAGCCGACGAGTGGTCATCACCGGTATCGGCGTACGCGCCCCGGGCGGCCGGGGGCACCAAGGAGTTCTGGGATCTGCTCACCGCGGGCCGCACCGCGACCCGGCGGATCAGCTTCTTCGATCCGTCGCCCTACCGGTCGCAGATCGCCGGCGAGGCGGACTTCGACCCGGTGTGGGAGGGGCTGAGCCAGCGGGAGATCCGCCGCATGGACCGGGCGACCCAGTTCGCCGTGGTCTGCGCCCAGGAGGCCGTGCAGGACAGCGGCCTGGACTTCGCGGGCATCGACCCGGCACGCATCGGCGTCACCCTGGGCAGCGCGGTGGCCGCCGCGACCAGCCTGGAGCGCGAGTACCTGGTGCTGTCCGACTCCGGCCGCAACTGGCTGGTGGACAGCGAGGAGTGGCTGTCGCCGCACATGTTCGACTACCTGGCGCCGAGCGTGATGCCGGCCGAGGTGGCGTGGAAGGTGGGCGCGGAGGGGCCGGTGTCGCTGGTCTCCAACGGCTGCACCTCCGGCCTGGACGCCGTGGGGCACGCCCTGCAGCTGATCCAGGAGGGCTCCGCCGACGTCATCGTGGCGGGCGCCACCGACACCCCGATCACCCCGATCGTGGTGGCCTGCTTCGACGCGATCAAGGCGACCACCGCCCGCAACGACGAGCCGGAGACCGCCTCCCGCCCGTTCGACCGGTCCCGCACCGGGTTCGTGCTCGCCGAGGGCGCCGCGGTGTTCGTCCTGGAGACGCTGGAGTCGGCCCGGCGCCGCGGCGCTCCGGTCTACGCGGAGGTCACCGGCTACGGCACCCGCTGCAACGCGTACCACATGACCGGCCTCAAGCAGGACGGCCGGGAGATGGCCGAGGCGATCCGGGTCGCCATGGACCAGGCCCGTATCGACCCGACCGCCGTGGACTACATCAACGCCCACGGCTCCGGCACCAAGCAGAACGACCGGCACGAGACCGCCGCGGTCAAGCGCGCCCTCGGCGACCACGCGTACCGCACCCCGGTCAGCTCGATCAAGTCCATGGTCGGCCACTCGCTGGGCGCCATCGGCTCGGTGGAGATCGCCGCCTGCGCGCTCGCCATCAAGAACGGCGTGGTGCCGCCCACCGCCAACCTGCACGAGGCCGACCCCGAGTGCGACCTCGACTACGTACCGCTGACCGCGCGCGAACGGGACGTACGGACCGTGCTGACGGTCGGCAGCGGCTTCGGCGGCTTCCAGACCGCGATGGTGTTGCAGCGCCCGACGGGGGAGAGGGAATGACCAGGACCGTAGTCACCGGGATCGGGGCGCTCGCCGCCAACGGTCTCGGCACCCAGGCGTACTGGGCCGCCACCCGCGAGGGCCGGCACGGGCTCGGGGAGCTCACCCGCTTCGACGTGGCGAAGTACCCGGCCACACTGGCGGGCGAGATCCGCGGCTTCGAGGCCGCCGACCACCTGCCGGACCGGCTGCTCCCGCAGACCGACGTCTCCACCCGGTACGCGCTGGTCGCGGCCGGCTGGGCGCTGGAGGACGCCAAGGTAGACCCGGCCAGTCTGGTCGACTACGACATGGGCGTGGTCACCGCCAACGCGCTCGGCGGCTTCGAGTTCACCCACCGGGAGTTCCACAAACTGTGGACCGAAGGCCCGCAGACGGTCAGCGTCTACGAGTCCTTCGCCTGGTTCTACGCGGTGAACGCCGGTCAGATCTCCATCCGGCACGGCATGCGCGGCCCCTCCAGCGCCCTGGTCACCGAGCAGGCCGGCGGCCTGGACGCCCTCGGCCACGCCCGGCGCACCGTGCGCCGCGGCACCCCTCTGGTGGTCGCGGGAGGCGTGGACTCCGCGCTGGACCCGTGGGGCTGGGCCTCGCAGATCGCGGGCGGCCGGCTGGCCACAGGCACCGACCCGGACCGCGCCTACCTGCCCTTCGACCGGGACGCCGGCGGTTACGTCCCCGGCGAGGGCGGCGCGCTGCTGGTCCTGGAGGACGCCGAGGCGGCACTGCGCCGCGGCGCCCCGGACATCCTCGGCGAGATCGCCGGCTACGCCAGCGGCTTCGACCCCGCGCCGGGCTCCGGCCGGCCCCCGGCGCTGCGCCGCACCATCGAGGCGGCACTCGCCGACGCCGGGGTGACGGCAGGCCAGGTCGACGTCGTCTTCGCCGACGCGGTCGGGGTGCCCGAACTCGACCGGGCGGAGGCGGCCGCGCTGGGCGAGGTGTTCGGCCCGGGCGCGGTGCCGGTGACCGCACCGAAGGCCGCTTCCGGCCGCACCTACGCGGGCGGCGGCTCGCTGGACGTCGCCACCGCGCTGCTTTCGATCCGCGACGGCGTGATCCCGCCGACCGCCGGCACCCGCGAGGTACCCGCCGAGTACGGCATCGACCTGGTCCGCGACCGGGCCCGGGAGGCGAACGTGCGCACCGCGCTCGTGGTCGCCCGCGGTCTGTGGGGCTTCAACTCGGCCGTCGTCATCCGTGCCTGGGACGCCGACGCCACCAACGACCTTTCCTGAGGAGACAGTTGTGAACATCACCGTGGACGAGATCCGCCGTATCATCATCGCCAGCGCGGGCGCCCCCGAGTCCGCCTCCGCCGAGGCCGACTTCGCCGACACCTCCTTCGACGAGCTCGGCTACGAGTCGCTGGCCCTGATGGAGACCGCCTCCGCGATCGAGCGCGAGTTCGGTGTGTCGGTGCCGGACGAGCTGCTCTTCGAAGCCCGCACGCCGCGCGATCTGGCCGAGCTGGTCCGCTCCGCGAAGGAGGCCGCGGCCGCATGAGTCCGCTCACCCGAGAGATGGAGCACAGCCGGGTGGTGCGCGCCCCCGCCGACCGGCTGTACGCGCTGGTCGCGGACGTGAGCCGCTGGCCGGTGCTGCTCGGGCCGTGCATCCGGGCCCGGCAGATCGAGCAGCAGGGCGCCGACGAGCGGATCGAGCTGTGGGCGCAGACCAACGGCAAGGTGGCGACCTGGACCTCCCGCCGCACCCTGGACCCGCGGACCCTGCGCATCTCCTTCCGGCAGGACGGCTCCACCGCGCCCGTCGCCTCGATGTCCGGCGACTGGTCCTTCCACCCGGCCGACGACGGCCGGACCCGGATCGTGCTGACCCACACCTTCACCGCCGTCGACGACAACCCCCAGGCGCTGGAGTGGATCGCGCAGGCGGTGGACCGCAACAGCGTCGAGGAGCTGGCCGCCATCGGCGAGTTCGCCGAACGCCCGTACCCGCCGGAGCGGTTGGTCCTGTCCTTCAGCGACCGGATGGAGGAGCCGGGGGTGGACCCGGCCGACGTCTACGACTTCGTGCACCGGTCGGACCTGTGGCCCGAGCGGCTGCCGCATGTCGGCCGGGTCGACCTCACCGAGGACCCGGCGGGAGTGCAGCGGATGGAGATGGACACCGTCACCTCCGACGGCCACACCCACACCACCGCCTCGGTCCGGCTGTGCGTGCCGGGCGAGCGGATCTCCTACAAGCAGACCGTGCTGCCCGCCCTGTTGTCCGGGCACAGCGGCCTGTGGGAGTTCGAGAAGTCGGCGGGCGGCACCTCGATCGTCTCGCACCACACCGTGGCGGTCGACCCGGCCGCCGTGGAGCGGGTGCTCGGCGCGGGCACCACCCTCGACCAGGCGTGCGCCCACGTCCGCGACACCCTGGGTGCCAACAGCCGCGCCACCATGGGGGCGGCCTGCGCGTACGCGGCATCGGTGGTGCGGCGCCCATGACCTCGACGCCGAAGCTGGTCGGACTCGCGCTGTCACCGGACGACGGGGCCGACCGGGTGTGCATGGTCGCGGGCGAACGCTCGCTGACCCGGCGCCAGGTCCGCAACGAGGTGGCCCGCACCCAGGCGGCCCTCCTCGACCTTGGCCTGACCCCGGGCCGGCGGGTGCTGGCACTGCTCGACCACGGCCCGGAGGCGGTGTTCTTCCTCGCCGCGGCCAGCTCGCTCGGCCTGCGGCTGCTGATGCCCTACGGCCTGCAGGCGGCGGCGCTGCCCGAGTGGCTGGCCATCGCGGACGCCGCCGAACCCGACGTGGTGCTGCACTTCAAGCGCGACCGGGCCGGTCTGGACGTACTGCGCGAGCGCTGCGCCACCGTGGTGGAGCTGCCGTTCCCCACCGGCGAGGCACCCGAGGCGGAGGTGGAGGTGCTTCACCCCGAGCCGGTGGAGCACTTCCTGATGCTGTTCACCAGCGGCACCACCGGCAAGCCGAAGGCGATCAGCATCAACGAGGCGCACATCGTCACCAGGGTGGGCTGGGTCACCCGGACCATGGGCTACGGCCCGACCGCCCGGATCTTCATGACCGGCCTGATGAACAACACCACCGGTGTGATCAACTCCTTCGGCGCGCTGCTGCACGACGCCACCGTGGTCTTCCCGGAGACCCCGGACCCCGCGCAGTGGCCGGCCCAGGTGGCCCGCCACCGGGCCACCCACCTGGCGCTTCGCCCGGTGGCGCTCAAGCAGTTCGTGACCGCCGCGGCCACCGGCGAGGACGACCTGTCCTGCCTGCGGGTGGTCTCCTACGGCGGCGCCGCCGTCCCCCGGGCGGTGCTGGAGCAGGGCCGCGCACTGCTGCGCTGCGACTGGATCCAGGGTTACGGGCTGACCGAGACCTACGGCCCGTTCTGCTTCCTGGTCGAGCAGGGCCACGCCGAGGCCCGCTACCTCAAGCACGTCTACTGCATCGGCCGGCCGGACGACTCCCTGAAGGTGCGCCTGGAGCCGGTGCCCGGCCACCCGGACGGCGTCGGCGAGATCTGCGTCCGGGGCGACTCGGTGATGGAGGGTTACGTGGACGTCGGCACCGGTGTGCTCCAGCCGGTCGGCGAGTGGCTGCGCACCGGCGATCTCGCCGAGTGGAGCCCCGACGGCGACCTGGTCCTCAAGGGGCGGCTCGCCGGGGTGCTGCTCAGTGAGAACGGCCACCGCATCTACCCCGAGGAGATCGAGGCGGTGCTCGCGGACACCCCGGGCGCGGACGAGGTGGTGCTCGTCGGCCTCCCGAACCCCGACGGCCCGCACGAACTGCCGGTCGCCTGCCTGTGCGGCCCGGTCGGCGAGCGCGGCGAGGAGGAGCTGCGCGAGCTCGTCACCGCCGAACTGCGCCGCGCGCTGGCTCCGGAGAAGTGGCCCGACCGGACCTGGGCCACCCCGCAGCCGTTCGCCCGCAGCGCCAACGGGAAGATCATGCGCGGCGAGGTGGCCGCGGCCGTCGACCCGGCCCGGGTCGTACTGCTGAAGGGCGGCTCCGATGAATGAACACACGGAGATGAGTGAGCCCATGGAACGCCTTCGGGTCCCCGAGCACATGTACCGCGCGCTCGGCTACCTCTTCCCGCGGCTGATGTTCCTCAACGCGCGCTACGCCCCGCAGGTGCACTGGGGCGACATCGCGGCGGCCCTGGACGGCTTCCCCACCGACGACCTGGACCTCGCCTCCGCCGGGTTCTGGAACCACTGGCGCGAGCGCTGGACCGACCGGGCGGAGAGCTACACCGCCCTCGCCGAGGCGTCCGGCACGGTGGCCGGGCGCAGCCGCGCGCTGCGCGGTGCCGCGGCGGCCTACCACTGGGCGGAGTTCCAGTACTTCGACGACCGGACCGTCAAACAGCGGCTGCGGCAGCGCATCCGGGACTGCTTCCTGGGCAGTCTGGCGGGCACCGACCTCGACGTCACCGAGGGATCGCTGCCCGGCACCGGTGCGGGCTACTGGGTGCTGCGCACCCAGGCGATGCGCTCGTCGGGCGAGCCGCTGCCCGCGGTGGTGCTCTCCAACGGCTTGGACTCCGCCACCGAGGTCGAGGTGGTGGCGCTGGCCGAGGCCTACCTGGAGCGTGGGATCGCCGCGGTGCTCTTCGAGGGACCGGGCCAGGGGCTGCGGCTGGGCCGCACCCCGGTACTGGCGGAGATGGAGCCCGTGGTCGCCGAGCTGCTGGACGCGCTGCGCACCGAGCCGGGCATCGACGCCGACCGGCTGGCCTTCGCGGGCATCAGCTTCGGCGGCTACCTGGCGCTGCGGGTGGCCCGGGGGCTCGGGGAGCACTTCCGATGCGTCGTCAACTTCGGCGGCGGGCCGGTGATCGCCAAGTTCGACGGCCTGCCGCGCCGGCTCAAGGACAACTTCCGGTTCGCCTTCGGTGCCGGGCCGGGCGCCGACCTGCAACCGCGCTTCGACGAGCTGGCGATCGAGCCCGGCCAGGCGCCGGCCACCGAGGTGCTGAGCATCTGCGGCGCGCTGGACGACATCTTCCCGATCGAGGGGCTGTACGACCTCGACCGGGCGTGGTCGGGCCGGCACTCGCTCGAGGTGCACCCCAGGGAGGCGCACACCAGCCTCAACCTGATCAACTCCTACACCCTGCGCACCGCGGACCTGGTCACCGAGCGGCTGGCCGACCGCGCCTGACCGGCCGCTCACCAGGGGCCCGTCCGCCGGAGGCACCGGCGGACGGGCCCTCGGCGTCGGTCAGCGGCTCTCCGCGAGCGCACCCTCGGACGTGAGGAGCCCGGGGTGCAGATCCCCGGCGAGTCCGGCGTGTGCGAAGACCCGCTTGAGCAGGGTGACGAAGAGCCGCGCCTCCTCCGGCTCCAGCCCGCCGAGCAGCCGGGTCTCGAAGCCGCTGATGAGGGACTCGGCCTCGGTGTGCAGCTCGCGGCCGGCCGGGAGCACATGGACGGCGTGGGCACGGCGGTCGGTGGGATGGCGGCGGCGCTCCACCAGGCCGCGCCGCTCCAGCTCGTCGACCAGGCCGACCATCACGTTGCGGTGCACGTTCAGCGGTCCGGCGAGCTGGTGCTGACTGAGGCCGTCCTTGTCGATCAGCAGGTCGAGCAGGCCGAACTGGCGGGGGTGGATGCCCAGGGGGGCGAGCACGTCGACGAGCTGCTCCTGCACATGGGCGCTGAGGTGGGTCATCACGCAGGCGGGGTGGTCGAACATCGATGGGGTACTCACGCCCGCCATAATACCTCCGAGGAATTATCACCTTGAGGGATAGTCACTAGAAGTGCATACTTGCTTCGTGACCCAAGACATCTCCGCATCTGCTCCCGCCGCCCCGCCGCAGGAAGCCGCGGGTGGCACCGCACCCGACCCGAAGCGCCGCCTGGCCTTCGCCGTCGTCCTGATCGCCGGATTCATGGACCTGGTCGACACGACGATCGTCAACGTCACCGTCCCGAGCATCCAGCGCGACCTGCACGCCGACTACGCCCAGATCGAGTGGGTCATCGCGGCGTACGTGCTCTCCTTCGCCGCCCTGCTGATCCTCAGCGGCAGGCTCGGTGACATCTTCGGACGCAAGCGTGTCTTCCTGACCGGCATGGCCGCCTTCACCGTCGCCTCGCTGCTGTGCGGTGTCGCGGTCAACCCGGAAATGCTGATCGTGTCCCGGTTCGTCCAGGGCGCCGCGGCCGGCCTGATGGTCACCCAGATCCTGGCGATCCTGCACGTGATCTTCCCGCCGAGCGAGCGGGGCAAGGCGGTCGCCGTGTTCGGCGCGGTCACCGGCTCCTCCGCGGTCTTCGGCCTCGCCCTCGGCGGCGTGGTCGTGCAGTGGAACCTCTTCGGCTGGGAATGGCGCCCGATCTTCCTGGTCAACGTCCCCGTCGGGATCGCGGCGCTGATCGCCGGCGCCCTGGTGATCCGCGAGTCCCGCGCCCCGCAGCGCCCCAAGCTCGACCTGCTCGGCATGCCACTGGCCCTCGCCGCCGTGGCGCTGCTCGTCTACCCGCTCACCGAGGGCCGCCGCCTGGGCTGGCCGGCCTGGACCTACGGCATGATCGCCGGCGCCCTGGTGCTGCTCGCGGTCTTCCTCGCCTACGAGAAGCGCCGCTTCGCCAAGGTCGGCTCCGCGCTGGTCGAGTTCGGGGTGTTCCGCTCCCGCTCGTTCTCCATCGGCATGGCGGTGTGGTTCCTGTTCTGGATCGCGGTCGGCGGATTCTTCTTCGTCTGGACGCTCTTCCTCCAGCAGGGCCTCGGCTGGACGCCGATGCACGCAGGGCTGACCGCCGCCACCTTCGCCATCGGCGTGGGCATCGGGCGCGGGCAACGCCCCCGACAAGCTGGTCCCCAAGTTCGGCCGCAACGTGCTGGTGGCCGGTGGCATCGTCAACGCGATCGGCTTCGTCGCCTTCTCCGTCCTGGTCGCCCACTACGGCCACAGCCTCGCGTCCTGGCAGATCATCCCCGTGCACATCGTCTCCGGCGTCGGCTTCGGCCTGATCGTCGCGCCGACCCTGGACCTGCTGCTCGGCCAGGTCCCCGGCGAACAGGCGGGCAACGCCTCCGGCCTGCTGAACACCGTCCAGCAGCTCGGAATGGCGCTCGGTGTCGCACTGACCGGCGTCATCTTCTTCGCCCAGGTCGCGGGCGCGTCCGGCGACGCGGCCGACGAGGCCGCCCCGACGTTGAAGTCCGCCCTCAGCAGTGCCGGCGCCACCTCCCAGGACCAGCTGCTCGCCGACTTCCGCAGCTGCGTGCGGCAGCGCGCCGACTCGGTCGACCCGAGCGAGGTCCCGGCCGACTGCCGTAAGAACGACCCGAAGGTCGCCGCCGCCTTCGGCGGGGCCATCGCCCGCGCGGACTCGGTCAGTTACTCCTCCGCGTTCCGTACCGTCCTGCTGCTGGACGCCGGCATCCTGGTGATCGCCGCCGCCGGCTTCCTGACCCTGCCCAAGCACTCGCGGCCCGCCGACGCGGCCGCCGAGACCCCCGAGTCCGCCGAGGTGACAGCATGAGCAACGAGAAGAACGTCCTGGTCCTCGGCCGTGAGCAGCACCTGGTCGACGCCTCCACCGACATCATCGAGGCCGGCGGCTTCAGCGCGGTCGGCGTGACCCGTGACGAGGAGGCGCTCTCCCTGCTGGACACGGGCCGGTTCATCGCCGTCCTGGTCGGCAGCGGCGTCGAGTGGGAGTCCCGTCCGCCGGTGCGCGAGCACGCCGCTCCGCACGGCACCGTGGTGCTGGAGGCGCGGCGCGTCCCGATGCAGACCGTCCAGGAGCACGTCCGCCACGTCATCGTCCCGAAGCTCCAGCAGATCGCCTGACCGCCACCGCACCAGGGCCCCGGATCCGACCACCCCCGACGGATCCGGGGCCCGGCCACGTCCTGACCCGGCACGGCACGGAACGCTCACTCCACGACCGCCAGCGCCCGGTCCGCCTCGTTGAGCCACCTGCCCCCGTCCTCCGTGCACGTCACGACATCCGCGACCCGCACCCCGAACCGCCCCGGCAGCCGCACCCCCGGCCCGATCGAGAAGCACATGCCGGGCACGAGGCAGGTCGCGTCGGTCTCGGTGAGGTACGGCGGCTCGTGCGGGAGGACGCCGACGCCGTGGCCGGTGCCCTCGGTGGCGTACTCGCCGTAGCCCGCGTCCTCGATCACCCGGCGTGCCCTGCGGTCGATCTCCTGGCAGGTCGCACCGGGAGCCACCGCCTCGAAGGCCGTCCGCTGGGCGGTACGGACGGTGTCGTGGACCGCTTGTTCCTCCGCCGTCGGTTCGCCCACGTGGAGCGTGCGGGTGGTGTGCGAGCTGTAGCCGCTCCTCAGGCCGCCGAAGGCCAGGACCACCACGTCGCCCTTCCTGAGCGTCCGTTCACCCGTCCTGTGGTGCGGGTCCGCGCTGTCGCGGCCGGACGCCAACGCCGTGAAGACCTCGCTGTGGCCGTGTGCGCGCAGCAGCCGGGCCAGGTCGGCGGCCACGTCCGTCTCACGCCGGCCGGTGAAGCGGACGGACAGGATCTCCTCGTACGCCGCGTCCGCCGCCGCTCCCGCCGCCGCGAGGCGGGCCACCTCGTGGTCGTCCTTCACCGCGTGCAGGAGCGGGAGTACGACGGACAGAGGGCGGTAGGTGGTGAGCGGCAGGGCCTCCTGGAGGCCGAGGAGGTGTACCGCCCAGGTGGTGTCGGAGACGCCGTAGCGGCCGCTGGGCAGGAGGAGGCCGGTGGCCGCCGCGTACGGGTCCTGGCCGTCGCGCCAGTCGGATATCCGGACGGCGTCCGCGCCCGGAGTCGCCTCCGCGTCGGGGCGTTCCAGGGACGGGACCAGCAGACGGGGTTCCGATCCCGGGGCGAGGACGAGGAGGGTGAGGCGTTCCGTCGTCGCGGTGGGCCGGTGGCCGCACAGCCGGATCAGGTCGGGGCCGGGGGTGATGAGCAGTCCCGCCAGACCGGCTCCGGACGCCTCCCTGACCGCCCTGGCCATACGAGCCGCGTAGTCCTGTTCCGTGAAAGGGGCGGGAAAAGGGGCGGGGGTGTCGTTCATGAGGCTCCTCCGGCCGCTGCCGTCGTCCGGTTCATACTCGGAGGAGCGGGGTGCGGGGGGCCCGGGGGCGTAGGCCGACCGGGTGACGGAGTCAGCCGGGTCCGTGCCCCAGCGAACGTTCCGTCACTCGGCTCAGATGGCGGTGGAAGACCTCCCGCGTGTCCGGCGTCAGCGTGCGCAGGGCCACCAGCGCCGTGATCACCACGTCGCACAGCTCGCCCTGCACGTCCTCCCAGGTGTGACTGACGCCCTTGCGCGGGTTCTGGCCGATCGCCCCGATGACGGCCTCGGAGACCTCGCCGACCTCCTCGGAGAGCTTCAGCATGCGCAGGAGGAGGCCCTCACGGCCGCTCACCGGCTGATCGGTCTCCAGCCAGGTCCACAGGGCGTCGACCGACTTCCAGAGGTCGGGGGAGGGCGTGCCGTGATCACTCATGTGGAGGAGCTTGCCACGGCGTGCGGTCCCGCTCGCCTACTCCCCGAACAACGCCTCTTCCTCCGCGAACAGCGACGCCTGCCCGTCGTCGTCCCCGCCCTCCTTCTCCCGCAGCCGCCGATTGCGCGCCCCCACGACCAGCGTCGTCACCAGCGCCGTAGCGCCGAGGGCCAGCGGCACCATCCAGCCCCGGTTCACCGTGTGACCGAGGGCGTGGTCCAGGGAGAGGCGTCCCGGGCCCGTCACCGCGAGACCCGCCGCCGTGAGGCCCAGCGTGGCCGCGTACTCGTAGCCGCCGCCCGCGTTGAAGAAGCCGTTGGGCGCGTGCACCGCGGACGCGCCGGCCATCGCGCCGGCCGCCGCCGCACCCGCGGCCGGGGTCGCGAGGCCCAGGGCCAGCAGAGTGCCGCCGCCCGCCTCGGCAAGGCCCGCCGCGGTGGCGCTCGCCTTGCCCGGCGCGTAGCCGACGGATTCCATGAACTGGCCGGTTCCCTCCAGGCCGCCGCCGCCGAACCAGCCGAACAGTTTCTGCGCGCCGTGGGCGGCCAGCACACCCCCGGTTCCCAGCCGGAGCAGCAGCAGGCCCAGATCACGTCGGTCGTAAGCGGTCACGGTGACTCCCAGCACAAGAAGTGGACGAGACCCCCCTCGCGTTTCCACCGTCGCACCGCTCACACCTGCCCGGGACACTCGCGCGGCCGTTCGGGTGGCGGGCCCGGGGGAGCGGTGTGAGTCTGACGGGCATGACGATTCAGACCACCCGACTCAGCGACCCGGCCGTCCGCGCCTTCGTCTCCGCCGTCAACGCCCACGACCGCGAGGCCCTCCTGGCCCTGCTCGCGCCCGGTGCGACCATGGCGGACGACGGCAGCGACCGTGACCTCGAGGAGTGGGTCGACCGGGAGATCTTCTCCTCCCACGGTCATCTCGACGTCGACAACGAGTCCAACGGCGGCCGTTCCCTCCTCGCGCACTACCGCAACGACGCGTGGGGCGAGATGCGCACCCGCTGGGACTTCACGGTCGGCGACGACGGCAGGATCTCCCGCTTCGAGACCGGCCAGGCCTGAACCCCGGAAAACCGGGGCGCGGAAAGCCCTTGCCCTGAAGCGCACTCCAACTCCTAACGTTCCTGGGCATGGAGATCACACGCACTCTCGGCCGCTCCGGCATCGACATCAGCGCGCTCGGCTTCGGCTGCTGGGCGATCGGCGGTGAATGGCAGGCCGCCGACGGGCAGCCGCTCGGCTGGGGCAAGGTCGACGACGAGGAGTCCGTACGGGCGGTCCGGCGCGCCCTCGATCTGGGCATCACCTTCTTCGACACCGCGGACACCTACGGTGCCGGGCACAGCGAACGCGTCCTGGGCCGTGCCCTCGGCAAGCGCCGGGACGACGTCGTCCTCGCCACCAAGTGGGGCAACGTCTTCGACGAGCACACCCGCACCCTCACCGGCTCCGACCACACCCCCGAGTACGCCCGCCGTGCCCTGACCGCGTCCCTGCAACGCCTGGACACCGACCGCATCGACCTCTACCAGCTCCACCTCTCCGACCTCGACCCGGCGCTCGCGGCCGAACTGAGGGACCTGTGCGAGGAGTTCGTCAGCGAGGGGCTCATCCGCGCCTACGCCTGGAGCACCGACGACCCGACCCGTGCCGCGGTGTTCGCCGAGGGGGAGCACTGCGCCGCCGTACAGCACGCGCTCAACGTGATGCAGGACGCGCCCGAAATGCTGGCCCTGTGCGAGGAGTCGGGGCTCGCGAGCATCAACCGCAGCCCGCTCGCCATGGGGTTGCTGGCCGGCAAGCGTCAAGGGCCCAAGGACGCCGGCGACATCCGCAGCAGGCCCCCGGCCTGGCTGCGGGGCTTCGGTGACGGTGCGTCCGCCGACCCCGAGTGGCTGGCCCGCATCGACGCGCTGAAGGAGATCCTCACGAGCGGCGGCCGTACGCTCGCCCAGGGCGCCCTGGGCTGGATCTGGGCCCGCAGCCCGCGCACGGTGCCGATCCCGGGCTTCCGGTCGGTGGCCCAGGCCGAGCAGAACGCGGGCGCGATGGAGAAGGGGCCGCTCACCGCCGACCAGTTGACCGAGATCAACAGGCTTCTCGCACGGTGAACGGCCCCGCCTCGCGCGGCGACTACCTCTGAGCCGGCGACTGCTCGGTCAACGCGATCTGCCCCGCCCTGATCGTCGCCAGCCGCGGCGCCCGCCGGGCGATCGACGAGTCATGGGTGACCAAGACGAACGTCAACCCGTACTCGTGCCACAGCCCTTCCAGCAACGCCATGATCTCGTCCCGCATCGACTCGTCGAGGTTGCCGGTCGGCTCGTCGGCGAGCAGCACCTTCGGCTTCTTGACCAGCGCCCGCGCGATGGCCACCCGCTGCTGCTGCCCACCGGACAGCTCGGCCGGCGCGTGGGTGAGCCGCTCGCCGAGACCGACCGAGCGCAGCGCCTCCGCCGCCCGTTCGCGGCGTTCGGCGGGCTTGACGCCGAGCGGGACCAGCGCCGTCTCCACGTTCTCCTGCGCCGTCAGCGTCGGGATGAGGTTGAAGGACTGGAAGATGATGCCGATCTTCTCCGCCCGCAGCCGGGTCAGCCTGGCCTCGCTGATCTTCGCGAGGTCGACACCGTCCAGCTCGACGCTGCCCTCGGTGGGGCGGTCCAGTCCGCCGATCATCTGGAGCAGCGTGGACTTGCCGCCGCCGGTCGGGCCCTGGATGACCAGCTGGTCTCCGTCCTCGATGGTCAGGTCGACGCCGCGCAGCGCCTCGACCGTCTCCTTGCCGCGCGTGTAGCGCTTGGTGACGCCCGTGAGTCTGTACATGTGAACTCCGTGGAGAAGAAGAGTGGGGTGATACGACAGCGCGGGCGCTGTTACGACACGCTGCGCAGCGCGTCCGCCGGCCGCATCCGGGACGCCCGCCAGCCGCCCATCGCCCCGGCGATCAGGCCGCCGGTCACCGCGAGGCCCACGGCGAGCGCGATGGTGGTCATCGAGACCGGCGCGGACAGCGCGATCTCCATGGTGTTCTGCGCGGACTGCTGTCCGGGGCCGCCACCGCCCGGACCGCCGCCCATGCCGCCACCGCCGGTGCTGCCGAGCTGCGCGGTCAGCTTGGGGCTGATCGCGGTCACGGTGTACGCGGCCGCGAGGCCGAGTCCGATACCGAGGGCGCCGCCGAGCAGGCCGTTCACGATCGACTCGCCGACGACCTGCCGGGTGACCCGGCGGCTCGGCCAGCCGAGCGCCTTCAGGGTGCCGAACTCCCGTACCCGGCGCGAGACCGCCGAGGAGGTCAGCAGCGCGGCCACCAGGAAGGCGGCGACGAGCACGGCGACGGAGAGCCACTTGCCGACGCCGGCCGCGAGGTCGGAGGCGGTGGACAGCGAGCCGGACACCGTCTCCGCGAGGTCGGCGGAGGTCGTGACGGTCGTACCCGAGATGTTCTTCTGGATCGCCGCCTTGACAGAGTCGATCTGCTGCGAGTCGGTGGCCTTGACGTAGATCGTGGTGACCTGGTTCTTGGCGTCGGCCAGTGTCTGGGCCTGCTTCAGCGGCAGGTAGACGTCGGTGGTGGACTCGCTGCTGTCGGGCGTCGCGATGCCGATGACCGTGTACTTGGTGCCGGAGATCTTGAGGGTCTTGCCGACCTTGAGCGAGTTCTCCTTGGCGTACGACTTGCTGACGACCGCGACCTTCGCGTCGGTCTGCGCGGCGGTGAAGGTCTTGCCGGTGCTGATCTTCGAGCCGGCCAGCGGGCCGAGGGTCTGGTCGGTGACGTCCACGCCGGCGACGGAGTAGGAGTTCACGTCGAAGTTGGCGCCGCCGCCCTGGACCTGGGGAGCGGCGGTGCTGTTACCGCCGTTGCCGCCCGGACCGCCCTGGCCGCTGCTCCCGGTGTTTCCACCCGAACTCTGCGCCTTGCCCTGGGTGAAGGAGCCGTCGACCTTGGTGACGTTCAGGGTCAGCGCGCCCACCGCGCTCGCCACGCCCTTCTGCTGGGCGACCTTCGTGACCACACTGGACGCCAGGGCCTGGCCGCCCTGGGTCATCACGCGGTCGGAGCTCTGTGTGTCGTCGCTGTCGTCGGAGTTGGCGTCGAACCGGAAGTTCGGTCTGCCCGAACTTCCGGACGTGGGGGCCGACCTGGCCTTGGTGACGGTCATGTCGGTGCCGAGGCCGTACAGCGACTTCAGGACCTTGTCCTGAGCCTGAGTCATGCCGGCCGACACCGAGTTGACGGTGATGACCAGCGCGATACCGAGCGCCAGACCCAGAGCGATGACCAGGGCCGCCTTCTTGCGCCGGCCCAGCTCGCGCTTGAGATAGATGCCAAACATCCCGTTCCTCGAAGGTTCTTGGCGCCCGCTGTGGGCGCGCCCTCAAGGTAGGGACGAAGGATTGCGGGGCCGTGAGGAAGGGATGTGCGCAGGCTGGGAAGGGATGTGCGCGAGCTGAGAATGTGCGCGGCGGCCGTCCACGGACCGGTGCGTACCTCGCGGTCCCACGCGAGATCCACCCCCACCCGGTCCATGGACGGCCGCCGCGCTCCCCCCTCGGATGAGGTCGACGGAACGTCACTCCCCAAGTGTGAAGCTCTTGTGGAGGACGCGTGATGAGCATAAGCCGCCGACCGGCCGCGAGGGGGGTGGAATCACATATTCCGTTTGTGCAAATAGGTCGCTCAGCCACGTCCCACGTACGGCATCGCCGTCGCCAGTACGGTCGCGAACTGCACGTTCGCCTCCAGCGGCAGCTCCGCCATGTGCCGCACCGTGCGCGCCACGTCGGCCACGTCCATCACCGGTTCCGGCGCGACCTCCCCGTTGGCCTGGAGGACTCCGGCCCGCATGCCCGCGGTCATGTCGGTCGCCGCGTTCCCGATGTCGATCTGCCCGACCGCGATGCCGTACGGCCGCCCGTCCAGCGACAGCGACTTGGTGAGGCCGGTGAGGGCGTGCTTGGTCGCGGTGTAGGCGACGGAGTGCGGCCGGGGGGTGTGCGCCGAGATCGAGCCGTTGTTGATGATCCGCCCGCCCCGCGGGTCCTGCTCCTTCATCTGCCGGTACGCCGCCTGCGCGCACAGGAACGCCCCGTTGAGGTTGGTGTCCACCACGTGCCGCCACGCCTCGTACGGCAACTCCTCCACCGGCACCCCGCCGGGCCCGAAGGTCCCCGCGTTGTTGAACAGCAGATCCACCCGCCCGAACCGCTCCACGGTGGCGGCGAACAGCGCGGCCACGTCCTCGGGGAGCGAGACGTCCGTCCGTACGGCGAGAGCGGCACCCTCGGGCACGAGCGCCGCCGTCTCCTCCAGCGTCTCGGTCCGCCGCCCGGCCAGCGCCACCGACCAGCCCGTCCGCAGCAGTTCCACGGCGACCGCGCGGCCGATCCCGGAGCCCGCGCCGGTCACCACGGCGGTCTTCACGTTCTTGGTGTCCATGAACCCGCAGCGTAGGTGAGGCAGGGGTTCACGCAGGGGTGAGGAGCTCTCCCGGGTAGCGCACGCCGATCCGGTCCCGTACCGCGTCCAGGGTCCGCATCACCGCGAGGGTGCCCTCCAGCGGCACCAGCGGGGACTCCGTCTCACCGGCCCGCAGCGCGCGCATCACCTCTCGGGCCTCGTGCTTGAGGCTGTTGCGGGGCCCGTCCGCCGGGTCGGCGACGAACTCCTCGGGGTCGCGCCCGTCGCGGTGCAGGACGAAACGGTCCGGGTGGAAGAAGCCGTTCGGGATGTCGATCCGGCCCAGTGAGCCGGTGACAGCCGCGATCGTGGCAGTGCCGCCGGTCAGCGAGCAGTGCAGGGAGGCGAGCGCCCCGCTGTCCCAGGACAGCAGCGCGCCCGTCTGGAGGTCGACGCCCTCCTCGGAGAGCACCGCCTTCGCCGTGACGTCCGAGGGCTCCCCGAGCAGCAGATGCGCGAACGACACCGGGTACACCCCGAGGTCGAGCAGCGCGCCCCCGCCCTGGGCCGGGTCCCGCAGCCGGTGCGAGGGCGGGAAGGGCCCGGCGAGCCCGAAGTCGGCCTGCACGGTACGCACCTCGCCGATCGCGCCGTCGTCGACGAGGGCCTTGAGCCGCCTGACCAGCGGGTTGCAGTACATCCACATGGCCTCCATGAGGAAGCGCCCGTGGTCCTTCGCGAGCCCGACCAGTTCCTCGGCCTCGCGCGTGTTCAGCGTGAACGCCTTCTCGCACAGCACATTGCGTCCGGCGGTCAGACACAGCCCGGCGGCCGCGCGATGCGCCGCGTGCGGGGTGGCGACGTACACGACATCGATGTCCGAGGCCTCGGCGAGGGCGCCCCACTCGCCGTACGCGCGCTCGATCCCGAACCGTTCCGCGAACGCCTTCGCCGAGGCCTCGGACCGGGAGGCCACCGCGACCACCTCCGCGTCCGGCAGATCCACCAGGTCCGCGGTGAACGCCGCCGCGATCCCGCCCGTCGCCAGAATCCCCCAGCGCACGCTCTGCTCCGTCATTCCGGCTCCACCCTCGCTCACCTGACCGTCGCCACCCTGTACGAGCTGAGAGCATAGGTGGCGGACCAATCGGAGAGGGAGGGGCACATGCCCGAGCAGGGGGCACCGACACCGGGCCTGGAGCAGCAGACGGCCGCGGCCGGCACGGAACCGCCCGCGGTCGCCGTGCGCCGTACCGGCCTGCTCGTCACTCTGCTCCTCGGCGGCCTCACCGCCACGCCCCCGCTGGCGATGGACATGTACCTGCCGTCGCTGCCGGAGGTCACCGACTCCCTGCACGCGCCCGCCGCGACCGTCCAGCTCACCCTCACCGCCTGTCTGCTCGGCATGGCGCTCGGTCAGCTGGTGGTCGGCCCGATGAGCGACCGCTGGGGCCGCCGGCGCCCGCTGCTGGCCGGTCTTGTCGTGTACGTCCTCGCGACCGCGCTGTGTGCCGTCGCGCCGAACGTGGAGTTCCTGGTCGGCTTCCGGCTGGTGCAGGGTCTCGCGGGCGCCGCGGGCATAGTGATCGCCCGGGCGGTGGTCCGGGACCTGTACGACGGCGTGGCGATGGCCCGTTTCTTCTCCACCCTCATGCTGATCGGCGGGGTCGCGCCCGTCGTGGCGCCGCTGATCGGCGGGCAGATCCTGCGGGTGACGGACTGGCGGGGCGTGTTCGTGGTCCTGACGGCCATCGGGGCGCTGCTCGCCGTCCTGGTGTGGGCGAGGCTCCCCGAGACCCTGCCCGCCGCCGAGCGGCACACCGGCGGCGTCGTCGACGCCCTGCACTCCATGCGACGGCTCCTCGCCGATCTGCCGTTCACCGGCTACATGCTCACCGGAGGCTTCGCCTTCGCCGCGCTGTTCGCCTACATCTCGGCGTCCCCGTTCGTGGTCCAGGAGATCTACGGCGCCTCCCCGCAGACGTTCAGCCTGCTGTTCGGCGTGAACTCGGTCGGCCTGGTCGTGGTCGGCCAGATCAACGGCAAGGTGCTGGTGGGCAGGGTCGGCCTGGACCGGGTCCTGGGCGTGGGCCTGCTGACCGTGACGGCGGCCGCCGCGGCTCTGCTGCTGATGACGACCGGGGTCTTCGGCGAGGTGGGCCTGCTCCCCGTCGCCGCCGGCCTCTTCGTCCTGATGTCCGCGATGGGTGTCACCCTGCCCAACGCCCAGTCCCTGGCCCTGCTGCGCACCAAGCACTCCGCCGGGTCCGCGTCCGCCCTCCTCGGCACGTCCTCCTTTCTGATCGGCGCGGTCGCCTCCCCGCTGGTGGGGATGGCGGGAGAGGACACGGCGGTCCCGATGGCGGTCGTCCAGTTGGCGGCAGCACTGGTAGCGCTCCTGTGTTTCATGGCAATGTGCCGTCCCTGGAACAAGCGTGCGACTACGGAGGGGGCGGAGAGCTGAGCGCACCGAGACTGCGCACGGACACACCGGAACGGGCCGGGCTCGACCCCGGCGAACTCCGGCATCTCGTCCGTGACTTCCGCACCCTCACCACCGGCGACCGACCCTGGGCTCCCGGCGCCGTCCTCGTCGCGGGGCGCGGCCCGGTGATCGCCGTGGAGGAGGCCTCGGGCTGGGCCGTCCGCTACGCCTCCTACGACCCCGAAGCCGACGCGGGCGTGGCACTGCCCCCCGGAGCGCGCGTCCCCGTCCGGACGGACACCCCCTTCGACCTGGCGTCCCTCACCAAACTGTTCACGGCCGTGGCGGCGGTGCAGCAGATCGAGCGCGGCACGCTGGGCATCGACGCGCGGGTGGGCGCCTACCTGCCCGACTTCACGGCGGCCGTGACCCACGGGATCACCGTCCGCGAGCTGCTCACCCACACCTCGGGACTGCGCCCCGAACTCCCGCTCCACGACTGCGACACCGACGAGGACCGTCTGGACCTGCTGCGCGCCGAGCCGCCCGTCGGGGTCCCCGGCACCTACACCTACTCCGACCTCAACCCGCTTCTCCTCCAGCACGTCCTCGAACGCATCACCGGCCGCCCCCTCGACGTCCTCGTCCACGACGGCATCACCCGCCCCCTCGGGATGACGTCCACTCGCTTCGGCCCCTGTCCGGGGGCGGCGGCCACGGAGGATCAGCGCCGGCCGTGGGCCAAGGCGGACCGGGGGATGCTGCGGGGCGTGGTCCACGACGAGAACGCGTGGGCGCTGGGCGGGGTGGCGGGTCACGCGGGCCTCTTCTCGACCGCCCGCGACCTCGCGATCTTCTGCCGGGCCCTGCTGGCGGGAGGCGCGTACGGCCCCGCCCGCATCCTCGGCCCGGACTTCGTGGAGCTGCTGCTGACCCCGCCCGGGCTGGGCTTCGCCATCGACCAGAAGTGGTTCATGGGGGAGCTGGCGGGGCGCGGAGCGGCGGGCCACACGGGCTTCACGGGCACGTCGCTGGTCCTGGACCCGGCGACGGACACGTTCGTGGTGCTCCTGGCGAACACGGTGCACCCGAGGAGACGCCCCCCGGAAAACCGACCACGAGCGGAGGCGGCGACACGGGTGGCGCGGGCAGTGCGGGGGGCGTGACCTCCGGTCCGTCTGGGGGTGCGGGGGTGTGGGTTTCGGGTCCGTTTGCGAGTGCTCCTTGCGGGGGCCTGTGAGGCGTACCCGCGCGGGGTGTGGAGGCGTGGGCTTCCGCCGCATCCGTAGGTGTCCCCCCGACCACCCGCGATCCCAGCCCCGCAAGCCCCGCAGGGAACCCGTGAGGGCCGCCCCCACGTCGGCCGCCCCTAGAATCACCGGGTGACCGCCCCCGTGCCCCCGGCCGAGACCCTCCGCAGCGCCCTCGCCACCCTCCTTGACGGCCTCCCTCCGAAGCGGGCCGCTCAGGCGGTGGACCGCCTGATCGCCACGTATCGCGGAGCCATCCCCACCGACACCCCGATCCTGCGCGACCGCGCGGACGTGGCCGCCTATGCCGCCTACCGCATGCCCGCCACCTTCGAGGCGGTCCACGCGGCCCTGGAGGCACTCGCCGAGGCCGTCCCCGGCTGGACCCCCGCCGACCACACCGACATCGGCGGCGGCACCGGCGCCGCGACCTGGGCGGTCACCGCCACCTGGCCGGGCGACCGGGCGGTCACCGTCCTCGACTGGTCCGACCCCGCGCTCACCCTCGGCCGCGAGATCGCCGCCGCCCACCCGGCCCTGAAGGACGCCCGCTGGCAGCGCGCCAGGATCGGCCAGGACCTCGTCCTGCCGGCGACCGACCTGGTCACCGTCTCGTACGTCCTCAACGAACTCACCCCGGCCGACCGAACCGCCCTCGTGGACACCGCGGCGGCGTCGGCGCAGGCGGTCGTGATCGTCGAGGCCGGGACCCCCGCCGGGTACGCCCGTGTCATCGAGGCCCGCGAGCGCCTGATCGCCGCCGGTTTCCGGGTCGCCGCGCCCTGCCCGCACAGCGCCGCCTGCCCGATCGTCCCCGGCGAGGACTGGTGCCACTTCTCCGCGCGGGTCAGCCGCTCCTCCCTCCACCGTCAGGTCAAGGGCGGCTCACTGCCGTACGAGGACGAGAAGTTCAGCTATGTCGCGGCCACCCGGCTCCCCGCCACCCCGGTGCCCGCCCGGGTGATCCGCCGCCCCCAGATCCGCAAGGGCCAAGTCCTCCTCGACCTCTGCGAGCCCGACGAGCAGCTGGCCCGGCGCACGGTCACCAAGCGCCACGGCGACCTGTACAAGGCGGCGAGGGACGCGGCCTGGGGCGACGGCTGGCCCCCGGCGGACAGGTCCTAGGCCAGTCCTGGGCCCGATCCACCGGGGGCCGCGGTCACGTCGACGCTTCCCCCGCCCCGTCCGCCTCCCGCTTCTCCTGGAGTTTCCGCAGCAGCTCGCGCTTGCGTGCCTGCGGGTCCCGCGCGCCGCCGATCCGGCCGTCGCGGTTGCCTCCGCGCAGCGCCTTGCGGCCGATGTTGCTGCGGGTGCCGCCCACTCCGAGCATGCCGCCCTTTTCACCTCGCGCCATGACCTGCCCCTTTCACTCACCCAACGCGTGACGAGACGTATCGTCTCACTCAACACCTCCTCACTCTCCGGCGAGACGCACCGTCTTGTCAACCTGATAGGTTCGCCCCATGGCCACCCAGAACCCCAAGCAGTCCGCCCCCGACACCACCCGGCGCAGTGAGAGGTCCCGTCGCGCCATCTACGACGCCGCTCTCGACCTCGTCGTGGAGGCCGGCTACCCGAAGACCACGATCGAGGGCATCGCCGCCCGCGCGGGGGTCGGCAAGCAGACGATCTACCGCTGGTGGTCCTCGAAGGCGGAGGTGCTGATGGAGGCGTTCCTCGACCTCAGCGCGCAGGCGGCACGGGAGGCCGCCCCCGAGGAGACATACGCCATTCCGGACACCGGCGATCTCGCCGCCGACCTCAAGGGCGTACTGCGGCTCACCGTGGACCAGCTCAAGGACCCCCGCTTCGAAGCCCCGTCCCGGGCACTGGCGGCAGAGGGCGTCGTCGACGAGAAGGTCGGCCGGACCTTCGTGGCCAAGCTCCTCGAACCCTCGCTCCAGCTGTACGTCGACCGGGTGCGCGCGGCCCAGGAGGCCGGCCAGGTGCGCCCCGAGATCGACCCGCGCATCGCCCTCGAACTCTGGGTCTCCCCCCTCGCCCAGCGCTGGCTCCAGCACACCGGCCCGATCAGCTACGACTACACCGACACCCTCGTCGACTACGCCCTCCACGGCATCGCACCCCGCTGACCCGTACACGGTCAACGGGCATTGCTTCCGAACCCCCCATATCCGCTCAGGGCCCCCCGGAGCAGAGGAAGGTGGGACCATGAGGCATGCTGTTTGGCACGACAGCGAGGCGAGGGTGGTAGATGAGCGCGGAGTCGGGGGGCCTGACCGGCCTGCAGGGCAAACTCTCCCAGTGGCTGCGCGGACGCCGGCCGAAGGAGGCCGCCGCCGGGGACGACGGCGGCCGTGAGGCCCTGCTGCTGGCCGCCGCCTCAGCGGGACTCCCGCTCGCGCCCGCCGCGCATCCCGCCCCCGGATACCGCTGTTCCTGCGACCGGGTCGGCTGTCCCACACCCGCCCGGCACCCCGTGTCCTTCGCCTGGCAGACCCAGTCGACCACCGACCGCGCCCAGATCGAGCGCTGGGCCCGGCACCAGCCGCAGGCCAACTTCATCACCGCGACCGGCATGGTCCACGACGTCCTCGACGTCCCCCTGGAGGCCGGCCGGGAGGCCCTGGAGCGGCTCCTGGACTCCGGTATCGAGGTGGGCCCGGTCGCCGAGAGCGACGACGGGCGGCTCCTCTTCTTCACCCTCACCCGCGGCACCCCCGAGGACGAGGACGAGTGGTGGCCGTGCGAACTGGACTGCCACCCCGAGACGGCGGACGAACACCCCGGCCTGCGGTGGCACTGCCGCGGCTCCTACGTCCTCGTACCGCCCGCCCGGCTGCCCGGCGACCAGGCCGTGCACTGGGTCCGCGGCCTCGAACACCCGCTGCCCGACCCGCTCAGCCTCCTGGAAGTCCTCACCGACGTCTGCTCCCGCCACGTCGGCGAGGAGCCGGACCACACGAGCGCGGCCTGGCCCCTGCGCCGGTAACAGCCGGTAGGAGCCGTTGGCACACGGGCCGCGCCGGTGCCTACGAGCTGCCTACGAGCCCTTCGCGGACGTCAGTCCCTGGATCCGCCCGATCACGTCGACCCGTTGGTCGCCCGCGCCCTTCGGCGGGTCGAGCGCCACCTCGTTGGAGACGAACTCCATCATCAGCGACTGCTTGATCTCGCCGGTCGTCAGCGCGAGCACGGCGGCACCGGGGTCCGGCACCGACGTACCGGAGGCGGCCGTCTCCTTCACGTAGTGGTGCGTGGCGAAGAACACCAGCGCCCCGCCGTCCGTCGTGCGCAACGCCAGCGGCGCGTAGGCGTCGTTGGCCAGCGGCTCGTCGATGTACTGGGTGGCCAGCCCCGGCCGGATGGCGTCCTTCGCCCGGTCCGCCCGCCACACGCTGGTGTGCGAGCCGTCCGCGAAGACGTCCCCGCCGCTCTTCAGATAGTTCGTGTAGTCCTTGCTCAGGTTCCCGGGCTCGGTGGCCAGACCGGTCGAGTCCGCGGGGACCGCCTCGGCCCAGCCGTCCGCGTCCTTCTTGAACCGCGGCACCTTGCCCTCGGCCACCAGCGTCAGATACGCCACCTGGAACGGCTCGTTCATGCCGTCGCGGGTGAACACGAACAGCCAGCGCGCGGTGCCGCCCTTGTTGCCGGCCGCGTCGGCGACGAACCAGCGTGGCCAGCCCGCCTTCTTCGGGATCGTGTACGTCACGTCCGACAGCTTCAGCGGGGTGTGCGAGGCGTTGCCGCTCGGGCTGTTGGCCTTGCCGGCCTTCAACCGTGCCGCGTCGATGGCACCGAGCGCGCCGGTGACATGGGCGGCGTCCAGCGAGCTGTCGTACGCCTTGTCGGCCGCGTTGTACGCGTTCGTGAACTGCTGGAGCGCCTTGGCGGCCTCCGCCTTGGTGGTCGCGGGCAGCACCTCCCGCTCGCCGTGCACCACCATGCATCCGCTCGCCGTCAACGACAAAACGGTCACAGAGGCTGCTATCAGTGCGCTCCGGTCAAGCCTGCGGAGCCTTAGAGGGCCGCGATCCCTGCTCATCAGGTGCCTTCACCTTCCCCTTCCCGGAGGCGAACCCTACCGGGGCGAGGAACAGCGCGAGCGTCGGGATCAAGTACAGCAGCCACACCGTGACCTGAAGGACGGTCGGGTCCGGCTGGAAGTTGAACACGCCCTTGAGGAGGGTGCCGTACCAGCTGTCCGGCGGGATGGTGTCGCTGATGTCGAAGGCCCCGTCCCTCAGGCCGGGCAGCCAGTTCGCCTCCTGGAGGTCGTGAAAGCCGTACGCCAGCACACCCGCGGCCACGACGACCAGCATCCCGCCGGTCCAGGTGAAGAACTTGGAGAGGTTGATGCGCAGGGCGCCGCGGTAGAACAGCCAGCCCAGGACGACCGCCGTCAGGATGCCCAGGGTCGCCCCGATCAGCGGGCGCGGGGTGCCGTCGCCGGCCGCGTGCACCGAGGTCCACACGAACAGGGAGGTCTCCAGGCCCTCGCGGCCGACAGCGAGGAACGCGGTGGCGACCAGGGCGCCCGTGCCCATCTGGAGGGCGGCGTCCAGCTTGCCGTGCAGCTCGGACTTCAGGTGCCGGGCGGTGCGCCGCATCCAGAAGACCATCCACGTCACCAGGCCGACCGCGATGACCGACAGGGAGCCGCCGAGCGCCTCCTGTGCCTCGAACGTCAGCTCCTGCGAGCCGAATTCGAGTGCGCAGCCGAAGCCGAGTGCGAGCGCGACCGCGACGCCGATGCCGATCCAGATGGGCCTCAGGGCGTCCCGGCGCCCCGTCTTCACCAGGTAGGCGATGAGGATGCAGACGACGAGAGAGGCCTCCAGGCCCTCGCGCAGACCGATCAGGTAGTTGGAGAACACGGGTCAGGCCTCCTTGGAGAACAGCGTGCTGCCCCACCAGTCGTCTTTGTCGCGGACGCCGGGCGGGACGGCGAAGACCGCTGAACCCACGTGCTGGATGTACTCGTTGAGCGCGTCGGTGGCCAGATGACGCTGGATACGGATGAAGCCCTCCCGGACGTCCTTCATGTACGCCAGGAAGAACAGCCCCGCGTCCAGCCGGCCGAGACCGTCCGTGCCGTCGGTGAAGGAGTAGCCGCGGCGCAGGATCGTCGCCCCGCCGTTGGAGTCGGGGTGCGCGAGCCGGACGTGCGCGTCGGGCTTCATCGCCGGCAGGAACGGCTTGTCGCGCTCCTTGGCCTTGCCGACCGGGGCGCCCTCGCCCTTGTCGCGGCCGAAGACGTCCTCCTGCTCCTGCAGCGAGGTGCGGTCCCAGGTCTCGATGTGCATACGGATACGGCGGGCGACGAGGTAGGAGCCGCCGTGCATCCACGGGGCGTCCTTGGCGTCCTTGGCGGAGTCCGCCCACACGAACTTCTCCAGGCGGTCGGTCTCCGTGCCCGCGATGTTGCGGGTGCCGTCCTTGAAGCCCATCAGGTTGCGCGGGGTCTGCGCGTCGGGCGTGGTCGAGGACGTCTTGCCGAAGCCGAGCTGCGACCACCTGATGACGACCTTGCCGAAGCCGATCCGGGCGAGGTTGCGGATCGCGTGCACGGCGACCTGCGGGTCGTCCGCGCAGGCCTGGACGCACAGGTCGCCGCCGCTGCGGTTCTTGTCGAGGTTGTCCCCGGCGAACTGGGGGAGGTCGACGAGTGCCTCGGGCCGCTGGTCCGCCAGGTCGAACTTCTCGAAGAGGGAAGGGCCGAAGCCGATCGTCAGCGTCAGCCGCGACGGCTTGAGACCGAGCGCCTCCCCGGTGTCGTCCGGCGGCGCCTCGGCGAGACCGCCGTACGCCCCTTCCCCGACCGCCTTGCCCGCGGTCATCCGGCGGGCCGCGGCCGTCCAGTCCTTGAGCATCTGCACGAACTCGGCGCGGTCCTCGGTCGTCACGTCGAACGCGGCGAAGTGCAGCCGGTCCTGCACGGGCGTGGCGATACCGGCCTGGTGGGCGCCGTGGAACTCCACGGCGGCACCGGCCTCGGCAGCGGTCGGGGTGAGGTCGTCCCCGGTGCGGGTCATCGCGACCGCGCCACCGGCCGCGGCGGCACCGAGCGCGAGCCCGGCCCCGCCCCAGCCGATGAGCGCGCGGCGCGAGGGAGTCGACTCCTGGGTCGTGTCCGTCATGGCCCCGGCCTCAGGCGGACTTGGTGACGACGGCGGCGGCGAGCTTGGACAGCGGTTCCGCGAGCGCGTTCACACCGTCCGACAGCTGCTTGCGATCGGCGTCGCCGACCTTGTCGTACGAGGTGAAGTCGTACGACGACTTGTCCGCGCGGTACTTGTCCAGCAGCGTGTCGATCGCCGCGAACTGCTTGTCGAGCTCGGCGACCAGGGCCGCGTTGTTCTCCTCGGCGACCGGCTTCAGCAGCTCGTACGACTTCTCGGCGCCCTCGACGTTGGCCTTGAAGTCGACGAGGTCGGTGTGGGAGTAGCGCTCCTCCTCGCCGGTGACCTTGCCGGTGGCGACCTCGTCGAGGAGCTCCTTGGCGCCGTTGGCCATGGAGGTCGGGGTGATGTCCGCCTTGCCGACCCGCTTCTGCCAGTCGGTGAGGTCGGTGATCAGCTGGTCGGCGAGGGTCTTGTCCTCGGCGGTGATCTTCTTGTCCTGCCAGAGGGACTTCTCCAGGCGGTGCCAGCCGGTCCACTTCTGGCCGTCCTCCAGGCCGTCCTCGCGGACGTCGACCTTGGGGTCGATGTCCCCGAAGGACTCCGCGACCGGCTCGGTGCGCTCCCAGCCGATCCGGGAGGGGGCGTAGGCCTTCTTGGCCGCCTCCAGGTCACCGGCCTTGACCGCGGCGGCGAAGGTCTTCGCCAGCGGCAGGGTCGCGTCGGCCTGCTCCTGCGCGTACTGGCGGTACGAGGCGACGGCGGCGTCGAGGCGCGGGTCGCGCTTGGCCGCCGTCCCGCCGGTGACCTTGACCTCCTGGCGGATGCCGTCGCCCTTCATGCCGGGCTTGCAGGCGATCGTGTAGGTGCCGGCCTTCACCTCGGCCGTGACCTTCTGCTTGGTGCCCGGGCCGATGTTCTCCCGCTCGGTGACGATCCGGTCGTCCGGGAAGAGGACGTAGACCTCGGTGACCTTGGAGCCCTTGTTCTCGATCGCCAGCTCCAGGTGGCCGGCCGGGAACTCCTTCTTGGAGACCTCGCACTTGCTGTCCGTCGCGGTCACGTCGATCACGCGGTTGCTGTCGCCGGAGCTTCCCTTCTCCGTGCACCCCGTGACGGCGGTCAGTGCCGCCACGGCGGTGGCGGTGACGACGGACAGTCTGGCGGCTCGCATGCGGGCTCCTGGTGCTGACGTTGAACATCACGTGACGGGTGTCACATGTTTGGTGAGGCTGACCTAACTTATCTGAGGCTTACCTGAGTGATATCGCGGGATGGCTCAAAACAGACACCAAGGGAGGGTCAAGGGACGGTCAAAGATTCTGCTCGGAGGTCACGGTCGGGGCGCCGTGCGCGGACGCGAAAGCACCTCGCTCCGCTGGTCACGAACCTGCGGGAGCGGCCGCCGAAGAAGGTCCACGCGCCGGCCCGTCGCCCCCGACACAGCCGGCGCAAAGGATCACGCCCCGGCGCGCGAAGGCGGCGACAACCCCAGGCCCGTGCCGCACCACGACCACCGCGTCACCGGCGTGCGCCCTTCCCTGCCGGCCCGCAGCAGAGGACCTGCCCCGCCCCGTGGGGCTCACCGACGGTGCCGCGCGCCATTTCCCGTGGATCGGAGTAGGGGGCATGCCTGCCCCGCCGTGTTCACCGGCCGTACTGCGCCCCGGCTGCCGCGTCTCGGGTGCGCCCTTCCTGGTGGCCCGGAGTAGGGGGAGGTACCTGCCCCGCCTACTCCGAGTAGGGGGTGTACCTGGGGTCGCGCCCAGGCCCCCGTGTCTCCGGCCGCCGGGGCGCCGGTGCGCGCCTTTCCCGGTGGCCCGCAGTAGAGGGGGGCATGGGGCGCCCCGACCACCGCGTCTTCGGCGTGCGTCCCTCCCTGGCGGTCCGCGTCGGAGGAGGGCATGTCCTGCCCCGTCGGGCTCGCCGACGGTGCTGCGTCCCGGCCGCTGCGTCTCCGGTGTGCGCCCTTCCCGGTGGTCCGCAGTGGGGGGTGTGCCTGCCCCCCGGGGGGGGGGGCTCGCCCGACCGTGTCGCGCCCCGACCACCGCGTCTTCGGCGTGCGTCCCTCCCTGGCGGTCCGCGTCGGAGGAGGGCATGTCCTGCCCCGCCGGGCTCGCCGACGGTGCTGCGTCCCGGCCGCTGCGTCTCCGGTGTGTGCCCTTCCCGGTGGCCCGCAGCGGAGCACGTGCAACCGCTCCCTCGCCCGGCCCCGTACAACCCGTCCCGTGGCGCTGCTCCCCGGATGCTTGAATTCCCCCGTGACTGACTACGACGTGCTGCGCGTCTTCTGTGCGCCGAACGGTGGCTACGGCAATGAGCTGGGGGTCGTCCGTGAGGGGTCCGTGATGCCGGACCGGGACGAGCGACAGGCGTTCGCCGCGAAACTCGGGTTCAGCGAGACCGTGTTCGTCGACGATCCCGAGCGGGGCGTCATCGACATCTACACGCCCTCCGTACGGCTGGCCTTCGCCGGATACCCGTGTGTCGGGGCCGCCTGGCTGCTCGACGTGCCCGAGCTCGTCACGCCCGCCGGGGTCGTCGGTACCCGGCTGGACGGGGAGTTCAGCTGGATCGAGGCGCGGGCAGAGTGGGCGGCGCCCCGGACCTTCCGGCAGTACGCCGGCGCCGCCGAGGTGGACGATCTGGCCGTCCCGGCGCCGGGGGCGTGGATCTACGCCTGGGCCTGGGAGGACGAGGCCGCCGGACGGATCCGGGCCCGTGGCTTTCCCGGCCGGGGTGACGGTGTCGAGGAGGACGAGGCCACCGGCGCCGCCGCTCTCCAGCTCACCGACGAACTGGGGCGAGCCCTGAACATCGTCCAGGGCGCCGGCTCCCAGATCCTCACCGCCCCGCAGCCCGGCGGATGGGTCGAGGTGGGAGGACGGGTCTTCCTGGAGCGCTGACCTCGTCAGGGATCTACGGCAGCGTCAGGATCTCCGCCCCCGTCTCCGTCACCACCAGCGTGTGCTCGAACTGCGCCGTCCGCCTGCGGTCCTTCGTGACGACCGTCCAGCCGTCGTCCCACATGTCGTACTCGTGTGTCCCGAGCGTCAGCATCGGCTCGATCGTGAACGTCATGCCGGGCTGGATGACCGTCGTCGCGTGCGGGCTGTCGTAGTGCGGGATGATCAGGCCGCTGTGGAACGAGGAGTTGATGCCGTGGCCCGTGAAGTCCCGGACGACTCCGTAGCCGAAGCGCTTGGCGTACGACTCGATCACCCGGCCGATGATGTTGATCTGCCGGCCCGGCTTGACGGCCTTGATCGCACGGTCCAGGGACTCCCGGGTCCGCTCGACCAGCAGACGGCTCTCCTCGTCGACGTCACCCACCAGGTACGTCGCGTTGTTGTCGCCGTGCACCCCGCCGATGTACGCCGTCACGTCGAGGTTGATGATGTCGCCGTCCCGGAGCACGGTGGAGTCCGGGATGCCGTGGCAGATCACCTCGTTGAGGCTCGTGCACAGCGACTTCGGGAAACCCCGGTAGCCGAGCGTCGACGGGTAGGCGCCGTGGTCGCACATGTACTCGTGCGCCACCTTGTCCAGTTCGTCGGTGGTCACCCCGGGAGCGATCAGCTTCGCGGCCTCCGCCATCGCCCGCGCCGCGATACGGCCGGCGATCCGCATCGCCTCGATCGTCTCCGGGGTCTGCACCTCCGGACCCGTGTACGGCGTCGGCGCGGGCTTGCCGACGTACTCGGGGCGCCGGATGTTTCCGGGCACGGAACGGATGGGGGACAGCTCCCCGGGCACGAGCAGCGACTGGCCAGACATGCGGACGAGTCTATCCAGCGGCTATGGGGGAACATGACGTTGGCGAGAGGAGCAGGTCATGCCCTTGTTCAAGAAGCGTGCGGTCGGCAAGCCGGGCGAGTGGTACTACTGCCTGGAGCACAAGACGGTCGAGGAAGGGCCCGAGTGCCCGGCCAAGGACCGCTTCGGGCCCTACGCGACCCGGAAGGAAGCGGAGCAGGCGATGGAAAGGGCCCGCGAGCGCAACCTCGAGTGGGAGAACGACCCCAAGTGGCACGACGCCCCCGCGAGCAGCGAAGACAGCTGATCACGCCTCCATGGGGGTCGGCGCGGCTGCCTCGCGTTGCGTGCGCAGCCGCGTCGCGTGCTCGTTCGTGCGCACGTCGTACGACATCAGCCCCGGCAGGCACAGGGCCAGCAGGCCCACGGCGCCCGCACACAGCAGGCCACCGGACCAGACCGACGTCCGCACGCCCCACCACGCGGCGAAACCGCCGGCCCTGACCTGACCGACGGTCGGGCCCACCGAGTACGACAGCAGCTCGATCCCGGCGAGCCGCCCGCGCAACTCGTCCGGGATCGTCTGGTTCCACATGGCCCCGCGGAAGATCCCGCTGACCATGTCGCAGCCGCCGGCCACGGTCAGGAACAGCAGCACCAGCCATACGTCGTCCATGACCCCGGCCGCCGCGATCGCCACGCCCCACAGGGCCGCCGACAGCACCACCATCCGGCCGTGCCGGTGGATCCGTGACGTCCAGCCGCTCATGAGGCTCACCAGCAGGGCGCCGAGCGGGATGCTCGCGTACATCAGACCCAGCGACCACCGCGCGTCCAGTTCGTCGGCGAGGAACGGCAGCAGGGCCAGCGGCATCGCCAGGAACATCGCGGCGAGGTCCACGGCGTAGGTGCCGAGGAGTTCCTTGCGGCTCCAGGCGTACCGGGCGCCCTCCGCGATGGCCTTCAGCGACGGCTTGGCGGCCTCGTGGGAGGCCGGCGAGGACGCGATCCGGGCCACGAGGACGACGGAGACGGCGAAGGTCAGCAGGTCCGCACCGTACGCCCAGCCCAGGCCCGCGTAGGCCACCACCACGCCCGCCAGGGCCGGGCCCGCGACCCCGCCCACCGTCCAGCGGAAGGAGTTCAGCGCGGCCGCCGCCGGGAGGTGGTCGTGGGCCACGATCCGGGGCCACAGGGAGTCGAGCGCGGGACGCTGCACCGAGACCAGGGCGGAGGACAGGGCCGCGACGACGTACAGCGGCCAGACGGCGGGGTGCGGGAACAGCGCGTTGAGCAGCAGGGCCGCGCTCAGCAGAGCCTGCCCCACCTCGGTCCACACGATCAGCTTCCGCTTGTCCCAGGCATCCGCGAGCGCGCCGCCGTACAGGCCGAAGACGAGGAGCGGGATCAGCTCCACGGCCCCGATCGCGCCCACCGCCGCCGCCGAGCCCGTCAGGTCCTTCAGCTGGACCGGCAGGGCCACGAAGGTCAGGAAGCTGCCGAAGTTCGAGATCAGCCCCGAGTACCACAGCCGCCGGAAGTCCCGGGAGGCCCGCCAGGGGGCGAGGTCGGGGAGCATCGCGCGCAGGCCGGAAGCGGGTGCGGGGGCGTCGTCGGTCACGAGCCGTCATGGTCGGGGGAGGCCTCCCGGTCCGGCAACTGCTTTTCCGCGGCTACCAGCGGGCCGGAGGCGGTGCCGTCAGCTGGTCGGCCAGTCTCGACAGCCGGTCCCGGAAGCGCCGCCGGCCCCGGGGCGTGGGGACGGCGTTCTCCCCGGCCGCCGCGCTCACCAGGTGCTGGACGGTGTCCAGATCGAGGTCCGTGCCCTCCGGCACGGCCAGCGACTCGTGGGACATCGCGGCGAGTCCGTCCTCACCGGGGCCGAGCGAGAGGACCGTCGCGCCGGCCCGCCGGGCGTCATGGACCTGCTCCAGAAGCGGGGCGCCCGGCCGGTCCGGGGACACCACCAGCAGGGTCTCGCCGCGCCGGGCCGCCGCGAGCCGGCCCGGCCCGACCGACAGATGCGCGGGGTCGGAGGGGCGCGCGTCGTGGCGTACGAGAGTGGGGGCCAGCTCCGGTGTGCCCGACCAGGCGGCCTCGTCGACCAGGTGGGCCGCCAGATGCCACGGTTCGTACTCCGGCGTGCCGACCAGGAGCAGTCCGCCGCCGTGCGAGACCACCGAGCCGCGCAGCACGCCCGCGAAGCGTCGCGTGGCTCCCAACCACTCGGTCCCGGCGAGCACTTCGCGCAGCAGCGCGACCCGTACGGCGTCCATGGGGCCGCATCCTGCCGCACCCGGGCGGGCGTGACCCGCGGTTCACCCCGGATTCGCCCGAACCGGGCAGGGCACGGGCATGCCGCCGGCGTTCGCCACCGGGTCGCCGCCGGTCCGTGAACCCGCTCACCCGACCGGCCCAGGCGGGCGGGGCGCACGTAAAGTCGGCGCCATGACCTCTAGCGACAGTGCTGCACAGAAGGCTCCCGCCAAGGACCCCTGGGACCTTCCCGACGTCTCCGGGCTCGTCGTCGGCGTGCTCGGCGGGACCGGGCCGCAGGGCAAGGGCCTCGCCTACCGGCTCGCCCGCGCCGGGCAGAAGGTGATCATCGGCTCCCGCGCCGCCGACCGCGCGCAGGCCGCCGCCGAGGAACTCGGCCACGGGGTCGAGGGCGCCGACAACGCCGAGACCGCGCGCCGCAGTGACATCGTGATCGTCGCCGTGCCGTGGGACGGCCACGGCAAGACCCTGGAGTCGCTGCGCGAGGAACTCGTCGGCAAGCTCGTCGTCGACTGCGTCAACCCGCTCGGCTTCGACAAGAAGGGCGCCTACGCGCTGAAGCCGGAGGAGGGAAGCGCCGCCGAGCAGGCCGCGTCCCTGTTGCCGGACTCGCGGGTCACCGCCGCCTTCCACCATCTGTCGGCCGTGCTGCTCCAGGACCCGGAGGTCGAGGAGATCGACACCGACGTCATGGTGCTCGGCGAGGAGCGGGCCGACGTGGAGATCGTGCAGGCGCTGGCCGGCCGTATCCCCGGCATGCGCGGCATCTTCGCGGGCCGCCTGCGCAACGCCCACCAGGTGGAGTCGCTGGTCGCCAACCTGATCTCGGTGAACCGGCGGTACAAGGCGCACGCGGGGCTGCGGGTCACGGACGTGTGAGGCGATGGGGGACACTGGACGCCGTAGCGCAGCAGTGTCCCCCTGACAGGAGCCCGTGGAAATGCCCCGCCTAGCCCTCTACGCCCTCGCCGTCTGCCTCCTCGCCGTGGCCGCGGCGGTCGTCTCCTTCGCGCAGGGCAGCTGGCTCGGGGTCGTGTGGGTGCTGCTGGCCGGACTCTCCTCCAACATGTGCTGGTACTACCTCAAGCGGGGGCGGGCCGCTCAGGTCCAGAAGCGGTAGAGGCTCCAGCCGAACGAGGCTTCCCCGGGGTCGACCTGGAGTCCGCGCAGGACCGCGTCGACCAGGTCGAAGAACACGCTGTTGACCTGCGGCACCCACAGCAGCGCGAACACGAACAGCAGGCCGAAGGGCGCGAACGGCTCGATCTGGCGCTTGATGCCGGGGGAGAGCCAGGGCTCGATCACGCCGTAGCCGTCCAGGCCCGGGACCGGCAGGAAGTTCAGGATCGCGGCCGAGACCTGCAGCAGGGCGAGGAAGGCCAGCGCGAAGCGGAACTCCAGCGGGACCCCGGCGAGGGCGTCCAGCCAGAACGGGGCCGTGCAGGCGATCGCGAACAGGACGTTCGTAAGGGGGCCCGCCGCCGAGATCAGGCTGTGCCGCCAGCGGCCGCGGATCCGGTCGCGCTCGATGAAGACCGCGCCGCCGGGCAGGCCGATGCCGCCCATGATCACGAAGATGACGGGGAGCACGATGCTGAGCAGGGCATGGGTGTACTTCAGAGGATTCAGCGTGAGGTAGCCCTTGGCGCCGATCGTGATGTCGCCGCTGTGCAGGGCGGTGCGGGCGTGCGCGTACTCGTGCAGACAGAGGGAGACGATCCAGGCGCCGGTCACGAACAGGAACACGGCGACGCCGGGCTTCTCGGCGAAGCCGGTCCAGGTGGCCCAGCCCGTCACCGCCGTCACGGCGCAGATCCCGAGGAAGACGGGGCTGATCCGCCGGTCGCTGTGGCGGGTGGTGGCGGTGGTCATGGGGCTCCCTGGACTGGACACGCGCGCGGTGGGACTGCCCGACGGTACCGGGCACAGGGGAAAACGTCTTGGGGTGGGGCGGGGGTTCCATGGAAGGGTGGGGACATGGGGCTCTGGCACGTGTTCTACGCGGACTGGCAGATGGAGTGTTGCGGTACGCCCTTCTCGGTGGGGGAGGAGGTGGGCTGGCCGCTGCTGTTCCGTGCCCCGGCCGACGTGCTCGGCGGCGGCTGGGACCACCACCTCACCGAGCTCACCGGACCGGTGGAACAGGGTGCCGTGCGGGTGCTGCGGGACGTGAGCGGCCTGGTCGTGGGGGTGGCGGAAGATGCGCTGGTGCCAAAGGACTCTCAGGGGTTCGTCGGGCTGCTCACCGTCGAGACGCACGGCGGGCGCTTGCCCGAGGTGCGGGGACGGGTGCGGAAGGTGCAGGTCGTGACACAGGAGTACGGCAGGACGGAGCCGGGTTCTCGGACCTGGGAGCCGGTGCCGGGGCGACGGTCACTGCGGTCGGTGGACGCGTGCCCGAAGTGGTTCGCGGGTGGTGGGGGTGTGCGGTCCGAGGCGGGGGTGCTGGTCACGCTGGAGGTCTTGGGCGGGGCATGAGCCCTCCGGCGGTCGGCCTGTTGGGAGGACCTCGACACGGACGCCTGGCCGCGGCGGGCGTGCCTCGGCAGTCCGACGGGCTTCGGCAGCGCGGGCGTGCCTCGGCAGTCCGACGGGCTTCGGCAGCGCGGTCGGCCTCGGCAGTCCGAGCGGCCGACCAGCCCCGACACACTCCGACCGACCTCGCCGGTCCGGCTGGCCCCGGCCCTCCGACCAGCCCCGGCACTCCGGTTGGCCGACCCGCCCCGGCAACCCGGTTGGCCAACCAGCACCCCAGCCGGCCCCGGCGTCCCTGCCGGCCACCCGACATCCCACTCTCGGAGCCGCGTGACCCGTCCCGCCCCCGGCCCTCCGACCGGCCTCGGCAGCCCCCGGCGTCCCTGCCGGCCGACCCGCCCCGCAACCCGGCAGGTCAACCGGTACCCCGGCCAGCCCCCCGCAACCCGGCAGGTCAACCGGTACCCCGGCCAGCCCCCCGCAACCCGGCAGGTCAACCGGCACCCCGGCCAGCCCCCCGCAACCCGGCAGGTCAACCGGTACCCCGGCCACCCCCGGCACCCCAGCCGGCCACCCGACACCCCGCTCCCGGAACCCCGTGACCCGTCCCGCCCCCGGCAGAGACAATGGACCCCGTGCGCTATCGCATCCTCGGCACCACGCAAGCACTCCGCTCCGACGGTACGACCGTCCCGGTCGGCGGGACGCGCCTGCGTGCGTTGCTGACCGTGCTCGCTCTGCGGCCCGGCCGGACCGTCCCGGTGAGCCTCCTGGTGGACGAGGTGTGGGACGGCGACCCGCCCGCCGACGCGACGGGCGCGGTGCAGGCGCTGGTGGGGCGGCTGCGGCGGGCGCTCGGCGCGGACGCCGTGGCGTCCGTGGACGGCGGTTACCGGCTGACGGCCGCGTCGGACGACATCGACCTGCACCGTTTCGAGCGGCTCGCCGGTGACGGCATGCGGGCGCTGGCCGACGGCGACCCCGCGAAGGCGGCCGTGGTCCTGGACGACGCCCTCGTCCTGTGGCGGGGTCCGGCGCTGGCCGATCTGCCCGACCGCACGGCCGAGGCGGCCCGCGCCGAGGCCCGCCGGCTCGACGCCCTGCGCGCCCGCCACACCGCCGCCCTCGCCCTGGGCCAGGCCGACCAGGCCCTCCCCGAACTGACCGCCCTCTGCGACACCCACCCCCTCGACGAACCCCTCCAGTGCCTCCGCCTGCGCGCCCTGCGCGACACGGGCCGCACAGCGGAGGCGCTGGCCGCCTACGAGTCCGTACGACAACTGCTCGCGGACCGGCTTGGAGCCGACCCGGGGGCCGAACTGCGGGCGCTGCACGGGGAGTTGCTGCGGCCCGAGCCGTCCCGCCGGGGCCGGGGTACGGGTGGGCCCGTTGGTGGCGCCCGCGAGCAGGCCCCGGCCGCGCAGGCCCCCTCGGCGGAGGGGACCCCGGCTCACACGGCCGCACCCTCGCCCGCCGGCAACCTCCGTGCCCGGCTCACCTCCTTCGTCGGCCGGGAAGCCGACATCGATGCCATCCGGGGTGACCTCGCGACCGCGCGGCTCGTCACACTGCTCGGGCCGGGCGGGGCCGGGAAGACGCGGCTCTCGCAGGAGGCCGCCGAGGCCGTGGGGGACGTGGTGCGGGACGGGGTGTGGCTGGCGGAGCTCGCGCCGGTCGACGATCCGGACGCGGTGCCCGAGGCCGTGCTCACCGCCGTCGGGGCCCGCGAGACCGTGCTGTACGGCGCCGGTGCCGCCGAGGCGATGCGTGCCGCGGGCAGCGAGCGGCTCGACGAGCCCGTCGAGCGGCTCGCCGAGCACTGCGGCCGGCGCAGCATGCTGCTGATCCTGGACAACTGCGAGCACGTGGTCGACGCGGCCGCCCGGCTGGCGGAACGGCTCCTGGAGCGCTGCCCGGGGCTGACCATCCTGGCCACCAGTCGTGAACCCCTCGGCGTACCGGGGGAGTTGCTGCGTCCCGTGGAGCCCCTGCCCGAGCCCGTCGCGCTGCGGCTGCTCGCCGATCGGGGCGCCGCGGCCCGGCCCGGGTTCCGGGTGGACGCCGACGAGGAGACCGCGGCGGCCTGCGCAGAGATCTGCCGGCGCCTCGACGGGCTGCCCCTGGGAATCGAGCTCGCCGCCGCCCGGTTGCGGATGCTGACCCCTCGCCAGATCGCCGACCGGCTCGACGACCGGTTCCGGCTGCTCACCTCCGGCAGCCGTACCGTCCTGCCCCGCCAGCAGACCCTCAGGGCTGTCGTCGACTGGTCCTGGGACCTGCTCGACGAGGAGGAACGGGACGTCCTGCGGCGGCTTTCGGTGTTCGCCGGCGGCTGCGACCTGGCCGCCGCCGAAGCGGTCTGCGGCCCCGGCGCGCTGGACGCGCTCGGTTCGCTCGTCGACAAGTCCCTGGTGGTGGCGGCCCCTTCGGGGGACGGCGAGATGCGCTACCGGCTCCTGGAGACCGTCGCCGAGTACGCCGGCGAGCGCCTCGACGAGGCGGACGGGGCCCGTGCCGACGCCGAGCGCGCGCATCTGACGTACTACCGCGAACTCGCCCGCGTCACCGACCCGTTGCTGCGCCGCTCCGGCCAACTCGCCGCCATCGAGCGCCTGGAGCGCGAGTACGAGAACCTGCGCACCGCGCTGCGCCGGGCCGTGGCCGACCGCGACGAGCAGGAAGGGCTGTGCCTGGTCCTGTCGCTGGCCTGGTACTGGCAGATGCGCGACCTGCGCATCGAGGCCCGCAACTGGTCGCGCGAGGTCCAGGGCCTCGGCCCCGACCCCTTCACCGAGCCGGTCCGCCCCGCCGCGCCGGTGTGGGAGCGCTGCACGGACACCCCGCCGCCGTGGACCGGCGAGGTCCTGGAGGAGGCCAGGCGAGGCGCCCATCTCGTCCATCTCGCCTGCATGGACACCGAGTTGGACGCCTGGCAGAACCAGCACGCGCAGACGAAGCTGCGCTCCATCGCCGCCACCTACGAGCCCGGTATGGCGCAGACCTGCCGCATGCCGGGCTCCCTGTGGTTCTTCGCCATCATGCTCACCGGGGACATGAACCGGCTGCGGGACGTCATCAGGGCGACCGTCGACACCTGCCGGGCCACCCCGGGCTACGACTGGGAGCTGGCCGCCGCCCTCCAGTGGCGGGCCAACCTGCTCGCCAACCGCTCCGACTGGGCCGGCGACGCCATCCAGGACGCCGAGGAGGCGCTGGCGATCTACGAGCGGCTCGGTGATGTGTGGGGGACCGCCGAGGCGCTCTCCGCGCGCGCCGAGGCCCATGAGCGCAAGGGCGAGTGGCGGGCGGCCGCCGACGACTACGAGCGGGCGATCGAGCGGGCCGAACAGCTCGGTGCCCGCGCCCAGAAGTCCGTGCTCAACGCCCGCCTCGGCAGCGTGCTGCTGGAGACCGGGGAGGCCGAGCGCGGCGAACTCCTGCTGCGCTCGGTGATCGCCGACCAGGACGGCGCCCGCAACGAGGCGATGCCCGCCTCCCGGATGTTCCTCGCCGGCCGGCTCGGCATGACCGGCCGCATCCCCGAGGCACGTGAGCAACTGCGGCTGCTGCGCCAGCAGTTCGGCATCGCCCACTTCGTCATCTTCGACGCCTTCATCCTCGGCTCGGAGGCCTGGCTGGAGGCGATGGACGGCTGCTACGAGGAGTGCCTGAGGCTGACCCGCAGGGCGCTGGAGAAGTCCGAGGATCCGCTGGCCCTGACCATCGCCCCCCATATGCGCACCATGTACCTGCGCACCGCCGGGCTCGCCCTCGCCGGGTTCGACGGCGGGGCCCGGGCCCGGGACGGCGTTCGCTGTCTCGCCGCCGGGGACGCGCTGCTGCCGGCCGGCCATGCCCCGACCAGTGTCGAGCGCGAGGTGCGGGCCGGTGCCGAACGGGCGCTGCGCGCGGTGCTCGGCGACGCGGCCTTCGAGTCGGCGTACGCGGAGGGCGACGGCCTCTCCCCGCAGGAGGCCGCCGCCCTGGTGTGACGCGCACCGACGCCTGGGCGTCCAGGCCGGTCGGGCCGGTCAGTTCTTCGTGCGGAACTTGTGGATGGCGTACGGGGCCGCCACCGCGGTGATCGCCGCCGACCAGCCGAGCGTGACCCACAGGTCGTGCGCGACCGGGCCGCCCACCATCAGTCCGCGGGCCGCGTCGGCGAGCGTGGACAGCGGGTTGTAGTCGGTGAAGTGCTGGAGCCAGCCCGGCATCGAGTTCGTCGGCGCGAAGATCGACGAGCCGAACTGGAGCGGGAACAGCACCAGGAAGCCCATCGCCTGCACGGACTGCGCGTTCTTCAGGATCACGCCCAGGGTGAGGAACACCCACATGATCGAGGAGGCGAACACGGCGGACAGGCCGACCGCCGCGAACAGACCGCCCCAGTGGTGGATGTCGAAGCCCACCAGGACGGCGACGATCATCAGCACGGTGGTCGCGAACAGCATCCGCAGCAGTTCCACCGAGATCTTCGCGAACAGCACCGAGCCGCGCCCAATGGGCAGGGACCGGAAGCGGTCCATGACACCGGAGTTGAAGTCCTGGCTGAAGCCGGTGCCGACACCCTGGGACAGGGTCATGCTCATCATCGCGATCATGCCCGGGATGACGTACTGGACGTATCCGTCCTGCCCGCCGCCCAGGGCCTGGCCGATCGAGCCGCCGAAGACGAAGACGAACAGCAGGGTGAAGACGACCGGCATCAGGATGGCGTCGAACATCGACTCCGGGTCCTGGCGGATCCAGAGCAGGTTGCGGCGGATCAGGGCGCCGGTGTGCCGGAGATGTCCGCGCAGGGGGATCCGGGCGTCGGCGTCGATCGTGGTGGCGGTTGCGGCGCTCATACGGCGACCTCCTCGCGGGTGTCGGTGGGGACGGTGTCCTGCGGGGCACTGGCGCGGTGGCCGGTGAGGGACAGGAACACCTCGTCCAGGCTGGGCAGTTCGGTGGTGATGGAGGAGAGCGTGATGCCGCGCGCGGTGACCGCGCCGACCACGGCGGTCAGCTGCTCGTCGCTGAGGATCGGGACGATGAGAGTGCCGCTCTCGGTGTCCACGGTGGAGGTGGCGAGGCCGGTGATGCCGAGCTCGTCGATCCATCCGGCGAGCGGCTGGAGCTGCAGCGGATCCAGGGGCCGTACCCGCAGTGAGCGTCCACCGACCTTCGCCTTGAGCTCCTCGATGGCGCCGGCGGCGATGACCTTGCCGTGGTCCACGACGGTCAGCTCGGTGGCGAGCTGCTCGGCCTCCTCCATGTACTGGGTGGTGAGCAGGACGGTGACCCCGTCCCCGACCATCCGCTTGACCTCGTCCCACACCTCGTTGCGGGTGCGGGGGTCGAGACCGGTGGTGGGCTCGTCCAGGAAGAGCACCTGGGGCCGCCCGATCATCGAGGCGGCGAGGTCGAGCCGCCGCCGCATACCGCCCGAGTAGGTGCTCGCCGGCCGCTTCGCGGCATCCGTCAGCGAGAACCGCTCAAGCAGCTCGTCGGCCCGGGTGCGGGCCTCCTTGCGGGGCAGGTCGAGCAGCCGCCCGATCATGTAAAGGTTCTCCCAGCCCGGCAGCTTCTCGTCCACCGAGGCGTACTGCCCGGTGAGCCCGATCACCCGCCGCAGCTGGCGGGGCTGGCGCACGGCGTCGTAACCGGCGACGGTGGCCTGTCCGGCGTCGGGGGTGATGAGGGTGGACAGAATGCGTACGAGGGTGGTCTTACCGGCGCCGTTCGGCCCGAGCACACCCATCACGGTGCCCTCGCGCACATCCAGGTCGACGCCGTCCAGCGCCTTGGTCTCGCCGTAGTGCTTGACCAGCCCCCGCACGGAAACGGCGGAGTCCCCGCTCTTGGGGTTCTTGTCGATTCGCGTCATACCGAGGACAGTGCCAGCCCCCACCGACAAACCACCGACAGGTCGCCTACAGGGGACTACAGGCCGCCGACAGACCGAAAGGAAGGGGCGCCCGGTGTTCACCGGACGCCCCTTCTCGTCGTACGACCGCTCAGTACCGCACGGCTTCCGCCTGCTCCGGCACATGCGAGGCGACCACGCGCTCCCGGCCGGCCGGCACGCCCACGCGCCGCCGGTCCACGACCGCCGCCACCGCCGCGACGCCGAGGCCGAGGACGGCCAGGGCGGCGCCCGTCAGGGCCGGGGACGTCGCGCCGAGGCCCGCGGCCAGGGCGAGGCCGCCGATCCAGGCGCCGCCGGCGTTGGCCAGGTTGAAGGCGGCCTGGTTGGCGGAGGAGGCCAGGGCGGGGGCGGCCGAGGCCTTCTCCATGACCATCAGCTGGAGCGGGGAGCCGGTGACGAAGGCCGCCGTGCCCAGGAGGACGACCGCCGTCGCCGCGGTCCACTGCGTCGACATCAGGACCGGGAACAGGGCCAGGACCACGACCAGCGAGGTCAGGCCGCCGAACAGGGTGCCGCGCAGCGAGTGGTCGGCGAGGCGTCCGCCGATCAGGTTGCCGGCCGTCGCGCCCACGCCGAACAGGGCGAGCAGCAGCGTCACGCTGGAGTCGGCGTAGCCGGCCGCGTCCGTGAGCATCGGCGTGATGTAGCTGTACGCGGAGAACAGCGCGCCGAAGCCCGCGACCGTGGTGCCGAGCGCCAGCCAGACGGGCACCGACTTCAGGGCGACCAGTTCGCGGCGCAGGCCCACCGCCGGGGCGTGCGCGTGGTCGTGCGGGATGAGGAGCGCCAGGGAGGCTATCGCCGCCAGGCCGATCGCGCTGACGCCGAGGAAGGTCGCCCGCCAGCCCAGGTGCTGGCCCATGAGGGTGGCGACGGGCACGCCCGCGATGTTGGCGAGGGTCAGGCCGAGGAACATCAGGGACACCGAGCGGGCCTTGCGTTCCGGCGCCACCATGCCGGTGGCGACGACCGCGCCCACCCCGAAGAAGGCACCGTGCGGGAGCCCGCTCAGGAAGCGGGCCGCGAGCAGCCAGTGCTCGCCGGGGGCGAGGGCGGAGAGCGCGTTGCCGGCCACGAACAGCCCCATCAGGCCGATGAGGACCTTGCGACGGGACATCCGGGCGGTGACCGCGGCGAGCAGCGGGGCGCCGATCACCACGCCCAGCGCGTACGCCGAGACCAGGTGACCCGCGGTGGGGATGGAGATGCCCAGGTCGTCCGCGACATCGGGCAGCAGCCCCATCATCACGAATTCGGTGGTGCCGAGACCAAAAGCGCCGACGGCCAGAGCGAGCAGGGCCAAGGGCATGAAGAGCCGAGCCTTTCAGGGGAGAGCGGAGTTCCGTACGAGTGTATGTTCAAGTGCGGAACAAACACGCCTGGGCCCGCTATTCCAAAGGCCTCCGCGGGTTACGAAGAGGTGGTGAGGCTCACTCGGGCCGCCACCGGCAGATGGTCGCTGCCGGTCTCGGGCAGGGTCCACGAACTCACCGGCTTCACGCCCTGCACCATGATCTGGTCGATCCGCGCCATCGGGAACGACGCCGGCCAGCTGAACCCGAAGCCGCTGCCCGCCGCGCCCTGCGTGGAGCGCATCTGGGAGGTGACGGCGTTGAGCGCGCGGTCGTTCATCGTGCCGTTGAGGTCGCCGAGCAGGATCTTGCGGGGAAGCCTGTCGTCGGCGATGGCCTCGCCCAGCGCGTCGGCGCTCTTGTCGCGCTGCCGGGCGGTGAACCCGGCCTCCATCTTCACCCGGACGGACGGCAGGTGGGCGACGTAGATCGCGACCTTCCCGTCCGGGGCGGTCACCGTGGCCCGCATGGCACGGGTCCAGCCCAGCTTGATGTCGACGGCCTTCACGCCGGTCAGCGGGTCCTTGCTCCACAGCCCAACGGTGCCCTCGACCGCGTGGTACCTGTACGTCGACGCCAGCGCCTTCTCGTACACCGGCACCGCCGAGGCGGTCAGCTCCTCCAGTGCCACCACGTCCGCGCCGGAGGCGGCCACGTCCCGGGCGGTGCCCGACGGGTCGGCGTTGTCGGCGTTGACGTTGTGGGTGGCCACCGTGAGGTCGCCGCCGGTGGCGGACTTGTCGGAGAGCAGCCCGCCGAAGAGGTTCAGCCACACGGCCGCCGGAAGCAGCACCGCGATCAGCGCGGTCGCGGACCTGCGGAGGAAACCGAGCAGGAGCAGCACCGGCACGAACAGGCCGAGCCAGGGCAGGAAGGTCTCCGTGAGACTGCCGAGGTTGCCGATCGCGTTCGGGATCTGCGCGTGCAGCAGCATCACCAGGGCGACGAGCACCGCGAGGGCGGCCAGCACGGCACCGCGGCGCCAGACGCGGCGGTCACCGCGCCAGCCGGAGAGCGGGCGGCCGAGCAGGCGCCGGAACCGGTCTCTGCGGCGCTCGGGTCCCGAGCCGCCGTCCGCCGTCTCCGTCACGTATGCCTGCTGCGCCATACCGTCGCCTCACTACCTGCCGTGCACACCGTTCGCCCCGTTGCCGCGGGGTGTCAGAACCCCGTACGACCCTAGGGGATGATCGGCTTCCACCTCGTCGTCCCATGACGACCGTACGGGGGCGATGACGTACAAGTCGCCTTCCGGAGTTCCCCGTCCAGGAGGTGAAAGCGCCCTCTGTGACGAAACGCGCACACTAGGAACTGACGGGGCGTAGGCCTTCGAGGACGGTGTCGACGATCTGTTCGGACAGGCCCTGCGGCAGGGCGGCGTTGGGCTGCATGATGGTGCGGAACAGCATGGGCCCGATGATCAGGTCGTTGAGCAGCTCGACGTCGATGTCCGTGCGCAGCTCGCCGTTGGCCTGTCCGCGGCGCAGGATGTCGACCTGCTTGCGGCGCCGGGGCGCGACGACGATCGCGTGGTACGCGTCCCAGACCTTCGGGCTGCTCTTCATCTGGGCGAAGACACTGTGCAGCAGCGCCGAGGACCGGGTCATCAGCCCGCGCTGCCGCAACTGCTCCAGCAGGGCCACGAGATCGTCGCGCATCGAGGTGCCGGGCAGCTCCGCGTCCGGTGGCTCGGCGGTGCGCACGACGTCGACGAAGAGTGCCTCCTTGCCGTTCCAGCGGCGGTAGATGGTGGCCTTGCCGACGCCCGCGGTCCGGGCGATGCGCTCGATGGACAGCTCGGCGAGCGGCACGCCGTCCTCCAGCAGCGTGATGACGGCCTCGATGATGGACCGCTCCACGGCCTCGCTGCGGGGCCGGCCCCGTACGGCCCCCGTCTGCCTGGACTGACTCTCGGCGAGGCCGCTCACGTCGCTGGGTCCTCTCTGTGCGTATGAAGTGATTATCCCTGCTCTACGGCGGTGCGGGGGAGCGGTGTCCGGCCGTCGCAGGCCGGGCACCGCCGCGCCGGTTCACTCGCCCGCGGGAACCAACTCCTGTTCCTCCTGGCCCGGCTGACGTTCCGCCGGGCGCCCCGGCAGGTACAGCGCCACCACGAGGGCGCCGACCAGGGCCACGCCCGCTCCCCACAGCGCGGTGACGTGCATCGCGTGCAGGAAGGCGTCGTTGGCCGGGCCGACCAGGGCGTCGCCCCGGGGGCCGAGCTTCGCGGCGACGCCGAGCGTGGCCTCGATGGACTCGCCCGCGGTGTGCCGTACGCCCGGCGGAACCGCCCCGAGGTGGGACTCGATGCCGCTGCGGTAGGCCGTGGAGAGCACCGAGCCGAGGACGGCGATGCCGAGCGCGCCGCCGACCTGCCGGAAGGTGTTGCTGAGCGCGGACGCGGAGCCGGCCTTCTCGCGCGGCAGGGCCTGCATGATGACGACACTGGTCGGCGTCATGATGTGCGCCATGCCGGTGCCCATGAGGAAGAAGATCACCTCAAGGAGCCAGATCGGCGTGTCCGCCTCCAGCGCGGCGAACGCGCACAGCATCGCGGCGATCAGCAGCATGCCCCCGGTGGTCGTCGCCCGGTTGCCGAAGCGGTCGACGACCAGCCGGGCACGCGGCGCGAAGATCAGCTGCGCGGCGGCCAGCGGCAGCATCAGCAGACCGGTCTGCAGCGGCGAGTAGCCCCGCACGCTCTGGGTGTAGAAGACCGAGAAGAAGGTCACGCCCATCAGCGCGAAGAACACCAGCCCTATGGCGCCGATCGCGGCCGAGAACACCTTGTTCTTGAAGTAGGTGACGTCGATCGACGGGTGGTCGCTGCGCTTCTCGAAGACCACGAAGGCGACGAGCACGGCGAGACCGGCACCGATGGTGGCCAGTACGGTCGCGTCCGTGAAGTCGGCGAGCTGGCCGCCCTTGATGATGCCGTAGACGAGCAGGACCAGTCCGATGACGGACAGCACGACGCCGACGGGGTCGATCCGGCCCGGGTTCGGGTCGCGGGAGTCGGGCACCAGCCACAGCATCAGCCCGAGGGCGAGCGCCACGATCGGCACGTTGATGAGGAAGACCGAGCCCCACCAGAAGTGGTCCAGGAGCACTCCGCCGGTGATCGGCCCGATGGCGATGGCGAGTCCGACGCCGCCCGCCCAGATGCCGATGGCCTTGGGCTGTTCCTCGCGCTCGAAGACGTTCATCAGGACGGCGAGCGTGGCCGGCATGACGAACGCCGCGCCGAGGCCCATCAGTGCGCGGAAGGCGATCAGCTGGTCCGGCGAGCCGGAGAACGCGGCGAGGGCGGAACCTGCGCCGAACACGACCAGGCCGCCCAGCAGCACCTTCTTGCGGCCGAGCCGGTCGCCGAGCAGGCCCGCGGTGAACAGGAGCCCGGCGAAGACCAGGGTGTAGGCGTTGATCGCCCACTCCAGCTCGCTCTGGGTGGCGCCCAGGCCGGTCGGCGCGGGGGTCGAGATCGTCTTGATCGCGACGTTCAGGATCGAGTTGTCGAGCACCACGATCAGCAGGCTCAGCATCAGTACGCCGAGGATCGCCCAGCGGCGCCGGTGCACCGCCTCCGGTACCCGGGAGTCAGGGGCTGCGGTAGTCATGCGTCGAGAATAGCCCCATTACGATACGGCACCGTCTCGTATCGTTAATTATTTACCCAGCTCTTACCCACCCGGGTGCCCGTCCGAGCCGTGCCTGAACGGTCACACCGACCACCTCTGGCCCTGACTGGCACGAGGTGCCACCATGGAGGTGATCCGGGGACGCCGTGAGGGCGCCTCGAGATGACGTAAGGAGCCGTTGCAATGACGCAGCTTTCGGCTGTCCACAGCAAGCCTTCCGACGGCAGCAAGGCGCTGTACGGGGGGAAGGGCACCCGCCGCATCACCGTCCGGGACATCGCCCTCGCCAAGGAACGCGGCGAGAAGTGGCCCATGCTCACCGCCTACGACGCGATGACAGCGTCCGTCTTCGACGAGGCCGGCATCCCGGTCATGCTCGTCGGCGACTCGGCGGGCAACTGCCATCTCGGCTACGAGACCACCGTGCCCGTCACGATGGACCAGATGACCATGCTGTCGGCGGCCGTCGTGCGGGGCACCTCGCGCGCCCTGATCGTCGGTGACCTGCCCTTCGGTTCCTACCAGGAGGGCCCGGTGCAGGCGCTGCGCTCGGCGACCCGGCTGGTCAAGGAGGCGGGCGTCGGCGCCGTGAAGCTGGAGGGCGGCGAGCGCTCCCACGAGCAGATCCGCCTGCTCGTCGAGTCCGGCATCCCGGTCATGGCCCACATCGGCCTGACCCCCCAGTCCGTCAACGCCATGGGCTACCGCGTCCAGGGCCGCGGCGAGGAGGCGGCCCAGCAGCTGCTGCGCGACGCGAAGGCCGTCCAGGACGCGGGCGCGTTCGCCGTCGTCCTGGAGCTGGTCCCGGCGGAGCTCGCGGCCGAGGTCACCCGGGTCCTGCACATCCCGACGGTCGGCATCGGCGCGGGCCCCGAGACCGACGCGCAGGTCCTCGTCTGGACCGACATGCTCGGCCTCACCGGCGGGCGGGTCCCGAAGTTCGTCAAGCAGTACGCCAACCTGCGCGAGGTGATGTCCGGCGCGGTCAAGGCCTTCGCGGAGGACGTCGTCGGCGGAACGTTCCCGCTGGAGGAGCACTCCGTCCACTAGGGCCGACGGCCCGTCAGAGCCACAGCGGCACCACAGCGCCCCGCCGATCTTCCCCCGTCGGCGGGGCGCTCTCCTTAGTCGAATCAGTCGAACCGCTCCAGATCCCGCAGCCAGGCCCGCGCCGAACTGTCCGACGGTGCCCGCCAGTCACCGCGCGGCGACAGCGAACCGCCCGCCGACACCTTCGGCCCGTTCGGCATGGCCGAGCGCTTGAACTGCGCGAAGGCGAAGAAGCGCTTGCAGAACACCTCCAGCCACCGCCGGATCTCCGGCAGCTCGTACGTCACGCGCTTGGCCTCCGGGAAGTTCGGCGGCCAGTCACCGGTCTTCTCGTCGTGCCAGGCGTGCCACGCCAGGAAGGCGATCTTCGACGGCCGGAAGCCGTAGCGCAGGACGTGGAAGAGCGTGAAGTCGTGCAGCGCGTACGGGCCGATCTTGGACTCGGTGGACTGCATCTCCTCACCCGGCACCAGCTCCGGGCTGATCTCGGTGTCGAGGATCGCGGCGAGGATGTCACCGGTCTCCTCGTCGAACTGCTCGCTGCTGATGACCCAGCGGATCAGATGCTGCATCAGCGTCTTCGGCACCCCCGAGTTGACGTTGTAGTGGCTCATCTGGTCGCCCACGCCGTACGTGGACCAGCCGAGCGCCAGCTCGGAGAGGTCGCCGGTGCCGAGCACGATGCCGCCGCGCTGGTTGGCCAGCCGGAACAGGTAGTCGGTGCGAAGGCCCGCCTGGACGTTCTCGAAGGTGACGTCGTAGACCGGCTCGCCGGAGGCGAAGGGGTGGCCCATCTCCTGGAGCATCAGCCGTGCGGTCGGCGTGATGTCCAGCTCGGCCGCGGTGACGCCGAGGGCCCGCATCAGCCTGTGGGCGTTGCCCTTGGTGTGGTCGCTGGTGGCGAAGCCGGGCAGCGTCCAGGCCAGGATGTCGCTGCGCGGGCGGCCCGCGCGGTCCATCGCGCGGGCGGCGACGATCAGCGCGTGGGTGGAGTCCAGACCGCCGGAGACACCGATGACCACCTTCGGGCCGCCGATCGCCGCGAGGCGCTGCTGGAGCCCGGCGACCTGGATGTTGTAGGCCTCGTAGCAGTCCTGGGCGAGCCGCTCGGCGTCGGCCGGCACGAACGGGAAGCGCTCCAGACGGCGCTTGAGGCCCAAGTCGCCTGCGGGCGGGTCGAGTTCGAAGGACACCGTCCGGAAGTCACCGGTGCGCGTGCGATGGGTCCGCCGGTTCTCGTCGAACGTGCCCATCCGCATCCGCTCCTGCCGCAGCAGGTCCAGGTCCACGTCGGCCACCGCGTACTCGTCGCCCAGCGGGAACCGCTCGGTCTCGGCCAGCAGCACGCCGTTCTCGTAGACCATGGCCTGGCCGTCCCAGGACAGGTCGGTGGTCGACTCGCCGAGTCCGGCCGCCGCGTAGACGTACGCGGCGAGGCAGCGGGACGACGCCGAGCGGCACAGCAGCTTGCGGTCCTCGGCCCGGCCGACCGTGATCGGGCTGCCGGAGAGGTTGACCAGCACGGTCGCGCCGGCGAGGGCGGCCTCCGCGCTGGGCGGCACCGGCACCCACATGTCCTCGCAGATCTCCGCGTGCAGCACGAGACCGGGGACGTCGGCGGCCTCGAACAGCAGGTCCACGCCGAACGGCACGCTCGCACCGCCGACCCGGATCGACCCTCCGCGCTCGTCTGCGCCGTCGCCGATCTGCCGACGCTCGTAGAACTCGCGGTAGTTGGGCGGGTACGACTTCGGTACGACACCGAGGACCCGGCCGCGGTGCACGATCACCGCGCAGTTGTAGACCCGGTTGCGGTGGCGCAGCGGGGCACCTACGACCAGTACCGGGAGCAGGTCGGCCGACCCGGCGACCACCTCCCCGAGGGCTGTCTCGACCTCGTCGAGCAGCGCGTCCTGGAGGAGCAGGTCCTCGATGGAGTAGCCGCACAGCCCCAGTTCCGGGAAGACGGCGAGCGCGACCCCCTCCTCGGAGCACCGGCGCGCGTGACGCAGTACCGCTTCGGCGTTGGCGGGCGGGTCCGCGATGACGGTGTGACCCGTACACGCCGCGACGCGTGCGAACCCGTGCTGATAGATGGACCAGAAGTTCGAGGCAGTCACAGGATCAGTGTAATCGTCAGAGCGACGCTATAGGGGTTGGGGGGCGTGGGACCCTAGCCTTGCCCTGGACGAGAGGCATGAGATGAGCGGCATGAGCGATGACGGCCCGGACCGTACGGCGGGATGGGGCTGGTTCCTGGCCTGGCTCCTCGTGGGAGCGTGCGGCGGCATCGGCCTCGCGGCGCTCCTGACGGTGGGCGCGGCCTTCGTCGTACTCGCCGTGGTGGCCGCGGTGCTGCTGCTCCGCACCGGGCCTCGGCGCGCTGTCGTGGGCGCCGTCTCGGGGCTGGCTCTGCCGCTGTTCTACCTCGCCTACCTGAACCGGGGCGGTCCGGGCGAGGTGTGCCACGCGGTGACCGGCGGACAGAGCTGCACCGAGGAGTACACGCCGGTGCCGTTCCTCGTCGCCGGGGCTCTCCTGCTGGCCGTGGGGCTCGTGCTGCACGCGATGGCCGGCCGCCACGGGAGCACGGACCGCATGGCGCGAAGGTAGGCGGGACACGCGCGGGGGCCCGGTCCCGAAGGTTCTCGCCTTCGGGACCGGGCCCCTGTGGGACGTACGTCCGGTCAGTGCCGGCCGAACGACTGCACGTAACCGTTCGCGGGCGTACCCACGCCCGTCACGTCGTCGTAGCCCTTGACCGCGGACAGCGAGCTGTCCTTGCCGAGGCTGCGGACCGAGGTGCTCAACCCACCACTGGCGTCAGAGCCGTTGACGAAGTCGATGCGCGCCACCGCGAGTCCGGAGCCCGTCGGGTTGTCCGTGACGTCGTGGTACACCCGGGACCCGAACTTCGAGTAGATCGACGGGTTGGCGAACCCGAGCGCCTTGCCGCCGCTCGCCTGCTGCGCCAGCGCCTGCACGGCCGCGATCACCGGCGAGGCCAGCGAGGTGCCGCCGATGCGGTACTCGCTGTACTGCTGCGAGCCGTCGGGGAAGGTCTGCGTCTGACCCACCAGGAAACCGGTGTTCGGGTCGGCGATCGCGGAGATGTCCGGGACGACACGGTTGCCGGCGGCGTTGTTGGCCGTGGCGAGCGCGTCCGGAACGACACCCTTCTGGTAGAAGGGCTCGGCGACCGTCTTGCTGGTGCCGCCGCCCGCGCCCGAGGTGAACGCGCCGGGGAAGTTGGTCCAGCTCTTGCCGTCCGCGGACAGCGCGGCCTTCTCGGTGCCCCAGCCGGTCTCCCACAGGTACTTGTCGCCCTTGCCGACGGCGAGGGAGGTACCGCCGACCGCCGTCACCCACGCCGAGTTGGCCGGGGTGTCGACCTGCTTCGTACCGGTGTTGGCGACCTCGTCGCCGTTGTCGCCGGAGGAGAAGTAGAAGCCGATGCCCTCGACCGCGCCGAACTGGAAGACCTGGTCGTAGGCGGCCGCGAGGTCCGGCGTCTGGTTGGCCTCGATGTCGCCCCAGGAGTTGGAGACGATGTCGGCCAGGTGGTTGTCGACGACCTTGCTGAGCGAGTCGAGCAGATCGTCGTCGTAGCAGGACGCGGCACCCACGTACGTGATGTTCGCGTCCGGCGCCACCGCGTGCACGGCCTCGACGTCGAGGGTCTCCTCGCCGTACCAGCCGGCCGCCCCGCACTCCTCGGTCTTCGTGTAGTTCTTCGGCAGGACCTGCTTGAGCTGGCCGCTGTTGTAGGCGGCGTCGCCGTTCTTCTTCGCGTAGGTGGCAGCGTCGAAGGCGATGGTCGGGGAGGCGTAGGCGTCGGTGATGGCGACGCGGACTCCCTTGCCGGTGTACTTGCCCGCGCCGTAGGCGGCGCGCAGCTGCTTGCCCGTGTAGCCCTTGATCGCGTACGGGATCTTCGAACCGTAGGCCTCGGGCAGCGTGCTCGCGGTCTTCGAGCCGTAGTACGAGGAGAACGGCCCGGAGTTCTTGAACACGGCGTCCGGCGGCGGCAGTTGTTCCTTGCTGCTCGCCTTGTGCGGCGCGTTGTCCAGGCCGGTGACGGTCAGGACGGCACCGTCGAGGCCGGCCGGCGCGGAGGCGGCCTTGGCCGGGGCGCGGTACGTCTTCGAGCCCTTGACGTAGTTGTGCAGCTGGGTACCGAAGGCCTTCTCGGCGGCGGCCACGTCCACCGGTGACGGAGACGTAGTGCTCCGAGACGCCGGTGACCTTCAGGCCCGCCGACTCCAGCCAGGACTTCACCGCGGCGACCTGCGCCTTGGTCGCGCCGAAGCGGGCCTGTGCCTGCTTCGCGCTGAGGTACTTGCCGTACGCCGCCGAGGTCGGGTCGGACACCGACTTCGCGTAGGCGGCGAGGCCGGCGGCGTTCTTGCCGGCGAGGTAGACCCGGGCGGAGACCTGGGAACTGTCCGAGGTGGCGCCCTTGTCGGCCTTGGCCGTGGCCCACGCGGGCTTGGTCCCGGCCAGCGTGTCACGGTTCGGGCTGTCCGCGGCGTGGGCCGCGGGTATACCGAGCGCCAGCGCGCCCGCGAGCATCGGCAGTGTCGCCGCCATGCTCACCCCGGCGCGGAGTTTGGCGCGGTTGGATCTCATGGAACCCCCTGGATGCGGTTCGTCGCGAGTGATCACTCGACGGTGTGGCCACTCTTGCGACGAACCGTTCATGCGAGGGGAATGCGCATGCCAAGAAAAACCCAATTAACCTAACGGAAAAGGCTAATTCGAGGGTTAACCCTCTATCATCGCGCCTTCGCGCCCCGCTCCTTCAGCATCGATGACATCAGGTCGATCTCCGACTTCTGCGCGGCGACCATGCCCTGCGCGAGCCGCTTCTCCACACCGACCGTGCACTTGTCCACACAGCCCTTCGCCATGTGGATGCCGCCCTGGTGATGGTCCGTCATCAACTGGAGATAGAAGATCTCGGCCTGCTTGCCGTTCAGCGTGCCCAGCTTCTTCATCTCGCTGTCGGTCGCCATGCCCGGCATCAGCGAGCCCTCACCGGCCGACGGCATGTCACCCATGCCCATCCACGTCATCGGCGGATCCGCCGACACCTTCGGCAGCTGCCACAGATCCAGCCAGCCCAGCAGCATGCCGCGCTGGTTGGCCTGCGTCTGCGCGATGTCGTAGGCGAGCCGCCGCACCTCGACGTCCTTGGTGCGGTCGCGCACGATGTACGACATCTCGACGGCCTGCTGGTGGTGCACGGCCATGTCGCGCGCGAAACCGGCGTCCGCGGATCCGGCGGCCGGGGTGCCGCCCGATCCGTCGTCCTCGGCCACGGCGTAGGTGATCGCGCCGGCCGCGACGAGCACGCCCGCCACGGCCACGGCCACTCCCGCGAACCTCACTGCCCCAGACCACCCGTGCACGCCGCGCCCGGCTCGGGCGTCTGCTCGCCCTGCACGAACTTCTCGAAGAACTTGTCGACGTTCGGGTCCTTCGCCCCGGTCACGGTCCGCTGGTGGCCCCACGCCGACAGCATGATCGGGTCCTTCTGCGTGTCGTCCGGGCTCATCAGCGTGTACGGCGTCTTCTTCACCTTCGCCGCGAGCGCGTCGATGTCGGCCTTCTGGGCCTTGCCGGTGTACGTCACCCAGACGGCGCCGTGCTCCAGCGAGTGCACGGCGTTCATGTTGTTGAGCGCCTTGGTGTAGACGTCGCCGTTGCAGTTCATCCAGACCTGGTTGTGGTCGCCGCCGACCGGGGGCTCCATCGGGTAGCTCACGGTCTTGACGACGTGGTTGCGGCCCAGCGTGCCCTTCCAGGTCCGCACACCGTCCGAGCCCGTGACGAAGTGCCCCTTGCCGCTGCCCTTGCCGTCGGCCGCCGTGCCGTCGTCGGACTGCGACTGCACCAGCACGATGGCGCCGGCGACCAGACCGGCGACGACGACCGCGCTGGCGGCGATGGTGAGGATCCGGTTGCGGCGCTCCCGGGACTGCTCGGCGCGCCGCATCTCCTCTATGCGCGCCTTGCGTGCCGTGGCGGTGCTCTTCTTGGCGGAACCCATGAGGTGTGTCCTTCTGGGGGAAAGGGGCGGGACGGATGGTGACGATCGGTCCGCTGATCGTAGTGGGGCGGGGGTGGTTGCTCGTAGGGCGCCCACAGGAAACCGGGGCGTGCGGTGAGACGGGGTGGGCCGGGCATTACGTATGTCAGTCCGAGCAGGCAAGATGGGCGGCAGAGCAGTACATCCAGCGGACGTGAGGCGTTCACTCCCGGGTCGCCGGGACGATCAAGGTCGGCAACGCGCACGAAACGCTGTTGTGGTGTGATGCTCAGGTGCCCGACCGCCTCCTGCGGGACACGGAGACAGGCGGCCTGACCAGCAAGGATGGGGAAGCGGAAGATGGACAAGCAGCAGGAGTTCGTGCTCCGGACCTTGGAGGAGCGCGACATCCGGTTCGTACGCCTGTGGTTCACGGACGTGCTGGGCTTCCTCAAGTCCGTCGCGGTGGCCCCGGCAGAGCTCGAACAGGCCTTCGATGAGGGCATCGGGTTCGACGGCTCCGCGATCGAGGGCTTCGCTCGTGTATACGAGTCCGACATGATCGCCAAGCCGGACCCGTCGACCTTCCAGGTCCTGCCCTGGCGCGCCGAGGCCCCCGGCACGGCCCGGATGTTCTGCGACATCCTCATGCCGGACGGCTCCCCGTCCTTCGCGGACCCCAGGTATGTGCTGAAGCGCGCCCTGGCCCGCACCTCCGACCTGGGCTTCACCTTCTACACCCACCCGGAGATCGAGTTCTTCCTCCTGAAGGACCGCCCGCTGGACGGCTCACGCCCGACCCCGGCCGACAACTCCGGCTACTTCGACCACACCCCGCAGAACATCGGCATGGACTTCCGCCGCCAGGCGATCACCATGCTGGAGTCGATGGGCATCTCGGTCGAGTTCTCCCACCACGAGGGCGCCCCCGGCCAGCAGGAGATCGACCTCCGCTACGCCGACGCGCTCTCCACCGCCGACAACATCATGACGTTCCGCCTGGTCATGAAGCAGGTGGCGCTGGAGCAGGGCGTCCAGGCGACGTTCATGCCGAAGCCGTTCTCTGAGCACCCGGGCTCGGGCATGCACACCCACCTCTCGCTCTTCGAGGGCGACCGCAACGCGTTCTACGAGTCCGGCTCGGAGTACCAGCTCTCCAAGGTCGGCCGCTCCTTCATCGCGGGCCTGCTGAAGCACGCGGCGGAGATCTCCGCGGTCACCAACCAGTGGGTCAACTCCTACAAGCGCATCTGGGGCGGCACCGAGCGCACCGCCGGCGCCGGCGGCGAGGCCCCCTCCTACATCTGCTGGGGCCACAACAACCGCTCCGCCCTGGTCCGCGTCCCGATGTACAAGCCCGGCAAGACCGGCTCGGCCCGCATCGAGGTCCGCTCCCTCGACTCCGGCGCCAACCCCTACCTCGCCTACGCCCTCCTCCTGGCCGCCGGCCTCAAGGGCATCGAGGAGGGCTACGAGCTCCCGCCGGGCGCCGAGGACGACGTCTGGGCCCTGTCCAACTCCGAGCGCCGCGCCATGGGCATCGAGCCCCTGCCCCAGAACCTGGGCGAGGCCCTCACCCTGATGGAGCGCAGCGACCTGGTCGCGGAGACGCTGGGCGAGCACGTCTTCGACTTCTTCCTGCGCAACAAGAAGAGCGAGTGGGAGGAGTACCGCAGCGAGGTCACGGCCTTCGAGCTGCGGAAGAACCTGCCGGTGCTGTAAGGGCAGGTCGGAGCGGGTTTCCCGCTGTTCGACCACGTGAGGCCGACGGTCACGGACCGTCGGCCTCACTGCGTCCTGCCGACGAGGGAAGCCGCTCAGCGCCTCGTCTCGTACCTGGTCAGGACCACTCCGCCGGGACACGTCCGCGTCTCCACCAGGTTCAGGTTCACCCAGCTGTCCAGCGCGGTGAAGAACGGCGTGCCGCCGCCCACCAGGACCGGATGGGTGGCGATCACGTACTCGTCGATCAGGCCGGCGCGCAGGGCCGCCCCGGCGAGGGTTGCGCCGCCGATGGTCATCGGGCCGCCGTCCTCGGCCTTGAGCCGGGTGATCTCGGCGATCGCGTCGCCGGTGACCAGGCGGGCGTTCCAGTCGACCTTGTCGATCGTCGAGGAGAACACCACCTTCGGCGTGTCCCGCCAGTTCCGCGCGAACGCGATCTGCGCCGGGGTGGCGCCCGGCTGCTGGTCGCCGGTCGGCCAGTAGGAGCTCATCGCCTCCCACAGCTTGCGCCCGTACAGCGACAGGGCACTCGCCTGCTCGTGGTCGAGCCACCACTGGAACAGCTCGTGGCTCGGCGGTCCGCTCCAGCCGATGTCGTCGCCGGCCGCGGCGATGTAGCCGTCCAGGGTGAGGTTCATGCCGTAGATCAGTTTCCGCATGTCATCGCCCCCTCAAGGGCGACTACTGTTCTGCCAGCTTCGACAGAACCGCGTGCAGCGGTTCCGTCTCCCTGCGCTTGTACTCCTGGATCGCCCAGCCGTTGCCGTCCGGGTCCTTGAAGTACATGAAGGTGGCGCCGTCCTGCGGGGCGAACTGGACCGGTTCGCTGACGTCCAGGCCGCGGGCGGTGAGTTCCTCGTACGCCGCCTTCGCGTCCGTCACGCACAGTTGCATGCCGTGGTACGTCCCGGGCTGGGGGGCTCCGGTCGGGACCTGGAGGCCGTCCACCAGGGCGATGGAACAGCCGGAGCCCGGCGGGGTCAGCTGGCAGATGCGGACGCCCTCCATCACCTCGCCGTCCAGATCCACGTGGAAACCGACCTTGTCGCGGTAGAACTCCTTGGCGCGGTCGACGTCCGTGACCGGCAGCAGGATGACTTCGAGACTCATGTCCATGGCGTGACTCCCTTGGCGACGTCAGTACAGAGGGCCGTTCCGGGCCGTTCTCAGAAGCGCCACCGCGTCTGGCTGAACGGCTGTCCCTTACCGAAGCCGAAAACCGTGCGCGGCGCCACCGCATATACGACGGCGTGTCCCGGGCCGTGATGGAAGTAGCCGTCCCGCACTTCGAAGCGCCAGAAGTCGCCGTACTTCGCCTCCCACGCGGCGGCCAGCTCGCGCAGCCTCGTGTCGTCGGAGACCCGCACCGCCTCGCCCTCCACCACCAGGTCGTAGCCCTTGTCCCAGATGTTGGTGCCGGTCGTCAGCGTCACGTGCGGGTTGTGCGCGAGGTTCTTCGCCTTGCGCTCCTCGGGTCCGGTGCAGAAGTGCAGCGCCCCATGAGCCCACACGGCCGGCAACGGCGTGACGTGCGGGCGCCCGTCCGGCCGTACCGTCGAGATCCAGAACAGCTCGGCGGAGGCCATCAGCGACTCCGCGTCGGCCCAGGCGTGCGCCGTCGCGTCCGGGTCGCTGTAGCGCGCGTCGAGGTGGGTCTCGGGTTCCTTCTCGGTCATCAATCGCCTCCGGCTCGGGGAACACCCGGCCCACCGCGGCGGTCCGGCTCGACACTCCCAGTCTGCCCAAGGCGTACCCCGAATGCGGGAGGAGAAGACGATCCGCTCGGGGACGGGGACGGGGACGGGGACGGGGACGGGGACGGGGACGGGCCACGGCCCGGACGGAACCCGCCCCCTCGTACCTTGCCCACACCCGACCCCGGCCTCGCGTGCGTCCTGCACCGCGCCTCACCCGGCCTCCGCCCGTGTGCGTCCTGCTCCCGTCCAGGCCCTCGCCCGCGCCTCACCTCCGGGGCCCAGCCCCGCGTGCGCCCTGCGCTCCATCCCGCCTACGCCCCCCGCCCGCGCCTCACCCCCGGGCCCAGCCCCGTGACTGCCCGCGGCCCCGCCCTCACTCCAGACCCCCGCCCCCAACCCCGGCCCCACCCCGAGTCAGCCGCCCCCACCCCCGAGCCCCCCCGCTCCCGCCCCGGGACCGGGGCCCGCCCCGAAATCCCCCCACCCGCTCCCCGGCGCTGATCCCCCGCTCTCCGGATAGGCTCGATCGACACGACCTGGATCGGACAGGAGGCCGGGATGACGGCGGCGCCGGGGCGCAGGAGCAGTACCTTCACGCGGCTGCTGCGGCACGGTTTCACCGATCCGTCGGGCGCCGAGCGACTGCTGGAGAGCGCGGAGCTGAGCGCCGTACGCGATGACCCGGTGCTGCTGGAGGCGCTCGGCGCGACCGCCGATCCCGATCTCGCGCTGCTCGGTCTGGTACGGCTCCTGGAGGCGCAGCCCGACCGGGAACTGCTCGACACGGTGATAGCGGCGAAGCCCTTCCGCGACCGGCTGCTCGGGGTGCTCGGCGCGTCCGCCGCGCTCGCGGAGCATCTCGCCCGGCACCCCGCCGACTGGCAGGCCCTCGTCACCTACGAGCCCCGCGACCTGCACCCCGGCGTCGAGGAGTTCGAACGCGGGCTCGCCGAGGCCACCGACCCCGTCGCCCTGCGCGTCGCCTACCGGCGCTGTCTGCTGTCGATCGCCGCCCGTGACGTGTGCGGAACCACCGACCTCGCCGAAACCGCCGCCGAGCTGGCCGACCTCGCCACCGCCACCCTGCGCGCCGCGCTCGCCATAGCGCGGGCGGCCGCACCCGAGGACGCCGCGCTGTGCCGGCTCGCGGTGATCGCGATGGGAAAGTGCGGGGGCCACGAGCTGAACTACGTCTCCGACGTGGACGTGATCTTTGTCGGTGAAGCAGTCGACGGGGCCGACGAGGGCAAGGCCCTGCGCGCCGCGACCAAGCTCGCCTCGCACATGATGCGGGTGTGCTCGGAGACGACCGTCGAGGGGTCCATCTGGCCCGTCGACGCCAATCTGCGCCCCGAGGGCAGAAACGGTCCGCTGGTGCGCACCCTCTCCAGCCACCTCGCCTACTACCAGCGCTGGGCCAAGACCTGGGAGTTTCAGGCGCTCCTCAAGGCCCGTCCGGTCGCCGGCGACCTGGAGCTGGGCGAGGAGTACGTCGCCGCCCTCGAACCCCTCGTCTGGAAGGCCGCCGAGCGCGAGAACTTCGTCGCCGACGTGCAGAAGATGCGCCGCCGGGTCGTGGAGAACATCCCCGTCGCCGAGCTCGACCGGCAGCTCAAGCTCGGCCCCGGCGGGCTCCGGGACGTCGAATTCGCCGTACAGCTCCTCCAGTTGGTGCACGGCCGTGAGGACGGCTCGCTGCGCAGCGGCACCACCCTCAACGCCCTGCAGGCCCTCGCCGCCGGCGGCTATGTCGGCCGGGCCGACGCCGCCCAGCTCGACGACGCCTACCGCTTCCTGCGCTCCATGGAGCACCGCATCCAGCTCTACCGGCTGCGCCGCACCCACCTCGTCCCCGAGGACGAGGCCGACCTGCGGCGCCTCGGCCGCTCCCTCGGTCTGCGCGCCGACCCGGTGACCGAGCTGAACCGTGAGTGGAAGCGGCACGCCTCCGTCGTACGGCGACTGCACGAGAAGCTGTTCTACCGGCCGCTGCTGGACGCGGTGGCCCAACTCGGTCCCGGCGACATCAGGTTGAGCCCCGGGGCGGCGCGGGAACGGCTGGTCGCGCTCGGGTACGCCGACCCCGCCTCCGCGCTCAGGCACCTGGAGGCGCTCGCCTCCGGCATCACCCGCAAGGCCGCCATCCAGCGAACTCTCCTTCCGGTCCTGCTGGGTTGGTTCGCCGAGTCGGCCGACCCGGACGCCGGACTGCTCAACTTCCGCAAGGTGTCGGACGCGTTGGGCAAGACCCCCTGGTATCTGCGGCTGCTGAGAGACGAGGGCGCCGCCGCCGAGAACCTCGCGCGCGTCCTGTCCGCCGGGCGCCTCGCCCCGGACCTGCTGATGCGCGCACCCGAAGCCGTGGCGCTCCTCGGGGACGGCGACGGCGGCGGCCTCGCTCGCCGCGAGCGGGCCAGTCTGGAGCAGGAGATACTCGCCGCGGTCGGCCGCGCCGAGGGTGCCGTCCAGGGCGTCACGGCGGCCCGTGGAGTCCGGCGCCGCGAACTCTTCCGTACGGCCGCCGCGGACATCGTCGGCTCCTACGGCACCGAGACCCAGCCCGCCGAACCGGACCAGGGCGCCCTCGTGGAGCGCGTCGGCGCCGCCGTGTCCGACCTGACCGCCGCGACCCTCGCCGGCACCCTGCGCGCGGTCGTGCGGGAGGGCTGGGGCGACACCCTGCCCACCCGGTTCGCCGTCATCGGCATGGGCCGCTTCGGCGGCCACGAACTCGGCTACGGCTCCGACGCGGACGTCCTGTTCGTGCACGAACCACGCGAGGGGGTGGACGAGCGGGAGGCCTCCCAGGCCGCCAACAAGGTTGTCTCCGAGATGCGCCGCCTGCTCCAGATCCCGAGCGCCGACCCCCCGCTGCTCATCGACGCCGACCTGCGCCCCGAGGGCAAGTCAGGACCGCTGGTGCGCACCCTGACCTCGTACGCGGCCTACTACCGCCGCTGGTCGCTCGTCTGGGAGGCGCAGGCGCTGCTGCGGGCCGAACCGGTCGCGGGGGACGAGGAGCTGGGACACCGCTTCATCGAGCTCATCGACCCCCTGCGCTGTCCGGAGGCCGGCCTCGGTGAGGACGCCGTACGCGAGATCCGGCGGCTGAAGGCACGTATGGAGTCCGAGCGGATGCCCCGCGGCGCCGACCCGAAACTGCACACCAAGCTCGGGCCCGGAGGCCTGTCGGACGTCGAGTGGACCGTCCAGCTGCTCCAGATGCGCCACGGGGCCCAGGTGCCGGCGCTGCGCACGACCCGTACCCGCGCGGCCCTCGCCGCCGCACTGGACGCCGGGTTCATCACCGCGGACGACGCCCAGGTCCTCGACGAGGCGTGGGTGCTGGCGACCCGGGTGCGCAACGCGGTGATGCTGGTGCGGGGGCGGGCCGGGGACACGTTTCCGACCGAGGCGCGCGAACTCTCCGCCGTGGGCCGTTACCTGGGGTACGGGCCGGGGCACGCGGGGGACATGCTGGAGGACTACCGGCGGACGGCCCGGCGGGCCCGGGGCGTGGTGGAGGAGTTGTTCTACGGGGGGTAGGGCCGTGCGCTCGTGATCAATACACCTGGGCCCTGTCGGCCTAGCCCCTCGTGCGCAGCGGCTCGCGCTCGTCCGGCCCGGCCTTCCCCGGCCGTGCGTACGGCACCCTCGGCAGCGCGTACGGCAGCGCCCCGTACCAGAGCCACGCCACCGTGTAGCCGAACATCAGGCACAGGACGCCGCCGACCGCGTCGAGCCAGAAGTGGTTGGCCGTGGCCACGATGACCAGGAGCGTCGCCGCCGGGTAGACGAGGCCCAGGACGCGCACCCACGGCACCGACGCCAGCGCGAAGATCGTCAGGCCGCACCACAGGGACCAGCCGATGTGCATGGACGGCATCGCGGCGTACTGGTTGGACATGTGCTTCAGGTCGCCGGAGGCCATCGAGCCCCACGTCTGGTGGACCATGACCGTGTCGACGAAGTCGCCGCCGATCATCAACCGCGGGGGCGCGAGCGGATACAGGTAGTAACCGACCAGTGCCACACCCGTGGTCGCGAACAGCACCAGCCGGGTCGCCGCGTAGCGGCCGGGATGGCTGCGGTAGAGCCAGACCAGGACGCCCAGTGTCACGATGAAGTGCAGCGTCGCGTAGTAGTAGTTCATCCCGACGACGAGCCAAGTCACCGAGTTCACCGCGTGGTTGACGGACTCCTCGACCGCGATGCCGAGGTGGTGCTCCATCCGCCAGATCCAGTCGGCGTTGCGCAGCGCCTCCGCCTTCTGCTCCGGCACCGCGTTGCGGATCTGCGAGTACGTCCAGTAACTCACCGCGATCAGCAGGATCTCGAACCACAGGCGAGGCCGGCGCGGGGTCCGCAGCCGGCGCAGGAGACCCGGCCGGTCCGCGGCCGTGAGGGAGTCAGGAGCGGCCGCATTCCCGCGGTCGTCCAGACTGGTCACGGTCGAGTCACCCATAGAGACAAAGTCTGCCAGAAACGCCTTACCCCACCGATCATCCTCCGGTCGGGTTCGGGTTGCATGTCCTACGACGGGAAGACTGTCCCGTTCTCCTACCGGCGCACTGCGGAAAGCCCGCTGTCTCCGCCCTGAGGACGACTGCGCTCACCAGGGGCCGAAGCCGTCGAACCCCGTACCACCAGCTCGGGCATGAACACGAACTCGCTGTGCGGGGCGGGCGTTCCGCCGATCTCCTCCAGCAGGGTCCGCACCGCCGCCTGTCCCATGGCCGGCACCGGCTTGCGGACCGTCGTCAGCGGCGGGTCGGTGAAGGCGATCAGCGGGGAGTCGTCGAAGCCCACGACCGACACGTCCCGGGGGACTTCCAGCCCCCGCTGCCGGGCCGCCCGTATCGCACCCAGCGCCATCATGTCGCTCGCGCACACCACCGCCGTGCAGTCACGGTCGATGAGGGCCGTCGCGGCCGCCTGACCGCCCTCCAGGGTGTAGAGCGAGTGCTGGACGAGGTCCGCCTCGACGGTCGCCGCCGGCAGACCGAGCAGGTCCTGCATGGTGCGCACGAAGCCCTCGATCTTGCGCTGGACCGGCACGAAACGCTTCGGGCCGAGCGCGAGGCCGATCCGCGTGTGCCCCAGCGACACCAGATGGGTCACCGCCAGCGCCATCGCCGCGCGGTCGTCGGGGGAGATGAACGGCGCCTGCACCTTCGGCGAGAAACCGTCCACGAGCACGTACGGCACGCCCTGCGCCCGCAACTGCTCGTAGCGCTGCATGTCCGCCGAGGTGTCCGCGTGCAGCCCGGAGACGAAGATGATGCCCGCCACGCCCCGGTCGACGAGCATCTCGGTGAGCTCGTCCTCCGTGGAGCCGCCCGGGGTCTGGGTGGCGAGGACCGGCGTGTAGCCCTGCCGGGTCAGCGCCTGGCCGATCACCTGGGCCAGGGCCGGGAAGATCGGGTTCTCCAGCTCCGGGGTGATCAGGCCCACCAGACCCTCGCTGCGCTGCCGCAGTCGCACCGGCCGTTCGTAGCCCAGCACGTCGAGTGCGGCCAGCACGGACTGGCGGGTGGTGGCGGCGACACCCGGCTTCCCGTTGAGGACGCGGCTGACGGTCGCTTCGCTCACCCCCGCCTGAGCAGCGATGTCGGCTAGCCGTGTGGTCACGGCACCGGACTGTACCGGCCGTATCGTCATCGCGGTCCCTCTGTTCTCGTCGGTGCCCCTTGTCCCGTAAGGGGATGATTCCCGTCCGGGAGGAGGATGGCAAGAGCTTGCAGAGTCTTGCACAACCCGTAGCCGCCCCGCTCAGCCCCGTAAAACAAGGGTCTCCTGACGGTCGACAAGGGGTCACGACGGGGTAACTTCCGCAGCCTCTTGCACTTTTTTTCTGCAAGGTCTTTCGCAAGTCTTGCATCGCTGTTACGTTCCCACTCGCCCGGCGGCCGCAACGGCGCAGTCGGCAGACAGGGACGGCAGACGGGGCCTGTTCCCTGCATCTCACGGGCTTTCACCCTCAAGGAGAACTCATGCGGCGTGGCATAGCAGCCACCGCGCTGGTGGCGTCTTTCGCCCTCGCGGCGACGGCCTGCGGCGGAAGCGACAGCGGCGACAAGGCCGACGGTCCGGTCACCATCACCTGGTGGGACACCTCCAACGCCACCAATGAGGCGCCGACGTACAAGGCCCTGATCAAGGACTTCGAGGCCGCCAACAAGGACGTCAAGGTCAAGTACGTCAACGTCCCGTTCGACCAGGCGCAGAACAAGTTCGACACCGCGGCCGGCGCGAGCGGCGCCCCGGACGTGCTGCGCTCCGACGTCGGCTGGACCCCCGCCTTCGCCAAGAAGGGCTACTTCCTGCCGCTCGACGGCACCGAGGCCCTCGCCGACCAGGCCAAGTTCAAGCCGAACCTGATCGAGCAGGCCAAGTACGACGGCAAGACCTACGGCGTCCCCTTCGTCACCGACACCCTCGCCCTGGTCTACAACAAGCAGCTCTTCGAGAAGGCCGGCGTCGAGGCCCCCAAGACCTGGGACGACCTGAAGACCGCCGCCGCCACCATCAAGGCGAAGACCGGCGTCGACGGCTACTGGGGCTCCACCGCGGCCTACTACGCCCAGCCGTTCCTCTTCGGCGAGGGCACCGACACCGTCGACGCCTCCGCCAAGAAGATCACCGTGAACTCGGCCGCCGCCAAGAAGGGCTACGGCACCTGGCTGAGCCTCTTCTCCGGCAAGGGCCTGCACAAGGCCGACACCACCGCCGACGCCTACGCCCACATCCAGGACGCGTTCGTCAACGGCAAGGTCGCCGCGATCGTCCAGGGCCCGTGGGAGATCACCAACTTCTACAAGGGCTCCGCGTTCTCGGACAAGTCCAACCTCGGCATCACCACCGTCCCGGCCGGCTCCACCGGCAAGGCGGGCGCCCCGACCGGCGGCCACAACCTCTCGGTCTACGCCGGCTCGGACTCCGCCCACCAGAAGGCGGCCGAGAAGTTCGTGGGCTTCATGACCTCCGCGAAGTCGCAGACGCAGATCGCGCTGAAGAACTCCACGCTGCCCACCCGCGACGACGCCTACACCGCCGAGGTCAAGGCCGACCCGGGCATCGCCGGCTACCAGACGGTCCTCGCCTCCGCCCAGCCGCGCGTGGCCCTGCCGGAGTACAGCTCCCTGCTGACGCCGCTGGACACCGAGCTGCTCAAGATCGCCGGTGGCAAGGAGTCCCTGGACAAGGGCCTGGGCAACGCCGAGACCGCCATCGCCAAGCTGGTGCCGGACTTCAGCAAGTGAGCCCGCGTGGCCGCCGGATCTCCCGGACATCGGGGGGAGGGATCCGGCGGCCACCGGCCTGCGCCCGGCGGGCCGCGTCGCCCAGCCACTTCTCAGAGCCGCAGAACTTCCAGAAGGTGTCGAACATGACAGTCGCCATCGACCGCGCCACCGGCAAACGCCACGGTGACCGCGCGCCGCGGCCCGGGCTGGGCCAACGCCTGAGGCACGGCTACCAGAAACACTGGTACGCCTACGCGATGATCGCCCCGGTGGCGGTCGTCCTCGGGGTCCTCGTGCTCTACCCCCTGGTCTACGGCGTCTACCTCACGCTCACCGACGCCAACAGCCTCAACACGGCCCGCACGATCGGCGTCAACCACATCGACGCCACCTACAAGTTCATCGGCCTGCACAACTACGCCGACATCCTGTGGGGCGACACGGCCTACGACCGCTTCTGGTCGCACTTCATCTGGACCGTCGTCTGGACGGCCCTGTGCGTCGCCCTGCACTACTGCATCGGGCTCGGCCTCGCGCTGCTGCTCAACCAGAAGCTGCGCGGCCGCACGCTGTACCGCCTGATCCTGGTGCTCCCCTGGGCCGTACCGACCTTCGTCACCGTCTTCGGCTGGCGCTTCATGCTCGCCGACGGCGGCGTCATCAACATGGCCCTGGACGCGCTGCACCTGCCGAGTCCGTCATGGCTGGAGGACACCTTCTGGCAGCGGTTCGCCGCGATCATGGTCAACACCTGGTGCGGAGTGCCGTTCATGATGGTCTCGCTGCTCGGCGGACTCCAGTCCATCGACGCCTCGCTGTACGAGGCCGCCGAGATGGACGGCGCGAGCGCCTGGCAGCGGTTCCGGTACGTCACCCTCCCGGGCCTCAGAAGCGTCAGCTCCACCGTCGTCCTGCTCGGCATCATCTGGACGTTCAACCAGTTCGCGGTGATCTTCCTGCTGTTCGGCAACACCGCGCCGGACGCGCAGATCCTCGTCACCTGGGCCTACTACCTGGGCTTCGGACAGCAGCCGCGTGACTTCGCCCAGTCGGCCGCGTACGGCATCCTGCTGCTGGCCATCCTGATCGTCTTCACCTCCTTCTACCGCCGCTGGCTGAACCGCAATGACCAGCAGCTCGCGATCTGAGGCAGGAGTTCCCATGAGTACGACCACTGTCGAGACCTCCGCCGCGGTGTCCGAGGCCGGCCCCGCACCGGCACCCGGCCGGATCCGCCGCCGCGGTGACCAGAGCCTCGCCGGCTCCCTCGCCTCGCACGGCCTGCTGATCCTCGCGAGCCTGATCGCGCTGTTCCCGATCGTCTGGCTGGTCTTCCTGTCCCTCGGCCCGGACACCGACGACTACCTCCACCCGGGCGGCATCTGGAAGAAGATGACGCTCGACAACTACTCGTTCGTCCTCCAGCACACCGAGTTCTTCAGCTGGCTCAAGAGCTCGCTGATCGTCTCGCTCGGCACCACGGTGATCGGTGTGCTGATCGCCGCGACCACCGGGTACGCCGTGTCCCGGATGCGCTTTCCGGGTTACCGGAAGTTCATGTGGGTGCTCCTGGTCACCCAGATGTTCCCGGTGGCCGTACTCATGGTGCCGATGTACCAGATGCTGTCGGACCTCCAGCTCATCGACAGCTATCTTGGGCTCGTCCTCGTGTACTGCTCGACGGCGGTGCCGTACTGCGCCTGGCTGCTCAAGGGGTACTTCGACACCATCCCGTTCGAGATCGACGAGGCCGGACGCGTCGACGGGCTGACCCCCTTCGGCACGTTCGCGCGGCTGATCCTGCCGCTCGCCAAGCCGGGGCTCGCGGTCGCCGCGTTCTACAGCTTCCTCACGGCTTTCGGTGAGGTCGCGTTCGCCTCGACGTTCATGCTGTCCGACACTAAGTACACCTTCGCGGTCGGACTCCAGAGCTTCGTGAGCGAGCACGACGCCCAGCGGAACCTGATGGCGGCGACGGCGGTGCTGATCGCGATACCGGTGTCGGTGTTCTTCTACCTGGTGCAGAAGAACCTGGTGACCGGGCTCACCGCGGGCGGCACGAAGGGCTGACCGCCGGTTGTGCCGCGAAGGCCGTCGCTTGTCTGCGGCGCCGTCGTGGCTGGTCGCGCCCACGCGGCGGTAGCCGCACATCAGCACAGCCCCGCGCCCCTGTGGGGGCAAGCCCCCACAACCCCATACCCGAGGCGGCCGCAGTGTCCATCCGACCCCGCTGTCACTGCGGCCGCCTCGCCACTTGACAACCCCCATGACCCCCTTACGTTTCAAGGACGCCATGAGCCAGCAGCACTACGCCACCGCCCCGGCATCGACCTCCGCCAAAGCCCAGCGCAGCGACTGGTGGCGGGACGCGGTGATCTACCAGGTCTATCCGCGCAGCTTCGCCGACAGCAACGGCGACGGCATGGGCGACCTGGAGGGCATCCGCACCCGACTGCCGTACCTGCGCGACCTCGGCGTGGACGCCGTGTGGCTCAGCCCCTTCTACGCCTCCCCGCAGGCCGACGCCGGCTACGACGTGGCCGACTACCGGGCCGTGGACCCCATGTTCGGCAACCTCCTGGACGCCGACGCACTGATCCGCGACGCCCGCGGACTGGGGCTCAGGATCATCGTCGACCTGGTGCCCAACCACTCCTCCGACCAGCACGAGTGGTTCAAGCGGGCGGTCGCCGAGGGCCCGGGGTCGCCCCTGAGGGACCGCTACCACTTCCGCCCCGGCAAGGGCGAGAACGGCGCACTCCCGCCCAACGACTGGGAGTCCATCTTCGGCGGTCCCGCCTGGACGCGCGTCGAGGACGGGGAGTGGTACCTCCACCTCTTCGCCCCCGAGCAGCCCGACTTCAACTGGGACCACCCGGCCGTCGGCGACGAGTTCCGCTCCATCCTGCGCTTCTGGCTGGACATGGGCGTGGACGGCTTCCGCATCGACGTGGCCCACGGCCTGGTGAAGGCGGAGGGGCTTCCCGACCTTGGATCCCACAACCAGGTCAAGCTCCTGGGCAACGATGTCATGCCGTTCTTCGACCAGGACGGTGTCCACGAGATCTACCGCCAATGGCGGCTGATCCTCGACGAGTACTCGGGCGAGCGCATCTTCGTCGCCGAGGCATGGACCCCGACCGTCGAGCGCACCGCGCACTACGTCCGGCCCGACGAGCTCCACCAGGCGTTCAACTTCCAGTACCTGAGCACCGCCTGGGACGCCGAGGAGCTGCGCGGGGTCATCGACCGCACGCTGGAGGCGATGCGCCCGGTCGGCGCCCCGGCCACCTGGGTGCTCTCCAACCACGACGTCACCCGCCACGCCACCCGCTTCGCCAACCCGCCCGGCCTCGGCACCCAGATCCGCACCGCGGGGGACCGGGAACTGGGGCTGCGCCGCGCCCGCGCCGCCACGCTGCTCATGCTGGCGCTGCCCGGATCGGCGTACATCTACCAGGGCGAGGAGCTCGGCCTCCCGGATGTCGTCGACCTCGCCGACGAGGACCGCCAGGACCCGGCGTACTTCCGCGGCGCGGGCCAGGACGGCTTCCGCGACGGCTGCCGGGTGCCGATCCCGTGGACGCGCGAGGGATCGTCGTACGGCTTCGGCGCGGGCGGCAGCTGGCTGCCCCAGCCGTCGGAGTGGGCGGAGCTGAGCGTGGAGGCGCAGACCGGCGACCCCGACTCCACCCTGGAGCTGTACCGCACGGCCCTCGCCGTCCGCCGCGCCCAGCCCGGCCTGGGTGCCGGCGACGCGGTCGAGTGGCTGCGCGCGCCCGAGGGCGTTCTCGCCTTCCGCCGCGGCGAGTTCGTCTGCGTCGCCAACACCGGTGGCGAGTCGGTGACGACTCCGGCGTACGGCCGTGTGCTGCTCGCCAGCGGGGAGGTCGCCGAGGTCGACGGGGACGCGAAGGTGCCGGCCGACACGACCGTGTGGTGGACGACGGCCTGAGGACGGACAGGGATCACCGGGCCCCGGGAGGGCCCGGTGATTTCTTTTTGCCGGGCGTGTCGATCGGCGGGAGCCGCGTTCGACGCTTGGGTGGAAGGGCGCAACAGCGCCCCCGACCCGAGGAGACATCATGCAGATCCGCGCCCGCCTGAGCATGAGCGCCGACGGCTATGTGACCACCCCGAGCGGCTGGCCCGCGCTGACCGCCGACCCGGCGTTCGTCTCCGGTCAGAGCCACGGCATCCGGGAGTTCCTGGCCGACTGCGAGGCCGCGCTCATGGGCCGTACGACCTTCGAGCCCGCCCTGACCAACAGCCGCTGGCCGTGGCCCGACCTGGACGTGTTCGTCCTCGGCTCGCACCGTCCCGAGGGCACCCCCGACCACGTCACCACCGACAGCGACCCGGCCCGCCTCCTTGAGAGGATCCGCGCCGCCAACCGGGGCGGCGACGTCCACCTCATCGGCGGCCCGCGGACCATCGCGACCTTCCACGCGCTCGGCGCACTGGACCGCCTCGAACTGGTCGTGCTGCCTATGCTGTTCGGCGGCGGCACCCAGCTCACCCCGGCGCTCGGCCCCGACACCGGACTGACCTTCCAGAGCCAACGGGCCCTGCCCGGCGGGTCGGTGGAGATCGTCTACTCCTGCGGGGCGAGCCGGGGGGACCTTCCGGACAAGCCGGCCAGCCAGCGCTGAGCCGCCGCACGGGACAGCGTGTGAAAGTTCTTGCCGTTACTTTCTCGACTCTTGCTGTAAACATTTCAACAGCGGTACGTTCTCGCCGGCGCCGGGCAAAGACGCCCGGCCGTCGCCTAAGGAGAACCCCCACGTGATACCGAGAAGCTCCGCAAGGGTCACCGCCGCCGCGGCCACCGTGCTCGCCACCGCGGTGGCCGTCCTCACCCCCACCGCCGCCCAGGCCTCCCCACCGGGCAGCAAGGACGTCACCGCAGTCCTCTTCGAGTGGAACTTCGCCTCCGTCGCCAAGGAGTGCACCAACACCCTCGGCCCCGCAGGCTACGGCTACGTCCAGGTCTCCCCGCCCGCCGAGCACATCCAGGGCTCGCAGTGGTGGACCTCGTACCAGCCGGTCAGCTACAGGATCGCGGGGCGGCTCGGCGACGCCACCGCCTTCAAGAACATGGTCAGCACCTGCCACGCGGCCGGTGTGAAGGTCGTCGTCGACAGCGTCGTCAACCACATGTCCGCGGGCAGCGGCACCGGTACCGGCGGCTCGTCGTACACCAAGTACAACTACCCCGGCCTGTACTCCTCCTACGACATGGACGACTGCACCTCGGCCATCAGCGACTACACCAACCGCGCCAACGTCCAGAACTGCGAACTCGTCGGCCTGGCCGACCTGGACACCGGCGAGGAGTACGTCCGCGCCACCATCGCCGGCTACCTGAACTCCCTGCTCGGCTACGGCGTCGACGGCTTCCGCATCGACGCGGCCAAGCACATCCCGGCCACCGACCTCGCCAACATCAAGTCCCGGCTGAGCAACCCGTCGGTGTACTGGAAGCAGGAGGTCATCTACGGCAGCGGAGAGGCCGTCCAGCCCACCGAGTACACCGGCAACGGGGACGTCCAGGAGTTCCGTTACGCCTACGACCTCAAGCGGGTCTTCAACAACGAGAACCTCGCCTACCTGAAGAACTACGGCGAGGGCTGGGGCTACATGAGCAGCTCGGTGGCCGGCGTCTTCGTCGACAACCACGACACCGAGCGCAACGGCAGCACCCTGAACTACAAGGACGGCGCCAACTACACGCTCGCCAACGTCTTCATGCTCGCCTACCCCTACGGCGCCCCGGACATCAACTCCGGTTACGAGTGGTCCGACAAGGACGCGGGGCCACCTAACAACGGCTCCGTGACCGCCTGTTGGCAGGACGGCTGGAAGTGCCAGCACGCCTGGCCGGAGATCCTCCGCATGGTCGGCTTCCGCAACGCCGTCCGCGGTGAGTCGGTGACCAACTGGTGGGACAACGGCGGCGACGCGATCGCCTTCGGGCGCGGCGCCAAGGGGTACGTCGCCATCAACCACGAGTCGAGCAGCCTGAGCCGCACCTACCAGACCTCGCTGCCCGCCGGGACGTACTGCAACGTCCAGAACAACACGAGCGTGACGGTCGGCTCCAACGGCCAGTTCACCGCCACCCTCGGCGCCAACACGGCGCTCGCGATCTACGCGGGCAAGTCCAGCTGCTGACCCGCCCCGGGCCGCCCCTGTTCCGGCTCTCCGCGTCGACGCAGGGGCGGTCGTCCGAGTATCTCGATGTACATGATCCGGCCGTTCACCACGTCGAGGATCAGATCGCCCGACGAGGGCAGGAGCGGCACACAGCGATGCCCCGGACCGTACGGCCGGCCCGGCGCATGGTCCGCCGTCCGGATGCTCTGGCAGAAGTCGTCGCGGCAGCCGCACGCCCCGACCAGCCGGACGTCCCGTGCGCAGATGGCCAACTCGCGTTCCCCCTCCGCTTCCAGGAGGGCGACCAGTTCGTCGATCAGTTCCGGGTGGACCTCGCGCACCAGGGGAGGTTCCTGCTCCATGCGCGGGACGGTAGTCGTGCGCCGCCCGTGGGGGCCACCGATTATGAGCGGCACACCGGTCGTGAAAGTTCTTTCCGGCCGTTTCACGACTCTTGCTGTAAGCCTTGCGGCGGCGATACGGTCACGCGGGGTCGGACCCACCTAGAGCCGTAATCGCAAGGAGTCCATCTGTGATACCGAGATGGCCGACGCCGTCGAGGCGCCGTACCGCCCACGTCGGACGGGTCGCCGCGGTCACCGTGACCGCGCTGGCCGCAGCGCTCGTCCAACCACTCGCGGCGCAGGCGGACACACCGCCTCCGCCACCGTCCGACACCAAGCTCGCAGCCGAGCCCGCCCGGCACGACTCCACGCGCGAGCAGTTCTACTTCGTCCTGCCGGACCGTTTCGCCAACGGCGACACCGGCAACGACAAGGGCGGCCTGACGGGCACGCGCCTCAGCACCGGCTACGACCCCACCGACAAGGGCTTCTACCAGGGCGGCGACCTCAAGGGCCTGACCAAGAAGCTCGACTACATCAAGGGGCTCGGCACCACCGCCATCTGGATGGCGCCGATCTTCAAGAACCGGCCCGTGCAGGGGACGGGGAGCAACGCCTCCGCCGGCTATCACGGGTACTGGATCACGGACTTCACCCAGGTCGACCCGCACTTCGGCACCAACAAGGACCTCGAAACCCTCATCTCCAAGGCCCATTCCAAGGGCATGAAGGTCTTCTTCGACGTCATCACCAACCACACCGCCGACATCGTCGACTATGAAGAGAAGTCCTACGGCTACCTCTCCAAGGGCGCGTTCCCGTATCTGACGAAAGACGGCGAGCCGTTCGACGACGCGGGCTACGCAGGAACGGGTGACTTCCCGAGGGTCGACGCCGACTCCTTCCCGCGCACCCCGAAGGTCACCAAGAACAACAAGGTCCCCTCCTGGCTCAACGACCCGACGATGTACCACAACCGCGGCGACTCCACCTACGCCGGTGAGTCCACGACCTACGGCGACTTCTCCGGCCTCGACGACCTGTGGACCGAGCGTCCCGAGGTCGTCTCCGGCATGGAGAAGATCTACCAGCGCTGGGTCAGGGACTTCGACATCGACGGCTTCCGGATCGACACCGTGAAGCACGTGAACATGGAGTTCTGGACCCAGTGGGCCACGGCCCTCGACGCCTACGCGGCCAAGCAGGGCCGGAAGAACTTCTTCATGTTCGGCGAGGTCTACTCCGCCGACACGTCGATCACCTCGCCGTATGTCACCCAGGGCCGCCTCGACGCCACGCTGGACTTCCCCTTCCAGGAGGCGGCACGGCAGTACGCCTCCCAGGGCGGCAGCGCGCAGAAGCTCGCCGGCGTCTTCGGCGACGACTACAAGTACACGACCGACAAGGCCAACGCCTACGAGCAGGTCACCTTCCTCGGCAACCACGACATGGGCCGCATCGGGTACTTCCTGAACCAGGACAACCCCAAGGCCGGCGACGCCGAACTGCTCGCCAAGGACAAGCTCGCCAACGAGCTGATGTTCCTCAGCCGTGGCAACCCCGTCGTCTACTACGGCGACGAACAGGGCTTCACCGGCGCCGGCGGCGACAAGGACGCCCGCCAGACGATGTTCGCGTCCAGGACCGCGGACTACCTGGACGACGACGAGATCGGCACCGACCGCACGCACGCGAGCGACGCGTACGACACCGGCGCCCCGCTCTACCGGCAGATCGCGGAACTGGCGGGGCTCCGCAAGGCCAACCCGGCGCTGACCGACGGAGTCCAGCAGGAGCGGTACGCGGCCGGCGGGTCCGGCGTCTACGCCTTCTCCCGCACCGACGCGAAGACCGGCCAGGAGTACGTCGTCGCCTTCAACAACGCGGGCGAGGCCAAGTCGGCGACGTTCGCGACCGGATCGGCGAGCATGGCGTTCAAGGGGATCTACGGGGGCGCCTCAAACGTCACCTCCGACGCCGACAAGAAGATCACCGTCACCGTCCCCGCCGGGTCCGCGATCGTCCTCAAGGCGGCCGGCAAGCCCACCGAGTCCGCCACGAAGCCGACGCTCACCCTCAAGGCCCCGGCCGCCGGCGCCACCGGCACGGTCGAGCTCACCGCCGACGTGCAGGGCGGACGGCTCGACCGGGTCGTCTTCGCGGCGCAGACCGGCAACGGCAGGTGGCAGACGCTGGGCTCCGCCGACCACGCTCCCTACAAGGTCACCCAGACCATCGGCAAGGACACCCCGGCCGGAACAGCCCTGCGCTACAAAGCGGTTGTCGTCGACTCGGCGGGACGCACCGCGTCAGCGGCAGCCGATTCCGTGACCGGTACCCCGCCCGCCGAGGAGACCCCCACCGCCTCCTCCCGCGACTACGCGGTCGTCCACTACAAGCGTGCCGACGGCGACTACGCCGACTGGGGCCTGTACGCCTGGGGCGACCTCGCCGACGGTGAGTCCACCACCTGGCCGAACAGTCATCCCTTCGTCGGCCGGGACGCGTACGGCGCCTTCGCCTACGTCAAGCTGAAGCCCGGTGCCTCCGGCGTCGGCTTCCTCGTCATCGACAAGGACGGCAACAAGGACGTCTCCACCGACCGCACGATCGACGTCACCAGGACCGGTGAGGTGTGGATCGAGCAGGGCAAGGACGCCGTACGGACGGAACGCCCCGACTACCCGGCGCAGGACACGTCCAAGGCGGTCATCCACTACCACCGCGCCGACGGGAACTACGACGGCTGGGGTCTGCACGTCTGGACGGGCGCCGCGAACCCCACCGACTGGTCGAAGCCGCTGGAGCCGGTGCGGACCGACGCCTACGGCGCGGTCTACGAGGTACCCCTCAACGGCGGTGCCACGAGCCTCAGTTACATCATCCACAAGGGCGACGCGAAGGACCTGCCCACCGACCGGTCCCTGGACCTCACGGCGAACGGCCACGAGGTGTGGCTGCTGGACGGCCAGGAGAAGTACCTCCTCCCGCAGCCCGCCGGGTCCGCCGCCGCGCTCGACCTCACCACCTCCAAGGCGGTCTGGATCGACCGGGACACGGTCGCCTGGAACGGCTCCGAGGCGGCCGCCTCCACCCAGCTGCTGTACTCCCACGACGGCTCGATCGCCGTCCAGGGCGGCGCGCTGACCAGCGACGACGAGCGATGGCTGCGGCTCACCAAGACCGCGCTCAGCGAGGCCCAGAAGGCCAGGTTCCCGCATCTGAAGGACTACACGGCCTGGTCCGTGGACCCACGTGACCGCGACCGCGTACGCCAGGCCCTCAGCGGTCAGCTCGTCGTCTCCCAACGGGCCGCGAACGGTGCCGTGCTGGCGGCGACGGGCGTGCAGATCGCCGGCGTGCTCGACGACCTGTACCCGAAGGCGACGAAGGCCGCTCTCGGGCCGACGTTCAGCAAGGGACGTCCCACCCTCTCGGTCTGGGCGCCGACCGCGCGGAGCGTGTCGCTGGAACTCGGCGGGTCCACCGTGAGGATGAAGCGGGACGCCACGACCGGTGTCTGGTCCGTCACCGGCCCCAAGTCCTGGAAGGGCAAGCCGTATCGGTACGTCGTGAAGGTCTGGGCGCCCAGCGTCGGGAAGCTGGTCACCAACAAGGTCACCGACCCCTACTCGGTCGCCCTGACCACCGACTCGGAGCGCAGCCTCGTCGTCGACCTCGACGACAAGTCCCTGGCGCCGGGCGGCTGGTCGACGTACAGGAAGCCCACAGCCGTACCGATGAAGGACGCCGAGATCCAGGAGCTGCACATCCGGGACTTCTCGGTGGCGGACGGGACGGTGCCCGCGAAGGACAAGGGCACCTACCTCGCCTTCACCGACAAGGGCAGCGACGGCTCCAAGCACCTGAAGCAGCTCGCGAAGTCGGGCACTTCGTACGTCCATCTCCTGCCCGCCTTCGACATCGCCACCATCCCCGAGAAGAGGAGTGACCGGGCGACCCCCGACTGCGACCTCGCCTCCTACCCGGCCGACTCCGACCGGCAGCAGGAGTGCGTCGCGAAGACCGCCGCGAAGGACGCCTACAACTGGGGCTACGACCCGTACCACTACACCGTCCCGGAGGGCTCGTACGCGACCGACCCGGACGGCACCGGCCGTACGGTCGAGTTCCGGAAGATGGTCAGGTCCCTCAACGACGACGGCCTGAGGGTCGTCATGGACGTCGTCTACAACCACACCGCGGCGAGCGGGCAGGCCGCCACGAGCGTGCTCGACCGGATCGTGCCCGGCTACTACCAGCGCCTCCTCGCCGACGGCTCGGTCGCCAACAGCACCTGCTGCGCCAACACCGCGACCGAGAACGCCATGATGGGCAAACTGGTCGTCGACTCCCTCGTCACCTGGGCCAGGGAGTACAAGGTCGACGGCTTCCGCTTCGACCTCATGGGCCACCACCCCAAGGCCAACATCCTGGCCGTGCGCAAGGCCCTCGACGCGCTCACCCTCAAGAAGGACGGCGTCGACGGCAAGAAGATCATCCTCTACGGCGAGGGCTGGAACTTCGGCGAGGTCGCCGACGACGCCCGCTTCGTGCAGGCCACGCAGAAGAACATGGCCGGCACCGGGATCGCGACCTTCTCCGACCGCGCCCGTGACGCCGTACGCGGCGGCGGCCCCTTCGACGAGGACCCCGGCGTCCAGGGCTTCGCGTCCGGTCTGTACACGGACCCCAACACGTCCACGGCGAACGGGACCGAGGCGCAGCAGAAGGCCCGCCTCCTCCACTACCAGGACCTCATCAAGGTGGGCCTGTCCGGCAACCTCAAGCAGTTCACCTTCACCGACACCGACGGCAAGGAGGTCACCGGCGCCCAGGTCGACTACAACGGGCAGCCCGCCGGATACGCGGACGCGCCCGGTGACGCCCTCGCCTACGCCGACGCGCACGACAACGAGTCCCTGTTCGACGCGCTGACGTACAAACTGCCCGCCGGCACCAGCGCCTCCGACCGGGCCCGGATGCAGGTCCTCGCCCTGGCCACGGCCGCCCTCTCGCAGGGCCCGGCGCTCTCCCAGGCGGGCACCGACCTGCTGCGCTCCAAGTCCCTGGACCGCAACTCCTTCGACAGCGGCGACTGGTTCAACGCGGTCCACTGGAACTGCCAGGACGGCAACGGCTTCGGCCGCGGACTGCCCATGGCGGCCGACAACGCCTCCAAGTGGCCTTACGCCAAGCCGCTGTTGGGCTCGGTGAAGGTCGGCTGCGCGCAGATCGAGGGGGCGTCGGCCGCGTACCGGGACCTGCTGAGGATCCGTACGACGGAGAAGGCGTTCTCGCTCGGCACGGCGGACCAGGTGCAGTCGCGGCTGTCCTTCCCGCTGTCCGGCAAGGACGAGACGCCCGGTGTGATCACGATGGAACTCGGCGATCTCGTCGTCGTCTTCAACGCGACACCGAAGGCACAGAGCCAGCGGGTCGACGCCCTGGCCGGAAGCGCCTACCGGCTGCACCCCGTGCAGCGGGCAGGGGCGGACCTTACCGTCAAGGAGGCGTCCTACACGAAGGAATCCGGTACGTTCGCCGTTCCGGCACGGACCGTGGCTGTTTTCATCCGCCATCTCTAGCTGAACGCATTACCTTGGTGGAGCAGACCCCGAACCCCGGTCTGCTCCACCGGTGTTGCCCGAGGGCTGACAGATGGATGCAAAAGGCAAGCTGACAGGCACGACCGTGATGGTCGTGGACGACATGGAGGCCAGCCGGTACGCCATGGGCACCGTGCTGAGCCGCGCGGGGCACCGGGTCGTACCGGTCGCCACCGGCGGCGAGGCTCTGGCCGAACTCGACAACCGGCTGCTCAAGGGCACCCTGCCGGACGTGGCGCTGGTCGACGTGGGGCTGCCCGACATGAGCGGCTTCGACCTGTGCCGGCTGTTCAAGGAACGCCCGCACACGGCCGGGATGCCCGTCGTGCACTTCTCGGCCGCGGCTTCGCCCCCTGCCGACCTCTGCCAGGGCCTGGACGGGGGCGTCGAGGCCTATCTGAAGGTGCCCGCCGAGCCCCTGGAGATCGAGGCGGTGGTCCGGGCCGCCGTACGCAACGCGCAACTGCGGGCCGGCGACCGGGCGCTCGTACGGCGGCTCACCCTGCTGTCCGAGACGATCGTCACCATCCAGTCGGCACGGACCCTCCAGGAGCTGTCCGACGCGGCCGCCGAGGGTGTCTCGCGGCTCACCGGAACCCCGGCCGCGGTCTTCGTCCTCGACCAGGACGACCAGCTCTACCGAGGCCTGTCCCGCGACCGCATTCCCGTCGCCCTGCCCGACGAGGCCGCCGACCGGGCCGTCAGCACTCTGCTGCGCCGGCTCACCCGGGGACAGGCCGGAGTGCAGCTCACCACCGTGCCGGCGCCGCTGTGGCCCGCCGGGTTCTTCCGGCCCGGTGTCCAGCACGACGCCCGCCTCGCGCTGGTCGTCAGCCAGGACGGCCGGGCCCCGGTGTGCCTGGCAGCGCCCGCGCGCGGGATGCGCAGGGTGGGTCTTGAGGGCGAGGCCCTGCTGGCGCAGCTGGCGCAGGCCACCGCGCTCGCCGCCGAACCGCTGCTCATGTACAAGGTCGAGCGGCATGTCGCCCTCACCCTCCAGCACAGCTTCCTGCCCCAGCCGCACCGGCTGCCCGAGCTGCCGGGCATCGATGTCGTGGTCCGCTACGTCCCCGCCTCCCGGCAGACCGAGATCGGCGGCGACTTCTACGCCGCGCTGCGCGTGGACGAGGGCGTGCTGACCGCGGTCGGCGACGTCGTCGGGCACTCGCTGGACGCGGCGACCGTCATGGTCGAGCTCCGGCACGCGCTGCGCGCCTACGCGGTCGACGAGAGCGATCCTGCCGTGCTCGCCGAGCGCCTGGACCGGACCCTGCGGCGCTACCACCCCGACACCACGGCCACCGTCTGTCTGGCCCTGATCGACCCGGACACCGGGCGCACCCGGATCGCCAACGCCGGTCACATCCCGCCGCTGATCGTCCGCGACGACGGCACCGCCGACTACGCCGAGGCGGCCGGTCCGCTGCTCGGGATCGGCCTGCCGCATCCGCCGGCCACCGAGCTGTTCCTCGAACCCACCGACCGGCTCCTCATGGTCACCGACGGCCTCATCGAGACCCGGGGCACCGACCTCACGGCCTCCCTGGAACACCTGCGCGCGGCCTCCGCGGGCGCCCTGCCCGGACTGGACGCGCTGTGCGACACCCTCCTGGACACCTTCGGCCACGACCGGGAGGACGACATCGCCATGCTGGCACTGCGGCTAGGGTGACCTGTGCCGCCGTAGAACAGGAGTGCCCATGCCGCAGATCACCATCGAACGCTCCCCGTATCTCGACCATGTCCACTGGGAGGAGCTCGCCCTGGCGCTGCACCCGGTCGTCGTCGAGACGGCGGCCGCGAAGCTCGAGGCGTGCAAGACCCGGGTGCTGCGCAGCGAGGACGAGGCGGTCGGCGGCGAGAAGGAGAACCACGCGATCGTGAACGTCACGATCGCCCTGCTCGCCGGACGGTCCGAGGAGACCAAGGCGAAGCTCACCGAGGCCGTCGTGGAACTGCTGCGCAAGCACATCGGGCCCGAGGACGGCCTCACCGTGCACCTCTCCGCCGAGGTGCGCGACCTGGACGCCTCCTACACCAAGGCCGTGCTCTAGGACGCCAGCGTGATCAGCCGGGCCGCCAGGTCCGTGAACGGGCCGTCGTGCGGCTCGTCCCTGAGCATCCGGCGCAGCAGCGCGGTCATCTCCTCGTCGTAGGCCGCGCTCACCGCGGCCAGCGCGGCGAAGTCGTGCACGAGCTGGATCTCCAGCTCGGCACGTGGGATACGGCGGCCGTCCAGCCAGATCAGGGCCGTCGACTCGACGAGCGAGATCCAGGAGCGGATGAGCAGTTCCAGGCGCGCGGGCGGGTCCGTCACCCTCAGATGCGACAGGATCTGCTCGTAGGCGACCTGCCGTACGGAGTCGATGAGCGCGTTCGTCGCCGACGAGCCCACGGCGGGCCCGCCCCGCATCAAAGCCGAGAAACCCGGCCCGTGTTCGTCCACGAAGTCGAAGAACCGGCGCATCACCCGCAGCAGCCGGCCGCCCAGCGAGCCCTGGTGCGGTTCCTCGAAGCGGCTCGCGAGATCCTGGGCCGCCCGTTTCAACGCGGCCTCGTAGAGGCTGAGTTTGCCGGGGAAGTAGTGGTAGACCAGCGGTCGCGAGATACCGGCCGCCGACGCTATCTCGTCGATGGAGACCTCGTCGGGCGAGCGGCGGGCGAACAGTTCGAGGGCGACGCCGATCAACTGCTGACGCCGTTCCTCGACTCCCATTCTTCGACGGACCCCGGTTGTCATACGAACACCTTACCGATCGAATCCGGCCCGGAACGGTCCGGTCCGGCCGGCGGTGTTCACATGTCCGGCACCGGTCCTCTACCGGAGCCCGCTGACCGCCCGCCCGTCCTCCAGGGTCCCCTTCAGCTCGGCCCGGCCCCCCTGCTCGGCCTTCACCGCCAGCAGGTTGCCCCGGGCGGAACCCTTCACCCCGCCCGTCGCACTGATCGACGACGTCCCCCGGCTCCCCGCCGCCAGCAGGTACCAGGAGCCGGTCCCCGACTTCCACAGCACCCCGGCCAGCACCTGCGGATCCTTCGCCCCGCACGCCGGCACGTTCTCGGCCTTCGCCGCGACCGCCCCGTACGTCGAGCCGGGCGAGTGGAACTGGGCCAGCACCCGCTCCCCGCCGCCCTGCCAGGTCTCGGCACGGGTGCACACCCAGTCGGCCGCCCCGCCCGTGTCGGGCAGCGGCTGCGACGCGTACGCCCAGGCGTTCACACTGCGCACGCCCGAGGAGCGCATCGCACCGAGCGAGCAGGCGTACGGCGCCCAGGCGCGCAGCGCCCCCGCTCCGGAGGCGTCCTTCACGGAGCCGGGACGCCCTGTGGTGAGGCGGGCCGGCACCAGTTCGCCCAGGTCGGTCAGCAGCCGGGTGGCGGAGGCGTCCGTCAGCTGGAGCACGTTCCAGGAAGTGCACGCGCCGCTCTGTGCCGGGCCGGCCATCGGCGCCGTGGTGCCGCCGGTGAGCGTGAGGTCCATGGCGCCGGAACTCGGCTTCAGCAGGTCCCGCTCGGCGGCCTTCGTCACCCAAGGAGCCGTCAGATAACGGATGTTGCCGTCGGCCCGGCCCAGCACGACCGCGCCCGCCCCGGCCCGGTCCGCGCCGTCGACGCGGGCGAAGTCGAGGGCGGCGCCCTTGGTGCCGTCCCGCGGCTCGGCGTAGCGGACGATGCGCAGACCGTCGTAGAGGAGCACCACGCGTGCGTTGTCGACGGTCCCGGCGTACAGGAGCTGCGGCGGGCCGGAGGGGCCGCCCGAGGGGGTGCCGGGGGTCGCGGAGACCTGGACGCTCTCGCCGGGACGGGCCCAGACGGCGAGCGCGCGGCGCAGCAGGGCGCGGTCGCCGGTGAGGTCGCCGCGCGCGGGCCATACGGAGAAGTCGGTGCGCGCCGAGGACTCCCACGCGGCGGCCGGGACCTTGAGCAGCAGGGCCGGGTTCAGGGCGGCCTGGGCGGCGGGGTTCTGCGCGTAGGGGGGCGCGGCGGCGCCGTCGGGGCCCCAGCCGTCTCCGGGCAGGCCGAGCAGCGCCCCGCACACGGCGACGGCCGCAGCGGCGGCGAGCGCGGCCTTCATGTGCTGCCTGCGCCGCATCAGGTCGGTGGGGCGGGCCTGTAGCGAACAGGGGTCGAACTCGGGGGAGTCGAGGAGGGCGTACGCGTCCTCGGCACCGGCCGCCTCGTCGAGCGCCGCGGCCACGCCTGCCACGCCCGCCGCCGTCAGCAGCTCCCGTACGTCACCGTCGGGAAGCTTCTCCAGACCGCGCAGGACACAGGCGGCGCGGGCCGGCCCTGACATGGCCGACAGCCGCTGGTCCAGGGCGAGTTCGTCGGCGCCGCCGGAGCGCGGGAAGAGCCTGAGGCCCCACACGTGGGGGAGCAGCGGCGGGAGCTGGGAGCGCTTGGGCCACGCCCGGCGCCTGAGCGGAAGGCCCGCCTCCAGCGCTGTACGCACCACCTGGAGGCGGACGAAGGCGTAGCCGGGGTCGCCCTCGCGGCCGGCCGGCTGGGCCGGGATCACGGGCGCCGCCGTGCGGCCCCGCGGCAGGGCGCGCTGGGTGAGGGCGTGCGCGGTCAGGACCCGCCGGCCCCGGCCGAGGCCCGGCGGCAGTACCAGATAGGCGATCCTGACCAGCCGGGGGTAGTGCTCGACGAGCGCGGCCTCGGCCTGCTCGACATCGACGACGGGGTCGGCGGCGGAGCCGGAGGCGGGTGCGGGGCGCGGGGCGACATCCTGTGACTGCACGTTCAGCAGAACGAGCGAATCGTTGGTTGGTCACCGCCGCCGTCGCGTCCCGCGGGGTGGTGCGGGAGCGGGGGCGTCCGGTCCTGGTGACCGGTGCGACGCGGAGCATGCACGGCAACCCCGAGTGACCTGCGTGGCGATGGCTCCGCAGCTCTGCGGCACATCACGGCACGCGATCATCGCCGCTCGGGCGAGTTCAGTCGGCCGGTTCGACCAGGGCGCGCGCGTAGTTGGCCATCGACCGCTGGTAGCGCGGGAGATGGGGCGCGAGCGCGCCCAGGACCAGCGAAAGACCCTCGCGGTCGCGGCCGAGGCTGGACAGGCACAGGGCGAGCGTGGCGCGCACCGCGTCGTCCAACTCGTCGGACGGGCCGTCCAGTTCGGGGGTGAGCAGCTTGACGCCCTCCTCCGCCTGCCCGATGTTCCGCAGGGAGCTCGACAGCTGGATCTTGGCGCGCCGCCCCTTGTATTCGGACAGCCCGCTCGCAAGGGCCTCCCGGTACAGTGGGGCCGCCTTGTCGGAGTGCCCCGTCGAGTCCCACGCGCAGGCCCGCTCGAACGGACCGAGCGGACTGCCGTCCGGAAGCTCGGCCACGAGCGCGTCGATCACGGCCCGGAACTCGGCCGCCCGCTCTTCCGGATACTCGTCGAAGGTCGCCCAGGCGGCGTCGACCCGCTTCTCCCAGTCATCGTTCACCGGCCCACTTTCGCACAGCCGTACCCGTGACGACATCAGGATTTGAGCGTCCCGCGCTCCGCAGCCGTATGGGAGGAGACGGACCCCCGCCGGGGCCCGTCCGACGTGACCCCGTGACCGGAGGAACAGATGAGGTTGACCCGACCGATGCTCGCGCTGACCGGCGCGGCCGCGGTGCTGGCGCTCGCGGGCTGCGGATCCGGCGGTGACGCGAAGGCCGTCGCCGCGGTGCCGTCCGCGGCCACCGGGAGTCTGGAGCACCTGGCCGCCGAGGTGAAGTGCACGCCCAACATCCAGATCGACGCCGACGAGCTGCGCCAGGCCGTGTGCAAGAAGTCCAAGGACGCCGACGGCAAGTTCATCCTCGCCACGTTCGCCACCGACCGCGGCCAGCGCGAGTGGATCAACGGCGCCAAGGACTACGGCGGTCACTTTCTGGTCGGCCGCAAGTGGGTCGCCGTCGGTGACACCACCAAGACGGTGACGGTGCTGCGCAAGACGCTGGGCGGGGACATCGAGGAGGGCACGGACCACTCGAAGATGGGTGCCACGCACTCGGCCCACTGAGGACGCGAACACGAGAAAGCCGGCGGTGAGAGATCCTCACCGCCGGCTTTCTCAGTGCGTCACTGGCACTTCTTGCCGGTGTTGATGCAGTTGACCATCTGGTTCATCGTGTTCTGCGAGAAGAAGTTGATGAAGTCGTTGTGGTCGGTGATCGGCTTGTGCAGGTTCTCCGGGAAGGTGTCCACCGCGTAGGGGTTGACCACCGTGCCGTTCTGCAGCTTCGGGGCCGGGACGTTGTACACGAGCCGGACCTGGAGCTGGGGGATCGCCTTGAAGCCGTTGGCGCAGGAGCCGTCCGCCGCGGCGAAGGCCACGTGCGTGCGGTGGTTGGCGCTGTCGATGTTCTGACCGTCCCAGCAGCTCTGGAAGTTGGTCGTGCGCACCACCTGACTGCCCTGCGGGCAGATCGGGTACTTGTCGTGCAGCTGCACCTTGTTCTCGAAGCCGGTGCAGGACCAGTTCACGTTGGCGTTGGCGTTGCCGTTGACGAAGGCCTTGGCGTCACCGGTGATGATGCGCAGGGCGGTCGGCATCGCGACGACGTTGCCCTTCTTGTTGCCGACGAACTTGATCTGCGCCTGGGAGGCCTGCAGGATCTTGCCGACGTTGCCTTCCTTGCCACCGCCGTCGTTGTTCTGGTCGAAGTCCTTCGTGCCGTTCTGCAGACGCAGCACCGGCCAGAAGTACGAGGACTTGTCGCCCTGGTTCTGGCAGGTGGACTGTGCCGCCGCCAGCTCCTGGTCGCTCGCGAAGGCGTCGTTGCTCTGGTTGCCGACGTAGTCGTGCAGGTGGTGGGCGCCGTTGGCGACACCGGGAGCCACGATCACGTTGTCCGTGTTGTGGTTCTTGTTCGCGTTGGTGCCGCACTTGGTGGTGAAGCTGCCCCGCGAGCCCGAGTTGCCGTTGGCCGGGAGGCCGTTGGCGCCCACGCCGAGCTGGGCGTTGCCCTGGACCTTGGTGATGTCCACGAAGTCGGCCGCGACCGGGCCGTTGCCGCCCTGTCCGCCGTTGCCCTGCTGCTGACCACCGTTCTGCTGGCCGCCCTGCTGCTGACCACCGTTCTGCTGGCCGCCGTTGTTCTGCTGGCCACCGTTCTGCTGCTGGCCGCCATTTTGCTGCTGGCCGCCGTTCTGCTGCTGGCCACCGCCGGCGTTGGTCTGCGGGGCCGCGGCCTGCGTCGTGCAGGCCGCCAGCTGGCTGAGCGAGGTGTTGAACTGACCCCCGACCCGCTGGATGTCGATGCGGATCCGGTCGATCGTGGCCGCCCGCTTCTCCTTCAGGGGACCGACGATGGCGTTCTGGACGAAGCCCGAGTCACCCGCCTGGGCCTGCCGCGTCGAGGCGAGCCTGGCGTAGGCCTCGGTGATCTGCTTGTCCAGGTTGGCCAGCTCCGTGGCCACCCCCTGACGCGCGTTCTGAGGCACGTTCGTCAGCTTCTGACCGACGTCGGGGCAGGAGATGGTCGCGACCTGCGCGGCGGCGGCCTTGGTCTGGTTCTGGGACCAGCCGTTGTTGTTCGACTCGTGCGCCGAAGCGTAGAAGTTCGCCCAGATCAGCCCGCCCCCACCGAGCGCTAGGGCCGCCGACGCGGCTATGGCCTTCGTGGCCATCGACGAGCGGCGTTTACGTGTATTGCGTCCCATGGAACTCCTCTGACTTCCTTTTCCGGGCCATCGAGGCGCCCGACAGGAGTGAAGCGGCGCCCTCCCATACGCAGGGCGCCCCATGGGTGTTCAGCCGTCCCACAAACAAATCAGAGGTTTGCCGGGACCCGGGGCGGCAACAGCCGCCTGAGCAGCAGGAGTTACAGAGAATGAGGGTCCGCTCACCGGCCCCGGTCCAGAAACGCGAGCACCGCCAGAACGCGGCGATTGTCGTCGTCCGACACCTCAAGACCCAGTTTGGTGAAGATGTTGGCGGTGTGCTTGGCGATGGCCCGTTCTGTCACGACGAGCTTGCCGGCGATCGCCGCGTTCGACCGCCCCTGCGCCATCAGCTCCAGCACCTCCCGCTCGCGGGGCGTGATCCGGGCGAGCGGCTGGTCGTCGGCCGCCCGCCGGGCCAGCAGCTGCTGGATCACCTGCGGGTCCATCGCCGTACCGCCCGCCGCGACCCGCCGTACGGCGTCCACGAACTGCTCGGCGTCGAACACCCGGTCCTTGAGCAGATACCCCACCCCGCCGCTGCCGTCGGCCAGCAGCTCGCGCGCGTACAGCTGCTCCACGTGCTGCGAGAGCACCAGCACCGGCAGCCCGGGTCTGTCCCGCCGGGCGTTCAGCGCGCACTGCAGCCCCTCGTCGGTGTGCGTCGGCGGCAGCCGTACGTCGACCACCGCGACGTCCGGTTCCAGCTCGGCCAGCGCGCGGGCCAGCTCGGGCCCGCTCTCGACGGCCGCGGCGATCTCGAAGCCGTGTGCCTCCAGAAGTCGTACGAGACCGTCGCGCAGCAGGAAGAGGTCTTCGGCCAGGACTACACGCAAGGGATCTCCATGGTGACCATGGTGGGGCCGCCCGCGGGTGAGCTGACGGCCAGGACGCCGTCGAATGTACCCAGCCGCCGCTCGACTCCGGCCAGGCCCGAACCGGCCCCGATCACCGCGCCGCCCCGGCCGTTGTCGGTGACGGTGATCCGCAGCATCCCCTCCCCTTCCTTCTCCTTCACGTGATGCAGGTCGATCCAGATCCGGTCGGCGCCCGAGTGCTTGACCGCGTTGGTGAGCGCCTCGCTGACGGCGAAGTAGGCGGCGGACTCCACGGGAGCGTCCGCCCGGCCCGGCAGATCCACGATCACCTCGGTCGGGACCGGCATCCTGAGCACCAACGCCCTGACCGCGTCGCCCAGTCCGCGCTCGGCCAGGACCGGCGGATGGATGCCGCGCACCAGGTCGCGCAGCTCGGTGAGCGCGTCCGCGGAGGACTGGCGGGCCTGCGCGAGGAGCCGCTTGGCCTGCGCGGGGTCCTTGTCGAGGAGCATCTCGATGGTGCCGAGATCCATGCCCATGGCGACCAGACGGGCCTGCGCCCCGTCGTGCAGGTCCCGCTCGATGCGCCGCAGTTCGGCCGCGGAGGTGTCCACCGCGTCCCGCCGGGTCTCGGTGAGGACACGGACCCGCTCGGCCAACTCGCCCTGTCCGGCGCCGAGTACGGCGCGGGTGAGCCGGAAGTGGGCGGTCAGCAGCCGCGGGGCGAGCGGGGCGAGGCCCAGCAGGGCGACGGCCAGGGCACCGGCGGCGAGTGCGGAGGCCTGGTCGCTCACGCGCACGAAGCCGTACCAGTAGCCACCCGTTTCCGCGAGCGGCCGCCACAGCCCGGCCGCGACCGCGAGTCCCTCCAGCGGGTAGAAGACGAGCGCCGCCGACAGCAGCGCCGTCACGAACCCCGCCGTCATGTCCACCTGGAGCCACCGCAGATCCCGCCAGGTCGCCGGGTCGCGCAGCATCGCGTAGGTGCGGGCCCAGGCGTGGGCGTTCTCCGGTATCGGCCGGTACGCCGACGGGATCCGCACCCCGTACCACTCGGCCGCGAGCACCCGCCGCCAGTCCGCGAAGGCACGCACGCCCGTCAGCACCCAGGGGGTCGTGAAGGCCCCGATCCCGACCGGGACGAGGCAGATGGACACCAGGCTGAGCGTGAATCCGAGCAGCGCCCCCGGCAGCGTCACCAGCGCCAGTGCGAGCCCCCGCACGGCCGCGAGCCCGATGCCCCGCGCCCTCGTACCCCAGCTGCCGTTCCGCGTCTCCATGGTCATACGGCCAGTCTGGTCGAGCCGGCGAAGCGGGTCACTGGGCCTGGCCGCCCGGTTGGGAAGTGGTGCCAGGTACACCCCCTGCCCCGCGCGCGTACCCCTTTCGGCGCGCTCACACCGTGAATCGCGCCACAACATCACCAGGTAACACGGGGTTCACATTCGAGCAATGACCGGGAAATCGCCTGTTGACAGGCTCGCGGGCACCAAGTGGCGGCGTTTCAGTGCCGCAGCGCCGCAGCACCCGCAGTGCGTAGACACATCCCCGAAGGAAGTGGCCCGTGACCTTCAAGGCTGAGTACATCTGGATCGACGGCACCCAGCCGACGGCCAAGCTCCGTTCCAAGACGAAGATCCTTGCGGACGACGCCAAGGGCGCGGAGCTGCCGATCTGGGGGTTCGACGGGTCCTCCACGAACCAGGCCGAGGGCCACTCCTCGGACCGTGTCCTCAAGCCGGTCTTCTCCTGCCCCGACCCGATCCGCGGCGGCGACGACATCCTCGTCATGTGCGAGGTCCTCAACATCGACATGACGCCGCACGAGTCCAACACCCGTGCCGCGCTGGTCGAGGTCGCCGAGAAGTTCGCCGCCCAGGAGCCGATCTTCGGCATCGAGCAGGAGTACACGTTCTTCAAGGACGGCTACCCCCTCGGCTTTCCCAAGGGCGGCTTCCCGGCCCCGCAGGGCGGCTACTACTGCGGTGTGGGCGCGGACGAGATCTTCGGCCGTGACGTCGTCGAGGCGCACCTCGACAACTGCCTCACGGCGGGCCTCGCGATCTCCGGCATCAACGCCGAGGTCATGCCCGGCCAGTGGGAGTTCCAGGTCGGCCCGGTCTCCCCGCTGGAGGTCTCCGACCACCTGTGGGTGGCCCGCTGGCTGCTCTACCGCACCGCCGAGGACTTCGGCGTCGCCGCGACCCTGGACCCGAAGCCGGTGAAGGGCGACTGGAACGGCGCGGGCGCGCACACCAACTTCTCCACCAAGGCGATGCGCGAGGGCTACGACGCGATCATCACCGCCGCCGAGTCGCTGGGCGAGGGCTCCAAGCCGCTCGACCACGTCAAGAACTACGGTGCCGGCATCGACGACCGCCTGACCGGCCTGCACGAGACCGCCCCGTGGAACGAGTACTCCTACGGCGTCTCCAACCGCGGCGCCTCGGTCCGTATCCCGTGGCAGGTCGAGAAGGACGGCAAGGGCTACATCGAGGACCGCCGTCCCAACGCCAACGTCGACCCGTACGTCGTCACGCGCCTGATCGTCGACACCTGCTGCTCCGCGCTGGAGAAGGCCGGCCAGGTCTGATCTCCACCGCTGCTCCCCGAGGGGCGTCCACCGGCCACGGTGGGCGCCCCTCGGGGCTGTGCCACACCGATTTCACGTCAGGGAAGTGTCCGAGCAGTGAGAGGAGACTCCTGCCGCGGGCCGGTGTCTGCTTCAATGGGCTCATGGCCAGCTTCCAGAAGATCACCGCGACGGGTCGCCACGACCTCGAGCCCTTCTGGCCCTCCCGTCAGCACCACGACTTCGACCGGGTGTGTTGCCGCGCGACGAACGCGCCGGCCCTCTAAAGCCGTACACCCCGGCCTTCGGCCAGCGCGCAGACGTACGTCCTCCGACGATCCTCTCGCGCGAAAGAGCTGACCTCATGGCGACCACTCGTTCCCTCTCCACCGCCACCCTCCCCACCCCGGCCGAGAACGGCGCACGGCACCGGCTGCGAGCCGTCGGCCCGGACGAGGTCCCGCACGTGGCGGAGTTCCTTCCGCCGGGCGCCACCTGGCTGCCCGCTCCCCAGCACACCCTTCCCACCCTGCCTGGCCAGCCCCCGATGATCGGCTATCTGGTGCTCGTCCCGGCCGACCAGCACCCGCCCTTCCCTCAGGAGCCGAAGGCGACGGACGCCGGCGACGCCCTCGTGCGGATCGACACCGTGCAGCGCACCGCCGAGGTGAACGGCAGGGAACTCGACCTCACCTACCTGGAGTTCGAGCTCCTCGCCCACCTCGTGCAGCACCCCCACCGGGTGCACACCCGCGACCAGCTGGTCACCACGGTCTGGGGCTACGGCCACGTGGGCGACGGCCGTACCGTCGACGTCCACATCGCCCGGCTGCGCCGCAAGCTGGGCGCGGACTTCCGGGGCGCGATCCAGACCGTGCGGCGGGTCGGCTACAAGTACACTCCGCCGACCGGCGACTGACCCTCTGCCCACGGCAGATCCGGGTTCCCCCGCGCCGCCCGGGCGGGCACAGTCACCGGCATGAGACTTCTTCTGCTGGGTGGTACGGAGTTCGTCGGGCGGGCCGTCGCCGAGGCGGCCCTGGCGCGCGGCTGGGACGTGACCGTGTTCCACCGGGGACGGCACGCGCCCGTGGCCGGGGTGCGGTCGCTGCACGGCGACCGCACCGCGCCCGACGGCCTCACCGCCCTGGCCGACGAGGGCCCCTGGGACCTGGTCGTGGACACCTGGTCGGCGGCGCCCCGCGCGGTCCGGGACACGGCACGGCTGCTGCGGGACCGCGCCGACCGGTACGCGTACGTGTCGAGCTGCTCGGTGTACACCTGGCCGCAGCCGGCCGGATACACGGAGGACGCGCCTGTCGTCGAGGGCGCCTCGGCCGACGCGGACCAGACCGACTACGCCCGGGACAAACGGGGCGGTGAACTGGCCGTCCTGGACGCCTTCGGCGCGGACCGTTCCCTCCTCGTCCGGGCCGGACTGATCCTCGGCCCGTACGAGAACATCGGCCGTCTGCCGTGGTGGCTGGGCCGTATCGCCCGCGGCGGCCGGGTCCTCGCCCCGGGACCACGGGACCTTCCCCTCCAGTATGTCGACGTCCGCGACCTGGCCCAGTGGACGCTGGGCGCTGCCGACGCGGGACTCGACGGCCCCTACAACCTGTTCAGTCCGTGCGGCCACACCACCATGGGCGAACTCCTCGACGCCTGCGTGACGGTGACCGGCTCGAAGGCCGAGCTGTGCTGGACCGACCCGGACACCGTCCTCGCCGCGGGCATCGCCCCGTGGACCGGCCTGCCGGTGTGGGTCCCGCCGGACACCGACCTGCACACCACCCTCCACGGCGCGGACACCTCCCGGGCCGCCGCCGCGGGCCTGCGCTGCCGTCCCGTCACCGAGACGGTGGCCGACACCTGGCACTGGCTGCGGGAGACCGGCGGGGTGGCCCCGCAACGCCCGGACCGCCCGGTGCTGGGCATCGACCCGGAGACCGAGGCGAAGGTCCTGGCGGCCGGGGCGCACTGCTGAGCGCGATTCGGGTCGGGCGAGGTCGGGCCGGCCCGGCGACCGCCTCGCCTGTTCCCACCGGGAACGTGCCGCCGACCGTGCCCCCCTACGGTCGGCGACCTGCCCCCCCGCCGGATGCGCCGCCTGTTCCTCCTGGACCCGGCCCCGTGCTTCGCCGGGTTCAAGGCGGCGTATCCGCCGGTCCTGCCGCCCGTGGCCGCGGGCAGCAGGACCTGTGACACGTACGAGGTGATGTCCCGAACGGCCTCACCCCACCTTCTCGATCACGGCCCGGCGGATGAGGAACTTGCCGGGCTCCCGTACCTGTTCGAAGGCCGCGTTGTTGAGCAGCACGCAGCTGCCGGAGACCGAAGTCACCTTCACCGTCGTGGACTTGTTGTTGTCCAGGTTGGTGACCTTCAGCGTGGTACCGGCCGGGAACTGGTTGCTGGACGCGGCGGGCGCACCGGCCTCGCCGGACAGCGTGACGGTCGAGCCCTTGCACACCTGCTGCCCGGAGGTGGCGTTCCCTGCGGCGTTCCCGGGGGCGGCGTTCCCGGTCGAGGGGGCCTGGGAGGCGGCGGGCGCTGACGGGGGCGCGGCCTGCGAGGGCTGTCCCGCGGCGGCCTGGGAGCCCTGAGCCGACTCCCCGACCGCACAACCGGACGCCTTCTGCTGCACCTTGATCTGCGCGATCACCGCTTCACGGTTGGCGATCCGGGCCGCCGACTGCGCGTCGGGCGTGGCCCGTTGCCCCTCGATGAAGCGCTGGTTGTTGCCGAGCGCGGTGGCGAGACCCTGGCAGACCGTCGACTCCGCCGCCGTCTGCGGAGTCGCGGCGTTCGAGGTGCTGGCCATCGCGAAGGCCCCACCACCCGCCACCGCCGCCGCGCTCACCAGCAGCGCGACCTTCTTCTTCGTACCGAGCGTTCTCCTGCGCGACATTCGCGCCTCCTGAGAAGTAGGGAAGCGTACGTCGCTATGTACGAGATACCGAACGGATTTGCTCAGCTCTTCTTCAAGGCATCACGTACGGCGTCTTCCGTGCGGGCGACCACGGCCGAGCCGTCGTCCGCCGTGATGATCGGACGCTGGATGAGCTTGGGGTGCGCGGCGAGCGCGGCGATCCAGCGGTCGCGCGAACTGTCGTCCCGAGCCCAGTCCTTGAGGCCGAGCTCCTTGGCGGCGGCCTCCTGGGTGCGGGTGATGTCCCACGGTTCGAGGCCGAGCCGGTCGAGCACCCCGCGGATCTCGTCCTCGCTCGGCACGTCCTCCAGATAGCGACGGACGGTGTACTCGGCCCCCTCCGCGTCGAGCAGGCTGATCGCGCTGCGGCACTTCGAACAGGCCGGATTGATCCAGATCTCCATGGCGCCCACGGTACGCGAAAACCCGTTGTCCACCTGCGTCACAGCACCCCCGAAAGCCCTTGTGGCCAGGGGCTTTTGTCAGTGGCGGGCGGTAGAATAAAACCAGTGTTCGAGGGCGTCGCCGGAGTCCCCGGCCGTCGTCCTTACCGCGACAGGAGGATGCCTGTGCCCGCTGCCGCACTGAAGCCGAAGCCGTTCCCGACCCAGTCCACCGCGAAGCACCCCGTGCTGCTCGACCTGCCGTACACCCCCGTGGAGAAGCGCCCGTTGCCGCCGGGCCGTCCCCGCGAGTGGTATGTCACCCACAACCGCCGCCTCAAGGCGATGCGGCTCGCGATCGCCCTGCTCGACTCCGGCGTCTACGTGCCGAACCAGGCCCGCAACGAGACGATCCGGGACGCGGCGGAGATGATCGGCGTCCACCCACCGTCGGACACGACGTGCCACATGGTGCGGGCGCTGATGCGCTACTCGCGGTAGGCCGTGGCGCCGGGTGCCCTCCTGTTCCATGGGGCGCCCGGCGTTCCGGTCAGCCCGCGGGTTCGGCCAGTTCCTTCTCCAATGGGGTCCGGAACCGGGGCCGCACCCGGGTCGCCCCCACCCACTCCCGCAACCGGGCGGCCTCCACCGCGACGGCCGCCTCCGCCTCGCGCCCCACACCCTCGGTGTCCAGCAACCGCCAGACGATCTCCCCGTCGGGCCGCTGCCCCCAACCGCCCACCACCCGGCCGTTCCACCACACCGTCGGTCCCACGTTGCCGCTGCGGTCGAACAGGGCGGGCCGCAGGGCGGGCGCCAGATACCAGTCCCGCTGCTGCCAGCCCATCGCCGTCGGATCGAGTCCCGGAAGCAGCGCGGCCCAGGGCTCCACGGGCTCCGCGACCGGACCGTCGTCACCGTCCACGACGTGGGCCGGGCCCTCGTCGACGGTCACGGGCACCGCACGGATCGCCGTGAGAGCGCGGCGCACCTCCGTCACCTTCCAGCCCGTCCACCACTTCAGGTCCGCCTCCGTGGCCGGGCCGCACACCGCGAGCCAGCGCCGCAGCAACTCCGCCTGGGCCCCGGCCGCATCGAGCTCGGGATGCGGCGGCGCCACCGCCCAGCGGAACTGCGAGGACATCCAGGTGCCGAGCGGCCGCCCGCGCACCACCTTGCCCTCCACACCGAGCACCCTCAACAGACGGCTCACGACGGTGTGGACGCCCTCGTAGCTCTTCCCTGCCGCGTACACGAACTGCTCCCGCAGCCGCGGCTCGTCCTCGGTGAGCTCCGACGCCGTCGCCTGACCGCGCCGGGCGAGCGCGGCCAGCGCCGACTCCTCGACCTCCTTCAGCCAGACCGCGTCCGGGGCACCCGCCTTCGCCATGTCCTTGATGAGCGCGGCCCGTTCCCGCGCGGCGACCGTGAGACCGGTCGAGGCGTGCACGACCGCGGTGAGCTCGGTCGGGAACGCGAACACGGTGTGCCGCATCCCGTGCATCCGCACCAGGGACCGGTCCTCGTACAACGCCCGCTCGGTCTCGGCGACGGTCCGCGCCGGGTCCACGAGCCGCGCGCCGACCGCCAGGTACACGGTCGCCGGGTCGGACCCGTGCAGCGCGACCAGCGCGTCGGCCACCTCCTCGGGACTCCCCACGCGGGCGCCGCCCGCCAGCTGATGCCGCAGCGCCAGCCGAGACCGCCGCTCGTCCACCCCGATGTACCGCTCCCCAGCACCCATGGGCCCATCTTGACGCAGGCCACTGACAACGCGCCCGACAGGGGCACGGGGGCTGTACCGGTTCCCACAAAGCGCAGGTCACCCGATTGCCGTATCCGGCATGCGCACCATCCCCCTCCGGCCCTTCACTGCGAGGAGGAGGTGAAGGACACCGGCGACCAGGAGGCGAGCGTGACGCAGAGACACGGCACATGAGCATCCCCGGCACTCCACAGGACCGCGGTCGCGCGGCCCGCAAACGCGTCCCCCGCTCCGCCCACGCCGGCTGGATCCCCTCCGCCGACCGCCCCGACCCCGTCGCCGTGCTGGAACGCCAGGGCCGCGACCGCCTCACGGAACTGCTGCCGATCCGGTACGGCAGGATGTCGTCCTCCCCCTTCGCCTTCCTGCGCGGCGCGGCCGCCGTGATGGCCGCCGACCTCGCCGCCCAGCCCCACACCGGCCTCACCGTGCAGCTCTGCGGAGACGCCCATCTGCTCAACTTCGGCCTGTACGCCTCCCCGGAGCGCACCCTCCTCTTCGACCTCAACGACTTCGACGAGACCTTCCCCGGCCCCTTCGAGTGGGACGTCAAACGGCTCGCCGCGAGCGTCGCCGTGGCCGCACGCGAGAACGGGCACAGCGAGGACAAGGCCCACCGGGCGGCGGGGGAGGCGGTCACCGCGTACCGCACGGCCATGCAACGGCTGGCCCGCATGGGCGAGCTGGAGGTCTGGTACGCGAGCGTCGACGACGCCGACAGCCTGCTGCCCCTCGTCCGCTCCGGCCGCCGTGGCCGGCGCTTGGAGTCCAGCCTCGCCCGTGCCCGCCGCCGCACCAGCCTCCAGGCCCTCGGCAAGCTCACGGAGGTCGTCGACGGCCGCCGCCGCATCATCCACGACCCGCCGCTCCTCGAACCGGCCGGCGGCCCCGACATGGCCGGCCTGCGCAAGATCTTCAGCGACTACCGCTCCACCCTCTCCGACGAACGCCGGCTGCTCCTGGACCGCTACCGCTTCGTCGACGCGGCCCGCAAGGTCGTCGGCGTCGGAAGCGTCGGCATGCGCTGCTTCATCGTGCTGCTGGCCGGACGGGACCTCGACGACCCGCTGTTCCTGCAGCTCAAGGAGGCGCGGACGTCCGTACTGGAGGAACATCTGCCGAGCGGCCCCTACGTCCATCCCGGCCGCCGTGTGGTCGTGGGCCAGCGCCTGCTCCAGGCGAGGAGCGACATCTTCCTGGGCTGGATGAGCGGACCGCAGGGACGGGCCTTCTACTGGCGCCAACTGCGTGACACGAAGGGGTCCGCGGAGGTCGCCGGCATGCCCCCGGCCGACCTCAGGGCCTACGCCCGCCTGTGCGGCACCACCCTGGCCCGCGCCCACGCCCGCTCCGGAGACCGCATCGCCATCGCCGCGTACCTGGGCGGCGCCGACACCTTCGACCAGGCGGTCGCCGACTTCGCCCTCGCCTACGCGGCCCGCACCACGTCCGACCACGCGGCCCTGTGCGCCGCCATCGCGGCAGGCGTCGTCAGGGCGGCCCCGGGCGAGTGACGGCCCGCGAGCGGCGGCGACCCCGGCCTCCCCGGCGGCACCGACCCGCGCGCCCGGCCGTGTCCGCCCCGTCGGCTCACCTCACCCGTACCGCTCCACCAACTCCCGCACATAGGCCTCAAGCCGCCCGCCCAGCACCTCCGGTGTCAGATCGGTGCGTCCGAGTTCGCGCCACGGCCCGGCGAGCTTCGCCGCGTCGGGGCAGTAGGCGAGGGCGTCGAGGAGCCGCCAGTACAAGTGGTCCCGTCCGTCGGCGAGTCGGTGTCCACCGTGCGCCTCGTACCGCTGCCGGAAGGCGAGGCCGTGCTCGGGGCCGTGGAGCAGGGCCAGGGCCGTCGAACAGTGGGCGACGTCGAGGTCGGCGGGTCCCCAGGAGGTCTCCACCCAGTCGACCACCCCGCTGATCCGCAGCTCGGCGCCCGCCCCGGTGAACAGCACGTTCCCGGGGTGGAAGTCCCGGTGCAGGAAGCGGCCCTCGTACGGTGGCGGGTCGCGGCGGATGACGTCCACGGCCCGTTCCCACAGCTGGCCCCGCACGCCCCGCACCTTCTCCGGCCAGGTCCACGCCTGATAGCTGCGCGGCCGCTCCCCGGGAACGACCCGGTGGACCCGCACGAGTTGGGCCGCCAGCAGGTCCAGCCGCCGTTCGAGATCCTCCTCGTCGACCCGGACCCGCCCCGGCAGCCGGGACATCAACAGCGAGGGATGGTCGCAGTGTTCGGCCGTCGCGTCCACGGCGACCGGCGCGGGGGCCGGAACACCTCCGGCGTCGGCGAGCAGTGCCAGGACCGCGGCCTCGCGGTTCAGCAGACCGGGGGCGTGCCGCCGGAAGAACGGCTTCACGAACGACCGCAGGACCAGCTCGGTGCCGTCGTCGAGGGTCAGCCGGCGCATCTGGGAGCTCCAACCTCCCGACAGGAAGCCCGAGTCGACGACCGTACGGCCCGCGGGGAGCTGCTTGGCCACCCAGCCCCGCGTCGCCGTCCACCCGCGGTCGCCGAGTCCGGTCAGCAGCGCGGACACCAACTCCCGCCGCCCGCCCGAGTGATCACACAGCCATAGGCCCAATTTGTGGTCGGCATCCGGCAGTTCGAGGCGCGTGAACTGGGACCGGGAGGTCAGCGCCTCCTGCACGGCCTCGGTCACCTCCGGCGGGATCACCGCGTCCGTGCCCGGTACCGCGAGCACCGCCCGCCCCTCGTACGCCCGCAGCACGTCGAGCGCAGGGGACCGCCGCCAGCTGTCCGGCCGACGGATGATCTCGCTGAACTCCCCGTCGCCGCGCCCGAACGGCACCTCCCAGGCCTCACCCGCGTACACGGCGGGCGCGCACAGCCCCAGCGCCGCCACCCGCTCGCCGTAGTGCCGGGCGAGGTCCGCCACCGTCTGCCCGCTCATGCTGAACCCGACCAGCACCAGCGGCCCGTCCGCCGGTGCGTGCGCGTCGATCACGGCGACCGCCTGCTCGAACCGGCGGCGCAGACTCGACTCCCGCAGGTCGCCGGAGCTTTCGCCGTGCCCGGAGAAGTCGAAGGCGAGTGCGCGGATGCCGTGTGCCAGGAACATGTCGAGCAGCGGCAGCAACCGCTCCTTGCTGCCGTTGCCCGCGCCGTGCAGCAGCACGGCGGTGGTCGCGGCCGGACCGCCGCCGTACACCCCGCTGAGGCGTTCACCGTCGTGTGCCTGGACGAAAGGCATGGGTGGGACAGGCTCGGGTGTGACAGGAGAGAGTCCGCTCATCGTCCCATTCACTCACGGCACTTGAGCCCTCCGCGCCGGGCCGCGGGAAAAGGAGATGCACGCCGAGTGAGCGATTCCCTACGCTGGATACGCGTTACGGAGCCTCCCGCCACCTCTTCGCGCAGGGCAGGCATCACCCCGTGCATCGGGGGCTAGTCTTCTACACCACACCCACGCACACGGAGGCCCGTCATGGGCACCATCGTCCTTTCCGGGACCGTCGTCCTGGTCATCCTGGGCTTCGGGAACCACACCTGGTGGCTCGCCGCCGTAGCCCTGCTCTTCGTGTACATGCAGTACGGCCGGGGCGGTGCCTCGGCGTCCTCGTCGGGCGGCTCGTCAGGCCCGTCCGGCGGTTCGTCCGGCGGTGGTTCGGGGGCCGCGCCCGGCAGCTACCGGGCCTACCGCGACCGCCGGGACAAGCAGGCCAAGTGGGACCGCCGGTACCGCCGCGAACGTCCGCTGGAGTCCCGTCGGCAGACGCGCGAGTAGTAGGGCCGTCGGCTCAGAGGCCGGGGGCGCCCCACAGGGGGAACCAGCGGTTCAGGTCCTGCTCGATCCGTAGATCGTTCGTGAGCGCGGCCTTCACCCGCAGCTCCAGGGGGTTGTCGCGCCGCTGTCCCTCGCCGGGGAGCGGCGCGAAGGGGTAGAAGGTGCCGCGTTTGTAGAGGTAGACCAGCGCGAGGGAACGGCCCTCGGTGTCCTGGAACCCGGCCAGCGAGCACAGCAGTTGCGGCCCGAAGCCGTTGACCTCCATCGAACTGTTCACCGCGTGCAGGTCGTTGACCAGCTGCGGCAGCTGGTCCGGGGTGCGCTCGGAGACCAGCCAGGAGTAGCCGAACTCGTCCCTGGTGAGCCGCACCGGCGGGCCGTCCCGGTCGGCGTCCGCGTCCAGCAGCGCCTGGACCTCCCGGTGCGTCTGCTCGAAGGCCGCTCCCTCGACCGTGGCGAAGCACACCGCCCCGCGCCCGGTCGGCGTGAAGGAGGCGGCCGCCTCCAGTGTGACGGCCGCCGACGGCAGCGCGAAGAGCTGGTCGAGATCGGGCGCGACGGGCTTCGTGCGCCCGAGCAGGATGTCCAGCAGCCCCATCCTCACTCCGCCTTGCTGTTCCCGGGCGTCGCCGCCTCACCCAGCTCCGTGGAGATCCGCCCCAGTTGCTCCAGCCGCTGTTCCAGGGACGGGTGGGTCGAGAAGATCCGCTCGATGCCGGGCTCCTTGCCGGTGGCCGGGGTGAAGTAGAAGGCGTTGAAGGCCTGGGCGGTACGCAGGTCCTTGGTGGGGATGCGGGCGATCTCCCCGGAGACCTTGGTGAGCGCGGAGGCGAGGGCCGAGGGCCGGCCGGTGAGGAGGGCCGCCGCCCGGTCCGCCGCCAGCTCCCGGTACCGGGACAATGCCCTGATCAGCAGGAAGCTGAGCGCGTACACGGCCGCCGAGACACCCATCACGGCGGCGAAGATCACGGCGGTGTTCTGGTCCTTGCGCCCGCCGAAGAGCTGGCTGTAGAAGGCGAACCGCACGATCAGCCCGGCGATCACCCCGAGGAACGAGGCGATGGTGATCACGGCGACGTCCTTGTGCGCCACGTGCGACAGCTCGTGCGCGAGCACACCCTCCAGCTCGGCGGGGTCCAGCCGCCGCAGCAGCCCGGTGGTCACGCACACCACGGCGTTGTCCGGGTTGCGCCCGGTGGCGAACGCGTTGGGCATGTCCATCGTGGACACCGCGACGACGGGCTTGGGCATGTCCGCGATGGCGCACAGCCGGTCGACCACGGCGTGCAGTTCGGGATACTCCTCCCGTCCCACGACCCGCCCGCGCATCGCGAACATCGCGATCTTGTCGGAGAACCAGAACTGCGCCACGAACATCACGGCGATCAGCCCCACGACCAGCAACCAGGACTTCAGCAACACGATCAACGCGGCGAAGAAGGCCACGTACAGCAGCCCGAGCAGGAACATCGTGACCGTCATCCGCACGGTCAGCCGCCGGTCGCTCCGGAAACGACTCCGCATCTGAACCACCCCGCAGTCAGGCACTCGTCCCACCACTCAGTGTGCACCCGTCCCTGCCCATGAAGTAGTGCCGATCAGCCCTAGGACCAGCAAAGGCTCAGGCCGTGATCCCGGCCTCCCCTCAGGCCCTGACCCCCGCCTCCCACTTGAGCCTGTGCACGGTGTACGTGTCGAGGAGGCGAGCCCGGTCCAGCAGCTCGCCCACCTCCGCCGACCCGTGCGGCACATCGGCCGTGGGACGCCAACGCCGCACGGACTGCCGGGCCCGGTACCGCAGCCGGTCGTCCGGGTCGTCGATCAGCGCGACGGCCGCCCGCAGCCGTACGAGCGCCTCGTGCGCGTCGAGCAGCCGGAACGCGGAGACCCGCACCTGCCGAGGCCGCTCCGGCGCCAGCCGTGGCATCAGCCACCGCTCGTCCAGCACTGGGGCGGAGGGCACCAGCGCGAGGGCCGCCTCGCGTACGACCCCGGGCGCGGGGTCGTCCAGCAGCTCCCGCATCCGCGCCACGTCCGTCACGTCCAGCGCCCGCAGCCCGGCCACGGCCCGGGCCCGCACCGCTGCCACCGCGTGCGAGGTGAGCGCCCACAACAGCTCGGCGTCGGCCCGTTCCCCGCACTCCGCGAGCCCGCTCACGGCCCCGGCCGGCAGCGCGGGGCCGCCCGCCCCGCATCGCTCCCGGTACCAGGCGAGCGGATCGTCTCCCGCCTGCCGAAGGACGTACCGGGCACAGGCCCGCACCACCCCGGCCCGGTCCCCGAGAAACCCCTCGGCCCGACGGCTCCGCCCGGCCCGCCGCAACGCGGTGACCCCGGCCGCCCGGGCCTGCGCCCCACGGGCACCGAGCAGCGGTTCGAGTACGTCGTCGTAGGCGTCGCGATCCGCTACGGCGCCGGCCTGCCCGCTTGCCCCCCTCTGCGCGAGTCCCGCCAGGGCCGCGTCCGCGCACCGGGACTGGATGACCAGGTCGGTGTCCCGGGCGGCGGCGCGGGCGAGCTCGGCGGGGGAGAGGTACCCCTCCTCGACGGCGAGGCGGTAGGCGTATCGCCGCGCGGTCCGGTCGGCGTCGGTGTACAGCGGCGCGAGCGTCTCCCGGGGTGCGGCGCGCAGCAGTCGGGTGGCGAGGTCGGTGACGAAGTCGCCCCGGCCCCGACGCCCGATCCGCAGGATCAGTGGCATCAGCCGTACCGAGGACTCGGCGTCGAGTACCTCCGCCAGCAGCCGCCGGGCGTCCGCACGCACCGGCGGTGCCCAGTCGGAGCACCGCACGACCATGAGCGGAAGCAGTTGAGGGAGTGTGGTGGCGCGCTCCAGAGCCGCCGCCCGGATCCTGCCCTGCCGGTGGCACAGCCCGAGCGCGAGCCACCCCGCAGTGAGCGGCCGGACGTCGGAGCCGCCGGTGAGGGCCCCCGTCAGTGTCCGTCCGGCCTCGGTCCGCTCCCAGGCCGGCAGCCAGTCCGGACCCGGAGTGATCTCCCGTACCCCGGTGTCCAGCGCGGTCCAGGCGGCCGGGTCGGCCGTGTCGACCGCCTCCCGCAGCGCTGCCCCCTCAGCGAGGCGCACCGCCACCGCTGCCCCGTTCCCGCTGTCCCCGCCCATGCCCGCTCCCGGCCTCGATGTGTCCGGAGATCGTAGGCGGCGCACGCGCGAAAGGCCCCGCGATTTACCCGCTCTCCCGCTGTGGGGTGCGGCTAGTACGACGCCCGGAAGTTCGCGTACCCCAGCAGCAGGATGACCGCCGCCACACTCCCGAGCACGATCGCCGTCGAGCGCCAGGACGAACGGCGAGGTGTCCGCGGCCCAGGATCGGCGCGGAACGGCTGGGGCCTCGGCGGGTTCTCCTTCCAGCGGGCGGCGAGCATCCGGGCCCGTGCCGAGGGCTCCTTGAACTCGGCCCCGTCGGCCCACCTGAGGTCGAACTCCCGCTCCGTGTCGTCCCGTTCGGGCATCGCCCCTACCCCCGTCACTTCTCGAACAGTCGTGCCAGAAACCATACGGCGGCGCCCCCGTCCCGAGAAACCGGGACGGGGGCGCCGTGGAACAGCCGTGAGACCGCCGTGGGACGGCCTACGCGTCGATCACACGTCGAAGTACAGCTCGAACTCGTGCGGGTGCGGACGCAGCTGGAGCGGGGCGATCTCGTTCGTGCGCTTGAAGTCGATCCACGTCTCGATCAGGTCCGGCGTGAAGACGTCGCCCTGGAGGAGGAACTCGTGGTCGGCCTCGAGGCGGTCGAGGACGGCCGGGAGGGAGGTCGGGACCTGCGCGACGCCCGCGTGCTCCTCGGGAGCCAGCTCGTACAGGTCCTTGTCGATCGGCTCGGCCGGCTCGATCTTGTTCTTGATGCCGTCCAGGCCCGCGAGGAGCAGGGCCGAGAAGGCCAGGTACGGGTTGCCGGAGGAGTCGGGCGCGCGGAACTCGACGCGCTTGGCCTTCGGGTTGGAGCCCGTGATCGGGATACGCATGGCCGCGGAGCGGTTGCGCTGCGAGTAGACGAGGTTGATCGGGGCCTCGAAGCCCGGGACCAGGCGGTGGTACGAGTTCACCGTCGGGTTGGTGAAGGCCAGCAGCGACGGGGCGTGCTTGAGGATGCCGCCGATGTAGTAGCGGGCGGTGTCCGACAGGCCCGCGTAACCGGCCTCGTCGTAGAAGAGCGGCTGGCCACCGGTCCACAGGGACTGGTGGACGTGCATGCCCGAGCCGTTGTCACCGAAGATCGGCTTCGGCATGAAGGTCGCGGTCTTGCCGTTGCGCCAGGCGACGTTCTTCACGATGTACTTGAAGAGCTGGAGGTCGTCGGCCGCGGCGAGCAGCGTGTTGAACTTGTAGTTGATCTCGGCCTGGCCGGCGGTGCCCACCTCGTGGTGCTGGCGCTCGACCTGGAGGCCGGACTTGGCCAGCTCCAGGGAGATCTCGGCACGCAGGTCGGCGAAGTGGTCGACCGGCGGGACCGGGAAGTAGCCGCCCTTGTAGCGGACCTTGTAACCGCGGTTGTCCTCCAGCGCACCGGTGTTCCAGGCGCCCGCCTCGGAGTCGATGTGGTAGAAGGACTCGTTCGCGCCGGTGGCGAAGCGCACGCTGTCGAACACGTAGAACTCGGCCTCGGGGCCGAAGTACGCGGTGTCGGCGATCCCGGTGGAGGCGAGGTAGGCCTCGGCCTTCTTCGCCACGTTCCGCGGGTCACGGCTGTACTGCTCGCCGGTGATCGGGTCGTGGATGAAGAAGTTGATGTTCAGCGTCTTGTCGCGGCGGAAGGAGTCGACCCGGGCGGTCGACAGGTCCGCGCGCAGCGCCATGTCGGACTCGTGGATGGCCTGGAAGCCACGGATCGACGAGCCGTCGAACGCGAGCTCCTCGTCCGGGTCGAACGCCTCGACGGGCAGCGTGAAGTGCTGCATGACGCCCGGCAGGTCGCAGAATCGGACGTCGACGAACTTGACGTCCTCGTCCGCGATGAACTTCTTGGCCTCGTCGGCGTTCTGGAACATCCAGCTCCTCCTACTCCCGACCGTTCCTGGACCGGGGTGGTAGTTCGTTCGTGCGGCCAGTGCGGTGGCACACGCTGTCCACGACCCTAGGGACGGGTGGTTTCTCGGGCGTGACCCATTTGTTTCGCACAAGTTAACCGGACATCGTCGGCCCGGCCCCACCTGTCCGTATCCCGAAACGCTGGCAGTACCGTGGACGCGTGGACAAGAGGGATGCAATCGGATCGTGGCTCTCCGGCCCCCGCGCGGCCGCCGAGGATGCCGGTGTCGACTTCGGATACCGCGGACAGCAGCTCGGCCTGCCGGAGGAGGGGCCGGGGTCGATCGCCCGCCCCGGGCGACGGCTGGGCGCCCTCGCCGTGGACTGGGCGATGAGCGTCCTGATTGCATCCCGGTTGATCACCCAGAGCTACGGCGACCCCTCGACCTCGAACTGGTCGCTGCTCGTCTTCTTCGTGATGGGCGTCCTCACGGTCGGCACCATCGGCTTCACCCCGGGCAAGCGCCTCTTCGGCCTGCGCGTGGTCGCCCTCGACACCGGCCGCGTGAACCCGGCGCGCGCCCTCCTGCGCACGGTCCTGCTCTGCCTCGCCCTCCCGGCCCTGATCTGGGACCGCGACGGCAGGGGCCTGCACGACCGGCTCGCGAAGACCGTGGAAGTGCGGATCTGACGACGTCCTGCGTCTTCTGCGTCCCTGGGCGCGTCCCCGTCGCGTCCTTGTCGCATGCTGACAGTCCCGGCGACGAACATGCGCGGCTACTGACTATTGGTCAGTAGGTTCGGGCTCCTAGCGTCTGGCACCCAAGCAACCCTCCCCCGTTGCGAAGGGACCCTCCGGACCGATGAAGAGATCCGCCCTTGTCACGGCCCTCGCCGCCCTCACCGCCGCTCTGCTGGGCGGCGGCCTCGTCTCCGCAGCACCGCAGGCGTCCGCCGCGGCCGCCTGCACCGCCGCCGACGCGGACGTCTACGCACCCCCCGCCACCGTCCCCGCCACCCCGGGCACCGTGCTGGCCTGCCGTTTCCGTGGCGCTGAGCCAGGTGCCGGGCACCGTCGCCATGTCCGCGTGGAAGGTCCGCTACAGCTCCACCGACAACCAGGGCCGGCCCGTCGCCGTCTCCGGCACCCTCGCCGTCCCCACGGCGCCCTGGACCGGCTCCGGCACCCGCCCCGTCGTGGCCTTCCACCCCGGCACCCTCGGCCTCGGCCCCCAGTGCGCGTTCTCCAAGCAGCTCGCCGGGGCCTACCAGGACGAGTACGAGGGCGACAACATCGCGGCCCTGCTCAAGGCCGGTTACGCCGTCGCCACCACCGACGGCCCCGGCTACCTCGACGGCCAGACCCACCGCTACGTCGCCGGCACCGACTCCGGCCACGCCCTGCTCGACATCGCCCGCGCCGCCCCCGCCGTACCGGGCAGCGGCCTGTCCCGGCAGGCCCGCGTCGGTCTGTGGGGCTACTCCGAGGGCGGCGCGGCCAGCCTGTGGGCGGCCCAGCTGGCGGCGTCCTACGCACCCGACCTGAACGTGGTCGGGGACGCGTCCGGCGGCGTCCCCGGTGATCTGAAGCAGGTGGCGGGCGGGCTCGACGGCAGCGCCTTCGCCGGGTTCCTCGCCGACGCGGCCGTCGGCGTCCAGGCCGCCTATCCCACGCTGCCCCTCGACTCGCTCCTCAACGACCAGGGCAAGGAGGCCGTGAGGACCGCCAAGTCCGTGTGCCTGGCCGGCACCGTCACCGCCCTCGCGGGCAAGAGCATCAAGGACTTCACCACGGCCGGCCTCACCCTCGACCAGCTCTACCGGCAGCGCGGCAGCGACGGCCGCACCTGGGGCCAGGTCCTGGACGCCCAGAAACTCGGTGTGAACCTCGGGACCCACAAGATCGCCTTCCCCGTCCTCCAGTACCGCGGCGCCCTCGACGAGGTCATCCCCACCACCACCGAGGACGCCGTCCGCACCGCCTACTGCGCGGCAGGCGTGAGGACCGGCTGGAAGATCTACGCCGGCGACCATCTGCTCACCGACAACCAGGCCGTCGGCGACGTCGTCTCCTGGCTCGGCGACCGGTTCGCGGGCAGGTCCGCCCAGAGCGACTGCTGATCCGCTACGACGATGGGGGCGCCCGGTGTCACACCGGGCGCCCCCATCGTCGTACGAGAAAACTCAGCGGGCCTTGCCGCCGCCCTTCGGCAGCTTCATGCCCTTCGGCATCGGGCCCTTCGGGAGCGGCATGTTGCTCATCAGGTCGCCCATCGCCCGCAGCCGGTCGTTGGTGGCGGTCACCTGGGGGCCGGTCAGCACGCGCGGTAGCTTGAGCATCGTGGTCCGCACCTTCTTGAGCGGGACCTGGCCCTCGCCCGTGCCGACGAGGATGTCGTGCACCGGTACGTCCGCGACGATGCGGTTCATCTTCCGCTTCTCGGCGGCCAGCAGGCCCTTGACCCGGTTCGGGTTGCCCTCGGCGACCAGGACGATGCCGGCCTTGCCGACGGCCCGGTGCACCACGTCCTGGCTGCGGTTCATCGCCACCGCGGGGGTGGTCGTCCAGCCCCGGCCGATGTTGTCCAGTACGGCCGCGGCGGCACCCGGCTGGCCCTCCATCTGCCCGAACGCGGCCCGCTCGGCCCGGCGCCCGAAGATGATCGCCGTCCCGAGGAAGGCGAGCAGGAAGCCCAGGATGCCGAGGTAGACCGGGTGGCCGATCAGGAAACCGATGGCGAGAAAGACGCCGAGGATGAGGAGGAAGACACCCGCGAGTACCAGGCCGATCTTCTTGTCGGCCTTGCGGGTCATCTTGTACGTCAGGGCGATCTGCTTCAGTCGCCCGCTGTTCGCGGCATCCGCCGCACTGTCACTTCTCGCCATGCCCCGAAGTCTACGTGGCTCCGCAGACGCCGACGACGGCAGTGTCCGCCCCTCGGAAGGGGAGGGTTTCAGGAGCTGACGGTGAAGGTCTGGTCCAGCACGCGCTGCACCTCGACCCGGTCCTTGGCGTGGCGGCGGTCCTCCAGGACGGAGGTCCAGGCGTTGCGGCGGGCGGTGCGCTGACCGCTGCTCATGAGCAGCGACTCGACGGCACGCAGTGCAGTGGAGAAGGACGGGATGGCGGTGGCGCGAACCGGCGCGGCCTGCATGATGGAGGTCCCCCCTCGGGATGGCGGCTCTGGTGAGTGATGCACGGGGTGTACAAGCAGGGTCACTGATTGGTGTTACCAGGGCGTGACCGACCGGTCAAACGCCCATGAAGCCTCGATGCTCCGCCCGAAAACACGGACGCGGCCCCGATGACCCCCCTATCTGCGGGGATGTCCGGGACCGCGTCAATCGGCCACTACCGAGCGGTAGTTGCTTGTGCTCGGATTCACACGTTTGGCGTGGCACTCCGTGCCATTCGGGGGATGCTCAGACGGCCTGCGAGGCGACGTACGCGCCCCGCTTCTCCACGGCCATCTGGTAGAGCCGGCCCGCCCGGTAGGAGGACCTGACGAGGGGCCCGGACATCACACCGGAGAAGCCGATCTGCTCGGCCTCCTCCTTCAGCTCCACGAACTCCTGCGGCTTGACCCAGCGCTCCACGGGGTGGTGGCGCACCGACGGGCGCAGGTACTGCGTGATGGTGACGAGCTCGCAGCCCGCGTCGTGCAGCTGCTGGAGCGCCTCGCTGACCTCCTCGCGGGTCTCGCCCATGCCGAGGATCAGGTTGGACTTGGTCACCAGGCCGAAGTCACGGGCGTCGGTGATGACCTTCAGCGAGCGCTCGTAGCGGAAGCCGGGGCGGATGCGCTTGAAGATCCGCGGGACCGTCTCGACGTTGTGCGCGAAGACCTCGGGGCGGGACTCGAAGACCTGCTGGAGCAGCTCCGGCACGGCGTTGAAGTCGGGAGCGAGGAGTTCGACCTTGGTGCGGCCCGCCTCACGAGAAGACGTCTGCTCGTGGATCTGGCGGACCGTCTCGGCGTACAGCCAGGCGCCGCCGTCCTCCAGGTCGTCGCGGGCGACGCCGGTGATGGTGGCGTAGTTCAGGTCCATGGTGACCACGGACTCGCCGACGCGGCGCGGCTCGTCCCGGTCGAGGGCCTCGGGCTTGCCGGTGTCGATCTGGCAGAAGTCGCACCGCCGGGTGCACTGGTCGCCGCCGATGAGGAAGGTCGCCTCGCGGTCCTCCCAGCACTCGTAGATGTTGGGGCAGCCGGCTTCCTGGCAGACCGTGTGCAGGCCCTCGCTCTTCACGAGTTTCTGCATGGCGGTGTACTCGGGACCCATTTTCGCCCGGGTCTTGATCCACTCGGGCTTGCGCTCGATGGGGGTCTGGGCGTTGCGGACCTCCAGGCGCAGCATCTTGCGTCCGTCGGGGGCGACTGCGGACACGACCGGCTCCCTAGCGTTTGATTCTTCGGCGTTGTTCAGGGTACGCCCGTTGATTTGAAAGTCTGCGGCGGTGTTCAGGCTGCCGGTGTCTTCTCGATCACCCTCGGCTTGAGTTCCGCGTTCTCCAGTACGTCCCGCAGGTGCCGTTCGGCGACGGGGCAGCACCTCGTCGATCGTCACGTCCCGGCCGAGCTCGCCGGCGAGGGAGGCGACACCGGCGTCGCGGATGCCGCAGGGGATGATCCGGTCGAACCACTTGTTGTCCGGGTTCACGTTCAGCGCGAAACCGTGCATCGTCACGCCCTTGGCGACGCGGATGCCGATCGCCGCGATCTTGCGGTCCTCGCGCCGCTGGCCCGCGTTGGACGGGGCGTACTCCGGGCCGTTCATGCGCGGGTCGAACTCCTCGTCCGTCAGCCGGGGATCGAAGTCCAGGGAGAGCCCGCCGATCGCCGGACGCGTCTCGACCGGGTCGCCGAGCACCCACACGCCGCTGCGGCCCTCGACCCGGGTGGTCTCCACGCCGAACTCCGCGCAGGTGCGGATCAGGGCCTCCTCCAGACGCCGTACGTGCGCCACCACGTCCACCGGCCGCGGGAGCTTCTGGATCGGGTAGCCCACCAGCTGGCCCGGGCCGTGCCAGGTGATCTTGCCGCCGCGGTCCACGTCGACGACCGGGGTGCCGTCCAGGGGGCGTTCGTTGTCCGCGGTGCGCCGGCCCGCCGTATACACAGGGGGGTGTTCGAGCAGCAGGACGGTGTCGGGGATCTCGTCCTCGAACCGCGCCGCGTGCACCCGGCGCTGCTCGTCCCAGGCTTCCCGGTACTCGACCGCGTCCGCACCGAACCCCATGCGGACGAACCGCAACCCACTCACGGCAAGCGCCTCCCTAGAAGGTCGTAAGGCACGAAGGGTGCCTACGCCACTGTACGTCCGGGCCGCGGGCGTCAGCCCTGGGGGCAATCCTCACACGATCGGATGAACGAGCGTCGAAGTGTGCGATCGCCTGCTCACTCTCCGCTACATTCGCGCCGTTCGTAGAGGCCATAAGGGCTGCTCACAGGCAATCCGGGCACCACGTGACCACGTGACGGCCCGAAAGGCAGGAGACCGCACCGCAGATGACGGAACGACCCGCGCAGCGCACTCCCAATCGACAGCTCGCCGCGCTCATCGCAGAAGCGGGGTTCTCCAACGCGGGTCTCGCCCGACGTGTGGACCAGCTCGGTCTCGAACACGGGCTGGATCTCAGATACGACAAGACCTCCGTGACCCGGTGGCTGCGCGGGCAGCAGCCCCGGGGCACCACGCCCGCCCTCATCGCCGAGGTCTTCACCCGCCGGCTCGGACGCCGGCTCTCCGCGCAGGACCTCGGCCTCGACGCCTGCGCGCCCGTCTACGCCGGGCTGGAGTTCGCCGCCGGACCCGAGGAGGCCGTCGATATCGTCAGCGGGCTGTGGCGCAAGGACTCCGGCAGCCACGCCGAACTCCGCAAGATCGCCTTCACCCCGGCCGGACTGGTCGTGCCCAGCCGCGACTGGCTGATCGGCCGCCCCGACGACAGGGTCGCCCGCGGTGAGCCTCCCCTCCGGGTCCCTGCCCAGGGGCGCCCGGTGGTGCCCCGGCAGCGCGGCCATGCCGAACGCGGGCCCGGTCAGAAGGTCACCGGGGGCGACATCGCCGCCCTCGGCTCGGTCGGCGACCTCTTCCGCACCCTCGACGACCAGTACGGCGGCGGCCACGCCCGGCAGGCCCTGGTCCGGTACCTGGAGCACGAGTGCGAGCCGATGCTGCGCGGCACGTACGGGGAGACCACCGGGCGCAGGCTGTTCGCCGCGGCCGCGGACCTGACCCGGCTCGCCGGCTGGACGTCGTACGACATCGCGGCGCACGGGCTCGCGCAGCGGTACTTCGTGCAGGCGCTGCGGCTCGCGCAGGCCGCGGGGGACCGGGCGTACGGGGCGTATGTGCTGGTCACGATGAGCCGGCAGGCCGTGTACCTGGGGCACGGCCGGGAGGCGATCCAGCTCGCGCGGGTGGCCCAGCAGGGTGTCGGCACGACGGCCCCACCGGTCGTCCAGGCGCTGCTGCACTCCGCCGAGGCGCGGGGGCACGGCGTGCTGGGGGAGGTGCGGGCGTGCACGGCGTCCCTGGTCCGCGCGGAGCGGGCCCTGGAGGCGGCGCGTCCCGGCGACGAGGTCCCGAACTGGGCACGGTTCTTCGACGAGGCACAGCTGGCGGACGAGTTCGGGCACTGCCACCGGGACCTGCAGCAGTTCCGGGCGGCGGCGCAACACGCCGAGCGCTCGCTTCAGTTGCGTGCGCCCGCGTACGCCCGCAGTCGGTTGTTCTGCCGGGTCGTGCTCGCCTCCGCGCGGCTCGGGCTGGGTGAGCTGGACCAGGCCTGCTCGCTGGCCGCGGAGGCCGCCGGACAGGCCGCCGAGATGCGGTCGGTGCGGGCGGTGGAGTATGTGCGGGACTTCGAGCGGCGGTTGGAGCCCTATAAGGATGCGGCGCCGGTTCGGAGTTATCGGGACAAGGTTGCTGCGCTGGGGTAGGAGTCTCGCCGTATCCCGGCAGTCCGTTGCCAAGTGCCGCGCCGTCGTGGCTGATCGCGCCCACGCGGCGGAGCCGCATATGGGTACAGCCCCGCGCCCCTGACGGGGCGCGGGTGACCGTCAGGCTGCCTGTGCTGTTGGGGCCGGGTCTGCCCTGTGCATCGAGCCCGACGCGCCCAGGTCCTTCAGGATGGCCGCTGTTGCCCGGTGGGCCGAGTGCAGGGCGCCCTGGACCGTGCTGGTGTCGCGGTGGTCGCCGCAGACGTAGAGGCCGGCCAGGAGGCGCACCGGGCGGCGCAGGTCGTGGGGGGCGGGCATGGCCGGGACCGCCTCCCGGGTGTGGTGGACCGCGAGGGTCTCCCAGCGGTGCGTCGGCGTGCAGTAAAGGCGGGCCAGGTGGGTGCGTACGGCCGTCTCCAGGTCCGGGGGAGGGGTGCCGAGGACCGTCGAGGAGATCAGGGCCCGGCCCGAAGGGGCCCGGCTCGGGTCGACCTCGCTGATCACCGCCGTGTGGGCCACCGGGCCGCCCCGGTCGGCGTCGAGCAGCAGCGCGGAGCCCGTGCGGGGCGGGTCGTCCGTCGTGTGGTGGACGACCGTCACCGGGTGGAAGTCCGGTACCCGCAGTCCTGGCAGCAACTGAGCCGCGGCCACCGCGTCCGTCGCCAGCAGCACCGCCCGGCACCGGATCTCGCCGTGCTCGGCGGTGGTCACCGACGTGGTCGCGACGGACGTGACCCGCACCCCCGTGTGCACGGTCCCGGCCGGCAGCGTCTGCGCGAGCAGCTCCGGAAGCGCCTCCGCGCCTCCTTCCGGGACACACAGCCGCCCGCCCGCGAAGGCCCGCAGCGCGAGGTCGGCGCACCGGCTGGACGTCGTCAGCGCGGGGTCGCACAGCAGCGCGGCGAGCAGCGGACGCAGGAACCCGTCGATCGTGCGCGCGGGCAGCCCCCGGGCCGCGAGCGCCTGCCCGGCGGGCAGTTCGGGACGGGCGAGGAGGCGTTCGACGGGCACGTGGGCGAGCCGGGTGAGCGCGGCACCGAGCCGGGCCTGATCGACGGCACCGCCGAGCGGCGCGGCCCCGCGGGCGACCCGGGACGCGGTTCCCTGACCGGCACCGGGCAGCACCCGGAACGCGGCCCTCCGCGACGCCGCCACCAGCCCCGGTCCCGGCACCCCCCGAGGGGCGCTCGCCAGGGCGCGCACCGCGCGCAGTGCGCCCCTCGCGCTCCGGGCGCCCGCCGGAGCGTCCACCCGGTGGTGGCGCCCGTCGCGGTGCAGCAGGACCCCCGGCGCGAACGGGCGCAGTACGAGCCCGTCGAGTCCCGGTGTCAGCCGCAGTTCGGGATACGCCGTGGACAGCAGCTGTCCGATCCGGTCGAGCCGGAAGCCGTCGATCTTCTCGGTCGACATGCGGCCGCCCACGCAGGGGGCGGCCTCCAACACCGCGACGGTCACTCCTTGGCTGGTCAGTCGATGTGCCGCGGAGAGTCCGGCGACCCCGGCTCCCACGATCACGACGTCCGCCTGGTACGCGGGCTCAAGCACGTGCCCCTCCTCGAGGTTGCGCGGCCGGTGGGGACGTCATGCCCCCAACAGGCTCCGGGGATACCCGAGTTCGGGTCGAGGGTAGGGCTGCGACCGGTCAGGAACAGTCGCGCATCGGCAGGGCACGGTCGCACACCGGTCGCATCTCGTCACAGACGGTCGCCGAGGACGTCGTACGGCACAGGCGTGCCCGGCGCGTTTCCTCACGCCGCCCGGATCGCCCCCTCGATGTCCGGGAACGCGAACGTGAACCCCGACTCCAGCAACCGCGTCGGCCGCACCCGGGCGCTGCCGAGCACGTCCCCGGCCATCTCGCCGAGCACGGCCCGCAGTACCGGCGCGGGCACGCTGAAGAGCGTCGGCCGGTGCAGCACGCGGCCCATGGCCTCGGTGATCTCACGGTTCGTCAGGGGCTGCGGGGCGGTGAGGTTGAACGGTCCGGCCAGCCCGTCGGTCTCCAGGAGATGGCGGATCGCGGCCACTTCGTCGTGCAGCGCGATGAACGACCAGTACTGCCCACCGTCGCCCATCCGCCCGCCGAGCCCCGCCTGGAACAGCGGGAACAGCTTGCCCCAGGCCCCGCCCCCGCGACCCACCACCAGGCCGGTGCGGGTGAACGCGGTGCGCACGCCGGCCTGTTGCGCGGGCGCGGCCGCCCCCTCCCACTCCACGCACAGCTCGGGCAGGAAGCCCTGGCCGGCCGGCGAGTCCTCGTCGACGACCTGGTCGCCGGTCTCGCCGTAGTACCCCATCGCGCTGCCGTTCACGAAGACCCGCGGCGGCTCGTCCAGGGAGGCGACCGCCTCGGCGAGGGCCCTCGTGCCGTTCACCCGGCTGTCGTGGATCCGGGTCTTGTACGCCTCCGTCCAGCGGCGCGAACCGACGCCCGCCCCGGCGAGGTTGACCACGGCGTCGCACCCGGCGAGGCCGGCCGTGTCGACCCGCCCGGCCTCGGGGTCCCACCGGACCTCGGTGTCGTCCCGGGGCTCCCGGCGCACCAGGCGCACCACCTCGTGCCCGTCCGCGGTGAGAGAGCGCACCAGGGCCGAGCCGATCAGTCCGGACGCCCCGGCCACCGCGATTCTTGAAAGTTGCATGACCTCATCCTGCCTGGTGGGTGCGTAAAAACGATGTCTGGTTCCGGTACCCGCGCCCCCGTAGGGTGACGGACATGTCCCACCTGTCCATACGCCTCGCCCTCCCCGACGACGAAGAGGAGCTGGCCCGCCTCGACCGTGCCGCATGGTCGCCCCTGCACGAGGTCCTGCCCGAACAGCGGCCGCCCTACCGGCCGTTCTTCGACGAGCGTCACCTCCCCGGCGACTGCCTGGTCGCCGAGGCGGACCGCCGCATCCTGGGGTACGTCCGTCTCGGTTTCCCCACCGGGCTCGACGCGAACGCCCATGTGCGCCAGATCCAGGGCTTCGTCGTCAGCGCCCAGGCCCGTGGGCGCGGCGTGGGCCGGGCCCTGGTCCGCGCGATCACCGAGGAGGCCCGCCGCCGGGGCGCCCGCCGCCTCACCCTGCGCGTCCTCGGCCACAACACCCCGGCCCGCAGGCTCTACGAGGCCGAGGGCTTCGCGGTCGAGGGCGTGCTGCCGGAGGAGTTCCTGCTGGCGGGGGAGTACGTCGACGACGTGCTCATGGGGCGCCGTCTCTGAGGACCTGGTCGGCCGCGGCGGTCGTACGGCGTCTGCGCACCACGAGGTGGAGCGCGATCCCCGCCACGAGCAGTGAGATCAGGAAGAAGACGGGCACGGGAGCCTCCGGGAAGCCATGCGGAACCGGTACGGGACCGGTGCCGTGCGGGACCGTGGCCCCATCATCCGGGAGGACGCCGCGTCACGACGTGACCAGCTCGCCCGTGTCCACCGGTGACGTGGCGGCTGCCGCCTTCTCGGCGTCTCCCGCGACCTCGTCGGCGGTCAGGACGTAACCCGTCTCGTCGTCGGAGGTGGAGCGGGCGAAGACCACGCCGTAGACCTTGCCGGAGGTGGTCAGCAGGGGGCCGCCGGAGTTGCCGGGGCGGACCGTCGAGCGGATCGAGTAGATCTCGCGGGTGACGGTGGCGTCGCTGTAGATGTTCTGCCCGGTCGCCTTCACCCGGTTGGCCACCGTGGCCGCCTGGAGGTTCAGGTCGCCGTCCTGCGGATAGCCCGCGACCACCGCGGAGTCGCCCCGGGAGGCGCCGCCGTCGAAGCGGAGCACCGGGGCGCGGAGATCCGGGACGTACAGCACGGCCACGTCCTTGTCCGGGTCGAACAGCACCACCCGCGCCTCGTACGCCTGCCCGACCCCGCCGATCCGGACGTTGGGCTCGTCGATGCCGGCCACCACGTGGGCGTTGGTCATCACGTGCTGCGGCGCGTACACGAAGCCGCTGCCCTCGCGGCCCTGGGTGCCGGAGGCGCCCTCGATCTTGACGGTGCTGAGCTTGGCGGCGTTGGTGGCGGCGGCCGTGACGCTGTCGCCGGTGGGCTTCGCGACCTCGGCCGTCGACTCGTTCTCGAACGGGTTGAAGACCTGCGGGAAGCCCGCCTCGGTGAGCGCGGAGGTGGCCCGGGAGAACCACGAGGGCGTGGTGTCCGGCATGGCGTCCTGGACGGTCCCGAGCAGGGCGGAGTCCCGGATGGCGGTGGTGACCAGCGGGGACGAGGACGCGCCGAGGACGCTTGCGGCGACCCAGGCCACGATGAGCACGGCCACGGAGTTGGCGGCGGCCCCGCCGACGCCGTCGGCGACTCTCAGGGGCCCCTGGTCCAGTTCCCTGCGCAGCCTGAGCGCCAGCCGCCCCGCCAGCTCGTGTCCCACGGCTGCCGGGGCCAGTACGGTCAGCACGGCGGTCACCGTCGCGGCGGTGCTCCCCGGTGTCACCAGGTCCATGATCCACGGCAGCACCCACACGCCCACGACCGCGCCGCCGACGAAACCGGCCAGCGAGACGCAGCCGGCCACCAGGCCGCGCCGGTAGCCGGAGGCCGCATAGGCGGCGATCACCAGCAACAGCAGGATGTCGAGCACGTCCACGGAGCCGCCCTTCTCTCTCGGAACCTTCAGTACGCAGGCGAGGCGTCCAGTGATCAGCTACGCGCACGCGTGGCACCGGGAACCGGCCACGCGTGCGTGCACCTGGAAAAACGTCGCGGACCAGGACGATGGTTCCACCGGGTGGCACAGCACACATCGCGGGCGGAGCGGATCCGTCCCACAGTGGGACCATGCGTGTCCGAAGAGCCCGGGGGATGCGAAGGCAGCGGCCGGCCCGAATACGCCCCGCGAGCCGAATCCGGCTCGCGCTGCACAACCGACTCCCCCGCAGCCACCGGGAGCGGCCACCTCTTGCACGTCCTGCGACGGCCGATCCGGCGGTGCCCGCGACCGGCGAGCCCGATGCGGACACGGTCAGTTCGACGGGGGCTGCGGTTTCTGCCGGAGCGGAGGCTCCTGGCGGGCCGACGGACTGCGCCGGACGTACCGCTCCAGTCAGCTCGACGGCGTCTGCCGGAGATCCGGTTCCCGCCCGGGGGGCCGCTTCCGTCGGGGCCGGGACGACTGCCGGGCCCGGGGCCCCGTCCCGCCCCTCCGGGGAGGAAGCTTCCGCCGGGCCCGCGGCCCCCACCGGGACTCCCACCCCCGCAGGCCCCACCATGCCTGCGTCCCCCTCCGGGTCCCCGGTTTCCCGCCAACCAACGACCCCGGCGACCCCCGTACCCATCGAGCCCCCACCCCCCATCTCCCCGGACACCCAAGCTCGGTCACCCAAGGCACCCCCACACCCCGCCAGGACGCCACGCCGTACCCCCCGCGCCCTTTCCCTTCCGCTGGCCTGTGTTCCCGGGCTCGCTGTTGTTCTCGGGCTGGTGCTGTGTGTCAGCGGGGTCGAGCGGGCGGTGGACGCCGGGGGTGCCGGGGGCGCCGCGTCGGCACGGCCCGGGGTCGTTTCGCGGGGGGCCGTCAGGCCGCACATCGTGCCGAGGTCGGTGTGGGCCGTCGGCGGGGAGGAGAACTCCACCGCCCGTACCCCGCCGCCCCCCAGCTACGACGACAAGGTGCTCGCGGTCTTCGTGCACCACACCGACTCGCCCAACGACTACGCCTGCGCCGACGCCCCCCGCATCATCCGCTACCTCGCCGCCGGCCAGACAGGCGCCCGGAACTGGGACGACATCGGCTACAACTTCCTCGTCGACCGCTGCGGCACCATCTACGAGGGCCGGGCGGGCGGCGTCGACCGCCCCGTCACCGGCGCCCACACCCTGGGCTTCAACCACCGCACCGCGGGCATCGCCGCCCTCGGCACCTTCACCGCGGGCGTCCGCGTCCCGCGGGCGATGACCGACGCGATCGCCGCCCTGGTGGCCTGGAAACTCGGCCTCGCCGGCGTCGACCCGCGCAGCACCGTCCGTCTCACCTCCAGCAACAGCCTCAGCCGCTACGCCGACGGCACCACCGTGGCGCTGCCCGCCCTCGCGGCCCACGGCGACGCCTACATGACGACCTGCCCCGGCGCCGCCCTGCGCGCCCTGCTGCCGCAGATCAGACAGAAGGCGGCCCGCCTCCAGGGCAGGACATGACCCGACGAGCACCCCGGACGCGTCACCTGCGCCCGAGATACACCCCCAACGCCCGCTGCAGCACCCGCCCCTGGAGCCCCACCGGCCGTTCCCACTCGCCGAGGTACTCCACGACCCGGCCCCCGCCCCTGTCTTGAAGTGGAGCCGGCCCAGCAGCCGGTCCTCGCCGAGGGAGGGGGTGACCGCACGCAGGTCGTACGTCGCGGCGCCGGCCGCCCGCGCATCGCACAGCATCCGCCACAACAGCGCGCTGCTGGGCCGAAGTTCCCGCCCCCGGCGGCCCGACCCGGCGTAGGAGTGCCAGACCCGGGAGCCGACGTTGATCATCAGCGCGGCGGAGAGCACCTCGCCGTCGTACTCGGCGAGATAGAGCCGCAGCCGGTCGGAGTCCTCCGCGTTCAGTGCCTCCCACATGCGCCGGAAGTAGGCCGGGGGCCGGACCCGGAAACCGTCGCGGGCCGCGGTGGCGGAGTAGAGGCGGTAGAAGTCGGGCAGATCGGCGGCCGTACCCCAGGAGACCCGGACGCCCGCCGACTCGGCCGTGCGCAGGGACTGCTCGAAGTGCGGCGCGAGGGCCGCGCGCAGCTCGTCCACCGAGCGGCCCGCCAACGGGATGTGACAGCCGTACCGCGGTTGCCCGAGGCCGAAGCCGCTGTCCTCGTCCTGCGCGCACCGCCGCCACCCGAGCCCGCGCAGCCGCTCCCCGGCGTCCAGCGCGAACCCGTCGACACCGGCCGCGGGCAGCTCGCGCACATGGTGGACGTCGGGATCGGCGAGGCCCGCCGTCACCGTCCCGGCGTCCCAGTGCCGGACGACCACGGGCGGCCCGATCCGCACCGAGAACGCCCCGCGCTTCTCCAGGTGGGCGACCAGGGGATCCAGCAGTCGTTCCGGGCGCGGGCCCAGCCAGTCGATCGTCGGTCCGTCGGGGAGGTAGGCGAGACAGCGCCGGGTGCCGGGCAGCGGCCGGTACAGGACGAGGGCCGTCGCGATCCTGGTCCCGTCCTCGAACCAGCCGAGGCTCTCCGCCAGCCAGTCGGGCTTCACGTCGGCCCACTCGGGGATCTGGAGATGGCTCGCGTCGGGATGCAGCCGCAGGTGGGCGAGGTGTTCCTCGCGCGTGATCTCGCGCACATACGGGCTGGTCATGGGCGGGGTGCTCCTGTTCGGGGCGGCCACGGTACGCCGGAAGTGACGGCGGGGGTCAAGAGCCCGAGCCCTCACAGGTTCCTCGTAGGCGACTCAAGGACCACGCCGAAACAGCCGCCCTATCGTCATGCACACGCACTGACTGGAGGTGGGGAAGAAATGAACAGCAGTCACATGGGCACCACGGAGAAGCCCGGCGGACGGTCCTGGACGGCCCGCGGCCCCTGGGCGGTCGTCTGCGCCGTCGCCGCCGTGGTCCTCGGCCCGGCCGCAGGCACCGCGTCGGCGCTCGACCAGGCCAACGCGGCCCCGATGCACCACGCGGTGAAGGCCGACCAGACGCAGGCGTACCTCCCGGCGGACACGACCCGCCGCCGGAACGCGGCGGCCTGAGAGACGGCAGCCGGTGACGGGGACTCAGCCCCTGAAGCGGTCCCACAACTTGGGATACCGCTCCGCCAGCAGCCGGTCGCTCTCCAGGTCGACCGGCGCGCCCAGCGGCTCGGAGGCCGCGGGCGGGATGCCCAGGTCGGGCGCGACGGTACCGGTGAGCTGCTCGTAGGCCTCGTCGGCCGCGTAGCCCAGTTCCTCGCCGTCGCCGTCGATCTCCTCGTCGAAGTCGGACAGCAGGTCGGCGAGCGAGTCGGGGTCGTGCACCCCGCCCTCGTACACCTCGCGGCCCTGGCCGATCAGCCAGCAGCGGAAGAAGTCGAAGGCGTCGTCGCTCGCCCCGTCCAGCAGGATGGACGCGGCGCCCCACAGGTCCCATGTGTACGCGCGGTTGAAGCGCGCCTCGAAGTGACGGGCGAAGTCGAGGACCATCTCCGGGTCCAGCGTGAGCAGCCGGTCCACCAGCAGGTCGGCCTGCTCCTCGGGGTCGCCCTCGGCGGCCTCGCGGGTGGCGTCCACCAGCTCCCAGAACTCCGTCTCGTCCATCACGGGTCCAGCATCGGGCCTGAAAGGGTGGGGCGCACGTGGAGTGTGGCGGATTGTTATGTCCCGTACAGGCGGCCCAGTCGTCTCGCGTCCTCGGCGAAGCGCGCCCGCAGACTCTCCGGAGCCAGCACTTCCACCTCCGGACCGAGCCCCGCCAGCTGCGCGTGGGCGACCTGCTCGGACTCCACGGGGAGCGTCACCGTCAGCCATCCGTCCTCGTGAGCCGCTTCCACGGCCGCCAGCGCCTCCCGCGCGGAGGCCGGATCGACGACGTACGGAAGCCGTCGCACCCCGTCCCCGGACAGCCGTACGACGACCTTGGCCCGCAGGATCGAGCGTGCGAACTGTTCGGCGCGCTCCGCCCAGAAGCCGGGCAGGTCGAACTCCTCGTCGCGCTCGAAGCGGACCTCGCCGGCCGTCACCGCCGTGAAGCGGTCGATCCGGTACACCCGGAAGGAACCGCCGTCCTGGACACGCGCGCACAGGTACCAGACGCCCGCCTTGAGCACGAGCCCGTACGGCTCCAGCTCCCGCTCCACCTCGCCCTCGCGGCCGCGGTAGCGGGCGGTGACCCGTCGGTCGTCCCACACCGCGTCGGCGACGGCCGGCAGCAGCTCGGGGGACTTCGGCTCGGTGAACCAGTTGGGCGCGTCCAGGTGGAAGCGCTGGGCCGACGTACGGGAGGCGTCCCGCAGGGACGGCAGCAGGGCCGCCGAGACCTTCAACCGGGCGGCGGAGGCGGCGTCCTCCAGCCCCATCTCGCGCAGCGCTCCCGGCACCCCGGACAGGAACAGCGCCTCGGCCTCGCTCCGGGCCAGTCCGGTCAGCCGGGTCCGGTACCCGCCGATCAGCCGGTACCCGCCGGCCCGCCCCCGGTCGGCGTAGACCGGGACCCCCGCCTCCGACAGCGCCTGCGCGTCCCGCGTCACCGTCCGCTCCGACACCTCCAGCTCCCGCGCCAGCTCGGCGGCGGTCATGGAGGGCCGGGACTGGAGCAACAGCACCATCTTGATGAGCCGGGCAGCACGCATGGGGTCATGATGCCGGGGCCCACTGACAGCGAAGGGGTACGGCCGCAGCCGTACCCCTTCGTCGAATCCTCGAAGCCCAGGCGTTTACAGCCCGTACTTCTCGCGCGCTTCCTTCACCGCCGTCGCCTTGACCTCGCCGCGGCGGGCCAGCTGGGCGAGCGCCGCGACCACGACCGACTCGGCGTCGACGCCGAAGTGGCGGCGGGCGCCCTCGCGGGTGTCGGAGAGGCCGAAGCCGTCCGCGCCCAGCGAGGACCAGTCCTGCTCGACCCACTGCGCGATCTGGTCGGGGACCTGGCGCATGTAGTCGGAGACCGCGAGCACCGGGCCCTCGGCGCCGTGCAGCGCCTGACGGACGTACGGGACCCGCTCCTCGCCGCGCAGCAGGCCGGCGTCGGCCTCCAGCGCGTCACGGCGCAGCTCCGTCCAGGACGTCGCGGACCACACGTCGGACGCCACGCCCCACTCCTCGGCCAGCATCCGCTGTGCCTTCAGCACCCAGTGGATCGCCGTGCCGGAGCCCAGCAGCTGGACGCGGGGGGCGTTCGCGGCCGGGGAAAGGCCCGCGGACTCAGCCGTGTTGAAGCGGTACAGGCCCTTGACGATGCCCTCGTCGATGCCGGGGCCGGACGGCTTGGCGGGCTGCGGGAGCGGCTCGTTGTAGACCGTCAGGTAGTAGAAGACGTTCGGGTCCTCGCCGGGCGCCGCCTCGCCGTACATGCGGCGGATGCCGTCGCGCACGATCGTGGCGACCTCGTAGGCGAACGCCGGGTCGTACGTCAGCGCCGCCGGGTTCGTCGCAGCGATCACCGGGGAGTGACCGTCCGCGTGCTGCAGGCCCTCGCCCGTCAGCGTCGTACGGCCCGCCGTGGCGCCGACGAGGAAGCCGCGGCCGAGCTGGTCGCCGAGCTGCCACATCTGGTCGGCGGTGCGCTGCCAGCCGAACATCGAGTAGAAGATGTAGAACGGGATCATCGCCTCGCCGTGCGTCGCGTACGACGTCGAAGCGGCGATGAAGTCGGCCATCGAACCGGCCTCGGTGATCCCCTCGTTGAGGATCTGGCCGTTCTGGGCCTCCTTGTAGTACATCAGCTGGTCGCGGTCGACCGGCTCGTACGTCTGGCCCTTGGGGGAGTAGATCCCGAGCGACGGGAACAGCGACTCCATGCCGAAGGTGCGCGCCTCGTCGGGGACGATCGGCACCCAGCGCCTGCCGGTCTCCTTGTCGCGGACCAGGTCCTTGATCAGGCGGACGAAGGCCATCGTCGTCGCGACGTTCTGCGTGCCGGAGCCCTTGTCGAAGGAGGCGAACGCCTTCTCGGCGGGCGCGGCCAGCGGGGCCACCGGGTGCACCCGGCGGGCCGGGGCCGGGCCGCCGAGGGCCGCGCGGCGCTCCTGGAGGTAGCGCACCTCGGGGGAGTCGGCGCCGGGGTGGCCGTAGGGCACCACGCCGTCGACGAAGTCGCTGTCCTTGATGGGCAGTTCAAGCAGGTCGCGCATCGTCTTGAACTCGTCCACCGAGAGCTTCTTCATCTGGTGGTTGGCGTTCTTCGACGCGAAGCCCTCGCCGAGGGTGTGGCCCTTGACCGTCTGGGCCAGGATCACGGTCGGCGCGCCCTTGAACTCGACGGCGGCCTTGTAGGCGGCGTACACCTTGCGCGCCTCGTGGCCACCGCGGGAGAGGTGGAAGCACTCGAGGATCTTGTCGTCGGACAGCAGCTTCGCCATCTCGACGAGCGCCGGGTCCTTGCCGAAGAAGTCCTGGCGGATGTAGGCCGCGTCGCGCGTCTGGTACGTCTGCACCTGCGCGTCCGGTACCTGGCGGAGCCGTCGTACCAGCGCGCCCGTGGTGTCGAGCTGGAAGAGCTCGTCCCAGGCGTTGCCCCACAGCGACTTGACGACGTTCCAGCCGGCGCCGCGGAACTGGGCCTCCAGCTCCTGCACGATCTTGAAGTTCGCGCGGACCGGGCCGTCGAGGCGCTGGAGGTTGCAGTTGATGACGAAGGTCAGGTTGTCGAGGCCCTCGCGGCTCGCGAGCGCGAGTGCCGCCGTGGACTCCGGCTCGTCCATCTCGCCGTCGCCGAGGAACGCCCAGACGTGGGACTGCGAGACGTCCTTGATGCCGCGGGCGGTCAGGTAGCGGTTGAAGCGCGCCTGGTAGATCGCGGAGAGCGGGCCGAGGCCCATCGACACCGTCGGGAACTCCCACAGCCAGGGCAGCCGGCGCGGGTGCGGATACGACGGGAGGCCGTTGCCGCCCGACTCACGGCGGAAGTTGTCCAGCTGGGACTCGTCGAGCCGGCCGTCGAGGAAGGCGCGGGCGTAGATGCCGGGGGAGGCGTGGCCCTGGATGTAGAGCTGGTCGCCGGACCCGTCGGCCTCCTTGCCCTTGAAGAAGTGGTTGAAGCCGGTCTCGTAGAGCCAGGCCGCGGAGGCGAAGGTGGCGATGTGGCCGCCGACGCCGTATTTGGAGCCGCGGGTGACCATCGCGGCCGCGTTCCAGCGGTTCCACGCGGTGATCTTCCGCTCCATCTCCTCGTCACCGGGCGCGGACGGCTCGGCGGCGGTGGGGATGGTGTTGACGTAGTCCGTCTCGAGGAGCTTCGGCAGCGCGATGCCGTTGCCCTCCGCCCTCTCCAGGGTGCGGCGCATCAGGTACGCGGCACGGTGCGGGCCGGCCGCCTTGGCGACCGCGTCCAGGGAGGCCTGCCATTCGGCGGTCTCCTCGGGGTCCCGGTCGGGGAGCTGGTCGAGCTCGCTGGCCTGGATGGCGTGGGGGTCGGTCATGTCGCCGCCTTCCTCAGTCGAAGGGGTTCCCTCAATCAGGCAGGGTTTCGGGGGTGCCCTTGGTCTTTGGCAGGACAGGGCGGAGGGCCCTGGTAAAGGCCCGTCGGCGACTCTAACTCGCTGATCGATGATCGATCAAAGGGTTGAGGGGCAAAACTTCTTGATCACGAGAAAGTAGGCACGGGGTGCCTTCGGCGGAGACACCGGGTGCCTTGATTTCGCAGGGTTTCCGCAGGTGAGCGTAGGTGTGCTCGGCTGTGTCAGGCCCTCGGGGCGCACCCCAGGACATGTGCCTTCACGATCTCCGGAATCCGCGGGTCCCGGCGCTTGAAGGCCGCCACCAGCTCCTCGTGCTCCTCCGCGTACGACTGCTGGACCGTCCCCAGCCAGCGGATCGACAGGGCGGTGAAGACCTCGATGCCCAGGCCCTCCCAGGTGTGCAGCAGCACCGAGTTGCCGGCCGCCCGCACCAACTCGCGGTGGAAACCCACGGTGTGCCGCACCTGGCCGGTCCCGTCGGAGGCCCGGTCGGCCTCGTAGAGCGCGGCGACGTGCGGTTCGAGCGCCGAGCAGTCCTGCGCCAGCCGCTCCGCCGCCAGCTCCGCCGCGATGGCTTCGAGCCCGGCCCGGACCGGGTAGCTCTCCTCCAGGTCCGCCGCCGTCAGGTTCCGCACCCGTACGCCCTTGTTCGGCGCCGACTCGATCAGCCGCAGCGACTCCAGCTCGCGCAGCGCCTCCCGCACCGGCGTCTGGCTGACCTCCAGCTCGGTCGCGATACGACGCTCCACGATCCGCTCGCCCGGCTGCCAGCGCCCGCTGACGATCCCCTCCACGATGTGCTCGCGGATCTGTTCGCGCAGCGAGTGGACGACGGGCGCGGTCATGAGAGCTCCTTAAGGGCGTTTGACGTTTAGACAATAAGGCCGAGGGCCCGTCCGGGAGGGGCGCACGGGGGCGCTTTCATGCAGGTGAGACGAGGCTTACACGCTCCCAGCCGTACGACTTCTGTCAAGCCACGGAACCCCACGGCCCTGAGAAGTGTCGCGTCCCTCAAGGGGTTCCCGCACGGGGCGCCTCTTCGCACCGCAGGGGGACGGCATGCGCATCGGGGGACGACGGGGGCCGGCGGTCGGGGCCGTGATCGGCGCGATCGTCGCAGTGGCGGGCTGCGGACAGCCGGCCGCACGGTCGACCGCGGAGACGGCGGAGGCGGCACCGAGCCGCGCCGGGGCGATCACCAACATGGCGGGTCCGGCCCCGAGCCGGGGTGCCGCCTGCGTCTTCGTCAAGCCCGACGGGGCGCAGAAGTTCGGCCACGTCGGCTGGGGCTTCAAGGTCCCGGGCACGGGCCGCTGGGTCTACGGCGCCGTCGAGAACCCCAGCGAGAAGCTGTGCACCCCGCCGGGCGGCGACATCGGGGCCTGGCATGCCGAGGGGCCGTACGACCGCATGCTCAGCGACATGTCCACGGACGCGTACTACCCGGGCCGGTCCGAGCACCCGTACAGCCGTTACCGCTGCACGAAGTCCTCGACGCACGACGTGAACAGCGCCCGGGCCATGATCCGTACGGTCGAGGCCCGCGGGTTCCTCGTCGGGGTCGACCCGAGGACCGGGAAACTCACCTCGCGTGACTGCCAGGACGCCACCTACGACGTCCTGAAGGCCTACCGCACGCAGCACCTCACGCCCGCCCCGAAGCTCTCCGTCCCCAATGTGTGGGTGGAGGAACTGTGGGGCTGGTCGGACAGGCAGCTGACGCCCAGGTGAGGAAACGCCGGTGCCCCCGCCCGGAGAACCGAACGGGGGCACCGTGGAAGCGAAGCCGCTTACAGGCCGAGCTCGACCTCGAACTCGCCCGCCTCCAGGATCGCCTTGACCGCGGTCAGGTAACGGGCCGCGTCGGCGCCGTCCACCAGACGGTGGTCGTAGGAGAGGGTCAGGTAGGTCATGTCGCGGATGCCGATGACCGTGCCCTCCTCGGTCTCGATGACCGCGGGCCGCTTGACCGTGGCACCGATGCCGAGGATCGCGACCTGGCCCGGCGGCACGATGATCGTGTCGAAGAGCGCACCGCGCGAACCGGTGTTGGAGATGGTGAAGGTCGCACCGGACAGCTCGTCCGGCGTGATCTTGTTGGCGCGGACCTTGCCCGCGAGGTCCGCCGTGGCCTTGGCGATGCCGGCGATGTTGAGGTCGCCCGCGTGCTTGATGACCGGGGTCATCAGGCCCTTCTCGGAGTCCACCGCGATACCGACGTTCTCGGTGTCGAAGTAGGTGATCGTGCCTTCGCCCTCGTTGATCTTGGCGTTGATCGGCGCGTGCGCCTTCAGCGCCTGGGCCGCGGCCTTGACGAAGAACGGCATCGGGGAGAGCTTGACGCCCTCACGGGCCGCGAACGCGTCCTTGGCACGGGCGCGCAGCTTCATCAGGCGGGTGACGTCGACCTCGACGACCGAGGACAGCTGCGCCTGCTCGTGCAGCGCCTTGACCATGTTGTCGCCGATGACCTTGCGGATGCGCGGCATCTTGACGGTCTGGCCACGGAGGGGAGAGGCCTCCAGCGACGGCGCCTTCTTGGCGGCGGCAGCCGGGGCGGCAGCGGCCGGAGCCGGAGCAGCGGCGGCGGCCTTCGCGGCCTCGGCGGCGGCGATGACGTCCTGCTTGCGGATACGGCCACCGACGCCGGTGCCCTTGACGCCGGCCAGGTCGACGCCGTTCTCGGCAGCGAGCTTGCGCACCAGCGGGGTGACGTAGGCGCCGTCGTCACCGGAGGTCGCGGCGGGAGCCGGGGCCGGGGTGACCGGGGCGGGCGCCGGGGCCGGGGCGGCGGGCGCCGGGTCGGGAGCCGGAGCCGTCTGCTGCTGCGGGGCCGGAGCCGAGGGCGCCTGCGGGGCCGGAGCCGGAGCGGGAGCCGGAGCCGCGGGGGCGGGAGCCGGAGCGGGGGCCTCGGCAGCCGGGGCCGGGGCGGGAGCGGCGGGAGCCTGGGCGGCGGCCGGAGCCGCACCCGGGGCGCCGATGACGGCGAGCTTGGCGCCGACCTCGGCGGTCTCGTCCTCGCCGACCACGATCTCCAGCAGCACACCGGCGACCGGCGCGGGGATCTCGGTGTCGACCTTGTCGGTGGAGACCTCGAGCAGCGGCTCGTCCTCCGCGACCTCCTCGCCGACCTCCTTCAGCCACCGGGTGACGGTGCCCTCGGTGACGGACTCGCCGAGCGCGGGCAGGACGACGTCCGTGCCCTCGGCGGAGCCGCCGCCGGAAGCGGCCTCGGCGGTGGGAGCGGGCGCCGGGGCGGCCTGCTCGGTGGACGGAGCGGCCGCGGCCGGCTCCGGGGCGGGCTCGGCGACCGGCTCGGCGGCCGGGGCCGGAGCGGCCGCGGGGGCGCCGGTGCCGTCGTCGATGACGGCCAGCTCGGCGCCGACCTCGACCGTCTCGTCCTCGGCGACCTTGATGGAGGCCAGGACGCCGGCGGCGGGGGAGGGGATCTCGGTGTCGACCTTGTCGGTCGAGACCTCGAGCAGCGGCTCGTCGGCCTCTACACGCTCACCCTCGGCCTTCAGCCAGCGGGTGACGGTGCCCTCGGTGACGCTCTCGCCGAGCGCCGGAAGGGTTACGGAAACCGCCATGGTTTCGGTTGCTCCTTACGAATTGCGGAAGTCTGAGTCGTCGCTACGACGTGCAGTGACCGAGGGTCAGTCGTGCGAGTGCAGCGGCTTGCCCGCCAGGGCCAGGTGGGCCTCGCCGAGCGCCTCGCTCTGCGTCGGGTGGGCGTGGATGAGCTGGGCGACCTCGGCCGGCAGCGCTTCCCAGTTGTAGATCAGCTGGGCCTCGCCGACCTGCTCGCCCATGCGGTCGCCGACCATGTGGACGCCGACCACGGCACCGTCCTTCACCTGGACGAGCTTGATCTCGCCGGAGGTGTTCAGGATCTTGCTCTTGCCGTTGCCCGCCAGGTTGTACTTCAGAGCGACGACCTTGTCCGCGCCGTAGATCTCCTTGGCCTTGGCCTCGGTGATGCCCACGGAGGCGACCTCGGGGTGGCAGTACGTCACCCGCGGGACACCGTCGTAGTCGATCGGAACGGTCTTCAGACCGGCCAGACGCTCCGCCACCAGGATGCCCTCGGCGAAGCCGACGTGCGCGAGCTGGAGCGTCGGGACCAGGTCACCGACGGCGGAGATCGTCGGGACGTTCGTCCGCATGTACTCGTCGACCAGGACGTAGCCGCGGTCCATCGCGACGCCCTGCTCCTCGTAGCCGAGACCGGCGGAGACGGGCCCGCGGCCGACGGCCACCAGCAGCACCTCGGCCTCGAACTCCTTGCCGTCGGCGAGGGTGACCTTGACACCGTCCTGGGTGTACTCGGCCTTCGAGAAGAAGGTGCCCAGGTTGAACTTGATGCCGCGCTTGCGGAACGCGCGCTCAAGAAGCTTGGAGGAGTTCTCGTCCTCGAGGGGGGCGAGGTGCTTGAGGCCCTCGATGATCGTGATGTCCGACCCGAAGGACTTCCACGCGGAGGCGAACTCGACGCCGATGACACCTCCGCCCAGGATGATCGCGGACTTCGGAACGCGGTCCAGCACGAGGGCGTGGTCCGAGGAGATGATCCGGTTGCCGTCGATCTCCAGGCCCGGCAGCGACTTCGGCACGGAGCCGGTCGCGAGGAGCACGTGGCGCCCCTGGATGCGCTGGCCGTTGACATCGACGGAGGTCGGCGACGACAGCCGGCCCTCGCCCTCGATGTAGTGCACCTTCCGGGAGGCGACGAGCCCCTGGAGGCCCTTGTACAGGCCGGCGATCACGCCGTCCTTGTACTTGTGCACCCCGGCGATGTCGATGCCCTCGAAGGTGGCCTTCACACCGAACTGCTCGCTCTCGCGGGCCTGGTCGGCGATCTCGCCCGCGTGCAGCAGGGCCTTGGTGGGGATGCATCCCCGGTGCAGGCAGGTACCGCCGACCTTGTCCTTCTCGATCAGGGCGACGTCAAGCCCCAGCTGCGCCCCGCGCAGGGCCGCGGCGTAACCGCCACTACCACCGCCGAGGATCACTAGGTCGAAAACGGTGCTGGCGTCGTTCGCCACGTCACGTCCTCCATGCATGTGCGCCGTACGCCGGTCTGCAGTGACCGGGCGGCGGCTGGTGTCCGGCCGCTCTTTCTTCGGCCCTGTGGTGGGGGCCCTGTCCTGCCGAGCCCCATCTTCGCACTTGTCGGCCCTGAACGAGACGCCGGGCCGGGGTGTGAGACACCACACGCTCACATGAGAAGGACTGCTCAGGTGAGACTTTGGACCGGGGCCGCGGTGCGACGCCCAGGGGCGCGGGGAACTGCGCGACAGACCACAACGGGCCCGCAGCCGTCCACGCCCCTCGGGAGCCGAGTCGTCAGGCGAACATCAGCCCAGGTCACCCGAGGCGGTCAGCTCGGCCAGCCGCACCAACGTACGCACGGCAGACCCTGTCCCGCCCTTCGGTGTGTACCCGAACGGCCCGCCGTCGTTGAACGCGGGACCCGCGATGTCGAGGTGCGCCCACGGGATCCCCTCGCCCACGAACTCCCGCAGGAAGAGACCGGCGACAAGCCCGCCGCCCAACCGCTCACCCATGTTCGCGATGTCGGCGGTGGGCGAGTCCATCCCCTTGCGCAGGTGCTCCGGCAGCGGCATGGGCCACGCCGGCTCCCCGACCTCCTCCGCGGCCTCGTGCACCGCCGTACGGAAGGAGTCGTCGTTGGCCATGATCCCGAACGTCCGGCTGCCCAGCGCGAGCATCATCGCGCCGGTCAGCGTCGCCACGTCCACGATCGCGTCCGGCTTCTCCGCCGACGCCGCCCACAGCGCGTCCGCGAGCACCAGCCGGCCCTCGGCGTCGGTGTTGAGCACCTCCACCGTCTTGCCGCTGTACATGCGCAGCACGTCACCGGGCCGCGTGGCGGACCCCGACGGCATGTTCTCGGCGAGCGCCAGCCATCCGGTCACGTTGACCTCAAGGCCGAGCCGCGCGGCCGAGACCACGGCCGCGAACACCGCCGCCGCCCCGCTCATGTCGCACTTCATCGTCTCGTTGTGGCCCGCGGGCTTGAGCGAGATGCCGCCCGAGTCGTAGGTGATGCCCTTGCCGACCAGCGCGAGGTGCTTCTTCGCCTTGGACGAGGTGTACGACAGCTTCACCAGCCGCGGCCCCGACGTCGAGCCCGCGCCGACGCCGAGGATGCCGCCGTAGCCGCCCTTCTCCAGGGCCTTCACGTCGAGCACCTGCACCTTGAGGCCGTGCTCCTTGCCCGCGGTCTGCACGATCGCGGCGAAGGACTCGGGATTCAGGTCGTTGGGCGGCATGTTGATGAGGTCGCGCGCGCGGTTGAGCTCCTCGGCGACCGCGGTGGCCCGGGCGAGCGCGGCCTTGTACGCGGCGTCCCGCGGCTTGCCGCCCAGCAGCACGGCCTCGGCCAGCGGAGCCTTGCCGTTCTTGGCCTTGGCGGCGTTCTCCGAAGGCGCGGTCCCCTTGTAGGCGGTGAAGGAGTACGCCCCGAGCTGTACGCCCTCGGCGACCGCGCCGACGTCGGCGGCATCGCCCAGCGGCAGCACGAACGCGGCCTTCTTCGCGCCGGTCAGCGCGCGGGCGGCGACACCGGCGGCCTTGCGCAGCGCCTCCGGGTCGAAGGCGGAGTCCTTCTCGGGCTCGGCGCCCAGGCCGACCGCCACCACGAGAGGGGCCTTGAGGCCGGAGGGCGCGGGCAGCTTCGTCACCTCGCCCTCGGCCCCGGAGGCGCCGAGGGTCTCCAGGACACCGGCGAGCCTGCCGTCGTAGGCCTTGTCCACGGCCTCGGCGCCCGGTGCGACGACCGGGCCCTTCGCGCCCTTGGCGACACCGATCACGATCGCGTCGGCCCGCAGGCCGGGCGCCGCGGAGGTGCTGAGAGTGAGAGCAGTCACGGTGGTGAATTCTCGCTTCCGATGTGAAGTTGCTTGGGTCGAGGGGGGTGGGCTCGACCGGGCCCGACGGCCGACCCTATTTCTTGTCCGGATCCGGATCCCGATCGGGGCCTTCACCCCTGCCGGCGACCACCCGGGACGAGCCTACGCTCGGGTCGGCCGAGCGTACCTCCGGCTACGGCACGCGAGATCATTCCCGGGGTACCCCGTCGCGCCCCCTGGAGTCCGTCCGTTGAAACGCCCCCTGTTCCTCCTCATAGGCCTGCTCGTCCTGGTGACGGGGTGCTCGGCCACCCCCGACTCCCCGTCCGCCGACGCGCGTTGGCGACCCCGCCCCGGCATCGCCTGGCAGTGGCAGCTGACCGGCCGCGTCGACACGTCGGTGGACGTGCCGGTGTACGACATCGACGGCTTCGACCAGTCCGCGGCCGTGGTGTCGTCGCTGCACGGCAAGGGCCGCAAGGTCATCTGCTACCTCTCCACGGGCGCGTGGGAGGACTGGCGCCCCGACGCCGGCAGGTTCCCCAGGTCGGTGATCGGGCGCGGCAACGGCTGGGAGGGGGAGCGCTGGCTCGACATCCGCGCGACCGAGGTCCTGGAACCGCTGATGGCGGACCGCCTCGACATGTGCCGCGAGAAGGGCTACGACGCGGTGGAGCCGGACAACATGGACGGCTACAAGAACCGCACGGGCTTCGCACTGACCGCGGCCGACCAGCTCCGCTACAACCGCCTGATCGCGCGACTGGCCCACGAACGCGGCATGTCGGTCGGCCTGAAGAACGACCTCGACCAGATACCGCAGCTGGTGGGCGACTTCGACTTCGCGGTCAACGAGCAGTGCGCGCAGTACGACGAGTGCGGGGACATGGAACCGTTCGTCAAGGCCGGCAAGGCGGTCTTCCACGTCGAGTACGAACTCCCCGTCAGCCGCTTCTGCGCCGAGTCCCGCCGGCTGAAGCTGAGTTCGATGCTGAAGAAGTACGAGCTCGGGGTGTGGCGCGAGGCCTGCTAGAAGTTCATCGACAGGACCACCAGCGCGGTCGTCGCCGCCGTCTCCGCCAGCCCTCCGAACACGTCCCCGGTCACTCCGCCGAAGCGGCGCGTGCAGTGCCGCAGGAGCAGTTCGGCCACCCCCACGGCGGCGGCGACCGCGAAGACCGCGCGGACCATGTCGTACGACCCGAGGAGCGCCCCCGCCCCGGCCGCCCCCAGCGTCACGGCGGCGGCCGTCAGGACCGCGCCCCGGACCGGGACGACCCCCGCCACCGCGGCCCCCAGCCCCTCCGGCCGGGCCGGCGGGACCCCGGTGCGGGCCGCGAGGGTCAGGGCCAGGCGCGCGGCCGTCGCCGAGACCACCGCGGCCGTCGCACCCCGCGCCCATGAATCGCCGTACATCTGCGACAGCGCGGCCACCTGGGCGAGGAACACGAGGACGAGGGCGATCACCCCGAACGGGCCGATGTCCGACTGCTTCATGATCCGCAGGGCGTCCTCGGCGGGCTTGCCGCTGCCCAGGCCGTCGGCGGTGTCCGCGAGACCGTCGAGGTGCAGGCCGCGCGTGAGGACCGCCGGTGCGGCGACCGTGGCCACCGCGGCGAGCAGCGCGGAGGCGCCCAGGAACAGCGGCAGGAGCCCCGCCGCCGCCGACAGGCATCCCAGGACCACGCCGACCAGCGGAGCGCACAGCATTCCGCCGCGCGCCGCCTCACGGTCCCAGCGGGTCACCTTCACGGGGAGCACGCTGAGCGTGCCGAAGGCGAAGCGGAGGCCGTCGAGCGGGGGCGGGGTCATGGACACGTCGGCAGGGTAGCCCGGACGCCGTAGCCGCCGGGCGGCCCACCCCTCGCGACCGGACACTGGGTCCATGGGCCACTGGCTGCACCGCAACATCGTCGAACCCGGCAAGCTGCCGCTGCTCCTCGCCCTGACCGCGTTCGTGCTGACCTTCCTGATCACGCGGGTCGTCACCCGGATGATCCGGGCGGGCAAGGGGCCCTTCGGCAACGTCAGTTCCGGCGGTGTGCACATCCACCACGTGGTGCCGGGAGTCGTCCTCACCGTCATCGGCGGCTTCGGCGCGGTCGCCAGCGGGCGGCACGGTTTCGGGGCGGGGCTGTGCGCGGTGGTCTTCGGGATGGGCGCGGGTCTGGTGCTGGACGAGTTCGCGCTGATCCTGCATCTCGACGACGTGTACTGGAGCGAGGAGGGCCGCAAGAGCGTCGAAGTCGTCGTCCTCACCGTGGCGCTGGTCGGGCTGGTGCTCGCCGGGTTCTCGCCGTTCGGCGTCAACGACGTGACCCAGGGTGAGGAGCAGGGCCGCGGCGGTGTCATCAGCAGCGTGGTCGTCAACTTCGTCTTCGCGATGCTCGTCCTGCTCAAGGGCAAGACCCGGATGGCGATCTTCAGCGTGATCGTCCCGCTCGTCGGCCTGATCGGCCTCATCCGGCTGGCCCGCCCGGGCTCCCCCTGGGCCCGGCGCTTCTACCGCCGCCGCCCGCGCGCCCGAGCCCGGGCCACCCTGCGCTCCTACCGCCACGACAAGCGCTGGTCGGGCCCCCGCCGCAAGTTCCAGGACATGATTGGCGGCAAACCGGACCCGGTACGGCCGGTGGGGCGTTGAGGCGCGCGGGGGCTCTGTTCGGCTGGGGGCGTCCACCCGGGCTCTGACAGGCGGCAGTTCGCACTGTGTACGGACGCTCGGGTTCTGAGGGGGCAAGTGCGGCCTGGCCGGCTACGGGCGCCTGCCGGGTGCTGACGTGGCGCGGGGTAGCCGGGGTGTGGTGCGGCGGCCTGCCCGGTGTTGACAGGGCACGGGGGTAGTCGGAGTGTGATGCCGCCTGCCGCCTGCCGCCTGCCGCCTGCCGCCTGCCGCCTGCCGCCTGCCGCCTGCCGCCTGCCGCCTGCCGCCTGCCGCCTGCCGCCTGCCGCCTGCCGCCTGCCGGGTGTTGTGCTGACGGGGCGCGGAAGGCGGTCCGTCTCAGGAGCCCGCCAGGTGCTGACCTGGCGCGGGGGTGACTGGAGTGCGGCGGCCCGTCGGGTGCTGGTGTGGCGAGGAGTGCCTGTCCGTGCTGACGGGGCTCGGAGGTGCCCGGGGTGCGGTGGGCCTGTCGGGGGCTGGTGTGGCGTGGAGGGTCTGTCGGTCCCAGGGGACCGCCGGGTGCTGACCTGGCGCGGGGGTGACTGGAGTGCAGTGTGGCCCGTCGGGTGCCGAGGAGGGGCTGTCGGTTTCAGGGGCCGAGCGGGGGCAGATCGGAGTCGGTGTTCTCCCGGGGCCGGGTACGCCGGCGGCGCGCTGCCGAGAGGCCGCACAGGGTCAGCATCGCCGCGATCGCCGCCACGTGTTCCCGGCCGGCGAGGTTCTCCTTCGCCAGCACCTCGACCACCATCGCCGCGATCACGGCACCCGCGGTGACCCGGGCGCCGTAGCGCCAGCCGAGGAAGACGGCGAGGCCCACCACGGCCGCCGACGGGCCGGTGTCGACGACGTGGGCGTCCGAGGCGGGCAGGCCGAGGGGGCTGTCGGGGCCCAGCCAGATGCCCACGCGGGCGTACAGCGTTCCGGCGAGCGTGGCCGCGTAGGCCAGCGTGAGCGTCCGCCACCGGCCCAGACAGATCTCGGCGATCCCGAACACGAACAGGATCTGCGCCAGCGCACCCCACACCGGCAGGTCCAGGGCCGGCACGAACAGGGAGAGCGGGGTGCGGAGCAGGGCGAGCCAGAGGGGATCCGCGGCGCGCACGGCACCGACGTCCTGGACGAGGTCGTAACCCCACGACTGGTTGTGCACGAAATGCAGGACCGCCGTCAGACACACGGCCGCAAGGGCCAGGGGGACCGCCCGCCATCGCCGCCGCAGCAGAGGCCCGCGGACGGTGCCGTACAGCTCACCCCACTCCGCACGGGCCCAGCGGGCGAGCGTCTTCATCCCACGTCCTCATCTGTGCGTGCTCAAGTGCTCCCGGCGCCGCAGCCACCTCGGCAGCCCCGGCACCTCCAGGAACCCCTCCGCGCGGGCGGAGGCGATCACGATGCGCGGCAGGTCCGCGCTCTTCTCGAAGAGCAAGAACCGCGGCTCCCAGATGGGCCGGTACTTGGCGTTGGCCCGGTACAGGGACTCGATCTGCCACCAGCGGGAGAAGAAGCTGAGCAGCGACCGCCACAGCCGCAGCACCGGCCCGGCGCCAAGACGCGCACCACGTTCGAAGACCGAGCGGAACATCGCGAAGTTGAGCGAGACCTGGGTGATCTGGATCTCCTGGGCCCGGTTGAGCAGCTCGATGACCATGAACTCCATGAGGCCGTTGTCCGCGTCGCGGTCCCGGCGCATGAGGTCGAGGGACAGCCCGTGCGGCCCCCACGGCACGAAGGAGAGCACCGCCTTCAGCTCCCCGTCGGCGTCCCTGCACTCCAGCGCCACGCACCGCCCGTCCTCCGGGTCCCCGAGCCGCCCCAGCGCCATGCTGAACCCGCGCTCGGTGGCCCCGTCCCGCCAGTCGTCGGCCCGCCGTACGAGCGCCTCCATCTCCTCGGCGGGGATGTCCTCGTGGCGCCGGATCCGTACCGTGTACCCGGCCCGCCGGACCCGGTTGTACGCCTGCCGGACGGTCCGCATCGCCCGCCCCTCCAGCGTGAACTCGGCGACCTCCACGATCGCCTCGTCGCCCAGCTCCAGCGCGTCCAGGCCGTGCCGCGCGTACACCGTCCCCGCGTCCTCGCCCGCGCCCATCACGGCCGGCAGCCACCCGTGCGCCCGCGCCTCGGCGAGCCACGGCTCGATCGCCCCCGGCCAGGCCTCCGGGTCGCCGATCGGATCACCGGACGCCAGGGAGACCCCGCTGACCACCCGGTAGGTCACGGCCGCCTTCCCGGTCGGCGACCAGACGACGCTCTTCTCCCTGCGCAGCGCGAAGTACCCGAGCGAGTCCCGCTCGCCGTGCCGGTCCAGCAGTTCCCGCAGGCGCCGCTCGTCGTCCTCGGTGAGGGGGTCGACGGCACGCCGGGAGCGGAAGGCGGCGTAGAAGACGGCGAGGACGAGGACCGTGCTGAGCACGTTGATGGCGACGTTGACCCAGTTCGGCGTGAGGATCCCGTCGAAGCGGGAGTCGTCGGCGGCGACCGAGACCAGCCGCAGCGTGCCGTACCACCAGCGCTCGACGAAGGCCGACGACCGCGACGCCTGGTTGGTGACGGTCACCAGCAGCGCGGCCAGCAGCGAGCACACCAGCAGGCCGCCCACGGCCACGGCGGCGGCGAGCCGCGGGTTGGACCGGTCACCCTTGGCGTAGAACTCCCGCCGCCCGACGAGGAGGGCGACCACGAAGGCGGCGGTGAGGACCAGGGAGATCCAGTTCTGCGCGTACCGCCGGATCTCCGGGAACACCATCGCGAAGACGAACAGCGCGAGGAACGCCCCCGACAGCACCAGGTTCAGGATCCACGCCGCGCGCTTGCGCCGCCGCATGGTGATCGCGAGGAAGGCGGTGAACACCCCGGAGGCGAAGCCCGCCGTCAGGAGATACGGCGTGAAGAGGTCCTGCTGGTTGTGGCGCCGTACGTCCTGCCCCAGCGACACCCACACCGCACTGAGGAAGTTGACGAACGCGACGACCCGCAGGTACCAGACGGCGAACCCGGCGGCCCGCCGTGAGGCGGCGGTGGACCGTACATCCCGGACAGGTGCGACTCGGACATCTCCCATGAAGGGCGATCATGCCCCTTGCGCCGGCGATTTGGCCGCAAGGGCACCCCCCTGTCCTCGACTACTCCTCGTCGGACGCCTTCTCCGGTTCTTTCTCCTGCGACTCCCCGGAGTCCGCGGGCTTCTCGGGCAGCTCGGCGGCCAGCGCCGCCGCGGCCTGCACCAGCGGCAGCGCGAGCAGTCCGCCCGCGCCCTCCCCGACCGTCACGCCATGGTCGAGCAGCGGTTCCAGGGCCATCCGGTCCAGCGCCTTCGCCTGCCCCGGCTCACCACTGCTCTGCCCGGCCAGCCACCAGTCCGGCGCCCGGAACGCGATCCGCTGCCCCACCAGCGCACAGGCGGCCACGACCACCCCGTCCAGCACGACGGGCAGCTTGCGCACCGCGCTCTGCAGCAGGAACCCGGTGATCGCCGCGAGGTCGGCCCCGCCCACCGTCGCCAGCAACTGCAACTGGTCCCCGAGCACCGGCCGCGCCCGCCTCAGCGCGTCCCGGATCGCCGCGCACTTGCGCATCCACGCCAGGTCGTCGATCCCGGTCCCGCCACGCCCGGTCACCACGGACGCGTCGGTCCCGCACAGCGCGGCGACCAGCACCCCGGCCGCCGTGGTCCCGCCCACGCTCACATCGCCGAGCACCACGAGATCCGTACCGGAGTCGGCCTCCTCGTCGGCCACCGCGACCCCGGCCCGGAAGGCGGCCTCCGCCTCCTCCAGGGTCAACGCGTCCTCGACATCGATACGACCGCTCCCGCGCCGCACCCGATGCCGTACGACGTCCTGCGGCAGCTCGTCCGGATCGCAGTCCAGCGCCATGTCCACGACCCGCACCGGGACGCCGAGGCGCCGGGCGAGGATCGACACCGGACGGCCGCCCTCCAGGACCTCCCGCACCAACTCCGAGGCACTGCCCGCGGCCCGCCCCGAGACACCCAGTTCGGCGATCCCGTGGTCACCGGCGAACAGCACGATCCGCGGCCGTTCGATTGGCCGTACCGGTACGGCCGACTGCGCCGCCGCCAGCCACTCACCCAGGTCGTCGAGGCGGCCCAGCGCCCCGGGAGGCACGATCTGACGCTCCCGGCGCGCCTCGGCGTCGCGACGCACCCCGCCGTCGGGGCGCTCGATCAGATCGGTGAAGTCGTCGAGATTAAGCGAGCTCATTCGCCGAACAGTACCGGCCCTGATCGAACACGGGGGTGCCACAGGGCCATGACGTCATTGCACCCGGGATCGGGATCCCATACGTTCCGTTTTGTAGCGAATTGCTGTGCGTCCCCGGGAGGCCCCATGCCCGCACCAACCGCCCCTTCCGTACGGCGCCTTCGCTCCACCGCCCGCGCGATACTGCCGTTCCCCGAACCCGAGAGCTGGCTGGACGTGGACACCGGGGACGCGGACTTCCCGGAGGCGGCGCGAACGTTCTTCCCCTACACGGCCTTCGACGGCCTGGACCCCACCCCCCGCGTCCTGCACGCCCAGGCGGTCGAGCGCCTGGAGGAGGGCTACCAGGGCCGTCTGACCGACCCGCGGATCGTCGCCCACCTGCGCGCCCGCTACGACGTGGTCAGCCTGCTGAACCGTCGCGCGGACCCCGCGGAACTCAAGGCGGCCCTCGCCGTCCTGCGCCCCGGCGGCCACCTGCTGGTGGAGTCCCGGGACGACCCCCGCCCCGAACTGGAGTCCCGGGGCTGCACCGTCATCGCCACGGCCCGCCGGTCCGCGCACGTCCCGGCCCGCCTGACGGCCCGTCTGCCCGGCACCCCCGGGTTGCTGACCTCCACCGCGAGAGCGCTGGACCACACCCTGGCCCTCCTCCTCGCCGGCACCCGGTTCGCGAAGGCCTACCGGGTGATCGCACGCAAGGAGCCGTCAGCCCCGTAGGACCATCGCCTGTCCCGCCACCACCAGCACCACCTGCTCGCACTCGCCCGCGAACGCCGCGTTCAGCCGCCCCAGTTCGTCCCGGTACCGGCGCCCGGACGCGGTGGCCGGCACGATCCCCGACCCCACCTCGTTCGACACGGCCACCACGGTCCGCCGCGCCTCCCGCACCGCCTCCGTCAACTCCCGCACCCGCGAACGCAGTTCCCGCTCCCCGCCGTCGGCCCACTCCGCGTCGTCCCACGCCCCCACGGCGTCCATGGCGTCCGTCAGCCACAGCGACAGACAGTCGACCAGCAGCGGCGCCCCGTCGTCCTTCAGCAGCGGCACCAGGTCGCAGGTCTCCGTCGTACGCCACGATCCGGGCCGCCGCTCCCGGTGGGCGGCGACCCGGGAGGCCCACTCGGTGTCCCCGTTCCGCGAGCCGCCGGTCGCCACGTACAGCACGTCGGGGAACGCCTCAAGGCGCCGCTCGGCCTCCACCGACTTCCCGGACCGCGCCCCGCCCAGCACCAGCGTCCGCCGCGGCACATCCGGTACGTCCTCGTAGCCGCCGACGACCAGAGTCGTCCCGTCGGGCACGGCCCGCGCCCCGGCAGCGGCCAGCCGCCGCCGTACCTCGGCGCCGGGCGGCACGTCGTGATCGACATGCACGGCGACGACGTCGGTCGTGGGCCCCGCGGCCCCGACGGCCCGCAGCCGGGCGAGCGCGTCCGGTCGCCGTACGACATCGGCGAGCACCATGTCGTACGACTCCACCGCCCCCTTCTCCAGCCCCGCGGGCGCACCCCCGGGCGGCAGGTACAGCACCCGCTGCCCGTCGGGCCCGGTGACGGCGTACCCGGTCCCCGGCGCGTCCATCGGCACGGCCCGCACCCGATGCCCCGTCAGCAACGTCAACTCCCGGCCGTCCGGCACCCGCCCCGGCTGCGGAAGACCTGCGGGCACCTCGACGGGGGGCCCGTCATGGGGGTGCGACAGCAGGACCTGCCGTACCCCGGCGAGCGACTGCCCGGCCCGGGCGGCGGCGAAGGCGGCACCGGGGGTGAGATCGAGCAGCAGGATCCCGTCGACGAGCACGGCGGTGGCGGCCCGCGCGTTCTCACCGAGCGCGGTGGCGCACGCGGCACAGGGACAGAAGGGCCGGGGGAGACCGGCGGGGGCGCCGGTGCCGAGCAGAGTCAGTTCCACGGAACCGATTCTCGCCGGTCCCCGGTGATCCAGCGCGCGCGGAGCCGCTTTCAGGGCCGCGGAGCCGTGCCGATCTGCGGCTCCGCCGCGAGGCCGCGGGCAACCCCCACCGGCCCGCGGCCCGCGAACTACCGCTTAGGGTGCTCTTCGTAACGGATCAAACACGGGAGGCTCACATGGCGACATGGACCTGGCGATTCGAGAAGGCCGACGGCGCGGAGACCCAACCCGCCGTGGAGCCGGAGGAGTTCACCACCCAGGGCGACGCCGAGTCCTGGCTCGGCGAGTACTGGAAGCCCCTGCTCGCCGGCGGCGCGGAACAGGTGCGGCTGTTCGAGGACGCCACCGAGATCTACGGCCCGATGAGCCTGAAGGCGGCAGAGGAAGCGTGACCGGGGTGGGCGAGGGCCACAGCGCGGCCCTCGCCCACCACCGCTACTGCTCGCCCAGCGTCACCTCGACCGTCTTCGCGCTGCCGTCCCGGGTGTAGGTCACGGTGGTCTTCTGACCCGGCTTGTCCGCCGCGAGCGCCTCGGAGAGCGAGGTGATGGTCGTGATCCCGGTGTCGCCCAGCTGCGTGATGACGTCCCCGGGCTCGATGCCGGCCTTGTCCGCGGCCCCGCCGCTCTTCACGTCCACGACCGCGACCCCGGCGGCCCGGGACTCGGAGTCGACGACCGTACGGCCGGTGATGCCGAGCGCGGCCCGGCCCGAGTCGGTGACCTTGCCGTCCTTGACGATCTGATCGGCGACCTTCTTCACCATGGAGGCGGGGATCGCGAACCCGATCCCGGGCGCCGCGCTGTTCCCGAAGCTGGGGTCGATCGCCGCGAGCGTCGGGATGCCGATGACCTGGCCGTCGAGGTTGACGAGGGCGCCGCCGCTGTTGCCGGGGTTGATGGCCGCGGAGGTCTGCACCATGTTGGCGATGGTCGCCCCGGTCTCGCCCTCGCCGCCGCTCTCGCTGACGGTCCGTCCGGTCGCCGAGACGATGCCCTGGGTCACGCTGGACGACAGGCCGAGCGGTGAGCCCATGGCGAGCACGATCTGCCCCACCTGCACCTTCGCGGTGTCCCCGAAGGTCGCCGCCCGCAGCCCGTCCGGCACCTTGTCCAGCTTGACGACGGCGAGATCCTGCTCGGGGTAGGAGGACACGAGCGTCGCGGTCAGCTCGTTCTCGTTGTGCGCCGTCGTCACCTTGAAGGTCTTCTCGTTCCCGACGACATGCGCGTTGGTGACGATGTGCCCCTTGTCGTCGTACACCACCCCGGAGCCCAGATCATTGCTGGCCTGGATCTGCACGACCGACGGCAGAACGTCCTTGATCACCTTCTGGTAGTCGCTCTGCAGATCGCCGCCGGCGGGTGCGGCAGCCTGTGCGGCCTGCGTGGTCGACGTCTTCTTCCGTGCGGAGGAACCGGAGTCGGAGGAACCGGAGTCGGAACACCCGGACAGGAGCACGACAGAACACACGAGCGCCGCCAACGGCAGCCGCAGGGCACGGGTACGCGAAGCATTCATGCCCCGAGTCTCATGTCGGGGTGAAGGCCCGGGCCTGTGCTGTTCGCCCGAACGGGCTCAGCCCCGCACCCCGCACAGGTGCAGCAGCGCGGCGACGCCACGGTACGGATCCGTCCGCCCGGCCCGCTCCTCACAGGCCAGCAGCGCCTCCATGTCGTCCGGCGTCCCGGTGTCGTCCGCCGCCGTGTCCGTGAACACCCGCACCCCGTACCAGGCCTGGAGCGGCGCCCCGATGCCGGCGAGCGTCGCGGTCAGCGTGCTCAGCCGGTCGGCCCGCACATCGAGCCCCAGCCGGTTGCGGTACGCGCTGGTGTCGAAGGCCCCCAGCGCGCCGGCCCAGTCCCCGGCCAGTCCCGGCCGCATCGCCAGCGCGTCGGCGTTGCGCACGAGCAGCGACAGCAGCCCGCCCGGTGCCAGCATCCGAGCCAGCCCGGCAAGCAGCGGATCCGGCTCCTCGACGTACATGAGCACGCCGTGGCACAGCACCACGTCGAAACTGCCCGGCAGGAAGTGCACCCCGGTGTCCCGGCCGTCGCCCTCGATGATCCGCATCCGCTCCCGGATGCCCTCGGGCTCGGAGGACAGCGCCTCGCGGGCCGCCGCGACCATGGTGGCGTCCCGTTCGAGCCCGGTCACCTGATGCCCGGCGCGGGCCAGCCGCAGGGCCTGAGTGCCCTGACCCATCCCCACGTCGAGCACCCGCAGCCGCTGCCCGACCGGGTACCGGCCCACTATCTGCTCGTCGAGCTGCCGGGCCACCAGCTCCTGTCGTACGACATTGCGCAACCCGCCGAGCTTTCCCAGCCAGGCGTCGGCCGCACCCCCGGAGAAAGACGTCGTACTCAGGGCCGCTCTCCGCGCTTGACCTGCGGCTTGGGCAGCCGGAGGCGACGCATCTGGAGGGAGCGCATCAGGGCGTAGGCGACCGCGCCCTTGCGGTTCTGGTCCGGGAAGCGCTCGGCGAGCCGCTTCTTCAGACGGAAACCGGTGAGGATCGAGTCGAGCACGATGAGCACGATCACGACGAGCCACAGCAGCAGCGCGATGCTCTGGAGCGCGCCCACCCGCACCAGGCTCAGCACGAGGATGACCACGGCCATCGGCAGGAAGAACTCCGCCACGTTGAACCGCGCGTCGATGGTGTCGCGGGCGAACTTGCGCACCGGGCCCTTGTCCCGCGCGGGCAGGTACCGCTCGTCACCGCCGGCCAGCGCCTGGCGCTGCCTCTCCAGCGCCGAGCGGCGCTCCTCGCGCTGGCGCTTGGCGGCGTCCTTGCGGGTGAGCGACGTGTTGGCGACGCTGCGGCGCTGGGACTGGGCCTCATTGCGCTTCGGCGTGGGCCGGCCCTTGGGGGCCTGCGGGTCGCGGGGCTGCTTGGAGTCGGTCAGCTGCGCCTTGTCGGCGACGGCGGCCTTCTCATCCTTGGTGGCACGGCTACGGAACACAAAACCCAAGGGTAAGGGGTGTCCGGGGTTGGACCCCAGCCCGGTGGGGAACGATCCGGCAACACCAGTCGTCATGTAAGGGGACAGAGGGGACGTCCGGTGTCGGTTGCTGACCCTGAAGGTCACCTACTCCTTACGCCGGAGCAAGGGATTGGTCAGTCGTCCTTGGGGATGAGCGCATCCGTCCCGGAACAGTGCGTCAATGGATGCAGGGCCCGTACTGTGGGTTCTGTCGCAGAGCTGGAGCTGGAAGTCCGTCAGAAGGGGGCGCGCGAAGCCCATGAGCGGTGTCATGAAGCGTATGGGGATGATCTTCCGCGCGAAGGCGAACAAGGCCCTTGACCGGGCCGAGGATCCGCGCGAAACCCTCGATTACTCGTACCAGAAACAGCTGGAGCTGCTCCAGAAGGTGCGCCGGGGCGTGGCCGACGTGGCCACCTCCCGCAAGCGCCTGGAACTCCAGCTGAACCAGCTGCAGTCGCAGTCCTCGAAGCTGGAGGACCAGGGCCGCAAGGCGCTCGCGCTCGGCCGTGAGGACCTCGCCCGTGAGGCGCTGTCCCGCCGTGCCGCGCTCCAGCAGCAGGTGACCGACCTGGAGACCCAGCACTCGACGCTGCAGGGCGAGGAGGAGAAGCTCACCCTTGCGGCCCAGCGCCTCCAGGCCAAGGTGGACGCCTTCCGGACCAAGAAGGAGACCATCAAGGCGACCTACACCGCGGCCCAGGCGCAGACCCGGATCGGCGAGGCCTTCTCCGGCATCTCCGAGGAGATGGGCGACGTGGGCCTGGCGATTCAGCGGGCCGAGGACAAGACCGCCCAGCTCCAGGCCCGGGCAGGCGCCATCGACGAACTCCTCGCCTCGGGTGTCCTGGACGACCAGTCCGGTATGCACAAGGACGACATCCAGGCCGAGCTGGACCGGCTCTCCGGTGGTACGGATGTAGAGCTGGAGCTGCAGCGCATGAAGGCGGAGCTGGCGGGAGGCTCGTCGTCGCAGCAGGCCATCGAGGGCGGCACCGGCCAGTCGCAGTCCCAGCAGCCGCAGGACACTCCGCGCTTCGACAAGCAGTAGGGCCCACGCCGAGGAGGGCGACATGATCGTACGGATCATGGGGGAGGGGCAGGTGAGGCTGGCCGAGAGCCACCTCGCCGACCTGAACAAGCTGGACGACGAGCTGCTGGCCGAGATGGAGAAAGGCGACGGCCCGGGATTCCGCCGCACTCTCCAGGCCCTCCTCGCCCGGGTCCGGGAACTGGGCGTGCCTCTCCCCGACGACTCCCTGGAACCCTCGGAGCTGATCCTGCCGTCCTCGGACGCGACCCTGGAGGAAGTCCGGGACCTGCTCAGCGACGACGGCCTGATCCCGGGCTGACCCCGCACGGCTCTGCTCCAGCGGGGTCCCGCCGCGCCGAGCGCCCGCTCGTCGGGGCGGGACCACACCGCCCGCCCTCTCCCGCGCCGACGGAAGCCCCCGCCGCCACCCAGGGGCTCCCCGCTTCAGCCCGCTCCCCACTCCCGGCTTCCGTCCCGTGCCCCCGTCCCGCCTCCGAGGGCCGGCAGGCCCGGAGCGGTCACGCGACCCGACCAGGGGCTCCGGGCTTCAGCCCGCCCCCCCGGCCTCCTGGCTCCCGTCCCAAGCCCCCGTCCCAAGCCCCCGTCCCGCCTCCGAGGGCCGGCAGGCCCGGAGCGGTCACGGCGACCCGGGCAGGGGCTCCGGGCTTCAGGCCGCCCCCCGGCCCCCCGGCTCCCGTCCCGCGCCCCTGCTCCCTCCGAGGGCCGGCAGGCTGCGGAGCGGTCACGCGACCCGGGCAGGGGCTCCGGGCTTCAGGCCGCCCCCCGGCCCCCCGGTTCCGTCCCGTGCCTCCGCCCCGCCTCCGAGGACCGGCAGGCGCGCCGGAGCCGTCACCGCGACCCGGCTGCGCGAGGCCGGAAACGTACAGGTGGCCCCCGTTCCGCCCCCGGCAGGGCCCCCGTACTGTTCAAGAGTGAGCCGCCCCCTCGACCGCGCCCGGCACCACCTCAAGGCGCACCCCCTGGCCCTGGACGCCGTCCTCGCGGCGGGCGTGCTCGCCTGCATGGTGGCCGGTTCCTTCGTCCAGCCCCATGACCAGGACGCCGTCAGCTGGAGCATCCGCACCCCTGACCTGCTCAGCCTCGTCCTCATGACCCTCGCCGCCCTCGCGCTGGTCTTCCGCCGCCGCGCCCCTCTCACCGTCCTCGCCCTCACCGGCACCGCCGCCATCATCGAGTGCGTCACCGGCGACCCCCGCGCGCCCGTCGCCATGGCCGCCGTGATCGCCCTCTACACGGTCGCCTCCACCACCGACCGCCCCACCACCTGGCGCGTCGGCCTGCTCACCATGACCGTGCTCACCGGCGCCGCGATGCTCGCAGGCCCGCTGCCCTGGTACGCCCAGGAGAACCTCGGCATCTTCGCCTGGACCGGCATCGGCGCCACCGCAGGGGACGCCGTCCGCAGCCGCCGCGCCTTCGTCCAGGCCATCAGGGAGCGCGCCGAGAAGGCCGAACGCACCCGTGAGGAGGAGGCCCGGCGCAGGGTCGCCGAGGAGCGTCTGCGCATCGCCCGCGACCTGCACGACGTCGTCGCCCACCACATCGCCCTGGTCAACGTCCAGGCCGGAGTCGCCGCGCACGTCATGGACAAGCGGCCCGACCAGGCCAAGGAAGCCCTCGCCCATGTCCGCGAGGCCAGCCGCTCCGCCCTCAACGAACTCCGCGCCACCGTCGGCCTGCTGCGGCAGTCCGGCGACCCCGAGGCGCCCACCGAACCCGCCCCCGGCCTGGCCCGCCTCGACGAACTCGTCGGCACCTTCCGCAGCGCGGGCCTCCCCGTCGAGGTCGCCCGCGCCGACCACGGCACCACCCTGCCCGCCGCCGTGGACCTGGCCGCCTACCGGGTCATCCAGGAAGCCCTCACGAACGTACGGAAACACGCGGGGGCGGACGCGAAGGCCGAGGTCAGCGTCGTACGCGTCGGCCCCAACGTGGAGATCACGGTCCTCGACGACGGAGCCGGCGACGACGACGACCCGGACAACGGCGGCGGCCACGGCCTGCTCGGCATGCGCGAGCGCGTCACCGCCCTGCGCGGCACCCTCACCACCGGTCCCCGCTACGGAGGCGGTTTCCGCGTCCATGCGATCCTGCCCGTCAAGACCCGCACCGCAGCGAGGGACGAACCGGGGGAGCCCGTATGACGATCCGTGTCCTGCTCGCCGACGACCAGGCGCTGCTGCGCAGCGCCTTCCGGGTGCTCGTCGACTCGGAGCCGGACATGGAGGTGGTCGGCGAGGCGTCCGACGGCGCCGAGGCCGTACGGCTGACCCGGCAGGAGCGCGCCGACGTCGTGCTGATGGACATCCGGATGCCCGGCACGGACGGTCTCGCCGCCACCCGCATGATCAGCGAGGACGCCTCCCTCTCCCATGTCCGGGTGGTCATCCTGACCACCTTCGAGGTCGACGACTACGTCGTGCAGTCCCTGCGCGCCGGCGCCTCCGGCTTCCTCGGCAAGGGCAGCGAACCCGAGGAACTCCTCAGCGCCATCCGGGTCGCGGCCGGCGGCGAGGCCCTGCTGTCCCCGGCCGCCACCAAGGGCCTGATCGCCCGCTTCCTCGCCCAGGGCGACGCGGACGACAACGACCCGGTGAGCTCCGAACGCCTCGCCGCCCTCACCGTCCGCGAGCGCGAGGTCCTCGTCCAGGTCGCCGGCGGTCACTCCAACGACGAGATCGCCGAGCGCCTGGAGGTCAGCCCGCTCACCGTCAAGACCCACGTCAACCGGGCCATGGCGAAGCTGGGTGCCCGGGACCGGGCCCAGCTGGTGGTGATCGCGTACGAGTCGGGGCTGGTACGGCCGAGGGTGGAATGACCCCCCGAGGGCCCGCGGAAACAATTCTCGCGGTGATGTCGAGAACCCGTGCCCCGCTCCGTCCCCGTGGTGAGAGCGACCAGAATGGCCGCATCGGGACCGAGGAGAGACACCATGGCCAAGTACCTGCTGCTGAAGCACTACCGTGGCGCTCCGGCTCCGGCCAACGACGTGCCCATGGAGCAGTGGACGCCGGAGGAGATCTCCGCGCACGTGCAGTACATGCGGGACTTCGCGGACCGGCTGGTGAAGACCGGGGAGTACGTCGACGGGCAGGCCCTCGCTCCCGAGGGGACCTGGGTGCGGTACGACGGCGAGGGGCGGCCGCCCGTCACCGACGGGCCGTTCGCCGAGACCAAGGACCTCATCGCCGGCTGGATGGTGATCGACGTCGACAGCTACGAGCGGGCCCTGGAGCTGGCCGGGGAGCTGTCGGCCGCCCCCGGCGCCGGCGGGAAGCCGATCCACGAGTGGCTGGAGCTGCGCCCGTTCTACGCGGCCTCGCCCACCGACCCGGAGTGCCACGCCGGTGGATGAGGCGCTGCTCAGAAGCCTCACACCGGGCGTGCTCACCGTCCTCGTCCGCCGCGGAGCCGACTTCGCGGCGGCCGAGGACGCCGTCCAGGACGCGCTCGTCGAGGCGGTGCGGGTCTGGCCGGACGACCCGCCGCGGGACGCCAAGGGCTGGCTGGTCACCGTGGCCTGGCGCAAGTTCCTCGACGCGACCCGCTCGGACACCGCCCGCCGCCGGCGAGAGGGCCGTATCGACGAGGAACCGGTGCCCGGCCCCACGCCCGCCGTGGACGACACCCTCCAGCTCTACTTCCTGTGCGCCCACCCCTCGCTCACCCCGTCCTCCGCCGTCGCCCTCACCCTGCGCGCCGTCGGCGGACTCACCACCCGCCAGATCGCCCAGGCCTACCTCGTGCCCGAGGCGACCATGGCGCAGCGCATCAGCCGGGCCAAGCGCACCGTCTCCGGCGTCCGCCTCGACCAGCCCGGCGATGTCGCCACCGTGCTGCGCGTCCTCTACCTCGTCTTCAACGAGGGCTACTCCGGCGATGTCGACCTCGCCGCCGAGGCCATCCGGCTCACCCGGCAGCTCGCCGCCGCCATCGATCACCCCGAGGTCGCGGGGCTGCTCGCCCTGATGCTGCTCCACCACGCCCGCCGCGCCTCCCGCACCGCCCCCGACGGCGCTCTGGTGCCGCTCGCCGAGCAGGACCGCACCCGCTGGGACACCGCGGCGATCGCCGAGGGCGTGCGGATCCTCCAGGCCGCCCTCGCCCGCGACCGGCTGGGCGAGTTCCAGGCCCAGGCCGCCATCGCCGCCCTGCACGCCGACGCCCCCACCGCCGAGGAGACCGACTGGGTGCAGATCGTCGAGTGGTACGACGAGCTCGCCCGCCTCACCGACAGTCCCGTCGTCCGCCTCAACCGCGCGGTCGCCGTGGGCGAGGCGGACGGCCCCCGAGCGGGCCTGGCCGCGCTGGCCGCTCTCGATGACTCACTGCCCCGCCACGCCGCGGCCGCGGCCTATCTCCACGAACGCGCCGGAGACCTGACGACCGCGGCCCGCAGGTACGCCGCGGCCGCCCAAAAGGCCTCCAACCTCGCCGAACGCGACTACCTGACCCGCCAGGCGGCCCGGCTCAACTCCCGTCCGCGTGACTGACGCAGCACTGCTGGGACACGGCGCGGTGCTCCGCGCCGAAGATCAGCAGCGGGTATCCGTCCAACCGCTGTATTCGCTACCGTTCGTGTTCAGTTCGCTGTACGCCTGGGTGCCAACATCCAGCGTATCGGCTCCGTCGGACCAGACTTCGTTCCCCGTCGATGTATTCCAACCCAGCACTCGCGACGACGTCTCGACACCGGCGGAGATCCGCCATGAACTGCGGGCCTAACCCCTTCAACCCCGCCCCCCGAGGGCACCCTCGTGTCTGTTGGAGTCTCTCGGCCTTCCGTCAGGCGGGGCGTGGGTGTCGGGGTTCCTGGAAGGCGCGTTGCGGAGCATCGCCGGCACGTCGATCCACTGACGGGCAAGACGGAGGACAGCTTGGGTGCGGGCCTGTCCTCCGTCTCGGCATCGTCGTAACTGGCGAGGGAAGCGGGATCACGCAGGTGGCGAACGCGGACAGGAGTATCGCGCGTTTGAGCGCCCCTTGCCGACCCCGCGCCCGTGCTCGCGTGGATCCCCGACGGCTTGGTCGTTGGGGCGAGCGGTGCTCCTGACGACGGTTCTACGGCAGCGCCAGCATCCGCTCCAGGGCCAGCTTCGCGAACGCCTCCGTCTCCTTGTCGACCTCGATCCGGTTGACGAGCGTGCCCTCGGCCAGGGACTCCAGGGTCCAGACCAGGTGGGGCAGGTCGATGCGGTTCATGGTCGAGCAGAAGCAGACCGTCTTGTCGAGGAAGACGATCTCCTTGCCCTCGGGGGCGAAACGGTTCGCGAGGCGTCGTACGAGATTGAGCTCCGTGCCGATCGCCCACTTCGAGCCGGCCGGGGCCGCCTCCAGCGCCTTGATGATGTACTCGGTCGAGCCGACGTAGTCCGCCGCGGCCACGACCTCGTGCTTGCACTCGGGGTGGACGAGGACGTTCACCCCGGGGATGCGGGCGCGCACGTCCTCCACGGACTCCAGCGAGAAGCGGCCGTGGACCGAGCAGTGCCCGCGCCACAGGATCATCTTCGCGTCCCGCAGCTGCTCGGCGGTCAGGCCGCCGTTCGGCTTGTGCGGGTTGTAGACGACACAGTCCTCAAGGGACATGCCCATGTCGCGGACCGCGGTGTTGCGCCCGAGGTGCTGGTCGGGGAGGAACAGCACCTTTGTCGAATGAGGCTCCCCCTGCTCGAAGGCCCACTCCAGGGCGCGCTTCGCGTTGGACGAGGTGCAGATCAGGCCGCCGTGCTTGCCCGTGAAGGCCTTGATGTCCGCCGAGGAGTTCATGTACGACACCGGCACGACCTGCTCGGCTATGCCGGCGTCGGTGAGCGCGTCCCAGCACTCGGCGACCTGCTCGGCCGTCGCCATGTCGGCCATGGAGCAGCCGGCGGCGAGGTCGGGCAGCACGACCTTCTGGTCGTCGGACGTGAGGATGTCCGCGGACTCGGCCATGAAGTGCACACCGCAGAACACGATGTACTCGGCCTCCGGGCGCGCGGCCGCGTCCCGGGCCAGCTTGAAGGAGTCGCCCGTGACGTCGGCGAACTGGATGACCTCGTCACGCTGGTAGTGGTGGCCGAGGACGAACACCTTGTCGCCGAGCTTCTCCTTGGCCGCGCGGGCGCGCTCGACCAGGCCGGGGTCGGACGGCGAGGGCAGATCGCCGGGACACTCGACGCCCCGCTCGCTCCTCGGGTCGGCCTCGCGGCCGAGCAGCAACAGGGCGAGCGGAGTCGGCTGTACGTCGAGCTCCGTGGTCTGGGCGGTGGTCACGACACGCACCCTTTCTACTTTTCGTCGAACTGACGTTATCTATCATAACCCGGTTCACGTCACTTTGACGATGGTCATTGCGTCGATGTGACGTGAATCCCGAAGAATGGCGGATGAGTCGTTTTCCGCTCCCCGCCGCGTGTGCGAGCATGAAGAAGGCGCCGAAAAACCGGCGTCCGGCCCGGAATGAATCCGCGGCCTTGCCGGTTGCACCAGTCGGCAAGCAGTCTCCGTACAACCCGGGAGAGATGTAGATGTCCGTATCGGACGAGACCGGCACCGTCACCGACGGCATCATCCTGTCCGACGCCGCCGCGGCGAAGGTCAAGGCCCTGCTCGACCAGGAAGGCCGTGACGACCTGGCCCTGCGCGTCGCCGTTCAGCCCGGCGGCTGCTCCGGCCTGCGTTACCAGCTCTTCTTCGACGAGCGTTCGCTCGACGGCGACGTCGTCAAGGACTTCGGTGGCGTCAAGGTCGTCACCGACCGCATGAGCGCCCCGTACCTGGGTGGCGCGTCCATCGACTTCGTGGACACCATCGAGAAGCAGGGCTTCACGATCGACAACCCGAACGCGACCGGCTCCTGCGCCTGCGGCGACTCCTTCAGCTGAGCCCGGAGTTCGCACCCCGCATCGAGCGACAGAAGGCGGCGGCCCCCTCCGACGGGGCCGCCGCCTTCGCGCGTCTTTGGGACTACCGGGCCCCGGAGGTCTCCGGCAGCCGTGCCCCCGCCTTCTTCAGTGGGATCTCCTTGCCGTCCGAGCCGACGACCTTGCGGTCACCGAGCGGCTCGTCGAGCGGCACGGTCTTCTGGATCTCCTTGGCGATCATGATGCAGATCTTGTCCGGCCACGGCGTGTAGGTCACCGTGACCTTCACCTCGCCCGCGCTCTCGCTCGCCGTCGCCGCGTAGTCCCCGCACACCCCGCCCGTGAAGCTCACGGTCAGCTCGTCGCCCTCGGCCGTGTAGCCGTCCACCTCGACGTCCCGCGTCTTCGGCGCGGAGGTGGGCTCGTCCGAGGGAGCCGTAGGGGCGGGCGTCGGGGTCGCCGGGGCGGCGATGTACTTCGGGTCGACCGCCGGATACGTCACCGTGAAGGCGTCCTTCGCGCCCGGCGCCCGTACCTCGAACAACCAGGACGGCACCAGCGCCTGCCGGCCGCCCACGAAGTGCGAGGCCAGCCCGAACACCGCCTTCTCGACGGTGAGCGTGCTCTTCTTCGCCCCACTCGGCTCCCCGCAGGGCGCCTCCAGCCGGTCCTTCAGCGGTACGGGACTGGCGCAGCCGCCGATGCCCATGCGGTGGTCGGCCACGGGCACCTTGTTCAGCAGGCCCAGCGTCTTCTCGGCGCTCAGCACGGGATACGTGTCGCTCTTGACCGGCGCCTTCAACTGGCCGGTGCCGCCGACCACTTCACCCTGGCCGTTCACGGTGACGCCGGTCGCCCAGCCGTACGTGGGCAGCCCGCCCACGACCGGATCGGCGTTCACGATCCGCTGGGCGCCCATGGCCTGGCTCGCGTCCAGCTTCGCGCTGCCCTGACCGGCCGCCTTCAGCACGGGCGCGGCGGCCTTCTCTGCGGCCGCCTCGCTCACCGGAGGGCCGGTGGGGGTCTCGGGCTGCGCTCCGCACACGGTGGCACTGCCGCAGTTGTCCGTGACGGGGGAGTAGCGCTGGAAGGTCCACGTGCCCGGCGCCTGCCGGTTCACCTGGAGACTCGGCCCCGAACCGTCCTTGACGCCGACCCGCCAGACCTGCCCCTGCGCTACCGGCGTCCCCTCGACCCCGAGCGCCTCGGCGAGCCGCGTCACGTCGCCCTTGGTGACCTGCCCCTGGACCCGGTAGACAGGCGCCGAGTCGGGCCCCTCCGGCAGGCTCCCGTCGACGCGATAGGTCGCGCCGTACGGATTCGGCTCCCCGGGTGCGATCCCGTTCCCCCCGCCACCGCTTGCGCCGTAACCGTCGAGTGCGAGAGGCGGCGGAGTGCCGTCACCGGACGCGCCGGAGGCCGTGCCGCCACCGGACCCTCCGGAGGCCCCGGCGGCGAGGTACGCCCCACCCCCTCCGACCAACAGCACGGCAGCGGCCACGGCGGCAATGGCGACGGGGGACCGATGCCGGGCCGGGCGGGATGCGTCGGCACCCTCGTGCCGGGGGATCTCGGAGTCGGGGAGAACGGGAGCGGGGGGAGCCTGACCGGGGCCGGCATCGGCATCGGCATCGGGATCGGTGTCGGTGCCGAGGGCTACAGGTGCGCCGGCATCGACATCGCCGTCCGCGCTGGAGCCGCCGGTCGCGTGGCCGTCCGGTTCGGTGGTCGGGGTGGCGTCGGCGGAGGGCTGAGGTTGGTCGAGGCCCGTGGGCTGGGGGGCCGTGAGCTTGCTCAGCTCGGCAGGGGAGCCGGGGCTCGCGGAGTCATCCGGCTCGGCGGCACCGGCACCGGTGTCGGAGGTCGGGGTGGCGTCGGCAGGGGGCTGGGGTTGGTCGAGGCTGGTGGGCTGGTCAGCGGTGGCGGTCTCGGGGGCGGTGAGCTTGTCCCGGTCGGCAGGGGAGCCGGGGCTCGCGGAGTCATCCGGCTCGGCGGCACCGGCACCGGTGTCGGAGGTCGGGGTGGCGTCGGCAGGGGGCTGGGGTTGGTCGAGGCTCGTGGGCTGGTCAGCGGCGGCGGTCTCGGGGGCGGTGAGCTTGTCCCGGTCGGCAGGGGAGCCCGGGCTCGCGGAGTCATCCCGCCCGGCGGCACCCGCACCGGCTCCCGCGCCGGAGGCCGGGGAGTCGTGCCTGTCGGCATCGGCGTCGGCATCGGCGTGCCCGGCCGAGGCTTCGGCGGTACCGCCCGACTTCTCGGCGCCCTCGGCCCCACCGTCCTGATCGGCCCCGCCCCGACCTGCACCGGCGTGACTCGTCCCGGCGTCGCCGGAGGCCTCGGCAGCGCTCGCTTCACCGACACCGTGCGCTTCCGCGGCGCTCCCGTCCCCGCCGCCGGAGGCCTCGCCGGGGTCGTTGTTGTCGGGTCGCTCGGTGTTCACCGCATCGCTCCTTCTGCTGCGCAACTGTCCCTCGACCCTGTCCCGACCCTGTCAAAAAGGTCGGCAAACGGGTCGTATCCCGCATCCCCTTTCCGGGGGACGGCGATGGGACGCAGCGGGGGAGCGCGCGGTTCCCTCGAACGCGCCGACGCACGCGCCGACGCACGCGCCGCTGAGTCAGCCGCAGCGACTCAGTCGCCGTACTCCGACATCGCCTCCAGCAGCCGGGCGGACCCCTCGGGAACCTTCACACCGTGGATCAGCGAGGGGGAGACCGGACGGGTGACGATCCGGTCGGGAACCGTCCAGTGCGGAGCCATCCGGGCACAGTCACCGCGCAGCGAGGCGAGGTCCCCGTCCAGGTCGGCCGGGGCTGAGGCGTACAGCTCAAGGTTCGTCATGACGGAACCGTAAGCACGCCGGAGCCCGCGAAGAAAGATCTACTATCGGGTAGTTTTTCCTGCTTCACCGCACCGTCCGTCGCCTCGCAGTACTCCATACGGACCCGATAGCGTTAACCGTCAACACGCCCTCCCGTCTCCCGCCACCACCCTTCCAACGAGCGCTATCGCGCCCCCCTTCATTTCTCTGGAGAGCCTCGCCGTGCGCATCGCAGTCACCGGCTCCATCGCCACCGACCACCTCATGACCTTCCCCGGCCGCTTCGCCGACCAGTTCGTCGCGGACCAACTGCACACGGTCTCGCTCTCCTTCCTGGTCGACAACCTCGACGTCCGCAGGGGAGGCGTCGGCGCGAACATCGCCTTCGGCATGGGACAGCTCGGCACGAACCCGATCCTCGTCGGCGCCGCGGGCTTCGACTTCGACGAGTACCGCGCCTGGCTCGACCGGCACGGCGTGGACACCGCGTCCGTCCGGATCTCCGAGACGCTGCACACCGCCCGCTTCGTGTGCACCACGGACGCCGACCACAACCAGATCGGCTCCTTCTACACGGGCGCGATGAGCGAGGCCCGCCAGATCGAGCTCAAGACGGTCGCCGACCGCGTGGACGGCCTCGACCTCGTCCTCATCGGCGCCGACGACCCCGAGGCGATGCTCCGCCACACCGAGGAGTGCCGGTCCCGCGGCATCCCGTTCGCCGCGGACTTCTCCCAGCAGATCGCCCGTATGAACGGCGACGAGATCCGGATCCTGCTGGACGGCGCCACGTACCTCTTCTCCAACGAGTACGAGAAGGGCCTCATCGAGTCCAAGACCGGCTGGTCCGACGCGGAGATCCTCGCGAAGGTGGGCCACCGGGTCACGACGCTCGGCGCCCAGGGCGTGCGGATCGACCGGGTCGGTGAGGAGCCGATCGTCGTCGGCTGCGCGGAGGAGGAGCGCAAGGCCGACCCCACGGGCGTCGGTGACGCGTTCCGCGCCGGTTTCCTGTCGGGGCTCGCCTGGGGTGTCTCCCTGGAGCGGGCGGCCCAGGTGGGCTGCATGCTGGCCACGCTCGTCATCGAGACCGTGGGGACGCAGGAGTACCGGCTGCGTCGGGGTCACTTCATGGAGCGGTTCACCAAGGCGTACGGCGACGAGGCGGCCGAAGAGGTCCGCACCCACCTCAAGTGACCGGCTAGGAGATCCGGCGGACCACATAAGCGGAACCCTGGTCCGCCGGTTCCTCTCCCACGTACTCCTGCTCCCGCATCTCGCACCACGCGGGGATGTCCAGTCGGGCCGCCTCGTCGTCCGACAGGACCCGGACGGTCCCGCCCACCGGCACCTCGCCGATGACCTTCGCCAGCTCGATGACCGGGATCGGGCACCGCTTGCCGAGAGCGTCCACGACCAGCGAGTCCGCGTGGGCGACGGCCGAAGGCGTCGGGGCGCCCAGCTTCTCCCGTACCGACGCCACCGCCGTCGGCAACACCTCCAGGAAACGGTCGACCTCCTCGGAGACCGCCCCGAACGGCAACGACACCCGCACATTCCCCTCACTCAGCACCCCCATCGCCTTGAGCACATGGCTCGGCGTCAGCGTGCTGCTCGTGCAGGACGATCCGGAGGAAACGGAGAAACCCGCCCGGTCCAGTTCGTGCAGCAGTGTCTCCCCGTCGACATAGAGACAGGAGAAGGTGACGATCCCCGGCAGCCGCCGCTCGGGATCGCCCACCACGTCCACGTCCGGCACCAGCTGCGGCACGCGCGAGCGGATCCGCGCCGTCAGTTCCCGCAGCCGTACGGCCTCCTGCGCCGCCTCGGCCCGCACCGCCCGCAGCGAGGCCGCCGCCGCGACGATCGCCGGCAGGTTCTCGAAGCCCGGCGCCCGCCCCGACTCCCGCTCGTCGCCCGGTCCCTGGGGTGAGAACCGGACACCTTTGCGTACGGCGAGGAGACCGACCCCCGCAGGGCCGCCCCACTTGTGCGCGCTTGCGGTCACCAGGGACCAGTCACCCTCGACCGGCCCCCACCCCAGCGACTGCGCCGCGTCCACCAGCAGCGGCACCCCGGCCTCCCGGCACACGGCGGCCACCTCGGCCACCGGCTGAACGGTCCCCACCTCGTGGTTGGCCGACTGCAGGCACGCCAGAGCGGTGTCAGGGCGAAGAGCGTCGCCGTACGATCGCGCACGCACCGCCCCCGTACGGTCCACCGGAACCTCGGTCACCTCGAACAACTCCGCCGAATGCAGTACCGAGGAGTGTTCGACAGCTGACACGATCAGGTGACGTCCGACCCGCCTGCGTCCGCCCATCGCCCCGGCGATCCCGCTGTGCACGGCCCGCGTCCCGGACGAGGTGAAGGTCAGTTCATCGGGACGACACCCCACGGCTTCGGCGGCGGCCTCCCGGGCGGCGTCCAGCAACATCCGGGCCCGCCGCCCTTCCCGATACAGCCGAGACGGATCAGCCCACCCTTCGTCCAGAGAGGCCAACAGCGCCTGACGGGCGACGGGATGAAGCGGAGCACTGGAAGCAGCGTCGAAATAAGACACACAGCAACGCTAACCCCCCAGGGGCGCGGGGAACTGCGCGACCAGCCACAACGCACCCGCGGCCGCCAAACCAGCTAACCCCCGACCCAGTAGGCCCCCCTCCCGCTGAACCCCCGGAGGGCGTCGGCTAGGGTTTGGTCCGCATAAACATCCAAACCCCTGCCCGACGCAGGGCGGCGACCGACCACCGAGTAAGGGCAGGCCGCAGCCAATCCGCGCGGGCGAGACTCTCGGGAAGGCGCTACGTGAGTCCCAACGGCTCCGACCGCTCGCCGCGGCGCCCGATGCGGCGGAAGCTGCTGCAGGCAATGATTGCGGGCCTGGTCCTGGCGACCGCCACCGGTTGCTCGTACAACTGGGAAGACTTCCCCCGCCTTGGTATGCCCACCCCGACCACGGAAGAGGCTCCGCGGATCCTCTCCCTGTGGCAGGGCTCCTGGGCTGCCGCGCTCGCCGTCGGCGTGCTGGTGTGGGGTCTGATCATCTGGAGCGCCATCTTCCACCGGCGCAGCCGCACCAAGGTGGAGGTACCTCCGCAGACCCGGTACAACATGCCCATCGAGGCGCTGTACACCGTGGTTCCGCTCGTCATCGTCTCGGTGCTCTTCTACTTCACGGCCCGCGACGAGTCGAAGCTCCTCAGCCTCAAGAAGCAGCCCGACGTCACCATCAACGTCGTCGGCTACCAGTGGAGCTGGGCCTTCAACTACGTCGAGCCCGTCGCGGGTTCCACGGGTGACGCGAAGACCGACAAGAACCTGGACGCGATTCCGACCCGGTTCAAGGACGACTTCCCGGCGAACGCCGGCGGTGTCTACGACTTCGGGACGCCGGCCACGAAGAACCCGCAGACCGGCAACCCCGGCCCGACCCTCTGGCTCCCCAAGGGCAAGACGGTTCGCTTCGTCCTCACCTCGCGTGACGTCATCCACTCCTTCTGGGTGGTGCCGTTCCTCATGAAGCAGGACGTCATCCCGGGTCACACCAACGCCTTCGAGGTGACTCCGAACAAGGAGGGCACCTTCATGGGCAAGTGCGCCGAGCTCTGCGGCGTCGACCACTCCCGGATGCTGTTCAACGTGAAGGTCGTCTCCCCCGAGCGCTACGAGCAGCACCTCAAGGACCTCGCGAAGAAGGGGCAGACCGGTTACGTTCCCGCGGGCATCGAGCAGACCGCCCACGAGAAGGACCGGGAGACGACGAACCTGTGAGCATCCTCAACGAACCCCAGGGTGCCGCGGCGGCAGGGTCCCACTACACGGACGAACTGCCGGTCCGGCGCCAGAACCGCGGCAGCGTGGTCATCAAGTGGCTCACCACCACTGACCACAAGACGATCGGGACGATGTACCTGGTCACGTCGTTCGCGTTCTTCCTCATCGGCGGCGTGATGGCGCTCTTCATGCGCGCCGAGCTGGCCCGGCCGGGTCTGCAGATCATGTCGAACGAGCAGTTCAACCAGGCGTTCACGATGCACGGCACGATCATGCTGCTGATGTTCGCGACGCCGCTGTTCGCCGGTTTCACCAACTGGATCATGCCGCTGCAGATCGGCGCGCCCGACGTGGCGTTCCCGCGGCTGAACATGTTCGCCTACTGGCTGTACCTGTTCGGCTCGACGATCGCGGTCGGCGGCTTCCTCACCCCCTCGGGCGCGGCCGACTTCGGCTGGTTCGCCTACTCCCCGCTCTCCGACGCCGTCCGCTCCCCGGGCATCGGCGCGGACCTCTGGATCATGGGTCTGGCCTTCTCCGGCTTCGGCACGATCCTCGGTGCGGTCAACTTCATCACCACGATCATCTGCATGCGCGCGCCCGGTATGACCATGTTCCGCATGCCGATCTTCGTGTGGAACGTGCTGCTGACCGCCGTGCTGGTCCTGCTCGCCTTCCCCGTCCTCGCCGCCGCGCTGTTCGCGCTGGAGGCGGATCGGAAATTCGGGGCACACGTCTTCGATGCCGCGAATGGCGGAGCGCTGCTCTGGCAACACCTCTTCTGGTTCTTCGGCCATCCAGAGGTGTACATCATCGCCCTGCCGTTCTTCGGCATCATCTCCGAGGTCATCCCGGTCTTCTCCCGCAAGCCGATGTTCGGCTACATGGGTCTGATCGCGGCGACCATCGCGATCGCGGGTCTGTCCGTGACGGTGTGGGCGCACCACATGTACGTCACCGGCGGTGTGCTCCTGCCGTTCTTCTCCTTCATGACGTTCCTGATCGCCGTACCGACGGGCGTGAAGTTCTTCAACTGGATCGGCACGATGTGGAAGGGGTCCCTGAGTTTCGAGACCCCGATGCTCTGGGCCACCGGCTTCCTGGTCACCTTCACCTTCGGTGGTCTGACCGGTGTCATCCTGGCCTCGCCCCCGATGGACTTCCACGTCTCGGACTCGTACTTCGTGGTGGCGCACTTCCACTACGTCGTCTTCGGCACCGTCGTCTTCGCGATGTTCTCCGGCTTCCACTTCTGGTGGCCGAAGTTCACCGGCAAGATGCTCGACGAGCGCCTCGGCAAGATCACGTTCTGGACGCTGTTCATCGGCTTCCACGGCACCTTCCTGGTCCAGCACTGGCTGGGCGCCGAGGGCATGCCGCGTCGTTACGCCGACTACCTGGCGGCCGACGGCTTCACCGCCCTGAACACGATCTCGACCATCAGCTCGTTCGTGCTCGGCCTGTCGATACTGCCGTTCCTCTACAACGTGTGGAAGACGGCCAAGTACGGCAAGCCGGTCAACGTCGACGACCCGTGGGGCTACGGCCGCTCGCTCGAGTGGGCGACCTCCTGCCCGCCGCCGCGGCACAACTTCCTCACCCTGCCGCGGATCCGCAGTGAATCCCCGGCGTTCGACCTGCACCACCCGGAGATCGCCGCTCTCGACCAGCTCGAGAACGCCGGTCACGGTGGGAAGGCTCTGGCCGGCAACGGCGGCAAGGAGGCCGGGAAGTGAAGATCCAGGGACGTCTGTTCTTCTGGCTGAGCATCTTCTTGCTGGCCATGGCGATCGTCTATGGCGTGTGGTCGAAGGAGCCTGCCGGTACCACCGCGCTCTTCCTGGCCTTCGGTCTGTCCATCATGGTCGGCTTCTACCTGGGCTTCACGGCCAGGCGGGTGGACGCCGGCGCGCAGGACAACAAGGAGGCCGACGTCGCGGACGAAGCCGGCGAGGTCGGGTTCTTCAGCCCGCACAGCTGGCAGCCGCTCGCCCTCGGCTTCGGTGGCGCCCTCGCCTTCCTGTCGGTCGCGATCGGCTGGTGGCTGCTGTACTTCTCGCTGCCGGTGATCCTGGTCGGCCTGTACGGCTGGGTCTTCGAGTACTACCGCGGTGAGAACCGCACCCAGTAGCACGAGCTGAGCTCATCAGGGGCCCGGACACTCCGTCAGGAGCGTCCGGGCTCCTGCGTTTGCCGCAATCCGTATCCCTCGTACGAGTCACCCGGCGTGCCGTTCTTGACGGGGCTTCCTAGCGTGAAGTCATGAACCACGCACCGCGAACCCGCACCGTCGTCAGCTGCACGATGCTGGTGATCGCCCTCGGTATAAGCACCTCCGCCTGCGGGTCCGACGGGAACCCGCTGGCGGCCACGCCGTACGACGCGGCCGACCAGGTCGCCTTCAACGCGCCCTCGGGCGACGGCAAGAAGGCCGACCCGGACAAGCCGCTCGAGGTGACCGCCGAGGACGACGACGGCCGCATCACCGACGTCACCGCCACGGACGCCACGGGCCGCTTCCTGGCGGGCGAACTCTCCGCCGACGGCACCCGCTGGCACAGCACCTCCCCGCTGGCCGCAAACGCCCACTACACGGTCCGGGTGAGCACCGAGGACGACGACGGGGCGCCCGGCCGCAAGGTCCTCGACTTCGACACCAGCAAGCCGCTCGGCAAGACCCGCCTGAACGTCACCTTCGGCCCCAAGGCGGGCACGTACGGCGTCGGCCAGCCCGTCACCGCCAAGCTGGACCGTCCCGTCAAGGACAAGGCCCAGCGGGCCGTCGTCGAGCGCGCCCTCAGGGTGGACTCCACGCCCGCCGCACCGGGCGCCTGGCACTGGGTGGACGACAAGGAACTCCACTACCGGCCCAAGGAGTACTGGCCCGCCCACGCCACGATCCAGGTCCGGAGCGACCTGGAGGGCATCAAGATCGGCGGCCGGCTCCGGGGCGGCAAGGCCAAGCCCCTCAAGCTGACCACCGGCGACCGCATCATCGCGGTGACGGACGCCTCATCGCACTCGATGAAGGTGTACAAGAACGAGGAGGTCATCAAGGAGCTCCCGGTCACCACCGGCAAGCCCGGCTTCGAGACCCGCAACGGCGTCAAGGTCGTGCTGGGCAAGGAGTACTTCGTACGTATGCGCGGCACCAGCATCGGGATCGCCGAGGGCTCCTCGGACTCGTACGACCTCCCGGTGTACTACGCCACCCGCGTCACCTGGAGCGGCGAGTACGTGCACGCCGCCCCCTGGTCGGTCGGCTCGCAGGGCTACGCCAACGTCAGCCACGGCTGCACCGGCATGAGCACCGCGAACGCCGAGTGGTTCTTCAACACCGTCCACGAGGGCGACGTGGTCCAGGTCGTCAACTCGGACGGTCACACCATGGAGCCCTTCGGCAACGGATTCGGCGACTGGAACCTGGACTGGAAGAAGTGGCGCGACGGCAGCGCCCTGGTGGCAGGAACCCCGGACGCCCCGAGCGCTGACCAGGTTGCGAGGCTGAGGCCCCGGAGCGTCTAGCCAGGGGCTCAGTGGACTCCTCAGGGGCGCGGGGAACTGCGCGACCAGCCACAACGGACCCGCAGCCGCCCGCAAAGCGCAGGAACCGAGCTCCTAGGCGCTCAAAGCCTTCCGAGACCGCAGCAAGGAAGCCAGCGCCGCCGCGAACTCCACCGGATCCACCGGATGCGTCACCGCGGCCTCGGCCCGACTCCACGTGGCCAGCCACGCGTCCTGCGGCCGCCCGATCAGCAGCAGCACCGGCGGGCAGTCGAACACCTCGTCCTTGATCTGCCGGCACAGGCCCATGCCCCCCATCGGCACGGCCTCCCCGTCCAGCACACAGACGTCGATCCCGCCCTTGTCCAGCTCCTTCAGCACCGCCGCGGGTGTGGCGCACTCCAGGAACTCGACCAACGGGACGTCCGGAGCCGGTCGCCGGCCGGAGGCGAGCCGTACCTGCTCGCGGGTGTTGGAATCGTCGCTGTAGACCAGCACCGTGGCGGTCGGCTGCATTGTTCCTCCGTGACGTCAGCGTCGTAAGGACAGGCCCGTTGGGCCGGATGCTACTCCCTTGAACACCACGTCAACACCGGTATGGAGCAGGGAGACACTCCGAACGGCACCCCCCGGGGTGAGGGCGGGATAAGCGACCGACATAATGTCGGTCGTGGCGACAGCAACGACAGAGACAACCGGGCACGCGCACCCATCGGTCAACCGGCCGAACCTCACCAGCGTCGGAACCATCATCTGGCTGAGTTCCGAGCTGATGTTCTTCGCGGCCCTCTTCGCGATGTACTTCACCCTGCGATCGGTGACGGGTCCCGACCACTGGAAGGAAATGGCGTCCAGCCTGAACTTCCCGTTCTCGGCGACGAACACCACGATCCTGGTGCTTTCCTCCCTCACCTGCCAGCTCGGCGTCTTCGCCGCCGAGCGCGGTGACGTGAAGAAGCTCCGGGGCTGGTTCATCATCACCTTCATCATGGGCGCGATCTTCATCGGCGGTCAGATCTACGAGTACACCGAGCTGGTGAAGAAGGACGGGCTCTCGCTCTCCTCCGATCCGTACGGCTCGGTGTTCTACCTGACCACCGGCTTCCACGGCATGCACGTGACGGGCGGCCTCATCGCGTTCCTGTTCGTTCTCGGGCGTACCTACGCGGCCAAGAGGTTCACCCACGAGCAGGCGACCGCGGCCATCGTCGTGTCCTACTACTGGCACTTCGTCGACGTCGTCTGGATCGGCCTCTTCGCCACGATCTACATGATCAAGTAGCCGGGCCCGCTCCCGACATCGCAAGCATCGACGCAGAAGATCCTGACACCGGGGTAATCCGTGAAAAAGCTCTCCGCACGACGACGCCACCCGCTGGCGGCGCTCGTCGTCCTACTCCTCGCGCTGGCATGCACCGGGGGGCTGTACGCCGTGTTCGCCCCCGCGGACAAGGCGAAGGCAGATGAAACCGCCCAGTCCCTGGCCATCGACGAGGGCAAGAAGCTCTTCGCCGTAGGCTGCGCCAGCTGCCACGGCACCGGGGGTCAGGGATCCTCCGACGGTCCGAGCCTCGTGGGCGTGGGCGCCGCGGCCGTCGACTTCCAGGTCGGCACCGGCCGTATGCCGGCCCAGCAGCCGGGTGCGCAGGTTCCGCGCAAGAAGGTCATCTACACGCAGGCCGAGATCGACCAGCTGGCCGCGTACGTCGCCTCGCTGGGTGCCGGTCCGTCCGTCCCGACCAAGGCGCAGTACGGCCCCGACGGCGCCGACATCGCCAAGGGCGGCGAGCTGTTCCGTGACAACTGCACCCAGTGCCACAACTTCACCGGCAAGGGTGGCGCGCTGACGCACGGCAAGTACGCGCCTAGCCTTGAGGGTGTCGCCCCGAAGCACATCTACGAGGCCATGCAGACCGGCCCGCAGAACATGCCGTCGTTCCCCGACACCACGCTGTCGGAGCAGAACAAGAAGGACATCATCGCGTACCTGAACGCGGTCAACGGCGACGACACCGTGAGCCCCGGCGGCCTTGAGCTGGGCGGTCTCGGCCCGGTCTCCGAAGGCCTGTTCGCCTGGATCTTCGGCCTCGGCGCGCTGATCGCAGTCGCCGTCTGGGTCGCCGCTCGGACCGCAAAGGCCAAGAAGTCATGAGTAGCCAAGACATTCCAGAAGAGAACCTGCCCGCAGAGCAGGACGCGCACGGCGCGGTCGGCGTCGCGGACGAGAAGAACCCGTTCGCGGACCCCGGCCTCCCGCCCCACGAGCACCGGGTGCAGGACATCGACGAGCGGGCCGCCAGGCGGTCCGAGCGCACGGTGGCCATGCTGTTCACGGTCTCGATGCTGTCGACGATCGGGTTCATCGCCTCGTACGTGGGCATCCCCCACGACAAGTCGATCTTCGTGTTCCCGATCGGGCACATCAACGCGCTGAACTTCGCGCTGGGCCTGACCCTCGGTCTCGCCCTCTTCGCGATCGGCGCGGGCGCGGTCCACTGGGCCCGCACCCTGATGTCCGACGAGGAGATCGCCGACGAGCGTCACCCGATCGAGGCGCCCCCCGAGGTCAAGACCAAGGTCATGGCCGACTTCAAGCAGGGAGCCAAGGAGTCGGCGCTCGGCCGTCGCAAGCTGATCCGCAACACCATGTTCGGCGCGCTGGCCCTGTTCCCGCTCTCCGGCGTGATGCTGCTGCGCGACCTCGGTCCGCTGCCCGGCACCAAGCTCCGCCACACCATGTGGCGCAAGGGCCTCCAGCTCGTCAACATGAACACCAACGAGCCGTTGCGTCCCTCCGACGTCGCGGTCGGCTCGCTGACCTTCGCCAAGCCCGAGGGTCTGGAGGAGCACGACGAGGAGTTCCAGACCGAGATCGCCAAGGCCCGCCCTGATGATCGTCCGCATCCAGCCGGACAACATCAAGGACAAGCGCGAGCTCGAGTGGTCGTACGAGGGAATCGTCGCGTACTCGAAGATCTGCACCCACGTGGGCTGCCCGATCTCCCTGTACGAGCAGCAGACGCACCACGTGCTCTGCCCCTGCCACCAGTCCACCTTCGACCTCTCCGACGGTGCCCGGGTGATCTTCGGCCCCGCCGGTCACGCCCTGCCGCAGCTGCGGATCGGCGTGAACGACCAGGGTTACCTCGAAGCGCTCGGCGACTTCGAGGAGCCCGTCGGTCCTGCATTCTGGGAGCGCGGATGAGCACTAACGAGTCCTCCGAGTCCCGCGCACGCGGGAAGGCGCCGGCCGGCGAGCGCGTCGCCGACTGGGCCGACGGACGGCTGGGGATCTACTCCCTGGCCAAGTCCAACATGCGCAAGATCTTCCCCGACCACTGGTCGTTCATGTTGGGTGAGGTCTGCCTCTACAGCTTCATCATCATCATCCTCACGGGTGTGTACCTGACGCTGTTCTTCCACCCGTCGATGAACGAGGTGGAGTACCACGGCAGCTACGTCCCGCTGCAGGGACAGCTGATGTCCGAGGCGTTCAACTCGACCATGCACATCTCCTTCGATGTGCGCGGTGGTCTGCTGATCCGGCAGATCCACCACTGGGCGGCGCTGATCTTCCTCGCCGGCATGTTCGTGCACATGATGCGTGTGTTCTTCACGGGCGCGTTCCGCAAGCCGCGTGAGGTCAACTGGCTGTTCGGCTTCCTGCTGTTCGTCCTCGGCATGTTCACCGGCTTCACCGGTTACTCGCTGCCGGACGACCTGCTCTCCGGCACCGGTGTCCGCTTCATGGAGGGCGCGATCCTGTCCGTGCCGATCGTCGGCACGTACCTGTCGTTCTTCCTGTTCGGCGGGGAGTTCCCGGGCGGCGACTTCGTGGCCCGCTTCTACTCGATCCACGTCCTGCTGCTGCCGGGCATCATGCTCGGCCTGGTCGTCGGCCACCTGATCCTGGTCTTCTACCACAAGCACACGCAGTTCGCGGGTCCCGGCAAGACGAACAACAACGTCGTCGGCATGCCGCTGCTGCCGGTCTACATGGCCAAGGCCGGAGGCTTCTTCTTCCTGGTCTTCGGTGTCATCGCGGCCATCGCGGCGATCGCCTCGATCAACCCGATCTGGTCGATGGGCCCCTACCGTCCCGACCAGGTGTCCACGGGCGCCCAGCCGGACTGGTACATGGGCTTCTCCGAGGGCCTGATCCGTGTCATGCCGGGCTGGGAGATCAACTTCTGGGGCCACACGCTCGTCCTGGGCGTGTTCATCCCGCTGGTCATCTTCCCGCTGGTCCTGGTCGCGATCGCGGTCTACCCGTTCATCGAGTCCTGGGTCACCGGCGACAAGCGCGAGCACCACATCCTGGACCGGCCGCGCAACGCCCCGACGCGTACGGCCTTCGGTGTCGCGTGGATCACCTGGTACATGGTGCTGCTGATCGGTGGTGGAAACGACCTCTGGGCCACCCACTTCCACCTGTCGATCAACGCCATCACCTGGTTCGTGCGGGTGGCGTTCTTCGTCGCCCCGGTCCTCGCGTTCGTCGCCACCAAGCGGATCTGCCTCGGCCTCCAGCGCCGCGACAAGGACAAGGTGCTGCACGGCCGCGAGTCCGGCATCATCAAGCGCCTGCCGCACGGTGAGTTCATCGAGGTCCACGAGCCGCTCAGCCAGGAGCAGCTGCACACGCTCACGGCGCACGAGCAGTACGCGCCGGCGCAGATCGGTCCCGCGGTCGACGAGAACGGCGTCGAGCGGAAGATCAAGGGCACCGAGAAGCTGCGCGCCAAGCTGAGCGAGGCGTACTACGGCGACGAGGCCCAGATCCCCAAGCCGACCGTCGAGGAGTACAAGGAGATCACGAGCGGCCACGGCCACCACTGATCGCTGCTTGTCGCTGCGCTCGCCACGCGCGGTAGTAAGGGCCCGTCCGGTGTGTCGGACGGGCCCTTTGCCGTGGGGGTTCGGTGGGGGCTTGTCGGGTCCCGTCCGAACGCCGGACGGGGCCCTGCGGCGTGCTGTGGGCTGGATAGGGTGTGGGCACACTTTCTACGACATCTGGAGCGGCCCCATGAGCGCTGTGACCCCCGCTGGAGGCGACACCGCGGCGGGCCGTTCCTGGCCCGAGGTACTGAACGCCCTGCTGTACGGACGGGACCAGAGCGCCGACGCGACGGCGTGGGCCATGGACCGGATCATGCAGGGCGAGGCGACCGACGCGCAGATCGCCGGCTTCGTGGTCGCCCTCAGGGCCAAGGGCGAGACGGTCGAGGAGATCAACGGGCTGGTGCGGACGATGTACGCGCACGCCAATGTGATCGAGGTGCCCGGGCGGACCGTGGACATCGTCGGCACCGGCGGCGACGGCGCCAAGACCGTCAACATCTCCACCATGTCGGCGATCGTCGTGGCCGGCACCGGCGCCACGGTCGTCAAGCACGGCAACCGGGCCGCCTCCTCCGCGTCCGGCGCCTCGGACGTCCTGGAGAAGCTCGGCGTCAACCTGGAGCTGACCCCGCGACGGGTGGCCGAGGTGGCCGGTGAGGCCGGGATCACATTCTGCTTCGCGGTCAAGTTCCACCCGGCGCTGCGGCACGCGGGCGCCGCCCGCGGGCAGTTGGGCATCCGCACGGTGTTCAACATCCTCGGCCCGCTGACCAACCCCGCACGGGTGCGGTCCCAGGCGGTCGGGGTCGCCGATCCGCGCATGGCGCCGGTCGTCGCGGGCGTCTTCGCCGAACGCGGCAACTCCGCCCTCGTCTTCCGCGGCGACGACGGCCTCGACGAGCTGACGACCACGTCGACCTCCCGCGTCTGGATCGTCCGCGACGGCAAGGTCACCGAGGAGAGCTTCGACCCCCGGGACGTCGGCATCGAGCTGGTGCCGGTGGAGGCCCTGCGGGGCGGTGACCCGGCGTACAACGCGGAGGTCGCCAGGAAACTGCTGGACGGCGAGACCGGCCCGGTCCGTGACGCCGTACTCCTGAACTCGGCGGCCGCGCTGGTCGCCCTGGACCCGGGCACCGGGACCCTGGCCGAGCAGCTCCGGGCCGGGATGGACAAGGCCGCCGAGTCGATCGACTCGGGGTCGGCGAAGCGGACGCTGGAGCGCTGGGTGGCCGCGAGCAACGCGTAGCGAACACCAGGGCGTCGTCCCGCGATCCGGACACGGGTTGCGGGACGACGATCACCTCACGTATTTTCTTTGACCAGGTCATGAGTGACAGTCATGAGGCCCCGGCCGACTGTCCGGCAACCCTCCGTCCGTGGCGGGGTGCCCCGGGTGAAGACCAGGCCGTAGGCAGCGAGGTCTGCGGCAAGCACGGATCCCTCACGAACCAGGGATCCTGGTCGTTCGAGGAGTCTTCCGTGAGCAAGCGAATGCGATAGGGCGCCGAGCCCCGCCTCCGCACACCCATCTCACTTTTCTCTTTCCACGGGAGTTCCCCATGTCTGTCTCCACCGCTGCCTCCGCCCAGACCATTTGTGCCCAGCTGCCCGTTCTGGGCCGGGATGTCACCGTCCCGCTCGTGACCGGCGGCGAAGTCACCTACGCGGCGCTCGACTACGCGGCCAGCGCACCGGCCCTCCAGCGGGTGTGGGACGACGTGGCGGCGTACGCGCCCTACTACGGCAGCGTGCACCGCGGGGCCGGCTACCTCTCCCAGCTGTCGACCGACCTCTTCGAGAACGCCCGCAGGACCGTCACCGAGTTCCTCGACTGCCGCGACGACGATCAGCTGATCTTCACCCGGTCGACCACCGACTCGCTCAATCTCCTCGCCGCCGCCCTCCCCGCCGACTGCCAGGTCTTCGTCTTCGAGACCGAGCACCACGCGAGCCTGCTGCCCTGGCAGGACGCCCGGGTCAGCTACCTCGACGCGCCGCGCACCCCGCGGCAGGCCGTCGAGACCCTGGAGAAGGCCCTCGCCGACCGGGACCCCCACGGCCCGGCCCTGGTCTGCGTCACCGGCGCCTCCAACGTCACCGGTGAGCTGTGGCCCGTACGAGAGCTCGCGGCGGCCGCCCACTCCCACGGTGCCCGCATCGTGCTCGACGCGGCCCAGCTCGCCCCGCACCACCCGGTGAGCGTCCGTGACCTCGACGTCGACTGGATCGCCTTCTCCGGCCACAAGCTCTACGCACCCTTCGGCTCCGGTGTCCTGGCCGGCCGCGCCGACTGGCTGCGGGCCGCCGACCCCTACCTCGCGGGCGGCGGCGCCAGCCGCAAGGTCACCCGGCGCGAGGACGGGGGAGTGGACGTGGAGTGGCACGAGAGCGCCGCGCGGCACGAGGCAGGCTCGCCCAACGTCATCGGCGCCTACTCCATCGCCTCCGCCTGCAAGGCGCTGACCGAGGCCGGGTTCGGCAGCCTGGTCGCCCGTGAGCAGCACTTGATCGGGAAGGTCCGCGAAGGGCTGGCCGAGGTTCCCGAGGTCCGCGTCCTGTCCCTCTTCGGCGACGACGCCCCCCGCGTCGGCGTGATCTCCTTCGTCGTCGAGGGCTGGAACAGCTCCCACTTCGCCGCCGCCCTCTCCGCCGAGTACGGCATCGGCGTCCGCGACGGCCTCTTCTGCGCCCACCCCCTCGTCCGCACCCTCCTCGGCAGCGACCCGCAGTCCCAGGGCGAGTGCGGTGCCCCCGAGGCCGCGCCGGGCGAGAAGTCCCTCAACGCGATCCGGGTGAGCTTCGGCGCGGGCACGCCGGACGAGCACGTGGAGCGCTTTGTGAAGGCCGTGAAGGAACTGGTCGCGGACGGTGCGAAGTGGACGTACCGCACCGAGGACGGCCGCTGCGTCCCGGCCGTCTGACGTACTGAGGTCCGGCACGCGTATACGCTCCCCCTCGGCAGCCGTACGGAATGCAGGGGGAGCACGGGGTGCAGGAGCTGCGCGAGACGGACCCGCGGACCATCGGGCCCTACGAGGTCCTGGGCAGACTCGGGTCCGGCGGCATGGGCGAGGTGTACCTCGCCGAGGCGCGCGGCGGACTGCGGCTGGCGGTGAAGGTCGTACGGGCCGAGCACGCCGAGGACCGCACCTTCCGCGCCCGGTTCCGGCACGAGGTGCGGGCCGCGCAGACCGTCGGCGGGGCGGGCACGTACACCGCGCGGGTCGTGGACGCGGACACCGAGGCCGCGCGGCCGTGGATGGCGACCGAGTTCGTGCAGGGACCCAACCTGCGGGACGCGGTGCTCGACCGGGGACCGCTGCCCGCGGACGCGGTACGGCTGCTGGCGGCCGCGCTCGCCGAGGCGCTCGCCGCGATCCACGGCAAGGGGCTGGTGCACCGGGACCTCAAGCCCTCCAACATCCTGCTCTCGCCGGACGGCCCCCGGGTCATCGACTTCGGGATCGTCCGGGCCCTGGAGGGCACCGCGCTGACCCGGACCGGCGTGGTCGTCGGGTCGGTCGGCTATCTCTCGCCCGAGCAGATCCGCAACGGCGCCCAGGTGGTGCCGGCCAGTGACGTCTTCTCCCTGGGCGCGGTCCTCGCCTACGCCTCCGGCGGCAAGGAACCCTTCGGCGAGGGCCAGGACTCGGTCGTCCTGCTGCGGATCCTGACCGGGGACGTCGACCTGTCCGCCGTACCGGAGGAACAGCTGCCGCTCGTGGAGGCCTGTCTGCGGGACGACCCCACCGCGCGGCCGACCACCGCGGAGCTGGTCGCGGCCGCGGGGCACAGCGCGGGGTCGCTGCGTGAGGGGTTGCGGCCGGGGTGGTACGCCCCCGGTGCCGAGAAGGAGCCCGAGGCCGTGCACAGCGGTGCTCACTGGGTTCCCGGGCACGACTCGGGGGAGCGGGGGAGCCGGGTCGAGTACGTGGCGCCCGTGACCGTCACGGACGTCCCCGTGGTCACCCCGGTCACACCGGCCACCGCCCCGCCGTCCCGGCGCGGGCTGCTGCGGGCCGTGGCGGGCGGCGCCGGCGTGGTCGCGGCCGGAGGCCTGGGCGGCTGGCTGTGGCTGCGGGCGGCGCCGGACGGATCGGCGAAGGCGAAGGCGAAGGCGAAGGCGGGGGCGGGGGGCCCGACGGGCACGCCCGCGACGGGCTGGCAGTACAAGGTCCAGGGGCTCGGCGGGCGGCGCGGCCCCTGCGCGGCGGTCTCGCCCGACGGCACCCGGGTGTACGTCGGCGGCGCGGACGGCGCGCTGCACGGTCTTGACCTGGACGGCCGGACCGTGTGGCGGACCCGGCTCGGTGCCGAGGCCATGTCCCCGCTCGCCACCGCCGACGGCGTGTACTGCCTGCTTGAGGACGGCCAGGAGGGCGCCTCCAAGCTGTGCGCGCTCGGCCGGGGCGGCAAGATCCACTGGACCAGGTCGTTCGCCGCGAACAGCCAGTTCCCGGTCGCCGCGGGCCAGCTGGTCCTGGTGTCCTACGGCCACGGCTCGGACGCGGGCGGGGTGCGGGCCTACGCCCCCGACGGCAGCGTGCGCTGGTCCACGTCGACCGGACCGGCGCCCACCGGCGAACCCGTGGTGGCGGACGGCGTGGTGTACGTCGGCACCTTCGGGGACCGGGTCCACGCCCTGGACGCGAAGACCGGCAAGCGGCTCTGGGCGACGACGGCCGGTGCCGACCCCGGGCGGCCCGCGCCGGTCGGCGACACGCTGCTGGTCGGATCGGGCGGCGAGCGGTCGCTGCACGGCATCTCCCGCACCGGCAAGCCGCTGTGGGACGCGAGCAACGACAAGGTGTACGGCGGCCGCTACTTCACCTGCGTGCCCTTCGCCGGCCTGGCCGTCACCGCCTCCGACTACGAACTGGTCGCCCTGGACCCCGCCGACGGATCGACGGCGTGGTCCTTCCAGTTCACCGACGACGGAAACCAGTACAGCGACCCCACGGTCTCCGGCGACACCGTCTACGTCCGCCACGGCTCGACGCTCTACGGCCTCGACCGCAGGGGGAAGCAGACCTGGCACCGGCGCGTCGAGGGCGGCGCGTCCGTCGGAACCCAGAGTCCGGTCGTCCGGGACGGCCGGGTGTACGCCGCGACCGCCGACGGCATCACGGTGCTGGCGCTCGACTCCTAGCCGGCAGGGGGCGGAGGCTCAGCTGTCGAGGCCGATCGCGAACGCGGCCTCCAGGTCGTGCTGCGAGTAGGTGCGGAAGGCCACGTGGGTGTCCGTCGCCTCGACGCCCGGGATCTTGCTGATACTGCCGGGGATGACCTCGGCGAGGTCCTCGTGCTGCTTGACCCGGACCATGGCGATCAGGTCGTACGTGCCCGTCACGGAGAAGACCTCGCTCACGGACTCCAGCGCGGCGATCCGCTCCGCGATCTCGGGGATCCGGTCCACGCTGGTCTTGATGAGGACGATCGCGGTGATCACGGCTGGTTCTCTCCCTCGGGGGCCGGAGCTGGGGCGGCCCTCACTCTAGTCGTACGGCCGAAACGCACCCAGGCGAAGACCAGGCCCAGGCCGAAGCCCACCAGGTGGGCCAGATAGGCCACCCCTGGGCCGTCGGCGGCCCGGCCCGCCGCGAGCCATTGCAGCGCCGCCCAGAACGGGAGGACGACCCAGGCGGGAAAGCGCAGCGGCAGGAAGAAGAGGAACGGCAGGAGACTGGTCACCCGGGCCCTGGGGAACAGGAACAGAAACGCGCCGAGGACCGCCGAGATCGCCCCGGAGGCACCGACCAGGGACTGCGCGGAGTCGGCGTTGGCGGCCGCGTAGCCCAGCAGGGCGAGGTAGCCGCAGCCGACGTAGAACAGGAGGAACTGCACCCGGCCCATCCGCTCCTCGGTCATCACCCCGAACACGTAGAGGAAGAGCATGTTGCCCAGCAGGTGCACCCAGCTGCCGTGCACGAACAGCGCGGTGGCCGGGGTGAGGGCGGCACCCGGCGAGCCCTCGAAGAGCTCGGCGGGGACCACGCCCCAGCGGTGGAACCAGGCCCGCTGGGCGGCCAGGGCCGCGTCCCCGGAGCCGTAGGCCGGGTCGAGACCCGAGGCGGGGCCGATCACGAAGACCAGAGAGCACAGGGCGATCAGCCCGTAGGTGACCGGAGCCGGCCCCCACAGCGCCCTGCCTGCTCCACCGACTGTGACCCTCCAGTTGCTGATCATGAACACAGAGCATGACGTAACGGGACGCAACCGAACAGAGCGCCTCGCCGCCGGAGAGGTCCTGCGGACGTCCGAGCGGCGAGTACCCGCCAGGCCGTAGGGTTACGAGCCACATGCACCGGGATGCCGGTGCGTCACCGACAATGGCTAGTAGGAAAGAGCACAGGCACGATGACGGTTCCCCTCCCGACCGCCTCGACGCGGTGGCGCTGCACCCTCTGCGGCAACCTCACGCGCTTCGACGTGACCCGCTCGTCGAAGGTCGTCGAGTACGTCCACCTCGACCTGGCGGGAGACCCGAAGGTCGAGGAGCGCGAGGTGGTCAGTGAGACCATCGAGTCGGTGCGGTGCCGTTGGTGCAACGCCGTGGACCAGGTGGAACTCGTCGACAGGCCGGGCGCCGGCTCCTGACCGGGCCGGCCCCGCACAGTGATGGGGTGTGAGGGATGGTGGAGACACAAGGCGGGGAGCCGGGCGACGGCGCCGCCGAGGTCCTCGACCGTCCGCTGCCCGACGGTGTGCGGCGCAGGGTCGTGCACATCGTCTCCGAGGGTTTCGGCGGGCTGACCGTCGGCGAACTGCCCGCACAGCTGAGACAGTACGCGCGCTTCGCGCCGAACCGGCGGGCCAAGTTCGCGGGCAACGCGATGGCGGCCGCGCTGGAGACCGATCCGCTGTTCCGCCAGCGCATCGGGGAGAAGTTCAGAGAGGCCCAGCCGGAGCTGTCCGGCGCCCTCGAATCCGGTGCCCCGCCCCCGGCCGCGGACCCGCTCGATGTGGCGGCCGCGGCCTATGTTCTGCGGCCCACCGGCTGGGTCAAGCTGGTCACCGCGGCCGGCGAGGAGGCCCAGCGCGCCGACGCCGAGCGGGCCGACGAGGAGAACCGCGCCGAGCTGGAGCGGCTGCGCGAGGAGCTCGCGGCCGCCCGCGACCAGACCCGCGCCGAGACCGAGCGGCTGCGCACCGAGCTGGAGTCCGCCAAGAAGGAAGCCGAATCGCTTCACCGGAAGCTGCGCGCGGCACTCAGTGACGTCAAGCGCGGCGAGGCGGCCCTGCGCAAGCTGCAGGCCGAGACGGACACCGCACGCGCCGAGGGGCACGCCCAGGTGTCGGCCGCCGAGAGCGAGTCCCGGCGCCTGAAGGCACGCCTCGGGGAGGCGGAGGCGGCTCTGGAGGCCACGCGCAGAGCGGCACGGGAGGGGCGCAGCGTCGAGGACATGCGCGTGCGCCTGCTTCTGGACACCGTTCTGGACGCGGCCCAGGGGCTGCGCCGGGAACTGGCCCTGCCGCCGGTCTCCGTCCGGCCCGCCGAGACCGTGGACGCGGTCGAACCGGGCCGCATGACCCCGAAGGACATCGCCGCGCGGGCCCTGTCGGAGAACGATCCCGCCATCCTGGACCAGCTTCTCGCCCTGCCCCAGGCGCACTTGGTGGTCGACGGCTACAACGTCACCAAGACCGGCTATCCCCAGATGCCGCTGGAGAAGCAGCGCCTCAGGCTCCTCGGGCAGCTCTCCCAGCTCGCCGCGCAGACCGGGGCGGAAGTGACCTGCGTCTTCGACGGCGCCGAGCTCGCCGCGCCGGTGCTGCTCGCGCCCCCGCGCGGGGTGCGGGTGCTGTTCTCCAAGGCGGGCGTCACCGCCGACGAGTTGATCCGTCAGCTGGTGCGTGCCGAGCCGCCCGGGCGGCCGGTGATCGTCGCCTCGACGGACCGGGAGGTCGCCGACGGCATCGCCAAGGCGGGGGCGCGGCCGGTCGCTTCCGTGGTGCTCCTCAAGCGCCTGTCCTAAACATCAATGTCCAGGCTGAATGCCCGAATTAGCCTTATCGTCACGCAACGTAGCGTCAAGCCCGCCTCACTGCACGTGAGTTATGTGCAAAGAATGCATGGCGTGACGAGATTTTGCTCCTGAGGATTTGAACTGATCACGGGAAGGTCACTAGGGTCTGGGCTCGAACCTCCGAGCGGGTGATCACTCAAAAGAAGGAGTTCACCTCCGTGGCGTCCCACCGTCGACCCAAGCAGCCGAGCCGTACGCGCGTGACCGTGCTCACGACCGCAGCCGCTGCCGCCGTGGCCCTCAGTGCCAATGCCGCCAATGCCGCGCCCAGCGAGAAGCCGAGCAAGGACGAGGTCAAGGCGAAGGTCGACGCCCTGTACGAGCAGGCCGAGCAGGCCACCGAGAAGCTCAACGGCGCCAAGGAGAAGCAGGAGAAGCTCCAGAAGGAGATCTCCACGATCCAGGACAACGTGGCCCGCGGCCAGGACGACCTGAACGAACTGCGGGACTCCATAGGCATGGCGGCCGCCGCGCAGTACCGCACCGGCTCCATCGACTCCTCGCTCCAGCTCTTCCTGTCGTCGAACCCGGACGACTACCTGGACAAGGCGTCCACCGCGGACCAGCTCAGCTCCCAGCAGGTCGAGGCGCTGAAGAAGATCCAGGAGAAGCAGCGCGAGCTGGCCCAGGACCGCGCCGAGGCCTCCGAGAAGCTCAAGGACCTCGCGAGCACCCGCACCGAACTGGCCAAGCAGAAGAAGTCCGTTCAGGGCAAGCTCGCCGAGGCGCAGAAGCTCCTCAACTCGCTGACGGCCGCCGAGAAGGCCGCCCTCGCCGCCGCCGACGCCCGCGCCAGCCGCTCCGCCAGCGAGCGCGTGGACCTCGGTGACGCCCCCGCGTCCTCCGCCCGGGCCCAGGCTGCCTTCAACGCCGCCCAGACCCAGCTCGGCAAGCCGTACGTCTACGGCGCCACCGGCACCGCCTCCTACGACTGCTCGGGCCTGACCTCGTGGGCCTACGCGCAGGCCGGCATCACCATCCCGCGCACCTCGCAGGCCCAGGCCAACGCCGGCACCCGCATCTACAGCATGAGCGACCTCAAGGTCGGCGACCTGGTCATCTTCTACGGCGACCTGCACCACGTCGGCCTGTACGCGGGCAACGGCCAGGTCATCCACGCTCCGCGCACCGGCACGGTCGTGCGCTACGAGTCGATCAACAACATGCCGTTCCAGTTCGGCGTGCGGATCTGAGCCTCCCGAGCGCTCAAGATCGCGACGACTCGCCGTCCGTTCGGGCGAATCGTGACGACCACAACTGACTCCACGCCCCGCCCATGACCTGCGTCATAGGCGGGGCGTCACGTTGTGTGCCCGCGAAGGTCGTTGGATGTGCCCCTGCCGCGGGGCTACTGTCGGCCGCGCTTCCCCCTTGCCGGGAAGCGTCTTTGTCCGCCAGTGGAAGGAGCGCGGCTTCCTGTGGGGTTCCATCGCCGCCTTGTCCAGACGTCCGGGTTCAACCGGGGCGCCGGTGCCGCCCTGTGCGTGCTGTCCGCGGCGGCCGCCGCGCTCGGCGCCGTACCGGCCGCCGCCGCTCCGTCCGACGCCACCCGGGCCGAGGTGGACCGTCTCTACGAGGAGGCCGAGCACGCCACCGAGGCCTACAACAAGGCCGACGAGCGCGCCGACTCGTTGCGCGAGGAGGTCAGCACCGCGCAGGACGCGATCGCCCGGCAGCAGGAGCGCGTCAACTCCATGCGGGAGGCGCTCGGTTCACTGGCCGGTGCCCAGTACCGCTCCGGCGGCCTCGACCCCTCCCTCGCGTTGCTGTTCTCCGACGACCCGGAGGACTACCTCGACAAGGCGGCCGTACTGGACCGCATCAACGCCCGTCAGGCGGGCGAGCTCAAGGACCTCCAGGAGGCCATGCGCGAACTCGCCCAGGAGCGCAGCGAGGCGGCCCGGAAACTCGGCGAACTGGAGAAGAGCCGCAAGGCCGTCGCCTCCCACAAGCGGACCGTCGAGAGGAAGCTCGCCAGAGCGCGCGAACTGCTCAACTCCCTGCCGTCCGACGAGCGCGCCGCCTACGACCGGGTCTCCCGCTCCGGGCGCTCCGACATGCCCGACCTCTCGGGTGCCGCGGCGCCCTCGGGCCGGGCGGCCGCCGCCGTGGCCGCCGCGCAGTCCGCGATCGGCAAGCCGTACGTGTGGGGTGCCAACGGGCCGAGTGCCTTCGACTGTTCGGGCCTGATGCAGTGGTCGTACGCCCAGGCCGGGGTCTCCCTCCCGCGCACCTCGCAGGCCCAGCGCTACGCCGGCCGCCAGGTACCGCTCTCCCAGGCACGGCCCGGCGACCTGGTCACGTACCGGGGCGACGCCAGCCACGTCGGCATGTACGTCGGCAACGGCCAGGTCGTGCACGCCCCGTACCCCGGTGCCCCGGTGCGCTACGACCCGGTGGGCATGATGCCGGGGGCGACGGTCACGCGCCCCTGACCCATGGCCGCGATACCCGTACGATCGGGAAACATGGCTGGTCGAAGGCGGGTGCCGAAACACGGTGTCGTGGTGCTGTGCCTGCTGCTCGCCTCGCTGGTGGCCTGCGGCGGGAGCCCGACGCCGACCGACTCCGTCAAGGCCGATGTGCAGCACCTGCTCGACCGGCGGGCCGCGGCCGTCCTCGACCGCGACACGGCGGCGGTGGCCGGGACGGGCGCCGCGGGCTGGTTCGAGGACGTCAGCGCGGTGCCGCTCGCCTCCTGGTCCTACAAGGTGACCGGCGTCCACCGCACCGGTGAGACGGCCACCGCGGACGCCGAACTCCGCTACCAGATCCAGGGATACGACCAGGCCCCCGTGACCGTGGCCCGCGTCCTGGACCTGTCCCGGGACGCGTCCGGCCGCTGGTACGTCGTCAGCGAGAAGCCCGCCCACAAGTCCTCGCAGCAGCTGTGGGACCAGGGCGAGGTGACCGTCGTCCGCGGGAAGCACAGCATGGTCCTCGGCGTCGGCCAGTCCGGCGAGAGGCTGCACGTTTTCGCGGACCTGGCCGACCGCGCCGTGCCCGCCGTGTCGGACGCCTGGGGCACCGCCTGGTCCCGGCACGTCGTCGTGCTCGTACCCAAGTCCCTGGAGGGGATGGCGGGTCTGCTCGGCTCACCTGCCTCCTCGTACCGCGGGATCGCGGCCGTCACCACCGGTGAGACGGGCGCCCCGGCGCGGGCGCCCGCGGACCGGATCATCGTCAACCCCGACGCGTACGGTCTGCTCGGCACCCTGGGCAGGCAGGTCGTCCTCACCCACGAGACCACCCATGTCGCCACCCGCGCCGACACCACCGCCGCGACCCCGCTGTGGCTGTCGGAGGGGTATGCCGACTGGGTCGGGTACCGGGGCACCGGCCGTACCCCGGCCGAGGTCGCGCCGGAGCTGGGGGAGGCCGTCTCCGCGGGCCGGGTGCCGGCGGCCCTGCCGTCCGACGCGGACTTCGGCTTCGACGGCAGTGCGTCCGGTCTCGCGGTGTCCTACGAGAGCGGCTGGATGGCCTGCCGGATGATCGCGGACCGGTGGGGCGAGGCGAAGCTGGGCGCGTTCTACCGGGCAGTGGGCACGCACACGAAGCGGCCGGGTGCGGTGGAGGAGGCCGTGGCGAAGGTGCTCGACACCGACCTGAAGGCCTTCACCGCCGCATGGCAGGAGTACCTGCGCGATCAGCTCGGCTGATCCAACTGCTCGACGGCCTCCGCCAGCCACGCCCGCTCTGCCCGGCCCGTCGCCCGCGCCACCCGCAGCATGCCCTGGCGGAACAGGTCGTCCGTGTCCTCCGCGCGCACCGGTCCGCCGCCGTCGTAGAAGAAGCTCGTCGGTGCCTCCAGGAACTCCAGCCGCCGCCGCAGCACGGCCGCCTGCTCGCGCCGGTCCGGCAGGTGCCGCAGGAACGCGAGGACGGTGTTGAAGCGGACCTGGTCGGTGATCTCGGCCTGCTTCGGGTGCCGCAGCCGCTGAAGGAGGTCCTCGCGGCCCCTTTCGGTGAGCGACAGGGTCCGGCGCGGCGCGGCGCTCGTCCCGGGCTCCGCGCGCTCGTCGAGCAGGCCCGCCCTGACGAGCCGGGTGATCGCCGGATAGAGCGCCCCGTCGCTGACCGGGCGGACATGGCCGGTCAGCGCCTTGATGCGCTCCTTGAGCTCATAGCCGTGCAGCGGTCCCTCGGCGAGGAAGCCGAGGATCGACAGCTCCAGCACTGCATTCCTCCTTGCGGGGGGCGTGGCGCCATGCTACCTCTTATCGAGATACCTCGATTCGAGGTATCTCGTATCGAGGGGGATTGCTCCGTGAACAGCCATCGCAAGCAGCTCGTCGCGCTCGCCCACCCCGTCTACCTCGGCCTTCTGGCCTCCGTGGCCGCCGGGATCATCAACACCATGTGGGTCTCCCGGCTGGGTGGCTCCGCCGTCGCCGCCGTGGCCGTGGCGACCAACACCGAGAACGTGCTGCTGGGCGTCGCGCTCGTCTTCGGCTCCGGTACGACCGTGCTGGTGGCGCACGCCCGGGGCGCCCGGGATCCAGGCGGGGTGCGGGCGGCCGTGCGCGGCGGCCTGGCGCTGTGGGCGCTGGTCACGCCGGTGGTCGCCGTGGGCGGCTTCCTGCTCCGCGAGCCGCTGGCCCGGCTGGTGCTCGACGGCGGCCCGGCCGTGTCCCTGGCCACCGCCTACTTCGCGATCTCCCTGCCGGGCATCGCCGTCTTCTTCGCCCAGCAGCTCGTCGACGGCGTCCTCAAGGGCGCGGGCGACACCCGGACACCCATGCGGCTCGCCCTCCTCGCGAACGGGCTGATCCTGGTGTGCGACCCGTTCCTGATCCAGGCGTACGGGGTCCGGGGCGCCGCCGCCTCGACCGTGCTGTGCCGGGCGGTGGCCCTCGGGGCGGGACTGGTCGTGCTGCGCCGGAACGCGCTGCTGCGGTCCTGTGCGGGGGCTCCGGCCGGTGTCTCCCTGCGCGGGACGCTGGGCACCGGGCTCCCCATGGCCGCCGACTTCACCGTGCGGCAGGGCGGGGCGCTCGTCCTCGTCGCGATCGTGGCGCGGCTCGGGGTGACGGCGGTGGCCGCGTACTCCATCGCCTACAAGGTCATGTACGTGGCGACGATGGCCTTCTACGCGGTGCGGCAGGCCGCCTCGATCCACACCGCGCATCTGCGGGGCGCCGGGCGGGACGCGCGGCGGGCGGTCGGACGGGAGGCGGTGCTGGTCTCCGGGGCGGTGGGGCTCGCGGCGGCCGCGCTGCTTCTCGTGACCGCCCCCTGGATCATGGCCGCCTTCGGCGCGGGGCCCGAAGTCGCCCACGACGGGGTGTTGTTCCTGCGCTGCGTCGGCCCCTACTTGCTGCTGATGGCCTGCTTCATCGCGCTCGGCGGGGTCTTCGAGGGCAGTGGGGGAGCACCGGTGCTGCTGAAGGTGACGCTGCTCGGCACGGCGGTCCAGCTGACGCTGGCGTACACCTGCACGAGCCTCGGCCTGCCCGGCGTGTGCCTGGCACTCGCGCTGGCCATGACACTGCAGTGCGGGATCGCGCTGCTCCTGTTCCGTCGGGCGGGTGCGCGGGTTCAGGGGGAGGTGGAGGTCTCGCGGGCGGGAGTGGTGGCCTGATCCGGGGCGTGGTCGGCGCGGGTTGTGGGGCGAGGTGTCGCGCATGGCGTCCGTGAGCGGGGTCGGGTGGTTCAGGGTGCTGGCCGGTGTCCGGGTGTAGGGGGAGGTGGAGGTCTCGCGGGTGGGGGGTGGTGGTCTGATCCGGGGCGTGGTCGGCGCGGGTTGTGGGGCGAGGTGTCGCGCATGGCGTCCGTGAGCGGGGTCGGGTGGTTCGGGGTGCTGGCCGGTGTCCGGGTGTAGGGGGAGGTGGAGGTCTCGCGGGTGGGGGGTGGTGGTCTGATCCGGGGCGTGGTCGGCGCGGGTTGTGGGGCGAGGTGTCGCGCATGGCGTCCGTGAGCGGGATCGGGGGCTTCAGGACGCCGACCCGTGTCCGGGTTCAGGAGGAGGCCGAGGCCTCTCGGGTCGGGGCGGCGGGCTGGTCCGGGACCGGGGGCGGCGGGGTCTGCTTCGGGACCGTGGCCCGCCACAGCTCGCGCATGCCGATGACCGTGGCGAGGACCAGCAGGCCGTTGCGCACGAGCAGGAGGGCGATGCCGCGCGGGGTGCTGCCCACGACGTCCGCGAACCAGATCGGGAACTCCAGGACCGTCACGAAGCACGCCGCCAGCACCAGGACGGCCGGGAGGCCCATCCGGCTCGCGCGGAAGCACAGACAGGCCGCCGCGAGGCCGACCAGCCACACCATGTACTGCGGGCTGATCACCCGGCTGGTGGTGGTGAACATCAGCACCGCCACCAGCGCCGCGTCGGCCGCCGTGTGCGCCTCGAACCGCGTGGCCGTCAGCCGCCACAGCAACAGCAGTCCGAAGGCCATGCCGGTCAGCGTGATGGCGGCCGTACTGACGGCGGTCACCCAGGGGCCGAGGAACTCGACCGAGCCGTAGTTGAGCAGGACCGAGCCGTCCCAGCCGTGATGGCGGGCGATGTGGAAGACCAGGGAGCCCAGCGACTCCACCTCGGTGCCCCGCTCCCGCTGGAAGGTCAGAAAGGCGAAGGCCCCCGGCATCGCCACCGAGAACACTCCGGCGACCACCGCGACCGTCGCCGCCGCCGAGGCCCAGACGCTGCGCCTGCGGATGCCGACCAGGATCAGCGCCGGCCACACCTTCAGCATGGCCCCGAAGCCCACCAGCGCCCCCGCCGCCTTCGGATGCCGGGCGGCCGCGAGAACCGCGGCGACCGCCACCGCGGTCACCATCACGTCGTAGCGGGAGTAGACGGTCGGCCCGAGCAGAGGTACGCCCGCCACCCAGACCCAGGCCCCCCGCAGCCGCCGCCCGGGGCGCAGGCCCGCGTACAGCAGCAGGAGGAGGACGGCCAGGTCGGCGGCGAAGGCGATCAGGAAGAAGGCCTGGGTGTACTCCAGGAAGGGCAGCAGCGCGGGGGAGAGGATCGCGAGTGCCGCGGCCGGCGGGTACTGCCAGGTCACGTCGTCCTGCGGGAACGTTCCGGTGCGCAGGACGTCGTACCAGCCCTGGTAGATGACCGACACGTCACTGGTGACGTCCGGGCCTGGGAAGACGTACACCTTGTAGACCCACAACAGGAGCAGCAGCCTGGTCACGCCCCAGGTCAGCAGCAGTCCGGTCAGGGATCGCCGCCAGGCCGTCGTCTCCACGTGATCCCCTGCCGTTCTCGTGCGGTCTTGAGGGGAACATGATGTCCCGCTCTCCTGTGAGGGTGCCATAAACGTGGCCGCGCCCGGCTGTGAGCAGCGGGTTCGGTAGGGTCGGCCGCGATGCACAAGACCCTGATCGTGACGAACGACTTCCCGCCCCGCCCGGGTGGCATCCAGGCGTTCCTGCACAACATGGCGCTACGGCTCGACCCCGAGCGCCTGGTCGTCTACGCCTCCACCTGGAAGCGGGGCCGGGAGGGCGTCGAGGCGACCGCCGCCTTCGACGCCGAGCAGCCCTTCACCGTCGTACGGGACTCCACGACCATGCTGCTGCCGACACCGGGGGTGTCCCGGAAGGCCGTCGGGCTGCTGCGGGAGCACGGCTGCACGTCGGTGTGGTTCGGGGCGGCCGCGCCGCTCGGGCTCCTGGCCCCGGCGCTCAGGAAGGCCGGTGCGGAGCGGCTGGTGGCGACGACCCACGGGCACGAGGCCGGGTGGGCCCAACTTCCCGCGGCCCGGCAGCTGCTGGGCCGGATCGGGGAGTCGACGGACACGATCACCTATCTCGGCGAGTACACGCGGTCGCGGATCGCCGGGGCGCTGAGCCCGAAGGCCGCCGCACGAATGGTGCAGCTGCCGCCGGGGGTCGACGAGAAGACCTTCCATCCCGGGTCGGGCGGCCACGCCGTGCGGGCACGGCTGGGACTGACGGACCGGCCGGTGGTCGTGTGCGTCTCGCGGCTGGTGCCGCGCAAGGGGCAGGACACCCTCATCCTCTCCATGCCGCGGATCCTGGCCGAGGAGCCCGACGCCGTGCTGCTGATCGTCGGAGGCGGGCCCTACGAGAAGGAGCTGCGCAAACTCGCCCACGAGACCGGGGTCGCCGACTCCGTGCGCTTCACCGGGGCCGTGCCCTGGGCCGAGCTGCCCGCGCACTACGGCGCCGGGGACGTCTTCGCGATGCCGTGCCGCACCCGCCGGGGCGGGCTCGACGTGGAGGGGCTCGGGATCGTCTATCTGGAAGCCTCGGCCACCGGACTGCCCGTCGTCGCCGGGGACTCGGGCGGTGCCCCGGACGCCGTGCTCGACGGTGAGACCGGCTGGGTCGTGCGGGGCGGCTCCCCCGAGGAGGCCGCCGAACGGATCACCGTCCTGCTCGGTGACGCGGAACTGCGGAGGCGCATGGGGGAGCGGGGACGGGAGTGGGTCGAGGAGAAGTGGCGATGGGACTTGTTGGCGGAAAAGTTGAAGGCATTGCTATAGCAGGATGCCGATAATCCGCCGATGCTGCGCGCATGGCAGCAAAACTGATACAGCGTCAGCTGACTAGACGTCAGATCCTTGGTATGGCCGCCCTTCAGACGGCGGCCACTCTCGGCTTCACCCGCGTCGGGCTCCAGTCGGCCCGGGCGGACGAGCCCGCCGCGGTCGAGTCCGCGCCCGCCATCGTCGTCGGCTCCGGCTACGGCGCCTCCGTCGCCGCCCTGCGCCTCGGCCAGGCCGGCATCCGCACCCTCGTCCTCGAGATGGGCCGGCTCTGGAACACCGCCGGTCCCGACGGCAAGGTCTTCTGCAACACCGCCAATCCCGACCAGCGCTCCATGTGGTTCCGCACCCGCTCCGAGGCGCCGCTGGCCACCTTCCTGTGGCTGGACGTCGTCAACAAGGACATCAGCCCCTACCCCGGCGTCCTGGACCGGGTCCACTTTCCCAACATGTCCGTCTTCGTGGGCCGGGGCGTCGGCGGCGGCTCCCTCGTCAACGGCTCGATGGCGGTCACCCCGCTCCAGTCCTACTTCGCCGAGCAGTTCCCGAGCGTGGACGCGAACGAGATGTACTCCACGTACTTCCCGCGCGCCCGCGCCATGCTCGGCGTCAACACCATCGACCCGGCCTGGTTCGAGTCGACTGAGTGGTACAGGTTCAGCCGCGTCTCCCGGAAGCACGCCCAGAACACCGGTCTGAAGACCACCTTCGTGCCCAGTGTCTACGACTTCGGCTACATGCAGCGCGAGGCCGCCGGCACCGCCACCAAGTCCGCTCTCGGCCAGGAGGTCATCTACGGCAACAACTTCGGCAAGAAGAGCCTCGACAAGACGTATCTTGCGTCCGCGCTAGGCACCGGCAACGTCACCATCCACACCATGGAGAAGGTCACCGGGATCAGCCGGGCGAGCGACGGCAGTTGGGTGCTGAGCGCCGAGCGCATCGACTACACCGGCGCGGTCGTCGAGACCAAGCAGTACTCCTGCGCCTATCTGTTCCTCGGTGGCGGCAGTCTCGGCACGAGTGAACTCCTGCTCCGGTCACGGCAGTCGGGGACCCTCCCGGCGCTGGACGCGAGCGTCGGAGCGGGCTGGGGGCCCAACGGCAACACGATGCTCGGGCGGGCCAACCACCTGTGGGACACCGTCGGCGCCAACCAGTCGACCATGCCGGTCATGGGCATCGACGACTGGGCCAACACCGACAACCCCGTCTTCGCCGAGATCGCGCCCTTACCCACGGGACTCGAACACTGGGTGAGCCTGTATCTGGCCATCACCAAGAACCCGCAGCGCGCCAGGTTCTCGTACGGCAGCGGGGGGTTGAGCCTCGACTGGAGCGCCGCACAGAGCGCGGTCTCCTCCGGCATGGCCAAGAAGCTCTTCGACCGGATCAACTCCGCCAACTCGACCATCTACCGGTACGACCTCTTCGGATCGCCCAGCAGGGTCTTCGCCGACGACTTCACCTACCACCCGCTCGGTGGCTGCGTGCTGGGCAAGGCCACCGACAACTACGGCCGCGTGAAGGGCTATTCGAGGCTGTACGTCACCGACGGCTCGCTGATCCCCGGCAACATCGGGGTGAACCCGTTCGTCACCATCACCGCGCTCGCCGAACGCGCGATGGCGCGGGTCCTCGTGGAGGACACCGCGCCATAGGCCCCGTACGGGCGACTACTTCGCGTAGATCGCCTCGATCTCGTCCGCGTAGTCCTTCGCCACCACGTTCCGCTTGAGCTTCAGGGACGGCGTGAGGTGGCCCGTCTCCTCCGTGAACTGGGAGGACAGAATGCGGAACTTCCGCACCGATTCCGCCTTCGACACCGCGGCGTTGCCGTCGTCGATCGCGGCCTGGATCGCCGCGTTCAGGTCCGCGTCCCCGGCCAGCGACGCCGCGGTGGAACCCGCCGGCTTGCCGTGCTCCTCGGCCCAACGGCCCAGGAACTCCTCGTCGACGGTGATCAGCGCGCCGACGAACGGCCGCCCGTCGCCCACCACCATGCACTCCGCGACCAGCGCGTGCGCCCGGATACGGTCCTCGATCACGGCCGGGGCGACGTTCTTGCCGCCCGCGGTGACGATGATCTCCTTCTTGCGGCCGGTGATCCTGAGATAGCCGTCCTCGTCGAGGGTGCCGATGTCACCGGTGTGGAACCAGCCGTCGGTGAGCGCCTCGGCGGTCGCGGCCTCGTTGTTCCAGTAGCCCTTGAACAGGTGCTCGCCGTGCAGCAGCACCTCGCCGTCGTCCGCGATCCGGATCACCGAGCCCGGCAGCGGCTGCCCGACCGTGCCGATCTTCGTGCGGTCCCAGGGGTTGAAGGCGGTCGCGGCACACGACTCGGTCAGGCCGTAGCCCTCCAGGACCGTGAAGCCGATGCCGCGGAAGAAGTGCCCGAGGCGCTCGCCCAGCGGGGCGCCACCGGAGATGGCGTACTCGCCGCGACCGCCGAGGACGGCCCGCAGCTTGCTGTAGACGAGTTTGTCGAAGGTCTTGTACTTGATCTTCAGACCGAGCGACGGGCCCGACGGGGTGTCCAGCGCCTTGCTGTAGGCGATCGCCGTGTCGGCGGCCTTGTCGAAGATCTTGCCCTTGCCGTCCGCCTGCGCCTTGGCGCGCGCCGAGTTGTACACCTTCTCGAAGACGCGCGGCACGCCGAGGATCAACGTCGGCCGGAAGGACGCCAGTTCGTCGGTGAGCTGCTTGATGTCCGGGACCATGCCCAGCTTGATCGGCGCCATCATCGGCGCGATCTGCACCAGCCGCCCGAAGACGTGCGCGAGCGGCAGGAAGAGCAGGACCGAGCACTCGCCGGTGCGGAACAGCGGGCGCAGCCGCTCCACGATGTTGCCGCACTCCGCGAAGAAGCTGCGGTGGGTCAGCACACAGCCCTTGGGCCGGCCGGTGGTGCCGGAGGTGTAGACGATGGTCGCCGCGTCGTCGGCCTTCGCCAGCGAGCTGCGCTCCTCGACGGTCGCGTCGCTGATGTCCTTGCCCGCGCGGCCCAGCTCCTCGATCCCGCCGCCCTCGATCTGCCAGACGTGCTTGAGCGCGGGCAGCTGCTCACGGACCGACTCGACGGCCGCGCTGTGACCGTCCAGCTCCACGACACAGGCGGTCGCGCCCGAGTCGCTGAGAATCCACTGGATCTGCTCCGCCGAACTGGTCTCGTACACCGGCACGGTGACCGCGCCCGCGCTCCAGATCGCGAAGTCGAGCAGCGTCCACTCGTAGCGGGTACGGGACATCAGACCGACCCGGTCGCCCGGCTGGACGCCGGAGGCGATGAGCCCCTTGGCGGCGGCGTGCACCTCGGCCAGGAAGGCCGTGGCCGTCACGTCCTGCCACTGACCGGCCACCTTGCGGGCGATGACGGCGACGTCAGGATGCTGCGCGGCGTTTCTACGGACAATATCGGTGAGATTGCCGTCCGCAGGGACCTCGTACAAAGCCGGAAGGCTGAACTCGCGCAAGACTGCTGCTCCTCATAGGGCGCCGGCGCCACGACGTTGTGTGATGCGACGGTCGGTCCAAGGCTCGGGCAGGTGCTCAGGATTTCAGTAATTGAATGCTGAGCACGACTGGACTGCCCGGACGTTACCCGCCGGTATGGCTTCTTCGACAGGGGGCCCGGCGAGATGTTCGCTGCGTCACACGATTGGGGTTCCCCGGCACAGTAGTCCACCTGCTTGCCGACTGGCCAGTAACCGCAGGCCCGGTCGGCACTGTTCACGTATGCCGCACAGGCTTACCCTTGATCGTCATGGCACCCACACCGGCCGGAAACCGGAAGACACGCGTACATGTGGTGAGTGACGTGCACGGCAACGCCCGTGACCTGGCCAGGGCCGGCGAGGGTGCCGACGCCCTGATCTGCCTGGGCGACCTGGTGCTGTTCCTGGACTACGCCGACCACTCGCGCGGCATCTTCCCCGACCTGTTCGGGACGGAGAACGCCGACCTGATCGTGGAACTGCGCACCGCCCGCCGCTTCGAGGAGGCGCGGCAACTCGGGGCCCGGCTGTGGGGCGGGATCGGCGCCGACCGGGGCTCGGTGATCGAGACGGCGGTGCGCAAGCAGTACGCCGAGATGTTCGCCGCGTTCCCGACACCGACGTACGCGACCTACGGCAATGTCGACATGCCGCCTCTGTGGCCGGAGTACGCCGGACCCGGCACGACCGTGCTCGACGGCGAGCGGGCGGAGATCGGCGGCTGGACGTTCGGCTTCGTCGGCGGCGGGCTCAGGACCCCGATGCGGACGCCGTACGAGATCGACGACGAGGAGTACGCGGCGAAGATCGAGGCGGTCGGCGAGGTGGACGTGCTCTGCACCCACATCCCGCCGGAGGTGCCGGAGCTGGTGTACGACACGGTGGCGCGGCGGTTCGAGCGGGGGAGCCGGGCGCTGCTGGCCGCGATCCGCCGCACCCGGCCCCGCTACTCGTTGTTCGGCCATGTCCACCAGCCCCTGGTCCGGCGGATGCGAATCGGGGCGACCGAGTGCGTGAACGTGGGGCACTTCGCGGGGAGCGGGAAGCCGTGGGCGCTGGAATGGTGACTCCGTCCGCGCGGTAGCCTTCACGCTGCACAGACGTGCGTACCACCCTTCCTCACCGGACCTTATCTGGAGGAGCCACGGCGATGGCGGAACACACCAGTTCGAGCATCACGATCGAAGCTGCGCCGGCCGACGTCATGGCCGTGATCGCGGACTTCGCCCGCTACCCGGACTGGACGGGTGAGGTGAAGCAGGCGGAGGTGCTCTCCACGGACGCGTCCGGCCGTGCCGAGCAGGTCCGGCTGGTCATGGACGCGGGCGCCATCAAGGACGACCAGGTCCTCGGCTACACCTGGACCGGCGAGAACGAGGTCTCCTGGACGCTGGTCAAGTCCCAGATGCTGCGGCAGCTGGACGGTTCGTACGTGCTGAAGCCGGCGGGTGCGGGGGCGACCGAGGTCACCTACCTGCTGACGGTCGACGTCAAGATCCCGATGCTCGGCATGATCAAGCGCAAGGCCGAGAAGGTCATCATCGACCGGGCGCTGGCGGGGTTGAAGAAGCGGGTCGAGTCGGGGCAGTAGGGGCGCGTTTTCGGGTGCGGGCCCGTCGTGGCTGGTCGCGCAGTTCCCCGCGCCCCCAAGAAGCTGGGTACAGCTGGACCGGCCGCGACTGTACCCACTCAGGGGCGCGGGGAACTGCGCGACCAGCCCCCACCGGCCTGCAGCCGGACTGAACCGCCGCGTCCGTTACGGTTCACCCCTATGCGCACCATCCTGATCACGGGCCCCGGCGGCAGTGGCCGTACGACCGTCGCCGCCGCCACCGCGCTCGCCGCCGCCCGCGAGGGAACCCGCACTCTTGTGCTGAGCGCCGACCGGACCGACACCCTGGGCACGGTCCTCGGCGCGACAACCGGCCCCACCCCCACCCAGGTCACCCCCACCCTCACCGCCTGGCGCCCCGACGCCACCGCGGGATTCCGGGACGACCTCGCCGCCTTCCAGGACCGTGCCTCCCACGTGCTCGACCTGCTCGGCGCCTCCCGCCTCGACCCCGAGGAGGTCACCCCTCTCCCCGGCGCCGAGGAACTCACCCTCCTCCGGGCCCTGCGCGACGCGGCCCTCTCCGAGCGACATGAGCTGCTGGTCGTGGACCTGCCGCCCACCCCGCAGGCCCTCGCCCTCCTCTCCCTCCCCGAGGAACTGCGCCGCTACCTGCGCCGACTCCTCCCCGCCGAGCGCCAGGCGGCCGCCGGCCTGCGCCCCGTCCTCGGACGGCTCGCCGGCATCCCCATGCCCTCGGAGTGGCTGTACGAGACCGCCGCCCGCTGGGACACCGAACTCGGCGCGGTCCAGGCCGTCCTCGCCGACCGGCAGGCCGTGCTGCGACTCGTCGCCGAACCCGGCCCCGCCGGCACCGACGCCGTACAGGCCGCGAGCCTCGCCCTCGCCCTGCGCGGCCTGCGCCCCGACACCCTGGTCGCCAACCGGGTCGTGCCGGAGGACTGGCCCGCGGGACTCGTCGCCCAGCAGCGCAAGGCCCTGGAGGAGTGGCAGGAGTCCTACGACGTCCGGGCCGTCCCGCATCTCGGCCATGACCCGCGCGGGGACGACGACCTCGGCGCGCTCGCCGTCCCCGGGGTCAACGACACGACCTCCACCGTCGAGTGGCGCGTCGTCGACCACCTCGCCGAGGACGGCGTGCTGGTCTGGCACATCCCGCTGCCCGGCGCCCTCCGCGACGAGCTGGACCTGGTCCGGCGCGGCGACGAACTCGTCGTCAGCGCGGGGCAGTTCCGACGGATCGTCCCGCTGCCCTCGGCCCTGCGCCGCTGCACCGTGGCCGGCGCCGCCCTGCGCGAGGGCGAGCTGCGGATCCGGTTCGCGCCGGACCCGGATCTGTGGCCCCGCACCCCGTGAACCGCGTACGCCCATTCGGGTAACGTCGTAGGGACGAACCGTAGTCAGGAGTCCGTCATGAGCGAAGAGCTCCCCCCGTCCGACGCCGCTGACCGTGAGCCCGCGGAAGCCGTGGACGAGGTACGGGCGACCGACGCCGACGCGTGGGCGACGGCGGCCGCTGAGGACCTCGCGGCGGAGAAGGCCCGCCGCCGCACCCAGTACGGCCCGCCCCCGGGCTCGGCCGCCGAAGAGCTGCGCAAGCTCGTCGACAACGTCGCCGAGAAGCTGTCCGGCCTCCAGTCCCCGCTGCTCGGGGGCATCGCGGGACCCGCCGCCCAGCAGGTGGTCAAGCAGGTCGTCCAGCAGGCCAAGGCCGCGGTCGAGCCGGTCATCGAGCGCAACCCCGACGTCTTCGACCACCTCGCCGCCGCCGGTGGCGAACTCCTCGCCGCGTACCGCTCCGCGGTCCAGGCGCAGGAACAGCGCTGGAGCCGACGTGACGACACCCTGCGCGGCAAGGGCGAGGACCCCGGCCCCGAGCGCATCGACTTGGACTGAAACCCCCTGACGGCAGGGCCTCGGGTACGGTTGCCGTAGCGGGGCTCGACCGAAACTGAGGGATTCATGGGACTCACCATCGGCGTCGACATCGGCGGCACGAAGATCGCGGCCGGCGTGGTCGATGAGGAAGGCAACATCCTCTCGACCCACAAGGTGCCGACCCCGGGCACGGCCGAGGGCATCGTCGACGCGATCGCCTCGGCGGTGGAGGGCGCGCGCGCCGGGCACGCGATCGTGGGCGTGGGCATCGGTGCGGCCGGATACGTCAACCGCCAGCGCTCGGAGGTCTACTTCGCCCCCAACATCCACTGGCGCAACGAGCCGCTGAAGGAGAAGGTCGAGACCCGTGTCGGCCTTCCGGTCGTCGTGGAGAACGACGCCAACGCGGCCGCGTGGGGCGAGTACAAGTTCGGCGCGGGCAAGGGCCACCGCAACGTCATCTGCATCACGCTCGGCACCGGCCTCGGCGGCGGCATCATCATCGGCAACAAGCTGCGCCGCGGCCACTTCGGCGTGGCGGCCGAGTTCGGCCACATCCGCATGGTCCCGGACGGCCTCCTGTGCGGCTGCGGCAGCCAGGGCTGCTGGGAGCAGTACGCCTCCGGCCGCGCCCTGGTGAGGTACGCCAAGCAGCGCGCCAACGCCACCCCGGAGAACGCCGAGATCCTCCTCGGACTCGGCGACGGCAGCCCCGACGGCATCGAGGGCAAGCACATCTCCATGGCCGCCCGTCAGGGCGACCCGGTCGCCGTCGACTCCTACCGCGAGCTCGCCCGCTGGGCCGGCGCGGGCCTCGCCGACCTGGCCTCCCTCTTCGACCCCTCCGCCTTCATCGTCGGCGGCGGCCTCTCCGACGAGGGCGAACTGGTCCTGGACCCGATCCGCAAGTCCTACAAGCGCTGGCTGGTGGGCGGCAACTGGCGCCCGGTGGCGGACGTCATCGCCGCCCAACTGGGCAACAAGGCGGGCCTGGTGGGCGCGGCGGACCTGGCGAGAGAGCCCGACCCGATCATGTAGGGGTGGCTTTTCCGCTTCAGGGGCGTGGGGCGCGGTCCCCGCGCCCCTTCCTCTTGGGCGTAGATTGATCCACATGGTTCTGGTCAAGGTCCTGAGCTACAACATCCGCTCGATGCGGGACGACACAGACGCGCTGGCCCGAGTCATCCAGGCCTGCGAACCAGATCTCGTCCTGATCCAGGAAGCCCCCCGCTTCTTCCGCTGGCGCAAGAAGCTGGCAAGGCTGGCGTCGGCCGCGGGACTGGTCGTCCTCACCGGGGGCGGCACCGCGGCGGGCCCCGCGATCCTCTGCAACCTGCGGGCCACGGTCGAACGTACGGAAGACGTCCTCCTCCCCCTTGCCCGGGGCCAGCACAGAAGAGGTTTCGCCACGGCCGTCGTACGCATCGGCGGAGCCCGGCTCGGCGTACTGAGCTGTCACCTGTCCTTGCAGAAGGACGAGCGCTACGACCAGGCAGGCATGCTCCTCGACCGCCTGGCCGGCATGGGCGTGGAGCACGCCGTGGCCGGCGGCGACCTCAACGAGCGCCCCAGCGGACCCGCCTTCAGCCGTGTCGCGGACAGCCTTCAGGACTGCTGGGCGACCAGCCCCACCGGCGGCGAGGCCACCTGGACCCGCACCGAACCCCACCGGCGCCTCGACGCGATCTTCGCCACGAAGGGCATCGAGGTGCGCGGCTGCGGCGTCCCCCTGGACCTCCCCGGGATCACGGAGACAGACCTGAGGGCGGCCACCGACCATCTCCCGGTCCTGGCCACCCTCGACATCCCCGCGAGCTGAGCCGGACTAGACGACCGCTCCCCGCCCGGGATTCTCGTCGTCCTCGTCGTCCGCCCGCATCCGCGTCACCAGTGTGACGAAGCCGCCCAGAAACCCGCCGATCCCGACCGTGGCCAGCCACCACGTCATCTCCCAGCCGAGCAGCACCGCGACCAGCAGCAGGACCGGGCCGCCCAGCACGCCCAGCCAGGCGAACTTCGCGGTGGTGTCGGCGGCGGGCAGCGGCGGCGGCTCCGGCGGCACGAAGTGCCCCTCGTCGTCCTCCTCGAAGTCGTCCTCGGACGGCTCGGGGCCGCTGTAGTCACGGGGTCCGACGCCGGGCGCGAAGGAGATGGAACCGCCCAGCGGCTTCGCCGGCTTCTCGTCCTTCTTCGGCTTGGGCTCCGGCTTCTCCAGCGCCGTCACCGTCGGCTCGTCGTTCGTCTCGGTCTCAAGAAGCGCGAGATCCTCGACCGACTTGAACGGCTTGGTGCCCGGCGGGTCCTTCGGCTCCTCGCCGTACCCGGCGACGATGGCCGCCCACGCGGCCTCCTCGTCGAACGGGACGCCCTGCTCCTCGGGCTCGTGGCCCTCGCGGTCTTCGCGTTCGGAGTCGTGCTCAGCCACGGGCGGCCGTCCCTTCACTGCCGATGCCGGTGGTGTGCCGGCCGATGAACGCGAGGCTCTCGTCGAAAATCCGCTCCGCGTCATGGTCCAACGTCGCCACGTGGTAGCTCTGTTCCAGCACGATCTCCGTCACGTCCGTCGAGGACACCCGGCTCAGCACGCGCGCGGAGTCGGCCGTCGGCACCACATGGTCCTGCGTGCTGCGCAGCACCAGCAGCGGCTGGGTGACCTGCGGCAGCTCGCCGTCGACCTGGCGGAAGAAGGTCCGCAGGGAGTGCGCCGCGTGCAGCGGCACCTTGTCGTACCCCAGCTCGACGCTGCCCTCCTTCTTGATGTCACTGGCGATCCCGGGCGCCGTACGGACGAAGTGGCGGGCCACCGGAAGGGCGTAGGGCGCGAGGCCGTGCATACGGTTCGCCGGGTTGACGACGACGACACCGCTGACCGCGTCCCCGTGCTTGGCGGCCAGCCTGAGGGCCAGGGTGCCGCCCATGGACAGGCCGGCCACGAACACGGAGGTGCAGCGCTCGGTGAGGGCGCGCAGCTCGCGGTCCACCTCGGCGTACCAGTCCCGCCAGCCGGTGAGGGCCATGTCCTGCCAGCGGGTGCCGTGCCCGGGCAGCAGCGGCAGGGAGACCGTCAGGCCGTGCGCGGCGAGGTGCTGGGCCCAGGGCCGCAGTGACTGGGGGGAACCGGTGAAGCCGTGGCAGAGAAGGACACCGGCCTCCCCGCCGTCATGGCGGAACGGCTCGGCTCCGGGGAGGACCGGCACCTAGGTCTCCTGTTCATGAAAGAAGCGTGAGCAAGTCCAGGTGTGGTTCACCGTACGCGACCGCACTGACACCGACCAGGGCCGTCGGACTGTTTGACAGGGCTCCGGGTTAAGGTCTGTTCGACGGACACAGGAGGCACTCGGTTGTTGTACGGCACGATGAAGGTCGCCATCGGCGGGCCGCTGAAGGTTGCCTTCAGGCCCTGGGTGGAAGGCCTTGAGAACATTCCCGCCGAGGGCCCGGCCATCCTGGCGAGCAACCACCTCTCGTTCTCCGACTCCTTCTTCCTGCCCGCGGTCCTCGACCGCAAGGTCACCTTCATCGCGAAGGCCGAGTACTTCACCACGCCCGGGGTGAAGGGCCGGCTCACGGCCGCCTTCTTCAAGGGCGTCGGCCAGCTCCCGGTGGACCGCTCCGGCGCGCGCGGCGCGGGCGAGGCGGCCATCAAGAGCGGCCTCGACGTCCTGGAGCGCGGTGAGCTGTTCGGCATCTACCCCGAGGGCACGCGCTCGCCGGACGGGCGCCTCTACCGCGGCAAGCCCGGCGGCCTCGCGCGCGTGGCGCTCGCCAGCGGCGCCCCGGTCATCCCGGTCGCCATGATCGACACCGAGAAGATCCAGCCGCCGGGCAAGGTCATGCCCAAGCTGATGCGGCCGGGCATCCGCATCGGCGAGCCGCTGGACTTCAGCCGCTACCAGGGCATGGAGCACGACCGTTTCGTACTGCGCGCGGTGACCGACGAGGTCATGTACGAGATCATGAAGCTCTCCGGCCAGGAGTACGTCGACATCTACGCGACCGCCGCCAAGCGGCAGATCTCGGAAGCGGCCAAGGCCGAGAAGGCCGCCAAGGCGGCTGCCGCGAAGGCCGAGCAGGACAAGCCCGGGCAGTCGGCGTCCTAGGATCCTGGGACAGCAGTCGAACCCGGGGGTGGGGGACATGGCCAAGCAGGTGCGCGTCATGCGCATGTCGGTCGAGCAGCCGCTGTGGCGTGCCCTGACCGGCTACCGGGTGCTCACCATGCTGTACGCGGTCGGGCTCTTCGCCACCGAGTACGACGAGTTCGACCGGGCCGGCATCGCCATCGCCTACTACGTCGTCCTGTGCGTCTGGACGCTCGCCACGCTGCCCCGTGTCCAGAGCGCGGCCGCGTGCACCAAGAGCTTCCTCGCCGTCGACCTCGCGATCGCGGTCACCGGGATCGTGCTGACCCCGCTGGTCGTCAACGACCACCACATCGACAGCGGCGGCCCCACCCTGCCGTCGATATGGACCGCCGGTTCCGTCCTCGCGTTCGCCATCAAGGGCGGCTGGCGCTGGGCCGCGCTCGCCTCCACGCCGGTCGCCGCCGCCAACCTGATCGAGCGCGGCCACCCGGCCCGCGACACCGTCCACAACGTGATCCTCGTCTGGGTCGCCTCCATCGCCATCGGCTACGTCGTCGAGGTCGCCCGCGCCTCCGAGCGCACCCTCGCCCGGGCCCTGGAGATCGAGGCGGCGACCCGGGAGCGCGAGCGGCTGGCCCGGGACATCCACGACAGCGTCCTCCAGGTGCTCGCCATGGTGCAGCGCCGGGGCGCGGTCATGGGCGGCGAGGCGGCCGAGCTGGGCCGGATGGCCGGTGAGCAGGAGGTGGCGCTGCGCACCCTGGTCTCCGGCGGCCTGACGTCCGTCTCCCGGGTGTCGCGGGACGCGGCCCAGGGCGCGGTCGTCCACGTCGTCGACACCGTGGACGACGAGCCGGACGACGGCCCGCTCGACCTGCGCGCGCTGCTCGCCCCGTACGCCTCGGCGAAGGTGTCCCTCGTCGAGCCCGGCGCCCCCGTCCCGCTGCCTCCGCCCGCCGCACGCGAGCTCGCCGCGGCCGTCGGGGCCGCCCTGGACAACGTGCACCGGCACGCCGGTGAGCACGCGCGCGCGTGGATCCTCGTCGAGGACGAGCCCGACGAGGTGATCGTGACCGTGCGGGACGACGGACCCGGCATCGCCGAGGGGCGACTCGCGCAGGCCGAGGGGGAGGGGCGGCTCGGAGTCGCTCAATCGATCCGCGGCCGGCTGCGTGACCTCGGCGGCAGCGCCGAGTTGATCTCGCCTCCGGGGCAGGGCACGGAGGTCGAGCTGAAGATACCGAAGGTCTCACGGGGGAAGGCAGGACAACGATGAGTGACAAGGACCTGATCAAGGTCATGGTGGTCGACGACCACCCCATGTGGCGCGACGCGGTCGCCCGGGACCTGGCCGAGTCCGGCTTCGACGTGGTCGCCACCGCGAGCGACGGCGACCAGGCCGTACGCCGGGCCAAGGCCGCCGGGCCCGACGTGCTGGTGCTCGACCTGAACCTGCCGGTGAAGCCGGGCGTCCAGGTCTGCAAGGAGCTCGTCGGCCACAACCCGGCCCTGCGGGTCCTCGTCCTGTCGGCGAGCGGCGAGCACGCCGACGTCCTGGAGGCCGTGAAGTCCGGCGCGACCGGCTATCTGCTGAAGTCGGCGTCGACCGAGGAACTCCTGGACGCGGTCCGCCGCACGGCCGTCGGCGACCCCGTCTTCACGCCCGGTCTCGCCGGCCTGGTCCTCGGTGAGTACCGCCGCCTCGCCTCCGACCCCGCGCCCGCCTCCGACCCCGACCGGCCCAAGGCCCCGCAGCTCACCGAGCGCGAGACCGAGGTGCTGCGCCTCGTCGCCAAGGGCCTGAGCTACAAGCAGATCGCCGAGCGGCTGGTGATCTCCCACCGCACGGTCCAGAACCACGTCCAGAACACCCTCGGCAAGCTGCAACTCCACAACAGGGTCGAGCTCGTCCGCTACGCCATCGAACGAGGCCTCGACGACGAGTGAGACGCGCGTCACACTGACCCTTCGTCAGGCACCTGCGGCGAAGGGAACTGTCCATGCGCGTCGGAGTACTGACCGGAGGCGGCGACTGCCCCGGCCTCAACGCCGTCATCCGGGCCATAGTCCGCAAGGGCGTACAGGAGTACGGCTATGACTTCACCGGCTTCCGGGACGGCTGGCGGGGTCCACTGGAAGACCGCACCGTGCGTCTCGACATCCCGGCCGTCCGCGGCATCCTGCCCCGAGGCGGCACCATCCTCGGCTCCTCCCGCACCAATCCGCTGAAGCAGGAGGACGGCATCCGCCGGATCCAGGAGAACCTGGCCGAGCGGGAGGTCGACGCGCTCATCGTGATCGGCGGCGAGGACACCCTCGGCGTCGCCGCAACACTGACCAACGAGCACGGCGTGCCCTGCGTGGGCGTACCGAAGACCATCGACAACGACCTCTCCGCCACCGACTACACCTTCGGCTTCGACACCGCGGTCGGCATCGCCACGGAGGCCATCGACCGGCTGCACACCACCGCCGAGTCCCATATGCGCGTCCTGGTCTGCGAGGTGATGGGCCGCCACGCCGGCTGGATCGCCCTGCACTCCGGTCTCGCGGGCGGCGCCAACGTCATCCTCATCCCCGAGCAGCGCTTCGACGTCGACCAGGTGTGCGCCTGGATCACCTCCCGCTTCAAGGCGTCGTACGCCCCGATCGTGGTCGTCGCCGAGGGCGCCATGCCGAAGGACGGTGACATGGTCCTCAAGGATCAGTCGCTCGACTCCTTCGGACACGTGCGGCTGTCCGGGGTCGGCGAGTGGCTGGCCAAGCAGATCGAGAAGCGCACCGGCAAGGAGGCCCGCACCACAGTCCTCGGGCACATCCAGCGGGGCGGCACCCCCAGCGCCTTCGACCGCTGGCTGGCCACCCGCTTCGGCCTGCACGCCATCGACGCCGTCCGCGACGGCGACTTCGGCACGATGGTCGCGCTGCGCGGGACGGACATCGTGCGCGTGCCGATCGCCGAGGCGACCGCGCGGCTGAAGACCGTCGACCCGAAGCTGTACGAGGAGGTGGGGGTCTTCTTCGGCTGACCGGGCGGGGCGCGGCTGTGGGTCGTATATTCGGCCCACAGCCGACCGAACGGGAGACGCCTTGGAGATCCTGGCCTTCGGCGTGCAGGCCGACGAGCAGCCCCTGATCGAGCGCGCGTTCGCCGGGCACCACCAGGTCCGCTGCCTGGACGTCTTCCTCAACGAGGACACCGCCCCCATCGCCGCCGGCTACGAGACCGTCTCCACCAGCGTCAACGCCGAACTCGGCGCCCGCGTCCTGGAGATCCTCGCGGCGGGCGGCACGCGGATGATCGCCCAGCGCTCCACCGGCTTCAACAACATCGACCTCAAGGCCGCCGAGCGCCTCGGCCTGACGGTGGCCCGGGTCTCGTACTACTCGCCGTACTCGGTCGCCGAGTTCGCCTGGACCCTCGCCATGGCGGTCAACCGCCGTGTCGTGCGCGCCTCCACGCGCACGCGTGACTTCGACTTCCGCCTCGACGGACTGATGGGCCGCGACATGCACGGCCGCACCGTCGGCGTCCTCGGCACCGGCAAGATCGGGGAGGCGTTCACCCGGATCGCCCACGGCTTCGGCATGCGGCTGCTCGGCTGGGACGCCGCCGAGAACCCCGGCTGCCTGGAACTCGGTATGACGTACGTCCCCAAGGAACAGCTGCTCGCCGAGTCCGACCTGATCACCCTGCACGTCCCGCTGATGCCGGAGACCACCCACCTCCTCGACGCCGACGCCCTGAAGGCCATGAAGGACGACGCGATCCTGGTCAACTCCAGCCGCGGCGGCCTCATCGACACCGCGGCCCTCGTCACCGAACTGCGTGCCGGCCGCTTCACGGGCGTCGGCCTCGACGTGTACGAGGCGGAGGCGGGCCTGTTCTACGTCGACCGGTCCCTGGAGGCCATCGAGGACGACATCCTGGCCCGCCTGGTCACCTTCCCGAACGTCCTGGTCACCTCCCACCAGGCCTACTACACCGAGGACGCCGTCGGCCAGATCATCGACGCCACGGTGAAGAACGTCCTCGACTACAAGGCGGGCCGCCGCTCCGAGAACGTGCTGGTGCCCCGCAGCTGAGCCACCAGCTCCCGTACGACGGCGGCGCCGTTCAGTGTCAGGACCGACTCGGGGTGGAACTGCACCCCGGCGAAGCCCGGCCCGCGCAGGGCATGGACCTCGTGCGTGCCGCTCCGGCTCACCTCGATGCCGTGCGCGGCCAGCTCCCTGGCGGCCTCGTCGTCGCAGCGCGCCACGAAGCTGTTGTAGAAGCCGACCGTCTCCGGCCGCCCGAACAGGTCGACGGTCGTCTGCGCCCCCTGGTACGGCACTTCCTTCCGTACGATCCCCAGCCCCAGCTCGGCCGCGATCAACTCGTGCCCGAGGCAGACGCCGAGCACGCCGTGCCGGTGGGTGCGGATGACGTCGGCGGTCAGGGCGCGCAGGAACCGCATCTTGGGATCGTCGAGGTCGGAGGGATCGCCGGGACCGGGACCGAGCACGACGGGCCCCTCGTGCGCGAGCACGGCGTCCCTCAGGCCCGGTTCGTCGTAGCGCCGCACGGTCACGTCCAGCCCGCCCGAACGCAGCACATGCGCGAGCATCGAGGTGAAGGTGTCCTCGCCGTCGACCACGAGGGCGTGCCCTTCGAGCTCGTTCGACCGCTCCTGCATCCGCAGCCAGAACGGGGCGAGGTTCGTGCGCCGCCCGTCGAGCGCGGCACGTACGCGTGGATCGTCGGCGAGACTCACGCGCGCGTGGTCCGCACGGGGCCGGGACGGCCGTACGCCGAGAGCCGCCAGCACTCCCGCCGCCTTCGCGTGGGTCTCCGCGACCTCGCCCGCCGGGTCCGAACCGCGCACGAGGGTCGCGCCGACCGGGACCCGCAGGTGTCCCCCGGCGGAGATGTCCGCCGTGCGGATGAGGATGGGGGAGTCCAGGGTCTGCGCGCCGACAGATCCGTCCCGCCCGCCACCCGCGTACCGGCCGAGCAGCGCCAGCGCGCCGGCGTAGTAGCCGCGCCCTCCGACCTCGTGCCGCTCGATGACCCGGCAGGCGTTCTGCACCGGGGAGCCGGTGACGGTGGCCGCGAACATGGTCTCCTTGAGGACCTCCCGCACGTCCAGCGAGGACTTGCCGCGCAGCTCGTACTCGGTGTGCGCGAGGTGGGCCATCTCCTTCAGCCGGGGCCCGACGACGACCCCGCCCATGTCACCGACGGTGCACATCATCTTGAGCTCCTCGTCGACGACCATCGACAGCTCCTCGATCTCCTTGCCGTCGGCCAGGAAGTCGAGCAGGTGCTCGGGGCTCGGGCCCTCGGCGGGATAGCGGTACGTCCCGCTGATCGGGTTCATGACGACGGTCCCGCCGGTCATCCGGACGTGCACCTCGGGGCTCGCGCCGACGAGCGTGCGGTCACCGGTGTGGACGACGAAGGTCCAGTAGGCGCCCCGCTCGCCCACCAGCAGCCGCCTGAACAGCGCGAGGGCGTCCGCGCGGGAGAACCCCGGGATCTCGCCCTCGTAGGTCCGACGGATCACGAAGTTGGCGCCCTCGCCGCGCCCGATCTCCTCGTGCAGGACCCGTCCGACGATCTCGGCGTACTCCTCGTCGGGGACGTCGAAGCCGCCGTTCTCGACCCGGACGTCGTGAGTGGGGAGCTGTTCCAGCACTTCGGCGAGAGGGAGCTCGTACGTCTCCTCGGGGGTCAGCACCGCCAGCGGTGTGCCGTCGTCCCTGACGTCGAAACCGCGCTCGCGGATCTGCCGGAAGGGGATGAGCGCGAGCCCCACGTCGGGGAGGTCGGCGAGGCGGTCGTAGGTGCCGACCGGGCCGACAAGCAGCTCGACGGTGTTCTCGTCGTGGCCCGGGGTGCGGCGGCGGACCAGGGCGAACGGACGGTCGTCGCCCAGCAGACGTGTCAGGTCCATGGTTCCTCAGCTCTCGATGAGTCGATGACTCGATGTCGGTGAGGAACGACCCCGGAAACGCCGAAGGCCGCCCCTCGGGCGGCCTTCGCGAAGTCTTGCGTACGCGCAGTCAGTGGGCCGCCGGATGAGCGGTCCACCACCAGTTCTGGGTCGAGTGCGCGAACATGCGAGGCACCTTATCCCATGTCCGGCCCTCGTACCCCGTGTCTCATTTGCTGGGCATGGCCCTGGAGCCCCGACACGACCCCGTAATGTTGATGCCGTGACCGTGAACGCTAAGACCAGCGCGAGCGCTGGCAACACCTGGCGAGACCTGCCCGCGGCGCAGCAGCCCGAGTACCCCGACACCGAGGCTCTGCGCGCAGTGATCGCGGACCTCGAGTCGTATCCGCCGCTCGTCTTCGCGGGCGAGTGCGACCAGCTGCGCGCCCGGTTGGCGGCCGTCGCCAAGGGAGAGGCGTTCCTCCTCCAGGGCGGCGACTGCGCCGAGGCCTTCGACGCCGTGTCCGCGGACCACATCCGCAACAAGCTCAAGACGTTGCTCCAGATGGGCGCCGTGCTGACGTACGCCGCCTCGGTGCCGGTCGTGAAGGTCGGCCGCATCGCCGGCCAGTACTCCAAGCCGCGCTCCAAGGGCACCGAGACCCGCGACGGCGTGACGCTGCCGACGTACCGCGGCGACTCCGTCAACGGCTTCGAGTTCAACGAGAAGGCCCGCATCCCGGACCCCGAGCGCCTGAAGCGGATGTACAACGCGTCCGCGTCCACGCTCAACCTGGTGCGCGCCTTCACCACCGGCGGCTACGCCGACCTGCGGCAGGTGCACGCCTGGAACCAGGACTTCGTGAAGTCGTCCCCCTCCGGCCAGCGCTACGAGCAGCTGGCCCGGGAGATCGACCAGGCGCTGAACTTCATGCGGGCCTGCGGGACCGACCCCGAGGAGTTCAAGACCGTCGAGTTCTACTCCTCGCACGAGGCGCTGCTGCTCGACTACGAGTCGGCGCTCACCCGCGTCGACTCCCGCACCGGGCGGCTGTACGACGTCTCGGCGCACATGGTGTGGATCGGTGAGCGCACCCGGCAGCTGGACCACGCGCACATCGAGTTCGCCTCGCAGATCCGAAACCCGATCGGCATCAAGCTCGGCCCGACGACCACGGCCGAGGAGGCGCTGCAGTACATCGAGCGCCTGGACCCCGACCGGGAGCCCGGCCGGCTGACCTTCATCGTCCGCATGGGCGCCGACAAGGTCCGCGACAAGCTGCCCGAGCTGGTCGAGAAGGTCACGGCCTCCGGTGCGACCGTGGCCTGGATCACCGACCCGATGCACGGCAACACCTACGAGGCGGCCTCCGGTCACAAGACCCGCCGCTTCGACGACGTGCTCGACGAGGTCAAGGGCTTCTTCGAGGTCCACAAGGGTCTGGGCACCCACCCGGGCGGCATCCACGTCGAGCTCACCGGTGACGACGTCACCGAGTGCGTGGGCGGCGGCGACGAGATCTTCGTCGACGATCTGCACCAGCGCTACGAGACGGCCTGCGACCCGAGGCTCAACCGCAGCCAGTCGCTCGACCTGGCCTTCCTTGTCGCGGAGATGTACAGGGACCAGTGACGGGGGCACCTGTTACAGGGACGTGAATGGGGCGCGGATCACATACGATCCGCGCCCCGCTCCACTTTTGCGGTTCCTGAGCGCCGGGTAAGGTTAGGTTAGCCTCACCGATCATCGGGACGGCAACACTGATCAGCCCGTCGGGAGGTGCGTCGCGTGTACATCTGCAGTTGCTTCGGCGTCACCGAGCAGCAGGTCAAGAAGCACGCGGCGGACGGTGCCTGCACTCCCCGCCAGATCGCCTCCGCCTGCAAGGCGGGCACCGACTGCGGTTCCTGCGTACGGCGCATTCAGGCCCTTCTGGGCCGCGGGGCGTGCTCGCGGGGCGAACTCGTCGAGCAGGGCGAGCCCACCCGTGCCGCACTGGACGAGGCCGCCTAGCTCTCCGGCTGCTCGATCAGCTGCGCGATGTAGAGCGCCTCACCGAGCTTCTCCAGAAGCTCCAGCTGCGTGTCCAGATAGTCGATGTGATGCTCCTCGTCCGCGAGGATCGACTCGAAGATGTTCGCCGAGGTGATGTCACCCTTGGCGCGCATCACCTCGATACCGCGCTTGAGGCGGTCGATGGCCTCGACCTCGACCTGCCGGTCGGCCTCGAACATCTCCTTGACGGTCTGGCCCACGCGCACATGGAACAGCCGCTGGTAGTTCGGCAGGCCCTCCAGGAAGAGGATGCGGTCGGTCAGGACCTCGGCGTGTTTCATCTCGTCGAACGACTCGTGCCGGGTGTACTTCGCGAGCTTCGTCCAGCCGAAGTTCTCCTGCATCTTCGCGTGCAGGAAGTACTGGTTGATCGCGGTGAGCTCGCCCGTGAGCTGCTCGTTGAGGAATTCGATGACCTCGGGGTCGCCCTGCATCGCAGAGGCTCCTTCCAACCGTGGGGAACTGGCAGGCTGCGCCGCATCCTCGCACCGGCGAAGAAGATCGTCCAGTAAGCCCTCACTTAGTAAGTAAGGGCATGCTTAGTCCGATTTGGGGGGCGTGGGGAGGGGCCTGGTCGGGTGCATCGCCTCGGGTCTGTCAGGATGGAAGGCATGGGTCAGCCGGTGGAGCGGGAGAGTGGAGAAGCGGCGCACTCCGAGCTTCCGCCGGGGCAGCGACTGCAGCGCGGCTGGCCCGTCACCCACTACGGCCCGGTGCCTCGGTTCCGGCCCGAGCGCTGGGAATTCCGGGTCTTCGGCGCCACCGCGGACGACGAGAAGCACTGCTGGAACCACGAGGAGTTCACGGCCCTGCCGTACACCACCGTCGTGGGCGACCTGCACTGTGTGACGAAGTTCAGCATGCTGGGCGCCGAGTGGGGCGGCATCCCCGCCCGCACGCTCCTGGACATCGCCCCGCCCGCGCCGGCGGTCACCCATGTGATGGTCTGGGCCGAGTACGGCTTCAGCTCCAACCTGCGGCTCGACGACTTCGCGTCCGAGCGCACGATCTTCGCCACCCACAAGGACGGGGAACTGCTGACCGCGGAGCACGGGTTTCCGCTCCGGCTGGTCGTCCCCCATCTGTACGCCTGGAAGGGGCCCAAATGGGTCCGCGGCGTGGAGTACATGACCGCCGACCGGCGCGGGTTCTGGGAGGAGCGCGGCTACCACAACGTCGGCGACCCCTGGAAGGAACAGCGGTACTCGTACCAGGAGGAGCCGGGGGACGGCCCCGAGCTGTGACGCTCAGTGGGCGTGGTGCTGGTGGACCACGGCGTGTCCCTTGCCGCGGCCGATCATCCACTTGTTGACCGGCACAGTGACGACGAACGCGATGGCCAGCGAGATCGCCAGCGACGCCCAGAACAGCAGATCGACGAGTTCCGCGTCCATGGCGTCCGGCCACAGGGCGATCACGCCGTTGTCGATCAGCTCCATCACGGCGATGGACAGGGTGTCGGCGGCCAGCGCCACCCGAAGCGCGGCCCGGAAACTCATGCCGGCCCTCAGGACCCCGCGCAGGGTGAGGGAGTAGCCGAAGAAGAAGGCCAGGATGATCGCCAGCACGGTGGTCGCCAGATTGCCCCACCCCAGCGCGGTGCCGATGACCATCCCGAGCACCTCGCCGATGGCGCAGCCGGTGAGGCAGTGGAGGGTGGCCTGGACGGCGACGGCCCAGGTGGCGGTGGCCGGTGCCTCGTGCTGATGCGCGGGTGCCCCGTGCTGGTGCGTGTGCGCCTCGTGATCCATGAAAGCCCCCATGGTCGGATGACGGTTCCTGCGACTGGCAGGAACCGTATACCCCCTAGGGGTATTCCTCAACGGGATTTTCTAGCAGTCGCGCAGTTTCTTCAGTCGCTCCACGTCCGCCGCGTGCCCCTCCTTGCCGCCGGGGGTCTCGATGATCAGGGGGACGCCCTCGGTGGCGGGGTGGGTCATCAGGGCGCGGAACGGGTCCTCGCCGATATGGCCGGAGCCGATGTTCTCGTGGCGGTCCTTGTGGGCGCCGACGACGTCCTTGGAGTCGTTGGCGTGGATCAGCTTCAGGCGGCCCTCGCCGACCGTGTCCACCAGCAGGTCGAGCGTCTGGTGCATGCCGGAGGGGCCGGTCAGGTCGTGGCCGGCGGCGAAGATGTGGCAGGTGTCCAGGCAGACGCCCAGCTTCGGATGGGCGTCCAGGGCCTCGAAGTACGGGCCGAAGTCCCAGGTGCGGGAACAGAGCGAGGCACCCTGGCCGGCGGTCGACTCCAGGAGCAGGTACGGGTCGTCGTCGTGCGTGAGTTCGTCGAGGAGGGGAAGCAGGTGCTCGCGGACCTGCTTCAGGGCCACGGATCGGTCCCGGCCGCCGGTCGCGCTGCCCGTGTGCACGACGACACCGAGCGCGCCGATCTCGCGCCCGCGCCTCAGGGAGTGCCGGAGCGAATCGGCCGACTTCTCCACCGTCGCCTCGGTGTGCGAGCCGAAGTTGATCAGGTACGGGGCGTGCACGTACGCCGGGATCGACCGTTCCGCGCAGGTCTCGCGGAACGCCTCGTCCTGGCGGGGGTTTCCGACGGGAGTGGCCCAGCCGCGTGGGTTGGCGACGAAGACCTGCACGGTCTCGGCATCGAGGTCCTGGGCGTACGACAGGCCCACCGTGTGGAGACCGCCGGCCACGGGGACGTGGCCGCCGACGGGGTTGCGCTGAGTTGTCACCGGTCAAGGGTGCCATTGCCTGCGGCGCCTGTGCGAGGCGCCCCAGGCGTGTGCCCCGGTGGGCCGTTTTCGTGCGGGTGCGGGCCGGTGGGGGCTGGTCGCGCAGTTCCCCGCGCTCAGCGGATCGTGATCGTGATCGTCGAACCCTTGGGCGCCGTGTCCCCGCCCTTCACCGACTGCTTCTTGACGGTGTCGCCGAACAGGCCCAGCAGGCCGCGGTCCTCGTCGACCTGGAAGCCCGCGTCCTCCAGTTCGGCCTTGGCGTCGTCCACGCTGTCGCCCGTGACGTCCGGGACCTCGACCATCACCGGGCCCTTGGAGACCGTCAGCGTGACGGTGTCGCCCTCGGCCGCCTGGCTGTCGGGGGTCGGGGTCTGCTTGGCGACCTGGCCCGCGTCGTACTCGGAGTTGACCCGGGCGGTGGCGACCTCGACCTTCAGGCCGGCCTCCGCCAGGTCGGCCTTGGCGTCGGCCAGGTCCTCGCCGGTGACGTCCGGGACGTCGACCGGGGCGCCCTTGCTGACGGTGAACGCGACGGCCGAGCCGGCGCGCAGCGTGGTGCCGCTCTCGGGGTCGGTGCCGATCACGAACCCCTTCGGGACGTCGTCGCTGAACTCCCGGGTGGCCATGCCCGGCTCCAGTCCCTCCGCCTTCAGCCGGGCTCGCGCCTTGCCCAGCACCCACCCGTCCACGTCGGGCACCTTCACCGTCTGCGGGCCCTTGGAGAGGGTGAGCGACACGGAGTCGTGGTTCCGAATCCGGCTGCCGACCCCCGGGTCCGTGCTGATGACGGTGCCGCGCTTCACGGTGTCGCTGTAGGCGTACGTGACCTTGCCGGTCTCCAGACCTGCCTCGTCCAGCCGGTCCCGGGCCTGTGCCTCGGTCTTCGTCAGGAGGGCCGGGACCTGGGTGAACTGGCCGGAGTTGATGTACCAGACGCCTCCCCCGAGCCCGAGGGCCAGCAGGACCGCGGCGACGATCAGGAGCGGGCCGCGCCGGCGACCGCCGGAGGAGCGGTCACGGCGGGACGGCGGGAGCGGGGGGCTCTGCAGGACGCTGGTGCGGTGGTACCCCGGCTGGGGCTCGTCCTCGTTGACCGGCAGCAGGCGCGGCACCGTCAGCGAGCGCGGGATCACGCTCGTACGGTTCTCGGCGCCCCCGTACTCCGTGGCGAGCGCCTGCGGCGGCACCGCGTCCAGCTGGTCGGCGCTCAGTCTGCCGCGGGCCTCGCGGGTCTGCGCGAGCAGGGCCACGGCGTCGTACGGACGCAGGTCCGGGGTGCGGGCGGTCGCCGACGTGACCAGCTCGTCCAGTTCGTACGGCAGCCCCGGGACCACGGCCGAGGGGGGCGGGACGTCCTCGTGGAGGTGCTTGTAGAGGACTATCGCGGGGGATTCGCCTTCGTGCGGCTGGCTGCCGGTCAGCATCTCGTACAGGACGACCCCGCACGCGTACACGTCGACGCGGGCGTCCGCGGTGCCGGGCTGGTCGATCTGCTCGGGCGAGAGATAGGACACGGTGCCGAGAACGGCTCCGGTGGTGCTGGTCACGGTGTTCACGGACCGCACGAGACCGAAGTCGGCGACCTTGACCCGGCCGTCGTCCCCGATCAGGACGTTCTCCGGCTTCATGTCCCGGTGCACGAAACCGGCGCGGTGCGCGGCACCGAGCGCGGCGAGCACCGGCTCCAGGATGTCCAGGGCGGCGCGCGGCTGCAGCGCCCCGCGCTCGCGCAGCACGTCACGCAGGGTGCAGCCGGCGACGTACTCCATGGCGAGGTAGACGTACGACCCGTCGGTGCCCTGGTCGAAGACCTGCACGACGTTGGGGTGGGAGAGCCGGGCGACGGACTTGGCCTCCCGGATGAACCGCTCGACGAAGGTCCCGTCCGCCGCGAGCGCGGGGTGCATCACCTTGAGCGCGAGCACGCGGTCCAGACGGGTGTCCAGGGCCCGGTAGACCGTGGCCATCCCGCCCACCGCGATGCGCGCGTCCACGCGATAGCGGCCGTCGAGCACCTGCCCGACCAGCGGGTCCTGAAGGGTCGTATCCACGCAGGCGAGTCTACGAGCCGCCGCCGACAGTCCATCCGCTTCGGCGGTTTTGGCGGCCGTACTGCAGCTGACCTGTGACGGAGGTCGCACCTGCCCGTGTCCCGGATCGAACGTGCGTTCAGAACGCGGGGCGTTCCGGGTCCAGTACGGCCCTGCCCTCCACCGGGGACGAGGCCTCGGCGAAATGCCGCCGCGGGATGCGCCCCGCCCGGTACGCCAGCCGTCCCGCCTCCACCGCGTGCCGCATCGCGTGCGCCATCAGTTCCGGCTCCTGTGCCCGCGTCACCGCCGAGGCGAGCATCACACCCGCGCACCCCAGTTCCATCGCCAGGGCCGCGTCCGAGGCCGTGCCCGCCCCGGCGTCCAGGATCACCGGCACGCGCGCGTGCTCGACGATCAGCTGGAAGTTGTGCGGGTTGCGGATGCCGAGGCCCGAGCCGATCGGGGAGCCGAGCGGCATGATCGCCGCGCAGCCCACGTCCTCCAGCTTTCGGGCCAGCACGGGGTCGTCGTTCGTGTACGGCAGCACCGTGAAACCGTCGTCCACCAGGGTCTCGGCCGCGTCCAGGAGCTCTATGGGATCCGGCAGAAGGGTGCGCTCGTCGGCGATGACCTCCAGCTTGACCAGGTCGGTGCCGAGCGCCTCGCGCGCGAGGCGGGCCGTCAGGACGGCCTCCCCGGCGGTGAAACAGCCCGCCGTGTTCGGGAGCACCCGGATGCCGAGCTTCTCCAGTACGGACAGCACCGAGCCGTGCACCGAGGGGTTGACGCGGCGCATCGCCACCGTCGTGAGCTCGGTGCCGGAGGCGACGAGCGCCCGCTCCAGCACGTCCAGGCTGGGCGCTCCGCCGGTGCCCATGATCAGCCGGGACGAGAAGGACGTACCGCCGATGACGAAGGGATCGTCGGCCATGGGTCAGCCTCCTTGGACGGCGGTGAGGACTTCCACGCGGTCTCCCTCGGCGAGGGACGTCGAGGGCCACTGCGCGCGCGGGACGACGGTCTCGTTGAGCGCGGCGGCCACCCCGGAGGGCGCCGGCGTCAGCGCCCGCACCACGGTGTCGAGAGCCGTGCCGGGAGCGAACTGGCGCGGCTCCCCGTTGACGGAGATGTTCATGCCGGCTGCTCCACGGACTCCAGGAACCGCCTCGGAGTGAACGGGCGGGCCACCTCCGGCAGTTCACCGGTCGTCAGGGCATGTGCCAGCGCGTCCCCGGTGACCGGCGTCAGCAGCACGCCGTTGCGGTAGTGCCCGGTGGCCAGCAGAAGGCCGGGCAGTTCCGTCGGGCCGAGCAGCGGGGCGTTGTCCGGGGAGCCCGGGCGCAGTCCCGCGCGGGTCTCCGTCAGCGGCAGCTCGGTGATGCCGGGGACCAGTTCGTGCGCGTCCCGCAGCAGCTCGTACACCCCGCCCGCGGTCACCGTGGTGTCCCAGCCCAGCTCCTCGCTGGTCGCGCCGATCACCAGTTCGCCGCTCTCACGCGGCACCAGGTAGACGTGGCTGCCGCGCACGACGGCCCGCACGGTACGGCTCAGGAAGGGCGCGTGGCGCGGCGGCACGGTCAGCCGCAGCACCTGCCCCTTCACGGGCCGTACGGGAGGCAGGAGGGCCTGCGGGACCCCTTCCAGGCGGCCGCTGAGGCTTCCGGCGGCGAGCACCACCTGGTCGGCGCCCAGTTCCTCGCCGTCCGTGGTGGCGACCCCAACGGCCCGGTCCCGTACGACACACAGACGCTGTGCCCACGTGCGGTGGAACACCACGCCCGCCCGCTCGCACGCGGCCAGCAACGCGCGCGTGAGGCGGCGCGGATCGATCTGGTGGTCGCCGTCCACCCGCAGCCCGCCCCGCACCCCCGGCGCGAGCATCGGCTCCAGGCGCCGGCACTCCCGGCCGGACAGCCACTCCGACTCCAGCCCCGACTGCCGCTGCAGCGCGTGCAGTTCGCGAAGGTGGGCGCGGTCGTCGGCGTCCAGGGCGACGGCGAGCGTGCCGCAGCGGCGGTAGCCGAGGTCCTGTCCGGTCAGCTCGGTGAGTTCGGCCGCGAAAGCGGGATAGCGGTGGGCGGAGGCGAGGTTCAGGCCCAGCAGGGTCTGCTCGCCGTAGTGCAGCTCGGTGACCGCGGCCAGCATCCCGGCGGCCACCCGGGCGGCCCCGCCGCCCGGTTCGGGGTCCACGACGGCCGTGGTGAGACCGCGCTGCGCGGCCCGCCAGGCCGTGACCAGGCCGATGATGCCGCCCCCGACGACGAGGACGTCTGACGTACGTGAGGACATGGGCGTCCAGCCCCTCCCTTCGCCGGCATGACCCGGATCAGGTTCGTACGGTCGGAGGCCGCCCAGCCTCCCTCTCAGCCCGGTGCGTCCGGGCTCCCGCGAGTGCTCTACGTTGGCCACCCTAGCCCGACGCCGTACGTCTCAGTAAGGGAGCCTCTTTTCGTGGCACGCTCGCTCGACGGTCTCGTTCTCGCCCCTGTCGCCGACCAGGCCCCAGGTCAGGTGGGTACACGGACCCGGTTCAGCTACCACGAGCAGGGCGGGGAGATCTGGGCCGAGTACGCGGGCGGTGACGTGGTACGCGGACATCTGGTCGGCACGCGCGCGGGGGACCGGCTCGACTTCCGTTACGTGCAGCTCAAGCACGACGGAACGACATCTTCCGGGCACTGCGTCTCGACGGTCGTGGAACTCCCCGACGGCCGGGTGCGGCTGGAGGAGACCTGGGAGTGGGAGTCGCAGCCGGGCAGCGGCACGAGCATTGTGGAGCAGGTCACTGCGCACGACTCCTGACTGACTGATTGTCAGCTGACTATGGTGATCAAATGAGCGAGCGGACGCAGGCGCAGCGGCGGGTGGTCGTGGTCGGCGCGGGCATGGCCGGGGTGCAGACCGCGGTCGCCCTGCGCGAACAGGGCTTCAGCGGAACCGTCACGCTGATCGGCGCGGAGCCCCACCAGCCGTACGACCGTCCGCCGCTCTCCAAGGCCGTGCTGCTGGGCAAGGCCGAGGGTTCCGCCTTCGACGTGGACTTCGAGGCCCTCGGCATCGAACTGCTCCTCGGCCGCGAGGTGCTGGGCGTACGCCCCGAGGCGCACGAGCTGGACACCGAGGACGGTGCCTTCCCGTACGACGTCCTGGTCCTTGCCACCGGCGCCGAGCCGATCCGGCTGCCCGGCACGGAGGGCGTGCCCGGGGTGCATCTGCTGCGCACCCTGGACGACGCCGAGCGGCTGCGGCCCGTGCTCGCCCGGCAGCACGACGTCGTGATCGTCGGGGCGGGCTGGATCGGCGCCGAGTTCGCCACCGCCGCGCGCGAGGCGGGCTGCGCGGTGACGGTCGTGGAAGCCGCCGACCGGCCGCTCGCGGGCGCCCTGCCCGCCGAGGTGGCCGCGCCGATGACGTCCTGGTACGCCGACGCGGGTGCCGTGTTGCGCACACACGCGCGCGTGGAGCGCGTCGAACCCGGCGCGGTCGTCCTGGACGACGGCTCCCGGATCGCCGCGGACGCGGTCGTGGTCGGCATCGGTGCCCGGCCCGCCACGGCCTGGCTCGCCGGTTCCGGCATCGAACTCGGCGCCCACCGCGAGGTCGTCGCCGACGAGCGCCTGCGCACCTCCGTGCCGGACGTCTACGCGGTCGGCGACTGCGCCTCCTTCCCCTCGGGGCGGTACGGCGAGCGCCTGCTGGTGCACCACTGGGACAACGCCCTCCAGGCACCCCGCACGGTGGCCGCCGACATCCTGGGAGAGACGCCCACGGTCTACGACCCGGTCCCGTACTTCTGGTCCGAGCAGTTCGGCCGCTTCGTCCAGTACATCGGCCACCACGCCTCCGCCGACACGACCCTGTGGCGTGGCGAGCCCTCCGGTCCGGCCTGGACGGTGTGCTGGCTGCGCGAGAACCGCCTGGTCGCCCTCCTGGCGGTGGGCCGGCCCCGCGACCTGGCCCAGGGCCGCCGCCTGATCGAGGCGGGCACGGAGATGGACCCGGAACTGCTGGTGGACCCGGCGAGGCCCCTGAAGGCGGCGACGGCGTAGGCGAGGGCCGGGCGCGTCTCGGGGAGCTCGGGCGGGCAGCTGCGGCCCTGCATGGTGGAGTCTTGGGGCGGTTGGTTGCGGGGCTGGGCGGTGGGGGCTCGGGCGGGTAGCCGTGACCTTGCGCGGTGGGGCCTCGGGGCGGTTGGTTGCGGGCCTGCGCGGTGAGGTCTCGGGCGGTTGGTTGCGGGACTGGGCGAGGGGGCTCGGGCGGCCAGCCGTGACCCTGCACGACGGGGTCTCGGGGCGGTCGGTTGCGGGCCTGCTCGGTCGGGTCTCGGGTCAGTTGGTTGCGGGACCGCGCGGTGGGGGCTCGGGCGGCCAGCCGTGACCCTGCGCGGCGGAGTCTCGGGGCGGTCGGTTGCGGGCCTGCTCGGTCGGGTCTCGGGTCAGTTGGTTGCGGGACCGCGCGGTGGGGGCTCGGGCGGCCGGCCGTGACCCTGCGCGGCGGAGTCTCGGGGCGGCTGGCCCCGGTGGGGGCTCGGGCGGGCAGTCGTGACCCTGCATGGTGGAGGCTCGGGTCGGCTGGCTGGCGGCCTGCGCTGTGGCGTTTTCGGGCGGCTCGCCGCGGCCTGTGAGGCGGAGTCGGGTGGTACCGGGTCACCGAGACCCGGCGTGGTTCGCCGGAGTCGATCCCCGGCCATTCGCGCCCCCCGTTCCCCCGCCGGAGGCGCCCCGGCTTCCGACTGTCAGTGCGGGATGGCACGCTTAATCCCGTGACCGAGATTGACGCAAAGATCGATGCTCTCGTCCCCGCCTGGCTCACCCTCCCCGACATCGCAGAGATCCTCGATGTCGAGGTGACGCGTGTGCGGCAGCTGGTCAAGGACGGCCAGCTCATCGCCGTACGCCGTGGTGAGAACCGCGCGCTGCACGTCCCCGCCGCCTTCATCGACGGGGCCGAGCAGAAGGTCGTCAAGGGCCTGGCCGGGACCTTGACGCTCCTGAGGGACGACGGCTTCACCGACGAAGAGATGCTGGAGTGGCTCTTCACGCCCGACGAGAGCCTGCCCGGCACCCCCGCGCAGGCCCTGAGCGAGAATCGCGGCACGGAGGTGAAGCGCCGGGCCCAGGCGCTCGCCGTCTGATCCGAACCACACCGGCGTACGGGCCGTGACCGCCGGGGCCACGGCCACGGTCCGGCACGGCCCGTACGCCACCGAACCCGGGGGAGACTCACGCATGCCCGACACCGCCCGCGCCCAGCTCGCCGACGCCCGTGTCTACCTGTGCACGGACGCCCGCGGGCGACAGGGCGACCTCGCCGAGTTCCTGGACGCGGTCCTGGCCGGCGGCGTCGACATCGTCCAGCTGCGGGACAAGGGCATGGAGGCGGCCGAGGAACTGGAGCACCTCCAGGTCTTCGCCGACGCCTGCGCGCGGCACGGCAAGCTGCTCGCGGTCAACGACCGGGCCGATGTCGCCAGCGCGGCCGGGGCCGACGTACTGCACCTGGGTCAGGGCGACCTGCCCGTCCCCGCCGCCCGCGCGATCCTCGGCGAGGACGTCCTCATAGGCCGTTCCACGCACGCCGAGGCGGAGGCCGCCGCGGCCGCCGTGCAGGACGGCGTGGACTACTTCTGCACCGGCCCCTGCTGGCCGACCCCCACCAAGCCCGGCCGGCACGCTCCCGGCCTCGACCTGGTCCGGTACACCGCCGCACTCGGCACCGACCGCCCCTGGTTCGCTATCGGCGGCATCGACCTCGGCAACCTCGACGAGGTACTGGAGGCCGGCGCCCGTCGGGTCGTCGTCGTCCGGGCGATCACCGAGTCGGACGATCCGGGCGCGGCCGCCGCGGAGTTCGCGAAGCGGTTGCGTGACACGCAGTGACCGGTCGATGGTGACCGGTCGCATGATCGGCCCGGTGTCCGAGGGGTGGACAACAAGTCGACAAAACGGGCAAATTTCCCCGATCCGGTTGGGTGACCGCCGCCCCCTGGCTAACCTGCCGGTATGGCCCTAGGAACCGCATCCACCAGGACTGACCGCGCACGCACCGTGCGTGACATGCTCGCCGCGGGCAAGACGACGTACTCCTTCGAGTTCTCGGCGCCGAAGACCCCCAAGGGTGAGCGGAACCTGTGGAGCGCACTCAGGAGGGTCGAGGCGGTCGCCCCGGACTTCGTCTCCGTCACTTACGGCGCCGGCGGCTCCACCCGCGCGGGCACCGTCAAGGAGACCCAGCAGATCGTCGCGGACACCACCCTGACCCCGGTCGCCCATCTCACCGCGGTCAACCACTCCGTCGCGGAGCTGCGCAACATCATCGGCCAGTACGCCGACGCCGGGATCCGCAACATCCTGGCCGTACGCGGCGACCCGCCCGGCGACCCGATGGCCGAGTGGGTGGCGCACCCGCAGGGCCTGACCTACGCCGCCGAACTCGTCCGGCTCATCAAGGAGTCGGGCGACTTCTGCGTCGGCGTCGCGGCCTTCCCGGAGATGCACCCGCGCTCCGCCGACTGGGACGCCGACGTCGCCCGCTTCGTCGACAAGTGCCGCGCCGGCGCGGACTACGCCATCACCCAGATGTTCTTCCAGCCGGAGTCCTATCTGCGGCTGCGTGACCGAGTCCACGCGGCGAGCTGCGAGACCCCCGTCATTCCCGAGGTCATGCCTGTGACCAGCGTGCGGATGCTGGAGCGACTGCCGCAACTCAGCAACGCGAGCATCCCCTCCGTCCTGAAAGAGCGGATCCTCACAGCAAAGGACGATCCGGTCGCTGTACGCTCAATCGGAATCGAGTTCGCCACGGAGTTCTGCGCACGGCTGCTGTCCGAGGGAGTGCCCGGACTGCACTTCATCACGCTCAACAACTCCACGGCGACGCTGGAAATCTACGAAAACCTGGGTCTGCACCATCGACCGCAGGCCTAGACCGGCCGCACGGATATACGACACACTGCGTAGCGGTCACTGGGAGAGGGGCGTACATGGGCTGGACGGTCCTCTACATCGCGTTCGGATTCGTCGCGCTGTGGCTGCTCGGCGAGGTGCTGCTGCAGTACAAGGCGCGGCTGCGCTGGCGGCTGCTCGCCTTCGTCGGCTTCCTCGGCGTGGTCCTCGGCGTGCTGATCCCGTCGGTGATCGTCATCGGCCTGGGCGCGATCGCCTTCGCGGTCGGCCAGACCTACGTCACCCTGTCGTTCCGTCGCGGCTTCGAGCAGGGCTGGGCGGTCAACCCGCCGGCCGCGCTGGGCGGTCTGACCGGCGGCAAGAAGGGCCGCCGGGAGCGCGGCCACGAGGAGCCCGGCCTTGAGGTCTCCGACCCGGAGACGGGCGAGGCGGCCTACGGCGACGAGCGCGGATACGACCAGGGCCGCCCGGCCGGCGCCGGTTACGGCCACGACGACGAGTACGACCGCGACGACGTCTTCACGCCCGCCCGCTCCGCCGCCCCCACGGCCGCCGAGACCACCGCCGTCTACGAGCCGCAGCCCCTGCCCGACGACACCGGCTCCTACGGCGTGTACAACGACGCCTCCTACACCGGCGACCAGTCCTACGCGGCCGCGGGCCAGAACCAGGACCAGTACGCGACGGCCGCCGCCGACCAGACCTACGGCTACGACGGCTACACCGGTTACGACCAGCAGCAGTACGGCTACGACCAGGCCGGACAGCAGCAGTACGCCGCCTACTCCGACCCGTACATCGGCACCCAGACCTATGGCGCGGGGTCGTACGACACCTCCTACGGCGGCCAGCAGCAGTTCGTCCAGCAGGGCTACGACCAGTACGGCGGGACGTACGGCGGCGAGACCCCGTCCGGCGGCGTGTGGGTGCCGCAGCAGCGCACCGACGAGTCCTACGGCGGCGAACTCCCCCCCGAGCAGGGCTACTACCCCGACAACGGCGGCCAGGGGCAGCAGAACCAGGGCCAGGGGTACGACGAGCAGTACCGCTTCTGACGCCGGACGGCTCCCCTCACTGAGAACCGCGGAACTCCGGTCCCTCCACGATCAGTCCGGCCACCAGCGCGCCCGACATGCCCGCGTGGGCGAGGCCGCCGCCGGGGTGCGACCAGCCGCCGGCCGTGAACAGGCCAGGTACCGCAGTGCTGTTGGAAGGGTGCAGGGTGCCTTCGCCGCCGGCCAGTGAGGGCGGGGGGACGGCGCCGCCCGCGGCCCCCGTCTCGCGCTCGGTGTGCACCGGCGTCCGCACCTCGCGCCAGAGAATCCGCTCGCGCAGGCCCGGAACCGCCCGCTCGGCGGCGGCGACCATCCGGTCCGCGAAGCTCTCGACGACGGCCGGCGTGGCCCAGTCGTGCCCGAGTCCGCTGGGCACGGTCGCCGTCAGCACCACGGACTCGTGGTCCGCGTCGGGGCGCAGGGCGGGGTCGTCCGGCCGGTCGATCCGGACCGTGGGGTCCGGCATCTCTCCGTGCGCGAACAGGTCCAACTCGCCTTCCGGATCGGGGCCGTACACCACCGTGCGGTGCGCGGCGTCCGGCTCCGGCGCACCGCGCAGGGCGAGGCACACGACGACCCGGCCGGGGTGCAGGTCCTCGGCGTCGGGAGGAACGTCCTTCGCGCCATAGAGCTCACGGCCCGGTACGAGCCCGCGCAGTCGCCAGGGTCCGGTGCCGACGACGGTGTCCGCCTCCACGACGGTCCCGTCGGAAAGCTCCAGGCCCGCCGCGCGACCGTCCTTCTCCAGGCCGCCCGTCACCTCCGCGCCGAAGTGGAACTCGACCTTGCGCCGGACGCACCGCTCGTACACCGCCCGCCCCAACTCCCGCATGCCGCCCCGGACATACCAGGTGCCGAAGGCATGCTCCATGTACGGCAGGACGGCCGCGCTCGCCGGCGCGGTGCCGGGGTCGACGCCGTACGCGAGCGCGTGGCCGTACAGCAGGGCCGCGAGGCGGGGGTCCCGCAGCTCCCAGGCGCCGATCTCGGCCAGGGTGCAGGCCCGCCGGGTGCGCAGCAGCCGCTTGTGCGGCACCGCCGGGTAGGGCTCGCGCATCAGCACCTGCCAGTTGGGCCACAGGGGCTCCTCCAGGAGCGGCCTGCGCGTGCGGTCCCAGGCCTCGCGGGCCCGGATGAGGAAGTCGCCCCAGCGGGCGCCTGCGCCCTCGCCGAGCGCCTCGTCCAGCGCGGCGACCACTCCCGCGCGCGAGGCGTTCGGCAGGGACACCTCGGTGCCGTCCGTGAAGACGTGCCGTGACGACGGGTCGACCTGGACCAGTTCGACCAGGGACTCCAGCGGCTCCTTGCCGGTCTTGATGAACAGGTCGCGGTAGACCGCGGGGAGCGTGAGCAGCCCCGGCCCGGTGTCGAAGGCGAACCCGTCCCGCTCGAGGCGGCGCACCGCCCCGCCGTACGTGTCCGTACGCTCGTACACCGCCACCCGGTGGCCCGCGACGGCCAGCCGGGCAGCGGCCGCCATCGCGCCCATCCCGGCGCCGATCACCGCAATCCGTGCCATGCCTGCGACTTTATCGGCCGCCACTGACACTCCGGCCGCGGGCCGTCACGGAGGGACCCTCTCCGGCCGCGGCGCGGTCAGACCGGTGGTCGCTCCATGCGTGCCGCCAGCCGTCTCTCCTCCCGCCGCTGGGCCCGGCGGTGCCGGAATCTGCGGATCCGGGAGATCAGGAAGTACAGCACCACCAGTCCCGCCGCCAGCAGGAGGCCCGCGATGATCGCCGCCGCCTCCGGGTGGAACACCGCGAAGGTGACGATGCCGGCGACGCCGAGATCCTCCGCCAGGCTCAGGACGATGTTGCTGAAGGGCTCGGGGGAGGCGTTCACCGCCATGCGGGTGCCCGCCTTGACGGTGTGGCTGGCCAGTGCCGTCGAACCGCCGATCAGGCCCGCGGCCACGTCGGAGAGCGACCCGCTCTGACCGGCGAGCAGCGCACCGACCCAGGCGCCGGCGACGGGACGGATCACCGTGTGGACCGCGTCCCACGCCGAGTCGACGTACGGGATCTTGTCGGCCACCGCCTCGCACAGGAACAGCAGGCCCGCCACCACGAGGACCTCGGGGCGCTGCAGGGTCTCGGGGACGTCGTCGCTCAGTCCCGTCGCGCCGAACAGGCCGAGCAGCAGCACCACCGCGTACGCGTTGACACCGCTGGCCCAGCCGCTGGTGAACACCAAGGGGAGTACGGACACGGACGCGATCGTAACCAGTCGGCGACAAGCCGTCCTGGGGGTGAGCGCGCAGGCCTGAGTACGCGTACCTAGTGGGTGAGTTGAGTACGCGCGCGGATGGGCCCCGACCTGCGTGGACGAGAGAGTGGGGGCACGGCGAAGGGGAACGGCTCCGGCACCGGCGACACGGGGCGCCGGAACGGAGCCGCCCCGGATCCGCTCCTTCCGTCGGCCGAGGTCGGCGGGAGCGAGGCACGGGGGAACCCGGAAAGCGGGGGAACGACCGAACGGGGGCCCAACGGGGGACGGGGGAAACGGGGGGTCGGGGGAGCAGGGAAGGCGCCGGTTCGAGGTGGCCCGCGGGGGACGCGGCCACATCGGACCGGCGCTTTCGCATGTCGGCCCGGTGTCAGCCCCTGCGCCCGCTCACCCGGCCCTGCAACAGCCGCGACAGCGCCGCGTGCACGTCGTCCAGGGACCGCTCTGGCTGGAAGGACTGCCAGTCCAGGGCGGCCACCAGGACCATGCCGACCAGGGCGGAGGCGGTCAGCGGGACGTCGATCTCGTCGCTGAACTCGCCGTTCTCCACCCCCTCGCGCAGCACGCCCTCCACGACCGCCACGGCCTGCTGACGGACCACCATGAGCGTGGACTGCCAGGCCCTGTTGGTGCGCCACAGCTCGGCCACGTACAGCTGGGTGAAGGCCGGGTAGCGGTCGATGAAGAGGAGGCCCGCCCGGATCATCGCGTCGAGGGCGTCCACCTTGCCGCCGCCCGCGCGGGCCGTCGCTTCCGCCGCCTCCCGCAGAGAGGCGGTGAGCAGGCCCACGCCGTGCCGCAGCAGCTCTTCGAAGAGGACGGACTTGCTCGCGAAGTTGTAGTAGACCGTGCCCTTCGCGACTCCGGCCCGCTCGGCGATCTCGTCGACCGTGGTGGCGGAGAAGCCCTGCTCGGCGATGAGCGTGACGGCCGCCTCGTAGAGCTTCTGCCGGGTGGCCTCGCGACGCGTACTGACGCCCGCCGTGGCGCTGCTGCTTTCCATGGTCCTGATTCTCACAGGTGAGGACGCCCCTGAGGTCGCGGAAGGGCTCACAGGGTCAGCTCCGGGTGCAGCCGGTCCAGCGACCACACCTGCCGACGACGGGCCGAGACGGCGGTCAGCGCGAGGGCGCCCGCGGTGAAGGCGAGGAGCACAACGCACGCGTGCCACACCGGAGTGAGACCGCCGCCCGTGATGAGCCTCCTGAGGGCCTCGACGACATAGCTCATCGGCAGGAAGGGGTGGAGTGCGTTGAAGAACCCCGGGCTGGTCTGGACGGGGTAGGTGCCGCCCGCGGACGTCAGCTGGAGCATCAGCAGCGCCAGGACGAGGATCCGGCCCGCCGCTCCGAAGCGTGCGTTCAGCCATTGGACGATCGCCGCGAAGCATGCGGTCACCAGGAACAGGAAGCCCACGGTTCCGGCCGCTCGCACCATCTGGAGGCCGATCGCCCAGTGCAGCACCGACATCAGCGCCACGACCTGGAGCACTCCGATCGCCACCACGGGCAGCCATCCCGCCAGCGCGATCCGCCAGGCCCCGGCACCGGCGGCGAGGGCACGCCGGTTCATCGGGGTGATGAGCATGTACGCCACCATCGCGCCCACCCACAGGGACAGCGGGATGAAGTACGGGGCGAATCCGGTGCCGTAGTTCGGCGCCTTGTGCAGGTCCTTGGAGACCAGCTGGACCGGGTCGGCCATCACGTCGGTACGCCGGTCGCGGTCCTTCTTGTCGTAGTCGGGGATCTGCGAGGCGCCGTCGTGCAGCCCGTCGGAGAGCTTCCCGGAGCCGTCCGCGAGCTTGTACATGCCGCCGCTCAGGGTGTCGGCCCCGGTCTTGAGCCTGCCGAGGCCCGCGTCCAGGTCCTGTGCGCCGGTCCTCGCGGTGCCGAGGCCGGAGTGGAGCGTCCTGGCGCCGGCGGCGACCTTGCCGGCGCCCTGGTTCAGCTTGTTGATCTTCGCCACGGCGTCGTCGAGGTCCTCGGAGAGGTGGGGTGCCCGCTCGGCGAGGGTCCGGGCCTGCTGCTGGAGCGTGGCGAGTTGGCCGTCGAGCTTCTTCAGTTCGCCGTTCTGGTCGGCGACGAGCGCGTTGACGTCGTCGGCGACCTTCGCCACGTCGGCGGCGGCCTGCTGGGCCTTCTTCAGGTCGGCGCAGGCCGGGTCCGGCAGCACCGGGTCCGTGCAGCGCGCCTTGTAGACGGCGTTCAGGGCGGTGGCGGCCTTGTGTGCTCCCTGGGCGGCCGCCGGAGCGGTCCTGACCAGGGTGTCGAGGTTGTGGCGGACGGCCCCGGCCGAGTCGGCGACGAGCCGGGCGGTGTCGCCGATGGTCTCCTCGTTGTCCCTGAGGAAGGGGCCCGCCTTGTCCGCGACCCCGTTGACCTTGTCGGCGAGGCTCTGGGTGCCGTCCGCGACCTGCCGCGCGCCGTCCGCGAGGTCACCCGAGCCCTTGTCGAGCTTCGCCAGCCCGTCGGAGAGCCTGCCGCTGCCCGTCTTGGCCTGCTCAAGGCCCGCGGCGAGGTCCTCGGAGCCCTTCTCCGCCTTGCCGATGCCGCCTTCGAGGTCGTCCGCCCCGTTCGCGGCCTTCACGGTGGCGCCGTGGATGTCGGAGAAGGAGATGAAGATCCGGTCCAGGAAGGACCGCGACGCCTTGGTGGACGCGGCCTGGCGCACCTCGGCGAAGACCGTCCGGGAGATCTGCCCGACGATGTAGTTGTTGGAGTCGTTCGTACGGACCTGGAGGGCGCCGGTCTCGGGGGAGTCGCCCGCGCTGGAGGCGATCCGCCGGCTGAAGTCGGCCGGCATGGTGAGCGACAGGTAATAGGTGCCGTTCTCGACGCCCTCGCGCGCCTCGGCGGCGCCGACCTCGTGCCAGTCGAAGGTGTCGCTCTCGCGCAGCCCCTTGGTGAGGTCGTCGCCCGCGGTCAGCTTCTTCCCGTCGGCGGTGGCGCCCTTGTCGTCGTTCACGAGGGCGACGGGGATGCGGTCCAGGCGGCCGTACGGGTCCCAGAAGGACCAGAGGTACAGGGCGCCGTACAGCAGCGGCAGCACCAGCAGGGCCACCAGGGCGGCGCGCGGCAGCTTCCCCCTGCCGAAGCGGCGCAGCTCAAGCGCGGCCAGTCTCGGCGAACGCATCGGTGGTCTCCTCACTGGTCTCGTCCTTCTCGGCGGCCGGCCGGGTGGACACCGTCACGGCGTCCTCCGGGGCCTCGCTGCACACCGCCAATACCGTGGTCCCGGCCGCGGCGAGGGACCTGAGCTGGGCCCAGGCCTCGGTGCGTTCGGCGTCGGACAGCTTCAGGTCCAGGTCGTCGACGGCGAGCAGCCGCGGACGGCCGATCAGCGCCAGGGCGATCGACAGCCGCAGCGCTTCCAGGCGTTCCAGATCCCGTACGGCGGTCCGCGCGCCCTTGGGCAGCGCCTCCTGGTCGAGCCCGGCGGCCGACAGCGCGGTGTCGATCCGCAGCCTCGCCTCGGCCGTACGCTCCTCGCGCGGCCGCAGCAGGGCGCGCACCGAGTCGCCGAACCGGCGCTGCAGCAGCGCCCGTTCGCGCAGATGCTCCCCGACGGTCAGGGCCGGGTCGAGGTCGGTGACCCCGGCGACGTGCGCCGGCGCGCTGAACCGGCGCACCGCCGCGAGCTGCTTCGGCAGCCGGGCCCCGCCCACGCTCGCCGTCCCCTCGGTGGCCTTCATCCGCCCGGTGAGCGCGAGCAGCAGGCTCGTACGACCGGAACCCGAGGGCCCCTCCACGGCGATCAACGCGCCGGGCTCCGCGGCGAGGCCGATCCCGCGGAACGCCCAGCCGCGGGGCCCCTTCAGACCGAAACCCTCGGCCGTGACAGTGACTCCGTCCACGGCCACCCCCTGATCTTCTTGAATCGCGAACTTTTTGAACTGACTGGTCAGTGCAAAAACTAACCCGAACCTTCGATCGAAGCAAAAGTGCAGGTCAGAACGGATTGTCAGTGGCATACCTCACGATGGGCACATACGGCACTCCGTAGCGCGAGCTGCCGTCAACCAGACGACAGGAGGCCCGTCATGGCCAGCTACCACGCAGCCGCCGCCCGTCGGCGCCGCGCCACCGGCCCTGCCCCCTCACTGACCGGCCCGGCGAGCGACGTGCACCCCGTGCTGCGCCGGGCGACGGCCCCGCCCGCCGCCCTCGACCTGCTCGCCCAGGCCCGCGCAGGCCTCGACGAGGCCTCGGCGCTGGAGACGCCGAACGAGCGCTATGCGACGGCCCATCTCGCGGCCCTGCGCACCGCGGCCGCCGTGCTCGCCGCCCGGGGGCGTCCGGAGCCGACGCCCCGACGCCGCGCCAAGATCCGGAGCGCCTGGGAAGTGCTCCCGGAGATAGCGCCCGAGCTCACCGAGTGGAGCGCGCTGTTCGCCTCCGGAGCCCGCCGCCGCGCCCGGGCCGAGGCCGGCATCCAGGGCGCGGCAGGCCGCCGGGACGCGGACGACCTCATACGCGACGTGGCGATGTTCCTGCGCCTCGTCGAGCGGATGCTGGTGCTCCAGCCGGTCCTGCCGCAGCCACGCCAGGACGCGGAGGGTCCGCAGGAGAGCGGCCACGGCACCGACCGAGGCTTTCCGGACGCCGGGTGACCGGCGTGCCGCGTCACGGGTCACCAGGGCCGGCCAGGGTCCGCCGTACGAGACGAGCGGCCGGGCACGCCACCTGAGTGACCAGGCGGGGTACCGGAGGCAATAGGGTGGAAGACGCTTGAATCCTTCCCCTGCGCGCCGAGGAGTCAACTGTCGTGTCGGACCCGCTGCGACCCCGCGCCTCCCTCCGTACCGCCGTGGTCTGGGAGGTCCTCCAGGACGCCCTCGACCGCCGGGTCAAGGCCACGGGACGCCAGGCGCTGGACGTCCTCGACACCGGAGGCGGCAGCGGCAACTTCGCGGTGCCCGTGGCCCGCCTCGGCCACCAGGTGACCGTCGTGGACCCCAGCCCCAACGCACTGTTCGCCCTGGAGCGCCGCGCCGCCGAGGCCGATGTCGCCGACCGGGTGCGCGGCGTCCAGGGAGACGCCCACGGTCTCTTCGACGTGGCCGAGCGCGGCGGCTACGACGTGGTGCTGTGCCACGGGGTCCTGGAGTACGTGGACGACCCGGCCGAAGGCGTACGCAACGTGGTGGCCGCCCTGCGCCCCGAGGGCGTCCTCAGCCTGCTCGCCGCCGGTCTCGGCGGCGCCGTGCTCGCGCGGGCCCTGGCCGGACACTTCAAGGAGGCCCGGCAGGCGCTCGACGACCCGAACGGCCGCTGGGGCGACGGCGACCCCGTGCCGCGCCGCTTCACAGCCGACCAGCTCACCGCGCTCGTCGAGGGCGCGGGCCTGACCGTGGGCGCCGTGCACGGCGTGCGGGTCTTCGCCGACCTCGTCCCCGGCGTGCTCGTGGACACCGAGCCCGGCGCCCTGGAAGCCCTGCTGAAGCTGGAGGAGGCGGCGGCCGAGCTCGCCGCCTTCCACTCCGTGGCCACCCAGCTCCATGTGCTCGGTGAGACGCGAGAGGCAGCCGAGGCCTGAGCCGCCCCCTGTGCCGGAGTGCTGATCAGGTACTTGATGGCACATGGAGTACGCCACAGGCCCCCCGATAGCGCGCTCAGCGCCGTATGATCGAGGGAGACCGCCCGGCATGACGGGACGGCCGCTGGGGAATGACAAGATTCAGCAGCCGGAGCCTTCATGGCGGAATCCGGTTGGCCAATTGGCGCAGAGGGGCGGGTTTCACGGGGGCGATTCCCTGCCTATCCTGAAGGGACCCCCCGAGTCGCCCCGGCGACTGCACGATGAGGAGGACGCCGTGCCGCTCTCGGAGCACGAGCAGCGCATGCTCGAGCAGATGGAGCGAGCGCTGTACGCCGAAGATCCCAAGTTCGCGTCGGCGCTCGAGGGAAGCGGGCTGCGTACGTACACCCGGCGGCGGGTCTACCAGGCGGTCGCCGGCTTCCTCGTGGGTATCGCGCTCCTCATGGCTGGAATGGTCGCCAAGCAGGTGTGGCTCAGCGTGGTGGGCTTCCTCGTCATGCTGGGGTGCGCGGTGCTCGCCGTGACCGGCTGGCGCAAGGCCCCCAAGCCGGGCGAGCAACCCGCCGCGGGCGCTCCGCACGCCCGTCGTCAGGGGCGGCAGAAGCGCTCGGTGATGGACCGGATCGAGCAGCGCTGGCAGAAGCGCCGCGACGAGCAGGGCGGCCAGTAGCCGGCCCGGCAAGCAGTTCCCACAGATGTTCTGAGGGGGTGAGCACCCAGTCGGGTGCTCACCCCCTCACGCATGTCCTGCGCGCAGCACGGTGGCCCGGGCCTTCGAGAGGCCCGGGCCACCGTCGTTCTGCCGCCTGCGGGGCGGCGTTCTTCAGCCGCTCTGACCCGACGGCTTGCGCAGCGTCGGCCGGGCCGCCGCCACACGTGTCCTGACCCCCGCCCACCACTCCGAGACCGCCCACGCCACCCTCGCGGTGGAACGCGGGGCGATCAGTGCACGCGCCCGTGTGCGCCGCCCGGCCGAGCCGCGCAGTCCGCCGATCACCTGGTGGACGTCCTGCGTGAGTCCGGCCGTCGGCCGGGGCCGCGGGGCGTAGAGCACCTGCTCCACGGCGTCCGCCACCCGGTGCACCGAGGCCGCGGCCGGCGGGTCGAGATGCCCGAGCCGCACCATCCGCGCGGCCGCCCTGCGGGGCGTCTGCGAGTCGTCCGGCGGGATCCCGAAGTCCCAGGCCGTGTCGGTCAGCTCCTGCCAGGCCGCGAGGGTGTGCGCGGCGGCCCCCTCGGCGCTGCGGCCGTACCCGCCCAGGCGTACCCGCCGGGTGCGCAGCCGCCACAGCATCGGCGCCGAGGGGACCGAGAGCACGAGCAGTCCGACGAACAGCCAGAACAGCAGTTTCAGATACCACCACTGGCCCTGTACGGCCCACCAGGGGCCGTCACCGCCCTTGGCGGCCGCGGCCGCCGGGGACGCGCTGTCGCACGCCTGAAGCTTCCGCAGCTGGGGCGAGCAGATCTCGCTCGCCGAGGCCGAGGCCGACGGAGCCGTGGATGACCCCGCGGAGGGCCGCGCCGCACCGGGGTCGACGTTGCCGGTGGCGTCCGGGACGGTGTAGGAGGGCACCGTGCCCCGGGTCGGGGTGGGCTCGAAGCGGGTCCATCCCACCCCCTCGAAGTACAGCTCGGGCCAGGCGTGGGCGTCCTTGAGCCCCACCGACACCGAGCCGTCCGCCTGCGGGGTGCCGGGCGCGAAGCCCACCGCGACACGGGCCGGAATGCCCAGCGAGCGGGCCATCGCCGCCATGGCGAAGGAGAAGTGGACGCAGAAGCCCTGCTTGTCCCGCAGGAAGTTGGCGATCGCGTTGGGCCCGTCGCCGACCTGTACCTGGGTGTCGTACTCGAAGCCTCCGGTCACCGCGAAGTAGTCCTGGAGCGCGACCGCCTGCTCGTAGGGGTTCTTGGCGCCCGCGGTGACCTCGTGGGCGGTCCTGGCCACCACCGCCGGCAGCGAGTCCGGCAGGTCGGTGTACTCGCGCTCGATGGCCGGCGGCGCGGCGGGTGCCGCGGCGAGCTGCTCGGCCGTCGGCTCGACGTCCAGGCTCTTCACCTCGTACGTCAGGCCGCGCGTGTTCTGCCCGTGGTCGCCGACGAGCGCCATGCCCTCGGGCTCGTAGCGCCAGTTGCCGCGGACCTGGATGCCGCTGGGCGGGTAGGGCATGGGCAGATAGCTCTGCTCGTACCAGTTCGCCGCCGAGATGGTCGTCTTGACCTCCGTGCGGTTGACGTCGGGGCCGAGGCCGATCGGGGTGGGGAAGTCCTTCGGTACGGCGCCGATGGACCGCTTGGACGGTTTCCAGGTCCGGCCGTCGAAGTCGTCCAGGGAGACGATCCGCAGGTACAGGTCGGAGGTGTCGTTGCTCTGGGTCCGTACGGACAGGACCTGGCGGTCCTCGTCCACGTTCAGGCTGTCGCGCAGCGAGAGCAGCGGGTTCACGGCGGAGATCGTGCCGCCGCTGCCGTTCCCGGCGCCCACGCCCGCCCCGGTGGCGTCCAGGAGGCCGCCGTTCATCGAGGGCAGGACGGCCGACACCACGAGGGCGATGCCGAGGCTCGCCACGCCGATCCGCCGGCCGGTGCGCACCGGCGCCACCGGCCCGGAGTCCATGCCCGGGGAGCGTGGCGCCCCGCCGAAGACACGGCCCCACTGGGAGAGCCGGTCGCGCCCCTCGGCCAGGAGCAGCAGCAGATAGCCGATCGCCGCGACCAGGAACCAGAACCAGTCGCCGTGGCCTTCGGACAGCCCCGCGGCGACGGAGTACAGCGCGAGCAGCGGCAGGCCCGCCGGGGCCGCGCTGCGGAAGGTCACCGCGAGGGTGTCCACCATGAGCCCGACGATCAGGACACCGCCGAGGACCATCAGCTTGATGCCGTCGGACGCCAGCGGCGCCGGGATCGCGTACCGGGCGATGTCGTCGCCGCCCTGCTGGAGCAGGTCCCCGAAGTGCAGCAGGACGCCCGGGCCGGGGATCAGCCCGAGGAAGGCCTGGTCACGGGCGAAGATCAGGGTCAGCATGACCAGCGTGACGAGCGCCTGGGCCGCCACCGTCAGCGGACGGGCCAGCGGGATCCGCCGGGTCGCCGCGCCCACGACGGTCTGCACCCCGAGCAGGAAGGCGGCCTGCACGATCCAGGTGACCGGCTCGACCAGCGGCAGCAGGGCGCACGCGGCCATCAGCGTGGCCGCCCACGCGCACAGCGCCAGCCGTCCCCGCCCGCTCATCACGACGCCTCCCCGGCGCCGGCCGCACCGACGCCCGTGCGCTCGCGGTCCGCGAGACGCCACAGCTCCTCGAGGGAGGCGCCCCGCGGCACGCCCAGCGCAGTCCAGCCCGACTCCCGCAGCATCCGCAGCGGCGCCTCGCGCTCGTCCACCGGCCCGGGCACGTCGGAGGGTTCCCGCACCCAGCTCTCGCTGTCCAGCACGAACGCGAGCGCGCCCCCGCTGCGCTGCCGCATCTTGGCAGCCACCGCGGCCTGCTCCTCGTCGAGGTCGCCGAAGAAGGCCACCAGCAGCCCTTCGTTCCCGCGGCGCAGCACGTCGTACGCGCGCGACAGGCCGGTGCCGTCGGAGTGGTCGATCACCGCGAGGGTGTCCATCATCAGCCCGGCCGCGTCAGCGGTCCCCTGGCTCGCGCCCGCGAAGCCGTCGGCGCCCTCGCCGGGCACGGAGTTGCCGGTGTCCGTCAGCAGCCGTACGGAGAAGCCCCGTTCGAGCATGTGGACCAGGACGGAGGCGGCGCCCGAGACGGCCCACTCGAAGGCCGAGTCGGGGCCCGCACCCGCGAAGGCGAGGCCCCGGGTGTCCAGGAGCACCGTGCAGCGGGCGCGCTGGGGCTGCTCCTCGCGCCGGACCATCAGCTCGCCGTAGCGGGCGGTGGAGCGCCAGTGGACCCGGCGCAGGTCGTCGCCGTAGCGGTAGCCGCGCGGGATCACGTCGTCCTCGCCGGCCAGGGCGAGCGAGCGCTGCCGTCCGTCGCCGTACCCCCTGGCCTCGCCGCTCAGCCGCACCGGGGGCAGCGCCTCCACGCGCGGGATCACGGTCAGGGTGTCGTACGTCGAGAAGGAGCGGGTCAGCTCGCACATGCCGAACGGGTCGGTCAGGCGCAGCTGGAGCGGGCCCAGCGGGTAGCGGCCGCGCAGGTCGGAGCGGACCCGGTAGGAGACCTCGCGGCGGCCGCCCGGCTCGACGCGGTCGAGCACGAAGCGGGGGCGCGGGCCGAGGACGTAGGGAACCCGGTCCTGGAGCATCAGCAGGCCGGTGGGCAGCCGGGAGACGTTGTCCATCCGCAGATGGACGCGGGCCTCGCTGCCGGCGGGCACGCGCGCGGGGGAGAGCCTGCGGCTGCCCGCGACCCGGTAGCGGGTGCGGTAGAGCACGGCGGCGCAGACCAGGGGCAGTACGGCCAGCAGGAGGCCGACCCGCAGCAGGTCGGACTGGCCGAGGACGTAGGCGCAGACGGCCGCGGCGATGCCGGCGGCGAAGAAGGAGCGGCCCCGGGTGGTCAGTCCGGCCAGTGCCGTGCGGACCCCGCCCTTGTCGCCCCGGTCGGCCTCGGGGCCGCCGGCCGAGGGCACCCCGGTGGACATCACAGGCCCCGCGGCGGCTGCTGCGGATACGCGGGCGCGGTCCGGCCGATCCCGAGTCCGCCCTGCTGGGGCGCGGCGGGGACCGGGGTGCGCTGGAGGATCTCCTGCACGACCTGCTCGGCGGTGCGCCGGTTCAGCTGGGCCTGGGCGGTGGGCAGCAGACGGTGGGCGAGGACGGCCACGGCGAGCGCCTGGATGTCGTCCGGCAGCGCGAACTCGCGGCCGCTGAGGGCGGCGGAGGCCTTGGCGGCACGCAGCAGGTGCAGCGTCGCGCGCGGGGACGCGCCGAGTCTGAGATCGGGGTGGGTGCGGGTGGCGGAGACCAGGTCGACGGCGTACCGCCGGACCGTTTCGGCGACGTGGACGCCGCGGACGGCCTCGATGAGCTTCACGATGTCGTGCGCGTGCGCCACCGGCTGAAGGTCCTCCAGGGGGCTCGCCCCGCCGTGGATGTCGAGCATCTGCAGCTCGGCCTCCGCGCTCGGGTAGCCGACCGAGACCCGGGCCATGAAGCGGTCGCGCTGGGCCTCAGGGAGCGGGTAGGTGCCCTCCATCTCGACCGGGTTCTGCGTGGCGACCACCATGAAGGGGCTGGGCAGCTCATAGGTCTGACCGTCGATGGTGACCTGGCGCTCCTCCATCGACTCCAGGAGCGCGGACTGGGTCTTCGGCGAGGCGCGGTTGATCTCGTCGCCGATCACGATCTGGGCGAAGATGGCGCCCGGTTTGAACTCGAAGTCCCGGCGCTGCTGGTCCCAGATGGACACGCCCGTGATGTCCGAGGGCAGCAGGTCGGGGGTGAACTGGATGCGGCGCACCGAGCAGTCGATGGACCGCGCCAGGGCCTTGGCCAGCATGGTCTTGCCGACGCCGGGGACATCCTCGATCAGAAGATGTCCCTCGGCGAGCAGCACGGTCAGTGAAAGCCGTACGACCTCGGGCTTCCCCTCGATCACGCCCTCCACCGAACTGCGAACCCGCTCGACGACGGCGGTCAGATCAGTGAGGCTCGATCGATCGTCATAGGTGGTCACCCGGCCCTCCTCGGCCCGTACTTTCCGGGCCGACGCTGTGATGCGCAACCGGCCCACCCCGAATCACGGACACCACGCGTGAATAGTTCCGCGCGACGTCACTCCCGCATTCTTGCTGCCGTTACCGATTCGTGTCACTCGACTGTGGACAACTGGCTGCACTATGTCGGGTCTTGCGGCGTTTTGGGCACCCCGAGGGTTGAAATCAACAGCGAAACGACAGCTACGGCGGGCCGTGAGGGCGGCAGTCAGGCGGGGTCGATCTCGCGCAGCAGACCCGTCTTCACGTCGAACACGAACCCGCGCACGTCGTCGATGTGCAGCAGGAACGGCGAGGTGCGCACCCGCTGCATGGACTGCCGTACGTCCTGGTCGACGTCACGGAAGGCCTCCACGGCCCACGCGGGACGCTGGCCGACCTCCATCTCCAGTTCGTTGCGGAAGTCCTCGGTGATCGCCTCCAGACCGCAGCCCGTGTGGTGGATGAGCACGATGCTGCGGGTGCCGAGCTTGCGCTGGCTGATGGTGAGCGAGCGGATCACGTCGTCGGTGACCACACCGCCCGCGTTGCGGATGGTGTGGCAGTCGCCGAGCTCCAGGCCGAGCGCGGCGTGCAGGTCGAGGCGGGCGTCCATGCACGCCACGACGGCGACGTGCAGGACGGGGCGGGCGTCCATGCCGGGATCGCTGAACGCGGCGGCGTACCGCTCGTTGGCGTCGACCAGGCGGTCGGTCACGCCACCGTCGCGGGATATGGCGCCTTCGGTGGGAACGGATGCGGAAGTCGTCATAACCATGACGGTACTGGTCACCGCCGTCGCGGTCCTGCCGTGAGAAGGGAAAAAGAGCGTCATCACGTCTTCTGTGTGAGGTACCCCACAAGAGTATCGGGTGCACCCGAACGGGTGTTTTCCATGCTTTTGAGGCGTCGAGTCCGTGCCGGTGCGCGACGCGCAGGCCGGTTGATTGACCGCGAGACACCGTGGACTAAAGTGACGCGAAGCGGGAGGCGAGGCCTCCCTGCTGACTTTCCCCGGAGACCCCGGCTCGCGCGCGGACGGTCTCCCCACGTGCGCGGCGCGTACGTACGGCTCGGCCTCCTCCCGCTCCCGGTCGACTGACGCTTCCGGCGCCGGCAGGCCTCCCCTTCATGAGCGGGCGGGGACCCGGCGGTGCGTACGGCCCGTGCCGGACCTGAGAGGGCCCCTTGAGCCAGAGTCGACACGTCCCGGTGATGCTCCAGCGGTGCCTGGACCTGTTGGCCCCCGCACTCGAGCGGCCCGGGTCGGTGGTCGTGGACTGCACGCTCGGCCTGGGCGGCCACAGCGAGGCCCTGCTCCAGCGGTTCCCCGAGGCCCGGCTCGTCGCCCTCGACCGTGACAAGGAGGCCCTGCGCCTGTCCGGCGAGCGGCTCGCGCCCTTCGGTGAGCGCGCCACCCTCGTCCACGCGGTCTACGACGAACTCCCGGACGTCCTCGACCGGCTCGGCATCGCGCGCGTGCAGGGCGTCCTCTTCGACCTCGGGGTCTCCTCCATGCAGCTCGACGAGGCCGACCGCGGCTTCGCCTACGCCCAGGACGCCCCGCTCGACATGCGCATGGACCAGACGACCGGCATGAGCGCGGCCGAGGTCCTCAACACCTACCCGCCGGGCGAACTCGTCCGGATCCTGAGGGCGTACGGCGAGGAGAAGCAGGCCAAGCGGATCGTGTCCGCGATCGTGCGCGAGCGCGACAAGGAGCCGTTCACCAACAGCGCGCGGCTCGTCGAGCTGATCCGCGACTCCCTGCCGCAGGCCGCCAAGCGCACCGGCGGCAACCCGGCCAAGCGCACCTTCCAGGCCCTGCGCATCGAGGTCAACGGCGAACTCTCCGTCCTGGAGCGGGCGATCCCGGCCGCGGTGAAGGCGCTCGCGGTGGGCGGCCGGATCGCCGTGCTGTCGTACCACTCGCTGGAGGACCGGCTGGTCAAGCAGGTCTTCGCGGCCGGCGCCGCCACCACCGCCCCGCCCGGGCTGCCCGTCGTCCCCGAGCGCTACCAGCCCCGGCTCAAGCTGCTCACGCGCGGTGCCGAACTTCCCACCGAGGAAGAGATCGCCGAGAACCGGCGGGCCGCTCCGGCGCGTTGCAGAGGCGCCGAGCGCATCAGGGAGGACATCGAGTGAAGTGCGTGAGGCGCGTCAGTGGGTTGGGAAACCGGACTCACCGGAGGGTGTGTGCGTAGGAAACCCGAACTGAGAGGGAGGGCGGCTCGTCTCGCGCGTCTCCTCCCCGGCACGGCGAGCCCCGGACAGGCGGCCCGCACCCCCTTCGTGCTCCTGGTGGTCCTGCTGCTCGGCGGCGGCCTCATCGGGCTGCTGGTGCTGAACTCCGCGCTGAGCGAGGGGTCGTTCAAGCTCGCCGACCTCCAGAAGGACACCAAGAGCCTCACCGACGAGCAGCAGGGCCTGCAGCGGGACATCGACGCCTACTCCGCGCCCGACGCCCTGCTGCGCCGCGCCCGGGAACTCGGCATGGTGCCCGGCGGCGACCCGGCCTTCCTCGACCCCGACGGCACCGTCAAGGGCGTCCCGTCCCCCGCCTCCGACGCCGAACCGCTCTCCTACCGGATGCCGCTCGTCCTCGCGCCCGAGGCGTTCGACAGCACGGCGGTCCCGGCGCCGGCGGTCAGCCCCACCCCGACGGAGACGGTCGTCCGGGCCCCCGAGGACGTCGTACAAGCCCCCGAGACCGTCTCCTCGGACGTCCCGCTCCCCACGACCCCGACCCCCGGCAGGTGACGGAAGTGTCCGACGACTTCGGCAGGCAACCGCCGCGCCGCCGCGTGCCGGGCCCCGCGCGCCCCGAGCGCTCCGCCCGCCCCGTCGGCCGGGCGCGCCCGGGCCCCGGCGCCCGACCGGCCCGCCGCCCGTCGGCGCCCCGCCCCGCGGCCCCCAAGACCATCCGCCTGGGCAGCCCCCGCCCCCGGCTGCGGCTGGTCGGCCTCGCGCTGACGCTGGTGCTGGCCGCCTTCGTCGTACGACTGCTCCAGGTGCAGGCCGTCGACGCGAGCACGTACGCCGCCAAGGCCGAGCAGAACCGGTACGTCGGCTACACGCTCGCCGCCGAGCGCGGCGGGATCACCGACCGCGACGGTGTGGCCCTCGCGACCAGCGAGGACGCGTACGACATCACGGCCGACCCCACGCTGTTCACCCGCAAGCAGCTCAAGATCGACGACGGCCCCGAGCAGGCCGCCGCCCTGCTCGCCCCGATCCTGGGGCAGGAGCAGGAGACGATCGTCAAGAAGCTGCGGCCCAAGGACAAGAAGCTCCGCTACGTCCTGCTCGCCAACCGGCAGACCCCGCAGGTCTGGAAGCAGATCAAGGACCTGAGGTCCGCGCTCGCCACCAAGAGCGAGACCGACCCCGGCACCGCCAACGTCCTCGCGGGCGTCCTGTCCGTGCCGACGACCAAGCGCGTGTACCCGAACGGCGATCTCGCCGCCGGGATACTGGGCTGGGTCAACGCCGACGGCAAGGGCGGCGGCGGTGTCGAGCAGCAGCTGAACTCCCTGCTGGCCGGCAAGGACGGCAAGATCCGTTACGCCCAGTCGGGCGGCCGGCAGGTGCCCACCGTGGGCTCCACGGAGACCCCCGCGGTGCCCGGCAGCGATGTCGAGCTCACCATCGACCGCGACATCCAGTGGGCCGCCCAGCAGGCGATCACCGACCAGGTGAAGGAGTCCAAGGCGGACCGCGGGTACGTGATAGTGCAGGACACGCGGACCGGCCAGGTGCTCGCCATGGCCAACTCGCCCGGCTTCGACCCCAACGACCTGTCCAAGGCGAGCACGGTGAACATGGGCAACGCGGCCCTCCAGGACGCCTACGAGCCCGGTTCCACCGCCAAGGTCATGTCGATGGCCGCCGTCCTGGAACAGGGCGTCGCCACCCCGCTCACGCATGTGATCGTGCCCAACCGGCTGCACCGCGGCGACCGGCTCTTCAAGGACGACATCGACCACGAGACCTGGTACCTCACGCTCAACGGCGTGCTCGCCAAGTCCAGCAACATCGGCACCATCCTGGCGACCGGCCAGCTCGGCAAGACCCAGGCGCAGGCCAACCAGGTCCTGTACTCCTACCTGCGCAAGTTCGGCCTCGGCCGCTACTCCGGGCTCGACTTCCCCGGCGAGACCCCGGGCATCCTGGCCAAGCCCGCGGACTGGTCGACCTCGCAGCAGTTCACGATTCCTTTCGGCCAGGGTGTGTCCCTCAACGCCATGCAGGCCGCGTCCGTCTACTCGACGATCGCCAACGGCGGTGTCCGCGTCGAACCCACGCTCGTGCGCGGCACCAAGGGGCCCGACGGACGCTTCACACCCGCCGCGAAGCCCAGGGAGACAAGGGTCGTCAGCGCGAAGACGGCCAAGACGCTGGCTCAGATGCTGGAGTCCGTCGTGGACGACCAGGAGGGCACCGGCACCAAGGCACGCATTCCCGGCTACCGGGTCGCGGGCAAGACGGGCACGGCCAACCGTGTGGATCCGGCCACCGGCAAGTACAAGGGCTACACGTCGTCGTTCGCCGGCTTCGCGCCCGCCGACAAGCCCCGGATCACCGTCTACTGCGCCATCCAGAACGCCACCAGCGGCAGCTACTTCGGCGGCCAGATCTGCGGACCCGTCTACAAGAAGGTCATGGAGTTCGCCCTGAAGACCCTCCAGGTCCCGCCCACGGGGGCGAAGGCCGCGAAGCTGCCCGTGTCGTACACGCCCTGACCAGCACGGCGTCAGCACCGGCGGACACCCAGCCCGCACATCGCCTGCATCTCATCAGCACCTCATCAGCACCTCGGAAAGGCCACCAGGACCCACCTCGTGACGACGATCACCTCCGACGCCGGGAACCAGGGCGCCCCCCGCCCCTCACTTCGCTCCGAAGCGGGTGCGCCCGGTACGCTCACCGCCGTGCCACACGCTGATCAGTCCCAAACCACCCAGAAGGGCGCACCCGTGACCTATCCGGGACCGCCCCGGCCGGTCCGGGTCTCCGCAACACCCCTCGCGGAGCTCGCCGATCAGCTGGGTGCCGAGCCGCCGCAGAAGGCCGCGCAGGTCACGGGGATCACCCATGACTCGCGTGCCGTCCGCCCCGGCGACCTGTACGCCGCCCTCCCCGGCGCCCGTCTGCACGGCGCCGACTTCGTCACCCAGGCCGTCGGCCTCGGCGCGGTCGCGGTGCTGACCGACCCGACCGGCGCCGAGCGCGCCGCCGCGACCGGGCTTCCGGTACTGGTCGTCGAGGACCCACGCGCGCGCATGGGCGAACTGGCCACCACGATCTACGGCGACCCCGGCCGGGACCTGCTCCAGATCGGGATCACCGGCACCTCCGGCAAGACCACCACGGCGTATCTCGTCGAGGGCGGTCTCAAGGGGGTCAGGTCCACCGGCCTGATCGGCACCGTCGAGATGCGCATCGGCGACGAACGCATCAAGTCCGAGCGCACCACGCCCGAGGCCACCGACCTCCAGGCCCTGTTCGCGGTCATGCGCGAGCGCGGGGTCGAGGCGGTCGCCATGGAGGTCTCCAGCCACGCACTGGTCCTCGGCCGGGTCGACGGCTGCGTCTTCGACATCGGCGTCTTCACCAACCTCAGCCCGGAACACATGGAGTTCCACTCCGACATGGAGGACTACTTCCGGGCCAAGGCGCAGCTCTTCACGCCGAAACGCAGCCGTCTCGGCGTCGTCAACCTCGACGACGAGTACGGCCGCAGGCTCGCCAAGGAAGCCACCGTCCCGGTCGTCACCTACTCCGCGGAGGGCCACCCCGACGCCGACTGGCGTGCCGAGGGCGTCGAAGTCGGTCCCATGGACTCGACGTTCACCGTGATCGGCCCCAAGGGCGAGCGGATCGCCGCCAGGTCTCCGCTCGCGGGCCCCTTCAACGTGGCGAACACCCTCGCCGCGATCGTCGCCCTGGCCGCGGCCGGCCTCGACCCGCAGACCGCCGCCGACGGCGTCGCCGCCGTACCGGGCGTGCCGGGCCGCCTGGAGCGCGTGGACGCCGGGCAGCCCTACCTCGCGGTCGTGGACTACGCCCACAAGACCGACGCCGTCGAGTCGGTGCTCAAGGCGCTCCGCAAGGTCACCGAGGGCAAGGTGCACATCGTGCTCGGCTGCGGAGGCGACCGTGACACGACCAAGCGGGGCCCCATGGGCGCGGCCGCGGCCCGCCTCGCCGACACCGCCGTACTGACCTCCGACAACCCCCGCTCCGAGGATCCCCTCGCGATTCTTGCAACCATGCTCCAGGGCGCGGCGTCCGTACCGGCACACGAGCGTGGCGAGGTCCAGGTCTTCGAGGACCGGGCCGCCGCGATCGCCGCAGCAGTCGCCCGCGCGCGGCCGGGCGACACCGTACTGGTCGCCGGGAAGGGCCACGAGCAGGGCCAGGACATCGCCGGGGTGGTCCGTCCCTTCGACGACCGCCAGGTGCTTCGAGAAGCCATCCAGAAGACCCAGGGATGAACTTGTGATCGCCCTCTCTCTCGCCGAGATCGCCTCAGTCGTCGGCGGGCAGACGCATGACATACCGGATCCGTCGGCGCAGGTGCACGGGCCCGTCGTCATCGACTCCCGGCAGGTGAAGGACGGCAGCCTGTTCGCCGCCTTCGTGGGGGAGCGCGTCGACGGCCACGACTACGCCGACCAGGCCGTCCGGGCGGGCGCGGTGGCCGTGCTGGCACAGCGCCCCGTCGGCGTGCCCGCGATCGTCGTCGAGGACGTCCAGACGGCCCTCGGCGCCCTCGCGCGTCACGTCGTACGACGGCTCGGCGCGACCCTCGTCGCCCTCACCGGCTCGGCCGGCAAGACCAGCACCAAGGACCTCATCGCCCAGGTGCTCCGGAGCAAGGCGCCGACGGTGTTCACGCCGGGCTCGCTCAACAACGAGATCGGGCTGCCGCTCACCGCGCTCACCGCCACCGAGGAGACGAAGTTCCTCGTCCTGGAGATGGGCGCCCGCGGGATCGGCCACATCAGCTACCTCACGGATCTGACGCCCCCGAAGATCGGCCTGGTCCTCAACGTCGGCTCCGCGCACATCGGCGAGTTCGGCGGCCGCGAGCAGATCGCGCAGGCCAAGGGCGAGTTGGTGGAGGCGCTGCCCGCGGAGGGTGCGGCGATCCTCAACGCCGACGATCCTCTCGTACGGGCCATGGCGTCCCGTACGAAGGCGAAGGTGATCCTTTTCGGAGAGTCCGGCGAAGCGGACGTACGCGCCGAGAACGTACGACTCACGGACAGCGGACAGCCTGCCTTCATGCTTCACACACCCTCCGGTGCAAGCGAAGTGACCATGCGCCTGTACGGTGAGCACCACGTGTCGAACGCGCTCGCCGCGGCCGCCGTCGCCCATGAGCTGGGCATGTCCGCAACCGAGATCGCCACCGCGCTCTCCGAGGCGGGCTCCCTCTCCCGCTGGCGTATGGAGGTCACCGAGCGCCCGGACGGCGTGACCATCGTCAACGACGCCTACAACGCGAACCCCGAGTCCATGCGAGCGGCCTTGCGCGCGCTCGCGGCGATGGGCAAGGGGCGGCGGACCTGGGCGGTGCTCGGCAAGATGGCCGAGCTCGGGGACGAGGCGCTCGCCGAGCACGACGCGGTCGGACGGCTCGCCGTCCGGCTCAATGTCGGCAAGCTCGTCGCGGTCGGGGGCAGGGAAGCGTCCTGGCTGCAACTGGGCGCATATAACGAGGGTTCGTGGGGTGAGGAGTCGGTGCACGTGTCCGACGCACAGGCGGCGGTCGACCTGCTGCGCAGTGAGTTGCGCCCGGGAGACGTCGTCCTCGTGAAGGCGTCCCGTTCGGTCGGCCTGGAGAGCGTCGCCCAGGCGCTGCTCGACGCCGAGGGTGAGGTTGCCGCCCGATGATGAAGCAGATCCTGTTCTCAGGAGTCATCGGCCTCTTTCTGACCCTGGTCGGCACCCCGCTGCTGATCAAGCTGCTCGCGCGCAAGGGTTACGGCCAGTACATCCGGGACGACGGCCCGCGCGAGCACGCCAGCAAGCGCGGTACGCCGACCATGGGTGGTATCGCCTTCATCCTGGCGACGGTCGTCGCCTACTTCCTGTCCAAGGTCATCACCGGTTTCCCGCCCACCTACTCGGGTCTGCTAGTGCTCGGCCTGATGTGCGGCATGGGCCTGGTCGGCTTCCTCGACGACTACATCAAGATCGTCAAGCGGCGTTCGCTGGGCCTGCGGGCCAAGGCGAAGATGGCAGGTCAGCTCATCGTCGGCATCAGCTTCGCGGTGCTCGCGCTGATGTTCCCGGACGCCCGCGGCAACACCCCGGCCTCCACCAAGCTGTCGTTCATCACCGACTTCGGCTGGAAGATCGGCCCGATCCTGTTCGTGGTCTGGGCGCTGTTCATGATCCTCGCGATGTCGAACGGCGTGAACCTCACCGACGGTCTGGACGGCCTCGCCACCGGCGCCTCCGTCCTCGTCTTCGGCGCCTACACCTTCATCGGCGTCTGGCAGTTCCAGGAGTCCTGCGCCAACGCGGGCACCCTGACCAACCCGGGTGCCTGCTACGAGGTACGGGATCCCCTCGACCTGGCGGTCATCGCCTCGGCACTGATGGGTGCCTGCCTCGGCTTCCTGTGGTGGAACACCTCGCCGGCCAAGATCTTCATGGGTGACACGGGTTCGCTCGCGCTCGGCGGTGTCCTCACCGGCCTGGCCATCCTCTCCCGCACGGAGCTGCTGGTGGCCATCATGGGCGGCCTGTTCGTCCTCATCACCATGTCGGTGGTCATCCAGGTCGGCTCCTTCAAGCTCACCGGCAAGCGCGTCTTCCGCATGGCCCCGCTCCAGCACCACTTCGAACTCAAGGGCTGGTCCGAAGTCCTCGTGGTGGTCCGCTTCTGGATCATCCAGGGCATCTGCGTGATCGTCGGCCTGGGTCTCTTCTACGCGGGATGGGCAGCAGAAAAGTGACCTCCTCGGAGCACCTCGACTGGCAGGGGAAGCACGTCACCGTCGCCGGACTCGGTGTCTCCGGCATCCCGGCGGCCAGGGCGCTGCACGCGCGCGGGGCGCACGTCACGGTCGTCAACGACGGCGACGACGCACGCGCGCGTGAGCAGGCCGCCGAGTTGGAGGCGCTGGGCATCACCGTGCGTCTCGGCGATGGTGCGACCCTGCCCGAGGGCACCGAACTCGTCGTCACCGCGCCGGGCTGGAAGCCGGACAAGCCGCTCTTCGCAGCGGCCCGTGAGGCCGGTCTGGAGATCTGGGGCGACGTGGAGCTCGCCTGGCGTCTCAGGGGCCCCGACGCGGCCCCCTGGCTCGCGATCACTGGCACCAACGGCAAGACGACCACCACCCAGATGCTGGCGTCGATCCTGAAGGCCGCGGGGCTGCGCACCGCCGCCGTCGGCAACATCGGCGTCTCCCTCCTGGACGCGGTCCTCGGCGACGAGCAGTACGACGTCCTGGCCGTGGAGTTGTCGAGTTATCAGCTCCACTGGGCGCCCTCGCTGCGCGCCCACTCCGCCGCCGTGCTCAATCTCGCCCCCGACCATCTCGACTGGCACGGCTCCATGGAGGCGTACGCAGCCGACAAGGGCCGCATCTACGAGGGCAATCGGGTCGCCTGCGTCTACAACGTGGCCGACAAGGCCACCGAGGACCTGGTGCGCGAGGCGGACGTGGAGGAGGGTTGCCGGGCGATCGGCTTCACCCTCGGCACCCCCGGACCGTCCCAACTCGGTGTCGTCGAGGGCATCCTGGTCGACCGGGCCTTCGTCGAGGACCGGCACAAGAACGCCCAGGAGCTCGCCGAGGTCTCCGACGTCGACCCGCCCGCCCCGCACAACATCGCCAACGCCCTTGCGGCGGCGGCCCTCGCACGCGCATTCGGGGTGCCCGCCAGGGCCGTACGGGACGGGCTGCGGGACTTCACCCCGGACGCCCACCGCATCTCCCACGTGGCCGACGTGGACGCGGTCGCCTACGTCGACGACTCCAAGGCCACCAACACCCACGCGGCACAAGCCTCGTTGGCGGCCTACGAGTCGATCGTGTGGATCGCCGGCGGGCTCGCCAAGGGCGCCACCTTCGACGAACTGGTCGCCAAGTCGGCAAAGCGACTTCGCGGTGTCGTGCTCATCGGCCAGGACCGCGCCCTGATCCGTGAAGCCCTCGCGCGACACGCCCCGGAAGTACCCGTGGTGGACCTCGACCGGACCGACACTGGGGCGATGCTCGCGGCTGTCCAGGAGGCCTCCCGCCTCGCCGTCGCAGGGGACACGGTGCTGCTGGCCCCGGCCTGCGCCTCGATGGACATGTTCGCCAACTACAACAAGCGCGGTGACGCGTTCGCGGAGGCGGTTCGCGAACTCGGCTCCTGACCGACGTAGCGGAGGCGTTGATGCCCACCAGCCGAACCGGCAGGCCGCCCGTGCAGCGGGCGGCCCGACGCCCCGCCGTCGCCCGGTCCCTGCCCGAGAACCCCGTACAACGGCTCTACACGCGCGCGCGAAAGGCCTGGGACCGGCCGCTTACCGCCTACTACCTGATCCTCGGTGGCAGTCTCCTGATCACCGTGCTCGGGCTGGTGATGGTCTACTCGGCCTCCCAGATCACGGCTCTGCAGATGTCGTTGCCGGGATCCTTCTTCTTCCGCAAGCAGTTCCTGGCCGCCGTCATCGGTGCCGCACTGCTGCTGATCGCTTCCCGGATGCCGGTCAAGCTGCACCGGGCGCTCGCCTACCCGATCCTGGCGGGCGCGGTCTTCCTGATGGCCCTGGTGCAGGTGCCGGGGATAGGGATGTCGGTCAACGGCAACCAGAACTGGATCTCGCTCGGCGGCTCCTTCCAGATCCAGCCCAGCGAGTTCGGCAAGCTCGCCCTCGTGCTGTGGGCGGCCGACCTGCTCGCCCGCAAGCAGGACAAGAAGCTGCTGACCCAGTGGAAGCACATGCTGGTGCCGCTCGTCCCGGTCACCTTCCTGCTGCTCGGGCTGATCATGCTCGGCGGCGACATGGGCACGGCGATCATCCTGACGGCGATCCTGTTCGGCCTGCTGTGGCTCGCGGGGGCCCCGACCCGGCTGTTCGTCGGGGTGCTGTCGATCGCCGGGCTGATCGGGATGATCCTCATCAAGACCAGCCCCAACCGCATGGCCCGGCTCGCCTGCATCGGGGCCACCGAGCCCAGGTCGGGGGGCGCCGACTGCTGGCAGGCCGTGCACGGCATCTACGCCCTGGCCTCCGGCGGAATCTTTGGCTCCGGGCTCGGTGCCAGTGTGGAGAAATGGGGCCAACTACCCGAAGCCCACACCGACTTCATCTTCGCCGTCACCGGTGAGGAACTGGGCCTTGCGGGGACGCTGTCGGTACTCGCTCTCTTCGCGGCTCTAGGCTATGCGGGTATCCGCGTGGCCGGACGCACGGAGGACCCCTTCGTGAGGTATGCCGCGGGAGGCGTGACCACCTGGATCACCGCTCAGGCAGTGATCAACATCGGTGCGGTGCTCGGTCTGCTGCCGATCGCCGGAGTCCCGCTCCCGCTGTTCTCCTACGGAGGGTCCGCCCTGCTGCCGACCATGTTCGCCATCGGGCTGCTGATCGCGTTCGCGCGTGACGATCCCGCTGCGCGGGCGGCGCTTTCGATGCGGCAACCCCGCTTTGGTAGAAAGCGGGCGGGAGGCGCCGTGCCGGCACGGGGGCCTCGGAGATGGAACACGATGAGACGGCGCGCCCCATCGGCGCGTTCGTCCGGAGAGCGGTGAATTTCGGTGCATGTCGTACTCGCCGGTGGGGGGACCGCCGGCCACATCGAGCCCGCGCTCGCCCTCGCGGACGCCCTGCGCAGGCAGGACCCGACCGTGGGGATCACGGCCCTGGGCACGGAACGGGGCCTGGAGACCAAGCTCGTCCCACAGCGCGGCTACGAGCTCGCGCTCATCCCGGCCGTCCCGCTGCCCCGTAAGCCGACCCCCGAGCTGATCACCGTCCCGGGCCGGCTGCGTGGCACGATCAAGGCCACGGAGCAGATCCTGGAGCGCACGAAGGCCGACGCGGTCGTCGGCTTCGGCGGCTACGTGGCGCTGCCCGGCTACCTCGCCGCCAAGCGGCTCGGCGTGCCGATCGTGGTCCACGAGGCCAACGCCCGTCCCGGCCTCGCCAACAAGATCGGGTCCCGGTACGCCGCCCAGGTCGCCGTCGCCACGCCGGACAGCAAGCTGCGCAACTCCCGCTACATCGGCATCCCGCTGCGCCACACCATCGCCACCCTGGACCGGGCCGCCGTCCGCCCCGAGGCCCGGCACCTGTTCGGCCTCGACCCGAACCTGCCGACCCTGCTGGTCTCCGGCGGCTCGCAGGGCGCCCGGCGCCTCAACGAGGTCGTCCAGCAGGTCGCGCCCCTGCTCCAGCAGGCCGGGATCCAGATCCTGCACGCGGTCGGTCCCAAGAACGAACTGCCGCATGTACAGCAGATGCCGGGAATGCCCCCGTACATCCCGGTAAGTTACCTGGACCGGATGGACCTCGCGTACGCCGCGGCCGACATGATGCTCTGCCGCGCGGGCGCGATGACCGTCGCCGAACTCTCCGCCGTCGGGCTCCCGGCCGCCTACGTCCCGCTGCCCATCGGCAATGGCGAACAGCGGCTGAACGCCCAGCCGGTGGTCAAGGCCGGCGGCGGACTGCTGGTCGACGACGCGGAACTGACGCCCGAATGGGTACGGGGTCACGTCCTGCCCGTGCTCGCCGACCCGCACCGGCTGTACGAGATGTCCCGCGCCGCCGCCGAGTTCGGCCGCCGGGACGCCGACGACCTGCTCGTCGGCATGGTGTACGAGGCGATCGCCTCGCACCGACGCCAGTAGCCAGGAAGAGGGAGTGCGCGTGGCCGGATCGACGACCGCCGAGCGCGGTGAACGCCAGCAGGAGTCGTCCGGCCCGCCTCCCGCCCGGCGGTTGAGGGCGCGTCGGCTTCGTATGATCATCATCCTTGCCGTGGCGTTCGCGTTTCTCTCCGCGGGTGCCTTCGGGCTGTTGTACGGCTCCCAGTGGTTCCGCGTTGAGCGCGTCTCGGTCTCGGGAACCCTGGTGCTGACTCCGGAACAGGTCCGCGAGGTCGCGGACGTCCCGGTCGGCTCGCCGCTGATTTCCGTCGACACCGACGCGATCGACGCGCGACTGCGCCGGAAATTGCCCCGAATTGACTCGGTTGATGTCGCTCGATCCTGGCCGCATGGAATCGGGCTGAAAGTGACTGAGCGTACTCCGGTTCTGCTTGTCCAAAAGGGCCGAAACTTTGTCGAAGTGGACGACGAAGGTGTCCGATTCGCCACGGTTCCCGTGGCCCCGAAAGGCGTTCCCGCACTGGAATTGACGCTCGGTCGGCCGGACACCCGCGCCGCGAGCCTGCGCCGCTTCGGCGAGTCCCGGCTCGTGCGCGAAGCGGTGCGCGTGGCGGGTGACATTCCGATCGATGTCGCGCGCGCGACCCGTTCCGTCAAGGTGCGTTCGTACGACGACATCTCGCTGGAGTTGAGGGGCGGTCGCACCGTCGCCTGGGGGAGCGGCGAGAACGGTGCCGCCAAGGCCCGTACGCTCACCGCTCTCATGAAAGCCGCCCCCGATGCGCGGCACTTCGACGTCAGCGTTCCCACCGCCCCCGCGTCATCGGGGAGTTGACGCACATCAGCGCAGGCCAGCACCCTGGTTGGGCACTGCTACGGCTGATCACATAGGGTGAAAAGAAAAACGGGAGGTTCGGCGTGTTCGTTGAACGTGCGCCACTTGTCGACTTAGTGTCCTGTTCAGAAGACTCCAGGGAACAGACACACTGGTAACCCTAAACTTCAGCGTTAGGGTTCGGGTCGGCGCTACGGGCCGTCCCATTCGGCATCAGTCGACGGATCGCGAGGCAGTACTGCTTCGTCGGTTCGGCGACACGTAACTCGAGGCGAGAGGCCTTCGACGTGGCAGCACCGCAGAACTACCTCGCAGTCATCAAAGTCATCGGTGTCGGCGGCGGTGGTGTCAATGCCATCAACCGGATGATCGAGGTCGGTCTCAAGGGCGTCGAGTTCATCGCCATCAACACCGACGCACAGGCGCTGTTGATGAGCGACGCCGACGTCAAGCTCGACGTCGGCCGAGAACTCACCCGCGGACTCGGCGCCGGCGCCAACCCGGCCGTCGGCCGCAAGGCGGCCGAGGACCACCGCGAGGAGATCGAGGAGGTCCTCAAGGGGGCCGACATGGTCTTCGTGACGGCCGGTGAAGGCGGCGGCACCGGCACCGGCGGCGCGCCCGTCGTGGCCAACATCGCCCGCTCGCTGGGCGCCCTCACCATCGGCGTGGTCACCCGCCCGTTCACCTTCGAGGGCCGGCGCCGCGCCAACCAGGCCGAGGACGGCATCGCGGAACTCCGCGAAGAGGTCGACACCCTCATCGTCATCCCCAACGACCGCCTGCTGTCCATCTCGGACCGCCAGGTCTCGGTCCTCGACGCCTTCAAGTCGGCCGACCAGGTCCTGCTCTCCGGTGTCCAGGGCATCACCGACCTCATCACCACGCCCGGTCTGATCAACCTCGACTTCGCCGACGTCAAGTCGGTCATGTCCGAGGCCGGTTCGGCGCTCATGGGCATCGGCTCGGCCCGCGGCGACGACCGCGCGGTGGCCGCGGCCGAGATGGCGATCTCCTCGCCGCTCTTGGAGGCGTCCATCGACGGCGCCCGGGGCGTGCTGCTCTCCATCTCCGGCGGCAGCGACCTCGGTCTGTTCGAGATCAACGAGGCGGCTCAGCTGGTGAGCGAGGCCGCCCACCCCGAGGCCAACATCATCTTCGGCGCGGTCATCGACGACGCCCTCGGCGACGAGGTCCGCGTCACCGTGATCGCCGCCGGCTTCGACGGGGGCCAGCCGCCGACCCGCCGTGAGACGGTCATGGGTTCCTCCTCGACCTCGGCCCGCCGCGAGGAGCCCACTCCGGTACGGCAGACCGAGAGCCGTCCGTCCTTCGGCTCGCTCGGCAGCGTCACGCCGAAGGAGGACCCGGAGCCCGCGCCCGAGCCGGCCGCCGACCTCCCGGTCGCCCCGCCCGTCCCGCCGTCCCGGAGCTACTCGGACAGCGCGGCCGAGGAGCTGGACGTGCCGGACTTCCTGAAGTGATAGGACAGCGCGACAGCGTGAGCGGCGCGCACTTCGTCTTCACCGACCGGTGGGGCGGGGTGAGCGCCGCTCCGTATGAGGAGCTCAACCTCGGCGGAGCGGTCGGCGACGACCCCGAAGCCGTGACAACAAACCGCGAACTGGCCGCCAAGTCGCTCGGTCTCGACCCGGCCCGCGTGGTCTGGATGAACCAGGTGCACGGGGCGGACGTCGTGGTGGTCTCGGAGCCCTGGGGCAAGCAGCCGGTGCCCCGGGTCGACGCGGTTGTCACCGCCGAACGCGGTCTCGCCCTCGCCGTCCTCACCGCCGACTGCACCCCGGTGCTGCTCGCCGACCCGGTCGCCGGGATCGCCGCGGCGGCCCACGCGGGCCGGCCCGGCATGGTGGCCGGAGTCGTCCCGGCCGCGCTACGCGCGATGACCGAACTCGGCGCCGATCCCGCCCGGATCGTCGCCCGCACCGGACCCGCCGTCTGCGGCAGGTGCTACGAAGTGCCCGAGGAGATGCGCGCCGAGGTCGCCGCCGTTGAACCCGCGGCGCACGCCGAGACGAGTTGGGGCACTCCCGCGGTCGACGTGAGCGCCGGAGTGCACGCGCAGCTCGACCGGCTCGGGGTGCACGACCGGCGGCAGTCGCCGGTGTGCACGCTGGAGTCGGGCGACCACTTCTCGTATCGCCGCGATCGCGCCACGGGGCGACTCGCGGGATATGTCTGGCTGGACTGATGGGGCATGACGGACCGTAAGGACGAACTCGCCGCAAATCTGGCGAAGGTGGAGCAGCGCATCGCCGCCGCGTGTGCGGCCGCCGGGCGGGGGCGCGAAGAGGTCACCCTCATCGTGGTCACCAAGACCTACCCCGCGAGCGATGTGCGGATTCTCTCCGCGCTCGGGGTGCGCCACGTCGCCGAGAACAAGGACCAGGACGCGGCACCCAAGGCCGCCGAATGCTCGGATCTGCCCCTTACTTGGCATTTCGTTGGTCAATTGCAGACCAACAAAGTGCGATCTGTAGTGGGTTACGCGGATCTCGTGCAGTCTGTCGATCGTTCGAAGTTGGTGACGGCTCTCTCCAGGGAGGCCGTGAAGGCCGAGCGCGAAGTGGGCTGCCTGATCCAGGTCGCACTCGACGCCGGTTCGAGCGAGCGAGGGGAGCGGGGTGGTGTGGCGCCGGGCGGGATCGGGGAGTTGGCCGGTCTCGTGGCCCGGGCTCCGGGACTGCGGCTCGACGGTCTGATGACCGTCGCTCCGCTCACCGGGGAGTACGCGGGACGCGAACAGGCGGCGTTCGAGCGGTTGATGGATTTGTCGACCGACCTGCGCCGGGACCATCCGGCTGCGAACATGGTCTCGGCAGGGATGAGCGCGGACCTCGAACAGGCCGTGGCGGCAGGGGCGACACATGTGCGCGTCGGCACCGCGGTACTCGGAGTCCGCCCCCGGCTCGGGTAACGTCGCCAGGAAGTCGGACCACAGCAGAAAATATGGTCATTGCCGCCGAGAGGCGGTCATAACGACCTCGTGGATCGCGGGCACTTGGCAGTCGTCAGCCGATCCACCACAGAGCGGAGGACTCAGAGAATGGCCGGCGCGATGCGCAAGATGGCGGTCTACCTCGGCCTCGTGGAGGACGATGGGTACGACGGCCGCGGTTTCGACCCCGACGACGACTTCGAACCGGAACTCGACCCGGAGCCCGAACGGGACCGCCGACGGCATGAGCCGTCTCATCAGTCACATCAGGCACTTCAGCCTGAAAGGGGTGAATCGGTCAGAGTGGTGCAGTCCTCGGTGCCGCGCGACCCGGTGCCCCGATCCTCTTCGCTCGCCGCGGAATCGGTGCGTCCGGCGCGCATCGCGCCCGTGGCATCCATCACACAAGAGCGCGCAAGCCTGGAGAAGAACGCACCGGTGATCATGCCCAAGGTCGTGTCGGAACGAGAGCCTTACCGGATCACCACACTTCACCCCCGGACCTACAACGAGGCCCGTACCATCGGGGAACACTTCCGTGAAGGCACCCCGGTGATCATGAATCTGACTGAGATGGATGACACAGACGCCAAGCGACTTGTCGACTTTGCGGCCGGTTTGGTGTTTGGTCTTCACGGCAGCATCGAGCGGGTGACGCAGAAGGTGTTCCTGTTGTCGCCTGCTAACGTCGATGTCACGGCGGAGGACAAGGCCCGCATCGCAGAGGGCGGGTTCTTCAATCAGAGCTGAGAAGCAACAACCGGAACGAAGCACGGAACAGGGGAGAGGGAAAGACAGTCCATGAGCGTGTTCGCACAGGTGATCTACATCGCGCTGATGGTGTTCCTCATCGTGCTCATCTTCCGGTTGGTCATGGACTACGTCTTCCAGTTCGCCCGCTCGTGGCAACCCGGCAAGGCGATGGTGGTCGTTCTGGAGGCCACCTACACTGTCACCGATCCACCGTTGAAGCTTCTGCGGCGGTTCATCCCGCCGCTGCGTCTCGGGGGCGTGGCGCTCGACCTGTCCTTCTTCGTGCTGATGATCATCGTCTACATCCTCATCTCCATCACGGGAAACCTGTCGAGGTGACTGTGGACGATACGGTCTTGCCGACTGCCGATGACTACGTTGAGGTGAAGAGATGCCGTTGACCCCCGAGGACGTGCGGAACAAGCAGTTCACGACCGTCCGCCTCCGAGAAGGCTATGACGAGGACGAGGTCGATGCCTTCCTCGACGAGGTCGAAGCCGAACTGACCCGCCTGCTGCGCGAGAACGAGGACCTGCGCGCCAAGCTGGCCGCGGCGACGCGTGCTGCTGCCCAGAACCAGCAGAACATGCGCAAGCCTCCGGAGCAGCAGGACCAGCAGCAAGGTGGCATGCCCGGACAGGGAATGCCGCAGCAGGGAATGCCGCAGCAGGGCATGCGTGGGCCCGGTCCCGGCGCCCCCGTGCCTGCCGGCATATCCGGTCCGCCGCAGCAGCAGATGGGCGGCCCCATGGGTGGCCCGCCCCAGCTGCCGAGCGGTGCGCCGCAGCTGCCTGCCGGTCCCGGCGGTGGCCAGGGCGGCCCGCAGGGTCCCGGTCCGATGGGTCAGGGGCCCATGGGTCAGGGGCCGATGGGCCAGGGTCAGATGGGTCAGGGCCCGATGGGCCAGGGCCAGATGGGCCAGGGCACCATGGGCGGTCAGCCGCCCATGCAGCAGCAGATGGGTGGCCCGATGGGCGGCCCCATGGGCGGTCCGATGGGCGGCCCCGGTCAGGGCCCCGGTGGCGACAGCGCCGCCCGAGTCCTCTCGCTCGCCCAGCAGACCGCCGACCAGGCGATCGCGGAGGCCCGTTCCGAGGCCAACAAGATCGTCGGCGAGGCGCGTTCGCGTGCCGAGGGTCTCGAGCGTGACGCCCGTGCCAAGGCCGACGCCCTGGAGCGGGACGCGCAGGAGAAGCACCGCGTAGCGATGGGCTCCCTGGAGTCCGCCCGCGCCACGCTGGAGCGCAAGGTCGAGGACCTGCGCGGCTTCGAGCGCGAGTACCGCACGCGTCTGAAGTCGTACCTCGAGTCCCAGCTGCGTCAGCTGGAGACCCAGGCCGACGACTCGCTGGCTCCGCCGCGTACCCCGGCGACCGCGTCGCTGCCGCCGTCCCCGGCGCCTTCGATGGCTCCGGCCGGTGCGAGTGCGCCGTCGTACGGTGGCAACCAGGGCATGGGTGGCGGTCCTTCGCCGGCCGGCCCGTCCTACGGCGGCCAGCAGCAGATGTCGCCCGCGATGACCCAGCCGATGGCGCCGGTGCGGCCGCAGGGTCCCGGCCCGATGGGGCAGGCTCCCTCGCCCATGCGTGGCTTCCTCATCGACGAGGACGACAACTGACGGCCTCTAGTACGCCTCAGGCGTCGGCAGCGTTCAGGGCAGGGCCCCGGATTTCGATCCGGGGCCCTGCCCTTTTACGCGGGTTGATCACGGTGTCGCGGACATGAAGAAAGGCCCGGTCCCCTCGCCTTCGCGGGGGAACCGGGCCTTTCTTCTCGGTCCTACGCCTTGCGCAGGCGGAACGTCAGCGACAGGCCCTCGTCGGTGAACGGGGTGCCGTAGGTGTCGTCCGCCTCGCCCTGGGAGAAGTCCGTCGCCAGGACCTCGTCGGCGATCAGAGCCGCGTGCTCGGACAGCGCCGCGAGGACCGCCGGGTCCGTGGAGGTCCAGCGCAGCGCGATGCGGTCGGCCACGTCGAGGCCGCTGTTCTTGCGGGCCTCCTGGATCAGGCGGATCGCGTCACGGGCCAGACCCGCTCGGCGCAGCTCCTCCGTGATCTCCAGGTCCAGGGCCACCGTCGCACCGGAGTCGGACGCCACCGACCAGCCCTCGCGCGGGGTTTCCGTGATGATCACCTCATCGGGGGCGAGTGCGATCGTCTCGCCGTCGACCTCCACTGACGCCGTGCCCTCGCGCAGGGCGAGGGAGAGCGCGGCCGCGTCGGCGTTCGCGACGGCCTTGGCCACCTCCTGGACGCGCTTGCCGAACCGCTTGCCCAGGGCGCGGAAGTTGGCCTTCGCCGTGGTGTCGACCAGGCTGCCGCCGACCTCGCTGAGGGAGGCGAGCGCGGTCACGTTCAGCTCGTCCGTGATCTGCGCGTGCAGTTCTCGGTCGAGGGCGTCGAAGCCGGTCGCGGCGATGAGCGCCCGGGACAGCGGCTGCCGGGTCTTCACGCCCGACTCCGCGCGCGTGGCACGGCCCAGCTCGACGAGCCGGCGCACCAGGACCATCTGCCTGGACAGCTCAGGGTCGATGGCCTTGAGGTCCGCCTCCGGCCAGGAGGCCAGGTGCACCGACTCCGGGGCGCCCGGGGTGACCGGCACGACCAGGTCCTGCCAGACCCGCTCGGTGATGAACGGGGTCAGCGGGGCCATCAGCTGGGTGACCGTCTCGACGACCTCGTGCAGCGTGCGCAGCGCGGCCTTGTCGCCCTGCCAGAAGCGGCGCCGGGACCGGCGTACGTACCAGTTGGACAGGTCGTCGACGAAGGCCGACAGGAGCTTGCCGGCGCGCTGGGTGTCGTACGACTCCAGGGACTGGGTCACCTGGTCGGTCAGGGCGTGCAGTTCGGACAGCAGCCAGCGGTCCAGGACCGGGCGGTCGGCCGGGGCCGGGTCCGCCTCGCTGGGCGCCCAGTTCGACGTACGCGCGTACAGGGCCTGGAAGGCGACCGTGTTCCAGTACGTCAGGAGCGTCTTGCGGACGACCTCCTGGATCGTGCCGTGGCCCACGCGGCGGGCCGCCCACGGGGGAACCGCCGGCCGCCATGAACCAGCGCACCGCGTCCGCGCCGTGCCGGTCCATCAGCGGGATCGGCTCCAGGGTGTTGCCCAGGTGCTTGGACATCTTGCGGCCGTCCTCGGCGAGGATGTGGCCGAGGCAGACGACGTTCTCGTACGACGACTTGTCGAAGACCAGGGTGCCGACGGCCATCAGCGTGTAGAACCAGCCGCGCGTCTGGTCGATGGCCTCGGAGATGAACTGTGCCGGGTAGCGGGACTCGAACAGTTCCTTGTTCTTGTACGGGTAGCCCCACTGCGCGAACGGCATCGATCCGGAGTCGTACCAGGCGTCGATGACCTCCGGTACGCGCCTGGCCGTCTTCTGGCACTGGGGGCACGCGAAGGTGACGTCGTCGATGTACGGGCGGTGCGGGTCCAGTTCGGAGTGGTCCGTGCCGGTCAGCTCGGAGAGCTCCGCGCGGGAGCCGACGACGGTGAGGTGGTCGTCCTCGCAGCGCCAGATGGGCAGCGGGGTGCCCCAGTAGCGGTTGCGGGACAGCGCCCAGTCGATGTTGTTCTGGAGCCAGTCGCCGAAGCGGCCGTGCTTGACCGTCTCCGGGAACCAGTTGGTGTTCTCGTTCTCCTGGAGGAGGCGGTCCTTGACGGCGGTGGTGCGGATGTACCAGGACGGCTGCGCGTAGTACAGGAGCGCGGTGTGGCAGCGCCAGCAGTGCGGGTAGCTGTGCTCGTACGGGATGTGCCGGAAGAGGAGGCCGCGCTGCTGGAGGTCCTCGGTGAGCTTTTCGTCAGCCTTCTTGAAGAAGACGCCGCCCACGAGGGGGACGTCCTCCTCGAAGGTGCCGTCCGGGCGGACCGGGTTCACCACGGGCAGACCGTAGGCGCGGCAGACCTTGAGGTCGTCCTCACCGAAGGCGGGGGACTGGTGGACCAGGCCCGTACCGTCCTCGGTCGTGACGTATTCGGCGTTGACGACGTAATGCGCCGGCTCCGGGAACTCCACGAGCTCGAACGGACGTTGATAGGTCCAGCGCTCCATCTCGGCGCCGGTGAAGGACTGGCCGGTGGTCTCCCAGCCCTCGCCGAGCGCCTTGGCGAGCAGCGGCTCGGCGACGACGAGCTTCTCCTCGCCATTGGTCGCGACGACGTAGCTGACCTCCGGGTGCGCGGCGACCGCCGTGTTGGACACCAGGGTCCAGGGGGTCGTCGTCCACACCAGGAGCGCGGCCTCGCCGGCGAGCGGACCGGAGGTGAGCGGGAAACGGACGTACACGGACGGGTCCACGACCGTCTCGTAGCCCTGCGCCAGCTCGTGGTCGGACAGGCCGGTGCCGCAGCGCGGACACCAGGGGGCGACGCGGTGGTCCTGGACCAGCAGGCCCTTGTTGAAGATCGTCTTCAGCGACCACCAGACGGACTCGATGTACTCCGGGTCCATCGTGCGGTACGGGTCCTGGAGGTCGGTCCAGTAGCCCATGCGGGTCGTGAGCGCCTCGAAGGCGTCGGTGTGGCGGGTCACGGACTCGCGGCACTTGGCGTTGAACTCGGCGATGCCGTACGCCTCGATGTCCTTCTTGCCGCTGAAGCCGAGCTCCTTCTCGACCGCCAGCTCCACCGGGAGGCCGTGGCAGTCCCAGCCGGCCTTGCGGGCCACGTGGTAGCCGCGCATGGTGCGGAAGCGGGGGAAGACGTCCTTGAAGACGCGCGCCTCGATGTGGTGGGCGCCCGGCATGCCGTTGGCGGTGGGCGGGCCCTCGTAGAACACCCACTCGGGGCGGCCCTCGGACTGCTCCAGGGTCTTGGCGAAGATCTTCTGCTCGCGCCAGAAGTCGAGCACCGCGTGCTCGAGCGCGGGCAGGTCGACCTGGGCGGGCACCTGGCGGTACTGCGTCATCAGTCTTCCTCCGGCGGATGTGCTGCCTTCCGTCCGGAGGGACGAGAGCCTTGTTCTCTACGCCGGTCTCGGCGCGCTCCCGCGGTACCACCCTCCTTGGCCCGCCGACACGGGGTGTGCGTCGGTGAGCCCCCTCATTGGGGTCGCGATGCCGGGTCTACGCCCCCCACTGGGGGTTTCTTCCGGCGGCTCCGGGGTGATCTTCGCGTCGCGCTCGCCCCCGGGCTTCCACCGTCCCCGGGTCGCTCTGGGCTGCTTACGCCGCTACTCGTCCCCATCCACGCTTCTCGCTTCGCCCAGTGTACGGCGCCCCGGGGACAGCGGCCGACCGCTTTTCCGGGGCCGGGCGGGGAGGCCGCCGCAGGGCGTCGAGTGACCCGAATGGAGCGGCACGGCTGTTCGGATTCCGGGACGGGGGATTGTGCGGATTACCCGGCGGGGAGCTGGGCACAACGCATGCATGCTTCCCGCCCCGCACGTGCGGGGCGGGCGAATCGGGCGGCGTGCCCCGTTGCCGCGGGACTCAAGTCGATTTATCGTCCCAGCACGATTCGCGTGCAAGATCACAATATGTGAAGGGGCCGCGGCATGGTGGCGAAGAAGACCGCCGTACAGCAGTCGGCGTCGGGCCGTTCCACCCATGCCCGTGCCTCCGGTGGCGAGGCCAAGGACGCGGGCGGGAAGAAGAGTGTGCGCGGGGTGGCGTCCGAGGCCGCGTCGTCCGGCAAGGGCGCGGCGGCCAAGGCCGTGAAGGCGGTCGGAGCGGCGGCGCAGAGTGTCGCGAAGAAGGCCACGGCCTCCCGGAGTGCCGGGCGGGAGGAGGCCCCGGCCGGGAGACCGGAGGCCGAGCCGCCGGTCGGTGGGACGGCGGAGGCCGCGAAGGGCGTCGGCAAGGCCTCGGTCCCGAAGAAGGCGCAGGCGACGAAGAAGCCCGGGGTGACGAAAAGGGCCGCGGGCACGAAGAAGGCGGTCACGAAGGAGGCCGGGGTCGCCAAGAAGGCGGCCACAGGGAAGGGGGTCGCCAAGGGGGCGGTCGGGGAGGCCGGAGCCACCGGGAAGGCGGGCGCCGGGAAGTCTGGGGCCGCCCCGAAGGCGTCGGTGACCAAGAAGTCCACGGCCACCGGGAAGGGGGTCGCCAAGGCGGCGGTCGGGGAGGCCGGAGCGACTGAGAAGGCGGGCGCCGGGAAGTCTGAGGTTGCCGAGAAGGCGTCGGCCAAGAAGAAGTCCGCGGTCGCCAAGAAGGCAGCCACCGGCAAGGCGGTCGCCAAGGGGGCGGTCGCGGAGGCCGGAGCCACCGGGAAGGCGGGCGCCGGGAAGTCCGCGGCCGCCGAGAAGGGGTCGGCCACGCAGAAGAAGGCGGTCACGAAGAGGGCCGCCGCGAAGAGCACGGCCGCGACCGGGAGCGCGGCCAAGAGCACGGCAGCGCCGAAGAGCGCGGTCGGCAAAACCGCCGCGCCGAAGAGCGCGGTCAGGAAGACAGCCGCGCCGAAGGGTGCGGCCAAGGGCACGGCCGCGACGAAGGCCGCGGGTCGGAAGACGGCCGCAAAGGACACCGCGGTCGAGGAGACGGCCGCCACGGAGGCCGGGGCCCCGCAGGGGGCCGCCGGGCAGGGCACCTCCGGGAAGACGGCGGCCAGGAAGAGCACGGCCAACAAGGCGGGCGCGGCCGAGGCCGCGAAGCAGACGGGAGCCACGACCGTGGTTGCGAAGAAGACCCCTGGCACGGCCACAGCGGCGAAGAGCGCCCTACCCAACGCGCGTGTCGCCGCGGTGGAGCCCGGCGAACTCGCGGTGCGCCCGGGTGAGGACCCGTGGACGCCCGAAGAGGTCGCGGAGGCCCGCGCGGAACTGACGGCCGAGGCTCTGCGGCTGCGCACCGAGATCTCCACGTCCGAGGAGTCCCTGGTGGGGCTCATGCGGGACTCCGGGGACGGCGCGGGCGACGACCAGGCCGACACCGGCACCAAGAACATCACGCGCGAGCACGAGATGGCCCTGGCGGCCAACGCGCGCGAGATGCTCATCCAGACCGAGCACGCCCTGGGACGGCTCGACGCCGGCACCTACGGCCTGTGCGAGAACTGCGGCAACCCCATCGGGAAGGCCCGCATGCAGGCCTTCCCGCGCGCGACCCTGTGCGTGGAGTGCAAGCAGAAGCAGGAACGCCGGTACTGAGGGACCTTGGAGGCGTGTCGTACCCTCGTCCTCAGTCAGGTACCTAGGTCGAGGGACTCACGTGGCAGAGGCGGAGCGCATCATCGGTACGCCGGATACCCCAGAGGCGGCGGGGACCGAGCCGGAGCAGGACCAGACGGCGCGGCCCAGGGGCAAGCGCCGTATCGCCGTGCTGTTCACGGTGGCCGCCTTCGCGTACGCCCTCGACCTGGTCAGCAAGATGATCGTGGTCGCCAGGCTGGAGCACCACGAGCCGATCGAGATCGTCGGGGACTGGCTGAAGTTCGAGGCGATCCGCAACGCGGGCGCGGCCTTCGGCTTCGGTGAGGCCTTCACCGTGATCTTCACGGTGATCGCGGCCGCCGTGATCGTGGTCATCGCCCGGCTCGCCCGCAAGCTCCACAGCCTGCCCTGGGCGATCGCCCTCGGGCTGCTGCTCGGCGGCGCGCTCGGCAACCTCACCGACCGGCTCTTCCGCTCGCCCGGCGTCTTCGAGGGGGCGGTCGTCGACTTCATCGCGCCCAAGCACTTCGCCGTCTTCAACCTCGCCGACTCGGCGATCGTGTGCGGCGGCATCCTGATCGTGCTGCTGTCCTTCAAGGGCCTCGACCCGGACGGCACCGTCCACAAGGACTGAGCCCCGGTTTTCCACAGGCTCGGTCGGGGCTGTCTCACCCGTCCGGCATACTCGACGGGTGAGCACCATTCCCGAGATCCGTACCCTGCCCGTGCCCGACGGCCTGGAGGGCGAGCGCGTCGACGCCGCCATCTCCCGCATGTTCGGCTTCTCCCGGACCAAGGCGGCCGAGCTCGCCGCCTCGGGGAAGGTCATGGTCGACGGGTCGGTGGTCGGGAAGTCCGAGCGGGTGCACGGCGGGGCCTGGCTGGAGGTCGAGATGCCACAGGCGGCCGCGCCCGTGCAGATCGTCGCCGAGCCGGTCGAGGGCATGGAGATCGTCCATGACGACGACGACGTGGTCGTCATCGCCAAGCCGGTCGGCGTGGCCGCGCACCCGTCCCCGGGCTGGACCGGGACGACCGTGATCGGCGGGCTCGCCGCCGCCGGGTACCGCATCTCCACCTCCGGTGCCGCCGAGCGCCAGGGCATCGTGCACCGGCTCGACGTGGGCACCTCGGGACTGATGGTCGTGGCCAAGTCGGAGCGGGCGTACACCTCGCTCAAGCGGCAGTTCAAGGAGCGCACGGTCGACAAGCGGTACCACACGCTCGTCCAGGGCCACCCGGACCCGACCAGCGGCACCATCGACGCGCCCATCGGCCGGCACCCCCAGCACGACTACAAGTGGGCGGTCACCGCCGAGGGCAAGCCGTCCGTGACGCACTACGACCTCATCGAGGCGTTCCGCGCGGCCTCCCTGCTCGACGTGAAGCTGGAGACCGGGCGCACCCACCAGATCCGCGTCCACATGGCGGCCCACCGCCACCCGTGCGTCGGCGACCTGACATACGGCGCCGACCCGACGCTCGCCAAGCGGCTCCGGCTGACCCGGCAGTGGCTGCACGCCGTGCGGCTCGGCTTCGAGCACCCCGGGGACGGGGAGTGGGTGGAGTTCGCGAGCGACTATCCCGAGGACCTCCAGCAGGCCCTGGACCTGGTGCGTGAGGAGACCTACGGGTGAGCACGCCCGCGTACGAGGTGCGGGTCGCCGAGGGCCCCGCCGACCGTGAGGCCTGTTTCACGGTCCGCAAGGAGGTCTTCGTCCGCGAGCAGGGCGTGCCCGAGGACATCGAGTACGACGCCTACGACGCCGTGGCGGTGCATGTGCTGGCCGTGCGGGAGGACGGGACGCCGCTCGGGACCGGGCGGCTGCTGTTCGGTGACGCGGCGGCCGGGAAGACCGGCGGTGACGCGTCGGTGGGCTCGCTGGGGCGGCTCGCCGTGACCCCGCAGGCGCGCGGGCTCGGGGTGGGTGCCGCGCTCGTACGGGCCGTCGAGGAGGCGGCACGCGCGCGTGGGCTGACGGCGGTGGACCTGCACGCCCAGACGCACGCGCTGGGGTTCTACGAGCGACTGGGGTACGTGGCCTACGGACCGGAGTTCCCGGACGCGGGGATGCCGCACCGGGCCATGCGGCGGGTTCTCTGAGGGTCGGCGGGAGCGGCCGTCGGGAGGGTTCGGGCGTTTTGCGGGCAGACTGAAGTGACCGATGTTCTGTCGATCTGCCCGGAGTTCTGACCGTGGATCAGTTGGCCCTGTTGTTCATGTTGTTGCTGGGGGCTCTGATCAGCGTCCCGGTGGGGGACCGTTTCGGGTTGCCGGCGCCGGTGCTGATGACCCTGCTCGGCATAGTGCTCGCGGTGCTGGACTTCGTACCGAATGTCGACATCCCGCCCGAGCTGATCCTGCCCATCCTGTTGCCGCCCCTGCTCTACGCGGCGGTGCGGCGCACTTCCTGGCGCCAGTTCGCGGCCAACAAACGGCCGATCTTCCTGCTCGCCGTCGCGCTCGTGTTCGTGACGACCCTGTGCGTCGCCGCCGTCGCCCACGCGATCGTGCCGGGGCTGCCGATCGCCGCCGCCCTCGCGCTCGGCGCGCTGGTCGCGCCGCCCGACCCGGTCGCCGCGACCGCCGTCGCGGGCCAACTGGGGCTGCCCCGCAGGCTGGTGTCCATCCTGGAGGGCGAGGGCCTGTTCAACGACGTGACGGCGATCGTGCTCTACCACGTGGCCGTCGCCGCGGCCGTCAGCGGCTCGTTCACGGCCGGGGAGGCCGTCTTCGAGCTCGTGCTCTCCGCGGTGGTCGCCGTCGCCGTGGGGCTCGCGCTGGGCTGGGGCGCCAACAAGCTGATGGACCTCCTGGGCGACGCCACCCTCCAGATCGGGCTGACGGTGCTCGTGCCGTACGCCTCCTACGTGCTCGCCGAGGAACTGCACGGCTCCGGTGTGCTCGCCGTGCTGACCACCGCCCTGTTCCTCGCCGAGTACGGCACCGACGCCGACGACGTGATGACCCGGCTGGCCGGGCACACCTTCTGGGACATCGTCGACACGCTCGTCACCGGTGTGGCCTTCGGGCTGATCGGGCTCGAACTGCACAACGCGATCCGGACCGCGTCCGGCCGCTGGGGCGAGATGCTCGGCTGGGCCGCGGCGATCGTGGCCGTGGTCGTCCTCGTACGGCTGGCGTGGCTGATGCCGGCCACCTGGCTCGCCCAGCGGATGCACGCGAAGCGGGACTACAGCGAGGAGATCCCGACCAGTTGGCGGGAGACCGTCATCATGTGGTGGTCCGGGATGCGGGGCGTGGCGTCGGTCGCGCTGGCTTTGGCCATTCCGCTGGAGACCGACTCGGGGGCGGGCTTTCCCGACCGGGACGAGATCATCTTCATCGCGTTCGGGGTGATCATGGCCACGCTGGTGCTCCAGGGGCTGACCCTGCCGTGGCTGGTGAAGCGGCTGGGGGTGGAGGCCGACACCGAGCGGGAGAAGGAGTTCGAGAAGGTCCTCGCCGTCCGGGCGGCGAAGGCGGCCAAGCAGCGGCTGCGGGAGATCGAGAACGTGGAGGAGCTGCCGGAGGACCTGTCCGAGCAGATGCTGCGGCGGGCGTTCGAGATCGGCGTGCGGATCCATCCCGAGACGGGGGACGAGGAGCGGCGCGAGGCCCGGCGGCGGCTCAAGCGGGCGCGGCGGATCCACGGCGAGATGCTGAGCGCGGCGCGGCACGAGGTGCTGGCGGCGCGGAGCGAACCGGGGGCCGACCCCGAGGTCGTGGACCGGGTGCTGCGCCACCTGGACGTCCGCAGTCTGCGGTGAGCTTTTTGTAGGCTGCGGTTATGGCTCGCAACGTGGTAATCAGCGGTGGCGGTACGGGGATCGGGTTCGCGGCGGCGCAGGTGTTCGCCGCGGAAGGGGACCGGGTGCTGCTGCTCGGGCGGCGCGCCGAGGTGCTGGAGAAGGCCGGGGTGCCAGGGGCGCTGACGTACGCCGCCGATCTCGCCGACGTCGGCCAGGTGCGCGGTGTCGTCGGCTTCGTCGAGCGTGAGCTCGGGGCCGTGGACGTGCTGATCCACAGTGCCGGGGGCACCGGGCAGCTCGAACCGTCCGACGCCGTCTCCGACCCGCTCGACGCCGTCGCCCACAACTGGACCGTGAACTTCCGGCTCAATCTGCTGACCGCGGCGCTGCTCACCGAGGGACTGAAGGACCGGCTCGCCTCACCGGGCGGCCGGGTGCTGTTCGTCAGCTCCATCGCCGCCTACCGGGGGTCCGGGAGCGGGGCGTACGGGGCGGCGAAGGCGGGGCTGCATCCGTACGCCCATGATCTGGCCCGGGAGTTGGGGCCGCGGGGGATCACGGCGAACGTGGTGGCCCCGGGGTATGTCGAGGACACGGAGTTCTTCGGCGAGGCGATCGATCCGGCCCGGCGCGAACGGCTCATCGGTGACACGTCGACGGGGCGGGCGGGGACGCCGGGGGATGTCGCCGCCACCCTGCACTGGCTGGCGTCGCCCGGGGCCGGGCATGTGACGTCGCAGATCGTGCAGGTCAATGGCGGTGCTGAGCGCGGGAGGTGACGGGGGAGCGAGGGGGGACCGGCTGCGGGTGCGGGTTCGTCGTGGCTGGTCGCACCCGCGCGGCGGACCCGCACATCGATACAGCCCCGCGCCCCTGGGTGGGTGCGGTCATGCGGCGCCACGACGGACCCTCTGCTGCCGTGCGGCACCGGGACGGCCCCTCTGCCGCGCGGCGCCACGACGACCCCTCTGCCCCTGGTGACAGGGCGGGCCTTCTGCCGCGGCGCCCCACGGGGCGTCAGCCGGTCTGCGACCGTGCCACGCCGTGTCAGCCGCGGCCCGTTCGAGGGGGCTCCTGGGATCCGCCGACGGTCACGCCGTCGGAGTTGTGGCCGTTGCGTCGGTCGCTGTCCCGGTGGAACCCCGGCGCCAGCGTGGCGTCCGCCGTGTTGACCCGCGGCAGGGCGTACGGGTGGTTGTCGGTGAGCCAGCGGAGCATCTGTTCGCGGACCGTGACCCGTACCGTCCAGATGTCGTCGGCGTCCTTGGCGGTCACCAGGGCACGCACCTGCATGGTGTTCGGAGTGGTGTCGGTGACGGCGAGGCCGTAGTCGCGGCCGTCCCAGGCGGGGCACTCGCGCAGGATGTCCCGCAGTCGCCCACGCATCAGCTCCACCGGGGCCGTGTGATCGACGTGCCAGTAGACGATGCCGGTCATCTGCGGGGTGCCGCGCGACCAGTTCTCGAACGGCTTCGAAGTGAAGTACGACACCGGCATGGTGAGCCGGCGCTCGTCCCAGGTCCGTACCGTCAGGAAGGTCAGCGTGATCTCCTCGACGGTGCCCCACTCGCCGTCCACCACCACGGTGTCGCCGATGCGGACCATGTCGCCGAAGGCGATCTGCAGCCCGGCGAACATGTTGCTCAGCGTCGACTGGGCGGCCACACCGGCGACGATGCCGAGGATTCCGGCCGAGGCCAGCAGCGAGGCACCGGCCGCGCGCATCGCCGGGAACGTCAGCAGCATCGCGGCCGCCGCCACCACTCCGACGACCGCGGCGACCACCCTCATGATCAGCGTGACCTGGGTGCGCACCCGGCGGACCCGGGCGGCGTCGTGGTGGGCGCGGGCATAGCGGGTGTACGTCGTCTCCACTATGGCGGCGGCGATCCGGATCACCAGCCAGGCGGTCGCCCCGATGAGGATCAGGGTCAGCGCCTGCCCGATACCGGCACTGTGCCGCTGCGCCAGCCGCGCCTCGTCGTACGCCCCTCTCAGCATCGCCGCGCACAGCACGAGCATGTAGGGGATGCGGCCACGGCGCAGCAGACCCCACAGCGGGGTCTCGCTGTGGCGGTCGTCGGCCTTGCGCAGCAGCAGGTCGGTGGCCCAGCCGATCACGAGAGTGAGCAACACCGAGCCGCCGACCACGATCAGTGGGCGGAGTACGTTCTCCATGACCCCGAACCTAACCGGCCCGGGGGACGCATGAACATGTGACTTCCGCCGCGAAGTGGGTACGGCCGCCGCCGTGCCCGTGGATCGGCACTGTCGGTGCAGGCTGGCACCATGGCCTCATGAACATCATGCTCTTTCACTCGACCTACGGCCTCAGGCCCGCCGTCCGTCAGGCCGCCGACCGGCTGCGGGAGGCCGGGCACGAGGTCTGGACGCCGGACCTCTTCGAGGGGCGCACGTTCGAGACGGTCGAGGAGGGCATGGCCTTCAACGAGGAGATCGGCAAGGACGAACTGCTCAAGCGGGCCGTCCTGGCCGCCGCGCCCTACTCCGAGCGCGGTCTCGTCTACGCCGGGTTCTCCCTCGGCGCCTCGATCGCGCAGACCCTCGCCCTCGGCGACGAGAAGGCCCGCGGCCTGCTGCTTCTGCACGGCACGTCCGACATCGCGCCGAACGCGACCGCCGACGAACTGCCGGTCCAGCTGCACGTGGCCGAGCCCGACCCCTTCGAGACCGACGACTGGCTGAGCGCCTGGTATCTCCAGATGGGCCGCACCGGCGCCGACGTCGAGGTCTACCGGTACGCCGGGGCCGGTCACCTCTACACCGACCCCGGCCTGCCGGACTACGACGAGGAGGCCGCCGAGGCCACCTGGCGGGTGGCCCTCGGCTTCCTCGACAGCCTGTAGAGCGGCTCTAGACCGCTATAGACCGCTCTAGACCGGCGTGTACGTCCGCTCGATCTTCTGCGTGCCGGTCCGCGTGCGGTACGAACGCGCCCAGGACGAGGTCGCGTTCGCCTTCGTCTTGTCGGACAGCACGTAGTAGTCCATCTGCGCCCGGTCGGCCGTGATGTCCAGGACGCCGTAGCCGTGGCGGTCGGTGTCGACCCAGTGGACGTGCCGGTTGGCGACCTGGATGACCGGGGCCGCGAGCGCGGTGACCGTGCCCTCGGGGACCTTCAGGATGTCGTCGAGGTTGTCCGAGCTCACCGAGGTGACGACGAACTCCGTGGCGGCCGAGGCCGACAGCGGGTAGGTGCCGGCGTCCACCGGGACGTCGTTGGCCCACGCCATGTGGATGTCACCGGTCAGGAAGACGGTGTTGCGGATGGCGTTGGAGCGCAGGTGGGCGAGGAGTTCACGGCGGTCGTCCGTGTAACCGTCCCACTGGTCGGTGTTGAGGGCGAGGCCCTCCTTCGGCAGGCCGAGCAGCTCGGTGAGCGGCCTGAGCAGGTCGGCGGAGAGCGAGCCGATCGCGAACGGCGAGATCATCACGGAGTTGCCGACCAGCCGCCAGGTGGTGTCACTCGCCTTCAGACCTGCCTTCAGCCAGTCCAGCTGGGCGCGGCCCGTGATCGTGCGGTCCGGGTCGTCGACCGAGCCGTTGCCCACGGCGGCCTGCTGCGAGCGGAAGGACCGCAGGTCGAGCAGCGAGAGGTCGGCGAGCTTGCCGAAGCGCAGCCGGCGGTACGTGGTGCCCGCGAGCGCGGGGCGGACCGGCATCCACTCGAAGTAGGCCTGCTTGGCGGCGGCCTGACGGGCCGACCAGGCGCCTTCCGCGCCCTCGGTGTGGTTCTCGGCGCCGCCCGACCAGGCGTCGTTGGCGAACTCGTGGTCGTCCCAGATCGCCACGACCGGGGCGACGGCGTGCAGGGCCTGGAGGTCCGGGTCGGTCTTGTACTTGCCGTGCCGGATCCGGTAGTCGGCGAGGGTGAGTATCTCGTGGGTCGGCGCGTGCTGCCGTACGACGGTGTCGCGGGTGCCGTACTCGCCGGTGCCGTACTCGTAGATGTAGTCGCCCAGGTGCAGCCAGGCGTCCAGGTCGCCGCGGGCCGCGAGGTGGCGGTAGGACGAGAAGTAGCCGGCCTCCCAGTTGGCGCAGGAGACCACGCCGAAGCGGAGGTTCGTGACGGCCGCGTCCGCCGCCGGCGCGGTGCGGGTGCGCGCCGCCGGGGAGTCGGTGCCGCCCGCCGAGAAGCGGAACCAGTAGTCGGTCGCGGGGGCCAGGCCGCGCACGTCCGCCTTGACCGTGTGGTCGGAGGCGGCGGTCGCGGTGACGGAACCCTTGGCGACGACGTTCGTGAAGGCCTTGTCCCGGGCGACGACCCAGCCGACCTCGGTGTCCGGGCCGAGCCCGGAGCCGGGTACGGCCTCGGCGGTCGGAGTCACCCGGGTCCACAGCAGGATGCCGTCGGGGAGCGGGTCGCCGGAGGCCACACCGTGCAGGAAGGCGGGGGCCTCGGCGGCGCCGGCCGGCCATGCGGCGGCGAGCGGGGCGGCCAGGACAGCAGTGGCCGCCGCGGCCTTGACGACCGTACGGCGGCGTGGGGACAGGGAGTTGCTGTCGGCTGATCTCTGTCTACTAGTCACGGCCGATCAGGTTACTGATCGGTATGAACGAGAGCGGGCGAACTCGTGAAAGTTCGCCCGCTCTTTGCCTGAAGAGTGCGGGGATCAGCCCTTCAGGGCCGCTTCGAGCGCCGTGTTGAAGTCGGCGACCGTCATCGGCGCGCTCTTGCCGTCGGAACCGGTCAGCGTCTTGCCGTCCATCTTCAGGGTCGGGGTGCCGGTCACGCCGTCCTTGTTGAACTTCTCGGACATGACCAGGGCCCACTTGTCGTAGGTGCCGTTCTTCACGGCGTCCTGGAAGGTCTTGTTGTCCTTCAGCTCCGGGACGGTCTGCGCGATCTTGATGAGGTAGGAGTCGTCCTTGAACTTGTCGGGGCCGCTCTCGTCGGGGTGCCACTTCGTGGAGTACATCGCGGTCTTGTACTGCAGGAACGCGTCGGTGCTGACGTTCAGCGCGGCGCCGAGGGCGCTGAGGCCGTTCTTGGAGCCCTCGCCGCCGAGGTTGCCGTCGAGGAAGGTGGCGCCGACGTACTGGAGCTTGAACTTGCCGTCCGCGACGTCCTTGTCGACGGTCGAGCCGACGGTCTGCTCGAACTGCGCGCACACGGGGCAGCGCGGGTCCTCGTACATGAGCAGGGTCTTCTTGGCGGTGCTCTTGCCGATGACGACCGTCGTGCCGTTGGTGCCTGTGCTGTTGGCCGGCTTGACGAGCTTGTCGTTCTTGGCCTCTTCCCAGTAGCTGGGCTTGTTGCTCTGGACGACCGCGTAGCTGATGCCGCCGGCTATCGCCAGGACGCCGACGATGGAGCAGGCGACGATGACCTGCCGCTTGATCTTGTCGCGCTTGGCCTGGCGCTCGCGCTCCTGCCGCAGCCGCTCGCGGGCGGCGGTCTTCGCGGCCTGGCTGTTCCGCTTGCTCATGGTGGTGTTCTCCATCGAGGGGACGCGCACACGTCGTGTGCGGGGATACGTAGGTCGGGACTGGTGGTGCGCGGACGCTGTGCGAGCGGGAGAGGCTCAGGCGACAGCGGGCGAGCACGGCGGTCCACGCCGTCCCAGGGAGTGCACGAGGAACTCGTCGAGCACGACGGCCGTACGGCGGCCGGGGCGCACCGGGCGGGCCGGCTCCGGCGCCGACCGCACGGTCAGCGCGGCGGCCGCGAGGAGCAGCGGCCGGAAGGTCGTGGCGGCCACGGCCCGCAGCAGCTGGGCCAGGGCCCGCTCGCCGCGGCGCAGCCAGGCGGCCGCGAGGAGGCCGACACAGATGTGGGCGCCCAGCAGCAGCCAGGCGGTCTGCGGGTCGGCGTGGGCGAGCAGGCCGCCGAGCCTGCCGGGGTCGGAGCCAGCCATCCGGGCCAGCGGCGAGCCGACGCTGGTGCCGTCACCGCAGAACACGTCCCAGCCGACCGAACGCAGTGGACCCGCCACCGGGCCGCCCGCGGCGCCATAGCAGACGTGCTGGCCGGTGGTGAAGACGGTGTCGGCGGCGAGCTCCAGCGGGATCAGCACGACGGCGATCCGCCCGAAGCCGCGCTCCCGGCCGGCCAGCGCGTAGGTGAGCGCGAACACGGCGACGGCGACCACCGCCACCGTGTTGAGCGGCAGGGGAGCCCGGGACAGCAGCACGTGCGACGCGGTGCTGAGCGTCACGACGAGTGCCGTGAACAGCGCCGCGCGGAGCGCTCGTAGCTGGGTCCCGGATATGTCCATAGCGTGGAGAGTGTGTCACGCGGGCCTGTAAGGGACCCCTAAAGAGTCCCTGTGAGCGGCCCTATCGTTATCGACAGCGGTACAGGGCCTGTCACAGGCCGGGGATACGGCCGTTGCGGAACAGGTCCACGAAGGTCTGGTGGTCGGCACGCGCGCGTGCGCCGTAGCTGTGCGCGAAGTCGACCAGGAGGCCCGCGAACCCGTCCTCGTCGGCCGCGATCGCCGCGTCGATGGCCCGCTCGGTGGAGAAGGGCACCAGGGACTCGCCCGAGGTGTCGTCCGCCGCCGCGTGCATGGTGGCCGTGGCCCGGCCGAGGTCGGCGACGACGCCCGCGATCTCCTCCGGGTCGTCGATGTCGCCCCAGTCCAGGTCCACGGCGTACGGCGAGATCTCGGCGACCAGCTGGCCCGCGCCGCCCAGCTCGGTCCAGCCCAGCCACGGGTCGGCGTGCTGCTGGAGGGCGCGCTGGGAGATCACCGTGCGGTGGCCCTCGTGCTGGAAGTAGTCGCGGATCGCCGGGTCGGTGATGTGCCGGGACACGGCCGGGGTCTGGGCCTGCTTGATGTAGATCACGACGTCGTTCTCCAGGGCGTCGGTGTGCCCTTCGAGCAGGATGTTGTACGACGGCAGCCCGGCCGATCCGATGCCGATGCCGCGGCGGCCGACGACGTCCTTGACGCGGTAGGAGTCCGGACGGTCCAGGGATGCCTCCGGGAGGGTCTCCAGATAACCGTCGAAGGCCGCGAGCACCTTGTAGCGGGTGGCCGCGTCCAGCTCGATGGAGCCGCCGCCCGGCGCGAAGCGGCGCTCGAAGTCACGGATCTCCGTCATCGACTCCAGGAGGCCGAAGCGGGTCAGGGAGCGGGCGTCGCGCAGCGCGTCCAGGAGCGGGCCCTGGGCGGTGTCCAGGGTGAAGGGCGGCACCTCGTCGCTCTTGGCGCCGGTGGCCAGGGCGTGGATCCGCTCGCGGTACGCGCCCGCGTACACCTCCACCAGCTCGGTGATCTGCTCGTCGCCGAGCGCCTTGGCGTACCCGATCAGCGCGACGGAGGCGGCGAAGCGCTTGAGGTCCCAGGTGAACGGGCCGACATAGGCCTCGTCGAAGTCGTTGACGTTGAAGATCAGCCGGCCGTTGGCGTCCAGGTACGTGCCGAAGTTCTCCGCGTGCAGGTCGCCGTGGATCCACACGCGTGAGGTGCGCTCGTCCAGGTACGGGCCACCCCTCTTCTCGGCGTCCAGGTCGTGGTAGAAGAGGCACGCGGTACCCCGGTAGAACGCGAACGCCGAGGCCGCCATCTTCCGGAACTTCACGCGGAACGCGGCCGGATCGGCGGCCAGGAGCTCGCCGAAGGCGGTGTCGAAGACAGCGAGAATCTCCTCGCCGCGGTGCTCGTCGTTGAGCTGCGGTACCGACATCGCGGGGTGCCTCCAGGTACATGTGTACGACAGCGTTTCTGTCGTCTCTCCAACGGGCGGGTCCCGGCGAAAGTGCCCGCGACCCTCGTTGTGAAGGTACGCGGGGCGGCCCCCTGAGTGTCAGTGCCGAGGCATAGACTTCGACGCTGTCCCCCGCACTGTCCGCCCGCCTGTCGTCGAGTGTTTTCCATGGAGGCCACGCCGTGTCAAAGCCGCCGTTCACGCACCTGCACGTCCACACCCAGTACTCCCTGCTGGACGGTGCCGCGCGGCTCAAGGACATGTTCAACGCGTGCAACGAGATGGGCATGACCCACATCGCCATGTCCGACCACGGCAACCTGCACGGGGCGTACGACTTCTTCCACACCGCGAAGAAGGCCGGGGTCACCCCGATCATCGGGATCGAGGCGTATGTGGCGCCGGAGTCCCGGCGCAACAAGCGCAAGATCCAGTGGGGCCAGCCGCACCAGAAGCGGGACGACGTCTCCGGTTCCGGTGGCTACACCCACAAGACGATGTGGGCCGTGAACAAGACCGGCCTGCACAACCTCTTCAAGCTCTCCTCCGACGCGTACGCCGAGGGCTGGCTGCAGAAGTGGCCCCGGATGGACAAGGAGACGATCTCCCAGTGGTCCGAGGGGATCGTCGCCTCCACCGGCTGCCCCTCCGGCGAACTCCAGACCCGGCTGCGCCTCGGCCAGTACGACGAGGCCCTGAAGGCCGCCGCCGACTACCAGGACATCTTCGGCAAGGACCGGTACTTCCTGGAGCTGATGGACCACGGCATCGAGATCGAGCACCGGGTCCGCGACGGCCTCCTGGAGATCGGCAAGAAGCTCGGCATCCCCCCGCTGGTCACCAATGACTCGCACTACACGTACGCGCACGAGGCGACGGCCCACGACGCCCTGCTGTGCATCCAGACCGGCAAGAACCTCTCCGACCCCGACCGCTTCCGTTTCGACGGCACCGGCTACTACCTGAAGTCGACCGACGAGATGTACGCCGTCGACTCCTCGGACGCCTGGCAGGAGGGCTGCGCCAACACCCTCCTGATCGCCGAGATGGTCGACACCACCGGCATGTTCGAGGCCAGGAACCTCATGCCGAAGTTCGACATCCCCGAGGGCTACACCGAGGTCACCTGGTTCAAGGAGGAGGTGCGCCGCGGCATGGAGCGCCGCTTCCCGGGCGGCGTCCCCGACGACCGCCAGAAGCAGGCGGACTACGAGATGGACGTCATCATCCAGATGGGGTTCCCGGGCTACTTCCTCGTGGTCGCCGACTTCATCATGTGGGCCAAGAACAACGGCATCGCGGTGGGCCCCGGCCGAGGCTCCGCGGCCGGTTCGATCGTCGCCTACGCCATGGGCATCACCGACCTCGACCCGATCCCGCACGGCCTGATCTTCGAGCGGTTCCTCAACCCCGAGCGCGTCTCCATGCCCGATGTCGACATCGACTTCGACGAGCGTCGGCGCGTCGAGGTGATCCGGTACGTGACCGAGAAGTACGGCGCCGACAAGGTCGCCATGATCGGCACGTACGGCAAGATCAAGGCGAAGAACGCCATCAAGGACTCCGCGCGCGTGCTGGGCTACCCGTACGCGATGGGTGACCGGCTCACCAAGGCGATGCCCGCAGACGTCCTCGGCAAGGGCATCGACCTGAACGGCATCACCGACCCCTCCCATCCGCGCTACAGCGAGGCGGGCGAGATCCGGTCGATGTACGAGAACGAACCGGACGTGAAGAAGGTCATCGACACCGCCAAGGGCGTCGAGGGCCTGGTCCGGCAGATGGGTGTGCACGCGGCCGGCGTGATCATGTCCAGCGAGCCCATCGTCGACCACGCCCCGATCTGGGTACGGCACACCGACGGCGTGACGATCACGCAGTGGGACTACCCGCAGTGCGAGTCGCTCGGCCTGCTGAAGATGGACTTCCTGGGCCTGCGCAACCTCACGATCATGGACGACGCCATCAAGATGGTGAAGGCCAACAAGGGCATCGACCTGGAGATGCTCGCCCTCCCGCTGGACGACCCCAAGACCTTCGAACTGCTCTGCCGCGGTGACACCCTCGGTGTCTTCCAGTTCGACGGCGGCCCGATGCGCTCGCTGCTGCGCCAGATGCAGCCCGACAACTTCGAGGACATCTCCGCCGTCTCGGCCCTCTACCGGCCGGGCCCGATGGGCATGAACTCCCACATCAACTACGCGGAACGCAAGAACGGCCGCCAGGAGATCACGCCGATCCACAAGGAGCTGGAGGAGCCGCTCCAAGAGGTCCTCGCGGTCACCTACGGCCTGATCGTCTACCAGGAGCAGGTGCAGAAGGCCGCCCAGATCATCGCCGGGTACTCCCTCGGCGAGGCCGACATCCTCCGCCGCGTGATGGGCAAGAAGAAGCCCGACGAACTGGCGAAGAACTTCACCATCTTCCAGGCCGGCGCCCAGAAGAACGGCTACAGCGACGAGGCGATCCAGGCCCTGTGGGACGTACTGGTCCCCTTCGCCGGCTACGCCTTCAACAAGGCGCACTCCGCCGCGTACGGACTGGTCTCCTACTGGACCGCGTACCTCAAGGCCAACTACCCGGCCGAGTACATGGCCGCGCTGCTCACCTCCGTCAAGGACGACAAGGACAAGTCGGCGGTCTACCTCAACGAGTGCCGGCGCATGAAGATCAAGGTGCTCCCGCCGAACGTCAACGAGTCGGAGCACAACTTCGCCGCCCAGGGCGACGACGTCATCCTCTTCGGGCTCGAAGCGGTGCGCAACGTCGGTACCAACGTGGTCGAGTCGATCATCCGCAGCCGCAAGGCCAAGGGGAAGTACGCCTCCTTCCCCGACTACCTCGACAAGGTCGAGGCGGTCGCCTGCAACAAGCGCACCACCGAGTCGCTGATCAAGGCGGGCGCGTTCGACACCATGGGGCACACCCGCAAGGGCCTCACCGCGCACTTCGACTCGATGATCGACAACGTGGTCGCGGTCAAGCGCAAGGAGGCCGAGGGCCAGTTCGACCTCTTCGGCGGGATGGGCGAGGCGGACGCCAGTGAGCCCGGCTTCGGACTCGACGTGGAGTTCACCACCGACGAGTGGGACAAGACCTATCTGCTCGCCCAGGAGCGGGAGATGCTCGGTCTGTACGTCTCCGACCACCCGCTCTTCGGCCTGGAGCACGTGCTGTCCGACAAGGCCGACGCGGGCATCGCCCAGCTCACCGGCGGTGAGCACGCGGACGGCGCGGTCGTCACCATCGGCGGCATCATCTCGGGCCTCCAGCGCAAGATGACCAAGCAGGGCAACGCCTGGGCGATCGCCACCGTCGAGGACCTCGCCGGCTCCATCGAGTGCATGTTCTTCCCGGCGACCTACCAGCTGGTGTCGACCCAACTCGTCGAGGACGCCGTGGTGTTCGTCAAGGGCCGCCTCGACAAGCGCGAGGACGTGCCCCGGCTGGTGGCGATGGAGCTCCAGGTCCCCGACCTGTCCAACGCCGGTACCAACGCGCCCGTGATCCTCACCATCCCGGCGCTGAAGGTCACCCCGCCGATGGTCAGCAGGCTCGGTGAGATCCTCAGCCATCACAAGGGGGAGAGCGAGGTCCGCATCAGGCTCCAGGGGCCCAGCAAGACCACGGTCCTCAGGCTGGACCGGCACCGGGTGAAGCCGGACCCGGCCCTCTTCGGCGATCTGAAGGTGCTGCTCGGACCGTCCTGCCTGGCGGGCTGAGCGACCCGGGCGGTACCGGCCATGCAGAGGGGCGCACTCCTGACGGGGTGCGCCCCTCTGTGTGCTTGGGTCTCAACAACCCTTTATGCAGATGTCAGTTGTGGCCGAAGCTTTTCTGCCGCCCCTTGCGGGCCATGTCGCCGGGGGTCACCTGCGGGGCATGCTGCTCGGTCGGCGTCTCCATCGAGGAGTGCTGGGGCTCCTGCCCGGCACGCTCGGTCTGCGACGGCTTTCGGTTCTGCTTCTTGTTCTTGGCCATGGTGTTGCCTCCTGTGGGGATCTAGGGGCCAGGGCCGGGACCAGATTCACATAGGCTGACAACAGGCGCATTTCGGATAATTACCGTCTGTGACAGGGGATGTCACCGGGCAATGCCCCGAAACGCCACGCCGAAGATCGAGTTCCGGCCGTTAACCCTCGCGTGGTCGGGCAGACTCGAAGGAAGCCCGAAGCAAACCTCCCGGAAAGAGGGTGGATCGCGTGGACCGCTGCATCGTCCTGGTGGACGCCGGGTATCTGCTGGGGGCCGCCGCCAGTCTCCTTGCCGGGGAGCCCTCCCGTTCCCGTATCACCGTCGATCACGCCGCCCTCGTGCAGGGGCTGCGCGACCGGGCCGAGTCCGACACCGAACGGCCCCTGCTGCGCATCTACTGGTTCGACGGCGCACCCGACCGCGTCCCGCAGCCCGAGCACCGCAGACTGCGGGTGATGCCCCGGGTCACCGTCCGGCTCGGCGCCCTGACCCGCAGCGACGGACGCTGGGCCCAGAAGGGCGTGGACGCCGCCATGCACGCCGAGCTCACCGAGCTGGCCCGCAACCGCGCCTGCTCCGACATCGTGCTCGTCACCGGCGACGGGGACCTGCTGCCGGGCATGATGGCCGCCAAGGAACACGGGGTCGCCGTACACCTGTGGGCCGTGCAGGCCGCCGACGGGGACTACAACCAGTCGGAGGACCTGGTCGCCGAGGCGGACGAGCGGCGGGTGCTGGACCGCGCGTGGATCACCAAGGCCGTCCGCGCGAAGGAGCTCGGCGGGATCTGCGCGCCGCAGCCCGTGCCGCGGCCCGAGATCGCCGCGATCCTGTCGGCGCCGCTGCCCGAGTCCGCGCTCTCGCAGGCGCCCGAGCGGTCCGCGGAGGAGAGCGAGCACGCCCCGGCGGCCGCCTCGGAGAACGGCACGCAGGAGCGGGTGCCGGCACCGAAGGGAGTGCCGACGCCCAAGGACCTCGCCGCGCTGCGGGCCCACGGTGCCCAGCAGCCCGCCCAGCACCCCGCGAGCGCCACTCTGCGCTGGTCCTCCGACAAGGGCTGGGTCGACCGGCCCAGTGGTGCCGCCGAGCCGCCCGAGGTGGCCTCCATGCCGACGCTCGCGCAGCTGACCACGGCGGAGCAGCGGTGGGCCGACCGGGAGGAGGACATCACCACGGTCGGCGGCGACCCGTTCGAGGTGGGGCAGGTCTTCGCGCGGCGGTGGATGGAGCGGCTCGGGGACCAGGCGCATCTGCAGCGGCTGTCCGGGATGTACCCGCGGGTGCCGCACCGGATCGACGGGGAACTGCTCCGGTACGCGGCCCGGTTCGGGCTGCTCGCGCACAAGGACGACCAGATCGACGAGCACGACCGTTATGCGATCCGGGCCGGCTTCTGGCGGGAGATCGATGTGCGGACGGCCGCGGAGCACGTCCCCGCCGGGGAGTGAAACGGCACATACGCCGCCCCAAGGGCGAGCAAAGCTCCCCGACCCCGTAGTCTCGTCCTTTGTGAGTACGCGCGCTGCACCGGCACTTCGACACCGTGGTGATGTCGTGTGTGCGGTGCGCGGACTGACCAAGACCTATCCCGCGGTGCGCGGGCGGCGCGGGACGCCGGCGACGCCCGAGGTACGGGCCACCGACGACGTACGGCTGGACATCCGCCGCGGTGAGATCTTCGGGCTGCTCGGGCCGAACGGCGCGGGGAAGACCACGCTCGTACGGCAGCTCACCGGGCTGATGCGGCCCGACCGCGGCAGCGTCGAGATCCTCGGACACGACATCGTGCGCCACCCGGACCGGGCCTCGCGGATCCTCGCCTATCTCGGTCAGGAGTCCACCGCCCTCGACGAGCTCACCGTCTCCCTCGCCGCCGAGACCACCGGTCGGCTGCGCGGCCTGGAGGCCAGGAAGGCGCGGGCCGAGCGGGACGCCGTACTCGACGAGCTGGGGCTGACGCCGATCGCCGGGCGGCCGCTGAAGAAGCTGTCCGGCGGGCAGCGGCGGCTCGCCTGCTTCGCGTCGGCGCTCGTGGGGGAGCGGCCGCTGCTCGTGCTCGACGAGCCGACCACCGCGATGGACCCCGTGGCGCGGCGCGCGGTGTGGTCCGCCGTGGACCGGCGGCGGGCCGAACGCGGCACGACCGTGCTGCTCGTCACCCACAACGTCATCGAGGCGGAGACGGTCCTGGACCGGGTCGCCGTCCTCGACCAGGGCCGGGTGATCGCCTGCGACACACCCACCGGCCTCAAGCAACAGGTGGCGGGCGAGGTCCGCGTCGACCTCGTGTGGCGCGAGGCGGCCCCGCTGCACGTGCCCGAGGTCGCCGCGCTCCTGGACCGGGCCGTGGCCGCCGGACGCCGCTGGACGCTGCGGCTCGCCCCCGAGGAGGCCCGCGCGGTCGTCGCCACCGTCACCGGCGGGGCCGCGTTCGCCGCGCTGGACGACTTCACGCTCGCCACGCCCAGCCTGGAGGACGTGTACCTCGCGCTGGGCGGGGCCGCGCAGCAGGGACTGGTGAAGGCTTGAGCACTTTGAGTACGCGGACGGCCCTGTCCGTACGTCACAGGGCGAGTGCCGGAGCGAAGAGGAGCTGAGCCACGTGAGTGTCGTACCCGCCGAGGCTCTGCAGGGCGGCGCGCCGGCCGTCGAGGAGACGGGCCGGGACGCGGCGGCCGAGCTCGGGCCGCGCGCGCGGCTGTGGCCGTCGCTGGCGGCCGTGTACCGGGCGCAGCTGTCCCGCGCGCGGGTCGCTCGCATCCCGCTGCTGTTCGTGGCGACCTTCCAGTCGATCGGGATCATGATCCTGATGCGGGGGGTCGTGGACGGCGGGGACGAGGCGCAGTCCGTGGTCGCCGGGGCGTCCGTGCTGGTCGTGGCCTTCGTCGCGCTCAATCTGCTCGCGCAGTACTTCGGGCAGCTGCGGGCCAGCGGAGGGCTCGACCACTACGCCACCCTGCCGGTGCCGCCCGCCGCCGTGGTGCTCGGCGCCGCGGGCGCGTACGCCTCCTTCACCGTGCCCGGGACCGTGGTGACCGCCGTCTTCGGGTGTGTGCTGTTCGGGCTGCCGCTGGCGCACCTGTGGGTGCTGGTGGCGGTCATTCCGCTGGCGGGAGCCGCTCTGGCGGGCCTCGGTGCGGCCCTCGGACTGCTCGCGCCCCGGCCCGAGCTGGCCACCCTGCTGGGACAGCTCGGGATGTCCGCCGCGCTGCTGCTCGGGGTGCTGCCCGCCGACCGGATGCCCGAGGTGGTGCGGTTCGCCCGGGACCTGCTGCCGTCGACCTACGGCGTCGAGGCCTTCGCCCGGACCTTCGGGCCGCATCCCGACTGGGCCTTCGTGCTCGGCGACCTCGCCGTGTGCGGGTGCGTGGGAGTGGTCTCGCTGGCCGTCGCCACCTGGGCCTATCGCCGGGCGGCCGTCCGGTGACGCGCCGCGCAGGCGGGCCTGGCACGATGGCAGGGTGACCGCTCCGTTGACGCCTCCTCCGCCGCCGCACGAACCGTCCTCGCACGATGCCTGGCAGGCCCCCGGTGCCGCCTACGCGGCTCCTGCCGAACCCCGGTACGGGCACGGCGGGCCCGGGATGAAGACCGAGCTGCTGGAAGGCACGGTGATCATGGTCGCCGTGGCGCTCGCCGGGGCGCTGCTCGGGGTGCTGTGGTGGTGGCTGGCTCCGCATGTGCCGCTGGTCGGGGACGTGGACGAGCAGGGGAACTGGGTCGTCTACCTCAAGGACACCGAGGGGGAGCAGGCGGTCGGGGTGGACGGGACGCTCACTCTGCTGGCCCTGGCCTTCGGTTTCGTGAGCGCGCTCGCCGTGTTCCTGTGGCGGCGGCGGGGCGGGGTGCCGCTGGTCGTGGGGCTGGCCGTCGGGGGAGTGCTGGGATCCCTGCTCGCGTGGCGGGTGGGGACGTGGCTCGGGCCCACGTCCGACGTGATCGCCCATGCGAAGGCCGTGGGCAAGGGCGTCACGTTCGCCGCGCCGCTGAAGCTGGGGGCGAAGGGGGCGTTGCTCGCCTGGTCCTTCGCCGGCCTCGTCGTGCATCTGGGGCTCACGGCGCTGTTCGGGCCGCGGGATCCCGAGTCGGCGTACGGGGCGGCGGCCCCGGGGGACGGGTACGGAACGCCCGCGCAGTAGGGGCTCCGGAGGGGCCCCGTCCTCGAACGCCGGACGGGGCCGAATGACCTGGGCCGGAGTCGGCCCCCTACGCCGGGCGGCTGCCGTGGTTCGAGCGGCCCTTCTTCGTGCGCCACCTGCGCTTGCGCGTTCTCTTCGACATACCCCTTCTGCTTAGTCCAGGAAGGGGCCCTCGTCGAGGGGTCACGCGCGGGCGATGGGCGCCAGGACCGCGTTCGTGAGATCGGCCAGGTCCTTCGGCGCGAGTTCCACCTCAAGGCCCCGGCGGCCCGCCGAGACGCAGATCGTGTCGTGGGCGGAGGCGGACGCGTCCAGGACCGTGGGCAGCTTCTTGCGCTGGCCCAGCGGGGAGATGCCGCCCCGGACATAGCCCGTGGTGCGTTCCGCGAGGGTCGGGTCGGCCATCGCCGCCCGCTTGCCGCCCGCGGCCGTCGCCAGGGCCTTCAGGTCCAGGGAGCCCGCCACCGGGACCACCGCCACCGTCAGCGCGCCGTCCACGTCCGCCACCAACGTCTTGAAGACGCGCTCCGGGGAGACTCCCATCGCCTCGGCCGCCTCCTCGCCGTAGGAGGGATGGGCGGGGTCGTGGTCGTAGGCGTGCACGGTGAAGGAAACGCCCGCGGTGGTCAGGGCCACGGTCGCGGGGGTGCCGCCCAGCTGCTGCTTCTTCGACTTCTTCGCCATCTGACGGATTCCGGCCTCAGTTCAGACTCGTCGGGCCGCGCGTCAGTTCCGACGCCGGCAACGACGGCAGATTACGGATGATCGCCGTCTCCGCGCGCAGGATTTTCAGTTCTTCGCGCAGCCGGGACGCGGTGTCGGGGGCCTGGAGCAGGCGCTGCTTGGTGGGGATGTCCAGCATCACCGCGGCCGCCACCAGGTACGAGACCACCGAGGGTTCGTCCGGGAGGTCCGCGCCGGATGACAGGGAGCGTTCCCTCGCTCCCGCCAGGCGCTTCTGGTACTGGCGGAAGGCCCGCAGGACGCCCTCTGCCAGGGGCCCGGACTCGTCGCCCGGCTCCTCCGGCAGCTCCTCCAGTTCGGCCGTCAGGTAGGGGCCCGAGGCGTCGACGGACAGCAGCCGGACCCGGGTCGTGCCCGTCGCCAGGACCTCGAAGGTGCCGTCGGCCCGCTCCCGGATCGTCGCCGCGTCCGCGACGCAGCCGACCGCGTGGAACGCCTTGACGGGGTCGTCACCGAAGCCGGCCGCGGGGCCGCTGTCGGGCACGGCCGTCCGGTCCGGCAGGCCGGGGGCGCTGGGCGCCACCTCGTGGCCGTCACGGATCGCCACGACGGCGAACCGGCGCGGTTCCTCCTCGGGCGTCTTCAGCAGTTCGCGCATCATGGCGCGATAGCGCTCCTCGAAGACGTTGAGAGGAAGCACGAGCCCCGGGAACAGCACAGAGTTCAGGGGGAAGAGCGGGAGCCGCACGGTGGTCACGGCGCCAAAGCCTAATGGCCCGCGGAGCGGACTCGTCCCCCGTGCCCACTCCGTGGATGGATCAGGGCGTGCTGCCGGACCTCCTCCCGGACCTCCAGGAAGCGGCCCAGCGGGTCCTCGGCCTCCCGGCCCCACGGGAACGAGGTCGCGTACGGGCCGAGCATGCGCAGCTGCTCCAGGGCGTCGTGCCAGCGGCCCAGACGCACCAGCACGTAGACCAGCTTGTTGCGGATCTCGGCGGGCCAGGGGTCGGCCGGCGCGAGCGTGGCGGACAGCTCGACCGCCCGGTCGGCTGCCGCGTCCAGCCGCTCGCGCGGCACCGCGTCGGAGCCCGCCTCGGTCAGACACGCGAGGGCCGCCCGCGCGGGCAGCGCCTGGATCAGAGAGCCGGGCGGGGCGTCCTGGGCGGCCCGGTCGGCGAAGTCGAAGCACTCGCGGTACGAGCCGCGCCAGGACGTCGCCAGATAGCGCAGGGCGGCCACATGGCAGCCGTAGTGCAGCGGGGCGCGCCTGAGGGCCGCCTCCCACAGTTCCCCGAAGTAGGTGTGCCCGGCCTGGGAGCCGCGTGCGTGGTCCAGGGCGATCCGCCACGGCACCGGGTCCCGGTCCTCGCCGCGCGCCGCGGCCGTGATCAGCGGGCTCACCTCGCGCAGCAGCTCCGCCCGGGCCGGCGAGTCCCACACCCGGTCCACCGCGAGCTGGGCGGTGAGCAGCAGCTGGTCCGGGTCGTACGGGGCTTCGGCGCGCCAGGCGTCGTACCACTCGGGGCGGGAGCGGGCGAAGGCGGAGAGCCGCCGGACGTACCGGTCGCGCAGTTCCCAGGCGGCGCTCTCGCGGGTCATGCGGAGCAGCTCGGCCGCTCGCCCGTACGTGCCCTGACCGGCGGCGACCAGCGCGGGTCCGAGCCGGTCGTCCGGCGCGTCGAGCAGCACCTCGTCGTCGGCGGACAGTCCGCCGGTGAGGTACGGGGGCATCCGCGTCGCACGGATGAAGGGGGGCAGCAGAGCCATGGTGTCGACCATTGAAAGTCCGACGGCGAAGGCTGCGCCAGTGCGAACGTGCAATTCGTGGAAAGTTGTACGCCGCGGGGTCAAGGGACCTTAAAAAGGTGACCGTTCAACAACTCTCTGACCTGCTGTCTCACCGGTCCCACCCGGTGCCCTGCCGAATTCTTCACAGGGCCCGTCAGCTCCGCCGCAGCAGCCTCGTGGCCCCCGCCGCCACGGTGGTCGCCAGGACCCAGCCGAGGAGGACCATCGCCGCCGCCAGCCACTGCCAGCCGCCGCGCAACTGCCAGAATCCGACCTGTCCCAGGTCGATCACCGGAAGCAGCAGGTCGAGGGCGAACAGGGCGGGATTCCAGGCGGGATGGTCGCCGCCCTTGAGCGGCGGATGGCTCGCGTGTGCGAACGCCACGGAGCTCGCCGCCCACAGCACCGCCATCCACACCGCGGCCCGCCCCGGCCGGTACCCGTAGGCGACCGTCCAGTCCTGCACGTACCCCCACAGCTTGGCGGCCGGCGGCAGGCTCTCGCGGCGCCGGCGCTGCTTGGCCAGCAGCACCTCGCGCGCGTCCTCGTCCTCGCCGCCGGCCCGCAGTACGGCGGCGAGCCTCTCGTACGGCTCCGGGTTGTACTCGGCGGTCGCGGCCGCCACCCACTCCAGCCGCTCTGCGAGCGGAAAGGGGCCGTGCGGCACGAGGTTCTCGTAGGCGAAGCCGCCCATGTGCAGATTGCCGGGCCCCGGCCAGGCGCTCGCCCGGTCCACGAGGTTGCCCACGCGCGCGCCCGACAGCACCACCTTGCCGCGCTGCGGCTTCTCGCCGAGGAAGCGCAGCTCGGGCGCCTGGATGCGGCGCAGCGACAGCTCCTGCTCGTCGGTGAAGACGAAGCGGGCCCGCTCCAGGTCCACGGCGTCCCCGAACCGCCCGTCGTCCAGCCGCACCCCGCCCTGGCACTCGAAGCGCTGGATCCGCGTCCCGCGCGCGGGGGTCGCCCCGCTCAGCATGGAGGCCCCGACGCCCGCGGGAGTCAGGTACAGCGTGCGCTCCACGGTCAGCTGCGGGGCGTTCAGCGCGAGCCGGGTGTACGGGTTGGTCAGCCGGGCGCCGCGCAGGCTCAGCGAGACGCCGATCGTCGCGCTGCGCAGGCTCAGCTCGCCGTGCGACTCCAGGAGCTCGGCCTGGAGGTCCTGGCCCACGGTCATGCCGTCGGCGGCGATGGAGCGGCCGCTGCGGTCGCGGTAGACGATCGCCTGGTTCATCAGCAGGTCCGTGCCGATGTGCGCGTCGGTCAGCCGTACGCCGTTGTGGAACCGGCAGCGCGGAAGATGCAGATCGCCCTCCGTGTGCACCCGGGCGGCCTCCAGGCGCGGCACCGAGCAGTTCACGAACCGCGCGGTGGTGAAACGGGCCTCCGGCAGCAGGATCTCCCGCTCGAAGCGGCAGCCCTTCATCTCCATGTACGGCACCACCGTGCCGCCCGCGAGGTCCAGGGTGCCGCTGATCTGCACGCCGGTGAGCTTCAGGGACGACACCCGGCCGGCGAGCGCGGGCGGACCGTCCAGGAGCAGCCAGCACACGATCCGGGCGCGGACCGTCCGCTCGGGGCCCCAGGGATGTCCGCCGTGCGGATCGTCGACGACGGTGTCGCCGCTGCTCAGGTCGTACGTGGTGCCGTTGCGGAAGGCCTGCCACATGCCGGCCTCGGCAGCGGTCAGATCGTCCGGCAGGTCTCCGCTCCGGATGCCGGCCCCCTCGGTCACGGTTCTTCCAGCTCCTTGCGGCTCGTGGGATTCGTACAACCGTTCATGCCCGTTGAGTAACGCCCCGAACGCTAGACGTGAAGGGGATCTTCCGGGTTGCGTATCAGCCATTGGAATGCGCGAACAGGGCCTGATGCGGGTCTGCGAGAATTGACGCGTGATCTCCCGAATCGATCTGCGCGGCGACGCCCTCCCCGAGGGCCCCGCCCTGCGCGACCTGCTGCCCCGAGCCGACTTCGACGTCTCGGCCGCCCTGGAGAAGGTGCGTCCGATCTGCGAGGCCGTGCATCATCGGGGCGACGCGGCGCTGATCGACTTCGCGGAGAAGTTCGACGGCGTGCGGCTGGAGCGGGTGCGGGTGCCCGCCGAGGCCCTCACGCGCGCGTTGGAGGAGCTCGACCCGGGCGTACGGGCGGCCCTGGAGGAGTCCATCCGCCGCGCCCGTCTCGTCCACCGCGAACAGCGCCGGACGAACCACACGACCCAGGTCGTGCCCGGCGGCAGCGTGACCGAGAAATGGGTGCCGGTCGACCGGGTCGGGCTGTACGCGCCCGGCGGCCGGTCGGTCTACCCGTCTTCCGTGATCATGAACGTGGTGCCGGCGCAGGAGGCGCAAGTGCCCTCCATCGCGCTCGCCTCGCCCGCCCAGGAAGAGTTCGGCGGCCTCCCGCACCCGACGATCCTCGCCGCCTGCGCGCTGCTCGGCGTCGACGAGGTCTACGCCGCCGGTGGCGCGACCGCCGTCGCGATGTTCGCGTACGGCACCGAGTCCTGCCCGCCCGCCACCATGGTCACCGGCCCCGGCAACATCTGGGTCGCCGCCGCCAAGCGCTACTTCACCGGGAAGATCGGCATCGACGCCGAGGCCGGCCCGACCGAGATCGCGGTCCTCGCGGACTCCTCCGCCGATCCGGTGCACGTGGCCTCCGACCTGATCAGCCAGGCCGAGCACGACCCGCTGGCCGCGGCCGTCCTGGTCACCGACTCCGTCGAACTCGCGGACGCCGTCGAGAAGGAGCTGGAGCCGCAGGTCGCGGCCACCCGGCACATCGAGGACCGGATCGTGCCCGCCCTGAAGGGCAGGCAGTCCGCGATCGTCCTCGTCGACGGCATCGACGAGGGCCTCAGGGTCGTCGACGCGTACGGCGCCGAGCACCTGGAGATCCAGACGGCCGACGCCGCCGCGGTCGCCGACCGGGTCCGCAACGCCGGTGCGATCTTCGTCGGCCCCTGGGCCCCCGTGTCCCTCGGCGACTACGCCGCCGGGTCCAACCACGTCCTGCCCACCGGCGGCTGCGCCTGCCACTCCTCGGGCCTGTCCGTCCAGTCCTTCCTGCGCGGCATCCACATCGTCGACTACACGAAGGACGCGCTCGCGGACGTGGCGCACCACGTGGTCACGCTGGCGGAGGCGGAGGACCTGCCGGCCCACGGGGCGGCGATCAAGGCCCGGTTCGGGTGGAAGGTGCCGACGAGCAAGTGAACTTCGGAATCGACGATCTTCCCGTACGGGACGAGCTGCGCGGCAAGTCCCCCTACGGCGCGCCCCAGTTGGACGTCCCGGTCCGGCTGAACACCAACGAGAACCCCTACCCGCTGCCCGAGCCGCTGGTCGAGCGCATCGCCGAGCGCGTCCGTGCGGCCGCCCGCGACCTCAACCGCTACCCGGACCGGGACGCGGTCGAGCTGCGCACCCAGCTCGCCAAGTACCTGACGGACACGTCCGGGTACGAGGTGGGCCTCGCCAACGTCTGGGCGGCGAACGGCTCCAACGAGGTCATCCAGCAACTGCTCCAGACCTTCGGCGGCCCCGGCCGTACGGCGATCGGCTTCGAGCCGTCGTACTCGATGCACGCGCTCATCGCGCGCGGCACCGGCACGGGCTGGATCTCGGGCCCCCGGAACGAGGACTTCACCATCGACGTCGAGGTAGCCGCGCAGGCGATCGCCTCGCAGAAGCCCGACGTCGTCTTCATCACCACCCCCAACAACCCCACGGGCAACGCGGTCCCGCCCGGGACGGTCCTCGCGCTCTACGAGGCCGCGCAGGCCGCCAAGCCCTCCATGGTCGTCGTCGACGAGGCGTACATCGAGTTCAGCCACGGCGACTCGCTGCTGCCGTTGCTCGAAGGACGGCCGAATCTCGTCGTCTCCAGGACGATGTCGAAGGCGTTCGGGGCGGCCGGCCTGCGCCTCGGCTACCTTGCCGCGCACCCGGCGGTCGTGGACGCAGTCCAGCTCGTCCGGCTGCCCTACCACCTGTCGGCCGTCACGCAGGCGACCGCGCTGGCCGCCCTGGAGCACACCGACACGCTGCTCAAGTACGTCGAGCAGCTGAAGGCCGAGCGGGACCGGCTGGTGAGCGAGCTGCGCGCGATCGGCTTCGAGGTCGTGGAGTCGGACGCGAACTTCGTGCAGTTCGGGCGCTTCGAAGACTCCCACGTGGCCTGGGAGAAGATTCTCGGCCGGGGTGTCCTGGTCCGGGACAACGGCATTCCGGGGTGGCTGCGGGTCTCCGCCGGAACCCCCGAAGAGAACGACGCGTTCCTCGACGCGGTCCGTGAACTCAAGAAGGAGCAGAGCACATGAGCCGCGTAGGACGCGTGGAACGAGTGACCAAGGAGACCTCGGTCCTGGTCGAGATCGATCTCGACGGGTCCGGGAAGGTCGAGGTGGCGACGGGCGTCGGCTTCTACGACCACATGCTCGACCAGCTGGGCCGGCACGGTCTGTTCGACCTGACCGTGAAGACCGAGGGCGACCTGCACATCGACTCGCACCACACCATCGAGGACACCGCCCTCGCGCTCGGCGCCGCCTTCAAGCAGGCGCTCGGCGACAAGGTGGGCATCTACCGCTTCGGCAACTGCACGGTCCCCCTGGACGAGTCCCTCGCCCAGGTGACCGTGGACCTGTCAGGGCGCCCCTACCTCGTGCACACCGAGCCCGAGAACATGGCGCCGATGATCGGCGAGTACGACACCACGATGACCCGGCACATCCTGGAGTCCTTCGTGGCCCAGGCGCAGATCGCCCTGCACGTGCACGTGCCGTACGGGCGCAACGCCCACCACATCGTGGAGTGCCAGTTCAAGGCGCTGGCCCGGGCCCTGCGCTACGCCTCCGAGCGCGACCCGCGCGCGGCCGGCATCCTCCCCTCCACGAAGGGCGCGCTGTGACCGGCCTGTCGACCCTCCTGATCGTCGTCGGCCTCTTCCTGGCCGGCGGCATCTACTCCTTCGTCAAGCAGCAGATGCCCAAGGGCCTCATCGTGCTGCTCTCCATCGCCGCCGGGATGTGTCTCGTCGCCGGCGTCATGAGGCTGGGGGTGTGGAATTGAGCGCTCCGACTTCGAAGAAGGTCGTCGTCTTCGACTACGGCTTCGGCAACGTGAGGTCCGCTGAGCGCGCCCTCGCGCGCGCGGGGGCCGAGGTCGAGATAACGCGCGACTACGACAGGGCCATGAACGCCGACGGCCTGCTGGTGCCGGGCGTCGGCGCCTTCGCCGCCTGCATGAAGGGCCTGCACGAGGCTCGCGGTGACTGGATCATCGACCGCCGGCTGTCCGGCGGGCGCCCGGTCATGGGCATCTGCGTCGGCATGCAGATCCTCTTCGCGCGCGGCATCGAGCACGGCGTGCAGACCGAGGGCCTCGACGAGTGGCCCGGCTCGGTCGAGCCGCTGAAGGCCGACATCGTGCCCCACATGGGCTGGAACACCGTCGACGCGCCGGCCGGCTCCCAGCTGTTCGCCGGCCTGGACGCCGAGGCCCGCTTCTACTTCGTGCACTCCTACGCCGTCCACGACTGGTCCCTGGAGACGCACAACCCGTCGATGCAGGCGCCGCGCGTGACCTGGTCGACGCACGGCAGGCCCTTCGTGGCCGCCGTGGAGAACGGCGCCCTGTGGGCCACGCAGTTCCACCCCGAGAAGTCCGGCGACGCCGGTGCGCAGCTGTTGAAGAACTGGATCGGAACCCTGTGATGCCCTCGAAGCTCTCCCGGCTCGAACTCCTGCCCGCCGTCGACGTGCGCGACGGCCAGGCCGTCCGCCTCGTGCACGGCGAGTCCGGGACCGAGACCTCGTACGGCTCCCCCCTGGAGGCCGCCCTGTCCTGGCAGCGGGCGGGCGCCGAGTGGCTGCACCTGGTCGACCTGGACGCGGCGTTCGGCACCGGCGACAACCGGGAGCTGGTCCGGCAGGTCACCGAGGCCATGGACATCAAGGTGGAGCTGTCCGGCGGCATCCGCGACGACGCCTCCCTGGCCGCCGCCCTCGCCACCGGCTGCACCCGGGTGAACCTGGGTACGGCCGCACTGGAGAGCCCGGAGTGGGTCGCCAAGGTCATCGCCGAGCACGGCGACAGGATCGCGGTGGGTCTCGACGTCCGCGGGACGACCCTCAAGGGCCGCGGCTGGACCAGCGAGGGCGGCGACCTCTACGAGGCACTGGAGCGGCTCGACAAGGAGGGCTGCGCCCGGTACGTCGTCACCGACATCGCCAAGGACGGCACCCTCCAGGGCCCCAACCTGGAGCTGCTGCGCAACGTCTGCGCCGCCACCGACCGCCCGGTCGTGGCCTCCGGCGGGGTGTCCTCGCTGGACGACCTGCGGGCCATCGCCGAACTGGTCCCGCTCGGTGTCGAGGGCTCCATCGTCGGGAAGGCGCTGTACGCGAAGGCGTTCACCCTGGAAGAGGCTTTGGAGGCGGTGGCTCAGTGAGCGATCTGCGACGCGTCACGACCGGTGCGCCCTGGGAGGACACCTTCGGGTACTCCCGGGCGGTGGAACTGCCGAACGGCCTGGTGCTGGTCTCCGGCTGCACCTCGGTGGTGGACGGTGAGATCGTCGCGGGCGATCCGTACGAGCAGACGGTCAACTCCTTCAACGTCGCGTTCGCGGCCCTGAAGGAGTTGGGGCTCGGCCGGGACGACGTGGTGCGCACGCGCCTGTACATCACCCACGCCCGGGACGTCGACGAGGTCGGACGCGCTCACAAGGAGCTGTTCGACGCCGTCCGGCCCGCCGCATCCATGATCATCGTCTCCGGCTTCGTGGACCCCAGCCTGGTCGTCGAAGTCGAGGTGGAGGCGTTCCGAGGAGACACCGCAGCATGACCCTCGCCGTACGAGTCATCCCCTGCCTGGACGTGGACAACGGCCGGGTCGTCAAGGGCGTCAACTTCCAGAACCTGCGCGACGCGGGCGACCCCGTCGAGATGGCCAAGGTCTACGACGCCGAGGGCGCCGACGAGCTGACGTTCCTGGACATCACCGCCTCGTCGGGCAACCGCGAGACGACGTACGACGTGGTGCGCCGCACCGCCGAGCAGGTGTTCATCCCGCTCACGGTCGGCGGCGGTGTCCGCACGGCCGAGGACGTCGACAAGCTGCTGCGGGCCGGCGCGGACAAGGTGGGCGTGAACACCGCGGCCATCGCCCGCCCCGACCTGATCCGCGAGATCGCCGAGCGGTTCGGCCGACAGGTGCTGGTGCTGTCGGTGGACGCGCGGCGCACCGCGTCGGGTTCCTTCGAGGTGACCACGCACGGTGGCCGCCAGGGCACCGGCATCGACGCCGTCGAGTGGGCGCACCGGGCCGCCGAGCTGGGCGCCGGTGAGATCCTGCTCAACTCGATGGACGCGGACGGCACCAAGGACGGCTACGACCTGGAGATGATCAAGGCCGTCCGCAAGCACGTGACGGTGCCGCTGATCGCCTCCGGCGGCGCGGGGAAGCTGGACCACTTCCCGCCGGCCATCGGGGCGGGCGCGGACGCGGTGCTGGCGGCCTCGGTGTTCCACTTCGGCGATCTGCGGATCGGCGAGGTGAAGGAGACGCTACGGGGGGCGGGGCACCCCGTTCGCTGAACGGCGTTCCCGCGAGCAAGTCCACGTCACGGCTTTCAGCGGTGACGAACAGGCGGGCCCCGACCTTGGAGTCCCGGTACCGCCGCTACCTCGACGAGCGGCCCACCTGGAGCGCTGAGTGGAACGGGCCGCCTCGGACAGCGAGCGCGAGAACGTCGCGCTGCACAAGTACGGCTTCCCGTTCCGGGTCTGATCCCCGCTGATCCGTTCCGCCGCCGACTCCCGCTCCGCGTCCGAGAGGGTCCCACCCGTGACCGCCGCCACGGCCGTCCAGTCCGGCACACCCGCGCAGGCAGGCATCGTGATGTCGGTCAGCGCGCTGCCGCGGGCAGTGCTGATGCTCGGCGGAGGAGTGATCGCCGACCGGCTGGGCCCGCGCAGGGTCGTCATCGGCAGTGACGCGGTGCGCTGCGCGGCAGTGCTCGCGGTGGCGGCGCTGCTGTTCCTCACCAGCCCCGGACTGTGGCCGCTGGCCCTGCTGGGACTCGTCTTCGGGACCGTGGACGCCGTGTTCATGCCGGCCGTGGGAGCTCTCCCCGCGCGCGTGACGAGCCGCGGGCAGCTCGCGCCGTGCAGGGCATGCGAGGGCTCGGCATCCGCTTCGCGAGCGTCGTCGGCGGCCCGCTGGGCGGACTCGCGGTGGCGGCCGGGGGAGCGAAGGCCGCGTTCGCCCTCGCCGGAGTGCTGATCGCGATATCCGTGCCGCTGCTGGTCGCCGTCCGGATAGGGGACCTGCCCGCCGACGACACGAAGGCCGCCGGCACCGCCTGGCACGACCTGCGCGCCGGACTGCGGTACATCCGCCGCCACCGCGTCCTCGCCCCGCTGATGCCGGCCATCGCCCTCGGAGACCTCGGCTTCGTCGGGCCGCTCAACGTCGGGCTGACCCTGCTGGCGGACGAGCGCGGCTGGGGTGCCTCCGGAATGGGCTGGGTGCTCGGCGGGTTCGGGACCGGGGCCGGTGCCGCCTCGCTGCTGCTCGCCGTACGCGGGCGCGTGCCGCACGCCGGGCACGTGATGGCGTACGCCTGTCTGTGCGGGGCGGCCGCCATCGGCGCCCTGGCCTTCGTCCCGGGGGTCGTCGCGGCGGCCGGGGTCGCCCTGCTGATCGGACTGCTCGCCGGGCTCAGCGGCGCCCTGTGCGGGGCGCTGCTCCAGACCCAGGCCGACCCCGCCTGCCTGGGCCGGGTGACCGCCGTGTCCTCACTGGTCAGCCTCGGCTTCGCACCGCGCAGCATGCCGCTGTCGGCCGCCGCGATCGGCGCCTGGGGCACCGGACCGGTCTTCGTGACCAGCGCGGCGGTGTGCGGGCTCGGCGGGGTGGTCGCGCTGTGCGCACCGAACCTGCGCCGCGCCGAGCTCCCCGCCTGACCCGTCAGATCCCGAGTTCCTTCGCCTCGTGCAGCTTGGCGATTGCCTCCTTGTCGCCGTCCAGCTCCACCTTGGCCGCGCTCTGCCGCCCGTACAGGAACAGCAGCAGCTCCGACGGCTCACCGGTCGCCGTCACGACCGGGGTGCCCCGGTGCGCGACCGCCGTCTGGCCGTCCGGGCGGCGCAGCACCAGACCGGTGGGGACACCGCGGCCCATCAGCCGGGCGGTGCGCTCCAGACGGGACCACAGGGTGTCCTGGAAGACCGGGTCCAGCTCGCGGGGCGTCCAGTCGGGGCGGGCCCGGCGGACGTCCTCCGTGTGGACGTAGAACTCCACCGTGTTCGACAGCTCCTCGACCTGCTTGAGCTGGAACGGCGAGAAGCGCGGCGGGCCGGTGCGGATCAGCTGGATCAGCTCTTCGTAGGGCTTCTCGGAGAACTCGGTCATCACCCGGTCCAGGCGGGACGCGAGCTGCTTGATCAGCAGACCGCCGGCGGCGTCGGGACGGCGCTCGCGCACCACCACGTGCGCCGCGAGATCCCGGGTGAGCCAGCCCTGGCACAGAGTGGGGGCCTCGGGACCCTCGGCCTCCAACAGGTCGGCGAGGAGAAGTCGTTCACGCTTGGCGAAAGTCGACATGCAGTCAGCCTACGACCGCGTCCCCGGTCCGCACAGTGGACACCCCACGGTCACTGTCAGTGGCGCGCGGCACAATGGCACCCATGACCAGCACGCCGCCCAGCAGCAGCCTCGACCCGGAGATCGCCGCGCGCCTCAAGCGCAGCGCCGACGGGCTCGTCCCCGCCATCGCCCAGCAGTACGACACCGGTGAGGTGCTCATGCTCGGCTGGATGGACGACGAGGCGCTGCACCGCACGCTGACCACCGGCCGCTGCACCTACTGGTCGCGCAGCCGCCGGGAGTACTGGGTCAAGGGCGACACCTCCGGCCACTTCCAGTGGGTCAAGTCCGTCGCCCTGGACTGCGACGCCGACACCGTGCTGGTCAAGGTCGACCAGGTGGGCGCCGCCTGCCACACCGGCGCGCGGACCTGCTTCGACGAGGACGTGCTCCTCAAGGACGGCGCTGATTCCGGTCCCGCCGCCTCGGATCAGTAAGGTCAGCCGCCATGGACCTCGAGACCTTCCGCAAGCTGGCCACCGACCGCCGTGTCATCCCCGTCACGCGCAAGCTCCTGGCCGACGGCGACACCCCGGTCGCCCTCTACCGCAAGCTCGCCGCCGAGCGCCCCGGCACCTTCCTGCTGGAGTCCGCGGAGAACGGCCGCTCGTGGTCCCGCTACTCCTTCGTGGGCGTGCGCTCGGCCGCGACCCTGACCGCGCGTGACGGACAGGCGCACTGGCTCGGCACCCCGCCGGTCGGCGTCCCCGTCGACGGCGACCCGCTGGCCGCCCTGCGCGCCACCATCGAGGCCCTGCACACCCCGCACCAGGAGGGCCTGCCGCCCTTCACCGGCGGCATGGTCGGCTACCTCGGCTACGACATCGTCCGCCGGCTGGAGAAGATCGGGCCCGGCGAGCGCGACGACCTGAAGCTCCCCGAGCTGACCATGCTCCTGACCAGCGACCTCGCCGTCATGGACCACTGGGAGGGCTCGGTCCTGCTGATCGCCAACGCGATCAACCACAACGACCTCGACACCGGTGTCGACGAGGCCCACGCGGACGCGGTGGCCCGACTGGACGCCATGGAGGCGGACCTGTCCCGCGCGGTGGCCCAGCCCCCGGCGGTCCTCCCGCCCTCCGAGCTGCCCGAGTACACCGCGCTCTGGGGCGGCCCCGACTTCCAGGAGGCCGTCGAGGACATCAAGGAGCGCATCCGGGCCGGCGAGGCCTTCCAGGTCGTCCCCTCGCAGCGCTTCGAGACACCGTGCACGGCAAGCGCGTTGGACGTCTACCGGGTCCTGAGGGCCACGAACCCGTCCCCGTACATGTACCTGTTCCGCTTCGACGGCTTCGACGTCGTGGGCTCGTCCCCCGAGGCCCTGGTCAAGGTCGAGGACGGGCACGCCATGGTGCACCCCATCGCCGGCACCCGGTGGCGCGGGGCGACCCCGCAGGAGGACCAGGCCCTCGCCGACGAGCTGCTCGCCGACCCCAAGGAGCGCGCCGAGCACCTGATGCTGGTGGACCTCGGCCGCAACGACCTGGGACGCGTCTGCGAGCCCGGCTCGGTCGAGGTCGTCGACTTCATGTCCGTCGAGCGGTACTCCCATGTGATGCACATCGTCTCCACGGTCACCGGCAAGGTCGCGCCGGGCCGTACCGCCTTCGACGTCCTGACCGCCTGCTTCCCCGCGGGCACCCTCTCCGGCGCCCCCAAGCCCCGCGCGATGCAGATCATCGACGAACTGGAGCCGTCCCGGCGCGGGTTGTACGGCGGCTGCGTCGGCTACCTCGACTTCGCGGGCGACTCCGACACCGCGATCGCCATCCGCACGGCCCTCCTGCGCGGCGGCACGGCCTACGTCCAGGCCGGTGCCGGCATCGTCGCCGACTCCGACCCGGTCGCCGAGGACACGGAGTGCCGCAACAAGGCCGCGGCGGTCCTGCGGGCGGTGCACACGGCGAACCGGCTCGGCAAGTAGGGGGCTTCGGCGCCGAATGGGGCGCTTCTCACGGGGCCCCGGGTGCCCGTTCGCCCGGGGTTCGGGTGATAGTGGGGTACGTGACTGCTGTACCGCACCCCCGTTCCGAAGCCGCCGGACCCGCCAGGGCCGGACGTCTGAGTCTCGCCGTCGCCCTGCTGGGCGGCGCACTCGGCGCCGCCGTGGCGCTGCTGGCCACCCGTCAGCAGTGGGCGGAGGGCACCGCGACCGTGGCCGGCGGCGCCTTCCCGCTGACCGCCAAGGGCAGTGACGTCACGGGCGTCCCGGCGGCCCTGGCCATAGTGGGCCTCGCCGCGCTCGTCGCCGTCTTCGCCGTCCGCAAGGCGGGCCGTCTCCTGGTCGCCGGGGTGCTCGCGCTCTCCGGCGCGGGGATCGCCGCCGCGGCGCTGGTCGGGGCGAGCGATTCGTCCGCGCTGGACGAGCAGGCGGCGAAGGCCTCCGGCGACACCTCGGCGACGGTCGCCTCGCTGTCGCACACCGCCTGGCCGTACGTCGCCGTGGTGGGCGGCGCCCTGATTCTGCTCGCCGGGCTGCTCGCGCTGCGGTACGGGCGGCTGTGGCCCGCGATGTCCGGACGGTACGAGCGGGACGGGGCGCCCCGTGTCCGTCGTAAGGCCGTGGTGGATCCCGATCGGCCCGAGGACATCTGGAAGGCACTCGATCGCGGGGAAGACCCGACGGGGGCGTAGCCGTGGGGGACGCGTCGGGGTGACCCCCGGACACTTCGTTCCCCCGCGTACGGAACAATGGCTTTCGAGCGTTCGGCTCAGTCACGTACTCAGCACCTAGGAGCAAGCAATGGCGGGCAGCAGCCACGGTCACACCCCGGCCGCCTGGACCGGTGTCACTATCGCCTTCATCGGTTTCTGTGTCGCGGGCGCCTTCATGGTGATGGCCCAGCCGGCGGGCTTCTGGGCCGGTATGGCGATCGTGGTCATCGGCGGCATCATCGGCTGGATCATGAGCGCCATGGGGATGGGCATGCCCAAGGACACCCACAAGCCGCTCGCCACCTCGCGGCCCGAGTCGGCGGACGCCAAGAGCTGACACACGCACCTCGTGAAGGGGCGGTCCGGCGAAACCGCCGGGGCCGCCCCTCACGCGTTCGACGGGAGGGCGGGGGACAATGCCGGACGTGAACGCAGAAACGCAGCGTGTGCTGCCCCGGACCGGCCTGGCGGGACGTCTCGCCGTCCCGGGCGGCATCCTCGCGGCCGTCGCCGGGGCCTTCGCGTACGTGGGGGCCGTGGACCCCAACCAGCCCGGCCACTACCCGGTCTGCCCGCTCTACCGGATCACCGGCCTCTACTGCCCCGGCTGCGGCGGACTGCGCAGCGCGCACGCCTTCATCCACGGGGACTTCCTGGCAGCGCTCCAGGACAACGCGCCGGCCGTGCTGGGCTATCTGGGCTTCGCCGTGCTGTGGACCGTCTGGGTGGTCCGCGCGGCCCGCGGCCGGCCGCTGAAGCTCGGTCTGGGGCCGGTGCACCTGTGGACGGCGGGGACATTGCTGCTGGTCTTCACGGTTGTCCGGAACCTGCCCTTCGGTGGCTGGCTTCATCCTTGATCAACTGGCGAATGTCCAGGTAGTGGGACCGGCGTCAACCGGATGCGAGGGCTACGCCCTCCTGCGGATACCATCGCAGTGACCACCTGTTTTCATCGGTCGCTGGAACTGTCAACCGTCTGGAAGGGGGCCGCTCGCGTGAGTGTGCTCGACGAGATCATCGACGGAGTCCGTGCCGACCTCGCGGAACGGCAGGCGCGCGTCAGCCTCGACGAGCTCAAGGAGCGCGCGGCGAAGGCTCCCGCGGCCAAGGACGGCGTGGCCGCACTGCGCGGCGACGGCGTCAAGGTCATCTGCGAGGTCAAGCGCTCCAGCCCCTCCAAGGGCGCGCTGGCCGCGATCGCCGACCCGGCGGGCCTCGCCGCCGACTACGAGGCGGGCGGCGCGGCCGTCATCTCCGTCCTCACCGAACAGCGCCGCTTCGGCGGCTCCCTGGCCGACCTGGAGGCCGTCCGCGCGCGCGTGGACATCCCGGTCCTGCGCAAGGACTTCATCGTCACGTCGTACCAGCTCTGGGAGGCCCGGGCCTACGGCGCCGACCTCGCGCTGCTCATCGTCGCGGCCCTGGAGCAGCCCGCCCTGGAGTCCCTGATCGAGCGCGCCGAGTCCATCGGGCTCACCCCGCTCGTCGAGGTGCACGACGAGGACGAGGTCGAGCGCGCGGTGGACGCCGGAGCGAAGATCATCGGCGTCAACGCGCGTAATCTCAAGACCCTCGAGGTCGACCGCGGCACGTTCGAGCGCATCGCCCCCGAGATCCCCGCCCACCTGGTCAAGATCGCCGAGTCCGGCGTCCGCGGCCCGCACGACCTGATCGCCTACGCCAACGCCGGCGCCGACGCGGTCCTGGTGGGCGAGTCCCTGGTCACCGGCAAGGACCCGAAGACGGCGGTCGCGGACCTGGTGGCGGCGGGCGAGCATCCCGCACTGCGCCACGGGCGCGGATGATCACCCGCTAGGCTTGCCCACGATGACTCCGGCGACCTTCACGACAGCCACGGACCGGTACGCCCGCCTCGCGCGCGGCTGCCGACCCCGTGGCTGCCGCGCGCCTGCACGCAGGGTGCACGGGCGTCGGGTGCGGTACGTCATCGGGGACGAACCCGGTCAGGTGAACGGCATGCGATGGCAGCGCCCCGTCAGGGGCGCGGGGCTCTGTTGGATTTGCGGCGACCGCCGCGCGGGCGCGACCAGCCCAAGCGGTCCCGCAGCCAACTGACTTCTCCGCCCCCCACGGCGCTCAGTGTCTCTTTCGCGCACTCACCGTGAGGTTCAGCCATGCCCAGCGAGTTCTTCATCCCCGACCCCGAGGGTCAAGTCCCCAGCACCGAAGGCTACTTCGGCGCCTACGGCGGCAAGTTCATCCCGGAGGCCCTCGTCGCCGCCGTGGACGAGGTCGCCGTCGAGTACGACAAGGCCAAGCACGACCCCGAGTTCGCCCGTGAGCTCGACGACCTGCTCGTGAACTACACGGGCCGCCCCTCCGCGCTCACCGAGGTGCCGAGGTTCGCCGAGCACGCCGGCGGCGCCACGGTCTTCCTGAAGCGGGAAGACCTCAACCACACCGGCTCCCACAAGATCAACAACGTGCTCGGCCAGGCCCTGCTGACCAAGCGCATGGGCAAGACCCGGGTGATCGCGGAGACCGGCGCCGGCCAGCACGGTGTCGCCACGGCCACCGCCTGCGCGCTCTTCGGTCTCGAGTGCACCATCTACATGGGCGAGATCGACACCCAGCGCCAGGCCCTCAACGTGGCCCGGATGCGCATGCTCGGCGCCGAGGTCATCGCCGTGAAGTCCGGCAGCCGCACGCTGAAGGACGCCATCAACGAGGCCTTCCGCGACTGGGTCGCCAACGTCGACCGCACCCACTACCTGTTCGGCACGGTCGCGGGACCGCACCCCTTCCCGGCCATGGTCCGCGACTTCCACCGGGTCATCGGCGTCGAGGCCCGCCGCCAGCTCCTGGAGCGCGCCGGGCGGCTGCCCGACGCGGCCATCGCCTGCGTCGGCGGCGGCTCCAACGCCATCGGCCTGTTCCACGCCTTCATCCCGGACACCGGCGTACGCCTCATCGGCTGCGAGCCCGCCGGGCACGGAGTCGAGACCGGCGAGCACGCGGCGACCCTCACCGCGGGCGAGCCCGGCATCCTGCACGGCTCCCGCTCCTACGTCCTTCAGGACGAGGAGGGCCAGATCACCGAGCCGTACTCCATCTCGGCCGGTCTGGACTACCCGGGCATCGGCCCCGAGCACTCCTACCTCAAGGACTCCGGCCGCGGCGAGTACCGCGCGGTCACCGACGACGCGGCCATGCAGGCGCTGCGCCTGCTGTCGCGCACCGAGGGCATCATCCCCGCCATCGAGAGCGCCCACGCGCTGGCCGGCGCCCTGGAGGTCGGCAGGGAACTCGGCAAGGACGGGCTGATCGTCGTCAACCTGTCCGGGCGCGGTGACAAGGACATGGACACGGCCGCACGCTACTTCGGCCTGTACGAGACCGACGCGGCCGTCGCGGCGGACGAGGCCGGCACCGGCGCGGAGATCGAGGGGGACGCGAAGTGAGCGGGAACATTCAACTGCTGTCCGACACCCTCGCCGCTGCCAGGGCCGAGGGCCGGTCCGCGCTCATCGCCTACCTCCCGGCCGGGTTCCCGACCGTGGACGGCGGCATCGAGGCGATCAAGGCGGCCTTCGACGGCGGCGCGGACGTCGTCGAGGTCGGTCTGCCGCACAGCGACCCCGTCCTCGACGGCCCCGTCATCCAGACCGCCGACGACATCGCCCTGCGCGGCGGCGTCAAGATCGCCGACGTCATGCGGACGGTCAAGGAGACCTACGAGGCCACCGGGAAGCCGGTGCTCGTCATGACGTACTGGAACCCCATCGACCGCTACGGCGTCGAGCGCTTCACCGCCGAGCTCGCCGAGGCGGGCGGTGCGGGCTGCATCCTGCCCGACCTGCCCGTGCAGGAGTCGGCCCTGTGGAGGGAGCACGCCGAGAAGCAGGGGCTCGCCACGGTCTTCGTGGTCGCGCCCAGCAGCAAGGACGCGCGGCTCGCCGAGATCACCGCGGCCGGCAGCGGGTTCGTGTACGCCGCCTCACTGATGGGCGTCACGGGCACGCGTGAGTCGGTCGGGGCGCAGGCCCAGGATCTGGTCGAGCGCACGCGCGCCGCCGGTGCCGGGGCCGCTCTGCCCGTCTGTGTCGGGCTCGGTGTCTCCAACGCCCGACAGGCCGCCGAGGTGGCCGGCTTCGCCGACGGCGTGATCGTCGGCTCGGCCTTCGTGAAGCGGATGCTGGACGCACCGGACGACAAGGCCGGCATCGAGGGCGTCCGCGCCCTCGCGGGCGAGCTGGCGAAGGGCGTGCGCCGACAGGCGTAGGCCCGCCGTACGCCCGTCATGGCGTGACGGGAGATCCGCTCACTCGAACGGGTGGACCTGGGGCCGGGGAGGCGCGGTGCGCCTCCCCGGTTCGTTCTGCGGGTGTGAGCGAGAAGAACCGTGAGGGAAAGCGCACCGCCCGGGAGCGGCTGGCGGAGGAGCGCGCGAAGCAGAAGTCCGCGGAGAAGCGGCGCCGGGTGCTGATCGTGGGCGCGAGTGTGGTGTGCGTCCTCGGCCTCGCGGCGGTGATCGGCGTCGTCGCGGCCAACGCAGGCAAGGACAAGGACAAGGACTCCTCGGGCCCGGTCGTGGCGCCGTCGGGGGCCAAGGGCCAGGACAGTCTCGCCATCCCGGTCGGCAAGGAGGGCGCCAGGTCGACGCTGGTCGTCTGGGAGGACTTCCGCTGCCCGGCCTGCAAGGCCTTCGAGACGGCGTACCGCCCGACCGTCCACGAGCTCACCGGATCCGGGAAGCTCAAGGTCGAGTACCACCTGGCGACGATCATCGACGGCAACATGGGCGGCACCGGCTCCCGCAACGCGGCCAACGCGGCGGCCTGCGCCCAGGACGCCGGGAAGTTCCCGGGGTACCACGACGTGTTGTACGAGAACCAGCCCGACGAGACCAGCGACGACTACGCGGACAACGGGAAGCTGCTCGAACTGGCGAAGAAGGTCGACGGCCTCGACACGCCCGCGTTCCGCACCTGTGTCGAGAAGGGCACCCACAACAGCTGGGTGGAGAAGTCCGCGGCCGCCTTCCGCAACGGCGGCTTCTCCGGCACGCCGACCGTGCTGCTCGACGGCAAGAACATCTACCAGGACCGCACGATGACCCCGGCGAAGCTGAAGCAGCAGGTGGAGGCCGCTAACAAGGGGTGATGCCGGGTAAGGCGGCGGCCGCCTTCTCTCACCCGCCTGTTATGGACCCGTTGCCGGGCCGCCTGCCGTGGGCCCGGCCCGGCAGGGTAGCGTCGACCCTGCCATGGAACTTGCCTACATTCCCAGCCCGTCGCGCGGGGTGATCCACCTCGGTCCCATCCCGCTGCGTGGCTATGCGTTCTGCATCATCATCGGCGTCTTCGTTGCCGTCTGGCTCGGCAACAAGCGCTGGATCGCCCGGGGCGGGCGGGCCGGCACGGTGGCCGACATCGCGGTCTGGGCCGTGCCGTTCGGACTGCTCGGCGGCCGCCTCTACCACGTGATCACGGACTACGAGCTGTACTTCAGCGAGGGCCGTGACTGGGTGGACGCCTTCAAGGTCTGGGAGGGCGGCCTCGGCATCTGGGGCGCGATCGCGCTCGGCGCGGTCGGCGCCTGGATCGGCTGCCGCCGCCGGGGCATCCCGCTGCCGGCGTGGGCCGACGCCCTCGCCCCCGGTATCGCCCTCGCGCAGGCGATCGGCCGCTGGGGCAACTGGTTCAACCAGGAGCTGTACGGCAAGCCGACCGACCTGCCGTGGGCCCTGCACATCACGTCCTCCACGGACGGCCGGGTACCGGGCTACTACCACCCGACCTTCCTCTACGAGTCGCTGTGGTGCATCGGTGTCGCGCTTCTCGTCATCTGGGCCGACCGCCGCTTCACGCTCGGACACGGACGGGCGTTCGCGCTGTACGTCGCCGCGTACTGCACCGGGCGCGGCTGGATCGAGTACATGCGCATCGACGACGCCCACCACATCCTCGGGCTCCGCCTCAACGTCTGGACCGCGATCATCGTGTTCCTGCTCGCGGTGACGTACCTCGTGGTGTCGGCGAAGAAGCGGCCCGGACGCGAGGAAACCGTCGAGCCGGGTGCCACCGACGACGAGACCGACTCCGGCGGTGACACCGAGCCCGGCGACGCTGCCGAGAGCGACGAGAAGACCGGGCCCGCCGCCGAGACCGACACCGCCGAGGTGTCCGACGAGGCCGGGTCGGCGAAGAAGACCTGACGGTCGGTCGTACGTCGACGAGGGCGCCCCGAGCTGTCGGGGCGCCCTCCTCGTATGTCAGGCGCGCTGGGCGAGGGAGAGGGTCCGGTGCGCCTGGGTCACCACCGCCGCGTCGATGAATGTACCGTCCGCGAGGGCCTGGGCTCCCTGGTAGGCCTCCGCCGCCTTGAGAATCGTTTCCGCCTGCTCGATCTCCTCCGCCGTGGGGAGGAACGCGCGCTCGATCACCGGGAGTTGGCGGGGATGGACGGCTGCCCGGCCCAGGAAGCCCAGGGCACGGCCATGGGCGCAGGATGTCCGCAGGCCCTCCAGGTCCCGGGTGTCGGGGTGGACCGACTGGGACGGGGGAGGAAGGGCCGCCGCTCGCGCCGCCACGACCACCCGGGAGCGGGACCAGTCCAGGCCCCGGTCGTGCCGGACGCCCAGGTCGGCGCGTAGGTCCGCCTCGCCGAGAGCGATGCCCCGCAGACTCGGGTGGGCGGTGGCGATGGCGTGGGCACGCTCGATGCCCAGGGCTGATTCCAGGAGGGCGTACAGGGGTGGGGCGACGCCTCCTTCGGTCCGGGCCGCCCTCCGCGCGACGCGGGTGATCTGGGCGGGGGAGGTGACCTTGGGCAGGCGGAGACCGCAGACGCCAGGGAGCGGGGCGAGCGCTGCCAGGTCCGCTGCCGCCAGGGGGCCGTCGAGGGCGTTCACCCGGACGTGGACCGGGACCGGCTGGGGGTCGCTGAGACGCTCGGCGGTCGCCTCACGGGCGTACCGCTTGCGGTCGGGGGCGACCGCGTCCTCCAGGTCGACGACCACGACGTCGGCGCCGGCCACGAGGGCCTTGGTGACGGTCTCCGGGCGGTCGCCGGGGACGTAGAGCCAGGTCAGAGGGTACGGCCTCACAGGGCGCCCTCCGCGCGCAGGGCCGTCAACTCGGCCTCGGTCAGGCCCAGTTCCCGCAGGATCTCGTCCGTGTCCGCGCCGTGCGGGCGCCCCGCCCAGCGGATCGCGCCCGGCGTCGAGGAGAGCCGGAAGAGGACGTTCTGCATACGCAGGGGGCCGAGGTCGGGGTCGTCGACGGTGGTGACGGTGTCGAGCGCCTGGTACTGCGGGTCGGCCAGCACGTCCCGGACGTCCTGGATCGGGGCGACCGCCGCCTCCGCCTTCTCGAAGGCCGCGAGGACGTCGGCGCGGCTGCGTCGGGCGATCCAGGAGCCGACCGCCGCGTCGAGGACGTCGGCGTGGGCGGCCCGCTCGGCGCCGGTCGCGAACCACGGTTCGTCGATCAGCTCCGGGCGGCCCACCAGGTGCATCACGCGTTCCGCGATCGACTGGGCCGAGGTGGAGACGGCGACCCAGGTGCCGTCGGCGGTGCGGTAGGTGTTGCGGGGGGCGTTGTTGGCGGAGCGGTTGCCGGTGCGCTCCTGGACGTGACCGAGTTGGTCGTACCAGGTCGGCTGGGGGCCGAGGACCGTGAGGATCGGCTCGATGAGGGCCATGTCGACGACCTGGCCCTCGCCCGTGCGGTCCCGGGCCGCGAGCGCCGTCATCACCGCGTACGCCGTGGCCAGGCCCGCGATGGAGTCGGCCAGGCCGAAGGGCGGCAGGACCGGGGGCGCGTCCGGCTCGCCGGTGATCGCGGCGAAGCCGCTCATCGCCTCGGCGAGGGTGCCGAAGCCGGGGCGGTGGGCGTAGGGGCCGAACTGGCCGAAGCCGGTGACGCGGGTGAGGACCAGGCGGGGGTTGACGGCGGACAGCTCCGGCCAGCCGAGGTCCCACTTCTCCAGGGTGCCGGGGCGGAAGTTCTCGATGACCACGTCCGCGGAGGCGGCCAGCTTGAGGAAGGTGGTCCGGCCGCCCGGCTTGGACAGGTCCAGGGTGATCGTGCGCTTGTTGCGGCCCAGGACCTTCCACCACAGGCCGATGCCGTCCTTCGAGGGGCCGTGGCCGCGGGAGGGGTCCGGTTTCGTGGGGTGCTCGATCTTGACGACCTCCGCGCCGAAGTCGCCGAGCAGGGTGGCGGCGAGCGGGCCGGCGAAGAGGGTGGCCGCGTCGAGGACGCGCAGGCCTTGGAGGGGGGTCTCGGTCATGACGGGTACCGGGCCTCGATCTCGGAGCGGTAGGGCATCGACGCCGAGGCGCCTTCCCGCTGGACGGACAGCGCGGCCGCGGCGGCGGCCCAGGTCATGGCCTCCCGGATCGGCCGTTCCTCACCGAGAGCGATGGCGAGCGCGCCCACGAAGGTGTCGCCGGCCCCCGTGGAGTCCACCGCGGTGACCCGCGGGGCGGGGACGGCGAGGGGTTCGGCGTCCCGGGTCAGATACAGGCTGCCCGCCGCGCCCAGGGTGATCACCACGCGCGGGACCCGGTCGAGGAGGGCGGTGCCCGCGGCGAACGGGTCGGCGAGGCCGGTGAGAGTGGCCGCCTCGTGCTCGTTGGGGACCAACAGGTCGGTGGCGTCGAGGAGTTCGGGCGGCAGCTCCTGGACCGGGGCGGGGGTGAGGATCGTACGGACACCGTGGGCGCGGGCCGTCTGCGCGCCCGCGAGGACCGCTGCCAGGGGGATCTCCAGCTGGAGGAGCAGGGCGTCGGCGGAGGCGATCAGGCCCTCGTCGCCGGGGACGAGGTGGTCGACGGTGCCGTTCGCGCCGGGGATGACGACGATGGCGTTGCCGCCCTCGTCGTCCACGACGATGTGCGCGGTGCCGGAGGGGCCCTCGACGGTGCGCAGGTGGTCGGTGGTGACGCCGGAGTGTTCGAGGGTGGAGCGCAGCCGGGTGCCGAAGCCGTCGTTGCCGACCGCGCCGATCATCGAGACGGTGGCGCCGGAACGGGCCGCGGCGATGGCCTGGTTGGCGCCCTTGCCGCCGGGGATCGTACGGAACTCCCTGCCGGTGACGGTCTCTCCGCGCCGGGGTGCCTTTTCGACGTAGACGACCAGGTCCATGTTCGTGCTGCCGAGCACGGCGATGTGGGTCATGGGCGAGCAGCCTCCCGGTGGGTGAGGTGGGCCAGGGTGTCGAAGCCCGTGCCGTTGAAGTCGGCGACGGAGGTGGCCAGGCGGTTCTTCAGGGGGGTGGTCCAGCGGTCGGGGAGGTTTTCCGGGGCGCCGCAGAGAAGACCGGCGATGCTTCCCGCTGTCGCGCCGTTGGAGTCGGTGTCCCAGCCGCCGCTGACCGCCTTGCAGAGGGAACCGGTGAAGTCGCCGTCCGCGTGGGTGAGGGCGGCGGCGATCAGCGCGGTGTTGGGGACGGCGTGGACCCAGTGGTGGGTCGCGCCGTGAGCGGCGTGGAGTTCGTCCACGACCGTGTCGAAGTCGTGGTGTGTCTCGGCCAGTCGGACGGCGTGGGTGATGGCCTTGGTGAGGCGGGAGTTCGGGGGGATCACGCTGAGCCCGGTGCGCAGGCAGGTGTGGATGTCGGGGGTCGCCGCCGCCTGGGCGATCACGGCGGCCGTGAACATCGCCGCGTAGACGCCGTTCGCCGTGTGGGTGAGGGTGGCGTCACAGTGGGCCTGTTCTGCTGCGGCCGCGGGGTCGCCGGGGTTGGTCCAGCCGTGGACGTCCGCGCGGATCAGGGCGCCGATCCACTCGCGGAAGGGGTTGCGGTGGCGGGCCGTTCGGGGAGGCTCAAGGCCCTGGAGGAGGTTGCGGTAGGCGATGCGTTCGGCGGTGAAGGTGCGGCCGGCGGGGAGTTCGTCGAGCCAGAGCTTCGCCACGTCCGTGGTGGTGAAGTGCTTGCCGTGGCGTTGGAGCAACAGGAGGTTCAGCAAGGGGTAGTTGAGGTCGTCGTCCTCGGGCATGCCGTCGATGTTCTCGGCGAGGGAGGTAGCCGCGGAGCGGCGGTTCCAGGGGTGGGCGGCGAGGAGTTCGGCGGGGACGCCCTTGGCCGTGAAGTAGGTGTTCAGGGGCCAGTTGCCGGTGGATCGGGCGAGTGCGCGGATGGCTTCGAGGGGGAGTTTCTCCACGGGTTTGCCCAGGAGGCAGCCCACGGCCCGGCCCAGCCAGGCCGCCTCCAGGCGGGCCTCGGTGAGGGGGGCCGTGGCGGTGGGCGCCGGCCATGCACGGCAGCGGGCCTTGATCCTCGCGAGGTCGGTGGGCTCGTCGTCCGCCCACGCGCTCGGCAGATCCGCGAGTTCGTCCAGCAGGTCCTCCGCGAGCTGCCGCAGATACCGGGACGCGGGCTCCGCCGAGGCGCCCGCTCGGGCCGGCGCCTGTCCGCCTCCGGCCGCTCGCCATCGCGCCGCGATCGCCGACGGCTCCCTGCCGTCCTGGGCCGCCTGGCGGAGCTCGTGGCCGATGAGGTCCTCCGGTTGCACCCAGGTCAGTCGGAGCATCTCGGGCCTCCGAGTTCCGCGAAGGCCGCCTCGTGGGCCCGGCGGCGGGCCACGTCCTTCTCGAAGATCTCCCGGGTCGCGGCGGTCAGCGTCGTCGCCGGTTCCCACAGGTCCAGACGGCTCGCCTCCGAGACCGTTTTCGACCAGTCGTCCGGGACCGGGAAGCCCAGCGCGCCCGACAGGGCGCCGGCCATGGTGGCGATCGAGTCGCAGTCCCTGCCGTAGTTCACCGCGCCGAGAACGGCCTGCCGGTAGTCGCCCCCGGCCACCACCAACATCCCGAGCGCGACGGGCAGTTCCTCGATCGTGTGGAGGCGGGAGGGGCGGCGGGCGCCGAGGGAGGGGGCGCGGTAGTCGGGGCCGACCGTGTCGTAGGGAGCCACGGCGTCCCGCAGGGGTCGTAGGGCCGACTCGAAGTCCGTGTGGCGGGCGGCCACTTCGCAGACCTGCTCGATCGCCGTACGGGTGCCGTCCTTGGCCAGCGACAGACAGGCCGTCACCACGGAGTCCGGTGTCGCTCCCGGTGCGGCCGCCGCCGCCACCGCCGCCGCGAAGACTCCCGCCGCCTCCCGGCCGTACGACGACTGGTGGGCGCCCGCGATGTCCAGGGCCTCGGCGTAGGCGGCCCGCGGGTCGGCCGCGTTGACCAGGCCGACGGGGGCCATGTACATCGCCGCGCCACAGTTGACGATGTTGCCCACTCCTGCCTCGCGGGGGTCGATGTGGCCGTAGTGGAGGCGCGTGACCAGCCACTTCTCCGCGAGGAAGATGCGGTGCAGGGGGAGCGCCTCCGCCTCCAGTTCCGGGATCCAGCGCGGGTTCGTCATCAGGTCGGGGACCAGGTGGTCGGCGATCGCGTAGGCGTCGAGATGGTCTTTGACCCGGTCGTAGACGCGGATCAGCGCGTGGGTCATCAAGGTGTCGTCGGTGACGTGGCCGTCGCCCTTGTGGTATGGGGCGATGGGGCGGGCGGTGCGCCACGCGTCGCCGTTCCAGGGGCCGACGATGCCGTGGACGCGGCCTGCGTGGCGTTCGAGGATCTGGTCGGGGGAGTAGCCCTCGACGGGGCCGCCGAGGGCGTCGCCCACCGCCGCGCCCACGAGGGCTCCGGCGATCCGGTCCTCAAGGCTGCTTTCTGTGTTTTTGGGCGTCATGCCCGGAATCATCCTCCTGGGAGGGGCGGTTGTGCGGCTTCCAGGAGTTCGGCGAGTTCCACGAGGTCTGTGCCGGTGAGACGGGGGAGGGCGCAGCCGGAGAGGGTGCGGCAGGTGTCCCGCCAGGTGGCGGGGATCGCGCCGGCCCCGCCGAGGGCGCCGGTCAGGGCACCCACCAGGGCCGGGGCCGAGTCGGCGACCCGGGAGAGACAGGCTGCCGCGGGGATCGCCTCGGCGATGCGGCCCCGCGCCGCGGTGGCCAGGGCGAGGGCCACGGGGACGGTTTCGGCGGCCGCGACGCCGTAGCTGTAGACGTGGTCGACGATCTCGTGTTCCAGGGCGGGGATCAGGGCGAAGGCGGGGCCGGCGGTCCGGGCCAGGTGCAGGGCGTGGCGGGCGTTGCGGCCGATCTCCGTCTCCTCCGGGAGTTCGGTGAGGGCCGCTGTCACACAGGCTTCGACGGGGGCGCCGGTCAGCGCCAGGGAGACGGCCGAGGCCATCGCCCTCGCTCCGTGCACCCCGTCTTCGTCCTGGGTGTAACGGGCGTCGAACTCGGCGAGGTCCGCGGCGAGTCGGGGGTCGCCGGGGTGGGCGACGGCGAGGACGCAGGCCCTGACGCAGGCCGCGTCGTCGAAGTAGTGGGGGTTGTCGTGGCCGGTGGCGGGTGGGCGCAGGCCGGTGGCGAGGTTGCCCAGTCCCGCTCTCACGGAGATGCGGGCGCGGAGGGGGAGGACGGCGGACTCGATCTCGGGGGCGCGGTCCGCCGCCGCGGCCACTTCGGCGGCGAGGGCGTTCCAGGCGAGGTCGATGGCGGCTCTCGTACGGCGGTGTCTCGTCAGGTCGCCCAGGGCGGTGTCGTCGCCTGCTCTGAGGAGGGCCTCCGCGGTGAAGGCCGCCCATTCGGCGTCGTCGGAGGGGCCGAGGCGGAGGGGCTCGGGGGGTTGGTTCAGGGCGATGGGGACGGGGAGGGTGGTGGTGGCGTTCTGTTCGGCGAAGGTGTCCAGTTCGCGGGTGAGTCGGCGGGTCCACTCGGGCATGCGGGCGGCTCTGTGGCGGGCGGCGGGCCAGCCGGCGGCGTCGCCTGCGGCCAGGCCCAGGAGGAGGCCGGTGACCCTTTGACCGGCCTCGGCTTCGCCTTCGGCCTTGGTTTTCCCACCCGCACCACCCGCACCACCCGCACCACCCGTGCGACTTTCGTCGTCGGGTGCCGGTGGCCCCTGTGGCACGTCCCCGCCGTCGGCGGCCGCGGGAGCGTTCGGCGTCGCCGTGGATGCGGGATCGGCGGAACCCGAAGCGTTCGTCGAGCCCTCGCCCCACGGCCCCGGCGGCCTCACCGGTCCGTCCCCGAGTCGGTGCCCGCCGCCAGGGTGAAGGCGTCCGGGGCGGGTGGGGGCCACTCCTGGGCGAGGCCGGTCGTGGCCCACTTGCCGTCCTCGCCCGCCACCAGCAACTCCGCCACGTCCAGCACGTGATGGCCCGCCATGGAGGGCAGGCAGCTGCCTTTCGCCGGGCCGATCGCCGCGGCCCACGCGGCCGGGATCGCCGAGACGCCCCTGGTCGCCCCGGCCAGCGCCCCCGCCACCGCCGCCGTCGTGTCCGCGTCTCTCCCCATGTTCACCGCAGTGAGGACCGCCTCGCGGAAGTCGCCGTCCGCCGCCGCGTACGCGCCGAAGGCCAGAGCCACCGCCTCCGGGGCCAGGTCGGTCCACGGATAGCCGCCGATGACGACGGAGGAGCGGACCGCGCGCTCGCCTCTGTGGGCCACTGCCACGGCGCGGCGCAGGGAGCGGGCCGTCCAGCTGTCGTCCGGGATCACCGCCAGCGCGGAGGCGACGACGGCGATCGTCGGGGCACCGGCCATCGCCGCGGCCACTCCGGCGGCGACCGCCTGGCCGCCGTAGATGCCCTCGCCGTCGTGGCTCACCGAGCCGTCGACGGCCACCAGGCGGGCCGCCTCCGCGGGGCGGCCCGCCGCGAAGACGCCGAAGGGGGCCGCCCGCATGGCCAGGCCGTCGCTCCAGGCGTGGCGGTGCTGGGCCGAGATGGGGGCCGCAAGGCCGCGGCGGAGGTTCTCCAGCGTGCCGCGTTCGCTGAAGCCGGCGCCCCGGAACGGGCCCTCGTCGCGGTCCGCGATCCACTCGTGCCAGGCCGACTCCACGTGGGAGGGGGTGAGGGCGGAGCCGTGGCGGGCCAGGAGCAGGCCCGAGAAGATCGCGTACTCCGTGTCGTCCGTGCCGGCCGGCTCGTCCTCCACGTAGCCCTCGATACGGCCCCAGCGGGCGCGGATCTGCGACGGCTTCATGTTCTCGGCGGGGGCTCCCAGGGCGTCCCCCACGGCCAGGCCCAGCAGGGCGCCGCGGGCCCGCTCGCGGAGTTCGGCGGTGTCCTGGGGCGCCGGGACCGAGGAAACGCGGGCGATCGATGTCATACGCGGCCTCTCCACAACAGGGAGCAGAGGAGATTCGCGCGGAGCGCGGAACCTTTGCCGTATATGTCCCACCATCGGCGGTTGACCTCAGCCTCTCCTGCCTCAACGTCACCCGGTCGACATCTGAGCGGAGCCATGATCGTCTGCGCAACCGAAAGGTAAAGCCGCAGGTTAGCCGAGCCTTTCCTTGCTGGCGGACGGGAATCGACCGTCGTATCGTGTGCGTTGTTAAGAATTAGAACGTGTCCAAAGTTAGCTTTGGCTTGGCTTCCCTGGGGGACCGGAATGGCCGTCATCGACATCGAAGCGCCCCTGCACGAGGCGCACCGCGACAACCACACGCACCGGGACGTGAACGGTGGCTGGCTCAGGCCCGCCGTCTTCGGGGCGATGGACGGGCTGGTCTCCAACCTCGCCCTGATGACCGGTGTCGCCGGTGGAGCCGTCGGTCAGAACACCATCGTGCTGACCGGACTCGCGGGGCTCGCCGCCGGTGCCTTCTCCATGGCCGCCGGTGAGTACACCTCCGTAGCCTCCCAGCGCGAGCTCGTCGAGGCCGAACTGGACGTGGAGCGCCGGGAGCTGCGCAAGCACCCCCAGGACGAGGAGGCCGAGCTCGCCGCCCTGTACGAGGGACGCGGGGTCGAGCCCGAACTGGCCAGGGAAGTCGCGCGGCAGCTGTCGAAGGACCCCGAGCAGGCCCTTGAGATCCACGCCCGCGAGGAGCTGGGGATCGACCCGGGCGATCTGCCCTCGCCGCTGGTCGCCGCCGTGTCCAGCTTCGGGTCCTTCGCCCTGGGCGCCCTGCTGCCCGTGCTGCCGTATCTGCTCGGTGCGACCATGCTGTGGCCCGCCCTGCTGCTCGCTCTTGTCGGGCTGTTCGCGTGCGGTGCCCTTGTGGCCCGGGTGACCGCGCGGACCTGGTGGTACAGCGGACTGCGGCAGCTCGTCCTGGGAGGCGCGGCGGCCGGTGTGACGTACGCCCTGGGCAGTTTCTTCGGGACGGCCGTAGGATAGGTCGGCTGCTACTTATGCGTTGGGCCGCATAAGTAGCCGTTACTCGCTGGTTTCGAGTGCTTAACCACTGGGCATGAGCCGTAAGCGCTGCGGGCAATGACGCTTGCGGTGCGCTCGCGGGGTCGGCGACGACGCCTTCGCCGCCCCATGGATCGACGGACGACGATCTGACCGATCGGTCCGGTTCGGTCCCCACATACTTCAAGCCACGTGTGCGACACCCCCCTCGCACCGCGTGGCGTCCGCATGTTGGAACGGAGTATCCGGTTCCCGAGATCCGCTCCATCATGTAACCTGCACGAAATTTTGCACTTACGCAGAGGGCCAACGTCGTCCCTCGGCAAGCTGAATATGCCAATTGACGACGACGGGAGAGCCGATGCGTACGCCGCGCCAGCCGTCCCAGCACTCCACGAATGGCCAGAAGTGGTCCTTCATGGATGCTCGCCCTGCTGCGCAGGGTATGTACGACCCCCGCAACGAAAAGGACGCCTGTGGCGTCGGCTTCGTGGCCACCCTCACCGGCGAGGCGAGCCATGCGCTGGTCGAGCAGGCGCTCACGGTTCTGCGCAACCTGGAGCACCGCGGTGCCACCGGCGCCGAGCCCGACTCGGGTGACGGCGCGGGCATCCTGTCCCAGGTTCCGGACGCCTTCTTCCGTGAGGTCGCCGGCTTCGAGCTGCCTGCGGCCGGTGGATACGCGGTCGGTACCGCCTTCCTCCCGGAGGACGGCATCGAGGACGCCGTCTCGAAGATCGAGACGATCGCCGCCGAGGAGGGCCTCACCGTCCTCGGCTGGCGCGAGGTCCCGGTCGCCCCTGAACTGCTCGGCGCCACCGCCCGCTCGACGATGCCGGCGTTCCGCCAGCTCTTCGTCGGCGACGCCTCCGCCGCGCCCGCCACGGACCTCGCCCTCGACCGCAAGGCGTTCGTGCTGCGCAAGCGCGCCGAGCGTGAGGTAGACGTCTACTTCCCCTCGCTGTCCGCGCGGACCATCGTCTACAAGGGCATGCTGACCACCGGCCAGCTGGAGCCCTTCTTCCCGGACCTGTCCGACCGCCGCTTCGCCTCCGCGATCGCGCTCGTGCACTCCCGGTTCTCCACGAACACCTTCCCGTCGTGGCCGCTCGCGCACCCGTACCGCTTCGTCGCGCACAACGGTGAGATCAACACCGTCAAGGGCAACCGCAACTGGATGGCGGCCCGCGAATCGCAGCTGGTCTCGGACCTGTTCGGGAACGACAGCAAGGCCATCGAGCGGGTCTTCCCGATCTGCACGCCGGACGCCTCCGACTCCGCGTCCTTCGACGAGGTCCTCGAACTCCTGCACCTGGGCGGCCGTTCGCTGCCGCACTCCGTGCTGATGATGATCCCCGAGGCGTGGGAGAACCACGACTCCATGGAGTCGGCCCGCCGCGCCTTCTACCAGTTCCACTCCAACCTGATGGAGCCCTGGGACGGTCCGGCCTGTGTCACCTTCACCGACGGCAAGCAGGTCGGCGCGGTCCTGGACCGCAACGGCCTTCGCCCCGGCCGCTACTGGGTCACCGACGACGGCCTCGTCGTCCTCGGCTCCGAGGTCGGCGTCCTCGACATCGACCCCGCCAAGGTCGTCCGCAAGGGCCGCCTCCAGCCCGGCCGGATGTTCCTCGTCGACACCGTCGAGCACCGCATCATCGAGGACGACGAGATCAAGGCCGGCCTCGCCGCCGAGCAGCCCTACGCGGAGTGGCTGGATGCCGGCGAGATCGAGCTCGGCGACCTGCCCGAGCGTGAGCACATCGTGCACACTCACGCCTCGGTCACCCGCCGCCAGCAGACCTTCGGCTACACCGAGGAAGAGCTCCGCGTCCTCCTCGCACCGATGGCCAAGGCCGGTGCCGAGCCGATCGGTTCGATGGGCACCGACTCGCCGATCGCCGCGCTGAGCGAGCGCCCGCGGCTGCTCTTCGACTACTTCACCCAGCTGTTCGCGCAGGTCACCAACCCGCCGCTGGACGCGATCCGCGAGGAGCTCGTCACCTCGCTGCGCTCCGCCCTCGGCCCGCAGGGCAACCTGCTCGACCCGAGCGCCGCCTCCTGCCGTTCCGTCGTGCTGCCCTTCCCGGTGATCGACAACGACGAGCTGGCCAAGCTCATCCACATCAACGCCGACGGCGACATGCCCGGCTTCAAGGCCGCGACCCTGTCCGGCCTGTACCGGGTCTCGGGCGGCGGCGACTCCCTCGCCGCGCGCATCGAGGAGATCTGCGCCGAGGCCGACGCAGCCATCGCCAACGGCGCCCGGCTGATCGTCCTCTCGGACCGGCACTCGGACGCCGAGCACGCGCCGATCCCGTCGCTGCTGCTCACCGCGGCCGTCCACCACCACCTCATCCGCACCAAGCAGCGCACCCAGGTGGGCCTGCTGGTCGAGGCCGGTGACGTCCGCGAGGTCCACCACGTCGCCCTGCTGATCGGCTTCGGCGCCGCGGCCGTGAACCCGTACCTCGCCATGGAGTCCGTCGAGGACCTGGTCCGCGCGGGCACCTTCCTGTCGGACATCGAGGCCGAGCAGGCCATCCGCAACCTGATCTACGCCCTCGGCAAGGGCGTCCTCAAGGTCATGTCGAAGATGGGCATCTCGACCGTCGCCTCCTACCGCGGCGCCCAGGTCTTCGAGGCCGTCGGTCTCGAAGAGGGCTTCGTCCAGAAGTACTTCAGCGGTACCGCCTCCAAGATCGGCGGCGTCGGCATCGACGTCATCGCCAAGGAGGTCGCCGCCCGGCACGCCAAGGCGTACCCGGCGAGCGGCATCGCGCCGGCCCACCGTGCCCTGGAGATAGGCGGCGAGTACCAGTGGCGCCGTGAGGGCGAGCCGCACCTGTTCGACCCGGAGACGGTCTTCCGCCTCCAGCACTCGACGCGTGCGAACCGCTACGACATCTTCAAGAAGTACACGGACCGTGTGAACGAGCAGTCCGAGCGCCTGATGACGCTGCGCGGCCTGTTCGGCTTCAAGAGCGACCGTCAGGCGATCCCCGTAGACGAGGTCGAGCCCGTCTCCGAGATCGTCAAGCGCTTCTCCACCGGCGCCATGTCGTACGGCTCCATCTCCAAGGAGGCGCACGAGACCCTCGCCATCGCCATGAACCAGCTGGGCGGCAAGTCCAACACCGGTGAGGGCGGCGAGGACGCGGACCGGCTGTACGACCCGGCGCGGCGTTCGTCGATCAAGCAGGTCGCCTCCGGCCGCTTCGGCGTGACCTCCGAGTACCTGGTCAACGCGGACGACATCCAGATCAAGATGGCCCAGGGCGCCAAGCCCGGCGAGGGCGGCCAGCTGCCCGGCCACAAGGTGTACCCCTGGGTCGCCAAGACCCGGCACAGCACCCCGGGCGTGGGCCTGATCTCCCCGCCGCCGCACCACGACATCTACTCGATCGAGGACCTGGCCCAGCTGATCCACGACCTGAAGAACGCGAATCCGCAGGCGCGGATCCACGTGAAGCTGGTCTCCGAGGTCGGCGTCGGCACGGTCGCGGCGGGTGTGTCCAAGGCGCACGCGGACGTCGTGCTCATCTCCGGTCACGACGGCGGTACGGGTGCCTCCCCGCTGACCTCCCTGAAGCACGCGGGCGGTCCCTGGGAGCTCGGTCTCGCCGAGACCCAGCAGACCCTGCTGCTCAACGGCCTGCGCGACCGGATCGTCGTCCAGACCGACGGTCAGCTCAAGACCGGCCGTGACGTAGTCATCGCCGCGCTGCTCGGCGCCGAGGAGTTCGGTTTCGCGACCGCGCCGCTCGTCGTCTCCGGCTGCGTCATGATGCGCGTCTGCCACCTGGACACCTGTCCGGTCGGCATCGCCACCCAGAACCCGGTGCTCCGCGACCGCTTCACCGGCAAGGCCGAGTACGTCGTGAACTTCTTCAAGTTCATCGCCGAAGAGGTCCGCGAGATCCTCGCCGAGCTGGGCTTCCGCTCCATCGAGGAGGCCGTCGGTCACGCCGAGACGCTCGACGTCGAGCGGGCCGTCAACCACTGGAAGGCGCAGGGCCTCGACCTGGCTCCGCTCTTCTACGTGCCCGAGCTGCCCGAGGGTGCCGCGCTGCACCAGGTCATCGAGCAGGACCACGGCCTGGAGAAGGCGCTCGACAACGAGCTGATCAAGCTCGCCGCCGACGCCCTGGCCGCCGACTCGGCGACCGACGCCCAGCCGGTGCGCGCCCAGGTCGCGATCCGCAACATCAACCGCACGGTCGGCACCATGCTCGGCCACGAGGTGACGAAGAAGTTCGGTGGCGCGGGCCTGCCCGACGACACCATCGACATCACCTTCACCGGCTCGGCGGGCCAGTCCTTCGGCGCCTTCCTGCCGCGCGGTGTCACGCTGCGCCTGGAGGGCGACGCCAACGACTACGTCGGCAAGGGCCTCTCCGGCGGCCGGGTGATCGTCCGTCCCGACCGGGGCGCCGACCACCTCGCCGAGTTCTCCACGATCGCGGGCAACACCATCGCCTACGGCGCGACCGGCGGCGAGCTGTTCCTGCGCGGTCGTACGGGCGAGCGGTTCTGTGTCCGCAACTCCGGTGCCACGGTCGTCTCCGAGGGCGTGGGCGACCACGGCTGCGAGTACATGACCGGCGGTCACGCGGTGGTCCTCGGCGAGACCGGGCGCAACTTCGCGGCCGGCATGTCCGGCGGTGTCGCCTACGTGATCGACCTCGACCGGGACAACGTCAACGTCGGCAACGCGGACGCCGTGGAGGCGCTGGACGACACCGACAAGCAGTGGCTGCACGACGTGGTGCGCCGCCACCAGGAGGAGACCGCCTCCACGGTCGCCGAGAAGCTGCTCGCCGAGTGGGACACCGCCGTCGAGCGCTTCAGCAAGATCATCCCCAGCACGTACAAGGCAGTGCTCGCCGCCAAGGACGCCGCCGAGCAGGCGGGACTCTCCGAGTCCGAGATCACCGAGAAGATGATGGAGGCGGCGATCAATGGCTGACCCGAAGGGCTTCCTGAACCACGGCCGTGAGGTCGCCAAGTCCCGCCCGGTCGACGTACGCCTGAAGGACTGGAACGAGGTCTACGTCCCCGGCTCCCTGCTGCCGATCATCAGCAAGCAGGCCAGCCGCTGCATGGACTGCGGCATCCCGTTCTGTCACAACGGCTGTCCGCTCGGGAACCTCATCCCCGAGTGGAACGACTTCGCCTACCGCGAGGACTGGTCCGCCGCCTCCGAGCGGCTGCACGCGACCAACAACTTCCCGGAGTTCACCGGTCGTCTGTGCCCCGCTCCCTGTGAGTCGGCGTGTGTGCTCGGCATCAACCAGCCGCCGGTCACCATCAAGAACGTCGAGGTCTCGATCATCGACAAGGCGTGGGACAGCGGCGATGTCGAGCCGCAGGCCCCCGAGCGCCTGTCCGGCAAGACCGTCGCGGTCATCGGCTCGGGTCCGGCCGGTCTCGCCGCCGCCCAGCAGCTCACGCGGGCCGGTCACACCGTCGCCGTCTACGAGCGCGCGGACCGCGTCGGAGGCCTCCTGCGGTACGGCATCCCCGAGTTCAAGATGGAGAAGCGGCACATCAACCGCCGTATCGAGCAGATGCGCGCGGAGGGCACCCGCTTCCGTACCGGCATCGAGATCGGCCGCGACCTCAAGGCGACCGACCTGAAGAAGCGGTACGACGCCGTCGTCATCGCCGCCGGCGCCACCACCGCGCGTGACCTCCCGGTCCCCGGCCGCGAGCTCAAGGGCATCCACCAGGCCATGGAGTACCTGCCGCTGGCCAACAAGGTGCAGGAGGGCGACTACGTGGCGCCCCCCATCACGGCCGAGGGCAAGCACGTCATCGTCATCGGCGGCGGCGACACCGGCGCCGACTGCGTGGGCACCGCCCACCGCCAGGGCGCGGCCTCGGTGACGCAGCTGGAGATCATGCCCCGTCCGGGCGAGGACCGGGCCCCGCACCAGCCGTGGCCGACCTTCCCGATGCTCTACAAGGTCACGTCCGCGCACGAGGAGGGCGGCGAGCGGGTCTACTCCGTCTCGACGACCCACTTCGAGGGCGACGAGGACGGCAACGTCCAGTGGCTGCACCTGAGCGAGGTCGAGTTCATCGAGGGCAAGCTGACCCCGAAGCCGGGCACGGAGCGCAAGATCCCCGCCCAGCTGGTGACGCTGGCCATGGGCTTCACCGGCACCGACCGCGAGAACGGCCTGGTCGAGCAGTTCGGCCTGGAGCTCGACGAGCGCGGCAACATCGCCCGCGACGCCGACTTCCAGACCAACGTGCCGGGCGTCTTCGTCGCCGGTGACGCGGGCCGCGGCCAGTCGCTCATCGTGTGGGCGATCGCGGAGGGCCGCTCGGCCGCCCGCGGCTGCGACCGCTTCCTGACCGGCGCGAGCGAACTGCCCGCCCCGATCCGGCCGACGGACCGGTCCCTGATGGTCTGACGGCCCCTCAAGACGTCCCGTACAAAGGCGTACGGAACACTGATGGCGCCTGCCTCCACGTCCCCGACCGGACCGGAGGCAGGCGCCGTCGCATGCGCTCCTACGGCACCTTGAACGTCTCCCCGTACACCTGCCACTCCAGCGGTCGCCTCAGGCCCAGGTTCCCCTCGTCGAGGAACCGCCGCTGGGCCGTGTCGACGCGGGAGGTGTCGATGTCCGGGTCGCGGGTCTTCATGGCCGCGCGGCGGATGTCGAGGAAGGTGTCCAGGTACGTCTTCTCCGAGCCGCCCTCGGTCGGACTCCCGGCCTTCTCCAGGGCGCGTAGGCGCATGCCGTAGAAGCCGGTGGGGCCGGTGCCGGGGCCGTGGAAGACCATGGCGTCGTAGTAGACGAACTGGCCGAGGGCGCCGAGGCCGTCGAGCTTGGCGAGGCGGACCGCGGGGTCGAAGTAGACCCGGTCGCGGGCCGTGTCCTGGGCCTTCCGGAAGGCCGGGACCTCGGCCTCCGCCTTCCAGGCGGCCGTGAAGCCCGGGTCCAGGCCCTCGTGGGAGTCCGTGCCGTCGACCGCGCGCAGCGCGGGGAGGTACTTCGCGAGGCGGTTGTCCGGGTGGGCCTTCGTGTAGCCCTCGACGAGGGTGAGCAGGTCGTCGGTGCCGGTGCAGAAGCCGATGATGCCGGCCGTGTAGCCCTGTCCGTCGCCGATGTCCTCGATGTAGGCGTAGGCGCTGCGCCAGTCGAGGGTGGAGTTCTCGGCGCTCGCCACGAGCTGCTGCGCGAGGTCCTTCTCGGCGGGGGCGGCCAGGCCGGGCGGCGCGTCGGCGAGCACGTCGGCGTCGGCCGCGCCGGCGCCCCCCTCGGCCCAGGCTTTGGCGCCCTCGGCACCCTTGGCGTCCTCGGCCGCCTGCGAGCGGTAGGCGGAGGAGAGGTCGGGGCCCGCCCCTCCCGCGTCGGGATCCTCGGACGCGAGGAGATAGACCGACGCCGTGACGAGCACGGGGACGGCGGCGGCGAGGAGCAGGCGGGCGGGTTTCACCGAGCTCCCGTGAGTTCGGTGACCTTGGCCCAAGTGGACACCAGGAGCACCACCAGCAGGACGGCACACGCCCCCGCCTGCACCAGGGCGCGACGGCCGTCCCGGGGCGCGTACGCGTAGGCGAGGGTGACGACGGCTCCGGCCAGCAGGCCGCCGAGGTGGCCCTGCCACGACGTCAGCCCCGCGGAGATCAGCAGCCACAGCAGCAGGCCCGCCATGAAGCGGTTGACCTGGGCCATGTCGGCGCCGAGCCGGCGGGCCATCACGTAGTAGGCGGCCCCGAGCCCGAAGATCGCGCCGGACGCGCCGAGGGTGGGTGTGGTGGGCGCGATCAGCAGGACGAGGACCGAGCCGCCGAGCGCCGACAGCAGGTAGAGGGCGAGGTACCGGATCCGGCCGAGCTGGAGCTCGACCACGCGGCCGATGTTCCACAGCGACACCATGTTCATCACGATGTGCAGGATCCCGAACATGCCCCCGGTGGGCGGCAGATGGAGGAACGCGCCGGTCAGCAGCCGGTACCACTCGCCGTCGACGACACCCTCGATGTGGAAGTCGGCGGGGTATGCGGCCTGCCACACGTAGTGGCCGCCGTCCGGGCCCACCAGGCCGACGCCCAGCATCTCGAACCGGTCCACGATCGCCGGGCGCACGAGCTCGCCGACGTAGGCGAGCACGTTGAGGCCGATGAGGACGTACGTCACCAGCGGTACGGCCGTGATCCGCCCACCGAACGCGGTCCGGGCCTGCCGCACCGACCGCGTCCCCTCCCGCACGCACTCGGGGCACTGGTGGCCGACGGCCGCCTCCCGCATGCACTGCGGGCAGATGTACCGCTCGCAGCGGGTGCAGCGGACATGGGACTCCACCGTGGGATGGCGATAACAGGTGGTGAGGGTGGATTCGGGTTCCACGGCCGGCTCTCCTCGGAGTGACAGGGGTGATGATCGAGCCGGTGGGGTCGGCGGCGAACAAAATAGCGAACTCCGGTGGAGGGAGGCGGCGGCGGGGCCGTCGTCGGCCGTCCGCCCCGTTGGCTTCGCCGGACGACCGGGCCGTTGACCGACACCCACCGGGCGCGACGGCCGGTCAGGCGCTCCCAGCGGTTGCGGGCCGGGCTCGCGCGGGAGATGTTCGGGCCCGACACGCGGATCGCGAAACCGACGGTGGAGGAGTACCGGGAGGTCACCAGCGGCGACCACCACTGAGGACGGTCGCGCGGCACGCGTCGGGGCTGCCCCACGCGGTGCGCAGGGCGCGGGCCTTGGTGAGCCACAGGGACAGGTCGTACTCGGCCGTGTACCCGATGGCCCCGTGCAGCTGGAGCGCGGTACGGGCGGCCCGGTACGCCGCCTCGCACGCCGTGACCTTGGCGGCGGCGACGTCCTCCCGGGTCATCGTCAGGGCGGCTCCGAGGAGCAGGGGCCGCGCGAACTCCAACGCGATCTTCACGTCGGCGAGTTGGTGCTTGACCGCCTGGAAGGATCCGATGGGGACGCCGAACTGGGTGCGCTGCCTGACGTAGGAGACGGTCTTGTCGAGCAGCGCGAGTCCCACACCGAGAGCTTGGGCGGCGGTGGTGAGGCGGGCGGTGGTGAGGGCGCGTTCTGTGGCCGTGGCCACCTGGGGGCCGGTGGCGAGTCGTTGTCCCCCGGCGGGGAGGGGGAAGAGGCGGCGGGCGGGGTCCAGGGGCCGAAGGCCCTTCAGGGGCGCCGGGAACTGCGCGACCAGCCCCCACTCACCCGCACCCGAGATCGCCAGCCGTACGTCCGCCACGTCCGCGTCCGGCGCATACGACCCCGTCGTCACGGTCGCCACCGACTCGCCCGACGCCAGCGCTGGCAGCAGCAGCTTCGCCGGGCCGGTGTCGTCCAGCGCCGTGAGCAGCGTCGCCGCCGTCACCGTCTCCACCAAGGGGCCCGGTACCGCGTGCCGCCCCAACTCCACGAAGGCCACGGCGAGTTCCGCGGGGCGCGGCCCCAGCCCCTCGTATGCCTCCGGTACCGCCAGTGCGAACACGCCCGCTTCGGCGATACGGCCCCACAGTGCTCGCCCACGGGTGTGATCGCCGTGGCTCCAGTCCCGTACGGCGGAGGGCGTGTCGGCCGCGGTCAGCATCGAGTCCAGCGAGGCGGCGAACTCCCGCTGCTCCGGATCGAGGAGGAAACGCATCAGCGGCGGCCCTTCGGCAGACCCAGCAGGCGTTCGGCGATGATGTCGCGCTGGATCTCGTTCGTGCCGGCGTAGATGGGTCCGGCGAGCGCGAAGACATAGCGCTCGGACCAGTCCGGGTCCTCTTCCTCTCCCAGGAGGTCCAGGGCCGTCTCCGTGAGCGCGATGTCGTACTCGGACCAGAAGACCTTGTTGAGGCTGGACTCCGGGCCCAGCGTGTCACCGTCCAGGAAGCGGGAGGCGGACGCGTAGGTGAAGAGCTGGTACGCGCGGGCTCCGATCAGGGCGTCCGCGACCCGGTTCCCGGTCTCCCGCGGGCTTCCCTGGGCCTGCCAGAGCGCGGACAGCCGGTCGGCGGACGCCAGGAAACGGCCCGGTGAGCGCAGCATCAGCCCCCGTTCGTTGCCCGCCGTCGACATCGCGATCCGCCAGCCCTGGCCGGGCCCGCCGATGACGTCCTCGTCCGGCACGAACACGTCGTCCAGGAAGAGCTCGGCGAAGGCCGGTTTCCCGTCGAGGCGGCGGATGGGACGGACGGTGACGCCGGGCGCCCGCAGGTCGAACATCAGGTAGGTCAGGCCCTGGTGGGGTCTCGGGGTGTCCGGGTCGGTGCGGAAGAGCCCGAACGCGCGGTCCGCGAAGGCCGCCCGGGAGGACCAGGTCTTCTGGCCGCTGAGCAGCCAGCCCCCTTCCGTACGCACCCCCCTGGACCTCAGGGACGCCAGGTCCGAGCCCGCCTCCGGTTCCGACCAGGCCTGCGCCCAGACCGCCTCACCGGTGGCCATCGACGGCAGCACGCGCGCGCGTTGCTCCGGTGTGCCGTGGTCGAAGAGGGTCGGGGCGAGGAGGCTGATGCCGTTCTGGTTGACGCGCCCGGGTGCCCCCGCCGCGTAGTACTCCTCCTCGAAGACCAGCCAGCGGAGCAGCCCGGAGTCCCGGCCGCCGTACTCGCGGGGCCAGTTGACCACCGACCAGCGGTCCGCGGCGAGTTCGGCCTCCCACCCGCGGTGGGCCGCGAAACCCTCCTCGGTCTCCAGGGAGGGGAGCGGAGAGGCGGGCACATGCGCGCGCAGCCATGCGCGGGCCTCGGCACGGAAGGCCTCTTCCTCCTGCGTGAACGCCAGATCCATGGACACCCGTCCTTCCCTAACAAGTGTTTGGTAGGTTAGCGTGGCGCCATGACAGGCGTCGAGAGTCCGGTGTACGAACCGGGGCACGGGCTGCTGAAGGGGCGCACCGCCGTCATCACCGCCGCCGCCGGAGCGGGCATCGGCGGGGCGACCGCGCGCCGCTTCCTGGAGGAGGGCGCGCGCGTCCTGATCAGCGACGCGCACACGCGGCGGCTGAAGGAGTACGAGGCCGAGCTCGGACGAGGGTTCCCGGGAGCGGTGTCGGCCGTGCCCTGTGACGTCACCGACGAGGCGCAGGTGCGCGCGCTGTTCGACGCGGCCGCAGAAGAGCACGGGCGGCTGGACGTCGTCGTCAACAACGCCGGCCTCGGCGGCACTTCGGCGCTCGTCGACATGACCGACGAGCAGTGGTCCCGGGTCCTGGACGTGACCTTGAACGGCACCTTCCGGTGCACCCGCGCCGCCCTGCGGCTGATGCGGGACTCCGGCGGCGGGGTGATCGTCAACAACGCCTCCGTCGTCGGCTGGCGCGCGCAGGCGGGGCAGGCGCACTACGCCGCCGCGAAAGCGGGCGTGATGGCGCTGACCCGGTGCGCGGCGGTCGAGGCGGCCGGGTACGGCGTCCGGGTCAACGCGGTGTCGCCCAGCCTCGCCATGCACCCGCACCTGGTGAAGGTGACCTCGGCCGAGCTGCTGGAGGAACTGACCGGGCGCGAGGCCTTCGGGCGGTACGCCGAGCCCTGGGAGGTGGCCAACGTGATCGTGTTCCTGGCGTCGGGCTACTCCTCGTACATGACCGGCGAGGTCGTCGCCGTCAGCAGCCAACACGCCTAGGACAATGGACCTGTGCCGACCAAGAAGAAGCCCCAGGTGAGCGCGGCAGCCCCCGCCCGCCGCAGTGAACTCCTCGACACCGCCGCCGAGGTCTTCGCCGAACAGGGCTACAACGCCACGACCGTACGCAAGATCGCGGATCACGCGGGCATGCTCGCGGGCAGCCTCTACTACCACTTCGACTCCAAGGAATCGATGCTGGAGGAGATCCTGCGGACCTTCCTCGACGAGCTCTGGGACGGCTACGACACCGTCCTGGCCGCCGAACTCGGCCCGCGCGAGACGCTGGAGGCCCTGGTCACCGAGTCGTTCCGGGAGATCGACCGGCACCGCGCCGCCGTCGCGATCTACCAGAAGGAGAGCAAGCAGCTGGTGGCGCAGGAGCGGTTCGCGTTCCTCGCCGAGTCACAGCGCAGGTTCGAGAAGGCCTGGCTGTCCACGCTGGAGCGCGGGGTCGCGGCCGAGGTGTTCCGGGCCGACCTCGACGTACGGCTGACCTACCGGTTCGTGCGCGACACCGTGTGGGTCGCCGCGTCCTGGTACCGGCCCGGCGGACAGCACAGCCCGGAGGAGATCGCCCGGCAGTACCTGTCGATGGTGCTGGACGGGATCGCCGTACGTACCTAACTCATTGGGATGTCTGGGGAGTCGCCATGGCCGAGGCCTACATCGTCGAAGCGGTCCGCACGCCCGTCGGGCGGCGCGGGGGAGGGCTCAGCGGGGTCCACCCGGCCGACCTGGGCGCGCATGTGCTGAAGGCGGTCGTCGCGCGGGCCGGGGTCGACCCCGCGGCCGTCGAGGACGTCGTCTTCGGCTGCCTGGACGCGGTCGGGCCGCAGGCCGGGGACATCGCGCGCACCTCGTGGCTCGCCGCCGGGCTGCCCGAGGAGGTGCCCGGGGTGACCGTGGACCGGCAGTGCGGGTCCTCGCAGCAGGCCGTGCACTTCGCCGCGCAGGGCGTGCTGTCCGGGACACAGGACCTGGTGGTGGCCGGCGGGGTGCAGAACATGTCGATGATCCCGATCGCCTTCGCGACCCGGCAGGCCGCCGAGCCGCTCGGGCTGACCCAGGGGCCCTTCGCGGGCAGCGAGGGGTGGCGGGCCCGGTACGGGGACCGGGCGGTGAACCAGTTCGCCGGCGCCGAGATGATCGCCGGGAAGTGGGGGATCAGCCGCGAGGACCAGGAGGAGTTCGCGCTCCGGTCCCACCGGCGGGCCCTGCGGGCCATCGACGAGGGGCGCTTCGAGCGCGAGACGGTGGCCTACGGCCCGGTCGCGGTCGACGAGGGCCCGCGCCGGGACACCTCACTGGAGAAGATGGCCGGACTGAAGCCGGTGATCGAGGGCGGCACCATCACCGCGGCCTGCTCCTCGCAGGTCTCCGACGGAGCGGCGGCCATGCTGCTGGCCTCGGAGCGGGCGGTGCGCGAGCACGGCCTGACCCCACGCGCACGCGTGCACCACCTCTCCGTCCGCGGCGAGGACCCCATCCGGATGCTCACCGCCCCCATCCCGGCCACGGCGCACGCCCTGAAGAAGACCGGCCTCACCATCGACGACATCGACCTCGTCGAGATCAACGAGGCCTTCGCGCCGGTGGTGCTGGCCTGGCTGAAGGAAACGGGAGCCGACCCGGACAAGGTCAACGCCAACGGCGGCGCGATCGCCCTCGGGCATCCGCTGGGAGCGACGGGCGTGAAACTGATGACCACCCTGCTGCACGAACTGGAGCGCACGGGTGGGAGGTTCGGACTTCAGACGATGTGTGAGGGCGGGGGGCAGGCGAACGTGACGATCATCGAGAGGCTGTGAGGCCCTGAAGGACCTCCTCGGCCTCCTTCATGATCCGCTCCACCAGCTCCGCGCACGACGGCAGGTCGTCGATCACCCCGGCGACCTGCCCGGAGGCCATCACGCCGAGATCCGTACGGCCGTCCACCATCGCCGACTTGAGGAGCATCGGGGTGTTGGCGGCGAGGAGGACCTGGCTCCAGGTGAGGTCCTTGCCGTGTTTCATGGCGAGTCCGTCGCGCACCAGCTGCCGCCAGGTGAGCCCGGACAGCCGCCGGAAGCCGGCCGCCCTGCGAATGGCCCGCGCCAGGGACTTCGCGTGCCCGGAGTCCTCCAGCGCGGTCACCAGGTCGGTCCGCAGCATGCGGTGCGGAAGGCCGTCGACCGCCCGGGTCACCGTCACGTCCTTGACCGTCGCCGCCAGATAGCGCGCCTTCACCGCGTCCGGCACCGTCGAGTCCGAGGTGAGCAGGAACCGCGTGCCCATGGCGACCCCCGCCGCCCCGTACGCCAGCGCCGCGACCAGACCCCGCCCGTCGAAGAAGCCGCCCGCCGCCACGACCGGGATGTCCACCGCGTCCACCACCTGCGGCAGCAGGACCGTCGTCGCCACCTCCCCGGTGTGTCCGCCGCCCTCGCCGCCCTGCACGATCACCGCGTCCGCCCCCCAGCCCGCGACCTTCTCGGCATGGCGCCGGGCGCCGACGGACGGGACGACGACGATCCCCGCCTCCTTGAGCCGCGTGATCAGCCCGGGGGAGGGCGCGAGGGCGAAGGAGGCGACCCGGACCCCCTCCTCGATCATGATCCGCACCCGCTCCCCGGCGTCCGCCGCGTCGGCGCGGAGGTTGACCCCGAAGGGCGCGTCCGTGCGGGAGGCGACCTCACGGATCGCCTCCCGCAGCCGGTCGGTGGTCATCGTCGCGGACGCCAGGATGCCGAGCGCGCCGGCGTTCGCCGTCGCGGAGACCAGGCGCGGTCCTGCCACCCATCCCATCCCGGTCTGCACGACCGGGTGGCGGACCCCGACCAGCCGGGTGAACGCCGTGTCCATCAGGCGCCGACCTCCCGGGCGCGGGTATCGGCCGGGTCGAGCACCTCGCGGATCAACTCCAGTTCGCCGGCGGTCGGTTCGCGGGTGTACGGCACCTCGTCCGGTACGGCCAACTCGAAGCCGGTGGCCTCCCGGACCTGCTCCACGGTGACCCCGGGATGCAGCGAGGCCAGCCGCATCGAGCGGTCCGGGGTGTCGAAGTCGAACACGCCCAGGTCGGAGACGACCCGCGGGACGCGGTGGAAACGTGCCCCGGCGGCGTGGTCGTACCCGACTCCGCACACCATGTCGACCTTCTCCACGAACACCCGCCGGGAGTGCCTCGGCACCCAGTAACTGGTCGGGTTGTTCAGGGTGTTGACCGGTGCGCCCCGCACCCCGAGCAGCTGCCGCCTCGGCCTCGCCCAGTCGCCGATGCAGGAGATGTTCTGGTTGCCGTACCGGTCGATCTGGCTCGCGCCCATCATCACGTGCCGCCGCCCGCCGGTGACCAGGGCGAGGTGCTGACGGTAGGGCAGCCAGCCCTCGGGTGTGCCGTCCGGGCGGACCAGCAGGGCCTCGCCGTCGGTCAGCAGCAGGTCGGGGGAGAAGGTGAGACGGGCGAGCCGGGCGCCGACCGAGGGGATCAGGCCCATCGGGCTCGCCAGGATCTCGCCCGCGTCCCGCCAGGCCTCGGCGCAGGCGATCACGCAGTACTCACTCCGGGTCACGGTCATGAAGTCCTCCCCCGAGATACCGTGCGGCGAACTCCGGCCAGGGCGTGGTCGCGTACTCCCGCTGCAGGGCCTCGTCCCGGCCGTAGTCGGGGGCGCAGGAGGTGAAGTGCGCGCCGCCCGGAGCCTCGACCACGCCGGTCACCGTGTGCCGTTTGACGAGCAGCGACTGCGGCGGCGCGTCCTTGGTCAACTCCGCGGTCTCCACGATCCGTTCGCAGGAGACGTACGCGGTGTCGGCCGCCTCGCAGAACAGGTCGTCGAAGTACGGGTCGGGGCCGAGACACTGGCCGTTGCCCAGCCGGTCGGCGCGGTTCAGGTGCACCAGGGCGGCATCCATGCCGAGCGCGGGCATGGCCACGAACGTCTCCTGGTCGTCGTACGGCGAAGTCACCGTCCGCAGGCCCGGGTTGACCCGCATGACGTCCGAACCGATGCCCGCCCGCACCGGCAGGAACGGCAGCCGGTTGGCGGCCGCCCGCAGGCCCCACATGAACATGGCCTCGTCGACCTCCGTCAGCTCGAAGGCACCGGCCTCGCGAGCCGTCCGGTAGTGCGGTTCGAGGGGGATCGAGTCGAGGGTGACGAAGGCGGCGACGAGCTTGCGGATGCGCCCTGCGGCGGCGAGCATGCCGACGTCCGGGCCACCGTAGGAGACGATCGTCAGGTCGGTGACGTCCGAGCGCAGCAGCGCGCGCACCAGCGCCATCGGCTTGCGGCGCGAACCCCAGCCGCCGATGCCGAGGGTCATGCCGCTGTGCAGCCGGGAGACGACCTCGTCGGCCGTCATGGTCTTGTCGCTCACTCGGCCTCCCTGCCGAACCTGTCACGGACCCGGTCGGCGACCCCGCTGACGCTCGCCTCGTAGGTGAAGCCCTGTTCGTAGCGGTAACTGCGGCGGACGTCGACCGGGTCGATGCCGTTGATCGCGGCCTTGGCCAGGCGCAGCAGCTCGCCGTCCTTGGCGGCGATCTCGCGGGCCGACTCCAGGGCCGCGGCGGCGAGGTCGTCCCTCGGGACGACCTTCCACACGGCGCCGTGCCGGTGCAGTTCGGCGGCGGTGACCGTGCGGGAGGTGAAGTACAGGGCGCGCATGAGGTGCTGGGGGACCAGGCGGGCCAGGTGGGTGGCCGCGCCGAGGGCCCCGCGGTCCAGCTCGGGCAGACCGAAGGTGGCGTCCTCGCTCGCCACGATCACATCCGCGTTGCCCACCAGGCCGATGCCCCCGCCCAGGCAGAATCCCTGCACGGCCGCCACGACGGGCACCTCGCAGTCGTACACCGCCGAAAAGGCCTCGAAGCAACCGCGGTTGGCGCCGACGAGGGCGGCCGAGCCGCGCGTCTGGATCTCCTTGATGTCCACGCCCGCGTTGAAACCGCGCCCCTTGGCCGCCAGGACCACACATCTGGCCTCCGGATCACGGCCCGCCGCGCGCACGGCGTCGGCCAGGGCGAACCAGCCGTCCACCGCGAGGGCGTTCACCGGCGGGAAGTCGACCTCGATCAGGACGATCCCCTTTTCCGGGGACGAGGTGGAGACACCCATGGCCGCATCAGCTACCTTTCCACCAAACGTTTGTTAGGTGAAGGGTAGCGGTGAATGGAGCTGAGCGGGAGGGTCGTGGTCGTCACCGGCGGCACGCGCGGAGTCGGCGCCGGGATCGCCCGTTCCTTCGCGGAGGCAGGGGCGGAGGTCGTCGTCTGCGCGCGCAGACCGCCCGAAGTCCCCTTCCCGAAGGCGCGGTTCATGGAGCTGGACGTCCGGGACGCCGACGCCGTAGCGCACTTCTTCGCCGAACTGCCGCGCCTGGACGTCCTGGTCAACAACGCGGGCGGCGCCCCCTACCGGCTGCTCGCCGACGCCGGCCCCGAACGGCACGTCCGTGTCCTGGAGTTGAACCTCCTCGCCCCGCTCACGGTGTCCCTCGCCGCGTACGAACACCTGAAGCGGACCCGCGGCTCGATCGTCATGATCGGCAGCGTCAGCGGCGGCCGGCCCTCGCCCGGCGCCGCCGCGTACGGGGCGGCCAAGGCGGGCCTGGAGAACCTCGCCCGCTCGATGGCCGTGGAGTGGGCGCCGGACGTCCGGGTGAACACCCTGGTCGTCGGCATGGTCCGCACCGAGCAGTCGCAGCTGCACTACGGCGACGAGGAGGGCATCGCGGCGGTCTCCCGCACGGTCCCGCTCGGCCGCCTGGCCGAAGCCTCGGACGTGGGCGCGGCGGCCGTGTTCCTCGCCTCGGACGCCGCCGCGTACATCAGCGGGGCCTCGCTGCTGGTGCACGGCGGCGGGGAGCGGCCGGCGTTCCTCGACGCCGCAACGGTCAACAAGGAGACGTGAACCATCGACAAGGAGACGTGAGATGACCGGAATCTGCGACGGCCGGGTCGTCGTCGTCACCGGCGCGGGCCGCGGTCTCGGCCGCGCCCACGCGCTCGCCTTCGCCGCCGAGGGGGCACGGGTCGTCGTCAACGACCTCGGCGTGGGCCTCGACGGCACACCGGACCCCGAAAGCCCCGCCGTCCTCGTCGCCGAGGAGATCCGCGCGGCGGGCGGCGAGGCGGTCGCCCACGGCGGTGACATCGCGACCCCCGACGGTGCCGTCTCCCTCGTCCGGGCGGCCCTGGACACCTACGGCCGCCTCGACACCCTCGTCAACAACGCCGGGTTCCTGCGCGACCGGATGCTGGTGAACCTGGAGGAGGACGACTGGGACGCGGTGCTGCGCGTCCACCTGAAGGGCCACTTCCTGCCCCTGAAGCACGCGGCCGCGCACTGGCGGGCGGAGACGAAGGCGGGCCGCACACCGGTGGCCAGGATCGTCAACACCTCCAGCGGGGCAGGCCTGTCGGGCTCGGTGGGACAGGGCAACTACAGCGCCGCGAAGGCCGGGATCGTCGGCCTCACCCTGGTCGCGGCGGCCGAACTCGCCCGCTACGGCGTCCAGGTCAACGCGATCGCCCCCGCGGCACGGACCAGGATGACGGAGCGGACGTTCGCCGACACGATGGCCGTTCCGTCCGACGGCTTCGACGCGATGGCTCCGGAGAACGTGTCCCCGCTGGTCGTGTGGCTGGGCTCGGCGGAGTGCGCGGGGGTGACCGGCCGGGTCTTCGAGGCGGAGGGCGGCCGGATCACGGTGATGGAGGGCTGGCGGCCGGGCCCGACCACCGACAGAGGCGCGAGGTGGACCCCGGCGGAGGCGGGGGAGACGGCACGGAAGCTGCTCGGCGAGGCGGAGACACCGGCCCCGGTGTATGGCGCGTGACTGGACCTACCCAGGGGCGCGGGGCTGCATCGATCTGCGGCTCCGCCGCGCGTGCGCGACCGGCCACAGGACGTGTGCGGACGGGTGCAAACCCTAGGTGTCGCACTCCAGAACCGTCCGGCACACAGCACATCGCGCCCGCACCCGCCCGCGCACAGGCACTCGGATCCGCTGGTGGCAGGTGGGGCAGGGGAAGGACACCCGCAGCCGCCCGCCCCCGTCGGGGGTGAACGTATAGGGCACCCCGGGCTGCGGACCCGGACCCGCGTGCCGGCGGTCGCGGGCGTACCGGCGCCTGCCCGCCCACCCCGCGGCGGTGAGCGGCGGCTGCTGCTCGTCCTGGCGGGCCTGCGCCATCCCCTTCACATACGCCGTGTACGCCTGCGCGCTGGTGAACCACACCGAGGGATCCTCCCCGAACACCAGCGACCGCTTCGCCAGCACGTACCCGAACTCCTCCGGCGTGAGATACCCCAGCTTCTGCGACGACGCCGCGTCCTCCCGGTAGGCGTCCAGCAGCAGCCACCCCGCCCCCAGATAGGTCGTCGCCGTGTCCGTGAGGATCTCGTTCTCCCGCACCCCCGGGAAGGAGAGGTCCAGCCGGTGCAGATACACGTGCATGACCTCGTGGGCCAGTGCCGCGCCGATGTCCCGCCGATGGGTGCGGAAACGGTCGTTCAGCTCGACGAAGTACTCCGGGCCCGCGGTGAGTTCGACGTTCGCCGCATGGGTCATCTCCCGGAAGCTGACCACGAACCGCGCGTCCGGCAGCCGGTAGTGCCGCACCAGCTCCCGGGCCACCCGCTGCGCCCCGAGATAGAGGTCGTCGGTGTCGCAGAACGCCACGTCCACCGGCGCCACGCTCGTCGCGAACGTCTGGACGGTGTCGTAGGAGAGCCGCTTGTAGAGCGCGTTGATCGAGGCCCGCACCGTCTCCAGGTGCGGGTAGCCGTGCCGGACCGGTCCGTCGTTCGTCACGCCCGTACCCCCAAGACGCCCAGAACCCGATTCCACTCTACGAGGTCGCGGGCGGATTCTCGTGGGTCGGATCCGGCGCACGGAGCCGGATCGCGGGCCCGTCCGCCGGTGCCTCCTCCAGCTCCAGCACCCACACGTCGTTGCCGCCCTCCCGCAGCACCGGGCCGGGCACGTACAGCGTCCGCTGCGGGCCCGCGGACCAGTACCGGCCGAGGTTGAAGCCGTTGACCCACACGAACCCCCGGGTCCAGCCCGGCAGCTCAAGCACCGCGTCCCCGGCACCGCGCACGCTCACCTCACCCCGGTACAGCCCCGCCGAGCCGTCCCCGGGAACCGCCCCGAAGCCGATCCCGGTCACGGAGTCCAGCGCGTCGAGGCGCAGCCCCCGCGCCCGCACCCCGTGCAGGAACTGCCGCTCGTGCAGCAGCCCCCCGGTGATCCCCTTGGCCTCCCCGCTCCTGGGCCCGTAGTTGACCCGCCCCAGCGACTCCACCCACAGCTCCACGCGCGCGTACCCCGCGACCGGCTCCTTGAGCTGTACGTCGTCCTCGGTGAGCACCCCGGCCCGCTCCCCGTCCACGTACACCACCGCGAGATCCCGCAGCCCCCGAGCGATCAGCGGGTACGGCTGCCGCGGCCCCGGCACGGTCACCTCGTACCGCACCAGCCCCCGGTCGACGTCCAGCTCCTCGAAGGTCGGCGGCACAGGGCCCTCGTGGACCGGTCCGCCGCGCTTCTCCAGGACCGCGGACAGGGAAGCCCATCCGGTCAGGTCCACGTCAGTCATGGCACCCAACACCTCCGGCGCGGGCGGCAGCTCCGCCACCGGACCGTACGCGGACAGCACCTCACGGAAGCGCCAGAACTTCTCCGTCGGCCTGCCGTACTCGTCGATCGGCGCGTCGTAGTCGTACGACGTCACGTCCGGCTCCAGCGGACCGTCGTGCAGCGCGCCCCCGCCCCGGTTGGCGCCCGCCCAGCCCGCGAAGTTCGTGCCCCCGTGCGCCATGTACAGGTTCACCGAGGCCCCGCACTCCAGGATCTCCCGCAGCGCCGCGGCCGCGTCCCCGGCGTCCCGTACGACGGGCCCACCGCCCCAGTGCTCGAACCAGCCGCACCAGAACTCCATGCACATCAGCGGGCCGTCCGGCCGGTACCGGCGCAGCGCCTCGAAGGCCGTACGGGCGCCGGAGCCGAAGTTCACCGTGGCGAGGACACCCGGGACCGAGCCGCCGGTGAGCATGTGGTCCTCGGGGCCGTCCGAGGTGAACAGCGGCACCGTGACGCCCTCCGCGCGCAGCAGCTCGGTCAGCCGCAGGAGATACGCGGCATCCGAGCCGTAGCTGCCGTACTCGTTCTCCGCCTGGACCATGATCACCGGGCCGCCGCGGTCGATCTGCCGCTCCACGACCTGCGGCAGCAGCCGCCCGAACCAGCGCTCCACCTGCCCCAGGTACACCTCGTCGCTCGTGCGTGCGTGCCCCTTGAGCCAGTGCGGCAGACCGCCGTTCTCCCACTCCGCGCAGATGTAGGGACCGGGGCGCACGATCGCCCACAGGCCCGCCTCCCGGGCCGCGTCCAGGAACCGGCCCAGCGCCTCCACGTCCCGGACGTCACCCGGGTGCGGCTCGTGCAGGTTCCACGGCACGTACGTCTCCACACAGTTGAGGCCCATCGCCCGCAACATCGCCAGCCGGTGCCCCCACCCGGCCTCGTGCACCCGGAAGTAGTGCAGCGCGCCGGACAACAGCCGCACCGGCCGGCCGTCCAGCAGGAAATCGGTTTCACCCACCGTCAACTCGCTCATAGGCTCCACCCTCGCCACTGGCGGCGATCAGGTCCATGGACAAAGATCGGCGCTGCTTGGACCGAAGCGCATGCAAGGAGCGCGATGTACCACACCTGGATGCGATTCCTCACCCCCAGCCCCGTCCACCACCGCCTGGGCGTGGTCTGCCTGGGAGTCGGACTCCAGTACGGCGCGCTGCCGACCGTCGGCCCCCGCACCCTCGACAGCCACGTCGCCGTCGTCATCAGCACCGGCACCGGGTGGTACGAGACCCCCGACGGCCGCCGTACGACCGTCACCGCGCCCTCGCTGCTGTGGCTCACCCCCGGCATCCCGCACCACTACGCACCCGACCCGGAAACCGGCTGGGACGAGGGGTTCGTCGGCTTCACCGGCCCCGCGACCGCCACCTACACCGAACTCGGCTACATCGAACCCGACCGCCCCGTCGTGCCCCTCTCCGACGCCACAGGCCCGCGCGCGGTCATCGCCCGCATCGCCCGCGCCGCCCGCCGCGACAACCCCCTCCTGGAGGTCGAGACCGGCGCCGCCGTCCACGAACTCCTCGTCGCCCTGCGCCGCGCCCGCGCCGACCTCGCCCCCGACGGCGACCCCGTCCTCAAAGCCCTCGCCCGCGACGCCTTCAAACCGATGTCCGTCGCCGACCACGCCACCCGGCACGGCATGACCCTCGCCGAACTGCGCACGGCCGTCCGCCGCGGCGCCGGCTGCAGCCCCAAGGACTACCTCCTCGGCATCCGCCTCGGCCGCGCCAAGGAACTCCTCGCCGCCACCGAACTCCCCGTCGCCGCCGTCGCCCGCCGCGTCGGCTACGACGACCCCGCCTACTTCTCCCGCCTGTTCACCCGCCGCGTCGGCATGGCCCCGATCCGCTTCCGCGCCCAGGAGAGCCGGACGGTGCCCGGGGGTTGGAGCAACCAGGTACCGGATCCGGACGATCCGCCGAGGGTTTGAGGGGGTGGGGTCGAGGGGGCCGGCTGCGGGGTTCGGGGGCGGTCGGTCTGGTGGGGTCTGACGGTCTGGGTTCCGGGGCTGGGTGGTCTGTTGTGGGTGTGGGGGCCGGGTTCGGGGTCTGCCGGTCCGTTGCGATCGTTCGGGGTTCCCGGGCCGGGCGGTCCTTTGGAGGGGCGGGGCCCGCCCTCGGGGCGGGCGGTCCGCTGAGGATCTGATCACCTGGGTTCGGGATCTCGGCGTCGGCTGCGATCCGGGGGCCGGGCCCTCGGGTTGGCTTCGGCGCCCAGGGGCCGGTGGACCGGACCCTCGATCCTGCTGATCCTGCTGATCCTGCTGATCCTGCTGATCCTGCTGATCCTGCTGATCCGGCGAGCGGGCGGACGTCCGGGCCTCCGGCGGGGCCGTTGCGCCGGGTAGTAGATCACCTGGCGCACCGCTCTGGCCGTTTCGTCGGCAGCGCAGGTTCAGGCCCTCCGCTCTGGCCGTTTCGTCGGCAGCCAAGGTCCAGGCCCCCCGCTCCGGCCGGTCCGCCGACAACGTCCGGGCCCCCGCTCCGGCCGATCCGCCGACAGGCGACGTCCAGGCCCTCCGCTCCGGCCGGTCCGCCGACAGGCGACGTCCAGGCCCTCCGCTCCGGCCGATTCGCCGACAGGCGACGTCCAGGCCCTCCGCTCCGGCCGATCCGACGGCGAACCGTTCACCCCGTCCCCTTAGGGTTGTCGCCCATGACCACCAGCAACACCGGATCCGGTGACGTCGAGCCCGCCGTCCGTGAAGAGCTCGGACGGCTGCGCGACAGCATCGACAACATCGACGCGGCCGTCGTCCACATGCTCGCCGAGCGCTTCAAAGCCACCCAGCAGGTCGGCCACCTCAAGGCCCGCCACCAGCTGCCGCCCGCCGACCCGGCCCGCGAGGCCCGCCAGATCGAGCGGCTGCGCACCCTCGCCGAGAACGCCAAACTCGACCCGGCCTTCGCTGAGAAGTTCCTGAATTTCATCATCGCCGAGGTGATCAGACACCACGAGCGCATCGCCGAGGACACCGTCGACGACCCCACGCCGCCGGCCGATTGACCTCGCCGGACGCCCCGGGGAGGTGACACGGGCGCCCGCACCCGGCATGCTGCGCTGTGCACTCCTTGTCAGCCCGCGAGCACTCCGTGTCAGTGCACGGAGGTAGGCTGGCTGTCCGCGAGGGAGGGACGTCGGGCCATGCCTTCGGATGCCAAGATCCTCATCGTCGACGACCACGAGGACACGCTCTACGCCCTGGAGAGCGCCCTGGCCCCCCTGGGCTACCGGCTCGGCCGCGCCACCAGCGGTGACGAGGCCCTCAAGCAGGTGCTCCGCGGCCAGGTCGGCCTCCTGCTCCTCGACGTACGGATGCCCGGCGTCAGCGGCCTCGACGTGGTCCGCTACATGCGGCGCCTGGAGCAGACCCAGCACATCCCCGTCGTCCTGCTCACCGGCTTCGGCCCCGACCACGAACTGACCTCCGCCGCCTTCGCCCTCGGCGTCGCCGACCTCGTGTTGAAACCCATCGACCCCTGGGCCCTGCGCACCAAGGTCCGCTACCTCTTCGACACCCACCGCCGCCACCTCGCCCTCGAACACGAGGTGCGGGAGTTACGGGCCCTCGTCAAGGACCACGGCGAGGACAAAGGCCACGACGAGGAGGACGGCAACGCGGCCGCCCGCCACCGCGCGCTCCCCGCCCCGGACGCCCGCGTACCGGTCCAGCGCATCAACGGGGCGCACACCGGGGAGCTCGAACAGGACCGGACATAAGGCGTGTACCGATCCGCCTCTGTGAGTTGCCCGTGCCATCAGGCAGCATGTCCTGCATGTCCGTACTGACGCGCGACGAAGCGCAGACCCGTGCCAAGCTCCTCGACGTTCACCACTACGCCATCGCGCTCGACCTCACCACCGGCGACGAGACCTTCACGTCCCGGACCGTCGTCCGGTTCACCGCGCGCACGCAGGCGGACACCTTCGTCGAACTCAAGCCGGCCGAACTGCGGGAGGCCACCCTCGACGGCCACCCCCTCGACCCGGAGACCCTCGAGGACAACCGGCTGCCCCTCAAGGCCCTGACCGCCGGCGAGCACGAACTGCGCATCGACGCCGTCATGCGGTACTCCCGCACCGGCGAGGGCATGCACCGCTTCACCGACCCCACCGACGGCGAGACCTACGTCTACACCCAGCTGTTCATGGAGGACGTCCAACGCGTCTTCGCCGCCTTCGACCAGCCCGACCTCAAGTCCGTCTTCGACCTGTCGGTCAAGGCCCCCGCAGGCTGGAGCGTCCTCGCCAACGGCATCACCACCGACCTCGGCGACGGCCACTGGCAGGCCGCCGCCACGCCCCTGATCTCCACCTACCTCGTCGCCGTGGCCGCCGGCCCCTGGCACTCCGTGCGCACCGAACACCGCGGCCTGCCCTTCGGCATCCACTGCCGCCGCTCGCTGGCCCCCTACCTGGACCCGGACGCCGACGAGATCTTCGAGATCACCAGGCAGTGCTACGACCGCTACCACGAGAAGTTCGAGGAGCCCTACCCCTTCGACTCCTACGACCAGGCGTTCGTCCCCGAGTTCAACGCCGGCGCCATGGAGAACCCCGGCCTCGTCACCTTCCGCGACGAGTTCGTCTACCGCTCCGCCGTAACCGACACCGAACGCCAGACCCGCGCCATGGTCATCGCCCACGAGATGGCCCACATGTGGTTCGGCGACCTCGTCACCCTGCGCTGGTGGGACGACATCTGGCTCAACGAGTCCTTCGCCGAGTACATGGGCTACCAGACCCTCACCGAGGCCACCCGCTTCACCGACACCTGGGTCGACTTCGGCGTCATGCGCAAGGGCTGGGGCTACGACGCCGACCAGCGTCCCTCCACCCACCCCGTCGCCCCCGAAGCCGTCGACGACACGGCATCGGCCCTGCTGAACTTCGACGGCATCTCCTACGCCAAGGGCGCCTCCGCACTGCGCCAGCTGGTCACCTGGCTCGGCGAGAAGGACTTCCTCGCCGGCATCAACACCCACTTCGCCCGCCACCGGTTCGCCAACGCCGCCCTCGCCGACTTCATCGACTCCCTCGCCTCCGCCACCGAACGCGACGTCCACGCCTGGGCCGACGCCTGGCTGCGCACCACCGGCGTCGACACCCTGCGGCCCGTGGTCACCCCCGGCGAGGAAGGCACGTACACCCTCCAGGTCGAACACAAGGGCAGCCGCCCGCACCGCATCGCCGTCGGCCTCTACGACCTCGACGTCGCCGACGAGGGCCGCCACCTCGTCCTGCGCGAACGCCTCGACCTCGACGTCCCGCAGAGCACCCCGCAGCCCATCGGCAAGCGCCCCACCCTCCTCCTCCTCAACGACGGCGACCTCACCTACACCAAGGTCCGCTTCGACCCCGAGTCCTTCAAAGCGGTCACCGAGACCCTCTCCGGCCTGCCCTCGCCCCTGAGCCGCGCCGTCGTCTGGAACGCCCTCAGGGACGCGGTCCGCGACGGCGAACTCCCGCCCACCGCCTACCTGGACGCCGCCCGCACCCACCTCCCGCACGAGACCGACCTCGCCCTCGTCCAGGGCGTCCTCGCCTTCGCCTCCACCTACGTCGCCGACCGCTACGTCACCCCCGAACAGCGCCCCGCCGCCCTCGCCACCCTCTCCTCCCTGTGCCGCGACCTCATCCGCCGCACCGAGGACGGCGACAACCCCGGCCTGCGCCTCATCGCCGTCCGCCACAGCGTCAACGCCGCCGCCCACCCCGACACCATCGCCGCCTGGCTCGCCGACGGCACCGTCCCCGGCGGCCCCGAACTCGACCCCGAACTGCGCTGGCGCGTCCTCGCCCGCCTCGCCGTCCTCGGCGCCACCGACGAGAGCGCCATCGCCGCCGAACTCGCCCGCGACCCCTCCGCCACCGGCCAGGAAGGCGCCGCCCGCTGCCGCGCCGCCCTGCCCACGGAAGAGGCCAAGGCGCAGGCCTGGGAAGCGATGTTCACCCGCGACGACCTCTCCAACTACCTGTTCACCGCCACCGCCCAGGGCTTCTGGCAACCCGAACAGACCGACCTCGTACGGCAGTACGTGCCCCGCTACTACGAGGACGCCGTCGCCCTCGCCGCGCGCCGCGGGCCCGCGATCGCCGACGCCGCCGGCCGCTGGGCGTTCCCCGACCACGCCATCGACGAGGACAACCAGGCCCTCGGCCAGGCCTGTCTGCGCGACGCCGACCCCATCCCCGCCCTGCGCCGCAAACTGGTCGACCAACTCGACGACCTGGGACGCGCGCTGCGCGTGAGGCAGTCGTAGAGCGGATTTTCCCCGTACGGGAGTACCCCCTTCCGGGTCAGGATCGTTGAACTCTCCGGGCGCGCCCAGGCAACCGCGTCCAAGCTGGAAGCCACCAGCGCCCCCGGAGGTCGACGATGAGCACGCCGCCCCTGGCCTCAGGCCCCGAAGGCCCCTCCTCGCTGCGTCCGTTGCTCGACACGGTCCTGGCCGCGCTGGGGGAGGGGGCCCGCCTGAGGGGAGGGCCACTGCCGGCCGGAGGCCCGCCCGAGGTGGCCGAGCGGATGCGGGCCGCGGTCGGGGACGTACTCCCGGAAGAGGGCGATCCGGAGGCCCTACGGCGCCTGGTGCGCGCCTTGGCGGAAGGCTCCGCGGACCCGGCGGACCCTTTCTGCGCGGCCCACCTCCACTGCCCGCCTCTCGCGGTGGCCGCAGCGGCAGACCTGGCCGCCTCCGTGCTCAACCCGTCCCTGGACTCCTGGGACCAAGCCCCGGCAGCCTCGGAGCTTGAGGCGCTGGTGACACGTGCACTGGCAAACGAGGTCTACGCAGACCCACCCAGGGGCGCAGGGCCGTATCGACATACGGCTCCGCCGCGGGGCGCGACAAGCCCCCACCGGCCCGACGCTCTGATCACAACCGGTGGCACGGAATCCAACCAACTCGCCCTCCTCCTGGCCAGAGAAACCCTGGGCCCCGGCGTCCGCCTCGTCTGCGGCGAAAACGCCCACCACTCCCTCCCAAGGTCCGCCTGGCTCCTGGGCCTGCCCGAGCCGGTGATCGTCCCCACTCCTCACGGCACCCTCGACCCCGCAACCCTCGAAACACTCCCACCAGGACCGCTGCTCATCGCGGCCACCGCGGGCACCACCGACGCCGGCCTCATCGACCCCCTCCCCGAGATCGCCGCCCTGTGCGCACACCGCGGAGCCCGCCTGCACGTGGACGCGGCCTACGGCGGAGGACTCCTCTTCAGCGCACGGCACAGAGCCAAGCTCACCGGCCTGAGCGCCGCGGGCACCGTCACCCTCGATCTCCACAAACTCGGCTGGCAACCCGTCGCCGCAGGACTCCTCGCCGTCCGCGACGCCCAAGACCTCGCCGCCCTGACCCACCGCGCGGACTACCTCAACGCCGACGACGACACCGAAGCCGGCCTCCCCGACCTCCTGGGCCGCTCCCTGCGCACCACCCGCCGCCCCGACGTCCTCAAGACCGCCGTCACGCTGAAAACCCTCGGACGCACGGGACTGGGCGCACTCGTCGACCAAGTCTGCGGCCTCGCAAGGGAGTTCGCGCGACTCATCGACGAACACCCCGGGTTCGAACTCCAGGCACCGCCCACCATCAGCACGGTCCTGTTCCGACCCGCAGGCGCCACCGACGACGCCGTAGCGGCCGTACGCCGACAACTCCTCACCGACGGACGTGCCGTGCTCGGCCGGGCCCGCACCGACGGCCGGCTCTGGCTCAAGGCCACCCTCCTCAACCCCACCACCCGGCCGGCCGACCTCGCCGGACTCCTGCACCTCGTGGAAGGAACCACCCCCCGATGAACCCCCACCCCCCACACCACGAGCCCGACGCACCCCGCGACCTCGTCGGCATCGGCATCGGACCCTTCAACCTCTCCCTCGCCGCCCTCGCCCAGCCCCTCACCGCACTCGACACCGTCTTCTACGACCAACGCCCCGCCTTCGGCTGGCACCCCGGGCTCCTCATCGACGGCGCCACCATCCAGGTCCCCTTCCTCGCCGACCTGGTGACCCTCGCCGACCCCGCCAGCGAATGGACCTTCCTCAACTACCTCAAAACCCGCGAGCGCCTGTTCCCCTTCTACTTCGCCGAGCGCTTCCACATCCAGCGCGCCGAATACGACGCCTACTGCCGCTGGGTCGCCGAGAACCTCCCCGGACTCCACTTCAGCCACCAGGTCGACGCCGTCCGGTTCAACCCCGAACGCGACGTCTTCGAAGTCGACTTCACCCAGCTCGACACCGACGGCGAAGCCGAAGCACTGGGCCGCACCTACACCAAGAACATCGTCCTCGGCATCGGCACCGAGCCCTACGTGCCGGAGCCGTTGAAGCCCCTCGTCGAGGCGCCCGGCGTGCCCGTCATCCACGCCACCGACTACCTCGACCACCGCCACACCCTCCTCGCCGCCGACCACGTCACCGTCGTCGGCTCAGGACAGTCCGGCGCCGAGATCTTCCTCGACCTCCTCCGCCACCGCCCCACCGGCCGCGAAAAACTCCACTGGCTCGGCCGCACCGAGGCCTTCGCACCCATGGAGTACTCCAAGCTCGGCCTCGAACACTTCACCCCCGACTACACCCGCTACTTCCACGCCCTGTCGGAAAGCGTCCGCGACCGCCTCGGCACCACCCAATGGCAACTCCACCGCGGCATCGACACCGACACCATCGCCGCCATCCACGACGAGCTCTACCGCCGCACCCTGCACGGCGGCTGGCCCGACACCGTCCTCACCCCCGGCGTCCGCGTCCGCACCGCCGGCAGAATCGCCACCACGAAGATCGAACTCCACCTCGAACACATCCAGCAGGGCACCCGCTCCCGCCTCACCACCGACGCCGTCGTCCTCGCCACCGGCCACCGCGAACGACCGCTCGACCGCATCCTCGCCGGACTCGACCCCTACATGCGCCGCGACAGCCGCGAACGCCCCCGCGTCGACGAACACTTCCGCCTCGCCCTCGACCCGTCCGTCACCGGCGCCGACTGCCACGTCTACGTCCAGAACGCCGAACGGCACACCCACGGCGTCGGCACCCCCGACCTCGGCCTCGCCGCCTGGCGCAGCGCCACCATCCTCAACACCCTCACCGGCAAGGACGCCTACCCCCTCCCCACCCGCACCGCCTTCACCACCTTCGGCCTCGAAGACCGGCTGCCCCTCATCCCACCCGCCCGCAAGGCCTCCGTCCTGACACCCCTCGTCGAAGGACGGTAGGAAACCGGCGACGGCCTCCACGCCAACGGCGCCGGCGTGAAAGTCATCGCCGGCGCCGTGGACACCACCCTGCTCAGCCTCTAGAAGACCGGCGTACCGTCCCGCGTGAGCCTCCAGTCCACCGACGCGAACTCCTTCGGGTCCAGCACGCCCTTCGCGGTCACCCACTCCGCGATCCGCGTCCGGATCTCCGTCGACTCCGACCACAGCTCGGTGGCCGAGGCCACGTGCGGGAACGCCCCGCCACCGTTCGCCCGGTAGTTGTTCACCGCGAACACGAACTTCTGCGCGTCGTCCAGCGCGGCACCGTTGAAGGTCAGGTTCTTGATCCGCGAACCCGCCGCCTGAGCGATGTCGATGTCGTACGACAACCCCGACACGTAGTCGTAGTTGTAGTCCGGACGGTTGCCCGCGTTCGTCAGCTTCTCCACGTCCACCACCGCGCCCGCCGCCGTCCGCACGAAGTACTCCGCCGAGTACTCCAGGTACGCCCTGACCTGCGCACCCGTCAGCAACTTCGCCACCAGCGTGTTGTCGTACACATACAGGCTGGACAGGTCCCGGATCGTCACGGAGCCCGCCGGGATCTCCGACGTCCGCGAGAACGGCGACGCCTGCGCGATCACGGGCAGCGAGGCGTACTCCGTACCCGCCAGCGCCGCCTTGACCACGTCCTCCTGCACCTTCGTGATCAGGTCGATGATCGGCGCGTCCTTGTAGCGCGCCTCGACCGTCGTCAGCGTCTCAGTCGCCGTACCGACCACCTGGTTCACATACTTCACGACGACGTCGTGATCGGCCTTCAGCAGCTTCGTGATCTTCGGGTCGTCCGCGACCGAGTTCGAGTTCAGCACCTTGGACGACACAGACTCGACCGACCAACGCCCCTTCGCGAAGACCAGCTCGATGTCGAACAGCGACAACCGCTCCGCGTACGCCAACGGCTCCGACAGCACGACCGTCTTCCCGGTCTTCGCGTTGGTGACCTTCAGCTCCGGAATCTCCACATGCGCATGCCCCACCAGGATCGCGTCGATCCCCGGCACCTGCTGCGCCACCAGCGCCGCCGAGTTCTCGACATACGGCAACTGGTCACCGTACGACGACGTACCCGACGAACCCGAGTGCGCCGACACGACCACCACGTCCGCACCCATCGACCGCAGCTTCGGCACCCACTTCGCCGCCTGCTCCTCAAGCCCCGGGAACGTCAACTTCCCCTGCACATAGGCCTTGTCCCAGATCGCGATACCCGGATTCGTCAGACCCAGCACCGCCACCTTCACCGGCGGCGCGCCCTTCACACGGAACTTCTTGATGAAGAACGGCGGGAAAGCCGGCTTCAGCGTCTTCGCGTCCAGCGCGTTCGCGCCAAGCAGCGGGAAGTCGCACTGCTCCTCGAACTTCCGCAGCGTCTCGATGCCGTAGTTGAACTCGTGGTTGCCCAGCGCCACCGCGTCGTACCCGATGGCGTTCATGGCCGCGGCCATCGGGTGGACGGGACCGCCCTTCGCGGTGATCGGGTCGACCTTCGCGTAGTAGTACGTCAGCGGCGTCCCCTGGATCGTGTCGCCCGCGTCCAGCAGCAGTGTGTTGCAGCGGCCCTTCTCCGCACGGACCTGGTTCACCAGCGTCGAGATCCGCGACAGACCCTGCGCGTTGCCCGCGGTGTCCTTGTACTCCGCGTCCTTGAAGTAGTCCCAGTTGAAGACATGACCGTGCAGGTCGGTGGTGCCCATCACGGTCAGCGAGTACCGCTTCTCGCGCCCCTTCCCGGCCTCCGCGGCCTGGGCGGCCGGAGCACCCACGGCACCGGCCAGCGCGACACCCGCACCGGTCACGGCGGACTTCTCCAGGAACTTCCTGCGGTTCAAGGCCATGTCTTGATCTCCTCGGGGAACGGTCAACAACGCGCGTAGATTCTGACCCGCACATGGCGAACGGCAACAGCCCCCGCAGGTTTCGATCTGATGACCCGACCAGCCACCGACCGGGTCCGTAACCGGCCAACAACTGACACAGTGGGTCGTTATGGCCACCGACTCCGTTCCCTACGGCACCCCCGACGCCCCCCGCATCGCCGTCCGCGGCGAAGCCCACCTCGAAGTCGACCCCGAGATCGCCCGCATCAGCGTCACCGTCGCCTCCCGCGGCAAGGACCGCCGCACCGCCCTCGACGACCTCACCCGCCGCAACACCGCCGCCCTCGACCTGCTGAAGTCCTACGGCGACGCGGTCGAACACCTGGAAACCGGCTCCTTCTCGGTCACCCCGGAACTCAAGGAACACGGCCGCGGCGAACGCGTCCACGCCTACCACGGCCACGTCCACATCACCGCGGAACTCACCGACTTCACGGCCCTCGGGGAACTGACGACCCGACTGGCCGACCAGGAGTTGACGCGGGTCGACGGACCATGGTGGGCCCTGCGCCGCGACTCACCCGCCTACCGGGAAGCCCGCCAACAGGCCGTACGGGAAGCCGTCCAGCGGGCGAGGGAGTACGCGGAGGCCCTGGGTACGTCACTGGCGTCCTTGGTCGAACTGGCCGACATCGGCGCCGAGGACCCCGAACCCCGCTTCGTCGGCAAGGCCAGCCGCGCACGCTCCATGGCCTACGAGGCAGCGGCCGACACCTCGGCCGCCCCACTCGACCTCGAACCCCAACGCCAACACGTCCACGCCCAGGTCAACGCACGCTTCACCATGGCACCACCCGCACTGTGAGCGTCACTCGAATTTGCATTCGGAATGCTCATCAGAGCGGGGTGGCGCACACTTCAACCCTTGTCAACAACCCTTCACCCAGAGGTTGTTGAGTCGTCATACCTCCCCAATTCCCTACCCATCGGTAAGGTCTAGGCTCGAAACATGCGCCGAGCAAAGATCGTCTGCACCCTGGGCCCCGCCACCGACTCGTACGACCAGATCAAAGCCCTGGTCGACGCCGGAATGGACGTAGCCCGCTTCAACCTCAGCCACGGCAGCTACGCCGAACACGAGGAGCGCTACCACCACGTCCGCAAGGCCTCCGACGAGACCGGCCGCAGCGTCGGCCTCCTCGCCGACCTTCAGGGCCCGAAGATCCGCCTCGGCCACTTCACCGAAGGGCCCGTACTCCTTGAACGCGGCGACACCTTCACCATCACGGTCGAGGAGGGCGCGCAGGGCGACCAGCGGTCCTGCGGCACCACGTACGCCGGACTCGCCTCGGATGTCACCGTGGGCGAGCGCATCCTCGTCGACGACGGCAAGGTCTGCCTGGAAGTCACGTCGGTGGAGGGCCCCCGGGTCCACACCCGCGTCATCGAGGGCGGCATGGTGTCGGACCACAAGGGACTGAACCTGCCAGGCGTCGCCGTCTCGGTCCCGGCGCTGTCCGAGAAGGACGAGGAGGACCTGCGCTGGGCCCTGCGCATGGGCTTCGACGTGATCGCCCTGTCCTTCGTACGGTCCGGCCGCGACATCGAGGACGTCCACCGCATCATGGACGACGCCGGGCGGCGAGTGCCGGTCATCGCCAAGGTGGAGAAGCCCCAGGCGGTCGAGGCCATCGACGACATCGTGGCGGCCTTCGACGGCATCATGGTCGCGCGCGGGGACCTGGGCGTGGAGATGCCGCTGGAACAGGTGCCGATCGTCCAGAAGCGCGCGATCAAGCTGGCGAAGCGGAACGCCAAACCGGTGATCGTCGCCACGCAGATGCTGGATTCGATGATCGAGAACTCGCGTCCGACGAGGGCGGAGGCGTCCGATGTCGCGAACGCGGTCATCGACGGCACGGACGCGGTGATGCTGTCGGGTGAGACGAGCGTGGGCAAGTACGCCGTCGAGACGGTCCGGACGATGGCGAAGATCGTGGAGGCGGCGGAGGAGGACATCCTCGCGAAGGGGCTGCCGCCGCTGACCGAACGCAACAAGCCCCGCACCCAGGGCGGTGCGGTCGCCCGAGCGGCGGCGGAGATGGGTGACTTCCTGGGCGCGAAGTTCATGGTGGCCTTCACCCAGTCAGGCGACACGGTCCGCCGTCTGTCCCGTTACCGGTCACCGATCCCCCTGCTGGCGTTCACTCCGGAGCCGGCGACCCGCTCCCAGCTCAGCCTGACCTGGGGTGTGGAGACGTTCCTCGGCCCGCAGGTCGACACCACGGACGCGATGGTGGACCAGGTGGACGAGCTGCTGTTGCAGTACGGGCGGTGCGAGAAGGGCGACGTGGTGGTGATCACGGCCGGTTCGCCGCCCGGGGTGTCCGGCTCGACGAATCTGGTCCGGGTGCACCACATCGGGGAGGACGACAGTCCGAAGTAGGGGGTGGGGTCGGTCAGTGCTTGGGGCCTACGTGGGTGTCCATGAGGGCTACTGAGGCTTTGCGGGCGATGGAGATGTTGCGAGCGTTCGCCAATTTCCAGTCGACACCCACTTGGTCAAGGGTGTCGGTGAAGAGCCGGATGATGTCCCCCGACAAGTTGGTGAAGAAGTACCGCGGGTACTCATAGCGTTTCCGCTCACCGGCGACGAGGCGGGTTGTCCAGTTGGTGATACGGCATCCGTCGGAGTGGATGAGGCCGCGGATGAACTCCCAGGGGTACGCGTCGACGATCTCCTGCTGCCAGGGTTCGAGGGCGATGGCGCGCTCGTGCTTCTTGCCGGGGCCGTGTTGGGGGAAGAGATTGGGCCAGTGGCGTGAGTAGCTGGTCACCATCCTGTAGCCCTCGCTTTGGACGGCGTAGACCCCAATGCCCGGGCGAACCTGGGTGATGGCTTCACGGCACTTCTGGATGAGGCCGGGCCAGGCGTCGGCGCACGCGATGCGGAGGTAGTAGCCGACGCTGCGCGGGTGTGCGCTGATGCAGCCGTCGCCCAGGTAGAGGCCCAGCAGGTAGGAGTAGGCCTGGTTGTCCGCGGGTGGTCCAGGGTCCGGGGATGCGATATGCGGTAGTGGCTCAAGGCGTTGCTGCCAGGACCGGATTGCGGCTCGTGAGATTCCCGTTTGCCGACTGACCGAATTCAGGCTGCGACCCTGTGCCACCAGTGCGAGGGCTCGCTTGCGTGTGCTGACGTCGTACATGCAGCCACTCTGTGAGAGTGATCGCGACGACACGCAGCAAAAAGCGGATGTTCACGAGAACGTGGACATCCGCTTTTAGGCGGCTCCTTGGAATCCAAGGAAAAGTGCCCCGAGTCGGATTCGAACCGACGCTGGATGGGTTTTGAATCCATGGCCTCTACCGCTGGGCTACCGGGGCCCACCTTCGATACGAAGGTCAGCGGTCACCCGCCGTGCTCCCACCTTACCGCAGCTAGGTACGCTCTTGTCAGCAGTACCCCTGCCCCTGAACGAGGAGCCCCCGTGACCGCCCCCGAGTCGCCCCAGCCCGTAGACGCGCCCGACGACGACAAGTCGCACGTGCCTCCGCTGACGACCCGTGTCGTCATTGCCGAGGACGAGGCCCTGATCCGGCTCGACCTCAAAGAGATGCTGGAGGAAGAGGGCTACAGCGTCGTAGGCGAGGCAGGCGACGGCGAGCAGGCCGTCGAGCTCGCCCGTGAGCACAAGCCGGACCTCGTGATCCTCGACGTGAAGATGCCGAAGCTGGACGGGATCTCCGCCGCCGAGAAGATCGCCGAGGAGCGGATCGCCCCGGTGCTGATGCTCACCGCCTTCTCGCAGCGGGACCTGGTGGAGCGGGCCCGTGACGCCGGTGCCATGGCCTACCTCGTCAAGCCCTTCAGCAAGAGCGACGTCGTGCCGGCGATCGAGATGGCCGTCTCGCGGTTCACGGAGCTCAGGGAGCTGGAGAACGAGGTCGCGGACCTGAGCCAGCGCCTGGAGACCCGCAAGCTCGTCGACCGGGCGAAGTCGATTCTCCAGACGTCCTACGGTCTGACCGAGCCCGCCGCGTTCCGGTGGATCCAGAAGACGTCGATGGACCGGCGCATGTCGATGCAGCAGGTCGCGGAGGCCGTGATTCAGGACGCCGACGAGAAGAAGGCCGACAAGGGCTGAGTTCGGCGCCCCCACAAAACGAAGGCCCGCGTCCCGGAGAAGGGGGCGCGGGCCTCGTCGTACATATGAAGGGCGTCAGTCCTCGCCGAGGTACGCCTTGCGGACGGACTCGTCGTGGAGGAGGTCCTGGCCGGTGCCGGACAGGACGATGTTGCCGACTTCCATGACGTGTCCCTGGTCGGCCAGGGAGAGGGCCGCCTGGGCGTTCTGTTCGACGAGGAGGATCGTCGTGCCCTGGGACTTGAGTTCGACGATGGTGGCCATGATCTTCTGCATCATGATCGGGGAGAGCCCCATGGAGGGCTCGTCGAGCATCAGCAGCTTCGGCTGGGACATGAGGGCGCGGCCCATGGCGAGCATCTGCTGTTCGCCGCCGGAGAGGGTACCTGCCGCCTGGTTGCGGCGTTCTCCCAGGATGGGGAAGAGCTCGTAGGCGCGCTGTATGTCCTTTTCGATGCCTTCCTTGTCCTTCCTGAGGAAGGCTCCGAGCTGGAGGTTCTCGAAGATCGTCAGGCGGGGGAAGATGTGCCGGCCTTCGGGGGAGTGGGCGAGTCCGAAGGAGACGATCTTGTGGGCGGGGACGCCGCTGAGGGGCTTGCCGTCGAAGAGGACCTTGCCGGAGGTGGGCTTCAGGAGGCCTGAGAGCGTCCGCAGGGTCGTCGTCTTGCCGGCGCCGTTGGTGCCGATGAGGGTGACGACTTGGCCGGCTTCGACGCTGAAGGAGATGCCTTTGACGGCTTCGATCTTGCCGTAGGAGACCCGGAGGTCCTCGACTTCGAGGAGTGCGGTCACTGGCCTTCTCCCTTGGTGCTGGTGGTGCCCGCTTCGGCCGCGTCGGCCTCGGCGGTTTCGGCCACGCCGGGGTCGCCTTCGAAGGGTTCGCCGAGGTAGGCGGCGATGACGCGTTCGTCGGCCTGGACGACCTCGGAGGTGCCTTCGACGAGTTTTTCGCCCTGGACGAGGACGGCGACGCGGTCGGAGAGGTTGAAGACGAAGCGCATGTCGTGCTCGATGAGGAGGACGGCGATGCCCATGTCGCGGATGGCGAAGACCAGCTCTTCGGTGGCTCGCGTCTCCTGGGGGTTCATGCCGGCCGTGGGCTCGTCCAGGAGGAGCAGGCCGGGTTCGGAGGCCAGGGCGCGCGCGATCTCGAGCTTGCGCTGTTCGCCGTAGGGGAGGTTGCGGGCGAGGTGGTCGCGCTTGGCCTCCAGGCCGATGAACTCGAGGAGTTCCATGGCCCGTTCTTCGCTGGCCTTCTCCGCCTTCTTGAAGCCGGGTCCGCGCAGGAGGGCGGACCAGAGGCCTTCCTTGGTGCGGGTGTGGCGGCCTACGAGGACGTTCTCGAGGACCGTCATGTTGGCGAAGAGGCGGATGTTCTGGAAGGTGCGGGCGATGCCGGCCTTGGTCACCAGGTGGGGCTTGGGGGGAAGGACGGTGCCCTGGTAGGTGACCGTGCCTTCGGTGGGGACGTAGAGGCCGGTGAGGCAGTTGAAGAAGGTGGTCTTGCCGGCGCCGTTGGGGCCGATGAGGCCGACGATCTCGCCTGCGTTGACGGTGAAGTCGACCGAGCGGACGGCGGTGAGGCCGCCGAAGCGCATGGTGACGTTGCGGGCTTCGAGTACAGGTGTGGTCATGGTGCTCACGCCCCCGCCTTGGTGACGGCTGCGGGTTCGCCGGTCAGCGTTGTTGTTTCCGGTACGTCGAGTTGGCCGGTCTCGTGGAATTCGAGTTGGCGTCGGCGGTTGGCGATGATGCCTTCGGGGCGGAAGCGCATCAGCAGGATGAGGGCGATGCCGAAGGCGAGCAGTGACTTGTCCTGGAGGAAGACGAGCTTCTCCGGGAGCAGGTACAGAAGTGCCGCGCCGAGGATGGGGCCTGCGACCGTGCCCATGCCGCCGAGGACGACCGCGGCGAGGAGGAAGGCCGAGTTGGGGGGTGTCGAGCCCGCGAACTGGTACGGCGTCGGGACGACGCTGTAGGTGACGTGGGCGCTGACGGTGCCGGCGAGGCCGGCGAGGGTGGCGCCGAGGGCGAAGGCGATGAGCTTGACGCGGAAGCCGTTGATGCCCATGGCGGTGGCGGCGGTCTCGTCCTCGCGGATGGCGATCCAGGAGCGGCCGATGCGGGAGTCGGCGGCGCGGGTGTAGACCAGGACCACGATGGCCATGATCAGCACCATGAGCAGGTAGTAGTTGGCGAAGCGGCCGAGGGTGAAGCCTGCTATGTCGTGGGCGTCGCCGAGGTTGAACCCGAAGAACTTGAGGTCGGGGATGGCCGGGATGCCGTTGGGGCCGTTGGTGAGGTCGGGGCCGGAGTCGCCGTCCATGTTGTTGACGGCGATGCGGAAGATCTCTCCGAAGCCGAGGGTGACGATGGCGAGGTAGTCGCCGCGCAGTCGCAGGGTGGGGGCGCCGATGAGGACACCGAAGACGAGCGATGCGGCGGCGCCGGTGAGGGCGGCGGCCCAGAAGGGGAAGTGGACGCCGGAGAAGCGGGAGAACTCGGAGCCGGAGACGAGGGCGGCGGTGTAGGCGCCGACGCCGAGGAAGGCGACGTATCCGAGGTCGAGGAGGCCGGCGAGGCCGACGACGATGTTGAGGCCCAGGGCGACGGTCCCGAAGATCAGGATGTTGACGCCGATGTTGGCGTAGTGGTCGTTGGTCTGGGTGAAGGGGAACGCGATGGCCGCGGCGAAGCCCATGGCGAGCGTGAAGCTGCGGTTGCGGGCGACGATGCGGGAGAAGCGGTCGTTGAGGCCGGCGGTGTGCATCGCCCAGACAGCGAAGACGACGACGATGAGGTAGCCGACGAAGAGTTCGCCGTACTCGGTGTCGATGCCGTAGGTGAAGACGGCCAGGCCGACGATGGTGGCGACGGTGATGATCGCGCGCTCGACCCAGGGGCTGAGGGGTGAGGGGGCGGGGATGCCGTCGGGCTTGGCGAGGTAGGCCTTGAGGTTGCCCTTGGCGCTCGCGGTGCGGGGCTCGGGGAGGGCGAAGGCGCCTATGACGGGGAGGAGGGAGGCGATGGCCGCGACCCAGCCGCCGGGTTCGAGGTTGGCGAGTCCGCCGAGTTCGGCGGCGATCGAGACGATCGTGTACCAGGTGACGCCGAAGCCGCCGAGTGCGGTGAGTACGAGGGGGGCGTTGTTGCGGGCGGGGATGAGTCCGCGCAGGCCGGGGACGTCGTACGCCGCGAGGGCGAACACCGTGATGAGGAGGCCGGCGATGAAGGTCAGCCACTGGAGGCCGCCGGGGTAGCCGCTGATGGTGAGGTCGCCGGGGAACTCGCTGGTCCAGGTCCAGGCGAGGAAGGCGGAGGCGGCGGTGGCGATGCCTCCGACGAGGAGGAGTGCGCGGGCCGCGGGGAGGGGCAGGGGGATCAGGCCGCGGGTGGTGGTGTCGGTCATCGTGATCACGCCCTGTCCGCTACGCGTTCGCCGAGCAGGCCTTGTGGCCTGACGAGGAGGACGATGATGAGCAGGCAGAAGGCCCAGACGTCCTTCCAGGAGCCGCCGCCGAAGAGGTGCATGCCGGGGATGTCGTCGATGTAGGCGGAGGCGAGGGTCTCGGCGACGCCGAGGACGAGGCCGCCGAGCATGGCGCCGTAGATGTTGCCGATGCCGCCGAGGACCGCTGCGGTGAAGGCCTTGAGGCCCATCAGGAAGCCCATGCGGTAGTCGATGCTGCCGTATTTCATGCCGTAGGCGACGGCGGCGACGGCGGCGAAGAAGCCGCCGATGGCGAAGGCGATCACGATGATGCGGTTGGTGTCGATGCCCATGAGCTGTGCGGTGTCCGGGTCCTGGGCGGTGGCCTGCATGGCGCGGCCGGTGCGGGACTTGCGGACGAAGAGGGCGAGGGCGGACATGCAGACGATCGCGGCGACGATCAGGAAGATGTCGGCGTCCTTGATGGTGATGGAGCCGATGTCGTGGGTGGCGTCGAGGCCGGGGAAGGCGACGGCGCGGTCCGCGTGCGGGTAGAAGTTGCGGACGACTTCCTGGAGGGCCAGGGAGAGGCCGATCGCGGTGATGAGCGGGGCGAGCCGTGGGGCTCCGCGCAGGGGCCGGTAGGCGAACCGTTCCGCTCCGACGGCGATGAGGATGGCGACGATGCCGCCGCCGATCAGCATCAGGGGGACGGCGAGGGCCATCGAGGTGCCGTCGGGGAGGATGTAGAAGTAGACCGTGAAGGCGCCGAAGGCCCCGGTCATGAAGATCTCGCCGTGCGCGAAGTTGATGAGCTGGACGATGCCGTACACCATCGTGTAGCCGATGGCGATGAGCCCGTACATCGAGCCTAGAAGCAGCCCGTTGGCCAGCTGCTGCGGCAGGGTGTTCACCGCGTGGCCTCCATTGTCGCTGGTGGTCGTGTGCACGTGTGGCGTGCTGGGGTGGGGTGTGGCAAGGGCCGCGCGGTCGGGGTCCCCTCCCGCGCGGCCCGTGAGTGGTGTTGCTGTGTGCTGCTGGGCCTGGACTAGCCGAGGTCGGCGGTGCCGGTCTTCACAGCCTTCCACGCACCCTTGGTGACCTGGTAGACGGTGAGCTGCTTGTTGGTGGTGTCACCGTACTGATCGAAGGCGACCTTGCCGGAGATGCCTTCGAAGTCGGACTTCTGGACACCGTCGACGACGGAGGAACGCAGGGCGTTGATGTCGCTGGGGACCTTGCCCGAGTTGGCGTCGACAGCGGCCTTCACGGCCTTGATGATGGCGGTGGTGGCGTCGTAGGAGTACGCGCCGTAGGCGCCGTAGTCACCCTTGTAGCCCTTGGACTTGTAGGTCTCGATGAAGGTCTTGGCCGCGGGCAGGGTGTCGGCGGGGACGCCGACGGCGGTCGCGAGGTCGCCCTCGGAGGTGGCGCCGGCCGTCTCGATGTAGGTGGAGGCGAACATGCCGTCGCCGCCGAAGAGCGGGATCTTGACGCCGGCGCCCTTGAGCTGCTTGGTGATCAGCGAGGACTCGTCGTACTGGCCGCCGTAGTAGAGCAGGTCGGCCTTGGCGTTCTTGATCTTGGTGACGAGGGAGCCGAAGTCCTTGTCGCCGGTGTTGATGTGGTCGGTGCCGACGACGGTGCCGCCGAGCTTCTTGAACTGCGCGTTGAAGATTTTCGCGAGGCCGGCGCCGTAGGTCTGCTTGTCGTCGACGACGAAGACCTTCTTCTTCTTGAGGCCGTTGTACGCGTAGTCGGCGGCGAAGCTGCCCTGGAGCTCGTCGGTGGTGGCGGTGCGGAAGTACGTCTTGTACGGCCGCTTCTTGTCCGTCTGCCAGTTCTTGCCCTGGGTCAGCTCGGGGTTGGTGTTCGAGGGGGAGATCTGGACCATGTTGGCCGAGGCGAACACCTGCTGCATCGTCTGGGCGACACCGGAGTTCAGGGGGCCGACGGCGCCGACGGCGGTCTTGTCACCGGTGATGGTGGTGGCGTTGGACTGGCCGGTGGCCGGCTGCGCCTTGTCGTCGAAGGCCTTCAGTTTGAAGGTGACCCCGGGGACGAGCTTGTTCTTGTTGGCGTCGTCGACGGCGATCTGGGCGCCGTACTGGATGCCCAGACCGGTGGTGGAGTTCTCGCCGGAGAGCGGAGCGTCCACGCCGATGGTGAGGGTGGTGCCACCCCCGCCGTTGCTGTCGCCGCCCTTGTCGTCACGGGAGCCGCAGGCGGTGAGTGTGAGAGCCCCCGTCGCCATGACGGAGGTCAGGATCACCATGGAACGTCGCACAATCATTCCTTTCCGCAGGCTCGCGCGCCCTGTTGGGTGCGGCTGGTGCCCGCGCTTTACCGAACTCCCGATGGAGCGGTGACTGGCCGTGACTCTAAGCCCGGTTTGCAGGCAGGGGCATCGCTGTGTGCGGGCTTGTGACTTTCTTGTTATGACGTGATGGATGGCGGGCTTCCGCCGTGGGGGCTCTCAACCGGTTTGGCGGAATATCCCCTCAGTCCGCATTTTGAGAACCTGCACTTCCGCTTGGCCGTCCGGGCTGTGGCGCGGATGTCGTGGCGCAGGCCTCCCGAAGGAGCCGGAAAAGGTCGCGGGAGTACGCCCGGCCGAAGATGAAGCTGTGATGCTGTATTGCGCGCGTGTTACGGAGCGTTACGTCAAGAAAGGGTAGGTCGGCATTCAGGGGCAGACCCGAGCAGTCGGAAACCGTTATCTCCACGGTGACGAGGCGTGTCGTGCCGGGGTGGACGGTGAAGGCGTCGGGCAGGGCGTGGGCGGTGAGGCCGGTGAAGGCGGCGCCGGTGACCTGGAGGGTGACGGGGGGCCCGCTGCCGACGTCGACGGCGAAGCGGAAGCGGCCGCTGGTGGGGTGGGTGCCGGGGGGTTCGGGGAGGTCGGCGGGCCCGAGGTACCGCCAGGCGGTGACGTTGGCGGGCCAGGGGACGGGGGCGCGGTCCGGCTCGGGGTGCTGGTCCTCGGAGAGGGCGCGGGGGACCAGAACTCCGGCCGCGAGCAGGGTAATCGCGGTGGCGGCCAGGGTGGCCCTGCGGACCCGCGGCGGCAGGCCGCGCCACCACACGCTCCAACGGTCCGTCAGCCGAGGCCTGTCGGCACCGATGACGTCGTAACTCTCCCCGCGATCGGGGGACTCGACGGGTTCGACGGGGCCGATACCGGTCATGGGAGAACGGTAGGGGAGGCGGGGGGCCGTGCCCAGTCGGTGACGGACCGGGGTCTGCCGGCGTAGCGGAGCGAGGGCAGGAGGCGGTGTCCCGTCCAGGCTGTACGGGCGGGCAAGCGGGAGGGCAGGCAGAGGGCAGCGGCCCCCAAAGGGGTGGGTCGGTGCCGTGATGCCGGCCCAGCCCCCGGGGCAGCTCCTAGCGGCCGGGGGCGTCTCGCAGGAGGCAGGTCAGGCGGGCGGTGCAGACGCGGCGCTCGTCCTCGTCGCTGATCACGATCTCGTACGTCGCGGTGGAGCGTCCCCGGTGCACCGGGGTGGCCACTCCGGTCACCACTCCCGAGCGCACCCCGCGGTGGTGGGTGCAGTTCAGGTCCACCCCCACCGCGATCTTGGAGCTGCCGGCGTGCAGCATGGAGCCGACGGAGCCCAGTGTCTCGGCGAGCACGGCGGAGGCGCCTCCGTGCAGCAGGCCGTACGGCTGGGTGTTGCCCTCGACGGGCATGGTGCCGACGACCCGCTCCGCCGAGGCCTCGACGATCTGCACGCCCATGCGGGTGCCCAGGTGCCCGGCGGAGAACATGGCGACGAGGTCGACGCCGAGCGCCGCGTACTCGTCGATGACCTCTTGAGGGAACGTGGCGTGCTGCTGCTCACCCATGGGCGGGCTCCGTTCGTCCTGGTCGCTACGACTGTCTGCGCTGAGCAAACGCTCAGTCGGTTGCCGATTGTTCCAGACGCACGACGACGGACTTGCTGGCCGGGGTGTTGCTGGTGTCGGCGGTGGCGTCCAGCGGCACCAGGACGTTGGTCTCGGGGTAGTACGCGGCCGCGCATCCCCGTGCGGTCGGGTAGTGCACGACCCGGAACCCGGGTGCCCGCCGCTCCACACCGTCCTTCCACTCGCTGACGAGGTCGACGTACGACCCGTCGGCGAGCCGCAGCCGGTCGGCGTCCTCGGGGTTGACCAGGACCACCCGGCGGCCGTTCTTGATGCCCCGGTAGCGGTCGTCGAGGCCGTAGATCGTGGTGTTGTACTGGTCGTGCGAGCGCAGGGTCTGCAGGAGCAGCCGGCCCTCGGGCAGCTCGGGGTACTCGACGGGCGCGGCGGTGAAGTTGGCCTTGCCGGTGGCGGTGGGGAAGCGGCGCTCGTCGCGCGGGGCGTGCGGCAGGGTGAAACCGCCGGGGCGGGCCACGCGCGCGTTGAAGTCCTCGAAGCCGGGGATCACGCGGGCGATGCGGTCGCGGATGGTGGCGTAGTCCTTCTCGAACTCCTCCCACGGCACCCGGCTCTCCTCGCCGAGGACCCGGCGGGCCAGCCGGCACACGATGGCGGGCTCGGACAGCAGTTGGCCGCTCGCGGGCTCCAGGCGGCCCCGGGAGGCGTGCACCATGCCCATGGAGTCCTCGACGGTCACGAACTGCTCGCCACTGCCCTGGAGGTCGCGCTCGGTGCGGCCGAGAGTGGGCAGGATCAGGGCACGCGCGCCCGTGACCGCGTGCGAGCGGTTGAGCTTGGTCGACACGTGCACGGTCAGCCGGGCGCGCCGCATGGCGGCCTCGGTGACGTCGGTGTCGGGGGAGGCGGAGACGAAGTTGCCGCCCATGGCGAAGAAGACCTTGGCCTCGCCGTCGCGCAGGGCGCGGATCGCGCGCACCACGTCGAAGCCGTGCTCACGCGGCGGGGCGAAGCCGAACTCCTTCTCCAGGGCGTCCAGGAAGGCGGGCGCGGGCCGCTCGAAGATGCCCATGGTGCGGTCGCCCTGGACGTTGGAGTGGCCGCGGACCGGGCAGACGCCGGCGCCGGGGCGGCCGATGTTGCCGCGCAGGAGGAGGAAGTTGACGACCTCGCGGATGGTCGGCACGGAGTGCTTGTGCTGGGTGAGGCCCATGGCCCAGCAGACGATGGTCCGCTCGGAGGCGAGCACCAGGGCGAGGGCTTCCTCGATCTCCTGCCGGGACAGGCCGGTCGCGGTGAGCGTCTCGTCCCAGTCGGCGGCGCGGGCGGCCTCGGTGAACTCCTCGTAGCCGTGGGTGTGTTCGCGGACGAAGGCCTCGTCGACGGCCCCGTCCGTCTGAAGGATCAGCTTGTTGAGGAGGCGGAACAGGGCCTGGTCGCCGCCGATGCGGATCTGCAGGAACAGATCGGTGAGCGCGGCGCCCTTGACCATGCCCTGCGGGGTCTGCGGGTTCTTGAAGCGCTCCAGACCGGCCTCGGGCAGCGGGTTGACGCTGATGATCTTCGCGCCGTTCGCCTTGGCCTTCTCCAGCGCGGAGAGCATGCGGGGGTGGTTGGTCCCCGGGTTCTGTCCGGCGACGATGATCAGGTCGGCCTGGTAGAGGTCGTCGAGCAGGACGCTGCCCTTGCCGATGCCGATGGTCTCGCTGAGCGCCGAACCGGACGACTCGTGGCACATGTTGGAGCAGTCCGGCAGGTTGTTCGTGCCGAGCTCGCGGGCGAAGAGCTGGTACAGGAACGCGGCCTCGTTGCTGGTGCGGCCCGAGGTGTAGAAGACCGCCTCGTCGGGGGAGCCGAGGGCGGCGATCTCCTCGGCGATGATGTCGAAGGCACGCTCCCAGGTCACCGGCTCGTAGTGGGTGCCGCCCTCGGGGACGTACATCGGGTGGGTGAGCCGCCCCTGCTGGCCGAGCCAGTAGCCGCTTCTGGTCGCGAGGTCGGCGACGGGGTGCGCGGCGAAGAACTCGGGGGTGATCCGGCGCAGGGTGGCTTCCTCGGCGACCGCCTTCGCGCCGTTCTCGCAGAACTCGGCCGCGTGCCGGTGCTCGGGCTCCGGCCAGGCGCAGCCGGGGCAGTCGAAGCCGTCCTTCTGGTTGACGCGCAGCAGTGTCAGCGCGGTGCGCTTCACGCCCATCTGCTGCTGCGCGATCCGCAGCGTGTGGCCGATGGCGGGCAGTCCCGCCGCCGCGTGCTTCGGTTCGGTGACCTGCGGAGCGTCCTGAACCGGATCACCCTTGGGCGGCTTCGTGGCCATCGGACTCTCTCCTTCGCACACACCTGTGAGGTACGTCTCCGATCCTCGCACGCGCCGGTGACAACGGCGTTTGCCGGGTTCGGGGGAGACGACGGCAGAGGTTGCGGCTTCCGTGCCGTCGGCGGCGGGCGGGTCTGAGTGTCAGTGGGGCGTGGCAGGATCGGGGGCGTGGCAGAGACAGCAGCGAAGAAGACCGACAACAGCCCCGGCGGCAGCCGCCCGCGCCTGATGCTCATGGACGGGCACTCGCTGGCCTATCGCGCGTTCTTCGCGCTGCCCGCGGAGAACTTCACGACCGCGACCGGCCAGCCGACGAACGCGATCTACGGCTTCGCGTCGATGCTGGCCAACACCCTGCGCGACGAGGAGCCCACGCACTTCGCGGTGGCCTTCGACGTGTCCCGCAAGACCTGGCGTTCCGAGGAGTTCACGGAGTACAAGGCCAACCGCTCCAAGACCCCGGACGAGTTCAAGGGCCAGGTCGAGCTGATCGGTGAGGTCCTCGACGCGATGCACGTCTCGCGCTTCGCGATCGACGGCTTCGAGGCCGACGACGTGATCGCCACGCTCGCCACACAGGCCGAGGCCGAGGGCTTCGACGTGCTGATCGTCACCGGCGACCGCGACTCCTTCCAGCTGGTCTCCGAGCACACCACCGTGCTGTACCCGACGAAGGGCGTCTCGGAGCTGACCCGGTTCACCCCGGAGAAGGTCTTCGAGAAGTACGGCCTGACGCCCGCCCAGTACCCCGACTTCGCGGCCCTGCGCGGCGACCCGTCCGACAACCTCCCCGGCATTCCCGGCGTCGGCGAGAAGACCGCCGCGAAGTGGATCAACCAGTTCGGCTCGTTCGCCGAGCTGGTCGAGCGCGTCGAGGAGGTCAAGGGCAAGGCCGGGCAGAACCTCCGCGACCACCTGGAGGCCGTCAAGCTCAACCGCCGCCTCACCGAGATGGTGCGCACGGTGGAACTGCCGAAGACGGTCGTCGACCTGGAGCGCGCCCCGTACGACCGCAAGTCGCTCGCGATGATCCTCGACACCCTGGAGATCAGGAACCCCTCCCTGCGGGAGCGGCTGCTGGCGGTCGACCCGGGCGCCGAGGAGGCCGAGGGGGCCCCGGTCGCCGCGCCCGGAGTGGCGGTGGACGGCACGGTGCTCGGCACCGGTGAGCTGGCCGGCTGGCTCGCCGAGCACGGCGCGCGGCAGCCCCTCGGTGTCGCCACCGTCGACACCTGGGGTCTGGGCACCGGCTCGGTCGCCGAGGTCGCGCTCGCCGCGGCCGACGGGGCGGCCGCCTGGTTCGACCCGTCCGAGCTGGACGAGGCCGACGAGCGGGCGTGGGTCGCCTGGCTCTCCGACGCCGAGCGGCCCAAGGTGCTGCACAACGCCAAGGGCGCCATGCGGGTCTTCGCCGAGCACGACTGGAGTGTCGCCGGCGTCACCATGGACACCGCGCTCGCCGCGTACCTCGTCAAGCCGGGGCGCCGGTCCTTCGACCTGGACGCGCTGTCGCTGGAGTACCTGGGCCGGGAGCTGGCGCCCCCGGCCGCGGCCGACGGGCAGCTCGCCTTCGGCACGGACGACGGGGCCGAGGCCGAGGCGCTGATGGTCCAGGCGCGGGCCGTGCTCGATCTGGGCTCGGCCTTCGAGGGCCGCTTGGCCGAGGTCGGGGCCGCGGACCTGCTGCGGGACATGGAGCTGCCCACCTCCGCCCTGCTGGCGCGCATGGAGCGGCACGGCATCGCGGCCGACCGGGCCCACCTGGAAGCCATGGAGCAGATGTTCGCCGGGGCGGTCCAGCAGGCCGTGAAGGAGGCGCACGGGGCGGCCGGGCACGAGTTCAACCTCGGCTCGCCCAAGCAGCTCCAGGAAGTCCTCTTCGGCGAGCTCGGCCTGCCGAAGACGAAGAAGACGAAGACCGGGTACACGACGGACGCCGACGCGCTCGCGTGGCTGGCGACCCAGACGGACAACGAACTGCCGGTGATCATGCTCCGGCACCGCGAGCAGGCCAAGCTGCGGGTGACCGTCGAGGGCCTGATCAAGACGATCGCCGCGGACGGCCGTATCCACACGACGTTCAACCAGACGGTCGCGGCGACGGGCCGACTGTCGTCCACGGATCCGAACCTCCAAAACATCCCGGTCCGCACCGACGAGGGGCGGGCGATCCGGCGCGGGTTCGTGGTGGGGGACGGCTTCGAGTCCCTCATGACCGCGGACTACAGCCAGATCGAGCTGCGGGTGATGGCCCACCTATCCGAGGACGCGGGGCTCATCGAGGCGTTCACCTCGGGGGAGGACCTGCACACCACGGCCGCGTCGCAGGTGTTCGCGGTCGAGCCCGGTGCGGTCGACGCGGAGATGCGGCGGAAGATCAAGGCGATGTCGTACGGGCTGGCCTACGGGTTGTCCGCGTTCGGGCTCTCGCAGCAGCTGAACATCGAGGCGGGGGAGGCGCGGGCGTTGATGGACGCGTACTTCGAGCGGTTCGGCGGGGTGCGGGACTATCTGCGGCGGGCCGTCGACGAGGCGCGGGCCACCGGGTACACGGCGACGCTCTTCGGGCGCCGGCGGTATCTGCCCGACCTCAACAGCGACAACCGTCAGCGGCGTGAGGCGGCCGAGCGGATGGCGCTCAACGCGCCGATCCAGGGGACGGCGGCGGACATCGTCAAGATCGCGATGCTGAAGGTGGACGGTGCGCTGCGGGACGCCGGGCTCGCCTCGCGCATGCTGCTCCAGGTCCACGACGAAATCGTGCTGGAGGTTGCGCCGGGGGAGCGGGGGGTCGCGGAGGAGATTGTGCGGCGGGAGATGTCGGACGCGGTGGATCTGCGGGTGCCGTTGGGGGTGTCTGTGGGGGATGGGGCGGACTGGGAGTCCGCAGCGCACTAGCCTCCGGCGGTTGGGCGGGTTCTGGTGCGGGTTCGGTGGGGGCGGGCGTTTTTGCGCAGTTCCCCGCGCCCCTGATGCCTGCGGCGGCCTGCCCGGCTCCGGTGGGGGCTTGTGTAGCGCGTGCGGGGCGGGGGAAGGTGTCGAACGGCCCGTCGTGGCGCGTGAGGTGGCGTACGGTCCCGTCCTGGCCGGCGTGACTGCAACCCCCTAGGGGCGCGGGGAACTGCGCGACCAGCCACGACGGACCCGCAGCCGCGCCACAACCGAACCTGGTACCCCCATCGGCGCCCGGCCCAAGCCCAGCGCAGCTGCCCGCGGGGAACTGCGCGACCAGCCACGACGGACCCGCAGCCGCGCCACAACCGAGCCCGGTACCCCCATCGGCGCCCGGCCCAAGCCCAGCGCAGCTGCCCGCGGGGAACTGCGCGACCAGCCCCCACGCACCCGCACCCGCCCCACAACAGGACCGGCACCCCCCTAGGCGCCCCGCCCAAGCTCAGCGCAGCGTTCGTCACTCGCGTGGACCCCAGCCCGCGCCCTCGTCCCGCCCCCCGGCCAGGATGCCGTCATGGGTATACGCATGCTTCACCGCCGGGCGGCCCCCGGACGGACGCAGGCACCGGTGTACGCCGGGAAGGCCCCGTCCGTACGTCCCCCGGTTCCGGCCCACGCGGCCGCCGCAAGCACCGCCCGCATTCCCTTCGACCTGGCGACACTGCTGCGCAGGGCGCTAGCCAGGGCGGCAGGCCCCCGCATCCCGGTCCGCGTCGGCAGAGGGCTGCGGCGCGCCGCCGCGGAGCTGCGGCACCGCGTCAGCCGCCGCGACCGGGACGCCATAGAGCGGTGGGCCGAGCTGGCGCTCAGTTATCTCTCGCTCGCCCTCACCCTGCTGCCCCGGTCCCGTCCGATGCCCACCATGACGGTGTTCGTCGCGGCCGCGGACGCCGTCAGCGAGCGAGCGGGAGACCGGTCTCTTCCCGGGCGTCGGACACCGGGGCCGGGCGCCACAGCCTGACGCCTGCGGCGTACAGCAGTACCCCGACCACCAGGCCGGCGCCCGCGCCGAAGCAGAGGGCCGGGATCAGTTCCCAGGGCTTCGCGGTGGAGCCCCAGTAGGCCCACCACCGCGAGGCCCGCTGCAGCGCGGCCACCGTCATGCACCCGCCGATCAGGGCCACGGCCCACCCTTTGTCCCGCACCGACAGAACGGGGACACCGGACGGCTCGGCCGCCGCGGGTGCCCGGCGCAGCGCGTGCACGCAGAACACGGTGATCACCACCGCGGCCAGCGCCGAACCGCCGTACTGGAGATACCAGTACAGAGGGGACCCGGCCACTTCCCGGCCCAGGACGGGGAACAGCCGCATCCCCCACCGGTCGTGATGCGTGAACGCGTCCCACACGACATGGGTCAGCGCTCCGACGGCGGCGGAGGCGTACCAGCGCGCGGCCAGTGCCGTACGCACGCGTGCGCGTGGCGTGCCGCAGCGCAGGAGTGTCGCCACTCCGCCCTGTCGCCCTCGTGGCAGCAGGGCCACGAGCGGTTCCCGCAGCAGCAGCCACAGCCACACCAGCGCCCAGGCGACGAGCACGTCGATGGTGAAGACGCCCGGGAAGGAGTGCGTGACGGTGCCGAACTCCATCGCCCCGGGCACGACACTTGCCGCGTAATAGGTCATGTCGGGTGCGAAGGATCCGGCCACGAGGACGGCCGGAACCAGTCGGCCCCGGCCTGTTCCGTCGGCGCGCACAGCGGGCAGCACCGCCGCCGCATGGCTCAGGGTGAACGGCAACGGGGCTCCTCGTCGCGGGTGTTGGCCGGGCGACGGCCCGGGTGATCGGTGCCCTCCAGTATGGGCGACGCGGGCCCGCACCGATCGAACATGGCCAACCGGTGAATACCGGGCACGAACCGGTGTCCGAGGAAGGGAAGTTGTCGTAGGGTCACACGGGTCACCGCGCTGGGGAGCTCGAACGTGCGACTCAGGAATTACCGCGCGTCACAGGGGCAACCTCAAGGGCGGTTCGACTGTCTCAACGGGACGAGAGCGACAGACGGAGAAGGGCGCTCAGGCGTCCACAGGAGGGGTTCACTTTATGGCGGCGCAATTCGGCAGGAGGCTTCGCAAGGGAGCGGTGACCACCGCCGTGGCCGCGGCCGCGGTCGCGGCACTGTCCGCCTCCCAGGCCCCGGGGGCCACGGTCGACGACCACGGCAGATCCACCGCCGCCGATGCCCAGCCCTCTCCCGACGCGACCGCCGATGACAGCGGCGCGACCGGCAACTCGCCGTACTACACGGACCTGCCGCCGCTGAACACCCCGAGCCCCGCGCCGACCGACGGCACCTCCACCGTCTCTCCGGGCGAGTCCGAGGCGGGCATACCCGCGACCGTTCTCGACGCCTACAAGAAGGCCGCGGCCGAACTCCAGGGGTCCAAGCCCGGCTGCAATCTGCCCTGGCAGCTGCTCGCCGCCATCGGCCAGGTCGAGTCGGGCCAGGCCCGCGGCGGCCGGGTCGACGCGGCCGGCACCACCACCTCCAAGATCCTCGGCCCGCAGCTCGACGGCAACGGCTTCGAGCTCATCAAGGACACCGACAAGGGTGCCTACGACGGCGACACCGCCTACGACTCGGCCGTCGGGCCCATGCAGTTCATCCCGTCCACCTGGGCGTGGGCCGGCCGTGACGGCAACGGTGACGGGGTGAAGGACCCGAACAACGTCTACGACGCCGCTCTCGCCACCGGTCACTACCTGTGCCGCTACGACTGGGACCTGTCGGACAGCGGCGACCTGGACAAGGCGATCCTCAGCTACAACCCCTCGCGGCACTACGTGAACACGGTCCTTTCGTGGCTGGAGTACTACCGCAAGGGCACCCACGAGATCCCCGACGGCACCGGCACCGTCCCGGGCAACCGCAGCGACGGCGGGACCGGCGGCGGCTCGACCACCTCGCCGTCCCTGCCCTCGACTCCGAGCGCGCCGCACCACCCGTCGAAGCCGAGCACGCCCGGCTCTCCGCACCCGACCCCGCCGTCGACCACCCCGCCCCCGTCGGGGACCCCCACCACTCCGCCCACGTCCCCTCCGGCCACCCCAACCCAGTCAGTGGACCACCTGGAGGACTCGGGCACCGCGAAGCTCACCGCCATGGCGGGCGACGCGTTCGCCGAGAAGATCAGCACCAAGGCCGAGAACGCCGCCGGCAAGGGTGTCGCCAAGGTCCGGATCCGTTTCACGATCGTCGGCGACACCGACGCCACCTTCACCGGCGGCGAGAAGGTCGCCACCGCGCTGACCGACAGCTCCGGCGTGGCCACCGCGCCCGCGCTCCAGGCGGGCGAGACCACCGGCGCCTTCACGGTCCGCGCCACCCTCATCGGCCGTACCGTCACCGGCCCGGACTACCCGGCCACCGTGACCCAGCGCGTCGCCGACACCCTCGTGCGCACCAGCGACACCGCGCTGACCTGCACCCCGGGCGGACAGTTCGCCGACGCGGTCCAGGTCAAGGCCACCTACAAGGACGCCGTCGCCGACAAGGTCGGCGCCACCGCCACCCTGATCAAGTCGGCCGACGACGCGACCGAGAACGACAAGGGCCCCTACTTCAAGGACGCCGACGGCAAGACCGTCCGCACCCTCACGGGCCTCACCACGGACGCGGACGGCCTGCTGAAGCTGCCGCAGCTCTACGCCGACGACACCACCGGCACCTTCCTGCTCCGCATCACCACCGCGGGCGGCGCGACGCTCGACGTGACGCTGACCGTGGCGGCCGCCACGGACACCTCCCCGAGCCCCTCGCCCAGCCCCAGCGCGAGCTCGTAGTAGACGAACCCACCGGGAGGGCGTCCTTTCCGCTACGGCGGACAGGGCGCCCTTCGCCGTGCGCGAGCTGTTCTCATCTCGCCCACCCGTTGCTACGGTGCCGGACCTGACGATGTATCAGTTTCGGTGCCGGGAGGTGGACATGCGTGCCCTGATCGCCGCCGCGACCGGTCTCGCCCTCGCGTTCGCGCTGGTCCTCACCATCACCGCTCTCGGCACGCCGACCGGCAAGACGTCCCCGAAGCCGCTGCTGACCACGGTGCCCGCGCACCCGTGACCCCCGGGAGGCCGAGATGCGCCGCAAGACCAGCCTGGTCCTGCTCGCCCTCGCCGTGTTCTTCGCGGCGCTGTCCCCGCTGCTGCGCTGGTACGCCTTCCCGCGCCTCGCCAAGATCCCCGCGAACCAGTACCAGGACATGGTCCTGGAGGCCAAGGACGCGACCCTCATCGACTACGACGACGGAATGAAGGAGAAGAAGGTCTCCAAGGTCACCATCGTGCAGACCCTCAAGGGCAACGTGGAGGCCTCGGAGAAGATCGAGAAGACGGCCGGGAAGGACGTCGTCGTCTGGGACGGGCTGTCCTACGTCGTCGGGCCCGACGGCAAGATGGTCTCCAAGATCCCCGAGCGCTACATCTTCGACGCCCACACCCAGGACCCCGTCCACGCCACCGGCGAGATGGTCGACGGCGACCCCGTGAAGCGTGCGGGCATCGAGTTCAAGTGGCCCTTCCTCACCGAGAAACGGGACTACGTCTACTTCGACGCCCAGGCCCGCACCTCGGCCCCCATCCACTACAAGGGCACCCGGAACTTCCGCGGCCTCGACGTCTACTACTTCGAGCAGACCATCCCCTGGACCAAGGTGCCCTTCCCGAAGACCATGCCGGTCCAGGGCATCACCCCCCAGTCCATCGCCAGGACCGGCACCACCCGCTGGTACACCACGGTCCGCAAGTTCTGGGTCGAACCCCTCACCGGGGCCCCCGTCTACGGCGAGGAACTCCACAAGGAGGAACTGCGCGGCGGCACCCTGCTCGGCGGCCGCGACAAGGTGACGGTCTTCGCCGGCGACGTGAAGATGCGCGAGGACTACATCCGGCACACCGTCGACCTGGTCAAGTCGAACCGCACCCTCGTCCTGCTCATGACCTCGTACCTGCCGTGGGGCTTCCTCATCCTGGGCGTCCTGTTGCTGGCGTCGTCGCTGTGGCTGGAAGCCCGCGGCCGCCGCCCGGCCCCCGCGACGGTCGACGAACCCGAACCGGTCAGCGCCTGAGCCGCGCGTTGGTGTACCGCGTCGGCTCGGCGCCCGCCGGGTCCTCGGGCCACGGATGCTTCGGGTACCGGCCGCGCAACTCCGCCCGGACGCCCTTGTAGCCGTCCTTCCAGAAGGACGCGAGATCGGCGGTGACGGCCGCGGGGCGCCCCGCGGGGGAGAGGAGATGGACGAGGAGGGGCACGCCGGCGATCCGAGGCGACTCCTGGAGCCCGAACATCTCCTGCAACTTCACCGCGAGGACCGGCTGTTCGGGGGTGGCGTAGTCGATCCGGACCCTGGACCCACTCGGTACGGCCATCCGCTCCGGCGCCAGCTCGTCGAGCCGCGTGGCCTCGCCCGAGGCCCAGGGGAGAAGCCTTCGCAGTGCCTGTCCGGCGTCGATGCGCGCCAGGTCGACCCGTCGGCGGGCACGGCTCAGCTCGGGCTCCAGCCATTCGTCCACGCGCGCGTGGAGCGCGTCCTCGCAGACGTCGGGCCACGGGTCGCCGAGGTGGTGGCGCAGGAACGCCAGCCGCTGGCGCAGGACGTCCGCGTCGGGCGTCCACCGCAGCAGCCGTAGCCCTTCCTGGCGGAGCCCTTCGAGAAGGGCCTCGCGTACGAGGACGGGGTCGGCGTCCTTGAGGGGCCGTACCGCGAGTTCGATCGCCCCGAGCCGCTCCACCCGGCGTGCCACGACGTCCCCGTCGGCCCAGTGCACCTCCTGGCGCTCGGAGTACAGGGACGCGGCCGCCGACCGGGCGGTGTCCTCGTCGATCACGGCGGCGAGCTGCACCCGCGCGTGCCCCTTTCCTACGGGCCGGTCCGCCACGGCCACGGCGATCCAGGGCGAGCCCCGCAGCGGGGAGCCGTCGGAGAGTTCGGCGCGGGTGCCGGAGGCCATGAGATAGGAGCCCGAGTCGGCTTTGGCGACCCGTTCGGGGAAGGCGAGCGCGGCGACGAGACCGTCGTTCCCCGCGGCCGGCTCGGTGAACTCCGCCGAGGCGGAGCGCAGCCGCCGCACCTCCGACCGCCACCGCCCCGCGTAGGCGTCACCGCCCCGGCGCGCGGTCCGCACGGCGGCCGCCAGGTCGTCGCCGTACTCCCGCGGCGGCTCCTCCGACAGCAGCGCGACCGCCTCGGCGCCCGCGCCGGAGGTGTCAAGGAGCGCCCGGCCCAGCCGGGGATGCAGACCCAGGCGGGTCAGCCGCGCGCCGCGCGCGGTCGCCCGGCCGTCCGCGTCCACCGCCCCCACGGCCGTCAGCACGTCCCGCGCGGCCGCCATCGCCCCGCCCGGCGGCGGATCCAGCAGGGCGAGGCCGGACGCGTCCGGATCGCCCCAGCAGGCCACCTGCAACGCGAACGCCGTCAGGTCGGCCACCTTGATCTCCGGCGACGGGAAACGCGGCAGCCGGACGTCCTCGGCCTCCGCCCAGCACCGGTACACCGCACCCGGCGCCTCCCGCCCGGCCCGCCCCGCCCGCTGCCGCCCGGCAGCCTGTGAGGCCCGCACGGTCGCGAGCGCGCTCAGCCCGCGCGCGTGGTCGACGCGCGGCTCCCGCGCGAGCCCCGAGTCGACGACCACCCGCACCCCCGGCACGGTCAGGGACGACTCGGCCACCGCGGTCGCGAGCACCACCCGCCGCCGCTCCCCGCCCGTCAGTACCGCGTCCTGCACGGCCGTCGGCGCCCGCCCGTGCACCTGGAGCACCTCCACGCCACCGAGACCGCCCAACTGCCCGGCCACGCGCGCGATCTCGCCCACGCCGGGCAGAAAGCACAGCACGTCCCCGTCCCGCTCGGACAGCGCCCGCCGTACGACCGACGCCACGTGCGCGAGCAGCGCGGGATCGACCCGCATGCCGTGCGGCGGGCGCACCGGACGCGCCGGCGGCGCCCACACGACCTCCACCGGATGCGAGACGCCCGCCGCCTCGACCACGGGCGCGTCGCCCAGCAACCGCGCCCACCCCTGCGCGTCGGTCGTCGCGGACGCGGCCACCAGGCGCAGCTCCGGCCGCAGTGTCTGCCGCACGTCCCACAGGAAGGCCGCCGTCGTGTCCGCGTCCAGATGCCGTTCGTGGCACTCGTCGAGCACCACCACGTCGACGCCCGTCAGCTCCTGGTCGCGCTGGAGCCGCTGGAGCAGCACACCCGTGGTGACAACCTCCACGCGCGCGTGCCGTCCGACCACCCGCTCGCCGCGCACGGTGTAGCCGACGCTCTCGCCGACCTGCTCGCCCAGCAGCCACGCCATCCGCCGGGCCGCCGCGCGGGCGGCGATACGGCGGGGTTCGGCGACGACAACCTTCCGCGCGGGTGCGCCGGAATCCAGCAGGCCCGCGAGCACCAGCGGGACGAGGGTCGTCTTGCCGGTGCCCGGCGGTGCCACCAGGACCGCCGTGCCGTGCCCGTCCAGGGCGTCGCCCAGCGCGGACAGGGCACTGCGTACGGGAAGGGCGTCCAGGGCGTCGTAACGGATCACGTCCCTAGTGTCGTACGGCCGCCCGACGGCCTCGCGTGTCAGTCCCGTTCACAGACGAAGATCGCGGTGCCCGGGATCAGGCTGCCGCGCAACGGGGACCAGCCGCCCCACTCCGAGGTGTTCCAGACCGGCCACTCCGGCTCCACCAGGTCGACCAGGCGGAAGCCGCCCGCGACCACGTCACGGACCCGGTCGCCGATCGTGCGGTGGTGCTCGACGTAGACCGCGCGGCCCTCCTCGTCCTGCTCGACGTAGGGCGTGCGGTCGAAGTAGGAGGCGGATACGGACAGGCCCTCGGGACCGGGCTCGTCGGGGAAGGCCCAGCGAATGGGGTGGGTGACGGAGAAGACGAAGCGGCCGCCCGGGCGCAGGACGCGGCGCACCTCCTTCAGGACCAGTACCGGCTCGGCGACGAACGGCAGCGCGCCGTACGCCGAGCACGCCAGGTCGAAGGAGCCGTCCGCGAAGGGCAGCGCGCCCGCGTCGGCGCACACCAGGGGGAAGGACGTACCGATGCGCAGGGCGTGCTGGAGCTGGCGGTGCGAGATGTCGAGGGCGACCGGGCGGGCGCCCTGCTCGGCCAGCCAGCGCGCGCACTGGGCGGCGCCGGCGCCGATCTCCAGGACGTCCTTGCCCTTGAGGTCCTCGGCCGGGCCCAGCAGCTCGGCCTCCACCTCGTCGAGGCCCTCGGGGCTCCACACGAAGCGGTCGTCGCCGAGGAACGTGCCGTGCTCGATCTGGTACTCGTCCGCGTTGCGGTCCCACCAGCCACGGTTGGCGCGGGCGCTCTCCGTGACGTCCGCGTCACGGCGGGTGGCCTGCGAGTCGGCGTCCGGCCCTGACTCCTGCGGGTGTGATGCGGGCTCTTGGATGATCGGCTCCCTCGTATTAGTCTGCGGGCTCTTCCGCCCAACCCGTCGCGACGGCCGTCATAAATGGGGCGCGGTCACGCGTGCGTGGCCTCGTGAGACTGGTTTTGTGCCGGGTATGCGGCGATCCGCCCCGGGTGTGCGCCTTCGCGCATTGACCCTGTCCGGCTGCCCCCGTATGCTACAAGTTGCGCTGCGGGCCTGCGCTCCTCAGACGTAGCAGGCTGCGCTCGCATCTGTTGTAGTCCCCTCGGTTGTCGAGGCGCCACCAGTGGTTTTGTGTGGCGCTTCCTTGGCTGTCCGGCTTCTTCAGAGCGAAACAGGCTCCCGGCGTAAGCAGTACCTACGACTCACTGTCCGTACCGGAGCCCTTTCCCACATGACGAGCAGCACCGAGACCACCTCTACCACTCCGCAGGTAGCGGTCAACGACATCGGTAACGAGGAAGCCTTCCTCGCCGCGATCGACGAGACGATCAAGTACTTCAACGACGGCGACATCGTCGACGGCGTCATCGTGAAGGTCGACCGGGACGAGGTCCTGCTCGACATCGGTTACAAGACCGAAGGCGTTATCCCGAGCCGCGAGCTCTCCATCAAGCACGACGTCGACCCCAACGAGGTCGTCGCCGTGGGCGATGAGATCGAGGCCCTTGTTCTCCAGAAGGAGGACAAGGAAGGCCGTCTGATCCTGTCCAAGAAGCGCGCTCAGTACGAGCGTGCCTGGGGCACGATCGAAAAGATCAAGGAAGAAGACGGCATCGTCACCGGTACCGTCATCGAGGTCGTCAAGGGTGGTCTCATCCTCGACATCGGCCTCCGTGGCTTCCTGCCGGCCTCCCTCGTCGAGATGCGCCGTGTTCGCGACCTCCAGCCTTACGTGGGCAAGGAGCTCGAGGCGAAGATCATCGAGCTGGACAAGAACCGCAACAACGTGGTCCTGTCCCGCCGCGCCTGGCTCGAGCAGACCCAGTCCGAGGTTCGCCAGACGTTCCTCACGACCCTCCAGAAGGGTCAGGTCCGCTCCGGTGTGGTCTCCTCGATCGTCAACTTCGGTGCCTTCGTGGACCTGGGTGGCGTCGACGGTCTGGTCCACGTCTCCGAGCTGTCCTGGAAGCACATCGACCACCCCTCCGAGGTTGTCGAGGTCGGCCAGGAAGTCACCGTCGAGGTCCTCGACGTCGACATGGACCGCGAGCGTGTCTCCCTGTCGCTGAAGGCGACCCAGGAAGACCCGTGGCAGCAGTTCGCCCGCACCCACCAGATCGGCCAGGTCGTGCCCGGCAAGGTCACGAAGCTGGTTCCGTTCGGTGCGTTCGTCCGCGTGGACGAGGGCATCGAGGGTCTGGTCCACATCTCCGAGCTGGCCGAGCGCCACGTGGAGATCCCGGAGCAGGTCGTCCAGGTCAACGACGAGATCTTCGTCAAGGTCATCGACATCGACCTCGAGCGCCGCCGCATCAGCCTCTCGCTGAAGCAGGCCAACGAGGCCTTCGGTTCCGACCCGGCCTCGGTCGAGTTCGACCCGACCCTGTACGGCATGGCCGCGTCGTACGACGACCAGGGCAACTACATCTACCCCGAGGGCTTCGACCCCGAGACCAACGACTGGCTCGAGGGTTACGAGTCCCAGCGTGAGGTGTGGGAGAACCAGTACGCCGAGGCGCAGACCCGCTTCGAGCAGCACCAGCAGCAGGTCATCAAGTCCCGCGAGGCCGACGCGGCTGCTGCCGCCGAGGGCGGGGACGCCGCGGGCGCTGCTCCGGCCGCGGGTGGCGGTGGCGGTGGCGGTTCGTACTCCTCCGAGGGTGCGGACACCTCCGGTGCGCTGGCTTCCGACGAGGCGCTCGCCGCGCTGCGTGAGAAGCTGGCGGGTGGGCAGAGCTGAACGCTGGCTCGCTGAGGCTTAGCAGCTGACTGAGGGGCCGTACCTTTCGAGGTACGGCCCCTTCAGTGCTGTCCGGGCTGGATTTTGGCTGACGGCCGGTGGGCTTGTCGCGCAGTTCCCCGCGCCCCTGAGGGGCGCGTTGTGCTCACCCCGTCATGAAGAGGGGCGTAAGAGATGGCCTGATCAAGCGCTCGGGTGGGAATGCCCCTGCTCCAGGGCGTGTTGAAGCGTATGAACACGAGGAGGAGCGGTCACTGTGCTTGATCCGCAGGGTTTGTACGCATGGGAGCCCAAGGGCCTCGCCGTTGTCGACATGGCTCTCGCCCAGGAGTCGGCCGGCCTGGTCATGCTCTACCACTTCGACGGATACATCGACGCGGGCGAGACCGGTGACCAGATCGTCGACCGGCTGCTCGACTCGTTGCCGAACCAGGTCGTGGCCCGTTTCGACCACGACCGGCTCGTGGACTACCGCGCCCGCCGTCCGCTGCTCACCTTCAAGCGCGACCGCTGGACGGAGTACGAGGAGCCCACGATCGACGTGCGGCTCGTCCAGGACGCCACCGGAGCGCCCTTCCTGCTGCTGTCCGGCCCGGAGCCGGACGTGGAGTGGGAGCGCTTCGCCGCCGCCGTCCAGCAGATCGTGGAACGGCTCGGCGTCCGGCTGTCCGTGAACTTCCACGGCATCCCCATGGGCGTTCCGCACACCCGACCCGTGGGCCTCACCCCGCACGGCAACCGCCACGACCTCGTCCCCGGCCACCGCAGCCCCTTCGAGGAGGCCCAGGTGCCCGGCAGCGCCGAGGCCCTGGTCGAGTACCGGCTCATGGAGGCCGGTCACGACGTCCTGGGCGTCGCGGCCCACGTCCCGCACTACATCGCGCGCTCGACCTACCCGGACGCCGCCCTGACCGTCCTGGAGGCCATCACGGCCGCCACCGGCATGGTCCTGCCCGGCATCGCCCACGCCCTGCGCACCGACGCCCACCGCACCCAGACCGAGATCGACCGCCAGATCCAGGAGGGCGACGAGGACCTCGTGGCCCTCGTCCAGGGTCTCGAGCACCAGTACGACGCGGCGGCCGGAGCGGAGACCAGGGGCAACATGCTCGCCGAGCCCGTGGAGATTCCGTCGGCGGACGAGATCGGGATGGAGTTCGAGCGCTTCCTGGCCGAACGGGAAGGCGAAAACTGACCCGCGAGGAGCGTCTAGGCTTCCGGTCATGCTGAACGTGGGCCTGACCGGCGGTATCGGCGCCGGCAAGAGCGAGGTGTCGAAGCTCCTCGTGGAGCACGGCGCCGTCCTGATCGACGCGGACCGCATCGCGCGCGAGGTCGTCGCGCCCGGTACGCCCGGACTGGCCGCGGTCGTGGACGCCTTCGGCGCGGACGTGCTCGCCGAGGACGGCAGCCTCGACCGCCCCAAGCTGGGCTCCGTCGTCTTCGCCGACCCGGAGCGGCTCGCCGTACTGAACTCGATCGTGCATCCCCTGGTGGGCGCCCGCTCCCGTGAGCTCGAAGCGGCCGCCGCCGAGGACGCCGTCGTCGTCCACGACGTCCCGCTCCTCACGGAGAACGGCCTCGCCCCGCTCTACGACCTCGTGATCGTCGTCGACGCGAGCCCCGAGACACAGCTTCACAGGCTCGTCGGGCTGCGCGGCATGACCGAGCAGGACGCACGCGCGCGCATGGCCGCCCAGGCGACGCGCGAGAAGCGTCTGGAGATCGCGGACATCGTGATCGACAACGATGTACCTCTGGATGAACTGCGCCACCGCGTGCGGGACGTATGGGGCGATCTCCTGCGGCGGGCGCGCGCGTCCCGGGCGTCCCAGGAATAGCGATCCCCGGTCCGGGCGTTGAACCCTTCCAGTGAGGGAAGGACTGAGCCGTGCCCGAGATCAGCGGATCGACCGGACGTACTCCGGAGACGCATGTCATCGACTACCGCGCGGCCGAGCAGTTGCTCTCCGCGCGGGACCCGCGGGGCGCGGTGAAGCTGCTCGACTCCGTCATCGCCGCCCACCCGGAGAACACCGCGGCCCGGCTGCTGCGCGCGCGGGCGTTCTTCGCCGCCGCGCAACTGCGGCCCGCCGAGCTGGAGTTCACCATCGTCCTGGAGCGCGAGCCGGACAACGCCTTCGCGCACTTCGCGCTCGCCCGCACCTATGAGCGGCAGGGACGGTCCGACCAGGCCAGGCGGCACTTCCGGCTGGCGGCCGCGCTGGATCCCAACCCGGAGTTCCTGAAGGCGGCCCGGTTCGACTCCTGAGCGGGCCGGCCCGCTACCTGAGGCGGTTCTCCGGCGGCCGGTACGGCGGGATGTCGGGGCCCGGCTGGTAGTGCGGGCCCTGACGGATGTGCCGGAGGATCATCGTCGTGTCGACGGTGATCACCAGCCAGAGCACCCCGCAGGCGATCGCCCACCCGGGGCGGCCCGCCAGCGCGAACGCGGCCGTGCCGAAGATCGCCCAGACCAGCCCCCACACGCTCAGCCAGAACCGCGCCCGCAGTGCACTGCGCGCTGTCGTGGGCTCACTGCCTGTACGCATCGGGATCACCAGCCCTCTCCTGCAACGTACTCTTCGGAACGAACGTTGACCAAAGGGCCGATGAAGGGGTCACCGCGTGCTTCCGGATGCCGACGAACTGGCCGAGGTGCTGGTGGAACTCGCCGTACCGCATGAGGACGTCAACGAACTCGTGCGGATGGGCCGGCGGGTCATGGACGACCCGGAGCTGCGGCGGTTCCTGGAACACTCCGTCGACGAACTCGTCCGGGACATGGGGAGGGCCGACGATCCGGTCGTCCTGCCCGAGCTCGACTGGCCCGCCGGCGCCCTCCAACGCTGCTTCCCCGTATACGTGTTCGTGGCGGCGCTGCCCCACACGCGCGCGTACCACCGCGAGCGCGGCATCCCGGCCGAGGTGTCCCGGCGCACCCTCGCCGACCTCGGGCGGAACATGGCCGTGCACCGCAGGCGGTACGGCAGGGCGGGCGTGCAGTCACCGCGCTGGCTGACCCGGCACTCGCGGGGCGAGCTGTACCAGCTGGGGCGACTCCAGTTCGAGCGGACGCGGTACGGGCCGTGGAACAGCCGGACCCTCGCGGCGGCCGGACTGGACCTCGCGCCCGGCACGCCCTGTCTGAGCCTGCACATCCCCGACTTCCTCGGCCCGCTGTCACCCGAGGCCTGTGACCGCTCGCTGGCCGTGGCCGCCGAGTTCTTCGCCCGGCACTTCGCGGAGGAGCCGTATCGTGCCGCGCTGTGTCATTCCTGGCTGCTGGACCCGCAGTTGAAGGAGTACCTGCCCGCGGACTCCAACATCGTCCGGTTCCAGGAGCGTTTCAGGACGGCCCCCGCGGACCCGGAGCCTGAGGACACCGAGCCGGTGCAGTTCGTGTTCGGGGACCCGGAGTTGTCGGTGGAGAGCCTGCCGCGACGGACGGCACTGGAGCGGGCCGTGGGCGATCACCTGCGGGCGGGCGGGCACTGGTACATCGGGCACGGCTGGTTTCCCCTGTAGGACGGCGATGAGTTCGGGGCGGGGCCGGGGTCTACCTCTCCGACAGCACCACGGACCGCTTCCCCCAGGAGACCCCGATGTCCGAGACCACCGTCCCCGTCACCCACGCCGCCGCCTCCGCCCCTGTCATCGCCGAGTCCACGACCCCCCGCGGCCGCCGGGCCCGGATCGCCCTGCGCACCCTGCAGGTCGTGCTCGCCCTCTTCTACGTGATCGCCAGCGCGCTCCCCAAGCTGATCGCGCACCCCTCGGCCGTCGAGGGCTTCGACAAGATGGGCTGGGGCAGCGCGGGGATGTACACCATCGGCGTCCTCGAACTGGCCGGTGGGATCGCCCTGTTGATCCCGGTGCTGCAGTCGGTGGCGGCCGTGGCGCTGAGCGGGCTGATGGTCGGCGCGTTCGTCGTGCAGCTCACCTACTTCGACGGGGAGAACGCGGCGACTCCGCTCATCCTGATCGTCCCGCTCGCCCTGATCGCCTGGGCCCGGCGGTGGCACAATGCGGACCTGCTGCGGCTGGTGCGACGACGGGCATGATGCGACGACCGGCATGAGGAGAACGGCCCACGGTCAGCGCGGCCTCGCCGCGCTGACCGTGGGTGTTTTCGGTGCCGGGTGCCGGGTGCCCGCTGTCGCTCGGGCGTTCGCTCAGCGCGAGCGCCCACTTCTGTCCGCGTTCCCGCCCCGGTCCGAGCGGCGGGTTCTTTCCGAACGGCGTGCCTGGTCGCCCGAGCCGCCCGCGCCCTCCGGGGCGTCGGGCCCGTCCGGGCTGCTGTCGGCTCCGGCCGGGCCGCCCGGTCCGGCGAAGCGGCCCCGGCGGTTGCCTTCCGTGAGGCCGCGCAGGCGTTCCAGTTCGCGGCGGTCGCGCTTGGTGGGGCGGCCCGCGCCGCGGTCGCGGATACCGGCGGGGGCGACGGCCGTGCGCGGCGGGGGCGGGGGAGAGTTGTCGACGTAGCACTGGACGGCCACGGGGGCGCCGACCCGCTTGCGGATCAGACGCCTGACGACGACGATCCGCTCCCGGCCCTCCTGGCGGACGCGCACCTCGTCGCCGACGCGCAGGGAGTGCGCGGGCTTCACCCGCTCGCCGTTCACATGAACATGCCCGCCCCGGCAGGCGGTGGCTCCCGCGGAACGGGTCTTGACCAGGCGTACGGACCAGATCCAGCTGTCGATCCGCACGGTCTCGCCGCTCTGCGGCCCGGCGGCCTCCGCGGCGGCGACGGCGGCGGCGATCTTCGGGTCCGGCTCCTCGGAGGCCACGGCACCGGGAGCCGTGGGGTCCATGCCGGCGGCCTTCGCGCCGGGAGCGTCGGCCGTCGTCGCGGCCCGGCCCGTCCCACCGGTCTCGTTGTCGTCCGTACGTTCCACAGCCATGGCTCCGACCTTAGTACTCGGGACCGCGCACCCCGGGTGGGTTTTCCGGGCGGCGGCCCGGCAGCACGGGCAGGCCACCGCCGCCCCCGGCCGCCACCACGGCGGCGGCCTGCCCGTACCGTGGACGGGTGGACGCCCTCGCCGATCTCGACCGCCGGATCTCGGGCTGCCGTGCCTGCCCACGGCTGGTCGACTGGCGGGAGGAAGTGGCCCGGACCAAGCGGGCCGCGTTCGCCGACTGGACGTACTGGGGACGGCCGGTGCCCGGCTTCGGTCCTGCGGACGCCCGGATGCTGATCGTCGGGCTCGCTCCGGCCGCGCACGGCGGGAACCGTACCGGGCGGATGTTCACCGGCGACCGTTCCGGGGACGTGCTGTACCAGGCGCTGTACGACATCGGGCTCGCCTCGCAGCCGACCGCGGTGACCGCCGACGACGGACTGGAGCTGCACGGCGTGCGGATCACCTCGCCCGTGCACTGCGCCCCGCCCGCCAACAAACCCACCCCCGGCGAGCGCGACACCTGCCGGCCCTGGCTGGTCCAGGAGCTGAACCTGCTGCGGCCCACGCTCCGTACCGTGGTCGTGCTCGGCGCCTTCGGCTGGCAGGCCGCGCTGCCCGCGTTCACGGCGGCCGGCTGGAGCGTGCCCCGGCCGCGACCCGCCTTCGGACACGGCGCGCGCGTCCCGCTCGACGGCCTCGAACTCTTCGGCTGCTTCCACGTCAGCCAGCGCAACACCTTCACCGGCAGGCTCACGCCCGAGATGCTGCGGGACGTACTGCGCACGGCGGCCGAGACGGCGGGTCTGCGGGGCCGTACCGGCGAAAACGGGACGACGAGGCCGTCGTACGACGGTTAGGGTCGCCGGATGCCTCTTTACCCGGAGATCGAACCGTACGACCAGGGCATGCTCGACGTCGGTGACGGCAACCTCGTGTACTGGGAGACCTGCGGGAACCCGGAGGGCAAGCCGGCGGTGGTGCTGCACGGCGGGCCGGGGTCAGGGTGCTCGCCGTGGGCGCGGCGGCTGTTCGACCCCGCCGCGTACCGGATCGTGCTCCTCGACCAGCGGGGCGCCGGGAGGTCGACGCCCCACGCGAGCGCGCACGACACCGACATGAGCGTCAACACGACCCCGCATCTCATCGCGGACCTGGAGCTGCTGCGGTGGCATCTGGGGATCGAGCGGTGGCTGGTGTGGGGCGTGTCGTTCGGGTCGGTGCTGGGGCTGCGGTACGCGCAGACGCATCCGGAGGCCGTGACGGAGATCGTGCTCACGGGGGTCGCGACCGGGTCCGACGCCGAAGTCGCCCTGCTCACCAGGGGGTTGGGGAAGATTTTCCCCGCGGCCTTCGAACGGTTCGTCGGCGAGTTGCCGGTCGCCGAGCGGGACGGGAACCTCGCCGCCGCGTACAACAGGTTGCTGGAGTCGCCCGACGCGGAGGTCCGTGAGCGGGCGGCGCGGGCCTGGACGGACTGGGAGACGGCGACCATTCCCGCCCCGCCCAGGTCGGTCGAGCGCTTCGAGGACCCGGTGTTCCGCGTGGGCTTCGCCCGTACCGTCACCCACTACTGGGGCAACGCACACTTCCTCGACGAGGACGGCGTCGTCCTGCGTGACGCGCCCCGGTTGAAGGGCATCCCCGGCACTCTCGTCCAGGGCAGCCTCGACTTCGGCAACCTCCTCGGCACCGTCTGGCGGCTCCATCACACCTGGCCCGGCAGCGAGTTGACGGTGATCGACGAGGCCGGGCACGGCCCCGGGGCCCCCGGATCGGTCGAGGCGCTGGTGCGGGCGACGGACCAGTACGCCCGCGGCCGGACCCGTTAGACCATCTCGCCCGTCTCCCCGAACAACTGCCGTACCGTCGACTCGTAGTTGGTCCGCACGTGCGCGAGGGCGTGCGCGCGGGCCCGGTCCGGGTCGCCCGAGGCGATCGCCTCGTACAAGTCGCGGTGCTCGACCAGGAGTTGGGGCCACTCCTCGTTGCGCCGGGTCATCCAGCGCAGCCGTCCCGCAACGGGTTCCAGGGCCTCGACCAGCAGACTGTTGCGGGCCATCGCCACGATGCTGTCGTGCAGACGGCTGTTGACGTCCGTGATGGTCTCCGCGTCGCCCGCCTCGGTCGCGGTCGCCGCGAGGCCGAGGAGCCGCTCCACCTCGGCGAGATCCTCCGGGGTCGCCCGGGCCGCGGCGAGGCCCGCGGCGTACACCTCCAACGCCTCGCGCAGCTCGAAGAGTTCCTTGACGTCGTTCGGGGTCAGCCGCCGTACGACCGTGCGGCGGGGTGTCTCGAAGTGCACGAAGCCCTCGGCGACCAGTGCGCGGATCGCCTCGCGGACCGGCACCCGGGAGACCCCGAAGCGCTCGGCGAGCTCCCGCTCGACCAGTCGGTCGCCCGGCCGCAGTCCGCCCGCGATGATCTCCTGCCGCAGGGTGGCCAGGACGCGTTCGCGGACGGCGCCGAGGGGCTCGGTGTTCGTCGTGGAGCTCATGGAGCCATCTTCTCCGACGCCTGAGCCGTCGTTGACGACGGAGCTGTTTTACGGAGCCTTGCTGTTTTACGGACCCTTAACAAACGCGACATCGGCCGGGACTCTTGACGGCGGGACCATGACGGCAGTTTGGTATACCAAAACCGGATGCCAGGCGGCCGCCATCCTCCTGTCCCCGTCCTTGGAGGCCCTGTGTCCCTCGCCGACCGTGCCGAAGTCACCGGCACACCAGCGTTCGTCCCCGATCCCCGGCTCACCAACGAAGACCTCGCCCCCGCGGGCAAGCGCAACTGGAAGGTCTTCGACCTTTTCGCCATGTGGATGTCGGACGTCCACAACCTGGGCAACTACACCTTCGCGGCCGGTCTGCTGGTCCTCGGCATGAACGTGTGGCAGGTCTTCACGTCCCTGCTCGTCGGCTTCGTGCTCATCTACGTCGGCATGAACTGGATGGGGAAGATCGGCCAGCGCCACGGCGTGCCGTTCCCCGTGGTCAGCCGCATCAGCTTCGGTGTGTGGGGAGCCAACATCCCCGCCCTGATCCGGGCTGTGATCGCCATCATGTGGTACGGCATCCAGACCTACCTGGCCTCCGTCGCGGTCAACGTGATGCTGCTGGCCGCCTGGCCCGGCCTGGAGTCCTGGACGCACAGCTCCTTCCTCGGCCTCGACGCGCTCGGCTGGGTCTCCTTCCTGTCGCTGTGGCTGGTCCAGGCGCTGATCATCAGCCAGGGCATGGAGTCGGTCCGGAAGTTCCAGGACTTCTGCGGACCGGCGATCTGGCTCGTCATGATCGCGCTGGCGGTCTGGGTGCTGGCCAAGGCCGGCTGGAGCATCTCGCTCACCAGCACCCCGCACCCGGTCTCGGTCGGTGAGCAGTGGCGGCAGTGGTTCGGCGCGATCGGCCTGATCCTCGCCACCTACGGCACGCTGATGCTCAACTTCTGCGACTTCTCCCGCTTCGCACCGGACTACAAGACCGTCCGCCGCGGCAACTTCTGGGGCCTGCCCATCAACTCCACGGCCTTCGTGGTCGTCTCCGTGATCGTCACCGCGGGCTCGCTGGAGGTCTGGGGCCAGGCCATCACCGACCCGGCCGAACTGGTCGCCAAGGTCGGCAACACCTGGGTGATGGTGCTGGGCGCGCTCACCTTCGCCGTCGCCACCATGGGCGTCAACATCGTCGCCAACTTCGTCTCACCGGCGTACGACCTCGCCAACGTCTGGCCGCAGAAGATCACCTTCAGGGTCGGCGGCATGATCAGCACGGTCGCCGCGCTGCTCGTGACCCCGTGGAACCTCTTCTCCAACCCCACCGTCGTCAACTACTTCCTCGGCGGCCTCGGCGCCTTCCTCGGCCCGCTGTTCGGCGTGATCATGCTGGACTACTACTGGGTCAAGAAGGGCCGCGTGGACATCGACGAACTGTTCAAGGCCGAGCCCGGCTCCCGCTACTACTACCGCAAGGGCGTCAACCCGAAGGCGCTGTGGGCGTTCCTTCCCGCGGCCGCCGTCGCCGGGGTCCTCGCCCTGGTGAAGACGTTCAGCGACGTGGCCCCGTACTCCTGGTTCATCGGCACGGCCCTCGCGGCCGGGCTGTACGCCCTGCTGTGCCGGAGCGAGCGCGCGGCTCCCGAAATCCCCGAGGCCGTGGAGGTCTGATACACGTGCGGATCGTCGTCACCAACTGCAACACCACGCAGGAGATGACCGAGGAGATCGTACGAGGTGCCCGGGCCGCGGCAGGCCCGGGCACCACCGTGCTCGGGCTCACTCCCGCCTGGGGTCCCGAGTCCGCGGAGGGCTGGCTCGACAGCTACCTCTCCGCGGCGGCGGTCATCGACCTGCTGCGCACGTACGAGGGTCCTTCCTACGACGCCGTCGTCATGGCCGGCTTCGGCGAGCACGGGCGGGAGGGTGTCCGGGAGTTGGTGGACGTACCGGTCGTCGACATCACCGAGGCCGCCGCCCATCTGGCCTGTCTGCTCGGTCGGCGCTACGGCGTGGTGACCACGCTGGAGCGGTCCTGCGGGCAGATCGAGGACAGCCTGGAGCTTGCGGGGGTGGGGCGCAACTGTGCCGCCGTCGTCGGGACCGGACTGGGCGTTCTCGACCTGGGGGACGCCGACCGCACGGAGGCCGCCTTCCTCGCGGCGGCCGAGCGGGTACGGGAGGCCGGCGCAGAGGTGCTGGTGCTGGGGTGCGCCGGGATGACCGGACTTCAGCGCACGGTGGGGGAGAAGCTGGGGCTCCCGGTGGTCGACGGGGTGGGCGCTGCGGTGAAGCTGGCGGAGTCGCTGGTGGGGCTGGGGCTGAGCACCAGCCGGGCGGGCGGGTACGCCAAGCCGGTGCCGAAGAGGCGGGCGTGGGGGCCGCGGTCGGACTGACCGGGTGCTCAGGGCCGCCAGACGTACCGCACGTCCGGCTCCCGCTCCTCGTTGCCGCCGCCGTCGGTGCGTTCGGCCTCGACGAAGCCGTGGCGTGCGTAGAAGCGGTGGGCCGGCTTGTTGACCTGGAAGGTCCACAGGCTCAGCCCCTGCGGAGACCGTTCCTTGGCGAGCGCGACGAACCGGTCGCCGATGCCGCGTCCCCGCCAGTCGGGATCGAGATACAGCTGGGACAGCAGATCACCGGCGAGCACCATGAGGCCCACGACCTGTTCCTCCGCGACAGCCACCCACGTCTCCCGCGAGGGCACCACGACGTCCCGGAGGTAGGCGCGCACCTCGTCGTCGGACCGTGGCCGCACCACCGTCGGCAACGCGGCGGCGAAGGAGCGCAGATAGACGTCGGCCGTGGCGGAGGCGTCGGAGGCCGTGGCCCGGCGGATGACGACCAGGCTCACCGCAAGGCCCTCTCCGGTACGACGGCCGTGGCCGTGATCTCCACCAGCTGGCCCGTGTATCCGAGGCAGGCGACCCCGATCAGCGTCGACGAGTGCGGGCCGGCGCTCAGTCCGGACGCCTCGACGACCTCCCACACGGCGGACAGCACCGCGGGCTCGCTGCTCACGACATGCACATCGGTCGCCAGCACGTGCTCCAAGTCGCTGCCCACCGCGTGCAGTTGCTCCCGCAGGTTCGCGATCACCTGCTCGGCCTGCCGCGCGGGGTCCCCTTCCCCCACGAGGTTCCCCTCGGCGTCCAGCGGAACGGACCCGGCGAGGAACGCGAGCTTGGTGCCGGCCTCGACGACGGAGGCGTGGGAGTAGGTCGGCGGCGGGAAGAGGGCCGGGGCGGTGACGCGCTCGATCACGTGGACTCCTGTGGCGGACGGCGGACGGCGGACGGCGGACAACCTTTCGATCATCGGGGGCCGGAGGTCGGGACCGCACCTGAATTACCGCCAGTCAGCTGTGCCCGGGCAGTCGCCGGCCGCGTAATTCCGTGGAGGGGACGGCCCCGGTCTCCGTACGCTGCGCCCATGTCCCCCACCCTCCCCGACGCCGGCTTCCTGGACGCCACCGCGGACCGACTCGCCGCCCTCCCCACCGTCCGGGCCGTGGCACTCGGCGGCTCCCGTGCCCAGGGCACCGCACGACCGGACAGCGACTGGGACCTGGCGGTCTACTACCGCGGCGACTTCGCCCCCGCCGACCTCCGCGCGATCGGCTGGGCGGGCGAGGTCTCCGAGATCGGCGGCTGGGGCGGAGGTGTCTTCAACGGGGGAGCTTGGCTGACGATCGACGGGCGGCGGGTCGACGTCCACTACCGGGATCTCGACGTGGTGGAACGGGAGTCGGCCGAGGCGGAGGAAGGACGCTTCCGGGTGGAGCCCCTGCTCTTCCACCTGGCCGGCATCCCCACCTACCTGATCGTGGCCGAACTCGCCGTCAACCAGGTCCTCAGGGGCGACCTGCCCCGCCCGGCGGCGTACCCGGCGAAGCTCCGCACTTCCGCCGCCGCCCGTTGGCGGGACACCGCCCACCTCACCCTCGCCTACACCGAGGCCAACCACGCCCCGGCCGGCCGCCTCACCGAGACGGCCGGCGGCCTCGCCACGGCCGCCGTGCAGATGGGGCACTCGGTGCTGGCGGCGCGAGGGGAGTGGGTGACCAACGAGAAGCGGTTGTTGGAGCGGGCCGGACTGCGGGACGTCGACCGGATCGTCGAGTCCTTGACGGCCGCACCCGGGTCGGCCCTCCGCGCGGCTGCGGAGGTGCGGGAGCTGTTCGACAGCGCGGGCTGAGCGGCCGCAGGACCGCCGCCGTCCCGCCTTCCCGGGTTGCGTTCATAAAGAACGTGGCTTTTGCATGCATCGTCACACGTGGGTAACACAAGCGTCCCGGACCCTCCAAGAACGCGCTCTACCGTGGAGAACACAGCCCACCGCCCGGCCACCGTCGCCCGAAGGCACACCCCCGCCTCGTCCAGACGACAGGAGCCCCGTGTCACTCGCCCCACCGCCCTGGCTCGCTCATGCTCTCCGTGCTCAGCGGGGGCCGATTCCCTGGAGCGCGGTCGTGCGGGGGGCCCTGTCCGCCGGCCCTCTTCTGCTGGCCGCGGTGCTCGCCGGCCGCACCTCCCTCGGTGTCGTCGCCGCCATCGCCGCCATGCTGGCCGGGATCAACGACCGGCCCGGGAGCCGGCGGGTCTCGGTGAAGAGGATCGGGGTGCCCGCGCTCGCGGGCGCGGTCGGGATGGTCGTCGGGACGTACGCGGGGGAGTACATGGGGGCCGTGGCTCTCACCGTTCTGCTCACCCTCGTCGGGCTCGTCGCCGGCGGTGTCAGCGCCGTCGGGCCCGTCGCCTCCGGGGCCGGTACGCAGTTGCTCGTCGCGTCGGCGATCGGGGGCGGGCATGCCGCTGCCGGAGGAGGGGTGGCTGCGGGCCGTCGCCTTTCTCGGCGGGGGCTGCTGGCTGCTCGCGCTGCGGCTCGCGCTGCCCACGCCCGGCGCCCTCGCCGGGGACTTCCGGTTCGACGGCGAGCGGGAGGCGGTCGCCGCGGTGTACGAGGCCGTCGCCGACCTGCTCGACGCCGCGGGCACCGAGCACGCCACCGCCCGCCGCGTCGCGCTCACCGCCGCTCTCGATCACGCACAGGACGCGCTCACCGGGCCCCGGCTGCGGCGGTACGCCGGCTCGGCCGCCGAGCGGCGACTGCACGCGCAGTACGCGGCCGCGCTGCCGCTCGCCGAGGCGGCCACCGCGCTCGCCTGGGCGGAGGAAGCGGTGCCCGGACGGGCCTCCGCCGGGCCCCGGCGGCTCGCCGCCGCCGTACGGGACAACACGCACACCGGGCCGTTGCCCGCGCCCAACCGGTCCGGGCCCGCGCTGCGGGCACTCGACGACGCCCTGCTGCGGGCCGCCGAGGCGTTCGACCGCGGGCGGGGCGAGAACCTGCACACGCGCCGGCTCACCGCCCGGGACCTGCTGCGGTCCGTCTTCGGGGCCGGCGGGCGGGAGTACGGGCTGCGGGTCGCCCTGTGCTTCGGGGCCAGCGCCGGCGTGGCACAAGCCCTCCACCACTCCCACTGGTACGGGGAGCACGCGCACTGGTACTGGCTGCCCGCCACCGCCGTCTTCCTCGTCAAGCCCGACCTCGGACCGCTCGCCTCCCGGGTGCTGTGCCGGGCCGCCGGGACCGTCCTGGGCGCGCTGGTCTTCGCCGGTTTCGCACTCGTGCTGCCGCGGCCCGAAGGGCTCATCGCGCTCGTCGCCGTCAGCGGGGCCCTCATTCCGGTGGCCACCCGGCACTTCGCCGCGCAGACCGCGGTCGTCACGGTCCTCGTGCTGGCGCTCGTGATGGTCGGCGGCGAGCCCCAGGCCTCCGTCGGCCGCATCACCGAGACCCTGCTCGCCTGCGCCATCGTGCTGATCGTCGGGCATCTGCCGATGCCGGGGCAGCGGGGCGGGGGAGTGCGGTCCCGGCTGGCGGCGGCGGGCAGGGCGGCGCAGGAGTACCTCGCGCATGTGCTGCGGGAGACCGAGCGGCCTCTTCCACGGGAGACACCGCTGCCGGTTCCACGGGAGGCACCGCGGCCCGTCCCACGAGGCGCCGAGTCCGCCGTACGGGACATCCGCACCGAGGGCACGTCCACGGAGGACACCCGCGCCCTGCGCTGGACCCTGCGCCGCGAGGCCTACCGCGCGCTCGCCGAGGCACGTACCGCCATCGCCCACGCCGCCGCCGAACTCCCCGCGCTGGCCCGGCACTCGGAGGGTGCCGACGAGATCGTCGCCGTGCTCGAACGGATCGTCGACACGACCACCGCGTGCGCCGTCCACGTCGACGACTCCGGGCGGCTCACCCCCGAACAGGTCCACCGGCTCACCGAACTCCTCGACGAACTCGGCCGACTCGACGAGGGGCGGGGGCGGGTGGAGATCCGGCTGCCCGAAGTGAACCTCGCCGGTTAGGAGTCACACCCGCACCCACACCGGGGCGTGGTCCGACCCGGGTGTTCCCACCCGCTTGACCGGATCCGTCGCCTGGCCCACCACCACGCCCGTCCGCGCCCTGCGCGACCTCGGCATCCCCGTCGGACTCGCCACGGACGGGGCCGCCTCCAACAACTCCCTCGACGTATGGGGGTCGATGGCACTCACCGCGCTGATCCAGAAGTCCACCACCGGCGACCCGCGCTGGCTGACGTCCCGTCAGGCCCTGCACCACGCAAGCCTCCAGAGCGCCCGCGCGGTCGGACTCCGGGACACCGTCGGCAGCATCGCGCCCGGCCGCCGCGCCGACATCATCCTGGTCGACCTCACAGGGCCGCACACCCAGCCCGTCCACGACCTCGCCGCCACCCTCGTCCACAGCGCCCGCTCCTCCGACGTCCGCACGACGATCGTCGACGGCCGCGTGCTGATGCGGGACCGTGAGCTGCTGACCCTCGATGTGGGCGCGGTCGTAAGGGAGTTGGGGGAGCGGATGCCGGCGCTGCTGGACCGGAGTCACGGTCGGCGGATCCAGGACTACAACACCTGAAATCCGTTCGCGAAGAAGCACTTCGACGCCAACCGCCGGTGACCGAGTCGGGCAGCCCGTGATCTCCGCGCCGCTAGGCTGACGCGCATGGACCCAGCAGACGGCCTCCTCGATCACCCCTACGACGTGTACCGGCGTCTGCGCGACACCGCGCCGGTGCACCGGATCGCCGGGCCCGACGGGACGCCGGCCTGGATCGTCACGCGGTACGACGACGTGCGGGCGGCTCTCGCCGATCCACGGCTGTCGCTGGACAAGAGGCGCGCCACGGCGGGGACGTACAAGGGCTTCTCGCTGCCGCCCGCTCTCGACGCCAACCTGCTCAACATGGATCCGCCCGACCACACCCGGATCCGGCGACTGGTCGGACGGGCCTTCACCCCGCGTCGGATCGAGCGGTTGCGGGGGCCGATCCGGAACACCGCCGACCGGCTCCTCGACGCGCTCGGCGACCACGGCACGACCGACCTCATCGCCTCCTACGCAGCGCCCCTCCCGATCACGGTCATCTGCGACCTGCTCGGCATCCCGGACGAGCACCGGCTCGACTTCCGGGTGTGGACCGACACCCTCGTCGCGCCGGACCCCGCGGCAGGACCCGGAGCCGCCAAGGAAGCGGTCGTGGCGATGCTCCGCTACTTCACCAGGCTGCTCGCCGACAAGCGCCGGGACCCCGCCGACGACCTGCTCAGCGACCTGATCGCCGTCCGCGACGAGGGCGACCGGCTCAGCGAGGACGAGCTGATGTCACTGGCCTTCCTCATCCTCTTCGCCGGGTACGAGAACACCGTGCAGCTGATCGGGAACGCGGCCCTGGCCCTGTTCCAGCACCCCGGACAGCTCACCGCCCTCCGCAAGGACCCCTCTCTGCTGCCGGCGGCCGTCGAGGAGTTCCTTCGCTACGAGGGCCCCGCCCTGCTGGCCATCCGCCGCTTCCCCGTCGAGGACGTCACCCTCGGCGGGGTCACGATTCCGGCGGGCGAGACGGTCTGGGTCTCCCCGTCCGCCGCCAACCGCGACCCCGACCGCTTTCCCGACCCCGACCGCCTCGACCTGGACCGCCCCGACGCCTCCGGCCACCTCTCCCTCGGCCACGGCATCCACTACTGCCTGGGCGCCCCGCTGGCCCGCGCCGAGACCGAGATCGCCCTGGCCGCGCTGCTGGAACGCTTCCCGGACCTCGCCCTCGCCGACCCCGCCCCGAGGTGGCGCGCCTCCCTGCGCGCCCGCGGACTGCTCGCGCTGCGGGTGTCGTACGGAAGGAATCTCCCGCACCACCGATGAGTTCCGCCTCTCCCCACGGTCACCACCCCGAACGGACCGTTGCACAGGAGGGACCCCATGGCGCTTCCGGAGATCGTCTCGCGGGACGAATGGCGCACGGCGCGCGAGGAGCTGCTGGTCAGCGAGAAGGCGATCACGCGTGCGCGGGACGCCCTCAACGCGGAGCGGCGCAGACTGCCCATGGTCGAGGTGGCGGAGGAGTACCTCTTCGAGGGCGGCGACGGCAAGGCCACCCTGCTCGACCTCTTCGAGGGGCGCGACCAGCTCGTCGTCTACCACTTCATGTTCGCGCCGGAGTGGGACGCGGGCTGCCGCAGCTGCTCGGCGTTCCTGGACCAGATCGGGCACCTGGCCCATCTGAAGGCACGGGGGACGACGTTCGCGGCCGTGTCGAGAGCGCCGTATACGAAAATCCTGCCGTTCAAGGCGCGGATGGGATGGACCGTGCCCTGGTACTCCTCGTACGGCGGCGACTTCAACCGCGACTTCGAGGCCACCCTGGAGATCGACGGGGAACCGGCCGAGCGGCCCGGCATCAGCTGCTTCCTGCGCGACCGCGACCAGGTCTTCCACACCTACTCGACCTATGAACGCGGTCTCGACGGACTCGGCTCGACCACCAGCCTCCTCGATCTCACCGCGCTGGGCCGGCAGGAGGAGTGGGAGGAACCCAAGGGGCGCGCGTCCGCTCTGGGGGCGCCCGCAGGCAGTGTGCGCATGCGTTATCACGATGAGTACGAAGACTGACACAAGGAGCGACGAAGGTGATCGCTGAGTAATCGAATTCTCACGCTTCGCGCTGAACGCGTGTCAACTACGTCTCAGTACGGCAACTCACCGAGGCTTTCGGGCTCCGGAAGGCGTTAACTCCTACAAGTGCTCCTACGGGTGAGCACACGCTTTCTGGAGGTGCAGGGTGGTGAACGGGCGAACAGTGCTCGAACGCTTTCCCGCTGGCGGGCCGCGTGGATCGTGGCCGGCGGAGGAGTTCGCGCAGGCGAGGCGTCTTGAGGGACTGCCGGCGGAGGTCGTCATGGACCTGGCGACCGACACCTTCCTGGTGATCGTCCGCAGTGGCGAGGCAGCGGCCGACGCCCTCGCATGAGGTCAGCCCGCCTCCTCGGCGGGCACCTTTGCCGTGAACTGCTCGGCCTGGAGCGAGTACAGCTCCGCGTAGACGCCTCCGGAGGCCAGGAGCTCGTCGGGGGTGCCCGACTCCACGAGGCGTCCCTGTTCCAGGACGTGCACCAGATCCGCGTGGCGTACGGACGCCAGCCGGTGGGTGATCAGGACGACCGTCTGACCGGTGCCGGCCAGGGCGCGGATCCTCTCGAAGACCTCCAGCTCGGCCCGGGCGTCCAGGGCGGCCGTCGGCTCGTCCACGATCAGGATGTGACCGCGCCGATAGGCGGCCCGGGCGATCCCGAGCCGCTGCCACTGCCCGCCCGACAGCTCGTGCCCGCCGCTGAAGTTGCGGGCCAGCAGCGTGTCCAGGCCGCGCGGCAGATCGGCCAGCACCTCCCCGGCCCCGGCCTCCGTGACCGCGCCGGCCACCCGCTCGTCGGTCAGCGGCACCGACGAGCGGCCCACCGCGACATTGACGCGGGCGGTGAACGGCCACCGCTTGAAGTCCTGGGCGACCATCGCGACCCGCTCGGCGAGCAGCCGCCGGTCCGCGTGCGCCGCGTCCACCTCGTCCCACAGGATCCGGCCCCGGTCGGGCGCGTACAGTCCCGCGAGCAGCTTCACCAGGGTGGTCTTGCCGGAGCCGTTCTCGCCGACCAGCGCGACGATCTTGCCGAGCGGCAGGGTGAGCGTCACGTCGTCGAGCGCGGGACGGGTCGTGTCACCCGGGTAGCCGAAGGTGACGTTCTCGAAGCGGATCTCGCGCGGATCGTCCGGGAGCGCGGTCCCGCCCGCCGGGATCGCCCACTGGGACGCCTCCTCGTAGAGCCGCTGGAGGTCGCCGACGAACAGGGCCTCCTCGTGCAGCGCGTTCATCTCGACGACCAGGGTGTTCAGGCTCTGTGAGCCGGTGCGCACCGCGATCACGGCCGTTCCGGCCACCGACAGCGCCATCGCGCCGCCCAGCAACAGCCCGCCGAGTGTCGCGTACGTCGCCACCGTCGCCAGGCCCGTCCAGGCGGCCGCGATCAGCCCGGTGCAGGCCGCGAGCCGGGCCAGCCGGGCCTGCTCCGCCTCCGCCGTCTCGGCCATCGCGCGATAGTGCCTGAGCAGGAACGGGCCCACCCCGTGGACCCGGATCTCGGGCGCCGACTCCGGCTCGATCAGCAGGGCGCCGAGCAGCCGGCCCGCCCGCACGTGCTGCACCCAGGTGTGGAAGGACTCGTACTGGCGGCGCGCGATCGTCAGCGCGCCCCAGCCGCTCGGGATCGTCATCGTGACCAGCAGCGGCAGCAGGGCGGGGTGCAGCACGGTCAGCACGCCCGCCGCCGCGACCAGCGAGATCATCGCGTTCACCACACGGGTCGCGAACGAGATCATCCGGCGGGCCGAGGTGGCGCCGTACTGCGCGGTGTCCAGCAGCTTGTGGAAGGCGTGGTCCTCGATCGCGGCCAGCTCCACGGTGGCCGCCTGTTCCAGGTACCGCTCGGTCGCCACCCGCTCGACCTTGGGCTCAAGGCGTCCCGTGGCGTACGTGGACGCCGCCCGCAACAGCGCTCCCGCGAACATGACGGCGGCCATGGTCACCAGCGCGGGCACGGCACCCCGCAGCCGGTCCTCCAGAGCGCCCCCGCCGATCAGCCGCCCCAGCACACTGTTGACGGCGAGCAGACTCACCGCCTGCGTCAGCCCCCGGCAGACCTCGGCGACCAGCACGATCCGCGCGGCCTGCCGGTCGGCCTGCCAGGCCAGCCGGAGACTCCCCGACAGCAGCGACGGAAGCCGCCCCACCATGGCCCTGAACCCCAGCTCCAGGAACGCGTCGGAGTGCGAGTTCCACCCCGCGTCGTACCGCAACGGTCCCCCGAAGAGCAGCCGCTCCGACTCGGAGACCCCGGGTTGCTCGGCGTCCGGCTGTTTCCCCACCGTGGACCTCCCCCGATCGCTGGACGGGGGCAACTATGGCGGGGCGGACCGGGCGGGGGCAGGGCGCAGAGGGAATTACGGGCAGCGCGCGGGCGCACACCTTTTTCGCAGGGGACACCGGTCCGCCCAGGGGCGCGGCCGGCCCTCGGGCCCGCACTGCGCAGGACGGCCTAACCGGCGGAGCTGACCGGCCGGGACCAGTTGGGTGTCGTCCCCGTCAGCCGGCACAGCGCCAGGTACAGCGGTATCGGCGGCGTATAGGGCAAGGTCCCCGCGCCCCGACGCACAAGAGACGGCACCACCGGGGCGTCCGGAACAACCGCCCCGGTGGCGTACTGGGCAGGTGTGGGCCACTCGAGCGCGTAGTCGGAGTCGGCGGGAACGAGCCACCACCAGTGCGTGGCATCGGCGTACACGCACCCGACCCGTGGCAACCGGGACATCAGCTGCCGGCCCAGCGACGCCGGCACCCCCACCGCGTCGCAGCCCAGCGGCACCGTCATCCCCTCCGGCACGGCCAGCCTGTGCGGCGTCCCCGGCGCCCGCAGCCCGCGTCCGAGGCGGACCAGCGTGTCCAGGGTCAGCGCCTGGCCGCCGGGCCCGCTCCTCACGCCCATGCGCCGGCGCCCCCCGCCCCGTGCTCGCGGGCATACCCCTCGGGCGCCGCTCTGTGATGCTCCTCGGCCTCTTCGCCCTGGCCCGGCTCCCCGGAGGGGACCGGCTTCGGGCGGGCCCCCCAGCCCAGGTCGTTGCGGGCCCCCCAGCCCAGGTCGTTGCTCGGGCCGGTGTCCTCGCGGGGCTCGTCCGCCTTGCGCGGCAGCTCCGCCCAGACCAGCAGGCCGGGGCCGTGCTCATGGGCGCCCCACGCGTGGCAGAGGGAGTCGACGAGGAGCAGTCCCCTCCCGTGCTCCTCTTCGCCGCGCTGCGGGGACGGATGCGGTTCACCCGGCGCGCAGCCCTCGTCGCGTACGGCTATCCGCACCAGGTCGTCGTTGTCGTGCAGCTCGCAGACCACACGGCTGCTCGCGGGTGTGCACGATGGCGTTGGTCACCAGCTCGGAGACCACCAGGGCGGCGGAGTCGCAGGTGTCCTCGCAGACCGACCAATGGGTCAGTCGCGCCCTCGTCAGGCGTCTGGCCTGCGCGGGAGAACCCGGGTGCGCGGCCAGCTCGAAACGGAACCGGCGCCGGACAGCGGCCCTGGAGAGGCCTGCTCCCGCGGCGGCACCGAGACCCTGGGGGCGGTCTTCGGCGGCGTCTGTTCCTAAGGACGGGGACGGAATCACGCTTGCCACTATCGCCCCGTCGTGAACACTTGGCAAGTGTCACTCTGAAAAATGCAGAGTGCTGTGTGACGCGGTGGGAGGCCGTGGCACACTGCTCGCAACAGCATGTTGAGCGGCGCCAGTTGGGATCACCGTAGATCCGTACGTATCGGTATTCGTACCGATGGTCATATCCGTACAGATCTTCGATTTAGGTCTTCGAATGGCGCCGCTGGCCTGTCAGCATGCTGCTGGCTGTGACGCCCGTACCCGACCTGTGACGCCCGTACATGACTTCGTGGAGGTGGAGCGTGAGCGAACCGCGGTCCGCGCCGACGGTGGGCCAGGTCGTCCTCGGCCGGCGCCTGCTGGACCTGCGGGAACGCGCCGGGCTCAAGCGCGAGGAGGCCGCCCGCATCCTCCGCGTCGCCCCCGCCACCGTCCGCCGTATGGAGATGGCCGAGGTCGGGCTCAAGATCCCCTATCTCCAGCTGCTGCTGAAGGCCTACGGCGTCTCCGACCAGGAGGCCGAGGACTTCGTCCAGCTCGCCGAGGACGCCAACCGTCCCGGCTGGTGGCAGCGCTTCCACGACGTACTGCCCGGCTGGTTCTCGATGCACGTCAGCCTGGAGGGCGCGGCCGCGCTCATCCGCGAGTACGAACCGCACTTCGTGCCCGGTCTGCTCCAGACCGAGGACTACGCGCGTGGCGTCCTGCGCTCGGGCGCCATCGGCCAGACCAGCCCCGAGGACATCGAGCGCCATGTGGCCCTGCGCATGGAACGGCAGGGACTGCTCACCCGCCAGGACGCGCCCCGGCTGTGGGTGGTCATGGACGAGACCGTGCTGCGCCGCCCCGTGGGCGGCCCGGAGGTGATGCGTGCGCAGATCGACAAACTGCTCGAGGCGACGAAGCTGCCCAACGTGACGCTCCAGGTCGCCCCGTTCGCGGCCGGGCCGCACCCCGGCACGTACGGGCCCTTCGTGCTCTTCCGATTCGCCGTGCCCGAACTTCCGGACATGGTCTACAGCGAGTACCTGACCGGCGCGATCTATCTGGACGCGCGCGTCGAGGTGGCGACCCATCTCGAGGTCATGGACCGCATGGCGGCGCAGGCCGCTACGGCACATCGCACGAAGGAGATCCTCCGGGATCTCCGCAAGGAGCTGTGAATGAATCGCATCAAGCCCCGCCTCTCCGTCTACAACGGCATGCCCGCCCGGGAGCTGGGGAGCGAAGGCTGGCACAAGCCGTGGAGCGGCGGCAACGGCGGCAACTGCCTGGAGGCGATGAAGCTCGCCGACGGCCGGATCGCCGTTCGCCAGTCCACCGATCCGGACGGACCGGCGCTGATCTACACCACCGACGAGATGACCGCGTTCATCGAGGGCGCGAAGGCGGGGGTGGCCGACTTCCTGCTCTCCTGACCTCGTTGCTCCCTTGCTGGGTAATCACTGCTGGTAATCCCTGATGAGTAAGCACTGACGGATGGGGGAGGGGCGGCAACTGCTTGGCGGCAACTGCTCGCCCCCGACCCACCCGCGGTTCACGACCCCCGGGCCCCACTCGACGCCAACGCCCCGCACAGCGCCTCCAGCGCCGCCCCGTACGCATGCTCGGGAGGCGTCGCGTACCCCACGACCAGACCGTCGTGGGCCGGCATGTCCGTCTCCGGGTGGCGGAACTCCGCGAGCCCGTCGAGCGCGACCCCTTGCCGCACCGCGGCTCCGACGGCGGACCTCTCGGTGCCCGGCGGCAGCCGCAGGACCGCGTGCAGGCCCGCCGCCACCCCGCTGACCTCCACGTGCGGCGTCCGCTCGGCCAGCGCGGCGACGAGCCGGTCCCGGCGGCCGCGGTAGCGCTGTCGCATCCGCCGTACGTGACGGTCGTAGGACCCCGAGACGATCAGGTCGGCGAGGGCCAGCTGGTCGGGCACGCTCGCCCAGGCCTCCCGCTCGCCCTTGGCCGCGAGCACGTCGTCGACGTACCGCTCTGGCAGCACCATCCACCCCAGCCGCACCGCGGGTGACAGGCTCTTGCTGACCGAGCCGATCAGGATCACCCGCTCGGGGTCGAGGCTCTGCAGGGCGCCGACGGGCTTGCGGTCGTAGCGGAACTCCCCGTCGTAGTCGTCCTCCAGCACCACCGCGTCCCGCGCGCGTGCCCAGTCGACCACCGCGGCCCGGCGCTCGGCGTGCAGCGGACCGCCGGTGGGGAACTGGTGCGCGGGCGTGAGCAGTACGGCCCGCTCGCGGCTCAACCGGTCGACCCGCGCGCCGTCTTCGTCGAGGGGGAGCGGGACGGTCCGTGCGCCCACGGCAGCGAGCAGGTCCCGGTGGAAGGGCAGGCCGTAGGCCTCGACAGCGAGCGGTCCGCGCAGGATCTGACCGCGTCCGTCTCCGCTCGCGTTTCCACTCCCGATTCCGCCTTCGCCTCGGCCTCGGCCTCGGCCTCCGCCTCCCTTTCCGTTTCCGCTTCCGAAGAGCAGTCGTAGGGCGTGGGCGAACCCGGAGCAGATGACGATCCGGTTCGGCTCCGTGCGCACGCCACGCGCGCGTGCGAGATACGTGGCGAGGGCCGCTCTCAGCTCCGGCCGTCCGGCGGGGTCGCCGGGGCCGAAGACCTCGTTGGGGGCCTGGTGGAGGGCCCGGCGGTAGGAGGCGAGCCAGGCGGACCGGGGGAAGGCGGAGGCGTCCGGGGTGCCCTGGCGGAGGTCGTGCGGGGTGGGCCGGCTGGGGTGCGGGGCGCGCGCGTGTGGGGGTGGCGCGGGTGAGGGCGGTGCGGGTGCTTTCGGGGGTACGGCGGAGCGGAGCGGCCGGGCTCGTTCGGCGACGCGGGTGCCGGAGCCCTGGCGGGCGGTGAGCCAGCCCTCGGCGACGAGTTCGGCGTAGGCGTCGGCCACCGTGTTGCGGGCGACGCCGAGGTCGGCGGCGAGCGAGCGGTACGGCGGTAGCCGGGTGCCCGGGGCGAGCCGCCCGCTGCGTACCGCGTCCCGCAGCGCCCCGATGAGCGCGGCCCGCCTGCTCCCCGGCCCGGAGAGCTCCAGATGCAGGTCGGAGCCGATCCGCTCCGCGTAATTGACCCACGATTCCGCCATGGAAATGCACCCTACAGGCGGTCTTTCCGGACCGTAGATTGATCACATGACGACGACGAACCCGCACATGACCGGTACGGCTCGACTCAACCTCGCGAAGGCCGCCCCGAAGGTGTTCCGGGCTCTGATCGGCTTCGACACGGCGGCCCGCGAGGGCCTCGACCCCGCCCTCGTCGAGCTGATCCAGATCCGCGCCTCCCACCTCAACCACTGCGCGTACTGCCTCCACATGCACACCAACGACGCCCGCAAGGCCGGTGAGACGGAGGACCGCCTCCACATGGTCCCGGTCTGGCGCGAGGCCCGCCATTTCTTCACGGAGAAGGAGCAGGCGGCCCTGGCCCTCACCGAGGCGGTGACGCTGGTGGCCGACGGGGGAGTCCCCGACACGGTCTACGCCCAGGCCGCGGCCTGCTTCGACGAGCAGGAACTGGCCCATGTGCTGTCCCTGATCCTCACGATCAACACCTGGAACAGGGTGGCCCTGGCGACGGCGAAGGTCGCGGGGACGGACGAGCGGGGCTGACTGGCCGGGGCGCTGAGTGGCCGGGGCGCTGAGCGGGCGGCGGGCTGAGCGGCCGGAGTGGGCTGGGGAGCTTCTCCGCGCCGCCCTACACCGTCATCGGACGGTCGTACGGCCCGATCGGCGCCGGCAGTTGCGAACTCCCCGTCAGATAACGGTCGACCGCCGCCGCGACCGCCCGCCCCTCCGCGATCGCCCACACGATCAACGACTGCCCCCGAGCGGCGTCCCCCGCGGCGAACACCCCCGGCACGTTCGTCGCGAACCCCGCGTCCCGCGCGACCGTCCCCCGAGGCTCCATCTCCAGCCCCAACTGATCCACCAGCCCGTCCCCCCGGTCCGGCCCGGAGAACCCGAGCGCCAGCAGCACGAGGTCGGCGGGAAGCGTCCGCTGCGTGCCCTCCACCGGCCGCCGCGCCGCGTCCACCTCGACGAGGTGCAGCGACCGCACGTGCCCGTCGGCGTCCCCGGTGAAGCGCAGCGTGGACGCCGCGAACAACCGTGCGTCCGCGTCGGCCGCGGGTGCCGTCCGCAGCTCACCGGCCTCCTCGTGCGCCGCCGACAACCGGTAGATCTTCGGGTACGTGGGCCACGGCTCGACATCCTCGTCCCGCTCGCCCCCCGGCTGGGCGTAGATGTCCAACTGGGTCACGGAGGCGGCCCCATCCCGCACCGCGGTCCCCAGACAGTCCGCGCCCGTGTCACCCCCGCCCACGATCACGACATGCTTGCCCGCGGCCGACATCGGGGACACCGCGAGTTCCCCCTCGCACACCCGGTTGGCGAGCGGCAGATACTCCATGGCCTGCTGGATCCCGGCCAACTCCCGCCCCGGCACGTCCAGTTCGCGCCAGGCCGTGGCCCCGGTGGCGATCACCACCGCGTCGTACCGCGTCCGCAGGTCCGCCGCGCCGATGTCCCGCCCGACCACCGTGGACGTACGGAACTTCGTCCCCTCGGCCCGCATCTGCTCGATCCGCCGCTCCAGATGCCGCTTCTCCATCTTGAACTCGGGGATGCCGTACCGCATCAGCCCGCCCGGCCGGTCGTCCTTCTCGTAGACGGCGACCGTGTGCCCCGCCCGCGTCAACTGCTGTGCCGCGGCGAGCCCGGTCGGCCCCGACCCGATCACCGCGACGGTCCCGCCCCGACAGCCGGTCCGGCGGCCGGGGCGGCGTGAACCCGAGCTCCCAGGCCCGTTCCGCGACGGCCACCTCGACGTTCTTGATGGTGACCGCAGGCTGGTTGATGGCGAGCACGCACCCCGCCTCGCAGGGTGCCGGACACAACCTCCCCGTGAACTCGGGGAAGTTGTTCGTCGCGTGCAGCCGGTCGGCGGCCTGGCGCCAGTCCTCCCGCGAGACCAGGTCGTTCCACTCCGGGATGAGATTCCCCAGCGGACAGGCCTCGTGGCAGAACGGGATGCCGCAGTCCATGCAGCGATCCGCCTGTTCGGTGATGATGGGCAGCAGCGCCCCCGGGACGTACACCTCGTCCCAGTCCCGGACCCGCTCCTCGACCGGCCGACGGGGCCAGTCCTGGCGGGGGATGGTCATGAATCCCTTGGGATCGGCCATGGCCGTCTTCCTCGCTCACGCTGGTGACGCTGACGCGTCCGGCGTGGCCGTGCGTCATCGAGCGGCACTCCTGCGGAACTTCTTCCGGCCACGATACGACTCCTCGGCCACGCGCGCAGAGTGCCGGCGGGCCGCTGGGACGGCGCCTTCTCCAGACCGGGTGCTCCAGGCCGCGGAGCGGTGTGCGCACGGTGTACGCGTGGTGTGCGCTCGGTGTGCGCGCTCAGGTGAGGGCCAGTACGTACGCCAGCGCCGCCGCGCCCGAGGCGATCGCGCGGACGTGGTTCCACATGGTCCACTCGCGCACGTACGTCGGCCAGTACGCCGTCGCCTCCGGGGTGCCCGGATCCAGCCTGAGCAGGGCGTCGTTGTGAGGCACGTTCGCCAGCATCGTCAACCCGAACGAACCGAACAGATACAGCGCGCTGCCCACCAGCAGTTCCACGGTCCCCTCCTCCGGCCACAGTACGAACGTCACCACCGCGATCACCGCGCACAGGACCGCGGAGCCCGCGAACACGGCCATGAACGGCGGCCGCACCGCGCTCACATTGATCGCGTTCATCGCGGCGACGCCCTGCGCGGGAGGCAACGCGGCGAGCCCTCTCATCACGAACGTCGAGAACGCGCAGAACACCCCGGCCACCAGCCCGGTGCCGAGCACCCCCAGTACGACCAGCACGAAGTAAGGCCCATCGATCATGCCCACACCAGCTCCCGCCGCCGACCCAGTACACCCGTCCCCACCAGTGAATCCCCCGCCCACGCTCCTCACCATGGCCAACCCACGCACCCCCATAAGCGGACGTCCATCCCCACCGGCCGCCCAGAACTCCTTCACACCGGTAATTGCGGGCCCAGCCCTGCCGTGCGGTCCGTGCCGGGATGGTCAACCCGCCCCCTCCCGCATCACCGTCCCCCGCCACCCCCTCAGTACCGCCTCCACCCGCCCCGAGATCCGCCGCCGCGCCTCGTGCCGTGCCACCCCGCTCATCAGCAACGTGTCGTACGGCGTGTCCACATGCCGTACGGACGCCACCACCGCCGACACCACCGCCCCCTCCGACAGGGCCCGCCCCGCCGCACTCCGCCCCACCCGCCCACTGCCCCGCACGGACGCGTGCGAGGCGATGGTCCGAGCCCGCTCGTCGGGGCACCCCGGAAACAGCCGCCGAATCTCCGCAGCGAACGCCTCCGCGAACCGCACGTCCTCCACCGCGCGCCGCCGCGCGTCCCGCACCCGACGCCGCCGTCGTGCCTCCGCGTCGGCCAGACACCGCTCCTCGGCCCGCGCCAGCCCCGCCTCCTCGACGAGGACGCCCTGCCGCTCGTAACGCCCCTTGCGTCGGTTGAACCGCACGACGACCGCCGACAGCGCGCTCTCCTCCCGCGACCGACGCGTGAGCGCCGTGTCCCCGCGCGGCAGGAACACCAGGTGTGCGAGGTCGGCGCAGTCGAGACACCGCGGCGCCCCGTCCTCGACGACGAGCAACGGCAGCGGCCCGCCGCGGCACTCCGCACAGTGCCGTCTTCGCAACGGCTGGACGACGAGAGGTCCACCGCGGGCCGGGGGAGTCGCGAGGCCTGTCATGAGGGGTTCATTCCCGAGCCGCACCCACCACTGACGCGGACCACGACAGACCTGGACATGGACCGCCGGCACCTGTGTCCGATGCCGCGTCGGCCACTCGACCTCGTCACCCCCCGCCCCCGCTGACGCATCATGGCCACGTGCGACTCGAAGCGATCACCTGGGACCGGCTCGGCGAGCGGCTGGCCGACCGCCTCCTCGATCTGAAGCCCGCCGACGGCAGCCCCTGGCCCCGCGTCGCCCTCGACGGCGCCCCGGCGGCCCGCCCCGGTGAACTCGCCGAGCGGGTGGGGGAGGCCCTGCGGATACGCGGCCGGCCTTCGCTCGTCGTCGGCACGGAGGGCTTCCTGCGCCCCGCCTCGCTCCGTCTGGAATACGGCCACCACGACCTGGAGGCCTACTACGACGGCTGGTTCGACACCGGCGCCCTCTGGCGCGAGGTCTTCGGCCCCCTCGAACCCGGCGGCGACGGCCGTGTCCTGCCCGACCTGTGGGACCCGGTCTCCGACCGCGCCACCCGCAGTCCCTACGTCCACCTTCCGCCCGGCGGCGTCCTGTTGCTTCACGGCCCCCTCCTGCTGCGCCACTGGTTCCCCTTCGACCTGACCGTCCACGTCCTCCTGTCCGAGGGCGCCCTCCGCCGCCGTACCCCCGAGCCCGACCACTGGACCCTCCCCGCCTACGAGCGCTACGCCGACGAGACCGACCCGGCCGGCACGGCCGACGTCCTGGTCCGCGCCGACGACCCCCGCCACCCGGCGTGGAACGGCTGACCCGGCGGGTCCGGGGGCTGTGGCCTCGCCGCCTGAACCCGGCCGCCGGCACCGCGGGGTTCCGGGTGCGGACCCCCGGTGACGCGGCGAGAATGTGTAGGGCGCCGGGACTCGCGGTGCCGCCCGCGTCGCGCCGGCCGTCCGGCATCGGGAGGTACTCCATGACCACCGCCGGAGACATCATGCACCGGGGTGCCCAGTGGATCCCCGCCCACGAGACCCTCGACCGCGCCGCCCAGCTGATGCGTGAACTCGGCGTCGGAGCCCTGCCCATCAGTGACGAGAACGAACGGCTGTGCGGCATCCTCACCGACCGCGACATCGTCATCGGCTGTGTGGCCGTGGGCCACGACCCGGCCAAGGTCACCGCCGGTGAGCTGGCCCGGGGCACCCCTCGGTGGATCGACGCGAGCGCGGACGTGGCCGACGTCCTGCACGAGATGCGGGAGCACCGGATCCGCAGGCTCCCCGTCATCGAGAACAAGCGCCTGGTGGGCATGATCAGCGAGTCCGACCTGGCCCGGCACCTGACGGACGAGCAGATCGCCGGCTGGGCCGAGAGCGTCTACGCGCGCTCCTCCACCACCCACTGACCCGTCCCGCCAGAGCCCCCGGTCACAGCCAGCCGTTTCGCCGGAAGCCGCGGTGGAGCACAGCGCAGGCGACGGCTATCACGCCCATCACCAACGGATAGCCGAACGTCCAGTGCAGCTCCGGCATGTGATCGAAGTTCATGCCGTACACACCGCAGACCATCGTCGGGACGGCGATCACCGCGGCCCAGGCCGTGATCTTCCGCATGTCCTCGTTCTGAGCGACCGTCACCTGCGCGAGGTGCGCCTGGAGGATCGAGTTGAGCAGTTCGTCGAACGCGGCGATCTGCTCCTTGGCACGCAGCAGATGGTCGGAGACGTCACGGAAGTACGCCTGTATCTCCGGGGCGACGACCTGGATCGGCCGGGTGGACAGCTCCTCCAGCGGGCGGCTGAGCGGTACCACCGCCCGCTTGAGCTCCAGGAGTTCACGCTTGAGCTGGTAGATGCGGCCCGCGTCGACCCGCGCGCCGTTGTCCGCGAACACCGCGGTCTCGACCAGGTCGATGTCCGACTGGACGGAGTCGGTGACGTCCAGATAGCCGTCGACCACATGGTCCGCGATCGCGTGCAGCACCGCGGCCGGTCCCTTGGCGAGCTGCCCGGGGTCGGACTCCAGCTCCTCGCGCAGCGGCCCCAGCGATCCGTGGCTGCCGTGCCGCACCGTGATCACGAAGTCCTCGCCGACGAACACCATGATCTCGCCGGTGTTGACCACCTCGCTCGTCGCCGTCAGCTCTTCGTGCTCGACATAACAGACCGTCTTGAACACCGCGAAAAGTGTCTCGCCGTAGCGCTCCACCTTCGGGCGCTGATGGGCCTCGACCGCGTCCTCGACGGCCAGCGGGTGCAGGTCGAAGAGGTCCGCGATGCCCTCGAACTCATGGTCCGAGGGTTCGTGCAGGCCGAGCCAGACGAAGCCGTCACGGCTCTTGCGCACCCGCTCCACGGTGTCGACCAGATCACCGGCGACCGGGATGCGGGCTCCCTCCTTGTACGTCACGCAGTTGACCACCGAGGTGCCCAGCGGGGAACGGGCGTGGTGGCTCAGGTCGACGCGCGGGCGCCGCCGCGTCAGCCGGGCCACCTTGCGCAGGCCGCCGACCCTGCCGAGGCTCGTGACCTTTCGCAGATTCCCTGCCATGGACATCTGGGATCTCCTCGTGTGGATCTCCGTGCGACGCGTTTCTGCGTCCTGGCGCGCCAGTTTGCCAGGTCGGGGCAAGCGCCGGGTGAGCCTGTGGACAGGGCAGGTTCCGCTTGGTTCCCGTCTGTGGAAAACCCAACAGTCCTCGTAGAAGGAACCGCGTCGTCCGTTTCGGACAAGCCCGGCGACTGGGATCATCGCGACATGACACGAACCGACGGGTACCTCCTCGACAACCAGCAGGCGGAGGCGGCAGAGCGCTTCGACGCCTTCGCCACCCTCTTCGACCCCACGACCTTCCGGCACATCGAAGGATTCGGCATCGGATCCGGCTGGCGCTGCTGGGAGGTCGGCGCGGGCGGCACGTCCGTGGTGTCCTGGCTGGCGAAGAAGGTCGGCCCGACCGGCAAGGTCGTCGCGACGGACATCGACACCACGCGTCTGACTCCGGCGGCCCGCCCGCCGGTGGACGTACGTGTCCACGACGTGAGCGCCGAGGAACCCCCCGGCGAGGGCTTCGACCTGGTGCACGCCCGGCTCGTCCTGGTCCATGTGCCGGACCGGGAACGGGCCTTGCGGTCGATGATCAAATCCCTGCGGCCCGGCGGACGCCTCCTGCTGGAGGACGCCGACCCCGCCCTGCAACCCCTGACCTGCCCCGACGAGTACGGCCCCGAGCAGCAGCTGGCGAACCGGCTGCGCCAGGGCTTTCGCCGCCTGCTCGCCGACCGCGGTGCCGACCTCTCCTACGGCCGTACCCTCCCGCGCCTGCTCCGCGAGGCCGGTCTGCGGCAGGTGGCCGCCGACGCGTACTTCCCGCTCGCCTCCACGGCCTGCGCCGCGCTGGAGTCCGCCACGATCCGCCAGATCCGCGCCCAGTTGGTCACGGCGGGCCTGGCCACGGACGAGGACGTCGACCGCCACCTCGCCAACGTCGCCACCGGCACGATGGACCTGGCCACGGCCCCGCTGATCTCGGCTTGGGGGCGCAAGGCGTAGACGCACGGGGCGCAGGGCGTAGGAGGGGAGCGAAAGCCGGCGCGAACCGATGGCCGGGCGGGAGCCCGCAGAAGGGTCCGCCGGCCGGCCGTCAGGCCCGGCACCGGCGGCCGCCCGTCCAACGCCGCTGTCACTCCGGCACCGGCGGCCTCCCGCCCACCCGTTCCACCGCCAGCGCGCCGGCCCGGCATCCTTCCGCCGCCGCGTCCTCGGGAACGGCGCCGGCCAGCAGTGCCGCGAGGAACACGCCGGTGAAGGCGTCACCCGCCCCGGTGGTGTCCCGGGGCGTCGCCGCTACGGCGGGCACGTGCGCGTACACGGTGCCGGACCGGGCGATCAGCGCCCCCTCCGCGCCCTGCTTGGCCACCACCAGCGGGACATGGCGGCTCAACTTGGCAGCCGCGTCCGTCACGTCGGGCAACCCGGTGAGCAGACAGGCCTCGTCCCGGCTCGGCAGCAGGACGTCCACCCCCTCGATCAGGGAGAGAAAGCGGTCCGGTCCCATCTCCCGGAGGAAGCCCGCCGACGCCGGGTCGAGGCTCACCCGCACACCGCGCGCGCGTGCCGACTCCAGGGCCACCGCCACCAGCGCCCGACTGGGCTCCGAGAACAGGAGATAGCCCGACAGATGCAGCCGCGCCACGCCGTCGAGCAACGCGTCCGACCAGTCGTCCGGGTCCAGCCGCAGTGACGCGCCGCTGTCGGTGAGGAACGTCCGCTCGGCGGCCTCACCCGTGTCCACGAGACAGATCACCGTCCCGGTCGGTGCCTCCGGATCGACCACCAGTCGCGGCCGTACTCCGCACGCGGCCAGCTCCCGCTCGTGCCACGCGGCCGCGTCCGCGCCCACCCGCCCCAGCAGTCGTACCTCCGCACCGCCCCCATGAGCGGCGGCCCAGCAGGCCACGTTGGCCCCGGCCCCGCCCGGCACCGTACGGATCGCGGCGGCGGTGTCCGTACCGGCGGCGAGCGGTCCCCGATGCCGGGCAACGACGTCCGTGATGACGTCCCCGACGACCAGGAGGGCACCGCCTCCAACGGGCGCGGCGGTGCCGGGCCCGTCCGTCGTCACGCCCCGGCCCGGGCGGCCGCGATCCGTCCCGCCAGCCGTACGTTGCCCCGCACCGCCGCCAGGTTGGCGCTCAGAGAGGCGCCGTCGGTGTGCCGCACGAGGTACTCCAGCAGGAACGGTGTGACCCCCTGGCCGGAGACCCCCGCCTCCTCGCAGGCCTGAAGTGCCTCCGCGAGCACACGCGCGTGCAACGCGGGATCCAGCTGCTCCTCCTCCGGCACCGGGTTGGCGACGATCAGCGCCGAGCCGGGCGCGTCGAGGGCCGCACGCGCGCGCATGACCTCCGCCACCTGCTCGGGGGAGTCCAGCCGCCACTCCACCGGACAGCCGGAGTCGGACAGATAGAAGCCGGGGAAGCGGTCCGTGCCGTACCCGGCGACCGCGACACCCAGGGTCTCCAGGCGCTGGAGCGTCGCGGGCACGTCCAGGATGGACTTCACCCCCGCGCACACCACGGTGATCGCGGTGCGCGCCAGCAGGCCGAGGTCGGCCGACTCGTCCTGGGTCGTGGTCCACTCCCGGTGCACCCCGCCGAGGCCGCCCGTCGCGAACACCTCCACCCCGGCCAGGGCCGCCAGCTGCGCCGTCGCCGACACGGTGGTCGCCCCGCTCACCCCCGCGGCCATGGCCAGCGGCAGATCCCGGTGACCCAGCTTGCGGATCCCGTCCTCGTTCGCGACCCGTTCCAACTGCTGCTTGTCCAGGCCGACATGGGGGCGCCCGTCCAGTACGGCGATCGTCGCCGGTACCGCCCCCTCCTGCCGCAGGACGTCCTCCAGCTCCAGCGCCACCTGCAGATTGCGCGGACGCGGCAACCCGTGCGCGATGATCGTGGACTCCAGGGCCACCACGGGTCGACGCGCGTCGATCGCCTCGCGCACCTCTTCGGACACCACCAGCACCACGGGCATGCCTCCTGTCGTTCGGTCTTCCCTCATCTCTGGCGGGCGGCGCGTCCGGTCAAACCCTTGCGGGCTGTGGAGGACGCCACCAGCCTGGGGTGCATGACGGACAACTCGGCACGTCTCGACCATGTCGTCCTCTGGGTTCGCGACCCGGTGGCATCGGCCGACTTCTACGAGAAGACCCTGGGCATGGAACCCGTGCGGCTCACCGACTTCGCCGCGGGGGCGGTGTCCTTCCCCTCCGTACGGCTCAACGACGAGACCATCTTCGACCTCATGCCGCTCGCCCTGGCGGATGGCATGCATATGGTGCCCGGCGCTGCCGAGAGCGCGGGACACCCCGTCAACCATGTCTGCCTGGCCCTGCCCGCCGACGATTTCGAGACACTCCGTGCCCGCCTCGAGGAACGGTCCGTGCCCGTCTCGGACTTCTCCCATGATTCCTTCGGCGCCCGCGGAATGGCCCGGCGCAGCTTCTACTTCCGCGACCCGGACGGGAACGTGTTCGAGGCACGGCACTACGACTGACCGCGCGAGGGCCGCGCGAGGGTCACACGCGGTCAGAACAGCGGCTCGGGCAGGACGCCCTCCAGCGCGAGCAGCTTCCGCTTGGTCTCCAGACCGCCGCCGAACCCGCCGATGCCGCCGTCGCTCTCGACGACCCGGTGGCAGGGCACGACGACCGGCAGCGGATTGGAGCCCATGGCCACGCCCACGGCCTGCGCGGCACCCGGCTGGCCCACCCGCCCGGCGAGATCGCCGTACCCGACGACCTGGCCGAACCGCACACCGGACGCCAGCTCGCGCAGCACCTGCCGGTTGAAGCCCGAGATCAGCGACCAGTCCAGGGGCAGCTCGAAGTCGTGCCGCTCGCCCGCGAAATAGGCCTCGACCTGCTGTATCGCCTCGACCAGAAGCGGGGAACCGGGCGCCTCCACGGGCTCGGCGCCCAGCCGGGACGCGAGCCGCTCCAGCGCCTTGTCGCGGACGGCGTCGGTGGCGTGGAAGACCACGTTGACCAGACCCTCGTCGGTCGCGGCCAGCAGCAGCGGGCCGATGTCCGTGCCGACGACGGTCCACACGATCCGCTGCTCGTCCTGTCCATGGCTGTTCATGCGACCACCGTACGAGCCGCCACTGACAACACCCGGCGACCTGCGCGAACGGCCCGCTGCCCGCGCAGCGCGTCCCGCACCGCGTCCGGCTTGTCGGTGATGATGCCGTCGACGCCGTACCCGGCGACCCTCCGCGCGGCGTCCGCGGTGTCGACGGTCAAGGCGAAGACCTCCAGCGGCTTGTCGTGCGGGCCGGTGAAGGCATGGACCGCCGAGACGTAGGCCCTGGAGACGGAGGTGTACGACGGATTGATCTGATCGGCGAAGACCGCGTACGTGTGCAGCTTCGCCACGGACGGCGTGCCGAGGAAGGCGGTCTTCACCCCGGGCTTGAGGTCGTGGACGGTCCGCAGACTCGCCGCGCTGAAGCTCTGCACGATCAGCCGGCTCCGGTGCCTTCCGTCGAGCCACCCCTCGTTGCCGAGGAGCTTGAGGGTCTCCCGCTCGATGCCCGGGTACAGCTCCGGGTTCTTGAGTTCGAGGAGCAGCTTCTGACGGTGAAGATCGACACGGCGCAGGTACTGCTTCAGCGTCGGCACGCGTGCGCCCGCGTACGCGGTACCGAACCAGCTGCCCGCGTCCAGCCGCGCGATCTCGGCGGCGGTGAAGTCATTCACCCTCCAGGGCGCCCGGCCGGGGAAGACCCGCTCCACGTCCGTCGTGCGCCGGAGGCTGTCGTCGTGGAGGACGACGAGTTCGCCGTCCCTGGTGCGCTGGACGTCGTTCTCGACCCAGACGGCGCCGATCCGGGCGGCCTGGTCGACGGCGGCCAGGGTGTTCTCGGGGGCGTGGGCGGCGCCGGCCCGGTGGGCGACGACCGCGGGCGGCGTGCCGTCCTCGACGGCCCGGACGTCGGTTGCCGGAAGCAGGAGGGCGGCGGTCCCCAGGAGCGCGGTGGCAGGGCGGTCACGGCGCGCGCGTGCATACGCACTCCTCGCGTCGAGCGATCACGTACAGCACCACTGTGACAGCACCGGGTCAACGGCACCGGGGTACACAATGGGCACATCCCGATGGGCGTGTCCCTGGTCCGCTCACCGGTGCCGCACAACTGGGGCAAGGGCGTGTTTCTTTGCCGGAAAATCGTTCGACCATTCCGGTGGCAGTCATACTCTCTGCCTCGACCCTGACCGCTCGTGCGGTGCTGGGAAGGGGCGCATTTCAGGGAATTCCGGGACGTAAGAGGGCGGAAGGGCAGCCGCGCATGCAAGGCACGGTCGACGGATTCAGCTACGGACTCGTCACACCGCTGGTGGCCTACCTCATGGCCTGCCTCGGCGGTGCCCTCGGCCTGCGTTGCACCACCAGATCCATGCTGGTCAGCCGGTCCTGGCGACCAGGTTGGCTGGCTCTCGGTTCGGTCGCGATCGGCTCCGGCATCTGGACCATGCACTTCGTCGCGATGATGGGCTTCAAGGTCGAGCAGACACCGATCCACTACGACAGGTTCATCACCTTCGCGAGCCTGGGCGTCGCCATCGTCATGGTGGGCATCGGGGTCTTCATCGTCGGCTACCGGGGCGCGACCGGTACGGCCCTGATGACCGGCGGTGCCGTCACCGGCCTGGGCATCGCCTCGATGCACTACCTGGGCATGGCCGGCATGCGCCTGAACGGGCAGCTGGAGTACAACACCGTCACCGTCGCCATCTCCGTGGTCATAGCCGTGGTCGCGGCCACCGCCGCCCTGTGGGCCGCCGGGCAGGTCAGGGGATTCCTGTGGAGCGTGGGCGCGAGCCTGATCATGGGCCTCGCCGTCACGGGCATGCACTACACCGGCATGGCCGCCCTCAGCGTCCACCTGCACCGCTCGTCCGCCCCCGTCGCCGGTGACTCTCCCGCCTCCCTGCTCGCTCCGATGATGATCGGCCCGCTGGCCTTCCTGCTGCTCGCGGGCGTCGTCGTGATGTTCGATCCGCTGATGGTCATGGGCAAGCCCGTCTGGTCGCCCGCCGAGAACAAGCCCGGCGTCCCCGCCCGCGAACTCGTCCACCACACGGCCGATCGCCGTCCGTCGCTCCGCACCCCCCGGAGCGTGCCCCACCGCGACTCCCGCACCCCGCAGAACCGCTGACCATCGGGGCCGTCAACCGCCCCCTGCCCCTCCCGCTCCGCCCCCCGACCGGCCTCTGCCCCTCGGGTGGCCCCGCCCGCCCCATGCCGCCGCGGCGGCGGCTGCTGGCGGGCTCGCCGTCTCCGCCCGGCCCCTGGAGCGTGCCCCACCGCGACTCCCGCACCCCGCGGAACCGCTGACCATCGGGGCCATCGACCGCCCCCTGCCCCTCCCGCTCCGCCCCCCGACCGGCCTCTGCCCCTCGGGTGGCCCCGCCCGCCCCATGCCGCCGCGGCGGCGGCCGCTGCCGGGCTCGCCGTCTCCGCCCGGCCCCTGGAGCGTGCCCCACCGCGACTCCCGCACCCCGCAGAACCGCTGACCATCGGGGCCGTCAACCGCCCCCTGCCCCTCCCGCTCCGCCCCCCGACCGGCCTCTGCCCCTCGGGTGGCCCCGCCCGCCCCATGCCGCCGCGGCGGCGGCCGCTGCCGGGCTCGCCGTCTCCGCCCGCCCGCCCCCCCGCCTCCCAGGGGCCGCCGCACGTTCACCGCCGGCGCACGCGCCCTCCGCCGACGTCCGGAACCCCTGATCGGACCGCGTTGTCAGTGGGGGGTCGTACGGTTGACTCCATGCGGCCCGTTTCCCACATCGAACGTACGGTGGCGCCTTTCGAGGTCGTCAGCTCCTACCAGCCCAGCGGCGACCAGCCGGCGGCGATCGCCGAGCTGGCCAAGCGCATCGAGGCAGGTGAGAAGGACGTCGTCCTGCTCGGCGCGACCGGCACCGGAAAGTCCGCCACCACCGCGTGGATGATCGAGAAGCTCCAGCGCCCCACCCTGGTGATGGCCCCGAACAAGACACTGGCCGCCCAGCTGGCGAACGAGTTCCGCGAGCTGCTGCCGAACAACGCAGTCGAGTACTTCGTCTCGTACTACGACTACTACCAGCCCGAGGCCTACGTCCCGCAGTCGGACACCTACATCGAGAAGGACTCCTCGATCAACGAGGAGGTCGAGCGCCTGCGCCACTCCGCGACCAACTCGCTGCTCACCCGCCGCGACGTCGTCGTGGTCGCCTCCGTCTCCTGCATCTACGGCCTCGGTACGCCCCAGGAGTACGTGGACCGCATGGTCCCCCTCAGGGTCGGCGACGAGATCGACCGCGACCAGCTCCTGCGCCGCTTCGTGGACATCCAGTACACGCGCAACGACCTGGCCTTCAGCCGGGGCACCTTCCGGGTCCGCGGTGACACCATCGAGATCTTCCCGGTCTACGAGGAGCTCGCCGTCCGCATCGAGATGTTCGGCGACGAGATCGAGGCCCTCTCGACGCTCCACCCGCTCACCGGCGAGATCATCAGCGACGACGAGCACCTGTACGTCTTCCCGGCCTCCCACTACGTCGCAGGACCCGAGCGCATGGAGCGGGCCGTCAACGACATCGAGAAGGAGCTCGGGGAGCGCCTGGCCGAACTGGAGAAGCAGGGCAAGCTCCTGGAGGCCCAGCGCCTGCGGATGCGGACCACCTACGACCTGGAGATGCTCCGCCAGATCGGCTCCTGCTCCGGCGTGGAGAACTACTCGATGCACTTCGACGGCCGCCTGCCCGGCTCCCCGCCGAACACCCTGCTGGACTACTTCCCGGACGACTTCCTGCTCGTCATCGACGAGTCGCACGTGACCGTGCCCCAGATCGGCGCGATGTACGAGGGCGACGCATCCCGCAAGCGCACCCTCGTCGACCACGGCTTCCGCCTCCCGTCGGCCCTGGACAACCGCCCCCTGAAGTGGGAGGAGTTCACCGAGCGCATCGGCCAGACCGTCTACCTGTCCGCGACGCCCGGCAAGTACGAGCTCTCACGCGGGGACGGCGTCGTCGAGCAGATCATCCGCCCCACCGGCCTGGTCGACCCCGAGGTCGTCGTCAAGCCCACCGAGGGCCAGATCGACGACCTGGTGCACGAGATCCGCACCCGCACCGAGAAGGACGAGCGTGTCCTGGTCACCACGCTCACCAAGAAGATGGCCGAGGACCTCACCGACTACTTCCTGGAACTCGGCATCCAGGTCCGCTATCTGCACAGCGACGTCGACACCCTGCGCCGCGTGGAGCTGCTGCGCGAGCTGCGTGCCGGCGAGTACGACGTCCTCGTCGGCATCAACCTGCTGCGGGAGGGCCTCGACCTGCCCGAGGTGTCCCTGGTGGCCATCCTCGACGCCGACAAGGAGGGCTTCCTGCGCTCCGGCACCTCCCTGATCCAGACCATCGGCCGCGCCGCGCGCAATGTCTCCGGCCAGGTCCACATGTACGCCGACAAGATCACCCCGGCGATGGAGAAGGCCATCGACGAGACGAACCGCCGCCGGGAGAAGCAGGTCGCGTACAACACGGAGCGGGGCATCGACCCCCAGCCGCTGCGCAAGAAGATCAACGACATCGTCGCGCAGATCGCCCGCGAGGACGTGGACACCGAGCAACTGCTCGGCTCCGGCTACCGCAAGGGCAAGGACGGCAAGGCGGCCAAGGCGCCCGTGCCGGCCCTCGGCGGCAAGGCGGCGGGCACCAAGGCGGCCAGGGGCAAGGCCAAGGAGACCGTCCCGACCGACCGTCCCGCGGCCGAGCTCGCCGAGCAGATCGAGGAGATGACGGCACGCATGCGTGCGGCCGCCGCCGACCTGCAGTTCGAGATCGCGGCCCGGCTGCGCGACGAGGTCTCCGAGATGAAGAAGGAGCTCCGGCAGATGAAGGAGGCGGGCCTGGCCTGACCCGCATCGCGCTGTGTTGCAAGACCGACACAAAGTGCGTTCCGGGGTGCGTCACTGTCAATGGCCCTGCGTAGGGTTCTGACCACCGCGGGGGCCGCGGCAACAGGGGACAGCAGCGAGAGGGGTTCGGCGCGTGACCGTCAACATGACCAAGGGTCAGGCCATCAGTCTGCAGAAGAACGACGGGGGCAGCCTGACCGCGGTGCGCATGGGCCTCGGATGGCAGGCCGCTCCCCGGCGCGGCCTGTTCGGCTCGCGCACGCGGGAGGTCGACCTCGACGCCTCCGCCGTCCTGTTCGCGGACAAGCAGCCCGTCGACGTGGTCTTCTTCCGCCACCTGGTGAGCGACGACGGTTCGGTCAAGCACACCGGTGACAACCTCGTCGGCGGCGTCGGCCAGGGCGGGGACGACGAGTCGATCCTCGTCGACCTCTCCCGTGTCCCCGTCCACGTCGACCAGATCGTCTTCACCGTGAACTCCTTCACGGGCCAGACCTTCCAGGAAGTGCAGAACGCTTTCTGCCGTCTGGTCGACGAGACAACCGGTGACGAGCTCGCCCGCTACACGCTCGCCGGCGGCGGCGCCTACACCGCCCAGATCATGGCGAAGGTGCACCGGACGGGTGCGGGCTGGACGATGACGGCCCTCGGCACCCCGGCCAACGGCCGCACCTTCCAGGACCTGATGCCGGCGATCCTGCCGCATCTGTAACCGGCCCGCCGAGCGGCACCGACCGACACCACCACACGGGGGGAGAAGGCGATGACGGCCGAGCTGGTGCGGGGGCAGAACCACCCGCTCTCCCAGGCCCGACTCGAGATCCGGATCGCGGCCGGCACGCCGGTCGTGGCCGGAGCCACGCTCGGCGACGAGCACGGCAGGGTGCACGGCGTCGAGTGGGTCGTCCACCCGGGCGCGCCCACCCTGCCGGGTCTGGAGGTCTCCCGGCAGGCGGCCGCCGACCACCGCCTAGCCGTCGATCTCGGCGCGGTGCCCGAGGCCGTCCACCGGGTCCATGTGCTGCTCGCGCTGCCGGCGGCGGGCGGCCCCGTGCGCTTCGGCGCCGTCGCCGCCCCGTTCGTCGCGGTCACCGGCCTGGACGGCACCGAGCTCGTCAGCTACACCATCACCGGGCTGGACGCCGAGTCGGCGGTCGTCGCGCTGGAACTCTACCGCCGCCAGGGCGCCTGGAAGGTACGCGCCGTGGGGCAGGGCTACGCGGGCGGCCTCGCCGAACTCCTCACCGACCAGGGCCTTCCCCAGGCCGGACAGCTCGCCCACGACATCCACGAGGCGGTGGCCCGGGGCCTGGCCCGCGCGGTGCCGATGCCGCCACCGCTCACGGCGGACGGCGACCGTCTCCGGCAGACGGCCACACCGACGCCGGGCGCGGACCAGGGATCGTCCGCGACCCAGGGCACCCCCGGTGCCGTACCGCCGCAGCCACCGTCCCCGAACACCCCGCAGCCCCTGTCGCCGTACGGCACACAGTCCCCGGGCGGTGGTCCGGTCTCCGGCACACCGCAGCCCGGACACACCCCGGGTCCGGCGGACACCACGCCCCAGCCGCCCACAGTCGGCGGCCCGGTCGACTACAGCCATCCCCGGCGGCAGAACACCGCCCCGCCGCCACCGCCCGCCGCGCCTCCCGCTCAGCCGGGTCAGCCCGCGCGGCCCGTCGCCGGGGACGCCACCGGCTGGTCCATGGAGGAGCGGCTCTACAACCAGGTGTGGGGCATGTTCGAGGACCTGGCCCGGTCCACGGCGGCGTACCGCAGTGCCGTCGACTTCGCCGACTCGCGCATGGAGAAGGAGCTGGACGCGGCCCTCGCCGACCCGCGCAGCCGGATCGGCGGGCAGGGTGACGCCGCTCGGGAGGCGGCCCGTGCCAAGTACACCCAGCTCGTCGAGCAGGCCCGGGCGGCCTACGACCGGGATCTCGGCCAGCTCACGGCCGAGTCCGAGGTGGTCGAACCCGCCCTGCCACCGGCGTACGCCCGCTGGGACAACCCCGTCTGGCACGGCTACCGGGTGCCGTTCGAGGTGCCCATGGCCGTGCGCCTGGGCGACCTGCACCTGCCCGAGTGCGCCGAGCTGCGCATCCCGATGCTGGTCCGGCTCCCGCTGGAGCGTGGCCTGTGGATCGACAGCGGGGCGGCCGGTTCCCTCGACGGCTCGTTCCTCGACTCCCACGAACTGCACCGCCTCGCCATGGACACGGCCGTGGCGCTCGCGGCCCGGCTGGTCGCCGTCCACCCCGCCGGGGACTACACCCTGCACGTCATCGACCCGGCCGGCTCGGGGGCGCAGGCGCTCGCCCCGCTCGTGTGGAGCGGGGTGCTCGCGGCCCCGCCCGCGGTCGGCGCCGCCGGTGTGGCGGAGGTCCTGGCCCGCCTCACCCAGCGCGTGGACCTCGTGCAGATGGCGGTGCGCGGCGGCGCGGCCGACTCCCTCCCGCCCGGCCTCGACACCTCCGAACAGCTCCTGATCGTCAACGACTTCCCGCACGGCTTCGACGACCGGGCCGTGACCCAGCTGCGCTATCTGGCGGACGAGGGGCCGTCCGTCGGCGTCCACCTGATGATGGTCGCGGACCGTGAGGACGCCTCCGGCTACGGCCCCCTCCTCGACCCCCTGTGGCGCTCGCTCATGCGGCTGACCCCGGTGCCCGACGACCACCTCGCCGACCCGTGGGTCGGACACGCCTGGACCTACGAGCCCGCCCTCGTCCCGCCGGGCAGCCAGGTGCTCCAACAGGTCCTGAGCCAGGTCGCGGAGGCCCGCACCAAGTACACGTAAAGCCCCTCCGGTCAGGGAATTTGACCTTTCTTTTGCTAATCGCTTTACCTTTCCTTGGTGATTGGGTACGGTTGGTGGCACGGAGGGGAGTACTCCCTGTCGACTGCGGCGTACCCGTCAATACGGATCAGGCCTGATCCCGGGGCGCCGGCCCACCGTGGGTGGAAGAGACCTCCGGCAGCGCGACGACGCTGGTTACTTGCCGTTACGTATTGCCGGAGGAACTGTGGATGTTTCCGTGACCCTGTGGGTCCTGACGATCGTGGGCCTCGCGGCCCTCATCGCGGTCGACTTCTTCATCGGCCGCAAGCCGCACGACGTGTCCATCAAGGAAGCGGGCATCTGGACGGTCGTCTGGATCGCCCTGGCCGGCCTCTTCGGCCTCGGGCTGATGATCTTCGCCGGCGGCGAGCCCTCCGGTGAGTTCTTCGCGGGCTTCATCACCGAGAAGTCCCTGAGCGTGGACAACCTCTTCGTCTTCGTCCTGATCATGGCGAAGTTCGCGGTGCCCTCGCAGTACCAGCAGCGGGTGCTCCTCGTCGGTGTCCTCATCGCCCTGGTGCTGCGCGCGATCTTCATCGCCGCCGGTGCCGCGATCATCGCCAGCTTCGCCTGGGTGTTCTACATCTTCGGCGCCTTCCTCATCTGGACCGCCTGGAAGCTCATCCAGGAGGCCCGTGCGGACGAGGAGGACGAGGAGTTCGAGGAGAACAAGCTGCTCAAGGCCGCCGAGCGCAGGTTCGGAGTGGCCGACCGCTACCACGGCACCAAGCTGTGGATCGTGGAGAACGGCAAGCGGGTCATGACCCCGATGCTCGTCGTGATGCTCGCCATCGGCTCCACCGACGTGCTCTTCGCGCTCGACTCGATCCCCGCGATCTTCGGCCTGACCCAGGACCCGTACATCGTCTTCACGGCCAACGCGTTCGCCCTGATGGGGCTGAGGCAGCTGTACTTCCTCATCGGCGGCCTGCTGAAGAAGCTGGTCCACCTCAGCTACGGCCTGTCGATCATCCTCGGCTTCATCGGCGTCAAGCTGGTCCTGCACGCCCTGCACGAGTCCGGGGTCCATGTCCCCGAGATCAGCATTCCGGTCTCGCTAGGCGTGATCTGCTCGGTCCTGATCGTCACCACGATCACCAGCCTCATGGCCTCCAAGAGGCAGGCGGCGGCCAAGGCGGCGCAGACGGAGAGCGAAGGCGCTCCGAAGGACAGCATCGAGGCCTGACCACGGCAGGCGTAGGAAGAACCACCACCGGGAGCGGTGCGCGGCGAATTGCCGGGTACCGCTCCCGGTGCTTGTTTTGTTCCAGAGTGCGTTCCCCGGCCCGGGGGCGCCGCGGCCGGCTGGAGACACCATGAAGTTCGTGCAGATCATCGGCTTCGAGACCGAGCGCCTGGACGAGATGCGGCAGCTGCTGCAGGAGGCGGAGCAGCGCGGCGCGGGCAGGACGGGCGGCCCGACCCACCGCATGCTCCTGAAGGACCGGGACAAGCCCAACCACTACCTGGCGCTGATCGAGTTCGAGTCGTTCGACGAGGCTATGCGCAACAGCGACGACCCCGAGACGAGCAAACTCGCGGAGCAGTTGGGCGAGCTGAGCATCGGCGAGCGCGTCTACACCAACTGCGACGTCCTGGAATCGGGTGAACTCAAGTAGTCCCGGCGTAGTGCGTGGCCCCCGCGCCTCTGCGACGATCGCTGCATGATCGCTCGGCTCAGGTCGCTCACCACGAGCTGGACGTCCGTCGTGCCGGTGCTCGCGGTCGTCCTGCTGGTGTTCACCTGGGGCCGCGACCTGCCCGCGGTCGTCGTCGTTCTCGTGACCCTGGTGCTCGCCGGGGCCGTGCTGGCCGCAGTGCACCACGCCGAAGTGGTCGCCCACCGGGTCGGCGAACCCTTCGGCTCGCTCGTCCTCGCCGTCGCCGTCACGATCATCGAGGTGGCCCTGATCGTCACCCTGATGGCGGACGGCGGCGACAAGAGCTCGACCCTGGCCAGGGACACGGTCTTCGCGGCCGTGATGATCACCTGCAACGGCATCGTCGGCATCAGCCTCCTCGTGGCCTCACTGCGCCACGGCACGGCGGTCTTCAACCCCGAGGGCACCGGCGCCGCCCTCGCCACGGTCGCCACCCTGGCCACGCTGAGCCTGGTGCTGCCGACGTTCACCACGAGCAAGCCGGGCCCGGAGTTCTCCACCACCCAGTTGACCTTCGCCGCTCTGTCCTCGCTGATCCTCTACGGCCTGTTCGTGGCGACCCAGACCGTACGGCACCGCGACTACTTCCTCCCGATCAGCCGCCAGGGCGAGGTGATCACCGTCGACGACCACGCCCACGCGCCGACCGCCCGCGCCGCGCTGATCAGTCTGGGCCTGCTGGGCCTGGCCCTGATCGGGGTGGTCGGCCTGGCCAAGGGGGTCTCGCCCACCATCGAGTCCGGGGTGGCGAAGGCCGGTCTCCCGCAGGCCGTCGTCGGTGTGATCATCGCCCTGCTGGTGCTGCTCCCCGAGACCATCGCCGCCCTGCGCTCCGCGCGCCGCGACCGCGTGCAGACCAGCCTCAACCTCGCCCTCGGCTCGGCCATGGCCAGCATCGGCCTGACCATCCCCGCGGTCGCCCTGGCGTCCGTCTGGCTCTCCGGCCCGCTCGTCCTCGGCCTCGGCTCCACCCACATGGTGCTGCTGGCCCTGACCGTGGTGGTGAGCTCCCTGACGGTGGTTCCCGGCCGGGCCACACCGCTGCAGGGCGGCGTCCACCTGGTGGTGTTCGCGGCCTACCTGGAGCTGGCGATCAATCCATAGCCGGCTCTGCCGCCACCGCCGCCACGGGCACCGGCCGCGTCTCCGGCAGCAACGCGAAACACCCGAGACTGAGCAGCGCGATCCCGGTCAGATACGCCCCCACCCCCCAGGGCACCCGCCCGCCCTGCTCCACCAGAGCCGTCGCCACGACCGGCGTCAGCGCGCCGCCGACCACCCCGCCGAGGTTGTAGCCGACAGCGGCCCCCGTGCAGCGGACGCGCGGTTCGTACAGCTCCGGCAGATAGGCGGCGATCACCGCGAACATCGTGATGAACGCGATCATCGCGCCCAGGAAGCCGAGGAACATCAGCAGCGGCTCCCCGGTCGCGAGCAGCACCACCATCGGGAACATCCACAGCGCCGCCGCCGCACATCCCGCGAGACACAGCGGCCGCCGCCCGTACCGGTCCCCGAGCAGCGCCGCCACCGGCGTGAGTGAGCCCTTCACCAGCACCGCGGCCATGATGCAGGTCAGCATGACGGTACGGCTCACCCCGAGCCGCTCCGTCCCGTAGGCGAGGGACCACGTCGTCACGGCGTAGAAGATCGCGTACCCGACCGCGAGCGCCCCGGCCGTCAGCAGGACGAGCCGCCAGTGGTCGCGGGCCACCTCGGCGAGCGGCACGCGCGCGTGGTCGTCGATCTCCAGGAAACCAGGGCTCTCCGCAAGCGAGGAGCGCAGCCACAGGCCCAGCGCCGCCAGCACCCCGGCCGCCCAGAACGGCACCCGCCAGCCCCACGCGGCGAACTGCGCCTCGGACAGCGTGGCCGACAGCGCCAGCACCACCCCGTTGGCGAGGAGAAAGCCCAGCGCGGGTCCCACCTGCGGGAAGCTCGTCCACAGCCCGCGCCGCTCGGCGGGCGCGTGCTCGGCGGTCAGCAGCACGGCCCCGCCCCACTCCCCGCCGAGCCCAAGACCCTGGAGGAAGCGCAGTACCAGAAGCAGCACGGGCGCGGCCATGCCGATCGCGTCGTACGTCGGCACACTGCCGACCGCGACCGTGGCGGCGCCGGTCAGCAGCAGCGAGCCCACGAGAACCGGCCGCCGTCCGCGCCGGTCACCGATGTGCCCGAACAGCACCGACCCGAGCGGTCGCGCGACGAACCCCACCCCGAACGTCCCGAAGGCGGCCAGCGTCCCCGCGAGCGGCGAGAAGGTCGGAAAGAACAGCGGCCCCAGGATCAGCGCCGCGGCCGTCCCGTAGACGAAGAAGTCGTAGAACTCGATGGCCGTCCCGGCGAGCGAGGCGGCCGCGAGCCTCGGCATGGAGGGCGCCCTCACGGTGCGTACGTCGTGCATGCCGCGTCAACTACCCACGGTGATCGCGGGTTACGGGGGCGCGTGAGCGCGCTCGGGAGTGATCAGTACGTGACGGTGATGCGCCGGGCAGGACCGTCGACGCGGACGAGACCGCCGTAGGGGATGACGAGTTGGGGATCGGTGTGGCCGTAGTCCACATCGAAGACGATGGTGGTGTTGGGGGCACACAGATAGGCGAGCAGGTTCGTGTTGTCGCTCATCCCGAAGAACGGCCCGGAGGGTATGGGCCGCGCCGCGCTCGGCGCACCGTGATAAACCGGGTCCGAGCAGCCCGTCTTCACCGACCGGAGGAACCGTGCCCCGCACCCTCGCCAACGCCCCGATCATGATCCTCAACGGTCCCAACCTGAACCTGCTGGGTCAGCGGCAGCCGGAGATCTACGGCAAGGACACCCTCGCCGACGTCGAGGCCCTGTGCGCGAAGGCGGCGGCCGCGCACGGCGGCACGGTGGACTTCCGGCAGTCCAACCACGAGGGCGAGCTGGTCGACTGGATCCACGAGGCCCGGCTGAACCACTGCGGGATCGTCATCAACCCCGGTGCCTACTCGCACACCTCGGTCGCGATCCTGGACGCACTCAACACCTGTGACGGGCTGCCGGTACTGGAGGTGCACATCTCCAACATCCACCGGCGCGAGTCCTTCCGGCACCACTCCTACGTCTCGCTGCGCGCGGACGGGGTCATCGCGGGCTGCGGTGTGCAGGGGTACGTGTTCGGCGTGGAGCGCGTCGCGGCGCTGGCAGGTCCTGCCCAGGCCGACGTGTAAGGACCGATGTCCTGGACGGGCGGTCCTTACCACACGTACCGCTCCCTACAGCCGTCCCGCCTCCACGATCCGCTTCAGGAAGCGCTGGGTGCGCTCCTGCCGCGGGTCGCCGAAGATCTGCTCGGCGGTCCCGCGCTCCAGGACCACACCCGAGTCCAGGAAACACACCTGGTCGGCGACCTCGCGAGCGAAGCCCATCTCGTGCGTGGCCAGCATCATGGTCATCCCGTCGGCCTTCAGGTCGCGCACGACGTTCAGGACCTCGCCCACCAGCTCGGGGTCGAGGGCCGCGGTGATCTCGTCGAGCAGCAGCAGCCGGGGGCGCACGGCGAGGGCCCGCACGATCGCCACCCGCTGCTGCTGACCGCCGCTGAGCCGGTCGGGGTACTCGCCCGCCTTCCCGCCGAGCCCGAGCCGTTCCAGGAGCTCGCGGGCGTGCTCCTCGGCCTCCGCGCGGGCCACTCCGTGCACCCGGCGCGGGGCCAGCGTGATGTTCTCCAGCACCGTCATGTGCGGGAAGAGGTTGTACGCCTGGAAAACCACGCCGATACGGCGCCGTACCGCGTCCTGGTCCGCGCGCGGATCGGTGATCTCCTCGCCGTCCAGCCAGATGGCGCCGTCGTCGATCTCCTCCAGGAGGTTGGCGCAGCGCAACAGCGTCGACTTGCCGGAGCCGGAGGCCCCGATCAACGCGGTCACCGTGTGCGGGGCGACCTCCAGGTCGACGTCCCGCAGCACGACCGAACCGCCGAAGGTCTTGCGGACGGACTCCATCCGCAGCACCGGTCCGTCTGCGTCGCTCATGCGATTCCTCCCTGGGCCCGCCGGCGGTCCATCCGTGCCGTCACCCAGTCCGTGAAGCGGGTCATCGGGATGGTCAGCGCCACGAACACCAGGCCCGCGACGATGTACGGCGTGTAGTTGAGGCTCCGGCCGACGATGATGTCGGCGGCCCGTACGGCGTCGATCGCGCCCCCGATCGACACCAGACCGGTGTCCTTCTGGAGGGACACCAGGTCGTTCAGCAGGGGCGGCACCTGGCGGCGCACCGCCTGCGGGAGCACCACGTACCGCAGCGCCTGCCGGTTGGAGAGCCCGAGCGAACGGGCCGCGGCGCGCTGTGAGGGATGCACGGACTCGATGCCGGCGCGGAACACCTCGGCCACGTACGCCGAATACGTCAGCGTGAGCGCCGTACCGCCCAGCCACACCGGGTCGACCGTCACGCCCTGGAGCCGCAGGGCCGGGACGCCCAGGACGACGATCATGAGGTTGATGATGAGCGGAAGCCCGCGGAAGAAGTCCGTGTAGGCGGCGGCCAGGAAGCGCAGCGGGAAGAACACCGGGCCGCGCAGCGTGCGCGCGATGGCGATCAGCATGCCGAGCACCAGCACGGCGGCACCGCAGACCAGCAGCAGCCGGACGTTCAGCCACAGCCCTTCGAGGACCTTCGGGAACGCCTCGCGCGCGTACTGCCCGCTGAAGAACGTCTCCTTGGTGCGCGGCCAGCCGGGCGCGTTGACGACGACCAGGTAGAGGACGACGGCGGTGACCAGAGTCGAGACCGCGGCGATCGCCGTCGCGCGGCGGGCGCGGGTGCGCTTGAGGCGCTCCCGCTCGATCCGCCGCTGCGAGGGCGTGTACGAGTCGCCCGCGCTCTCCTGGCCGGCCTCGTCCTTCGTGAGCGTCACTTGAGCACCGGGGCGTCGACGGCGTCCGACAGCCACTCCTGCTCCAGCTTGGCGAGCGTGCCGTCCTTGCGCAGGGCGTCCACGGCACCGGTCACGCAGGAGGTGAGCGCGCTGCCCTTGTCGAGAACGAGCCCGAACTGCTCCGGCGTACCGCCCTGGTTCTCGAACTGCCCGACGATCGTGCCGTCCGTCACCTCTGCCGCGGTGATGTAGAAGGCGGTCGGCAGGTCGACGACGATGGCGTCCACCTGGCGGTTCTGGAGCGCGGACTTGGCCTGGTCGTTCTTGGCGTACGCGGCGGCCTCGTGGGTTGGCTTCACCACGTCCTCGATGTAGTTCAGGCTCGTCGTGCCGACCTGGGCGCCCAGCTTGAGGCCCTTAAGGTCCGCGATGCTCGTCGCCTTGGACGCCTTCGTGCCCTTGAGCGCGATGACGGCCTGGCGCACGTCGTAGTAGCCGGACGAGAAGTCCACGGCCTTCTTGCGCTCGGCGCTGATCGACACCTGGTTGATGTCGAAGTCGAAGGTCTTCTCACCTGGTGCGAAGGCCTTGTTGAAGGGAACGCTCTGCCAGACCACGGCGTTCTTGTCGTAACCGAGCTGCTTCGCCACGGCGTACGCGACGGCCGACTCGAAGCCCTTGCCGCTCGCGGGCTTGTCGTCCTTGAACCACGGCTCGTAGGCGGGCTCGTCGGTCGCGACGGTCAGCTTGCCGGAGGTCTTGGTGGCCAACTCGCCCTTGGCGCAGGTGGTTCCGGTCGACCCCGAGGCCTTGGCGTTCGCGTCGTCCTCCGGCTGCGGAGCACAGCCGACGGCGGTGGCGAGCAGGGCTATGGATGCCGCGGCGGCGGCGCGGCGCAGGGCGCGAGGGGCAGGGTGCATGGCGGGAGAGTGACAGTCCACTGTCCCGTTTGTCGAGGTCACGACGGCAATCGTCCGCATATTGGGAACGGGTGTTGCGTTTCTGTGAACAGTTTCCGGACAAGCGGGCCGGGGCCGCCGGTCGAGGGCGGGGATGAAAGACCGGCGGCCCGTACCGCGCAGGAGCCGTCGTCCTGTGCGGGGCTGCTCCCAGTTGACTGCGCAACCAAGTGCGCCGGGAGCGCGTGCGTGACACCGGAGTGTGCGAAGAGTTCACACGGGGTGCGCGCGCAGGGGTGTGTGCGGGGCGCGCGCCCCGGAGTTCACCACCCCCGTGCGTGCCCCTCCGGAAGTTGCGGTCGACTTGCGGGTGTTGCCCACGCCTCCCGGGAACACCAAAGGTCACCGGGCAACACAACAAATGTGACCGCCAACCCTGCCCCGCCCGCACCGTGGCGTTCTTGTACGCCCGTATGAGCGAGGACCCCCGTGACCTGAAGCGCGGTGTCGACCGACAGATGGACGCCCCCCGAGCCTTCGCTGCAGACAACGTCTGGGAGATCGGCGCCGAGTACATCGAGAACGACAAGGAGGCCGGCGCCGTGAGGCTGCGGCAGTTGCCGGTAGGTCTCCCGTCTGGCTGGAGGCCTCGGGATCCCAGGCAGGCTCGCACTGTCCTCGGTGGAGTGCAGCTCCATCACACCCCACCGGGTGCTCGCGACCCGCCGGCTACCCGGAGCCACGGGCGTCACGCTCCCGAGGCTTCCCGGAATTCCTCGGACCCTCCGCCCACGGACACTCCCTTACCGGGTGAAGCCGATGTCCTGGTAGCGCGGGTCCGCGAAGCCGTAGGCGCCGAGGTTGACCAGGGTGCTCTTGACGGCCTTGATGTCGGGGCGCTGGTAGAGCGGGAGCAGGTTGGCCTGCTTCCAGATCAGGGTGTCGGCGGCGTTGGTGTCGGTGATGGCCTGGGCCGGGTCGAGGTCGGCGGAGGCCTTCTTCATGGCGGCGTCGAGCTCGTCGCTGCCCACACCGGTGTAGTTCTGCTGGATGTCGGAGCCCACGGGCTTGGCGTAGATCGACTGGGTCGACGAGGTCGGGAAGGGGGTCCCGATCCAGGAGAAGACAGTCAGGTCGAAGTTGCCCGGGGTGACGTACTTGTCGAAGAAGTTCTGGAGCGGCACGGACTTGATGTTCAGCTTGATGCCCACGGCCTTGAGCATCGGCTGCATCAGCTTGCCCTCGTTGGCCGAGACGCTGACGGCGGCTGGGATGACGAGGTTGAGTTCGAGCGTCTTGCCGTTCTTCTTACGGTACTCGCCGTCGAGCTTCCAGCCTGCCGCTTCCAGCGAGGCCTTGGACTTGGCCGGGTTGTACGTTCCGTACTCGCCGGCGTTGTCCTTGTAGCCCTTCTGGTTGGTGACGTAGAAGTGGTTGTTCAGCGGCGTCGGTGTCCAGCCCAGGCCCTGGAGGTCGGACTTGGCGATGGCGTCACGGCTGAGTGCCTGGGTGACGGCCTGCCGCACGGCGACGTCCTTGAGGGCGCCCTGGGTGCCGTTGATGGTGAGGTGACGGTAGTTCGGGCCTGCGGCCTCACGGATGGAGGCGCCCTTGACGGCCTTGGCCTCCTTGTAGGCGGCCGGGTCCGGGCCGACGTCGAAGAAGTCGACCTCGCCGTTGGCGAAGGCTCCGGCGGTGGCGTCGGAGTCCAGCGCACGATAGATGATCTTGTCGAGGATCGCCTTGTCGCCCCACCAGGTGCTGTCGCGGACAACGGTCAGGGTCTTCGCGGTCTTGTCGATGCTGCCGAACTTGAAGGGGCCCGCGGTGACCGGGATCTTGCCCAGGTAACCGTTGTTGAAGCCGTCCGGGGTGCTGGTGACCGAGGCCGGGTAGAGCGGGCTGAACAGACTCTTCCAGTCGCCGAAGGAGCTGGTGAAGGTGACGATCACCTCCTGGTCGCTCTTGCCCTTGGCGACGCTCTTGATCAGGTCGTAGCCGGTACTGGAGGAGATCTTGTACTTGGTGTTCTTCCCGTTCAGGGCGGTCCACTGGGACAAGAAGTCCTTGTACGAGAGCGCTGTGCCGTCGGACCACTTGGCCTTCGGGTTGATCTCGTAGGTGACAACCTGCTTGCCGGAACTCTCGTCCACGGTGGCCGAGGTCACGTAGTCGGGGTCGGGGCTCACGACGCCGGTGGCGTCCGACTTCATGATGATCGGCATCAGGGCGCGCTCGACGTCGTAGCCGTCGGCGAGCGTGCCGTCGATCTCGTTGTAGTTGAAGTTCTCCGCGATCTCGCCCAGCGGCCAGTTGAGGGTGCCGCCCTGCTTCAGCTTGGTCCGGTCCGTCGCGGCGATGTTGTTCGCGGTGGACTCGGGGACTGAGGTCTTCTTGCTGTCGTCCTTGGTGTCGCCTCCGCCGCACGCGGTCAGGGTCAGTGCGCCGGTGGTGACCAGGGTGACCAGCGCAAGGGACGTACGGGTTCTCTTCAAGGGTGCTCTCCTCATACGGTGCAGAGTGGGACAGGGACGGCGAGAAGCAGGGGCGTTGCGCCTACAGCACCGCGGCGGCCGCCGCGTAGTGGCAGGCGGCGCTGTGGCCGGGACGGTTGTCGGTGAGGTCGTGCAGGGCCGGGTCCTCGTCGCGGCAGCGGGTGCGGGCCGCCTCGTCGAGAGCGGTGAACTTGGGGCAGCGGTTGCGGAACCGGCAGCCGCTCGGTACGTCCGCCGGGCTCGGCAGATCGCCGGTGAGCAGGATCCGCTTGCGCTGCCGCTCCTTGTGCGGGTCGGGCAGCGGCACGGCCGACAGCAGGGCCTGTGTGTAGGGGTGGGAGGGAGCTTCGAAGATCGACTCGGCGCTGCCCAGTTCGACGATCCGCCCGAGGTACATCACGGCGATCCGGTCGGCGATGTGCCGTACGACGGTCAGGTCGTGGGCGACGAAGAGATAGCTCAGCCCGAGCCGGGCCTTGAGTTCGTCCAGCAGATTGAGCACGCCGGCCTGGATGGAGACGTCCAGCGCCGAGACCGGCTCGTCGAGGATCACCAGCTTGGGTTCCAGCGCCAGCGCGCGGGCGATGCTGATGCGCTGCCGTTGGCCGCCGGAGAACTCCGCCGGGAAACGTTCTGCGTGTTCGGGATCGAGTCCCACTTGGCGCAGCAGTTCGGGTACGCGGGCGGCGATCCGGTTCTTGGCCCAGCCGTGCGTCGTCAGCGGTTCGGCGATGATGTCACCGACCGGCATCCGGGCGTCCAGAGCGGCCAAGGGGTCCTGGAAGACCACTTGCAGGTCGCGGCGCAGTGCCTTGCGGTCACTGCCCTTGAGGCCCCGGATGTCCCTGCCGAACACGGTGACCGTCCCGGCCTGCCCGCTGGGCAGGTCCAGGATCTCCAGAAGGGTGGTGGTCTTGCCGCAGCCGGACTCCCCGACCAGTCCCAGGGTTTCGCCCTCGCGGATGTCGAAGCCGATGCCGTCCACCGCCCGGACGGTGCCGACCTGCCGCTTGAACACCGCGCCCTTCATCAGCGGGAAGTGCTTGACCAGGCCGTCGATCTCCAGAACCGTCGCCCGTTCCTCCCGGGGCACCTGAGCCACTGCCGTCGTCTGCGGCGGCTCCGGTACCGGGTAGACCTCGGCGGGGACCAGGGAGCCGCCCTCGGCCATTTCGTGGCTGCGGTGGCAGGCGGTGAAGTGGCTGCTGTTGTCCGCCGCGTCGGCCTCCGTCGCGAGCAGCTCCGGCTCGGCCTCGCGGCAGCGGTCCACGGCGATGGGGCAACGTGTCTGGAAAGGGCAGCCGAGCGGCAGGTCGTGCAGCGAGGGCGGGTTGCCGTCGATGGGAGTGAGGACGTGCTGCCGGTCGTCATCGAGCCGGGGGATCGAGCCCAGCAGGCCGATGGTGTAGGGCATGCGCGGCGTGTAGTAGACCTCGTCCACCGAACCGGTCTCGACCGGTCGGCCCGCGTACATCACCTGGACCCGGTCGGCGAATCCGGCCACCACCCCGAGGTCGTGGGTGATCACGACGATGGCGGCGCCGGTGACCTCCTGAGCGGTCTTGAGGACATCCAGGATCTGCGCCTGGATGGTGACGTCCAGAGCGGTGGTCGGCTCGTCGGCGATGATCACTTTGGGGTCGTTGGCAATGGCCATCGCGATCACCGCGCGTTGCCGCATGCCGCCGGAGAACTCGTGCGGGAAGGCGTCCACCCGGCGGGCGGGGTCGGGAATGCCGACCATGTCGAGCAGTTCGATGGTGCGCTTGCGGGCCGCGTCCTTGTCCAGGTCCTGGTGGATCCGGAGGGCCTCGATTATCTGGTCGCCCACCGTGTACACGGGGGTCAGCGCGGACAGCGGGTCCTGGAAGACCATGGCGATGTCCTTGCCGCGGATCCGGGTCATCGACCGGTCGTCCAGGCCCAGCAGCTCGTTCCCGTGGAGCTTTACGGAGCCGCTCACCGCGGCCGTCTCGGGCAGCAGGCCAAGAACCGCCATGGACGACACCGACTTGCCCGATCCCGACTCGCCGACGATGCCCAGTACCTCGCCCGGCCGCACCGAGAAGGAGACACCGCGCACCGCGCGGACATCACCGGCCTCGCTCGGGAAGGTGACATGCAGGTCGGTGACTTCCAGAGCGGGGGCGAGCTCCGGTTCTGCGGTCGGCTCGCGGCTGCTCAGAATGGCGGTCACGTCGTGGGTCCTTCCGGGGACTTGCGGTTCTTCCTGGCCTTGGCGCGGCTGGAGTTGGGGTCGAGGGCGTCGCGCAGCCCGTCGCCGATGAAGGCGATGGACAGGCAGATCAGAACGAGGCAGCCGGCCGGGAAGTAGAACAGCCACGGAAAGGAGGGGGCGGCCGGAGTGCCAGTGGCAATCACCGTGCCGAGCGACACATCGGGCGCCTGCACACCGAATCCGAAGTACGACAGGCTGGTCTCGCCGATGATCGCGGTACCCACCTGGATGGTTCCGTCGATGATCAGCATCGAGGCCATCGACGGCAGGATGTGCCGGAAGATGATCACCGGGGCCGGTACGCCCATGTACTTCGCGGCCTTGACGAATTCACGGTCCTTCAGCGTCAGCGTCATGCTGCGTACCACCCGGCCGGTGATCATCCAGCTGAACGCAGCCAGCAGCACCACGAAGACCAGCCAGGTCGTCCCCTGGAACAGGGGCGAAAGCACCGCGATGATAAGGAAGTTGGGCATCACCAGCAGCAGGTCCACCACCCACATCAGGCCGCGGTCCGTCCAGCCGCCGAAGTAGCCCGCGCTCGCCCCGACGGCCGCTGCCACAACGGTACAGATCACGCCGGTGAGAAGACCGATGACCAGGGACTTCTGCATGCCTCTGGCGGTCAGCGCGAACAGGTCGGAGCCGGTCTGGTCGGTGCCGAACCAGTGGCTGGCCGACGGCGGCTGCTGGAAGGCGTTGAAGTCCAGGTCCGTATAGCTCCACTTGTAGAACAGCGGGGCCACATAGGCCATCAGGAACAGCAGGGCGAGCATCAGCAGTCCGAAGAGCGCTGTGCGGTTGCGCGCGAAACGGATGGCGGTGAGTCGGGTCCGGCTTCTGCGTCGAGGGGCCGGCTGCGCTGTGACGGCGACGGGTGCTGCGGGTTGTGCGGAAGGAGTCTGGACGGCCATGGGGGCTTTCCTCTGGGCGCGGGATCAGGGCGGGCTCGACGGGGGCGAGAGGAGTTCAGCTCACCCGTACGCGCGGATCGAGAGCCGCGTACAGCAGGTCGGACAACAGGCCCGCGATCAGGACGATCACGGCGGTGAACAGGCCGACGGCGGCGGTGGCGTTCACGTCATTGGTGCTGATCGAGTTGATCAGCCACTCGCCCATACCGTGCCAGCCGAAGATCTTCTCGGTGAAGGTGGCGCCGGTGAAGAGAAGGACGACGTTGTAGACGAGAAGCGGCACGACCGGCAGGACCGCGGTGCGCAGACCGTGCTTCATCAGGGCGGCCCGTCGGCTCAGACCCTTGGCGCGGGCCGTGCGCAGGAAGTCGCTGCCCAGCACGTCGAGCATTGAACTGCGCTGGTAGCGGCTGTACAGGGCTACCTGGATGATGATCAGAGTCAGGCTGGGCAGCAGCAGATGCTGAAGCCGGCTCAGGAGGATATCGCCCGTGCCGCTCAACCCGGGGTCGTACTCCCCGGTGTACTCGATGACCTTGTGTCCCGCCGCGTCGTTGAGGTCGATGGCCCAGAGCTTCAGCGTTACGGCGATCACGAACACCGGCATGGCGAGCACGCCGAATGACGCCAGGGTCGAGATTCGGTCCGATGCCCGGTATTGCCTGATGGCTCCCCACGCGCCGACCATGACTCCGCCCACGGAGCCCAGCAGCGTCGAGATGAGCAGCAGTCGGGTGCTCACGCCGACCCGGCGGCCGAACTCGTCATTGACCTGACCGCCGGTGACGGTACGCCCGAGATCGCCGTGCGCCACGCCGTTCGCCCAGTGGCCGAAGCGGACCAGGAGGGGCTTGTCGGGGTTGAGGTTGTAGTCGTTGAGCGTGGACGTCACCGAAGCGGCCGAGGGCTTCGGGTTGCGGCCCTCGAAGTTGGCTCTCGGGTTGAGACTGATCGCCGCGAGGGCGTACGTGAGGGAGGCCGCGATGATGACCAGCGCCAGGTAGTTGACGAAACGGCGCAACATGAATCGGCCCACGTGCTCAGCTCTCTTGTGTGGCCCTCACCCAGGCGTTACGGGTTCGAGCGATGACTTCCAGGCAATCTCATGAATAAATGCACAGCAATTACGCCGGTCAGCCCCGTGCGGACTGCGCGCAGAATTTTCGTTCCTGAAACAACCCTGGAACGACCCGCCTTTGTGTTCGTATGCGTCCTGACCCGGACTCCGCAGGCCCCAGGGGGACTTGGGGGGTTGGGCGGTTGGGTGGACTTTCGCAACTCATTTATGGCGGCGTCAATGAGCGTCGCTAGTCTTGATGAACCCGTGATCTACTTTGCGGAAATCTGACCTCAAGCGCGGGTTATCCCTCATTGACAGCGGATAGCGCGCGGTGAAAAAGGGCTGATGCGGATCCGCCGGAGGGGTATCCCTACACCACCCTTCACCGTGCGGGTGCGATGTCCTCAAGCTCCTGCGTACGCCACGGACGTGTGGGCAGCGGTCCGCGCGGCACCAGGACGAAGCCCACCGCGACCAAGCAGGATCGCGGCGTGGACGCCAAGCGCTTGACCCGGCAGGCCCCCGGCCAGCCCTCCGAGTGCCAGGGCGCCCCAGGTGATCACCCGCTTCGAGGCGTCGACGCCGAGCACGCGCGGGACGCTGCGCCTGCCGGTAGCGTCATCCATGCAGGTCAAGCGGCATGTTGATACTCGTGGATCACGCCGCCGAGTCGCAAAGCCGCCGCCGTCGGCGCTGACATCCGCCCGGCCGCGCCCGCCACGAGATCAAGGGAGCCCCATGGAATTCCGGTCGATTGAGCGCATTCCGCAGGCGTTCCAGCAGTCGGTGAGCGCCGAGGAAATCGGGAACGTCTGCCGACGGGCGTTCGGGGACGCCGCCACGCCGGTGTCCGCCGTCGAGCTGGGCACGGGGATGTACAACAACGTGTACCGCGTGAACCTGGCCGGACGGGATCGGCCGGTGATCCTGCGGGTCGCGCCGGAAGAGGGCCGCCAGTTGCACAGTGAGCGCCACCTGATGCGCAACGAGTACGGCAGCGTGCCGTGGCTGGCGGTGATCGCGCCGCTGATGCCGCAGGTCCTCGCCGTGGACTGGTCGCACGAGGTGATCGGCCGGGACTGGATGATCCAGACCCACCTGGACGGCGTCCCGGCTCCGGAGCACCTGGGGACGTATCCGCGCACGGCGTGGCCGGTGTTCTTCCGGCAGATGGGCGTGATCGCCCGCTCCGTGCACGACGTGAGGGGACCGCACTTCGGGCCCGTCGGCGGCCCGGGGCACGGGACGTGGAGCGAGGCGGTGATCACGTCGCTGGAAAAGATCGCCGCCGACCTGGACGGTGCCGGCCTGGACGCGGCCGACGTACGGAAGGTCGCCGCGGTGGCCGCGCACGACCGTGCCGTGCTCGACGGGGTCACCGAACCGGGGCTGCTGACCGGGGACCTGTGGACGGTCAACGTGATGCTCGACGCCGGGGCCGCGGAGCCGACGATCACCGGGGTGCTCGACATGGACCGCACCTGGTGGGGCGACCCGGCCGCGGACTGGACGATCCGCATGGCGACGGCGAAGCAGGACGAGCGTGTGGCGTTCTGGGAGGCGTACGGGGAGCGGGACGGCTCTCCCGCCGCGGTATGGCGTTCGCTGGTCTACGAGGTCCGGCACCTTGGTGCCGTTCGTCTGGAGCGCCACCGGCTGGGCAACGCCGCTGGGGTGAAGAACACCTACGACGCAGTGGCCGCCGTTCTGGCCGACCTGGGCTGATGTTCCCGGACCACTTGTGCGCCAGGTCGGTTGGACGACTCAGGCGGTGACGGCGAACAACTTCGGTGACAACTACCGTGGCGGCGTCGTCGTCCAAGGGGACGCCCCAACAGCAATCTCGCCACGGGCGGAGGCAACACCCTGACCGTCAATCAGGGCGTGGATGGAGACGCGCACCGGGCCGCAGGATCATGCGTCGAATCGCACGCATCGTCACGCCCGCCCTGCCCGCAGCTGCAGCGGCGGGTGCCGACGCAGCTGTCCAGGCGGCCATCTCGGCGGGTACGGGACTCTTCACCCGACCGTCTCGGTGCGGTGGTCGCCGGCTCCGGCCGACTGCCGGAGACGCGGCTGTCCCCAAGTGCCACCAGGGCGGCGATGCCGCCGACCTACCAGCCCCGCTCGTGCCACTCGCCGAGATGAGGCCGCTCGGCGCCGAGTGTGGTGTCGTTGCCGTGGCCCGGGTAGATCCAGGTCTCGTCCGGGAGCACGAAGACCTTCGCTTCCAGGCCCGCCATCAACGACTCGAAGTCCTCGGGACGTGTTGTCCGACCAGGCCCCCCGGGGAACAGGCAGTCCCCGGTGAACACATGGGGATGCCCGTGCGGGTCGTCGTAGACGAGGGCGATCGAGCCGGGGGTGTGACCGACCAGGTGGCGCGCGGTCAGCTCGACGTGCCCCACGCGGATGACGTCGCCGTCGTCGACCGGCACGTCGGTGGGGACGGGGATGCCGTCGGCGTCGTCCCGGCCGGCGTACGTACGCGCGCGCGTGGCCGCGACGACCGCCGCGAGCGCCTGCCAGTGGTCGCCGTGCTGATGGGTGGTGACGACCGACGCGATGCCGTCGTCACCGATCATGCCCAGCAGGGTGTCCGCCTCGTTGGCGGCGTCGATCAGCAGTTGCTCGTCGGTGGCCCGGCAGCGCAGCAGATAGGCGTTGTTGTTCATCGGGCCGACCGCGATCTTGGTGATCATCAGGTCCTTGAGCTCGTGCACGTCGGCGGGCCCGCCGACCGTCACCTGTCCGCTGTACGTCATGGCGGCAGCCTATAGCGGCGGCAGCGAGGGGAGAGTGCCGCCGTGGACCGTCAGTGCCGAGCCGTCGCGGCGGCCGGCGAGCCAGCCGAGCAGGTCCGCCTGGCGGCCGGTGACGACGAGCTCGGGATCCCCGTCGCCGCCCGTCGGGATCCGGCGGCCGTCGTCCTCCTCGACGAGGAGCGCGGGTACGTCGGGACGGCCCCGGAACCGCTGCGTCAGGAAGTTGATCTCGCGCTGCGTGAACTCTTCCGAGAGGTCCTCCAGCTCGTACCCGATCCCGAGGTCCACATGGTGCAGCTCCACTTCGGCCCACCGCCGGAACGGCACCCGGGAGGCCGAGTCGGTGACCCCGTTGCGGAGCTCGACGGTGCGTGACCAGTCGGCCGGTACGGCCCCCTCCTCGTCGAAGCGGGCGGCGCTCGCGCGGAGGTCGGCGAGCTGGACGTCGAGGGGGCGCGGGGCGTCGCGCTCGATGTCGGCGTCGCGCGCTTCCGCGGAGGGATACATGGCCCGGCCTCGCAGAACGTTCACCAGGGCGTCGGCGTTGCGGGAGAGGTGCGCGAGGACATGGCCGCGGCTCCAGCCCGGCAGCCGTGACGACTTGGTCACGGCCGCGTTGTCCATTGCGGCGGCTGCGGTCAGCAGCCGCTCGGTCGCACCACGTACAGACTCCAGGTCATGAGCGTGATCAATCATGGTGCTGACCCTAGCTCCGCCACACCTTTGGGTGAAGGTGGTGAAGCAGTGCCGTAAATCGAATGCACGTGCTATATGGTCGGGTGCGGCGTCGGGCATGCTGGAAGGCCGGGGATTGTTACGCATCCGGGAATCCGACCGGCGTTGTCAGTGGCTCCCCCTAGTCTGAGAAAGCACGGGGGCCCCGCCCCTGTCACCCCTCTCAAGCCAAGAAAGGTGCGGACCGGCGTGGCCGACCGTCTCATCGTCCGTGGCGCGCGCGAGCACAACCTGAAGAACGTCTCGCTCGACCTGCCTCGCGACTCGCTCATCGTCTTCACGGGCCTGTCCGGGTCGGGCAAGTCCTCCCTGGCCTTCGACACCATCTTCGCCGAGGGCCAGCGGCGCTACGTGGAGTCGCTCTCCTCGTACGCCCGCCAGTTCCTCGGCCAGATGGACAAGCCCGACGTCGACTTCATCGAGGGCCTCTCGCCCGCGGTCTCCATCGACCAGAAGTCGACCTCGCGCAACCCGCGCTCGACGGTCGGCACCATCACCGAGGTCTACGACTACCTGCGTCTGCTCTTCGCGCGCATCGGCAAGCCGCACTGCCCCGAGTGCGGCCGGCCGATCTCGCGCCAGTCGCCGCAGGCCATCGTCGACCGGGTCCTGGAGCTGCCGGAGGGGAGCCGCTTCCAGGTGCTCTCGCCGCTGGTGCGGGAGCGCAAGGGAGAGTTCGTCGACCTCTTCGCCGACCTCCAGACCAAGGGCTACAGCCGCGCGCGGGTGGACGGCGAGACCGTCCAGCTCTCCAACCCGCCCACGTTGAAGAAGCAGGAGAAGCACACCATCGAGGTGGTCATCGACCGCCTCACGGTGAAGGACTCCGCCAAGCGCCGTCTCACCGACTCCGTGGAGACCGCCCTCGGCCTGTCCGGCGGCATGGTCGTGCTCGACTTCGTCGACCTCCCCGAGGACGACCCCGAGCGCGAGCGCATGTTCTCGGAGCACCTGTACTGCCCGTACGACGACCTGTCCTTCGAGGAGCTGGAGCCCCGCTCCTTCTCCTTCAACTCGCCCTTCGGCGCCTGCCCCGAGTGCACCGGCATCGGCACGCGTATGGAGGTCGACCCGGAGCTGATCGTCCCGGACGAGGACAAGTCCCTCGACGAGGGCGCCATCCACCCCTGGTCGCACGGGCACACCAAGGACTACTTCGGCCGTCTGATCGGCGCCCTCGCGGACGCGCTGGGCTTCCGGACGGACATCCCCTTCGCCGGGCTGCCCCAGCGCGCCAAGAAGGCCCTGCTCCACGGCCACAAGACGCAGATCGAGGTCCGCTACCGCAACCGGTACGGCCGCGAGCGGGTCTACACGACCCCCTTCGAAGGGGCCGTCCCCTTCGTCAAGCGCCGGCACAGCGAGTCCGAGAGCGACGCCAGCCGCGAGCGCTTCGAGGGCTACATGCGCGAGGTGCCCTGTCCCACCTGCCAGGGCACCCGACTCAAGCCGCTCGTCCTCGCGGTCACCGTCATGGGCAAGTCGATCGCCGAGGTCTCCGGCATGTCCATCAGCGACTGCGCGGACTTCCTGGGCGAGCTGAAGCTCAGTGCGCGTGACAAGAAGATCGCCGAGCGGGTCCTCAAGGAGGTCAACGAGCGGCTGAGGTTCCTGGTCGACGTCGGCCTGGACTACCTCTCGCTGAACCGCGCGGCCGGCACCCTCTCCGGCGGCGAGGCCCAGCGCATCCGCCTGGCCACCCAGATCGGCTCCGGACTCGTCGGTGTGCTGTACGTCCTCGACGAGCCGTCCATCGGTCTGCACCAGCGCGACAACCACCGGCTGATCGAGACCCTGGTCCGGCTGCGCGACATGGGCAACACGCTCATCGTCGTCGAGCACGACGAGGACACCATCAAGGTCGCCGACTGGATCGTCGACATCGGCCCCGGCGCGGGCGAGCACGGCGGCAAGGTCGTGCACAGTGGCTCCCTGAAGGAGCTGCTGGCCAACGCCGAGTCGGAGACGGGCCAGTACCTGTCGGGCAAGAAGGCCATCCCGCTGCCCGGCATCCGCCGCCCCCTCGACCCGTCCCGGCAGCTCACGGTGCACGGGGCCCGCGAGAACAACCTCCAGGACATCGACGTGTCCTTCCCGCTGGGCGTGTTCACCGCGGTCACCGGTGTGTCGGGTTCCGGAAAGTCGACCCTGGTCAACGACATCCTGTACACCCACCTGGCGCGCGAGCTCAACGGCGCGAGGAGTGTTCCGGGCCGGCACACGCGCGTGGACGGCGACGACCTCGTCGACAAGGTCGTGCACGTGGACCAGTCGCCCATCGGCCGCACCCCGCGATCGAACCCGGCGACGTACACCGGCGTCTTCGACCACGTCCGCAAGCTGTTCGCCGAGACCACCGAGGCGAAGGTCCGCGGCTACATGCCCGGGCGCTTCTCCTTCAACGTCAAGGGCGGCCGCTGCGAGAACTGCGCGGGCGACGGCACCATCAAGATCGAGATGAACTTCCTCCCGGACGTCTACGTCCCGTGCGAGGTCTGCCACGGCGCCCGCTACAACCGGGAGACCCTGGAGGTCCACTACAAGGGCAAGTCCATCGCCGACGTCCTGAACATGCCGATCGAGGAGGCGACGGAGTTCTTCGACGCCGTCCCCGCGATCGCCCGCCACCTCAACACCCTCAAGGACGTCGGCCTCGGCTACGTCCGGCTCGGCCAGGCCGCGACCACCCTCTCCGGTGGTGAGGCCCAGCGCGTGAAGCTCGCCAGCGAGCTCCAGAAGCGCTCCACCGGCCGTACGGTCTACGTCCTGGACGAGCCGACCACCGGTCTGCACTTCGAGGACATCAGCAAGCTGCTGAAGGTCCTGTCAGGGCTGGTCGACAAGGGCAACACCGTCATCGTCATCGAGCACAACCTCGATGTGATCAAGACGGCCGACTGGGTCGTCGACATGGGTCCCGAGGGCGGCGCGGGCGGCGGACTCGTCGTGGCCGAGGGCACCCCGGAGGAGGTGGCCGGAGTCCCGGCCAGCCACACCGGCAAGTTCCTCAGGGAGATCCTCGGCGCCGACCGGATCAGCGACGGGACCTCGGTGAAGGCCCCGCGCAAGGCGCCGGCCAGGAAGACGGCCGCGGCGAAGAAGACGGTCGCCGCCAAGTCCACGGCGAAGAAGACGGCGACGGCCAGGACGACGGCGGCCAAGAAGGCCGCCGAAGCCACCAAGAAGGCCGCGCCCGCCAAGAAGACGACCCGGGCCCGCAAGGCCTGAGCCGGAACGACTGAACGAGCGGTGCCCCGCGGGAACCCCCGCGGGGCACCGCTCTTTCGACGTCCCCTACAGCTCGCCCAGTTCCGAGGCGTATGGCGGCTGCGCGCCGGCTCGTGAGCAGGTGATCGCCGCCGCGCGGGCCGCGAACCGCAGCAGCCGGGTCCAGTCCTCGACGCCCAGGCCGGCGAGCGCCTGCGGCGACAGCGCGTCGAGGCTGGCGAGGCCGTTCAGCAGGGCCGCGTTCACCGTGTCGCCCGCGCCGATCGTGTCCACGACGTCGACCTTCTCGCCCGGGACCGGCAGCACCGCCCCGTCCCTGGTGAACACGGTCAGTCCGTCACCGCCCTGGGTGACCACGACGGCCGAGGGCCCCGCGGCCAGCCACTCGCTCGGAGTGCCGCCCAGCCACAGCGCGTCCTCCTGGGAGAGCTTGAGCAGGGACACCGACGGCAGCCAGCTCTTGAACCGGGCCCGGTAGGCGTCCGCGTCGGGGATCAGCCCTGCCCGGATGTTCGGGTCCAGTGCCGTGAACACACCCTGCGCCGCCGCGGCCCGCAGCAGTTCCTCGTAGGCGCTCGCCCCCGGTTCCAGGACGAGCGAGCAGGTGCCGAAGGACACCGCGCGTGTGCCGGCGGGGAGTTCGGAGGGGGCGGCGAACAGGCGGTCGGCGGTGCCGTCGACGTAGAACGAGTAGGCGGCCGAGCCGTCGGTGTCGATCGTGGCGACGGCGAGCGTGGTGGGTTCAGAGCCGCGCTGCACGGCGGACACGTCCACCCCCGCCTCCCGGAGCCCGTCGAGCAGGGCCTCGCCGAAGGCGTCGCGCGAGGTGCGGGAGCAGAAGGCGGTGGGGGAGCCGAGCCGGCCGAGGGCCACGGCGGTGTTGTAGGGGCCGCCGCCGAGCGCCGGCTTGAGACCCGCGAGGGCACCCCTGCCCTGCGGTACCAGATCGATCAGGGCCTCACCGGCGACGACGATCACGAAACGGGTCCTTTCTCGAACTGCGGGGGCTGAAGGTGCTGGGAGGAAGGGGAGCGCCGGGAGGCCGGCCACGGCGAGGGCCGCACCCGTCACCCGGGGTCCGGGCAGCCGCACGACGTGCGGTGCATGAACGTGCAGTCCAGGCGCACGGTCCGGGCGGGCCGGTCCGGGCGGTCGAGGCGTTCCAGGAGCACACGGACCGCCTGTGCGCCGATCTCCCTGCTGGGCTGGGCGATCGCGGTGAGCCGGGGCGAGAACAGGTCGGCCCAGGCGAAGTCGTCGAAGCAGCACAGGGCGAGGTCGTCCGGCACCGAGAGTCCGCGTTCGCGCAGGGCACGCAGGGCGCCGATGGTCATCGCGTTGTTGGCGGTCACGAGGGCGGTGGGCGGCGCGGAGAGGGAGAGCAGGGCGGCGGTGGCCCGTTCGGCTCCGGCGGACTCGGAGTCGCCGTGGACGACCAGGTGATCGTCGTAGGGGAGGCGGGCGGTGGTGAGGCCCTGTCGGTACCCGGCGATCCGTTCTGCGGTGGTGCTCAGTCCGGGCAGGCCGGCCACCAGTCCGATGCGCCGGTGACCGAGTCCGGCGAGATGGGTGACAAGACCGGCCACCGGCTCGGTGTTCTCGGCGCAGACCTGGTCGAAGGGCTGCGGGCTGTCCGCGGGGGCGGCAAAAGCACCGTCCGCCAATCCGCCGGCACCGTCCGCCAATCCGCCGGCACCGTCCGCCAATCCGCCGGCACCGTCCGCCGAACCCTCGGCACCGCCGGTCGAACCGTCGACCACCCGGTCGAGAAACACCGTCGGCACCTGATGGCGCCCGAGGTAGGAGACCAGTTCGCGCGGGTTCGCCGAGGGCGCGACGATCATGCCGTCCACGCGCCGCTCGTGCAGCAGCTGGACGACCTTGCGCTCGTGCTCGGGGTCGTCGTGCGGATCGGCGATGAGCAGGCTGTAGCCGTGTTCCAGCGCGCCCGCCTCGACGCCTTGGAGGATCTCCGTGAAGTACGGGTTGCTGATCGCCGACACCGCGAGCCCGATGGAGCGGGTGCGGGAGGTCACCAGGGAACGGGCCAGGGTGTTGGGGGTGTAGCCGAGCTCCTCGACGGCGTCCAGCACGGCCTGGCGGGTGTGGGGCAGGACCGGCCGGGTGCCGTTGAGGACGTGCGAGACGGTCGCCACGGAGACGCCCGCGCTGCGTGCCACGTCGGCCATGGTCGGCATCGGGTTCCCCTCCCGGAACGGCTCCCGCAGGCCACTGGAACGGCAGCCCACCGCCCGGAAGGTATCCCATTCAGCAGCCCGCGTAAACGCTTGCGCAAGCGTTTACGCGCGGTCACCGCCCTGACGTCGCACCGCTCACTCCCAGTCCCAGCCGATCCCCACCACCCCCGACCGCACCCGCGGCTCGACCAGGTGCACCGAGTGGTGGTGGCCGGTGAGGGACAGTTCCCGACGGCCGCTGCGGGGTGCGGCGGGGGAGTGCTGGGCGAAGCGGTGGCAGCGCAGCGGCAGGGCGTTCTCGTCGAACCGGACCTGGAGCGCGTACTGCCCGCCGGGCGAGCCGAAGCCGCGGACGTACTCGCGGGACACTCCGGCCGTGCCGTCCTCGACGCAGTAGCGGAACAGGAAGGTGTCACCGGCCCGCAGCCGGGCGTCGAGGAGCAGCTCCGCCACGAGCACCCCGGTGTCGTGGTGCGAACGGACGCGTCCCGTACGGCAGTTCTCCAGGGCGTGCACGGTCATGAGCTCCGGCACGCACCCCGGGTCGCCGTGGTGGACGGCGATGAAGCGGTCCACGCCCTCGCGCTGGGCGCGCACGATGTGGTGCGACTCCCGGCTGCGCAGCTCTCGGTGCGCCCCGATGCCTATCCGCTCGTGGTGGCCGAGGGTGTGCAGTCCGCCGTCGGGTGGCGCGTCCAGCTCGCCGAGGAGTTGTCCGAGGACGTCAGAGGCGGCGAGGAGGGAGCGGTAGGAGCGGGCCGCGGGCCGCTCGGCGGCGGACCGGTCGTCGTCCTCGGCGAGCAGCCGGATCAGCGACTCCTCCGGCAGCTGAAGGATCTCCTCCAGTGCCCGTACGGCCCTCAGCGACTCCGGACGCTGCGGGCGCCGGGCGCCCTGCTGCCAGTAACTCAGGCTGGTGACCCCGACCTTGACCCCGTAGCGCGACAGATGGTGCTGGACGCGCTGAAGCGGCAGCCCCCGTGCGGCGATCGCCGCACGCAGTGCGACATGGAAGGGGCCGCCTCGCAGGGCCGAGTCCAGTTCCGCGTCGGCGACGCTCACGACGTCCGCGTGCTGTGTGGCGTGCGGCATGCAGGGGGCCTTTCTGTACAGGTCCGGGCGGCTGGTCAGGCCGTTCGTGAGGGTGCGTCGGGGCCGTCCGTGGCAGTGCCGGGGAGGCTTCACATCCGTACGCCGTCGTTCCCGGCCCCGAGTTCCTCCGCATTGAAGCGTGTTGACCAAGTCCCGACAACACCTGTCGCCGAACCGCGGTGTACTCCCGGCCGGTCCGTGACCCCGCTCGCTCAGGTGGCCGAGGCCTGTCCCTCGCCGTCCAGCAGCTCCCTGATCGCCCTCGCCGACAGCGCCGACTTGGGCAGGAACCCTCGCGCCGGGCTGCCGGCGATCAGCTCCTCGAAGTCCTCTCGCGCGTGCGTGGAGACCAGGATGATGACGCAGGACACACTGCGGGCCAGTTCCGCCGCCACGTCGAAGCCGCTCTCGCCATCGAGGTCGAGATCGACGAGGACGATGTCGGGGGTCAGCTCCGCGGCCCGTACGAGAGCCTCGGTACCCGACAGTGCGACGCCGACGACCGGTATCCCGTCGCGTTCCAGCAGGCTTCGCGCAGCCTCCAGGAACCGGATGCTGTCATCGACGAGAAGACAGCGCATGGACATGCGGAAAGGGTCCCAGCTCGCCGGTGACCGCGCTTTCCGGCTACCGGGTAAGACTCGGGGAGGATTGCTTCCCGGCACCTGGAATGTGCTCAAGTCCTGTGCCGATTTCGCCGGTTCCCGCTCACCCAGCGCAGTGAGAGGTCACGGGCGGTAGCATGTGGGCTGCCCTGGGGAGGCCGCGCAGGTCCGGTCGAGTGGGGGTGCGTGATGAGGACACCGCTAGCGAACGTCGTACGGGGTCGTCGCACCCTGGCCGAGGTTGTGACCGGAACGGCGGTGCTGCTCGCCGCGTGCGGCGGGGAAAGCGACGGCGACCGGAGCGAGCGGGCCGAGCAGTCGACGGACGGCGTGGCCCGGCCGCGGCCCGGGACGCCCGCCTGTCCGGCGATCACCGATGCGTTCTCCCGGGCCTTCCCGAAGGTCGTGATCGACAGGGCCGCGGTGAAGGCCACCCTCGACGAGGCGGTCGAGGCCATCGACAAGGACCTCGCCGCCCACGACGGTTACCCGGAGAACCGACCGTGAGCCGCAACTGCCCGCCCGCCTGCGGTCTTCGGGGGACATGGACGGCGGCGGTGTTCACGGGCATGCTGAAGAGGTCGGATCACGACCGACCGTTCCCCGCAGGGACGCGTGAAAGGGCCCTCCGCAGAGGGGTGATTCGCATGACGGAACCCGACGGCACCCGACGCGGAAGCGACGGCACCTGAGGCCCTGTCATGCGCCGCTCACCGCTCAGACGACAGCCCCGGGCCCCGCACCGCGTCCCGCCGCTCGCCCGGCTGCGTGTCGGCCGGAAGCTGCTGCTGCTGGTACTGCTGCCGGTCACCGGACTCCTGGCCTTCACCGCCTTCAGTTCCGTGGCCCAGTGGCGGGAGGCGCGGACCCTGCGCGACTTCCACACCGGCACCGGAGTGTCGTTCGCCGCGACCGAGGTCACCGACGCCGTCGCACGCGAGCGGCTCGCCGCGGTCAAGGCCCGGCTGTGCCCGGGGCCCGGCGCACCGGCGGAACGGACCGCGGCCGAACGAAGCACCGACCAGGTCCTGAAGCGCGCCATGGCCCGCGCCGCCTCGTGGTCCCGCTCCGACATCACCGGCGACCTCGACGCCCTCGGCCGTCAACTGCGCTCCCTGCGCGACCGGACGGGCACCGGCTCGCTCACCGCCCCCGACATCGCCGAGCAGTACGGCAACGTCGAGGACGCCCTGCTCGACGACGTGACCGCGCTCGAATCCGGCCGCCCCACCCGGGCCTCGGGCCGCGCCGCCGACGCCCACCTCGCGCTGCTGCGGGCCATCGAGGCAGCCGAACGGGAACAGGCCGAGGTCGCCGCCCTGTTCGCCGGTCCCGCCGGCCGCCCCACCGGCGCCGGACGCTGGCCGGCCCTGGAGACGGCCCAGCTCGACGCGTTCCGTGAGAACACCTCGGCCGACCTGCGGACCGCGCTGTACGTCATCCAGTCCCAGGACCCCGGCCGGGCCGTCCGCAGGGTCCGCGACCTGCTGGCCACCGCCCGCCCGGAGAGCGCCCGGTGGCCCTCGTACGAGCGCTGGCTCGCCGACTCCGGCGCCCGCGTCGACGCCCTGCGCGGCGTCCAGGACCGAGCCGCCCGCGCACTCGACACCACGGCAGGCCACGACCGCCGCGAGGCGGAGACACGCGCGGTACGCGGCCTCACCGCTTCCCTCGCCGTGCTCGCCCTCGTCACCTTCCTCGCCCTCGCGCTCAGCCGGTCGATCACCCGACCCCTCGGCGAGGTCTCCGCGGGCGCCCGCGCACTGTCGTACGGCGATCTCTCCTACGACATCCGGTACGCGGGCCGCGACGAACTGGGCGAGGTCGCCGACACCTTCCGCGAACTGCGGGTGACCACCGAGCGGCTGGCCGCCGAGATCCGCGCCATGAACACCGCGATCGACCACAACCGCCTCGAACACCGCGCCGACGAGGCCTCTTTCGAGGGCACCTGGAGCCGGCTGCTCAGAGGGATGAACGACACCATGGCCTCCTTCGCGGCGGCTCAGGGACGGCGTGAGAAGGCCGAGGAGGAACTGGCGGGCATCTTCGACCTCTCGCTCGACCTGCTCTGCATCAGCGGGCTCGACGGCCGTCTCAAGCGGGTCAACCCCGCCTTCGAACGCACCCTGGGCCGTGCGAGCGAGGAACTCCTGGCCAGGCCGTTCATCGAGTTCGTGCACGAGGAGGACCGCACGAGCACCCGGGAGGCCCTCGCGCGGCTGGCCGACGGCGTCGAACTGGCCGGCTTCGAGAACCGCTGCCTGCGCAGCGACGGCACCGAGCTCCGGCTACAGTGGAGCGCCCGGCCGGTCCTTGAGGAGGGGGTCGTCTACGCCACCGCCCGCGACGTCACCGACAGCCGCCGCACCAGCCGGGAACAGGACGCCCTGCGCCGGGTCGCCACCCTGGTGGCCCACGGCGCACCGCCGGCCGAGGTGTTCGCCCTCGTGGCCGAGGAGGTGGGAGACCTGCTGGACACCAGCGCGGCCGTGCTGCGGCAGGAGCCCGACGGCAGCCAGACGCTCCTCGGGTCCGGGCTCGGCCTCCCCGAGGAACTCGAGGAGGCCACGCGTGAGGAACGCCGGGCGGCGGAGCGCGAGGCGATCGACGAGGTCACCCGGACCCGGCGCGCCGCCCACATCGGTCATGCCGCGTGCGCGCCCATCGTCGTCGACGACCGGATGTGGGGCTTCGTCCTCGCGGCCTCGCCCCTGGAGGTGCTGCCCGCAGGCATCGAGTGGCGGCTGGCCGACTTCACCGACCTCGTCGCCACCGCCATCGCCAACGCCGACAGCAGTGCCCAGCTGACCGCTTCACGCGCGCGCGTGGTGGCCCAGGCGGACGCCTCCCGGCGTCGCACCGAGCGCGATCTGCACGACGGGGTCCAGCAGCGACTCGTCGCGGTCCGGCTGGAGCTGCGGCTCGCCGAGATGCTGGTGACCGACCGGTCCTCGGAGCTCGCCGAACAGTTGGCGCACGTCGGCAAGGGCCTCGACGACACCTTCCAGGACCTGCTCCAGGTGGCCAGGGGCATCCACCCGGCCATCCTGTCCAAGGGAGGGCTGGGGCCCGCCCTGCGCTCCCTGGCCCGACTTTCCGCGGTCCCCGTCGAACTCGATCTGAAGCTGTCCGCGGCGCGGCTGCCGGAACGACTGGAGGTGGCCGCCTACTACGTGACGTCCGAGTGCCTCAACAACGCGGCCAAACACGCCCACGCGCGCGTGGTGGAGGTGTCGGCGGAGATCCGCGACGACGTCCTGGAACTGACCGTCCGCGACGACGGCGTCGGGGGCGCGGAGCCGAGGCACGGCACCGGCCTGATCGGGCTCGTCGACCGGGTCGAGGCGATCGGCGGCAGGCTGACCGTCGGTAGCCCGCCCGGGGAGGGCACGACCGTGGACGTGCGGCTGCCACTGGCCGGGCCCTCCCCGGACTTGTGACCGCCCGGAGGCGCACGCAGGGGGGTCCGTCCAGGGTGGGGGAGCCTGAACTTGATGACGTCGCGTACGCTCCGGGCGGTCCGGTCGGACGGAGGGGGGTGTCCGTCCGGCTCTAGTGGCTCTGAGGTCCGCCGTTCAGCGCGCTCCGCAGCCGCTTGGCCCGCACGATGTCCGGGTCCCTGGGGTCCAGGACGTCGGTCGGACCGTACGTCTCCTCCGGGTACTGGCGGGCACGGACCGTTCGACGCTGCCTCACGGTCCGTGTCCGCCGCATGTCCCGCACCCTTCGGTCGTGCGACCTTCCGCCCCTCGCCCGGGACGGCCGGCCGGACTGCATCTGCACTGCTTCGAGCATCGCCCGCGGACGGCCGCACGTCGTCACGGCAGGCCCCCAATTCCGCTTCCGGCTAGCTGTAACCGGGAAGGTGGGGCAGGCTGTGGGAGCGCAGACGGCGGGCGGGGCCGCGGGAGCTCCGACCTCGGGAGGCGCGCCGCGAGGGCCGGGCAGGGGTGGGGACCGGGGTCATGGACTACGCAGCACAACAGCCGGCACGGGCGCGTGTCGTCCTCGCCGACGACGACATCCTGCTCAGGGAGGGGCTCGCCAGTCTGTGCGAGCGGGTCGGATACGAGGTCGCGGGCCAGGCCGGGGACGCGGCCCGGCTCCTGGAGCTGGTCGACGAGGAACGTCCCGAGCTGGCGATCATCGACATAAGGATGCCCCCGGACCACTCGACCGAAGGCCTCAAGGCGGCCCGCACGATCCGTGCACGCCATCCCGACACCGGCATCCTCGTCCTGTCGGCGTTCGTCGAGGTCGAGGAGGCCCTGGAACTGCTGGCGAGCGGCCGCAAGGTGGGCTACCTGCTCAAGAGCCGGGTCACGGTCGTCGACGAGTTCATCGAGGCCCTGGAGCGCATCCACCGGGGTGGCTCGGTGGTCGACCCCTCCCTGGTCCAGGAGCTGTTCTCCGCCCGGCATCGCGACGACCCCCTCGCCCACCTGAGCGCCCGCGAGCGCGAGGTCCTCGCCCTGATGGCCGAGGGCCGCTCCAACGCCGGCATCGGCCGCCGCCTGTGGGTCACCGAGGGCACCGTCGAGAAACACGTCCGCAGCATCCTCGGCAAACTCGGCCTCACCGAGGACACCGAGGACCACCGACGGGTGCTGGCGGTGCTGACGTTCCTGGAGTCCCGGTAGGCCCCCCGCGGTCGGATCCCGCGATCACGCACGCGCGCCGGATGCCGTGACCGGAGCGCCGGCTCGTTCACCGCGGGCTGAGGCGCGCATCACCGGCCGGAAGCCGACGAGCCCACGGCTCTGCGGGCCAGGCACTCGGTGACCTGGACCACGAGTTTCGCGAGGTGGGTCAGCGGGTGCCGGTCGAGCGGAGGTATGTGGGCGAACAGACCCTCACCGGCCTGCCGATGGCACGGCCGACAGCTGCCCCGCGAGCCGGGCGCGAGCGGCGCCGAAGGCTTCGGCCAGGGCGCCCGGCCCACGGGCCGCCTCCTGCTCTCCCGGCTCGCGGATGCGCGGCGCCGGTATGCCACCGGCCAGGAAGTACGCGACCGCATCCATCGGAGGCGGGCCCGCAGACGCTGCCCCGGCAGGCCTGCGCCCCGACGTTGAGGACCCGCCCGGGCCGGACGCACACCCAGGCCACTGACCCCCAACCCGTCCAGCAAGCTCACTCACCGCTCCCGATCCGCCGGACGGACCCCGGTCGTTGTCCACAGGCTCACCGGAGTGTCAGCCCTCGCCAGTAGGGTGTGAGACATGGCCGACCCCTCCAGCTACCGCCCCAAACCAGGGGAGATCCCGGACACACCCGGGGTGTACAGGTTCCGTGACGAGCACCGCCGGGTGATCTACGTCGGAAAGGCGAAAAGCCTTCGTCAGCGCCTGGCGAACTACTTCCAGGACCTGGCGAGCCTGCACCCCCGCACCCGCACCATGGTGACCACGGCCGCGTCCGTGGAGTGGACGGTGGTGTCCACGGAGGTCGAGGCCCTGCAGCTGGAGTACTCCTGGATCAAGGAGTACGACCCCCGGTTCAACGTCAAGTACCGCGACGACAAGAGCTACCCGTACCTCGCGGTGACGATGAACGAGGAGTTCCCGCGCGTGCAGGTGATGCGCGGCCACAAACGCAAGGGAGTGCGGTACTTCGGGCCGTACGGGCACGCGTGGGCGATCCGCGACACCGTCGACCTCCTCCTGCGCGTCTTCCCCGTCCGCACCTGCTCCGCCGGCGTCTTCAAGAACGCCGCCCGCACCGGCCGCCCCTGCCTCCTCGGCTACATCGGCAAGTGCTCGGCGCCCTGCGTCGACCGCGTCTCGGCCGACGAACACCGCGATCTGGCCGAGGAGTTCTGCGACTTCATGGCCGGCCGCACCGGCACCTACATCCGCCGTCTGGAGAAGCAGATGACGGACGCGGCCGAGGAGATGGAGTACGAGCGGGCGGCCCGCCTGCGCGACGACATAGGGGCCCTGAAGAAGGCCATGGAGAAGAGCGCCGTCGTGCTCGCCGACGCGACCGACGCCGACCTGATCGCGGTCGCCGAGGACGAGCTGGAGGCCGCCGTCCAGATCTTCCACGTGCGCGGCGGACGCGTGCGCGGCCAGCGTGGCTGGGTCACCGACAAGGTCGAGGAGATCACCACCGGCGCCCTCGTCGAGCACGCCCTTCAGCAGCTCTACGGCGAGGAGAGGGGCGACTCGGTGCCCAAGGAGGTCCTCGTCCCCGCGCTGCCCGAGCCGGTCGAGCCGGTCCAGGAGTGGCTCGCCGAGCGCCGCGGCTCGGGTGTCTCCCTGCGCATCCCGCAGCGCGGCGACAAGAAGGCCCTCATGGAGACCGTGCAGCGCAACGCCCTCCAGGCGCTCGCCCTGCACAAGACCAAGCGCGCCTCCGACCTGACCACGCGCTCGCGTGCCCTGGAGGAGATCGCCGAGGCCCTCGACCTCGACAGCGCCCCGCTCAGGATCGAGTGCTACGACATCTCCCACCTCCAGGGCGACGACGTGGTCGCGTCCATGGTCGTCTTCGAGGACGGGCTCCAGCGCAAGAGCGAGTACCGCCGCTTCCAGATCAAGGGCTTCGCCGGCCAGGACGACGTCCGGTCCATGCACGAGGTGATCTCCCGCCGGTTCAAGCGGTACCTGGCCGAGAAGGAGAAGACGGGGGAGTGGGTGGACGACGCCTCCCAGGCTGATCTGAAGGACGCCTCCGGCAACGACATCCCGGCCGTCTCCGGGACCGGCCCCCAGGACGCCTCCGAGAACGGCCTCAAGGACGACGACGGCCGCCCCAAGAAGTTCGCCTACCCGCCCCAGCTGGTCGTCGTCGACGGCGGACAGCCCCAGGTGGCCGCCGCCAAGAGGGCTCTGGACGAGCTGGGCATCGACGACATCGCCGTCTGCGGTCTCGCCAAGCGACTGGAGGAGGTCTGGCTGCCGGACGACGAGGACCCGGTCGTGCTACCCCGCACCAGTGAAGGCCTGTACCTTCTCCAGCGGGTCCGTGACGAGGCCCACCGCTTCGCGATCACTTACCAGCGCACCAAGCGTGCCCAGCGTTTCCGGTCGAGCCCGCTCGACGACGTCGCCGGGCTCGGGGACACGCGCAAGCAGGCCCTGCTGAAACATTTCGGGTCCCTGAAGAAACTACGATCCGCCACCATCGACCAGATCTGCGAGGTCCCCGGCATAGGCCGCAAGACGGCCGAGACGATCGCCGTGGCCCTCGCCCAGGCGGCCCCGGCCGCGCCCGCCGTGAACACGGCGACTGGAGAGATCATGGATGAGGAGGAACCCGGCACCACGGGTTCCGGTGGGGACCCCGTGACGGCGGGCGCCCCGGACGAACGACGGGGGCAGGAGACATGAACGTGAACGAGCACGAAGAACGACAGGACCAGAGCGGAGACGACGCACAGGTGGGCACGGGCGCGAGCCTCGACGCGGGCGGAGTCCCGGAGGCGGCCATCCCCGAACTGGTGATCATCTCCGGCATGTCCGGTGCCGGCCGCTCGACCGCCGCGAAGTGCCTGGAGGACCTCGGCTGGTTCGTCGTCGACAACCTCCCGCCCGCGCTGATCCCCACCATGGTGGAGCTCGGCGCCCGCTCGCAGGGCAATGTCGCCCGGATCGCGGTGGTCGTCGACGTCCGAGGCCGGCGCTTCTTCGACAACCTCCGCGAGTCCCTCGCCGACCTGGCGGCCAAGCACGTCACGCGGCGGATCGTCTTCCTGGAGTCCTCCGACGAGGCCCTGGTGCGCCGCTTCGAGTCCGTGCGCCGCCCGCACCCCCTGCAGGGCGACGGCCGTATCGTCGACGGCATCGCCGCCGAGCGCGAGCTGCTGCGCGAGCTGCGCGGCGACGCCGACCTGGTCATCGACACCTCCAGCCTCAACGTCCACGAGCTGCGCGCCAAGATGGACGCCCAGTTCGCCGGCGAGGAGGAGCCCGAGCTCCGCGCCACCGTCATGTCCTTCGGCTTCAAGTACGGCCTCCCGGTCGACGCCGACCTGGTCGCGGACATGCGGTTCCTGCCCAACCCGCACTGGGTCCCGGAACTGCGCCCCTTCACCGGCCTCAACGAGGAGGTGTCGGCGTACATCTTCAACCAGCCCGGTGCCAAGGAGTTCCTCGACCGCTACGCCGAGCTGCTGCGCCTCGTCGCGGCCGGCTACCGCCGTGAGGGCAAGCGGTACGTGACCATCGCGATCGGCTGCACCGGCGGCAAGCACCGCTCGGTGGCGACGTCGGAGAAGCTCGCCGCGCGCCTCGCGGCCGAGGGCGTGGAGACGGTGGTCGTACACCGGGACATGGGACGGGAATGACAGCACGTTCTTCCCGGCTGAGCAGGCTGCGCCGGGCGGTCCCGGAGGGGCGCGTGAGCCGTCCCGTCGAGGCCCGAGGCGCCAAACCGCGCCGCCGCGGTGCCCAGCCCAAGGTGGTCGCGCTCGGCGGCGGCATGGGCCTGTCCGCCTCGCTCGCCGCCCTGCGCCGGATCACCGGCGACCTCACCGCCGTCGTCACCGTGGCCGACGACGGCGGCTCCAGCGGGCGCCTGCGCGACGAACTGGGCGTGCTGCCGCCCGGTGACCTGCGCAAGGCGCTGGCCGCGCTGTGCGGCGACGACGACTGGGGCCAGACCTGGGCCCGGGTCATCCAGCACCGCTTCCAGTCCAAGGGCGACCTGCACGAACACGCGGTCGGCAATCTGCTGATCGTCGCCCTGTGGGAGCAGCTCGGCGACCATGTCCAGGCCCTCGACCTGGTCGGCAGGCTGCTGGGCGCGCACGGGCGCGTGCTGCCCATGTCCGCCGTACCCCTGGAGCTCCAGGCCCTGGTCAAGGGGCACGATCCGGAGCGGCCCGAGGACGTGGACACCGTGCGGGGACAGGCGACCGTGGCCCTGACCCCGGGCGAGGTGCAGTCCGTGCACGTGGTGCCGCACGACCCGCCCGCGGTCCCCGAGGCGGTCGAGGCCGTCCGGGACGCGGACTGGGTGGTCCTCGGCCCCGGCTCCTGGTTCTCCTCGGTCATCCCGCACCTGCTGGTGCCCGAACTCCTGGACGCGCTCACCCAGACGAAGGCGCGCCGGGTACTCTCCCTGAACCTCGCACCGCAGCCGGGAGAAACCGATGGCTTCTCCCCGCAGCGTCATTTGGAGGTTTTGGGACGACACGCCCCTAAACTCGCCCTGGACGTGGTGCTGGCCGACCAGGCCGCCGTGCCCGACCGCGATTCGCTGACCGATGCCGCCAAGCGGTTCGGCGCCGCGGTCGAGCTGGCGCCGGTGGCCCGGCCCGACGGAACCCCGAGGCACGACCCGGAGCTGTTGGCCGCCGCGTACGACCGTATTTTTCGGATGCATGGAAGGATCGGCCCATGGCGATGACGGCAGCGGTGAAGGACGAGATCTCCCGGCTCCCCGTCACCCGGACCTGCTGCAGAAAGGCGGAGGTCTCCGCTGTGCTGCGGTTCGCCGGCGGCCTTCACCTGGTGAGCGGGCGCATTGTGATCGAGGCGGAGCTGGACACCGCGATGGCGGCCCGCAGACTCAAGCGGGACATCCTGGAGATCTTCGGCCACAGCTCCGAACTGATCGTGATGGCACCGGGCGGGCTGCGCCGCGGTTCGCGTTACGTCGTCCGGGTGGTCGCCGGCGGTGACCAGCTGGCCCGCCAGACCGGCCTGGTCGACGGCCGCGGCCGACCGATCCGGGGCCTGCCCCCGCAGGTCGTCTCGGGCGCCACCTGTGACGCCGAGGCCGCCTGGCGCGGGGCCTTTCTGGCACACGGCTCGCTCACCGAGCCCGGCCGCTCCTCCTCCCTGGAGGTGACCTGCCCGGGCCCTGAGGCCGCGCTCGCGCTGGTCGGTGCCGCCCGCCGGCTCTCGATCGCCGCCAAGGCCCGTGAGGTCCGCGGTGTGGACCGCGTGGTCGTCCGGGACGGTGACGCGATCGGTGCGCTGCTCACTCGTCTGGGTGCCCACGAGTCGGTGCTCGCCTGGGAGGAGCGCCGGATGCGCCGCGAGGTGCGGGCCACGGCGAACCGGCTCGCCAACTTCGACGACGCCAACCTGCGCCGCTCCGCGCGCGCGGCCGTCGCCGCAGGAGCGCGGGTCCAGCGAGCCCTGGAGATCCTCGCCGACGACGTGCCCGAGCATCTCGCGGCCGCAGGGCGCCTGCGGATGGACCACAAGCAGGCCTCCCTGGAGGAGTTGGGCGCGCTCGCCGACCCGCCGCTGACCAAGGACGCCGTCGCCGGCCGGATCCGCCGGCTGCTGGCCATGGCCGACAAGCGCGCCTCCGATCTCGGCATTCCGGGCACGGAGTCCAGCATCACGGAGGAGATGGCCGACAACCTGGTCGGCTGACCGTCCCTCAGCACGCCGGTGCCGACGCCCACTTGGGTGTCGGCACCGGCGTTTGCGCATCCGTGAGGCACCCTTGACTGGATCATGAACTGTCATGAGCCTGGCATCTGTTCGCTGCTGTGGCGGACCACCGCAAGGGGGGCTCATGAGACGAAGAGCGAGACCGATCCTCGCTGTTGGCGCACTCCTGCTCGGCGGCGCGGGCCTCGCGCCCGTCGCCCATGCCGCGCAGGGCGCAGCTTCTCCTGATCCGAACGAAGTCAAGGTCTTCCGCGCCGAGGTCACCAGCCGGCAGGTACCCCTGCTGCTGGCGGCCGGGCAGGACGGCCACGAACTGAGCGAGCAGGTGCCCGCGAAGGGCACCGCGACCATCGAGGTCTACCTGACCGACCAGGAGGCCCGAAAGCTCGAGAAGCAGGGCGTCGAACTCACCGAGCACACCCTGACCGCCAAGGCCGAGGCCCGCGTGGACAAGGCGGCCGAGGGCGTGTTCCGGCCGTACAGCGGAAGCGGCGGCCTCCAGGAGGAGATCCTCGCGACCGCCCGGGCCAACCCCGGGCTCACCAAGGTCGTCTCCATCGGCAGGACGGTGAACGGCAAGGACATCCTCGCGCTCAAACTGACCAAGAACGCGAAGAAGTCCAAGGACGGCGCCAAGCCCTCCGTCCTCTACATGTCCAACCAGCACGCGCGCGAGTGGATCACGCCGGAGATGACCAGGCGGCTGCTCCACTACTACGTGGACGGTTACAAGACCGACAAGCGCCTCAAGAAGATCGTCGACTCCACGGAGCTGTGGTTCGTCCTGTCGGCCAACCCCGACGGCTACGACTACACCTTCCAGAACGCCGACAACCGCCTGTGGCGCAAGAACCTGCGCGACAACAACAGCGACGGCACCATAGGCGTCGGCGACGGCGTCGACCTGAACCGCAACTTCTCCTACAAGTGGGGCTACGACAACGAGGGTTCGTCCCCCAACCCCACCAGCGAGACCTACCGCGGCGCGGCCCCGTCCTCGGAGCCCGAGACCAAGGCCCTGGACGCCTTCGAGAAGCGCATCGGCTTCACGTACGGGATCAACTACCACTCCGCCGCCGAGCTGCTCCTCTACGGAGTCGGCTGGCAGGTGGCCACCGACACGCCCGACGACGTCATGTACAAGGCGCTCGCCGGCACCCCGGACAACTCGGCGATCCCCGGCTACCGTCCGCAGGTCTCCTCGGAGCTGTACACCACCAACGGCGAGGCGGACGGCCACGCGTCGAACGTCAACGGGCTGGCGATGTTCACCCCCGAGATGTCGACCTGCCAGACCGCCTCGGGCCTCGACCCGAACGACCAGTGGAACGCGGCCGACTGCCAGTCGGTCTTCAACTTCCCGGACGACGAGAAGCTGATCCAGCAGGAGTTCGAGAAGAACATCCCCTTCGCGCTCTCTGTCGCCGAGTCCGCTGCCAGGCCCGACCAGCCGAAGTCCTCGCTCGGCCTGAAGGCAGCCGACTTCACCCCGAAGACGTTCACCACCTCCTACGCGCGCGGCGCGGACCAGGAGGTCTCCGTCGTCGTACGCAAGGCCCTGCGCGACAAGGAGCTCAAGTACCGCGTCAACGGCGGCCGTACGCAGGACGAGACGCTCAGGGCGTGGAAGGGCGGCGAGACGTACGGCGGTGACGACAACCTCTACTTCGACGAGTACCGGGCCAAGGTCGAGGACGCCGACCCGGGCGACAAGGTCGAGGTCTGGTTCACCGGCCGGCCAAAGAGCGGAAAACCCACCTCCAGCACGCACTTCACCTACACCGTGGCCGAGCGGCCGCGGGCGGACGTGCTCGTGGTCGCCGAGGAGGGCGCGACCGCCACACAGGCGCAGACGTACGTGGACGCGCTGAAGGCGGCCGGACGCAAGGCGATCGTCTGGAACGTCGCCACGCAGGGCGCGCCCGACGCGCTCGGGGTCCTGGACCACTTCAAGTCGGTCGTCCACTACACGGGCGCGACCGTCCCGGGCAACCCCACCCAGCTCCAGCTGCGCGCCTTCCTGAACGAGGGCGGCAAGCTGATCGAGGCGGGCGAGCGGGCCGGCGGCAGCGTCGACCTGGGCGGCGGCACCCTGTCGAACGACTTCAGCCAGTACTACCTGGGCGCCTACACCCGTACGACCCTGCCGGGCGCGACGGCCTTCCAGGGCACCGGCAAGCTCTCCGGGGCCTCCGGAACCCTCGGCGCCGCCCCCGGCAACCCGCTGGACGCGGCCGGGTCCTTCAGCGTCACCTCGGACAACCTGCCCGCGGCGACCTTCCCGCAGTTCGCGAGCGCGGGAGCCGGCACCTACCCCGGCACGCCCAACCCGTACGGACCGTACGAGGGCGCCTCCATGGCGGCCGTCACGCACAGCGACTACGCCTGGAACCGCCTCACCCGCACCATCGACCTCACCCAGGTCACCGCCGCGCAGACACCCACCCTGCGCACCCGGATGCTGTGGGACACCGAGGAGGGCTACGATCACGCCGTCCTGGAGGCGCACACCGCAGGGGCCGAGGACTGGACCACGCTCCCCGAGAAGAACGGCGCCACCAGCACCGTCGTGCCCGCCGAGTGCGAGGCCGGGTTCTTCATCGCGGCCCACCCCGCGCTCAAGCGGTATCTGACCCAGGGCACCGGCGGCTGCACGGCCTCCGGCACCAGCGGCCAGTGGAACAGCCTCACCGGATCGTCGGCGGGCTGGCAGGAGGTCTCCTTCGACCTCTCCGCGTACGCGGGCAAGAAGGTCGAGGTGTCCTTCAGCTACATCACCGACCCCGGTTCCGGCGGGCGCGGTGTGCTCCTCGACAACACCTCAGTCGTCGTCGGCGGCCAGGCCGTGGACACCGAGGGCTTCGAGACCTCGCTCGGCGCGTGGACCGTGCCCGGGCCGCCCGCGGGCAGCCCCGCGGTCGTGACGGACTGGGGGCGCGCCGGAGAGCTGTTCAAGACGTACGGCGCGGTCACCACGGACGACACCGTGCTGCTGGGCTTCGGCCTGGAGCACGTCACCGCGGCGGCCGACCGCACGGCCCTCGTCGGAAAGGCGCTCGCCGCCATCGGTGGGTGAAGCCGACGTGACTCGGTGCAGTCATTCCGGGTGACCGGAGCTTTCGGTCCGGGGCGGTCCGTACCCCTACTGGCGGGTACGGACCGCACTGCCGTGTATGGGGCATCTCGATGTCACTCCGAAAGCCTCAGGGAGGTAGGGTCGGGGGTGGTCGGGGACATCCCATACAGCTCGCCGGAGTCGAACCCGGCGTACCAACGAGGAGATCGGTTTCGTGACGATCCGCGTAGGCATCAACGGCTTTGGCCGCATCGGTCGTAACTACTTCCGCGCGCTGCTGGAGCAGGGTGCTGACATCGAGATCGTGGCTGTCAACGACCTGGGTGACACCGCGACCACCGCTCACCTGCTCAAGTACGACACCATCCTGGGTCGCCTGAAGGCGGAGGTGTCGCACACCGCCGACACGATCACCGTCGACGGCCACACCATCAAGGTGCTGTCCGAGCGCAACCCCGCCGACATCCCGTGGGGTGAGCTCGGCGTCGACATCGTCATCGAGTCGACCGGCATCTTCACGAAGAAGGCCGACGCCGAGAAGCACATCGCCGGCGGCGCCAAGAAGGTCCTCATCTCGGCTCCGGCCAAGGACGAGGACATCACCATCGTGATGGGCGTCAACCAGGACAAGTACGACGCGGTCAACCACCACGTCATCTCCAACGCCTCCTGCACCACCAACTGTGTGGCGCCGATGGCCAAGGTTCTGGACGAGAACTTCGGCATCGTCAAGGGCCTGATGACGACGGTCCACGCGTACACGAACGACCAGCGGATCCTGGACTTCCCGCACTCGGACCTGCGCCGCGCCCGCGCCGCCGCCGAGAACATCATCCCGACCACCACGGGTGCCGCGAAGGCCACCGCGCTGGTGCTCCCGCAGCTCAAGGGCAAGCTGGACGGCATCGCGATGCGCGTCCCGGTCCCGACCGGCTCGGCCACCGACCTGGTCGTGACGCTGCAGCGCGAGGTCACCAAGGACGAGGTCAACGCCGCGTTCAAGAAGGCCTCCGACGACGGCGACCTCAAGGGCTTCCTGACGTACACCGAGGACCCGATCGTCTCCTCGGACATCGTCGGCGACCCGTCGTCCTGCACCTTCGACTCCTCCCTGACCATGGTCCAGGAGGGCAACACGGTGAAGATCCTCGGCTGGTACGACAACGAGTGGGGCTACTCCAACCGCCTCGTCGACCTCACGGTCTTCGTCGGCAACCAGCTCTGATCCACAGAGCAGGCACTTTGATGTGAGAGCAGGGCTCGGGCGGCGCAGGGACGCGCCGTCCGGGCCCTGACTCACGTTCGGATCAGCTCTCGTACGATCAGAGCACCCTCACCAGGAGTTCCCTCATGAAGACGATCGACGAACTTCTCGCCGAAGGCGTGGACGGCAAGCGGGTCTTCGTCCGCGCCGACCTCAACGTGCCGCTCGCCGACGGCCTCATCACCGACGACGGCCGCATCCGCGCCGTCCTGCCCACCGTCAAGGCCCTCGCGGACGCGGGCGCCAAGGTGGTCGTGGCCTCGCACCTGGGCCGTCCCAAGGGCGCCCCGGACTCGGCCTTCTCCCTGCTTCCCGCCGCCGAGCGGCTCGCCGAACTCCTCGGCGCCCCGGTCGCGTTCGCCCAGGACACGGTCGGCCCCGCCGCCCACGACGCCGTGAACGGCCTGCAGCCCGGCCAGGTCGCCGTCATCGAGAACCTGCGCTTCAACGCCGGCGAGACGTCCAAGGACGAGACCGAGCGCGGCGAGTTCGCCGACCAGCTGGCCGCCCTCGCGGACGCGTACGTCGGGGACGGCTTCGGCGCGGTGCACCGCAAGCACGCCTCGGTCTTCGACCTCCCGGCCCGGCTGCCGCACTACGCCGGCTACCTCATCGCCACCGAGGTCGGCGTCCTGAAGAAGCTCACCGACGAGGTCAAGCGGCCCTACGTGGTCGTGCTCGGCGGCGCCAAGGTCTCCGACAAGCTCGCCGTCATCGACCAGCTGCTCGGCAAGGCCGACCGCATCCTCATCGGCGGCGGCATGGCCTTCACCTTCCTCAAGGCCAAGGGTCACGAGGTCGGCGCCTCCCTCCTCCAGGAGGACCAGATCCCGGCGGTCCTGGAGTACATCGAGCGCGCCGAGAAGACCGGCGTCGAGCTGGTCCTGCCGGTCGACGCCGTGGTCGCGCCCGCGTTCCCGGACCTGAAGACCAAGGCCCCGGCCGACGCCACCACCGTCGCCGCCGACGCCATCCCGGCCGACCGGATGGGCCTGGACATCGGCCCGGCGTCCGGCAAGCTGTACGCCTCGAAGATCACCGACGCCGCCACCGTCTTCTGGAACGGTCCGATGGGCGTCTTCGAGCACCCCGAGTTCGCCGAGGGCACCAAGGCGGTCGCCCAGGCTCTCCTCGACTCCTCGGCCTTCACGGTCGTCGGTGGTGGCGACTCCGCCGCGGCCGTCCGGATCCTGGGCTTCGACGAGAACGCATTCGGCCACATCTCGACCGGTGGCGGCGCCTCCCTCGAATACCTCGAGGGCAAGACGCTCCCCGGCCTTGCCGCACTGGAGGACTGACCTACATGAGCACGCGCACGCCGATCATGGCGGGCAACTGGAAGATGAACCTCAACCACCTCGAGGCCATCGCGCACGTCCAGAAGCTCGCCTTCGCACTCGCCGACAAGGACTACGAGGCCGTCGAGGTCGCCGTCCTGCCGCCCTTCACCGACCTGCGCTCCGTGCAGACCCTGGTCGACGGCGACAAGCTCAAGATCAAGTACGGCGCCCAGGACCTCTCGGCGCACGACTCGGGCGCCTACACCGGTGAGATCTCCGGCTCCATGCTGGCCAAGCTGAAGTGCACGTACGTGGCGGTCGGCCACTCCGAGCGCCGCCAGTACCACGCCGAGACCGACGAGCTCGTCAACGCCAAGGTCAAGGCCGCCTACAAGCACGGCCTCACCCCGATCCTGTGCGTCGGCGAGGAACTGGACGTCCGCGAGGCGGGCAACCACGTCACCCACACCCTCGCCCAGGTCGAGGGCGGCCTGAAGGACCTCCCGGCCGAGCAGGCCGAGTCCGTCGTCATCGCCTACGAGCCCGTCTGGGCCATCGGCACCGGCAAGGTATGCGGCGCCGAGGACGCCCAGGAGGTCTGCGCCGCCATCCGCGGCAAGATCGCCGAGCTGTACACCCAGGAGCTGGCCGACCAGGTCCGCATCCAGTACGGCGGCTCCGTCAAGGCCGGCAACGTCGCCGAGATCATGGCGCAGGCCGACATCGACGGCGCCCTGGTCGGCGGTGCCTCGCTGGACGCCGACGAGTTCGTCAAGATCGTGCGCTTCCGGGACCAGTAAGTAGGCCCTGGCGGCGATCCGTCGTACCCTAGCGGGGGCATGGCCCTGAAGGCCGTGCCCCCGTCGTTCATCCGAATCCGAGAGAGTTGGTCCAGCCGTGGTTATGGGGTTCTCGATCGCCCTGATCGTCTTCAGCGGGCTGATGATGCTGCTGGTGCTGATGCACAAGGGCAAGGGCGGCGGCCTCTCCGACATGTTCGGCGGCGGCATGCAGTCGTCCGTCGGTGGCTCCTCGGTTGCCGAGCGCAACCTCGACCGGATCACCATCGTGGTCGGTCTGCTGTGGTTCGCGTGCATCATCGTGCTCGGTCTTCTCATGAAGACGAACAGCTGAGCGGCCACGCCCCACACAGCACTACATTCCGCACGTAAGGCCCCATGTTCGGTACGCGCACCTGAGCGCGGCCTATCATGGGGCTTGCGTCTAGGTGTGGGGGCGGTAACTCCAATCACTGGACGCGCGTTGGGCCTTACGTAGACTGAGGCGCTCGCAACGAAGCGACAACGCCGACTCGCTTCGCGGCACCATCACGCAGGGAGTTACGACCGTGGCAAGTGGCAACGCGATCCGAGGTAGCCGGGTCGGGGCGGGGCCGATGGGCGAGGCCGAGCGGGGCGAGTCCGCGCCCCGGCTGCGCATCTCCTTCTGGTGCTCCAACGGGCATGAGACGCAGCCCAGCTTCGCCAGCGACGCGCAGGTCCCCGACACCTGGGACTGTCCGCGCTGCGGCTTTCCCGCCGGACAGGACCGGGACAACCCGCCGGACCCGCCGCGCACCGAGCCGTACAAGACGCATCTCGCGTATGTACGGGAGCGGCGCAGCGACGCGGACGGCGAGGCGATCCTCGCCGAGGCGCTCGCCAAACTGCGGGGCGAGATCTAGCGTCGAGAGCCGGCCGGGTACCGAGGGGTACCTGGCCGAAGCCGTTTTCACGGCCGTGCGGGGTCGCCGTACCCCTTCACGGCCGGTGTCGGCCTGCCCTGCCCGCAGCCGTCCTCTTCGTGCTGTTCGTCGTCTCGCTGATACCCGTGCCTCACGCGCACGTACCTGTGGGTGCGCCGGGCGCCGACGCCGTCACGGCTCGCGCCCCGCGTTGATCAACTAGGTTGGCACCGCTGGGACAGGCACGAAAGAAGGCTGAAGTCGGACATGAACGCAGACGGCCGTACGAGGCTCAACCGGACGCCCGCATGGACCGCGCTGGCCGAGCACCGCGAGGAGCTCGGCGAGCTGCGGCTCAGGGAGCTGTTCGCCGCCGATCCCGGGCGCGGTACCGGGTACACACTGCGGGTCGGCGACCTGTACGTCGACTACTCCAAGCACCTGGTCACCGACGAGACGCTGCGGCTGCTGCGTGAACTCGCCGCCGTGACCGACGTCTTCGGCCTGCGGGACGCCATGTTCCGGGGCGAGCGGATCAACACGACCGAGGACCGGGCGGTGCTGCACACCGCTCTGCGCGCCCCGCGCGACGCGGTGATCGAGGTCGACGGGGAGAACGTCGTCCCGGGCGTACACGCGGTGCTCGACCGGATGAGCGACTTCGCGGGCCGCGTCCGCTCCGGGGTGTGGACCGGCCACACCGGCAGGCGGATCAAGAACGTCGTCAACATCGGCATCGGCGGCTCCGACCTGGGTCCCGCGATGGCGTACGAGGTGCTGCGCGGCTTCACCGACCGCGATCTCACCGTCCGCTTCGTGTCGAACGTCGACGGTGCCGACCTGCACGAGGCCGTCCGCGACCTGGACGCCGCCGAGACCCTGTTCGTCATCGCATCCAAGACCTTCACCACCATCGAGACGATCACCAACGCCACCTCGGCCCGAGCGTGGTTGCTCAGCGAGCTGAAGGCCGGCGAGGAAGCCGTCGCCCGGCATTTCGTGGCCCTGTCGACCAATGCCGGAAAGGTGTCGGACTTCGGCATCGACACGGCCAACATGTTCGAGTTCTGGGACTGGGTCGGCGGCCGGTACTCCTTCGACTCGGCGATCGGCCTCTCCCTGATGATCGCCATCGGGCCCGACCGCTTCCGCGAGATGCTCGACGGCTTCCACCTCGTCGACGAGCACTTCCGCACCGCCCCGGCCGAGTCCAACGTGCCCTTGCTGCTCGGCCTGTTGGGCATCTGGTACGGCAACTTCCACGACGCGCAGTCCCATGCCGTGCTGCCGTACAGCCACTACCTGTCCAGGTTCACCGCCTACTTGCAGCAGCTGGACATGGAGTCCAACGGCAAGTCGGTGGACCGGGACGGCAATCCGGTGGAGTGGCAGACCGGACCGGTGGTGTGGGGCACGCCCGGCACCAACGGGCAGCACGCCTACTACCAGCTCATCCACCAGGGCACCAAGCTGATCCCGGCGGACTTCATCGGCTTCGCCGAGCCGGTCGCCGAGCTCTCCGACGGGCTCAAGGCCCAGCACGACCTGCTCATGGCGAACTTCTTCGCCCAGACCCAGGCACTGGCCTTCGGCAAGACGCCGGACGAGGTGCGGGCGGAGGGGGTGGCCGAGGACCTGGTCCCGCACAAGACGTTCCGGGGCAACCACCCGACGACCACGATCCTCGCGAAGGAACTCACCCCGTCCGTCCTCGGCCAGCTCATCGCCCTCTACGAGCACAAGGTGTTCGTCCAGGGCGCCGTCTGGAACATCGACTCCTTCGACCAGTGGGGCGTCGAGCTCGGCAAGGTCCTCGCCAAGCGCGTCGAACCTGCGCTCACCGAGGGCGCCGAGGTACCGGGCCTGGACGCCTCGACCAAGGCGCTGGTGGCGACGTACCGGGAGTTGCGCGGACGGCAGTGAACGCGGACGCCGGGCCTCTCCTGCGAGAGACCCGGCGTCGACTGCCGTGCACAGGACCGGCGTTACGACAAAGCCGGCGGATACAGCGACCGCGGCAGCTGGGAGGCCGCCGCCGAGTCCAGCAGCCACAGGGTGCGGGCCCGGCCACGGGCCCCCGCCGCCGGGGCCTGGATCTCGCCCGCGCCGGACAGAGCGATCGCCGCGGCCTGCGCCTTGTCCTCACCGGCCGCGAGGAGCCAGACCTCGCGGGCCGCGCGGATCGCGGGCAGGGTCAACGACACCCGGGTGGGCGGGGGCTTCGGGGCCCCGTGCACACCGACGACCGTGCGCTCGGTCTCCCGTACCGCGGGGAGCTCCGGGAACAGGGACGCCACGTGGGTGTCCGGGCCGACGCCCAGCATCAGGACGTCGAAGGTCGGGACCGCGCCGTGGTTCTCGGGACCTGCCGCACGGGCCAGCTCCTCGGCGTAGGCCGCCGCCGCGGCCTCGACGTCGTCCTCGTAGGGGCCGTCCGACGCGGGCATGTAGTGCACGCGCTTCGGGTCCAGGGGTACGGCGTCGAGCAGGGCCTCGCGGGCCTGCGTGTCATTGCGTTCCGGGTCGCCCTCGGGCAGGTAGCGCTCGTCGCCCCACCACAGCTCCAGGCGGCCCCAGTCGATGGCGTCCCGGGCGGGCGCCGCGGCCAGGGCGGCCAGCAGACCGTTGCCGTTGCGGCCGCCCGTGAGGACCACGGACGCCGAGCCCCGGGAGGCCTGCGCGTCCACGATCTTGGTGATCAGACGGGCCGCGGCGGCCTGGGCCATCAGCTCCTTGTCGCGGTGCACGACCAGTTGCGGGGTGCTCACTTCGCCGCCTTCCCGTTCCCGGACAGGCCGGAGGGGACCGGCTTCAGTGAGGCCGACGGCGAGCCTTGCGGCCCTTGCGCCCCGGCAGTTTCCGCAGCGCTCTCGACAGGGGCTTCGACGGCGAGCTCGGTGGAGACTGCGGCCGGTCCTCCGGAGACGGGTTCTCCTTTGACGGATTCTCCCTCTGCGTCGGCACCTTTGGCGTCGGCACCTTCTGTGCCGGCACCTTTGGCGTCGGGACCCGGTTGCGGAAAGGGCACCGAGGGGTTCAGCCGTTCCACCCCGAAGCGCAGCGCCGAGGCGTACGTGTCGTCCGGGTCCAGCCTGCGCAGCTCCTCCGCGATCAGCTCGGCCGTGTCCCGGCGCTTGAGTGCCACCGCACGGTCCGGCTGCCCCTGGATGGAGAGCGTGGCGAGCGAGCCGTCCGCACGGTCCAGCACGATCGGACCGCTGTCCGTGTGCATGCGTACCGCCGTGAGGCCCGGACCGCTCGACAGCGACCGCTTCACCGGCACGTCCAGCCGGTCCGCCAGCCACATCGCCAGCAGCTCGCAGCTCGGGTTGAACTCCTCGCCCTCCACCTCGACGGCCGCCACCTCGCAGGTGACCTGGTCGAGCGCGGCGGCCAGCATCGAACGCCACGGGGTGATGCGGGTCCAGGAGAGGTCGGTGTCGCCCGGCGTGTAGGTGTCGGCGCGCGCCGTCAGCTCACGCACCGGCTGCTCGGAGGAGTACGTGTCGGTGACCCGCCGCTGGGCGAGCGCCCCGAGCGGGTCCCCGGCCGGGTCGAGCGGCGCGTCCACCGGCCACCAGACGACGACGGGCGCGTCCGGCAGCAGCAGCGGAAGGACCACCGACTGGGCGTGGTCGACGATCTCGCCGTACAGCCGCAGCACCACCGTCTCTCCGGTGCCCGCGTCCGCGCCCACCCGCAGCTCGGCGTCGAGGCGGGACTGGGTGCGGTCACGGGGACTGCGCGACACCCGCTTGACGACCACCAGCGTGCGCGAGGGGTGCTCGCGGGACGCGTCGCCTGCGGCCTTGAGGGCGTCGTAGGCGTTCTCCTCGTCGGTGACGATGACCAGGGTGAGCACCATGCCGACGGCCGGTGTGCCGATGGCCCGGCGCGCCTTGACCAGCGCCTTGTTGATCTTGCTGGCGGTGGTGTCGGTGAGGTCTGTCTTCATGGCCGGCGCCAGCTCCGTCCCTCTCGTGCGAGCATGTCGTCCGCCTCGACCGGGCCCCAGGTACCGGAGGGGTACTGGGCGGGCTTGCCGTGCGTGTCCCAGTACTCCTCGATCGGGTCGAGGATCTTCCAGGACAGCTCGACCTCCTCCGTGCGGGGGAAGAGGTTGGAGTCGCCGAGCAGGACGTCGAGGATCAGGCGCTCGTACGCCTCGGGCGAGGACTCCGTGAACGACTCGCCGTAGGCGAAGTCCATGGACACGTCCCGGATCTCCATCGAGGTGCCCGGCACCTTGGAGCCGAAGCGGACGGTGACGCCCTCGTCGGGCTGGACGCGGATGACGATCGCGTTGGAGCCGAGCTCCTCGGTGGCCGTCGTGTCGAAGGGGGAGTGCGGCGCCCGCTGGAAGACCACCGCGATCTCGGTGACCCGGCGCCCGAGGCGCTTGCCGGTGCGCAGATAGAACGGCACCCCGGCCCAGCGGCGGTTGTCGATCTCCACCTTGATGGCCGCGTACGTGTCGGTCTTGGACTGCGGGTCGATGCCGTCTTCCTGGAGGTAGCCGACCGCCTTCTCGCCGCCCTGCCAGCCCGCCGCGTACTGTCCGCGCACGGTGTCCCGGCCCAGGTCCTTCGGCAGCTTCACCGCGCCGAGCACCTTGGTCTTCTCGGCGGCCAGCGCGTCCGCGTCGAAGGAGGCCGGCTCCTCCATGGCCGTGAGGGCCAGGAGCTGGAGCAGGTGGTTCTGGATGACGTCACGGGCGGCGCCGATGCCGTCGTAGTAGCCCGCCCGGCCGCCGATGCCGATGTCCTCGGCCATCGTGATCTGGACGTGGTCCACGAAGGACCGGTTCCAGATCGGCTCGAACATCGTGTTGGCGAAGCGCAGCGCCAGGATGTTCTGGACGGTCTCCTTGCCCAGGTAGTGGTCGATGCGGAAGACCTGGTCCGGGGCGAAGACCTCCTCGACCGTCGCGTTGAGCTCCTCGGCCGACTTGAGGTTGTGGCCGAAGGGCTTCTCGATGACCGCGCGGCGCCAGGAGCCGCTCGACTGGTCGGCCAGCCGGTGCTTCTTCAGCTGCTGGATGACCACCGGGAAGGCGGACGGCGGCACGGACAGGTAGAAGGCGAAGTTGCCGCCGGTGCCCTGGGCCTTGTCCAGTTCGTCGATGGTGTCGCGCAGCCGCTCGAACGAGTCGTCGTCGTCGAAGGTGCCCTGGACGAAGCGCATCCCCTGGATGAGCTGCTGCCAGACCTCCTCGCGGAACGGCGTCCTGGCGTGCTCCTTGACGGCGTCGTGGACGACCTCCGCGAAGTCCTCGTGCTCCCAGTCCCGCCGTGCGAAGCCGACCAGCGAGAAGCCCGGCGGCAACAGACCCCGGTTCGCGAGGTCGTACACGGCGGGCATGAGCTTCTTTCGTGACAAATCGCCCGTGACGCCGAAGATGACCAGGCCCGACGGCCCCGCGATACGCGGGAGCCGTCGGTCGGCGGGGTCACGCAGCGGGTTGCTGCTCGACAAGGGTTCAGCCCTCCGAGGGGGCGAGGCGCTGAAGCTCCGCCTCGGTCGACTTGAGCAGGTCGTTCCAGGCCGCCTCGAACTTCTCGACGCCCTCGTCCTCCAGGAGCTGGACCACCTCGTCGTAGGAGATGCCGAGCTTCTCCAGCGCGTCGAGCTCGGCACGGGCCTGCTCGTACGTACCGGCGATGGTGTTGCCGCGGATCTCGCCCTGCTCCTCGGTGGCGAACAGGGTCGCCTCCGGCATGGTGTTCACCGTGTTCGGCGCGACCAGTTCCTCGACGTACATGGTCTTCTTGTACGCCGGGTCCTTGACGCCGGTCGAGGCCCACAGCGGACGCTGCTTGTTCGCCCCGGCGTTCTCCAGCTTCGACCAGCGCTCGCCCGAGAAGACCTCCTCGTACGCCTGGTAGGCGAGGCGCGCGTTGGCCACGCCGGCCTTGCCGCGGGCGGCCGCGGCCTCGTCGGTGCCGAGCGCGTCGAGGCGCTTGTCGATCTCGGTGTCCACACGGGACACGAAGAAGGACGCCACGGAGTGGATCTTCGACAGGTCCAGACCCCGCTCCTTGGCCTTCTCCAGACCGGCGAGGAAGGCGTCCATGACCAGGCGGTAGCGGTCCAGCGAGAAGATCAGCGTGACGTTGACGCTGATCCCGAGGCCGATGACCTCGGTGATCGCGGGGATGCCGGCCTGGGTGGCCGGGATCTTGATGAGGGTGTTGGGGCGGTCGACGAGCCAGGCGAGCTGCTTGGCCTCGGCGACGGTCGCCTTGAGGTTGTGCGCCAGTCGCGGGTCGACCTCGATCGACACCCGGCCGTCCTGGCCGCCCGTCGCGTCGAAGACCGGGCGCAGGATGTCGGCGGCGTCCCGGACGTCCGCCGTCGTGATCATGCGGAGGGCCTCTTCGACGGACACCTTGCGGAACGCAAGGTCCGAGAGCTGCTGGTCGTAGCCGTCGCCCTCGGAGATCGCCTTCTGGAAGATCGAGGGGTTGGTGGTGACGCCCACGACGTGCTGCTGGTCGATCAGCTCGGCGAGGTTGCCGGACGTGATCCGCTTGCGCGACAGGTCGTCCAGCCAGATCGCCACGCCTTCCTCGGAGAGGCGCTTGAGTGCGTCTGTCATGGAATTACATCTCCTACGTGTCGTATGTGAGCGTCAGCGCTGGGCGGCGGCGAGAGATTCCCGCGCCTTGGCGGCCACGTTCTCGCCAGTGAAGCCGAACTCCTGGAAGAGGAGCTTGCCGTCCGCAGAAGCACCGAAGTGCTCCAGGGAAACGATGCGACCGGCGTCCCCCACGTACTTGTGCCAGGTGAGACCGATCCCCGCCTCGACCGCGACACGGGCCCTCACGGACGGGGGCAGGACGCTGTCCCGGTACCCCTGGTCCTGCTGCTCGAACCACTCCACGCACGGCATCGAGACGACGCGCGTCGACACCCCGTCGGCTTGGAGCTGCTCACGCGCCTCCACGGCCACGTGCACCTCGGAACCGGTGGCGATGAGGATGACCTCCGGCTCACCGCCTTCGGCCTCGAACAGGACGTAACCGCCCTTGACGGCGTCCTCGTTGCCCTCGTACGTCGGCACGCCCTGACGGGTCAGCGCCAGACCGTGCGGGGCGCCCTTGCCGAACTCCTTGGTCCAGCGCCGCAGGATCTCGCGCCAGGCGATCGCGGTCTCGTTGGCGTCCGCCGGGCGGACCACGTTCAGACCGGGGATCGCGCGCAGCGAGGCCAGGTGCTCGACCGGCTGGTGGGTCGGGCCGTCCTCGCCCAGACCGATGGAGTCGTGCGTCCACACGTACGTCACCGGCAGGTGCATCAACGCCGAGAGCCGGACGGCGTTGCGCATGTAGTCGGAGAAGACGAGGAACGTACCGCCGTAGATGCGGGTGTTTCCGTGCAGCGCGATGCCGTTCATCTCCGCGGCCATGGAGTGCTCGCGGATACCGAAGTGGATCGTGCGGCCGTACGGGTTCGCCTCCGGCAGCGGGTTGTCCGCCGGGAGGAACGAACTCGTCTTGTCGATCGTCGTGTTGTTCGAGCCCGCGAGGTCGGCGGAGCCGCCCCACAGCTCGGGGATCACGGCGCCGAGGGCCTGGAGGACCTTGCCGGAGGCGGCACGGGTCGCGACACCCTTGCCCGGCTCGAAGACCGGGATCGCCGACTCCCAGTCCTTGGGCAGCTCACCCGCGGCGATGCGGTCGAACTCGGCCGCGCGCTCGGGGTTGTTGTTCCGCCACTCCTGGAAGGACTTCTCCCACTCGGCCTTCGCCTGACGGCCGCGCTCCAGCGCCTGCCGGGTGTGGTCGATGACCTCGTCGGACACCTCGAAGGACTGCTCCGGGTCGAAGCCCAGCACCCGCTTGGTGGCCGCGACCTCGTCGTCGCCGAGCGCCGAGCCGTGGGCGGCCTCGGTGTTCTGGGCGTTCGGGGCGGGCCAGGCGATGATCGAGCGCATCGCGATGAAGGACGGCCGGTCGGTGACCGCCTTGGCCTTCTGGATCGCATCGAAGATCGCGACCGGGTCGAGGTCGCCGTTGGCCTGCGGCTCGACACGCTGCACATGCCAGCCGTACGCCTCGTACCGCTTGGGGGTGTCCTCGGAGACGGCCGTCTCGGTGTCGCCCTCGATCGAGATGTGGTTGTCGTCCCACAGCAGGATCAGGTTGCCGAGCTTCTGGTGGCCGGCCATCGAGGACGCCTCGGCGGAGATGCCCTCCTGGAGGCAGCCGTCACCGGCGATGGCGAAGACGAAGTGGTCGAACGGGGACTCGCCCTGCGGGGCCTCCGGGTCGAACAGACCGCGCTCGTAGCGGGCGGCCATCGCCATGCCGACCGCGTTGGCGACACCCTGGCCGAGCGGGCCGGTGGTGGTCTCCACGCCCTTGGTGTGGCCGTACTCCGGGTGGCCCGGGGTCTTCGAGCCCCAGGTGCGGAAGGACTTCAGGTCGTCCAGCTCCAGGCCGAAACCGGCCAGGTACAGCTGGGTGTAGAGGGTCAGGGACGAGTGGCCGGCGGACAGCACGAAGCGGTCGCGCCCGACCCAGTCGGGGTCGGCCGGGTCGTGCCGCATCACCTTCTGGAAGAGGGTGTAGGCGGCGGGAGCCAGGCTCATAGCCGTACCGGGATGGCCGTTGCCGACCTTCTGTACGGCGTCGGCGGCCAGGACGCGGGCGGTGTCGACGGCCCGCTGGTCCAACTCGGTCCACTCGAGGTCTGTGGTGGTCGGCTTGGTGCTCACCCTGGGTCAGGGCTCCTCTCCACATGTCACGCATGTCGAAATGCCGGTGCACGGGACGCCCGGCCGTTGTCGAGCCTACCCCCGCAAGTACGTGCGTTTTTTCGAGTCATTCCAGACTGCCGGGCCGAGCGGACATCCGCCTCCCGACTGGCCCGGAGCGCACTTGGCAACTGAATACGCAAGCGCTCGTCCGAGTGCTCAACCGAGTGGGACCGAGCTCTTCCGGGGGCGTCCTCGGACACGACCCGACCCCCGCGAAGGTCGGGGTATGGGCAACGTCTACAGTGGCGTGGTACGCGCGAGCCTTTACCGGGACTTCACACGGCTGAGGCTTGCTGGGATGTCTCTGTAGGGGTGTGCGTGACGGCCGTCGAATCCCGTCCAGCGGGTGGGGGCACCTCCCACGCCTTTAGGGCAGTGGGGGAGCTCGGTGCGAGCCAGAGCCCGAGCCACCGGCCGTTCGGGGCCCGTGTCAAGGCGTTCGTAGCTCTGACCAAGCCTCGGATCATCGAGCTGCTGCTCATCACCACCGTTCCGGTGATGTTCCTCGCCCAGCAGGGCGTGCCGGACCTGAAGCTGGTGCTGCTCACCTGTCTGGGCGGCTACCTGTCGGCGGGCGGCGCCAACGCGCTCAACATGTACATCGACCGCGACATCGACGCCCTCATGGACCGCACCTCGCAGCGTCCCCTGGTCACCGGCATGGTGTCGCCGCGCGAGTGCCTCGCCTTCGGCATCACGCTGGCGGTCGTCTCGACGCTGCTGTTCGGCCTCACCGTCAACTGGCTGAGCGCCTGGCTCTCCCTCGGCGCGCTCCTCTTCTACGTCGTCGTCTACACGATGATCCTCAAGCGCCGCACCTCGCAGAACATCGTGTGGGGCGGCATCGCCGGCTGCCTGCCGGTCCTGATCGGCTGGTCGTCGGTCACGAACTCCATGTCGTGGGCGCCGCTCGTCCTCTTCCTCGTCATGTTCTTCTGGACGCCGCCGCACTACTGGCCGCTGTCCATGAAGGTGCGCGAGGACTACGCGCGCGTGGGCGTGCCGATGCTGCCGGTGGTCGCCTCCAACAAGGTGGTCGCCAAGCAGATCGTCATCTACAGCTGGGTGATGGTCGCGGTCTCGCTGCTGCTGACGCCCCTCGGCTACACCGGCTGGTTCTACACGGCGGTCGCGCTGCTCGCGGGCGGCTTCTGGCTGTGGGAGGCACACGGCCTCCAGAACCGGGCCAAGGCCGAGGTGACGGGCGTGAAGCTCAAGGAGATGCGGCTGTTCCACTGGTCGATCACCTATGTGTCGATCCTCTTCCTCGCGGTGGCGGTCGACCCCTTCCTGAGGTAAGGGTCACGTCGCCGTCGTCTCTACTCGTCGGTAGCATCCTGGTCATGGCAGACACGCAGCAGGTTGACGCGAAGGCCGCGCGCAAGGTCGCCCGGCTCGCCAAGCAGATCAGCGCCTTCTCCGAGAAGCACGGCGGCGCCGAGGGCCAGCTGGCCCACATCGGTGAGCGCGGCACCCGGATCGTCCTCGTCGGCGAGGACGGCGGCTGGGGCGACCTGGTGGCCCCCTCGCACGAGCTGGCCCAGCAGGCCGTAGAGAAGTCCGGCATCACCGTTCACGAGGAGTTCGACGGCGAGTTCGCCGCCAAGGTGAGGACGGGGCCGTACGAGTGGAGCCGGATGGCGGGCATCCAGGTCGGCGGTCCCTCGAACGGCTGAGATCCGTCGGCCTTTCACTCGGAGCGGGCGACACCAACACCTGATGCCCGGTTCACCCGTTAGGACCTGTTAGAGCGACACGGTCCAAGCACGGGGAGCCCGGATGATCGAAACGCCGTCCCTCGTGGACCAGTACTGCCACGGCGTACTGAGGACGGAGCTGGGTCTCGGCACCTTCGAGACCCAGCTGGCCCGCACCGAGGGCCCGCCCGCCCCGGGGACCACGCTGTTCGACACCCAGACGGGTTTCGCCGTACGGCGCTGGTGCCCGCCCCTGCTCGGCCTGGAACCGCACTGTCCGCCCGCCCGCTATCTGGCCCGGCGCCGGGAACTGGGCGTACTGGAAGCGGGCCGCAGGCTGCTGCGGGGCAGCGGGATCACGACCTACCTGGTGGACACCGGACTGCCCGGCGACCTCACGGGGCCCACCGAGCTGGCCACCGCCGCGGACGCCGAGGCCCGCGAGATCGTGCGCCTGGAACTCCTCGCCGAACAGGTCGCCGACACCTCGGGCACCGTCGAGTCCTTCCTCGCCAACCTCGCCGAGTCGGTGCACGGAGCCGCCGCGAGCGCGGTCGCCTTCACCTCGGTGGCGGGCGTACGGCACGGACTCGCGCTCGCGCCCGAGCCGCCGGGGCCCGGAGAGGTGCGGGGCGCGGCGGGCCGGTGGCTGGCGGCCCGCCGGGTGGGCGGCGAACTGTCCGACCCCGTTCTCCTGCGGCACCTGCTGTGGATCGCGGCCGCCTCGGGGCTGCCTCTCCAACTGCACGCCGGGCTCGGCGAGCCGGGCCTGCGCATCGACCGCACGGACCCCGTCCTGCTCACCGACTTCGTCCGGGCCACCGCGGGTCTCGGCACCGACCTCGTCCTGCTGCACAGCTACCCGTACCACCGGCACGCCGCCCATCTCGCCGGTGTCTTCCCGCACGTCTACGCCGACTCCGGTGCCGCCCTCGTCCGCACCGGGGCCCGCGCGGCGACCGTCCTCGCGGAGATCCTGGAACTGGCGCCCTTCGGAAAGATCGTCTTCTCCAGCGGGGCCCACAGCCTGCCCGAACTGCATGTGGTGGGCGCCCGGCTGTTCCGCGAGGCGCTGGCCCGGGTGCTCGGCGGCTGGGTCACCGAGGGGGCCTGGTCACTGGCGGACGCGCAGCGGGTGGCGGGACTGATCGCGGCGGGGAACGCACGCAGGGTGTACGGGCTGGAGTGACCTGCGAGGGTCGACTGATCTCGAAGCGCGCGGCACTCGAACTGCTGCCGCTACCTGGGCCCGGCGATGGACGAGCTGGTGGCGGCGTACGACTGAGCGGGCACCCCGGGCGTGTCGCCCTCGGACCGCTCCCGCAGGGCCAGCAGGACCCGCAGGACCCCGATCCACACCAGGGCCGAGCCGAGCATGTGCAGGCCGACCAGGAACTCGGGCAGGTCGGTGAAGTACTGGACGTAGCCGATGACGCCCTGGGAGAGGAGGACCAGGAAGAGGTCGCGGGTGCGGTGCAGGGGGCCCTTGGGGGCGTCGACCGCCTTGAGGATGAACCACAGGGCGAAGGTCAGCGACACCACGATCCAGGCCAGGACCGCGTGCGCCTTGGCCACCGTCTCCCAGTCCAGCGGCATCCGCTCGACCTCGCTGGAGTCACCGGCGTGCGGTCCTGCGCCGGTCACGACGGTGCCGACGAGGATCAGCAGGGCGGCGGCCGCGACCATGAACCACACCAGCTGCTGCACCGGCTTGCCGACCAGCGGGCGGGGCGCCGTGTCGCCCTCGCGGGTGCGCTGCCACATCACCGCGGCGACCGTGATCAGGGCCGTCGTCGCCACGAAGTGGGCCGCGACGGTGTACGGGTTCAGACCCACGAGAACGACGATGCCGCCGAGGATCGCGTTGCTCATCACGATCCAGAACTGCGCCCAGCCAAGCCGGGTCAGGCTGCGCCGGTACGGCTTCTCGGAGCGGGCGGCGATGATCGCCCAGCCGACGGCGGCGCACAGCACGTAGGTGAGCATCCGGTTGCCGAACTCGATGGCACCGTGGAAGCCCATCGCGCTGGTCGCGGTCAGCGAGTCGTCCGTGCACTTGGGCCAGGTCGGGCACCCGAGTCCCGACCCGGTCAGCCGCACCGCCCCGCCGGTGACCACGATGACCACCGCCATGACGAGCGCGGAGAGAGCCGCCCGCTGAACCGTCCGGGGAGTCGGGGTCCAGCGTGCGGCGATGAAGGCGAGCGGGTTGCGGACGGCCGCTACGGCGTCGGCGCGGGTCAGGTTCGGCACGCCGTCCATCGTAGGGGCGTTGCTTGTGCACGGTTTCACGAGGGGCGCCGTTTCCGTGCCGCAAAGCGTGAGGGGTCGGTCACAGGGACCGGCGGATGCGGTCCGCCTCCGCCCTGAGCCGGTCGGCCTTCTGCTGGTCGCCGCGGTCGGCCACGCATACGGCCAGGTGTTCGTACACGGCCATCAGAACGGGATGATCACAGCCGAGGGCGGTACGGAAGATGTCGCCCGCGTCCTCGAGCACCCGCTCCGCATCCGTGCCGCGGCCCTGCGCCCGCAACACCGGTCCGAGCCGGGTCAGCGACTTGGCGCGGTAGTAGTGCCGTTCGCCGTAAGAGCGTCGATAGATCTCCTCGGCCTGCTCGAGCGTTCGTCTCGCCTCTGCGATCCGTCCCTGTGCGAGCCGGAGCGAGCCCAGCTTGTTGAGACAGGCCGCGTACTTGTGCGCCTCGGCCTCGCTGCGCTTGCTGTGCAGCTCCACCACCGGACCGAGAATCGCGTCGGCACGAGCGAGCTCCGCGCGGGCCCTGCGCAGCAGATCGAGGCGGCGCAGGGGCTGCAGGGAGCGCCGCGCCTCCTCCCGGTGCTGCTCGCCGCGGCGCCGCAGCACATCGGCCAGGAACTTGGCCACCTGTGCGGTCTCGAAGTCCTCCGGCCCCCGGTGGGCCCCGAACATCTCGAGTGCCGCGGTGAGCTGTTCCTCCGCCGGCCGGAGCTGTCCGCGGTCCTGGGCGACGATGCCGAGATCGCGCCGCAGCATGGCGCGGAAGAGCGTGTACTCCGGTGGCTCCTGGTTCCCGCGGCTGGGAATCCTCTCCTCGGCGCGCTCGTAGTGGACGACGGCCTGGGCGAGCTGGCCCGCGTTCCGGTGGATCAGACCTATCTCCTGCTCGGCGACGGCCCAGTCGAGGCTCTCTTCCCGCCAGACCTGTCCCTCGTAGATCTTCACGGCCGTCTGTACGGCCTCCAGGGCCTCCGGGAAGCGGTTGTACTCGCGCATGATGCCGCCGAGCTGCCGCTGGCACTGGGCCCGTAACCGCAGGAACGCCTCTTCCTCGTGCCCCTCGCACAGGTCCAGGGCCCGGCGGCACTCCCGCTCGGCGTCGTCGAGCGCCGCGAGCAGGTAGTGCTGGCGGGCCACGGCGTACCGGGCTGTGGCGCGGGCGAGTTCGTGGTCGTCGCCGAACTCGCGCAGTTCGGCCTCCCGCTCGAAGAAGTCCAGGGCCCGCACCCAGTCGCAGCGGTGTTCCTGATAGGTGCCCACCCGGTGAAGGAGTCGGGCGAGCGCCTCGGGGTCCTGCGAGGCGCCGAGCCCGCCGTCCGCGTCGTCCCCCCAGGCCAGCTTGTCGATCACCGCCTCGACGTGCGGCATCAGCCGTTCGCACAGGGGCCGGGACGCCAGCAGGTCCGGGGTCGCCGGGAAGCAGGCCTCCACGAGACGGACCGTTGCCTGGGACCACTCCAGGCGCTCGGCCAGGCTCAGCCCGTCGTGGATCAGGGTCTGCACCCGCGGGTGCATGCCGTAGGCGGCCGATCCCTTGCGCCAGTCGCCGCTGCGGGTCAGCAAGGAGTGGTCCACGAGCAGCAGCACCTCCCGGGTGAAGGTGACGGGATCGGCCATGACGGTGCGCAGGCGGTTGGGCAGCACGGACCGGTGCTGGGTGAGTGTCGTCCTCTGGACGTCCTCGGAGGCCAGGAAGGCGCACAGGCGCAGCAGGTCGACGGCGGCGGGCGAGGCCTCCGAGACCCGGGCGATGGAGAGCCGGAAGGTGCCCTCGACCGAGGCTCCGCCCGGCAGGTCACGCAGGTACTCGGCCACGGTGATCTCGGCCTGCGCGATGTAGGCCGCGGCCTGGTCGAGGGCCAGCGGCAACCAGCCCAGCTGGTGGCCCAGCGCGGTCAGTGCCCGGCGGTCCTCGTCCGTCAACTGCTCGGGTGCGATGCCGAACCGGCGCCGCAGGAAGTCGACGCCCTCCTGCTCCGGGAAGGCCCGCAGCTCCACCGGGGCTGAGCGCAGCCCGGTCCAGCCCTGGTGCTGCTGGGTGGTGATCAGTACTTCGCCATCGCCGTCGGAGGGCAGCAGACTGCGCATCGAGTCGTCGTAGGCGGGCCATCCGTCATAGACGAGCAGCCAGCCCCGCTGCTCGCGCAGCCGGCTCCACAGGTTCACCAGAACGACGTTCTTGCTCTCCTGGTCCGGGATGCCCACGTACTGGGCGAATTCCAGGAGTTCGGTACGCAGGGTGTCCGGCCGGGAGGCGTTGAGCCACCAGGTCAGGGTGTGCCTGCTCAGCTCGTGATGGGCGTAGGACACGGCGAGCTGCGACTTGCCGGCACCGGTCGCTCCGTAGAGCACGCACAGCCGGGGCACGGGACGTTCGTCCTTCTGCCGCCACCCCCGGGCGGGCCTCTTCAGGACGGCCACGATGCGTTCCTTCTCCGCGACACGACCCGTGAAGTACATGCTGAGCATGGGGAGGTTGTTGGGCGGACCCTGCCCCGGGCCGGCGGCCTTGGGCGGTGGGTCGTCCGGTGTCCTGCGCGCCACATGAGCCGCGACCCCACCCGTCAGACCGATGACGACGGCGGCGCCCGCGGCGAGCACCCACAACCATGGCTCCCCGGAGTCGGCGGCCTTCACCGCCAGGGAGAGAAAGGCGGCCACTCCGGCCCCCGTGCCAGCGGATAACGTGACCACCCACGACCGCATGTCCACCCCCGAAGTTGACTCCACCACACTACGAGTACTTACTCACATCTGTTGAAATGTCTCCGCGGGTAGGGCGGCGCACAGGAGCGCGTTGCGGCGGTTTCGTCCCTGGCTGTACAAGTCGCGCGGGCTCGGGCGGAAACGTACGTGCGATCTCCATGATTGAAGGGCGTCGGGCGCACCCGTCCGAGGTGGATTCGCTCTTGCCGCGGCTCTCGTCTTCCTGCGTGCCCTTCCTGTCTGAAGCACATGTCGTCACGACGCGCTGCCCGGTAGCGCCATGGCATCATCTTCGCCTCGCTACTCGGCTTTGCGGAAGCGTGGTGGAAGCGATGAAAAAGGATCAACCCGATGGTGAAGGACTGAGCGTCGCGCTCGTTCACTGGGCTTTTCCTCCATGCGTCGGCGGGGTGGAATCGCACCTGTGGGACTATTCGATGCTTCTGGCCGCCCGGGGAGTCGATGTCATTGTCCTCACGGGTACCCGGTCACCTGCTGATCCCTGTCATCCCGCTATCCGCTTCGCATACCACTCGGCGTTGGATCTTTCACCAGGCAGGCGTCCGGCGGCCGATGAGCCGCCGCTCAAGGAGTGGTTCAAGGAGAGGCTCCGGGGCGACCGGGCGCACGGGGTGGGTGGCATCCGGTTGGTGCATGGTCATAATCTCCACCACTTCTCCGCTGTGCCGGCGCGTGTGCTCAGAGAACTCCGTGACGAGATGAACCTGAGGCTCCTTCACACCTACCACAGCGTCTGGCAGTCGGGGGATGAGCATGTGCGGGCAGCGGAAGCCTGTCGGGGCTGGGATCGCCACTTCGCGGTCTCCGACTTCCTGGCCGCCGCATGCAGGGCACAGCTGGGAATCGAGGCGGAGCGCCGATACCTGGGTGTCAACACCAGTTCTTACGTCGATGTGCCGATGGCGGGGGTGCGACAGGAGCCCGGCCGTTTGTTGCTGCCGGCGCGACTCATTCCCGACAAGGGTGCTGAAGTCGCCATCCTTGCCCTGCGTCATCTTGTTGCGGAACGGAACTGTCGCGTCCGGCCCCGGCTGGTTCTCACGGATCCCGGGAACACGGTCGACTTTCATTTCGAGTCGGCGAATTTTCGTTCCTTCTTAGAGGAACGCATATGCGAGTTCGGTCTACGTGATCATGTTGAATTCGAGGTGGCCGAATTCAAGCAAATTAGGAAAATGTATGAAGTCGCGTCAGTCGTCATCTACCCATCATTGTTCGCCGAGCCGATGGGACTCGCGCCGCTGGAAGCAATGTGTGCAGGACGCCCGGTCGTGGCCTCACAGATGGGTGGCCTTGAAGAGGGAATCGGACAGGACGAGCGGATTGGCTTCCTGGTGCCCGAGCGTAATCCGTACAAGTTGGCCGACCGAATGGCGCTGCTCCTGGAACGACCCGAACTCGCGCACGAGATGGGTGCACGCGCCCGTCGGCATGTCATGAGCCGATTCGACCTGGAGCAGGACTACTTACGGCCGATGATGGACGAATATCGCCGTCAGTTGGTGATGGGAATCGGCGGGGACGGCGGTTGCTGAGCGCCCACGGTGTAGGACAGGTTGATCACCGCGGACACGCTCTCGGTGGTGCGCAGCCGGAGTGTCGAACGCAGGAGCCCCACCCAGGTTCCTGCGCAGCTGAACGATACGAGGAGGTTCACAGGGAGAGGGAAGTCTCCTATCCATATGATGTCGGCCGAAATGAACAGCACTGGAAAGAGGCAAGAGGTGAGGATATTTATTTCTGCTTCGTTGTTGTCTACGGCCAGCATCGGCGACTTCTCGCGCAGTCGGTCCTTGCAGTAGTTGAGAGCCTGGAGTCGGTGATGATTCCTGTGCCCACCTCCATGATGTGGTCCGGCATTTAGGCCGCCCGGGTCTGACGCCCGCAGGTAGTGGGCGAGTTGCGGATGCGCCTGCAGGCAGTCGTCGATACTCCGTTCCCCGCACGTCTGCTTCAACTGTGCCATGAAAGTGTCTGAGTCAGGGATCTTCTCGATGAGTCCGATGAGCCAGAAAGCAAGTCCCCGGAATATGTAACCGGCAATGAAGCTGAGAGCCAGCAGATTCAGGCCCAGGACGATCGCCAGCGGAGTGGAGACAGATCCGGTTTCGGTCACGATGAACGACCATAGGTTGCGTGGGTGTTGCACGTGGAGCAGAGCGACAAGGCCCGCTGTGACTGCGCAGAGCCCGGGTGCTACGACGCTGACCACTTGGACTGCTGAATAGAACGAGAACTTGCGGATCACGGCTGCTGCTGCCATCGGTGACGGAAAACTCATGATCCTCCTGTCGCGTGTGACCATCCTTGAGGAAGTCCGGTCACCTCCACCTCGCCCGAGCGTGCCGTCCGGATCCTTAGCGCTGCCCCTGCCAGCCGCACGCCCTGCACGGACAGCGGTCCGATGAGGTCCGCCGGCATGGGACGGATCTGCAGCGTCCGCTCCGAGGCGTCAGGGCGCAGCCCGAGCAGCGCGGCGAGGAGCGCCACGCCGGACGCGGCCGACCAGCCCTGCGGGCGGCAGGCGGCCGGGTAGGCCAGGGGGGCGGGGGAGCCGGGGGTGCGGTGGTCGCCTCCGTAGAGTTCCGGCATCCGGTAGCCGAAGTGGGTCGCCGCGTCCAGGAGACCGTCCGCGAGCGCGTACGCCTCGGTGTGGCAGCCCGCCGCGCAGAGCCCGTGGATCGCTATCGCCGTGTCATGCGTCCAGACCGAACCGCCGTGGTAGCTCATCGGGTTGTATCCGCCCAGCTCCGCGGAGCGGCTGCGCAGCCCCCAGCCGGAGTTCAGCTCGCTCGCGGCCAGCCAGGCCGCCACGTCCTGGCAGCCCTGCGCGTCCAGGATGCCGGTGGACAGCAGCTGTCCCATGTTGGACGCGGGGCCGCTGACCTGTTTCCGGCCCCGCCCCACGGCGATGGCCACATAGCGGGGGGCCGGCCCCTGCGGGGACGGCAGCCAGAACGCGTCGGCGAAGCGTTTGCGCAGTGACTCCGCCCAGGTGCGCAGGCGCTCGGACGCCTCGACGCGGCCGCGGGAGGCCAGCAGCCCGGCCAGCCCGGTCGCCGCCTCGTAGGCGTATCCCTGCACCTCGCACAGCGCCAGCGGCGGCTCGATACGGTGACCCGCCGCGTCCCGCACCGCGTCCTCGCTGTCCTTCCACGACTGGTGACGCAGTCCGCTGGGGCGCGGGTAGTAGCGCAGGAAGCCGTCTTCGTCCTCGTTGCTGGTCTCCACGACCCAGTCCATGGCACGTTCCGCGTACGGCAGCAGAGCGTCCGTCTCCGCGTCCGGCAGCCCCCAGTGCCAGGCCTCCGCCAGCAGCGACACGAAGAGAGGGGTCGCGTCGACCGAGCCGTAGTAGCGGGAGGGGAGACGCAGACCGTGGCCGTGCTGGGCCTCGGCCGGGCGCAGTTCGTGCAGGATGCGGCCCGGCGCCTCCTCCCGGAACACGTCGTGCGCCGTGCCCTGACGCCGGGCCAGCGCCCACAGCGTGCCGCGGGCCAGATCCGTGCCCAGGGGCAGCATCATCCGCGCCGACCAGATGGAATCGCGACCGAAAAGCGTCAGGTACCAGGGGCATCCCGCCGCGATGAACTGGTCCTCGGGGTCCATGCGGTCGGGATCCGCCAGACGCAGCGCGCGCAGGTCGCCGAGGCCGTGGCGCACCAGCTCCACCAGGCGGCGGTCGCCCCGTACGACAGGTTCGGCCCAGGGCGCCGTGGAGCGGGGGGCGTCAGGGTGACCGGGCGGTGCGGGGACGGTCCCGCCGACGACGTCGAGCCTGATCCGCCGGGTCTCGCCGGGCCTGAGCAGCACTCGGGGCCAGGCGAACGTGCCGCCTTCCGGGCCGTCGGTGACCTCCGGCACCATTCCGTCGCCCGTGGCGCGGACCTCGGCACGGGCCGTGGCCGTTTGCCATTGCAGTCCGGGCGCGTCCGGCAGGAGGGTGGAGCGTACAGCGGTCTCCGCGTCGCCGCGCTTGACGAGAGCGATGTCCGCGAGGTCGGTGGCAAGGGCCAGCTCGACGCGTAATCGACGGGGCGTGACGCCGACGTTCCGCAGCAGGACCGTCTCGCCCTCCCCGGCCGTGCGCACTCGCTCGATGATCACCGTGGGGTCGTCCGTGCGGGCTCCGTGATAGCGGTGGACGGAGGTGAACCGCACCCGGTCCGGGCCCAGTTGCTGGAGTCCTATCGGCTCGGGCTCCCGGCCGTTCACCAGCAGGCACGCGGTGTGCAGCAGCCTGCGGTCATGGCCGTAGAACCCGTCCACGCGCAGCCCGCGCAACTGCCCGTCCCGTGGGGAGGCGGCGAAGGACGGGGCCGCGACGCAGATCACCACGTCGTGCAGCAGGGGCTGAAGAGCTCGCACACTCGACGAATCCGCGGACTCGAACATTGTGCGTCTCTTCCCGTTCTCCGCGAACGTCACTCCCAGCGGAAGAACTTCCCGGCCAACGCCAGCCCCACGACCCCCCACACCGCCAGAATCCCCAGATCCCCCCAGGGCATCCCGGCCCCGTGCTGCAGTACGTCCCGCAGGCCGTCCGACAGGGCCGTGATCGGCAGCAGGCTCAGGACGTCCTGCGCTCCGGCAGGGAACTTGGACAGGGGGACGATCACTCCGCCGGCGACCAGCAGCAGGAGGAAGACCAGGTTGGCCGCGGCCAGGGTGGCTTCCGCCTTCAAGGTGCCGGCCATGAGGAGGCCGAGACCCGAGAAGGCCGCCGTGCCGAGGATCAGGAGCAGGAGGACGGCGAGGGGGTTGCCGTGCGGGGACCAGCCCAGCGCGAAGGCGATCACCGCCAGGAGGATCACCTGGAGGACCTCGGTCACCAGGACCGATGCCGTCTTCGCCGTCATCAGCCCCCAGCGGGGGAGCGGGGAGGAGGCCAGGCGCTTCAGGACTCCGTAGCGGCGCTCGAAGCCGGTCGCGATGGCCTGGCCCGTGAACGCCGTCGACATGACCGCGAGGGCCAGGACGCCGGGGGTGAGGAAGTCCACCGCCTTGCCCTCGTCCGTGTCGATGATGTCCACCGAGCTGAACAGGACCAGGACGAGGGTCGGGATCACCACCGTCAGCAGGAGCTGCTCGCCGTTGCGCAGGAGCATCTTCGTCTCCAGGACCGCCTGGGTCGCGATCATGCGTCCCAGGGGCGCCGCGCCCGGCTTCGGGGTGTACATGCCGGTGGCCGTCACGCGCGCAGCTCCTTGCCGGTCAACTCGAGAAAGACATCTTCCAGGGTGTGCCGTTCCACCGAGATCTTCTCCGGCATCACGCCGTGCTGGGCGCACCAGGACGTCACCGTCGCCAGCAGTTGCGGATTGACCTTGCCCACGACGCGGTAGGAGCCGGGGGTCAGTTCGGCCGCCGAGCAGTCCGCCGGGAGCGCCTTGAGCAGGGAGCCCACGTCGAGCCCGGGGCGGCCCATGAAGCGCAGGGTGTTCTCGGCGCCGCCCCGGCACAGCTCCTCGGGGGTGCCCTGGGCGATGACCCGGCCGCCGTCGATGATCGCCACGTCGTCGGCGAGCTGCTCGGCCTCGTCCATGTAGTGCGTGGTGAGGACGACCGAGACGCCGTCCGCGCGCAGGTCGCGGACCAGGTCCCAGGTCGCGCGGCGGGCCTGCGGGTCGAGGCCGGCGGTCGGCTCGTCCAGGAACACCAGTTCCGGACGGCCCACGACCGCCATGGCGAGCGCCAGGCGCTGCTGCTGGCCGCCCGACAGCCTGCGGTAGGTCGTCCTGCCGCAGCTCTCCAGGCCCAGGCGCTCGATCAGCGCGTCCACGTCGAGCGGGTGCGCGTGCAGTTTCGCCATGTGCCGCAGCATCTCGTCGGCCCGGGCGCCCGAGTACACGCCCCCGGACTGGAGCATCACGCCGATCCTCGGGTGCAGCTCACGGGCCTGCCGCACCGGGTCGAGGCCCAGGACCCGTACCGTGCCGGAGTCCGGCTTCCGGTATCCCTCGCAGGTCTCCACCGTCGTCGTCTTGCCGGCGCCGTTGGGCCCGAGTACGGCGGTCACGCCCGCCCGGGTCACCAGGTCGAGGCCGTCCACGGCGGTCTTCGTGCCGTACCGCTTCACCAGGGCGTGGACCTGGACCACGGGCTCACTTCGCATGGGCCCGAGTCTAGGTTCGCCGCCCGGGCCGCAGACGGGCGGGTGCAGGATCTCCACCCAGCGCGCTCTTCGGGGTGTCGTCCCGCGACCGGTGCAGCGCCAGCCACCGCTGCGCGTACCGCACGGCGTCCGCCACCGGGAACAGCCGGACGTCGGCGGCGCCCACCTTTCCCCGTACGACGACGGCCCGGTCCCGCTCGAAGTCGTACCCCAGTTCGTCGAAGCGGTCCGAGGTGATCGAGACCTCTGTGACCACCTCCCACCCGTCCGGTCCCGGGCGGCCGACGTTCACCAGCGGGGCCGGGATGCGGTACTCGGCGAGATGGAAGCTTGTGCAGGTGTCGTAGCCCGCGCCGAGGAGCAGCACGCGCGCGTGGAGGGCCTCCAGACGGGCCAGCGGGCTGTGCTCGCCGAGGCGGCAGTCGGGGGCGTGGCCGTCCACCACGTCACGCGCGCGGGGGCCGAGCGCCGCGAACGAGGTCTGCGGGTGCGCGCTGCGCAGGGCGCCCGGCCAGGTGCGCACGGTCTCCGGGATCACGCCGACTCCGCGCGAGGGCGTCACGAGCGGGTCGTACGCGGGCATGGTCGCCCGGATCGTGTCCCACCACTCCTCGGGCACCGGGGGGTTGCTCCACACCGCCGGGTCCGAGAGGTCGCCGGTCTGGGTGGGGACCACGAGGGTGCCGTCCGGGCCGAGGGCGTCCAGAAGTCCCTGAACCACCGCGACCGGGCCTCCGCAGACCCAGCCGAGGGAGCTGAGCGAGGAGTGCACGAGCAGGATCTCGCCGCTTCTGACACCCAGTTCGCGCAGCTGGCCTGCGAGGGTGTCGCGAGTGACAAGTGGGCCGGTGGGAGGCGGTATCGGCATGGTTCGGCAGTGTCCCCGACAGAGGCGCCGGGCGCCACCGGTTTGATCGATCAATGATCGTTCCCCCAGGTCAGGTTAGGGGTGCCTAAGTGATGCAGGGCACCGTCCGTCGGAGCGGACGCGGGTTGCCCGGTCCTGAGGAATTACGCAACAATGGCGTTGTGAAAAACGTCGGCGAGGCTCGGGAGACCCCCACGGGGGCCCCTCAGGAGGAGCTCGCGACCGGTGAGCGGTCCACCCGCAACCGCGTCGCGCGATCCATCCTGGACCACGGCCCGTCGACCGTCGCCGAGCTGGCCGGACGGCTGGGGCTGACCCAGGCGGCCGTGCGACGTCATCTGGACGCCCTGGCGGCCGACGAGGTCGTGGAGGCGCGGGAGCAGCGGGTGTACGGCGCGCGGACGCGTGGCCGTCCCGCCAAGGTCTTCGCGCTCACCGACTGCGGCCGGGACGCCTTCGACCAGTCCTACGACAAGCTCGCCGCGGACGCCCTGCGCTGGATCCAGGAGCGCTTCGGCGGGGACGAGGCGGTCGTCGCCTTCGCGCGCGCGAGGATCGCCGCACAGGCCGAGGGATACCGCCAGGCCGTCGAGGCCGCCGCCCCCGAGGAGCGCACCGAAGCCCTGGCCAAGGCCCTGAGCGCGGACGGGTACGCTGCTACGGCGCGCAGCGCACCGGTCGGCGAGCAGCTCTGCCAGCACCACTGCCCGGTGGCCCATGTCGCGGAGAAGTTCCCCCAGCTCTGCGAGGCGGAGACCGAGATCTTCTCCCAGCTGCTGGGAACCCACGTCCAGCGACTGGCGACCATCGCGCACGGCGACGGCGTCTGCACGACGTTCATCCCCAAGATTTCCCACAGCACTGATCACACCACTGATATCGCATCTGCAAGCACGCGGCCGGGAGGAACCCCGCATGACTCTCCCCACGGAGACTGCCCACCCCGAACTCGAGGGCCTGGGTAAGTACGAATACGGCTGGGCCGACTCCGACACGGCCGGCGCCTCTGCGAAGCGCGGCATCAACGAGGACGTCGTCCGCGACATCTCCGCGAAGAAGAGCGAGCCGGAGTGGATGACCAAGCTCCGGCTCAAGGGGCTGCGCCTCTTCGGCAAGAAGCCCATGCCGAACTGGGGCTCCGACCTCTCCGGCATCGACTTCGACAACATCAAGTACTTCGTGCGGTCCACGGAGAAGCAGGCGGAGTCCTGGGAGGACCTGCCCGAGGACATCAAGAACACGTACGACAAGCTCGGCATCCCCGAGGCGGAGAAGCAGCGCCTCGTCGCCGGTGTCGCCGCCCAGTACGAGTCCGAGGTCGTCTACCACCAGATCCGTGAGGACCTGGAGGAGCAGGGCGTCATCTTCCTGGACACCGACACCGCCCTCAAGGAGCACCCGGAGCTCTTCAAGGAGTACTTCGGCACCGTCATCCCGGTCGGCGACAACAAGTTCGCGTCGCTGAACACCGCGGTGTGGTCCGGCGGCTCCTTCATCTACGTGCCGCCGGGCGTGCACGTGGAGATCCCGCTCCAGGCCTACTTCCGTATCAACACGGAGAACATGGGCCAGTTCGAGCGGACCCTGATCATCGTCGACGAGGGTGCCTACGTGCACTACGTCGAGGGCTGTACGGCGCCGATCTACAAGTCGGACTCGCTGCACTCCGCGGTCGTCGAGATCATCGTCAAGAAGAACGCCCGCTGCCGTTACACGACCATCCAGAACTGGTCGAACAACGTCTACAACCTGGTCACCAAGCGCGCCGTGGCGTACGAGGGCGCGACCATGGAGTGGATCGACGGCAACATCGGCTCCAAGGTCACCATGAAGTACCCGGCCGTCTACCTGATGGGCGAGCACGCCAAGGGCGAGACCCTGTCCATCGCCTTCGCGGGCGAGGGCCAGCACCAGGACGCCGGCTCCAAGATGGTCCACATGGCGCCGAACACCTCCTCCAACATCGTCTCCAAGTCGGTGGCGCGCGGTGGCGGTCGTACGTCCTACCGCGGTCTCGTCGAGATCGGCGAGGGCGCCCACGGCTCCAAGTCGAACGTGCTGTGCGACGCGCTGCTCGTCGACACCATCTCCCGCTCCGACACGTACCCGTACGTGGACGTCCGCGAGGACGACGTGTCCATGGGCCACGAGGCCACCGTCTCCAAGGTCTCCGAGGACCAGCTCTTCTACCTGATGAGCCGTGGTCTCTCCGAGTTCGAGGCGATGGCGATGATCGTGCGCGGCTTCGTCGAGCCCATCGCGAAGGAGCTGCCCATGGAGTACGCCCTCGAGCTCAACCGGCTGATCGAGCTGCAGATGGAAGGCGCGGTCGGCTGACCGGTCCTTCAAGAAGCAGCGGCACATTTCTGACGTAGGAAGAGAGCAGACCGACAGCCATGGCTGAGGCTCAGAACATCCCGGTGGGCAGCACGACCGCCGGCCAGATCGCGGTGGCCGCCGAGTCGACCGTCGCCACGCGCATGAGCGCGCCCCCGTCCTTCGACGTCGCGGACTTCCCGGTCCCGCACGGCCGCGAGGAGGAGTGGCGGTTCACCCCGCTGGAGCGCCTGCGCGGGCTGCACGACGGCACCGCCGTCGCGACCGACGAGGGCGTGAAGGTCGCCGTGGAGGCCCCCGAGGGCGTCACCGTGGAGACCGTCGACCGCGGCGACGCCCGGATCGGCAGGGCGGGCACCCCGGTGGACCGCATCGCCGCCCAGGCGTACTCCTCGTTCGAGAAGGCCGGCGTGATCACCGTCCCCAAGGAGACGGTCCTCACCGAGCCCGTCCGGATCGCCGTGCACGGCGAGGGCGGCACCGCCTTCGCCCACCAGGTGATCGAGCTGGGCGCCTTCGCCGAGGCCGTCGTGGTCATCGACCACACCGGTGACGCGGTGCTCGCGGCCAACGTCGACTACGTCCTCGGGGACGGCGCCAAGCTGACCGTCGTCTCCGTCCAGGACTGGGACGACAAGGCCGTGCACGTGGCCCAGCACAACGCGCTGATCGGCCGGGACGCCACCTTCAAGTCGTTCGTGGTCACCTTCGGCGGCGACCTCGTCCGTCTGCACCCGCGCGTCGCCTACGCCGGCCCCGGCGGCGAGGCCGAACTGTTCGGCCTGTACTTCACCGACGCCGGCCAGCACCAGGAGCACCGCCTCCTCGTCGACCACAACACCCCGCACTGCAAGTCGAACGTCGCCTACAAGGGCGCGCTCCAGGGCGAGGGCGCCCACGCGGTGTGGATCGGTGACGTGCTCATCGAGGCCAAGGCCGAGGGCACCGACACCTACGAGATGAACCGCAACCTCGTCCTCACCGACGGCGCGCGGGTCGACTCGGTGCCGAACCTGGAGATCGAGACCGGCGAGATCGTCGGTGCCGGCCACGCCTCGGCGACCGGCCGCTTCGACGACGAGCAGCTCTTCTACCTGATGGCCCGTGGCATCCCGGCCGACGAGGCCCGGCGCCTGGTGGTCCGCGGCTTCTTCGCCGAGCTGGTCCAGCAGATCGGTGTCGACGACATCGAGGAGCGCCTCCTTGTGAAGATCGACGAGGAGCTGGAGGCCACCGTCTGATGGCCTTCCTACGCGCCTGCGGGCTGAGCGAGCTGGAGGAGAACACCCCGAAGCGGGTGGAACTCGACGGCACGCCGGTCTCGGTCGTGAAGACCGAGGGAGAGGTGTTCGCCATTCACGACATCTGCTCCCACGCCAACGTCTCGCTCTCCGAGGGCGAGGTGGAGGACTGCCAGATCGAGTGCTGGCTGCACGGCTCCAGCTTCGACCTGCGCACCGGCAAACCGTCCGGCCTTCCCGCGACGCGCCCCGTCCCCGTATACCCCGTAAAGATCGAAGGGGACGACGTGCTCGTCTCCCTCAACCAGGAGTCCTGAGGCACCCATGGCAACGCTTGAAATCCGCGACCTGCACGTCACCGTCGAGGCCGACAACGCCACGAAGGAGATCCTCAAGGGCGTAGACCTGACCGTGAAGCAGGGCGAGACGCACGCCATCATGGGCCCCAACGGCTCCGGCAAGTCGACGCTCGCCTACTCCCTCGCCGGTCACCCGAAGTACACGATCACCGGCGGCACCGTCACCCTCGACGGCGAGGACGTCCTGGAGATGTCCGTCGACGAGCGCGCCCGCGCGGGCCTGTTCCTGGCGATGCAGTACCCGGTCGAGGTCCCGGGTGTGTCGGTCTCGAACTTCCTCCGTACGTCCGCCACCGCGATCCGCGGCGAGGCCCCCAAGCTGCGTACCTGGGTGAAGGAGGTCAAGGAGACCATGGAGCGCCTCTCCATGGACCCGTCCTTCGCCGAGCGCAACGTCAACGAGGGCTTCTCCGGCGGTGAGAAGAAGCGCCACGAGATCCTCCAGCTCGAACTGCTCAAGCCCAAGATCGCGATCCTCGACGAGACCGACTCCGGCCTCGACGTCGACGCGCTGCGGGTCGTCTCCGAGGGCGTCAACCGTGTCCGCGAGACCGGCGAGGTCGGCACCCTGCTGATCACGCACTACACGCGCATCCTGCGCTACATCAAGCCCGACTTCGTCCACGTCTTCTCCGGCGGCCGGATCGTCGAGTCCGGCGGCGCCGAGCTCGCCGACAAGCTGGAGAACGAGGGCTACGAGGCATACACGAAGGGTGGCGTATCCGCGTGACACAGCTGCCGGGCCTCCTCGACACCGAGGCGATCCGCAAGGACTTCCCGATCCTGGACCGCCTGGTCCACGACGACCGGAAGCTCGTCTACCTGGACAACGCGGCGACCTCGCAGAAGCCGCGCCAGGTACTGGACGCCCTGAGCGAGTACTACGAGCGCTACAACGCCAACGTCCACCGCGGTGTGCATGTGCTCGCCGAGGAGGCCACGGCGCTGTACGAGGGCGCGCGCGACAAGGTCGCCGAGTTCATCAACGCGCCCTCGCGCAACGAGGTGATCTTCACCAAGAACGCCTCCGAGTCGCTCAACCTCGTGGCGAACATGCTGGGCTGGGCCGACGAGCCCTACCGCGTGGACTCCGAGACCGAGATCGTCATCACGGAGATGGAGCACCACTCCAACATCGTGCCCTGGCAGCTGCTGGCGCAGCGCACGGGGGCGAAGCTGAAGTGGTTCGGGCTGACCGACGACGGCCGCCTCGACCTCTCCAACATCGAGGAGGTCATCACCGAGAAGACGAAGATCGTCTCCTTCGTGCTGGTCTCCAACATCCTGGGCACGGTCAACCCGGTCGAGGCGATCGTCCGGCGCGCGCAGGAAGTCGGCGCGCTGGTCTGCATCGACGCCTCCCAGGCCGCCCCGCACATGCCGGTGGACGTGCAGGCGCTCCAGGCCGACTTCGTGGCCTTCACCGGCCACAAGATGTGCGGCCCGACCGGAATCGGCGTCCTGTGGGGACGGCAGGAGCTCCTGGAGGACCTGCCCCCGTTCCTCGGCGGCGGCGAGATGATCGAGACCGTGTCGATGCACTCGTCGACGTACGCCCCGGCGCCGCACAAGTTCGAGGCGGGCACCCCCCCGGTCGCGCAGGCGGTCGGTCTGGGCGCGGCCATCGACTATCTCCAGTCGATCGGCATGGACAAGATCCTCGCCCATGAGCACGCGCTGACCGAGTACGCGGTCCAGCGCCTGGCGGAGGTACCGGACCTCAGGATCATCGGCCCGACCACGGCCGAGGACCGGGGCGCGGCGATCTCCTTCACGCTCGGTGACATCCACCCGCACGACGTGGGCCAGGTCCTCGACGAGCAGGGCATCGCGGTCCGGGTCGGCCACCACTGCGCGCGGCCGGTCTGCCTGCGGTACGGAATTCCCGCGACCACGCGAGCGTCGTTCTATCTGTACTCCACTCCCGCCGAGATCGACGCACTGATCGAAGGGCTGGAGCACGTACGGAACTTCTTCGGCTGACGGGAACGGGCTATCGCATGAAGCTGGACTCGATGTACCAGGAAGTCATCCTGGACCACTACAAGCACCCGCACGGGCGTGGTCTCCGGGACGGCGACGCCGAGGTGCACCACGTGAACCCGACGTGCGGCGACGAGATCACCCTCCGCGTGAAGTACGACGGCACGAGGATCGAGGACGTCTCCTACGAGGGCCAGGGCTGTTCGATCAGCCAGGCCAGCGCGTCCGTCCTGAACGATCTGCTGGTGGGCAAGGACCTGGCGGACGCGCAGCGGATCCAGGAGACCTTCCTGGAGCTGATGCAGTCGAAGGGCAGGATCGAGCCCGACGACGCGATGGAGGAGGTGCTGGAGGACGCGGTCGCGTTCGCCGGTGTCTCCAAGTACCCGGCCCGGGTCAAGTGCGCCCTCCTCAGCTGGATGGCATGGAAGGACGCGACGGCCCAGGCGCTGGACGCCGGAGCCGACGCCGAAAGGAAGACGGCATGAGCGAGACCGTTGAGATGAAGCCGGCCTCGGAGGAAGAGATCCGCGAGGCGCTGTACGACGTCGTCGACCCCGAGCTGGGCATCGACGTCGTCAACCTCGGCCTGATCTACGGCATCCACGTCGACGACGCGAACATCGCGACCCTCGACATGACCCTGACCTCGGCGGCCTGTCCGCTGACGGACGTCATCGAGGACCAGGCCAAGTCCGCCACGGACGGCCTCGTCAGCGAACTCCGCATCAACTGGGTGTGGATGCCGCCGTGGGGCCCGGACAAGATCACGGACGACGGACGCGAGCAGCTTCGGGCGCTCGGGTTCAACGTCTGACAGACGCGTACACGCGAAAGCGGCGGCACCTTCCGGGTGCCGCCGCTTCCGCGTGCTCGGACGCGGCTCAGGCCAGGCCGTGCACCAGCTGGAACGACGAGTCCGACAGGAACTGCGAGCTGTACTCGAAGCGTTCCAGACGGATCACGAAATTCCTGTGGCGCAGGAAGTAGCCGGGGTAGTTCACCGACTCCAGCATCGTCGCGCTGGTGTAGGCGGCGTCCCGGGGGCAGAACGTGGCGTCCTGCTTGAACAGGGACGAGCCGTCGTTGCGGTCGGCCCGCAGGACGAAGTTGCGGTGGCGCAGGTACTTTCCGTCATGGGTGGCGAAGGAGTAACAGGAGGCGTTCGCCAGGCCCTTGACCTGTTTGAAGGTGGCGTCCTCGCGGGACTCCGAGCCGCTGACGGGGTCGAGGCCCACATAGCCGTCGTCCACGTGCCAGAAGCGGTCGGGGAAGTTGACCGAGTGCACCGAACGGTAGGTCACGGAGGGCTTCGGCTTCGACGAACTGCCCTTGGAGGCCGTGGGCTTGGGCTCGGGCGGCTTCGGGGTCTCCGAGACCGCGACGGTGGGGCCGGTGCCCTGCTGCCGGGGGCCCCGGGGAGAGGGGGACACCGACGAGAGGCCGCTGTCGCCCCGGGGCGCCGTGGTCGTCGCGGGCTGCGAGGAGAAGGAGATCAGACCTCCCTCGTCCCGCGCGGTTTTTGATGAATCGTCACCTTCGTTGTCGGTGGCGGCTATTGCCGCGACGCAGGCGATGATCGTGGCCACCGCCAGTGCCCCGGCGAGATAGAGACGCCTGGTGCCGGGTGTACGGGAGGTGTCCAACGTCCAGCCGTTCTCCCAGGGGCGGTCCTGGGGCGGCCGGGTCTTGTCTTCGGGCATGCGCTGTTCCTCCGGCGCGGCGCGAGGCGACGTGCGGCTGCTGTGGTGGCGCGGTGTGTGAATGGTGAAACACAAGTGGTTCCGGGGGAACACTAGTGGTTGCCGGCGGTCCCGAGCATCCCTTTGAACCGGCTGGTTTCCACATTCCGCGCTCAGTTGGGTCTCGGGCGCGCCTCGTCGGGCTACGGGAGGGGCGATGTGATCACCTCTGCACCCGCTTGTCCCGTACGGCCTTCTCGCCCGCCGTTATGTACGCTCGTACACATGGGATACCTGCTGCTCGCCGGAGCCATCGCCGCCGAGGTCGGAGCGACCACGGCCATGAAGTACACCGAGGGCTTCAGCCGGCTCGGGCCCTCGCTGCTGACCGTGCTCGGATACGTCCTCTCCTTCGCGCTGCTCGCCCAGACGCTGAAGACGGTGTCGGTCGGCACCGCCTACGCGATCTGGGCCGGAGTGGGCACCGCGGCCATCGTCACCATCGGGATGCTCTTCCTCGGGGAGGCGATGACGCCCACCAAGGCCGCCGGGATCGCGCTGATCATCGTGGGCGTCGTGGTCCTGAACCTGGGCGGGGCGCACTGATGCCCCGACGGCACGACCCCGAGCGCCGGCAGCGGATCATCGACGCGGCCATCCGGGTGGTGGGGCGCAAGGGGCTCGCGGGGCTCAGCCACCGCAGCGCCGCCGCCGAGGCCGACGTACCGCTCGGATCGACGACGTACCACTTCAAGAGCCTCGACGAGCTGGTGGTCGCCGCGCTGCGCCAGGCCAGCGAGGGCTTCGCCAAGGCGGTCGCCGCGCACGGCGCCCTCGACGAGGCCGGCGGTGACCTGCCCGCCGGCCTCGCCCGCGTCCTCGGCGACTGGCTCGGCGGCGACCGCACCGGCGTCGAGCTGGAGTACGAGCTCTACCTCGCCGCCCTGCGCCGCCCCGCCCTGCGCCCCGTCGCCGCCGAATGGGCCGACGACCTCGCCCAACGCCTCGCCCACCGCACCGACCCGGTCACGGCCCGGGCCCTGGTCGCGCTGATGGACGGAATCTGCCTCCAGGTGCTGCTGACGGGGGCGCCGTACGACGAGGGGTATGCGCGGGAGGTGCTGGGGCGGGTGATCCCCGTCCGGCCGTAGCCGGTGCGTGGAGGGGCCGCCCACCACCCGAGACGGCCCCCGTACGGGTTCGCGTCCCGCGCCCTGTGCCGGTTAGGTTTCCCTCATGACCGACACGACTGCTCCGCGCACCACCGGCGCCATCGCCGCAGGCCTCGCCACCGTCGCCGCCGACGGCACCGTTCTCGACACCTGGTTCCCCGCTCCCGAGCTCTCCGCCGAACCCGGTCCGGCCGGCACCGAGCGGCTCTCCGCCGAGCGGGCCGTGGAACTGCTCGGCGACGGCGCCGACAAGGCGATCGGCCCGGACGCCCGCCGTGGCGTCGAGGTGATCGCGGTCCGCACGGTCATCGCCTCCCTCGACGACAAGCCGCTCGACACCCATGACACCTACCTGCGGCTGCACCTGCTCTCGCACCGGCTGGTCCAGCCGCACGGCCAGAGCCTGGACGGCATCTTCGGCCTCCTGCCCAACGTCGCCTGGACCTCGCTCGGCCCCGTCGCCGTCGACGACATCGAGAAGGTGCGCCTCAACGCGCGCGCCGAGGGTCTGCACCTCGCCGTGACCAGCGTCGACAAGTTCCCGCGCATGACGGACTACGTGGCCCCCCAGGGCGTCCGCATCGCCGACGCCGACCGGGTCCGGCTCGGCGCGCACCTCGCCGCGGGCACCACCGTGATGCACGAGGGCTTCGTCAACTTCAACGCGGGCACCCTCGGCACCTCGATGGTCGAGGGCCGCATCTCCGCCGGTGTCGTGGTCGGCGACGGCTCGGACATCGGCGGCGGCGCCTCCACCATGGGCACGCTCTCCGGCGGCGGCAACGTCCGGATCACCATCGGCGAGCGCTGCCTGATCGGCGCCGAGGCAGGCGTCGGCATCGCGCTCGGCGACGAGTGCGTCGTCGAGGCCGGTCTCTACGTCACCGCGGGCACCAGGGTCACCATGCCCGACGGCCAGATCGTCAAGGCCCGCGAGCTGAGCGGCGCCTCGAACATCCTCTACCGCCGCAACTCGGTCACCGGCACCGTCGAGGCCCGCCCGAACAACGCGGTCTGGGGCGGCCTCAACGACGTCCTGCACAGCCACAACTGAGCCCGCTGACGCGCGTTCACAGAAGTCGCCGCGAGAGGACGTCGCCTCTCGCGGCGACTTTTTTCGTCGGGGTGGCATAGCGGCGGTGCCCCGCACGCGTCACAAGAGGCGGAGGGGTGACGCACAGGCGTCGCCGGGGAAGAGAAGGTGACGATGAATGCCGAAGGGCTGGAGAGTTTCCGGGACTTCGTCGACAGCAGGTCGTCCGCCCTGCTGAAGACCGCTGTGCTGCTGTGCGGGGGAGACCAGCACGCCGGTGAGGACCTGCTCCAGAACGCCCTCGTCAAGGCGGCCGGGCGCTGGCAGCGGATCGACGAACCCGAGGCCTACGTACGGCGCGTCCTCTACCGCCAGCAGGTCAGCCGCTGGCGGCTGAAGTGGCCCCGGCGGGAGGTCAGTGTCGCCGAACTGCCCGAACCACCGGGCACCGGCGAGCCCGGCGCCGACACGGCAGCCGCGGCCGAACTGCGCCTGGTGATGCGCCAGGCGCTGTCCCGGCTCACCGCACGCCAGCGCTCCGTGCTGGTGCTGCGCTACTTCGAGGACCTGCCCGAGGCCGACGTGGCCCGGCTGCTGGGCTGCTCGGTCGGCACCGTACGGTCCACCACCCACCGCTCGCTGGCCCGGCTGCGTTCGCTGGCCCCCGAACTGGCCGCTCTCGGCGAGGCCGACGCCGAGCGCTTCGCGTCCCGTGACTACTCGCCCGTGGAGGTGCGTTCGTGAACGTCGACGATCTCGTGCGCGACGCCCTGCGCGAGCAGGCCGCCCGACAGGCCCCCGCGGCAGGCGGGTTCACCGACCGGGTGCTGTCCCTGCGCCGGCGCCGCCGTACCCGCAGGATCGCGGTTGCCGCCGCGGCCATGGCCGCCGCGGTCGCCGTCGCGGTGGCGGTGCCACTGCTGGACTCAGGCAAGGGGGACGTACGGCCCTCCGGCGGCATCGTGGTGGAGAAGAAGACGAAGGCCCACCCCGACCAGTCGCCGCCGCGCGACGAGATCTCGGCCGGGGGCACGACCATGGTCGGCTACTCCATCCCGGAGCGGGTCAAGAAGAGTGCGGACAGCGCCGTCTACGAACGCACCTACCACCTGCTGAACCCGAAGACCGGAAAGTACGCCAAGGCCGCCGACTGGTCCTGGGTCGCGGTCGCCCCCGGCGGGGGGACCGCCGCCGTTCTCGAACGGGATCTGCCCGCCTCCCGGATCGGCCTGCTCGACCTGGCCACGGGCAAGGTCGCGCGCTGGATCCCGGTCGACCACGGCGTCGGCGGCCTCGCCTTCTCCCACGACGGCCGCAAGCTGGTCGCGACGACGTACAGCCAGAACCCTGACCGGCTGGTCAAGGTGGAGGGCAACGTCGAGTGGGGCCAGCCGCAGACGTCGAGCCGCACCGGCTTCTACGTCCTCGACGTGGCCTCCGGGAACGGCGACTGGACCGAGATCAAGCTCGCGGCCGACCCGCACGACCCGATGGGCACCATGGTCAACAGCCGCCAGGACTTCGCCCTCACCGACGACGGCCGGTACGTCTGGGAGGGCCGCCCCATGGAGCCCGGCTATGTGTTCTACGACCTCACGGGCAAAGTGGTCCCCGTGCCGGCGGGCTACAAGTTCCTGGACTGGTCCGTCGAAGCGGGCAGGTCGCCGAACGGCGGGCTCGTCGCCAGTTCGTTCGCCGGGAACAAGTGGCAGACCTCGTCCTATGTTGTCAACGCCCTGACCGGCGCCAAGACCGAGGAACGCGGACAGCAGCTGCTCGCCTGGGTGGGCGAAAGCCGGCTCATCGCCTGGGACATCGGAAAGAACGACAAGAACGAGTTCCATCAGCGGCTCGTGCTCGTCACCCTCGGCAGCGACAAGGAGGTCCCGCTCAGCGGCTTCCGCGAGGGCAGCGACGGAGACGCCGGACGCTGGGACCCGCTCTTCGCGCAGCCCTGATCAAGGGGCGGCCACGAGACGTTCGTACTCCGCCAGCAGCCCGTCGGCCGCCTCCCGGCCGGCGGGGCGCAGCGGGGCGCGGACCGGGCCCGCCGGCAGACCGAGCGCGTTCAGGAGGGCCTTGGCAGTGACCGTGCCGGGCAGGCCCGCCGACATCATCGCCTCGATCAACGGCGTGGCCCGCTGTTGGAGGCGGGCGGACACGGGGGTGTCGCCCGCCTCGAACGTGTCGAGGACCGCCCGGAGTTGAGCGGGGACCACGTTGGCCACCGTGCTGACGTACCCCGCTCCGCCGACCGCGTACAGGGCGAGGACGTGCTCGTCGCAGCCCGCGTAGTACGCCAACTCCGTGCGGTGCAGGACCTTCTGGGCGCCGAGAAGGTCGTAGGAGCAGTCCTTGACCGCGACGATCCGGGGGTGCTCGGCGAGCCGGATCATCGTCTCCGGTTCGATGCGGGTGCCGGTGCGGCCCGGGATGTCGTAGAGCATGACGGGCAGTGCCGAGGCGTCGGCGATCTCCCGGAAGTGCGACTCCAGCGCGTCCTGCGGCGGCCTGCTGTAGTAGGGGCTGACCACCAACACCCCGTCCGCGCCCGCCTTTTCGGCGCCGAGGGCCAGCTCGACGGTGTGCCGGGTGTCGAAGGTGCCCACCCCTGTCACGACCGTGGCCCGCGCGCCCACCGCCTCCCGCACCGCCCTCACGAGCGCGGACTTCTCCGCGTCGGTCGTGGTCGGCGACTCGCCCGTCGTGCCGGACAGGACGAGCCCGTCGCAGCCCTCCGCCACCAGGTGGTCGGCGAGCGTCTGCGCGCCGTCGAGGTCGAGGGCGCCGGCCTCGTCGAAGGGCGTGATCATGGCGCAGAGGGCGCGGCCGAAGGGCGGGGCGGTGGTCGTCATACGCGTAGTCTCGGCCGACCAACCGTGAAGCTCCACTTAATTCTCCTACGGTGTATCGGTAAGGGATGCTGCGAAGAGGTCCTATGTCCAAATCGGGCCCCCATGGGTCACCATGGTCGGGACGGTGCACGACCACTGGTCCTGGAGGCGTCATGAAGCTCGGCAAGGCACTCGCCACCGGCGTCGCGGAAGAGCGGCCGGAGATCCACGAGGAAGAGCTCGAACTTCCGGAGGAGCTCAAAGAGCTGAAGGTTCCCGAAGAGGTTCCGGCGGCCCGATGAGACTGCGGCTTCCGGAGGAACGCCCGACGGAGCCGCCGACCGGATACAAGATCGCCCACCCGGTGCTGTCCCAGGACGGCACCCGGGCCGGGTTCACCGGTGTGTCGCTCGGCGGCGCGCTGCCGTACGGCGTCCTGGCCGACGCGTCCTGCGTCTACGGTCTGCGGCACCGGGCACCGAACCGCCGCTGCGACTGCGGCTTCCACTGCGTGCACGATCGCGCGGCGGCCGAGGCGCTGCTGTGCACGGCCGAGCACCGCACGGCCGTCCTGCTCGACGTCACGGTCCTCGGCCGCTACCTCCGCTTCGAGCTCGGCTTCCGCTACGCCCGTCAGCGGGTGCGGACCGCCACCGTCGGCGCGTGTTCCTGCGGCACGGTCGCGGCGGCGCTCGCCGACGCCGGCTGGGGCAGACCCGGCTGGCGGGCCCTGGCCCCCTCCTGCACGGGCTGCCTGCGCGGACGTACGGCCGTCTCGCTCGCCGGGTTCGCCCGGCTGGCCGGTGAGGGGCTGCGGGTGGTGGCACGCCCGGCCGCCGTGCCCGCGCCAGGCGATCCCGGCCTGCCCGAAGGGCTCGGGGTGCCCGAACTCGCCGCCGAGGCAGCCCTGTTGCAGGCCCGGCTCGACTGGTTCCAGAGCCAGTTGGCCCGGCTCGGACAGGGCGGATCGGACGGCGGTCCGCAAGTGGGGTAGCCCGTGGCCGGGCCGGGTACCCGGGTGTTCCGACCGAGAGGAGGCGGAACACCGTGACCGGAACCACGGCCCCCAGGCCGGTGCACGACGAACATCACTCGGTGGGCGAACTCGTCGGACAGGCCACCGAACAGGTCTCCAGGCTGGTGCGGCAGGAAGTCGCCCTCGCGAAGGAGGAGCTGGCCGAGAAGGGCCGGCGGGCCGGGAAGGGCGGCGGGTTGCTCGGTGCCGCCGGCGCCTTCGCCTACGCGGGACTGCTCGCCCTGGCCGGAACGGCCACCGCCGCGCTCTCCCTGGTGCTGTCGGTGTGGGCCTCGGCACTGATCGTGACGGCTGTGCTGTTCGTGATCGCGGGAGTGCTCGCCGCTGTCGGCCGCTCCCAGCTGCGCCGTGCCACACCCCCGACGCCCGAGGAGGCACTCGGCAGCGTCAAGGCGGACGTCGAGGAGATCAGGGAAAGGGCGCACCGATGACGGACAGGACGGGGAGCGAGCCCCCCATGACGGGGGCCAAGGGGCCCGATGAACTGCGGCGGCAGATCGAGCGCACCCGCAGCGAACTCGGCGACACAGTGGAGGAGTTGGCAGGAAAGATGGACGTCAAGGGCCGGGCGAGGGCCCGTGCGGCAGATCTCAGGGACAAGGCGGGAGCGATGACCGTGCAGCTGCGCAGCAGCGCGGCGCAGGCCGGTCACACCGTGCACGACAAGGCCACTCAGGCCGGCCACAAGGTCCAGGACCGGGCCACGCAGGCCGGCCACAAAGTCCAGGACCGGGCCACGCAGGCCGGCCACAAGGTCCAGGACCGGACGCAGCGGGCGGGCGAGATCACCCAGGGCAAGGCCTCGGAGACGGGTACCGCGCTGGAGCGCAGGGCGCAGCACAGCGTGCCCCAGCCGGTCCGGCCGCTGGTCATGGCGGCGATACGGCATCCGCGACCGGCGCTGATCGTCGGCGCGGCCCTGGCCGCGGTCGTCGTCGTGTCGTGGCGGTACCCGAAGAAGTAGGCCGCGACAGGCCGAAGGCCGGATGTGGGCGGCACCCTCGGAGACAGGGTGCCGCCCACATCTGTGTGTGCGGTCCTCCGGCTGTGGGGGGCGCGTCACCTTCCCCGAAACGCCCTCGACGCCCGTGACGCCCGCAACCTCGGCGGCCACTTCCGGGTGTCCCGGGGCTCCACGTACGGCTCCTCCGTCGACTCGGCCGCACCGGAGGCGATCGCCCGTTCCCGGGCCAGCTCCGCGTCGAACTCCAGGCCCAGCAGGATCGCCAGGTTCGTCAGCCAGAGCCACACCAGGAAGACGATGGCGCCGGCGAGGGTGCCGTACGTCTTGTTGTACGAACCGAAGTTGGCGGCGTAGAGGGCGAAACCCGCGGAGGCGGCGACCCAGACCAGGGTGGCGACGACACTGCCCGGCGAGATCCAACGGAAGCCGCGGCCACGGACGTTGGGGGCGGCCCAGTACAGCAGGCCGATCATCACGACGACCAGGAGCAGCAGCACCGGCCACTTGGTCACGCCCCAGAGCGCGATCGCCGCGTCGCCGAACCCCACCGCCCGGCCCGCCCGTTCGGCGAGCGGACCGGTGACCACCACGATCAGCGCGCTCACCGCCAGCATCAGCATCAGCGTCACGGTCAGCGCCAGCCGCAACGGGGTCAGCTTCCACACCGGGCGCCCCTCGGGAAGGTCGTACACCGCGTTGGACGCACGGATGAACGCGGCGACGTACCCGGAGGCGGACCACAGCGCGGCGAGCAGGCCGACGATCGCCAGGACGCTGCCGGTGCCGCCGCTGTCGCCGAGCTGGACGACCGCGTCCCGCAGGATGTCCCGGGCCGGACCCGGCGCGAGGTCCCCGATGTTGCCCAGGATCTTGTCCGTGGCGCGCTGTCCCACCACGCCCAGCAGGGAGACCATCACCAGCAGGGCGGGAAACAGCGACAGGACGCCGTAGTACGTCAACGCCGCCGCGCGGTCGGCGAGTTCGTCGTCCAGCAACTCCTTCGCCGTGCGCCGCAGCACCGCGCGCCAGGCTCGCGCGGGCAACTTGGAGGGGCTGCTGGGCTGGTCGTCGGCCTGCGATTCCATGCCGATGCGGGTCTCCCGAAACCACCGCCCGAACCGCCCACTTGACCTGAATCGTGGTTGAGGTCGGAGGGTGGCTGACGAGCGCATCGAGCAGCGATCCGAGGAGGCCTCGTATGACCCGCCGTACCGACATCCATCCCGACCTCACCCGGCCCGAGGTGGGTGCGTCCCTCTTCAGCACCTGGCGGGTGGGCAACCCGCTGCGGCAGCGGCAGACCGTCGACGCCATCGCCGACGCCTGGGAACGCCGGCCGTGGCCCGCCGACGGACTGCTCGGTTACCACGTCTACACCGGACACGACACCGCCGGCCTCCTGCACTACTCGCAGTGGACCGACGAGCAGGCGTACGAGGCCTTCGCGCGGACACAGCGGCTGGAGCGGGTCGACGAGATCGACACCGCCGTGCCCCACATCGAGCGGTCGGGGCTCGGCCGCTACCGGCACTACCGCAGCGCGGTCCGGGACGGTGACCAGCGGGTTCCTGGCTGCATCGTGGTCGTCGACATCGAGTTCGAGGGCCCCGACCCCGACCGGCAGCGGGCCTGGACGGACGCCGTCCTCGAAGCGCTGGACAGCGAGCCGAACCCGCACCCCGGTGGCATCAGCGGCCACTTCCACCTCAGCACCGACGGCACCCGTGTCCTCAACTACGCCGAGTGGGAGAGCGCCCAGGCCCACCTTGACGCGCTCGCCGCGCCGGGGGACGGGATCGGCTCGGCCTCGGACCGCTGGGAGCGCGTGCAGACCTGGCCGGGGCTGAAGAGCAGCGTGGTCAGCCGGTACGACCATGCCCTGGGCCTCGTTCCCGACTGAGCCCGCGCCCGCCTCTACCGAAAACTCGAACCGTCTGGACAAAAAAAGTGTTCGGTGAGACGGTGGACCCATGCTGGATGTCACCGTCATCGAGGACCCCGAGGCCGCAGCCGTCTCCCTGGACCCCATAAGGGCGAGGCTGCTGGCCGAGCTGGCGGCGGGCCCCGCGTCGGCCGCCATGCTGGCCGGCCATGTCGGGCTGCCCCGGCAGAAGGTGAACTACCACCTCAAGGCCCTGGAGCGGCACGGCCTGGTCGAGCTCGCGGGGGAGCGCCGCAAGGGCAATGTCACCGAGCGGCTGATGCGGGCGACCGCGGCGTCGTACGTGATCTCGCCGCTCGCCCTCGCCGCCGTGCAGCCCGACCCCGACCGCTTCCGCGACCAGCTCTCCGCGCGCTGGCTGCTGGCGCTGGGGGCCCGGCTGGTGCGGGACGTCGGCCAGTTGATCACCGGCGCGGCGAAGGCCCGCAAACGGCTGGCGACCTACGCGCTGGACGGCGAGGTGCGCTTCGCCTCCGCCGCCGAACGGGCCGCGTTCATCCAGGAGTTGACAGCGGGGGTCACCGCCCTGATCCGCAAGTACGACGCCCCGGACACCGAGGGCGGTCGTGACCACCGGATCGTCCTGGCGGTCCATCCGACCCTCAAAGAGACCGAACCCGCCCCCACCCGGACCGAGTTGGAGTAGAACGATGTCCAAGGAATTCGAGATCGCCCGCGAGTTCGAGGTCGACGCCACCCCCGAGCAGGTGTGGGAGGCGATCACCACCGGAACCGGCGGCTATCTGTGGCCGATGGAGCCGCCCGAGCCCCGCGTCGGCGGCACCGGCCCCTTCGGGTCCAAGGTGGTCGCCTGGGACCCACCGCACCGGTACACCAACCGCGTCGAGGACGTCGAGGGCATCTCCCAGCAGACCCTGAACCAGCTCGACTACACCGTCGAACCCCGTGACGAGGGCCGACGCGCCTGGGTGCGCTACGTCCACAGCGGGATCTTCGTCGACGACTGGGACAACCAGTACGACGGCGCCGCCAAGCACACCGACTTCTATCTGCACACCCTGCGCGAGTACCTGACCCACTTCGCGCCCCGCCCGGCCGCCTTCGCGACCTTCGACGGACCCGAGGCGTCCAAGGCACCGGACGCCCTCGCCGTCGTAGGCCAGGCGCTCGGCGTCGGCGAGGACGTGGCCGCGGGCACGCGCGTGACGGTCCACGGGCCCGACACCTTCGAGGCCGTCGTCGACTTCCGCAACCCCTACTTCATCGGACTGCGCACCGACCGGGGCCTCACCCGCGTCTTCGGGCGCAACCACTGGGGCCACCCGGTCGGCATCTCCCTGCACGACTTCGCCCCCGACTCCGACATCAAGCAGTGCGAGAGCGAGTGGCAGGCCTGGCTGAACGGCGTGTTCGACCAGGCCTGACCCACCGCCGGTTACGGCTTGAAGCGCAGCACCTGCGGGTCGTGGTCGCTGATCTGGTCGTGGAACTCCGAGTTGATGTGCACGCTGTCGTACTCGAAGTCGCAGCCGCGCCGGATCGACGGGCTGACCAGGATCTGGTCCAGGACCTGCTGGTTGCCCTGGTAGTCGTAGGTGTAACGCTCGCTCCTGGGCAGCGACTTGATCGCCGACCAGAGCTCGCCGTCACCCTCCAGGATCTTCGCCGTGTCGGAGAACTCGAAGTCGTTGATGTCACCGAGCGCGATGACGTCCGCGTTCTTCTGGGTGCCGAGGATGTCCTTGACGAAGGCGTTGACCAGGGTCGCCTGCTGGTGCCGCTGGATCTCCGAGCTGCGCGGCACCGGCTGGGTCGCCGAGGTCAGACCGTAGTCGCCGCCCTTGGAGTTGAAGTGGTTGGCGATCACGAAGACCGTGCGGCCACGGAAGACGAACTCGCCGGCCAGCGGCTTGCGGCTGGACTTCCAGGCGTCGTCGGTGGGGGCGATGCGGCCCGGGGAGGCCGTGAGCTGCGCCTTGCCGTGGACCTTGGTGACACCCACCGCCGTGGTGGCGTCGCCGCCCGCGCGGTCGGTGAAGGAGACCCGCTCCGGGTTGAAGAGGAACACCTGGCGGATGTTGCCGCCCGGCTCGCCGCCGTCGGTGTCGTTGGCCGGGTCGATCGAGCGCCAGTCGTACTTCGGGCCGCCCGCCGCGACGATCGCGTCGATCAGCTTGGTCACCGTGACGTCGGCGGCGGTCGTGCCGTCGTCCTTCGCGCCGTTGTTGTCCTGGATCTCCTCCAGGGACACGATGTCGGGCGACTTCAGGTTGTTCACGATCGCGGAGGCGTGCTCCTCGAAGGTGGCGTCGGACGGGTCGAGGTTCTCGACGTTGTAGGTCGCGACCGCGAGCTCGCCGTTCTTCTGCTTCTGCGTGGTCTCCCGCTCGAGACCGGCGCCCTTCAGGGTGCCGATCTCGCCCGCGACCAGCGTGTAACCGCCGAACTGGTTGAAGTCCAGCGGGCCCGCGGTGGAGCCGGTGAGCACGTCACCGACGTTCGCGACGGGGAAGGCGGCGGTCGCACCCAGCGACTGGATCTGGAGCCGGCCGGTGTTCTGCGAGCCGTACGAGCCGTAGAGCGTGCCGCCGCGCCCGGTGGCGTTCTCGCGCGGCTTCACCGTCACCCACAGCTCGGTGTACGGGTCGGTCGCGCCGACCACACGGGTGTCGGCGACCTTGACGTTCATGCCCTCCAGGGACTCGTAGAAGTCCAGGGCGTACTTCTTCGGCTCCAGCGTCAGGCCGTTGACCGAGTTGCCCGCGGCCGGGTCGCCCGCCGGGGCGTAGGCCGCCGGCACCGACTTCGCGTCGATCACCGTGGCCGCCGGGACCGCGTTGCCGCTGGAGACGACCGTGACCGTCGGCTTGGTGATCTCGGTCACCGACTGGTTGCCGGACGACGTGCCGCCCGGGACGTACTCCGAGACGGTGCCGGTGACCGTGACGGCGTCACCGACGGCGACCTTCGGGGCGGAGCTGGTGAAGACGAAGACGCCCTCACTGGTGGCCGGGTCGGCATCGGGGTTCGGATCCTGGATCCAGAAACCCTTGGAGGAGCCGTAGGTGCGCACACCGGTGACGATTCCGGCCACATCCGTGACCTTCTGACCGGCGTACGGGGATATCCGGGTCGCGCCCTGGATGTCGTGGATGCTCACGGCGGCCGCGTGCGCGGGCGAGACGAGGACGACGGTGGAGGCCGCCGACAGGGCGGCGACGGTGAGCGCGGCGAGACGCGCGGACTTCTTGCTCGGCAACGGGATCCCTCCGGGGACGAACGTAGGCGCCGGGACGAGGGTGAACGTGGAACGGTGGGAGCCGCGACCTGTGGGGCGGTGGCGACGCGCGTAGAAAATACAGTGAACAGATGTCCGCCGGATTTCTACGCGCGTCAATCTCCTGCCTGGTCAGTCCAGTTGTCAAGGTTTCAGCCATGGACGGAAGCGGTCGGGGAGATGAACCGGGCGGCATGGGTGGATATCCGTCTAGGCTGAGCGAAGGAGTCGTACGGCGTCCGGATGGCCGTACGGCCCGCCGTCGTTCTTCGGCCGTACTCGGTGGTACGGCCTTCAGAGGCGTCCTAGGAGAACCAGCCGATGTCAGACAGCTCCTCCCTGCCGCCGGTGCGGCTGCACCCCGAAGCGGAGCTGGCGCGCGACGCCCTGTCCACGCCGCTGCTCGCCCGGGCCGCCCGGCTCGCCCGCTGGGCCGGCGAGGACACGCGCGTCGACGCCGGGGGCGGACTCGTCGAGGAGCAGCTGCCCGCGGCGGCCGCGCACCTCGGACTGACCGGGGACGAGGCGGCGGCCCACGCGAGCGAGGCCTGGCGGGTCGCCGTCGACACCGGGCTCGTCGAGATCGTCGACGAGGAGGAGGGCACCGTCGCCACGGGCGAGGACATCGCCCTGCTGTCCGGATCCCCGCAGGACGTGCTCGGCGTATGGCTGACGGCCCTGGAGACGGCGCTGGCCGACGCGAGCGTGCCGGATCTGGACGACCTCGTCGACGCCATGGACGACGGGGGCCAGATCGACTTCGCCTCCCTGGACTGGGACCCGGAGGCCGAGCAGGAGTTCCTCGACGGGGTGCTCGGCAACCTCTACCTGCTCACGGTCAGCGAGGACGGTCCCGGCGACGGACCCGTGCCGCTGCCCGCCCTCGCCGCGTCGATGATCGTGCCGAGCGACATGGGCGAGCCGACCAACGACGTCCTGGAGCAGGTGTCCGACGCGATGATGCGGCTGGACGACCAGTTCCGGATCCTGGAGCCGGTGGGGATCGTCGAGTACCGGCCCGTCGACGAGGCGCTGATGGCCGACGCCGACGAGGAGCCCGCCGCGGTCGTCGACGAGACCGACGTCTCCCGGTACGGCATGGTGCGGCTGACCCCGCTCGGCCTGTACGGGCTGCGGTCGCGGCTGCTGGAGGCGGGAATCGCGGCACCGGCCGTCGGCGACCTCGCCGACAAGGGGGCGGACGCGCTGCTGGACGGAACCTCGGCGTTCCCTCCCGCTGCCGCCCAGGCCGAGACCGAGCAGTGGCTGGATCGGCGCGAACCCCTCGCGGCGGCACGGGAGTTGCTGGCGGCGGCGCGGGGGAGCGACACGGGGGCGCCGCTGCGCAGGCTGCGGTGTCAGCAGGCTCTGTCGCTGGTCGGTGTCGTCGCGGAGCAGGCGCTGCGGGAGGTGCTGGACGATCCGGAGCTGGGTGGACTCGCCCGGGTCTGGCTCGTCGAGCGGGGGTTCGGGGATGTGCCCGCGCCCTCCGAGGACATGGTGTTCTGGCTGACCGTCGACACGATCGCCGCGCAACTGGCCGCCGAAGGGAACTCCGAGGAACTTCAGGGACTGGTGGAGGGGCTGGCCCAGCAGCACGGGGGTTTCTTCGCGGCTGCCTGGAAGGTCGATCACCCCGCCACGGCCGATGTGCTGGAGGCGATGGGGCGGTTGCATCCCGACAAGAAGGTGGCCAAAAAGGCGCGGAAGGCCGCGTTCAAGGCGCGGTCGCAGCAGGGGGGTTGAGGCGGTTTGGCGGGTGCGGGCCCGCCGTGGCTGGTCGCGCCGTTCCCCGCGCCCCTAAAGGGGCGCTTTCCTGGCCCTTTGTTGATTCATGGAACCGGGTGCGCTGAAGTCTCCTGGCGTTCAACCGGTGTTCAGATGTGGGCGGGACCGTAGCGCCGACCCGAGGTCCCCCACCCTCCACGGCATACCCACCGTCTCAGGAGACACCATGTCGCTCACCCGTAGGGACTTTGCCGCGAAATCCGCGCTCACCGGAGCCGGTGTGGCGCTGGCGGGCACTGTAGGCGCCCTTGCCACCGCGCCGAACGCCCTTGCGTCCACCGATGTCGAGAGCGCGGACGCGGAGACCGCAGGCGCCCACGGCGGCGTCGGCTACGGGCCGCTGATCCCCGACCCCGAGGGCCTGCTCGCGCTGCCCGCCGGGTTCACGTACAAGGTCATCACCTACAGCGGCAGGACCAAGCTGGAGTCCGGCGAGTTCACCCCGTCCAACCACGACGGTACGGCCACCTTCTGCGGCCCCCGCGGCGCGACCCTCCTGGTCAACAACCACGAGCTCAAGGGCCCGCGTGCCAACTGGCCGCACCCCGTGCCGCTCACCGAGGGCCTCGTCTACGACCCCGCCGCCTCCGGCGGTTGCACGGTCGTCGAGGTCCGCCACGGGCATGTCGCCGAGTGGGTGGGCATCGCCGGCACCTCCACCAACTGCGCGGGCGGCAGCACCCCTTGGGGCACCTGGCTCACCGGCGAGGAGACCGAGGACAAGGCCGGCCAGAACGGCATGACCAAGGACCACGGCTACATCTTCGAGGTCGACCCCGAGGACCGCCGCGCCAACCGCGACCCCAAGCCCGTCAAGGCGTTCGGCCGGTACGCCCACGAGGCGGTCGTCATCGACCCCAAGCGCGGCCACGCCTACCTGACCGAGGACGCTTCCGGCCCCAACGGCCTGCTCTTCCGCTGGACCCCGCCGGCCGGCTTCCACCACGGCCGCGGCAAGCTGCGCACCCTCGCGGACAACGCGGGGGTCCTGCAGGCCTTCAAATGCTTCGACTCCGGCGGCAAGTTCGTCGACGACCTCTCCCGCGCCACGAAGATCGGCACGGTGTACGGCGTCGACTGGGTCGACGTGCCCGACCGCGACGCCAAGACGGTGTCCGTCCGCAAGCAGTTCACCGACGGCCAGGTCACCCGCGCCCGCAAGCTCGAGGGCATGTGGTGGGGCGACGGCGGCGCATACGTCGTCTCCTCGTACGCCCGTGAGGAGAGCCCCGTCCAGCACGACGGCCAGGTCTGGTTCTACGACCCCAAGCGCCGCACCCTCACGCTCAAGGTCCTCCTCGGCGTGAACCCGGACCCGTCCAAGGACGGCGCCTTCGACGGCCCGGACAACATCACCGTCTCCCCGTACGGCGGCCTCGTCATCGCCGAGGACGGCGAGGGTGTCCAGCACCTGTTCGGCGCGACGGAGAGCGGCCGCACCTACCCGATCGCCCGCAACGAACTGAACCAGGGCACCGAAGAGGAGCCGGAGTACAGCGAGTTCACCGGCGTCACTTTCTCACCCGACGGCAGGACGCTGTACGCCAACATCCAGACTCCGGGGATCATGCTGGCGATCACGGGGCCGTGGAAGCGGCAGAAGCGCGGCTGAACGCGTCCCGGGACGCCGACTGGCCCCGGGCCGTCCGAGCCCCGAGCGTGGCCCGCACCGCACGAGGGTGCGGGTCACGCCCTTGCCCGCGTCCCTGACTGACATCTAACATTTCAGTCCATGGAAGCCATACGCCCGCTCGCCCGCATCCTGCTCCGGGACCGTGCGTACGCGTCCATCCGGGACGCCATCGTGGTCGGGGAGATCGAGCCCGGGGCGGTGGTGCGGGACGGCGAGCTCGCCGAGCGGCTCGGGCTGTCGCGGGCGCCGGTGCGGGAGGCCTTCGCGCGTCTCGTCGACGAGGGACTGCTGGAGAGCAAGCCGCAGAGCTACACCCGGGTGACCCAGGTCGTCGCCGCCGACGTGCGGGACGCCGCCGCCGTGGTCGGGGCCATGCACGAACTGGTCACACGGGTCGCGGTGCCCCGGCTGTTCGCCGCCGACATCGAGACCATGCGCGCGGCCAACGAACGCTTCGCGGCCGCCGTCACCGCCGGTGACGTGGACGAGGCCCTGCGCGCCGACGACCAACTCCACGACGTCCTCGTCCGCGTCAGCGGCAACCGCGCGGCCGCCGCCACCACCGCCCGCTACACCCCGCTCATCCGCCGCCTGGAGCGCCGGCGCTTCGGCGAGGGCGGCAACTGCCGCTCGGCAGGCCTGCACGACCGGCTGATCGCGGCCTGCGCGGCCGGTGACGTGGACGAGGCGGTCCGGGTCACGGCGGAGATCTGGCGGGGACTGGCCGAACTCGCCGACAGCGACTGAGCCCACAGCGACCCACCCGGGAGGTCCTCATGCCCCTTTCGTCCTACGACCGCTACCCCCTCCTCTTCGGGCCGTCCCCCGTCCACCGCCTGGAACGCCTCACCGCACACCTCGGCGGCGCCGCCCTGTGGGCCAAGCGCGAGGACTGCAATTCCGGGATCGCGTACGGCGGCAACAAGACCCGCAAGCTGGAGTACCTGATCGCCGACGCGCTCGCGAAGGGCTGCGACACCCTCGTCTCGATCGGCGGCGTCCAGTCCAACCACACCCGCCAGGTCGCGGCCTGCGCCGCCCGGGCCGGGCTCAAGTGCGTGCTGGTCCAGGAGAGTTGGGTGGACTGGCCGGACGCCGTGTACGACAAGGTCGGCAACATCCTGATCAGCCGGCTCGCCGGGGCCGACGTACGGCTGGTGAAGGCCGGGTTCGGGATCGGGTTCAAGGAGAGCTGGGAGCAGGCGCTCAGGGATGTCGAGGAGTCGGGCGGGAAGCCGTACGCCATCCCGGCCGGCGCCTCCGACCACCCGCTCGGCGGGCTGGGCTTCGCCGCGTGGGCGTACGAAGTCGCCGACCAGGAGCGGGAGTTGGGTGTCTTCTTCGACACCGTCGTGGTCTGCTCGGTGACCGGCTCCACCCAGGCCGGCATGGTCGCCGGGTTCCGGGCGCTTCAGGAGGCGGGCGGCCGGCCTCGACGTGTCCTCGGCATCGATGCCTCGGCCAAGCCCGTCACGACCCGGGAGCAGATCGCGCGAATCGCCCACAGCACTGGTCAACTCATTGGTGTGCAGAAGGAGTTGACCGAGGAGGACGTGGAGCTGGACGAGCGGTACCACGCCGGGATCTACGGCATCCCCGACGAGACCACGCTGGAGGCGATGCGCCTCGCCGCCCGCACCGAGGGGATGGTCACCGACCCCGTGTACGAGGGCAAGTCCATGGCCGGGATGATCGACCTCGTCCGGCGCGGGGAGATCGGCGCCGACTCCACGGTGCTCTACGCCCACCTCGGCGGGCAGCCGGCGCTCAACGGGTACAGCGCGCTGTTCTAGCCGCGCGCGGTGTCACGGTCGGCGGTCTTCAGGCGGGCCGCTTCGGCCGGTTGCCCCTGATCACCGTCCCGCACACCAGCAGCGCGGTCACGGCGATCAGGGCGCCGACGCCGAACGCGCGGGCCGCGCCGTGGACCAGGATCTCGGACGGTGACCCGGTGGCGTACCGGGTGGCCGTGCCGTACACCGTGACCAGGACGGACAGGCCGAGGGTGCCGCCGAGCCACTGGAGGGTCTGGAGCAGCCCGGAGGCGGCGCCGGCCTCGCGGGGCTGGACGTGGGCGAGGATCGTCGCGTTGAGCGGCATGAGGCTCAGGCCGATCCCGACCCCCAGCAGGAGCAGCGGGCCGAGCAGGCCGGAGAGGTAGCCGGCATCCGCGTCGAGACGCCACAGCCACACGGAGGCGCCGACCACCAGGACCGTTCCGGTGAGCAACACCGGTTTGGCGCCCAGGCGTCGGAGCAGCCGGGGCACCAGACGCACGGTGCTGAACATGGCCAGAGTCATCGGCAGGAAGGCCAGGCCCGCGCGCAACGGGCTGTACTCCAGGACCTGTTGACTGATCAGCGTGAGGAAGTAGAACGCGCCGAACATGCCCGCGGGTAGCAGCATGACCCCCGCGTACGCCCCGGCCCGGTCGCGGTCGGCGAACAGCCGCAGCGGGAGGACCGGTTGCCCGGCCCGGGACTCGACCAGCGTGAAGCCGGTCAGCAGCGCGGCCGCCGTACTGAAGCCGAGCAGCGTCCGGGCATCGCTCCAGCCGGCCTCCGACACCCGGATGAACGCGTACACCAGCGAGGTCGTCCCGGCCGTGCCGGTGAGCGCGCCCGCCACGTCGAACCGGCCGGCGTGGCGCGGGGTCTCGGCGACGAAGCGGGGCAGGGCGACGGCCACCGCGATGCCGATCGGCACGTTGATGAGCAGGGCCCAGCGCCAGGACGCCCAGTCGGTGAGCATCCCGCCGAGCACCAAACCGACCGAGGCTCCGATGCCGGCCATGGAGGAGTAGACGCTCAGCGCGTGGTGCCGGCGCGGGCCTTCGGGAAAGCTGGTGGTGATCAGGGCGAGGGTGCTGGGAGCGGTGAGGGCGGCGCCGACGCCCTGGAGCGCGCGGGCGGCTAGCAGCCATGCGCTGTCGGTGGCCAGTCCGCCGAGCAGGGAGGAGCCGGCGAAGAGGAGGGCGCCGGTCATGAGCGTACGGCGGCGGCCGACGATGTCTCCGACGCGGCCGCCGAGCAGCAGCAGCCCGCCGAAGGCGAGGGTGTAGGAGTTGAGGACCCAGGACAGCCCGGTCGGTGTGAATCCGAGGTCCCGCTGGATGTCGGGGAGCGCTACGTTGACGACCGTGGAGTCGACGCCGACCATCAGGTAGGCGGTCACGACGACGAGGAGGGTCGCGCCGAGGCGGGCGGAGCGGTCCGGTGGAGCGGAGGGTGAGGCGGCGGTCGTGGACGGGGTGGACATGGAGTTCTCCCGTTCTCGCGTCCCCGCTCGCGCCGCCCCTCGTCCCAGGTGCGCGGGCAGCACGGAACGACCCGTGGCGACGGCTGGGCACGATAAGCGGGGACTGTCTCCGTTTAGTGTTCGATAACATACGGAGAGAGTCCCCGGTTCGCAAGGAGTATCTGGATGACGCAGGTCAGGCCCATGCGCGCGGACGCTCGGCGCAACTATGAGCGGCTGCTGAAGGTGGCCGCGGAGGCGTTCGCCGAGCATGGGGAGGGTGCGTCCCTCGACGACATCGCCAAGCGGGCGGGGGTGGGGTCCGGGACGCTCTACCGGCACTTCCCGACCCGGCAGGCCCTGCTGGAGGCGGCGTACGTGGACCGCGTCGAGGGGTTCGCGCGGCGCGCCGACGAGCTCGCGCGGGAGCTGCCGCCGGGGCGGGCGCTGACGGAGTGGTTGTACGAGCTGTGTGTCGGGACGATTCAGGTGCGGGGCATGAAGACGCTGCTGGGTTCCGCCGTCACGGACGGGAGCAACGCGGTGCTCACGGTCTGCGGGACGCATGTGCGGGGGGCGGCGGAGCGGTTGGTGTCGGCGGCGCGGGAGGAAGGCTCGCTGCGGGGTGATGTCGAGCCGATCGAGCTGCTTCGGCTGGCCCATGGCGTGGCGGGGGCGGCGGAGTTGGCCGACGGTGGGGGCGAGTCCATCCGGCGGTATCTGACGCTGCTGACGGAGGGGCTGCGGGGGTAGGGCGTTTGCGGCCGCAGGAGCGTCGTGGCTGGTCGCGCCCCGCGGCGGAGCCGCTGATGTCACAGCCCCGCGCCCCTAGGCGGGTACAGCTGGGCATGCCCTGACCGCACCCGCTCAGGGGCGTGGGGAACTGCGCGACCAGCCCCCACCGGCCCGCAGCCGACCGACTACCCCCCGGCCGCTCACAGCTACAGCGCCTGCGCCGCCGGCTTCACCATCCCCCGCACCGTGCGGGACTTCACGAAGTCGCCGATCGCGGTCATCTCCCACTCGCCGGAGAACTGCTTGATCAGCTTGGCCATCATCACGCCCGTCTGCGCCTCCGCGTTGGTGAGGTCGAAGCGGACCAGTTCCTCTCCGCTCGCGGCGTCGATGAGGCGGCAGTACGCCTTGGCCACCTCCGTGAACTTCTGGCCGGAGAAGGAGTTGACCGTGAAGACGAGGCCGGTGACCTCCTGGGGGAGCCGGCCGAGGTCCACGACGATCACCTCGTCGTCACCCCCGCCCTCACCCGTGAGGTTGTCGCCGGAGTGCTTGATCGCGCCGCCGACGATGGACAGTTTGCCGAAGTAGCAGCTGTCGATGTGGTTGCGCTGCGGGCCGTAGGCGATGACCGACGCGTCGAGGTCGATGTCCTTGCCGCGGTACGCGGGCTCCCAGCCGAGACCCATCTTGACCTGGGAGAGCAGCGGACGCCCGCCCTTGACCAGAGACACGGTCTGGTTCTTCTGGAGGCTGACCCGGCCCTTGTCGAGGTTGATCTTGCCGGCACCGGGAGCGGGCGGGGCCGGGGGAGCGGGGGGCGCCGGCGGCACGGCGATCCGGGGGTCCATGGCCGGGGCGGGTGGGGCCACCGGCGTCTGCACGGGGGGCGGGACCGGCGCGGCCACGGGCGCCGGGGCGGGCGTGGCCGCCGGTTCCTCCACCGTCACACCGAAGTCCGTCGCGATGCCCGCCAGCCCGTTGGCGTATCCCTGTCCCACGGCCCGGGCCTTCCAGGCGCCGTTGCGCAGGTAGACCTCCACGATCACCAGGGCCGTCTCGCTGCCGAGCTGCGGCGGGGTGAACGTGGCCAGCACGCTGTTGTCGTCCGCGTTGCGGATCGTGGCCGTCGGCTCGATGCCCTGGAAGGTCTGGCCCGCGGCGTCCGGGCTCGCGGTGACGACGATCTTCTCGATGCCGGGCGGCACGGCCGACGTGTCGACGGTGATCGCGTCGGGGGCCGTACCGCCGCCCGAGCGGTACGTCACCCCCGGGCCGGAGGGCTGGTTGTAGAAGATGAAGTCGTCGTCGGAGCGCACCTTGCCGTCGGCGGTGAGCAGCAGGCCCGATACGTCGAGCCGCACGGGCGCGGCGACGTCCACCGTCACGCGGGCGGCGGAGAGGGGGATGTTCGAGCCGGGGGTCATAGCTGTCATGCTCCGTGAACGATCGGGCCCACTTTGCCGTTCCCTTACCCGAGGGCCAAATGGGGGGCGAGTCGGCCGCCCCCCGTTCCGCAGGGCCTACGGCACCACCACGATCTTGCGGCCCACCCCCGCCGCGAACTGGTCCAGCGCCTGCGGATACCGGTCCAGCGGCAGGCGGTCGCTGATGAAGACGCCGGGGTCCAGTACCCCCGTCGCGAACAGTTCGGCCGCCCGCTCGAAGCTGTGCAGGACCGCCATGGAGCCGGTGATGGTGATCTCCTGGTTGTAGATGCGGTAGGGGTCGATCGTCACCCGCGTCGCGTAGTCGGCCACACCGAACTGGAGGAAGGTGCCCGCCTTGGCCACCCGGTCCAAGCCGTCCTGGATCGCCGCCGCGTTGCCCGTCGCGTCGATGACCAGGTCCCAGCCCTGCGGACGGTCCAGCTCGTCCGGGTTCGCGGCCGAGGCCGAGACGCCGAGCTTGCGGGCCGTCTCCAGTCGGGCCGGGTTCACGTCGACCATGTCCACGCTCGCCGCGCCGGTCCGCTTGGCCAGCTCCAGCATCATCAGGCCCATGGTCCCCGAGCCGTAGATCAGCACATGGGCGCCCAGGCGGGACTGGAGGACGTCGTAACCCCGGACCGCGCAGGACAAGGGCTCCACCAGTGCCGCGTCCTGGGTGCGGACGTGTTCGGGCAGCCGTACGCAGTTGGCCACGGGTGCGACGGCGAACTGCGCCGCGCCTCCTGCCGTGGTCACGCCGATCGCGGCCCAGCGTTCGCAGAGGTTGTTGTGGCCCGTACGGCAGTACCGGCACTCGTGGCAGTACAGGGACGGGTCCACTGCCACCCGGTCGCCGACCGCGAGCTCGGTGACCCGGGAGCCGACCCCGACCACCTCGCCCGCGAACTCGTGGCCCGGCACGATGGGCAGCTTCGGGGCGAACTCGCCCTGGAGGATGTGCAGGTCGGTGCCGCACAGGCCGCACGCGGCGACCTCGACGACGACCTCGCGCGGACCCGGCGTCGGGTCGGGGACCTCGGCGACGACGGCACGGCCCACGGACTCGATGACGGCGGCCTTCATTTCACGGCTCCAAGGGACAGGCCCTGGACCAGTTTGTCCTGGGCGGCGAACCCCGCGGCGAGCACCGGCAGGGAGATGACGAGCGACGCGGCGCACACCTTCGCCAGGAACAGACCCTGGCTGGTGATGAAGCCGGTCAGGAAGACGGGGGCGGTCTCGGCCACCACCCCGGTGAGCACTCTCGCGAACAGCAGCTCGTTCCAGCTGAAGATGAAGCAGATCAGGGCCGTGGCGGCGATGCCGGGCAGGGCGATCGGGGCGACCACGCGCGCGAGGATCGTCGGCAGGCGGGCGCCGTCCACGCGCGCGGCCTCGATCACCGCGACCGGGACCTCGGCGAGGAAGGACTGCATCATCCAGACCGCGATCGGCAGGTTCATCGACGTGTAGAGGATGACCAGCAGCCAGATGTTGTCGAGCATGTCCGTGTTCTTCGCGAACAGGTAGATGGGCAGCAGGCCCGCCACCACCGGGAGCATCTTGGTGGACAGGAAGAAGAACAGGACGTCCGTCCACTTCCTGACCGGGCGGATGGAGAGCGCGTACGCCGCCGGGAGGGCCAGGAGCAGGACGAAGAGGGTCGAGGCCAGCGAGGCGACCGTCGAGTTGATCAGCGCCGGCCAGGGGCTCGCGCCGCCGCCCGTGCCGAAGAACTCGCGGTAGCCGTCCAGGGTGAGGGCGGCGCCGAAGGAGGGCGGGTTGGTGGCCGCGTCCGTCTCCGAGTGGAAGGACGTCAGGGCCATCCACGCGATCGGCAGGAAGAAGACGATCCCCAGCAGCCAGGCCACCAGACCCAGGCCAAGTCCCTTGCGTTTCACGGCGATGGTGCTGCTCATGCGCGGCCGACCTCCTCACGGAACAGGGACGACACCACGCGCAGGGCGAAGGTCGCGATGATGATCGAGCCGATGACGACCAGGACGCCGGCGGCCGAGGCGAGGCCGTTCTCGTGGGCCTGGTAGAAGCTCTGGTAGACGGTGTAGGGAAGGTTGGCGGTCCCGAGGCCGCCGGAGGTGATCGTGAAGACGGCGTCGAAGTTCTGGACGATGTAGATCGAGCCCAGCAGAGCGCCCAGCTCCAGATACCTGCGCAGATGCGGGAGTGTCAGATAGCGGAAGATCTGCCAGTCGCTCGCGCCGTCCACCCGCGCGGCCTCCATCTGCTGCTGGTCGCGGCTCTGGAGGCCGGCCAGCAGGATGAGCATCATGAACGGGGTCCACTGCCAGACCAGGGACGCCTCGACCGCGAGCAGCGGGGTGTTGGATATCCAGTCCGGCTGTGGGCCGCCCACATAGTGCAACAACCCATTGAGCAGGCCGTATTCAGGGTTGTAGAGCACGTGTTTCCAGAGCAGCGCCGCTGCCACCGGGACCACCAGGAAGGGGGCGATCAGCAGGGTGCGGACCACGCCCCGGCCCTTGAAGCGACGGTCGAGGAGCAGGGCCAGGAGCAGTCCGAGGACCAGGCTGACCAGGACCACCGTCACCGTCAGCAGGACCGTCGTCCACACCGAGTGGCGCAGGTCGGCGTCGGTGAGGACGTCCCGGTAGTTGTCGACGCCGGTGAAGTGACGGGCCTTGGGATAGAGGGAGTTCCAGTCGAAGAAGGAGATCACCACCGTGGCCACGAAGGGCAGTTGGGTGACCACGATCATGAAGATCAGGGCGGGGAGCAACGGGGCGCGGGTGGCCCAGGCGCGCAGTCGGCCCGAGGGCTGCCGCGCGGTGCGTACGGGAGTGGTGGCCAGCGGGGCCGTGGTGGTCGTGGTCATCGTCCCTCGTACTCCTCGGAGATCTTCTCGGCGATCTGCTGGGACTTCTTCAGGGCCGACTCCACGGACTGGCGTCCGGCGATGGCCGCGCTGATCTCCTGGGAGACCCTGGTGCCGAGATCGGTGAACTCGGGGATGCCGACGAACTGGATGCCGGGCGCCGGGCGCGGCTGCACACCCGGGTCGTTCGGCCGGGCCTGCTCGATGGCCTGCTTGGTCATCTCCTGGAAGGCGGCGGCCTCCTTGACGTACGCCGGATTCGTGTACGTCGACGCCCGCTTGCCCGCCGGAACGTTGGACCAGCCGATCCGGTCGCCGACCAGCTGCTCGTACTCCTTGCTGGAGGCCCAGGAGACGAACTTCCAGGCCTTGTCGGGGTTGCGGGAGGCGTCCTGGATGCCCCAGGCCCAGGTGTAGAGCCAGCCGGAGGACCGGGTCTCCTGGACGGGAGCGGGGGCGTACCCCACCTTGCCCTTGACCGGGGAGCCCTTCGCCTCCAGGGAACCGGCCGCTGAGGTGGCGTCATACCACATGGCGACCTTGCCCTGGGTCATGTTGTTGAGGCACTCGGCGAACCCGGACTGGGCGGCGCCGGACTCACCGTGCTCGCGCACGAGGTCGACGTAGAACTTCGTGGCCTTCTCGAAGGCGGGCGAGTCGAGCCGGGCCTTCCAGCTCTTGTCGAACCAGGTGCCGCCGAAGGTGTTCACGACCGTGGTGAGCGGGGCCATGACCTCGCCCCAGCCCGGCAGGCCGCGCAGACAGATGCCCTTCATGCCGGGCTGCGCCCCGTCGGCCTTCGCCGCCAGGTCGGCCACCTGCTGCCAGGTGGGACGGGCCGGCATCGTCAGGCCCTTCTGCTCGAAGACGTCCTTGCGGTACATCAGGAAGGACGACTCGCCGTAGAAGGGCTGACCGTAGAGCTTGCCGTCGTCGCCGGTCAGCGACTGGCGCATCGGCGCCAGGACGTCCTTCTCGTCGTACGACGGGTCCTTGGCCACGTACGCGTCCATCCCGTGCAGCCAGCCGTTGCGGGCGTAGATCGGGATCTCGTAGTTCGACAGGGTCGCCACGTCGTACTGGCCGGCCTGGTTGGCGAAGTCCTGGCTGATCTTGTCGCGGACGTCGTTCTCGGGCAGGACGGTGAAGTTGACCTTGATCCCGGTCTCCTTGGTGAAGTGGGCCCTGGTCAGCTTCTGCAGCTCGGTCATCTGGGGGTTGTTGACCATCAGGACGTTGATGGCGTCACCGCCCGACCCCGCCCCGCCCGCTCCGACCCAGCAGCCGGAGAGCAGCGGGGCGAGCAGCGTCCCTGCGGCGGCCATGGCGAGCGTGGCTCGCGGTGGCCGTCGTCGGCTCTGGGTTCGCATGGATCGCTCCTGGACATAGAGGGATATAAAGGGCGCCTTGCGGCGAAAAGGCCCACGGATCAGGTCGGTCGGGACGTCAGACCCGGATGACCTGTGGTCCCAGCAGTGAGTACCGGTGCGCCTCGGAAGAGGGCAGCAGGGTGCTCGTCACGATCGCCTCCAGCGCGCCGATCTCCGCGAACCGGCAGAAGCTGACCGCGCCGAACTTGGTGTGCACACCGGCGAAGACCGTGCGGCGCGCGGCCCGGACGGCCTGCGCCTTGACCTCGCTGACGGCGGGGTCGGGGGTGGTGAGGCCGTGCTCGCGGGAGATGCCGTTGGCGCCGATGTAGGCGAGGTCGAGGACGAAGCCGGCCAGCATCTTGGTCGTCCAGTGGTCGACGGTCGCGAGGGTGCCGGGGCGGACCCGGCCCCCGAGCAGCAGGACGGAGGTGTTCTCGGCCTCGGCGAGGGCGCCGGCGACCGGAAGGGACGCGGTGACCACGGTCAGCGGCCGGTCCCGGGGCAGGGCCTCGGCGATGAGCTGCGGGGTGAAGCCCTCGTCGACGAAGACCGTCTCGGCGTCCCCGAGCAGCTCGGCCGCGGCGGCCGCGACCCGTCGTTTCTCGGGCACATGGCTGGTGGCCCGGAAGGCGAGCGTGGTCTCGAACCCCGCGCTCTCCACGGGGTAGGCCCCGCCGTGCGTACGGCGGACCAGACCGTGGTCCTCCAGGGCACGGAGGTCTCGGCGCACGGTTTCCTTCGCCACGCCGAGTTGGGTGGCGAGGGCGTTGACGTCGACGGAGCCGGTGGTGCGGGCGGTCCGTACGATCTCCCGCTGGCGTTCTTCCGCGGTACTGGTCATTCGGTCACCCGCCTTGCTGTGCTGTCTGCCCGTTCGGGCCGTCTGGGGGAAGTTCTACAGCGGGTGGGGTGTGGTGACCAGGTCTGTTACGGGAGTGATAGTGCCCGCGTGTGCCCGTTCGGGCGGGGCGGGCCCATGAGTTCGGGTGGTGCGGTTGTGTGGCGGCCGCGGGTGCGATGTGGCTGGTCGCGCAGTTCCCCGCGCCCCTGAGTGCGGCGCTGTCGCGCCTGCACTCAGAGATCTCCCCGTGCCCGGATGCACCCGCGGGCGGGCCCGTTCGGTGCCCGCCCGCCGTTGTCAGGGGTCTCTCAGTGCGGCCAGATCGGCGGGTCCGTCACGAACTGGCCGCCCAGGTAGGCGTGCCCCTCGTTGCCCTCCTGGAGCTCACCCTGCTCGGCGATCAGCTTCTCCGCGTACGGTTCCGAGTCGTCCTGCGGGTCGTAGCCGAGGGCGCGGGCGGTGGTCAGGTCCCACCACAGGCGGGTGTTGGCCGAGGAGCCGTAGACCACGGTGTGGCCGACCTGCTCGGCGGTCAGGGCCGCGTGGAAGAGACGGGCGCCGTCGGCCGGGCTCATCCACACCGAGAGCATGCGCACGCTGGTGGGCTCGGGGAAGCACGAGCCGATGCGCACCGAGACGGTCTCCAGGCCGTGCTTGTCCCAGTAGAACTGCGCGAGGTCCTCGCCGAAGGACTTGGACAGGCCGTAGAAGGTGTCCGGGCGGCGCGGGGTGTCGATCGGGATGAGCGGGTCGTCGCCCAGGGGTCGCGGGGTGTAGCCGACGGCGTGGTTGGAGGAGGCGAAGACGATCCGTCCGACGCCCTCCGCGTGCGCGGCCTCGTACAGGTGGTAGGTGCCCTCGATGTTCGCCTTGAGGATCTTCTCGAAGGGGGCTTCCAGGGAGATGCCCGCCAGGTGGATGATCGCGTCGACACCTCGTACCGCCTCGCGTACCGCGTCCTTGTCGGCGAGGTCGGCGACGATCGCGTCCGGCTCGCCCTCGACGGGGCGCAGATCGAGCAGGCGCAGGTCGTAGCCGTAGGCCGGGAGCAGATCCCGCATCAGGGTGCCGAGCCCGCCGGCGGCACCGGTGAGCAGAACGGTACGGGGAGCGGGCATCCGTGGGTCTCCTTGAAGGGCCTCATGAGTACGGTATTCACATTCGTGGACAAGTTAGGGATCGTGTCTTGGCTTCGTCAAGGGTGGCGCGATGAGAGTTCATAAATATAAACTCTGATCAGTATTCTGCATGCCACTCTAGGGAGAGCCTGTGACGCCGTCCGCCGACCTCGCCCATCGACTCGGCATCCCCAGCGGGCCGCTGTTCTTCCCCGTCACCGCCTACGGCCCGGACGGATCCGTCGACCTTGCCGTGTATCGCGCGCACGTACGCCGGGGCGTGGACGCCGGGGCCGCGGCCGTGTTCGCGTGCTGCGGCACCGGGGAGTTCCACGCGCTCACGCCCGAGGAGTTCGAGGACTGCGTCCGGGCGGCCGTCGAGGAGACGGCGGGGCGCGTCCCGGTGGTCGCGGGCGCCGGATACGGCACCGCGCTCGCCGTACGGTACGCACGGCTCGCCGAGGCGGCCGGCGCCGACGGGCTGCTCGCCATGCCGCCCTACCTCGTCGTGGCCGCGCAGGAGGGGCTGCTGCGGCACTACCGCGAGGTGGCCGCCGCGACCACGCTCCCGGTGATCGTCTACCAGCGCGACAACGCCGTCTTCACCCCGGAGACCGTCGTCGAACTGGCCCGCAGCGAGGGGATCATCGGCCTCAAGGACGGCCTCGGCGACCTCGACCTCATGCAGCGGATCGTCAGCGCGGTGCGCACCGAGGGACTCGGAGACTTCCTCTATTTCAACGGACTGCCGACCGCCGAGCAGACCCAGCTCGCCTACCAGGCCATCGGCGTCCCCCTGTACTCGTCCGCCGTCTTCTGCTTCGCCCCCGAGATCGCCCTCGCCTTCCACCGCGCGCTCAGCGACGGCGACCGGGCGACGGCCGACCGTCTGCTCGACGGCTTCTACCGTCCCTTCGTCGAACTGCGCGCGCGGGGCCGCGGGTACGCCGTCTCCCTCGTCAAGGCCGGTGTCCGGATGCGCGGCCTCGACGTGGGGGAGGTCCGGCCGCCGCTGCACGAGCCGGACGGGGATCATGTGAAGCAGCTCGCGGAGATCATCGAGCGCGGACACGCGCTGCTGGAGGAGGCACAGTGAAGGCGTCGACGTTCGTCTACCCCTGGGACGTCAACGGGGACCCGGAGGCCGCGGCCCGTATCGCGGGGCTCAGCGTGCAGCAGGCGACCCTCGCCGCCGCCTACCACTCCACACGCGCCCTGACCCCCCGCCACCCGCGCCACCGCATCGTCACCGCCGAGCACGCGGCCGTGCTGTACCCGACGGACTCCCGTTGGGACGGGCGTGCGCTGCGCCCCTACGCGGCCGGCGACTGGGCGCCCGGCGACGCCTTCGGCGAGGCGGCCGAGGCCCTGACGGGGGCGGGCCTCGAAGTGCACACCTGGGTCGTCCTCGCGCACAACTCCCGCCTGGGCGCCGAGCAGCCGGACACCTCCGTCGTCAACGCCTACGGCGACCGCTACCCGTGGGCCCCGTGCATCGCACAGCCCGCCACGCGCGCGTACCTCGTCGACCTCGCCGTCGAGGCGGCACTGCGCCCGGGCGCGGCCGGCACCGAGCTGGAGTCCCTCGGCTGGTACGGCCTCCAGCACCTGCACGCCCACGACAAGACCGGCGGGGTCCCGCTCGGCGACGCCGGGATGTACCTCATGGCGCTCTGCTTCTGCGGGACGTGCCGCGAGGGGTACGGCGACCAGGGGCTGGACCCCGACGCGCTCGCCGCCGCCGTACGGGCCGCGCTGGAGCCGCTGTGGCGGGGCGCGCCGGACGACGGGGGCTGGGCCGGGGTCGAGAAGCTGCTCGGCGCCGGGACGGCGGCGGCCACGCGCGCGTGGCGTGACGACACCGCCCGCACGCTCCAGGAGACGGCGGTGCGGGCGGTCCGCGCGGCCGCTCCCGAGGGCTTCCAGATCCTGCTGCACGCCGACCCCGTGACGTATCACGTCGGGGCCAATCCGGGCGTCGACCCCGAGCACATCCTGTCCGTCGCGGACGGTGTCGTCGTGCCCTGCGCGGGCGGACCCGACCTGCTCACGCCCTTCGCCCGGGCCCGTGCGGACGCGGTCGTCGCCGCCAACTTCCCCGTCGTCTCGGCGATGGGCGGCAGCCCGGGCACGCTCACCGCGGACGTGGCCCGCGCGAAGGAGTCCGGGGCGAGCGAAGTCCGGCTGTATCACGCCGGGTTGGCGTCGGACGGCGACCTGGAGGCGATCCGCTCGGCGCTGACCGGCCTCTGAAACAGCGGGACCGCCGCGGCGAGCCAGACCACGCCGAGGACGGCCGACAGCGGCCGCTGGTCGACCGGTCCGACCAGCGCCGCGCCCGCCGCGAGACCGAGCACGTTCGGGGTGTACACCAGGGTGTTGGCGGTGGCGACCGTACGGCCCAGCAGCGAGTCCGGGGTCGCGCGCTGCACGGCGGTGAGCGCGGCGATCAGCACACAGGGCAGACCCGCGCCGACGGCCGCGCTGCAGGCCAGGGCCAGCGGGTCGGAGGGGATCGCCCGCAGTCCGGCGGCCACGGCCGTCAGGGCGATGCCGTACGTGGCGAACCGGCGCTCGCCCAGTCGGCGCAGGGCGGGCCCGGAGACCAGCCCCACCGCCACGGAACCGGCGCCCTGGACGGCGTACAGCGCACCGGCGTAGGCGGGGGAGTGGCCGAGGCCGTCGATCACGGCGTACAGAAGCGCGCCGTTGAGCCCGGCGAGCAGCATGGTGGTGCCGCCGGCCAGGATCAGGGGGCGGAGCGCGGGGTGGGCCCACAGGTGGCGGGCGCCTTCGACGAACGGGGTGCGGCGGGACGGCTCGGGGCCGTCCTCCCGGACGCGCAGAGCGCAGGAGACCAGCGCGGCGAGCACGAACGTGGCCGCGTCCAGGAGTGCCACGGCGGGGCCGCCGTAGAGGGCGTAGAGGCCCGCTCCGGCCAGCGGTGCCACCAGCTTCATGCCCTCGGTGAGCGCGGTCCGCAGCCCGTTGAAGTCGCCGAGCAGGGCCGGGGCGACGGCGCCGGCGACCAGGGCCGACTCCGCCGCGTCCTGGACCACGCCCACGGCGCCGTACACGAAGAGGACCGTGAGGACGACCGCGACCCGCTCGGTGAGGAGAACCGGCAGCAGGGCCGCCAGCAGCAGGTTGCAGGAGGTGAGCAGCGGCTTGCGGCGGAGCCGGTCGGCGATCGTGCCGAGCAGCGGGCCCGCCAGGGTCGGTGCCCACATCGCGAGCATGCACAGCGCCGCAAGGCCGTTCGAGCCGGTGAGGTCCTTGACCCAGACGCCGGACACCAGCCACAGGGCCGAGGTGCCGAGGCCGGAGACGAGCACTCCCGTGAGACACAGCCTCGCGTTGCGGTCGTGGAGCACCGCCCATGTCTTCGTCATGCCTGGACATCGTGGGTCTAAGGCCCCCGCGGTGGGATGGGGCAGGTTCCCTACTTGTCGAGCGATGTCGAGTGATGTCGAGCGATGTCGAGCGATGAGTTTTCGCAGCGGCGACGGTCCACCCTTCACGACATCGCGAACCCCTAGGAGCACCGCATGACTGTCCCGCCCCTGGACTTCGGACCGCAGACCCAGGTCATCGCCCGGCTGGCCGAAGCCGTCACCGACGACCAGCTGGAGAACGCCACCCCGTGTCCGGAGTACGCGGTGCGCAACATGCTCGGCCACCTGCTCGGCCTCGCCACCGCGTTCCGTGACGCCGCCCGCAAGGACCTCGGCGCGACGACCGACACCCCGCCGACCGACTCCGTCCCGGACATCGGCCCCGGCCGGCGCGAGGAACTCCCGAAGGTCCTCGACGAACTCGCCGAAGCCTGGCGCGACCCGGCCGCCTGGACCGGCATGACCCGCGCGGGCGGTGTGGACCTGCCCGCAGAGATCGCCGCCGCCGTCGCCGTGGACGAACTGGTCATCCACGGCTGGGACCTGGCCCGCGGCACCGGACAGCCGTACGACCCGGACCCCGCCGCGCTCCGGGCGTCGTACGACTTCCTCCATGCCTCCGCCGAGGACCCGAGCCGGGACGCCATCTTCGGCCCGATCGTCCCGGTGCCCGAGGACGCGTCGCTGCTGGACCGGGCCCTGGGCCTGAGCGGGCGGAACCCGGGCTGGACTCCGTAGACGCCGGTACGAGAGTGCCGTAGAGGCACGGAAAAGGGCGGCGGGCGGCAGGCCCGGACCGTACGCTCCCGACCATGCCGCCCCTCAGTCTCACCGTCCTCGGTACCGCCTCCCCGCACCCGGCGCCGGGCCGCCCCTGCTCCGGCTATCTGCTGCGCGGCGGGGGCGCCGAGGTGTGGGTGGACGCCGGGCCCGGCACCTTCGCGGAATTGCAGCGGCACACGGACCCCTCCCGGCTCACGGCGATCTGGATCTCCCACCTGCACGCCGACCACAGCGCTGACCTGCTGTCCGCCGTCTACGCCTTCGCGTTCGGCGGACTCACCCCGCCGGCCCCGATCCCGGTGTACGCGCCGCCCGGCTGCGCCCACCGGCTCGCCGGGTTCTTCGGCCGGTCCGACGTGCGCTTCCTCGACGGCATCCTCGCCTTCCATCCCCTGTACGACGGCCACGAGGTCCGGCACTGGAACCTGCGGCTCGCCGCGCGGACCGTGGCGCACGACGTCGAGGCGTACGGGCTGCGCGCCGAGTGCGCCGGACGCGTGCTCGCGTACTCCGGGGACAGCGGACCCTGCGCCGCCCTCGTCGAACTCGCCGCGGAATCCGACGTGTTCCTGTGCGAGGCGGACATCGACCGGCATCGCGAAGGCGAACAGGTCCATCTGACCCCCGAGGACGCCGGCGACATCGCCCGCAAGGCCGGGGCGCGCGAGCTGCTCGTCACCCACGTCGGACCCACGCTCACCAGGGAGGCGGCGACCACACGTGCGGCCGCCGCGTTCGCCGGGCGCACCAGTACGGCCTTCGAGGGTGCCACCCGGCTCGTCTGACGCTCGTCCTCACCGCAACTTCAACTTCCTTTGCCAGAAGCATTGACGAAACATTGCGGCCCTCCCTACCTTCAACGCGTCGTACTTCGTACGTCATATATGAGACGCGATACGCGAGATCAGATACGCAAGATCCGATACGCGAGATCCGAGAGGCGCGCATGACCTCTGTGCCCACGCCGATCCCCTCCCGCACGCAGTACGTGCTGGAAGAGATCAAACGCCGCATCCTCACCGGGCGCCTGACGCCTGGTCAGGCCCTGGTCGAGACCGAACTCGCCGCACAGTTCGGGGTCTCCAAGACCCCGGTGCGCGAGGCGCTCAAGACCCTGGCCGGGACCGGGCTCGTCGTGATGAGCCAGTACAAGGGCGTCACGGTGCGCATGGTGGACGCGGACATGGCGCGCGAGGTCTACGACGTCCGGCTGCTCCTCGAACCCGAGGCGCTGAAGCGGTCCGTACGGCGCGGGGCCTCCCTCGACGCCGCACGCGACGCCCTGACCAAGGCCGACGACGCCACCGACACCGCCGAACGCTCCCTCGCCAACCGGGAGTTCCACCGCGCCCTCTACCTGCCCTGCGGCAATCCGCTGCTCGGCCGGATGCTCGACGAGGTCCGCGACCAGGCCGCCCTGGTCTCCGCGGTCGCCTGGGCCGCCTCGCCCTCCTGGGACCGGGAGGCCGGCGAGCACCGGGAGATTTTGCGGCTCGCCCTGGAGGGCGACGCGGACGGAGCGGCCCGCGCCCTGCACGCCCACATCGCGTCCTTCGTGGAACGAGCGTTCCCCGGAGTGCTGGACGAGGAAGGCCAGGAATGAGCAGCGAGACGTTCGAGACCCGGCGGGCTGCCCTGGCCGACGTGGTGGCGATCCCGGTGACCCCGTTCGCCGAGGACGGCACCGTCGACCAGGACACCCACCGGGCCCTGCTGCGTCGGCTGCTCGACGGAGGGATCACCACCCTCACCCCCAACGGGAACACCGGCGAGTTCTACGCCCTGAGCCCCGAAGAGCGGCGCCTGATCACGGAGTTGACCGTCGAGGAGGCCGGGGAGCGGGCGAACGTCCTCGTCGGCGTCGGCCACGACGTCCCCACCGCCGTGGCCTCCGCCCGCCACGCCCGCGAGCTCGGTGCCGGGATGGTCATGGTCCACCAGCCCGTCCACCCCTATGTCTCGCAGGGCGGCTGGATCGACTACCACCGCACGATCGCCACGGCCGTCCCGGAACTCGGGGTCGTCCCGTACATCCGCAACGCCCAGCTCAGCGGTGACCGCCTCGCCGAACTCGCCGACGCCTGCCCGAACGTGATCGGCGTGAAGTACGCCGTCCCGGACGCGGCCAAGTTCGCCGCCTTCGCCCGGGACGCGGGCCTCGAACGCTTCGTGTGGGTCGCCGGGCTCGCCGAGCCCTACGCGCCCTCCTACTTCTCGGCGGGCGCCACCGGCTTCACCTCCGGGCTCGTGAACGTCGCCCCCGCCGTCTCGCTGAACATGATCGAAGCGCTTCGATCCGGCGACTACCCCGCCGCCATGAAGGTCTGGGAGCAGATCCGCCGCTTCGAGGAACTCCGCGCGGCCAACGGCTCCGCCGACAACGTCACCGTCGTCAAGGAGGCCCTCGCCTCCCTCGGTCTGTGCCGCCGTGACGTACGCCCGCCGAGCCGCGAGCTGCCCGAGACCGAGCGTGCCGAGGTCGCCGCGATAGCCGCCGGGTGGTCGATATGACGGACAGAGAGCGCATGCGGCCCAAGGACCTGCGGAGCCACCAGTGGTACGGCACCGAGGGCCAGTTGCGCACCTGGTCGCACAACGCCCGGATGCGCCAGCTCGGTTACGAGGCCGAGGAGTACCAGGGCCGCCCGGTGATCGCCGTCCTCAACACCTGGTCCGACATCAACCCCTGCCACGTCCATCTGCGCGAGCGCGCGGAGGCGGTCAAGCGGGGAGTGTGGCAGGCCGGCGGCTTCCCGCTGGAATTCCCGGTCGCCACCCTCTCGGAGACCTACCAGAAGCCCACCCCCATGCTCTACCGCAACCTGCTCGCGATGGAGACGGAGGAGCTGCTGCGGTCGTACCCCATCGACGCGGCGGTGCTGCTCGGCGGCTGCGACAAGTCGACGCCGGCGCTGCTCATGGGCGCGGCCTCGGCCGATGTCGCCTCGCTCTTCGTGCCCGCGGGGCCGATGCTGCCGGGGCACTGGCGCGGCGAGACCCTCGGGTCCGGCACCGACATGTGGAAGTACTGGGACGAGCACCGCGCCGGCAACCTGACGGACTGTGAACTGCGGGATCTCCAGGGCGGGTTGGCGCGTTCTCCGGGCCACTGCATGACCATGGGGACCGCGTCCACGATGACCGCCGCGGCGGAGACCCTCGGCATGACCCTGCCGGGTGCCTCCTCGATCCCGGCCGTCGACTCCGCGCACGAGCGGATGGCCGCGGCCTCCGGGCGCCGCGCGGTGGAGCTCGCCTGGACCGGGCTCAGGCCGTCCGAGATCCTCACCCGCGAGGCCTTCGAGGACGCCGTCACCACGGTGCTCGGACTCGGCGGCTCCACCAACGCGGTCATCCACCTGATCGCGATGGCGGGACGCTGCGGGGTCACGCTCACCCTCGACGACTTCGACCGCATCGCCCGCACGGTTCCGGTGCTGGCGAACGTGCGGCCCGGCGGACAGACGTACCTCATGGAGGACTTCCACTTCGCCGGCGGCCTGCCCGGCTTCCTCTCCCGGATCACCGACCTGCTCCATCTGGACCGGCCGACCGTGAACGGCACCCTGGGCGAGCAGTTGGAGGGTGCGGTCGTCCACAACGACGACGTCGTCCGCACCCGCGACAACCCGGTCGCGGGCGAGGGCGGGGTCGCCGTCCTGCGCGGCAACCTCTGCCCGGACGGCGCCGTCATCAAGCACATCTCCGCCGAACCGCACCTGCTCAAGCACACCGGTCCCGCGGTCGTCTTCGACGACTACAAGTCCATGCAACGCACCATCAACGACCCGGAGTTGAACATCACCGCGGACAGCGTGCTGGTGCTGCGCAACGCCGGGCCCAAGGGTGGCCCCGGCATGCCCGAGTACGGCATGCTCCCCATCCCCGACCACCTGCTCAAGCAGGGTGTACGCGACATGGTCCGCATCTCCGACGCCCGGATGAGCGGCACGAGCTACGGCACATGCGTGCTGCACGTGGCGCCCGAGTCGTACGTCGGCGGCCCGCTGGCCCTCGTCCGGACGGGGGACAGCATCACCCTCGACGTCGAGGCACGCTCCCTCCGACTCAACGTCGACGACGAGGAGTTGGAACGCCGACGCACGGAGTGGACGGCGCCGCCCACCCGCTACGAGCGCGGCTACGGCGCCCTCTACAACGACCAGATCACCCAGGCGAACACCGGCTGTGACTTCGATTTCCTGGCCGGGCAGGGCAAGGTCCCAGACCCTTACGCAGGGTGACTTGACCCACCTTTAGGGGCGCGGGGAACTGCGCGACAAGCCACAACGCACCCGCACCAGCCACGCAAACAGCAAGTGGTATCCCACGCATAGCGAGAAAGCGCTTACCGAACCACGAACGCAAGCCGTACCGAGAACGGAGACCCTGTCATGGCCCAAGCCGCAGCCGTGGCGAAACCGCCCGCGCCACCCCGGCGGCGGCGCCGTGCCTCCGCCACGCCGCGCAGGCTGCCGTACCTGCTGATCGCGCCGGCGGCCCTGCTGATGCTGGGCTTCATCGCCTACCCGGTGATCAGCGTCTTCTACTACAGCCTCCAGAACTACAACCCCACCAAGCCATGGCGGAACGGCTACGCGGGCTTCGACAACTTCGTCCAGATCTTCACCAAGGACCCCCAGTTCTGGGACACGCTGACCTTCAGCGCCAAGTGGGTCTTCGTCGAGGTCGGCCTCCAGCTGCTCTTCGGCCTGGCGCTCGCGCTGATCGTCAACCAGACCTTCGTGGGCCGGGCGGTGGGCCGCGCGCTCGTCTTCTCCCCGTGGGCCGTCTCCGGCGTGCTGACCTCCGCGATCTGGGTGCTGCTCTACAACTCCCAGACCGGCGTCACCCGTTACCTCGCCGACATGGGCATCGGCTCCTACGGCACCAGCTGGCTGTCGGACACCTCCACCGTCTTCTCGGCGGCGGTCGTCGCCGACCTGTGGCGCGGTGTCCCCTTCTTCGCGATCCTCATCCTCGCCGACCTCCAGTCCGTCTCGAAGGACCTGTACGAGGCCGCCGAGGTCGACGGGGCCAGCCGGATCAAGCAGTTCTGGCACATCACGCTGCCCCATCTGAAGGACGCGATCATCCTGTCCACCCTGCTGCGCGCGGTGTGGGAGTTCAACAACGTCGACCTGCTCTACACCCTGACGGGCGGCGGACCCGCGGGGGAGACGACCACCCTCCCGCTCTATATCGCCAACACCAGCGTCGACGCCCACAACTTCGGCTACGCGTCCGCCCTGACCACGGTCGCGTTCGTGATCCTGCTCTTCTGCTCGATGGTGTATCTGCGGCTGAGCAAGTTCGGAGGCGGTTCCAAGTGATCACCGAGGAAGCCACCGAGACCGCGCCCGCACCCGTGCGCCACGAGCCGGAGCCGCCGCGTCCCGCCAAGCGCCGCCGCTCCTGGGACGAGGTCCCGCGCCGGCACATCTACCTGCCGCTGTCGATCTACCTCGTCTTCACGCTCATCCCCTTCTACTGGATCCTCCTCTTCGCGCTGCGCCCGGCCGGCTCGACCTCGCTCGTGCCCTGGCCGATCACCTTCGACCACTTCGAGAAGGTGTGGACGGAGCGGGCCTTCGGCACCTACTTCGAGAACAGCGTGTACGTCGGCCTCGCCACCCTGGTGATGACGACCCTCGTCGCGCTGGCCGGCGGCTACGCCCTGGCCCGGTTCGACTTCAAGGTCAAGAACGCGTTCATGCTGGCGCTGCTGTGCTCGCAGTTCGTGCCGGGTGCGCTGCTGCTGGTGCCGTTGTTCGAGATCTTCGCCGAGCTGAAGATGATCAACTCGCTGGGCAGTGTCATCATCGCCGAGACGGTCTTCCAGCTGCCGCTGTCGATGATCCTGATCAGCAACTTCATCAAGAACGTGCCGTACTCCCTGGAGGAGGCGGCCTGGGTCGACGGCTGCAACCGGATGACGGCCTTCAGGATCGTCGTCCTTCCGCTGCTCCGTCCCGGCCTGATCGCCGTCGGCTCCTTCGCCTTCGTGCACTCCTGGAACCACTTCCTGTTCGCCCTGATGTTCCTCAACAACCAGGACAAGCAGACGATCCCGGTCGGTCTCAACACCCTGATGAGCGCCGACAGCGTCGACCTCGGCGCGCTGGCCGCCGGCGGCATCATCGCGGCGGTACCCGTCGTGATCGTGTTCGCCTTCATCCAGAAGTGGCTGATCACGGGCTTCAGCGCGGGGGCGGTGAAGGGATGAGACTCCGTCGGATCAGCGGAACGAACGCGTCGGGCGCCCCTGGGCCGACGGGTGACGGCCATGTCCACACGGTTGCCTGCCGGACCGGGGTGCCGGGACCGTCCGGGGCCGCGCCGGTGAGCGCCGCGCCAGGGTGGACCGGCGCCGGGGCACGAGGCCGGCGGTGCACGTGGAGCGGGAAGGGGCTCGGGGCCGGTCATGGGGCCATGGGATTCCGCGCCCGCTCGGTCGCCGGTCGGTGGCCGTGGGCCGCTGACATCGGTCGGGGCGTCGCGTCGGTCTGCCGGGGCCCGATCCTCCCCTGGCGCGCCTCGGCCGTCGTGTCCGGCGGGGAGGTGACGTCGAAGTGAGAATCCGTCGGATCGCGATGGGGGGCGCGGTGCTGGGCCTGGTGGGTGTCGTCGTGCGGGCCGAGGGGCGGGCCGTGGGCCGTGTGCTCCTGAGGAAGAACGACGCCGGGGTGTCCGGTACCCCTGCCGCGGCGGCCGGCCGGGCTCGCACCGAGACGGCCGCCGGGCGTTCCGCGGGCGCGCGGGAACAGCGCGTCACCGCGTCCGACGCGGGTCCCCGGGAGGGGCACGTCGCCGGTTCCGGCGGGGGTGGTCGGGTCCACCCTGTCCCAGCGTCCAGTGTGAGTGGCCGGGAGCCGTCCGTCTCAACCCCCGGCGGGGGTGATCGGATCCAGCCTGTCTTCGGTTCCGGCGTGGGTGGTCGGGAGCCGTCGGTCTCCGCGTCCGGCGTGGGTGGTCGGGAGCCGTCGGTCTCCGCGTCCGGCGTGGGTGGTCGGGAGCCGATCAAGAGCTGGAACAGCAGTGCCCCGCACCAGAGCGGCACCCTCGGCAGCGAGCGTGACCTCGCGGCGGACGCCGACCGGCCGCCTACCCTGCACACAAAGATCGACAGCGCCGAGGCGGCCGACCGACAGGTGGCGCGCGGCGCGGGCGCAGGGAGGATCCCATGAGCACCGCAGACATCGTCCTGGCGGGCGCGCGCGGCCACGGCCGCTGGCACCTGGAGAACATCCGTCGGCTGCAGGACAAGGGGATCGTACGGCTGGCGGGGATCTGCGAGCTGACCCCGCTGACCGGCGACGAGATCCCCGAAGGCCTGGGCGCACCCGAGCAGTCCGCCGACTTCGGCGCGCTCCTCGACTCCACGGGCGCCCGGATCGCGGTGATCTGCACCCCGATCCCGACCCATACGGACCTCGCGCTCGAAGCGGCCCGGCGGGGCGTGCACATCCTGCTGGAGAAGCCCCCGGCGCCCTCGTACGCCGAGTTCAGCCGGATGGCCGACGGGGTCGCCGCGGCCGGGGTCGCCTGCCAGATCGGCTTCCAGTCGCTGGGCTCGCACGCGGTGCCCGCGATCCGTGAGCTGGTCGAGGAGGGCGCGATCGGCGAGGTGACCGGGATCGGCGGGGCCGGTGCCTGGGCGCGCGCCGAGGCGTACTACCGGCGGGCGCCCTGGGCGGGCAAGCGGCGGATGAACGGCGTCGACGTGATCGACGGCGTGCTGACCAACCCCCTCGCGCACGCCGTCGCCACCGCGCTCGCCCTGAACGGCACCACCCGCGCCCAGGACGTCAGCCGTATCGAGACCGAGCTGCTGCGCGCCAACGACATCGAGTCCGACGACACCTCCTGCGTCCGCCTCACCACCGCGAACGGCATCCCGGTCGTCGTCGCCGCGACCCTGTGCGCCGAGGACCCCGACGAGCCGTATGTCGTCGCGCACGGCAGCCACGGCCGGATCACCTACTGGTACAAGCAGGACCGCGTGCTGCTCCAGCGGGCCGGCCACGGCCCCGAGGAGTACGAGTACGGCCGTACCGACCTGCTGGAGAACCTGGTCGACCACGTCACCGACGGCGACGACCTGCTGGTGGTCCCGGAGGTGACGGGCGCCTTCATGAAGGTCGTCGAGGCGATCCGGCTGGCCCCGGACCCGACCCCGCTCCCGGCCACGGCCTGGCACCTGCTGCCCGACGAGGAGCGCAGGGTCGTCCCCGGCATCGACGGACTCGTCGCGGCCGCCGCCGACAACCTCGCCCTCTACTCCGAGCTGGGCGCCGACTGGGCCCGGCCACACGTCGCGAACGAGGTGAGTACATGACGACCCCCGATTCCCCGGTCCTGCGTGTCGCGGGCCGCCCGGTCGGCCGCTACGTCACCCGGCCCGAGCTGCCCGCCCGGCTCTCCCCGCGCCCCTATCTGCACCCTGTCACCACCCTGGCCGGCACCGCGGTCACCGAACTCGGCCCCGCCGACCACATCCACCACCTCGGCGTCGGTGTCGCTGTTCCCGACGTCGAGGGGCACAACTTCTGGGGCGGCCGCACCCATGTGCGCGACCGGGGCCCGACCGAGCTCGACAACCACGGCGCCCAGCGCCACCACTCCTTCCAGCTCCGCGACCCGGACGGCTTCGTGGAGGAGTTGCGCTGGGTAGCCTCGGGAGCTGAGCTGCTGCGCGAGCGACGCACGGTCGCGGCCACCGAACTGACCGGCTCGGCCTGGGCGTTGGACTTCACCTTCTCCCTCACCAACGTGACCCGGGAACCCCTGTCGATCGGCAGCCCGGCCACCAACGGCCGCCCGGGCGCGGCCTACGGCGGCTTCTTCTGGCGGGCCCGCAAGGAACAGCACACGCCGGACGTCTTCACCGTCGACCGCGAGGGCGAGGCCGCGGTCCACGGCACCCGCGCCGCCTGGGTCGCCCTCTCCGGCGCCGGCTGGACCCTCGTCTTCGCCGGCGCCACCGACCGGACCCGCCGTGACCCGTGGTTCGTGCGCGCCGAGGAGTACCCGGGGGTCGGCTCCTCGCTCGCCCACGACGCGAGGCTGCCGATCCCGCCCGGCGAGACCGTCGTACGGCGGATCGTCACCGTCGTCGCCGACGGGCGGCTGTCCCGGCTCGAAGTGGCGGCCCTGGTACGGAAGGCGGTCAGCCAGTGACGTACACGAACCCCGTCCTGAACGCCGACTGGTCCGACCCCGATGTCGTCCGCGTCGGCGACGACTTCTACCTCACCGCCTCCAGCTTCGGGCGGGTCCCCGGCCTGCCGCTGCTGCACTCCCGCGACCTCGTCAACTGGACCCTGATCGGCCACGCCCTCGAACGCCTGGAACCGGCCGGGGAGTTCACCAAGCCGCGGCACGACTGCGGGGTCTGGGCACCGTCTCTCCGGTACCACGACGAGCGGTTCTGGATCTTCTGGGGCGACCCCGACCAGGGCATCGTCCAGATCAACGCCCCCGGGATCAGGGGCCCTTGGACCCGCCCGCACCTCCTCAAGTCCGGCAAGGGCCTGATCGACCCGTGCCCCCTGTGGGACGAGGAGAGCGGCGAGGCCTACCTCGTGCACGCCTGGGCCAAGTCCCGCTCGGGCGTCAAGAACCGCCTCACCGGGCACCGGATGGACCTCGACGGCCGCGAACTCCTCGACGAGGGCAAGGTGATCATCGACGGCGACCGGATACCGGGCTGGTTCACCCTCGAAGGCCCCAAGCTGTACCGGCACGACGGCTGGTTCTGGATCTTCGCGCCCGCCGGGGGCGTGGAGACCGGCTGGCAGGGCGCCTTCCGCTCGCGCGGGTTCTTCGGCCCGTACGAGGAGAAGGCCGTCCTGGAGCAGCAGGACACCGACGTCAACGGCCCGCACCAGGGCGGCTGGGTGCGCACGCCGGCCGGCCAGGACTGGTTCCTGCACTTCCAGCAGAAGGGCGCCTACGGCAGGGTCGTCCACCTCCAGCCGATGCGCTGGGGGGAGGACGGCTGGCCGGTGCTCGGCGATGAGGGCGCCCCCGTCGCCGTGCACGAGAAGCCCGATCTGCCACCGCAGTCGCAGGCCGCGCCCGCCACCGGCGACGACTTCCCCGGCGGACGCTTCGGCCGCCAGTGGCAGTGGACCGCCAATCCGCAGCCCGGTTGGGCCACCCACCACTCCGGGGACGGACTGCGGCTCACCTGCGTCCGCTCGGCCGACGCGCACGACCTGCGCACACTGCCGAACGTCCTCACCCAGCGGCTGCCCGGCACGCCCTCGGCGGTCGAGGTGGAGCTGCGACTGCACAGCGAGGAACCGGGGGCGCGGGCCGGTCTCGCCGTCCTCGGGGACGCCTTCAGCTGGATCGGGCTCCAGCGCGGGGCCGACGGGAGCGTCCAGCTCGTGCACCGGTTCGCCGAGGGCGTCGCCGAGCGGGAACGGGACGCCGAGCATCCGCGACCCGCCCCCGCCGAAAAGGTACGGCTGCGGATCGAGATCGGCGCGGGCGCGCGCTGCCGGTTCCTCCACGACCTCGGCGACGGCCCGCGGCCCTCCGGACCCGTCTTCGCCGCCACCCCCTGGCGCTGGGTCGGAGCCCTGCTCGGACTGTTCGCGCTCGCGCCCGTCGGAGGAGGACACGCCGGCGCGGCAACCTTCTCGCACTTCAGGATCGACCCCCTGTAACGCACCGCACCCGTAAGCCTGTTGGGAGCCGCAATGACGCAGCACCTCCATAGCAAGCGCTTGCAGAGACCGGGACACGGCACGGTCCTGGCCGCTGTGCTCGGCCTGGTGGCCGCGCTGAGCCTCGGAGTGATCGGGCAGGCCAAGGCCGTCGCCGCCGAGAAGGCCCCGGTCGACCGCTGGAGCGACGCGGCCCACGGCTTCGCCTCCCTCGCCGGCGGCACCACCGGAGGGGCCGGCGGCAAGGTCGTCACCGTCACCGACCAGGCCTCGCTGGCCGCCTACGCGGCGGCCGAGGAGCCGTACGTCATACGGGTCTCAGGCGCGATCGCCGTCCAGCCCTTCGGCTCGGACATCGTGGTCGGCTCCGACAAGACGATCATCGGCGTCGGCGACACCGGCGAGATCGTCCACGGCGAGCTGCATCTCGACCCCGGCACGCACAACGTGATCATCCGCAACCTGACCATCCGCGACTCGTACGTCGAGGGCGACTGGGACGGCAAGACGACCGACTTCGACGCGATCCAGATGGACACGGCCGACCACGTCTGGATCGACCACAACCGCTTCGAGCACATGGGCGACGGGCTGCTCGACATCCGCAAGGACAGCCAGTACATCACCGTCTCGTACAACCAGTTCCGCAACCACAACAAGGCATTCGGGATCGGCTGGACCACCAATGCGCTGACCCAGATCACCATCGACCACAACTGGTTCACCGGGACCAAGCAGCGCAACCCGTCCGCCGACAACTGCGCCTACGCCCACCTCTACAACAACTACCTCTCGGCGCAGGTGGCCGACGGGGACCCGGTGTGGACGTACGGGAACTGGTCGCGCGGCCGGACGAAGATGGTCATCGAGAGCAGCTACTACGACGGGGTCCGGCATCCCTACCAGGCGGACACCACCGCTGAGTTGGTGCAGCGCGGGTCCGTCCTGAAGAACACGACCGGGCGAACGGACGAGTGGGGTACGGCATTCGACCCGCGGTCCTTCTACGCCTACCGGCTGGACCCGGCCGGCGCGGTGCCCTCGCTGGTGTCGAGGTTCTCCGGCCCGCAGCAGCGGATCGGGGTGACCCTGCACGTCCCCGGCGACTACCCGGCCGTGCAGGCCGCCGTGGACGCCGTGCCCGACGGGAACGCCCTGCCGGTGACGATCGCCGTCGCGCCGGGTACCTACCGCGCCAAGGTGTACATCCCGGCGACCAAGCCGAAGATCGTGCTCCAGGGGACTGGACAGGACCGGTCCGACACCGTCATCGTCTACGACACCCCCGCCGAGTACGGCGGTTCGACGGGCAGCGCGACGGTCCGGATCGCCGCGAACGACGTCACCGCCCGCCACCTCACCTTCAGCAACGACTTCGACGAGGCCGCGGTCGAGCTGAAGGGGGAGCAGGCCCTCGCGATGAAGACGACCGGCGACCGGATCGTCTTCGAGGACACCGCCTTCCTGGGCAACCAGGACACCCTGATGACCGACAGCCCCAAGCTGGACGTCATCAGCCGGGTCTACCTCCGCGACGCGTACATCGAGGGCGATGTCGACTTCGTCTACGGCCGGGCGACGACCGTGATCGAGCGGTCCGTGATCCGGGCGCTGAGCCGGGGCTCGGACTCCAACAACGGCTACATCACGGCCGCTTCGACCTGGACGGGCAACCCGTACGGGTTCCTGATCACCCGGTCGAAGATCGTGAGCGACGCCCCCGACCGGACCTTCCACCTGGGGCGGCCGTGGCACCCGGGCGGCGAACCCGCCGCCGTGGCCCAGGTGGTGATCCGCGACACCGTACTGCCGGCCGCGGTGAAGAGCTCGCCGTGGACCGACATGAGCGGGTTCTCCTGGAGGGACGCGCGGTTCGCCGAGTACCGCAACGCCGGGCCGGGCGCGGCCCCGAGCGCCGACCGGCCGCAGCTCGACGCCGCCGACGCGCGGACGTACACCGTCGCGAACTACCTCAAGGGCACGGACGGCTGGGCCCCCCACGCCCGCCACTGACTTCCCCCCACGACTTCATGTCTCCGCTGGAATCAGAAGAAGAAGAGAGCCGATCAATGAAGATCAGTATCCGCAGAAGCAGGCGCGCGGCCATAGCCGTCGCCCTCGGATCCGTCCTGGCGCTGACCGCCACCGCCTGCGGTGACGACGGCAGTGGCGCCGGCGGTGACAAGGGCGGCGAGGGCAGCGGCAAGGGCAAGATCGTCTTCTGGGACAACAACGGCGGTGTGCGCACCGACATCTGGAAGGAGATCATCGCCGACTTCCAGAAGGCGAACCCCGACGTCAAGGTCGAGTACGTCGGCATCGCGTCCACCGAGTACCAGTCCAAGGTCGACACCGCCATCCAGGGCGGCGGCCTGCCGGACGTCGGTGGTGTCGGGGCCGCCATGCTCGCCGGGTTCTCCGCGCAGAAGGCGCTGGAGCCGCTGGACGACCGGCTCGCCAAGTCCTCGCTGAGCGGCAAGCTCAACGAGGACATGGTCGCCTCGCTGAAGGCGGCCGGGGGCGGTGACGGAACCCTGTACTCGGTCCCGACCTCCGCCAACAACGGGGTGCTGTACTACCGGACCGACCTGTTCAAGAAGGCCGGCCTGGACGAGCCGACGACCTGGGACAAGTTCTACGAGGCCGCCCAGAAGCTCACCGCGGCCAAGAAGAACGAGTTCGGTTACACCATCCGCGGCGGTGCCGGGTCCATCGCGCAGGCCCTGGACGCGATGTACGGGCAGAGCGGGATCACCTCGTTCTGGAACGGCGACAAGACCACGGTCAACGACCCGAAGAACGTGGCGGCGCTGGAGAAGTACGCGGCGCTGTACAAGAAGGACACCCCCGCGGCCGACCTCAACAACGACTTCACCAAGATGGTCGCGCAGTGGGACTCCGGCACGATCGGCATGCTGAACCACAACCTGGGGTCGTACCAGGACCATGTGAAGGCGCTCGGGGTCGACAAGTTCCGGGGCATTCCGCAGCCGATCGGTGCCGCGGGCAAGCGGGTGCAGGTGTCCAACCCCGTCGACGGGCTCGGGGTGTTCAAGAGCTCGAAGAACAAGGACGCCGCCTGGAAGTTCATCGAGTTCGCCACCTCGCACGCGGAGAACTCGAAGTTCAACAAGGCCGCCGGGCAGGTGCCGTCCAACAACGAGGCGGCGGGGGACGCGTGGGTCTCCGAGGCGGAGCCCACGAAGCTGGCGGCGGCCGCGCTGACCGACGGTTCCACGACCATCGTGCAGTTGCCGTACTACCTGCCCGACTGGAACACCATCTCCAAGGCGGACAACGAGCCCAACTTCCAGAAGGTGCTGCTGGGCGACATGAGCGCCAAGGACTTCCTGAACACCATGGCCGACCAGCTGAACAAGGCCCAGGCGGAGTGGAAGGAACAGAACGGCTGAGAACTCGGGTGGTTGTTGTCGTGGGGAGCTGCGGGTCCGTCGTGGCTGGTCGCGCAGTTCCCCGCGCCCCCAGTAGGAAAGGTCACGTACGTTGTCACTCACTCGTAGACAGGTAACCGTGGCGGCGCTTGCCGCCGTGCCTGTTGCCTTCTGTGCGACCGGTACCGCTCAAGCCAAGGAACAGCGCACCCTCTACATCGCCGGTGATTCCACCGCCGCCCAGAAATACGCCGACGCCGCTCCCGAGACCGGGTGGGGTATGGCACTGCCCTTCTTTCTGTGCAAGGACCTGCCGGTCGCCAATCACGCGGTGAACGGACGGAGTTCGAAGAGCTTCGTCGACGAAGGGCGGCTCGACGTGATTCTCGGGCTGATCAGGCCCGGAGACGTCCTTCTCGTCCAGTTCGCGCACAACGACGAGAAGTCCGAGGATCCGACGCGGTACACCGAGCCGTGGACGACGTACCAGGACTACCTGCGCCGGTACCTCGACGGAGCCCGCGCCAAGGGTGCCCGGCCCGTGCTGGCCACGCCCGTCGAGCGGCGGCGGTTCGACGCGCAGGGAAACGCCGTCACCAGTCACGGCGAGTATCCGGCCGCCATGCGTGCCCTCGCCCAGGACGAACGCGTCGCCCTGCTCGACATCCAGGCCCTGTCGCTCGCTCTGTGGCAGAGGCTCGGCGTCGAGGAGACCAAGAAGTACTTCAACTGGACCGCGACCGAGCAGGACAACACGCACTTCAATCCGCCCGGTGCCATCGCGGTGGCGCGTCTGGTCGCCGGTGAACTGCTGCGGCACCGCGTGCTGGCGCCCCGGGACGTGCGCCGGCTCGACGAACGGATCCCGGAGTCCTGGATCACCTGGCCGTCCTCGGCCACCGCCTGACCCTCCCCGTCTTCCAGAAGAGAGCCGCACAATGAACGCACGTCAATGTCATGATCATGTCATTACCAAGGTGATGGCGGTGGCGGGCTGCGCCGCCCTGGTCCTCGCGGTCACCGGCACCACCGCCCAGGCCAAGGGACACGACACGGCCCGCGAGACCCTCGCCGCCGGCGACGGCTGGGCCTCCGACGGCACCGGCACCACGGGCGGCGCGGCCGCCGACGCCGCGCACGTGTACACCGTCACCGACTGGGCCGGCTTCAAGGGTGCCCTCGCCGCGGGCGGGACCGCCCCGAAGATCATCAAGGTGAAGGGGACCATCGACGCGGTCTCCGAGGGCTGTGACTCGCTCGCCGCGCCCGGGTACGACTTCGACGCCTACCTGGCGAAGTACTCGCCCGAGGCCTGGGGCCTGGACACCGACCTGAGCGCCGAGCCCGACGACAGCCCCGAGGGCCTGCGCCGCGCCTCCGCCGCCCAGCAGGACCAGACCATCAAGGCGAACGTCCCCGCCAACACCACGATCGTCGGCGTCGGCAAGAACGCCGGGTTCAAGGGCGCCAGCCTCCAGATCAAGGCCGTCGACAACGTCATCGTCCGCAACCTCACCTTCGAGAGCCCCATCGACTGCTTCCCGCAGTGGGACCCGACGGACGGCGACAAGGGCAACTGGAACTCCGAGTACGACACCGCCGTCGTCTACGGCTCCACCCATGTCTGGCTGGACCACAACACCTTCACCGACGGCAGCCACCCCGACAGCGCCGCGCCGGCCTACTTCGGCATGCTCTACCAGCAGCACGACGGCGAACTCGACATCGTCCGCGGGGCGAACTACGTCACGGCCTCCTGGAACGTCTTCACCGAGCACGACAAGACGATCCTGATCGGCAACAGCGACAGCGAGTCCACGGCGGCCGGGGACCGGGGCAAGCTCAAGGTCACCTTCCACCACAACCTGTTCTCGAACCTCGTCGAGCGCGCACCCCGCGTGCGCTTCGGACAGGTCGACTCCTACAACAACCACTTCATGGCGAACGACGACTACGCCTACAGCTTCGGCATCGGCAAGGAGTCCCAACTGGTCGCCGAGCACAACGCGTTCACGCTGCCGCAGGGAGTCAGCGCGGCCAAGGTGCTCAAGCGGTGGAACGTCTCCCCGCTCACCGCCGCCGACAACTACGTCAACGGCGAGCTCACCGACCTGATCGCCGTCCACAACGCCGAGATCCCCGCCGAGACCCTGCAATCCGGCGCGGGCTGGACACCCACCCTGCGCACGAAGGTCGACCCGGCCAAGAAGGTGCCGGGGATCGTCGACCGGGGCGCGGGCGCCGGCAACGTCTGCTGAGGCCACCCCCTGACCGGCCGGGGCGGAATCCAGCGGCCGCCCCGGCCACCTCACCCCCCACGCGAGGAACCCACCCCTGAGCCGCGTTTCCAAGGAGCACCCGCATGTCCTCGCACGACACCCGACTCCCCCTGTCCAGAAGGGGGTTCCTGCTCGCCGGCACCGCGGCGGCAGCCGCGCTCGCCGTGTCCCCGGCCCCCGCGCGGGCCCAGACCGCCGCCGGCAGGCGCCCCTTCGGCCGCTTCGGATCACCCGCCGCCCGGCTCACCCCGGGGACCCTCTACGTCGACTCCCGGGGCCGGGGCGACCACACCACCGTGAGGGACGCCGTGACCGCGGCCACCGGCAGCGGCCGGACCCTGGTCCTCGCCCCCGGCACCTACCGGGAGACCGTCGCCGTCGACGTCACCCGCACCGAGGCCACCTGGATCGGCGCCTCCGAGGACCCACGGGACGTCGTGATCGTGTACGACAACGCGGCCGGCACCCCCAAGCCCGGCGGCGGCACCTACGGCACCACCGGCTCCGCCACCACCACGGTCCAGGCCGACGGCTTCACCGCCCGCTGGATCACCTTCGCCAACGACTGGCTGCGCGCCGACCACCCCGACATCACCGGCACCCAGGCCGTCGCCCTCAAGGTCCAGGGCGACCGCTCCGCCTTCCACCACTGCCGCTTCCTCGGCCACCAGGACACCCTCTACGCCGACTCGATCGCCCTCACCTCCTTCGCCCGCCAGTACTTCTCGCACTGCTACACCGAGGGAGACGTCGACTTCGTGTTCGGCCGGGCCACGGCCGTCCACGAGCACTGCCACTTCCGGACCCTGAACCGGACCGACCTGGCCGCTGCTCCGTACGGCTTCGTCTTCGCGCCCTCCACGGCGGGCGCCAACCCGCGCGGACACCTCGTGACCAGGAGCCGTGTCAGCAGCGAAGCACCCGACGCCTTCTACAAGCTGGCCCGCCCGTGGGTCCCGAGCTCCGACACCACCGCCCGGCCCTCGCTCGTGGTGCGGGACACCTGGCTGGGCCCCGGTATCGACGCGGCCGCTCCCTACACCAACATGTCGGACGCCTTCCCCTGGCAGAACCAGCGCTTCGCCGAGTACCGCGACACCGGCCCCGGCGCCCGGATCACCGTCCCGGAGAACCGGCCCCAACTCACCAGCGAGCAGGCCGAGTCCGCGACCCGGGAAACCTACCTCGGCGACTGGCAGCCGTGGAAGGAGACGTGCTGAGATGCGCAGACGGACCTTCATGGCCGCCGGTGCGGGACTCGCCCTCGCGGCGGCCGCCCCGGCCCACGCCGGCACCCGCCGTGTCCTCCACGTCCGGCCCGGCGACTCCCTTCAGGCCGCCGTGGACGCGGTCACCGGCCCCGGCTGGACGATCGTCGTGCACCCGGGCACGTACCGCGAGGTCGTCAGCGTCCCCGCCGACAAGGCGGAGCTGACCCTGCGCGGTGCGAGCCGTGACCCGCGCGCCACCGTCATCGTGTACGACCACGCCAACGGCACCCCGAAGCCCGACGGCTCGGGCACCTACGGCACCGCCGGCTCCGCCACCTTCACCTCCGCGGCCCCCGGCCTCACCGTCCGCGACCTCACCCTCGCCAACGACTGGCTGCGCGCCGACCACCCCGACATCACCGGCACCCAGGCGGTCGCCGCCCGCACCTACGGAGACCGGACCCACTTCGAGAACGTCCGCCTCCTGGCCCACCAGGACACCCTCTTCGTCGAGACGACCGCCCTCGCCTCCTTCGACCGGCAGTACTTCCGCCGCTGCTACATCGAGGGCGACGTGGACTTCGTCTTCGGCCGGGCCACCGCCGTCTTCGAGGAGTGCCACTTCCACACCCTCCCGCGGGACGTCGACTTCACCCCCAAGGGCATGGTCTTCGCCCCCTCCACGGCCCGCGCCAACCCGTACGGCATCCTCGCCGTCCGCTCCCGCGTCACCTCCGGAGCCGAGGACGGGGCGTACAAGCTGGCCCGCCCCTGGGTGCCGTCGTACGAGACGACCGCCTGGCCGTCCCTGGTGGTGCGGGACTCCTGGATCGGGCCCGGGATCGACCCGGTCGCGCCCTACACCAACATGCGCGAGACCTATCCCTGGCAGACCATGCGCTTTTGGGAGTACGCCAACTCCGGTCCCGGCGCGGTCATTTCGGTACCGGAGAACCGGCCGCACCTGACCGCCGCCGAAGCCGCCGTGCACACCCGGCGCACGTACCTCGGGGACTGGAGGCCCTATGAGCGCCGGTGACCCGCTGGGGCGGCGGGCCTTCGTGGCGGGCGCCGGAGCGGCCGTGCTCGCCGGGGGAGCGGTGAGCCCCGCGGAAGCCGGGGTCGTGGACGGCCCGCTGCCCGACTTCCACCCGGTGCTCAAGGCCGAGCTGAACTTCCCGCTGGCCTGGGGGACCTCACCGGTGCGGGACTTCAGGACCTGGCGGACCAGAGCCAGGGCCGTGGTCGGCGAGCACCTCCTCGTCGACCGCGAGGACGGGACGCCGTACGCACCGGAGTTCACCGACCGCACCCAAGGTGACGGTTGCACAAGGGAGTTGGTCACCCTCTCCCTCACCCACCACGAACGCGTCCGCGCCGCTCTGGTCACCCCGCACGGCCCCGGCCCCTTCCCCGCCGTGCTGCTGCTCCACGACCACGGGGCGAAGTTCGACATCGGCAAGGAGAAGCTGGTCCGGCCCTGGTACGACGACACCCGGCTCGCCTCCGCGCAGTCCTGGGCCGACAAGTACTTCAGCGGCCGGTTCGTCGGTGACGAGCTGGCCCGGCGCGGCTATGTCGTCCTGTGTGCGGACGCCCTCGGCTGGGGCGACCGCGGCCCGATCACGTATGACCAGCAGCAGGCCCTGGCGAGCAACTTCTACAACCTCGGCTCCTCCCTCGCCGGGCTCATGGCCCGCGAGGACGCCCGCGCCGCCGGATTCCTGGCCGGACTGAAGAGGGTGAACGCCAGGAGGATCGCCGCCGTCGGGTTCTCCATGGGCGCCTACCGCGCCTGGCAGACGGCCGCGCTGACCGACCACATCGCGGCCACCGCGTCCCTCTGCTGGATGACCGGCCTCAAGGAAATGATGGTGCCGGGCAACAACACCCTGCGCGGGCAGTCCAGTTACTACATGCTCCACCCCGGGCTTCCCCGGTTCCTCGACTTCCCCGACGTGGCGAGCATCGCCGCACCCAGGCCGATGCTCTTCTTCAACGGCGGCCTCGACCCGCTGTTCCCCGCCGACGGCGTCCGCGTGGCGTACGACAAGCTGCGCGCCGTCTGGCACTCCCGCCACGCCGAGGAGCGGTTGCACCTGAAGAGCTGGCCCGACCTCGGCCACGTCTTCGTCGACCGCATGCAGGACGAGGTCTTCAGCTGGCTCGACGCCGTCCTGTGAACCATCCCCCCACCCGCACACGAAGGGACCCGCTCACCATGTCTCGTCGTACCGCTCTCACCGTCCTGTCGGCCCTGTCCCTGGGCGTCGGCCTCGCCGTCCTACCCACCCAGGCCCACGCCGCGACCGTGGTCGTCAGCAACTCGACCGACCTGTCCAACGCCATCAAGAACGCCACGGCCGGCACGGTCATCCAGGTCCGCGGCGGCACCTACTACCCGACCGCCACCCTGCAGTCCACGGCCAACGGCAGCTCCTCCGCGCCGATCACGCTCACCGCGTACGGCTCGGAGACCGTGAAGATCGACGGCTCGTCCCTCCCTGCCGGCGACTGGATCTTCAAGCTGACCGCCGACTACTGGAACGTCTCCAACATCACCTTCCAGAACTCCCCGGACAGCGCGGTCGTCTGCCAGTCCTGCACCGGGACGGTGTGGAACAACATCAAGACGATCAACGGCAAGGACTCCGGCTTCACGCTCACCGGCGACGGGACCGTGAACAACACCGTCAAGAACATCGACTCCTACGGCAACTACGACGCCGCGAACCACGGCGAGAACGCCGACGGCATCGCCGTGAAGTTCGGCTCCGGCAGCGGCAACCTCATCACCGGTGCCCGCCTCTACAACAACTCGGACGACGGGATCGACTTCTGGTCCTTCTCCTCGCCGGTCACCGTCGAGCACACCTGGTCCATGGGCAACGGGGTCAACCGCTGGTCCGACTCCGCCTTCGCGGGCGACGGCAACGGCTACAAGCTGGGCGGCGACGGCGAGGTCGTCGCGCATGTCATCAACAACTCCGCCGCCTGGGGCAACGCCGGCAACGGCTTCACCGAGAACTCCAACACCGGCGCCCTCGTCATCAACCGCACCACCGCCTACGCCAACAGCAAGTGGGGCTACTACTTCGCCACCAGCTCCGCGAAGCTCGGCAAGAACCTCGCGGTGAGCAACGGCAGCGGCTCGGTCAGCAAGGGCTCCAAGGTGACCTCGTCCGGCAACAACTGGGACAGCGGGATCAGCACCCCCGCCTTCAGGTCGACGGACGCCTCGACGACGTACAACGCGCGCAGCGCCGGCGGCACCCTGCCCGCCACCACGTTCCTGACGACCGGCAGCACCACCATCGGCGCGACCATGAACTGACGCGGCCTCCGAAAACCCCGACTCAGGGCGCTTGACCCGTTTTTTACCGGGCGGGTCTCGCGCCCACCGGGGTGACGCGCGTAGAACCTCTGTCATGCATAAGTCACTGCGTATCGCAGCCGTCGCCACCGCCTGCGCGGTCGTCGGCGTCGCCGTGTACGGCGCCGGTGCGGCCACGGCCCACCAGTCCACGGCGAACTCCACGCACGAGCCCTACAACATCGGGCTCCTGGTCAAGGACATCGACACCTACTACGGCACCACCGCCGACGCGAACGGTGTCTACCAGGCGTCGCCCACCAGCCCGTACGCCAAGGACCTGGCGTCCCTCGACAAGGCGGCCCGCAAGTACATCGACCAGGCCGCCCGCAAGGCGCACCACAAGGGCGAGAAGCCCGCCGTGGTCTTCGACATCGACGACACGCTGCTGCTCAGCCTCGACTACGAGAAGCGCTACAACTACACGTACAACTCCACCACGTGGGCCGACTACGTGAACCGGGCCGACCGCCCGGCCGTCTTCGGCAGCCCCGAGCTCGTGCGGTACGCCGAGAAGAAGGGCGTCGAGGTCTTCTACAACTCGGGCCTCAGCGAGGCGCAGCGCTCGGCCGCGGTCGAGAACCTGAAGAAGATCGGCGCCGACGTGAACCTCGACGCCGACCACGTGTTCCTCAAGGACAAGGCGAACCCGCCGTCCTACCTGAGCGCCTGCGCCACACCGGGCACCTGGACCTGCACCACCGTGCAGTACAAGTCCGGCACCCGCGCGCACATCGAGAAGGACCTCGGGTACGAGATCATCGCCAACTTCGGCGACCAGTACTCCGACCTGGAGGGCGGCTACGCCGACCGGACGTACAAGCTCCCGAACCCGACGTACTTCGTGAGCTAGTTCCGTACCGGCCGGATCCCCTGGAGGGTCGGCACCACCGGCTTGATCGTGCCGTCCGCCGCGAACTCCAGGCGGTCGACGGTGGTTTCGCGGTGCATGCCGTCCCCGCCCGGCCTCCCCGGCCCGTTCAGGGCGAACCGGTGATAGACGATGTACCAGTCGTCGGTGCCGGGGACGTTCACCACGGAGTGGTGACCGGTGGCGAGGATGCCGTACTCGGGACGCTTGGACAGGATCGTCCCCTTCTTGGTCCACGGGCCGAGCGGGGACGGTCCCGTCGCATAGGCGACGTGGTAGTTCTCGCAGCGGGTGTCGTCCTCGGACCACATGAAGTAGTACGTGCCGTGCCGCTTGATCACGAAGGACCCCTCGCGGAAGTCGTCCGGGGTGATGTCCTCGATCTTCGCCGGGTCGTACGAGGTCATGTCGTCGGTCAGCGGCACGACGTACCCGTGCCCGTTGCCCCAGTAGAGGTACGACGTCCCGTCGTCGTCCGTGAAGACGGCCGGGTCGATCATCTGCCCCTGCAGTGAACCGCCCTTCGCCACCAGGGGCTTGCCGAGCGCGTCCCTGAAGGGGCCCGCGGGGGAGTCCGCCACCGCCACACCGATCTGCTGTTCGGCGCAGAAGTAGAAGTAGTACTTCCCGTCCCGCTCGGCGATCGCCGGCGCCCACGCGTACTTCTCCGCCCAGGAGACGTCCGCGCCGAGGTCGAGGATCACCCCGTGGTCCTTCCAGTGGACCAGGTCCTTCGACGAGTACGCCGTGAACCTGGTCCCGCTCCAGCCGTTGAAGCCGTCGGTCGTCGGGTAGATCCAGTACTCGCCGTTCAGATAGTGCACGTCGGGGTCGGCGTTGAGGCCGGGGAGGACGGGGCTGCCGGTCCGCACGGCCTCGATCGTCCAGCCGCGGGCAGTGCCGTCGGCGGCCGTCACCGTGTACGTCTGCGGCCTGCGGAAGTCGCGCCGGGTACCGGACCTGGGGCTGACGCTCGCGCCCTCGCCCACGGCGATCTTCGGAGCGAGGTGCGAGAGGTCGGTGTCGGTCTGCACCGGCAGCACCACCTTCGACGAGTCCTCCGAGACGATCGCGTACCCCTTCTGACCCTTGGCCGTCGCGTCCACCATCGAGGTGGGAGTGGACGGATACGCGGCCAGCAGCCGGTCGTACTCCTTCTGCGTCACGGGAAGCACCGTGCCGTGGCGGGGACTCGCGGGCAGCTGGTAGTTCGCGGACGGAGTCCACTTGCCCGAGTCGAGGTCGGTGGTCTCGAAGGGGACGTACCCGCGGCCGCCGTACTCGTCGATGAACAGGTACCACTTCTTCTCGGTGTTCGACCTGAACACCGTCGGCCCCTCGCCGCGGTCCATCGCCCCGCTGCCGATGCAGTCCGCGACCAGGTCGTACCGGGTGGCGGTCAGGCTCGTCGACTTCTCGCCGGTGATGAACTTGGCGCAGGGCGAGCTGGAGGCGGGGTCCCGCTCGTCCTTGGTGTAGCGGTAGTAGGTGTCCTTGTACTTCACGACCGTCGAGTCGATCACCGAGTAGCCGGGGTCGTCCCAGACCTTCGGCTCGCTGAAGGTGCGGAAGTCCTTCGTGGTCGCGTACAGCATCTTGTTGTACGTCGAGCCGGTGTGCCCGGGGTCGTCGTCGGCGTACAGCTTCGACGCCCAGAAGACGACGTACTCCCCGAGACTGCCGTCCCAGTAGGCCTCCGGCGCCCAGGTGTTGCCCGCGTTGTCGGGGGCCACCTTCACCAGCCGCTGGTCGGTCCAGTGGACCAGGTCGGTGGACTCCCAGATCATGATCGACTTGCTGCCGTGCCGCTGTACGTCGTCCCAACTGCCGCTGCTGTTCTTGTACATGCGCAGGTCGGTGGCGATCAGGTAGAACCTGTCGCCCTTGGGGGAGCGGATCACGAAGGGGTCGCGCAGGCCCTTCTCGCCGGTCGTCGACGTCAGGACCGGCTTGCCCTGGTTCAGCTCGCGCCAGTGCAGGGGGTCGTTGCCGCGGCTGAGCGCGTAGCGGATCTGCTCGCCGTCGGCGGTGCCCTCGCCGGTGAAGTAGGCGAAGAGATAGCCGGCGTACTTGGGGTGGGTCACGGGTGGTGCTCCTGAGTGGGCGGAACCGTGCGGTGCGGTGAGAAGGGCCAGCAGTAGCGAGAGACAGGCGACGAGGAGGATACGTGGGCGCATGCCGCTCCCGTGGGTGTGGGGGTGTGGGGGTTTCTGTTGAGGGCCGTGTGCGCCTTCGGAGTGTTGCGAGTGGGAAACAGCACGTCAATCGGTGAGTGCGCGATGAGAGGCAACGAAAGTTTCGGTTGTTTTCGGCTGGGCGGCCGAACGGGGAAACGCCCCGCCTGTCGTCACAGGCGGGGCGTTCCTCGTGCCGGCCCGAGGGGGGCTCCAGCCGGCAGCTGCCGGGCCGAGGGGGGCTCAGGCCGGCAGGTCTGTGGAGTCGTACTCCTCATCCAGGCACTACTAGGGACGTCCAAGGTGACCGAATGGTTGTTCCCCGGGGGAGAACTCGTGGTGAGGGAGCGCTCGTTGGGCTGAGTGGGATTCGGAGTCGGACCGTGCACCCATGAAGTTGCCGCCGCCGACGAAAGGGTTGCCGCGCCGCCGAGTTTTTTTGGGCAACCTGCCGGCGACCTTCCGACAGCCTCCGGCAAGGGCTACGAGCCCCCTTCGCCCGCGGCCCCGTCGTCCTACGCCGCGAAGCCACCCTTCACGGCGAGGTCCCCGGACTTGGCCGTCGCCGTCGCGGTGTAGACGTCGTCCTTCGCGTTCCGGCCACCGCGCTCATGGTTGTACTGCCCGGCGAACACCCACTCGCCCTTCGGGACCGTACGGCCGTCCTTGAGCACCCAGGTGTAGACGAGGAACTTGTCCCGCTCGGCGACCGTCAGCGTGAAGTCGTCCTCGGGCAGCGAGCGCCAGGCGCCGGTGTCGGTGACCCTGCCGGTCTGCGCGATCCGCAATTCGACGGTGAGCGAGGTCAGTTCCTCGGAGGTCTTGAGGGTCACATTGCTCTGTGCCCAGAACTCGTTGCTGTGCGCGTCCACCGAGCCGTCCGACCACAGCGGGCCGTCCTCGGTGCCGGGCGCCCGCACCCCGGTGGAGGCGCCCGGCGTGCCCGAGGGCGTACCGCTCGGCTTGTCGGCCCGGTGGGTGGGGGTGGTGTTCCGCGTCGGATTCGCCGGCGGGGCGGGCGGGCGGCTGGTCGCATCCGGGGAGGGGGTGGGCGTACCCGTGGCGGCGACCGACTTCTGCGCGGGCGGCTCGTCCTTCACCGCGGACGCCACCGCGTACCCGCCGAGGCCCAGCACGCAGGCGACCGCGGCCGTGGCGCTCACCACCCGCACCCAGCCGTAGACCGGCGGCCGGGTCGCCCGGTGGTCGGGGTGGCTCTGCTCCGCCATGCCGCGCTCGACCCGGGCGAGGATCCGCTCACGGTTCGGCTCGTGCGACTCGGCCGCGTCCCGCAGCCGGGCGCGCAGAGCGCCGTGCACGTCCCGCTGCATGGTCATCGGTCCCTTCCTCCGGCGTCACCGGTACGCGCCATCGTGGCACGCACCTTCAGCGGAGCGTTCTGGGGGCCCAGCAGCCGCTGCAACTCGGCCATCCCCTTGGAGGTCTGGCTCTTCACCGTACCGACCGACACTCCCAGGGCCAGTGCGGTCTCCTTCTCGGAGAGATCGAACGCGTGCCGCAGCACCACGCACGCCCGCTTGCGGAACGGCAGCCTGCGCAGCGCCTCCTGGACGTCGACCACCCCCGCCACGTCCGGGTTCTCGACCTTCTCCTCGCGCTGGGACCAGAACAGGGCGACGCGCCGGCGCTCCCGGACCGCGCTGCGGATCCGGGTGCGGGCCAGGTTGGCGACCACTCCGCGCGCGTACGCCGCCGGGTGGTCGGCCGCGCGCACCCGGTCCCAGCGGTGCCACAGCGCCAGCAGCGCGTCCGCCGCCAGGTCGTCGGCGGCGTCCGGCTCGCCGGTCAGCAGATGGGCGAGGCGGGACAGTTCGGCATAGTGGCGTTCGAAGAAGGCGTGGAACTCCACGGAGGCGGCGTCGTCGACGACTGTGCCCACGGGCTCCCTCTCCTTTGTGTGTCATGTGAATGACATGTGATCATCCGGGGTGGCCGGCCGGAGATCCGGAAGCGTAGCAGTGATCGATTACGTGTTCCCGTACGGGTCTTCGAACAGGGTCTGACGGGGCGACCCCCGAATCCGTAACACGGAGAAAACCTGAAGCGCGTTCACCGCAGGAACAATCCAGCCAGCATCCGCACACTGATCATTCAGGCACCCAGGAGCAGCGACCATGTCCGTCGACCGGTACTTCAGGATCTCCGAGAGGGGATCCACCTTCGCCCGTGAGATACGCGGCGGCTTCGCCACGTTCTTCACGATGGCCTACATCCTTGTCCTGAATCCCATCATCCTCGGCAGCGCGAAGGACAAGTTCGGGCACCAGTTGGATGCGGTCCAGCTGACCACCGCGACGGCTCTCGTGGCCGCGGTGATGACGATCATCATGGGCGTGGGCGGGAACCTGCCGCTCGCACTCGCCGCCGGGCTCGGTCTGAACGCGGTCGTCGCCTTCCAGATCGCCCCGCTGATGAGCTGGGACGACGCGATGGGCCTGGTCGTCCTGGAGGGCCTGCTCATCTGCGTGTTGGTGGTGACCGGACTGCGCGAGGCCGTCATGCACGCCATCCCGCAGGCGCTCAAGCAGGCGATCAGCGTCGGCATCGGACTGTTCATCGCGTTCATCGGCTTCGTCGACGCCGGGTTCGTGAGCCGTATCCCCGACGCGGCCAACACCACCGTGCCGGTTCAGCTCGGCGGCACCGGCGCGCTCACCGGCTGGCCGATCCTCGTGTTCTGTCTCGGGGTGCTGCTGACGATCGGTCTGCTCGCCCGCAAGGTCAAGGGCGCGATCCTGATCAGCATCGTGACCATGACGGTCCTCGCGATGATCATCAACTCCATCGCCGACATCAAGACCTGGGGGCTGACCACGCCCGCGTGGCCGGACAAGATCGTCGACACCCCCGACTTCGGGCTGATCGGTCACTTCAGCCTGTTCGGCTCCTTCAGCGCGCCCGGCGTCGGGATCGTCACGGTCGTCCTGCTGATCTTCACGCTGATCCTGTCCGACTTCTTCGACACGATGGGGACCGTCGTCGGCATCAGCGCGGAGGCGGGACTGCTGGACGAGGAGGGCAAGGTGCCCAACCTCGGCCGGGTCCTGCTGATCGACGGGGCCGCGGCGGTGGCCGGCGGCGCCGCGTCGGCGTCCTCCGCCACGTCGTACATCGAGTCGGCGGCCGGCGTCGGCGAGGGCTCACGCACCGGGTTCTCCAACCTGATCACCGGCGCCATGTTCGGCCTGGCGCTGTTCCTGACCCCGCTGCTCACCATCGTCCCGCTCCAGGCCGCCGCCCCCGCCCTGGTCGCCGTGGGCTTCCTGATGATGACGCAGGTCAAGCACATCGACTGGGACCGCTACGACATCGCGATCCCGGCGTTCCTGACCATCGCCGTGATGCCGTTCACCTACTCGATCACCAACGGCATCGGGGCCGGGTTCCTGGCGTACGTCGTGATCAAGGTGGTGCTGGGCAAGGCCAAGGAGATCCACTGGCTGCTGTGGGCGGCCTCGGCGCTGTTCCTCGTGTACTTCGCGATCGACCCGATCGAGCAGGTGCTCGGCGCCAAGTAACCACCGGGAGGACTCAGTTCCTCAGGGCCGCCTCCATCATGGCCTTGGCCACGGGGGCGGCCAGACCGTTGCCGCTCACCTCCGAGCGGGCCGCGTTCGACTGCTCCACGACCACCGCCACGGCGACCTCCTTGCCGTCGGCCTTTCCGTAGGACGTGAACCAGGCGTACGGCGTCTTGCTGTTGTTCTCGCCGTGCTGGGCGGTGCCCGTCTTGCCGCCCACCGTGACGCCGTTTATCCGGGCGTTGGTGCCGGTGCCGTCCTGGATCACCGACTGCATCGCCGACTGGAGCTGCTCCGCCGTGCCGGAGCTGACGATCTGTTGCGTGGTCGCCTCGTCGTCGTAGTTCTTCAGGACGTCGCCGCCGTGGTTGGTGATGGTCGACACCATGTGCGGTGAGACCAGCTTGCCGCCGTTGGCTATGGCCGCGGAGACCATGGCCATCTGGAGCGGGGTGGCCGTGACGTCGTACTGGCCGATGCCGGTCAGCGCCGTGGAGGACTTGTTCATGTCGGAGGGGTAGACGCTCTCGTAGGCCCGCACCGGGACGTCCTGCGTGGCGTCGTTGAAGCCGAACTTCTCGGCCATCGCCCGCACCTTGTCCTGGCCGAGGTCTACGGCCATCTTCGCGAAGACGGTGTTGCAGGAGTACTCGAGCGCGACCCGGATCGAGGCGTTCTCGCAGGGCGCCGAGGCGCTTTCGTTCCCCAGCGGGGTCACCGTGCCCGGCAGGGTGTACGGGTCCGGGCTGACGGTCTTCTCGTCCACCGAGGAGTACAGACCGTCCTCCAGCGCGGCCGCGGCCACCACCAGCTTGAACGTCGAACCGGGCGGCAGCGGCTGGCGCAGCGCGCGGTTGGTGAGCGGCTTGTCGGAGTCCGCGGTGAGCTGCTTCCATGCCTTGCCCGCGGTGTTGGCGTCCGTCAGCGAGGACGGGTCGTACGAGGGCGTCGACACGACCGCCAGGATCTTGCCGGTCGTCGGGTCGATCGCGACGGCCGCGCCCTTCTTGTCGCCGAGCGCGTCGTACGCGGCCTTCTGCACGGCCGGATCGATCGTCGTGATCACATCACCGGGCTCGGCCCGCTGGTTGGTGATCGTGTCCATGACGGTCTTCAGCCGGCTGTCCGTGCCGTTGAGGAGGTCGGAGTAGATGCCCTCCAGCTGGGTCGGGGCGTAGGCCTGCGAGGCGTAACCCGTCACCGCCGCGTACAGCTTGCCGTTCGTGTACGTCCGCTTGTAGGCGAGGTCGCTGTCCGTCGTCCTCGCGGAACCCGTCACGGCCTTCCCGGCCACGATGATGTTCCCGAGCGGCGAGGAGTACGTCTCGATCGCGTTCCGCCGGTTGTCGTTGTCGTCCGCGAGCGCCTGGCCCTCGTACAACTGCACCCAGGTCGCTCGGATCAGTAGAGCGAACACCAGGAGCAGCGCGAAGACCGATGCGCGCCTGATCGTCTTGTTCATCCCACACAGAAGACGATCAGGCGGCGGCGAGTCGTTCCCATCCGTCCGCTTTTCTCATCGGACGTTCATCCGCGGCCGCTGGTACGGCTTCCGCGACGGCGCTCTCACGCGTCCAGCGTGAGCACGACCTCGTCGATCTCCGCCCCGCGCGCGTTGGCGTACCCGGACGCCTGGGCGGTCACCCGGAAACCGCACTTCTGCAGGACGCGCCGGGAGCCGGTGTTGTCGGCGGCCGCCCGGGCGTACAGGGGGCGCTCGGGCACCTGGGCGACCAGCTCCCGCAGGGCCGCGGTGGCGACGCCGCGCCCCCAGTAGGCGCGGTCGATCCAGTACGTCACCTCGCGCTCGCCCGGCTCGCCGTACACCGACGCGCTGCCCACCACGTCCCCGTCCGCCAGGACCGTGCGGTGCACGGCGTCGGAGGCGCGGATCCGTTTCCAGTGGGCGTCGAAGGCGTCCCGGTCGGCCGGGTCCTTCGGGGTGAAGGCCGCCATGTGCAGGGCCTCGGGGTCGTTCATCTGCCGGAAGAAGACCGGCAGATCGCTGTCATGGACTTCGCGGAGAACGATCTGCATGCCTCAGAGCCTAGGGCCTGGCCGGCGGGTCGGGCGGGCGGTTGTTCGGGTGCGGCTTGGTGGGGGCGGGCGTTTTCGCGTCCACGCGGCGGAGCCGCATGTCGACACAGCCCCGCGCCCCTGGAGGCCTGCGGCGGCCCGGTGCGGTACGGCGGGGGCATGTGCAGCGCGTGCGGTGGGCCGGGGTGTCGGGTGGTGCCGACCGACGGTGGCGAGGCGTGCGAGGGCCGGGGCCCTTCCGGGGCGTGCCCCGTCGACGGGACGCGTCGGAGCGGTCCGAAGGGGCCCGGGCTCAGAGCCTACGGGTGGCCAGTGTCAGCCGGTCCCGCGCGTCGAACAGCGCGTCCTTCACCAGCTGTTCGTGCGCCGGGGTCAGCCGCGCCACCGGCACCGAGCAGCTGATCGCGTCCCGCGCGGGCGTGCGGTACGGGATCGCGACGCCGAAGCAGCGCAGCCCCAGCGTGTTCTCCTCGCGGTCCACGGAGAAGCCCTGCTCCCGGATCTGGTGCAGCTCCTCGATGAGCTTCTCGCGGTCGGTGATCGTGTGCTCGGTGAGCGCCGGCAGCGTCTCCGGCAGCATCTTGCGGACCTGCTCGTCGGAGTAGGTGCTCAGCAGCGCCTTGCCGAGGGAGGTGGAGTGCGCCGGGAGGCGGCGGCCGACCCGGGTGAAGGGCCGCAGGTAGTGCTGCGACTGCCGGGTGGCCAGGTAGACGACGTTCGTGCCGTCCAGACGGGCCAGGTGGATGGTCTCCGTCGTGTCGTCGGAGAGCCGGTCCAGGGTCGGGCGGGCCGCCGCGACCACCTCGTCGCCGTCGATGTACGAGGTGCCGACGAGCAGCGCCCGCACCCCGATGCCGTACCGCGTGCCCGTCGCGTCGGTCTCCACCCAGCCCAGCTCGACCAGCGTGCGCAGCAGCATGTAGAGGCTGGACTTGGGGTACCCGACGGCCTCCTGCACGGCGGCCAGGGAATGCATGCCGGGGCGCCCGGCGAAGTATTCGAGCAGTTCAACCGTCCGTACCGCGGACTTGACCTGTGACCCGCCGCCCGTCTCGCCTGCCGACATCGCCCTTGACCCCTTTGTTGGACGAGAACCAGAGTTATAGTCTCCAACAGCATATTCACCATCAGAGACAGCGTTCAGTATATCGAACGTTCCTGGTGGATGACCCGGATACACGTGGAGGGACCCGCGGTGGCAGCAGCACCAGTCTGGAGTGTCGACCCCCGAACCGGGAAGCAGCGCGAACAGGTTGCGGTGGAGGCCACAGCCCAGGAGGTGGACGCCGCCGTCCGCGCCGCGCACGAGGCGCGCGCTTCCCTCGCCGACCGCACCGTCCGCGCGGCCTTCCTGCGCACCGCGGCCACCAAGCTCGAGGAGTCCAAGGAGCACCTCGTCGAGGCCGCGGACGCCGAGACCGCGCTCGGCCCGGTCCGGCTGACCGGCGAGCTCGCCCGCACCTGCTACCAGCTGCGGGCCTTCGCGGACATCGTCGACGAGGGCGAGTTCCTCGGCGTGGTCATCAACCACCCCGACGACACCGCGACCCCGCCGATCCCGGACCTGCGCCGCTACAAGGTGCCGCTGGGCGTCGTCGCCGTGTACTCGGCCTCCAACTTCCCCTTCGCCTTCTCGGTCGCCGGCGGCGACACCGCGAGCGCGCTGGCGGCCGGCAACCCGGTCGTCGTCAAGGCCCACCCCGACCACCCGGGCCTGTCCGAGCTGGTCGCGTCCGTGCTGCGCCGGGCCGCCGACGAGCACGGCATCCCCGCGGGCGTGCTCGGTCTCGTGCACGGCTTCGAGGCCGGCATCGAGCTGATCAAGCACCCGCTGGTGGCCGCCGCGGGCTTCACCGGTTCCGTGAAGGGCGGCCGCGCCCTGTTCGACGCGGCGGCCGCGCGTCCGGTGCCGATCCCGTTCCACGGCGAGCTGGGCTCCCTGAACCCCGTCGTGATCACCGAGGAGGCCGCGGCCGAGCGCGCGGAGGCCATCGGCGCCGGGCTCGCGGGCTCCATGACCCTCGGCGTCGGCCAGTTCTGCGTGAAGCCGGGCCTGGTCCTCGTGCCGTCCGGCGCGGCGGGCGACGGCCTGGTGAAGTCCCTGACCGACGCCGTCAGCGACACCGACGCGGGCGTCCTCCTCGACCACCGCATGCGGGACAACTTCGTCGCCGGCGTCGCCGAGCGCGCGGAGCTGCCCGAGGTCGAGTCGCCGGTCACGCCCGGCGCGGGCGGCGAGCACACGGTCAGCCCGGGCTTCCTCACGGTGGCGGCCGAGAAGCTGGCCACCGAGGGGGCGTACGACCTGCTCCTGGAGGAGTGCTTCGGTCCGGTGACCGTGGTGGTCCGCTACGACGACGACGAGCAGGCGCACACGGTGCTGTCCCGGCTGCCCGGCAACCTCACGGCGACGGTCCACCTGTCCGAGGGGGAGGCCGCCGGCCAGGGGCGCGGTGCGGAGATCCTCGCGGAGCTGACCCCGCTGGCCGGGCGTGTCCTGGTCAACGGCTGGCCGACCGGTGTCGCGGTGGCCCCGGCCCAGCACCACGGCGGCCCCTACCCGGCGACGACGTCCACGTCGACGTCGGTGGGCGGCACGGCGATCGAGCGCTGGCTGCGGCCGGTGGCGTACCAGAACGCGCCGGAGGCCCTGCTGCCGCCGGAGCTGAGGGACGACAACCCGCTGGGTCTGCCCCGCCGTTTCAACAACACTCTCGAACGCTAGGACCCGAGGGTCACCCGCGGAGAGGGAACTGGAAAACTCTGAGGATGGACGTCGAACTCCCCCAACTCCCTTTCCCTCTCCGCACCTACGGCCCCGACGGACACTGGGCGTACGAGGACGGCATACTCTCCGGCTGGGCGGGGCCCCGGCAGGACCGCTTCGTGCCGCCCACCGGGGAGTCCCTGGACCCCGCCGCCGACGCGCCGCGGCTGCTCGGTGCCCCCGAGGGCGACTTCCAGCTGATAGCCCGGGTCACCGTGGGCTTCAACGGATCGTTCGACGCGGGTGTGCTGTACGTCCATGTCGGCGAGCGGGCCTGGGCCAAGCTCTGCCTGGAGAACTCGCCGGCCGTGCCCACCGTCTGCACGGTCGTCACCCGGGGACACTCCGACGACTGCAACTCCTTCACCGTGGACGGCACCTCGGTGTGGCTGCGGGTCAGCCGCACCGGCCGCGCCTTCGCCTTCCACGCCTCCCGCGACGGCAAGCGCTGGACCTTCGTCCGCCTGTTCACCCTGGGCGACGAGAAGGAGACCGGCGCGGCCCTGGTCGGCTTCATGGCCCAGTCCCCGATGGGGGAGGGCTGTGTGGTGACGTACGACCACATCGAGTTCCGGCCCGACTGGCCGGCCGACCTGCGCGACGGCAGCTGAGGCCTCCGGCGGCGGGGCCAGAAGCACACGGGGGTGCCGGGGCCGGTAGTTCGGCGGGTGCGGGACCGTCGTGGCTGGTCGCGCAGTTCCCCGCGCCCCTGAGGGCGCTACGCGCCCCGGGAATAGCCCGCGCTGTTTGAACGTTCAGCAAACAAGGCGGAGGGAGTCTCCGCAGCCGTCCGACCTGGAGAGAGCCGTACACATGCGCGTCGAGATCTGGAGCGACATCGCCTGCCCCTGGTGCTACGTGGGCAAGGCCCGCTTCGAGAAGGCGCTGGAGGCCTTCCCGCACCGTGACGGCGTCGAGGTGGTGCACCGGTCGTTCGAGCTGGATCCCGGGCGGGACAAGGGCGACGTCCAGCCCGTCCTCGCGATGCTGAGCAAGAAGTACGGCATGAGCGAGGCCCAGGCGCAGGCCGGCGAGGAGAACCTCGGGGCCCAGGCCGCCGCCGAAGGGCTCGCCTACCGGACCCGTGACCGCGACCACGGCAACACCTTCGACCTGCACCGCCTCCTGCACCTCGCCAAGGAGCACGGCAGGCAGGACGAGCTGATCCAGATCCTCTACCGGGCCAACTTCGCCGAGGAGAAGTCGCTGTTCAGCGAGGGTGACGAGCGCCTCGTCGAGCTCGCCGTGGAGGCCGGTCTGGACGCCGACGAGGTCCGCAAGGTCCTCGCCGACCCCACCGCCTACGCCGACGAGGTCCGCGCAGACGAGCGCGAGGCCGCCGAGCTCGGTGCCAGCGGCGTCCCCTTCTTCGTCCTGGATCGCAAGTACGGCGTCTCCGGCGCCCAGCCCGCCGAGGTCTTCACCCAGGCCCTCACCCAGGCCTGGGGCAACCGGTCCCCGCTGCAGCTGATCGACCAGGGTGACGCCGGCGCGGAGGCCTGCGGTCCGGACGGGTGCGCCGTACCCCAGCAGGGCTGACAAACACGCAGGTCGGCGCGGACGTATAAGCGTTCCTTGGCTGAACCACGTAGAAAATCGCAATGGACCGAGAGGTCTTCCGGCCCCACAGTGGAGCCATGGAGACCTTCGAGAGCCTCGTCCGCGCCGAGTTCGCCCCGAAGAACACCTTCCTCAACACCGCGAGCAGCGGCCTGCTCCCCGCCCGTACCGTGACCGCCCTCCAGGAGGCCGCGCTGATCCGGGCCGAGGGCAGGCCGCTGGACCCGTTGTTCCAGGACGTGGAGAGGTCCCGCGCCGCCTTCGCGAGGCTCGCAGGGGTCCCGGTGACCCGGGTCGCGGCGGGACCGTCCGTGTCCACCTTCTCGGGTCTGGTCGCCGCCTCGCTGCCGCCGGGCGCCGAAGTCCTCACCGCCGAGGACGACTTCACCTCCGTCGTGAACCCCTTCCACACCCGGGGCGACCTCAAGGTGCGCATCGTGCCGCTGGAGCGGCTCGCCGACTCCGTCCGCCCCGGCACCGCCCTCGTCGCCGTCAGCGCCGCCCAGTCCGCCGACGGCCGGATCGCCGACCTGCCCGCCCTGCGGGAAGCGGCCAGGGACCACGGGGCCCGCACCTACGTCGACTTCTCGCAGGCCGCGGGCTGGCTCCCGGTGGACGCGCGGTCGTACGACTACACCGTCTCCACCACCTTCAAGTGGCTGCTCGGCCCGCACGGCGCGGCCTTCCTCGCCGTGCCGGAGGACTTCGGCGATCTGAGGCCGGTGCTCGCCGGCTGGGTCGCGGGCGAGATCCCCTGGGACAGCTGCTACGGCCCCGTCACCGAACTGGCCCACTCCGCCCGGCGGTTCGACGTCAGCCCCGCCCTGTTCACCTACACCGGAACCCGCCACTCCCTCGAACTCCTGGAGGAGCTCGGCGTGGACGCCGTGCGTGCCCACGACCTCGCCCTCGCCGACCGCTTCCGCACCGGACTCGCCGCCCTCGGCCACACCCCCCTGCCCGCCCCCGGCTCGCCGATCGTGTCCGTGCCCCGACTCGGCGGAAGGCAGGCCGAGTTGAGCGCGGCGGGCATCGAGGTGTCCAACCGCGCCGGCAACCTGCGCGCCTCCTTCCACCTGTACAACACGGCCCCGGATGTCGACCGGCTGCTGGACGCCCTGTCTCCCTGAACCGCTGGCGCCGCGCCGCCCGGGACGCTAGGAAGGGGCAGCAAGGGGTGGTGGTGCCGTGGAGTCCGCGGACGGGACGACGCCCGTGCAGCGACCCGCAGACGCGGAGCTGCACCGGCGGCTGGTGTACGGCGACGAGTCCGCGCTGGCCGAGGCGTACGGGGCGTACGGCGGGCTGGTGCGGGCGGTCGCGATGCGCGTGACCCGCAGCCCGGCCGCCGCCGAGGACGTGGCGCAGGAGGTCTTCGCGCAGCTGTGGAGCAGGCCGTACGCCTTCGAGCCGCGCCGGGGCAGCCTGCGCACCTGGCTGTCGTTGCTGGCGCACCGGCGGGCCGTGGACTGGGTGCGCGGCGAGGCCCGCCACCGCAAGGACGTCCGCGCCGACGACCTGGCCCTGCACGGCATCCCGGACACCTCTCCCGGCCCCGCCGAGGCGGTCGTCGACCGGGAGCGCTCCCTCCTGCTGCACACCGCCCTCGCCGAACTCCCGCAGCCACAACGGGAGGTGGTGCACCTCGCCTACTTCGCCGGCCGCACCTACCGGCAGGCCGCCGTCGAGCTCGGCATCCCCGAGGGCACCGCGAAGACCCGGCTGCGCACCGCGCTGCGCACCCTGGCGGAGACTTTGGCCGACCCACCCGAGCCACCCGACCCGGCGTGGGAAGAGGGCGCATGATGGCGGCAGGGGAAGACGGGGAAGGGGGCGGGCGGTGACCGATCACGACGACGTACGCCACCTGCTGGCCGCCTGGGCCTTCGGCGCCCTGGGACCGGCCGAGGAGCGCGCGGTCCCGCTCCACCTCGCCGTGTGCGAGGACTGCGCCGCCGAGGCGGAACGGCTGCGCGCGACCGTACGCCTGCTGGACGGCCCGCCGCTCGACGAGCCGCCGTCGGCCCTCGACGCCTTTCTCAGCGGCGCCCTCCGTGCCCGCCCGGCGCCACCCCGCGTGGCCCGGCACGCCGCCCCCTACGCGGCCGCCGTCGCGGGGCTCGGGGCGCTGCTGCCCGAGATGGCGGGGCGCTGGTCCACCCCGGTCGTCCACGACTGGGACGTGCACGCCACCGTCGCCCATCTGCTCGCCGCCGACGAGCACCTGGCCCTGCGGCTCGGGATCGACGCCCGGGTGCCGGGCGCGCGGATCGACGAGGACGCGGACTGGGCGGAGGCCTGGGAGCGGCGCACCGCGGAGGTGATCGCCCACGAGTACGGCCGTACGCCCGAGGAGACCGTCGTCGACTGGTCCGCGCAGGCGGCCGCGCTGCTCGGCACCCCGTACGCCCGGGACCCCGAACTCGCCGCCGGGACCACGCTGTTGATGGGCATCCGGCTGCCCGTCACCGAGCACTTCCTGGCGCGGGCCTTCGAGGCGTGGATCCACACCGACGACATCGGCCGGGCGCTGGGCCTGGCCGTGCCGCCGCCGCCCGGGGAGTACCTGGGGCAGCTGGTCCGGCTGGCCGTCCGCGTTCTCGGCACGGTCCTCGGGGCCGGGGCGCCGCCCGTGCTGTTCGCGGTCAGGGGCGGCGAGGAGTGGGTCCTGGGTTCTCAGAGCGACCCGGTGTCGGCCGAACTCACCCTGGACGCCGTGGACTTCTGCCTGCTGGTCGGCGGCCGGTACGCGCCGGACACCGTGCCCCGGGAAACGACGGGCGACGCGGCCGCCGTACGGAACGTACTGGAGCGGGCCGCGTCGCTGTCGTGGCTGTGAGGGTCACCCCCCGGGGTCACTGCGGAGTCACTTCACCGGGGTGAAGTCCCTCGCGCCGATGAACTCCGGTCGCCGGATGGGCGCCGCGAACGGCTCCACGGCCTGGTTCTCCACGCTGTTGAACACGATGAACACGTTGCTGCGCGGGAACGGCGTGATGTTGTCGCCGGAGCCGTGCATGGCGTTGCAGTCGAACCAGGTCGCCGAACCGGCCTTGCCGGTGAACAGCTTGATGCCGTGCTCCGAGGCCATCGCGGTGAGCGCCTCGTCCGACGGTGTGCCCGCGTCCTGCATCTGCAGCGACTGCTTGTAGTTGTCCTTCGGGGTGGCACCCGCGCACCCGAGGAAGGTGCGGTGGGACCCCGGCATGATCATGAGGCCGCCGTTGGTGTCGTAGTTCTCGGTCAGCGCGATCGAGACGGACACCGTCCTCATGTTCGGCAGACCGTCCTCGGCGTGCCAGGTCTCGAAGTCGGAGTGCCAGTAGAAGCCGCTGGCCCCGAAACCGGGCTTGACGTTGATCCGCGACTGGTGGACGTACACGTCCGAGCCGAGGATCTGCCGGGCCCGGCCGACGATCCGCTCGTCGCGCACCAGGTTTGCGAACACCTCGCTGATCTTGTGCACCTCGAAGACCGAGCGGATCTCCTTGGACTTCGGCTCGATGATCGAGCGTTCGTCCGCGCGGATCTCCGGGTCGGTGACGAGCCGCTCCAACTCGCGCTGGTAGACGGGGACTTCGTCGGGGCGGATGATCTGGTCGACGGCGAGGAAGCCGTCGCGCTCGAACTCCTCCAGCTCGCCGGTGGCGATCGGTCCCGGCGTGCCGGGCGCCGACCAGACGACCGGGTCCTTGCGGGGGATCGACACCTCGGTGGCGCCGCGGCTGGGGTAGAGATCGGTGACGGTGGTCATGGTGGTCATGCGGTCACACCTCCTCGGGTTCGGTGAGCAGCGGGTAGACGCCGTTCTCGTCGTGATCCTCCCGGCCGGTCACGGGCGGATTGAACACACAGATGCAGCGGAAGTCCTCCTTGACCCGCAGTGTGTGCCGCTCGTGACCGTCCAGGAGGTACATGGTCCCCGGCGTGATCGAGTGCGTCTGCCCGCTCTCGTGGTCGGTCAGCTCGGCCTCGCCCTCGACGCAGACGACGGCCTCGATGTGGTTCGCGTACCACATCGACGTCTCCGTACCCGCGTACAGGATCGTCTCGTGCAGCGAGAAGCCGACCCGCTCCTTGGCGAGCACGATGCGTTTGCTCTCCCAGGTGCCGGACGCGGCCTTCACATGCCGGTCGGTGCCTTCGATGTCCTTGAACGAGCGGACGATCACGGTGCTGCGATGCCTCCTAGTTAGACGGTCTGCTGAGCCTGATGCTCAGACGGTTTCCCGTACGGCACGGGCGAGGATGCTCAGCCCCTCGTCCAGTTCCTCGGGGGTGATCGTGAGCGCCGGAAGCAGCTTCACGACCTCGCTCTCGGGGCCCGACGTCTCGATGAGCAGCCCGAGTTCGAAGGCCCGGTGCGCCACCCGGCCCGCGCGGCCCTTGTCGTGGAACTCCAGGCCCCACACCAGCCCGCGCCCGCGGTACTCCTTCACGTCGGCCAGGTTCTCCTCGGTGAGGGAGATGAGCCCCTGCTCGACCTGCTCGCCGCGCTTGCGGGTCTGCTTCTCCATCGCGGAGCCGTCCGCCCAGTACTGCTCCAGGGTGGCGGTGGCCGTGACGAAGGCCGGGTTGTTGCCGCGGAAGGTGCCGTTGTGCTCGCCCGGCTCCCAGATGTCCAGCTCCGGCTTGAACAGGCACAGGGACATGGGAAGGCCGTAGCCGCTGATGGACTTGGAGACGGTGACGATGTCGGGCGTGATGCCCGCCTCCTCGAAGGAGAAGAAGGCACCGGTACGGCCGCAGCCCATCTGGATGTCGTCGACGATGAGCAGCATGTCCTGCCGCTCGCACAGCGCGGCGAGCGCCTGGAGCCACTCCCGGCGGGCGACGTTGATGCCGCCCTCACCCTGCACGGTCTCCACGATCACGGCGGCCGGCTTGTTGAGGCCGGAGCCCTGGTCCTCCAGGAGCCGCTCGAACCACAGGAAGTCCTCGACGGTGCCGTCGAAGTAGTTGTCGAACGGCATCGGCGTGCCGTGCACCAGCGGGATGCCGGCGCCGGCCCGCTTGAAGGCGTTGCCGGTGACGGCGAGGGAGCCCAGCGACATCCCGTGGAAGGCGTTGGTGAAGGACACGATGGCCTCCCGTCCCTTGACCTTCCGGGCCAGCTTGAGCGCGGCCTCCACGGCGTTGGTGCCCGTCGGCCCCGGGAACATGACCTTGTACGGCAGGTCGCGCGGGCGCAGCACCAGGTCCTGGAAGGTCTGCAGGAAGGCGCGCTTGGCGGCGGTCGACATGTCGAGCCCGTGCGTGATGCCGTCGCGCTCCAGGTAGTCGATCAAGGCCCGTTTCAGGACGGGGTTGTTGTGGCCGTAGTTCAGTGATCCGGCGCCGGCGAAGAAGTCCAGGTACGCGTGGCCGTCCTCGTCGTACAGGCGGCTGCCCTGCGCGCGGTCGAAGACGGTGGGCCAGCCGCGGCAGTAGCTGCGCACCTCGGATTCGAGGGTCTCGAAGACGCTGAGGTCGGGCTGGGTGATGGTCACGACGAATTGCTCCTCGGGTGCGTGGGGGGTCAGGCGGAGAGGGTGGCCGGATCGGGGGAGAGGGGGCCGATGCGGTACAGGACCTCGGGGTCGTGCGGCCCGTCGGGGAACAGGCTGGTGTCGAACAGCACCTCGCGCTCCAGGCGGGCGCCACGGCGTTCGGCGAACGCCGTGAACAGCCGCTCGGAGGCGGTGTTGCCCGGCGTGATGGTGGTCTCGACGGTGGTCAGCCCGCGCTCGGCGGCGAGCCGCGCGGTCAGTCCGTCGAGCAGGGCGGCGGCGAGCCCGCGGCCGCGGTACGCCGAGTCCACGGCCACCTGCCAGACGAGGAGGGTGCCGGGCCGGTCCGGGCGGACGTACCCGGTGACGAATCCGATCGGCTCCCCGCGCTCGTTCCGTGCCACCGCCGATGTGGCGGCGAAGTCGCGACACCACAGCAGATAGCTGTACGACGAGTTCAGGTCGAGGACCTTGGAGTCGCGGGCGATCCGCCACAGTGCGGCTCCGTCCGCGACCGTCGGCCGGTCGATTTGCAGGTCTGCTTGTGCGGCAGTCATGCGAATTGAATTTACCGAGGGAAATTCAAAATTGCATCGCCGGGTGGGGTTACGTGCGGGCGCTCCATGTGTTATCACGCGGGCGCGCGCCAACGCGCAAGAAGTGACCGTTATGCACCGTTACGACCAGCAAATAACGGGCAAATTGATCACGATGTGTAACGCGTCACAAGCATGTAACCCCCACGAGATCTACCCGAATTCCCCCGGTTCGTGTTCGCAGAATCTTTGCGTTTAGGTCGAGGGAAAGCGGGCAGAAGAATGCGGGAAGCTAATCTCTGATAAACCCCGGAATTAACCCGGTAATTATGTTCCGATAACCCCGTCGTCGGCGAAATCCACTCGGATTGGGGCTCCTCAGCGCCAGGCCTCGTCCGCGGCGCGCAGCGCGCTCTCGACCTCCACGACCGCACCCGTCTGCGCCAGCGCCGCACCCAACGCCGCCAGGCTCGCCCGCACCGCCCCCCGTGTCGCGTCCACCCCGTAGTGATTGACCCGGATCATCTCCTTGGCCAGGGCGCCCCCGCCCGCGGCCAGCGGGAGCGCGGGGTCGCAGGACAGGGCCCGGGTGATGAGCTCCGACGCCGCCACGCCCGACGGCGCACGCAGTGTCGTGGCGACCGGAGCGGCCTCGCGGTCCTCGTGGACGTATGGCTCCAGACCCCCGCCCAGCGCCCGCCCCCCCGCCCGGGTCGCCGCGGCGGCGGCCCGGTGCCGGCTCATCACCGCGTCCAGCCCGTCCGCCTCGATCCGCTCGACGCACGCCTCCAGCGCCAGCATCTCCAGCTGCGCCGGAGCGTGCAGCAGGGCCTTGCGGCCGCCGTCGATCCAGCGCTCCTTCCAGTCCAGCAGGGAGAGGTACGACCGGCGCGGGGCCCTCGGGTTCGCCGCCATCCGCACCCACGCCCGCTCGCTCACCGACACCGCCGACACGCCCGCGGGGCCGCCCATCGCCTTCTGCGCCCCGATCACGCACAGGTCCACACCCCACGCGTCCGGCAGCACCGGCTCGGCGCCGACGGACGCCACCGCGTCGAGATAGAAGAGGGCACCCTGCCGCCGTACGACCTCCCCGATCTCCGCGACCGGGTTGGTGTTCCCCGTCGCCGCCTCCGCGTGCACCAGCGACACGAAGTCGATCGCCGGGTGCTCCTCGAAAGCCGCCGAGATCTGCGCGGCCGTCACCGCCGTGTGGAACGGCACCGCGAGGTCGATCACCGTCGCGCCGCAGTCCCGCAGCCAGTCCCCGAAGGTCTGCCCGTACGGACCGGTGATGACGTTCAGCGCGGTCGTACCCGGACCGGCCGTGGAGCGGATCGCCCCCTCCAGCGGCAGCAGCGCCTCACCCTGCATGATCACGACGTCCTGCTCGGTACGCAGCAGCCGCGCCACACGGTCCTCGATCGAGGCGAACTGCGCCGCGCCGAGCGGGGCCAGGTCCAGGAAGGGGTGCGTCACGACGGTGCTCTCCTCGCTCACTGGGGTAGACGTGACGAGCGTAACCGTTCCTCACCCACCCCCGACGACCGGCGACTTCTTAGGCTGAACGGCCTCGCAACCATCGGTTTGGTTTGAGGCACTCAAACCTTTCCTTATAATCGGAACCCACAGTTCCCCCACAGGAGGCCTCCCGTGAACACCCTCTCCGGGCGCCGGACCCGCGTCCTGGCCGCCACCACCGCGACGGCCGGGCTCCTGCTCGTCGCTGCCTGCACCTCCAGCGACAACGGCGGCAGCGGTTCGAAGACCGCCGCGGGCGGGGTCGAACTGGTCAAGGGCGGACAGCTCACCACCTGCACCCACCTGCCGTACCCGCCGTTCCAGTCGGAGATCGACGGCAAGGTCCAGGGCTTCGACGTCTCACTCATCGACCTGGTCGCCAAGGACCTGGGCGTGAAGCAGGAGATCCTCGACACCCCCTTCGAGAACTTCAAGACCGGCGCCTTCCTCAACTCCGGCTCGTGCGACCTGGCCGCGGCCGGCATGACCATCACCGAGGAGCGCAAGAAGAACGTCGACTTCTCCGACCCCTACTTCGACGCCACCCAGGCCCTCCTGGTCGCCAAGGGCAGCGGGATCTCCTCGCTCGCCGACGCCAAGGCGAAGAAGGTCAAGCTCGGCGCCCAGGCGCAGACCACCGGCGAGGACTACGTCAAGGCCCACGGCTTCGACCCGGTCTCCTTCGAGTCCTCCGACGCCGTCCTCAACGGCCTGCGCTCCGGCCAGGTCAAGGCCGTCGTCATCGACTACCCGGTCGTCCAGGGCTGGCTGAAGAACAAGGCCAACGCCGACGCCTTCCAGGTAGCCGACAACATCAACACCGGTGAGCAGTACGGTTTCACGGTGAAGAAGGGCAACACCAAGCTGCTGGCCGCCATCAACAAGGCGCTCTCGGACGCCAAGGCCGACGGCACCTACAAGAAGCTCTACGAGAAGTGGATCGGCCCGTACGACGCGTCGGCCGCGTCGCCCTCCGCCTCATGACCGCGACGGACGCACAACTCCAGCCTCGCAAAAAGGGCCTGAGCAGGCGTCAGAAGCGCAGCCTGTCCCGCGGCATCCAGTACGTCGTCTTCGTCGCCGTCGTGATCGCCTTCGCGGTCTCGGCGGACTGGGGGCGGCTGAAGAACCAGTTCGCGCAGGCGGACATCGCCGACCAGATGTTCCCCGACGTCATCACGCTGGCGTTGAAGAACACCGTGCTCTACACGCTGTCCGGATTCGTCGTCGGGCTCGTCCTCGGCATGGTCATCGCGCTGATGCGGCTGTCGTCGGTGGGCCCGTACCGCTGGTTCGCCGGTGTCTACATCGAGATCTTCCGCGGTCTGCCCGCGCTGCTGATCTTCATCTTCATCGGCGTGGCCGTACCGCTCGCGTTCCCCGGCACGGAGATCGTCGGCGGCACGTACGGCAAGGTCGCCCTCGCGCTCGGCCTGGTGGCGGCGGCCTACATGGCGGAGACGATCCGCGCGGGCATCCAGGCGGTGCCCAAGGGGCAGATGGAGGCGGCCCGTTCACTGGGCTTCTCCCCGGCCCGCGCGATGGTCTCGATCATCATCCCGCAGGCGTTCCGGATCATCCTTCCGCCGCTGACCAACGAACTCGTCCTGCTCTTCAAGGACTCCTCCCTGGTGCTCTTCCTCGGGGTCACCCTGGAGGAGCGCGAACTGTCCAAGTACGGCCGCGACCTGGCCAGTACGACCGCCAACTCCACGCCGATCCTCGTCGCCGGGCTGTGCTACCTGCTGGTGACGATCCCGCTCGGGTTCGTGGTCCGCCGTATGGAGGCCAAGGCCCAGGAGGCCGTGAAATGACCGTTGAGACGAGCCGGCCGGAGATCGAAGTACGCGGTCTGCACAAGTCGTTCGGCACCAACGAGGTCCTCAAGGGCATCGACCTGGAGATCGGTCAGGGCGAGGTCGTGTGTGTGATCGGCCCCTCCGGCTCGGGCAAGTCCACGCTGCTGCGGTGCGTGAACCTCCTGGAGGAGCCGACGAAGGGCCAGGTCTTCGTCGGCGGCACCGAACTCACCGACCCCGACGTCGACATCGACGCCGTACGCCGCCGTATCGGCATGGTCTTCCAGCAGTTCAACCTGTTCCCGCACCTCACGGTGACCGAGAACCTCACGCTGCCGCAGCGCAGGGTCCTCCGGCGGGGCAAGGCGGAGGCCGCGAAGGTGGCCGCCGAGAACCTGGAGCGCGTGGGCCTCGCCGAGAAGGCGGACGCCTACCCCGCCTCCCTCTCCGGCGGTCAGCAGCAGCGCGTCGCGATCGCCCGGTCCCTGTCCATGGGCCCCGAGGTGATGCTCTTCGACGAGCCGACCTCGGCCCTCGACCCGGAGCTGGTGGGCGACGTGCTCGCGGTCATGCGGATGCTGGCCCAGGAGGGCATGACGATGATGGTCGTCACCCATGAGATGACCTTCGCCCGCGAGGTCGCCGACCGGGTCGTCTTCATGGACGACGGAACGATCGTCGAGGACGGCACCCCGGCCCGGGTCATCGGCGACCCCAGCCATGAGCGCACCCGCCACTTCCTCTCCCGGCTCCTCGACCCGGCGATGGCCCAGGTCGAGGAAGAGACCTCCGACCAGCCGGGCAAGGGCAGCTAGACGGTCATTAAGGTGCGGTCCATGAACGATCGCGCGGTGCTGCACGTGAAGGGCCGGATCCTGGCCGGTCCCGAGGACGTCCGGGACGAGCTGTGGGTGGTCGACGGGCGGATCTCCTACGACCCTCCCGTCGCCGCCCGTGACATCCGGACGGTGTCGGGCTGGGCGCTGCCCGGCCTGGTGGACGCGCACTGCCATGTGGGCCTGGGCGCGCACGGCCCGGTCGACCAGGACGTGGCCGAGAAGCAGGCGCTGGCCGACCGGGAGGCCGGCACCCTGCTCATCCGCGACGCCGGATCGCCCTCCGACACCCGCTGGGTGGACGACCGCGAGGACCTGCCGAAGATCATCAGGGCCGGCCGGCACATCGCCCGCACCCGCCGCTACATCAGGAACTACGCCTGGGAGATCGAGCCCGAGGACCTCGTCGCGTACGTCGCCCGGGAGGCCCGCCGGGGTGACGGCTGGGTGAAGCTGGTCGGCGACTGGATCGACCGCGAGGTGGGCGACCTGGCCCCCAGCTGGCCGCGGGAGGCGGCCGAGGCGGCCATCGCGGAGGCCCACCGCCTCGGCGCCCGCGTCACCGCGCACTGCTTCGCCGAGAACTCCCTGAAGGACCTGGTCGAGGCGGGCATCGACTGCGTCGAACACGCGACGGGCCTCACGGACGACCTCATTCCCCTCTTCGCCGAACGCGGCGTCGCGATCGTCCCGACCCTGGTCAACATCGCCACCTTCCCGAAGCTGGCGGACGGCGGCGAGTCCCGGTTCCCCCGCTGGTCCGCCCACATGCGCCGGCTCCACGAGCGCCGCTACGACACCGTCCGCGGCGCCTACGACGCCGGCATCCCGGTCTACGTCGGCACGGACGCGGGCGGCACCCTCCCGCACGGCCTGGTGGCGGCGGAGGTCGCCGAACTGGTGACGGCCGGAATCCCCCCGCTGGAGGCGCTGTCGGCGACGACCTGGGGAGCCCGGAACTGGCTGGGACGCCCCGGCCTGGAGGAGGGGGCGCCCGCGGACCTGGTGGTGTACGAGCAGGACCCGCGCACGGACGTACGGGTACTGGCCGCCCCGCTCCAGGTCGTGCTGAACGGCCGGGTGGTGCAGTAGGGCCTCCGGCCGACGTCCGGCCTCCCGGAATGCGGTGGGCGGGCCCCGGAGTGTGAAGGCGGGCTCGAAAGCGTGCGCGGATGCGCCACGATCGTGTGAACTCCCGGCGGATCGCTGTCGAACGACCGGCGGTACTACATCCTTTCGAGGTCCCGAGCCAGTCCTCTCTGGGGGTCCCACCACCTTGAACAGCACCCACTTCCGCATGCCCGCACGCCGTCTCGCCACCGTGGCGACGGCCACCGCCCTGGCCGCCGGTCCCGCGGCGCTGGCCGGCGCGGGCGCCGCGCACGCGACCGGCGACCAGGGGCACGCGAGCGCCGTCGCCCTGCGCACGGGGCTGGACGTCAACCTGCTCGACAAGACCGTGGACGTCCCCCTCGCGGTCGCCCTCAACGAGGTCCAGGCGCCCCGAACCGCCCGACAGACCGCGCTGACGGCGACGTTGGACGGCGTGGACGGGGGGCGGCCGTTCAGTGTGCTCGCCGCCGAGGTGGCCGACGCCAAAGCTTCGGTCACCGACGGGAAGGCCGAGGCGTCCACCCGCCTGACCCACGCCAAGGTCCACGTCCCCGGTCTTCCGCTGCTGTCCCTCATCGAGATCGAGGGTGTCACCTCCGAGGCGGTCTGCGAGGCCGGCCGGACCCCGACCGCCTCCTCGATGGGCCGTGGGGCCGGGTGTATGACCTGTTCCGTCGCTGGCAGCGAAACGGCACCTGGCAGCGAAACGGCACCTGGCAGCGGATCGTCACTCAACTGCAGGCCCGGGCTGACGCGAAGGACCTGATTGCCTGGGACATCAACGTCGACTCCACCGTTGTGCGCGCCCACCAGCATGCCGCCGGGGCGCGGAAAAGGGGGATCTGCAGAAGGAACCGCCCGGCGGAATCGCCACCGAGCCGGACGATCACGGACTCGGACGCTCACGCGGCGGCCTGACCACCAAGTTGCACCTGGCCGTCGAGCAGGGACAGAAGCCCATGTCGATCGTGGTCACGGCCGGACAGCGCGGCGACTCCCCACAGTTCGAGGTCGTCCTGGGCCGCATCCGGGTCCCCCGGCTGGGGCCGGGCAGGCCGCGTGTTCGCCCCGATCGAGTGCGTGCCGACAAGGCGTACGCCTCCCGCAAGAACCGCGCCTACCTGCGCCGACGCGGTATCCGCTGCACCATCCCGGACAAGGCCGACCAGGCCCGCAACCGCAAGAAACGCAGCTCCCGCGGCGGTCGGCCGCCGAAGTTCGACCTGGCGGACTACAAGGCTCGGCATGCAGTGGAGTGCGGCATCAATCGCCTCAAAAGGCACCGCGCCGTGGCCACGAGGTACGACAAGCTCGCGATCCGCTACGAGGCGACCGTCCTCGTCGCGGCCATCAACGAATGGCTGTGACCACTCACACGGCTCGTTCCATGCAGACCAGCTGGTCCCGCTCGTCCCACGACTCGGTGACGGTGAATCCGAGCCGCTCGTACAGGGCGATCGCGCCTGCCCGCCACTTCCATACCGACAGCCGCACCGCGCTGACGCCGCTTTCCGCAGCATGCACGAGCGCGGCGCTGACCAGGCTGGACGCGATGCCCCGCCCCCGGAACGCCGGGTCTGTCCAGAGCCTTTTGACCTCGGACCGTCCGTCGACAGAAGCGGTCACCACCAGGCAGCCCACCGCAGCGTTCCCGCTCAAAGCCAGCAGCACGACATCGTCAACGAACACGGCCTGTGGATCCGCGATCTCTACCCGGTAGCGCTCCGGCAACCCATCCACACCGGCGACGGCCTCGCCCTTCTCGGCCTGCGTCTGCAGATGGTAGGCCGCCAGCAGATCTGCCAGCCCATCCTGGGCGGAAGGCGCCTGACCTGGCCAGCGGACTATGGCAACCTCGCGTTGATCAGTCATGACCTGAGCATCGCATGACACATACCAGGGCTAAAACGACTATCTTGATCCACTCTCGATACACGCCCTAGTGCTGGGCCAGCGTCACGGCCTGATCCAGCGCCTGGAGAAAGGAGTTGACCGTCGCCCGGTCCCGGACCGCGAGCCGCAGCCACTCCTCGCCGAGCCCCGGGAACGTGTCCCCGCGCCGCACCGCGAACCCCAGGTCGCGCAGATGCCGTCGTACGTCAGTGGCCCTCGGCAGGCGTACGAGGACGAAGGGACCCTCCGCCGGCTCGACCACCCGGAGCCCGTCCGGGGCGAACTCCCGCAGCCCGGCGACGAGATGGGCCCGGTCGGTGCCGACGCGGTGGGCCGCGTGGGCGGCCTCGGCCAGCGCCCGCGGCTCCATGCACGCCACAGCCGCCGCGAGGGCCGGGGTGGACACCGGCCACAGGGGCTGAGCCCGTTCCAGGTCGGCGATCGTCTCCGGGGCGGCGAGGACGTAACCGATGCGGAGCCCGGCCAGTCCCCAGGTCTTCGTCAGGCTGCGCAGGACGACGAGTCCGGGCACGTCCGTCCGCCCGGCCAGGGCCTCGCGCTCGCCCGGCACCGCGTCCAGGAACGCCTCGTCCACCACCAAGGTCCGCCCGGGACGCGCCAGTTCGGCGATCGTGGCGGCCGGATGCAGGACCGAGGTGGGATTGGTCGGGTTGCCGACGACGACCAGGTCGGCGTCCTCGGGGACGGCCGCCGGATCGAGCCGGAAGCCGTCCTCCTCCCGCAGCAGCACCCGGTCGACGGAGTGCCCGGCGTCCCGCAGTGCCGCCTCCGGCTCGGTGAACTGCGGGTGCACCACCACGGCGTGACGAATCGTCAGGGCGCGGGCGAGCAGGACGAACGCCTCGGCCGCTCCCGCCGTCAGCAGCACCCGTTCCACGGGCACCTCGTGCCGGGCGGCCACCGCCTCCCGCGCCTGCCGCCCGTCGGGATAGGCGGCCAGCCCGGCCAGCGACCCGGCGATCCGCTCCCGCAGCCAGGCCGGGGGAGTGTCCGCGCGGACGTTCACGGCGAGATCCGTGAGCCGCGCACCGTCGTCCCGCACCTCGGCGTCGCCGTGGTGCCGCAGATCGTGTCCCTCGCTGTGGGTGCGGTCAGTGCGCATGGGTGTGGGCGCCGTGGTGGTGGCCGTGGTGATGGTGGTCGTCGTCGTCCGGGTGGAAGTGCGGCTGCTGCGGCAGGCCCACCTTGTCCTCGAACCCGGGCAGCGCGATGCGGTACACGCACGAGTCGCAGTTCATCCGCAGATCGCCCTTGACGGCCTCCGCGTACCGCTCCATCACCAGGTCCAGCAGCTCCGGCTCCGGACCGATGACGTCCGCCGAACGCACCTCGACCTCGGGATGCGCGGCCGCCCAGCCCTCGGTCTGCTGCCGCACCCGGTCCGGCAGGATCCCGGTGAACAGGAAGTAGGGGAGTACGACGATCCTGCGCGCCCCCAGGGCCACACACCGGTCGAGTCCGCTCGGCACGTCCGGTGCGGCCAGCGACACGAACGCCGTCTCCACCCCCGCGTATCCGCGCCCCTCCCACAGCAGCCGGGCCGCCTTGTACACCTCGGCGTTGGCGTCGGGGTCCGTGGAGCCGCGGCCCACGAGCAGCACGGTGACGTCCGCCCGGTCCAGCGCGGTGCGGCCCCCGGTGGCGTCCAGGGCCTCGTCCAGGCGCCGCTCCAGCACGTTCAGCAGCGCCGGGTGCGGGCCCAGTGGACGCCCGTAGGTGTACGAGATCCCCGGGTGCCGTTCCTTCTCACGGGACAGCGCGGCCGGGATGTCGCCCTTGGCGTGTCCCGCGGACACCAGCATCAGCGGCACGGCGGCGAAGCGGCGGACACCGCGCTCCACCAGCTCGGTCACCGCGTCGCCCAGCGGCGGCGGGGACAGCTCGATGAAACCGCCCGCGACGGGCAGCTCGGGGTGGCGGGCCCCCAGCTCCCGGACGAAGTCGCGGAACGCCTCGGCTCCGGCCTCGTCCCGGGTGCCATGACCGGCGATGAGCAGGGCGGGCGGCGGGGTGGTCACGATGTCTCCTCGGCGGGGTGAGTGGGGTGGTACAGCAGGGCGTTGAGCGCGGCGGAGGCCACGGCCGACCCGCCCTTCTCGGACACGTTGCTCACGGCGGGCAACCCGCTCTCGCGCAACGCGGCCTTGGACTCGACCGCGCCGACGAAGCCGACGGGCAGCCCGATGACGAGCGCCGGGGCCGCGTCCAGGGTCAGCAACTCCTCCAGCGCGGTGGGGGCGTTGCCGATCACCCAGATCGCCCCCGGGCCGACCTGCTCGTGGGCGAGGCGGATGGCGTGGGCCGAACGGGTCAGCCCGGGACCCGACTCGGCGTCCTTCAGCCGGCAGACCGTCTCCCGCCGGGTGATGCCCGCGGCGACCATCTCCACGTCGGTGACGACGGGCGCCCCGGAGTGCAGCGCGGCATGCGCCTTCTCCAACTCGCCCTCGTCCATGACGAGATCGGTGGCGTACTCCAGATCGGCGGCGGAGTGGACGACCCGCTCCACCACCGCCCGGGTCAGCGGCGGGAAGTGCGAGGTGTCCAGGCGGGCACGCAGCCGCCGGTAGGACTCCACCTCGATCGGGTGGACGACACGGTTCACTTGGCGCCCTCCTGCCAGCGGTAGCCGCGCGGCGTCACCATGCGCCCCGCGATGTCCCGGGTCGCCGTGTTGCCCACGGTCACCACCGTCATCATGTCGACGGTCCCCGGGTCGAGAGCGGCCAGGGTCGTCAGCCGGGCGGACTCGTCGGGCCGCGACGCGTTCCGTACGACACCGACCGGCGTGGCCGGCTCCCGGTGCTCGGCGAGGATCGCGAGCGCCTTGGGCAGCTGCCAGTCCCGGCCCCGGGAACGGGGGTTGTAGAAGGTGACCACGATGTCCGCCTCGGCCGCCGCGCGCACCCGCCGCTCGATGACCTCCCACGGAGTGTGCAGGTCGGACAGGCTGATGGACACGTGGTCGTGGCCGAGCGGGGCACCGAGGATCGCGGCCGCCGCGAGCGCCGCCGTCACCCCGGGGACGCCGATCACGTCGATGTCGTCGGAGGCCTCGGCGAGCGCGGGGGAGGCCATGGCGTACACGCCGGCGTCCCCGCTGCCGATGAGCGCGACGGCCTGGCCCCGGCGGGCCTCTTCGACGGCCGTGCGTGCCCGCTCCTCCTCGGCCCCGAGACCCGACTCCAGGACCCGGGTGCCCGGCCGCAGCAGATCGCGGATCTGGTCGACGTACTGATCGAGACCGACCAGCACGGAAGCACGCTGGAGCTCCGCCTTCGCGCGGGGCGTGAGCAGGTCCCGGGCGCCCGGTCCGAGTCCCACGACCGCGAGCCGGCCGCGCGCGGGACGCCGTACGACCGCACAGGTCGCCATGGCGGGCGTCGCGGCCGATTTCCGCTTGGGGACGAGGAGTTCACCGCCCCGTACGAGCGCGGCGGCCTCCGCGACCGACGGCGTGCCCACGGCGGCCAGGGGCGCGTCCGACGGGTTGGGCACCTCGACGGCGGCCAACTCCTCGGCGGATTGGGTGACCAGGGGCACGCCGAGCCGCCCGGCCGCCGCCACGATCCCCGGCTCCTCGGCCTTGGCGTCCACGGTCGCGAGTGCGGCGACCGACTTCGAGGACAGCCCGGCCTCGCGCAGCGAGCCCTCGATCAACCCCCACACCTCTTCGGCGGGCGCGCCCTTGGAGGCGCCGACGCCGACCACGAGCGTGGGCGGACGCAGCACGACCTCCTGCTCGGAGAGCTCGACGAGCCGGTCCGTGACGCGGATGCCGTACGTCCCCTCCGAGGCGACCGGCAGCGGCGGCAGCGGCCAGCCGGACGCGTTGTGCAGGGCGACGGCCTCCCCGTCCAGGAGCGCCCGCGACACGGCCGCCACCGCACCCTCCACCGGCAGCCCCAGGGTGTCGAGCCCCGGCACCCCCACCGCGTCGGTCGCCGTCGTCACCACGGGCTCGGCACCGAGCAACTCCCCGATTTCCCGAGCGAGTTCATTGGCGCCGCCGGCGTGGCCGCCGACCAGGGACACGGCGAACCGCCCGCCCTCGTCGACACACACCACACCCGGGTCGGACGCCTTGTCGCCGAGCAGCGGCGCGACCAGGCGGACGACCGCCCCCGTGGCCAGGAAACACACGAGCTGCTCGCACTCCGCGAACGCCCGCCGTACGGCGTCCCCCACGGGTCCGTCGTACACGCGCGTGCGGTCCGGCCATGCCGCGGCCAGCCGGTCGCGTGCCGCCGCCCCTGCCGCGGTGGCGGAAATGAGGCCGATCACTGAGCAACTCCCTCTCGATACACGGGGTTTCTGACGCCCCACAGCAGGAAAACCGGATTGGTCGCGGCGAGCCGGGTCACGTCCCCGGGCAGCGGCGCGAGCCGGGACGACTGCAGCAGTACGCCGTCGCACTCCAACCCGGCGCCGGTGAGGGCCGCGCGCACGGCCGGCACCCGGTCCAGCGCGGCCATCGCCACGACGACGCTCCGCCGGGCCCGGCGGGCACAGGTGGCGACGATCTCCGGCAGTTCACGTCCGCCGCCACCGATGAACACGGCGTCCGGGTCGTCCAGTCCGGTGAGCGCGTCCGGCGCGGACCCGTGGACGACCTGTACGTCGACCCCGTGGGCCGCCGCGTTGGCACGGATCCGCCCGACCCCGTCGGCCGCCTTCTCGACCGCGACCACGGCGGCACCGAGCCGCGCGCACTCCACGGCCACGGACCCGGACCCCGCGCCCACGTCCCAGACGAGCTCCCCGAGCCGCGGCCCGAGCCGCGCCAGCGCCAGCGCCCGCACCTCGAACTTGGTGATCATCGAGTCGCGGTGGTCGAAGGCGTCCTCTTCCAGGGCCCATTGAGAGGGGGCTGGGGGAGGCCCGGCAACCGTGCGCACACCGCCGAGAGCCCGAGACTCGTCGAGACAGAGAACGACACTCACACCGGTACCCCAGTCCCGGGCGGCGGCTGCGGCGGGGGTGACCCGCTCGACCCGCTCGTCGCCGGTACCGATATCGGAGGCGACCACGAGAACACGCTTCGGGGGCGCGGGGCTGTATCGATTTACGGCTCCGCCGCGGGGCGCGACCGGCCACGACGGCACAGTAGCCGCCCGACGACCGTCTTCGGCACCCCCTTCGGCGTCCGCCAATGCAGCGCCGAGCTCCGCAGGACCCGCCCCCGGCCCCGTCAGCACCGCAACCTTCGGACGCGCCCGGCACACATTCACCGCCGTCCGCAGATCCCGCCCATGCGCACTCACCACCACCGCGTCGTCCCACGGCAACCCCACCCGGGCGAACGCGGCGGCAACGGAGGACACACCGGGCCGCACCTCCAACGCGCCCGCCCCGAACCGCTCCGCCAGCACCCGTACGATCCCGAAGAACCCGGGGTCGCCGGAGGCCAGCACCACGACCCGGCTCCCCTTGTCGTGATGCCGTTCGATGATGTCCAGCGCCGGTGCCAGCGGTCCGAGGACGACGCGCTCGGCGTCCGCCGGGACGACCGCGGCGTCCAGATGCCGCCGCCCGCCCACGACCAGCTCGGCCCCGGCCAGGCACTCCTCGGGCGCCGCCCCCGTCCCCGTACCCACCACGGTGATCACGTGCCGGCACCCTTCGCCGCCCGCAGCGCCCGCCGGGCCTCCGGGTCGGCCTTGCGGTACCCGTGGAAGTGGCCGGGGTGGTACAGGTGCGAGCGCGTGCCCTCGGAGCCCAGCGCCGGGCCGACCAGGAACAGCGTGTGCTTCCACAGCTTGTGCTCCTTGACGGTCTCCTCCAGCGTCCCGATCGTGCACCGCACGACCAGCTCCTCCGGCCAGGTCGCCTGGTAGGCGACCACGACCGGAGTGGAGGTCGGATAGCCGCCCTCCAGCAGCTCCCGCACCAACTGCCCGCTGCGCGCGGCGGACAGGAAGATCGCCATGGTGGTGCCGTGCTTGGCGAACTCCCGCACCTCCTCGCCGGGCGGCATCGGCGTCTTGCCGCCGCCGAGCCGGGTGAGCACGACGGACTGCGCGACCTCGGGGATGGTCAGCTCGCGCTGCGCGAGCGCGGCCACCGCCGAGAAGGCGGAGACCCCGGGCACGACCTCGGTGGCGATGCCGATCCGCGCGCACCGGTCGAGCTGCTCCTGCGTACCACCCCACAGGGCGGGGTCACCGGAGTGGATCCGGGCCACCTTCAGACCCTCCTCGCGGGCCCGCTCGTACACGGCGACCACGTCCTCCAGCGACATGGTCGCCGAGTCGAGGATCTCCGCGTCCTCGCGCGCGTGCTCAAGGACCTCCGCCTGCACCAGGCTCGCGGCCCAGATCACGACGTCGGCCTCGGCGATGGCGCGCGCGGCACGGAACGTCAGCAGATCGGCGGCGCCGGGGCCGGCACCGACGAAGGTCACCTTGCCGGTGGGGGCATCGGCCATGGGAATCGGTCCTCTCATCACAAAAGGTCTTGAAATGGTCTTAGGGCTGCGGTCGGCGCGATGGCCGGATGTGCGCGAACGGGGGTTGATCGGATACCAAGGCCCTATGGCGGTCTTCGTCGCGCTCGGCGCGTTCCTGATGACGCTGGCCGGCGGCTGGACGGCACAGCGGGTCACCGACCGCCGTCATCTGGTCCTCGGCCTGGCCGGGGGACTGATGCTCGGCGTGGTCGGCCTGGACCTGCTGCCGGAGGCGCTGCGCGCGGCCGGCGACGAGGTCTTCGGCGTGCCCGCGGCCCTGCTCCTGTTCGTGGCCGGCTTCCTGCTGGCCCATCTGGTGGAGCGTCTGCTGGCCGCCCGCCAGGCCGCGCACGGCGGCGAGGAGCACGACGGCCGGGTCCCCGAGGTCGGCCTCACGGCAGCGGCCGCGATGGTCGGCCACAGCGCAATGGACGGCGTGGCCATCGGCGCGGCCTTCCAGGTGGGCGGCGGCATGGGCACGGCGGTCGCGCTGGCCGTCGTGGCCCACGACTTCGCGGACGGCTTCAACACGTACACGATCACGAGCCTGTACGGGAACGCCCGGCGAAAAGCGCTGACCATGCTGTTCGCGGACGCGGTGGCCCCGGTGCTGGGCGCCGCCTCGACGTCCTTCGTGACCATCCCGGAGGGCCTGCTCGGCGGCTATCTCGGCCTCTTCGGCGGCGCGCTCCTCTATCTCGCGGCGGCCGAGATCCTCCCCGAGGCCCACCACGAGCACCCCGCCCGCTCGACCCTGCTGTGCACGGTCGCCGGCGTCGGCTTCATCTGGCTGGTGGTGGGGCTGGCCGGCTGACCCGGCCGCTCTGCAGGGGTTCGCCGAGGGGGTCACAACTTGCCACCCCGGGTGCCGTCCCGCCGCGCGGGCGCGATCAGGGTGGAGAGATACGGCAACGGAGCCCCGTCCAACTCGGCCGCGGGCCGGATGGACTCGGCCTCAAGACCCAGCGCCGATCCCCATACGGCGTCCCCGAGCCGCCCGGTCTCCCTGAGCACCTCGGCCACCTCCGCGGCCTGCCGCCCGAACTTGTAGGCGACGACGGTCCCGGGCCCGTTGAGCGCGTCCTTGAGCACGGCCGAACCGGCGGTGACGGGCACCAGCGTGAGCGGCTCGGTGCCCTCGGTCAGCACGGCCCCGGAACGCGCGGCGAGATCCTGCATGGCGGTGATGCCGGGCACGGTCTCGACGACGACCCCGGGCACGAGCTCGCCGATGGTGTGGGCGAGATAGGTGAAGGTGGAGTAGACGTTGGGATCGCCGATGGTGGCGAAGGCGACCGACCCGTGGGCGGCGAGCAACTGGGCCACCCGCTCCCCGGCGGCGTCCCAGGCGGCCTCGCGCCGTCCGTGATCGCTGCGCTCATTGAGGGCGAACACCACCCGGACGACCTTCTCCTGCGGCACGTAGTGCAGCACGGTGGCCTCGGCCCGCCCCCGCTCCCCGCCGTCTTTTCCATCAGGCGCAGCCATGACCGGCACGACAACGACATCGGCGGCGCGCAGGGCGTTGACACCCTTGACGGTCACCAGCTCCGGATCCCCGGGCCCGACCCCGACCCCGATCAACCTGCTGCTGCTCATGACGTCCGGCACCTCTCCACGAACCGACGGGCGACACCGGGCTGCGAGGCCCAGTGCGTGTGCAGATAACTCGCGTGCACACCACGCTGTACAAACCCTTCGAGCCGCCGCCGGGGCACCCGCACACCCCAGGCCGCGGCGTCCCCCGCCCCCGGCTCCACCACGGTCCGGTGGAACTCGTGCCCCCGCATCCGCGTCCCGGCGACGGCGAGCGAACTGTCACTGACGGCGACGGCGTCGCGATACCCCAGGGTGAGCGTCTCCTCCATCCGGGCCGAGGCGTCGAGCACCCCGCACATCGGCTGCCCGTCGAGCTCACGGCACAGATAGAGCAGCCCGGCACACTCGGCGGCCACGGGAGCGCCGGTCTCCGCGAGGGCGGAGACGGCCTTGCGCAGCGGTTCGTTGGCGGAGAGCTCGGCGGCGTAGACCTCGGGGAATCCGCCCCCGATGACCAACCCGCTTGTCCCGTCCGGTAGTTGCTCATCCCGCAGGGGGTCGAAGACGACGACCTCGGCACCGGCGGCGGCGAGCAGTTCGCTGTGTTCCGCGTAGGAGAAGGTGAAGGCGGGGCCGCCGGCGACGGCGATGACCGGTCCTTCCGCCCATCCAGCCCTTGCGGCGTTTGAGGAGCAGGGGTCCGGGGGCGGAGCCCCTGGGAGCGGGGTCGAAGGGGCGGCAGCCCCTGGGGATGGGACGGGTAGGGGCGGCGGGGGCGAAGAACGCAGCACCTCAGCCGCATCCCAAGCCGCACACGACAGCGCCCCGGCCCCCCGAGCAAGCCCCATCAGCCCCTCAAGATCACACCCGACCCGCACCTGATCCGCCATCGCCGCGACGGAGTCGACCGCATCCCCCCGCCGCTCGGCGACCGGCACCAACCCCAGATGCCGGGACGGCGTGTCCACCTGGGCCACCCGTCGCAGCACCCCGAACACGGGCACCCCAGCCGACTCCAACGCCTCCCGCAGAAGCTCCTCATGCCGATCGGAGGCGACCTTGTTGAGGATCACGCCCCCCACCCGCACCTCGGGGTCCCACGACGCGAACCCGTGCACCAGCGCGGCCACCGACCGCGACTGCGACGAGGCATCGACGACCAGCACCACCGGCGCCCGCAGCAGCTTCGCCACATGAGCGGTGGACGCCAGCTCCCCTTCCCCCGCGGCCCCGTCGAACATCCCCATCACGCCCTCGACGACGGCGATGTCACACCCCCGCGCCCCGTGCAGGAACAGCGGGGCCACCAGCTCGGGACCGCACAGGTACGCGTCGAGATTCCGCCCCACCCGCCCGCTCGCGAGCGCGTGATACCCGGGATCGATGTAGTCAGGCCCCACCTTGTGCGGAGACACGGCGAGCCCCCGCGCGGCGAACGCGGCCATCAACCCCGTGGCGACGGTGGTCTTCCCGCTGCCGGACGACGGCGCGGCGACGACCAGCCGGGGGACGGAAACGGACGAGGACATCACCACTCGATCCCCCGCTGCCCCTTCTGCCCGGCGTCCATGGGGTGCTTCACCTTGGACATGTCGGTCACGAGATCGGCGAAGTCGACCAGCTTCTCGGGGGCGTTCCGCCCGGTGATCACCACGTGCTGGGTCCCGGGCCGCTCCCGCAGCACATCGAGAACCTCGTCCGTGTCCACCCACCCCCAGTGCATCGGGTAGGCGAACTCGTCGAGCACGTAGAGCTTGTACGTCTCGGCGGCGAGATCCCGCTTGACCTGCTCCCAGCCCTCCCGGGCCTTCTCCTCGTTGTCCATCTGGGCATCACGCTGGACCCAGGACCAGCCCTCGCCCATCTTGTGCCAGTCGACGGACCCGCCCTCCCCGGACGCCCCCAGCACCCGCAGCGCGTTCTCCTCGCCGACCTTCCACTTCGCCGACTTGACGAACTGGAACACCCCGATGGGCCACCCCTGGTTCCAGGCCCGCAGCGCGAGCCCGAAAGCCGCGGTGGACTTGCCCTTCCCGATCCCGGTGTGCACGACGACCAGCGGCCGGTTCCGCCGCTGTCGCGTCGTCAGTCCGTCCTCCGGCACCACACTCGGCTGTCCCTGCGGCATTACGCGGCCCTCCTCTGTACGTCCTTCACCAGTCCGGCGATCGAGTCGGCCCGCAACTCGTCCAGCGTCACCGCGGTACCGCCCAGTTCACCGGCGAGCTGCCCGGCCAGCCCCAGCCGCACGGGCCCGGACTCGCAGTCCACGACGACCGAGGCGACGCCCTCCGCGGCGAACAGCCGGGCCGCCCGTCCCGCGAGCGCGACCGGCTCGGGCCCGCCGGTGGCCCGCCCGTCCGTCACCACCACGACCAGCGCCCGCCGGGCGGGGTCCCGCAGCCGTTCCACGCGCAGCACCTCGTGCGCCCGCAGCAGCCCGGCCGCGAGCGGAGTACGCCCGCCCGTCGGGAGCGTCTCCAGGCGGGCCGCAGCGGCATCCACGGACGACGTGGGAGGCAACGCGACCTCCGCGGCCGACCCCCGGAACGTCACCAGGCCCACCTTGTCCCGCCGCTGGTACGCGTCCAGGAGCAGCGACAGCACGGCCCCCTTCACCGCGCTCATCCGCTGCCGCGCCGCCATCGACCCCGAGGCGTCGACGACGAACAACACGAGATTCCCCTCGCGCCCCTCACGCGTCGCCTGCCGCAGATCGTCACGCCGGACCACGAGACCGGGCCCCGACCGCCCCCGCGCCCGCTGATGGGGCGCGGCCGCCTGCACGGTGGCCGCCAGGTGAAGCTTGGTCAGCGCCCCCCGGGGTCGCCGCGCACCGGTCGTGCGTCCGTGCTCGGTCCGCGCCCGGGACCGCCGCCCGGCGGCGCCGTCCCCGAGCCCGGGAACGCTGAGCACCTTGGTGCGGAACGGCTCGCAAGCCCGTGCGGCGGCCTGCTCCCCGGAACCGGCCCCGGACGCCTGCGGCTCACCCCCGTCCCCGGCCTCCGGCCGCGCCCCGGCCCCCCCGTCGTTCTCAGGGCCGTCGGAGGAGGGCGGCTGGCCGCCACCCCCACCGGGCCCGTCCGGATCCGGCTCGTCATCGTTCCCTGAGTCGCCCGAGTCCCCGGAGCCGCTGAACTCCTCCAAGGTCTCGTCGAGCTTGTCCTCGTCGAGTCCCGGCGCGTCAAAGGGGTTACGGCGCCTGCGGTGCGGCAGCGCGAGCAGCGCGGCCTGCCGGACGTCCTCCGCGAGCACCTCGGTCCGCCCGGCCCACGCGGCCAGCGCGGTCGCCGTACGCGCCATCACGATGTCGGCCCGCATGCCGTCCACCTCGAACGCGGCACAGGTCGCCGCGATCTGCCGGAGCGCCCCGTCGCCCAGCCGCACCGACGGCAGCAACGTCCGGGCGGCGACGATCCGCCGGCGTACGGCCGCCTCCTCGTCGGCCCAGCGCGTCGCGAACCCGGCCGGATCGTCGTCGTACGCCAGCCTGCGCCGTACGACCTCCACCCGCTGGTCCGGCTCCCGCGAGGCCGCGACCTCGACGGTCAGGCCGAACCGGTCGAGCAACTGCGGCCGCAGCTCCCCCTCTTCGGGGTTCATGGTGCCGACCAGCAGGAACTTCGAGGCGTGCCGTACCGAGACGCCCTCGCGCTCGACGTACGACGCCCCCATCGCGGCCGCGTCGAGGAGCAGGTCGACGAGGTGGTCGTGGAGGAGGTTGACCTCGTCGACGTAGAGGATCCCGCGGTGCGCGTCGGCGAGGAGCCCCGGCTCGAAGGCCTTCACGCCCTCCGCGAGCGCCCGCTCGATGTCCAGGGCTCCGACCAGCCGGTCCTCGGAGGCACCGACGGGGAGTTCGACCATGCGGGAGGGGCGCGTGCCGCCGTTGCCCACCTCGTGCGGGCCGTCCGGGCAGGACGGGTCCGGTGCGGCGGGGTCGCAGGAGAAACGGCAGCCGGGGACGACCGCGACCTCGGGCAGCAGCGCCGAGAGGGCGCGCACCGCCGTCGACTTGGCGGTGCCCTTCTCGCCGCGCACCAGCACGCCGCCGACCGCCGGTGAGACGGCGTTCAGCAGCAGCGCGAGCCGCAGGTCCTCCTGGCCGACGACGGCCGTGAACGGAAACGGGGTACTCACTTCTCGTCACCCTCCAAGTCGCCCTCGAGCTCCAGGTACGTGGCCCGCAGCCGCTCCAGCGTCTCCGCGTCCGGCTCGGCCCACAGCCCGCGGTCGGCGGCCTCCAGGAGCCGCTCCGTGATGCCCCGCAGCGCCCAGGGGTTGGACTTCTTCATGAAGTCCCGGTTCTCCGCGTCGAAGACGTACTCCGCGCTGAGCTTCTCGTACATCCAGTCGTCGACCACGCCCGCCGTGGCGTCGTAGCCGAAGAGGTAGTCGACGGTCGCCGCCATCTCGAAGGCGCCCTTGTAGCCGTGCCGCCGCATGGCCGCCATCCAGCGCGGGTTGACCACCCGGGCGCGGAAGACCCGGTGGGTCTCCTCGCCGAGCGTGCGCGTCTTCACCTGGTCGGGCGTGGCCGAATCGCCCACGTACGCCTCGGGGTTGGCACCCGTGAGGTGGCGGACCATGGCGACCATGCCGCCGTGGTACTGGAAGTAGTCGTCGGCGTCGACCAGGTCGTGCTCACGGGTGTCGACGTTCTTCGCGGCCACATTGATCCGCTTGAACGCCGTCTCCATGTCCCCGCGCGCCGCCCGCCCGTCGAGCCCGCGCCCGTAGGCGTAGCCGCCCCACACCGCGTACACCTCGGCGAGGTCGGCGTCCGAGCGCCAGTTGCGGGCGTCGATCAGCGGCAGCAGCCCGGCACCGTACGCCCCCGGCTTGGACCCGAAGATCCGGGCGGTCGCGCGCCGCCGGTCACCGTGCTCGACGGTGTCCTCGTCGGCGTGCGCCTTCACGAAGTTGCGGTCGGCCGGCTCGTCCAGCTCGGCCACCTTGCGGACGGCGTCGTCGATCAGCCCGACCACGTGCGGGAACGCGTCCCGGAAGAACCCGGAGATCCGGACGGTCACGTCGATGCGGGGCCGCCCGAGCTCCTCCAGGCCGATCACCTCGAAGCCGGTGACCCGCCGCGAGGCGTCGTCCCACACCGGGCGGCAGCCAAGCAGTGCCAGGATCTCGGCGATGTCGTCGCCCTGGGTGCGCATGGCCGACGTGCCCCAGACCGTCAGCCCCACGGACTTCGGGTACTCACCCGTGTCCTGGAGGTACCGCTGCACCAGCGAGTCGGCGAGGGACTGCCCGACCTCCCAACTCAGCCTGGACGGAATGGCCTTGGGGTCGACGGAGTAGAAGTTCCGGCCGGTCGGCAGGACGTTGACGAGTCCGCGGGTCGGGGAGCCGGAGGGCCCGGCCGGGACGTAACCGCCGTCCAGGGCCTTGAGGATGTGCCCGATCTCGTCGGTCGTGCGGGCCAGCCTCGGTACGACCTCGTCGCAGGCGAACTCCAACACGGCCACGGCGTCGGCGAGTTCGGTGCCGAGGACGTCACGGACGAGACCGGGGACGGCCGCCGCGTTCCAGGACACGGCCTCCATGCCCTCCGCGACCCGCCGGCACAGCTGCTCCAGCAGGTCGATCGCGTCGGCGGCCGTCCGCGCGGGGCCCTCGACGAGGTCGGACAGCTCCACCGGCACCTTCACCGGCGCCCCCGGCTCGGCCAGCAACTCCTTCTCCACCAGCCCGAAATGGGCGGCGAAGGCGGCCCGAAGTCCCGGCAGGGCGTTGGCCTGTCCGCCCCACACCTGTGAGGCGCGCAGCACGGCCAGCACCAGGTTGACCCGGGCCTCGTCGACCGGACCGCCGCCGAGGATGTGCAGCCCGTCCCGGATCTGCACGTCCTTGATCTCGCACAGATAGCCGTCGATGTGCATGACGAACTCGTCGAACGTCTCGTCGTCCGGCTGCTCGTCGACATGCAGGTCGTGGTGCAGCTCAGCGGCCTTGACCAGCGTCCAGATCTGGGCGCGCACGGCCGGGGCCTTGGTCGGGTCCAGGTCGGAGACGAGCGCGTACTCGTCGAGCAGCTGCTCAAGCTTGGCGAGGTCCCCGTAGGTGTCGGCCCGGGCCATCGGCGGCACCAGGTGGTCGACGACCGTGGCGTGCCCGCGCCGCTTGGCCTGGGTGCCCTCGCCGGGGTCGTTGACGATGAACGGGTAGATCAGCGGCAGCTCACCGAGCACCGCGTCCGGCGCGCAGCCCCCGCTCAGACCGAGCCCCTTGCCCGGCAGCCACTCCATCGTGCCGTGCTTGCCCATGTGGACGACGGCGTCGGCGCCGAAGCCCCCCCTCCGATGTCGCAGCGTCCAGCCACCGGTACGCGGCCATGTAGTGGTGCGACGGCGGCATGTCCGGGTCGTGGTAGATCGCGATCGGGTTCTCCCCGAAGCCGCGCGGCGGCTGGATCATCACCACGACGTTCCCGAACTGGAGGGAGGCCAGCACGATGTCGTCCCCGTCGACGTACAGCGAGCCCGGCGGCTCGCCCCACGCGTCCAGCATGGCCTGACGCAGCTCCGGGTCCAGCCGGTCGAACCACGCCCGGTAGTCGGCGAGCGGTACGCGCGCGGGGGCGGAGGCCAACTGGTCCTCGGTCAGCCACTCGACGTCGTGCCCGCCGGCCTCGATGAGCCGGTGGATCAACTCGTCGCCGCCGGAGGGGTACCCCTCCACGGCGTACCCGGCGTCCCTGAGCGCGTCCAGCACCCGCACCGCCGAGGCGGGCGTGTCGAGCCCCACCGCGTTGCCGACCCGCGAGTGCTTGGTCGGATAGGCGGTGAAGACCAGCGCGAGCTTCTTCTCGGCGTTCGGCTTGTGCCGCAACTTCGCGTGCCGTACGGCGATCCCGGCGACCCGCGCGGCCCGCTCCGGGTCGGCCACGTACACCGGGACGTCGTCGGGGCCCTGCTCCTTGAAGGAGAACGGCACGGTGATCAGCCGTCCGTCGAACTCCGGGATCGCGACCTGCATGGCCGCGTCCATGGGGGAGAGGGCCGCGTCGGACTCGTCCCAGGCGGCCCTGGACGTCGTGAGGCAGAGCCCCTGCAGCACGGGCACGTCGAGGTCGGCCAGCGCCCCGACGTCCCAGGCCTCCTCGTCCCCGCCGGCCGAGGCCTGCGAGGCGTGGGTGCCGCCGGCGGCGAGGACGGTGGCGACGAGGGCGTCGGCCCCGGCGAGGATCTCGTAGAGCCCGGCGTCGGCTCCGCGCAGCGAACCGCAGTAGACGGGAAGGGCGTTGGCGCCCTTCGCCTCGATCGCCTCGCACAGGGTGTCCACGAAGCCGGTGTTGCCGCTGAGTTCATGGGCCCGGTAGAAGAGCACACCGACGGTCGGCCGGCCACTCTCCCGCGCGCAGGAGCCGTGGACGCCGTACTCCGGCATCTTCCGCGGCTCGACGAACCCCTCGCCGGTCAGCAGCACGGTGTCGGAGAGGAACCGGGCCAGTTCCTCCAGGTTCTCGGGGCCGCCCTCGACGAGGTACTTCAGCGCCTCCGCGACCACGCCCGCGGGCACGGACGACTCGGCCATCAACTCCGCGTCCGGCACGGTCTCGCCGCCGAGCAGCACGGTCGGGACACCGGAAGCCTTCAGCGCGGCGAGCCCGTCCTCCCAGGCCCGCTTGCCGCCGAGCAGCCGTACGACGGCGATGTCCGCGCCCTCGACCAGCGCGGGCAGCTCCTGCGCGACATCGACCCGGGTCGGGTTCCCGATCCGGTACGAGGCACCGGAAGCGGCCCGGGCCGCCAACAGGTCCGTGTCGGCGGTGGACAACAACAACACTGTGCTCATGCGGGCGCTCCCGGTGGAATGAAGGGCAGTCCTTGTGGCGCGCCGGACTCGATGAGCCGCCACAGCGCGTCCGTGTCCGCGTGCTGTTCGATCAGGTCGCCGAGCCGGTCGAGCTGCTCCTCGCGCAGCGCGGCGAACGAGGTGTCGGGGGCCGGTACGAACCGGCGGCCCGCGGCGGCCGCCACCTCCCGCAGGAAGGCCCGCCGGAAGCCGTCCGACTCCAGCGAACCGTGCCAGTGCGTGCCCCAGGTCTGGCCGACCCGGCAGCCGTCCAGGAAGGCGTCTCCGCCTTGGACTTCAGCGACCCCGTGATGGATCTCGTACCCCTCGACGTGCTCCCCGAGGGCTTCCCCCACCGGCCGGGTGAGGGTCTTCTCGCGGGCGAACCGCACCCGCACGGGAAGGACCCCGAGCCCCTCGACGTGCCCCTGCCGGCTCTCGACCTCGTCCTCGATGTGCTCGCCGAGGATCTGGAAGCCGCCGCAGACGCCGAGGACCGGCCGCCCTTCCGCGGCCCTTCGGACGAGGGCGTGGGCGAGCCCACGCTCGTGCAACCAGTCCAGCGCGCGGACGGTCCCCCGGGTCCCCGGAACGATGACGAGGTCGGCGTCGGCCAGTTCCTCCGGCCGGTCCACGAACCGCACGACGACACCGGGTTCGGCGGCGAGCGCGTCGACGTCGGTGAAGTTCGACATGAGCGGAATCGCGCACACGGCCACCCGCAGCACATCCTCGCCCACCGGGGCGGAGGCCTGGGAGTTCCGGACCCCCATCCCGTCCTCCTCGTCGATCCCGAGCCCGTGCCGGAAGGGCAGAACGCCGTAGGTGTGCCGCCCGGTGAGTCCGTGGAGCATGTCGAGCCCGGGTTCCAGCAGTGAGACGTCCCCCCGGAACTTGTTGACGAGAAACCCGGCGACGAGCGCCTGATCCTCGGGGCTGAGCAGCGCGACGGTCCCGAAGAACGAGGCGAAGACCCCACCGCGGTCGATGTCACCGACGACAAGCACCGGAATGCGGGCATTGCGGGCGATGCCCATGTTGACGATGTCGGTCCGCCGCAGGTTGATCTCGGCCGGGCTGCCGGCCCCCTCACAGATCACCGCGTCATACGTGCCCCGCAACTCGGCGAGACAGTCGAGCACGGTCCCGAGCAACTGCTGCTGCCGCCCCCCGTGATACCCACGAGCACTCAGCTCGCCCACAGGCTTCCCGAGCAGCACGACCTGGCTGCTCTGTTCGCCACCGGGCTTGAGCAGCACGGGATTCATCTGCGCGGTCGGCTCGACCCGGCAGGCCTGCGCCTGCATGGCCTGCGCCCGCCCGATCTCCGCGCCCTCCTTCGTCACGAACGAGTTGAGGGACATGTTCTGCGCCTTGAACGGCGCGACCTTCACCCCCTGCCGCACCAGCCACCGGCAGATCCCGGCGGTGACGACACTCTTGCCGGCGTCGGAGGTGGTGCCGGCGACCAGAAGACCCCCGCCACTCATGCCGTACGCCCCTTCACGAAGGCCCGCGCGGCGACACCGACGCCGAGCGCGAGCAGTCCGACGCGCCGCGACAGCCGTACCGCGCGCTCGATGTCGCGGGTGGCGACGGCGCGCCCCTCCTGATGCAGCACCGGCCGGTGCTCGACCCGCCCCGCGTACGACAGGGTCCCCCCGAGCCGGACCCCCAGCGCCCCCGCGAACGAGGCCTCCACGGGCCCGGCGTTGGGACTCGGATGCCGGTGCGCGTCCTCCCGCCAGGCCCGCACGGCACCCCGGGGACGGTCACCGGCCAGGGCGGCCAGTACGGCGGTCAGCCGCGCCCCCGGCCACCCGGCGAGGTCGTCGAGCCGGGCCGAAGCCCACCCGAAACGCCTGTACCGGGGCGACTTGTGCCCCACCATGGCGTCGAGCGTGTTCACGGCCCGGAACCCGAGCAGCCCCGGCACCCCGCCGACGGCACCCCACACGAGCGCCCCCACGACGGCGTCGGAGGTGTTCTCGGCGACGGACTCCACCACGGCCCGGGCGATCCCGTCAGCATCGAGAGCCTGCGGGTCGCGCCCACACAGATGAGGCAGCCGGTCCCGGGCCGCCTCGACGTCCCCGGCCTCCAGCGCCCGCCCGATGACCCGGGCCTCCCGCGCGAGTGAAGTCCCGCCCACGACGGCCCAGGTGGCGGCCGCGGTGAGCGCGACGGAAGCGGTACGGGACGGACGTACGACATGCTCCGCGACGGCCCCGAGCCCCAGGGAACCCCCCACGCACACGGCGGTGTGCAGCACGCCCCACCCGCGGTGGTCCCGCCACAGCACCCGCTCCACGGCACCGGCGGCCCGCCCGAACGCGGCGACCGGGTGCCCACGACGTGGGTCACCGAACAGAAGGTCACCGATCAGACCGGCGGCGGCGCCGTACGCGAAAACGCGATCGGCACGCATCGGGTCAGCCGATCGCGGGGTCGTTCAAGTGCCTGGTAGCGCTGGTGGATCGGCAGGCGAGCATCGCGTCATGTCCTCACTCAGGGTGTCCGCGCCCTGGTTCGACGAGTCCGGCGGCGAGAGTTCCTGGCTCCCGGGGGTGTCTACCCCGGTGACAGTGGCGGGACCGCGCCGGATTCGCACCGGCTTCCTCTCCTGCCGCCGTATATGGCTCCGGCAGTCCACCACGGGCCTTCGAGACCCGTCAACTTGCTGTTGACCTGCGGCGGGGGAGTGTGCAGAACCCCACACCGCCGGTCATGGAAGACGGCCGGGCGGGCACGGAACCTGCAGTTCCGTGCCCGCCCGGCCGTCGAGTGACGGGAGTGCCGTCAGGCCACGATCAGATAGATCCCGTACGCCACCGCAGCCGCGCACGCCGCGAAGCAGGCGTAGGCGCCGGTGACCGCGAGAGCGGCCGAGTCGCCCTGGGCCGTGGCCCGTTCCTGACGGGACAGGCCCATGATGCCGAGGGTGAACAGGGCCACGAGGCCCACGGTGACGACGAGGCTGACGCCGAAGACGGAGCCGAGTGCTTCCCAGTCGATCTTCATGGTGAGGCTGCTTCCTTAGTGCTGCGGGCTCAGACGGCGGCCGGCGGGGCGGCCGGTTCCGTCGTGACGGGCGGGGCCGGAATCGTGGCGGTGAGGTCCTCGGTCACTGTGCCCGTGGGCGGCGGGGTCACGGCTGCGATCGCCGTGGTCACCACGCCGGCCGGCTCGTCGGTCTCGTTGACGTTCGACGCGTCCACGACCTCGCGCCGCGAGATCTTCCAGATCGCCGCGCTGGAGGCGACGAGGAAGACCGCCACGACCGCCGTACCCCAGTCGCCGAGGTCCGTGACCGACTCGGCCAGGGCGCCCACCAGGGCCGCCGCCGGGAGCGTCAGGCCCCAGGCGACGAGCATGCGGGTGGCCGTCGACCAGCGGACGACCCCGCCCTTGCGGCCGAGGCCCGCGCCCATCACCGAACCGGAGACGGCGTGCGTGGTGGACAGGGAGAAGCCGAGGTGGGACGAGGCCAGGATGACCGTGGCCGCGCTGGTCTGGGCGGCGAAGCCCTGCTGCGGCTGAAGGTCGGTCAGGCCCTTGCCCATGGTGCGGATGATGCGCCAGCCGCCCAGGTAGGTGCCGAGCGCGATGGCGAGTCCCGCGGAGAGGATGACCCAGGTGGGCGGGTCGGAGTCGGGGGCGACGGCGCCGCCGGCGACCAGGGCGAGGGTGATGATGCCCATCGTCTTCTGCGCGTCGTTGGTGCCGTGGGCCAGCGAGACCAGTCCGGCCGAGGCGATCTGGCCGGTGCGGTAGCCCTTCGCGGCGGCCTTGCCGTCGGCCTTCTTGCCCAGCGAGTAGGAGAGCCGGGTGGCCAGCATGGCGGCGACGCCCGCGACGATCGGTGCCGCGATCGCCGGGATCAGGACCTTGGTGACGAGCGCGTCGCCGTGCACCGCGCCCATGCCCGCCGAGGCGATGGTGGCGCCGATCAGACCGCCCATGAGGGCGTGCGAGGAGCTGGAGGGCAGTCCCACCAGCCAGGTCAGCAGGTTCCAGAGGATCGCGCCGACCAGGGCGGCGAAGATGACCTCGGGACGGATGCCGGTCTCGTCGACGAGACCCTTGGAGATCGTGTTGGCGACCTCCACCGAGAGGAAGGCGCCCACAAGGTTCAGCACGGCGGACATGGCCACCGCGACCTTGGGCTTGAGTGCACCGGTCGAGATGGTGGTGGCCATCGCGTTGGCGGTGTCGTGAAAACCGTTCGTGAAATCGAACGCGAGTGCGGTGACAACCACAATCGCGAGGATCAGCGAGAAGTTTTCCATTTACCCAGGCAATCGTTCGAGGTCATTGGCATGTTGAACGTAGGTAACCTGGATGAACGGAAGGTGAACTGGGGCGGGCCGCACAGTGACCGGAATCTTCGCCCTTGGCTTCGCCGAACCCCGCCGCCCCCGTACGTCCCATGTGCCCCATGGCTACGACCCGGCCGCGAACCTCTTCAGCTGCCGCGCCGACCCGTTGAAGAGATTCTGGTCACCCGGCAGGCTGCCGCTGTTGTCGTACTGCCAGATCGTCCAGTACGACCATCCGCCGGGCAGCGGTCCCGCGTCCGCCGAGCGGTAGCGGGCCACCCACAGCGCGTGGTCCGAGGCGAAGGCGCCGCTGCCGCCCGTGCACGTGTTCCACCAGTGGGCGGTCGTGTAGATGACCGGCCGGCGCCCGGTGAGCCGCCTGACCTCGTCGCTGAACGACCTGATCCAGCCGACCAGCTCCGCCTTGCTCATCCGGTAGCACTTGTGCTTCTTGTCGTACGGGTTGTATTCGATGTCGAGCGCGGGCGGCAGCGTCCAGCCGTCCGCGGACCAGGCGCCGCCGTTGCGCACGAAGTACGCGGCCTGCGCCCGGCCCGACGACTTGTCCGGCAGTGCGAAGTGGTACGCCCCACGCAGAATGCCGGCCTCGCGCGCCCCCTCGTACTGCCGGTCGAAGTGCGGGTTGCGGTAGGCCGTCGACTCGGTCGCCTTGACGTAGACGAACCTGGCGCCCTCGGCCCTGGCCTTCCCCCAGTCGACGTCCTTCTGATGCGAGGACACGTCGTGCCCCCTGGGCAGACTCGCCGACGAGGCGGGCGTCCCGGCCAGGGCCATGCCTCCCACGGTGAGCGCGGCCACGGACAGGGCCAGGGTGCGGGTTCGATGACGGGCGGCCTTGCGATCACGGGCCATGTGTCCCCCCGGAATGGCTTCGTGCACGGCAAAGCCCAGACGGTACTGGAAGATCACCGAATTACGGTCGATCTCCGGCCAAGCCGTACAAGAGGGGCGCACATACGAAAAACGCGCCCCCATGAAGCTCCGGCCAGCGCCCCCCGACGCCACGACTGGCAGGATCGCGGCATGGCTGAGGAACAAGAAGTACGGACTGCCGGGGGCGGAACGAGGGGCGTACGGGCCGAGGAGGCGGACGCCTGGGGCGAGTTGGTCGACACGGCCCGCCGGACGGTCACCGAAGGACTGGTCGTCGGCACCTCCGGCAACGTCTCCGTACGCGTCGGGGACACAGTCCTGGTCACCCCGTCGGGCGTCCCCTACGACCGCCTCGCACCGGACGACGTGACGGGCGTCGACCTGGAGGGCCGTCAGATCCTGGGCACGCTGGTGCCGACGAGCGAACTGCCCATGCATCTGGCGGTCTACCGCAGCACCGACGCCCGCGCGGTCGTCCACACCCACGCGGTGCACGCCACGGCCGTCTCCACGCTCGTGCCCGAACTCCCCACGATCCACTACATGACCAGCGCACTGGGCGGCCCCGTCCGTGTCGCCCCCTACGCCACCTACGGGACCGACGAGTTGGCGGACAACATGCTCCAAGCCCTCGCCGACCGCTCCGCCTGCCTCCTCCAGAACCACGGCACGATCACCTACGGCAACACCCTCGCCCAGGCCTACGACCGCACAGCCCAACTGGAATGGATGTGCCACCTCTGGCTGACGGCCCGCGCGGTCCCGAACCTGACCCCGAACCTCCTGACGGAGGAACAACTGGCGGAGGTGGGGGAGCGGTTGCGGGGATACGGCCAGCGCGCCTGAAGCTGCGCTGGGCTTGGGCGGGGCGCCTACGGGGTGTGCCTCGCGATGTCGTCGGGCGGGTGCGGGTCCGTCGTGGCTGGTCGCGCAGTTCCCCACGCCCCTGGGTGGGACAGGTGGACGCACCTGTAGACGCGTACGGCGGCAAGGGGACGGGGTGGGGGGTGTCCGCCCGCAGCGGCCGGCGTCCGTTACCGAGCACAGCTGAAGCAGCCGAGCCGCCGGACCGAGGACGGATACCCCCCACCCCGGCCCCGACCCCAAATCACACCGCAGGCGCTACACAAGCCCCCACCGGAGCGGCAGCTGCGCCGCAGGCACCAGGGGCGCGGGGCTGTGTCCATATGCGGCTCCGCCGCGTGGGCGCAAAAACGCCCGCCCCCACCGAACCCGCACCCGCCCAGAACCCCCCCACTGGCCCCAACCCCCATCCCCCGCGACACTGAAAGGCGTGCGCACTGTCACAGCGACGGCCGCCGCCGTCACCGCAGCCCTCACCGCCGCCGCGGCCGGAATCGTCGCCGGCCGGATCGCCAGCGACGCCGGCCTGAAGGCACCCCCGGGCCGCCCGCTGCCCGGCGAACCCCGGCTCACCGTCCACTCCACCGAGACCGGGCCGGCCGGCCCGGCCGGGCGCCGCATCGCCCTCACCCGCGACCTCGCCGCCCTCCGCCCCGGCACCTACGGCCTCGCCGGTGACGCCTCCCACGCCGTCGTCGGCGACGTCCTCACCGCGGAACCGCACTCCGCCGACACCGTCGTCCGCCGCCTGGAACGCGTGACCCACGGCACCCTGGCACCCGGCGACAAGGTCTGGCTCACCCCGAACGTCCACGTCGGCGACCCGAAGTCGGCCCTCGGCCTCGACCACACCGACGTCGCCATCCCGGGTGAACTCGGCGTCCTGCCCGCCTGGTTCGTACCCGGCCAACGGGACACCTGGGTCATCACGGTCCACGGCCTCGGCACGACCCGCGAACACACCCTGAACGTCATGGAGTTCCTGCACCGCCACCGGTTCCCGGTCCTCGCCCCCGCCCTCCGCGGCGACGCCGGCGCCCCCCGCCCGCCGGACGGCCTGAACCACTTCGGCGAGACCGAGTGGCGCGACCTGGACGCGGCCATGCGCTACGCCCTCGCCAACGGCGCCCGCCAACTCGTGCTGCACGGCTGGTCCACCGGCGCCACCATGGCCCTGCGCGCCGCCGCCCACTCGGGCCTGCGCGACCGCGTCGGGGGACTCGTCCTGGACTCCCCGGTCCTCAGCTGGGAGCTGACCCTGCGCGCCCTCGCCGCGGCCCGCCACACCCCCGGTGTCCTCCTCCCGCTCGCGGTGCGCGCGGCACAGGGCCGCACGGGCCTGCCCAGCGACCACTACGGCCTGTACGCCGAACGCACCGTCCCCTACGACGGTTCCTACGGCGGCCCCGAGGACCGGACCGACGACATGGGCCCCGACCGGCCCCCGCCGACCCTGATCCTCCACGGCCCGGACGACACGATCGCCCCCTGGGACCTCTCCCGCCGTCTCGCCGGCGCCCACCCGGACCGGATCGCCCTGCACACGGTCCGCCAGGCTCCCCACGCGGCCATGTGGAACGCCGACCCGAGCGCCTACGAAGAGGCATTGCGCCGTTTCCTCACCCCCCTGATGTGACCGGCGGGCGCCCCGGTCCCAGAGGTTCCGTTTAAGCCCGTACGACTGGCCTGATCTCGGCGTATGCCCCTCCGCGCGGCCCCGGTGCCGGACCTCCCCGGTGCCCGCGCCGGCATTCCGTTTGGGTTTTCGGACCGTCAACCGGAAGACTGCACCCGTGACGTCCCGTATCCCGCGCGACTCCAGGCTTCGACTCGTCCGCCCGCGACCCCTGGCCGCCGCCCCCTCAGCTGTGAACCAACGGCGCCCACGCCGCCCCGCGCCCCGCCCCCCGGAGGGCACACCGGCCCCCGCGGAACTGGCCAGAATGGCGCGCAGAGGTCTTGCCGACGCGGCCCGCGTCGCGCACTGGGCCGACGGCGCCCTGGGCCCCGGCAGGGACGGCACGAGCTCCGACGGCAACGGCACCCTCTCCGACGAGACGGCCGCCCGCGCGGCCGGGGATCTCGGCCTGACCGCGGCTCAGGTCCGCGCGGACTGGGACACCGCCCGCCTCGCCGGCCTCGTCGAGGTGCACGGCGACGACGCCCGCCCGGGCTGGCGGCTGCGCGCCTGGGACCGTGACGACAGTGCCGTACTGCGCGGCTGGGTCGCCCTCTTCGACGCCTGGTCGCTCGCCGTCCCGGAACCCGCCGACCGCGAGCCCGCCGCCGTCGCCGAGGTCGTCTCGGCCATGCCCCAGGTCCTCTCCTTCCTCCAGCTGTCGGCCGGCCCCGTCCCCGTGGAGCAGCTCCTGGACCTCCTGGAGCAGCGCGTCACCGAACTGCGCACCGAGCGCTGCGAGATCCCCTACGGCCCGCAGCCGGAGCCCGTGGAGGTGCCCGAGACGGCCGACGCCCCCCTTGCCCCTCTCCTCGAATGGGCCCTGCGCGCCCTCGCCTGCGTCGGCGCCCTGACCTACGGCGACGGCCAGGCCACCCTGACCCCGCTCGGCAGCTGGGCGGTGTGGGTCAAGCTGGAGCAGATCTGCGTCGCCGCGCAGAGCCCGGCCGGCAACATCGAGGTCGCCGCCGAGGAGATGCTGCGCGGCTGCGCCCAGCTGCGCCCCAACGCGGCCCGCGCCGAGTACCGCGCCTGGCTCGCCGCCCGCCCCGTGGGCAGCGCCGTCGCCGAGCTGCTCGGGGCCGCCCGCGGCGACGACGCCCTGCTGCGCGGCCTCGCCTTCGAGGCGCTGCGGGTGGTCGGCGCCCCCGCCGAGCCCGACGTCCGCTCCGTGGCCGAGGAGCCCACCCTGCGGCCGTACGCCCTGCTGTGGCTGGCCGAGCACGACGGGATCGACCCGGAGGACGCCCACGAGGTCCTCACCCGGAAAGAGGCCACCTGGCTGTGGGTCGACACGGCTGCCGCCGTCGCGGACCACGGCGAGGCCCCCATGTTGGTGCGGCACCTGGAGTCCGCCGTCCAGCCGACCGTCCCCCAACTGCTCGACGAGGTACGGGCCGTCGGCCATCCGCGCACCGTGCAGGTCCTGGTCGCCCTCGCCGCCGCCCACCCCGACCCGGCCCTCGCCAAGGCCGTCCGCCGCGCCGCCTTCCAGGTGCACACCGGCGGCAGCTGAAGGACGCTCAGCCCGCCGTGTCGGGGGCGTAGGTCCCGAAGCTCCACACATTGCCCTCGGCGTCCCGGGCCATGTAGTCCCGGGAGCCGTAGTCCTGGTCCGTCGGGGGCATCAGGATCTCCGCGCCGTGCTCCACAGCGCGGCGGTGGTGCGCGTCGACGTCGTCCACCACGACGTACACCCCGGCCGGGCCCGCGTCCTTCATCAGCTTGTCGTAGGCGCTGCCGGTGCCCTTGGAACCCAGCATCACCGCCCCGTTGCCCTGGACCAGCTCGGCGTGGCTCACCAGGCCGTCCTCGCCCTCGTACACCGCGAGTTCGGTGAAGCCGAAGGCCTCCGTCAGTTGTCGGATCGCCGCCTTCGCGTCGGCGTACAGCAGTGCCGGGTAGATGCTCGGACGCCCACCGCTCGTGCCTGCCATGCCGATCACTCCCTTGTGACCAGAAGTCGCGGATCCCCTCTGTCGTCCAGTTTCGCAGCGACCGCTGACAACGGCCTCTCCACCGGCGCGATCCTCACCGGAAGGTGTCGCACCGTGCCATGTCGCCGGACTCGTAGCCCTGCCGGAACCAGCTCTGCCGCTGCTGCGCCGACCCGTGCGTCCACGACTCCGGTGTCACCCGCCCCTGGAACCGCTCCTGGATCCGGTCGTCGCCCACGGCCGCCGCCGCGTCCAGACCGTCGGCGATGTCCGCGTCGGTGAGGTTCGTGATGAGCGGCCGGCCCGTCGACTCGTCCTTCGTCGTGGTCGCGTGCCGCGCCCACACCCCGGCGTAGCAGTCCGCCTGTAGCTCCACCTTCACCGAGGTGCTGTCGGCGCCGGTCCCTCCGTCCTGCGACCGGCTCAGCGTGCCCGTCAGGTCCTGCACGTGATGGCCGTACTCGTGCGCCACCACGTACGCCTGCGCGAACGACCCGCCACTGGCCCCGAACTTGGACCGCAGCTCGTCGAAGAACCCGAGGTCGAGGTAGACCCTGCGGTCGCCCGGGCAGTAGAACGGTCCGACCGCCGAGGTCGCCGAGCCGCACGCGGTGCCCACCTGCTCGCTGAAGAAGAACGTGGGGGAGCGGGTGTACGTGCCGTTGCGCCGCTGGAACTCCTGGTCCCAGTAGTCCTGCACGCTGTTGACCACCGCCACCGTCCGGCAGTCGTCGCGTGTGTTCGCGTCCTGCCCGGTCCGGCAGCTCCGCTCGACCTCGGTGAGCCCGGAGGCCGCGGCCGCCGGCTGTCCGCCGCCGTCGGTGAGCCCGAGCTGGTCGGGACCGACACCGAGGAACAGTCCGAGGAGCAGGACGATCAGTCCGCCGATGCCACCGCCGACGGTCGCCTTCCCGCCTGGGATACGGCTGCCGCGCACGTCCTGCACCTCGGAGGTGTCCAACGGGGCGTCGTCGTCGAACTGCATGGACACCGTCCTCCGCGCTCACCGGCCCCCGCAGGGCATTCTCGCCCGGCGGCCCCTCTCCGGCCTCGGACACACGTCCGAACGAGGGCCGGCAACGGGAACCGACCGGATACCCGGAGGGAGACCAACCGAACACCCGAACCCAGAAAAAGTGCTTGCACGCCCCCGTTAGACTTGGCCCATGGCCATTCTCCTCGCGCATTAGACGGCGGGAACGTCCTCAGCCGCCCACCCGTCAATCCCGAATCCGCCCTGGAGTCTGTCCGTGATCTCCGCCTCCGGTATCGAGCTGCGCGCCGGCGCCCGAGTCCTCATCGAGTCCGCCACCTTCCGAGTCGCCAAGGGCGACCGCATCGGTCTGGTCGGCCGCAACGGCGCGGGGAAGACCACCCTCACCAAGTGCCTGGCCGGCGAGGGCATCCCCGCCGCGGGTCAGATCACCCGCTCCGGCGAGGTCGGCTACCTCCCCCAGGACCCCCGCACCGGCGACCTCGACGTCCTCGCCCGCGACCGCATCCTCTCCGCGCGCGGCCTGGACATCCTGCTGAAGAAGATGCGCGACAACGAACAGCGCATCGCCAACGGCCAGGGCGCCACCCGCGAGAAGGCCCTGCGGCAGTACGAGCGCCAGGAGACGGAGTTCCTCACCAAGGGCGGGTATTCCGCCGAGGCCGAGGCCGCCACCATCGCCGCCGCGCTGAACCTCCCCGACCGGGTGCTGGGCCAGCCCCTGCACACTCTCTCCGGTGGTCAGCGCCGCCGTATCGAACTGGCCCGGATCCTCTTCTCCGACGCCGACACCCTGCTCCTCGACGAGCCGACCAACCACCTCGACGCCGACTCGATCATCTGGCTGCGGGACTACCTCAAGACCTACCGCGGCGGCTTCATCGTGATCTCCCACGACGTCGACCTGGTCGAGACGGTCGTCAACAAGGTGTTCTACCTGGATGCCAACCGCGCCCAGATCGACGTCTACAACATGGGCTGGAAGCTCTACCAGCAGCAGCGCGAGGCCGACGAGAAGCGCCGCAAGCGCGAGCGGCAGAACGCCGAGAAGAAGGCCGCCGCCCTGCACTCGCAGGCCGACAAGATGCGCGCCAAGGCCACCAAGACGGTCGCCGCGCAGAACATGGCCAAGCGCGCCGACCGGCTGCTCGCCGGACTCGACGCGGTGCGCCAGCAGGACAAGGTCGCCAAGCTGCGCTTCCCCGAGCCCGCGCCCTGCGGCAAGACCCCGCTGATGGCGGAGGGCCTGTCGAAGTCGTACGGCTCGCTGGAGATCTTCACCGACGTCGACCTGGCCATCGACAAGGGCTCCCGCGTGGTCATCCTGGGCCTCAACGGTGCGGGCAAGACCACCCTGCTGCGCCTGCTCGCCGGGACCGAGCAGCCGGACACCGGCGCGGTCGTGCCCGGCCACGGCCTCAAGCTCGGCTACTACGCCCAGGAGCACGAGACGCTCGACCCCGAGCGCACGGTCCTGGAGAACATGCGCTCGGCGGCCCCCGACCTCGACCTCGTCGAGGTGCGCAAGACGCTCGGCTCGTTCCTGTTCTCCGGCGACGACGTCGACAAGCCGGCCGGGGTCCTCTCCGGCGGCGAGAAGACCCGTCTCGCGCTCGCCACCCTGGTCGTCTCCTCGGCGAACGTCCTCCTCCTCGACGAGCCCACCAACAACCTCGACCCGGCCAGCCGCGAGGAGATCCTCGGCGCGCTGCGCACCTACAAGGGCGCGGTCGTCCTGGTCACCCACGACGAGGGCGCGGTGGAGGCGCTCCAGCCGGAGCGGATCATCCTGCTGCCGGACGGCGTCGAGGACCTGTGGGGCGCGGACTACGCGGATCTCGTCGCGCTCGCCTGACCCTCGTCCGCTTGATCGAATACGTGATCAACGGCGTATGGATCATTCGGCCCACCGGTGATCCATCATCTGTGTGAGATCTCCTCGTACCGAAGTGTGTCCTACACCGATTTCGCGGCCGAGTCCTTTATCGACAAGGGCTCGGCCGTCGTGCGTCTCTGACCTGGCCTTTCACAAAGGAACCCGTTCGGCGGTACGAACGCGCCCGGGTGGAATCCCGGATTCCGTATGTGGGGACTCGCTCCTGTCGTCAAAACCATGTCTTACGGACCTTGCCGAATGGGTGGCCATGAACGCCTGGAGGGGTGATCATGAGAGAACCAGAGCGCACTTCCCATGAGGAGGCACGGGTGGCCGAGACTCTGAAGAAGGGCAGCCGGGTAACCGGCGCCGCGCGCGACAAGCTCGCGGCAGACCTGAAGAAGAAGTACGACTCCGGTGCGAGCATTCGGGCACTGGCCGAGGAAACCGGCCGCTCGTATGGCTTCGTGCACCGGATGCTCAGCGAATCGGGCGTCACGCTTCGTGGGCGTGGCGGAGCGACGCGGGGCAAGAAGGCCGCATCGTCCTGAACCGGGCGGCCCATCGGCTTCGATGGTGGCCACCCGGTCGGTCGGCTGACTGACCGGGTGGTTACTGTGCAGTCACTTAGCTGTGCCGTCCTGCGGCACGGAGGATGACCGCACTCATCGGAGGCGCCCCATGGCGACGTCCAGCCAGGATGGCCAGGAACTCGTTCCCCTGCTCGACAAGGACGGCGTACGGCTCACCGTCGAGGACACCCTCGCCACGGTGACGCTGACCAACCCCGACAAGCGCAACGCGCAGAGCCCCGCTCTGTGGCGCGCGCTCGCCGAGGCCGGCCGGCTGGTGCCGGGCTCCGTCCGGGTCGTGGTGCTGCGCGGCGAAGGCAAGTCCTTCTCCGCCGGGCTCGACCGGCAGATGTTCACGCCGGAGGGGATCGAGGGCGAGCCGTCGTTCATCGACCTCGCCCGCAGTGGTGACGCCGAACTCGACGCCGCCATCGCTCAGTTCCAGGAGGGCTTCACCTGGTGGCGGCGCAGTGACGTCGTGTCCATCGCCGCCGTGCAGGGGCATGCCATCGGGGCGGGCTTCCAGCTGGCCCTCGCCTGTGACCTGCGTGTCGTCGCCGACGACGTGCAGTTCGCCATGCGTGAGACCAGTCTGGGCCTGGTTCCCGACCTCACCGGCACCCACCCCCTGGTGGGGCTTGTCGGCTACGCCCGGGCGCTGGAGATCTGCGCCACCGGGCGCTTTGTGACGGCCGAGGAGGCCGTGAGCACCGGCCTCGCCAACGTCGCCGTCCCCCTGGACCAGCTCGACGCCGCCGTGCACGACCTGGCGGCCGCACTCCTGTCCGCCCCCCGCGACGCGGTCGTCGAGACCAAGGCGCTGCTGCGCGGCGCCCAGGACCGCACCTTCGACGAGCAGCGCGGCGCCGAGCGCGCGGCCCAGACCCGACGCCTGCGGGACCTCGCCGGAGTCGGCGACTAGGACCTGTCCGGCGGGCGGACCCTAGCTCGTCACGGCCGTCACCAGCACGGCCACCGTCGGCCGGTCCGCCAGCACCTCTCCCACGGCGGCGCGGACCTCCCGGGCCACGTCCAGGGCCCGGCGGTCCGCGCCCGCCGCCAGTTCGACGCGGACATGGCGGCGCGGAAGCGCGCCCTCCCCGGTCTCCCGGTCCTCGATGTGCACCGGCCGCCCCAGCACCCCGGTCAGCCGGCCCACCCCGGGCACCGCAAGGGCGGCGACGGCCACGAGGGTCTCCTCGCCGCGTCCCGCCTCCACGGCACGCGGCGGCTCGGGCACCCGTACGGGGGAACGTTCGACGTCCTCGTCCAGCAGGGCCGTCACCCGCAGGTCCACCTCGTCGAGCTCCAGCCCCAGCAGCCCGGCCGCCGCCCCGGCCAGTGCCGTGCGCAGCCGCTCCGCCGCCGCCGGCAGCGGCTCCGCGGGCGTGGCCTCGAACTCCGCCGCGAGCCGCAGCGGACCGGGCGGCAGCGCGCTCGGAGGCGCCGGTACTACAGGCTCGGGCGCCTCCTCCGGACGGGCGAGCCCGAGGCGCACCGCCCCCAGCCGTACGCCCCGAAGGCCCTCGGCGGCGGCCCGCAGCACCGCCCCGGCCGCCTCCTCGGAGATCCACGCGCCGTCACGCGGTCCGCCCAGGGGCAGCAGTCTGCCCAGCCCCAGCTGATGCCGCACCGTCCGTGCCCACTGCTCCGCCGTCATTCCTCCAGCCTGCCGCATCTCCGGGGCGCGATCGCGCAACCGCGCTTACGGTGGTCGAAGGAGGACGAGCGAAAGGGGTGACGCGATGACCGACATGACACAGAGCACCGAGGTGGAGCAGCAGGCGCAACTGCGGAAGACCACCAAGCGCGGCGGCGGCGACCCGGCGACCCGAGGGCGCACCACCATCGCCGACGGTGTCGTGGAGAAGATCGCCGGACTCGCGGCGCGGGACGTCCTCGGCGTCCACGCCATGGGCAGCGGTCTGAGCCGCACCTTCGGGGCCGTACGGGACCGGGTGCCCGGCGGTTCGAAGTCCGCCACCCGCGGGGTCAAGGTCGAGGTCGGCGAGGTGCAGACCGCGCTCGACCTGGAGATCGTCGTCGACTACGGCGTCTCCATCTCCGACGTGGCCAAGGCGGTGCGGGAGAACGTCATCGCCGCGGTGGAGCGGATGACCGGCCTGGAGGTCGTCGAGGTCAATGTCGCGGTGAGCGATGTGAAGCTCCCCGACGAGGAGGACGAGGAGCCGGAGTCCCGACTCCAGTAGCCGCACCACACCGTGAAGGACCTTTAGGGAGCGCACGATGAGCATGGCCGTGGTCGGCATGATCGCCGGCATGGCGCTGGGCTTCGCAGGATATTTCGGCGGGTTCGGCGCCTTCCTGCTGGTGGCGGCGCTGGGCGCCATCGGCTTCGTCGTCGGCCGGTTCCTGGAGGGGGACCTGGAGATCGGCGACTTCTTCCGTACCCGTGACGACCGACGCGACCGGCGGCCATGACGTCCGTGAGCAGTGAGAACGGCACGGCGGACGGGCTCCGCGGACCCCTGACCGCGACCGCCGTCCCGCCCGGCGAGCGAGGGGCGACGAGGATCGCCGACCGGGTGGTCGCCAAGGTCGCGGGACAGGCGGCCCGCGAGGCGCTCGGAAAGCTCCCCGCCGAGGCCGGGCGCCCGCACGCCACCGTCGTCGTCCACCACGAAGTGGCCCGCATCCGCATGCACCTCGAACTCGACTACCCGTGCGACATCGGCGCGCGGTGCCGAGGGGTGCGTCAGCACGTGGTCGAGCGGGTAGTCGCGTTGGTGGGCATGGAGGTGTCGGAGGTCGCCGTCCAGGTGGAGCGGCTGTATCCGGCACAGACGCACGGCGCGGCACAGGGGAGGACGCGATGAGCGAGCCCCAGGGCTCAGAAGGCACCACACAACGACTGCCGGTCATCGAGCGGACAGCGGAACCGGACCAACGCGAGCACTCCGGGTCGGCGGCGGCGTACGGACCACCACCCGCACCTCAGGCAGAGGCGGGCGGCGGCGCACGCCGTTTCTGGTCGGCGCGCAGGGTTCCGGCCGGGATCGTCGCCGTGCTGCTCCTGCTCGTCGCGGGGATCTTCCTGTACGACATCGCGGCCGTCCGGGCCGACCGGCCGGCCATGCACTGGCGCCGCGCACTCTCCGCACAGCTCGCCGAACGCCCCCTGGACGACATCTGGGTCCTGATCGGCGCCGGTGTCGCCGCGGCCCTGGGCCTGTGGCTGATCGTCCTGGCCGTCACACCGGGGCTGCGCGGCCTGCTCCCGATGAGCCGCACCCACCCCGACGTCCGCGCCGGCCTGCACCGCGACGCGGCCGCCATGGTGCTGCGCGACCGCGCCATGGAGGTGTCCGGCGTCCAGTCCGCACGCGTACGGATGAGGCGGCGGAAGGCCGACGTCCGCACGGTCTCCCACTTCCGTGAACTGGACGACGTACGCGCCGACCTGGACGCCACCCTCGCCGAGGCGATCAGGGGACTGGGCCTGGCCCGGCCGCCCGCCCTGTCGGTGCACGTGGCGCGAACGACCGGGAAGAAGGGCTGAGGCCGATGTCCAGGACCGTCAACCGCGTACTGATCGGCCTGGTGGGCCTGGTGCTCCTGGTCGTCGGCGGCTCGGTGCTCGCCGTGGGCCTCGGCCTCGACCCGCCGTCCTGGTGGATCCACGACGGCAAGAAGGACGTCCTGCTGAGCGACGCGGAGCGCACCCGCTGGGAGGGCGAGGGCTGGTGGTGGCCGACGGTCATCGCCGCACTGGCGCTCGTGGTGCTCCTGACCCTGTGGTGGCTGACGTCGGTGCTGCGCAGGCGCCGGCTCACGGAGGTGCGCGTCAGCACGGGCGACGGCGAGGGCGCGCTCCTGAGGGGCCGGGCCCTGGAGGGCGTACTCGAAGGTGACGCAGCCGAGTTGGACGGCGTCCAGCGGGCCCACGCCCATCTGACCGGCCGCCCGGACGCTCCCGGGACCCGGGTGCGGCTCCTGCTGGAACCCCACGTGGACCCGGGAACGGCCCTGCACCACCTGACGACCGAGGCACTGGCCCACGCCCGTAATTCGGCGGGCCTCGACTCACTTCCGGCCGAGGTCCGCATGACCGGCGTCAAGCACAAGGCAGAAAGGGTCAGTTGAGGGCCTGTGCTTTCAGGGGCGCGGGGAACCGCGCGCTCAGCCCCCACCTGTCCGCAGTCTAAAAACCGTGCCGCATGCCCCCATCGACGGGCAGCATGACCCCGGTCAAATAGGAAGCGGCCGGCGACAGGAAGAACGCCGCAGCCCGCCCGAACTCCTCCGGCGTCCCATACCGCCGCAACGGAATCCGGGACTCGTTCGCAGCCCGAGTCGCCTCCGGGTCCGCGGACAACGCGTCCAGCTCGCGCACGCGATCCGTGTCGATGCGGGACGGCAGAAGACCGACGACCCGAATCCCGCGCGGCCCCAGCTCGTCCGCGAGGGACTTCGCGAACCCCGCGAGACCGGGCCGCAGTCCGTTCGAGATGGTCAGCCCCGGGAGCGGCTCGTGCACCGACGCGGAGAGCACGAACCCGATGACACCCCCCGCCTCCAGCTCCGCCGCGGCCGCCCGAGCCAGCCGGACCGCCCCGAGGAACACGGACTCGAAGGCGGACTGCCACTGCTCGTCCGTGTTGTCGGCGACAAAACCGGGCGGGGGCCCACCGACGCTGACGAGCACTCCGTCGAAGCCGCCGAAGTGCTCGCGCGCGGTGGCGATCAGCCGCTCGGGCGCCGACGGATCGGCGTTGTCGACGGCCACGCCCACGGCGTTCGGCCCCAACTCCGCGGCCGCGGCAAGCGCTCGCGTCTCCTCCCGCCCGGTCACCACGACCTTCGCCCCGTCCGCGACCAGCGAACGCGCGGCCGCGTTGCCGAGCCCCCGGGTCGCTCCGGTGACGACGTACACACGGTCCTTCAGTCCAAGATCCATGGTTCCTATCCTGCCCCCTCGCCCCCGTACAGGGTGAGGGCGGTGGTCACCAGACCGATGTGGCTGAACGCCTGCGGGAAGTTGCCGAGCTGGACGCCGGCCACCGGGTCGTACTCCTCGGACAGCAGCCCCACGTCGTTGGCCAGCCCCAGCAGCCGTTCGAACAGGTCCCGCGCCTCCTTCGTGCGGCCGGTCATGTGGAGGGCGTCGGCGAGCCAGAACGAGCACACCAGGAAGGTGCCCTCGCCGCCGGGCAGCCCGTCGACGGGGGTCTCCTCGGCGCTGTACCGCCGTACCAGTCCGTCGTGGTCCAGCTCCGCGCGGATCGCGTCGATGGTGCCGACGACCCGGGGATCGTCGGGCGGCAGGAAGCCGGTGCGCGGGATCAGCAGCAGGGACGCGTCGAGTTCGCGTGAGCCGTAGTACTGGGTGAAGGTGTTGCGTTCGGCGTCGTAGCCCTTCTCGCAGACCTCGCGGTGCACCTCGTCGCGCAGCGCGCGCCAGCCGTCCGGGGCGCCCTTCAGGGCCGGGAATGCCTCCAGGGCCCGCACCGCGCGGTCGGCGGCGACCCACACCATGACCTTCGAGTGGACGAAGTCGCGGCGGCCGCCGCGCACCTCCCAGATCCCCTCGTCCGGCTGCCGCCAGGAGGAGCGGAGGAAGTCCAGCAGGACGCTCTGCAGGGACCACATGTGCGGCTTGGCGGGCAGGCCCGCCCGCCGTGCCAGCGACAGCGAGTCCATGACCTCGCCGTACACGTCCAGCTGGAGCTGCTTCACGGCCTCGTTGCCGATGCGTACCGGCGTGGAGCCGCCGAAGCCGGACAGCCACGGCAGCTCGAACTCGGGCAGCCGCCGCTCGCCCGCCACGCCGTACATGATCTGCAGGTCCGCCGGGTCGCCGGCGACCGCGCGCAGCAGCCAGTCCCGCCAGGCCTCGGCCTCCTCCAGGTAACCGCACTGCACCAGGGCGGACAGCGTGAGGGTGGAGTCGCGCAGCCAGCAGTAGCGGTAGTCCCAGTTGCGCACCCCGCCCATCTCCTCCGGCAGCGAGGTGGTGGCCGCGGCCACGATGCCGCCGGTCGGCCGGTAGGTGAGCGCCTTCAGGGTGATCAGGGAACGGACCACGGCGTCCCGGTGCGGACCGTCGTAGCGGCAGCGCGCCGCCCACGCCTGCCAGTCGGCCACGCTGCTCTCCAGCGTCTCGAAGGGGTCGGTCAGCGGGGGGCGCGGCTCGTGCGAGGGATGCCAGGTGAGGACGAACGCGACCTTCTCGCCCGCCTCGACGGTGAACTCCGAGTGCGTCCCGAAGTGCTCGCCCCAGGTGCGTACCGGGGGCTCGCTGCGCAGCCATGTCGCGTCGGGTCCCGCGACGGCCACCCGGTGCCCGTCCGCCCTGCGCACCCACGGCACGATCGAGCCGTACTCGAAGCGCAGCCTCAGCGTGCTGCGCACGGTGACCCGGCCGCGGAGCCCTTCCACGACGCGTACGACGTCGGGTGCGACATCTCGCTGCGGCATCAGGTCGGTGACGCGCACCGCGCCCTCGTCGGTCTCCCACTCGGTGTCCAGGACGAGGGTGTCGGGGCGGTAGGCGCGCCTCGTGCACCGGTCGGCGTTCTTCGGAGCGATCCGCCAGTGGCCGTTCTCCTCGTCCCCGAGCAGTCTGGCGAAGCAGGCCGCCGAGTCGAAGCGGGGCAGGCACAGCCAGTCCACGGAGCCGTCCATGCCGACCAGGGCGGCGGTCTGTTCGTCGCCGATGAGGGCGTAGTCCTCGATACGGGGGTGCACGCTGTGCGGTTTCCCGGCCGGCCGTGCGGGCAATCAGGGGTGGGGCCGGGGGAGTGAAGCGGCTGTCCCCGAGAAGATCACCCCCGAGTGCGCCGGTGTCTGGTTCAGGACCCACAGACCGATCAGTGTCGCGAGCGCGAACACGACCGCGATGAGGACGGTCAGGACGAGCCGGCGGCGGCGTTCCCGGCGCAGCCACTCGCCGCGTGCCGTGCGATAGGCGTCGGGGGCCGCGTGCACCCCGCCCGCCAGCGCGGCGAGAGCTTCCTGGAGTTCCTGCGCGGTGCGCGACTCGGTCGTGTCTCGGTGCGTCATCGCCGGGCCTCCATCGCCTGGGTCAGTGCGGCCAGGCCGCGTGCCGTGTGGGTCTTGACGGAGCCGCAGGAGATCCCCATAGCGGACGCGATCTCGCTCTCCTTCAGCCCGAGCCAGTGCCTGAGCACCAGCGCCTCGCGCTGCCGGGCGGGCAACTGCTGGAGCGCGTCGATGAGGACACGCTGGTCGTCGTGGAGGAGCGCGGTGCTCTCGGCGGAGGCCACGAGCTCGTCCGTGCTCGCCGGGGGGTGCTCGACGTGCCTGCGGGCGACCTGGAGATGCCGTATCCGCATCCGGGTCAGATTGCAGACGGTGGAGCGCAGATAGGCCTCCGCCGCCTCGGTGTCCCGCAGGCGCCGCCACTTCCGGTAGATCTGGTAGTAGGCCTCGGCGACCACGTTCTCCGGGTCGTCGGCGCCGAGCAGCACGGCGAGGCGGAGCATCGAGGCGTAGTGCAGCTCGAAAAGGCGGGCCACACCGGCCTCGCGCTCCAGTTCGGCCGGGTCGGCCGCCGCCGGGGCGAGCGGGACGGGCACCGGGGTGCCGTGTCTCAGGTGCTGTCTCACGGGTTGTTCGCTCCCGTCTCGGGGCGCCGCCTGACGGTCAGGCGCGACGGTAGGTCGGTCAGGTCGGCGCCGCGCGGGACGCCGAGCCGTTCGAGGGCCGCGGTTCCGGCCAGGGCGACGGTCAGGTTCAGCAGGAGGGCGACCAGACCGGCGTAGATCTGGAAGGGCCCGCTGCCGAGCGAGGAGAAGCCCTCGCGGACCACGAGGAAGGTGCCGGTCAGCATGCCCGCCGCCCATCCGGCGAGCAGCGCCCGCGGATGCAGCCGCCCGGTGAACAGACCCACGGCGACGGCCGGGAAGATCTGCAGGATCCAGACCCCGCCGAGGAGCTGCAGGTTGACGGCGTCCTGGTCGCGCAGCCCGAACACGAAGGCGACCGCGCCCACCTTCGCCGTCAGCGACACCGTCTTGGCGATGCGCACCTGCCGCTTGGGCGTGGCGGTGGGGTGCACGTACTCGACGTACACGTTGCGGACGAAGCTGGTGGCCGCCGCGATCGACATCACCGCGGCCGGGACCAGCGCCCCCACAGTGATCGCGCCGAACACCAGCCCGGCCAGCGGCCCCGGCATCAGCCGGTCCACCAGCATCGGTACGGCGGTCTCGGCGCCGCCCTCCGGTGCCCGCACCCCGGCCGCGAGCGCCGCGATGCCGAGGAACCCGAAGAGCGCGAGCAGCCCCGTCCAGGCGGGCAGCGCCACGGCGACCTTGCGCAGGGTGCGGGGGCTGTCGGCGGCGAAGGCGGCGGTCAGGACGTGCGGGTACATCAGCAGGGCGAGGGCGGAGCCGAGGGCGAGGGTGGCGTAGGCGGGCTGCTGTTCGGGGGAGAGGAGCAGGGCGGGTTCGCCCAGCCGCCCGGCGGCCCCGTCGAACACCGCGCCCGGTCCGCCGAGCCGTTCCAGGACCAGCCAGGTGACGGCGGTGAGCGAGACGAAGACGGCGACCGCCTTGAGCGCGGAGATCACGGTGGGCGCCCGCAGCCCGTGCCGGTAGGTGGCCACCGCGAGCCCCGCGAACAGAGCCACCATCACCAGGTCACCGCTCGCGCCCCGCGGGTACACGCCCCCGGCGGTCAGCACGGCCCGTATCCCGAGCAGTTGGAGCGCCAGATACGGCATCGTCGCGAGGATCCCGGTGAGCGCGACCACCAGGGCCAGCGGCGCCGACCCGTAGCGGCCGCGCACGAAGTCGGCCGCGGTGATGTAGCCGTGCCGGCGGGCCACCTCGCCGAGGCGGCCGAGCAGCACGAAGGCGATCGGACAGACGATCACCGTGTACGGCACCGCGAAGAAGGCGGCTCCGCCGTTGCCGTACGCGAGGCCGGGTACGGCCGTGAAGGTGTACGCGGTGAAGATCGTGCCGCCCAGCAGCAGCCAGGTCCACACCGGGCCGAGACTGCGGTCGGCCAGCGCCCAGCCCTCCAGGGACGGCAGCCGGTCGCTCGGGCGCAGCCGGCGCGCGGTCACGGCGAGCAGCGACGCTCCGCCGATCACGGCGAGAAACGTCGCGGTCATGGCGCCGTCGGCCATGGTCACCGTCCTTGGTGTGCCCTGCGTGTGCCCGAAGGTGTCTGTGCCCTCGCGCATTAGTTGCGCGGGCAGCCGGTTCGGATGACGGACATCGGCGTGAAATCTCCCCGGAATTCGCTGTCAACCGTCCGTGGGAGGTGCGCAACTCTTGCACAGACCGACAGCGATGGGGAGAGGAGCGCAGGTCATGGCACGGACCGGTCATCACCGGCTACGGCGCGTCGCGATCGCCGTACTGCTTCTCGCACCCGCCGCGGGACTGCTGTGGGTCCCGATGTACGCCGGTGCGGAGCCGCGCCTGGCGGGCACGCCGTTCTTCTACTGGTACCAGCTGGCCTGGGTGCCGGGGTGCGGTCTGTGCCTGCTCGCCGCGTACGTCCTGTCGGACCGAGATCGCCGCTGAGCCCTTCGTTTCCCTTAGTTGTCCCACCGTTTCCGGTCAGGAGCCGCCATGCCCGAAACCGTCCTTCAGCCTGCCCTCAAGGCGCCTGAAAAATCACGAATGTCAGCTCGGTCGGTCCTGCTGTGGGCCGTCGTCGCCCTGCTCGGCGCGGTCGCCTGGGGCGTGCTCGCCCTGGCCAGGGGCGAGAAGATCTCCGCGGTCTGGCTGGTCGTCGCCGCGCTCGGCTCGTACGCGATCGCCTACCGCTTCTACTCCCGCTTCCTCGCCCGCCGCGTCCTGAAGCCGGACGACCGCCGCGCCACCCCGGCCGAACGCCTGGAGGACGGCGTCGACTTCCACCCCACCGACAAGCGGGTGCTCCTCGGCCACCACTTCGCCGCGATCGCGGGCGCCGGACCGCTGGTCGGCCCGGTCCTCGCGGCCCAGATGGGCTATCTGCCCGGCACTCTGTGGATCGTCGCCGGAGTGATCTTCGCCGGGGCCGTGCAGGACATGGTCGTGCTGTTCCTGTCCATGCGTCGGGACGGCAAGTCGCTCGGGCAGATGGCCCGTGACGAGATAGGCAGGGCGGGCGGCGCGGCCGCGCTGATCGCGGTCTTCGCCATCATGATCATCCTGCTGGGCGTGCTCGCCCTGGTCGTGGTCAACGCCCTCGCCCACTCCCCGTGGGGCACCTTCTCCGTCGCCATGACCATCCCGATCGCTCTGTTCATGGGCTTCTGGCTGCACCGCATCCGCCCCGGCCGGGTCGTGGAGACCAGCTTCATCGGTGTCGCGCTGCTCCTCCTCGCGATCGTCGGCGGCAGCTGGGTCCAGAACTCCTCGCTGGCCTCCACCTTCACCCTCAGCCCTACGACCCTGGTCTTCTGCCTGGTCGGCTACGGCTTCGTGGCGTCCGTCCTCCCGGTCTGGATGCTCCTGGCCCCCCGCGACTACCTCTCCACCTTCATGAAGATCGGCACGATCGCGTTGCTCGCCGTCGGGGTCGTGGTCGCCGCCCCGGTGCTGCGCGCGGAGGCCGTGACGGACTTCGCCTCGTCGGGAGCGGGCCCGGTCTTCGCGGGATCGCTCTTTCCCTTCCTGTTCATCACCATCGCCTGCGGCGCGCTGTCCGGCTTCCACGCCCTGGTCTCCTCCGGTACGACACCGAAGCTGATCCGGAAGGAGTCGCAGGTCCGCATGATCGGCTACGGCGCCATGCTGATGGAGTCGTTCGTCGCGATCATGGCGCTGATCGCCGCCGCGACCCTGGAGCCCGGCCTGTACTACGCGATGAACGCCCCGGCCGGACTGCTCGGCACGACAGCCGAGTCGGCCGCGCACGCGGTCGCCGGCCTCGGCTTCACCATCACGCCCGACCAGCTGACCCACGCGGCCAAGGCGGTCGAGGAACAGTCCCTGATCGCCCGCTCCGGAGGCGCCCCGACCCTCGCGGTCGGCATGTCGGAGATCTTCTCCGGCGTCTTCGGCGGGACCGCCCTGAAGGCCTTCTGGTACCACTTCGCCATCATGTTCGAGGCACTGTTCATCCTGACCACGGTGGACGCGGGAACCCGGGTCGGCCGCTTCATGCTCCAGGACATGCTCGGCAACGTGTGGAAGCCGGTCGGCCGGGTCAACTGGAAGCCGGGCATCTGGCTGTGCAGTGCTCTGGTGGTCGCGGCCTGGGGCTACTTCCTCTACACCGGCGCCACCGACCCGCTCGGCGGAATCAACCAGCTCTTCCCGCTCTTCGGCATCGCGAACCAGCTGCTGGCCGCGATCGCCCTGGCCGTGTGCACCACCGTCCTCGTCAAGTCCGGGAAGCTGCGCTGGGCGTGGGTCACCGGGATCCCGCTGGCCTGGGTGGTCGCGATCACCTTCACCGCGGGGTGGCAGAAGATCTTCTCCGACGATCCGCGGGTCGGGTTCTTCGCCCAGCGGGCCAAGTACGCGGACGGCATCGACGCGGGCCAGGTGCTCGCGCCCGCCAAGACCCTCGACGACATGCACACCGTGGTCACCAACTCCACGGTCGACGGCGTGCTGATCGCCCTGTTCCTGCTGCTGGTCGCGGTCGTGATCGTCAACGCGGGGGTGGTGTGCGTGCGGGCGGTCCGGGCGCCGGGGGCGTCGCCGACCACCGAGGCGCCGTACGTCGAGTCGCGGATCGACGTGCCCGAGCAGGCCGGTGACGAGCACGAGTTCGTGGGAGTGCGCCCGTGACGGTGACGGTGACGGTGACCGCGCGGCGCCGGGTGCGGACCGCGCGGCGCTGGGTGCGGGCTGTGCGGTGGTACCTGCGGGAGCTGACCGGGGAGGCGGAGTACGACCGCTACCGCGAGCGGATCCGGCGCCACCGTCCGCTCGCACCGGTACCGACCAGACGGGAGTACGAGGTGCTGCGCGCGCGGCATCGGGAGGCCCATCCGCAGGGCCGGTGCTGCTGACGCCGCCGTCGTGGACCACGGGGCGGGCGCTCCGCCCGCCCCACTCACCTTCAGGGACCGAGATGTTCAGACGCCGCACCGCCCTGCTGGTTCACCCCGCCCTCGACGACGACGCGCTGCACGCGACGCTGACCGAACTGCGGCCCACCCCTCAGCTGCACGGCCTCGGCGCGGGTTCCAGCCGTCCGCTCTGGCAGCCGGTCGCCGACGTGCTGCGGGACACGGGGAAGGACTGGGATCGGCGGTGGCACCGGATGTCGGTACTGGCGGACCGCCTGCCGGTCTCGGTGTCCGAGCGCTGGATCACCGAACGGCCCGGTGACGGGGACGCACTGGTGCTGTGGGCGTGTGTCCGGTGTGTACGGGCCCCGGCCGACGGGTGGACTGCGGTCCGGGACGCCGAGCGAGCGTGTCTGCGAGCCGCCGAGGCCTGCCCCGAGGATCCGACACCCTGGCTGGCCCTCCTCGGGCTGATGGACTCCCTCGCCGTACCGCCCCGGGACGCCGTGCCCGTCTGGACCGAGGCCGTCATTCGGGCCCCGTGGCACCGGGGCGCCTACCACCGGCTGCTGCGCTATCTGTCCCCGCGCGGACACGGCTCTGTCGCCGACATGATCGACTTCGCCGGACACGGCGCCGCCCGCGCCCCGCACGGCTCACCGCTCGCCCTGCTACCCGTGGCGGCCCGCGTCGAACTCGTCGCGCACCGGCAGCGGCAGATGTCCTTCGGGGCCGACCGCCACTGGAACGAACCCCGGGTCGGCGTCGAGATCGAGTCTGCCCTGACCGCGTGGTTCCGCACCGCCGCCGCACCGCACGCCGAGGCTGTCGCCGACCTCAACATCCTGGCCTTCGCACTCGTCCGCACCCACCGCCCGGCCGACGCGGCGCCGGTGTTCCGGCGGATCGGCCGCCATATGACCCCGCATCCGTGGGAGCTGCTGCCCGAGCCGGAACGCACGTTCCGCTACTGGCGGGACCGTCCGGGACAGTGAGCGCCACGTCGGGGTGTGCCGGCCGGGTGAGTAGCACGTCCGGCGTGCTGCGCGGACGCGTCGCGTCGGGGCCTGCTCGGGCCTTCCCCGATGGGTGTGTCACGCCGGGCCCACCCAGGGCCTCCCATGGGCCGCCAGAGGCTTCCCATGGGCGTGTCACACCGCGGCCGGTTCGGCCTCCGCGGTGCTGCCCTGCTCCGCCTTCTCCCGGCGGTCGCGGAGCTCGCGCCGCACGAGGACGACCCACCCGATCGGAACGCCGGCGGAGAACAGCCACCACTGGATGGCGTAGGCGTAGTTCAGCGCGGCGTCCTCCTTGCCGGGGTTGCCGCCGATCAGTTCCGGGCTGTCACCCTTCGGCTCGGGTGCCGTCTGGGCGATGTACCCGCCGAGCACCGTGGCACCGAGCCGCTCGGCCTCCTGCTCGCTGTTGATCAGCATGACCTGCCGGTCCGGCAGCCCCTTGAGGTTCTTGATGCCGCTCGCCGCGGTCGTCTCGTCGGGCATCAGCCGCCCGGTGACGGTGATCTCGCCCTTCGGGGGAGCGGGGACCTTCGGGAACGCGGTCTGGCTCGGACCGTTCGAGGGGATCCAGCCCCGGTTGACCAGCAGCACCTTGCCGTCGTCGAGGACGAAGGGGGTCAGGACGTGGTAGCCGACCTCGTCGTCGGAGTTGGTGCGGCGCCGGACGACGACCTCGTCGTCGGTGTCGAAGTGCCCCTTCGCGGTCACGCGGCGGTACCGGTCGTGGGTGGTGACCGTGTGTCCGGGCGAGGTCATCCGCTCCACGGGCACCGGCTTCGCGGACATAGCGTCGGAGACCAGCTGGTTGCGGGCGGTGCGCATCTCGTAGCGGTGCATCTGCCAGATGCCCAGCCTGATCATCGTGGGGATGAGGAGCAGGGCGACCAGGGTGAGGATCACCCACTGCCGGGACAACAGGAAGCGGTACACCCCACGACCGTACAACTCGGACGGCGGGGTGTTCCCACAGGGGTGTGCTCAGCCTCCGTCGCCGGTCCCACCCGAGGGACGCTCCCGGCTTGCGAGGGCCGGACCCGCCCCTGACGATTCGGCTTATGACACGTTGCGAAGTGTGTGGGAACGACTACGAGCTGGCCTTCACCGTCGAGACCCGGGACGGGGCACGCCACGTCTTCGACTCGTTCGCCTGCGCGATCCACCGCATGGCACCGATCTGCGAGCACTGCCGGGTGCAGATCATCGGCCAGGGCGTCGAGGTGGACGGTCACTGGTTCTGCGGCGCGCACTGTGCCCGCGCGGAGGGCAAGGCCGGCATCGTGGACAAGGTCGGCTCGGCCGTGTGACCGACGCGACGGTGCGTTCCGTACGGCCGTCCCCTCCGTACGGCCCATTCGCTCCGTCCGGTCATCCCTTCCGTCCGGTCATCCCTTCCGTCCGGTCACCCTCCCCTACGGTCATCCCTCCGACGCCGGTTCCACATCCCGGAGAAGCTGCCCGAAGGCCGCCTCGTCGACGACCGGCGTGCCGAACTGCCGGGCCTTGACCACCTTGGACGTGCCCGAGTCCGGGTCGTTGGTGACGAGCAGGCTGGTCAGCCGGGAGATGCTGGTGGCGACATGCAGCCCGGCCTCGATCGCGCGGTCCTCCAGGAGGTCGCGCTCGATCGAGGTGTCTCCGGAGAAGGCGATCCGCATGCCCTGTTTGAGCGGTTTGCCGTCCTCGAACCGCCCCGGGTTGGGGTAGGGGCACGCGGGCCGCTTGCGGGTGGGCCGCCAACTGGTGGTCCGGTAACCGCCGTAGCCCGCCGACTGCCGGGGCACCGCCCGGTCCGTCCACTCGGTCAGCGGCCGGCACTCGTGCAGCGGCAGCCGCACACTGCGCGCGGCGGCGGCCCGCAGGCTCGGCCGGAAGGCCTCCGCCAGCACGCGCGCGTCGTCGAGGGCATGGTGCGCCCGCTGCTGTACGACACCGAAGTGGGCCGCCAGCGACTCCAGCTTGTGGTTGGGCAGCGGGAGGCCGAGCTCCTTCGACAGGACGATGGTGCACAGCCGCTGACTCACCGGCGCGACCCGGCCCGCGCGCGCGTACTCACGGGCGATCATCTGCCAGTCGAAGACGGCGTTGTGCGCGACGAGCACGCGGCCGTCGAGACGGGCCGAGAACTCGTCGGCGACGTCCTGGAAGAGAGGGGCGCCCTCGAGTGTGTCGCTCGTCAACCCGTGGATCCACACGGGGCCCGGGTCGCGCTCCGGATTGACCAGCGTGTACCAGTGGTCCTCGACCTCGCCGCGGGCGTCAAGTCGGTAGACGGCCGCGGAGATTATCCGGTCGTCGCGGGCCAGGCCGGTGGTCTCCACGTCGACGACCGCGTATCCCTGCGGATACGCGGCCGGCCACGCTGTGGGGGAGGACGCTGCGGTCGTCTGGTCTTCGAGCATGGTTCATGAGGATACGGGCCACGACTGACAGTCCCTCACGGCGGCGTCGGTGCGCGGCTCGCGAGGACCGGGGTGCGATCCTCCGGGGATGACCGAAGAGGGTGTGGGTGGACCGGCGCACGGCGAGGCGCACGGTGGTGGGCTCGGCGCCCGTCTCAACTGGCTGCGCGCGGCGGTCCTCGGCGCGAACGACGGCATCGTCTCCACGGCGGGCCTCGTCGTCGGCGTGGCCGGCGCCACGAGCGACCGCGCGGCGTTGCTGACGGCGGGTCTGGCGGGCCTGCTGGCCGGCTCGATGTCCATGGCGGCCGGGGAGTACGTGTCCGTGTCGACCCAGCGCGACTCCGAGATGGCCGCGCTGGCCGTGGAGAAACGGGAACTCCGCGAACAGCCCGAGGCGGAGCTGGAGGAATTGACGGAGCTTCTGGAGGAACGCGGCCTGTCCCGTGACGTGGCCCGTGAGGCGGCGCAGCAACTCACGGAGCGTGACGCACTCCGGGCCCACGCGCGCGTGGAGCTCGGCATCGACCCGGACGAACTCACGAACCCCTGGCACGCGGCCTGGGCGAGCTTCCTGGCGTTCACGGCGGGGGCGCTGCTGCCGCTCCTCGCCATCGTGCTGCCACCGTCGGGGTGGCGGGTGCCGGTGACCGTGGTGTCGGTGGTGGCGGCGCTGGTGCTGACGGGGTGGAGCAGCGCGCGGTTGGGGGCGGCGCCGCCCGGGCGGGCGGTGGTGCGGAATGTGGCGGGCGGGGTGTTGGCGATGGGGGTCACTTACGGGGTGGGATCGCTGTTGGGGGCGGTGGGGATCTAGTTGACGAGCAGACGTTCTTGAGGGAAGAACTCGATGCCGAGAGCTGGGTCGCAGTCGTAGAGCCTGACCCTGACGTGCGCCAAAGGGATCAGGGGTGTCAGGTCGAGGGGGCCGCAGCGGGAGAACTCGACAGTCACCAGGGCGGGCAGTTCGGAGAGGGCGGCGATGTTGTCCACTTGGCGGGACTTGCTGACGTAGACGGTGTTGAGCCCCTGGTGTGGAACCACGTCTGCAAGGTCGATGTGCGGCACGTCCAGGATCTGGAGTGTCTCCAACGGTGAAAACACTCCGGCTGTGAGAAAGGCGCGCCACTGCTGCTCCGTGTTGACGGTGAGCCACGTGAGAGACGTCAGGGCTTCCAACCCGACCAGCCTCGTGACGCATGCTTGCTGGAAGAACCCGAGACCGGTGAGCTGGGGGGCGAACAGTAATTTGTCCAGCCTTGATTCGGCGGCTGCGAAGTCGAAGGTGAAGTGCTGGAGGTCGGTCAGCTCTGCCAGGGGCGCCAGCGAGAGCTGGGTGCCAGGTTTGTACACGTGGACGTGGGTCAAAGGGAGGTGGGAAAGCGAGTCGAGATCAGTGACGGACTGACAGGTGTCGAGGGTCAGGCTGCGCAGGTTCGGCAAATTCTGCAGCGACGAGACGTTACTGATCAGGTGATTCCGTATAAGGCCCAGAAATTCCAGCCGCTCGTGTGCCAGCACAGCTGGAGAAATCTCATGGTCACCGACCAGGAACAGCTCGGTGAGCTGGGGCACGCGCGGCAGGAGTGCCAGTTTCTCGGCGTCATCCATGGTGAGGATCTGCCCGGCCTCGACGGTGCCTTCAAGGACCGCCTCGAAGTACTCGATCGTGTCGAACGACGGCCAAGCAGTGTTGAGTTCCGAGCGCACAGCCATGCGCCGGTCGGCCCGGAAACGAGTGATGAACTCGAAAGACGCGTCGCCCCCGATCAACCGCGCCGTCCGTACCACAGCCGCCGCCTCGGGCTCCGTCAATTCCTCCGGTCCCGGCAACAGCTCAAGCACCAACTCCCCAGCCTTGGCCAAGGGCTCCGCCCGCTTGAAGCTCCGCGGTGGCAACAACTCCGCAGTCCGTTCCTCGACCTCCCCCCGCACTCCCGGATCCAACTCCGGCGCATGCTCCAGACTTGCCGCCGCCAACAACACCAACCGTTCCCGATACCTCCGTACCTTGTCGGCCCGCCGCAGCAACTGCCTCAGCAGCCGCGACCGTTCCTCCACGCGCGCGTGCCCCACCGCCATCCGCACCACGTCGTCCCACTGGTCGTCGTGGGCGTTGCGGACCAGCACTCCGAAGTCCCGCGCCTCGATCGCCGCCTTCGCTCCCAGGTAGTCCTGGAAGGTGCGGTGGACGAAGTCCACATACCCCGGCACCGGTTCGCGCAGCAGCCCGCTGCGGATCAGCAGATGGGAGAAGACCTGCCCCGCGTCCCCCTGCTCCCGTACCTGCGGCATCGCCGCCAGCCACTCGTCGAGCATGGCAACGACCTCGTCCCTGGCCGCCTCCACCTGCCCGTTGCGGATCATCCAGTAGGCGAGCCGCTGCAACAGGGCCGTCTGCTCGTCGCGCGAGAGGGAGACCCCCTCGACCGCGGTGATCTCGCGTTCCGTGTCCCGCCGCACCAGCAGCATGTCCAGCGCCGCGTCGTACAACTCCTTCCGGGCACGCGGGAGATGCATGCGCCGGTCGCGATTCAGTGCACAGAGCAGGGCGCACATCAGCGGGTTCGTCGCCAGCCGCCCCAGGTCCCGGCGCGTGGTCAGCGCCTCGCCGAGACTCGCCTCGTACCGGTCCAGCACCGACCGTTCCGCCTCAGGCCCGCACTCCTGGCGGGCCGCGTCGTGCCAGTGCCGTACGAACGCCTTGATGTCCTCGCGCTCCATCGGCAGCAGCGTGTGCGCCGTGAAGCCCTGCGCCGACAGCCAGTCCTCCGGGACCGCCGAGGGACGGGTCGTGACCACGTACCGCGCCCGCGGGAAAGCGGTGAGCAGCGACTTCAGCCACTTCTCGGTCCGCTCGCGCAGCCGCAGCGGCACCTCGTCGACACCGTCCACCAATACCAGTGCCTGGCCACTGGCGAGCAGGTGTTCCACCCAGCCGTCCGGGGCGCGCAGCGGCACTCCGGACGCCGACAGGAAGTCCTCGGGCATCGGCAGCCCGTCCGGGGTGTGGAAGGAGCGCAGGCGCAGTACGAAAGGCACGCACCGGTTCCAGTCGGCCAGTTGGGGGCCGAAGCTCTGCCGGGCCGCGTTCAGCGCCAGCCACTGAAGCAGTGTCGACTTGCCCGACCCGGCCGGTCCGCGCAGCAGCAGCCGCTGGCCGGACGTCGCGAGCGCCTGCTCCACCTTCACGGGCGTGGGCGCCTCCTGGGGCAGGCCCTCGCGCTGCGGCTCGTACCGGCCCTCACCGCTGACCGCCAGACTCAGGTACGCCGTGTCCAGCGCCCACTCGGCCCGCCGCCGTCCGCCCAGCGTCACCCCGAACAGCTCCAGCCGGGAGTGCGTCCCGGTGACGAACCGCGCGTACCGTTCGTCGAAGTCCGAGGTGACCGGCCCTTCCGTGCTCCGCCCCCTGAGCAGCTCGCCCGTCCGCCGCGTCTGCTCCACCGCCGCCCGCGCGGCGAACGACGGATGCGCGGTGAGCTGCTCGACGAGGTGCTCGCAGCACAGCCCGAGTAACTCCCGGTACAGGTCCTGGGCGGCGGTGGCCAAGTCGTCCACCGGGCGCCGTAGTTGTTCCACCAGCCGCCCGGGATCCAGGTCCGCCGCGAACAGCCGTTCCGCGTCCACCTCCCCCGCCGCCGCGAACGTGTCCTGCACCGCCGCCACAGCGGCCAGCCGTTCGTGCTCCGGCAGCGAAGCGTAAGCCCCCGCGATCCGCCCGCCCAGCACCCGCGCCAGCCGCTCCGGCCCCGCCGGCTTCGGCAACGGCCGTACCGGATCCGGAACCAGACCCGCGCCCGGCCGCGGCGCGAGCGCCGACTTGGCGACCGTCTGGACCACCGTCGATGCCAGCCGCACCAGCACAACCTCGAGTCCCTGCATCCCCGACCTCCCCCTCCACTGCCTCCGCAGCGTAGGACCGCCCGCTGACACCCTTGGCGGAGATCGCCAAGAAGCAAGCGCGTACCACCGGTAATACTTGTGGGTAACAACGTCTAGCCGTGCCCGACCGGCGGTTCTACGGTGCACGCATGCCGAACCTCCCCGACGTCGTGGTCTGGTCCATACCCGCCTTCGTGCTGCTCACCGTCATCGAGATCATCAGCGTCCGCATCCATCCGGACGAGGACGCGGCCGGCTACGAGACGAGGGACGCCGCCACCAGCATCGGCATGGGACTCGGCAGCCTCTTCTTCGACTTCTTCTGGAAGATCCCGATCGTCGCCGTCTACACCGCCCTGTACGAGTTCACCCCGCTCCGCGTCCCCGTCCTGTGGTGGACGGTCCCTCTGATGCTGCTCGGGCAGGACTTCTTCTACTACTGGTCCCACCGCGGCCACCACGTCATCCGCATCCTGTGGGCGTGCCATGTCGTCCACCACTCCAGCCGGAAGTTCAACCTCACCACCGCGCTGCGCCAGCCCTGGACGACCCTGACCGTCTGGCCGTTCTACGTTCCCCTCGTCGCCGCCGGCGTCCACCCGGCCGCGCTCGCGTTTCTGCTCCTCCGCGAACCTCGTCTACCAGTTCTGGATCCACACCGAACGCATCGACAAGATGCCCCGTTGGTTCGAGTTCGTCTTCAACACCCCGTCCCACCACCGCGTCCACCACGCCTCCCAGGGCGGCTACCTGGACCGCAACTTCGGCGGCATCCTCATCGTCTGGGACCGGCTCTTCGGCTCGTTCGTCGCCGAGACCGAACGGCCCGTCTACGGGTTGACCAAGAACATCAACACGTTCAACCCGATCAAGGTGGCCACTCATGAGTACGTAGCGATCCTCAAGGACATCAAGAAGGCACGGACTTGGCGCGAGCGGGCCGGCCGCGTCTTCAGGGGGCCGGGCTGGGCACCCGCGCCGCTGCCGGAGACGGCCGAGGAAACCGTGCCCGCGTGAGCACCCCGAGCGCCCCCGGCACCCGACACGCACTCCTCACGGTCTTCGCCCTCACCGCCGCCGTCGACCTCACCTCCCTGGCCGTCGGCTTCGCTCCCGGCCACACTGTCGCCAAGCCCCTCCTGATGCCCCTCCTGGCCGCGTACTGCGTCGCGTCCGGGGCGCCCCGGCTCCTGGTCGGCGCCCTCCTGTGCGGCTGGGGCGGCGACGTCCTGCTGCTGTCCGACGCCGACCCCGCCTTCCTCGCCGGCATGGCCTCCTTCGCGGCCGGGCATGTCTGCTACCTCGCGCTCTTCCAGGCGTACGGCAGCCCACGCGCGCGTGTCGGTCTCCTCGCGCCCGCCTACGCCACCGCCCTCGTCGGCACCGTCGTCGCCCTGTGGCCGGACCTGCCCGCCGGACTGCGCGTGCCCGTCGCCGGCTACAGCGTGCTGCTCACGACGACGGCGTGCGCGTCGGCCGTGCGGTTCGGGGCGCTCACCGGAGTCGGCGGCGCCCTCTTCCTCCTCTCGGACACCCTCATCGCGACCGGCGTCGCCGACTGGCCCCAGCTCCCACGGCCCGATTTCTGGATCATGCTCACGTATGCCGCCGCGCAGTTCCTGCTGGCCATCGGCACCCTGCGAGCCCTCGAAGCGCGCCCGGGGCCGATGGCGACGTACGGTGAGGTGCGTTCGACCAAGCGCCTGACCAAGCGCCCGACCCCGCGCTCGACCACCCCCTGAGCGCAGCCCGACCTCGCACCAGAAGGACCCTCGCCATGCGCGCCACCACCATCCACGCCCCCTACGACATGCGCGTGGAGGACGTGCCCGAGCCCGTGGTGCAACTGCCCACCGACGCCGTGCTCCGGGTCCTGCGCGCCTGCATCTGCGGCAGCGACCTGTGGGCCTACCGCGGCGAGGCGGCGCGGCGGCCGGGGCAGCGGATCGGCCACGAGTTCCTCGGCGTCGTCGAGGAGATCGGCTCCGAGGTCGCCACCCTCGGGCGGGGTGACCTCGTCGTCGCACCCTTCATGTGGTCCGACGGCGTCTGCGACTACTGCCGCGAGGGCCTGACCACCTCCTGCGAGCACGGCGGATTCTGGGGTTCCGTCGGCTACGACGGTGGCCAGGGCGAAGCCGTCCGCGTCCCCTTCGCCGACGGGACCCTCGTACGGCTGCCCAAGGAGGCGGCTTCCGACGACCGTCTGCTGTCCTCCCTGCTGACCCTCTCCGACGTCCTGGGCACCGGGCACCACGCGGCCCTCGGTGCCGGAGCCCGCCCGGGTGCCACGGTCGCCGTCGTCGGCGACGGAGCCGTCGGCCTGTGCGCGGTGCTCGCCGCCAAGCGGCTCGGCGCCGAACGGATCATCGCCCTGGGCCGCCACCAGGTCCGCACCGACCTCGCGCGCCGTTTCGGCGCCACCGACGTGGTCGCCGAGCGCGGGGACGCGGCCGTCGAGGCCGTCCGTGAACTCACCCGAGGCCAGGGCGCACACGCCGTCGTCGAGGCCGTCGGCACCGAACAGTCCATGCGTACGGCGGTCGACATCACCCGCGACGGCGGCGCCATCGGCTTCGTCGGAGTGCCGCACGGCAGCGGCACCGGCCTCGACCTCAGTGTCATGTTCGACCGGAACATCGCCCTGCGCGGCGGCGTCGCACCGGTCCGCGCCTACATCCCCGAGCTGCTCCCCGACGTCCTGGACGGCACCGTCGACGCCTCACCCGTCTTCGACATGACCGTCGGCCTGGAGGGCGTCCCCGACGGCTACAAGGCGATGGACGAGCGCACCGCGCTCAAGGTCCTCGTCACCAACTGACCGTCACCGGCGGCGCTACCAGCGGATCGGCAGCGGCAGTGCCGTCAGCAGTCCCGACACCACGACCACCAGCCCCAGCGCGACGACCTCCACGCGCGCGGGGGCGCAGGCGGTCAGGGGGTCGGGGGCGCGCCGCAGCCGGGTCCGGGCCCACAGGGCGAGCGCGGTGACGACCGCCACGAGGAGCATCTTGGCGAGCAGAGTGCGGCCGTAGGCCGTGTCCGTCAGCTGTTCCAGGATCGTGCCGGGCGGCATCCGGCGCAGCGAACTCCACACACCGGTCGCGGAGATGGCGGCGAGCAGAACGGCCGCCACGCGCGCGTAGAGCCCGAGCAGTGCCGCGGCCGGCTCCCCGGGGCCCCACTGGCGCAGCGTCCGCAGCACGTGCAGCAGCCCGCCCGCCCACAGCGCCGCGCAGGTCAGGTGAACCACCGTCAGCCCGGAGCCGACCAGCGGACTGTGCTCGGTCGCGGGATGCGCGCGCAGGGCCTCCGCCACCACCACGGCGGACAGGGGCCACACCCGGACGGCCGGGCGGCCCGAGCGGGCACACAGACCGGCGATCAGGAACGCGTTGACCTCCAGCAGGGCCACCTTGCCGTCCCGCGAGGCGTACAGGCCGCCGACATCGATCTCGGAGAGGCTGTGGGGCACGAGATTGCCGGTCGCCACGACGGAGGCCAGGCCCAGCGCGGCAAGGAGCCCGGCGGCGGCCGCGCGGGGAGCCCAGGAGCGCGGGGCGTCCGGGGGAGCAGCGGGCACCGAACGGGCCGCCCGGCCCACGAACAGCTCGCCCAGTGGCACGCACAACGCCGCGAACAGTACCGTCCGCAGCAGGGCCACCCCACCGGTCCCGGGCGCGGCGGCCTCCCCGGTGCCGTGCAGCGCGGCGGACGGACCGAGCAGCGGGATCGCCATGCCCAGTACCGCCAGGACGAGGACGGCGACCGCCCGACCGGTGCCGGGACGCCGCGAGGCGCCGCGCGCGTCGGTCACCTCGGAGGTGGGTCTGGTCAAGCTCACCCCACGATCTTGACCACAGTGGACAGAACCGGGCAACTGCAGGAAAACAAGTGGTCGTACAGGATTCCACCCATACGGACGCTTCCGGTGTCCCTGCCGGTTCAGGCCCGCTCAGTGCCAGCGCGCGGCGTCCGTCCCCCACGGCACCGGCGGCCGGTCCCAGTCCGCCGGGCCGCCCTCGAAGGAGACCGGCGACAGCGCGTACCGCAGCCGTCCCAGCGCACTGTGCGTCTCCGACAACCAGGGTGCCGGGCCGTCGTAGGAGTCGCTTTCGACGTCCCCCGAGTCCCTTTCCACGTCCCCCGCGACCATGTCAGTCCTGCCGCCCCTGCCGTCCACCCCGTCCGTCAGCCACCGGGCCGTCCGCGCGAGCGCCAGCCGCACGAACCGGCTCCCGCCCTCGTACGACTGCTCGGTCAGCGCCCGCAGCACGGCCGCCACCAGCAGATAGCCCGTCCCGTGGTCGAGGGCCTGCGCGGGCAGCGCGCCCGGCCGCTCCGCCGAGCCCTCCAGGACCGCGATCCCGGTGGCCGCCTGGACGAGGCTGTCGAACCCTCGCCGTTCGCGCCAGGGCCCGTACGCGCCCCACGCCGACAACTGCGCGACGACCACCCCGGGCCGCCGCTCCGCCAGCGCCTCGGCGGACAGTCCGAACCGGTCCAGCGCGCCCGGCCGGTACCCGGTGACGACCACGTCCGCCGCCGCGAGCAGCTCCTCGAAGGTCTGCCGGTCGGTGGCCAGGTCGAGCGTCGCGGACCGCTTCCCGAGGCCGGTGTCGGCGTGCTGGTCCGGCAGTTCGGGAAGCCCGGGCGCGTCCAGGCGCAGGACGTCCGCGCCGAGCAGGGCGAGCGTGCGGGTGGCGACCGGGCCCGCGAGCACCCTTGTCAGGTCCAGGACGCGAAGACCTGCGGCCGGCAGCAGGGGAGAGGCGTCCAGCGGAGCGAAGGCACGCACGCGTGCCTTGTCCAGCCACCCCTGTTCGACCAGGGGCCGTTTCGCGATGTCGGCGGCCTGCGGGTGTGCGGCCCACTCCGCGGGGGAGCGCAGGGCGACGGCGAGACCCCCGGCCGCGTACACGGCTTCCTCGACGTCCAGGGCGGACCGCTCGGCGAGCGCCGCTTCGACAGCCGCCGCGTCCTCCGGCACGCCCAGGGCGTCGAGCAGCCGCGCCCGGTGGTGCGGGTAGTTCGCGTGGGTGCGGACCCAGCCGTCCGCCGTCCGCAAGAACCGGGACAGCGGTGCGAAGTTGACCGGCGCGCGACCATTGATCAACAGGTGTCGTTCGCTCAGGAAGGCGGTGGCGACCGCCCCGTCGTCCACCCGCGCCGCCGGCACCTCGGCGAGGCCGGCCCGCCGCGCCGCGAGTCCGGCGGCGGCCAGCGTGCACTCGGCCACACAGGTCCGCGCCAGCTTCTGGACGGGAAGGCGCCCCTGAAGAGCGCCCTCCCGCACCACGAACTTGATTCCAGTCATGACTGCACTATGCAGTATTGACTGAATCAATATATGGACGAGCCTTGATCGTCCTGTACCGCTACTTCGTCACGGCGTCCAGTGCGTCCACCGTGCCCCAGCCGTAGAAGCCGTTGCGGTTCTTGGACCCCTCGCACACCGCGTCGACCTTGCCGTCGCCGTTGATGTCGTACGGGTCGGTGCACGGCGTGGCGTCGGCCTCGGCGTACAGCAGCGCCTTCACCAGGGCCGGCGGGGCGTACGGGTGCGTCGACTTGATCAGGGCGGCCACGGCCGCGACGTGCGGCGAGGCCATCGACGTACCGGCCATGTAGCCCCACTTGCCGCCGGGCAGCGTGCCCAGGATCAGACCGCTGGTCGCGGGCGGTGCGGGCGGCTGGTACGCAGTCGAGTCTCCGCCGGGCGCGGCGACGTCGATGACGCCCAGGCCGTAGTTGGAGAAGGACGACTTGAGGCCCTTGGCGCCCGTCGCCGCGACCGTCACGACACCCGGTAGCTGGGTCGGTATGTCGAAGCACTCCGACGGGTCGATGACCCGGTCCGAGGGCGTGCCGTCGTTCGGCGAGACCGGGTCGGTGATCTCGTCGGCCGCGAGGTCGTAGTTCTCGTTGCCGGCCGCGGCGACGTTGACCACACCCCGCTTCTCCGCGTACCGCGAGGCCCGGGTGACCGCGTCCACGAGGGCCTTCTGGTCCGGGTCGTCGGTGCAGTTGAAGTACCACGGGTCGGTGTAATAGCTGTTGTTGGTGACGTCGACGCCGTGCGTGGCCGCCCACATGAAGCCGCAGACCACGGCCTCCGTGTAGAAGTAGCCCGCGGTGGTCGACACCTTGATGCCCGCCACCTTCACGCCGGGCGCCACACCCGTCATGCCGACGCCGTTCTTGGCGGCCGCGATCTCACCGGCCACGTGCGTGCCGTGCGGGCTCTCCTCGGCGCTCGGCCGCCACGCCCCGTCGGTGGTGTCAGGCTTGCCCGTCACGCAGTTGACCGACGCGGCCCGGTCGAAGTTCGGCGCGAGGTCCGGGTGGGTGTCGTCCACGCCGGTGTCGATCACGGCGACCGTCACCTTGCTGCTGCCGAGCGACTTCTCGTGCGCCTTGTCCGCCTTGATGGCGGGCAGGTCCCACTGCAGCGACTCCAGGGGGTCCTGGCCGGCCGCCGCGGCCGTCTGCGCGGCGGCCATCTGCGCCGAGCTGAGCGCCTTCGGCGTGCCCTCGTCGGTCGTCGACTGCGCGGGCAGCGGCGCGTTGCGCGTGTTGCCCGCCGACTCGACCCCGCGGACCTTGCGGATCGTCTTGGCGAAGTCGGGGTTCGACGAGTGGACGACGATCACGCCGATCTGGTCGTACGACGTCACGATCGTGCCGCCGGCCTTGCCGATGGCCTTCTTCACCTGGGCGGAAGGACCGTGCCCGGGGCGGACGTTGACGACATAGCTGAGCGCCGTCCCGTCCGCGGCGGCGGAGGCGAGGGCGTCGCTGACGGCACCGGGGCCGACGGCAGCGGTGCCGGACAGGCCGGTCGCGGACGCCGTGGCTCCCGGCAGGAACGCCATGGCCGTCGCGATGGCCATACCGAGCGGGATCGCGAGTGTGCGCCGATAGCGCGGGTGGGGCCCAGTCATGATGCGAATCTCTCCAGTTCGTTCTCGGTGCGAGCGGTCCAGGCGGGTGGGGCCGTGCGAGTGGTGCCGGGTCGGGCGAAATCGCGGGGGCGTCGGGTCACTTGACCGCGCGCAGCGCGTTGACGATGCCGAATCCGTAGAACCCGTTGACCCGGGCGCCGCCCTCGCACACCGCGTCCTGCGTGCCGTCGCCGTCCTGGTCGTACGAGGCCGGGCAACTCGTGGCGTCCGCCTGCGCCTTCAGCAGCGCCTGCAACTGGGCCGGGCTCGCCTTGGGGTGCGTCGACTTGAGCAGCGCGGCGACGCCCGCGGCGTGCGGCGAGGCCATCGACGTGCCCTGAAGGAAGCCGTACTGCCCGTTCGGCAGGGTCGACAGGATGCGGCCGTTCTGCGAGGGCGTGTCCGGGATCTGGTAGAGCCGGTCGCCACCGGGGGCCGCGACGTCGATGACGCCCTTGCCGTACGAGGAGTAGTACGACTTGAGGTTCTTGACGCCCGTCGCGCTGACCGTGACGACACCGGGAAGCTGCGTCGGCACGTCGAAGCACTCGTGCGGGTCGACGGTCCGCTCCACCGCCGTCGAATCGTCGGGGCTAGAGGCGTCGACGATCGCGTCGGAGTCCAGGTCGTCGTTGGAGTTGCCCGCCGACGCCAGGCTGAGCGTGCCCTTCTTCTGCGCGTACTGCTGCGCCCTGTTGACCGCGTCAACAATGGCCCGCTGATCCGGATCGTCCATGCAGTTGTACAGCCATGGATCAACGTAATAGCTGTTGTTCGTGATCTCGACGCCGTGGTCGGCCGCGAACACGAAGGCGCACACGACGCTCTCGGGATAGAAGAGGCCGTTGCTCCGGTCGGTCACATTGATGGCCGACACCTTCACGCCGGGTGCGACCCCGGCCACGCCGATGCCGTTGCGGGCCGCGGCGATCTCGCCGGCCACGTGCGTGCCGTGGTAGTCGTCCGCGGTGTACGGCCGCCAGGCGCCCGCGCTGGTGTTTGGAACACCGCCGTCGCAGTTGGCCGACTGGGCGGCGGAGAAGTTCGGCGCGATGTCCGGGTGGGTGTCGTCGACGCCGGTGTCGATCACGGCGACGGTCACCTTGCGGCTGCCCGGGTTGATCTTGGCGGCCTTGTCGGCGCCTATCGCGCGCAGGTCCCACTGGTCGGCTTCGAGGGGCTCGCTGTCCGGCGCGGCGGCCGAGGCCTTCGCGAGCTTCGCGGCCTGCGCGTCCGACAGGACCTGGACCGCGCCCTCGTCCGTCGTGCCCGCCGGGGTCAGCGGCGCGGTGCGGGTGGCGCCGGCCGACTGCACCCCGCGCACCGTGCGGATCTTCTGGGCGAAGTCCGGGGCGGAGGAGCGGACGACGATCACGCCGATCTTCTCGTACGCGATCACGACGGTGCCACCGGCCGCCGGTATCGCCTTCTTGACCGACGCGATCGTGCGGTGGTCCACCTTGGTGTTGACGACGTACGACAGGTTCGTGTCCGCGGCCTGAGCCGTGGTCTGCGCGGAGGGCGCGGCCGAGGCGGCCGACGGGAGGAAGCCGAGCGAGGCCGTGAGGGACAGCACGACGGGCACGGCGAGCGCCAGACGATTTCTTGAACGTACCGAACGTCTGGAACGCGGCTGGGACATGGGGTCTCCACATCATCCGGAAACGAAACCGGCCCGAGACACAGGTGTCGCTCGGGCAGGTACATGACGGGTGGTGCAGGCCGAAGCTATCTCCCGAAGTCGCTGGCCAGCAATGACTTCCCCAAGGTGAGTTCGGAAAGAAGCAAAGCCAGTTGAACCGGGGCCAGCGCGGCGCCGTGACCTTGAACAGGGAACGCGAGGACACTCGCCCCCGATCCCCGTCACAACCGCACCCGCACCGCGAGGAGAGTCCGTGGCCACCGACGCACCGCCACCCTCGAAAGAGACGCACAAACTCCCCACCACCGAGGAGTTCACCGAGGTGCAGGAGAGCGCGGAGTTCGGTGAACTGCGCCGCTCCTACCGCTCCTTCGCCTTTCCGCTGACCGTCGGCTTCATCGCCTGGTACCTGCTGTACGTCCTGCTGTCCAACTACGCGGGCGACTTCATGGGCACCAAGGTCGTCGGCAACATCAACGTGGCCCTCGTCCTGGGCCTCGCCCAGTTCCTCACCACGTTCCTCATCGCCTGGTGGTACGCGCGGACCGCTGCCGCCCGCTTCGACCCCAAGGCCGAGGCCATCAAGTCCCGGATGGAGGGCGGCGCATGAGCCCCGCGATCACCCTGGCGGCCGGCGAGGCCAGCGAGCACCGGCCGCTGATCATCAGCCTGTTCGCCGTGTTCGTCCTCGCGACCCTCGTCATCACCGTCTGGGCAGGCCGCCAGACCAAGGACGCGGCCGACTTCTACGCGGGCGGACGCCAGTTCACCGGCTTCCAGAACGGCCTCGCCGTCTCCGGCGACTACATGTCCGCCGCGTCCTTCCTCGGCATCGCGGGCGCCATCGCCCTCTTCGGCTACGACGGCTTCCTGTACTCCGTCGGCTTCCTGGTCGCCTGGCTCGTCGCCCTGCTCCTGGTCGCCGAACCGCTGCGCAACTCCGGCCGCTACACGATGGGTGACGTCCTCGCGTACCGGATGCGCCAGCGCCCTGTCCGTACGGCGGCCGGCACCTCCACCATCGTCGTCTCGATCTTCTACCTGCTGGCACAGATGGCGGGCGCGGGCGTCCTGGTCTCCCTGCTCCTCGGCATCACCAGCGACGCCGGCAAGATCGGCGTGGTCGCCCTCGTCGGCGTCCTGATGATCGTGTACGTCACCATCGGCGGCATGAAGGGCACCACCTGGGTCCAGATGGTCAAGGCGGTCCTGCTGATCGCGGGCGCCCTGCTGCTGACCTTCCTGGTGCTGCTGAAGTTCGACTTCAACGTCTCCGACCTGCTCGGCTCCGCCGCCGACAACAGCGGCAAGGGCGCGGCCTTCCTGGAGCCGGGCCTGAAGTACGGCGCCACGGGCACCACCAAGCTGGACTTCATCTCGCTCGGTCTCGCCCTGGTCCTCGGCACCGCCGGACTGCCGCACATCCTGATCCGCTTCTACACGGTGCCCACCGCCAAGGCCGCCCGTAAGTCGGTCATCTGGGCCATCGGCCTCATCGGCGCCTTCTACCTGATGACCCTCGCCCTCGGCTTCGGCGCCGCGGCCCTCATCAAGCCGGACGAGATCATCGCCTCCAACAAGGCGGGCAACACGGCGGCGCCCCTGCTGGCCCTGCATCTGGGCGGCGTCGACTCCAACTGGGGCGCGATCCTGCTGGCCACCATCTCGGCGGTCGCCTTCGCCACCATCCTCGCCGTCGTCGCCGGCCTCACCCTGGCCTCGTCATCGTCCTTCGCGCACGACATCTACGCCAACGTCATCAAGCGGGGTCAGGCCAGCGAGAAGCAGGAGATGAGCGCGGCCCGGTGGGCGACTGTCGGCATCGGCGCCGTCTCCATCCTGCTGGGCGCCCTCGCCCGCGACCTCAACGTCGCCGGTCTCGTCGCGCTCGCCTTCGCGGTCGCCGCCTCCGCAAACCTCCCGACGATCATCTACAGCCTCTTCTGGAAGCGGTTCACCACGTCAGGCGCCCTGTGGTCGATCTACGGCGGCCTCGTCACGGCGGTCGGCCTGGTGCTGTTCTCACCCGTCGTCTCCGGCAAGCCCAGCTCGATGTTCCCGGACGTCGACTTCCACTGGTTCCCGCTGGAGAACCCGGGCCTCATCTCGATCCCGGTCGGCTTCCTGCTCGGCATCATCGGCACCTACCTCTCCAAGGAGGAGCCGGACAAGGCGAAGTACGCGGAGCTGGAGGTCCGGTCGCTGACCGGCACCGGCGCCCACTGACACGTCCCCTGAAGCGGCCGCCTCGTAGATCCCTACGAGGCGGCCGCTTCGTACGTCGTGGGATCGGGCACTGTCGTTGTCAGTGACGTCACGTAGGCTCGCAAGTGACGGAAACCGATGGACTCGGCACTGATCCGCGACGAGGGAGGGGGCCCACGTGCTCATCGACACCTATGGCCGGCAGGCCACCGACCTGAGGGTCTCGCTGACCGACCGCTGCAATCTGCGCTGCACGTACTGCATGCCGGAAGAGGGCCTGCAGTGGCTGGCCAAGCCGGATCTGCTCACCGACGACGAGATCGTCCGCCTGATCGACATCGCCGTCACCTCGTTGGGGATCGAGGAGGTCCGCTTCACCGGAGGCGAGCCCCTGCTGCGCCCCGGTCTGGTCGGCATCGTCGAGCGCGTCGCGGCCCTGGAGCCGCGCCCCCAGATGTCCCTCACCACCAACGGCATCGGGCTCAAGCGCACCGCGAAGGCCCTGAAGGCGGCGGGCCTGGACCGGGTCAACGTCTCGCTGGACACCCTGCGCCCGGACGTCTTCAAGACCCTCACCCGCAGGGACCGCCACCAAGACGTCCTGGAGGGCCTGGACGCCGCCCGCGAGGCCGGTCTGACGCCGGTCAAGGTGAACTCCGTCCTGATGCCGGGGCTCAACGACGACGAGGCCCCCGACCTCCTCGCCTGGGCGGTGGAGCACGACTACGAACTGCGCTTCATCGAGCAGATGCCCCTGGACGCCCAGCACGGCTGGAAGCGCGACGGCATGATCACCGCCGGGGACATCCTGACCTCCTTGCGCACCCGCTTCGAGCTCACCGAGGAGGGTGCGGAGAAGCGCGGATCGGCCCCCGCGGAGCGCTGGATCGTCGACGGCGGCCCGCATGTGGTCGGCGTCATCGCCTCGGTCACCCGCCCGTTCTGCGCGGCCTGCGACCGCACCCGCCTCACCGCCGACGGCCAGATACGCACCTGCCTGTTCGCCCGCGAGGAGACGGACCTCCGCGCGGCCCTGCGCTCCGACGCCGGCGACGAGGAGATCGCCCGCATCTGGCGCGAGGCGATGTGGGGCAAGAAGGCCGGCGCGGGCCTGGACGACCCGACGTTCGTCCAGCCGGACCGGCCGATGTCCGCGATCGGCGGCTAGGCCCCTTCGGGAGCCTGCCAGTCCTCGAACTTCACGACGTCCTTCAGGAAGCCCCGCACCCCGAGGAACTGCGACAGATGCTCCCGGTGCTCCTCACAGGCCAGCCAGGTCTTCCGCCGCTCCGGAGTGTGAATCTTCGGGTTGTTCCACGCGAGCACCCACACGGCGCCGGCACGGCAGCCCTTCGCGGAGCAGATCGGGGTCTCGTCACTCACGGATTTCGTCTCACAAGCGGGGGGAAAAGGCGACGCCGAGCAGCCACGGGGGGAGCTGCCCGGCGTCGGTCTGTCGCTCCGACGGGGGATGCGGAGCGCGTACGAAGTATGTCACGGGTAACCCTTGGCCCGGCACCGGAACAACATGATTGATCTGAGCTTTTCTTGAGCTTGGTGACCGGAAGACCCGTCACGTCCGCTCGCGCGGTTCGCCCCGGGCACCCGTCGCCGCGCCGCCCGCCCCGCCTTCCGGCACGGGTTCCGCGAAGTCGTCGTCGACCCGCGGCGGCGTGATCATCGGCCGGGTCGGAGCCGTCACGAAGGTCGACGGCAGCGAGGGCGCGTTCTCCCGCCCCGCGTTGGCGATGACGACGGCGATATAGGGCAGAACCGCCCCCAGCACCAGCGCCACGATCGCGACGTGCCGTTCGACGTTCCAGAGCGTGGCCGCGAGCACCACGGAAATCGTACGGACCGTCATCGAGATGACGTACCGGCGCTGACGTCCGCGCACGTCCTCCTGAAGGCTCGTCCGGGCTCCGGTGATCCGGAACACCTGGGCGCTGCCGCCGCCATGCTGCTTCCGCATCACATTCCACCATCCGCCCGCTTCGGACCGCTCCCGACTCCGCGTCCGCTCCGTACCCGGTGGAGGTATCGGACCCGGACAGCTTCCACGGTACGCCGCGCCTGCGCAGCCTACGAGACCGGGGCACCTCCCGCCCGGACCAACGGGCTCGCCCACGGCACGTACGGCCGTACCCGACATGCGGCGTACAGCGAGCGGACCGACACTGACCGTAATGCTCACGTAGAGCCGCGCGTAGAGCCGTACGAGGAGGCAGCCATGGGCTGGTTGTGGGCGATCATCGTGGGATTCGTGCTGGGCCTGATCGCGAAGGCGATCATCCCCGGCAAGCAGCACAGTCCCCTCTGGCTGACCACCATCTTCGGCATGCTCGGCGCCATCGCCGGCAACGCCATGGCGCGCGGGTTCGGCGTGGAGGAGACCGCCGGCATCGACTGGACCCGCCACATCTTCCAGCTCATCGCCGCGATCATCATCGTCGCGGTCGGCGACATGCTCTACATGGCGACGCTGGGCAAGAGGAAACAGCGGACCTGACAGCCGTACGACGAAGGGGCGCCCTCCACCGGAGAGGCGCCCCTTCCGCTGTGCCCGGTGCCCGGTCCTACGCGGACGTGACCTCGACCGCGGCCAGGTTCTTCTTGCCCCGGCGCAGCACCAGCCAGCGACCGTGCAGCAGGTCCTCCTTGGCGGGAACGGCGTCCTCGGCCGCGACCTTGACGTTGTTCACGTAGGCCCCGCCCTCCTTCACCGTCCGCCGCGCGGCCGACTTGCTGGCCACGAGCCCGACCTCGGCGAACAGATCCACCACGGCACCGAGCTCGGCGACCTGGATGTGCGGCACCTCCGAGAGCGCCGCGGTCAGCGTCCGCTCGTCGAGCCCCGCCAGCTCACCCTGCCCGAAGAGGGCACGGCTCGCGGCGATCACGGCCTCCGTCTGGTCGGCGCCGTGCACCAGCGTCGTCAGCTCCTCCGCCAGCGCCCGCTGCGCGGCCCGGGCCTGCGGCCGCTCCTCGGTCTGCTCCTCCAGCTCCTCCAGCTCCTCGCGGGACCGGAAGGACAGGATGCGCATGTACGTCGAGATGTCCCGGTCGTCCACGTTCAGCCAGAACTGGTAGAACGCGTACGGCGTCGTCATCTCCGGGTCGAGCCAGACGGCGCCGCCCTCGGTCTTGCCGAACTTGGTGCCGTCCGCCTTGACCATCAGCGGCGTCGCCAGACAGTGCACCGAGGCGTCGGGCTCCAGCCGGTGGATCAGGTCGAGCCCCGCCGTGAGGTTGCCCCACTGGTCGCTGCCGCCCTGCTGGAGCGTGCAGCCGTACCGCCGGTACAGCTCCAGGAAGTCCATGCCCTGGAGCAGCTGGTAGCTGAACTCCGTGTAGCTGATGCCCTCCTGGGACTCCAGCCGGCGCGCGACCGAGTCCTTGGTGAGCATCTTGTTGACGCGGAAGTGCTTGCCGATGTCCCGCAGGAACTCGATGGCCGACATCCCGGCCGTCCAGTCCAGGTTGTTCACCATGACCGCGGCGTTCTCGCCCTCGAAGGACAGGAACGGCTCGATCTGCGCGCGCAGCCGGGTCACCCAGTTCGCGACCGTCTCCGGGTCGTTCAGCGTGCGCTCGGCCGTGGGGCGCGGGTCGCCGATCTGGCCGGTCGCCCCGCCCACCAGCGCCAGCGGGCGCAGGCCCGCCTGCTGGAGCCGGCGCATGGTGAGGACCTGCACCAGGTGGCCGACGTGCAGACTGGCCGCCGTCGGGTCGAAACCGCAATAGAACGTGACGGGACCGTCCGCGAGCGCCTTGCGCAAAGCGTCCTCGTCAGTGGACAGGGCCCACAGCCCCCGCCACTTCAGCTCGTCGACGATGTCCGTCACGGTTCTCGCGTCTCCTTGGAAAATCCTCGGGCAGCCGAACGGCTACCGGCTACGAGGTTATACGCCCTGACTGACAGAGCTCATATTGAAATCGGGCACCCGCAGCGCGGGCATCGCAGCCCTGGTGAACCAGTCGCTCCACTCCCTCGGCAGCGTCTTCTCCGTCCGGCCCGCCTCCGTCGCCCGCCCCAGCAGACCGACCGGCGACTCGTTGAACCGGAAGTTGTTGACCTCGCCCGTCACCTCGCCGTTCTCGACGAGGTACACGCCGTCGCGGGTCAGCCCGGTCAGCAGCAGCGTGGCCGGGTCGACCTCGCGGATGTACCAGAGGCAGGTCAGCAGCAGCCCGCGCGTGGTGTTCGCGACCATCTCCTCCAGGGAGAGGTCCTGGCCGCCGTCCAGGATCAGGTTGCCGATCGCCGGGGCGACGGCAAGCCCGGTCAGGGCCGCGCTGTGCCGGGTGGTGGTCAGATGCGCCAGGGTGCCCTGCCGTACCCACTCGGTCGCCCCGACCGGAAGGCCGTTGTCGAACACCGACTGGTCGCCCCCGGAGGAGTGCGCGACCACGAACGGCGCGGTCTCCAGGCCCGGCTCGTTCGGGTCGCTGCGCAGGGTCAGCGGCAGATCGGTGAGCGCCTCGCCGACCCGGGTGCCGCCTCCGGGCTTGGAGAAGACCGTCCGCCCCTCGACCGCGTCCCGGCCCGACGCCGACCACAGCTGGTAGATCAGCAGGTCCGCGACCGCGGTCGGGGGCAGCAGCGTCTCGTACCGCCCCGCGGGCAGCGGAACGCGCCGCTCGGCCCACCCCAGGCGCACGGCGAGCTCGGCGTCCAGCGCCGCCGGGTCGACGTCCTTGAAGTCCCGCGTGGAGCGACCGGCCCAGGCCGAACGGGTACGGTCCGGCGACTTGGCGTTGAGCTCCAGCGTGCCGTTGGGCTGGTCGTGGCGCAGCCGCAGCCCCGTGGACGTGCCCAGGTACGTCGACACGAGCTCGTGGTTGGCGAAGCCGTACAGCTCGCGGCCGCCCGCACGCGCGCGTGCGAAGGACTCGCCGAGCGCCGGCGCGAAGTCGGCGAAGACCGCCGAGGAGGTCTCGGCGGGCGCGTCCGTGAAGTCCGGGGACTCCGGTACGCCGGTGACCAGCGGCTGGGCGTCCTCCGCGGGCGCGGCACCGCGTGCGGCGGCCTCGGCGGCCCGCACCAGCGGCTCCAGTTCGTCCACGGTCACCGCGGACCGCGAAACCACTCCGGACGCGGTGCCCTCCTTGCCGTCGACGGTCGCGACGACGGTGAGCGTGCGCCCGCGCGTGACCCCGTTCGTGGTGAGCGCGTTGCCCGCCCAGCGCAGGTTGGCGGTCGACTGCTCGTCGGCGATCACGACACAGCCGTCCGCCCGCGACAGCGCGAGGGCCCGCTCGACGATCTCGTGCGGCTTGTTGGTGCGGGCGCTCATCGACCGGCCTCCTGCGTGGTGTTCAGAATGTTGACGCCCTTGAAGAGGGCCGACGGGCAGCCGTGCGACACCGCCGCGACCTGCCCCGGCTGGGCCTTGCCGCAGTTGAAGGCGCCGCCGAGGACATAGGTCTGCGGGCCGCCCACCGCGGCCATCGAGCCCCAGAAGTCGGTGGTGGTCGCCTGGTAGGCGACGTCCCGCAGCTGCCCGGTGATCCGCCCGTTCTCGATCCTGAAGAACCGCTGGCCGGTGAACTGGAAGTTGTAGCGCTGCATGTCGATCGACCACGACCGGTCCCCGACGACGTAGATCCCGCGGTCCACGCTGCCGATGAGATCCTCCGTCGACAGGCCCGCCGGGTCCGGCTGGAGCGACACGTTGGCCATGCGCTGCACCGGGACGTGCCCGGGGGAGTCGGCGTAGGCGCACCCGTTGGACCGCTCGAACCCGGTCAGCTTCGCGATCCGCCGGTCCAGCTGGTAGCCGACGAGGGTGCCGTCCTTCACCAGGTCCCAGGACTGGCCCGCGACGCCCTCGTCGTCGTAGCCGATGGTGGCGAGGCCGTGCTCTGCGGTGCGGTCCCCGGTGACGTTCATCAGCTCGGAGCCGTACCTGAGCTTCCCGAGCTGGTCGAAGGTGGCGAAGGAGGTGCCGGCGTAGGCCGCCTCGTAGCCGAGCGCGCGGTCCAGCTCGGTGGCGTGGCCGATGGACTCGTGGATGGTCAGCCAGAGGTTGGACGGGTCGACGACGAGGTCGTACAGGCCCGCCTCGACGCTGGGTGCCCGCATCTTCTCGGCGAGCAGCTCCGGGATCTGCTCCAGCTCGCTCTCCCAGTCCCAGCCCGTGCCCGTGAGGTACTCCCAGCCGCGTCCGACCGGCGGCGCGACGGTCCGCATGGAGTCGAACTCGCCGCTGGACTCGTCGACCGACACCGCCGTCAGCTGCGGGTGCAGCCGGACCCGCTGCTGCGTGGTCACCGTGCCCGCGGTGTCGGCGTAGAACTTGTTCTCGTGCACGGTGAGCAGCGAGGCGTCGACGTGGTTGACCCCGTTCGCCGCCAGCAGCCGCGCGCTCCAGTCCGCGAGCAGCGCCGCCTTCTCCTCGTCCGGCACGGTGAACGGATCGATCTCGTACGACGAGACCCATGTCCGGTCGGCGTGCACGGGCTCGTCGGCGAGCTCCACGCGCTCGTCCGAACCGGCCGCGCGGATCACCTGGGCGGAGAGCTTCGCCATGGCCACGGCCTGCGAGGCGACCTTGGCGGCGGCGTCCAGCGTCAGATCCACACCCGACGCGAAGCCCCAGGTCCCGCCGTGCACCACCCGCACCGCGTACCCGAGGTCGGTGGTGTCCGAGGACCCGGACGGCTTGGCGTCCCGGACCCGCCAGGACGCGCTGCGCACCCGCTCGAACCGGAAGTCCGCGTGCTCGGCGCCGAGCGCACGCGCGCGTGCCAGCGCGGCGTCGGCGAGGGCACGTAGGGGAAGCGCTGTGAAGGCTTCGTCGATGGTATGAGGCACCTGGGTCTCTTCCTGTCCTGTTGGATGAGCGTCCGGCTTGAGCGCGGCCGACGACTGCTCCGATCATGTCGCGGCGACCGGTGTGCGGACCACACGTTTGTGACCGCTGCCGGCAACTTTCTGTAGGGACCCGACAGCGAGTCCCGTAAGCCACTGTCGGTGCCCGAATGTCCTCCGGCGGCACCGGCCCGATAGGTTTTCGGTGAAGCCGCCTGTCATCCAGGGTGTTCGGGCGGGTGTGTCAGACCCCTATGGAAAGGGTGATCCGTTGAGCCGCTCGGTTCTCGTCACCGGAGGCAACCGGGGCATCGGCCTCGCCATCGCCCGCGCATTCGCCGATGCCGGCGACAAGGTCGCCATCACGTACCGCTCGGGTGAGCCGCCGGCCGGCTTCCTGGCAGTGAAGTGCGACATCACCGACACCGAGCAGGTGGAGCAGGCCTACAAGGAGATCGAGGCCGAGCACGGCCCGGTCGAGGTGCTGATCGCCAACGCCGGCATCACCAAGGACCAGCTCCTGATGCGGATGTCCGAGGAGGACTTCACCTCGGTCGTCGACACCAACCTCACCGGCACCTTCCGCGTGGTCAAGCGCGCCAACCGCGCCATGCTGCGCGCCAAGAAGGGCCGGGTCGTCCTGATCTCCTCGGTCGTCGGTCTCTACGGCGGCCCCGGCCAGGCCAACTACGCCGCCTCCAAGGCCGCCCTGGTCGGCTTCGCCCGCTCGCTCGCCCGTGAGCTGGGTTCGCGCAACATCACCTTCAACGTCGTCGCGCCCGGCTTCGTCGACACCGACATGACCAAGGCGCTCACCGACGAGCAGCGTGAGGTCATCGTGAAGCAGGTGCCGCTCGGTCGTTACGCGCAGCCCGAGGAGGTCGCCGCGACGGTGCGGTTCCTCGCCTCGGACGACGCCTCGTACATCACTGGAGCCGTCATCCCCGTTGACGGCGGACTGGGAATGGGTCACTGAACACCATGAGCGGAATTCTCGAGGGCAAGCGCGTCCTGATCACCGGTGTGCTGATGGAGTCCTCCATCGCCTTCCACGCCGCGAAGCTGGCCCAGGAGCAGGGCGCGGAGATCATCCTGACCGCGTTCCCGCGGCCCACGCTGACCGAGCGCATCGCCAAGAAGCTCCCCAAGCCCACCAAGGTCATCGAGCTCGACGTCACCAACGACGAGCACATGGGCCGCCTGGCCGACATCGTCGGCGAGGAGCTCGGCGGCCTCGACGGCGTCGTCCACTCCATCGGCTTCGCGCCGCAGGACGCCCTCGGCGGCAACTTCCTGAACACGCCGTTCGAGTCCGTGGCCACGGCCATGCACGTCTCGGCGTACTCCCTGAAGTCGCTCACCATGGCCTGCCTGCCGCTGATGCAGAACGGCGGCTCGGTCGTCGGCCTCACCTTCGACGCGCAGTACGCCTGGCCGCAGTACGACTGGATGGGCCCGGCCAAGGCCGCCCTGGAGGCCACCAGCCGCTACGTCGCCCGCGACCTGGGCAAGCAGAACATCCGCTGCAACCTCATCTCCGCGGGCCCGCTCGCCTCCATGGCCGCCAAGTCCATCCCGGGCTTCAGCGACCTGGCCGCCGTGTGGGACAACCGCTCCCCGCTGGAGTGGGACCTCAAGGACCCGGAGCCGGCCGGCAAGGGCATCGTCGCCCTGCTGAGCGACTGGTTCCCGAAGACCACGGGCGAGATCATCCACGTGGACGGCGGACTGCACGCCATCGGAGCCTGAGCTCCCGCACCTCGTCGACGCCCCGTTCCCCCAGGGAGCGGGGCGTCCCCCGTTCGGCCTACCAGGCCGGGCGCGCACGGCCGGCAACTGGGCACCCTGGATTACGCGTTCACCAGCGATTCCCTCCCCAGTACGGCCGAGGAGGTCCCCTTGTGCGCCTGTCCCGCAGTCTGGCCTCAGCGACCGCAGCCGTCTGTCTCGTGATGTCCCTGTCGTACGAAGCGATGTCTGACACCCGCGTGCAGGAGCCCGGAGCCGCCGCTTCGGAGCTGTTCGGTGCCTCCTGCCGCAGCAAGGTCACCGGTTCCCGGGTGACCACGTACTGCCACAACCCCTATCCCCGCACGGACGGCGTCCGACTGCACATCGAGTGCGACCGCTGGTGGGACCTCGACACCGACAGCGCCGAGGTCGAGGCCGGACCCGCGCAGACGGTACGGCTGACCGGCCGGTGCTGGAAAGAGGTCCGCTCGGTGTGGGTCAGCCACCGGAAGCTGGCGCGCTGAACCGTCCCGGACGGCACACGAAGGGGTAGCCGGCGGCCTCCTCGGCGGCCGCCGCCGCGTCGCCCGCGCGGATCGCGTCGACGAGCCGGGTGTGGTCCATGTACGTCTCCGGCGTCAGCTCCTCGCCGACGTCCTCGCGCAGCCAGTCCCGCAGCACCTCGCCGAGGTCCGCGTACATCTCGGTCATCACGTCGTTGTGCGAGGCGGCCACCACGGCCAGGTGGAAGGTGGCGTCCGCCGTCACGAAGGCCTCCGCGTCGCCCGACGCCCAGGCCTCCTCGCGGCGCACCAGGAGCACGTCGAGTTGCTTGAGGTCCTTCTCGGTGCGCCGCTCGGCGGCCAGCCGGGCCGCGGACGACTCCAGGGTGGAGCGCAGCTCGGCGACGTGCCGCGGGTCCGCGTCGGCGAACCTGCGGTGCATCACGCCCGCCAGCTCACTGGTCGCCGCGACGTACGTCCCCGAGCCCTGGCGGATGTCCAGCAGACCGTTGTGCGCGAGCGCGCGGACGGCCTCGCGGACGGTGTTGCGGGCGACCCCGAGCTGCTCGACCAGCTCGGGCTCCGTCGGGATCCGGGAGCCGACCGGCCACTCGCCCGAGGTGATCTGGTTGCGCAGCGCGGCGATGACCTGCTCGGACAGCGCCGAGCGGCGGGGATGGCTCAGGGGCATGGCACACCTTCGCACGAGCGGGACGGCAACGGGCGTCCCGGGGATGGACAACCAATCATCCTATGATTCTATGATGGACGTCATGGCGAGCGAGGAAACCCGGACAGTGAAGCCCGCGACCGCACGCGGTTCCGCGACCCCGACCGAAGAGGGAACCCCAGTGGCCGCCCCGCGCGCGTGGGCGGTGCGACTGGTCGTCGTCGGCATCGTGCTGTCCGCCCTCAACCTCCGCCCCGCCATCACCAGCCTCGGCGCCCTCCTCGAAGAGGTGCGCGACGGACTCGGCATGAGCGGCAGCATGGCCGGCCTGCTCACCTCGGTGCCCCCGCTGTGCTTCGCCGTCTTCGGCGTCATGGCCCCCCGTCTGGCCCGCCGCTTCGGCACGGGCGCGGTGGTGTGCGCCGGCATGGTCGCCATCACGACGGGCCTGCTCATACGGCCGTACACGGGCTCCACGGCGGGCTTCCTGGCCGCCAGCGCCCTCACCCTCATGGGCATCGCCGTCAGCAACGTCCTGATGCCGGTCATCGTCAAGCGCTGGTTCCCGGACCGGGTGGGCTCCATGACCGGCCTGTACTCGATGGCCCTGGCCCTCGGCACCTCGGCGGCGGCCGCCGTGACCGTACCGGTGACCGAGGCGCTGGGGGGCAGCTGGCAGTCCGGGCTCGCGGTGTGGGCGGGCCTGGCCGCGGCGGCCGTACTGCCGTGGATTCCGCTCGTACGGGACCGGGGGCCGGTGTCGTCGACGGAGCCCAAGGCGGTCCGGAGCGTGCACACGCGTGTGAAGGGCGCCGGGCCCGTCCGGCACGTGCACGCGCGCGTGGAGGCGCCCGTGCTGCGGATCACCCGGAGCCGGACCGCCTGGGCGCTCGCCGTCTTCTTCGGGCTCCAGGCCACCGCCGCCTACATCACCATGGGCTGGATGGCGCAGATCTTCCGGGACGCGGGTGTGCCCGCGGGCACCGCCGGGCTGCTGCTGGCCGTCACGATGGTGATGGGTGTCCCGCTGGCCTTCGTCATCCCGCGCGTGGCCACCCGGCTGCCGCACCAGGGCCCCATCGTGATCGCGCTCGGCGTCTGCGGTCTCGCCGGATACGCGGGCCTCTACCTCGCCCCCGCCGCCGGAGCCTGGGCCTGGGCCGTCCTGCTCGGTGTCTCCAACTGCGCCTTCCCGTTGGCCCTCACCATGGTCGGGATGCGTGCCAGGACAGGCGCGGGCGTCGCCCAGCTGTCCGCGTTCGCGCAGAGCACCGGCTATCTGATCTCCATCCCGGGACCGCTCCTGGTGGGCGTGCTCTACCAGCACAGCGGCGGCTGGGGCCTGCCGATCGCGCTCATGATCGGCCTGATGATCCCGCAGATGGCGGTCGGGGTCCTCGCGGGCCGGGACCGCACGGTGGAGGAGGAGGCGGCCCGCTGAGGCCACCCTGGCAACCTTGGTAAGAGACCGGGATGCGAGACTTGCCGTATGCCAGTGCTCGACCCGAATCCCCAGAACGGCCAGAAGAAGATGCTGCTGGTCTTCGGCTCGTTCTTCGCCATCTTCGTCATCATCGCGATCATCGCGACGATCGCCTCGCCCTGATCCCGCTCACCCGTTTCCCGAGCCGATGGTGGGGTTAGCCCCACGTCCCCTAGGGGGTGAGTGTCAGGGTCAACTGGGTGGATCACCGGATGGGTTGAGGGCCGCCGGTTCCGTAACTTCGAGGTGTGACCGCGAGAAGCGGATCACGGGACTCGAAGACCCGCGGAGGCACTCATGTCGGCCCCTACGCAGACCCCGCCCCACCCGGCGTCCCGGGGCGGCGTCGACATCCGGCTGCCCTGGTGGGCCCTCGCGCTGCCGACGCTCGCCTTCGTGGTGCTCCTGACCCTCATCCTGAATCCCGCCGACGCGCACGCGGCCTCCGGCGACCCCCTCGTCACCCAGTTCCTGGAGCGCGTGCAGCAGCTCATAGCCCGCTGAGCACCCGCAAAGCCGCCCGTCAACTCCCTGCGCCGCGTGGCCTGTTTCATGCGAAGCTGGATCCCATGAGCGTCGCAGATCCCCGCAGGATTGTCCTTTTCCGGCATGCGAAAGCCGACTGGCCGGAGGTGACCGACCACGAGCGGCCGCTCGCCGACCGGGGCCGAAAAGATGCAGCGGAAGCCGGGCTACGGCTGGTCGACTCCGGCATCCCCCTGGACCTGGCCCTCTGCTCCACCGCGACCCGGACCCGTGAGACCTGGAAACTCGCCGTGCAGGAGTTCCCGCACCGGCCGAAAACGGTCTACGAGGAGCGGATCTACGAGGCCTCTCCCGGTGAGCTGATCGCCGTGCTGAACGAGACCCCGGACGACGTGCGGAACGCCGTCCTGATCGGCCACAACCCGGGGGTGCAGGGCCTCGCCGACGTCCTCGCGGGCGCCGCCGAGGGGGACGCCCGCCAGCGGATGAGCGGCCGCGGCTTCCCGGCCGCCGCCTTCGCCGTCCTGTCGTTCAGCGGCCCCTGGAAGGCCCTGGAGCCCGGCACGGCCACCCTTGTCGACTACTGGGCGCCGTCCGACTGACGGCGGCGCCCCTCCCGCGCGCGAGACTCGGCAGGGGCCCGGCACCACCACGGTGCCGGGCCCCTGCCGATCTGTCGTCGGAGGTCAGTCCTCCTCGTGCGCGTCCGCCGCCTCGACCTCTTCGCGGGTGACGCCCAGCAGATACAGCACGGTGTCGAGGAAGGGCACGTTCACCGCGGTGTGCGCGGCCTCCCGCACCACCGGCTTGGCGTTGAAGGCGACCCCGAGCCCGGCCGCGTTGAGCATGTCCAGGTCATTTGCGCCGTCGCCGATCGCCACCGTCTGGGACAGCGGCACCCCGGCCTCGGCGGCGAACCGGCGCAGCAGTCGCGCCTTGCCCGCGCGGTCCACGATCTCCCCGGTGACCCGGCCCGTCAGCTTCCCGTCGACGATCTCCAGGGTGTTCGCCTGGGCGAAGTCCAGCCCCAGCCGGTCCTGGAGGTCGTCGGTGACCTGAGTGAAGCCGCCCGAGACGACACCCACTTGGAAGCCGAGCCGCTTCAGCGTACGGATCAGGGTCCGCGCGCCCGGCGTCAGCCGCACCTCGGAACGCACCTTGTCGACGACCGAGGCGTCCAGCCCCTCCAGCAGCGCCACGCGCGCGTGCAGCGACTGCTCGAAGTCCAGCTCGCCGCGCATCGCGGCCGCGGTCACCTCGGCGACCTCGTCCTCGCAGCCGGCGTGCGCGGCGAAGAGCTCGATCACCTCGTCCTGGATGAGCGTGGAGTCCACGTCCATGACGACGAGCCGCTGGGCCCTGCGGTGCAGACCGGCGGCCACGACGGCCACGTCCACGCCGAGCTTGCCGGCGTCCGTCACCAGGGCGGTGCGCAGCGGCTCGGTCTCCACGCCGGACACCGCGAACTCGACGGCGGTCACCGGGTACTTGGCCAGCCGGAAGATACGGTCGATGTTGCCGCCCGCCTTGGCGATCTTGGCGGCGATCGCGGCGGTGGCCTCCGCGGTGAGCGGGTGCCCGAGCACGGTGACCAGGGAACGTCCCAGCCCTCGCGGCCGGTTGTCGCCGAGACCGGAGATGATCTCCGCCTGCATCTTGATCGACTCGGCCCAGCTGTGGACGGTCGCCCGCAGATCGCCCTCGAGCGTGCGGGGCGGCGCGGTCACGAGCGCGCACAGCACCATTCGGCCACGCGTGACGACCTGCTCGATGTCGACCACGTCGACGGAGTAGGCGGCGAGGGTGTCGAAGAGGCCTGCCGTGATGCCCGGCCTGTCCTTCCCGAAGATCTTGACGAGAAGGGTGGGGACGTCGGAGAACGAGGTCTGCTCAGCGCTCATGGTGCCTCCACCGTATCCGGCACCCAGTGCCTTCCGCTCCCGCGGTCCGTCTGACGGACACCGAACACTCGGTGTCGAGCGGGTGGCGAGATCTTTACGGGCGGGACACGGGCGGGCTGCGGGACGGGGCTGGGCGCTGGGGGCGTCGGCGGGTCCCGCGTGCGCGGCGGCGCCGTACGGGTGTGCGTGCCGGTCAGCGCCGTCCCTTCGGCTTCCCGGGGGGCGGCGGGGGCGGGGGCGGGGGAGGCGGCGGCGGTGGCGACTGCGGGCCTTCGCCCCCAGCGCGTCGGCGCGGTGAACGAGGGGGCTGGTCGATCGGTCGGGCCATCGTGGGGGCGCCGTAGACGGTGCCGTCGTCGGGCGGCGGCGAACCGTCGGGCCGACGCGGCCCCGCCGTAGGCCGAGCGCTCTCCTCAGGAGGCTGCACCGCGTCTTGAGGCCGACCGCTGCCGTCTCCCGAACCCTCCGGTCCCTGCTCCCCCCGACGACGGCCCGGCCGATCGTCCTCAGCCCCCGGCGCCCGCCCACCGTGGCCGGCGGCCACTGCGTCCTCGGGCCCCCGCAACTCGTCCGGGACCCGCAGGTACGGGTTGGTAGCCGCATTGGGCGGCCGATAAGGCGTACCGGGCACGTACGGCCCGGTCCCACCTTGAGAGGTTCCGGCCTCGGCGCCCGGCGACTCCGCCTCACCACCACGCGGCGCGGCCCCACGGCCTTGCGCCCCGGCCTCGCCGCTTCGTGACTGCGCCTCCCCGCCGGGCCCCCTCGCCTGACCGGGGCGGGCTGGGCCCGGACCGCCCTGCGCGCCCGCTTCACCTCGATAGGCGTCCTCCCCGCCGCCATCGGGCCTCGCCTCACCGCGGAACGCCCCGGCCGCACCTTCGTCGTAGGGGCGTGCCTTGCCGCGATCGGCCCTTGGCCCGCCGCGGTATGGCGCGGCCTCGCCGTCGTACGGTCCGGCCGCACCTTCGTCGTAGGGGCGTGCCTTGCCGCGATCGGCCCTTGGCCCGCCGCGGTACGGCCCTGTCTCACCGCTGTACTGCCTGGAGGCGCCCTCGTCGTAGGGGCGTGCCTCGCCGCGATCGGTTCCTGGGCCGCCGCGGTATGGCGCGGCCTCGCCGCCGTACGGTCCGGCCGTACCTTCGTCGTAGGGGCGTGCCCCGCTGCGATCGCCCCCCGGTCCACCGCGGTGTGGCCCCACCTCACCGCCGTAGGGTCCGGCCTCTCCCCCCTCATAGGACCGCGCCCCGCCTTCATAGGACCTCGACACGTCGTCGTACGAGCCGCCCGTCCCCTCGTGCCTCCCTGGCCCGCCTCCAGAAGTCCCCGCCCCACCCCCGTAGACCCCGGCGGCCTCCCCCCAAGGCGTCCCGGCCCCACCGGCGTCCGCACCAGCCCCGCCCCCATAAGGAGCACCCGCCCCAGCCCCCCACGCCCCCACAGCAACCGCCCCGACACCAGAACCCGCACCGACCCCCGCCCCGGCACGAAGACCCCCCGCCGAGTCACCCAGTGCCAACCCCGCCGCCCGAGACCCCGCCGCCCCCGTCACCCGCGCCAGCAGCGCCCCCGCAGCGCCCGCCCCCGCTCCCCACAGCGCTCCGAGCAGCACCGCCATGCCGAGCTGACCCCGAAGCCGGACACCCGCGCCGAACGCGTCGAACCCCAGCACCGACAGCGAGGCGTCCACCGACACCTCCGTCAGCCAGGCGAGCAGCGGCAACGCCAACGCGGTCGCGACACCCAGCCGCACCGCACACCGGCCCGCGAAACCAAGCGCTCCCGGATCCCGTGCGGTCTCGTGACTCACCCCCACCGGCGTCCGCACAGCGGTGAGCACCCCCGCCAGCAGCATCATCAGCGCCGCCCCCACCCCCAGCAGCCACACCCGCCCGTCCACCTCCGCCAGGCGCCCCAGTGTCATCGACTGGTCGGAGTCCGAGTCGAGGAGTCGGTCCAGGGGGGCGGGAAGGAAGTTCGTCAGGACGCCCGTCGCCCGGCCGTCGAACGGGACGAACAGGCCGACGGGGATGCCCAGCCACACCCCGTTCGGCGCCCCGAGCAGCGCCGCGCCCGCGATCCGCTTGGGGTGGTCGTCGCCGATCGCCGCGTACGCCGCCGCCGAGAGCCCCGCGGCCACCGCGACCAGCAGCACCGTCACGAGGGCGGAGACGGCCGGCCGTACGACGCGGTGCACGGCCTCCCAGCCGGGCGGCAGCGGCGTACGACGGGACGCCAGCAGCGCGATCAGCAGGATCCCGGCCGACCAGCCGAGCCCGCCGAGCAGCGTCGGTGCGGTGTCCACCGTGAAGCCGACCGCGGCCTTAGCGTCGATGAGATTGCCGATCCGGTCCGGCAGCAGGCCACCGATGTCCCCGACGTCCCCCAGCCCGGGGATGTCGAGACCGCCGCCCCCGCCACCACCCGCGCCGGGCAGCTTGTCGAGCCCCAGCGCACCCCCGTCGATCGTGATGACGTCGTGCCCCGCCCAGGCCAGCCCGCCCATCATCACCGTGAACAGGACGACCACCGAGCCCGCCCGCGCGAGGAGTTCGGACGGCGCGATCACCACCCCGGCCCCTCGCAGGGACCGCAGGAAGAACCAGGACATAAGCACCGCACCGACCAGGCCGACGCCCAGTGGCGTGATCTCGATGGCGGTCGCCGCCTGCGCCCCCGTCAGCCCGAACGCGGACACATCGCCGGAGGGCGTCACCGAACCACCCGCCGCAAGGGCCACGACAGCCGCGGTCATCGGGCCCAGCGAGGCCGCGGAATCGGCCTCCAGCAGATGCAGTCCGAGCGCGGCCGCACCCGCCATCCCGATCAACGCCCAGCTCACGGCGGCTATGGCGGACAGCAGGATGTCTCCCCACGGCAGCCGCACGCCGTGCTTCGTGGTCTCGACGCCCCTGGACGCACTCATGGCAGGCCCCCCGATGCGCGGCGCGGCCGAGACCGCGCTAGTCCCCCTCGCGTGGATTACCCACTCTCCGGGTCCCTTTCAACCCCGTCAACGGAACCGGCCGAAGCGCGCGAACGTGGTGTTCTCGGGGCTCGGCTTTCGGTCAGGAGGGGATCCTGAAATAGTTCCCGACGATGTTCGACATCCCTACACTCCCTGTGACGGGGGCAATGCGGGGGACTACTCAGTGGGGCTTGGGGTGCCGGAACTCGTACTGGAAGCGAACGGACGTACCTGGACGCTCGATCCGTCCAGGCCGTACAGCCTTGGACGCGATCCGCAGGGGGACATCGTGTTCGACGACGCCAGGGTGTCCTGGCGTCATGCCACGATCAGCTGGAGCGGGCGCAGTTGGGTCATCGAGGACCACGGCAGCACCAACGGCACGTTCGTGCGCGGCCAGCGGATCCACGAGACGGAGATCGGCCCCGGCGCGGCCGTCCACCTGGGCAACGCGAGCGACGGCCCGCTGCTGAGCCTCTCCGGCGCCGCGGCCTCGGACGTACAGCCGCAGCCCGGGCAGCAGCCGTACGCCGCGCAGAGCGCGAACCCGGGCTGGGCCCAGCAGACCCCGCAGCAGGCCCCGCAACAGGCTCCGCACCAGACACCACACCAGGCTCCGCACCAGACACCCCATCAGGCCCCGTACCAGGCATCACCACAGGCCGCGCCATCCGGCTGGCCGCAACCGCAGCCCCGGCAGCAGTCGAAGCCGCAGCCGCAGTCGTACGCGCACCAGCCGCCGCAGAAGATTCCGCAGCAGCAGGGCCCCGGCGCCGACGGCGTTGTCGGCGCGGGCGCGCCGCCGGTCTACGGCGACCGCAGTCCGACCACGTTCCACCAGTTCACCATCGGCCGCATCATGCGCATCGGCCGTGCCCTGGAGAACGACCTGGTCGTCTCCGACCTGCAGGTCTCCCGCAACCACGCCGAGTTCCACTCGATGCCCGACGGCCGCATGATGATCCGCGACCTGGGCTCCCACAACGGCACGTACGTCAACGGCCAGCCGATCCCCAAGGGCGGCTCGACGATGCTCGGCGCGAGCGACATCGTCGGCGTCGGCCACTCCACGTTCCGGATCGTCGGCGACAGTCTGGAGGAGTTCGTCGACACGGGCGAGGTCTCCTTCTCCGCCCGCCACCTCACCGTCACGGTCGACGGCGGCAAGCAGATCCTCAAGGACGTCTCCTTCGGCGTCCCGGAGAAGTCCCTGATCGCGGTCATCGGACCGTCCGGTTCCGGCAAGTCGACGCTGCTCAAGGCGCTCACCGGCTACCGGCCGGCCAACCAGGGCGACGTCCTCTACGACAACCGCAACCTCTACAAGCAGTTCGCCGAGCTGCGCCAGCGCATCGGTCTGGTCCCGCAGGACGACATCCTGCACAAGGAGCTGACCGTCAAGAAGGCCCTCAAGTACGCGGCCAAACTCCGCTTCCCCGCCGACACCACGAGCGAGGAGCGCGAACACCGCATAAACGAGGTGCTGCGCGAGCTGAAGCTCGACATCCACCGGGAGAAGAAGGTCACCGCCCTCTCCGGCGGCCAGCGCAAGCGCGTCTCCGTGGCCCTGGAGCTGCTCACCAAGCCGTCCCTGATCTTCCTCGACGAGCCGACCTCCGGCCTCGACCCGGGCATGGACCGCGATGTCATGCAACTGCTGCGCGGCCTCGCCGACGACGGCCGTACGGTCCTCGTCGTCACCCATTCCGTGGCCGAGCTGGCCCTGTGCGACAAGCTGCTCGTGATGGCCCCCGGCGGCGCGGTCGCCTACTTCGGGCCGCCCGAGGAGGCGCTGAACTTCTTCGGCTACGACACCTGGGCCGACGTCTTCTCCGCCTTCGAGAACTACCGCGACTACGACTGGGCCGGACGCTGGAAGGGCTCGCAGCACTACCAGATGTACGCCGCGGACATAGACGCCGTTGCCCCGCAGTCCGTACAGATGCCTCCGATGCAGGGCATGAAGCCGCCGAAGCCGCAGCGCTGGACGGGCCAGTTCGGCACACTCGTGCGCCGCTATGTCTCGGTCATCGCGTCCGACAAGGGCTTTCTGGCCCTGACGGTGATCCTGCCGCTCGTCCTCGGCTCGGTGAGCCTGCTCATCGACTTCGGCGACAACCTGCTGCCCAAGCCGATCGACCCCAGGACCAAGCTTCCCGAGCCGAACAGCACGGCCACCACCGTCCTGCTCATCCTCGCGGTCGGCGCCTGCTTCGCCGGCGCGGCCAACTCCGTCCGCGAGCTGATCAAGGAACGGGTGATCTACGAGCGGGAGCGCGCCACCGGCCTGTCCCGCTCGGCGTACCTGATGTCCAAGGTGGTCGTACTGGGCGTGATCACCATCCTGCAAGGGCTGATGGTGGGCGTCATCGGCTTCGCCAGCCGCGGACTGCCGAAGGAAGGGCTGGTCCTCGGCAGCGCCACCCTCGCGGAACTGTGCCTGCCGATCATGGGGCTCGGGTTCACCTCGATGATGTTCGGGCTGATCATCTCCGCGCTCGTGAAGACGTCCGAGAAGACCATGCCGCTGCTGGTCATGTTCGCGATCGTCCAGGTCGTCTTCACCGGGTGTCTGTTCACCCTGCACGGCACCCTCGGCGTCAACGAACTCTCGTATCTGATGCCGTCACGCTGGGCGGTCGCCGCCGCGGGCGCCACGCTGGACTTCAACAAGGTCAACCCGCCGGTCAAACCGGGCGACACGACCGACCCGCTGTGGAACCACGCGGTCAGCACCTGGGGCCTCAACATGATCGCCCTCATCGCCATCGGCGTCGTCTGCGGGTTCCTCGTCTCCCGCTTCCTGCGCCGCCACGAGCCCGAGGTCATGCGCAAGTGATCCCTGCCGTACGACGCCGAAGGGCGGCACCCCCACCGGGTGCCGCCCTTGTGCGTACGAGAGGTCCGCGCGACCTCAGTACGCGCTGTTCACGTTGTCCATCGAGCCGTACTTGTCGGCCGCGTAGTTCGCGGCGGCGGTGATGTTGGCGACCGGGTCGTAGATGTTCCAGGACGTGCCCGCGACGTGGTACGCCTGGAACGTCGGCGGGATGACCTGGAGCAGGCCCTTCGACGGGATGCCGTTGATGGCGTTGATGTCCCAGTTGTTGATCGCGTTCGGGTTGCCCGAGGACTCCCGCATGATGTTGCGGTACAGACCGTTGTAGCTGCCCGGGATGCCCTTGGACTTCATGATGTCCAGGGACTGCTTGATCCAGCCGTCCAGGTTGTTGCCGTAGCTCCGGTGCACCGCGGCCTTGAGCTTGGCGCGGTGCGCGGCCCGGCTCGCGGCCTCCTTGGCCTTGCGGGCGTGCGCGGCCTTCTTGGCGGCGGCCGCGGCGGCCTTCTTCTTCGCGGCGTGCGCGGCCTTCGCCTTGGCCTTGGCCTTGGCCTTCGCCTTCGCAGCGGCCTCTGCCTTCGCCTTCGCCTCGGCGGCCTTGCCCTGCAGGGCCTTGGCGGCGAGCTGCTCGCTGACGTCCGACTGGAGGCCCTTGAGCTGCTCGGAGGAGTACTTCACGGGGGCCGAGTAGGAGGCCGCCTCGGACGTCGTGGTCTCCGCGTTGCCAGGAACCGCGCTGAAGGCGATGGCGGCGGCACCGAGCGTGGCGACTCCGGCGACGGCGATCTTGTGACGCTTCGTCAGCGCACGACTATGACCACGGGTGAAAGGAATCTTGGGCATGCGGGATGGACCTCTTCGAATAGCGCGGAGGTCGCTCGCTGTCCGGTGTCGGACACGGGTGCTTCCGGCACAAACGCCGCGGGGGGAACCCGCGGCGCTGAGCGACGTTGGCCATTCTTAGCTGGCGCAAAACCACCCGGCAAAGGTGTGACGTACGACCCCGGGTAGTGGACCGGGGGAGGGCAAATCAGGACAGACCGGAACGTCTGCCCCGCTCATGCAGGAGGGGCTTGTCTCCTATTTCGCTTAGTACGTGATCTGCGCCCTATGTGCGGCCTCACATCCGGTGCACAGCAGCCTCACCAGCAGTTGCGGCCGCAATGCTCTGTGTGAGGACCCTCCTGCGGCAGGAGGAGATGCACGTCGCCGAACTCGTGCCACAGGTAGGTCCGGCGCAGCGCCTCCTCGTACCCGCGGTCGATCGCCGCCCGCCCCGCGACCGCCTCCAGCATCAGCAGATGCGAGGCCTCCGGCTCGTGCAGCCCGGTCAGCAGCCCGTCCACCACCCGCACCCCGCGCTCCGGGGTCACGACGAGATCCGTCCATCCCGCACGCGCGCGTACGACTCCGTCGGCCCCGACCGCCGACTCCACGGCCCGCACGGCCGTCGTCCCGACGGCGACGACCCGGCCGTCCCCGGCCCTCGCCGCGTTGATCAGCCGCGCGGAGGCCTCCGGCACCGAGAACCGCTCGGGATACGGCGGCTCGTGCGCCTCCGCCGAGGCCACCCCCGTGTGCAGCGTGACCGGCGCGAACTGCACGCCCCGGCTCACCAGCTCCGCCACCAGCCGCGCGGTGAAAGGCCGCGCCGCACTGGGCATCTCCGCGCTGCCCGCCCCGTCGGGCGACGGCAGCGCGAACACCGTCTGGTAGACGGACAACGGCTGGTCCCGCTCCGTGTAGGAGTACCGAATGGGCCGCCCGTGCTCCCGCAGCAGCCCCAGGACGTCCCCACCGTCCACCCGGGCCCACCACAGCCGCCCGCTCACCGCCTCCTCCAGGACCAGCCGCCCGCCCCCGGGCAGCCGCACCTCCGTCCCCGCGGGCCCGCCCGCACGCGCACGCGTGGTGCCCCTCCCGTCGGGATCCCGCAGCTCCACCGCCCACCGACCGTCGTCCCCGCGCGTGGAGAAGTGCACCACCACACGGGCGTGCCCGATCCGACCGTCGACGGCCGCGGCCAGCGTGGGGGAGGTGTTCACGACGAGCAGGTCCCCGGCCCGCAGCAGCAGAGGAAGCTCCCCGAAGGAGTGGTGCGACACCTCGGTGCCCCGCGACACCAGCAGCCGTACGGCGTCGCGGTCGAGCCCGGGCCCACGCTGCTCGGCCGGCACCCGCGCCGACAGCTCTTCCGGTACGCGCACGGCGAGTGTCATCGCCCCTCCAGCAGCGACGGGGCCCCGTACCGCCCGCTCACCGGCCGCTCGTCCAGCAACCGCAGGAACGCCGGCACCACACCCGCCGGCTCCGGCCGCGGATCCTGGTCGTCCGGCACGGCCGCCGCGTACAGGTCCGTCGCCATGTCCCCGGGATCGACGGCCCACACCCGCAGCCCCGGCTCCTCCACGCCCAGCACCGCCGCGAGGTGGTCCAGGGCCGCCTTCGACGCCCCGTAGCCGCCCCACGTCTCATAGGCCTCGGCGGCGGCGTCCGAACTGACCGCGATCACCGTGCCGGCCTCCGAGGCCCGCAACAGCGGCAGCGCCTCCTGCACCAGACCCAGGGCGGCCATGACGTTCACCTCCAGCGCCCGGCGCAGCCCGTCCAGGGGCAGCCCCTCAAGGCGGGCCAGCGGCTCGGCGCCCAGCGCGCTCGCGTTGTTCACCAGCAGATCGACGCCACCGAGCCTCAAGGCCGCCGCCACCAGCTCGGAGCGGTGCGCCGGATCCGTGACGTCCCCGGGCAGCGCCGTCACCCGGGTCCCGTGCCCGGCGAGCGCGGCCGCCGTCTCCTTCAGGACCTCCGCCGTCCTGGCGTCGAGCACCAGGTCCCAGCCCCGCGCGGCCAGCGCCTCGGCGAGCGCCCGTCCCAGCCCCTTCGAGGCCCCCGTGATGATCGCTACCGGCATGACACACGCCCCCTCGTCCTCCACGCCTCCTGATCGGCGTGCCCCCAACCTAGGAACGCGGTCGTCCCGGCCGCCTCGGACGCGGGCCGCAAAGCGACGAGGACCTTCGCCCTAGGTCGTCCGCCCTAGCCAGGAGCGGTCACAGGTCCGATCCGCGCTGTCACACCCCGCCCGTACTCTGAGGGCATGAGTCAAGGCCCCCGGTCCGGCCTCGCCGCGGTGAGCTCCGCGCTGCTGGCCATGAGCAGGCACCTGGAGGTGCGTGACGTCCTCAAGACGATCGTCGCCTCGGCCCGCGAACTGCTCGACGCGCAGTACGCCGCCCTCGGCGTCCCGGACGACCACGGCGGCTTCGCCCAGTTCGTGGTCGACGGTGTCAGCGACGCGCAGTGGAAGGCCATCGGCCCCCTCCCGCGCCAGCACGGCATCCTCGCCGCGATGCTCCACGAGGCCACACCCGAGCGCCTGGCCGACGTCCGCAAGGACCCCCGCTTCGAGGGCTGGCCGTCCGCCCACCCCGACCTGGTCGACTTCCTGGGCCTGCCGATCCGCGACGGCGACGAGGTCATCGGCGCCCTCTTCCTCGCAAACAAGAACTGCCCGAAGCCGGAAGGCAGTTGCGGCTTCACCGAGGAGGACGAGGAACTCCTCGCCATCCTCGCCCAGCACGCCGCGATCGCCCTCACCAACGCCCGCCTCTACGAACGCAGCCGCGAGCTCACAATCGCCGAGGAGCGCTCCCGCCTCGCCCATGAACTGCACGACGCGGTCAGCCAGAAGCTCTTCTCGCTGCGCCTGACCGCCCAGGCCGCCGCCGCCCTCGTCGACCGCGACCCCTCCCGCGCCAAGGGCGAACTGCGCCAGGTGGCCGTGCTCGCCGCCGAAGCCGCCGACGAACTGCGCGCCGCCGTCGTCGAGTTGCGCCCCGCCGCCCTGGACGAGGACGGCCTCACCGCCACCCTGCGCACCCAGATCCAGGTCCTGGACCGCGCCCACAGCGCGCGCGTGACCTTCGCCGCCCACAACTTCCGCGCACTGCCGGCCTCCCAGGAGGAGGCCATGCTCCGCGTCGCCCAGGAGGCCCTGCACAACGCGCTGCGGCACTCGGGGGCCGAGCATGTCGACGTGACCTTGGACCGGCGCGGCAGCGGAGCCGTCCTGCGCGTCACGGACGACGGCAGCGGCTTCGAACCGAAGGCGATCCGCCGCGCGGGACGTCACCTCGGCCTGGTCTCCATGCGGGACCGCACCAGCGGGGTCGGCGGCACGCTGACCGTGGAATCGGCGCCCGGCAAGGGCACCACGATCGAGATGGAGGTCCCCGGTGGCTGACGCGATCAGGGTCCTGCTCGTCGACGACCACCAGGTCGTCCGCCGGGGACTGCGCACCTTCCTCGAAGTGCAGGACGACATAGAGGTCGTGGGCGAGGCCGCCGACGGCGCCGAGGGCGTCGCGCGCGCCGAGGAACTGAAGCCCGACATCGTCCTCATGGACGTCAAGATGCCGGGCATGGACGGCATCGAAGCCCTGCGCAAACTGCGCGAACTGAACAACCCCGCGCGCGTGCTGATCGTCACCAGCTTCACCGAACAGCGCACGGTGGTCCCGGCCCTGCGCGCGGGCGCCGCCGGATACGTCTACAAGGACGTCGACCCCGACGCCCTCGCCGGCGCCATCCGCTCCGTGCACGCCGGGCACATCCTGCTCCAACCCGAGGTCGCGGGCGCCCTGTTGTCCCAGGAGGAGACAAACTCCGGCCAGGGCAGAGGCGGTTCGCTCACCGAGCGGGAGCGCGAGGTGCTCGGACTGATCGCGGACGGCCGCTCCAACCGGGAGATCGCCCGTGCGCTGGTCCTCTCCGAGAAGACCGTCAAGACGCACGTCTCGAACATCCTGATGAAACTCGACCTGGCAGACCGGACTCAGGCAGCACTGTGGGCGGTTCGTCACGGAGTGGCCGGTTGATCCCTCGGACGCACGGCAATACGGAGGGTTCCGCTCCGGAGTGAGATTCATACCGTCGTGGGAATGTCCCCCGAATGGCGCATCCTTCGTGGAGGTCCGCCGTTCTCCAGTGCGTGCTGCGGCGACTGCCGCGGCAATCGCTAGGAGGGCTTAGAAGTGAAGAACCTGAAGAAGGCAGCGGCCGTGACGATGGTGGCCGGCGGGCTGATCGCCGCCGGTGCCGGTATGGCCTCCGCCACCGACGGGTCGCACGCCGACGGCAAGGCCGTGGGCTCGCCCGGCGTCGTCTCGGGCAACCTCGTCCAGGCCCCGGTGCACGTCCCGGTGAACGCGGTCGGCAACAGCGTGAACGTCATCGGCGTGCTGAACCCCGCCTTCGGCAACCTCGGTCTCAACCACTGACGTCCCCCGCCGAGCGGGCAGTGACTTCGGCCTCCCGGGTGCCTCGCGCACCCGGGAGGCCGGTCCGTTTGCGCACCCCGGGCGCTGGGCCGCGCACTCACCGCCGCAGCCCAGCCCCACTCCGGTCACCGCACCCCTCGCTCCAACTCCTCCACGTACGCGTTGTAGGCGGCCACCTGCGCCCGCCGCCCCGTGCGCTCCACCGGCCGCAAGGCCTCCCCCCGAGCCCGCATCTCGGCGGAGCTCACCGCACCCCCGTGCCCCCTCTCGTGGGCCAGCGACACCAACAACCCCACCCGCTGAGCGAGCTCCAGCACCCGCACCGCCCTGGGCGGATACCCCGGCGCCAGCACCTCCCGCCCCCGCTCGGCCCGAGCCCGGTACGCCCCGATCGCCGCCTCCGCCACCGGCCCCGACGCGGCCACGTCCAGCCGCGACAACACCTCCGTCGCCTCCCGCAGGGCCTCCGCGAGCTCCCGCTCGGCCTCGCCCAGCGAGGGAACGTCCGCCGGCGGGGCCTCCCGCACCGGCAGCACCTGCCACACCACCTCGACATGCACATCACCCGCGGGCCCGGCCTCGGACACCTCCGGCACCAGGCCCAGCGCGGCGCCGTGGCAGACCACCGCCTCCTCGGCCTCCAACGCCCGGGCGTTGAACTCCGGCGGTCCGCTCAGTCCCAGCGGATGCCCGGGCGCGGGCAGCGCCACCCGCAGTCCCGTCACGCCGAGCGACCGAAGCCGCCCCAGCGCCAGCGTCAGACCGACGGCCGCCGGCTCACCCGGCACCCCCTCGACCCGGTGCACGGCATCGTCACCGACGATCGCCGACACGGCGTCGTCCGGCGAGACAAGTCCGGCCAAAAGACCGTTTCCCCAAGCGGCAAGGCGTCCAGAGCGCGGTTCCGAGAACATGCCCCCAGCCTAAGGACCGGACCACTGGACGGGAGCCGCCGACCGGTGGCGTAGATTTCACCGAGGGCTGCGCCCAAAAGCGCGCACGCGCCAGCCGAGACGCCGACACCGGTCACACTGCAAGGGGAGACAACGCGCTCATGAGCGATGTTCTGGAGCTTCAGGACGTATCCGTGGTCCGCGAGGACCGGGCTCTGGTGGACCAGGTCTCCTGGTCGGTCAAGGAGGGCGAGCGCTGGGTCATCCTCGGCCCCAACGGCGCCGGCAAGACCACGCTCCTGAACCTCGCTTCCAGCTACCTCTACCCCAGCAAGGGCACCGCCACCATCCTCGGCGAGACCCTCGGCAAGCCCGGCACCGACGTCTTCGAACTGCGCCCGCGCATCGGCATGGCAGGCATCGCCATGGCCGACAAGCTCCCCAAGCGCCAGACCGTCCTGGAGACCGTGCTGACGGCGGCGTACGGCATGACCGCCGGCTGGCAGGAGGAGTACGAGGAGATCGACGAGCAGCGTGCCCGCGCCTTCCTCGACCGCCTCGGCATGAGCGACTACCTGGACCGCAAGTTCGGCACCCTCTCCGAGGGCGAGCGCAAGCGCACCCTCATCGCCCGCGCCCTGATGACCGACCCCGAGCTCCTCCTTCTCGACGAGCCCGCCGCCGGCCTCGACCTCGGCGGCCGCGAGGACCTGGTCCGCCGTCTCGGCCGGCTCGCCCGCGACCCGATCGCCCCCTCGATGCTCATGGTCACCCACCACGTCGAGGAGATCGCCCCCGGCTTCACCCACGTCCTCATGATCCGTCAGGGCAGGGTGCTCGCCGCGGGTCCGCTGGAGCTCGAACTCACCTCCCGCAACCTCTCCATGTGCTTCGGCCTCCCCCTCGTCGTCGAGCAGGTCGGCGAGCGCTGGACCGCACAGGGCCTTCCGCTGTCGTGAGCACGTGAAGTCCCCGCAAAAACAAGGGTAAGAAGCCCGTCCCGCTCCATCGCGCCCTGTCCGCGGCGGTACCTCCGGACCTACCATGACCATGTGAACGACATCGACGCATGGGTGTGGTGGCTCGTCGGCGCGGCAGCGCTCGGAATCCCGCTCGTGGTGACCGCGATGCCGGAGTTCGGCATGCTAGCGGCGGGCGCCCTCGCCGCCGCGCTCGCGGCCGGACTCGGCGGTGACGTCGTCGTCCAGGTACTCGTCTTCGCCGTCGTCTCGGTGGCCCTCATCGCCGTCGTACGGCCCATCGCGACCCGGCACCGTTCCCAGCGACCCCAACTCGTCACGGGCATCGATGCGTTGAAGGGCAGACAGGCCGTCGTCCTGGAGCGCGTCGACAGCGGCGGTGGCCGGATCAAGCTCGCCGGCGAAGTCTGGTCCGCCCGTTCTCTCGACACCGGCCGTGCCTTCGAAGTAGGCCAGGAAGTGGACGTCGTGGACATCGAGGGAGCCACGGCGATCGTCATGTGACCTCGCAGGATGCAACTGAACCGAACGCACCACGAGTTACGCGACGGTCTGTCAGACTCGACCAGCAAGATCTTCAACAACCATAAGATCTTCCGAGAACGCCGAGGCAGAGAAGGGCACGGGGAGCACGATGGAACCGGTCATCATCGTCTTGATCATCCTGGTGGTGTTGGTCTTCATCGCCCTCATCAAGACGATCCAGGTCATCCCACAGGCGAGCGCCGCCATCGTGGAGCGCTTCGGCCGCTACACGCGAACGCTCAACGCGGGCCTGAACATCGTCGTCCCGTTCATAGACACCATCCGCAACCGCATCGACCTGCGCGAACAGGTCGTTCCGTTCCCGCCGCAGCCGGTGATCACCCAGGACAACCTCGTCGTCAACATCGACACGGTCATCTATTACCAGGTCACCGACGCCCGGGCCGCGACCTACGAGGTCGCCAGCTACATCCAGGCGATCGAGCAGCTCACCGTCACCACCCTGCGCAACATCATCGGCGGCATGGACCTGGAGCGGACCCTGACCTCCCGCGAGGAGATCAACGCGGCCCTGCGCGGCGTCCTCGACGAGGCCACCGGCAAGTGGGGCATTCGCGTCAACCGCGTGGAACTGAAGGCCATCGAGCCCCCGACCTCCATCCAGGACTCGATGGAGAAGCAGATGCGCGCCGACCGTGACAAGCGCGCCGCGATCCTCACCGCCGAAGGTACGCGCCAGGCCGCGATCCTCACGGCCGAGGGTGAGAAGCAGTCCCAGATCCTGCGCGCCGAGGGTGAGGCCAAGGCGGCCGCCCTGCGCGCGGAAGGCGAAGCCCAGGCGGTCCGCACGGTCTTCGAGGCGATCCACGCCGGCGACCCGGACCAGAAGCTCCTCTCGTACCAGTACCTCCAGATGCTCCCGAAGATCGCCGAGGGCGACGCCAACAAGCTCTGGATCGTCCCCAGCGAAATCGGCGACGCCCTCAAGGGCCTCTCCGGCGCGATGGGCAACTTCGGCAACTTCGGCGGCGGTTCGGGCGGAGGCAACGGCGGCGCGGAACGCCGGGAGACCCCGAAGATCGACTGAATCGACTGACGGGACAGCAAACGAAAGGTTCCCCGCACCCACCCAGGGGCGCGGGGAACTGCGCGACAAGCCACGGAGCACCCGCAGCCGCGACCAAGAGATCCCGGCAGACGGCTAGGCGGCCTCTCGCGCCAACCACTCCGGCAGCGCCGAGAAGTCCTCGTGCCCCAGCGACAGCAACATGGCATCGGCCGGAGTCGGCTCGAACGGCTCCCGCAGCAACGGCATCCCCGCCTCCGCCGGAGTCCGGTTCGCCTTGCGGTGGTTGTCCTCCGCGCAGGAGGCCACCGTGTTCAGCCAGGTGTCCTGACCACCCTGCGACCGCGGCACCACATGGTCCACGGTCGTCGCCCGCCGCCCGCAGTACGCGCACCTGTGCCGGTCACGCACCAGAACACCCCGCCGGGACCAGGGGGCTTGTCTTCGGAAGGGCACCCGCACATACCTGCACAACCTGATCACCCGGGGCGCCGGTATGTCGACCGCGGCTCCGCGCATGCGCAGTTCGGGGTGGGACTGCTCGACGACGGCCTTGTCCTGAAGCACCAGAACGACGGCTCGGTTCAACGTCACCGTCGACAGCGGCTCGAAGCTCGCGTTCAGTACCAGCGTGTCCCGCATGTCAGCCCACCTCCCATGTGCACCGGCCCACCCCTTGGCGGGCTTGGGCTTGGATCAACTCTGGCCGGGCACGCCGAGATGGACAACGCAATAAAAAAGTGCCCGCCTCTGATCAATTCCAAGACCAGAGGCGGGCAAACGCCCGATGAACGTCAGTCTTCGGCGGGCACCTCGTACTCACCGATCAACTGGGCACGCGCGATGGTGTGGAACCGCAGGTTGAAGCCCACGACGGCAGGCGACGCCTCGGCATCCGGCCCGAGCTTCTCCTGGTCCACGGCGTACACGGTGAAGACGTACCGGTGCGGCCCGTCCCCGGCCGGCGGAGCGGCCCCACCGAAGTCCTTCGACCCGTAGTCGTTCCGCGCCTGTGCGGCACCCTCCGGCAGCCCCTCGAACGTGCCGCTGCCCGCACCGACCGGCAGCTCGGTCACCGAGGCCGGGATGTCGAACACGACCCAGTGCCAGAACCCGCTGCCCGTAGGCGCGTCGGGGTCGTAGCAGGTCACGGCGAAGCTCTTGGTCTCCGGCGGGAACCCCTCCCAGCGCAGCTGCGGAGAGGTGTTGCCGGCCGCGTAGACCTGAGCGTCCTTGAGCGTGCCGCCCTCCTGCACGTCCTCGCTCGTCACCGTGAAGGACGGGACAGGCGGATGGAAGTCATGGGGGAGCGGCCGCCGCTTGAGCTCGGTCACCTCGGTACCTCCTGATCGATTACCGGAATCAGCAGTTCCCGAGCCTAGAACCAGTTGCGCTTGCTACCTACCTCGGACAGCCACTGGTTGAGGTAGGCGGCCCAGTCGGTGCTCTGGTAGTCGTGCAGCCCCACCTGGAAGGACCGGAAGGTGTCACTGCCCTCGCTGAACAGCCCCGGCTTCTTGTCCATCTCCAGGATGACGTCCATCGCGTTGCCGTCCGCGACGAAGCTCAACTCGACCTGGTTGAGCCCGCGGTACTGCTGCGGCGGGAAGAACTCGATCTCCTGGTAGAACGGCAGCCGCTGCCGCGTCCCCCGGATGTGGCCGCGCTCCAGGTCCGCGTTCTTGAAGCGGAAGCCCAGCTGCATGAAGGCGTCCAGAATCGCCTTCTGCGCCGGCAGCGGGTGCACGTTGACGGGATCGAGGTCACCGGAGTCCACGGCACGCGCGATCGCCAGCTCGGTCGTGACACCGACGTTCATGCCGCGCAGCGCCTGGCCGTCGATCATCGTGACCGGCGTCTCCCAGGGGATCTCCAGACCGAACGGCACCGCGTGCACCGCGTTCGCCTGCAGCGTGAAGGCACCGCCGAGCGAGACCTTCGTGAACTCGATGTCCTGCTTGTACTCCTGGTCGCCGCTCTCGACCTCGACCTTGGCCTGGAGCCCGACCGACAGCCCCTCGATCTCCTGGTCGACGGACCCACCCTGGATCCGCACCTCGCCCTGGACGACACCACCCGGAACGACGTTGACCTCGGTCAACACCGTCTCCACCGAAGCCCCACCGGCCCCCAGGCTCGCGAGCAGCTTCTTGAACGCCATGTCTCTCCTCTTAGAACGCGCGGATTCCTGATCCCTACAAACGCGATCCGGCCGTGGTCGGTTCCGCGCCATCACCCTGGCAAGCGGACGAACCCTTGACCACCCCTTGGCACACACCCGTCTGGACTACGCTCGTACTCCATGATCACGCCCCCGGACCGTACGCCACTGCCACGAGAGTTCTTCGACCGCCCCGTACTGGAAGTCGCCCCCGACCTCCTCGGCCGCACCCTCGTCCGTACGACCCCGGACGGCCCGATCGCGGTGCGCCTCACGGAGGTAGAGGCGTACGACGGTCCGAACGACCCCGGCTCCCACGCCTATCGCGGCCGCACGGCCCGCAACGACGTGATGTTCGGTCCGCCCGGGCATGTGTACGTCTACTTCACCTACGGCATGTGGTTCTGCATGAACCTGGTGTGCGGTCCGGAAGGCCGGGCGAGCGCCGTTCTGCTCCGCGCGGGCGAGGTCCTCGAAGGCGCCGAGCCGGCCCGCAAACGTCGACTCTCGGCCCGAAATGACAAGGAACTGGCCAAAGGGCCGGCCCGCCTGGCCACCGCCCTTGGTGTGGACCGGGCCCTGGACGGCACGGACGCATGCGACCCGGGCGAGACCCCGCTGAGGATGCTCACCGGCACTCCGGTCCCCTCCGACCAGGTACTCAACGGTCCGCGGACCGGGGTGGCCGGCGAGGGAGGCGCGCACCCCTGGCGCTTCTGGGTCGCCAACGACCCGACAGTGAGCCCCTATCGCGCTCATGCCCCGAGGCGGCGCTCAAGTTGACTCGCTCTTGGAAGGTGCGTAACGTAGCCCGAGCCGCTTGACCCGGTTACGGCGATCGCCAGCAGCCGAGAGCGGCCAAACCACTACCTACGACATCCCCTCAGCGGGGACGATTTCGGCGTGCCCGCACGACCGAATTCGAACTCGCGGAACTCGATTATGAGTTGCCGAGGGAATCGGCTAACGTAGTGAATGTCGAAAGGCCCCGCCGACAGGGAATCAGGCCCGAAAGGATCTGATAGAGTCGGAAACGCAAGACCGAAGGGAAAAGCCCGGAGGAAAGCCCGAGAGGGTGAGTACAAAGGAAGCGTCCGTTCCTTGAGAACTCAACAGCGTGCCAAAAATCAACGCCAGATATGTTGATACCCCGTCTCCAGCATCTGCTGGGACGAGGTTCCTTTGAAATAAACACAGCGAGGACGCTGTGAACGACCGCCTTATTCCGGTGGTTGTTCCGCTCTCGTGTGTGTGCACCCGATTACGGGTAAACATTCACGGAGAGTTTGATCCTGGCTCAGGACGAACGCTGGCGGCGTGCTTAACACATGCAAGTCGAACGATGAACCACTTCGGTGGGGATTAGTGGCGAACGGGTGAGTAACACGTGGGCAATCTGCCCTTCACTCTGGGACAAGCCCTGGAAACGGGGTCTAATACCGGATATCACTGCCACTCGCATGGGTGGTGGTTGAAAGCTCCGGCGGTGAAGGATGAGCCCGCGGCCTATCAGCTTGTTGGTGAGGTAATGGCTCACCAAGGCGACGACGGGTAGCCGGCCTGAGAGGGCGACCGGCCACACTGGGACTGAGACACGGCCCAGACTCCTACGGGAGGCAGCAGTGGGGAATATTGCACAATGGGCGAAAGCCTGATGCAGCGACGCCGCGTGAGGGATGACGGCCTTCGGGTTGTAAACCTCTTTCAGCAGGGAAGAAGCGAAAGTGACGGTACCTGCAGAAGAAGCGCCGGCTAACTACGTGCCAGCAGCCGCGGTAATACGTAGGGCGCAAGCGTTGTCCGGAATTATTGGGCGTAAAGAGCTCGTAGGCGGCTTGTCACGTCGGGTGTGAAAGCCCGGGGCTTAACCCCGGGTCTGCATTCGATACGGGCTAGCTAGAGTGTGGTAGGGGAGATCGGAATTCCTGGTGTAGCGGTGAAATGCGCAGATATCAGGAGGAACACCGGTGGCGAAGGCGGATCTCTGGGCCATTACTGACGCTGAGGAGCGAAAGCGTGGGGAGCGAACAGGATTAGATACCCTGGTAGTCCACGCCGTAAACGGTGGGAACTAGGTGTTGGCGACATTCCACGTCGTCGGTGCCGCAGCTAACGCATTAAGTTCCCCGCCTGGGGAGTACGGCCGCAAGGCTAAAACTCAAAGGAATTGACGGGGGCCCGCACAAGCAGCGGAGCATGTGGCTTAATTCGACGCAACGCGAAGAACCTTACCAAGGCTTGACATACGCCGGAAAGCATCAGAGATGGTGCCCCCCTTGTGGTCGGTGTACAGGTGGTGCATGGCTGTCGTCAGCTCGTGTCGTGAGATGTTGGGTTAAGTCCCGCAACGAGCGCAACCCTTGTCCTGTGTTGCCAGCATGCCCTTCGGGGTGATGGGGACTCACAGGAGACCGCCGGGGTCAACTCGGAGGAAGGTGGGGACGACGTCAAGTCATCATGCCCCTTATGTCTTGGGCTGCACACGTGCTACAATGGCAGGTACAATGAGCTGCGATACCGTGAGGTGGAGCGAATCTCAAAAAGCCTGTCTCAGTTCGGATTGGGGTCTGCAACTCGACCCCATGAAGTCGGAGTTGCTAGTAATCGCAGATCAGCATTGCTGCGGTGAATACGTTCCCGGGCCTTGTACACACCGCCCGTCACGTCACGAAAGTCGGTAACACCCGAAGCCGGTGGCCCAACCCCCTTGTGGGGAGGGAGCTGTCGAAGGTGGGACTGGCGATTGGGACGAAGTCGTAACAAGGTAGCCGTACCGGAAGGTGCGGCTGGATCACCTCCTTTCTAAGGAGCACTTCTTACCGGGTTCGCTCGGTCAGAGGCCAGTACATCGGCGTACGTCCGATGCTGGTTGCTCATGGGTGGAACGTTGATTATTCGGCATTTTCAGTCATCTCGGGCTGCCAGTACTGCTCTTCGGAGCGTGGAAAGCTGATCACGAGTGGCGAAGGTGCCGGGCACGCTGTTGGGTGTCTGAGGGAATGAACCCCCTCGATGCCGGCCCCAGTGAACTCGCCTGTGAGGGCGGGGTGATGGGTGGCTGGTCGTTGTTTGAGAACTGCACAGTGGACGCGAGCATCTGTGGCCAAGTTTTTAAGGGCGCACGGTGGATGCCTTGGCACCAGGAACCGATGAAGGACGTGGGAGGCCACGATAGTCCCCGGGGAGTCGTCAACCAGGCTTTGATCCGGGGGTTTCCGAATGGGGAAACCCGGCAGTCGTCATGGGCTGTCACCCATACCTGAACACATAGGGTATGTGGAGGGAACGCGGGGAAGTGAAACATCTCAGTACCCGCAGGAAGAGAAAACAACCGTGATTCCGGGAGTAGTGGCGAGCGAAACCGGATGAGGCCAAACCGTATGCGTGTGAGACCCGGCAGGGGTTGCGCATTCGGGGTTGTGGGATCTCTCTTTCACGGTCTGCCGGCTGTGAGACGAGTCAGAAACCGTTGATGTAGGCGAAGGACATGCGAAAGGTCCGGCGTAGAGGGTAAGACCCCCGTAGTCGAAACATCAGCGGCTCGTTTGAGAGACACCCAAGTAGCACGGGGCCCGAGAAATCCCGTGTGAATCTGGCGGGACCACCCGCTAAGCCTAAATATTCCCTGGTGACCGATAGCGGATAGTACCGTGAGGGAATGGTGAAAAGTACCGCGGGAGCGGAGTGAAATAGTACCTGAAACCGTGTGCCTACAAGCCGTGGGAGCGTCGGAATGAAAGCTTGCTTTCATTCTCGTGACTGCGTGCCTTTTGAAGAATGAGCCTGCGAGTTTGCGGTGTGTTGCGAGGTTAACCCGGGTGGGGTAGCCGTAGCGAAAGCGAGTCCTAATAGGGCGTTTCAGTAGCACGCTCAAGACCCGAAGCGGAGTGATCTAGCCATGGGCAGGTTGAAGCGGAGGTAAGACTTCGTGGAGGACCGAACCCACCAGGGTTGAAAACCTGGGGGATGACCTGTGGTTAGGGGTGAAAGGCCAATCAAACTCCGTGATAGCTGGTTCTCCCCGAAATGCATTTAGGTGCAGCGTCGTGTGTTTCTTGCCGGAGGTAGAGCACTGGATAGGCGATGGGCCCTACCGGGTTACTGACCTTAGCCAAACTCCGAATGCCGGTAAGTGAGAGCGCGGCAGTGAGACTGTGGGGGATAAGCTCCATGGTCGAGAGGGAAACAGCCCAGAGCATCGACTAAGGCCCCTAAGCGTACGCTAAGTGGGAAAGGATGTGGAGTCGCAGAGACAACCAGGAGGTTGGCTTAGAAGCAGCCACCCTTGAAAGAGTGCGTAATAGCTCACTGGTCTAGTGATTCCGCGCCGACAATGTAGCGGGGCTCAAGCGTACCGCCGAAGTCGTGTCATTGCAGCAATACGCCCAACGGCGGCTGTGATGGGTAGGGGAGCGTCGTGTGCCGGGTGAAGCTGCAGCGGAAGCTAGTGGTGGACGGTTCACGAGTGAGAATGCAGGCATGAGTAGCGATACACACGTGGGAAACGTGTGCGCCGATTGACTAAGGGTTCCTGGGTCAAGCTGATCTGCCCAGGGTAAGTCGGGACCTAAGGCGAGGCCGACAGGCGTAGTCGATGGATAACCGGTTGATATTCCGGTACCCGCTGTGAAGCGTCAAACATCGAACCCATTGATGCTAAGGCCGTGAAGCCGTTCCGGACCCTTCGGGGAAAGGAAAGTGGTGGAGCCGCTGATCCAAGGTGGTAGTAGGTGAGTGATGGGGTGACGCAGGAAGGTAGTCCAGCCCGGGCGGTGGTTGTCCCGGGGTAAGGGTGTAGGCCGTGTGATAGGTAAATCCGTCGCACATGAGGCTGAGACCTGATGCCGAGCCGATTGTGGTGAAGTGGATGATCCTATGCTGTCGAGAAAAGCCTCTAGCGAGTTTCATGGCGGCCCGTACCCTAAACCGACTCAGGTGGTCAGGTAGAGAATACCGAGGCGTTCGGGTGAACTATGGTTAAGGAACTCGGCAAAATGCCCCCGTAACTTCGGGAGAAGGGGGGCCATCACCGGTGATCCGTTTTACACGGTGAGCTGGGGGTGGCCGCAGAGACCAGCGAGAAGCGACTGTTTACTAAAAACACAGGTCCGTGCGAAGCCGTAAGGCGATGTATACGGACTGACGCCTGCCCGGTGCTGGAACGTTAAGGGGACCGGTTAGTCACATTTCGGTGTGGCGAAGCTGAGAACTTAAGCGCCAGTAAACGGCGGTGGTAACTATAACCATCCTAAGGTAGCGAAATTCCTTGTCGGGTAAGTTCCGACCTGCACGAATGGCGTAACGACTTCTCGACTGTCTCAACCATAGGCCCGGTGAAATTGCACTACGAGTAAAGATGCTCGTTTCGCGCAGCAGGACGGAAAGACCCCGGGACCTTTACTACAGTTTGATATTGGTGTTCGGTTCGGCTTGTGTAGGATAGCTGGGAGACTGTGAACTCTGGACGCCAGTTCAGGGGGAGTCGTCGTTGAAATACCAGTCTGGTCGTGCTGGATGTCTAACCTGGGTCCGTGATCCGGATCAGGGACAGTGTCTGATGGGTAGTTTAACTGGGGCGGTTGCCTCCTAAAGAGTAACGGAGGCGCCCAAAGGTTCCCTCAGCCTGGTTGGTAATCAGGTGTTGAGTGTAAGTGCACAAGGGAGCTTGACTGTGAGACCGACGGGTCGAGCAGGGACGAAAGTCGGGACTAGTGATCCGGCGGTGGCTTGTGGAAGCGCCGTCGCTCAACGGATAAAAGGTACCCCGGGGATAACAGGCTGATCTTCCCCAAGAGTCCATATCGACGGGATGGTTTGGCACCTCGATGTCGGCTCGTCGCATCCTGGGGCTGGAGTCGGTCCCAAGGGTTGGGCTGTTCGCCCATTAAAGCGGTACGCGAGCTGGGTTTAGAACGTCGTGAGACAGTTCGGTCCCTATCCGCTGTGCGCGTAGGAGTCTTGAGAAGGGCTGTCCCTAGTACGAGAGGACCGGGACGGACGAACCTCTGGTGTGCCAGTTGTCCTGCCAAGGGCATGGCTGGTTGGCTACGTTCGGGAGGGATAACCGCTGAAAGCATCTAAGCGGGAAGCCTGCTTCGAGATGAGGACTCCCACCCCCTTGAGGGGTTAAGGCTCCCAGTAGACGACTGGGTTGATAGGCCGGATCTGGAAGCCCAGTAATGGGTGGAGGTGACCGGTACTAATAGGCCGAGGGCTTGTCCTCAGTTGCTCGCGTCCACTGTGTTAGTTCTGAGACAACGAACAGTTGTCGGCTAGAGCTTGAACCACACAACAGAAAAGTGTGCTTGTTCGCTCGAAACCATTAGGGTTTCGGTGGTCATAGCGTGAGGGAAACGCCCGGTTACATTCCGAACCCGGAAGCTAAGCCTTACAGCGCCGATGGTACTGCAGGGGGGACCCTGTGGGAGAGTAGGACACCGCCGAACAATATTTGGAGGACCCCTGGTCCCAGCGTTCAGCTGGGACCAGGGGTCCTTTTGTTTTTAGAATGCTTGCAGTACCGAAGACAGGAGTCACCATGTCCACCAACTCTCCCGACGACCGACCGGAGCGCGACCAGCGACGGGACAGTGGTGACCGCGGCGATCGAGGCTCCCGGGGGGACCGCGGCGGCTTCCGCCGCGACAACGACCGGGGTGGGAGCGATCGCGGCGGCAACCGAGGTGGTGGTTACGCACGCCGTGACGACCGCCGGGATGACAACCGCGGTGGTGGGGATCGCGGTGGCTTCCGGCGTGACGATCGTGGCGGTGACAACCGTGGTGGGGATCGTGGGGCTCGTCCTCCGTTCCGTCGCGATGACCGGCCGGCTGGGCCTCGCCGGGACGACCGTGACCGTGGGTTCCGGCGTGACGATGACCGGCCTGCCTTCCGTCGTGACGACCGCGGAGAGCGAGGGGACCGCGGCGGCGAGCGCGTAGAGCGCCGTGACGACCGCGGTGGTTTCCGCCGGGACGACAACCGCGGCGGCAGCTACGCCCCGCGCCGTGACGACCGTCGCGATGATCGCCGTGGCGACGACCGCGGCGACCGCGGTGGTTTCCGCCGGGACGACAACCGCGGTAGCAGCTACGCCCCGCGTCGTGACGACCGTCGCGATGACCGCGGCGACCGTGGTGGCTTCCGCCGGGATGACAACCGCGGTGGTGGTGGGGATCGCGGTGGCTTCCGGCGTGACGATCGTGGCGGTGACAACCGTGGTGGGGATCGTGGGGCTCGTCCTCCGTTCCGTCGCGATGACCGGCCGGCTGGGCCTCGCCGGGACGACCGTGACCGTGGGTTCCGGCGTGACGATGACCGGCCTGCCTTCCGTCGTGACGACCGCGGAGAGCGAGGGGACCGCGGCGGCGAGCGCGTAGAGCGCCGTGACGACCGCGGTGGTTTCCGCCGGGACGACAACCGCGGCGGCAGCTACGCCCCGCGCCGGGACGACAACCGCGGCAGCGGCTACGCCCCGCGCCGTGACGACCGTCGCGATGACCGCCGTGGCGACGACCGCGGCGACCGCGGCGGCTTCCGCCGGGACAACGACCGCCGCAGCGACGACCGTGGTGGCTTCCGGCGTGACGACAACCGCAGTGGTGGTGGCGATCGCGGTGGCTTCCGCCGCGACGACCGTGGTGACAACCGTGGTGGGGATCGTGGTGGCTTCCGCCGCGACGACCGTGGTGACAACCGTGGTGGGGATCGTGGTGGCTTCCGCCGCGACGACCGTGGTGGAAGCGGTGGGCCCCGTAGGGACGACCGTGGTGGACGGCCCGGTGGCTTCCGTGGGCGGGACGACCGGCACGGTGGCGACGACAGGCGTGGCGGTGGCAGCCGTTTCCGCGACGAGCGGGACCGCGATCGTGAGCCGATCAAGCGGCTGCCGATCCCCGAGGACGTCACGGGCGAGGAGATCGACAAGGACGTTCGGCAGGAGCTGCAGAGCCTGCCGAAGGGGCTCGCGGAGGATGTCGCCAAGAACCTGGTGATGGTCGCCCGGCTCATCGACGAGGACCCCGAGGGCGCTTACGGCTACTCCAAGGTGGCCCTGCGGCTGGCGTCGCGTGTCGCCGCCGTACGCGAGGCGGCCGGGTTCGCGGCGTACGCCAACCAGAAGTACAGCGAGGCGCTCGCCGAGTTCCGGGCCGCGCGGCGGATGACCGGGCACGTGGAGCTGTGGCCCGTCATGGCCGACTGCGAGCGGGGGCTCGGGCGGCCGGAGAAGGCGCTGGACATGGCCGGGGCGCCCGAGGTGCACAAGCTCGACAAGGCCGGCCAGGTGGAGATGCGGCTCGTCGCCGCCGGTGCCCGGCGTGACATGGGGCAGCTGGACGCGGCCATCGTGACGCTGCAGAGCCCCGAGCTGGCCTCCAACTCGGTGCAGCCGTGGACCGCGCGACTGCGGTACGCCTATGCCGACGCGCTGCTCGCGGCCGGTCGGGAGGACGAGGCGCGCGAGTGGTTCGCCAAGGCCATCGAGTCCGACAAGGACGGCAGCACGGACGCCTCCGACCGGCTTGCCGAGCTGGACGGGGTCGAGTTCGTGGACGCCTTCGCCGAGGACGAGCTTGAGGATGAGAGCGAGCTTGAGGACGAGGCTGAGACCGAGGACGCGGGTGTTGCTGAGGCCGCTGAAAAGGTCGTAGAGGACGAGGAAGTCGACGAGGGTGACGAGGGCGACCTCAAGGACTGACCTACGCGGTCGATGAGCCATGAGCAAGGGGCGGGATCCCGGGATCCCGCCCCTTTGTGCGTCATACGTCCAGTGCGCGCAGGACCAGGCCCGACGCCGGTTTCGGGCCGAACGACGTCGACTTCCGTGGCATCGTGACGCCCTGGCGGGCGAGGTCGCGGACGACCTCCTCGCGGACCGGGTGCATCAGGACCGCCGTCCCGCCGTCGCGTTCCGCCTTCTCGACCGTGGCGGCCGTGTCGTGGATGTAGGCGATACGGGCGGGGTCGTCCTCGGGGATGTGCCAGACGTGGGCGAGGAGCGTGGCGTGCAGGACCGTGGCGTCCAGGGTGCGCCAGGCGGCGGGGCGGTCCGCGGGGATCGTGCGGGACAGCAGGTCCGGGTCCGGGCGGTCCACCAGGTGGAAGGAGCCGTCGCCGGCGAGGAGGAAGGCGTTGCCCGCGCAGGCCGCGTCGGCGAGGGTGTCCAGGGCCTCGGCCAGGGGCACGTCGAGGCGTCGTACACGGAAGAGGCCGTCGAGGAGCGCCAGGGACCGGGACACCGGGATCTCGTGCAGGAGGCGGTGGATGGCTCGGACGCGGAGGGGGTAGCGGGCCGTGTCGACCAGGAGGACCAGGCCGTGGTCCCAGGGGCTGGGAGAGGGGTGCTCCGCGCGGAGCCGGCGGTAGGTCGCCCAGCGGTGGTGGCCGTCGGCGATGAGGGCCTGGTGCCGGGTCAGGTCCGACTGTATGCGGGCCACTTCGGCAGGGTCGGTGATCGACCACAGGCGGTGGCGGTAGCCGTCCTCGGTGGTGGTGGCGAGGAGCGGTGGCTGCTCGGCCGTGCGTTCGATCGCGGTCGTCGTGACGGACTCCGTGCCGTTGCCGCGGTAGGTGAGGAGCAGGGGCTCCAGGTTCGCGGAGGTGGCGCGCATGAGGGCCGCGCGGTCGGCGACGACGTGCGGCATGACGTCCTCGTGGGGCAGGACCACGCCCTCCGCCGGATCCGACAGGCGCAGGATGCCGATGATTCCGCGCTGGAGCAGGCCGGTGCCGTCCCGTTGTTCGTAGACGTACAGGCCGGGTTCCGCGTCGGCGGCCAGGATGCCCTCGGAGAGCCAGCCGCGCAGGGTGCGGGCCGCCTGTTCGTTGCGTTCGGCGGGTGTCGTCGCCTGCGGGAGGATCAGCCGGACGATGTTGTAAGGGTCGTTGGACTGGAGCTGGTGCAGGCCGTCGGGGCGGACCACGACGTCGTACGGCGGTGATGTCACGGCGGCCAGGCTGCCGACCCGGTCGGGGTCGTAGCGCAGGCCTCGGAACGGGGTGAGTTCCAGGCCTCGGCGCGCTGTTGCTTCCGGGTGACCTGCTGTGTTCATCCCGGCATCGTACGGGTGTCGGTGCCATGGGGGATGATCGGGGGAAAGCCGTCGAACGAGGAGCGATGCGGAATGAGCCAGCGCGCAAGGACGAGGCCCGAGGGCAGTGGGCAGGCTCTGAGCGAGGCGTACGACACCGCGCTGCTCGACCTCGACGGGGTGGTGTACGCGGGCGGGAACGCGATCGCGCACGCCGTCGAGTCGCTCGCCACCGCGCGTGAGGGGGGTATGCACCTCGCCTACGTCACCAACAACGCGCTGCGTACGCCCGATGCCGTGGCCGGACACCTCACCGAGCTGGGCATACCGACGGGGGCCGAGGACGTCATCACCTCCGCTCAGGCGGTGGCGCGGCTGATCAGCGAGCAGGTGCCGGCCGGGGCCCGGGTGCTCGTCATCGGTGGCGAGGGGCTGCGGGTGGCCCTGCGTGAGCGGGGGCTGGAGCCAGTGGAGTCGGCGGACGACGATCCGGCGGCCGTCGTGCAGGGCTTCGGTGGGCCGGACCTGCCCTGGGGGCGGTTCGCCGAGGCGAGTTATGCCGTGGCGCGCGGGGTGCCCTGGTTCGCCTCCAACACCGACCTGACGATTCCGAGCGGGCGGGGGATCGCGCCGGGCAACGGCGCGGCGGTGGAGGTCGTGCGGATCGCGACCGGTGCCGAGCCGCAGGTCGCGGGCAAGCCGTTGCCTCCCATGCACCGGGAGACGATCCTGCGGACCGGCGCCGAGCGGCCGTTGGTGGTCGGGGACCGGCTGGACACAGACATCGAGGGCGCGTTCAACGGCGAGGTGGACTCGCTGCTCGTCCTCACCGGCGTCACCGACGGCCCCCAGCTGCTGGCCGCGCCGCCGCAGCACCGGCCGACCTATGTGGACGCCGATCTGCGGGGCATGCTCACCGGGCAGCCCGAGGTCACCGAGGCGGGAGAGGGCTTCCGGTGCGGGGGCTGGACGGCGAAGGCCGGCCGGGAGCGGCTGGAACTCGACGGTGACGGCGAGGCCCTGGACGGGCTGCGGGCGCTGTGCGCGGCGGCCTGGACGGCGGCCGGGGAGGGTGTGTGCGAGCTGGACGCGGGGAAGGCGCTGGCCAGGCTGGGGCTGTGAGCCACCGGTCCACTGCGAGCCACCGGTCGGGTGGGCGCCCCGGTGGCTTCGGCCCTCGGGATCGTGACCCGTTGGCAGGGTAGGCTAACCTAACTGCGTGTTGGTCGACAGTCCTCCCGAACAGCGCGCGGAGACCGCCCCCGCGCCTCCAACCCGCCGGGCGATACGAGTCCTTGGGCTCCTGGTGTCCGTCGTGATCCTGGTGCTCGTCGCGGTGGCGAGCATCGCGGTCGGGGCGAAAGGGCTGTCCGTCGAGCAGGTCTGGCACGGACTGTTCCAGGACACGGGGACCTACGGCGACGTCGTGGTGGCCGACCGGCTCTCGCGGACCCTCCTCGGGCTGCTCGCGGGTGCCGCGCTCGGCCTGTCCGGGGCGGTGCTCCAGGCGCTCACCCGCAATCCGCTGGCCGACCCCGGGCTGCTCGGCATCAACGCGGGCGCGTCCGCCGCGGTCGTCACCGCGATCACCTTCTTCGGCGTCACCTCGCTCAGCGGCTATGTGTGGTTCGCCTTTCTCGGCGCGGCCGCGGTCGGCGCCCTGGTCTGGTTCCTGGGCGGCAGCCGGGGTGCGACCCCGGTGCGGCTCGCGCTGGCCGGTACGGCGATCAGCGCGGCGCTGTACGGCTATCTCCAGGCCGTGATGATCAGCGACGACCAGGCGCTCAACAAGATGCGCTTCTGGACGGTCGGTTCGCTGTCCTCGGCGAACAACTCGACCATCCTCCAGGTGCTGCCGTTCCTCGCGACCGGCTCGCTCCTCGCCCTCGCGCTCGCCCGGCCGCTCAACGCGATGGAGATGGGCGACGACACCGCCAAGGCCCTCGGCGCCCACCTCAACCGCACCCGGGCGCTGGCCATGCTCTCCGCGACCGTGCTGTGCGGGGCCGCGACCGCCGCGTGCGGACCGATCGTGTTCGTCGGCCTGATGGTGCCGCACGTCGTGCGCTCCTTCACCGGCCCCGATCTGCGCTGGATCCTGCCGTACGCGGCCATCCTGTCGCCCGTGCTGCTGCTGGGCTCCGACGTCATCGGACGGATCGTGGCCCGGCCCGCGGAGGTTCAGGTCGGCATCGTCACCGCACTCATGGGCGGGCCGGTCTTCATCTTTCTCGTACGACGGCGGAGGACGGCGCAGCTGTGAGGACCAACCGTGCCATCAGGACGCCCGGGGGGCTCTCCGTCCGGCTGGACGTGCGGGCCACCGTCGTCGTCGCCCTGATCCTGCTCGCCGCGCTCACCGCGAGCGTGGTGCTGATCGGTACCGGCGACTTCCCGATCCCCGCGGGGGACGTGCTGAAGACGCTCTTCGGGCATGGCAACGCCGGGCAGGAGTTCGTCGTCAACGAGCTGCGGCTGCCGCGGGTCCTCGTAGGGCTCCTGGTGGGTGCCTCGCTCGGGCTCGGGGGTGCGCTGTTCCAGGCCGTCTCCCGCAACCCTCTGGGCAGTCCGGACGTGCTCGGCCTCAGTCAGGGGGCCACGGCCGGGGCGCTCACGATGATCGTGCTGTTCTCCGGGAGCGCGACCCAGATCACCCTGGGCGCGCTGGTGGGCGGGCTCGTTACCGGGCTCGCCATCTATCTGCTCGCCTGGAAGCAGGGCGTGCACGGATACCGGCTGGTCCTGGTCGGCATCGGTGTCTCCGCGATCGTCACGGCGGTCAACGGCTATCTGCTGACCAGGTCCACGCTCACCGAGGCGGCCCAGGCCGTCGTCTGGATGACCGGCTCGCTCAGCGGCCGGGACTGGACGCAGGTCTGGCCGCTGCTGTGGCTGTGCGCCGTCCTCGTCCCGCTCGTCCTCGCGGGCGGCCGCGGCCTCCGGATGATGGAGATGGGCGACGACGTCTCGGGTGCGCTCGGGGTCCGCGTCGAGCGCGTACGGCTGCTGCTCCTGGTCGCCGCCGTCCTGCTCACCGCCGCCGCCACCGCGGCCGCAGGACCGGTCAGCTTCGTCGCGCTCACCGCGCCGCAGCTGGCCCGCCGCCTCACCCGCTCGCCCGGCCCCAACCTGCTGCCGTCCCTGTGCATGGGCGCCACCCTCCTGGTCACCGCCGACTGGGTTTCGCAGAAGGTCTTCGGCGCGGACCAGCTGCCCGTCGGCGTGGTCACCGGAGTCCTCGGCGGCGGCTACCTGCTGTGGCTCCTGGTCACCGAGCGCAGGGCGGGCCGGATATGAGCGCCGAGACCACCCTCACCAGCGGACTGAACAACCCGAGGAGCACCGTGAACCGCCTGTCCGCCGACACCGTCACCCTGGCCTACGACCAGCGGGTCATCGCCGAGCAGTTGTCGGTGGAGATACCCGACCAGTCCTTCACGGTGATCGTCGGCCCCAACGCGTGCGGCAAGTCCACGCTTCTGCGGGCCCTCTCGCGGATGCTCAAGCCCAGCCAGGGCAAGGTGCTGCTTGACGGGCAGGTCATCCAGTCGATGCCGGCGAAGAAGGTCGCCCGCACCCTCGGCCTGCTGCCGCAGTCGTCGATCGCGCCCGACGGGATCACCGTCGCCGACCTGGTCGGCCGGGGCCGCTACCCCCACCAGGGCATCCTGCGCCAGTGGTCCACCGAGGACGAGCGGGTCGTCCAGGAGTCCATGCGGCAGACCGGGGTCGCGGAACTCGCCGAGCGGTACGTCGACGAGCTGTCCGGCGGTCAGCGGCAGCGGGTGTGGATCGCGATGGCGCTCGCCCAGCAGACGCCGCTGCTGCTCCTGGACGAGCCGACGACCTACCTCGACATCCAGCACCAGATCGACGTCCTGGACCTGTGTGCCGAACTGCACGAGGAGCAGGGCCGCACCCTGGTCGCCGTCCTGCACGACCTCAACCACGCGGCCCGGTACGCCACGCATCTCATCGCGCTGAAGAGCGGGCAGATCATCGCCGAGGGCGCCCCGAACGACATCGTCACGGCCGAGCTGGTCGAGGAGGTCTTCGGGCTGCGCTGTCAGGTGATCGACGACCCGGAGACGGGAACCCCGCTGGTGGTGCCGGCCGCGCGCAAGGCACGCGCGCGCGTGGTCGCTACAGAAGCTTCCTGAGCTGGAACAGGTCGCGCAGGCCCGCCTCCAGCTTCACCCGGCCCGAACCCCAGGCCTTGGCGAAGTTCAGCTCGCCGTTCACCAGCGCCACCAGGTCGTCGCCCGCCATGGTCAGTCTGATCTGGGCCTTCTCCTTGGGAGGGCCCTGGATGGTGTCCCGCACCACGATCCGGCCGCCCGTCATGCGGCCGACGAAGGTGACGTCGAGATCGGTGATACGGCAGCTCACCGAGCGGTCCATGGCCGCCGCCGTGGCGACGTCCCCCTCGGCGTTGCGCATGTTGTCGGAGAGCTTCTCGAGTGCGGCACGGCACTCCTCGATCGTGGCCATCGCGATCGACGGTACCCCAGCGGTTCGAGGTAGCGTCTGGGCATGAGCGACGCTGTTCCAGAGCCTTCACAAGAGGTCGCGGTCGACCCCGAGCACGACCCCGCTGCCCCCGCGCCGCTGAAGGTGCCCCGCACCCCCACCGGCGACGCCGAGGTCGACGCCCGCCTTGAGCGGCTCGGCGACGCCGACCACCTCGCCACGGACGGGCACATGGAGGTGTACGAGGATGTACACCGGGGGCTGCGCGACGCGCTCACCGCGCTCGACGCCCGCCCGGGACCTCCGGCGCCCTCACCCTCGTACGACCAGAGGGCGCCCTCACTCTCGTATGGCACTAGGAGCTGAACCGAACGTGGCAGGAGTCGCACGCCGTCGGCTGGACGCGGAGCTGGTCCGGCGGAAGCTCGCGCGCTCGCGTGAGCACGCCAGCCAGCTGATCGCGGCAGGCCGGGTCACCGTCGGCAAGACCGTCGCGACCAAGCCCGCCACCCAGGTGGAGACGGCCGCCGCGATCGTGGTGCAGAGCGACGACGGCGATCCCGACTACGTGTCCCGGGGCGGGCACAAGCTCGCGGGTGCCCTTCAGGCGTTCGTGCCGCAGGGACTGGCCGTCGAGGGGCGGCGGGCGCTGGACGCCGGCGCCTCCACCGGCGGCTTCACCGATGTGCTGCTGCGGGCGGGGGTCGCGCACGTGGTCGCCGTCGACGTCGGTTACGGACAACTCGCGTGGTCTCTTCAGAGCGATGAACGCGTCACCGTCAAGGACCGTACGAACGTACGCGAGTTGACGCTCGAAGCGATCGATGGGGAACCAGTGGATCTTGTCGTGGGGGACCTGTCCTTCATCCCGCTCGGACTGGTACTGCCCGCCCTGGTGCGGTGCGTGAAGCCGGACGCCGATCTGGTGATGATGGTGAAGCCGCAGTTCGAGGTGGGGAAGGAACGGCTGGGCAGCGGGGGAGTCGTACGGAGCACGCAGCTGCGGGCGGAGGCCGTGCGCGGAGTGGCCGAGAAGGCGGGGGAACTCGGGCTCGGAGTGAAGGGTGTCACGGCCAGTCCGTTGCCCGGACCCTCGGGCAATGTCGAATACTTTCTGTGGCTGCGTGCCGGGGCCCCCGCCCTGGACCCGGCCGATGTCGACCGTGCAGTGGCGGAGGGGCCGCGTTGAGCCAGAACCGAGCTCGTACTGTTTTCCTGCTCGCCCACACCGGGCGGCCCGCGGCCATTCGCAGTGCCGAGCTGGTGGTGAAGGGGCTGATGCGCTCCGGGATCGGCGTGCGCGTCCTGGAGTACGAGGCCGCCGACCTGCCGCTGCCGCCCGAGGTGGAACTGGTCAAGGAGGCTACTCCGCAGTGTCTCGAAGGGTGCGAGCTGCTCATCGTGCTCGGCGGTGACGGGACGCTGCTGCGCGGCGCCGAGTTCGCCCGCGCGTCCGGGGTGCCGATGCTCGGCGTCAACCTCGGCAGTGTCGGATTCCTCGCGGAGGCCGAGCGGGACGATCTCGACAAGGTTGTCGACCGGGTGGTGACCAAGGCGTACGAGGTCGAGGAGCGGATGACCGTCGATGTCGTCGTTCACCGGAACGGGGACATCGTCCACACGGACTGGGCTCTGAACGAGGCCGCCGTGCAGAAGGCGGGTGCCGAGAAGCTCCTCGAGGTCGTGCTGGAGATCGACGGGCGGCCGGTGACGGGCTTCGGGTGTGACGGGATCGTGCTGTCCACGCCCACCGGGTCCACGGCGTACGCGTTCTCGGCGGGCGGACCTGTGGTCTGGCCCGAGGTGGAGGCGCTGCTGATGGTGCCGATCTCCGCGCACGCGCTGTTCGCGAAGCCGTTGGTTACTTCGCCGAACTCTGTGCTGGCCGTGGAGTTGTTGCCGCACATTCCGCCGGGGGTGTTGTGGTGTGACGGGCGGCGGACGTTCGAGTTGCCGCCCGGGGCTCGGGTGGAGGTGCGGCGGGGGGCTGTGCCGGTGCGGCTGGCTCGGCTGCATCACGCTTCGTTCACGGATCGGCTTGTGGCGAAGTTCGCGTTGCCGGTTTCCGGGTGGCGGGGGGCGCCTCACTAGCCAACCGTGGGGGGTGGTTGCGGAGCGTGGGCGGCTGCGAGCCGGTGGGGCTTCTCGCGCCCACGCGGCGGAGCCGCACATCGATACAGCCCCGCGCCCCTGAAAAACCTCCACTCGCCCGAGTGACAGGGGGCCTCGCATCTCGTCCGCCCGACCTCGTAAGGTCTTCACCGTGCTGGAAGAGATGCGGATACGGTCGCTCGGAGTCATCGATGACGCCGTCGTCGAGCTGTCGCCCGGGTTCACCGCTGTCACGGGTGAGACGGGTGCGGGCAAGACCATGGTGGTCACCAGCCTGGGGCTGTTGCTCGGTGGGCGGGCTGACGCGGCGCTCGTGCGGATCGGGGCCGAGAAGGCGGTCGTGGAGGGGCGCATCACCGTGTCCCCGGGCGACTCCGTCGTCGTACGGGCCGAGGAGGCCGGGGCGGAGCTCGACGACGGGGCGCTGTTGATCAGCCGTACCGTTTCCGCCGAAGGGCGGTCCCGGGCGCATCTGGGCGGACGGTCGGTGCCCGTGGGAGTGCTCGCGGAGCTCGCCGACGAGCTGGTCGCCGTCCACGGGCAGACCGACCAGCAGGGGCTGCTCAAGCTGAACCGGCAGCGCCAGGCGCTCGACCGGTACGCGGGGGACGCCGTCGCCGTGCCGCTGGCCAAGTACACGGAGGCCTACCGGCGGCTGCGGGCCGTCTCCGTCGAGCTGGACGAGATCGTCACGCGCGCGCGTGAGCGGGCCCAGGAAGCCGACATGCTGCGGTACGGGCTCGACGAGATCGCCGGAGTGGAGCCACGGGCCGGTGAGGACGTCGAGCTGGCGGAGGAGGCGGAGCGGCTGGGACATGCCGAGGCGCTGTCGTCCGCGGCCACGGCCGCGCACTCCGCCCTCGCCGGGAACCCCGAGGATCCCGAGGGGATCGACGCGGCGACGCTCGTGGCGGGCGCTCAGCGGGCTCTGGAGGCCGTGCGGTCGTACGATCCCGCCCTGGCCGCGCTCGCCGACCGGATCGGGGAGATCGGGATCCTGCTGGGTGATGTGGCCGGGGAGCTCGCGGGATACGCCGACGACCTGGACGCCGATCCGCTGCGGCTGTCGGCGGTCGAGGAGCGGCGGGCCGCGCTCACCGCGCTGACGCGGAAGTACGGCGAGGACGTGGCCGCCGTGATCACGTGGGCCGAGCAGAGTGCCGCGCGACTCACCGAACTGGACGGCGACGACGAACGGATCGACGAGCTGACCGCCGAGCGGGACGCGCTCAGGGCCGAACTGGGCGGGCTGGCGCAGGCGCTGACGGATGCGCGAACGGAGGCCGCGGAGAGGTTTGCGGCGGCGGTGACGGCAGAGCTGGCGTCGCTGGCGATGCCCCACGCGCGCGTGTCCTTCGCCATCCGGCAGACCGAGGACCCGGACGGCGTGGAGGTCGGCGGGCGCGCGGTCGCCTACGGACCGGCCGGCGTGGACGAGGTCGAGCTGCTGCTCGCCCCGCATCCGGGTGCGCCGCCGCGGCCCATCGCCAAGGGCGCGTCCGGCGGTGAGCTCTCGCGCGTGATGCTGGCCGTCGAGGTCGTGTTCGCCGGGACGGACCCGGTGCCGACCTATCTCTTCGACGAGGTCGACGCCGGCGTCGGCGGCAAGGCGGCGGTCGAGATCGGGCGGCGCCTCGCGCGGCTCGCGAAGACCGCGCAGGTCGTGGTGGTGACCCACCTGCCCCAGGTCGCGGCCTTCGCCGACCGGCAGTTGCTGGTCGAGAAGACCAACGACGGGTCCGTCACCCGCTCCGGTGTGAAGGTGCTGGAGGGCGAGGAGCGGGTGCGCGAGCTGTCCCGGATGCTCGCCGGGCAGGAGGACTCGGAGACGGCCCGGGCGCACGCGGAGGAGTTGCTGGCCACCGCCAGGGCGGACGCGTGAGGGGTACGTCCCTGGGACTCACCGCCGCCCTGACGCGGGCCGGCATGGCCGCCCTGCGCGCCAGGGCGCCGGGCGGGCGGGAGCGGTGGGAGCGGAAGAACTACGCCGGGCGGTCGGTCGAGTTGTACGCCGGGCCCGCGGCCGCCCTGGCGGTGGCCCTGGGCGCGGGACGGGTATGGCCCGCCGCGGGGATGGCCGTCGCGGTCGCCGGGCTCTGCGGGGCGTACGACGACCTCGCCGGGGACCACCGGCGGGGGTTCCGGGCACATCTGGGCGCGCTGCGGGACGGCGAAGTCACCAGTGGGGCCGTCAAGTTGTTCGGGATCTCGGCGGCCGGGCTGGTCGCGGGCGCGCTGATGAAGGAGCGGGTCGTCGACAGGGCGCTCGCGGGTGTGGTGATCGCCGGGGCCGCGCACCTCGTCAACCTCGTGGATGTACGGCCCGGTCGGGCGGCCGGTGCGGTGGTCGTGCTCGGGGTGCCCGGGATGGTGCGGTCGGAGCTGGCCGCCGTGGCCGTGGGCGCGGCGGTCGCCGTGCTGCCGGACGACCTCTCCGAGCGCGTGATGATCGGGGATGCGGGGGCGCACGCTCTGGGGGCGGCGTTGGGAGCGGCTGTCGTCGCCGGAAACGGGAGGGCGGGGCTCCTTCTGCACGCTGCCGCAGTGGTCGCCGCGGCTGTCTGCGGGGATCAGGTGAGTCGTGTGTCGGCTGTGGGCCGTCTTCAGGTCGGAAGAGGGGTTCCGTCACTCTTGTGAGTGACCCCGACTCGCCGCACACACCCTTCCCCCATTCGCCGCATGCACGGAACACCCGTACGTCCTGGCATCCTTGGCAGAGAACCCATCACGCGTAGGAAGCGCGCGGTACACCCCTCCGCTCGGCACCTTCTGTACGTTTCCTCGTGACCGCCCGACCCGAACCAGGAGCCCGGCCACGTGACCCCCGTGAGCAGCCACTCACCGCACGGCCAGTCGCCGCTGCGCACCGTGCAGGTGCTGGGCGGAGGCAATGCCGTCAGCAGCGCGCATGTGCGCTCCCTGACCTCGGGGCTCGTGGCGCGGGGCGTGCGGGTCACGGTGTGCGCCCCGGCTGAGGCGGATCGCTCCTACGACTTCTCCGGGGCCGGTGCCGAACACGTGCACGTGCCGCGCAGCAGCGACCCGACCTCCGTGGCCGTGCTGCGGGCGGCGTGCGCGGACGCCCATCTGGTACATGCGCACGGGCTGCACGCCTCGTTCCGCGCCGTGCTCGCGCTCAGCGGGCGCCGGACCCCGCTCGTCGTCACCTGGCACGACCGGGCGTACGCCGAGGGGGCGCGGGCCCATTTCGTGCGCCTTCTGGAACGGCGGGTCGTGAAGGCGGCTTCCGTGGTGCTCGGGTCCACCTCCGCGCTCGTGGACCGGGCCCGCAGGACCGGCGCCCGGGACGCGCGGCTCGCCGCCGTCGCCCTGCCCGGGTCGCGCGCGGTCGTCGAGCAGGAGGATCCCGACCGGCTGCGGCCCAAGGTGCGGGCCGAACTCGGTGCCATCGGGCGGCCCTTGCTGGTGGCGGTGGGCGCCCTGGAGCGGCACAAGGGCTACGAGACGCTGCTGGACGCCACCCGCGCGTGGCGCCTTCTCGACCCCGTGCCCCTGGTCGTCGTCGCGGGGGAGGGACAGCTGCGGGCGGTCCTGCAGGGCCGTATCGAGGACGAGGGGCTGCCGGTTCGGCTCCTCGGACGGCGCGACGACATCTCCGAACTGCTCACCGCCGCCGATCTCGCGCTCCTGCCCAGCCGTTGGGAGGCGCGCTCGGTGCTCGCCCAGGAGGCCCTCCACGCGCGCGTGCCGCTCGTCGCGACCGAGGTCGGCGGCATCCCCGAACTCGTCGGCGACGCGGCCGAACTCGTCCCGTACGGCGACCCGGAGGCGCTCGCAGCCGCCGTCGTACGGCTGCTCGGTGATCCCGAGCGCCGGGAGCTGCTGAAGGAGCGAGGGGTGCGACAGGCGGCGACCTGGCCGACCGAGGACGAGACCGTGGCGCAAGTTCTCAGTGTCTACGACGAGTTGACCCAGCCCCTGCCGCTCATCTGAAAGGGCGCCCGGGACGAGCTAGGGCACGAGCCGGCGTGCCCGCAGCGCCAGGCTCAACGCCAGTACCGTCTGCGGGTCGTCGAGGTCCGTGCCCAGCAACTCGCCGATGCGGGCGAGGCGGTTGTAGAGGGTCTGCCGGTTGAGGTGGAGCTCACGGGCCGTCTCCGCCTTGCGGCCCGCGTGCGCCAGATAGGTCTGCAGGGTCGGCAGCAAAGGAGGCTTGGAGCGGTCGTCGTGGGCGCGCAGCGGGCCGATGGCGCGGTCCACGAAGGCCGCGAGGTCCGGGTGGTCGCGCAGCCGCCACAGCAGCAGGTCGATGTCGAGGCGCCGGGCGTCGTACCAGGGGCGGTCCGACAGGCCCTGCGCCGCCGTCGCCGTCTCGGCCGCGTGCCGCAGGCTCGCCGAGGCCGCCGCCCAGCCGCCGGCGACTCCGACGACCACGACCGGTGGCTGGGCGCCCGGGCGTTGCATCCCGGCCCGCTCCACGCCCGCCCGCAGCGCCGCCGCGACCCGGTCCGCGACCGCCGACCGCTCCGACTCCGAGCGCAGACCGAGCAGGACCAGCACCCGGCCCTCGACGGGTCGCACGCCCAGCAGGACCGGCACGCCGACCGAGGCCAGCTCCTCGGAGACCGCCCGGGCCAGCACCGCCCAGCCCCCGCCGGGCGAGAGAGCGTCGCCGAGCCGCATCACCACCGGCAGCAGCGGGCCGGCGCCCGGCTTGAAGCCCAGCACACGCGCCTGTGCCGGTGCGTCCTCAGGGGTGATGCGGCCCTCGGCGAGGTCGGTCAGGAAGTCGCCGCGGCCGCGGGCCGCCAGCTCCTCCTCCTGGCGGGCCTGCATCAGGACGACGGCCAGGATGCCCGCGGCGCGCTCGGCCGCCATGCGGTGCACGGGGGCCAGCGGGGCCCGTACCGGAAGCAGGACCAGCCGCGCCCGCACCGAACCCGCACCGGGCCCGCCCCCGGGCACGTCCACGAGAGCCGAGCCGGACGGCGGGGTGTCCTTGTGCTGGCCCCGCAGCCCCTCCCAGACCTGCAGTGGGTCGGCGCCCTCGGGGCCCTCCCCGGCCGCGTACAGGAGCTGCCCGTCCGTCGTCTCCAGGAAGACCGGGTTGCCGCTGAAGTCGGCCAGGATGCCCAGGACCTGCGGGATGCCGCCACCGCCCAGCAGGGCGTCGGTACAGCGGCGGTGCACCTCCTCGGCCCGCTGGAGCAGCGCGTAGTGGCCGTTGACGATCTCGGTGTGGATCTCCTCGGTGACGGCCACGAACGGCACCTCGCGGTGCAGTTGGACGAGCGGCAGGCCGTTCGTGCGGGCCGTGTCGACGAGGGCCGCGGGCAGCCGCGTGAAACGCGGACCGAGCTCGACGACCAGGGCCGCGATGCCGCGCTCGGCCAGGGTGCGCACGAACGCGCGCTGTTCGGCCGGACGGGTGCCGAGCCCGTAGCCGGTGGTCAGCAGCAGCTCGCCGCCCTTCAGCAGGGAAGCGATGTTCGGCACCTCGCCCGCGTGCACCCAGCGCACGGTCCGGTGCAGCCGGTCCGCGCCCGCGAGGATCTCCGGGAGGCCGCTGCGCAGACCGGGCAGCTCCAGCGCGCGCTGCACGGTGATCCCGGCGCCCTGGGTGTCGAAACCGCTGTTCGTGCCGCTGTCCATGAGCCGGACGCTACCCGAGGCGTGCGCCGTGGGGCGGCGGGGTAGCGGCCGCGCATGGACTTCAGTGTGGTGGCCGTGGCACGGGAGGACGACAGTCCGGTCGAGGAGCCGCTCAGGGTGGCGGTGGCCGCCGACCGGCTCGGGTACCGGGAGGTGTGGGCGGGGGAGGGCCCGACGTGGGACTCCTTCGTCCTCGCCACCGCGATCGGACGGGCCACCGAGCGGGTCGCGCTGACCGCTGGGCCGGTCCCGGTGAACGTGCGCGACCCGTACACCACGGCCCGCGGTGCCGCTTCGGTCGCGGCCCTCGTCGGCCGCCCGGTCGGGGTGGCCCTGGGCACGTCCAGCAAGCGGGTGGTCGAGGGCGTGCACGACCGGCCCCGGGCGCGGCCCGCCGCCGTACTGGAGGAGCAGGCGGCGGCCGTACGACGGTTTCTGCACGCTTCTCCGGGTGAACCGGTCGTGCCCGGCAGCCCCTTCCGCCGCCGTCTGCCACCGCCCGGCGGGCCGCTCACCGTCGCCGCGTTCGGGCCGCGGGCGATCGCCACGGCCGCCGCGCACGCCGACCGCATGCTGCTGGACGTGGTCTCCCCGGAGCAGGTGCGGGCGCTCCGCGCGGAGCTGGACGCGGCGGCGGCCCGGAAGGCGGGCCGTACGTCGCCCGTGCTCGCCGCCTGGCTGCCGGCAGCCGTCGACCCCGACCCGCGGTCGCTCGCGCAGGTGCTGGGCAGCATCGCCGGATACCTGACCGTGCCGGGCTACCGCGAGGTCTTCGCCGAGGCCGGGTTCGGGGACGCGGTGGCGCTCGCCGCGAGCGGGGCGGACCGGGAGACCCTGGTGCGGGCCCTGCCCGCGGCGGCCGCGGGCGCGGTCGGACTGGTGGGCGGCCCGGACGCCGTACGGGCGCGGATCGACGCCTACGCGGCGGCCGGCCTCGACGAGATTGCCCTCGTGCCCGCGACGGCGGGGGACCCGGGCGGCGAACGCACGCTGGCGGCGCTCAGGCCGGCGTGATGTTGTGGTTGAAGCGGAACACGTTGTCCGGGTCGTACCGGCGCTTCACCTCGGACAACCGCCGGGTGTTCTCGGTGCCGACACCGGCTACCACCCGGTCCGCGCCCTCGTCGCCGATGAAGTTGAGGTAGACCGCGCCGGTGCTCCACGGCTGGACCTCGGTGCGTACGTCCCGGACCCACCGGACGCAGCGCTCGTCGTCCGCCGGGTCCTCCCAGATCCCGAAGGGATGCACGACCCACTGCGCGTCCCGGTACGGCACCGGGAACTCGCGTGGCCCGTCGGCGATCGCCCCACCGAGCGGGAAGAGGACGTGCTGGGTGCCGGTCGGCACCGGCAGGGCGTCCGCGCGGGCGCAGAACGCGTCCACGAAGTCGTCCGGCGCGCCGGTGAGATACTCCGCCGACCAGTAGTTCCGCATCCCGGGCGGATCGTCGAGCATGCACTGGACATCGGCGTACGGCATCGCCCCGACGATCTCCGTCACATGCGGCAGTGCCAGCAGCGGCTCGGCCGTCTTGCGCAGCTCCGCCTCCCCGCCGGCGTACGTCAGCAGGGCGCCGCACAGGAGGGTGCCGACCAGGTGCGGCGGTACGAACTCCTCGGGCGGGCCGGTGAAATAGAGCACGCCGCCCGATGCCTGGTCCGGACCTGCCGCGATGACGTCGCGGAAGGTGCGCGTGACCTCGGGGCCGAACTCCGGGAGGTGCAGCAGCAGGGCGATGGAGAACTCGGGCAGTTCGTGCAGCTTCAGCGTCAGCGCGGTCGCGATACCGAAGTTGCCGCCGCCGCCGTGCAGGGCCCAGAACAGGTCCGGGTGCTCGTCGGCGCTCGCGTGGACGCGCTCGCCGTCCGCGGTGACCAGGTCGACGCCGAGCAGGTTGTCGACGGCCAGCCCGCACCAGCGGTCCAGCCAGCCGGAGCCACCGCCCAGGACGAAGCCGCCGACGCCGGTGGTGGAGGCCCGGCCGCCGGTGGTGGCGAGGTGGTGGGGCTCGCAGGCCCGGTCCAGATCGCTCATCGTGGCGCCGCCCGCGACCCGGGCCGCCTCGGCCGCGGGATTGACGACGACCGCACGCATGTGGCGCAGATCGACGACCAGACCGCCGTCGTTGACCGCCATGCCCGCCACGCTGTGCCCGCCGCCGCGTACCGCGATCGGCAGGTCCAGGTCACGGCCGAAGCGCACGGCCCGTACGACGTCGTCCTCGTCCACGCACTGCGCGATCACCGCGGGCCTGCGGTCGATCATCACGTTGAAGACGGTCCGGGCCTCGTCGTAGCCCGGATCGTCCGGGGCGAACACGTCGCCGGCCAGATCCTCGCGCAGCGCGGAGAGTGCCGCGCCCGCCTTCGACGGGGATGCCATGAGGCGCCCCCTTTCGTGCAGGGGCTGATGGGTCCCAGCCTAGGCGGGCAGCGGCCCGCGGTCCTGTTCGGCCGCAGGCCGTCACGGCCTCGTAAGAACTCGTGCGGGCTCAGCCGCCGTACGCCCCCGACGCCGTCAGACGCAGGGCCGTGTCGATGAGCGGGACGTGGCTGAAGGCCTGCGGGAAGTTGCCGACCTGGCGCTTGAGGCGCGGGTCCCACTCCTCGGCGAGCAGACCGAGGTCGTTGCGCAGGGCCAGCAGCTTCTCGAAGAGCTTGCGGGCCTCGTCCACGCGGCCGATCATCGCGAGATCGTCCGCCATCCAGAACGAGCAGGCCAGGAAGGCCCCTTCGTCGCCGGGGAGGCCGTCGACGTTCTCGTCGCCGCTGGTGGTCGGGTAGCGCAGGATGAAGCCGTCCGACGTGGACAGCTCGCGCTGGATCGCCTCGATGGTGCCGATGACCCGCTTGTCGTCCGGCGGCAGGAAGCCCATCTGCGGGATCAGCAGCAGGGAGGCGTCCAGCTCCTTGGAGCCGTAGGACTGCGTGAAGGTGTTGCGTTCCTTGTCGTAGCCCTTCTCGCACACGTCCCGGTGGATGTCGTCGCGCAGTTCGCGCCACTTCTCCAGCGGGCCGTCCGCGTCTCCGGACTCGATCAGCTTGATGGTGCGGTCGACGGCGACCCAGGCCATCACCTTGGAGTGCACGAAGTGGCGGCGCGGGCCGCGCACCTCCCAGATGCCCTCGTCCGGCTCGTCCCAGTGCTGCTCCAGGTAGCGGATCAGCTTGAGCTGGAGCAGGGAGGCGTAGTCGTTGCGCGACAGGCCCGTCATGTGGGCCAGGTGCAGGGCCTCGGTGACCTCGCCGTACACGTCGAGCTGGAGCTGGTGCGCGGCGCCGTTGCCGACCCGGACCGGCGCGGAGTTCTCGTAACCCGGCAGCCAGTCCAGCTCGGCCTCGCCCAGTTCCCGCTCGCCCGCGATGCCGTACATGATCTGCAGGTTCTCGGGGTCGCCTGCGACGGCCCGCAGGAGCCACTCGCGCCAGGCGCGGGCCTCCTCGCGGTAGCCGGTGCGCAGCAGCGAGGACAGGGTGATGGCCGCGTCGCGCAGCCAGGTGTAGCGGTAGTCCCAGTTGCGGACGCCGCCGATGTCCTCGGGCAGGGAGGTCGTGGGGGCCGCCACGATGCCGCCGGTGGGGGCGTACGTCAGCGCCTTGAGGGTGATCAGCGAGCGGATCACCGCCTCGCGGTACGGGCCGTGGTACGTGCAGTGCTCGACCCACTCGCGCCAGAAGTCCTCGGTCGCCTCCAGCGACTGCTCGGGCTCCGGGAGCGGGGGCGGCTGCTTGTGCGAGGGCTCCCAGGAGATGGTGAAGGCGATCCGGTCGCCCGGGGCGACCGTGAAGTCCGAGTACGTCGTCAGGGCCTTGCCGTACGTCTCGCAGTCGGTGTCGAACCACACCGAGTCCGGGCCCGCCACCGCGACCGTGCGCCCCTCGTGCTTGTGGACCCACGGCACGACACGGCCGTACGAGAAACGCATCCGCAGGGCCGAGCGCATGGGCACGCGGCCCGAGACGCCCTCCACGATCCGGATGAGCTGGGGAGCGCCGTCACGCGGGGGCATGAAATCGGTCACCCGGACCGTGCCGCGTGAGGTGTCCCACTCGGATTCCAGGATCAGGGAGTCGCCGCGGTAGGTGCGCCGGGCCGCGGTGGGCGGCTCGGCGTCGGCCGCGTGCGCGGGGCCGAGCCGCCAGAAGCCGTGTTCCTCGGTGCCCAGCAGGCCGGCGAAGATGGCATGCGAGTCGAAGCGGGGCAGGCACAGCCAGTCCACCGTGCCGTCCCGGCAGACCAGGGCTGCGGTCTGCATGTCTCCGATGAGTGCGTAGTCTTCGATGCGCCCGGCCACGTGCAACTCCAGTCGAACGGCCACGTCACCCCCTCAAGGAAAGAGGGGGCTGTCGCTTGGTGCGGTCAAGGGGGTCGTTGTAATGCGTCGTTGAGCGGTGAAGCAAAACAGTCCTGCCGCTGTGAGGCAAAACGACAACTGTTGCTCAACGAACTGACGAGCTCTCGTTGTTCCGGCACTTACGGGTGGGGGTGGTCCCGAGTTTCCGGCCGGGCTCGGCAGTGAGTGTCCGAGCAGGATACGACGCACGTAGATGATCTGTGTGCCGCTCCGGGCAACGCGGCTGGGCCGAACGGGTGAGCAACGGGTGAGAAGCGGGTGCGTTCGTGCGGGTCCGTGTCCGTGTGTGTGCGGAGCGTGGCCGGAAGCCATCTCCCCGAGGCGCTGATACCCTGGTAGCCCGTGGACCGGTGGGCGTCTGACCCCCGAACCGCACCTCCAGATCGCGACCACGGGAGCCCCCTCTTGGCCATGACCGCTGCTTTTCGAAACAGCACAGCCACGACGACCAAGCACATCTTCGTCACTGGGGGTGTCGCTTCCTCGCTCGGCAAGGGACTGACGGCCTCCAGCCTCGGCATGCTGCTCAAGGCGCGGGGCCTGCGCGTCGTGATGCAGAAGCTCGACCCGTACCTCAACGTCGACCCGGGCACGATGAACCCCTTCCAGCACGGTGAGGTGTTCGTCACCAACGACGGCGCCGAGACCGACCTGGACATCGGCCACTACGAGCGCTTCCTCGACCGGGACCTCGACGGCTCCGCCAACGTCACCACCGGCCAGGTGTACAACACGGTGATCGCCAAGGAGCGGCGCGGCGAGTACCTGGGCGACACCGTGCAGGTCATCCCGCACATCACCAACGAGATCAAGCACCGCATCCGGCGCATGGCGACCGACGAGGTCGATGTCGTCATCACCGAGGTCGGCGGCACGGTCGGCGACATCGAGTCGCTGCCGTTCCTGGAGACGGTCCGCCAGGTCCGTCACGAGGTCGGCCGTGACAACGTCTTCGTCGTCCACATTTCCCTCCTGCCGTACATCGGCCCGTCGGGAGAGCTGAAGACGAAGCCGACCCAGCACTCGGTTGCGGCCCTGCGCAACATCGGTATCCAGCCGGACGCCATCGTGCTGCGCTGCGACCGCGAGGTCCCGACCGCCATCAAGCGCAAGATCTCGCTGATGTGCGACGTCGACGAGGCCGCCGTGGTGGCCTGCCCCGACGCCCGATCGATCTACGACATCCCGAAGACCGTGCACGGTGAGGGCCTGGACGCCTATGTCGTCCGCAAGCTGGACCTGCCGTTCCGGGACGTGGACTGGACGACCTGGGACGACCTGCTCGACCGCGTCCACAACCCCGACCACGAGATCACCCTCGCCCTGGTCGGCAAGTACATCGACCTGCCCGACGCCTACCTCTCGGTCACCGAGGCGCTGCGCGCGGGCGGCTTCGCCAACAAGGCCCGCGTCAAGATCAAGTGGGTCACCTCCGACGACTGCAAGACCCCGGCCGGCGCCAAGGCGCAGCTCGAGGACGTCGACGGCATCTGCATTCCGGGCGGCTTCGGCGACCGCGGTGTGCTCGGCAAGGTCGGCGCGATCAAGTACGCCCGCGAGAACAGGATCCCGCTGCTCGGCCTCTGCCTCGGCCTGCAGTGCATCGTGATCGAGGCCGCGCGCAACCTCGCCGACATCCCGGACGCCAACTCCACCGAGTTCGACTCGGCCACCGGCCACCCGGTCATCTCCACCATGGCCGAACAGCTCGACATCGTCGCCGGCGAGGGCGACATGGGCGGCACCATGCGACTCGGCATGTACCCGGCCAAGCTCGCCGAGGGCTCCATCGTCCGTGAGGTGTACGACGGCAAGGAGTACGTCGAGGAGCGGCACCGGCACCGCTACGAGGTCAACAACGCGTACCGCGCCGAGCTCGAAAAGAAGGCGGGCATCCTGTTTTCCGGCACCTCGCCGGACGGCAAGCTCGTCGAGTACGTCGAGTACCCGCGCGACGTCCACCCGTACCTGGTCGCCACGCAGGCCCACCCCGAGCTGCGCTCGCGCCCGACCAGGCCGCACCCGCTGTTCGCCGGCCTGGTGAAGGCGGCGGTGGAGCGGCAGAGTTCCAACTAGCACGACAGTTGTACGGTGGCCGGGGCGCGCGCATTCAAAGAGCGAGCGTCCCGGCTTCTTTTGCGCACGTGGGGAAGGACAGGGCATGACGATCGAGGACACCCCGGAGGAGTGGGAGATCCGGGCGACGAAGACCCCCTTCGTGGGCAACAAGACCTCCGTCCGCACGGACGAGGTGGTCATGCCCGACGGCTCGGTGGTCGGCCGCGACTACCAGGTCCACCCGGGCTCGGTGGGCGTCCTCGCCCTCGACGACGAGGACCGGGTCCTGCTCATCCGGCAGTACCGGCACCCCGTACGGCAGAAGCTGTGGGAGATCCCGGCGGGGCTGCTGGACGTGCCCGGTGAGAACCCGCTGCACGCGGCCCAGCGCGAGCTGTACGAGGAGGCGCACGTCAAGGCGGAGGACTGGCGGGTGCTGACCGATGTCTACACCTCGCCGGGGGGCTGCGACGAGGCGATCCGGATCTTCCTGGCCCGGGGGCTGTCCGAGGCCGACGGCGAGCGCTTCGAGGTCGAGCACGAGGAGATCGACCTGGAGTACGCGCGCGTGCCGGTCGCCGAGCTGGTGCGGGGAGTGCTGGCGGGAGAGCTGCACAACAACTGCCTGGTGGTGGGGGTCCTGTCGTTGGCCGCCGCGCGGGCCTCCGGCGGGTTGGACGGGTTGCGTTCCGCTGAGGCGGAGTGGCCGGCGCGGCCTTTTGAGGCTTGAGTTCTGCGGGGTTCGCCGTTCGGGGTGCGGTTCGTTGCGGGGTGCCGGTCCGTCGTGGCTGGTCGCGCCCCGCGGCGGAGCCGCAAATCGACACAGCCCCGCGCCCCCGCCACCGGTGCTGCCGAATCCGGAGATCCTATGATCCGTTGATCCGATTGAGGGACTCTCGCGGCCCCACCGCCGCGCTCCGCCAGGAACGTTGCACAGCGTGAACTAGGCTCTGAAAAGCCCGAACCGGGGTCACCGGCGGGCTTTGCGCGTGCGGTGGGACGGGAGTGTGGCCCGTGACGGATCAGGCGGTGGACGCAGGCGGCACACGGTTGTCCGGCGAGGACCGATTCCTGGGTCGGACACGGGAGTTGAAGGAGTTGCGCGCCGACATCGAGCGGGCGGGACTCGACACGCTCTCCGGCAGAAAGGCCCCCCGCGCGCGCGTGCTGCTCATCGCGGGGCGCCCCGGGTCCGGCCGTACCGCACTCGCCGAAGAACTCGTCCGGGTGGTCGCTGACCGTTACGACGACGGGGTGCTCCGCGTCCGGCTGAGCGAGCCCGACGGCACCCCCGTACCGGTCGGGAACGCCGCCCGGGAGCTGCTCACCGCGCTCGACGTACGGGCACCCGCCGGAGCCGCGGAGGACGACCTCACGGCGGTGCTGCGCGAGGCCCTCGCCGAGCGTCGCGCGCTGCTCCTGCTCGACGACGCGGTGTCCCCGGAACAGGTGGACGCCCTGCTTCCGGATACCCCGGAGTGCCTGGTCGTGGCCGTGTCGGGAGGTCCGCTGACCGGGATCGCGGACGTCCGTCCGTGCACCCTCGGCGGGCTCGACACCAAGTCCGCGCTGGAGCTGCTGTCCCGGCACACCGGGTCGGTCCGGATCACCGTCGACCCCCGTGCCGCCGAGGGGCTCGTCCAGGAGTGCCAGGGCCACCCCGCCGCGCTGATGCTGGCCGGGGGCTGGCTCGCCGCCCGGCCCAAGGCCGCCGTCTCCGATCTGGCCAAGCAGCTGCATACGGAGAGTGACGAAGGCAGCCCGCTCAGCCGGGTCTTCAAGCTCGTCTACACCTCCCTGCCCGCCGCGGCCGCCCGGACCCTGCGCCTGCTCTCCCTCGCCCCCGCCGGCCTCCTCGACCCGCACACCGCCTCCGCGCTCGCCGGCTGCTCGGTGAGCGGTGCCCGCTCCACCCTCGACGACTTCGTCGGGCTCGGTCTGCTGCACGCCGTGGACTCGCCCCTGCCGCAGTACGAGGTCCCCGGCTGCCTGTACCCCCTGCTCAAGGCCCTCGCCGACAGCCAGGACCGCCCTGCCGAGCTCCAGCTGGCCCGCGCCCGCATGCTGGAGCGGACCGTACGGCTGCTGCAGTCCTCCCGCGCGATCACCGAGACCGACCGTCCCGACGCCCGCGAGAAGCTTCAGGCCATGCCGGACTCGGTGCGCTTCCCGACCCCCCGGGCTGCCGAGGACTGGCTGCGCATCCGCAGGCCGGCCCTGCTCGCCGCGGCCCGCCTCGCGGTCGCCGACGGGGAGCTGGACACCCTGGCCCGGCGCCTGATGTCGCAGCTCGTGCGCACGATGGTGGCCCACTTCGGCATGAAGGCCGCCGCCCCCGACCTCTACGGCATCCACGGCCTCGTCCTGGACGTGGCCGAGCGGCGCGACCTGCCCCGCGAGAAGGCCGCCGCCCTGCTGAACCTCGCCGACCTGGACGCCCAGACCGGCCGCACCCGGGAAGCGCTCACGCGCTATCGGGCGGCCCTGGACGCCGGACGGGAGGCGAACGACCCGTACGCGACCTGCCGCGCGATGGAATCCGTAGGCGGCGCGCATCTGGAGCTCGGGGACTACGACCGGGCCGCCGACTGGTTCGGCCGGGCCCTCGCCCAGCGTCTGGCCCGGGACGAGCGCGCGGAGGCCGCCCGGCTGTACGGCCGTATCGCCGCCGCGCACACCTGTGCGGGCCACTACGGCGAGGCGGTCAGGAACTGGCGGGCCGCGCTCGCCGGACACCGCAAGGAGGGCGATGTCGCGGCCCACGCACGGGCGTTGAGCGAACTCGCCCGGGTCCAGGAGTACGCCGGACACCCCGAGGAGTCGCTGCGCACCTGCCAGGAGGCCGTGGAGTGCGCGCGCCGCGCCGAGGACGTCCGGCTGCTGGCCGCGCTCCAGCTGCGGCTCGCGGACACGCTCGACCGCCTCGGCGATCCGGCGGCCGCTCAGCTGCACCGCGGCGCCGCCGAGCGGCTGCTGGGGGAGGAGCTTTCCCAGGAGGAACCCGCCTCTCAGCAGGCCGAGGATCCGAAACATGATGCTGATGCCTGCGAAATCCGTAGTACATCCGCTGAACATTGATGCAATGAAAGGCTAGACAGCGGGAACACCTTCATTAGACTGGCTCTGCCGCACCTTCTCCTGCGGTGTCTCCTGGTGTGCTCACGCATGCCCGGGTATGTGTTGTATTGCCCCACACACTCTGAGCCAAGGACCGTGATCCACGTGAAGGTCGGCATCCCCCGCGAGGTCAAGAACAACGAGTTCCGGGTGGCCATCACCCCCGCCGGTGTGCACGAGCTGGTGCGCCACGGCCACCAGGTCGTCATCGAGCGCGGCGCCGGCGTCGGCTCCTCCATCCCGGACGAGGAGTACGTCGCCGAGGGCGCACGGATCCTGGACACCGCCGACGAGGTGTGGGCCACCGCCGACCTGCTGCTGAAGGTCAAGGAGCCGGTCGCCGAGGAGTACCACCGTCTCCGCAAGGACCAGACGCTCTTCACGTACCTGCACCTGGCCGCCTCCAAGGAGTGCACCGACGCGCTCATCGAGTCCGGCACCACCGCGATCGCCTACGAGACCGTCGAGCTGACCTCCCGCGCGCTCCCGCTGCTCGCCCCGATGTCCGAGGTCGCGGGCCGGCTCGCCCCGCAGGTCGGCGCCTACCACCTGATGCGCTCGGTCGGCGGCCGCGGTGTCCTGCCCGGCGGTGTCCCCGGCACCCAGCCCGCGCGGGCCGTCGTCATCGGCGGCGGGGTCTCCGGCTGGAACGCCACCCAGATCGCCGTCGGCATGGGCTTCCACGTCACGCTGCTCGACCGCGACATCAACAAGCTCCGCGAGGCCGACAAGGTCTTCGGCACCAAGGTCCGCGCGATCATGTCCAACTCCCTCGAGCTGGAGAAGGCGGTCCTGGACGCCGACCTTGTCATCGGTGCCGTCCTCATCCCGGGGGCCAAGGCCCCGAAGCTGGTCACCAACGAGCTCGTGGCGCGGATGAAGCCCGGAAGTGTCCTTGTCGACATCGCGATCGATCAGGGCGGCTGCTTCGAGGACTCCCACCCGACCACGCACGCCGAGCCGACCTTCCAGGTGCACGATTCGGTCTTCTACTGCGTCGCCAACATGCCCGGCGCGGTGCCCAACACCTCGACCTACGCGCTCACCAACGCCACGCTGCCCTACATCGTCGAACTCGCCGACCGGGGCTGGGTGGAGGCGCTGCGCCGCGATCCCGCGCTGGCGAAGGGTCTCAACACCCATGACGGCAAGGTCGTTTACCGGGAGGTCGCGGAGGCCCACGGACTGGAGCACGTGGAGCTCGACACCCTGCTCGGCTGAGCCTCTGACCTCGGCAGAGAGCTAAGTCACCTTTTCGTAAAGGCGATACGTCAACAAGGCGCGTCAACGAGGCACATGCGGCCGGACCTTGCCCCACAAGGTCCGGCCGGATGTGTGTATGGTCACTTTGCGACTCTCGGTCAACTCGCGTCGAACGTAACCCTTGAACCGATTCGTACACCGGCGAAACCTGCCGTGCGACTGCCGTACGCCCTTGACAGCGGGATGTTTCATTGCCGACACATCCTGCCGGGTCCGGCGGATTGTGTTGCTGTGAACACCCGACACGCCATAGAGTCGCCAACCGTCGGCATGGTGCCACGCTGACCTTGTCTAGAAGTTTCCTGGTCACCAAGGAGGTAAGACGACTTGTGAATGAGTCGACATTTTCTCCCGGGGGTGGTCAACCAGGAATGCCTGCCGGGGCCCAGAGCCCCGCAGGGTTCGAGGCTGTCGGCTCCGTCGCGGTGCGCACCTTCGCAGCCCACCAGAGTCGTCCGCAGACCGTGCGGACAGCACACCAGAGCATGGATGGCCATCACGTGAACGCCATGGCCGGCGACGGAAGTGGCGCGCCCCACAACCACTTCGCCGACTACGACGAACTGCCCGAGGGGCACTTCTACGACCCCGACGCCGAGTACGAGCCGGATCCGGAGTACGCGGCCACGCTCGCGCCTGACGCGGCCCGTCAGCGCCGTGAGCGCGTCGGTCCGACCGGACGCCCGCTGCCGTACTTCCCGATCCCGGGCCCGCTGACCGACCACGGCCCCGCGAAGATCATCGCGATGTGCAACCAGAAGGGCGGCGTGGGCAAGACGACGTCGACCATCAACCTGGGTGCCGCGCTCGCGGAGTACGGCCGTCGCGTGCTGCTCGTGGACTTCGACCCGCAGGGCGCGCTGTCGGTGGGTCTCGGTGTCAACCCGATGGAGCTCGACCTCACCGTCTACAACCTGCTCATGGAGCGGGGCATGGCGGCCGACGAGGTCCTGCTGAAGACCGCGGTCCCCAACATGGACCTGCTGCCGAGCAATATCGACTTGTCGGCGGCGGAGGTCCAACTGGTCTCCGAGGTCGCCCGCGAGTCGACATTGCAGCGCGCCCTGAAGCCGCTCATGGCCGACTACGACTACATCGTGATCGACTGTCAGCCCTCGCTCGGCCTGCTCACGGTCAACGCCCTGACGGCCGCGCACAAGGTGATAGTGCCTCTGGAGTGCGAGTTCTTCGCCCTGCGTGGTGTCGCACTGCTGACGGAGACCATCGAGAAGGTCCAGGAGCGGCTCAACCCGGAGCTGGAGCTCGACGGGATCCTCGCCACGATGTACGACTCGCGCACGGTCCACAGCCGTGAGGTCCTGGCCCGCGTGGTCGAGGCGTTCGACGACCACGTCTACCACACGGTCATCGGGCGTACGGTGCGCTTCCCGGAGACCACGGTCGCCGGTGAGCCGATCACCACGTACGCCTCCAACTCCGTCGGTGCCGCCGCCTATCGCCAGCTCGCCAGGGAGGTGCTCGCCCGGTGTCACGCCGAGTGAGTCTGCCGGGGGCCGACGAACTGTTCCGTACGACAGGGGGGATGGCGCTCCAGGCGTCCACTCCCCGGCGGGGGGCCAACGGCGAGGCCCGGGTGCCGGCTCCCGCGGGGGAGCCGGACGGGGCCGAGGACGCGCCGCACTCCGTGCCCGCACAGGGCGGGGACGGCGACGGGGCCGAGCATGTGGCGGCCGACGCCGAGTCCGCGGAGGCGGGCGAGTCCCGTCTCCGGGCGGCCGCCGCGGAGCGCTCCGCGCGACGTCAGGAGGCGCAGGAAGGTTCTGCCCAGGCCTCCGGCGGTGCGCAGCAGCGCGGCAAGCGCGGCCGGTCGCCCGCTCGGCGGCCCAGTGGGCGCGAGCGGCACGACGAGAAGATCACCGTGTACGTGTCGGCCGAGGAGCTCATGGATCTGGAGCACGCCCGTCTGGTGCTCCGGGGCGAGCACGGGCTGGCGGTGGACCGCGGGCGGATCGTGCGCGAGGCGGTCGCCGTGGTGCTGGCGGATCTGGAGTCCCGCGGGGACGCGAGCATTCTCGTCCGTCGGCTGCGTGGGCGGTAGCGGTAGCCTGCGGGGGCTATGACCTCGAACGACGTTCCCCCCGGCGCCGGCGCAGCTGCCGGTCGTCGGCGTGTGCTGGGGCGGGGGCCGGGCGCTCCGCGGGTCGAGCCGGGTGCGGCGCCGGTCCCGGATGGAACGGAGATCGAGCTTCCGGAGCCTGGGGCTGTGCCGGTGCCGGCAGCCGATGCCGAGCCGGAGTCCGAGGCCGAGCTGGACCCCGGGGTCGACACGGAGCCTGAGGTTGTCCCTGGGGCCGAGGCTGCCCCTGGGTCTGGGGGTGTCCCTGGGGCTGAGGCCGTCCCGGAGTTCGAGACGGACGCCGAGCCGGACTCTGAGGCCGAGTTGGAGCCTGGGGCCGCGCAGGAGCCTGAGGTTGTCCCTGGGGCCGAGGCCGGCCCTGTGTCTGAGGGCGCCCCCACCACTGAGGCCGTTCCGGAGGCGGACGCCGAACCGGAGTACGAGCCCGAGTTTGAGCGTGAGGTCGTCCCTGGAGCTGAGGCTGTCCTTGGGGGTGACGCCGTCCCGGAGTCGGAGGCGAGCACTGAGTCGGAGCCGGAGCCGGAGTCCGAGGCCGAGCCTGAGGCTGTTCCTGGGACCGAGGGCGGCCCTGCGGTCGGGGCTCAGGGCGAGCGTGCGGCCGACGGGGTCTTCAAGGTTCGGCTTGCCAACTTCGAGGGACCCTTCGACCTCCTCCTCCAGCTGATCTCCAAGCACAAGCTGGACGTCACCGAGGTCGCGCTCTCCAAGGTCACCGACGAGTTCATGGCGTACATCCGGGCCATGGGGCCGGACTGGGACCTCGACGAGACGACCGAGTTCCTCGTCGTCGCCGCCACCCTCCTCGACCTCAAGGCGGCCCGGCTGCTGCCCGCCGCCCAGGTGGAGGACGAGGCCGACCTGGCGCTCCTGGAGGCCCGGGACCTGCTCTTCGCGCGCCTGCTGCAGTACCGCGCCTACAAGCAGATCGCCGACATCTTCAACCGGCGCCTCGACGAGGAGGCCCGGCGCTACCCCCGTACCGTCGGACTCGAACCGCACCACGCCGACCTGCTGCCCGAGGTCGTCATCAGCATCGGGCCCGAGGGGTTCGCGAAGCTCGCCGTGAAGGCGATGCAGCCCAAGCCCAAGCCGCAGGTGTACGTCGACCACATCCACGCGCCCCTGGTGAGCGTCCAGGAGCAGGCCGGCATCGTGGTCGCCCGGCTCAGGGAACTCGGTGAGGCCAGCTTCCGCCTGCTGGTGGAGGACGCCGACGGCACCCTGACCGTCGTGGCCAGGTTTCTCGCGCTCCTTGAGCTGTACCGGGAGAAGGCCGTGGCGCTGGACCAGGAGACCGCCCTCGGGGAGCTGGTCGTGCGGTGGACCGGCGGTGCGGGGGAGGCCGAGCCGATGGTGACCGACGAGTTCGACCGACCGCCCGAGCCGCCCAAGCCCGAGCCGCCCAAGGAGGACAAGGCGTGAGCGAGGAGACCACCGAGGCTCCGGAGGGACCGCCGAGCGTCGCCGACCTCGATCTGAAGCCGGCCCTGGAGGCCGTCCTGATGGTCGTGGACGAGCCCGCGACCGAGGAGCACCTGTCGAAGATCCTGGAGCGGCCGAAGCGGCAGATCACCAGGGCGCTGCGGGAACTGGCGGGCGAGTACGCCGCTCAGGGACGAGGTTTCGAGCTGCGGCACGTCGCGAACGGCTGGCGGTTCTACACCCGGGCCGCGTACGCCCCGGCCGTGGAGCGGTTCGTCCTGGACGGCCAGCAGGCCCGGCTCACCCAGGCGGCGCTGGAGACGCTGGCGGTGGTCGCCTACCGGCAGCCGGTCAGCCGCAGCCGGGTCTCCGCGGTGCGCGGAGTGAACTGTGACGGTGTGATGCGCACCCTGCTCCAGCGGGGCCTGGTCGCGGAGGCGGGCACGGAACCCGAAACAGGTGCGATCCTGTACGTGACGACGAACTACTTCCTGGAGCGGATGGGCCTGCGCGGTCTGGACGAGCTCCCGGAGCTCGCGCCCTTCCTCCCGGAGGCGGAGGCGATCGAGGCCGAGACCCAGGAAGCCGTACCGTCGTTCGATCCGGACGCTCCGGATTCCGAGGACCCAGACGACAACTAGACGGAAACTTGATGCGAAGCAGCAGCGGCAGGAACAGCAGCGGAAACAACGGCGGGAGCCGTGGTGGCAACAGCGGCGGCCGCGGCGGCAGCAGCGGTGGTCGCGGCGGGAGCACCGGTGGTCGCGGTAACTACCGCGGCGCCGGCAACGACCGCGACGACAAGCAGGGCGGCCGGCCGAAGAAGCCCCGCCCCGAGGAGCGCCGCTACGACGTGGGCCCCGGCGGCACCCACGAAGGACCGAAGTCCGGGCGCGGTGCCTCCGCGCGCGGCGGCGCCAAGGGCGGCCCCAAGCAGGGACAGGGCACCGGGCGCGGCCGTTCCGTGCCGGCGACCTCCCGTGAGTACGAGGCGCGGGCCGAGGAGCGCAACCGGGAGCGGTACGCCGGCAAGAAGGACGTGAAGCTTCCGAAGACCTTCCCGGGCGCCGAGCAGGAGGGCGAGCGGCTCCAGAAGATCCTCGCGCGCGCGGGCTACGGCTCGCGGCGGGCCTGCGAGGAGCTCATCGAGCAGGCCCGGGTCGAGGTCAACGGCGAGATCGTGCTGGAGCAGGGCAAGCGGGTCGACCCGGAGAAGGACGAGGTCAAGGTCGACGGCCTGACGGTGGCGACGCAGTCGTACCAGTTCTTCTCGCTGAACAAGCCCGCCGGTGTGGTCTCGACGATGGAGGACAACGAGGGCCGGCAGTGCCTCGGCGACTACGTCACCAACCGTGAGACGCGGCTCTTCCACGTGGGGCGGCTCGACACCGAGACCGAGGGTGTGATCCTGCTCACCAACCACGGCGAGCTGGCCCACCGGCTGACCCACCCCAAGTACGGCGTGAAGAAGGTCTACCTCGCGCACATCGTGGGCCCGATCCCGCGGGACCTGGGCAAGCAGCTCAAGGACGGCATCCAGCTGGAGGACGGGTACGCGAAGGCGGACCACTTCCGGGTCGTCGAGCAGACCGGCAAGAACTACCTCGTCGAGGTCACCCTCCACGAGGGGCGCAAGCACATCGTCCGCCGGATGCTCGCCGAGGCGGGCTTCCCGGTCGACAAGCTGGTGCGGGTCGCCTTCGGGCCGATCACCCTGGGCGACCAGAAGTCGGGCTGGCTGCGGCGGCTGTCCAACACCGAGGTCGGCATGCTGATGAAGGAAGTCGACCTGTAGTCCCGCCACGCGTGTGTGTGCGGCCGGTTCCGGAATCCTCCGGGGCCGGCCGATGCGTTTTCGCCCTGCCCCTGGTCTGTATCCGTGACGGAGGGAACGGAGGGCATGGGGATGGATGCGAGGAACGGAAACCGCGGCGGGACGTGTCCGGCAGCGACGGAGGGCCGTGTGCGGCCTTCGCGGCCCGTCGGGCTCCCGGGGATCCAGGAGGCGACCGCGAGGCCGCTGAGGGGCTGCTGCAGCGGCCCGGTGGGGGCAGGCCCGGCGACGGCAGGCCGGGCGGAGGTGCTGTCATGAGCGCGGGGGAGTTGTTGGAACGCTCGCTCTCCTACGCGCTGGGCAGCGTGGCGGGGGCGCAGCGCGTGGGTCTCGGCACGGGCACGCCGTGCCCCGAGTGGGATCTGGGCGAGCTGCTGGAGCATCTCGACGACTCGCTGGACGCGCTGTACGAGGGGCTCAGCGGCGGGCGGATCGGGCTGCTCCCGCACGTCGACCGGGTCTGCGGCTTCCGCACCCGCGCGTGTGCCGTGCTCGGTGCCTGGGCCGCCGGGCCGCCCGAGGGGGTGCTGGTGGGTGAACGCCCGCTGGACGTGCGGGTGATGGCCGCCGTCGGCGCCGTCGAGATCACCGTGCACGGGTGGGACGTGTCCCGGTCCTGCGGTCGGCCGCGGCCCATTCCGCAGGGCCTCGCGGCCGAACTCCTGTCCGTCGCCCAGTGCGTGGTGGGGGAGGAGGACCGGGGCGTGCGGTTCGGCGCACCGGTCGCCGTACCGTCCGGCGCACCCGCCGGGACACGGCTCCTCGCCTTCCTGGGGCGGCGCTGCCAGGGGCTTGTCGAACACCCCCGCCCCCTTTATAGTCGTAATGACTATTAGTCATGCTGACCATAAAGGGGGCGAGCGCGAGTGGACTACGACAAGTACGCCCACGAACCCTTCGCCGTCACCGTCGACCTCGCCGTCCTCACCATCGCCGAAGGCGCCCTGCACGCGCTGCTCGTGGAGCGGGGGCAGGAGCCGTACGCCGGACACTGGGCGCTGCCCGGGGGGTTCGTGCACCCGGACGAGTCCGCGGAGACGGCGGCCCGGCGTGAACTCGCCGAGGAGACGGGCCTGTCGGACCTCTCCGGGCTGCATCTGGAGCAGCTGCGGACCTACAGCGAGCCCGACCGGGACCCCCGGATGCGGGTCGTCTCCGTCGCGTTCGCCGCCCTGCTGCCCGACCCTCCCCCAGACTCCGTCCGGGGGTACCCCCACCTCGCTCCGCTCAAGCCGCACAGCGGCAGCGACGCGGCCGAGGCCCGCTGGGTGCCGTACGACAAGGCGGGACCGCTCGCCTTCGACCACGACCGCATCCTGGCCGACGCCCATGAACGCGTCGGCGCCAAGCTCGAGTACACCTGCCTCGCCACCGCCTTCTGCCCGCCCGAGTTCACCCTCGGGGAGCTCCAGCAGGTGTACGAGACCGTGTGGGGCACCGTCCTGGACCGGCCCAACTTCCGCCGCAAGGTGCTCGCCACACCCGGCTTCGTCGAGGCCGTCCCCGGCGCTGCCCGGCTGACCGGCGGCCGCGGCAAACCGGCGGCGCTCTACCGCGCGGGACCGGCCGCCACCCTGCACCCTCCTCTCCTCCGACCGTCCCCGGAAGGACGCCCCGCATGACCATGATCCTGACCAAACGCGCCGCCACCGGCACCCTCGTCGGCCTCGCCCTCGGGGACGCCCTCGGCTTCCCGACCGAGTTCAACGACGTGCCGTCGATCCTCGCCAAGTGCGGGCCGTGGCGGGAGATGGAGCTGCGCACGCCGGCCGTCGTCAGCGACGACACCCAGATGACGCTGGCGGTGGGCAGAGGGCTGCGGGCGGCAATGGACCGGGGAGTGCTCGGGCCCGAGATGGCGGAGCCGGTCCGGCGGGAGTTCATCGCGTGGAACCGCTCCCCCGAGAACAACCGCGCCCCCGGCAACACCTGCCTGAGGGCCTGCGACCTGCTGGAGCGCCCGGATCTGCCCTGGCAGCACGCCAGCCAGATCAACTCCAAGGGCTGCGGCGCCAACATGCGCGTCGCCCCCGTCGGACTCGTCCCCGGACTGAGCGACGAACAGCGCGCGGGCGCCGCCCAGTTGCAGGCCGCGCTCACCCACGGCCACCCGACCGGGCTCGCCGCCTCCGACCTCACCGCACGTGCCGTACGGCTGCTCGCCCAGGGCACCGCGCCGGGCGATCTGGTCGGGCAGCTGCGGTCGTACGCGCTGGTGAACCGGGGCCAGTACCACGAGCGTTGGCTCGGCGACCTGTGGACGCGTAGCCAGGACCCGACACCCGGGCAGTTCATCGCGCGCGGCTGGGACGAGTGCCTCGCTGTCCTCGACCGGCTCGACGACGCCGTGCGCAACGCCTCGCCGGAGGAGGACCCGTGCCTGGCCACCGGGGCGGGCTGGATCGCCGAAGAGGCCCTGGCGACCGGGCTGTTGTGCTTCCTGCAGTTCCCGGAGGAGCCGCTGACGGCCCTGCGGCGGGCCGCGTGCAGTTCCGGCGACTCCGACTCGATCGCCTGCCTGACGGGCGCCTTCGCGGGCGCCCACCTGGGAGCGGAGGCGTGGCCGGTCGAGTGGGCCGACCGCATCGAGTACGGCAGTGAACTGGTGACGCTCGGGGCGCTCTGGGACTCCTGAGGTCTCAGCCGGTGGACCGGTCAAGCCGGTGCGGGCTACCGCCGCCGTGCCAGATCGCGCTGGTACCAGGTGCCCGGCTTGCCGCCGAGCTCTGCCGGATCGGCCGGACCGACCGGGAGGAACCCGGCCTTGAGCAGCACCTTCCGGGACGCGGCGTTCTCGTGGGCGGTGGCCGCCCGCAGGGTGCGCAGCCCGTACCGCGCCGCCGCCAGGTCGCACAGCTCCAGGACGGTCGCGGTCGCCGTGCCGCGGCCGGCCACCTGCTGCGCGACCCGGTAGCCGAGTACGGCACAACCGTCCTCGAGGTCGTACAGATTGAACCGGCCCAGAACCGAGCCGTCCTCGGCGACCAGCACATGGAAAACGCAGATGCCGGCCTCCTGCTCGGCCAGCAGGGCGCTGAACCGGGCGGCGAACCGGTCGAAGTAGTCGTCACCGCGGTCGGAGACCGAGGCGGCGAAGTACGCGCGGTTCGCCAGCTCGAAGGCCAGGACCGCCGGGGCATGGCCGGCACGCAGCAGTTTCAGCTCGGGCACCGCCCGACTCTAACCGGACGGTGCGCCGAGGCCGGTGCCCTAGGCGAGCTCGATCGAGTCCCCGCTGACCTTGATCTGCTTCTCGGGCAGCGGCCTGTTGGCCGGCGGGTTGGCCACCGAGCCGTCCGCGATGTGGAACTTGCTGCCGTGGCAAGGGCAGTTGATGGTGCCGCCGGAGACGCTGGTCACCTGGCAGCCCTGGTGGGTGCAGATGTCCGAGAAGGCCTTGAACTCGCCCTTCTTCGGCTGGGTGACGACGACCTTCTCGTCCTTGAAGATCTTCCCGCCGCCGACCGGGATCTCGCTCGTCTTCGCCAGTTCGGTGCCGGCCTCGACCGAACTGGACCCGGAGTCGCTGTTCTCGTTGCCGTACTCGCTGCAGCCGACGGTCAGCGTGGCCGCGCCCGTCGCGAGAAGGACCGTGCGCCGCGTCGGGCTCTGCGTCATGTCGTGACTCCGAAGGTGCGGAAGAACCAGAGGGCGGAGGTCAGCCAGAGGATCGTGAGCACGCTGAAGACGAGCCCGCCGACGATCGGCAGCAACCACCCGGGAAGTCGCTCCGAGCGGAGCAGCAGCATCTTGGCACTGAACACTCCGAAGAAGAAGCAACCCAGGAGGGAGTGCCACAGAACGCGTGATTCGTAGGACTGGAAGCCCAGCGCGTACAGACAGTGCACGGCGACCGGCACCGCGACGAGGAACGCCACCCGGCCGGACCAGCGGTGCGCGGTGGCGGACCAACGCGGGCCCGGCAGCTTGCCGTACATCATCAGTGCCGAGACGAGCTGCACGAGCGCGAAGAAGAACGCGACCGTCGCGAGCCATGACTTGACCGCGCCGGTGCTGCTGAAGCCGGCGAGGTTGAAGGCCGTCCCCGCCGGGTCGTGGACCTTGCCGTAGGCCCCCAGGCCGACCGCCACCGCGGCGGCGACCAGGGCCGGGATCAGATAGCGGGCCGCGCCGGGGCGGCGCTCGGGTTCGGGCGGGGGCCAGCTCTGGGTGGCCGCGTTCGGGTCGACGGTCATGATCGGCTCCCTCGGGAGGAGGTCAGGGGGTTACCGGGCGGGCCGTGAGCTGCTGTCCGTCGACCGTCACCGCACCGGTCTCGGGGTCGATCTCCGGTGCGGGGGAGGGCTTGCCGTCGCGCTTGAGGATGCCGACCTGCTCGCCGTCCGGCAGGACGATCCAGCCGCCTTCGATCCTTGCGCCGGCCACCGTGCTGTTCGCCCGGTAGAGCCCGGACGACTTCTTCGTCCTGCCGATGGTGAAGGCGTAACTCCCGCTGCCGACGTGGGCCGTGCCGCGGATCTCCTTGGTCCCCTTCACCTTGCCGTCCAGGATCGCGCCGCCCTTTCCGGTGAGCCGCAGGCTGCCGTCGTCCTTCACGTCGCCCTGGAGCCACGACTCGATGTTGTGGCCGTCGCAGACGTACGCGATCGCCTTGTCGTCGCGCACCGTGATCGCGACCGCGGAGGAGTCGTCGTCCGTACGGCCCGTGTAGACGCCCCCGGGCACCGGAGTCCGGGCCGGGGAGGGACTGGACGGCGCGGACGTCCGTGCCGGCGGGGTGCCCGGTGACGCCTTGGTGCTGGGCGACGGTTTCCCGGATGACGGCGGCTTCACGTACGACGACGTGGACTTCTCTCCCGTGGTGGCGTTGAGCGAGAGCATGAACAGGCCGACCAGCAATCCCGCGAGCAGGGTCAGCAACGGTCCGGAACGCTTCATGAAATGGGGCCTCCCCCGAGGCGGGTTTCCTGCCATCAGAGCGGACCCGGGGTCCCGCGTCCAGAGGCGCACGGGCGTGTTTTCGCTCCTGGTAGCAAAACTGGGACATTCGGGTGACATCGGTACGGTCCGGGAGGCCGTCTCAGGAGGCGGGCGCCCCGCACCCGCCCCGTACCGGCTGACTAGGCTGGTTGTCCAAAGAGCCGGGTGGTACATCAGCGAGGAGCAATGCCGTGGCGGTACGAGCGGTCCGGGGTGCGGTCCAACTCGAACAGGACGAGGCCGGCCACATGGACGAGCAGGTCGGGGCGCTGCTCACCGCCATCATGGAGCGGAACGAGCTGACGGCGGACGACCTGATCAGCATCTGGTTCACGGCCACGCCCGACCTGCACAGCGACTTCCCGGCGGCCGCGGCCCGCAAGCTCGGCATCGTCGACGTACCGCTGATCTGCGCGCAGGAACTGGACATCGAGGGCGCCATGCCCCGGGTCGTCCGGGTGCTCGCGCACATCGAGTCCGACCGGCCCCGCGCCGACATCGCCCATGTCTACCTCGGCGCCGCGGCCGCCCTGCGCAAGGACATCGCCCAGTGAGGACCGCACTCGTCATCGGGACCGGGCTGATCGGGACCTCCGCCGCGCTGGCGCTCGCGGGGCGGGGCGTCACCGTCCACCTCGCCGACCACGACCCCGAGCAGGCCCGCACGGCCGCAGCGCTCGGCGCGGGCACGGACGAGGCGCCCGAGGGGCCGGTGGACCTCGCGATCGTCGCCGCGCCGCCCGCGCACGTGGCCGGAGTGCTGGCCGACGCGATGCGGCGGGGGGCGGCCCGCGGGTACGTCGACGTGGCCAGCGTGAAGGGCGGGCCGCGGCGGGAGCTGGAGGGGCTGGGAATCGACCTCTCCTCGTACATCGGTACGCATCCGATGTCCGGGCGGGAGAAGTCCGGGCCGCTGGCCGCCTCCGGGGACCTCTTCGAGGGGCGGCCCTGGGTGCTGACGCCCACCCGGGACACCGACACCGAGGTGCTGAACCTCGCGCTGGAGCTGGTCTCGCACTGCCGCGCGGTGCCGGTGGTCATGGACGCCGACGCCCACGACCGTGCCGTGGCGCTCGTCTCGCACATGCCCCATCTGGTCTCCAGCATGGTCGCCGCGCGGCTCGAGCACGCCGAGGAGGCCGCCGTACGGCTGTGCGGTCAGGGGATCCGGGACGTGACCCGGATCGCCGGGTCCGATCCCGGAATGTGGATCGACATCCTCTCCGCGAACCCGGGTCCGGTGGCCGATCTGCTCACCGATGTCGCCGGGGACCTGGAGGAGACCGTGCGGGCGCTGCGGGCGCTCCAGTCCGCGGACGAGGCGAAGCGGGGCGAGGGTGCGTCCGGAATCGAGGACATGCTGCGGCGGGGGAACGCCGGGCAGGTGCGGGTGCCCGGGAAGCACGGGTCCGCTCCTCGGGTGTACGAGGTCGTGGCCGTCCTCATCGACGACCAGCCCGGGCAGCTCGCCCGGATCTTCGCGGACGCGGGGCGGGCCGGGATCAACATCGAGGACGTGCGGATCGAGCACGCGACGGGGCAGCAGGCCGGTCTGGTGCAGCTGATGGTGGAGCCGTCGGCCGCACCCGTGCTGGCGGCCTCGTTGCGGGAGCGAGGCTGGGCCATTCGGCAGTAGGGGTCCCGCCCCGCCGCCCCTGCGCGGCCCGGACCGGCGCCGACCGGGCATGCGTCCGGACGAGTGACGCGCACCCAGTAACCTGGTGCGGGGCACAGTCGCGCCCCCACACCACTCGCCAGACCGCACCCGAAAGGTGTCCCCCCGTGGAAAACGGCGCCGCCCAGCCCGTGATTGTCGCCATCGACGGCCCCTCCGGCACGGGCAAGTCGAGCACCTCGAAGGCTGTCGCCGCGCAGCTGGGGCTGAGCTACCTGGACACCGGGGCCCAGTACCGGGCGATCACCTGGTGGATGGTGACCAACGGGATCGACATCGACGACCCGACCGCGATCGCCGCCGTGGCGGGCAAGGCGGAGATCGTCTCCGGCACCGACCCGGAGAACCCGACGATCACGGTGGACGGCACGGACGTGGCCGGACCGATCCGGAGCCAGGAGGTCACCTCCAAGGTCAGCGCCGTGAGCGCCGTACCCGAGGTGCGGGCCCGGATCACCGAGCTGCAGCGGTCCCTGGCCACCTCGGCCGAGAAGGGGATCGTCGTCGAGGGCCGGGACATCGGTACGACCGTACTGCCGGACGCCGACCTCAAGGTCTTCCTCACCGCCTCGCCGGAGGCCCGCGCCGCCCGCCGCAGCGGGGAGCTCAAGAGCACCGACATACAGGCCACCCGCGAGGCACTGATCAAGCGGGACGCGGCCGACTCCAGCCGCAAGACCTCGCCGCTCGCCAAGGCGGACGACGCGGTCGAGGTGGACACCACCGAGCTCACCCTCGCGCAGGTCATCGAGTGCGTCGTCACCCTCGTCGAGGAGAAGCGGGCCGGGAAGTGAGCACGGACTCCTCCGGCAGGGCCGCTGCCGGTACGGCTCCTTCGGAGCGGGGCGCCGATGTCGGGCGCCGGATCGGCGTCGGGCTGATGTACGGGCTGTGGAAGCCGCGCGTGCTCGGCGCCTGGCGGATGCCCGCGACCGGGCCCGCGATCCTCGCCGTCAACCACTCCCACAACATCGACGGCCCGATGGTCATGGGCGTGTCACCCCGGCCGACGCACTTCCTGATCAAGAAGGAGGCGTTCGTCGGGCCGCTGGACCCCTTCCTGACCGCCATCGGGCAGGTCAAGGTGGACCGCTCCGGCGCCGACCGCGGGGCGATCACCCGGGCACTCGACGTCCTCAAGGCCGGCGGGGTTCTCGGTATCTTTCCGGAGGGCACCCGGGGCGAGGGCGACTTCGCCTCCCTGCGGGCCGGGCTCGCGTACTTCGCGGTGCGCAGCGGTGCGCCGGTCGTGCCGGTGGCGGTGCTGGGAAGCTCCGAGAGGCCGGGACGGTTGATAAAGGGGCTGCCGCCGCTGCGCAGCCGGGTCGACGTCGTCTTCGGCGACCCCTTCGAGGCGGGCGACGGCAGCGGACGGCGGACCCGCAAGGCGCTCGACGAGGCGACCGAGCGCATCCAGAAGCAGCTCAGCACCCACCTGGAAAACGCCAGGCGCCTGACCGGGCGCTAGGCGACACTGAGTAGTGGATCACACCGGCGGAAACCGGGGATCCACCGATCACCACGATGAACGAGGTACGGACTTCATGAACGACCACATCCACTCCGAGGGCTCGGGCGAGGAGCACGACCACGGGGCGCTTGGCGATGCCGAGTACGCGGAGTTCATGGAGCTCGCCGCGGAAGAGGGCTTCGACCCCGAGGACGTCGAGGGTGCCATCGAGGCGGCTGGCCACGGTCCGCTGCCCGTGCTCGCCGTCGTCGGCCGCCCGAACGTCGGCAAGTCGACTCTGGTGAACCGCATCATCGGGCGCCGCGAGGCCGTCGTCGAGGACAAGCCCGGCGTCACCCGCGACCGCGTCACCTACGAGGCCGAGTGGGCGGGGCGCCGCTTCAAGGTCGTCGACACCGGCGGCTGGGAGCAGGACGTCCTCGGCATCGACGCCTCCGTGGCCGCGCAGGCCGAGTACGCGATCGAGGCCGCCGACGCCGTCGTGTTCGTCGTGGACGCCAAGGTGGGTGCCACCGACACCGACGAGGCGGTCGTACGACTGCTGCGCAAGGCCGGCAAGCCCGTGGTGCTGGCCGCCAACAAGGTGGACGGCCTGAGCGGCGAGTCCGACGCGGCGTACCTGTGGTCCCTGGGGCTCGGCGAGCCGCACCCGGTCTCCGCGCTGCACGGCCGGGGGACCGGCGACATGCTGGACGCCGTCCTGGAGGCGCTGCCGGAGGCGCCGCAGCAGACCTTCGGCACCGCGATCGGCGGCCCGCGCCGGATCGCCCTCATCGGCCGTCCGAACGTCGGCAAGTCCTCGCTGCTGAACAAGGTGGCCGGCGAGGAGCGGGTCGTCGTCAACGAGATGGCCGGCACCACCCGTGACCCGGTCGACGAGCTGATCGAACTCGGCGGAGTCACCTGGAAGTTCGTCGACACGGCCGGTATCCGCAAGCGGGTCCACCTCCAGCAGGGCGCCGACTACTACGCCTCGCTGCGTACCGCCGCCGCCGTCGAGAAGGCCGAGGTGGCGGTCATCCTGATCGACGGCTCCGAGTCCATCTCGGTCCAGGACCAGCGGATCGTGACCATGGCCGTCGAGGCGGGCCGCGCGATCGTCGTCGCCTACAACAAGTGGGACACCCTCGACGAGGAGCGCCGCTACTACCTGGAGCGGGAGATCGAGACCGAGCTCGGCCAGGTCGCCTGGGCGCCGCGGGTGAACGTCTCGGCGAAGACCGGCCGTCACATGGAGAAGCTGGTCCCCGCGATCGAGACGGCTCTGGCGGGCTGGGAGACGCGGGTCCCGACCGGGCGCCTCAACGCCTTCCTCGGCGAGCTGGTCGCCGCCCACCCGCACCCGATCCGGGGCGGCAAGCAGCCGCGCATCCTCTTCGGCACCCAGGCCGGCACCAAGCCGCCGCGGTTCGTGCTCTTCGCCTCCGGGTTCATCGAGGCGGGCTACCGGCGCTTCATCGAGCGCCGGCTGCGCGAGGAGTTCGGGTTCGACGGCACCCCGATCCACATCTCGGTGCGGGTGCGCGAGAAGCGCGGCGCGAAGAAGAAGTGACGTACGCATGAGGAAGGGCGGCCCCCGCCGGGGGCCGCCCTTCCTCATGTCTCAGTTCCCTCTGCGCGGACCGGGTGGCAGCCCCGCCGGGACGTGCTGCATCCCGGTGTGCTGCTGCCCGATGTGTCCCACCCGCTGCCACTGCGACTGCTGGCGGGCACTGAACGCTCCCGCGCTGTAGGCGCTGTACGAGCTGCTGAACGAGCCCAAGGCGTGGGGGATGTTCCCGAACGCGGTGAAGCCCAGCTCCTCCTCGCCGCTGCGGTCGCCCGGCAGCGAACGGAAGGACTTGACGTACTCGGAGTAGAGCGCGTCGTAGATCGGCGTGGCCGATGGTCCGCCGGGAAACCGGCGCGGAGCGTCGTATGGGTGCACGTATGTCCAAACGACACCGGGGACCGCGGGGATGCGGTCCGGCGTGATCCTTCAGTCGGCCTTCACGTCCGCGCGCTTCACGTCCCCGCGAGAGGCATCGCGGCCGCGACCAACTTCCCGTTCGCCGCCGCCTTGTCCAGCGCGTCCCGCAGCAGGTCCTCGCGGGGCTGCCGTCCGATGGATCCCACCGGCGCGGCGAACATCAGCACCTGCTGGTGCTTGTTTGCGGCCGCCCGCCAGCTTTCCGTGACCTGGAGCGGCTGGTGCGCCTGCCACCAGGCCACCGGCTGCCCGCCGTTCGCCGACGGCTGGAGCACCGCGTGCAGCTGCCCCACCGCCAGCAGCACCGACCATCCGTGCAGCACGGGCGGCACCGACTCGATCGCCGTCAGCGGCATGAAGCCCTGCTCGATCAGCAGCGGCAGGAAGTCGTCGCCGCGTCCCGTCGCGCCCGGCCGCGCGATCGGCCCGGTCGGCTCCACGACCAGCGCCGGGTGCAGTTCCCCGGCGATCAGGACGAGTCCGCTGGTCACCCCGAGCACCGCCTGCTCGGGTACGACCTTGTCCGGGTCCAGGTCGACGGTGTCGCCGGTGATGGACTTCACCGCTCCCCGGAGCTGCTCCTCGGTGACCTGGACGACCTGGGAGGGCAGGCAGGTGGCGTGGGCGAAGGCCAGCACGGCGGTCTCCTCGCCGATGAACAGGACGGTGCTGGTGCGCTCCTGTTCGGAGTCGCCCTGGGTGCGGCAGGACGTGCAGTCGTAGCCGCCGGGGGCGTTCTCTCCGGCGAGCAGCCGGTCGGCTTCTTCGTCGCCGATCTCAGCGCGTACCTCGTCGCTGACGTCGAGCATGCGCGGCACGGGTGGCTCCCTCGGATGTGGTGCCCGGGTGGGTCCCGGGCTCATGAAGAAGACAACGGGTGATCTGTGGCGGGAGTCACGCCCCAGGGCGAACGGAATCGAACCGACCACCGCGCAGGGTCACCGGGGGTACGGAATCGGGCACTCAGTGTCAAGTGCATGGATATCAAAGGAAGTTGGTCGCGTGAAGTGGGTCACAGGTCACCGGGGGGGCTGGTCGACAAATCAGGAAATCAACGAATGAAGTGGGTGACCGGAAATCGACGATACCTGCGGTAACGGCTAACTGGCCTGGAGCGACGAGGAGTTGGTTGCTGACGCCTCCACAGGCTCTCTACATTCCTCCGCCGTGTGCAGCGAGCACCGCTCGGGAACGTCCGCCGACGCACGAAGCCAGCACCACGCACCACCTTCCGGCGGACGGGGCGGAGCGCGACCACCCGGCCCCTGCGCCGGGAGCGCGCGCCGCCTTGGGGGACCCCGAGTCCTTCGAGAGGGAACTACATGTCCGAATGTGCCGATACCACGCGCGACAACGCTCGTAAGACCCGAACCACCGTGGCCCTCGCCGGGGCCGCCCTGCTCGCGCCCCTCGGACTGCTGGCCGCGGCCGGCAACTCGGTGGCGGCGGACGGCGGGGTGTGGGACCGCATCGCCCAGTGCGAGAGCGGCGGGAACTGGCACATCAACACCGGGAACGGCTACTACGGAGGACTCCAGTTCTCCGCCGGCACCTGGCGCGCGTACGGCGGCACGGCCTACGCGGCCACCGCCGACCAGGCCACCAAGTCCCAGCAGATCGCGGTCGCCACCAAGGTCCAGGGTGCCCAGGGCTGGGGCGCCTGGCCGACCTGCTCGGCACGCGCCGGAGCGTACGGCAGCGCGCCCGCGGCACCCTCCGGCTCGGCGGGCACCTCGTCCAGGACCACCAAGGCCGCTCCTGCCGAGCCGGCCAGGACCCCGACCCGTTCGGAGAACCACGCCGACCGCAGCGCCTCCCGCGGCGACTACACCGTCCGCCCCGGCGACACGCTGAGCAAGGTCGCCGCCCGGCACGGGACCACCTGGCAGAAGCTCTACGCCGTCAACAAGGCCGTCATCGGCGCCGATCCCGACATGATCGTGCCCGGGCAGCGCCTCGACATCTGAGAACTCCCCGTGGACGGAGGCGTACGGGGCGGTCAGGCTCGCCCCGTACGCAGCTCCGCCGCCTCCCCGCTGAACACGACCGCGCCGCGCCGCAGTTCGTACACGATCGTCGTCCGGTCGTGCAGCGCGGGCGGGAGCCGTTGCTCGGCCACGACCACGCACGCGTCCAGCCCGGCGAGGAGTTCGTACGTGCGGGCCGCGACGGTGGGGGACATGCCCTGCGCGGGTTCGTCGACGAGAACCACACGCGCGCGTGCCAGAAGCGCGCGGGAGAGGGCGAGCATGCGCTGCTCGCCGCCGGACAGGGTGCCGGCGCGGCGGGGCAGCAGGGGGGCCAGCTGCGGGTAGGCGTCCAGCGCCGGATCGGGGGCGGGGGCGGCGAGTTCGAGGTTCTCGCGGACGGTGAGGGACCCGAACACCGCCCGGCGCTCGGGGACCAGACACAGACCGCGCCGGGCCCGCTCGTACGCCGGTACGCGGGTCACGTCGGTGCCGTCCCACACCACGCAGCCGTCGGTGAGCGGCACTGTTCCGGCCAGGGCACGCAACGCCGTCGTACGGCCGGAGCCGTTGCGGCCCAGCAGGACGGTCAGGCCGGGGCCCGGGGCGGTGAGGGTGATGCCGTGCAGGGCCTCCAACGGGCCGTAGCGCACGCACGCGTGGCACAGGGAGACGGCGGTCTTCGGTGTCATACGTCGGTCTCCCGGGCGTCGAGCGTGTCCAGCACGTGGGCCGGGGGGCCGGAGGTGATGATGCGGCCCCCCGTCATGACGTGCACGACGTCCGCGAGGTCGGCGACCAGGTCGAGGTCGTGCTCGACCACGAGGAGGGCGGTGCCGTCCGCCGCGAGGGCCCTGAGAACGCGGGCCAGGGCGGCCACCTCGGCGGTGTCCAGACCGGCGGCGGGTTCGTCGAGGAGCAGGACACTGGGAGAGCCGGCGAGTGCTCTGGCGAGTTCCACCCGGCGGAGGGTGCCGGTGGGGAGGTCGGCGGCGGGGGCGTGTCGGAGGGGGCCGTTCAGATCGAACAGTCTCAGTGCGCGGTCTGTCGCTGTCGGGTCCGGGATGTGGCCCTGTTCCGCGCCCACCTGGACGTTCTCGGTCACCGTCAGCGTCGGGAAGACGGCGAGTCGCTGGAAGGTGCGGGCGATGCCGAGGCGGGTGCGGGCGAGTGGGGGGACAGGCGGGTGATGTCTCGGTTGCCGTAGCGGACTTGGCCCTGGGAGGGGCGGATGGTTCCCGCGAGGCAGTGGAAGAGGGTGGACTTCCCTGCTCCGTTGGGGCCGATGATCGCGGTGATTCTGCCGGGTGGGACGGTGAGGTCGACTCCGGCGAGGGCGGTGAAGCCGTCGTAGCGGGCGTGGAGGTCATGGGTGGTGAGGACTGCCGGCCCTTCGGCCGGGGTCGTGTTCCCACCCGCACCACCGGTGCGGGGTTCGTGGCCGGGTGCGGGTGCGGGTGCGGGTGCGGGTGCGGGCGTGGGCGTGTACGTGGACGTGGGTGCACGGAGGGACGTGTGCAGGCGTTGTCTCAGCTCGGCTCCCAGCGGGGTCAGGACGGCCGGTCCGCTCGGCCTCAGTCGCCCCGCCACCGCCCGCACCGCCTCGTACGGCCCCCCGGGAAAGCGGCCCACCAGCACCGCCAGCACCCCGATCAGCGCCGCCGCCACCCCCGCCCCGGGCCCCCGCGTCCAGGCCGACCAGCAGAGCCGCCGCTCCGAGAGCACCCAGCGTGCTGTCGGCGCCCAGGACGACCACCGCGGCGAACCAGAGCAGGCCGCGGACGGGGTCGTAGGCGGTGGGGTCGAAGGCGCGCAGGCCCATGCCGAGCATTCCGCCGCCCAGGGCGGCCAACGCGGCGCCCGCGACGAAGGCGAGGAGCTTCAGGGCGGGGACCCGGACGCCCGCCGCCGAGGCTCCGGACTCGTGGTCGCGCAGGGCGGCCAGGGCCCGGCCCGTGTGGCCTCTGCGCAGCGCGTGGGTCGCCAGCAGGGCGAGGGCCAGCAGGGCCAGCTCCAGGACGTAGTACGCGCGGTCGCCGTCGAAGCCCTCGGGGCGGCCCAGGGACAGGCCGGACGTGGCGTACGGCTGGGCGAAGACGAAGCGGCTCACGCCGACGCCGACCGCGAAGGTCGCGAGGGCCAGCGCCAGGCCCCGGCGGGTGATCGCCGGCCAGCCGGTCAGGAGGCCCAGGGGAGCCACCAGGACCACCGCCAGCGCCAGCGCGGCCAGCTCCGGCAGGCGGGGCAGGCCCGGGAAGCGGCCCGCCGCCAGCAGGGCCGTGAACAGGGCGCCCAGGCCCGCGTAGGCCGCTTGGCCGAGGGAGATCTGGCCGCCCCTTCCCGTCACGACCACCAGGGAGAGCAGTACGACGCCCAGTGCCGGGACCTGGACCGACGTGTGCAGGTCCGAGCCCGCGAAGCCCAGCGGGAGCAGGAACAGCACCACCGCGACGATCCACGCCCCCTGAGGGGTCGGCACGCGCGCGGTGGCCGTGCGCGGGAGCGCGTCCCGGGCGCCGACGCGGGGGAGTGCCAAGGACGCGATCAGCAGGGCTACGACGAACAGGTTCGCCCCCACCGCCTGGAGCAGCGGTTCGCCCCAGCCCGAGGGGTGCAGTCTCGTCAGCTGGCTCTGTCCGACCCCGATGGCCAGCGCCACCAGCACCGCCACCGGCAGGCTGCGCATCCGCGCGGCCACCGCGACCGCCACCACCTCCATGACGAGCAGGGGCAGTCCGTACGGGTCCAGGCGGACGTAAGGGGCCAGCAGGACGCCCGTCAGGCCCGCCGTGAACGATCCGAACGCCCAGCCGGCCGCCGCCACCCGGTCGGCGTCGATCCCGCCGAGCACGGCCAGCCCGCGGTCGTCCACGACGGCCCGCAGCTCCCGTCCGAAGCGCGTCCAGCGGATCACCGCGCCCACCCCCGCGGCCAGGACCAGGGCGACCGCCAGCTGTCCCCACGGGTCCGCCGACACCAGCTCCGGGGCGTCGTCGCGGGCGCCCTGGCCCCACAGCAGCGCGGCCCCGCCCACCAGCAGCACGAAGACGCCGATGGAGGCCACCAGGGTCTGGGCCGGGTCGCCGCCCAGGACGGACAGGGGCCGGAAGACGAAACGCTCCAGCAGCACGCCCAGGGCCGGTGCCAGGACCAGCAGGGTCACCGCGGCCCCGGCCCACAGCGGCCAGCCCCACTCGACCACGCACTGCCGCAGCACGTACGCGCACACCATGGCGATCGCCCCGTGCGCGAAGTTCAGCACCCCGGTCGCGCGGTACGTCACGATCAGGCCGATTCCGGTGAGCGCGGCCGCACTGCCGACCGACAACCCGGCGAGGGTCAGGTCGTAGGTCAGCGACGACATCAGTCGGTTTCCTCGACGGGCTCGCAGATCGGGCAGGGGCCCAGCTCACCGCTCGCCAGGAGCTTGGCGTCCACCGGGATCGACTCCACCTTCCCGGCGACGAGCGGGCAGTCCGCGCGGTGCCAGAGGGTGCCGCCGGGCACCATCAGCAGGTCCCCGCTGACCGCCAGGGGCGCGTCGCCGGCCGCCGTGCCGGACTCCTCGGCCCCGGTGGGCTCCGCGGCGACCAGGAGGCCGTACAGCTCCTCCACGCGCGCGGCGGCGAGCGCGCCCCGGCCGTGGGTGAGGAGCACCGCCCCGGCGACGATCAGCGCGGCGCCGGGCACCGTGCAGGAGGCGAGGTAGGGCAGCTGCCGCTCGGCGTAGAGCTCGCCCGACACGCCGTACCAGCCGAGGACGCACAGCACCGCGCCCGCGGCGAGCGCGGCCCAGCCGGCCCACAGGACGGGGTGCACGGTCCGCAGTCGGGCTGTCCGCATCTGTGGCTCCCACATGTCGCATGCCTGTCCATGTAAGCCAATCGCTTGCACTATGCCTTCTTGAAGCTGACCCTGAAAGCACCGGGCGCACGTGGCCCGGACCGACACCCGGTGGTGAGCCAGATGGTTCTCGGGAGCGACCGCACGTGGGGGAACGGCAGCCGGGGGCTGATGGCGGTGGGGTTCGCCCTCGTCGTGGCCCTCACGGCGTGCAGCGACGACAGCGGGGGCGGCAGCGAGAGCCCGCCGCCGACGCCTTCCGTGGAGCGGACCACGCCTTCGGCGTCACCGTCACCGAGCGGACCCGCCGACGCGGCCGCCGCCCGGCGGGAGATCAGGACGAACTGGGAGAAGTTCTTCGACCCGAAGACCTCCACCAAGGACAAGCAGGCCGTCCTGGAGAACGGCGACGAGATGGGGCCGGTGCTCCGGGCCTTCAGCGGTGACCAGCGCGGCGGACAGGTGCAGGCGAAGGTCACCAAGGTCGGGTTCACCGAGCCGACCGCGGCCGACGTGACGTACACCCTGATGCTGAACGGTGCCACCGCCCTGCCGGACGCCTCGGGTACGGCCGTCGAACAGGACGGCACGTGGAAGGTGTCGGTCAACACCCTGTGCGCGCTCGTGCAGTTGAGCGGCAATGCCACGGCCTCGGCTCTTCCGGGCTGCTGAGGCCGCCCTCGCGGTCCTGCTGCTCGCGTCGGGCACGGCGTGCGGCAGCCGGCTGCCGGAGAGCGACTTCGAGCACCGGGAGCGGGCGAGCCCCGCCCAGGACAGCACCCCGATCCGCGTCGGCATCGTCACCAGCGCCACCAGCCCGGTCGGCGGCAGCGCCTTCACCGGCCCGCGCGACGGCGCCAAGGCGTACTTCGAGCGCCTCAACGCGCGCGGGGGGCTCGACGGCCGCCGGATCGAGGTGCGCGAGTGCGACGACGGGGGCAGCGGGGTCGGCAACAACACCTGTGTGCACCGGCTGGTCGACGAGGACAAGGTGGTCGCCCTGGTCGCCACCACCGTTCTCGACTACGCGGGCGCCGCCCGCGTCTCCCACGCGCGCGTGCCCGACATCGGCGGCCAGCCCATCGGCGCCGCCTACGACACCTGGCCGCACCTCTACGGCATCTACGGCAGCCTCGCGCCCCGGGACGGCTCGACCGGCTGGGACGGGCAGCAGTACGGCGGCACCGAGGTCTACCGCTACTTCAAGCGCGAGCACGGAGCCCGTACGGCGGCTGTCGTGTCGTACAACCAGGCCGCCTCCGCCGCCTACGCCCGGCTCGTCGAGCAGGGGCTGAAGGCCGAGGGCTACAAGGTCGTCACCGAGCAGGTCGACTTCGCGCTGCCCAACTTCCGTGCCGTGGCGGCCGACCTGAAGGAACAGGGTGCCGACCTGGTCTTCGACGCCGTCGACAGCCATGGCAACGCCCAGCTGTGCGAGGCGATGGACAAGGCCGGCGTCGAGGTCACCGCCAAGGTCACCAACGTGCAGAACTGGACCTCCACCGTCCAGGACGACTACAAGGACGCCCCGCGCTGCCGCAACGCCCTGTGGGCCACCGGGTCCAGCCGGAACTACGAGGACGTCGGCAACGCGGCCGTGCGCGAGTTCAGGGACGCCACCAAGGGCCTCAAGACGCATTCCCAGTGGCAGGTGGAGGGCTGGGCGGCCGCGAAGTGGTTCACGGACGCCGCGAAGTCGTGTGCCCCACAAGGCGTCACGCGCGCGTGCGTCGACGCCCGCATGAACCACAGCCAGGACTACACCGCGGACGGCCTGCTCGTCCCCGTCCGGTTCGAGCGGCCGGCCGAGCCGCCGAAGTCCCGCAGAACCTGTCTCTCGGTGGCCCGCTGGCAGGACGGCCGGGGCTGGGTCTCCCAGGGCGACATGGATCACACGTGCTTCGACGTTCCGCAACTGCCGTATCGGCAGTGAGCTACCGGACGCACGCGACCGATGGGGGTGCCCGACGACGTTCCGGTCCGGGCACACGAACCACGGGAGGACCTCTGGGTCGCCCTGCCCGAGGACCGCTGGGACGCGTACGACCGCCTGGCCGACGACGAGCCGCCGCGCCTCGCGCCCGGTGCCACCGGCCTGCGCGCGCTCGCCGCCCGTGTCCCGAGCGGCTCCCGACCGTGCGTGCCTCCCGTGCGGCACCGGGTTCGTCCCCGACGCCCCACGCCGAGGCGGCGAGAGCGGGCCGCGGGTGCGGATCGCGCGGCTGCTCGACGACGTCGCCGACAAGAAGCCCGTCCTCACCTATCCACGCGCGCGGGTGGACACGGCGTACGGCCCGGTGGAGGCCGGGCCGTACTACACGCGGGACAACGACCTGTCGGTGTCCGTCACCGCGTGCCCCTCACCGCAGTGAGCCGAAGAACTCCCTGACGTCACCGGCCAGCAGCTCGGGCACCTCCAGAGCGGCGAAGTGGCCGCCGCGGTCGAACTCCGTCCAGCGGACGAGGGTGTTGGCCTGCTCGGCCCAGCGGCGGATCGCCACGTCCTCGCCGAAGTTGGCCACCGCGGTCGGCACTCCCGAGGACTGCGTCGGGAACCAGTCCGGCACATGGCTGTTCTCGTAGTACATGCGGGCCGCGGACCCGGCGGTGCCGGTCAGCCAGTACAGCATCACGTTCGCCAGGAGCGTGTCCCGGTCGATCGCGTCCTCGGGCAGCGCGGCCGAGGAGTGCGTCCACGCCTGGAACTTCTCCATGATCCAGGCCAGCTGGCCGACCGGCGAGTCGGTGAGCCCGTAGGACAGGGTCTGCGGGCGGGTCGACTGGAGGGCGTTGTATCCGAAGCCGTCCGTGGTGAACTCGGCGATGCTCGCAAGACTCTTCCGCTCCCGGTCGGTCAGCCCCTCCCGTGCCTCCTCGTCGACCGGGCCGAGCGGGATGAAGCCGACCGAGGCGGCGTTCACATGGACGCCGACGACGGACTCCGGCGCGATCCGGGCGAGCGCGGGGGAGATCAGCGCGCCCATGTCGCCGCCCTGGGCGCCGTACCGGTCGTAGCCGAGCCTGTTCATCAGCTCCACCCACGCACGGGCCACCCGGTTGACGTTCCAGCCCTTGCCGCGCGTCGGCCCGGAGAAGCCGAAGCCCGGGATGGACGGGATCACCAGATGGAAGTCCTCGCTCAGCGAGCCGATCACGCCGAGGAACTCGATCACCGACCCCGGCCAGCCGTGCGTCAGGATCAGCGGGAGCGCGTCCGGCCGGGCGGAGCGGACGTGCAGGAAGTGCACCTGGGCGCCGTCGATCTCGGTGACGAACTGCGGGAGCTCGTTGAGGGCTGCCTCGTGCTTGCGCCAGTCGTAGGCGCTCCGCCAGTACGCGGCGAGATCGCGCAGATACGGCAGGGCGGCGCCGTACTCCCAGCCGGCCTCCGGGAGCTCGTCCGGCCAGCGGGTGAGGTCCAGGCGGGTGTGCAGGTCGTCGAGCTGCGCCTGCGGGATGTCGATCCGGAAGGGGCGGATCTCACGGTTCTTCGCGGTCGCGCTGTTGTCTGCCATGAGTCCAAGGTAGGAAGGCTTGCGGACAGCTTCTGTCCGCAATGACTGGCAGACTCGGCATCATGTTGGAGACCTCGGCACGACTTCTGCGCCTGCTCTCGCTTCTCCAGGCCCACCGCGAATGGTCCGGCGCCGACCTCGCCGACCGCCTCGGCGTCACCGCGCGCACCGTGCGCCGGGACGTGGACCGGCTGCGCGAGCTGGGCTACCCCGTCAACGCCAGCCCCGGCACCGGCGGCGGCTACCAGCTGGGCGCGGGCGCCGAGCTGCCCCCGCTGCTCCTGGACGACGACGAGGCCGTCGCGGTCGCCGTCGGCCTGCGCACGGCCGCGGGACAGGGCATCGAGGGCATCGGCGAGACCTCGGTACGGGCCCTGTCCAAGCTGGAGCAGGTCCTGCCGAGCCGGCTGCGCCGCCGCGTGGGCGCCCTCAACGCCTTCACCGTGCCGATGCTGCGCGGCCCGCAACCGGATGCCGTCGACCCCGGGGTCCTCACCGAGCTCGCCGACCTCTGCCGGGACGCCGAGCGGCTGCGCTTCGAGTACAGCGACCACGGCGGCGCCGCCAGCCGCCGTACCGTCGAACCGCACCGCCTGGTGTGCAGCGAGCGGCGCTGGTACCTGGTCGCCTGGGACCTGGACCGGGACGACTGGCGGACCTTCCGTGTCGACCGGATCACCCCGAAGCCGCCGCACGGCCCCCGGTTCGCGCCGCGCACCCCGCCCGCCGAGGACCTCGCCGCCTACGTCTCGCGGGGGGTCTCCACGCGCGCGTACGCCTCGCACGCGGTCGTACGGCTGCTGGTGCCCAAGGAACGGGCCGCCGAGCGGATCTCACCGACTGCCGGGGTCCTGGAGGCGGAGGGACCCGACAGCTGCATCCTGCGCACCGGGGCGTCGAGCCTCGACGTGATGGTGATCCACGTGATGATGACGGGCTTCGACTTCGAGGTGCTGGAGCCGGCCGAGCTGACCGAGGCGATCAGGACGGCTCACGACCGCCTCGCTCGCTCGCTTGCTCGCTCTTCGGCTCGGGCTGCGGAGCCAGCGCCGCGTACTCCGGATGGTGCAGGTCGAACGCCGGGGACTCGGAGCGGATCCGCGGCAGGGTCGTGAAGTTGTGGCGGGGTGGCGGGCAGGAGGTGGCCCACTCCAGGGAGCGGCCGTAGCCCCAGGGGTCGTCGGTCTCCACCGGTACGCCGTACTTGGCGGTCTTCCAGACGTTGTAGAGGAACGGCAGCGTCGAGGCGCCGAGCAGGAACGCGCCGATCGTCGAGATGGTGTTCAGGGCCGTGAAGCCGTCGGCCGCGAGGTAGTCGGCGTACCGGCGGGGCATGCCCTCGGCCCCCAGCCAGTGCTGCACCAGGAACGTGGTGTGGAAGCCGACGAACAGCGTCCAGAACTGGATCTTGCCGAGCCGCTCGTCGAGCATCTTCCCGGTGAACTTCGGCCACCAGAAGTACAGGCCGCCGAAGATCGCGAAGACGACCGTCCCGAACACGACGTAGTGGAAGTGCGCCACGACGAAGTAGCTGTCCGACACGTGGAAGTCCAGCGGCGGCGACGCCAGGATCACCCCGGTCAGACCGCCGAACAGGAAGGTCACCAGGAAGCCCGCCGCCCACAGCATCGGCGTCTCGAAGGACAGGGAGCCCTTGATCATCGTGCCGATCCAGTTGAAGAACTTCACGCCGGTGGGGACGGCGATCAGGAACGTCATGAAGGAGAAGAACGGCAGCAGCACCGCGCCGGTGACGAACATGTGGTGCGCCCACACCACGATCGACAGACCGGTGATCGCCATGGTCGCCGCGACCAGTGTCAGATAGCCGAAGAGCGGCTTGCGGCTGAAGACCGGGAGGATCTCCGTGATGATGCCGAAGAACGGCAGCGCGATGATGTAGACCTCGGGATGCCCGAAGAACCAGAACAGGTGCTGCCACAGCAGCGCCCCGCCGTTGCCCGCCTCGAAGACCTGGGAGCCGAAGCGCCGGTCGGCCTCCAGGACCAGCAGCGCGGCCGCCAGCACCGGGAACGCCATCAGGATCAGGATCGACGTGAACAGCGTGTTCCAGGTGAAGATCGGCATCCGGAACATGGTCATGCCGGGGGCGCGCATCCCGATGATCGTGGTGATGAAGTTGACCGCGCCGAGGATCGTGCCGAAGCCGGCCAGCGCGAGGCCCATGATCCACAGGTCGGGGCCGACGCCGGGGGAGTGCTCGGCGTTGTTCAGCGGCGCGTAGGCGAACCAGCCGAAGGCGGCCGGGCCGGTCGGCACGAGCAGCGATCCCATCACGATCAGGCCGCCGAACAGGAAGAACCAGTACGACAGCATGTTCAGCCGGGGGAACGCCACGTCCGGGGCGCCGATCTGGAGCGGCATCAGCTCGTTGGCGAAGCCCGCGAAGCTCGGGGTCGCGAAGAGCAGCAGCATGATCGTGCCGTGCATCGTGAACAGCTGGTTGTACTGCTGGTTGTCCAGGATCTGGAGCCCAGGCCGGGCGAGTTCCGCGCGCATCAGCAGCGCCATGACCCCGCCGACCAGGAAGAACAGGAACGACGTGATCAGATAGAGGTGACCGATCTTCTTGTGGTCGGTGGTGGTCAGCCAGTCCACGACCAGCCGCCCGTGCAGCTTGGTCCGCACGGGTCGTGCCGTCGCCTGCACGGTCTGCGTCCCCATCGCTCGCCCCTTCGCTCGGCTCACGCCATGATGCTCGCGCGGGCGTGCGCGGCGACAGGGGGCGTAAGGGGGTTCTGTGTCGGAACCGTGTATTTCCTATGCGGTGTCAGCCGGCGTGACCCTGTCCGGAATCGGTGGACAAAGGGGCCCGGGCCAGTTCTCTGACAAGCCTTCTCACGGGGCATTCGGAGAAGTCGTACGACACGCGGGAATTGCGTTCGAATACCTGCGGAAGGGCTAGGGAAACGCCCATCCGTGTGACGCAGCGCGAGGGAAACGGGTGAGGCGATCCTGTGACAGAAGCGTGACAGGGGGCGTGCGGGATCCGGACTTCCGCGGCCGCCGGGCAGGGCCTAGCGTGGCCGTATGGCACCCATTCCGACACCGCCCGCCGAACCCCAGGACAGCCCGGACACCTACCTCGGCCTCGACTCCGCCGCCGCCGAGCGGCTCGCGCGTGAGCGGGGCTGGTCGACGGTCCGCTCGCTGCCGCCTGGGGCGATCATCACGATGGAGTACCGCACGGGCCGGCTGAACTTCGAGGTGAAGGACGGCCGCGTGGCGCGGGCCTGGAAGGGCTGAACCGCATGACGCGGGCCCCGGTTCCTGTCGAGGAACCGGGGCCCGAATCATGTCCGGGGCGGTGGTGCGTACCGGCCCCGCTGCCTTCGAGGTGCGGATCAGCCGCCGGACACCGGCCGGGTGCTCGGGGAGGGCGTACCGCGCACGATCCGGTCGGGGTGCGGCGGGCGGCGGCTGCCGGCCGGGGTGACCGGGGTGCGCTCCGAGCGGGTGGTGTGCGGGCCCGGCGCCATGTGGGCGGGCGACCTGGGGCCACGCGCCGGGACGGCGGCCTCGCGGGCCGCCGTCTCGTTCTGCGGGGCCGTGAGCGGCTTGAGGCGCGCGGGCGCGGGCGCCGTGACGGGGGTGACCGGGGCCGGGGCCTTCGCGCCGCCGCGGGACCGCCGGCGGTCCCGCAGCTCGAAGGCGTAGGCCTCGGTACGGGCGATCAGCGGCTCGAACCAGGGCAGCGCGAGCAGGATCAGCAGACCCGCGATCCAGCCCAGCACGACATCGCTCAGCCAGTGCGTACCGAGGTAGACGGTGGCCATGCCGACGCCCAGCGAGGTCACCGCGGAGATCGCGGACAGCCAGCGGCGCGCTCGCGGGGTGGAGGCGAGATACGCCAGGATTCCCCAGGTCACCACGGCGTTGGCGGTGTGGCCGCTGGGAAATATATCGCCGCCCAGGCCCATCTCGTTGGAGCCGATGACGGTCGCGTAGTGCGGTCCGAGTCGGCCCATGCCGTACTTGGCGGCGCCGACCGTGATGTTCAGCAGCAGCAGCGAGGTGCCCAGCGTCAGCAGCGGGCGCACGGTGTGCTGCCGCCAGGAGCGCCAGCCCAGCCAGGCCGCGACCATCACCGCGGTCGGGCCGCGCTGGCCCAGCACCACGTAGTAGTCGACGAACCAGTGGATGGACGCCCACTGCTGGTACGGCCGGAAGAACATGACCTGCCAGTCGAGGCGGACCAGCCACGAGGTGGTCACCACCAGCCACACGATCGCCAGGTAGAAAGCCAGGGCGGCGACCACGAGGACGGTCCGGTGGCGGCTCGCCCGCGGCACGCTGAGGTGGGCCGGCCGCTCCGGCTCACGGTCCAGCCTGGCGAACACCCGGTCCAGACGGGTGGGGTTTCGTTCGGTACGCACCCAATCGACGTTACAGCGAGTGAGCTCTGATCCCCGTCGAATCAGCGGCTTTGTGATGACGATGTGATGTGGGATTCCTCTCAGGCGGGGGGTTTATTTCCAGTGATTCCGCAAAGGGGGCGGCTGCGTCCTTCAATTCCTTTGATCATTCCGGGTTCCGGTTTTATGGCCCTTATGAATTCGTTCACCGAATCATGGGGTGGAATTCTCCGGGCGCTCATCGGCGGCCCGGGTCGATCATGGTGGACCGGAACCGTTCAGCCAGAAGGCGCCGTACAGGGCGGAGGCGGTGGCGATCAGCGCCACGATCACGGCTGACCTGCGGGTCCCTGTGCGGGCGAGGGCCAGGGCGAGGGGGAGCAACAGGGGGAAAGCGGGCATCAGCAGGCGCGGTTTCGAGCCGAAGTAGCTCGACGCGCACAGGGCGAGCGCGGTGACGACGCCGGCGTACACCAGGAGGGGGAGCGGCTGGCCCTGCCGTGCGCAGACGACGTACAGCCACACCACCAGCCCGACGCCGACGATCAGCCCGGCCCCGGCCAGGGCCGACGGGAACGACGTGAACTTGTCGGCGACGAATCGGGCGAAGGCGTACCCGCCGTCGAAGCCGTTGCGCCAGCCCGCCTGCACGTCGAGGTAACCGAACGGGCCCTTGCCGGTGCGGTGACCGACCCACAGGACGTAGGCGGCGGCGCCGAGGGGGGCGAGGACCATGCCGAGAGCGAGGCGGACGGGTCGGGTGCCGGAGGTGTGCGGGGGACCGGCGTCGGTCCCGGGGCCACGCCTCAGGTCGGGCGCGGGGGCGTGTCCGGTGGCCTGCGCGCCGCGCTCCCCGGCCGTGCCTCGGTTCCGCACGAAAGAGCCGGCGTGAGGGGCGCTCGGGGCGCGCACGGCCGAGGCGGTTCCCTCCTCCCCGTCCGTGGCGGACCCGGACGGGGCGCGGTCCCGTCGGTCCCGCAGGAACGCGGCGATGCCCGCCACCCACACCGCCGCGACCACCGCCAGGCCCACCGGGCGGGTCAGGCCTGCCAGGGAGGCCAGCAGGCCCGCCGTCACCCAGCGGCCGGTCAGCACCGCGTACAGCGACCAGGCCGCCAGCGCCGTGAACAGCGACTCGCTGTACGCCATCGACTGGACGATTCCGACGGGCAGGACGGCCCACAGAAGCACCGCGCAGACACCCGCCCGGCGGCCGTACACCTGGTCCGTCACCGCGAAGACGCCCCAGGCCGCGGCCAGGGAGGCGAGCAGGGCCACCACGAAGCCCGCGTCCGCGTAGGACAGCGGGGCCGTCGCGTGCAGCAGCCGCTCCAGCCAGGGCAGGAGCGGGAAGAACGCCAGGTTCGAGTGCACGTCGCCGTTCGGCAGCCGCACCTCGTAGCCGTAACCGAGTTCGGCGACCCTCGTGTACCAGAGCGCGTCCCATCGGGCGGTCAGCAGGGTGTACGCGCTCTTGTCGCGCGCGGCGCTCCACAGGGCCAGCGTGAGCAGGCCCAGGGCGCGGACGGCCGCATAGCCGAGCAGCGCCGGGGCGGCTCGGCGCAGGGCCGGTTCGGTGCGCGTTCCAAGATCGGTCACGGGTCCGATTATCGACCGCTCGCCGTACCGGTCCGTCCGACGGGTCACGGCGACCGGCGGCGACAGGCAGTCAAAGTGGTGTACGCCACACGCGTCCGTCCGAAGTCTGAGATCTCCGCCACTGGGGGTACGCGCGAACTCGCGTACGCTGACGTGTCACCCGCCGTTCGCTGCGCGGGCCGGAGACCACCGCTCCTCTCCGGCCGAGATCATGGGGAGTCCCCACCCCGTGTGCCCGCCGAACGCCAGGGAACATCTGGGAGGTACGTACATGTCCGGGACGACCACGGCCGCCGCCATGCTGCGCCGTCGGACGGCCGGGGCCGGTGCAAACCGCTGGGTCGTCCTCGTCGTCCTGTGCGTGAGCCTGCTCCTGGTCGCCCTCGACGCGACGGTGCTGCACGTGGCGGTGCCCGCCGTCACCGAGGACCTCAAGCCCGGCGCGATAGAACTGCTCTGGATCGTCGACGTCTATCCGCTCGTCTGCGCCTCGTTGCTGATCCTCTTCGGCACGCTCGGCGACCGCGTGGGCCGCAGGAGGGTCCTTCTCCTCGGGTACGGCCTCTTCGGCGTCGCCTCCGGGGTCGCCGCCGTCGCGGACACCGCCCAGGTGCTGATCCTCGCGCGGGCGCTGCTCGGCGTCGGCGGCGCGATGATCATGCCCGCGACGCTCTCGATTCTGCGCCAGGTCTTCCCCGACCGGCGTGAGCGGGCGCTCGCGATCGGCATCTGGAGCGCCGTCGCCGCGGTCGGCGCCGCGGTCGGACCACTGCTCGGAGGCTTCCTCATCGAGCACTTCTGGTGGGGCTCGGTCTTCCTCATCAACATCCCGTTGATGCTGGTCAGCCTGCCGGTGGGCCGCCTGCTGCTGCCCGAGTCGAAGGGCAGCGGCGAGGGCCCATGGGACGTCGTCGGCGCCCTGACGGCCGCCGCCGGGCTGTTCGCCCTGGTGCTCGGCGTGAAGCGGCTCGGCGGCGGCGAGCTCGACGCTTTCACCGCGATCCCGCTGGTCCTGGGCGCGGCGCTGCTCGTCCTCTTCGTACGGCGGCAGCGGCGGCGCACTCATCCCCTGGTGGACCTGCGGATGTTCGCGCGTCCCGCGTTCAGCACCTCGGTCGGCTGCATCGTCCTGGCCATGCTCGCGCTGGTGGGGCTCGAACTGATCGCGGCGCAGTATCTCCAGCTGGTTCTCGGCCTGTCCCCGCTGGAGACCGGTCTGCGGCTGCTGCCGCTGACCATCGCCGCGATGGCGGCGGGACTGGCCGGGGCACGCCTGCTGCGGCGCTTCGGGCCGCGCCTGATGGTGAGCGCCGGGTTCTGCCTGACGGCCCTCGCCGTGCTGCTGCTCACCGCCATGGGCGACGCGGACAACACGGGCCTGCTGGTGTCCGGGTTCGTGCTGCTCGGGTTCGGCCTGGAGACGACCCTCTTCGGGGCGTACGAGTCGATGCTCAGCGAGGCACCGCCGGAGCAGGCGGGCGGGGCCGCGGCGATCGGCGAGACCTCGTACCAGCTCGGGGCGGGCATCGGGATCGCGCTGCTCGGCAGCGTGATGAACGCGGCGTACACGCCCGGCCTCTCCGGTGTGCCCGGCGTCCCCGAAACGGCGTCCAGGTCGGCGGGACACTCCCTGGGCGAGGCCTACGAGGTGGCCGGACGGCTCGGCGGACCCGCGGGCGTGGCCCTGCGCCGGGCCGCACAGGACTCCTTCGTGCACGGGCTGCACGTGACCTTGCTGGTGAGTGCGGGGTTGTTGCTGCTGGGCGCGGTCATGGCGCTGCGGCTGCCGCGCACGATGCAGTGCGGCGAGGCCCCGGCGGCGGTCGGGCTTCCGGCGCCCAGGGAAGTCGCGGAGTCACGCGTCTCCGCCTGACCGGCGTCTGGATGTGCGGCGGAGCGCGCTGTAACGTCGGCGACGGAAGCCTAAATTAGCGGTGCTAGTTTCCAGTCGCCCGCTGTTTCCAGCCGCCCGCCCGCCCGCTGGAGCCCTTCTGCCGGAGGATGTGCCATGCCCCCGTTCGACCCCGCCGACCCCCTCGGCATCGACGACCTGCTGGAGCCGGAGGACCTGGCGATCCGCGCGACCGTGCGGACCTGGGCCGCCGACCGCGTCCTGCCCCATGTCGCCGACTGGTACGAGAAGGGCGAGCTGCCGGGGATCAGGGAACTCGCCCGGGAGCTCGGGGAGATCGGCGCCCTCGGGATGTCGCTCAGCGGATACGGGTGCGCCGGGGCCTCCGCCGTGCAGTACGGGCTCGCCTGTCTGGAGCTGGAGGCCGCCGACTCCGGGATCCGGTCCCTCGTCTCCGTGCAGGGCTCGCTCGCCATGTACGCGATCCACCGCTTCGGCAGCGAGGAGCAGAAGCAGACCTGGCTGCCGCGCATGGCCGCAGGTGAGGTGATCGGCTGCTTCGGGCTCACCGAACCCGATCACGGCTCCGACCCCGGAGCGATGCGGACGTACGCCAAGAAGGACGGCACGGACTGGGTCCTCAACGGGCGCAAGATGTGGATCACCAACGGCTCGGTCGCCGGGGTCGCCGTCGTGTGGGCGCAGACCGACGACGGGATCCGCGGGTTCGTGGTGCCGACCGGCACCCCGGGTTTCTCGGCGCCGGAGATCAAGCACAAGTGGTCGCTGCGGGCCAGCGTGACCAGTGAGCTCGTCCTGGACGACGTACGGCTGCCCGCCGACGCGGTGCTGCCGGAGGTCGTCGGGCTCAAGGGGCCGCTCAGCTGTCTCTCGCACGCCCGGTACGGGATCGTGTGGGGTGCGATGGGGGCGGCGCGGTCGTGTTTCGAGACCGCTGTCGACTACGCGAAGACGCGCGAGCAGTTCGGGCGGCCCATCGGGGGCTTCCAGCTCACCCAGGCCAAACTCGCCGACATGGCGGTCGAACTGCACAAGGGGATTCTGCTCGCCCACCATCTGGGGCGGCGCATGGACGCCGGCCGCCTGCGTCCCGAGCAGGTCAGCTTCGGCAAGCTCAACAACGTCCGCGAGGCCATCGAGATCTGCCGCACGTCACGGACGATCCTCGGTGCCAACGGGATCTCCCTCGAATACCCCGTCATGCGGCACGCGACGAACCTCGAGTCGGTGCTGACGTACGAGGGCACCGTCGAGATGCATCAGTTGGTGCTGGGCAAGGCACTCACCGGGTTGGACGCCTTCCGGTGAACCCTGCCTGGGGCAGGGCCGGCGAGCGGCCCTGCCTCAGCTCTGGTTGAAGAAGCCGTCCGTGCGGTGCTGCGCGGGATCGCCGTTCACGATCTCGGTGTTGGCGGGGGTCAGCAGGAACACCCGGGTGGACACGCGCTCGATGGAACCGCGCAGCCCGAAGATCAGTCCGGCCGCGAAGTCGACGACGCGCTTGGCGTCACCGGCCTCCATCGCGGTCAGGTTCATGATGACGGGGACGCCCTCCCGGAACAGTTCGCCGATGGCGCGGGCGTCTCTGAAGCTGTCGGGGGTCACCGTGCCGATCCGGCGGCCCTTCTCCTCGGCGACGTCCGAGGCCACCTTGACCCGCGGGTCGGTGACCCAGGCATCCCCGGGCTCGGTCCCTTCGGAGTATCCGTCGTCGTCGTAGTAACGCTCGTCATCGTTGTCGTCAACGAGGCCCAGCCAGGCACTCGCCTTGCGCACCGATCCCATGGACGCCTCCTCTCACAGCGGTCTGTCTTGCTCTTGTATCCCTATGGTCATCCATGATGCGGATCGCGCGCCAAGTGAATAGCCGCCGCGCGGGGGGTTTGTGACGGTACTGGTGCACAGCGAATACGTCGAGAGCCCAGGTACCCCAAGGGTTGTGTCCCATACGGCTGCTGACTGTGAGTGAAATATGATTTCACGGCGTACGGGTGAGGGCTGGCGCGTACGGGTGAACGGCACCGTCGGGACGAATCCGCTGCTCAACGCCGTTCCGGCCACGGGGATTCACCGTGCGCGGATTCGCCGGGCCCGCCGCCGTCGGCTTGCGGGTATCGGTTCTGACGGCGCTTCAGGCCGCTGGAGATTCTTTTTCGGCCGCAGAGGCGGGTCGTTATCGCCAAGTCCGTCGAGAAGGGGACTCCGCGGTGATCAGGGTGAAGCGGTCTGCTGGATGCGAGGAACACCGGGTGAGGGGAGGGCCCGTGTGAAGGCGGAGGAGGAGAACGCGAAAGGCGCCCCGCCGGAAGCAGGGCGAGCAGTGGGTCGGCTCAACAGGAAGAGGACCACACGCGACCGAAGTCGATGTGGGAGCGCTTGACCAGCCACTGCTGTGGGTGCATGAGGCAAGTGGAACAGGCATTCGGTGGGGCGTCAACCAGCCTGAGACGTACGGCTCACAGTGTGGACAACCTTGACAGTGCGGGGAAACGGCCCCGTACTCTCGGCGGATACGGCCCTGCTGAGGGGCTCGGCCGTATCTCTTGTGTCCGTGTGAAGGCACCCGTCCGAGTTCGACCGACTCGATGTCACGGAGCCTTCGCATGTCCTCCGACACCCTTGCCCAAGCCCCCGCCGCACTCCGGCCGACCGGTCCGCCGACGGACAGACATGACGCCCACGGTTCGGGGCGCACCCGATGAGGCGTTCGCTGGTGATCGTCGGAGCCGGGCCGCGGGGGACCGGTCTGATCGAGCGGATCGCCGCCAACGCCCCCGAGCTCCACGACGGTTCGGGCCTCGACCTGCACCTGGTGGATCCACACGAGCCCGGCGCCGGACGCATCTGGCGCGCGGCGCAGTCACCGCTGCTGTGGATGAACTCGCACGCCGAGGACGTCACCATGTTCACCGACGAGACGGTGGACATGGCCGGACCCGTGCGCCCCGGCCCCACCCTGCACGAGTGGGCCGGCATCGACGGCCGCACCTTCGCCGACCGGCAGCTCCAGGGCGCGTACCTGCGCTGGGTGCACGAGCAGGCGGTGGCCGCGCTGCCGCCGTCCGTGTCCGTCCACCACCACCCGCGACGTGCCCTGCGGGTGAGCGGACCGCGCGAGGGACGCCAGCAGGTCTGGCTGGAGGGCCGACCGCGCCCGCTCCTCGCCGACCTGGTCGTCCTCGCCCTCGGCCACCTCGACGCCGAACTCGACGAGGAGCAGCGGGACCTGGCGGCGTACGCCCGCACCCACGACCTCGTCCACCTGCCCCCCGACTTCACCGCCGACAGCGACCTGTCCGCGCTCGCGCCCGGCGAACCGGTCCTGGTCCGCGGGTTCGGGCTCGCCTTCGTCGACCTGATGGCGCTGCTGACCGAGGGCCGGGGCGGACGGTACGACGGGGACGCCTATGTCCCGTCCGGGCGCGAGCCGGTCCTCCACGTCGGATCGCGGCGCGGGGTGCCGTACCACTCGAAGATCGGCTACGACTGGACCGGCGAGCGGCCGCCGCTGCCCCGCTTCCTGGGGCCGGCCCGGATCGACGGGCTGCTCGCCCGGCCGGGGGGCGTCGACTTCCGGCGGGACGTGTGGCCGCTGGTGGAGAAGGAGCTCGGATTCGCCCACTACCACCGGCTGTTCACCGTGCACCCGGAGCGGACCGCGATGTCCTGGACCGACTTCGAGGAGAAGTACGCGGCCGTCGACGTGGCCCTCGAACGGGAGACCCTGGTCGCCTCCGCCGTGCCCGATCCCCGTGACCGGCTCGACCTCGCCGCGCTCGACCGGCCGCTGGAGGGGAAGCGGTACGCGACGCACGAGGAGTTCCAGGAGGGGCTGCGGGAGTATGTCGAGGCCGATCTGAGCCGGCGGCACGATCCCCGGTACAGCCCCGACCTGGCCGTGTTCCTCGGACTCCTTTCCGTCTACGGGCAGCTGGTGCGGCTCGGGGACATCGGTGGCTGGTGGCACGGGTTCTTCAGTTATCTGGCCTCCGGGCCGCCCGGCCCCCGGCTGCGGCAGCTGCTCGCGCTGTCCCGGGCCGGGGTGCTCAGGTTCGTCGGGGCGGACATGGAGGTCCGCGGCGAGGACGGGGTGTTCCGGGCGTCGAGCCCCACCGTCCCGGGCCACACGGTCGAGGCGCGGGCCCTGGTCGAGGCCCGGCTGCCCGAGCCGACCGTCCGGCGGGCCCTCGATCCGCTGCTGCGCGCGCTGCACGACGAGGGGGCCGCCGAGAGTCCGGACGGGCTGCTGCGGGTGGACCGTGCCGACGGCCGGCTCCTGGACCGGTCCGGGCACCCGCACCCCCGGCGCTTCGCCCTCGGGCCGCACACCGACGGCCGCACACCCGGCGCCTTCACCCGGCCGCGCACCGGCGGGCCCGCGTTCCGGCAGAACGACGCGACCGCGCGGGCCGCACTGCGGTTCCTGGGCGAGCTCGCCGGTCGTGCGGTCGCCTGAGCCGCCGGTGCGAGACGGCCGCCGGTCCGCGCGGTCGTGGTTGTTCCCCGCCGCGGCGGGCCGGATTCTCCCCCGAAAGGATTCCCCCACATGGCTTCCTCGCACGGCCGGGGGCTCGTGCACCTCGCCGCCGCCCTCGACCAGCCGTCGGCGTACGACGCGCTTCCCTACGTCGAGGCGGCGCGGCTCGCCGAGCGCGGCGGGCTCGACTTCGTGACCCTGGACGACACCCTCGCCCGGCCCGGCCTCGACGCGCTCGCGGTGCTGTCCCGGGTCGCGTCCGCCACCGGCCGGATCGGCCTGGTGCCCACCGTCACGACCACCCCCTCCGACTTCTTCCACGTCCAGGCCGCCGTCGCGACCCTCGACCGGGTCAGCCGGGGCCGGGCCGGCTGGCGTATCGACAGCTCGGCCACCGGGGCCGAGGCCCGCCTCTCCGGCCGCCGAGGCGCGGCACCGGCCGATCCACTGCGCCGGGAGAGGGGTGAAGTCGCCGACGTGGCCGCGAAACTGTGGGACGGACGGGAGGACGACACCGAGACACGGGACATGGCGACCGACGGTCCGCGGCCCCCGCGCGGTCACCCGGTCCGCGTGGTCGACGCCACCGACGAAACCGCCCGCAGAACCGCCGCCCGGTACGCCGACGTGGCCCTCGTCCGCGCCGCGAGCGCCGCGCAGGCCGCCGCCGAACGCGATCAACTCCACGCCATGGCAGTCGAGTTCGGGCGCCGCCCCGACGAACTGCGGGTCCTCGCCGGTCTCCTCGTCGACCTCGGCGACGGCGAGCACGCGGCCGCGCCGGGGCACGGCGGGGGCGGGCCCCGCCAGACCGCGCAGGGGCCGTTGTACCGGGGCGGCCCCGTCGACCTCGCGGCACTGATCGCCACCTGGCACGGCGAGGGCGTCGTCGACGGCTTCCACCTCACCCCCGCCGAACCGCTGCGGGACCTGGAACGGCTCGTCAACGGCACGGTGGCGCTGCTCCAGCACCGCGGACTGTTCCGCACCTTCTACCCGGGCAGCACGCTCCGGGAGCACCTGGATCTCGCCGTCCCCGCCCACCGGAGCGGGTAGTTCGGCGGGGGCTGTTTTCGGCGATGCGGTGAGGGGGAACGGCAGCCGCCGGTTCCGGGTTCCGTACCCGTCCGTGCCGGACACCGGCGGCCGTACGACGGTCTGTGTCGAGGAAGCGCCACTGGCGCCCTGTCACTTCGCCGACCACCGCATCTGCCGCTTTCTACCGCTGGGGAAGGCCCTCGACGGCGCCCTCGCGGCGGGGGAGCGGGACGGGTTTCGAGGCGTGGCCGTTCCCTGTGAAGCACAAAGGTCTTTCAAAGATTGACGGCCGAAAGGCGCCCTTGCGCCGACCGTCCGTTCGGCCGAATACTCCCCCTCAGCGCTTGTCAGGAGCACGGCGTGTTCGAAAACCGGACGCCCGTGTGTCGCTGACTGCGCCTCACGGGCCCCGACCCCACGCGGGCCCCCGACTTCCCTTGGAGGGAACGAAACGTGAGGATCAAGCGCACCAACCCCCGCAGTGGCATTACGAGACGGACCCGGCTGATCGCCGGAACCACCGGCCTCGTGGCCGCGGCCGCGATCGCGGTCCCCAGCGCGAACGCGACCGCTGCGACCCCGTTCAGCACCGCCGAACTCAAGAGCGCCAGCAGTTCGGTCCTCAAGGCCGACATCCCGGGCACCGCCTGGGCCGTCGACAGCAAGACCAACCGTGTGGTCGTCACCGTGGACAGCACGGTCTCGCAGGCCGAGATCGCCAAGATCAAGGAGCAGGCGGGCAGCAACGCCGACGCGCTCACGATCAAGCACACCCCGGGCAAGTTCAACAAGCTGATCTCCGGCGGCGACGCCATCTATGCGAGTAGCTGGCGCTGCTCCCTCGGCTTCAACGTCCGCAGCGGGAGCACCTACTACTTCCTGACCGCCGGTCACTGCACCGACGGTGCGGGCACCTGGTGGTCCAACTCCGGGCACACCACCACCCTCGGTTCGACGGCCGGCTCCAGCTTCCCGACGAACGACTACGGCCTCGTCAAGTACTCGTCGAGCTACCCGACCTCGTCGATCTCCGGCACCGTCGGCAGCGTCGACATCACCAGCGCCGCCACCCCGTCCGTGAACACCACGGTCTACCGTCGCGGTTCCACCACCGGCATCCACAGCGGCCGGGTCACCGCGCTGAACGCGACCGTCAACTACGGCGGCGGTGACGTCGTCTACGGCATGATCCAGACCACGGTCTGCGCCGAGCCCGGCGACTCCGGCGGCCCGCTCTACTCCAACAGCGGTATCGCCTACGGTCTGACCTCCGGCGGCAGCGGCAACTGCTCCTCCGGCGGCACGACCTTCTTCCAGCCGGTCACCGAGGCCCTGAGCGCCTACGGCGTCAGCGTCTTCTAGGCCCGGCAGCGGCCTGAACCGCGGCCGGTACCTGGTGAGCCCCCGTACGCATCCGCCGTACGGGGGCTCGTCGCGGTCATGAGACGGTCCGCTCCGGTGGCGCGCAGAGCCAGTCCAGTACGGCCGGCAGGGCCTCAAGAGCGCCGAAGTGGCCGACGTCCTGCTGGAGGACGGGCCGGACCCGGGGATGCGGTCCGCCAGCCAGGTGAAGTGGCCGACCGGGGAGAACGTGTCTTGGGCCCCGTGCCACAGCAGCACGGGCCGGGTGACGGCCGCCGGGTCGAAGCCTCAGCCGCCGAGCAGGGCGAGGCCGTCGTCGAGCCGGCCGTACGACGACCCGCGCAGCGCCTCCCGGTAGGAGCGCAGCAGCATCTCGCCGACCGCCGGGGCGGAGACGGTCCGCCGGTCGGAGTCCGTGAGCCCGTCGCCGAGGAAGACCAGCAGCTGCGCGGGGTCGCGGCGGATGTCGGCGGCGCGGGCGGCGAGGCACTCGGCGACGGCGAGAGGGTCGGTGAGCGCCCGGGTGAACTCCTCGACCTGGGAGGCGGCCATGCAGTCGAACCAGCGCAGGTCCCTCGCGTCCGGGGGCGCGGCAGCGCGGCGCTGGCCAGGGCGTGCGGGATGCCGCCGGCGTGGCCGGCTGGTCGAGCACCGGGAGACGGCCGAGCCCGAGGGCACCGGTCGGCTCCGCCACGTCCCGGGCGGCGTCGGCCACGCGGCGGCCCGGCAGACGGTCCGAGTCGCCGTAACCCGGGCGGTCGTAGGCGATGAGCCGGAGGTGCGGGTGGGCGGCGACGACGTCCCGGGGAACGAGGCCGAAGCGGCAGCCCGGGGTGTCGTGCAGCAGGATGACCGGGCTGCCGTCCGGGTCGCCGTACTCCTCGACTCCCAGCCGGCGGCCGTCCTGTGTCCTGATGTCGTGGACCACCCGTGTCCTCCGTCTCCCCTTTGTGTACAGAGCGGAGTTACCGTCGAAGTACACACCTTGAGCGCCTGGTTCGGACCCTGGGGGTCGTGATGGTCGAGGAGCTGGTGGCGGCGGGCGTGACGCTCGCGTGCGCCGGAGCGGTGTACGCGATGGCGGCCGCGCGGGTTGTCAAGCAGTACGAACGGGGCGTGGTCTTCCGCCTTGGCAAGCTCCGGCCGGACGTGCGCGGGCCGGGGTTCACGATGATCGTTCCGGGCGTCGACAAGCTCCGGAAGGTCAACATGCAGATCGTGACCATGCCGGTGCCCGGGCAGGAGGGCATCACCCGGGACAACGTCACGGTGCGGGTGGACGCCGTCGTCTACTTCAGGGTGACCGCGCCCGCCGAGGCGGTCGTCCGGGTGGAGGACTACCGGTTCGCGGTGGCGCAGATGGCGCAGACCTCGCTGCGGTCGATCATCGGCAAGAGCGAGCTGGACGATCTGCTGTCCAACCGCGAAAAGCTCAACCAGGGACTGGAGTTGATGATCGACAGCCCCGCGGTGGAGTGGGGCGTCACCATCGACCGGGTCGAGATCAAGGACGTCTCGCTGCCCGAGACCATGAAGCGGTCCATGGCCCGGCAGGCCGAGGCGGACCGGGAGCGGCGGGCGCGGGTCATCAACGCGGACGCGGAGCTCCAGGCGTCGAAGAAGCTGGCCGAGGCGGCCAAGGAGATGTCGGAGCAGCCTGCCGCGCTGCAGCTGCGGCTGCTGCAGACGGTGGTGGCGGTGGCGGCCGAGAAGAACTCGACGCTGGTGCTGCCGTTCCCCGTCGAGCTGCTGCGGTTCCTGGAACGGGCGGCGCCGACACCACAGCAACCGGTGCAGGAGCAACCTCCGCCTCTCGAGTCCCGGCCGGATCCGGATGCCGAGGGGTCGAATTCAGGACAGGACTAGACCTCACGGGCTGATGAGGTGTTACTCGCTCGTAGTGTTTGCAGCGTGAACGGCCTGGGCTGACCGTGAACTGTCAAAAATGGCAGGGGCGCACAACCGCGTTCTACGCGCGTCCGGAAGTCACCCTTGTGCGCCCCCTGTGGGGTTCGGAAGAGTAAGGGCTCGTCAACCAGCCTTCCGGCCCGCGAGATCCCCACAATCTCCGGGCCGCCCCCCCACAGGAGGACGCGAGTTGAAGCACCGACGCATACCCAGGCGGCGGATCGTCGTGGCAGGTGCGGGTATCACCGCGCTGGTCGCAGCGGGAGTCACCTTGCAGACTGCGAACGCCAGCGAGACGCCGGCCTCGCCCCAGATCAAGACCCTCTCGGCCGGTGCGGCCGGAAAGCTCGCCTCGACGCTCGGGACGGAACTCGGCGCGGACGCGGCGGGAACGTTCTACGACGCGAAGACCAAGAGCCTCGTGGTGAACGTCCTCGACGAGGACGCGGCGCGGACCGTCTCGGCGGCCGGGGCCACGGCCAGAGTCGTCTCCCACTCCCTCGCCGAACTGAAGAGCGCGCGTACGACGCTCGCCGACGACGCGACCGTCCCGGGGACGTCCTGGGTGACCGACCCCACCACCAACAAGGTCGTCGTCACCGCCGACCGCACGGTCTCCGCCGCCGAGTGGGCCAAGCTCGCCAAGGTGGTGGACGGGCTGGGATCGATGGCCGAACTCCAGCGCACCAAGGGGGAGTTCAAGCCCTTCATCGCCGGCGGTGACGCGATCAGCGGATCCGGTGGCCGGTGCTCGCTCGGGTTCAACGTGGTCAAGGGCGGACAGCCGTACTTCCTCACCGCCGGGCACTGCACCGAGGCGATCTCGACGTGGTCGGACTCCAGCGGCAAGCAGATCGGCACCAACGAGGTGTCGAGCTTCCCGGACAACGACTTCGGCCTGGTCAAGTACACGGCCCAGGTCGCCCATCCCAGCGAGGTGGACCTCTACAACGGGTCCGCGCAGGCGATCACCGGGGCGGCGTCGGCGACAGTCGGCCAGTCGGTGACCCGCAGCGGGTCCACGACCCAGGTGCACTCCGGGAAGGTCACCGGCCTGGACGCGACGGTGAACTACGGCAACGGCGACATCGTGAACGGGCTGATCCAGACCGATGTCTGCGCGGAGCCGGGGGACAGTGGCGGGTCGCTGTTCTCGGGGAGCAGCGCGATCGGGCTGACGTCCGGTGGCAGCGGTGACTGCACCTCCGGTGGGGAGACGTTCTTCCAGCCGGTCACGGAGGCGCTGTCGGCGACCGGGGCGTCGATCGGCTGACGCTTCGACGGTCCGGTGGCGTGTGAAGTCCCGTCCCCCTGTGTGGGGGGCGGGGCTTTCACGTCTCCTGCCATCGTTATCCGTTCGAGACCGCACGTTGCGTTTGCGGTTCCTGGGGCTCAACTTGCCTTTGAACGACGGAAGTTGATTTGTAGTCAGGTGCCTTCACAGTCAAACGTTTCGAGGGAAACGCTGTGCAGAAGCGTGTGGGAGTGCGGCGCCAACCTCATCGGCTACACCTGGCCGGCCGACGGCGCCTCCACCGCGACCCGGGTCTTCGCCCTCGGGGAGCTCCCAGGCCCGCTCGGCCCTTGCCGCCGTCTCGGCCCCCGTTGTCCTGCCCGAGCTGACCGTGCGCGCGGACCGGGAACCCGTGCTCGGCTCCTACCCGGTCGGCGACGACGCCCTCGTGGTGATCAAGGACGTGTTCTTTCCGGAGGGCACCCGGTTCGGCGTACGGATCACCGGGATCGAGGTCACCCCGGGCAACGACGCGGGTGAGGAGCAGGTCCAGCTGACCGTCACTCCCGCCACCGGCGCCCCATGAACCCGAGGAGTACTCCGTGACCAGGATCAACCGCCCCGACACTCTTCTCACCGAGCTCCGCGACATCAAACGGCGCCTGCACGCCCTGGAGACCGCGCAGCGCGCGAGGACCGCCGGGGCCCGGCCGACCGCCGCGGCCGAGCCTCTCGCCGAGGAATCCGCCGAGACCGACACATCCGGGTCCGAATAGGCCGTTTCCGCAGGTGAGAGGCGACTCGAACGCTGTCGTACGCATGTTCGGTTTTTGGTCTATGGTGGAGGCGAGGCGATAGGGAACTGATGTTCGAGAGCGGGAGGTGCGGATGCCTGGCTTCACTCATCTGCACACCGTCTCCGGGTTCTCCCTGCGCTACGGCGCCTCGCATCCGGAGCGCCTCGCCGAACGCGCCTCCGAGCGGGGAATGGACGCCCTCGCCCTTACCGACCGCGACACCCTCGCGGGCACGGTCCGGTTCGCCAAGGCCTGTGCGAAGGCGGGGGTGCGGCCGTTGTTCGGGGCGGGCCTGGCCGTGGAGGAGGCCGAGCCCGTACGACAGGAGCGGCGCCGTGCTCCCGTGCGCGGAGGTGCCTTCGTCGACGAGTCGGCTCCCCGGGTCACCTTCCTCGCCCGGGACGGTGCCCGCGGCTGGGCCGACCTGTGCCGGCTCGTCACGGTGGCTCACGCCGACAAGGAGGAGCGGGGCACACCGCTGGTACCCCGGACGGAGAACCGGGGGGACGGCCTGACCGTGCTGCTCGGGCCCGCCTCCGAGGTCGGCCGGGCCCTTGCCGCCGGCCGCCCCGACCGGGCCGCCCGGCTGCTCGTCCCCTGGCGGGAGATCTACGGCGACGCCCTGCGCCTCGAAGCCGTCTGGCACGGACGCGAGGGCACCGGACCCGGCTCGCTGCGGCTGGCCGCCCGTACCGTCGGATTCGCCGCCGAGCAGCGGATCCGGCCCGTGCTCAGCAACGCCGTACGCTACGCCGACCCCGGACTGGGTCCGGTCGCCGACGTCCTGGACTCCGCCCGCCGTCTCGTCCCCGTCGGCGCCGTCAAGGAACTGGACTCCGGCGAGGCCTGGCTCAAGGACGAGGGCGCCATGCTGGCGGCCGCGGAGCGGATCGTCGAGGCCGCGGGCTTCCGGCGCGACACCGCGTACCGGCTGCTGGAGCAGACGCAGGCGACGGCCGCCGAGTGCCTGGTCGACCCGGAGGACGACCTCGGGATCGGTACCGTCCACTTCCCCGAGCCGCACCTCGTGGGCGCGGGCCGGCGCGGCGCCCAGCGGGCCCTGGCCTCACGGGCGGCGGCCGGGATGGTGCTGAAGGGGTACGCGGGCAGGCGCGCGTACTGGGAGCGGATGCACGAGGAACTGGACATCATCGCCCACCACGGCTTCGCCTCCTACTTCCTGACGGTCGCTCAGGTCGTCAACGACGTACGGGACATGGGGATCCGGGTCGCCGCACGCGGCTCCGGCGCCGGTTCCCTGGTCAATCACCTCCTGGGGATCGCCCACGCCGATCCCGTCGAGCACGGGCTGCTGATGGAGCGGTTCCTGTCCACCCGGCGGCTCGTCCTGCCCGACATCGACATCGACGTGGAGTCCGCGCGCCGCCTGGAGGTCTACCGGGCGATCATCGGGCGGTTCGGGACCGAGCGGGTCGCCACCGTCTCGATGCCGGAGACGTACCGGGTGCGGCACGCGATCCGGGACGTGGGGGCGGCCCTGTCCATGGACCCCGCCGACATCGACCGCATCGCCAAGTCCTTCCCGCACATCCGGGCCCGGGACGCCCGCGCGGCACTGGAGGAGCTGCCCGAACTCAAGGCGCTGGCAGAGGAGAAGCAGCGTCACGGCAGGTTGTGGGAGCTGGTCGAGGCTCTCGACGCCCTTCCCCGGGGGATCGCCATGCATCCGTGCGGGGTGCTGCTCTCCGACGCGTCCCTGCTCCGCCGTACTCCGGTCGTGCCGACCAGCGGTGAGGGGCTGCCCATGTCGCAGTTCGACAAGGAGGACGTCGAGGACCTCGGGCTGCTCAAGCTCGATGTGCTGGGCGTGCGGATGCAGTCGGCGATGGCGCACGCGGTCGCGGAGGTGGAGCGGGCGACGGGGGAGCGGGTCGACCTGGACGCGGTACCGCCGGGCGACCCGGCGACGTACCGACTCATCAGGTCCACCGAGACGTTGGGGTGCTTCCAGATCGAGTCGCCGGGGCAGCGGGACCTGGTGGGGCGGCTCCAGCCGGCCACTTTCCACGACCTGGTCGTCGACATCTCGCTCTTCCGGCCGGGACCGGTCGCCGCCGACATGGTGCGGCCGTTCATCGAGGCACGGCACGGGCGGGCGCCCGTCCGGTATCCGCACCCGGACCTGGAGCGGCCGCTGCAGGAGACGTACGGGGTCGTCGTCTTCCACGAGCAGATCATCGACATCGTCGACATCATGACCGGGTGCGGGCGCGGCGCGGCGGACCAGGTGCGGCGCGGGCTGTCCGACCCGGAGTCGCAGGGGCGGATCCGGTTCTGGTTCGCGCAGCACGCGGCGGCGAACGGTTATGACGCGGAAACGATTCAGCGGACCTGGGAGATCGTCGAGGCCTTCGGGTCGTACGGCTTCTGCAAGGCGCACGCGGTCGCCTTCGCCGTGCCGACGTACCAGTCGGCCTGGCTGAAGGCGCACCACCCGGCGGCCTTCTACGCCGGGCTGCTCACCCACGACCCCGGCATGTACCCGAAGCGGCTGCTGCTGGCGGACGCGCGGCGGCGCGGGGTGCCGATCCTGCCGTTGGACGTGAACGAGTCGGGGGTCGCCCATCGGATCGAACTGGTGTCTGAATCCCCTTCGGTGTGGGGGCTGCGCCTGGCCCTCTCCGACGTCCACGGCATCAGCGAGGCCGAGGCGGCGCGGATCGCCGAGGGGCAGCCGTACGCCTCACTGCTGGACTTCTGGGAGCGGGGGCGGCCGAGCCGTCCGGTGGCCCAAAGGCTGGCCCAGGTCGGCGCGTTGGACGCCTTCGGTGCCAACCGGCGGGACCTGCAACTGCACCTGACCGAACTGCACCGGGGCGCACGCGCCGGCCGCGGGGGCCAACTCCCCTTGGCCGGCGGGCGGAAGACGGCTCCGGCGGGACTGCCGGACCTGTCATCGGTGGAGAAGCTCAGCGCCGAGCTGGGCGTGCTGTCGATGGACGTCTCGCGCAATCTGATGGACGACCACCAGGAGTTCCTCCAGGAGCTGGGCGTGGTCAGCGCGCGACGGCTGCGCGAGGCACGGCACGGCGAGACCGTGCTGGTCGCGGGGGCCAAGGCGGCCACCCAGACACCGCCGATCCGGTCCGGCAAACGGGTCATCTTCAGCACCCTGGACGACGGCACCGGACTGGTCGACCTCGCCTTCTTCGACGACTCCCACGACGCCTGCGCGCACACCGTCTTCCACTCCTGGCTGCTGCTGGTGCGCGGGGTGGTGCAGCGGCGCGGCCCGCGCAGCCTCAGTGTGGTGGGCGCGGCGGCCTGGAACCTCGCCGAACTGGTCGAACTGCGGGACGGGGAAGGCCTCGACGCGGTGGCGGCACGGCTGGCCGAGCCGGTGCCGGCAAGGCGGCCCGGTGGCGAGGCCGACGATCCGACCGGCGGCAGGCGAATCCACATGGCGACGGGATACGAACTGCATCCGTGGGCCGATCTGCGACCGGCGGGTCAAGAGGCATCACAGGTACGGAAGTTGTGGCACCAGAGTCCGGGGAGTGCGGGATGACCATCCTCTGCGTACGTTTCCAGCTGCCGCCGACGCGGGAGGCGGCCCTGCCCGAACTGCTCGGCCTCCTCGAGGAGTTCACGCCGGTCGTCGAAGCGCTGCCGCCGGACCGGGCACTGGCCGATCTGCGGGGCGCCGAACGGTACTTCAAGCGGGACGCGGTCGAACTGGCCTCGGTGATCCGGGTCCGCGCCCTCGCCCTGCACGGCGTCGACTGCGCGATCGGCGCCGGGCCCGGGCCGATGCTGGCCCGCATGGCACTGAAGGACGCCCGGCCCGGGGTGACCTGTGCGGTTCCCGAGGGCGCGGCGGCGGACTTCCTCGCCGGCCGGCCCGTCGCCGCGCTCCCCGGCGTCGGCGCCGCGACCGCCCGCGTCCTGTGCGAGTACGGCCTCGACACCCTGGGCCGGGTCGCCGCCGCACCCCTGTCCACACTCCAGCGCCTGGTCGGCGCCAAGGCCGCCCGTGAACTGCACGAGAAGGCGAACGGCGTGGACCGCGGCCGGGTGGTCCCGAACGGCGTCTCCCGCTCCCTCGCCAGCGAACGCCCCTTCACCCGCGACGAGTTGGACCCCGACCAGCACCGCCGCGCCCTGCTCTCCGCCGCCGAGGAACTGGGCTCCCGGCTGCGTGCCCTCGACAAGGTCTGCCGCACCCTGACCCTCACCGTCCGCTACGCCGACCGCACCGCGACCACCCGCAGCCGCACCCTCGGCGAACCCACCGCCCATTCGGCGGCCCTCACCAGGGCGGCCTACGGCATGTACGAGGCCCTCGGTCTCCAGCGCGCCCGGGTCCGCTCCGTCTCCCTGCGCGCCGAGGGCCTCGACCCCGCCGAACAGGCCTCCCACCAGCTCACCTTTGACCCCACCGACGAGAAGCTCCGCCGTATCGAGGAGGCCGCGGACCGCGCCCGGGCGAGGTTCGGACCGCTGGCGGTGCTGCCGGGGACGCTGGCCGCGTAGGTCAGTTGGCCCACGGCGGGGTGATACGGGTGCCGTCCGCCAGCGTCGCCTCCAGGCCGACGGAGGTGGTGACCCAGGTGAGGGCGGTGTGATCGGTGGGGTTCTCGACGGCGAAGGTCACCCCGGGGTTGACGATCACGGTGTCACCGGCGGTGATCCGGTGCGTGGCGTCGTCGAGGGTGATCCGGAGTTCGCCGATGAGCAGATGGAAGATCTCCTCGCGGTTGACGGTGTGCGCCGGCGCCTTCGTCCCCGCGGGGATCTCGCCGCGCCAGGCGCAGAGCTCCTTGGCGCCGCTGAGCGGGGTGGCGTACGAGACGAAACGGGCGCCGTGGATCTCGTGGGTGACGGCATCGGACGAGCGGACTACGGGCATGCGGGACCTCCGAGTCGTAAATGGTCAAGCAGCTTGACTATATGGCTCCATAGTCAAGCTGCTTGACCAATTCGTCAAGGGTGTTTCAATGCCTGGGTGCAGAACTCCGAAGCCCTCGCCCTCGCCGCCACCCTGCTCGCCGCCGCCGGTGATCTGACCCAGCGCATCAACGACGGGGTCGTCGCCCGGGGGTTCGAGGCGCGGCCCGCCTGGGGTTTCGCGTTCGCGCGGCTTGCGCCGGACGGGGCCACGGTCACCGAGCTGGCCGGCCATCTCGGAGTGACCAAGCAGGCCGCGAGCCAGCTGGTCGACGAGATCGTGCGCAAGGGCTACGCCGAGCGGCGGCCGCATCCCGGGGACGCGCGGGCCCGGCTCGTCGTGCTGACCGAGCGGGGCTGGGCCTGCACCCGTGCGGCCGAGGAGGCCGCGGCGGAGGCCGTGCGGGCGTGGGCCGACGTACTCGGTGAGGGTGAAGTGCGCGCGTTGCGCGAGCGATTGGGGCGTATCGCTCCCTATGGTCCCATCAGGCCCGCCTGGTGATGGTTCATCAGCAGATGCATGCGAAATGGTTAGCACTGGAAGTTTTTACTGACGCGTAACTTCACAAGTGCACTACTCGTCCGTAACTTTCGAATTGAACAGCATCCTCGTGATCCGGGTCACAGGGCGTACGGCCATCGCAACTCCCTTGAGCCGCAAGGAGATCACCCGATGCTGCCCTGGAAACGACTGCTCAGACCCCTCGCCGCCCTGCTGTTGACCGCCACGGTCGCCGTCGTCCCCGCCGCCACCGCCGCCCAGGCGGCCGACGCCCCGAGCAGGGGCTGGAACGACTACTCCTGCAAGCCCTCCGCCGCCCACCCCCACCCGGTCGTCCTCGTACACGGCACCTTCGCGAACTCCGTCGACAACTGGCTGGCCCTCGCTCCGTATCTGGAGAGCCGCGACTACTGCGTCTTCTCCTTCGACTACGGCCAGCTCTCCGGCGTGCCCCTCTTCTGCGGCCTCGGCCCCATCGACAAGTCGGCGGAGCAGCTGAAGACCTTCGTCGACAAGGTGCTCACCGCCACCGGCGCCGCCGAGACCGACCTCGTCGGTCACTCGCAGGGCGGCCTGATGCCCCGCTACTACCTCAGGTTCCTGGGCGGAGCCGCCAAGGTGAACGCCCTCGTCGGCATCGCTCCCGACAACCACGGCACCACCCTGTCGGGCTTGACCAACCTGCTGCCGTACTTCCCGGGTGTCGGGGACTTCCTCACCACCAACACCCCCGCCCTCGCCGACCAGGTCGTCGGCTCCGCCTTCCTGACCAAGCTCAACGAAGGCGGTGACACCGTCCCCGGCGTCAAGTACACGGTCCTCGCCACCAAGTACGACGAGGTCGTGACGCCGTACCGGAGCCAGTTCCTCAGCGGGTCCGGCGTCCACAACGTCCTGCTCCAGGACCTGTGCCCGCTCGACCTCTCCGAGCACGTGGCCATCGGGCTGTTCGACCGGATCGCCTTCCACGAGGTGGCCAACGCCCTCGACCCGGCCCACGCCACCGCCACCACCTGCGCGTCGGCGCTGAGCTGAGCGCCGCCGGGGCCTGTCCGGCCTGAGCCGCCGGTCAGGCCCCGGAGTTCATTCGGTCAGCGGCCCTTCCGTCCGCCGTCGTTCACCGCGCGCCGGCGCACCGAGCCGAACAGGACCGCCGCGCCGACCGCGAGCGTGGCGGCGCCGCCCATCGCGAGATACGCCGTGCCGCTGTCGCCGCCCGTCTCGGCGAGCTTCGGCGAAGTGCCCGCCGCCCGCACGTCGGGGGCGGGGTGGCTCTCCGTCCCGGTGGCCACCGGCTCCGCCGACGTACCGGCGTCGTCGTCACCGTGCCCGTGGTGCTCGACCGTCGACTTGCCGGTGCCGTCCTCGATCTGCTCCTCGGAGGGTGCGGAGGCGCTCGGAGCCGGCGTCGAACCGCCCGCCGTGCCACCCAAGTCGCCGCCGAACGCCACGTCCGAGCAGGAGTAGAACGCCTCCGGGCTGTCCGAGCGCTGCCAGACGGCGTACAGGAGCTGCTTCCCGGAGCGCTGGGGCAGGGTGCCGGAGAAGGTGTAGAAACCGCCCGAGGCGACCGGGTCGGTGGCCGTCGCGACCGGGTTCGCCAGGTCCAGGTCGTCCCAGGCCAGAGGTTGCGTCGGGTCGTAGCCCTGCTTGGTGAGGTACACCTTGAAGGTGCCCTTGTGCGGGGCGGTCACCCGGTACTTGAAGGTGTACGACCCGCTGTTCACGCTCGTCGCCGGCCAGTCGGCGCGGGCCAGGTCGAGCCCCTTGAACTCGTCGTTGTTCGCGCTGCACAGCCTGCCGTCCGGGATCAGCTCCTGGTGCCGGCCGTTCGCGTCGCCGATGCGGATGCCGTTCCAGTCGTAGAGCGCCTGGGTGCCTCCCCCAGAGGGGGTACCCCCAGCCGCGACCGCCGCCCTGCACGCGTCGGACCTCGGGCTCTCGGGACCCTCCGCGTAGCACTGCGAGACCCGGCTGACCGGGTCGCCCATCGAACCGTGCGCGGACGCGGGCGCGGCGGCCAACGCGGCCAGGGCGAAGGGGGCCAGGCCGACGGCGGCGACGGCTGCGACCTTGCGGCGTGCGGGCATGGGGGATCTCCTCGGAACCGGTACCAATGGGTGCCGGATCAAAGAAACCCTGAAATCCCCAGCCTGTGACGGTCGGTGGCGATCTTTATGGCCCTCTTAAGGGAGTGCTGAGACGGAGATCAGGTAGGTGGCGTGCGCGCACGACGAACGAGGACGTCCGACGCGCGGGACCACGCGGCGGTTATGAGGTCCTGGAACGGCGAGTGGACGGGTCCTGTGACCGCGTCCACTACCGCAGGCGACTGGTCCGACACGGAGCATGCCTGCCGCCGTCAGCCGTCGGGCCACCAGGTCCGCGCGATGTCCTTGCGGACCTCGGGTCGTCCCGCGGGGCGCTCGTCGGCCTCCTCGGGGAGTCGCCGGGCGTCCGTCCTCTTCAGGGGCTTCTGCACGGTGGTGCGGCGCATGGCTGCCTCCTTCAGTGCCTACCGAGTTCCGCGTTCGCACGGAGGTAGACGCTTTCGGGGAGAGTTCCTCATCGGTCGCCGGTCTGTCAGTGGCGGCTGTCACGATTCGACTGTCAGTGGCGGGTGTCACTCTTGGGTGCATGACGCAGAACAGTGACGGTGGGGGCGTGGACGGCGTGGACTGGGACGCCGAGGCGGGATCCTTCGACGAGGAGCCGGATCACGGGTTGCGGGACCCCGAGGTGCGCGGGGCCTGGGCCGAGCGGCTGCGGGGGTGGCTCCCGGAAAGAGCGTCCGACGTCCTCGACCTCGGGTGCGGGACCGGGAGTCTGTCACTCCTCGCGGCCGAGCAGGGGCACCGGGTGACCGGGGTGGATCTCTCCCCGGCCATGGTGGACCTGGCCCGCGCGAAGCTCGCCGGGCGTGACGCGGTGTTCCTCATCGGTGACGCGGCGCTGCCCCCGGTGGGGGAGCAGCGGTTCGACGTCGTCCTGGTACGGCATGTGCTGTGGGCGCTGCCGGATCCCGGGCGGGCGCTGCGGCAGTGGTGGGGATTGCTGCGGCCGGGCGGGCGGCTGGTGCTGGTGGAGGGGGTGTGGGGGGCCTTCGGGACAGCTGCCGAGACGGTGACGGCGCTCGCGGAGCCGCTCGGGGGGCGGGTGCTCGTGGAGCGGCTCTCGGAGGAATCCGTGTTGTGGGGGAAGGACGTGGACGACGAGCGGTATGCGGTGGTGGTGCGGGGCGACTAGAGGGGTGGGAAGCGGCGTTGTGTCTCGAGTTCGTTCAGAGCCGCCCATGCCGCCGAAGCCGCCTCGGGATCCGTCTGCGTCAAACCGCTTGCCTCGAACTCGTCCTCGTCCAGACGCAGCACCTCCGTGCCGTCCGCCGAGACCCACAGGTCCAGGTCCAGGTCCTCCACGACCAGCTCGGCGCCGTCCAGTGTCGCCGGGCGGGTGATGTCGCAGTACCAGCCCTTCAGGGTGCCGTCCGAGGAGCGGACCTCCTTGACGGCGTACCAGCGGTCCCGCCAGTAGTGCTCGGTGAAGACGTCGCCCGGCTCGAAGCGGACGAAGCCGAAGTCACGGACGCCCTCGCCCGCCCAGGGAGCGCGGACCGTGACGCGGTTGCCGTCGTCGGTGAGGAGCTCGGCCGCGTAGCGGATCTTCGTGCGGCCCGCCTTGAGCAGGACGACGTCCACCCGCCGCAGGGGCTCAGGTGAGTTCGCGGACATGACGTACCTCCGTGGCGCAGATCTCGTATCCGAACCACTTGTTGATCGCGAGCATGGGTTCGTTGGCGGCGTCGTTGCCGGTGAAGGCCTCCGTACAGCCGGCGGCGCGGGCGCGGTGCAGGGAGGCGTTCTTGGCGAGCTTGGCGAGGCCGCGGCCGCGGAAGGCGCGGGCGGTGCCGGTCATGGCGGTGGCGTAGCGGCCGGCGCCGTCGGTGTGGGCGGCGCTGAAGGCGGCCGGACGGCCGTCGACGAGGGCGATCGTGGTCAGGGCGCGATCGAGGAGAGGGTGTTTCCAGTACTCTTCGACCCACACCTCGTAGTCCGTGAACTCGGTGCCCACGTCGCTCGGTTCGTCCCCCGCGGTCTCCGCGTCCAGCAGGAAGAAGGGCCGCGGGTCGTCGGCGAAGTCGGCGGCGGTGCGCAGTTCGACGCCCGGGGGAAGGGGCTGGAGCGTGGGCAGCGCGCCGTTCGCCAGGTCCAGGCGCAGGAAGTGCGCGGAACGGCTGGGCCGGTAGCCGTGCCGCTCGGCGAACACCCGGTTCTGCGGCTCGTCCAGGACCCAGGCGAACAACGTGGTCGCCCCGTGCGCCGCCAGGTGCTCCTCGGCGGTGCGTACGAGGAGGGCGCCGGCACCGCGCCGGGTGCGGTCCGGGTGCACATAGATGTTGAGATATCCCTGGCCCGGCTCCGGGCTGTCATGGGCGAGGCCGAGCTGGGCCGTGCCGATCACCTCGCCGTCCTCCTCGGCCACGAGGCAGCGGTAGTGCGCGTCCGGGTGGGTGTGGACGAGGCGGTGCAGCACACCGGCCGGGGTCCACAGCATGAAGGGGATGGCCAGATGGCGGACATGGGCGAACTTCTCGACATCGGCCGGGTCCTGGGGGCGCAGATCGCGCACGATCACGGTCATGAAGGCGCACGTTACGGGGGGAGCCCGCACCGGTGCCTCACATTTTCCGGTGGGTGCGGGACAATCGGCTAGTGACCTTGAAGATCCACATCGACGACAGTGCGCCGCCGTACGAGCAGGTGCGGGTGCAGATCTCCGAGCAGGCGCGGGCGGGGGTGCTGCCGGTGGGGCACCGGCTGCCGACCGTGCGGGGGCTCGCGGAATCGCTCGGGCTCGCCGCGAACACCGTCGCCAAGGCGTACCGGGCGCTGGAGAGCGACGGGGTGATCGAGACGCGCGGCCGCAACGGCACGTTCGTCGCCGCGGCCGGTTCGGCGGCGGAACGGGAACTCGCGTCGGCCGCCCAGGCCTATGTGGAGCGGGCCCGGCGACTGGGGCTGACGGAGGGCGATGCCCTGGCGGCCGTACGGGACGCGCTGCGGGCGGCCTACGGTCGGGGCTGACCCAGAGACGCGAACAGCTTCGCGTTCCGCACGGCGGCACCGTTCGGATCGTTGTTGAAGTACACGTAGACGTCCTCGTCCCCGGCCCAGGTGTCCCCGATCCGCCCGGCCCAGGTCTCCAGGGACCGTCTGCCGTAGTGCGGCCACGCCTGCGCCCGGCCCTCGTGGAAGCGGACGTACCCCCAGTCGGCGGTGCGCCACAGGGGGCTCACCGGGCGGGCCCGGACGTCGGCCCAGCACAGGGCCGCGCCGCGGGCCTCCAGGACCTTGCGCGTCGCGGGCGTCCACCAGGAGGCGTGTCGGGGTTCGACCGCGACCCGCGTCGACGCGGGAAAACAGGCCAGGCAGGCGTCCAGCAGGTCCGTGTCGGCGCGCAGGGTCGGGGGCAACTGGAGGAGCACCGGGCCCAGTCGGTCGCCCAGCCCCTCCGCGTGGCTCATCAGGCGGTGCACCGGCTCCTCGGGATCCTTCAGCCGTTTGATGTGGGTCAGGTACCGGCTCGCCTTCACCGCCACCACGAAGTCCCCCGGCACCCGCTCGCGCCACGCCTCGAAGGTCTCCCTGTTCGGCAGCCGGTAGAAGGCGTTGTTGATCTCGACCGTCGGGAAGTGCTCCGTGTACTCCTCCAGCCAGAGCCGCACGGGGACGCCGTCGGGGTAGAGGACGCCCCGCCAGTCCTTGTACTGCCACCCCGACGTGCCGACGAACAGGCCCATATACCCATCAAAGCACTACAGGTACAGCCCCGCGTCCGCCCCGGGCCGCGGCTCCGGCACCGCCGTCGGCGAGGTGCCCCGGCGCAGCGCGTACAGCTCCGCCAGGGTCGCCCCCTCGCGGCCCACGCCCTCCTCGGCGCCGAGCCAGCCCACGGCCTCCCCGCGGGTCAGCGGGCCCACCTCGATCCGGGCCAGACAGCGGCCGGGGCGGACCACGGCGGGGTGCAGGCGCTCCAGGTCCTCGTTGGTGGTGACGCCGACCAGGACGTTGCGGCCCTGGCCCAGCAGACCGTCGGTCAGGTTCAGCAGCCGGGACAGGGCCTGGCCCGCCGTGTGCTTCGCCTCGCCGCGGATCAGCTCGTCGCAGTCCTCCAGGAGCAGCAACCGCCAGCGGCCCTTGCCCGTCGAGTCGTCCTCGCCGATCGCGATGTCCATCAGATAGCCGACGTCGCTGAACAGTCGCTCCGGGTCCAGGACGCAGTCCACCTGGCACCAGTCCCGCCAGGAGCGGGCCAGCGTGCGCAGGGCGGAGGTCTTGCCGGTGCCCGGCGGGCCGTGCAGCAGCAGCAGACGGCCCGCGATGTCCTCCGGGGTCGTCTTCATCAGGCGGCCCATCGCGTCCGCGACCGGCGCCGTGTAGTTCTGGCGGACCTCGTCCCAGGTGCCCGCGGAGATCTGGCGGGTCGTGCGGTGCGGGCCGCGCCTGGGGGAGACGTACCAGAAGCCCATCGTCACGTTCTCCGGCTGGGGTTCGGGCTCGTCCGCCGCGCCGTCGGTGGCCTGGTCGAGGACCTTCTTGGCCAGCTCGGGCTCGGTCGCCGTCACGGTGACGTCGGCGCCGCGGTTCCAGCGGGAGACCAGCAGGGTCCAGCCGTCGCCCTCGGCGAGCGTCGCGCTGCGGTCGTCGTCGCGGGCGACGCGCAGCACCCGGGCGCCCGGCGGCAGGAGGGTGGCCCCGGTGCGGACCCGGTCGATGTTGGCCGCGTGCGAGTACGGCTGCTCGCCCGTCGCGAAGCGGCCGAGGAACAGCGCGTCGACGACGTCGGACGGCGAGTCGCTGTCGTCGACGTTGAGCCGGATCGGCAGCGCGTCGTGTGGGTTCGCAGACATGCGGCCCATGATCCGGCACGGGACCCCCATACGCACCCGGTTTCCGGAGTGCGCGGATCGTGTCGCCGACGTCCGGTGTTTCCGGTCTGTCCGCTACCTCCTGTTACAAGGCTGTGCATCTCCGACATCTGCCCGCGCAGGTGTGTTCGCGGATACCGTTGCCCCCGATGGGACGTCATGAGTGGTATTCGGGGGCACGGCGGTGGCGGCTCACCGCACTGCTCGGGGTGGGCGCGGTGGCCCTGGCGCTGGTCGTGACCCTCCTCAACACGCTTCCGGGCGGCGGCGCGGGCACCGACGGCACCTCACGCAACGGCGACCGGGTCCACGGCACCCCGACGACCACACCGGACGCGGACACCCCGGACGTCGGCTGGGGCTTCACGCACACCCAGTTCAGCGCCGACGAGGGCAGCTCCGCGGCCGGCGAGCGGGTCGGACAACGGATCGAGGACGCGGGCGGTCTCCCGCAGAACCAGCACATCATGGGCTGGGGCGCCGACAACCCCGAGCCGGTCAAGGGGCGTTACGACTTCGAGGACCTGGACCGGCGCGTCGACTTCATCCGCGCCTCCGGGTCCACTCCGACCCTCACCCTGTGCTGCGCGCCGGACTGGATGAAGGGCGGCGAGGCGGGCGTCGGCAAGACCGACTGGAGCAAGGCGGCGCTGGAGACCGCGCCGGACCCCGCCCACTTCGAGGACTACGCCGCGCTCGCCGCGACCGTCGCCAAGCGGTACCCGGACGTACGCCACTTCATCGTCTGGAACGAGTTCAAGGGTTTCTGGAACGACGCGAAGGCCCGCTGGGACTACGAGGGTTACACCCAGCTCTACAACCTGGTCTACAAGGCGTTGAAGAAGGTCGACCCCAAGATCATGGTGGGCGGGCCGTATCTCGTGATGGACAGCGTCGACCCGCGCTCCGGGGATGCCTCCGCGACCTTCAAGGGCGCCTGGGGTGCGATGGACCGGCGGATCCTCGACGCCTTCGACTACTGGAACAGGAACAAGGCGGGTGCCGACTTCGTGGTCGTGGACGGCTCCAGCTACACCAACGACGACGAGCTGCTGCCGAACGAGTTCGCGGCCACCGACAAGTTCACCGCGGTGAGCACCTGGGTGCGGCAGCGGACCGGGAACCTGCCCCTGTGGTGGGCGGAGTACTACGTCGAGCCCGCCGACAGCCAGGACGAGCGCGAGGGCTGGTCGGAGAACCGCCGGGTCGCGGTGCAGGCCGCGGGAATGATCGCGCTGGCCAAGGGCGGCACCACGTCCGCCTTCTACTGGAACCCGGAGAACGAGAAGGGCACGGACTGCGCGGGCTGTCTCTGGACGCCGACGGACAACGGGAGCGGGGGGCGGAAGCTGCCCATGTTCGACCTGCTCAGCCGGTTCAGCAAGGCCTTCGCGCCGGGGAGCACCTACGAGAACGTCTCCGTCGCCGCCGACGACGTGCCCAACGTCCGGGTCCTCGCCACCGACCGGACGGTCCTGGTGGTGAACACCCTGAACCGGCAGATCAGCGCGCAGGTCGACGGCAAGCGTTTCGACATGCAGGCCTACGAGGTCAAGTGGCTCACCCGCTGAGCCACTTGACCTCCGAAAGAACCTCCGAAGGCGTCACTTCATCGTCAGGAACCGCTGCACCAGCGCCGCCAGGAACACCGCGAGCAGTGGCAGCGCGAACCAGAAGCTGCTCTGCAGCCACCGCAGCTGGCGCACACTCGGCCGCACCGCGACCCGCACCACCTCCCGGGCCGAGAGCAGCAGGATCAGCGCCAGCGCGGCCAGCGCCCCCACCACCGACCAGGGCGTCCAGGTCACCTGCGGTCCGATCGGCCCCGGATCGGCCTTGGGAACCTTCCCGGCGGGCCGGTCCCGCAGCGCGTACATGGTCACGTCGTCGTTGGTGAGGACCCGCTTGAGCTCCTTGCGTTTGTCGAGGTTGTCGAGCAGCCGCGGCTCCCACGTCCGCGAATACCCCACGTCCAGACGCAGATAGGTGACCTGGCTGACGTTGACCATCAGGTACGAGTTCGGGCCCGCGTCCTTCAGCGCCTTGACCAGGCTCGACACCAGCACCGGGTCGGTCGGCGCCAGCGTCGGCACGTAGGACACCTTCTCCATGTCCTTCGCGCCCCACGGCATCGCCGGCGTCACGTTGTCGAGCGTGTCGTTGGACAGCCACAGCACCCGGACCGTCGGGTCGTCGTGGGCGTAGACGTAGTCCATGGCGGCGACCTCGCCGGGCTGGATCCGCTCGAACGGCTCGTTGCCCCAACGGGCGACCAGGAAGCCGCCGACGAGCAGCAGACCCGCCATCAGCGCGGCCACCGGGGCGAGAGAGACCCGGTCCTTCTCGCGTTCCTTCGCGGTGACGCCGGTGCGCGGGAAGAGCGCCAGGGCGGCGAGCAGGCCGGCACCCGGCAGGGCGAACATGAAGACCCGCAGGGCCATCTCGCCACCGTACGACTGCATGCCGAAACCGAGGAACGGCACGAAGGTGAGGACGAGCAGTGCGGCTTCCCGGTACCTGTGCTCGCGGCGGCGCCACCAGCCGTAGCAGGCGAGGGCCATGACCCCGCCGGCCAGCAGTACGCGCACGTACAGGACCAGCTTGTGCGTCGAACTGCCGCCCTCGATACGGCCGGAGACCGACGAGGAGACGTTGCCGCCGACCCCGCCGACCCCGCCGAAGAGGTCGTCGAAGTGGCCCGACCAGTACGGCTCGGCCATCCAGCCGATCCAGGCGGCCACCATGACGGCGAACAGGACGGGCAGACCGCGCAGTTCGCTGCGGCCGGTCAGCACGAGCAGCGCCAGCACACCGAGCATCACGAACGGGGTGAGCTGGTGGGCGGGCACGCTCGCCGCGAACAGACCGATCACCACCGCGAGCAGCACGGCCCGTTGGCGGCGGTTCGTCGGTTCGACCTCCGCCTCGCCGGGCCGCCGCTTCGTCCAGATCACGCGCGGGGCGCGGAACCAGACCAGCAGGACCGCCACGAACACCAGGTACAGCAGATAGGTGAAGCCCTGCGGGGAGAAGTAGTCCTGGCCGACCCAGCCGCTGAGCACGAAGATCCAGATGCCGGTCCACTTGGCCCGCCAGCTCGCCCGCATGTGCCGTACCAGCAGGAACATCGGAACCAGGTAGGCGAGTTGGATCGCGGTGGGCCACCAGCGGATGATCTCGGTGAAGTCCGTGACCCCGCAGGCCTGCCCGACGAACGCGGCCACCGCGAAGAAGCCCGGCCAGCTCCAGCGGGCGTCCAGATCGGGCACCGCGGAGCCCGTCCTGTCGATGTAGTCGATGAACCCGAGGTGCTGCCAGGCCGTCGCGAACCGCGGTTCGGCCTCGATCACCGCGGGCAGCGCGTGCAGCGAGAACACCGTCGCCACCAGGGTGAGCAGCAGCAGCGCCTTGTGCTCGCGGCCCAGCCAGAGCAGCGAGGCGAAGACCACGACCAGGAGCGCCGCGCCGGCCAGCGTGGGCAGCGGCAGGACCGAGATCAGCCCGAGCCCGCCCATCCGGTCCAGGTCTGCCTCGCCCAGGCCGAGGGCCGGCACCCAGTACAGGAGCAGTGCGACGGCCAGCAGGCAGCCGAGGAACACCCCGAGCCAGGTGGGCTGGAGCCGTTCCCGCCACGACAGGGGCCGCGGCGGTTCCGCGGAGCGCGGTTCCTCCTCCGGTACGGCGGACTCTTCCGTTACGTCGGCCTCCTTGCCCGCGTCGAAGGCCACCTCGAACGGCGCGTCCACCTCCGTCTCGGCCGGTCCCACGGAGGACTCGGAGCCCGGTTCCCGTGCCTCGACCGGCAGCCCGAGCTCGGGCGGCTTCCGCAGCGCCCACGTCGGCCGGTCGCGCGTCACGCCGGTCACGGGTGTGCCGGTGGGCGGGGTGCCGGGTCCCGGGCGTACGTCGGGACGGCGTTCCTGGTGGTCGAAGTCGACGTGGATGCCCAGCGCGAGGGTGTCCTGGTCGAGCGCCCAGCCGGGGCGGCGGGCACGGCCCGCGGCCGGTACCTCGCGCGCCCCGAGGTCGGCGAGGTCGCCGTCGGGAGCCGCGGTCGCGGGGACCTCGGCGGCGGGGGCGTGCCGGACCGTCCGGTACAGCCTGGGCGCGGCGATCGCGACGATCACCGCGAGCGAGGAGATCTCGGCGACACCCGCTCCGGTCAGCCCCATGCGGGGCAGGAGCAGCAGCGTCAGACCGAGCACCATCACGCACAGCAGGCCCTGCAGCCAGGCGAGTCCGGAGGTACGGCTCTGTGCGCGCAGCACCGCGAAGTACGTCTCCATGACGACCCGGAGCACCGCGCCGACGGCGAACCAGCGCAGCAGCGGGGTGGCCGCGTCCGCGTACCCCGCCCCGAACACGCCGAGGATCCAGGGCGCCCCGAAGAACAGGACCCCGGCCACCGGCAGCATGATCCGTGCCATCCGCTTCAGCGCGGCCCGGGTGTTGGCGGCCAGCCGGCCCGGGTCGTGCGAGCCCTCGACGGTCAGGGAGGCACCCATGTTGATGGCGAGCAGGTTGCAGGTGCCGCCGATCGTCGTGGTGATGTAGAAGTACGCGTTGTCCTGGGAGCTGACCTGGGAGGCCACGATCACCGGGACCAGGTAGACCACGGCGAGCGAGAACAGCGAGCCGGTGTAGTCGCCCGCGAGGAAGCGCCCGATCTCCCTGAGCGACGGCGGCTTCGCGTGGCCCTCGGTCGCCTTCACATGGCGCGGCGCCAGACGCCGGAACACCATCCAGCCCAGCGGCAGCACCGAGACGGCGATCGCCGCGACCCACGACACGAAGACACCGGCCGTCGGGATCGCCACCGCGAACGCAACCAGGAGTCCCAGCTTCACCGCGGAGAACACGGTGTTGCCGACCGGCACCCACAGCGCGCTGCGCAGCCCGGTCAGCACACCGTCCTGGAGGGTGAGCACGTTCCAGGCGACGACGGCGGCGATGAAGCCGAGCCCGTTCACCGGCCCGTGCAGGAACCGGTACGACGGCCCCCACGCGTCCAGGGTGAGCAGGAAGACGACGGCGGCGATCGCCACGAGCACCGAACTGCCCGCGTACGTACGGGCGATGAGGCGCCCCGTGGCCCGGCCCGCGACCGGTATGAAGCGGGCCAGCGCTCCGGTCAGGGTCACCGCGGTCAGTCCCGCGAGGAGTTTCATCGCGGCGATCGCGGCGGAGCCCTGGCCGACCGCCGACTCGGAGTAGTAGCGGGCGGCCGCCAGCCAGAAGCCGAGGCCGAGCACCGCGGAGATACCGGTGTTGAGCATCAGGGCGTAGGCGTTGCGGAACAGCTGGTTGCCGCCCCCGCCCCCACCCAGTCCGGGCAGCCGAAGGCGGCGCCCCGACTGCTCGGGCGCCTTGGCCGCGGTCGACTCGGGCTCGGTCGTGGTCGTCGTGTCAGACACGGGAACGTGAGACCTTCCGGCGGACCTGTCGTGCTCTTCGGACCAACGCGTACCCCTTGGTGAGGGCACGGTCCCTGGCGAAGTCCCGGGCGATCGCACGGCCCTGGACGAGCCGCTCGAACTCCTCGGCCGTGGTGGCGCGGCGCACGGTCAGCCGCGTCAGCGCGTACGGCCCCTGGCGGCGCCGCGCGAGGGCGTTGTTCACGGCCAGAGCCTGGCCGTACCCGGTCTCGCGGACGGCCTCGCGCACCCGGCGGCTGGAGTAGCCGTACGGGTAGGCGAGCGAGACCGGTGCGGTGCCGACCTCGTCGGTGACGATCTCCCTGGAGTGGATCAGCTCGTGGTGCAGCGCGCTGTCGTCGAGCTGGTCGAGCTGTGGGTGCGTGTGGGTGTGGCCGCCGATCTCGACGTCCGCCGCGGCGAGTTCGCGGACCTGGTCCCAGTCGAGCATGGTGTCCAGGCCGCCGCCCGTGTCGTGCGCGCCCCGGAGCCAGCCGGTGGAGACGAACACCGTCGCCGGGTAGCCGTGCTTGGCGAGCACGGGCAGGGCGTGCCGGTGGACGCCCTCGTAGCCGTCGTCGAAGGTGATCAGGACGGGGCGTGCGGGCAGCGGCCGGCCGTCGCGCCAACGGGCCGCGAGATCCGCCGTCCTGACCGGGGTGAGTCCCGACTCGCCGATCAGTTCCATCTGTTGGGCGAAGGCCTCCGGGGACACCGACAGTACTCGGGTGGCGTCGTTCGGGTCGGTGGCGACCGCGTGGTACATGAGGATCGGTACGGGCGGCTCAGCCATGTCTGTCCCCCTCTATTCTCACGACCGAGAAGGTGGCTCCTCCCCGCCGCGCCCGGACGGTGCCGACCACGTACCCGCCGGCCGCGGTGAGCACCCCGGCGACGATCGCGCCCGCCCGGCCCGCGCCGCCCGGCCGGGCCAGCGCGGCCTCCCGCAGCCCGCGCACCACCCCGGCCGGCAGTACCCGGGTGGCGTACCGGCGCTCCGACTCAAGTCCCTTGTCCGCGCCCACGCTTCGGGCCACCAGTGCCTTCGACAGGCCCTCCGCGTACGCGCGCGTGCGGAAGTACCCGAAGTGCTCGCGCGCCTCTGGCACCCGGTGGTGGATCACCGCCCGGTCGTCGATCAGCAGGACCGCGTCCGGTCGGGCCCGGCTCAGCCGGATGCACAGCTCCGTCTCCTCGCAGCCCAGCGGGCGCTTGTCGCCGTCCCGCCCGATACCGGTGGCGAAGCCGCCCGCCGCGTCGAACGCGCTGCGACGGAAGGAGGCGTTGCCGCCGAGGACGTTGCGCACCCGGACCAGGCCGGCCGGGATGCCCTTGTAGGTGCAGCCGACCACCCAGTCGAACTCCTCGGGGAACCAGGCGGGCCGGCGTCCCGACGCCCAGATCGGCACCGTACGGCCGCCGACCGCCATGACCCGCGGGTCGGCGTAGGCGGCGGCGAAGTGCCGCAGCCAGTCGCGCTCGGCGGCGGCGTCGTCGTCCAGGAAGGCGAGCACCTCGCCGTGCGCGGCGGCGATCCCCGTGTTGCGGCCCGCGGACAGGCCGCGGGGGCCCGCGTTGGCGAACACGCGGACCTCCCGGGCTTCCTTGTACTCCTTGGTCAGGCGGTCCAGGAGCGCCGTGTTGTGGTCGACGACCAGCAGCGTCTCCAGGGCCGGATACGACTGCGTCCGCACCGAGGCGACCGCCGCGAGGATGTCCTCCCAGCGGTCCTCGGTGTACACGCAGATCACGACGGAGATGTCGGGATCGCTCAAGACACCTCTCCCCGGCGCGAGTCGAGCAGCGGCGAGTGGTGGGTGCGGCGACGCAGCGCACGCCGGTTGGACCGCTCCCCGAGGATCACCTTGAGCACCCGGAACCCGTCCCGCACGGCCCGCAGATTGCTCGCGCCGTGGATGCGCAGGTACTCGTAGCTCGGTATCTCCTGCACCTTCAGCCCCGCCTTGACGACCCGGATGTTCATCAGGGTCTCCACCTCGAAGCCCGTGCAGTCGAGGTCGATCTTGTCGAGGCAGTGCCGCCAGAAGGCGTTGTACCCGTAGCAGAGATCCGTGTAGCGGGCGCCGAACTTGCGGTTGACGATGGTGCACAGCGCCCAGTTGCCGAGCTTGCGGATGAAGGTCATGTCGTCGGTGCCGCCGCCGTTGGCGAAGCGGGACCCCTTGGCGAAGTCCGCACCCGAGACGAGGGCGGACACATAGGAGACGATCTCGTTGCCGTCGGCCGAGCCGTCCGCGTCGATCATGACGACGATGTCACCGGTGCACGCCTCGAACCCGGTGATCAGAGCGTCCCCCTTGCCCTTGCCGTGCTGCTTCACGACCTTGACCTCGGGCCACAGCTCGCGGGCCACCGCGACGGTGTCGTCCGTGGAGTTGCCGTCCACCAGAACCACTTCGTGGATCCAGTCGGGCAGGGTCTTGAAGACGTACGGAAGGTTCTCCGCCTCGTTCATGGCGGGTATGACGACACTCACCGGTGGCGTGATGGCCAGATGAGTGGAGATGGGCCGGTACTGGCTGGCTGTCGGCGCATCCTGGCCCGCAGCCGGCGGGCGCAGAACTGAACTCATGAGTCTGGTTCCCTCTCGTCCGGTGGACCGCCCTCCCCTGGGCGGTCCGGCTTGTTGCTCCGGTTCGAAAGGGGGGTTCTCACACACGGCATGCCGGAAGGAATCTCCGTACGTGCCGGGTGAGCTGGCAAAGCTGGCCGACCGCCGTCGTGCTGTGCTTGTTCAGGAAAACGACAGCCGGTCGCGCGGCACGACTCGGTCACCTGTGCGGTCACCGAGCACGGCACCCCCCTACCGCGCCCCGCGCCCCCGTCGCGGTTCTTGAGCCCTCCCCTAGAGCCGCTTGATGACGGGACGGTGCGGGTGTGATGTATGACGGTATTGACGATTGAACCCGTATGGCAAGACCTGGAACGAGGCCTCACGTTTTTGATGGTTTGACCGTTACAGTCCGTCCTGAGCGGATCTTGCCCACCTTCTTCAGCAGTCTGTCGGCGGGTTCGAACAGCTCCGGCCGTGCCACCACGGCGTTGCGCAGTGTCCGCACCGGAACCCGTCGGACGCGGTGTCCGACCGCGACCGGGTGCCGGCGGGTCACCCACCCCTCCGACACGGTCAGTTCCCGTGTCTTCAGGGAGTCCTTGTACTCCTTCTGCCCCCGGCCCAGGTCGAGGTACGCGACACCGTCCGCGGCGGCCGCCTCGGCCATCCGCAGATGCAGGACCAGGCCCGGGGAGTACTTCGCGTACTCCGGGTCGTACGCCGGGAACCAGCACGCGAGGACGCGCTCGGTGCGCAGCCCGAAGTGGGCGGCGACCGGCTTCCCGTCGGCGTACAGCACCGAGAGGATCCCGGCGAACGGCTCGGAGCGGGTGTGGAACAGCCGCTCCACGAGCCGGGCGATCCACTCGTGTGCGAAGCGGTCGCTGCGGCCGGTCCTGCGGTACTGGGCGGACTTCCAGCCCATCAGGGTGCGCAGGGCGGCCGGGTCGCGCTCGTCGTGGACGTAGCGCACCTCGCTCGCCGTACGGGCCAGTCGGCGCTCCTTGGAGAGGGTGGTGCGGGTGAACTTCGGCGAGCGCTCCCGCAGTCCGGCCAGATAGGCCGCGTACCCCTGCTCGACGTCCATGACCGGAGAGGGGAACCTGCCGGAGGCCTCGGCCTCGAACGGCCCCTGGCCCTCCACCAGATGATCGAACTCCCAGACCGCCAGCCCGCAGGCGTGCAGCAACTCCCGGGCGTCCCAGGTGAATCCGGGCCGGTGCACCAGTCCCTGGGCGTCCGAGATGCCGAGGCCGACGGCCCGGCCGACACCGGCGGCGGTTCTCTGGAAGGGGAGGAACGCGGCGGGCTCGCCCTGTTCCCGTACGACGGCGATCCGCACGCCCCGCCTGCACCGGCCCACCGCGAGCGCGAACTCGGGGGACAGGAACGGGTTCGCGAGGCCCGGCGCCCCGTGCAGGTGGGCCTTGGACTGCAGGGCGGTCCACGCCACCCGGTCGGCCGCGCTCAGCTCGCCGGGGCGGTACACGCTGATGTCCACGTCAGAGGTCCTGCCCCTTCACCGCGCGGTGCCGCCGCATCAGCACCAGCAGCAGGATGAGGACGCTGATCACGGCGATCGCCGTGACACCGCCGCGCGCCGACCAGCGGTGCGTGGCCAGCATGCCCTGGGCCACGAGCATGTTGAGGACGACCGAGCCGGCCAGCGAGGCCAGCGCCCGGGCGAAGGGGTCGAAGCCGCGCAGGGCGGCGGCGATACCGGCGGCGGGTGCCGCGAGCAGGAAGAAGAGCGTGAGCGGGGCGCGCAGCGGTGAGTCGGAGCCGGTGAGCGCGAGCAGGGCGCCCCATCCCCCCACGGTGGTCGCGGCGCCCGCGAGCAGTGGCGTGAGGTCTCTTCCGGACGTACGCGAAGGTCTCCGGATACGTGTTGTCTGCATGGGCGACGTTTCCCCCCAGAAAGCGCCGGATGCCGGACTTCAATGTCGCGCAGCGCCTGGGGGAGCGTCAAGAGCGCACGGCGGCGCGGTCCATGGCGTCGGCACCGATTTTGGCATGAACACTTCCCGTTGGTGCGTGTCGTTGCTACGACGGATACGGCAGAGATCCTGCTAAAGGGAGGTTCCATGAGACGTTCCCGATTTGCCGCGTACGTCGGCTCACTCCTCCTCGCCCTCGCCGCAGTCCTCACCGGGACAGGCGCCGCCCACGCCGCCCAGGGCCCCTATGTGGCCCTGGGGGACTCCTATTCCTCGGGTGTCGGCTCGGGCAGCTACATCAGTTCCAGCGGCGACTGCAAGCGCAGCACGAAGGCCTACCCCTACCTCTGGGCGGCCGCCCACTCACCCTCGTCGTTCACGTTCGCCGCATGCTCGGGCGCCCGAACGGGTGATGTTCTGGCGAACCAGCTGACCCCGCTCAGCTCCGCCACCGCGCTCGTCTCCATCAGCATCGGAGGCAACGACGCCGGTTTCTCCGACGTCATGACGACCTGTGTGCTCCAGTCCGACAGCTCCTGCCTCTCCCGGATCAACACCGCGAAGGCGTACGTCGACTCGACGCTCCCGGGCCAACTGGACACCGTCTACTCGCAGATCAGCGGCAGGGCCCCCAACGCCCACGTGGTCGTCCTCGGCTACCCCCGCTTCTACAAGCTCGGCACCACCTGCCTCGGCCTCTCCGAGACCAAGCGGAAGGCGATCAACGACGCCGCCGACTACCTCGACACCGCGATCGCCAAGCGGGCCGCGAACCACGGCTTCGCCTGGGGCGACGTCCGCTCCGCCTTCACCGGCCACGAACTCTGCTCCGGCAGCGCCTGGCTGCACAGCCTCAACCTGCTCAACATCGGCGAGTCCTACCACCCGACCGCGGCCGGCCAGTCCGGCGGCTATCTCCCGGTTTTGAACAGCGCGGCCTGATCACCCCTCACGGGGACGCAGTGGGGGAGGCCTCGCCGGTGCCGGTCGGGGTCTCCGCCACGCACGTCAACGAGAAGGGGACCGAGTTGGACGTCTTCTCGACAGGGTCGCGGACCTCCACGCTGATGGTGTCCTCGAACGTCCCGCTGTTGTCCTGCGTGGTGACGAACCGCCGGTCCTGCTGAGTCTTTCCGCCCCCGGCCGGGAACGTGAGCGTCTTCCAACTGCCGTTCACCGAGCCGTTCTTCGACACCCAGCGGTAGGTCACCGTCGCCGGGAGCCGCCCGACCTCCAACGTGACCGTGAAAGTGGGGGCCGCCGATCTGTCCGGCGGGCAGCTGCCCTTGTAGTCGGTGTTCGAGCCCGACAGCGAGACGGCCACCGACTGCGGCGGGGGCGCGCTCGTGGTGCTGCTCCTGCTCGGACTCGGGGAGGGGGTGTCGCTGGGCTTGTCCGTCTTGGTCTTCGCCGGTGAACTCACCGCCGGACCACTGTCCTTGGCGGTCTGTCCGCCCTTGTCGCCGTTGTCGTGGTTCAGCAGCGCGTAGGTCAGCCCCGCGATCGCCAGCGCGAGGGCCAGCACGCCCGCGACCAGGACGACGGCCGTGCGACGGTTGCGCTCCGGAGGGCCGGAGGCCGCGACGGGGGTGGAGGTGGGAGTGGGCGCCGGCCGGTACGGGGCCGTCGGCGGCTCCTGCGGGAAGGGTGCCGCCATGGTCGGGGCGTAAGGGCCCGCCTGCACGGCATCGGCCCGGGGCGTGCCTCCCGCCCCGATGATCCGCAGCTCCTGCTCGGCCCGGTCGGCCGGCAGCCGCTGTGCGGGATCCTTGCGCAGCAGCCCCTCGATCACCGGCGTGAGCGGACCGGCCCGGTACGGCGGCGGCAGCTCCTCGTCCACGATCGCGCGCAGGGTGCTCAGCGGGGTGTTCTGCCGGAAGGGGGAGTTGCCCTCGACGGCGGCGTACAGCAGCACGCCCAGCGACCACAGGTCGGACTCCGGGCCCGGGGTGCGGCCGAGCGCCCGCTCCGGGGCCAGGAACTCGGGCGAACCGATCACCTCGCCGGTCATCGTGAGCGCGGAACTGCCCTCGACCTGGGCGATGCCGAAGTCGGTGAGCACCACGCGGCCGTCGTTCGACAGCAGCACGTTGGCGGGCTTCACGTCCCGGTGCAGCACCCCGGCCTCGTGCGCGGCCCGCAGCGCGGAGAGCACCTCGGCACCGATGTGCGCGGTCCGCTGCGGGTCGAGCGGGCCCTCCGCGTCCAGGAGCTCGGCGAGCGAGATGCCCCGCACCAGTTCCATGACGATCCACGGGCGGCCGTCCTCGGTGGCCACGTCGTACACCGTCACCACATTGCGGTTGGCGACCCGCGCCGCCGCCCACGCCTCGCGTTCGAGGCGGGCGTACAGCCGCTCGACCTCGTGCGTCGCCAGGCCGTGCGGCGCGCGCACCTCCTTGACGGCGACCTCGCGGTGCAGCACCTCGTCACGGGCGCGCCACACGGTTCCCATGCCGCCCTCGCCGAGCGGGGACAGGAGGCGGTAGCGGCCCGCGATCACTCGTTCACTGCCCGGTTCTTCGGACACGGGCGTCCCCCATTCGCATCCGGGCGAAATCTCCACTCCGCGTGATGTCGCACGAGAATTCTGTACAAAAGTAGCTCAGCCGAGTGCGGATGCCGCCCCCTTGAGCACCAATCCTGCCCCGAGAGCCACCACGACGAACGCCGACATCAGGGGCGCGGTCCTGCGCACCAGGGCGGTCATCGGGCTCGCGGCCAGGCGGGGGCGCCTGTCCAGCAGCCGTGTGACTCCACTGCCCAGCCTGACGACGGCGAATCCGGCCGCGGTGAGCGTCAGGGCGAGCCCGACGCCGTACGCCACGACGAGCAGCAGCCCGAACCAGGCCTGTCCCAGCGCGGCGGCCCCGACGAGCACGACCACGGCGGAGGGACTGGGCACGAGACCGCCGGCGAAGCCGAGCAGGATCGTGCCGCGGACGGTGGGGGCGACGGCGTGGGTGTGGGTGGAGCCGCCGTGGGTGTGCTCCAGGGCGTGGGAGTGGTCGTGGGGGCGCGGGTGGTCGTGGGGGTGGTCGTGCCCGTGGTCGTGGTCGTGTGTGTGGCTCGGTGCGTGGGCGTGTGTGTGCGCAGCCGCCGCTGCCGGGGCCGTCTGTGTGTGGGCGGCGACCAGGACCAGGGAGCGCTCCTCGTGCTTCCCGGTGTCGTGCGGGTGGTCATGGGTGTGCCCGTGTCCGTGCTGGTGAGCGCGGGTGCGCAGGGCCCGGCGCAGCAGGGTGACGCCCGCCGCGGTCACCATCAGCCCGCTCGCGATGCCCAGCCATGCGATCACCGAGGGCGCCGCCGCCGAGCCGGCCGTGACGAGGAGGCCAAGGGCGACCACGCCCAGGGTGTGGGTGATGGTCACGGAGGCGGCCAGCGGCAGGACGTCCTTCATCCGGGCCCTGCCGCCGCGGGCCGCGGCCACCGCGGCCATCAGGGTCTTGCCGTGCCCCGGGGCCAGCGCGTGCATCGCGCCCAGGACGACCGCGATGAGCAGGGCGAGCGCGGCGAAGCCGAGGGTGAGGTCGTGCCGTGCGACCAGGGAGTCCAGGGCGCGGGTCCAGCGGTCGGCGCCGCGGGGCAGCACGGAGGCGGCGGGGGCGTTCGACCGCTCCTCGGCGAGGGCCGGTCCACCGGGCCGCACGCGCAGGGCGGCCGTCACGGTGTCGGCGGGGGAGGAGAGCAATTCCTTCGGATACGTGGTCAGTTCGTCCGAGGCCGACTTGGCGGGCACGTCCGATTTCGTCAGCGTCGTCCGGTCGCCGCGCGCGGTGATCTCACGCCAGCCGGGCCCTGAGTCGGTGCCCGCGCTGTGGAACCCGAGCGTGACGGTGGCGTGCTCGGGCAGCGGGGCGGTCAGCCGGCACTCCACGCGCAGGGTGTGGAGGCCCGCCTGACCGGGACGCAGGCGCGCGTGACTGGTCTTCACGGTCAGGGCGACCGCACGGCCGTCGACGGTGACCTTGCCGCCCTCCGCCGCCTTCCGGCAGCGCTGCGCGGCCCACTCGGTCATGCCGAGCCTGTCGAGGTCCGGCTTGGCCTGGGTGGCCGGGATCTCGGCGAGGTCCTCGACGTGGTCGACGCGGAGCAGGCCGGGTGCGGCGACCAGACCGTCGTAGCGGTTGACGGTGAAGTTGCCGAGCGGGTGTGCGCTCGCGCTGCTGGAAGGGAGCAGCGCGAGCGCACAGGCCGCCGTCAGGACGGACGTGAGGGACGCGAACAGACGGCGGGGCTTCACTTCGACGCCTCCTTGAGGGCCTTGCGGGCCTCACGGGCGCCGAGGGGGGAGAAACCGGGGTTGAGCTTCAGGGCGGAGGCCAGATGACTCCGGCCGGCCTTCCGGTCGCCCGTCGCGAGCTCGATGATCCCGCGGTGGTAGAGGAAGGAGGCGTTGCGGTAGCCGGTGGCGGTGGCCTGCCGGGTGTACGGCAGGGCCTCCTTGTCGCGGCCGTTGACGTGCAGGGCCCACGCGAGGGCGTCCGCGGTGTGCACGGTGTGCCGGCGGGCCCACTCGGCGCGGGCGGCGCGCAGGGCGGCGGCCTTGTCGCCGTGGTCGGCGGCGGCCATCGCGGTGTCGAGGTCGGCGTTGACGCCGTTGGCGCGGGCGAGCGCGATCCAGGCGTCGACGAGCGCGTACTGGTCGCCGGCCCTGGCCTTGTCCCCGTCGGCACCCCGGTCCTCGTACAGCTCCCCGAGTGCGACGAGCGGCCCGGGCAGCGGATACCGGGCCACGACGGCCTCCATGCCCTTGACCGCGGCGGCCCGGTCACCGCTCGCGGCCTGGGCGCGGGCCCTGCCCTCCAGGGCGGGGAGGTAGGCGTCGTCGGCGGCGAGGGCGCGGGCGTAGTCGGTCAGGGCCGTGTCGTAGTCGCCCTGGTTCCAGGCGAGTTGGCCCAGCGCGGCGGCCACGTAGGCGATGTCGCCCGGAGTGGTCGCGGTGGACAGGGCCCGCTCCAGGACGGCGCGGGCGGTGCGGACGTCGCCGCGCAGTTCGTGGACGTAGGCGTAGCGGGTGAACACCGGGATGCCGGGACGCCGTTCGTCCGCGAGGTCGGCGGCCTTCGACGCCTCGGCGTAGCGGCCGAGTTCGACGAGGGCGTCGATCCGGGAGCAGAGGGCGCGCTCGTCGTACGGGTTCTGCTTCAGGGTCCTGTCGGCGTACGTGAGGGCGCCCTTGAAGTCGTGCCGGGCAGCGGCGAGGGCGGCGAGACCGGCGAGCCCCTGGTCGTTGTCGGGCTCCAACTCCAGTGACTTCTTGAGGGCTTGTTCGGCCTGCGGGTACCGGGACGGGTCACCCTTGGTCCGTGCCTGCTCGACGTAGGCGAGCCCGAGGGTGGCCCAGCTGCCGAAGTCCCTGGGCTGGCCGCGCAGATGGGCCTGGATCGCCTTGATGCCGGCGTCGAGGTCACCGCTCGCCATGAGCCCGGGCGAGACGGCCGACGAAGAACTCGCGACGGTGGCCGTGCCGCCGTCCCGCAGCGCCCCGAAGGCGATCGACCCGCCCGTCAGCGCGACCGCCAACAGGGCCGCGCACCCGGCGAGTTGAGCGGTCCGCCAGCGTCGGCCGGCCGCCGAGATCCGCCGCACGGCGGCGATCCTCTCGTCGGCGACCGTCTCGTCGTCGGCCTGAGCAGAGGGCTCCAGGGTCTCCGACGAACCGCTCTGCTCGTCCTCGGGTGCGCTGTCGGTCGTAGACCCGGACATGCCCTCTCCTGATTCGTTCGTGATCGATCGTGTACCGCGGCGCGGCCCGCACCGTGGGGGATGGAGTCGTGCGGGCCGCGCCAGTAAGGGGGGTGGGGGCCTCGGCGGGCCTAGTAGGCGCGCCGCCGCATCCGCCGCCACCACATCAGCGCCAAACCGATGAGCGCGATACCCGCAGCCCCCGCACCCGCGGACCCCGCGATCAGGGACATGTTGTCCGAGCCGGAGTTCCCCGCCGGGGAGAGCGCGTCCCCGAGCTGGTTGCGGACGTCGTTCCCACCGGACGTGCCCTTGGCGAGCGGACCGCGCGAACCCTCCGTCGGCAGCGCCACGTACGGGAAGGACTTCTCGAAGTCCTTGTCGTTCTTGTCGACGGCGTCACCGAGGTCGTTCTTGGACCCGACCAGCTCGCCCTCGACGACCTGGAGCGAGGCGTCGATCACGTCGTCGGTGAGCCGACGGCCGTTCGGGAATCCGGCGTTGTCGCCATCAAGCACACCGAGCCGCTTCGGAGAATCGGTGGGCTTGATGGACGTGTTGAGGCGCAGCTCCTCCGCGGGGCGGACGTGGGGCGGCTGGTTCAGCCCCTTCACACCCTTGAGGAACACGTCCACGAGGTCGTTGCGGGGCTCCTTCGGGGCGGGGATCTTGTAGATCGCCTCGATGAGCTTCGGCAGTTCGGGGTTGGTCACGTTCTTCAGGAACTGACCGTCGTACTCCGGCGAGGACGCGTTGAACTTGTCCTTGTCCTTCAGCGGGTTGACGACCTCGTTGACGAGCGGGTTGCCGAGGCGCGAGACCTGGGAGTAGTAGCCCTGCGCGTTCCGGCGCTGGGTCGTCGACCAGATGCCCACGACCGGCTGGTGCGAGGACTCGGCGATCATCTCCGTCGGGACCTGGAGGGCGATCGAGTTGACGTTGTAGCCCTTGAGCGTGTCGTTGCCGACCTCGGTGAGGTTCCCGCCGTACAGCAGGTCGAAGACGCGCAGGTCCGCGAAGAACGGGTCGTCGGCCTGGCCGGCGAAGGCCGTCGCGTCGCCGGGAAGCTTGTAGACCGCCTGGTCGCGCAGCTTCTCGTAGTTCGGCATGGACGCCTTGCCGACGTTCGACGGCGCCACCGGGATGTCGTCGGCGACCTTCGTCTTGTACTGGACCTTCCCGTACTTCAGCCGGAAGAGCTCGATGTCGTACGTCTGAGTGACGTTGAGATCGGGGTCGTCGAGGCTCTCGACCACGCCGGTGTTGTACAGGAACGACTTCTTGTTCTTGACGTGCGTCTTGAACGTGAAGCGGTAGAGCAGGTCGCCCTGTCCGTCACCGTTGTTGTCGATGTGGAGGTCGTACTGCGCGTCCTCGGCGAACTGGTAGAAGTTCGGCCCGCCCCCGGGCTCCTCGAACGGGATCCAGTTGGCGACGATCGTCGTCGAGTCGGGCTTGTCGGGGCTGACGAACGCGTAGAGGTCCGTGTTGTCGTGCTGGGGGTCGCCCGAGATCAGCGGGGCCTCCCGGTGACTGGAGGCGGAGGCCGCCCCAGGTTCCAGCGTGGCCACACCGGCGGCTGCGAGCCCTCCGGCGGCCAGCGCACCACATACGAGGGTCGCGAGACTCCTGCGTCCCGAGCCACTCCTGGAGATAGGTGTCATGCCGTCCGTCCTCAGTCCAACTTGCCTGACGCCGGTGATTCGGAGTGGTGGGCGGGCCGGATTGGTCGAATCTCAAAACTTCTTTTCTGCTGCTCGACCCGCGTTTTCGGCCTTCTGATCCGTAACCCCATCCGGAGGTGTGTTCGTTGCGAATACCTCGTGGGACGGGACGGCCCAGGTGCGGCTTTGCGGGAGGGGGCGGCGAGTTGGAAGCGGACGAGCTTCTGTTGCTCGTGGCGGGCGGGGACCAGATGGCATTCGAGGAGCTCTACGGGCTCGTGGCCGGGCCGGTGTTCGGGCTGGTACGGCGTGTGGTGCGTGATCCGGCGCAGTCGGAGGAGGTGTCGCAGGAGGTGCTGCTGGAGACCTGGCGGTCCGCCGCGCGGTTCGACCCCCGCCGGGGCAGCGCGCTGTCCTGGATCCTCACCCTCGCGCACCGCCGTGCCGTCGACCGGGTGCGCAGCGCCCGCGCGGCCGGTGAACGCGAGCAGCGCGAGGCATGCCGGGCCCACCACCCCGCCTTCGACCAGGTGACCGAGGAGGTCGAGGCGGGCCTCGAACGCGAGTGGGTGCGCCGGTGCCTGGAGCGCCTGACCGAGCTTCAGCGGCAGTCCGTCACCCTCGCCTACTACGACGGCTACACGTACCGTGAAGTGGCCGAGCGGCTCTCGCTGCCGCTGGGCACGGTGAAGACGCGGATGCGTGACGGACTGACCCGCTTGCGGGAGTGCCTGGGAGGTGCGGCATGAGCCTCTTCCGCCGGGAAGACCTCCACTCCCTCGCGGCCCCGTACGCCCTCGACGCGCTGGAGCCCGCAGAACGGGCCCGCTTCGAGCGGCACCTCAAGGACTGCGACAGTTGTGCGGCGGAAGTGCGTGCCCTGTCCGAGGACGCGGTACGGCTCGCGTGGTCGGCCGCTGCTCCACCGCCGTTCGCGATGCGCGACCGGGTGCTGGCCGCCGTCCGCACCATCCCGCAGGAGCCCGCGGTACGGCCGGAGCCGGCCCGAGCGCGGCCGGAGCCGGTGCGGGCCCGCAAGTCGCAGTTGCCGGCGCATGTCTGGGGGGTCCAGCCGCCGCCCAGACAGCGTCAGCGGCGTCCCCTGTTCGTGCCCTTCGCGACGGCCACCGCGGCCGCGGCTCTCGTCGTCGCCTCGCTGTTCGCCGTCCAGGCCAACCGGACCCAGGACGAACTGGACGCGCAGAAGGCCCAGGCCAGTGAGATCGCCCACGTTCTCCAGGCCGCGGACGCGCGGGCGACCCGGGGTCAGGACGCACAGGGCCGGACGATCGGAGTGATCGCTTCCGCATCCGAGGGGCGCGCGGTCGTCACCCTGAGCGGGTACAGCGCGCCTCCGAGCGGCCGGGTGCGCCAACTCTGGCTCATGCGCCCCAACGAGCAACCGCGCTCCCTCGGGCTCTTCGCCGCCGACACGCCCTTGGTCGCGAGCGGACTCGACACGTCCGCCACATCACTCGCTGTGACGGTCGAACCCGACGGGGGGTCACCGCAGCCCACTACCCAGCCGGTTGTCCAACTCGCCCTGAAATCGGTCGGATTCGGAGAGTAATCATGGAGGGGTCGTCAACGCCCTTGCGGGGAAGGTGAATCCTGTGACGCCGATACACGAGTGCCCCCAAGGGGCGATAGGGTTAACCTGCCCGGGCCGGGTGGACTCGTACGGGTGGGGAGTGACATGGAACAGATAGCAGTGCGCAGGGCGAGGGTCCCTGCGATCACCTGCGGGAGCAGCGCGACCAGTTCGCGCCTCGACCGCCATCTCTCGGTGCTGTCGGGACCTGCCGTCCCGCAGCGGGAGACGGCCGAGGCGACGTCGCTGATGCTTGAGCTGACCGCGCGTGACACCAGCAAGCAGGAGCGCAGTGACAGGGGTGCGCGGGTACGCCGCGTCTCGCTGTTCGCGCCGCTGCGCCGACTGCGCCGTTCGCTGTTCGGCGGGCGCTGAGCCCTGGCCGCCCGGTTTCGTGCTGCGATCCTGTCCGTCATCCCCACGGCATGCAGCACGATCCAGGTGAGTCGGCCGAGCGTGGGACACGTCCCGCGGCTCGGCCTCCCCGTACGCACCACACCTTCGGCATGCACGCCTGCGAGGTCGGCCCGGGCCCCGGTGGGCCCGAACTCCCCTCCCGGCAACCGGTGTTCAGTCCTCCCCGCGTGCATACCGCCGTACGGCAAGCGGTGCGAAGACCGCGATCAGCAGCGCACACCAGATCAGTGACCCGGCGATCGGATGTGCGACCGGCCAGGCGGCCCCCTCCGGCACCGGGGCGTTGCCGAACAGGTCCCGCAGGGCCGTGGTCACCGCGCTGATCGGGTTCCACTCGGCGAGAGCGCGCAGCCACCCGGGCAGCCCCTCGGCCGGGATGTACGCGTTGGACAGCAGCGGCAGGACGAAGGTCGCCCCGCCCAGCTGGCCCGCGGCCTCCTCGCTACCGGTGAGCAGGCCGAGGAAGATGCCGATCCAGGTGGTCGCGAACCGGAACAACAGCAGCAGCGCGAGCGCGCCCGCCGCTCGGAGCGCGGACCCCTCGACGCGCCAGCCCACCGCGAGTCCCACCAGCAGGAACGGCACCAGACCCGCCGCGGTGACCACCACGTCCGCGACCGACTGGCCCAGCGGCACGGCCGCCCGGCTGATCGGCAGGGTGCGCAGCCGGTCGGTCACGCCCCGGTGGACGTCCTGGGCCGCCTGGAACATCCCGGTCATGATCCCGTTCGCCGCCGTCGCCACCAGCAGGCCCGGCACCAGGAACGACCGGTACTCCTCGCCCGGCATCGCCAGCGCGCTGCCGAAGACGTAGCCGAAGAACAGCAGCATGGTGATCGGCATGGTCTGGGTCAGGATCAGCAGCCCCGGGTTGTTCCGGACCCGCCGCAGCTGACGGCCCAGCATCGCGGTGCCGTCGTAGGCCAATATGCTCATGTCGCAAGCTCCTTGGTGAGTCGCAGGAAGACGTCGTCGAGGGTCGGCGGCCGGATGCTCGCGTCGAGCAACGGCACGCCCGCCGCGTCCAGTTCGCGCACCAGCCGGGGCAGGGTGAGCGTGGAGTCCCGGGTGACGGCGCCGACCGAGTTCCGGTCGTGGTCGAACGACGGCTGCCCGCCGGTGAGTTGATCGAGGACCCCGGCGGCCTTCACCAGGAGGTCCGGGTCCGCGACGACGATCTCGACGTGCGCCCCGATCAGCGCCTTGAGCTGGGCCGGCGAACCCGTGTGCGCGACCCGCCCCTTGTCCACCAGGGCTATGTCGTGGGCGAGCCGGTCGGCCTCCTCCAGGTACTGCGTGGTCAGCAGCACGGTCGTGCCGTCCGCCGTCAGCTCGCGCACGGCCTCCCAGATGAGGTTGCGGCTGGCCGGGTCGAGCCCGGTCGTCGGCTCGTCGAGGAACAGGACCTCGGGGCGCCGGATCAGGCTCGCCGCGAGATCGAGACGGCGGCGCATCCCTCCCGAGTAGGTGGACGCGGCCCGGTCGGCGGCCTCGGTCAGTCCGAAGCGGTCGAGCAGCTCGGCGGCCCGCTCGGCCGGGCCCCGCACCCGGTGCAGCCGGGCGAACAGCCGCAGGTTCTGGCGCCCGGTGAGGTCCCCGTCGGCCGACGCGTGCTGCCCGGTGACGGCGATGGCGCGGCGCACCGCCTCCGGCTCCCGGACGAGATCGTGCCCCGCGACCCGCGCGGAGCCGGCGTCCGGTCGCAGCAGCGTGGTCAGCAGCCGTACGGCCGTGGTCTTGCCCGCGCCGTTGGGGCCGAGGATGCCGCAGACCGTGCCCGGGGTCACGGCGAGATCCAGGCCGCGCACGGCACGGACCTCCCCGAAGCGCTTTTCCAGACCTTCACTAAGTACAGCGTACGTAGAAGTCATGGCAGGACCATAGCGCACTACGTACGCTGTACGTAACTAGGATGGTGGCCGAGGTGATGATCGATGGCGGGCCGAGCGGCCGTACCCGAAGTGATCTGGGCCCGTCCCGAGCGGACGGGGCGTGGGCCGAAGCCCGCGTTCACCAGGGCGGACATCGCGGCGGCGGCGGTGCGGCTGGCCGACGCCGGCGGGCTGGACGCGGTGTCGATGCGCCATGTCGCGGCCGAACTGGGCTGCGGGACGATGTCCCTGTACAACTACGTCCCCCGTAAGGAGGACCTGTACGAGCTGATGGTGGACGCGGTCAGCGGGGAGCACGAACTGTTCGAGCCGACCGGTGACTGGCGGGCCGACATGCTGCGCAACGCGCGCCAGACCAAGGCCCTCATGCACCGGCACCCCTGGATGGTGCGGCTGATGTCAGGGGTGTACGGCTTCAGCCCCAACGCCCTGCGCTACCTGGAGCACTGCCTCGCCTGCCTCGACCCGCTTGACGCGCCCTCCGGCACGAAGATCGAGCTGGTCGCGATGCTCAACGGGTGTGTGACGACGTACGTCTCCAACGAGCTCTCCACCGCCGAGCGGGTGCGGTCGCTGCCGTGGTCGCAGGAGCAGGAGAACGCGGTGCGGATCGCGTACCTGGGGAGCCAGGTGGCGTCGGGGGAGTATCCGCGGCTGGCGGCGTCGTTCATGGAGGACGCGGGGCCGATCGATCTGGACGCGGTGTTCGAGCGGATGCTGGAGCGGGTTCTGGACGGCTTCGCGCCCAGAACCTAGAGCAGGGCGAGCTGACCCTCCGGCCCCTCCTCGTGCCCGTCCAGGACCGACGCGGGCCTTCTTGCCGCGTCCGGGACCGGCAGCACGCCCGCCTCGCGCAGGTCGGCCGCCGTGACCTGTGAGGTCAACTCGTCCTGGGGCGGCCGGAGATCCGCCAGCAGGGCCAGCACCGTGATCAGTTCGAGCAGCTCCGACGTCCACGCCTGCGGCCAGGTCGCCGGGCGGATCGCGGACAGGGTGCCCGGCTCCGGTTCCGTCATGCGAGCCGCGAACCACTGCTCCAGCACCCGCACGCCGCCCGCCTCGAAGTCCCAGGCCTCGGGCGGCACGGGGGAGACGCGGCCCTCGTCGAGCAGCAGGGCCTCCTCGTCGCGGTCGTAGTCCAGGATCAGGGGGCGGGACGGCAGCGGCGCGCGGACGTAAGGGCGGCGGCCTCCGGGCAGCTTCGGGCGGTCGCCGTCGCGGCGCATCAGCCACAGCGTGCGGCGGCCCGACTCGACGCCGCGGGACCACAGTCCGGGGTCGTCGGTGAGCGGGACGGTGAGGCCCGGGCGGACCGCCGTCACGATCCAGGCGAGGACGTCCAGAGGCGTCACCGGGATGCCGAGGCGGGTGCGCAGGTGCTCCAGGAGGCCCGGGGCCAGGTTCGGTTCGGTGCCGCCCGGGCGGCGGTACAGCGGGCGGATGCGGCCCGGGCGGAGCAGGGGGAGCACCGAGGTCGCCAGGAGCTGGGGGCCCCGGCCGTCCGTGGGGGTCTCCACCACGAACACCTGCTCGTCGTCCGCCACCCGCCACAGCTCGGCCCGGGCCGCGTCGATCAGCCGCTGGTCCGGGATCAGCCACTGTTCGTCGAAGGGCCCGGACAGGACCCGGACCGGCTCCGGGCACGGGCCGGAGGCGCGCGCGAGCTTCTCGGTGCCGCCCGTCCGCCCCGGCAGCTGTCCGACCGCCGAGCGCAGGGTGCGGGAGCGGGTGGGCCCGAACAGGGCCTCCCGGTCGGGCCCCTCGGCCTTCAGCAAGGCGTCCCAGCGGGCTTTCAGGGATGCCGCGTCTGGGCCCGTCGGCCATCCTCGGCCAAGCCGCGGCGGTGCGACGGACCACGGCATGAGGTCCGCCAGCGGCGGAGCGTCGTCGTGCGTCACGCTGGGCATCGTACGACCTCTCGCCGACAGGCGGCCGGGGCCGGTGGGTTCACGTGGCGTCCAGAGTCACCGAGAAGGAGAACCGGTCGCCCCGGTAGTGGATCACCGCCGCGTCGAGCACCCGGCCGCCCGTGTCGTAGGTGACCCCCGTGTAGTGCAGGATCGGGCTGAGCAGCGGGACTTGGAGCAGTCTGGCGGTCTCCGGGTCCGCGAGCCGCGCCTCCACGGTGTCCGTGATGCGGCCGATGTCCACCCCGACGACGTCCCGGAGCACCTTCGTCATCGGCCGGCGCGCCAGGTCCGAGGGGTCGATGCGGGCGGCCAGTTCGGGGCGGACGTAGTTGCGGGCGTGGTTGGTCGGCTCGCCCGTCTTCTCGTCGCTGCGCAGCCGGTGGTACGACGCCACCTCGTCCAGGTCCGGGAAGTACTCGGCGAGTTCGGGCGGCACGGGCGACTTGCCGTGCTCCAGCAGTTCGGTCGTCATGCCGGACTGCTGGGCCACGATGGCGTCCACGGAGCCGAGCAGCCGGACCGGGGCGCCCCTTCGCGCGTCGGGCTCGATGAAGGTGCCCCGGCGCCGGTGACGGGTGATCAGCCCCTCGTCCTCCAGCTCCTTCAGCGCCTGCCGCATGGTCAGCACGCTCACGCCGTAGTGCCCGGCCAGTTGTTCCTCGGTGGGCAGGCGGAGCGGGTCCTGGAGGGAGCGGCCGAGTATCGAGGCGCGCAGGGACTGCGACACCTGGTACCAGAGCGGCAGCTTGCGGTTCAGGACGATCGAGTCCGGGGCGAAGGAGGTCACGGGCTATCCGTACCTTCCGCGGATCGGTCAGTGCAACGGGCGGAAGTGACGTTCCAGGCCCCGCCACACGTCGTCGTAGCGCGGCTGGAGGTGGTCCGCCCGGGCCGCCTGCGCGGTGAGCGTCACCGGCCAGCGCGTCTCGAACATGAACGCGAGCCCGTCGTCGACCTTCTGCGGCTTCAGCTCGGCCGCGCTCGCCCGGTCGAACGTCTCCCGGTCGGGTCCGTGCGCCGACATCATGTTGTGCAGCGAGCCGCCGCCCGGCACGAAGCCCTCCGCCTTGGCGTCGTAGGCGCCCTCGATCAGGCCCATGTACTCGCTCATCACGTTCCGGTGGAAGTACGGCGGCCGGAAGGTGTCCTCGCCGACCAGCCAGCGCGGCGCGAAGACCACGAAGTCGACTCCGGCCAGGCCGGGGGTGTCCGAGGGAGACGTCAGCACGGTGAAGATCGACGGGTCGGGGTGGTCGTACGAGATGGAGCCGATGACGTTGAAGCGGCGCAGGTCGTAGACGTACGGCACATGGTTGCCGTGCCAGGCGACCACGTCGAGCGGGGAGTGGTCGTAGGTCGCCGTCCAGAGGTTGCCGCAGAACTTGTTGACCACCTCCACCGGCCCCTCGACGTCCTCGTAGGCGGCGACGGGGGCGAGGAAGTCACGGGCGTTGGCGAGACCGTTGGCGCCGATCGGGCCGAGATCGGGAAGCTGGAAGGGGGCCCCATAGTTCTCGCACACATAACCTCGGGCGGTCGGGCTCTGCCCGCGATTCGACGCAGTGTCGAGCAGCTCCACACGGAAACGCACCCCGCGAGGGATCAGCGCCACCTGGCCCGGCTCCACATGCAGCAGCCCGAACTCCGTGCGCAGCAGCAGCCCGCCGCGCTCCGGGACGATCAGCAGCTCGCCGTCGGCGTCGCTGAAGACGCGGTCCATGGAGTCGGTGGCGTGGTAGAGGTGCACGGCCATGCCGGTGCGCTGGGTGACGTCGCCGTTGCCGCCGAGGGTCCACAGGCCGGCGAGGAAGTCGGTGCCCTCGACGGGCTCCGGCAGCGGGTTCCAGCGCAGCCGGTTCGGGTCCGGGACCGATTCGGTGAACGGGGCCGTGCGGAGGTGGCCGTTGTGGGTGTGCGTGAACGCCGGGTGCGCGGCGGAGGGGCGGATGCGGTACAGCCAGGAGCGGCGGTTGTGGGCACGGGGCTCGGTGAACGCCGTACCGCTGAGCTGTTCCGCGTACAGGCCGAGGGGGGCGCGCTGCGGGGCGTTGCGGCCCACGGGGAGGGCGCCCGGGACGGCCTCCGACGCGTGTTCGTTGCCGAATCCGGAGAGGTGGGCCAGGCCCTCGGCGGTCTTGCGTGCGTCGCCGCGCGCGAGCGCTGCGTCCCCGTTCATGATCGCTCCCTTGCGGTCCGATTCCTATGGAACACCGTAGGATTGCGGTGTCGTCGGCGCAAGAGCACGTTCCGTGGAACCGATGTCCCCTTCGTGACCTCCTCAGGGAGGAGGACGAGAACCAGACCCCAGGGGGATTCGCGTTGTCGGACCTGTGTTCTACGCTCCCCGGCATGTCGTGGACGCGGGGACTCCGTGCCCTGCTCGCGGTCTGTGTCCTCCTGGTGACCGGATCCGTGAGCTGTGGCGCCGATGGGGCACAGAAGAACAAGGACGGGCAGTCGGTGTCACCGGTGGGCAAGGTCCTCGGCGACACCGATCACGAGGGTCGCCACTACCGCGAGGTGGACAAGGACAACGCCCCCGACGTCGGCATAGTGGTGCAGCCGGACACCGACGACAGCTGGTCCGTGCGGCTGACCGTCGAGAACTTCACCTTCTCGCCCGCCGCGACGAAGGCGAAGGCGGTCTCCGGCCGCGGTGTCGCCGTCCTCTTCGTGGACGACCGCCCCGTCACCACCCTGCGCGCCCCGTCCTACCACCTGGCGGCCGCGTACGTCCCGCAGGGCACCCACACGGTCACCGCCCGCCTCTACGCCGACGACGGCACCGTCTGGGCCGTCGACGGCGCCCCGGTCGAGAGCACGGCGGACGTGACGGCGTCGGAACCCCAGCCGACGGGGAGCGGTGCTTCGGAGTCGGGGGCCAGGGGGAGCGTGGGCGGTGGTTCGGGGGCGCGGTTCGTCACGGGCAGGGGTTCGAGCGGGGGTGCTTCGGAGGCCCGGCCCGCTGTGCGTGCGAGCGGGGGCGGCGATGTCCCGGGATCGCAGCCGGTGGCCGCCGCCGACGGTGGCGTCGCGGTCGGGCGGGCCGGTCCGCGTGCAGGTGGCGGCGTCCCGACCGTGCCGGGCGGCACGGGCACCGGTGGCACCACCTCGGGAGCGCTGCTCCTGACGAGTGCCGACGGCACTGACCCGACCCCGCAGGCCGGCACCGGTGTCGGCGGCTCTGCCGCGGAATCCCGGCCCGCGACGAGCGCGGGCGGGGGCGTCGCCCTCCTGCAGGCCGACGGCACGGCCTGGGAAGCACAGCCCGTCCCGGGCCCCGGCGATGATGGCGCTCCGGCGCCGCGGGCCGGCACCAGCACTGGTCCGGCCTCGGAGACGCGGCCCGCGGCAAGCACCGACGGTGCCCGGTGAGTGCCGCAGGCCTCCCGCCCCGTACCAGGTGGCAGGGTTCATCGGACCGCGGCGGAAAGGCATCATGAAGCCCGTGCCCCAAGCGACCTCGCTTCGCCGCGCCCCCGTGCAGCGGCGCAGTGCCGAACGGCTGACCAGAATCCTCGATGCCTGCGCCGACCTGCTCGACGAGGTCGGCTACGACGCCCTGAGCACCCGCGCCGTCGCGCTGCGCGCCGGTGTGCCCATCGGCTCGGTCTACCGCTTCTTCGGCAACAAGCGGCAGATGGTCGACGCCCTCGCCCAGCGCAACCTGGAGCGTTTCACGGTCGGCGTCACCGAACGTCTCAAGGAGTCGGGTGAGGAAGGGGGCTGGCGTACGGCGATGGACGTCGTCCTCGACGAGTACCTCGCCATGAAGCGCACCGCCCCCGGCTTCTCCCTCGTCGACTTCGGCAACCAGATCCCCGTGGGCGCCCGGCACGCCGAACCCAACCACCGCGTGGCCGACCGCCTCACCGAGCTCCTCTCCGGCTACCTCTCCCGCGAACCGGACGACGACCTGCGCCGCACCTTCCTCATCGCCGTGGAGACCGCCGACACCCTGGTCCACCTGGCCTTCCGGATGGCGCCCGAGGGGGACGAGCGGATCATCCAGGAGGCCCGGGAGATGTTGCGGGCCTATCTGGCGCGGGTCCTGGACTGACGCTCCCGCGGAATTCGCCGGTGAAGGCCTCCCCACACGTGCATACCGGTCGGTATGCTCACCGGGTCAGGCACCGCTGCCCCGGGAGGACCCGTGTCCCGCACCGCTCTGCGTATCTGCCCCCTGTGCGAGGCCACCTGTGGTCTGACGCTCACCGTCGAGGGGACCCGGATCACCGGCGCCCGCGGGGACCGCGACGACGTGTTCAGCAAGGGGTTCATCTGCCCGAAGGGGGCCTCCTTCGGGGCCGTCGACGGGGACCCCGACCGGCTGCGCACCCCTCTCGTGCGACGGGACGGTGAGCTGCGCGAGGCCACCTGGGAGGAGGCCTTCGACGCGGTCGCCGCCGGCCTCCGGGCGGTCGTCGACGGGCACGGGGCGAAATCCGTCGGGGTCGTCCTCGGCAACCCCAACGTCCACACCATGGCCGGCGCCCTCTACCCGACGGTCCTGCTCGCCGGACTCGGCACCCGCAGCATCTTCACCGCCTCGACGGTCGACCAGATGCCCAAGCACGTCTCCAGCGGCCTGCTGTTCGGCGACGCCAACGCCATCCCCGTACCCGACCTCGACCACACCGACCACCTGCTCCTCATCGGCGCCAACCCCCTGGAGTCCAACGGGAGTCTGTGCACCGCCCCCGACTTCCCCGGCAAGCTCAAGGCGCTCAAGGCCCGCGGCGGCACCCTCACCGTCATCGACCCCCGCCGCACCCGCACCGCGAAGCTCGCCGACCGGCACATCGCCGTCCGGCCCGGCACCGACGCCCTGCTGCTCGCGGCGATGGCGTACGTGCTCTTCGAGGAAGGGCTCGTGGACACCGGGGAGTTGACCCCGTATCTCGAAGGGGCCGACGAACTCCGGGCAGCCGTCGGGGACTTCACCCCCGAGGCCGTCGCCGGCACCTGTGACGTCGAAGCCTCCGAGATCCGCGCCCTCGCCCGGGAACTCGCCGCGGCCCCGACGGCCGCCGTGTACGGCCGCATCGGCAGCTGCACCGTCCCGCACGGCACCCTCGCCAGCTGGCTCGTCGACGTGCTCAACATCCTCACCGGCAACCTCGACCGGCCCGGCGGCGCGCTCTTCCCGCAGGCGGCCACCGACCGGACCCCCCGGCCCGCGGGACCCAGCCACGGGTTCGCCCTCGGGCGCTGGCACTCCCGGGTGAGCCGACACCCCGAGGCCAAGGGGGAGTTGCCGCTCTCCGCGCTCGCCGAGGAGATCGACACCGCGACCGAGGAGGGCGAGCCGATCCGGGCACTCGTGGTCGTCGCCGCCAACCCCGTGCTGTCCGCCCCCGACGGCAACCGGCTCGACAAGGCCCTCGGCTCGCTCGACTTCATGGTCAGCGTCGATCCGTACCTGAACGAGACCTCGCGCCACGCCCACGTCGTCCTGCCGCCGCCCCCGCCCTCCCAGAGCCCGCACCACGACTTCGCCTTCAACACCCTCGCCGTGCGCAACCAGGTCCGCTACACCCGCCCCGCCGTCCCGCTGGAGCCCGGCCGGATGACGGAGACGGAGATCTTCGCCCGGCTGATCCTCGCCGCGACCGGCATGCACGGCGCCGACCCGTCCGCGGTGGACGACCTGGTCATCGGCCAGACCCTCGGCAAGGCCGTCAAGGACGCCCACTCGCCCGTGCACGGCCGCGAGCCGAGTGAGCTCAGCGCCGCACTCGCCGGCGACACCGGCCCCGAGCGGCGGCTCGACATGATGCTGCGCCTCGGCCCCTACGGCGACGGCTTCGGCGTACGCCCGGACGGGCTGAGCCTCACCAAGCTGCTCGCGCACCCGCACGGGATCGACCTCGGACCGCTGGAGTCCCGGCTGCCGCAGCCGCTGAAGACCCGGAGCGGCAAGGTCGAGCTGCTGCCGCGGCCGATCGCGGACGACCTGCCCCGGCTGCGTGAGGCCCTGCGCCACAAGGCCGACGGGCTCGTCCTCGTCGGCCGCAGGCATCTGCGCTCCAACAACAGCTGGATGCACAACGTCCCCGCCCTCACCGGCGGCACCAACCGCTGCACCCTGCACATCCACCCCGAGGACGCCGAACGGCTCGGCCTGAAGGACGGCGGCGCGGTACGGATCAAGGGTGCCGGGGGAGAGGTGGTCACCGAGGCCGAGGTCACCGACGTCGTGCGCCCCGGCGTGGTCAGCCTGCCGCACGGCTGGGGTCACGACCGGCCCGGGACCCGGCTCGGCCATGCCGCCAAGGACCCCGGCGTCAACGTCAACCAGCTTCTCGACGGCAGCCTGCTCGACCCGCTCTCGGGCAACGCGGTCCTCAACGGCATACCCGTCGAACTGGCCGCCGTAGCGACGCTGTGAGCAGCCCAAAGCTGTGACCAGCAGTTTTGCGCTTATTGCTCGCATGTCAACGTCTTGTTAACGCCACTTGACGGGTCCTAACGTCATCGCACTGCCGACTCCGGTGGGAGTTCAAGGGCGAACGTTAGGTATCCACTCATGTTGACCATCCTCGGCTTCGCCATGATCGCGACCTTCCTGGTCCTGATCATGATGAAGAAGATGTCGCCGATCGCGGCGCTCGTACTGATCCCGGCCCTGTTCTGCGTCTTCGTCGGGAAGGGCGCCAAGCTCGGTGACTACGTCATCGACGGCGTCACCAGCCTCGCCCCCACCGCGGCGATGCTCATGTTCGCGATCGTCTACTTCGGTGTGATGATCGACGTCGGCCTCTTCGACCCGGTCGTGCGCGGGATCCTGAAGTTCGCGAAGGCCGACCCGATGCGGATCGTCGTCGGTACGGCGATCCTCGCCGCGATCGTCTCCCTTGACGGCGACGGATCGACCACCTTCATGATCACCGTTTCGGCGATGTACCCGCTGTACAAGCGGCTGAAGATGAGCCTGGTTGTGATGACCGGTGTCGCCGCCATGGCCAACGGCGTGATGAACACCCTGCCCTGGGGCGGCCCGACGGCCCGCGCGGCCACCGCGCTGAAGCTCGACGCAAGCGACATCTTCGTCCCGATGATCCCGGCCCTGGCCGTCGGCCTGCTGGGCGTCTTCGTCCTCTCGTACGTCCTCGGCATGCGCGAGCGCAAGCGGCTCGGTGTGCTCACGCTGAACGAGATCCTGGTGGACGAGAAGGTCGAGGAGACCGAGACCGTCCTGGTCGGCGCCGGCTCCGGTGCCTCCGGCACGGGCAAGGCCGCCGCGGCCACCGGCGGGTCAGGCTCGGGCACCGACGCCGGGGACGACGAGGCCGGCGACGCGGAGCGCTTCCAGGTCCTCGACCCGAACCGCCCCACCCTGCGCCCCAAGCTCTACTGGTTCAACGCGCTGCTCACCGCCACCCTGCTCACCTCCATGATCATGGAGTGGCTGCCGATCCCGGTGCTGTTCCTGATCGGCGCCGCGCTCGCGCTCACCGTGAACTTCCCGCACATCCCCGACCAGAAGGCCCGCCTGGCCGCCCACGCCGACAACGTCCTCAACGTCTCGGGCATGGTCTTCGCCGCCGCCGTCTTCACCGGCGTCCTCCAGGGCACCGGCATGGTCGACCACATGGCCCGCTGGATGGTGGACGTCATCCCCGAGGGCATGGGCCCGCACATGGCCCTCGTCACCGGCGTCCTGAGCCTTCCGCTCACCTACTTCATGTCCAACGACGGCTTCTACTTCGGTGTCCTCCCGGTCCTCGCCGAGGCCGGCGCGGCGCACGGCGTGACCCCGCTGGAGATGGCCCGCGCCTCGCTCGTCGGACAGCCGCTGCACATGTCGAGCCCGCTCGTCCCGGCCGTCTACGTCCTGGTCGGCATGGCCAAGGTGGAGTTCGGCGACCACACCAAGTTCGTGGTCAAGTGGGCCGCGCTCACATGCCTGTTGATCCTCGGGGCAGGAATCCTCTTCGGAATCATCTGATCCGCTTCCTTCACGTCCACGGAGGACTCGCACATGGCGCCCGGTGGGAACCGCGGCTGGCTGCTCCGCCTCGTCATCGCCTTCAGCTTCGCGCAGGGGGCGGTGTCGATGGCCCGGCCCGCCGTCTCCTACCGGGCTCTCGCGCTGGGCGCGGACGAGCGGGCGATCGGTGTCATCGCCGGTGTGTACGCGCTGCTGCCGCTCTTCGCCGCCGTACCGCTCGGCCGCCGTACGGACCACGGGCGGTGCGCGCCGCTGCTGCCGGTCGGCGTGGTGCTGATATCCGGCGGCTGCGCGCTCAGCGGCCTCGCGGGCTCTCTGTGGACCATGGCGGTCTGGAGCGGGGTGATGGGCCTCGGCCACCTGTGCTTCGTCATCGGCGGCCAGTCGCTCGTCGCCCGCCAGTCCGCCCCGCACGAACAGGACCGCAACTTCGGTCACTTCACCATCGGTGTCTCCCTCGGCCAGCTGGTCGGCCCGGTCGCGGCGGGTGCGCTGATCGGCGGTGCGGACAGGGCGGGCACCAGCGCGCTCGCGCTGCTCGTCGCGGGCGCGGGAGCGGCGGTCGCGTTCACCTCGATGTGGCGCATCGAGGACCGCGACACGGCGGCCACGTCCCGTACCGGACCGGGGGGCCGGGTTCCCGTGGGACGCATCCTGCGGTCCCGGGGCGTGCCCGGGGGCATCTTCGTGAGCCTGTCCGTGCTGTCCGCGACGGACATCCTCACCGCGTACCTCCCGGTGGTCGGCGAGCACCGGGGCATCGCCCCCTCGGTGGTCGGCCTGCTGCTGAGCCTGCGCGCGGCGGCCACGATCGCCTGCCGTCTGGTGCTGACCCCGCTGCTACGGCTGCTGGGGCGCGCGTTCCTCCTCACCGTCACGTGTCTGCTGGCGGCCGTGCTGTGCGCGGGCATCGCGCTGCCGGTCCCGGTGTGGGCACTGGCCGTCATGCTCGCGCTGCTCGGCTTCTGCCTCGGCGTGGGACAGCCGCTGTCCATGACCACGGTCGTCCAGGCCGCCCCCGACGGCGCCCGCTCCACCGCCCTCGCCCTGCGGCTGACCGGCAACCGCCTCGGCCAGGTCGCCGCACCGGCCACCGCGGGCCTGGTCGCGGGAGTGGCGGGGGTGGCCGCGCCGTTCGTGATGCTCGGGACGCTGTTGCTGCTGTCGGCCGGGGTGGCGCTGCGGTCGCCGGGGCGGTCTCAAGGAGCCGGGCCGGCCGCGGGGAAGCGGGCGAAGCGCCCGGGATTGCGCCGCACGAGCGATATCTGACGGCGCGCCGGACGCCGATGCGGCCGACCGTCGCGCGCATGAAGGAGAGTGCTGCCGAAAGAGCGATTTGTATGGAAATCGCCTGAATCGGAGGAGCGCGCATGCCCACCCTGAAACTCCCACGTACCTTCCGCGTCCGCACGGGCGCCTCGGTCGTCCTCACCGCCCTCGCGGCGGCCGGCGCATCGTGGGTGGCGGCGCCGACCGCATCGGCAGCGGGCGAGAACGGCGACATCCGGATCCACCACGTGGGCGTGCCTTTCGGCGTCTCCAAGGACGATCCCCGGGTCTGCAAGTTCTACCTGGATGCCGTCAACTTCGACGTCCTCACCACCATCGCCTACACCATCACGCCCCAGCCTCCGCTGCCCACCGCCGCCACCGTCGCGGGCACCATCCAGCTCGCGGGGGGCGCCGGCCACACCGACCCGCTGGGGGTGGCGGACGGACAGTACAAGATCACCTGGATCGTGGCGGGCGCCCCCAAGGAGAAGGTCTTCCGCGTCAACTGCCATGACGGCAAGCGCGACGCGGAGCGCCGGCCGGGCGACCAGATCGAGGACCAGCGCGACGGCGGGGGTTGGAGCAAGAGCGACCCGAACGGCCCGAAGGGCGGGGTGCACGCGGGTGGCGGCGGTCTCGTCGACACCGCGGCCGCCTTCGCGCCGGTGACCGCCGCGGGAGCCGTCGGCCTGGTGGCGGTCGGCGGTGTCGCGTACTTCCGGCTGAACCGCCGTCGGCCCAATGGCGCCGCGTAGGCGCAGACGCAGGCCCTGGTACCGGACCCGCGCCTACCGCCTCACCAGGACGGCCCTGCTCACGGTCGTCCTGGTGACGGTGGGGGTCCGCTGTACGGGTGACGGCAAATCGACAGCGCCGGACGGGCCCGACGGTCCGGACATCGTGGCGGCCGCCGGCCCGGACGCGGCGGCGCCCGACGAGCCGGCCCCCGCCGCCCGCACCGCACCCACCCGCACGCCTCCGCCCCGCCCGCTGCCCCGGTCGCGGCCGACGACGTTCCGCATCCCGTCCCTGGGCATCAACGCCCCGGTCATGGGCCTCGGACTCACCAAGGGCCGGGAGTTGTCGACACCGCCGGTCGACAAGCCGAAGCTCGTGGGCTGGTACCGGGGCGGGGCCACGCCCGGCGAGTCCGGCGCGGCGATCGCCGTCGGCCACCGCGACACCATGACCGGCCCCGCCGTCTTCGCCGCGCTCGCCCAGGTGAAGCCCGGCAAGGTGATCGAGGCGGCACGCGCGGACGGTCGTACCGCGGTCTACACCGTGGACCGGGTGAAGGTCTTCGACAAGTCGGGCTTCCCCGACAAGGAGGTCTACGGCCCGGTCCGGCGCCCGGAGTTGCGCGTGATCACCTGCGGCGGACTCTTCACCCGGCGGACCGGCTACACCAGCAACGTCGTCGTCTTCGCCCACCTCACCCAGACCCGCGAGCCCCGGCTACCGAAGGACGCGACGGTGAGCTGAAGGTGTGACGGCGGGCTGAATCCGGGCGTCCGTTATCTCGCAGGCTGGACGGAAGCGTCCGATCCCGCCCAGTCTCTTCCCCCGGGCGCATGCATTCCGTTAACTTCCGTGACTCACAGCCCCGTACGACCCGCACGGGGCCTCTCCACCGCGGAGCACCAGCGCCTGAACCAGCCCTCGGGGGCACCCTCATGACACGCGCCATATCCCTGCACCACGTCAGCAAGACCTACACCCGGGGCGTCCGGGTGGTGGACCGGCTCTCGCTGGACATCGTTCCCGGCGAGTTCCTCGTCCTGCTCGGCCCTTCCGGCTGCGGGAAATCCACCGTGCTCAGGATGATCGCCGGGCTGGAGGAGATCACCGAGGGCGAGCTCAGGCTCGACGGCGAGTACGCCAATGACCTGCTGCCCGCCGAGCGGCGGATGGCGATGGTGTTCCAGAACTTCGCCCTCTACCCGAACATGACCAGCCGGGGGAACATCGGCTTCCCGCTGCGTATCGAGGCCCCCGGCGAGGACCCCCGGGCCCGCGTGGACGCCACCGCCCGCATGCTGGGCATCGAGGACCTCCTCGACCGCTACCCGGCCCAGCTCTCGGGTGGCGAACGCCAGCGGGTGGCGATGGGCCGGGCCATCTCCCGCCACCCCTCCGCCTTCCTCATGGACGAGCCGCTGTCCAACCTCGACGCCAAGCTCCGCAACCACCTGCGCGCCGAAATAGCCGGGCTCACCCGGGAGTTGGGCGTCACCACGGTCTACGTCACCCACGACCAGGCCGAGGCCATGTCGCTCGGCGACCGGGTGGCCGTCCTGCGCGGCGGAGTCCTCCAGCAGGTCGACTCCCCGCGCTCGGTGTACGCGCTGCCCCGCAACGTCTTCGTCGCCGCCTTCATCGGCACTCCGCGCATCAACCTGCTGCGCGGGGTGGTCCGGGCCCCGCTGGACGGCGCGATGACCATCAGCCTCGGCAAGCAGTACCTGCGGCTGCCCGAACCCCTCTCCCTGGACCACCAGTTGCTCCGCGTGCAGCAGGGGCGCGAGGTGATCGTGGGCCTGCGCTCGGAGGCGATCCGCATCGCCAAACGGACCTCCGCCCGCCCCGGGGAGATGCCGATCACCGGCCTGGTGGAACACGTGGAGTTCCAGGGCCACGAGGTCCTGGTCCACTTCGACACCGGTTCCCGCCCCGCCTTCGTCGCCGACCTGGAGGCCCCGCGCCCCGCCTCGCGCTCGCCCCGGCGCCGCCGCCGCGACGGCACGGTCCTGGACCGCCTGAGAGAACGGGCGGTCTCCCTGCGCGCGGGCCCCGTAGTGGTCCTGGAGGACCCGCCGGACCCCGACCCCGCACCCGCCCCCTCCGACGCCCGCCTCCCCGGCGACCTCGTCGTCCGCACCACCCCGGACATCGACCTGCGCCGCGGCATGCAGGTCCCCCTCCTCGTCGACATCTCCCACCTCTTCGTCTTCGACCAGCACGGCGACCGCATCTGCCCGTCCCCGGACCGGTTGCCGGACCTGGACGAGTGAGGAGGGCGACGGCAGGGCGGAGGGGGCGTCAGCCGTGGGAGCACGGGTGAGATCGCGGGGAGGGTGCGGCTCAAGCGTCCGCCACCCCTCTGCCCCCCGGCCCCCGGTCAGCCCCCACCCCCCCGTCGACCCAATGGAGTGAACCAAGGGCACGGCACCCCAATCCACAAGCGCAGGAACGAAGTCGAGCGGACCATCAACGGGCTCAAGGACTTCCGGGCCGTGGCCACGAGGTTCGACAAGCGCGCCTACGTCTTCCACCGGACGGTCACCGTTGCTTCGATCAGACTCTGGCTCCGCTCATGATGCGCCGCGCAGGCCGGTGCATTTGCTACCCGTTGAGCCGGGCCTCCGCGAGCGACCGGAAGATCGAGGAGATCCGGCGGGCGTACGAGAAGGAGTTCGGGCAGGAGGCCGTGGCGCGGGTGGACGAGCGGGCCCGAGTCGACTTCTGATGTCCGTGGCGGGTCCGGTCCCGCTCTGGCGCGAAAAAACTATCGTCGCTAGTTTATGAGGCCGGACGACAACACGGCACGGCCCAGCCCGGGAGGACGCACCATGAATGCGCACGACGGCATGTACATCGAGGGCGAGTGGCGCCCGGCCACCGGCCCGGACGTGATCGAGGTCGTGAACCCGGCCGACGAGCAGGTCATCGCACGGGTCCCGGCCGGCACCGCCGAGGACGTCGACCTCGCCGTACGGGCCGCCCGCAGCGCACTCCCGGCCTGGGCCGCGACCGCTCCGGCCGAGCGGGCCGCCCGCCTGGCCGCCCTCAGGGACGTCCTCGCCGCCCGCAAGGACGAGATCGCCGAGACGGTCACCGCCGAACTCGGCTCGCCGCTGAAGTTCTCGCAGAACGTCCACGCCGCCGTCCCCGTCGCGGTCGCCGCCTCCTACGCCGAGCTCGCCGAGACCTACCCCTTCGAGGAGAAGGTCGGCAACTCCACCGTCCATCAGGAGCCGGTCGGCGTGGTCGCCGCGATCACGCCCTGGAACTACCCGCTCCACCAGATCGTCGCCAAGGTCGCCCCGGCCCTCGCTGCGGGTTGCACGGTCGTCCTCAAGCCGGCCGAGGACACCCCGCTGGTGGCCCAGCTCTTCGCCGAGGCGGTCCACGAGGCCGGCGTCCCGGCCGGCGTCTTCAACCTGGTCACCGGACTCGGCCCGGTCGCGGGGCAGGCCCTGGTCGAGCACCCCGGCGTCGACCTGGTCTCCTTCACCGGCTCCACCGCGGTCGGCCGGCGGATCGGCGCGAGCGCCGGTGCCGCGCTGAAGAAGGTCGCCCTGGAGCTCGGCGGCAAGTCCGCCAACGTCATCCTGCCGAGCGCCGACCTCGCCAAGGCGGTCAACGTCGGCGTCGCCAACGTCATGTCCAACTCCGGCCAGACGTGCAGCGCCTGGACCCGGATGCTGGTGCACCGGGACCAGTACGACGAGGCCGTCGAGCTCGCCGCCGCGGCCGCCGCGAAGTACGGCGAGCGCATCGGGCCCGTCGTCAACGCCAAGCAGCAGGCGCGGGTGCGCGGTTACATCGAGAAGGGTGTGGCGGAGGGGGCCCGGCTGGTCGCCGGAGGCCCTGAATCCCCGCGCGAGCAGGGCTACTTCGTCGCCCCGACCGTCTTCGCCGACGTCACTCCCGACATGACGATCGCGCAGGAGGAGATCTTCGGGCCGGTCCTGTCCGTCCTGCGCTACGAGGACGAGGAGGACGCCCTGCGCATCGCCAACGGCACGGTCTACGGCCTCGCGGGCGCCGTCTGGGCCGGTGAGGAGGCGGAGGCGGTGGCCTTCGCGCGCCGGATGGACACCGGGCAGGTCGACATCAACGGCGGCCGCTTCAACCCCCTCGCCCCGTTCGGCGGTTACAAGCAGTCCGGCGTGGGCCGCGAGCTCGGCTCGCACGGTCTCGCCGAGTACCTCCAGACCAAGTCCCTCCAGTTCTGAGGAGCCTTCCCGTGGTTCGTGCCGTCGTCCTTCCCGCCGTGGGCGCTCCCCTGGAGGTCACCGACATCGACCTTCCGGACCCCGGCCCCGGCCAGGTCCGGGTGCGTCTCGCCGCCGCCGGGGTCTGCCACTCCGACCTGTCCCTGTCCAACGGCACCATGCGCGTCCCCGTCCCGGCCGTCCTCGGCCACGAGGGCGCGGGCACGGTGGTCGCCGTGGGGGAGGGGGTGGCCGGGGTGGCGCCCGGCGACGGAGTCGTCCTCAACTGGGCTCCCTCCTGCGGCAGTTGTCACGCCTGCACGCTCGGCGAGGTCTGGCTGTGCGTCAACGCCCTGAACGGCGCCGCCGACGTCTACGCCCGCACCGCCGACGGCACCGACCTCCACCCCGGCCTGAACGTCGCCGCGTTCGCCGAGGAGACGGTCGTCTCCGCGTCCTGCCTTCTGCCCCTCCCCGACGGCATCCCGCTCACCGACGCGGCCCTGCTGGGCTGCGCGGTCCTCACCGGCTACGGCGCCGTCCACCACGCGGCGCGGGTCCGGGAGGGCGAGACGGTCGCGGTGTACGGCGCCGGAGGCGTGGGCCTGGCCGCGCTCCAGGCGGCCCGGATCGCGGGCGCGTCACGGATCGTCGCGGTCGATGTCTCCCCGGAGAAGGAGGAGTTGGCGTTCGCCGCCGGGGCCACCGACTACGTGATCGCCTCCGACACCACCGCCCGCGAGATCAGGGGCCTGACCGGCAAGCAGGGCGTCGACGTCGCCGTGGAGTGCGTGGGCCGCGCGTCGACCATCCGTACGGCCTGGGACTCCACCCGCCGCGGCGGCCGTACGACCGTCGTCGGCATCGGCGGCAAGGACCAGCAGGTCACTTTCAACGCCCTGGAGATCTTCCACTGGGGCCGCACTCTCGCGGGCTGCGTCTACGGCAACTCCAACCCCGCCGAGGACCTGCCCGTGCTCGCCGAGCACGTCCGGGCGGGCCGCCTCGACCTCGGCGCCCTGGTGACGGAACGGGTCGCGCTGGACGGCATCCCGGCGGCGTTCGACAACATGCTTGCGGGGAAGGGCGGCAGGGCACTGGTGGTGTTCTGACCGACGGTCGCCCGGAGTCCCGCCTCAGGTGCTCCGGGCAACCATCGCGCACAACCGTTGACCCCATACCGTCCGGTCAGTATGTTCAGCCGCCAACGTCCCCACGCACCCACCGGAGTGTGCACCGCATGGACACGGCCCCTACCGCTCACCCCACTTCCGTCACCGCGCCGGCGTCTCCCCACCGCCGTCGCGTCGCCACCGCGGCCGCCCTGGCGTCCGCCGTCGAGTGGTACGACTACTTCGTCTTCGGCATAGCCGCCGCCCTCGTCCTCGGCGACCTCTACTTCCCCGCGGGCAGTTCCTCCGCCGGAGTCCTCGCCGCCTTCGCCACCTTCGCCGTCGGCTTCCTGGCCCGCCCCATCGGCGGCATCGTCGCCGGTCAGATCGGCGACAAGCGCGGCCGCAAGCCCATGCTGGTGCTCGCCCTGACGCTCATGGGCCTGGCCACCACGGGCATCGGCCTCCTGCCGACGTACGACACGATCGGCGTCGCCGCCCCGATCCTGCTCGTCCTCCTCCGCGTCGTACAAGGCGTCGCAGTCGGCGCGCAGTGGGGCGGCGCGATGCTGCTGGCCACCGAGTACGCCCCCGAGGGCAAGCGCGGCCTCTACGGCAGTGTCGTCCAACTCGGCGTCCCCATCGGCGTGGTGACGGCCAACACCGTCTTCCTGCTGGCCGGGGCCTTCACCACGGACGCCGATTTCGCGGCCTGGGGCTGGCGCATCCCGTTCCTCATTGGCCTGTTCGTCCTCGCGCTCGCCTGGTACATCCACGCCAAGGTCGAGGAGACCCCCGAATTCCGCCAGGCGGAGCGGGAGCTGGCCGAGCAGGAGAAGGCCGCGCAGAACTCCCCGCTGCGCACGGTCCTCCGTCACCACCTCGGCACGGTCCTGCTCGCGGGCGGCTCCTTCGCCGTGAACACCGCGACCTTCTACATCCTGATCACCGGCGTCCTCGACTACACCACCCGCGAACTCGGCATGAAACGCAGTGCCGTTCTCACCGTCTCGCTCTGCATCAGCCTCACCCAGCTGGTGCTGATCCCGGCCGCGGCCGCCCTCTCCGACCGCCTCGGCCGCATCCGGATCTACGCCGCCGGCGCGGTCGGCATCGCCCTGTGGGCCGTACCGATGTTCCTGCTGATCGACACCGGGTCGCTGCTCTGGCTGGCCGTCGGCACGTTCGTCGCCGGATGCTTCCTGAGCATCATGTACGGCCCCCAAGCCGCCCTGTTCGCCGAGCTGTTCACGCCCGAGATGCGGTACACGGGTGCCTCCCTCGGCTACCAGATCGCCGCGGTGCTGGGCGGTGGGCTCGCGCCCTTCCTGATGGTGCTGCTGCTGGACGCCACCGGGACCTCGATGGCGGTGTCCGGGTACATCATCGTGCTCTCGGTCATCGCGCTGCTCTGCATCAAGGTCCTTGCGGGCAGGGCGCGTTCACGCGGCGTCTGACGCCTTCTCGGGCTGCGGCTCCGGTGCCGGCACCGGAGCCGCAGCCGCCCGTGCGCGGGACCGGGACACCGCCACGCCCGCCAGGCACAGCACCCCGCCCGCGAGTGTGAACAGGCCCGGGACCTCGCCTAGCGCCAGCCATGACATCAGGACGACCAGGGCGGGCACCGCGTAGGTGGTCGCGCCCATGCGGCTGGCGGTCGTACGGGCGAGGGCGTAGGCCCAGGTGGTGAAGGCCAGAGCGGTCGGGAACACGCCCAGGTAGACCATGTTGAGGGTCGCCGAGGCGGGGGCGTCGGCCGCCTCCGACACCAGCCGGCCGGCGAACGGCAGGCAGACGACGGCGCCCACGAGGCAGCCGAATGTCGTCACCTGCAGGGGGGTAGCCGAGCCCAGGGCCGGCTTCTGGGCGACGACTCCGCCGGCGTAGGCGATCGCCGCGAGCAGGCACAGGACCACGCCGAGCACGGAGGACCCGCCGTCGTCCGACATCGACAGGCCCACGGTGACGGCGCCCGCGAAGGACACCGCCATGCCCGCCAGCAGACGGGGCGGCATCGCGTCTCCGAGGAGACGGGCGCCGAGCAGGGCGATCAGGATCGGGCCGATGTTCACGACCAGCGCCGCGGTGCCCGCGTCCACCTGCTGCTCGCCCCAGTTCAGGACGACCATGTAGAAGCCGAACCAGAGGACGCCGGAGACCGCGATGCCGCGCCACGCGGAGCGCGGGGGGAGCCCTTCCCGGCGTATCAGGCAGATCACGGTTAGGGCGACGGCGCCGGACAGGAGGCGGCCGAGGGCGAGCGCGCCGGGGGAGTAGGCGGCGCCCGCGCTCCGGATGGAGACGAAGGCCGAGGCCCAGAGGATGACGGTGACGGTGGCTGCGCCGGCGGCGAGGAGTTCGGTGCGGCGGAGGTTCATCATGCTCCTGAGGTTAGGGAAGGGAGAGAGCGGAAGCTCGCGGATTTCGGACGGGTGCGCAGCCGTCCGCGGGGCGTGTTCAGCGCAAGGTCGATCCGTCGATGCCCAGGAGCTCCGACAGGGCTTGTTCGCCCGTCCCCGTCACCTTCACGGCGCGCTCCGAACCGATGCGTACGCACCAGCCCTCGGCGAGGGCGTGGCGGCACAGGGCTGCCCCCGCGACCCCGGCCAGGTGCGGGCGGCGTTCCGTCCAGTCGAGGCAGCCTCGGGCCAGGGGGCGGCGGCCTTTGCGGTCGAGCGGGATGCCGACCTCCTCGAACCAGGCCAGGCCCGCTTCCGTGAGGGCGAAACCCGTGTCCTGGCGCAGGAGGTGACGTGACGTCAGGGCGTCGGTCAGGGCGATGCCCAGACGGCCCGCGAAGTGGTCGTAGCACGTGCGGCCCCGGGCCATGGCCGAGCCGGCGCTCGACTCCCGCAGGTTTCGCGGGCGCGGGACCGCGTCCGCGTCCGGGTCGGGGGAGACCTGTGCCGCCAGGTCCTCCACCAGGTGGGCCACCCTCGCGTCGGCCAGCCGCACGTACCGGTGGCGGCCCTGACGCTCCTGCGTCAGCAGACCGCCCGCGACGAGTTTGCCCAGGTGCTCGCTCAGGGTGGACGCGGCGACCCCCGCGTGGCGGGCCAGTTCGCCCGCGGTCCAGGCCCGGCCGTCGAGCAGGGCCAGGAGACAGGCGGCCCGGGTCTCGTCGGCCATCAGGGCGGCGAGCCTCGCCAGCCGGGGTGCCTGCGGGTCCTTGGTCATGCGGTCCAGCATGGGGCAGCAACGCTTCGGTGCCCGCCGAAACATGGCTACCCGGCGCCTCCGGCCTGCTCGTACTGCTGCGCGAGACCGTCCAGCAGCGCCCGGAGTCCGGTCTCGAACGCCCGCTCGTCGATCTTCTCCTGCTGCTCGGCGAGCAGGTGCGCCTGGCCGAGGTGCGGATAGTCCGCGGGGTCGTACGCGCTCGCGTCGTCCACGAAGCCCCCGGCGAACGAACCGAGCGCGGAGCCCATGATGAAGTACCGCATCAGCGCGCCGATGGACGTGGCCTGCGCCGGTGGCCAGCCCGCGTCGACCATCGCGCCGTAGACCGCGTCGGCGAGACGCAGCCCCGCGGGGCGGCGGCCGGGGCCCCGGGCCAGGACCGGGACGATGTTGGGGTGGTCGCGCAGGGCGGCGCGGTAGGAGACGGCCCAGTCGTGCAGGGCGGTCCGCCAGGGCCGGGCGTCCTCGAACATCGACAGGTCGACCTGGGCGCTCACCGAGTCGGCGACCGCCTCCAGGATCTCGTCCTTCGTCCGGAAGTGGTTGTAGAGGGACGGGCCGCTGACCCCGAGCTCCGCCGCCAGCCGGCGCGTGGACAGGGCCGCGAGGCCCTCCGCGTCCACGAGCGCGCGTGCCGTCTCGACGATCCGGTCGGTGCTGAGGAGGGGCTTGCGCGGTCGGGCCATGGCGCACATAGTAGGGCTGCGAACCAGAAACTAGCAGTGCTAATTTAAAGGCGTTGCTCTCAAGTGAGGTGATCCCGTGGTCGACCTGGGGCTGAGTGAGGAGCAGGCTGCCGTACGGCAGCTGGCGCGGGACTTCGTGGCCCGGGAGATCGCCCCCCACGTCGTCGCCTGGGATCGCGCCGAGGAGGTCGACCGGTCGATCGTCAAGAAGCTCGGAGAGGTCGGCTTCCTCGGGCTGACGATCGACGAGGAGTACGGCGGCTCGGGCGGCGACCATCTCGCGTACTGCCTGGTCACCGAGGAGCTGGGGCGCGGGGACTCGTCCGTGCGCGGGATCGTGTCCGTCTCGCTGGGGCTCGTCGCCAAGACGGTCGCCGCGTGGGGGACCGAGGAGCAGAAGCGGCACTGGCTTCCCGGGCTCACCTCCGGCGCGTACGTCGGCTGCTTCGGCCTGACCGAGCCCGGCACCGGCTCCGACGCGGGCAACCTCGCCACGCGCGCGGTGCGGGACGGCGACGACTACGTCATCGACGGCACCAAGATGTTCATCACCAACGGCACGTGGGCCGACGTGGTGCTGCTGTTCGCCCGGTCGACGGACGCCCCCGGCCACAAGGGCGTCTCCGCCTTCCTCGTACCGGCGGACACCCCCGGCCTCACCCGCCGCACGATCCACGGCAAACTCGGGCTGCGCGGCCAGGCGACCGCCGAACTGGTCCTGGAGGGGGTCCGGGTGCCCGCCTCCGCGATGGTCGGCGAGGAGGGCAAGGGGTTCTCCGTCGCCATGTCCGCGCTGGCCAAGGGGCGGATGTCGGTGGCGGCGGGGTGTGTCGGCATAGCCCAGGCCGCCCTGGACGCGGCTCTGCGATACGCGGGCGAGCGTGAGCAGTTCGGCAAGCCGATCGCCGGGCACCAACTGGTCCAGGAGCTGATCAGTGACATCGCCGTCGACGTGGACGCGGCCCGGCTGCTGACCTGGCGGGTGGCCGACCTGATCGACCGCGGCGAGCCCTTCGCGGTCGCGTCCTCCAAGGCCAAGCTGTTCGCCTCGGAAGCGGCCGTGCGCGCCGCGAACAACGCCTTGCAGGTGTTCGGCGGCTACGGCTACATCGACGAGTACCCGGCGGGCAAACTGCTGCGCGACGCCCGGGTGATGACCCTCTACGAGGGCACGAGCCAGATCCAGAAGCTGGTGATCGGGCGGGCTTTGACGGGGGTCTCGGCGTTCTGAGTACCGTGTGAGTACCTGAGCGGATGTGGCCGGGGCCATGGTCGGCCGAGACTCTGGCCATGAGTGACACACCGGTCAAGCAGCAGAACACGGCCGCCTTCTACGGTCAGGCCGTCGCCTCCTTCGCCGTGGCCATGGCCGCCACGGCCGTCGGCATCTTCCGCCTTAACGCCGACGCGTGGGTCCGCGGCTTCCTCGCGATCGCCGTCCTGTACCTCGTCACCTCCGCCTTCACCCTCGCCAAGGTCATCCGCGACCGCCAGGAGGCGGGCCAGATCGTGAGTCGAGTCGACCAAGCCCGCCTGGAGAAGCTGCTCGCGGAGCACGACCCCTTCGAGAAGCTCTGAGCGGGGCCGGTGGGGAGGGGGTCTGACCTGGGGTGGGCTCCGGGGGTCCCGGTCCAGGGTCTTGAGCGGGTCTGGGCCGGGTCTGGTCCACGGCAATCTGATTCCGTACGGTGCTCGGTGCTCGGTGCTCGGTGCTCGGTGGTTCGCGGCGAGCTGTCGGCACCCTGCGGCTCCCTGGGTGCCGTTCCGCCCCGAGGCCGGGGCGAGCACGGAAGGGCTGGCACCCACGTCCCCTTGCCGACGGTTCCGGCCCCCTTGGCTTGCGCCCGCGCCGAACGGCACCGCCTCGTGCCTCCTGGCGTGCGGTTCCGGCCCTGCGGGCTCGGCGCCCGCTCGGAGCAGCTGCCCCTCGCGCCTTCGTGCGTGCGGTTCCGGTCCCCATGCCTGGCGCGCGCCCGGAACAGCTGCCTTCGTGCACCCTTGCCTGCGGTTCCGGACCCGTCGCAGGGATTCGCACCGACCAGCCCCTGCTCACGTCCCCGTACGCTCTGTTCGGGGCCGCCCCCGGCGTTCGCAGCGACCAGCTCCTGCTCACGTCCCCGTACGCTCTGTTCGGGGCTGCCCCGTGGCGCTCGCAGCGACCAGCTCCCGCTCACGTCCCCGTACGCCACGTCCCGGCCCGCCGCAGGCGCCCGCGGTGAACAGCTCCCCGCCCGCGCCCCTCGCGCAAGGGTCCGGCCCGCCGCAGGTGCCCGCTGAGCGGGCAGGCTAAGCGCTCGCTCAGGTTCGGCGGTATGGTGGAGGTTCTGAACGGCGGAGAGGGGCGTGCGATGAGTACGGCGGAGGAGACGGCCGACGGCGAGCTGTCGGCGTGGGGTGAGGTCACGCCCGACGCGGCGCGGCGGCTGCTCGTCGCCGCGGTGGAGGCGTTCGCCGAGCGCGGCTACCACGCCACCACGACCCGGGACATCGCGGGCCGGGCCGGGATGAGCCCCGCCGCGCTCTACATCCACTACAAGACCAAGGAAGAGCTGCTGCACCGCATCAGCCGGATCGGTCACGCGAAGGCGCTGGAGATCCTCCGGGTCGCCGCCCGCCGCGAGGGTACCGCCACCGAGCGGCTCGCGGACGCGGTGAGCTCCTTCGTGCGCTGGCACGCGGGCGGCCGTACCACCGCCCGGGTCGTCCAGTACGAACTGGACTCCCTCGGCCCCGACGCCCGTGCCGAGATCCTCGCCCTGCGCCGGCAGTGCGACGCCGAGGTGCGCGGGATCATCGAGGACGGCGTGGCCTCCGGCGAGTTCGACGTGCTCGACGTGCGGGGCACCACCCTCGCCGTCATGTCGCTCTGCATCGACGTGGCCCGCTGGTTCAACGTCGACGGCCCCTGGACGCCCGACGAGGTCGGCGCGCTCGACGCCGACCTCGTGCTGCGCATGGTGGGCGCGGCCAAGTGACCCTCTACAGGGCGAAGTGACCTTTTACAGGTAGTACCGGGACACCGACTCCGCCACGCACACCGGCTTGTCGCCGCCCTCGCGCTCCACGCTGAAGGCGACGGTGACCTGGACACCGCCCGCCACGTCGTCGACGCCGGTGATCTGCGCGGTGGCGCGCAGCCGGGAGCCCACGGGCACCGGCGCCGGGAAACGCACCTTGTTCGTCCCGTAGTTGACGCCCATCTTCACGCCCTCGACCTTGATCAGCTGCGGTCCGAACAGCGGCAGCAGCGACAGGGTGAGATAGCCGTGCGCGATGGTGGTGCCGAAGGGCCCCGTGGCGGCCTTCTCCGGGTCGACGTGGATCCACTGGTGGTCACCGGTGGCCTCCGCGAACAGGTCGATGCGCTTCTGGTCGACCTCCAGCCAGTCGGTGTACCCCAGCTGCTCGCCCACCGCCGCCTTCAGGTCGTCGGCGCCCGTGAAGATCCTCGGCTCTGCCATGTCCCGGCCTCCTTGCCGCAAAATATCTAAGCGACTGCTTAGCATGGTCGGCCGGGCAGCCCCTGTCAACGGACCGCGAGGGTGACAGCATGGGTAGGCTTCGAGGGGTGCCCCAGATTCCCGAGAAGATCCATGAACTCACGGTCGGCCAGCTCGCCGCCCGCAGCGGCGCCGCCGTCTCCGCCCTGCACTTCTACGAGTCCAAGGGCCTGATCAGCAGCCGCCGCACCACCGGCAACCAGCGCCGCTACTCCCGTGACGCGCTGCGCCGGGTCGCGTTCGTGCGGGCCGCCCAGCGCGTCGGCATCCCCCTGGCCACGATCCGCGACGCCCTCTCCGAACTCCCCGAGGAACGCACCCCCACGCGCGAGGACTGGACCCGCCTTTCCGAGGCCTGGCGCTCCGAACTCGACGAGCGCATCCAGCAGTTGAACCGTCTCCGCGACCACCTCACCGACTGCATCAGCTGCGGCTGCCTCTCCCTGGACACCTGCGTCCTGTCCAACCCGGACGACGTCTTCGGCGACCGGCTGACGGGCTCGCGGCTGCTGGTGGAGCGGAGCGGAAGACGGCAGGGGAACGGGCGCAGTGATCCGGAGCGGCAGGAGACGGCGCACGAGTGCCGCTGAGTCGTACAGGCGGTGCGGCCTCCGTCCCACCGGGCGGTGCCGGAATCCCCTGGTGCCTCCTCCCCGTGCCTGGTAGCGTCGCGATCTTCGGCCCGCGGCGACACCGCGCCCGGAGTCCTGACGGGATCAACTCCCATGACGTCAAGGGCCCTTGGCGCGGCGCTCACCGACATCGACACCGTCTTCAACGGCTTCGCCAGCCCCACGGGGACCGGCTGCGAGCGGTATTACCTCCCCGAGGACACGGCATGTCTGCGGACGCCGTACACGCGGATGCCCGTCGACCTGGTCCGCCGGTTCGTCTTCGAGAGCCCGGGGAACTTCGAGGACCACGCGGCGGTGATGCGCCGTCTCCTGCCGCAGACGGCGCACGCCATGGCCGACGGCAGCCTTTGCGGCATCGGCTGGGAGGAGCACGGACTGAGCCGGGTGCACTGGCGGGCCTGGCCGTCCGAGCAGGCGGCGGCCGTCGAGGCGTTCGTGCACGCGTGGTGGGACGACACACTCACGACGCCGGAGCCGCCGTATCCCGGCAGGGACGTGTTCGAGACCTGCGCCACGATTCTGGGCGACCTGACCCCGATTCTCGACCGCTTCCGGACGCAGCCGGCCTGGATGTTCGACCTGATCACCGACGACTCGCCGTTCCGCTGGTGGTGTCGCGGTGACGACGGCGCCCTGGTGACCGCGCTCCAGTCCTGGCCGGCGGCCCACGCGCCCGCCGCCCTCCGCGCCCAGGACGAGTCCGACCTGGCGAAAATGGCAGAACTCCTCGCCCTGCCCTACGACGACCGCTGGGACCACCCGGACTGGACCAGTGCCTCCGCCACCAACTGAGCGTTGGACAGAGCAGGTTGACCCTCCGGCAGGAGCAGCGTGTCCTCCAGGCCGATCCGGGTCGCGAGGCCCAGCCGGCCTGCCAGCCGCAGTACCGGCCAGGCGCCGTCGTCCTCGCCGTGCAGCAGCACCGGACGGTCGTGGGCCGTACCGAGCTCGGCGAGTAGTGTGCGCGCGGAATCCTCCGCCGCGTCGGCCGCCGTCACCTCCGCGAGGACGCGCAGCACCTTCGGCCCGAGCGCGGACACCGCGAACCGCTCGGCCGCGTCCGTGCCCGACCAGATGCCGGCCTCCACACCGACCCCCAGGTCGATCAAGGCCGCGGCCAGCGACTCGGCCCCCGGCTCGTGCCAGTTCACCGAGGCGTGGTCGGGCAGCACGGTCCAGCTCCGGACTCGGGCCAGGCGGGCCCTCGGGTCCGGTTCCGCCCAGGCGCCGGTGGTCACACCGACCGGGACCGACACCCGCGCACGGATCGCCTCAAGTGTGGCCGCGACCACCCGCGGCGACAGACTGTCCTGCCCGCACGGTGTCTTGGGGTGGACATGGATGTCCGTGGCGCCCGCCGCGACGGCCTCGGCCGCCGCCTGCGCCAGGGACTCGGGAGTGAGCGGCACCGCCGCACCGTCGGCGGCCCCGCGCGGGCCGTTGAGACACACCTGCACCATTCCTCGATGGTGCCAGGCGGCACCGACAGTTCAACGCTGTCAGAACAGGGGGTGCGGCATCCCCGGCGCACCCCCGGCGCGCTCGTACGCTCTAGGCCGACATCAGCAACCGTCCGCGCCTGGCGTCCGCCAGGGCCTCGGGGGTGAGCACGGGCCGCGGCACCAGGATTCCGCAGTCCACGCAGACCGGGCCGGTCGAGGGTTCGTGATCCAGTTCGTACTTCCACACGAGCCGCTCCCCGTCGCACACCGGGCACACCGCGCCCGGCTCGCGCTCCAACGCGGAGATCAGCCTGCGCAGCACCTCGGCCAGCGAATCATCGGGGTGCACCCGGGGGTCGTCGCACCATGCGACTCCGAACCCGCCCCAGGTCAGCCGGTGCCAGTCGTCCACACTGCCCGGCCTGCGCAACCCGTCGTGCTTCTCCTTCTTGCGCCGCTCGGCGAACTCGACCTCGTAGGCGAGCCAGACCGAACGGGCCTCCTCCAGCTCCTCCAGTGCGGCCACGAGCCGCGCCGGGTCGGGGGAGCGGTCCTCGGGAGCGAATCCCGCCCGGGAGCACAAGTGGTCCCAGGTCGCCCTGTGTCCGTAAGGAGCGAACCGCTCAAGGCACTTGCGCAGCGAGTAGCGCCGAAGCGCCAGATCGCACCGCGGATCCCGCACCTGTCTCGCCAGACTCCGGAAACCGGCCATCGCCCTGCACCTCCGTCACAACTACACCTGTACTTCGGTCACTTCGGCGGTCGCCGCACGGACTTCGCGCGGCGTTGCCGAATAGACGTATCGACAAGCGATTTGGCTCCATCCGATTTCCGATGCCCCCCATAAGCTCGAGAACCCCTGCCAAAACTTGACGCATGTTCATCTTCAATCCCGGGGATACCGGCGGTAACGTCCGGCCACACCCCCCGTCGGTTGGAGCTGCCATGCCACGGCGCACCTCACGCACCGCACTCGACAGACTGAGAACTCCCGGCAGACTCACCGGGTTCCTGAAGTCCGCATCCATATGCGTCCTGATTGCCGGTCTTTTGTCCCCGCTTGCGCAGACCGCCTCGGCGGCCGAGGCCGCGGCGCCGAACGACTACTGCGGCGGCCAGTGTTCCGACATCCTGCCGCCCGGCGAGAACGGCAACGCGACCCTCGCGCAGGTCCTCCTCAACCAGGCCTTCGGCACCCAGCCCGACCACGCCGAGGACCAGCTCGGCCCCTACGCCAACCTGGCCAAGGGGTACCCCGCACTCACCAACTCAACGATCAACACCTTCTTCAACGACGCGTCCTTCGGGGTCGCGTCCGACCAGGTCGCCTCCACCCTGAGCCCGGCCGGCCGCACCGATGTGACGATCGTCCGTGACAAGAAGACGGGTGTGCCGCACATCACCGGCACCACCAGATACGGCACGGAGTTCGGCGCGGGCTACGCGGCCGCCCAGGACCGACTGTGGCTGATGGACGTCTTCCGGCACGTGGGACGCGGCCAGCTGACCGCCTTCGCCGGCGGCGCTCCCTCCAACCAGGGCCTGGAGCAGCAGTTCTGGCGCAACGCGCCCTACAGCGAGGCCGACCTGCAGGCGCAGATCGACAACGCGGTCGCGGCCAACGGCGCCCGCGGGCAGCAGGCCCTCGCCGACGCCAACGCCTATCTCGCCGGCATCAACTCCTACATCGACGCCTCCGACAGCGGCCGCTACTTCCCCGGCGAGTACGTCCTGACCGGCCACAAGGACTCGATCACCAACGCCGGCACCATCGACCACTTCAAGATCACCGACCTGGTCGCGCTGGCCTCCGTCATCGGCTCCCTGTTCGGTTCCGGGGGCGGCGGCGAGGTCAACAACGCGATCTCGCTGATGGCCGCCCAGGAGCGGTACGGCGTGACGAAGGGCACCGAGGTCTGGGAGTCCTTCCGTGAGCGCAACGACCCCGAGGCCGTCCTCACCGTCCACAACGGCGAGAGCTTCCCGTACGCACCCAAGCCCGCGAGCGCGCAGGGCGAGGCGCTGCCCGACGCCGGTTCGGTGAGCACCGAGCCCCTGGTCTACGATCCGACGGGCACCGGCGCCGATCAGAGCGCCTCGGCGGCCTCCGCCACGGCGACCGCGAACGCCCTCACCTCGGCCAAGCGCGGCATGTCCAACGCCCTGGTCGTCAGCGGGAAGTACACCGCCAGCGGTCACCCGGTCGCCGTCTTCGGCCCGCAGACCGGCTACTTCGCCCCCCAGCTCCTCATGCTCCAGGAGATCCAGGGCCCCGGCATCAGCGCCCGCGGCGCCTCCTTCGCGGGCCTGAGCATGTACGTCGAACTCGGCCGCGGCCAGGACTACTCGTGGTCCGCCACGACCTCCGGCCAGGACATCATCGACACCTACGCCGTCGAACTGTGCCAGGACGACTACCACTACCTGTACCACGGCACCTGCACGGCCATGGAGAAGATCGAGCAGAAGAACTCCTGGGCCCCGACCACGGCCGACGGCACGGCCGCGGGGTCGTACACGATGAGGGTCTGGCGCACGAAGTACGGCCCCGTCGAGTACCGGGCGACCGCCGGCGGCAAGAAGGTCGCCTACACCACCCTGCGCTCCTCCTACCTGCACGAGGCCGACTCGATCATCGGCTTCCAGATGCTGAACGACCCGGACTACGTCAAGAGCCCGCAGACCTTCCAGAGCGCGGTGCAGCACATCAACTACACCTTCAACTGGTTCTACGCCGACTCCACGCACACCGCGTACTACAACAGCGGGAACAACCCGGTGCGCGCGTCCGGCGTCGACGCCGAGTTCCCGGTGTGGGCGCAGTCGGCGTACGAGTGGAAGAACTGGAACCCGGCGACCAACACCGCCGACTACACGCCGGCCTCCGCGCACCCCAACTCGATCGACCAGGACTACTACATCTCCTGGAACAACAAGCAGGCCAAGGACTACGCGACCGCGTCCTGGGGCGACGGTTCCGTGCACCGCGGCAACCTGCTTGAGGACCGGGTGAAGAAGCTGGTCGCCGCGGGCGGGGTCACCCGGGCCTCGCTGGTGAAGGCCATGGCGGACGCGTCCCTCGCCGACCTGCGCGCGGAGGACGTCCTCCCGGACCTGCTCAAGGTGATCAACAGCTCGACGGTCACCGACTCCACGGCCGCGGCCGCGGTGAGCAAGCTCCAGGCGTGGCTGACGGCCGGCGGCAAGCGCACCGAGACCTCGGCGGGTTCGAAGAAGTACGCCGACGCCGACGCGGTCCGCATCCTGGACGCGTGGTGGCCGCTGCTGGCGAAGGGCATCTTCGAACCGGGCCTCGGCGCGAGTCTGTACACCGCCATGCAGGCCAACCTGCCCGTCGACGAGTCCCCGTCGGCCGCGCACGGCCCCACCGGCGCCCACGCGGGCAGCTCCTTCCAGTACGGCTGGTGGAGCTACGTCGACAAGGACGTCCGCGCGGTGCTCGGTGAGAGCGTGCAGGGCCCGCTGGCGGACAAGTACTGCGGCGGCGGCAGCCTCAGCGCCTGCCGGGACACGCTCATCAGCACCCTGAAGACCGCGGCCGGCAAGACCGCGGCCCAGGTCTACCCCGGCGACACGCTGTGCTCGGCGGGCGACCAGTGGTGCGCCGACTCGATCGTGCAGCGCACCCTGGGAGGCATCAAGCACTACAACATCAGCTGGCAGAACCGTCCGACCTTCCAGCAGGTCGTGGAGTTCACCTCGCACCGGTAGAAGTACCGGCGGATGTACGGCTGTTGGCGGCGGGTCAGTGGATACGGCCCGCCGCCAGCACCAGCCGGGCCAGCTCGCGGTGGCAGATGTCGCTGTGCGCGCCCGCGGGTGGCCCGCCCCGTCTGACGACGGCGGCCGCGTCGACGTTCACGCAGCCCTTCACGGGCAGCTTCGTCAGGGCCTCGGCGAGCTTCACGGACGCCGTACCCGGCACGGCCTGCACCCCGTCGTGCCCCATCGCCCCCCACTTGGCGCCCAGCGTCCGGCCGATGTCGAAGGCCGTGACACCCTGGGCGTCACCCGCCATCCGCGAGGCCAGCGGATACAGGGTGCCGAGCGCCGAGTCATGGCTGGAGTAACAGCACACCAACGGCCCGTCGACGCGGTTCTGCTGGCCCTGGAGCACCCCTCCCGCCCGGGCGTCGTGCGGCAGCCGGGTCGCGAACGCGTAGTGGGAGAAGGCCCCTTGGAGCAGCGTGACGGACTTGACCGTCCGCACCCCCTGGGGCAGCCCGCGCAGGGCGAACGACACCAGCCGCGCGCCGAAGCTGTGTCCCACGAGGTGCACCCGCACCCCGGGCGCCGCCTGCGCGAGCTGCCCGACCACCCGGCCGAGTCCGCGCTCGCCGACCGTGCCCGCGCGCCGCTTCATCGCGTAGTAGGTCCCCTGCCGCAGCAGTTCGTGCGCCCCGTCCCACGGGTTGGGAATCGTGAACTCCTCTGCCCCGCCGGGCGATTCGAGATGGGTGAGCGCCTGAGCGAACTCCTCGCACACCGCCGCCGCCGACCCGGCCAAGATCTCCGGCTCGTCCTGCGGCACCCCCTCCGCCAGCGTGTCCGCCGCGAACAGCGCCTGCGGGCCCGGCGGCACGACCTCCACCAGCATCCGCACCAGGCGTCCGAACTCCTCCAACTCGGCTTCCGCGCGCGGCTGCTGGTCCAGCAACCGGGCCAGCCGGTCGATCACGGTGGCCCGGCCCGGGAAGGTCTCGAGCAGCGCGTGCCGGGTGTCCTTGTCGAGCACCGGACGCGGCGGCAGTTCGGCGGCCACCGCCCGCGGGAAGTCCGGGATCGGCTCGTCCGAGAACCGCATCGACGGCCATACGACCCCCACGTACCCGAGCCCCGCCATCGGCGCGAGCTCCGGGAACGGCTCGAAGAAGTGGCTGCAGAGCCGGGTCGCCGCCGAGCGGTCGCTGTTCCAGCCGTGCGAGAGGAAGACCAGGTCCCTGACCCCCCGGTCCGTCACCTCCGCGAGCAGCCGGTCCCGCCGGCCGGGGTCCGGATCCCCGTCCGCGTCGAACGTCAGCTCCCAGTACGGCGTCACACTCATCGCCGGATCCGCCATCACCGACCACCTCGTCCCCCGTAGTGGTGCGTATCGTCCTGCTACCGGGCGAAGTTGGCCATACTCGACGGCTTCATCCGTAGAGGAGGTAGTCCTTCCGAATCCGCCGGAAGGCGCTCAGCTCCTCCCGCCAGCCCGCCACGACCTCGTCGGTGCTCGCGCCGGCGTCGATCATCGTGCGGACCCGGGTGGAGCCGGTGAGTTTGTCGATCCAGTTGTCCGCGCGCCAACCGAACCCGGACCAGGCCTGCTTGGCGGTCACGAGCAGGGCGATGCCGGTGCGGACGGGGTCGTACGCGGGCCTGTCGTGGACGTGGATCTGGATGCCGCCGATCGTCTTCCCCTGGAACTTGGAGAACGTGGGGGCGAAGTAGGCCTCCCTGTAGTGCACGCCCGGAAGGCCGAGTTCGTTCGCGGCGGCGGCCCAGCGGCCGTCCAGGCCCTCGGCGCCGAGGAGTTCGAAGGGGCGGGTGGTGCCACGGCCCTCCGAGAGGTTCGTGCCCTCGAAGAGGCAGGTGCCCGAGTACACCAGGGCCGTGTCCGGGGTCGGCATGTTCGGGCTCGGCGGGACCCAGGGCAGGTCCCAGGCGTCGTAGAACTCCGAGCGCCTCCAGCCCGTCATCAGGACCGTGTCCAGGGGGACGGGGGTGGTGAGGAACTCGCCGTTGAACAGACGGGCCAGCTCCGCGACGGTCATGCCGTGCGCCTGGGAGATGGGCTGCCGGCCCACGAAGGTCGCGAACTCCCGGTGCAGGACCGGGCCTTGGGCCGCGCGGCCGCTGACCGGGTTCGGGCGGTCCAGGACGACGAAGCGCTTTCCGGCGAGCTGGGCCGCCTCCATGCAGTCGTGCAGGGTCCAGATGTACGTGTAGAAGCGTGCGCCGACGTCCTGGATGTCGAAGACGATCGTGTCCACGGCGGAGGCGGTGAAGATGTCGGCGAGGGCCTGGCCGCTCTTCAGGTACGTGTCGTAGACGGGCAGGCCGGTCGCGGGGTCGTCGTAGCGGCCCTCGGAGCCGCCCGCTTGCGCGGTGCCCCGGAAGCCGTGTTCGGGGCCGAAGACGGCCCCCAGGTTCACTCTTTCGTCGGCGTGCATCACGTCGACGATGTGGCGGACGTCTCGGGTGACGCCGGTGGGGTTGGTGACGATGCCGACGCGTTGGCCTTGGAGCTGTTCGTAGCCGGTCGCGGCGAGGTTCTCGAACCCGGTGCGTCTGCGGGCGTGGGCCGCTTGGGTGGGAGACGCGGAGGTGAGTGACGCCGTTGCCGTTGCTGCTGCCAGCAGGGTTCGTCTGGATAGGCGCATGAGGTGCACGGTAGGTGCTCCCGCCGGTTGTGGGGAGGCTGCGGGTAGTACGTGGCTTGGCGCGCCCACGCGGCGGAGCCGCTCATCGATACAGCCCCGCGCCCCTGGAGGGGCGCTCCGGTCACCCTTCCTTCCTACATACCGACCGGTTAGTCTGACCGGGCAGTCGAGCCGCAGTCGAAGGAGACCGATGGTGGGAGCCTTGCAGGATGCCGGAGTCGTGGTCACCGGGGCGGGAGGTGGCATCGGGGCTGCGCTGGCCCGGCGATTCGCCGCGGAAGGGGCCCGGGTAGTCGTCAATGACCTGGATGCCGGGCGGGCGAAGGCCGTCGCCGAGGAGATCGGCGGGATCGCCGTCGCCGGGGACGCGTCCTCGGTTGTTTCCGACGCGATCGACGCTCTCGGCGGGACCGTCGACGTCTACTGCGCCAACGCCGGTGTCGCCTTCGGAGGCGACCCGCTGGATGAGCAGGCCTGGGCCACCTCCTGGGACGTCAACGTCATGGCCCATGTACGGGCCGCCCACGCGCTGCTCCCCGGCTGGCTGGAGCGGGGGAGCGGACGGTTCGTGTCCACCGTCTCCGCGGCCGGGCTGCTGACCATGATCGGGGCCGCTCCCTACGCCGTCACCAAGCACGGGGCGTACGCCTTCGCCGAGTACCTGTCGCTGACGTACCGGCACCGGGGGATCAAGGTGCACGCGATCTGCCCGCAGGGAGTGCGGACCGACATGCTCGCGGCCACCGGGACCGCGGGGGACCTGGTGCTCAAGCCGACCGCCGTCGAACCGGAGGACGTGGCCGAGGCCCTGTTCCGGGGGATCGAGGAGGACCGGTTCCTGATCCTGCCGCATCCGGAGGTCGCCGAGTACTACCAGGCGCGGGCCGCCGGGCCCGACCGCTGGCTGGCCGGCATGAACCACCTCCAGCGCAAGTGGGAGGAGGCCCGATGAGCGAGTCCCGGTACGCGGCCAAGCCGTGGCTCGGCCTGCTCAGCGAGGCCCAGCGCGGTCCGATCGAGCCCGACGACTCATTGGTGCACGCCCTGCGGCGGGCCGTCGTGGAGGCCCCCGAGCGGCCCTTCCTCGCCTACTTCGACGGGCGGCTCGGCTACCGCGAGGTCGACGAGCTCAGCGACTCCGTCGCCGGGCACCTCGCCGCTCGCGGTCTGGAGCGCGGGGACCGGGTGGCGATCCTGCTCCAGAACTCGCCCCTGTTCGTGCTCGCGCTGCTCGGCGCCTGGAAGGCGGGCGCGGTCGTCGTGCCCGTCAACCCCATGTACAAGTCTGGGGAGGTCGGCCATGTCCTGCGGGACGGTGAGGTGGCCGCGCTGATCTGCTCCGACCGGGCCTGGGAGACATATCTGCGGGAGACGGCGGCCGGCTCGCCGGTGCGGATCGTGCTCACCGGGTGCGAGCTGGACTTCCAGACCCGCGGGGACGCGCGCGTGCTCACCTTCGAGCGGCTGCCGCGGGCCGAGGACGCCGACGACCTGGTCGAGGTCGCGCGGGCCGGGCACAAGGCGCCCGAAGGGCGGGACGTCACGCCCGGCGACATCGCGCTGATCAGCTACACCTCCGGCACCAGCGGCACACCCAAGGGCGCCACCAACACGCACGGCAACATCATGTACAACGCCGAGCGGCAGCGGACCGGGCTCGCGTTGCCCGAGGCGCCCGTGTACTACGCCCTGGCACCGCTGTTCCACATCACCGGCATGGTCTGCCAGCTCGGGGCGTGTCTGAACAGCGTGGGCACGCTCGTGCTGACGTACCGCTTCGAGGCGGGTGTGGTCCTGGAGGCCTTCGCCGAGCACCGGCCGCACTACACGGTCGGTCCGTCGACCGCGTTCATGGCGCTGGCCGCCCACCCGGACGTCACCCGCGAGCACTTCTCGTCGTTCGTCAACATCTCCTCGGGCGGGGCCCCGCTGCCGCCCGCCCTGGTGGAGAAGTTCCGGGCCGGGTTCGGACCGTACATCCGCAACGGCTACGGGCTGACCGAGTGCTCCGCGCCCTGCGCGTCGGTGCCGCCGGAGCGGGAGGCGCCCGTCGACCCGGTGTCCGGGACGCTCGCCGTCGGGCTGCCCGGGCCCGACACGGTCGTACGGATCGTCGACGAGAGCGGCGTCGAGGTGCCGTTCGGAGAGCAGGGCGAGATCGTCGTACGCGGGCCGCAGGTGGTGCCCGGGTACTGGCGCCGCCCGGACGCGACCGCCGAGACCTTCCCGGACGGCGAGCTGCGCACGGGTGACATCGGGTTCATGGATCCGCAGGGCTGGCTGTACGTCGTCGACCGCAAGAAGGACATGATCAACGCGTCCGGCTTCAAGGTGTGGCCGCGCGAGGTCGAGGACGTGCTGTACACGCATCCGGCGGTGCGCGAGGCGGCCGTCGTCGGGGTGCCCGACGGGTACCGCGGGGAGACCGTCAAGGCGTACATCAGCCTCCGTCCGGGTGTGGAAACCGACCCCGATGCACTCGCCGCGTACTGCAAGGAGAGACTGGCGGCCTACAAATACCCGCGGCAGGTGGAGATCCTGCCCGAGTTGCCGAAGACGGCCAGTGGGAAGATCCTCCGTCGGGAACTCCGTTCCCGACCGCACGACAACGATTGACCTCTCGAAAGGCAGGTGGCGGCACAGTGCCCAGGACGACGGACGGTGACGGTACGCCCGTCCCGCAGCGGCTGCTGGCCGCCGCCACCCGGCTCTTCGCCGAGCAGGGCTACGACCGCACCTCCGTGCAGGAGATCGTCGAGGCGGCCGGCGTCACCAAGGGGGCGCTGTACCACTACTTCGGCTCCAAGGACGACCTCCTGCACGAGGTGTACGCGCGCGTGCTGCGCGTCCAGCAGGAACGCCTGGACGCGCTCGCGAACGCCGACGAGCCGATCGAGAAGCGGCTGCGGGCCGCGGCCGCCGACGTCGTCGTCACCACGATCGAGAACCTCGACGACGCGATGATCTTCTTCCGCTCGATGCACCACCTGAGCCCGGAGAAGAACAAGCAGGTGCGGGCCGAACGGCGCAAGTACCACGAGCGCTTCCGCGCGCTCATCGAGGAGGGCCAGGAGGCGGGCGTCTTCTCGAAGGCGACCCCGGCCGACCTCGTCGTGGACTACCACTTCGGCTCCGTCCACCACCTGTCGACCTGGTACCGCCCCGACGGCCCGATGGGCCCGCAGGAGGTCGCCGACCATCTGGCCGACCTCCTCCTGCGAGCCCTGCGGCCGTAGCGCGCCGCCTAGAGGTACTTCTTCAGCTCCCGCCGCGCCAGCGAGCGCTGGTGCACCTCGTCCGGCCCGTCCGCGATCATCAGGGTGCGGGCGCCGGCGTACAGCTCGGCCAGGGGGAAGTCCTGGCTGAGACCGCCCGCGCCGTGCAGCTGGATCGCCCGGTCGATGATGTCCACCACCGCGCGGGGCGTGGCGATCTTGATGGACTGGATCTCGGTGTGGGCGCCCCGGTTGCCGACCGTGTCCATCAGCCAGGCCGTCTTCAGGACCAGCAGCCGCAGCTGCTCGACGGTCACGCGCGCGTCGGCGATCCAGTTGTGGACCACGCCCTGCTGGGCCAGCGCCTTGCCGAAGGCCGTGCGGGAGACTGCTCGCCTGCACATCAGCTCGATCGCCCGCTCGGCCATGCCGATCAGCCGCATGCAGTGGTGGATGCGGCCCGGGCCGAGGCGGGCCTGGGCGATGGCGAACCCGCCGCCCTCCTCGCCGATGAGGTTCGAGACCGGCACGCGCGCGTGGTCGAAGATCACCTCGGCGTGGCCGCCGTGGTAGTGGTCCTCGTAGCCGAACACCTGCATCGCCCGCTTGACGGTGACGCCCGGGGTGTCGCGGGGCACCAGGATCATGGACTGCTGGCGGCGGATGTCCTCGCCGTCCGGGTCGGTCTTGCCCATCACGATGAAGATCTTGCAGTCCGGGTTCATCGCCCCGGAGATGTACCACTTGCGGCCGGTGACGACGTACTCGTCCGTGCCTTCCGGGGACCGCTCGATGTACGTCGTGATGTTCGTGGCGTCCGAGGAGGCCACCTCCGGCTCGGTCATCGCGAACGCCGAGCGGATCTCACCGGCCAGCAACGGCTCCAGCCACTGCTTCTTCTGCTGCTCGTCGCCGAACTGGCTCAGGACCTCCATGTTGCCGGTGTCCGGCGCCGCGCAGTTCAGCGCGGTGGGCGCGAGCTGCGGGGAGCGGCCGGTGATCTCGGCGAGCGGGGCGTACTGGAGGTTGGTCAGCCCCGCGCCGTACGCGGGGTCCGGCAGGAAGAGGTTCCACAGCCCCTGCCTGCGTGCCTCGGCCTTCAACTCCTCCACCACGGCCGGGGTGTCCCACGGCGAGGCCAGTTGGGCGCGCTGCTCCTCCGCGACGGCCTCGGCGGGATAGACGTACTCGTCCATGAAGGCGAGCAGCTTGGCGCGCAGCTCCTCGGTGCGCGCGTCGAACGCGAAGTCCATGCGGATCAGCCTTCCTGGATGCCGTCGTGAAGCGTGGTCAGACCGTGCTGGATGAAGACCGGGACGAGGTCGCCGATGCGGTCGAAACCGCGGCCGACCGTCTGGCCCAGGGTGTAGCGGTAGTGGATGCCCTCCAGGATCACGGCGAGCTTGAACCAGGCGAACGCCGTGTACCAGGACACCGCCGAGACGTCCCGGCCCGAGCGCTCGGCGTACCGCGCGATGAGTTCGGCCGGATCCGGGTGGCCGGGGGCCTCGGCGGTCGTGGAGACCGGGGAGTCGGGCATGCCCAGCGGCAGGCTGTACATCACCAGCAGGCCCAGGTCGGTGAGCGGGTCGCCGAGGGTGGACATCTCCCAGTCGAGGATCGCCTTGATGCGGCCGTCGTCGCCCATCAGGACGTTGTCGAGCCGGTAGTCGCCGTGCACGACGGTGGCGGCCGGGGACTGCGGCAGGTGGCGGCCGAGGGCCGCGTGCAGCTCGTCGATACCGGCCAGGTCGCGGTTGCGGGAGGCGTCCAGTTGCTTGCCCCAGCGGCGCAGCTGGCGGTCCAGGAAGCCCTCCGGACGCCCGAAGTCCGTGAGCCCGACCTCCGCGGGGTCCACCGCGTGCAGCTCGACGAGCGTGTCGACCAGGGACAGCACGGCGTCGCGGGTGCGCTCGGGGCCCAGAGGGGCGAGCTGGTCGGCGGTGCGGTACGGGGTGCCCTCGACGAAGCCCATGACGTAGAAAGGCGATCCGAGCACCTTCTCGTCCTCGCACAGCAGGACGGGGCGCGGTACCGGCACGTCCGTGGGATACAGGGCGCTGATGACCCGGTGCTCGCGCTTCATGTCGTGCGCGGTGGCCAGGACATGGCCGAGCGGGGGCCGTCGTACGACCCACTTCGTGGTGCCGTCCGACACCGCGTACGTCAGGTTCGACCGTCCGCCCTCGATCAGCCGGCCGGTCAGGGGGCCCTGCACCAGGCCGGGCCGCTCCAGGTCGAGCAGACCGCGCAGCCGGTCGAGATCGAGGCCTGGCGGATGGTCGGGACTCATCGGGGCTCCTTACGCGCGCGTGAACGGGTAAGGACCATCATGCCGACTGGTCGGTATGTCGTCCAGGGGGAACGGTGAACGTGATCCGGCCCACGATAGGCCGACAGCTCCCCGCGCGGATGCGGCGGGGAGCTGTCAGCGGTGCCTGTCGGTTGTGTGCTGTGCTTCCTTGGCGGTTCTCGCCGGGTCAGTGGTCGTCCCAGTGGCCCTCGTGGGCGGCGTGGCGGTGGCCGTCGTGGAGGTAGTCGACGTGATCGCCGTGCAGCACGCTCTCGTGTCCGCAGTCCTGGCCGTGCCGGTGGTCGTGCTCCTCGTGGGACACGTGCCCGCCCGGCTCGCACTCGTCCCAGTGCCCCTCGTGCTCGCGGTGCAGGTGCCCGTCGTGCGCGTAGTCGACGTGGTCCTCGTGCGGCACCTCGGTGTGTCCGCAGTCCGAGCCGTGCGTGTGCGAGTGGGAGGCGTGCTCGTGGTGGAGGGTGGTCATGGTGCTCACCTTCGAAGCGACGGGCGATGACGTCGGACAGGCTGCCACGGGTGGGGTGCATATCGGGCGATTCGGTGCGCGTGGCGCGGGTGTGCCCGGTGGGGGTGGGGGCTGGGACTGAGGGTGGGCGGGTGGTGGGGGGTGCGGCGCGTGCGCAGGTGGGGGCGCGGGTGACGGGGCGCAGCGGGTCCACGGTGGCCGGAGTGCCAGCCCTCAAGCTCGCCCATGCGGGCCGGCCGGCACATGGCCGTGCGGTACGCGGTGACCGCCTCCCCCGCCGTCCGGTGGGCCTTTGCGCGGTCGCGTCGCCGGGGCGGCGTGGCTCACTCCCCGGTCCCGCGGGCCCGGGGTCGACCGCGCCGGATGCCATGGCGTCCACGGCGCCCCGGCCCCGTTCAGAACACCAGTGCGGCCCCGCACACCGCCACCGCCACCGTGCACAGCACTGCCGTCGTGGCGGTCCGCGGGGTCAGGGTCGGCGGGGTGCCGGACGAGGACAGGGTGCGGATGCGGCGGTGGGCGAGGTAGAGGAAGGCGAGCCACAGCGCGCAGCACAGGGCACACGCGACGAGGGCGCCCGGGGACGGGCCGCCGTGCAGGGCCGTTTTCACGGCGAGTACGGCGGAGACGGTGCCCGAGAGGGTCGTACGGCGCCAGGCGAGGCGGGTGCGTTCGGGCTGGAGCCCCGGGTCGCGGTCCGCGGCGGCGCCCTCGCTCATCCCTCCCACCCGACCAGCACCACGAAGACCATGGCCACGGCCACCACCGCGACCACCACACTCAGCAACGCCGGGAACCGCGACACCGGCAGATCCTCGCCCCGCCGCATCGCCCGCTCGCACCGCACCCAGTGATTGACCGCCCGCAACGAGCACAGCACGCCCGCCGCGAGCAGCGCGAGGGCCAGCCCGACCCGCCACCCCCAGCGCAGATCCGGCAGGAACTGGTCCACGGCGAAGCCGCCGCCGATGAGCGCGAGCGCGGTCCGCAGCCAGGCCAGGAAGGTGCGCTCGTTGGCCAGCGAGAACCGGTAGTCGGGGGTACGGCCCTCCTGCCGGACCTCCTCGGGGGCGAACCAGACGCGGACGTTCCGTGCAAAATCGATCACGCGCACGAGCCTATCGGCCCTGCCGTCAAAGGGCGTTGCCGGTGCTCATCGGTCCTCCCGGGGCGTTCACCAACTGATCCTCGCCGCCACCGGCAGATGGTCGCTCCCGGTGGCCGGAAGGACCCAGGAGCTCTCCGGCCGCACCCCCCTGACCAGGATCTGGTCGATCCGCGCCAGCGGGAACCCGGCCGGCCAGGTGAAGCCGAAGCCGTCCCCGGCCGCGTCCTGGGCCGAGGCCATCCGCGCGCCCAGTGCGGTGAACGCGCGGTCGTCCAGGGTGCCGTTCAGGTCGCCGAGCAGCACCACCCGCTCGTTCCGCTCGGCGGCGACGGCCCGGCCGATCGCCTGTACGCCCCGGTCCCGCTGGGCCGTACCGAAGCCGTCCCCGGGCGTCACCCGCACGGACGCCAGGTGGGCCGCGTAGACCACCAGCGGCCCCCGGTCCGTGGTCACGGTGGTGCGCAGCGCCCGCGTCGCGGTCGTGTCGACCGGCTTGGTGCCGGCCAGCGGCCCGTAGTCCATGTCGATGTCGACCCGCCGGGTGTCCGACAGCGGCAGCCTGCTCCACAGCCCGACCGTGCCCCGCACGGCGTGGAACGGGTACGTCGCCGCCAGTTCCCTCTCGTAGGTGCCCGTGGCCTCGGGGGTGATCTCCTCCAGCGCCAGCACGTCCGCGCCGGAGGCGACCAGGTCGCGGGCGGTGGCCGTCGGGTCGGGGTTGTCGGCGCCGACGTTGTGGCTGACCAGGGTCAGGTCACCGCCGGTGTGGGACCTGTCGCCGAGCAGCCCTCCGAAGAGGTTCAGCCACACCACGACCGGCAGCAGCAGCGCGACCACCGCGGAGGCGGAGCGGCGCAGCAGCGCCCCGGCCAGCAGCACCGGGACGAACAGGCCGAACCACGGCAGGAACGTCTCCACCAGACTGCCGAGCTGCCCGATCCGGTTCGGGACGCTCCCGTGCAGCAGCATCAGCAGGCCGAGCAGCAGCGCCGACGCGGTGAGCAGCGGGCCGCGCCTCCAGGGCTCGGGGCGGGCGATGACCAGGACGGCCCGGCGGACACCGGCCCCGGCATGCCGGGTCCCCGAGCCGGTGTCCTGGCGGTGCTCGCCGTCCTGTCCGCTCTCCGCCGTGTCCACCTGTGTCATCGTCGTCCGTCCTTGCTCACTGCTGGTCACTGCTGCGTCCTCGGGTCCCGGGCGGGGGGTGGTGCGCGGGCAGCCGTCGTCGACCGTCACGCCGTCCGGGGTTCCGCGTCATGCCATAAGCCAAGGCGACGCGATGTTGCCGGGCCGTATGCGGATTTCGATACACCGGCGATATGCGTCGGTTCGTAGCATCGGGACCATGCGAGTGCTGACTGCCGAGGACGAGCCCGGTCCGGCGGAGGCCATCCGCGACACCTGGCCGGCCGCCAACGCCTGCGACATCGCCCACCGCATCGCACGAATCGAGAACGCCGACCCGCAACACGAGGCCGGCCGGCAAGCAGGGAGCGGACCGTGGACAGGCAGCCGGGGCTGAGCGTCCGCCTCAAACTCACCCTCAGCTACGCGGGGTTCCTCATGGTCGCCGGAGTGCTGCTGCTCGCCGCGGTGTGGCTGTTCCTGCTGCGGTACGTCCCCAACCGCGCGATGCTCTACAACCCCGACGACGGACCCACGGGCGGTGTCTTCCCCATCCGGTCCGCCCTGCTGGGGGTCTTCGCCCCGAGGGCGGCCGCGGTGCTGGCGTTCCTGCTGGTGTTCGGCCTCGTGGGCGGGTGGATCCTCGCCGGCCGGATGCTCGCCCCGCTGACCCGCATCGCGGAGGCCACCCGCTTGGCCACCCACGGATCGCTCTCCCACCGGATCCTGCTGCCGGGTCACAAGGACGAGTTCCGCGAACTCGCCGACGCCTTCGACGCGATGCTGGCCCGGCTGGAGGCGCATGTCGCCGAGCAGCAGAGGTTCGCGGCCAACGCCTCGCACGAGCTGCGCACCCCGCTGGCCGTCTCGAAGGCCCTGCTCGACGTGGCCCGCGCCGACCCGCACGCCGACACCGGCGAAGTCATCGCACGCCTTCACTCCGTCAACGCCCGGGCGATCGACCTCACGGAGGCACTGCTCCTGCTCAGCCGCGTCAATCAGCGGTCCTTCACGCGAGAACCCGTGGACCTCTCCCTCCTCGCGGAAGAGGCCACGGAGGAACTTCTGCCGCTGGCGGAGAAGCACGGGGTCACCCTCGAGACCGGCGGGGACGCCGCCCCCACCAACGGGTCCCACGCGCTCCTGCTCCAGCTCACGACGAACCTCGTGCACAACGCGATCATCCACAACCTGCCCGAAGGGGGCACCGTGCGGGTCACGACCGGCGTGAGCCCCGGGGCGGTGCTGCTCACGGCCGAGAACACCGGCGATCGGCTCACCCCGGAGCTGGCCGCGACGCTCACCGAACCGTTCCAGCGCGGCACCGAGCGCGTGCACACCGATCACGCGGGCGTGGGGCTCGGCCTGGCCATCGTGAAGACCATCACCCACGCCCACGACGGAACGCTCGCCCTGGCCCCGCGCCCTGGCGGCGGGCTGCGCATCACGGTGGCGCTCCCGGCGGTCAGCCCATCGACCGGTACGCCCTGAGCCGCTCGTAGGCCGCCAGCCCGTCCGGGACCCACGCCCAGTCCCGCAGCCGCAGCTCCACCTCGTCCTCGGTCAGGAAGTCGTGCCAGGCGACCTCCTCGACCTGGGGACTGACCGGGAGCTCACAGCGGACCTCGTACACCGCGGACCACCAGGTGTGGCCGGCGCCGTCGTCGTACAGGAACTTGAAGAGGTACTCCGGTCGGGGCAGGCCCGTCACCCCCAGTTCCTCCTCGGCCTCGCGCAGGGCCGCGTCGTCGTAGGACTCGCCCGCGCCGACCACGCCGCCCACGAACATGTCGTAGAGGGACGGGAAGACCAGCTTGGTGGGCGTGCGGCGATGGACGAAGAGCCGCCCCTCGGCGTCCCTGGCCTGGATGAAGACACAGCGATGACGCAGGCCCTGGGCGTATGCCTCACCACGCGGTGACTGTGCGACGACGTTGTCGTCTTCGTCGACGATGTCGAGGATCTCGTCAGCAGCGCTCATGTCCCCCATCCAAGCAGGGGTACGGGGCCATGCTCGGGGGGCGTCCCTGCGGGGACCCCTCAGCTCGGCTGAAGATTCCGCGTGGGTTCCGACCGGTCGGCTCCGCGAGGCATCGCGGGATGCATCCCCAGCAGCACGATGCCCGCGACGATGGCCGCGAGCCCCACCGCCTCCCAGGTCAGCGCGGCGGTGTCGGTGCGCAGGCGGTCGCCCAGGAAGCCCACCCCGCACACGATCCCGGCGAGTGGCTGGGCCGCGGTCAGCGCGGGCAGCGACATCCGCAGCGGCGCGGTCTCGAACGCGCTCTGCACCAGGACGAGCCCGGTGATGCCGAGGGCCAGCACGGCGTACGGCTGCCAGCTCGTCAGCAGCTCGGCGAGGCCGCTCGCGGAGAAGCGCTGGCCGCTGACCCGGGTGAGGGCGTCCTGGACGCCGTAGAGCAGACCGGCCGCCAGGGCCAGCAGGACCGGCCCCGCACTGAGCCGGGAGCGCTTGGCATAGGTCGTGAGCAGCAGGGCCAGGCCGATCATGACGCCGATGATCAGCCAGTGGCGGAAGGGATCGGTGACCGCCGTACCACCGCGCGGCTCGCCCGCCACGATGAACGCGGTCACCCCGCCCGCCAGCAGCGCGAGCCCCGCCCAGCCCTGGCGGCCCAGCGGCTGCTTGGTCTGCCTGCGGGAGAGGGCGAGGGCGAACAGCAGGTTCGTGGCGAGCAGGGGTTCGACCAGGGAGACCTCGCCCTGACCGAGCGCGATCGCGCCCAGCACCATGCCGACCACCATCAACCCGATGCCACCGAGCCAGCGCGGTACCTTCACCAGGTCGAGGAGCAGCCGGGGGGAGAGGAAGTCGCTCAGCGGGGCCTGACGGGCCGCGTTCTGCTGGAGCACGAAGCCGAAGCCCAGGCAACAGGCAGCACTCACGGCGAGAATCAGAACCAGAACCGACACGCTGCGTACCTCGATCGTCCGGCCGGGCGGCGGGGTGGTTGTCGCCGACTGTAGCGTCCCAGCGTCCGGCATGCCCCTGGGAGTACCCGGATTCGGGCCGTCGACTCGGCCGCCGAACCATTCTCGGCGGCGGGGTGTCCCGCCATGGTGCGGTGCCGGGAAGGGCTGCGCCATGGCGTACGCCACAGAAGCGGGGCCTTGACCCCGCCCCACCAGCACCGCGTCGCCACAACTTCCTCTCAAGTGTAGAGAGTTGACGCGTGTAATGAGCCTTCGACCCTTGACGCAAACCATTGGCGGGGGGTTGGCTGTCCGTGATCAGTCGATGGCCGTGCGAATCGGCACCCCGGCCTGCGAGCGTCGACCGTCGGCCTGCCCGCATCCTCCCAGGCATCCCGCCTTTCACCCGGCCCGCACCCACCCCGTCACCCCCGGCACTCCTTTCCGCCCCACCTGCCCCCTCACCCCCTTCCGCCCCACCGGCCACGCGCCATGTTCCGTGAGGAAAACCCACACGGTGTCCCCGCCCCCACCGCCCTTCGGCCGCAGTCGGAAACGCGCCTCCCAGGCCTTCGACGCGGCCCTCGACGACGCCGAACTCATCGACGTGCGCGCCGCGTTGGCGCAGGGCAGGTGGCAGGCGGCCCGGGCGTTGCTCACCCGGACAGGTGATGAGTGGGACCGGCGGGGCCACCGGGTCACGGTGCTCGCGGCCGAGCCGTACAGCGACGCCTGGGCCAGGGACTGGCTGGTGGCCGAGCCGGACTCCGCCGACGCCGCCGTACTGCTCGCCCTCGCGCTGGTCCAGCGCGTCCGGCGGGGCAAGGGCAAGCCCACCGCCGCCCGCGAGGCCTGCCGGACCGCGGCCCGTCTCGCGCCGGCCGACCCCACCCCCTGGCTCGGCCTGCTCCTGCTGGAGCGCGACCTCGGGGCGGCGGACGAGGTGGCCCACGTCTTCGGCGAGATCCGCCGGCGGCACGCCGACCACCACCACGCCCACCACCTGATGGTCGCCCGGCTCGCCGAGCGCCGGGCCGACACCGGCCCCGACCCGCTGCACGAGGTCTACGACTTCGCCAACTGGGCCGCCGAACAGGCCCCCGCCGACTCACCGCTCGCGATCCTGCCGGTCATCGCGCACACCGAGCGCTACCGCGCCCTGGCCGCCGCCGGGCACGAGCCGCACGACCCCGCCGCCTCCGCCCACTGGACCGGCCGCCGGGCCCGGCAGGTGATGAAGGCGGCCTTCGACTGGTGGCTGGAATGGGAGCACGAGGGCCATCCCCGCCGCCTGGTCGACCTCAACTTCCTCGCCCACGCGAAGGTCTGCGAGGGCCGCGGCGCCGAGGCCGCCGCCCTCTTCCACCGCATCGGCGAACGCCCCACCCCGGCCCCCTGGTCCTACCCGGACCGCGAGCCGTACTCCGCCTTCCGTGCCGCCCGCGACCACGCGCTCGGCACGGTGTGACACCCCCGAACCCCAGAAGGACGGTCCCCATGGCCACCGAGAGTTCCAGCAAGAGCAGACCAGGCATCAGTACGTTCAAGGGGCAGGACCGCGCGCTGCGGGCCGGCCGCCTCGGCACCGGGGGCCTGCTGCTCTCCGTCCTCGCCGCGACCGCCCCTCTCATGGTCGTCGCTGGTGTCATGCCCACCACATTCGCGGTGATGGGGATCGTCGGCCAGCCCCTCCTCTTCGTCATCCTCGGCGTCGTGCTGGTCCTGTTCAGCGTCGGCTACGCCGAGATGAGCCGGCACGTCCACAACGCCGGCGCCTTCTACGCCTACATCTCCCGGGGCCTCGGCGGCACCGCCGGGGCGAGCGCGGCCCTCGTCGCCCTGGTCGCCTACAACGCCCTCCAGGTCGGCATCTACGGCATCTTCGGCTTCGAGGTCTCCAGCCTGCTCGCCACGTACGCCGACCTGTCGGTGGCCTGGTGGATACCGGCGCTGGTGGCCGCCCTGGTCGTCGGCGCGCTGGGCTGGCTCAAGATCGATGTCAACGCGCGCGTGCTCGGCGTCCTGCTGATCATCGAGGTCGCCCTCGTCGTCACCTTCGACATCGCCGCCGTCGCCGACCCGGCGGCCCAGGGCCTGTCGCTGCACGCCTTCAACCCGGACACCCTCAGCGGCGCCGGCGTCGCCACCGCCCTGTGCTTCTGCATCGCGGCCTTCACGGGCTTCGAGCAGGCGCCGGTGTACGCCGAGGAGACCAGCCGGCCGCACATCCTCGTGCCGCGCGTGATGTTCCTGGCCGTCAGCGGGGTCGCCGTGTTCTTCGCGCTCAGCAGCTGGGCCCTCACCGTCGCCACCGGTCCGTCGGCGATCGTCGCCGAGTCCCAGAAGCAGAGCGCCGGACTGCTCTTCGGCCTCACCGAGTCCCGGCTCGGCGGCACCTTCACCGATGTCCTGCACTTCCTCTTCGTGACCGGCATGTTCGCCGCCCTGCTCAGCTTCCACAACGTCGTCGCCCGCTACGCCTTCGCCATGGGCCGCGAGGGCCTGCTGCCCGCCGCCTTCGGCCGCACCAACAGCGCGAGCGGCGCGCCCGGCACCGGCTCGCTGCTCCAGACCGCCGTGTCCGTGGTGGTCGTGGCCGTCTTCGCGATCGCCGACGACAAGCCCACGGGCGACCCGACCGTGCCGGTCCTGCACCTGTTCACCTGGTTCGGCAACATCGGCTCCCTCGGCGTGATCGTGCTGATGGCGGCGGCCTCCGCGTCCGTGGTCGTCTTCTTCGTCCGGCGCGGCGCGGCCGGTGCCCAGGCCTGGCGCCTGGTCACCTCGGCCGTCGCGGGGATCGCCCTGCTGGTGATCGCCGTCTACACCGTGAAGGACTTCGACGTCCTGGTCGGCGCGGGCCCGGGCTCCTCGCTGAGCTGGGTGCTGCCCGGCATCATCGGGCTGGCCGTGCTGGTGGGCCTGGCGCAGGGCCTGCTCCTGCGGGCCCGCAGGCCCGAGGCACACGCCCGGATCGGGCTCGGCAACGAGGCGTTCCAGCTGGAGAAGGCGGCGGGGGAGACGTCGTAATCCTCGTCGCGACCCTCCGCGCACCGGACGCTCGCTGAGAACCGGGTGAGAAGTGGTTACGGAAGTCTGACGAGCACCCGCGAGTCCTGGTCCCGCAGGCCTCGCGGGTGTTCGAATGAGTACGTGAACTCCGAACAGCCCGAGGAGCAGCGCGGTACGCCGATCGGCCGCCGTGTCTTCCTCGGCACCCTCGGCCTGGGCGCCCTCGGTGTGGTCGCCGCGCCCACCCTGCAACGCGGCCTGGAGGCCTTCCTCGGCAGCGCCGCCGACAAGGACCCCACCGGTCTGACGGGGCTGCTCCCCAACGGCGGCGGCTTCCGCTACTACTCCGTGACGTCGTCGGTGCCGCACAAGAACGCCGGGAACTACCAGCTCAAGATCGACGGTCTGGTCTCGCACCCGCGGACGTACACCCTGGCCGACCTGCGGGCGCTGCCCCAGACCCGGCTGGTCAAGGACGTGCAGTGCGTGACGGGCTGGCGGGTCCCGGACACGCCGTTCGAAGGCGTACGGCTCTCCGCGCTGCTGGACGCCGCCGGAGTGACCGCCAAGGCGGGGGCCGTCCGCTTCAGCTGCTTCGACGGGGCGTACACCGAGAGCCTCACCCTCGACCAGGCCCGCCGCCCGGACGTCCTCGTGGCCCTTCGCATGCAGGACAAGGACATCGGCCACTCCCACGGCGGCCCGGTCCGCCTCTACGTGGCGCCGATGTACTTCTACAAGTCCGCCAAGTGGCTGTCCGGCATCACCGTCACCGAGGACGTGAAGCCGGGCTACTGGGAGGACCGGGGCTACGACGTGGACGCCTGGGTGGGCCGATCGAACGGACGGGATGATGATCCTACGAGTTGACGCGCCACCGCAGGCGCCCGTCCGGCGTTTCGGCCGCAGCCAGAGGTGGGTCCACCGCGCGACCGCCGCACTGATGGGCGTCTGCGTGGTGACGGCGGCCTGTCTCTACGTCCCCCAGTTCGCCGAACTCGTCGGCCGCCGTGAGCTGGTGGTCCGCGTGCACGAGTGGGCGGGCCTGGCCCTGCCGGTACCGGTCCTCGCGGGCCTGGCCTCCCGCGCCTTCCGCGCCGACCTGGGCTTCCTGAACCGCTTCGGCCCGCACGACCGGGTCTGGCTGCGGGCCGCGTTGCACCGCGACAAACGCCGATCCTCCCGCCCGGCGGGCAAGTTCAACGCGGGCCAGAAGGTCTACGCCTCCTGGATCGCCGGCGCGACCCTCGTGATGCTCGGCACCGGCCTGCTGATGTGGTTCACCCACCTCACCCCGATCCAGTGGCGTACCAGCGCGACCTTCGTCCACGACTGGCTGGCTCTGACCATCGGCATCGTCCTCGCGGGCCACATCGGCATGGCCCTCGGCGACCCGGAGGCCCGACGGGGGCTGCGGACGGGGTCGGTGAGCCGGGAGTGGGCGGAACGGGAGCACCCCCTGTGGCGGCCGTAGCGCGACACGCTGAGTGACCCCACGGCGACAGCCGCTCGCTACGGCGCGAGCCTCCGCTCGTCGGCCCGCAGACCGCGGAGCGTCCACAGTCCGTACAGCGCCAGCAGCGGTTTGACGACGATCCATTCGCCGGGGCGGTAGTCGTCGGCGCGCACCAGCCGCGCCGCCAGATCCGGGCGCTGCCGCCGCAGGTACGCGCGGGCCTTGAGCGCGTGAGCCGGCTGGGAGACGATCTTGATGCGGTCCACGTTCTCGAGCAGCGGGATCACGTTCGTGATGTTCTCCCACGTCGTCGTGGACCGGTCCTCCAGGAGCACCGGTCCGTCGAACGCGAGCACCGACTTCGCGTAGTCGGCCATCAGCCGGGCCTCCGTGGCACCGCTGCCGGTGGTACCGCCGCTGAAGATCACGCGGGTCCCGTGCCCACCGTCGGCGGTGACGGAGCGGATCCCGGCACGGACGCGCCATCGGTTGACCAGGTTCACCGTCGTCCGGGAGTTGCGGTAGCCCAGCACCACCACGGCCGCCAAGGCGCCCTCGCTGTTCCCCACCAGTGCTCGGGACCAGCGCCAGTTCGCCCACTCGCCCCAGGCGAGGACCGCAGCCCCGGCCACCGCCAGTCCCGTCCGTCGTCGCATGCGGTGACTCTAGGGCACCTCGACGCCGGCTCCCCGGGGTCGGGCCGGCAACGGCGGACGGGCGAGGCCGGAAACCGTGCCTCGCCCGTCCGGGTGCCCTCGTGGTCGTACCCCTAGAGGACCAGCGACAGCAGCAGCACCAGACCGCCCGCCACCACGGAGATGATCGTCTCCATGATCGACCAGGTCTTGACGGTCTGACCGACGCTCAGACCGAAGTACTCCTTGACCAGCCAGAAACCGGCGTCGTTGACATGGCTGAAGAAGAGCGAGCCGGCGCCGATGGCGAGGACGAGCAGGGCCGTGTGGGCGGTCGACATGTCGGCGGCGAGCGGGGCCACCAGGCCGGCCGCGGAGACCGTGGCCACCGTCGCCGAGCCCGTGGCCAGACGGATCGCCACCGCTATCAGCCAGGCCAGCAGCAGCGCCGGTATCGACCAGTCCTTGGAGATGTCCAGGACCATCTGACCCACACCGGAGTCGATCAGGGTCTGCTTGAAGCCGCCGCCCGCGCCGACGATCAGCAGGATGCCCGCGATCGGCGCGAGGCCCTTCTCGACGAGCGGGGTGAGGCGGTCCTTGCCGAAGCCGGCGGGGCGCAGGAGCGTGAAGATGCCCACGAGGACCGAGGCCAGCAGGGCGATCAGCGGCGAGCCGACGACGTCGAAGACGCGCTGCACGGTGTGGTCGGGGTCGTCGATCACGATGTCGACCAGCGCCTTGGAGAGCATCAGGACGACCGGGAGGAGGATCGTGGCGAGCGTGGGGCCGAAGGCGGGGCGCTTGTCCAGTTCCTCCGAGGCACGCTGCGGGATCATCCGGTCGGGCGCGGGGACGTCCACCCAGCGGGCCGCGACCTTCGAGAACAGCGGCCCCGCGACGATCACCGTCGGGATGGCGACCAGCACGCCGAGCGCGAGGGTCACTCCAAGGTTGGCCTGCACCGCGTCGATCGCCACCAGCGGGCCGGGGTGCGGCGGCACCAGTCCGTGCATCACGGACAGACCCGCGAGGGCCGGGATGCCGATCCGCATCAGGGAGTAGTTGCCGCGCTTGGCGACCATCAGCACGACCGGGATCAGCAGCACGACGCCGACCTCGAAGAACAGCGGCAGCCCGATGACGGAGGCGATCAGGACCATCGCCCACGGCATCGACCGGCCGCCCGCCTTCGCGAGGATGGTGTCGACGATCTGGTCGGCCCCGCCCGAGTCGGCGAGCATCTTGCCGAGGATCGCGCCGAGGGCGATCAGCACGCCGACGCCGGCGACCGTGGTGCCGAGTCCGGTGGTGAAGCTGAGGATGGCCTTGTCGAGCGGCGCTCCGGCGACCGCGCCGAGCACGAGCGTGCCCAGGGTCAGCGACAGGAACGCGTGGAGCTTGAACTTGGTGATGAGCAGCACGATGACGGCGATGCCCACCAGGACGGCGATGCCCAGCTGAGCGTGACCGGCCGAGGTGATCGGCTCCGGTGCGTCCGCTGCCAGCATCTCGACGCTGAGTCTGGTCACGGGGGTTCCCTTGCAGGTACGGGGACATTCTTCGGAAAGGGGTGATGCGGGGAGAGGGGTGATGCGGGGGACAGGGGTGTTGCGCAAGTGAAAAACGGTGTTACGGGAGTTCGGCGAGCGCCTTCGCGGCCCGGCCGGTGATCTCCTCCGGACCGCCGGACACGTCCACCACGACCCCGGCCTCGTCCTCCTGGAGGGGCTGGAGCGTGGCGAACTGCGAGTCGAGGAGCGCGGTGGGCATGAAGTGCCCCTGCCGGTGCGACATCCGGTCCTCGATGAGGGAGCGGTCGCCCGCCAGGTGCACGAAGACGACCCCGGGCGCCTCGCCCCGCAGCCGGTCGCGGTACGACCGCTTCAGAGCCGAGCAGCTGACCACCCCGCCGAGTCCCGCCCGCCCGTGCGCCCAGGAGCCGATGGCGTCCAGCCACGGCCACCGGTCGTCGTCGGTGAGCGCAGTTCCGGCCGACATCTTGGCGATGTTGGCCGGGGGGTGGAAGTCGTCGCCCTCGGCGTAGGGGACGCCGAGCCGGGCCGCGAGCAGGGGACCGATGGTGGTCTTGCCGGTGCCCGCGACGCCCATGACCACGACGACCTTCGGGGTACTCATCGCTGCCTCACTGTCTGTTGTCGCCCTCGACATCCGATGTCGACGCAACTGAAGCCGATTACATACGACAAATTCAAGACCCTGTGATGAATAAGTCTGACTTTTTCTGGGTGTGACGCGCCCCGTACTCTGAGTGCATGAGCACATTGGGCCGGGGGCTGCACGGACGCGTACTGGAGGCCCTCGGACCCGCGATCACCGCGGGCGAGTACCCGCCGGGCAGTGTTCTGCGTACCGACGAGCTCGCCCAGCGTTTCGACGTCTCACGCTCCGTGATGCGCGAGGCGGTCCGGGTCCTGGAGTCCATGCACCTGGTCGAGTCCCGCCGCCGCGTGGGCGTGACGGTCCGCCCCAAGGCCGAGTGGAACGTCTACGACCCCCAGGTCATCCGCTGGCGGCTGGCCGGCGCCGACCGTCCGCAGCAGCTGCGTTCACTGACCGTGCTGCGCTCGGCGATCGAGCCGGTGGCGGCGGGCCTCGCCGCCAAGCGCGCGACCGCCGAACAGTGCGCCGAACTCACCGAGTGCGCGCTCGGCATGGTCGCCAACTCAAAAGGCCACCGGCTGGAGGGCTACCTCCTCCACGACATCGCCTTCCACCGGGTGATCCTCAACGCCTCCGGCAACGAGATGTTCGCCCGCCTCGGTGACGTCGTCGCCGAGGTCCTCACCGGCCGCACCCGCCACGAGGTCATGTTCGAGGACCCCGACCCGGCCGCCGTCACCCTCCATGTCCGGCTCGCCGAGGCGATCCGCGCGGGCGACGCGGGCCACGCGGAGGAGCTGACCCGCGAGATCGCGGAGGGCGCCCTTCAGGAACTCGACATCCTCGCGCCGTAGTTCAGCCGAGGAACTCCCCGTCGACGTACACCCAGGCTCCGTCGACCCGCTCGAAACGGCTGCGCTCGTGCAGGGAGCCGCCCTTGAACGAGGCGCGGAACGTCACCGTCCCGGAGCCGTGGAAGGCCGAACCGCCGGTCGTGTCCAGGATCTCGAGGCCGGTCCAGCGCATGGCCGGGTCGAGGTCCAGCGAGCCGGGACGGGTCCGCGGGTGCCAGGTGCGCAGCAGGTAGTCCCGCTCCAGCTTCACGAAGGCGCTGTAGCGCGAGCGCATGAGCGCTTCGGCGGTGGGCGCCGCCGACTCGCCCCGGTGGAAGCGGCCGCAACAACTGTCGTACGGCTCCCGAAGACCGCAAGGGCAACCGGGCCGTTGCCGCGAGACACGTCGGGTCACGGCTGCACCCTGCCGGTGTTGGTCGGCGGGTGCGTCGGCCGCGCCGGGATCGGCGTCGGCAGCGGCGGCAGCGCCACGCCGTACACCCACGCGTCGAAGAGTCCGTTCAGCGACTCGTCCGCGAACCGGTTGACGTGGGCCGTGAACGTCGAGGTGGTCACGGCCCCGCCCCGGTGCAGCCCGGCCCAGCCGCGCAGCATCCGGAAGAACGCCTCGTCGCCCATGGCGCAGCGCAGCGCGTGCACGGCGAGCCCGCCACGCTCGTAGAGCCGGTCGTCGAACATCGACTTGCGGCCCGGGTCGGCCAGCCGCAGGTCCTGGGGCAGCGAGGACAGCAACCGGTGCGCGGCAGCGGCCAGTTGCTGGGCCGTACGGCCCCCCGAGCGCTCCGACCACAGCCACTCGGCGTATTTTGCGAACCCCTCGTTCAGCCAGATGTGCCGCCAGTCTGCGATGGACACGCTGTTGCCGAACCACTGGTGCGCCAGCTCGTGCGCCACCAGCCGCTCCCAACCCCGGGCGCCGTCCACGTGGTTGGCGCCGAACAGCGACAACCCCTGGGCCTCGACGGGCACATCGAGCTCCTCCTCCGTGACGACGACCGCGTACTCGTCGAACGGATACGGCCCGAACAGCTCCTGGAACAGCTCCATCATCTGCGGCTGCCGTGCGAAGTCCCGCGAGAACTCCGGCAGTAGATGCGCCGGGATGTGCCCGTGCTGCGGCACCCCGCCCGGCCCCGGGTCACCGAGCAGCACCGTCTGGTACTTGCCGATCGACAGCCCGACGAGATAGCTGGAGGTGGGCGCGGCCTGCTCGTACACCCAGGTCGTCGTGGACGCCTTGGTCGTACGGGTCAGCAGCCGCCCGCCCGCCACGACCGCGTAGGCGGAGGGCGTGGTGATCGAGATCTGGTACGACGCCTTGTCCGCGGGCCGGTCGTTGCACGGATACCAGGACGGCGCCCCGACGGGCTGGCTCGCCACCAGCGCCCCGTCCTCCAGCTCCTCCCAGCCCAGCCCGCCCCAAGGGCTGTGCACCGGCTTGGGGTTGCCCGACCAATGGACCTCGACCGTGAACGCGGCTCCGGGCCGCACCGGCTTCGCGGGCCGGACCCTGAGCTTCCCGCCCCGGTGCGTGTAGTGCGCCGGCCGGCCGTCCACCCGTACCCGCCCGATCTTGAAGTCGGACAGGTTGAGCATGAACTCGGCGAGCGGTGAACGCCCCGCGATGGCGTTGATCCGGGCGCTCCCGGCCAGCCGGTTCGGGGCGGGGCGGTAGTCCAGCGCGAGCTCGTAGCGGTGCACCCGGTACCGGGCGTCACCGTGGTCCGGGAAGTACGGGTCCGAACCCGCCGCCTGCTGAACTGCCACTGCCGCTTCCGCTCCCTGCGCCGCGTTGCCACTCGGATCCGCCGGTACACCGCCCACCGACTCCGAGTGGCCCGCGTTCAGGGCCGCCATGCCTCGATCGGGTTGCCGAGCCAGCGGGTGTCGTCCGGGACGGACTCCGCGGCCATGACGAGCGACGCGGGGCCCAGCGTGGTGCGGGCCCCGATCGTGCTGCCGGGCAGCACGATCCCGCCAGGGCCCAGCGTGGCACCCTCACGGAGCACCACAGTATCCGTCCGCAAGATCCGGTCGTGGAAGAGGTGGGTCTGGAGCACACAGCCGCGGTTCACGGTCGCCGCGTCCCCCAGCTCCACCAGGTCGGTCTCCGGCAGCCAGTAGCTCTCCACCCAGACACCCCTGCCGATCCTCGCGCCGAGCCCGCGCAGCCATGCCGTCATCACCGGCGTACCGGGCACGGCACCCGCCAGCCACGGCACCGCCAGCACCTCGACGAAGGTGTCCGCGAGCTCGTTGCGCCACACGAAGCCGCTCCACAGCGGGTGCTCCCCACTGCGGTGCCGCCCCACGAGCGCCCACTTGGCGACCACCGACACCAGCCCGGCCACCGCACCGGCCGCGAGCAGCACGACCCCGGCCAGGAGCCAGGCCCACGGCCCCAGCACGCTCAGCGCGGCGATCGTCAGCACGAGCAGCCCGGCCGAGCAGAACACGGGCACGATCCGGCACAGCTCCACCAGCCCGCGCGCCCACAGCAGCCCCGCCGAGGGCTCGTACGTCCGGCTCTGGTCGCTGTCGGCCGCGCTGCGCGGCAGCTTCACCGGCGGCAGCCCGAGATACGACGTGCCCTTCTTCGCCTTCTTCGGCGTCGCCGAGAGCACCCCGACCAGCCCGCCGTCCGGCACGCTCCGCCCCGGCGCGGTCATCCCCGAGTTCCCGAGGAACGCCCGCCGCCCGATCTCGGCGCGCCCGATCCTGACCCAGCCGCCCCCCAGCTCGTACGGCGCGGTCAGCGTGTCGTCGGCGAGGAACGCGCCCTCGCCGACCGTGGTCAGGCTCGGCAGCGCCAGCACGGTCGACACCTCGGCGCCCCGCCCGATCCGCATCCCGAGCAGCCGCAGCCACACCGGCGTGACCAGCCCGGCGTACAGCGGGAACAGCGTCTCGCGCGAGCGGTCCATCAGCTGCGTCACGGTCCACGCCTGCCACCCGACCCGGCTGTGCGTCGGATACGTCCCCTCGCGCAGCCCCAGGCTCAGCAGCCGTACGGCGACCAGGAGCAGCAGCGCGAAGGCCAGCCCGAAGGCGAGCGTGGCCGGGACGAGGGCGAGGAAGGCACCCTTCAGGGGCGCGAACGCGGCCAGGAACGGCCGGGCGACCAGGAAGGCCGCGCCGCCCGCCAGCACCGGGAGCATGCTCATGGAGAAGCCGGTCAGGCCGTACATCACCCGCCAGTACGTCCCCCGCGCAGGCCGCTCCTTCGGCCAGTTCCGCTTGGCCTTGCCGAGCTTGACCGCCGGCGCGCCCGCCCAGCGCTGCCCGGTCGGGATCTGCCCGGTGACCGCCGAACCCGGCGCCACCTCGGCCCGCTTGCCGACCCGGGCGCCCGGGAACAGGATGCTGCGCGTGCCGACGACCGCGTGCCCGCCCACCTTGACCTGGCCGATCTCCAGCCGGTCGCCGTCCAGCCACCAGCCGGACAGGTCCACCTCGGACTCCACGGCGGCGCCCCGGCCCAGCTTGAGCATGCCGGTGACCGGCGGCAGCGAGTGCAGGTCCACGTCCGGGCCGATCCTGGCGCCCAGCGCCCGCGCGTACCGCTCCAGCCAGGAGCCGGTCAGCGAGGTCGCCCCGGTGTACTCGGCGAGCCGCTCGGCGGTCCACAGCCGCAGGTGGACGCTGCCACCGCGCGGGTAGCGGCCGGGCTGTACGCCTCGCAGCAGCAGCCGGGCCCCGCCCGCGGCGATCGCGAGCCGTCCGGGCGGGCTGTACAGCAGCAGGGCACCGGCTCCGACCAGCCACCAGGAGGCGGACGGCAGCCAGCCGTAGGAGGGCAGGAGGTTCCCGACGGCGGCCAGCGGCAGCAGCCAGCGCAGCCCCGTCAGCGTGAACAGGGGGATCAGGACGAGGAGCTGGAGCACCTGGGCCCTGACCGGCACCGGAGCGATCACCCGTGCCGCCCCGTCGTCCTGCGCGGACTTCTCCAGGTGCCGGGCCAGCTTGCGCAGGGTGGGCTGCTGGTAGATGTCGAGGACGGCCGCGCTCGGGTAGCGGGTGCGCAGCCGGGTGGTCAACTGGGCGGCGGCCAGGCTGCTGCCGCCGATCGCGAAGAAGTCGTCGCGGGCGCTGGAGACCGGGATGCCGAGGACTTCCGCCCACTGCTCGGCGAGCCAGGCCTCGGTGCCGTACAACTCCTCCGCCGGACCCGCGGATTCGAGCCCCTCCAGGGGCCACGGCAGCGCGTTGCGGTCCACCTTGCCGGAGGTCCGCGTCGGCAGGTCCTCGACGGGGGCGAGCAACGGCACCAGCGCGGCGGGCAGTTCGGCCCGCAGTTTCTCCACGGCCGCCGCCTGGTCCCAGCCGTCCTGCGTGACGACGTACCCGACGAGGAGCTGGTTGCCGCTGCGGGCCGTGCGCACGGCGGCGGCCGCTCCCGCGACCCCCGGCAACGCCTGGAGCGCCGCGTCGACCTCACCGAGCTCGATGCGCCGGCCACCGAGCTTGATCTGCTCGTCGGCCCGCCCGAGGAAGACGAGCCCCTCGGGTTCCGCCTTCACGAGGTCACCGCTGCGGTACGCCCGCTCCCAGCCCAGCGACTTCAGCGGCGCGTACTTCTCCGCGTCCTTCTCGGCGTCCAGGTACCGGGCGAGCCCGACGCCGCCGATCACCAGCTGTCCGCTCGCGCCCATCGGCACGGGATCCCCGGCCTCGTCGACGACGGCCAGCTCCCAGCCGTTCAGCGGCAGCCCGATCCGGATCGGCTCCTCGCCGCTCATCAGCGACGCACAGGCCACCACGGTGGCCTCGGTGGGCCCGTAGGTGTTCCACACCTCACGCCCCTCCGTCACCAGGCGCTGTGTCAGCTCGGGCGGACAGGCCTCACCGCCGAAGATCAGCAGCCGTACGTCGTTGAGGGTCTCGGGCTCCCACAGCGCGGCCAGCGTCGGCACCGTGGAGACCACGGTGATCTCCTGCTCGACCAGCCAGGGCCCGAGATCGGCCCCGCTGCGGACCTGCGAACGCGGCACCGGCACCAGACAGGCCCCGTACCGCCAGGCCAGCCACATCTCCTCGCAGGACGCGTCGAAGGCGACCGACAGCCCCGCCATGACCCTGTCACCGGGACCGATGGGGTCCTCGGTGAGGAACAGCGCGGCCTCGGCGTCCACGAAGGCGGCGGCGCTGCGGTGCGAGACCGCCACGCCCTTGGGTTTGCCGGTGGAGCCCGAGGTGAAGATGATCCACGCGTCGTGCTGGATGCCGGGCCGGGCGGCGGGGGCCTCACCGCGCCCGTTGACGGTCAAGTCGTGCCCGGCGCCTAGCACGGCCCGCACCTCGGCCTCCCCGAACACCAGCTCGGCCCGCTCGTCGGGGTCCTCGGCGTCGACGGGAACGTAGGCGGCACCTGCGGCGAGCACGGCGAGGATCGCGACGTAGAGGTCATTGGTCCCGGACGGCACCCGGACGCCCACCCGGTCGCCCAGCCCGACCCCGGCCTCGGCGAGCCGCAGCCGCAGCCGCTCGACCTCGACGGCCAGGGCGCGGTAGGTGAGCCGGGTCGTCCCGTCGTCCAGGGCGAGCTCGTCGGGGTAGGACCGCACGGACGCGTCGAACACGTCGACGAGGGTGCGCGGGGAGGCCGCGGGACCCCCGGAGAAACGGGCGGTGTCCCCGAACTGTGCGCGGATCTCTGCGCTGAACTCTTCGTTGAGCAGGCCGAGAGCGCTGCTCTCGTCTATGGCTGCCATCGGTCCTCGCGTCTCGATCCCGGGGCCTCCGGGGCGCTGGCGGGCCCGCAGGTCTGCCTGGGGTTGTCCGGCTCCAGCTCGTAACAAGCCGGAAATTTTAGTACGAACCTAGGGTCGCGCCATCGAAACGGCGAGCCGGCAACGCCGTTCGGGGGGCGATCCAGACCGGCCGCGCGCCTTTGACCTGGTGATCTTTACAGCGAGCGAGAGATGCCCCACATACAGCGAACAAGGGGCCGTACACGACGAATCCCCCCGGCCGCCTGAGCGGCCGAGGGGATTCGGCTGGTGTCCGAGGGGGGACTTGAACCCCCACGCCCGATAAAGGGCACTAGCACCTCAAGCTAGCGCGTCTGCCATTCCGCCACCCGGACAAGGTGTCTGTCGTGCGGGGTTTCCCTCGCGGCGACGAAGGAAACATTACCAGGCTTTCGAGAGGGCCCGATCACCCCCCGTCCCCTCCCGGGGGCGCGCGTGAACGGCGTGTGACGGGCCGGGCCCGGTCTTGGGGCCGACCGGGTCACGGGGAGAGGATGAGGGCAACCACCAGCAGTGACAGCGGGAGGAACAGCGTGAGCGACACGGACACGGCCAGGGGCGTCACCGGCGAGGACGAGGTCGTGGACCTCTGCCGCGAGCTGATCCGGTTCGACACCAGCAACTACGGCGACCACTCCGGCCCGGGCGAGCGCAAGGCAGCCGAGTGGGTCGCGGAGAAGCTCGCCGAGGTGGGGCTCGACCCGCAGATCTTCGAGTCGCACCCGGGCCGCGCCTCCACGGTGGCCCGGATCGCGGGCGAGGACCCGTCCCGGCCCGCCCTGCTGATCCACGGCCACCTCGACGTCGTACCGGCCAACGCGCAGGACTGGACCCACGACCCGTTCTCCGGCGAGGTCGCCGACGGCTGTGTGTGGGGCCGGGGCGCGGTCGACATGAAGGACATGGACGCGATGACCCTGGCGGTCGTCCGCGACCGGCTGCGCAGCGGCCGCAGGCCGCCCCGGGACATCGTCCTCGCGTTCCTCGCCGACGAGGAGGCGGGTGGAAAGTTCGGCGCCCGGCACCTCGTCGACCACCACCCGGACCTGTTCGAGGGCGTGACCGAGGCGATCAGCGAGGTGGGCGGCTTCTCCTTCACCGTGAACGAACAGCGCCGGCTCTACCTGATCCAGACGGCCGAGAAGGGCATGCACTGGATGAAGCTGACCGTGGCCGGCACCGCCGGACACGGCTCGATGATCCACCGGGACAACGCCATCACCGAACTGTCGGAGGCGGTCGCGCGCCTCGGCCGGCACAAGTTCCCGGTGCGGGTCACCAAGACCACCCGGGCCTTCCTCGACGAACTCGGCGACGCGCTCGGCACCGAGCTGGACCCGGAGGACATGGAGGGCACGCTCGCCCGGCTCGGCGGCATCGCCAAGCTCATCGGCGCGACCCTCAGCAACACCGCCAATCCCACCCAGCTCGGCGCCGGCTACAAGGTCAACGTCATCCCGGGCGAGGCCACCGCGCACGTCGACGGGCGCTTCCTGCCCGGATTCGAGGAGGAGTTCCTCGCCGACCTCGACAAGATCCTCGGCCCCAAGGTCAGGCGCGAGGACGTGCACTCCGACAAGGCCGTCGAGACCACCTTCGACGGTGCGCTCGTGGACGCCATGCAGTCCGCGCTGGTCGCCGAGGACCCGGCCGCCAAGGCGATCCCCTACATGCTCTCCGGCGGCACCGACGCCAAGTCCTTCGACGAGCTCGGCATTCGCGGCTTCGGCTTCGCGCCGCTCAAGCTGCCCCCGGAGCTGGACTTCGCCGGGATGTTCCACGGTGTCGACGAGCGGGTGCCCGTGGACGGCCTGAAGTTCGGCGTTCGGGTTCTCGACCGATTCATCGACGCGAGCTGAGGTGAGCCGATGCCGGCCGACGCGTGGTGATGGAGCCGACGCGTGTTGACGTGGTTATTCGGCCGGGCGTGCGAAATTGGCCGAGAAGAGTGAATGGTCTCATAAGCTCGTATCCCCATTACTCCCTCCTCGTTACAGGTGATGCGATCCGCTACTTGGGGTCGCATTGCCAATAAGGAGGAACAATGATCAAGAAGGTCGTCGCCGCTGCGGCTGCCACTGGTGGCCTGGTTCTCGCGGGTGCGGGCCTTGCCGTCGCCGATGCGGGTGCGCAGGGTGCCGCTGTGGGCTCCCCGGGTGTGCTGTCCGGCAATGTCGTGCAGGTTCCCGTTCACGTCCCGGTGAACGTCTGCGGCAACACGGTCTCCGTGATCGGCCTGCTGAACCCCGCCTTCGGCAACACCTGCATCAACAAGTGACGTTCTGCCTCGCCCTTAGTTAACAGGGATGAGCCCGTTGGCCCCGGAGTGCACGCCATGCGCTCCGGGGCCGACCGGCCTTTTCGAAAAGAAAAGGAACCGCGATACAGCGGAATTTCGAGACAAGGTCGAAAGCAGGGATTAGGTACATGCGACAAGTCACCCGCAAGGGCCTGATGACAGTGGCGGCCGCGACCGGCGTGATCGCCGCCGCAGGAGGCGCTGCGCACGCGGACGCGGGCGCGAGCGGAACAAGCGCGAACTCTCCCGGCGTACTGTCGGGCAACACGGTGTCGGTGCCGGTGCACGCACCGGTGAACGCGTGCGGCAATACCGTGAACGTCGTCGGGGTCCTCAACCCCGCGATGGGCAACAGCTGCGCCAACAAGGGCGGCGGCAGCGGGGCCCCCGGCGGGGCCCCCGGCGGGGCCCCCGGCGGGGCCCCCGGCGGGGCCCGCGGCGGGGCCCGCGGCTCGGGCGGCTCCACGGGACACGGCGGCGGTCACGGCGGCTCAGGAGGCTCCGGTTCCGGGGGCTCGGGGGGCTCGCACGCCGGCGGTCACGCCGTTGGCTCACCCGGCGTGGGCTCGGGCAACCACGTCGAGGCGCCGATCGACGTCCCGGTGAACGCCTGCGGCAACAGCGTCGACGTCATCGGCATCGGCAACCCCGCCATGGGCAACGGCTGCGGCAGCGGCTCCGGCGGCGGGCAGCACACCCCGCCCGGATCACCGGAACAGCCCGGCACCCCGGCGCAGCCCGGCACTCCGGGCCACCCCGGCGACCCGGTGGAGCCCGGCCACCCCGGCTTCCCGGCCACTCCGCCCGGAGCGCACGGCAGGGGACCGGGCGGCGGCAACCACCCCGGCACCCAGACGGTCACCCAGCCCCTGGGCAGCGCGCAGCTCGCACAGACCGGCAGCGACCTGCCGATCGGGCTGGCCATCCCGGTGGGCGCAGGGGCGCTGCTGGCGGGCGCGGTGCTCTACCGCAAGGCGCGGGCTTTGGCCTAGGGCATTCCGCGTGAACTCTGTCTAGGACGTACCGCGTGAAACGGAGCGGGCCCCGCCTCGGCGGGGCCCGCTCCGTTCGTGCTGTCTCACCACGTGGCACGCACCTGGCGGATGATCCGCCGGCGCAACCGCACCCTGCGGCTGCCGTCGCGCATGAGACTCAGTCGGTCCAACTCCCAGTGTCCGTACTCGGCATGGTCCGTCAGCAGACGTGTGGCGTCCTTGCGGGAGACACCCCGCGGTACGTACACGTCGACAAATTCGTATTCCGGCATCGCATCTATTGTGCGGGCCGGGGCCCGCTACGGATAGCGTCTGCACTATGTCTGATGCTGTGCAGCCCACCGCTGCCGAGGTACGTGCCGCCGCCGAGGCGGTCAAGACCGCGCTCGACCGCCACCTGGCCGCGGTCGAACGGAGGTCGGGGGAGGACGACCCCGCCGTATACGAGGCCTTCAACGAACTGGCTGCGGCCGCCGAGGTGTATGACGAGCTGCTCTACGACCGCTACGACGAGGTCACCCCCTTCGAGATCCCCGGCGCGGAGGACGCCACGCCGTACACGGGCCCCGAGGAGCCGAACGCGCTGAGCGTGCTGATCCGCCGTGACTACGCCGTGGTGGAGCCGCAGCGGTTGCTGGCGCAGGCCCAGCGGGTCGAGGCGGCCGACGAGGGGCTCGGCACGGAGGCCTCCGGCACGGTGCACGGTGCGCTGGAAGTGCTGTTCGGCGAGTTCGAGCCCGACGAGATCGCCTCCCGGCACAAGGAGTTCGGTCTTGAGGAGGGCGACTCCACGCTGTGGGTGACCGCCGCGGACGAACCGGCCGAGGCCGGGGAGTGGCTGGAGACGCCGTTCGAGCAGGTCGACGTCGAGCGGGTGGTGTGCCGGTTCGATGTCAGCGCGGTGTTCGACGACGATGACGATCTCGACGACGACGCCGACGAGCCCGACGTCGAGGGCGAGGATGTGGAACCCCTGGACGTGGACCGCCGCTGAGGCGCAGGAGCGCGGCCCCGGAGAAATGTTCTCCGGGGCCGCGCTCCTTTTCCTGCGGCTCAGCCGGACGTCGGGGCCCCGAGGAGGACGGGCAGCCGGGTCGTCCGGGGCTTGGCCGGGATCTCGGCGACCGCCCTCGGCAGGGCCTGTTCCACGCCGTGGACCACGGACAGGTGGCGTTCCGCCCTGCCGAACGCCGTGTAGACCCAGGGCCGGCTGAGGGCCTGCGCCGCGTCCCCGGGCAGCACCACCACGGCCGCGGGCCAGCGGCCGCCGACCGCCTGGTGCGCGGTCAGGGCCCAGCCGTGCCGCACGGTCTGCTCCACCCGTTCCTTCGGTACGACCACGGGCTCACCGGAGCAGGTCAGGTGCAGGCCGTCCGCGTCGGCCTTCACCACCTGGCCCGGGAGCGTACGGCCCGGTGCGGGGGAGTAGGCGACGCGGTCACCGGGGTCGAATCCGCCGAACCGGCCGGGGCCGGGGTTGAGGCGCTCCTTCAGGGCCGCGTTGAGCGCGCGGGTGCCGACGGCGCCGCCGTGGCCCGGGGTGATCACCTGGGTCTGATCGGCGGGGACCCCGATCGCCCGCGGCACCGAGTCCGCGACCAGCTGCACGGTCCGGTGCACGGCCTCGCCCGCGTCCCGCACCGGCACGATCACGACCTCCTTGCCGGGGGCCTCGACCTGGTTCAGCTCACCGATGCCGATCCCGGAGACCAGCTCGCCCAGGGGGCCGGGGTCCGGCCTGCGCGAGGCGACCTGCGGACAGATCCGGGCGGCGAGCAGATCGGCGAACACCCGCCCGGGCCCCACCGACCACAGCACCGCCGGATCCCCGCCCAGCACCAGCCGCGCCCCGTCCGGCAGGGACTCCACGAGCAGCGCGGCCGTCTCGACGTCCAGCTGAGGCGCGTCGAGCACGACGAGCAGATCGAGGTCGAACGCCCCGTCGGTATCCCGACCGGGCCCCTCGGCACCGGAGAGGAGCCCGGCGACGGTGGCGACCTGCCGGGCGGGGGCGTGGGGGTCGGCTTCGTGGAGCAGGGCGCCGAAGCGGTCGCGGCCCAGTGGGCTGTGCGTCGCCGCCCACGCCCGCAGCCCCAGCCCGCGCGCCGCCACCAGCAGCGCCGCCGGTTCCGTCAGGGAGGCCTCGCCGCCGGTGTGCAGGACCAGGCCGGCCGCAGCGGCCGCGCGGATCAGTTCGGCGGCCGAGCCTTCGGCCGACCCCGCGACGCCCTCCCAGTCCGCGGCCGAACCGTCCTCCTTGGGTACGGAGTTGATCAGCCGGGCCAGTCCGTCGGCGAGGCTCTCCTCCGCGAGGGCGTACCGCTCGAGCCCGACCAGGATCCGGACCGGCCGCTCCGCCCCCTCCTCGTCGTCCTCCGCGGGCTCCGGTGCCGCAGGGTCGAGGGCGTCCTGGAAGACCAGCGCCTCGGCCTCGGCGATCGTGCTCTGCACGGCCGCGTCGGCGTCCGGCACGCCCCGCTGGGCCAGCGCGGCCACGAGGGCCGGCATCTCCAGCACGGTGTGCCCGGCCAACGCCGCCTGCTCCAGGAGCCAGACGGTGACCGCCCGCCCCCGCCGCTCGTCGTCCGGCGCGCACTCGGCGCCGAGCAGCGTCCGCGCGAACCCGTCGGCCTGCTCGGGCCGTACGCCCGTGACCCGCAGCAACTGCCAGGGGTCCGCCCGCAGCTGGTCGTCGGCGCCTTCGCCGAGGACCGCGGCGACCTGTGCCGCGAGGCCCTCCGGCGCCCCGCCCTCGGCCAGCACACGCCGTACGGTCTCCACGGCCTCCGGCGCGGGTACGCCGACCGAACTCCCGGCCCCGGCCCCGGCCGGCTCCGCCGACACCGGCCGGGGCCGCACCGGCTCCTGGGCGGCCCGACGCGGTGCCTCGGGCTCGCTGAAGACGGCGGCCACGGGCTTCGCCCCGCTCTCCACCGCCCGTACGGCGGCCAGGAGATCGGCCGCCTTGCCGCTGAGCTTGGCCCCGCTCGCGACAGGCCCCTGCTTCTCGGCCTTCCGCCGGGCGATCCGCTCCCGCTCGATCCGCTGCGCCGCCAACTCGGCCTCGGCCTCGGACAGTCGCGCCTTCTCCGCGTCGTCCGCGTCGACGCCGGCGGCGTCACCGCCCTCGCCCGCGTCGGCCCCCGGTTCCTCGCCCACGCTTTCAGCGGCGCCGCCCCCGGCCGGCCCCGCCGTGCCCGCTGCACCGCCCCCCGCGCCGTCCGCCTCCTGCTCCGGCGCTTCCTCCGTGCCCTCCGGCTCCGTGCTCACAGCGTGCTCCAGTCGTGATCGGGATAGCGGTGCACGGGCGCCGACACATCGTCGAGCGCCCGGCAGATCTCGTCAGGAAGACTAAGGGCCTCCACTGACAATGCCGCCGTGAGCTGCTGCGAGTTGCGCGCGCCGACGATCGGCGCGGTCACTCCGGGCCGGTCGCGGACCCACGCGAGGGCCACCTGGAGGGGCGTCACCGCGAGTCCGTCGGCCGCCGTGGTCACCGCCTCCACGATGTGGCTCGCGGTCTCGTCGAGGTACGGCGCGACGAACGGCGCCAGATGCTCCGAGGCACCCCGCGAGTCGGCCGGGGTGGAGTTGCGGTACTTGCCCGTCAGCACACCGCGGCCCAGCGGCGAGGAGGGCAGCAGCCCGATGCCCAGATCGAGCGCGGCCGGCAGCACCTCGCGCTCCACCCCGCGCTGCAGCAGCGAGTACTCCAGCTGTGTGGCGGCCAGCCGGGTCCGCGTCCCGGGCGCCGCCAGCTGCCAGGTGCCTGCCTTGGCGAGCTGCCAGCCGCAGAAGTTGGAGACCCCGGCATAGCGGGCGCGACCGCTGCTGACGGCCGTGTCGAGGGCCTGGAGCGTCTCCTCCAACGGGGTGCAGGGGTCCCAGGAGTGGATGTGCCACACGTCGACGTAGTCCGTGCCGAGCCGGGCCAGCGAGTCGTCCAGCGCGGAGAGCAGATGGCCGCGCGAGCCGTCGACGCGGACGTCCGGGTCGGGCACGCTGCCCGCCTTCGTGGAAATGACCAGGTCCCGGCGCGGGACCAGGCCTTCTATCAGGCGCCCGAGCAGATATTCGGCCTCCCCGTCGCCGTACACGTCCGCCGTGTCGACCAGCGTGCCGCCCGCCTCCCAGAACGTTTTCAGGAGGTCCGCAGCGTCGTGCTCGTCGGTGTCCCTGCCCCAGGTGAGGGTGCCGAGCCCGATGCGGGACGTGCGCAGGCCGGTACGACCGAGATGCCTCTGCTCCATGAACGCCGAGATTACTGGCCAGAACCTGTCGCGTGGGGGCCTGTGGACAACGGATTCAGACAGGTGCGCGGTAATCGCCCGCAGGTCACCGGCACGGGCCGCGGCCTGCCCGGAGCCGCCCGGCCGCGCTATGGTCTGCGACAAGGACGTTACTGATCGGTAAGGGGAATCGGCCATGCAGCTCGGGATCAACCTCGGCTACTGGGGCGCCGGAATGGACGCGGACAATCTCGCCGTCGCCCAGGAGGCCGACCGGCTCGGATACGCCGTCTGCTGGGCCGCCGAGGCCTACGGCTCGGACGCGGCCACCGTGCTCACCTGGGTCGCGGCCCAGACCGAGCGCATCGATGTCGGTTCGGCCATCTTCCAGATCCCGGCCCGCCAGCCGGCGATGACCGCGATGACCGCCGCCACCCTCGACTCCCTCTCCGGGGGCCGTTTCCGCCTGGGGCTCGGTGTCTCGGGTCCGCAGGTCTCCGAGGGCTGGTACGGCGTCAAGTTCGACAAGCCGCTGGCACGCACGCGTGAGTACGTCGAGATCGTCCGCAAGGCCATGTCTCGCGAGCGCCTCTCCTACGAGGGTCAGCACTGGACGCTGCCGCTGCCCGGCGGCCCCGGCAAGCCGCTCAAGCTGACCGTGCACCCGGAGCGCGAGCACATCCCGCTGTACATCGCCGCGATCGGTCCGAAGAACCTGGAGCAGACCGGCGAGATCGCCGACGGCGCCCTGCTGATCTTCCCCTCCGCCGAGCACCTGGAGGACACCGCGATCCGGCATCTGCGCGCCGGGCGCGAGAAGGCGGGCAAGACCCTGGACGGGTTCGACATCGCCCCGACCCTCCCGCTCGCCCTCGGCGAGGACAAGGACGTCACCACGCTCGCCGACACCTTCCGCCCCTACACCGCGCTGTACGTGGGCGGCATGGGCAGCCGCAAGCAGAACTTCTACAACCAGCTCGCCCAGCGCATGGGCTTCGAGGCGGCGGCCGCCGAGATCCAGGACAAGTACCTGGCCGGCGACAAGGACGGCGCCGCGGCCGCGATTCCGCACGACCTCATCGACAAGACCACCCTGCTCGGCTCCGTGGACCGCATCGCGGACCGTATGAAGGAGTACGCGGCGGCCGGCGTCACCACCCTGACCCTGGCCCCCGCGGGCTTCACCCTCGACGAGCGCCTCGCCTCACTCCGCGCCGGTACCGAGGCCCTGGAGCGTGCGGGCCTCGCCTGATCGCCTTCGCCATGCTCTACGGCCGTGGTGGGGGCTCGGGGGTCTTCCCCGCCACGGCCGTCACGTGATTCAACGCGCCCACGCCCGCGCGGTTACGCCCCCTGGTGTCCCCGGTCATCCTCCTTTTGGCGGAGTCGTCCGGCACAGCTGTTGCAGCACCCCTCCCGCCGCATTTGACTCGTTCTTTGCGGATTGCCGCGGAGTCCGGCAGAGAGGTGCCCCACGATGCTTTCGGCCAAGAGCCTGTTCCAGGAGATCCTCGACCACGACGAGTCCTTCCGGCTGTTCTGCTCCATCGCCGCCAGCGGGGAGTCACAGGGCGGCTGGGAGAACGCCCGCATCGCCGCTCTGGTGCCGCCGGGCGAACGCGAACTCGCCCCCAAGATCGCCCGGCACGGCGCCGACGAGGACAAGCACGGGCGGATCTTCAACGCCCTCATGAGGAAGCGCGGTCTCGCACCCGTCCCCGTCCCGCCGGAGACGGACTACACGATGCTCCTGGAGAAGCACGGCATCGGTCTCGCCCACGAGAAGCTCCACAGCGACGAGTCGCTGACCGTGCACGACATCGTCACCTACCTCGCCCACAGCCGGGTCACCGAACAGCGGGCCTCCGAGCAGATGGAGCTGCTGCGCAAGCACTTCGCCGACCACCCCGACCTCGGCCGGGCGGTGCGGATGATCTCCAGCGACGAGGACAACCACCTCGCCTATTGCCACGAGGAACTGCTGCGCCTCGCCCACGCCGGCCACGGCCGCGCCATCCAGCACACGCTCAGGCAGTGCGCGCTGGCCGAGATCCGCGTCCACCGGGACGTCAGCCTCGCGGTGATGGCCCACATGGGACGCATCCTCGGCTGGTCCCGTGCGAAGTCCGCCCTCCTCGCCGCGGGCATCCACGGCGTCTACGCCTACGAACGCGCCGCGGGCTGGCGCCGCATGGTCTCCCTGAAGCCGCCGCAGCGCCGCGACGCCCTCGGCGGACCCGCCACCTCCGCCCCCGAGTTCGCCTGAGCGTCCGCTAAAGCCAGCCCCGGCGCTTGAACGTCCGGTACAGCAGCACTTCCAGCACGCCCATCAGCACGATCACCGCCGGATACGCCCACACCCAGTGCAGCTCCGGCATGTGGTCGAAGTTCATGCCGTAGATCCCCGCGATCATCGTGGGGATCGCCGCCATGGCCGCCCACGCGGAGATCTTCCGCATGTCGTCGTTCTGCCGGACGCTCATCTGCGCCAGATGCGCCGACAGGACGTCCGACACCAGCCGGTCCAGGCCCTCCACCGACTCGTTCACGCGCGCGAGGTGGTCGTTGACGTCCCGGAAGAAGGGCCGCGCCTTGTCGTTCACGAACGGCACCGTCCCGCCGTACGCCCCCACGCCCGCGAGCCGGGTCAGTGGCATCGTGAGCGGGACGGTGGCCCGGCGGAACTCCAGGACCTGCCGCTTGAAGGTGTAGATCCGCGACGCGGTGCCGCGCGAGCCGCCGCCGTCCGGCGAGAACACCTCCGCCTCCAGTTCCTCCAGGTCGGTCCCCAGTTCCGTCGCCACCTCCAAATAGTGGTCCACGACGGCGTCGGCCACCGCGTACAGCACCGCGGTGGGCCCCTTGCCGAGCAGCTTCGGCTCCTGCTCGAGACGCTCCCGTACGGCCTTCAGCGGCGAGCCCACGCCATGACGGACCGTCACCACGAAGGCGTCGCCGAGGAAGAGCATGACCTCGCCGGTGGACACGGTGTCGCTCTCCGGTTCGTACACCACCGGCTTGAGGACGACGAACAGCGAGTCGTCGTACACCTCCAGCTTGGGCCGCTGATGCGCCTTGAGGGCGTCCTCCACCGCCAGCGGATGCAGTCCGAACTCCTTGGTGACGAGCTCGAACTCCTTCTCGGACGGCTCGTGCAGTCCGATCCAGACGAACCCGCCCGCCCGTCGCGCCTGGTCCAGCGCGTCCGACAGGTCCTCGGGCCCCTCCGACCGGTGCCCCTCCCGGTAGATGGCACAGTCAACGATCACGGAGTGTGTTCTCCCCTCGCTCGAAGGACGCCGCAGCCCGGCGTACGCCTACCCTGGGCCGCATGCCCACGTTGATCCTTGTCAGGCACGGACGATCCACCGCGAACACCGAGGGACTGCTCGCCGGGTGGACGCCCGGGGTCGCCCTGGACGAGCGCGGCACCGCACAGGCCGCCTCGCTGCCCGGACGCCTCGAAGGGGTGCCGATCTCCGAGATCGTCGCCAGCCCCCTCCAGCGCTGCCAGGAGACGATCCAGCCCCTGCTCGACGCCCGGCCCGGCCTCCGGGCGCACAGCGAGGAGCGCATCGGGGAGTGCCACTACGGCGACTGGTCCGGGCGCAAGCTCGCCGAGCTCGGGGACGAGCCGCTCATGGAGGTCGTCCAAGCGCATCCGTCGGCGGCCGCGTTCCCCGGCGGCGAGTCCATGCGGGCGATGCAGACGCGCGCGGCGGAGGCCGTACGCGAGTGGAACGCGCGCGTGGAGCGCGATCACGGAGCCGACGCCGTCTATCTGATGTGCTCGCACGGCGACATCATCAAGTCGCTCGTCGCCGACGCACTCGGACTTCATCTCGACCTCTTCCAGAGGATCTCTGTAGAACCGTGTTCCATCACCGTCATCCGTTACACCCGGCTGCGGCCGTTTCTCGTCCGCCTCGGCGACACCGGTGACTTCGCCTCCCTGGTGCCGCGCGAGGAGGCCGCGGGCGGTGACGCCCCGGTGGGTGGTGGTGCGGGCGCACCGTGATCGTCGGGCGCAGTAGGGTGAAGCGGTTCACACAAGCGCGTTGACGCATGGACGATCCCGTCGTTCCCGTCGATCCCGTACTCACGAATCCAATGGAGACAGGACGTGTCCCGTCAGGTGTTCCTCTATGACCCGCCGGACCGCTTCGTGGCCGGCACGGTCGGACTGCCCGGGCGCCGTACGTTCTTCCTCCAGGCCACGGCCGGCCCCAGAGTGACCAGCGTGGCCCTGGAGAAGACACAGGTGGCCGCCCTCGCCGAGCGGATGGACGAACTCCTCGACGAGGTCGTGCGCCGCAGCGGCGGCAGCGCTCCCGTGCCGGCCGTGCCGCCCACCGAGATCGCCGACACCGCGCCCCTCGACACCCCCGTCGAGGAGGAGTTCCGGGTGGGCACCATGGCCCTCGCCTGGGACGGCGAGGAACAGCGCATGATCGTCGAGGCGCAGGCCCTCGTGGAGCTGGAGGCCGAATCCGAGGAGGACCTCGCCGAGGCCGAGGAGAGACTCCTCCAGGACGAGGAGAACGGACCCCCGATGCTGCGGGTCCGCCTCACCGGCGCGCAGGCCAGGGCCTTCGCCAAGCGCGCCCTCGATGTCGTCAACGCGGGGCGGCCGCCCTGCCCGCTGTGCAGCCTCCCGCTCGACCCGGAAGGACACGTATGTCCGCGCCAGAACGGATACCGCCGCGGAGCGTGACCACGGCAGAGGTGCTCGCCCGGGGCGAGCTGACAGTACGCGGGCAGATCCGGGACGCCTCCAACGCGGTGCTGCACTGCTCCGTCTCGTACGAGGGCCAGGAGGTCCTCTGCGTCTACAAGCCGGTCCGCGGCGAGCGACCCCTGTGGGACTTCCCGGACGGCACCCTCGCCCAGCGCGAGGTCGCCGCGTACGAGGTGTCCGAGGCGACCGGTTGGGGCCTGGTGCCGCCCACCGTGCTGCGCGACGGGCCCTTCGGCGAGGGCATGTGCCAGCTGTGGATCGAGGGGGTGCCCGGCAGTGAGCTGCTCGCCCTGGTCGACGCCGAGGAGCCCGAGCCGGGTTGGAAGGCCATCGGCTTCGCCGAGGTCGGCGAGGGGAGGACCACGCTGCTGGTGCACGCGGACGACGAGCGGCTGCGCAGGCTCGCCGTCCTCGACGCGGTGATCAACAACGCGGACCGCAAGGGCGGCCATCTGCTGCCCGCCGAGGGCGGCCGGCTCCACGGCATCGACCACGGTGTGACCTTCAACGTCGAGAACAAGCTGCGGACCCTGCTGTGGGGCTGGGCGGGCGAACCGCTGACGGGGGAGGCGGTCGACGTCCTGAAAGGCCTCAAGGAGGCCCTGTCGGGCGAGCTGGCGACCCGGCTGGCCACTCTGATCACCCCCGCCGAACTCGACGCCACACGCGCGCGTGTCGACGCGCTGCTGGACTCCGGCAAGCACCCCGAACCGAGCGGCGAGTGGCCGGCCATTCCCTGGCCGCCCGTCTAGCAGGACACTGCACCCGGGCCCGCGGCGCACACTGCACACCGGGCCGTACGGTGCAAGAAGGCCTTACCGGCCATCCGGCCCGGTCCGGTTCGTATACGGAACATCCGTCCGGTTAGGCTCATGACATGCATGCCTGGCCCGCTTCCGAGGTCCCCGCCCTGCCTGGTCAGGGCCGCGACCTGAGGATCCACGACACCGCGACCGGTGGTCTGGTCTCCCTCGACCCCGGTCCTGTCGCCCGTCTCTACGTCTGCGGCATCACGCCGTACGACGCCACCCACATGGGGCACGCGGCGACCTACAACGCGTTCGACCTCGTACAGCGCGTGTGGCTCGACACCAAGCGCCAGGTTCACTACGTCCAGAACGTCACCGACATCGACGACCCGCTCCTGGAGCGCGCCGAGCGGGACAGCATCGACTGGGCCGCCCTCGCCGAGAAGGAGACGGTCCTCTTCCGCGAGGACATGACCGCCCTCAGGATGCTGCCGCCGCAGCACTACATCGGTGCGGTCGAGGCCATACCCGGGATCGTGCCGCTCGTCGAACGGCTGCGGGACGCCGGTGCCGCCTACGAGCTCGAAGGCGACACCTACTTCTCCGTCGAGTCCGACCCGAACTTCGGCAAGGTCTCGAACCTCGACGCGGCCGCCATGCGGCTGCTGTCCGCCGAGCGCGGCGGCGACCCGGACCGCCCGGGCAAGAAGAACCCCCTCGACCCGATGCTGTGGATGGCCGCCCGCGAGGGCGAGCCCAGCTGGGACGGCGCCTCGCTCGGCCGGGGACGCCCCGGCTGGCACATCGAGTGCGTGGCGATCGCCCTGGACCACCTCGGCATGACCTTCGATGTCCAGGGCGGCGGTTCCGACCTCGCCTTCCCGCACCACGAGATGGGCGCCTCGCACGCCCAGGTGCTGACCGGCGAGTTCCCCATGGCCAAGGCGTACGTCCACGCCGGCATGGTCGGCCTCGACGGCGAGAAGATGTCGAAGTCCAAGGGCAACCTGGTCTTCGTGTCGCGACTGCGCCGCGAGGGCGTCGACCCCGCCGCCATCCGGCTCGCGCTGCTCGCCCACCACTACCGGGCCGACTGGGAGTGGACCGACCAGGTCCTCCGGGACGCCGTGGACCGGCTGGGCCGCTGGCGTGCCGCCGTCTCCCGGCCCGACGGACCCTCCGCCGAGGCGGTCGTCGAGGAGATCCGCGAGGCCCTCGCGAACGACCTCGACGCGCCCACCGCACTGACCGCCGTCGACCGCTGGGCCGCCCTCCAGGAGGAGCAGGGGGGCACCGACATGGGCGCCCCCGGAGTGGTGACCCGCGCGGTGGACGCACTGCTCGGCGTGGCCCTCTAGAAGGCCGAACGGAAGGGGCGTTTCCCTCCCCGCGGAGGGAAACGCCCCTTCCTTGAGTTGGGCATCGGGTGCAGTCCATCCAGAAAGCGACGTCGCGTCACAATCCGGCCGAAGCCTGTGGAGGCCGCCGTCATGTGATGGGGTGGGAGCGTCGCTTGACTGTTCGGCCGGCCCCGGGCCGGCCCCTTGCGGAAGGACGCACCGTGGCACCCGCAGACCGTTCCTTCGCACGTCGCACACTCCTGACCACGACCGCCGCGCTCACCGGAGCGGCCCTGCTCGGCGGCACCGCGCACGCCGCCGGATCCCGGCACGCCGCGTGGCCCGCGCAGTTCCCCCTGCCCGACGGCTTCCAGCCCGAGGGCATCACCATCGGCTCCGAGCCGTACGCCTGGTTCGGCTCGCTCGCGAACGGCGACATCTACCGGGCGAGCCTGGCCACCGGCCGCGGCGGGATCGTCGCGAAGGGCACCGGCCGCCCGACGGTGGGCCTGAAGATCGACCGGCACGGCGGCAGACTCTTCCTCGCCGGCGGCGACAGCGCCGAGATCCGGACCGTCGACGTCCGCTCCGGCGTGACCGAGCAGGTGTACGCCACCGGCGGCACCTTCGTGAACGACGTGGTCCTCACCCCGGGTGCCGCCTGGTTCACCGACTCCTTCAAGCCGGTGCTCTACAAGCTGGCCAAGGGCGCGGTGACGACCGTACCCCTGACCGGGGACTGGCAGCAGGGACCCGACTTCACGGCCAACGGCATCGAGCGCACCCCCGACGGCCGCGCCCTGCTCGTGGTGAACGGCTTCGCGAACGGCGGCGGCCTCATGCGGGTCGACCCGCGCACCGGCGCCGCCCGGACCGTCGACCTCGGTACCGCGAAACTCCCCAACGGCGACGGCCTGTTGCTGCTCGGCCGGACCCTCTACGCCGTCCAGCAGCAGCAGAACGCGATCGACGTGTTCCGGCTGAACGACTCCGGCACCCGCGGCACCGCGATCACCCGCATCACCGACCCGCGCTTCCGCATCCCGACGACGGTCGCCGCCTGGGGAAGGCGCCTGTATCTGCCCAACGCGCGCTTCGACGTGGAGCCCACGCCCACCACCGATTACGACGCGGTGGCGGTGAACCGGATCCAGATCTGAAAGACCGGAGAGGGCGGTGCGTGTGCACCGCCCTCATCCGCTCAGTCCTCCGGCGACGAGTCCTCGTCGTCCGTCTCCGGTTCCCGCTCGGGTGCCCGCCCCGGTTCCGTCTCCGCCGCCTCCGGCTTCGGCGGCTTGGGAGGCTTCGTACGACCGCCGGGGCTCTCCCGCAGGTAGGCCGAACTGTCGCTGCCGTCCGCGGTCGCGTGCCCGCCCGGCTGACCCGGCTGGCCGCCGTCCCGGCGCCGCAGATACCGCTCGAACTCCCGGGCGATCGCCTCCCCCGAGGCCTCCGGCAGCTCCGCGGTGTCGCGGGCCTCCTCCAGGGTCTGGACGTACTCGGCGACCTCGCTGTCCTCGGCGGCCAGTTGGTCCACGCCCACCTGCCAGGCGCGCGCGTCCTCGGCCAGCTCGCCGAGCGGGATCCGCACGTCGATCAGGTCCTCCAGACGGTTCAGGAGGGCCAGTGTCGCCTTCGGGTTCGGCGGCTGCGACACGTAGTGCGGAACGGCAGCCCACAGCGACACCGCGGGCACGCCCGCGTGGGCGCAGGCCTCCTGGAGGATGCCGACGATCCCCGTGGGACCCTCGTACTTGGTCTCCTCCAGGTCCATCCGCTGGGCCAGGTCCGCATCGGACGTGGTCCCGCTGATCGGAACCGGACGGGTGTGCGGGGTGTCACCGAGCAGCGCGCCCAGGATCACCACCAGCTCCACGCCCAGTTCGTGGGCGAAGCCCAGCAGCTCGTTGCAGAACGAGCGCCAGCGCATCGACGGTTCGATACCTCGGACGAGTACCAGGTCACGCGGCTTGTCACCGCCGACGCGGACCACCGACAACCTTGTCGTCGGCCACGTGATCTTGCGCACTCCGCCGTCCAGCCACACCGTGGGGCGGTTCACCTGGAAGTCGTAGTAGTCCTCGGCGTCGAGTGCCGCGAACACCTCGCCCTTCCACTCCCTGTCCAGATGCGCGACCGCGGTGGAGGCGGCGTCGCCGGCGTCGTTCCAGCCCTCGAACGCGGCCACCATGACCGGGTCGATCAGCTCGGGAACCCCCTCGAGCTCGATCACCCAGCGCCTCCTTCCGACGTGCCCTCGCTTAACGCACCAACCTTACGGCGTCCGGCGGGGGCGCCCGCAGCCCCCTTGCACGGGGGAGTGAACGATCACTGCCCCGTTCGCCACCCGGGAACACCCCCGTTCCGATGCCGCTCGGAGGCTTCGCACGGGCTTCTCACAGCGTGGAGCGCAACCACTGCTCCACGCTCGCGATGTGCACGGTCGCCCACGAGCGGGCCGCCTCGGCGTCCCGGTCGCGCAGGGCCGCGAGGATCGCGCGGTGCTCGTGCAGGGTGCGGCTGACCGCGTCCTCCTGGGTCAGGCCGCGCCAGATCCGGGCCCGGGTGGTGGGCCCGGACAGGCCGTCCAGGAGGGAGCAGAGCACGGAGTTGCCGGAGCTCTGCACGATCCCGCGGTGGAAGTCGAGATCGCAGGCGACCAGTTCCTCCACCGACGGGCTGTCGCCGAGCTTGTCCAACTGGGCGTTGAGGGCGTCCAGTTGCTGCTCGCTGATCCGGGAGGCGGCCATCGCGGTGGCGGCCGGCTCCAGGATGCGGCGCACCGCCAGGAATTCCAGGACCGTGTCGTCGCGGTGGAAGTCCACGACGAAGCTCATCGCCTCCAGGAGGAGTTGCGGGTCCAGGCTGGTCACATATGTGCCGTCACCCTGACGTACGTCCAGGATGCGGATCAGCGACAGCGCCCGCACGGCCTCGCGCAGCGAGTTTCGGGACAGCCCCAGCTCGGAGGCGAGCTCGCTCTCCTTGGGGAGCCGCTCGCCGGGGCGCAGCGCGCCCGAGACGATCATGCCCTTGATCTTCTCGATCGCCTCGTCGGTGACAGCCATGTCCGGCCTCCTTCTCGCCCCGCACTGCGCTGAGACGTCGGATGTCTCAGCACATTATGGAGGCAGTCCGGTGCGGCCCGTCCCCAGGAGGGCAGCGGGCTCCACCGGGCAGACGAAAGGGGGCGGCTCCATCGGCGGGGAGCCGCCCCCTTTCGCCGGCCGGCCCCCATAGGGGAGGAGGGGCCGTCCTCGGGACACCGGTCCCGGTCGGGGAGGGACCGGACCCGGGGCTACTTCTTGTCGAGCAGGTCCTGGACCTTCGCGCGGACCTCGTCCGTGGCCAGACCCCGGATCGTCAGCGTCGTCCGGCGACGCAGCACGTCGTCCTGCGTCTCGGCCCACTCGTTGTCCCGGGCGTACACGACCTGCGCCCAGATCTCCGGGGCGTCCGGGTGGACCCGCTCGCCCAGCTCCGGGTTCTCGTTGGCCAGACGCGCGATGTCGAAGGCGAGCGAGCCGTAGTGGGTCGCCAGGTGCTTCGCCGTGTCGGCGGCCATGCGCGGACCCGGTGCCGGGTTGTCCACCAGCAGGCGGTGCGCGACCGCGCGCGGGTTGGCGACCCCGGGAAGGGGGAGCCTCTTCGGCAGGGCGGAGATCGGCTCGAAGTCGTCACCGAGCGGAGCGCCGGGCAGCGCCTCCAGCTTCTGCATGACCGTGCGGCCGATGTGCCGGAAGGTCGTCCACTTGCCGCCCGCGACGGACAGCATGCCGCCACGGCCCTCCGTCACCACGGTCTCGCGCTTGGCCTTCGCGGTGTCACCGGGGCCGCCCGGCAGCACCCGCAGACCCGCGAAGGAGTACGTGATCAGGTCGCGGGAGAGCTGCTGGTCGCGGACGGAGAACGCGGCCTCGTCGAGTATCTGGGCCGTGTCCTTCTCCGTGACCGCGACGTCCGCCGGGTCGCCCTCGAACTCCTCGTCCGTGGTGCCGAGCAGGAGCATGTCCTCCCAGGGCAGCGCGAAGGTGATCCGGTACTTGTCGATCGGGGTGGCCAGCGCGGCCTTCCACGGCGAGGTCCGCTTCAGGACCAGGTGGGCGCCCTTGGACAAGCGGATGGACGGCGCCGCGTTCGGGTCCTCCATCTTGCGCAGGTGGTCGACCCACGGCCCGGTCGCGTTCAGCACGAGCCGGGCGTTCACGCCGAACTCGTCGCCGGACTGCCGGTCGCGCAGGTCCGCGCCGGTCACCCGGCCCCTGGTGAACCGGAGCCCGGTCACCTCGGCGTGGTTCAGCACGACCGCGCCCGCCTCGACGGCCGCGCGGACCGTCATCAGCGCCATGCGCGCGTCGTTCATCTGGTCGTCGCCGTACACGGCCACGGCCTTGAGGTTCTCGGTCCGCAGCTCGGGCACGTCCTGCGCCGCCCTGGAGGGGGACAGGAGGTGTCCGACGCCGTCACCGAACGCGGAGAGCGCGGAGTAGGCGAAGACGCCCGCCCCGAGCTTCGCGGCGCCGTGCGGCCCGCCCTTGTACACGGGGAGGTAGAAGGTGAGCGGGTTCGCCAGGTGGGGTGCCACCTGGCGGGAGACCGCACGGCGCTCGAAGTGGTTCTCCGCCACCAGCCTGACCGCGCCGGTCTGCAGATAGCGCAGACCGCCGTGGAGCAGCTTGGAGGAGGCGGAGGAGGTGGCGCCGGCGAAGTCGCCGGCGTCGACCAGGGCCACCCTGAGGCCGGACTGCGCGGCGTGCCAGGCGGTGGAGATGCCCAGGATGCCGCCGCCGATCACGAGAAGGTCGTACGACGCCTTGGAGAGCTGCTCCCGGGTCTCGGCGCGGCTCGGAAGGGAGCCGGAGGCCGGGTGCGTACCGAGGGCAGGCACGGACTGCAGGGTGGACTGACTGGTCATGTGGGGTTCTTACTCCTCGTCAGAGCTGTTGAGGGCGTTGCTCAGCTCTCGTCGTCCTCGAGCCAGCCCATGGTCCGCTCGACGGCCTTGAGCCAGCTCTTGTACTCACGGTCGCGCTTCTCCGCGTCCATGTTGGGGGTCCACTCGGCGGCCCGGCGCCAGTTGGCGCGCAGGTCGTCGGTGCTGGTCCAGAAGCCGACGGCGAGACCGGCGGCGTAGGCGGCACCGAGGCAGGTGGTCTCGGCGACCATCGGACGCACCACGGGGGCGTCCAGGAAGTCCGAGAGCGTCTGCATCAGCAGGTTGTTGGAGGTCATGCCGCCGTCGACCTTGAGGGCCGCGAGCTCGACGCCGGAGTCCTTGGTCATGGCGTCGCTGATCTCACGGGTCTGCCAGGCGGTGGCCTCCAGGACGGCGCGCGCGATGTGCGCCTTGGTGACGTACCGGGTGAGGCCGGCGATCACACCGCGGGCGTCCGGGCGCCAGTAGGGGGCGAACAGTCCGGAGAAGGCGGGCACGAAGTACGCGCCGCCGTTGTCCTCGACCGAGAGCGCGAGCGTCTCGATCTCGGCGGCGGTGGAGATCAGGCCCATCTGGTCGCGCATCCACTGCACCAGCGAACCGGTGACGGCGATCGAGCCCTCCAGGGCGTAGACCGGCGCCTCGTCGCCGATGCGGTAGCCGACGGTCGTCAGCAGCCCCGAGTACGAGTTGATGATCTTGTCACCGGTGTTCATCAGCATGAACGTGCCGGTGCCGTACGTCGACTTGGCCTCGCCCTCGGCGAAACAGGTCTGGCCGAACAGGGCCGCCTGCTGGTCGCCGAGCGCCGAGGCGACCGGGATGCCGCCGAGCAGGTCGCCGAGCTTGCCGCCGCTGACCTCGCCGTAGACCTCGGCGGAGGAGCGGATCTCCGGGAGCATGTTCAGCGGGACGCCGATGGACTCGGCGATCTTCTCGTCCCACTCCAGCGTGCGGAGGTTCATCAGCATGGTGCGCGAGGCGTTGGTGACGTCGGTGTAGTGCTTGCCGCCGTCGACACCACCGGTCAGGTTCCAGATGACCCAGCTGTCCATGGTGCCGAACAGGATGTCGCCGCGCTCGGCGCGCTCACGCAGGCCCTCGACGTTGTCGAGCAGCCAGCGGGCCTTCGGGCCGGCGAAGTAGGAGGCCAGCGGCAGACCCGTCTCGCGGCGGAAGCGGTCCTGGCCGACGTTGCGGCCGAGCTCCCGGCACAGCGCGTCGGTGCGGGTGTCCTGCCAGACGATGGCGTTGTGGACGGGCTCACCGGTGTTCTTGTCCCACAGCAGCGTGGTCTCGCGCTGGTTGGTGATGCCGATGGCCTTGATGTCGTCGCGGGTGATACCGGCCTTCTGGACGGCTCCGGCGACGACTTCCTGGACGTTGGTCCAGATCTCGGTGGCGTTGTGCTCGACCCAGCCCGGCTTCGGGAAGATCTGCTCGTGCTCCTTCTGGTCGACGGAGACGATACGTCCGTCCCGGTCGAAGACGATGCAGCGGCTGGAGGTGGTGCCCTGGTCGATGGCGGCGATGAAGGGGCCGGCGGTGTGGGCGTCGGTCACTGTGTGCTCCTGGGTTCCGTGAGTGAGGGACTGTCTACGACTGCTCTACGACTGCTTTGCTGTACGACCGCTAGGGATGTTCTAAGCGAAAGCGATGTTGTAGATGCCCGCGGCGATCGCCCCGCCGATCAGCGGACCGGCGATCGGGACCCAGGCGTAGGCCCAGTCGGAGCCGCCCTTGTTGGGCAGGGGCAGGAGGGCGTGCACGATGCGCGGACCGAGGTCACGGGCCGGGTTGATCGCGTAGCCGGTCGGACCACCGAGGGAGAGACCGATCGAGACCACCACGAGCGCGGTGATCAGGGCGCCCAGGGTGCCCAGGCCCTTGCCGTCGCCATTGAGACCCTGCGTCAGAACGGCCAGCACGAGCACGATCGTGCCGATGACCTCCGTGGCGACGTTCTGCCAGGCGACCCGGACCTCGGGGCCGGTGGAGAAGATGCCGAGCACCGGGCCCGCGCCCTTCTCCTGTGCCTCGACGGCCTTGGCGGTCGTGGCCTGCGCGCCCGGGGCGCCGACGATCTCCTTGTCGGTCAGGTGCGCCTGGAACTGGCCGTAGTAGGCGATCCAGACCAGCGTCGCACCGATCATGGCGCCGAGCAGCTGCCCGCCCCAGTAGATCGGGACGTCGCCCCAGGAGATGCCGTCCTTCTTGAGCGCGAGCGCCAGGGTCACGGCCGGGTTGAGGTGGGCGCCCGAGAGCGGCGCCGAAGTGTAGACAGCCGTCAGAACGGCGAAACCCCACCCGAAGGTGATGGCGAGCCAGCCGGCGTTGCGGGCCTTGGAGGCCTTCAGCGTGACGGCGGCGCACACGCCACCGCCGAGCAGGATGAGTATGGCGGTACCGATGGTCTCGCCGATGAAGATGTCGGAGCTGGACACCCGCGACTCCTTTGTCCTTCGTCCAGGGGACCGAACCCCGGGTCCCTCCGGAGGTTCGAGCTGCTCTCGGGGTGAGAGCGATGCCGGCCCTTGGCGTTGTCACACTCTAGCGCGTATTGCCGGTAGGTGTTCGACAATGCCGACCGATGGACGGGAGTCTTGCTGCGGGGTCGCGCGCCCGTCAAGGGTTCTGTTGTCGAAAACTCGATCGTTATTGACGGCTGTGAGTCAACGATCTTGTTTCGGCGATTTGTGCCGTTGTGTCAGGGTGCGACGAAGGGCCGGCACGTCACCGACGTACCAGCCCTGACCTGCGGTCCTCAGAACCGCCCGGCGCCCAGGTCCCGCGAGACCGCGCGGGCGCAGTCCCGCACCGCCGCGATCAGTTCGGGACGCAGCGCGCCCTCCTCGTCGGTCCGGCACAGCCGCTCCACGGCGCCCGTGATGCCGACCGCGCCGACCGGCATCCGCCGCCGGTCGTGGATGGGCGCCGCGATGGACGCCACGCCCTCCCAGGTCTCCTCGACGTCCGCCGCGTACCCACGCGCGCGCGTGACGTCCAGGAGCTGCTCGAAGTCCTCCAGGTCGCACACGGTCCGTTCGGTGAACGCCTTGCGGTCGCTCTCCAGCGCTTCGCTGTGCGCGACCGGGTCGTACGCCGAGAGCACCTTGCCGAGCGCCGTGCAGTGCAGGGGCTGCATGGCCCCGATCTCCAGCACCTGGCGGCTGTCGTCGGGCCGGAAGACGTGGTGCACGATCAGCACGCCGTGCTGGTGCAGCACGCCCAGATGGACGCTCTCGCCGCTGGAACGGGCCAGGTCGTCGGTCCACACGAGCGCACGCGCGCGCAACTCGTGCACGTCCAGGTACGTTGTGCCCAGGCGCAGCAGCTCGGCGCCCAGCTGGTACCGCCCGGAGGCGTCGTCCTGCTCCACGAACCCCTCCGCCTGGAGGGTGCGCAGGATGCCGTGCGCGGTGCCCTTGGCCAGGTCCAGGGACGAGGCGATGTCCGACAGGCCGAGTCTCCGCTCGCCGCCCGCGAGGAGCCGCAGCATCGCGGCCGCCCGTTCGAGCGACTGGATGTTCCGTGCCATCGCCGTCCTGCCTCCGTCCGCTTCGACAGCCGAGTGCTACGGCGTCGCTGCCGCTGTTCGGCAATGTCGAACACTACCGGTCGATGCCGACCTCCCGCTAATGGTCGGTCGGCAACTGTTGTGTCACTGGTATCCCGTTGATGACCCGCCCGCCATCCTCGTCCGTCCCGTGGACGTGCCGAACATCCCGGCGGGGACCCGGCTACCCTGGCGTGGTGCGCCCGGCGTGGGACGACTCGCGGGCGCCCTGAAGCCGACAGCCGTCGCAACTGAGGGAGCCCCTTCATGGCCTCGTCGCCACCGACCCCTTCCGCCGACAGCCGGACCCGTGTGTCCGCGCTCCGCGAGGCGCTCGCCACCAGAGTGGTGGTCGCCGACGGAGCGATGGGCACCATGCTGCAGGCGCAGGACCCCACCCTCGAGGACTTCGAGAACCTCGAAGGCTGCAACGAGATCCTCAACGTGACACGCCCGGACATCGTCCGTTCCGTCCACGACGCGTACTTCGCGGTGGGCGTCGACTGCGTCGAGACCAACACCTTCGGGTCCAACCACACGGCCGCGTCGGAGTACGACATCGCCGACCGCGTGCACGAACTGTCCGAGGCGGGTGCCCGCATCGCCCGCGAGGCGGCCGACGAGCACACCGCCCGCGACGGCCGGCAGCGCTGGGTCCTGGGCTCCGTCGGCCCCGGCACCAAGCTGCCCACCCTCGGCCACATCGACTACGCCACGATCCGCGACGGCTACCAGGCCAACGTCGAGGGACTGCTCGCCGGCGGCGCCGACGCCCTGATCGTCGAGACCACGCAGGACCTCCTCCAGACGAAGGCCTCCGTCCTGGGCGCCCACCGCGCGCTGGAGGCCACCGGCGCCGATGTGCCGCTGGTCGTCTCGATGGCGTTCGAGACCACCGGCACCATGCTGCTCGGCTCCGAGATCGGCGCCGCGCTGACCGCGCTGGAGCCGCTCGGCATCGACATGATCGGCCTGAACTGCTCGACCGGCCCCGCCGAGATGAGCGAGCACCTGCGCTACCTCGCCCGGCACTCCCGCATCCCGCTGCTGTGCATGCCGAACGCGGGCCTGCCGATCCTCACCAAGGACGGCGCGCACTTCCCGCTCGACCCCGAGGGCCTGGCCGACGCCCAGGAGAACTTCGTCCGCGACTACGGCCTCTCCCTGATCGGAGGCTGTTGCGGCACCACCCCCGAGCACCTGCGCCAGGTCGTCGAGCGGGTCCGCGACCTCACGCCCCCCGAGCGCGACCCGCAGCCCGAGCCCGGCGCCGCCTCCCTCTACCAGACGGTCCCCTTCCGCCAGGACACCTCCTACCTGGCGATCGGCGAGCGCACCAACGCCAACGGCTCGAAGAAGTTCCGCGAGGCCATGCTGGAGGCCCGCTGGGACGACTGTGTGGAGATGGCCCGCGAGCAGATCCGCGAGGGCGCCCACATGCTCGACCTCTGCGTGGACTACGTGGGCCGTGACGGCGTGGCCGACATGAAGGAGCTCGCCGGCCGCTTCGCCACCGCCTCCACCCTGCCGATCGTCCTGGACTCCACCGAGGTCCCCGTCATCCAGGCCGGCCTGGAGAAGCTCGGCGGCCGCGCGGTCATCAACTCCGTCAACTACGAGGACGGCGACGGCCCCGAGTCCCGCTTCGCGAAGGTCACCAAGCTCGCCCAGGAGCACGGCGCGGCGCTGATCGCGCTGACCATCGACGAGGAGGGCCAGGCCCGCACCCCCGAGAAGAAGGTCGAGATCGCCGAACGGCTCATCGACGACCTGACCGGCAACTGGGGCATCCACGAGTCGGACATCCTCATCGACACCCTGACCTTCACCATCTGCACCGGTCAGGAGGAGTCCCGCAAGGACGGCGTCGCCACCATCGAGGCCATCCGCGAACTCAAGCGCCGCCACCCGGACGTCCAGACCACGCTGGGCCTGTCCAACATCTCCTTCGGCCTCAACCCGGCCGCCCGCGTCCTGCTCAACTCGGTCTTCCTCGACGAGTGCACCAAGGCGGGACTGGACTCGGCGATCGTCCACGCGTCGAAGATCCTGCCGATCGCCCGCTTCACCGAGGAAGAGGTCCAGACGGCCCTCGACCTCATCCACGACCGTCGCGCGGAGGGCTACGACCCCCTCCAGAAGCTGATGGCCCTGTTCGAGGGCGCCACCACCAAGTCCCTCAAGGCGGGCCGGGCCGAGGAACTGGCCGCCCTGCCGCTGGACGAGCGCCTCAAGCGCCGCATCATCGACGGCGAGAAGAACGGCCTGGAGGCCGACCTCGACGAGGCCCTCCGGACGCGCCCCGCCCTCGACATCGTCAACGACACCCTCCTGGACGGCATGAAGGTCGTCGGCGAGCTGTTCGGCTCCGGCCAGATGCAGCTGCCGTTCGTCCTCCAGTCCGCCGAGGTCATGAAGACCGCCGTCGCCTACCTCGAACCGCACATGGAGAAAGTCGAGGGCGACGAGGCCGGCAAGGGCACCATCGTGCTCGCCACCGTCCGCGGCGACGTCCACGACATCGGCAAGAACCTCGTCGACATCATCCTGTCCAACAACGGCTACAACGTGGTCAACCTCGGCATCAAGCAGCCGGTCTCCGCGATCCTGGACGCCGCCGCCGAGCACCGCGCCGACGTCATCGGCATGTCAGGGCTGCTGGTCAAGTCCACGGTGATCATGAAGGAGAACCTGGAGGAGCTCAACCAGCGCGGCCTCGCCGCCGACTTCCCGGTCATCCTGGGCGGAGCCGCGCTGACGAGGGCGTACGTCGAACAGGACCTGCACGAGATCTACGAGGGCGAAGTCCGCTACGCCCGCGACGCGTTCGAGGGACTGCGCCTCATGGACGCCCTCATCGGCGTCAAGCGGGGCGTGCCCGGCGCCAAGCTGCCCGAGCTCAAGCAGCGCCGGGTGCGTGCCAGTGCCGTACAGGCGGAGGAGGAGCGGCCCGAAGAGGGGCATGTCCGCTCCGACGTGGCCACCGACAACCCGGTGCCCACCCCGCCGTTCTGGGGCACCCGCGTCATCAAGGGCATCCAGCTCAAGGAGTACGCCTCCTGGCTCGACGAGGGCGCCCTGTTCAAGGGCCAGTGGGGGCTCAAGCAGGCCCGCACCGGCGAGGGACCCACGTACGAGGAGCTCGTCGAGACCGAGGGCAGGCCCCGGCTGCGCGGCCTGCTGGACCGGCTCCAGACCGACAACCTCCTCGAAGCCGCCGTCGTCTACGGCTACTTCCCCTGCGTGTCCAAGGACGACGACCTGATCATCCTGGACGAGGAGGGCAACGAGCGGACCCGCTTCACCTTCCCGCGCCAGCGCCGCGGCCGCCGGCTCTGCCTCGCCGACTTCTTCCGCCCCGAGGAGTCGGGGGAGACCGACGTGGTCGGCCTCCAGGTCGTCACCGTCGGCTCCCGGATCGGTGAGCAGACCGCCAAGCTGTTCGAGGCCAACGCCTACCGCGACTACCTCGAACTGCACGGCCTGTCCGTCCAGTTGGCCGAGGCGCTCGCCGAGTACTGGCACGCGCGCGTGCGTTCCGAGCTCGGCTTCTCCGGCGAGGACCCGGCCGACGTCGAGGACATGTTCGCCCTGAAGTACCGGGGCGCCCGCTTCTCCCTCGGCTACGGCGCCTGCCCGAACCTGGAGGACCGCGCCAAGATCGCCGACCTGCTCCGGCCCGAGCGCATCGGCGTCCAGCTGAGCGAGGAGTTCCAGCTCCACCCCGAGCAGTCCACGGACGCGATCGTCATCCACCACCCGGAGGCGAAGTACTTCAACGCCCGCTGAGCCGCCGATTCCGGCTCACCGAGCACACTGATCGGATAAGTCGTACACTGGTCGGTCCACCGGCAGGCCGGTTCCCCTCGTGGGAACCGGCCTGCGCGTCCCTCAAGGAGGTACGTGGATGACCAGCACGGTCCCCGCGCCATTGACCCGTACGGCAGACGGCTCCGCCCTTCAGGCCGTCCTCCTAGACATGGACGGCACCCTGGTGGACACCGAGGGCTTCTGGTGGGACGTCGAGGTCGAGGTCTTCGCCGGTCTCGGACACACCCTCGACGACTCCTGGCGCCATGTCGTGGTCGGCGGCCCCATGACCCGCAGCGCCGGATTCCTGATCGAGGCCACCGGCGCCGACATCACCCTCCCCGAGCTCACCGTCCTGCTCAACCAGGGCTTCGAGGACCGTATCGGCCGCTCCCTGCCGCTGATGCCCGGCGCCACCCGGCTGCTGGGCGAACTGTCCGCGCACCGCATCCCCACCGCCCTGGTCTCCGCCTCGCACCGGCGCATCATCGACCGGGTCCTCGACTCCCTCGGCCGCCGGCACTTCCACCTCACGGTCGCCGGCGACGAGGTGCCCCGCACCAAGCCGCACCCCGACCCGTATCTGTTCGCCGCCTCCGGCCTCGGCGCGCACCCGGCCAGATGCGCCGTCGTCGAGGACACCGCGACCGGTGTCGCCGCCGCCGAGGCCGCTGGCTGCCAGGTCGTGGCCGTGCCCTCCGTGGCCCCCATCCTCCCGGCCCCCGGACGCACGGTCGTCGGGTCGCTCGAAGACGTCGACCTGACATTTCTGCGGGGCTTGATCGCTCTTCGATGACGGAAATGCCTCGGCTGTTCACCCAGCGTGCAGCGCGGATAGCGGGGTAATTCCCCAGAGCCCTGTCGAAAGAATTCGAAGCCCGCCGGACGGCCGAATTCCGACCTGTCGGCGCCCCCTTGCGGGTGTGAGGTTCTTCACTCGACAGGCCCTCGACAGGTGGCCCGGGCTGTGCCGAACGCCCCGTTTCGAGGGCCGCGGGCGCGCCCATGTGTCCCGATTGATGAAACCCTGCACCAATCCTTCCCCCGGCGGGCCTTCGGTGCGTCCACGCCCGGTTTCGCTGTGTGATGGAAGCCCAACTCCCGTGACTGCGAACCCTCCTGCAGGTGCGGACTAATCTCCTGGTGAGAACATCGCCCTAACCCCGTGATCGGCCGCACCACCCCTGCATGCCGGGTACACGGACTGAACAGCTGTGGAGAAACTCGAGCATGAACCGCAAGACTTTGGTGCTGCCGGCCGTCATAGGTCTGCTCGCGCCGGTGCTCGCCGCCTGCGGCGGTTCCGACAGCGGCAGCGGCGGGGGCGACGCGATCGGGGTCGGCACCACGGACCGGTTCACCGCCACGAAGGACGCTCCCGCGCCCCTGGACCCGGCCTTCGCCTACGACGTCGGCACCTGGAACGTCCTGCGCCAGACCGTGCAGACCCTGATGATCCAGCCCAAGGGCGACGGCGAACCCGTGCCCGAGGCGGCTCAGTCCTGCGGCTTCAGCGACAGCGGCAACGAACGCTATGTCTGCACCCTGCGTGACGGCCTGAAGTTCGCCAACGGCGACGCCATCACCGCGGCCGACGTGAAGTACTCCATCGACCGCGCCCGCGCCATCAAGGCCGACTCCGGCGTCTTCGCCCTGCTCTCCACCATCGACACCGTCGAGACCAAGGGCGACCGCGAGGTCATCTTCCACCTCAAGACCGCCGACGCCACCTTCCCGTACAAGCTGTCGACCCCGGTCGCCGGCATCGTCAACCCCGACGACTACGAGAAGAACAAGCTCCGCGACGGCTTCGACGTCGAGGGCTCCGGCCCCTACACCATGAAGGCCGACGTCAAGAACAACGTCCTCGTCGACGCCGTGTTCACCAAGAACCCCCACTACAAGGGGTCGTTGACGGTGAACAACGACAAGGTCGAACTGCGCTCCTACGAGGACGCCGACGCCATGGGCGCCGCCCTCGAGAAGGGCGACATCGACCTCATCACCCGCACCCTGTCGCCCCAGCAGATCCAGAAGATGTCCAACGAGTCCGGCGGGAGCGTCGACCTCGTCGAGATGGCCGGTCTGGAGATCCGCTACCTCGCCTTCAACACCAACGCGCCGACCGTGAAGTCCCGTGCCGTGCGCCAGGCGATGGCCCAGCTCATCAACCGCAGCGAACTCGTCTCCAAGGTCTACGGCACCCAGGCCGAGCCGCTGTTCTCGCTGGTCCCGGCCACCATCACCGGCCACTCCAACTCCTTCTTCAACCGGTACGGCGACCCGAGCGTCACCAAGGCCAAGTCCCTGCTGACCCAGGCCGCCATCAGCACTCCGGTGAAGCTGACCCTCCACTACACGACCGACCACTACGGGCCGGGCACCAAGGAGGAGTTCGAGGACCTGCAGAGGCAGCTCAACGCCAGCGGGCTCTTCGACGTCACCATCAAGGGCGAACTCTGGGACACCTTCCGCCCGGCCGAGCAGAAGGGCAAGTACGACGTCTACGGCATGGGCTGGTTCCCGGACTTCCCCGACGCGGACAACTACCTCGCCCCCTTCCTCGACAAGGACAACTTCCTCGGCTCGCCCTACAGCAACGGCCAGATCCGCAACACCCTGATCCCGGACTCCCGTCGCGAGGCCGACCGTCTCGCCGCGTCCGGAAGCCTCACCGAGATCCAGGACATCGTCGCCAAGGACGTCCCGGTGCTGCCACTGTGGCAGGGCAAGCAGTACGTCGCCGCACGCGACGACGTCACGGGCACCGCCTACGCGCTCAACTCCTCCTCGACGCTGCAGCTGTGGGAACTCGGCAAGGGCGTGAGCGGCTGACCGGCCGTTCGGCACAGGCGTGAGCGGCTGACCACCGCCCACGCCTCGTTCGCCCCGGGCCCAGGCGGACGGGTCCGGGATTCCACAAGAAACCGACGACAAGGCACTCGCTAGTGAACAAGCGCATCCAGTGGCAGGTCCTGCCGATCATGGCGGGGCTGGCCTCCGGTCTGCTGACCGGCTGCGGCACGGAGTCGGGGGACTCCGGGTCCGGCGGCTCATCCGTGGTCATGGGGATGTCCGACGACGTCCTCGCCACCGACCCGGCCTCCGGCTACGACCCGGGATCCTGGCTGTTGTTCAACAACGTCTTCCAGTCGCTGCTCAGCTTCCCCAAGGGCGGCACGGAACCGGAGCCGGACGCCGCGAAGAGCTGCGAGTTCACCGACACCAAGACCCAGGTGTACGAGTGCACCCTCAAGGACGGCCTCAAGTTCAGCAACGGTGACCCGCTCACCTCCGAGGACGTCAAGTTCTCCTTCGACCGCACGCTGAAGATCAATGACGACGCCGGTCCCGCGATCATGTTCCCGATGCTCGACAAGGTCGAGACCCCGGACGAGAAGACCGTCGTCTTCCGGTTGAACACCCCCGACGCGACCTTCCCCAGCAAGATCGCCTCCGGTGCCGGCTCCATCGTCGACCACTCGCAGTACGACGCCGACGGCCTCCGCAAGGACGGCAAGGCGTTCGGCTCCGGCCCCTACCAGCTCGACTCGTTCGACGACGACCAGGCCGTCTTCTCCGTCAACGAGAGCTACAAGGGCACCGCCGACCCCCAGAACTCCGGCGTCACCCTGAAGTTCTTCCACGGCGACCAGGCCGCCCTGAAGACCGCCCTGACCGACGACAAGGTCGACCTCGCCTACCGCGGTCTGAGCGCGGGCGACATCGCCGACATCGAGAAGGCCTCACCCGACTCCGGCGTCGAGGTCGTCGAGGGCACCAGCGCCGAGGTCCAGCACCTCGTCTTCAACATGAACGACCCGGTCACGGGCAAGCTGGGCGTCCGCAAGGCGATGGCCTACCTGCTCGACCGGGAGGCGCTCATCCACGACGTCTACCAGGGCACCGCGACTCCGCTCTACTCGATCATCCCGGCCGGTATCGCGGGCCACAACACGGCCTTCTTCGACACCTACGGCGCCCAGCCCTCCCGGTCCAAGGCCGCCGCCGCCCTCGCCGACGAGGGCATCACCGGCAAGGTGAAGCTGACCCTGTGGTCGACCCCGTCGCGCTACGGCCCGGCCACCGACCAGGAACTCAAGACGATCGCCCGGCAGCTCAACGCCAGCGGGCTGTTCGACGCCGACGTGAAGTCCGTGGCCTTCGACCAGTACGAGAAGGACATCGCCGCCGGCAAGTACGGCGTGTACGTCAAGGGCTGGGTACCCGACTACCCGGACGCCGACAACTTCACGGCCCCCTTCTTCGGCAAGGGCAACGTGCTGGAGAACAACTACGACAACAACAAGATCACCGGCTCTCTCATCCCCGAGACCGCCGCCCAGCCGGACCGCGCCGCGACGGACGAACCCTTCGGCACGCTCCAGGACCTCGTCGCCAAGGAGGTCCCGGTCCTGCCGGTCTGGCAGGCCAAGCAGTACGCCGTAGTCCGGGACAACGTCTACGGCCTGGAGTACTGCCTCGACGCCTCCACCGTGTTCCGCTTCTGGGAACTCAGCAAGGGCTGATCCGACGGGCCGCCCGCAAGCGCCGATCCGGCGGCCGCACACACGAAGAGGGCGCCCCCCCGTCAGGTGGGGGACGCCCTCTTCGCTCTCGTACCGCTTCGCTCTCGCACCGCCGAGGCGCCCGCTACTGCGCGCCGGGACGCACCAGACCGCTCTCGTACGCGTACACCGCGGCCTGCACCCGGTCCCGCAGCCCGAGCTTGGTCAGCACATGACCGACATGCGTCTTCACGGTGGTCTCGCTGACGAACAGATCGGCGGCGATCTCCGCGTTCGACAGCCCGCGCGCCACCAGCTTCAGCACCTCGACCTCGCGGTCGGTCAGCGTGTGCAGGGTGTCCGGCACCGGCTCGTCACCGGACGGCAGATGCGTGGCGTACTTGTCGAGCAGCCGGCGGGTGATGCTCGGCGCGAGCAGCGCCTCGCCCGCGGCCACCACCCGGATCGCCTGCACGAGCTCGTTGGCCGGGGCGTCCTTGAGCAGGAAGCCGCTGGCTCCCGCCCGCAGCGCCTCCACCACGTACTCGTCGAGGTCGAAGGTGGTCAGCACCAGCACCTTGGCCGGGCCGTCCCGCCCGGGACCGGTGATCTGCCGGGTCGCCTCCACACCGTCCATCCGCGGCATACGGATGTCCATCAGGACCACGTCGGGCTGCAGCGCCCGCACCTGGTCGATGGCCTGAAGGCCGTCTCCGGCCTCGCCCACGACCGCGATGTCCTGCTCGGCCTCCAGAATCATCCGGAACCCGGTACGCAGCAGCGGCTGGTCGTCGACCAGTAGGACGCGGATGGCCACGTGAGTCTCCTTCGCTAGTCCGGCCCCATTCTGCCCTGCTCACTGATCGCGGGCGTCACCGGTAGCGGGTAGGGCGGGGGAGTGCCGCCGAACTCCGGGCAGTGCTCCTGGTGGTCGCACCAGCCGCACAGCTTCGTCGGGCGCGGTCGCCAGTCACCCGACTGCGTGGCCTGCCGGATCGCCTCCCACAGCGCCAGCAGCTTGCGCTCGACACGCTCCAGGTCGGCGCGGACCGGGTCGTACGTCAGGACGTCACCGCTGCCGAGATAGACGAGCTGGAGCCGGCGCGGGATCACGTTCTTCAGTCGCCACACCACCAGGGCGTAGAACTTCATCTGGAACAGCGCGCCCTCGGCGTACTCCGGCCGGGGCGCCTTGCCGGTCTTGTAGTCGACGATCCGCACCTCGCCGGTCGGCGCCACGTCGACCCGGTCGATGATCCCGCGCAGTCGCAGTCCCGAGTCCAGCTCCGCCTCCACGAACAGCTCCCGCTCGGCGGGTTCCAGGCGCGTCGGGTCCTCCAGCGTGAACCACCGCTCGACGAGCCGCTCCGCCTCACCGAGCCACTGCGCCAGCCGCTCGCCGTCCGGGTCGTCGGCGAACAGCTCCACCACCTCCGGCCGGCTCTCCCGAAGCCGGTCCCACTGACCGGGAATCAGCGACTTGGCCGCAGGCGCGGTCCGCTCCCCGGCCGGCGCGTCGAACAGCCGCTCCAGCACCGAGTGCACCAGCGTCCCCCGGGTCGCCGCCGCACTCGGCTTCTCCGGCAGCCGGTCGATCACCCGGAAGCGGTACAGCAGCGGGCACTGCATGAAGTCATTGGCACGAGAGGGCGACAGGGAGGCGGGAGCGACGGGCACCACCGCGGCGGCCTTGGACACCGCACCACCCACCGGGCTGCCCGTCGCCTCGCCCGCGCCGGCCGCGTCTCCACCCTGCCGCCCGTGTGCGATCGCTGTCGGGGCGGTCCCGGGTTCGGCCGGGTTCGACGCGTCACCCGTCACGGACTGCGCCGCGTCGGCCGCTTCGGAAGGCCCCGGGTCCTCGTCGGCCGGGGCCGCGCCGCGCTGACCGTCCGCGACCGTCGTAGGCGCAGTACCGGGCCCAGCCGCCTCCGGCGCCCCCGCCGTCCCGGCCTGCGCAGCGATCACCGCCTCCGGCGTCCCCGCCGTCCCGGCCTGCGCAGCGGTCACCGCCTCCGGCGCCCCCGCCGTCCCGGCCTGCGCAGCGATCACCGCCTCCGGCGTCCCCGCGTCGTCGGCGGCGGCCTCGGTCACGCCCTCCGTGCTCGTCTCCATGACCACAGACCATACGGCCCGCCACTGACAGTGACCCATTCGCGGCTGTGACCGCCGTGGTTCCTGAGGAAACACGGGGGGTGCCGGGGCGGAACGCGCAGCGACCGCCGCATACCATCGACCCGAGACCTTCCGCACGGCAGGCGCGGAGGACGCTTCGAACGAGGGGACATCGTGGACGAGAGCGGCGGGAGCGGGCAGCCGCGGTCCGACACGGACCGGCCGACCAAGCCCCACGCAGGGCCCACGATCCCTGACCCGCACGAGACCGGGAGCCCGGCCGCCGCCCCGTCCCCCGACGGCGCCACCGACCCCGTACGGCAGCCGGCCGCGGACGACAACGCGGCCCAGGACCCGTCGACGTCCGACAGCACCCCCGCACCCGCCGAAGTACCGGCCTCCGGGAGCGAGACCGGTACCGGGGACGAAGAGCATCCGCCCGCCCCCGAGGCCGACACCGGCGAGCACGCCGACCTGCCCCGACCCGAAGCGCCCCGCGAACCCCACACCGCCGACGACCACCGCACCCTCGCCCACTCCGGCGCCCCCAAGAACCCGCCGCCCCAGTCGCCCCAGCCGCGCGGAGGCCTGCTGATGGGCCGTCCCTTCGGCGTGCCCGTCTACGTCGCCCCGAGCTGGTTCCTCGTCGCCGCACTCATCACCTGGGTGTTCGGCGGCCAACTGGACCGCGTGCTCCCGGAACTCGGCGCCGCCCGCTACCTCGTCTCCCTCTTCTTCGCGGTCGCCTTCTACGCCTCCGTGCTCGTCCACGAACTGGCCCACACCGTCGCGGCCCTGCGCTTCAAGCTCCCCGTCCGCCGCATCCAGCTCCAGTTCTTCGGCGGCGTCTCCGAGATCGAGAAGGAGGCCGAGACCCCCGGCCGGGAGTTCGTGCTGGCCTTCGTCGGCCCACTGCTCTCCCTGATCCTCGCCGGCCTCTTCTACGTCGCCATGCAGCCCGTCGAACCCGGCACGGTCCCCGGCGTCCTGCTCGCCGGCCTGATGGTCTCCAACCTCATCGTGGCCGCCTTCAACCTCCTGCCCGGCCTCCCCCTCGACGGTGGCCGCATGCTCCGCGCCGTCGTCTGGAAGATCACCGGCAGGCCCATGAGCGGCACCATCGCCGCCGCCTGGGTCGGCCGCGCCCTCGCCGTCTGCGTCCTCATCGGCCTCCCGCTGCTCACCCAGTCCGGAGCCCTCGGTTCTTCCGCCGAGGACAACGTCGGCATGGACACCGTGATGGACGCCCTGCTCGCCGCGATCCTCGCCGCGATCATCTGGACCGGCGCCGGCAACAGTCTGCGCATGGCCCGACTGCGCGAACACCTCCCCGACCTGCGCGCCCGCACCCTCACCCGCCGCGCGGTCCCCGTCGAGACCGACACCCCCCTCTCGGAGGCCCTGCGCCGCGCCAACGACGCCGGCGCCCGCGCCCTGGTCGTCGTCGACGCCGAGGGCACCCCGCTCTCCCTCGTCCGCGAGGCCGCCATCGTGGGCGTACCGGAGCACCGTCGCCCCTGGGTCGCCGTCAGCGGCCTCGCCCAGGACATCACCGACGGCATGCGCGTCTCCGCCGAGCTCGCGGGGGAGGACCTGCTGGACACCCTCCGCGCGACCCCCGCCACCGAATACCTCGTCGTCGAGGAGACCGGCGAGATCTACGGCGTCCTGTCCGCGGCCGACGTGGAACGCGCCTTCGTGAAGGCCATGGCCAGACCGTCCTAGTGGTCGGCGGCCCCTCCGCGGACCGGTAGGCTGTTCACATGTCCGAACCGACCGGTGCCGCCCGCAGGCGCGGGCCCTTCAAGGTCGGGGACCAGGTTCAGCTGACCGACCCCAAGGGCCGCCACTACACGTTCACGCTCGAAGAGGGAAAGAACTTCCACACCCACAAGGGTTCCTTTCCTCACGACGAGCTGATCGGCGCACCCGAGGGCAGCGTTGTCCGCACCACCGGTAACGTCGCCTATCTCGCGCTGCGCCCCCTGCTCCCCGACTACGTCCTGTCCATGCCCCGCGGCGCCGCCGTGGTCTACCCCAAGGACGCGGGGCAGATCCTCGCCTTCGCCGACATCTTCCCCGGCGCCCGCGTCGTGGAGGCCGGGGTCGGCTCCGGCTCGCTCAGCAGCTTCCTGCTGCGCGCCATCGGCGACCAGGGCATGCTGCACAGCTACGAGCGCCGCGAGGACTTCGCCGAGATCGCCCAGCAGAACGTGGAGCGCTACTTCGGCGGCCCGCACCCCGCCTGGCAGCTCACCGTCGGCGACCTCCAGGACAACCTGTCCGACGCCGACGTCGACCGCGTCATCCTCGACATGCTCGCCCCCTGGGAGTGCCTGGAGGCCGTCTCCAAGGCGCTCGTCCCCGGCGGCATCCTGTGCTGCTACGTCGCCACCACCACCCAGCTCGCCCGGACCGTGGAGTCCATCCGCGAGATCGGCTCCTTCAACGAGCCGACCTCCTGGGAGTCGATGATCCGCAACTGGCACGTGGAGGGCCTGGCCGTCCGCCCGGACCACCGCATGATCGGCCACACCGGCTTCCTGCTCACCGCCCGTCGCCTCGCCGACGGCGTCGAGCCGCCCATGCGCCGCCGCCGCCCCGCCAAGGGTGCCTACGGCGAGGACTACACCGGCCCCAACGCCGACGGCGGCTCCGGCCGCTGAGACGGCCCCGTGCCGCAATCAACGAAGAGGCGTCGGGGTGGAGTTCCCGCAGACCAGAGGAACTCCACCCCGACGCCTTCGTGTTGAGGGAACGGCAGAAAACGCCCCCAGGGGAACCTGGACAAGTACCCACCCCGCCGTTCCCCCCACCTGTGACGTGTGGCACCATGCTGGCCACCCCCACCGGCACAGCCCTCACAGGAGACGCTCCGAGTGCAGCAATCCGCCGTCCCGGAACTGGCACACACGCACACCCGCCCGATCCACTGGGTCGCCACCGCCACCGCCGTGGCGGGAGTCGTGGCCCTCTCCTCGGTCCTGCAGCCCCACACCGCGACGGCGGCGCAGGCAGCCGGCCCCGAGGGCAGAACCGCCCCGGTGGTCACTACGGCGCCCGACCCCGCGGCCGTCCACTTCCCGATCGACTGCGGCCCGGTCAAGGCGAAGGTGCAGAAGCGGGTCTCCGGAGACCTCGACGGCGACGGACGGCCGGAAACAGTCGTCGTGGTGCACTGCGACGCCCCCATGGGCACCCCGCCCGACGCCGTCTACGTCATCACACACGCGAAGGGCACCGGTGAACCCCGGGTCGTCGCCACCCTGCTGAGCCCGAAGACCCGCAACACCGTCACCGACTTCACGCTGAGCGACGGCGCCGTCCTCGCGACCCTGCTCGGCTACTCCACGTCCGACGTACCCAGTTGCTGTCCGGACGTGACGGACAAGGCGAAGTGGCAGTGGAAGGACGGCGCGTTCGTCCGCTCGACCCCCGCGGGCACGCACACCGTCTGACCGAGGCGATCACATCTGTGAGAAATCAGACAGCGGTCACACGGGGTGGCTCTCCGGTCACTCTGCGTCCGGGCCGTAGATCTCGACGCTGTCCGAAACTCGCCGTACGTGGATGCAGTCGCCCGGACACTCCTTCGCGGAGTCGACCACATCGGTGAGGAGCGGCAGCGGTACGGGCGTTGTGGCGCCCTTGTCCTGCAGAAGCTCGTCGTCCGGGCCCTTCACGTAGGCCAGACCGTCGATGTCCAGCTCGAACACCTCCGGCGCGTACTGGGCACAGATACCGTCACCGGTACAGAGGTCCTGATCGATCCAGACCTCCAGGGTCTCGCCGCCGGCCCCGACCTCCTGCTGCACTCTCATCTCTCCTGCCGTTTATGTGCCTAGCTGGACGGGAATCCGGCCAGCTCTGGCGGGTGTTGAACACTTCGACCCTACCTTCGGCAGCTTTCCAATCTTGTTCGGTGGGTATTCCCCTGGCGTGAGGGAGAGCGCAAGGGTGAAGATCGGACACACCTCTACCGTCTTTGTGATCTAGGGGTTTCAATCGACACCCACCCAGGTAGGGTCTGGAAGCGTCCAGCTCCCCTTGGAGGAGGTGAGGACCGTGGCAGCCCACGACGACGACATGAACCGCGGCATCCGCCCGGGACGAGGGTCCGACGACCCGTCCGGGCAGATTGCCTACCTTGAGCAGGAGATCGCCGTCCTGCGACGCAAGCTCGCCGACTCTCCGCGACACACGAGGATTCTCGAAGAGCGGATCGTCGAGCTGCAGACCAACCTGGCCGGCGTGTCCGCCCAGAACGAGCGACTCGCCAACACGCTCCGTGAGGCCCGCGACCAGATCGTGGCCCTCAAGGAGGAGGTCGACCGGCTCGCACAGCCACCGGCCGGCTTCGGCGTCTTCCTCGAAGCGAACGAGGACGGCACCGCCGACATCTTCACCGGCGGCCGCAAGCTGCGGGTGAACGTCAGCCCCAGCGTCGAACTCGAAGAGCTCCGGCGCGGCCAGGAAGTGATGCTCAACGAAGCTCTCAACGTGGTCGAGGCCATGAAGTACGAGAGTGTCGGCGACATCGTCACCCTCAAGGAGATCCTCGAGGACGGCGAGCGCGCCCTCGTGCAGGGGCACACCGACGAGGAACGGGTGGTACGGCTCGCCGAGCCACTGCTGGACGTCACCATCCGTCCCGGCGACGCCCTGCTGCTCGAACCGCGCTCCGGCTACGTCTACGAGGTCGTGCCCAAGAGCGAGGTCGAGGAACTCGTCCTCGAAGAGGTCCCCGACATCGGCTACGAGCAGATCGGCGGACTCGGCGGCCAGATCGAGGCCATCCGGGACGCCGTGGAGCTCCCGTACCTCTACCCGGACCTGTTCAAGGAGCACGAACTGCGCCCGCCCAAGGGCGTCCTGCTCTACGGACCCCCCGGATGCGGCAAGACGCTCATCGCCAAGGCGGTCGCCAACTCGCTGGCCAAGAAGGTCGCCGAGGTCACCGGCCAGGCCACCGGCAAGAGCTTCTTCCTCAACATCAAGGGCCCCGAGCTCCTCAACAAGTACGTCGGCGAGACCGAGCGGCAGATCCGCCTCGTCTTCCAGCGTGCCCGTGAGAAGGCCAGCGAGGGCACCCCCGTCATCGTCTTCTTCGACGAGATGGAATCCCTCTTCCGCACCCGCGGCTCCGGCGTCAGCTCCGACGTCGAGAACACCATCGTCCCGCAGCTCCTCGCCGAGATCGACGGCGTCGAAGGCCTGCAGAACGTGGTCGTCATCGGTGCCTCCAACCGCGAGGACATGATCGACCCCGCCATCCTGCGCCCCGGCCGCCTCGACGTGAAGATCAAGATCGAGCGGCCGGACGCCGAAGCCGCCAAGGACATCTTCGGCAAGTACCTCACCGAGCGCCTCCCGCTGCACTCCGACGACCTCGGAGAGCACAGCGGCAGCCGGTCCACCACCGTCCAGAGCATGATCCAGACGGCTGTGGAACACATGTACGCCGAATCCGAGGAAAACCGCTTCCTGGAAGTCACCTACGCCAACGGAGACAAGGAAGTCCTCTACTTCAAGGACTTCAACTCCGGCGCCATGATCGAGAACATCGTCGGCCGCGCCAAGAAGATGGCGATCAAGGACTTCCTCGACCACAACTCCAAGGGCCTTCGGGTCTCCCACCTCCTCCAGGCCTGCGTGGACGAGTTCAAGGAGAACGAGGACCTGCCCAACACCACCAACCCGGACGACTGGGCCCGCATCTCCGGCAAGAAGGGCGAGCGGATCGTCTACATCCGTACCCTCATCACCGGAAAGCAGGGCGCCGACACCGGACGCTCCATCGACACGGTGGCGAACACCGGTCAGTACCTGTAAAGACAGGGCGGCTGCGGGTGCCCTCACCGGGGTACCCGCAGCCGACTGTTTTTCAGGCAACTAACCGGAACAAAGGCGAGCAAGGCAATGACGCAAATGATCTCCCCACCAGCGCAGAGCCGTTCTAGGCTCTTCGGTACCGCCGAGTCGCGCAGTGCGGGGACGGGCACCGCACACGCACCGGAGCGCCAGCGGTACTTGAGCGCCGCCCCCGACCGAGGGCGCCGCCGGGCAAGGAGGGCCGCATGACCGTACGGCGAGTAATGGGCATCGAGACGGAGTACGGGATCTCCGTCCCCGGCCACCCCAACGCCAATGCCATGCTCACCTCATCCCAGATCGTCAACGCCTACGCGGCGGCGATGCACCGGGCCCGCCGGGCCCGCTGGGACTTCGAGGAGGAGAATCCGCTGCGGGACGCGCGGGGCTTCGACCTCGCCCGCGAAGCCGCCGACTCCAGCCAGCTCACCGACGAGGACATCGGCCTCGCCAACGTCATCCTCACCAACGGCGCACGGCTCTACGTCGACCACGCACACCCCGAATACAGCTCCCCCGAGGTGACCAACCCCCGCGACGCCGTCCTCTGGGACAAGGCCGGCGAACGCATCATGGCCGAAGCCGCCGAACGGGCCGCCCAGCTCCCCGGCGCCCAGCCCATCCACCTCTACAAGAACAACACCGACAACAAGGGCGCCTCCTACGGCACGCACGAGAACTACCTGATGAAGCGGGAAACCCCCTTCTCGGACATCGTGCGCCACCTCACGCCCTTCTTCGTATCCCGCCAGGTCGTCACCGGCGCCGGCCGCGTCGGCATCGGCCAGGACGGCCACGAACACGGCTTCCAGCTCAGCCAGCGCGCCGACTACTTCGAGGTCGAGGTCGGCCTGGAGACCACCCTCAAGCGACCCATCATCAACACCCGCGACGAGCCCCACGCCGACGCCGAGAAGTACCGCCGCCTCCACGTGATCATCGGCGACGCCAACCTCTCGGAGATCTCGACCTACCTCAAGCTCGGCACGACAGCCCTGGTCCTGTCCATGATCGAGGACGGCTTCATCGCCGTCGACCTGGCCGTCGACCAGCCCGTCCGCACTCTCCACCAGGTCTCCCACGACCCGACGCTCCAGCGCCTGGTCACCCTCCGCAGCGGCCGCACACTCACCGCGGTCCAGCTCCAGATGGAGTACTACGAGCTCGCCCGCAAGTACGTCGAGGAACGCTACGGCGCCGACGCGGACGACCAGACCAAGGACGTCCTGTCCCGCTGGGAGGACACCCTCAACCGCCTGGAACACGACCCCATGAGCCTCGCCGGCGAGCTCGACTGGGTCGCCAAGCGGGAGCTCATGGAGGGCTACCGGCGCCGCGACGGCCTCGACTGGGACGCCGCCAAGCTGCACCTCCTCGACCTCCAGTACGCCGACGTACGGGCCGACAAGGGCCTCTACAACCGTCTCGCGGCCCGCGGACGCATCAAGCGCCTCCTCGACGAGAACGAGGTCGAGAGGGCCCGCACCAAGCCCCCGGAGGACACCCGCGCGTACTTCCGCGGCCGCTGCCTGGAGCAGTACGCCGACGACGTCGCCGCGGCCTCCTGGGACTCGGTGATCTTCGACCTCCCGGGCAGGGACTCGCTCCAGCGGGTCCCAACCCTCGAACCGCTTCGCGGAACGCGAAATCACGTCAAGGAGCTCCTGGACCGCTGTCGCACGGCAGAAGACCTGGTCAGGGTCTTGTCGGGCAACTGAACGGAGACCCGGGCCGGGTCGTCCCGCAGGGTGGAAAACCCGGCCAGAGGGAATCATCGAGATGGCCCCCGTACGTTGTAGGAACTGCGGGGCCGATGTCAGACCCTGCTTGTAGGGTCTGATCAAGAACGTCGAACCGAGCGGGGTGAGGGGTTATGGCGACCAAGGACACCGGCGGCGGACAGCAGAAGGCCACACGCAACACCGAGGAGGTCGAGGAGCAGACTGCGGAGACGCAGGGTTCCGAGGACCTCAAGGAGCGCCAGGAGAAGCTGAGTGACGACGTGGACTCCGTCCTGGACGAGATCGACGATGTACTCGAGGAAAATGCCGAGGACTTCGTGCGCTCCTTCGTGCAAAAAGGCGGCGAGTAAAGGTCGATTGGCTACTTTGCCTTCGTTTTGAAGGTTGCGGGGGATATGGGTGGCCGAGGAGCCGATCAGCAAGGAATGCCGCAAATGCAGGCGGGATCTGTCTGTCGCGGCTTTTGCGCGGGACAAGAACCGGCGTGACGGCCTCCAGGTGCACTGTCGGGAGTGCGTGGCGCAGTACAGCGCCACGCACTCCCGGCGGCGCCGGGAGGCCATGGGTAAGTCGGTTCGGGAACACGTGGATGTCCCGGACGGACACAAGCTCTGCCGCACGTGCGGCGAAGTGAAGCCGCACAGCGACTGGCATCGGAATTCCACCGCATCCGATGGCCTGTCTACACGCTGTAAGGCCTGTCGGGCAGTCCAGGGGCGGCAAGACCATCTCAAGCGCGAGTACGGCCTCACCGAAGCCGAGCGGGACGAGATGGTCGCCTCTCAGATGGGGCTGTGCGTGATCTGTCTGAAGGCTCCGGCCGTGCATGTGGATCATTGCCACAAGACGGGTAGGGTCCGAGGCGTACTGTGCTTCAACTGCAATTCGGCCATCGGCAAGTTGGGAGACGATCCCGACGCCGTCCGTCGGGCCGCCGCTTACCTGGAAGGAATCGCGTGGAAGCCAACACTCGTAGCACCGGGCGTCTACCAGCTGCCTTCCTGACGCCTGGGTCGTCGTCCTTCATGGACTTCCTGTCCGAGCACCAGCCGGAGATGCTGCCGGGCAACCGGCAACTGCCGCCCATGCAGGGTGTGATCGAGGCGCCGCACGGCACCACGATCGTGGCGGTCACCTTCCCCGGTGGTGTCGTGCTCGCCGGTGACCGTCGCGCCACGATGGGCAATGTCATCGCTCAGCGGGACATCGAGAAGGTGTTCCCGGCCGACGAGTACTCGGCCGTCGGGATCGCCGGCACCGCCGGTCTTGCCGTGGAGATGGTGAAGCTGTTCCAGCTGGAGCTGGAGCACTTCGAGAAGGTCGAGGGCGCCCAGCTGTCGCTGGAGGGCAAGGCGAACCGGCTGTCCACCATGATCCGTTCCAACCTCGGCATGGCGATGCAGGGGCTGGCCGTGGTGCCGCTGTTCGCGGGGTACGACGTGGACCGGGAGAGGGGGCGGATCTTCTCCTACGACGTCACCGGCGGCCGTTCCGAGGAGCACAACTTCGCCGCCACCGGGTCGGGCTCGGTCTTCGCGCGCGGTGCCATGAAGAAGCTCTTCCGCGGCGACCTGACCGAGGAGCAGGCCACCACTCTCGTGGTGCAGGCCCTGTACGACGCGGCTGACGACGACTCGGCGACCGGTGGTCCCGATGTCGCCCGCCGGATCTACCCGATCGTCACCGTGATCACCGAGGACGGCTTCCGTCGGCTCACCGACGAGGAGTCCTCCGAGATCGCCCGTTCGATTCTCGAGCGGCGGCTTGAGCAGCCCGACGGCCCGCGGGCCGCGCTGCTGTAGGCGTTTCCCGTCTTGGTCAAGGTGATCGCAGTGACTTCCACAGAAAGGGACGGATAACCGGTGTCGACGCCGTTCTATGTCTCCCCCCAGCAGGCGATGGCCGACCGGGCGGAGTACGCCCGCAAGGGCATCGCCCGTGGTCGCAGCCTGGTCGTGCTGCAGTATGCCGACGGCATCGTGTTCGTCGGCGAGAATCCGTCCCGTGCGCTGCACAAGTTCAGCGAGATCTACGACCGGATCGGCTTCGCGGCCGCCGGCAAGTACAACGAGTACGAGAACCTGCGCATCGGCGGCGTTCGGTATGCCGACCTGCGGGGTTACACCTACGACCGTGACGACGTGACCGCCCGCGGTCTCGCCAACGTGTACGCCCAGACGCTGGGCACGATCTTCTCCTCGGCCGGTGAGAAGCCGTACGAGGTGGAGCTGGTCGTGGCCGAGGTCGGTGAGACGCCGGACGGGGACCAGATCTACCGGCTGCCGCACGACGGTTCCATCGTGGACGAGCACGGCTCGGTCGCGGTGGGCGGCAACGCCGAGACGATCAGCAGCTATCTGGACCAGCGTCACCAGGACGGGATGAGCCTGGCGGAGGCGCTGAAGCTGGCCGTGCAGGCGCTGTCCCGGGACACGAACGGCAGTGAGCGGGAGATCCCGGCGGAGCGGCTGGAGGTCGCGGTGCTGGACCGTACGCGTCCGCAGCAGCGCAAGTTCAAGCGCATCGTGGGGCGTCAGCTCGGTCGGTTGCTGGAGGCCGGCGGTGCGTCCACCGAGGCGGAGAGCTCGGACGAGGCTGAGGGCTCCGACGAGGAGTAGCCCGTTCTGCCCCGCCTGACCGTTTCCCTTTCTGTGCCCCGGCCGATCACCAGGTCGGGGCACAGGGCGTTCAGGAGGGGCTGGGCGGGGCCGTGGAGCCTCGTACGACCAACTCGACGGGGATGTCTCCAGCGTCGGGTGCACGGCCCTCCAGGACGGCGAGGAGGGCTTGCATGCCGCGTTCGCCGAACAGTTCGGCGTCCAGTCGTACGGTCGTCAGCTCGGGGTCGAGGGCGGTGGCGAGGGCGAGGTCGTCCAGGCCGGTGACGGAGATGTCGTCCGGGACGCGCAGGCCGAGTCGTCGTACGGCCTTGTAGGCGCCGGCGGCGAGCTTGTCGTCGTCGCAGACGAGGGCGGTGGGGCGGGGGCCGGGAGCGGCGAGGGCGGCTTCGGCGGCGGTCAGGGCGCCGTCGATCGAGATGGGCGCGTGGGCGGTGCGTACGGAGGTGCCGGGGACCGCGGCCAGCCGTGCGGCCAGTTCACGCGCGCGTACCTCGAAGGTCCAGGAGGGCACGTCGGCGGCGAGGTGCAGGAAGCGGCGGTGTCCGAGCCCCAGGAGGTGGGCGGCGACCTGGCGGACGCCGTCGGTGATGTCGAGGTTGACGGTGGCGGCGCCGAGGCTGCCGGAGGGGTCGCTGTCGAGCATGACGAGGGGGAGCTGGTCGCCGCGGATGGCGGTGAGGGCGTCGGCGGCCATGGAGGAGGCGATGACGCCGTCGAGGGCGGCCTGGGCGGAGGCGAAGGGGTCGCGGGCGGGGCCGATGCCCTCGGGGGAGGGGTACAGGACGACGCCGAAGCCGTGGTCGGCGGCGACGCGCGCGGCGCCGGTATAGACGCCGGCGAAGAACTCGGTCGTGAGGGCGGGGACGACGAGGAGGACGGTGCGGGTGTGGCCGAGGCGGAGGTTGCGGGCGGCGAGGTTGGGCCGGTAGCCGAGGTCGCGGGCGGCTTCCCGGACGCGTTCGGCGGTGGTCTCGGAGACGCGGCCGCGCCATTTGTCGCCGAGGACGAGGGAGACGGCGGCCTGGGACACGCCGGCCGCCTGGGCGACGTCGCGGCTGGTCGGTCGCGTGCTGCTGCGTGCCACCGTGGGTCCGCTCCTTCGTCTGGACGTCCGAACAGCGCACATGGTACGTATGGGAGTCGACGTTATACGTATTACTTGGAGGCGGGACATGGCCGCGGGATACCTGGAGATCCTCAGGGCGAGGCATGCGGCGCGCCTGCTGACGGGGACGCTGGTGGGCCGGCTGCCCAACGCCACCGCGGCGATCGCGATCGTGCTGTTCGTCCGGGCGCAGGGCGGTACGTACAGCCTCGCCGGGGCTCTGGCGGCCGTCTACGGGGTCGCCAACGCCGTGGGGCAGCCTGTGCTCGGGCGCCTCGTCGACCTGCACGGCCAGCCTCGTGTGCAGCTCCCGTCCGCCGTGCTGTCGGCCCTCGCGATGGCCGTGTTCGCCTTCAACGGCACCGAGCCGCTCCCGCTCGCCTACGCGGCCGTGGCGGCCGCGGGGCTTTTCACGCCGCCGCTGGAGGGAGGCCTGCGGGCGCTGTGGCCGAGCGTGCTGCGCCGGGAGGACCAGGTGCACACGGCGTACGCCATGGACGCGGTGGCGCAGGAAATCATGTTCACCGTGGGGCCGTTGCTGGTGACGCTGTGCGTGTCGCTGTGGTCGGCGCAGGCGGCGCTGGTGGTGCTGAACGTCATCGGGGTCCTCGGGGCGCTCTCGGTCGTCGTGTCGCCGCCCTCGCGCGCGTGGCGCTCCGGGCCGCGTGAGGCTCACTGGCTCGGTGCGCTGCGCTCGCCGGGACTCCTGGCGCTACTGGGCGCGTTCCTGTTCGTCGGGATCGCGCTGGGGTCCATCACGGTCGCCTCCGTGCCGTACGCGGACGAGCACGGTGGGGACGCGGTGTACGGCTGGCTGATGGCCGGGATCGGTCTCGGGGCGCTGGTGGGCGGCACGGTGTACGGGGCGCGGCAGTGGGCCGGTGAGCCCGCGCGGCGACTGCAGGTCCTGGTGGGCTTTCTGGCGGTGTGTTACCTGCCGCTGACGCTGGTGCCGGGCGCGGTCGCCATGACGCTGCTGACGGTCCTCGCGGGTGTGTTCCTGGCGCCCGTGATCGCCTGCGCTTTCGTGCTGGTCGACCGGCACGCGCCGGCCGGGACGGTCACCGAGGCCTTCTCCTGGATCGTGACGACGTTCACGGTGGGCGCCTCGGTCGGAACGGGGCTCGCGGGACCGGTCGTCGAGGGTGGCGGAGCCGTGTGGGGCTTCGCCGTGCCGGCTGTCGCGGGGGGTGTGTCGCTGGTGGTTCTGCTGGTCACGGGAGGCGTCCTGTCAGCTCCCGTGGGGCGGGCGGTGGTTGCGGCTTCATCGGAAAATGATCCAAACCGTGCTGCCGAACCCCGTTTCAGCTCGGGGGATCGGGCGTAATGTTCACTCATGGACCGCCGCATTTTCGGGCTGGAGAACGAGTACGGCGTCACGTGTACGTTCAGGGGACAGCGACGCCTGTCTCCCGACGAGGTGGCGCGGTACCTCTTCCGCCGTGTCGTGTCATGGGGCCGCAGCAGCAATGTCTTTCTGCGAAACGGCGCACGCCTCTATCTCGACGTGGGCTCACATCCGGAATACGCGACACCCGAATGTGACAACGTGACCGAACTGGTCACCCACGACAAAGCGGGCGAGCGCATTCTCGAAGGACTCCTGGTGGACGCCGAACGACGCCTGCACGAGGAAGGAATCGCGGGCGACGTCTACCTCTTCAAGAACAACACGGACTCGGCCGGTAACTCCTACGGCTGCCACGAGAACTATCTCGTCGCCCGCCACGGGGAGTTCTCCCGGCTCGCGGACATTCTCATTCCGTTCCTCGTCACCAGGCAGCTTCTCTGCGGTGCCGGCAAGGTGCTGCAGACCCCGCGGGGCGCGGTGTACTGCGTCAGCCAGCGGGCCGAGCACATCTGGGAGGGCGTCTCCTCGGCGACGACCCGCTCCCGGCCGATCATCAACACCCGGGACGAACCGCACGCCGACGCCGAGCGCTACCGCCGCCTGCACGTCATCGTGGGCGACTCGAACATGTCCGAGACGACCATGCTGCTGAAGGTCGGCGCGACCGACCTGGTGCTGCGCATGATCGAGGCGGGCACCGTGATGCGCGACCTGACCCTGGAGAACCCGATCCGGGCGATCCGCGAGGTCAGCCACGACATCACCGGCCGGCGCAAGGTGCGTCTGGCCAGCGGTCGCGAGGCCTCCGCGCTGGAGGTGCAGCGCGAGTACTACGAGAAGGCCGTGGACTTCGTCGAGCGGCGCGGGATCCGCACCGGCACCGTCGACCAGGTCCTGGAGCTGTGGGGCCGGACGCTGGACGCGATCGAGGCGGAGGACCTCGACCGGATCGGCACCGAGATCGACTGGGTCATGAAGTACAAGCTCATCGAGCGGTACCGGGCCAAGCACAACATGACCATGTCCCACCCGCGGGTCGCGCAGATAGACCTCGCGTATCACGACATCCACCGCCGTCGTGGGCTGTACTACCTTCTGGAGAGGAAGGGGCAAGCCGCCCGTATCTGCAACGACTTGAAGATCTTCGAGGGCAAGTCCGTTCCGCCCCAGACCACTCGGGCGCGGCTGCGCGGTGACTTCATCCGCAGGGCCCAGGAACAGCGCCGGGACTTCACCGTCGACTGGGTCCACCTCAAGCTCAACGACCAGGCGCAGCGCACGGTGTTGTGCAAGGACCCGTTCCGATCGGTCGACGACAGGGTCGAGAAACTGATCGCCGGAATGTGAGCAAAGCGTTCCGGATCAGCGCCGGAACGCAACACGGGCGCCGTACGTTTCCCGTACGGCGCCCTTCTCACGCCGTAGAGTTGCGCGCACGCCATCAACAAGATCGACCGATTACGAGGCCCCCACCGTGCGCCGACGCTCCGTTCTCATTGCCGTTCCCGCAGGACTGGCCACACTCGCCGCATGCGGTGACGACAAGTCCGACTCGAGCAAGGCGAGCGACAGCGCGTCACCCTCGCCGTCGTCCTCGGCCTCCCAGGCGCCGCCGCCGAAGATCGTCGCCGGTCCGCTGCCGGCGGTCACGGCGGGCACGAAGTTCGGTGAGAAGCCGACGGTCGCCAAGGGCACCGGCGACCCGTCGAAGGACCTCGCGGTCAAGACGCTCATCGCGGGCGGCGGCACCACCATCGCCGAGGGCGACTACATCCAGGCCCACTACCTGGGGCAGATCTGGAGCACGGCCAAGGTCTTCGACAACTCCTACGACCGAAAGACGGCGCTGGTCATCCAGCTCGCGCAGAACAGCATCATCGACGGCTGGCGGTACGCCCTGGCGGGCAAGAAGGCCGGCAGCCGCGTCGAGTTCTCCATCCCGCCCACCTGGGGGTACGGCAAGCAGGGCAACGCGCAGGCGGGCATCAAGGGCACCGACACCCTGGTGTTCGTCGTCGATGTGCAGAACACGTTCAACGCGAAGAGCTCCGCCAAGGGCAAGACCGTTGCCCAGGACGACGCCAAGCTGCCCAAGGTCGGCACCAACACCGACGGCAAGGCCCCCTCCATCGAGATCCCCAAGGCGGACGCGCCCACCAAGCTGGTGTCGGAGTACGTCATCGAGGGCGACGGCGACGAGGTCGCGGCCGACAGCACGCTGCTCGTGCAGTACAAGGGCGTGGTGTGGGACAGCGGCAAGGAGTTCGACTCGACCTACAAGCGCAAGCAGCTGGCGTCGTTCTCGCTGCAGCAGGTCGTCAAGGGCTGGGCGCAGGGTCTGACCGGCAAGAAGGTCGGCAGCCGGGTGCTGATCTCCATCCCGCCGAAGCTGGGCTACGGCGACAATCCGCCGGCCGGCAGCGGCATCGAGAAGGACTCCACACTGGTCTTCACCGTGGACATCCTCGCGAAGATGTGACGCACGGGGGACATGCGCGCCGGTCCCCGCGGCAGGGATGTAAGACTGGTCCCTGTTGCCTTTCCGTGAACAAGCAGGAGCGAGTGACGTGAGCATCGACAAGCCCGAGATCGACTTCCCGGGCGGCGAGCCCCCGGCGGACCTGGAGATCAAGGACATCTGGGAGGGCGACGGCGAGGTTGCGCAGGCCGGCCAGACCGTCACCGTCCACTACGTGGGCGTTTCCTTCAGCACCGGCGAGGAGTTCGACGCCAGCTGGAACCGTGGTCAGCCGTTCCGCTTCCCGCTGGGCGGCGGCCGGGTCATCAAGGGCTGGGACCAGGGCGTGCAGGGCATGAAGGTCGGCGGCCGTCGCCAGCTGACCATCCCGGCCCACCTCGCCTACGGCAACCAGAGCCCGACCCCGGCGATCAAGCCCGGTGAGACCCTGATCTTCGTGGTCGACCTCCTCGGCGTCTGATCGTCGTACCGGAGTCACCGGAGTAGCCGTAAAAGATCGCGTCGCGGTCGGATCGCCGTACGGCATCCGACCGGACCTGATCGACCAGGGTCCATGCCTGTCCGGGCATGGGCCCTCGGCTTTTGCCCTGCTCCTTCGGGGCGGTACGGTCATCGTCCGTAAGCACCATAGGGAGGCGAAGGGCGTCGATGGCCATTGCCAAGGCCGAGCGGCTGATGAACCTGGCGCTGTGTCTGCTCGGGACGCGACGGCCGCTGAGCAAGCGCGAGCTCAGGGAGTCCATCGAGGCCTACCTGGAAGCCAATTCCGACGACTCCTTCAACCGGATGTTCGAGCGCGACAAGGACGATCTGCGCGAACTCGGGCTCGTGATCGAGACCGTTGAGAACCTCGACGGCGAAGTCGGCTATCTGGCCCGCCGGGACAGCAACCGGCTGCCGCCCATCACCCTCGACGCCGAGGAGGCCGCCGCCCTGGGCCTGGCCGCCAAGGTGTGGCAGCAGGCCCGGCTCGCCGGCGCCGCCAGTGGTGCGCTGCAGAAGCTGCGCGCGGCGGGGCTGCCCGAGGACGTCGACCCGTACGAGGCGCACGGTGCCCTGGAGCCGCGCATCCCGGTGCACGAAACCTCCTTCGAGCCGCTGATGCTCGCGTGCCGTGACCGTCGCCCGGTCGTCTTCGACTACCGCAAGGCCACAGCCGCCCGCCCCGAGCCGCGCCATGTCGAGCCGTGGGCTTTGGAGTGCTGGCGCGGCCACTGGTACCTGGCCGGTTTCGACCGGGACCGGGGCGCCGAGCGGGTGTTCCGGCTCTCCCGGATCACCGGCAAGGTGCGCTCGCGCGGCACCCGGTTCACGGCCCCGATCCCCGATGTCGTCACCGTCCGCGAGACCGTGGCGAGCTGGGCGGGGGAGACCGCCGACCGCAGCGCGCGGATCCGGCTGCGCACCGGCGCCGGGTACCCCTTGCGGGCGAAGGCCACCTCGGTGCGGGAACCTGGCGACGGCTGGGACGAGTTGGAGATTCCGTACGGCCACGGCCTGGACGCCTGGCTGGTGGAGTTCGGTCCCGACGTGGTGGTCCTGGAGCCCGCCGAGTTGCGGGCCGACGTGGTGGACCGGCTGCGTGCCGTGGCCAAGGGCTGAGGGGGAGCGGAAGAGAACTGTGGCAGGCAAACCGGTCAGGCCCACGAACGCCATCGACCAGACCCGGCGGATGCTCTCGCTGGTGACCTATCTGAAGGAGCGCCCCGGAGCGCGGGTCGAGGACGTGGCCCGCGCCTTCGGCATCACCGAGGACGAGCTGGTCTCCGACCTCGATGTGCTGCCCATGTGCGGCACCAGCTTCCGCGGCGGCGATCTGCTCGACATCGACACCGACGGCGAGCGGATCTGGTGGCACAACCCCGCCGCCCTCGGCGAGGAGACAGCGGAGCCGCTGCGGCTGGCCGCGGACGAGGCGACCGCGCTGCTGGTGGCCGCCCGCGCGGTCTCCACGCTGCCCGGACTCAGGGAGAGCGACCGGCAGGCGCTGCTGCGGGCCACCGCCAAGGTGGAGACCGCGGCGGGGGAACAGGCGAGCGCGAGCTCGCGGCTGTCGGTGACCTTCGAGGCCGAGGGCGGTGTCTTCGCGGACGTCGACCGGGCCATCTCCGAGCGCCGCAGGCTGTGGATCCGCTACTACTCACCCGCCCGTGACGAGCTCACCGAGCGCGAGATCGACCCGATCCGCCTGGTCAGCGTCGGCCACACCTATGTCGAGGCCTGGTGCCGCCGCTCCGAGGCGCGGCGCACGTTCCGGCTCGACCGGGTCGCCGAGATCAAGATCCTCGACGAGCCGTCCGCGCCGCCCGAGGTCGAGCTCAGGGACCTGTCGGAGGGGCTGGTGCAGCCCGCGGCCGAGGACCCCGAGGTGGTCGTCGAGGTCGGTCCCGGCGGCCGCTGGGTCGCCGAGTACTACCCGCACGACAGTGCGGATGAGCTTTCCGACGGCGGGCTGCGTATTACCCTCCGCACCCCCGACCCGGCATCGCTGCGCAGGCTGGCGCTCCGGCTCGGTCGCGACGGCCGTATCGTCTCGCCGCGCGACCTCGCCGACAGCGCCCGCGAGGCCGCCCGCGAGGCCCTGGTGGCCTACGACGGGGTCGAGGCGCAGGGCGCGCAGGCGGCGGACGCGGCGCGCGACGGTCAGGGCGACGGGCCGGGCGACGGTCAGTACGACAGGCGGGAGCAGGGGCTTTGAGCGAGTCGGTGACGTCCGGTGCGGGTATCACGGTGGCTGCCGCCTTCGCGGGGATGAGAAGCGCGGCTCCGGTGACCTTCAAGGCGGGCTGCCCGGACTGCCGGGAGCGGTTCGAGCTGGCCGCCAGCGCTTTCCGCCTCGCCATCGGCGCGACCAGCCGCACCACCTTCTACTCCTTCACCTGCCCCGAGTGCGGCGCGGCCGTCCGCAAGCCCGCCGGCGAGCGGATCGTGGAGCTGCTGACCGGCGGCGGGGTCCGTACGCTGCGGCTGCACTCCACCCTCTAGGCTCGGTGCCATGTTCTGGCCGATGTTCGCGGTAGCTGTGGGTTTCGTGGGTCTCGCCGTACTCGGTGTGCTCGCCGTCCGGGTCTTCCTGGAGGCCCGGCGTCTCGGGCGCCAGGTAGCGGACTCCGCGGAGCGCATCGGCAGGGCCGCGGAGGATCTGGAGCGCGCGGCGGTGAGCACGGCCCGTTCTGTCGACTCACTGTGAGTACGGCCATGAGTTGGGTGTGAGTCGAGCGGCGCATGCGTTTTGGGACACTTCGCCCTGTCATCGTGGCGGGGTCGCCAGGTACGCTGCTGGTCGCGGTCCGGATAACGAGGCTCGGCCGCGAACCGGGAGTACGCACAGGGATTGCCAGGCGTTCACCCCTGAGCGTTACGATCGCTGCCAGCACGACTGATCGGACACATGTCCGACCGGTCGGACAGCACCCCACAAGCCGCCTCGGTGAGAAGGTAAAGACTTATGTTCGGAAGGCTCGGCGCCCCCGAGATCATTCTCATCCTCGTCGTCATCATCCTGCTGTTCGGCGCGAAGAAGCTTCCCGACATGGCGCGCTCGCTCGGCAAGTCCGCTCGCATCCTCAAGAGCGAGGCCAAGGCGATGAAGGACGAGGGCAGCAGCACGGCCACTCCTGCCGGCCCGCCCAACACCGACGAGCAGACCCCGGCTCAGCGCACCATCCAGGCTTCCCCCGGCGACGTGACGAGCTCGCGCCCGGTCTCGGAGCCGACGGACACGACCAAGCGCTGACGCGGGGCCGGTGATCACCGGCCCGCCCGCACGAGATGGGAACGTGGGTTGCTCAAGTCTGCCCGCAAAGAGGAGAGGGATCCCGAGGGGCGGATGCCTCTCGCGGATCACCTTCGTGAGCTCCGCAACCGGCTCGCGAAGGCGATGCTGGCCATCGTCGCCATCACGGTCGTCGCCGCCTTCTTCTACAACGACATCATCAACTTGATCACCAAGCCGATCCTCGACTCGGTCGGCTGTGACAAGTCCTTCGCGGAGCTGGCCAAGTCGACGCAGTCGAAGCCGTGCGCCCAGATCACGATCAACGGCCTTCTCGCGCCCTTCACGCTGGCCCTGAAGGTGTCGCTGATGGCCGGCGTCGTCGCGGCCTCCCCGGTCTGGCTCTACCAGCTGTGGGCCTTCGTCGCCCCCGGTCTGCACCGGCACGAGAAGAAGTACGCGTACGCCTTCGTCGGCACGGGTGCCCCGCTCTTCCTCGTCGGCGCCTACTTCGCCTACACGGTCCTGCCGACCACGGCGCAGGTGCTGATCGGCTTCACCCCGGGCGGCACCTCCAACCTGCTGCCGCTGGACGACCTGCTCGACCTCGTCCTGCGCATGGTGCTGGTCTTCGGCCTCTCCTTCGAGCTGCCCCTGCTGCTGGTCTTCCTCAACCTCACCGGGTTGATCACCGGCAAGCGGATGCTCGGCTGGTGGCGCGGCATGATCATGGCCATCACCGTGTTCGCGGCCGTCGCCACACCGAGCACCGACCCGCTCACGATGCTGGCGCTCGCCGCGCCGATCTGGGTCCTGTACTTCGCCGCGACCGCGTTCTCCCTGCTCAACGACCGGCGCAGGCGCCGCCGCGAGGCCGAGGGGCCCGACGACGACGAGGCCTCCGACCTGGATCTCACGCCCGAGGACATCGGCGAGGTCGAGACCGTCTCCGCGAGCCGGGCGCTGCCCGAGCAGTCGGGCACGGACCGGGTCAACGGTTATGACGACGTGACCTGAGGAGCGGGAAGCGGCTCGTAAGGTCGCTTCCGTGACCAGCGAGATCACCCTCTTCGTCAACCCCACCGCGGGCCGCGGCCGGGGCGCCCACGCGGCGCAGCCGGCCGCTTCGGCGTTGCGGGCGGCGGGCTTCGCCGTGCGGACAATACTGGGCGTGGACGCCGCCGACGCCCTCGCACGCGCGCGTGCCGCCGTCACCGGCGGCACCGGCGCTCTGATCGCGGTCGGCGGCGACGGCATGGCCAACCTCGCCCTGCAGGCCGTGGCCGGCACCCGCACCCCCTTCGGTCTGGTCGCGGCCGGCACCGGCAACGACTTCGCCCGCGCGCTGGGGCTGCCGGTGCGCGACCCCGCCGCCGCGGGCCGGCTCATCGCCGAGGCGCTGAAGGAGGGCCGCGTCCACGACACCGACCTGGGGCAGGCCGGTGACCACTGGTTCGGCACCGTCCTCGCCTCCGGCTTCGACTCCCGCGTCAACGACCGCGGCAACCGGATGAGATGGCCCACCGGCCGCCTCAAGTACGACCTCGCCATGCTCGCCGAACTGGCCGCCTTCCGGCCCCTCCCGTACCGGATCACGCTCGACGAGGGCCGCGTCCACGAGGTCGAGGCGACCCTGGTGGCCGTCGGCAACGGATCGTCGTACGGCGGCGGCATGCGGATCTGCCCGGACGCGGACCTCACCGACGGGCTGTTCGACATCACCGTGGTCGGCGACTGCAGCCGTACGACCCTGCTGCGGGTGTTCCCGCGCGTGTACCGGGGCACCCACGTCGACCATCCCAAGGTCACCGTGCTGAAGGCGGCGAAGGCCGAGATCACCGCGGAGGGTGTCACGGGGTACGCGGACGGCGAGCCGCTCGGGCCGCTGCCGCTGAGCGCGCGCTGCGTCCGCGGGGCGGTGTCCGTGGTGGGCCCTTGAACTGCGTGAAGGGCAGGTTTCGCGAACCCCGATCCGGATAATGATCGTCCTGTTGTCAGTGGTGCCGGGTACGCTCGAAAGCACGATGACAGAGGACCTCTCACCGGCCGAGCGGTACGCGGCAGCCCGCCTGCGGGCAGCCGAGCAGGCCACCGCGCTCGCGGGCTTCCGCGAGATGTACGACTTCGGTCTCGACCCCTTCCAGATCGAGGCCTGCAAGGCTCTCGAAGCGGGCAAGGGCGTGCTGGTGGCCGCCCCCACCGGATCCGGCAAGACGATCGTCGGCGAGTTCGCCGTCCACCTCGCCCTCCAGCAGGGCAAGAAGTGCTTCTACACGACCCCCATCAAGGCGCTGTCCAACCAGAAGTACGCGGACCTGAGCCGCCGTTACGGCGCGGACAAGGTCGGCCTGCTCACGGGCGACAACAGCGTCAACTCCGACGCCCCCGTGGTCGTGATGACCACCGAGGTCCTGCGCAACATGCTCTACGCGGGCTCGCAGACCCTCCTCGGCCTCGGATACGTGGTGATGGACGAGGTGCACTACCTCTCCGACCGCTTCCGGGGCGCCGTATGGGAAGAGGTGATCATCCATCTTCCCGAGTCGGTGACCCTGGTGTCGCTGTCGGCCACCGTGTCCAACGCCGAGGAGTTCGGCGACTGGCTCGACACCGTCCGCGGCGACACCCAGGTGATCGTCTCCGAGCACCGGCCCGTGCCGCTGTTCCAGCACGTGCTCGCCGGACGGCGGATGTACGACCTGTTCGAGGAGGGCGAGGGCAACAAGAAGGCCGTCAACCCCGATCTCGCGCGGCTGGCCCGCATGGAGGCCCAGCGGCCGTCGTACCAGGACCGCCGGCGCGGCCGGGCGATGCGCGAGGCCGACCGGGAGCGCGAGCGGCGGCAGCGGTCGAAGGTGTGGACGCCGAGCCGGCCCGAGGTCATCGAGCGGCTGGACGCCGAGGGGCTGCTGCCCGCCATCACGTTCATCTTCAGCCGCGCCGCGTGCGAGGCGGCCGTACAGCAGTGCCTGTACGCGGGGCTGCGGCTCAACGACGACGAGGCGCGGGGCAAGGTGCGCGCCCTCGTCGAGGAGCGCACCGCGTCGATCCCGCACGAGGACCTTCACGTCCTCGGGTACTACGAGTGGCTGGAAGGCCTGGAGCGCGGTATCGCGGCCCATCACGCGGGCATGCTGCCGACGTTCAAGGAGGTCGTCGAGGAGCTGTTCGTACGCGGCCTGGTCAAGGCCGTGTTCGCGACCGAGACGCTCGCGCTGGGCATCAACATGCCCGCGCGCTCGGTGGTGCTGGAGAAGCTCGTCAAGTGGAACGGCGAACAGCACGCCGACATCACGCCCGGCGAGTACACCCAGCTGACGGGGCGTGCGGGCCGGCGCGGCATCGACGTCGAGGGTCACGCGGTGGTCCTGTGGCAGCGCGGGAGCAGCCCCGAGCACCTGGCGGGACTGGCCGGCACGCGCACGTACCCGCTGCGCTCCAGCTTCAAGCCGTCGTACAACATGGCGGTCAATCTCGTGGAGCAGTTCGGGCGGCACCGCTCGCGCGAGCTCCTGGAGACGTCGTTCGCGCAGTTCCAGGCCGACAAGTCGGTCGTCGGGATCTCCCGGCAGGTGCAGCGCAACGAGGAGGGGCTCGACGGCTACAAGGCCTCCATGACCTGCCACCTCGGCGACTTCGAGGAGTACGCGCGGCTGCGCCGCGAGCTCAAGGACCGCGAGACGGAGCTGGCCCGGCAGGGCGTCTCCCAGCGGCGGGCCGAGGCGGCCGTGGCCCTGGAGAAGCTCAAGCCGGGCGACGTCATCCACGTGCCGACGGGCAAGTACGCGGGCCTCGCCCTGGTACTGGACCCGGGCCTGCCCGCCGGGCGGTCCAACGGCCACCGGGGCTTCGAGCACCACGACGGCCCCCGGCCCCTGGTGCTGACCGCCGAGCGGCAGGTCAAGCGGCTCGCCTCGATGGACTTCCCGGTGCCGGTCGAGGCGTTGGAGCGGATGCGGATCCCCAAGTCCTTCAACCCCCGCTCGCCGCAGTCCCGTCGGGACCTGGCCTCCGCGCTGCGCACCAAGGCCGGGCACATTCCGCCGGAGCGGGCCCGCAAGAAGCGGGCGCAGGCGGCCGACGACCGCGAGATCGCACGGCTGCGGACGGCGATCCGGGCGCACCCCTGCCACGGGTGCGACGACCGCGAGGACCACGCCCGTTGGGCCGAGCGCTATCACCGGCTGCTGCGCGACACCTCGCAGCTGGAGCGGCGCATCGAGGGGCGCACGAACACGATCGCGCGGACCTTCGACCGGATCGTGGCCCTGCTCACCGAGCTGGACTATCTGCGCGCCGACGAGGTCACCGAGCACGGCAAGCGGCTGGCCCGGTTGTACGGCGAGCTCGATCTGCTGGCCAGCGAGTGCCTGCGAGAAGGCGTCTGGGAGGGACTCGGCCCCGCCGAACTGGCCGCGTGCGTGTCGGCGCTGGTGTACGAGTCCCGCGTAAGCGACGACGCCATGGCGCCCAAGGTGCCGTCCGGCAAAGCCAAGGCCGCGCTCGGCGAGATGGTGCGGATCTGGGGGCGGCTGGACGCCCTCGAGGAGGACTTCCGCATCAACCAGACCGAGGGGGTCGGCCAGCGTGAGCCCGACCTCGGGTTCGCCTGGGCCGCGTACATGTGGGCTTCCGGCAAGGGGCTGGACGAGGTGCTGCGGGAGGCGGAGATGCCGGCCGGGGACTTCGTGCGGTGGTGCAAGCAGGTGATCGACGTGCTGGGACAGATCTCGGCGGCGGCGCCGGTTTCCGGGGGCGAGGGGTCCACGGTCGCGAAGAACGCGCGGAAGGCCGTTGACCTGTTGCTGCGGGGGGTTGTGGCCTACTCGTCGGTGGGGTGACTGGGTTGCAGTCAGCTGCGGTCCAAGTAGGTGCGCCAGCCCCCGTACGACGTGATGTCCTCGGCATTCTCCAGCGCGCTCGGTTCGCAGAGGAAGCCGGGGACCCTGGTTCCGTCTGCCAGTTCCACACTGCCCAGGGTCATCGGGCGGGGGAGGGCCGACAGGAGGCGGCCCAAACCCTCCGCCGGTAGGCGCCACACCTCTGCCTCGATCGCGGCGCCGCCCTCGCCCACATGGACCAGGCCCGGCTTCGGGGGGTCGGTGCGCAGAGCGTGCAGGCGGTACACCGGGGCTGTGGTCGTCGTACGGTCGTAGCGGGCGCCCAGGGACAGCAGTTGGGGGTTGAGCGGCCGGCCCGTCAGGTGCGCGCCGACCACCGCGAGCCGTGTCTCCGGCTGGAGCAGACGCGCGATGCTCGCCAGGCGCTCGTCGGTGTGCGCCGGGCCGATCAGCATCACGCCGAACGGGAGGCCGTTCACCTCGCCCGCCGGGACGGCTGCCGCGGCCAGGTCGAAGAGGTTCGTGGAGTTGGTGAAGCGGCCAAGGCGGGCGTTGGCGCCCAGCGGGTCGGCGGCGACCTCGGCCAGGGTGGGGTGACCGGGGGCGGTGGGCAGGAGAAGGGTGTCCGCGTCGGCCAGTTCGGCCAGGGCCCGGGTGCGGAGTGCGGCCAAACGGTCCAGGTCGGCGTAGAGCTGGTGGGCCGGAAGGTCGCGGGCCCCGGTGATGATGGCGGCGACCGTGGGGTCGAGGGAGTCGTCGCGTGCCGCTGTCGCCTTGTCGACGAAGGCGCCCACCGCCGTGTAGCGCTCGGCCACGAACGCGCCCTCGTAGAGCATCGCCGCCGCCTCCGTGAAGGGCGTGAGGTCGAGCTCGCGTACCGACGAGCCGGCCGCGATCAGCTGATCCACCGCCTGCTCGTACGCCTCGGCCCAGCCCTCGTCCAGTTCGCCGAGCTGCTCGCGGGGCGGGACCGCGATCCGCCAGGGGCCGGGTCGGCGTCCGGGGAGGGCCGGGGCGGTGCCGGTCGTCATGTGGGACAGCGCTTGCTCGGCCTCCGGGAGGGTGCGGGCGAAGACCGTCACGCAGTCGATCGAGGCGCAGGCCGGGACGACCCCGGCCGTCGGGACCAGGCCGCGGGTGGGCTTGAGCCCGACGATGCCGTTGAAGGCGGCCGGGACCCGGCCCGAGCCCGCCGTGTCGGTGCCGAGGGCGAAGTCGACGATGCCCAGCGCCACGGCGACCGCCGAACCGGAGCTGGAACCGCCGCTGACCCTCGCCGGGTCGTACGCGTTGCGGACCGCGCCGTACGGAGAGCGGGTGCCGACCAGGCCCGTCGCGAACTGGTCCAGGTTCGTGGTGCCGAGCACGATCGCGCCCGCCGCGCGGAGACGGGCGACCACCGGGGCATCGGCCTCGGGACGGTAGGCGTACGACGGACAGCCCGCGGTGGTGGGCAGGCCGGCCACGTCGATGTTGCCCTTGACGGCGAACAGGCGGCCGGCGAGGGGGAGTCGCTCGCCCTGTGCGAGCCGTTCGTCGATCGCCCGGGCCTCCTTCTCGACCTCCTCCCGCGGGCGCAGGTCGATCCAGATCTCCGGGCGGTCGACGGCCTCGACGCGGTCGTGGGCGGCACGGACCCGGGTGACGGTGCTGGACATGACGCGCTCCTCTTTCACTGTGCGGCCGCTCACTGGACGGCCGCTCACTGTGCCGGCGTTCACGATGCGGGCGGGGCCAGGACGAGCAGTGCCGTCCCCGCCTCCACCTGGTCGCCCGGCCTGGCCAGGATCTCCGCGACCACGCCGGCCGCCGGCGCGTGCACCCTGGACTCCATCTTCATCGCCTCCAGGGCCAGGAGCGGCTGCCCGGCCGCCACCTCGTCACCCGGTTCGACGTTCAACTGCCATACGGAAGCGGCGAATTCAGCCTCGATCAGACGGCCGCCCGGAGGGACCGCGATGTCCACGGGGGCGACGGCCGGCGTGGCCGCCGATTCGGCCCGCGCGAACTCGCCCGCCGCCTCCCACGCGTCCCGCTCCGTGGAGAAGGCCGCCTGCTGGCGCTCCCTGAACTCCGCTATGGGCTCGGCGTGTTCGGCGAGGAAGGCCTGGTACTCGGCGAGCGAGAAGGTGCCCTCCTCAATACGGGGCACAAAACGGCCGGACGTGATGTCGGCGCGCAACTCAAGGAGTTCGTCCGCGTCCACCGGATACCACTTGATGCGGTCGAAGAAGCGCAGCAGCCAGGGCGAGCCCGGCTCGAACGCGCCGCGCTGCTGCCAGGGCGACCACACCTGGGTCGTACGGCCCACGAACTGGTAGCCGCCGGGGCCCTCCATGCCGTAGACGCACAGATACGCCCCGCCGATGCCGACGGAGTTCTCCGCCGTCCAGGTGCGTGCCGGGTTGTACTTCGTGGTCACCAGGCGGTGGCGCGGGTCGAGCGGTGTGGCCACCGGGGCGCCGAGGTAGACATCGCCCAGGCCCAGGACCAGGTACTCCGCGTCGAAGACCGTGCGGTAGACGTCGTCCACCGAGGCCAGGCCGTTGACGCGGCGGATGAACTCGATGTTCCACGGGCACCAGGGCGCGTCGTCGCGCACGCCCGCCATGTAGCGGGCGATCGCCTCGCGGGTCGCGGGGTCGTCCCAGGAGAGCGGGAGATGGACGGTGCGGGAGGGTACGACCAGTTGGTCGGAGGGCGGGAGCGACGCGGTGATCTCCCGTACGGTGGCGAGCAGTTCGTGCTGGGGCAGCCGGTTCGGGTCCGTGCGGATCTGGAGGGAGCGGATGCCGGGGGTGAGGTCGGTGATGCCGTCCGGGCCCTGTTCGGCGACCGCCTCCATCAGCGCGTGGACGCGCATGCGCAGCGCCAGGTCCAACTGCATGGGGCCGAATTCGACCAGCAGGTTGTCGTCGCCGCTGCGTCGGTACGTGACGTCGCCGTCGCGGGCGAGGATGCCGCCGTCCACGATCGCCGGGCGCGCCGAGCCGTCCGTGTGCACCGGGACGAAGCGGACCGTGTCACCGGGGCGCAGCTGGCCCAGCTTCCAGCGCTCGGTGCTGATGACGGTCGCAGGGCACAAGAACCCGCCGAGGGAGGGGCCGTCCGGGCCCAGCAGCACCGGCATGTCGCCCGTGTAGTCGACCGCGCCGACCGAGTACGGGGTGTCGTGGATGTTGGACGGGTGCAGTCCGGCCTCGCCGCCGTCGGTGCGGGCCCAGCGGGGCTTGGGGCCGACCAGGCGGACTCCGGTGCGGGCCGAGTTGAAGTGGACCTTCCAGTCGGCGGCGTAGAAGTCGCGGATGTCGTCCTCGGTGAAGAACTCCGGGGCGGCGTGGGGGCCTTCGGCGGCGGCGATGTGCCAGGCGGAGGCGAAGGCGGGGTGGTCGTCCCCGACGGGTGTCCTCTCGGCCGGTGCCCGCTCGGTCGTCTCCCTGGCCTGGGTCCCCTCGGCCGGTGTCTCTTCGAGCGGCGTCCCCTCGCCCTGACGTCCCGAGCGCAGTACGTCGCCCGTCCGCAGCGCCCGTCCGCCGTGTCCGCCGAAGCGGCCCAGCGTGAACGTGCTCGCGCTCCCGAGGAAGGCCGGGACGTCGAGGCCGCCCGCGCACAGGACGTACGTCCGCAGACCGTGTTCGGCGGGTGCCCCGACTTCCAGGACTCCGCCCGCGGGCACGGTCACCGGTTCCCACTGCGGCACCGGTGTGCCGTCGACGCTGACCGGGGCCGGAGCGCCCGTCACACAGACGGTCGTGGGGTGGGTGAACCTCAACGACGGTCCCTGCAAGGTGCATTCGAGGCCCGGGGCGCCCTCCGGGTTGCCCAGCGCGCTGTTGCCGAGGCGGAAGGAACGGTCGTCCATCGGGCCGCTCGGCGGAACACCGACCTGCCAGTAGCCGGTGCGGCCCGGCCAGTCCTGGACCGTGGTGAGGGTGCCGGCGGCCACGACCTCGATGCGCGGGGTCGGGTCCTGGACCCCGGACAGGGTCGCCGTGGAGTGGGCGGCCGTCCTGAAGTCGCTGTCGGCCAGTGCCGCCCGGACCAGGCCCAGGTTGGTCTCGATGCCGTCGACACGGGTGCGGGCCAGGGCCTGGTCCAGCCGCTGGAGCGCGTGGGCGCGGTCCGGGCCGTACGCGATGACCTTCGCGAGCATCGGGTCGTACGACGTCGTCACCTCGGTGCCGGTCTCCACCCAGCCGTCGACGCGGACCCCGGTGGGGAACTCGACCCGCGTCAACAGGCCGGCGCTGGGACGGTGTTCGCGGGAGGGGTCCTCGGCGTAGACGCGGGCCTCCACGGCGTGGCCGCGCGGGGGGCCCGGCCGGCGCACGACGTCCCGCTCGCCCCGGGCCAGGCGGAGCATCCAGGCGACCAGGTCGACGCCGTAGATCTCCTCGGTGACCGGGTGCTCCACCTGGAGACGGGTGTTGACCTCCAGGAAGTAGGCCTCCTCGCGGGCGGCGTCGTAGACGAACTCGACGGTGCCCGCGGAGCGGTAGCCGACAGATGCGCACAAGTCGCGGGCGCTGTCCGTGAGTTGTGCGCGGACGTGAGCGGGGAGACCGGGCGCGGGAGCCTCCTCCACGACCTTCTGGTTGCGGCGCTGGAGGGAGCAGTCGCGGTCGCCGAAGGTGACGACCGTGCCGTCGCCGTCGCCGAAGACCTGCACCTCGACATGGCGTGCCCGCTCGACGAGCCGTTCCAGGAAGACGCCGGCGGAGGAGAAGGAGGCGGCGGCGACGCGCTGCACACGGCCCCAGGCGTCGGTCAGCTCGTCGGCGGAGCGGCAGGCGGACATGCCGATGCCGCCGCCACCGCCGGTGGCCTTGAGCATGACGGGATAGCCGATGGCTCCGGCCGCTTCGAGCGCTTCGTCGAGCGAGGGCAGCAGGCCCGTGCCCGGCGCCAGCGGCACCCCCGCCGCCTGCGCCGCCGCCCGCGCGGTGTGCTTCGCGCCGAACAGCTCCAGCTGCTCCGGCGTCGGGCCCACGAACACGATCCCCGCGTCCTCGCAGCGGCGGGCGAACGCGGCGTCCTCGGACAGGAAACCGTACCCGGGGTGGATAGCGCCCGCGCCCGAGTCCTTGGCCGCCTTCAGCACCAGGTCGGCGTCGAGGTACGACTCCTTCGCGGGCGCCGGGCCGAGGCGTACGGCCTGGTCGGCGAGCCGGACGTGGGGGGCGGACCGGTCGGCGTCGGAGTACACCGCGACGGTCCGCAGGCCCAGTTCGCGGGCCGTGCGGATGATCCGGACCGCTATCTCGCCCCGGTTGGCGACGAGGAGGGTGTCGAAGGTCATGCGCCGGCCCCGATCGCGGTCGCTGTGGCGCCGGGCGCGGTCTCCGCGGCCTCGACCGCACCTTCCGCCGCGGCTCCGATCGTCATCGCGACCGGTGTCGGGTCGAAGCCGTTGCAGGGGTTGTTGATCTGGGGGCAGTTGGAGACGAGGACGAGGACGTCGCGTTCGGCGCGCAGGGTCAGGGTCAGGCCCGGGGCGGAGATGCCGTCGACGATGCCGAGGGTGCCGTCCTTCTCGACCGGGACGTTCATGTACCAGTTGATGTTGGAGACGAGGTCGCGCTTTCCGAGGCCGTGCTTCGCGCCCTCGGCGAGGAAGTTGTCCACGCAGGCGTGCTGCGACCAGGTGTGGTGGCCGTAGCGCAGGGTGTTCGACTCCTTGGAGCAGGCTCCGCCGACCGTGTCGTGGCGACCCACGTCGTCGGCGGTGACCGTCATCAGCGGGGTGTGCTCGTCGGACATCAGCACGCTGCCCGTGGTGAGGAAGATGCCGCCCTGCGCCTGGATGGTGTCGGGGGCGCTGTAGCGGACCGCCGTGTCGTGGGCGTCGTAGACGAGGAAGTCGACGGCCTGGTTGCCGTGCAGGTCGGTGATGGTGAGCGTCTCGCCCTCGCGGATGACGGAGGACCAGGCGGTGCGGGCCGGAACCACGGTCTTCATGCGCGTCCCTTCGAGGCCAGGAATTCGGCGGTGTTCAGGAAGGCGCGGCGGCCTTCGGGGGTGGCATCCCAGAGGGGGTCGCCGGCGCGGGTGGGCTCGGCGCGCCAGGCGAGGACCTCCAGCGGGGTGCTGACGTAGGCGGGCCGGGGGTCGGCGGGGTGCGGGACGTTCGCGATCAGGACCGTCACGTCCTGTTCGGCGCGGAGGGTGACGCTGCCGCCGGGGCCCGCCGAGCCGGTGAAGTCGAGGCCGCCGTCCTCGCGGATCCGCACGCCCTGGAAGAAGGAGAGGGAGGGCGGGAGATCGCGGGGTTCGAGGCCGTTCTTCGCGGCCCCCAGTTTGAAGAGCTCGCGGCCGGCGGGGGAGGGGCTCTGGGGCGTCCCGTCGCCGTAGCGCGCGGTGTTGCGGACCAGGGTGGAAGTGCCGCACAGGGCGTCGTGGCGGCCGGAGGTGTCGGCGACGACGCTCGCGAGGACGCGGCCCTGGTCGGACAGGAGCAGTTGGCCCTCGCCGAGGTAGGCGTTCCACTGGACCTTCACCGTGTCGGCGACGTTCAGACGCTCCCAGGGGCGGCCCTCCGCGTAGAGGAGGAGGTGGGCGCAGGCGTCTCCGTGGAGGTCGGTGAGGCGGACTTCGGTGCCGCGGGCGAGGACGCGGTGGGTGTAGTTGCCGCCCGCGACGGTCTCCGCCCACACCAGGTGGCCCGCCTCGCAGGGCGGGTCCGGCCAGTCGCCGGCCGGGACGACGGGCATGGCCTCGGTACGGGTGCCCTCCTGTGCTCGGGCGTGGTCTCGGGCTCCGTAGGTGGTCTCTGTGGCCATGGCGGACCTCCGGCTCCGGGGGCGGGGTGGGGGCGGGGTGAGGTGGGGTGGGGGTGGGGTGTTTCTGTCGCTTGACAGAAATTAGGGGCCGGGTAGGTCGGGGGGATTGCCCGGGTGTTGCGGGGGAGTTACCGGGCGCTCACCGCTTGCCGGTGGAGGGGCGGTTGCGTCGTCGGGTGCGGCCTGGTGGGGGCTGGTCGCGCAGTTCCCCGCGCCCCCAGGGTGTTGCGGCACGCCGGGGTGCGACGCTCGCCCGGAGATGCCTTCGCGTCTCCAGGTGCTCGCCCCGTATGGCGCGGCCTCGTGCCCCGTGGCCCCTGCCTGCGGCCCCGCGTCCTCGGGTGCCGTGTGCTCGGGCCCCGTGTGCGAGGATCGAACGCATGGGTACGACAGGTGGGGCGGCGGAGTCCGGGCGGCGGGTCGGCAGGCCGCGGGCCGATCGGCGGCCGGCCAGCGGGCTGGCTCCGCGCGACGAACTCCTCGTCGCCGCAGCCGAGTTGTTCACCTCGCTGGGCTATGCCGCCACCAGCACCCGGGCCGTCGCCGAGCGCGCGGGCATGCGGCAGGCGTCCATGTACCACTACGTGTCCGGCAAGGAGGAGCTCCTCGCTGAGCTCCTGGAGTCCACCGTCACGCCCTCGCTGGCGTACGCCCGTGAACTGCTCGCGGACGACAAAGTTTCCGCGGAGAGCCGGCTGTGGGAGCTGTGCCGTGCGGACGTCGAGGTGCTGTGCGGTGGGCCGCACAACCTCGGCGGGCTCTATCTGCTGCCCGAGGTGCGCGCCGAGCGGTTCGCCGGCTTCCATGCCGTGCGCGCCGAACTCAAGGACGCCTACCGGCAGTTGCTCGCCGCGACGGTCGCGGGTGGCGCCCTCGCCAAGAGCGAGCTCGATCTCCGCACGGACCTGCTGTTCGGCCTGATCGAGGGCGTGATCCTCGTCCACCGCTCCGACCCCGAGCGCCCCGTCTCCGCCTTCGCGGAGGCGACCGCGGACGCCGCCCTGCGCATCGCCGGAGTCCGGCTCCGGCACCCGGCCGGAGGCTGATCTTCACTCGCCGCGGTGAGGGGTTTTCGCATGCCCGTACGCCGTGACTAACCGTGTTCGAACGGTGTCGGAGCGTGCAAATGGGCCGAGGGTACTCCAGTCGCTATGCCCGTTTCAGGTGCTTGCTGAATATGACACGGCGATGATCCGGTCGGACTAAGCTCGCCCGCAGCGCACCGAGTTGATGTGTATTCGTGCGCTTGTTCCCTATATGTGCGACTCCCCGTCGATACGTCTCAGAGGGCCCACATGGTGAGTGTTCAATCCCCCCCAGGACGCCGTGAACTGCCGTATGCGCGCGTGCTGTTGCTTCCCGCCATAGTCATGGCCGCGGTGACCGGGACCGGTGTCGCGCTGGTGCAGCAGCCCGCCAGGGCCGCGGTCGGCTGGTGCGGTGCCGTCGCCACGCTGCTGGTGATCGCGGTGGCGGCCGAAGCCGTCCGGCGCGGTCGGGAACTGCGCGAGCAGCGACTTGAGCACATCCGTCACACGGCTGATCTGAAGCAGCGCATCGCCGACCACGACCAGGACCTGATCCGGTTCGCCAGGGAGATCGCGCCCACCGCGCTGGACTGGCTGCGCCGCGGAAGTTCCCCTGGAGAGGTGATTCGCCGACTCGGTGAGTTCGACCCCGCCTGGGCGAACCTGCCCGAGCCACAGGTCCGGTTGCTCAAGACGGTGCTCACCATCGTCGACACCGAGGAGATCATGCGCGACGCCGCGCAGCGCTCCTTCGTGAACATCGCCCGCCGCGTCCAGGCCATCGTGCACCAACAGGCCAACGAACTGCGGGAGATGGAGGAGGACCACGGCCGTAACCCCGAGGTCTTCGACGACCTCCTGCGCATCGACCACGGCACCGCGCTGATCGGCCGGCTCGCCGACTCCATCTCCGTCCTCGGCGGCGGCCGCCCCGGTCGGCAGTGGCCCGAGCCCGTCGCGCTGTACAGCGTGCTGCGCGGCGCCATGTCCCGGATCCTGGAGTACCGGCGCATCGACCTCTCGTCGATCGCCAAGGTCAACGTCAAGGGCACCGCCGTCGAGCCGGTCATCCACGCAGCGGCCGAACTCCTCGACAACGCCACCCGGTACTCGCCGCCGCAGAGCAAGGTGCACGTCACCGCGACCGAGGTGCAGACCGGCGTCTGCATCGAGATCGAGGACGCCGGCGTCAGCCTCAGCGAGGAGGCCCGGCTGCGGGCCGAGGGCATGCTGGAGCGGGCCAAGGCCGGCGTGGACTTCCAGGACCTCGGCGAGTCGCCGCGCCTCGGCCTCGCCGTCGTGGGCCGGCTCTGCCAGGCGTACGACATGCAGGTCTCCCTGCGTGCCTCCGCGTACGGCGGCGTCCGCGCCATCCTCGTCGTGCCCAGCGACATGCTCACCGACGAGCCCGGCGTCGGACTCGCCCACGGCATCGGCGCCACCGCCGTCCCCAAGGCCGAACTCGGCGCGCTGCCCGGCCCCAAGCGCACGATCAAGAAGCGCCGCCCCACCAGCCCCAAGTTCACGACGCCGGTGTCCATGGAGGACGACGTCCCCGAGGTCACCGAGTGGACGGCAAACGGGCTGCCGCAGCGCCGCAGCCGGGTCAAGACCTCGCTCACCCAGCGCTACGCCGAGCAGGCCGAGATCGAACGCGCCGAGCGGGAGGGCCGCCCGACCATCTGGTCGACGGCCGGCCGCGAACCCGAGCCAGCACAGAAGCCGGACGACACCCCGCCGGGCCTGTGGGTCCAGGCGTTCATGGACGGCCTCAAGCGCCCCACCGCTTCCACCGCCAGTCAGCCGACCGACGAACCGGCCCGTACCGAGGCCGAAGATGAGGGGAACCTCAAGTGATCCAGCAGCGAGGCAACTTCGACTGGATGCTCCAGGACCTCGCCAAAGGCGTACCGGGCATCCAGATGATCGTGGTGCTCTCCGCCGACGGCCTGCGCATCGCCCGCCACGGCGGCGACCCGGACACCGCCGACCGCGTCGCCGCGGCCTGCGCGGGCCTGCAGAGCCTGGCGGGCGCCGTCGCCGGGGAGATCCCCGGCAGCGACGGCAAGATGAAGATGGTCCTCATCGAGATCCACGGGGGCTACTTCTACCTGATGGCCGCCGGCCCCAACGCCTATCTCGCGGTGCTCTCCGACATCATCACCGAACCCGGCCACATGAGCGCCCGCATGAGCGATCTGGTCGTCCGCATCGGCGCGCACCTCACCAGTCCGCCCCGCCGCAACGGGCAGACCGTATGACTCCTCCACAACGCCGACGGCGATTCCCCAAGGCCAGTCCGGAACCGGCACCGCAACCCCCGCAGGAGGGCCAGGACCCACCCGAAGGACCCAAGAAGAACCCCGAGCGGCTGTACGTCATCACCGGCCCCGACGGAACCGAGCGCTCGGAACTCGACCTGGTCACCTTAATCGTGGCGCACGCCGACCCACCGCCCTCCGCCACGCCCGAGCAGGCGGCGCTGCTCAGGCTCTGCACGGCCCCCCTGTCCGTGGCCGAGCTGTCCGCCTATCTCAGCCTGCCGTTCAGCGTGGTGACCGTCCTGCTCACCGAGCTGCTGACGGCCGAACTGGTGACGGCGCGCGCCCCTGTGATCCGCCAGGCGCTGGCCGACCGTTCCCTCCTCGAAGCGGTGATGCATGGACTTCAAAGGCTCTGACACCATCCCCGGTCCGCGAACAGAGGACCACCTGCCCCAGACCGCCCAGGCCGCGGTGAAGATCGTCATCGTCGGCGGCTTCGGCGTCGGCAAGACGACCATGGTCGGCTCGGTCAGCGAGATCAAACCGCTGACCACCGAGGAGACCATGACCCAGGCCGGCATCGGGGTCGACGACAACTACGGCTCCGAGACCAAGACGGCCACCACCGTGGCCATGGACTTCGGCCGCATCAGCATCACCGAGCAACTGGTGCTGTACCTCTTCGGAACCCCCGGCCAGGAACGCTTCTGGTTCCTGTGGAACGGCCTGTTCGAAGGCGCGCTCGGCGCGGTGGTCCTGGTGGACACCCGACGCCTCGAAGTCAGCTTCGACGTCATGGACCGCCTGGAGGAACGGGGCGTGCCCTTCGTCGTAGCCGTCAACACCTTCCCCGACGGCCCCCGCCACGCCATCGAGGACCTGCGCAGCGCGCTCGACCTCAGCGCGGACATCCCCATCGTCGAGTGCGATGCGCGCCGGCGGGCGTCGAGCCGGGATGTGCTGATGACCTTGATGCGGTTTCTTCATTCGCTGACGGTGGAGAGGGCTCCGGTGTGAGCCGAGGCCCGGCAGAGCCGTACGGCCGCACGACCTCTCCCCACGCCCCCGGCCTCACTCGACCCACCCGGGCCGGGGCAGCCCATGACTTTTTTCAGACCAGATCGACCTCAGCTCCGGAGCGACCATCGTGACGCCTGAATCCTTTTCCCCGGCCGGTACGGATCACTCGACAGCCGCCCCGCCCCCGGGCTGCCCCGCGCACGGCATCGGCGTCGGTGGACTGCGTCGGCTGTACGGCCCAGGAGCCGAGGACCTGGAGGCCGTGTACGAGAAGCTCCGCGCCGAGCACGGAGCCGTGGCTCCTGCGCTGCTTCACGAGGACGTGCCGATCTGGCTGGTGCTCGGCCACGCCGAGAACCTGCACATGGTGCGAAACCCCTCGCAGTTCTGCCGTAATACCCGACTGTGGTCCGCCCTGCAGGACGGCACGGTCAAGCCCGATCACCCGCTCATGCCGCACTTCGCCTGGCAGCCCATCTGCAGCCACGCCGAGGGCGACGAGCATCTGCGGCTGCGCGGTGCGGTCACCGGCGCCATGTCGACCATCGATCACCGGGGCATCCGCCGTTACATCAACCGAGCGACCCAGCAACTGGTCAACAAGTTCTGCCAAGAGGGCAGGGCCGACTTGGTAGGACAGTTCGCCGAGCACCTGCCCATGGAGGTGATGTGTGAAATCCTCGGTATGCCCGACGAGTACAACGATCAGATGGTGCAGGCCGCTCGTGACATGCCCAAGGGCAGCGAGACTGCAATCGCCAGCAACGCATACCTCATGGACGTCCTGATGCGTCTCACCGCCCGTCGCCGGGCCGAGCCCAGGGACGACTTCACCAGCCACCTGATCAACCACCCGGCGCGGCTCACTGACGACGAGGTCGGTCAGCACCTTCGAATCATCCTGGTCGCCGCGTACGAGGCCACCGCCAACCTGATCGCCAACGTCCTGCGGGTGGTGCTCACTGACCCGCGGTTCCGCGCCCAGCTCAACGGCGGCCAGATGACGGTTCCTCAGGCGGTCGAGCAGTCCCTGTGGGATGAGCCGCCGTTCAGCACCGTGATGCCCTACGTCGCGAAGCAGGACACCGAGCTGGGCGGCCAGCGCATTCGGAAAGGTGACGCCCTCATCCTCGGCATCGCGCCGGGCAATGTCGACCCACGGGTACGGCCCGACACCAAGGCTCACATGCAGGGCAATCGCTCCCACCTGGCCTTCGGGGGCGGTCCCCATGAGTGCCCGGGGCAGGACATCGGTCGTGTCATCGCCGAGGTCGGCGTGGACGCATTGCTGACCCGCCTGCCTGACGTGCAACTCGCCTGCGAAGAGGACGAGTTGCGCTGGTGGGCGTCCATCTCGAACCGGCACTTGCTGGAGCTACCGGTGAAGTTCGAGGCGAAGCCCCAGCAGGATGTCATGGCGCGGCCCGCGCACCCTCTGGCGTTTCAGCGTTCCAACAGCAACTGGCTGGTCAGCACACCCCAGCCCAGGACGGCGTCTGTGGAGAGCACCGCTCCGTCCACCGCTCCGACGCAGACGCCCGAACCGGCCCGCAGGCCGGGTGTGTTCCAGCGCCTTCTGCGGTGGTGGCGCGGAGAGTGACCCCGTCGGCTCCGGGGCCGGGCCTGCTACCCGGTGGTCCATTCGTCGTACGACGACCAGGCCCGCAGCACGCGCGAGCTGACGAAGCGGTGCTCGCCTCCCGTGACCGGGTCCGTGAACTCCAGGACCCGCGCCAGCAGTTGGAGCGGACGTCGGAAGTCGCCGGGCGCCACGGGGGCGGTGACCACCGGATAGAGAGGGTCACCGAGGATCGGCACTCCGAGGGCGCTCATGTGCACCCTGAGCTGGTGTGTCTGCCCGGTACCCGGCGTGAGCCGGTACCGGGCGCGCTCGCCCCGGTGCTCCAGCAACTCGACCCGGCTGACGGCGTTGGGCTCTCCCTCGACCTCCTGGGCGGCCAGGACTCCGCGCTCCTTGACGATGCGGCTGCGCACGGTGCGGGGCAGCGGCAGGGCGGGGTCGTAGGGGGCGACGGCTTCGTACTCCTTGGCCACCCGTTTGTCCCGGAACAGCGACTGGTAGGCGCCGCGTTCCTCGGGCCGCACGGTGAACATCACCAGGCCGGCCGTCAGCCGGTCCAGGCGGTGTGCGGCGCCCAGCGCAGGGATGTCCAGTTGCCGGCGCAGCCGTGCCAGGGCCGTCTCGGCGACATGGCTGCCGCGCGGGGTGGTGGCGAGGAAGTGGGGTTTGTCGGCCACCACCAGGTGTTCGTCGCGGTAGATGACGTCGATCGGGAACGGCACCCGCTCCTCGTCGGGCAGTTCCCGGTGGAACCACACGGACATCCCCGGCACGTACGCCATGTCGTGCGGCACCGGACGTCCGGCGGCGTCCACGATCTGGCCCGTCTCCAGCATCCCGTCGATCACCTCGGCCCCGGCCGCGAGCCGCGCCACGAGATGATCCCGCACGGTCGCCCAGGCGTCACCGGGCGGCAACCGCACCCGCACCGGATCGACCCCGTCGCGCTGCGGCAGGGGAGGGGGCGGGGGTGAAGAGCGGCGTCTCATCAGGACCAAGCCTACGAGGAGACTCTGACACCGAGGCGTCTTTGCTGCGCTCCTTGGCAGGCGGCGAGAAGCTATGGAGACACTGTCGTGAGGTTCGCAGGGTGAAGTTGGCCGGTCACATTCGGGCTCAGGGCGCTGGCTGTGCGTGGTGAATAACGACCGTTGCTGCGGCTCCAGTCGTAGCTCCCGCGTATCCACGTGAACAAGGCGGACGCATAGCGTTGGACTTTCTCGGCCTCCGCGCTCGTGAGTCCGAGCCTGGCGCAGAACAGCGGGATCAGCTTCATCTGCTCAAGGAGCTGACCGACTGTTGTCTGAACGAGAATTATGGCGAGCCGGATGGCTTCCTCACGTGAACAATTGCGTTGCTGCATGAGACAGCGCACCAGGTTGGGATCGCCTCGTGCGTCGTCGTTCTCGAGAGACATCACCTCGTTGATCAGTTTGACGGAATCGACAGCCCCTCGCCGCATCGATTCCAGATGGCTGCTGTGCCAAATGATCTGGGGAATCTCGAAGTGTCCCACCCTTTCTGCCAGGTCGAGTGAGGGGATAAGACCCAGGGTGCGGTGACCGACCCTCATCCGGGTGGTGAAGTCCTGGGGGATCCACGTACGACGATCGATTTCCTCGGTGAGGTTTCCTGTCAGGTAGTCCACCCAATTGTGAGCGGCCCGTTGCTGCCATTCCTCGGACATTCCCGTCTTGGCTCGACGCCAGATGTCCGCGAAGGCGCTCACCAGAGGCTCGTGGTAGGTGGCCTTCTGTGACGAGGGGTTGGTGACGAGTGAGATGAGCTGCTGGCACACGTCGACAGCTGCATCGGCTTTACGCCCCTCGGGCACATCAAACAGATCATCGAACAGGAAGAACCAGCCCATAGTGTCAAAGGCCAGATCGAGGTCGTCGCCTTCGACCTCCGGGTAGCTGTAGGCGGCCAAGTCCGCTACTGCCGAGAACATGTAGCGATGGATGGCCCTGCGCCCCGACACCAGTTTCTGCCGGCGCATCCACTCCAAGTTGCGTTCCCTGGCGGCTGCCAAACCAGTGTTGAGCCGGGGCGGAATAGGCAACTTGATGGTGACGTTCTGGGGCATTACTCTCTCCCAGTTTCTGCCTCAGCAGGCGTAACGGCCCAGCAGGTTGGGTGGTCGTCAATACCTGGCACCTGCGGGTGTCGCTGCTTCAGTGTTCTGTCCAGAGACCAATCGAATTGATCATCAGGGGATGAGAAGGGCCTAGGCCGTTTCCGGCTTCTCCTGAAACCGATCCACGGCCGCTGCCGACGAGGCCGACGAGGCGATCAGCGCCTTCCGAGTCGCTCGCGACGTGCTGACAGGTCGGATGGTGGCCGATCAAGGGCCCTCTGCGGGTCCGTGGGGGCGGACCGAGGCAACCGGGCACGAGCAGAGTTTTTCATGATGCCCTCCGGAGGCGGAGTTGACCAAGTTTATGAACTGTGCGTTGTGCTCCATGCGCTGCGATTGCAGCGTTGCTGACTCGTTGTTGCGGGACCTGCTGGCCGAATTGGTCGAACGGGCCTCGTCCATCGCATGCCGGACAGTTCGCTGGTGTGACCCTCGAGGCGACCACCCGACGGCGTCGACAATCCGTGGCCACCACCGCCACGACAGCGTTGTCGGTGGCGAGGCCGTGGATCATCCCTTACCTTCCAGTGCCGCCGTGGGTTTCGTCAACTGTGTGGGGCGGTCTGGAGCTGGTGTGAGGTGTCGTGGTCGGCGAGTGTTAACGGCACGTAGGGCGGAAGTCGGTTCCATGTTCTCGGCGACATTCCGGACGGCTCGGCGGGCAGGAGGTGTTCGCCTCTGTCGGGCGGTTTCGCATTCGTACACGACCTCACGGACTGCATGAGTGGCTCAAGCGAACCGCATCCCCGAGACCCCCCGCCGACCATCGCAGCCATCCGGCCACCACCCTCACCGGCCCGGGTGCGACACCGCTCATGCCCGCACTTCACCCTGACAGCCCACTACTTCGCACCATGCGACGATTTCCGGCCGCGGGCTAGGGGGCGCAGCCCCGGCGCACGGAGCGGATCGCCTGGCCGCCGGGTGCACGGCCGCGCATTCCAGGCCGTTGATGCGCCGCGAGTACCACCCCCGTTTGCGGCAGTTGGGATGCAAGTTCGTCGCGGGGACCAGACGTCGGTGCCGCGCGGCCGGGACGCGGGCATCGGTCGGCCGGGGGGTGGAATGTGCAATTCCTGCCTCCCTCTCGTCAAGAGGAAAACCCGTTGGGACGGGCCCCGTCCGGTTGGCAGGATGCGGGTCATGCCGTACCTCACCGGCCCGGTGCTCGCACCCGGCACCCTCTCCCGCACAGCCCAGCCCACCCTCCCCACCGGCGACGGCCTGCTCCTGCGCCCCTGGCGGCCCGAGGACGCGCCCGCGGTGCACGCCGCGTTCCAGGATCCGGTGATGCACCAGTGGCACGCCCGTGCCGCCGACTCCGTGGAGGAGGTCGGCGGCTGGATCGAGGAGTGGCGGGAGGCCTGGGCAGGGGAGGGGACCGCTCAGTGGGCCGTGGTGGACGCGGGCACCGATCTGCTGCTCGGCCGGGTGGCCCTGCGCGAGATCCGTCTCGACGACGGGCAGGCCGAGATGGCGTACTGGACGACCACCGGGGCTCGGGGGAAGGGTGTAGCGGCGCGTGCCACGGTCGCCCTGTCCCGCTGGGCTCTCGACGCCGTCGGGTTCCACCGTCTCGAACTCATGCACGCCGTCCGCAACGAGGCGTCGTGCCGGGTCGCGGCCAAGACGGGCTTCGTTCTGGAAGGGACCAAGCGGAGCGCGGTGCTGCATCCCGACGGTTGGCACGACATGCATCTGCACGCGCGGGTGCGGGGTGACTGACGGGCCGTCAAGATGCGGCCCGTCCGTCGAAAATGCGGCCGCCCGACGTGGGGCGGCCGCCGCGCTCCGTCCCGCTACCCCGCCGGCGTAGGCCGACGCAGCGCGCGCCACGCCACGCCCACCGCCAGCGTCGCGGCCAGGAACAACACCGTGAACCACTGGAAGTACCAGTGCCCGCCCGCCGGGTCGTACACCTCGGCCCGGGGCCAGGCCAGGTTGACGGTCATCAGGAGGCCGTAGAGGAGGGCCAGGGCGTTGACCGGGATGCCCCAGCGGCCAAGGGAGAACAGTCGGCCGCCCGCCTCGTCGGTGCCCGACGAGGCGAACTCGCCCCGGATGCGGCGGACCAGCAGCGGGCCCGTGACCATCGCGTACGCCAGGTACAGCATCACGATGCAGGTCGTTCCGATCGCCAGGAACGCCTCCGGTGAGGCGAAGTTGAGCAGGAGCAGGGCGGCGGCCAGGATGCCGACGACCAGAGCGGGGGCGGTGGGCATGCCGGTGCGGGGGTTCACGCGCGCGAGGCGGCCCGCGAAGGGCAGTTGGCCGTCGCGGGCCATGGAGAAGAGCATGCGGCAGGCCGCCGTCTGGATGGCGAGGGTGGCCACCGTGATCGCGATGACCACGTCGGCCAGCAGCGCCTTGCCGACACCGTCGCCGAGGCTGCTGGTGAGGACGTAGCTGAGGCCGTCGACCGACAGGTGCCCGTCGGTGAGGCTGGGGGCGGCGAGCAGGCCGCCCAGGACGATCAGGCCGCCGAGCGCGCCGGCCGCGCCGAGCGCCGTCAGGATCGTGCGGGGCGCGACTCGCCGGGGGTTGCGGGTCTCCTCGCTCATCTCGCCCGCGCTGTCGAAGCCGATCATCACGTACGCCGCCGTGAACGAGCCCACCAGCAGCGCCCCGAACAGGCCGCTCTGCGCGGCGCCCGCGGTGTGGAAGGTGATGCTCGGGGTGCGCTCGGAGTGGGTCAGCAGAAGCACGATGATCAGCACCGCGCCGATGATCTCGGCGGTGACGCCGACCCGGTTGACCAGGGACAGGACACGGTTGTCGAGGATGTTCACGACGGTCGTCAGGACCAGCAGGATCACGCCGAGGACGGCCGCGTTGGCCGCCCCGTCCGCCGAGATCGGCGACGGGTCGGTGCCGACCAGCTGGAAGCCCGACCAGATCGCCGGGAGCACCATCTGCAGGGCCAGCGCCGCCGCGGCGACCACGACGACCTGCCCGATCACCATGATCCAGCCGGCGAACCAGCCGAAGACCGGGGTGGAGAGGCGGGACGACCACTGGTAGATCGCGCCCGAGAGCGGGTAGCGGGCCGCCAGTTCCGCGAAGCAGGCCGCCACCAGCAGCTGTCCGACCAGGACCGCCGGCCAGGCCCAGAAGAAGACGGGGCCGCCGAACGCGTACCCGAAGGCGAAGAACTGGAAGACGGTCGTCAGGACCGAGATGAAGGAGAACCCGGCCGCGAAGGACGCGTACCGGCCCAGGCTGCGGTGCAGCTCCTGGGGATAGCCGAACTCGGCGAGGGACCGGTCGTCGGGGGAGGGGGAGGAGGAGTGCGGGGGATCGGGACGGACGTCGGAGGGACTGGTCGTCGTCACGGCGGCACCTGCCTTCGGCGGCATGAGGGCGAAAGAGCGGAACAGCGGTGCGGGAGCTGAATTCCTGTCGGGTGACAGAAATTAGGGAGGGGCTGTTTCGGGCGCGTGACGCAGCCGTGTCGGAGCGGCGCCCAAGTCCTCACTCCCTTGCGCGGACCGCCCATACGCGATACATCGTGTCTATTGACGGTTCGTCGTGGGTCGCGATATGTTCGCTCACGGATATTCGGCGGCGAGGTGCTGCGACACGGTGGCGCGGCGGTGCGACCGGACGGCTGCGGAGGTGAGGTGGAGTCGATGGGGCGTCGCAAGCTCCGCAACCCCCTGGCGCTCGCCGTGCTGGCGACGCTCTGGCAGAAGCCGATGCATCCCTACGAAATCGCCCAGACCCTGCGCCGCCAGGGCAAGGACTCCAGCACGAAGATCAACTACGGCTCGCTCTACACGGTCGTCCAGAACCTCGAGAAGCATGGATTCGTCGAGGTCACGGACGTGGAGCGGCAGGGCAACCGGCCCGAGCGGACCGTCTACGGCATCACCGCGGCCGGGCGTCAGGAGACCACCGAGTGGATGTCGGACCTGGTCGCCTTCCCGGCCAAGGAGTACCCGATCTTCGAGACCGCGCTCTCCCTGCTCGGTGTGCTGCACCCCGACGAGGTGGTGCCGCTGCTGAAGGAACGGCTCGACGCCCTGGAGGTGCAGATCGCGAGCGGCCGAGGCGCGCTGGAGAAGCTGTACGAGACGCTGCCCCGGCTCTTCCTCGTGGAGAACGAGTACCAGCTCCACATGGTCGAGGCGGAGGCGGAGTGGGTCCGCGGCTTCCTCGACGAGCTCACCAAGGGCACGCTGCCCGGCATCGAGGAGTGGAAGGCGTTCCACGAGCCGGGCCCGGAACGAGAGCCACGCCCTGAACAAGATCCATGACCTGAACAGGAACAGGCCCCGGCACGGCTGTTGCAGCAGCCCGCCGGGGCCTCGAACCCCGAACTGAATCCGCCCTGAGGCACATCCAGGCGATCGAGGTGCGGCACACCCAGGATAGCCCGGTGCTCCTCACGCGGATCAGTTGTCATCCGCTCAGCCAGGAGACCCAGGAGAGCACCTGCCATGAACACCCGTGCGCCCGCGATCGAGGCGCGTCAACTGATCAAGACCTACGGCGGTCAGGTCACCGCCCTCAACGGCATCGACCTCGTCGTCGAGCGGGGCAGCGTCTTCGGCCTGCTGGGCCCGAACGGCGCCGGCAAGTCCACCACCGTCAAGATCCTCACCACCCTGGCCCGCCCCGACTCCGGCTCGGCCACCGTCGCCGGTCATGACGTGCTGCGCCACCCGGACCGGGTCCGGCGGGCCATCGGCGTGGTCGCCCAGGGCTCCGGCGCCGACCCGGTCGCCACCGGCCACGAGAACCTCCGACTCCAGGGCAGGCTCTACGGCCTGAAGGGCGCCACCCTCGACCAGCGGGTGGACGAGCTCCTCGACCGCTTCACACTCACCGAGGCGGCCCGGCGTCCGGTCAAGGGCTACTCCGGCGGCATGCGACGCCGGCTCGACGTCGCCCTCGGCCTGGTGCACCGCCCCGAGGTGCTCTTCCTCGACGAGCCCACCACCGGTCTCGACCCCGAGGCCCGCAGCGCGATGTGGGACGAGATCGGGCGGCTCGCGGCGGAGGAGGGGCTGACGATCCTGCTCACCACGCACTACCTCGAAGAGGCCGACCGGCTCGCCGAGCGCGTCGCGGTCGTCGACCGCGGCCGGATCGTCGTCGAGGGCACCCCGGACGCGCTCAAGGGCGAACTCCGCGGGGACGCCGTGCATGTGGAGCTGCGCGAGCCGCTCGGCGACGCGGGGCGCACGCTGCTGACCGGCGCCCTGCGCGACGTGCCGGGCGTGCACGAGGTGCTGGCCGACGGACACCGCGTCAGCGTCCGCGCCGACGACGGGGCCGCCGCCGTACCCGCCCTCCTCGCCGCCCTGGAACGGGCCGGGGTCAAGGTCGCCACCGCGACCGTCGCCCGCCCGTCCCTCGACGACGTCTACCTGCGCTACGCGGGCCGCCGTTACTCCGACGCCGAAGACCTGGTGGGTGCCCGATGAGCATGGCCGTCTCCCAGACCTGGTACATGACGCAGCGTCAACTCATGGTGTTCGTACGGCAGCCCGCGTACGCGATCATCACCCTGATCCAGCCGGTGATCTGGCTGTTCCTGTTCGGCAGCCTCTTCAAGAAGGTCGTCGAGCTCGGCGGCTTCGGGACCACCTCCTATCTCGACTACCTCGTCCCGGGCGTGGTCGTGATGAGCGCGCTCGGCTCCAACATGTGGGCCGGCATGGGCACCTTGGAGGAGATCCAGCGCGGGACTCTGGACCGCTTCCTGACCACCCCGGTCAGCCGGGCCGCGCTGATGAACGGGAACGTCGTCAACAACGGCCTGGTCACCGCCTTCCAGTCGGCGGTCATCGTGCTGCTCGGGCTCCTCGGGGGCGCCGACTACCCGGGCGGCATCGCGGGGATCGCCGTCCTGGTGCTCGCCTCGGTCCTGCTGGGCACCGTCTTCGGGGCGCTGTCCAACGCGCTGGGCATGCTGGTGCGGGAGCGGGAGTCGATCATCGGGATCAACACCTTCCTGCTGCTCCCGCTCACCTTCCTGTCCAGCGCCTTCATGGCGCCCTCGCAGATGCCCTCCTGGATGCGGCACGTCGCCGACTTCAACCCGCTGAACTGGGCGATGGTGGCGGGCCGTTCGGCCCTGTCCGCCGATCCGGACTGGAGCGTCGTGCTGAGCCGCGGGGGAGCGCTGCTCGGGCTGGCGGTCGTGGCGGTGTGGCTGTCGATCCGGACGTTCCGGTCGTACCAGCGGTCGGTGTGACCGCTCCCGGACGCGACGAAAGGGGCGGCACCCTCGAAGGTGCCGCCCCTTTCGGGGACGTATGCCTGAAGCGCAGACCTGACAGGCAAGCCAGAAGCGCAGGCCTAAGCGGCGGGCGCCGCCCCTTCCTGCTCCGCCTCGATGCGCGCGTTCCAGTCCCGCTTGGAGGCCTGCCAGCCGTCCTCGTTGTGGCCCAGGCGCCAGTAGCCGGAGATCGACAGGTCCTCGCGCGGCATTGCCCGTTCGACCCGCAGCAGATGGCGCAGCTGCTTCACGAAGTGCGCCTCGCCGTGCACGAACGCGCACAGCCGGCCCTCCGGGAACTCCAGCGCGCGGACGGCCTCCACCAGGGCCTCGCCGACGGGGCGGGAGCCGCGGTGCAGCCAGACGACCTCCACGTCGGACTCGATCTTCTGCTCCTCCTCGGGCCCGGAGACCTCGATGAAGGCGTGCGCCCGGGTGCCGTCGGGCAGCGACTCCAGGGAGCGGGCGATCGCGGGCAGCGCGCTCTCGTCCCCGACGAGCAGATGCCAGTCGGCGTCCCGGTCCGGGGCGTAGGCGCCGCCCGGGCCCATGAAGCGCACGGTCTCGCCGGGCTGGACCCGCACCGCCCAGGGACCGGCCAGGCCCTCGTCGCCGTGGATCACGAAGTCCAGGGTGAGCTCGCGGTGTTCGGCGTCCCAGTGGCGCACGGTGTACGTGCGGGTCACCGGCCACTGCTCGCGGGGGAACTCCTCGCGGATCCGCTGCATGTCGAAGGGTTCGGGGTAGGTCGCGCCCTCGGCCGGGAACAGGATCTTGACGTAGTGGTCGGTACAGGTGTCCGCCGCGAACTCGGCGAGTCCGTCGCCGCCGAGCACCACGCGCTGCATGTGCGGGGTGAGGCGCTCGGTGCGCAGCACCTGTGCGGAGTGGGGCTTCCGCGGCTTGCGTCCCGGTCCTTCTGCCATGGCGGCCTCCCAGTTCCCTACGCTTAGGCTTACCTAAGTTAGCATCCGCCTCGCTGGCGACGGCATGCCACCCGTGGAAAGCGAGGGCAATATTTACGCGCCGAGCGTCGCCACCAGTCGCTGCAATGATCCACCGAGGCCCCACCGCTCCGCCAGCTTCTCCAGGGCCGCGGGATCGCGCGGCGTGCGCGGAACCGCGGTGTCCACCCGCGGCAGCGGGACATCACCGGCCACCCGCACGACCTTCGGCGCCACGGCCACGTACGGCCGCGACTCGTCCAGCCGCTTGCGCTGCGACGGCGTGAGCTTCGCCTTCGGGTCGTCGACCGCGGCCATGATCCCGGCCAGGTCGCCGAACTGGTCGAGCAGCTTGGCGGCCGTCTTCTCGCCGATGCCGGGCACGCCCGGCAGACCGTCGCTGGGGTCGCCGCGCAGCAGCGCCAGATCCACGTACCCGCGGCCGTCGACGCCGTACTTCTCGCGCAGCCACGCCTCGTCGGTCAGCTGGAGCGTGCCGACGCCCTTGAGCGGATACAGCACCCGCACCCGGCGCTCGTCGTCGACCAGCTGGTACAGGTCGCGGTCGCCGGTGACGATGTCGACCGGGCCGGTCGCCTGCGCGGTGAACGTGCCGATCACGTCGTCCGCCTCGTATCCGGCCACCCCCACGCGCGCGATGCCGAGTGCGTCCAGGACGGCCTCGATGATCGGCACCTGCGGCGACAGCGTGTCCGGCACCTCCTCCTCGTCCGGGCCGCCCTCGTGCTCCTCGGCGACGCGGTGCGCCTTGTAGGAGGGGATGAGGTCGACCCTCCACTGGGGGCGCCAGTCGGCGTCCATGCAGGCCACCAGCAGGTCGGGATGGTGGTCCTTGACCAGGCGGTCGATGAATTCGAGGAGGCCGCGCACAGCGTTCACCGGCGTGCCGTCGGGTGCCTTCACCGACTCCGGCACCCCGAAGTAGGCACGGAAGTAGAGCGAGGCGGTGTCGAGGAGCATCAGTCGTCCGGTCACGTCTCGCATCATGCCGTACGGCACCGACAGCGGCCGCCGTCCCACGGCTCGTGCGGCGGTGTGAGCGTCCTGTGAACCAGGACACCCGTGTGTTTGGCCCAAAGGCTTATGGGCAGGCGCCGCCTCGGAGCGGGGCAGGTTGCACTTTCAACTGTTCGCGGCCCTTCGTCTCCCCCAGTGGTCGAAGAGACGAGAGGCACGCGTGTCATCAAGGCTTGAGGCAGAGCAGCTGTACAAGGTCTTCGGAAGACGGCCGGACGAGGCGGTCGAGAGGCTTCGCGAGGGCGCGGACCGGGAGGGACTGCGCGCCGAGGGCACCACCGCGGCGGTGATCGACGCCTCCTTCACCGTGGACCCGGGCCAGATCTTCGTCGTCATGGGCCTGTCGGGCTCCGGCAAGTCCACGCTGCTGCGCATGCTCAACGGCCTCCTGGAGCCGACCGCGGGCCATGTCCGCTTCGACGGCCAGGACCTCACCGCGCTCACCGACCGCGAGCTGCGCGCCGTACGCGCCCAGAAGATCAGCATGGTCTTCCAGCACTTCGCGCTCTTCCCGCACCGCAGCGTCCTGGAGAACGCCGCCTACGGACTCGCCGTCCAGGGCGTCCCCAAGGCCGAGCGCATCGAGCGGGCCACCGAGGCCCTGGAGCTGTGCGGCCTTGGAGGCTGGGAGAAGTCCTGGCCCGACGAGCTGTCCGGCGGTATGCAGCAGCGCGTGGGCCTGGCCCGGGCCCTCGCCACCGACGCCGACCTGCTCCTCATGGACGAGTCCTTCAGCGCGCTCGACCCGCTGATCCGACGGGACATGCAGGACCAGCTCCTCCAGCTCCAGAAGACCCTGAAGAAGACCATCGTCTTCATCACCCACGACCTCAACGAGGCCATGCGGCTCGGCGACCGGATCGCCGTGATGCGCGACGGCCGGATCGTCCAGATCGGCAGCGCGGAGGACATCCTCGTGCGGCCCGCCGACGACTACGTCGCCTCCTTCACCAAGGACGTCGACCGCTCCCGGGTGCTGACCGCGTCCGCCGTCATGGACACGGACGTGAGCGGCACCCCGGCCGACTGCGGCTGCGCCGACGACTGCGAGACCGCGACGCCCGACACGCCGTTCACCGAGCTGTGTGCGATGAGCGCCCGATCGAGCCACCCGGTGGCCGTCCTCGACGCGAAGCGCAGGCTCGTCGGTGTGGTCGCGCAGGAGCGCCTGATCGGCTTCCTCGGCGACGTGGAGTCCCCCCAGGAGGCCGCTCATGCCTAGGATCCCGCTCGGCGACTGGGTCAACGACACCGTCGACTGGCTGCTCGACCACGTGTCCTGGCTCTTCGACTTCCTCAAGACCGTCTTCACCGGCACCTACGACGGCATCGACGCCGTCCTCCAGGCGCCCCAGCCCCTGCTGCTCGCGGGCATCCTCGCAGTGATCGCGTTCTGGCTGCGCGGCACCCTGGCCGGCGTCCTCACCTTCGCGGGATTCGCCTTCATCGACTCCCTCGAACTGTGGGAGGACGCGATGACGACCCTCTCGCTGGTCCTCGTCGCCACGATCATCGCGCTGGTGATAGCCGTCCCCGTGGGCATCTGGGCGGCCCGCTCGAACCGGGTCAGCGGCATCGTCCGCCCCGTCCTGGACTTCATGCAGACGCTGCCCGCGATGATCTACCTCATCCCGGCGATCCTGTTCTTCGGCACCGGCGCCTCCGCGGGCATCGTCGCCACCCTGATCTTCGCGCTCGCTCCCGGCGTCCGCATGACCGAGCTCGGCATCCGCCAGGTCGACAAGGAGCTCGTCGAGGCCGCCGAGGCGTTCGGCACCACCCCGCGCGACACTCTCCTGCGCGTCCAGCTTCCCCTGGCGCTGCCCACCGTGATGGCCGGCGTCAACCAGGTCATCATGCTCGGCCTGTCCATGGCCGCGATCGCCGGCATGGTCGGCACCGGCGGCCTCGGCGGTGACGTCAACGAGGCCATCGGCCAGCTCAACGTGGGTCTCGGTTCCGAGGCCGGTGTCGCCATCGTGATCCTCGCGATCTACCTGGACCGCATGACCAGCGCGCTCGGCACCCAGGTCTCCCCGCTGGGCCGCCGCGCCGCCGCCAAGGCCCGCGCGACCCAGGGCCTCAGGATCTGGTCCTACCGCCCCCGCCCGCAGATCGCCGTGATCGGCGTCGTCGTCCTCGCCCTGGTCGCGGGCGGCATGGGCATCTTCGGCGGCACCTCGGGCGAGGCCACGGCCGTCTCCGCAAGCAAGGACGTCGGCCAGGGCAAGAAGATCAGCATCGGCTACGTCCCCTGGGACGACGGGGTCGCCTCCACCTTCCTGTGGAAGGAGATCCTGGAGGAACGCGGCTACCAGGTGGACGCCAAGCAGTTCGACGCGGGCCCCCTCTACACCTCCCTCGCCTCCGGCAGCGCCGACTTCATGACCGGCGCCTGGCTGCCGACGACCCACGAGCAGTACTGGAAGAAGTACGGCGGGAAGCTCGACGACCTCGGCGCCTGGTACGACAAGACGTCTTTGGAGCTGAGCGTCCCGTCGTACATGAAGGACATCAACTCCCTGGCCGACCTCAAGGGCAAGGCCTCTCAGTTCGGCGGCAACATCACCGGCATCGAGCCCGGCGCCGGTGAGATGGCCCTGCTGAAGAGCAAGGTCCTCAAGGCGTACGGCCTCGACAAGGAGTACAAGGTCGTCGACAGCTCCACGCCCGCCATGCTGGCCGAGCTCAAGCGCGCCTACGCCAAAAAGGCCCCGATCGCCGTCACGCTCTGGTCGCCGCACTGGGCGTACAACGACTACGACCTGAAGAAGCTCAAGGACCCCAAGGGCGCCTGGGGCTCGGGCGACGGCATCCACGCAGTGGCCCGCAAGGGCTTCGCCGACGACAATCCGCTCGTCGGAGGGTGGCTGAAGAACTTCAAGCTGGACGAGAAGCAGCTCACCAGTTTGGAGGCCGAGATCAACAAGGCCGGCAAGGGCAGGCAGCAGGACGCCGTGCGCACCTGGCTCAAGCAGCACCCGGGCCTGGTCGACAAGATGGCCCCCGTCAAGGACAGCGGCACTCCGGCCGAGGCGAAGCGGCCGGTCAACGTGGCCTGGTTCCCCTGGGACGAGGACATCGCCGTCACGTATCTCTGGAAGAACGTCCTGGAGAAGCGCGGCTACCAGCTCAACCTCAAGCAGATGGACGTCGGCCCGGTCTACACCGGCCTCGCCTCCGGCGACCTGGACCTCAATTTCGACGCCTGGCTGCCGTACGCGCAGAAGAACTACTGGGACAAGAGCAAGGACAGCCTGGCCGACCTCGGCACCTGGTACCGGCCGACGTCGCTGGAGGTCGCCGTGCCGTCGTACGTCAAGGGTGTGAAGACGTACGAGGACCTCAAGGGCAAGGCCTCCCAGTTCGACGGGAAGATCATCGGCATCGAACCGGGCACCGGCGAGATGAACCTCCTCAAGAACAAGGTCCTGCCGGGCTACGGCCTCGACAAGGAGTACGAGGTCGTCGACGGCTCCACGCCCGCGATGCTGGCCGAGCTCAAGCGCGCCTACGCCAGGAAGCAGCCCGTCGCCGTGGTCCTGTGGTCCCCGCACTGGGCGTACAGCCAGTACGACCTGACCAAGCTGAAGGACGACAAAAAGCTCTTCGGCGAGGGCAACACGATCCGCACCATCGCCCATGAGGAGTTCCCCGGGCAGTACCCCCAGCTCACCAAGTGGATCAAGCGATTCCACATGAGCGAGGACGAGCTCGGTACCCTGGAGGGAGAGATCAACAAGTACGGCCAGGGTCACGAGGAGCAGGCGGTCACCGCCTGGCTCAAGAAGCACCCGGAGATGGTCGGGCGGATGACACCGTCATAACCGCTCCGTGTGCACGGTAAGGATCCGGCCAACCACATAGAGCTATGCCATCGCCCGAACTCCGATGCCGACAAGGGGACTTGGGCGGCTCACAACGGACGGGTGACCGAAACCCGGCCCCCTGGCCCCCTCCAGGGGGCCGTTCGGCTGGCGCGAAAGGTGAGGTACGGTCGCCCGCCGTATGGCATCGATGTGACGGCCGCGTGAAACGGTTTGCCGAACATGCGTAGGGTGCAGACAACTCATCAGGGGACGGGTCACAGGACCGACGAGCGGAGGAGGGAGCCGGAGCCATGGGCGACCACAAAGAACAGCCCCTTCGGGTCGGCGCGGCCGTGCGCCGTCGGCGCCGCGCGCTGGAGCTCACCCTCGCCGTCGTCGCCGAGCGCAGCGGCCTCTCGGTCCCCTTCCTGAGCCAGATCGAGAACGAACGCGCCCGCCCCAGCCGCAGCTCCCTGGAGAAGGTCGCCGACGCCCTGCGCACCACGGCCGTGGAACTCCTCGCGGCCGCCGACCCGGCGTGCAGCGTCGACGTCGTGCACGCCGAGGGCCCGGAGCGGGGCGACGAACCCCGGATGCGCTCCCTGGTGCGCGGGCACCACCAGATGCACGCCCAGGAGTTCACCGGCGACCATGACGCGGGCCGTGAACTCCAGTACCGCAACGACCAGTTGATGTACGTGGCCGACGGGGCGGTGGACGTCGAGGCCGAGGGGCGCGCCTACCGGCTGGGCCGCGGCGACACCCTGTACCTGACCGGCGGGGTGCGGCACCGCTGGCGGGCGACCGTGGCGGACACCCGCGTGGTCGTCGTCGCCGTGGCCGAACACATCGAGGCGGTCCAGGACCGGCCCCGGCAGTGAGGGTCGTCTCCCTGGTCCCCTCGCTGACCGAGGCGATCGCCCGCTCGGCACCCGGCGCCCTGGTCGGCGCCACCGACTGGTGCACGCACCCGGCGGACCTCGACGTCCCCCGGATCGGCGGCACCAAGAACCCGAAAGTCGACCGGATCGTCGCCCTCGCCCCCGATCTGGTGATCGCCAACGAGGAGGAGAACCGCGAGCCGGATCTGGAAGCCCTGCGCGCGGCAGGCCTGGAGGTCCTGCTCACCGAGGTCCGGGACGTCCCGCAGGCCTTCAGGGAGCTGGCCCGGGTCGTCGAGGCGTGCGGCGTCGTACGGCCGCGCTGGCTGGACGAGGCCGAGGAGGCCTGGTCGGCGCTTCCCGCACGGGAGCACCGCGTGACGGCGGTCGTGCCCGTCTGGCGCAGGCCGTGGATGGTGCTGGGCCGGGACACCTTCGCCGGCGACGTGCTGTCCCGCCTGGGGGTGGACCATGTGTACGCCGGCCACGCCGACCGCTATCCGCGCATCCCGCTGGAGGAGCTGCGGGCGGCCGCCCCGGACGTGGTCGTCCTCCCGGACGAACCGTACCGCTTCACCCCCGACGACGGCCCGGAGGCCTTCCCCGGCCTGCCCTGCGCACTCGTCAGCGGACGGCACCTGACGTGGTACGGGCCGTCGCTGGCCGCAGCACCACGGGCACTGGACGAGGCCCTGCGAGCAGCGCTCCGCTGACGACCCCGCGCGCGGTGTGCACGGCGGCCGTGGCCCAGGCGGCGACGAGAGCGGCGTACAGCCCGGTGGCGAGCCAGTCGTAGACGACGAGCCCGGTGTGCCTGGCCAGCGTCTCGGCGCCCGTGACACAGGTGCCGACCGGGAAGGTGAACGCCCACCAGGTCATCGAGAACCGCATCCCGTGCCGACGGGCCCGGACCACGTGCGCGGTGGCGAGCCCCAGCCACAGCAGTGCGAACCCCATCACGGGCACGCCGTACAGGACCGCGAGGACTCCGAAGCCCTGGCTGTAGGGGGCCGGTACGACCCCGGGGGCCACGTCCGCGAACTTGCCGACGGCGGTGGTGGACTGGCCGAGCGGGCCGAGGACCAGGAAGAGGGCCGGGGTGAGGGCGAGGGGGAGCGGCCCGCCGGTGACGATCCGGGCGAAGACGAGCGGCAGCATCAGCAGGGTCGCGAAGAGGCTGAGTCCGAACATCGCGAGGCAGGCGAGCAGGAGGGTCTCGCGCGGCTGACCTGCGGGGAGATAAGGCACGAGGAGCGGGCCCAGGGCGGCGGACACCATGGGCGCGACGAGGGGGAGCAGCCACACGGGCGTGGCCTGCCGGGGCTCGGCGTGCTGCCGTACGGCCATGAGGTACGGCACCGCGACGGCGGACGCGAGCCCCACGGCGGTACCGGCGGTGAACAGCACGGCGTCCAGGGCGACCGCGGCCGTCGTCCCGATCCAGTACCGGCCGACGGTGAGGGCGCCGCCGCCCACGGCCAGCAGGGCCATCGCGAGGCAGCCGTAGAAGGGGGCCGTGGCGGGGTCCAGGAGGTGGGCGCGGGCCTGGTCGGCGTGGTGGTGCCAGTGCAGGGCGCGGGCGCAGAGGAGGACGAGCAGCAGGGCCAGGGACAAGAGCCAGACGGCGGCGCAGATCGCGCGGAGGCCGGGGAAATGCACGGGGAGCGCGACGCCGGCGGTGGCGACGATCGCGGTACCCATGACGCAGGCGTACCAGTTGGGCCCGAGGTGACGGACGGCGGTGACCATGTCTCCACGGTGTCGTTCGGGAAGGGTCGCGACCAGGGAGTATGGCTCTATGAGGGCATAAGCTGTCTTTATGAGCGGTGTGGAGGAGCGAGAACCGGCGGTCGGCGGGGGGCTGTCCCACCGGGTGCCGGATCTGGGCGCGCTGGAGCTGCTGCTGGCCGTGGCGCGGCTGGGGAGCCTGGGCGCGGCGGCGCGGGAGCTGGGCATCACCCAGCCGGCGGCGAGCAGCCGGATCCGATCCATGGAACGGCAGTTGGGGGTGGCCCTGGTCGACCGCTCGCCCCGCGGCTCCCGGCTCACGGACGCCGGGGCGCTGGTCACGGACTGGGCGCGGCGGATCGTGGAGGCGGCGGAGGCCTTCGACGCCGGGGCGCAGGCGCTGCGGGTCCGCCGGGACTCCCGGCTGCGGGTGGTGGCGAGCATGACGATCGCGGAGTACCTGCTGCCGGGGTGGCTCCTCGCCCTGCGCGCGGGGCGCCCGGACACGGCGGTGTCGCTGCACGCGGGGAACTCCGCGACGGTCGTGGAGCGCCTGCTGTCCGACGAGGCCGACCTGGGTTTCGTCGAGGGCCTGACGGTCCCGTCGGGGCTGGACTCGGTGGTGATAGCCCACGACCACCTGATCGTGGTGACCGCCCCGGGCCATGTCTGGGCCCGCCGCCGGCGCCCCCTGGAAGCCGCCGAACTGGCCGCGACACCGCTGATCCTCCGGGAGAAGGGCTCGGGCACCCGCCAGGTCCTGGACGCGGCTCTGGGCGGCCTGGCCCGCCCCCTGATCGAGCTGTCGTCCACCACGGCGGTCAAGGCGGCGGCGGTCAGCGGAGCGGGCCCGGCGGTCCTGAGCGAACTGGCCGTCGGCGAGGAACTGGCGCTGCGCCGACTGGTACGGGTCCCGGTGGCCGGCGTGTCACTGGCCCGGGACCTGCGGGCGGTATGGCCCACGGGCCACCGACCGGTGGGCCCGGCGAGGGACCTGCTGTCGCTGACACGGTCCTAGGGCCCGAAGACCGTCGACAGGCCGGCGCTCAGGCGCGCGAAAACCCTTGGCGCGTCGACGCGGCGGACCCGCACCATGAACCGCATGACCGCGACCGCCCCACCCGCCACCGGCGTCCGCACCCCCTGGGAGGACCTCCCCGAGGCCGTACGCGACGCTGTCGCCGACGTGCTCGCGCGAGCCGGTCGCCCACGCCGTCACCCAACCCGGCGGATTCTCCCCGGGCGCCGCCACCCGCGTGCGCACCACCAGCGGCCGCCGCGCCTTCGTCAAGGCCGTCAGCGGCGACACCAACCCCGACAGCCCGGAACTGCACCGCACCGAGGCCCGCAACGCCGCCGCGCTCCCAGCAGCCGTCCCGGCACCCCGGCTCCTCGGCACCCACGACGACGGCACCTGGGTGGCGCTCGTCTACGAGGACGTCCCGGGCCGCCAGCCCCGTGTCCCATGGCACAGGACCGAGCTGGAGCGCGTCCTGGACGCAGTGGCGGACCTGGGCCGCACCCTCACCCCGTCTCCCCTCGACGCTCCGCTCGCCGCCACGGCCCTCGCCGGCACCTTCAGCGGCTGGCGGCGACTCCTGCGCGCTGAGCACGAGGACCTCACGGCACGCCTCGACCCCTGGGCCGCCGGCCACCTGCCCCACCTCGCGGAACTCGCCGCCCCCTGGCCCGAGGCCGTCACCGGTGACACCCTCGCCCACGGCGACCTGCGGGCCGACAACATCCTGCTGACCGACGACGGCCGTACCGTCTTCGTCGACTGGCCGCACGCCCTGCGCGCCGCCGTGTGGTTCGACCTGCTGCTGATGCTGCCGTGCGTCCGCGCCCAGGGCGGCCCGGACCCGGAGGAACTGTTCACGGCACATCCGCTGGGCGCGGACGCCGACCCCGATGCCGTCACCACCGCGCTCGCTGCCCTGACCGGGTACTTCCTGTACCACTGCCTGCTGCCCGCGCCGCCGGGCATCCCCACCGTGCGGGCCTTCCAACGCGCTCAGGGCGACGCGGCCCTGGCCTGGCTCAGGCGCCGCCTGCGGCTTTGACGAGGGCCTGTGTCACGCGCAGGTCCTCGCCCATCTCCGGATGCCACTGCACGCCCAACACCCAGTGCGGGCCGGGGAGTTCGACTGCCTCCACGGTTCCGTCCGCCGCGTGGGCCGAGGCCAGCAGGCCCGCCCCGAGGCGGTCCACCGCCTGGTGGTGGTAGGCCGGTACGGATGCCTCCTCGGGGGCGAGGTCGCCGTAGAGCGTGCCCGGTACGGGTTTGACCGGGTGGTGGCCGAAGACGCCGATGGTCTCCGCGTGGCCGTCGACGTGCTGGACGAGGGTGCCGCCCAGGGCCACGTTCAGGAGCTGCATGCCCCGGCAGATGCCGAGCAGGGGGAGTCCGGTCGCCAACGCCGCCTCGATCAGGGCCAGTTCCCAGGCGTCACGGGCGCGAGCGGGCGGCCCGGTGCGGGGGTCGGGGGTGGCGCCGTATCGGACCGGTTCCACGTCCGGGCCGCCCGCGATCACCAGCCCGTCCAGGCGGGCCACCGTCGCCGCCGCGTGCTCCGGGGCGTCCGGCGGGAGCATCGCGGCCAGGCCGCCCGCCCGTTGGACCAGGCGCGGATAGCCGGCCGGCAGCAGCGCCGCCTCCAGCTCCCAGACGCCCCAGCGCGCCCCGGCCTCCAGATACGTGCTCACGCCGATCAGCGGTCGTACGGTCGTCACTCGGCCCTCCCAGGCTTGCAATGGCCCACAGTCATACCTTTGCCTCCCGGGCCGCCCGGCCGCAAGGTCACGCCAGAAATCCCCGCAGCAGCGCCGCCGTCCCCGCGCAGTGCTCCCGCATCATCTCCCGCGCCCCGTCCGCGTCCCCGTCCAGGACCGCCTCGACCAGCGCCGCGTGCTGCCGCTGCGAGTGCTCCAGGTTGCGGACCAGGAGCGGGATGCAGTCCAGGAGATCGTTCACCGAGGCCCGTACGGCCGCGTATTGCGCGGTCAGGGTCGGTGAGCCGCACAGCTCGGCGATCGTCAGGTGCAGCAGGGTGTCCAGGCGCCGGTAGTCCTCAAGCGGTGCCTCCTGGGTGGCGCCCAGTGCCGCGCGCAGCCGCTCCGCCTGCTCGTCCGTGAGTCCGTGCGCCGCGCACAGGCCCGCCGCGCCCACCTCCAGGACCTCCCGGAAACGCAGCACGTCCTCGATGTCCGCCTCGGCGATCCGGCGCCGCAGCTCCTCCTCGCCCACCGCGTCCCGCGTGCGGGGCAGCACGAACGTGCCGCCGTACCGCCCGCGCCGCGACTCCACCAGCCCCTGGTCCTGGAGCACCTTCAGCACCTCGCGCAGCGTCACCCGGCTGATCCCGAGCCGCTCCGCGAGCTCCCGCTCGGCCGGCAGCCGCTCGCCCCCCGGCACCAGCCCGAGCCGCACGACCTGAAGGATCTGCTCCAGCGCCTCCTCGAAGCCGTTGCCCGCCCTGACCGGCCGCAGCACCGGAGTCAACCGGTCGGCCGCACCGCCGTCAGCGTCCACCGACATATGGCCGAGCCCCCTTCCCAAGCAATGGTTCAGAGCAATACCTTATGGCTCCCGGCCCGGTCGGAAAAACGCGCAGCAGCCGAAGGAGCTCTCCCGTGGCAGACCGCACACCCCCGCTCAGCGTCGAGGAACTGCACGCCCTCGTCGCGAGCGGCGAGATCGACACTGTCGTCCTGGCCTTCCCCGACATGCAAGGGCGGCTCCAGGGCAAGAGGTTCGCCGCCCGCTTCTTCCTCGACGAGGTACTCCACCACGGCACCGAGGGCTGCAACTACCTCCTCGCCGTCGACACCGAGATGAACACCGTCGACGGCTACGCGATGTCGTCGTGGGACCGCGGCTACGGCGACTTCGCCATGCACCCGGACCTGAGCACCCTGCGCCGCGTGCCCTGGAACGCCGGTACGGCCATGCTGATCGCCGACCTCGCCTGGAACGACGGTTCGCCGGTCGTCGCCGCGCCCCGCCAGATCCTGCGCCGCCAGCTGGAGCGGCTCGCCGAGCTCGGCTACACCGCCCAGGTCGGCACCGAGCTGGAGTTCATCGTCTTCAAGGACACCTACGAGCAGGCCTGGGACGCCCGGTACCGGGGTCTGACACCGGCGAACCAGTACAACATCGACTACTCGGTGCTGGGCACCGGCCGCATCGAGCCCCTGCTCCGCCGGATCCGCAACGACATGACGGCCGCAGGCCTCACCGTCGAGTCCGCCAAGGGGGAGTGCAACCCCGGCCAGCACGAGATCGTGTTCAAGTACGACGAGGCCCTGGTCACCTGCGACCAGCACACGATCTACAAGACAGGTGCCAAGGAGATCGCCGCCCAGGAGGGCGTGTCGCTCACCTTCATGGCCAAGTACGACGAGCGCGAGGGCAACTCCTGCCACATCCACCTCTCGCTCGCCGACGCGGACGGCAACAACGCCATGGCGGGCCCCGACGGCATGTCCGACGTGATGCGGTACTTCCTCGCCGGACAGCTCGCGGCCCTCAGGGACTTCTCGCTCCTCTACGCCCCCAACATCAACTCCTACAAGCGGTTCCAGCCCGGCTCCTTCGCCCCCACGGCCGTCGCGTGGGGCCACGACAACCGCACCTGCGCGCTGCGGGTGGTGGGCCACGGCCGCTCCCTGCGCTTCGAGAACCGGCTGCCAGGCGGGGACGTCAACCCGCACCTCGCGGTCGCCGGTCTTGTCGCCGCAGGGCTGTACGGCATCGAGCAGAAGCTGGAGCTGCCCGAGGCGTGCACCGGCAACGCCTACACCGCCGAGTACGCACAGGTCCCCACCACCCTGCGGGAGGCCGCCGAACTCTGGGAGAACAGCCCGATCGCCCAGGCCGCCTTCGGCGACGAGGTCGTCGCGCACTACCGCAACATGGCCCGCGTCGAACTCCAGGCCTTCGACGCGGCGATCACCGACTGGGAGCTGCGCCGCTCCTTCGAACGTCTGTGATGTCGACGTCTGTGAGAGGTACTTCGTTGTCGTACGAGCATGAACTGACCGTCCTCAACCCGGCCACCGAAGAGGTCGTCGCCACCGTCCCCGCAGCCACCGCGGCCGACGTGGACGCGGCGGTCGCCCGCGCGTCGAAGGCGCAGGAACGCTGGGCGTCCGTCGCACCGGCCGACCGGGCACGGCTGCTGCGCCGGTTCGCCGACGTGGTCGACCGACACGTCGAGGAACTGGCCCGGTTGGAGGTCCGGGAAGCCGGTCACCTCCTCGGCAACGCCCGCTGGGAGGCCGGCAACGTCCGTGACCTGCTCGCCTATGCGGCGGGCGGGGTGGAGCGGCTGAACGGCCGCCAGATCCCGGTCCCCGGCGGCCTCGACGTCACCATTCTCGAACCCCTCGGCGTGGTCGGCGTCATCGCGCCCTGGAACTTCCCCATGCCGATCGCCGCCTGGGGTACGGCACCCGCGCTCGCCGCCGGGAACGCGGTCGTCCTCAAGCCCGCCGAGACGACCCCGCTGACCGCCCTGCGGCTCGCCGAACTCGCCCTGGACGCGGGGCTGCCGGAGGGCCTGTTCCAGGTGCTGCCGGGCCACGGCCCGGTCGCGGGCACCGCCCTCGTCGAGCACCCCGGCGTCGCGAAGATCGTCTTCACCGGCTCCACCCGCACCGGCCGTGACGTCATGGAGCGCTGCGCCCGCCAGGTCAAGCCCGTCACCCTCGAACTGGGCGGCAAGAGCCCCAACATCGTCTTCGCGGACGCCGACCTGAAGACGGCCGTCGACCCCTTCTCCTTCCTCGACAACTCCGGCCAGGACTGCTGCGCCCGCACCCGGATCCTGGTCCAGGAGTCGGTGTACGACGAGGTCCGTGACCTGCTCGCCGACGCCGTCGCCTCCGTGGTCGTGGGCGACCCGGCCGACGAGAAGACCCAGATGGGCCCGCTGATCTCGCGTCAGCAACTGGACCGGGTGCGGCGGTTGGTGCCCTCGGACGCGCCCGGTCTGCGCGGGAGCGCGCCCGACGGGCCCGGCTTCTGGTTCGCGCCGACCGTCCTCACCGGCGAGGCCCCCGACTCGGAGGCCGCCCGCGAGGAGATCTTCGGCCCGGTCGCCGTTCTGCTGCCCTTCACCGACGAACAGGACGCGATCCGGCTCGCCAACGACACCCCGTACGGCCTCTCCGGCTCCCTCTGGACCCGCGACATCGGCCGCGCGCTGCGTCTGTCCAAGGCCGTCAAGGCGGGCAACCTGTCCGTCAACTCCCACTCCAGCGTCCGCTACTGGACCCCCTTCGGCGGCTACAAGCAGTCCGGACTCGGCCGGGAACTCGGCCCGGACGCCCTGACCGCCTTCACCGAGACCAAGAACGTCTTCATCAGCACGGAAGGCCCCGCCCAGTGACCTCTTCGACCTCTGCGACCGACCCGATCGTGTGCCGCCGCCTCGTCGGCCGTACGGCCGTCATCACCGGAGCCGGCAGCGGCATCGGCCTCGCCACCGCCCGCCGGCTCGCCTCCGAGGGCGCCCACGTCGTCTGCGCCGACGTCGACGAGACCCGCGGCAAGGCCGCCGCCGACGAGGTCGGCGGGCTCTTCGTCAAGGTCGACGTCACCGACCCCGAGCAGGTCGAGGCCCTGTTCAGGACGGCGTACGACACCTACGGCAGCGTCGACGTCGCCTTCAACAACGCGGGTATCTCCCCGCCCGACGACGACTCCATCCTGGAGACCGGGCTGGAGGCATGGAAGCGCGTCCAGGAGGTCAACCTGACCTCCGTCTACCTGTGCTGCAAGGCCGCGATCCCCTACATGCGGCGGCAGGGCAAGGGGTCCATCATCAACACCGCGTCCTTCGTGGCGAGGATGGGCGCGGCCACCTCCCAGATCTCGTACACCGCCTCCAAGGGCGGCGTGCTCGCCATGTCCCGTGAACTGGGCGTGCAGTTCGCACGGGAGGGCATCCGCGTGAACGCCCTGTGCCCGGGCCCGGTCAACACCCCGCTGCTCCAGGAGCTGTTCGCCAAGGACCCCGAGCGGGCCGCGCGGCGCCTGGTGCACATTCCGGTCGGCCGGTTCGCCGAGGCCGAGGAGATCGCCGCCGCCGTCGCCTTCCTGGCCAGCGACGACTCCTCGTTCGTCAACGCCAGCGACTTCCTCGTGGACGGCGGGATCTCGGGGGCGTACGTCACACCGATGTAGGGGTCGTCCTACAGTGCGTCGATGAGCAGGACGCTCCCGCCCGGCTGGTACCCGGACCCCGACGCTCCGCTGCTGGAGCGCCGGTGGGACGGGACGGCCTGGACGGACCACCGGCGCGCCCCCGAGGCCCCCGGCCCGCCACGGGCGGCCGGCCGGGCCGCGGGGCGCGCCAGGGCCGTCGCCCTCACGGCCTGCGGGACCGCCCTCGTCGCCGCGCTCGTCAGCGGGGCGTTCGCCCTCGCCCGGGGCGACGGGGACGACGTGGTGGCGGACACGGCACCGACGGTCGAGAGCCCGACGCCCACCACCGCCTCCCCGGCCCCGGCCCCGTCCCGCCTGGTCGACGAACTCGACGGCATCAGCCTGCCGTTGCCGGACGGCTGGGTCCCCTCGAAGTACGTCACCCGCGACCACGTCGTGATGACCACCGACGGCGGCAGGGTCTTCACCCGCACGCTGCCAGCCGGCTCCGCGAGAGCCCCGGCGGCCCTCGCCCAGCAGGACATACCGCAGGCCGCCGACACGTCCTACGGGCGCATCCGCAGCCACCGGCTCGTCAGGTCGGAGCGCGTCGCCGTCGCCGGAGGCACCGGATACCTGGTGCGCTGGCGCGTGAAGACGGCCCGGGGGCCCGGTGCCTACGTCCAGTCGCTGGCCCTCACCCCGGCCCGCGGCGGACCCTCCGACGCCCTCGTCGTCCGCTTCGCCTTCGACGCGGGGCCTGACGGGCCGCCGCTCGCCGACATGGACCGCATCACCGAGGGGATCCGGTCCGTGGACCGTTGACCTAGAGGAACGTGTGGCCTTCCCCGCGGTACGTCGGCACGGTCGCCGTCACCGCGTCCCCCTCGATCAGGTGCAGCCGCTCGAACCGCTCGCACAGTTCACCGGCCTTGGCGTGCCGGAACCACACCTTGTCGCCGAGCAGCAGGTCGTCGGCGGGGGCGCCGAGCAGCGGGGTCTGCACCTCGCCGGGCCCCTCCTGCGGGTCGTACTTCAGTCCCTCCGGCAGATACGGCACCGGCAGCCGGTCGGGCCCTGCCGCGCCGGAGGCCGGGTAGCCGCCGCCGAGGACCGTCACCACGCCGACCCCCGGCCTGCGCACGACGGGCTGGGCGAAGAGCGCGGCCGGACGCCCGCTGAAAGACGTGTAGTTGTCGAACAGCCTCGGCACGTACAGCCCCGACCCCGCGCCGATCTCCGTGACGGCGTCCTCCGCGGCGGTGTGCTGCACACTGCCCGTGCCACCGCCGTTGACGAACTCCAGGTCCGGTACGACGGCCCGCACCGCGCCCACGACGGCGGCGCGGCGCTCGGCCAGCTCCCGGCGGGCGGTGGCCTGCATCAGCCGGACGGCCCGGGAACGCAGCGGGCGTCCGGCGACGGAGTCCCCGACACCGGCGATGTGCCCCTCGTAGGCCATGATCCCCACGACCTTGAACCCGGGGCGCCGGGTCACCGCGCGGGCCATGTCGGCGACCTGGGCGGGGGAGTGCAGCGGCGAACGGCGGGCACCGACCCGGACCCGGCCGCCGAGGAGCTTCAGCGAGGTGTCCAACTCCAGGCAGACCCGGATCACTTCGGTGCCGCCCGCGCGGGCACCGTCGATGAAGGCGAGCTGCGCGGGGTCGTCGACCATCACCGTCACGGCGGCGGCGAGCTTGGGATCGGCGGCGAGTTCGGCGTACCCGGAGCGGTCGGCGGAGGGGTAGGCGAGCAGGATGTCGTCGAAACCGCTCCGGGCCAGCCACAGGGACTCGGCGAGGGTGAACGACATGATGCCCGCGAAGCCGTCCTTCGCCAGGACACGTTCGAGCAGGGCCCGGCACCGCACGGACTTGCTGGCGACGCGGATGGGTTTGCCCGCCGCCCGGCGGACGAGATCGTCCGCGTTGGCGTCGAAGGCGTCCAGGTCCACGATCGCGACGGGGGCGTCGAGATGGGCGGTGGCCCGGTCGTAACGGGCCCGGTCGGCGGCGCGTGCAGTCATGAACGAAGCCTGCCAGACAGGATTACCGCAGGGTAGGGGGACGTTCCGGGCAGATGCCCCCGGCCCGGCGGACTGGTTCCCGTTCGCCCAGGAACAACCCGTAGAGTGACGCGCACGCACGCAGGGCCGTTCGCCCCCCGTCGCCGCCGCGCCGGGATGCCGGCCCTTCCGTGCGGGTATGCGTGCCCGGACGGCGGTCTTCCACACCGACGACTCCGGCGAGGGCCCGCGCACGACCGAACGGCCCGGACATGAGGAAACGGGGGGCGCATGAGCACGGAGGCACGCCGCGCCTCGATTCCTCCCCGCCCGACGACCCCACCGCGGCCGGCCCAGCCGCCGGCGACGGGCGAGGGCGGGCCCGGCTCCGCGTCCGAGGAGCCGGGACGACGCGAGGCCGGCGAGTCGGTCGAGCGAGCGATGGTCGACCCGGGCGGACGGATGAACGACGACTCCGGCTGGCAGGCGTTCGGCGAGCGGAACCGACGCAGCTCAGGGGCGGCGACGCGACCGACGTTCGGCGGGTTCGACTGGCAGGACCGGCCGGAGACGGACGGCCAGATGCCGGGCGACGCGCAGGGGGGCGGCGACTCCGGCCGACCGGTCTTCGGGAGTGCCGGTGCGGGCCGACAGGACCTCGGCGGTACGGCACCCCGTGAGCTCGGCGACATGAGCGCGGGACGGGAGTCCGGCGCGCCGGGCGGAGAGCCGTCCCGGGGATCGGCCGCCGCGGGACGGCCGCCGATACGCACGACGAACGGCACCGGCTCGGCTTCGACGCCGTCGCGCGACGAGTCACACGGCACGTCCGACTCCGGCAGGACCGACGGGGACGGTTCCGGCAACCGGGCCCCCTCGACGCCCGCGGACGGTGCACCTGCGCAGCGCCCGGGAGCCCCGTACCCCGGCAGCATCCCGCCCCCACCCCCGGCCTCGGCCCGCTTTCCCGACACCCCACCGGCCTCCGGCGGTGCGGACACCGCCGGTACCTCCGACTCGCCCTCCACGCACCCCCGCAGACCCGCCCCCGGCCCGATGCCGCCCGCCTCGGGTGCCCAGCCGCGCGGGACGGGCACCGGCGGTGCGTCCGTGCCGCCCCGGCCGAGGACTCGGCCCACCGTCCCCCCGCGTCGTACCGGCGCCCCCGCCGAGACCGCCTCGGAGACGACCTTCCGGATGCGGCCCGTTCCGACGGCCGGGGACGGCCGTACAGGGGCGGCGTCCGCGGCCCGGGCGGAGTCCGGCGGCACCGTCGTACCGCCCATGCCCGACGTCCGCCCCGGATTCCCGCCGCGCCCCACGCGTGAGGCGCCGCTCTCCGGTGCCCCGGGTACGCCTCCGGCGCCCACGACACCGCCGCGGACCGCATCCTTCACTCCCGACCCCGCTCTCTCCTGGAGCGCCGCCCCGCCCCCGCATGACGGAACACCCGGCAACGGGCGGCCTGTTGTGTCGTTCGGTGAGCCCGAGGTCGGTTACAAGGAGCGGTCGTGGGGAGTGCGGATCCCTCCCCGGATCGTCGCCGTGGCCGCGTGCGTCGTGCTCGGACTCGGGCTCATCGGCGGTGCCGTGACCGGGAGTTGGCTGATCGGGGGCTCCGGGGACGAAGGGCGCGGCGACACCTTCACCCAGGCCGGCGAGCTGTGGCACAGCGTGCCCGTCGACCAGTTGTTCCCGCCGACCGTGGACGGCCAGGGCGCCGGGCCCGGCGGGGCCGACCGCACCTGGACGCGGATCGCCGTCGCCCCGGACAGCGGCTGCAAGGACGCCTTCGACCCCCTGCTGCGCAAGGCCCTCGCCCCCGTCGGCTGCGAACGGCTCCTGCGCGCCACCTACACGGACGCCACCCAGAGCTACGTCACCACCGTCGGCCTCCTCTTCACCGACGCCGACGCCACCGCCATGCGCGACCTCGACGCCCGCTTCACCCGGGAGGGCCTGGGCTCCCGCACCGACCTGATGCCCCTCCCGTACGCCGCGAGGAACACCCTCGCGGCAGGGTTCGGCGCCGGGCAGCGGGCCTCCTGGACGATCTCCGTCCTCACCGACGCCCCCGTCGTCGCCTACGCCGTCTCCGGCTGGGCGGACGGCCGTGCGGTCGACACCCCGGAACCCGCCGAGAAGGCCATGGAGTCCGGCGACACCACCCCCGCCGCCCAGGCCGGCCTCGGCAACGAGGCCCAGGGCCTGGCCGACCGCGTCGAACGGGCCCTGCGCAAGACGGTCACCTCGCCCCCGGAGCAGTCCTCATGAGCGTCAGCACCCGCAGGGCAGGTCTCCTGAGCGTCCTCCTCGCCGCCTCCGTCGCCCTCGTCCCGCCCACCGCCGCGCACGCCGACGGCATCCGAGCCAAGCAGTGGGCCCTGGACGCCATGCACACCCAGCAGGCCTGGCAGACCACCAAGGGCGCCGGCGTCACCGTCGCCGTCCTGGACACCGGCGTCGAGAACGACCACCCCGACCTCGTCGGCAACGTCCTCACCGGCAAGGACATGATCGGCTTCGGCGCCACCCGGGGCGACCGCTCCTGGGCCCGGCACGGCACCGCCATGGCCGGCATCATCGCCGGTCACGGACACGGGGGCGGCAACGGCGACGGGGTCATGGGCATCGCCCCCGAGGCCAGGATCCTCCCCGTCCGCGTGATCCTGGAGGACGGCGACCCGGCCCGCGCCAAGGCCCGCAACACCCGCGGCAACGCCCTCGCCGAGGGCATCCGCTGGGCCGCCGACCACGGCGCCGACGTCATCAACCTCTCCCTCGGCGACGACTCCGCCTCCGCGCACCCCGAGGCCGGCGAGGACGACGCCGTCCAGTACGCCCTCAGGAAGGGCTCCGTCGTCGTCGCCTCGGCGGGCAACGGCGGCGAGAAGGGCGACCACATCTCCTACCCGGCCGCCTACCCGGGCGTCATCGCCGCGACCGCCGTCGACAAGTTCGGCACCCGCGCCTCCTTCTCCACCCGCCGCTGGTACGCCACGGTCGCGGCCCCCGGCGACGACGTGGTCATCGCCGACCCCGACCACAAGTACTACGAGGGGTGGGGGACCAGCGCCGCCTCCGCGTTCGTCTCGGGCGCGGCCGCCCTCGTCAAGGCCGCCCACCCCGACCTGACGCCCGCGCAGATCAAGCGCCTCCTGGAGGACACGGCCCGCAACGCCCCCGCAGGCGGCCGCGACGACTCCCGGGGCTTCGGCTTCGTCGACCCCGCGGCGGCGCTCAAGGCGGCGGACCGGCTGAAGCCGCAGGGCCTGCAGCCGGCCTCCTACGGCGAGAAGTACTTCGGCCCGGGCCCGGACACCGCCAAGTCGGAGGAGCACATGGCCAGTTGGGCGGCCCCGCTGGCGGGCGGCCTGGGCGTGGCCCTGCTGATCGCCGCGGTGTTCCTGTGGCGCGGCCGCCGCGGCCCCCGTCGGTCCTACGAGGGCTTCTGAGGCGGATCCGCAGCCTCAGCGAGCCGCCGCACTCGTGGCGTTCGCCGAGGCCGCCGCGGACGCGTCCTCGGCCGTGAACACCGACACCGCCGCCTTCGCCGCGGCCTCCACCAGCGAAATCCCCTTCGCCTGCGTGGAGTTGCCGTTCGACAGCACGGCCACCAGATACGTGTGGCCGTCCACCGACACCCGTCCGATGCTGTTGACGTCCCACAGCCCGGTCGTACTGCGCGGCAGCCACCCGTTCTTCAGAGCCCAGCCGGACCCGTCGGCCGCCGCCGACACCCCCCACCGCTGATCGGCCTCTATCCGCCCCATCAGTCCCTGAACGTACGACCGCGAGGCCTCGCTCAGCTTCGAGTCGTCCCCGAACACCTGCTGGAGCAGGATGAGTTGGTCGGCGGACGTCGTCGAGGTCAGCCCCCACAAGGCCCCGTCACCGCCCTGCGTACCGGTCAGCCCGAACGTCTTGTTGGCGGCGTCGAGCCCCGCGGCCCTCCCGATGGCGTCCCACAGCGCGGACGCCGAGGCGTTGTCGCTGTTCTCGATCATCGTCGCCGCGTACGCCCTCTCCCGCGCGCTCAACCGCGTGCCCGCCTCCTGGTGCCGCAGCAGCAGCGCCGCCAGGATGTCGACCTTCACGATGCTCGCCGTGTCGAAGGCGCCGTCGCCGTGGACCGCGCTGTCGCCCGACTCCAGGTCGAGCACCGCCGCCGAGACCCTCTGCTCGCCCGTCACGTCCACCGACGTCATGGCGTCGGCCAGCCGCTCGTCGAGATCCACCACGGGTTCCGCCACGGCCGCCTCCTCAGTCGCGGTCGCCGGCGAGGGCGCGACCGCCGGCGTCGCCGCCGACGATACGGCGCTGCTCCCGGAGTGCGCCTGCGCCTTCACGTACACCGTCCCGCCGGCCGTGACACCGACGACGGCGACGAAGGCGAGCGCGGTGTACGTCAACGGCCGTCGCGGGAACCTGCGGGCGCGGCGTCTGGCGGCTCTGGAGGACTCCATGGCGCCGATCGTCGGGCCGCCGACTGTGCGGGCCGTTAGACGGACGTTAGAGCTGTGTCAGCGAACTCTGAGAAACCCGTGAAAGCCGTCACGGGCACGTTTCCGGGCCCGCACAACCGCAACAGCAAGCCCCCTATAGGGTCGGTGACCGTGGCGAACAAGAACATTCCCGACTCCGGCTTCTCCGACGACGACGGCTCCGCCGACCCCCGGCTGAGCGCGGCGCTCGGCGCGTGGGCCGAGGACCGCGCCGCCGTGGGCCCCGTCCTGGAGGCCCTCAAGGGCGCCCGGCTGCTCGTCCCGGTGGTGGCCGTGCTCGGCGAGGTCGAGGAGGACGAGAACGGGCTGCGCCGCGAGAAGACCAGCGACATGGCCGTCCCGACGCTGAAGGCCGGCTCCCGGACCGCCCTGCCCGCCTTCACCTCCACCGAGTCCCTGGCCCGCTGGGACCCCGAGGCCCGCCCCGTCGCCGTACCCCTGCACCAGGCGCTGCAGGCCGCCGCGCACGAGAAGGCCGACACGGTCGTACTGGACCTGGCGGGCCCGGTGCCCTTCGAGCTGACCGGTCCCGCGCTGCTCGCGCTCGCCGAAGGCCGCGTGAACGCCGACCCGCTGGCCGACCCGGCCGTCATCGGGGCCGTACGGGACGCCGTGGCCGCCGAGCCCGCCGTGCTCCGCGCCCACCTCGGGCCGGGGCAGGCCGACGGCACCCTGGCCCTCGTGCTGGAGCCGTCCGCGACGCCCGCGGACGCCGCACGGGCCGTCGCCGAGCGCCTCGCCGCCGACGAGACACTGAGGGCCCGCCTGGTGCGCGGCCTCGACCTGGCAGTCCTGCCGGCCGGGGCCACACCGCCGGGCGAGCCCTTGTACGTACGGGGATGAGCTAGCCGTAGATCGGCCCGGTGTACTTCTCGCCGGGGCCGTGGCCCGGCTCGTCCGGGACCAGGGACGCCTCGCGGAAGGCCAGCTGGAGGGACTTCAGGCCGTCCCGCAGCGGGGCCGCGTGGAAGGAGCTGATCTCCGTCGCGCTGCCGTCCAGCAGGCCGGCGAGGGCGTGGATCAGCTTGCGGGCCTCGTCCAGGTCCTTGTACTTGTCCCCCTCCTCGGTCAGACCGAGCTTCACGGCGGCGGCGCTCATCAAATTGACGGCGACCGTCACGATCACCTCGACGGCGGGGACCTCGGCGATGTCGCGGGTCATCTCGTCGAAGCCGGGGGAGTCAGGAGACGCGGGAGGGGTGTCACTCATGCCCCACACGATAGGGCCCGGCGCCCGCCGGTTCGCACCACCCCCGGGTTGCTGCTAACCTTGTGTGACGACCGGCCGGACACACCTGTGTGTAAGTGTGACCGGCCCACAAGTGGAGGCTCCGATCTCCCACCCGACCGCCCTCCGGGACGGCGGGTCACCCCGGTCAGGCGGCCACCATCGTTCCGTACGGACGATGGAGTCGCCCGAAAGCGCGCCCCGCGGCATCGCGGCGGTGCTCCGGCAGTGTTTGGAGCCCCGTCTGTGATCGTCCGGGGCATTTTTTATGCTTCGGCGCGGTTAGGTCTGACGAAAATGACATACGCGGCTGTCCGCCAGACCGCCGTGTGGTGCTAACCGAGGAGGATCCATCAGCGCCGAGCCCCGCATCAACGACCGGATTCGCGTTCCAGAGGTGCGACTTGTCGGTCCCAGTGGCGAGCAGGTGGGCATCGTCCCCCTGGCCAAGGCACTGGAGCTTGCGCAGGAGTACGACCTGGACCTGGTCGAGGTGGCGGCGACCGCCCGTCCGCCTGTGTGCAAGCTCATGGACTACGGGAAGTTCAAGTACGAGTCGGCCATGAAGGCCCGTGAGGCGCGCAAGAACCAGGCGCACACGGTCATCAAGGAGATGAAGCTCCGGCCGAAGATCGACCCGCACGACTATGACACCAAGAAGGGTCACGTCGTCCGGTTCCTCAAGCAGGGCGACAAGGTCAAGATCACGATCATGTTCCGTGGTCGCGAGCAGTCCCGGCCCGAGCTGGGCTACCGACTGCTGCAGCGTCTCGCGGAGGACGTCCAGGACCTCGGGTTCATCGAGTCGAACCCGAAGCAGGACGGCCGAAACATGATCATGGTTCTCGGTCCGCACAAGAAGAAGACCGAGGCGATGGCCGAGGCCCGCCAGGCGCAGGAAGCCCGCAAGGCAGACGCGAAGGCCAACCCCGGCAAGTCGCAGAACGCCGCGGAGTCCGACGAGGACGAGACCGGCATCGAGACCGAGGCCGAGGTCGAGACCCCGGCAGAGGCTTCCGCCGAGGCGTGATCCCGGGGGACGCGAGTCCCCAGGACCCAACCGATACAAGAGCGACGCTCACAGTGCCCGGTTTCAGGACCGGGCACCGGAGCGCCACCGACGAGGAGAGAACGGCGCTATGCCGAAGAACAAGTCGCACAGCGGTGCCAGCAAGCGCTTCAAGATCACCGGCTCCGGCAAGGTGCTCCGCGAGCGCGCCGGCAAGCGCCACCTGCTCGAGCACAAGTCGTCCCGCGTGACGCGTCGCCTCACCGGCAACGCCGAGATGGCCCCGGGCGACGCCGCGAAGATCAAGAAGCTTCTCGGCAAGTGAGGCCGGGCGCCCAGCGCCTGAAGCACCTCTAGACCGGGACCCAATCGATACCGGGCCGTGTGAGTCCAACCACGGCCCCGCTACAAGGAGTTAACAAGTGGCACGCGTCAAGCGGGCAGTCAACGCCCACAAGAAGCGCCGGGCGATCCTCGAGGCGGCCTCCGGCTACCGCGGTCAGCGTTCGCGCCTGTACCGCAAGGCCAAGGAGCAGGTCACCCACTCGCTGGTCTACAACTACAACGACCGCAAGAAGCGCAAGGGCGACTTCCGTCAGCTGTGGATCCAGCGCATCAACGCCGCTGCCCGCGCCAACGGAATGACGTACAACCGCCTCATCCAGGGTCTGAAGGCCGCGAACATCGAGGTCGACCGCAAGATCCTGGCCGAGCTGGCCGTCAACGACGCGACCGCCTTCGCGGCGCTCGTCGAGGTCGCCCAGAAGGCGCTGCCGGCGGACGTGAACGCGCCCAAGGCCGCGTGACGTCGCACTTGGCCTAGGCCGACGTGACTGGATGGACCCGTGGGTTTCTGCCCGCGGGTCCGTTGCGTTGAGTGGTGCGGAAAATTGGTACCGAAGGTGAGTCGAATGCCCCCCGTCACCCCCGAGTTGATCTCCCCCCGTTCCCCCCGGGTCTCGGCCGCCCGGCGGCTCGCCCGGCGGAACTTCCGGGGCAAGGAGCGGCTCTTCCTCGCCGAGGGGCCGCAGGCCGTGCGCGAGGCCGCGGGACACGAGGACACCCTGGTCGAGCTGTTCGCCACCGTCGAGGCCGCGGAGCGGTACGCCGACATCGTGGGGGAGGCCCGGGCCGTCGGGGCCCGCGTGCACCTCGCCGCCGAGGACGTCATCGCCGACATCTCGACGACCGTCACCCCGCAGGGGCTCGTCGGGATCTGCCGGTTCCTCGACACCCCCTTCGAGGAGATCCTCGCCGCCCGGCCGAAGCTCGTCGCCGTGCTCGCGAACGTACGGGACCCCGGGAACGCCGGCACCGTCCTGCGCTGCGCCGACGCCGCCGGGGCCGAGGCCGTCGTACTGACCGACGCGTCCGTCGATCTCTACAACCCCAAGGCCGTACGCGCCTCGGTGGGCTCCCTCTTCCACCTCCCCGTCGCCGTGGGGGTGCCCGTGGAGGAGGCCGTCGAGGGACTCAGGCGGGCCGGTGTGCGTATTCTCGCCGCCGACGGGGCCGGTACCGACGACCTCGACGCCGAGCTCGACAAGGGCACCATGGGCGGGCCGACCGCCTGGGTCTTCGGCAACGAGGCCTGGGGGCTCCCGGAGGAGACCCGCGCACTCACGGACGCCGTGGTGCGCGTCCCGATCCACGGGAAGGCCGAGAGCCTGAACCTCGCCACCGCGGCCGCCGTATGTCTCTATGCGTCAGCCCGTGCACAGCGCGCCCCCGGAGGGTGCCGCTCCGTCACCGAGAACCAGTAGGGTGACCAGCTCGGGGGCCCCTCAGACGCCTGAGAGGTGGGGTGCGGGGATGAGTGTCGGCACGAGGAGCGCGCAAGGCGTGTCCGAGGCCTGCGCCGGTGGTCTCGCCGAGCTCGGCATCGATCCCGACCAGCTGCCCGACGGCTTGGTCGTCGCGGACGAGCAGGGCCGCGTGATCTGCTTCAACGCCGCCGCGGCCCGGATCACCGCCCTGCCCGCCGAGAACGCCCTCGGACAGCGACTGGAGAAGGCCCTTCCGTTAGAGGACCTGGAGGGGCGGCGCTGGTGGCAGCTGACCGATCCCTACGGCGGCCTCGCCATCCGCAGGCGACAGCCCGAGCGGAACCTGCTGCTGCCGGGCGGCCGTGAGGTCCTGGTCTCCACGCAGTACGTGCGCACCGAGCCCACCGGACCCGTCCATCGTGTCGTGGTCAGCCTGCGCGACACCGAGGCCCGCCGCCGCACCGAGCGCAGTCACGCCGAGCTGATCGCCACCGTCGCCCACGAGCTGCGCTCCCCGCTCACCTCCGTCAAGGGCTTCACCGCGACCCTCCTCGCCAAGTGGGAGAGGTTCACCGACGACCAGAAGCGCCTGATGCTGGAGACGGTCGACGCGGACGCCGACCGGGTCACCCGGCTCATCGCCGAGCTGCTCGACATCTCCCGCATCGACTCCGGGCGCCTGGAGGTCAGGCGCCAGCCCGTCGACATCGGCGCCGCCGTCGGACGCCACATCCAGGCCTACGTCGCCGCGGGCCTCGCCGCCGACCGGTTCCTGCTGCGCCTGGAGCAGCCGCTGCCCGCGCTGTGGGCCGACCCCGACAAGATCGACCAGGTGCTCAGCAACCTGCTCGAAAATGCGGTGCGGCACGGCGAGGGAACCGTCACGATTGACATCACGCCCACGGCGTCCCCCCGGGAGGGAGAGGACACCGGTACGTCGGTCACGGTGAGCGACGAGGGTCCCGGCATCCCGGAGGAGTCCATGAACCGCGTCTTCACCCGCTTCTGGCGGGGCAGCAAGCGCGGTGGCACCGGCCTCGGGCTCTACATCGTCAAGGGCATCGTCGAGGCCCACGGCGGCACCATCACGGTCGGCCGCGGCCCCCAGGGCGGCGCCGAGTTCCGATTTACGTTGCCCGTGAGCGCTCCGGCCTATCTGAGCTGAGTGCCCGCGGGCGCATTCGTACACCCCCACCCCGTTAGACTCGGCCTTTGGCACCTTTGTGTCCCATGGACGGCCCTCCGAAAGAGTCGGCGTGAGTCGGTGACGGGGACCTTCAGCCAGCCAATCGGAAGCACGGGAAGAGATGTCGGCACCGAACAAGTCGTACGACCCTGTAGAGGTCGAGGCCCTGAAACCGGAAGAGATCGAGCGCATGCGGGAAGAGGCGCTCGCCGCCTTCGCCGCAGCGGACTCCCTCGACGCGCTCCAGGAGGCCAAGGTCGCCCACACCGGGGGCGCCTCCCCGCTGGCCCTCGCCAACCGCGAGATCGGCGCCCTGCCCCCGCACGCCAAGGCCGCCGCCGGCAAGCTCGTCGGCCAGGCCCGGGGCGCGGTGAACAAGGCCCTCGCCGCCCGCCAGGCCGAACTGGAGGCCGAGCGCGACCAGCGTGTGCTGGTCGAGGAGGCGGTGGACGTCACCCTGCCGTACGACCGCGTACCGGCCGGCGCCCGCCACCCGCTCACCACGCTCTCCGAGCGCATCGAGGACGTCTTCGTGGCCATGGGCTACGAGGTCGCCGAGGGTCCGCAGGTCGAGGCCGAGTGGTTCAACTTCGACGCGCTCAACATCGGCCCGGACCACCCGGCCCGCGGCGAGCAGGACACCTTCTTCGTCGAGGGACCCCAGGGCGGCACCGAGTCCGGTGTCGTGCTGCGCACTCACACCTCGCCCGTGCAGATCCGCTCGCTGCTCAGCCGTGAGCTGCCGGTCTACGTGATCTGCCCCGGCGTCGTCTACCGCACCGACGAGCTGGACGCCACGCACACCCCGGTCTTCCGCCAGGTCGAGCTGCTGGCCGTCGACGAGGGCCTGACCATGGCCGACCTCAAGGGCACCATGGACCACATGGTCCAGGCCCTGTTCGGCGAGGGCATGAAGACCCGGCTGCGCCCGAACTTCTTCCCCTTCACCGAGCCGTCCGCCGAGATGGACATGGTGTGCTACGTCTGCCGCGGCGAGTCCGTCGGCAACCCCGACCGCCCCTGCCGTACCTGCTCCTCGGAGGGCTGGATCGAGCTGGGCGGCTGCGGGATGGTCAACCCCAAGGTGCTGACCGCGTGTGGCGTCGACCCGCAGAAGTACAGCGGCTTCGCCTTCGGGTTCGGCATCGAGCGGATGCTGATGTTCCGCCACAACGTCGAGGACATGCGAGACATGGTCGAGGGTGACGTCCGGTTCACCCGGCCGTTCGGGATGGAGATCTGATGCGGGTCCCGCTTTCTTGGCTGCGGGAGTACGTCGACCTGCCGGCGACCGAAACCGGCCGTGACGTCCAGGCCAAGCTCGTTTCCGCGGGTCTTGAGGTCGAGACCGTCGAGCACCTCGGCGCCGACCTCAAGGGCCCCCTGGTCGTCGGTCAGGTGCTGACCATCGAGGAGCTGGAGGGCTTCAAGAAGCCGATCCGTTTCTGCACGGTCGACGTCGGCCAGGCCAACGGCACCGGTGAGCCCCAGGAGATCGTCTGCGGCGCCCGGAACTTCGCGGTCGGCGACAAGGTCGTGGTCGTGCTCCCGGGTGCCACGCTGCCCGGCGGCTTCTCGATCTCCGCGCGCAAGACCTACGGCAAGACCTCGCACGGCATGATCTGCTCCGGCGAAGAGCTGGGCATGGGCGACGACGGCAGCCACGGCATCATCGTGCTGCCGCCGGAGACCGAGGTCGGCAAGGACGCCATCGAGCTCCTCGAACTGGTCGACGAGGTCCTGGACATCGCCGTCACGGCCAACCGCGGCGACTGCCTGTCCATCCGCGGTGTGGCCCGCGAGGCCGCCATCGCCTACGGCCTGCCGCTGCGCGACCCGGCGCTCCTCGACGTGCCGGGCCCGAACGCCTTCGGCTACCCGGTCCAGGTCTCCGACCCGTTCGGCTGCGACCGCTTCACCGCGCGCACCGTCACCGGTCTGAGCCCCGAGGCCCGCTCCCCGCTCTGGCTCCAGCGCCGGCTCCAGAAGGTCGGCATGCGCCCGATCTCGCTCGCCGTCGACGTCACCAACTACGTGATGATGGAGCTCGGCCAGCCGCTGCACGCCTACGACCGCACCCTGGTCCAGGGCGCCATCGGGGTGCGCCGCGCCGAGGAGGGCGAGCGGATCAAGACCCTCGACGGCGTCGAGCGGAAGCTGCACGCCGAGGACCTGGTCATCACGGACGAGCGCGGCCCGATCGGTCTCGCGGGTGTCATGGGCGGCGCCAACACCGAGATCGCCGACCACTCCGAAGCCGAGGGCACGACCGACGTCGTCATCGAGGCGGCCCACTTCGACGCGGTCTCCATCGCCCGTACGGCCCGTCGCCACAAGCTGTCCTCCGAGGCGTCCCGGCGCTTCGAGCGCGGTGTCGACCCGCAGGCCGCTGCCGCTGCCGCGCAGCGCACGGTCGACCTGCTGGTGCTGCTCGCGGGCGGCACCGCCGAGGCCGGTGTCACCGAGGTCGTCGCCCCGTCCGCCCCGCACACCATCAGCGTCCCGGCGGACCACCCCGACAAGGTCGCGGGTGTCTCCTACGGCCGCGAGACCGTCGTACGGCGTCTCCAGGAGGTCGGCTGCGACGTGTACGGGCAGGACGAGCTGATCGTCACCGTGCCGTCCTGGCGTCCCGACCTCCGGGAGATCAACGACCTGGCCGAAGAGGTCATCCGTCTGGAGGGCTACGAGAACCTGCCCTCCACGCTGCCCAGGCCGCCGGCCGGGCGTGGCCTGACCCACCGCCAGCGGCTGCACCGCAGGGTCGGGCGGGTGCTGGCCGGTGCCGGGTACGTCGAGGCGCCGAACTACCCCTTCGTGAGCGAGCAGGTCTTCGACCAGCTCGGCCTGGAGGCCGACGACCCGGCCCGCCGTGTCGTGAAGCTGACGAACCCGCTCAACGACGAGGAGCCCGCGCTCCGTACGTCCCTGCTGCCGGGTCTGCTCGGTGCGCTGCGACGCAACGACGGGCGGGGCACGCACGACCTGGCGCTGTTCGAGACCGGCCTGGTCTTCCTGCCGCGCTCGGAGCAGCGGGTCGCCGCGGTGCTGCCGGTCGACCGGCGTCCCACGGACGCCGAGATCGCCGAGCTGGACGCCGCGCTGCCGGAGCAGCCGCGGCACGTGGCCGTGGTGCTCGCCGGGGCGCGCGAGCAGGCCGGCTGGTGGGGCAAGGGCCGTCCGGCGGACTGGGCCGACGCGGTCGAGGCCGGTCGCCTGGTCGCGCGTGAGGCCGGGGTCGAACCGGTCGTGCGGGGCGGTCAGTACGGGCCGTGGCACCCCGGGCGCTGTGCCGAGTTCGTGATCGGCGACACCGTCGTCGGCCGTGCCGGTGAGCTGCACCCGCGCGTCGTGAAGGCGTTCGGGCTGCCCGCCCGCACCTGTGCGATGGAACTGGACCTGGACGCCCTGGAGGCGGCAGGCGACGACACCCCGCAGGCGCCGAACATCTCCACGTTCCCGGTGGCCACGCAGGATGTCGCCCTGGTCGTCGACAAGTTCGTGCCGCACGCCGAGGTCGAGGCCGCGCTGCGTGATGGTGCGGGCGAACTCCTCGAGGGCATCCGCCTGTTCGACGTGTACGAGAACGAGGAGCAGCTGGGTGACGGGCGGAAGTCGCTGGCGTACGCGTTGCGCTTCCGTGCGGGTGACCGGACGCTGACCGTGGACGAGGCCTCCGCGGCTCGGGACGCGGCGGTCGCCCTTGCGGGCGAGCGGACCGGGGCGGTGCTGAGGGCCTAGTCGCCCTGGGGGTGTGGGGCTGCGCCCGCACACCCCCATATCCGGTCACTTCACTCGATAGGGTGAGTTCTCCCGGCGATCTGGCCCTTTTGGCCCATGCGCTCGACAGAATCGGACCGGCCTTTCGAGGTCGGTCCGATCGCGTGTGCAGGGCCTAGTTGGGGGGCCATCGGCATGATGTCCATCAAGGCTGCGGTCCCCCGGGAGGGGTCGCTGCGCCGTGTCCTCTCGATGGGGCTCCCCACCATGTGGGGTGCCGTCGCGATCACGTACAAGCTGACCTGCCCGCTCGCGCAGCAGAACGGCCTGGGCGCGCGGGTCGCGACCAGTGCCGTGTTCTTCGCGGTGGGCACCGGGCTGATCATCCATGTCAGGCGCGCCCTGCTGCGGGAACTCCGGCAGGCCCGTCAGGTCGCGGGCGCCGCCCAGAGCGTGCTGCTGCGGCCGTTGCCCCCGCGGATCGACGGGCTCAGCGTGGCCGCGGCACAGATGTCCGCCGACCGGGGCGCCACCATCGGCGGCGACCTGTACGAGGCCGTCGCCACCGACTACGGCGTGCGTGTGATCATGGGCGATGTCCGCGGCCACGGCCTCGCCGCCATCGGTACGGCCGCCGCGGTCCTCGGCAGCTTCCGCGAGGCCGTCCACGACGAGCCCGAACTCGGGGGAGTGCTGCGCAGACTGGACCGCGCGCTCGCCCGTCACCTGCGCGAGCGCGCCGAACGGGACGGCACGGCCGCGGAGGAGTTCGTCACCGTACTGCTGCTGGAGATCGGCGAGGACGGCGAGCTGCGCGCACTGAACTGCGGTCACCCGTGGCCCTACTTGCTCAGCGGGTCAGTGGTCGAGCCGCTCTCCTGTGAGGAACCGCTGCCACCGCTCGGGCCGTTCCCGCTGCCGGGCGACCTGTCCGGGGCACAGTGCGGCCACCTGCTGCCGGGCGAGACCCTGGTCCTGCACACAGACGGCGCCGAAGACGCCAGGGACGCTCATGGCCGGTTCTTTCCTCTGCGCGCAGCCCTTCAGAAGGCCGTGCACACCACACCCCAGGCTGCCCTTGGCACGGTTTTCACCGAGCTGCTGAACCACACGGGTGGCACACCCAAGGACGACGTGGCCTTACTGGTACTGAGAAACGACCGTCAACTGCAGCCCACCCAAGGGGCGCGGGGAACTGCGCGACCAGCCACCACGGGGCCGCAGCCGACAACGCACCTCTGACCGGTTCAGCCGCCGGCCAGGCCACCGCACTGTACGAGGGGGAGCCGGCGGCCCGACCGGCCTCTTGCGAGGCATTTCAGTCAACCGGGTGGAAACTCTCCGCAACAGTGCGCACACCCTGCGGATTCGAGCACTCCGTTCACACCCCGTGTGAAGACGCACCCACTAATCTGACGGCACCGAGCCATCCGGGGGGCACCGATGCAGCCCAACACTCTGCTCGACGCGATCCTTGACGAAGCCGGGATCTCGCACGCCGGGCTTGCCGCACATGTGAACCAGGCCGGGAGGGCGCGCGGCCTCGCGCTCAGGTACGAACACACCGCCGTGGCACGGTGGTTGAAGGGCCAGCGCCCGCGCGGCCAGGTGCCCGACCTGATCTGCGAGGTGCTCGCGCACCGGCTCCGGCGTCCCGTCACCCTCGACGACATCGGCCTCGGCGTGCCCGGCGAACCGTCCGCCCCGCACGGCACCTCCCTGTCCGGCTTCGTCGAGCGGGCCACCGCCCTGTGGCGCTCCGACGAACAGCAGCGCCCGCACATCCTGGGCGCCCCCGCGGTCACCGGCACGCCCGCCGTCATGCCCGTATGGGAGTGGGAGAACCCGCCCGAGGACGTCGACGTCTCCCGCGGTGGCCGGCACCGGGTCACCCACGCCGACATCGAGATGCTCCGCGCCGCCCGCACCCATTACGAGCAGATGTACCGCAAGGCCGGCGGTGTAGCGACCCGCACCCGGATCGTCGGCTTCCTCAACGCCGAGGCCGCCCCGCTGCTGCGCGGCAGTTACACCGACGAGACGGGCCGCCAACTGCACCGCGCCACCGGTGGCCTGGTCGCGGTCGCCGGCATCTGCGCCTACGACTCCGACGCGCACGGTCTGGCCCAGCGCTACTTCCACCAGGCCCTCAGGCTCGCCAAGGCCAGCGGCGACCGGGGCCTTGGCGCATACGTCATCGCGCTGCTGGTCAACCAGTCCCTGTTCATGCGGGAGTACCGCCAGGCCGTCGCCTTCGCCGAGGCCGCGCTCCGGGCCGCCGGCAAGCACATCACCCCCGCGCTCGCCTGCGACCTCTACGCGATGCAGGCCAAGGCGTACGCCCACCTAGGCGACGGCGCGACCGCGCTGTCCTGCATCCGGCGGGCCGAGCAGGCCGCCGAACGCATCCGGCGCGGATACGAACCGGACGAGACCGGCTATGTCCAGCCGGGCCTCGTCAACGTCCAGGTGGCGGAGGCACTCCTCAGCCTCGGCGAACTCGCGGCGGCGGCCGCGCACGCGGCGGCCGCCGTCGACAACCCGGCCCACGACCGGGGCCGGGTGCACCGGCTCGCCATGCTCAGCACGATCGAGCTGCGTCAGGGCAACACCGACAAAGCGGTGGCCACCGCCGTGCAGATGGCGGAACAGGCCCGGGGAATGGAGTCCCAGCGCCTGCGCGACAGGCTCAGAGCGGTGCGCGAACACCTGGTCCGGAGCGGCTGCGCGGGTACCTCCGCGGCGGCCGAACTGATCGACGGCGCACTGCGCGTGCCCCTGTAGGCCGGCACACGGACGCCGACACCTCACAGTCCCTGCTGCGATATTGCCACTTACTCGACGGAAGGTGGCAGAACCGTGCAGTGGACGAAACAGAACGAACAAACTGTGTATGAAAACCGCTGGTTCAGCGTCAATCTCGCCGATGTCGAGCTGCCGGACGGCCGGCATCTCGACCACTTCCTGATACGGCTGCGGCCCGTCGCCGTCGCCACGGTGGTGAACGAGGCCAACGAGGTCCTGCTGCTGTGGCGCCACCGCTTCATCACCGACAGCTGGGGCTGGGAACTCGCCGCGGGGGTGGTCGAGGACGGCGAGGACATCGCCGTCGCGGCCGCCAGGGAACTCGAGGAAGAGACCGGCTGGCGACCGGGGCCGCTCCAGCACCTCATGAGCGTGGAGCCCTCCAACGGGCTCACCGACGCCCGGCACCACATCTACTGGGCCGACGAGGGCGAGTACATCGGGCACCCCGTGGACGACTTCGAGTCCGACCGCCGGGAATGGGTCCCCCTGAAACTCGTCCCCGACATGGTCGCCCGCGGGGAGGTCCCGGCCGCCAACATGGCAGCCGCGTTACTCCTGTTGCATCATCTGAGGCTCGGTCAGGACACCTGGCCCTGATCCCCCGCCCGGTTGTCCCGAAGCCTCAGTGACCGAGGGCCTGCCAGATCGCCACGACGAGCGCGCCCGCGGCGGTGATCGCCGAGATCGCGGGAAGCGGCCAGCGGGCGTGCTCCAGGGCGATGATGCGTGCGCTCAGCTCGTCGATCTCCTTGTCCGTCTCCTCCGTACGGTGACTGAGCAGAGCGAGACCTCCCTCGACACGTGCGTACGCGACATCGAGGCGGCGTCGTAACTCTGCGAGTTCTCCATGGACCACGGGATGCTCCGGGTCGGCGGTCACGGGTCCGCTCCTTTCCGTAGTCGTCACATCCCTTGCATGCGCATGAAGAGTCAACTCGCCTGGTGGGCGCGTGGGGAGAGTGTGCGACGGGCATATGCGGGCCCGACGCGCACACGGTGTGTGAATGACACGGGCCCGGCACTCCCCAGAGTGCCGGGCCCGTGTTCGTAGCACTGTGTAATCAGCACCCTGGAACGGACAGGGTGCAGGTCAGCCGTAGGTGTAGAAGCCCGAGCCGGACTTGCGGCCCAGCCGGCCCGCGTCGACCATGCGCTGGAGCAGCGGGGGAGCGGCGTACAGCGGCTCCTTGTACTCCTCGTACATCGAGAAGGCGACCGAGGCGACGGTGTCCAGGCCGATCAGGTCGGACAGCTTCAGCGGTCCCATCGGGTGGGCGCAGCCCAGCTCCATGCCGTTGTCGATGTCCTCGCGGCTCGCGATGCCCGACTCGAACATCCGGATCGCGGACAGCAGATACGGGATCAGCAGCGCGTTGACCACGAAGCCGGAGCGGTCCTGGGCGCGGATCGCGTGCTTGCCGAGCAGCTTCTCGGCGAACTGCTGGGCGCGCGCCAGGGTGCCCTCGGAGGTGGTGAGCGCCGGGATCAGCTCGACGAGCTTCTGCACCGGGGCCGGGTTGAAGAAGTGGATGCCGACGACCTGGTCGGGCCGCGAGGTGGCGACCGCCAGCCGCACCAGCGGGATGGAGGAGGTGTTGGAGGCCAGGATCGCGTCCGGGCGGGTCACCACCTGGTCGAGCACCTGGAAGATCTCGGTCTTCACCTGCTCGTTCTCCACGACGGCCTCGATGACCAGATCGCGGTCCGCGAACTCGCCGAGGTCGGTCGTGAAGCTCAGGCGGGCCTGGGTGTCCGCCAGCTCGTCCGCCGTGATCTTGCCGCGTTCGGCGGCCTTGGTCAGGGAGTTGAACAGCCGGGTGCGGCCGATCTCCAGGGCCTCGCCGGTGGTCTCGGCGACCTTCACGTCCAGACCGGCGCGGGCGCACACCTCGGCGATGCCCGCCCCCATCTGGCCGCAGCCCACGACTCCGACACGCGCGATGTCTCCGGCCGGGAAGTCCGTCACTTCGTCCCTTTCGCTGATCTTCACCTGGTGGCAGGCCGACGGTGGCCGGATCCTGCTCCGTTCGAGCACGTTACTCCCAAGTATCGATGATCGATCGTCTGGGTCCGGCATCGTTCGGGCATTCTGGGGCGCGGAGACGATCCGTGACCGAGCGGATCCGTGGTGTAGGGGGAGTGTGCACATGGGACGTCTGTCGCGCCGGGCCTTCGCGCTGGCCGCGCTGTCCACCCTGACGACGGCCTCGGGAGCGGCCGCCGCGCCGGGCCGCCCGAGGGGGCGGGCGGCGATCGAGATGCGCGGCGTGTGGCTGGCCACCGTGTCCAACCGGGACTGGCCGTCGAAGCCGGGGCTGACCGCCGCACAGCAGCGCGCTGAGCTGCTCGCCCACCTCGACCGGGCGGCGGCGAACCGCCTGAACGCGGTGATGTTCCAGGTACGGCCCACCGCCGACGCCCTGTGGCCCTCGCCGTACGAGCCCTGGTCGCAGTACCTCACCGGGACGCAGGGCAAGAGCCCCGGCTGGGACCCGCTCGGCACCGCCGTCACCGAGGCGCACCGGCGGGGCCTGCGACTGCACGCCTGGTTCAATCCGTACCGCGTCGCGGGCCACACGGACCCGACGAAGCTGGTCGCCTCCCACCCCGCACGCAGGCACCCGGACTGGGTGGTGCCGTACGGCGGGAAGCTCTACTACAACCCCGGACTGCCCGAGGTCCGCGCCTTCGTCCAGGACGCGATCCTCGACGCGGTGCACAAGTACCCGGTGGACGGGGTCCACTTCGACGACTACTTCTACCCGTACCCGGTGGCCGGCCAGACCTTCGACGACGACGCGGCCTACGACGCGTACGGCGGCGCCTTCTCGAACCGGGCCGACTGGCGGCGGGACAACATCGACAAGCTGGTCCTGGAGACCGCGGCCCGCATCAAGCGGATCCGGCCCACCACGCAGTTCGGCATCAGCCCCTTCGGGGTGTGGCGCAACGCGGCCACCGACCCGCTCGGCTCGGACACGCGCGCGGGTGTGCAGTCGTACGACGACAACTTCGCGGACACCCGCAAGTGGGTGCGCGAGGGCTGGATCGACTACCTCGTGCCGCAGCTGTACTGGAACATCGGCTTCGCCGCCGCCGACTACGCCGAACTGGTGCCCTGGTGGGCGGAGCAGGCGCGGGGGAGCAGGACCAAGCTGTACCTCGGCGAGGCGCTGTACAAGGCGGGGGACCCCGCGCAGCCCTCGGCCTGGCAGGACCCCGCGGAGCTGTCCCGGCACCTCACGCTCGCGCGCGAGTACGCACAGGTGCGCGGGCATGTCTTCTTCGCCGCGAAGGAAGTCTCCGCCGACCGCATCGGGGCGATGGCGCGGGTGGTCGCCGACCACTACCGGGAGCCGGCGGGCCCCCCGCGCCGGGTCACCGGCCGGTCTGCTGGAAGCGGTGCCTGATCTCGGTGTCGGGGCCGGGTGAGCACACGCCTTCGTGCCCGTCCTCGAAGCGGACGCGGTACGGAGGGGTGCCCCCCCGCCCCAGCACCTCGACGATCTCACCGACCTTGTCCTGCTGTCCGACCACCCTGCCGTGCTGGACAAGCTGGTCGCCCACGGTTGCATGCATCGTCTGGGGCCTCCTCACCAAGTGCGGGAGCAGCGGTCCGTGGCCCGATTCTACGGCGCGGGGAGCCGTTGGGACCGGCGCGTGCGCGCCGCTCAGCCCCGCGCCCGCTGGGTGACCGCGATGCACACCAGCACCGCCGCGGCCGTCAGCGGGGCGGCCACCGTCAGGTGCTCGCCGAGCAGCAGCACCGACCACACCAGTGTGAGCAGGGGCTGGGCCAACTGCAACTGGCTGGCCTTGGGGATCCCGATCGCCGCCATGCCCCGGTACCAGACGACCAGGCCGACGAACTGCGAGCCCGCCGCCACCCACAGCAGCCCGGCGACACTGTGCGCGGTGAGGCGCACGGGCTCGTACGACAGCGCGAGAGCCGCCGCGGGCAGGCTGAACGGCAGACACAGCACCAGCGCCCAGGCGATGACCTGCCAGCCGGGCATCACCCCGGCCAGCCGGCCGCCCTCGGTGTAGCCGGCCGCGCACACCAGCAGCGCGGCGAACAGATACAGGTCGGCGGTCGTCAGGGCGCCGCCGCTCTGCTGCACGGTGAAGGCCACCACCGCGGCGGCCCCCGCGAGAGCCGCCGTCCAGAAGGTGCGCGAGGGGCGGGTGCCCATGCGCAGGGCGGAGAGCAGAGCGGTCGTCAGGGGGAGCAGACCCACCACGACGGCGGCGTGCGCGGTGGTCGAGGTCTGCAGGGCGAGCGTGGTCAGCAGCGGGAACCCGACGACGACCCCGGCCACGACGACCGCGAGCCCCGGCCAGTGACGACGGCTCGGCATCGGGACGCGCAGCGCGAGCAGACACCCGCCCGCGACGAGTGCCGCGAGGACGCTGCGCACGGCGACGAGCGACCAGGGCCCGAAGCCCTCAAGACCCCACGCCGTGGCGGGGAAGGTGAGGGAGAAGGCGGCGACGCCGAGCGCGGCCTGGACGGTGCCGAAGGTCCTCGTCGGGGCCGGAACCGCTATCCCGGTCGGTGCGGTAGCGCTACTCTGTACTCTCATGCAAGAGCGTAGCAGCGTCACCGACCTGGCGGAACGGCTGCGGCAGGAGCTCAACCGCTACTCTCCTGGCGGAAAGCTCCCGTCGAGCCGGGCTCTCGTCGACCGGTTCCGGGTCAGCCCGGTGACCGTCTCCCGGGCCCTCGCCCAGCTCGCCGCCGAGGGGCTGGTGGTCACCCGCCCCGGCGCCGGCGCCTACCGCGCTCAGGCGCGCACCATCGCCGCCGCGGCCGGGGACACCTCCTGGCAGGAGGTCGCGCTGAGCGCGGACGGCGCCGCCGACCTCGTACCGCGCTCGGTCGACGCGTCCGGCGTCCTGGTCTCGCTCGCCGCACCGGCGCCCGGGGTGGTCGAGTTCAACGGCGGCTATCTGCACCCCGCCCTCCAGCCGGAGCGCGCGATGTCCGCGGCCCTGGCCCGCGCGGGCCGCCGCCCGGGAGCCTGGGGCCGGCCGCCGACGGAAGGGCTGCCGGAACTGCGCGAGTGGTTCGCGCGGAACATCGGCGGCGCGGTCACGGCCGCGGGGGTGCTGATCACCGCGGGCGGCCAGTCGGCGCTCACGACCGCGCTGCGCGCGCTGGCCCCGCCCGGCGCACCCGTGCTCGTCGAGTCGCCCACCTATCCCGGCATGCTGGCGATCGCCCGCTCGGCGGGCCTGCGCCCGGTCCCCGTCCCGGTGGACCCGGACGGGGTGAAGCCCGCCCTGCTCGCCGACGCGTTCCGGGCGACCGGCGCCCGGGTGTTCGTGTGCCAGCCGCTGTTCCAGAACCCGACCGGCGCGGTGCTGGCCCCCGGGCGGCGCGGTGAGGTGCTGCGGATCGCCCGCGAGGCCGGCGCGTTCGTCGTCGAGGACGACTTCGTACGACGGCTGGTGCACGAGGACGCCGGCCCGCTGCCGCGCCCGCTGGCCGCCGACGACCCCGACGGAGTCGTCGTGCACGTGAGCTCGCTGACCAAGGCGACCTCGCCGAGCTTCCGGGTGAGCGCGCTCGCCGCACGCGGCCCGGTGCTGGAGCGCCTGCGCGCGATCCAGATCGTCGACACCTTCTTCGTCCCCCGCCCCCTCCAGGAGGCGGCCCTGGAGCTTGTCGGCTCCCCGGCCTGGCCCCGCCATCTGCGCACGATCTCGGCGGAGTTGAAGACCCGCCGGGACACCATGACCACGGCCCTCCGCCTCGACCTGCCCGAACTCGCCCTCCCGCACATCCCCTCGGGCGGCTACCACCTCTGGCTCCGCCTCCCGGACGGAACGGACGAGACCGCCCTGACCGCCGCGGCCCTGCGCGCGGGCGTCGCGATCACCCCTGGCCGCCCGTACTTCAGCGCGGAACCCCCGGCGGGACACCTGCGGTTGAGCTTCGCGGCGGTGGCCGGGGCGGGGGAGATCGCGGAGGGGGTACGACGGTTGCGGACCGCCTGCGACGAGGTGCTCCCGGCGAAAAGCGCTCGACTCCGGCCTCCGTGAGCTGCCAACGTCACGCCCATGAACGACATCCCGCCCCTCGCCAAGGGCTATGAGATCTCCACCGACCCCGACCGCATCGACGCCGAGCGGGTGCACCGGTGGCTGTCGACCGACTCGTACTGGGCGACCGGGCGGCCGCGGGAGAAGCACGACCGGGCGATCGCCGGATCGCTCAACTTCGGGGTGTACGCGATGGAATCGGGGGATCAAGTGGCCTATGCCCGGGTGATTACCGATATGGCAACTTTCGCCTGGCTGTGCGATGTGTACGTGGACCGGCCGGTGCGGGGCGAGGGGATCGGTACGGCGTTGGTCGGGACCGTGCGCGAGCACCTGCGGCCCCACGGCCTCCGGCGCGTTCTGCTCGCCACCCAGGACGCCCACGGGGTGTACGAGAAGCTCGGGTTCGCGCCGCTGGCCGAACCGGATCGCTGGATGGCGCTCGTCTTCGGGCAGTGAGCCCCGGGGTACCCTGGGTAACTCCCCGGTAACGCCTCTTGACCTGCGCACTTTCGCGGCTCACGATCGCCGCATGCAACTTCGGGTCACGTTCGTCGCCGCCGCGCGCAGTTCCTCGCTGCTCGCCGAGCGGTTCGAGGACGACCGTCCGCTCGACCAGGCCGGCTGGGACGAGGTGCTGGGCGTGGCGCCCGACCTTCTGCCGCTCGCGGCGGCCGAGCTGCGGTACTGCTCACCCACGCCCCGCAGCCGCGCCACGGGGGATGCCCTCGGCTACTCCCCGCTGGTCCAACTCGGCCTGCGCGACTGTGACATGGGGCGCTGGCGCGGGCTGACCCTCGGCGAGGCGATGGCCCGCGAGCCGGAGGCCGTGGACGCCTGGCTCGCCGACCCGCGGGCGACCCCGCACGGCGGCGAGTCACTGCTCGACTTCATCACCCGCGTCGGAAACTGGCTCGACACCCGGCCCGTCGAGGACGGCGGCCGTGTCGTCGCCGTCGCGGAGCCCGCCGTGGTCCGTGCCGCGCTCGTGTACGCGCTGAAGGCGCCGCCGCCGACCTACTGGAACATCGACGTACGTCCGCTGTCGGCGACCACCGTCACCGGCAGGGCCGGCCGGTGGAACCTGCGTTTCGAGGGCGCACCGGCTCACCCCGCGCGCGCGTAGCCGATGCCGGGGTTCCCGCGCGTGTAGTCGGTCGTCAGGACCAGGTCCTTCGCCGGGCCGCCGACCCGCCACACCGTGCGCCAGTGGTCCGCGTCCAGGACGGTGAACTCGCCGCGGTAGAGGTCGGCCGCGCAGGGGTGGTCGGCGACATGGTGGCCGGATGTCAGGTCGAGCTGGTGGAAGGGGCGCCCGTCGGAGAAGCGGACGTCCGCCGCACCCGGTGTCCCGCCCGGCAGGAAGCGCAGGGTCCGTTCCGCGGGGCGGGGGACGTCCTGCCAGACGAAGACGCCCGACTCCTGGGACAGCAGCCCGCCGCTCTCCAGTCGGCCGAAAGCGGTCGTCCCGGAAAACCGCCCCTCGTCCCCGCTCGCCAGATCCCGCACCGTCCGCTCGGTCCGCCAGCTCCCGGCCAGGTACCCCAGCAGATCCGTCACTGGCCAGAACCCGCCCATCCGCCCCTGCCTTCCGACACTTTCGAAACCGCGCGACCCGTTGACGCTCCGGATCACTCTCCCTATCTTGCCGTTCGAAGTGCTGATCATCGTTTGATATTTCGAACGTCACCTTCGACAGAGAGCCGCGGAGCATCCATGTCACGCACCCGCTGGAGACTCGGTCTCAGCGCCACCGCCTTCCTGGTGGCCGCCGGCCTGGTCCCCGCCCCCGCCCATGCCGAGGACGTCACCGACTACACGATCACCGTCGACCCGGCCGCCAAGGGCGCGAAGATCGACGACACGATGTACGGCGTCTTCTTCGAGGACATCAACCGGGCCGCGGACGGCGGTCTGTACGCCGAGCTCGTGCAGAACCGGTCCTTCGAGTACGCGACCGCCGACAACGCCTCGTACGCCCCGCTGACCTCCTGGACCGTCGACGGCACGGCCCAGGTCCTGAGCGACGACGGCCGCCTCAACGAACGCAACCGCACCTACCTCTCCCTGGCCGCAGGTTCATCCGTCACCAACGCCGGATACAACACCGGCATCCACGTCGACGAGGGCAAGAAGTACGACTTCTCGGTGTGGGCCCGCGCAGACGCGGGGGCGGCCCTCACGATCTCCCTCCAGGACGCCGACGGCACGCTCGCCACCGCCCGCAAGGTGGCCGTGACGAAGAGCGGCTGGGCCCGGTACAAGGTCGTCCTCACCGCGACGAGGACCAGCTCCCGCGGCCGCCTCACCGTGGCCTCCTCCGCCGCGGCCGCCCTCGACATGGTCTCCCTCTTCCCGCGCGACACCTACCGGGGTGAGCCCAACGGCCTGCGCAAGGACCTCGCCGAGAAGATCGCCGCCCTGCACCCGGGCTTCGTGCGCTTCCCCGGCGGCTGCCTGGTCAACACGGGGTCCATGGAGGACTACAGCCAGGCCTCCGGCTGGCAGCGCAAGCGCTCGTACCAGTGGAAGGACACCGTCGGCCCGGTCGAGCAGCGTGCGACCAACGCCAACTTCTGGGGCTACAACCAGAGTTACGGCCTCGGCTACTACGAGTACTTCCGCCTCTCCGAGGACATCGGCGCCATGCCGCTGCCCGTCGTCCCCGCCCTCGTCACCGGTTGCGGCCAGAACAAGGCCGTCGTCGATGAGGCACTGCTCAAGCGGCACATCCAGGACACCCTCGACCTCATCGAGTTCGCCAACGGGGATGCGAGCTCCAAGTGGGGCAAGGTACGGGCGAAGATGGGCCACCCCGAGCCCTTCCACCTCACCCACATCGAGGTCGGCAACGAGGAGAACCTGCCCGAGGAGTTCTTCGCCCGGTTCAAGGAGTTCCGCGCCGCCGTCGAGGCGAAGTACCCGGACATCCAGGTGATCTCCAACTCCGGCCCGGACGACTCCGGTACGACCTTCGACACGGCCTGGCAGCTCAACAAGGACGCCAAGGTCGACATGGTCGACGAGCACTACTACAACAGCCCGCAGTGGTTCCTCCAGAACAACGACCGCTACGACTCCTACGACAGGAACGGCCCGAAGGTCTTCCTCGGCGAGTACGCCTCCCAGGGCAACACCTTCAAGAACGGCCTCACCGAGGCCGCCTTCATGACCGGCCTGGAACGCAACGCCGACGTCGTCAAACTCGCCTCCTACGCCCCGCTGTTCGCCAACGAGGACTACGTCCAGTGGCGCCCGGACCTGATCTGGTTCAACAACCACGCCTCCTGGAACTCCGCCAACTACGAGGTCCAGAAGCTGTTCATGAACAACGTCGGCGACCGCGTGGTGCCCTCGACGGCCACCGGAACGCCCTCGCTGCTCGCCCCGATCACCGGTGCCGTGGGCCTCTCGACGTGGGCGACGACGGCGGCGTACGACGACGTGTTGGTCACGGACGCCGACGGCCGGGCGCTGCTCACCGACGACTTCTCCTCCGGCGCCTCGCAGTGGACCCACACCGGTGCGGGCAGCTGGAGCGTCCAGGACGGGCAGTACCTGCAGAGCGACGTCAACGCCGAGAACACCATGGTCTCGGCCGGCGACCCGTCCTGGCACGACTACGACCTGAAGGTGAAGGCCACCAAGAAGGCCGGCAAGGAGGGCTTCCTCGTCGCCTTCGGCGTCAAGGACACCGGCAACTACTACTGGTGGAACATCGGCGGCTGGAACAACACCCAGACCGCCGTCGAACAGGCCGTGGACGGCGGCAAGTCGACGCTGATCTCCAAGGCCGGATCGGTCGAGACCGGCCGTGCCTACGACATCGACGTCAAGGTGCGCGGCCGCCAGGTGACCCTCTACCTCGACGGACAGGAGTGGGGCAGCTTCACCGACGACAAGCCGGCCGAGCCGTTCCGCCAGGTCGCAACCTTGGATCAGAAGACCGGTGACCTGATCGTCAAGGTCGTCAACGCCCAGGACTCGGCGGCCCGTACGGCGATCGACCTGGGCCGCGCCAAGGTCGCTTCCAGGGCCCGGGTGACCACCCTGGCGGCCGCCCCGGACGCCGTGAACAGCGAGACGTCGACCGCGGTCGCCCCGGTGAGGTCCACCTTCGACGGGGTCGCCGGGAAGTTCTCGTACACCTTCCCGGCGAACTCGGTCACCTTCCTGAGGATCAGGCAGAGGTAGCCGACGGGTCGGCGGGCTGCTGTCCGACGGGCAGCAGCCCCCGCTCACCGAAGACCTTCTTCGCCACCGCCGTGGCGTTGAGGGCCCTCGGGAAGCCGCAGTATCCGGCCGACTGCAACAGCGCCTCGACGATCTGCTCGGGGGTCAGGCCCACGTTCAGGGCCGTGTTGATGTGCACCTCCAGCTGGGCCTCACAGCCGCCGAGCGCGGTGAGCATGCCCAGGGTGACCAACTGGCGGTCACGAGGCGCGAGTTGTGGCCGCGCGTAGATCTCGCCGAATCCCCAGGCGATGACCTGGTGGCCCATCTCCGGGCTGATGTCGGCGAGCGAGTCGACGACCAGCTGCCCCACCTCGGGGTTGACGCTGCCCAGCATCTCCAGGCCCCGCGCGAAGCGCTCCTCGCGGGTGGTGCTCTCGCTCATGTCAGCTCCCTCTGCCTGTACGGCCCCCCTCGGCCACCTTTGCCTCGGGGGCGCACGGAATTCACTTCACCGCCATCGGCGGTCGGACAACCAACCGTATGCACCCCCTGTCTAAATCGACGCAGTGACAACGCACGGGGTGAACGCCCCGGACGGGGGCTTGAATTGACCAGCGGACAAAGGGTGCGACCGACCGTCCCACCCGACCCGAAGACCGCGGACGACCTCAGGGGCGACCGGCCGACCAGCCCTGTTGCGGCCCCACCGCCGGGGCCGGCGCGGGCCGCCCTGCTCGCGGCGGCGCTCACCGTCGTCGTGCTCTGCGCGGCCGACGCCGTCGCCCGCAGCCACCCCTTCGGGCCGCGCACCCGGAACGTCAACGACCTGGGCAACCAGTACGTGCCGTTCCACGCGCACCTGTGGGACCTGCTGCACGGGCGGGCCACCGGCGGGCTCCTGGTCAACTGGCAGTCGGGGTTCGGCACCAGTTTCCTGCCCGACCTCGGCACCTACCTCACCAGCCCGTTCGCCCTGCTCGTAGGGGTGTTCCCACGGGACGAGATCGATCTCGCGGTCTACGTGATCACCGTGCTGAAGATCGCGTGCGCCGCTGCCGCCATGGCCTGGCTGCTGCTGAGGCTGCGTCCGGGGCGCTGGTGGGCGGCGGGCCTGCTGGGCACGTCCTACGCCCTGTGCGGCTGGACCGTGGCGACCGCCTCGTACAACCTCATGTGGCTCGACGGACTGATCGCCCTGCCCCTGCTCTGCCTGGTCGGCGAGTGGGTCCTGAGCGGCCGGCGCCCGCTCGTCGGGGTGCTCGTGGTGACGGCCGCCTGGGTCGCCAACTTCTACACGGCGTACATGGCCACCCTCGCCGCCGCTCTGGTGTTCCTGCTGCGACTGTGGCTGGCCGACCTGCCGCGCCGCCGCAGGCTCACCGCCGCGGGCCGCGCCGCCTTGACTTTCGCCCTCGGCATGGGCCTGGCCGCCCCCCTGGTGACGGTCGTCTACTTCGGCAGCGCGCACGCCTCCGAGGGCCGGTTCACGCACTTCGCGCCGGTGGGCACGGAGGACCTGCTGGCCCGGCTGCTGCCGACGACGTACAGCTTCGGCTCCCCGGCGCTCTTCGTGGGCACCACGGCACTGCTGCTCGCCCTCGCCCTGCCCTTCCACCGCGCGGCTCCCCGCCGGGTGCGCGCCGGGTGGACGCTGCTGGTGGTCCTCGTGACCCTGTCGATGCAGTGGGGTCCGACCCATCTGATGTGGCACGCCTTCGCCGAGCCGCAGGGCACTTCCTACCGCCAGACCTTCGTGGTGTGCGCCCTGCTGGTGATCGCTGCCTGGCACGCGCTCTCCTACGGTCCCCTCGACCGGCGGGCACTGGGCGCGGCGGGCGGACTCCTCGCGCTGATCGCCCTCGTCGCGAGCGGCAGCCAGCTGGTCCGTTCCTTCGCCTGGCCGGTGTTCCTGACGGCGGCCGCGGGCGCGCTGCTCGGACTGGTCCTGCTCACCCGCGCACGGCCCGTGCTGCGCACGGCCCCGGCCGCGCTGGCCGCCGTACTGCTCGTCGGAGTGCAACTGGGCGAGGCCACCGCCACCGACGCCGTGGCCACCCGGATGCGGTTCGGGCACATGGACGACTACGCGCCCTGGGGCCGGCGTCAGCAGGACCAGGCCGAGGCGATCGCGCGGGCCGACGGCTGGCCCCGCTACCGCACCGACCCGGGCCGCGAGCAGACCGTGGGCAACGACCCGCTGGAGGTCGGCGGGCAGGGCGCCCAGTACTACAGCAGCCACACCTCGGCCGTGCTCAGCAGCACGCTCAGCGCCCTCGGCGGCGGCTGGACGTCCGGCGGCCGCAGCCTCCAGAGCCTGGACAACGCGGTCACGGACGCGATCTTCTCCGTCGGCGCCCGGGTGCACTCCCCGCCGGACCCGCACCAGAACTGGTTCCCGCAGGACGGCACCGGGGAGACCGTGACCCGCGAGGACGTGCCGCCCCTGGTGACGGTACGGCCCTCCGCCGCGACCGGCGCCTTCGGGCCGTCGCCGTACCACAACCAGGAGCTGCTGCTGGGCGCCCATGTCTACACCCTGCCGCGCATCACCGTGCTCAACGCCGCCGGGAAGGACGCGGACCGCAGCACCGACCGGCGCCAGGGCGTGCGGGTGGGGGGAAAGGCGACGATCACCGCCCGGTGCCGGGCGGGCGGCGAGGTCTACCTCTGGGCGCCGTACTTCGCGGGCACCGCGCGGCTCGCCGGGCCCTCGGCCCACGGCCTGACGGGACGGTTCCGGGCCGACTGGCGGCCCCTCACCAAGATCGCCGCGATGGAGCGGCTCGGCACGGTCCCGGACTCCGGGCGCCTCACGATCGAGCTGTCCGCGAGCCGCTTGGGCGTCGTGCCGGACCAGGCGGTCGGCTGCCTGGACACCGGGCGCCTGCGTGCCGCCGTACGGCAGCTCCGGGCCACCGGAGCCACCCGGGTGACCGTCTCCGGCTCCGGCGGCACGATCCGGGCCGAGCTCCCGGCGGGCAGCAGGGGCGTCGCCGTCGTGGCCGCGCCCCGCATCGCCGGCTGGCGCTGCGCCGCCGGTGACGCGGCCCTCGTACCCGCGAAGCAGTACCACGGGCTGATCGCCGTACCGCTCGACGCCGGCTCGACCGGTGTCACCTGCGCTTTCCGTCCGCCCGGCCTGCGCCTGGGTACCGCGGTCGGGGGCGGTTCGCTCGCGGTTCTCGCCGGGCTCGGGGTGTTCGGGGCCGTGCGCCGACGGAGGGCGTGAGTATGCACGCGGTTGCATAAACGTGCAGCGATACGTATAGTCATGCCATCCAGGAGGAGGATGACATGGCGGTACGTGCGGCGGTGGCGGGAGCGAGCGGATACGCGGGCGGTGAGGTCCTGCGACTGCTCCTGGCGCACCCCGAGGTCGAGGTCGGAGCCCTGACCGGCAACTCCAACGCCGGCCAGCGACTCGGCTCGCTCCAGCCCCACCTGCTGCCGCTGGCCGACCGGGTACTCCAGGAGACCACGGCCGAAGTCCTCGCCGGACACGACGTCGTCTTCCTCGCGCTGCCGCACGGACAGTCCGCCGCCGTCGCCGAGCGGCTCGGCCCGGACGTCCTCGTCGTCGACATGGGCGCCGACTTCCGGCTCAAGGACGCGGCCGACTGGGAGAAGTTCTACGGCTCCGCGCACGCCGGCACCTGGCCCTACGGCCTCCCCGAACTGCCCGGTGCCCGCACCGCCCTTACCGGCACCAGGCGGATCGCGGTGCCCGGTTGCTACCCGACCGCCGTCACGCTCGCCCTCTTCCCGGCCTACACCGCCGGGCTCGCCGAGAACGAGGCCGTGATCGTCGCCGCCTCGGGCACCTCCGGTGCGGGCAAGGCGCCCAAGCCGAACCTGCTGGGCAGCGAGGTCATGGGCTCCATGTCGCCGTACGGCGTCGGCGGCGGCCACCGGCACACGCCCGAGATGATCCAGAACCTCAGTGGGGTGGCCGGTGCGAAGGTGAAGGTCTCCTTCACCCCGACCCTCGCGCCGATGCCCCGCGGCATCCTCGCCACGTGCAGCGCCTCGGCGAAACCCGGCGTCACCGCCGAGTCCGTGCGCGCCGCCTACGAGAAGGCCTTCGCCGACGAACCCTTCGTCCACCTGCTGCCCGAGGGCCAGTGGCCCGCCACGGCGTCCGTCTACGGTTCGAACGGCGTTCAGGTGCAGGTCGCCCTCGACGAGTCCGTGGGCCGCATCATCGCGATCAGCGCCATCGACAACCTGGCCAAGGGCACCGCGGGCGGTGCCGTCCAGAGCATGAACATCGCCCTCGGTCTCCCCGAGGAGCTCGGTCTTTCCACGATCGGAGTCGCACCGTGAGCGTCACGGCAGCCAAGGGATTCCAGGCGGCGGGCATCGCCGCCGGAATCAAGGAGAACGGCAACCCGGACCTGGCCCTCGTGGTCAACACCGGGCCCTGCCGCGCCGCCGCCGGCGTCTTCACCTCCAACCGTGTGAAGGCCGCGCCGGTGCTGTGGTCCGAGCAGGTCCTCAAGAGCGGTGAGCTGACCGCCGTCGTACTGAACTCCGGTGGCGCCAACGCCTGTACGGGCCCCAAGGGCTTCCAGGACACGCACGCCACCGCCGAGAAGGTCGCGGAGGTGCTGGAGATCGGCGCGGGCGAGGTCGCCGTCGCGTCCACCGGCCTCATCGGTCTGCTTCTCCCCATGGACAAGCTCCTGCCCGGAGTCGAGGCCGCGGCCGCTCAACTCTCCGAGCACGGCGGCGAGAAGGCCGCCATCGCCATCAAGACCACCGACACCGTCCACAAGACGTCCGTCGTGACGAAGGACGGCTGGACCGTCGGCGGCATGGCCAAGGGCGCGGGCATGCTCGCCCCCGGCCTTGCCACCATGCTGGTCGTCCTCACCACCGACGCCGACCTGCCGAGTGACGTACTGGACAAGGCGCTTCGGGCCGCCACCCGCACGACCTTCGACCGCGTCGACTCCGACGGCTGCATGTCCACCAACGACACCGTGCTGCTGCTCGCCTCGGGCGCCTCCGAAGTCACCCCGGAGTACGCGGACTTCGCGGAAGCCGTACGGCAGGTCTGCGACGACCTCGGCCAGCAGCTCATCCGGGACGCCGAGGGCGCCAGCAAGGACATCAAGGTCGAGGTCGTGAACGCGGCGAGCGAGGACGACGCCGTCGAGGTCGGCCGCTCCATCGCCCGCAACAACCTCCTCAAGTGCGCGATCCACGGCGAGGACCCCAACTGGGGCCGCGTGCTCTCCGCGATCGGCACCACGAAGGCCGCGTTCGAGCCCGACCGGCTCAACGTCGCCATCAACGGGGTCTGGGTCTGCAAGAACGGCGGCGTCGGCGAGGACCGCGACAAGGTCGACATGCGCTACCGCGAGGTGCACATCATCGCCGACCTCGCGGCCGGGTCCGAGACCGCCACCATCTGGACCAACGACCTCACCGCCGACTACGTCCACGAGAACAGCGCCTACTCCTCATGAGCACCACGCGAAAGCACACCGCGCTCCCCAAGGCCCAGATCCTCATCGAGGCGCTGCCCTGGCTGGTCCGCCACAACGGCAAGACCGTCGTCATCAAGTTCGGCGGCAACGCCATGATCGACGAGGACCTCAAGGCCGCCTTCGCCCAGGACGTCGTCTTTCTGCACCACGCCGGACTCAAGCCGGTCGTCGTGCACGGCGGCGGCCCGCAGATCAGCGCGGCCCTCGACAAGCACGGCATCGTCAGCGAGTTCAAGGCCGGCCTGCGCGTCACCACCGAGGACGCCATGGACGTCGTACGGATGGTGCTGGCCGGCCAGGTCCAGCGCGAGCTGGTCAACCTGCTCAACGAACACGGGCCGCTCGCCGTCGGACTGACCGGCGAGGACGCCCACACCATCACCGCCATCAAGCACCAGCCCGAGATCGACGGCGAGTTGGTCGACATCGGGCGGGTGGGCGAGATCACCGAGATCGACACGGGCGCGATCGAGGCACTGCTCGCCGACGGCCGGATCCCGGTCGTCTCGTCGATCGCCCGAAGCCAGGACGACCACCATGTCTACAACGTCAATGCTGATACGGCGGCTGCGGCACTCGCTGCTGCTCTGGGCGCCGAAACCCTCATGGTCCTCACGGACGTCGAGGGCCTCTACGAGGACTGGCCGCACAGCGACGAGGTGATCAGCCGCCTCACGGCTTCCCAACTGGAGAAGCTGCTGCCGGAGTTGAGTTCCGGCATGGTCCCGAAGATGGAGGGCTGCCTGCACGCCGTGCGAGGCGGCGTGACCACGGCCCGGGTCATCGACGGGCGGGTCCAGCACTCGATCCTGCTGGAGATCTTCACCGACGAGGGCATCGGCACGATGGTCGTGCCGGACGCGCAAGAGGGGGATGCCGTATGACCGACAATCAGGAGCTCGCCCAGCGCTGGCAGGGCTCGCTCATGAACAACTACGGCACCCCGCGCCTGCCTCTCGTCCGCGGCGAGGGGCTCAAGGTCTGGGACAGCGAGGGCAGGCAGTACCTCGACTTCGTCGGCGGCATCGCCACCAACGCGCTCGGCCACGCCCACCCGGCGATCGTCGAGGCAGTGAGCCGGCAGATCGCCTCCCTCGGCCACATCTCCAACTTCTTCATGGCGGAGCCGACCGTCGCGCTCGCCGAGCGGCTGCTCCACCTCTTCGGCCGGGACGGCAAGGTCTTCTTCTGCAACTCGGGCGCCGAGTCCGTCGAGGCCGCCTTCAAGATCGGCCGGCTGACCGGGCGCACCCACATGGTCGCCACCGAGGGCGGCTTCCACGGCCGCACCATGGGCGCCCTCGCGCTCACCGGCCAGCCCGCCAAGAAGACCCCCTTCCTGCCGCTGCCCGCGGACGTCACGCATGTGCCCTACGGCGAGGCGCAGGCCCTGGCCGCCGCGGTCACCGAGGACACCGCACTCGTCGTCATCGAGCCCATCCAGGGCGAGAACGGCGTCGTGGTGCCCCCGGCCGGCTACCTCAAGGCGGCCCGGGCGATCACGGCGGCCAAGGGCGCGCTGCTGGTCCTCGACGAGGTCCAGACCGGCATCGGCCGTACCGGGCACTGGTTCGAGTACCAGGCCCACGAGGGTGTGCTGCCGGACGTGGTCACCCTCGCCAAGCAGCTCGGCGGCGGACTGCCGCTCGGCGCGACCGTCGCCTTCGGGCGGGCCGCGGACCTCCTCCAGCCGGGACAGCACGGGACGACCTTCGGCGGGAACCCGGTCGCGTGCGCCGCCGGACTCGCCGTTCTCGACACCATCGAGAACGACGGGTTGCTGGAGAACGTCAAGCGGCAGAGCGAGAAGCTGCGGGACGGAATCGAGTCCCTGGGACACCCGCTGATCGACCATGTCCGGGGTGCGGGACTCCTCCTGGGTATCGTGCTCACCGAGCCGCTCGCACCGCAGGTGCAGAAGGCGGCTCAGGACGCCGGTTTCCTGGTGAACGCGCCCGCCCCCGATGTCGTACGGCTGATGCCGCCGCTGAACCTCGGCGACGACGAAGTGGACGCGCTTCTTCAGGCTCTCCCCGGCATCCTGGGTACCGCCGAGGGAGACGGATGATCCGGGGAATGAGACGACGATGAGCCATGCGCAGGAGCACGAGCACAACGGGGTCGCGGGACCCGCGGTGCCGCAGACGCGTACCGCGCGCCACCGGCGGATCGTGGACATCCTCAACCGGCAACCGGTGCGGTCGCAGAGCCAGTTGGCCAAGCTGCTGTCCGACGATGGGCTGAGCGTCACCCAGGCGACGCTCTCCCGGGACCTCGACGAGCTGAACGCTGTGAAGATCCGCAACACCGACGGCGATCTCATCTACGCGGTGCCGAGTGAGGGGGGTTTCCGGACCCCCCGTGCTCCGCTGGGGGAGTCGGCGAAGGAGGAGCGGATGCGGCGGCTCTCCCAGGAGCTGCTGATCTCCGCGGAGGCTTCGGCGAACCTCGTGGTGCTGCGGACTCCTCCGGGGGCCGCGCAGTTCCTGGCGTCGGCGATTGATCAGGCCGAGCTGCATGACATTCTCGGGACGATCGCCGGTGACGACACGTTGATGCTGATCAGCCGGAACCCTACGGGGGGGCAGGCGCTGGCTGAGCATCTGTTGCGGTTGGCTCAGAACGGGCACTAGAGGTTGTCGGTCGGGTGCGGGTGCGCGGGGGCTGGTCGCGCAGTTCCCCGCGCCCCCAAAGGCCTTCACCCCAACCTAGCTGCCAGGCCCCCTGTGATCAGCACCTCGTCGCCCGCCGTGATCAGCAGGGCCTCCACGTCGGGCAGGCTCTCCAGCCAGGCCAGGCCCTCCCGTGACCCCATCGCGAAAGCCGCCGTCGCCCAGCAGTCCGCCCAGGTGATGGTCGGGGCCACCACCGTCACCGCCAGCAGGTCCGTGACCGCCGAGCGGCCCGTGCGGGGGTCGACAATGTGGGCGCCTCTCTCGGCCGTGCCGGACGTCGCCACCGCCAGTTCCGTCGCGCCCGCCGCCGAGACCACGGCCGCCAGGCCGCCCGGGCGGAGCGGGTCCGAGACGCCTACCCGCCAGGGGCGTTCGGGGCCCGGTACGCCCAACAGCTGTACGTCTCCGCCGCCGTTGACGCTGACGCCCGTCGCGCCCGACTCGGCCACACGACGGGCCGCGCGTTCCACCGCCCAGCCCTTGACGATGCCCGTCGGATCGAGGCGGCCCTCGTAGCGCATGCTGAACCAGCCGTCGCTCAACCGCTCGGCCTCGGCGCCGAGTTCGAGGACCTCGGCGACCTCGCGATCGCAGTCGTCGACCGTCAGCTCACCGCGGGCCAGGCGGGAGACCTGGCTGTCGTCGCGGTAGGTGCTGAACACCTCGTTCACGCGGTGCAGCCCCGCCACCGCCTCCCGCAGTGCCGCCTGCACGGCAAGGGGTTCCCCGCCGCGGACGTCGAAGGAGAAGACCGTCCCCATGACCTCCTCCGCGTGACGCACCGCGGCGGGAGCTTGTGCCGGCTCGGCCACCGTGTCAGCCACCGGCCTGGTCCAGCGCGGACTGCAGCGACTTCTTGTAGCCCTCGCTGGTGTAGGTGGCACCGGACACCGAGTCGATGTCCGCGCTGCCGGCCGCCACCGCCTCCTGGTTGAGCTTCGGGATGGACAGCGCCGTCTTCTGGTCGCTGGTCCCGCCCTTGGGGGCCTGCACGGCCTCGGCCTTGGTGACCTTGCCGCCGCTGACCGTGATCCGGACCTGGACCGGACCGTACTGGGTCTGGGAGACCGCACCGGTGACCGTCTTCGCGGCCGCCCCCGCGCCCCCGCCGGCCGGCTTGGAGGGCTGAGCCGACGGCTGGGCCGGGGCGGCCGCGTTCGCCTTGTCGATCGCCGACTGGAGCGACTTCTTGTAGCCCTCGCTCGTGTAGGTCGCCCCGGAGACCGTGTCGATCTGCGGGCTCTGCTTGGCGACCACGGCCTGGTTGAGCTTCGGAACGGACAGGGCGGTCTTCTGGTCGCTGGTGCCGCCCTTGGGCGCCTGGACCGCCTCCGCCTTGGTGATCTTGTTGCCGCTGACGGTGATACGGACCTGGACGGGACCGTACTGGGTCTGGACCACGTCCCCGGTGACCGCGCCGCCGGCGGCCGCCCCGGTGCCGCCCTGGGCCGACTCCTGCGCCGCCGCGGTCTGCTGCGGGATCGTTCCGCCCGCCTGGGCGGACGCCGGGTCCGAGGACGGCTTCAGCGACAGCATCAGCACGACACCGGAGACGGTGGCGGCGGTCGCGAGCACGACTCGACGGACGGGGTGACTCTTCCTCATCGCTTCAACAGCTCCTGAATTCCCGTCGTCACATCTCGAACGACTCGTGATGGATGCGGCGGGCGGGCACACCCGCGCCGCGCAGTGCTTCGAACACGGACTGCGCGAAACCGTTCGGCCCGCACATGAACACGTCGTGCTTGTCGATGTCGGGGAGCTTGCGCTGGAGGGACTCGGCGGAGATGTCCGGGCGCTCCCCGTCCGGACTGTTCACCGCGTACATCAGGCGGGCGCCACGCTCTTCGGCGATGGCGGCGAGCTCGTCCCACAGGGCCAGGTCCTGGGTGGTGTTGGCCCGGTATAGGAGGGTGATGTCACCGGCCGCGCCCGGCAGCGTCTCGAACAGGGCGCGCATCGGCGTGATGCCGACACCGCCGGCCACCAGCAGCACCTTGCCGCGGCTGCGGCGCTGGGCGGTCAGGGCGCCGTACGGCCCCTCGGCCCACACCTTGGTGCCGGGCTCCAGCTCGCGCAGCCGCTCGCTGTGGTCGCCGATCGCCTTCACCGTGATCCGCAGCATGCCCGGCCGGGGCGCGGCGGACAGCGAGTACGGGTGGGAGCTGAACCGCATGCCCGGGGCGAGGAACCGCCAGCGGAAGAACTGGCCCGCCTCCGCGCCCATCCGGTGCAGCTTGCGCCCGCCGATCAGCACCGAGACGACGCCCGGCGTCTCCTCGACGACCGCCTCGACGTACATGCGGTGGCGCAGGTTCAGCCGGATCGGCGTGAGGATCCGGTACCAGAGCACCAGCGCGGTGACGGAGCCGTACAGCCCGTACCAGACGGTCTTGGCGACCGGCTCGACCGCGAAGTCGTTGCCGGTGGTCAGCTGGTGCCAGAACGTCAGGAAGACCGCCGCGTACGTCAGCAGGTGCACGTGGTACCAGGTGTCGTACGGGATCCTGCGACGCACCCCGCCGATGGACATCAGCCCGATCACGAACAGCAGCCCGGTGCCGATGGCCGCCTTGCCCATGTCCGGGAGCTGGTTGATGGAGTCCATCGTCTGCTGGACGATGTCGCCGAGCCCCTTGCCGGCCTGGAGGGCGTAGCCCCACATGATCAGGAAGACGTGGGCGACGACCAGGCAGAGCGTGTAGCGGCCGGTCATCGCGTGCCAGCGGGCGACCCGGTCGGAGCCCACCCGGCGTTCCAGCGCGGGCACCCTGGCCATCTGCAGCACCACGAGCGCCATCAGATAGCCGGCCAGCAGACCGGTGATCCGGCCCGCGTTGAGGATCTTGCTGTTGTCGTCGGCCACGGACGGCGTGTTGTGCCACCACAGCCACAGCACACCGGCCGCGCCCGCCCATACGGCGATCAGCAGAACGGTCGCCGGGGAACGGCGCGGACGGATGCGGCGCATCGTCTGACGGCGGGCGGCGCGGCCGCTGGCGAGCGTGGTGGTCACGTTTCCTCCGGGGACGGGGGCAAGGGGGGTGGGCGTGGTCCCTTGGTCCTCAGATACGTGCGGTGACGCCGGTGTGTTCAGCTGCCCGCGGAGTCCAGTGCGGACTGGAGTGACTGGCGGTAACCATCGCTCGTGTAAGTGGCTCCCGAGACCGTGTCGATGTCCGCGCTCTGGGCCTGGAGGGCCTCGCTGCGCAACCGGGGGAGCGCGTAACTGTTGATCTCCTGGTCCCGCGGGTTGTCCGTCGGGTAGGTGACCGCCGTGACCTCGGTGAGCTTGCCGTCCTTGACGGTGACGCGGACCTGGACCGGGCCCCAGCGGGTCTGGATCGTGTCGCCGGTGACCGTCTTCGTGCCGGTGGTGGCCGTTTTGCCGGTGCCGCTCGACACGCTCGAACTGCTGGAGGGCGCGGGGACGGCCAGGGCGGCCGTAGGTGACGCGTGCGGCTTCAGCGACAACAGCATCACCATCCCGGAGACGGTGGCGGCGCTCGCTAGCACGATGCGGCGCAGCGGACGGTTCTTCTTCAGTGCGTGCACTTCTGCGGCCTCACAGCGCTCAGAGTTCGAATGACTCGTGGTGGATCCGCCGGTCCGGGACTCCGGCCGCGCGCAGTTCCTCGTACAGGTCCCTGGCGAAGCCGTGCGGGCCGCAGATGTAGACGTCGTGGCCCGCGAGGTCCGGGACGGTCGCCCGGAGGGACCTGGCGCTCAGGTCCGGACGCCGGCCGTCCGGCCCGTTGAGCGCGTACAGCACCTTCGCGCCGCGCCAGCGGGCGAGGGCCTCCAGCTCGCCGCCGAGCGCCAGGTCCTCCGCGGTACGGGCCCGGTAGACGAGGGTGACCTGACCGGGGAGGGTCTCGAACAGGGCGCGCATCGGCGTGATGCCCACGCCCGCGGCGACGAGCAGCGACTTGGGCGAGGTCCGGCGGTCCTCGGTCAGCGAGCCGTACGGCCCCTCCGCCCACACGCGGGTGCCCTGCCGCAGCAACGCCACGGCGGCGCTGTGGTCTCCGAGCGCCTTGACAGTGATCCGCATCCGGTCGCGGCGGGGCGGCGCCGAGAGCGAGTACGGCGTCGAGGTCCAGCCCATGCCCTCCCCGAGGAACCGCCAGCGGAAGAACTGCCCGGCCCGCGCGCCCAGTTCGTCCAGCCGCCGACCGCGCACGACGACCGAGTACACGTCCGGTGCCTCCCTGTGTACCGACTCCACACGCAGCCGGTGGCGCAGGTTCAGCCGCACCGGCGCGAGGATCCGGAACCACAGCACCAGGGCCGCGACACCGAGGTAGAGGGCGTACCAGGCGGCCGTGGCTGCCGTGTTGCCGTTGAAGTCGTTCCCGAGCGCCAGTTGGTGACCGAAGGAGAGGAACACGGCCGCGTACGTGAGGAGATGGACGTAGTACCAGAACTCGTAACTGGTCCGGCGGCGCACCGCGCGGGCGGAGGTGATGCCGACCGCGAGGAGGATCACCGTGCCGGCGGTCGCCTTGAGCATCTCCGGGTAGTCCAGGACCACCGTGACGGTCTCGTGCCACAGCGAGGCTCCGTCCTGGGCGGCGTACCCGGCGAGGATCAGCCCGATGTGCGCGAGCAGCAGGGAGACGGTGTAGCGGCCGGCCATCGCGTGCCACCGGGCCACCCGGTCCGAGCCGACCCGCTTCTCCAGCAGCGGAACCCGTGCCATCAGGCCCACCAGCACCGCGCAGGCGTACCCGCACAGCAAGCCGGCGATCCGCCCGGCCCCGGTCAGCCACCCGGCCGCGCCGACCACCGACCCGGTGTCCGCCCACCACAGGGCGATCACGGCCGCCGCCCCCGCCCACAGCAGGGCCAGCACGGCACCCGCGGGGGAGCGCCGCGCGGGCGGCGCCACGGGCGGTGCGGCCCGCCGCTCGTACACGGTGGTCATAGGGGGTGTCCTTTCGCCTGTCCTGGACACCACTGTGCGAGGTGAACTTCTCAGGACCCTCTGAACGGGCACCCGCTGAGCGGACTCAGAGGAAACTCAGAGCTTGCCGGGATGTCCGCGGCCCCGACGAGGGGCGATCCTGGAAGAGCGATGAACACCACCCGCTCCGGCCGCCCCGCACTCACCCGCCCCGACGGCACCCCGCTGCGCGTCCTCGTCGTCGACGACGACCCCGATCTCGCCGAGGTCCTGTCCGGCGCCCTGCGCTACGAGGGCTGGCAGGTCCGCACGGCCGGCGACGGCGCCTCGGCGGTGGCCGCCGCCCGGGAACTGCTGCCCGACGCCGTCGTCCTGGACGTGATGCTCCCGGACACCGACGGCTTCGCCGTGCTCCGCTCCCTGCACACCGTGAAGGCCGACGTGTGCGTGCTCTTCCTGACCGCCCGGGACGCCGTCGAGGACCGTATCAAGGGCATCACGGCGGGCGGCGACGACTACGTGACCAAGCCGTTCAGCCTGGAGGAGGTCGTCGCCCGGCTGCGCGGACTGCTGCGCCGCGCGGGCATGGCCCGGCAACTCGACGAGGGCCCCCGGCTGACCGTCGGCGACCTGGTCATGGACGAGGACGCCCGCGAGGTCACCCGCGGCGGCGAGCTGATCGAGCTGTCCCCGACCGAGTTCGAGCTGCTGCGCTTCCTCATGCGCAACCCGCGCCGCGTGCTCAGCAAGGCGCAGATCCTGGATCGGGTGTGGTCCTACGACTTCGGGGGCCGCGCCCATGTCGTCGAGCTGTACATCTCCTACGTGCGCAAGAAGGTGGACGCCGGCCGCGAGCCGATGATCCACACTGTGCGCGGGGCGGGGTACGTGATCAAGCCGGTGACGACATGAGGAGCCTGCGGCCGCACTCGCTGCGGGCCCGCCTCACTCTCGGCCTCCTGGTGCTCCTCGCGGTGAGCTGCGCCGCCGTCGGACTGGCCGCCGTGGTGGAGCTGAGCGGCTTCCTGACCAGTCGGCTCGACGAGCAGCTCACCGAGGCCGGGAACAGGTTCGCGGTCAGTCTGGAACACCAGGGCCAGGTGCCGGACGACCACGACGGTGACGAGCGTGGAGACACCCGTCGGCAGGCCACGGGCACGTTCGGCGCCCGGCTGGTGGACGGCACGGTCACCCATGCGGCGGTGGTCCGCCCCAGCGGCACCCTGACCGTCGACCTGACCGCGCAGGACCGGAAACGGCTCGCCGCGGTCCCGGTGGACGGCAGGGGCCACAGCGTCGAGCTCTCCGCGCTGCACGAGTACCGGATGCTCGTCTCCCGCGGCCTGGACGGCGACGTCCTGATCACCGGGCTGCCCCTGGAGCCCGTCGAGGCCGCCGTCCACCGCCTGGAACTGGTCGCCGGGATCGTCTTCGGCGCCGCCCTCACGGCCGCCGGCATCGCGGGCGCCCTGTGGGTGCGCTGGTCCCTGCGCCCGCTCAGCCGGGTCGCCGCGACCGCCACCCGGGTCAGCGAACTCTCGCTGGCCAGCGGGGAGGTGGCTCTCCCGCCGCGCGCCCCGGAAACCGACCCGCGCAGTGAGGTGGGCCGGGTCGCCGGCGCCTTCAACCGCATGCTGGGCCACGTCGAGGACGCCCTCACCAAGCGCCACGCCAGCGAGGAGAGGCTGCGCAGCTTCGCCGCCGACGCCAGCCACGAACTGCGCACCCCGGTCGCCTCGGTTCGCGGCCACGCCGAACTCGCCCTGCTGCACCCCGGCCCGCTGCCGCCGGAGATCACCCGGGCTCTGGAACGCATCGCCGCCGAGTCGACCCGCATGGGCGCCATGGTCGACGACCTGCTCCTGCTGGCCCGCCTGGACGCGGGCCGCCCCCTGGAGGCCGCGCCCGTCGACCTCACCCGACTGGTCCTCGACGCCCTCACGGACGCGCGGGCCACGGGTTCCGGTCACCGCTGGGAGCTGGACCTCCCGGAGGACCCGGTCACGGTGACGGGCGACGAACACCGCCTCCACCAGGTCCTGGCCAACCTGCTGTCCAACGCCCGCCTGCACACCCCGGCCGGCACCAAGGTGACGGTGACACTGGAGGCCGAGGCCACCACGGCACTGCTGAAGGTCCACGACGACGGCCCCGGCATCCCCGAGGACATCCAGTCGGGCGTCTTCGAACGCTTCACCCGCGCCGACCGCAGCACCAAGGCGGAGACCGGCGGCGCGGGACTCGGCCTGTCCATCGTGGCGGCGGTGGTGGAGGCGCACGGGGGAGTCGTGGCGGTGGAGAGCAGGCCGGGATCAACGACCTTCACCGTCCGGCTCGGCAAGGCGTGAATCAGACCGCGGACGGCGGCAACGGCAACGGCAGCCCCGGCAGCCCGTCCAGGCTCGTGGCGATGTGCTCCTTCTTGCTGAAGTACTCACTGAGCGACACGTCGTCCTCACGTGAGAACCGCCTGCCGTGCAGGTCGCGCTCGCCCTCGTACGCCATGTACGGCACCGCGTAACCGCAGGAGTCCCGGACCAGTTCGGCCGTCACGACGACGATCGCCCGCAGTCCGTGCGCGGTGGGGTCGATGTCCGGGAAGTGCGCGAGCAGTTCCTTGAACCGCGGGTCGTCGCGGAAGACCGGCTCGCCGCGACCGTGCACCCGGACGATGTTCGGCGGCCCCTGGAACGCGCACCACATGAGGGTGATCCGGCCGTTCTCCCGCAGATGCGCGACCGTCTCGGCGGTGGAACCGGCGAAGTCGAGGTAGGCCACGGTGAGTTCGTCGAGGACCGCGAAGCAGCCGCGTAGGCCCTTGGGGGAGAGGTTGACCGTGCCGTCGCCGGACAGGGGAGCGGTCGCGGTGAAGAAGAGGGGCTGCGCCTCGATGAAGGAGCGGAGCCGGTCGTCTATGCGCTCATAAGTCTTTCCCATGTCTAAGCATTATGGGCGCAGACCTTTCGCCTGTCTAAGGAATTCGGGCGTCGGCTTGTCCCGACGACGCCCGTGGCCGCCCCGGCCGGCGCTCACACGGGGCGGCCACAGCGCCTGTCACGTCACTTGGTGAGCGTGCAGGCGGCCAGGGAGTCGAGGCCCTGCGGCTTCTCCGCGGTCCGGCCGATGGAGATGGCGATGCGGTCGATGGTCGACTTCCGCTTGTCGGCCAGCGGGCCGAGGATGGCGTTGTTGACGAAGTTCGGGCCGCCCTGGCCGACGGTGTCGACGAGCCGCTTGTTTGCCTCGTTGATCTGGGTCTGCAGGAGGGTGAGGTTGCGGGTGACCTCGGCCTGGGCGGTGGCCGGGATCGCGGGCAGCTTCGAGGCCACGTCCGGGCAGGAGATCGTGCCGGGGCCGGCGGCCAGCGTGCGGGCGCCCGTGGTGCTGCTCTTGGAGGTCTCCCCGGCGAGGGCGGTACCGGCGACGATCGCCCCGGTCAGTGCCACGGCGGCGGCGCCGCCGATGATCGCCACGCGGCGCTTGTTGTACTTCGGAAGAGCCCTGGACATGCGGATGCCTCACTCGGGGTCGGGAAGTGGTCTTCGTTTACAAACGCGGCGCCTGCGTTCGGCGTGGAATACGGGCAAGCGGTTTCCGGTGTTCAAAGGGACCGCAAATTCTCTGCCGCCCCGGAGTATGGAGGCGGGCCCGAGTCCGAATTGACGAATCATGCAGGGCTCTGCATAATCATGCAGGACGGTGGAGTGCAGCGGTGAGGAGCAACGCAAGTGAGCAGCAACAGCGGTGATGTCCGGCTCTGGGGCGGTCGTTTCGCCGACGGTCCCGCCGAGGCGCTGGCGAAGCTGTCCGCGTCCGTCCACTTCGACTGGCGCCTCGCGCCGTACGACATCGCCGGTTCGCGTGCCCACGCGCGCGTGCTGCACAAGGCGGGCCTCCTGAGCGAGGACGAGCTCCAGCGCATGCTCGCCGGACTCGACCGGCTGGAGGCCGACGTGGCCGACGGCTCCTTCGTGGGCACGATCACCGACGAGGACTGCCACACGGCCCTGGAGCGGGGCCTGCTGGAGCGGGTCGGTCCCGATCTCGGCGGCAAGCTCCGCGCCGGCCGTTCCCGCAACGACCAGATCGCGACCCTCTTCCGGATGTACCTCCGGGACCATGCCCGGATCATCGGCGGCCTGATCGCCGAACTCCAGGACGCCCTGGTCGGGCTGGCGGAGGCCCACCCGGACGTGGCGATGCCCGGCCGCACCCACCTGCAGCACGCCCAGCCGGTGCTGTTCGCCCACCACGTCCTGGCCCACGTCCAGTCCCTGTCCCGGGACGCGGAGCGGCTGCGCCAGTGGGACGAGCGCACGGCCGTCTCGCCGTACGGCTCGGGCGCTCTGGCCGGTTCCTCGCTGGGCCTGGACCCGGAGGCGGTCGCGAAGGACCTCGGCTTCGAGCACGGCAGCGTCGGCAACTCCATCGACGGCACGGCCTCCCGTGACTTCGTCGCCGAGTTCGCCTTCATCACCGCGATGATCGGCGTCAACCTCTCCCGGATCGCCGAGGAGATCATCATCTGGAACACGAAGGAGTTCTCCTTCGTGACCCTGCACGACGCGTTCTCCACGGGCTCGTCGATCATGCCGCAGAAGAAGAACCCGGACATCGCGGAGCTGGCGCGCGGCAAGAGCGGCCGTCTGATCGGCAACCTGACGGGTCTGATGGCGACGTTGAAGGCGCTGCCCCTCGCCTACAACCGCGACCTCCAGGAGGACAAGGAGCCCGTCTTCGACTCCTGCGACCAGCTGGAGGTCCTGCTCCCCGCCTTCACCGGCATGATGGCGACCCTCACGGTCAACCGCGAGCGCATGGAGGAACTGGCCCCGGCCGGCTTCTCCCTCGCCACCGACATCGCCGAGTGGCTGGTCAGGCAGGGCGTGCCCTTCCGTGTGGCCCACGAGGTCGCCGGCGAGTGCGTCAAGGCGGCGGAGGCCGAGGGCAAGGAGCTGAACGACCTGACGGACGACCAGTTCGCCAAGATCTCCAGCCACCTGACCCCCGAGGTGCGGACCGTCCTCAACGTCCGCGGCGCGCTGGCGTCCCGCAACGGCCGGGGCGGCACGGCCCCGAGCGCGGTGGCGATCCAGCTGACTGAAGTGAAGGCGGACGTGGCGGCTCAACACCGGTGGGCCAAGCACCCCTAGGGGCGCGGGGCTGTATCGATTTGCGGCTCCGCCGCGCGGGCGCGACCAGCCCCCCACAGACCCGCACACGCCAGAATACGGATCAACCCACCCCCTGAGGCGAAGGGCATCCCGAGCTACGTTGTCGGTATGCCCTTCGCCCGCCTTGCCACAGCGACGACCCCCACCTGCCACATCGGCCTCGGCCTGGCCGCGGTCGGCCGGCCCGGCTACATCAACCTGGGCCGAGACGAAGACCTGGGACACAACCGGAGCGTCGAGACGCTTCGGGCCCGCACCCACGAACTCCTCGACGCCGCCTACTTCCAGGGCGTCCGCTACTTCGACGTGGCCCGCTCCTACGGCCGCTCCGAGGAGTTCCTCGCCGACTGGCTCAAGAAGAACCCCCAGATCGACGACGTGGTCATCGGCAGCAAATGGGGCTACACCTACACCGCCGACTGGACCACCGACGCCGAGAAGCACGAGGTCAAGGACCACAGCGTCCAGACGTACGACCGCCAGCGCGCCGAATCCGCCGACCTGCTCGGCGACCGCCTCGACCTCTACCAGATCCACTCGGTGACCCCGGACAGCCCCGCCCTCACCGACAGGCAACTCCACGCGAGGCTCGCGGAGGCGGCGGCCCAGGGCACCACGATCGGCTTCTCCACCAGCGGTCCCGCCCAGGCGGACGCCATCCGCGCCGCCCTCGCCTTGACGGTCGACGGCGAGCCCCTCTTCCGTACCGTCCAGTCGACGTACAACGCCCTGGAGACCTCGGCCGCCCCCGCCCTCGCCGAGGCCCACGACGCCGGTCTCACGGTGATCGTCAAGGAGGGCATGGCCAACGGCAGGCTCGCCGGACCGCACGCCCCGGACGCTCTCCGGGCGGTGGCCGAGGAGACCTCTCTGGGCTGTGACGCCGTGGCCCTCGCGCTCGTCCTGCGGCAGCCCTGGGCCGGAGTCGTCCTCTCGGGAGCCGCCACCACCGCCCAGCTGTCGTCCAATCTGCACGCCGCCGTCGTGGACCTGGACGACGAGCAGCTGTCCCGGCTCGCGGCACTGGTGGAGGAGCCGCAGGTGTACTGGGAGCGGCGCGGGCAGCTGCCCTGGCACTGAGAGAAGCCACCTCAACGGCAGCCGTGAGACACCCATACCTCGTGTGAGACAAGAATGTCTCACACGAGGTATCGTTGTCTCATGGCTGTCGATCGTGACCACGTGCTGCGCAGTGCCGCGGCCCTGCTGACCCGCAAATCCACCGCGACCATGGACGAGGTCGCCAAGGCCGCCGGGATCAGCCGGGCCACGCTGCACCGCCACTTCGCGGGACGGGACGCGCTCGTCCGGGCCCTGGAGGAGCACGGCATCGCCGAGTGCGAGGCGGCGCTCGACACGGCCCGCCTGGACGAGGGGCCCGCGAGCGACGCCGTACGCAGGCTCGTGCGGGAGATCGAACCCGTCGCCGGGCTGCTGGCCTTCCTCTACGGCGAGAACGAGCTGTGGGAGGACGGCGGAGGCGACCCCTGGTCGCGACTGGACCTCCGGATCGCCTCGGTGTTCGTACGCGGCCAGCAGAACGGCGAGTTCCGCATCGACCTCAGCCCGGTCTGGCTCACCGAAGCGCTCTACGGACTGGTCGCCTCGTGCGCCTGGGCCGCTCAGGCGGGCCGCGTGGCTCCCAAGGACTTCACCCACATGATCACCGAGCTGCTGCTCGGTGGCGCACTACGTCATTCCGCACGACCGAGAGAGGAATCATGACCAGCACCCTGCAGCCGGCGACCACGACCGAGGCGGTGAAGCGTCCCGGCCGTTGGCTCGCGCTGTCCGTCCTGGTGCTCGCCGTGCTGCTGGTGGCCGTCGACGCGACCGTCCTCGGCCTCGCGACCCCGTACATCAGCGAGGACCTGAGGCCCACCGGGACCCAGCTCCTGTGGATCGGTGACGTCTACTCGTTCGTCATCGCGGGCCTGCTGGTGTCGATGGGCAGCCTCGGCGACCGCATCGGCCGCAAGCGGATCCTGCTGCTGGGCGCGACGGCGTTCGGCGCGATATCGGTCCTCAACGCCTACGCGGCGACACCGGAGCTGCTGATCCTGGCGCGGGCGCTGCTCGGCGTCGCCGGCGCGACCCTCATGCCCGCCACCCTGGCCCTGATCCGCAACCTCTTCCACGACCCGCGCGAACGCAGCCTCGCCGTCGGCGTCTGGGGCGCGACCGCCTCCGCCGGTACGGCGATCGGACCGATCGTCGGCGGCTTCCTCCTCGAACACTTCTGGTGGGGCTCGGTCTTCCTGATCAACCTGCCGGTGATGGCGGTCCTGGTCCTCGTCGGCGTCAAGCTGCTGCCGGAGTCCCGCAATCCGAACCCGGGCCCCTGGGACATGACCAGCGTGGCACTGTCCCTGGTCGGCATGATCGGCGTGGTCTACGCGGTCAAGGAGTTCGCCGCGCACGGCATCACGTGGGAGCCGCTGGCCGCGGGCGCCCTGGGCGCGGCAGCGCTCTGTGCCTTCGTCCGCCGCCAGTTGACCCTCCCGGCCCCGCTCCTGGACATGCGTCTCTTCCGCAACCACGGCTTCAGCGGCGCCGTCCTGGCCGACCTGCTCACCATCCTCGGCCTGTCCGGCCTGGTCTTCTTCCTCTCCCAGTACCTGCAACTCGTGCAGGGCATGGGCCCGTTGAAGGCGGGCCTGGCGGAACTCCCGGCCGCGGTGGGCGCGGTGGCGGCGGGCCTGGTGGCCGGTACGGTCGCCCGCAGGTACTCGGTACGCGCGGTGGTCTCCGGCGGCCTCGCGGCCATCGGGCTGGCCCTGGCGTCACTGACCCTGCTCGACCAGTCCACGGGCTACCCGATTCTGGGCGCGGCCCTGCTGGTCGTGGGCGTGGGCGCGGGCTTCTCGTTCACGGTGACCGCCGACGTGATCCTGTCGAGCGTCCCGAAGGAACAGGCGGGCGCGGCCTCGGCGGTCTCCGAGACGGCGTACGAACTGGGCGCGGCCCTGGGCATCGCGGTACTGGGCTCGATCGTGACGGGCGTGTACCGGGGCTTCGCGGCTCCGACGGGTACTCCGGACGGCGCACACGAGTCACTGGGCGGGGCGGTGGAAGCGGCGTCGGTGATGCCGGCGAACACGGCTCAGCACATGCTGTCGTCAGCTCGGGAGTCCTTTGTGGACGGCCTCGCGACCGCCGCGGGTGCTGGGGCGGCGGTCCTGCTGGTCACGGCAGCAGCAGCCTGGTTCATGCTGAAGAACCAACGGTTGGACAAGGGCTTCTAGGGGCGCGGGGAACTGCGCGAGAAGCCCCACGGACCCGCGCCCGACGACGAACCGGCTACGCAGCCTTCGCCTTCGTCGCGTACATGTCCACGTACTCCTGGCCGGACAGCCGCATGACCTCGGTCATCACCGAGTCCGTCACGGCCCGCAGCACGTAGCGGTCCCGGTCCATCCCGTCGTACCGCGAGAACTCCATCGCCTCACCGAACCGAACCGTCACGCGCCCCGGACGCGGCATCCCCGCACCCCCCGGCTGCAGCTTGTCCGTGCCGATCATCGCGAAGGGGACCACCGGCGCACCCGTCATCAGGGTCAGACGGGCGATGCCCGTACGCCCCCGGTACAGCCGGCCGTCGGGCGAGCGGGTCCCCTCGGGGTAGATCCCGAAGACCTTGCCCTCCTCCAGGACCCGGCGCCCGGTCATCAGCGCGGCCACGCCACCGCGGCCGCCGTCGCGGTCCACCGGGATCATGCCGACGCCGATGAAGAACCAGGCCATGAACCGGCCCTTGAGGGACGTGCCGGTGACGTACTCGTCCTTGCCGATGAAGAACACCTGCCGGTCGCAGACCAGCGGAAGGATCATCGAGTCGATGAAGGTGAGGTGGTTGCCGGCCAGGATGACCGGACCGTCGCCAGGGATGTGCTCCGCGCCCTCCACCCGTAGGCGGAACATCAGGCGCATGATCGGTCCGAGCACTGCCTTGATGAGCGCGAAGCGGGACAACGGGCCCTCCGGTGTCAAGAGAACGACCAGGGAAACTGTATGAGTCTGTGCAGGTGAGGACATTACTCGCGGCTCGGGGGGTCGTGCACATCGGGCGCCCGGGGTTCACCGAGGTCTTACGCACTGTTGACACTCGTTTACCTGCGGTTGAACCCCGTTGCCTCCCGGAAACCCGGGCGGAACGATGTGACGGAGGTCGCCCCGACGGACGCGTACCCCGCCCCTCCGCCATGAAGCCGACGAACCATCAGACATCTGTTCCCATACGACATCCCGCGTCACCCGCGTGTTCCGCGGGAGGTCTCCCGTCCGTCACGGACCCCGACCTACGATCGGCCCGCATCGAAGAGGCGACGGCAGGAGGGGTCCCCATGGGATCGCAGGACGAGCACACGGACGGCACCGGACGACGGGCACTTCTCGGGGCCGCGATGTTCGGCGCCGGGGGAGCGGTCCTCGGCCTCTCCGGTACGGCGAGAGCCGCGACCGCCGGATCCGCCGGGCACGGCGGCGGGCTGAAGAGCCTGCCCGTGCCGACGATCATCGGCCATCGGGGTGCCAGCGGCTACCGCCCCGAGCACACCTTCGGCTCCTACCAGCTCGCCCTCGACCTGGGCGCCGACATCGTCGAGGCCGGCGACCTCGTCCCCACCAGGCACGGTCACCTGGTCTGCCGCCACGAACCGGAGATCGGCGGCACGACCGACGTCGCCGACCACAAGGAGTTCGCCGACCGCAAGAGGACCAAGGTCCTCGACGGCGTCTCCGTCACCGGCTGGTTCACCGAGGACTTCACGCTCGCCGAGCTCAAGACGCTCCGCGCGATCGAGCGCATCCCGGCCAACCGCCCGCACAACACGCTCTACAACGGCCGCTGGGAGATCCCCACCTTCGAGGAAGTCCTCAAGTGGCAGGACGAGCAGACCCGCAGGCGCGGCAAGCAGGTCTGGATCTACCCCGAGACCAAGCATCCCACCTACTTCCGGGGGCTCGGTCTGGGCCTTGAGGAGCGTGTCGCGAAGCTGCTGCACAAGCACGGCAAGGCCAGGCGCAACTCCCCGGTCATCCTCCAGTCCTTCGAGCCGACCAGCATCCAGCGCCTGAACAAGCTCGTCGACAACCCCCTGGTCGTCCTCCTGTCCGCCGCGAACACCCGCCCCTGGGACTTCGTCGCGACGGGCGACCCGCGCACGGTCGCCGACCTGATCACCCCCAAGGGCCTCAGGGAGATCGCGGGCTACGCCCAGGGCATCGGCCCGACCCTCGACCTGGTCATCACGAAGAAGGCCGACGGAAGCCTCGACAAGGAGACCACCCTGGTCGCCGACGCGCACAAGGTCGGGCTGATCCTGCACCCCTACACCATGCGCAACGAGAACCCCTTCCTGCCGGCGGAGTACCGCAAGGGCACGGACGCGGACGCCTACGGAGACGCCTTCGGCGCGTTCAAGCGGTACTTCGCCACCGGCATCGACGGCGTCTTCACCGACAACGCGGACACCGGAGTCCTGGCACGTCAGGACTTCGTCAACGGCTGAGCCGGCGGCCCCCGATGGGGGTGACTTACGGCCGCCCGGGCAACCCACGACCCGGGCGGCCGTGTCGTACCGCATATGACGCCCGACCTGGTCACCACCCTGCGCCCGCTGCTCACCGCCGAGGCCTCCGCTGAGGCACATGCCTCCGGTACGGAACCCGCCGATCTGGAACAGGCGGTCTGGCTCCGGCTCCTGGAGCACCTGGAGACCCAGGGCCCGCCCCTCGACCCGCCCGGCTGGCTCCGCCGCGCCGTCCGCTCCGAGTCCCGCCGCAGCCGTCGTACGACCCGCCTCGAACGGCCCTACGACACCGAGCCCGCGGCCGACGCCGACCGCACCCCCGAGCAGCTCACCCTCGCCGCGGCCCGGCGCAGGGCCCTGCACGACGCGGTACGCCGACTGCCCGGCCGCTGCCCCTCGCTGATCGCGGCCCTCCTGTCCCCGAGGGACCTCACCTACCGCGAGATCGCGGGGGAGTTGGGTATCTCACAGGGCAGTCTTGGTCCGGAACGTTCCAGATGCCTGGGATGTCTGCGACGACTGCTTGCACCGGAGGTTGCGACACGCCGAACGCGGGGATAGGAGTGGGGGACAACAGGCGATCAGGTGAGCGGGAGGCGTGCGCACATGGGCATGAGCGTGACCATCTCTGCGGCGGCCGAGCAGGACGCGGAGCAGATCTTCAGGCTGCAGTACCTGTGCTTCCAGAGTGAGGCGGCGCTGTACGGCAACTACCGCATCGATCCGCTCGTCCAGACCCTGGACTCGGTCCGTGCCGAGGTGGCCTCGGACTGTGTCTTCGTGGCCCGTCTGGGAGACGAGGTGGTCGGCTCGGTCCGCGGCCGGGTCACCGAGGACGGCTCGGCCGCCATCGGCAAACTCTGCGTCCACCCCCGCCTCCAGGGCCACGGCATCGGCGCCCGCCTCCTCAGGGCAGCCGAATCCGCCCTCGCGGACGACCGCGGCGCCACCAGCTTCCGCCTCTTCACCGGCCACCGCAGCGAGGGCAACCTCCGCCTCTACCGCAAGGTCGGCTACCAGACCGTGGGCACGTCGGAGGGCGCGGACGGGGTCCCGATGATCGTCCTGGAGAAGCCGGCCGGCACATACGCAGCTACGGCTTGACGATTGCATGTACGGCCGGATGCCGCCCAAGAACCTCAGGCGGCATCCCCCGTGGGCGCACCTTTCCGCAACCAGTAAATGGCGGAAAGCGGCAGGAGCACGGGGATGAAGAGGTATCCGATCCCGAAGTCCGACCAGACCGTGGCATCCGGAAACGCCGAGGGCTCCACCAGCGTCCACGTGCCGACGGTCAGCACACCCAACAGCTCCACGACACAGCACACCAGCGCCGCCTTGCGTGCCGTCTCCCCACCCCGCACCAGCGAGTACGTGATGAACCCGTAGACCACCCCGGCCACCGCTGACAGCGAATACGCGAGCGGCGCCCGGTCGAAGTCGGTGGAGATCTGCACGGCCGAACGCGACACCGCCCCCACGACCATCACCCCGTACAACCACACCAGCAGCGTCCCCGGCCCACTGGTCAACCGTCGGCTCACGTCAGCTTCCCCAGATGTCATAGAGCCGTACCTCCAGAACGGCCAGCACCACCCCGCCGGCGGCAACCGTCACCGATCCCCACCGCGTCCGCTCCGCGAGCGACATGAACCCCGCCGCCGGCACACACGCGAACGCCCCCAGCAGATAGGCGACGAAGATCGTCGTCCCCTGCTCCGGCTTCTCGCCCCGTGCGAGCTGCACGATCCCGACCACCAGCTGGACCAGCGCCAGCACCGACACCACGGCCATCCCGATGAAGTGCCAGTCCTTGGTCGGCTCGTCACGGTAGGCGGCCCAGCCGCACCAGGCGGCCAGCAGCAGCGCGGCGACGCCGGTCACCAGCGTCAGGGCATCAAACATGCGGCGAGCCTATTACGGCGCAAAAGGCCTGATGCGGCCGCCCCCGCCCGGCACCGTAGGGTCGAAGGCATGAAGATCCAGGCCGAAGCCCTCCTGTTCGACAACGACGGAACGCTCGTCTCCTCCCTTGAATCCGTGCACCGCTGCTGGACGCGCTGGGCGGCGGAGTTCGGCATCACCGCCGAGGCCTTCGCACAGGTCGAACTGCACGGGCGCCCGGCCGTCGAGATAGCGGCGGACCTGCTCCCCGCCGACGTCGTGCCACGGGCCCTCGCGCGGATCGAGGAGTTGGAGGTGGAGGACGTGCCCAACGGCGGTGCTCATCTGCTGCCCGGGACCGCGCCCTTCCTGGACTCCCTGCCCGCCGACCGCTGGGCCGTCGTCACCTCCGCCACCCGCCGGCTCGCCGAGGCCCGGCTCGAGGCCGTCGGCATCCTGCCCAAGACCCTGGTCGCCGCCGACGACGTCACCCGCGGCAAGCCCGACCCCGAGCCCTATCTGCTCGCCGCCCGCGAACTCGGCGTCGACCCGTCCCGCTGTGTCGTCTTCGAGGACGCCCCCGCCGGCCTGCGCGCCGGGCGCGCCGCCGGAATGACCACCGTGGCCTTGACCACAACGCACCAGGCCCACGAGCTCGACGCCGACCTGGTGGTGGAGAACCTGTCGGCCTTGTCGGCCCTGGTCACCGCCGGGAAGGTGGAGATCTCCGTCCGGTCCTGACACCTGTCCACCGCTGTCCACTATTCGGACAACAGGTTCTTGGTCGCTCCCATACGTCTGCTTTACTGATCGCATGACCACGACGAGCTGCCGCACCCTTGCGACCGAGGCGACCCTGACGCCCGGTGCTCGTTGTATGTGTCGAATGTGCGCCTGCTAGAGGGCCCCCGCACCACCTCCTGAGCCTCGCCCCCGAAGCGAGCAGCCCCGGCACGTCCGTACGCGTTGAACGCCGTACGTGACCCATGTGCCCGCGCACGACTTCTCTCCCGTACCAGGGCACACCCACGCCCGGGTACTCGACAGTGACGGAAACCCCAGTGATCACGACAACAGGCCTGACCAAGGTCTACCGCTCGCGCGGCCGTGAGGTCACCGCCCTGGACGGCGTCGATCTGCACGTCCGCGAAGGCGAGGTGTACGGCGTCATCGGCCAGTCCGGCGCCGGCAAGTCCTCGCTCATCCGCTGCGTCAACCTGCTGGAGCGCCCCACCGCCGGCACCGTGACCGTCGCCGGGCAGGACCTCACCGCCCTCGCGGGCCGCGGCCAGCGCGCCGGCAAGGAGCTGCGGCAGGCGCGCAGCCGTATCGGCATGGTCTTCCAGCACTTCAACCTGCTGTCCACCCGGACGGTCCGGGACAACGTCGAACTGCCGCTGGAGATCCTCGGCAAGTCCGGCAAGGAGCGCTCACGCAAGGCACTCGAGCTGCTGGACCTCGTCGGACTCGCCGACCAGGTGGGCGCCTACCCGGCCCAGCTCTCCGGCGGCCAGAAGCAGCGTGTCGGCATCGCCCGCGCCCTGGCCGGCGACCCCAAGGTGCTCCTGTCCGACGAGGCCACCAGCGCCCTCGACCCCGAGACCACCCGCTCGATCCTCCAGCTGCTGCGCGACCTGAACCGGCAGCTGGGCCTCACCGTCCTGCTCATCACCCACGAGATGGACGTCGTGAAGTCGGTCTGCGACTCGGCGGCCCTGATGGAGAACGGCCGCATCGTCGAGTCCGGCACGGTCAGCGAACTACTCGCGACTCCCGGCTCCGAACTGGCCTCCGCGCTCTTCCCGGTCGGTGGCACCGCCACCGGCGAGGACCGGACCGTCGTCGACGTCACCTTCCAGGGGGACGCGGCCACCCAGCCCGTCATCTCCCAGCTCTCGCGCACCTACAACATCGACATATCGATCCTCGGCGCAGCCATCGACACCGTCGGCGGCCTCCAGGTCGGCCGGATGCGCATCGAACTGCCCGGCCGCTACGAGGACAACGTCGTGCCCGTCGGCTTCCTGCGCGAACAGGGCCTGCAGATCGATGTCGTCGGTGAGCACCAGCTGGTGAAGGAAGGTGCCAAGTGACCTGGTCCGAGATGCAGCCCCTGCTGGAGCAGGCGTGTTGGGACACCCTCTACATGGTCGGCTGGTCCACCCTCATCGCCGTCGTGGGCGGTCTGCCGCTCGGTGTCCTGCTCGTCCTCACCGACCGGGGCGGACTCCTCCAGAACGTCGTCGCGAACAAGGTCATCGGCCAGGTCGTGAACGTTGCCCGCTCGATGCCGTTCATCATCCTGATGGTCGCGCTCATGGGCTTCACCCGCTCGATCACCGGCACGACCATCGGCCGCGAGGCCGCGATCGTGCCGCTCGCCATCGGCGCGATCCCGTTCTTCGCACGGCTCGTCGAGACGGCTGTCCGCGAAGTGGACGGCGGGCTGGTCGAGGCCGTGCAGTCGATGGGCGGCAACACCTGGACGATCGTCCGCAAGGTCCTCGTACCGGAAGCACTGCCCTCGCTGATCGCCAGCACCACCACCACGATCGTCGCGCTCATCGGCTACTCCGCAATGGCCGGAACCGTCGGCGCCGGCGGCCTGGGAGACATCGCCATCCGCTACGGCTACCAGCGCTTCGAGACCCAGCTCATGTGGATCACCGTCGCGATCCTCGCCGTCGTCATCTCGCTCATCCAGTTCGCCGGCGACTTCGCGGCCCGCTCGCTGCACCGCCGCGGCGGTCGCTCCGGCCCGGCGCCGAAGCTGCGGCTGCTGAAGGCCTCGACGGCGGACACCAAGACCGTCTGACCCCTCCCGGATCTTCCCGTGCACCCCATCGCGGGATCGCTGCACCCAAAAGGAAAGGCACTTTTCGTGCGTAACACCGCAAAGCTCAGCACCGCCGTCCTCGCCGCCGGAGCCCTCACCTTCGGGCTCAGCGCCTGCGGTTCGTCCGGCTCGGGCTCCGCCTCCGACACCAGCGGACCGCTGGTCGTCGCCGCGAGCCCCACCCCGCACGCCGAGATCCTGAACTACGTCAAGGAGCACCTCGCGAAGAAGGCGGGCCTCGACCTGGAGGTCAAGGAGTTCCAGGACTACATCGTGCCGAACACGGCGACCGAGGACGGCTCGGTGGACGCCAACTACTTCCAGAACCAGCCGTACCTCGACGACTTCAACAAGAAGCGCGGCACGCACATCGTGCCCGTCGTCACGGTGCATCTGGAGCCGCTCGGCCTCTACTCCCACAAGGTGAAGAGCGCCGACGCCCTGAAGAGCGGTGCGACCGTCGCCGTTCCGAACGACGCCGTCAACGAGGCCCGCTCCCTGAAGCTGCTCGCCGCCAACGGGCTGATCACGCTCAACGACGGCGCCGGCAGCGAAGCGACGCCCCGGGACATCACCAAGAACCCGAAGAACCTCAAGTTCAAGGAGGTCGAGGCGGCCCAGACCGTGCGCTCCCTCGACGACGTGGACGCGGCGGTCGTCAACGGCAACTACGCCATCTCCGCCGACCTCAAGCCGACCAAGGACGCCCTCGTCCTGGAGTCCGCGAAGAACAGCCCCTACGGCAACTTCCTCGCGGTGAAGGACGGCAACCAGGACGACCCGCGCGTGAAGAAGCTCGCCAAGCTCCTCACCTCCCCCGAGGTCAAGAAGTTCATCGAGGACAAGTACGCCGGTTCCGTCATCGCGTCCTTCTGAACGGCGTAGCCACCGGCGCGTATACGACGTATCGCCACGCACGGGGTCCACTCGCTCACCATGTGTGGGCCCCGTGATGCGGTTCGGTGCTTTCATGCTGCATGCTGGGCAGTTCAGCAGGCCCCGCAGGTTTCCGACGGTTACGGAGTGGCGCATGAGTGGCAGCTTCCCCAACATCTCCATCAGCACGGAGCGGTTGGTGCTGCGCCCCCTCGACGAGGACGACGTGCCCGCGCTGGCCGAGATGATGAACGACGAGCAGGTGGGGGCCTGGACCGACGTGCCCCAGCCCTACAGCGAGGACCAGGCGCGCGGCTGGATCACGCAGTACGCGCCGAGCGAGCGGGAGTCCGGTCGCGGCATCAACTTCGCCGTCACCGAGTTCCTCACCCAGCGCCTGGTCGGCGTCGTCCAGCTCGCGAAGACCAACTGGCATGTCCGTTCCACGGAGTTGTCGTACATCATCGCCCCCTGGGCCCGCGGCGAGGGCTACGCCTCCGAGGCCGCGCTCGCCACCGCCCAGTGGCTGTTCACCGACCAGAAGTTCGAGCGGATCGAGCTGCGCACGGCGGCCGACAACACCGCCTCCCAGCAGGTCGCCCAGAAGATCGGCTGTATCAGCGAAGGTGTCCTGCGAGGCGCCTGCATAGCGCACGTCCGCGCCGACGACGGTACCTGGAGCGATGTCCGCACCGACTTCATCGTGTGGAGCCTGCTGCCCGAGGACCTCGACGGAGCGGGCGACCGGCTGGCCGACACGGACGGCTTCACGACGTACTCCGACTGGAACTGACCGGATTCGGACTCGGGCCGGCGAAAGCGCTCCCGAGGCGCAGCGGGTACCCTCACGGAGCCCCCCGCGGGCTGCCCACCGACGACAACCTGCGCACACCCCTGGAGACTGAGAGACGATGGCCGACCGGGTCACGGTGATCGGCTGGGACGGCTCGCCGCTGACCGCCGCGGCACGCTCCGCCCTCGGCGCCGCCACGCTGGTCGCGGGCGCCGCCCACCACCTCGCACTCCCCGAGGTGCCCCCCACCGCCGAACGCATCCGCCTCGGCAGCGTCGCCCTCGCCGCCCGCCGTATCACCGGCCACCGCGGCACCGCGGTCGTGCTCGCCGACGGCGATCCCGGGTTCTTCGGAGTCGTACGGACCCTGCGCGCACCCGAGTTCGGCCTGGAGGTCGAGGTCGTCCCCGGTGTCTCCTCGGTCGCCGCCGCCTTCGCCCGCGCCGGTATGGCCTGGGACGACGCCCAGGTGGTCGTCGCCCACCGGCGCACCCTGCGCCGCGCGGTGAACGTGTGCCGGGCGCACCCCAAGGTCGCCGTCCTCACCTCGCCCGGCGCCGGCCCCGCCGAACTCGGCCTGCTGATGGAGGGCGTCCACCGCACCTTCGTCATCTGCGAGGAGCTGGGCACCGACCGCGAACAGGTCACCGTCGTCACCTCCGACAAGGCCGCCGACCACACCTGGCGCGACCCCAACCTCGTCATTGTCATCGGCGGCACGGCCGCCGTCACGGAGGACGGCGGCTGGATCGCGGGCCGTGACCCGGCCGCCACGCCCCGCGGCTGGACCCTGCCCGCCGAGGCCTACGGCGGCCTCATGGGCGAAGGCGAACTGGAACCGCTCCGCGCGGCCCAACTCGCCCGACTGGGACCGCGCGTCGGCGACCTCGTGTGGGACATCGGCTGCGGCAGCGGCGCCTTCGCCACCGAGGCCGCCCGGGCCGGGGCCGCCGTCATCGCCGTCGACCGCGATCTGAGGGCCTGCGAGCGCACCGAGGCCAACGCCCGCGCCTTCGGACTGCAGGTCCAGATCGTCCCCGGCATCGCCCCGCACGTCCTGGAGAACCTGCCCGAACCGGACGTCGTCCGCGTCGGCGGCGGGGGAGTGGCCGTGGTCTCCGCGGTCGCCGACCGGCGTCCGCAGCGCATCGTCGCCCACGCGGCCACCCGCGACGAGGCCGAACTCGTCGGCCGGGACCTCACCGAGCACGGCTACCGCGTCGAGTGCGCCCTCCTCCAGTCAGTCGAACTCGACACCCGGGCCTGGACGGAGACGGAGCGGAGTGTCGCGTTCCTGCTCAGCGGGGTCCTGCCGGACCGTACGGCCTGACGCCGCTCGTCGCGCTTTCGCCGTCCCCGTGATCCTGTTGTCGTACTGCGCGCGGTAGGCTGGCCGACCGTTGTACCGCTCCCGGCCGACCGGCATTCGTTCGTCAATGTCCGGAAAGCGCGCCCGTTTTGGGATGGGGTGCGGTACGGCAGAACCGGAGGACGCGCAACGTGGCGCAGTCCACAGTGGGCTGTCGCGGATCAACCTGTCGCGACGGGAGAACGGCCGGGACAATGCCAGTTAATGGCTTTGTCGTCTTTCTCGGCGGGCCGTTCGTGCCGCTGGGCACGCACGCTCGTTCTTCACCACGGGGGCGGTCGGTGCGCCGTCCCCGGTGAGCTGGTCGTATAAGCACTAACCGATGGGCGAGGGGTACGCATGACCGACACCGGCCAGGTTCCGGGCGAGGGACTGCCGGAGAACGCAGGCATGGTGGAACAGCCCGGCGTTCCCGCGCCGGGTGCGTACACCTACCTCTCCGAGACCACCGCCGAGGACGAAGACCTGTTGCTGCTGCCGGGCGCCCAGAGCCCCTGGGGCAACGAGGTCGCCCCGCCCGCCCCGGAGCCGGTCGTCGAGACCGTCCACGAGCCGGGTCCGCACGAGATGGCCGGCCGGGACAGCGGAGTGCACGATCTGAGCGCGGTCCGTACACCGCAGGTCCAGGCTCCTACGGTGCCGATCCCGCCCATCACGCCCCGCCGGCCGCTGCACCTCGGGCCGCCGATCCCCGACGCCTCCGCGAGCCCGGTCCGCTCCCTTGCCGACCGCGGCCCCGCGGGCGCGCCGGTACGGCAGCCGGCCGCGCCCGGTCCCGGCCCCGAGTACTTCGAAGCCCCGCAGCCGCAGGGCGCGGTCCCGTGGGGCGCCCCGGCCCAGGCCGCCGTCCAGGTGCCGGTGAGCACGGTGGCCCCCGCTGCCGAAACGGTTGTTCCGGCGCCGGCACCGGTGGCCGCGACGGAGGCCGCGGTGGGCCACCTCGCTTCCGAGGAGGACGGCGCCGAGTACGAGGCCGCGGTGGCTCCGGTGCCGGATGCCGAGCCGGTCGCCGAGGCCGCGCACGTGCCGGTGGCCGAGGCCGCGCACGTGCCGGTGGCTGAGGCGGGCCAGGTCTTGGCCGACGGTTCCGGGGCGGACGGAGCTCAGCCACAGGTGCCGGGAGACGGTTCCCTGCCCGATGAGGTTCAGCCCGCACCCGCACCCGCACCCGCTGCCGAGGCGGACGCGTCTGGCGCCGACACCGCTGCGGTCGCCACGGACGAGGAGGCCCAGGTGGGCGAGGCGGCCGAGCAGACGCCCGTGCCCGAGGCCGTCGTGCCCGAGGCCGTCGTGTCTGAGCCCGTGGTGTCCGAGCCCGTCGTGGCCGAGACGGAGGTCGCCGGAGCCGAGTCGGTCGCGGAGGGACAGGAGGCGGTGGCTGCCGCCGTCCCGCAGGCTGGTGTCGCGCCGGAGGCAGTCGCGCCGGAAGTTGTCGTTCCGGAAGAAGTCGTTCCGGAAATGGTGACGGCCGAGGACGTGCCCCAGGAACCGGTGGTTGCTCCCGACGCTGCCCAGGAAGCCGTCCCAGCCCCGGAAACCGCCGCCCCCGAAATCGCACCCCCCGCCGGGGAAGCCGTCGCCGTGGCCGCTCCGGACGCCCCCGAAGCCGTAGCCCTCCAGGCACCCGCGGAGGCGGAACAGGCCCCGCAGTCGGCGGACGCCGTCACCGCGCCGGCCGAAGAGCTCCCCGCACTCGCGGAGGACGACTCGGCCGCAGAGGCTTCCGAGCCGCTTCCCGCGGAGGCTTCCGAGCCGCTTCCCGCGGAGGCTTCCGAGCCGCTCCCCGCGGAGGCTTCCGAGCCGCTCCCCGCCGAGGAAGCGGTGCCCGTCGAGCAGGCGGCACCGGCGATCGAGCAGGCCCAGGAGCCTGCCCCCGCCGCCCAGTCCACAGGGGAGCCGCAGCCGCCCCACGTCGTTCCCGCCCCGCAGGACTCCGTCCCTGAAGCGCCGGAGCCCGTCGCGGCGGACGCGGCCGACATCGACGTACAGCCGATGGACCCGACGGTTCCGGAGGACGCAGTCCAGCAGGCGGAGTTCCCGCCCACCCCGGATCAGGCGCCCGCGCCCCAGCCCATCCTGGCCGAACTCCCCGACGCCCAGCCCCAGTTCGCGACCCCCGGTTCCGCCGAGGTGCCCGTCGTCATGCCCGTGGGAGTTCCCCTGGAGCCCCAACCGGGTCAGCCCCTCGGTGAGTTCGTGCCGGTGGACGGAACGGTGCCGACGACCCCGCACCTCGCGCCGACCCCGCCCCACCCCCTGTCGCTCCCGACGGACGACACCCCGCAAGGCGTGGTCCCGGCCCCGCGTGACGCGGTCGACGGCCCCCAGCTCGCCCAGCAGGCGGACGACCTGGACACCCGGGCGGCCGACCAGGAAGACCAGGAAGACCAGGAAGTGAGCACGGCTCCCGTGGCAGAAGCACGACAGTCCACGGGCCCCGCCGCGCCCGCCTACGACGACGCCGAGCGCGAGGCCGTCCTCAAGGTCATGCGGGAGCGCCGCGACATCCGCAACGGCTTCCGCAGCGACCCGATCCCGCACGAGGTGCTGCTCCGCGTCCTGGAGGCCGCCCACACCGCGCCCTCCGTCGGCCACTCGCAGCCGTGGGACTTCGTCGTCATCCGCTCCGCCGAGACGCGCGCGGCGATGCAGGACCTGGCCCAGCGCCAGCGCGAGGCGTACGCCAAGTCGCTGCCCAAGGGCCGGGCCAAGCAGTTCAAGGAACTGAAGATCGAGGCCATCCTCGACACCCCGGTGAACATCGTCGTCACCGCCGACCCCACCCGCGGCGGCCGCCACACCCTCGGCCGGCACACCCAGCCGCAGATGGCCCCGTACTCCGCCGCGCTCGCCGTGGAGAACCTCTGGCTCGCGGCCCGCGCCGAAGGCCTCGGCGTCGGCTGGGTCAGCTTCTTCGACGAGCGCGAGATGGTCCGTGCGCTGGGGCTGCCCGAGCACCTGGAGGTCATCGCGTACCTGTGCGTCGGGTACGTCGACGAGTTCCCGGACGAGCCCGAGCTGATGCAGGCCGGCTGGTCCAAGCGCCGCCCGCTGTCCTGGGTCGTGCACGAGGAGACGTACGGCCGCCGCGCCCTGCCCGGCGAGGAGCCGCACGACCTGCTCGGCGAGACCGTCGCCCAGATCCGCCCGCTGGACGCCAAGGCGCTCGGCGAGGCCTGGGAGCGCCAGAAGCGGATGACCAAGCCGGCCGGTGCGCTCGGCATGCTGGAGATCATCTCCGCCCAGTTGTCCGGGCTCTCCCGGCAGTGCCCGCCGCCGATCCCGGAGCCCGCGGCCGTCGCGATCTTCGCCGGTGACCACGGCGTGCACGCCCAGGGCGTCACCCCCTGGCCGCAGGAGGTGACGGCCCAGATGGTCGCCAACTTCCTCGGCGGCGGCGCGGTCTGCAACGCCTTCGCGGGACAGGTGGGCGCCGAGGTGTGCGTGGTCGACGTCGGCGTGGCGTCCGAACTCCCGGCCACCCCCGGCCTGTTGCCCCGCAAGATCCGGGCCGGCACGTCCGACATGACCACCGGCCCCGCGATGACCCGCGAGGAGGCCAAACAGGCCATCGAGGTCGGCATCGAGACCGCGCGCGACCTGGTCGCGGCCGGCAACAAGGCGCTCCTCACGGGCGAGATGGGCATCGCGAACACCACCGCGTCCGCCGCCCTGATCTCCGTCTTCACGGGCACCGACCCCGCCGAGGTCACCGGCCGCGGCACCGGCATCAACGACGAGACCCTGGCCCGCAAGACCGAGGTCGTCCGCCGCGCGATCGAACTCCACCAGCCGGACCCCGCCGACCCGATCGGCGTCCTGGCGGCGATCGGCGGCTTCGAACACGCGGCGATGGTGGGCCTGCTGCTAGGCGGCGCCTCCCTCCGCACGCCGGTCATCCTCGACGGCGTCAGCGCGGGCGCCGCCGCCCTGGTGGCCCGCGCGATCGCCCCGGAGGTCCTCGCGGCCTGCATCGCGGGCCACCGCAGCGCCGAACCGGGCCATGTGGCCGCCCTGAACAAGCTCGGCCTGCGCCCCCTGGTCGACCTCGACCTGCGCCTCGGCGAGGGCACGGGCGCCCTGCTGGCCCTGCCGCTGGTCCAGAGCACGGCGCGGGCCATGCACGAGGTCGCCACGTTCGACTCGGCGGGTGTCACCGAGAAGTGACCCCGCGACCGGGGTGGGGTACGCGCTCCTGCGTGCACCCCACCCCGGCCGTACGCTGAACCCATCTCTAAAATCTGCACGTCAGGGCTGCTCCGGCGCCGTAGCACCCATCGCCTTGCCAGGACGAGGAGCCGCACCTCATGGCCGAACACCCCGCCTACCCCGTAGGCCTCCGCCTCACCGGCCGCAGGGTCGTCGTCCTGGGAGGCGGTCAGGTCGCCCAGCGCCGTCTGCCCGCCCTCATCGCGGCGGGCGCGGACATCCTCCTGGTGTCCCCCGAGGCCACCCCCTCGGTGGAGGCGATGGCGGACGCGGGCGAGATCGCCTGGGAGAAACGGCCCTACCGCGAGGGCGACCTCGCGGACGCCTGGTACGCCCTCATCGCCACCAGTGACCCGGAAGCCAACACGCGGGCCTCCGCCGAGGCCGAGCGCCACCGCGTGTGGTGCGTCCGCTCCGACGACGCCGACGCCGCCACCGCCTGGACCCCGGCGACGGGCCACAGCGAGGGCGTCACGGTCGCCGTGCTCACGACCAACGCGAAGGGCCGCGACCCCCGCCACACGGCGGCCGTCCGGGACGCGGTCGTCGAGGGCCTGCGCGACGGCACCCTCGTCGCCCCCCACCACCGCACCCGCACCCCCGGCGTCGCGCTGGTCGGCGGCGGCCCGGGCGACCCCGACCTGATCACGGTCCGCGGCCGTCGCCTCCTCGCCGAGGCCGACGTCGTCATCGCCGACCGCCTCGGCCCCCGCGACCTCCTCGCCGAACTCCCGCCGCACGTCGAGGTGATCGACGCGGCGAAGATCCCGTACGGCCGTTTCATGGCCCAGGAGGCCATCAACAACGCCCTGATCGAGCACGCCAAGCAGGGCAAGTCGGTCGTACGGCTGAAGGGCGGGGACCCCTATGTCTTCGGCCGGGGCATGGAGGAGCTGCACGCCCTCGCCGAGGCCGGCATCCCGTGCACGGTCGTTCCCGGCATCTCCAGCTCGATCTCGGTCCCGGGCGCGGCCGGCATCCCGGTCACCCACCGGGGCGTGGCCCACGAGTTCACGGTGGTCAGCGGCCACGTGGCGCCGGACGACGACCGCTCCCTGGTCGACTGGCCCTCGCTCGCCAAGCTCACGGGCACCCTCGTGATCCTCATGGGCGTCGACAAGATCGGCCGGATCGCGGAGACCCTGGTCGCCCACGGCAAGTCGTCCGACACCCCGGTCGCCCTGGTCCAGGAGGGGACGACGGCCGCCCAGCGCCGGGTCGACGCCACTTTGGCGACGGTCGGCGAGGTGGTCGTCGCCGAGGACGTGAAGCCCCCGGCCGTCATCGTCGTCGGCGAGGTCGTCGCCGTAGGACCGCCGGTGTCGGAGCCGTCGGAGTAACCCGGGGTAACACAACCCGCTCCCAGCCGTTGGCACCGCTCCCAGGACAAGGCAGTATCACTCTGTGGCCGATCTCATCACCGTCGAGGACCCCGACGACCCGCGCCTGCACGACTACACGGGCCTGACCGACGTCGAACTGCGCCGCAAACGCGAGCCGGCCGAGGGCCTGTTCATCGCCGAGGGCGAGAAGGTCATCCGCCGGGCGAAGGACGCCGGCTACGAGATGCGCTCCATGCTGCTGTCCGCGAAGTGGGTCGACGTCATGCGTGACGTCATCGACGAACTCCCCGCCCCGGTGTACGCCGTCAGCCCGGAGCTCGCCGAGCAGGTCACCGGGTACCACGTGCACCGGGGCGCGCTCGCCTCCATGCAGCGCAAACCGCTGCCCACGGCGGCCGAGTTGCTCCAGACCGCCCGGCGCGTGGTGGTCATGGAGTCGGTGAACGACCACACCAACATCGGCGCGATCTTCCGCTCGGCGGCGGCTCTCGGCATGGACGCGGTGCTGCTGTCGCCCGACTGCGCCGACCCCCTGTACCGCCGCAGCGTCAAGGTCTCGATGGGCGCGGTCTTCTCCGTCCCCTACGCCCGCCTCGACACCTGGCCCAAGAGCCTGGACTCGGTCCGCGAGGCCGGCTTCACCCTCCTCGCCCTCACCCCGGACGCCAAGGCCAAGACCCTCGACGAGGCCGCCCCGCACCGGATGGACCGGGTCGCGCTGATGCTCGGCGCCGAGGGCGACGGCCTGACCACCCAGGCCCTGGTCGCCGCCGACGAATGGGTCCGCATCCCGATGGCCCACGGCGTCGACTCCCTCAACGTGGGAGCGGCGGCCGCGGTGGCCTTCTACGCGGTGGCCACGGGACGACCGCAGGCCTGACCGGCGGTCCCCGTCCGCTCCGGACCCTGCCCTACGACGGTCCCGGCGGCGTGCTCAGTCCGTGCCGACGCCGGCCGGCCGCTGCGGCGGTACCTGGTCCGGCGACGCGTGCACCTGACCCTGCCGCTGCTCCCGTACGACGCCGTCGCCGTCGCCGCCGAGTCCGCGCGACGGTCCCTGGCAGCCCTGGGCCGCGGCGATGCCGAGTGCCACGAGCAGGGTCACGACGACGAACACGAACAGCCGCTGGCGCAGGAGGCGCGGGTTCGCGGGGCGCAGCCCCGACTTGGTGTTCCTGGGCGCCGGGCGGCCCGTACCGCTGCGCGGCGCGGGCCGGCTTCCGCTGCCGGAGCGGGTCGTGTTCCGCGAGGAGGAGGACGGGGTGGGCCGGGAGCCGGGACGGGAGGAGGGCAAGCCATTGCCGCGCGGGGTGCTGCCGCCGCGTGACGGAGCACCGCCTCGCGCGGCGGCCTGGCCCCGGGTCTGTCCGGAACCGCGGGCCTGGGAACCTCCCTGGGAGCCGGACGGGCCGGGCTGTCCCTGGGGGCGTCGCTGGGCGGCCCGCTCCGGGTAGGTGTCGGCGATGCGTCCGGTGGGCCGGTCCACCTCCCCGGCGCGCGGGGGCCGGCGGGCGAAGATCCGGCAGGCCCTGCGCCTCGCGGGCCGCGATCTCCTTGAGCCGCAGCGACAGTTGGAGGGTGCTCGGCCGCTCCTCGGGGTCCTTCGCCAGACAGGCCCGGATGAGGGGGGCGACCGCGTCGGGCACACCGTGCAGCTGGGCCTCCTCGTGCACCACGCGGTACAGCATCACCTCGGAACTGCCGTGTCCGAAGGGCGAGTCGCCCATCGAGGCGTACGCCAGGGTCGCGCCCAGGGAGAACACGTCCGTGGCCGGCGTCACCGCGGCGCCGCGCACCTGCTCGGGCGCGAGGAACCCGGGGGAGCCGACGGCGGTGCCGACATGGGTGAGGGTGGAGGCTCCGGTCGCCCAGGCGATGCCGAAGTCGATGATCCGGGGGCCCTTGGGGGAGAGGAGGATGTTCGACGGCTTGAGGTCGCGGTGCACGACCCCCGCCTCGTGCACGGCGACGAGCCCCTCCGACAGGGCCGCCCCGATGGAGGCGACCTCGGCGGCCCCGAGGGAACCCTCGTCGGCGACCTTGTCGTGGAGGGAGGGGCCGGGCACGTACTGGGTGGCGAACCACGGGCGGTCCGCTTCCAGATCGGCCGCGACCAGCCGCGCGGTGCAGCCGCCGCGGATCCGCCGGGCCGCGGAGACCTCGCGCGCGAACCGTGACCGGAACTCCTGGTCCTCGGCCAGATCCGGCCGGATGACCTTCAGCGCGACCCGCTGCCCCTTGCGGTCGGAGCCCAGGTAGACGACTCCCATCCCCCCGGCGCCGAGCCGTCTGTGAAGCCTGAACGAGCCGACGACGCGCGGGTCCTCGCGCCTCAGGCGCATCATCGCCATGTTCATCCCCGCTGCCCGGTCCGTGTGACGAGCCACAGCTTACGTTTCCGCGGGCCGCCGCGCGCAGAGGCCGCGCCCTCTCGTCCCGATGGATTGTCAGTGCCGGGTGGGAGAATTGAAGGGTGGTCAGGGAGCCGGAGGGCGGGCGGACTTCGGTTCGGATGTGATCCCAACCACCCGTCGCAGAAGGGGGATTGAACCCGTGAAGGGTGATCGCGTGGAGATAGTCGTGGACGCAGGGGACACGACGCGCACCTACGAGGTGGTGGCGAGCAGGGCGGGCCGCCGGGTGGAGACGGCGGTACGACGAGGTGTCGTGGAAGTGAGCGAAGTCACGCGGAACGGATCGGTGGTGCGTACGGCCCGTTTCATGGCAACCCGGGTGCTGGCTCTGGTGGAGCAGCCGGTGCCGCGCGAGGACAGCTCGGAGAAAGCGGGGCAGACCGGGCGACCCCTCCGGGAAGACCCGGAGACCTAGGTCCTCGTCTCCACCCACGGGAGTACTCCGCTCGTCATGGCTCATCCTCGGGGAGGCCCGGCAATCGGTACGAGGGCATGACGTGCGGGGAGCCCATGACGCCTAGATTTGAGGTCAAGCGGCGGGTGCAGCACTCGTCCCCCGAGGTCAGACACCCGCCGCTGCCAACGACAACAGATCGGTCAGGAGAGGGACCATGGCTCTTACGGCACCGCGGACACTGTCCCGCACACGTCAGCCCCGCCGTACGGGTCGTCGCCACCCGCTGGTGGCGACACTGATGGCCCTTCCTCTGGCGGTCCTGCTCCTCGTCGTCTTCGACGGCTGGGAGACAGTGGCCACACAAGCGTCGTCCGTGGGAGTGATGCTGGGGCGCTGAGCGGCGACCCCAGGCCCGGAAGAGCGGTCCGGGCGGGGACATCAACCTATGAAACCCCGTGGGGACGGGGGTGCGGCGGACGGCAAAATGCCGGCGCAGCTGGGGAGCTGCGCCGGCATTGCGTTTCCCTCCGGGGGTTGGGCGGCTGTGCGGGTGCGGGTGCGTGGGGGCGGGGGTTTTTGCGCAGTTCCCCGCGCCCCTGGGTGCCTGCGGCGCAGCTGCGGGTCCGGTGGGGGCTTGTGTAGCGCGTGCGGTTCGGTGGGTGGGTCGGGGCCGGGGTGGGGGGTATCCGTCCTCGGTCCGGCGGCTCGGTTCCTTTGAGTAGTGCCCGGTGACGGACGCCGGCCGCTGCGGGCGGACACCCCCCACCCCGTCCCCTGCCCGCCGTACGCGGCTGACGGCCCGTCGTGGCGCGCGGTCGCGGCGGAGGAAGGTGTCGAACGGTCCGTCGTGGCGCATGAGGTGGCGTACGGTCCCGTCCTGGCCGGGGTGACTGCACTTACCTAGGGGCGCGGGGAACTGCGCGACCAGCCACAACGCACCCGCACCCGCCCGACAACCTGACCCGGCACCCCCATAGGCGCCCCGAACCCGGCACCATACTGAGGGCGCCAGACCCCGCCGCCCAGGGAGCCCCGTGACCACCCACCGCCTGCTCACCGAGCTCACCCTCAGAGCGAGAAGCGCGGCTCACCCCGGCGAGGAAAAGGCGTGCGGCTGCGGTGCGGCAACGCTCGCCGACCGCCCCGACGCCACCGTCGTCCGGCACGCCGACACCGTCGCGAAGGCGCACGCCCCCGGTACGGCCCCCGCCGACCTGGCTCCCCGCCTCGCCATGGCCGCCCGCCTCCCCGGCATCCTCCTGCCCCCACTCGGCGAGACCCCCGTCCACCTGCACGGCAGGCTCGTCACCTTCTGGCCGTACGGCGAACCCGTGGACCCGGAGAACCCCGATGCCGCCCCCTGGGAACCGGCCGCCAGTCTCCTCGCCCATCTCCACCGCACTCCCGCCCCGCCAGGACTGCCCCCCATGCGTGGCCCGGCCAAGGCGGCCCTCGCCGTTGCCCGTCTGCTCGCCACCACTCGCCGGGGGCACGCCGTTCCTGTGCTGCGCGCCTGGCTCACCCTCCCGGCCTGGGCCCGCGCCGAGACCCCCCTTTGCGACACCACGACCCTCTGCCACGGCGACCTGCACCTCGGCCAGCTCGTCCGCCACCCCGCTCCCGACGGTCCCTGGCGTCTCATCGACGTCGACGACCTCGGCGTGGGGGAGCCCGCCTGGGACCTCGCCCGTCCCGCCGCCTGGTACGCCTGCGGCCTGCTGTCGCCCGACGACTGGTCCCGCTTCCTCGGTGCCTACCGGGCGGCCGGCGGCCCCGCTGTTCCGGCCGGTGGCGACCCCTGGCCGGCCCTGGACGTCCCCGCCCGCGCCCTCACCGTGCAGACCGCGGCCCGGGCGATCGTCAAGGCGATCGAGGCGGATCGCGCGCTGGACGACGTGGAGCAGGCGGTCGTCGACGCCTGTGACCGAATGGGTTCCGCCCCGCCGCAGTTGGCGGACGGTTTCGCGAAGTAGGGTGCAACCGACCAGAGCCGGACAGAGTCTGTCCTGGCGTAACGCTAAGCAGGATCAACCGGCGAGGAGTTGAGCCGACGATGCAGTGTCCGAAGTGCCACGCCCCGATGCACACGTACAACCGCAACGGTGTCCAGATCGAGCAGTGCAGCGGCTGCCGCGGGATCTTTCTCGACTACGGCGAGCTGGAGGCGCTGACCCGGCTGGAGGGCCAGTGGGGCGGCGGCCCCGCCGTTCCGCCGCCGCCGGCCGCGCCGCAGTACCCGGCCCAGCCCGGCGCACCGGCCTGGGGCGCCCCGCAGCACGGCGGCGGTCACTACGGCGGCCACGGCGGTCATCACGGCGGCCACCACCGCAACCGCGGCTTCGGCCACATGCTGTTCTCCAGCTGACCCGGAGACGAAGAAGCCCCCGGCCGCAGGGCCGGGGGCTTCGGTGTGTGCGCGATACTGGGATTGAACCAGTGACCTCTTCCGTGTCAGGGAAGCGCTCTCCCGCTGAGCTAATCGCGCGGGAAACCACGATCAAGGATCGTGTGTACTGCGTGCGCGATACTGGGATTGAACCAGTGACCTCTTCCGTGTCAGGGAAGCGCTCTCCCGCTGAGCTAATCGCGCGGGTCGAACCTTCGATGATCTTGTCGAAGATCCAGTGGACGATACTGGGATTGAACCAGTGACCTCTTCCGTGTCAGGGAAGCGCTCTCCCGCTGAGCTAATCGTCCTTGGAGGTGGAGACGGGATTTGAACCCGTGTAGACGGCTTTGCAGGCCGTTGCCTCGCCTCTCGGCCACTCCACCAGGAGTGCAGGGGCTCGGGAAGATCCCCTGGTTCCATCGAGCGGACGACGAGGCTCGAACTCGCGACCTCAACCTTGGCAAGGTTGCGCTCTACCAACTGAGCTACGTCCGCTTGTCGTTTCGGTCCGCTCTCGCGGCCCGGCGACGAGTTGAACTCTAGCGGATTCCGGGGCCAGCACAAAAACGCGTTTGCGCAGCGTGCTGCGGTGCGTATGTCGACGTGCGTGGTCAGGGGGGCCGGAAGGACATGGCCAGGTCACCCGCAGGACACCCGCCATAGACTCGACAGCGTGCTCGACCTCGCTCCTCTCGCCCGCTTCGGCGACCGCGTCGCCACCGGTCTCCTCGATGTCACCAGCGACCCCGCGGCCCTGGACTCCAGCGGCTTCTGGGCCGTCGCGGCGGACTTCGAGGGCGGCCTGACCTGCGCCCGCTTCGCCCACGTACGCCAGGAGCCGGTGCCCGCCCCGGTGCCGGGGGCGTGGCGGGGGCCCGCGGCCGGTGACTGGACGTCGTCATTGGACCGCGCCGCGTACACGGAGGGCGTGCGACGGATTCGCGCGCACATCGCCTCCGGCGAGGTCTATCAGGCGAACCTCTGCCGTGTCCTGACCGCGCCCCTCGCACCCGGCGCCGACGTGGACGCGCTGACCGCGCTGCTGGCCCGCGGCAACCCGGCGCCGTATGCAGGAACGATCCGGCTGCCCGGACACGGGGTGGAGATCGCCACCGCGAGCCCCGAGCTGTTCCTGCGCCGGGCGGGGCGGGTCGTGGAGTCGGGGCCGATCAAGGGCACCGGGCGGACCGAGGACGACCTGCTGGCCAAGGACTACGCCGAGAACGTGATGATCGTGGACCTGGTGCGCAACGACCTGGGGCGGGTGTGCGCCACGGGCAGCGTCACCGTTCCCGACCTGTGCGCCGTGGAGAAGCACCCCGGTCTCGTCCACCTCGTGTCGAGTGTGCGGGGCGAGCTGCGCGAGGGCGCGGGCTGGGCCGAGCTGTTCGGCGCCGCCTTCCCGCCCGGCTCGGTGACCGGCGCGCCCAAGTCCAGCGCCCTGCGGATCATCGACGCCCTGGAGACCGCGCCCAGGGGGCCGTACTGCGGGGGCGTCGGCTGGGTCGACGCCGACCGGGGCACCGGGGAGCTGGCCGTCGGCATCCGCACCTTCTGGATCGACCGGGCCGAGGGAGTGCTGCGCTTCGGCACCGGCGCCGGGATCACCTGGGGGTCCGACCCCGAGGGGGAGTGGCGGGAGACCGAGCTGAAGGCCTCCCGGCTGCTCGCGGTAGCGTCGGGGGTGCACGAGGTGAGTGGAGGGACCCTGACGTGAAGATCTGGCTCGACGGCGGGCTGCAGGACATCGAGACCGCCCGCGTCTCCGTCTTCGACCATGGGCTGACCGTGGGCGACGGCATCTTCGAGACCGTGAAGGCGGTGGACGGCCGCCTTTTCGCCCTCACCCGGCATCTCGACCGGCTGACCCTGTCGGCGCGGGGACTCGGGCTGCCCGACCCCGATCACGACGAGGTCCGCCGCGCCTGCGCCGCCGTACTCGACGCGAATCCGATGCCGCTGGGCCGCCTGCGCATCACCTACACCGGTGGTCACGGTCCCCTCGGATCCGACCGGGGCGAGCAAGGGCCGACCCTGGTGGTCGCCCTCGGCGAGTCCGCCCCGCGCCCCGAGTCTACGGCCGTGATCACGGTGCCGTGGACCCGTAACGAGCGTGGCGCGCTCACCGGGCTCAAGACCACCTCGTACGCCGAGAACGTCGTCGCACTTGCACGCGCGCGTGCGGACGACGCTTCCGAGGCGCTGTTCGCGAACACGGTCGGACAGTTGTGCGAGGGCACCGGGTCGAACGTCTTCGTCGTGCTCGACGGCGAGATCCACACTCCGCCGCTCGCCTCCGGCTGCCTCGCGGGCATCACGCGCGCGTTGACCGTCGAATGGACCGGGGCCAAGGAGACCGATCTGCCGCTGGACGTCCTGGAGCGGGCCGACGAGATCTTCCTCACCTCGACCCTGCGGGACGTCCAGGCCGTCCACCGCGTCGACGCGCGCGAACTGCCGGGCGCGCCCGGCCCGGTGACCGCCAAGGCCATGCGGATCTTCCAGGAGCGGGCCGGGCACGACCTCGATCCGTAAAGGCCCGGGATATTGAGCTGCCCCGGCGTGCCGCACAGGGTAGAACTCCGGTGATGACCACCACTCTGCGGCCGACCGAGCCGCTCCAGCGCGGCGCCGACGGGGCGCTGTCCCGCCACTACACGGTGTGCGTGAACAGCCGTCCCGTCGGGGCGATACACCTCGCGACCCATCCGGCCTTCGGACTGGCCGTCGCCCAGATCCGGGACCTGCGGATCGACGAGCCGGACCGCAGACGCGGCCGCGGCACGGTCGCCGCGCTGGCCGCCGAGGAGGTGGCGCGGGGCTGGGGCTGCGGGCAGCTGGAGATCAGGGTGCCCGCCGACGCCGAGCCCACGCTGCGGCTCGCCACCACGCTCGGCTACGTCCACCGCAACCGCGGCATGGAGAAGCCGCTCGGCGCCGACGCGCCCGAACTGCCCGCGGGCAGCCGGGGCAGGCCCATGACGGAAGCCGAGTTCCGGCTGTGGGCGGAGCGTGGCATCACGGAGTACGCCGGTGACTGGAGCACCCGCGGGGTGCCCGAGGCCGAGGCCAGGGCGCGGTCGCGCACGGAGCACGAACAGCTGGTGCAGCGGGGTCTTGCGACACCGGAGGCGCTGTACAGCGTCCTGGAGCACGACGGCGTCCCGGTCGGGGTGCTGTGGGTGGAGTTCATCGACGCCAAGGCCATGGTCTACGACGTCGAGACGGAGGAGGCCTTCCGCGGCCGGGGGCACGGCCGTTCCCTGATGCTGCTGGCCGAGGCCCAGGCGATCGCGTCCGGCAGACGGGTCCTGGGTCTCAACGTCTTCGCGGGCAACACACCGGCGGAGCGGCTGTACGAGTCGCTGGGATACGTGACGGTGGGTTACTCGATGTACAAGAGCCTGCTCTGAGGCGGCTCACTCCTGCCCGGCTCGGTCCTGCCCGGCGAGCAGCCGGTCCGCGATCTCCTCGACCCGGGCGCGCAGCCCGTCCTGGCTCTTGCCGCCGTCGAGACGCTCGCCGTCGATGACGTACGTCGGTGTTCCGCTCACACCGATCGCCTTGCCCTCGGCCTGGTCGGCGTCCACGATCAGGATGTGCCGGCCGTCGATCAGCGCGGTGTCGAACTCCTCGGCGTCGAGCCCCAGTTCACGGGCGACCTCGACCAGGAAGGGTTCTCCCTCACGGTCCAGCTCCTCGACGCGCCCGAGCACGGCCTCGACGTACTCCCAGCCCCTGCCCTGCTCCAGCGCCTCCTCGGCGGCCTGCGCGGCGGCGAAGGAGTGCTTGTGCTTCTCCAACGGGAAGTGCCGCAGCCGAAGTTCCAGACGGTCGCCGTAACGGGCACGCAGGGCCCGGACGTCGTCCAGCGCGTCACGGCAGTCCGGGCACTGGAGCTCGCACCAGACATCGAGAACGGGCGCGGCGGCACGGGCGGGGGAGGGGTCGCTCATGGTCCCAGTCTCCCAGCTCGGGCCCATCTGGCCGAATCGCCCCCGCCCGTCCACGACGGCACCGCCCCGGCCGCGACGGCTCAGCCCGCGTCACCGGTACGAGGCCGACCGGCACCTGCGGAGGAGGTGACCCGGAGATGTCCCTGATGTCCTGCCCGGGGCATGGCCCGGTAGGGGTCGGGAGGTGCAGGATGGATAGGGACGAAGCGGCACGTTGCCGATCGAGCCCTGCCTGGAGGACCGGATGATTGCCGAGACCGTCTGTTCCGCCGTCGCCGCGGCCGGCCTGGGCATCGCGGCGGTCACCGCGTACCGGAAGCGTTTCCTCGCGGCCACCCGTATCGCCGCCTACTCCCTCGTCCCACTCGGTCTGGTGATGACGGGCGTCGTCGACTGGCTCGCGGACACCGCCTTCAGCCCGACCGCCTGGGCGGGCTTCGGCGTGCTCGGCCTGTCGTGGGTGCTGTTCTCGACCACGCGCGCGGTGGAGCGCCGCCGCGGCACCCGCAAGGAGCGCAAGGCGGCCCGTGGCGCCCAGCGGGAGGCGGTGGCCCCCACGGCCTCGGCACCCTCCATCGGCCCGGCCGCGCGCACCCCGGCGACCCCGGCGACCCGCCCCGCGGGCAAGTCCCGGGCCACCGAGTCCGCCGGGGAGGACTTCAGTGACATCGAGGCCATCCTGAAGAAGCACGGCATATGAAGATCGCGCGGTGAACTGAAACGTTCGCAGTGGCACCCGCGTCGGTCCGTAAGTGATCACGACTCGGAACGGACATCACGGAATCCGGCGAACTCCCGGTCATTCCGGGCGTGTTGATCGCGTCGGGGGCGCCGACTGCGCCATCATCGCCGCGAGATGCTGGACACGAAACAGAGCGATACCGCGCCGCCGCAGGACGAGCCGCGTGGATGCCTTTTCGCCCTTTCCCAGCCACCGCTGATGATCTTCCTTGCGGTGATCGGGTCTCTCCTGCTCATGGCTGCGCTGCACGACCTGCTGCTGCTCTGAGCCGTACCCGTGGTCCCCGGCGTCACCCGTCGGGGACCACGACGACACCCGTGCCCGGGTCTCAGCCCGCGGCTTCCTTGCGCCGCGCCCGGTAGGCGGCCACATGCAGACGGTTTCCGCAGGTCCGGCTGTCGCAGTAGCGCCGCGAGCGATTGCGGGACAGGTCGACGAAGGCCCGTCGGCAGTCGGGCGCCTCGCAGCGCCGCAGCCGCTCCTGCTCGCCGGCCACCACGAAGAACGCCAGCGCCATCCCGCAGTCGGCCGCCAGGTGGTCGGCGACGGAGGCCCCCGGCGCGAAGTAGTGCACATGCCACTCGTAGCCGTCGTGATCCGTGAGCCGGGGAGTGGTGCCCGCGGCCGCGACCAGATCGTTGATCAGCGCGGCGGCGGCCCGGGCGTCCGGGGCGGCGAAGACCGAGGCGAACCGGCCGCGGATCCTGCGCACCGCCGACAGGTCGAGCTCCGACAGCACCCCGACATCACTGATCTCGTGGTTTTGTACGAAATCCTCGAGCGCCCCGACATCCGGCAGCGCGTCCGGCGACGCGTCGTCCTCCGGTGCGGTGTTCACCAGATCGACCACGGTGTCGAGGGCGCACCGGGTGTCGTGGGTGATCAGCACGATTCGCTCCCTGGCCTGGGGGTCGGGCGAACGCCCGCCGATGCTGGCCGATGGTAGTGGTTCGCCGGTGCTCGGTGACGGGCCGCACGACAGGCGCCGTGGCTGCGGAGCGCTCCGCAGCCACGGCGCCTGTCGTTCCTTATGCGGTTGTACCAGCCCGAGCCGTCTCCCCGAGTGGACGGCGCCGGGCGGCTCTGTGCGGCCTCGCCCTAGCTTTCCGCCAGGATGTGCGAGAGCTCCTGATCCAGGTCGAAGTGACGGTGTTCCGTGCCCGGGGGCACGGCGGCGTCGGTCCGCTTCAGGAACGACTCCAGGGCCCGCGCCGGGGCCTCGAGCAGTGCCTCCCCCTCCGGGGAGCTGAGGGCGATGCAGACGACGCCCTGACCGTGGCTGCGCGACGGCCAGACTCGGACGTCGCCGGTTCCGGTGGGCCGGTGGAGGCCCTCCGCGAGAAGGTCGCGGGCGAACACCCACTCGACGGTCTCCTCGGCTCCGGTGTGGAAGGTGGCGTGCACGGCGTAGGGGTCGGCCGTGTCGTACCGCAGGCCTGCGGGGACAGGCAGGGAGGACTCGCTCGACACAACGAGGCGCAGGTGCAGCTCGCAGCTGACCGTGGTGTTCATAAGCGCCAGGGCCTTTCGCTCAGTGTGCGCTCGGGGATTCGCACGTCGGCGAAATCGACATGCCACCTACGGTGCCGTTGTAAACCCCTCTGAGTGTTTTGCGTGCCTTTACGTAACTCTTCCGGCCGAGGCCCCCTTGGGGAGGTACGACCATTCCGGTGACCGGTTTCTCTCCGGTAGGGTTCAGCTGTATGAATACGGGGAGTGACGAGCCGCGCGAGGTCGCTGTGGCACCTGACGAGCAGGCGGGCAAGAAGCCGGACGAGGCGCAGGACGGGGCGCAGGACGAGCAGGGGCTCGGTTCCAGGGCGCCGGAATTCATCAAGTCGCGGCGGCTGCTGCACCTGAGCTGGCAGGTTCTGGTCTTTGTCATCGGCCTCGCGGTCGTGGTGGGCGGCATCATCATGCTGCCGCTGCCCGGGCCCGGCTGGGTCGTGATCTTCGGCGGCATGGCGATCTGGGCGACCGAGTTCGTCTGGGCTCAGCTCGTCCTGCGCTGGACCAAACGCAAGGTGACCGAAGCGGCCCACCGCGCCCTCGATCCCAGGGTGCGCCGACGCAACATCATCCTGACCTCGGTCGGCCTGGTGATCATCGGCGCGATCCTCGGGGTCTACCTCTGGAAGTTCGGCTTCGAGATGCCCTGGAACATCAAGGACCAGTGAGTCGCGCTGGGGGGTGCCGAGGCTGTCACCGCTGGTCACAGGCACCCCCTGACATGGGGTAATGTACTTCCTGCGCCCGGGCGATTAGCTCAGTGGGAGAGCGCTTCGTTCACACCGAAGAGGTCACTGGTTCGAACCCAGTATCGCCCACCCGGACCGACGGCCCGTCTGCGATATCGCAGACGGGCCGTCGGCGTGTGCGCGGACCGGTCGGCAGGTCGAGGCCGCCGCCTCCGCCGCGCGCGACGGTCCGGGGCGAGGCGTCCTCGCCGGTCGTCCTCTTTCGGCCGCCCGTCGCTCCCCTGGGACAGTTCGCGCGCCGTTCGACCGGTCGATCCCGCGTCTCTCACCTGGGGCATCGTCAGTTTCCTCGTGCTGCACGCCCGTTGAAGGTGCTCCGGCCTCTCACCACACTCTCAATAAATTCCTGTCCGAATCATTGACGCACCTCCGGGGCCTCCGTAGCTTGTGCCAGCAAGCGCTTACTTGAAACGATTCATGCAGGCGGCGACGCTGCGGGGAGGGACTCGACTGTGGGCACCGGCGGGAATGTTGAGAGGCGAACGATCCTGAAGGCGGCCGGGGCTACGGCGGCGACGCTGGGGCTGGCCGCGACGACGGGGTGCGGTGGTGACAGCGGCAGTTCCGGAGACGGAACGGTGACACTGCGTTACGCGTGGTGGGGTGGCGAGCCGCGCACCATCGCCATCAAGAAGACGATCGCGCTCTTCGAGAAGAAGTACCCGAAGATCAAGATCAAGCCTGAATTCACTGACTATCAGGCGTTCTGGGAGAAGTTCCAGACCCAGGCCTCCGGCGGGAATCCGCCGGACGTATTCCAGAATGCGGTCGGCTTCCTGCGCAAGTACGACAAGCGCGGTGTACTGCTGGATCTCAAGTCGCAGGCGGACTCCGGGAATCTGAGCCTGGACAACTTCCGCAACGGAGTTCTGGCGAACGGTCAGGTCGACGGAAAGCAGCTCGGCATACCCGTCGGTGCCAACACCATGGCACTCGTCGTCGACCTCAAGGCCTTCAAGAAGGCGGGCGTCGAGGCGAAGATGGGCTGGACCTGGGACGAGTACTTCGCCGCGCTCCAGACGATCCAGGACAAGCTGAAGATCGCCGGTGACACCGGATACCACGGCATCATGTACCTGTACGACCTGTATCTGCGGCAGAACGGCAAGGCATTCTTCACCGACTCCGATCTCGGCTTCACCGAGGACGATCTGACGCAGTGGTGGACGGACGCGTACAAGCGCGTGAAGTCCGGGCTGGTCGCCGATCCGAAGAAGATCGAGCAGGTGCAACCCAAGTCGGGTCTGTCGGCCGGGCTCGCCGCGTCCGAATTCACCTGGGACAACTTCTCCATCCGCTACGAGGGTGAGGGCGAGTCGGACTACGGACTCGCGCCGATCCCCACCATGGACGGCAAGCACACCGGTCAGTACCTCGGCTCGCTGATGCTCAGCGGCTTCTCCGGGACCAAGCACCCCAAGGAAGTCGCCCAGTTCATCTCCTTCATGGTCCACGACCCCGAGGTCGGCAAGATCATGGGCTACGACCGCGGCATCCTCGCCACGACCGAGCAGTACGACGCCTTCACGCCCACCGACCCCACCAACAAGGGCGTCAAGGCGTACGAGGAAGAGGTCGCCAAGGCCGGCGTGCTCGGGAAGATCACCCCGCACCCGTCGGGCGCCGATGTCATCGAGGCGGCGTTCCTGCGGATCGGCGGCGAGGTCTCCCAGGGCAAGACCAAGCCCGCCGACGCGTCCAAGGCGCTGTTCAGCGAGGCCAAGGCCGCGTTCGCGGGCTGAGGGGACGTACCACCATGACGCTCGTCAAGGAAGCGCCCGTGCGCCCGGCGAAGAAGCGGTCCGCCGCTCCTGCCGCCGGGCGGCGCGGGCGGCGCCGCGAGAACCTCGCCGGCTATCTCTTCATGTCGCCGTGGATCGCGGGGTTCCTGGTCCTCACGGCGGGGCCGATGATCGCGTCGCTGTACTACGCGTTCACCCGGTACAACCTGTTCACCCCGCCCGAGTGGGTGGGCCTCGACAACTTCACGACGATGTTCCAGGACCCGCGCTGGCAGAAGTCGGTGGAGGTCACGCTCAAGTACGTCGTCGTGGCCACTCCGCTGAAGCTGCTGCTGGCACTCGGTGTCGCGTTGCTGCTGGCGCAGAGCCGGCGTGGGCAGGGCCTGTACCGGGCCGCGTTCTACATGCCCTCCCTCATCGGTGCCAGCGTCTCCGTCGGCTTCGTGTGGCGGGCGCTGTTCTCGGACGACGCGATCGTGGACCGTACGCAGAAGGTCTTCGGGCTGAACGTGGGCGGCTGGATCGGCAACCCGGACTACGTCCTGTACTCCCTGGTGGCCCTGAGTATCTGGCAGTTCGGCGCGCCGATGGTCATCTTCCTGGCCGGTCTCAAGCAGGTCCCGCGGGAGCTGTACGAGGCGGCCGAGGTGGACGGGGCCGGTCCCTTCCGCAGGTTCTGGAACATCACCCTGCCGATGATCTCCCCGGTGCTGTTCTTCAACGTGCTGCTGGAGTCCATCCACGCGTTCCAGGTGTTCGGGTCCGCGTACGTGGTCTCCAACACCCAGTGCGGGCCGGCCGACGCCACCCTCGTCTACACCTGCTACCTCTACCAGAAGGGCTTCAAGGAGGCCCAGATGGGCTTCGCCTCCGCGATGGCCTGGTCGCTGGTGGTCGCGGTGGCGCTGGTCACGGCGGTCCTGTTCTGGTCGCAGAAGAAGTGGGTGCACTACGAGGAGGCCGCCAAGTGACCACTGTCAGCCCGCCCGTCGCGCGCACCGCGAACGAGCGGCGGCGCACCGGATCGATCGCCTGGCACGTGGGCGCGCTCGCCGTCCTCGCGATCGTCCTGTACCCCGTGATCTGGGTGCTCGGTGCCTCGTTCAAGCCGAGCAAGGACATCATCGCCAGCATCGACCTGCTGCCCGCCAAGCCGGTCTGGGCGAACTTCTCCGCTCTCGCCGACGGCATCTCCGGCATCTCCATCAGCACCTTCTTCCTGAACTCGCTGACCTACGCGGGCCTCGCCGTGGCCGGGGTCGTGATCTCCAGCTCGCTGACCGCGTACGCCTTCGCCAAGATCCGCTTCGCCGGCCGGAACCTGCTGTTCACGCTCATGATCGGCACCCTGCTGCTGCCGTATCACGTGCTGCTCATCCCGCAGTACGTGATGTTCCGCAAGCTGGAACTTGTCGACACGCTGGTGCCGCTCGTGGCCGGCAAGTTCCTGGCGACGGAGGCCTTCTTCGTCTTCCTGATGGTGCAGTTCATGCGCGGGCTGCCGCGCGAGCTGGACGAGGCCGCCAAGCTCGACGGCTGCGGGCATCTGAGGACCTACTGGTCGATCGTGCTGCCGCTGTGCCGTCCCGCCCTCATCACCAGCGCGATCTTCACCTTCATCAACGCGTGGAACGACTTCATGGGGCCGTTGATCTACCTCAACACCCCCTCCAAGTACACCGTCTCGCTCGGCCTGATGATGTTCCGCGACCAGGAGGGCATCTCCAACTACGGCAGCATGATCGCGATGTCGCTGGTGGCGCTGGTGCCGGTCATCGCCTTCTTCATGGCCTTCCAGCGCTATCTGATCGACGGCATGGCGACGTCCGGACTGAAGTGAGAAGGCTGAGGCGGTCACCATGGCGCAAGCACGTGTGAAGGCACGCAAGTCCTCCGTGTTCGGCGGCGAGCGCTTCGCTCTCTTCGCCGAGTCCCTGCTCACCGGCGTGTGGATCGCCGTGGCCTGCCTCGGCCTCGTCACCTACCCGGCGGCCTTCGCCGCCGGGGCCCGGCACCTGCGGCGTCGTACGAGCCATCAGGGCGGCGGCCGGCGGGAGTTCGTCGCGGACTTCCGTACGGCCGTGCGTCGCGGGTGGCTCGTCGGGGTCGCGGGGTGGATGGCCGCGGCCGCGGTCTGGGTGGACGTCCAGGCCGCGCGGGCCGGAATCCCCGGCGGCCCGCTCGTCGGGGCCGTCGGACTGTTCGCACTGATCGGACTCGCGGTGGCCGGGCTCCGCGCGGCGGCGGTCTGGGTTCCGGGCGCCTCCTGGCGCGCGCTGCTCGCGGACGCCGTACGCCGGACCCTGCGCGACCCGGCCGGGTCCTTCCTGATCGTCGCCGGTATGGCCGTCGTGGCCCTGTCCGCGGGGTTCGTCGCACCACTGGCGGTCCCGGTCCTCGGGGCCGTCGCGGCGGCGGCCGTCGCCGTGGAGGAGCGCTACCGGCGCCGCTGACGAGCGGTGCCCCTGTCACAAGGTCGGCGCTTTCGGCGTCGCACCTCTCTCTGTCATGCCCCTGACCAGCCTGTCCATGGAAAGGAATGGCCATGTCCCCCATCCCCCGCAGGTCCATCCTCAAGGCGGCCGCCGTCGCCGGCGCCGCCGCGCAGTTCAGCTGGGCGCTGGGAGCCAAGGACGCGCAGGCCGCGCCCAGAGCCGCCGAGGCCGACGACTCTCCCGTGACCCTGGACTGGCTGGAGGACGGCGGCCTCGGCGCCGCCCCCGGTTCCACCGTCGGTGTCCCCTGGCCCAGGGGGACCTATCAGGAGGGCCAGAAGTTCGCGGTCACGGACGCCGACGGCAAGGCCGTTCCCGTCCAGTCCTGGCCGATCGCCTACTGGCCCGACGGCTCGCTCAAGTGGACCGCGCACGCGGTCAGTTCGGGCAACGGCAAGCTGTCGCTGAGCGCGGGTGACGCCGCCGTACCCGACAAGAAGGTCACCGTCGACAAGAGCGGCGGCACCATCACCGTCTCCACCGGGGTCATCACCGCGAAGATCGGCAAGTCGGGCGCCACCCTCATCAAGTCGGTCACCCGCGGGTCGACGGAGATCGCCAAGAACGGGCGGCTCGTGCTGATCCGCCAGCCCGAGGTCGAGGACGAGGACCAGGGCACGGTCAGGACGGAGCGCTTCGAGGGGGCCGTCTCCGAGGTCACCGTCGAGCAGTCGGGCCCGGTCCGCGCGGTCGTCAAGATCGACGGCAAGCACCGCAAGGGCAACCGGAGTTGGCTGCCGTTCTCGATCCGCCTCTACTTCTACGCGGGCGCCGACTCCTTCCGCATGGTGCACACCATCACCTACGACGGCACCCAGGAACCCGGCAAGGCGAGCGGCGACTTCATCCGCGGCCTCGGTGTCCGCTTCACCGTGCCGATGCGCGACCAGGCGTACGACCGCCACATCCGCATCGGCGGCGAGGGCACCGGCCTGCTGCGGGAGGCCGTCAAGGGCATCACCGGGCTGCGCCGCGACCCGGGCATCGCCGTGCAGGAGGCCCAGTACGCGGGCAAGAAGCTGCCCGACCCGTCCACCTGGGACCAGCGGGTCACCACCCGGCTCCAGTACATCCCCGAGTGGGGCGACTACACCCTCTCCCAGCTCTCCGCCGACGGCTTCACCCTGCGCAAGCGCACCAAGAAGGGACACGGCTGGGTCGGCGCCGGCGGCGGCAGGCGGGCCTCCGGGTTCGGGTACGTCGGTGGCGCGAGCGGCGGATTCTCCTTCGGCCTGCGGGACTTCTGGGAGAAGCACCCCTCCCAGCTCGACATCCGCGACGCCCAGACCGACGAGGCCGAGGTCACCCTCTGGCTCTGGTCGCCGGAGGCGCAGCCCATGGACCTGCGCTTCTACCACGACGGCATGGGCCAGGACACCTTCGCGGAGCAGCTCGAAGGCCTCAACATCACCTACGAGGACTACGAGCCGGAGTTCGGCACGCCCTACGGCATCGCCCGCACCTCGGAACTGCTGTTCTGGGCCAACGAGTCGACGCCGTCCCCCGAGGCCCTGGCCCGACAGGTCGAGGCCGTACGGGTGTTGCCGCAGCTCGCCGCCCCGCCCAAGCAGCTCATCAAGGCGAAGGTCTTCGGGCCCGGTCTCTACTCCGAGCCGGACCGGTCCACGCCCGCCAAGGCGAAGATCGAGGACCACCTCGACTTCCTCTTCACCTACTACAAGGGCCAGGTTGAGCAACGCCGTTGGTACGGCTTCTGGGACTACGGCGACATCATGCACACCTATGACACCGTCAGGCACCAGTGGCGGTACGACATCGGCGGCTACGCCTGGGACAACTCCGAGCTCTCGCCGGACCTCTGGCTGTGGTTCGCGTACATCAGGTCGGGCCGCGCGGACATCTTCCGGTTCGCCGAGGCGATGACCCGGCACACCGGCGAGGTCGACGTCTACCACCTGGGCCAGTGGGCCGGACTCGGCACCCGGCACGGTGTGCAGCACTACGCCGACAGCGCCAAGCAGCAGCGCATCGCCAACACGACGTACCGCCGCTACTACTACTTCCTCACCGCGGACGAGCGGGTGGGCGACCTCATGCACGCCAACGTCGACTCCGACGAGACGTTCCTCGTACTGGACCCCCTGCGCAAGGTACGCACGGACCCGTACACGCCCGACCGGCACGCCCTGTCGGTCGGCTTCGGCACGGACTGGAGCGGGCTCGTCTCGGCGTGGCTGACCGAGTGGGAGCGCAAGGGACCGAAGTGGGAGAAGGCCAAGGCGCGGGTCCTGTCGACGATGGAGGGCATCGCCGCCCAGCCCAACGGGTTCGTCCAGGGCAGTGGCCTGTACGACCTCGACACGGGCAAGTTCGCGGTGGCCTCGGCGCCGGTCGTCGGGGTCTCGCACCTGTCCGCGGTGTTCGGGCTCAACGAGCTGTGCGCCGAGCTCATCGACCTCGTCGACATGCCCAGGTTCAACGAGGCGTACTTCGACTACTGCCGCTACTTCAACGCGACCAAGGCCGAGCAGGCGGCGCGGTACGGGTCCAACTTCGGGACCCTGCTGCTCTTCCAGGGACACTCCCGGCTGGATGCCTACGCGGCCGTGAAGACCGGGGACGCCAAGCTGGCCACGCGCGCGTGGGACAAGTTCTACAACTCCGACGGGTACAAGGAGTCGGCGCCGTGGAAGACGGAGGCGTTGAGCGGGCCGGTGTCTTTGGTGGCGGGTAGTGAGGCGGCTTGGGTGTCGAGCAACGACACCGCGCTGTACGGACTTGCCGCCATTGAGAACCTGGCGCTTCTCGGGGACAAGATGCCTTCGTAGGGGTTGGGGTGGTGGGGAACTGCGCGTCCGTTCGGGCTGGGCGCGCAGTTCCCCGCGCCCCTGGGTGGGTTCAGTGCAGGCTTCCCAGAAAGTCCCGCATCCTTCGGACATCCCTGATGCGTCGCTCGTACGTGGCTCCCAGCGCGAGGAGCAGGAGGCCTGCCAGCGCCGGGGGTACCCAGCGGGGGAGGGCGTCCGTCACCTGAACTATGTACGGAGCCAGTTCATGGAGGGCGTCCAGGGTCAGGACCGAGCCGCCCAGGACCAGGGGGGCCTGGAGGCTGTAGCCGCCGCCCATCAGGGTGAGGGACAGCGCGGCCAGACCCAGGAGCAGCGGGCGGGTCCAGTCGGGGTCGCCCCAGGCCATGACCAGGCTCGGCAGGAGAGTGGTGGCCAGACCCGGGCCATACGCCGTCCAGGACGAGGTCTCCGGGACGCGCCGCCTGCGGAGGTGGCCGACGAGCAGGGCCGGGATCGTGACCGGGAGCGTGTACGCCTCCGGGGCGCTCATGTCCCAGGCCGCCAGGCGGACCCAGGTGGCCAGGACGAACAGGGCGGCCGCCGCGTAGCCGACGGGGCGGCGGTCGGCACGGATCGCCGTGCCCGCCGCGATCACTGCGCACAGGGCCAGGACCGTGGCGAGCATCGGGAGATCGGTGGCGGCCAGGGCGACGGCCAGGAGCGCGGTCGCGGCTCCGGTCAGCTCGATCGGCAGGGTCGCGGGGGAATCGGTGAGCCGCCAGGCCAGCAGGGCCGCGGCCGCGGGGACCGTCAGGACGAGCAGGGCCGTGTGCGGGGCTGACCAGCCGGCGGCGGCGCCGGTCGCGCAGGCGAGGGCGGCGGCGTACCCGAGGGCGGTGGGCGCCGTGACGGGGGCGGCACGCCAGGAGGCCGCCGCGAACAGCGCGACCAGGACGCACAGCGTGCTGAGGGTCGCCGGCCGGGTGGCGAGGGAGAGGAAGGCGAGGCTCATGGAGGCGACGAGGGCTGGGACGAGAGCGACGGGCCTGGACAGCAGGAGGGCCGCCGCCAGGGCCCCCGCCGTCGCCGCGCCCTGGATCAGCAGGCCGGCGGCGTAGGGGAGTTCCAGCACCGCCGGAACGGTGAGGAGCGCGCCCCAGGCCAGGCCCAGGGCGGCGGTCAGTGCCCGCGGGCGCCAGGTCGTGTCGCGCACGGCCAGAGCCAGGACGCCTGCCAGCGCTGCCAGGACCAGGGGGACCGTCCCGGAGTACGGCGGCCAGGTCAGGTGGGACGTCACCGCGGCGCGGGCGTCCGGCGGGGTGCCGGTCCACGCCTGCGAGGCCCAGGAGAGCGGCCCCAGCACGACCACTCCGACGACGGGCAGAGTCCACAGGAAGGACAGCGCCTGCACCGCACCGGAGGCCCGCAGCAGACCTCGCCGTACCGTCTCCGGCAGCCGGGCCGGTCGCAGCACCGCCAACAGGGCGATGCCGAGGGCCAGATGGACCGGGACCGTCCACACCTCGGGCAGCGCGGACCGGCCCACCCCGCCGACGGCGGCCACCGCGAGGAGACCGGCGGTGAGGGCGAGACCGAGGGACTGCTCCTCGCCGGGCACGCGGGTCGCCCCAGGGCCGGCCCGCCATGCGGCGGCCAGGGCGATCGCGCTCGCGAGGAGAAGGAGCGCCGCCGCACGGGCGGCGGCGCTCGGGCCGGAGGCTGTCCAGGTCAGCCAACCGGCGGCCAGTACGCCCCAGGCACCCACCCCGTACGCGCCGATCGCGGCGACCACGCGCAGGGACTTCGTCCGGAGCGCCACGACCGTGTCGAACCCGGCCGTCACCAGAAGCGCGGCCGTGAGCCCGTACGAGCCCGCGTCGGCCGCGATCGCCCAGAAGAACAGCGGGAGTTGGGCCGCGACCAGGGCGGCCGGGCGGGGCAGGCGCAGCTCGGACACGCGCGGCAGGAGGCCGTACGCCGCCCAGAGTCCCGCCAGCAGGGCCGAGGCGACCGCCGTGTACGGCGCCCCGGGGCTCTCCAGGAACACGGCCCCGTGCAGCGCGACCGCGTCCAGGACCGTCAGCGCCAGACCCAGGCCCGCCACCGACTCGGCCGTCGAGCGCAGCCCGCGCTTCAGCAGCGGAAGCGGTGCGGCGAGCGCGGCCACCGTCACGGCGCTCAGGACCAACGCCCGGCCGGTGATCCCCAGGTGACCCCAGCTGACCAGGGTGAACACCATCGCCGCGACGGTGAGCAGGACACCGCCGAGCACCAGGAGCACGTTCTGCACGCTGGGTGCGCTCGCCTCTGGGCGAGGAGATGCGGCGGGCATCGGGCCGGTCGGCTGCGGCGCCTGCCACTTCGGCTGGAGCGCGGCGACCAGCCAGGCCCTGCGGGCCAGCAACTGGGCCCGGCGGGCGTCCAGTTGCCACAGCTCGGCGTCGAGGAGCCGCAGCTCCTCGGCCGGGGGCGGGATGTGCGTCATGCCCTGAAGTGTGGGCTGGGTCACGCGGCGCGACATGAGTACGGGTACTCAAGGACGTACTCGGATCCGATGCCAGACTCTCCCCATGGACTGGACCAGATTCCGCTTCCGCAGCCTGTGGTCCCTGCCGGCGAAGCCCGCAGTCGTCTACGACGTGCTGGAGCGGGCCGAGGAGTATCCGCGCTGGTGGCCCCAGGTGCGCGAGGTGCGACAGCTCGACGGGACCACCGGCGTGTTCACGATCCGCGCCGTGCTGCCGTACGACCTGGTCTTCACCGCGCGCGAGGTACGGCGCGACAACGCGGCCGGGGTGCTGGAGATCGAGATGGACGGTGATCTGGAGGGCTGGGCGCGCTGGACGATCACCGCGGACGGCGATGGCAGCCTCGCCCACTACGACCAGGTCACCGAGGTGAACAAACCGCTGCTCCGACGCTTCGCCGTGCCCGGACGGCCGGTCTTCCTGGCCAACCACCGGCTGATGATGCGCGCCGGACGGCGGGGGCTCGTCGCCTACTTGGAAGCGGTTTGAAGGAAACCCGCGGGGACCTGTATTGTTCAGTGCGTTCCCGGGCGATTAGCTCAGTGGGAGAGCGCTTCGTTCACACCGAAGAGGTCACTGGTTCGAACCCAGTATCGCCCACCCGGAAAAGAACCGGTCTGCACTCGCAGGCCGGTTTTTCCGTTACGCCGCCGCGGGCAGATCCGGGCGCAGCGGCCATGCCGGGTCCACCGACTCCTCCGAGCCGCTGCGCGCGAACCAGGCCTGCAGGCCCCGCGCCTGGGCCGCGTGCCACACCGCCTGGAGGCTGTGCAGCTCGGGCGGTTCCAGCCGCTCCAGCCGGGCGGCGAAACGGCGCCCGACCGCCCGCACGACATCCAGCGCCGCCTGCGCGTCGGCCGCCGCGTCGTGCGCGCCGTCCAGCGTGACGCCGTAGTGCTCGCACAGGTCGGTGAGGGTGCGGCGGCCCTTGCGGTAGCGGTCCAGGTGCTTGTCGAGGACCCGCGGATCCAGCACCAGCAGCGGCGAGGAATCCAGCCAGCGGTCCAGCGACGAGGCGCGATGGCGGCGCAACTCCCGGTCCAGGACGGTCAGATCGAACGGCGCGTTCATCACCACCAGAGGGCGGTTCGCCGCCGCCTGCTCCGCCAGCGTCTCGGCTATCTCGAACATCACCGGCGCCGGCCAGCGGCCGTTGCGCTGGAGATGCTCGTCCGTCAGCCCGTGCACCGCCGTCGCCCCGGCGGGCACCGGCACACCCGGATTGACCAGCCACCGGCTCACCCGTGGCCGGGTGCCCGCCGCGTCCTGGACGACGACGGCGGCCGACACGATCCGGTCGGTCTCTACGTCCACGCCGGTGGTCTCGGTGTCGAAAGCGGCCAGGGGCCCTTCGTACCAGCACGTCATAACAACTCAACCCCTCGTTCACCCACGGCAGCTGACGTACCGTCTTCTGCCTGTTTGGTGATACCCGGGCTGTTTGCGACGTACGCCGGAAGGACACAACAGGAGTGCGGGTCTTTGCAGTTCAGCGGCCCGGCGTGGGATTCATGTGGCCCTTGTGAGGGCATGTCACTTGGCTTGGAAGGCTGTTGGTCATGGCGATAGCGCAGCCCGAGCGGGGCGGGCTGCTGCCCGAGCGCACGGTCCCCCTTCGCGGCACGCTCGCCACCACCGCCTGCATGGAGACACTGCAGGTGGGCTATCTGCACGCCGTCGCGGCGGCGGCCGGCTGCTCGTTGTCCCAGCCCTTCCCGGACAACGGCATCGACTGGCACGTCAGCCACGGCTCACCCGGACACACCGTCGACGACGAGGTCACCATCAAGGTGCAGCTCAAGTGCACCTACCAGGTGGCCCCGAACCCGCCCGGCCGCTTCTTCTCCTTCACGCTCGACAACGACCATCTGCGCAAACTCGCCCGCACCCCGGTCTCGGTGCACAAGATCCTCGTGGTCATGCTCGTGCCGAGAGCCCAGGACGACTGGCTGCGCGCCGGCCACGACCGCCTGGACCTCAGACACTGCTGCTACTGGGTCAACCTGGCCGGCCACCCCATCACCGGCCGGACCCGGACCACCGTGCGGATCCCCACCAACCGCATCTTCGACGACCGGGCGCTGTGCGAGATCATGACGCGGGTCGGGACGGGAGGCAGACCATGACCCACCGCCCGCTGGAGGAGCCACTGCGCGCGGTACGCCCCCACCCGGAGGCCCACTGGGACCGTCCGCCGACCCCCGACGAGGTCGACCCCGCGGTCCTGAGCGCCCTGCTGCACCGGCACGGCTGGCAGCGGCGGGGCGGCGCCCCCGGCCGCTACGGCCGCTGGACCCCGCCGGGGCCGGGCGGCGGCGGGACCAGCCTGCTCGTGCCCGAGAGCCGTGCCTTCCCCGACAGCGAGGACCTCCTCGGCGAAGCTCTCGTCGCCTTGTCCCGCAGCGGCACACCCGCCGCGCGCGAGGTGCTCCTCGGGCTCGCCGTGCCCAGCGACGAGATCCGCTGGTGGCGGGACGTCCCGACCGGCCCCGCCGACGCCACGGCCTGGACCGTCGAGGAGCGACTGCGCGCCGCCGCCCGCCAGACCCTGCTCGCCGGCGCGCTCGCCACACGCGCGCGTGCCGGCTACTACGGAGCCCGTTACCGCCGCACGGCGGCCGCGTCCCTCGACACGGTCCTGGTCGGCTCCGCCGCCGGTGGCCGCCGCCTCACCGCGTTCGTGCCCGTCGACACCGGCCGCCCGCTCGCCGTCCGCCTCCACCAGGCTCTGTGCGCCACCCGCGAGGCCATCGACTACCAGCGGGCCACCGGCGGCATGGACGCCTTCGACGGCGCCGTGGAAGCCGGCGTCAGCCGTGAGCTCACCGAGGCGCTGATCGCCCTCGTCCGCGGGACGGAAGGCGCGCGGATCGCCGTCGAGTGGGCGCCCGCCGCCGGGGTTCCCGCAGGGTGCGCGGCGTCCTCGGAAGCCGTCGAGTTCTCGCCCGGCGACCTGCCCGTGCTGCGCGAGGCCGGGGCCCGCTTCCTGCGCGAGGAGCCCTCCGTCGCGGTGCGGCTCACCGGCACCGTGGTGCGGATGCGCAGGTCGGGGCCACGCGGGGACGGTTCGGTCCGGCTGCGGGTGATCGCCGGCGCCGAGATACCGCACGTCCGGCTGACCCTGGACGAGGAGGCGTACCGCATCGCCGGGCACGCCCACCTCGTCGGGCTCCCGGTCCGGGTGCACGGCAGGCTGGAGAGCCGCGGCGGCTTCCGCAGGCTCACCGGGGCCACGGGCGTCGTGCCCGTACAGGTGGACGAGGCCGAGCGGGACCGGCTGATGAAGTCCCTCCAGGAGAATCTCGACTTCTTCGAGGAGGCCTGCGAAGGGTCGTACGAGGAGTCCTGCGAAGGGGACTGATTTCGCGGAGGGGGGTGCCGGGTCGGTACGATCCCCTATTGCGCGCGCTCCCGGTATGGCGCCCGCACCCCCCTTCAGTCAGGAGAGACCGGTGTCAGACGTCCGTGTGATCATCCAACGCGATTCCGAGCGGGAAGAGCGCGTGGTGACGACGGGCACTACGGCCGCCGAGCTCTTCGCCGGCGAGCGCTCGATCGTCGCCGCGCGCGTGGCAGGCGAGCTCAAGGACCTCGCGTACGTCCTGTCCGAGGGCGACGCGGTCGAGGGCGTCGAGATCTCCTCCGAGGACGGACTCAACATCCTGCGCCACTCCACCGCGCACGTGATGGCGCAGGCCGTGCAGGAGCTCTTCCCCGAGGCCAAGCTGGGCATCGGCCCGCCGGTCAAGGACGGCTTCTACTACGACTTCGACGTCGAGAAACCGTTCACGCCCGAGGATCTCAAGGCCATCGAGAAGAAGATGCAGGAGATCCAGAAGCGGGGGCAGAAGTTCTCCCGCCGCGTGGTGACCGACGAGGCGGCTCGCGAGGAGCTGGCGTCCGAGCCGTACAAGCTCGAACTGATCGGCATCAAGGGCTCGGCCTCCTCGGACGACGGCGCGGACGTCGAGGTCGGCTCCGGTGAGCTGACGATCTACGACAACCTCGACGCCAAGACCGGCGACCTGTGCTGGAAGGACCTCTGCCGCGGTCCCCACCTGCCGTCGACCCGCGCGATCCCGGCCTTCAAGCTGATGCGCAACGCCGCCGCCTACTGGCGCGGCAGCGAGAAGAACCCGATGCTCCAGCGCATCTACGGCACCGCGTGGCCGACCAAGGACGAACTCAAGGCGCACCTCGACTTCCTCGCCGAGGCCGAGAAGCGCGACCACCGCAAGCTGGGCTCCGAGCTCGACCTGTTCTCCATCCCGGAGCAGATCGGCTCCGGCCTCGCCGTCTTCCACCCCAAGGGCGGCATCATCCGCCGGGTGATGGAGGACTACTCGCGCCGCCGTCACGAGGAGGAGGGGTACGAGTTCGTCTACACCCCGCACGCGACGAAGGGGAAGCTCTTCGAGCAGTCCGGGCACCTGGACTGGTACGCCGACGGCATGTACCCGCCCATGCAGCTCGACGAGGGCGTGGACTACTACCTCAAGCCCATGAACTGCCCGATGCACAACCTGATCTTCGACGCGCGCGGCCGCTCCTACCGTGAACTGCCGCTGCGCCTCTTCGAGTTCGGGACCGTGTACCGGTACGAGAAGTCGGGCGTCGTGCACGGCCTCACGCGTGCGCGTGGCTTCACGCAGGACGACGCGCACATCTACTGCACCCGTGAGCAGATGTCGGAGGAGCTCGACAAGACGCTCACCTTCGTCCTCGGCCTGCTGCGCGACTACGGTCTGACCGACTTCTACCTGGAGCTGTCCACCAAGGACCCGGAGAAGTTCGTCGGCTCGGACGAGGTCTGGGAAGAAGCCACCGAGACGCTGCGCCAGGTCGCCGAGAAGCAGGGCCTGCCCCTGGTCCCGGACCCGGGCGGCGCAGCCTTCTACGGCCCGAAGATCTCCGTCCAGACCAAGGACGCCATCGGCCGGACCTGGCAGATGTCCACGATCCAGCTGGACTTCAACCTGCCGGAGCGCTTCGAGCTGGAGTACACCTCTCCCGACGGCTCCAAGCAGCGCCCGGTCATGATCCACCGCGCTCTGTTCGGTTCCATCGAGCGCTTCTTCGCGGTACTCCTGGAGCACTACGCGGGCGCCTTCCCGGCGTGGCTGGCCCCGGTCCAGGCGCTTGGCATCCCGATCGGCGACGCGCACGTCGAGTACCTGGAGAAGTTCGCGGCCGCGGCCAAGAAGCAGGGCCTGCGCGTCGAGGTCGACTCCTCGTCCGACCGCATGCAGAAGAAGATCCGCAACGCCCAGAAGCAGAAGGTGCCCTTCATGGTCATCGCGGGCGACGAGGACATGGCGGGCGGCTCGGTCTCCTTCCGCTACCGCGACGGCTCGCAGGAGAACGGCATCCCGTTCGACGAGGCCATCGCGAAGATCGCGAAGGTCGTGGAGGAGCGGGCGCAGGTCTGATGTCCGTACGGCGGGGCCCTCGGGGAGTTCAGCTTCCCGGGGGCCTCTCGTCGTCCTCCAGGGAGAACGTCTGGAGCAGCCAGGAGGCGAAGGTGCCGGTCACAGCGACGAGCAGGCCCAGCCCGATCATCATCACGCCGACCGCGATCAGACGCCCCATCGAGGTGACCGGGGTGACGTCGCCGTAGCCGACGGTGGTCAGGGTGGCGCAGGCCCACCAGACGGCGTCGCCGAACGTGGGCATGGTGGTGCCGGGGGCGTCGCGGCTGGTACACGGCGAGGGCACCGGTGAAGCCCAGCAGCAGGGTCGACAGACCGGAGTACGCGATCACGCGCGCGTGCAGGGCGAGCCGGGGCCGGCCGTGACGGCGCTGCACGGCCTCGTACACCTTGACGACCCTGAGCGGGTGCAGCAGCGGAAGGAGCAGGACCGGGGTGTCCAGCACATGCTTCCGTACGAAGCGCCGTCCCTGCCCGCTGAGGCGCCAGCGCACCGCGTAGTCCACGGCGAACAGCGCCCAGGCGGCCAGCGTCACCGCCAGACAGAGGTCGAGCGCGGCCTGCGGAAGACCGGGGGCCAGGACCCGGAGCGCGTACGCGGCGAGGAAGGCCAGGGAGGCGACGGCGAGGGGGACTCGGCGTGCTGCTCCCAGCGGGCCTGGCGGTCGGCGGCGTCGGCGAGCGGGCCGGGCTCGGGGCTGCCGGCTCGGGGGCGGGGGGTGCGGTGGGTTCCGGGGGTGTTCGTGGTGTGGGTCCGGCGGCGGGTGGGGGTGGCGCGGGGCGGGGCCCGGTGTGCCGGGGCTCTGTGGCGCTGTGGAGGTCGGGTTCGCGGGGGTTGTGGACGTCGTCGCCTGCTGGGCCGTCGCCCTCGTGCTTGCCAGGGGCGTGGGGCTCGGGAGTGTGGTCGCCGGAGGGCTTTTGCGCGTCGCTGTGCTGAGGCCGGTGCGCGTCTGTGCCGTCGCTTTCGTGCCCGTCGTTGCCGTTGCTCTCGCGAGCGTCGTCGCCGGAGGGCTTCCGCGCGTCGTTGCGCTGAGTTCGGCGCTCGTCTGTGCCGTCGGTCTCGTGCCCGTTGCTGTTGGAGGGTGTGCGGTCGTCGTCGGCTCCCTGCCGGTTGCTGTCGGGGTGCGCGTCGGTTTCGTCGGTCCTGTGCTGGTTGTTGTCGGGGTGCGTGCCGCTGGGGTCGGTCGCGTGCTGGTTGTTGTCGGAGTGCGTGCCGCTGGGGTCGGTCGCGTGCTGGTTGTTGTCGGGGTGCGCGTCGGTGTCGTCGGCCGGGTGCTTGTTGCCGTTGGGGGTGTGCGGTTGTCGTCGGCCCGCTGGCCGTTGTCGGGGCGCGCGTCAGTCTCGTCGGGTTCGTGCCCGTTGCCGCCGGGGCGCGTGCCGCTGTCGTCGGCTCACTGCCCGTCGCTGCCCCGGCGCGTGCCGCTGTCGTCGTCCACCGGCCCAGCTTGGCCCGGGCTGCTTTTCCCACAACCCCGCCGACACGGCGCGAACGGGCGAAGTCATATGCTGCTTTGCATGACGAGTGAGCCGGAGCAGCAGTTGGGAGTGGGGACGCAGGACGCGTTCCAGCGTCTGTGGACACCCCACCGGATGGCCTACATCCAGGGCGAGAACAAGCCGACCGGCCCGGGTGCCGACGACGGCTGCCCCTTCTGCTCGATTCCGGCCAAGTCCGACGAGGACGGTCTGGTCGTGCGGCGCGGCCGGCTGGTGTACGCGGTGCTCAACCTCTACCCCTACACCGGCGGCCATCTCATGGTCGTGCCGTACCGTCATGTGGCCGACTACACCGAACTCACCGAGCCGGAGACAGCTGAGCTGGGAGCGCTGACCAAGCAGGCGATGACTGCCCTGCGGACGGCCTCCGGGGCGCACGGCTTCAACATCGGCATGAACCAGGGGACGGTCGCCGGCGCCGGTATCGCCGCCCACCTCCACCAGCACATCGTCCCGCGCTGGGGCGGCGACACGAACTTCATGCCGGTCGTCGGCCACACCAAGGTGCTGCCCCAGCTTCTCGGCGACACCCGCAAGATGCTGGCGGAGGCCTGGCCGAGCGAGTGAGTGAGGCAGGGGGCCGGCCATCGCGGCCCCCGCCCTACGCGTCGTACCCCCACCCCTACGCGTCGTAGACGTCCGCCTTCCGGGGCGACACCTCCTGCACCTGCGTGCTCAGGAAGCCAGCCCGCGTGCCGAACTTCTCGGTGTCCACGCCGTTCTCCCGGAGGACCCGGATCGCCGCCGAGTGCACGACCCTCAGTACCGGGGTCGCGGCGCGCAGCGCGTCGTCGGCCATGAAGCGGTGCCGCCACGGCTTGTCCGCCCAGGCGTGCCGCAGACCGAACGGCTCGGGCAGGACGAGCGAGCCGCCGAGCCAGTTGAGCAGCGGCGGATACCGGGTCAGCGGCGCCCGCGCGGTGAGGCGGACCACCTCGTCCGCGTCGACCAGCGGAAGCTTGATCTTCTTGGTCTCCCAGAACCTGACCTGCTTGGCGACTTCCTTCTCCTTGGCCGCCGGCTTCGAGGTGAACAGGCCGTGCACCGGCCCCAGGGCGTGCCCGGTGACCTCGATGCGCAGCGTCTCGTGCAGCACGGTCACCGTGATCAGCATGGTGAGGACCAGCTGCCCCTCCCAGAGGGTCCACTGGACGCCCAGGTAGTGCCGGTCGCCGCCGCCGAACTGCTGCTTGTTGCAGATGTCCTGTATCGCGTGGGTCTTGACCTGGTACGCGTCCACGTCCGTGCCCCCGGGCCGGGACACCTCCTTCGCGCCCTCCGCGATCGGGGTGACGACCCAGTGGCGTACCGACGGCTTCGGGAAGCCGCCGGTGTTGATCGTGTTGCGTTCCAGCATGCGGAGCTGGTCATGGATGGAACGGATGACGTCCCAGCTGCGGAAGGGGTGGATCTCCCGGGTGGGATCGGCGGACACCAGGTCCTCAGCGAGCTGCCAGCTGCCCCACCGGGTGCCCATGCCGAGTATGCCCTTGGGACCGGCGTAGAAGACCGAGTTGGACTGCTGCTCGGCGCTGAGCGTGGCCAGGGACTGGCGCAGTTGCTCGGCCGCCGTCTCGCCGGGGTTGCTCGGCACCGCCTCGGGCACCTTGGCGCCCACGCTGCTGCCGGCCAGCAGACTGGCCCAGCGGTCCCGCAGATCCCTGGCGGTGCGCTCGCAGATCTGCTTGGCCCAGAACCAGCCGACCACGGGCAGGACGACGCACGCGCGTGCGTACAGACCCCAGAACCCGCTGAACGGCATCTTGAGGAGGAAGAGCACGGCGAGCGCGCCCATCGCGACGAGCAGCGCGGTGGCGAGCGCGCCCGCCTGCTTGTTGTCCTCGCGCTTGGCGACGTTGGTGCGCAGCGTGAAGACCAGCAGCCAGACGAGGAGCCCCGGCAGGAAGAGCACACCGCACAGCACCATCACGGCGGTCAGCCAGTTGTCCCGGTCCCGGCGGATGTTGTTCGCCGCGAGACAGTGCTCGACCACGACCTGCGGCTCGGCGCCGAAGGACTGGATGAGCGGCTTGCGGCCCACGCCGAGCATGCGGGTGACCACGGCCGTGGAGAACGCCTCACCCAGGTTGGGGCGGAAGATCTTCGCCCACTTGCGGCCGCCCTTGACGGCCGACTCGTGCCACTCGTTGTTGGCCTTGAGGATCTCCTCCACCGGATTGTCCCGATAGGCCGCCGAGGCCAGGGCGAACGTCGCCGTCTGCGCCTCGTCGCCCGTGCGCGGCACCTGCGGACCGAAGATGTCCGCGTAACCGCCGTCAACGGTCATTCCCGCCCCCGATCGCCGCCGGACTCACCCACTGCGGCCTTCCCGACTTCCGTGCTTCGCACACCTGTTGATCAGGTCATCAGCGTATCCGTACGCGCTGACATTAATCGGCGGACGGCCGAAGCCGCCCGCCGATTCGGAGGGGAGCGTTCCAGAAACGTCACCCGAGGGGCTCCGGACGCCACTTGTGCGGCGTCCGGACCCAACTACGAGGCGGCACGCGCCTCTTCACGGATCCTCTCGGCGATCTGCGGCGGCATGGGCTCGTGCCGGGCGTAGCAGCGGCTGAAGCGCGCGGTGCCGTGCGACAGGGACCTGAGGTCCACCGCGTACCGCCCGATCTCGATCTCGGGCACCTCGGCCTTGATGAGGGTGCGACCGCCGTTGGTCTGCTCGGTGCCGAGCACCCGGCCGCGCCGCCCGGACAGGTCGCTCATCACGGCGCCCACGTAGTCGTCGCCGACCAGCACGGACACCTCGGACACCGGCTCCAGCAGATGGATCCTCGCCTCCGCCGCCGCCTCCCTGAGGGCCAGTGCCCCGGCCGTCTGGAACGCGGCGTCCGAGGAGTCCACGGAGTGCGCCTTGCCGTCCAGCAGCGTGACCCGGACGTCGATGAGCTGGTGGCCGGAGGCGACTCCCTTGGCCGCCTGCGCCCGTACGCCCTTCTCGACGGACGGGATGAACTGCCGCGGCACCGCGCCGCCGACGACCTTGTCCACGAACTCGATGCCCGAGCCGCCGGGCAGCGGCTCCACCTCGATCTCGCAGATGGCGTACTGCCCGTGGCCGCCGGACTGCTTCACATGCCGCCCGCGTCCGGCCGACTTGTCCGCGAACGTCTCCCGCAGGGACACCCGGTGCGGTACGACGTCCACCTGCACGCCGTAGCGGCTGCGCAGCCGCTCCAGCGCCACGTCGGCGTGCGCCTCGCCCAGGCACCACAGGACGACCTGGTGGGTGTCCTGGTTCTGTTCGAGCCGCATGGTCGGATCCTCGGCGACCAGTCGGGCCAGGCCCTGCGAGAGCTTGTCCTCGTCCGCCTTGCTGTGCGCCTGGATGGCGAGCGGCAGCAGCGGGTCGGGCATCTCCCACGGCTCCATGAGCAGCGGGTCGTCCTTGGCCGAAAGGGTGTCGCCGGTCTCGGCGCGGCTGAGCTTCGCCACGCACGCGAGGTCGCCCGCGATGCAGTGCGTCAGCGAGCGCTGCTGCTTGCCGAAGGGAGCGGACAGCGCGCCGATGCGTTCGTCGACGTCGTGGTCCTCGTGCCCGCGGTCGGCGAGCCCGTGCCCGGAGACATGGACCGTCTCGTCCGGACGCAGGGTCCCGGAGAAGACCCGCACCAGCGAGATGCGGCCGACATAGGGATCGGACGCCGTCTTCACGACCTCCGCGACCAGCGGCCCCTCGGTGTCGCACGCCTTGATCTCGCGCGGCTTGCCGTCGATGGTCGTGACGCCCGGCGTGGGGTGCTCGAAGGGTGTCGGGAACCCGCCCGTGATCAGCTCCAGCAGCTCGACCGTACCGAGCCCCTGCCGGGCGCCGTCGGCCGCGGGGGCGGCGGCCAGGACCGGATGGAACACCCCGCGCGCGACGGCCCGCTCCAGGTCCTCCACGAGCGTCTTGAAGTCGATCTCCTCGCCGCCCAGATAGCGGTCCATGAGGGTCTCGTCCTCGCTCTCCGAGATGATCCCCTCGATCAGCCGGTTGCGGGCCTCCTCGATCCCCGGCAGCAGGTCCTCGCCCGGCTCGGACTCCTTGCGCTCCCCGGACGAGTAGTCGAACAGCTTCTGCGACAGCAGTCCGGTCAGCCCGGTCACGGGCGCGTGCCCGTCGGGCCCCTGCGGCCCGCGCAGCGGCAGATAGAGCGGGAGCACGGCGTCGGGGTCGTCGCCGCCGAAGACCTCCGCGCAGATCCGCGTCATCTCCTCGAAGTCCGCCCGCGCGGCCTCCAGATGCGTGATCACGATCGCCCGGGGCATCCCGACGGCCGCGCACTCCTCCCACACCATGCGCGTGGAGCCGTCCACCCCGTCCGAGGCCGAGACGACGAAAAGGGCCGCGTCCGCCGCTCGCAGACCGGCCCTGAGTTCCCCGACGAAGTCGGCGTATCCGGGGGTGTCCAGAATATTGATCTTGTACCCGTCCCATTCGACGGGCACCAGGGAGAGCTGTACCGAGCGTTGCTGCCGGTGCTCGATCTCGTCGTAGTCCGAGACGGTGCCGCCGTCCTCCACGCGGCCCGCCCGGTTCACTGCCCCCGCGGTGAGTGCGAGAGCTTCCACCAATGTCGTCTTGCCCGATCCGGAGTGGCCGACCAGCACCACATTCCGTACGGACGCGGGGTGGTCGGCCGCTGTTGCCCTGCCGGCGGCTCCGGGGTGTGCGTTCGCCTTGTCGCCCATGGCCTTGCCTCCCGTGCACGGTGAGGTCTCTGTGGGCGCGGACATGCGGACCCGCGTGCGGTGCGGCTCCGGTGACGCCCGCGGTCCTTCGAGCTTTCCACTCCCGTCACGGTGCGTCCATACGACGGACGCGATCGCGCCGTGACCCGGTTGCGCCGAGCCCGTGACGCGGGCTCCGGGTGCCCGGCCGTCGCCCAGGCGCGCGCGTGGCTACGATGGGCCAGCCGGTGGCCAGCAGGGGCCGCGCGGCGACACCGACCCTCGGGAAGGCCATGCTGAACAAGTACGCGCGTGCTTTCTTCACGCGTGTTCTCACGCCGTTCGCCTCGTTTCTGATCAGAAGGGGCGTCAGCCCCGACACGGTCACCCTCCTCGGCACCGCCGGAGTGGTCGCGGGCGCGCTGGTCTTCTATCCCATGGGCGAGTTCTTCTGGGGCACGGTCGTGATCACGCTGTTCGTGTTCTCCGACCTCGTCGACGGCAACATGGCCCGTCAGCTGGGCCGTTCCAGCCGCTGGGGGGCCTTCCTGGACTCCACGCTCGACCGGGTCGCGGACGGCGCGATCTTCGGCGGCTTCGCCCTCTGGTACGCGGGCGGGGGCGACGACATCGCCCTGTGCGCGGTCTCCATCTTCTGCCTGGCCAGCGGCCAGGTGGTGTCGTACACGAAGGCCCGTGGCGAGTCGATCGGACTGCCGGTCGCCGTCAACGGCCTCGTCGAGCGTGCCGAGCGCCTGGTGATCTCGCTGGTCGCGGCCGGCCTCGCGGGCCTGCACAAGTTCGGCGTGCCCGGCATCCAGTACCTGCTGCCGGTCGCCCTGTGGATCGTCGCCGTCGGCAGCCTGGTCACGCTGATCCAGCGGGTCGTCACGGTCCGCCGGGAGTCCGCGGAGGCCGAGGAGGCCGCCGCGGACCCGGCCGCCGGCGAGCCGGGCGCCGCGGACCCGGGTGCCGCCGAGTCGGGTCCCGGCGAGGCGGACGCGGCCGGGCAGGAATCGCGGGCGCAGGGGAGCGAGGCCGCGAAGTGAGCGCCCAGGAGCGGCTGACGGACTCGCTGTACGGCCTCGGCTGGGGCGTGGTGAAGAAGCTCCCCGAGCCGGTCGCCGTGCGCCTCGGCCGCAGCATCGCCGACCTGGCCTGGAAACAGCGCGGCAAGGGTGTGCTCCGGCTGGAGAGCAACTACGCGCGCGTGCTGCCCGACGCGAGCCCCGAGCGCCTCGCCGAGCTCTCGCGCGCGGGCATGCGGTCGTATCTGCGCTACTGGATGGAGTCCTTCCGGCTGCCCGCCTGGAGCAAGGACCGCGTCAAGGCCGGCTTTGACCCCAAGGGCCTCCACCACCTCACCGACGGACTCGCCGCGGGCAAGGGCGTCATCCTCGCGCTGCCGCACATGGCCAACTGGGATCTGGCCGGCGCCTGGGTCACCACCAAGCTGGAGACACCGTTCACCACGGTCGCCGAACGGCTCAAGCCCGAGACGCTGTACGACCGTTTCGTCGCCTACCGCGAGGGCCTCGGCATGGAGGTGCTCCCGCACAGCGGCGGCACCGCCTTCGGCACGCTGGCCCGGCGGCTGCGGGACGGCGGCCTGGTCTGCCTGGTCGCCGAGCGAGATCTGTCGTCCTCCGGGGTCGAGGTGCGGTTCTTCGGCGAGGCGACCCGCATCCCCGCGGGCCCGGCCCTGCTGGCCCAGCAGACGGGCGCGCTGCTGCTGCCGGTGACACTCTGGTACGACGACTCGCCCGTCATGCAGGGACGGGTGCATCCCCCGGTCGGGGTGCCCGAGACAGGTACACGGGCCGAAAAGACGTCTGTCATGGCACAGGCGCTGGCCGATGCCTTCGCCACAGGGATCGCCGACCATCCGGAGGACTGGCACATGTTGCAGCGTTTGTGGCTGAAGGACCTCGAACCCCGCTCCTCGGACGGTGCCCGCCCGTGAGAATCGGCATCGTCTGCCCGTACTCCTGGGACGTGCCGGGTGGCGTCCAGTTCCACATCCGCGATCTCGCCGAGTACTTCATCCGTCTCGGCCACGAGGTGTCCGTGCTCGCCCCGGCCGACGACGACACCCCCCTGCCGCCGTACGTCGTCTCGGCGGGCCGCGCGGTCCCGGTGCCGTACAACGGCTCGGTGGCCCGCCTGAGCTTCGGCTTCCTGTCGGCGGCCCGGGTCCGGCGCTGGCTGCACGACGGGGAGTTCGACGTCGTCCACATCCACGAGCCGTCCTCGCCCTCGCTCGGGCTGCTGACCTGCTGGGCCGCGCAGGGACCGATCGTCGCCACGTTCCACACCTCGAACCCGCGCTCGCGCGTCATGGTCGCCGCCTACTCGATCCTCCAGGCCGCCCTGGAGAAGATCAGCGCCCGGATAGCGGTGAGCGAGTACGCCCGCCGCACCCTCGTCGAGCACCTCGGCGGCGACGCGGTGGTGATCCCGAACGGCGTGGACGTCGGCTTCTTCGCCAGGGCCGAGCCGAAGCCCGAGTGGCAGGGCGACACGATCGGTTTCATGGGCCGTATCGACGAGCCCCGCAAGGGCCTGCCGGTGCTGATGAAGGCCCTTCCGAAGATCCTCGCCGAGCGTCCGCAGACCAGGCTGCTGGTCGCCGGGCGCGGCGACGAGGAAGAGGCGGTGGAGTCCCTTCCCGAGGAACTGCGCGCGCGCGTGGAGTTCCTCGGCATGGTCAGCGACCAGGACAAGGCCCGCTTCCTGCGCAGCGTCGACCTGTACATCGCCCCCAACACCGGCGGCGAGAGCTTCGGGATCATCCTGGTCGAGGCCATGTCCGCGGGCGCCCCGGTGCTCGCCTCCGACCTCGACGCCTTCGCCCAGGTCCTCGACCACGGCGGGGCGGGCGAGCTCTTCGCCAACGAGGACGCGGACGCGCTGGCCGAGGCGGCGGTACGGCTGCTCGGCGACCCGGCGAGACTGGCCGAACTCCGCGAACGCGGCAGCGCACACGTCCGCCGCTTCGACTGGTCGACCGTCGGCGCGGACATCCTGTCGGTCTACGAAACGGTGACGTCGGGCACGGCGGCGGTGGCGACGGCGGACGACGCCCGGGGGCCGGGCTTGCGAGCGCGCCTGGGACTGGCCCGGGACTGATCGCCGCGGTGGGGGGCTGCTCGGGGTCACGGCCTTGGGGGGCGAGGCTGACTCGCCGCGTGCCGGGGCACCCGGCGAGGATGACGACATGATCGCCGGGCCGGCGGGCTGAGCGGCGTCGTGGCCCTGCGGGGCGCTGGAGGCCGGGGCCGCATCACGCGCGCCCGCATGCCCGTCACGGGCCTGGTTGTCTCGTCCCGCGCCCGGTCACCCCGTGAGGCCGCACGCCCCCTGACCGGACGACCGTACCGACGACTGGGCGGCCCTGAGGGACGGGCGGCGGCCCGCCCGACACGGCACCGGCTGACCTGCCCCCGGGAAGGCGCTGCCGACGCGGGCCTCCAGGTCCGCCGGTGACAGCCTCATGGCGGTCGGACACCCCCGCCACGCCCTCATGCCGCCCGCAGACGTCCACCCCCCTGCCTGGCCCACCCCGCCCCCACCCGCCCCGATAGCCTTGCTGCCCGTGACTGCCACCCTCATCTGGATTCTCGTCGCGCTCGTCGCGATCGGCCTTTATCTGAGCTGGACCGCGGGCCGTCTCGACCGGCTGCACGCCAGGATCGACGCCACGCGCGCGGGCCTGGACGCGCAGTTGCTCCGGCGGGCCTCCGTGGCCCAGGAGCTGGCCACCTCGGGCGTACTCGACCCGGCCGCGTCGATCGTCCTGTACGAGGCCGCGCACGCCGCCCGGCAGGCCGAGGAAGAGCAGCGGGAGGTGGCCGAGAGCGAGCTGAGCCAGGCACTGAGGGCCGTGTTCGGGGAGCCGGCCCAGGTGGAGGCGGTGCGCGAGGTGCCCGGGGGAGAGGCGGCCGCCCATGAGCTCACCGAGGCGGTACGCCGGGTGCCCATGGCCCGCCGCTTCCACAACGACGCCGTCGGAGCCGCCCGCCGGCTGCGCCAGCACCGCAAGGTCCGCTGGTTCCGCCTGGCCGGCCACGCCCCCTTCCCGATGGCCTTCGAGATGGACGACGAGCCGCCCGCGGCCCTGGTGGACCGGGCCGCGTAGACCGAACGCAAAACGATCCACCGGCTCTCCATTGGCCCTTGCTGTGGACTGGTCCGGTGGCGTTTCCTCGGTGCTGCAGCAGTCCCTATTCACTTCAGCGAGGTCAACCCGTGTCCAGCATCGAGAACCAGGCTCCCGAGACCGGCACCGCGCGCGTGAAGCGCGGCATGGCGGAGCAGCTCAAGGGCGGCGTGATCATGGACGTCGTCACGCCGGAGCAGGCGAAGATCGCGGAGGACGCGGGCGCCGTGGCCGTCATGGCTCTGGAGCGGGTGCCGGCCGACATCCGCAAGGACGGCGGCGTGGCCCGTATGTCCGACCCGGACATGATCGAGGGCATCATCGAGGCCGTCTCGATCCCGGTCATGGCAAAGTCCCGCATCGGCCACTTCGTCGAGGCCCAGGTCCTGCAGTCGCTCGGCGTCGACTACATCGACGAGTCCGAGGTCCTCACCCCGGCCGACGAGGTCAACCACAGCGACAAGTTCGCGTTCACGACCCCCTTCGTCTGCGGTGCCACCAACCTGGGCGAGGCCCTGCGCCGCATCGCCGAGGGCGCCGCGATGATCCGCTCCAAGGGCGAGGCCGGCACCGGCAACGTCGTCGAGGCCGTCCGCCACCTGCGCCAGATCAAGAACGAGATCGCCCGCCTGCGCGGCTACGACAACAACGAGCTGTACGCCGCCGCCAAGGAGCTGCGCGCCCCGTACGAGCTCGTCAGGGAGGTCGCCGAGCTCGGCAAGCTCCCCGTGGTGCTGTTCTCCGCCGGTGGTGTCGCGACCCCGGCCGACGCCGCGCTGATGCGCCAGCTCGGCGCCGAGGGTGTCTTCGTCGGCTCCGGCATCTTCAAGTCCGGCGACCCCGCCAAGCGCGCCGCCGCCATCGTGAAGGCCACCACCTTCTACGACGACCCGAAGATCATCGCGGACGCGTCCCGCAACCTCGGCGAGGCCATGGTCGGCATCAACTGCGACACCCTCCCCGAGGCCGAGCGCTACGCCAACCGCGGCTGGTAACCACTCATGAGCACTCCTGTCATAGGCGTCCTGGCCCTCCAGGGCGACGTCCGGGAGCACCTCGTGGCCCTGGCCGCGGCCGACGCCGTGGCCAGGCCGGTGCGGCGCCCCGACGAACTCGCCGAGGTGGACGGCCTCGTCATCCCCGGCGGCGAGTCCACGACGATCTCCAAGCTGGCGGTCCTGTTCGGCGTGATGGAGCCGCTCCGCGCGCGCGTGCGGGACGGCATGCCCGTCTACGGCACCTGCGCGGGGCTGATCATGCTGGCCGACAAGATCCTCGACCCGCGCTCGGGCCAGGAGACGATCGGCGGCATCGACATGATCGTGCGCCGCAACGCCTTCGGACGTCAGAACGAGTCCTTCGAAGCCGCGGTCGACGTCAAGGGAGTCCCGGGCGATCCCGTGGAAGGCGTCTTCATCCGCGCCCCCTGGGTGGAGTCCGTCGGCGCCCAGGCCGAGGTGCTCGCCGAGCACGACGGCCACATCGTCGCGGTCCGTCAGGGCGACGCGCTCGCCACGTCGTTCCACCCGGAACTGACCGGCGACCACCGCGTGCACTCCCTCTTTGTCGACATGGTGCGCGCGTACCGGACGCGGGAGTCCTTGTAGGATCTCAGGCGTTGGTTGCAGAGATGGGTTACGCGAAGGAGACAGGCAGATGTCCGGCCACTCTAAATGGGCTACGACGAAGCACAAGAAGGCCGTGATCGACGCCAAGCGCGGCAAGCTCTTCGCGAAGCTGATCAAGAACATCGAGGTCGCGGCCCGCATGGGCGGCGTCGACATCGAGGGCAACCCGACTCTCTACGACGCCATCCAGAAGGCGAAGAAGTCGTCGGTCCCGAACAAGAACATCGACTCCGCGGTCAAGCGCGGTGGCGGCCTTGAGGCCGGCGGCGCCGACTACGAGACGATCATGTACGAGGGCTACGGCCCGAACGGCGTCGCGGTGCTCATCGAGTGCCTCACCGACAACCGCAACCGCGCCGCCTCCGACGTGCGGGTCGCCATGACCCGCAACGGCGGCAACATGGCCGACCCCGGTTCGGTGTCGTACCTCTTCAACCGCAAGGGCGTCGTCGTCGTCCCCAAGGGCGAGCTCTCCGAGGACGACGTGCTCGGTGCCGTCCTGGACGCGGGCGCCGAGGAGGTCAACGACCTGGGCGAGTCCTTCGAGATCCTCAGCGAGGCCACCGACCTGGTCGCCGTCCGCACCGCCCTCCAGGACGCCGGGATCGACTACGACTCCGCCGACGCCAACTTCGTCCCGACCATGCAGGTCGAGCTGGACGAGGAGGGCGCCCGGAAGATCTTCAGGCTGATCGACGCCCTCGAGGACAGCGACGACGTCCAGAACGTCTTCGCCAACTTCGACGTCAGCGACGAGGTCATGGAGAAGGTCGACGCGTAACCCTGCCGCGAGTTGAGCGGATTTCGGCGGGCCGGTGGGACACACCCCACCGGCCCGCCGACGTTGTCGGTGGCAGCGGATAGCCTGCACAAACAGGCGATCGAAAGCGAGAGGGGGGCGTGGTGCGCGTACTCGGGGTGGACCCCGGACTGACGCGGTGCGGTGTCGGTGTGGTCGAGGGGGTCGCGGGCCGGCCGCTCACGATGATCGGCGTCGGGGTCGTACGCACGCCCGTGGACGCCGAGTTGGGGCAGCGGCTCGTCGCCGTCGAGCAGGGCATCGAGCAGTGGCTGGACGAGCACCGGCCCGAATGCGTCGCCGTGGAGCGGGTGTTCAGCCAGCACAACGTCCGTACGGTGATGGGCACCGCCCAGGCCAGCGCCGTCGCCATGCTGTGCGCCGCCCGCCGCGGCATCCCCGTCGCCCTGCACACCCCGAGCGAGGTCAAGGCCGCCGTCACCGGCAGCGGCCGCGCCGACAAGGCCCAGGTCGGCGCCATGGTCACCCGCCTGCTGCGGCTGGACGCACCCCCGAAACCGGCCGACGCCGCCGACGCCCTCGCACTCGCCATCTGCCACATCTGGCGCGCGCCCGCCCAGAACCGACTCCAGCAGGCCGTCGCCCTGCACGCAGCCACAGCACGGAAAGGCCGTACGGCATGATCGCCTTCGTGAGCGGCACCATCGCCGCACTCGCTCCCGACACCGCGGTGGTCGAGGTCGGCGGTGTCGGCATGGCGGTGCAGTGCACGCCGAACACGCTGTCGACCCTTCGCCTCGGCCAGCCGGCCAAGCTCGCCACCTCCCTCGTCGTGCGCGAGGACTCCCTCACCCTCTACGGTTTCGTCGACGACGACGAGCGCCAGACCTTCGAACTGCTCCAGACCGCCAGCGGAGTCGGCCCGCGCCTTGCCCAGGCCATGCTGGCCGTGCACGCGCCCGACGCGCTGCGCCGAGCGGTGGCCACGGGGGACGAGAAGGCGCTCATCGCCGTGCCCGGCATCGGCAAGAAGGGCGCCCAGAAGCTGCTCCTGGAGCTCAAGGACCGGCTGGGCGAGCCGATCGGCGCCCCCGCGATCGGCGCTCCCGTCACCCAGGGCTGGCGCGACCAGCTGCACGCCGCCCTGATCGGCCTCGGGTACGCCACGCGCGAGGCCGACGAGGCCGTCGCCGCCGTGACCCCGCAGGCAGAGGCGTCCGAGGGCACGCCTCAGGTCGGCCAACTGCTGAAGGCCGCCCTGCAAACCCTGAACCGCGCCCGCTAGGAGAACGTCAGTGAACTGGGACGACACCACCGACGAGACCGCCGCCGAGCGGCTCGTCGGTGCGTCCGCCGACCGTGAGGACCAGGCCGTCGAGGCCGCCCTGCGCCCCAAGGACCTGGACGAGTTCATCGGCCAGGAGAAGGTCCGCGAGCAGCTCGACCTGGTCCTGCGAGCCGCACGCGCGCGGGGCGCCACCGCCGACCATGTGCTGCTCTCCGGTGCCCCCGGCCTCGGCAAGACCACCCTCTCGATGATCATCGCGGCCGAGATGGGCGCCCCCATCCGCATCACCTCGGGCCCCGCCATCCAGCACGCCGGCGACCTCGCCGCGATCCTCTCCTCCCTCCAGGAGGGCGAGGTCCTCTTCCTCGACGAGATCCACCGCATGTCGCGGCCCGCCGAGGAGATGCTGTACATGGCGATGGAGGACTTCCGCGTCGACGTCATCGTCGGCAAGGGCCCCGGCGCCACCGCCATCCCGCTGGAGCTGCCCCCGTTCACCCTGGTCGGCGCCACCACGCGCGCGGGCCTGCTGCCGCCCCCGCTGCGCGACCGCTTCGGTTTCACCGCCCACATGGAGTTCTACGAGCCCGCCGAGCTGGAGCGCGTCATCCACCGCTCGGCCAACCTGCTCGACGTCGAGATCGGCTCCGAGGGCGCCGCCGAGATCGCGGGCCGCTCCCGCGGAACACCCCGTATCGCCAACCGCCTGCTGCGCCGGGTCCGGGACTACGCCCAGGTCAAGGCCGACGGGATCATCACCCGCGACATCGCCGCGGCCGCGCTCAAGGTCTACGAGGTCGACGCCCGCGGCCTCGACCGGCTCGACCGCGGGGTCCTGGAGGCCCTGCTCAAGCTCTTCGGCGGCGGCCCGGTCGGCCTGTCCACGCTCGCGGTCGCGGTGGGGGAGGAGCGCGAGACCGTCGAAGAAGTGGCCGAGCCCTTCCTCGTACGGGAGGGCCTGCTCGCCCGCACCCCGCGCGGACGCGTCGCCACACCCGCCGCATGGGCACATCTCGGCCTCACCCCGCCCCGCTCGGCGTCCACAGGAAACGGACAACAGGACCTGTTCGGGACGTGATGCCTTTGTGACGGCGAAGCATTGGCCGGGTCCGGAACCCTGGTGCGATGCTGAGCGTTGTTCCCTGCGCGCGGACTCGCTTAGACTCCGCCGATGCCGCCTTTGTCGGCGGCATACATACCCCCAACCATCAGGCCGCTCTCTTCGCGGTCGCGTGAAGGAAGTACCGACCCGTGAGTCTCGTGACCCTCCTCCCGTTCATCGTGCTCATCGGGGCCATGTTCCTGATGACCCGCTCGGCCAAGAAGAAGCAGCAGCAGGCCGCGAGCATGCGGAACGACATGCAGCCCGGCAGCGGCGTCCGCACCATCGGGGGCATGTACGCCACGGTGAAGGAGGTCAACGAGGACACGGTCCTCCTCGACGCCGCTCCCGGCGTCGATCTTCTCTTCGCGAAGAACTCCATCGGTGCCGTGCTCACGGACGACGAGTACAACCGCATCGTGCACGGCATCGAGCACGACCTGAAGTCCGACTCCGACGTCGTCCCGGACGACGCCTCCTCCCTCACCGAGACCGACGAGTCCGCCGACGAAGCTGCCGCCGCCTCCGACGAGAAGTCCGTCGACCTCGGTAAGAAGGACACGGCCGAGGAGCCCGCCGACGACGCGCCCGCCGAGGCCGCCGAGGCGAAGTCGGACGACGAGCCGAAGAAGACCGACGGCGACTCCGACGCGAAGTAGTCGCACTCCGGGGTGCGCGCCACCAGCTCGGCGCGCCCCGGACCTGCGCGGCTCGCACGGGATCCCGACACCAGTCATGGCCGCCCGCCCGCCGACCGGCGCGAGAGCGGCCCGAGAGGGAGTACGAGAAGGTGGCAGCACCTAAAAGGGGCCGGAGCGCGAGTGCCCAGAGCAAGCCAGGGCGCGCGCTGGCCCTGATCCTGATCGCCATCGTGGCGCTCACCGGTGGAATGTTCCTCTCCGGACACACCACCCCGCGTCTCGGCATCGACCTTGCCGGAGGCACCAGCATCACGCTGGAGGCCAAGGCCGACCAAGGGTCCGCGATCAACAAGGCCAACATGGACACCGCGGTCGAGATCATGAACCGCCGTGTCAACGGCCTGGGCGTCTCCGAGGCGGAGGTGCAGACCCAGGGTGACCGCAACATCATCGTGAACATCCCCAAGGGCACCAACTCCAGGGAGGCCCGCGACCAGGTCGGCACCACCGCCAAGCTGTACTTCCGTCCGGTCCTGGCCCAGGAGGCCACCGGCGCCGCGGCCGCCACGCCGAGCCCGTCCGCCAGCGGCTCCTCGACCGCCTCGCCGAGCCCCTCCCCGAGCAAGTCCGGCACCGGCGAGAAGGCGACCTCGTCGTCCTCCCCGTCGGCCACCGCCACCTCGCAGGGCCGCGCCGTCACCGACGCGCTGAAGGCCGACGCCACGCCGTCGGCCTCCGCGAGCGCGTCGAGCTCCGCTGCCCCGTCGGCCCCCGCGAGCACCGCTCCGTCCGCCGCCCAGGCCAAGCTCCAGGCCCAGTACACCGCTTTGGACTGCTCCAAGAAGGCGCAGCGCACCACCGCGGGCCATGGCGCCAAGCCCAGCGACACCACCGTGGGCTGCGGCGAGAACTCCGGCGTCTGGTACAAGTACCTGCTCGGTCCGGCCGCCGTCGCCGGCACCGAGGTCAAGAAGGCCCAGGCGGTCTTCGACACCCAGACCGCCGCCGGCTGGCAGGTCACCATGACCTTCAACAGCAAGGGCGCCAAGAAGTTCGCGGACATCACGGGCCAGCTCGCGAAGAACACCCAGCCGCAGAACGAGTTCGGCATCGTCCTCGACGGCCAGGTCGTCTCCAGCCCGACCGTGAGCACCTCGATCACCGGCGGCAGCGCCCAGATCTCCGGCAGCTTCACGCAGGACGAGGCCCAGAACCTCGCCAACATGCTGTCGTACGGCGCCCTCCCGCTCTCCTTCAAGGAGCAGAGCGTGACCACGGTGACCGCGGCGCTCGGCGGTGACCAGCTGCACGCCGGTCTCCTCGCCGGTGCCATCGGTCTCTTCCTGGTCGTCATCTACCTGGTGGCCTACTACCGGGGCCTGTCCGTCGTCGCGATGGCCTCGCTGCTCGTCTCCGGCATCCTCACCTACGTGCTCATGGCGCTGCTCGGCCCGGCCATCGGCTTCGCGCTGAACCTGCCGGCCGTGTGCGGTGCCATCGTCGCCATCGGCATCACCGCGGACTCGTTCATCGTCTACTTCGAACGCATAAGGGACGAGATCCGCGAGGGACGCTCGCTGCGCCCCGCCGTCGAGCGGGCCTGGCCGCGTGCCCGGCGCACCATCCTGGTCTCCGACTTCGTGTCGTTCCTCGCCGCCGCGGTGCTGTTCATCGTGACGGTCGGCAAGGTCCAGGGCTTCGCGTTCACGCTCGGTCTGACCACCGTGCTCGACGTGGTGGTGGTCTTCTTCTTCACCAAGCCGCTGATGACGCTGCTGGCCCGCCGGAAGTTCTTCGCGAGCGGCAGCAAGTGGTCCGGCCTCGACCCGAAGAGCCTGGGTGCCAAGCCGCCGCTGCGCCGTACCCGCCGTCCCGCCCCCGCCCACACGAAGGAGGCGTGAGCATGTCGAAACTCGGCAACCTCGGAGCCCGACTGCACCGTGGCGAGATCAGCTACGACTTCATCGGTCACCGCAAGCTCTGGTACGGCATCTCGATCCTGATCACCATCACGGCGATCCTGGGCCTCGCGGTACGCGGCCTCAACATGGGCATCGACTTCCAGGGCGGCGCGGTCTTCACCACCGAGAAGACCAGCGTCTCGGTCTCCCAGGCCGAGGACTTCGCGAAGGAAGCCTCCGGCCATGACGCCGTGGTGCAGAAGCTCGGCAACGGCACGCTGCGCATCCAGATCGCCGGCATGGACACCCAGCAGTCCGACCAGATCAAGACGGACCTGGCCAAGGACTTCAAGGTCGACCCGGAGACCATCGCCGCCGACCTGGTCGGACCCAGCTGGGGCGACCAGATCGCCAACAAGGCCTGGCAGGGTCTGGCGATCTTCATGGTCCTCGTCGTGATCTATCTGGCGATCGCCTTCGAGTGGCGCATGGCCATCGCGGCGCTCGTCGCCCTGATCCACGACATCACCATCACCGTCGGCATCTACGCCCTCGTCGGCTTCGAGGTCACGCCGGGCACGGTGATCGGTCTGCTGACCATCCTCGGCTACTCGCTCTACGACACGGTGGTCGTCTTCGACTCCCTCAAGGAGCAGACCAAGGACATCACCAAGCAGAACCGCTGGACCTACAGCGACATCGCCAACCGCTCGATCAACGGCACCCTGGTCCGCTCGATCAACACCACGGTGGTCGCGCTGCTTCCGGTGGCGGGCCTGCTGTTCATCGGTGGCGGTTTCCTCGGCGCGGGCACGCTCAACGACATCTCGCTGTCGCTGTTCGTCGGTCTCGCCGCCGGCGCGTACTCCTCGATCTTCATCGCCACCCCGCTCGTCGCCGACCTCAAGGAGCGCGAGCCGGCCATGAAGGCCCTCAGGAAGCGGGTCCTGGCCAAGCGCTCGCAGGCCACCGCCGAGGAGGAACTCGCGGAGGTCCGCGGCGACTTCTCGGACGAGGGTGAGCCGGAGGACTCCGCGCACGCGGTCGTCGGTCCGCGCACCCAGCCCGCCTCCCGCGGCCGTGGCCGTGGCCGTCCGTCGGGCAAGCGCCGATGACCGGCCTCGTAGACGTCACGGAGCTGCTGCTCAGCCGTATCCGCGATGTGGCCGACTACCCGGAGCCGGGGGTGATGTTCAAGGACATCACCCCGCTCCTGGCGGACCCGGCGGCGTTCACGGCGCTGACCGACGCGCTGGCCGCGGTCGCCGCGAACACCGGCGCCACGAAGATCGTCGGTCTGGAGGCCCGGGGCTTCATCCTCGGCGCCCCGGTCGCCGTCCGCGCGGGGCTGGGCTTCATCCCCGTGCGCAAGGCGGGCAAGCTCCCCGGGGCGACCCTCAGCCAGGCGTACGACCTGGAGTACGGCTCGGCGGAGATCGAGGTGCACGCGGAGGACCTGTCCGCCGACGACCGCATCCTGATCGTCGACGACGTGCTGGCCACGGGCGGCACCGCCGAGGCGTCCATCGAGCTGATCCGCCGCGCGGGCGCCGAGGTGGCGGGCCTCGCGGTGCTCATGGAGCTGGGCTTCCTGGGCGGGCGGGCCCGTCTGGAGCCGGCCCTTTCGGGCGCCCCGCTGGAAGCGCTGCTGGTGGTCTGATCGCCGACAGCACCCCGCATGCATCGCGCAACGGCCGTTCCGGGAGACCGGGACGGCCGTCGCGCATGGGGGGAGCGAGGCGGTCGCCCGATCCGGCGGAGTGCCGACGGCAGTCCCTCGTGTTCCAGAGGTAGACGACCCTCACATCGGCCTGCAGGCGATGCCGGGGCGCAGGATCGCTACCATGGGTTCTCCGGAGCCTGACCGGGGGATTCGGAACGCGCACGAGGAGTCCTCTTGCCAGACGAGGCCCAGCCACTGACCGCCGCCAAGCCCGAGCCCGGCTCGGCGCCCGCGGCGAAGCCCGCGCCGGACGCGAAGACCGCGACGAACGACGTCCGCGTGCCGGTCGAGCACGCCCAGTCCGCGCCCGTCGACAAGCCGGCCGAGCCGCCCCGGCCCAAGCCCGCCTCGCCCGAGCCCGCCGACTCGGCGACCCCGGCGGCCCGCACGAACACGGGCCAGCCCGCCCGCACCGGCTCCTCCAACCGCGTCCGTGCCCGTCTCGCCCGTCTCGGCGTCCAGCGCTCCAACCCGTACAACCCGGTCCTGGAGCCCCTGCTGCGGATAGTGCGCAGCAACGACCCGAAGATCGAGACCGCGACCCTGCGCCAGATCGAGAAGGCGTACCAGGTCGCGGAGCGCTGGCACCGCGGTCAGAAGCGCAAGAGCGGCGACCCGTACATCACGCACCCCCTCGCGGTGACCACGATCCTCGCCGAGCTCGGCATGGACCCGGCGACCCTGATGGCCGGGCTGCTCCACGACACCGTCGAGGACACCGAGTACGGCCTGGACCAGCTCCGCCGCGACTTCGGCGACTCGGTCGCGCTGCTCGTCGACGGCGTCACCAAGCTGGACAAGGTCAAGTTCGGTGAGGCCGCGCAGGCGGAGACCGTGCGCAAGATGGTCGTGGCCATGGCCAAGGACCCGCGCGTCCTGGTCATCAAGCTCGCCGACCGGCTGCACAACATGCGCACCATGCGCTACCTCAAGCGCGAGAAGCAGGAGAAGAAGGCGCGCGAGACGCTGGAGATCTACGCGCCGCTCGCCCACCGCCTCGGCATGAACACCATCAAGTGGGAGCTGGAGGACCTCGCCTTCGCGATCCTCTACCCCAAGATGTACGACGAGATCGTACGGCTGGTGGCCGAGCGGGCGCCGAAGCGTGACGAGTACCTGGCCATAGTGACCGACGAGGTCCAGTCCGACCTGCGCGCGGCCCGGATCAAGGCCACCGTCACCGGCCGCCCGAAGCACTACTACAGCGTCTACCAGAAGATGATCGTCCGCGGTCGCGACTTCGCGGAGATCTACGACCTGGTCGGCATCCGCGTCCTCGTCGACACCGTCCGCGACTGCTATGCCGCCCTCGGCACCGTGCACGCGCGATGGAACCCGGTCCCCGGCCGGTTCAAGGACTACATCGCGATGCCCAAGTTCAACATGTACCAGTCGCTGCACACGACGGTCATCGGGCCGAACGGCAAGCCGGTCGAACTGCAGATCCGCACCTTCGACATGCACCGCCGCGCCGAGTACGGCATCGCCGCGCACTGGAAGTACAAGCAGGAGGCCGTAGCCGGCACCTCCAAGGTCCGTTCGGACCAGCCGAGGACCACCGGCAAGGACGACCACCTCAACGACATGGCGTGGCTGCGTCAGCTCCTCGACTGGCAGAAGGAGACCGAGGACCCCGGCGAGTTCCTGGAGTCCCTGCGCTTCGACCTCTCGCGCAACGAGGTCTTCGTCTTCACCCCCAAGGGCGACGTCATAGCGCTGCCGGCGGGTGCCACCCCGGTGGACTTCTCGTACGCGGTGCACACCGAGGTGGGCCATCGCACCATAGGAGCCCGCGTCAACGGCCGTCTCGTACCGCTGGAGTCGACCCTGGACAACGGCGACCTCGTCGAGGTCTTCACGTCCAAGGCGCCCGGGGCCGGGCCGTCCCGGGACTGGCTGAACTTCGTGAAGTCGCCGCGGGCGCGCAACAAGATCCGTGCCTGGTTCTCCAAGGAGCGCCGCGACGAGGCGATCGAGCAGGGCAAGGACTCCATCGTCCGCGCGATGCGCAAGCAGAACCTGCCGATCCAGCGCATCCTCACGGGTGACTCCCTGGTCACCCTCGCGCACGAGATGCGGTACTCGGACATCTCCGCGCTGTACGCGGCGATCGGTGAGGGCCATGTCTCCGCGCAGAACATCGTGCAGAAGCTGGTCCAGGCGCTCGGCGGCGAGGAGGCGGCCACCGAGGAGATCGACGAGTCGGTCCCGCCGTCCCACGGCCGCGGGCGCAAGCGGCGTACCAACGCCGACCCCGGTGTCGTCGTCAAGGGCGTCGAGGACGTGTGGGTCAAGCTGGCCCGCTGCTGCACCCCCGTCCCGGGCGACCCGATCATCGGCTTCGTCACCCGGGGTAGTGGCGTATCGGTTCACCGCAACGACTGCGTCAACGTGGAGTCACTGTCCCGGGAGCCCGAGCGCATCCTCGAGGTCGAGTGGGCGCCCACGCAGTCCTCGGTCTTCCTGGTCGCCATCCAGGTCGAGGCCCTGGACCGCTCCCGGCTCCTGTCCGACGTCACCCGCGTCCTGTCCGACCAGCACGTCAACATCCTCTCCGCGGCCGTCCAGACCTCCCGCGACCGCGTCGCCACCTCCCGCTTCACCTTCGAGATGGGCGACCCGAAGCACCTCGGTCACGTCCTGAAGGCGGTCAGGGGAGTCGAGGGCGTGTACGACGTGTACCGCGTGACCTCGGCGCGGAGCCGGTCGTAGGACACACGAAAGGGCCCCGGGAAACCGGGGCCCTTTCGCAGGTACGGCCTTGTCAGCCGCCGAACTCCTCAAGACCCTTGAGCGCCTGGTCCAGGAGTGCCTGGCGGCCCTCCAGCTCACGCTCCAGCTTGTCGGCCCTGGCGTTGTTGCCCTGGGCGCGGGCCTGGTCGATCTGGCCCCGGAGCTTGTCCACGGCGGCCTGGAGCTGGCCGGTCAGACCCGCGGCACGCGCGCGTGCCTCCGGGTTGGTCCGGCGCCACTCGGTCTCCTCGGCCTCCTGGAGGGCGCGCTCGACCGCGTGCATCCGGCCCTCGACCTTCGGCCGGGCGTCCCGCGGGACGTGGCCGATGGCCTCCCAGCGCTCGTTGAGCGTGCGGAAGGCGGCGCGGGCGCTCTTCAGGTCGCCGATCGGCAGGAGCTTCTCGGCCTCCTCGGCCAGCTCCTCCTTCAGCTTGAGGTTCTCGGTCTGCTCGGCGTCCCGCTCGGCGAAGACCGAACTGCGGGCGGCGAAGAACACGTCCTGGGCGCCGCGGAAGCGGTTCCACAGGTCGTCCTCGTGCTCGCGCTGGGCGCGGCCCGCGGCCTTCCACTCGGCCATCAGCTCGCGGTAGCGCGCGGCCGTCGGACCCCAGTCCGTCGACCCGGACAGCGCCTCGGCCTCGCCGACCAGCCGCTCCTTGGTCCTGCGGGCCTCCTCGCGCTGCGCGTCCAGCGACGCGAAGTGGGCCTTGCGGCGCTTGGAGAAGGCCGAGCGGGCGTGCGAGAAGCGGTGCCACAGCTCGTCGTCGGACTTGCGGTCCAGGCGCGGCAGCCCCTTCCAGGTGTCCACCAGCGCGCGCAGCCGCTCACCGGCGGCCCGCCACTGGTCGGACCGGGCCAGCTCCTCCGCCTCGACGACCAGCGCCTCCTTGGCGTGCCGGGCCTCGTCGGACTGCTTCGCGCGCTGCTGCTTGCGCTCCTCGCGGCGCTTGTCGACGGTCTCCACGAGCTTGTCCAACCGCACCTTGAGCGCTTCCAGGTCGCCGACCGCGTGATGCGCGTCGACCTGCTCGCGGATGTGGTCGATGGCCGCAGAAGCGTCCTTCGCCGACAGGTCGGTGGTCTTCACCCGCTTCTCGAGGAGGCCGATCTCGACAACCAGGCCCTCGTACTTGCGCTCGAAGTAGGCCAGGGCTTCCTCGGGGGAGCCGGCCTGCCAGGAACCGACGACCTGCTCGCCGTCGGCCGTACGCACGTACACGGTCCCCGTCTCGTCGACGCGGCCCCACGGGTCGCTGCTCACAGCGCCTCCTCCACATGATGCCTGCGGGAGGCTTCCCCGCCCCCGGGCATCGTCCACAGTTTCGTCACGGCCAACATAGGCGACCAGCGGGTTGCCTGTCCGCATCCCGCGCGACCGAAATTCCGCACTTGACGGTCAGGATTTGGTGACCGTCGCCTTGTTGATCACGACGGTCGCGTTCGGCGCGCCGTCGCCCGCGCCGGTGCTCTCACCGGCCGCGGCGATCTTCTTCAGCACCTTCATACCGGATTCCGAGATGGTCCCGAACGGGGTGTAGCTCGGGGGCAGCTGGCTGTCCTGGTAGACGAGGAAGAACTGGCTGCCTCCAGTGTGCGCCTGCCCGGTGTTCGCCATCGCGACGGTGCCCGCCGGGTAGACGTTGGACTTGAGGCTCTTGTCCTTCAGATTCTCGTCCGGGATGGTGTAGCCCGGTCCGCCGCTGCCGGAGCCCGTGGGGTCGCCGCACTGCAGGACGTAGATGCCGTTGGTGGTGAGCCGGTGGCACTTGGTGTGGTCGAAGAAGCCCTTGTTCGCGAGGAAGTCGAACGAGTTCACGGTGTGCGGGGCCGCCGACGTCTTCAGCGCGATGTCGATCTTCCCGCACGTCGTCGCGAGGTCAAGCGTGTACTTGGCCGACTTGTCGATGGACATCGCCGGCTCCTTCTTCCAGCTCTGCGTCTCGACCTTGCCGGCGGCCGGCTTGTCGCACGGGTCCGGCGCCTTGCTGGTCGCCGCCGCGCTGGGGCTCGTCGCGGAGCTCGCGTTGGCCTTGTCGTCGTCCTTCATGACCCCGGAGGTGTAGAGCGCGAGGCTGCCCACCAGGATCACGCCGAGCACCGACGCGATCACAGAGTTGCGTACACGGGCCTTGCGTCGCGCCTCCGTGCGCCGCTGCTGCTGCCGCAAGAACTTCTCCCGCGCGAGCTGCCGCTTCCGCTGTTCCTGGGTGACCACGGGGTTCTCTCCTCATGCGTCTCGTACGCCGACCGGTACGCATGCGTCCTATGAACCGACCGCCTGCGTGTGCCCCGTACCGTATATGGGTTCGCTGAGGAATCGGCAGCGCCGGTAGGCTCTGACCACTGGGGCAGCCGCCCGGAAGACCGCCCGTACCGACACAAAACGAGGACGATCGTGCTCATTGCCGGGTTCCCCGCCGGGGCCTGGGGGACGAACTGTTATCTCGTCGCCCCCGCCGCCGGCGAGGAGTGCGTGATCATCGACCCCGGCCACCAGGCCGCCGAAGGCGTCGAGGAAGCACTGAGAAAGCATCGGCTCAAGCCCGTCGCGGTCGTCCTCACGCACGGCCACATCGACCACGTGGCCTCGGTCGTCCCGGTGTGCGGAGCGCACGGAGTACCGGCGTGGATCCACCCCGAGGACCGCTACATGATGAAGGACCCGTCGATGGGGCTCGGGCGTTCCATCGGGATGCCGCTCATGGGCGAGATCACCGTGGGCGAGCCGGACGACGTCAAGGAGCTGACCGACGGCGCGAAGCTGGAGCTGGCGGGCCTGGAGCTGTCCGTCGCGCACGCGCCGGGCCATACCAAGGGGTCGGTGACCTTCCGGATGCCCGAGACCGCGGAGATCCCTTCCGTGTTCTTCTCCGGGGATCTGCTCTTCGCCGGCTCCATCGGACGCACCGACCTGCCTGGCGGTGACATGGCCGAGATGCTCGACTCGCTGGCCCGCGTGTGCCTGCCGCTCGACGACTCGACCGTGGTGCTGTCGGGCCACGGCCCCCAGACGACCATCGGCCAGGAGCGTGCCACCAACCCGTATCTGCGGGACGTGGCCGCCGGCCAGGGAGAGGGTTCGCACACCCCTCCCCGACGAGGAATGTGACGAGAGACTTCGTGAGCACCTTTCAGGCCCCCAAGGGCACGTACGACCTGATCCCGCCGGACAGCGCCAGGTTCCTGGCCGTCCGTGAGGCGATCGCCGCTCCGCTGCGCACCTCGGGCTACGGCTACATCGAGACGCCCGGCTTCGAGAGCGTCGAGCTGTTCGCGCGCGGGGTCGGTGAGTCCACCGACATCGTGACCAAGGAGATGTACGCCTTCGAGACCAAGGGCGGCGACAGGCTGGCCCTGCGCCCCGAGGGCACGGCCTCCGTGCTGCGCGCGGCGCTGGAGGCGAACCTGCACAAGACGGGCAACCTGCCGGTCAAGCTCTGGTACTCCGGCTCCTACTACCGCTACGAGCGCCCCCAGAAGGGCCGTTACCGGCACTTCTCCCAGGTCGGCGCCGAGGCGATCGGCGCCGAGGACCCGGCGCTGGACGCCGAGCTGCTCATCCTGGCCGACCAGGCGTACCGCTCGCTGGGCCTCAGGAACTTCCGCATCCTGCTCAACAGCCTGGGCGACAAGGAGTGCCGGCCGGTGTACCGGGCCGCGCTCCAGGACTTCCTGCGCAGACTGGACCTCGACGAGGACACCCTGCGCCGGGCGGAGATCAACCCGCTGCGGGTCCTCGACGACAAGCGCGAGTCGGTCCAGAAGCAGCTCGGGGACGCCCCGTTGCTGCGGGACTACCTGTGCGACGCCTGCAAGGCGTACCACGAGGAGGTCCGTGAGCTGATCACCGCGGCGGGCGTGGCCTTCGAGGACGACCCGAAGCTGGTGCGCGGCCTCGACTACTACACCCGTACCACCTTCGAGTTCGTCCACGACGGTCTGGGCTCCCAGTCCGCGGTGGGCGGCGGCGGCCGGTACGACGGTCTGTCGGAGATGATCGGCGGCCCCGCCCTGCCGTCCGTCGGCTGGGCCCTCGGCGTCGACCGCACGGTCCTCGCCCTGGAGGCGGAGGGCGTCGAGCTCGAACTCCCCTCCACCACGGCCGTGTTCGCGGTACCGCTGGGGGAGGAGGCCCGCCGGATCCTCTTCGCGAAGGTCACCGAACTGCGCAAGGTGGGCATCGCGGCGGACTTCTCCTACGGCGGCAAGGGCCTCAAGGGCGCCATGAAGAACGCCAACCGCAGCGGTGCCCGCTACACCGTCGTCGCCGGCGAACGCGACCTCGCCGAGGGCGTCGTACAGCTCAAGGACATGGAGTCCGGGGAGCAGTCGGCGATCGGGGTCAACGAGATCGTGGCGGAGCTGGAGTCACGCCTGGGCTGAGCGCGCGGGAGTGAGGGGGCATGCCCCCTCACTCCAACAGCCCGAACCGCATGGCGCTCGTCACCGCCGCCGTCCGGTCGTCGACCCCCAACTTGGCGAAGGCGCGCAGGAGATGGGTCTTCACCGTCGACTCGCCGATGTACAGCCTGCGGCCGATCTCCGCGTTCGTGCAGCCCTCCGCCACCAGGCGCAGCACCGCCGTCTCGCGCTCCGAGAGCCGGGGCCGTTCCGGCCTGGCGCGCAACTGGTCGACCAGTCGGGCGGCGACCGTGGGCGCCAGGACCGTCTCGCCGCGCGCGGCGGCCCGTACCGACTCCGCCAGTTCGGCGCGGGGCAGGTCCTTGAGGAGATAGCCGGCCGCTCCCGCCTCCACGGCCCGCAGGATGTCCCGGTCCGTCTCGTACGTCGTCAGGACGATCACCCGGCAGGGCAGACCCGCCTGCGTCATCCGCGCGATCGACTCCACGCCCGAGCCGCCCGGCATCCGCAGGTCCATCAGCACGATGTCGGGCCGGAGTTCCGCGGCCAGCGCCTCCGCCTGCGGCCCGCTGGACGCGTCGGCGACCACCTCCAGGTCCGGCTCCGCCGTCAGCATGGCCCGCAGGCCCTCCCGTACGACGGGGTGGTCGTCGGCCAGGATGATCCGGATCATGAACAGCTCCTCGGGGGCGGTACGGGCAGACGGACGGTGACCGTGGTGCCGTCGCCGGGCGCGCTGTGCACCCGGACCGTCCCGCCGACCTCGGCGGCGCGGGAGCGGAGCCCCGCCAGACCGTAGCCGTCACGGACGGCCCCCGGGTCGAAGCCGTGACCGTCGTCCCGTACGAAGAGGGTGAGGCTGTCGTCGGCGTAGGCGAGTCCGATTCCCACCGCTGCCGAACTTCCCGCGTGCTTACGGCAGTTCGTGAGTGCCTCCTGGCACGAGCGCAGGGCGACGACCTCGGCTCCCGCGGGCAGCGGACGGACCTGTCCGGTCACGTCGAGCCTCGCCGCGTGCCGGGCCGCCAGCCTGCCCAGGGCGTCCGGCAGCGAGGAACCCTCCAGGTCGGCGGGGGTCCCGTCGGCGACCAGGGCCCGCGCCTCGGCGAGGTTCAGCCGGGCCGTCTCGTCCATCAGGGCCAGATGCCGGCGGGCCTGCGGCACGTCGTGGTCGAGCTCGGCCTCCACGGCCTGGATCAGCATCAGCAGGCTGGTGAAGCCCTGTGCGAGGGTGTCGTGGATCTCCCGGGCCATCCGCTCCCGCTCGGTCAGTGCTCCGTGCGCCGCCGACAGGCGCGAGACCTCGTGCCGGCTGGTGTCCAACTCGGCGATCAGGGCGGCCCGTTCCTGGCTCTGCTCGATGATCCGGATGACATAGCTGCCGAGGGCCACCGAGAAGACCAGGGTGACGACGGCGAACAGGCCGTTGAAGAAGACGTCCTGGTCGCTCGGCCACCACAACAGGGCCCAGCCCACCACGGGCGCGAGGCTGATCACGGCCACGGCGGTCAGCGCCCACCGCATCCGCAGTGTCATGAAGCACTGCGGCACCAGGGCGAAGGTCATCAGCCGGGTCTCGCCCACCAGGATCGCCGACGGCAGGAACAGCGCCATCATCGCGCCGAGATAGGCGAGGGCCTTGCGCGCGTCGGGCGGATCCTGCCGGAGCAGGGGACGCCCGACCCGTACGAAGAGCGGGACCAGCGGCACCAGCAGCGCCGCCGCGGTGACACGGACCGGCCACCCGGGATACCCGGTGCCCAGCACGAACACCAGGGTGGCCAGCCAGATCAACGCGAAGTAGGTGTCCCAGAGCCGGAAGGAGCGGTCCCAGGAGTACGCGCCCCCGGCGTCCGCCGGACCGTTCACCCCGCGCGCCGGGTCTTCCACCGGAAGGTCAGCAGACACAGCAGCAATCCTCCGACGCACCACGCCCCCAGCACCAGGGCGGTGCGCCCGAACTCCCAGCCCCCGGCCTGCTCCAGGACCTGCGCGGAGTCCGGCAGGAACACCCCGCGCAGCCCCTGGCACATCCACTTCAGCGGGAACAGCGCGCCGACGTTCAGCATCCAGTCGGGGATCGTGTCGATCGCGATGTACACCCCGGAGATGAACTGGAGGACCAGGAAGGGCAGGACGACCACGGAACTCGCGCTCTTGCTGGACTTGGGCACCGAACTGACCGCGATGCCGAGCAGCGCGCACGCCGTGAGACCGAGCACGAAGATCCAGGCGAAGGCGAACCACCTGCCCGCGTCCGAGGGCAGAGCGACGTCGTAGAGCGTGGTGCCGACGAGGAGCAGGATCGCCGTCTCCAGGATGCCGGTGACGAGAACCAGCCAGATCTTGCCGAGGAAGTACGCCGCCGGCGGCATCGGGGTTCCGCGCAGCCGGCGCAGCACCTTCTCGTCCCGCTCCACGGCGATCGAGACGCCGAGCGACTGGAAGCTCGTCGACATGATGCCGGCGGCCATCATCGCGGGTACGTACAGCTGCGAGGCCTTGATGCCGGCCCCCTCCACGTCGTCGCTGAAGATCGACGCGAACAGGAACAGGAAGACCACCGGGAAGGCGAAGGTGAACACCACCTGGTCGCGCTGGCGGAAGAACTGTTTGATCTCCAGGGCGCCCCGCCGCATCCCGAGCCCCCAGACGCCGGGCAGCCTCGCGTCACGAGCATCGGTCCGGGATCGTACGGCGGTCGTGGTCATCGCGCGTCCTCCTGTCCGGTGAGCCGGAGGTAGACGTCCTCCAGCGTGGGGCGGCTGACCTGGAGCCCCGGGATCTCGCCGTCGAAGCGGCGCATCAGCTCGGCGACCGTCCTGGTCGGGGTGTCCGTGGGCACCGCGCGCGGGGCGCCGTCCTGCTCGGTCCACTCGACGGTGGCACCGGAGCCGTACCGCTCCCGCAGGGCGGCCGGCTCGCCCTCGGCGACGACCCTGCCCCGGGAGACCACGGCCAGCCGGTCGGCGAGCGCCTCGGCCTCCTCCAGGTAGTGCGTGGTGAGCAGGATCGTCGTGCCCTCGACGGACAGCCTGCGGATCAGGTCCCAGAACTGGCGCCGGGCCGCCGGGTCGAAACCGGTCGTCGGCTCGTCCAGGAGCAGCAGCTCGGGGTCGCCGATCACGCCGAGCGCCACGTCGAGGCGCCGGCGCTGACCGCCCGACAGGGCCTTGATCCGGCTGCCCGCCTTGCCCTCCAGGCCCACCAGCCCGATGACCTCCTCGGGGTCCCGGGGCCTCGGGTAGTAGTGGGCGAAATGCCGGACGGTCTCCACGACCGTCAACTCGGCGGGTGCGGATTCGTCCTGCCAGACGATTCCCACCCGGGATCGCCACGCGCGCGTGCCGTGCGCCGGGTCGGCGCCGAGCACGGACACCTCGCCCGCGTCCCGGTCCCGGTTGCCCTGGAGGATCTCCACCGTGGTGCTCTTGCCCGCGCCATTGGGTCCGAGCAGGCCGAACACCTCGCCCCTGCGGATACCGAGATCGATCCCGTCGACCGCGGTCACGTCGCCGTACTGCTTGCGCAGCCCTCGAACGTCCACCGCGAGCTCGTTCGCGTGTGTGGTCATGCCTGTGAGCCTCGGCCGGAACCGAACGTTCAGGGACGACCGTGCGTACTTCCTTATGTCCACCGAACGGTGGACAAGCCTCCTGGTGCGGCACAATGGCCCCTGCCCGAAGAAGGTCCAACTCTCAAGCAGACGGATCGGCGTGATGAGCAAGACCACAGTGAAAGACGTCTCCACGCAGCCCGAGCCCTCGTCGGCGAACGCCGACGCCGCGCCCCGGACGGTGGGCGGCAGCCGTGCCTTCGCCCTGCTGCTGGTGATCACCGGCGCCGCCGGACTGCTCGCCGCGTGGGTCATCACGATCGACAAGTTCAAGATCCTCGAGGGCAAGGTCAGCGGCAAGACGTTCACGCCGAGCTGCTCCCTCAACCCGATCGTCTCCTGCGGCAGCGTGATGGAGAGCAAGCAGGCCGCCGCCTTCGGGTTCCCCAACCCGATGCTCGGCCTGGTCGCCTACGGCATCGTGATCTGCGTCGGCATGAGCCTGCTGGCCCGCGCCACCTTCCCGCGCTGGTACTGGCTCACCTTCAACTTCGGCACCCTGTTCGGGGTGGCCTTCGTCACCTGGCTCCAGTTCCAGTCGCTGTACCGCATCAACGCACTGTGCCTGTGGTGCTCGCTGGCCTGGGTCGCGACGATCACGATGTTCTGGTACCTGACCTCGTTCAACATCCGCAACGACCTGCTGCCGTCCCCGGGCTGGCTCAAGCGGTTCCTCGCCGAGTTCACCTGGGTCCTGCCGGTCACGCACTGCGGCATCATCGCGATGATGATCCTGACCCGCTGGGGCGACAAGCTCTGGGCCTGAGCCTTCGGGCGTTGTCAGTGGCGTGACATAGGGTTTTGAACGTGGAGCCCGATCTGTTCACCGCCGCGGCGGAAGAGCGCCAGGAGAAGGACCCGGCCGGCAGCCCCCTGGCGGTCCGGATGCGCCCGCGCACCCTCGACGAGGTCGTGGGCCAGCAGCACCTGCTCAAGCCGGGTTCGCCGCTGCGCCGGCTGGTCGGCGAGGGCAGCGGCGGCCCCGCCGGGCCGTCCTCGGTCATCCTCTGGGGCCCGCCCGGCACCGGCAAGACGACCCTGGCGTACGTCGTCTCCAAGGCGACGAACAAGCGCTTCGTGGAGCTCTCCGCGATCACCGCCGGCGTCAAGGAGGTCCGCGCGGTCATCGAGGGCGCCCGCCGCGCCACCGGCGGCTTCGGCAAGGAGACCGTCCTCTTCCTCGACGAGATCCACCGCTTCAGCAAGGCCCAGCAGGACTCCCTGCTCCCCGCGGTCGAGAACCGCTGGGTGACCCTGATCGCGGCCACCACCGAGAACCCGTACTTCTCGATCATCTCTCCGCTGCTGTCCCGGTCCCTCCTGCTGACCCTCGAACCCCTCACCGACGGCGACGTCAGAGGACTGCTGAAGCGGGCGCTGAGCGCCGAGCGCGGTCTGAAGGACGCCGTAACCCTCCCCGAGGACACCGAGGACCACCTCCTGCGGATCGCCGGCGGCGACGCCCGCCGCGCCCTGACCGCCCTGGAGGCAGCCGCCGGGGCCGCCCTCGACAAGGGCGAGCCGGAGATCTCCCTCACCACCCTGGAGGAGACGGTCGACCGCGCGGCCGTGAAGTACGACCGCGACGGCGACCAGCACTACGACGTGGCCAGCGCCCTCATCAAGTCCATCAGGGGCTCCGACGTCGACGCGGCCCTGCACTACCTGGCCCGCATGATCGAGGCCGGCGAGGACCCCCGCTTCATCGCCCGCCGCCTGATGATCTCCGCCAGCGAGGACATCGGCCTCGCCGACCCGAACGCCCTGTCCATAGCCGTGGCCGCGGCCCAGGCCGTCGCCATGATCGGCTTCCCCGAGGCCGCGCTGACGCTGAGCCACGCCACCATCGCGCTCGCCCTGGCCCCGAAGTCCAACGCCGCGACCATGGCGATCGGCGCCGCCATGGAGGACGTACGCAAGGGGCTGGCCGGACCGGTCCCGCCGCATCTGCGGGACGGGCACTACAAGGGCGCCGCCAAGCTCGGGCACGCGCAGGGGTACGTCTACCCGCACGACCTGCCCGAGGGGATCGCGGAGCAGCAGTACGCCCCGGACGCCATCAAGGACCGCGAGTACTACGAACCGACCCGGCACGGCGCCGAGGCCCGGTACGCGGACGCGGTGGAGTGGACCCGCAAGCACCTCGGTCGCAAGCGGTCCTGAGCACCCTGTAGAATCCCTCGAAGTGCTGTGTCCCGTGCAGTCAGAACGGGACGGTCAGCCGGAACCTCCAGCGGGGGTTCCAGGAGCGTCGCGCACCGTTCGAATGGTGTCGCGGGCAGCCCACCACCGCCAGCGGTAGGTGGGCCACTCGCGTGCTGCACGTATGTGCCCAGACCAGGGGAGCGGCTGCCCAGCGGGTCCTTCGAGGACTCGGCGGGTTTCCCCGGCTGCGGATGCGACCTCCCATAACTCTGACAAGCCGAACACAAGAGATGAGAGATTGTGGCGAACCAGCCCCGCCCCAAGGTCAAGAAGTCGCGTGCTCTCGGCATCGCGCTGACCCCGAAGGCCGTCAAGTACTTCGAGGCCCGTCCCTACCCCCCGGGTGAGCACGGCCGTGGCCGCAAGCAGAACTCGGACTACAAGGTCCGTCTGCTCGAGAAGCAGCGTCTGCGCGCGCAGTACGACGTGTCCGAGCGTCAGCTCGTCCGCGCCTACGAGCGTGCCGCCAAGACCCAGGGCAAGACCGGTGAGGCCCTGGTCATCGAGCTCGAGCGCCGTCTCGACGCGCTGGTCCTGCGTTCGGGCATCGCCCGCACGATCTACCAGGCCCGCCAGATGGTCGTTCACGGCCACATCGAGGTCAACGGCCAGAAGGTCGACAAGCCGTCCTTCCGCGTCCGTCCCGACGACGTCGTGATGGTCCGCGAGCGCAGCCGCGAGAAGACCCTCTTCTCGATCGCCCGTGAGGGCGGCTTCGCCCCCGAGGGCGAGACCCCGCGCTACCTCCAGGTGAACCTCAAGGCCCTGGCGTTCCGCCTGGACCGTGAGCCGAACCGCAAGGAGATCCCGGTGATCTGCGACGAGCAGCTCGTCGTCGAGTACTACGCCCGCTGATCATCCGCAGGCCGTAGGACACGCACCACGTCAGCCCGCCGTCTCCCCGCCCTTCCGGGTGGGCGAGGCGGCGGGCTGCTGCATGCCGTGGGTCGCCTCGGTGTGCCGCTCGCAGCTCCGCGGCGCCGGCAGCCCGGCGCCGGGGTGGGCACGGCTCAGCGCCCGGGACACCGCGGCCTCCCGCCCGAGCGCCCTGCCCTGCCGTACGCACTCCTCGTACCGCGCGTCGCCCAGCCGCTCCCGAACCAACGTCTCGCAGAGCTCGTGCGCGGCGTTGTAGTAGGCCGAGCCGAACAGCGGCAGGCCCACCGACGGCCACAGCGAGGCCGCCGCACCCTGGAGCACGGCCGCCTCGGCCGCGTCGCCCAGGGTCACCGTGACCAGGGCCAGGAGTTCGATCGACAGCACCGAGCCCAGCAGGTCGTGGAAGGCGTGCGCGCAGGCCAGACAGTCGGTGAGCAGCTCACGCGCGCGTGCCGGGTCCCCCTCGCTCCAGGCCGCGTATGCCAGGACGTACAGCGCGTACGACCGCGCCCAGCGCTCGCCGTGGTCCTCGCACACCCGGCGCACGTCCTCGCACAGCCGCACCGCGTCCGGCAGATTGCCCAGGAAGGCGCGGGCCATCGCCAGCTCGACCTGGGCCATCAGCACGTTGCTGTTGAGCTCGCCGATGTCCTGGTAGCGCTCCAGCGACGAGCGCAGCAGCCTCTCCGCGCGGGGCATGTCGTCCGAGACGAGCGCCAGACAGCCCGCGCGGTGCTCGGCGTACGCCACAGCCGTCGGATTCGCCGACCGCTCCGCCTCCGTCCGGCACTCCTCCAGCGCCGCCAGCGCCGGCACGGTTTCGCCCTGGAGGATCGCCACATAGCCGAGGACCCACAGGGCCTTCAGACGGGTGTGCTCATGGCCCGGCTCCAGCTCGATGCAGCGCTCCAGCCAGTGCCGGCCTTCCGAGAGCCGGCCGCAGCCCACCCAGCAGAACCAGAGGGAGCCCGCGAGATGCCGGCCCAGCTCCGCCCCGTCCGGCTCGGTCAGGCAGTACTCCAGGGCACAGCGCAGGTTCGGCAGCTCGGCCTCGATCCGCGCGGCCACCTCGTTCTGCCGCGGGGAGAACCAGTCCAGCTCGCACCAGGTCGCCAGGCCCACGTACCAGTCGCGGTGCCGCCTGCGCAGCCGGATCGCGTCCCCCGTCGCCTCCAGCCACTCGGTGCCGTACGCCCGGACCGTGTCGAGCATTCGGTAGCGCACGCCGGTCGCGGTCTCCTCGCGGACCACCACCGACTGGGCGAGCAGTGCGGACAGGACGTCGAGGACGTCGTCGGAGTTCAGGCCGCCGCCACTGCACACGTACTCGGCGGCCTCCAGGTCGAACTGGCCGGCGAACACCGAGAGCCGCGACCACAGCAACCGCTCCTCGGGCGTGCACAGTTCGTGGCTCCAGCCGATCGCCGTGCGCAGCGTCCGATGGCGGGGCAGGGTGTCCCGGCAGCCGCCCGTCAGCAGCCGGAACCGGTCGTCGAGCCGCTCCAGCAGCTGCCCGGGGCACAGGGCCCCGAGCCGGCCCGCGGCCAGCTCGATCGCCAGCGGAATGCCGTCCAGGCGCCGGCACAGCTCCCGTACGTGCGGATCGGCGCCGACCGTCACCCCCTGCCGCCCGGCCCGCTCCGCGAACAGTTCCACGGCCTCGTCCTCGCCCAGCGGGCCCAGCGCGAAGACCTGCTCGCCGGCGACGCGCAGCGGCCGGCGCCCCACGGCGAGGACCGCCAGCCCCGGCACCTGCCCCAGCAGGTCGGCGACCAGGGTCGCGCACGCGTCCACCAGATGCTCGAAACCGTCGAGGACCAGCAGGAGCCGACGCCCGGCCAGATGGGCCAGCAGCGTCTCGCGCGGCGGCCGTGCGGTGTGGTCCGTCAGGCCAAGGGTCTCCACGACGGCGTAGTCGACGAACTCCGGGTCGCGTACGGAGGCCAGCTCGACGCGCCACACCCCGTCGGGCGGGGTGCGCCGGCCGCTCACCACCCGTGCCGCGAGCCGTGACTTGCCGATACCGCCGGGGCCCGTCACCGTCACCAGGCGAGAGGCGTCCAGGGCCCGTGCCAGTTCCGGGAGTTCCGCGCGCCGGCCCACGAAGCCGTCGAGCTCCAGGGGCAGATTGCCGTTCGCCTCGGTGTCGTCGGGCTGATGACTGCGCATGGAACACGGAGCGTACTGAAGCGTATGCACTCCGTACAATCGTCATGGACAACTCGGGTGCGGGCGAGGGGTAATCCGGTGCGGACCGCCGTCCCCGGCGCGATAGGCTCGGCGGAGACTTTTTCCATAGACAGCACGTATTCAGGGAGCGGGTGCACACAGTGTCCGGTGGAGAGGTTGCCGGCATCCTGGTGGCCGTCTTCTGGGCGATCCTGGTCTCCTTCCTCGCCGTCGCGCTGGCGAGGCTGGCCCAGACGCTCAAGGCGACCACCAAGCTCGTGGCGGACGTGACCGACCAGGCCGTCCCGCTGCTGGCCGAGGCCTCCACCGCGGTGCGCTCCGCGCAGACCCAGATCGAGCGGGTCGACGCGATCGCCTCGGACGTCCAGGAGGTCACGTCGAACGCCTCCGCGCTGTCCACCACCGTCGCCTCCACCTTCGGCGGCCCCCTGGTGAAGGTCGCGGCCTTCGGCTACGGCGTGCGCCGTGCGATCAGCGGCCGCAAGGACGACGTGCCCGCCAAACCCTCCCGGCGTACCGTGATCGTGGGCCGGACGGTCTCCCGGGGCCGAGGCAAGAAGGACTGAGGCTCTAGAGATGTTCCGCCGTACTTTCTGGTTCTCCACGGGTGTGGCCGCAGGTGTCTGGGCCACCACCAAGGTGAATCGCAAGCTGAAGCAGCTGACCCCCGAGAACCTCGCCGCGACGGCGGCCAACAAGGCGATCGAGACGGGCGCCCGGATCAAGGACCGCGCGGTCGGTTTCGCGCTCGACGTCCGCGACAACATGGCCCAGCGGGAGGCCGAGCTGACGGACGCCCTCGGTATCCGCGAGAGTCCCGAACTGCCCGCACCCCGGCGCATCGCCGCCATCGAGAACACGACGTACACCACGAAGTCGTACAAGACGCACCCGTACAACCGGAATGAGGACCACTGATGGAGTCGGCCGAGATTCGCCGCCGCTGGCTGAGCTTCTTCGAGGAGCGCGGGCACACCGTCGTCCCTTCGGCGTCGCTCATCGCGGACGACCCGACTCTGCTCCTCGTCCCGGCCGGCATGGTGCCCTTCAAGCCCTACTTCCTGGGTGAGGTCAAGCCGCCGTGGCCGCGCGCCACCAGCGTGCAGAAGTGCGTGCGCACCCCCGACATCGAAGAGGTCGGCAAGACCACCCGGCACGGCACGTTCTTCCAGATGTGCGGCAACTTCTCCTTCGGCGACTACTTCAAGGAAGGCGCCATCAAGTACGCCTGGGAGCTGCTCACCAGCGCCCAGGACAAGGGCGGTTACGGCCTCGACCCCGAGCGCCTGTGGATCACCGTCTACAAGGACGACGACGAGGCCGAGCGCATCTGGCACGAGGTCGTCGGTGTGCCCAAGGAGCGCATCCAGCGCCTCGGCATGAAGGACAACTACTGGTCCATGGGCGTCCCCGGACCCTGTGGCCCCTGTTCCGAGATCAACTACGACCGCGGCCCCGAGTTCGGCGTCGAGGGCGGCCCCGCCGTCAACGACGAGCGGTACGTGGAGATCTGGAACCTCGTCTTCATGCAGTACGAGCGCGGCGAGGGCATCGGCAAGGACAACTTCGAGATCCTCGGCGAGCTCCCCAACAAGAACATCGACACCGGCCTCGGACTCGAGCGCCTGGCGATGATCCTGCAGGGCGTGCAGAACATGTACGAGATCGACACCTCCATGGCCGTCATCAAGAAGGCCACCGAGCTGACCGGCGTGGCCTACGGCGACGCCCACGACTCGGACGTCTCGCTGCGCGTGGTCACCGACCACATGCGCACGTCCGTGATGCTCATCGGCGACGGTGTCACCCCCGGCAACGAGGGCCGCGGCTACGTCCTGCGCCGCATCATGCGCCGGGCCATCCGCAACATGCGCCTGCTCGGTGCCACCGGCCCGGTCGTGCTGGACCTGGTCGACACCGTGATCGCCATGATGGGTCAGCAGTACCCGGAGCTGGTCACCGACCGCGAGCGCATCGAGAAGGTCGCCGTCGCCGAGGAGAACGCCTTCCTCAAGACGCTGAAGGCCGGCACCAACATCCTCGACACCGCCGTCACCGAGACCAAGGCCGCCGGCGGCAAGGTCCTCGCCGGCGACAAGGCGTTCCTGCTCCACGACACCTGGGGCTTCCCGATCGACCTCACCCTGGAGATGGCCGCCGAGCAGGGCCTGTCCGTGGACGAGGACGGCTTCCGCCGCCTGATGAAGGAGCAGCGGGAGCGCGCCAAGGCCGACGCCCAGGGCAAGAAGACCGGCCACGCCGGCGCGGGCGCCTACCGTGCGATCGCCGACCAGGCCGGGGAGACCGAGTTCCTCGGCTACTCGGACACCGAGAGCGAGTCCACGATCGTCGGCATCCTCGTCGACGGCACCTCCTCCCCGGCCGCCACCGAGGGCGACGAGGTCGAGATCGTCCTGGACCGCACCCCCTTCTACGCCGAGGGCGGCGGCCAGATCGGCGACACCGGCAGGATCAAGGTCGACTCCGGTGCCGTCATCGAGATCCGCGACACCCAGAAGCCGGTCCCGGGCGTGTACGTGCACAAGGGCGTCGTCCAGTTCGGCGAGGTGACCGTCGGCGCCAAGGCCCATGCCTCGATCGACGGCCGCCGCCGTACGGCCATCGCCCGCGCCCACTCGGCCACCCACCTCACCCACCAGGCGCTGCGGGACGCGCTCGGTCCGACGGCCGCCCAGGCCGGTTCCGAGAACCAGCCCGGCCGCTTCCGCTTCGACTTCGGTTCCCCGTCCGCGGTTCCCACGGCCGTGATGACCGACGTCGAGCAGAAGATCAACGAGGTGCTCGCGCGCGATCTCGACGTGCACGCCGAGATCCTGAGCCTGGACGAGGCCAAGAAGCAGGGCGCCATCGCCGAGTTCGGGGAGAAGTACGGCGAGCGGGTCCGCGTGGTGACCATCGGCGACTTCTCCAAGGAGCTGTGCGGCGGCACCCACGTGCACAACACCTCGCAGCTCGGCCTGGTCAAGCTGCTCGGTGAGTCGTCCATCGGCTCCGGGGTCCGCCGGATCGAGGCGCTCGTCGGTGTCGACGCGTACAACTTCCTCGCCCGTGAGCACACCGTCGTCGCCCAGCTCCAGGAACTGATCAAGGGCCGTCCCGAGGAGCTTCCGGAGAAGGTCTCCGCCATGCTCGGCAAGCTGAAGGACGCCGAGAAGGAGATCGAGAAGTTCCGCGCGGAGAAGGTCCTCCAGGCCGCCGCCGGTCTCGCCGAGTCCGCCAAGGACGTCCGCGGGATCGCCGTCGTCACCGGCCGGGTCCCGGACGGCACCACCCCCGACGACCTGCGCAAGCTGGTCCTCGACGTGCGCGGCCGCATCCAGGGCGGCCGGGCCGCCGTGGTGGCCCTCTTCACCGTCAACAACGGCAAGCCGCTGACGGTCATCGCCACCAACGAGCCCGCCCGCGAGCGCGGTCTCAAGGCCGGTGACCTGGTCCGCACGGCCGCCAAGACGCTCGGCGGCGGCGGTGGCGGCAAGCCGGACGTCGCCCAGGGCGGCGGCCAGAACCCGGCCGCGATCGGCGAGGCCGTGGACGCCGTGGAGCGCACGGTCGGGGAGACGGCCAAGTAATGCGCCGAGGCCGCAGGCTCGCGATCGACGTCGGGGACGCCCGTATCGGGGTCGCCTCGTGCGACCCCGACGGGATCCTCGCCACCCCGGTGGAGACGGTCCCGGGCCGCGACGTCCCGGCGGCCCACCGCCGGCTGAAGCAGCTGGTCGAGGAGTACGAACCGATCGAGGTCGTCGTCGGTCTCCCTCGCTCCCTCAAGGGGGGCGAGGGCCCGGCCGCCGTGAAGGTCCGCGGCTTCGTCCAGGAGCTCGCCCGGGGGATCGCCCCCGTTCCGGTCAGACTCGTCGACGAGCGCATGACCACCGTGACGGCCAGTCAGGGACTGCGCGCATCCGGAGTGAAATCCAAAAAGGGCAGATCGGTCATCGACCAGGCAGCAGCCGTGATCATTCTTCAGCAGGCCCTGGAATCCGAACGGGTGTCAGGTAAAGCACCCGGCGAGGGCGTCGAAGTGGTCATCTGATCGCGATACGGTAACGTTCCGCGCGATGCGGCGACATTCGAACAGTCACCGCACAGAAAGAGGCGGAACGGTAGCCGGATCGTGGAAGCAGGAGACCGCCGCCTCGCGGCTCTAGGGGATCGATGACTGAGTATGGCCGGGGCGAAGGCTCCGAACCGTGGAATCCCGAGGACCCGTTGTACGGGGACGGTGGATGGGAGGGACAGCAGGCCCACGCGGGTCAGCAGTCCCCCTACGGCGGCCAGCCGCAGCACTACCCGCAGCAGCCGCAGCAGCAGTACGACAACAACGGCTGGGGCGAAGGCCAGCAAGCTGCCTATGGTCAGGCGCAGCAGCAGTACCCGCAGCACAACGGCCAGTACGACCAGCACCAGCAGTACAACCACCAGTACGACCAGCAGCAGTACGGTCAACAGCAGTACGACCAGCAGGCCTATCAGGACCAGCAGCAGCAGTCGTACGACAACAACGGCTGGGCGACCGGCACCCAGGGGCAGATCCCGTACCCCGCCGACCCGTCGGATCCCTACGGTCAGCAGGCCGCCGCGTACGGCGCCGAGCAGCAGGACTACTACGGCAGCCCGGACGCCTACCCGCCGCCGGAGCCGCCGAGCCGTCGGCGTGCCGAACCGGAGCCGCAGACCGACTGGGACCCGGGCCCCGACCAGGGCGAACACGCCTTCTTCGCGGGCGGTGACGACGACCAGGACGACCCCGACGATTCCGCCGACCCACAGGGCGGCCGCGGCGACCGGCGGGGGCGCGGCGGCAAAGGATCCAAGAAGCGCAGGAGCGGCTGCGCCTGCCTGGTGGTGCTGCTGGTGTTCGGCGGCGGCACCGCGGGCGTCGGGTACTTCGGGTACCAGTACTACAAAAATCGTTTCGGCGCGGCTCCGGACTACGCCGGGGGCGGGACGAGCCAGATGGTCACCGTCCAGATCCCCAAGGGCGCGGGCGGGTACGAGATCGGTCGGATGCTCAAGGACGCGGGTGTCGTCAAGAGCGTCGACGCCTTCGTGTCCGCCCAGGAGCAGAACGACAAGGGGAATTCGATCCAGGCCGGCGCCTATCTCCTCAAGAAGGAGATGTCCGCCGAGAGCGCCGTGGCGATGATGCTCGACCCGAAGAGCCAGAACAACGTGCTGGTCGCTCCTGGGATGCGGAACGCCGCCGTATACAAGAAGATCGACGAGAAACTCGATCTTGCTTCCGGTGCCACAAAGAAAATCGCCGAACAGAAATACAAGACCCTCGGGCTGCCGAGTTGGGCGAACGACAACAGGGATATAAAGGACCCGCTGGAGGGCTTCCTGTACCCGGGTACCTATCCCGCGGCGAAGGGCATGAAGCCCGAATCGGTGCTGAAGGACATGGTCACCGAGGCCGCCGCGAAGTACGCCGCGTACGACCTGGAGGCCAAGGCCAAGGCGCTCAAGCTGGACAGTCCGCTCCAGGTCATCACGGTCGCCAGCCTCGTCCAGGCCGAGGGCAAGACGGAGGACGACTACCGCAAGATGGCGGAGGTCGTCTACAACAGGCTCAACCTCGCGAACCCCGAGACCTACGGGTTCCTGCAGTTCGACTCGACCTTCAACTACGTGAAGAACGAGAGCAACATCGAGATCTCCGAGAAGGAGATCAACAGCAACAAGGACCCGTACAACACGTACACGAACAAGGGTCTGCCGCCCGGACCGATCGACAACCCGGGCGACACCGCGATGAAGGCGACACTCGATCCGACCGACGACGGCTGGTACTACTTCGTCGCGACCGACGGTGTGAAGAAGACCGAATTCGCCAAGACCCACGCCGAATTCCTGCGCCTCAAGGAAAAGTTCAATGCAAGCACGGGCAGCTGACGCCCGCCGGGCCGCCGTACTCGGCAAGCCCATCGCCCACTCGCTCTCGCCGGACCTGCACCGGGCCGCCTACGAGGAGCTGGGGCTCACGGGCTGGTCGTACGACCGGTTCGAGCTCGACGAGGCCGCACTGCCCGCATTCGTGGAGCAGCTCGGGCCGGAGTGGGCCGGGCTGTCGCTGACCATGCCGCTGAAGCGGGCCGTCATCCCGCTGCTGGACGGCATCAGCGACACCGCCGCCTCGGTGGAGGCCGTCAATACGGTGGTGTTCACCGACGACGGCCGTCGCCTCGGCGACAACACCGACATCCCGGGGATGGTCGCCGCCCTCAGGGAGCGGGGCATCGAGCAGGTCGACTCGGCGGCGATCCTCGGCGCCGGCGCCACCGCCTCCTCCGCGCTCGCCGCGCTGGCCAGGATCTGCACCGGTGAGGTCGTCGCCTACGTGCGCAGCGAGGCCCGGGCCGCCGAGATGCGGCAATGGGGGGAGCGCCTCGACGTCGAGATCCGCACCGCGGACTGGGCGGACGCGGCCGAGGCCCTGCGCGCCCCGCTGGTGATCGCCACCACCCCCGCCGGGGCGACGGACGCACTCGCCCACGCCGTACCGGAGCGCCCCGCGGCCCTGTTCGACGTGCTCTACGACCCCTGGCCGACCGGGCTGGCGGCCCGCTGGTCGATGATCGGCGGAGCCGTGGTCAGCGGCCTCGACCTGCTCGTGCACCAGGCGGTGCTCCAGGTCGAGCAGATGACGGGCCGCACGCCCGCGCCCGTGGACGCCATGCGCAAGGCGGGCGAGCACGCTCTGGCGGCCCGCTGACGTGGTGTGACGCAGGGGGACATGGCGATCCTGTGAAAGCGCTGTACTGAGAAGTAACCCCAGGTCATGCTCTGCGGACGGCCCGGCAGAGTCGGCGGGCCGCCGAACGGAGCCCGCCATGACCCGTCACGCCCGGCGCAGGTTTCTCACCTATCTGGTGGCCGCGCCCGCTCTCGCCGTAGCGACCCGGATCGGCGTCGACGCCTACGCCCCCGGCAGCGCCGACGCCGCGATCCCCACCCCGCCCGCACCGGCCGATCTGGTCGACCTGGGCGACCTGCTGATCCTCGCCGGGAAGCCCACCGCCGACATGCTCGTACTGAGCGTCGACGAGGAGGGCGGCGTCGACTTCCGGCTGCCCCGCGAGGAGGTCGGCCAGGGGCTCACCACCGCCGTGGCCATGCTGGTCGCGGAGGAACTCGACACTCCGCTCGACCGGGTCCGCGTGCACCTGGAGGACGCCCGGCCCGAGCTGCTGTTCAACCAGCTCACCGGCAGTTCCAACGCGGTGCGTTCGCTGTACGACCCGGTGCGCCGGACGGCGGCGGCCGCGCGGGCCAGGATGGTCGCGGCGGCGGCCCGGCAATGGGGCCTGAAGGCGGGCGAACTGACGGTCCGCGCCGGAGTGGTGGTCGCGCCGGACGGCCGCACGGCCTCCTACGGCTCCCTGACGACGGCGGCCGCGACCCTGGACCTGGGCTCGCTCACGGTCACGCCGAAGAAGGAGTCCGAGCACACCCTCGTCGGCACTCCCACCTCCCGCATCGACGCCCGCGCCCTCGTCACCGGCGCGCACTCGTACACCCTCGACCTCGACGTGCCCGGCGCCAAGCCCTGCATGGTGCGCCGCCCGCCGACCATCAACGGCACGGTCAGGTCGGTCGGCAACGAGGCCGCCGTACGGGCCATGCCCGGGGTCGTCGACGTGGTCGTCATCGACACGGGCGTCGCGGTGGTCGCGGAAACGTTCGGGCAGGCCCTCGACGGCAAGAACGCCCTGGAGGTCACCTGGGGCGGCGGGACGGTCGACACGCTGTCGGACAGCGACATCCGCGCCCGGCTCAAGGCGGCCACCCCCTCGCTCGGCCTGCTCGGAGCGCTGGTGCAGAAGGTGGACACCGAGTTCGACTTCGCGTTCGCCAGTCACGCCCCGCTGGAGACCAACTCGGCCGTCGCGGACGTACGCCCGGACCGCGCCGAGATCTGGTCCGGCCTCAAGTCGCCGATCGTCGCCCAGGCCGCGATCGCGCGGGCCGTCGGACTGCCCGTCTCCAAGGTCACGGTGCATGTGATGCAGTCGGGCGGCTCCTTCGGGCGGCGGCTGTTCCACGACGCGGCCCTGGAGGCCGCCGTGGTGTCCAAGAGGAGCGGGCGGCCCGTCCGGCTGATGTGGTCCCGCATCGACGACATGCGGCACGGACGGATGCGGCCCGCCACCCACCACCGCGTCCGTGCCACCTACGCGGCCGGTCAGGTGCTCACCTTCCAGCATCGGGTGGCGGCCGTGGAGACCGACTTCCGGCACGGACTCGGCGACGCGGTCACCGCCGCCGCGGCGAGTCTGCCCACCGGACTCGGCAACGCCACCTTCGCCCAGACGCTGTTCCTGACCACGGTGAAGTCGCCGTACGACTTCGGTGTGACCACCCAGACCCTCACCGAGGTGCCGCTCAAGATGCACACCGGGTCGTGGCGGTCGGTGTACTCGGCCAACACCCGCGGCGCCGAGGAGATCGTGGTCGACGAGCTGGCCGCGAGGCTCGGGAAGGACCCCGTGGCGTTCCGGCGGTCGTTCCTGAAGACCGACCGGCAGCGGGCCGTCCTCGACCGGGCCGCGAAGGAGGGCGACTGGGGCCGCGAGCTGCCCGACGGGTGGGCCCAGGGGATCGGCTTCCACGAGGAGTACAAGTCCTGCACGGCCTGTCTGGTCGAGATCGACGCCACCGACCCGAGGAAACCTCGGGTGACCAGGGCGGTGATCGTGGCCGACGTGGGCCGCGTGATCAACCCGCGCGGCCTGGAGGCCCAACTCCTCGGCGGGCTCACGGACGCCATCTCCACCACGCTCAGGGCGGGCCTGCACATCGACAAGGGCCTGCCGCTGGAGGGCAGCTACTCACAGTTCCACTACGCGCGCCAGAAGGACGCCCCCAAGGACGTGAAGATCCACGTCATCGAGGGCGCCGGCGAACCGGGCGGAGCGGGCGAACTCGGCGTCCCCGCGGCCGTCGGTGCCGTGGCCAACGCCTACGCCCGGGCCACCGGCACCAAGCCGCGCAGCTTCCCCGTCACCTTCGACGTCGACTTCACCCCGTTCCCGCGCTGACCCCGCCCGGTTCCAGGAGCCTTGATGCCCTCCCACACCTTCACCGTCAACGGGAAGTCCGTCACCGTCGACGCCCCCGACGACCTGCCCCTGCTCTGGGCGCTGCGCGACCTGCTCGGCATCCGCGGCCCCAAGTACGGCTGCGGGATCAACGTCTGCAAGGCCTGCACCAGCCACCTCGACGGCGAGGCCTTCAACCCCTGCGTGCTCCCCGTCTCCGAGGCCGCGGGCCGTGAGGTCACCACCATCGAGGGGCTCGCCGACGGGGACCGCCTGCACCCCGTCCAGGAGGCCTGGCTGGAACAGGACGTGGCCCAGTGCGGCTACTGCCAGCCCGGCCAGATCATGGCGGCCGTGGCCCTCCTCAAGCGGACGAAGAACCCCACGGACGCGGACATCGACGCGATCGCCAACGTCTGCCGCTGCGGGACCTACTTCCGCATCCGGGAGGCGATCAAGAGCGCGGCGGAGCGGATGGCCTGAGGGCCCGGTACGCGGCTCCACGTCCGTCTGCTGGACCTGTGACCGGTGGTCGCGGCCGGACGTGGGAGGATCGGAGGTGGCCGGCCGGGGCCGCGCACCTGGTCGCGCCGTTGCCGTACGCGAGGACGAGCGTACGCAGGGCAGTACCAGGGCGCGAGCACTGAGGAGCACCGTTGAGCAGGTTGCGCTGGCTGACCGCGGGGGAGTCCCACGGCCCCGCACTCGTCGCGACGCTGGAGGGCCTTCCCGCCGGCGTGCCCATCACCACGGAGCTGGTGGCGGACCACCTGGCGAGGCGTCGGCTGGGCTACGGCCGCGGTGCCCGGATGAAGTTCGAGCAGGACCAGGTCACCTTCCTCGGCGGTGTCCGGCACGGTCTCTCCCTCGGTTCCCCGGTCGCGATCATGGTGGGAAACACCGAGTGGCCGAAGTGGGAGCAGGTCATGTCGGCCGACCCCATCGACCCGGAGATCCTCGCGGGCCTCGCGCGCAACGCCCCGCTGACCCCGCCCGCGCCCCGGCCACGCCGACCTCGCGGGCATGCAGAAGTACGGCTTCGACGAGGCCCGGCCGATCCTGGAGCGGGCCTCCGCGCGGGAGACGGCGGCCCGGGTGGCGCTGGGCGCGGTGGCCCGGTCGTACCTGAAGGAGACGGCCGGCATCGAGATCGTCAGCCACGTCGTCGAGCTGTGCTCCGTGAAGGCCCCGCAAGGCGTCTACCCGACCCCGGCCGACGTCGAGAAGCTGGACGCCGATCCGCTGCGCTGCCTGGACGCGGACACGTCGAAGGCGATGGTGGCCGAGGTCGACCAGGCCCACAAGGACGGTGACACCCTCGGCGGAGTGGTGGAGATCCTGGCGTACGGCGTGCCCGTGGGCCTCGGCTCGCATGTGCACTGGGACCGCAAGCTGGACGCCCGCCTCGCGGGTGCCCTGATGGGCATCCAGGCGATCAAGGGCGTCGAGCTCGGTGACGGCTTCGAGCTGGCGCGGGTGCCGGGTTCGAAGGCGCACGACGAGATCGTGAACACCCCCGAGGGCATCCGGCGCGTCTCCGGCCGCTCCGGCGGCACCGAGGGCGGGCTCAGCACGGGTGAGCTGCTGCGGGTGCGGGCCGCGATGAAGCCCATCGCCACCGTCCCGCGGGCCCTGCAGACCGTGGACGTGACCACAGGCGAGGCCGCGCAGGCCCACCACCAGCGCTCCGACGTGTCCGCGGTCCCGGCCGCCGGCATCGTCGCCGAGGCGATGGTGGCGCTGGTCCTGGCCGACGCGGTGGCCGAGAAGTTCGGCGGCGACAGCGTGCCCGAGACCCGCCGCAACGTGCGGTCGTACCTCGAGAACCTGGCCATCCGATGAGCCCTGTGGTCGTCCTCGTCGGTCCGATGGGCGTGGGCAAGTCCACCGTCGGGCGGCTGCTCGCCGAGCGCCTCGCGACGGGGTACCGGGACACCGACGACGACATCGTCGCCGAGCAGGGCCGCGCGATCGCGGAGATCTTCGTCGACGAGGGCGAGGCCGCCTTCCGGGCGATCGAGAAGGCCGCCGTAAGCCGGGCGCTCGACCGGCACGACGGGATCCTCGCGCTCGGCGGCGGATCGATCCTCGACGAGGACACCCGCGCCCTGCTGGCCGGGCAGCGCGTGCTGTACCTGTCGATGGACGTCGAGGAGGCGGTCAAGCGCACCGGCCTGAACGCCGCGCGTCCGCTGCTCGCGGTCAACCCGCGCAAGCAGTGGCGCGAGCTGATGGAGGCGCGCCGCCACCTGTACGAGTCGATCGCCACGGCGGTCGTGGCCACCGACGGCCGTACCCCCGAAGAAGTCACCGAGATCGCGCTGGACGCACTGGAGTTGAAGGAAGTATGAGCGAGGCAGTGACGCGCATCCAGGTCGGCGGCACCGCGGGCAGCGAGCCGTACGAGGTCCTGGTGGGACGTCAACTCCTGGGCGAGCTCGGCACGTTGGTGGGAGAGAAGGCCCAACGGGTCGCCGTCATCCACCCCGAGGCGCTCGCCGACACCGGGGACGCGCTGCGCGCCGACCTCGCCGAGCAGGGCTACGAGGCCGTCGCCATCCAGGTCCCGAACGCGGAGGAGGCCAAGACCGCCGAGGTCGCCGCCTACTGCTGGAAGGCGCTCGGACAGTCCGGTTTCACCCGCTCCGACGTCGTGGTCGGCGTCGGGGGCGGCGCGACCACCGATCTCGCCGGGTTCGTGGCCGCGACCTGGCTGCGCGGGGTGCGCTGGATCGCCGTCCCGACGACCGTGCTCGCCATGGTCGACGCGGCGGTCGGCGGCAAGACCGGCATCAACACCGCCGAGGGCAAGAACCTCGTGGGCGCTTTCCACCCGCCCGCCGGCGTCCTGTGCGACCTGGCCGCGCTGGACTCCCTGCCGGTCAACGACTACGTCTCCGGGCTCGCCGAGATCATCAAGGCCGGCTTCATCGCCGACCCGGTGATCCTGGAGCTCATCGAGTCCGACCCTGAAGCCGCGCGCACCCCGGCCGGCCCGCACACCTCCGAGCTCATCGAGCGCTCGATCCGGGTCAAGGCCGAGGTGGTCTCCTCCGACCTCAAGGAGTCGGGCCTCAGGGAGATCCTCAACTACGGCCACACGCTCGCCCACGCCATCGAGAAGAACGAGCGGTACAAGTGGCGGCACGGCGCCGCGGTCGCCGTCGGCATGCACTTCGCCGCCGAACTGGGCCGTCTGGCGGGCCGGTTGGACGACGCGACCGCCGACCGCCACCGCACGGTCCTGGAGTCGGTCGGCCTGCCGCTGCACTACCGCTACGACCAGTGGCCCAAGTTGCTGGAGACCATGAAGGTCGACAAGAAGTCCCGCGGCAACCTGCTGCGGTTCATCGTCCTCGACGGACTGGGCAAGCCCACCGTTCTGGAGGGCCCGGACCCGGCCGTTCTGCTCGCCGCGTACGGCGAGGTCGGCCAGTAAGTCCCGCGACGGGCGTTCCGCCTGATTCGCCTTGCACCAGGGGCACTTCGGGGCGCCCCCGGCCGTTTCACCAAACGTGGGCCGGGGGCGGTACCGTTCGATGGCGAGCGGGGTATGCACATCCCCGTAACCAGCGCCGATCAGCCTGACGCGAGTGCGCCGGAGGGGCGCGTCGGAGACGAGAGGACGAGCGAGCGGAGGCCTTCGGGCCGCGCCCGGTCGGGCTCCCGGCACCGACGCGAGCGCCCCGGAGGCGCGCAAGCCGAAAAAGACGAGACGGAGTGGCACCGGATGCAGCACGCAGTGGGTTCTCCGCTGCCGCCGCCCCATCAGCCGGGGCACGGACCGGCCGCCGGCTGGTCGCCGGCCGCACATCACCCGGGACCGCATCACCCGGGTGCGCACCAGGGCTCCGCCCCGGTGCCCCCACCGCCGTCGGCACCGGGCTTCGCCCCGGCCCCGGTACCGGCGACGCCACCGCACTCCCAGGCACCGCCCGGGCCGCAGCACTCCCCGGTCCCGCCCGCCCCGCAGCACTCACCGGGGCCGGTACCGGACACCACCGGCCATGTGCCGCTGCCGCCCGGCGCCCCCGTGGGTGCCCCCAGCACCCCGCCCGTCGCCGCGCCGGACCCCGCAGGCACCACCCTCGCGGTGCTGCTCATCGGCCCGGCGGGCGCCGGAAAGACCAGCGTGGCCAAGTACTGGGCCGACCACCGCCGGGTCCCCACCGCCCACATCAGCCTCGACGACGTACGCGAGTGGGTCCGCTCGGGCTTCGCCGACCCGCAGTCCGGCTGGAACGACCACTCCGAGGCCCAGTACCGCCTCGCCCGCCGCACCTGCGGCTTCGCCGCCCGCAACTTCCTCGCCAACGGCATCTCCTGCATCCTCGACGACGCGGTCTTCCCGGACCGGCCGGTGGTCGGCCTCGGCGGCTGGAAGCGGCACGTGGGCCCGGGACTGCTGCCGGTGGTCCTGCTGCCCGGCCTGGAGATCGTCCTGGAGCGCAACGCGGAGCGGTCCGGCAATCGCCGCCTGACGGACGAGGAGGTGGCACGGATCCACGGTCGGATGGCCGGCTGGTACGGCTCCGGGCTGCCGATCATCGACAACTCCCAGATGGACGTACCGCAGACGGCGAGGGTCCTGGACGACGTCCTGGCACGCTCCATCGCGAGCCCACCGACCTGGTAGCGGCCCGAACGACCAGTGCCCCTCCCCACTCGGACTCTCCCAAACAGCGGCATATCGGTAGAACTCCTACGCTCAAGTCATGTCAGAGGTGTACGCCACCCGCAGAACCCGTCTCCGCGACCGCTGCCAGGCCGGCGGCAGCCGGTCCGCGCTGATCTCCCGCCCGGCCAACGTCCGCTACCTCGCCGGGGCTGCCCCGCGGGGCAGCGTGCTGCTGCTCGGCATGACCGAGGACCTGCTGGTGTGCGCCGGGCCCCCGGACGACCGTCCCGGCGCCGGCCGCCCCGACGAGAACCTGCGGCTGCAGCACCTTCCCGGCGCCGCGGGCGACCCGGCTGTCGCCGCGGCCGACCTCGCCACGGCTCAGGGCGCGGACTCGCTCGCCGTGGAGGAACAGCACCTCACGGTCGCCCGGTACCGGGCGATCCGCTCGGTCGTCCCGCGGCTGCGCCTCGCCGACCTCGGCGGCGCGGTCGAGCAACTCCGCGTCATCAAGGACGAGGAGGAGATCTCCTGCCTGCGCATCGGCGCGGAGATCGCCGACCAGGCACTGGGCGAGCTCCTGGAGTCCATCCTCGTCGGCCGCACCGAGCGCCACCTCGCCCTCGAACTGGAGCGCCGCCTCGTCGACCACGGCGCCGACGGCCCGGCCTTCGCCACCTCCGTCGGCACCGGCCCGAACTCCGGCCGCCCCGGCCACCGCCCCACCGACCGCCGCGTCGAGGAGGGCGACTTCCTCTCCGTCTGCCTGGGCGCGAACTACCGCGGCTACCGCTGCGAGATCGGCCGTACCTTCGTCATCGGTACGTCCCCCGCCGCCTGGCAGATCGAGCTCTACGACCTCGTCTTCGCCGCTCAGCGGGCCGGACGGGAGTCGCTGGCACCCGGCGCCGCCTACCGTGACGTGGACCGGGCGGCACGCCAGGTGCTGGAGTCCGCGGGCCACCACGAGGGGCTCCCGACCCTCACCGGACACGGTGTGGGACTCGAAATCGACGAGGACCCGCAGTTGGCCCCCGCGGCCATGGGTAAACTGGACGCTTGCGTGCCGGTCACCGTCGAACCGGGGGTCCACCTCCCGGGACGGGGCGGCGTCCGGATCGATGACACGCTCGTCGTACGCCCCGAGGCGGACGGCGGACCCGAGCTACTCACCATCACGACCAAGGAGCTGCTCGCACTATAGGCAACGTGCGTGCGCCGGGGTCGTCCACGTCAGTCCAGGAGATTCCGCAACCGTGGCTTCCACGAACGACCTCAAGAACGGCCTGGTGCTCAAGCTCGAAGGCGGCCAGCTCTGGTCCGTCGTCGAGTTCCAGCACGTCAAGCCCGGCAAGGGCCCCGCATTCGTGCGCACCAAGCTCAAGAACGTGCTGTCCGGCAAGGTCGTCGACAAGACGTTCAACGCCGGCGTCAAGGTCGAGACGGCCACTGTCGACAAGCGCGACATGCAGTTCTCGTACATGGACGGCGAGTACTTCGTCTTCATGGACATGGAGACCTACGACCAGCTCATGGTCGACCGCAAGGCGGTCGGCGACGCCGCCAACTTCCTGATCGAGGGCTTCACGGCCACCGTGGCGCAGCACGAGGGCGAGGTGCTCTTCGTCGAGCTGCCGGCCGCCGTCGAGCTCGTCGTCCAGGAGACCGAGCCGGGCCTGCAGGGCGACCGCTCCACCGGTGGCACCAAGCCCGCCACCCTGGAGACCGGTCACCAGATCCAGGTCCCGCTCTTCATCACCACCGGTGAGAAGATCAAGGTCGACACCCGCACGAGCGACTACCTCGGCCGGGTGAACAGCTAACCGTGGCTGCCCGCAACACGGCCCGCAAGCGCGCCTTCCAGATCCTCTTCGAGGGCGACCAGCGCGACGCCGACGTCCTGACGGTCCTGGCGGACTGGATCCGGCACTCCCGGGAAGACACCCGGCAGCCGCCGGTGAGCGAGTACACGATGCAGCTGGTCGAGGGCTACGCGGAACACGCGACGCGCATCGACGAGCTGATCGCGCAGTACTCGGTCGGCTGGACGCTGGACCGGATGCCGGTCGTCGACCGCAACATCCTGCGTCTGGGTGCCTACGAGCTGATCTGGGCCGACGAGACCCCGGACGCCGTGGTGCTCGACGAGATGGTGCAGCTGGCCAAGGAGTTCTCCACGGACGAGTCGCCCTCGTTCGTGAACGGCCTGCTGGGCCGGCTCAAGGACCTGAAGCCGTCGCTGCGCCGACCCGAGGCGTAAACCGGGACGCCGAGGCGGCTCGAGACGCGAAATTGCCTGAGGGCCCGCAGCGTGAGCGTTGCGGGCCCTCAGGCGTGTGCGTACGTGAGAGCTCCCCGAGGCCCGCAGAAAGCCGCCGGGGTGGCCGGAACCGTGAAGTTCCGGCCACCCCGGCGGCACGTTTCTGCTGAGGCTGGGAGCGGCTCAGCCGTCCTCGTGGGACACCGCGCGACGCGCGTCCGCGTCCAGCACGCCCCAGCTGATCAGCTGCTCGGTGAGGACCGAGGGCGACTGGTCGTAGATGACGGCGAGTGTGCGCAGGTCGTCCTGGCGGATCGAGAGCACCTTGCCGTTGTAGTCACCGCGCTGGGACTGGATCGTCGCGGCGTAACGCTGGAGCGGGCCCGCCTTCTCGGCCGGGACGTGGGCCAGCCGCTCCAGGTCCAGGACAAGCTTCGGCGGGGGCTCGGCGGCTCCGCCCGGAGTGGTGCCGGGCAGCAGCTCCTGCACCGGAACGCCGTAGAAATCCGCCAACTCGGCAAGACGCTGCACGGTCACCGCGCGGTCGCCACGCTCGTACGAACCGACCACGACCGCCTTCCAGCGTCCCTGGGACTTCTCCTCGACACCGTGGAGGGAAAGGCCCTGCTGGGTGCGGATGGCCCGGAGCTTGGCCCCGAGCTGTTTGGCGTATTCGCTGGACATATAGCTCCCCGGACACTGGATCGACGCGGCCGCAGTGGTTTCGAGCCGCGCGTCTGGTAACTCACTGTGAGGTTACGCAGCGTGACTCTTCTGCGTCAAGCCGAATGGTCCACACCGACGCTTCCGTGAGAGTGGTGGCCGATTGGGCCAAGGGGGTGATCAGGGGCCCCGTTCCGGCCTGCTACCGTGGATGGCGCAAATCCGACGTCCTTTAAGGTCCGTCCCGTGAGGCGGAGAAGGAGGTCCGTTTCATATGGACAAGCAGGACACTTCCGATATCCAGGCGTCCGATGCCCGGCCCGTTCTCGAAGGCCCCGACATCGCGCGCGTGCTGACCCGTATCGCCCACGAGATCGTCGAACGCGCCAAGGGCGCCGACGACGTGGTGCTCCTCGGCATCCCCACCCGAGGCGTCTTCCTCGCCCGGCGGCTCGCCGCGAAGCTCGAGGAGATCACCGACCGCGTGATTCCGGTCGGTTCGCTCGACATCACCATGTACCGCGACGACCTGCGCATGCACCCGCCGCGAGCGCTGGCCCGCACCGAGATCCCGGGTGACGGCATCGACGGCCGCCTGGTGGTCCTCGTCGACGACGTGCTCTTCTCCGGCCGCACCATCCGCGCCGCTCTGGACGCCCTGAACGACATCGGGCGGCCCCGCGCGGTGCAGCTCGCGGTCCTCGTCGACAGAGGCCACCGCGAACTGCCCATCCGCGCCGACTACGTCGGCAAGAACCTCCCCACGTCGTTGCGGGAGACGGTCAAGGTCCAGCTCGTCGAGGAGGACGGTCGCGACACCGTGCTGCTCGGTGTGAAGCAGACCTAGCAGCAGGTGCACGGGGGCACTTCTCGGTGCGCCCTCGCCTGCCCGGATCCTCCCGATACCTGAACTGCCTTACGGAGCCTGACAGATGCAGCGTCATCTCATCTCGGCCGCCGACCTCACCCGCGACGACGCCGTCCTGATCCTCGACACCGCCGAGGAGATGGCCCGGGTCGCCGACCGGCCGATCAAGAAACTGCCGACCCTGCGCGGCCGCACGATCGTCAACCTCTTCTTCGAGGACTCCACGCGCACGCGTATCTCCTTCGAGGCCGCCGAGAAGCGGCTCTCGGCGGACGTCATCAACTTCACCGCCAAGGGCTCCAGCGTGTCCAAGGGCGAGTCCCTCAAGGACACCGCGCAGACCCTGGAGGCCATGGGCGTCGACGCCGTCGTCATCCGCCACGGCGCCTCCGGAGCGCCGTACCGCCTCGCCAACTCAGGCTGGATCGACGCGGCCGTCATCAACGCCGGTGACGGCACCCACCAGCACCCGACCCAGGCCCTCCTGGACGCGTTCACCATGCGCCGCCGGCTCGTAGGGCGGGACGCGGGCATCGGCCAGGACCTCTCCGGCAAGCGCATCACGGTCGTCGGCGACATCCTGCACAGCCGCGTCGCCCGCTCCAACGTCGACCTGCTGCACACTCTCGGCGCCCAGGTCACCCTCGTCGCTCCGCCCACCCTGGTGCCGGTCGGCGTCGAGACCTGGCCCTGCGAGGTGGCGTACGACCTCGACAGCACGCTCGCCAAGTCCGACGCGGTGATGATGCTGCGCGTGCAGCGCGAGCGCATGAACGCCGCGTTCTTCCCGACCGAGCGCGAGTACTCGCGGCGCTACGGCCTGGACGGCGACCGCATGGCGCGGATGCCGGAGCACGCCATCGTGATGCACCCCGGCCCGATGGTCCGCGGCATGGAGATCACCGCCGAGGTCGCCGACTCCGACCGCTGCACCGTGGTGGAGCAGGTCGCAAACGGAGTCTCCATCCGGATGGCCGTTCTCTACCTGCTTCTGGGCGGCAACGAGCCCGCCGTCAGCCACACCCGTACCGAGGAGAAGTAAGTCACATGAGCAAGATCCTGATCCGTGGTGCGAAGGTGCTCGGCGGCGAGCCGCAGGACGTGCTGATCGACGGCGCGACGATCGCCCAGGTGGGCGCCGGTCTGTCGGCCGAGGGCGCCGAGGTCGTCGAGGCCGGCGGCAAGGTGCTGCTGCCGGGACTCGTCGACCTGCACACCCACCTGCGCGAGCCCGGCCGCGAGGACTCCGAGACCGTCCTCACCGGTACACGCGCGGCCGCCTCCGGCGGCTACACCGCCGTGTTCGCCATGGCCAACACCTTCCCGGTCGCGGACACCGCCGGTGTGGTCGAGCAGGTCTGGCGGCTGGGCAAGGAGCACGGCTACTGCGACGTCCAGCCCATCGGCGCCGTCACCGTCGGCCTGGAGGGCAAGAAGCTCGCCGAACTGGGCGCCATGCACGAGTCGGCCGCCGGTGTGACCGTCTTCTCCGACGACGGCAAGTGCGTCGACGACGCCGTGATCATGCGCCGCGCGCTGGAGTACGTGAAGGCCTTCGGCGGGGTCGTCGCGCAGCACGCGCAGGAGCCGCGGCTGACCGAGGGCGCCCAGATGAACGAGGGCATCGTCTCCGCCGAGCTGGGACTGGGCGGCTGGCCCGCGGTCGCCGAGGAATCGATCATCGCCCGGGACGTCCTGCTCGCCGAGCACGTGGGCTCCCGCGTCCACATCTGCCACCTGTCGACCGCCGGGTCCGTCGAGATCGTGCGCTGGGCCAAGTCCCGCGGCATCGACGTCACCGCCGAGGTCACCCCGCACCACCTGCTCCTCACCGACGAGCTGGTGCGGTCGTACAACCCGGTCTACAAGGTGAACCCGCCGCTGCGCACCGAGCGGGACGTGTTCGCGCTGCGCGAGGCCCTGGCCGACGGCACCATCGACATCGTCGCCACCGACCACGCCCCGCACCCGCACGAGGACAAGGACTGCGAGTGGGCCGCCGCCGCCATGGGGATGGTCGGCCTGGAGACCGCGTTGTCAGTGGTGCAGGAGACCATGGTGGACACCGGGCTCCTCGACTGGGCCGGGGTCGCCGAGCGCATGTCCGCCACGCCCGCCCGCATCGGGCAGGCCACCGGACACGGGCGTCCCGTCTCGGCTGGTGAGCCCGCCAACCTCACGCTGGTCGACACGGAATACCGTGGCTCCGTGGACCCCGCGGGCTTCGCCTCGCGCAGCCGCAACACTCCGTACGAGGGGCGTGAGCTGCCGGGCCGTGTCACGCACACGTGGCTCCGGGGCAAGGCCACGCTCGTCGACGGGAAGCTCACGTGACACCAGTAACCCTGATCGCCGCCGGACTCGCCGCCGAGAAGAAGTCGGCCGAGGTCACCGACTGGGCCGCCCGCATCGGCTGGCTCGTCGGCCTCGCCCTCTTCGTCGCGCTCGTCTACTGGCTGATGCGCGAGGGCTGGAAGTGGCGCGGCACGCTCCAGGGCGACCTGCCCGAGCTCCCCACCGTGCCCGACGACCCCGGCCCGGCGAGACTGAGCATGAGCGGTCGCTACCACGGCTCCACCACCGCGGGCCAGTGGCTCGACCGGATCGTGGCGCACGGCCTGGGCACCCGCAGCCGGGTCGAGCTCACCCTGACGGACGCGGGACTGGACGTCGTACGCCCAGGCGCGACCGACTTCTTCGTCCCGCGCGAGGCCCTGCGTGAGGCCGTGCTCGGCAAGGGCATCGCGGGCAAGGTCCTGACCGAGGGCGGGCTCCTCGTCGTGACCTGGGCGCACGGCGAGCGACTGATCGACTCGGGGTTCCGCTCGGACCACGCGGCCGAGCACACCGACTGGGTCGACGCCATCAACTCCATGATCAACAAGACGGAAACGGAAGGCGCACGATGACGACCTCCACAAGGGGGGCCACCAAGGCCCCTGCGGTACTCGTCCTGGAGGACGGCCGGATCTTCCGCGGCCGTGCCTACGGGGCCGTGGGGGAGACCTTCGGCGAGGCCGTGTTCTCCACCGGCATGACCGGCTACCAGGAGACCCTGACCGACCCCTCGTACGACCGCCAGATCGTCGTCGCGACCGCCCCGCAGATCGGCAACACCGGCTGGAACGACGAGGACGACGAGTCCCGCCGCATCTGGGTCTCCGGCTACGTCGTGCGCGACCCCGCGCGCGTGCCGTCCAACTGGCGGGCCAAGCGCTCCCTGGACGACGAACTGGTCGCGCAGGACATCGTCGGGATCTCCGGCATCGACACCCGCGCCCTCACCCGCCACCTGCGCGAGCGCGGCTCCATGCGCGCCGGGATCTTCTCCGGCGAGGCGATCGCCGGTGAGTCCGAGCTCGTCGCGCGCGTGCAGGCCCAGCCGCACATGAAGGGCGCCTCGCTGTACGAAGAGGTCGCCACCAAGGAGACGTACGTCGTCCCCGCGGTGGGCGAGAAGAAGTTCACCGTCGCCGCCATCGACCTCGGAATCAAGGGCATGACCCCGCACCGCATGGCCCAGCGGGGCATCGAGGTGCACGTGCTGCCGGCCACGGCGAGCGTCGACGAGGTCTACGCCGTCGAGCCGGACGGGGTGTTCTTCTCCAACGGACCCGGCGACCCGGCGACCGCCGACGGCCCGGTCGCGCTCATGACCGCCGTGCTGGAGCGGAGGACACCGCTGTTCGGCATCTGCTTCGGCAACCAGATCCTGGGGCGGGCCCTCGGCTTCGGCACCTACAAGCTGAAGTACGGGCACCGGGGCATCAACCAGCCAGTGCAGGACCGGACCACCGGCAAGGTCGAGGTCACCGCGCACAACCACGGATTCGCCGTGGACGCGCCGCTCGACAAGGTCAGCGACACGAAGTTCGGCCGCGCCGAGGTCTCCCACGTGTGCCTGAACGACGACGTCGTGGAAGGGCTCCAGCTGCTCGACCAGCCGGCCTTCTCCGTCCAGTACCACCCCGAAGCGGCAGCCGGCCCGCACGACGCCGCCTACCTGTTCGACCGCTTCGTATCTCTGATGGAGGGCCAGCGTGCCTAAGCGCACCGATATCCAGTCCGTCCTGGTCATCGGCTCCGGCCCGATCGTCATCGGCCAGGCCGCCGAGTTCGACTACTCCGGCACCCAGGCATGCCGCGTGCTCAAGGCCGAAGGCCTGCGCGTCATCCTCGTCAACTCCAACCCGGCAACGATCATGACCGACCCGGAGATCGCCGACGCCACCTACGTCGAGCCGATCACCCCGGAGTTCGTCGAGAAGATCATCGCCAAGGAGCGCCCCGACGCCCTGCTGCCCACCCTGGGCGGCCAGACGGCCCTCAACACGGCGATCTCGCTGCACGAGGCCGGCACCCTCGACAAGTACGGCGTCGAGCTGATCGGCGCCAACGTCGAGGCCATCAACAAGGGCGAGGACCGCGACCTGTTCAAGGACGTCGTGGAGGAGGTCCGCAAGAAGATCGGGCACGGCGAGTCCGCCCGCTCGGTCATCTGCCACTCCATGGACGACGTCCTCAAGGGCGTCGAGACGCTCGGCGGCTACCCGGTCGTCGTCCGCCCGTCCTTCACCATGGGCGGCGCAGGCTCCGGCTTCGCGCACGACGAGGAGGAGCTGCGCCGCATCGCCGGCCAGGGCCTGACCCTCTCGCCGACCACCGAGGTGCTCCTGGAGGAGTCCATCCTCGGCTGGAAGGAGTACGAACTGGAGCTGATGCGCGACAAGAACGACAACGTCGTGGTCGTCTGCTCCATCGAGAACTTCGACCCGATGGGCGTGCACACCGGCGACTCGATCACCGTCGCGCCCGCGATGACGCTCACCGACCGCGAGTACCAGCGGCTGCGTGACGTCGGTATCGCGATCATCCGCGAGGTCGGCGTCGACACCGGCGGCTGCAACATCCAGTTCGCGATCGACCCGGTCGACGGTCGCGTGATCGTCATCGAGATGAACCCGCGCGTGTCGCGTTCGTCGGCGCTCGCCTCCAAGGCGACCGGCTTCCCGATCGCCAAGATCGCGGCGAAGCTGGCCGTCGGCTACACGCTCGACGAGATCCCCAACGACATCACCGAGAAGACGCCGGCGTCCTTCGAGCCGACGCTCGACTACGTGGTCGTGAAGGCCCCGCGGTTCGCCTTCGAGAAGTTCCCCTCCGCCGACTCCACCCTCACGACCACCATGAAGTCGGTCGGCGAGGCCATGGCGATCGGCCGCAACTTCACCGAGGCCTTCCAGAAGGCGCTGCGCTCGCTGGAGAAGAAGGGCAGCCAGTTCACCTTCGTGGGCGAGCCCGGCGACAAGGCGGCCCTCCTGGAGGAGTCCGTACGGCCCACCGACGGCCGTATCAACACGGTCATGCAGGCCATCCGCGCGGGCGCCACGCCCGAGGAGGTCTTCGCGTACACGAAGATCGACCCCTGGTTCGTCGACCAGCTCTTCCTGATCAAGGAGACCGCGGACGAGCTGGCCGCCGCCGAGCGCCTGGACGCCGATCTGCTCGCCGAGGCCAAGCGGCACGGCTTCTCCGACCAGCAGATCGCCGAGATCCGCGGCCTGCGCGAGGACGTGGTGCGCGAGGTGCGGCACGCGCTCGGCGTACGCCCGGTCTACAAGACCGTCGACACCTGCGCGGCCGAGTTCGCCGCGAAGACGCCGTACTTCTACTCCTCCTACGACGAGGAGAGCGAGGTCGCGCCCCGGACCAAGCCCGCGGTGATCATCCTGGGCTCGGGCCCGAACCGCATCGGCCAGGGCATCGAGTTCGACTACTCCTGCGTGCACGCCTCCTTCGCGCTGTCGGACGCCGGGTACGAGACGGTGATGGTCAACTGCAACCCGGAGACCGTCTCCACCGACTACGACACCTCCGACCGGCTGTACTTCGAGCCGCTCACGCTGGAGGACGTCCTGGAGGTCGTCCACGCGGAGCAGCAGGCCGGCCCGGTCGCGGGCGTCATCGTGCAGCTCGGCGGCCAGACCCCGCTGGGCCTGGCGCAGGCGCTCAAGGACAACGGCGTGCCGGTCGTGGGCACCTCGCCCGAGGCGATCCACGCCGCCGAGGACCGCGGCGCCTTCGGCCGGGTCCTCGCCGAGGCGGGCCTGCCGGCCCCCAAGCACGGCACCGCCACCACCTTCGCCGGCGCCAAGGCCATCGCGGACGAGATCGGCTACCCGGTCCTGGTACGGCCCTCCTACGTCCTCGGCGGACGCGGCATGGAGATCGTCTACGACGAGACCCGCCTGGAGTCCTACATCGCCGAGTCGACCGAGATCAGCCCCTCGCGGCCGGTCCTCGTCGACCGCTTCCTGGACGACGCCATCGAGATCGACGTCGACGCCCTCTACGACGGCCAGGAGCTCTACCTGGGCGGCGTCATGGAGCACATCGAGGAGGCCGGCATCCACTCCGGCGACTCGGCGTGCGCGCTGCCGCCGATCACCCTGGGCGGCTTCGACATCAAGCGCCTGCGGGCCTCCACCGAGGCCATCGCGCGCGGGGTGGGCGTCCGGGGCCTGATCAACATCCAGTTCGCGATGGCCGGGGACATCCTCTACGTCCTCGAAGCCAACCCCGCGCGCGTCCCGCACCGTCCCCTTCACCTCGAAGGCGACCGCGGTGCCGCTCGCCAAGGCCGCCGCCCGGATCTCGCTGGGCGCGACCGTCGCCGAACTGCGCGCCGAGGGCCTGCTCCCGGCCAACGGCGACGGAGGCGAACTCCCGCTGGACGCGCCGATCTCCGTCAAGGAGGCCGTCATGCCGTGGTCGCGCTTCCGCGACATCCACGGCCGCGGCGTCGACACCGTCCTCGGCCCGGAGATGCGCTCCACCGGCGAGGTCATGGGCATCGACTCCGTCTTCGGCACGGCGTACGCCAAGTCCCAGGCGGGCGCCTACGGCCCGCTCCCGACCAAGGGCCGCGCCTTCATCTCGGTGGCCAACCGCGACAAGCGCTCGATGATCTTCCCGGCGCGCGAGCTCGTCGCCCACGGCTTCGAACTGCTCGCCACCTCCGGCACGGCCGAGGTCCTCAAGCGCAACGGCATCAACGCCACCGTCGTGCGCAAGCAGTCCGAGGGCACCGGCCCGAACGGCGAGAAGACCATCGTCCAGCTCATCCACGACGGCGAGGTCGACCTGATCGTCAACACCCCGTACGGCACCGGCGGCCGCCTCGACGGCTACGAGATCCGTACGGCGGCCGTGGCGCGGTCGGTCCCGTGTCTGACGACGGTCCAGGCGCTCGCCGCCGCCGTCCAGGGCATCGACGCCCTCAACCACGGTGACGTGGGAGTCCGTTCACTCCAGGAACACGCGCAGCATCTGACCGCGGCCCGCGACTAGCAGCCCTGAGGGGGACACCGGAAACGGTGTCCCCCTCTTCATGAGGACACCATGTACAAGATCTTCTTCAATCTCGTCTTCCAGCGCATGGACCCCGAGAAGGCCCACCACCTCGCCTTCCGCTGGATCCGGCTCGCCGTCCGCGTCCCCGTGCTGCGCACCTTCGTCGCGGCCGCCCTCGCGCCCCGCCACAAGGAGCTGCGCACCGAGGCCTTCGGGCTGCGCATGCACGGCCCCTTCGGCCTCGCCGCGGGCTTCGACAAGAACGCGGTCGCGATCGACGGCATGGCGATGCTGGGCTTCGACCACATCGAGATCGGCACGGTGACGGGGGAGGCCCAGCCGGGCAACCCCAGGAAGCGGCTCTTCCGCCTCGTGCCGGACCGGGCGCTCATCAACCGCATGGGCTTCAACAACGAGGGCTCACTGGCCGTCGCGGCCCGTCTGGCGTCCCGTGAGCCGGTCTTCAAGACCGTCGTGGGCGTCAACATCGGCAAGACCAAACTCGTCCACGAGACCGAGGCGATCGGCGACTACGTGAAGTCCGCGGAGCGGCTCGCTCCCTTCGCCGACTATCTCGTCGTCAACGTGTCCTCGCCCAACACACCCGGCCTGCGCAACCTTCAGGCCACCGAGGCGCTGCGGCCGCTGCTGACCGCCGTCCGCGAGGCCGCCGACCGGATCGTCGCGAACCGCCGGGTCCCGCTCCTGGTGAAGATCGCGCCCGACCTGGCCGACGAGGACGTCGACGCGGTCGCCGACCTGGCCGTCGAGCTCGGCCTGGACGGCATCATCGCCACCAACACCACCATCGCGCGCGAGGGACTCGGTCTGACGTCCGGACCCGCCCTGGTGGAGGAGACCGGCGGTCTCTCCGGAGCGCCCCTCAAGGAGCGCTCCCTGGAGGTCCTCAGGCGTCTGTACGCGCGCGTGGGCGACCGGATCACCCTGGTGGGCGTCGGGGGCGTCGAGAACGCCGAGGACGCCTGGCAGCGCATCCTGGCGGGTGCCACGCTGGTCCAGGGCTACAGCGCCTTCGTCTACGAGGGGCCCTTCTGGGCCCGCGCCATCCACAAGGGCCTCGCCGCGCGCCTGCGCACGAGCCCGTACGCCACCCTCGCCGACGCGGTCGGCGCCGACGTGAGGAACATCACCGTATGACCGAGCCCTTCGGCGCCCGACTGCGCCACGTCATGGACGAGCGCGGCCCGCTGTGCGTGGGGATCGACCCGCACGCCTCACTCCTCACCGAGTGGGGCCTGGCCGACGACGTCTCCGGCCTGGAGCGGTTCAGTCGCACGGTCGTCGAGGCGCTGTGCGACCGGGTCGCCGTGTTCAAGCCCCAGAGCGCGTTCTTCGAGCGCTTCGGCTCGCGCGGCGTCGCCGTCCTGGAGAAGACCGTCCAGGAGGCCCGCGCGGCCGGTGCGCTGGTCCTCATGGACGCCAAGCGGGGTGACATCGGCTCGACCATGGCCGCGTACGCCGAGGCCTTCCTGCGCAAGGACTCCCCGCTGTTCTCGGACGCGCTGACCGTGTCGCCGTACCTCGGCTACGGCTCGCTCTCGCCGGCCATCGCGCTGGCGCGCGAGAGCGGTGCGGGTCTGTTCGTGCTGGCCCTGACCTCCAACCCGGAGGGCGGCGAGGTCCAGCACGCGGTCCGCGCGGACGGCCGGAACGTCGGCGCGACCATGCTGGCCCATCTGGTCGCCGAGAACACCGGAGAGGAGCCCCTGGGGTCCTTCGGCGCCGTCGTCGGGGCCACGCTTGGCGATCTGTCGACCTACGACCTCGACATCAACGGTCCGCTCCTGGCGCCCGGCGTCGGCGCACAGGGGGCCACCCCGGCCGATCTTCCCCGGGTCTTCGGGGCGGCGATCCGCAATGTGGTCCCGAACGTCAGCCGGGGAGTGCTGCGGCACGGCCCCGACGCCGGTGCGCTGCGCGACTCCGCCGAGCGGTTCGCGGACGAGATCCGGTCGGCTCTGCCGAGCGCATGACGATGTTCGAACCCCTCGTTCGAGTCCTCCGACGAGGGGTTCGAGGCCCGCTTGACTCTGAATACATCCTCAAATCCGGGGCATTATGTCAGGAATGTCCGGCCTGGCGCAGGCTGACCAGGACTTTTCCGCTGTTCTCGCTGACTCTGGCGGACTTGCCCGCTAGTCTCCGACGCAGAGTCAACGGGCAAGCGTGTTGCTCGTGGCTCACCAGGTGTGGGGCGACTAGGTTCCTCACCGGTCCGTATCCGACAGTTCGACATCCGAGGTGACGTAGGCGTGGCTCTTCCGCCCCTTACCCCTGAACAGCGCGCAGCCGCGCTCGAAAAGGCCGCCGCGGCTCGCCGGGAGCGGGCCGAGGTCAAGAATCGACTCAAGCACTCCGGCGCCTCTCTCCATGAGGTCATCAAGCAGGGCCAGGAGAACGACGTCATCGGCAAGATGAAGGTCTCCGCCCTGCTCGAGTCCCTGCCGGGCGTGGGCAAGGTCCGCGCCAAGCAGATCATGGAGCGACTCGGCATCTCCGAGAGCCGTCGTGTACGCGGCCTCGGCTCCAACCAGATCGCTTCGCTGGAGCGTGAGTTCGGCAGCACCGGTTCCTGAACCGGGTCACTCCGGGAAGGGGAGTCCCGGGCACTCCGGGATTGCTGGAATAATCGCTGCATGGCTGCAACATTCCGGGGGACGACCCCCGAGCCCCCGGACGTACGTCCGCGGCTGACCGTGCTCTCCGGCCCCTCAGGGGTCGGCAAGAGCACGGTCGTCGCCCATATGCGCAAGGAACACCCCGAGGTCTGGCTCTCGGTGTCGGCGACGACCCGAAGGCCCCGCCCCGGCGAGAAGCACGGCGTCCACTACTTCTTCGTCACCGACGAGGAGATGGACAAGCTGATCGCCAACGGCGAGCTGCTGGAGTGGGCGGAGTTCGCCGGCAACCGCTACGGCACGCCACGTGCGGCCGTACTGGAGCGGCTGGAGGCGGGCGAGCCCGTCCTCCTGGAGATCGACCTCCAGGGTGCCCGGCAGGTCCGTGAGTCCATGGCGGACGCCCAGCTCGTGTTCCTGGCTCCTCCCTCCTGGGAGGAGCTCGTGCGCAGACTCACCGGACGGGGCACCGAGCCGCCCGAGGTGATCGAGCGCCGCCTGGACGCGGCGAAGATCGAACTGGCGGCTGAACCCGAGTTCGATGTGACCTTGGTCAACACCTCCGTCGAGGACGTGGCGCGCGAGCTGCTAGCCTTGATGGATGTTGTGTGATCGTGCCTGCTCATCGAGGCTTGATCATCCGCACTGATTCTTTCCCATCCATCGGAAGGTAGAGCGTGTCCTCTTCCATCTCCGCGCCCGAGGGCATCATCAACCCGCCGATCGACGAGCTCCTCGAGGCCACTGACTCGAAGTACAGCCTCGTGATCTACGCGGCCAAGCGGGCCCGCCAGATCAACGCGTACTACTCGCAGCTCGGCGAGGGCCTGCTGGAGTACGTCGGTCCGCTGGTGGACACCCACGTCCACGAGAAGCCGCTCTCGATCGCCCTGCGTGAGATCAACGCGGGTCTGCTGACGTCCGAGGCCGTCGAGGGCCCGGCGCAGTAGTAGTACTTTCAGCTTTTCGCTGACTTATCCACAGGCCCGGCAGCGCGACTGCCGGGCCTGTGGTGTGTGATGGACCCGTACGCCGCCCGCGTACGTTGCCGAGCCGGGGAGAGACGGTGGACAAGCCGAAGGTCGTGCTGGGGGTCAGCGGCGGCATCGCCGCGTACAAGGCCTGCGAGCTGCTGAGAAGGCTCACGGAGTCCGGCCACGACGTCCGCGTCGTCCCCACCGCCTCCGCGCTGCACTTCGTGGGCGCCGCCACCTGGTCCGCGCTGTCCGGCAAGCCGGTCTCGACCGAGGTCTGGGACGACGTCCACGAGGTCCCGCACGTCCGCATCGGGCAGCACGCCGACCTCGTCGTGGTGGCCCCCGCCACGGCCGACATGCTCGCCAAGGCGGCACACGGCCTGGCGGACGACCTCCTCACCAACACGCTCCTCACGGCCCGCTGCCCCATCGTCTTCGCGCCCGCCATGCACACCGAGATGTGGGAGCACCCGGCCACCCAGGAGAACGTGGCGACACTGCGGCGCCGCGGCGCCCTCGTGATCGAACCGGCCGTCGGCCGACTGACCGGCGTCGACACCGGCAAGGGCCGGCTGCCGGACCCCGCCGAGATCTTCGAGGTCTGCCGCCGTGTGCTGGCCCGCGGTGCCACCGAGCCCGACCTCCAGGGCCGGCACGTCGTCGTCAGCGCCGGCGGCACCCGCGAGCCCCTCGACCCGGTCCGCTTCCTCGGCAACCGCTCTTCCGGCAAGCAGGGGTACGCCCTGGCGCGCACCGCGGCCGCGCGCGGCGCCCGGGTCACGCTGATCGCGGCGAACACCGGCATGCCGGATCCGGCCGGGGTGGACGTGGTCCCGGTGGGGACGGCCGTACAACTGCGCGAAGCGGTCCTGAAGGCGGCCGCCGACGCCGACGCCGTCGTCATGGCGGCGGCGGTCGCGGACTTCCGGCCCCAGACGTACGCGGCCGGAAAGATCAAGAAGAAGGACGGCCAGGACCCCGAGCCCATCGTCCTGGTGCGGAATCCGGACATCCTCGCCGAGATCTCGGCCGAGCGCGCCCGCCCCGGCCAGGTGATCGTCGGGTTCGCCGCCGAGACCGACGACGTGCTGGCCAACGGCCGTACGAAGCTGGAGCGCAAGGGCTGCGACCTCCTCGTCGTCAACGAGGTGGGCGAGCGCAAGACCTTCGGGTCGGAGGAGAACGAGGCGGTGGTGCTGGGCGCCGACGGCAGTGAGACCCCGGTGCCGCACGGCCCGAAGGAGTTCCTGGCCGAAACGGTCTGGGACCTGGTGGTGAGCCGCCTGCACTGAACGCTTCATCCGCTTCTCGGCCCTCACGTACCTCTGTCGCAGAGGTGTGGCGCCTCTGGCCAAGTCCGCTCGGAATTGGGCACAATGCCCGTGCCGCAGGTCACGGCACTCCCGATGGGCGAGACAGGGGGGCCGGTGGCCGAGGGCGACCGATAAACTGTTCTCGGACGATGCCGGGCGCAGCCCCCGAGCCCGTCCGCCAATGATCAGCCAGCAGCCGCTGCAACCCCAGGGAGCGTTGTGTCCCGTCGTCTGTTCACCTCGGAGTCTGTGACCGAGGGCCACCCCGACAAGATCGCTGACCAGATCAGTGACACCATCCTCGACGCGCTCCTCAAGGAGGACCCGGCTTCCCGGGTCGCGGTCGAGACCCTGATCACCACCGGTCTGGTGCATGTGGCCGGTGAGGTCACGACCAAGACCTACGCGCCGATCGCCCAGCTGGTGCGCGACAAGATCCTGGAGATCGGTTACGACTCCTCCAAGAAGGGCTTCGACGGCGCCTCCTGTGGTGTCTCGGTGTCGATCGGCGCGCAGTCCCCGGACATCGCCCAGGGTGTCGACACGGCGTACGAGAACCGGGTCGAGGGCGACGAGGACGAGCTGGACCGCCAGGGCGCGGGCGACCAGGGCCTGATGTTCGGCTACGCGACGGACGAGACCCCGACGCTGATGCCGCTGCCGATCTTCCTGGCGCACCGTCTGGCCAAGCGCCTGTCCGAGGTCCGCAAGAACGGCACCATCCCCTACCTGCGCCCGGACGGCAAGACGCAGGTCACCATCGAGTACGACGGTGACAAGGCCGTCCGCCTCGACACGGTCGTCGTCTCCTCGCAGCACGCGTCGGACATCGACCTGGACTCCCTGCTGGCCCCCGACATCCGCGAGTTCGTGGTGGAGCCGGAGCTCAAGGCGCTCCTGGACGAGGGCATCAAGCTGGACACGGACAGCTACCGTCTCCTGGTCAACCCCACCGGCCGGTTCGAGATCGGCGGCCCGATGGGTGACGCGGGCCTGACCGGCCGCAAGATCATCATCGACACCTACGGCGGCATGGCCCGTCACGGTGGCGGTGCCTTCTCGGGCAAGGACCCGTCGAAGGTGGACCGCTCGGCGGCGTACGCGATGCGCTGGGTCGCCAAGAACGTCGTGGCGGCCGGGCTTGCCTCGCGCTGCGAGGTCCAGGTGGCCTACGCCATCGGCAAGGCCGAGCCCGTGGGTCTGTTCGTCGAGACCTTCGGCACCGAGAAGGTCGACACGGACAAGATCGAGAAGGCGATCGACGAGGTCTTCGACCTCCGTCCGGCCGCGATCATCCGCGACCTCGACCTGCTGCGCCCGATCTACTCCCTGACGGCGGCGTACGGCCACTTCGGCCGGGAGCTGCCGGAGTTCACGTGGGAGAAGACGGACCGCGTGGAGGCGCTGCGCAAGGCCGCGGGCCTGTAGGTCCGTAAGCCCCCTGCGGCTTGCCGCGAGGCCCGGTGTCCCTCTGGGATGCCGGGCCTCGCGGCGTCCTGGGGTGCCGGACCTCGCGGGTCACTGGCCCCTCCCTTCGGGTTCGGGCGCGTCGGTTGTCAGTGGGGTTTGGTAAGAATGCAAGCGTGAGCAGCGAGAACGGGTCGGTCGACGGTGGCGCCGAGGGAGCGCAGCCCGAGCAGCTTGCGCTCATTCGGGAGAGTGTGCGGAACGCCAAGGTGCCGCGTGCCAAGCCGCGGACGTGGCGGGGGGCCGCGCTGGCCAAGGAGCTCCCGGTCGCGCGGGTGCTGGTCGACAAAGGGGTGCTGCATCTCGACCGGTACTTCGACTACGCCGTGCCCGAGGAGCTGGACGCGGACGCGCAGCCGGGGGTGCGGGTGCGGGTGCGCTTCGGGGCCGGGCGGGGGCGGGTCCGGGAAGGGCGGCGTGAGGGCGGGGGGCTGATCGACGGGTTTCTCGTCGAGCGGCTCGCGGAGTCGGACTACTCCGGGCCGCTGGCGGCACTCGCCCAGGTTGTCTCGCCCGAGCCGGTGCTCGGCGAGGAGCTTCTGGGGCTCGCGCGGGCCGTCGCCGACCGGTACGCGGGCAGCCTCGCCGACGTGCTGCAGCTCGCCGTGCCGCCTCGCAGCGCCCGGGCCGAACAGCGGCCTTCGCCCGAGCCGTTGCCGCCGCCCGCCGCGCCGGAGGCGGGGTCCTGGGGGCGGTACGAGCGTGGAGGCGCGTTTCTGGACTCACTGGCCTCGGGGGGCGCGCCGCGCGCGGTGTGGAACGCCCTGCCCGGGCCGGAGTGGAGTGAGGAGCTGGCGAGGGCCGTTGCCGCGACCTTGGCCTCGGGTCGGGGCGCGCTGGTCGTCGTGCCGGACGGGAGGGCTGTCGCGCGCGTCGACGCCGCGCTGACCTCGGTGCTGGGCGAGGGACGGCACGCGGTCCTGACCGCCGACGCCGGGCCCGAGAAGCGGTATCGGGAGTGGCTGGCCGTGCGGCGGGGCGCGGTGCGGGCCGTGGTCGGGACGCGGGCCGCCATGTTCGCCCCGGTGCGGGACCTGGGACTCGTCGCTCTGTGGGACGACGGCGACGACAGCCACAGCGAGCCGCACGCCCCGCAGCCGCATGCGCGCGAGGTGTTGCTGCTGCGGGCCGCGCAGGACAAGTGCGGTTTTCTGCTGGGGAGTTGGAGCTGCACAGTCGAGGCGGCGCAGCTCGTGGAGAGCGGGTGGGCCCGGCCGCTCGTGGCCTCGCGGGAGCAGGTGCGGGCCGTCGCCCCGCTGGTGCGGACCGTCGGCGACCAGGATCTCGCGCGGGACGAGGCGGCGCGGGCGGCTCGGCTGCCCACGCTCGCCTGGCAGGCCGTCAGGGAGGGCCTGCGGCACGGGCCGGTGCTCGTGCAGGTGCCGCGGCGGGGGTACGTGCCGCGGATGGCCTGCGCCAACTGCCGGGAGCCCGCGAGGTGCCGGCACTGTGCCGGACCGCTGGAGGGGCAGGAGTCCGCGGCGGCGCTGCGGTGCGGGTGGTGCGGGCGCGAGGAGAGCTCCTGGCACTGTCCGGAGTGCGGGGGGTTCCGGTTGCGGGCGCAGGTGGTGGGGGCCCGGCGCACCGCGGAGGAGCTGGGGCGGGCGTTTCCGGCCGTTCCGGTGCGGACGTCGGGGCGTGAGCATGTGCTGGACACCGTGCCGGGTGCACCGGCGCTGGTCGTGAGTACGCCGGGTGCGGAGCCGGTCGCCGAGGGCGGGTACGCGGCGGCGCTGTTGCTGGACGGCTGGGCCATGCTCGGGCGACCCGATCTGCGGGCCGGGGAGGACGCGCTGCGGCGGTGGATCGCGGCGTCGGCGCTGGTGCGGGCGCAGGAGGCCGGGGGCACCGTGGTGGTGGTCGCCGAGCCAACGCTCCGGCCCGTGCAGGCGTTGGTGCGCTGGGACCCCGTGGGACATGCGGTGCGGGAGCTGGGGGAGCGAGCCGAGTTGGGCTTTCCGCCGGTGTCGCGGATGGCCGCGGTGTCGGGGACGGGGGAGGCGCTCGCCGAGTTCCTGACGGCCGCGGAACTGCCCGAAGAGGCCGAACTGCTGGGGCCCGTGCCCTTGCCGGTGACGGGGGCGGCGGGACCTCGGAGGGTGGGGGCACCGCCGGTCGGGGAGCAGTGGGAGCGGGTGCTGGTGAGGGTTCCGCCGGGGCGGGGGGCCGCGCTGGCGGCTTCGCTCAAGGCCGCGCAGGCTTCGCGGATGGCTCGGGGCGGAGGGAGCGGGGGCGAGGGAGCGGTATGGGTGCGGATCGATCCCCCTGACATCGGGTGACGTTGGGAGTGGGAGCGGGGGCGCGGAGGGTGGTGCGGGCGGGGGCGTCGGACCATCCCGGCCGAGGGGGGACTGGGGTCCACACGGCCCCGGCGATCTGCGACGGTCGCTGGAGGGGAGTCTGACCGGTCTCGGGACCGGCGTACGACCGATCGCGGAACGGCCGTACGCCAGGTGGGCCCGGACATGCGTCTGCCCTCCCGGTCGTGAGGTGGGAGGGCAGAGAAGGGAGACGGGTCAGCCGTTGCGGGGGCCGGGGAGGGCGGTGGGCCTTGCCTCCTCGCGCAGGGCGGGGCTGCCCGCGGTGGGCTGGGTCGGCATGGAGCGGGCCGCGGGGACCGTGGGAACCGACGGCACCGTGGGGATACCGGTGTTGACGCTGACCGTGCGGCTTCCCGACGGCTCCGCGGCGCGCTCGGCGTCGGCCGTCGCCTGGGCCGCGGCGCGGCGGGCGCCGTAACGGCGGTGGACCGCCTGCTTGGTGACGCCGAGGGCGGAGCCCACCGCGTCCCACGAGAAGCCGAGCGAGCGGTCGAAGTCGACCGCGGCCGTCACCAGGGTCTCGACGCTGTCCCGCAGTTCCTGTGCGAGACGGACCGTGGGGGCGGGGGCGCGTCCGTAGACGACGAAGCCCGTGGAGGGACCGGAGCGGCGCGGGCGGTAGACGTTGCCCAACTGGGCGGTCAGGGTGCGCAGTGCGTCCACCTGCCGGCGGACCCGCTCGATGTCCCGCACCAGCAAGTGCAGGCTGGCCCGAGCCTGGGCGTCGTGGGTTGCGTGGTCGGCCATGAACAAGCCTCTCGAACCGGCGTTGAAAAGGATGGGGCCGCGATCGCGGCCCGTTGTGGTCAACTCTTTCTTGACCAACGCGTTTACGCTCCGCTGGTCACGCAGAGGGGGCGTACCGGCATATGCGTGCGCCGGGGGTCGGGGGTTCGCGCCTTGATCGGGAACACGGGCCTCGCCCGTGGGGTCCCGCTCCGGCCGTGCGGCTGTCGGAGCTCGCCATAGACTTGTGTGTCGCCCGTCGTCACCCGTGCGAGTCACCCGTCCGAGAGGCCCTGCCCACCCATGAAGCTCGTCTTCGCCGGTACCCCCGAGGTCGCCGTTCCCGCCCTGGACGCTCTCATCGCCTCCGGACGGCATGAGGTCGCCGCCGTCGTCACGCGGCCGGACGCACCGGCCGGGCGGGGACGCAGGCTGGTCGCGAGCCCGGTCGCGGAGCGGGCCGAGGAGGCGGGGATCGAGGTGCTGAAGCCGGTCAAGCCGCGGGACCCGGACTTCCTCGAGCGGCTCCGCGAGATCGCCCCGGACTGCTGTCCCGTCGTCGCCTACGGCGCCCTGCTGCCCCGAGTCGCCCTCGACATCCCCGCCCACGGCTGGGTCAACCTGCACTTCTCGCTGCTGCCGGCCTGGCGTGGGGCCGCTCCAGTGCAGCACTCCATCATGGCGGGGGACGAGATCACGGGCGCCTCGACCTTCCTCATCGAGGAGGGCCTGGACTCCGGGCCCGTCTACGGCACCGTCACCGAGGAGATCCGGCACACCGACACCAGCGGTGACCTGCTGACCCGGCTGGCCTTCGCCGGGGCGGGGCTGCTCGCCGCGACCATGGACGGCATCGCGGACGGCACGCTGAAGGCCGTACCGCAGCCGACCGAGGGCATCACCGTCGCCCCGAAGATCACCGTCGAGGACGCCCGGGTCGACTGGGCCGCGCCCGCGCTGCGGGTGGACCGGGTCGTGCGGGGGTGCCACCCCTCGCCCGGCGCCTGGACGACCTTCCGCGGCGAGCGGCTCAAGCTCATCCAGGTCCAGCCGGTTCCCGACCGCACGGATCTCGCCCCCGGCGCGCTCGCCGTCGGCAAGAACAGCGTCCACGTCGGTACCGGCTCGTACGGCGTGGAACTGCTGTGGGTGCAGGCACAGGGGAAGAAGCCGATGAAGGCCGCGGACTGGGCGCGGGGAGCCAGGATCTCGGAGGGGGAGAGCGTCGGCGCGTGACGGGGCCGGCAGGGTGGCTGCGGCCCCGCCCCTCGGAGGGTGACGCACCCCCCGGCGGACGTACTCTTGGGGGCGTCAGCAGACCTTGAACCCGGAGCACCTTTTTCGTGAGCGAGCAGCCCCGTCGGCCCCGCAAACCCGGCAAGCCCTACCGTCGGCCCCAGAAGGACCCCGTCCGCTTCCTCGCCTTCGAGGCGTTGCGGGCCGTGGACGAGCGGGACGCGTACGCCAACCTCGTCCTGCCGCCGCTGTTGCGGAAGGCGCGGGAGAAGGACGGTTTCGAGGCGCGGGACGCGGCGCTCGCCACCGAGCTCGTGTACGGGACGCTGCGGCGGCAGGGGACGTACGACGCGATCATCGCCGAGTGCGTCGACCGGCCGCTCCGTGAGGTCGATCCGCCGGTGCTGGACGTGCTGAGCCTCGGCGCGCACCAGCTGCTCGGGACGCGCATCCCGACGCATGCCGCCGTGTCCGCCTCCGTCGAGCTCGCCCGGGTCGTGCTCGGGGACGGACGGGCCAAGTTCGTCAACGCCGTACTGCGGAAGATCGCGCAGGACGACCTCGACGGATGGATCGCGAAGGTCGCTCCGCCCTACGACGACGATCCCGAGGACCATCTCGCCGTCGTGCACTCCCACCCCCGCTGGGTCGTCTCCGCGCTGTGGGACTCCCTCGGCGGCGGGCGGGCCGGTATCGAGCGGCTGCTGGAGGCCGACAACGAGCGGCCCGAGGTGACTCTCGTCGCCCGGCCGGGGCGGTCCAGCGCCGAGGAGCTGCTGCGCGAGGAGTCCGCCGTACCGGGGCGCTGGTCGCCGTATGCCGTACGGCTGGCAGAGGGCGGCGAGCCCGGGGCCGTCGACGCCGTACGCGAAGGCCGGGCCGGAGTGCAGGACGAGGGCAGTCAGCTCGTCGCGCTGGCCCTCGCGAACGCGCCTGTCGAGGGACGGGACGAGAAGTGGCTCGACGGGTGCGCGGGGCCGGGCGGCAAGGCCGCGCTGCTCGCCGCGCTCGCCGCCGAGCGCGGGGCGATGCTGCTCGCCTCCGAGAAGCAGCCGCACCGGGCCGGGCTCGTGGCCAAGGCGCTCGCCGGGAACCCGGGGCCGTATCAGGTGATCGCCGCGGACGGGACCAGGCCGCCGTGGCAGCCGGGGAGTTTCGACCGGGTGCTGATGGACGTGCCGTGCACGGGGCTCGGCGCTCTGCGGCGTCGGCCGGAGGCCCGGTGGCGGCGTCGGCCGGAGGACCTGGAGGGGTTCGGGCCGCTGCAGCGGGAGTTGCTGAGTACCGCGCTGGACTCCGTCAGGGTGGGTGGGGTGGTGGGGTACGCGACCTGTTCTCCTCACCTTGCGGAGACCCGGGCGGTGGTGCAGGACGTGTTGAAGCAGTGGCCGACGGCTGAGCTCGTCGATGCGCGGCCGTTGTTCCCCGGGGTGCCTGAGCTGGGGGACGGGCCTGATGTACAGCTGTGGCCGCATGTGCATGGGACCGACGCCATGTACATGGCGATCATCCGCAGGACAGGGTGATCTAGTCGTTCGTCCGCTGCGCCGTCGTGGCTGGTCGCGCAGTTCCCCGCGCCCCTGGGTGGGTCGACTCATCCCCCTCCTTGGCAAGCCTGTGAGGCCACCACACCTTTGCGCCCACGTCCAGGAACAGGGCTGTGACCAGGACCGACCGGACGATGAACGTGTCCAGCAGGACACCCAGCGCCACCGCGAAGCCGATCTCCGCGAAGCCGACCATCGGGAGGGTGCCGAGGGCGGCGAAGGTGCCGGCCAGGACCAGGCCGGCGGAGGTGATCACCGCGCCGGTCGCGGCGAGCCCGGTGACCACGCCGGGACGGGTGCCCGCGCGGGCCGCCTCCTCGCGGATGCGGGTGGTCAGGAAGATGTTGTAGTCGATGCCGAGCGCCACCAGGAAGACGAACACGAACAGCGGGAAGTCCGTGGACTCGCCCGCGTAGTCGAAGAGGTGGCGGAAGGCCAGGGCGCTGATGCCCAGGGCCGCCGTGAAGGACAGGATCACCGTCCCGATCAGCAGCAGCGGGGCGATCAGGGCGCGCAGCAGGCCGCACAGGATCAGCAGGACGACCGCGAGCACCAGCGGGATGATCAGCAGATTGTCGTGCGTGGTCGCCCTGTCCATGTCCAGCAGGGCGGCCGTACCGCCGCCGACCTGGGCGTCGGCGTCCGGGACCGCGTGGACGGCGTCCCGGACCCGCTCCACCGTCTGTTTCGCGGCATCGCTGTCGGCCGGGGCGGTCATCGTCGCCTCGAAGAGGACCTTGCCCTCGAACGACGGTTTCGTGCCCGGTGGCAGACCCAGGGACTCGGGCACGACTCCGCGTGTGCCCGCGACCGCCTCGCCGACCTGCCGTGCCTGGGCCTGGTTGCTGACGACGACCAGGGGGTCGCCGCTGCCCGCCGGGAAGTACCTCGCGGACACCTCCTGGCCGACGATCGAGTCGGGTTTCCCGGTGAACGCGTCGGCGTTGCTGATGCCCTCCGCGCGCAGCTGGATCAGGCCGAGCGAGCAGACCCCGAGGACCAGGGCCGTGACCGCCCAGACAAAGCGCGGGCGCCGGGCGATACGGCGGCCCGTGCGGGCCCAGACGCCGGAGTCCGTGCGGCTGGGGGAGCCGAAGCGCGGGGTCGCCGGCCAGAAGAGCCAGCGGCCGCAGATCACCAGCAGGGCCGGGAACAGCGTCATCATCGCCAGCAGGGCGACCGCCACACCGATCGCGGCGACGGGGCCGAGCCCCCGGGTCGAGTTCATCTCGGCGGCCAGCAGGACCAGCATGCTGAGGATCACGGTCGCGCCGGAGGCGATCACCGCCGGGCCCGCGCGGTGCAGGGCTCGGGCCATCGCTTCGTGGCGGTCCTCGTGGCTGTGCAGTTCCTCCCGGTAGCGGGCGACCAGCAGCAGGGCGTAGTCCGTCCCCGCGCCGAAGACGAGGACGGTGAGGATGCCCGCGCTCTGGCCGTTGACCGTCAGGCCCGCGTGTCGCGCCAGCAGGTAGATGAAGGCCTGCGCGGTGAACAGGGCGGCGACCACCGAGAGCAGAGGGACGAAGAGCAGAGTGGGGCTGCGGAAGGTGATGAGCAGCATGACCACGACGACGCCCATCGCCGCCAGCAGCAGCGTCGAGTCGATGCCCTCGAAGGCCTTGGAGAAGTCCGCGGAGGTGCCGCCCGGGCCGGTGACGTGCACGGCGAGACCGTTGCCGCCCTTGCCGACGACGTCACGGATCGAGTCGACCGCGGGCGCGATCTCCTGCCAGCCCTTCTCGTCCATGGTGATCGGGACGAGGATCTGGGCCGCGCGCGGGTCGCCCTGCCGGTCGTAGATCGGCCCCCGGGTCTCCGGGCCGCGGATGCCGTGCGCCGTGAGCTGCTTGATCTCGGCGGCGTCCTTGGCGATCGCGGCGCGTTCCTGCGGAGTGAGGCCGCTGTCGCGCGCGTAGACGACGACCGCGGGGATCTGCTCCGGCCTGAAGTCCTCGGAGATCTGCAGGACCTGGGTCGACTCCGCGGAGCCGGGCAGCCAGGAGGCCGCGTCGTTGTCCTGGGCGTCGGTGAGCTTGGAGGCGAGGGGCGCCGTCAGGAACAGCACCACCAGCCACAGCGCCAGTACCACCCACTTGGCACGCCGTCCGCAGACGTAGTGCGCGATGCTCCTGTTCCCGGTCATGGCCACCCCCGGCGCCACCAGTCGAGCCGATCAGCCGCCCAGCATGGCACGCACAGGTCGTCCACAACATCCGATGAACGGCTTAGGTCTGGACCGGCGCGCCCGTTCGCGCTCCGGCATGGGAGGCTTGGGGCATGGCCGCGCAGATCAATCCCAGCATCCTGTCCGCCGACTTCGCCCGTCTCGCGGACGAGGCGAAGGCGGTCGAGGGAGCCGACTGGCTCCACGTAGACGTCATGGACAACCATTTCGTCCCGAACCTCACGCTCGGGGTGCCGGTCGTAGAGTCTCTGGCCCGTGCGACGGACACCCCGCTGGACTGCCATCTGATGATCGAGGCCCCCGATCGCTGGGCGCCCCAGTACGTAGAGGCGGGGGCCTCCTCCGTCACCTTCCACGTGGAGGCGGCCGCCGCTCCGGTCCGGCTCGCCCGGGAGATCCGGGCCAAGGGTGCCCGCGCCTCCATGGCGCTGAAGCCCGCGACACCGATCGAGCCTTACGAGGACCTGCTCCCCGAGCTCGACATGCTGCTGATCATGACGGTCGAGCCCGGTTTCGGGGGACAGGCTTTCCTCGACATCATGCTCCCCAAGATTCGCCGGACCCGCGAGTTGATCAGCAAGCATGGTCTTGAGCTGTGGCTCCAGGTCGACGGCGGCGTCTCGGCGTCCACCATCGAGCGCTGCGCCGACGCGGGCGCCGACGTCTTCGTCGCCGGGTCGGCGGTCTACGGGGCGTCCGACCCGGCCGAGGCGGTACGTGCATTGCGCAACCAAGCCGAGGGGGCGACCGCGAAGGCTTCGTGGGCGTGCGACCACTGAGCGTCAGGAACGTGAACGGCTCCGATCAGGGCTGATCAAGTGCGCCGGATCTGCAAGGATGAACGGCGAATCCAGAGTGTGAACAGCAGTGAGGAGAACGCCGTGTCGGGTATGTCGGCGGGCCGGTCAGCCATGCGGATGGGACCCGCTGAGCTGGTGCAGGCGGCGGCCATGGCCCGCCGCTTCTACCTGGAGGGCAAGTCCAAGATCCAGATCGCGGAGGAGTTCGGCGTCAGCCGCTTCAAGGTGGCCCGGGTCCTGGAGACCGCCCTCGAACGGGATCTCGTCCGCATCGAGATCCGCGTGCCGGCCGAGCTGGACGCGGAGCGCTCCGACGCGCTCCGGGCCCGCTACGGCCTCAGGCACGCCGTCGTGGTCGAGTCCCCGGCCGAGGCCGAGGAGACCCCCGACCCGGAGAACCTGGGAGAGGTGGCCGCCGACCTGCTCGGCGAACTGGTCGACGAGGGCGACATCCTGGGCCTGGCCTGGGGGCGCTCCACCATCCACATGGCGGCCGCCCTCGACAGGCTCCCGCCGTGCACGGTGGTGCAGTTGACGGGCGTGTACGACGCCGGGACCGCCGAGCGCGGTTCGGTGGAGGCGGTACGGCGGGCCGCCCAGGTGTCCGGCGGGGACGCCCACCCCATCTACGCGCCGATGCTGCTGCCGGACGCGGCCACCGCGATCGCGCTGCGCAACCAGCCCGGGATCGCCAGGGCCTACGAGTACTTCGACAAGGTCACGGTCGCCTGTGTCTCCATCGGCTCCTGGGAGCCGGGCATCTCGACGGTGCACGACATGCTCAGCGACGAGGAGCGCGGCCACTACGCCTCGCTCGGAGTCGCCGCCGAGATGTCCGCGCACCTCTTCGACGCCGAGGGCCGCAGGGTCGGGCGGGACCTGGGCGAGCGGTGCATCACCGTCAAGGCCGACCAGCTCCGCCGTATCCCCGAGGTCGTCGCGATCGCGGGCGGGCAGCGCAAGGCGGCCGCGATCGACGCGGTGCTGCGGTCCGGACTCGTCACCAGCCTGGTGACGGACACTTCGGCCGCGGACTACCTGATGACGGCGGGGACACCGCCGAAGCCGGCGCTGAACAGGGCGGACCCTGACGGGCCCTGACGGAGGGTCAGGAGGGGACGGCCGTGGCAGCATCGAGCGCATGCTGCTGCGGTTCGTCTCCCGAATGCTTCTGTGTCTACTGGTCCTGACGGGGTGTTCGGCCACCGGCAACGATCCCTCGCGGGGCGGCGGCCTGGCCACCGTCCAGGAGTCGAAGCTCCCGGCCGAGGCCCGGCAGACCCTCGAACTCATCGACCAAGGCGGCCCGTTCCCGTACCAGAAGGACGGCGCCGTCTTCGGGAACTTCGAGCGGCTGCTGCCCGCGCACCGGCGTGGCTACTACCACGAGTACACCGTCCCCACGCCGGGCTCGCGCGACCGCGGGGCCCGGCGGATCGTCACCGGGCAGGGCGGCGAGGTCTACTACACCGATGATCACTACAACTCGTTCAGGGCGGTACTGAGATGACGGCACGCGTGGTCACGCTGGACCTCGACGGGGTCACGGACAAGGCGGGCCTGATGGACCGCTGCGCCCGGGACCTGCGGCTGCCGGACTGGTTCGGCCGCAACTGGGACGCGCTGGCCGACGTCCTGTCCGACCCGGGCCTGTGGTCCGGGGACGGCGTCGAGGAGACCGTCGTGGTCGTACGGCACTGGGACCGGTACGCCGAGACGCGGCCGGACGACTGGGCGACCGCGCGCGAGGTGTTCGCGGAGGCGTCCGCGCTCACCGTGGCGCTCGCCCTTGGAGGTTCGTCCTAGGGCCCCCGCGGCCGGTCTGGACGATTCGCCCGTGGGTGGCTTTCCCCCCGGCATGGGACAATGAAGTACGTGCTCTTTCCCCCTGGCTGACCTGTCCGGGGGCCACCTCTGATCGACTGGGATGTGCAGCACGTGCGTTTCCTCAACGACATCCAGCCCCCGTACGACCTGACGTACGACGACGTCTTCATGGTCCCGAGCCGCAGCGCCGTCGGCTCGCGGCAGGGCGTGGACCTCAGCGCCCCGGACGGCACGGGCACCACGATCCCGCTGGTCGTCGCCAACATGACCGCCATCGCCGGGCGCCGCATGGCCGAGACGGTGGCCCGGCGCGGTGGCCTCGTGGTCATCCCGCAGGACATCCCGATCGAGGTCGTCACCGAGGTCGTCTCCTGGGTGAAGAGCCGCCACCACGTCCTGGACACCCCGATCGTGCTGGCCCCGCACCAGACCGTCGCCGACGCGCTCGCCCTGCTGCCCAAGCGCGCGCACAACGCCGGTGTGGTCGTCGACGAGGAGGGCCGGCCCGTCGGTGTCGTCACCGACCGGGACCTGTCCGGGGTCGACCGGTTCACCCAGCTCGCCGAGGTCATGTCCCGCGACCTGCTGCTGCTCGACGCGGACATCGACCCGCGTGAGGCCTTCAACCGCCTCGACGCGGCCAACCGTCGTTACGCCCCCGCCGTGGACCGGGACGGCCGTCTCGCCGGCATCCTCACCCGCAAGGGCGCCCTGCGCGCCACGCTGTACACGCCTGCCGTCGACGCGCGGGGCAGGCTGCGCATCGCGGCCGCCGTGGGCATCAACGGCGACTTCGCGGAGAAGGCCAAGCAACTGCTCGACGCGGGCGTCGACACGCTCGTCATCGACACCGCGCACGGCCACCAGGAGTCGATGATCACCGCGATCCGTACGGTGCGGGCGCTCGACCCGCAGGTCCCGATCGTGGCCGGCAACATCGTGGCCGCCGAGGGCGTGCGGGACCTGATCGAGGCCGGCGCGGACATCGTCAAGGTCGGTGTGGGGCCCGGCGCCATGTGCACCACCCGCATGATGACCGGGGTCGGCCGGCCGCAGTTCTCGGCGGTCCTGGAGTGCGCCGCCGAGGCGAAGAAGTACGGCAAGCACGTGTGGGCCGACGGCGGTGTCCGGCACCCGCGCGACGTCGCCATGGCGCTGGCCGCCGGCGCGTCCAACGTGATGATCGGGTCGTGGTTCGCGGGCACCTACGAGTCGCCGGGCGACCTCCAGCAGGACGCGAGCGGACGGCTCTACAAGGAGTCCTTCGGGATGGCGTCCGCGCGGGCGGTGCGCAACCGCACGTCCGAGGAGTCCGCGTACGACCGGGCCCGCAAGGCGCTGTTCGAGGAGGGCATCTCGACCTCCCGGATGTTCCTCGACCCGGCCCGCCCGGGCGTCGAGGACCTGATCGACTCGATCATCGCGGGCGTCCGCTCCTCGTGCACCTACGCTGGCGCGGGCTCCCTGGAGGAGTTCGCCGAGAACGCGGTCGTGGGCATCCAGAGCGCGGCCGGATACGCGGAGGGCAAGCCGCTGCACGCCAGCTGGAGCTGAGTCCGTTTCGCACGGCCCCCGGCGAAAACCGGGGGCCGTCCGCGCGTGCGGACCGTACGGTCGGCGTATGGAGATCACCGTCTGCCGGCGCGGCGATGTCGCGCTGCTCGACCGGTACATGGGCTCGCCGGTAGCCACGTCGTTCCATGCCCGGCGGTTCGCGCGGCAGGAGGCGGGGGAGTGCACCTACCTCGTCGCGTGGCTGGACGGGCGGCCCGTGGGGCACACGGAGCTGCGCTGGGTCGGCTGCGCGGCACCCGAGGTCACCCTGGACTGCCCCGAGATCGGCGGTCTCGCCGTGTGGCCCGAGGACCTGCGCTCGCGGGGCATCGGCACCGAGCTGATCCGGGCCGCCGAGGAACTGGCCCGGGAGCGGGGTCTGACGACCGTGGGCATCGGGGTCGGCAAGGACAATCCGCGCGCGGCCGCCCTGTACGCACGGCTCGGCTACCGGCCGGCGACCGACTATCTGGACCGCTACGCGTACCAGGACCACGACGGCACGACCTGTGAGTGCGTCGACGCCTGTGTGTTCCTCGTCAGGGAACTCCCGTCAGGCCACCTTGACGTCAAGCCTGCTTGACGTGAGCCTGGAGGCATGACGACACCGGAGAGCATCGAGCCGCAGTACACCCTGCTGACCGCCGTCTCCCGGCTCGACGAGCTGCGGATGCGGGAGTCGATGGGCGCGGGCGGGGCCACGGACGCCCCCGACCGGGCCGAACTGCTCGAACTCCTCGCGCTGAGCGAGGTCGTGGCGCGCAAGGCGTCCTACGGCCGTCAGCTGACCGTGCGCGCGGCCCGCGAGGCCGGGGCCTCCTGGTCGCAGATCGGGGCCGCGCTGGGCACCAGCAAGCAGGCCGCCTGGGAGGCGCACACACGCTGGATCGACGCCCAGGCCGCGGCCCACGGCAGGCCCGGGCAGCTGGGGTTCGACGAGGCGGACGTGGCCGAGGCGCGGGCGGTGGCGGGGGAGCCGGAGGAGCACTGACGAGGGCCGAAGGGGGCCGGCCAGGGGCGCGCGCAACGAACGCCCACCCTTCGGCGCGGAACGCAACGATCTTGCGAGTGCGTGCAAGGTTGCTGCATTACGGCTGCGACGTCCGGACTCGTAGGGTGCTTCGCTGTACTCACCTGCAACGACGAAGGAGTCAGCGCGTGCTCGACCAAGGCGCACCCCCGCAACAGCGCACCCCACAGGCGACGGGGCTCGGCGCGCGCCTCATGCGCCGCAAGCCGGTGGAACGCCTCGTCGCCGAGGGCGGCCAGGGTGAGGGAGGGGCCCTCAGGCGCTCGCTCGGACTGTGGCAGCTGACGATGATCAGCATCGGCGCCACCCTCGGCACCGGCATCTTCGTCGTCCTCGGTGAGGCGGTCCCCAAGGCCGGCCCGGCCGTCACCCTCTCCTTCGTGATCGCCGGCCTCACCGCCCTTTTCTCGGCCCTCTCCTACGCCGAGCTCGCGGGCACCATCCCGGTCGCCGGGTCCTCGTACTCGTACGCGTACGCAACCATGGGCGAACTGATCGCCTGGATCTGCGGCTGGTGCCTGGTCCTGGAGTACGGCGTCTCGGTCGCCGCCGTGGCCGTCGGCTGGGGCGAGTACCTCAACGAGCTGCTCGACGGGACCATCGGCGTCACCATCCCGGACGCGCTGTCCGCCCCGCCCGGCGACGGCGGCGTCTTCAACCTCCCGGCGCTGATCGTCGTCCTCCTCGCCATGGCCTTCCTGCTGGGCGGCGCCCGCGAGTCGGCCCGGGCCAACACCGTCATGGTCGTCGTGAAGATGGCCGCGCTCGTGCTGTTCTGCGCGATCGGCGTCCAGGGCTTCCGCTCGGGCAACTACGAGCACTTCATGCCCCTCGGGATGGCGGGCGTGAGCGCGGCCGGTGCCACGCTCTTCTTCTCGTACATCGGCTTCGACGCCGCCTCCACCGCCGGTGAGGAGGCGAAGAACGCCCAGCGCGACCTGCCGCGGGCGATCATGCTGTCGCTGGTCATCGTGACCGCGCTGTACGTCCTGGTCGCGGCCGTCGCGGTCGGCGCGAAGCCCTGGCAGCACTTCAACGACTCGGAGGCCGCGCTCGCCCGGATCATGCGCGAGGTCACCGGGCAGAGCTTCTGGGGGACCCTGCTGGCGTTCTGCGCGGTCATCGCCATCGCGAGCGTCGTCCTCACCGTCCTCTACGGCCAGACGCGCATCCTCTTCGCGATGTCCCGGGACGGACTGGTGCCCAAGGTGTTCGCCCGGGTCCACCCGAAGACCGGCGCGCCCCGCGCCAACACGGTGATCGTGTCCCTGTTCTGCGGGGTGCTGGCCGCGGCGATCCCGCTCGGCCGGCTCGCCGACGCCACCAGCATCGGTACGCTCTTCGCCTTCGCGCTGGTCAACATCGCCGTGGTCGTGCTGCGCCGGACCCGTCCCGACATGCCCCGCACCTTCCGTGTCCCGCTCTCGCCGTTCTTCCCGGCGCTGGGCTTCGGCTTCTGCGTGTGGATGATGGGCAGCCTGTCCACCGTCACCTGGGTGGTCTTCGGGGTCTGGATGGCCGTCGGACTCGTGTTCTACTTCGTATACGGCCATCGCCGTTCCCGACTCGCAACACCCGAAAGCTGATCCACCCACCGTGCTGAACGATCTCGACGAACGCATCGTGCACGCCCTCGCCGAGGACGCCCGCCGTTCCTTCGCGGACATCGGGCAGATCGTCGGCCTGTCCGCGCCCGCCGTGAAACGGCGCGTGGACCGGCTGCGTGCCACCGGGGCCATCACCGGATTCACCGTACGGGTCGACCCGTCGGCCCTCGGCTGGGAGACCGAGGGGTTCGTCGAGATCTACTGCCGGCACAACACCTCGCCGGACACCATCCGGCGGGGCCTGGAGCGCTACCAGGAGGTCGTGGCCGCCTCCACCGTCACCGGCGACGCGGACGCGGTCGTGCAGGTCTTCGCCTCCGACATGCGGCACTTCGAACGCGTCCTGGAACGGATCGCCGGCGAGCCGTTCGTGGAGCGGACCAAGTCGGTCCTGGTCCTCTCCCCGTTGCTGCGCCGCTTCTCCTCGGGCTCGCCTACCTGACCTGCTCGGCGCGGCGCCGGATCCCCGCCAGCAGGCGTCCGGTGAGCAGGGCGTGCGCCCCTGAGGAGATGACCAGCAGCCGGTAGAGGGCACCGCCGGGCCCGGGAAACCGGGCCCGCGTCTCGGCCCGCAGCCGGGTGCGGCCGCCTCCGGCCTCCTCCAGGCGGAAGACCAGGGCGTACGTCGAGAAGTGGTGGCGGCCCACCAGGACGAGCTCCCGGTCCGGGTCGGCGGACAGCACGTGGAAGCCGGGGAAGGCCGAGCCCTCCGCCAGGGGGCGCGGTCCGGCGGCTGTGCGGTCCGGGCAGCCCACCAGACGGGCGTACCCGGCGGAGCGTCCCCCGGAGAAGGAGCGGTCCAGTACCTCGCCGACGCTCTGCCACACGGCGGGGGCGTCCGCCGCCACGATCTGCGTGTGCTCGTCCACGTGCGGGAGGCTGCTGATCTCCATGAGGGACTCCTTCAGTCGGCCGTCTTCCTGGCCAGCGCGTTGTTGTCGATCGAGTTGTGCACGCTGAAGCTCACCGCGTCCGAACGGTAGCGGTCGTCCGACCACTCCACCGGTCGCCCCTCACGGGTCGTGGTCACCCGGCGGACCCGCAGCAGCGGGCTGGTCCGGCGGACGCCCAGCAGTTCCGCGTCCCGCGCCCCCGCGGCCACCGCGTCGATGACGTGCTCCCCGTAGGCGAACACCAACCCCGTGTCGTCGTACAGGCGTTGCGTGACCGAGGGGCACTCCGGCTCGATGGTCTCGACGGTCGGGGAGATCCAGTCGGCGTACACCGTCCGCTCCAGCAACACCGGTTCGCCGTCCAGGCCGCGCACCCGCAGGACGTGCAACACCGGTGTGCCCACGGCCAGTTGGAGGCGTACCGAGTCCTCCTTGGTGGCCGGACGGTACTCCTGTGCGACCACCTGGCCCGTCGCCGCACGCCCCATCGCCCGGGCCCACTCGGCGAAGCTCCGCAGTTCGGCGAAGCTCTGGCTGCGGCGGCTGGCGAGGACCACGCGGCGGGCGCCCTGCCGGGAGCCGATGAGCCCCTCGGCCGTCAGCGCCGCGACCGCCTGGCGGACCGTGCCGCGCGAGACGCCGTAGTGGGCCGCGAGTTCCGTCTCGGCGGGCAGCAGACTGCCGACGGTGTACTCCTCGCGGTCGATCGCCCGGCGCAGTTCGTCGGCGATCTCCTCGTGTCGCGCCCCCATGCTTCCCCTCTGAGTCGGCAACTGTGCACAGCGTGACCAGCGTAGTCGACATCGCAGCCGGCCCGGAGAAGTCCTGATTGTGCGGGAATTCAAGGGTCAGTGTTTCGCCAGTGTTTACGAACAGGACACCAGCGGCAGCCTTACTGAGGCCAACTTGTTCAGACAAGTTCTCTCCCTTCTGAGTCCCGTTCGACTCCTGCACCCTCGCGCGTCCCCTGGAGAAGCCGTGACCGTGTCCCTGCCGAGAACCGCCGCCGCCGGTGTTCTCGCCACCCTCGCCGCCCTTGCCCTGAGCGCCTGTGGCGCCGCCCCCGACACCGCGTCGACCACCGCCGACGGCAAGAACGCCGCCACCGCCACCTCAGCCGCCGACTTCGGCGGCCTGGACAAGCTGGTCGCCGCGGCCAAGAAGGAGGGCACGCTCAACGCCATCGCGCTGCCCCGCGACTGGGCCAACTACGGCGCCCTCATCGACGGCTTCCAGAAGAAGTACGGCATCAAGATCGCCGTCGAGAATCCCGACGGCTCCAGCCAGGACGAGATCAACGCCGTGACCTCGCGGAAGGGACAGAACCGGGCGCCCGACGTCCTCGACCTCGGCAGCTCCTTCGCGATCAGCGCCGCCCAGCAGGGCCTGCTCGCGCCCTACAAGGTCGCGTCGTACGACGACATCCCCACCGGGCAGAAGGACGCGCAGGCCCGCTGGTACAACGACTACGGCGGCTACATCTCCATCGGCTGCGACGCCAAGCGCGTCAAGACCTGCCCCACCACCTTCGCCGACCTCCTCAAGCCGCAGTACAAGGGCCAGGTCGCCCTCAACGGCAACCCCACCAAGTCCGGTTCGGCCTTCGGCGGTGTCTACGCGGCCGCGCTCGCGAACGGCGGCTCCTTCGACGACATCCAGCCCGGCCTCGACTTCTTCGCCAAGATCAAGAAGAACGGCAACTACACGCCCGTCGAGTCGACCCCGGCCACCGTCGAGAAGGGCGAGACGCCGATCAGCATCGACTGGGACTACCTGAACGCCGGGTACGCCGACGAGTTCCAGTCGAAGGGCGTCGACTGGAAGGTCACGGTCCCGAGCGACGGCCAGTTCTCGCAGTACTACTCCCAAGCCGTCAACAAGGGCGCCCCGCACCCCGCCGCCGCCCGCCTGTGGCAGGAGTACCTCTACAGCGCCGAGGGGCAGAACCTCTGGCTCAAGGGGTACGCCCGCCCGGCCCTGATGACCGCCATGGAGAAGGCCGGCACCCTCGACAAGGCCGCCGCGGCCAAGCTGCCCGAGGTCACCGGAACGCCCAAGTTCCCGACCGAGGCCCAGCAGGACAAGGCCAAGACGGTCCTCGGACAGGGCTGGGCGAAGGCCGTCTCCGGATGACGGCCACCGCCGTACGGGTGGACACGGCGCCCGCCGCTCGCACGAAGCGGCGGCGCCGGTCCCTCGGCTGGGTCGCGGTCGTCCCGCTGCTCGCGTTCGTCGCGGTCGCCTTCGGGCTGCCGGCGGTCGCCATGCTCGACGGCGCCTTCACCGCCAAGGACCCGGCCACCGGGGCGACTTCGTACACCCTCGACAACCTGACCACCTCCCTCAAGGGCGCCTACCTCACCGCACTGCTCGGCAGCGTGAAGCTGTCCGCGGTGTCCGCCGCCCTCGGCACCCTGGTCGGACTGCCGCTCGCCCAGGCCGTGGTGTCCTCCCGCTTCCGCGCCCTGCGCGAGGCCGTGCTCACCGCGTCCGGGGTGCTCGCCAACTTCGGCGGCGTCCCACTGGCCTTCGCCTTCGTCGCCACCCTCGGCAACGCCGGTGTGCTGACCCGCCACTTCGGCCTCACCGACAAGGGCTGGGACCTGTACAGCTTCTGGGGCCTGGTCATCGTCTACCTGTACTTCCTGATCCCGCTCATGGTGCTCACCGTCACCCCCGCCCTGGACGGGCTGCGCGTCCAGTGGCGCGAGGCCGCGCAGAACAACGGGGCGACGGGCGTGCAGTACTGGCGCTTCGTCGCCCTGCCCGTCCTGCTGCCCACGCTGCTCGGCGGGTTCGTGCTGCTCTTCGGCAGCGCCTTCGCCGCGTACGCCACCGCCGCCGCGATGGTGGGCAGCTCGATCCCGCTGGTCACCCTCCAGATAGCCGACGCCATCTCCGGCAACGTGCTCGTCGGCCAGGAGAACGTGGCGCTCGCCCTCAGCCTCGACATGGTCCTGGTCGCCGGCCTGGTCATGGCCGTGTACCTGCCCCTTCAGCGAAGGAGCGCCCGATGGCTCGCCTGAACCTGTGGCGGTGGGGCGTGCTCGGCCTCGCCGGGCTGTACTTCCTGGTGCCGCTGGCCGCGTCCGTCGTCTTCACCGTCGACGTGCCGGGCCAGGGCATCACCTTCGACGCCTACACACAGATCTTCGCCACCGACGGCTTCGTCTCCAGCCTGCTGCTCTCGCTGGAACTGGCCCTCGCCACCATCGCGATCGTGCTGCTGCTCATGGTGCCCGCCATGGTGGCGCTGCGGCTCGGCGCACCCAGACTGCGGCCGGTCGTCGAGGTGGTGTGCTCGCTGCCGCTCGTCGTCCCGCCGATCGCCTTCGTCGCCGGTATCGGCACGGTCCTCAAGTGGGGGCCCGACCACCTCTCCCGCACCCCGCTGTTCGAGACCTTCGTGGCGATCCAGAACCCCGACTTCCCCTTCGTCCTGGTCCTGGCCTACGTCGTGATGGCGCTGCCCTTCGTCTACCGGGCCCTGGACGCCGGACTGCGCGCAGTCGACGTCCGCACCCTCGTCGAGGCCGCCCGCAGCTGCGGTGCCGGCTGGCCGCAGGCCCTCGTCCAGGCCGTCCTGCCCAACCTGCGCGGCGCCCTCCTCAACGCCTCCTTCCTCACCCTGGCCCTGGTGCTCGGCGAGTTCACCGTGGCCCAACTGCTGGGCTTTAGGCCCTTCGCCGTGTGGATCGTCAACGTCAGCGGCTCGCAGGCCCAGTTGTCCGTCGCCGTGTCCGTGCTCAGCCTGCTCGTGACGTGGGTGCTGCTCCTCGTCCTGGCCGGCTTCGGCGGCCGCACCCGTCCTACCTCCCGGGGATGACCCATGCCTGAAACAGCTGCAACCGTCGAATTCCGGGGACTCAGGCGGGAGTTCGGCCCGACCGTCGCCCTCGACGGACTCGACCTGAGCGCCCGGCCCGGTGAACTGCTCGCCCTGCTCGGCCCGTCCGGCTGCGGCAAGACCACCGCCCTTAGGATGCTCGCCGGCTTCGAACACCCCGACTCCGGCGAGGTACTGGTCGACGGCGAGGACGTGACCCGGGTGCCGGCCCACCGCCGGGACGCCGGAATGGTCTTCCAGTCGTACAGCCTCTTCCCGCACCTCGACACGCTCGACAACGTGGCCTTCGGACTGCGGATGCGCAAGGTCCGCACGGCCGAACGGCGTGCCAGAGCAGCCGAGTTGCTGGACCTCGTCGGGCTCGCCGACAAGGGCGGCCGGTTCCCCCACCAGCTCTCCGGCGGCCAGCAGCAGCGGGTCGCGCTGGCCCGCGCGCTCGCCCTGCGCCCCCGCGTGCTGCTCCTCGACGAACCCCTGTCGGCACTGGACGCCAAGGTGCGGCTCAGCCTCCGCGAGGAGATCCGGCGGCTCCAGCAGGAGCTCGGCATCACCACCCTGTTCGTCACCCACGACCAGGAGGAGGCCCTGTCCATGGCGGACCGGGTCGCCGTGATGCACGCCGGCCAGCTCGAACAGTGCGCGCCGCCCAGCGAGTTGTACGGCCGTCCCGCCACCCCCTTCGTCGCCGAGTTCGTGGGCACGATGAGCCGGATCCCGGGCCGGCTCGCCCAGGGCACGGTCGACGTGCTCGGGCAGCGGCTGCCGGTCGACGGCCCGGTGCCGTCCGCCACCGAGGTCGACGTGCTGGTGCGTCCTGAGGCCGTGCGGGTGCGGGCCGAGGCCGACGGGAAGTCCCGCGTGGTCGCCACGTCCTTCCTGGGCGCCGCCGTCCGCGTCACCGTCCGGCTCGCCGACGGCACCGAGGTCAAGGCCGACCTGGCCGCGCACGAGGCGGCCGAGCTCACCGCCGGTGCCGTGGTGAGCGTGTCGCTGCCCGAGCGGCCGGTCCTGGTGGCGGAACGCACCCGCTGACCGTCGTACGACCGCTGATTCCCCCCACACGAAAGAGATCACCGTGACTCGACTCCCGCTCCAGGCCGTCCTGTTCGACATGGACGGCACGCTCGTCGACACCGAGCGGCTGTGGTGGGAGGCGGTGGAGCAGGTCGCCGGGCGGCCCCTGACCGAGGCGGACCGGCCGGACGTGCTCGGCCGCCCGGTCGAGCACACGGCAGCCTGGCTGGCCGCGGCCACGGGAGCCCCGGCCGACGGCCTCGCCGAGACCCTGCACCGGGAGTTCGCGGACCGCGTCCGCACCGGAGTCGTGCCCCGCCCCGGCGCGCTGGACCTGCTGGACGCCCTGGCGCGGGAGCAGATCCCCACCGCCCTGGTCACCGCGTCCCCCCGGGCCGTCGCCGACACCGTCCTGGAAGCCCTGGGGGGCGCGAGCCGCTTCGCCGTCTCCGTCACCGCCGACGACACCGAGCACACCAAGCCCGCACCCGATCCCTATCTCGCCGCCTGCCGCGCGCTCGGCGTGGATCCTTCGGGGTGCGTGGCCGTCGAGGACACGGAGACCGGCGTGCGCTCCGCCGAGGCGGCCGGTTGCGCGGTCCTCGCCGTGCCCTCACTGGCCCCCATCGAGGCGGCCCCGGGCCGTACGGTCCTGACCGGACCGGAGGGCCTGGAGGGCGTCACCGTGGCCCGGCTGCGCGCCCTGCTGCCGCACCGGCTCCGCGTGATGACCTGGAACCTCTGGTTCGGCGGCACCAAGGTCCACGACCACCGGGCCAAGCAGCTCAAGGTCATCGCCGAGACCGATGTGGACGTGGTCGGGCTCCAGGAGACCTACGGCACCGCCGCCGGGGAACTCGCCGAGGCACTCGGCTGGCACCACCACCGGGCCGGGACCAACCTCGGCATCATCAGCCGCTTTCCGATCACGTCCGTGCTGGGCGATCCGGACGTCGGGTTCTACGGGGCGGCCGGCGCGCGGATCGCCGTAGGGGAGCGGGAGGTCGAGGTCTGGACGGCCCACCTCGACTACGAGCAGTACGGGCCCTACGAGTCCGAGCCGCTCGCCCACGAGGAGGTACGGGTCGCCCAGATGCGGGACACCCTGCACCGCATCGGCGACACCGCGCCGGTCGTCCTCGTCGGAGACTTCAAGTGTCCCTCCCACCTGGACTGGCCGGACGTCGAGTGGCCGGTGACGAAGGCGGCGGAGGAGGCGGGCTTCGGGGACTCCTTCCGCCAGGCCCGTCCCGACGCCATAAGGGACCCGGGACACACCTGGTCGCCGGTGCACCCTCACCCGGAGCCGCAGGACCGGATCGACTTCGTCCTCCATCGCGGCCTGCGGGTCCTCGACTCGCGTACCTGCGTCAGCGGCACCCCCGGGACCTGGCCGGACGTCGAGGACAACGACTGGCCGTCCGACCACGCCGCGGTGATCACCACATTTTCGCTGGGCAGCGGGCCCGCGACTGTCTAGCATCGGTGCCATGACCTGGCGACATTGATCCACCAGCCGTGCCTCCCGAGGGCCGCCTCGGACGCCGTACCGACGACGTCCGAACCGCCCTTCCGGGAAGGCCTCATGACACTCTCACCCGCACGTGTGCCCGCGACCGGTGTACGCCGGCTGACGACCACGCTGTACGGCTACGCGTTCCTTGACGATCTCGTCCTGCTCTACCCGGTGTACGCGCTGCTGTTCGCCGACACCGGTCTGCCGCTCTGGCAGATCTCCTCGCTGTTCGCCCTGTGGTCCCTCACGGCCGTCGTCCTGGAGGTGCCCTCCGGCGCCTGGGCCGACACCGTCTCGCGGCGCCGGCTGCTGTGGATCGGCCCGCTGCTCACCGCCGCCGGCTTCACCCTGTGGGTGACCGTGCCGTCCTACGGCGCCTTCGCGCTGGGCTTCGTCCTGTGGGGGGCGGGCGGCGCGCTCGGCTCCGGTTCGCTGGAGGCCCTGGTCTACGACGAGCTGGAACGGCTCGGGGCCACCGAGCGGTACGCGCGCGTGATGGGACGGACCCGCGCGGCCCGGCTCCTGGCCACGGTCGCGGCGATGGGCCTGGCCGGACCGGTCCTCGCCCTCGGCGGCTACCCGGCCGTGGGTGCCGCGAGCGTCGTGGCCTGTCTGCTGGCCGCGGCGACGGCGACCCGGCTCCCCGAACACCGGGTGCCGGACGAGAAGGGGAGCACACGCTGGTCGGCGACCCTGCGGGCCGGACTCGCCGAGGCCCGCGGGGACCGGACCGTCCGGCGTGCCCTGCTGCTCGTCCCGGCCGTCGCCGCGGTGTGGGGTGCCCTCGACGAGTACGTGTCACTGCTGATCCGCGACCTCGGGGTGGCCGACGCGACCGTCCCCTACCTGGTCCTGCTGGTCTGGACGCTGGTGACCCTCGGCAGCCTGTGCGCCGGACCCGCCGAGCGCCTCGGCACCCGGGGCCTCGCCGCCCTGATCGCGGGTTCCGCGCTCGCCCTGGCCGTGGGCGCCGGGGTCCGCACCCCGGCCGGCATCGCCCTCGTGGGTCTCGCCTTCGCCGGCTTCCAGATGGCCGAGGTGCTCGCCGACGTCCGCCTCCAGCACCGCATCGAGGACGCCCGCCGGGCCACGGTGACCTCGGTGGCGAGCCTGGGCACGGAACTGGTGACGCTCTTGGTGTTCGGGATCTATACCCTCCTGGGAGCGTCCCTGGCGCACAGCACGGTCTTCATGATCCTTTCCGTGCCCTATCTGGTGACGGCACTGGTGCTGGGCCGGGGAAGCGGGCGCCCGCGCAACGAATCGCCGCAGGACCGCCCCCGCACGCAATGAACCGTTCACGGGCGCGCAACGGCTCCTCCTTGTCCGCCCCGGCGGGCCGCCCGTACCGTCTACATGGCCCTTCCAGTGGCCCCCACATCCACCTTCCGCCCGGTGAGGATCACGCATGCGCACCGCCCTGCTCCAGAGCTCCGGCCGCCCCGGCTCCGTCGAGGGGAACCTCAAGGTCCTCGACGAGGCCGCGGGCCGGGCCGCCGCCGCGGGCGCCGCGCTGCTGGCCGCACCGGAGATGTTCCTCACCGGGTACGCGATCGGTGACGACATCGCCCGCCTCGCCGAAGCGGCCGACGGCGACTCGGCGGACGCGGTCGCGGAGATCGCCGAGCGGCACGGGATCGCGATCGCCTACGGCTACCCCGAGCGGTCCGGCGAGTCCGTCTTCAACTCCGCCCAGCTGATCTCCGCCGACGGTGTCCGGCTGGCCAACTACCGCAAGACCCACCTCTTCGGCTGCTTCGAGCACGACCACTTCGAGCCGGGCGAACAGCCGGTCGTCCAGGCCGAGTTGGGTGGACTCACCGTCGGCCTCATGATCTGCTACGACGTCGAGTTCCCGGAGAACGTCCGCGCCCACGCCCTCGCCGGCACCGACCTCCTGATCGTGCCGACGGCCCAGATGCACCCCTTCCAGTTCGTCGCCGAGTCCCTGGTGCCGGTGCGGGCCTGGGAGAACCAGCTGTACGTCGCCTACGTCAACCGGGTCGGCCAGGAAGGGGAGTTCGAGTTCGTCGGGCTGTCCACGCTGGCCGGCCCCGACGGGGTGGCCCGTGCTCGCGCCGGACGCGCCGAGGAGCTGGTGTTCGCCGACGCCGACCCCGCCCTCCTCACCGCCTCCCGCGAGGCGAACCCCTACCTGACGGACCGCCGACCCGGCCTCTACGGGTCCCTCGTCTGAACCACCCCTTTGTTCAAAGGAGTCCGTACCCCATGACGTCCACCGTGCCCAACGCCGTCGAGCACGCAGACGAGCAGCAACCGCCGATCACCATGTTCGGACCGGACTTCCCGTACGCGTACGACGACTTCCTCGCCCATCCGGCGGGCCTCGGCCAGATTCCCGCGACCGAGCACGGCACCGAGGTCGCGGTGATCGGTGGCGGTCTCTCCGGGATCGTGGCCGCGTACGAGCTGATGAAGATGGGCCTCAAGCCGGTCGTCTACGAGGCCGACCGGATCGGCGGACGGCTCAGGACCGTGGGCTTCGAGGGCTGCGACCCCACGCTCACCGCGGAGATGGGCGCGATGCGCTTCCCGCCCTCCTCCACCGCCCTCCAGCACTACATCGACCTCGTCGGACTGGAGACCCAGCCCTTCCCCAACCCCCTCGCGGAGGCCACCCCTTCGACGGTCGTCGACCTCAAGGGCGAGTCCCACTACGCCGAGACGATCGACGACCTGCCGCAGGTCTACCGCGATGTCGCCGCCGCCTGGAACAAGTGCCTCGAAGAGGGTGCCGACTTCTCCGACATGAACCGCGCGATGCGCGAGCGGGACGTGCCGCGCATCCGTGAGATCTGGGCCGAGCTCGTCGAGAAGCTCGACAACCAGACCTTCTACGGCTTCCTCTGCGACTCCGAGGCCTTCAAGTCCTTCCGGCACCGCGAGATCTTCGGCCAGGTCGGCTTCGGCACCGGCGGCTGGGACACCGACTTCCCGAACTCCATCCTGGAGATCCTGCGGGTCGTCTACACCGAGGCCGACGACCACCACCGCGGGATCGTGGGCGGTTCGCAGCAGCTGCCGCTCAGGCTGTGGGAGCGCGAGCCGGAGAAGATCGTGCACTGGGCGTACGGCACGTCCCTGAAGTCCCTGCACGTCGGCGGTGAGCCCCGTCCCGCGGTCACCCGTCTGCACCGCACGGCGGGCAACCGGATCACCGTGACGGACGCCGACGGTGACATCCGCACCTATGCGGCGGCGGTCTTCACCGCCCAGTCCTGGATGCTGCTGTCCAAGATCGCGTGTGACGACTCGCTCTTCCCGATCGACCACTGGACGGCGATCGAGCGCACCCACTACATGGAGTCGTCCAAGCTGTTCGTCCCCGTCGACCGCCCGTTCTGGCTGGACAAGGACGAGGAGACGGGCCGGGACGTCATGTCGATGACCCTCACCGACCGTATGACGCGCGGCACCTACCTCCTCGACAACGGCCCGGACAGGCCCGCCGTCATCTGCCTCTCCTACACCTGGTGCGACGACAGCCTGAAATGGCTGCCGCTGTCCGCGAACGAACGGATGGAGGTCATGCTGAAGTCGCTCGGCGAGATCTATCCCAAGGTCGACATCCGCAAGCACGTCATCGGCAGCCCGGTGACGGTCTCCTGGGAGAACGAGCCCTATTTCATGGGCGCGTTCAAGGCCAACCTGCCCGGTCACTACCGCTACCAGCGGCGCCTGTTCACCCACTTCATGCAGGACCGGCTGCCCGAGGACAAGCGGGGCATCTTCCTCGCCGGCGACGACATCTCCTGGACGGCCGGCTGGGCCGAGGGCGCGATCCAGACCGCCCTGAACGCGGTCTGGGGCGTCATGCACCACTTCGGCGGCGAGACCGACGCGACCAACCCCGGCCCGGGGGACGTGTACGAGGAGATCGCACCTGTCGAACTCCCCGAGGACTAGGGCCTGTCTGACAATTCCCGTCGTCGCCCGAAGGGCGGCCTCGCGGCGTCAGGTGCGTGCTCTCGGCGTGCCGGGCGTAGGCCCTCGTACTGGACGTACTTGGGTCTGCGCCCGGTGCGGCGAGTGGGGGCACCTCCCACGCCCTTGAGGCAGTGGGGGAGCGTGCATGGCGTCGCGAGGCAGACGGGAATTGCCAGACAGGCCCTAGCCCCCGGCGCCCCGCGCAACGTAAGCCCGGTGTGCGGGAGTCGGTTCAGTCCGGCAGCGGCGTGAGCAGCATGCGGCCCGCGAAGCCCACCGCCGTGTCGAGGCGCTCGGTGAACTCCCCGGCCACGTCGGGCAGTCCGCGCAGGGCCCACAGCGCCCGGGCCGCGGTCCAGGTGGCGTCGCGGGCGCGCTCCAGGCTCCAGGAGCCCAGCAGATGGGTGAGCGGGTCGGCGATCTGGAGGAGGTCGGGGCCCGGCATCAGATCTTCGCGGATGCGCTCCTCCAGCGAGACGAGGAGATCGCCCACACGGTCGAACTCGTCCTCCACGTCCGCGGGTTCGCAGTCGAGGCTACGACAGGTGTCCACCACGGCGAGCGCCAGGTCGTGCCCGATGTGCGCGTTGATGCCCGCGAGCGCGAACTGAAGTGGTCGTACGCCGGGATGACGACGGAACTGGAACAGGGGCCGCCAGCAGGCCGGTGGACGGTGCTCACGGGCCGCCGCGTCCACCGCCGCGAGATAGCGCTCGGCGAACCGCACGTCCAGCGTGATCGCGGCCCGCGCGTCCGCGAACCGGCCCCCGTCGACGCACCGGTCGACCGCCTCGGTGACGGCGAGGTAGACGCGGTTGAAGACCGCGACGCCGTCCCGTTCGGGCAGGTCCTCGTGCAGGGCGCGCATACGGGAGACGACCGCGTCGAGGGGAGTGGTGAACTGTTCCAATTGCGCCATAGCGGCAGGGTCCCAGTCCTAGGCTGGCCGGGGTACCGGCGGGCCCGACGCTTCCCCAGAACGGGGGAACGTGCCCGTCGCGCGAGGGGGGAGCGCCAGGGTGGCAGGCTCACGTGCCCAGCGGCTGGCCGCGCGCCGCGCCGCGCGCAGGCGTGCCACGGGCCGCGGCGTGATGGTCGCGGCGGCCTCCCTGGTGGTCGCCGTCGGCACTACGACAGGGATGCTCTCCGCGCACGACGACCGGCACGGCTCCGACGAGGCTCGGCCCGGGCTCGTCAGCGGCTCCCCCAGCCGGAGTTCGCCGTCCGCCGTGCCGTCGGCGTCCCGGCCGGCCTCTCCCTCCGTGTCTCCTTCCGCCCCGGCTTCCGGAAGCGGGAAGGCGAGTGCGTCCCCGTCCCCCAGGAAGGCGAGCCCCGGTTCCACGAAGGCCCGCCCGACCACCGCCACCCGCCTCTACCGCTACCCCGAGTCCCAGGTCCTCGACTGGGTGCAGGACCACCCGGGCGACTGGCGCGCCGGCGTCATAGCGGCCCGCATCGCCGACCGGCCGGCCGCGGTCTGGTTCGCCGACTACACCCCGGCGACCATTGCCTCCCGGGTCCGCGCGGTCACCTCGGGCGGTGCCGCGCAGGGCCGCGTCCCGGTGCTCGTGCCGTACGCGATCCCGGACCGCGACTGCGGCGGCGCCTCCCAGGGCGGGGCACCGGACCTCGGCGCGTACGACGCCTGGATCGACCGGTTCGCCGCGGGGCTCGGCTCCGCCGAGGTCGTCGTAGTCCTGGAACCGGACTCGATCGCCCAGTCCGACTGCCTCTCGGACGCCGGGCGCGCCGACCGCTTCGCCTCGCTGGCCCGCGCGGGACGCGTCCTGAAGGCCGCGAACCCCGAGGCCCGCGTCTACTACGACGCCGGTCACTCCGGTTGGCGTCCGGCGGCCGAGCAGGCGGCCCTGCTCAAGCAGGCGGGCGCCGCCTCGGCCACCTCCTCCGACGGGATCTTCAGCAACGTCTCCAACTTCCACACCACGTCCACCGAGATCGCCTACGACCGCCGGGTCCTCGACGCCCTGGCCGGACCGCCGACCCTGGGGGCCGTGATCGACACCAGCCGCAACGGCAACGGCGCCCCGCCCGACGGCGAGTGGTGCGACCCCGCGGGCCGGAAGATCGGCCGGCCCCCGACCCTGAGCCCCGGCGAGGCGAAGATCGACGCCTACCTGTGGGTGAAGCTGCCGGGGGAGTCGGACAGCTGCAGGGGCACACCGGGCACGTTCAGCCCGTCGTACGCCTATGACCTGGCCTCGCCGTAGCCGGACCGCCACACCAGGCGGGGTGAGCGACCGCTTAGGATAGGGGTCGTTGTCGTATGCACCCAGGAGTCCCGCCGTGACCGCCGAAGCCACCCTCGTCCCCGACCTCGTCCCCGCCCTGTCCTACGGACGGCTGATGCCGGTCACCGTCCACTTCGATGACCTGGACGCGCTGGGCATGCTCCACAACGCCCGCTACCCGCTGCTCGTCGAGCGGGCCTGGGCCGAGTTCTGGGAGGGGCACGGCATCCGCTTCGACGGTGACTGGGCGAGCGCCGGGGACGCCTGCAACGTGGTCAAGGAGCTGCTGATCGGCTACGAGGCCCCCGTCACCCGGACCGGCCCCTACGCCGTCCACCTCTGGCTGGAGCGGCTCGGCACCACCGGCCTGACCTACGGTTTCCGGTTCTGTTCCGCGGACGGGGTCACGACGTACGCGCGCGGCACCCGCGTCCTGGTCCGGCTGGACGCGGAGACGCTGCGCCCCACGCCCTGGAGCGAGGGCTTCAGGGCCGCCGGTCGGGAACTGCTGCGGCCGCAGGACTGACCTTCGGGCGGTCGCGGTCGCCGGCGCGCAGCACGCCCGCGAAGGCGACGAGGCCGCCGGCCAGGACGGTCACCAGGACGAAGGAGACCATCAGACTCGTCGCCTGGGCCAGCGTGCCGATCGCACTCGGGGCGATCAGTCCCGAGGTGTAGGTGATCGTCGCGACTCCGGCGATCGCCAGACTGGGGTTGGACCCGCTGCGGCCCGCCGCGGCGAAGCACAGCGGCACGACCACCGCGATACCGAGCCCCATCAGCGCGAACCCGCCCATCGCCACGGCCGGATGGTTCGCGACCACGATGAGGAGGCCGCCGAGCACGGCCAGTGCCCCGCTCGCCCGGACCGTACGCACCGAACCGAACCGGTCCACGATCCGGTCGCCGACGAGCCGCGTGACCGCCATGGTGAACGTGAAACCGGTGGTGCACGCTGCCGCGAGTCCGGCCGAGGTCTCCAGCTGGTCCCGCAGATAGACCGCCGACCAGTCCAGGCTCGCGCCCTCCGCGAACACCGCGCAGAACCCCACCGCGCCGATCAGCAGCGCCGACTTCGGGGGCAGCGCGAACCGGGGCGGCGGCTCCTCGTCCTCGGTGGGCTGGAGGTCCAGCACCCAGCGGCAGAACAACAGGCCGAGCAGGGTGAGGGTGACCGACGCGAGCGCGTGGTGCAGACGGGCGTCCGAGCCCAGATGCGCGGCGAGGGTGCCGGCCGCCGAGCCGATCAGGGCACCCGCGCTCCACATGCCGTGCAGTCCGGACATGATCGAGCGGCCCAGCCGGTTCTCCACCTCGACGCCGAGCGCGTTCATCGCCACGTCAGCCATGCCGGCGGTGGCGCCGTAGACGAACAGGGCCAGGCAGAGCGTGAGGAGGTTCGGGGCCAGGGAGGGCAGCACCAGGGCCAGCGTCCACAGGGAGATCAGACCGCGCAGGGCGTTCCGCGCGCCGAAGCGGTGGCTGACGCTTCCCGCCAGCGGCATCGCCACGGACGCGCCGAGCGCGGGGAAGGCGAGCGCGAGCCCCAGCTGGCCGGCGCTCACCGAGGCATGGTCCTGGATCCACGGCACCCGGGTCGCGAACGACCCGGTCACGGCCCCGTGCACGGCGAACACGGCGGCCACGGCGTACCGGGCCCGCCGTACCTCTGCCGGCGCGTACACCACATCGCTCATGGTCGGGCCCCTCCCGGATCCTCGTCCTGCCCATGCTGCCGCCGTAAACTATCAGGAACCCTGCCTGATAGATAGCGCATATTCGGCACTGCGGATCTGAGAGGATTCCCGGCATGCCCGCATCCCCGAGCACCGCCCGGGCCATCAACGACCGGCTCGCCCTGCGCCTGCTCCAGCAGGAAGGCCCGCTGACGGCAGGGCAGTTGAAGCAGCTCACCGGACTGTCCCGGCCGTCCGTCGCCGACCTCGTCGAGCGCCTCGCCGTCGCCGGACTGATCGACGTGGTCGGCGAGTCGGGGGAGCAGCGCCGCGGCCCGAACGCGAAGCTGTACGGCATTGTCGCCGACCAGGCCCATCTCGCGGCCCTCGACGTCCGCACCGAGGGCGTCTCCGTCGTGGTCTGCGATCTGCTGGGAGGGGTGCTGGCCGAGGCGTCGGTGCCCATCGGCGGGGACACGGGGACCGGGCCCGCGGTCGAGCAGGCCGTCGCGCTGGTCGAGCGGGCGGCGAAGGAGGCGGGGGTGCCGGGACTCCACACCGTCGGCATCGGCGCCCCCGGCCTGATCGATCCGGCCACGGGGGAACTCCGCGACTCCGGCGGCCTGCCCGCCTGGCACCGGCGACTGGTGCTGGCGCTGCAGGAGCGGCTCCCGGAGACCCGCGTCCATGTCGAGAACGAGACCAACCTCGCGGCGCTGGCGGAACAGCGCGACGGGGTGGCCAAGGACCGGGACACCTTCGTGCTGCTGTGGCTCGGTCACGGCACGGGCGCGGCCGTCGTCCTGGAGGGCACCCTGCGCCGGGGCGCGTCGGGCGGCACGGGGGAGATCGGTTTCCTGCCGGTGCCGGGCACGGCGGGGCTGCCGTCGGCGGTGGACTGCGAGGGGGGTTTCCACTCCCTGGCGGGCTCGGCGGCGATCGTGGCCCTGGCGGAGCGGCACGGGCTGACCGTCGAGGCACAGGGGTACGAGCCGCTGGCCGCGGGGGTGGTTCGGGACGCGGTGGCGAGTGCGGGAGCGGGGGCGAGTGCGGGAGCGGGAGCGGGAGTGAGTGTGGCGACGGTAGCGGGGGCGAGTGCCGCGACGGACTTCCTGGACGCCCTCGCCGACCGCCTGGCCGTGGGAGTCGCCGCGGTCGTGGCCATCCTCGACCCGGGCTGCCTGGTGCTGGCCGGGGAGGTGGGCCAGGCCGGTGGAGCGGACCTCGCGGCGAGAGTGGAGCGACGGGTCCGCCGAATGTCACCGCTGCCCACCGAGGTGCGGGCGAGCGCGCTGGGGGGAGGGGCGGTCCTGCGGGGCGCCCTGCTCACGGCGAGAGAGAGGGCTCAGGACGAGTTGTTCGCGCCTCTTCAAAGGCGCGGGTAGTCGTCGCCGGCCAGCAGGTGGTCCTCCCACCGCCCGGACGCACTCTCACCAGGGAAGGAGACCCGGCGGCGGGCAAGGGCCGTCGTCACCGCCGCCGGGCCCGTCTCTACGGGTGTCCACGCACGGCGACCCTAAAAAGGACTAGACCATTACGTCAATGGATCTGCGCCATCCGTCCGTGGGAATCGGCCGGGAGGTCGGCCCCGACATGTCCATCGCTACCGTCTGTGAGCCACCCCACATCCATCACCTGTATGGACGTCGATCAGGCGTGGCAGACTGGCTCTGTACCAGAAGCAGCGCACTCCGGGGTCGGTGAAAGTCCGAACCGGCGGTTACAGTCCGCGACCCGGCCGCTTCCAGCGGCCGGTTGACCAGGTGAAATTCCTGGACCGACGGTTAAAGTCCGGATGGGAGGCAGTGCGCGGCGGGCGGGCATTCGTGCGCGCCGCCGTATCCGTTCGTCCTGAGGGACGAGTGCGTCCGGCGTCGCCCCCGGTGTTCCCGCTCGTCCATTCTGTCGTCATCGACAGCCCCGGAGTCCGTGCCCCAAGAGGCAGGGAGGACCCGGGAAGTGTTCACCGGAATCGTCGAAGAGCTGGGCGAGATCACCGCCGTCGAGAACCTCGGCGACGCCTGTCGCTTCCGACTGCGCGGCCCCGTCGTCACCGAGGGCGCGAAACACGGGGACTCCATCGCCGTCAACGGCGTCTGCCTCACCGTCGTCGACCACGAGGGCGACGAGTTCACCGCCGACGTGATGGCCGAAACTCTCGACCGCTCCAGCCTGGGTGCCCTGGGCGTCGGCTCCCGCGTCAACCTCGAACGCCCCACGGCCGTGGGAGCACGCCTCGGCGGACACATCGTCCAGGGGCATGTGGACGGCACCGGCGAGGTCCTGGAGCGCAAGCCCTCCGACAACTGGGAGATCATCAAGATCTCGCTCCCCGCGGACCTTTCGCGCTACGTCGTCGAGAAGGGCTCCATCACGGTCGACGGCATCAGCCTCACCGTCGTGGACGCCGGCCCCGACCACTTCACCGTGAGCCTCATCCCCACCACCCTCGCCCTGACCACGCTCGGCCTCAAGCAGCCCGGCGCCCCGGTCAACCTCGAGGTCGACGTCGTGGCCAAGTACGTCGAGCGCCTGCTCGCAAGCAGTCAGGGGGCGGGGAAGTGAACTCCCTCAACACCGAGGCCTTCACCCTGTTCGGCCAGCACATCCTCTGGTCGGACATGATCGGCAACATCCTCGGCCTGATCGCCCTCGCCCTCGGCTGGCGGCGCAACCTGTGGAGCTGGCCGGTGCAGTTCGCCTCCGGCCTCATCCTCTTCGGCGCCTTCTACGGGCACCTCACCGGCAGCGCCGGCAAGCAGGCCGTCGTCATGGTCGTCGCCCTGTACGGCTGGTGGCAGTGGAACCGCAACAAGGAGCAGTCCGGCGACGGACACATCGCACCGCGGTTCGCCACCTGGACCGAACGCGCCTCGATGATCGGCGCCGCCGCCGTCGGCACCGTCGCGGTCGCCCTGCTCTTCAAGGCCTACCCGAGCCTGTCCTGGGACCCCTGGCCGGACGCCTACATCTTCGTCGGCACCGTCGTCGCCATGTACGCCCAGGCGCGCGGCATGGTCGAGTTCTGGTTCGCCTGGCTCCTCGTCGACCTCGTCGGCGTCCCGCTGAATTTCGCCAACGGCTACGCCTTCTCCGGCTTCGTCTACGTCATCTACGGCGCGCTCGTCCTGTGGGGCATGCGCGACTGGTGGCTGCGCTCCCGAGAGTCCGCGCGGCCCGTCATGGAAGGAGCGCCGGCATGACCGCCGCACCCATTCTCTACAGCACCGACGGGTTCGAGGACTTCGCGCTGGACCCCGTCGAGCAGGCCATCGCCGACATCGCGGCCGGCCGCCCCATCGTGGTCGTCGACGACGAGGACCGCGAGAACGAGGGCGACCTGGTCGTCGCCGCCGAGAAGATCACCCCCGAGATCGTCGCCTTCATGATGAGCGAGTGCCGCGGCCTGATCTGCGCCCCCATGGAGGGTGACGAACTGGACCGGCTCAAGCTGCCGCAGATGGTCGACGACAACACCGAGTCGATGAAGACCGCGTTCACCGTCTCCGTGGACGCGTCCGGTGCGCACGGCGTGACCACCGGGATCTCGGCATCCGACCGCGCGACCACGCTCCAGCTCCTCGCGAGCGGTGCCGCCGAGCCCACCGACTTCGTCCGCCCCGGCCACATCTTCCCGCTGCGCGCCAAGGACGGAGGCGTCCTCACCCGCAACGGTCACACCGAGGCCGCCGTCGACCTGGCCCGGCTCGCGGGACTGCGCCCGGCCGGCGCGATCGTCGAGATCGCGGGCGAGGACGGCCGGATGCTGCGGCTGCCCGAGCTGATCCCCTTCGCCCGCAAGCACGGCCTGACGATCATCTCCATCGAGGACCTGATCGCCTACCGCCGGAGCAGCGAGCCCACGGTCCGCCGCGAGGCCGAGACCCGGCTGCCCACCGCCCACGGCACCTTCACGGCGTACGGCTACCGCTCCACCGTCGACGGCGTCGAGCACGTGGCTCTCGTCCACGGCGAGATCGGCGACGGCGAGGACGTCCTGGTCCGGGTCCACTCCGAGTGCCTCACCGGCGACATCTTCGGCTCCCTGCGCTGCGACTGCGGCCCCCAGCTCGACGCCTCCCTGGAGCGCATCCAGGCCGAGGGCAGGGGAGTGGTGGTCTACCTGCGCGGCCACGAGGGGCGCGGCATCGGCCTGCTCTCCAAGCTGCGGGCGTACGAACTGCAGGAACAGGGCCACGACACCCTCGACGCCAACCTGGAGCTCGGCCTGCCCGCCGACGCCCGGGACTACGGCGCCGGCGCGCAGATCCTGGAGGACCTCGGGGTACGCAGCCTGCTGCTGATGACCAACAACCCCGACAAGTCCGACGCCCTCCTGCGCCACGGCCTCAAGGTCACCGGGCGGGAGCCGATGCCCGTACAGGCGGGTGAGCACAACCTCCGCTACCTGCGCACCAAGCGGGACCGGATGGGCCACGACCTTCCCTGGCTGGACACCAACCCGGTGTCCACCTGCAGCAACCAGTAAGCACTTCGAGGAGAGTCCAGAACGTGAGCGGCAAGGGTGCACCGGAGCTGTCCGTACGCAACGTGGGCGACCTGAGGGTCGCCGTCATCGCGGCGCAGTGGCACGAGAAGGTGATGGACGGACTGGTCGACGGCGCCCTGCGGGCCCTGCGCGACCTGGGCATCGACGAGCCGACCCTGCTCAGGGTCCCCGGCAGCTGGGAGCTCCCGGTCGTCGCCAAGGTCCTCGCGGGCCGCGGCTACGACGCGATCGTCGCCCTCGGTGTCGTCATCCGCGGCGGCACCCCGCACTTCGAGTACGTGTGCCAGGGCGTCACCCAGGGCCTCACCCAGGTCTCGGTGGAAACCGGCGTCCCCGTCGGCATGGGCGTGCTGACCTGCGACACCGAGGAACAGGCCCTGGACCGCGCCGGCATCGAGGGCTCGAACGAGGACAAGGGGCACGAGGCGGTGACCGCCGCGGTGGCCACCGCGGCCACCCTCCGCTCAGTATCTGAACCGTGGCACTAGGTGGTCCGGGCTTACGCGTAAAGTGGGCGCCACCATGTCCAATAAGACGTTCGAGGAGCTCTTCACCGAGCTCCAGCACAAGGCCGCCAACGGCGATCCCGCCACTTCCCGCACCGCAGAGCTGGTCGGCAAGGGCGTCCATGCCATCGGCAAGAAGGTCGTCGAAGAGGCCGCCGAGGTCTGGATGGCCGCCGAGTACGAGGGCAAGGAGGCGGCCGCAGAGGAGATCTCGCAGCTGCTCTACCACGTCCAGGTGATGATGGTCGCGCGCGGGATCTCCCTCGACGACGTCTACGCCCACCTGTAAGCCACGCGCCGAAACAACCCCTGAGAGCAAAGGAAGCCGACCTCATGCTGCGCATCGCCGTCCCCAACAAGGGTTCCCTGTCAGGCCCTGCGGCGGACATGCTGCATGAGGCCGGCTACCAGCAGCGCCGCGAGTCCAAGGAACTGCGGATCGTCGACCCGGTCAACGACGTGGAGTTCTTCTACCTCCGCCCCCGGGACATCGCGATCTACGTCTCCTCCGGTCAGCTCGACATCGGCATCACCGGCCGTGACCTGCTGGTCGACTCCGGCGCCGACGCCGAGGAGATCCTGCCGCTCGGCTTCGCCCGCTCCACCTTCCGCTTCGCCTCCAAGCCGGGCACCGCGAACGGCCTCGAGGACCTCAAGGGCAAGACGGTCGCCACCTCCTACGAGGGGATCGTCGCCGGGCACCTCGCCGCGGGCGGCATCGACGCCTCCGTCGTCCACCTCGACGGCGCCGTCGAGACCGCGATCGAGCTCGGAGTCGCCGAGGTCATCGCGGACGTCGTGGAGACCGGCACCAGCCTGCGCAACGCGGGCCTGGAGGTCTTCGGCGAGCCCATCATGAAGTCCGAGGCCGTCGTCATCCGCCGCACCGGCGCCGACGCCGATGAAGCCGCGGAGTCGAAGGTCCAGCAGTTCCTGCGCCGCCTCCAGGGCGTCCTGGTGGCGCGGACGTACGTGATGATGGACTACGACTGCCGCGTCGAGCAGCTGGAGAAGGCCGTCGCGCTCACGCCGGGCCTGGAGTCGCCGACCGTCTCCCCGCTGCACAACGAGGGCTGGGTCGCCGTCCGCGCGATGGTCCCCGCCAAGGAGGCGCAGCGGATCATGGACGATCTGTACGACATCGGCGCGCGGGCCATCCTGACGACGGCCATCCACGCCTGCCGTCTGTGAGGGAAGTGCCGCATATGTCCTCCGAACCGCCCACCCTCCCCGTCACGTTCCGGCCGGGCCGCACCCGTGCCGTGCTGATCACCGCGGGTGTCGCGATCTTCGTGACGATCACGGTGATCGCTCTCCTGCTGGAGCAGCTGGGCCCCGGCGAGCGCCTGAGCTTCATCTTCACGGCGGCCCTGCTCGCCGGTGTGCTGTTCCTGCTGGCGAGGGTGAAGGTCGTCGCCGACGAGTCCGGTGTCACCGTCCAGAACATCGCCGGCCGCCGGCATCTGGAGTGGGCCGAGATCATCCAGGTGAACCTCCGCCCGGGCGATCCCTGGGTCTTCCTGAACCTGAGTGACGGCACCAGCCTGCCCGCGCTCGGCATCCAGCCGGGCATCGCGAAGCAGCAGGCCATCGCCGACGCGAAGGCCCTGCGGGCGCTCGCCGAGGCCCGCTCCACCGCCCGCTCCGACGAAGATCAGGGCTGACTCAGGGGCTTCCACCCTGCCGCAGTCGGCCATGTCTTGATTAATCTGTTGGCGGAGGCGTTTTTCCTTGCGCCTCCGCCTCTCGTTGTTCCTGCTACCCGAGGAGTGACTCCCTCCAGCGATGGACGGATCGTCCTGTAGTACCTGCGCCGCCCCCTCCCGAGATATCCCGCGAGATATCGAGGCGGCGGCATGACCATCCCGTTGCTGCTCCTGGGAGCGGCGTTCCTGCTGATTCTCGCCAACGGCTTCTTCGTGGCGGCCGAGTTCGGCCTCGTCACCGTCGAGGCCACGGACGCCGAGAAGGCCGCCGCGGAAGGCGACCGTCGTGCCCGCAGGGTCGCCGAGTCGCTCAAGGAGCTGTCGTTCCAGCTCTCCGGCACCCAGCTCGGCATCACCATCACCTCCCTCGTCGTCGGCATGCTCGCCGAACCGGCCCTAGCGGAATTGCTGCACGGCCCGTTCACGGCCATCGGCGTCCCCGAGGGCGCCGTCTCCGGCGTGGCCGTCGTCGTCGGCATGCTGCTGGCCTCGGCCGTGCAGATGGTGATCGGCGAACTCGTGCCCAAGAACTGGGCGGTGTCCAAGCCGATGCAGGTGGCCCGCTTCGTGGCCGGCCCGCAGCACGCCTTCGCCCGTCTGTTCCGGCCGGTGATCGCCGCCCTGAACGCGGTCGCCAACCGCCTCGTCCGGGCGCTCGGCATCGAGCCCGCCGAGGAACTGGCCTCCGCCCGCACCCCCGGCGAGCTGGTCTCCCTGGCCCGCCACTCGGCCCAGGCGGGAACCCTGGAGCAGGACACCGCGGACCTGTTCGTGCGCACCCTCTCGCTCGCCGAGCTGACCGCGCAGCACGTCATGACCCCGCGCGTGAAGGTCAGCTCGCTCCAGGCCTCGGCCACCGCCGAGGACGTCGTCAACCTCACCCGCGCCACCGGTCTGTCCCGCTTCCCCGTCTACCGGGAGAAGATCGACGAGATCGTCGGCATGGTCCACCTCAAGGACGCCCTGGCCGTCCCGGTCCAGGACCGGCTGCGCACCCCCGTCGCCCGCATCGCCCGCCCGGCGCTGCTGGTGCCCGAGACCCTCCCCGTCCAGCCCCTCCTGGCCCAGCTGCGCAGCGAGCAGCCCATCGCCGTCGTCGTCGACGAGTACGGCGGCACCGCCGGCGTGGTCACCCTGGAGGACATCGTCGAGGAGATCGTCGGCGAGGTCCGCGACGAGCACGACGGTCAGGACGTCCCCGAACTCGCCGCCGCCCCGCCCGAGGACGGCCGCCTCGCGTGGGACGCCGACGGCAGCTGCCGGGTCGACATCCTCCAGCGCATAGGCCTCGACGTGCCCGAGGGGCCGTACGAGACCGTCGCCGGGCTGGTCGCCGACCTGCTCGGCCGTATCCCCGCCGTCGGCGACCGGGCCGAACTGCCCGGCTGGCGGCTCACCGTCCGCCAGGTCGGGCACTACCGTGCCGAGCGGGTCCGCCTGGTCCGCACGGTCCCCGCGGTCAACGTCATGGAGGCCGCCCGATGAGCGTGCTCCAACTCCTCTTCGCCGGGCTGCTCGTGCTCGCCAACGGCTTCTTCGTCGGCGCCGAGTTCGCGCTCGTCTCCGTGCGCCGCAGCCAGATCGAACCGCTCGGCACGGCACGGGCCCGCCAGGTGCTGTACGGCCTTGAGCGGCTCCCCCAGATGATGGCGGCGGCCCAGTTCGGCATCACCGTGTGCTCGCTCACGCTCGGCGCGGTCGCCGAACCGACGGTCGCGCACCTGCTGGAGCCGGTCTTCGAGTGGATCCACCTGCCGCAGGGCATGATCCATCCGCTGGGCTACATCATCGCCCTGGCCGCGGTCGTCTTCTTCCATCTCGTCATCGGCGAGATGGTCCCGAAGAACCTCGCGATGGCGGCCCCGGAGAAGGTCGCGCTGTGGCTCAGCCCAGGCCTCGTCTACTTCGCCCGCCTCTGCAGGCCGATCACCCTCTCCCTCGGCGCCTGCGCCCGGGCCATCCTGCGGCTCTTCAACGTCGAGCCCAGGGACGAGGTCGAGGCCGTGTTCACCAGCGAACAGCTGAACCGGCTGGTGGAGGACTCCGGCCAGGCGGGCCTGCTGGACCCCGAGGAGCAGGAACGCCTGGAGGACGCGCTGGAACTGGGCTCGCGCCCCGTGACGGACGTCCTGCTGAAGCGCGAGTCCCTGGTGACGGTGCGCCCCTCGGTGACCCCGGGCCAGATCATCGAACTCACCGGCCGTACCGGGTACTCACGCTTCCCGGTCGCCGCGGAGAACGGCGCCTTCATGGGGTACCTGCACGTGAAGGACGTACTGGACCTGGAGGACTCGCAGCGGGCGGTGCCCCAGCAGATCTGGCGGCCGATGACGAAGCTCCGCTCCGACCTGCCGCTGGACGACGCGCTCACGGTGATGCGGCGCGCGGCCACGCACCTGGCCCAGGTGGCGGACGGGTCCGGGAAGGTGCTGGGTCTGGTGGCACTGGAGGATGTGCTGGAGCTGCTGGTGGGCGAGGTACGGGACCCTGCGCACCGGGAGCTGCCGGAGGTGCGGGTCACCGAGCCTCGTAGCAGCGAGGAGGCGTTGGCGTCGTAGTTTCGGCTGCGGGCCGGTGGGGGCTGATCGCGCAGTTCCCCGCGCCCCTGGGTGGGTGCAGTTCATGCGTGCCTAGCCGTGCCCACTGCTCTTAGGGGCGCGGGGAACTGCGCGACAAGCCCCCACCGGCCCGCAGCCGACGAGCTACATCGCCGACGGGTCCTGCGGCCCCCGCCCCGACAGAACTTCCCCGTACGCCTGCATCAGGTCCGGCAACCGCAACGTCGACAAGTCGTCACGGCTCAGCATCCCCGGATACGTCGACAGCCGGAGATCCCGGTACGCACAGCTCTTCTCGTAGAGGGTCCGCAGGAACCGCCCGTTGCCCAGCTCGTCGATCCAGCCCTGGTCCACCACGTGTCCGGCGATGGAGCGCAGCTCGTCCAGCGCCTCCTCGTCCCAGACGTCACCGTTCTCCGCCGCCAGCACCTCGCCGATGGAGGTGAGTTCGAGGGGACGGTACGACGGGAAGTCGACGCGGGTCGTGAACCGGGAGGAGAGCCCCGGGTTCGCGCCGAGCAGACGGTCCATGCCCTCCGGGTAGCCCGCCAGGATCACGACCAGGTGGTCCCGGTTGTCCTCGGCCCGCTTCAGCAGCACCTGGAGTGCCTCGTCGCCGTACGCGTCCCCCTTGCCGTAACCGGAGTTGGAGAGCGAGTACGCCTCGTCGACGAAGAGGACGCCCCCGAGGGCCGAGTCGATCAGTTCGTTCGCCTTGACCGCGGTCTGGCCGAGGTACTCCCCGACGAGGTCCGCCCGCTGTGCCTCCACGAGATGGTCGCCGCCGAGCAGGCCGAGGGCGTAGAAGACGCGCCCGAGGATGCGGGCCACCGTGGTCTTGCCGGTGCCGGAGGGCCCGGAGAAGACGAAATGACGTTTGGGCGGCTGGACCGGCAGGCCCTGCCCGGCGCGCAGACGGGCCATGTTCAACTGGGCGGACAGGGCCTTGACCTGGCGCTTCACCGGCTCCAGCCCCACCATGCGCTCCAGCTCGGTGAGCGCCTCCTCCAGTAAGACGGGATCGGTGGGCCCCGCCGGCAGCGGCCCCGCCGGTACTCCGGACCGCTCGCGTCCGGCCGGGTCGGTCATCGAGGGCAGCGGACCGGTCGGCGGCGGCTCCGGGTCGGAGAGCTTCAGCTCCCGCCCCTCGATACCGAACAGCGGGTCGATGCCGTCGGGTCCGTCCAGCACGTCCTGGCCGAACCCGGTGAGCGTGATCGCCGCGAGGTCGGCCGGGTCGTCGTACCCGTCGCCCTCGGCGATCGCGGCGAGCCGGGCCGAGGTGTCCATGAAGGCGGGGTCGACGCGGTGCACGGCCCGGTAGAGGGGGAGCGCGGCCGCCGACCGGCCCGTCCCCTCGTGCGCCCGGGCCAGCCAGTACCGCAGCTCCTTGCGCTGGGGCTGCTCGCTGCGACAGCGCATCAGGGCCGCCGAGAGCAGCGGTTCGGCCTGGCCGAACATCTCCAGGCGGACCCGGGCCATGCCGCCGAACAGGCCGGCCTCGATGCCGAGCATGGCGTCGTCGATCAACGGGTCGGTGTGCCTGACCAGTTGATCCCAGTCCTTGACGAGATAGGCGCGGCAGGCGTGCAGGAAGCGGACCTGATGGTCGGTGTCCACCGGTGGCAGGCCCGCGAGGGCCCGGTCCAGCTCGGGGACATGCCGGCCGTCCAGCCAGTGCGAGGCGTGCGCGAGCAGCAGGTCGCGCGGGCTCTCCAGGACCGGTTGCACCCACCACCCCAGCCAGTACCAGGAGTTGAGGGTGCGTCGGTGCCGTGCGCGCTGTTCGCCGAAGCGCTCGCGGTGCCGGAACATCCTGAGCAGCGCGGTCGTCGTGTCGACACGCAGCGCGTGCAGTCCGAGCCAGCCGTCGGCCATCCCGGGATCGATCCGTACCGCGGCCCGGAACTCCTCCTCCGCCTGTGGATAGGCGCCCATCGTGTAGGCGTCCACACCTCGCAGCCAGGCGAGGTCGGCCGGGGCCTCGGGGCCCTGCGTGCCGAAATCCATCACGTCCCCCACAAACCGTGCCCCCGTGGTTTCACCACCGGGCCGACGCCCGGTGGCCGCCTTCGTCCAACCGCTGTGCCGCGGACCGGAGTTGCAACGGTGCGCAGAGCAGTCGTCCGTAGGTCGCACCGAGGGCATCGTACCTGCGGTGGTGTCGCTCGCCGTAGGGTGCCGCACAGGCCGTTTGGCGAGGTGGGAGCAGATGAGGCGCACCGCGGGTGGTGACCGAGGGTGAGCAAATCGCGCCTCACGGCGTCCGGAAATCCGTGTGAGGGCAGAACGAAGCCCCCGATCACGGGGGAACAACCGGGGGCTTCGCGACTGCGGGCGGCCTCGAACGGCCGCACATTCAGAACGTAAGACCTGTACGGCCCCTCGGTCAAGCGGAGTTGGGCGACTCAGGCAAGTTCCTACTGGTGGGTCTTCACAGGTTCAACACATCGCCGCCGGACCGTCACCGTGGGTGACATCGTGGTCCGGTCCAGCGGTCCCGGCAGGCCCTTTGGTGAGCGTGTATCCCTTCTGGCACTGCCGTACCAGGAGGTCGGCGTAGGGCCGGGAGGGGTCTTCGGCGAAATGCCGTTGTTCCGCCGTGACCCATCCCTCCCAGAACTCCCGCTGTTCCGCCCCGTCCCGGGAGCGGCCGCGTGCCCAGGACTCCTCGGGGGACAACTCCATCCACAGCAGTCGGGCCAGGTGCGGCCGCAGCGCGCGTCGGCCCGCGCCGACCCCCTCCAGGAGGATCACCGGTGCCGGCGGCAGGGCGCGGGACGGTCCGAGGCGGCGGGCGTGCCAGTCGTAGACGGCGTAGTGCGCGGTCTCGCCGCGGCCGAGCGGGGTGATCGCCTCGTCCATCAGCCGCCCGGTCCAGTCGAACAGTTCGTCGTGGCTGGCGATGTCGTCGAGATGCAGCACCGGCGCGCCGCCGAGGGCGTCGGCCAACTGCCCGGCGAACGTGGACTTTCCGGAACCGGCGTGCCCGTCGACGCCGATCAGACGGACCGGGCCGCAGGACGGGGACAGCCGGCGGAGCCGGGAGGCGAGGAAATGGATGACGAGTTCCTGAAGCTGCTCATACGGATGGGCGGTCGGGCCCGTCCAGTCTAGTGAGGGCCTGTGATCGCCGCCGGAACCGCAGCTTCCCAGGTCATGCCAGTGGACGAGACCAATATTCACGGGCGTGGCACGGGCCGAAGTGCTGGCAGGAGCATGCCGCCTCGTTCATAGTTGGCGCACAAACGTGCATCGGCCCGCTCCGAATCGGACACCTGGGGGTCTTCCCACCCATGAGCAGAGCCCAGCAGCCGTCCCGCAGGACCGTTCTGGCTGTCGCGGTCGCCGCCGCGGTGGCACGCGCCGCGAGCCCCGCGACCGCCGCGGACGACACCGCCGCGGAACCCGACGACACCGCCGCCCGCCCGGTCGACAACCACGCCTGGACCACCTACAGCGACTGGCGCGCCGGCACCGCCGACGGCACCCGCGCCGTCGCAGGACACCGCCCCGGGGTCGTGATCGGCGCTCCCGCGGGCACCACCGCGTACACCGACCCGCACACCGGGACCACCGCCACCTGGGAGTACGCGACCTGGACCTCCCCGGTCCGCCCGCTCGCCGTGCCCTCGGCCGAGGTGATCGCCTCCTGGAACGCCCACACCCCGGCCGGCACCTGGATCCAGATCGAACTTCAGGGGACCTACTCCGACGGGACGGCCACCCCCTGGTACGTGATGGGCCGCTGGGCGGCCGGCGACGAGGACATCAAGCGGACCTCGGTCGACGACCAGACCGACGGCAAGAGCACGATCTGGACGGACACCTTCGCGATCGACGACGCGTCGACCGGGCTGCGCCTGGCCTCGTACCGGCTGCGGCTTACCCTGTACCGCAAGCCCGGCGCGACGAACACGCCGACCGTCTGGCGGCTCGGGGCGATGGGCTCGGACGTCCCGGACCGCTTCACCGTGCCGGCCACCGCGCCCGGGCTCGCCAAGGAGTTGATCGTCCCGCGCTACTCGCAGGAGATCCACAAGGGCCAGTACCCGGAGTACGACAACGGCGGCGAGGCCTGGTGCAGCCCCACGTCCTCGCAGATGATCATCGAGTACTGGGGCGGCCGGCTCACCAAGGAGCAGCTGGCCTGGGTCGACCCGGCGTACGCCGACCCCCAGGTCTGCCACGCGGCCCGGTACACCTACGACTACCAGTACGCGGGCTGCGGCAACTGGCCGTTCAACGCGGCCTACGCGGCCACCTTCAAGGACCTCCAGGGCGTGGTGACCCGGCTCGGCTCGCTCACCGACCTGGAGACGCTGATCGCGGCCGGCATCCCGGCCATAACGTCCCAGTCGTTCCTCAAGGAGGAGCTCACCGGGGCCGGTTACGGCACCTCGGGCCACCTCATGACGGTGATCGGCTTCACCGCCGAGGGCGATGTGATCGCCAACGACCCGGCCTCGCCCGGCGACGAGGCGGTGCGGCGCGTCTACAAGCGGCGCGAGTGGGAAAATATCTGGCTGCGCACCAAGCGGTACAACGCCAGTGGCAAGGTCGTCTCCGGCACCGGCGGCGTCTGCTATCTGTACTTCCCCGCCTGCCCGACCCCGCGCCAGCGCAAGGCGCTCGCGGCGGTGGGCGTGCGCTGAGCCGCCCCGCGACGGCCCCCGGCATCCGTCGGGGGCCGTTTGCTGTGACCAAGGTCTCGGCCGCAAAAGCCACGGAGAGTGGCAAGGTGGACGGATCGGCGGGGGATCCGACCAGTACTTCCGAGATCAGCGAGACGCCATGACCGCACACTCTGCCACCGCCGCCCGCAGCCGTACCGGCGGCCCCGAGGACCACGGTCCGAAGATCCTCGAACAGATCGCGGGCTGGGTCCTTGTCACGGTGATCGCGATGCTCGTCACGCAGCTCGGTCTCCTGTGACCTGGTCCACAAGTGACCTGACATACTGCGGATGTCCCGCCGCCAGCCCGAGACCAGGGGCGAAATTTGCATATCAGTGATCAGCGTGAAGCCGCCCGCCCGCGGGCCCGCGGCACCGAGCGCTCGGTTGCGCGCCGCGCCGAACTCATCGCCATCGGGCGGAAGTTGTTCGCGGACACGTCCTACGATGCGCTGTCCATGGACGACATCGCCAAGCAGGCGCACGTCGCCAAGGGGCTGATCTACTACTACTTCCAGTCCAAGCGGGGCTACTACCTGGCGATCATCCAGGACTCCGTCGCCGACCTGGTCACCTACGCGGCGAGCGGCCTGGAGATGGAGCAGGTGGACCGCGTCCACCGCACCCTGGACAGCTACCTGCGCTATGCCGAGCACAACCAGGCGGCCTACCGCACGGTCGTGAGCGGCGGTGTCGGTTTCGACGCCGAGGTGCACGCCATCCGGGACGGGGTGCGGGAGGCGATCGTCGCGACCATCGCCGAAGGGGCGTACGGCCGCACCGACATCTCGCCGCTGGCCCGTATGGGCCTGGTCGCCTGGGTGTGCAGTGTCGAGGGTGCCACCCTCGACTGGATCGACGGCCCGCCCCAGCTCTCCCGCGACACCATGCGCGAACTCCTGGTGAAGACGCTCGGGGCCTCGATGCGCGCCATCGCGGAGCTGGATCCGACCCACCCGGCTCCGGCACCGGCCCGCCGCGGCGACTGACGGCCACGAGTTGGGGCGGAGGCTCGTGGTCCCCCGCCCCAAGTCCCCCGTGGGACCGGTCAGTTCATGACCTGATCCCGGCTAGTTGATCGATTTGATCAGCTCGCCGTTCGAGGTGTCCCCGCTCAGCTCCCAGAAGAAGGTGCCGCCCAGGCCCTGCTGGTTCTTGTACGTCATCTTCGTCGCGATGGTCGCGGGGGTGTCGTAACTCCACCAGTTGTTGCCGCACTTGGCGTAGGCGGTGCCGCCGACCGTCCCTGTCGCCGGGCACTTGGACTTCAGCACCTTGTAGTCGTCGATGCCCTGTTCGTAGGTGCCCGCCGCCGGGCCCGTCGCGGTGCCGCCCGGCGCCGACTGCGTCACTCCGGTCCAGCCGCGGCCGTAGAAGCCGATGCCGAGCAGCAGCTTCGAGGCCGGGATGCCGAGGCCCCTGAGCTTGGCGATGGTCGCCGAGGTGTAGTAACCGGCCCTCGGGATGCCGGAGTAGGAGTTGAGCGGCGAGTGCGGGGCCGTCGGTCCTGTCGCGTCCCAGGCGCCGAAGTAGTCGTACGTCATCGGGTTGTACCAGTCGACGTACTGGGCCGCGCCCGCGTAGTTCGCCGCCTCGATCTTGCCGCCGGCCGTGGCGTCCGCGGTGATCGCGGCGGTGACCAGCGAACCGCTCCCGAACTTCGCACGCAGCGCCGCCATCAGGTTCTTGAACGCCTCCCTGCCGCTGGTGTCACAGGTGTTGCCGCAGGCGTTCGGGTACTCCCAGTCGATGTCGATGCCGTCGAAGACGTCGGCCCACTTGGAGTTCTCGACCAGGTCGTAGCAGGACTGGGCGAACGCGGCGGGGTTGCGGGCGGCCTCGCCGAAGCCGCTCGACCAGGTCCAGCCGCCGAACGACCAGATGACCTTCAGGCCCGGGTGCTTCTTCTTCAGCTCGCGCAACTGGTTGAAGTTGCCCCGCAGCGGCTGGTCCCAGGTGTCCGCGACCCCGTCCACGGACTCGGCCGCCGTGTAGGTCCGGTCGGTCGCCGCGTAGGCGTCGCCCATCGCGCACTTGCCGCCGGTGACGTTGCCGAAGGCGTAGTTGATGTGGGTCAGCTTCGCCGCCGAGCCGGAGGTCTCGATGTTCTTCACGTAGTACTTGCGGTCGTAGGTGCCCCATTCGGTGAAGTAGCCGACGACCTTGGAGCCGGCGGCCCTCGGTGTCGCCCCCGGGGCGGCCGCGGTGGCGCTGCTCGCGCCGGCCAGCAGGCCCGCGCCGAGCACCGCGCAGCACGCGGCGGAGATCAGCGCCCGGAAGCGGACGAGGTGGGGAAGGTGCATCGGTGTCTCCTCGTGGGGGAGAGGGGAACGCCAGTCGATTGGCATGAACGCGATGAAGCGCTGCCGGAAGAGTAGGAGGACTAGACCACCTGGTCAATGGTTCGGACCAATCCCGGGCCGATTCGAGGCCGGTTGTCGGTGCCCTGGGATATCTTGAAGTGAGCGGTCGTTAACCAGTGACCAGGTGTCTCCTTTCGGGCATACTCACAGGGCGCAGCCGCTGGTCAGCAGCTTCCGTGACCCGGGAGACGCGAGCAGCGAGCGGCGCCCAGTGAGACCGGCGGAGCCGCCCCACCCCACGGCGTGCGCCCGCCAGCGCCCTACAGGGAGGAGAGCGTCGCCATGCCCGACCGCGCCCCGCAGCCGGTGGACCGGCAACTGCCCACGGACGAGGCCCGGGATCTGATCTCGCTCGTCCGCGACATCGCGCAGCACGAGATCGCCCCGAAGGCGGCCGAGGAGGAGGACGCCGGGCACTTCCCGCGCGAGGTCTTCACCCTGCTCTCCCGCACCGGACTGCTCGGTCTGCCGTACGACCCCGAGTACGGCGGCGCCGACCAGCCGTACGAGGTCTACCTCCAGGTCCTCGAAGAGCTCGCCGTGGCCCGCCTCACCGTCGGCCTCGGCGTCAGCGTGCACACCCTCGCCTCCTACGCCCTCGCCACCTACGGCAGCAAGGAACAGCAGGTCGAGCACCTGCCCGCGATGCTCGGCGGCGGACTGCTCGGCGCCTACTGTCTCTCCGAGCCCTCGTCCGGTTCGGACGCGGCCTCGCTGCGCACCAGGGCGGTCCGGGAGGGCGGCGACTGGGTGATCACCGGCACCAAGGCCTGGATCACCCATGGCGGGGTCGCCGACTTCTACACCGTCATGGCGCGCACCGGCGAGGAGGGCCCGCGCGGGATCACCGCGTTCCTGGTGCCCGCCGACGCGCAGGGCGTGAGCGCCGCGGCCCCGGAGAAGAAGATGGGCATGAAGGGCTCGCCCACCGCCCAGGTCCACTTCGACGGGGTGCGCGTCCCGGACGCCCGGCGCATCGGCGACGAGGGGCAGGGCTTCGCGATCGCCCTGTCCGCGCTCGACTCGGGACGGCTCGGCATCGCGGCCTGCGCGATCGGGGTGGCCCAGGCGGCCCTCGACGAGGCGGTCGGTTATGCGACCGGGCGACTGCAGTTCGGGCGGCCGATCGCCGACTTCCAGGGACTGCGCTTCATGCTCGCCGACATGGCGACCCAGATCGAGGCGGGCCGGGCGCTGTACCTCGCGGCGGCGCGGCTGCGCGACGCCGGGCGGCCCTTCGCCAAGCAGGCGGCCATGGCCAAGCTGCACTGCACCGACACCGCGATGAAGGTCACCACCGACGCCGTCCAGGTCCTCGGCGGCTACGGCTACACCGCGGACTTCCCGGCCGAGCGCTACATGCGCGAGGCCAAGGTCCTCCAGATCGTCGAGGGCACCAACCAGATCCAGCGGATGGTCATCGCCCGCCACCTAGCGGGTCCGGAGACGCGCTGAACTGACCGGGCCTGACCTGCGGCGCCGCGAGCCGTACCCACTCCGGGTCGTGGCGCCCCGGCAGAGTGCGCCCGCCGCTCGCCCAGGTGCGCATCAGGTCCCGGTAGATGGGCGGGTCCTGGGGTGGCGGCGGGGCCGGGCGGTAGGGGGACGGGGTTGGCGTCGGCGGAACCGATTCTACGACCGGTGCATACGTACGGGTCATACCGGGGCAACGCGGAAGCCGGCGGCCGGGTCACGGTGTCCGCAATCGACCGTGAGTTCGCGGGCGTCCGGCCGAACATCTGGCCAGTGCCAGCGGCTTGACGTACCGTCAGCCAACCGCCGGCTGGGAGGTTGGCCATGACCGACGACCGCCCCGTACCGCTCGACGAGTACCCCGTGCACCAGGTGCCCCTGTCCATGAAGTACGTGGCGACGGGGGACCGCAACGCCTACGACCGCTGCATCTTCCACGTCCTCGACCACGAGGGACACGCCCTGCTCATCCTCGGGCTCGGCGTCTACCCCAACCTCGGGGTGATCGACGCCTACGCGACCCTGCGCCTCGGCGACACCCTGCACGCGGTCCGCGCCTCGGACGCCCTGCGCGAGGACTCCAGGACGGAGCTGACCGTCGGCCCGCTGCGCATCCTCGTCGAACGCCCGCTGCGGGAGTTCGTGCTGAGCTGCGAGGCGGACCCGGGCGACCCGGACGGACTGTCGTACGAGATCAGCTGGACCGCCGACTTCCCGGCCCTCTGGGAGCCGCACCACCTGCAGCGGCGGGGCGGCCGGCTCACCCTGGAGGGCAGGCGCTTCGTGCAGGCGGGCCATTGCGACGGCTGGATCCGGGTGGGCGGACGCGAACTGCGCCTCCAGGGCTGGACCGGGACCCGGGACCGCAGCTGGGGTGTGCGGCCGGTGCCGGGGGAGGAGGGCGGCCGGTTCGCGGAGGAGCACCCCGCGGAGGGCTTCCACTGGATCTGGTGCCCGGTCCGCTTCGAGGACCGCTTCCTCCTGGTGATCGTCCAGGAGGACGCCGACGGCCACCGCTCGCTCAACGACGCGACCCTCGTCCGTCCCGGCCGGCGCGACCGCCAACTCGGCTGGCCCCAGCCCGAGATCACCTACCGCCCCGGCACGCGCCACCCGGAACGCGCCCTCATTCACCTCGGTGACCTCCGCAAGCCCATGGAGCTGGAGGTGGAGGTCCTCACCTCCTCACCGCTCGCACTCGGCGCCGGCTACCCGCCCGCCGACGACTGGCAGCACGGCACCTGGCAGGGCCGCGACTGGACCGACCGCCGCACCTACGACCTCACCGAGCCGCACCCCCGGGCCGCCTTCGGCGTCACCGACCATGCGGCCCGCTTCCGGCTGGAGGGCAGGATCGGCCACGGCATCTTCGAACACGGCTCGTTCGGACGGCATGACCCGAGCGGCTTCACCGGCTTCGACTCGGTGGCCCCGTAGGAGAGTTCCGCCTGCTCCACAAGGGAGTTGACGACATGTCCACGGCACCCCGCCCCCGCACCAGCACCCGCGACCCGCAGCAGCTCGCCGACCGTCTCTCCGCCTGGCTCGGCACCCGCCTGCCCGGTGGGAAGGCCGTCGGAGTCACCGTCCCCACCTCGAACGGCCTGTCCAGCGAGACCCTGCTCTTCGACATCGAGCACCCCGAACCGCCCCTGCGGTCCTGCGCGTTGCGGCTCGCCGCGGACCCCTCGGCGTACACCGTCTTCCCGGTGTACGACATGGTCCGCCAGTACCGCACGATGCTCACGGTGGCCCGCTGCACGGACCTGCCCGTGCCGAGGGTGCAGTGGCTGGAGGAGGACCCGGGCCCGCTCGGGGCGCCCTTCTTCGTCATGGAACGCGTGCGGGGGCGCGTGCCGCCGGACGTCATGCCCTATACCTACGAGGGCAACTGGCTGCATGCCGCGAGCGACGCCGAGCGGGAGCACCTGGAGGCGGCCACGATCGGCTTGTTGGCCCATCTGCACGACCAAGTGCCGACGGCGGAAGCCGCGTTCCTGGAACTGCCCGGCGAGGGCGACGCACTGCGCCGCCACGTCACCGCCCAACGCGCCTACTACGACTGGGTGGTCGACGGACTCGCCCGCTCACCCCTCATCGAGCAGGCCTTCGACCGGCTGGAGGAACTCTGGCCGACCGACCCGGACCCGCCCGTCCTCAACTGGGGCGACGCACGCATCGGGAACGTGATCTACGAGGGCTTCGACCCCGTCGCCGTCCTGGACTGGGAGATGGCGGCCCTGGCCCCGCGCGAGGTCGACCTCGGCTGGACCGTCTACCTGCACCGCTTCTTCCAGGACCTGACGACCGCCCTCGGCGGGCCCGGGCTGCCGGACTTCCTGCGCCGCGACCGGATCGAGGCCCGCTACGCCGAACTCACCGGCCACACACCGCACGACATGGACTTCTTCACGCTGTACGCCGCGCTGCGGCACGCGATCGTCATGCTGCGCATCGCCTACCGTCAGGCGCACTTCGGCGAAGTGGCCGTACCGGCGGACCCGGACACACTGATCCTGCACCACGACAGTCTGCGGGCCATGGTGCAGGGCAGCTACTGGGATTGAGCCAGACGGCTCAGGCGGCCTGACGGCGCATCACCGGCACGCGCAAGGGGCGCGAACCGGGGCCACCGACGTGCGAGAAGGGCTGGGTCCGCCAGTCGAGTCCCTGAGGGAGCGTCAACAGCAGAGCCGTGTCCTGCTCCTGGGGCTCCGCCGACTCGTCCGCCGACCGGGCGTCGGAGGCCTTGCGCCCCGTACCGGCGCAGACCGTGAGGCCGAACGGGTTCCACGGTGAGGCGCACAGCGCGTGCTCCGGCAGCATCTCCTCGTCCGCCAGCAGGGCGATGGGCTGCGCGCAGTCCGGGCAGATCACCCGGTACATCTCGAAGGTGTCGTACGCGTCGAAGTCCTCTTCGAGGGCGTCGGGTTCGACGCCCTCCGGCTCGAACTCGACTACCGCCTGGAGGCGCTTGGGCGCGGTACGACCAGGACGCTGAAGACTCTGCATTGGGTTCTCCCCCTCGGGCTGGGCCGTGAAGGCACTGCGGCCTCGACCACAGCAAGCACTTCCCGTCCCGTCGTGGCGGTAATCACGAGAACATCACAGGGGCCGTCCGGAGTGTGTGGCCTTCGTCACATGCCGCTCGCAGATGCCCGTGGCGGTGGCTTTGTCCCCCAGGAGACGCACAGGCGCCTCTCGGTCACATCACGAACCGGGCATGACCTGGGGCGCTCAGGTATCCGAGGAGATCAGGCGCACTGTAGGTTCTTGCGCCATGGAGGAGCTGGACCGACAAATCGTGCAGCTGCTCGTCAAGGACGGGCGGATGAGTTACACGGACCTGGGCAAGGCCACGGGCCTGTCCACCTCGGCCGTGCACCAGCGGGTGCGGCGGCTGGAGCAGCGTGGTGTCATCCGCGGCTATGCCGCGGTGGTCGACCCGGAGGCGGTGGGCCTGCCCATGACGGCCTTCATCTCGGTGAAGCCGTTCGACCCCAGCGCCCCCGACGACATCGCGGACCGCCTCGCCGGCGTCCCCGAGATCGAGGCGTGCCACAGCGTTGCCGGCGACGAGAACTACATCCTGAAGGTGCGGGTGGCGACCCCGCACGAGCTGGAGGAACTGCTCGCGCGCGTGCGGTCCCTGGCGGGGGTCTCGACGCGTACCACGGTGGTGCTGTCGACCCCGTACGAGGCACGACCGCCGCGCATCTGAACGAACCGGGGTTCGTGCAACCCGCACCCTTGCGGCGAGATGCCTCCTGCAAAACTGTCCCCCATGAGCGAACCGAAGACCGTCCTCCTCCGTCGCGGCGAGGTCCACAGCCCCGCCGACCCCTTCGCCACCGCGATGGTCGTCGAACACGGACAGGTGGCCTGGGTCGGTTCCGAAGGCGCGGCCGACGCCTTCGCTGACGGTGTCGACGAAGTCGTGGACCTGGACGGGGCTCTGGTCACCCCCGCGTTCACGGACGCACATGTGCACACGACCGCCACCGGCCTCGCGCTCACCGGCCTCGACCTCTCCGACGCCCCCTCCCTGGACGCGGCGCTGAATCTCGTACGAGAGTTCGCGGCCGCCCGCCCGAACGACCATGTCCTCCTCGGCCACGGCTGGGACGCCTCCCGCTGGCCCGGTGGCCGCCCGCCCACGCGCGCGGAACTCGACGAGGCGACCGGTCGCCGCCCGCTCTACCTCAGCCGTATCGATGTCCACTCGGCGGTGGTGACGACCGCCCTCCTCGACATGACGTCCCTCGGTGCGGTGGACGGCCCCCTCACCGCCGACGCCCACCACGCCGTCCGCGCGAAGGCGCTCGGTTCCGTCTCCCCGGCCCAGCGCGCGCAGGCCCAGCGCGCCGCCCTCGCCCACGCCGCCTCCCTCGGCATCGGCACCCTTCACGAATGCGCAGGCCCCGAGATCTCCTCCGAGGACGACTTCACGGGACTGCTGCGGCTAGCGGGCGAGGAGCCGGGCCCGAGGGTGGTCGGCTACTGGGCCGAGCAGGGCGACGAAGGCGTTGCCAAGGCACGCGAACTCGGCGCGCTCGGCGCCGCCGGAGACCTCTTCGTCGACGGCGCCCTCGGCTCCCACACCGCGTGCCTGCACGAGCCGTACACCGACGCCGACCACTCCGGCCTCGCCTACCTGGACGCCGCCGCCGTGGCCTCCCATGTCGCCGCCTGCACCGAGGCGGGCCTCCAGGCCGGCTTCCACGCCATCGGCGACGCGGCGGTGACCGCCGTGGTCGAGGGAGTGCGCGCCGTCGCGGACAAGCTCGGCCTCGCCCGTGTACGTGCCGCCCGGCATCGCGTCGAGCATGTCGAGATGCTCACCCCCGAGGCCGTCGCCGCGTTCGCCGAACTCGGTCTGACCGCGTCCGTCCAGCCCGCCTTCGACGCCCTGTGGGGCGGTGAGGACGGGATGTACGCCCGGCGCCTGGGCAGGGCGCGGGCGAGCCGTCTGAACCCCTTCGCGGCCCTCCTGCGCGCCGGTGTGCCGCTCGCCTTCGGCTCCGACAGCCCCGTCACCCCCCTCGACCCGTGGGGCACGGTCCGCGCGGCCGCCTTCCACCGCACCCCCGAGCACCGCGTCTCCGTGCGTGCCGCCTTCACCGCGCACACCCGCGGCGGCTGGCGGGCGGTCGGCCGGGACGACGCGGGCGTCCTGGTGCCCGGCGCCCCCGCCGACTACGCCGTGTGGCACACCGGCGAACTGGTCGTGCAGGCCCCGGACGACCGGGTCGCCCGCTGGTCCACCGACCCCCGCTCCGGCACCCCGGGCCTGCCCGACCTGACGCCGGGCCGTGACCTGCCAGTCTGCCTGCGCACCGTGGTCGGCGGACGGACGGTCTTCGTACGGCCGGGCGAGTGATCTCCGGGGGTGGCGCGGTATCGATCGGACCCCGCCCCGCTGTCGCGCGACCTGCGCATCCTCTGCCCTGACCAGGGCGTTGTCTGAAGATGCGCAGGTCGAACGACTGTTGACAGCCGACGGCAGGAGGCCGGTAGGTTCGGCCGGGTCCACCACCGGACGCCCGACCGGGGAATTTCCACCCAGTCGTCGCAGCGCCGCTGGGTCAGGGACGGTGTGCCGCACCGGAGCACCGCCACTGGGAGCCAGGCTCAGCGCTCGCGCCACGACGAGGGAACGTTCCGTCCGGCCGGGGAGGTGTGACCCGGGTGGGGCCCGGGCGCTCAGTAGACAACGGCTTTCGGTCGACCCGCAGCCAGCGGGCCCCAGGTCGGCCCGAAGAGCGCCGGGCCCCTATCCGCAGCGAGAGGGGCGATTCGGTCATAGCGGCCAAAGATCCTACTCTTACCCCGCTCTTGTGGAAACGACACCAGCATACGAACGCCTTGTCACGTCATCGCAGGCCGTGCCCACTATGGTGGACGCCTGTGCATTGACTCGAAGGGGCAGCGGTGAACGACGGCGACGGGACCCACACGGGCCAGGAGAGGCGATTCGGCCCGCTCGGCACGGCGTTGGTGATCATTCCGACCTACAACGAGGCGGAGAACATCAAGGCCATCGTCCACCGGGTGCGCAAGGCCGTCCCGGAGGCGCACGTCCTCGTGGCCGACGACAACAGTCCCGACGGCACCGGCAAGCTGGCCGACGAACTGGCCGTCGAGGACGACCACGTCCAGGTCCTGCACCGCAAGGGCAAGGAGGGCCTCGGCGCCGCCTACCTCGCGGGCTTCCACTGGGGCCTGGAGCACGGCTACGGCGTCCTGGTCGAGATGGACGCCGACGGTTCTCACCAGCCCGAGGAGCTGCCCCGGCTGCTGACCGCTCTGAAGGGCGCCGACCTGGTCCTCGGCTCCCGCTGGGTGCCCGGCGGCCGGGTCGTGAACTGGCCCAAGTCCCGTGAGTTCATCTCCCGCGGCGGCAGCCTGTACTCCCGCGTCGCCCTCGACCTTCCCCTCCGTGACATCACGGGCGGCTACCGCGCCTTCCGCCGCGAGACCCTCGAAGGCCTCGGCCTCGACGACGTCGCCTCCCAGGGCTACTGCTTCCAGGTCGACCTCGCCCGCCGCGCGGTCAAGTCCGGCTACCACGTCGTGGAGGTACCGATCACCTTCGTCGAGCGCGAGCTGGGCGACTCCAAGATGAGCCGCGACATCCTCGTGGAGGCCCTGTGGCGGGTCACCACCTGGGGTGTGGGGGAGCGGGTCGGCAGGCTCACGGCACGGGCGAAGCGCGCACAGCCGTAGGCCCACGACCTCACAGACGGGGGCGATCGTCCCCTTATGCCGTGCTGAGCCGTGGCCAGGCACACTGGACTCATGACGACAGGCGCTTCGACCCCCACGTACCCCGCCCGGCCCCGCCGCTCCCGTGTGCGCACCTTCCTGCCGCTGGGCGTCGCCGCCTGGCTGGTGCTGGAGATCTGGCTGCTGACCGTGGTCGCGGGCGCGGCGAACGGCTTCGCGGTGTTCCTGCTGCTGGTCGCCGGCTTCGTGCTCGGCTCGGTGGTCATCAAGCGGGCCGGCCGCCGCGCCTTCCAGAACCTGAACGAGGCGCTCCAGCGGGGCGGCGCCCCGTCGAGCTCCGGCAGCGGTGGCAACGGCCTGATGATGCTGGGCGGCCTGCTCCTGATGATCCCCGGCCTGCTCTCCGACGCGGTGGGGCTCCTCCTGCTGATCCCGCCGGTCCAGAAGGCCGTCGGCCGCTACGCCGAGCGCACCTTCGACCGCAGGATCCGCGCCGCCGCCCCCGGCACCCTGGGCGACGCGTTCCAGCAGGCCCGTATGCAGCGTCCGGACGGCAAGGTGGTCCAGGGCGAGGTCATCGTCCGGGACGAGCCGGGCGGCGACTCCCCGCGGGAGCAGCGCCCTCCGCTCACCCGCTGACGGGCGCGGACAGCACAAACCGCGGGCGCGGTACGTGAATCACGTACCGCGCCCGCGGTTACTTGTATGCGCTTGTTCCCGCTCAGGCCGACTTGCGGCTGTCCCGGGGATGAACAGCGATGTTCATCGCTCCGGAACGCAGAACCGCCAGACGCTCCTCAAGGACCTCTTCGAGTTCCTCTCGGGTGCGTCGCTCCATCAGCATGTCCCAATGTGTACGCGCGGGCTTGGCCTTCTTCTCTTCAGGGCCGTCGCCGTCCACGAGGAGTGCCTGGGCCCCGCAGACCTTGCACTCCCACTCCGGCGGGATCTCCGCCTCGACCGAGAAGGGCATCTCGAAGCGGTGCCCCTTCTCGCATGCGTACTCCACGGCCTGGCGCGGGGCCAGGTCGATGCCGCGGTCCGTCTCGTAGCTGGTCACCACGAGGCGCGTGCCGCGAAGAGCTCGCTCACTCATGAATCGTGCCTCCCGGGCTTGTCGCCCACAGGACAGGTGTCGCTGTCGTCGTCATACCGGTCAACGTCCGGTCGGCGGTAAAGATTCCCGTTCCGGGTCCCGTCCCGGGCAATGCGTCGCCGTCGTAGCCGCCCCTTGTTGTACCCACCATCGCCCGGTTTGTCACATCTGCTAGCAGATGTCACCCAGCGTTTCATTATCTTTGACGCGCAGTAACGGTACGCCTGGCAGGCCAAACGCGTACACTACAGCGCTTTGGTGTTGAACGCTAAATCCTTTCGGGTACGGGGTTGCCCGCGTCGCTGATCGCCCGCCGTACCGGGACCCGTGCGAGCAGGGCGAATCCGATGACGAAGAAGGCCACCAGGGAGATGATCGCGTCCCGGTAGCTTCCGGTCAGCTGGTAGGTGATCCCGAACAGGAGCGGGCCCAGCCAGCTCATGCCCCGGTCGCTCATCTCGTATGCCGAGAAGTACTCGGCTTCCTTGCCGGGCGGGACGAGGTGGGAGAACAGGGAGCGGGACAGGGCCTGGCTGCCGCCGAGGACGAGCCCGATGCCGGAAGCCAGGACGAAGAACCACCCGGGTGCGCCGGCGGGCAGGAAGTACCCGGCCCCCAGGATCACCGCCCAGGCGACGAGTGAGCCGAGGATCGTCTGCTTGGCCCCGTAGGTCCGGGCGAGCCGGCCGAGTGCCAGCGCCCCCGCCACCGCGAGCACCTGGACCAGGAGCACGGCCGCGATGAGCGTCGACTGCCCGAGTCCCAGCTCCTCCGAGCCGTAGACCGACGCCTGGGAGATCACGGTCTGGATGCCGTCGTTGTAGATCAGGTAGGCCAGCAGGAAGGCGAGCGTGAGCGGGTGGCGGCGCATGTCGCGGACGGTGGCGGCGAGCTGCCGGAAGCCGGGGGCCGTGGGCTCCTTGGCCTCTTGCGCGGACGACCGGCGGTCGCGCAGCCGTCGTAGCGGAACCAGCGTGAAGGCGCCCCACCACAGGCCGGCCGAGGCCAGGCAGATGCGGACCGCGGCACTCTCGGAGAGGCCGAAGGAGTCGTGGCCCATGTAGAGAACGAGGTTCGCGACCAGCACCAGGGCGCCCGCCGCGTAGCCGAAGGCCCAGCCCTTGGAGGAGACGGCGTCGCGCTCCTCGGGCGGGGCGATCTGCGGCAGGTAGGAGTTGTAGAGCATCGTCCCCACGGACTGCGCCGCGTTCGCGACGACCAGGAGGGCGCCACCGAGGAGATAGCGCTCGCCGCCGAGGAAGAACATGCCGGTCGTCGCGGCGGCCCCGGTGTAGGCGGCGGCCGCCAGGAGGGGCTTCTTGCGGCCGCTGCGGTCGGCGGCGGCGCCCACCAAGGGCATCACCAGCACGGCCACGATCACCGACAGGGACACCGAGTACGCGAAGAAGGAGCCGGCGCGCACCGGGATGCCCAGCGGATGGACATAGCCGTCGGCGTCCGCCGCGTTCTTGGCGACCGACGTCAGATAGGGGCCCAGGAACACGGTGAGCACGCTCGTCGAGTAGACGGAGCACGCCCAGTCGTAGAAGTACCAGCCGCGTTGTTCGCGCCGCCGGTCGGCGGCCTCGTCCGCCGCGCCCACCCGCACGGTGTCGGTGCCCACCCGTGCCCTCGCTTCCCCGTGAAGGTGCCGTGCGCCGGCCGGGGAACGGGCGGGTCGGACGTGGGTCAGACCCAGACGCCCCGGTCCTCCAAGACCTTGCGCAGTGTGTCGATGTGATCGGTCATGATGCCATCGACTCCCAGGTCCAGGAGCCGGTGCATGCGCTCGGGCTCGTTGATGGTCCACACGTGCACGTGGAGCCCGCGCGCGTGGGCGGCGCGCACGAAGCGGTGGTCCACCACCTGGATGCCCGACTGGAGCTCGGGCACCTGGGCGGCGACGGCCGAGCGGCGCAGAGCGGCCGGCACACCCCATGAGCGCAGCCGGAGGTTGAGCACGCCCCGGGTGCCGTACGACGTCGCCAGGCGCGGCCCGGCCAGCCGCTGGGCGCGCATCACCCGCGCCTCGGAGAAGGAGCCGACGCAGATGCGGTCCCAGGTGTCGGTGCGCTCGACGAGGTCCAGGAGCGGCTGGAGGGCGGACTCGGCCTTGATGTCGACGTTCCAGCGGGCCTCGGGGAAGGCGTCAAGGAGATCCTCGAAGAGCGGCACCGGCTCCTTGCCCGCCACACGCGCGTGCCGTACGTCGGCCCAGGGCAGGTCCGCTATCCGGCCCGCCGCCGTCGGTCACCCGGTCCAGAGTGGTGTCATGGAAGGCGACCAGCCTGCCGTCCGCGGTGGCGTGGACGTCGGTCTCCAGGTACCGGTACCCCGCCTCGACCGCCCGCCGGAACTGGAAGGCGGTGTTCTCCAGGCCGTCCGCCGCTCCGCCCCGGTGGGCGAAGGGGATGGGGCCGGGGTGGTCGAGGTAGGGGTGGCGTATCCGCGAGGTCACGGACGCAGTATCGCTCCCTGCGGTTGCCCGACGGCAACGACCGTGCTGCCGTCGGATGCCCGGGGAACGGCGAACACGCGCAGGAAGACCTGGGCGAGCGGGCCGATGGACACCGCGTAGAGGACGGTGCCGGCGCCGATCGTGCCGCCGAGCACGAATCCCGTGACCACGACGGCCACCTCGATCGCGGTCCGCATCAGCCGGATCGAGCGTCCCGTCCGCCGGTGCAGCCCGGTCATCAGACCGTCCCTGGGGCCCGCACCGAAGCCGGCGGCGATGTACAGGCCGGTGGCCGCACCGTTGAGCACGATGCCGGCCAGCATGAGGGGGATCCGTACGGCGAGACCGTGCGCGTCGGGGACCACGGCGAGGGTGGCGTCCATGGCGAGGCCGACCACGAAGACGTTGGAGACCGTGCCGAGGCCCGGCCGCTGGCGCAGCGGGATCCACAGGAGCAGCACCGCCGCGCCGACGACGATCGACACGACACCGATCGACAGCCCGGTCAGCTCGGCGAGCCCTTGGTGCAGCACGCCCCATGGCTCCAGGCCCAACCCCGCCTCGACGAGCAGCGCGGAGCTGGCCCCGTACAGAGTGAGTCCGGCGCACAGCTGGATCAACCGTCGTCCCAGACGGCTCTGCATGGACAAGGTGGGTCCCCCTGTGGCGGTAGTGGCCTGATGCATGACATCCTGTGGCTTGGGATGACATGCCATCCATGGCCAATTCGGTGAAGGTGGACTGATTTCAGTGGCGCAGTGGACTTCCGCGATGGGGGCGGCGCAGCTCGCCCGGTTGCTCAACTCCCAGCAGGACCGTCCGGCGGGCCCCGGCACGCGCCGGCCGCCCGCCTACCGCGCCCTCGCCGACGGCATCCGCCTGCTGGTCCTGGAAGGGCGAGTTCCGGTGGCCGCCCGGCTGCCCGCGGAACGGGAGCTGGCCCTGTCCCTGTCCGTCAGTCGTACGACCGTGGCGGCGGCCTACGAGGCGCTGCGGGCCGAGGGTTTCCTGGAGTCCCGGCGCGGCGCGGGCAGCTGGACGGCCGTACCGGCCGGGAACCCGCTCCCCGCGCGTGGACTGGAACCGCTCCCGCCCGAGGCCCTCGGCTCGATGATCGACCTGGGCTGCGCGGCACTGCCCGCGCCGGAGCCGTGGCTGACGCGTGCGGTGCAGGGCGCCCTGGAGGAGCTGCCGCCGTACGCCCACACACATGGGGACTACCCGGCCGGGCTTCCGGCCCTGCGCGCGATGATCGCCGAGCGGTACACCGCGCGCGGGATCCCGACGATGCCCGAGCAGATCATGGTCACGACCGGGGCGATGGGCGCGATCGACGCGATCTGTCATCTGTTCGGGGGCCGGGGCGAGCGCATCGCCGTCGAGTCCCCGTCCTACGCGAACATCCTCCAGCTGATGCGGGAGGCGGGTGCCCGGCTCGTGCCCGTCGCGATGGCGGAGGGGCTGACCGGCTGGGACATCGACCGCTGGCGTCAGGTGCTGCGGGACGCGGCTCCGCGGATCGCCTATGTCGTCGCCGATTTCCACAACCCGACCGGTGCGCTGGCCGGTGAGGACCAGCGGCGGCAGTTGGTGGAGGCGGCGCGGTCCGCGGGGACCGTGCTGGTGGCGGACGAGACGATGACCGAGCTGTGGCTGGACGAGGACGTCTCGATGCCGCGTCCGGTGTGCGCGTTCGACCCGGCCGGATCCACCGTGGTCACCGTCGGCTCCGCCAGTAAGGCGTTCTGGGCGGGGATGCGGATCGGGTGGGTCCGGGGGGCACCGGACGTGATCCGCAGCCTGGTCGCCGCGCGCGCCTATGCCGACCTGGGAACGCCTGTGCTGGAGCAGTTGGCCGTGAACTGGCTGTTCAGCACGGGCGGGTGGGAGCAGGCCGTGGAACTGCGGCGGGCCCAGGCCCGGGAGAACCGGGACGCCCTTGTGACGGCGATGCGCAAGGAGCTGCCCACATGGGAGTTCGAGGTACCGCAGGGCGGTCTGACGCTCTGGGTGCGGGCCGGGGGACTGTCCGGGTCGCGTCTGGCGGAGGTGGGTGAGCGCGTGGGGGTGCGCGTCCCGTCGGGGCCGCGTTTCGGGGTGGACGGCGCTTTCGAGGGGTATGTGCGGCTGCCGTTCACGGTGGGCGGCGCGCTGGCCGAGGAGGCGGCGACACGGCTGGCTGCCGCGGCGAGGGTGGTGGAGAGCGGGGGATCCGGCGGCGGGGAGGCGCCGCGTACGTTCGTGGCGTGAGATCGCTGACCGGACCTGCCCAGGGGCCGCGCGACCGGCCCCCACCGGCCCGCAGCCGCGCCTACCGCCGTCCCCCCTACGGCGCTTCCGCGGCCATCGCTTCCGAGGGGACTGTCTCCGGGTCGGCCGAGGGGACCGTCTCAGCGTCGGCCGGAGTCGTCCGCTCCGGCAGCAACGCCAGCACCGCCTGCCGGTCCGCCTCGCTCGTCGCGTCGTCGTACGGGTCCGGGGTCGCCGGCACCTGGAGTCGATGCACCGGGCCCGTCCCGAGGCGGGCGTAGCCGCGGCCCGGCGGCACCTCGGCCAGCGGGGTCGTGTGCGGGGGCGCTCCCAGGAACGCCTCCAACTGGTCCGCCGTCGCGGGCCCGAGCACGACACGCGCGCGCGTGTGCTGGCGTACCGGCTCGCTCAACGCCTCCGCGCTGTCGAACTGATCGGCCACCACCACCGTGACATTCGCCGCACGCCCGTGCCGCAGGGGGACCTGGAGCAGGGACTGCGGATCCTTGCGGCCGTCCGCGGCGGCCAGGTGGGTGAAGGCACTCGGGCGGTCCAGGAGGATCCACAGCGGACGCTTGGTGTCCTCGGGCGGCGGATGGCCGGCCTGCCGGGCGCGGTTGGTCGCGATCAGGCGGCGCTCCGTCTCGGTCGCCGCCCACTCCAGGCTCGCCACCGCCCCGGAGAGCCCGCACTCGACTGCGAGGACTCCGTCCCGCCCGGTCAGGCACGCGTACTCGCCGGTGCTGCCGCCCTCGACGACGACGACATCGCCGTACTGAAGGGCCTGGAGCGCGATTGAACGCAGCAGGGTCGACGTACCGCTGCCCGGCTGGCCCATGACCAGCAGGTGCGGCTCGGTGGAGCGGATGCCGGTGCGCCAGACGACCGGCGGGACGTCACGCTGCCCGTCGCCGTAGCCGAGCGGGAGGGTGCGCTGGACCTGGGAGGGGTCGGTGAAGCCGAGGACCGTCTCGCCCGGGGCGGTGACGAAACGCTGGGCGGCGATGTCGGTGGGCAGAGGGGCGAGGACGGTGACCGTGAGCTCGTTGCCCTCCTCGTCCCAGGCGAAGTGGTACTCGCGGCCGCGGCCCGACTTGACGTGCAGCAGCTGCTCGATGCGGGCCCGGGACTCGGCCTCGCCGTCGGTGAAGTACGCCGGGTAGCGGATCAGCAGGTGGGTGATGCGGCCGGTGGCGTCGAAGTCGTACGCGGGGAAGGCATCCCCCCACTCGCCGCCGTGCGTGTACAGCGGGGCCGGGTCCTCGGCCGCCGAGAAGTACGGGAGGAGCGCTTCGTACAGCGACTGGAGGCGCTGTGTCTGCGACTCGTCGGGTCCGTCCGGCTCCGGCGGCTTGCGGTCCCGGCCCTGCCAGGCTGCCGCCGCCATCAGGCTGATGACGGCGAGCAGCGGACCGTACGGAACGAGCGCCACGACCAGGACCACCGAGGCCACCAGGAACAGCAGCGGCCCGCGCCGGTCCTTGTGTGTGTCGGCCCACCTGCGCCGCCCGGCCGAGGCCAGCCGACGCAGACCACGGGTGAGTGTGATCAGCGGGTGGAGGACATCGGTGGCGCTGTCGGCCGCCGTCCGGGCCAGCTCCCGGCTCCGGGCGATCTGCGCGCTGCCTGTGCTCAGGATGCGGGGGAGGGGGCGGCGGGCCACTGCTGTCTCCTGGAGGTGCGTACGGACGGGACGGGCGGCGTCAGAACTTGATGCCGCCGAGGAGGCTTGCCAGGCTCTCGCCGCCGGCCTTGATGCTCGGGGCGATGGCCGTGCTGGCCAGGTAGAAGCCGAACAGCGACGAGATCAGGGCGTGCGAAGCCTTGAGCCCGTCCTTGCGGAAGAAGATGAAGACGACGATGCCGAGCAGTACGACACCCGAGATGGAGAGGATCATTTTGGTGCTCCTGGTTCGTGGGGACAGTCACCATGAGTACTTCCAGCATCACAGCATGTATCCATACGATAAAAGGTGCAAATGGTTGAATTTCTCGCGATTTCACCTGGTTGGTGGAGCCGTGGTGACGCCCACCACGGGACCTCGGGTCATCTGCCGTGCGAGCCAGTACCCTTGCGATGCACCTGAACGGTTGTATGAGAGGCGGTCCGGCCGATGACTGAAGCCCCCGACCCCGAGGTCGTGGAGCTGGCGACCAAGATCTTCGATCTGGCCCGGCAGGGGCAGACCGAGGCACTTGTGGCGTACGTCGACGCGGGTGTCCCGGCAGGCCTGACCAACGACCGCGGGGACTCGCTCGTGATGCTCGCCGCCTACCACGGCCACGCGGACGCCGTGCGTGAGCTCGTCGCCCGCGGGGCGGCGGCCCGCGGGGTCAACGACCGGGGGCAGACGCCCCTCGCCGGGGCTGTCTTCAAGGGCTCCACGGACGTCATCGAGGCCCTGCTGGAAGCCGGCGCCGATCCGGCCGAGGGCACCCCCTCGGCCCTCGACACGGCCCGGATGTTCGGCAGGACAGAACTGCTCGAACTGTTCGCCGCACACTGATCCGCACCTTCTGACCAGTGAACTGACCAGCGAAAACTCAGACAACGGGGGAGGCGGTACAAGGCCGCCGAAATTTCGGTCGCGGCAGATGTGAATGCCGGGTCATCATGACGTCGTGGTTCACGGACGTGATGGCCGGGCAGGTGATGCCGCACCGCGCGGACCGTGACACGGTCCGCATGGGCCACCGACGAGAGGCAGAGGAAGATGGCTTACAGCAAGCAGGAAACGGCGGGCGCCCCGACGTGTTGTCACGCGGCCAGGTAATGCACGTCCCCGGTTGCGTCGACGCTTGATGTGAGGCTGTTTCCCATGTTCGATCCGGTCATAGCGCCCAGCGGTACGCTGCTCGGCCTGCTCCAGCGGGGCCGCGGCGACGGCACACTGCACGCGCTCACCGCCCCGCGCGCCGAGGCGCTCGCGGCCCTCAACCACTGCGTGCTGCGCGATCCCCGCCACGACTGGCAGGTGGAGAACCGCTCCCTGTACTACGCCCGTCTCTTCCTCGACCTGGGCGGCGAGCTGGACGAGATCGAGGCACACCTCTTCGAGGTGGACGACGTCTTCGACACCGAGGAGTCACGCACGGGCCTCGCCCTCGCCGTCCTCGGCCACCTCGCCTCCTACGGCAGGCGCGACGCGCTCGAACTGCTGCGCAGGTACGCCGCGACAGGCTCCAACTGGGCCTGGGCGCTGGACGAACTGGCGCTGCGCGACGACGACGCCGGGCTGCGTGCCCTCGCCGCCCCCGTGCTCGCCCGCTTCGCGACCGATCCCGAGGGCGAGGCCGAACTGGCCGCCGCCGTCCGCGACGCCTTCGAACCGCGGCCGTGGCGGCTGTGGGCCGACGATCCCCGCGAATCGGTCTCCACCCGCGTGCGTGCCGCTCACGAGGCCGGCTGTTTCGACCGCTGGCAGCGCCAGATGCGACCCGCCGGGCCGCGCCCGGGATGGAGTGTGCAGGCCGTCTTCGAGTGGGCCCAGCAGGGCGTCGAGCGGGGTGCCGCCCTCCATGTGCCTGCCGCCCGGTGCCTGACCGCCGTCGCGGGGCCGGAGGACCGGCCCGAGATCCTCGCGGCCGCCAAGGACGGCACCGACGGGGCGCGGTCCACCGCGCTGCGCTATCTCGCCGACAGCAATGATCCCGAGGCCTTCGATCTGATCGAGCTGGCAGCCGCCACCGGCTCACCGCTCGTCGTGGAGGCCGCCCTCGACTCATTCGAACGCATGCGCAGTATCGCCGCCGTCGACCGCGCGCGCGGCTGGGCCCGCCGGCCCGATCCGCTGGGCGCCGCCGCCGGCCGCATGCTCGCCTGCCTGGGCGGAACCAGGGACCGGGACCTCGTGCTCGCGGCCCTCCGGGAGGCCGTACGGGGCGAGGGCCCCGACGCGCCCACCCTGTGGACCCTCGTCGACGGCACCGGACGGCTCGGTATCGCCTGCGCCGCGCCCGTACTGCGTCACATCTACCGGGAGACGGCCTCCTCCCACCTCCGAGGCCGCGCCGCCCGCGCGCTCGCCGCCACCGATCCCTCGTTCGCCACCGGCTTCGCCGTCGAATGCCTGTGGGACTGCGAGGAGACCACCCGCGAGATCGCCGCCCGGCACGCCGAGACCGGCGACGCCCGGGTCGTGGAGCGACTGCGCCGACTGGCCGCCGACCCGGCCGAGGAGGCCGAGGTCCAGACGGCCGTCCGCAGCCGTATCGGACCGGACACCGCGGCCATGTGAAACCACCCTCGGGTGTGAACCTCCGAGCCCCGTCACACCCGCCGGGTGAACACCGGACGACCCACGGGTCAGGCGCGCATGGACGCCGCCTGACCTGCTCGGGTGTGCAGCGGAACGCTCATGGGACGTTCATCGTTCGCAAAGATCCACGTTGACGCGGCCACGTCCAGCGCGGCGAGAACACCCTTATGCGTGTCGTCATAGTGACCGAATCCTTTCCCCCCGATGTGAACGGCGTGGCCCACTGCGCGCTCCAGACCGCCCGGCACCTCGTAGATCGCGGTCACCTTCCGCTCGTCGTCGCGCCGGCCACCGCGTCCGGCCCCGGGCCCGGCGTGGACGCCCTCGCGCCGTGCCCCGTCGTCCGTGTCCCCTCCCTCCCCCTCCCGGGCTACCCCCAGGTCCGCGTCGCCCTCCCCAGCAGGCGCGTGGCCGCGGCGATCGCCGAGCACCGGGCCGACATCGTCCACCTGGCCAGCCCCTTCGTCCTCGGCGTCCGCGGCATGGCCGGCGCCGCCCGGCTCGGCATCCCCGCCGTGGCCGTCTACCAGACCGACCTCGCCGGATACGCCCGCACCTATGTGCACGCGGGAGAAGCCGCCGCCTGGCGCCGTATCCGTTCCGTCCACGCCGCCGCCGACCTCACCCTCGCCCCGTCCAGCGCCTCCCTTCGCGACCTGGAGGCGCACGGCGTGCCCCGGGTCGAGCTGTGGCCGCGGGGCGTGGACACCGTCCGCTTCCGCCCCGACCTGCGCGACGAGGCGCTGCGGCGCCGACTCGCCCCGAACGGCGAGATGATCGTCGGCTACGTCGGACGGCTCGCCGCCGAGAAGCACATCGAACTGCTGGCCGACGCCTGCCGCCTGGACGGCGTCAAGGTCGTGGTCGTCGGAGACGGGCCCAGTCGGCCCCATCTCGAGCAGGCACTGCCCGGCGCGGTCTTCCTGGGCCGTCGCATGGGCGACGAACTGGCCCGGATCTTCGCCTCCTTCGACGTCTTCGCGCACACCGGCCCCTTCGAGACCTTCTGCCAGACCGTGCAGGAGGCCATGGCGAGCGGCGTGCCAGTCGTCGCCCCCGCCGCCGGTGGCCCGCTCGACCTGGTCGCCCACGGGCGCACCGGGTACCTCGTCCCGCCACGCGACCCGGCCGCCGTACGGGACGCGGTGTGGTCCCTGCGCGCCGACCCCGGGACGCGTGCCTCGTTCGGCGCCGCCGCGCGGGCCATGGTCGAGGGGCGTACCTGGGCGGCCGTCGGCGACCAGCTGATCGGCCACTACGCCGCCGTGCTCACCGGCCGGAAGACGGCGGTGGCGGCATGAGCGGACCATCGCTGCGGATCGTCCGTCTCGCCAACTTCGTCGCGCCCGCCTCGGGCGGCCTGCGCACCGCCCTGCGCGAGCTCGGCAAGGGCTACCGGGCGGCCGGACACGAGCCCGTGCTCATCGTGCCCGGCGAGCGCGCGAGCGACCGCGTGACCGAGCAGGGACGGATCATCACCCTGCCCGGCCCGCTGCTGCCCGGCACCGGCGGTTACCGCGTCCTCGCCGACAAGGGGCGCGTGGCCCGGCTCCTGGAGGAACTCGCCCCCGACCGCCTGGAGGTCTCCGACCGTACGACCCTCAGGTGGACCGGCAAATGGGCCCGGCGGGCCCGCGTCCCCGCCGTGATGGTCTCCCACGAGACCGCCGACGGCGTCCTGCGCACCTGGGGACTGCCCGAGGGCGCGGCCCGGCGTACCGCCGACGCCCTCAACGTCCGTACGGCGCACACGTACGCGCGCGTGGTGTGCACCACCGAGTTCGCCGAGCGGGAGTTCGTCCGGATCGGCGCGCGCAACGTCGTACGGGCCCCGCTGGGCGTCGACCTGGTCGAGCGGCGCCCGGCGCTGCGCGACGCGGGACTGCGGGCCCGTTACGCGGGCGAGGACGAGACCCTTCTCGTGACGTGCACCCGGCTGTCCGTGGAGAAGCGGCCGAGCACGGCCCTGGACGCCCTGGAGACCTTGGTCCGCCGAGGCCGGCGGGCGGTGCTCGTGGTGGCGGGGGACGGGCCGCTGCGGCCGCGCCTGGAACAGCGGGCCCGGGAACGGCGGCTGCCGGTCACCTTCCTCGGCCACGTCTCCGACCGCGGGCTGCTCGGCGCGCTCCAGGCCTCCGCCGACGTGTGCCTGGCGCCCGGGCCCGCCGAGACCTTCGGGCTCGCCGCGCTGGAGGCCATGGCGTGCGGCACACCGGTGGTGGTGAGCGCCTCCTCCGCGCTGCCGGAGGTCATCGGACCGGCCGGGGCCGTCGCCGCCGACCGCGGGGACGCCTTCGCGGACGCCGTCGACACGCTCCTCGAACGCTCCGAGGCCGAGCGTCGCGAGGCCGCACGCGCGCGTGCGGAGTGCTTCGGCTGGGACACGGCGGTCCGTGCGTTCCTCGCCGCGCACGACGCGGAAGTCTTCGTACGGGGCACCGTGCCGGGAGGCGTGGCATGAGCAGGGGCGCGTCATGAGAACCGTGCGCTTCGTCGCCCTCGGTGACTCGCTGTCCGAGGGCGTGGGCGATCCCGTCGGCGGGGAACGGCGCGGCTGGGCCGCGCTGCTTGCCGACGGGCTCGCCGAGTCCGTGGAGTTCACCAAGCTCGCGGTGAGCGGGGCGCAGACGCGGGACGTGCTGGAGCGGCAGCTGCCGGTCGGGCTGGGGTTGCGGCCGGATGTCGTCTCGGTCGTCGTCGGCGTCAACGACACCCTGCGCTGCACGTTCGACATCCATGCAGTGGCCGCGCGGCTGGATGAGGTGTACGCGGCCTTCACCGAGCAGGGCGCTGTCCTGCTCACGGCGTGCCTGCCCGACCCGGGCACGATGCTCGGCCTGCCCGGCGCGTTGGCGCGTCCGCTGGCTCGGCGGCAGCGGGCGGTGAACGCGGTGGTGCACGCCCTGTCCGAGCGGTACGGGGCGGTGCATCTGCATGCGGCCGAGGGAGCTTGGACCACCGAGCCCGCGATGTGGAGTGCGGACCGGTTGCACCCCAGTGAGCGGGGGCACCGGCAGCTGGCCGTGCGGTTCCACGCGGTGCTGGCGGAGCGGGGGGTCGCGACCGGGGTCGCGCCCTCGGCCGAGCCCGAGTTTCCCGTGCCCGCGAGGGCGGCGAGTCTGTGGTGGCTGGCCACGGCGGGCACGGGGTGGGTGGTGCGGCGGTGCACCGACCTGCTGCCCCAGTTGGTGACGCTCGCGATGGACGAGATGCGGCATCGTGCCCGGGGGACCAGCGCGCGGCTCGATCTGCGGGCCGCGCACGGGGTGTCCACGGCGTTGGCGGCCTTGTCCGGGCAGGAGCAACGACCTGAGGCCGCGTGAGTGCGTTGTTGGGTGCAGGTGCAGGTGCAGGTGCAGGTGCAGGTGCGTCGTAGCTGGTCGGGCAGTTCCCCGCGCCCCTAGGGAAGCTGTCGCCGCCGCACCGCTACGAAGCGCACCGGGATGCCGGGTACCGCCTGCGCTGCCGCGGCCAGGTCCGGTGTGCGGACCACGCCGATCACCGGGTAGCCGCCGGTGGTCGGGTGGTCTGCCAGGAAAACCACCGGCCTGCCGTCGGGAGGGACCTGGACGGCGCCCAGAACCATGCCTTCGCTGGGGAGTTCACCTTCGAACGCCCGCTCCAGGGCCGGACCCTCGGTGCGCAGGCCGATGCGGTTGCTCGCCGAGGACACCTGGAAGGCGCGGGAGGTGAAAGCCCGTACCGCTTCCGGGGTGAACCAGTCCGCCCGTGGGCCCAGCGTGACACGCAGGACGAGTTCCGCGGGGGGTGCCGGCTGCGGCGCGGCGTCCACGCGCGTGTGGAGTGGTGTCGGTGTGCCCAGGGGGAGGACCGCGCCGTCCGTGAGGGGGACCGGGCCCAGGCCCGACAGGAGATCCGTGGACCGGCTGCCCAGGACCGGCTCCACAGCGATTCCGCCGGAGACGGCCACATAACTGCGCAGCCCTGAAATCGCCGTTCCGACGGTCAGCAGTGCTCCGGCCGGTACCCGCACCGGTGCGCCCCAGGCCGTCGGACGGCCGTCCACCGTGATCCGGCAGGGGGCACCCGTGACGGCCACGGTGACCGTCGAACGCGGGCGTACCGCGCAGCCGTTGAGCGTGGTCTCCAGGAGGGCCGCGCCGGGGCGGTTGCCGACCAGGCGGTTGGCGAGGTCGGCCGCCGGACCGTCCAGTGCGCCCGAGCGGGGGACGCCGAGGTGGGCGTGGCCCGGGCGCCCCCGGTCCTGGACGGTGGTCAGTGCTCCGGCCCGGACGACGCAGAGGGCGCGGTCCGTCATCTCGCCCCCACGAAGCGCACCCGTGTCCCCGGCGACAGCAGTGCGGCCGGCGCGCGCGTGTGGTTCCACAGAACGGCGTCAGTGGTCCCGATGAGCTGCCAGCCACCCGGCGACGAGCGCGGGTAGACCCCGGTGTACGGGCCCGCGAGCGCCACCGAACCCGCGGGGACGGCCGTGCGCGGGGTGGCCCGGCGCGGGACGTCGTAACGGTCGGGCAGGCCGGTGAGGTAGCCGAATCCGGGCGCGAATCCGCAGAAGGCGACCGTGAACTCGGTGCCGGCGTGGATGCGGACCACCTCCTCGGTGGAGACGCCCCAGTGCGCGGCCACGTCGGCCAGGTCCGGGCCGTCGTAACGCATCGGGAGTTCGATCACCTCACGCGCGCGTGGGGGAGCGGGAGGTACCTCGGAGGCGGTGAGTTCGGCGGCCAGGCGGACCGGGTCGGTGAGGCCGTCGAGGAGGACCGTACGGGCCGCGGGGACGATCTCGCGGACCGACAGCGATCCCTCGGCACGGCGGCGCACCAGCTCCGCGTGCAGAGCCTGGGCCTCCTCGCCCGAGGTCACCTCCACGAGCAGGGCGTCGTCCCCGACCGGCAATGCCCTCATACGAATGCCTCCACCAGCACGCCCGAGGACTCGAGGTGCGCTCTGACCCGTCGGGCCAGTTCCACCGCGCCCGAGGTGTCGCCGTGCAGACACAGGGAGCGGGCCTCGATCTCGATGAGGGCGCCGGAGTGGGCGGTGACCGCGCGATCCCGGGCCAGGCCCAGCGAGCGCTCCACCACCATCTCGAAATCCGTGACCACCGCGCCCTCCTGGCCGCGCGGCAGCAGCGTGCCCTCCTCTGTGTAGGCGCGGTCCGCGAAGGCCTCCGTCACGGACTCCAGACCTGCCTTCTCGGCGGCTTCCAGAAGACGCGAACCGGGCAGGCCCAGCACAGGCAGCGTGACGTCCGCGAGGAGCACGCCGTCGACGACCGCCGCGGCCTGCTCCTCGTCGTGGACGACCCGGTTGTAGAGCGCGCCATGCGGCTTGACGTAGGACACGCGCGTGCCCGCCGCCCGGGCGAAGACCTCCAGGGCGCCGATCTGGTAGGCCACCTCGGCCGTCAGCTCGGCGGGCGGCACGTCCATAGAGCGCCGTCCGAACCCCGCGAGGTCCCGGTAGGAGACCTGGGCGCCGATGCGGACCCCGCGCGCGGCGGCCAGCTCGCACACCCGCCGCATGGTGACCGCGTCCCCGGCGTGGAACCCGCAGGCCACGTTGGCGCTGGTGACGACGGACAGCAGTTGTTCGTCGTCGGTCAACTCCCAGCGGCCGAAGCCCTCGCCGAGGTCGGCGTTGAGATCGATCGAGATCATGGAGGTCTCGTGTCTCCTTTCAGATCTTCAAGAGGGTCTAGCGGTTCTCAGGCCACCCGGTACTGCTCGTCGCGGGCGTCCGTCAGGAACATCTGCCCCGGTGCGTGGGTGATGGCGAACGGCGGGCGCGAGGCCATCACCGCGGCCTGCGGGGTCACTCCGCAGGCCCAGAACACCGGGATGTCGTCCGGCTCGGCGTCCACCGGATCACCGAAGTCGGGACGGCCGAGGTCCTCGATGCCCAGGCCGGAGGGGTCACCGCAGTGCACGGGGCTGCCGTGCACGGCCGGGAGCAGACCGCTCTCCCTCAGGGCCGCGGCCAGGTGCTGAGGCGGCACCGGGCGCATGGAGACCACCATGGGTCCGTGCAGCCGCCCCGCGGGACGGCACTGTCGACTGGTCACATACATCGGAACGTTCCGGCCCTGCTCGATGTGCCGGATCGGGACGCCCGCCTCCGAAAGTGCCCACTCGAAGGTGAAGCTGCACCCGATCAGGAACGAAACGAGGTCGTCACGCCAGTGTGCGCGCACGTCCGTCGGCTCGTCCACCAGGTGCCCGTCCTCCCACACCCGGTAGCGCGGGAGATCGGTGCGCAGATCCGCGCCCTCGGCGAGGACGGTGGTCGGGTCACCGGCGTCCGTGACGTCGAGGACCGGGCAGGGCTTGGGGTTGCGCTGGCAGAACAGCAGCATGTCGTACGCCCAGTCGGCGGGCACCGAGATCAGGTTGGCCTGGGTGTGGCCGGCCGCGACCCCGGCGGTGGGGCCGGTCAGACCCGCCCGGAAGCGGGCGCGTGCCTGGGCCGGGCTCCACGCGTGCGCGTGCTCGTCGACGAGGGTCAGGGGACGGTCTTCCGTGCGGTTCACGCGAGTTCCTTCCCACGGGTCTCCGGCAGTCCGAGCAGGGCCAGTGCGGCGATTCCGTAGCCGATGGCGCCGAAGACGAGTGCCCCGCCCACGCCCCAGCTGTCGGCCAGGAAGCCGACGGTGGTCGGGAAGACCGCGCCGACCGCGCGGCCCGCGTTGTACGTGAAGCCCTGTCCCGAGCCGCGCACCGCCGTCGGGTACAGCTCGCTCAGATAGGACCCGAAGCCGCTGAAGATCGCCGACATGCAGAACCCGAGCGGGAACCCGAGGACCAGGAGCCAGGTGTCGGCTCCGCTCGGGATGTTGCCGTAGGCCACGATGCAGACGGCCGACAGCAGGGCGAAGAGCCAGATGTTGCGGCGCCGGCCCAGCCGGTCGGTGAGGTAGCCGCCGGTCAGATAGCCGAGGAAGGCGCCGGAGATCAGGAAGGTCAGGTAGCCGCCGGTGCCGACGACCGACAGTCCGCGGTCGCTCTTCAGATACGTCGGCACCCAGGTGGCGAGCGTGTAGTAGCCGCCCTGGACGCCGGTGGACAGCAGCCCGGCGAAGATCGTCGTACGCAGCAGGTCCGGTTTGAAGATCGCCGCGAAGGATCCCTTGCCTGCGCTCTTCTCGCGCACGGCGATCGCCTCGGGGGCGTCCTGGACCTGGCGCCGCATCCAGACGACCAGCAGCGCGGGCAGCGCGCCGGTCCAGAACATCACGCGCCAGGCCGTGTCGGCGTCGAAGACCGAGAAGACCACCGTGTACACGATCGCGGCCAGCGCCCAGCCCACGGCCCAGGAGCTCTGGATCGCACCCAGGGTGCGGCCCCGGTGCTTCGAGCTCGCGTACTCGGCGACCAGGATCGCGCCGACCGCCCACTCGCCGCCGAACCCGAGGCCCTGGAGGGCGCGGAAGATCAGCAGCGACTCGAAGTTGGGGGCGAAGCCGCAGGCCACGGTGAAGATCGCGTACGTGACCACCGTGATCATCAGCGCCCTGACCCGGCCGGCCCGGTCGGCCAGCACTCCTGCCAGGGCTCCGCCGATGCCGGAGGCCAGCAGGGTGACGGTGGTGAAGAGACCGGTCTGGCCGCTGTCCAGGCCGAAGTAGCCGGCCAGCGCGACCATGCTCAGCGGGAGCGTGAAGTAGTCGTAGGAGTCGAGGGCGTAGCCGCCGAAGGCGCCGGCGAAGGCGCGTCGGCCGCGCGGACCGAGGGCGCGGAACCAGCCCAACGCCCCGTCTTCGGCCTGGTGTTCGGTGGTTGTGGGCTGATCGGTCAGGGCCTGAGGAGGCGGGGTCGTGCTCATGAGCACCTCGCAGTGGGAGGACGGAGGTTGCGGAGCTGCACCGTGCGGTGAGAGTAACGTAGAGGATCGTTCAACGATCCTTCAATACCCCTGTTGTTTCGTTCTCGTGTCTGCGGTTGAATTCCGGGCATGGCAGAGCAGTTGAGCGGACTGGCCGACGATCGCGCCCTCCTGGGCCGCACCAGCACGGCCGAGCGGGTCTCGGACATCCTCAGGAGCCGCATCGCCGAGGGCTACTTCCCGCCGGGGACACGGTTGTCGGAGGACAGCATCGGAGGAGCGCTGGGGGTCTCCCGCAACACCTTGCGCGAGGCGTTCCGGCTGCTCACCCACGAGCGGCTGCTGGTCCACGAGTTGAACCGCGGTGTGTTCGTCCGGGTCCTGGCGGTCGAGGACGTGGAGGACATCTACCGCACCCGCGCGCTCGTGGAGTGCGCCGTCGTCCGTGGGCTGGGCGAGCCGCCGTACGCCCTGGACGCGCTCGCCGAAGCGGTTGTGGAGGGGCAGCGGGCGGTGCGCGAGGGTGACTGGAAAACGCTGGGCACCGCCAACATCCACTTCCACCGCGAACTGGTCGCTCTCGCGGGCAGCGACCGCACCGACGAACTGATGCGCAGTGTCTTCGCCGAACTCCGCCTCGCCTTCCACGTCGTGGACGACCCCAAGGCCCTGCACGAGCCGTACCTGGCGCGCAACCAGCAGATCCTCGGCGCGCTCCAGGCGGGCGACAGGGAAGAGGCGGAACGGCTGCTCGCCGTGTACCTCTCGGATTCTTTGGGGCGAGTGGTCGAGGTGTACAGGCGAAGAGTGGGCCAGGACGTTTAGGGGGCGCGGGGCTGTGTCCGATATGCGGCTCCGCCGCTTGCGCGCGGCCAGCCCCCACCGGCCGGCAGACAAATCTCAACCGTGGTCCCCCGTCCAACCGCCGGAGGCGATCCGCGCCGTTTGGGGAGTTGTCAGACCGAGGACCTAGTCTGTGCACCGTGACTTCGCCTGCGACGACGGACAGCGTTCCGCCCCAGTTCAGCGCGGGGCCGCGCCCCGCACCGGGCCCGGCCGCCGACGAGGGACTGGCGCGTCGGCTGCGCGCGCTCGCCTGCACCGCGCCGCTGCACGACCTCGATGTGCGCAAGGCCAATCTCGCGGGCGAGTACTCGGTGTACGGCATGGCGGAGGTGGCCCTCGCCGCCATCGACCTGGTCACCCTGAACATGGACTTCGACACCGGCGCCGACCACGACCAGGTCGTCGCCCGCCTCATCCCGCGCATCGCCGCCCAGGCCCCGCAGCGGCCCGTCGCCGAGCACGAGCGCGTGGCCCGCTGGGTCCTGGAGAACCTGATCAACGTCGGCAGCGTCGACCGCGGTTTCCGCGCGGTCTACGGCACGTTCGCACCGGACGGGACCTACGTCCGGCGTGACTACGACTTCAAGCTGATCGAGGAGGTGCCGGGGCCCGGCGGCTCGGTGTATCTCCGGACGACGGACGAGGCGGTCAACGTCCTCGTCGGGGCCCTCGACACCGACGTCACCAGCGCCCAGATCGCCGCCGAGGTCAAGCTGGAGGTGCTGATCAGCCGCGGCCGCCTCGCCGACGCCCAGCTCGCCGCGGAGCAGGCCCGCTACCGGACCGTGCAGTACTCCGAGACGCTGCGCAGGACCCTGGACGCCACCCGGCGCAATGTCCGGGCCGTCGACTGGCTCAACTCCGTGCCCGACATGATCGCCGAGGCACTCGACCACGTCGCCGACCGGTACCGTCACGAGAACGCGATCCTGACCAACATCCGCAAGGCGCGGGACGAGTCCGAGGACCCCGAGCAGAAGCGCCGGGCCGCCGAGCTCGTGGACATCGTCAAGGACTGCATCCGGCGCCACACCCAGCTCCAGTCCCGGCTCCTGGAGGCGGGCCCGCTGTTCCGTGCCGAGCAGGACCGGCAGGCCTTCGCCACCCCCATGACGACGTCGGGGACGGACCTGTACGGCCAGCTGTTCGCGCCGCTGCTGCCCTTGCCGTTGGAGCAGGCCACCCGCGTCACCGACGCGTTCTTCGCGCGCGGGACCGGCCTGCGCACACCGGTGTCGGTCCGGGTGGGCGATCTCGTCGACATACTGCTGACGCCCCCCGTGGAGCGGGAGCACCTGGGCGCGGAGATGCCGGAGCCGGACCTCATCGCCACGCCCGACGACAGCCGGTTCAGCGAGGAACAGCTGGCGTCCGCGAAGCAGTTGCTGGACCTGCCCGCGGACGCGCCGCGGCGGCTCTCCGGGCTGCTCGCGGAGGCCCGCCGGACCGGCGGGTTCGATCTGGCCTACCTGGTGGCCCTGATGTCGATCCACGCGGCCAGCCCTCCCGTCGGCACCGCCTACCGCCAGGGCGAGGAGAAGCTGCTCTTCGCCGTGGACGACGGGACGGAACTGGACGATCCGGACTTCGGTGGCGCCGACCTCATCGTCGGCACAGCCCTGCTGGACGCCGCGGGGATGGCGGCGGACCGGACGGAAGCAGCATGAGTGAGCGACAGCGTGACAAGGAGTCCCAGCCGTGAGTGAGCATGTCGAGTGGAGCGACACGGAGGTCCCGACCCCGTCGGCGCCCGCCGCCGTCACCCCCGCCGACGCCGCCGACGCCGCTCGGCTCGTCGCCTTCGGTCTGCAGCCCAAACTGCAGCCCGCGCGGGACCAGGAGTACGCCGACCTGCTGCGGCGCTACCGGGAGGACCCGCCGTTCGCGCGGCTCGCCGACGCCGTCGCCGCCGGACTCGGCCTGGTCGTCCTCGAGGTGTCCCCGCGCGCGGGGATGGCCGTGACCGCCGCCGAGGACTCCGTGTTCGCCGTCCGGATGGGGGACTACGCGCGTCGCACGTCCGCCGACGGCGGCGACCGGTTCCTGCACGGCCTCGCCCATCTCGCCGTCGCCGCCATGGCGTTCCCGCGGCCCGAGGACCTCGCAGACGACGGATACATCGGGCGGGTCTCGGTCAACGGCGTGGACGCCTTCGTACGGCAGGCCTGCCGACGGCTCGAGGAGCGGGCCGAGGAGGTCGGCGAGAACACCGACCCGGCGACCGACGCTCCGGGGCTGGAGGCGGCCTGGCGGATCTGGGCGAGACGCAGCGCGGCCGGCGCGACCAAGGACGCGCGCCGACTCGCCGGGTCCACGACCGGCATCGTCGGCAAGGCGGCCGCCTTCCTCACCGACTCCGGATTCCTCCAGCGCACCGGGGACGACAACGGCGGCACCTACCGGACCACGGCTCGTTACCAGCTCCAGGTGCGCGACATGGCCGGAAGCGCCGCCATGGCCGAACTCCTGGAGCTGGGGGTCGTCCCGGTCACCGACGGCACACCGACCCTGGTGCCCGCCGAGGACGCCGACGACCTGGAGCTGGTGGCCGATGCCGGGCTGCCGTTCCACTCCTGAAATTCCCTGACCTGCCGAAGACTTACGAGAGTCCGCCATGTACGAGCTGTCCCGGGTCCGCCTCTACTCCATCGGCCCCGCCGGTGCGCGCTACGCCGACACCGTGCTTGACCTGCGCGGCGTCGGCGCGGAGGTGCCCGACCCCGCGCCCACCCAGGCGGAGTTCTTCGAGGAGGAGCCCGTGGGTCCGCCCCGCCGGCCCGCGCCCGCCGGAGTGCTCTTCCTGGAGAACGGCGGCGGCAAGTCCGTCCTGCTCAAGCTGATCTTCTCGGTGATGCTGCCGGGCCACCGGAACACGCTGGGCGGCGCCAGCTCCGGTGTGCTGCGGAAATTCCTGCTGGCGGACGACTGCGGGCACGTGGCCCTGGAGTGGCAGCACACCCTGACCGGTGAGTGCGTCGTCGTCGGCAAGGTCAGCGAGTGGCGGGGACGCCAGGTCTCCAACGACCCGCGGAAGTTCGCCGAGGCCTGGTACTCCTTCCGGCCCGGACCGGGGCTCAGCCTCGACAACCTGCCCGTCGCCGAGTCCACCGCCGTCCGGCCGCCCGCCGAGGGCCAGTCGGCCGCGCAGGGCCGCCGCCGCACCATGAAGGGCTTCCGGGACGCCATCACCGAGGCGGGAAAGGCGTATCCGCATCTGGAGGTGCACTGGGAGGAGATCCACGACCGCTGGATCGAGCACCTCGGCGACCTCGGCCTGGACCCCGAACTCTTCCGCTACCAGCGGGAGATGAACGCCGACGAGGGTGAGGCCGCCGGCCTGTTCGCGGTGAAGAAGGACTCCGACTTCACCGACCTGCTGCTGCGCGCGGTGACCGACACCCGCGACACCGACGGGCTCGCCGACCTGGTCAGCGGATTCGGCAACAAGCTGGGGCGACGCGCCGAACTCATCGCCGAACGGGACTTCACCGCAGGCTCCGTGGACCTGCTGGGCCGGATCGTCGAGGCCGCCGAGGCACGCTCACGCGCGCGTGACATCCACGCGGGCGCCGAGCGCCGTACCCGCACCCTGGCCCGGCGGCTGTCCGCGCGGGGTGTCCAGGAGCGGGTACGGGCGGCGGACCTGGCCCAGCGGGTCACCGCGGCCGCGTACGCCGTCACGCACGCCGAGGCGGGCCGGGAGCGCAGTGCGCTCGTCGCCGCCGAAATCGCCTACCGGCACGCCTCCCTGGCGCTGGCCGCCGCCGAGAAGTCGGCCGCGGCCCAGAAGCGCGAGCTCGCCGAAGCGCGGACGCTGCACTCCGCCTGGCAGGCCGCCGAGGCCGTACTGCGGCACCGAGCCGCCGCGGACCGGGTCGCGCGCGTGGCCGCCGCCATTCAGGAGGCCGAGCGGGACGCGGCCCCCGCGCTCGCCGCCCGCGCCAAGGCCGCCGTCGATCTCGTGCGGGCCCTGCACTCGGCCGCCGAGGGTGCCGAGACGCTCGCCAACGAGGAGGAGGAGCGGTCCGCCGCTCTCCAGGAAGTCAGCGAGTCGGCCCACCGGGACTCCACGTCCGCCGCCACCGAGGCGCAGCGCGCCCGCAGTGAGATCGGCCATCTGCGCCAGCGGCTGAGCGAGGTCGAGCAGGAGACCGCCGAGGCGGTCCGCGCGGGCTGGCTCGACGACAGCGCGCCCGACGCCGACCCCGCCCGGGCGGCCCTCGCCGCGAGCGACGCCGAGAAGACGGCGGTCGCCGCCTGGGACACCGCCCGCGAGGCCTCCCACCGGGCCGCCGAGCACGCGCGCGAGGCGGCCGCCGCCGAATCCCGGGCGGAGCTCACGGCCGCCCGCGCGGAGGACGCGGCCACGGCCGCAGCGCGGTCCTACGAGGCCGAGCGGCGCCTGGCCGAGGGCCTGGCGGGGGAGGAGCGGCTGGCGGAGCTGCTGAGCCTGACCGGAACCTCCGCGGCCGTCCCGGGACCGCGCGCGGGGGCCGAGGGCGCCAAGACGAGCGGCGCGGCCGGACGCGAGGGTGCCGGAGCGGCGGGCGGCGCCGATCCGTACAGCGGCTCCACGGGTGGTTACGTCGACGCCGGTCTGACCTCGGAGGATCTCGACCGGTTCGCCGACGAACTGCGTGCACTGCTCGACGACTCCGTCTCCGCCGCCGAACGCCAACTCTTCGAGCTGCGGACGGCCGCCGCCGACGACTCCCGGATCCTCGGCGCGCTCGGTGACGGTGGGCTTCTGCCGCCGGGCCCGGACGTGCTGGCCACGGTCGAGTTCCTCGGTGAGAACGGCATCCCCGCCCTGCCCGGCTGGCGCTACCTCGCCCAGGCCGTCGACCCCGTCGACCACGCGCGCGTGCTGGCCGCCCGGCCCGATCTGGTCGACGGCGTGATCATCACCGACCCCGACACCCACGCGCGTGCCCGTGAGGCGCTGAACGACGCGGCACTCCTCCCGCGCTCCGCCGTCGCCGTCGGCACGGCCGCCGCGCTGCTGGCACCGACCCCGGCGACCGATTCCCAGAGCGCCGACGTCTTCCTCGTGCCGCCGAACCCGGCCATGCACGACGAACACGCCGCCGACGAGGAGCGCCAGGCGCTGCGCGCGCGGGCCGGCGAGCGGGACGAGGAGATCCGGTCGCTCGCGGCCCGCCTCGGCAAGGACCGTGAACTGGCCGCCCGGCTCGCTTCCTGGCGCACCGGCTGCCCGGCCGGCCGGCTCGTCGAACTGGCTCAGGCCGCCACGGACACGCGCGTGTTCGCCGAGGAGTCGGAGGCCGAACTGGCCGAGGCGCGCACGGTACGGGCGGAGGCCGACGAAGCCGCCGCCGAGGCCGCGCAGACACGTGACGAGCGACAGGAAGCCGCCCAGAAGGCCCGGCGCGCCGCCGACGCCCTCGCCGGGCTGGCCTACCGGCTGCGCGAGCGGGCCGGCTGGCAGGCCAAGCTGCGCGAACTGGCCGACGAGGCCACCGAGTCGGAAGCCCGCGCCCAGACCTGTCTGGAGCGGGCCCGGGCCGCCGACGAGGACCGGCGCGGGGCCCAGCGGGCCGCCGACGACGCCCGCCGCACCGCGCGGGCGCTGCGCGCCGAGCGCGCCGAGATCGCCGGCGCCCCGGACGACGTCCCGGACAGCGACCCGGACGCCTCCAAGTCCTCGCTGCCCGCGCTCCGCGAGGCCTACCGAGCCGCCTCCCAGCTGTACGAGAAGGTGGGGGTCGGCGCCGATCTGCGGGCCGAGCAGGCGCGGGCGGAGAGCGACGAGAGCGCGGCCCTCGCCGAACTGGACCGGCTGAGCAACAAGGTCCGCACCCGCGCGGCGCAGTTGCTCCAGTCGCCCGACGGCTCCGACGGGCCCTCCCGGCAGGCCGCCGCCGCCCGTGCGGAGGAACTGGTGCAGCTCCTGGAGACCCGGGTGTCGACCGCGAGCGAGCAGCTGGGGCGGTTGCGCGGCGAGGCCGAACGGCATGCGCCCGGGGACGGCGAGGCGCACACCGAGCTGTCGCCGGAGCTGGAGCCGCGCGACGCCGAGCACGCGCAGGCGCTGTTGCGTACGGCCACCGCCGAACTCGCCTCCCGGACCGAGGCGTTGGCGCAGGCCAGGGAGGTGCACGCGGAACTGCTCGGCTCCCACCGGGCCGCCGAGGACGCGGCAGGCGGCTTCGACGAGATTGCCGCGATGCTGCGCGACCTGCTGCGCGAGCACGTTGTGGAGGATGAGCAGGAAGAGCAGGAGCCGTACCCGGGCAGCCCCGAGGAGGCCCGGCGGGCCGCCGCCGAGGCCCGCCGTTCGCTGCGCGGCTGTGCAGCCGACCTCTCCGCCGCCGAGTCGGCCGTCCGCGAGGCCAGTGACGTCCTCGTGCGGCACGCCAACTCCACGCGCTACGAGCAGGTCCGCACCCCCGCGCGGCAGCAGATCCGCGAGCTGCCCGCCTCGGCCCTGCCCGAGCACGCGCAGAAGTGGGCGGACGCCTTCGCCCCCCGACTGCGGGTGCTGACCGACGAGTTGGCGCAGCTGGAGCGGAACCGGGACTCGATCGTGGACCGGCTGCGGGGGCTCGTGGAGTCCGCCCTCGCCACGCTCAGGTCCGCCCAGCGGCTGTCCCGGCTGCCGGAGGGGCTCGGTGAGTGGTCCGGGCAGGAGTTCCTGCGGATCCGCTTCGAGGAGCCCGACCAGGCGACGCTGACCGAGCGGCTCGGCGAGGTCATCGACGAGGCGACCAGGGCCGCGGTGAAGAAGAACTCCGACCTGCGGCGGGACGGAATGTCCCTGCTGCTGCGGGGAGTCGGGGCGGCGCTCCAGCCCAGGGGGGTGGCCGTGGAGATCCTCAAGCCGGACGCCGTGCTGCGGGCCGAGCGGGTGCCCGTGGGTCAGATGGGTGACGTGTTCTCCGGCGGTCAGCTGCTGACGGCGGCCATCGCGCTGTACTGCACGATGGCGGCCCTGCGGTCCAACGACCGGGGCCGGGACAAGCACCGGCACGCGGGGACGCTCTTCCTGGACAACCCCATCGGCCGCGCCAACGCGACGTATCTGCTGGAACTCCAGCGGGCCGTGTCGGACGCGCTGGGTGTCCAACTCCTGTACACCACCGGACTGTTCGACACGACGGCGCTCGCCGAGTTCCCCCTGGTCATCCGGTTGCGCAATGACGCGGACCTCAGGGCCGGCCTGAAGTACATCAGCGTGGAGGAACACCTCCGCCCCGGCCTGCCGCAGCAGCCGCAGGCGGGGGAGGCGGGGCACAGCGAGATCACGGCGACCCGGATGTTCAAGCGCCCGGCGCCCGCGACTCCGTAAGGAGCGCGGGGCCGCGCCCGGTGAGCGGCCGGCCGACGCCGACGGCGGGGGTGATCAAGCCCTCACGGATGGGACAACCGCCCCGTGCCGCCGCCCTGACGCCGTATCCGCTCCTGGGTCCGCTCCGTGACCCGCGCGTGCCGCCGGGCCTTGCGGCGCTCACGCCGCAGCGCACGCGCGGTGCTGCTCGGGGTCGACACCACGCCGTGGCGCTGGTTCCACACCTGACGGGTCACCCAGACGTCCACGGCGCCCCAGGTGGCCACCACGGTGCTCGCCACGCTGCTCAGCACCATCGGGAACGCCAGCCAGGACCCGGCCAGGGTGCACAGGAAGGCCACCATCGCCTGAAGCAGGGTCACCGCGATGATGAGCACCGCCCGCACCGCGGAGGTCCGCACCGGATCCGGCAGCCGACGCCTGCGGGCGGGCTCCTCGACCCACAATGGCCGGTACGCCTCCTCCCGGGCCGCGGCGCGCCTGCGCGGCACGTCCGGCTCCGCCGGTATGTCGGGAACCCGTGCCCCGGTGCGCCGGGGCGCCGTCGGACTCGCTGTCTCCGCGCCGATTCCCGGCGCCTCCTGCCGTTCCGCCGTGCCCATCACCGTGTCACTCCCCACCGCCGGCAGACCCCTCGTCCCGGTGTTCGTGAACCGGGCTTCTAAGGTGGCTGCCCGGCTTGCGCTGCTTTACGCCGCCCAGTTGCAGATGCGGCTCCTGTGGCCGAATCCACCGCCATTTCCCGAAGAGGAAGACGAACAAAACCCCTTCAAGATTCCCCCGCGACGTCAAAGAAACGAAAAAATCCAGCCAACCACCCACCCTGGCCGATCAGTTCCGGTCCGATCGCCCCACCTGGTCGCGGGACGCAATCTCCCGCAATGGGAGGACAAGCACCCATCTCTCGAAACCGCGGCAGAAGTTCGGGTTCCGGACGCAACTTCGAGTTACGTGTGCGTCGGTAGTAGGCTCGCGCCGGTTTGTTGACGTACATGTGTACCCCCGGCGGATGGGGGTCGAGCTGGGGGAGGCCATGCGCTTTCGCGGGAAGTCGATCCGCCGGAAGATCGTGGCGCTGCTTCTCGTGCCGCTGGTGTCCCTGATCGCGGTGTGGGGCTTCGCCACGGTGCAGACGGGACGTGAGGTCGCCCGGCTCTTCCAGGTGTCGACCGTCACGGAGAAGCTCGGGTATCCCATCGAGGACACCGTGCGCGTGCTCCAGCAGGAACGCCGCCAGACGCTCGTCTACCTGGCCGATCCGCGCGCCTCGGACGCCCTGGCCGCGCTGCGCGGCACGAGGAGCGCCTCGGACGAGGCCATCGCCAAGTTCCGCCGGAACGCGCACGATCCCGATGTCCGCGACGGTCTGGACCAGGACGACGACGAGCGCCTCACCGCCGTCCTGGACGCCTTCGACGGCATCGACTCGCTGCGCCGCAGTGTCGAGGACGGCACCGTCTCCAGGTTCCAGGCCCTCGACCAGTACAACCGCCTCGTCGACCCCGCCTACGCCCTCCTCGCCACCCTCGACGGCATCGACAACGTCGAACTGGACAAGCAGGCCCGGGCGCTGGTCAACATCACCCGGGCCCGTGAACTGCTCTCCCGCGAGGACGCCCTCCTCGGTTCCGCCCTCGTGGTGGGCAAGCTCACCCGTGACGAGATCCGCGACGTCTCCGACCTCGCCGCCCAGCGGACCCTGATGTACGACGTCAGCCTGGGAGTTCTGCCGGCCTCGGAGCGCGAGCGCTACGAGCGTTTCTGGAAGAACGCCGGCACCGCTCCGCTGCGCTCCGCCGAGCAGTCCGTCGCCACCGCGGAGCCCGGTACGACCGGCAGCGTCAGCGCCAAGAGCTGGGACGCCGCCGCGGGCAGTGCGCTCGACGAACTCGCCAAGCTCGACGACCAGGCGGGCGACCGCCTCCAGGACCGCGTCCGGCCGGACGCGATGGGCGTCATCATCAAGGCGGCCGCCGTCGGCATCCTCGGTCTGATCGCCCTGCTCTTCTCGCTCGTGCTGTCCGTGCGCGTCGGCCGCGGCCTCATCCGCGACCTGCGGCAACTGCGTCTGGACGCCCACGAGGCCTCCGGCGTACGGCTGCCCAGCGTGATGCGCCGGCTGTCCGTGGGCGAACAGGTCGACATCGAGACCGAGGTCCCACGCCTGGAGTACGACAAGAACGAGATGGGCGAGGTCGGCCAGGCGCTCAACACCCTCCAGCGCGCCGCTGTCGAAGCGGCCGTCAAACAGGCCGAGTTGCGCGCCGGGGTCTCCGAGGTCTTCGTCAACCTCGCCCGGCGCAGTCAGGTTCTGCTGCACAAGCAGCTCACCCTGCTCGACACCATGGAGCGCCGCACCGAGGACACCGACGAACTCGCCGACCTCTTCCGCCTCGACCACCTGACGACCCGTATGCGCCGGCACGCCGAGGGCCTGGTGATCCTCTCCGGCGCCGCCCCCTCCCGGCAGTGGCGCAAACCCGTCCAGCTCATGGACGTCGTCCGTGCCGCCGTCGCCGAGGTCGAGGACTACGAGCGCATCGAGGTCCGCCGGCTGCCCAGGGTGGCCGTGACCGGCCCGGCCGTCGCGGACCTCACGCATCTGGTGGCCGAACTGCTGGAGAACGCCACGGTGTTCTCCCCGCCGCACACCGCCGTCCAGGTCCTGGGCGAGCGCGTCGCCAACGGCTTCACCCTGGAGATCCACGACCGCGGACTCGGCATGGCCGCCGACGCGCTCCTTGACGCCAACCTCCGGCTCGCCGAGACACCGGAGTTCGAGCTGTCCGACACCGACCGGCTGGGGCTGTTCGTGGTCAGCCGGCTCGCCCAGCGGCAGAACGTCAGGGTCTCGCTGCAGCCTTCGCCGTACGGCGGCACGACGGCGGTCGTCTTCATCCCCGACGCGCTGCTGACCGACGACGTCCCCGACACCAACGGCATCGGCTTCCGCCTCGACAGGCCCCGGCCGTCGAAGGAGGCCGAACTGGAGCAGGCGCAGCGCGTCTCGCTCACCCGGGGGGCACCGCTGGGGGGCATGCCGCCCGCGATCCTGGACGGCCCGGTCGAACTGGAGGCTCCGGTCGACCTGGACACCCTGAGCGACCTGCCGGGCGTCCTCGAATCCGAGGACAGCGAGCGCGGCGGACTGTTCCGGCCGCGCCGCTCCCTGGCCCAGGTCGACGAAGAGTCTCCCGGAACCGACGGGGCGGACATCGGCGGCGGCAGCGCGGACGCCCCGGTGTCGTTGTCCCGTCGCCGGACTCCCAAGCTGGTCAGCTCCCACGGCCGCCCGGTCACCGGCGAGCGGACGGGACGCCAGGAGGCGGACCAGCCGCCGGCGATCGGCCCGGGCGCGTCCCGGTCGCAGACCACCCCCGCGGCGGGGCCCGCGCGCTCCGAACCTCCGACCCTCCCGAGCCGCCGCCGTGCCGCGGCCCTGCGCCGGAGCACCGGCGTGGCCGACCGCCTGGACGAGCTGACGGAGCCACCGGCCCCCTCGACATCCCCCGGTCGTGAACTCGGCGGCGGACCCGCAGCGCCTGGCCTGCCCCGACGCACCCGGCGTGCCGACATCGCGTCGAGCGGCCCGGGCGCGGAGGACTCGGCCGCCGACGGGCACGGCTCGGACACGTCCGCTCTCGGCGCCGTGGGCCCGACCGCGGATGCCGTGGGCAGGCGCGCGACCGACTCCGCGCCGGGCGGCGTCGTACGGCCGGGCTGGGGCGAGCCTTCCGGTGGTGCCGCCGGAGCCTCCGGCTCCGGCAGGCCGCCGCTCGACGCCGCCCGCGGGCCCGTCGAGGCCGGCTCCGGCACCGCTCCGCTGCCCCGCCGGGTACGGCAGGCCAACCTGGCCCCGCAGCTCAAACAGGCCCCGGAGCGGCGCCCCCAGAACCAGGCGGAGCCCGCGGAGCGGGACGCCGACGAGGTCCGCAGCCGAATGGCCTCGCTCCAACGGGGTTGGCAGCGTGGCCGTGAGGAGAACGCCGAGGGCGACGACACGTCCGGCGGCACAGCACCACAACGAACGACTAAGGGGGACGGTCGATGACCGCACCGAAGGCGACCGAAAAGTCCGGCGAGCTCAACTGGCTCCTCGATGACCTGGTGGAGCGCGTCGCGAGCATCCGCAAGGCCCTGGTGCTCTCCAGCGACGGCCTCCCGACCGGCGTGTCCCAGGACCTGACCCGTGAGGACAGCGAGCACCTCGCCGCCGTGGCGTCCGGGTTCCACAGCCTGGCCAAGGGTGTGGGCCGGCACTTCGAGGCGGGCAACGTCCGGCAGACGGTCGTGGAACTGGACGATGCCTTCCTGTTCGTGACGGCCGCGGGTGACGGCAGCTGCCTCGCCGTCCTCTCGGACGCCGACTCGGACGTGGGTCTCGTCGCGTACGAGATGACGCTCCTGGTCAAGCGGGTCGGTGTGCATCTCAGTGCCGCCCCGCGCACCGATCTGCCTCAGGGCGGGTAGTGAGATGGCATGAGCACAGACGGTCAGGGAAGAAGCCACTGGTTCGACGACGAGGCCGGACCGGTGGTTCGTCCGTACGCCATGACGCGTGGTCGCACCACAAGTGCCGGCCAGCACCGCCTCGACCTGATCGCGGTCGTCGTGGCCGAATCCCACACGGACGATCCGGAAGGGGACCACTCGCTGTCCCCCGAGCACGTGGACATCGTCGACCTGTGCCGGGACAGCCCGCAGTCGGTCGCCGAGCTGTCCTCCGAACTCGACCTGCCCATCGGGGTCGTACGGGTCCTCGTGGGTGACCTCGTCGCCTCGGAGTGGGTCCATGTGAACCGGCCGGTGCCACCCGCCGAGCTGCCGGACGAGAGCATCCTGCGCGACGTGATCAACGGCCTGCGGGCACTGTGAGGGGCCGTCGCGCGCGCCCGCCCTCGGAGAACGCCGAGAGCGGGCCGCGTGTCCGCGCCGGGAGGCCCTACCGGTCCGCGGCGGACACCGGGAAGCCCCCTGCCGATATGATCTGACTGATCGTCGACGACCATTCGCGGACGGCCGGCCAGCGGCCCGCGGACACGGCTGCGAGCAGTGCGATCGGGGAGACGGACGTGACGACAGGCCGGCGGTTCCGGGTCGACCGAGACGGGACCTGCACCGACGTCGCCGCGCGACGCCCGTACGGCCGCCCGCGCACCGCCGTCCACCCCACACCCCCAGCAAGCAGGAGAAGAGACCAATGATCTTCGGGCGATCTGAGCGCGGCAAGCCCCCGGTCGAGCCCGTCACGCTCAAGATCCTGGTGGCCGGCGGCTTCGGCGTGGGCAAGACCACGTTCGTGGGCGCGGTCAGCGAGATCAGACCGCTGCGCACCGAGGAACTGCTGACCGAGGCGGGCCGCCCCGTCGACGACACGAGCGGTGTGGAGAACAAGCGCACCACCACCGTCGCCATGGACTTCGGGCGGATCACCCTGCGCGAGGACCTGGTGCTGTACCTGTTCGGCACGCCCGGGCAGGAACGGTTCTGGTTCATGTGGGACGAGCTCTCCGAAGGCGCCCTGGGAGCCGTTGTGCTCGTCGACACCCGCCGCCTGGAGGACTGCTTCGCCGCGGTCGACTACTTCGAGCGGCGCTCCATCCCCTTCCTCGTCGGCGTCAACTGCTTCGAGGGAGCGGTCCGTTACCCCGAGGAGGACGTACGGCAGGCCCTCGACCTCGACGAGGACGTACCGGTCGTGCTGTGCGATGCCCGGGACAAGCAGTCGGTCAAGGACGTACTCGTGGGCGTCGTCCAGCACGCGATGGCGTACTCTGCGCGGCGCCGCCAGAGCGTCGCGACCTGAGACACGGGTGCGGCCCGTACCCCCGCCGACAGGGGTACGGGGCCGCGGCTCGACGGCACTGCGCGCGCGTGCCTAGTTGTCGCCGTCCTCCTCCCAGCCGAGGCTCTTCTCCACGGCCTTGCGCCAGTTGTGGTACTGGCGGTTCCGGACGGACGCCTCCATGTTCGGCGTCCACTCGACGTCCTTCTGCCAGTGGGACTTCAGCTCGTCGAGGTCGTTCCACACGCCCGTGGCGAGCCCGGCCGCGTACGCGGCGCCCAGGCACGTGGTCTCGGAGACCTTCGGCCGGACCACCGGCACGTCGAGCACATCCGCCTGGTGCTGCATGAGCAGGTCGTTCTTGGTCATGCCGCCGTCCACCTTCAGGGTGGTGATCTGCACCCCGGAGTCCTGGTACATGGCGTCCACGACCTCGCGCGTCTGCCAGCTCGTCGCCTCCAGCACGGCCCGCGCGAGGTGCGCCTTGGTGACGTACCGCGTCAGGCCCGTGACGACCCCGCGCGCGTCGGAACGCCAATAGGGCGCGAACAGGCCGGAGAAGGCGGGCACGATGTACGCGCCGCCGTTGTCCTCGACACTGGCCGCGAGCGGCTCGATCTCGTCGGCGGTACGGATGATGCCGAGCTGGTCGCGGAACCACTGGACCAGGGCGCCCGTGATGGCGATGGACCCCTCCAGGCAGTAGACCGGCGCCTCGCCGCCGATCTTGTAGCCCATGGTCGTCAGCAGGCCGTTCTTGGACGGGACCGGCCGGTTGCCCGTGTTGAGCAGCAGGAACGAGCCCGTGCCGTACGTGTTCTTCGCCGTACCCACGTCGTAGCAGGCCTGCCCGAACACCGCGGCCTGCTGGTCGCCCAGCGCCGACGCCACGGGCACGCCCGAGAGCTGGCCGACCGCGGTGCCGTAGACCTCGGCGGACGACCGGATCTCGGGCAGCACCGCGTCGGGCACGTCCATCGCGGACAGGATGGACTGGTCCCACTGGAGCGTCTCCAGGTTCATCAGCATGGTCCGTCCGGCGTTGGTCACGTCCGTGACGTGCCGCCCGCCGTCCGTACCGCCGGTGAGGTTCCAGATCAGCCAGGAGTCGATGGTGCCGAAGGCGATCTCGCCGTTCTCGGCACGCGCGCGCAGTCCCGGCACGTTGTCGAGCAGCCAGGCCGCCTTCGGCCCCGAGAAGTAGGTGGCCAGCGGCAGTCCGGTCTGTTCGCGGAAACGGTCCTGGCCGTCCGAGCCACCGAGCCGGCGGGTCAGGGCCGCGGTACGGGTGTCCTGCCAGACGATCGCGTTGTGCACGGGCTTGCCCGTGGCGCGGTCCCACAGGACCGTCGTCTCGCGCTGGTTGGTGATGCCGAGCGCGCTGAGCTGGCCGGCGCGCAGCCCGGCCTTCGCGACCGCCCCGGCGACCACGGCCTGCACCTTGGACCAGATCTCGGTGGCGTCGTGCTCCACCCAGCCGGGCTTGGGGAAGATCTGGCGGTGCTCGCGCTGGTCGACGGCCACGATCGCGCCGTCCTGGTTGAAGATGATGCAGCGGCTGGAGGTGGTGCCCTGGTCGATGGCGGCGACGAACTTGTCCGTCATGACGTCCCCTTCGTCGGGTCCTGCACGAGGCTGCGTTTCACGAGGGCTGCGGTTCAGAATGCTGCATTGAAGATCACTCCGGACAGCGCTCCGCCGATCAGCGGCCCCACCACCGGAATCCACGCGTAACCCCAGTCCGAGGTGCCCTTGTTGGGGATCGGCAGCAGCGTGTGGACGATGCGTGGGCCCAGGTCGCGGGCCGGGTTGATGGCGTATCCGGTGGGCCCGCCGAGCGACAGACCTATGCCCACCACCAGGAAGGCGACGACGAGGACCGCGGTACCGGACTCGCCGAGGCCCTTGGTGAGCCCGAAGGCCAGGATCGGCAGGACCAGGCCTATGGTCGCGATGATCTCCGTGACCAGGTTCGCCACGGGATTGCGGATCGCCGGCGCGGTCGAGAAGATCCCGAGCGTGGGCTGGGCGATCTCCTCCTCGGCGTTGGCCCGGAACTGCGCGTAGTAGGTCAGCCAGCACAGGACCGCTCCGAGCATGGCGCCGACCATCTGCCCGGCGATGTAGACCGGTACCTGGTCCCAGTCCCCGGTGTCGACGGCGATCCCGATGGTCACGGCGGGGTTGAGATGCCCGCCGGACAGCGGTGCGGCGGTGTACGCCCCGGCCAGCACGCCGAAGCCCCAGCCGAACGCGATGACGACCCAGCCGGCGTCCTTCGCCTTGGAGTAGTTGAGTACGACGGCCGCGACCACGCCGGCGCCGAAGAGGATGAGAATCGCCGTACCGATGACCTCACCGAGGAATACGTCTCCGTTGCTCATGGCGGCTCCTAGGCCCTGGCCCGGGGTCTTCCCGCCCCGGTCCACCGTGCAGGGTTGCGGTTCCCTTGGCGAACTGCCGAGGGCAGGGAGGTCCCGCGCCCCGCCCGGCATCCGCGACGAGCGTGCCGTCGCTGCCGAATCGCCCGTGGGGGTATGGGCCTTGGCTCGTGGGGGGCCCGCGCGGCGTGGTGCCTGGAACGCCGAGAATGTACGGCGATGTCGACCGACACCCGAAGTGTTCACCGGGCCCCGGGGAGCGTCAAGGTCGCCGACGGCAACGGTTGGGGCGGGCGCCCGAACCGACTTGAACAACGGGCGCGAGGGCCGGACGAGCCCTCTTCGAACCGAAGGGGCGACTTACCGGATGCCTCTTCAGCCCCTGCCCGGCTCAGCCACCGCATACCCCGCCGAAGGTGCCTGTGGCTCCGTCCCGCGCCGGATCTCCTGCCCGGGAAGTCCTGCCCGTCCCACGACCCAGCTCGCCCCGCTGAGCGCCTTGGCGGCCTTCTTCAACGGCGCCAGACAGGCGGCCGCCTCCCGATGGTCCGGCACGCTGCCCGGCACGCACACCACGGTGGCCAGGGAAAGTGTCACGGGCCGCCCGCCCGCCGCCCAGGGGGCGTCGAGAACGGACGCGGCCAGCGGGGCCAGTTCCTCCGGGTCCGTCAGCACCAGGAAGTCGTCCCCGCCGATGTGCCCCACGCGCGCGGTGCCGGTCGCCGCATGCTGCAGCGCCCGTCCCACCTCGCGGATGAGTTCGTCGCCCGCCGCGAATCCCGCCCCGTCGTTGACCTCCTTGAAGTGGTCGACGTCCAGCCAGCTCAGCGCGAACGTCCGGCCGGCGGCGATACGCCGGTCCACCTCGCCCGTGATCGCGTCCGAACCGGGCAGCCGCGTCAGCGGGTTGAGCCCGGCCGCCTCCTCCACCCGGGTCTCGCTCAGCGCCCGTACGAGATCCGCGAGCCGCACGACTCCCACGCACCGGCCGAAGAGGTCGACCACGGCGACGTCGTCCGACGTACGGTCCCGGTCGCCGACGGCGACCACGTCCAGGACCTCCCACGCGGTGGCGTCGATCCCCACCGTCCGCGGCGGATCGCCGAGTTTGGCCGCGGGGCGGTCGGCGTACAGGGCGTGTCCGTAGCGCCCCGACATCGACAGCAGGAAGCGCGACCGGTGCACCGAGCGGAACGGCACCCCCTCCCTGTCCACGAGCAGCACCCCGGACACGTCGGGCGACCCGGTCAGCAGTGTCCGCACCTGCCCCGCGGACGCGGTGGCCGGCAACAGCGCGGCGGGACGCACGAACTCCCGTACCGAAGGACCCGAGCGCAGGGGCGCCGCATCGGCGGGGGAGCGGGGCGGGACATACACCTCCGCCGCGGGGAGCCGTGACGGCGGCGCGAGCAGCGTGCCCTGCGCCAGCTGCGCACCGGCCGACAGTGCGGCCCCGTACTGCAGTTCCGTCTCCACGCCCTCCACGCACAGGAGCGCTCCCAGCTCGTCGCACAGGGTCCGCATCGCCCGCACGGCCGACGGCCGGACCAGCAGCGACGCGTCGAGCTTCACGAGGTCGGGCGACATGTCGACAAGGAGTCTCAGGGGTACGTCCCCGTCGCCCACGCCGTCCGCGCTGATCCGGAAGCCCTGCCCCCGCAGCTCGGCGAGCGCCTCCAGCAGTGCCTGGTGCGGCACATGTGTGTACGGCGGACCCACGTCGAGCGTGATCTCCCAGGGCAGGCGCCCCACCTCACGCACCGCGTGGTGCAGCGGGGTGAGGCCGCCGAGGTCGGCGAGTGTGCCCGCGAACACGTTGACGTGCAGGGGCAGCAGCGTTTCCCTGCGTGCCGCCGCCCTTACCGCCAACACGGCGAGCTTTCCGTCGAGTTCAGGGTCGCGGCGGGCCTCCGCGAGGACGTCGCCGGTCTCGGGGCGGGCGAGTATCTCCAGCCCCGCGACTCCGCCGGTGGCCAGATTGACCACGGGCTGGAAGGCGAAGCGGAGAGTATCCGTCCAGGAGCGCACGGGAGCATGATGGCGCTCTCAGACCAGGCCCAAGCGCAGTTCATGAGACGTTCACGCAGGATTCCGGGCCGCTCACACAGCGTGTGGAAACCCCTTTCTCGGGACGCCGGTCCGCCCGGTCATCTCACCGCGATCACCGCCGACCCGTGTCCGAACAGCCCCTGGTTCGCGGTGATCCCCACGCGCGCGTGCTCGACCTGCCGGTCGCCCGCGTCGCCCCGCAGCTGCCAGGTGAGCTCACACACCTGGGCGATCGCCTGGGCCGGCACCGCCTCGCCGAAGGAGGCGAGCCCACCGCTCGTGTTGACGGGAATGCGCCCGCCGGGCGCCGTCGCCCCCTCGCGCAGGAGCTTCGCGCCCTCGCCCTGACCGCACAGCCCGAGGTCCTCGTACCACTGCAACTCCAGGGCGGTGGACAGGTCGTAGACCTCGGCGAGGGAGAGATCCTCCGGCCCGAGACCCGCCTCCTCGTAGGCCGCGCGCGCGATCGACGCGCGGAACGTCTCGGCGGCTGGCTCGGCAGCGGCGGCGGAGTCCGTCGCGATGTCCGGCAGATCCAGCACCGTGTTCGGGTACGTCGGCGTCACCGTCGACACCGCCCTGATCCGCACGGGCTCGGCCACGCCCCTGCGGCGCGCGAACTCCAGGCTGGAGAGCACCAGCGCCGCCCCGCCGTCCGAGGTGGCGCAGATGTCGAGCAGCCGCAGCGGATCGGCGACCACGGCGGAGGCCGCGACCTCGTCCGCGCTGACCCGCTTGCGGTAGCGCGCGTACGGATTCAGCGCGCCCAGAGCCGAGTTCTTCACCTTGACCTGCGCGAAGTCCTCCACCGTGTCCCCGTGCACGGCCATGCGCCGGCGCGCGTAGAGCCCGAAGTAGGTCGGGTTGGTCGCCCCGAGGACCCGGAACCGCAGCCAGTCCGGATCGTCGGGCCGGTCGCCGCCCGCGGGCCGGAAGAACCCCTTGGGGGCGGCGTCCGCACCCACCACGAGCACCACGTCGGCCAGGCCCGCGAGGATCTGCGCCCGCGCGGCGGCCACGGCCTGTGCTCCGGACGCGCAGGCCGCGTACACGCTGGCGACGCGGGCCCCCTGCCAGCCCAGCGCCCTGGCGAAGGTCGCCCCCGCCACGTAGCCCGGATAACCGCCCCGCACGGTGTCCGCGCCGACGATCGATCCGATGTCCCGCCATTCCAGGCCGGCGTCGCCAAGCGCCGCGCGCGCCGCCGCCACGCCGTACTCGACGAAGTTGCGCCCCCACTTGCCCCAGGGGTGCATGCCCGCGCCGAGCACCGCCACCTCTCCCGTCATGCCGTCACCCCCGTCGGCCGCCACTGCCACGTCGTCCAGACCGTCTCCCCGTCCTCATGGAGCACCCCGGGGACGACCTCCACCTCCGCGCCCACGGTCAGATCGGCGGCGGTGACCCCGGGAACCGCCTGCCCCAGCACCACCATCCGCTCGGCGGCCAGCTCCACAGCGATCAACGTGTGCGGCTCCCACGGAAGTTCCGGATCGGTCACATACGGTGACGGAGGCCGGTACCGGCTGTCCGTGTACGACCAGACGCGACCGCGCCGCGAAAGGGGAATCTCCGCCAGATCGCCACCGGCGCATCCGGGGTTGCGGCACCAGCCGTCCTCGCGCGGGAAGAAGACCGAGGTGCAGGCGGAGCAGCGGGTTCCGAGAAGTGTGAAGTCGTCTCCGTCACCGGCGAACCACCCGGCGACCACAGGTGTGTGCGTGCGCGGCACAGGTCCTCCCCGGCCCAGATCTGACGGAACGTCAGAAGTGTGCCACGGGCGGCCGCAAAGGGGCAGAGGGCCCGGCGCAACCGGACCACCTGATGATCGGATACAGTCCGCGGCGTGTCCGAAACTCAGCACTCCACCCCCAACTCCGTCCCCGGCTCACACTGTTCGAGCTGCGGAGCGCCCTACGGAGAGGGTGTCGCGGGCTGGCCCCGCACCTGTCCCGTCTGCCACACCGTCGCGTACCGCAACCCCCTGCCGGTCGCCGTCGCGCTCCAGCCCGTGTACGACACCCAGGGCACCGCCCTGGTCGTCATCACCCGAACCGTCGCTCCCGCGCGCGGAGGCATCGCGCTGCCCGGCGGCTTCATCGACGACCGCGAGGACTGGCGGCACGCCCTGGTCCGTGAACTCGGGGAAGAGACCGGCATCGAGGCGGCGAGCCGTGACGTACGGCTCGTCGACGCGCTGAGCTCGCCCGACGGCCACCTGCTGCTGTTCGGGGCATTGCCGGAGCGTCCCGCCGACGGTCTCCCGCAGTCCGCGGCCACGAACGAGACGGAGGGCTGGCACCTCCTGCGCAGGCCGGAGGAGCTCGCCTTCCCGCTGCACACGCTGGCCGTACGGGCCTGGTTCGAGGGCCGTTACCTCTGAGTCTCAGCGCGCTCCCAGCCCGCGCAGCCGCACCGGGTGGGACGGCTCGCTCAAGCCGTCCTCGCCCTCGCGCTGAACGACCAGCTTCCGGCCCTCCCAGCGGACGACGTACCGTTCGATCTCCGGTTCGTCCCAACCGTCGCCCGCGTCCTCGACGAGCAGCCCGCCCCCGCTCCGTCCCCGGGCCGGAGCCCACACCTCCAGTTCGATCCCGCCGTCGGTCCCCCCGCACCGGAATGACGGCGCCCGCGCGCGCGAGCACCGGGATCCGCGACAGGGGGGCGTCGACCAGGACCTGTCCCGGTCCCTCGTACACCTGCTCCGTGGTCGTGTCGTACCAGCGCCCGCGCGGCAGTTGCACCGCACGCCGGTCGCCGCCCGGATCGAGCACCGGTGCCACGAGCAGGCTGTCGCCGAGCAGGAAGGCGTCCTCGCAGTCCCGCAGGGCGCGGTCCTCGGGCACGGACCACCACAGGGGCCGTACATAAGGCGCTCCGGTACGCCGGGCCAGCTGCGCGAGCGTCATGAAGTACGGCAGCAGCCGCCGGCGTTCCACGAGCGCCACGCGTGCGTGCTCCAGCACCTCGGCTCCGAACTCCCACGGCTCCCTGCGCCCGGCCCGCGGACTCGCGTGGGTACGGAACAACGGCAGATAGGCGCCGAGCTGGAACCAGCGCAGATACAGCTCGGGGGAGGGGTGCCCGTCGTAGCCGCCCACATCGGGCCCCGAGTACGGCACCCCGCACAGCCCGAGCCCCATCACGAGCGACAGCGAAGCCCGCAGGCCCGGCCATCCGGTGGCCACGTCACCCGACCAGGTGCCCCCGTACCGCTGTATGCCGGCCCAGCCGGAGCGCGAGAACAGGAAGGGCCGCTCGCCCGGCACCAGCTCGCGCAGCCCCTCGTATCCGGCCCGGGCCATGCACAGCGCGTAGACGTTGTGCGCTTCCTGGTGGTCGCCACCGCGACCCTCCAGGGAGTGTCTGGCCGAGCGCGGCAGGGTGGACTCACCGAACGCGTTGAAGGACGTGGGCTCGTTCATGTCGTGCCAGAAGCCCGCGAACCCCGCCGTGAGTCGCTCCTGGTAGAGGCGACCCCACCAGGCACGTACACGCGCGTGCGTGAAGTCCGGAAAGAGCGCCTCCCCGGACCACGCGACCCCCTTCACGAGCCGCCCCGACGCGTCCCGCACGAAGGCGTCCTCGGCCGTCCCGCTGTCATGGACGGCGTTGCCGGGCGCCGCCTTGACGGCCGGATCGACGATCGACACCAGCCGGACCCCGTCCCGGCGCAGTTCCTCGGCCAGTTGGGGCAGCTTGGGGAAGCGCTCCTGGTCGACCGTGAACACCTGGTGCTCGTCGTAGTGGTCGATGTCCAGGTGGACGGCGTCGAGCGGCAGAGCGCGCTCCTGGTACCCGGCGACGATCCGCCGGACCTCCTGCTCACTGCCGAAGCCCCAGCGGGCGTGATGATGGCCGAGCGCCCAGGACGGCGGCAGCGCGGGCGCACCGGTCAGCGAGGCCCAGGCGAGCAGCACGCGCGCGGGAGTGCCCACCATCACCCAGCAGCGCAGCGGACCGCCGGCCATCCGCAGCTCGGACATCCCCGCCCGGTCGTGCCCGGAGCCGGCGCCCTCCTCGCCCTCCCGCAGGGTCACGGTGCCGTCCCACGAGGTGTCGTGGAACACGAGATGGGTGGCGGCGTCGGCCACCACCAGCTGCACCGGCATCGTGACGTACAGGGGATCGTCGCCCGGTCCGAAGGGCCGGCCGGGATCGGTGTTCCACAGCCGGTAGGTCCCGTCCCGCAACCGAGGCCCCGAGGCCCGCCCGCCCAGTCCGAAGAACCGGGCGTCTGCGGCCACCTCCGACCGCTGCATCCAGCGCGCCTCACCCCCGCCCACCGGCTCCCACCATCGGGGTGGCAGATCCCGGCGCAGGGTCACCCCGCCGGGCGTACGCACCTCGACCGCTCCGTGCCGCGACACCATGACCGTGGCCCGCTCGGCGACGACCCGCCAGCCGCCGTCCTTGTCCGGCTCCAGGACCGCCCGGGGATCCGGCTCCGGGCAGCGGCCCGCGAGCGCGTACGACGGCTCCGGCCCGGCGCCGTCCCACCCCCAGAAGACCGCCCCGTTCACCGCGACGACGATCCGCAGCTCGGAGCGGCTGAACCGGACGACACCCCCGCCGGGAGCCGGCTCCGCGTCCTGGACCGGCCCCGGCACCCGCGCCCGCTCGGCCCCCCGCGCCGGCAGCCCGACGGCGTCGGTACGCCTCCTGCGCCACGCGGCACGCACGGTACGCAACCCCTGGGGCGCTCCCGCCGAACCGACCGCCCTTATCGAACGCACCAGGTCACGACCGTTCATGCTGCTCACCCTGCCACTCACCGCCCCACGCGCGCGTGTCGTTCAACTGCCGTTCACCCGTGCCGGGGCCACATCTTCACGACACGGACTATGTGGGGCGCACCCTGGCGTAGAAGTTGATCACATGGCATCGTCCCTGTCAGCCGCGTCACGCGCACACCCCTGGCCCGTGCGCGGGAGACGCACACGACGCGCACAGCCCGGGAGCCCCCATGTCGACCGAGAATCCCCAGCCGCTCTGGCAGCCAGATCCGCAGCGCATCGCCCGGTCCCAGGTCACCAGGTTCCAGGAATGGGCCGCCGAGCACCACGGCGCCCCGGCCGAGGGAGGCTACGCGGCGCTCCACCGCTGGTCCGTGGACGAGCTGGAGCCGTTCTGGGCAGCCCTCACCCAGTGGTTCGACGTACGGTTCTCGACGCCCTGTGCGCGCGTGCTCGGCGACCGCGCGATGCCCGGCGCCGAGTGGTTCCCCGGCGCCACCCTCAACTACGCCGAGCACGCCCTGCGCGCGGCCGACACCCGCCCGGACGAACCCGCCCTTCTGTACGTCGACGAGACCCAAGAGCCTGCCTCGGTGACCTGGTCCGAGCTGCGCCGCCAGGTGGGCTCCCTGACCGCCGAGCTGCGCGCCCTGGGCGTCCGCCCCGGAGACCGCGTCAGCGGCTACCTCCCGAACATCCCGCAGGCCGTCGTCGCCCTCCTCGCCACGGCCGCCGTGGGCGCCGTCTGGACGTCCTGCGCCCCCGACTTCGGCGCCCGCAGCGTCCTGGACCGCTTCCAGCAGGTCGAACCGGTCGTCCTGTTCACCGTCGACGGCTACCGCTACGGCGGCAAGGAGCACGACCGCCGCGAGACGGTCGCCGAACTCCGCCGCGAACTGCCCTCCCTGCGCGCCGTCGTCCACATCCCGCTCCTCGGGACCGAGGCTCCTGAAGGCGCCCTGGAGTGGGCCGCCCTCACGCGCACGGACACGGAACCGGTCTTCGAACAGGTGCCGTTCGCGCATCCGTTGTGGGTGCTCTACTCCTCCGGCACGACGGGCCTGCCCAAGGCGATCGTCCAGTCGCAGGGCGGCATCCTCGTCGAGCACCTCAAGCAACTCGGCCTGCACTGCGACCTCGGGCCCGAGGATCGTTTCTTCTGGTACACCTCCACGGGCTGGATGATGTGGAACTTCCTCGTCTCCGGCCTCCTCACGGGCACGACCGTCGTCCTGTACGACGGCAGCCCCGGCTATCCCGACACGGGCGCCCAGTGGCGGGTCGCCGAACGCACGGGCGCCACCCTCTACGGCACCTCGGCCGCCTACGTCATGGCCTGCCGCAAGGCCGACGTGCACCCGGGACGCGACTTCGACCTCTCCAAGGTGCAGTGCGTGGCCACCACCGGCTCACCGCTCCCGCCCGACGGCTTCCGCTGGCTGCACGACGAGGTCCGCGACGACCTGTGGATCGCCTCCGTCAGCGGGGGCACGGACGTGTGCTCGTGCTTCGCGGGCGCCGCGCCGACCCTGCCCGTGTACATCGGCGAGCTCCAGGCACCGAGCCTCGGCACCGACCTGCAGTCGTGGGACCCGACCGGCAAGCCCCTGATCGACGAGGTCGGTGAGCTGGTCGTCACCAACCCCATGCCGTCGATGCCGATCCACTTCTGGAACGACCCCGACGGCAGCCGCTACCACGACAGCTACTTCGACACCTATCCCGGAGTGTGGCGGCACGGCGACTGGATCACCGTCACCTCGCGCGGCTCGGTCGTCATCCACGGCCGCTCCGACTCGACGCTCAACCGCCAGGGCGTCCGCATGGGTTCGGCCGACATCTACGAGGCCGTGGAGCGACTCCCAGAGATCCAGGAGTCCCTGGTCATCGGCATCGAACAGCCCGACGGCGGCTACTGGATGCCGCTGTTCGTGCAGCTGGCTCGGGGAGCGGTCCTCGACCAGGCACTCCTCGACCGCATCAAGCAGACCATCCGCGAGAACCTCTCACCCCGCCACATCCCGGACGAGGTCATCGAGGTCCCCGGCATCCCGCACACCCTCACCGGAAAACGCATCGAGGTCCCCGTCAAGCGCCTTCTCCAGGGCACCCCTCTGGAAAAGGCGGTCAACCCGGGCTCCATCGACAACCTCGACCTGCTCCACTTCTACGAGGACCTGGCCCGCAAACGCGCCTGACCGAGCGGGTCAACCACCGTAGGTGGCCTCGGACTCACCGAGTACTCCGGCGAAGTCCGAGGCCAGCCGCGCCGCGTCGGTCGGCGCCAGCTCGGCAGCCGTGATCCGCACCCCCGGCCCCGCCGACAGCCGGAACCGGGCTCCGGCCGCGACCCACCAGCCGTACGACCGCAGCCCGTTCACCACGGCCGACTCGTCCCGGACGGGCACCCACACGTTCATCCCGCTCGCCCCGTGCGCCTGGATGCCCCGATCACCGAGCTCCCGTACCAGAGCGTTCCGGCGCACGGTGTAGGTCTCCTCGGCGCGAGCGACCAACGCGCGCGTGCTCCCGTCTGTGAGAAGCCCGTACACCGTCTCCTGGAGCAGATGACTGACCCAGCCGGACGTCAGCAGCAGCCGCCCGTCGTGCCGCCCCAGTGTGATCGGATCACACGCGGCGGCCGCCCATCGCAGGTCCGTCCCCAGGAACTTGCTCACCGTCCGCACATGCACCCAGCGCGACAGCCCCGCGCCGGTCAGCGTCCGCAGCGGCGCGTCGGCGACGGCGGAAGCGTGGTCGTTCTCCACGACCAGCACCTCAGGGTGTTCCCGGAGCACACCCAGCAGCGCCTCCCGGCGCTCGGCGGAGAAGCGGCCGCCGTACGGATTCTGCGCCCGCGGACTGCACACGAGCGCCCGCGCCCCCGCCCGCAGCGCCCCGCGCACGGCCTCGGGCAGCACTCCCTCGTCGTCGACCGCGACGGGGATCATGCGCAGCCCCAACGCCGTGACCAGATCCAGCAGATGGTGGTATCCGGGATCCTCCATCGCCACGGCGTCACCGGGCCGTAGCTCGACGGAGAGCAGCCGCCCGACCAGATCCAACGCCCCGTGCGCGAAGGTCACGTGCTCCACCGGTACGCCGTCGGACCCCAGCCACGCGCGTACGGCCTCCTCGAGCCGCGCCAGCCGGGGCGTCGAACGGTGCGAACGCGCGCCGGGTGACAGCCGCGAGGGCGGCACCAGACCGGGGAGCAGCCGAGGATCCGGGTGACCGCCCGCCAAGTCCCGCAGCCCCTCGGGCACTTTGGGCGGCCGACGTGACGCCACAGCCGGAGCCGGGGCCACCACGGTCCCGCCTCGGCCCCGGGTGACCACGATGCCGCGCTGCCGCAGTTCCTTGTACGCCGTCGCGACCGTTCCCGGGCTCACGCCGAGGTCGTCCGCGAGGCGCCGCACCGGAGGCAGTGCAGCCCCGGGCGCCATGGAGCCCTCGGCCACGGCCCGTTCGACGGACGCCGCAATTCCCTTGGCCGTCGTACCTCTGATCCCATATTGTGTTGCCACGTTGCTAATTATGTATCAGTACATAAATGAAAAGCAAGCAGGCAATGGGGGAGCAGTGCATCCGATACGGCGCGCGGCAGCATGGTCGAGAAGCGTTCCCGGAGGGCGCGACGGGCGCGGAATGCTCACCATCGCGCTCGTCGACCGCGTCGGCAGCGGACTGTGGGCGTCCGTCTCCGTCCTCTACTTCACGTACGTCTCCGCACTCTCCCTCGCCCAGGTCGGCACCCTCGCCGCTGCCGCCGGCGCCATCGGCATCGCCGGGGCACCCATAGGGGGCAAGCTCGCCGACTGGTTTCCGGTCACCCGAGTCCTGCTGATCGTCCAGCTCGTGCGTGCCGTCGCCTCCTGCGCCCTGCTCACCACGAACAACTACGCCCTGCTCATCGCCTTCTCTGCGGTGGGCGGCCTCGGCGACCGCGCCGCCAGCATCCTCACCAAGCTCTACGCCGCCCGGGTCGCAGGGCCGGACCGCGTCCGCTACCAGGCCTTCCACCGAACCGTCGCCAACGCGGGCTGGGCACTGGGAGGCCTCATCGCCGCGGCGGCCCTGGCGCTCGGCACCACCACCGCCTACCAGTGGCTCCTCGCCGGCGACGCCCTCTCCTTCATCGCCTCAGCACTTCTCACCCTGCGCTGCGGCGAACCCCCGTCCCCTTCCCGCACCGTCATCACCTCGAAGCACCCGGCGCCGACGACCAGACCGACGAACCCGTGGCGCGACCGCACCTATCTCGCCTACGTCGCCACCGAGACCGTCCTCTTCCTCGACGACGCCGTGTTCAAGGTCGGTCTGCCCCTGTGGATCGCACACGAGAGCAACGCCCCGAACGGACTCGCACCACTCCTGATGGTCCTCAACAACGCCATGGTCGTGGCACTCCAGGTGCCCCTCGCACGATTCGGCACCACCACAGCGGCTGCCCGGAACCTCCTCCTCCCGCTCTCCGTCACCTTCGCCCTGGGCGGCACCGCCATGGCGCTCGCGGCCACGGGCGGAGCCGTCACCGCCACCGCGCTCCTCACCGCCGCCGCAGTCGCCTTCACCATGGCCGAGATGCTCCACGCCACCGTCTCGTGGGAGCTCTCGGTCGCTCTCGCCCCCGACACCGCGCAGGGTGCCTACCTCGGAGTCCACGGCCTGGCCCAGTCCGTGCAGCGCACGATCGGACCACTCGCGGTCACCGCGGCCATCGCCACCGGCCCGGCAGGATGGGCCACCTTCGGCGCAGCTATCGCTCTGACCTGCACAATCCAGCACCGACTGGTGCGGAAGCGCCTCACCCAACCCTCTTTGTCAGTGCCGCCGGTTACTGTGAGTGAGCACTGATCGACTGCGCACAGGGGGAAACATGGCGCACACCGACCACCAGACGATGCGACGCGTCCTGCGCCGCGAAATCGCCGGCACCATCGGCCTGCTCACGGACGAACACGACTTCCGCGCCATGCGGCGCTACCGCACCTTCACCTTCGACGACCACGCGACCTACCTGAAACAGGTCGAAGACCTGCTGAGGACCCGCTCCGCACAGGGCAGCCACACCACCGTCGCCCTCTTCGATCCCCAGGAGTACGCCGAGTTCTGCGAGGAGACGGGCCTCGACCCGGACGTCCCCTCGAGCCGCACACGCTTCACGGCCGAACTCGCCGGCACCGGCCCGACACTGCCGTACGAGGGCCAGCCACTTACCGACCTCGTACCCGCCCTCGTGGACGAGGCGGTCCGCCAGGCCACCTGGGAGTACGCGACCACACTCCTCGCACGCCTCGGCACCTGCGGTTCCTGCGGGGAGGACATCGGCCGCGCGGCCTTCACCCGCGCCTCGGACCTCCTCCTCCGGATCCTCGACACAGCCCTGCCGGGCGAACACCACCTCGTCTGCAGCGTCACCGGCACTCCGGAAACCCTCGTCTCCGTCCTCCACTCCGACGAGAACACCGACGGATGCGTACAACTCGACGAGGCCGAGGCCCTTGAATTCACCACGGTCCTCGCACTCGGCATCGCCACCCAGAGCCCCGGCGGACTCGTCATGCGCACCAGCGGCCCCGGAACCACCGACCGCATCTACGGCTGGCGCCTGCGCGGCGACGGCCTCGAACCCCTCACCGCAGGAGAGGTCTTCGACGCCTACTGCACCGACATCGACTCCGGCGATCTGATCTCCCCGGAATCGGACGTCGACTACTGCACGCCCCCCGACCTCGGACCGGAAGGACAGACGCCACACCACAGCCACTGAACACAAGGAGGGCGCCCCACCCACAGGTGGAGCGCCCTCCGGAAACCGTCAGCCGGCCGATCAGGTCCGACTACTCGCCCGACAGCACCGCCTGAGCCGCGTTACGCGCCTCTTCAGCACTGTCGCCAGTCCGCGCGGCTGCGGCAGCACGCTCGCACTGCGCCAGCGTGTACTTCGCCAGCGCCGCCCGGACGTATGGAATGGACGCCGCCCCCATGGAAAGTGAGGTGACACCAAGACCGGTCAGCACACAGGCGAGCAGCGGATCGGACGCGGCCTCACCACAGACACCACAGCTCTTGCCCTCGGCCTTCGCCGCCTCGGCGGACAGCGCGACGAGGTCGAGCAGCGCGGGCTGCCACGGATCCTGCAGCCGCGACACCGCACCCACCTGACGGTCGGCGGCGAAGGTGTACTGCGCGAGGTCGTTGGTCCCCAGCGACAGGAACTCGACCTCCTGCAGAATCGACCGCGCCCGCAGGGCAGCGGAGGGGATCTCCACCATCGCGCCGAACTTCGCCCGCAGCCCGGCCGCACGGCACGCGTCGGCGAACGCCTTGGCGTCGGCACGGTCCGCCACCATCGGGGCCATGACCTCGAGGTAGACCGGCAGCCCCTCGGCGGCCTTCGCGAGCGCCGTCAGCTGAGTACGCAGCACCTCAGGGTGGTCCAGCAGCGTCCGCAGCCCCCGCACACCCAGCGCCGGGTTCGGCTCGTCGGCCGGTGTCAGGAAGTCCAGCGGCTTGTCCGCGCCCGCGTCCAGCACACGGACGACCACTCGTCCCTCGGGAAACGCCTCGAGGACCTGGCGGTACGCCTCGATCTGCTTCTCCTCGGACGGAGCGTTCTTGCTGTCGTCGAGGAAGAGGAACTCGGTACGGAAGAGACCGACACCCTCGGCCCCCGCCTCGAGCGCGGCAGGTACGTCCGCCGGACCACCGACGTTCGCGAGCAGCGGCACCTTGTGACCGTCGGCGGTGACCCCCGGACCCGTCGACGCGGCGAGCGCGGCCTTCCGCTCAGCGGCAGCGGCCTCCAACTCGGCCTTCTTCTCGTCGCTCGGGTTCACGAAGATCTCACCGGTGCTGCCGTCGACAGCGACAACCGTGCCCTCCGCCAGCTCACCCGCACCCGGCAGCGCCACGACGGCCGGCACCCCGAGCGCCCGCGCCAGAATCGCGCTGTGGCTGGTCGGCCCACCCTCCTCGGTGACGAAACCCAGAACGAGCGTCGGGTCCAGCAGAGCGGTGTCGGCGGGAGCGAGGTCACGCGCCACGAGGACGTACGGCTCGTCGCTGTCCGGGATACCCGGCATGGGCACCCCGAGCAGCCGAGCGACGATACGATTCCGCACGTCGTCGAGGTCGGCGACGCGCCCGGCGAGGTACTCCCCGGCACCCGCCAGCAGCTCCCGGTAGGCGGCGAACGCGTCGTACACGGCCCGCTCGGCCGTGCTGCCGACGGCGATACGCCGGTCCACGTCCGCCATCAGCTCGGGATCCTGGGCCATCATGGCCTGCGCCTCGAGCACCGCCTGGGCTTCGCCCCCGGCCAGATTGCCGCGCGCCATCAGGTCGGCCGCCACAGCTTCCACTGCCTTGCGGGCGTTCCCCTGTTCACGCTCCGCGTCCTCCGCCGGAATCTGCTTGGCAGGCGGCTCCAACACCGCCGTTCCCATGTGCCGAACCTCGCCGATCGCCACACCGTGGCTCACGCCGACACCTCGCAGCGTTGTGTCCATCTCACCCGTCTCCGATAGTGCGGCGGGTCCCGCCGCCGCGGTGGTTGTCGTCCTGGTCGCCGTCGTACGACGGCGGCGACGTCACTTCCAGCTGAAGAGACTGTCGCCGGCCTTCACATCGCCGTTGTCACGGAGTTCGGAGAGCGCCTCGACCGTGGCCTCCAGCGCCACGACCGGGCAGACTGCGGACTTGCCGGCGGCTTCGACGGCGGCCGGATTCCAGCGCACGATCGCCTGACCGCGCGTGACGGTGTCGCCCTTGCTCACCAGCAGCTCGAAGCCCTCACCGTTGAGCTGCACGGTGTCGATCCCGAGGTGCACAAGCACGCCGTGTCCCTGCTCGTCCACGACGACGAACGCGTGCGGGTGGAGAGAGACGATCACACCGTCGACGGGCGCGACGGCCTCGGACGGTTCACGCACGGGTTCGATCGCCGTACCCGGGCCGACCATGGCCCCGGAGAAGACCGGATCCGGCACTGCGGCCAGTCCGATGGCGCGTCCTGCAAGCGGGGACGTCACGGTGGTCATGGGAAGCCTCCCAGGGGTGGAGCTGCCTATATGCGCCGTCACTGCTTGTCTCGGGCGGCGCTGTCCAGCAGCGTATGTCAGATGAAGTAAGGGCTCCGCACGGAAGATACCGGCTGGTGGTCTAGACCACCAGCCCAATGGATTTGCACCGTCTTCGAGGCCCCGTGTACAGTCGTACTCCTGCTTGAGGCCGAGCGGCGCCACCGAGCGTCCCAGCCTGGCAGCATCCAACTTGTCAGATCCTATCTCGGGGTCACCTTCTGCATGTCTGCAGAACGGTGGTCAGAGGGCCGGAAAAACACTGATAGAGTTTGGAACAGCGAAGGGAAGCGCCCGGAGGAAAGCCCGAGAGGGTGAGTACAAAGGAAGCGTCCGTTCCTTGAGAACTCAACAGCGTGCCAAAAATCAACGCCAGATATGTTGATACCCCGTCCATCGGACTTGTTCCGGTGGCGAGGTTCCTTTGAAATAAACACAGCGAGGACGCTGTGAACGACCGCCTTATTCCGGTGGTTGTTCCGCTCTCGTGTGTGTGCACCCGATTACGGGTAAACATTCACGGAGAGTTTGATCCTGGCTCAGGACGAACGCTGGCGGCGTGCTTAACACATGCAAGTCGAACGATGAACCACTTCGGTGGGGATTAGTGGCGAACGGGTGAGTAACACGTGGGCAATCTGCCCTTCACTCTGGGACAAGCCCTGGAAACGGGGTCTAATACCGGATATCACTGCCACTCGCATGGGTGGTGGTTGAAAGCTCCGGCGGTGAAGGATGAGCCCGCGGCCTATCAGCTTGTTGGTGAGGTAATGGCTCACCAAGGCGACGACGGGTAGCCGGCCTGAGAGGGCGACCGGCCACACTGGGACTGAGACACGGCCCAGACTCCTACGGGAGGCAGCAGTGGGGAATATTGCACAATGGGCGAAAGCCTGATGCAGCGACGCCGCGTGAGGGATGACGGCCTTCGGGTTGTAAACCTCTTTCAGCAGGGAAGAAGCGAAAGTGACGGTACCTGCAGAAGAAGCGCCGGCTAACTACGTGCCAGCAGCCGCGGTAATACGTAGGGCGCAAGCGTTGTCCGGAATTATTGGGCGTAAAGAGCTCGTAGGCGGCTTGTCACGTCGGGTGTGAAAGCCCGGGGCTTAACCCCGGGTCTGCATTCGATACGGGCTAGCTAGAGTGTGGTAGGGGAGATCGGAATTCCTGGTGTAGCGGTGAAATGCGCAGATATCAGGAGGAACACCGGTGGCGAAGGCGGATCTCTGGGCCATTACTGACGCTGAGGAGCGAAAGCGTGGGGAGCGAACAGGATTAGATACCCTGGTAGTCCACGCCGTAAACGGTGGGAACTAGGTGTTGGCGACATTCCACGTCGTCGGTGCCGCAGCTAACGCATTAAGTTCCCCGCCTGGGGAGTACGGCCGCAAGGCTAAAACTCAAAGGAATTGACGGGGGCCCGCACAAGCAGCGGAGCATGTGGCTTAATTCGACGCAACGCGAAGAACCTTACCAAGGCTTGACATACGCCGGAAAGCATCAGAGATGGTGCCCCCCTTGTGGTCGGTGTACAGGTGGTGCATGGCTGTCGTCAGCTCGTGTCGTGAGATGTTGGGTTAAGTCCCGCAACGAGCGCAACCCTTGTCCTGTGTTGCCAGCATGCCCTTCGGGGTGATGGGGACTCACAGGAGACCGCCGGGGTCAACTCGGAGGAAGGTGGGGACGACGTCAAGTCATCATGCCCCTTATGTCTTGGGCTGCACACGTGCTACAATGGCAGGTACAATGAGCTGCGATACCGTGAGGTGGAGCGAATCTCAAAAAGCCTGTCTCAGTTCGGATTGGGGTCTGCAACTCGACCCCATGAAGTCGGAGTTGCTAGTAATCGCAGATCAGCATTGCTGCGGTGAATACGTTCCCGGGCCTTGTACACACCGCCCGTCACGTCACGAAAGTCGGTAACACCCGAAGCCGGTGGCCCAACCCCCTTGTGGGGAGGGAGCTGTCGAAGGTGGGACTGGCGATTGGGACGAAGTCGTAACAAGGTAGCCGTACCGGAAGGTGCGGCTGGATCACCTCCTTTCTAAGGAGCACTTCTTACCGGGTTCGCTCGGTCAGAGGCCAGTACATCGGCGTACGTCCGATGCTGGTTGCTCATGGGTGGAACGTTGATTATTCGGCATTTTCAGTCATCTCGGGCTGCCAGTACTGCTCTTCGGAGCGTGGAAAGCTGATCACGAGTGGCGAAGGTGCCGGGCACGCTGTTGGGTGTCTGAGGGAATGAACCCCCTCGATGCCGGCCCCAGTGAACTCGCCTGTGAGGGCGGGGTGATGGGTGGCTGGTCGTTGTTTGAGAACTGCACAGTGGACGCGAGCATCTGTGGCCAAGTTTTTAAGGGCGCACGGTGGATGCCTTGGCACCAGGAACCGATGAAGGACGTGGGAGGCCACGATAGTCCCCGGGGAGTCGTCAACCAGGCTTTGATCCGGGGGTTTCCGAATGGGGAAACCCGGCAGTCGTCATGGGCTGTCACCCATACCTGAACACATAGGGTATGTGGAGGGAACGCGGGGAAGTGAAACATCTCAGTACCCGCAGGAAGAGAAAACAACCGTGATTCCGGGAGTAGTGGCGAGCGAAACCGGATGAGGCCAAACCGTATGCGTGTGAGACCCGGCAGGGGTTGCGCATTCGGGGTTGTGGGATCTCTCTTTCACGGTCTGCCGGCTGTGAGACGAGTCAGAAACCGTTGATGTAGGCGAAGGACATGCGAAAGGTCCGGCGTAGAGGGTAAGACCCCCGTAGTCGAAACATCAGCGGCTCGTTTGAGAGACACCCAAGTAGCACGGGGCCCGAGAAATCCCGTGTGAATCTGGCGGGACCACCCGCTAAGCCTAAATATTCCCTGGTGACCGATAGCGGATAGTACCGTGAGGGAATGGTGAAAAGTACCGCGGGAGCGGAGTGAAATAGTACCTGAAACCGTGTGCCTACAAGCCGTGGGAGCGTCGGAATGAAAGCTTGCTTTCATTCTCGTGACTGCGTGCCTTTTGAAGAATGAGCCTGCGAGTTTGCGGTGTGTTGCGAGGTTAACCCGGGTGGGGTAGCCGTAGCGAAAGCGAGTCCTAATAGGGCGTTTCAGTAGCACGCTCAAGACCCGAAGCGGAGTGATCTAGCCATGGGCAGGTTGAAGCGGAGGTAAGACTTCGTGGAGGACCGAACCCACCAGGGTTGAAAACCTGGGGGATGACCTGTGGTTAGGGGTGAAAGGCCAATCAAACTCCGTGATAGCTGGTTCTCCCCGAAATGCATTTAGGTGCAGCGTCGTGTGTTTCTTGCCGGAGGTAGAGCACTGGATAGGCGATGGGCCCTACCGGGTTACTGACCTTAGCCAAACTCCGAATGCCGGTAAGTGAGAGCGCGGCAGTGAGACTGTGGGGGATAAGCTCCATGGTCGAGAGGGAAACAGCCCAGAGCATCGACTAAGGCCCCTAAGCGTACGCTAAGTGGGAAAGGATGTGGAGTCGCAGAGACAACCAGGAGGTTGGCTTAGAAGCAGCCACCCTTGAAAGAGTGCGTAATAGCTCACTGGTCTAGTGATTCCGCGCCGACAATGTAGCGGGGCTCAAGCGTACCGCCGAAGTCGTGTCATTGCAGCAATACGCCCAACGGTGGCTGTGATGGGTAGGGGAGCGTCGTGTGCCGGGTGAAGCTGCAGCGGAAGCTAGTGGTGGACGGTTCACGAGTGAGAATGCAGGCATGAGTAGCGATACACACGTGGGAAACGTGTGCGCCGATTGACTAAGGGTTCCTGGGTCAAGCTGATCTGCCCAGGGTAAGTCGGGACCTAAGGCGAGGCCGACAGGCGTAGTCGATGGATAACCGGTTGATATTCCGGTACCCGCTGTGAAGCGTCAAACATCGAACCCATTGATGCTAAGGCCGTGAAGCCGTTCCGGACCCTTCGGGGAAAGGAAAGTGGTGGAGCCGCTGATCCAAGGTGGTAGTAGGTGAGTGATGGGGTGACGCAGGAAGGTAGTCCAGCCCGGGCGGTGGTTGTCCCGGGGTAAGGGTGTAGGCCGTGTGATAGGTAAATCCGTCGCACATGAGGCTGAGACCTGATGCCGAGCCGATTGTGGTGAAGTGGATGATCCTATGCTGTCGAGAAAAGCCTCTAGCGAGTTTCATGGCGGCCCGTACCCTAAACCGACTCAGGTGGTCAGGTAGAGAATACCGAGGCGTTCGGGTGAACTATGGTTAAGGAACTCGGCAAAATGCCCCCGTAACTTCGGGAGAAGGGGGGCCATCACCGGTGATCCGTTTTACACGGTGAGCTGGGGGTGGCCGCAGAGACCAGCGAGAAGCGACTGTTTACTAAAAACACAGGTCCGTGCGAAGCCGTAAGGCGATGTATACGGACTGACGCCTGCCCGGTGCTGGAACGTTAAGGGGACCGGTTAGTCACATTTCGGTGTGGCGAAGCTGAGAACTTAAGCGCCAGTAAACGGCGGTGGTAACTATAACCATCCTAAGGTAGCGAAATTCCTTGTCGGGTAAGTTCCGACCTGCACGAATGGCGTAACGACTTCTCGACTGTCTCAACCATAGGCCCGGTGAAATTGCACTACGAGTAAAGATGCTCGTTTCGCGCAGCAGGACGGAAAGACCCCGGGACCTTTACTACAGTTTGATATTGGTGTTCGGTTCGGCTTGTGTAGGATAGCTGGGAGACTGTGAACTCTGGACGCCAGTTCAGGGGGAGTCGTCGTTGAAATACCAGTCTGGTCGTGCTGGATGTCTAACCTGGGTCCGTGATCCGGATCAGGGACAGTGTCTGATGGGTAGTTTAACTGGGGCGGTTGCCTCCTAAAGAGTAACGGAGGCGCCCAAAGGTTCCCTCAGCCTGGTTGGTAATCAGGTGTTGAGTGTAAGTGCACAAGGGAGCTTGACTGTGAGACCGACGGGTCGAGCAGGGACGAAAGTCGGGACTAGTGATCCGGCGGTGGCTTGTGGAAGCGCCGTCGCTCAACGGATAAAAGGTACCCCGGGGATAACAGGCTGATCTTCCCCAAGAGTCCATATCGACGGGATGGTTTGGCACCTCGATGTCGGCTCGTCGCATCCTGGGGCTGGAGTCGGTCCCAAGGGTTGGGCTGTTCGCCCATTAAAGCGGTACGCGAGCTGGGTTTAGAACGTCGTGAGACAGTTCGGTCCCTATCCGCTGTGCGCGTAGGAGTCTTGAGAAGGGCTGTCCCTAGTACGAGAGGACCGGGACGGACGAACCTCTGGTGTGCCAGTTGTCCTGCCAAGGGCATGGCTGGTTGGCTACGTTCGGGAGGGATAACCGCTGAAAGCATCTAAGCGGGAAGCCTGCTTCGAGATGAGGACTCCCACCCCCTTGAGGGGTTAAGGCTCCCAGTAGACGACTGGGTTGATAGGCCGGATCTGGAAGCCCAGTAATGGGTGGAGGTGACCGGTACTAATAGGCCGAGGGCTTGTCCTCAGTTGCTCGCGTCCACTGTGTTAGTTCTGAGGCAACGACTGTGTCTTTTTCCGGTCGAACTTCATAGTGTTTCGGTGGTCATAGCGTGAGGGAAACGCCCGGTTACATTCCGAACCCGGAAGCTAAGCCTTACAGCGCCGATGGTACTGCAGGGGGGACCCTGTGGGAGAGTAGGACACCGCCGAACTCCTTTTAGAGCTCTGGCTCTTGGGCATACAGCCCAAGAGCCAGAGCTTTTTTGCGTTGAGGTAGGGTCAGGGAGCATCGTTCGCACGTTTCCCACAGGAGGCCCCCGGGTGGAGGTCCAGGAGACCCGGGTCCAGACGGACCGGGTCCTCACCATCCCCAACATCCTCAGCATGGCGCGGCTCGTTGGGGTGCCGCTCTTCCTGTGGCTGATCCTCAGGCCCGAGTTCGGAGGGCCCAAGAGTGACGGCTGGGCGTTGCTGGTACTGGCTCTGAGCGGCATCAGCGACTACCTGGACGGCAAACTGGCCCGGCGGTGGAACCAGATCAGCAGCCTCGGCCGGCTGCTCGATCCCGCGGCCGACCGTCTCTACATTCTCTCGACCCTGGTCGGCCTCACCTGGCGCGAGATTCTGCCACTTTGGTTGACCGCTGTACTGCTCTTGCGAGAGCTGGTTCTCCTGGTGATGGTGGGCATCCTCAGGCGTCACGGTTATCCGCCGCCGCAGGTGAACTTCCTCGGCAAGGCCGCCACCTTCAACCTGATGTACGCCTTCCCGCTGCTCTTGCTCAGTGACGGAACTGGATGGATCTCGTCACTCGCTGCTATTTTCGGATGGGCGTTCGCCGGATGGGGTACAACCCTGTACTGGTGGGCAGGAGTGCTCTATGTGGTCCAAGTCCGCCGACTGGTCCGTGCGGACGCCCAGGCCGACTGAACTCGCCCCTTGGCACGGCCGTAGTGGTTCGATGGCCCCCGGCAGAAAAGTGCGGGAGAATCTGGACGGGTGAAGTCGGCTGGACCGTCATCTTTAAGGAGGACGCTTCCGACATGAAGGCCGTCGTGATGGCCGGAGGCGAAGGCACACGCCTTCGTCCCATGACCTCGAGCATGCCCAAGCCGCTCCTGCCGGTGGTAAACCGGCCGATCATGGAGCACGTTCTGCGGCTGCTCAAAAGGCATGGGCTCAACGAGACCGTCGTCACCGTGCAGTTCCTGGCCTCACTGGTCAAGAACTACTTCGGTGACGGTGAAGAGCTCGGAATGGAGCTCTCCTATGCCAATGAGGAGAAGCCACTCGGTACCGCCGGAAGCGTCAAGAACGCCGAAGAGGCGTTGAAGGACGATGCTTTCCTCGTCATTTCCGGTGATGCCCTGACCGACTTCGACCTCACCGAGCTCATCAACTTCCACAAGGAAAAGGGCGCGCTGGTCACCGTCTGTCTGACGCGTGTGCCCAATCCGCTCGAGTTCGGCATCACCATCGTCGACGAGGAAGGCAAGGTCGAGCGCTTCCTGGAGAAGCCGACCTGGGGCCAGGTCTTCTCGGACACCGTGAACACCGGTATCTACGTCATGGAGCCCGAGGTCTTCGACTACGTCGACCCCGATGTGCCCGTGGACTGGTCCGGCGATGTCTTTCCTCAGCTGATGAAGGAAGGCAAGCCGATCTACGGCTATATCGCGGAGGGCTACTGGGAGGACGTCGGCACGCACGAGAGCTACGTGAAGGCCCAGGCCGACGTCCTCGAAGGCAAGGTCGACGTCGAGATCGACGGCTTCGAGATCTCGCCGGGCGTGTGGGTGGCCGAGGGAGCCGAGGTGCATCCCGATGCCGTTCTCCGTGGTCCGCTGTACATCGGTGACTACGCCAAGGTCGAGGCCGGCGCCGAGATCCGCGAGCACACCGTCGTGGGCTCGAACGTGGTCGTGAAGAGCGGGGCGTTTCTGCACAAGGCCGTCGTGCACGACAACGTGTATGTCGGGCAGCAGAGCAATCTGCGTGGCTGTGTCGTCGGGAAGAACACCGACATCATGCGGGCGGCCCGTATCGAGGACGGTGCGGTCATCGGCGACGAGTGTCTCGTCGGCGAGGAATCGATTATTCAGGGGAATGTACGGGTCTACCCGTTCAAGACCATCGAAGCCGGCGCCTTCGTCAACACCTCGGTCATCTGGGAGTCCAGGGGCCAGGCGCATCTCTTCGGCGCCCGTGGCGTCTCCGGCATCCTCAACGTCGAGATCACCCCTGAACTCGCGGTCCGGCTGGCCGGCGCCTACGCGACCACCCTCAAGAAGGGTTCGACCGTCACCACCGCCCGCGACCACTCCCGTGGCGCGCGGGCACTGAAGCGGGCCGTCATCTCCGCTCTGCAGGCCAGCGCCATCGACGTACGCGACCTTGAGAACGTACCGCTGCCCGTCGCGCGGCAGCAGACCGCGCGGGGGAGTGCCGGCGGGATCATGATCCGGACCACGCCCGGGGTGCCGGACTCCGTGGACATCATGTTCTTCGACGGTGGGGGCGCGGACCTTTCCCAGGGCAGCCAGCGCAAGCTGGACCGGGTGTTCGCGAGGCAGGAATACCGGCGCGCGTTCCCCGGCGAGATCGGGGACCTGCACTTCCCCGCGAGCGTCTTCGACTCGTACACCGGATCACTGTTGCGGAACGTCGACATCACCGGGATCTCCGAGGCCGGGCTGAAGGTCGTCGTGGACGCGTCGAACGGTAGTGCCGGGTTGGTGCTGCCGAGTCTGCTCGGGAAGCTCGGGGTGGATTCGCTGACCATCAACCCGGGGCTCGACGAGTCCAGGCCGACGGAGACGGCGGAGGCCCGGCGGTCCGGGCTCGTGCGGCTGGGCGAGATCGTGGCGTCCGCGCGGGCCGCCTTCGGTGTGCGGTTCGACCCGGTCGGTGAGCGGCTGTCCCTGGTGGACGAGAAGGGCCGGATCATCGAGGACGACCGCGCCCTGCTGGTCATGCTCGACCTGGTGGCCGCTGAGCGGCGCAGCGGCCGTGTGGCGCTGCCGGTGACCACCACGCGGATCGCCGAGCAGGTGGCGGCGTATCACGGGACGCAGGTCGAGTGGACGACCACCTCGCCCGACGATCTGACCCGGGTCGGACGCGACGACTCGACGATCTTCGGTGGTGACGGCAAGGGTGCCTTCATCATTCCGGAGTTCAGCAGTGTCTTCGACGGTACGGCGGCCTTCGTACGGCTGATCGGGCTGGTGGCAAGGACGCAGCTCACGCTCAGCCAGATCGACGCGCGGATTCCGCGGGCGCATGTCCTCAAGCGGGACCTGGCGACCCCGTGGGCCGTCAAGGGGCTGGTGATGCGCAGGGTCGTGGAGGCGGCGGGCGATCGCTTTGTCGACACGACCGACGGTGTCCGGGTCGTCGAGACCGACGGACGCTGGGTGATGGTGCTGCCGGACCCGGCGGAGGCGGTCACCCATCTGTGGGCCGAGGGACCCGACGACGCGTCCGCACAGGCCCTGCTCGACGAGTGGTCTGCGGTGGTGGACAGCGCCGGCCGCTGAGCCACGCACACGCGCGTGCCGGACATGTGTCCCCAATGGGGGCCTGTCCGGCACGCCGATGGGGCCATTCGGAGGTAGGGGCCGCGACGTGCGACGATGTGCGGCATGCCGCAGCAGCCCCCCATTCGGAGCACCCCCACGCGCCCGTCGCGCCCGGACGCCTCCATGTCGCTGCTCACCAACGTCATGGACCACAGCCTCGACGACGGGTACGCGGAGGCCGCGGCCCGCAAGAAGGCGGCCGGTGACGGTGGGCTGCCCAAGACGTTGAGGGCCAGGATGGGGCTGGCCCTCGGGCTGGTGCTCGCCGCGCTCGTGGTGACCGTGGGGGCGGCGCAGGCGCGGGTGGCAGCTCCGGTCGTGGCCAAGGAGCGCGAGGAGCTCATCGACCGTATCGACCGTGAGACCGGGACGGCGGACAAGCTCGAGAAGAGCGTCGACCAGCTGCGAGACGACGTGACCACGCGGCAGCGAGAGGCGCTCAAACACACGGGCGACAGCGGCCAGGCTGACCTCGTGGGCATCCTCTCGGGCGCCGTGGAGGTCCACGGCCCGGGCGTCAAACTGGTCGTGAACGACGCCAAGGAAGCCACCACGGGCGGCGACGGCAACCCGCGAGAGACGTCGGGCTTCTCCGACACCGGGCGGGTGCGCGACCGTGACATGCAGCGGGTCGTGAACGGGCTGTGGGAGTCGGGAGCCGAGGCCATCTCCATCAACGGACAGCGGCTGACCGCGCTGTCGGCGATCAGGGCCGCGGGTGACGCGATACTGGTCGACAACAAGCCGCTGGTTCCGCCGTATACGGTGCTTGCGGTGGGGGACGGGCAGCGGCTGAGCACCAGGTTCCAGGACAGCGCCGACGGGCTGTATCTGCACGCCCTGCAAGAGAACTACGGCATCCGGACCGCCATCTCCGCGGAGGACGACCTCCGGCTGCCGGCCGCACCGAGTGTGATCGTACGTACAGCAGAGCCGAGAACTGAGAAGGGCACATCGTGATCGCCGTACTGGGCCTCGTCGTGGGAGTCGTGGCCGGCCTGTTGGTCCGGCCCGAGGTTCCGGCGGTCGTCGAGCCTTATCTGCCGATCGCCGTGGTGGCGGCGCTCGACGCAGTGTTCGGAGGGCTGCGGGCCATGCTCGACGGCATCTTCGACGACAAGGTCTTCGTCGTGTCGTTCCTGTCGAACGTGGTCGTGGCCGCGCTGATCGTGTTCCTGGGCGACAAGTTGGGCGTGGGCGCCCAGTTGTCGACCGGTGTCGTCGTCGTGCTCGGCATCCGGATCTTCTCCAACGCCGCGGCGATCCGTCGGCACGTCTTCCGGGCGTGACGCCGATGAGCGAACAGGAAGAGACCCCCGGCGGCAGGCTGCGCAAGGAACTGCCCGAGGAACTCCCGGCCACGCCGGCGGAGGAGACCGAGGGGGCCGGTGCGCCGGCCGCGGAACCCGCGCTGACCGGCCGTCAGCGGCTGGTGCAGGGGCTGTGGCCGCCGCGCGTGACGCGGGCCCAACTCATCGTCGCCGTCCTGCTGTTCGGCCTCGGATTCGGCCTTGCCGTCCAGGTGGCGTCCAACAGTGACAGTGACAGCGCGCTGCGGGGGGCCAGGCAGGAAGATCTTGTCCGCATCCTCGATGAACTGGACGACCGTACTCAGCGTCTTGAAGACGAGAAGCAGGGCCTCGAGAAGCAGCGGGACGAGCTGGAGAACAGCTCCGACCAGGCCGAGGAGGCCCGCAAGCAGACGGTCGAGAAGGAGCGGCAACTCGGCATCCTCGCGGGCACGGTGGCCGCTCAGGGGCCGGGCATCACGATGACGATCGAGGACAACAAGGGGAGGGTCGAGGCGGACATGCTGCTCGACGCGATCCAGGAGCTGCGGGCGGCCGGCGCGGAGGCGATCCAGGTGAACGGCGTACGGGTCGTCGCGGGCACCTATCTGTCGGACTCGGGCAAGAGCGTGAGCGTCGACGGGAACAAGATCACCGCGCCGTTTCGTTTCAAGGTCATCGGCAATCCGCAGGACCTCGAACCGGCGCTGAACATCCCTGGAGGCGTGGTGCAGACGCTCGAGAAGGAGCAGGCCACCATTACCGTCGATCGGTCGGGCAAGATCGTCGTGGACGCCTTGCGAGCGGCGAAGCGGCCTGACTACGCTCGGTCGTCCTCCCAGTGAACCGGCGGTGCATGGGGGGCATCCGGCCAGGGCATGAGGTTGCGGGGGGTCGGCGCACCGAATGGGTGGTGCGTGGTGGAAACTGTCTGGTGGAAACGGACGTTGTGAGGATGTCCGGGTCGACCGGTGTGTTCAATCAGGGTTCGTCCTGCCCCACGGGCGGGTCTGTTTCGGTCAAGGGGAATCGCCCGTGAAGTTGTTTGCGAAGTTGTTCGGCAAGAGCGCGCGAGAAGGCAGCGACAACAACGCGACCGCTCGTCATCGCGCACAGCCCGACGCCGAGGGTCAGCGCCCGCTGTTCCGGGACCAGGTCGCCGGTCAGGGTGGTGACGTTTCCGGAGGTCAGGGCGTGCCGACTGTTGACCCTGCCCAGTCCGGCGGCATAAGTTTCGGGCAGCCGTCAACCTCAAGTACGGGTGGAGGGTTTTCCCCTATGTCGGCCCAGGTGTGTACGAGGTGCGGTAACCGCAACGCGGAGAACAGCCGCTTCTGCTCCAACTGCGGCGCCCCGCTGCGGCCCGGTGCCGTGCCCGAGCGCCCCTCGGAGACGACCTCCACCATCTCCATCTCGGGACTCGAGGCCTACGACTCCGAGGTCACCGGTCAGACCCAGATGCCGGCGCTCTCCCCGGAGGCGCAGGCGGCCGTCGACGCCCTCCCGCTGGGCTCCGCGCTCCTGGTGGTGCGCCGCGGACCGAACTCGGGCAGCCGTTTCCTGCTGGACGGCGAGCTGACCACGGCCGGCCGTCATCCGCAGAGCGACATCTTCCTCGACGACGTCACGGTCTCGCGCCGGCACGTGGAGTTCCGCCGCGGTCAGGACGGTTCGTTCACGGTGTCCGACGTGGGCAGTCTCAACGGTACCTACGTCAACCGCGAGCGGATCGACGCGGTCGCTCTGAACAACGGCGACGAGGTGCAGATCGGCAAGTACCGGCTGGTGTTCTACGCGAGCCAGCAGGGCTACTGACCCTCCCAGGGAAGGTCCATGCTTCAAACACCGAGCGGCGGTGCCGGACACGGTACCGCCGCCACGGACAGTGGGCTGATGAGCATCGGCACAGTGCTGAACGTGCTGCGCGACGAGTTCCCCGAGGTCACGATCTCCAAGATCCGTTTCCTGGAGTCCGAGGGCCTCATCGAGCCGCAGCGGACCCCCTCCGGGTACCGAAAGTTCAGCAACCGGGACGTCGAGCGCCTCGGCCACGTCCTGAGGATGCAGCGGGACCACTATCTGCCGCTCAAGGTGATCCGGGAGCACCTGGACGCCGTGGAGCGCGGCGAGGCCGTCGCGCTGCCCACGGTGGGCCGCCAGCGGGACGGAGAAACGGTCCTGGAGGTCGCCGAAGGCCCGACCGCGGCCCGGATCGGCAGGGCCGAGCTGCTCGCCGCCGCCGAGATCGGCGAGCCGGAGCTGGCGGAGTGGGAGTCGTACGGGCTCATCACGCCGCTGCCGGACGGCGGCTACGACGCCGAGGCGGTGACCGTGGCCGCGCTCGTCGTGGAGCTGGGGCGGTTCGGGATCGAGCCTCGGCATCTGCGGGCGATGAAGGCGGCTGCCGACCGTGAGGCGGGACTCGTGGACCAGGTGGTGGCCCCGCTGAAGCGCCACCGCAACCCGCAGACCCGCGCCCACGCCGAAGCCCGTGCCAAGGAACTCGCAGGACTCACTGTGAGGCTGCACGCGGCACTCGTGCAGACCGCCCTCGGCGTACGCCTGCCCTGACGGCGCCGGGCACGGGATCGTCCCCCGTTTCCTGCCCGACTACCCAAACGTCCCGGGCACGGCCTAGGGTTGCTGTGTGAACGAGCTCGATGTCGTAGGTGTCCGGGTCGAAATGCCCTCCAACCAACCGATCGTGCTCCTGCGTGAAGTGGGAGGCGACCGCTACCTCCCCATCTGGATCGGGCCGGGAGAGGCGACGGCGATCGCCTTCGCGCAGCAGGGCATGGCCCCCGCACGACCGCTGACGCACGACCTGTTCAAGGACGTGCTGGAGGCGGTCGGTCAGGAGCTCACCGAAGTGCGCATCACGGATCTGCGTGAGGGCGTCTTCTACGCGGAGCTGGTCTTCGCCAGCGGGGTCGAGGTGAGCGCGCGGCCGTCCGACGCCATAGCGCTGGCCCTGCGCACCGGGACGCCCATCTACGGCAGCGACGGGGTGCTCGACGACGCCGGTATCGCGATCCCGGACGAGCAGGAGGACGAAGTGGAGAAGTTCCGCGAGTTCCTCGACCAGATCTCCCCCGAGGACTTCGGCACCAGCAGCCAGTGAGGCGGATGCGGCCGGCCTGGCGGATCAGTGGTCCGTGACGGGTCGGCAGTGTCCGGTCGTCACCGAAATGCTGGCATTTGCCACCGGCGCGTGAGAGCGTCCTGCGACCCGTTCGGAGCGCATTCGGCTAGCCTTTCCCCGCAGTGGGGTACGGCAAACCACTCCTAGGGTGATTATCACTCGGCGTGCCGAGTGTGGCGATCGTTGACGCACCCCTGGTGACTGCCTACCGTCGAGAAGGCAGGTCAAGGACGGAGGTCGGCGTGAGAAGCAGCGGCGACGGTACGGCTGGGGGTGCCCCCGGACGGAGTCTCGGGGCGAGCGGTCCGTACCCTCCCCCAGGCTCTCAACTGCGTTCGAGTTGGGGGAACCCCCATCCCGGCAGCCCTTTTCAGGGCAGCGCGGCCGATCACGCCCCGCAGCGACCGACGGCAGTGCCGAGCAGCGGAGGGGCGACGTCCATGGCGTCCGAGCAGATCGGCTATCGCGGCCCTACGGCCTGCGCGGCTGCCGGTATCACCTACCGGCAACTCGACTACTGGGCACGCACCGGGCTCGTGGAGCCGAGCGTGCGGCCCGCCCACGGGTCGGGGACGCAGCGGCTCTACAGCTTCCGGGACGTCGTCGTCCTCAAGATCGTCAAACGGTTCCTGGACACCGGCGTGTCCCTCCAGAACATCCGCACCACCGTCCAGCACCTGCGGGAGCGAGGGTTCCAGGACCTGGAGCGCATGACCCTCATGAGCGACGGGGCCACGGTCTACGAGTGCACTTCGCCCGACGAGGTCCACGCGCTGCTGCAGGGCGGCCAGGGCGTCTTCGGGATCGCCGTGGGGGTCGTCTGGCGCGATGTCGAGAGCGCCCTGTCGCAGCTGCACGGGGAGCGCATCGACACGGGGGAGACGCTCGTCGGGCACAACCCCGCGGACGAGCTGGCCAGGCGCCGCAACCGGGCGGTCTGAGTCCTGCCCCGCTTTCTGGGGCGGGGCATTGTCAGTGGCGTAGGGCAGCATCGGACATGTGAGAAAAGCGCCCACGATCCTGCATCTCGACATGGATGCCTTCTACGCCTCGGCGGAGCAGGCGTCCAAGCCGAGTCTGCGTGGGAAGGCCGTCGTCGTGGGCGGGCTGGGGCCGCGGGGAGTGGTGGCCACCGCGTCCTACGAGGCCCGGGTGTTCGGGGTGCACTCGGCGATGCCCATGGCCCAGGCGAGACGGCTCGCGCCGAACGCCGCGTATCTCGTGCCGCGCTTCGGGTTCTACAAGGCGATCAGCGAGCAGGTGATGGCGCTGCTGCGAGAGCTGTCGCCGCTCGTGGAGCCGCTGAGCCTGGACGAGGCGTTCGTGGATCTGGAGGCCGGGGGAGCGGCCTGGGACGAGGCGTCGGCGCGGCTGGTCGGGACGAAGCTGCGGGCCGACATACGGGCCTTCACGGGGCTCACGGGGTCGGTGGGGCTGGCCGCGTCCAAGATGCTCGCGAAGATCGCCTCCGAGCAGGCCAAGCCGGACGGGCTGGTGGTGATCGAGCCCGGCACCGAGCGGGCGCTGCTCGGGCCGTTGTCGGTGCGGACCCTGCCGGGGGTGGGGCCGGCGACGGGGGACCATCTGCGGCGGGCCGGGATCCATACCGTCGACGAGATCGTCGAGGCCGGGGAGGACGAGCTCGTACGGCTGCTCGGGAAGGCGCACGGGCACGGGCTGTACGCCATGGCGCTGGCGCGGGACGAGCGGGCCGTGGTGGCGGAGCGGGAGGCCAAGTCGGTGTCGGTGGAGGACACGTACGACGTGGACATCCATGACCGGGTTCGGGTGGGGCTCGAAGTGCAGCGGTTGGCGGACCGGTGTGTGCGCAGGTTGAGGGGGGCCGGGTTGTCGGGGCGGACCATCGTGTTGAAAGTGCGGCGGTACGACTTCTCGACGTTGACGCGGTCCGAGACCCTGCGGGGGCCCACGGACGATCCCGCGGTGGTGCGGGAGGCCGCCCTGCGTTTGCTGGAGGGCGTCGACTCGACGGGGGGCGTGCGGTTGCTGGGGGTGGGGGTGTCCGGGCTTGCCGACTTCACGCAGGAGGACCTGTTCGCGCAGGCTGCGGGGGAGAGGTTGGACCATGCCGTCGAGGAGGTGGCTGACGACGTCCCTGCCGAGGAGCGGGACGTGGTGGTCGAGCGGCGGTGGGTTGCCGGGCATGACGTCCGGCACGCCGAGTACGGGCACGGGTGGGTGCAGGGGAGCGGGCTGGGGCGGGTGACCGTGCGGTTCGAGACGCCGGATTCGGAGCCGGGGCGGGTGCGGACGTTTCTTGTCGATGACCCTGCGCTGGAGTCGGCCGAGCCGTTGCCGTTGGTTGAGGTGATGGGTGCCCGTCCGTGCCCTCCGTGACGGGCTCGTCGTCGGGTGCGGGTGGCTCCGCCAGGCCGGGCTGGGGCGGGTGCGGGGGGCAGGGTGCTTGTCGGAATCGGGGTGGAGCAGCGGGGCATGGGAAGCGTCCGGGTGGACCGGCCGGCGGGGTCGGGGCGGGTGTCGGCTGAGCACGGACAGCGAGTTGGGCGCGCCCTGGTGTCGGTCGGGCGGGATCTCGGTCTGGTGTGGGGCGGGTGCTGCTGGATTGCGGTGGGTCGGAGGCGGGTGGTTCGGGGCGGCGCTCACGGCCGGCCTGGCGTCGGTCCTGCAGGGCCTTCGTCGGTACCGCTCGGCTGCGGGGGCTGGGCCGGGGCCCACCGCCCGCCTCGCGGGGCTGGGCGTCCGGCAGGGGCTGGGCAGGGGGCGAGGCGGCCTCGGGGCGGGGAGAGCGCGGTGGTCAGGCCTCCACGTCCTCCGTGCCCGCCAGTTTGCCGAAGTCCCGGTCCGGGAGTGCCGGTGGTGTGGCCAGGTCGAGTCCGTAGTGGTGGTAGAGCTGGAGTTCCTGGTCGGGGGAGAGGTGGCGGCCCACGCCGAAGTCGGGGGCGTCCTTGATGAGGGTGCGGTCGAAGGGGACGTGCAGGGAGCCGTCGACCAGTTCGCTCGGCTCCAGGGGGACGAAGGCGTCCCGGGTGAAGAGGCCGGTGCGTATGGCGGCCCATTCCGGCACGCCCGTCGCGTCGTCGAGGTAGACCTCGTCAACGGTGCCGATCTTGGTGCCGTTGCGGTCGAACGCCTTGCGGCCGATCAGGTTGCGCGGATCGATGTCGGTCTGCACGTGCCCTCCACTTGGTCGCAACTCATCCGAAGCGGTCGTAAGCACTACGAAAGAGCACATCGGGGTGTGCGGCCACTCGAAGACCCGTGCGGTGGCCTCGCTGGTAGGCTTGCGAGCGGCTGCTGACCCCGCGCGGGAGAGTCCTCCGGACACCATCGGAGGCGCCGAAGGAGCAAATCCTCCCCGGAATCTCTCAGGCTCACGTACCGCACGGACGAGGTCACTCTGGAAAGCAGGGCGGGTGTCGACGGCTTCCGCTCTCACCGACGGTGAAAGCCGGCGGCCTTCGGGCGGCCGGTGAAGCTCTCAGGTCGAGATGACAGAGGGGGAGGCCGTCGGGGTACCCGCGCCGGGGTACCCCTCGAAGGTCGCGTCAGACCAGGAGGCCTCCGCAATGACCGCCCACCGCATTCCGCTCGCAGAGCTCGAGCAGGGGATCCCGTTCGAGCAGCGTCACATCGGTCCGGATCATGAAGCCCGGGCCAAGATGCTCGCCCAGGTCGGCTACGGCTCGCTCGACGAGCTGACCGCCGCCGCGGTACCCGACGTGATCAAGAACGCCGATGCGCTGGAACTGCCCCGTGCGCGCACCGAGGCCGAGGTGCTGGCCGAGCTGCGGTCGCTGGCCGACCGCAACCAGGTGCTCGACTCCATGATCGGACTCGGGTACTACGGCACCTTCACTCCGCCCGTCATCCTGCGCAACGTCATGGAGAACCCGGCCTGGTACACGGCCTACACGCCGTATCAGCCGGAGATCTCGCAGGGACGGCTCGAGGCTCTGCTCAACTTCCAGACCATGGTCGCCGAGCTCACCGGGCTGCCGACCTCCGGTGCCTCGCTGCTCGACGAGGGAACCGCGGCGGCCGAGGCCATGGCACTGTCCCGCCGCATGGGGAAGAACAAGAAGGGGCTCTTCCTCGTCGACGCCGACGTGCTGCCGCAGACCATCGCCGTGATCGAGACCCGTGCCGAACCGACCGGCCTGGAGGTCGTGGTCGCCGACCTCAGCGACGGGATCCCGGCCGAGATCGCCGGGCGTGAGATCAACGGCGTGCTGGTCCAGTACCCCGGCGCCTCCGGAGTCGTACGGGACATCAAGCCGCTCATCGACCAGGCTCACGAGCTCGGCGCTCTCGTGACCGTCGCCGCCGATCTGCTCGCGCTGACCCTGCTGAAGTCGCCGGGTGAGCTCGGGGCGGACATCGCGGTCGGTACCACGCAGCGGTTCGGTGTGCCGATGGGCTTCGGCGGCCCGCACGCCGGATACATGGCCGTACAGGAGAAGTTCGCCAGGAGCCTGCCCGGGCGGCTCGTGGGCGTGTCCGTGGACGCCGACGGCGACAAGGCCTACCGGCTGGCGCTGCAGACGCGTGAGCAGCACATCCGCCGGGAGAAGGCGACCAGCAACATCTGCACCGCGCAGGTGCTGCTCGCGGTCATGGCCGGGATGTACGCCGTCTACCACGGGTCCGACGGGTTGAAGGGCATCGCGCGGCGGACGCACCGGTACGCGAACGTCCTCGCCGCGGGGCTGACGGCCGGTGGGGTCGAGGTCGTGCACGGGTCCTACTTCGACACGCTGACCGTGCGGGTGCCGGCCAGGGCCGCCGAGATCGTCTCCGCGGCGCGCCGGAACGGCGTCAACCTGCACCTCGTCGACGCCGACCACGTGTCCCTCGCGTGCGACGAGACCACCGCGCGGGCCCAGGTGGGTGCCGTGTGGAACGCGTTCGGGGTCGAGGCCGACATCGAGGCGCTGGACGCGGCCACCGAGGAGGCGCTGCCGGACGCTCTGCTGCGGGGCGACGACTTCCTCACCCACCCCGTCTTCCACCAGTACCGCTCCGAGACCGCGATGCTGCGCTACCTGCGCAGGCTCGCCGACCGCGACTACGCGCTCGACCGCGGCATGATCCCGCTGGGCTCCTGCACCATGAAGCTCAACGCGACCACGGAGATGGAGCCGGTCACCTGGCCCGAGTTCGGGCAGCTGCACCCCTTCGCGCCCGCCGAGCAGGCGCAGGGGTATCTGACACTGATCCGCGAGCTGGAGGAGCAGCTCGCCGAGGTCACCGGGTACGACAAGGTGTCCCTGCAGCCGAACGCGGGCTCGCAGGGCGAGCTGGCCGGGCTGCTCGCCGTGCGCGGGTATCACCGGGCCAACGGGGACGACCAGCGGACCGTGTGTCTGATTCCGTCGTCCGCGCACGGGACCAATGCCGCCAGCGCCGTGATGGCGGGCATGAAGGTCGTCGTCGTGAAGACCGCCGGGGACGGCGAGATCGACGTCGAGGACCTGCGGGCCAAGATCGAGCAGCACCGCGACGAGCTGTCCGTGCTGATGATCACCTACCCCTCGACGCACGGCGTGTTCGAGGAGCACGTCGCCGACATCTGCGCCCAGGTGCACGAGGCCGGCGGTCAGGTGTACGTCGACGGGGCGAACCTCAACGCCCTGGTGGGGCTGGCCAAGCCGGGGCACTTCGGCGGTGACGTCTCGCACCTGAACCTGCACAAGACCTTCTGCATCCCGCACGGCGGCGGTGGCCCGGGCGTCGGTCCGGTCGGCGTACGGGCGCACCTGGCGCCGTATCTGCCGAACCATCCGATGCAGCCCGAGGCCGGCCCGGAGACCGGCGTGGGGCCCGTCTCGGCCGCTCCCTGGGGCTCCGCGGGGATCCTGCCGATCTCGTGGGCGTACGTCCGGCTCATGGGCGGTGAGGGGCTCAAGCGGGCCACGCAGGTGGCGGTGCTCTCCGCCAACTACATCGCCAAGCGGCTTGAGCCGCACTACCCCGTGCTCTACACCGGTCCCGGCGGACTGGTGGCGCACGAGTGCATCATCGATCTGCGGCCGCTGACCAAGGCGACCGGGGTGAGCGTCGACGACGTGGCCAAGCGGCTCATCGACTACGGCTTCCACGCGCCGACCATGTCGTTCCCGGTGGCCGGGACACTGATGATCGAGCCGACGGAGTCCGAGGACCTGACCGAGCTCGACCGGTTCTGCGAGGCGATGATCGCCATTCGCGGGGAGATCGAGAAGGTCGGGGCAGGGGAGTGGGACGCGGACGACAACCCGCTGCGGAACGCTCCGCACACCGCCGGTGCGCTGGGCGGTGCGTGGGAGCACGCGTACACGCGCGAGGAGGCCGTGTTCCCGGCCGGGGTGTCGGTGGCGGACAAGTACTGGCCGCCGGTACGACGGATCGACCAGGCGTTCGGTGACCGGAACCTGGTGTGTTCGTGCCCGCCGCTGGACGCGTACGACGACTGACCTGACGTGAAGAGGGCCCCGTCTCGGACGGGGCCCTTCTTCTTTGCGCCGGGGACTGTTCGCTCGGGGGAATGTGCCGCCGGCTGCGTGGATCAGGCGGTGTGGACCCGGGGACGGCGGGCGCGGTCGGGTTCCGCCTCGCGGAGGACCTCTCGGGTGACGGGGGCGACTTCGCCCTGACCGAAGAGGAAGAACCGCAGGAAGTTGCGGAAGGGGTTGCCCTCGGTCCATTCGAAGTACATGTGGGGGATGCAGCCGGTGAGGTCGCGCACATGCAGGAGGAGGGCGGCCAGGGCGTTCGGGATGGAGGAGGACTCCAGGGTCAGGACGCGGTAGCGGCCGTGCAGGACCTCGCCGCGGACGGTGAGGCCGGCCTCGAACTCGGAGGGGTCCAGGACGGTGACCTCGACGAAGACGAAGTCCTCGCCGGGGAGGTCGTGGTCGTCCCGGATCTGTTCGATCTTCTCGCGGTACTCGGCCTTGTCGCGCTGGTCGGGTTCGTTGGCGATGAAGCGGATTTTGCGGCTGGCGATGTCCCGGATGAAACGTTCCGCCATCGGGTCGAGCGTCACGCTGGTCACGCGCAGCTCGAAGGCGCGGGCAAGGCGGGAGAGGAGGGAGACGAGGATGATGCCGGCGATGAAGCAGGCGCCGATCTTGACGCCGTCGGGGCGTTCGATGATGTTCGCGACGGTGACGTAGAGGAAGACCGTCGAGATGACCGCGAAGCCGATCGTCCAGCCCCGCTGGACGGCCTTGTGCGCGGCGATGGTCACGGCGATCGCCGCTGAGCTGATGAGGACCAGGACGCCGGTGGCGTAGGCGCCGCCCTGGGCGTCGACGCTCGCGTCGAAGGTCCAGGTGACCAGGAAGCCGATCAGGGTGAAGACGATGACCATGGGGCGCACGGCGCGGGCCCAGTGCGGGGCCATGCCGTAGCGGGGCAGGTAGCGGGGCATCAGGTTGAGCAGGCCGGCCATCGCGGAGGCGCCGGCGAACCACAGGATGGCGATCGTGGAGACGTCGTAGACCGTGCCGAAGGCGCCGCCGAGGTATTCGTGGGCGAGGTAGGCCAGGGCGCGGCCGTTGGCCGGGCCGCCGGACTCGAAGTCCTTCTCCGGGATCAGGAGGGTGGTGATGAAGCTGGTGGCGATCAGGAAGACGCTCATGATCAGGGCGGCGGTGGTGAGCAGCTTCCTGGTGTCGCGGATCCGGCCGGTGGGGCGCTCCTCGGTGTCGCCGGCGTCGCCCTTGACGTGCGGCATGACGGCGACGCCGGTCTCGAAGCCGGACAGGCCGAGTGCGAGCTTGGGGAAGACCAGCAGGGCCACGCCGACCATGGCGAAGACGTTGCCGTGCTCGGCGGTCAGGGCGCTGGACCAGTCGGTGACGACGTGCCCTGCGGTGACGACGTGCCACAGACCGACGACCACCACGACCACATTGAGGGCGAGGTAGATGCCGACCAGGGCGACCGCGACGCCCACGGCCTCCAGGAAGCCCTTGAGGAAGACCGCGCCGAGCAGGGCCACCAGGACGAGGGTGATCAGCATCTGCTTGTCGTGCAGGGCGCTGGTCAGGTGGGGGTTCTCGACCAGGTGGGTGGAGGCGTCCGCCGCCGAGAGGGTGATGGTGATCAGGAAGTCGGTGGCGGCGAAGCCGAGCAGGGTCAGGACGAAGAGCTTGCCCTGCCAGAACGACAGGAGGCGTTCCAGCATGGCGATGGAGCCCTCGCCGTGCGGGCTTTCCTCGGCCACGCGACGGTAGACGGGCAGGGCGCCGGCCAGGGTGACGAGGACGAGCACGATGGTCGCGATGGGGGAGAGCAGGCCGGCGGCGAGGGCGGCGATGCCGGGCTGGTAGCCGAGGGTGGAGAAGTAGTCGACGCCGGTCAGGCACATCACCCGCCACCAGGGCTGACCCTTGTGCGGGGGCTCGGGTTTGGCGTGCGGACCGGTATGGCCGCCGCCCTTGCCCATGTCCGAGAGGCCTTCCAGCATCCAGGAGCGCAGACGGCTCGGGGGCGGGTGCTCGGTGGTGGCCATCGGGGGCGCTCCTAGGTACGGCTCGGTTCGGGTCCGGCCGCCCGTCCGACGGCGGGACCAGCGTAAGCGGAGAGTGACGCTCGGGCCCGCGGTGCAAGGCTGCAGGGGCGTCAAACTTCCGTTAAGACTCGGCATGAGGGACGTCGGAGACGAGGGACGGTCCAGTTGAGGGGGCTGTCTCGTCCCGGTTCGAACTGCTGGGGCGGGTCGGCCGAGGTGGACACGCAGCGTCATGTCGGGACCGGGGCCGTGAACTCACCGTCTCGCCGATCGGCACCCGGCGTGGTGTTCCGACCGGGTGTGCCGGGCGACGACACCGATCCGCTTCGTAATGTTCGCCAGAGATGGCGAATGTTTCGGCACTTCAGGGGGGCAGGCGCACACGGGCGCGACGACATAGCCGTAGGAGGCTACCGCCGTCCTCGTGCACTGTGGACCGCCCCGTACGGAGTGACTGTCCGGCGGGTGAGTCGATCGCCCTGCATCGCGCGGGAGCGTCGTCCGGCTTCCGAGTTCCGGGCACGGCCGCCGGGTCCGGCCGCCGTGCCCCCGCCCGCTGTGTGACCCTCAGGTGGTCTCGACGCCTCGGCGCCCTGCCGTCGGGGGGAGCCGGGCGGGGCGTCCCGGATCGCGGTCGCAGGGCGAGTGCTCGCACGGCAAGCGCTCCCCGTTCCCCGACGCGAGGCCCTCCGGGACGAGTTGGCGGGTCAATCCCCGAACATTCCCCGTGCACAGGGGGTTGCCACCGTTTAGTAGCTGTCTCTAGGGTGCGGCAGCAGCGAAGCTTTCTGGATCTACTCCGAAACTTTCGGACCTCAGGACGGACAAGGACGGCTCCGTCCCGTACCCAAGGAGCGCATCATGGGCGACCCGGCACTGTCCCGCCGTGGTTTTCTGGCGGCGTCCGCCGCGGCCGGTCTGGGCATGACGGCACTGACCGGTTGTGGCGGCGACTCGGACGGAGGTTCGTCCGACGGGACGACCACGGTGGAGTGGTGGAACATCTCCACCACCGAGCCGTCGAAGAGTGTCTGGGCGGCCCTCGCCAAGAAGTTCGAGGCCGCGAACCCCAAGATCAAGATAAAGATCGTCCAGCTGGAGAACGACGCCTACAAGTCGAAGATGACGGCGCTGACCGCCTCCGGGAAGCTCCCCGACATCTTCCACACCTGGGGCGGCGGCGTTCTCAAGCAGCAGGTCGACGCGGGCCTCGTCGAGGATCTGACCGACCGGACCAAGCCGTGGGCGGACGGTCTGCTGAAGGTCACCAAGGAGCCGTACATCTACGACGACAAGGTCTACGGCATTCCGTTCGACATGGGCATGATCGGCTTCTGGTACAACAAGAAGCTCTTCCAGCAGGCCGGTGTCAGCGAACCGCCCACCACCTGGGGCGGATTCCTCGAGGCCGTGAGCAAGCTGAAGGCGAAGAACATCACGCCCATCGCGCTCGCCGGCAAGGAGAAGTGGCCCGGCATGTACTACTGGGCCTACCTCGCGATGCGCACCGCGGGCATCGACGCGCTCCAGAAGGCCAGTGAGGACAAGGACTTCACCGGTGCCGGATTCGTCGAGGCCGGCCGGCACCTCAAGCAGCTCGTGGACCTCCAGCCCTTCCAGAAGGGCTTCCTCAACGCCGCCTACTCCACCCCGACCGGCCAGGCGGCCGCCGTGGGCAACGGCAAGGCGGCCATGGAGCTCATGGGCCAGTGGGCCCCGTCCGTGGAGGCCGACGCCGGGAAGGGCCTCGGCAACGACCTCGGGTTCTTCCCGTTCCCCGCGGTCGAGGGCGGCAAGGGCGCCATCACCGAGGTGTTCGGCGGGGGCGGCGGACACGCCCTGCGCCGGGGCGCCCCGCAGGCGGCCGTCGAGTTCCTGAAGTTCTTCGCCTCCGAGGCCACCGAACTGGAACTGGTCAAGAAGACCAGCATCCTTCCCGTGCTGCCGAACGCGGAGAAGGCCATGACCGACCCCAACCTCAAGCTCGTCCAGGCCCAGTTGAAGGCCGCCACCGGCTTCCAGCTCTACCTCGACCAGGCGTACGCCCCCGCCGTGGGCCAGGAGGTCAACGACAGCGTGGCCGCGCTGATCGCCGGCTCCAAGTCCCCCGAGCAGGTCGCCCAGTCGATCACGCAGACCGCGAAGGAAGAGCAGTAGCCCGCGATGACCTCCACGTTCCTCGCAGACAAGCGGAGCGGTCCGGGCACCGATCTCCCGCCCCCGGAATCGGTCAGGGCCCGGGGGCGGGGCCGCCGGCGCGTACTGCACTGGCTGACCGCGGTGGGCTTCCAACTGCCCGCCCTGGTGCTGTTCATCGGCATGGTCCTGCTGCCGATGCTGTTCGCGCTGTACGCCGCCTTCTTCCGTTGGGGCGGCTTCGGCATGCCCTCCGACTACGTCGGCACCGACAACTTCACCAACCTCTTCGACAACCCGATCTTCCTCGGCGACCTGTGGCGCTGCCTGGTCCTGGTGCTGCTCTCCCTCGTGCTCCAGCTGCCGTTCGCGCTCGCCATGGCGGTCCTGCTCAACCAGAAGCTCCGCGGCCGGGCCGTCTACCGGATGCTGTTCTTCGCGCCCTACGTCCTGTCCGAGGCGATCACGGGCGTGCTGTTCAGCATGGTCTTCGCCCCGGACGACGGACTCGCCGACCATGTCCTGGGCGCGGTCGGACTCGACGGCCTGGGCGGGCTGTGGTTCGCCGACCCGTCGTATGTCATGGCGACGCTCTTCCTCGTCATGACCTGGAAGTACTTCGGCTTCCACATGATGCTCTACCTGGCCGGACTCCAGTCCATCCCACGGGAGTTGACCGAGGCGGCGCTCATCGACGGCGCCGGCGCCTGGCAGCGGTTCCGCAACGTCACCCTGCCGCTGCTCGCGCCCACCCTGCGCATCAGCGTCTTCCTGTCCGTCATCGGTGCGATCCAGCTCTTCGACCTGGTCTGGGTGATCACCCAGGGCGGGCCCGACCACCACTCCGAGACGATGGCCGTGACCATGTTCCAGTACGGCTTCAAGCGCTACCAGGTCGGCTACGCCAGCGCGATCAGCGTGGTCATGTTCGGTATCTGCCTCGTCTTCGCCCTCGCCTACCAGCGGTTCGTGCTCCGCCGCGACCTCGAAGGGGCCACCACGACGATGAGGGGGGACGGCAAGTGACGCGCCGTACAGAGGGTGTGCGCACCCTGCCGCTGCACGTGATCCTCGTCGTCGTCGGCGCGGTGATGATCGTGCCGCTCGTGTATGCGGTCCTGTCCGGGTTCAAGTCCACCGACGAGCTCTCCAGCAATCCCTTCGGGCTGCCCGAGCACTGGCTGACCAGCAACTACACCGACATCCTCGGCGGCGGCGACTTCTGGCGGCTGCTCGGCAGCAGCACCCTGATCGCGGTCGGTACGACGGTGCTGGTGGTCGCTCTGTCCGCGCTCGCCGCGTTCTCCTTCGCCCGGTTCGCCTTCCGCGGCCGGGAGGCGCTGTTCACGCTCTTCACGATGGGGCTGATGTTCCCCTTCGCGGTGGCGGTCCTGCCGCTGTTCCTGCTGCTGCGCTATCTGGGGCTGCTGGACAACCCGCTGGGCGTGATCCTGCCGCAGGCCGCCTTCGGACTGCCGATGACGATCATCATCCTGCGGGCCTTCTTCCGGGAGATCCCCGGGGAACTGGAGGAGGCGGCCACCCTCGACGGGTGCAGCTCCTTCGGGTTCTTCTGGCGGGTGCTGCTGCCCATGGCACGGCCCGCGCTCGGCACGGTCTCGGTGCTCGCCGTCGTCACCAGCTGGAACAACTTCATGCTGCCGCTGCTGGTGTTCACCGACAACACGTGGTGGACGCTGCCCATCGGGGTGCAGCAGTTCCAGGGCCAGTACTCCGCGGAGTACGCCCGTGTCTTCGCCTATCTCGTCCTGGCGATGGTGCCCGCCCTGGCCTTCTACTCGGTCGCCGAGCGCCAGCTCGTCGGCGGCCTCACCGCCGGTGCCACGAAGGGCTGACGGCGGCGTCTCGAAAAGTACGGCTCACCCACCCCGCACCCGCACGTGAGGAGTCGCCCCATGCGCAAAAACCGTCTGAGACTCGTCGGAGTCCTGGCCGCGGCCCTGGTCGTCACCGGCCTCGGCGCACCCGCCCAGGCCCACGGGAAGCCGGCCACACTGGCTGACCTCGCCCAGCGCCACGGCCGCTACTTCGGCAGCGCCACCGACAACCCCGAGCTCGTCGACGAGCCGTACAAGAAGGTCCTCGGCAGCGAGTTCGACCAGATCACGCCGGGCAACGGCATGAAGTGGTACGCCACCGAACCCCAGCCGGGGGTCTTCGACTGGACCAACGGCGACGAGATCGTGAACCTCGCCCGCGCGAACCACCAGAAGGTGCGCGGTCACACCCTCGTGTGGCACAGCCAGTTGCCCGACTGGATCACCTCGCGCGAGTGGACGGCGGCGGAGCTGAGGCCCGTACTGAAGAAGCACGTCCAGACCGAGGTACGGCACTACCGGGGCAAGGTCTTCGCCTGGGACGTCGTCAACGAGGCCTTCAACGAGGACGGCACCTACCGCGAGTCCGTCTTCTACAAGACCCTCGGCCCCGGGTACATCGCCGACGCCCTGCGCTGGGCCCGCCAGGCCGACCCCAAGGTCAAGCTCTACCTCAACGACTACAACATCGAGGGGATCGGGGCGAAGAGCGACGCCTACTACAACCTGGCCAAGGAGCTGAAGGCGAAGGGCGTTCCGCTCGACGGGATCGGACTCCAGACCCATCTGGCGCTCCAGTACGGCTATCCGACCACCCTGGAGGACAACCTCCGCCGCTTCGCCAAGCTCGGCCTGGACACCGCGCTCACCGAGGTCGACATCCGGATGATCCTGCCCGCGACCGAGGAGAAGCTGGCCCAACAGGCCCAGTGGTACGCCGACTTGACCGACGCGTGCCTCGCGGTGCGGCGGTGTGTCGGCATCACCATCTGGGACTACACCGACAAGTACTCCTGGATCCCGGCGTTCTTCGAGGGCCAGGGAGCCGCGCTGCCCTGGGACGAGCAACTCCAGCCGAAGCCGGCGTACTACGCGATTCGGGCCGCGCTGAAGTAGGGGGCGAGGAAGAGGGGCGGGCCTGGGCGGCCGCGGCGGATTCACGTTGTCCTGCCGGGGCCGCCGGTTGGCTTGAGCGACGGTCGAGGAGTGGCGGGGATCCTGATGGCCGGGTCCGGGCCGGCTGCCGGGCGCGCCATTCGCCGGTGCCGCCCGGGCGGGAGACGGGCGTTCTGGCTCCTCAGGTAGTGGTCGGTGGTGCGGTGCTGGAGCGCACCACCAATTCCGTCCCCAGTTCCACGCGCGGCGAGTCCGGGCGTTGGTTGCGGGCCAGTTCGAGGACCGTGCGGACGGCCAGTTTTCCCATGTCGGCGAGGGGTTGGCGGACGGTCGTCAGCGGCGGAGCCGACCAGCGGACTTCCGGAAGATCGTCGAAACCCACCAGGCTCATGTCCTCCGGCACCCGCAGCCCACGCCTCCGCAGCGCCTCGATCGCGCCGAGGGCCATCTGGTCGCTGGCCGCGAACACCGCGGTCGGCGGCTCGGGCAGGTCGAGCAGCTTCTCGCAGCCCGCGAAGCCGGACTCCGGGTGGAAGTCGCCGGGCACGACCAGGGCCTCGTCGAAGGTGAGCCCGGCGCCTTCGAGGGCGGCGCGGTAGCCGTCGAGGCGGGCCCGCGAGCAGAGCAGCCGGGGCGGCCCGGCGATCAGGCCGATCCTGCGATGCCCGAGGGACAGCAGGTGTTCGGTGGCGGCGAGCCCTCCCGACCAGTTGGCCGCGCCGATGGTGGGGGCGTTCAGTGCGGGGGAGCCGGCCGGGTCGACGACCACCAACGGGACACCGAGCACGCGCAGTTCGTCGTGGAGGACCATGTCAAGCGCCGAGGTGACCAGGATGACCCCGTCGGAGGCGCGGGCGCGCAGGTTGCGCATCCACTCGCGCGCGTCGCCGGAGCGGCCGTGGATCGCGGAGACCACGGTGCCGACGCCCTCCGTGTGGGCGACCTCCTCGACACCACGGATGATCTCCACGGCCCAGGGACTGTCGAGGTCGTTGAAGACCAGGTCGAGCAGGGCGGCGCGGGTGCCGGGGGCCGCGGGGCGCTTGCGGTAGCCGTACTGCTGGAGCAGTTCCTCGACCCGCGCGCGGGTGTGCGGGGACACGTCCGACCGGCCGTTGACCACTCGGGACACCGTCGGCACCGAGACCCCGGCCTGCCGGGCGATCTCCGTGATGGTGACTCTGCCCCGGGGTTCGGCGTCGGCCTCGCCTGCTGTCACTTGCCCACCTCCGCGTCGGAGCCTCGAATACGTCGGGCTCGGAACTTCCAGGAGTCTTCCGGAAAAGTGGGCCCATACACAAGGCGTCACAGGGAGTGATCGCCGACCGACATGCGTCGGGGCCGGTGCGCAGACAGTCGCTGCGAGCCGGCCCCTCAAGGTCCCCGGGCGGTACGGCGGCCGCCGCCCGGTCGTGCTCAGGCGGCGGTGGCTGCCGCGAGTGGGCGGTGCGGGGCGATGACCCGACCGTCGGGCAGGAGCTCACCGGTGTCCTCGAAGAGCAGAACGCCGTTGCACAGCAGGCTCCAGCCCTGTTCCGGGTGGTGCGCCACGAGACGGGCGGATTCCCGGTCGGCGGAGTCGGCGGTGGGACACGGCGGCTGGTGCTGGCACATTGGTGGGATCTTTCGCTGTGTTGTGGTCATGACGTCCCCCGTTGCGATAACTCAGTCGGAACCCAGTGTTGCCCTACGGGCGTCTATCCGCAGGGATTTCGCATCACCACTTCTTCACAGGTTGGAGACGCGTCACCCGGTCGGACGGTTCAGTCCAACTGCACTGTCCCTTCGGGTGGTTCGAGGGGGCCTGAAAGGGCTAGTCCGCCTGGAACGGGTCCCGCAATCGGCTCGTCCGAGCAATTCTCTGCTCGTACGAGCAAATGGTTTCCGGGTGATCCCCGGGGATTGCGTACGACCTTAATGCCACCCGAAACGGAGTCGTACCCCGCTACCCGGAAATGCGGGGCGGGGTACGAGGACGCCGGGCGGGGTGTCAGGCGGGCGAGCCGAGCAGCGGGGCCGGAGTCACCCGATGGGTCAGCACCGGAAGCAGTTCGTCGGCCCGGTGCGGGCGGTGCGCGGCGATACCGGGCGGGGCCGGTGCCAGCGGGACGAGCAGGTCGGTGGCGGCGAGGCGGCCAGTGGCGGCGTCCGCCGCGCAGTCGCCGTGCAGCCACAGCGCGAGCATGTACAGGCCAGGGATCGACAGCAGGCGCGGCTGGTAGGACTGCTGCATCACCTCCGCCTGACGCAGCGCGCGCTCGGTGGACGCGATGTAGGGCCCCTCGAAGAAGTGCGAGAACGCCCAGCCGTCCGGGGTCAGCATGGTCTCGGCCGCGGCCACCGAGCGTTCGCCGCAGCGGATCAGGAACCGCCATCCGGCCAGCCTGGTGGCGGATCCGTCCAGGACGTGTACGGGCAGCGGGAGCTCGGGTGTGACGGGGCCCTGGGCGCGCAACAGGGAAGGGGTCCGGGCCTCGCGGACCGCGGTGGGCGAGGCGAGTGCGGTGAGGACGGAGCGAAGTGCGGGTGCGGGAGCCGGAGGGACATGCAGCGGCATGGTGGGTCGCCTCTCATTCGACAGGCACGGTGGCACGAGGGCGGGGGCGGACGACGCTGTCAGCTCAGGGGGTCAGAGAGGCGGGGGCCGGGGTCCGGTGACGCAGGTGCGGGTGGGACTGCCGTACGTCACCTGACGGCAGGATCCAGGACCGCGGGTGCCAACCCTCTGCCTTGTTCGCGGAGTTTATACGACATGTGTTCAGTCGATGTTTCGTCTAGCCGTTTCCGCTGTATCGGGCAAGGACGCATTCGGTCGGCGATACGCGAGAATCATCCCGATACCGCGGCTGCTTCGCGCCGGTGACCTCGGGGAATGTTCGGGAAGCGGTCGGCCAATTCTCGTCGGCGTTTTTCACGAGTTCTTCGGGGCACTCGAAACTGCTGACGGCCCCATGCCGAGTGAATGTGCCACCGGTCACATCCGACAGCGTAGCGGGCTCGGGGCCGCGGCGGGACGTTATCGATCGTTCCGACTGGGCATCATCCCACCTGACTCATGACGCAGCGAGGAGGGACCCTTCATGGGGGAGAAGGTCGTGGCAGGCCAGTTCGACCTGTCCGATCGCCAGCGCTACCGCGACAAGCTCCGCAGGTGCCTGACGGGGCTGGAGCGGCTACTGGCGGAGCAGCGGTTCGATCGCCCCAAGAACCTGATGGGTCTGGAGATCGAATTGAATCTGGTCGGCACCGACGGTATGCCGAAAATGCTGAATGGAGAGGTACTGGAACGCATCGCAAGCCGAGATTTCCAAACAGAACTCGCCATGTTCAACCTGGAAGTCAACATAGCCCCACACCGGCTGGGCGGGCGGGTATTCGACCGGCTCGCGGAGGAACTCCGTACCTCGCTGGCATATGCCGACCGTAAAGCGGGCGAGCTCGACGCGGGAATCGTCATGATCGGCATCCTGCCGACCCTGGACCGGGACGACCTGGTCTCCTCCAACCTGTCCGACGTCGACCGCTACACCCTCCTCAACGACCAGATCGTGGCCGCCCGCGGCGAGGACTTCGTCCTCGACATCGACGGGGTGGAACGCCTCACCTGCACCTCGAAGTCCATCGCCCCGGAGGCCGCCTGCACCTCGGTGCAACTGCACCTCCAGGTCACCCCGGGGCGCTTCGCCGACGTGTGGAACGCCGCGCAGGCGGTGGCCGGCGTACAGATCGCCGTCGGCGCCAACTCGCCCTTCCTCTTCGGCCGCGAGCTGTGGCGCGAGTCCCGGCCGCCGCTCTTCCAGCAGTCGACGGACACCCGCCCGCCGGAACTCCAGACCCAGGGCGTGCGGCCCCGCACCTGGTTCGGGGAGCGGTGGATCTCCTCGGCGTACGACCTCTTCGAGGAGAACCTGCGCTACTTCCCGGCCCTGCTGCCGATCTGCGACGACGAGGACCCGCTGAAGGTGCTCGACGAGGGCGGGGTGCCCTCGCTCGCCGAACTCGTCCTGCACAACGGCACGGTGTACCGCTGGAACCGGCCCGTCTACGACATCGCCGACGGCGTCCCGCACCTGCGCGTCGAGAACCGTGTGCTGCCCGCGGGACCCACCATCACCGACGTCATCGCCAACGCGGCCTTCTACTACGGCCTCGTCCGCGCCCTCGCCGAGGAGTCGCGCCCGGTGTGGACCCGGATGCCCTTCGAGGCGGGCGCGGCCAACTTCGACGCGGCCTGCCGGCACGGCATCGACGCGCGCATGACCTGGCCCCGGCGCGGTCGGTACGGCGGCACGGTCGAGGTCGACGCGGTGAGCCTCGTACGGGACGAACTGCTGCCGCTGGCGGAGGCCGGGCTCGCGGCGTGGGGCGTCGAGCCCGCCGACCGGGACCTGTATCTCGGGGTGATCGAGGAGCGCTGCCGGCGCCGGGCCAACGGGGCCTCCTGGCAGGCGGCGACGTTCCACCGGGCACTGGAGGCGGGACTGTCGCGGGACGCGGCGCTCGCGGCCACGACACGGCGGTACGGCGAGCTGATGCGCACGGGAGAGCCGGTGCACACCTGGCCGGTGGGGCTGCCGGAGCCGGCGCCGCTGGGGTGAGGGGCGCCGGCGGACGCGGGGTCAGCCGCCGCTGCCACCTTGAGCGCCCGCGGCCACGATCGCCTTCAGGATCACCGTGTGGATCTGGGCCGGGTCGTTGACCTGCTGGCCGGAGCCACCGGTGGCCTCGGCGAGCTGTTCGGCCTCCGCTCGGTCGGCGTCGGGGCCCACCGCGATCACGATCAGGGGGACCGGGCGGGCCGGGCTGGAGAGCTTCTCCAGTTCGGAGATCAACGCCCCGCGCGAGATGCTGCCGGGGTCCTGGTTGACCCCGTCGGTCAGCACCACCAGAGCGTTGAACTTCCCCTCGGCGTAGGAGGAGGTCGCCGCCTTGTACGCGGCGAGCGTGGTGTCGTACAGCCCCGTCGCGCCGCCCGGCACCGGCTCAAGGCCGCCGAACGCCGCCGACAGCCGCTCCCGTTGGGTGGTGCCCGCGGCCGTGCTGTCGCCCAGCCGGTCCGTCGGCACGAGGATCTTGTAGTCCTTGTCGCCGTCCAGCTTGGTGGAGAACTCCCACAGGCCGATCTCGTCCTCCTGGGTGAAGGTGGCGAGGGCCTGGAGGAGGGACGCCTTGGTCACGTCCATGCGGGAGCGGCCGGTCCCCGGCACGGGCTCCGACATGGAGGCGGAGGCGTCCACGACCGTGGTGATCCGCGCGCTCTGGACGGTGATCGTCCAGATGCCGAGGGCCTCCTGGAGCGCCGTCGCGGAGGCGGGTTCACCGGCCGCCGCCGCGTACGGCTGCGGCGCCCGGCCGCCGGCCTTCGCGACCAGTGCGGACGACACCTGGTCGTCGGAGGTCCTGAACCCCCGGTCCGTCAGCAGCTGTTCCTGCTCGGGCTTGTGCAGATAGGTCATGAAGCGGATCGCAGCCCGGCTCTCGTCCGTGCTCAGCCGTGTCTCGTCGACCAGCGCGTACGGGTAGTCCAGCCGCGGTGAGCCGTCCTTGGGGTAGAAGAAGTCCAGATCGTCCCCGGACTCCGCCGAGGAGTTGTGCGCGAAGGCCGCCTGCTCGGACACGACCAGCGCCTGGTTGCGCTTCGGATTGCCCCGCTCGGTGCCCGAGGAGTCCCGCGGCAGCGTCTCCACGAGCTGGCCGTCGCTGTCGGAGATGCGCTGCGAGAGCGACTTCATCATCGCCGCGGCCTGCGTCGCCCCGTCCTCGACCCGGCCCGCCGCACTGCTGAGCCGGGTCAGGGCGAGCAGCCCGGACGCGCTGCGCGCGGGGTCGGCGGCGCCCAGCTTGAGGGAGTCGCCCTGCAGGGTGGCGCCCGCCAGTTCGAGCCAGCCGTACGTCTTCTGCGGCCAGCCCAGCGACTTCGCGGCGGTCGGCACCATCGCCATCCCGACCGGACTGGAGGCCACGTTGCCCACGCGGGCCACCTTCGTCGCGCCCGCGTCCGTGGAGAGCTGCTCCAGCCACACGTCCGAGTCCGGCACCCACACCTGCGCCCCGGGGTCCTTGCCTGCCCCGAGCGTGTCCCTGACCTTGTACGACTCGCGCGCGGTCACCGAGATGGCGAGGCAGCGCCCGTCGGAGGTGAGGTTCTCGTCGTGCGCCCGACCGGCCGCGGCGCGCAGGGCGGGGGCCACGTCGGGGGAGGCGGCGACCTCGATCCGTACCGCCTCGTCCCGGCAGGAGGAGCCGAAGGAGAGCAGACCGCCCTGGACGGCGGCGGCCGTACCGCCGGCGACGGCCAGGACGAGCGCGGTCGCGAGGGCCACGGTGCGGCGGCGCGTGCGTGGACGGGGGTTGCTGCCGCCCGCCCCATACTGATCGGGCAAGCTGTGACGTCCCATGTCGGTGGTGCCCTCCCCTGAACCTCGTGCCGGCACAGCCTTGGCGGCAGGAAGGAGGGAGGTACGCCCCCGTACGGCGTCCGTCCCCCCGACGGCCTTGCGCACGATCTTCGTAACTTCTTTCGAAGGACCCTAGCGGCGCGGGGATACGGATGAGGCTGGATTACTCAACTGGAGGCAGGTGTGCAGGCGGAGGAAGGGGCAGTGGCCGATTCTTTTCCGCAGATGGCGCTCTCACGGAAGTTCTTCCGTGACGAGACGCTGCTCGTTCTGGGGCTTTCGCTCGGTGCGAGCGGTGTGTCCGCGCTGATCAGTTTTGTCGGATCGGTCACCAAACCAGGGGGTCTCAAGGACCAGGCGGCGACCCTCAACGCCTCGGCCGCGCCCGGCCGCCCCTGGCTGGATCTCGCCTGGCAGCTCTTCGGGATCGCGTCGGCCCTGGTGCCCGTGGCCCTGGTCGCGCACTTCCTCCTGCGGGAGGGCCAGAGCATGCGGACCCTCGGCTTCGACCGCACCCGGCCCGGCCCCGACCTCGCCCGCGGGGCCGGGATCGCGGCGGTGATCGGCAGCACCGGAATCGCCTTCTACCTGGCCGCACGCGGCCTGGGCTTCAACCTCACCGTGGTGCCCGAGGCGCTGCCCGACGTGTGGTGGAAGTACCCCGTGCTGATCCTGTCGGCGATGCAGAACGCGATCCTCGAAGAGGTGATCGTCGTCGGCTATCTGCTGCGCCGGCTGAACCAGCTGGGCTGGACCCCGGGCACCGCCCTGGTGGCCAGTTCCGTACTGCGCGGTAGCTACCACCTCTACCAGGGCATCGGCGGCTTCCTCGGCAACATGGTCATGGGCGTGGTGTTCGTCTACCTGTACCGGCGGTGGGGCCGGGTGGGCCCCCTGGTGGTGGCGCATTCCCTGCTCGACATCGGGGCGTTCGTGGGCTACGCGCTGCTCGCGGGGAAGGTGGGCTGGCTGCCGACCGCGTGATCAGGCGAGCAGCTCGCCCTCGATCACCGTGACCGCACGGCCCGTCAACAGGGTCCGCTCGCCGCGCGACCCGGTGCGGACCCGGCCGGAGCGGGGCGAGGCCTGCAGTCCGGTCAGATCCGTACGGCCGAGCCGCTCCGCCCAGTAGGGCGCCAGGGCGGTGTGGGCGCTGCCGGTGACCGGGTCCTCGTCGATGCCGACGTTAGGGAAGAAGCAGCGGGAGACGAAGTCGTAGCCCAGGTCCGGGTTCTCGGCGCGGGCGGTGGCGATGATCCCGCGCTCGGAGTAGGCGCCCAGGGCCTTGAGGTCGGGGCGCAGGGCGTGGACGGTCTTCTCGTCGGCCAGTTCGAGCAGCAGGTCACCGATGTTCGGACCGGTGTCGAAGGCGCTCAGCGGCTCGGCGCCCAGCGCCTCGGCGACCCCCTCGGGAAGCGCGACCGGCGTCAGCGGGGCGGTCGGGAAGTCCAGGGTGATCGAACCGTCCTCGCCGGGCGTGGCGACGAGGACACCGCTGCGGGTCGCGAACCGCACCGGGCCCCGGTGGGCGCCGGTGCCGTGCAGGACGTGGGCCGTGGCGAGCGTGGCGTGCCCGCACATGTTCACCTCGGTGGCGGGCGTGAACCACCGCAGCGCCCAGTCGGCCTCGCCGCCCGCGGGAAGCCGGTGGGCGAAGGCCGTCTCGGCGTGGTTGACCTCCAGGGCGATGTTCTGGAGCCGGTCGTCGTCCGGGAAAGCGTCGTCCAGGAGCAGGACCCCGGCCGGGTTGCCGGCGAACGGGCGGTCGGTGAAGGCGTCGACGATTCGAATGCGCATGGGCCGACGGTACGGCGTGATCTCGCGGCCGGGACAAGGCCAATCGGAGGCCGCTGGACCGAATTCCCGCTCCTGGAAAGTGATCCGGGTCACAGGCTGTCACAGCGTCCGCCCACCCGGTGTCTTGAGGCCGAACCCCTTGAGACGGAGGAGACATCATGAGCACCGAAGTCCTCGTGATCGGCGGCGGATACGCGGGCGTCATGGCGGCCAACCGCCTGACCCAGCGCGACGACGTGACGGTGACCCTGATCAACCCGCGCCCGGACTTCGTCGAGCGGATCCGGCTGCACCAGCTGGTCGGCGGCTCCCACGACGCGGTGGCCCCGTACCGCAAGGTCCTCGCCGAGCGGGTGCGGCTGCTCGTCGGCACCGTGACCGAGATCGACGCGGCCGGGCGCGGCGTGACGCTGGCGACCGGTGACAGGCTCGGCTACGACTACCTGGTCTACGCGGTGGGCAGCGGCAGCGCCGACCCGGACGTGCCCGGAGCGGCCGAGTTCGCCCACCCGATCGCCACCCTGGAGGACGCGAGGCGACTGCGGCCCGTCGTCGACGCCGTGCCCTCGACGGCACCGGTGACGGTGGTGGGAGCCGGCCCGGCCGGTATCGAGACCGCCGCCGAACTGGCGGAGGAGGGGCGCGCGGTGACCCTGGTCTGCGGTGGTGTGCTCGGCCCGTACCTGCACCCGCGGGGCCGGCTCTCGGTCGCGCGGCGCCTGGCCCGCCTGGGGGTGGCCGTCCTCGAAGGCCCCGGGACCAGGGTGACGGCCGTGGCCCGCGATGCCGTACGGCTCGACGACGGCCGTGAGTTGCTGAGCGAGGTGACCGTCTGGACCGCCGGATTCGGTGTGCCCGACCTCGCCGCGCGCAGCGGGCTGAGCACCGACGCCCTGGGGCGCCTGCGCACCGACGAGACCCTGACCAGCGTGGACGACGAGCGCATCGTCGCGGCCGGCGACTCGGCCGCGCCGTCGGACCTGCCGTACCGGATGGGTTGCCAGTCCGCGGTGCAGCTGGGCCCGCAGGCCGCGCAGACCGTGCTGAGCAGGATCGCGGGCGAGCGGCCCGCCACCGTCGACGTGGGGTTCGCCGGTCAGTGCATCAGCCTGGGCCGACGGGTCGGGATCTTCCAGTTCGCGCGCAAGGACGACACGGCGATCGGCCTCTACCTCGGCGGCTTCCTGGGTGCCAGGCTCAAGGAGATCATCTGCCGGAGCACCGTCTGGCAGCTCGGCTACGAGGCGCGCAAGCCCGGTGTACGCACCTGGTGGGCCAAGGACGCCAAGCGCCGGCAGAAGCTGACCGAGGCGCCGGTCACCGCCGGACAGACGGCCTAGACAGCGCGCTGCGACGGGGGAGGAACCCACACATGAGCGAGCACACCACCGACCCGGCGACCGAGACCTTCGTCGCCCACCGCAACCTGCTCTTCACGGTCGCCTACGAGATGCTCGGGTCGGCGGCCGACGCGGAGGACGTCCTGCAGGAGACCTGGCTGCGGTGGATCAAGGTCGACCTCGGGGAGGTCCGGGACCGGCGTGCCTACCTGGTCCGCATCACGACCCGGCAGGCCCTCAACCGGCTGCGCACCCTGACCCGCCGCAAGGAGGCGTACGTAGGGCCCTGGCTGCCCGAGCCACTGCTCACCGCACCGGACGTGGCCGAGGACGTCGAGCTGTCCGAGAGTCTGTCGATGGCGCTGATGTGCGTCCTGGAGACCCTGTCACCGACCGAGCGTGCCGTGTTCGTGCTGCGGGAGGTCTTCGACGTCGACTACGACGAGATCGCGGCCGCCGTGGAGAAGAGCCCCGACGCGGTGCGCCAGATCGCCCACCGGGCCCGTCGGCACGTCGACGCCCGGCGGCCCCGCAGGACGGCGTCCGCCGGTGAGGCACGGGCGGCGGTGGCGTCGTTCCGGCGCGCGCTGGAGACCGGGGACCTCCAGGGGCTGCTCGACGTGCTCGCCCCCGACGTCGTCCTGGTCAGCGACGGCGGCGGCGTCAAGCAGGCCGCACTGCGTCCGATCGTCAGCGCCGACAAGGTGGCCCGCTTCATCGCGGGTGGAATCGCCAAGTTCACCGTCACCCTCACCGGCGAGGCCACCGAGGTCAACGGCAGCCCGGCGCTCGTCCTGCGGGTGAACGGCGAGATCGACGGAGTTCTCGCGGTCCGCGTCGAGGAGGGCCGTATCACCGGCCTGTACTACGTCCGCAATCCGCAGAAGCTGACCCGGGTCGCGTCGAGGACTGCGCTGACGCTCCGGTCGGTGCCGACGGCGGAGTGAGAGTCCGCCCATTGCGCTCCCGACGGGGAGCATCCATTATCAGGATTCCTGTTATTTTAATCTTGTAGCGATGGGTGCTCAGTCATGTCGTTCAGCTCCGGAACCAAGGCCAGGGGGATCCAGCTCCTGCTCGGCCGCGTGATGTCCCGTGTACACAAGGACCTGCGCTTCACCGACATCCCGGCGCGCACCGAGACCCTCCGGGTGGAAACCGGTGCCGGGCCGGTGACGTGCACCGTCTACCGTCCGCCGGCCACCACCGCCACCCCCGCCCCCGTGTACGTCAACTTCCACGGCGGCGGGTTCGTGGTCGCCCGCCCCGAGCAGGACGACCACATCTGCCGCTACATCGCCGCCACGGCCGGCTGCGTCGTCATCAACGTCGACTACGCGGTCGCGCCGCAGCGGCCGTACCCCGCACCGGTCACCCAGGCCTACGACGTCACCGCCTGGGTCGCCGAGAACGGCGCCGCCGGCGGCTGGGACGGTTCGAGGCTCGCCGTGGGCGGACACAGCGCCGGGGCCAACCTGACCGCCGCGGTGTGCCGCCTGGCCAGGGAGCGCGGCACCTTCTCGCCCCGGCTCCAGATCCTCGACTCGGCACCGCTGGACCAGCTCGCCGACCCGGCCACCAAGCGGTCCCTCGTGGCCAAGCCGCTGCTCACCCCGCAGCTCATGCGGATCTTCACCGCCGCCTACGTCCCCGACCCCGCCGACCTCGCCCACCCTCTCGTCTCGCCCGGCCTCGCCGACGATCTCGCCGGACTTCCGCCCGCCCTGGTCGTCACCGCGGAGAACGACCGCTTGCGCGAGGAGGGGGACGCCTATGCCAAGGCCCTGGAGGCCGCGGGTGTCCCGGTCACCCACCGCGTCTTCGAGGGGGTCGACCACTACTTCACCCACACCGGCCCGGTGGCGGCCGGAAAGGAAGCCATCGACCTGATGGCCGGCACGCTGCGCGAGGCCCTGAAGTGACCGTCCCGTCCCGACGACGTCAGTCCTGATCGTGCCGCTGACCTGTGGAGAGGTGCGCGTCTCGGGAAGGGCCCCGCAGGGAGCGCGCGAGCTCGCAGACGTGTCGTGCCTGGGCGCGGGCGTCGATCCCCGGCAGGGCGGCGAGGTCCGTCACCAGGCGCGGGGCCAGTTCGTTGCGACCTGAGCCGATCACCCCCTTCCTGGGGCAGTGAGTGGACCAGCCGCAGGAGGTCACGGCGTTCCGCCGCCGGGAGACGCACCGAGGCTGTCACCGTGCTCTCCACCCGGGGCGCAGTCGTGGCGTCCAGCGGCGCCATGTCGTCCCGGACCGCCCGTCGAGCGTGGACGAACAGGTCGGGCATGGCGGCCACCCTTCCTTGCGTAGGTCTCCGGTGCGACGTCGGTGTCGACGGTGGGGAAGCCCGGCGCGGGCGTCGGCCGCCGGAGCAGCTCCGCACCGGGGCCGTCCCCCGCGAGCACCGCACGGACCTCGCCTTCGCCCAGCCCAGCCCGGATCGGTCGGCCAGGGCATGCCGGACGAGGCCTCTGTGGCCAGTCCGGCAGTCGCGCCAGCATCGCGCCGAACCCGGGGTGCTCCGTCATGCCCGCAGGCCAGGAACCAGGGCCTGCTCGGCGGATCATGCCGGGGCGCCCACCGGCGCCGAATCGCTGTAGCCGCCCGCCGGGGAAGGAGCCGGGGTGGAGCGAGTTGGGTCTGTCGTTAAATACCTCGACGTAGGTCGTGGTGATCGGAGACGCTTCGCTCGATGACCAGAATCGACGACACGCCGCCCGCGTGGGACGAGCGCACCCAGCTCACCACGTTTCTCGACTACACACGTGACACCGCCCGCGCCAAGTGCGATGGCGTCTCTGCGGAGAACGCCCGCAAGTCGCTCCTGCCGGGCTCACCGCTGATGACCATGAGCGGAGTGATCAACCACCTCCGCTGGGTCGAGTACTACTGGTTCCAAGTGGTCTTCCTCGGCGAGGAGGACCGGGGCCCCTGGACCGAGGAGGACCCCGACCGCGAGATGCGTATCGCCGTCGACTTCCCGCTCCCGCAGTTGCTCGACGAATACGCCGAGCAGAGCGCCCGCTATCGCGAACTGGTCGCCGGGACCAGCCTGGACAAGCAGGCCCAGCGAGCGGGCCGCAACGGCCTCCACGTCGATCTGCGCTGGATCCTCCTCCACCTCACCGAGGAGACAGCCCGCCACAACGGCCACCTGGACATCCTGCGCGAGATGCTCGACGGCACGACCGGCGACTAGATCCGGCGGAGATCATGGGCGGACCTGGTCCACCTGCCGCGGACGCCGTACCCCTGGCCCGCCGAAACCGCCGATATGGTCGGTCGGTTCGGCGGATGCCCGAGCTCGCGTGGCTGAGGATCGTCGGTCCCGTCGAGGTGGATGACGTCGCGTCGATCGTCACCGTCTACTCGGCCATGAGCGACGACGAGGCCGCCGCGGACCGGATCGCCTGAGGAACAGGGGTGAGGGCACGCTGGGTGGTGGGAGTCGGGCCGCACCCCTGGAAGGGGGCCGTTCGTGAGCGTCGGGTGCGCGCAGCGGTCTGAACGCGTTGCTGTCATCGGAGTGGGCATTCTCGGAGCCGGTGTGGGCTGGAACCTGTCTCGGCACGGGGCCAAGGTGGTCCTCATCGACGCCGGCCAACGAGGCGAAGGTGCACCAACTGGTCTTTCTCGCGGGTCAACGCCAGCAACAAGGCCGGGCGCAGGTCCCACTTCGACCTGAACGTTGCGGGCAAGGCGGCGTACCGGGAGCTTGCGGAGACCATCGGGCCGGGCTCGTGGCCGCAGGGCCCGACGCTGGTGGCGATCAGCAGACCCGGGCGAGGTCCTGGACCTGCGCCGGCAGCCCGACGGACTCGCCGAGGCCCGCACCAGGGAGTCACCCGACGTGCGTCGGTTGTGCAAACGGTGAGCGGGCTGCCCGCTGGTGGGCGCACAGTGGGTTCATGACAACGGGGGGCACACCACGGCCGGGGGCGCGGCGTGCGCAGATCCAGCGCATCGCCGGGCGGAGGAGGCAACCGCGGAGGACGTCGGTCGGCTCCCCACTCGGAGCCCGGCAGCGCGGCCAGCGCGCAGGGGCCACTGGGCGGCCCCGTACGCTCACCGGGTCGGTCGCCGCCGGTGATCCGCATCCAGGCGCGGCGCACAGCGGTGCCGCCGAGCGCATCAATTGGTGGGTCCGCCTGGAACGCTCCCTCGGCCTGCTCGCCACGATGGCGTCCCTCGCCGTTGCCGCCTTCGCATGGGTCTCGATCAAACAGGTCGGTCATGAGCAGGCCATCGCCCGGGAGGGGCAGATAACCGACCGCTACAACGCGGCCATCGGCAACCTCGGCGACGACTCCGAGGACGTCCGCCTGGGTGGCATCTACGCCCTGCAGCGCATCATGCAGGACTCCCCACGCGATCAGCACACCGTCGTCGAGGTCCTCTCCGCCTACATTCGTGCACACGCGCCGAAACCGAAGAAGGGCGCTGCCGCCCTGGACCGTCTGACCAGGGACGCGGCGGCAGCCCTATCGGTGCTGTGTGTCAGGGACGGCCGGCACGACGGTACGGCCGTCGTAGACCTTGAGGGAACGTATCTCCCCCACGTCAACCTCAACGGTGCCGACCTGCGCGGTGCGAATCTGAGCCACACCGACGTGCGGGACGCGTCCGTCAACGATGCGTACCTGAGCGGCGCCGATCTGAGTCAAGCCCGGCTGAGCGATATGGAGGCCCAGCATTTGGTCATGCGCCGAGCGAATCTGTTCCATGCGGTCCTGCGGAATGTCAGTGTGAGCCAGGTGGACCTGAGCGACGCGTCGCTCATGGCCGCGGATCTGCGGGACGCCTACCTGGATGCTGCGGACCTGCGTCGCGCCAACCTGCTGGGAACGGATCTGCGTGGTGCGTTCCTGCCCGCGGCGGACCTGCGGCAAGCCGAGGTCTTCGCGGATCTGCGAGGCGCCTACCTGGGAGGTGCGGACCTGCGCAAAGCGTTCATGAACAAAGTGGACCTGCGCGATGCGACACTCGGCTCCGCCGACCTCAGCGGAGCCGATATCACCGAAGCCGATCTGCGAGGTGCTGATCTGACCCGGTCCTCGATGGGAGGGCGCACCAGTGATATTCCGGACAGGACGGCCAAGGTCACCGTGCAGCAGCTACTGTCCGCGAAATTCGACGCGGCCACCCGGCTGCCGGCCGGGCTCGCCGCAGACCCACGCGTGAAGAAGGCGATGGCAGGTCCAACACGGGCCCACTCCTCTGCCCATGGGTGACGGCTCTTGCTCTCCGACCTCGCTCGCGACTCACGCGATACTGGCGCCGCCGCCCGGCACGGGAGCACCGCCGAAATGGTTCGGCCCATCCTCTCGGGGCGGTTTTTGAGCAGCCCGGCATCTCAATCCATCTGGTCGCCGTCGATGGATGCGTTAGTGGTCCGGGCCCGTGAGCTCTGGGAAGACCTGGCCCAAGTGCCGGTGTCGTTCGCCCCGTCGGGCGGTGTGAACGTCGTGGTCTCCCCCCGGTCCGGGCTGTGCCCGGTGGGCTGGGTCGGCGTGGTTGCGCTGGGCGGATCTGCGATCGTGACCGCGCCGAGTGAAAGTGCCGCCGTGATCGTTCGTGGCGCACTCGGGAGACTGCCGGTCGAGGCCGTCGTGGACAGCGCTTTGGTCCGGGAGGCCCTTCCGGTGGCTCGGGTGCTCGGGCCGGCGGCGCTGTCCTATGTGTCCCCAGCCAGTTTCCGGCCGGTGGAAGCCGGCGCGTTGACGGTGGAGCAACTGTCAGCTGCTCAACCGGATTTGCGGATCCTGGAGCAAGCGGCTGGTCATGAGGACGCCGGTGAGGCTGCTCTGGACGAGATCACGTCGCCCGCGTTCGTGGTCCGCGAGCACAGCCAGGTGGTTGCTGCTGCGGGATATCAGGTCTGGCCGGGGCGGACGGCCCACATCAGCGTGCTGACGGCGCCAGAAGTGCGAGGGCGAGGACTGGCCCGAGTGACGGGCTCAGCTGCGGTCGCTCATGCCCTTGCCGCCGGCCTGCTGCCGCAGTGGCGCGCGCGCCCTCCCGCCTCCCGGCGTGTTGCGGCCGCGTTGGGCTTCGAGGAACTGGGCTCCCAACTCAGCATCGAGATCGCTTAAGAGGAACGCTCCCGCTCACCGTCATGCCAGTGCAGCCAGAACGGCTGCGAGCCGATCCCCACCGGATTCGGATCGAACTCCATCAGCAGCAGTCGGTCCCGCTCCGGCCGCGACTCGAAGCCGACGTGCCGCCCGGTCGTCGCCGCACAGTGCCACCCCGGGAAGTGACGCTCACCGCGCGACCACCGGAACGTACGTACCGCATCGACATCCTCGAACCGGAGCGCCCTCAGTCGCGCGACCGGGTGAGACGGGACACGCGATCCGACTTGAGGGCCTTGCCATGCGATCGGTTCCGATATATCGTTGAAGCATCGCGACAGATCAACGATGGAATGGAGTGACTGCGATGCGTTCCCACGGATTCGAGCGTGGACATGGTGGAGCCGGTCGTCGGGGCCGTGGTGGTCCCGAGAGCCTGCGGGGTGCCTTCGGGCCCTTCGGTCCGGGCGGCCCCGGTGGCCCCGGCTTCGGAGGGCCGGGCTTCGGCCCCGGGCCCTGGGGGCCGAGGGGGCGGGGCGGACCCAGGGGGAGGGCGCGGCGCGGTGACGTGCGCGCCTCGATCCTGGCCCTGCTCAAGGACCGGCCCATGCACGGTTACGAGATGATCCAGGAGATCGCCGAGCGCAGCGGCGGGGCGTGGAAGCCCAGCCCCGGTTCGGTGTACCCCACCCTCCAGTTGCTGGAGGACGAGGGGCTGATCGCCAGTGCGACCGAGGGCGGCAAGAAGCTGTTCTCGCTCACCGAGGCCGGCCGTACCGCGGCCGACGAGGGTCCCGACGCGCCCTGGGAGGAAGCCTCCCGCGGCATCGACTTCGAGGCGCTCGGCGAGATCCGGCAGGCCGGCTTCGGTCTGATGGAGGCCTTCGGCCAGGTCTGGAAGACCGGCAGCAAGGAACAGCGCGAGAAGGCGGTGGCCGTCATCAACGAGGCCCGCAAGAAGCTGTACCTGATCCTCGCCGACGAGGACTGATCACAGGCGTACGGCGGCGAAAGGCGCCCCGGGAGGAGACTCCCGGGGCGCCTTCCTGTGTGGCGCCGTCAGGTGTGCCGCCGTCAGGACACCAGTCCGGCCAGCTTCCGCAGTGACTCGTTCAGTGCGGCGGTCCCCGAGTCCTTCAGCTTGCCCGCCATCAGGGAGACGGCCGCGCCCGTGAACTCGCCGTCGATGCGGACGGTTGTGGCGTCCCCGTCGGGAGTCAGGGTGTAGCGCGTGGCCACGCTCACCGCCATCGGGCCCTTGCCCCGGATGGCGAACAGCCGGGCCGGCTCCACCTGGTCGATGGTCCACTCGACCTCGGCCGGGAAGCCCATCAGCTTCATGTTCTCCTGGAAGGTCCCGCCCGGTTCCAGGACCGTAGGGCCGCCGTTGGGGAAGCTGGTGTGGGTCGCGTTCCACTCCCCGTACGCGGACCAGTCGGTGAGCTGGGCCCAGACCTTCTCCGCGGGTGCCGGGATGCGTGCCTCCGCGCTGATTTCCGCCATGCGGCCACCTCTTCGTGTCGGGCTGTGGTGTCGCGGAAAGTAGCCGCAGGGGGCGCAACATTCAATACTGATGAAACGTCAGAACGTAGGGAAACAGGAAGGGGTGTTCACCCCACCTGCCGTATCACCGCCGCGTCGAACAGATCCCACGCGCGCGGGTGCGCGCTCTCGTCGTGACAGTGCCACGCCTCCCAGAACAGGTCGGCGAGCAGCGCGTCCTCCGGGGCGTACACCCGGTACACGTACTGCCTGCCGTCCACGGCCGGCAATGTCACCAGCCGGCTCCCGCTCTCCACTCCTGTGTGGGACGAACGACGTCGTGCGACGGTTGCGCGAGGGGCGCACGGCAAGGTGGTGCGCGCCCACCAGGGCGGAACGGCGTGATCTCATCCGTAAGGAGGAGATCCTGGCGCCGGCGTCCGCTCTCCGTGGGACGCGAAGATGCTTCCCCTCGGGGATGCCCGGATTCGGTGGGACTGATGGGGTGGGGGATGTGCACCCCCGTATCCCCCGGCAGTCGGCCCGCGAACAGAGCGGCCCGCCGCCGGTCCGCCCGGACGGCGATGTCAGGCTCAGCGCGGAACTGGCAGCGGTGGTGTCCGGTGCCCGCAGGCGGGCGCTGAGGGACGGGGACCGGCAGATCGACACCGCCCATCTGCTGCACTCCCTGCTGGACGCCGACGCCGAGGCGTACGCCGTCCTCGACGCGGATCCCCAGCTGCCGCGGCTCCTCGGATATCTCGTGCAGCGCAGCATCGGCTACGGCCTGCGCTGGCAGGGCAGCGTCGAGGACTCCGGCGCGGTCCCCGTGGTGCCGGTGGCCGAGGGCTTCTCACCGCTCGCCGCGGGCGCGATGGAGTACGCCTGCGTCCGGGCCGAGCAGCGCGCCGACGGGCCGGCCCGCGGGATCGACCTGCTCGCGGCGATCCTGGTGGACCCCGAGTCGCGGGCCGTCGAGGTGCTGACCCGTGCGGGAATCGACGCCCGGGCCGTGTCGGCGCGGATCGACGACCGTCTGCCCGGGGGCCTGTGGGGCGGGCCGCCGCGGTCCAGTCGATGAGACAGGAGTCAACGGGGGTGACGCTCATGTCGTGCCCTGTCATCATGGGCCGGTGCACACGTCTGAGAGCAGCAGGGCGGCCGGTGACGGCAAGGGAGCCGGTCTCGGTGACGGCAAGGGTGTCGGACTCGGTCTCGCGCTGGTGTCCGCGCTCGCCTTCGGCGGATCCGGGGTCGCGGCCAAGCCGTTGATCGAGGCGGGCCTCGATCCGCTCCACGTGGTGTGGCTGCGGGTGGCGGGCGCCGCCCTGGTGATGCTGCCGCTCGCCGTCCGCCACCGCGCGCTGCTGCGCAGCCGTCCCGCCCTGCTCGCCGGTTTCGGGCTGCTCGGCGTGGCGGGCGTCCAGGCCTTCTACTTCGCCTCGATCTCCCGCATCCCGGTCGGTGTCGCCCTGCTCGTCGAGTACCTCGCCCCGGCCCTGGTGCTCGGCTGGGTGCGGTTCGTGCAGCGGCGGCCGGTCACCCGCGCCGCCGCGCTCGGCGTGGTCCTCGCGGTCGGCGGGCTCGCCTGTGTCGTCGAGGTCTGGTCGGGCCTGAGCTTCGACGCCCTCGGACTGCTCCTCGCACTCGGCGCCGCCTGCTGCCAGGTCGGCTACTTCGTCCTGTCCGACCAGGGCAGCGACTCCGGGGACCTGGCTCCCGACCCGCTCGGCGTGATCGCCTACGGCCTGCTCGTCGGCACCGCCCTCCTGACCGCCGTGGCCCACCCCTGGACCATGGACTTCTCCGTCCTCGCGCAGCGCGCCGACATGAACGGCACCCCGGTCGCGGCCGGACTGCTGCTCGGCTGGATCGTGCTGATCGCCACCGTCCTCGCCTATGTCACCGGCGTGGTCTCGGTGCGCAGGCTCTCACCGGCCATAGCCGGGGTCGTGGCCTGCCTGGAAGCGGTCGTCGCGACCGTCCTCGCCTGGGTGCTGCTCGGCGAGCACCTATCGGCACCGCAGATCGTGGGTGGCGCGGTCGTCCTGCTGGGCGCCTTCATCGCGCAGTCCTCGACCCCGGCCAAGGGGTCCGCGGAGCCGGTCGCCGCCGGGGGCGCCGAAACCCGGTTGCCCGCCCGGGAGAACGCCGCCTAGGCTCCCGGATCATGCACACACGCACCCGGATCGTCTCTCCGCCGGCCGCCTGAGGCGGGCCCTCCGGAGACCACGCCCGGTCTGTCGCCGGGCCGAACGGTGCTGCCCGCAGACGAAGTCCGCGGACCCCGCCCACGAGCGGGCGTCCTCTTCCGAACTTCCGCGCCTCGGCGCGACTGCGGAGAGAACACGTGTCGCATGCTTCCTCAGGCCTGCCCGTCGGGCGAGGCCTCCTCTATCTGATCGTCGCCGGCACCACCTGGGGCACCGCGGGAGCGGTCGCCTCCCTGGTCTACCGGACCAGTGACCTGGGCCCGGTGTCCCTGTCCTTCTGGCGCTGCGCGGCCGGACTGATGGTGCTGCTCGCGGTCCGTCTCGTACGGCCACGCGCGCGTACGGCCGCCCCGGAACCGCTCGGTCGCAGGGCCCTGCGGGTCGGCGCGTCGGGCGTCGGGCTCGCGGTGTTCCAGACCGCCTACTTCGCCGCCGTACGGTCCACCGGCCTCGCCGTGGCCACCGTCGTCACCCTGGGCGCAGGCCCCGTGCTCATCGCACTCGGGGCCCGCCTCACCCTCGGGGAGCGGCTCGGGCGCGGCGGAGCCGTCGCCGTCACCGGAGCGCTCGCCGGACTCGGTGTGCTGACGCTGGGCGGTGCGGACGCGTCGGTGCGCCCCCTGGGTGTGCTGCTCGGGCTGCTCTCAGCGGCGGGCTGCTGTGTGATGACCCTGATCACGCGTGCCGCCCGGGCGGAGTCCTCCGGAACGTCGGTGGCGGTGTTCGCCGTCACCAGCCTGTGTCTGCTGCCCCTCGCACTGGCCGAGGGACTGCTCCCGCACACGGCCCGACCCGCCCTGCTCCTGGGCCTGTTGGCCTACCTGGCGACCGTCCCGACGGCTCTCGCCTACGGCCTCTACTTCGCGGCCGCCGCGGTCGTCCGCTCCACCACCGTCTCCGTGATCATGCTGCTCGAACCGGTGAGCGCGGCGGTGCTCGCCGTCCTGCTCCTCGGCGAGCGCCTCACCCCGGCCGTCCTCCTCGGCACCCTGCTGATGCTGGGCGCGGTCGCGGGGCTCGCGGTGACCGAGACGTGCGTGCCCGCCTGACAGGCGGAGGGGCCCTTCTCCATGAAGGGCCCCTCCGCTCAGGCGCGTTGCCGCCGCAGCAGGTGCTCGCGCGCCGCCGCGTCCCCGGGACCGGCCCGCTCCGCCAGCCTGTCCGCGATCCGGTCCCGCACCTCTGCGCTTCTCTTGCCGGCGTACTTGAACTTCACCCGCACACCGGTCACTTCGAGCCGCAGTCCGCGAATCCCCGACAGCATCCGCCCGTACGGCACCTGGCCCACCGCCACCCGCGCGGAGCCGCCCTGCGGCTGGAAGTGACCGACCTGGCGGTTCAGGAGCACCGCCTTCTCGGCCGGGTCGTCCACCACGTGGGCCCGGCAGCGCAGTTGCACCGCCGCGTAGAAACTCGTGGGCGTGCCGTGCTCGGACGGGCCGTCCGGGTCGGCCTGCCACGGGCCCGGGACGTACGCGTAGTCGTCGACGACGCTCAGCAGGCAGTCCGGGCTCGCCTCCAGCGCACCCCACAGCGGGTTGGGCCGCGCGAGGTGGGTGAGGACTTCGCCCCGGGCGGGGTCGTGGACGAAGTGCAAGGGCTGCACGAACGGCGGGTCGCCCGCCGGGCCGTTGACGGCGAGCTGCCCGAAGTCGTGGACGGCGAGCCACTGCTGCCACTCGGCGTCGTCACGGGCCGCGTCCCACGGATGGATCAGCATCACAGCACCGCGAGGTAGTCCGGGACCTCGGTGCCGGGGTCCAGGTGCCCGTCGGCGACCGGGGTGCCGTAGCCCTTGAGCAGCGGGACCACGCCGGCCCAGTGGGGGAGGGCGAGGTCCTCGGGCTCGTCGTTGACACCGCCGGTGCGGAGCTTGGCGGAGACCTCGTCGAGGTCGAGGCGGATGACGGCGGTGGCGGCCAGTTCCTTCTTGTTGGCGGGGCGGGAGTCGAGTGCCCGCCCCGGGACCACGTGGTCGACCAGGGCGTCGAGGGCGAGGCGCTTCTCCTCGGGGTCCGTGACGTCGTACGCGAGTCCGTGCACCACCACGGAGCGGTAGTTGATCGAGTGGTGGAAGGCCGAGCGGGCCAGGATCAACGCGTCGACGTGCGTGACCGTCAGGCACACCGGCAGCCCGGGGTCCGCCTGGCCGGTCATCCGCAGCGGGCGCGAACCGGTCGAGCCGTGGACGTAGAGCCGCTCGCCCACCCGGCCGTACAGCGTGGGCAGCACCACCGGGGCGCCGTCCCGGACGAAGCCGAGATGGCAGACGTAGCCCTCGTCGAGTATCGAGTGCACCAGTTCCCTGTCGTACGAGGCCCGGTCGGGGGAGCGCGTCGGGACGGTGCGGTCCGTCGGCGCGTAGGCGGTCGGCTCCGGCGTGGTCGCGGTGGTCCCCTGCATTGCGGTCTCCATTGCACTAGTGCATAATCTGCTTTGTGCTAGGAGAATATCGGATCGAAGGGCGACGCGCAGCGGAGATTGCGGCGAGCGTCGAGCGTGCGGTGGGTGCCGGGGAGCTGGAGCCCGGCCAACTGCTACCACCCATGCGGGAGTTGGCCAACGAGCTGGGCGTGAATCCCAATACGGTCGCGGCGGCGTACCGCACCCTGCGCGAGCGCGGGGTCATCGAGACCGCCGGCCGCAGAGGCAGCCGGGTCCGGCCGAAGCCGGCGACCACGGGCCGCGAGGACATCCGGGTGGAGGTACCGGAGGGCGTGCGGAACGTGGCGAACGGCAACCCGGACCCCGCCTTGCTGCCCCCGCTGGCGCCCGCCTTCGCGGCGGCCGCCGCACAGGGCGACCGGGAGCCGGTCCTGTACGGAGAGGCGACCGTGGACCCCGAGCTCGCGCGCCTTGCGCGCAGTGCGCTCGATGCGGACGGCGTCCCGGACGGGCCTCTCGCCGTCGCCTCCGGATCCCTGGACGTGATCGAGCGGGTGCTGGCCGCCCACCTCAAGCCGGGCGACACGGTCGCCGTGGAGGACCCCGGCTGGGGCAGCCTCCTCGACCTGGTCCCGGCGCTGGGTCTGCGGATCGCCCCGGTGGGTGTGGACGACGAGGGGCCGCGCCCCGAGGACGTCCGCCGGGCCCTGGAGGCGGGCGCCCGAGCCCTGATCGTCACCGACCGGGCGCAGAATCCGACCGGCGCCTCGGTGACCGCTACGCGCGCGCGTGCCCTCCGCGCGGTCCTCGGGGACCACCCGGACATCCTTCTCGTCGAGGACGACCACGGTCACGGCATCGTCGACCTCCCCCTGCACCCTCTGGCCGGAGTCACCCGCCACTGGGCCTTCGTCCGCTCGGTGGCCAAGGCGTACGGTCCCGATCTGCGGCTGGCCGTCCTCACCGGTGACGAGGTCACCGTCGACCGCGTCCACGGCCGCCACCGCCTGGGTCCCGGCTGGGTCAGCCGCATCACCCAACGGGCGGTGGTGCACCTGTGGACGGACGGCGTACTGGACACCGCGGAGGTGGCGGCCGCCTACCGTGAGCGCCGCGACCGGCTGATCGGCGCACTGGCGGAACGCGGGGTCGAGGCCCACGGCCGCAGCGGCCTCAATGTGTGGATCCCGGTCCCGGACGAGACGGGCGCGGTGTCCCGCCTTCTGCACGCAGGGTGGGCGGTGGCCCCGGGCGCCCGCTTCAGGATGGGCACACCGCAGGGGATCAGGGTGACGGTGGCGACATTGCGCAGTGGCGAAGTCCCCTCGCTGGCGAACGCGATCGCGAAGGCGGTGGGCCCTGCACCGACCCGGAACCATGTGTAGCGGGGCACGGTCGACCTGCGCAGGGGTGCGGGGCTGTGTCGATATGCGGCTCCGCCGCGTGAGCGCGACCAGCCACAACGAACCCGCAGCCGCAGGCGATCGTCGGGCCCCGCCGCATCAGGCGCCCCGCCGAACCCGAGTCAGCGCGGCCCCCGCAAGAACGACCACCGCCCCCACCGGCGTCGACCAGCTCAACGACTCCCCGAGCACCGCGACCCCGGCGCCCGTGGCGATGACCGGAATGAAGTACGTGACCATCTGCGCGGTGGTCGGCCCCACTTCGGCGACCAACCCGTACTGCAGGAGCACGGCCAGTCCCGTACCGAGCGCCCCCAGGGCAGCGACCGCGAGCAGGGGCAGCAGCTCGACGTGGGTCGGCACACCGGTGAACAGTGGAGTGACGACCGCCAGTTGCAGTGTGGCCAGCAGCAACTGCGCCCCCGTCAGGGATATGTGGGAGTACCCCACTCCGGCCAGGGTCCGTCGCACGTAGATCCACCCGACCGGATAGCTGAGCGAGGCCAGCAGAGCCATCGCCGTCCCCCTGCCGTCCAGTCCGCTGAACCCCTGCCATGCGCCGAGAACCGTCAGCACCCCCAGAAATCCGAGACCGAGCCCCGCGACACGCACGCGCGTGGGCCGGTCCTCGGACAGGGCGACCACGGACAGCGCCATCCCCCACAACGGCGAGGTCGCATTGCAGATCCCCGCCAGCGTGGAGGGGATCGTCAGCTCCGCGTAGGCGAAGAGCGAGAACGGCAGCGCGTTCAGCAGGAACCCGGCGACCGTCAGATGCCCCCACGTCCGCACCCCGCGAGGAAGCCGCTCCCGCTTCACCGCCATCACCGCGGCCAGCACCGACGTCCCGAACGCCAGCCGCCCGAGCGTCACCTGGAAGGGGGCGTACCCCTCGGTGCCCACCTTGATGAGGAGAAAGCTGAACCCCCAGATCAGCGAGAGCACGCCGAAGCGCAGACGCCAGTCGAGGGCGGGGCGGCGGGCGGCCCGGACAGGGGCTTCGGCGACGGTCGCGGTGGTCATGCCGACCACGATCCGGCAAGCGATCTCGTAGCACAAGCGAGTATTTCCGCGAGATATCTCGTAGGATCGCTTACATGTTGAACCTGGAGCGCCTGCGCACCCTCGACGCCCTCGCCCGGCACGGCTCGGTCAGCGGCGCCGCCGAGGGCCTGCACATCACGACATCGGCCGTCTCGCAGCAGATGTCCAAGCTGGAGCGCGAGGTCGGCCAGCAGCTGCTAGCCAAGAACGGCAGGGGAGTGCGGCTCACCGACGCAGGCCGGCTCCTCGCCGACCACGCGGCGCGCATCCTGTCCCAGGTCGAACTCGCCCAGTCCGACCTGGAGGCCCAGCGCGGCCAGGTGGTGGGGGAGTTGCGGCTCGCCGCGTTCCCGACGGCCGTGCGCGGACTGTTCCCGGCGGCGCTCGCCCAACTGCGCTCGGCGCATCCCGCGCTGCGGATCGGCTCGCGTGAGATGGACCCGGAAGCCGCGGTCCACGCCGTGATCCGCGGCGACTACGATCTCGCGGTCGTCCTGGACTGGTACAACAAGCCGCTGCCGATGCCGGACGGGCTGGTGAAGTTCTCGATCGTCGACGACACGGCCGACGTGGCGATGCCCGCGACCCACCGGCACGCGCACCGCGATGAGGTCGATCTGGAGGACTTCGCCGACGACGACTGGGTCACCTGGGGCGAGGGCGAGTTCTGCGACGAGTGGCTGATGCACACCCTGCGCTCCAAGGGGATCGAACCGCGCGTCGCGCACCGCGCGGAGGAGCACCCGACCCAACTCGCCCTGGTCGACGCCGGACTCGGCGTGTGCGTGGCGCCCCGGCTCGGACGCGGTCCGGTCCCGCAGGGCGTGCGGACCGTGCCCGTACGGCAGTCGGTCAGCCGGCACATCTACGCCGTGTGGCGCGCGGACGCCGACCGCCGCCCGTCGATCCGGGCGGCGGTCGAGGCGCTGAAGTCGGCGGCGGAGCAGGCCGTGTGAGTCAGGCGGAGCCCAGCTTGCGGAAGTCCCAGGAGACGATCTTCTCCGGGGTCAGCCGTATCCACGCGTGCCGCCCGTCGTGCGGCATCTCCTCCAGCCGGAAGTTCTTGCGGGCGAACAACGTCTCGGGCACGTCGAGTTCGGCACGGAGCTCGCCGGTGCGCGGGGCCTCGCCCACGAAGTCCACGGTCCCGGACAGCTCCACGCCCTGCAGTTCGTCGTACTCCTCGCCCGTGTCGACGACGATCGCGACCCGCGGATCGCGGCGCAGATCCGTCCAGCGCTTGCTGCGCACCACGGAGTACAGCCACATCGAGGTGCCGTCCCAGGCGAACCAGAGCGTGCTCACATGCGGAGCGCCGTCGGCGGAGACCGTGGCGACCCGGCAGGTGCGCTGGCTGGTGAGGAACTCGTCCAGTTCGCCCGGCGTCATCATGATCTTCCGGCCCCGGCGCTGAGTGACGGTCATGCGTCCCCCTCTTTCTCTCACGTCGTGTCAGAGGAGAGATCCTCTGACATCACGTCAGAAAAGGATGGGTCGTCTTCCGCCCACACGCAATGGTCGCTACTGTCACCGGCTCCGGGCCGTCGGCGACAAGGGGGGAACCGTGCCGTCGTACGAACAACTCAGCGAGCTGATCGATCCCGAGAGCACCGTCCTGCTCACCGTCGAGTGCCAGCAGGGCGTGGTCGGACCGGAGAGCGCCCTGCCCGAACTCGCCCGTGCGGCACGGACCTCGGGCGCACTCGCCAACGTCGCCCGGCTGGTCGCCGCCGCGCACGAGAGCGGGGTCCAGGTGATCCACGCGATCGCCGAACGCCGTCCGGACGGGCGCGGCGCCAACCGCAACGCCCGCCTCTTCCAGGCCGCCGAACGCCTGCCCGTCCAGCAGCTGTCCGGGACCACCGCGGTAAGGGTGGCGCCCCCGATCGAGGTGAGCGAGGAGGACTTCGTCGTACGACGGCTGCACGGCCTGTCGCCGATCCAGGGCACCGAGGTCGACGCGCTGCTGCGCAACCTCGGCTGCCGCACGCTGGTCGTGACCGGCGTCTCCGCCAACGTGGCGGTGCCCAACGCCGTGTTCGACGCGGTCAACCGCGGCTACCGCGCCCTGGTGGTGACGGACGCCATCGCGGGGGTGCCCTCCGACTACACCCCGGCGATGATCCGTCACACGCTGGCCCTCGTCGCCACGCTCGCGACCACGGACGAAGTACTGGCCTGTCTCCGACGGCCGCGCCGCGCCTGACACCTCATGCCAGCGTGATCGAGTCGCCGCTGACGGTGATCTTCTCCTCGGGCAGGGGCTGCGTCGCCGGCCCCTTCTTCACGCTGCCGTCGGCCACCGAGAACTCGCTCTTGTGGCACGGGCAGGTAATGACCCCGTCGGCGATCCCCGTCACCGCACACCCCTGGTGGGTGCACTTCGACGAGAACGCCTTGAACTGGCCCGCCGTCGGCTGGGTGACCACCACGCCCGAGTCCTTGAAGATCTTGCCGCCGCCCTCGGGGATGTCCGAGGTCTTCCCGAGGACGCTGCCGGCGGCGGGCGCGTCCGACGACGAGGAGGCGTCGTCCCCCGACCCGCACGCGTTCAGGGTGAGGGCGAGTCCCGCAGCGCCGACCGCCGCAACGACGACCCGGCGACTGGGGGCCGATGCGGGATGAATCGATTCGCTGGCCATGTTGACGTCCCCTTCCACGGATTCTCCGAACTGCCCTGAGGTACGGCCCCGGAGTGCCTGTTGTTCAGACACCCCCCAGTAACCTGGGGCGATGCTCAAGGAAGCCATCGCGACCCGCTACATCACGCCCCTGCGTGAGGGCGGCTCGCTGCCGGGGCTCGTCGAGGCCGACGACCGCGGGACGTACGTCATCAAGTTCACCGGCGCCGGACAGGGCCGCAAGACGCTGGTCGCCGAGGTGGTGGCCGGGGAACTCGCCCGCCGGCTCGGTTTCCGGGTGCCGCGGCTCCTGACCCTCGACCTCGACCCGGACCTGGGGCTCGGCGAGCCCGACGAGCGGGTGCAGGGGCTTCTCAAGTCCAGCGGCGGCACGAACCTCGGCATGGACTTCCTCTCCGGAGCACTCGGCTTCGACCCGCTCGCCTTCCCGGTGAGCTCCGAGGAGGCCGGCCAAATCGTCTGGTTCGACGCGCTGGTCAACAACGTCGACCGCTCCTGGCGCAACCCCAACCTGCTGTGGTGGCAGCGGGAGGTGTGGCTCATCGACCACGGCGCGACCATGATCTGGCAGCACAACTGGCCCGGCGCCGAGAAGTCCGCCGCCCGTCCCTACGACGCCTCGGACCACGTCCTGAAGCCCTTCGCGCCGGATCTCGCCACCGCCGCCGCCGAACTGGCCCCCCGCGTCACCGAGGACCTGCTGGCCGAGGTCACCGCCGAGATCCCGGACGCCTGGCTGGCGGACGAGCCCGGCTTCGACACCCCGGACGAGCTCAGAAGGGCGTACGCCCGGCCCCTGCTCCTGCGGGCCGCCGCAGTCCACGAACGCATCAGCGGCATCGAGGGGGACAAGTGAGCGAGCGCCACATCCACATGGCCGGCAGTGTGGTGGAGCGCCACGTCATCAAGGGCGGGCGGGCCAGCGAACGGGATGTCTTCGAGTACGCCCTGCTGAGGGTCGTTCCCCGAGTCGAGCGCGGCGAGTCCATCAACGCCGGCGTAATCGTCTACTGCCGGGCGAAGGCGTACGTAGGTGTGCGTACCCACCTCGACGAGGACCGGCTGCGCGCGCTGGATCCCGCCGCGGACGTGGCAGGCGTCCGGGCCGCCCTCAGTGGCGTCGAAGCGGTCTGCGCGGGCGGCGAGACGGCCGGGCAGGCCGCGCGCGACGACGCCGGGCGCCGCTTCCGGTGGCTCGTCGCACCCCGCTCCACGGTCGTGCAGCCGGGCCCCGTGCACACCGGACTCACCCTGGATCCGGCGGCCGAGCCGGAGCGTCTGCTCGACCTGCTGGTGAGGTAATGGATCACACCGGTCCCGTGGGACGTTGACACCGCGTGCCAGGGCTTCTAGCGTCACGTGCCGAAGGTACTAAGCGGTCGCTCACCGACCTGGTCGGGCCGAACGTTCTCAAGGGCGAGGAGAATCAGCAATGTCCACCACTGAGCAGCGGGTAGCCGTCGTCACCGGTGCCGCGCGCGGCATCGGCGCCGCCACCGCCGTACGACTGGCGGCCGAGGGCCGCGCGGTCGCCGTGATCGATCTCGACGAGGCAGCCTGCAAGGACACCGTGGAGCAGATCACCGCGGCCGGCGGCCGGGCGATCGCGGTCGGCGCGGACGTCTCGGACGAGACCCAGGTGCAGGCCGCCATCGCGCGCGTGGCGGAGGAGCTCGGCGCGCCGACGATCCTCGTGAACAACGCGGGCGTGCTCCGCGACAACCTGCTGTTCAAGATGAGCGTCTCCGACTGGGACACCGTCCTGAACGTGCACCTCAAGGGCTCGTTCCTGGTGACCAAGGCCATCCAGAAGCACATGGTGGACGCGGGCTTCGGCCGGATCGTCAACCTGTCGTCGTCCTCGGCGCTCGGCAACCGCGGCCAGGCCAACTACTCCGCCGCCAAGGCCGGTCTCCAGGGCTTCACCAAGACCCTCGCCATCGAGCTCGGCAAGTTCGGCATCACCGCCAACGCCGTCGCCCCCGGCTTCATCGCCACCGACATGACCGCCGCGACCGCCGAGCGCGTCGGCATGGGCTTCGAGGAGTTCAAGGCCGCGGCCGCCACCCAGATCCCGGTCGCGCGCGTGGGCGAGCCCGACGACATCGCCAACGCCATCGCCTTCTTCACGGGCGAGGCGGCCGGATTCGTCTCCGGCCAGGTGCTGTACGTCGCCGGCGGACCGCTCGACTAGGGAAACGGGACCATGACTTCGCAACTCCCCGAGCTTTCGGGCAAGGTCGCGCTCATCACGGGCGCCAGCCGCGGTATCGGTTACGGCGTCGCCGAGGCGCTCGTCGCGCGCGGTGACCGGGTGGTCATCACCGGCCGCACCGAGGACTCGCTCAAGGAGGCCGTCGAGCAGCTCGGCGCCGAGCGTGCCGTCTACGTCGCGGGCAAGGCGCACGACGAGGAGCACCAGACCGCCGCCGTCGAGCGCGCCATGGACGCCTTCGGCCGTATCGACTACCTGGTCAACAACGCCGGTACCAACCCGGTGTTCGGGCCCATCGCCGACCTCGACCTGAACGTGGCCCGCAAGGTCTTCGAGACCAACGTGATCTCCGCGCTCGGCTTCGCGCAGAAGACCTGGCACGCCTGGCAGAAGGACAACGGCGGCGCGATCGTCAACATCGCCTCCGTCGCGGGCATCGCGCCCTCGCCCTTCATCGCCGCCTACGGCGTCAGCAAGGCCGCGCTGATCAACCTCACCCAGCAGCTCGCGCACGAGTTCGCGCCGGGGGTGCGGGTCAACGCGATCGCCCCGGCCGTCGTGAAGACCAAGTTCGCGTCGGCCCTGTACGAGGGCCGGGAGGCGGAGGCCGCCGCGTCCTACCCGCTGGCCCGGCTCGGGGTGCCCTCCGACATCGGCGGGGCCGCGGCCTTCCTCACCTCCTCGCAGTCCGACTGGGTCACCGGTCAGACGCTCGTCGTGGACGGCGGCATCTTCCTCAACGCCGGCGTGGGCTGAAAGTCGTCGCCTCGGCACGGGCGTCCGTTGACAGTGACGGCGCCCGTGTCGACGCACAAAAGCCTCACAAGTGCACTACAGGGTCATCACCGATGAGATGATCAAGTCGCCCGTGGACGAACCGGTTGAGTGTGCGCACCACTGCGGTATGTTTTGCCGACTCTCGGCACGGCATTCGAGGAGCAAGCGCGTGTTCAAGCGGAACCGGTACCTGCCGCCTCTCGCGGCGCTCGTGTCCATATCCACGGTGGCCGGATGTGGTGTGTTCTCCTCGGACTCCTCCGACAGCGGGAAGGCGATCGTCGTGGGGACCACCAGCGCCCCCGCCACGCTGGACCCGGCGGCCTCCTGGGACAACTCCTGGGAGCTGTTCCGCAACGTCTACCAGACGCTCCTGAACTACTCCCCGGGCGGGTCGGACCCCGAACCCGACGCCGCCGAGCGCTGTGAGTTCACGGACGCGTCGAGCACCGTGTACAGCTGCACGCTGCGCGAGGGCCTGAAGTTCTCCAACGGGCACACGCTCGACGCCAACGCCGTCAAGTACTCGATCGACCGCATCAAGAAGATCAACGTCAACGGCGGCCCCGCCGGTCTGCTGGGAACGCTGTCCCGGGTCCAGGTGAAGGGCGATCGCGAGGTGGTCTTCCACCTCAGCCAGCCCGACGCCACCTTCCCCCTGGTGCTGACCACGCCGGCCATGTCGATCGTGGACCCGGAGGAGTACTCCGCGACCTCGATCCGCAAGGACGGGAAGATCAGTGGTTCGGGGCCCTACAGCCTCGACTCCTACCAGGAGGGCGAGAAGGCCGAGCTCGTCCGCAACGACAACTACAAGGGCATCGCGGACCGCAAGAACAAGGCCGTCACCATCCGCTACTTCAAGCAGTCCGACGAGATGGTCAAGGCCCTCAAGGACAAGGAGATCTCGGTCGTCTACCGCGGACTCGGCGCCTCCGACACCGTGGACATCGAGGTCAACCAGCAGAAGGAGGGGCTCCAGCTCATCGAGAACCCCACCACCGAGATCAGCTACCTCGTGTTCAACCCCCGCGACCCGTGGTCCGCGAAGCCCGCGGTCCGCAAGGCCGTCGCCCAGATCGTCGACCGCCCGGCGCTCGTGCACTACGTCTACAAGGACACCGTCGAGCCGCTGTACTCCATGGTCCCGGCCGGACTCACCGGCCACACCACGAGCTTCTTCGACGACTTCGGCGACCCCAGCGTGGCCAAGGCCAAGAAGCTCCTCACCGAGGCGGGGATCACCGAGCGCGTCCCGCTGACCCTCTGGTACACCAGCGACCGCTACGGCTCGACGACCAAGCCCGCCTTCCAGGAGCTGAAGAAGCAGCTGGAGGCCTCCGGCCTGTTCACGATCACCCTCAAGAGCCGCCCGTGGAAGACCTACGTCGAGGGCTACCAGAAGGGCGAGTACCCGGTGTTCGGGCGCGGCTGGTTCCCCGACTTCCACGACGCCGACAACTTCATCTCGCCCTTCGTGGGCAAGCAGAACGCGCTCGGCACCCCGTACGACGCCCCCGAGATCACCGGCAAACTGCTCCCCGAGTCGCGCGCGGAGAGCGACCGCGGGGCCGTGGCACCGCAGATCGAGGAAGCCCAGCAGGTCTTCGTGAAGGACGCCCGGCTGGTCCCGCTGTGGCAGGGCAAGCAGTACGTGGCCGCGAACGAGGAGATCGCCGGTCTCGAGAAGGTCATCGACCCGGCGACCATGATGACGATGTGGGAGCTGTACTGGAAGACCAGCTGGTAGGTCCCCTCACGGCAGCGATTGTCAGTGGGCGCCTGTAGGTTCTGAAGCCTGCAAGTGACCGCACATCGTGAGGAATTGACGTGACCGACACCGCCATGCTGCCCGAGTCCTGGCGCGGGGTTCTGGGCGACGAGCTGCAGCAGCCGTACTTCAAGGAGCTGACGGAGTTCGTCGAGGACGAGCGGGCTAGGGGTCCCGTCTACCCGCCGCGCGAGGAGGTCTTCGCCGCCCTCGACGCGACGCCCTACGACCGGGTGAAGGTCCTGATCCTCGGCCAGGACCCGTACCACGGCGAAGGCCAGGGCCACGGCCTGTGCTTCTCGGTCCGCCCCGGTGTCAAGACCCCGCCCTCCCTCCGCAACATCTACAAGGAGATGAAGGAGGAGCTGGGCCTGGAGATCCCGGACAACGGCTACCTGATGCCCTGGGCCCAGCAGGGCGTTCTGCTGCTCAACGCGGTGCTCACGGTCCGCTCCGGCGAGGCCAACTCGCACAAGGGCAAGGGCTGGGAGAAGTTCACCGACGCCGTGATCCGCGCCGTGGCCGAGCGACCCGACCCGGCGGTCTTCGTCCTGTGGGGCAACTACGCGCAGAAGAAGCTCCCGCTGATCGACGAGAGCCGCCACGTGGTGGTCAAGGGCGCGCACCCCTCCCCGCTGTCGGCGAAGAAGTTCTTCGGCTCCCGCCCGTTCACGCAGATCAACGAGGCGGTCGCCCGGCAGGGCCACGAGCCCATCGACTGGACGATCCCGAACCTCGGCTGACCCCGCCACCGGCCCGGTGCCGCACCGACCGGGCCCGGTGCCGCCTGACCGGGATTGTCGGTGCGGACGGCTAGCGTCGGGAAGGACAGCGACGACACCCGACCAGGGCCTGGAGGACGCGTGACGGAGCGACAGGAGCAGACGGCGCCGGATGCCGTGATGACACGGATCGGGCAGGTCGTCATGCTGTGCTACGCGGGGGACCGCGAGGAGGCCCGGCACCGCTTCCTGGAGCTGTGGGCGGAGATCGGCGAGGACGGCGACCCGCTGCACCGCTGCACCCTGGCCCACTTCATGGCCGACGCCCAGGAGGACCCCTGCGACGAACTCGCCTGGGACCTCAGGGCGTTGACGGCCGCCGAGGAGCTCACCGACGACCGGCCGGCCCGGCACGAGAGCGCGATCGCCGTGCGCGCCCTGTATCCCTCACTGCACCTCAACCTGGCCGCCGACTATGTGCGGCTCGCCCGCGCGGACGCCGCCCGCACCCATCTGCGCCGGGCCCGCAGGGCGGCGGACGCCCTGGGGGAGGACAGCTACAGCGACGGGGTGCGGGCGGCGATCAGCAGACTGGAGCTGCGGCTCGGTGACGGCGGATCCGCCGGCGACGGAAGGTGGGGGCCCCCGCGGCAGCGGCCCTGAGATCCGAGTGCCTCAACGGCCGTAGGTCTGGTCGCAGATGACCGACTCGGGGCTGCCCTCCTGCCAGCGGCCGTACTTCCTGCCCAGCCCACAGACGTCCTTGGGGCCCCTGGGAACCGACTTGGGGACCGACCTGGCCACGTCCGGGATCTCGACGCGCGGCTTGCGGTGGTGCGGGGCGTCCGGGTTCCACGGCTCGGGACGGGCCGGGCGCGCGGGGCGCTCCGGGTGGTGTCCCGGATGCGCGTGGGCCGGCTGTGGGGGCTGCGGCCGCGCGGGGGCCCCGGCGGCCCCCGGGGTCCGGTCGCGGGACGTGGTTCCCCCCGGCTTCGAGGACGGGGACGGGTCGATCATGGACAGCGCCTCCTGGGCCGGGGCCTGCACGATCTGCGGCTCCGCCTGACCGTCCGGACGGGCGTGCCCCGGCGCCGGCAGCTGCGACGGTGCCGTCGTCGGCGGCCCGGACACGGGTGGACGCTGGACCGTCACACAGCCGGTGAGAGCCGAGACAGCCACGGTGACCAGGAGCGTTGCGGTAGTCGTGGTTCGATGCACCCGCGTCACTCTGCTGGTTCGGGCGACCTCGGCGACAGCGGACAAGCAGAGGTTGCCCCGCACGGGTGATCTCCGCCCCCGTACGGTGTGCTCGGGCCGCCCGATGCTGACGTCAGTCGCCGACGGCGCCGTCGATGCGCTCGCGGATCAGGTCGGCGTGGCCGTTGTGGCGCGCGTACTCCTCGATCATGTGGGTGTAGAGCCAGCGCAGGTTGAACCGCTCGCCGGTCCGGCGGTGCTTGCCCACGGTGATGTCGTCGAGGCCGAAGCGGGCCGCGTTCTCCCGGCTCGTGTCGATCTCGGCCTGCCAGGTGCCGTACGCCTCCTGCCAGGTGTCGGCCTCGGTGAGCCGGAACTCGCCGTCCGGGTCGGCCTCGCTGTAGTAGATCGGTCCCGCGTCCTCGTCGGCCAGGACCCGGCGGAACCAGCTGCGCTCCACCTCCGCCATGTGCCGCACCAGGCCCAGCAGGGAGAGCGTGGACGGCTCCACCGAGGCGGTCCTGAGCTGGGCGTCGGTCAGACCCTCGCACTTCCAGGCCAGCGTCTGCCGGTGGTAGTCCAGCCAGCCCTCCAGCATGATGCGTTCGTCGGCGGTGGTCGGGGGTTCGGCGCGCTGAGTCGTCATGTCCGCATCCTTACCCAGCTCATCCCCGACAACCAGCGAATTCCCGGTCGCCGGCCGAGGCCCATCGGCGCCGCCGTATGCTTCCGGCAAGGCCCTGGCCAGACAACTGGAGGAGTCCACGTGAAGGTCGGCTGCATCGGACTCGGTGACATCGCGCAGAAGGCGTATCTGCCGGTGCTCGGCGGTCGGCCCGGCGTCGAACTGCATGTGCAGACGAGGACCCCGGCGACGCTGACAAGGGTCGCCGACGGGCTCCACCTGCCCGAGGGGCAACGGCACCAGGACCTGGACTCGCTGCTCGCCCAGGACCTCGACGCCGCGTTCGTGCACGCGCCGACGAGCGTGCACCCCGAGATCGTCGCGCGGTTGCTGGAGGCGGGCGTACCGACGTACGTCGACAAGCCGCTCGCATACGAACTCGCCGACTCCGAACGGCTGGTCGCGCTCGCCGAGCGGAGGAACGTGAGCCTGGCCGTCGGCTTCAACCGGCGGTTCGCCCCCGGCTACGCGCAGTGCGCCGAGCACCCGCGCGAGCTGATCCTCATGCAGAAGAACCGGATCGGGCTCCCGGAGGAGCCGCGCGCGATGATCCTCGACGACTTCATCCACGTCGTCGACACCCTGCGGTTCCTGGTGCCGGGGCCGGTCGACGACGTGACGGTACGCGCGCGCGTGGAGGACGGCCTGCTGCACCACGTCGTGCTCCAGCTGGCGGGGGAGGGCTTCACCGCGCTCGGGGTGATGAACCGGCTCAGCGGCTCGGCCGAGGAGATCCTGGAGGTGTCCGGGCAGGACACCAAGCGGCAGGTCCTCAACCTCGCCGAGGTCGTCGACCACAAGGGCCAGCCCACCGTGCGGCGGCGCGGCGACTGGGTGCCGGTGGCCCGGCAGCGCGGCATCGAGCAGGCGGTGCTCGCCTTCCTCGACGCCGTGCGCGCGGGAAAGGTGCTCAGCGCCCGGGACGCGCTGGCGACCCATGAGCTGTGCGAGCGGGTGGTACGCGCGGTGCGGGAGCAGGCCGCCTGAACCGCCGCCCCAGCTGCACGGCGCACCACACCGCGAGGACCAGCAGCGCCGCGTGCACCGGCCAGTCGCCGAAGCGGACGTACGGCGTCGTCCCGGTGGCCAGGGGTACGTCGTACACGCGCGCGGTGCTGGCGTCGGTGGCGACCCACTGTCCGACGCGCCGGCCGCTCCCGTCGTAGACCGCGGAGACCCCGGTCAGGGTCGAGTGCACCATCGGTCGGCCCGTCTCGGCTGCGCGCAGGGCGGCCAGCGAGGCGTGCTGCTCGGGGGCCCAGCTGTGCTGGAAGGAGGAGGTCGACGACTGGGCGATCAGCAACTGGGCGCCGTCCTCGGCGAGATGACGGCTCATGTCGGGGAAGGCCGACTCGAAGCACACCATCGGACCGACCTTCAGCCCGTGGCCGACGTTCATCACGACCTGCTCGGAGCCGTGCCTGCGGTTCTCGGCCGCCGCCTTGCCGACCGAGGTGACCCAGCCGAGCAGCGAGCGGGCCGGGATGTACTCGCCGAAGGGGACCAGGCGCATCTTGTCGTAGCGGTCGCCGGTGAGCCCGCCGGGGCCGACCAGGACCGAGCTCTTGTAGATGCCGGGCTTGTCGGAGCGGCGGGCGTCCACGTTGACGAGGATGTCGGCGCCGGTCTCCTCGGAGAGCGCCGCGATCCGCTTCGACAGGTCGGGCCGGTCCCCGAGGTCGAAACCGACGCTGCTCTCGCCCCAGACGATCAGGTCGAGGTCCTGCCCCGCGAGGTCGCGGGTCAGCTGCTCCTCGCGGGCGAAGCGCCGGTCGGGGCCGTCGACGACACCGGGCTGGACGACGGCGATCCGGGTGCTGCCGCCCGTGTCGGGACGCGGCGACCACATCCAGGCCGCCGAGGTCACGGCGGCGGTGGCGACCAGGCCCGCCACCGCGGGGACCCGGGACTCGCGGACCGTCACCAGCACGGCGAGCGCCACATTGACGGCCACGATCAGGAAGCTGACCAGCCACACCCCGCCCACCGAGGCCAGCCGCAGGGCCGGAGCGACCTCCCACTGGCTGGCGCCGAGCACGCCCCAGGGGCCGCCGAGCCCCTGCCAGGAGCGGACGAGTTCGATGCCGAGCCAGCCCGACGGCAGTACGGCCAGGGCGGCGGCGATCCGGCCGCGCGAGGGAGTTCCGGCCAGGAAGTGGCGGACGAGCGCGCCCCATGGGGCCCACAGCGCGCCGAGCAGGGCGCCGATGACGAAGATGAACACGCTCAGGCTCGGCAGCAGCCAGTGGTGCATCCCCACCATGAACCCGAAACCGCCGGCCCAGCCGTCGTACGCCGCCCGTTTCGCCGTAGGAGCCGAGCGGATCAGTGCGATCCAGGGGATGAGGGCGACGTAGGCGAGCCACCACAGGGACGGTGCCGGGAACGCGAGGACGGGGAGGGCGCCTGCCAGCACCGCGACGGTCGAGCGCCGCCACGGGGAGGCAAGCCAGTGGCCGAACAAGTTCATACGGCGCCTCCTACCCCGTGCGGGTGACCAGTGTGCGTGTGGTTGACCACCCCGAGGGTGTCGGCTCAGTTGATCACAGGTGTGCTCCGGGGGTCCGGCAGACGCCGCCACTTCTCCCGCACGACGACCTCGCGCAGCCGCCAGCCGTCGTCCGTGCGCAGCAGGGCGAAGGCGTAGCGGCCACCGCAGACGAAGTCGGGGGCGGTGGAGGGGGCGTCGTCGGCGAGGCGCATGGGGTTGATGTAGTCGGCCTGGACGACGGCCGTGTCGCCGGTGTCCTGGTCCAGGGTGCCGAAGCGGACGCGGCGGTTGACGATCAGATGTTGGCGCATCGAGAACAGCCGCAGGCTCTCCGCGAGCCATGCGGCGACGTGGTGCGCGTCCCCCTCGATCCCGCCGGCCGAGCGGTAGTCGGCCCGCCCGTCCGAGGTGAACAGTCCCCGGTACGCCTCCCAGTCGCCGTCGTCCACGGCCACGGCGTAATCGGTGACGAGTGCGTCCACGGTCAGCCGGTCCATCACGGTCGCGAGCTCCACACGCTGCGTCATCGGCTCAGTGTTGGGCATGGGGCGAGCCGAGCCAAGGGGCGTGCGGGGACATTCGGAGGGCGGGGCGGGGGACGATCGGGACGGCCGGTGAGTGGGGCGGGCAATCAGTTGCGGGCGTCTGTCGCGGGGGCGTCGGGCCTGGGGTCGGCGTCGTCGGCGGCGGGGGTGGAGGTCGCCTGCACGGTGGGGACGATCGGGGCGGCTGGTGAGTGGGGGCGGGCGGTCAGTCGTTGGCCAGGACGTCGAGGGGCCAGGCGGTGGAGTGCGGGCCGAATCTGTTCTCGGCCGCGAGGGCGACCATGCGGGCGTTGCGGGCGTTTGTCGCGGGGCCGTCGGGCCTGGGGTTGTCGTCGGCGGCGGGGGTGGAGGTCGCCTGCACGATGGGGACGATCGGGGCGGCTGGTGAGCGGGGGCGGGCGGTCAGTCGTTGGCCAGGACGTCGAGGGGCCAGGCGGTGGAGTGCGGGCCGAATCTGTTCTCGGCCGCGAGGGCGACCATGCGGGCGTTGCGGGCCTCGGCCTCGGGGCCGTCCGGCAGGTGGTAGTCGTCGCCCGCGCGGGTGGAGCTCGCCTGCACGGTCGTGGCCGCCGGGGCCCGTCTGCGGACGTACCGATCCAGAGCCTCGGGCACCTCGGCAGGTGCCGTGTCGGTGAGGCAGTCGCCGAGGACGGCCGCGTCCATGACGGCCTGGGCCGCACCCTGGGCCTGGAAGGGCACCATGGCGTGGGCGCTGTCCCCGAGGAGCGTGACCCGGCCGAGGTTCCAGCGCGGGAGCGGGGCACGCGTGTGGATGCCGTAGCGGAACACCTGGCCCGCGCGGTCGAGAACGCTCAGCAGCCGGGGGTCCCAGCCGGCGAAGGTGCGCAGCTGCTCACCGGGTTCCGCCCGCGCGGTCCACGACTCCTGGGCGGCCCGGTCCGTCACGAACACGGCCACCATGTTGAGGAGTTCGCCGCCGCGCAGCCAGTAGTGGACGACGTGGCGGTCCGGGCCGAGCCAGCCCGCGTACTCGGGGAGATCCAGGTCGGCGACCTCCGCGGCGGGGAGGAGGGCCCGGTAGGCGGCGGTGTGCGAGAACACCGCCTCGTCCGCGCCGAAGAGCCACCGGCGGGCGGCGGAGCGGATGCCGTCGGCGGCCACGACGAGGTCGGCGTCCAGGCGTTCGCCGCTCGCCGTGGTCACGTGGGCCGCGCTGTCGTCCTGGTCGATCCCCACGACGGCGGTGGCAAGACGCAGCGCATCGGGCGGTACGGCGGCCACCAGGGCGCGTTGGAGATCGGCCCGGTGGAGCTGGAGGTACGGCGCCCCGAACTCCTCCTCCGCCTCGCGTCCGATGACGTAACGGCAGATCTCGGAACCGTCGGACCAGGTGCGGAAGCTCATGTGGGCCGGGCGCGTGGACTGTTCGGCGACGGTGTCGAGCAGCCCCAGCCGGCGCAGTACGCGGGTGGCGTTGGGGGCGAGCTGGATGCCGGCGCCGATCTCGGTGAGCCGCCGCGACTGCTCGACGAGGGTCACGTCATGGCCCGCCCGGAGCAGGCTCAGTGTCGCGGTCAGGCCGCCGATGCCCGCGCCCACGACGATCGCTCTCATGGCATGACCTCACTTCGAGGGATGCGCCTTTTTCCTGGGAGCTCAGGCCGCCTTGATGACGTCATCGCGGATCGCGGCCGCCCATTCGACCACCAACAGCTCGTACTCCGCGCGCTCCTGTGACGACAGCGTGCCGCCGGCACGCATCCAGAGCGCCCGGATCTGCTCGTTCACCTCGGCAGCAGACCGCACGGAACCACGGGTCACGGAATCGGGGGACATGCGCACAAGCCTAGGCGCAAGCACTGACAGTCCGCTACCGGACGGCTACGCACAACGTATGTGATGGGTCACGGATTTCGGGGCGGCCGCCCGGTTGCGGGGCGGTCGGGTGCGGACCGCCGGTGACTCAGCCCGCCGACTCCGCCGCGTGGGGGCTCAGGACGCCCATCGTGACCAGGGCGATGATGACGACGCCGAGGGCGATGCGGTACCAGACGAAGGGCATGAAGCTCTTGGTCGAGATGAACTTCATGAACCAGGCGATGACCGCGTAACCGACGACGAAGGCGATCACCGTGGCGAAGATCGTGGGGCCCCAGGAGACGTGGTCGCTCTCCAGGGCGTCCTTCAACTCGAAGAGCCCGGAGGCGAGTACGGCCGGGACGGCGAGGAGGAAGGAGTAACGGGCCGCGGACTCGCGCCGGTAGCCCATGAAGAGGCCGCCGCTGATGGTGGCGCCGGAGCGGGAGACGCCGGGGACGAGGGCCATGGACTGGCACAGGCCGAAGATCAGGCCGTCCTTGACGCCGAGGTCCTCAAGTCCCTTGCGCTGCTTGGGCGCGCGATGCCGCCCGCCGGTCTCGTCGCGTGCCGCCAGCCGGTCCGCGACGCCGATGACGATACCGACGACGATCAACATCGTGGCGGTGATGCGCAGATCGCGGAACGGCCCCTCGATCTGGTCCTTGAACAGCAGCCCCAGCACGCCGATGGGGATGGACCCGACGATCACCAGCCAGCCCATCTGGGCGTCGTGGTCGCCGCGCAGCTCCTTCTTGACGAGGGAACGGCTCCACGTCGAGACGATCCGCCCGATGTCCTTGCGGAAGTAGATCAGCACGGCGGCCTCGGTGCCGATCTGGGTGATCGCGGTGAAGGCCGCCCCGGGGTCCTTCCAGCCCGAGAAGGCCGCGGTCAGGCGCAGATGGGCGCTGGAGGAGACGGGAAGGAACTCGGTCAGCCCCTGGACGAGTCCGAGGATGAGTGATTCGAACCAAGACATGAAGTTACGGCGTCCAAGTGCTGGTCGTGTGGCGGGAGTCGGGGCGCGCCGCATCACCGGGCGCGGTGATCGGGGTGCGAGGGCAGCGTAACGCCCCCCGGTGACGGCCCGGCCACAGGGGCGGTCAGGCCGCCGTCGGTCCGGTCACCGTCCAGCCGGGGGCCTGGGGGTGAGCTGTCAGGTCCTCGTGGCGGACCGTGTCCCCACAGGCGGAGCAGGTGACCACGGGCAGCAGTTCGTTGCCGCAGCCGTGCTCGACGACCATCGGCCGGCCGTCGTCGTTGCGCACGTGCCGGTCTCCCCAGGCCATGAGGGTCAGCAGCACGGGTTCCAGTTCGAGCCCTGCCTGCGTGGGCCGGTACTCGAAGCGCTGCGGCCGCTCGCTGTAGGCGCGCTTCGTGAGGATCCCGGCGTCGACAAGCCGGCGCAGCCGGGTGGCCAGGATGTCGCGCGGGGCCCCGATGTTGCGCACGAGCTGGTCGAAGCGGCTGTTGCCCAGGCAGACCTCCCGCAGCACGAGCAGGGAGTACTTCTCGCCGACGAGCGCCAGGGTGTCGGCGATGGAGCAGGGGCGCGGGTCTTTGGTGGCGGCCATGAACCCCAGTCTAAGGGAGGGTTGGATTTTCCAACTCGTCGAACTATGGTGAGTTTGGATTTCCTACTCGCTAGTAATCGCCCATCATTGATGGAGGCCCGCACCATGCGTGACGCAGTCATCGTCGAAGCCGTACGCACCCCCGTGGGCAAGGGCAAGCCGAGCGGCGCCCTCGCGCACGTGCACCCCGTCGAACTCCTCGCCCACACCCTGCGCACCCTCGTCGAGCGCTCCGGCGTCGACCCGGCGCTCATCGACGACGTCATCGGCGGCACCGTCGACCAGGTCGGCGAGCAGGCCATGAACACCACCCGCTACGCGGCCCTGTCGGCCGGGTTCCCGGAGACGGTCCCGGCGACCACCGTGGACCGCCAGTGCGGTTCCTCCCAGCAGGCCGTGCACTTCGCCGCGCAGGGCGTGATGGCGGGCGCGTACGACATCGTCGTCGCCTGCGGGGTCGAGTCGATGAGCCGCGTGCCGATGTGGTCGAACGTCCCCGAGGGCAAGGACCCCTTCGGCCCCGGGGTCGCCGCACGCTACGAGGAGGGCCTGGTCCCGCAGGGCATCAGCGCCGAACTCATCGCCGCCAAGTGGTCGATCGGCCGCGAGCAGATGGACGACTTCGCCGTCTCCTCGCACCGCAAGGCCGCGGCGGCCTGGGAGCAGGGCCTCTTCGACGCCGAGGTCGCACCCCTGGAGGGCGTCTCGCGCGACGAGTGCGTCCGCCCGGGCAGCACCCCCGAGATCCTCGCCGGCCTCAAGCCCGCCTACTACGACCCGCACTTCGCCGAACGCTTCCCCCAGATCGAGTGGAACGTCACGGCGGGCAACGCCAGCCCGATCAACGACGGCGCCTCGGCCGTCCTCATCATGTCGGGCGAGACGGCCGAACGCCTGGGCCTGCGCCCCCTGGCCCGCCTGCACAGCTTCGCCGTCACCGGCTCCGACCCGATCCTCATGCTCACCGGCGTCATCCCGGCCACCGAGCAGGTCCTGCGCAGGGCCCACCTCACCCTCGACGACATCGACCTGTTCGAGGTCAACGAGGCGTTCTCCAGCGTGGTCCTGGCCTGGCGGCAGGAGACGGGCGCGGATCCGGCCAAGGTCAACGTCCACGGGGGCGCGATCGCGATAGGCCACCCCTTGGGAGCGAGCGGCACCCGTCTGACCACGACGCTGGTGCACGCGATGCGGGAACGCGGGGCCCGTTACGCCCTCCAGACGATGTGCGAGGCGGGCGGACTGGCCAACGCGATGATTCTGGAGAGGGTGTGATCGGCGTCCTTCAGGGGCGCCGCAGACTTCAAGGGCGACGCAGATGATGCCGCTTGCGCCACGCGACCACCGCACCCGCCAACCCCGGCAGGGCGATCGCGGCCATGGCGATCAGGAACGCCGGCGAGGTCGGGGCTGAGGCCCGCGCCCCAGCGACCACGTACGCGGCGGTGTTCGGGATCGACCCGAGCGCCGTCGCGACGAGGAACGGCACATAACCCATTCGGGACACGGCGGCGCAGTAGTTGGCAGCCCAGAAGGGCACCCCGGGGAACAGCCGCGCGGCCAGCATCGAGCGGAACCCGTGCCGGCTCAACTGCCCGTCCGCCGCCTTCAGCCATCGCCCCCGCAACAGCGGACGCAGCGCCTCCTGCCCGAGCACCCGGCCCAGACCGAACGCGATCCCCGCGCCGAGCACCGTGCCCGCGAGCGCCGAGGCGAGCCCGAGTTGCGACCCGAAGAGGGCTCCGGCGGCCAGATTGAGCAGTGGCCGCGGCACGAACGCCACCGTGCACAGCCCGTACGCCACCCCGAACACGACAGCGGCCGCCACTCCGCCGAGCTGGGGCGGCCAGCCGTCCGAGAGCAGTCTCTGCGGCTCGAACAGCAGGACCGTGGACGCGGCGCCCGCGAGCAGCGCGACGAGCAGGGAGAGCCGGGACCACGGCGACAGCAGCACTCTCGTGCAGCGGGCGGTGAGACCCACCGGAGCGGGGGCGGGGAGAGCGAACTCCGTGGCGATGGCCGGGGGAGTGGCCGTGGCGGTGCCCCCAGAGCGGGTGGTGGCATCGAGCATCCTGTGACGGTAACCGACACCGAGGGGTGATCGCCGTACGGATGCCGTCGGTTGTGCGGACGGGCGACGACGGGCGGTGACAAAAAACCGTTCGACGTGGGACGACGCGTCGGACATGATCTGCGTCATGTTCCGGTACGCCTTCGCTCTCGCAGCATCCGCAGTCGCGGATGCGCCGAAGGCTGCCGTTCCCGTGTTCCTGGTCGCCGCAGACGGCGCCCGAAGCTGACCCTTCCCGGACAGTCCGGCGGACCCCGCAGGGGGAGGGTCGGCGAGTCCTCGGGGTCCCCGTTCCTCCGCGAACACGAAGAGGCTTCGAGGTACAGCCATGTCCAAAACCGCTTACGTGCGCACCAAGCCGCACCTGAACATCGGCACGATGGGTCATGTCGATCACGGCAAGACCACCCTGACCGCCGCCATCACCAAGGTGCTCTCCGAGCGCGGCAGCGGCACGTTCGTGCCGTTCGACCGCATCGACCGCGCCCCGGAGGAGGCCGCGCGCGGGATCACCATCAACATCGCGCACGTCGAGTACGAGACCGACACCCGGCACTACGCGCACGTGGACATGCCGGGCCACGCCGACTACGTCAAGAACATGGTCACCGGGGCCGCGCAGCTCGACGGGGCGATCCTCGTCGTCTCCGCGCTCGACGGGATCATGCCGCAGACCGCCGAACACGTGCTGCTCGCGCGGCAGGTGGGCGTCGACCACGTGGTGGTCGCCCTCAACAAGGCCGACGCGGCCGACGAGGAACTGGTCGAGCTCGTCGAGCTGGAGGTCCGCGAGCTGCTCACCGCGCACGGCTACGGCGGCGACGCCGTGCCCGTCGTACGGGTCTCCGGGCTGAAGGCGCTGGAGGGGGACCCGCGCTGGACGGCGTCGATCGAGGCGCTGCTCGACGCGGTGGACACCTACGTGCCCATTCCCGAGCGGTATCTGGACGCGCCGTTCCTGATGCCCGTGGAGAACGTGCTGACCATCACCGGCCGGGGGACCGTGGTGACCGGTGCGGTCGAGCGGGGCACCGTGCGGGTCGGGGACCGGGTCGACGTGCTCGGGGCCGCCCTGGAGACGGTGGTGACCGGCGTCGAGACCTTCGGCAAGCCGATGGAGGAGGCGCAGGCCGGGGACAACGTGGCGTTGCTGCTGCGCGGGGTTCCCCGGGACGCGGTACGGCGGGGCCATGTCGTGGCCGAGCCCGGCAGTGTCGTGCCCAGCCGTCGCTTCACCGCGCAGGTGTACGTGCTGTCGGCGCGGGAGGGCGGGCGTACGACACCCGTCTCCACCGGGTACCGGCCGCAGTTCTACATCCGTACGGCGGATGTCGTGGGGGATGTGGACCTGGGTGAGGTGGGGGTCGCCCGGCCCGGGGATCGCGTCGTGATGACCGTTGAACTGGGTCGGGACGTGCCGCTTGAGCCGGGGCTCGGATTCGCCATCCGTGAGGGCGGGCGGACCGTCGGGGCGGGGACCGTCACTGCCCTTGTATGAGGGCGGTTCGGTCGTGGGGGGACTGCGGGCCGGTTTGTGACTGGTCGCGCAGTTCCCCGCGCCCCCAACAGGGCGCTTTCGGCCAGGCACAATTGCAGCATGACCGAGTCGCTTCCCGTCGCCCGTGCCGTCGATCACGGGTTCGCCAAGTTGATGCCCGACGTCGATCGGGAGCGTGCCTGGCTGCTGACCGTGGACGGGGCTCCGCAGTCGTACGTCGACCTGGACGAGCCGACGCATCTGGAGTTCGAGTACACGCGGCGGCTCGGGCACGTCCTCGACGGCATCGGGGAGGCGGGGCGGGCGCTGGACGTCGTGCATCTCGGCGGGGGTGCTCTGACGCTGCCGAGGTATCTGGCCGCCACCCGGCCCGGGTCCCGGCAGGACGTCGTCGAGGCCGACCGGGCTCTGCTGGACCTGGTCGTCGAGCAGCTGCCGCTTCCGGACGGGTCCGGGATCGCGCTGCACGCGGCCGATGCGCGGGCGTGGCTGGAAAGTGCCCCTGCGGACTGTGCCGATGTGCTGGTCGCCGACGTCTTCGGCGGGTCCCGGGTCCCGGCGCACCTGACCTCCTTGGAGTACGCCCGCGAGGCCGCACGGGTGCTCCGGAGCGACGGGCTCTATCTCGCGAACCTCGCCGACGCGGCACCCTTCGCCTTTCTCCGGTCCCAACTGGCCAACTTCGCCGACTCGTTCGAGGAGCTCGTGCTGATCGCCGAGCCGGGGGTGCTGCGCGGGCGGCGGTTCGGGAACGCGGTGCTCGTCGCCGCGCGGGTGCCTCTCGACACGGCGGCCATGGCACGGCGCACGGCGGCCGACGCGTTCCCCGCCCGGGTCGAACACGGCGCCGGGCTGCGGAAGTTCATCGCTGCGGCGCGGCCGGTGCGGGACACGGAGGCCGTGGCGTCACCCGAGCCCCCCGACGGGGCGTTCGGCATCGGCTGAGCCGGTCACGGCGACCTGGGCCACCTGCTTGGTGCTCCGGCGCAGGTTGCGGACGTCCGGCACGCACAGGACGGCCGCCGTGACCGCGGCGATCAGGCCCGAGCAGCCCCACAGGGCCGCGGAGCGTCCGAACGCCGATTCCGCGGGCCCCGCCAGCGCCGCCGCGAGAGGCATGAGGGCGACCGAACCGAACCAGTCGTAGGCCGAGACGCGGGAGAGCTTGTCCTCCGGTATCTCCTGGTGCAGGGCGGTCATCCAGGAGACGCCGAACACCTCGACGGTCGCGCCGGCCACGAACATCGCCGTGCACAGCAGGGGCACCGACACCGGCACGGCCAGCGCGGCGGACGGCAACGCCATCGGGAACACACAGAGGATTCCCACGAACAGCAGCCGGTGCGGTTTCCACCGGGTCATGAGGAGAGCCCCTACGACGGTCCCGGCGCCGAAGAAGGCGAGGGCCACGCCCCAGGGGCCCGCGCCGCCCAGGTCGTCCCGGGCGACGAGCGGGCCGTAGACCGCGTCGGCGGCGCCCAGGACCGCGTTGGCCACGGAGAACTGGACGACGATGCCCCACAGCCACGGCCGGCTCGCGACCTCGCGCCAGCCGTCCCGCAGGTCGGCGAGCATGCCGGCGCCCGGTGCGCGGGCCGGGATGTGACTGACGTCGAGGAAGGCACGCAGCGAACCGGCGACCGCGAACGCGAGGGCGTCCGCCGCGAGCACCCAGCCGGGGCCTACCGCGGCGACCATCGCACCGCCGAGCGCGGCACCGCCCAGCGCCGCGCCCTGCATCGCCATCCGGAACACCGCGAAGGCCCGGCCGGCCTGTTCGCCGCTCACCGAGGACAGCAGCATGCCCTCGGCCGCCGGGCTGAAGAACGCGTGGCCGGTTCCGCCGAGGGCGGTCAGCAGCATCATCTGCCACAGCCGGGGTTCGCCGGCCAGGACGAGGACGGCGAACGCGCCCTGGGAGAGGCAGTTGAGGGTGTTGGCCGCGACCATCACCCTGTGCCGGGGCAGGCGGTCCGCCACGGCCCCGCCGATCAGCAGGAACACCACCAGCGGGAGGGTGCGCGCGGCGGCCACCAGGCCCACGTCGCCGCTGTCGCCGCCCGCCTCCAGCACGGCGAACGCGGCGGCGATCAGTGCGGCGTTGCTGCCGAGGTTGGTGATGAACGCGGCGGCGGTCAGCAGGCCGTAGTTGCGGCTCGCCCAGGCGGGCCTGCGGACGCGGGAGGTGTCGGTGGAGGGGGTCACCGGCCGACTATCGCCGCCGTGGTGCCGCCTTGCCAAACGATTTGCGGGCCAGACCGGGAGGAGACGCCGATCACTGGTGCCGGGCCTGGTCAGTGCGATCTACCCGTGGGTAACATCCTGGGTATGAGCGCAGACCAGATGTCCGTCGGTGAGATGCTCGCCGCGACCGTGCCCATGGTGCGGACCCTGAACCTCGAGTTCCTGGAGACCGGCCCGGAGAAGGTCGTGGTCGCCCTGCCCGACCAGGGCGAGTTCCACAACCACGTGGGCGGGCCGCACGCCGGGGCCATGTTCACGCTCGCCGAGTCGGCCAGCGGGGCGGTCGTCCTGGCCGCCTTCGGCGACCAGCTCTCGCGTGCGGTCCCGCTGGCCGTCAACGCCGAGATCGCCTACCGCAAGCTCGCGATGGGCCCGGTCACCGCCACGGCGACCCTGGGCCGCCCGGCCTCCGAGGTGGTCGCCCAGCTCGACGCCGGGGAGCGCCCCGAGTTCCCGGTCACGATCGAGATCCGCCGCGGCGACGGGGCGGTCACCGGCGAGATGACGGTGGTGTGGACCCTGCGCCCGAACGGCTGAGTTGGAGGGAGCGGCGGCATCCGTCCCTCAGGCCGCCCACCCCCGTCCCCGTCCGACCCCCTCCCCGCTCTCCAGCTCCGCCACGAACCCCTTGAGCCAGGTGGTGAATTCCGGGCCCAGGTCGGGGCGGGCGCAGGCCAGGCGGACCACCGTGCGGAGGTAGTCGGCCTTGTCGCCGGTGTCGTAGCGGAGGCCGTCGAAGACGACGCCGTGGACCGAGGCGTCGGTCGCGAGGGTCTGGAGGGCGTCGGTGAGCTGGATCTCGCCGCCGCGGCCCGGCTCAGTGCGTTCCAGGACGTCGAAGATGGCGGGGTCGAGGACGTAGCGGCCGATGACCGCGTAGGCGCTGGGGGCGGTTTCGGGGGAGGGCTTCTCCACGAGGCCGGTCACGCGGACCACGCCCTCCTCCCCGGTCGGCTCCACCGCCGCGCAGCCGTAGAGGTGGATCTGCTCGCGAGGCACCTCCATGAGGGCGACCACGCTGCCCGCGTGCCGCTCGCGGACGTCGAGCATCGTGCTGAGCAGGGTCTCGCTCGGGTCGATCAGGTCGTCGCCGAGGAGGACGGCGAAGGGCTGGTCGCCGACGTGGCGGCGGGCGCAGAGCACCGCGTGGCCGAGGCCGAGCGGCTCGCCCTGGCGGATGTGGTGGATGTTGGCCAGGCGTGCGGGATCGCGCACGGCGTCGAGCCGTACCGCGTCGCCCTTCGCCGCGAGGGCCTGCTCCAGCTCGAAGGCGTTGTCGAAGTGGTCCTCGATGGCACGCTTGTGGCGGCCGGTCACCATCAGTACGTCGTCGAGCCCGGCCGCGGCGGCCTCCTCGACGACGTACTGGATGGCCGGCTTGTCGACGACCGGGAGCATCTCCTTCGGCGTCGCCTTGGTCGCCGGCAGGAACCGGGTGCCGAGCCCGGCGGCCGGAACGACCGCCTTGCGGACCGTGCGGGTGGGGACGGGGGTGTCGGTCGTGTGGGGGACGATCATGCGGATCATGCTGCGGCACGGGCATGAGAGCACACCGGGAGATGCCCGAGAGTCCGCTGTGGACCCCGCTGCGGACCGGGCGGGGGCGGGAGATTTCGTGTGCCAAGCATCCGGCCGCCGTGCACAACCCGACTCCCGTGTCCCGCTTATTTCGAATACGGGTGCGGATACCGGCGGTAACTTTTCTGAACTCGCCTCTTTTTGAACATGGTTCACTCCACCTTCTTGTTTGCTGTGCGCCAATCGTGCGAAGGTGAGCGCCCTGCGACGGCCGGGTCACAATCTGACACGGCATAGGTATGCACCAATCAGGCACCTGCTTTCCGGGGAGCGCATATTCCATGCGTTCCTTCGGCTTGGAAGGAATAGGTCCCGTGCAATCCGCTTACCCCCCACGTCCCCCTTACCCGCCACGCCCCGGATCGGGTCCGGCGGAGTCCGACCGCAATCTCCTGGCCCGGCTGGGGGAGAACGGCGTGGACGGCCATGCCGTCGCCCTGCTGATGGCGCGACACTGGCAGGCGACCTACGCGTACTCCGTCATCTGCCTCGCCTCCTGGTCCGGTTCGGCCTCGATGGCGGCCGCTGCTGCTTTTCACCGCGTGCTCGGCCGGGCGGGTGACGGCGCACTGCGTCCCCAACTTCTCGTCGCGGTCAGGGAGTTCGTCAAGGAGTGGGCCGCGGACGACGAAATCGCCGGCGTACTGCCGGAACTCCGCAAGACGATCGGCGGCCGTGGTCTACGCGCGGCGAGGTCCGCCACCCCCGAAAGGCGACTGCTCGCCGAGCGCGCATTCCGGGCCCTTCCCGGGGCTTCCCAATGCCTGTTGTGGCATGTCGAGGTCGAGGCCGAACCCATATCCGTACCGGCCGGTCTGCTGGGTGTGGACACGGCCCGTGCGGCGGCCGCCGTCGAGCAGGCGCGCGAGCAATTCCGTACCGGATGTGTCCGTGCCCACCGGGAACTCGCGCCCACCAGTGAATGCCGTTTCTACAATCGTCTCCTGGATGTCCCGATTCGTCGGGGCGGGGGCCTTCTGCCCGATGTTCGCAAACATCTGACGGAATGCCGTTACTGCCGTCACGCCGCCGAACAGCTCAGCCATTTCGAGGGCGGCCTGGAGGTGCTGCTCGCCGAGACGGTGCTCGGCTGGGGCGCCCACCGCTATCTCGACTCACGGCCTGCGCGGGTGGCCGAGCGCCCGGCCCCGGTCGCGTCCCCGTCCGGTACGGCCCGCACGAAGCCCGGCGGGCGGCACCGCCCTGTCCCGGCGGGTTTCCTCGCCCAGCCGCGCAGGGGCGCCAGGGCCGTTCTCGTGGGCGCCGGTCTGACCTCCCTGGCCCTGCTCGCGACGGTGCTGGTCGCCAAGGGCTGGTCCGAGGACGGCGGGGCTCCGACCCCGGGCGCCACCTGGGGCGCGGTGAGCGGCAACACCGTACGGCCGAGCCGGTCGGAGGTCACCCAGGGCACCGGGTCCCCGTCCACCGCCTCCATGAGCCACCCCGTCGAGGTCGGCCACGGCAGGCTCCGCAGTGCCGACGCCGGTCTGTGTCTCGACACCCACGACGCCCGGACCGTGGCGGGGGCGAAGGCCGTACTGGCGGAGTGCTCCGCCGCCGGGTCCCAGCAGTGGACGTACCAGGCGGACGGACTGCTGCGCAGCGCGGCCGACCCCGGGCTCTGCCTCGACGCGGACACCGAGAGGCGGTCGGTCGTGGTCGCCGACTGCCTGACCCGCACAGGGGAGGTCCGCTACGACCTCACCGTGCGCGGCGAACTGCTGCTGCGCCGCGGGAAGGGGCTCCTGGTCGCGCCCGGAAAGGGTGACACCGTCGTCATCACCGAGCGGAACGGCTCGAAGGGACAGCGGTGGCTGCTGGAGTCCACCGGCGAGAGCGCGCCGGGACAACAGGGCACGCGGTCGCCGCAGGACACGGAACCCGGCCTGCCCTCCGGAGGGCCGGGCGAGGATCCGGTCGCACCCCATCTCGCCCCGGCCCCGCCTTCCGGTCCCGACGCCTCCCGCGAACCGAGTTCCGGTCAGCCCTCGGACCAGCACGGAACCCCACCCGGGCAGTACCGGACCCGGGTTGCCCAGGTCGACCACAGCGACGCCGGACCGGCGGTGGGCGCGGTCGTGGGCACCGTGAGATCGGTGACGGCGCCCGGTATTTCGACGCCGGCCGCACTCCTCGCCGGTGCGGTGCGGGGCATCGGCGGGTGACCCCGCGCACCGGACACCGGTTCTCGTGAACCGGTAGGCTGCCTCGGCGTGCGTCTGTAGTGGCGCGCGCCGGGAACGCGACTCAGGAGGAACCGGCGTTGCACGTCCAGGAATGGCTCGACACCGTGCCCCCGGCCGCTGTCTACGCCCTGGTGGGCCTGGTCATCGGCCTGGAAAGCCTGGGCATTCCGCTGCCCGGCGAGATCATCCTGGTCTCCGCCGCGCTGCTGTCCTCGCAGCACGCGGGGGTCAACCCCGTGGTGCTCGGCGCATGCGCCAGCGTCGGGGCGGTCGTCGGTGACTCCATCGGCTACGCGATCGGACGCAAGGGCGGCCGGCCGTTGCTCACCTGGCTGGGCGACAAGTTCCCGAGACACTTCAGCGAGGGCCATGTCGCCACGGCGGAGCGGTCCTTCGAGAAGTGGGGCATGTGGGCGGTGTTTTTCGGCCGCTTCGTCGCACTGCTGAGGATCTTCGCCGGGCCGCTCGCCGGTGTGCTGCGGATGCCGTACTGGAAGTTCCTGATCGCCAACGTCCTGGGCGGGATCATCTGGGCGGGCGGCACGACGGCGGTCATCTACTACGTCGGAATCGTCGCGGAGTCCTGGCTGAAGCGGTTCTCGTGGCTCGGGCTGGTGCTGGCCGTGCTGATCGGGCTCACCTCGATGCTCGTGCTGAAGCGCAAGGCGAAGAAGGCGACGGCCCAGCCGCAGGCGGCCGAACCGGAGCCCGTCCCGGCCGCCGAGTGACCCTCACGGTGCCTCGTGCACCTCGTGGTGGGCCTTGGCCAGGTCCGCGTAGAGCGTTCCGTTCAGGGTGACCCCCTGTCGCTCCTCCTCCGTCAGCTCCCGTCGCACCTTCGCCGGTACGCCCGCCACCAGGGAACCCGGCGGGACCTGCATGCCCTGCGGGACCAGTGCCTGTGCCGCGACCAGCGAACCGGCGCCGATCACCGCGCCGTTGAGGACCGTCGCGCCCATGCCGATCAGGCAGTCGTCCTCGACCGTCGCGCCGTGGACTACGGCGTTGTGCCCCACGGAGACCCGCTCGCCGATCGTCACCGGGAAGCCGGGGTCGGCGTGCAGCGTGCAGTTGTCCTGGATGTTGCTCTGGGCGCCGACTGAGATGCGTTCTACGTCGCCGCGGGCCACCGCGCCGTACCAGAGACTGGCCCCCGCCTGAAGCGTCACGTCCCCGATCACCGAGGCGGTGGGCGCCACGAAGGCCTCCCCGTCGATCCTCGGTTCCCTTCCGCCGATGCCCGTGATCAACGCCTTGTGCGCCATTTCGCCTCCTGGTTCGCGATATCCCGAACCGTACGCCACCCGGTGGGGCGAAGATCACAAGCCCTCGGACTCATGCGGACGGCGTGTGCTCAGTACCGTGAGCTCGTGCCGAAGAACAAGAACGCGTTCTCATCCTGGCGGGGCCGCCTCGTCCAGCGTGCCGTCCACGCGGGCTGGGCCTGGGTGCAGCGCACGGGCTCGGTCACGGCCGAGCGCCCGGGGCGCTTCCGCTTCGGCGCGCTGGGTGCGCACAGCCGCCTGGCCTTTCCGCTGGGCACGGTGTTCGGTGAGCCGTGGATCCATGTCGGCTCCCACTGCATCGTCGGCGAGCAGGTCACCCTGACCGCCGGTCTGATGCCCGACCTGGACCTCGGCCCGGAGCCGATCCTGCGCATCGGCGACGGAGTCGTGCTGGGGCGCGGCAGCCACGTCATCGCCGACACCACGGTCACCATCGGCAGCGACTGCTACTTCGGGCCGTACGTCTATGTCACGTCCACCAATCACTCCTACGACGATCCCCACGAGCCCATCGGCAAGCAGTGGCCGCGGATGGAGCCTGTGGAGATCGGGCCGGGGTGCTGGATCGGGACCGGGGCGGTGATTCTGCCGGGGGCGCGGATCGGCCGGAACGTCGTGGTCGCCGCCGGTGCCGTGGTCCGGGGTGTGGTGCCGGACCACGCCGTGGTGGCGGGGGCGCCCGCCCGGGTCGTACGCCGATGGACCGCTGAGGACGGCTGGCAGCCACCGCTCAGGACCCCGGCACCGGTCCCGATCCCGGAGGGCGCCACGGCGGAACAGCTCAACGCGCTGGCCGGCCTGGACGAGGAGACAGCGGCGAGACTCGCCGAACTGGACGAGGACGCGGCGACAAGACTTGCGGGACTGGACTGAGGAGCGCCGGGCGCCGAGGGCGGGTGTGTACCGGGTCGGGGAAGTGCGGAGGGGGACTCGGCTGGGCCAGCGGCGTGACCGGGCCGGTTCGTTGAGAGGTGCGTGGTGTGGGCTGGGCTCAGGGGTGGGGGCGGTGCCTGGCGAGCCGACTCGGCCGAGGGGCTGGGCAGTTCGGCGCAAGGTGGGTCGAGCCCTCGGTGATCCGCCTGGACGGGGTCGCGAAGGCGGCCGGCCGAGCTGACCTGGCCTCGGCGCTTCCGCCGCCCTCGGCCCAGTCGGCCGGGCCCGCCCCGCAACGAAGCGCCACTGCCCCCTCGGCCCACGCGGACCGACATGCACCCTGGTCCCTGAACTGAACCGTGTGCAGTCAGCCCGTAGCGAGGAGCAGGGTGCCGACCAGGGCCAGGCCCGCGCCCGCTGCCTGGAGGGTCCGGAGGTGTTCGCTGAGGAAGCCGCGGGCGGCCAGGGCCGTGACCACCGGGTAGAGCGAGGCGAGGACGGCGGCCACGGTGACCGGGCCGTGCTGGGCGGCCACCGAGTACGTGCCGTTCGCCGCCACGTCCGCGAGGCCGACGAAGGCGAGCGCGGGGAGGGACGGCCAGGGGAAGCCGGTGGCCGGGAGGGCCGGGGCGCCCCGCTTCACCGAGACGTACAGAGCGGCGCCCCCCACCGCCACGTTGACCAGGCGCTGCACGAACAGGGCGAGGAACAGGCCGGTGACCGTCGTGGACGCCTCCGCGATCAGGACGAACACCGTGCCGAAGCCGAGAGCCGCGATCAGGGTGAGGACGATCGCCTGACGCTGCACCGGGGCCCCGCGCACCTGGGGACCGCCCGCCAGGACCACTCCGACGACGGCCACCGCGATCCCCGCGGCCTGCACCGCCCCGGGACGCTCGCCGAGGCAGAGACCGACGCCCACCGGGACCGCCACGCTCAGCGTGCCCAGCGGGGAGACGACTCCCATCGGGCCCAGCGCGAGCGCCTTGTAGAAGCAGATCAGGGCGACCGGTCCGGCCAGCCCCGCGGCGAACGCGAACCACAGCCGGGGCCCCGCCTCGCTCCAGCCCCCGGTCGCCGCCACGATCGCGCCGAGTACGGCCGCCGCGATCCCCTGCGACACGACCACCACGGTGAGCGCCGGGAGCCGTCGGGTCAGCACCCCGCCGCCGAAGTCGGCCAGCCCCCACAACAGGCTGGTGGCCAGGGCGAAGAATGCTGTCATGGGTCGCCTCGCAGTACAGTTCGGTGAACGATCGGGTGCACCCCACCGTAGTTCATTCAGTTGCACTGTGTCATACAGAATATTGGACGTGACGTGTCGGACCTCGACCTCCTGACCCAGTCCCTCGCGCGCAACGTCAAGCGCTGGCGGACCGAGCGCGGATTCACCCTGGACACGCTCGCCGCCCGAGCGGGCGTCAGCCGCGGCATGCTGATCCAGATCGAGCAGGCCCGCACCAACCCCAGTCTCGGGACGGTCGTGAAGATCGGCGACGCCCTCGGGATCAGCATCACCACGCTCCTCGACTACGAGCAGGGACCCAAAGTGCGGATCGTCCCCGCCGAGCAGGCCGTACGGCTGTGGCACACCGACGCGGGGAGCTACAACCGGCTCCTCGCGGGCGCCGAGGCCCCTGGCCCGCTGGAGATGTGGGACTGGCGGTTGATGCCCGGCGAGAGCAGCCCGTCGGACCCGCACCCCACGGGCACGGTCGAGCTCGTGCATGTCCTGGCCGGCGAGCTCACCCTCACCGTCGACGGGGTGGAGCACCGGGTCCCCGCGGGCGCGAGCGCCTCCTTCGAGGCGAACACCCCGCACACGTACGGCAATCAGGGCACGGTACCGACGGAGATGGTCATGGCCGTCTCGGTACCGGCGGTGTCCTGAGCGGCTGTTAGCGTGCCGCCATGGACGCACCCATCGGACACTTCGACCACGCCACCCCTGCCCCCGCCGCCCTCGACGAGCTGATCCGCCCGGTCGCCGACGCCGTACGCCACTGGAGCGGCAGCGTCCCCGCCGAGCAGATCGTGTACGTCGACACCGACCCGCAGTGGGCCGACACCGCGGTCTTCGTGGAGCACTACGGCCGGGAGCTCCTCGAACAGTCGGCGAACTGTGTCGTGGTGGCCGGCAAGCGCGGGGGCGAGACCACCCTCACCGCGTGCGTGGCCCTGTCCACCACCCGGGTCGACGTCAACGGGGTCGTCCGTCGTCAACTCGGCGCGCGCAAGGCTTCGTTCGCCTCGATGGACACCGCGACGGGGGAGACCGGCATGGAGTACGGCGGCATCACCCCGATCGGGCTTCCCGCCGACTGGTCGGTGCTGGTCGACCCGGCCGTGGTCGACCTGCCGTACGTCCTGGTCGGCAGCGGACGCCGGCGGGGCAAGCTGCTGGTGCCGGGGAAGGCCTTCGCGGAACTGCCCGGTGCGGTGGTGCTCGAAGGGCTCGGCGTCGCCTGACCTCAGGCCGGCGCGTGGTGGGCGAGGGCGAGATGCGGGTCGGTCTCGCCCGGGGCCGGGGCCGGGTCGGCGTGCACCAGGGCTGCCGTGAGGCGGGGCACCGCGTGCAGCAGGGCGTGCTCGGCCTCGACGGCGACCGCGTGCGACTGACGTACCGTCATCTCCCCGTCCACCACGACCGCCACCTCCGCGCGCAGCCGGTGCCCGATCCAGCGCAGCCTCAACTCGCCGACCCCGCGCACCCCTTCGACCTCCCGCAGCGCGTCCTCGGCCCGGTCCACGAGGGCCGGGTCGACGGCGTCGAGCACCCGCCGGAACACCTCGCGAGCCGCATCGCGCAGTACCAGCGCGATGGCGGCCGTGATCGCCAACCCCACGATCGGGTCCGCGAGTTGCCAGCCCAGGGCCGAGCCGCCGGCCCCGACGAGCACGGCCAGTGAGGTGAACCCGTCGGTGCGGGCGTGCAGTCCGTCCGCCACCAGCGCGGCCGAGCCGATGTCCCGGCCCACCCGGATGCGGTAGCGGGCGACCCACTCGTTGCCCGCGAAGCCCACCAGCGCCGCCGCGGCGACCGCCGGGACGTGCGCCACGGGACGCGGATCGAGCAGCCGGTCGATCGCCACCCATCCCGCGAAGGCGGCGCTCGCGGCGATCGTCAGCACGATCACGATGCCCGCGAGATCCTCGGCACGGCCGTAGCCGTACGTGAATCGGCGGGTGGCCGCACGCCGGCCCAGCACGAAGGCGATGCCCAGCGGTACGGCGGTCAGCGCGTCCGCCGCGTTGTGCACCGTGTCGCCGAGCAGCGCGACGGACCCGGACACGGCCACGACGACCGCCTGCGCCAGGGCCGTGACCCCCAGCACCGCCAGCGAGACCCACAGGGCGCGCAGGCCGCGGGCGGAGGACTCCAGGGCGGAGTCGAGCTTGTCGGCGGTCTCGTGGGAGTGGGGGGTGAGGAGGTGACCGAGGCGGTGACGGAAGCCGTGGCGTCGGTGCTCGTGACCATGCGGATGGCCGTGGTGGTGGTCGTGGTCGCTCACGTGGTGCCCCTTCCGATGCGCGCGCTGGTGGACGTACCGCGCCCACGGAGCCATTATGTGCGTATGAGCGCACGCACGCACCTATCAACTGCACACGATGCGCACCCGCGCACCCCCGGCGAGGAACAGTTCGCCCTCGCCGCCGAGATCCTCGCGCTGCTCGGCGACCGCACCCGCCTCACCCTCCTGCACGCCCTGACCGGGGGAGAGGCCGATGTCACGACCCTCACCGAGGCATGCGGGGCGGCCCGGCCGGCCGTCAGCCAGCACCTGGCGCGGCTCAGGCTGGCCGGGCTGGTGAACACGCGGAAGGAGGGGCGCCGGGTGATCTACACCCTGCGCGACGGGCATCTGCGCCGGCTCGTCGACGAGGCCCTGAACGTGGCCGACCACCGGCTCAGCGACCGGCCGGTGCACGACTGAGGGATCAGTACGCGGCCGCCGTACCTAGATACTGCTCCGCGAAGGCCGCCGCGGCCGACGGTGAGGTGAACAGGCGGCGGAGGCGGGCGAAGGTGGTGCCCGCGCGGTACTCGTCGCCCGACGAGGTGCCGTGGTAGACCTCCGAGAGCCACTGCGAGAACTCCTGGTAGTCCCACACGCGCCGCAGACAGGCCTGCGAGTAGCCGTCGAGGCCGCTGCCGTCGTCCTTGCCGAGGTGGGCGACGAGCGCGTCGCCGAGCAGGAATGCGTCGTGCAGGGCGAGGTTCATGCCCTTCGCCGCTATGGGCGCGGTCAGATGGGCGGAGTCTCCCGCGAGGAAGAGGCGGCCGTACGTCATGGGCTCGACGACGTAGTTGTGCATGTCGAGGACGCGCTTCTCGATCAACGGGCCCTCGGTGAGCGGCGGGGTGCCTTCCGCGCCCAGACGCTGCTGGAGTTCGGCCCAGATCCGGTCGTGGGACCAGTTCTCGGGGTCGTCGCCGGGCGGACACTCCAGGTAGTAGCGGGTGACCTCGGGGCTGCGGGCCATGTGCCCGGCGAAACCGTTCGGGTGGATGCCGAACAGGACGCAGTCGGAGGACGGCGGGGCCTCGGCGAGAAGGGCCAGCCAGCCGATGCCGTAGTCGTGCCGGGCGATGTGCGTGGTCTCGGGAAGAACGGTGCGGCTCACCCCGCGGGCCCCGTCGCAGCCGGCCACGAACTCGCACTCGACCAGCCGCCGTTCGCCCGTGTCGGCATCGGTGTACGACACGGACGGCCGGGGCGTCTCCAGGTCGTGCAGCCGGACGTCCTGGACGCCGAAGCGGATCTCGCCGCCTCTCGCGTCGGCGTACTCGTGGACCAGGTCCGTGACCAACAGGGGCTGCGGATAGACGAAGTGGTGCTGTCCCGTCAGCTCGCCGTAGCCGAAGCGGAAGCGCTCGCCGGCGAAGCGGAACTCGCACTCGGTGTGCAACTGGGCGCGCTCCAGGAGGGCGTCGGCCAGACCGCGCCGCTGCAGACCCCGCACGGCCCACTCCTCGATGACGCCCGCGCGGGGCCGCTGCTCGATGAACGCGCGGGTCTCCGCCTCCAGCACGAGGCAGTCCACGCCCGCGGCCCGGAGGATGTTGCCGACCGTCAGCCCGGCGGGTCCGGCACCGACTATGACGACCGGAAAGCGCTGCGGCGCACCGGAGTTGGAGTGGGAGGTCACCGGGCCATTATGTCGGCGACGCGGTGCGGGCGGGGAGGGGCGCCGGGTGCCGGGTGCCTCAGTGTGCGGGCGCGTCGGTGACGGCGACCTCGTCGATGCTGCGCTCGATCTCCGCGGCCGGGGACGCGGTGGCCCGCGCCCAGTAGTAGATCGCGAGGGAGAAGACCGAGATCAGCAGGATGTCCCACCACAGACCGATCCGGCCCGAGCCGCCGCCGAAGCCGCCCTGCCAGGAGATCAGGCCCAGTCCCACCAGATAGACCGGCAGCCACCGGGCGGCCCTCCAGTCCAGGCGGGGCGCGTCGGGCAGGCCCTTGGCGAGGGCGTAGCGCGCGTAACCGCCGAGCAGCACATAGCCGAGGACGATCGCCGCGCCCAGCCGCCACAGGGTGTGCCAACCCGCCCAGTAGATGATGAGGTTGGCCACCACGAAGGACACCGGGGACAGGACCGAGCCGGCGGGCAGCCGGTAGGGGCGCTCGTGCTGGGGCAGGCGGTCGGCGAAGACGCCGTACGCCAGCGGGGCACCGGCGTACATCAGGACGCTCGCCGAGGTGATGAAGCTGACCAGCTGCTGCCAGCTCGGGAAGGGCAGGAAGCAGACCACGCCGGTCACGAAGGAGATCGCGAGGCCGAACCAGGGCACGCCCCGCCGGTCGGTCCGCTCGAACAGCTTGGGTGCGTAGCCGTTCCTGGACAGGCCGTAGGAGACCCGCGAGGTCGCGGTCGTGTAGATGAGACCGGTGCCGCCCGGCGAGATCACCGCGTCCAGATAGAGCACCACGCTCAGCCAGCCGAGGCCCACGAGGGTCGCCAGGCCGGCCCATGGGCCGCTGATGCCGGGGTAGTCGAGCTTCGCCCAGCCGTGCGCGAACGTGCTGTGCGGCAGCGCGCCGATGAACACGACCTGGAGCAGTACGTAGATGACCGCGCCGATCGCCACCGAGCCGATGGTCGCGCGCGGCAGGTCACGCCTGGGGTTGCGGCTCTCGCCCGCCAGCTGGATGGCCTGCTCGAAGCCCAGCAGGGCGAAGATGATGCCGCTGGTGCTGATCGCGCTCAGCACCCCCTTGGCACCGAACGGCGCGAAGCCCTCCGAGTGGAAGTTGCCCGGGTGGAAGTTGCCGATCGCGATGATGAAGATGGCCGCCAGCGGTACCGCGATCTTCCACCACGTGGCGGCGCTGTTGGTGTGCGCGAGCGCCCGTACGCCGAGGAAGTTGACGACCACGAAGACGGCCATGAGGAGTACGGCGACGAGGAGTCCGCTCGTGGTGAGCGTCTTGTCCGAGTGCTGGAGTCCCTGCGCCCACGACCAGTGACCGGCATAACCGATCATCGCCTCGACCTCGATCGGCGCCACGGTCGCCGCCTGGAGCCAGGAGAACCAGCCGAAGGACATTCCGGCGAGGCCGCCGAAAGCGTAATGCGGATAGCGGGCGGTGCCGCCCGCCACCGGGAACATTCCGCCGAGTTCCGCGTGGACGAGGGCGAGCAGCGCGATGGCGACCGCGCCGATCACCCATGAGATCACGGCCGCGGGGCCGGCCACGACGACGGCCTCCTGGGCGCCGTAGAGCCAGCCCGAGCCGATGATGGAACCCACCGAGGCCCACATGAGCCCGATCAGCCCCACGTCCCGCCGTAGGCCGCCGCCCGGTGTTCCCTTTGTCCCCGGTGCTGAATCGACGCTTACCATAAATTAGGGGGCCTCTCACGAATTACATACATTTACTGTGTGAGCGGCCCCAGATTACGAATCAACCTCCTTTGAACTAAAGGCGGTTGTCGTATATTTGACTTCTCTGCGGGGAATTCCTTGCGAGTGTTTCAGGGATTCGGGAGAGGAATCAGCCCAGGCGGGGGATCTCGATCGCAGGGCACTTGTCCATGACCATGTCCAGGCCGGCGGCACGGGTGCGGTCGTACGCGGGCTCGTCGATGACGTCGAGCTGGAACCACACCGCCTGCGCGCCCTTGGCCACGGCCTCGTCGGCGACCGCCCCCGCCAGGTCGCTGTTCACGAACACGTCGACCACGTCCACGTCGAAGGGGATGTCCGCGAGGGAGGCGTACCCCTGCTCGCCGTGCACCGTCTCCGCCTTGGGGTGGACCGGCACGATCCGCTTGCCGTGGCGCTGGAGCACCTCGGCGACGCGGTAGGCCGCGCGCCCCTGATTCGACGACAGGCCCACGACGGCCCAGGTGTCGCCGAGTTCGGTGAGGATCTTGCGGATCGTGGCTTGGTCGCCGTACACGGTAGATCTCCTTGGGAGGGGGACTTCGGCATGTGTGGGAACACCGGTTGCGGTCCTGGTCTTCCCGGCGTGTGGCCCTGGCGGGCGCTGGCCGTTCGGGGGGTCCGTTCCGCCGTGTCGCGTGGTGCGCTGCGGCGGTTGTCCGGCGCAGTGCCGACGGGGCGCAGCCTGGTGGGGGCTCAAGGCCCGGCTGCGGGTGCTCGGGGCTGTGCGCCGCAGGGTGGCGGCGGGCTGGAGGAGGTTGCCCGGGCGGCCGGCTCGGCAACCTCCGGGAGCGAGTGGGTGACTGCCGGACGGGCGTGCCCGGGCGCCCCGGCACTGCCGTGCCACCGCGGAGGCGCTGCCGGGCGCCCCGATACCATCGTTCCGCGTCGGCCCGGACGGACGGTCCGTGCGCAGGTCTCACCCGGCGGTGCGGCTGCAGGACGGGGGTACGCCCCAGGGGAGGCTCGGCCGCGCGTCGACGGGCCTTCGGCGTGCGTGGGCCGGTGGCGGAACGTACGGTGGCGGCCAGGTTTCGACCTTGGGCACGGGATGGCTGTCCGGCGGTGGTCGGAGGGTGGAGGCGGCATGGCCGAGAAGGGCGCGGAGAAGCTGCCGCGCAAGACCTACGAGAAGGAACTGCTGCGTCTGCAGACGGAGTTGGTGAGGCTTCAGGAGTGGGTGCGTGCGGAGGGCGCCCGGGTGGTCGTGGTGTTCGAGGGCCGGGACGCGGCGGGCAAGGGCGGCACCATCAAGCGGGTCGCCGAGCACCTCAACCCCCGTGTCGCCCGGATCGCGGCGCTGCCGAAGCCCTCCGAGCGCGAGCGCAGCCAGTGGTACTTCCAGCGGTACGTCGAGCACCTGCCGGCGGCCGGCGAGATCGTGCTGTTCGACCGGTCCTGGTACAACCGGGCCGGCGTCGAGCACGTGATGGGCTTCTGCACCAGGGAGGAGTACCAGCTGTTCCTGCGCCAGTGCCCGATCTTCGAGCGGATGCTCGTCGAGGCCGGGATCGTGCTGCGCAAGTACTGGTTCTCCGTGAGCGACACCGAGCAGCAGGAGCGGTTCCGCAAGCGTCTGGAGGACCCGCTGCGGCGCTGGAAGCTGTCGCCGATGGACCTGGAGTCCATCACCCACTGGGAGGCGTACTCCCGGGCCAAGGACGAGATGCTGGTGCACACCGACATCGCGGAGGCGCCGTGGTTCGTCGTGGAGAGCGACGACAAGCGCCGGGCCCGGCTGAACATGATCGCCCACCTGCTCGGCTCCGTACCGTACCGCGAGGTCCCGCCGCCGGTCCTCGAACTGCCCGAACGGCCGAGGTCGACCGGGTACCAGCGCCCGCCGCGCGACCTGCAGACCTACGTCCCCGACCACGCGGCGAGTCTCTGAGCGGAGCCGCTCACCCCTCCTCGGGCACGATCGCTACCGGGCAGGCGGAGTGGTGCAGCACCCGGTGGGCCACCCGCCCCAGCTGGAGCCCGAAGTGCCGAGGGCGGCGCCTGGCGCCCACGATCAGGAGGTCGGCGTGGTGCGAGGCGTCGACCAGCACCGCCCCGGCAGGACCCTCGACGGTTCGGCGGCGCAGCTCGGCAGTGCCGGGCGCGTCCTGGAGTGCCGAGTCCAGGGCCTCGACCGCCTGCCGCTCGTGCAGCCGGGCGGGCTCCCCGGCGAGCAGCGGGTGGTCGGTGCTCGCGCGTGCCGGGCAGCGCCAGGCCCGTATCGCCTCCACCGCCGCCCCGCGCCGCGCGGCCTCCTCGAAGGCGAAGGCCGAGGTCGTCCTGTCTCCGGCCCCGACGACGATGAGGCCCTGGCGCCCGGACCGGACCCGGTTGTCATGGCTGCCCCGGACGACGATCACCGGGCAGTGGGCGTGTCCGGCCACTGTCAGGCTCACGGAGCCCAGCAGGGCCTCGGTCATGCCGCCGCGCCCGCGGGTGCCGGTCACCAGCGCACAGGCGCCGCGGCTCTCCCGCACCAGTGCGTACTCGGGCTCCTCGAAGACCACCTCGGACGTCACCTTCAGCTCGGGATGACGGGCGCCGGCGCGCCGGACGGCACCCTGGACCACGTCCTGCGGCAGCACCCCTCCGGCGGGTTCGCCGAGGTCGTGGGCGAGAGCGGCGCCCTCGTAGCGTTCCCACAGGCAGGCGTTCACGATCCGCAGCGGCGGTCAGTTGCGGTCAGTTGCGGTTAGCTGGGGTCAGTCGTGGAGTTGTGCGGGACGACAGCGACGGGGGCGATGGAGTGGTGCAGGACGGCGTGCGTGACGGGCCCGATGTGGGTGCCGAGCGCGCCGCGGCGGATCCGGCGCCCGACCACGACCAGGGAGGCCTCGCGGGAGGCGTCGACGAGGTGGCTCGCGGGGAGCCGGGTGGCTCGGCTGGAGGGTCGAACGGCCCATGGGACGTGGCCGGGGGCGGGCGGACGCTGGCGGTAGCGGTTCCGCATCCGTCGGGAGGCACGTCATGATCACCACGCCCACGCCCAGCATGCTGCGCGCCCTGCCCGCCGAGCACCGGCAGCGGCTGATGCGCGTCGCCCATGAGGTGTCCTTCCCGCAGGGGACGCGGCTGTTCGAGGAGGGGAGCCGGGCCGACCGGTTCTGGATCATCCGGACGGGCACCGTCGAGCTCGACATGCGGGTGCCGGGACGTCGGCCGGCCGTCATCGAGGCCCTGCGGCACAACGAACTCGTCGGCTGGTCCTGGCTGTTCGCCCCGCACTGCTGGCACCTGGGTGCCGAGGCGACGAGCCCGGTGCGGGCGTACGAGTTCGACGCCACGGCCGTCCGCCAGATGTGCCGGGAGGACCCGGCCATGGGCAGCGCAGTGGCTCAGTGGGTCGGGGACGTGCTCGCCCACCGACTGCACTCCGCGCGGATCCGGCTCCTGGACCTGTACGCCCCGTACGGCTCCGGCAGCATCGTCTGAGGGAGTCGTCTGAGGGAGTCGTCCGAGGGAGAGGAGCCAGCATGCACGGCACTCCGCACACCGTCGGCGACGTCATGACCCGCACCGTCGCCGCCGTCGGCCGCACGGCCGGAGAGGGCCGGGTCGTCGGGGTCGTGTCCGAGGCCGATCTACTGCCCAAGGAGGAGTTCCGCGACAGCGACCCCGACAGCCGCACCCAGCTGCGCCGCCTGACCGACCTGGCGAAGGCCGGGGCCGTCACCGCGGAGGAGCTGATGACCTCACCGGCGCTCACCACCCGCCCGGACGCGACGCTCGCGCAGGCCGCCCGCACCATGGCCCACGCCCGGATCAAGCGGCTGCCCGTGGTGGACGAACGGGGACTGCTGCAGGGCGTCGTCAGCAGATCCGACCTGCTCAAGGTGTTCCTGCGCGACGACGAGGAGATCGCCGAGGAGGTGCGGCGCGAGATCGTGGCGTACCTCTTCCCGCCACCGGGCTCCTCGGTCCGCGTCCGGGTGGACGACGGTGCGGTGCGGCTCGTCGGCCGGGTCCGGGACACGTCCCTGATCCCCGTGGCCGCCCGTCTGGTGCGAGCCGTCGAAGGCGTGGTGGACGTGGACTTCGAGCCGGAGGGGGAGCACGGCCCGTCGGACTCCGCGGGCGCCCCGCCCGCCGGCGCGCGTTGGGCCGGTCGGCCCTAGTGCGTCCCGCCTCCCGCGCGCGATGATCGTCCTCACGGACAGCCCGAGTCCGTCCGCCACCGGGGAACGAGGGGTCGTCATGACCGAGCCAGGCACCTTCACGGAGCAGAACCCGATCCGTGTCTTCCTGCTGGACGACCACGAGGTCGTACGACGGGGCCTGACCGACCTGCTCGACGCCGAACCGGACATCTCGGTGGTCGGCGACGCCGGCACCGTCGAGCACGCCCTGGTGCGCGGCCCGGCGCTGCGCCCCCACGTGGCCGTGCTCGACGTACGCCTCCCGGACGGCGACGGCATCACCGTCTGCCGTGAACTGCGCAGCCAGATGCCGGAGCTGGCCTGTCTGATGCTGACGTCGTTCGACGACGAGGACGCCCTACTCGACGCCATCATGGCCGGGGCCTCGGGCTACGTCCTCAAGCAGATCAAGGGCTCCGACCTGGTCTCGGCGGTCCGCACGGTCGCCTCCGGCCAGTCCATGCTGGACCCCGCGACCACGGCCCGTCTGATGCGCTCCCTGCGCGCCGACCCCGTCGAGACGCCGGTGATCGCGCCCGAACTGGCGAGCCTGTCGCCCCGTGAGCGGGACATCCTCACGCTGATCGGCGACGGACTGACCAACCGCGAGATCGGCAAGAAGCTCTACCTGTCCGAGAAGACCGTCAAGAACCACATCTCCCGGCTGCTGGCCAAACTCGGCGTCCAGCGCCGCGTCCAGGCCGCGGTCCTGGCCTCGCAGCTGGAGCAGCCGGAATCGGACGACCGACCCACCAGGTGAGGGCCCGCGCCGGATCGTACGGCTCTGAGGGATGGGGCGCACGGCAGCCGGTGGCCGACCTCCTCGCGAGACGTCCGCGCTCGCCGTACCGGACCGCGTCCGCGTCCGCACCCACTCCGCGCGGGCGCGGTTGGTTGAATCCCGTAACCGTGTCCGGAATACCGGTCAGTCACCTGCGCGGCGCCCTTCGTCCGCCTACGCTCGCCCCGTGCTGCGCATCACCGACGCCCGAACCGGCGAGCCCGTCGACGCCGTCCCCGCCCGCAGGGGCCTGACCCGAGTCGAGGCCCATGTGCCGGGCTACGACGCCTCCGCCCTCCGCATCCTGCTCGTCGCCGACCTCCTCGCCCGAGCCCTGGAGATCGGCGGCACGCCCGTGTGGGCGCTGCTCACCGGCGACCGCGAACAGGCGGAGCTGCACGCGGGCGCCGCCGCCCTGGGCATCCGGCCCTTCGAGGACCGCCGGGACGTCGGCCCCGGCTGGGGCGAGAGCCAGGTCGTCCATGTCGTCGCGCAGGGCGGCGCGGCTCCGGACGGGATCCGCGTCGCCGTCGCGCCCGTCGAGACCCCGGACCTCCCGGAGGGCGCAGATCCCGCCGAGGTCCGTCTCGCCCTGTTCACCCCGTCCCGGAGCACGCCCGCACGGCTCGACGAGGCAGCCCTGGCCCAGGCCCGCGGCACCCTCCAGCGCTGGCGCCGGGCCGTCGCCGCGTGGGCCCGGCATCCGTCCCGGCCCGTCCCCGACAAGGTGCGCGGACGGCTCCGTACCGCCTGGGAGGACGACCTGGACGTACCCGAGGTGCTGCGTGTGCTGCGGTGGGTCGAGGAGTCGGACCTGCCGGAGGGCGCCCGCTTCGAGACGTACGCCTACGCGGACCGGCTGCTCGGCCTCGAACTCACCCGCGACCTGGGATCCCCGGCATGATCGCGCGCACCGGAGCCGGCCCGCTGCGCCGCCTGGTCGTGCTCCGACACGCCAAGTCCGCCTGGCCCGAGGGCGTCCCCGACCACGAACGGCCCCTCGGTCCCCGCGGCCGCCGGGACGCTCCGGAGGCGGGCCGCGTCCTCGCCGCCTCCGACCTGCTCCCCGACCTGGCCCTGTGCTCCACCGCCGTACGCGCTCGGGACACCTGGGAGCTGGCGTCCGCCCAGTGGGGCACCCCGCCGCCGGTACGCCTCGACCCCGGGCTGTACGGGGCCGACGTACCGGAGCTGCTGGCGGCCCTGCACGAGACACCTCCCGAGGTCGTGACCCTGCTCCTCGTCGGGCACAACCCCGGTCTTGAGGAGCTGGTCCTCACCCTGGCCGGGGACGGCCTCGACGACGCGCTGGACGAGGTACGGGTGAAGTTCCCGACGTCAGCGATCGCGGTGCTGGCCTGGCACGGCACGTCCTGGCGGGATCTGGCGCCGGGGACGGCGCTGCTCACCTCCGTCATGGTGCCGCGCGGGAGGAAGTGACCAGGGGAGGCCCACGCGCACGCGTGGCCGACGCCCGGGCACGGATTAGGCTGACCGGATGCCGGACGAGTACCGCACAGTGGCCCGCGCGGGTGTGCACGAGACCGAGGTCAACCGTTCCCGCTTCCTGTGCGCCCTCGCCCCGGCGGCCACCGAGCGGGAGGCCCAGGACTTCGTCGCCGCCGTCCGCAAGCAGCACTCCGACGCCACCCACAACTGCTACGCGTACGTCATCGGCGCCGAAGCCGCGATCCAGAAGGCGAGCGACGACGGCGAACCCGGCGGTACCGCCGGAGTCCCCATGCTCCAGATGCTGCTGCGCCGCGACATGCGGTACGTCGTCGCCGTCGTCACCCGCTACTACGGCGGCGTCAAGCTCGGTGCGGGCGGGCTCATCCGGGCGTACGGCGGCGCGGTCGGCGAGGCCCTGGACGCGGTGGGCACCCGCACGCGCCGCCGGTTCCGCCTCGCCACGGTGACCGTCGACCACCAGCGCGCCGGCAAGGTGCAGAACGACCTCCGCTCGACCGGCCGCGAGGTGCGGGACGTCCGCTACGGCGAGGCGGTCACGATCGAGATCGGCTTGCCGGACGCGGACGTGGAGGCGTTCCGGGGGTGGCTGGCGGACGCGACCGCTGGGACGGCGGGGTTCGAGCTCGGGGGAGAGGCGTACGGAGACGCCTAGTTGCTCTTTTCGGACATAACGCCCTTGCTTGTGTCCGGTCATGACGGGGCGATACGGGAGTAACCGCCCGTGATGTCAGACCCGGCCGTTAGGGTCGGGGATCATGAGACTGCTGCACACTTCCGACTGGCATCTCGGCCGCGCGTTCCACCGGGTCAACATGCTCGGGGCCCAGGCCGAGTTCATCGGTCACCTCGTCACCACCGTGCGGGAGCACGCGGTGGACGCGGTGGTCGTGTCGGGAGACGTGTACGACCGTGCGGTGCCGCCGCTCGCCGCGGTCGAGCTGTTCGACGACGCCCTGCACCGGCTCGCCGACCTCGGCGTGCCGACGGTGATGATCTCCGGGAACCACGACTCCGCCCGCCGCCTGGGCGTCGGCGCGGGACTGATCGGGCGCGCCGGCATCCATCTGCGGACCGAGCCCGCGGCGTGCGGGACTCCCGTGGTGCTCGCCGACACCCATGGGGATGTGGCCTTCTACGGCCTGCCCTATCTGGAACCCGCCCTGGTGAAGGACGAGTTCGGGGTGCAGAAGACGGGTCACGAGGCCGTGCTCGCCGCCGCCATGGACCGGGTCCGCGCCGACCTCGCGACGCGCGCGCCGGGGACACGGTCCGTGGTCCTCGCCCATGCCTTCGTCACCGGCGGCGAGGCCAGCGACAGCGAGCGGGACATCACCGTGGGCGGAGTGGCCGCCGTTCCCGCCGGTGTCTTCGACGGGGTCGACTACGCGGCCCTCGGGCATCTGCACGGCAGCCAGACCATCACCGAGCGGGTGCGCTACTCCGGCTCCCCGCTGCCGTACTCCTTCTCGGAGAGCGACCACCGCAAGAGCATGTGGCTGGTCGACCTGGATGCCGGGGGCGCGGTCACCGCCGAGCGCGTCGACTGCCCCGTGCCACGGGCGCTGGCCCGCATCCGCGGGTCGCTGGAGGAACTCCTCGCCGATCCGCGGCTCGTGCCGCAGCAGGAGGCCTGGGTCGAGGCGACCCTCACCGACCCGGTCCGCCCCGCCGAACCCATGGCCCGCCTCTGCGAGCGCTTCCCGCACACGCTCAGCCTCGTGTTCGATCCCGAGCGGGCGCCGGACGACCCCGACGTGTCCTACGCCCGGCGGCTGGCCGGGCGCAGCGACCAGGAGATCGCCGAGGACTTCGTGGCCCACGTGCGCGGGGCCGGGCCCGACGAGCGCGAACAGGCCGTGCTGCGGGACGCGTTCGACGCCGTGCGGGCGGACGAGGCCGTGCGGGAGGTGGCGCGGTGAGGCTGCACCGGCTGGACATCACCGCCTTCGGGCCGTTCGGCGGCACCCAGACGGTCGACTTCGACGAGCTGTCGGCGGCCGGACTGTTCCTGCTGCACGGTCCTACGGGGGCCGGCAAGACCTCCGTGCTTGACGCCGTCTGCTACGCGTTGTACGGCTCGGCACCGGGGGCCCGGCAGAGCGGCCAGGGGACGGCACTGCGCAGCGATCACGCCGCCCCGAGCACCCGCACCGAGATCCGTCTCGAACTGACCGTCGCGGGACGCCGGTTGGAGATCACCCGGCAACCGCCCTGGGAGCGCCCGAAGAAGCGCGGTACCGGCACGACGCTCGACAAGGCGCAGAGCTGGCTGCGCGAGTACGACGGCGCCGCCGCGGCCTGGAAGGACCTGAGCCGGTCCCACCAGGAGATCGGTGAGGAGATCACCCAGCTGCTCGGCATGAGCCGCGAGCAGTTCTGCCAGGTCGTGCTGTTGCCCCAGGGCGACTTCGCGCGCTTCCTGCGGGCCGACGCCGAGGCGCGCGGCAAGCTGCTGGGACGGCTCTTCGACACCCACCGGTTCGCCGAGGTCGAGAAGCGGCTGGCCGAGCGGCGCCGCGCGGCCGAGGCGCAGGTGCGCGAGGGTGACGCGGCCCTGCTGGCCGACGCGCACCGCATGCAGCAGGCGGCCGGCGGCGCCATGGAGCTGCCCGAGCTGACGCCCGGTGAGCCGGGGCTTGCCGAGGCCGTCCTGAGCGCGGCCGCCGTGGCCCGCAGCACCGCCCGCGAACAGCTGACGATCGCCCACTGCGGGCTCGGTGCCGCCGAGTCCGCCCAGGCCGCCGCCGAGCGTGCGCTGGCCGACGTACGCGAAGTCGACCGGTTGCAACGCCGGTTCGCGCAGGCACGCGAGCGGGCCGCGCTGCTGGAGGAGCGGGCCGACGGCTACCACCAGGCGCAGGCCCGGATGGAGCGGGCCCGCAAGGCGGAGGCGGTGGCGCCCGCACTGGAACTGCGGGAGGCGGCCGAGGCCGAGCACCGGCGGGCCGCCGAAGCCGAGACACGCGCGCGTGAGCTGCTGCCGGCGACCTTCGTGGACGCGGGCGCCGCCGGACTCGCCGCCGCCGCACGCCGGACGGCCGAGGAGCTCGGCGGACTGGACTCGGCCCGGCGCGCCGAGCAGCGGCTCGCCGAACTCGTACGCGAGCGCACCGAGCTGGACAGCGAGGAGCGGTCCGACGAGGACGTCCTCCACGAGGCCGAGGCCTGGCTCGCCGGGTGGGAGGAGACCCGCGCGGGGCTCCAGCAGGGCGTCGAGTCCGCCCAGGAGGCGGCCACCCGCGCCGAACAGCTGGCCGTGCAGCGCGAGCCCGCCCGCAAGCGGCTCGCCGCCGCTCGTCAGCGCGACCAGTTCGCCCGGGACACCGACGACGCCCAGCGGCAGGTCATCGACGCGACGGACCGTGCGCAGCAGGCCCGCGCCGACTGGCTGGACGTCAAGGAGCGGCGGCTGAACGGCATCGCCGCCGAGCTGGCCGCACAGCTCACCGACGGCGAGCCCTGCGCGGTCTGCGGCGCCACCGAGCACCCCGCCCCCGCCCGCAAGGACGCCGGGCACGTCGACCGGGAGACCGAGGAGCGCGCGCTCGCCGGCTCGCAGCGCGCCGACGAACAGCGGGCCGAGGCCGAGCGCCGCCTCGCCTTCGTCCAGCGGGCGCTGGCCGCCGCCCAGGGCGAGGCCGGCGACACCTCCACCGAGGAACTCGCCCTCCAGGTGGACGACTTGGAGCGCGAGTACGCAGAGGTCCGCACCCTCGCCTCGGAACTGCACACCGCGACGGAACGGCTGCGGCAGGCCGAGCGGGAGCGCGAACGACGGCTGACTGCCCAGCAGGAGGCCGCCGTGCGCACCGCCACCCGCGGCGCCCGCCGGGAATCCCTGGACCGGGAACGAACGACCCTGGAAGCGGAGTTGGCCGAGGCGCGCGGTGCCGCCGACAGTGTGGCCGCCCGCGCCGCCCAGCTGGAGCGGCAGACCGCGCTGCTCACCGACGCCGCCGACACCGCGCGCGCCGCCGAGGACACCGCCCAGCGGCTCAAGGACGCCGACGCCCGCCTCGCCGACGCCGCCTTCCGGGCCGGTTTCGAGACCCCGCGGGCCGCGGCCGCCGCCCTTCTCGACGACGCGGCCCACCGGGACCTCCAGCACCGGCTCGACGCCTGGCAGGCCGAGGAGTCCGCCGTGCGGGCCGTGCTCGCCGAGGCCGACACCGCCGAGGCGGCCCGGCGTCCGGCCGCCGACGTCCTCGCGGCCGAGCGGGCCGCCGCCGACGCGAGCCGCCGGGTCCGCGAGGCCGCCTCCGCACGCGACGCGGCCGCCCGGCGCTGCGCCGAACTGGACCGGCTCTCGGCCCGCTCGGCCACCGCACTGGGACGGCTGGCGCCGCTGCGCGAGGAGTACGACCGGGTGGCCCGGCTGTCCGCCCTGGCCGCGGGCACCTCCGCGGACAACGAACGCAAGATGCGGCTGGAGTCCTATGTCCTCGCGGCCCGCCTGGAGCAGGTGGCGGCCGCCGCCACCGTGCGCCTGCAACGCATGTCGTCCGGCCGTTACACCCTCGTCCACTCCGACGACCGCACCGGCCGGGGGCGCAGCGGACTCGGACTGCACGTCGTCGACGCCTGGACCGGACGGGAGCGGGACACGGCCACCCTCTCGGGCGGCGAGACCTTCTTCGCCTCGCTCGCCCTGGCGCTCGGCCTCGCGGACGTCGTCACCGACGAGGCGGGCGGGGTCCGGCTCGACACGCTCTTCATCGACGAGGGCTTCGGCAGCCTCGACGACCAGACCCTGGACGAGGTCCTCGACGTCCTGGACTCACTGCGCGAACGCGACCGCAGCGTGGGCATCGTGAGCCATGTCGCCGATCTGCGCCGCCGAGTCCACGCGCAACTGGAGGTCGTCAAGGGCAGATCGGGATCGGCGCTGCGGCAGCGCGGTCACTGACCGAGGGGGCGCCGGGGGAGCGGTGAGGAGTAGACGACGCTGGTCGTGACCGAGCCCAGCGTACCGATCTTTCCGGACACCTCCTCCAGGTGCCGCATCGAGCGGGCGGCGACCTTGATGACGAAGCAGTCGTCGCCGGTCACGTGGTGCGCCTCCAGGATCTCGGGCGTCACGGCGACCAGGTCGTGGAAGGGCTTGTAGTTGCCGTTCGGGTAGCGCAGGCGGACGAACGCGAGGATCGGCAGGCCCAGCCGCTCCGGGTCGACGACCGCCGCGTACCCCTGGATCACGCCCGCCTCCTCCAGTCGCCGCACCCGCTCGGTGACCGCGCTCGCGGACATCGAGACGGCACGGGCGAGCTCGGCGAAACTGGCCCGGCCCTCCCGCTGGAGGACATCGAGGATGCGCCAGTCCGTGGCGTCCGGGGAATACGCGGTCATGCCCGAGAAATAGCAGGGGAATCCCCGGTCGAGCAAGACCGGCGCCGTGGAATCCCCCTTCAGGCCGGTGATCGGCGCCCGTAGATTTCTGGCCATGACGACTACCGACTCGCTCACCTCGAACCCCGTCCTGCGCGTCGCCCCCGCCGCCCCGGCCGAGGCCGCCGCCCACTTCCGCGCAAGCCTGGTCTTCCACGCCGACGTGTCCGACGTCGCCGCCGCGCTCGCCTCGGGCGGCGACCCCGGCTTCGTGGTCCTCGACTCCCGCTCCACCGCCGCCTGGGACCAGGGGCATATCCCGGGCGCGGTCCATCTGCCCACCGCTCTCATTCCCGCGCAGGCCGAACAGCTCCTCGACCGGTCCGTGCCCGTGGTGACGTACTGCTGGGGCCCCGGCTGCAACGGCGCGACCCGCGCCGCCCTCGCCCTCGCCGAACTCGGCTACCAGGTCAAGGAGATGCTCGGCGGGTTCGAGTACTGGGTGCGCGAGGGCTTCGCGTACGAGACCTGGGAAGGCCGGGAGCGCCGCGCGGCCGATCCGCTCGCGGCGCCGGTGGATGCTGAGAACTGCGGTTGCTGAGGCGCGAGTTGAGCGGTCGCCACGGGTGGTGCCGCCGGGCGTGCAGGTACTTGCGCCATGGTGCGGTACGCGGATCCCGGCGTCCAACTCGACGCGTTTGCGCAGCGCGCAGGAACTTCTCCCGCAGAGGTGCGAGGGTGGTGAACGTGGACTGATCCGGTACGCCACCACGTACCGCGCACCCCGCCCGGCAGCCCCAGTGAGCTGCCGGGCGGGGTGTCTTCTGCTCCGGGCCTGTCTCAGGCCGGATCTGTGCCCGTCCTCGGGACAACAGCCGCCGCGACCGGGGCGACGGCACCTACGCCTTTCGGCGACCGGGACTGCATCCGGGTCGGCTCCGACCACGTCAGTGAGAAAGTCCGCACTGATGGGCCTGCCCCAGGTCGACCTGTTCATCTGCGGCGTCCCCGGTCCAACCTCGGTCCCGCCCAGCCACTGCCCGGACCCGTACCGAGCCGGGTTCTTTGCACAGCCGTGGCCCAACACGTGGCTGCGGATACGGTGTCCGAGACCGCGGAAGACCAGACGCAGCGCCAGCCCCGGTCCTGGTCCTCCCGGTACATCCGAAGGCGCGCCACTCGGCTCCGCTCCCTTCGCCCGCCCTCCCGCCCGACGCATGCGCCTGAGCCGGGCCCGTGGTCGCGTTGCTCAGCCCAGCGCGATTGCGGTCCACGACACCGGCGGCAGCTCGATGCTGAGCAGCCCGTCGGACAGGATCGCGCTCGGGTTCGCGTGCGGGGTCACGCGGTTCTGTTCCGCGAGCGTGTTCTTGGCGTACACGTCGGCGTCGGCGAGCGTGACCGCCTCGGTGACGTGCGTCGAGCCGAGGCTCCGGACGTCGATCGTGACCTGCGCGGGCTCTTGCAGGTCACGGTTGACGAGGAAGACCGCGGCCCGGTCCTCGTCGGCGGTGGCGACGGCGTCGATGAGGGATGCCTCACCGTGGCGTGCGGTGTCGTACACCGGTGCCTGGATCAGGGGTCGGATCACCTCGCCCGAGGCGAGTCGGCTCGTGATGGAGAACGGGTGGAAGGTGGTCTGCCGCCAGGCAGGGCCGCCGGGCTCGGTCATGATCGGCGCGATCACGTTGACCAGTTGCGCGAGCGAGGCCGAGGTGACGCGGTCGCTGTGCTTGAGCAGCGTCATCAGCAGGTTCCCGACGACGACGGCGTCTGCCACCGAGTAGACGTCCTCCAGCTGGCGGGGGGCGTGCCGCCACTCGTCGTTGACCTCGTCGGACTCGGCGTGCTCCTTCTGGTACCAGACGTTCCACTCGTCGAACGAGATGTTGATCTTCTTGCTGGAGCGCTTCTTGTAGCCCACGTGGTCGGCGGTCGCGACGACGGTGTCGATGAAGTAGTCCATGTCGGTCGCCGAGGCGAGGAAGGAGCCGAGGTCGCCGTCGTGCTCCTGGTAGTAGGCGTGGCAGGAGACGTAGTCGACGTGGTCGTAGGTGTGCTCGAGCACCGTGCGCTCCCAGTCGCCGAAGGTCGGCATCCCGGAGTTGGAGGAGCCGCAGACCACGAGTTCGAGGTCCTTGTCGGCCATCTTCATCGCGCCGGCGGTACGGGCGGCGAGCTTGCCGTAGTCGTCGGCCGTCAGGAAGCCGGTCTGCCAGGGGCCGTCCATCTCGTTGCCGAGGCACCACATGCGCACGTCGTGCGGCTCCGGCGTGCCGTTGGCGACACGCAGGTCCGACAGCGCCGTACCGGAGGGGTGGTTGGCATACTCGAGCAGGTCCAGGGCGGGCTGAATGCCCCGCGTGCCGAGATTCACCGCGAGCATCAGCTCGGAGTCGATGAGTTTGAGCCAGTGGGCGAACTCGTCCAGGCCGACCTGGTTCGACTCCAGCGAGTGCCAGGCGAGGTCGCGGCGTACCGGGCGCCGGTCGCGCGGGCCGACCGAGTCCTCCCAGCGGAAGCCGGAGACGAAGTTGCCGCCCGGGTAGCGGACGGTCCTGGTGCCCAGCTCCCTGACCAGTTCGACGACGTCCATACGGAACCCGTCGTCGTTCGCGCTCGGGTGTTCCGGCTCGTAGAGCCCGGTGTACACGCAGCGGCCCAGGTGTTCGACGAACGAGCCGAAGGTGCGGCGTCGGACGGGAGCGATGACGGCCTGCTTGTCGAGAATGACGTGGGCGCGGGGCAATTCAGTGTTCCTTTGCGGTTCAGGACGTGGGTGGGGCAGCGAACGCGCTACTTGACGGCGCCTGCGGTCAGGCCCTTGCGCCAGAACCGCTGCATGCTGATGAAGGCGACGAGCAGGGGGATCAGTGACAGGAACGCACCGGTGATCGGCAGCAGCGGCGGCACTCCGCTGGCGAACTCCGCGCGCCACTGCACCAGGCCCACCGTGACGGGCTGCAGTGAGGGGGTGTTGAGCATGAGCGAGGGCAGCAGGTAGTTGTTCCAGATGCCGACGAACTGGAACAGGAAGACGGTCACCAGTGCCGGGGACATCAGCGGCAGGGCGATCCGGAAGAAGGTGCGCTGTTCGCCTGCTCCGTCGAGCCGTGCGGCCTCAAGGAGTTCGTCCGGGACGGACGCCGCGGCGAAGATCCGGCACAGGTAGACGCCGAACGGGCTGACACAGCTGGGCAGCAGCACCGACCAGTAGGAGTTGGTGATGTCGAGCTTGGCCATGAGCAGGAACAACGGCAGGGCGAACATCGGCGCCGGGATGAGAACCGAGGCGAGGATGACGTTGAACACGCTTTCCCGGCCGCGGAAGTCGAACTTGGACAGCGCGTAGCCGCCCATCGCGGACAGCAGGGTGCCGACGGTGGCGCCGACGAAACTGTACAGCGCGCTGTTGGCGAGCCAGGTGGAGAAGATGCCGCCCTCGAAGCTGAACACGTCTCTGATGTTGGTGACCAGGTCGAAGTGGGAGAACCACAGCGGCGTACCGGTATAGAGGTAGCCCGAGGCCTTGGTCGAGGAGACGAACAGCCACCACAGCGGGATCAGCGTGTACAGGGCCATCAGGCCCAGCATGCCGTTGACGACGACCTTGCTCGCCATGTCCGTGCCGCGGCGGGCCGGTCGGGTCGGGCGGTCGGCCGAGATCACGCTCATGCCATCGCTCCCTTGCGCTGGTTGTACTTGAGAAAGCCGAACGAGAGCACGAGGGTGATCACCGCGAGCACGACGGACTGGGCGGCGGCCAGGTTCTGGCCGCCCACGTCCATGCCCAGGGTCGCGTTCATGATCGGGGAGAACTTCGGGTCGACGCCCGGGATGCGCGCGCTGACCAGCACCGCCGGCTCGGTGTACAGCTGAGCCGTCCCGATGATGGAGAAGATCGTGGTCAGCACCAGCGCGGGACGTACCAGCGGGATCTTCACCGCCCACGCCAGGCGCCATCCGGAGCAGCCGTCGAGCGCGGCGGCCTCCATCACCTCCGCCGGGATCGTCTGCAGCGCGGAGTAGATGATCAGCATGTTGTAGCCGGTCCAGCCCCACGTGATCATGTTCCCGATCGAGAACGGGACCCACGACGGCGACAGGAAGTCGATGCCGATCCCGAGGTGGGACAGCGGTCCGGTGAACGGCGAGAGGTCTTTCGCCAGGAGGAAGGACCACATCAACGCGGCGATCGCACCCGGCAGCGCATAGGGCAGGAAGAACGTGAGCCGGTAGGTCTTCCGCAGCCGGGCCGAGCGGGAGTCCAGCAGGAGCGCGAGCAGGAGGGCCAGGCCGAGCATGACCGGGACCTGGACGCAGCCCAGCAGCACGACCCGGACGATCGACGCGGTGAAGTCGTGGTCGCTGAAGGCGGCGACGTAGTTGGACAGTCCCGCGAACTCCGTGGACTGCGTACCGCCGAACAGCCCGGCGCGGTGGACCTTGAAGAAGCTCTGGTAGATCGCGTACCCGATCGGCGCGACCATCATGGTCAGGAAGAGCACCGCGAACGGTGCCAGGAAACCGGACGCGGTCAACGCGCTGCGGCGGCTACTGCGGCGGGGCCGACGGGCGGCGGAGGCGCGGCGGGTGGCCGCGGGCGCCGGCCGCGGCGGTGGCTCGGTCCGGGTGCTGCTGGGACTGCTCATGGAGACCTCGCTGGGCGGTTCGTCGTCAGGGAGCGGGTCCCCGCGGCGCCGGGTACCGGCGGCCGCGGGAACTCTTCGGGGCGGCTGGGGTCCGCTGCCTCAGCCGTTGGTCACCGACAGGCCGAGCTTCTTGATCGCGGCGACGGTCGAGGCCTGGACCTTGCTGACCGCGTCCGGCAGGGTGTCCTTGCCCATGGCGCCGGTGAGGTCCGTCTGGACCTGCTGATAGGTCGGGCCGTTGGTCCAGGTGCTGGGCACCTGCGCGGCGGACGCCTTGAACACGTCACCGACCTTCTGGCCGCCGAAGTACGGGTCGCCTCCCGTGAGCGCGGGGTCTTCCTGTCCGGCCTTCGACGCCGGGTACAGCCCGCTTTCGATGCCCGTCTTCACGGCCTGCGGGTCACTGGACAGGAAGTCGGCGAACTGCACGGCCTCGCGGGGCGTCTTGCACCCGGACATCACCGAGGTGGCCGAGCCGCCGTTGCTGGAGCTCTTGCCGTCGCCCGCCTCCCAGGTCGGCATCGGGGCGACCCGCCACTTGCCGGACAGGCCCTTCAGGTCCGACTTCAGGCCGCCGGCGGCCCAGGACGCGTTGACGAACGTCAGCACCTTGCCGGCGGTGGCGGCCTTGTCGAACTTCGGGTCCCAGGCGTTGCCGGACTTCTGCACCAGACCCTTGTCCTTCAGGCCCTCCCAGAATTCGGCGACCTTGCGGGTGCCGGGGTTGTCGATGCTGACGGTCCAGCTGTCTCCCTTGACCGAGTACCAGGACTGGCCGGTCTGCAGGGTGTAGGCCGCCAGGTCGTTGCCCTCGCTGGGCGCGTTGCCGAACTTCACGCTCGGATCGGCGGCGGCGACCTTCTCGGCGTCGGCCTTGTACTCGGCCCAGGTGGCTGGCGGCTTGGTGATGCCGTACTTGGCGAACAGGTCCTGGCGGTAGAAGAGGACCATCGGGCCGACGTCCACCGGGATGCCGTAGATCTTGCCGCCGACGCTGGAGGCGGAGACCGCCGACGGGGCGTACTTGGCCATGTCGGCGCTCGCGTACTTCGTGATGTCCATGACCGTGTCCTTCACGAGCATGGACGGGACGGCCTGGTACTCGATCTGGGCCAGGCACGGGCCCTCGCCTGCGGTGATCGCGTTGCTGATCTGGGTGTAGCCGCCTGTGCCGCCCGACGGGATCTTCTTGAAGACGACCTTGGTGTCCGGGTGGGAGGTGTTCCACTGGTCGACGATCTTCTCGTAGCCGGCCCAGCCCCAGAACTGCATCGTCACCGGCCCGGCCTGGCTCTTCTCGGGGCCGGCGGAGGTGTCCTTGCTGCTGCTGCACGCGCCGAGGCCGGCTACGAGGAGCGCCGCGGTGGTGAGTGTCAGGAGTCTGCGGGTGCGTATGGTGGAGCTGTTCATGTGAGGAGCCTTCTGTGACAGGGGCGGACTTGCTGGATGTGCCGGTGGGCGGGCGGGCAAGGCCCGCCTACCGGCAGGTGCCGAACTCCACGCCGAACGCGGTGGTGACCGCGGCCAGGACGTCCGGTGCCGACGGGCCCGGACCGCAGGCCGCGCTGCCCAGACCGTGGTGCGCGTGGTCGAGGTGCAGATGGAGTCGGCCGTCGGGGACCAGGTCGTGCTGGTGGGCCGCGGCGGCCAGGGCTTCGGTACTCCAGGGGCGAACGGTCAGGTCGGTGACCGGGGCGCCGGTGAGGAGCAGGGTGCCGTCCGGGGTGGTGATCCTGGCGCGGCGGACTTGGTGGCGGTTGCCGTTCTCCTGCGGGCGGACCTGAGGGGTCTGCATCGCCGAGACGGTCGACCGGTGGCGGCCGACGCGAGCCGCGGCGCGGGAGTCGCGGTAGGCCTCACCGGGACCGGGACCGAACCACTCGACGTCGGCGTCGGTGCCGGGCAGCGACATCGCGACGCCCAGTCGGGGCAGCGGCATCGGCCAGGGGCCGTCGGGGGTGACGACGGTCTCCAGCCGGAGCCGGGCCTGGTCGGCATGCGGTGTGTCGCGGGCCGACCAGTGGTAGACGACGCCGAGGCCGGACGAGGACCCCGCGGCGGCGAGGCGGGCGATGACCGTGAGTCCCGACACGTCGGGCTCGACGCTCAGGACGTCGTGGCGCATCCGGTGCAGTCCGGCGGCGAACCAGGCGTCGGCCTGCGGCACCCCGAAGGCGCTGAGCAGGTCGTTGTCGAGCGGGGCCCGCCAGATGTCCAGCCTCGGACCGTCGAGCTCCAGGTCGCCGAGCCGGACCAGCACCCCGCTGCGAGCATCGAACCGCGCGGGCCCCAGTTTGATGTACCCGTCGTGGGCGATCGCCGGCGCCGGTGTGAACGGGACGGACGCGGCGGTAGGAGCCACGACCAATCGCTGGGCCCAGGCGATCTCGTGACCGGCCCCGGCCCAGCTCTCGTCGGCGGCGAGCACCGCGGTCACGGTCAGCCACACCTCGTCGCCGGAGTCGTTCTTGCGCGCCGCGTCGAGCGCGGCGGTGACCTCGGTCGGCCATGCGACGGTGGTCGTCGCGCCCGCGGCGGTCGCGGGCACGCTCAGAGCGCCGGAGCCCACCGGCTCGCCGCCGTCCTCGACGGTCCACCGGAAGTCCAGGTAGCCGCTGTCCCGGACATGGTGCAGGTTGTGCACGCCGATCTGCCGCGTCGACGGGCCGATGTGGATCCGGACCGGTTCGATGACCTTCTTGTACTCGACCAGGCCCGGCGACGGCGTGCGGTCGGGAAAGAGCAGCCCGTCGGCGACGAAATTGCCGTCGTGGACCTCCTCGCCGAAGTCGCCGCCGTAGGCGTAGAACGAGTGGGGATCCTCCCGCCCGGTGAGTCGGGCGATCCCGTGGTCGATCCACTCCCAGATGAATCCACCGGCCAGGCGCGGATGTGCCTCGATGACCTGCTGGTACTCGGACAGCCCACCGGGGCCGGTGCCCATGGCGTGCCCGTACTCGCACAGCACGGCCGGCAGGGCGCGGCGGTGTGCGTCGTCGGCCGGATCAGCCGTCGGTGCCTCCTGGCCGCGGCCCACGGCGGACAGCTCGTCCACGCCGATGTACATGCGGGAGTACAGGTCGACGTACGCGCAGCTCGCGAAGTCGCCCTCGTAGTGGATCAGGCGGCTGTCGTCGCGCTGCCGGATCCAAGCGGCCGAGGCGGCCAGGTTGGCGCCGGTGCCGGACTCGTTTCCCAGCGACCAGACGATGACCGAGGGATGGTTCTTGTCGCGTTCCACCAGCCGCTCGGCCCGGTCCAGGTAGGCCTCGCGCCACCCGGGATCGTCGCTGGGATTGCGCCGCCAGCCGCCGGGTTCGAAGCCGTGCGTCTCGAGGTCGCCCTCGCAGAAGACCCACAGGCCGTGCTCGTCGCACAGGTCGAGGAAACGATGGTCGGGCGGGTAGTGGCTGGTGCGCACCGCGTTGATGTTGTGCCGCTTCATGAGCAGCACGTCGGTCAGCATGGTGTCCTCGGTCAGCGTCCGCCCCGTCAGGGGATGCCATTCGTGGCGGTTGACGCCCCGCAGGGAGATCGGGCTGCCGTTCACGGTCAGGACACCGTCCACGACGGCCACGGTGCGAAAGCCGATGCGCAGCGGTATGCGCTCTCCAGCCTCGGACAGCAGTTCCCCCGCGTACAGGCGGGGCTGCTCGTCCGACCAGGGCTCGATGCCGTCGATCAGGTGCGGGCCGGCCGGATCGGCGGCGGATATGCCGAGTTCCGGCACCGAAAGTGTCACCGGGGTGGGGGCGGTGACGTCGACGGCCAGCGTCCCCTGTCCCGTCGTGCGGTCGTAGGCGGTGTGGACGAAGAAGTCCTCGACACCGCGCGCGGCCACGGAAACCGACCGGAAGATCCCGGACAGCCACCACATGTCCTGGTCTTCCAGGTAGCTGCCGGACGACCACTGGTGCACGCGGACCGCGAGTACGTTCCGGCCGGGCCGCAGACCGGCGGAGACGTCGAACTCGGTGGTCAGGCGGCTGCCCTTGCCGTCACCGAGTCTGATCCCGTTGAGCCACACCGCGAACGCGGAGTCGACGCCCTCGAACCGGAGCACCGCAGCCGATGCCGGGAACCCGTCCGGAACGTCGAACTCGCGGCGGTACTCGCCGGTCGGGTTCTGCCGGGGCACCCGCGGCGGGTCGACCGGGAACGGGTACAGGATGTTGGTGTAGGCCGGGGCACCGTAGCGCAGCTCGCCGGGCAGGCCGGTCATCTGCCAGCAGGACGGCACGGCGAGCAGGTCCCAAGCCGTGTCGTCGAAGTCCGGCGCGGCGAAGTCCCCGGTGAGGTCGTCCAGCCCCGACGCCAGTCGGAATCTCCAGTCGCCGTCGAGCGCGATCGTGGGCAGGTCGGAAGCGAACGCGGCGCGCGGCCGCAGCCGTCCGGTGCCCGGCGACCGGTCTTCGACGTAGGCGTAGGGGTCGAGGTCTGTCATCAGGTGAGGTGCTTTCTGTCGGAACTCGTAGCGGTGACGTGTGGCGGCCAGGCAGGACCGGCCGTCGACTCACAGTGGGAGGCGGTGCAGGTCCGGCGGAGCCAGGTGCTATCCGTTCGCCCGGGGCGCGGCGCTGCTGTCCCGGACGGTCAGGGTCGGGCGCAGCAGCGTCAGTACGTTGGTCGGCGGCCTGCCGGAGTCGACAGCGCGCAGCAGCAGCTCGACGGCCTGCTGGGCCATCTCCCGCTTGGGAAAGGTGACCGTGGTCAGCGCTGGTTTGATCTGTCCGACCTGGGCGATGTCATCGAAGCCGACGATGCTGACGTCGTCGGGGACTCGTCGCCCGGAGCGGACGACCGCCTCGATCGCGCCGACGGCCAGGACGTCATGGGTGGCGAAGATCGCTGTGACGTCCGGGTCCGCCTCCAGCGCCGCAGAGCTCGCGGCGAACCCGCCGGCGGCATCGTCCCTGGTGCAGGCGAAGACCTGGCGGTCGTCGATGGTCAGCCCGTCGTCGGCGAACGCCCGGCGCAACCCGCGTACGCGAGGTGAGTGTGCCGGGAGATCGGCGATCACCGCGACGTTCCGGTGGCCGAGATCTCGCAGGTAGCGTCCGGCCAGGAACCCGGCGTGCTCGTAGTCGATGGACACCACGGGCAAAGTGGTGGGCGCGTCTCCCTCCCAGGCGCACAGCGCGACCGGGAAGGCGGCCTCGAGGAGCATCGGCAACTGCTGTTCGACGGCGTTGTCCCCGGCGACCAGCAGTGCGTCCACCGAGCGCCCGGCGAGGTTCTCGAGGTGTGCGCGGGTGTAGTCGGGGTCGTCGCGGGTCGTGGCCAGCAGCAGGTTGTACCCATGGCCGACCAGCACGTTCTCCACCTCCTCGACCACTTCCGAATAGAACGCGTTGGCCACCCGAGGCACGAACAGCCCCACGGTCGCCGTGCTTCCGGTCCTCAGCGAGCGCGCCACCAGGTTCGGCTTGTAACCGAGTTCCGCTATGGCCGTGTTCACCTTCGCCAGGGTCTCCGGCCGTACCTTCTTGCCGGACACCACGTTGGAGACGGTCTGCTTGGCAACTCCCGCCCGCGCAGCCACCTCCGCCATCGTCACCACGAGTGCACCCCCAGAACATGTATCGATCCACGAAAGTGGCGACAGCGTAGGTCGGCTGTCGCGACAGAGCAAGACTTCGTCGGAATGTCGTGATCCAGCAGTTACGTGAGGGCTCTGGGAACGGAGCACGTCGAACCTGGTGCACCGCAGGAAGGACGACGGAACCATTGACGGTTCCAGAAATGCGACATTAACATCCCGGTCACGCCGATCACTTGGATCGGTCAACGAGGTGAACAGTCGCGGCCCCCGCCAGAAACGACGCCTCATGACACTCGGCGCCACCGCTCTTGAGACGCCGTAGTGGTCCCTCTCGGTCGCCACAGCGCCGACGGCCGCATCAGGCCGCGGCATCGCGCTCGCTCCACGCCGTCCCCAGCAGGCGGGAGCACCTGAACAGACCTGGCAAGGTCTCGTCCTGAGGAGAGACAGGCATGATCCGACAGGCCGGCGACGACGCCGACCCGACCCCTGCCCCGGCACGGCGCAGATCGCGCGTGAAGCGCATCGTGGCGGCCGCCGCGAGCGCCACCATCGCGGCGGCGAGCCTCATGCTCGCCGGCACCGTCCCCGCACAAGCCGCCACCACCGTCCACACGTACGCGCCGACGGGAGTGGGAGGCGGTACGACGACGTCCCCGGACCAGGCGTCCACCAAGTACCAGGTGCAAGTCGCCGGCACGCCCGTCCAGGCTGTGCGGTACACCGCGAACCGCAACAACTTCGACATCGCGCGCTTCGCGTCGGACTCCCGGACACCGACGATCACGGTCACGCTGCCCAGCACCACGATCGATACGGTGAACGTCTACCCGGCGCGCTACTACCCGCCCGGCAGTGTCTCGGTGAGCGCGGACAAGCACACCCTGACGTTCCAGATGTCAGCCGACGCCGGGTTGAACCAAGCGATCGTGATGGTCAACGGCGACTCGACCAGCGTGACGGGACAGCCCTACCTGGCGGTCATCAACGATCCTCTGGAAGACCCGGCGCAGCGTCCGAACACCGCGAGCGCATCGGACGGTTCCGGCGTCAACCTGCAGACCGGTGTCCTCAACTTCCAGGAGTTCGCCGCGAAGTACCTCGTGGCGCACCCGAACAGCACGGCTCAGCAGGCTCCCGCCGCGACGACGAGCTCCATGGCCGGCAAGACCGTCGACGGCACCGCCATCCCTGCCGGTCAGAAAACCTCGGCCGGGACCCTGGTGAGCGCGAGCAGCACCAATGTGCGGTACCCGAATGTGCGGACGATGGCCGCCGACGACGTCACGTACGCCCTGAAGGCCGCCATCGACACCATCAAGGCCAACCCCACGGCGCTCAACACGCTCTACTTCCCGAACGGCACGTACGTGTGGTCCGGTCTCATGGTCAACGGTGTGGACGGCAGCAAGCTCAAGGGCGGCAAGCTGAAGATCTACACCGACGACGGGGCCCTGCTGAAGAACCGCATCCAGGGGTACATGGAGGCGTTCGAGCCGGCGGTCGGGATCATCAACTCGAGCAACATCGAAATCGACGGCCGCGGCGTCTACGACGGCAACGGCGTGGCGAACTACCGCAGTGACTCGCACGACGCCTACCGCAGCCAGCACCAGGGCGGCGTCATGGTCATGCACTCGTCGGACATCACGTTCAACGAAACCTACCTGCGCGACTCGAAGCAGTGGAACTGGGAGACCCACACCGCCAAGAGGGTGACGTTCAACAACATCAAGGGCCTCACCCCGTACCCCCAGCCGTGGATCGACGGGACGGACTTCGCGAGCGGCCAGGACATCACCGCCAACGGCGTCTTCACCCTCGGCAACGACGACGCGTTCGCCTCCGGCCACTACAACCCCAGCGACGGATTCACCCCGATGGCCGCCGGCGTGTGGGGCAACTTCCAGCTCGGCACCGCCACCCCCGACATCCAGGGCTATGCCAACGCGGCAGGCGCCCACGACGCCGTCGCCGACGAGCTCGGGTTCGACAGCTACCACTGGGACAACGCGGACTCGAAGAACATCTCGGTCAGCGACACGCTGAGCTGGTCCTCCGGTGCCGGCAACTCGATCCGCATCGGATGGAGTTCGTGGGGATACAAGCTGAACAACTACACGTTCGACAACTTCAACTCCATCTCGCAGGGGGGCCGGCGGCATCTTCACACAGAACAGCCCCAAGCCGTACCCGCGCATCTCGAGCATCGTGATCAAGAACAGCTCGTTCGACACCTCCCGGTACGGGTCGGGACCGATCAGGCTCAACGGCGGCGACGGATCCACCCAGACCATCACCGCCGACGACCAGGCGACCTACGGGTTCGCCCCCAACCCCGACGGGTCGGGCGCCACGTACACGTACACCAAGACCCCGATCGGCACCTTCAATCTCGACAACGTGTGGTTCACGGAGCAGAAGACGAACAGCAGCCCGTTGAACGGCACCACGAACGTGACGCTGAACAACCTTCGCGTCGGGGGCCAGCTCGTCCAGTACTCCAGCCAGTTCCCGCTGGCGCCGAGCGGGATAGGCACGCTGACATCCACCTTCACAGGCGCCAACGGCCAGCCCCGGAACGTCAAGGCCGGCGCCCTCACCAACGGCGACACCTGGGTGGGTGCGTGGACCGGCGACCAGACCAAGAACAACTCCTCTGACCTGACCCTCATCACCCGCAACACCGGGGTCGGCCTGATGGGCGAGCAGTACACCACAGGGTCCGGCGACGGAAAGATCTCCTACATCCAGTTCCCCCTCAACAGCCTCACCAGGGCGCCGAGCCAGGCGACACTCCATCTCACCTACGTCGGCCACCGCTATTCGTCGGTCCCGTCGACTGACACCGACCAACTCCTCGTGCAACCCGTCACCGACACCACCTGCACCGGCGGCGGCACGTCCTGCCCGGTCAACACGATGACCTGGCAGAACCGGCCGAGCTTCACCGCCACGACCTCCTCCGTCGCGAAGTCGGCCACCTTCAACCTCGGTTCCACCGTCATCGCCGAGGGCGGCGGGACCCACCAGGGCAACGCCGTCGACGGCCGCGACATCACCGTCGACATCACCTCCTTCGTCCAGAACGCCTACACGGCAGGTCAGTCCACGCTCCTGCTCGCCGTCGGCAACGCGGGGGGCACCAACCACGAGCTGCGCTTCGTCAGCTCCGAAGGGGCTACCGGCTCCGGAAAGCTCACCAACGGGACCGCCGAGATGGCGCCCGGGGTGACCGTGACCCCGTAGACACCCGAGGCCGGTCCGTCCCCACGGGGCGGGCCGGCCTCAGCCGTCCGGGCCTGCCGTCGACCGCTGATCCAGCCACCGCATGTCTGACAAAGCGCTGTTGTCCACCACCGTGCCCGCACCGGTGGCACCCCTGTGCCCAGTCGTCCTCACCGTCCGACAACGGAGTCGACCCATGTCACTGCCCGACCTTCCCCTCAACCGTCGGCATTTCCTCACCAGGGCCGCCCTCGCCGCCGGCGCCGCGGCCCTGCCCGGCTTCCTCTTCGCCGACCGAGCCGCAGCGGCCGTACCGCCCCAGGTCACCCTGCCCGACCGCGGCATCTGGGACAACGCCACCGCCTCCGCATGGACCGACGGGTTCCTGAGCGGAAACGGCGAGTACGGGGCCGTCTACCACGGGGCGCCGACGCTCGAGAAGATGATCCTCAATCATCACCGGTTCGTGCTGCCCAACGGCACCCGGAGCGTCATGCCCCCGGTGATCTCCGGCAAGCTCGAAGCCGCCCGGGACAAGGCGCTGGCAGGCGACTACGCCGGAGCCTCCACGACCTTCGCCAACGGCTGGAGCCTGCGCTGGACCCAGACCTTCCACCCCGGCTACGAACTCCAGCTCAGCACCCCGGGCATGACCACCGTCAACGACTTCGCCCGCATCACCGACTTCCGCACCGGCGAGATCACCCACACCTGGACCGACCGGTACGGCACCTGGAAGCGCCACGTCTTCGTCTCCCGCGCCGACCAGGTCATCGTCCACGAGCTGCTGCCCGCCACCGGCCGGACCGTGGACACCACCGTCAGCGTCAACACCGCTCTTGCGGGCGTGCCGACCAGCGTGTCCTTCTCCGCCACCGCCAACGTCACCAGCGGCGACGGTTACCTGAACCTGCGCGGCACCTACCCTTCCGGCGGTGCCTACGGCTACGAGGGCGTCACCCGCGTCGTGGTCTCCGGCAGCGGCTCCTCCGTCACCGCCGACGGGCAGACCCTGGTGGTCGCCAAGGCCGCCAAGGTGCTGCTGCTGACCAAGCTCGGCCGCTACGAGACCTCCACCGGCTGGAACGGCCGGCCCCTGCAGACCGCCCTCGCCGCGCTGACGGCCGACTACGCCACCCTCCTGGGCCGCCACGCCCCGAAGCACCAGGTCATGTACGACCGCTCCAGCATCGACCTCAACGTCTCCGCCGCCGATCGCCGGCTGGCCACCAGCGAGCTCATAGCCCGCCAGAACAGCAACGCGTCCGCCATCGACGTCGCCCTGCTGGAGAGGATGTACGACTCCGGCCGCTATCTCTTCATCAGTTCCAGCGGCGTCCTGCCGCCACGCCTGACCGGCATCTGGACCGGTACCTGGAACGGCTCCTGGGCCGACGACTTCACCACCGACGCCAACATCAACCTGCAGGTCGCCGGCGGCAACATCCTCGACCTCACCGACGCCATGCAGGGCTACTTCGACCTGATCCTCGGTCAGCTCGCCCACTGGCGCGACAACGCCACCAACCTCTACGGCGCCCGCGGCTTCCTCGCCCCGTCCCGCACCGACGGCGAGTACGGGCACATGCTGCACTTCAACAGCGGCAGCTTCCCCGGCGAGGCCTGGACCGGTGGCGCCGACTGGCTGCTCCACCCGCTTCTGGAGTACTACCAGGTGACCGGGGACAGCGCCTTCCTGAAGAACAAGCTCGGTCCGGCCCTGATGGAACTCGCCCTGTTCTACGAGGACTTCCTCACTCGCACCGACTCCAGCGGCAAGGCCGTCTTCGTCCCCTCCTACTCGATGGAGAACACCCCGCTCAGCACCGGTCAGGCGTTCTCCATCAACGCCACCGGCGACATCATGGCCGGCCGGCACGCGCTCCAGGCCGCGATCGACGCGGCCAACACCCTCGGCCTGGAGCAGGGCAGCGGCCAGGGCGTGCAACGCTGGACCGCCCTGCTCGCCAAGCTGCCCGACTACACCGTCAACAGCGACGGGGCGCTCGCCGAGTGGTCCTGGCCGGGCCTGACCGACCGCTACAACCACCGGCACGTCCAGCACCTGTACGGGGCCTGGCCGCTGCACGAGATCAACCCGGAGGACAAGCCCGACCTGGTCAAGTACGCGGCCAAGGCTCTGGACAAGCGAGTCGACCAGAACTACTCCGCGCACGGCAGCCTCCACCGGGCGCTGGCCCGCGCCCGGCTGAAGGACGGCCCCGGCGTCTACGGCAACCTGCTGAAGATCTACGGCAAGAACATGGTGTGGCGGAGTCTGATGACCTCTCACAACCCCAACCTGGACATCTACAACTGCGACGCCGCCAACACCATCCCCGCCGTCCTCGGCGAAGCACTCGTCCACACCCGCCCCGGTGTCCTTGAGATCCTCCCCGCCCTCCCCGACCAGCTGGACAAGGGCACCATCAAGGGCGTCCGCGGCCGCAACCGCATCACCGTCCAGTCGCTGTCCTGGGACACGGCGGCCCGCACGGCCACCGTCACGCTCACCTCCGACATCGACCAGAACATCACCTTCATCTGCCGGCGCGGCATCACATCCATCAGCACCGGCGCGAAGGTCACCATGTCGTCGCTGGGCAACCACGCACGCATCGTGTCGCTGACCGCAGGAACGAGCACCACGATCACGATCGGCCTGCTGACCGGCCCCTTCAAGCTGGTCAACCGCAAGAGCGGGAAGGTCATGGACGTCTCCGGCTCCTCCGCCTCCGACGGCGGGCCCGTCATCCAGTACACGTGGTCCGGCGGCGCGAACCAGCAGTGGAAGCTGCTCCCCGACCACGACGGGTCGTTCCGCCTGTCCAACGTCAACAGCGGCAAGGTACTCGACGTCCCGGGCAGCTCCACCAGCAACGGCACAGCCCTGGACCAGTCATCGGACGCCAACGGCACCCACCAGTGGTGGAAGCTCGTTCCGGCGGCCACCAGCGGCTACTACCGCCTCGTCAACATCAAGAGCGGGCTGTGCGCCGATGTGCAGAGTGGATCCACCGCCGACGGCGCCAAGATCATCCAGTGGCCCGCCAACGGCGGCTCCAACCAGGAATGGCAGCCAGTGGGGCTGTGACGGCCCTGGGCACGTGAGCGGCGGCGATCCGGCTCGCTGGCGCGGCCTGGCTCCGGCATCACAGGATGGCCGGGTGGCGACCGGTCAACGGCACGGGCCGACTTGCCGGTAGTCATGACCGCGGTGCTCAAGGGCGGCGCGCACCAGTTGCTGCCCCTGAGTGGAACAGCGGTCCGGACCGACCAATCCCGCCCCCCGGAGATGCGTCCGACGCGTTGACCGCGCCGGCCGACTCGGAGGACTGCGGCTGCCGAGCCCCGGGGATTCCGGTCGCGTTCCTGTGCAGGTGCAACCTTGAGGTTCCTGTGCGTGTAGGTTCTGGCCCATGGTGCGATACGCGGAGCCGGGCGCGGTGGAGTGGGTGGAGTCGGGCGGCGGTCCGCTCATAGCGGTGCCGGAGACGGTGCTGCCGTTCTGGGCGGGCGCCGACGGCGACGAGACGGCCTCCGACTACGACCGGGCCTGTGAAGTCGACGGCTGCGTGGGCCTGTTGCCGGTCGGTGACGCCGCGGCCCTGGTCCTCGGGGACGAGCCCGCCTCGACCTCCTACCTGCCCGACCACGACACCTTCGTACGATGGTGTGCCGCCGACTCCGAGGACGAACTCCTCGCCGAAGTCCCCACCGCCCTCGCCGCGGCCGTCTGGGAGGACGAGGTGAGCTGGACGGTACCCGGCCCGGTCGTCCTCTTCGACGCGGCCTGGCCCGGCAACGAATCGGTCGCCACCGACCACTTGAAGGTCTCGCTCACCCCCGGCCGGTACGCGGTGCGCGCCGCCAACGTGCGGCCCGGACCGGAGACCTGGCTGGGGCTCGTCCAGCTGCGCAGGCTCCCGGACTGAGGACCGAGCGCACGCACTGCCGAGGGAGGCGTACTCCGGACCACCGGCCCGGAGTACGCCTCGCGGGATCTGTCAGAGCCGCGCCAGCTCGTCCACCAGGTCGTCCAGCCCCAGCGAACCCTGCGACAGTGCCGCCATGTGCCAGGCCTTGAGGTCGAAGGCGTCGCCGTGCCGCTCGCGGGCCTTCTCCCGGCCCAGCAGCCAGGCTCGCTCACCGAGCTTGTAGCCGATCGCCTGGCCGGGGATCGTGAGGTAGCGGGTCAGCTCGCTCTCCACGAAGTCCGCCGGACGGCTGCTGTGCGCGCCGAAGAACTCCTGCGCCAGCTCGGGCGTCCAGCGCTCACCCGGGTGGAAGGGCGAGTCCGCCGGGATCTCCAGCTCCAGGTGCATGCCGATGTCGACGATGACCCGGGCGGCCCGCATCATCTGCGCGTCGAGATAGCCGATCCGCTGCTCCGCGTCCGTGAGGAAGCCGAGCTCGTCCATCAGCCGCTCCGCGTACAGCGCCCAGCCCTCGGCGTTGGCGCTCACCCCGCCCACCGAGGCCTGGTAGCGGGAGAGGTTCCCGGCCACATGCGTCCACTGCGCGAGCTGGAGGTGATGGCCGGGTACGCCCTCGTGGTACCAGGTCGAGACGAGGTCGTAGACCGGGAAACGGGTCTGGCCCATCGTCGGCAGCCAGGTACGGCCGGGACGTGAGAAGTCCTCCGAGGGGGCCGTGTAGTACGGGGCCGCGGCGCCGCCGGGCGGGGCGATGCAGGACTCCACCTTCCGTACCCGCTCGGCGAGTTCGAAGTGGGTGCCGTCCAGCGCGTCGATCGCCTGGTCCATCAGGCCCTGGAGCCAGTCGCGGACCTCGTCGACACCCTCGATGTGCTTGCCGTGCTCGTCGAGGTGGGCGAGCGCCACCCACGGCGTCTCGGCGCCGGGCAGGATCTTCTCGGCCTCCTGCTTCATCTCGCCGAGCAGGCGGTGGTACTCGGACCAGCCGTACGCGTACGCCTCGTCCAGGTCGAGGTCCGTGCCGTTGAAGTAGCGGGCCCAGCGGGCGTACCGCTCCCGGCCCACGGTGTTCGAGGCGCCCTCGATCGCCGGCGTGTACACGTCCCGCATCCAGTCGCGCAGCTCCACCACGGAGGCGGTCGCGGTGCGGGCGGCCTCGTCCAGCTCGGCGCGCAGTGCCTCGGGGCCCGCAGAGACGAAGTCCTCGAACCAGCCACGGCCCTTGCCGTCGGTGTCCGCCCACTCGGTGAGCTGCTCGACGAAGGTGGCGGTCGGGCGCGGTGCCGCGTACAGCTTGCGCTCCAGACCGAGTTCGAGGGACTGGCGATAACCCGCGTACGCGGTGGGCACGGCACGCAGCCGCTCGGCGATCGCCGCCCAGTCCTCGTCGGTCTGGTTCGGGGTGACGGTGAAGATCTCGCGGATCGAGTGCGCGGGGGTGGCCATGTTGCCGACCGCGCGCAGGCCCTCGTCGGCCTCGTGCACGGCGAGTTCGGCCGTCAGGCGTTCGCGCAGCAGCCGTCCGCACCGGCGCTCGATGTCGCTGTCCGCGCCGGGCCGGCGCTCGGCCTCGTCGAGCTTCGCGAGCGTGGCCCGTTGAAGCTCCGCGAGCGTCTCCTGGCCCGCCGGCGAGGTGTCGGGAAGCCTGCTCGAACTCTCCTTCACACCCAGGTAGGTACCGGTGATCGGATCGAGGGCGATGAGCTCGTCGACGTAGGTGTCGGCGACCTGGCGGGGCAGCGGGCTCTGAGTCTCAGACATGCGGTCCATCCTCGTACGGGGACCTCGCGTCCGTCACGCCGATTCCGCTGTGGGCGTGGCCGGCGGAAGGAGTGGTCCGCACTCCCACTGCTGGAAGATCAGCCGCGTCTCCACCCGGGCCACCTCGCGCCGTGACGTGAACCCGTCGAGCACGAGCCGCTGCAGATCCGCCATGTCCGCCACGGCCACATGCACGAGGTAGTCGTCGGGCCCGGTCAGATGGAAGACGGTGCGCGACTCGGGCAGCGCCCGGATCCGCTCCACGAACGGTCCCACCAGCTCCCGCCGATGCGGCCTGACCTGCACCGACAGCAGTGCCTCCAGGCCCCGGCCCAGCTTGGCCGGATCCAGCCGCAGCTGGTGCCCGAGGATGACGCCCGAGCGGCGCAGCCGGGTCACCCGGTCCAGGCAGGTCGACGGGGCGACTCCCACCTGGGCGGCGAGATCGCGGTAGGTGGTCCGGGCGTCGTTCTGCAACAGCCGCAGCAGATGCAGGTCCACCGGGTCCAGTACGACAGATTCGGCCATCGGCCGAACGTAGCACGGGCTATGCCCCGGAACCGCCGTTCGGTGTTCACCCTGGCGGTCATGGACTCAGTGCGCACCGCCACCGCCTCCCGTACGCCGCTCAGAGCTCTGGCCACCGAGGCCGTCCACGCCGGCCGCGACGACCTCGCCCGCCAGGGACTGCACGCCCCGCCCATCGACCTGTCGACGACCTACCCGTCCCACGACAGCCGCGGTGAGGCCGCCCGCATCGACGCCTTCGCCGCGACCGGCGCCGAGCCGCAGGGCCCGCCGGTGTACGGGCGCCTTGGCAACCCGACCGTCGCCCGCTTCGAGACGGCCCTGGCCCGTCTGGAGAACACCGAGGCCGCGGTCGCCTTCGCCAGCGGCATGGCCGCGCTCACGGCCGTCCTGCTCGTACGGGCCTCCCTGGGCCTGCGCCACGTCGTCGCCGTACGCCCCCTGTACGGCTGCAGCGACCACCTCCTGACCGCCGGACTCCTCGGCACGGAGGTCACCTGGACCGACCCGGCGGGAGTCGCCGACGCCCTGCGCCCGGACACCGGACTGGTCCTGGTCGAGTCCCCGGCCAACCCCACCCTCGCCGAGATCGACCTGCGGGCCCTGGCCCACTCCTGCGGCTCCGTGCCCCTCCTCGCGGACAACACCTTCGCCACCCCGGTGCTCCAGCGCCCCGCGGAACAGGGTGCCCGCCTGGTGCTGCACAGCGCCACCAAGTACCTCGGCGGGCACGGGGACGTGATGGCGGGCGTGGTGGCCTGCGACGAGGAGTTCGCCGGGCAGCTGCGGCAGGTCCGCTTCGCCACCGGCGGCGTCCTGCATCCCCTCGCCGGCTATCTCCTGCTGCGCGGCTTTTCGACCCTGCCGGTCCGGGTCCGCGCCGCCTCCACGACCGCCGCGGAACTCGCCGGCCGCCTGGCCGCCGATCCCCGGGTCGCCCGGGTCCACTACCCGCGCATCGGCGGCGCGATGGTCGCCTTCGAGGTCGAAGGCGACCCGCACGAGGTGATCGGCCGGGTCCGCCTGATCACCCCGGCGGTGAGCCTGGGCAGCGTGGACACCCTCATCCAGCACCCGGCGTCGATCAGCCACCGCATCGTGCCCGCGGACGACCGCCGGGGCGCCGGAGTGAGCGACCGGCTGCTGCGCCTGTCGGTGGGCCTGGAGGACGTGGAGGACCTGTGGGCGGATCTGGACGCCGCCCTCCAGGAGGCCTCGGTCGTTACGGCGCCTCGGTCCTCGTGACTCCCACCGCGCGCTCCGCCTCCGGCTGCGGAGCGATGCGGGCGGTGATCACCAGGGTTCCCTCCTCGATCTGGTAGTCGAGGGGGAGCCCCAGCCCCCGCATCGCGGCGACCATCCCGGTGTTGGACGCCTGCGTCACGGCGTACACGCTCGCGCACCCGGCCTCGGCGGCCAGGGCGACCAGCCGCTCCAACAGCTCGCCCCCGATGCCGCGCCGCTGCCACGCGTCCTCCACGAGGAGCGCCACCTCGGTCTCGTCCCCGTCCCACAGCAGATGCCCGAGCCCGACGATCCGCCCCGACGCGGAGCGCACGGCCAGGGTCTGCCCGAACCGCGGACTGAGCAGATGGTTCAGATAGCGGTCGGCGTCACCGACCGGGCCGTGGTACCGCAGGCTCAACGTCCGCGGCGAGCACCGCTCGTGCATCGCCACCGCGGCCTGAAGGTCCCCGGTGTCGGCCCGGCGCACGGTGATGTCGTGGCCCTCCGGCAGCGTCAGGACGTCCTGGCTGCGCGGCACCCGCGGACCGAGCCGGGCGTCCAGTTCGACCAGTGCCCGGGCGCGGGCGAACTCGGTCGGCGTGAACGGCAGATACGGCCGCTCCACGGTGATCACACCGCCCTCGGGCGCCCGCAACCGCATCACGGTGTCCTCCAGCGCGCCTTCCACGGGCACTCCCTCCGGTCCTCGACCGCCTCCCACCGGAACGGCCGGCAGTGACCGGATCGTGCACCGGCCCAGCAACTGCCGCAGTGCGAGCGGCAGTTCCGCCGCGTCCAGCGCGGTGCGGGTCGCGAGGCCCAGCACCCGGGTCGGGGCGTCCACCAGATCGTGGGTGTCGGCCCGCTCGATCCAGGTGTCGGTGCCGCCGGCCCGCGCGACGGCCCGGGTGATCTCGGAGCCCTCCAGCGCGCCGGGGGCACGCAGCAGGAACTCGTCGACGGTGCCCGCGGCCAGCGGGTGGGTCTGCAGGCTGAGGATGTCGATGCGCTGCTCGGCGAGGACCGTGCACAGGGCGGCCAGCGAGCCCGGTGCGTCCTTCACCGTGGTGCGCATCCGCCACAGCGTGCTCTCCTCGGCCTCGGCCTCGGGGTCCGTGGTCCCCGACGCCTGGTCGCGGGGCCCGGCCCGCTCGCCCTCGGGCCTCGGCCGGGCGCCGGTATCGCCCGTCGGCGGCGCGTGCCCGTGGCGCCGTGCCCACCACGTGTGGAATCCCGCCGTGGCGGCCAGCGCCACCGCCGAGATCACCAGCAGCGCACTGCCGTCGGGGCCGTGCCCGATCAGGTTCGCCACGGTGTCGGCCACCGCGACGGCCGTGAACAGGGCGGCGAGTTCGATCACGTCGCGCCGCCAGTGGTGCACGGGGCGACCGTCTTTCGCACGGGTCACATCAGACATGTCTCGAGTCATGCAACCACTGTGGAGGAACGGTGTTGCGTGATCACGAACGCATTGTGACTGGGCGGTAAAGTGTGGGTCCGTACGCTTTGTACCCTTTTCAACCGTTCATGGGTCGCGCACCGGGGGATGACGCCGGTGCGCGACCCGCCGTCGAGGGTAACGGGAGTTACTGGCCCACCCGGCCCGGCTGGAGCACCTGGGTGAACAGCACCGTGCCGTCCTGCTCACGCAGACGCACCGTCAGCTCGCCGCTGTGGCCGTCGATGTCGACCTCGCCGAAGAACTGGTAGCCGCCCGCGGGGGAGACGTTCGCGGCGGTCGGCGCCTTCACGAACACCCGCTCCGGGCCGAAGGTGCCGTCGAGCGCGCTGGCCGGGAAGGCACCCGCGTTCAGCGGGCCCGACACGAACTCCCAGAACGGCTCGAAGTCGGTGAAGGCGGCCCGCGACGGCTGGTAGTGCTGGGCCGAGGTGTGGTGGACGTCGGCCGTCAGCCACACCGTGCCGGTGATCCGCCGGTGCTTGACGTACCGCAGCAGTTCGGCGATCTGCAGCTCACGTCCGAGCGGGGCGCCCGGGTCGCCCTGCGCCACCGCCTCGATGTTCGCCTTGCCCTCCGTGGCGTCGGGCACGACCAGGCCGAGCGGCATGTCGGAGGCGATCACCTTCCACACCGCCCGCGAGCGCGACAGCTCCCGCTTGAGCCACTCCAACTGCTCCCGGCCGAGGATGCCCTGCGGGTCCACGCTCTGGTCGTCGGGCGAGTTGGCGTTGCGGTACGTCCGCATGTCCAGCACGAACACGTCGAGCAGCGGACCCTGCCGCAGGACGCGGTAGACCCGGCCGTCCCGCGCCCCCGGCCGCAGGGTGGAGACCGGGAAGTACTCGCTGAACGCGCGCCGCGCCCGGCCCGCGAGCACGTCGACGCTCTTCTCGGTGTAGCGGGTGTCGGAGTCCAGGATCTTCTCGCCCGGGTACCAGTTGTTGCGCACCTCGTGGTCGTCCCACTGGATGATCGACGGGACCTGGGCGTTGAAGGCCCTCAGGTTGTGGTCGAGCAGGTTGTAGCGGAAGTTGCCGCGGAACTCGGCCAGGGTCTCGGCGACCTTGGACTTCTCCTCGGTGGTGATGTTCCGCCAGGTGCTGCCGTCGGGCAGGGCGGCGGTCGCCGCGATCGGGCCGTCGGCGTAGATGTTGTCGCCGCTGCACAGGAAGAAGTCCGGGTCCAGCTTGGCCATCGCCTGGTAGATGGTGTAGCCGCCGAAGTCGGGGTTGATGCCCCAGCCCTGCCCGGCGAGGTCGCCGGACCACAGGAACCGCACCCCGTCACGGCGCTTGGGGGACACCGTGCGGAAGGTGCCTTCGACCGCCTCGCCGGTGCGGCGCGGATCGTCCGGGTCGGCCAGCAGGACGCGGTAGTGGATCTGCTCGCCCGAGGGCAGTCCGCGCAGCCGGGTCGTCCCCGTGAAGTCGGTGTCCGCGCCGAGCAGCGGGCCGTGCCATCTGCGCGGGTTGCGGAACGACTCGGTCGCGGACGTCTCCACGATCATCCGGGCCGGACGGTCGGAACGCACCCACACCAGACCGGAGTCGCAGGTCACGTCTCCCGTCTGCACCCCCCAGCCCGCCCCGGGGCGTCCGGAGAGGGCGAAGGCCGGCGCGCCCGCGGAGACCGCGGGAAGGGTGAGGGCCGCCGACGCGGCCAGGGAGCCGCGCAGAACGCTGCGGCGGCCGGGGAACGGACGGTGGGACATGAATGCGCCTCCAAGGACGGGATCCGGCCGGTGTGTGATGCCACACCTACTGGGGCGCCGCAGCGCACACGGAAACCGCGGGTGAACAACCGGCCGCGGGAACAAGGGAGCCCGTGTGCCGAACAGCGCGGCTCAGTCGCGGGCGGCCTCGGCCATCAGCCGTACGCCCTCCCGGATCCGCGTCGGGGACAGGTGCGCGTATCCGAGGACCAGCCGCACCCCCGGCTCCTCGTCGGGCTCGGCACGCGCGTGTGCGTAGTCCGTCAGCGGACGGATGGTCACACCGGCCGCGGCAAGGCGCGGGAGGACCTTCTCCTGGGGGCCGTACCGGTGTGGCAGTGCGGCGATGACATGCAGCCCGGCGGCGATCCCGGACACCTCCGTGCCCGGCAGGTGCTCGTCCAGCGCGGAGACCAGCGCGTCGCGCCGTTCCCGGTAGGCGCGCTGGCAGCGGCGCAGTTGGCGGTCGTAGTCGCCGCGCTCCACGAACCGGGCGAACAGCGCCTGGTCGATCGTGGGATGGCCGAGGTCCATGGTCCGCTTGCGCTCGACGACCTCGTCGGCCAGCGTCTGCGGCACGAGCAGCCAGCCTAGCCGCAGTCCGGGGGCGAGGGACTTGCTGACCGATCCCGCGTAGGCCACCCGGTCCGGGTCGAGCCCCTGGAGCGCCCCCACGGGAGCCCGGTCGTAGCGGAAGTCGCCGTCGTAGTCGTCCTCCAGGACGAAGCCGTCGACGGCACGCGCCCAGTCGAGCAGTTCGGCGCGCCGCCGCGCGGAGTAGGCGATACCGGTGGGGAACTGGTGGGAGGGCGTCGCGACCACGGCCCGCACGCCCGCCTCGCGCAGGGACCCGACGCGGATGCCGTCCTCGTCCAGCGGCACGGGAACGGTGGTGACACCCGCCGCCGCGTACAGGGCGTCGTGCTGCGGGCTCCCCGGATTCTCCACGCCGACCGTCGGCAACCCGCGCGCATGGAGCGCGAATCCGAGCAGCGTGGTCGCCTGTGCCACACCGGAGACGACCACGATCCGCTCCGGATCGGCGACCACGCCCCTGCGGCGCGTCAGCAGTTCGGCCAGGGCGGCACGCAGCCGGGGCAGCCCGCGCGGGTCGGGATAGCCGAGGTCCTGGTGCGGCAGCTCCGCCAGCACGCCCCGGTGCGCGGTGGCCCAGGCGGCGCGGGGGAACAACGACAGGTCGGGCGTGCCCGCGACGAAGTCCGCGCGGGCGCCCGGCGTGCGCGGGGCCAGGTCACGCGCGCGTGGCCGGGAAGCCCGCACGGCACCGCCGACCCAGGTGCCGGCCCCCCGGCCGCTGCGCAGATAGCCCTCCGCCGTCAGCTGCTCGTACGCCTCGGTGACCAGCCCGCGCGACACACCGAGGTCGGCGGCCAGGTCCCGGCTCGACGGCAGCCGCGTCCCCGATACGAGCCGTCCGGACCTGACCGCCTCCCGCAGGGCCGCCTGAAGGGAGCGGCCACGCGTGCGTGCCGGCGCGGAGACGGCGGGCAGCAGCAACTCCCAGGCGGCGGACCCGACGGGGTCGTCGGGCGGCCGTCGCTCCGGATTGGTCCCCGATGACGTCATGGCACTGGACCTTAAACCGGGCCGCGGCCCTTCCTAGCGTCGTCTCCATGAACGCCACCACCCTGCGCGGCTCCCTCCTCGCCACGTTCGCGTGCGTCCTCGTCGGAGCGTCCTTCACCGCCAACAGCCTCCTCGGCGACTACCCGTACGCGGGCGGCCAGTTCCTGCGCTACGGCCTCGCCGCGCTGTTGCTGGTCCCCCTGGCGGCGAAGGGCGCCGCGGCCCGGTTGCGCGCGCTGGAGCCCCGGCAGTGGATCCGTCTCGCGCTGCTGGCCGCCGTGGGCATGGTCGGCTTCAACATCGCCGTCATCGCCGCCGAACGCACCGCGGAACCGGCCGTCCCCGGCGTCTTCGTGGGCTGCGCACCGGTGCTGGTGGCCGTCCTCGTCCCGCTGCTGGAGGGACGCCGGCCCCGACGCCGCGTCCTGCGGGGCGCGTCGCTGGTGGCCCTCGGTGCCTTCGCCGTCCAGGGCTGGGGCCGTACGGACGGCGCGGGTCTCGCCTTCTCGGTGTGCGCGCTCGCCGGTGAGGTCGGTTTCGCGGTGCTCGCCGTACCGGTGCTGCGGCCCCTGGGCCCACGGCTGCTGTCCGCCACCGTCTGCGCGGTCGCCGCCGCCGAGGCCGCGGTGGCCGGACTCCTCCTGGACGGCACCGCGTGGCTGCGCCGCCCCGACACCGCCGAGGCCGCCGCACTGCTGTGGCAGGCGGCGGTCGTCACCGTCGTCGGCTTCGTGTGCTGGTACATGGGCATGCAGCGGATCGGCGCGGAGCGCGCCACGCTCTTCTCCGGCCTCATCCCGGTCGCGGCCGCCTGCACCGCGCCCCTGGTCGGCACGGGCTCCTACGGCGCCGCCCAGGCCGTGGGCAGTGCCTTGGTCGGCGCCGGAGTCGCCCTCGGATCGGGGGCGCTGAGCCGCGGACGGACGGTGTCAGCGGCTGCCGTCGAGGATGACCCGCGCGACCAGAGCGGGGTCGTCGTTCATCGGGCAGTGGCCGCAGCCGGGCAGCCGTACGAGCCGGGCCCGGGGAATGAGCTGCTTGGCCCGCACGCCCTGCCGGCGCACGAGGATCATGTCCCTGGTGCCCCAGGCGACCGTGACCGGCAGCCCCGGGACGTCGTCGGTGAACTGGACGGCGGTACCGGCCCGGAGTGTCTCGTCGAACCCCGTGGCCTGCACGAGGGCGAGCGTCTCGGCGACCACGGCCTCGGGTGAACGCCGGCCCGGGCGGGCGTAGATGGTGCTGGTGAGCATCGTGCGGCCGGCCGCGCTGCGGGCCAGCTGCTCGACCAGCGGCAGCGGGAGCCGCCGGGCGATGTGCCGCATCGCGAGCAGCACCCCGAACGCGTAGCGCCGCTCGGCCCCCGACCAGAACCCGGCGGGAGACAGCGCGGTGACGGACCGTACGAGCTGTTCGCGGCCGAGCTCCAGGGCCAGCAGCCCGCCGAGGGAGTTGCCCGCCACGTGCGGGCGGTCCAGCTCCAGAGCCTCGCAGAACGCCCCGAACACGGACGTCGTGGTGGCCAGGTCGTACGACAGCCCCTCGGGCAGCCCCGGCGACGCGCCGAACCCCGGCAGATCGACGGCGATCACGTCGCGCTCGGTCGCCAGGATGTCCACCACCGGGTCCCAGGCCTGACGGTGGTGGCCTATGCCGTGCAGCAGGAGCAACGGCTCCCCGCGCCCCACGCGCGCGTAGGAGACGGTCACGGGCTGCGGCCCCGTGGCGGAGGGGACCTTGAAGGAGACGGTGGCGGACATGAGGGCTCCTTGACGGCGACTCACGGGCTGAGGGGGGTACACGGCGGACGCGCCGTAGACAGCTTGTCAGCAATTGCTACCGGCGGGTAGACCCCTCCGGTCCCGGGGCGCGCCGCACGCCCATATCGCCTGGACACGAACCGGCGTCTGCGTTGGGATGAACCCGTGGCCACTGACACCGAGACCGACGTCTTCGAAGAACACCGTCCCGTCCTCCTGGGCGTCGCCTACCGCATGCTCGGGCGCGTCGCCGACGCCGAGGACGTGGTGCAGGAAGCCTGGCTGCGCTGGTCGGCGGCCGACCGGAGCGAGGTGCGCGAACCGCGCGCCTACCTGGTCCGCGTCACCACGCGCCTGGCCATCGACCGGCTGCGCCAGGTCAAGGCGCGCGGTGAGACGTACGTCGGCCCCTGGCTGCCCGAGCCGTACGTGACCGACTTCGGGGACACCGTGCCCGACACCGCCGAGCAGGCGGTCCTCGCCGACTCGGTCTCCCTCGCGGTCCTGGTCGTCATGGAGTCGCTGTCGCCCCTGGAGCGGGCGGTGTTCGTCCTCAGGGAGGCCTTCGGCTACCCCTACGCCGACATCGCCGCCATGCTCGACCGAGGCGAACCCGCCGTACGCCAGCTCGCGGGACGGGCCCGCAGGCACGTGGAGGAACGACGGCCCCGCTACGACGTCGACCCGGTGCGGCGCCGCGATCTGACGGAGCGTTTTCTCGCCGCCGCGGGCGGCGGCGACCTGCAGGAACTGCTGTCGCTGCTCGCCCCGGACGTCCGGCTCGTCGGGGACAGCGGCGGCAAGAGCAAGGCGCCGCTGCGGGTCCTGGAGTCCGCCGACCACGTGGGCCGCTTCCTCGTCGGCGTCGCCGAGAAGGGCGTCCCGGACATCACCTGGCGGTTCCTGGAGCTCAACGGCGGGCCCGCGGTGCTCATCCTGTCGGGCGGCAAGCCCGACTCCGTCTTCCAACTGGACGTCCTGGACGGCCGCATCCAGTCCGTCTACGTCATCCGCAACCCCGACAAGCTGCGCTCCCTGGCCGCCGTCTGAACACCTCGTCAACGCTGTGTGGCATCAGGCCCGCACGCCCCGCAGGGGATCGACGATTGGTCTTGACCAAGGGTGGGGGTCGCCCTATGGTCGCAGAGAAGTGCAACAACCTTTAATAAACAAGGGCGCGAAAACGCCGCCGGAGCACGGCGATTGCGGAGGACAGGGTGGGGACCACGCAGCTCGAATCGGTACCGGAACCGAAGTACTGGCATCTCAGGACCGTGCTCAGTGAGGCACTGGACTCCGAATTCGCCGTGGGCGAGATCCTGCCCAACGAGCGCGACCTCGCCGCCCGTTTCGGCGTCGCCCGCGCCACGCTCCGCCAGGCTCTGGAGCAACTGGAGCTGGAAGGCAGGCTGCAGCGCCGCCGCGGTGTCGGGACGACCGTCGCCCCGCCGCGGGTGGGCGTGGCCGTCGGCAGCGAGCAGCACGCCTGGCCCGGTGCGGCCGGCGACGACTGGCAGACCGTCGACTGCGCCGCCGCGGTGCCGCCCGCGTCCGTCGCGGACGCGCTCGGGACCGACCGCGAGCAGCCGGTGCACACCGTGCGCCGCTCCCGGATGACCCACGGCCAGCCCGTCGCCGCCGAACTGCTGTACATCCCCGAGGCGTCGGTGCCGGAGCTCTCCGCCATAGACGCGCCGTCCGGGGCCGCACGCGCGCGTGCCGTGCTGCGCGAACTGCAGCGCCTGGAGCTGGAGAGCCGGGAGAACGCCGTCGAACTCGGCTCGGCCCGCGCGGACGACGCGAAGGAACTGGACCGCCTGCCCGGCGCCCCGGTGCTCGTCGTCACCACCCGCTACCTGGCCGGGGGCCGCACCGCCGCGGTCTCGGTGGCGACCTACCGCGCGGACACCTGCCGGCTGACCTTCGGGGACTCCGGCGCTGTGGAGATCCACGAGGGGCCCGAACGCCGGGCCTCCTGAGCGATTCGGCCGCGCCCCGGACCTCTCCCGAGATCCGGGGCGCCGCCGCGTCACCGCCGGGCCGTCACCGTGCCCTCTACGGCGAACAGTTGCTCCTCCACATGGTCGAGGGCCAGTCGCAGCGCACCCGTCGCCACGGCCGCCTCGCCCAGGAGCGACAGGGCGACCTTCGGCGGGCGCAGACAGTAGCGGGCCAACTCGCGCCGCAGCGGCTCCAGTACACCGTCCAGACCGGCCGCCCAGCCGCCCACCACGACGAGTTCCGGGTCGACGGCCAGGACCAGGGCCGCCACGTCGTGCACGAGCCGCTGGAGGAAGCGGTCCACGGCTGCCCGGGCCCGCTGGTCGCCCTCCCGGGCCTGCGCGAAGACCTCGGCGACGGCCTGCTCGTCGAGCGGGTGCAAGGGCTCGTCCGTGGTGGACAGCAGCGTCTCCGGAGTGACCTCGCGGCCCAGCAGATGCAGCGCGCCGATCTCCCCGGCCGCCCCGCCGTACCCCCGGTGCAGCCTGCCGCCGATCAGCGAACCCGCCCCCGGGCTCAGCCCGGCCAGCACGAACACCACGTCGTCGGACTCGGTCGCGGAGCCCTTCCAGTGCTCGGCGACCGCGGCCGCGTTGGCGTCGTTCTCGACCAGCACCGGGCACTTGAAGGAACGGCTGAGCCGCTCGCCCAGCCGCAGCCCCGTCCACTCGGGCAGCGCCGCGCACAGCCGTATGGTGCCGTCCGCCTCCACGATGCCCGGGGAGGCGGCCCCCACCGCCCACAGGGAGTCGCGCGCCACCCCGGCCCGGCGCAGCAGTTCGGCGACAGCGGTGCGCAGTCGCTCCAGGCGCTCGTCGGCCGAGGCCGTCTCGTCGACGTCCTTGGCCACCGCGCCGAGCACCCGGCCGTCGAGGTCGGACAGCAGCGCGGCGACCCGGTGCGGCCCGATGTCGAGGCCCAGCAGATGCCCGGCCTCGGCCCGGAACCGGAAGCGCCGCGCGGGCCGCCCCTGGCGCCGGGCGACGCTCTCGTCCGCGGCCTTCTCGACGACCAGGCCGCCCTCGATGAGCCCTTCGACGACCCCCTCGACCGTCGGCCGGGACAGGCCCGTCACCCGGGTGATCTCGGTCAGCGTCGCGCAGTCCGTGGCACGCAGCGCGTGCAGCACCACCGCGGAATTGATCCTTCGCAGGAGCGAGGGGTCCCCGCCGGTCAGTCGCCCCAACGTCCGTCCTCCCAGCTCGTGCGCGTGTTGGGCGGATCGTACTCGGCGAAACGCCCCGTCGGCAGTGCCGGGCCGGGAGATACGTCCCACGCCCCGGCCGGGCGCCCGGCTCAGCCCGGCGCCACGAACCCCGACTCGTACGCCGCGATCACCGCCTGGGTGCGGTCGCGCGCCCCCAGCTTCGCCAGCACGCCGCTGACGTGGGACTTCACGGTCTCGATGCCGACGACCAGGCGCGCGGCGATCTCCGCGTTGGACAGACCGCGCGTCATCAGCCGCAGCACCTCGGCCTCCCGCTCGGTGAGCTGGGCCCGCTCCATCGCCGCCCGGGCGGCCCGGTTGCCGCCCTCGTCGCCGTACTGGGCGGCCAGCTGCCGTACCGAGGCGGGGAACAGCAGCGACTCGCCCTCGGCGACCAGCCGCACCGCGTGCACGATCTCGGCAGGCCGGGCCCGCTTCAGCAGAAACCCGTCGGCACCGGCCCGCAGCGCCTCGTACACGTACTCGTCGTTCTCGAACGTCGTCACCACGACGATCTTCGGCGGCCGCTCGACCGTCCGCAGCACCGCGCGCGTGGCCTCGATGCCGTCCATCAGAGGCATCCGCACGTCCATGGCGACCACGTCGGGCCGCAGCTGCCGCACCAGGGGGATCACCGCCGCTCCGTCGGCCGCCTCGCCGACGACCTCGATGTCGGGCTGCGCCTCCAGCACCGCCCGCAGACCGGCGCGTACGAGGGGTTCGTCGTCGACGAGGAGAACGGTGACCGGCATCCCGTCAGCGTAGATCAGCGCAGCGGCAGCTCGGCCTGCACCTGCCAGTCACCCCGGTCGGGCCCGGTGTGCGCGTGGCCGCCGAGCAGAGCCGCGCGTTCGCGTATGCCGCGCAGCCCGCTGCCCCGCCCGGGGCCCGGTATGTCGGCCGTCAGCGGATTGCGGACCTCCAGGGCCAGCGACTCGCCCGTGACCTCGATACGGACCCGGACCGGGACGGCCCCCGCGTGCCGCAGCACATTGGTCAGCGCCTCCTGGAGGATCCGGTAGCCCTCACGGGAGACCGGTGCGGGCACGGTGTCCACCGGCCCGGTCAGCTCGGCGTCCACCTTCGCGCCGGACGCGCGCGCGGACTCCAGCAGCCGGTCGGCGTCCGTCAGCGTCGGGCGGCTGCTCACCGGCCGCTCCGACTCGCGCAGGATGCCGAGGACACGCTCCAGGTCCTCCAGCGCGGCCCGGCCGGTCTCCTCGATGGCGTCCAGCGCACGGTCCGTGAACGCCGGATCGCCGGCCGCGCGGGCGGCGCCCGCCTGGACGACGGCGACCGTCAGGGCGTGCCCGATCGAGTCGTGCAGCTCACGCGCGATACGGGTGCGCTCCAGGAGCTGCTCGGTGCGCTCCTCCAGGGCGGCCAGGCGCTCGGCGGGGGAGGGGCCGAGCAGCCGCAGCGCGAGCGCGGTGATCAGCCGGCCCGAGCCGACCACGGTCGCCGCCAGCGCGGCCACCGACACGGGTGCGAGCAGGACGTGCCACCACCGGTGGCCGTCGAGGAGGACCAGCAGCCCCTCGTCGACGTCCTGACCGAGGGCCGACGCCACCAGGTCCACCGACGTGAGGAGCAGTTGCACGCTGAGCATCGCCGTCGCGTAGCCGAGCAGCAGCCGCGCCTGAAGCCACACCACGAGCCGTCCCCGGTCGCGCCAGGACACCGACGGCGCGACGACGATGTCGTTGCTCTCGCTGTTGTGCCGGTGACCGGTCAGCAGCAGCCGCGCCTGGAGCCCCTCCACGGTGCGCATCGCGGGCACCAGTCCGGCGGGCGCGAGCGTCACGGCCGCGACCAGCCAAATCCACCACGCCTCCTCGACGAACATCCACATGGCCGGCCACACGACGGCGATGAACAGATGCAGCCATCGTGTGTACGTCACCGCCCGGCCGAACGGGCGCAGCAAACGGACCATTGCGTCATCGTGCCAGCCGCCACCGACAACGAGCCTCCCCCGCACGGGGGAGACGATGTCCACGCGCGGGGGAGGCCCCGCCCCCGTGGTACCGGCCAGGCTGCTTGCCATGACCAGCATCGAAGTCCAGGCCCTCACCAAGGAGTTCGGCACCCGACGAGCCGTGGACGACGTCACCTTCCGTGTCCTCCCCGGCCGTGTCACCGGCTTCCTCGGCCCGAACGGCGCCGGAAAGTCCACCACCATGCGGCTCGTCCTCGGCCTCGACCGCCCGACCTCCGGGACGGCCACGATCGGCGGCCGCGCCTACGTCACCCTCGACGAACCCCTGCGCCACGTGGGCGCCCTGCTCGACGCCCAGGCCGCACACGGCTCCCGCACCGGCCGCGCCCACCTGCGCACCCTGGCGGCGAGCAACCGCATCCCCGACCGCCGGGTCGACGCGGTGTTGGCGGAGACGGGGCTGGCCTCGGTCGCCCGGCGCCGCGTCAAGACGTACTCCCTGGGCATGCGGCAGCGGCTCGGCATCGCGGCCGCCCTGCTCGGCGACCCCCGCGTGGTCATGCTCGACGAGCCCTCCAACGGGCTCGATCCCGAAGGCATCATCTGGATCCGCGAGTTGCTGCGCCGACTGGCCGCACAGGGCCGCACGGTGCTGGTCTCCAGCCACCTCATGAACGAGACCGCGTCCTTCGCCGACCACCTCGTCGTCCTGGGCCGGGGGCGCCTGCTCGCCGACACACCCATGCGGGAGTTCATCCACGCACGCGTGCAGCCCGGCGTCCGCATCCGCACGACCGACCCCACCGCACTCAAGAACGCCCTCGCCCGGCACGGCCACGACGCCGTGGAGCACGAGGACGGGCACTGGACCGTGCAGCACGCACGCGTGGACGAGATCGGCGCCATCGTCTCCGCCGCGGGCGTCCCCCTCCTCGAACTGGCCGCCGAGGAAGCCACCCTGGAGCAGGCCTATCTCGACCTGACCTCCGCCGAGACCGAGTTCACCGCACACGCCCAGGAGGCCTGACATGCCCTTCGCCCCCGTCCTCCGCTCCGAGTGGCTGAAGATCCGTACGCTGCGCCCGCTCCTCGGCGCACTGCTCGCCCTGTTCGCGGCGACCACCGCGTTCTCCGCGATCGCCGGGGTCTCCGAGACCTCCGACCCCGAGTTCGACCCCCTGTTCATGGCGCTGTCCGGGGTCGCGCCCGGCCAGATCGCGGCCATCTCCTTCGGCGCCATGGCGGTGTCGTCGGAGTTCCACGGGGGTGGGCTCCGGCTGTCGCTGGCCGCGGTGCCGCGGCGCGGGCGGTGGTTCGCGGCAAAGGCGACGGCCATCGCCGTCCCCACGCTCGTGGTCGGCCTGGTCACCGCCCTCGCCGCACTCGTCGTGGCACGTGCCGGTCTCGGCGAGGCGGCGAGCGGTCTCAGCACCGGTGAACAAGTACGCGGTGTGGTCGGCTGCGGGATCTACCTCACCCTGATGGCGCTGCTGGCGGCCGGCCTCGCGGCGGTGCTGCGCAGCGGGGTGGCGGCGCTCTCGCTCCTGATCCCGTTCGTCCTCGTCGTCTCGTTCGTGATCGGCGACGTGGCCGGCGGGGCCACCGACTTCATGCCGGACCGGGCGGGCCAGATCGTCCTGTACGAGACGCACGACGGACCTCTGGGACCGTGGACGGGACTCGCCGTGACCGCGGGCTGGGCGGCCGCCGCACTGGCCGCCGGGGCCTGGAGCGTGCGACACCGGGACGCCTGACCCCGCACATCGCCTGACACCCCGCCAAATGTCAGTGGCGGCCGGTTTACTGGATCACATGGACAGTGCGAAGTACCTCGCCGCCATCGACTCGCTGTGCGCCCGCGACCTGACCGCGGCGGACGGCGGGCCGGGCGCCTACCGGTCGGGGCCCGGTTACCGCATCGAGTCGTTAGAGGTGAGCCACGGGACGCGGGACGGCGACGCGGCGCCACGCATGGCGATCGTGGGGGACTTCTACGCCCTCAAGAGCCGCATAGGCCAGGAGTTGGACGACCGCTGGGGCAGACAGCAGCGGCCCTGGGGCATGGACACGCTCAAGGTGCGCCTCGACCGGGGCGAGGAGATACCCGAGCCCTGGTTCACGACGAGCATCGTGACGGACGACCTGGACCTCTGGCAGCCTCCCGGCTCGGACCGCTGGATCGCCCTCGGCGTGGGCTACCGGGACGAGGCGGACGAGGTCCATGTCCTCGCCGTGGCCTCGGACATCGACCCGGTGTGACCCGCTAGCCCCGCTCCGCCGTCACCCGCAGCCGGGCGAACTCCTCCGCCATCGTCGCCGCGGTCCAATGCGCGTTGAGGCCGCTCGGATTGGGCAGCACCCACACGCGCGAGGCCCCGATCGTCCGCTCCTGCGGCCCGACCCCCGCCTTCTTGTCGTCGAAAGCCGCACGGTAGGCGGTGACCCCGACCACGGCCAGCCAACGCGGCTTGAGCCGCGCCACCTTCTCCGCCAGCAGCCGCCCGCCCTCGCGGTACTCCTCGGCGCTCAGCTCGTCCGCCCGCGCGGTCGCCCGGGCCACGACATTGGTGATCCCGAGTCCGTACGACAGCAACTCCCGCTGCTCGGACGGCTTCAGGAGCCTCGGGGTGAACCCGGACAGGTGCAGCACCGGCCAGAACCGGTTTCCGGGACGGGCGAAGTGATGGCCCGTGGCCGCCGTCATCAGCCCGGGATTGATGCCGCAGAACAGAACGCGGAGGCCGTCCGCGACGACATCCGGCACGAGCCGGTCGCGGGCGGCCTCCAGGTCCGCGGGGGTGAACCGGGTCAGAGGATCGCCCCCGGCGCGTAACCCGCGGCCGCCGGGTGCTGCTTGACGATCTCCTCGATCCGGCCGACGACGACGCCGACCTGGTCGGCCGCGGCGCCCGTGAAGGACAGCTTGTCGGCCATCAGCGCGTCCAGCTGGGCGCGGTCGAGCGGGATGCGCTCGTCGGCGGCCAGCTTGTCGAGGAGTTCGTTGCGCTCGGCGCCCTGCTCACGCATCGCGAGGGCGGAGGCGACGGCGTTCTCCTTGATCGCCTCGTGCGCGACCTCACGGCCGACACCCGCGCGGACCGCGCCCATCAGCACCTTGGTGGTGGCGAGGAACGGCAGGTAGCGGTCCAGCTCGCGCGCGACGACGGCCGGGAAGGCGCCGAACTCGTCGAGCACGGTGAGGAAGGTCTCCAGGAGGCCGTCGAGCGCGAAGAACGCGTCCGGCAGCGCGACCCGGCGCACCACCGAGCAGGACACGTCGCCCTCGTTCCACTGGTCGCCCGCCAGCTCGCCGGTCATCGAGGCGTAGCCGCGCAGGATGACCATGAGGCCGTTGACGCGCTCGCAGGACCGCGTGTTCATCTTGTGCGGCATCGCGGAGGAGCCGACCTGACCCGGCTTGAAGCCCTCGGTCACCAGCTCGTGCCCGGCCATCAGGCGGATCGTCTTCGCCAGCGACGACGGGGCCGCCGCCAGCTGGACCAGCGCGGTGACGACCTCGTAGTCCAGGGAGCGCGGGTACACCTGGCCGACCGAGGTGAACGCCTGCGAGAAGCCCAGGTGACCGGCGATCCGCTGCTCCAGCTCCGCCAGCTTCGAGGCGTCCCCGCCCAGCAGGTCCAGCATGTCCTGTGCGGTGCCGACCGGGCCCTTGATACCGCGCAGCGGGTAGCGGGCGAGGAGTTCCTCGACCCGGCCGTACGCCACGAGCAGTTCGTCCGCCGCGGTGGCGAAACGCTTGCCGAGGGTGGTGGCCTGCGCGGCCACGTTGTGCGAGCGGCCGGCCATGACCAGCTCGCCGTACTCGCCGGCCAGCTTGCCGAGGCGGGCCAGGACGGCCACGCTGCGGTCGCGGACCAGTTCCAGGGAGAGCCGGATCTGGAGCTGCTCGACGTTCTCCGTGAGGTCCCGGGAGGTCATGCCCTTGTGGACCTGCTCGTGCCCGGCGAGGTCGTTGAACTCCTCGATCCGCGCCTTCACGTCGTGCCGCGTGACCTTCTCGCGCTCGGCGATGGAGGCCAGGTCGACGGTGTCCAGGACCCGCTCGTAGTCGGCGAGGGCCTGCTCCGGCACCTCGATCCCGAGGTCCTTCTGGGCCCGCAGCACGGCGAGCCAGAGCTGACGCTCGAGTTTCACCTTCTGCTCGGGCGACCAGAGCGTGGCGAGCTCGGCGGAGGCGTAGCGTCCGGCGAGGACGTTCGGGATGCGGGGCTTGGCGGGAGCGGAAGTCACGTGGACGGATTCTACTGGCGATTCCTGCAGGCCAGCGTCAGGGTCCCGTTCGTCGGAACCTACGAGAGCTCTTCCGCGAGCTCCGCCAGGACCTCGGCGTGGCACCTTTCGGGCGCGCACCAGCAGGCCAGGGCCTTGCCGCGAAGGCCGGGCAGCAGAGCGAGCAGATCCGGCCGCGTCAGCAGATACGCCCGGTACTTCGCCATCACCTCGGCCCGCGTGCCGTCCCGGCGGCGCGCGGGGGTGTCGTAGGCGAAGGGGTTGTACAGCGGGTGCTTCGGCAGGTCCCAGCCGCCCATGGTCCAGCGACGCCCGACGTAGACGAGGTCGGCGGGCGCGTGTTCGAGGCGGGGGCCGTACTCGTGGATACGGCCCCTGACGTTGACCACGCGCGTGTGCACGACGTCCTAGTGCTCGTACGGCAGGAGGTCGGGTCGCTTCGGGGGCAGGCCGTCGCCCGAGGAGCGGCCCGTCAGACGCCGGCCGATCCAGGGCAGCAGGTACTGCCGGGTGAACCGTACGTCGGCTATGCGGCGGGCCAGCCACGGCGGCGGCACGGTGGCCGGCAGCGGCGTTCGCCACTCCGTGTCCTCGGGGTCGTAGCCGAGGGACTGCCACACGGCCTCGCAGACCCTGCGGTGGCCCTCGGTCGTCAGGTGCAGCCGGTCCACGTCCCACATCCGCTGGTCGGACAGCGAGTCCGCGCCGTACAGGTCGACGACCACCGCACCGTGCCGTGCGGCGAGTTCGTCGACGACCCCGAACAGCTCCTCCATGCGCGGCCGGAAGCGGGCCTGGACCGGGCCCTGGCGGCCGGGGCTGTGCATCAGCACCAGCTGCTTGCAGGACGGGGCCAGCCGCTCCACGGCCTCCGTCAGCAGGTCGCGCACGCGGACCATGTCGCACTTGGGCCGCAGGGTGTCGTTGAGGCCGCCCACCAGCGTGATCACGTCCGGCTGCATCGCCGCCGCCACGTCGACCTGCTCGTCGACGATCTGCTGGATCAGTTTGCCGCGCACGGCGAGGTTGGCGTACCGGAAGCCGGGCGTCACGGCGGCCATCCGGCCGGCGAGGAGGTCGGCCCAGCCCCGGTAGGAGCCGTCCGGCAGCAGGTCCGACATGCCCTCGGTGAAGGAGTCGCCGACCGCGACCAGGCTGGAGTAAGTGGGATTCGTCTGCATGGCGGAAGAAATGGTAACGCGCTCACATACTTACCGGTCGGTGGGTCCGGGAGGCCCCACCTGCAGACCGAACAACTCACGCAACACGTCCTCCATCGTCACCAGCCCGGCCAGCCGCCCGTCCTCGCCGAGCACCGCCGCCAGGTGCGTCCGGCTGCGCCGCATCGCCGTCAGCACGTCGTCGAGCGGGGTGCTCTCCCGGATCCGTGCGATCGGCCGCATGTCCCGCACCGAGAACGGCAGATCCCGCGGTGAGGCGTCCAGCGCGTCCTTGACGTGCAGGTAGCCGACGATCCGGCGCCCCTCGTCCACCACCGGGAACCGGGAGAACCCGGACTCGCTCGACAGCGCCTCCAACTGCTCCGGCGTCACCCCCACCCGCGCGTAGACCACACGTTCCAGGGGCAGCACCACGTCCCGCACGGGCCTTCGTCCCAGCTCCAGCGCGTCGTGCAGCCGCTCCCGCGCACGCTCGTCGATCAGACCCGCCTCACCCGAGTCCCGCACGATCCGGGCCAGCTCGGCGTCCGAGAAGGTGGCCGCGACCTCGTCCCTGGTCTCCACGCGCAGCAGCTTCAGCAGGAGGTTCGCGAAGGCGTTGACCGCGAAGATCACCGGCCGCAGCCCGCGGGCCAGCGCCACCAGCGGCGGCCCGAGCAGCAGCGCGCTGCGCACCGGTTCCGCGAGCGTGACGTTCTTCGGGACCATCTCGCCGAACAGCATGTGCAGATAGGTCGCCATGGTCAGCGCGATGACGAAGGACACCGCGTGCCCCGCGCTCTTCGGCACACCCACCGCATGGAACACCGGCTCCAGCAGATGCGCGATCGCCGGCTCCGCGACCACACCCAGAACCAGGGTGCACAACGTGATCCCGAGCTGCGCCGCCGCCAACAGCGCGGAGACGTGCTCCAGCCCCCACAGCACGCTCTTCGCACGCCGGTCGCCCTGCTCGGCATGGGGCTCGACCTGACTCCGCCGCACCGAGATCAGCGCGAACTCGGCCCCCACGAAGAAGGCGTTCACGACAAGCGTCGCCAGACCGATCAGCAACTGGACGACGGTCATCGCGCGGTCCTCCCCGGGAGCAGATGCTTGGCCTGGATCATGACGCGGCCCCCTCCCCGATCAGGGGCGCGTGGAGCAGCACTCGGGCGGCTCTGCGGCCCCGGGCGTCCGTCACGTCGAGCTGCCAGCCGTTGACCTCCACCGAGTCGCCGACCGCCGGGATCCGGCCGAGTTCCGTCGCCAGCAGGCCGGCGAGCGTCTCGTACGGGCCCTCGGGCGCTCGCAGGCCCACGCGGGCGAGCTGGTCGATGCGGGTCGAGCCGTCGGCCTCGAAGAGTTGCCTGCCGTCCTCGTCGGTGCCCGCGGGGGCGAGGTCGGGGGTCTCGTGCGGGTCGTGCTCGTCGCGTACCTCGCCGACGACCTCCTCGACGATGTCCTCCAGCGTGGCCACGCCCGCCGTACCGCCGTACTCGTCGATGACGACCGCCATCGTGCGCTTGCCGGAGAGCCGGTCCAGGAGCCGGTCCACGGTGAGCGACTCGGGCACCAGCAGCGGCTCGCGCAGCCGCTCGGCGACCGAGGCGCGGGGCCGGCGGTCGGCCGGTACCGCCAGGATGTCCTTGATGTGCGCGATGCCGACGACCGAGTCGAGGCTGCCGCGGTAGACGGGGAACCGGGACAGCCCGGTCGCGCGCGTCGCGTTCGCCACGTCCTCGCAGGTCGCCTGGATGTCCAGGGCGATCACCTGCACCCGCGGGGTCATCACGTTCTCCGCGGTCAGGTCGGCGAGGTTGAGTGTCCGCACGAACAGCTCGGCGGTGTCCGCCTCCAGCGCGCCCGCCCGGGCGGAGTGCCGGGCAAGCGCGGCCAGCTCCTGCGGCCCGCGCGCGGAGGCCAGCTCCTCGGCGGGTTCCAGGCCGAAGCGGCGCACCACCCGGTTGGCCGTGTTGTTGAGGTGGGTGATGAAGGGGCGGAAGGCCGCGCTGAACCAGCTCTGCGCGGTGCCCACCCGCTTGGCCATGGCCAACGGCGAGGAGATCGCCCAGTTCTTGGGCACCAGCTCGCCGACCACCATCAGGAAGACGGTCGACAGCGCGGTGCCGAGCACCAGCGCCAGCGACCGGGACGTGGACCGCGAGATCCCGAGCGACTCCAGGGGCCCCGCGATCAGCGCCGCGATCGACGGTTCGGCGAGCATGCCGACGACCAGGTTGGTCACGGTGATCCCGAGCTGCGCCCCGGACAGCTGGAACGTCAGATTCCGTACGGCTTTCAGGGCGCCGGACGCGCCCCGTTCACCGCGCTCCGCCGCCCGCTCCAACTGGCCGCGGTCCACCGTGGTCAGCGAGAACTCCGCCGCCACGAAGGCACCGCAGGCCAGCGAGAGAAGGATCGCCACCAGCAGGAGGAGCACTTCGGTCATCGGGTCACCTCCGTCCCATGATCGGACAGGGTCCCCGGGATCGCCCGTCCTAGTCGGCGAGGGGCTTCACCCAGCGCCGCCACTTTTCCTCGGGCGCATACCCCGCCGCGCGCCAAGCGTGCTGTGCCGTCTCGTTGCGCACCAGCACCATCGCGTCCCCGCGCCGCCCGCCGAGCCGTACAAAGCGCTCCTCCGCGGCCGTGAGCAGCGCCGAACCGATGCCCCGCCGACGGCGACCCGGGTGCACCGCGAGCCGGTACAGATGACACCGCCAGCCGTCGAAGCCCGCGATCACCGTGCCGACGAGTTCGCCGTCGAGCTCGGCCAGGATCAGCGCCTCGGGGTCCCGAGCGACCAGCCGCTCCACGCCCTCCCGGTCGTCGCTGATGCTCGTCCCCTCGGCGGCCTGCTTCCAGAAGGCCAGCACGGTGTCGAGGTCGTCGGGCGTCGCGGCCCGTATGCGCAGGTCGGTCATACGGCGATCCCATCACGCCCGACGGCCCGGCACCCGGAGTTCCGGCATCCGGACGGCTACCGGCCGCGCAGCCGCGCCATCACCGGCGCGAACGCCTCCATGGACGCCTCCAGCACCGTCAGATACGTGAAGCCGTACCGCTCGCGCTGGGCCAGCACCTGCGCGACGATCTCCTCGACCGTGCCGATCAGCATGATGGGCAGGTCCAGCGCCTGCTGGAGGGTCAGGTCCGGAAACCGGTGGAGGAACGGGGTGGCGACGGCCTCGCGGTCGTCGGTGACGACCACGGTCTGGACGAGCAGGTTCAGTTCGGCCGGCTCCTTGCGTCCCTCGGCGAGGTGCAGATAGCGCGCGACACGCTCGTCGAGCCGCTCGGCGGTGGTCGGGGTCAGCTTGCCGGTCGTGTTGCCCGGCACCAGGGTCGCCCCGGTGAAGGCCGCGATGTCTGCGTGCTCGGCGGACAGCTTCAGCACCCGGTTTCCTATGCCGCCGATCAACAGGGGTACCCGGGGCCGCTGGACGGGCTGCGGCACATGGTCCGCCGAGGACAGCAGCCGCTCCACCTCCTCGACCGTGCGCCGCAGATGGTCCACCCGCTCGCCCGGCGAGCCGAAGGGCAGCCCCGCCTGGTCGTGCTCGGACTGCACATAGCCGGTGCCCAGGCCGATTTCGAGGCGGCCGCCGGTCAGGGCGTCCACCGTGGCCACCTCGCGGGCGAGCAGCGCCGGGTTCCAGAACCCCGCGTTGAGGACGAACGTGCCGAGCCGTGGCCGCTCGGTGACCTCCGCCGCCGCGACCAGTGCCGGGAACGGAGCGACCTTGCCGAGATGGTCGGGGACCAGGATCACGTCGTAACCGAGTTCCTCGGCCCGCCGGCACTTGGTGCGCCAGTCCTCGTCGGTGGCGGCGGCGGTCAGGTTGGCGGCGAAGCGGAAGGGACGGGGCTGCACGGAACGGGGCACGAACTCTCCTCAGCGGCAAGCGACTTGAGTTGTCTGCCCCGCGATTCCATCATTCGTGCGCGATCGCCGCCAGTACGTTCATGCGCGATGCACGCAACGCCGGCAGCAGCGCCGCCACGATCCCCACCACCGCCGAGCCGACGACGACCGCGACGATCGTGCCCCAGGGGATCGCCAGCGCGTTCAGGCCCTGGAGCGCCAGCACCTGCTGGGTGCACACGCCCCACACCAGCCCGAGGGCGAGCCCGAGCACCGCGCCGAACACGGCGATGACCACCGACTCCAGCCGGATCATCCGCCGCAGCTGACGCCGGGCGAGCCCGATGGCGCGCAGCAGCCCGACCTCCCGGGTGCGCTCCACGACCGACAGGGCGAGGGTGTTGACCACGCCCAGCACCGCGATGACGATAGCGAGCCCGAGCAGCGCGTACACGAGGTAGAGCAGGACGGCGATCTGGTCGTGGACCAGGTCCTTGTAGTCGGCGAGGTCGCGCACCTGGACCTGCGGATACGGGTCGAGCGTCTTCTCCAGGGCCGCGCGCAGCCGGTCGGCGCCGGCGCCGGAGGCTGCGTTCACATACAGCGCGGAGTCCTGGCCGCCCTGCGCGAACCGCTCCAGGGTGCCGAGGCCGAAGTAGATGCCGCCCCGCGTCCCGAACCCGTCCGCCGAGTCCTGGTCGGTGAGGGCGCCCACGGTCAGTTCGGTCCGGCGCCCGCCCTGGAACTCGACGGGGACCCTGCTGCCGACCTTCACATGGTGGTCGCGCGCGAAGTCCAGGTCCATGGCCAGGTGCCCCGCGGCGAGCGCGGCCGCGGTGTCGCCCTGCGCGTAGGTGATGTGGGCGACCTCGTCGAGCCGCGGATCGTACCCGGCGGCCGTGGTCTCCACGCGCTTGCCGTCCGGCAGCCGTACGGCGATCGGGGCGAATCTCGACCGTACGACGAGCCCGGCGCCCTCGGTCCTGCGCACCGCGTCCGTGACCTCCTGCGGGAACGGCAGGAAGTTGCCGTTCTGCACGACGAAGTCGGCGCCCAGCGTCTTGTCGATCTGGTCGTCGAAGGACTTGGACATCGAGGCGCTGGCCACGGACATCCCGCCGACCAGGGCGAGGCCGACCATCAGGGCGGCCGCGGTGGCGCCGGTGCGGCGGGGGTTGCGCAGGGCGTTGCGCTGGCTCATCCGCCCCACCGGGCCGAAGAGGGCCGGGAAGGCGCCGCCAAGCACCCGGATCACCGGACGCACCAGCAGCGGGCCCGCGATGACGGTGGCCAGGAGCGTCAGGACGACGCCGAGGCCGAGGAGGGAGGCCGCGGACGCCGTCCTGGACGCGGTGACACATCCCACCAACGCGGCCGCGCCCCCCGCGCCGACGACCCCGCCCACGATCGCCCGCACACGCAGCGGCTTGCCGATCCCGGCGATCTCGGCGTCCGCCAGGGCCGCCATGGGGGAGACGCCGGCCGCGCGCCGGGCCGGGAGATAGGCCGCGACGAAGGTGACGCCCACGCCGACGACGTAGGCCGCCACGGGGGTTCCCCAGCCGATGACCATCTCGCCGGTCCGGATGTTCATGCCGAACGCGTTCATGAGCGCGATGAGCCCGACGGCGAGCCCGATGCCCGTGCCGAGCCCGACCGTGGAGCCGACCAGGCCGAGCAGGGTGGCCTCGGTCAGCACCGAGCGGCGGACCTGACGCCGGTCGGCGCCGAGTGCGCGCAGGAGGCCCAGCTCACGGGTGCGCTGGGCGATCAGCATGGAGAACGTGTTGACGATCAGGAAGATGCCGACCAGGACGGCGATGCCCGCGAAGCCGAGCATGACGTACTTGATGACGTCGAGGAATCCGCCCAGCTGGTCGACGTCCGACTTCGCCTGTTCGTCGGCGGTCCGGTACTCGTAGGTGCCCGTGCCGAGCGCGGCGGCCACACGCTGTTTGAGCTGGTCGTTGCTGACGCCCTCGGCGGCGTCGACCGAGATGCTGGTGGCGGCCTTCGAGGAGCCGAGCAGCTTCGCCTGCGCGGTCGGCGGGTCGAGGAACAGCAGCGTGGCACCGGGGTTGGTGGTGGTGAACGTGGCGATGCCGACGATCCGCACCTTGAACGAGCCGGGCGCCGCGATCACGGTGAGCGGGTCGCCGATGTGCAGGTCCTTGCGGTCGGCGGTCTCCGAGTCGAGCAGCGCCTCGGCCGGGCCGTGCGGGGCGTGGCCGGAGGTGAGCTTCAGCGGGCTGCGCGAGGTCGGGTTCCAGTCGGTGCCGATGGTGGGGGCGCCGGTGGTCGAGCCCACCGACTCGTTCTCGGCGTCGGCGACGGTGATGCCGTCGTCCTCCGCGTCGAAGCGCGCGGCACCGACCCCGTCGACCCGGGCGACCCGGTCCGCGAGCGCGGCCGGCAGCGTGGCCGTCGTGCCGGACGGGATGGCCTCGCTCAGGTCTTCCTTGGGGCTGACCGTGAGGTCGGGCGCGGTCGAGGCGAAGAGCCGGTCGAAGGTGCTGCTCAGGGTGTCGGAGAAGATCAGGCTGCCCGAGACGAACGCCACGGACAGGACCACGGCCAGCGCGGAGAGCAGCAGCCGTCCCTTGTGGGCGAGGAAACTGCGCAGGGTCGCCTTCAGCACGGGGTCAGCCCTCGTCGGTGTCGGCGTCGAACTGGCCGCGGATCACGTCGAAGCGCTTCATGCGTTCCAGCACGGCCTCCGCGGTGGGCCGCTCCATGCTGTCCACGATCCGTCCGTCCCCGAGGAAGAGCACCAGGTCGGAGTGGGTGGCGGCGCCCGGGTCGTGGGTGACCATGACGACGGTCTGCCCGAGCTGGTCGACTGCTTCGCGCAGGAATCCGAGGACCTCCAGGCCCGCCCGTGAGTCGAGGTTGCCGGTCGGCTCGTCCGCGAAGATCAGCTCGGGCCGGGAGACGAGCGCCCGGGCGCACGCGACGCGCTGCTGCTGGCCGCCCGAGAGCTGCGCGGGCCGGTGCTTCAGACGGTCCCGCAGGCCCAGGGTGTCGATGACCTGGTCCAGCCACTTCTCGTCGGGCTTCTTGCCCGCGATGTCCATGGGCAGGGTGATGTTCTCGGCCGCGTTCAGTGTCGGGATCAGGTTGAACGACTGGAACATGAACCCGATCCGGTCCCGGCGCAGCCGGGTCAGCTCGCGATCCTTGAGCCCCGTGATCTCGGTGTCGCCGAGCCACACCTGGCCGGCCGACACGGAGTCGAGCCCCGCCAGGCAGTGCATCAGCGTGGACTTCCCGGAGCCCGAGGGCCCCATGACCGCGGTGAAGCGGCCCCGCGCGATGTCCACGTCCACCGAGTCCAGGGCGATCACGGCCGTCTCGCCCGAGCCGTACGCCTTGGTCAGACCGCGGGCGCGGGCAGCGATCCTGTCGGCCGGGGCGGTGTCCGGAGCGTCCTCCGCAGCAGTTGCCATGAGGCCGAGGGTAGTGTGATTCGCCCCACACTTGATATCCCTCTTGGGGTCGAGGCGGCCTCCACCCCAGGTCTGGTCCCTGATACCCGTGTAAGGGGCACCTGCTAGGCCTGAAGGCCCCTCTTGCCAGCGCTAGCACTTCGGCGCTAGCTTCGAAGTATGGCGAAGACTCAGTTGAACGTGCGGGTGGACGAGGGCACCGCCCGCGCCGCCCGTGAACGTGCCCTCGCCCGCGGCGTGAGCGTCAACCGCTACATCGAGGAACTGGTCATGAAAGACACCGGCGAGGCGGGCCAGGCCTTCGTGGAGGCCGCGGCCGACTTCATGAAGCAGTACGAATCCGTGTTCGCGGAGGAGTTCGGCAAGGACCACGAGACTCGTTGAGCGATCTGCACATCGACCTCGCCTGGCTCCTGATGCTCGCGGAGCAGAAGACCCCGGGCGATCCCCAGGTCACCGACTGGGGCGCGCTGGTCGCCGCCGTGGCACGCCACCAGGCGGAGATCTTCGACATCCCGGTCTACGACGGCCCGCACCTGCGTGCCGCCGCGCTGCTGCAACTCCTCATCCATGTCCCGGCGTTGGAGCGCACCAACGCGCTCTTCGCCTGCGCGGTCGGGTACGCCTATCTCGTCGCGAGCGGGCTCAGGGTCGTCACCTCGCCCGAACTCGTCCGGGACCTCGCCAAGGTGGCCAAGAAGGGCGACGCCTCGGTGCACGACATTGCCCGCGAGCTGCGGAGATGGACGCTCTGATCAGCGCTCCGCCGGCATCGGCCGCCAGGCGGTGCCCAGCACGCAGAAGGACGTGGGCAGCGTCGGCCCCTTTTCCGGCATCAACACCCGCCGGTAGGGGCCGAGTTCGAAGCCGGCCGCCCGCAGGGCCGCGACCGGGTCACGGCCCAGATGGCAGCCGCCGGTCAGCGGCGGCCACAGCGTGCGGTCCAGGGCACGCTGGGTGAAGCGCATCGCCGGACCGCCGCCCTTGCCGTGCTCGAAGAACCGCACGACCCCGCCGGGCCGCAGCACCCTGCGCACCTCGCCGAGCGCCCGCGGCACGTCGCGCACACTGCACAGCACCAGCGAGAACACCACGGCGTCGAACGCCTCGCTCTTGACGGGCAGCGCCTCCGCGGCCCCGGGCGCCACGTCGACCGGTACCTCCGAGTGCAGGGCGGCCTCCACCGCCAACTGCCGCAGCCGGCGCTCCGGTTCGATCGCCACGACCTCGGAGACCGCGCGGGGATAGTGCGAGAAGTTCAGGCCGTTGCCCGCGCCGATCTCGAGCACCCGCCCGGACAGCCCGGCGAGCAGCCGCTTTCGCACGCCGGCCATGCCTATCCGGGTCTCGGCGGCGACACTGACCCGGGCGTAGTACCGGGCGAACAGCGGATGCTGGACGGGGTCCCGGGACACCTTCCCGGAACCGGCGGACCGCGGTGCCATGGCAGCCTCCCTCACCGGACAGGACCGACCTCACCGCAATTGTCCCCCGCGGGACCCCGTCGCACCCCTGCTGGGACTCACCGGACGAAGTCGCGCACCTGCTCGTAGACGCCGTGGTCGTTGTTCATGTCGGTGTGCGAGATGCAGCCGACCTCGACGTTGGTGGCCCCGCTGAGGATCGCCGTGGTGTCGGGGGTGAGGGCGTCGTCGCAGTTGGACCAGTAGCTGGCATAGCTGACGCTGCCCGGCGTCTCGTCGCCGGAGTTGAGGGCCGTGAGGAAGGAGCTGCCGGTGTACATCTCCGCGCACGAGGTGTACAGCCACGAGCACCAGGAGGCCGTGGTCGTGCCGTGGTTGACGCCGGCGGCCGAGACGAAGTCGTCCACGTACGCGGTGCCGCCGAGGTTCTTCAGGTAGTAGCGGGCGCTCAGCGCGCCCATCGAGTGGGTGACCAGGTCGACCTTCGAGGCGCCGGTCGCCTTGAGCACCCGCTGGACCTCGGTGGCCAGTTGCTGGGCGGTGGTCACGTTCGACTGCGACCAGCTGTACGACCAGGCGTCGAGCTCCGACGTGGTGTAGCCGTCCGCCTTGAAGTCGGCGATCCAGTCGTCCCAGCTGCTCGCGTCGCTGCTGAGGCCGTGCACGAAGACGACGGGGTTGTGGGTCGCCGCGTGAGCGGGGACCGCGGCGAAGGAGAGTGCCAGAAGGAGAGAAGTGACCACGGCCGTGGCGGCCGCGGCGATGCGACGCCCGAAGCGCTGCATGATGCCTCCTGAAACGGGTGGGGTTGTCAGGAGTGTCGGCGGGGTCTACGCGCTCCGCATCGGCGAAGTCGCCGGTCTTTACGGGTCAATTAACTCGCCAGTAACGTGAGTTGCGTGGTGACTCCGGTGAACCCTCCGCATCAGACCCCCACTTCGCCACCGCAGCCCGTGATCTCGGCCCTCCCCGAGGGCATCAGGGTGCGGCTCTCGCATTCCGTTTACGGTGATCCGCGCGCCGCCGCCGAACTCGTGACGCTGCTGACCGACCGTCAGTCGGCGGGCCTGGACCCGCTCCCCACCGACCCCGCCGACATCGCCCCCGCACTGCTGCGTGCGCTACGCGCGGAGATCCGGGTCCTGCCCGACGACACCCGCCTTCTCCTGCTCCTCGCTGCGGCCGACCAGTACCCGGTCGCCACCCACGCCTTCCTGCGCGCCGTCACCGCCGCCCGCCTCGACACCCGCCCGCTGGAAGCCGCGGAGGCGGTCGGCGTGGCGCACTCGGGGGCGGGCGGGGTCGTCTTCCGGGACGCCTGGACGAGGATCGCCGCGTACGAGTCCGGCACCCCGGCCGACCGCCGGGACGTCCACCGCCTGCTGGCCCGCGTGCTGCACGGCGACGGCGAGGCTCCCCGTCGGTCCTGGCACCGGGGCGCGGGCGCTCTGGGTCCGAGCGGACGGCTTGCCGCGGAGCTCCGCGGCTCCGCGGACAAGGCCCGGCGCACCGGACAAATCGCCCTGGCCCGGGTCCTGCTGGAGCGGGCCGCCGCGCTCTGTCCGGACCCGGCGGAACGCTCCCGTCTGGTGACACGTGCCGCCGCCGACGCCTGGCAGGCCGGCGACGGCGACCGGGCCCGCCGACTGGCGGCCGACGGCACGGCCGACGACGCCCTCTCGGGTCTGCTCGCGCTGCGCGAAGGCAATGCGACGGAGGCGTTCGACGCGCTCCTGGGCGCGGCGGCGCACCGCGCGAGAGCCCGAAGAGGGAACGATTCTCCAGAGGCGGACGGGACACCTGGTGACGGTGAGGTGTTCATCGACCCCGCCTCTCATCTCCTCGCCCGCGCCACCGAGGCCGCGATCTACACCGGCGACCTGCGCCGCTGCCGGGAGGCCGCCCGGGTCGCCGGGCGACTCGGGATCGCGCAGCCCGGCACGCTCGGCGGACTGACTGCCGCCTTCGAGGGGCGGTACGAGGACGCCCGAGACCTCCTCCAGGCGGCCGCCGGGCGTTGCGGTCCCGGCGGCGACCCCACCGTCCTGATCCACGCGGGCATCGCCGCGCTGATGCTCGGCGACCACACCCGCGCGGCCACCGCGACTCTCCGGGCCGTCACCTCCGCCCGCGCCCGGGGCGCGACGGCCGTCGTGGCCCAGGCCATGGAGTTCCGCGCCTACGCCGACTTCTGGACCGGCCGCCCCCAGGCCGGACAGACCGCGGCGACGGAGGCCCTGCATCAGGCGTACGCCACCGGGCAGGACAACGGGGCCTGCCACCTCCAGGCCGCCCTCGCCATGTTCGCGGCGATCACGGGTGACGCGGACGTCTGCCGCGAACGCGCCGCCGCCGCACGGTCGTACGCCCTCGCCCGGGGCCTCGGCCTGCCCGCCGCGCTCGCCCAGTGGGCGCTCGCCTTCCTCGACCTCACCGACGGCCGTTTCGCCGGCGCGGCGGCCCGGCTGCGCGCCCTCGCCGGGTTCGGCCCCGGCCACGGCCACCGGGCCATCCGGCACCTGGCCACCCCGCACTACGTCGAGGCCGCCGTCCGCACCGACGACACGAGGATCGCCCGTGGCGCCCACGCCGACTACCACCGCTGGGCCACGGCCGTACGCAGCCCCGACGACCTCGCCCTGAGCGCCCGATGCCGTGCGCTGCTGGCTCCCGGCGAGGAGGCGGTCGAGCACTACCGTGCGGCGCTCGACCTGCACGCCCGCGGGACCCGCGACTTCGAACGCGCCCGCACGGAGCTCCTGTTCGGCAGTGCTCTGCGCCGGCTGCGCCACCGCGCCGAGGCCCGCGACCGCCTGCACAGTGCCCTGGCGGCCTTCGAACACTTCGGCGCCCCGCACTGCGCGGCCCAGGCCCGAGCCGAACTCCGCGCCCTCGGCGCCCCGGCGGCACCGACCCACTCGGTGGAACCCACCGCACGCCTCACCGCCCAGCAGTTGCTGGTCGCCCGGATGGTCGCCGAAGGAGCCACCAACCGGGAGATCGCCGCCCGGCTGGCCCTCAGCCCGCGCACGATCGACCACCATCTGCGGGGCGTCTTCACCCGGTTGGGCATCCGCTCCCGCATCGAACTGGTGCGGCTCATCGCGGAGAGCGAGGGCTCCTGGACGCGGTGAGCGGCTGTGCGTGGCGTCAGCGTGCGAACTTTTCGATGGCCGCCGGGGTGACAGGCGTGAAGAAGTTGACGAGGTTGCCGTCGGGGTCGCGGAACAGCAGCGACCGGTTGCCCCAGGGCATCGTGGTGGGCTCGTTGACGAAGTCGGTGACGAAGCCGGTCAGGTTCTGGTGAACACGGTCCACGTCGTCGACGAGGAACTCGGTGATCACACTGTGGTTGTCCGCCGGGCGGGCGGAGCCCGGGGCGAACAGCGGGACGGTGCGGGTGCTCGCGATCGCGAGGGCGGCGCCCGCGGTCCTGAGCTCGGCGAAGTCCTCGGTGGCCCGTACCGCCCGCATCCCCGTGGCTCGCTCGTAGAACTCGACGAGGCGCGTGACGTCGCTGGTGATGATGCGGATCGAGACGAAGTCCATGGGAATCTCCTTGGCTGTGCTGAAGGCGTGCTCGTCGCAGACTAGGAGTAATAGAGGACAGAATCGGTCCTGTATTCGCGTTAGGCTGCGAACATGCCCCGACCCACCGGCCGCGTGCTGACACTCCTGGAGCTGCTGCAGTCGGGCGGCACCCGGACCGTGGCCGAGCTGGCCGACCGTCTCGGCGTCGAAGGACGCACCGTGCGGCGGTATGTGAACCAGCTGATCGACCTGGACGTGCCCGTGGAGTCGGTGCGCGGCCGCTACGGCGGGTACCGGCTGGGTCCCGGGTACCGCCTGCCTCCGCTCATGCTCAGCGACGACGAGGCGCTGGCCGTACTGCTCGGCCTGGTCGCAGGCCGCCGGGCGGGGCTGACGCCGACGGAGCGCACGGCGAACGAGACGGCGTCGGCGAAGATCCGGCGGGTGCTGCCCCGGCACATCGCCCGCCGGCTCGACGCGCTCCTGGAAGCTCTCGACTTCACGGACCGGTCCGGCGAGTCGGACCACCCGGACGCCGGGCTCCTGCTGACCGTCGCCGACGCGGTGCGCCACCGCCGGCCGGTCTCGATCCGCTACACCGACCGCGACGGACGGCACAGCGAGCGCACACTGCACGCGTACGGGATCGTCGCCCATGCGGGCCGGTGGTACGTCACGGGCAAGGACGCCCAGGTCGGCGAGGACCGAACCTTCCGGCTCGATCGCATCGCGGACGCCAGGGCCCTGCCCGGCTCGTTCGAAGCGCCCGTGGGTCCCACTCCGGCACAGCGTGTGCTGTCGGGATTCGCCACGGCCGAGTACCGGCATGAGGTGATCCTGCGGATCCACGGGACCGCCGAGCAGATCCGCGCCCGCCTCCCGGCCGCCGTCGCGAGCCTGGAGGAGAACGAGTCCACGGACGGCGAGGACCGGGCGGCCGAGCGCTGGCTGCGCGTCGAGCTGCGGGCGGAGCGGCTCGACTGGTTGCCCGGGGTCCTTGCCTCACTCGACCGGCCGTTCGTCATCGAGCGCCCCGCCGAACTGCGCGACCTCGTCATCGCGCTCGCCGACCGCCTCGCGTCCTGCGCCCGCCGAGCCTGACAACGAGGACGGACGTCATCGGACGGACACCCGGAGGTTCCCCGAGGCCCGCTCAGGGAGCCTCGCGCACCCCGAACGCCGCCGCGTCCCACGTCCCGTCCAGCCGTGGCGCCAGCCAACTCGGCGCCGCGGCACGGAAGTCGGACGCAGCGAGCCGGCCCGCACCGGCCGGCAGGGCGCCGAGCAGCGGAGCCCCGGACACGTCCGGCAGATCCGCGAGGTTGCAACGCGAGGCGAGGTCGGGGGAGTCGGGCCAGCTGCCGATCACCACACCCGCCAAGTCGAGTTCGCGGCGCCGGAGTTCACGGGCCGTCAGCTCCGTCGTGTTGAGCGTGCCCAGGCCCGCCGACGCCACGACCAGGACAGGCGCCCGCAGCAGCTCCGCCGCGTCGGCCAGCGTCCCGCCCTCGTCGTCGAAGCGGACGAGCAGGCCGCCCGCCCCCTCCACCAGGACCAGATCGTGCTCGACGGCCAGCTTGGCGGCGGCCTCGGCGACCTCCAGCGGGCGCACCGGCCGGAGAGCGGGCCCGCCGCGCGGCCGTCGCCGGGGCCAACGGCTCGGGAAAGCGGGCGAGTTCGGCCCTAGTCACGGCACCCGCGAGCCGGACGGCCTCGTCGGCGTCCCCGGGCTCGTCCGGCCCCACACCGGTCTGCGCGGCCTTCAGGACGGCGACCGTCCGTCCGGCGGCGAGCGCGGCGGCGGCGACGGCGGCCGTGGTGACGGTCTTGCCGACCTCCGTGCCCGTCCCCGTGATCACCAGTACCGGCATGTCATCCCTCCTGGGCGGCGGCACACACCGCACGCGCGATCCGTGCCACGTCCTCGTCACTCGTGACGTACGGCGGCATCGTGTAGACGAGGTCGCGGAACGGCCGCAGCCACACGCCCTCGCGGACGGCGGCCTCCGTCGCGGCCCTCATGTCGACGTCGTGGTCCAGCTGGACGACCCCGATGGCGCCGAGCACCCGCACGTTTTTCACGCCCGGGAGCTCACGGGCCGGCGTCAGCCCCTCGCGCAGCCCCGCCTCGATCCGCTTGACCTCGGAGAGCCAGTCCTGCCCGAGCAGCAGGTCGATCGACGCGCAGGCCACCGACGCGGCCAGCGGGTTGCCCATGAAGGTGGGGCCGTGGGCGAGCACCGGCACCTCGCCACGCGAGATGCCGTCGGCCACCCGGGGCGTGCACAGGGTCGCCGCCATCGTCAGGTAGCCGCCGGTCAGCGCCTTGCCCACGCACATCACGTCCGGAGTCACCGCCGCGTGTTCCGCCGCGAACAGGGCGCCCGTGCGGCCGAAACCGGTCGCGATCTCGTCGAACACCAGCAGCACGTCGTGCGTGTCGCACGCCTCGCGCAGCACCCGCAGATACGCGGGGGAGTGGAACCGCATCCCGCCCGCGCCCTGCACCACCGGCTCCACGATCACCGCGGCCAGTTCGTCGGCGTGCCGCTCGATCGCCGCGCGCAGCAGGTCGGCGTACGACTCCTCGTACGCGGCCGGAGGCGCGTCCACGAACACCTGGCGGGGCAGGACCCCGGACCACAGCTCGTGCATCCCGCCCTCGGGGTCGCACACCGACATCGGCTGCCAGGTGTCGCCGTGGTAGCCGCCGCGCCAGGTCAGCAGACGCTGCTTGCCCGTGCGGCCCAGCGAACGCCAGTACTGCAGGCACATCTTCACCGCGACCTCGACCGACACCGACCCCGAGTCGGCCAGGAAGACATGCTCCAGGCCCTCGGGAGACATGTCGACAAGGAGCTTCGCGAGCCGGACGGCGGGCTCGTGGGTGAGCCCGCCGAACATCACATGGCTCATCCGCCCGAGCTGCTCCCGCGCGGCCTCGTTCAGCACCGGGTGGTTGTAGCCGTGGATCGCCGACCACCAGGAGGACATCCCGTCCACCAGCTCGCGGCCCCCGGCGAGCCGCAGCCGCACCCCGCTCGCCGATTCCACCACGAGCGGATCGACCCGGCCGGGCATCGGACCGTACGGATGCCACACATGCCGCCGGTCGAGCGCCAGCAGCTCCGGCACGGGCAGGCCGGGCAGATCAGGCATTGGGCGCGAGATCCGTTCCGGCACCTCGACGGCGTACGGCGACGAGATCGGTCCGCGCCTCGTTGGCGGGGGCGGCGGCCGGGACCGTCGTACCGCAGACCCCGCCGCCCTCGTGGGAGCCGCAGCCCGCGCCCTCGTGGGACCCGCAGCCCGCGGACTCGTGCGAGCCGCAGCCGCCGCCGGCCGTCGCCCGGTGCTCCGGGAGAGTCACCTCGCCCGCGCCCTCCACCTCGAAGCCGGCGTCCGCGATCATCTCCAGGTCGGCCTTGCCGGCCTGGCCCTCGGTGGTGAGGTAGTCGCCGAGGAAGATCGAGTTGGCGAGGTTGAGGGCGAGGGGCTGCATCGTGCGCAGATGGACCTCGCGGCCGCCCGCGATGCGGACCTCGACGTCCGGGCAGACGAAGCGGACCATCGCCAGGATGCGCAGGCAGCGCTGCGGGGTGAGGTTCCACTCCTTGGCGAGCGGGGTGCCCTCGACCGGGATCAGGAAGTTGACCGGGACCGAGTCGGGGTCCAGCTCGCGCAGCGAGTAGACGACGTCGACCAGGTCCTCGTCGCTCTCGCCCATGCCGGCGATCAGACCCGAGCAGGCGGACAGACCGGCTGCGTGCGCCTTGGTCACGGTGTCGACGCGGTCGGCGTAGGTGTGGGTGGTCGTGATGTCGCCGTAGGTCGACTCGGACGTGTTGAGGTTGTGGTTGTAGGCGTCCGCGCCCGCCTCGCGCAGCCGCTCGGCCTGGCCGTCGGAGAGCAGACCGAGACAGGCGCACACCTCGACGCCCTCGTTCTCTTCCTTGATCGCCTTGATGGTGCCCGCGACCCGGTCCACGTCACGGTCGGTCGGACCGCGCCCGGACGCCACCAGGCAGACCCGCTTGGCGCCGCCCGCGAGGCCCGCCGCCGCGGCCTGGGAGGCCTGCTCGGGCTTGAGCCAGGTGTACTTCAGGATGCCCGTCGAGGAGCCCAGCCGCTGGGAGCAGTAGGAGCAGTCCTCGGGGCACAGCCCCGACTTCAGGTTGACGAGATAGTTGAGTTTCACCCGCCGTCCGAACCAGTGCCGGCGCACCTTTCCGGCCGCGGCCACCACGTCGAGCAGGTCGTCGTCGGAGGTGGCCAGCACGGCCAGCGCCTCCTCGCGGGTCGGCAGCTCGCGCCGAAGCCCCTTGTCCACCAGCGTGTTCAGCAGGTCCATGAGAGCCGATCCTGTCCTACGGACCCGCTCCGGGCCAAGGTAGGGATCGCACAACACACCCGCTTCGACGTGTGGGTATTGCCACACCGTAGGTAGCGTTTGCTGCCGCTAGGGTCTGTCCGTTGTCTACAAAAGCCCCGGAGGACCCATGGCGTTCGGCTGGATCGACGAGCAGGCGGCGGCGCGCCGGCGGGCCGGACTCGTACGGACCCTGCGGCCACGCCCGGCCGACTCGCCGCTGCTCGATCTCGCGAGCAACGACTACCTGGGCCTCGCCCGGCATCCCGAGGTCGTCGAAGGGGCCGCGGCGGCCGCGCGGACCTGGGGCGCCGGCGCCACCGGCTCCCGGCTCGTCACCGGCACCACCGAGCTGCACAACCGGCTCGAACGCGAACTGGCCGAGTTCTGCGGCTTCGAGGCGGCGCTCGTCTTCTCCTCCGGCTACGCGGCGAACCTGGCCGCCGTCACCGCGCTCGCGCCGCACGGCTCCCTGATCGTCTCCGACGCGGGCAACCACGCCTCCCTCATCGACGGCTGCCGGCTGGCCCGCGGTACGACCCAGGTCGTCGCGCACGCCGACCCGGACGCGGTGCGCAAGGCGCTCGGCACCCACGAGGGGCCCGCCGTCGCCGTGTCCGACACGGTCTTCTCGGTCGACGGCGACGCGGCACCCCTGGCCGGCCTCGCCGAGGCATGCCGGGAGCACGGCGCGGGCCTGGTCGTCGACGACGCCCACGGCCTGGGCGTGCTCGGCGCCGGCGGCCGCGGCGCCCCGCAGGCGGCGGGACTCGCGGGCGCCGACGACGTGGTCGTCACGGTCACGCTGTCCAAGTCGCTCGGCAGCCAGGGCGGCGCCGTCCTCGGCCCCGCACGGGTCGTCGAACATCTGGTCAACGCGGCACGGACGTTCATCTTCGACACCGGTCTGGCCCCCGCCTCGGCGGGAGCCGCCCTCGCGGCCCTGCGGCTGCTCGGCCGTGAGCCCGAGCGCGCCGCACGCGCGCGCGAGGTGGCGACCGGACTGCACGCACGCCTGACCGCCGCGGGTCTGGAAGCGGTACGTCCGGACGCCGCGGTGGTCTCGGTGCGCGCACCCTCCCCGGAGGAGGCCGTTCAGTGGGCGGCCGACTGCCGTGCCGCCGGGCTCTTCGTGGGCTGTTTCCGGCCCCCGTCCGTGCCCGACGGCATCTCACGGCTCAGGCTGACCGCCCGCGCGGACCTCTCCGAGGAGCAGATCGAACGCGCAGTTCAGGTGATCGGCGGGACACGACCATGAGTCGGCGTGACACGGCCGTGCGCCGAACGGGCTGAAACGGTCAGAACGCGCGCACGAAGCCCGCCCAGCTCTCGGGGGAGAAGAGCAGCGCGGGTCCGTCCGGGTTCTTGGAGTCGCGTACGGCGAGCAGCCCGGCACATGGCCCGGCCGACGGCCTCGCTGTCTCGACGCAGTTGTTCGCTCCTGTGCTGTAGCTGCTGCGCAGCCAGCGAACTTCGGGCAATCGGGTACTGGAGATGACGTTCCGAGGCAGTGCGGACATGGTGCCTCCTTACGCGCCGTCACCCATCTCGGCGAGGTAATCCAACGAGTCCTCGGGCGAAAGGGCGTGGATCCGAAGGGTGTTGAAGGCCTCGGTGTAGGCCTGGAGGTCTTCTTTCCGCTCGAGATAGAGGCTACTCGTCAAGTGGTCGAGAACAACCACATCCAGATCAGAAGTGCGCGAAAATGAGAAGATTACGAAAGGCCCGGTGATACCCACATGCGCCCCGGCAGTGAACGGCAGTACCTGCAGCCGCACTTGAGGCAGCCGGGCCGCCTCCAGGAGTCTCTTTCGCTGACGGGCCATCACCTCGGGGCCGCCGACCTCCCGTCGCAGCACCGCCTCGTCCAGGACCGCGCTCAACTCCAGGGGCGGCTGCGCACGGAGGATGTCCTGCCGGGCCAGCCGGACCTCGACCAGCGCGTCGAGACGTTCGTCGTCCAGGCCGTCCACGGCGGCCCGGGTCACCGCGCGGGCGTACTCGGGCGTCTGGAGCAGCCCGGGCACGACCGAGGTCTCCAGCGTGCGCATCGCGCTCGCCTGGGACTCCAGACTGATGAAGTCCCGGTACGTCGGCGGCAGGACACCCCGGTACGCGTGCCACCAGTGGTGCCGGCCGCCGCTCTCGTCGGAGCCCGCCAATACCAGCAGCAGTTCCCGCAGATTCGCGTCCCCCACGCGGTAGGCGTCGAGAAGTAACCGCACATCGGCCGGTTTCACCCCGCTGGCACCGGTCTCGATGCGGCTCACCTTCGACTGGTGCCAGCCCACGAGCCGGGCCGCCTCACCGCTGGTGAGCCCCGCACTCGCGCGCAACGCACGCAGTTCGGCGCCCAGTTTCCGCCGGCGCACCGCGGGGCCGTGCTGCATGCGCTCCTCCTTACTCCTGACGAGCTGCCCAAATACGGTCTCGCGTCGCAGAGTTCACCGCTTCGAGCGACAGATATATGCACATCTTGGTGGATCGGCACCCGTCGCGGCCTCCGTGATGGCACTCTGACGATGAACCACCAGTCCGGGACCGTACTCGAACCATCCGCACCGTGTCGGACTCCGGTCCCGTGGGAAAGGGACGACGTCGCCATGGCAGACCACCTGGAAGCATCCGTCACTCTGCCGAGCGAACCCGCCTCGGTCTCCGCGGCCCGCACCTACGTCCTGAGCACCCTGGCGGAGTGGGGGCTGGCGCCGACCACGGACGCCGCCGAGACCGTCCGGCTCATCGTCTCCGAACTCGCCACCAACGCCGTACAGCACACCTTCGGGCAGTCACCCACCTTCACGGTGGACATCGAGCTGGACCGTGACGAACAGCTGCGCATCGGGGTCACCGACAGCCACCCCCGCTTCCCCAAGCGCCTGCCGGCCGCGGTCCAGCAGGACAACGGACGGGGGATGGTGATCATCCGCTGGCTCGCCGCCGAGAGCGGCGGCAGGCTGAGAGTCAGGCCCACCGGCGAAGGCGGCAAGACCGTCTCGATCGAACTCCCGTGGACGGTACCGGCGGAGCCGGTCACCGCCGCGGGGCAGCAGGAGCCGTAGAAGACATCAGTTCGACAGGGCGATGTGTCCCGGGGTCATCGCAGACGCGGTGACGGCTCTCGCGGTGATGCTCCGGGCCGAACGGCCGCTCGCGGCCTGATCACCTCGCGCTCCGTCGGCCCGGGGGCCGGGTGCGACTGCGCCTGTGCCTGCGCCTGCGCCGCCCTGTGCTCCTCTGCGCGTCCCGCCCGCAGGACCAGGCGGGGGAGCAGGCCCCACAGGCCCAGACACATCAGCAGGGTCGCCGCGCCCGCGGCCAGTCCGCCGGCCCGGTCCGTCGTCACGTCCACCACGAGCAGCACCGAGCCGGTGAACGCGAGCACCAGAACGCCCATGCCGATCGTGGCTAGCCGGGAGGAGACCTGCACGATGCGGGCCTTGGCGCCGCGCTGGAAGAGCGAGCGGTGCAGGGCGGCCGGCGCGGTGAAGAGGGCCGCCGCGAGCACCGCGAACAGCAGTGTGGTGACGTACGTGGCGCGCTGGAAGGTGTCGAGGGACGGGAAGCGCTGGGTGAAGGCCAGGGTCAGCAGAAAGGCGAAGAGGATCTGCACTCCGGTCTGGGTGACGCGCAGTTCCTGGAGCAGCTCGCCGAAGTTGCGGTCGGCGCGCTCCAGCGGGGTCTCGTTGCGGGCGGTGCACGGGCGGTGGTCGGCCATGCGGGCACGGGTAACCACCTGAAGCCGTGTCACGCGTCCCGGGAGACCCGAGGGGACGGCGGGAGGTCAGGTCGCCGCCGCCCCCTCGGGGGCGTCACTTGACCCGGCCGTACCAGACGCTCTTCGTCCAGATCTTCTGCAGCCTCACCACGTCCCCGGTCTTCGGGGCGTGCCAGATCTTTCCCTTCCCGGCGTAGATGCCGACGTGGTAGACGTTCGAACCCGAGTGGAAGAACACCAGGTCGCCGGCCTTGCGGCTGCCCGAGCCGATGTGGCGGGTCTTGTTGTACTGCTGGGCCGCCGTGCGCGGGAGCTTCTTGCCCGCCTTCTTGAACGAGTACAGCGTGAGCCCTGAGCAGTCGAAGCGGCGGGGCCCGGTGGCGCCGTACTTGTACGGCGAGCCCTTCTTGGAGGCCGCTACCTTGAGCGCCTTCGTCGCCGGTGTCGCGGCGGCGGCGTCGGCTGCGACGCCCGGAACCACGACGGAGCCGCCCACGGCGGCGATGGCGAAGGCCGAGGCCGTACCGGCCCGGACCATCAGCGACGGGACACGATTGAGCGCAGTCATGCGCAACCCTTCGTCAGCCGCCTGTGAAGGATGACCTGTCGGATTCGGGCTGGCGAAGTTGCCCGGCCGCTGACGCGGCTTCACCCCAAGGGCTGCTCGACCCGGTCATGGCGTGACCGTTCCGGCGACCCGTCGTTGCTTGGGTCCTCCACTCCTGCCGATCCACTCCTGTCGACCGGTCATCCGGGCGGCGGCAGGACTCGGCGTCCGCCCGGATCGCCCCGCCGCTGCGGCGGGGGCTTGTCGTCAGACAGGGATCTTGGCGCACGGATGTCCCAAAAACCCAATGGAACCGGGGGTTTGTGTTGTTACTCACCACTCACCCGTTCGGGTGGACACCTGAGCTAGCGAAGGGGCGTCGAGGGCCCCACGGGCCGCGCGACCAGCACAGAAACTCCTCATTCCCGCCCTGAACCACGCGCGTTGTGCAACCTCGGCGGTCCCGAAAAAGGAGCCGAGCCTCCTGCAAATGGCGGTACGCCTTTTGGTCCGTTTCAACCGCGCCCCGGGCGCCTCGTCAGACCACGGGGCGTCCGGAATTGCTGCCGGTGCGTCAGTTGTCGGATTCGGGCGGCACGGTGACCCGGGCCGTACGCCGTTCGCCGTCCAGGACCCGCAGGGCCCGCGCCAGTGTCTCGGCGTGCAGTTCTCGCTCGCCCCGGCCGTGCATCAGCGCCAGCGCGTCACGCAGCTCGGCCGCCCTGGTCACCAGCGCCTGGGCCGCGCGCAGTCCGCCGTAGGTGTCCTCCCGCCGGGCCGGGTTGATCCGGCCCAGCAGGTCGACCACCTCCAGATAACGGTCGATCAGCTCGCCCTCGGCGCGCGTGAGCGCGGGCAGCGGGGGAAGATCCGGCACCATCGAGGGCTCACCTCGCGCCCGGTGCGGTGGGGGAGGACTTGCGGCTCGGGACGATCGCGTCCGCCAGGCCGTAGTCCAGAGCGCCCTGCGCGTCGAGGATCTTGTCCCGCTCGATGTCCGCGCTCACCTGCTCGCGGCTGCGCCCGGTGTGCCGGACGAGCATCTCCTCCAGGCGGGCCCGCACCCGGAGCAACTCGTCTGCCTGGATGGCCAGATCACTGGCCTGCCCCTGCACGGGCTCGCTCAGCGCGGGCTGGTGGATCACCACCCGGGCGCCCGGCAGCACGGACCGCTTGCCCGGGGTGCCAGCCGCGAGCAGCACCGCCGCGGAGGAGCCGGCCTGGCCGAGGCAGGTCGTCTCCACGTCGCAACTGACGTACTGCATCGTGTCGTAGATAGCCGACATCGCGCTGAACGAGCCGCCGGGGGAGTTGATGTACAGGGCGATGTCCCGGTCCGGGGCCTGGTGTTCGAGGTACATGAACTGCGCCATCAGATCGTTCGCCGAGATGTCGTCGATCCGCGTCCCGAGGAAGACGATCCGCTCCTCCAGCAGTTTCGAGTACGGATCCATCGACTTCTGCCCGAAGCTCGTGCGCTCATGGAACTCGGGCAGGACGTAGCGGGCGGTCGGTCGGGCCATGGGTACCCCTCCTTCGACGTCTGTAAAAAATGTACAGGACGTACGTGACGTTATGATGGGGGTATGGCCTACGAGATTCCGGTGACGCAAGCCAGGGCTGAACTCGCCGACCTGATCAACCGGGTGGTGTACGGCGGCGAGCGCGTCGTCGTCACACGGCACGGAAAGCCCCTGGTCGCCCTGGTCTCGGCCGCCGACCTCGAACGGCTGGAGGAGTCCCAGGAACCCGTCGAGGAACCGGTGATCAGCGCGGTCTCCACGGTCCGAGAGGTCGCTTCCGCTCCTCGCGAACAGCAGCGGTTCGGAATCGCGGCGCATCATCGGGGCAGCGGGGCGTCCTAGCCGGGGGCGCGCGAGAGGGGCGGTCGCGATTGTGCGTTCCGCGGGGCTACGGCCCCCGGCCCCGCGCGGACAGGGCCGCCGCGCTCGTGCCCGGCGCCGTCCACGGGCCGATGGGGCCACCGGCTCGGACAGCGGGTTCGGTCAGCTGACGGGGGCCGGTCGCTGTCGGCGTTTCCCCGCAGCCCTACGCCATCCAGCCCGGCGGGCAGGATCGCGCTTGCGCGCCCCGCGCCGGCCACGGGTCGACGGTGTTCACGGGCTCGGGCGGCGACCGCGGGGTCGCGTGGTGTGGGGGAGAGGCGCGGGGGCGCGTGCAAGCCTGGCGGCGGGTGTGGCGTCCCTCGGCCGCGACGTCAGTGCGTACGGAGGGCTACGGCTCCCAGCCCCCGGGCCGGGTCGCGCTCGTGCCCAGCGGCAGTCACCGGCCGACGGCGCTCATTGGCTCGGACGTCCTCTGCGGGGCCGGGTGCGGAGAGCGGGTTCGGTCAGTTGAGGGGGGCGCGGTCGCCATTTCGCTCCCCAGTACTACGGCCCCCAGGATCGGCGGGCGGGATCGCGCTCGCGCGTACGCCGGGCTACGGCTCCCAGCCCCGGCGGGCCGGGTCGCAGTGCTCGGTCAGCCGACCGGCGTGAGCGCGCGCTCGTCGGGGGCCGGCGACGCGTGCTTCGTCCGGGACTTCAGGGCGTTCCCCAGTACTACGGCACCCAGGCCCAGCGCCGCCCACCACGTGAGGGTCAGGGCGGGACCGGTCGCTGCCGCGCCGTCGAAGAAGGACACCGAGCGCAGCAGGGTCGCGCTCGCGCCCGGCGGCAGCCACTGGCCGATGGTGCCCACCGGCTCGGGCAGCAGCTGCGGGGCCGAGGCGGCGCCGGAGAACGGGTTGCCGAGGAACATCACCAGGAACGCGACGGCGCCGATGCCCGCGGGCCCGACCAGGGCGGCGAGTCCCGCGACGGCCGCGCTCACCGCCAGCATCGCCAGGGCGAGCGTCCCCGCCTCCGCCCACCAGCTGCCGGTGAGGGCGCCGAGCCAGCTGTGGGCCAGCGCGGCCGCGATGAGGCCCACCAGCGCGGCGGCGACGATCAGCGCGGTCACGGCACGCGAGCCGCGCAGTCCGAGCAGGGTCACGAGCGCGCCCGCGATGATGCCGCTCAGCGCCAGCGGCAGCACGGACGAGCTCACGGCCGCGCCCCTCGGGTCGGACGCAGGAGCCGGGACGACGTCCACGGTCCTCACCTCGGCGCCGCTCGCCGCGGCCTGCCGGGTCACGGCCTGCTGGAGGAGCTGGGCCACGACCGGGCTTGCCGCCGACGCGGTGAGCAGTTCCGGGCCCTGCGGGGTGACGACGACCGCGCCGTATACGGTCCGGTCCTCGATCGCCGCCCGCGCGGCCCCCTCGTCGGTGTAGCGGTGGAGCTCGAAGGCGCCCTCGTGCTGCCGGAGCCCCTGCTCCACCTGTGCCGTCGCGGCGGGCGGCCCGGCCACGCCGAGTGGCAGGTCGCGCGGGGCGGTGCGGGCGGCGGGCCAGGCGAAGGCCCACAGGGCCAGGGCGGCGAGCAGCGGCACCAGGACGACGACCGCGATCAGGCGACGGGTGGACATGGTGGTCCTCTCCGGGGCCCAGTTGAACCCCGCTAAAAAGAAGGATCGTTCGTTTTGGTCTCGCGAACACCGTCTCGCCGTCCGTGCGCCTTGTCAAGAAGGAATGTTCGTTTTACGTTGGGCGCCATGGCTCGCGTATCCCAGGCACACCTCGACGCCAGACGTCGGCAGATCCTCGACGGCGCGGCTGTCTGCTTCGCTCGCAACGGCTTCCACGCCACGTCCATGCATGACGTCCTGAAGGAGGTCGACCTCTCGGCCGGGGCCGTGTACCGCTACTTCAGCGGCAAGGAGCAGCTCATCGCCGCGATCGTCGAGGAGGTGCTCGGCCAGGTCCACGAGGGTTTCGAGGAGGCGGCCCGCAGCAGCCCGCCCCCGCCTCCGGACCTCCTGGTGGCGTCCGTGCTCAGCCGCGTCCTCGCCACCAAGGAGTCCGTGACCGTCGACGGGCGTCCGGCGTTCCCGCGGCTGGTCGTCCAGGTGTGGACCGAGACGCTCCGCAACGAGGAGCTCGCGGCCCTCCTGCGCGAGGGCTACGGCGCCGTGCGCGAGACCTGGTCGCGGATCGTCGGGGCGTACCAGGACGCCGGGACGATGCGGTCGGACGTACCCCCGGAGCACGTGGCCCGCACGATGATGGCGGCCGCGATGGGCTTCCTCGCCCAGCAGGCCCTGTTGGGGCCGACGCCCGCCGAGGTCCTCGGCGACGGCCTGCGGGCGCTGATGAGCGTGCGGGACGAAGTCGGCACGCGTTGATGGATCACAGCTCGGTTAACACCCCTGAAACCGGATCCAACTAGCCTGCGGATCCACGCCACCAGGGACTTTGCCCCGGGGCTGAGGCAACCGGGCCCCGCACGGTCCGGAGCGAGGACTGTGAGGTGGGACGTGCAACTGACCCCGCACGAGCAAGAGAGGCTGCTCATCCACGTGGCGGCCGACGTGGCCGAGAAGCGCCGGGCCCGCGGGCTCAGGCTCAACCACCCCGAGGCGGTCGCCCTCATCACGTCCCACATCCTCGAAGGCGCGCGTGACGGCCGTACCGTCGCCGAACTCATGTCCTCCGGGCGGAAGTTGCTGACCCGTGACGACGTCATGGAGGGCATCCCCGAGATGATCCACGACGTCCAGGTCGAGGCGACCTTCCCGGACGGCACCAAGCTCGTCACCGTCCACGACCCGATCGTCTGAGGGGGCTTGATGATTCCCGGAGAGCTCCTCTTCGCCGACGGGCCGATTGCCTGCAACGAGGGTCGTGAGGTCACCCGGCTGACCGTCCTCAACGCCGCCGACCGGCCCGTCCAGGTCGGCTCCCACTACCACTTCGCCGAGACCAACCCCGGCCTGGAGTTCGACCGCGCGGCGGCCCGTGGCAAGCGGCTGAACGTCGCCGCCGGCACCGCCGTGCGCTTCGAGCCCGGTGTCCCGGTCGACGTGGAACTCGTCCCGCTCGCCGGCGCCCGCGTGGTGCCGGGGCTGCGCGGGGAGACCGGAGGTGCCCTCGATGCCTGAGATCTCTCGTGCCGCCTACGCCGACCTGTTCGGCCCCACCACCGGCGACCGCATCCGGCTCGCCGACACCGATCTGCTGATCGAGATCGAGGAGGATCGTTCCGGCGGCCCCGGGCTCGCCGGTGACGAGGCCGTGTTCGGCGGCGGCAAGGTCATCCGCGAGTCGATGGGCCAGTCGCGCGCTACGCGCGCAGACGGCACCCCGGACACCGTCATCACCGGCGCGGTCGTCGTCGACCACTGGGGCGTCGTCAAGGCCGACATCGGCATCCGCGACGGCCGGATCACCGGCATCGGCAAGGCGGGCAACCCCGACACCATGGACGGGGTCCACCCGGACCTCGTCATCGGCCCCGAGACCGAGATCATCGCGGGCAACGGGCGGATCCTGACCGCCGGCGCGGTCGACGCGCACGTCCACTTCATCTGTCCGCAGATCGCCGACGAGGCGCTGGCGTCCGGCGTGACCACCCTGGTGGGCGGCGGCACAGGCCCCGCCGAGGGCTCCAAGGCCACCACCGTCACCCCCGGCCCCTGGCATCTCGCCCGGATGCTGGAGGCGATGGAGCAGTACCCGCTCAACATCGGCTTCCTCGGCAAGGGCAACACCGTCTCCCACGAGGCGATGCTCTCGCAGATCCGCGGGGGCGCGCTCGGCCTCAAGCTGCACGAGGACTGGGGCTCGACCCCGGCCGTCATCGACGCCTCGCTGACCGTCGCCGAGCGCACCGGCATCCAGGTCGCCATCCACACGGACACCCTCAACGAGGCCGGCTTCGTCGGCGACACGCTGGCCGCGATCGCCGGCCGGGGCATACACGCCTACCACACCGAGGGTGCGGGCGGCGGGCACGCGCCGGACATCATGACCGTGGTCTCCCAGCCGCACGTGCTGCCGAGCTCGACCAACCCGACCCGGCCCTTCACCGTCAACACCGCCGAGGAACACCTCGACATGCTGATGGTGTGCCACCACCTCAACGCGGCGGTGCCCGAGGACCTCGCCTTCGCCGAGTCCCGCATCCGCCCCACCACCATCGGCGCCGAGGACATCCTGCACGACCTGGGCGCCATCTCGATCATCTCGTCCGACGCCCAGGCCATGGGACGCGTCGGCGAGGTCATCATGCGGACCTGGCAGACCGCGCACGTCATGAAGCGCCGCCGGGGCGCGCTGCCGGGCGACGGGCAGGCGGACAACCACCGGGTGCGGCGCTATGTCGCCAAGTACACGATCAACCCCGCCGTCGCCCAGGGACTCGCGCACGAGGTGGGGTCGGTGGAGACGGGCAAGCTGGCCGACCTGGTGCTGTGGGAGCCCGCGTTCTTCGGGGTCAAGCCGCACCTCGTGATCAAGGGCGGCCAGATCGCCTACGCGCAGATGGGCGACGCGAACGCGTCCATCCCGACCCCGCAGCCGATCCTTCCCCGGCCGATGTACGGGGCGATCGGGCGGGCCCCCGCCTCGAACTCCTTCAACTTCGTGGCGCCCCTTGCCATCGAGGACGGACTGCCGGAGCGGCTCCAGCTCGGCAAGCGGTTCGTGGCCACCGAGTCGACGCGCGGGGTCACCAAGGCCGGCATGCGGGAGAACGACGCGCGGCCCGACGTACGCGTGGACCCCGACAGCTTCGCCGTGCACATCGACGGGGAGCTGGTGGAGGCCACACCGGCGGCCGAACTGCCCATGGCTCAGCGTTACTTCCTCTTCTGATGTCCAGGGCCGCACTTCTGGTCCTGGCCGACGGCCGGTTCCCCGCCGGAGGGCACGCGCACTCCGGCGGGGCCGAGGCGGCCGTCAAGGCGGGGCGGATCACCGGGGCAGAGGGTCTGGAGTCCTTCTGCCGGGGACGGCTGCACACGACCGGGCTGGTCTCGGCGGCGCTCGCCGCGGCGGCCGTACTCGGTGCCGACCCACGGCAGTTGGACGAGGCAGCGGACGCCCGTACCCCCTCTCCCGCGCTGCGGGCTGCTGGGCGAAAACTGGGCCGCCAGCTGATGCGGGCGGCCCGGGCGACCTGGCCGTCGTACGAACTCGACGCGGTGGCACGGGAGTTCCCGAAAGGGGCGCACCAGCCCGTGGTACTGGGGCTGGCGGCCCGGGCGGCGGGCCTGGAGCCCCTGGACGCGGCCTACTGCGCGGCGTACGAGAGCGTGAGCGGCCCGGCGAGTGCGACGGTCCGCCTGCTGAGCCTCGACCCCTTCGATGCGACGGGTGCACTGGCGCGACTGGCACCGGAGTTGGACCGCGTCGCGGACCAGGCGGTGGAGGCGGCGCGGAGGGTGGTCGACGAGGGGACCGACGCGCTGCCCGCGGCTTCGGCGCCCTTGCTGGAGATCGCCGCCGAGCTGCACGCGGCTTGGCCAGTACGCCTGTTCGCATCCTAGGACGCTCAGTCGACCCACTGCTTTTAAGGGGCGCGGGGAACTGCGCGACCAGCCCCCACGCACCCGCACCCGACCACGACCCCCCAGGAGCCGCACATGCACCTCGACCACTCCCACGACGGACCCACCGCACTGAGCGCCGACGCGCACCGACCCGACGGCACCCGCAGAGCCCTCCGCATCGGCCTCGGCGGCCCCGTCGGCTCCGGCAAGACCGCCACCGTCGCCGCCCTCTGCCGGGCCCTGCGCGACGAGCTGTCCCTCGCCGTCGTCACCAACGACATCTACACCCGCGAGGACGCCGAGTTCCTGCTCAGGGAAGCCGTGCTGCCGCCCGAGCGGATCACCGCGGTGGAGACCGGCGCCTGCCCGCACACCGCGATCCGGGACGACATCTCCGCCAACCTGGAAGCCGTCGAGGACCTGGAGGACGAGGTCGGCCCCCTGGACCTCATCCTCGTGGAGAGCGGCGGCGACAACCTCACCGCCACCTTCTCCAAGGGCCTGGTCGACGCCCAGATCTTCGTCATCGACGTGGCCGGCGGAGACGACATCCCGAGGAAGGGCGGCCCCGGCGTCACCACCGCCGACCTGCTCATCGTCAACAAGACCGACCTGGCCCCGTACGTCGGCTCCGACCTCGCGCGGATGGCCGCCGACGCCAAGGCCCAGCGCGCCGAACTCCCCGTCGTCTTCCAGTCCCTGCGCAGCGAGGCAGGCGTGACGGCCGTGGCCGACTGGGTGCGGGCGCGGCTCGCCGCGTGGACGGCGTGACCGCGGCCGTGGCCGGGGTGCGGGCCACCGCCCGGATGGTCGCGCGCGACGATGGGCGCGGCGGCACGGCCCTGCCCGTGCTGGAGAGCGACGGGCCGCTGGCGCTGCGGCGGACCCGGGGGAGCGGCGCGGAGCCGCGGGTCATGCTCGTCGGCGCGATGAGCGGACCTCTCGGCGGCGACCACTTCACCGTGGCGGCCGACGTCCGGGAGGGCGCCCGGCTGCGCGTCGGATCGGCCGCCGCCACCATCGCCCTGCCGGGGCAGACCAAGGGCGAGGCCCGTTACGACGTACGGCTCACCGTCGCTGACGGGGGCGAACTGCACTGGCTGCCCGAGCAGTTGATCTGCGCGGGCGGCAGCGACCTGTACGTCGGCACGCGGATCGACCTCGGCGCGACGGCCCGGTTCGTGCTGCGGGAGGAGCAGGTCCTCGGGCGGGTGGGGGAGGAGCCCGGGCGGCTCACCAGCCGGCTCGTGCTGCGGGTCGCGGGACGGACCGTGCTCGACCAGGAGCTGGCCTGCGGACCCGGGGCGCCGGGCGGCTGGGACGGCCCGGCCGTGCTCGCGGGTCACCGGGCGGTCGGCCAGCTCCTCGTCGTACGGCCGGAGTTCGCCGACGAGCCGGTGTCGGCGCGGGTGCTCGGCGAGGGTGCCGCCGTCATGCCCCTCGCCGGACCCGCCGCGCTCGTCACCGCCGTGGCCCCGGACGCCCTGTTGCTGCGCCGGCTGCTGGACGCCGCGCTGGCGGCACTCGTCCCGTAGTCCGCCGAGCGAACAGGTTCTTCCGTTTATCGGATTGGCAAAGAAGCCCAACAAACCCTGTTCACAGGGACTTCACAACCACGAGGATCCCCGTACGAATCGAATCGACGTACGGGGAGGGATCCCTCTTGAGGGAGACGAGACCGAAGTGGCGCACCACGGCACTCGGTTCGGCCGGCGTGCTCATCACGGCCACACTCATATCGGGTGCCGTCGCGGCACCCGCGTCCGGCGCCAACACGTTCGACAGGACGGCCCGGCACGGACAGGACCGTGAGACGGCCGGCGCCGCGATCGCCGCCGCCCGCGCCGCGAAGGCCGGTATCGACTGGGCGGACTGTCCCGCGGACTGGGGGATCGCGAAGCCGGTCCAGTGCGGCTGGGTCAGCGTGCCGCTGGACTACGCGAAGCCGCACGGCAAGCAGATCAAGCTCGCCGTCGACCACATCGGCAACACCGGCACCACGGCGGAGCGCCAGGGCGCCCTCGTCTACAACCCGGGCGGTCCCGGCGGCTCGGGCATGCGCTTCCCGCTCCGCGTCGTCAACAAGAGCCCGATCTGGGCCAACGTGGCCAAGGCCTACGACTTCGTGGGCTTCGACCCGCGCGGTGTCGGGCACTCCGCGCCCATCTCCTGTGTGGACCCGCAGGAGTTCGTGAAGGCGCCCAAGATGGACCCGGTGCCGGACAGCGAGGCCGACAAGCGCGCCCAGCGCAAGCTGGCCCGTGAGTACGCCGAGGGCTGCGCCGAGCGCACCGGCAAGGCGATGCTCCAGCAGATGACCACGCCCAACACCGTGCGCGACCTGGACGTCATCCGTGCCGCGCTCGGCGAGAAGAAGCTCAACTACCTGGGCGTCTCCTACGGCACCTACATCGGCGCCGTCTACGGCACGATGTACCCCGGCCACGTGCGCCGCATGGTCGTCGACAGCGTGGTCAACCCGTCCAAGGAGAAGATCTGGTACGAGGCCAACCTCGACCAGGACATCGCCTTCGAGGGCCGCTGGAAGGACTGGGAGGACTGGGTCGCCGCCAACGACGCCGCCTTCCACCTCGGCACCACCCGGGCCGCGGTCGAGGCGAAGTGGCTCGAACTGCGGGCCACCGCCAAGAAGAACCCCATCGGCGGGGTCGTCGGCCCGGCCGAGCTGATCGGCTTCTTCCAGAGCGCCCCGTACTACGACTCCTCGTGGGTGCCGGTCGCGACGGTGTTCGGCAAGTACTTCGCCGGTGACACCCAGGCGCTGGTCGACGCGGCCGCCCCGGACCCCACGGACACCGCGGGCAACATCTCCTCGGAGAACGGCAACGCCGTCTACACGGCCGTCGAGTGCACCGACGCCAAGTGGCCCACCAGCTGGAAGAAGTGGGACCGCGACAACACCGCGCTCCACACGAAGTACCCGTTCATGACCTGGGCCAACGCCTGGCTGAACCTGCCCTGCGCCACCTGGCCGGTCAAGCAGCAGACCCCGGTGACCGTCAGGACCGGCAAGGGTCTGCCCGGCGTGCTGATCGTGCAGTCCGAGCGTGACGCGGCCACCCCGTACGACGGCGGCGTCGAACTGCACAAGCGCTTCAAGGGCTCCCGCCTCATCACCGAGAAGGACGCGGGCTCCCACGGTGTGACCGGCCTGGTCAACCCGTGCATCAACCCGCGGGTGGACGCCTACCTGCTCAGCGGCGAGCTGGACAAGGCCGACGTGACCTGCACCCCGCACGCCACGCCGAAGCCGTAGCACGTACGACGGGATGAGGCGGCCGGAGCCACCGGCCGCCTCTTCTCATGCGCCGAGCGACTCCAGATACGCGTCCTCCGCCGCGTAGTCGAAGAGGTCGCCGTAGGTCTGGAACATCCTCGGGTACGCCTCCCGCCAGTCCCGTCCGGCCAGGTGGCCCTCGATCCAGGCGACCGTCTCCGCCAGCCGGTCCGCGTACCGCACCACCGCCCGGTAGCCCAACTCCCGTTCGGCGGCGGACATGTCGCAGACGACCGGCACGGGCGTCGACCACGGGGTGTCGCCCACGGTCGGCGACGGCGGCGGCCCGTCCAGCAGGACCGTCTCCGTCTCCACGCCCATCACGGCGTCGATCGCGCCGGCGATCTCCGCCACCGTCGGGGCCTGCGGATCCACGGCGTTCAGGGCCCGGGTGCCCGGCCGCGCGGACGCGAGCCGGATCAGCTCGGCGATGTTGTGGACGCTCGCGGAATGGAAACGGCTCTGACCGCCGAAGGGGAGAATCCGCCGGGTCCGGCCGTCCAGGTTGCGCTTGACGAAGTAGAGCTCGCGAGGCGTCCGGCAGTGCGGTCCGTGGACCGCACCGGCCCGCAGCAGCGTGGCGGGCAACCGCTCCCCGGCCGCGAGGAGTTCACGCTCAAGCCCGGACTTGCGGGTGCTGTACGAGGTCTCGCCCGGAGTGACGGTCTGCTGCTCCTCGGTCAGGGGCGCCGGGTACTCCGGGAAGCCGTCCGGCTCGCCCTGGGTGTCGAAATTGCGGCCCTTGTCGTCCTCGTACACCGAGATGCTGGAGACCACCACGGCCGAGCCCACGCGGTCGGCCAGGGCCACCAACTGCCGTGCGTGCGCGGGCCCGTAGGCGACCAGGTCCACCAGGACCTCGCAGCCGTCGCCCACCGCGGCGGCCAGGGCGGCGTCGTCCTCCCGGTCGGCCCGCGCGGTACGCACCTGCGCGGGCCAGCTCTCGTCCCGTCCGCCGCCCCGGGAGAGGGCCGTCACCTCCCAGCCGTCCCCGGCGAGCGCCGTCACGGCCGCCCGCCCGATCTGTCCCGTCGCCCCGATCACCACAGCACGTCGTGTCATGCGGCGACGGTACGGCGCTCACCCCCGGTCCCTCCAGGGGGTTCTGCCGACAGCAGACCTCAACTCAGCGGCAGCCGCGGGAACTTCCGCTCCTTCGCCGCGGCGGCCTCCTCCGCTTTCACCACGGCCGCGTACTGGTCGACGTACTCCTGGTCGGACAGCTTCAGGATGGCGTACATGATCTCGTCGGTGATGGCCCGCAGGATCGCCTTCTCGTTCTCCATCCCGGCGTAGCGGGAGAAGTCCAGCGGCTTGCCGAAGCGGATCACCACGGGATGGATGTTGGGGATGACCTTGCCGGGCGGCTGTGCCTCGAAGGTGCCGATCATCGCGCAGGGGATGACCGGAACCTGCGCCCTGAGCGCCATCACGGCGACGCCGACCTTGCCCTTGTAGAGGCGGCCGTCGTGGGAGCGGGTGCCCTCCGGGTAGATGCCGAGCAGTTCGTCCTTGCGCAGCACGCCCAGGCCCTCGCGGATGGCGGCCTTGCCCGCCTCCTTGCCGGAGCGGTCGACCGGGATCTGCCCGGCGCTGCGGAAGAAGAAGGCGGTCAGCCGGCCCTTGATACCGGGCCCGGTGAAGTACTCGGCCTTCGCCAGGAAGGTGATGCGCCGCGTGAGCACCGCGGGCATCAGGAAATGGTCGGAGAACGAGAGGTGGTTGCCGGCGACGATGGCCGCACCCGACTCCGGGATGTGCTCCAGGCCCTCTATTCGAGGCCGGAAGACCAGTCTCAGCAACGGCCCCAACAGCACGTATTTGAGCAGGTAGTAGAACAAGAGGGGGCGCTCCTCGGTCGGGCGGACGGCTCAACTCCGCGTTCTGGCTGGTCAACCGGCGTGAGATGGGGCTGCCAGTGTAGGGGCAGGTGGCGGGCCCCGGAACAGGGCCGAGGACAGCTCTCACCGGACCTTGGCCTGTTCACAGCCGTACGATCACCAGCGCCGTGTCGTCCGTGGCGCCGCCGGGCGGGAGGAGCTCCAGGAGGACCGCGTCGGCGAGGGTCTCGGGGTCGTCCTCGCGGTGCCGGGCGAGGGACTCGGCGAGCCGGGTGAGCCCGGTGTCGATGTCCTCGCGGCGCCGCTCCACCAGGCCGTCGGTGTACAGGGCGAGGGTGGCGCCGCTGGTGAAGGTGGTCGCGGCCTGCGGCCGGCGGGTCGGGTGGGGACGGGCGTCGAGCGGCGGGTCGGTCGCCTTGTCCAGGCACTCCACCCGGCCGTCGCGGTGCACCAGCATCGGCGGCGGGTGCCCGGCGCTGCTGTAGGTGAGGGTGCCGTGGTCGAAGTCGATGAAGGTGGTGACCGCGGTGGCGGACTCGGCGCCGTCGACCACGTGGGCGTACCGGCCCAGCACGTCCAGGGCCTGTGCCGGGCCCTCGGCCACCCGGGAGGCGGCGCTCAGGGCGCTGCGCAGCTGGCCCATCACTCCGGCGGCCGCCAGACCGTGGCCCACCACGTCACCGACCGAGACGCCGACGCGGTGGCCGCCCACCAGGTCGACCAGGTCGTACCAGTCGCCGCACACGTGCAGCGCGCCGACCGCCGGACGGTAGCGCACGGCGGCCGTGTGGTGCAGCGTCTGCCGGTAGGTGGGCAGCATGGCCTCCTGGAGGGCCAGGGCGACCTGGCGGTCACGGGCGTGGGCCTGCCGCAACCGCTCGTTGACCTCCTGGAGTTCACGGGCGCGGGTGTACAGCTCGGCCTCCAGGACGCGGTCCCCGTCGCCGCTCGGGCCGCCGCGGGCGCGGATCAGCTCGGTGACCTCCTCGACCCGGTGCACGAGCAGCTCGACCTTGCCGTCCGCGCCGAGCACCGGGGCGTTGCAGGGGCTCCAGTAGCGCTCCTCCCATACTCCCGGCCGGTCCGGCACCTCGACGTCGTACCGCTGGAGGGCCATGGCGTCGCGCTCCCCGGTCTCCAGCACTCTGCGCAGGGAGGCGGCCAGATTGCGGGTGCCGGTCGACGCGGGGTCGTTCGGGTTGTCCGGGAAGACGTCGAAGAGATAGCGGCCCACGACCTCCTCCCGCCGGCGCCCGGCCGTGCGCAGGAACTCCTCGTTGACGTCCGCGTACACCAGCTCGGGCGTCAGCAGCGCGACCATGCCGGGCAGGGCCTGGAACACGGCCTCGTAGTCGGGGTCGGTGAAACTTTCGCTCATGGCTGCCGCCTCCCTGCCGGGATCGCCCTATTTTCCCACGCTATGTGAGGAGAGTGGAGGTCAGTCCGGCGGATCCGCGAGGGACTGCTCGGCCCAGATGATCTTTCCCTCGGGTACGAACCGGGTGCCCCAGCGCCGGGCGAACTGGGAGACCAGCAGCAGCCCCCGGCCGCCTTCGTCGGTGGTGCGCGGGTGGCGCAGATGGGGCGTGGTGTCCCCGCTGTCGAACACCTCGCAGATCAGGGACCGTTCTCGGATCAGCCGGAGCCGGATGGGGCCGACGGCGTGCCGGATGGCGTTGGTGACCAGCTCGCTGACGACCAGCTCCGTGGTGAAGGCGAACTCTTCCAGACCCCACTCCGTCAGCTGCCGGGACGCCGTCTTGCGGGCCTCGGCGACCCGGGCCGGGTCGACGGGCACGTCCCAGTCCGCGACCTGGTCGGGGCCCAGCAGCCGGGTGCGGGCCATGAGCAGGGCCACGTCGTCGTGCGGCCGGGCCGGGGCCAGGGCGTCGACGACGGCGCGGCAGCGCAGGTCGAGCGAGGCCGCGGACCTCTCCAGGGCCTCGCGCAGCCGGCTGCGCCCCGCGTCCACAGCCCACTCCTCGCCGCGGGCGAGCAGCCCGTCGGTGTGCAGCGCCAGGATGCTGCCCTCGGCCAGGGCCAGCTCGACCGACTCGAAGGGCGGACCGCCGACGCCGAGCGAGGGTCCCTGCGGAAGGTCCACGAAGGTGACCGTACCGTCGGGCATGATCACGGCGGGTGCGGGATGGCCGGCGGCGGCCATCGCGCACTGCCCGTCGACGGGGTCGTAGACGACGTACACGCATCCCGAGCCCCGGGCGCTGTCCGTGTCCTCAGGCTCCGGCCCCACGCCCTCCTCACGCGCCGTCCGGGCGACCAGGTCGTCCAGGTGACCCAGCACCTCCTCGGGCGGCAGATCCAGCGCCGCCAGCGTCCGTACGGCGGTCCGCAGCCGGCCCATCGCCGCGGCGGCCCGGATCCCGTGCCCGGGCACCTCGCCGACCACGAGGGCGACGCGGGCGCCGGAGAGCGGGATGAGGTCGTACCAGTCCCCGCCGAGGCCCGTCAGTTCGTCGGCGGGCCGGTAGCAGGCGGTCACCTCCACGGCGTCCTGCTCCGGCAGCCGGTGCGGGAGCAGACTGCGCTGGAGCACGAGCGCGGCCTCGCGTTCCCGGGTGTAGCGCCAGGCGTTGTCGACACACACGGCGGCCCTGGAGACCAGGTCCTCGGCGAGGTTCAGGTCGTCCTCGTCGAAGGGTTCCTGGCGGCGCCGGCGGAAGAAGGTGGCGACGCCGAGGGTCGCGCCCCGCGCCCGGATCGGCACGACCAGCGCGCTGTGCAGACCCAGCTCCAGGAACGTGGCCTGCCGTCCGCCGGGTATGTCGGTCGCCCACTCGGCGGCCAGCGGGTCGAGTCGCTCCTCCCGCAGGGGCACGCCCTCGGCCAGACACCGCAGCGGGGGCGAGCCGGGCCGGTAGGCGGCCTCCTCGCCGACCTCGACGAGGGCCTCGGGGACGCCCTCGTTCACCGACTGCTGCCCGGCCCGCAGCAGCGTCACCCGCGTGGTGGGCTCCGCTCCCCGCAGCACCGACTCCAGCAGGTCGACGGTGATGTAGTCGGCCAGCGCCGGTACGGCCACGTCGGCCAGCTCCTGCGCGGTGCGCCGGATGTCCAGGCTGCGCCCGATGTACTCGCCGGCCCGGTCGAGCAGGGCGAGGCGCTGCCGGGCACGGTGCCGCTCGGTGATGTCGACAACCGTGTAGTAGATGCCCATCGGATGGCCCCGGTCGTCGTCGAGCCGGGTGAACGACATGGTGTGCGCGGTCTCCCGGTGCGGGGCGGAGCGGAGCCGGCCGACGTGCTCGTACCCCACGACCGCCTCACCGGTCTCCAGCACGTGCCGCATCTGCGCCTCGATCGCGTCGGCGTCCAGACCCGGCTGGATCTCCGCGAAGCGCAGGCCCAGCCGGCGCTGGGCCGGGCCGCTGCCGAACTGTTCCAGCGCCGGGTTGGACCACACGCAGCGCAGGTCCGTGTCCACGATCGCTATGCCGATGGGGGAGCGGGTGACCATCTGTTCCAGCACCCGGCGGCTCATGTCCCAGCCGGGGGCCTGCGCCATCTCGGACAGCAGGACCAGCCAGCGGGCGGAGCCGTCGGAGTCGTCCGCCGCCGTGATCCGCGCCATCACCCGGACCGGCGGACCGCCCCTGCGCCGGGCGGTCAGCAGGCCCGCCCAGCCGCCGTCGGTACGGCAGCGCTGCGCGAGTTCGGGCAGGCGGTCGGCGTCCTCGGCGGTGAGCAGGGCGGCGGCCGCCATCCCCACGGCCTCCCGGGCGCCGTAGTCCAGCAGGCGCTCGGCGTCCCTGGTCCAGCCCCTGACGATCCCGTGGGCGTCCAGCAGCAGAGGCGCGGCATCGGCCACGTCGAACCGGTGCCGCGCGGTGTCGTGCTCCTGCTGAGCGCCCACGGACGACCTCTCTGTCGCTGAGAGTGGTCTATCACCTCTTCGTCACATCTTCACCCGGTGTGCGGGAGTGCGCGGCCGGAGGGGGCGGGGCGGGTCAGCGCCGCAGGACCTTTTCCAGTACTCCCAGCGCCGATGCCAGTTCCTCCGCCGTGATCGTCAGCGGCGGAGCCAGGCGGATCGTGGAGCCGTGGGTGTCCTTGACCAGGATGCCCTCGTGCATCAGCAGCTTGCTGATCTCGCGGCCCGTGCCGATCGCCGGGTCGATGTCCACGCCCGCCCACAGGCCCCGCGCGCGGAAGCCGACCACGCCCCTGCCGACCAGGCCCGTCAGGCCGTCCCGCAGGACCGTGCCCAGCTCGGCCGCCCGGCGCTGGAACTCGCCCGTCTCCAGGAGTTCGACCACCGCCGTGCCCACCGCCGCCGCCAGCGGGTTGCCGCCGAAGGTCGAGCCGTGTTCGCCCGGGCGCAGCACACCGAGGACGTCCCGGCGGGCGACCACCGCGGAGACCGGGACGATGCCGCCGCCCAGGGCCTTGCCCAGCAGCAGGACGTCCGGAACGACCCCCTCGTGCTCGACGGCGAGGGTACGGCCCGTGCGGCCGAGGCCCGACTGGATCTCGTCCGCGACGAACAGGCAGCCCTTGCGGCGGGTGAGCTCGCGGACGCCGGTCAGATAGCCCTCGTCCGGGATGACGACCCCGGCCTCGCCCTGGATGGGTTCGAGGAGCACCGCGGCCGTCGTCTCGTCGACCGCCGCTTCCAGCGCCGCCAGGTCGTTGTACGGCACGATCCGGAAGCCCGGGGTGAAGGGGCCGAAGCCCGCCCTGGCCGTCTCGTCCGTGGAGAACGACACGATCGTCGTCGTACGGCCGTGGAAGTTCTCCGCCGCCACCACGATCGTGGCCCGGTCGGCCGGGACGCCCTTGACGTCGTACGCCCACTTGCGGGCCACCTTGATGCCGCTCTCCACGGCCTCCGCGCCGGTGTTCATCGGCAGCACCATGTCCAGGCCGGTCAGCTCGGCCAGGCGCTCCGCGAACTCGGCGAGCCGGTCGTTGTGGAAGGCGCGGGAGGTCAGCGTCAGCCGGTCCAGCTGCCGGTGGGCCGCCTCGATCAGCGCCGGATGGCGGTGACCGAAGTTGAGGGCCGAGTACCCGGCCAGCATGTCCAGGTAGCGGCGGCCCTCCACGTCCTCCACCCAGGTGCCCTCGGCACGGGCGACGACCACGGGCAGCGGATGGTAGTTGTGCGCGAGGACCGGTTCCTCGGCGCTGATGAGATCGGCGGAGGAACGCGTACCTACGGGTGCGGTCATGAGCGGATCTCCTGGGTGCAGCACTTGATGCCGCCGCCGGCCTTGTGGAACTCGGAGAGGTCGACGGGGACGGGGACATAGCCGTGGGCGTCGAGGCGCAGGGCGAGGGCCTCGGCCTGCGGGGCGATGAAGACGTGCCGGCCGTCGGACACGGAGTTCAGACCGAACGCCATCGCGTCGTCGCGGGTCGCGAGCACCGCGTCCGGGTACAGCTGGGCGAGTACCGCGCGGCTGCCCGGCGAAAAGGCCTCGGGGTAATAGGCGATGTTGTCGTCGTCCAGGACGAAGAGCGCGGTGTCCAGGTGGTAGAAGTGCGGGTCCACCAGCGTCAGGCTGACCACCGGGTGGCCGAAGAACTCCTGCACCTCGCGGTGCGCCTCGCGGGTCGTGCGGAACCCGGTGCCGGCGAGCACGTACCGGCCCGTCCAGACGAGGTCGCCCTCGCCCTCGCAGACCGACCCGGGGCGCTGGACCTCGTAGCCGGCCTTCTTGAACCACAGGTCGTAGTGCGTGGACTCGGGGCGCCGCTGCGGGGCGTGGAACAGGGAGCCGAAGACGCGGCCGCCGACGACGACCGCCGAGTTCGCGGCGAAGACCATGTCCGGGAGACCGGGCACCGGCTCCACGGCGTCGACGCTGTGACCGTGGGCCTCGTAGGCGCGGATCAGTGTCCGCCACTGCTCCTGCGCCAGGTCCACGTCGACATGGGTGTCGGGATGCATCCAGGGATTGATCGCGTACTGCACGGCGAAGTGTCTGGGTTCGCAGACGAGGAAACGCCGTCGGAGCGGCACACGGGAGTCGGACACAGAGGGGTTCCTCCGCTTCCTGCGGTGTCTACTGAGGGTTGACACCACGGTAGAAAACGGGCGGCAGGCTCGACAAGCAACAAGAATTGCGTGTCTGTGCAGGAATGCTGCGTGTTCCTTCGGTGAAACGCACGGTTGGTGCGTTTAACGGCTACGCCTCCGGCGCAGGCTGGCTCGCCCCCGCCTCGGGGCTTTCCGGGATGAGGTGGGACAGCACCATCACGCTGATCGTCTTCCGGATGAACGGCTCCACGCGGATGCGCTCCAGCACCTCCTCGAAGTGCTCCACGTCCCGCGCCCGCACGTGCAGCAGCGCGTCCGCGCCGCCGGTCACCGTCATCGCCGCGGTGATCTCCGGATGGTTGCGGACCACCTCCGCGAGCCGCCGCGGCGGGGCCGCGCCCTCGCAGTACACCTCGACGTACGCCTCCGTGCGCCAGCCCAGCGCCGACGGCTGGACCGTGGCCGTGAACCCGGTGATCACCCCCGGTCTCCCGCAGCCGGTCCACCCGCCGCTTCACCGCCGTGGAGGACAGCCCGATCGCCGAACCGATCTCCGCGAAGGAGGTCCTGGCGTTCGCCATCAGAGCGGTGATGATCTTCCGGTCGAGCTCGTCGAACGCGGCGGTCCTGCTGTTCATGTCGGCACTGTATCCAGCGGAGGCGTCCGCATCTCGGCACGTGTCCAGTCGTACGAATTACTCCTAGACTCCGGGGTCATGCTGCGCGCCCTGGCTGTCGACGACGAACGCCCCTCGCTGGAGGAACTGCTCTACCTTCTCAACGCCGACCCCCGGATCGGCAGCGTGGAGGGGGCCGGTGACGCGACCGAGGCGCTGCGCCGCATCAACCGCGCGCTGGAGTCCGGGCCGAACGGGCCCGAGGCCATCGACGTCGTCTTCCTGGACATCAACATGCCGGGCCTCGACGGCCTCGACCTCGCCCGGCTGCTGACCGGCTTCGCCAAGCCGCCGCTGGTCGTGTTCGTCACCGCCCACGAGGACTTCGCCGTCCAGGCCTTCGACCTCAAGGCCGTCGACTACGTCCTCAAACCGGTCCGCAAGGAGCGCCTCGCGGAAGCCGTCCGACGGGCCGCCGAGCGCCTCGGCGCCGCGCCCCGCATCCCCGTGCACGAACCCGACCCCGACCACATACCCGTCGAACTCGGCGGGGTGACCCGGTTCGTCGCCGTCGACGACATCACCCACGTCGAGGCCCAGGGCGACTACGCCCGGCTGCACACCGACCGGGGCAGCCACCTCGTCCGGATCCCGCTGTCCACGCTGGAGGAACGCTGGCGCTCGCGCGGCTTCGTCCGCATCCACCGCCGCCATCTCGTCGCCCTGCGCCACGTCGGCGAACTCCGCCTCGACGCGGGCACGGTGAGCGTCCTCGTCGGCGGCGAGGAGCTCCAGGTCAGCCGCCGCCACACCCGCGAACTGCGGGACCTGCTGATGAGGAGGCCCTGACCGTGCCCGGCCAGGACCCCGGGGAGCGCCGGGTCGTCGTCACCGGCCCGCCCCGCCGCGGCCGCCCCGCCTCCGGCTACTACCGGCCGCGCACCGAGATCGACGAACAGACCACCCTCGGCCACACCTACGTCCGCTCATTGATGCGCACCCAACTGCGCGCCGCCCTCGCGGTGTTCGCCTTCCTCGGACTGCTCATCGGCCCGCTCCCGCTGCTCTTCGCGGCCATGCCGGACGCCCACCGCCTCGAATGGGGCGTCCTCGGCTTCGGCCTCTACGTCCCGATGGTCCTGCTGGCCCGCTGGTACGTGCGCCGCGCCGAGCGCAACGAACGGGACTTCGTGCGGCTGGTCGAGGACCGATGAACTCCAGCTATTCCGTCCCCGCCGTCGCGCTGGTCGTGGTCGCCACCGTCCTCGTCGGCGCCTTCGGCCTGCGCATCTCCCGCACCACCTCCGACTTCTACGTCGCCTCCCGCACCGTCGGCCCCCGCCTCAACGCGGCCGCCATCAGCGGCGAGTACCTCTCCGCCGCGTCCTTCCTGGGCATCGCCGGACTGGTCCTCGTCCAGGGCCCCGACATGCTCTGGTACCCGGTCGGCTACACGGCCGGCTACCTCGTCCTGCTCCTGTTCGTCGCCGCCCCGCTGCGCCGCTCCGGCGCCTACACCCTCCCCGACTTCGCCGAGGCCCGGCTCGCGTCGCAGGCCGTCAGGCGGCTCGCGGGCGCCTTCGTCGTCGGCGTCGGCTGGCTCTACCTGCTGCCCCAACTCCAAGGAGCCGGGCTTACGTTGACCGTTCTGACCGGAGCGCCCCAGTGGCTCGGCGGAGTCATCGTCGCCGCCGTCGTGGTCGCCACGGTCGCCGCGGGCGGCATGCGCAGCATCACCTTCGTGCAGGCCTTCCAGTACTGGCTCAAGCTCACCGCGCTGCTCGTCCCCGCCCTCTTCCTCATCCTCGCCTGGCAGGGCGACGGCGCCCCCAGCCAAGCCTTCGAGGAACCGGCGGCCTTCCGCGAACAGCGGGTGGTCCGCCTCGACTCCACCCTCGACCTCAAGCTGGAGAGCCCTCTGACGGTCACCGTCACCGGCACGGTCGACGGCCGCCCGCACGACGACCAGAGGCTCCGACTCGCCACCGGCACGCACCACATCGAACGCGGCACCCGCCTCACCTTCGCCAAGGGCACCACGGTCCCCACCGCCGACCGCGGCACCAGCGACGGCATGTCGACCTCGCTGGCCGCGGGCCGCGAGGACCGGCCCCTGTACGCCACGTACGGACTGATCCTCGCCACCTTCCTCGGCACCATGGGCCTGCCGCACGTCGTCGTCCGCTTCTACACCAGCCCGCACGGCGTCGCCGCCCGCCGCACCACGGTCGCCGTCCTCGGCCTGATCGGCTGCTTCTACCTCCTGCCCCCGGTCTACGGCGCCCTCGGCCGCCTGTACGCCCCCGAACTCACCCTCACCGGCGACGCCGACGCCGCCGTCCTGCTGCTCCCCGAGCGCATGATCGGCGGCCTCGGCGGCGACCTGCTGGGCGCGCTGGTGGCGGGCGGTGCCTTCGCCGCGTTCCTGTCCACGGCCTCCGGGCTCACCATGGCCGTGGCGGGCGTGCTCACCCAGGACGTCCTGCCCGCGCGCGGCGTACGGCACTTCCGACTCGGCACCGTCCTCGCGATGTGCGCCCCGCTCGCCGCGAGCGTCCTGGTCGGCGGACTGCCCGTCGCCGACGCGGTCGGGCTCGCCTTCGCCGTCTCCGCCTCCTCGTTCTGTCCGCTGCTGGTGCTCGGCATCTGGTGGCGGCGGCTGACCCCGCCCGGCGCGGCGGCGGGCATGCTGGTCGGCGGCGGCTCCGCCTTCCTCGCCGTGGCCGCGACGATGGCCGGTTTCCCGGCCGGCGGCCCGCTGCACGCCCTGCTCGCCTGGCCCGCGCTCTGGTCGGTGCCGCTCGGCTTCCTCACCATGGTGCTGGTGTCCCTGGCCACCGCGAGCCGGGTACCGGCGGGCACGGCGGCCATCCTGGCCCGCTTCCACCTGCCGGAGGAACTGCGGGCGGAGATCACGTCATGAGGCGGGTGAGGGCATGAGCGGATTCCTGGCCGGGCTGTGCGTGGCGATCCTCCCGCTGCTCGCCGCGGGCTTCTGGCTGGGCCGGCGCACGGCTCACCCGCAGACCCTGGGCGGCCTCGGCACCCCCGTCGAGCACGCCACCTTCGAGACCCTGCACACCGCCTCCCTGGCCGCGCCCCCGCTGCGGGCCGGGCTGACGGAGGAGACCGCCCGCAAGTCGGCGCGCAGACTGCGCTCCCTGCTGGGCACGGACGCGCTGTGCCTCACCGACCAGAAGCAGGTCCTGGTCTGGGACGGCGTGGGCAGCCACCACCGCACCGAGATCATGGAACGCCTCGCGGGTCCGTTGGAGACCGGCCGCGGCGAGGCCTTCCCGCTGACCTGCGACGCCCCGGACTGCCCGGTGCGCTGGGCGGTCGTCACCCCGCTCACCGTCGACGACCGCGTCCACGGCGCCCTGGTCGCCTGCGCGCCCCGCGAGTCGGCCGTCCTGGTCCGCGCGGCCGGCGAGGTCGCCCGCTGGGTGAGCGTCCAACTGGAGTTGGCGGACCTGGACCAGTCCCGCACCCGGCTGATCGAGGCCGAGATCAAGGCACTTAGGGCCCAGATCTCCCCGCACTTCATCTTCAACTCGCTCGCGGTGATCGCCTCGTTCGTCCGCACCGACCCCGAGCGGGCCCGCGAACTGCTCCTCGAATTCGCCGACTTCACCCGCTACTCGTTCCGCAGGCACGGCGACTTCACCACCCTCGCCGACGAACTCCACGCCATTGACCACTACTTGGCGCTCGTCAGGGCACGCTTCGGCGACCGCCTCGCCGTCACCCTCCAGATCGCCCCGGAGGTACTGCCCGTCACCCTGCCGTTCCTGTGCCTTCAGCCCCTGGTCGAGAACGCCATCAAGCACGGTCTGGAGGGCAAGACCGAGAAGTGCCACCTCCAGATCACCGCCCAGGACGCCGGCGCCGAGGCCCTGGTCGTCATCGAGGACGACGGCGCAGGCATGGACCCGGTCCTGCTCCGCCGTATCCTCGCGGGCGAGGTCAGCCCCTCGGGCGGCATCGGCCTGTCCAACGTCGACGACCGGCTCCGCCAGGTGTACGGGGACTCCTACGGCCTCGTCATCGAGACCGCCGTCGGCGCGGGCATGAAGATCACCGCCCGGCTGCCCAAGTACCAGCCGGGCGTGCACTCGGCGGGCCGTCTCACGGACGGCTGAAGGTCAGGTGCTGCGGGTGGCCACCATGCCGAGAGTGATCAGACCCAGCACGACCCAGCCGAACCACAGCCAGCCGTTGCTGCCGAGCGCCACCGTGTAGGCGGTCACCGCGACGAGGGCGCCGACGGTGAGCACCCCCATCGTCCGGGTCGAGCCATCCGTGGAACCGCTACCGGGCATCGCAACACCCTCCTCAGGATTCGTCCCCCTCCATGGTGCCCCCGTTCTGCCTGCGCACGGTGCACACGACGAAATGTGTGCCGTTCTTCCAGGGCCCCGCACTGGTCCAGGAGCCCGCCGTGTACACCGACGGATCGAAGCCGTAGTCGCCCGGCGGCACGTCCCGTGCGCACGCTGTGTCCGACTCGGTCCGCGCCTCGGACAGCGTGACGTCGGGGGCCAGTCGGGTGAACGCGAGCACCTGCTCGTCGTAGGAGCCCGCGCAGGAGACCAGCCGGGCGTCCCGGTTGGTGCGCACGTCCAGGCAGTCCCGCCGCTGCATGGTCGCCGTGTCCGCGAACCCCGAGCCCATCCTGCGACGGCTGCCGATCGGCCCGTACAGCGGCCCGTTCCCGCCCAGCACCAGACACGCGGTACGCCGGCCTGCAGCCTCGAACCCGCTGTCGGTCGGTACGACGGCCTGGCTGCGGGCGTCCGCAAGCCGGGCCCGGGTCTCCCGCGTCCGCTCCTCGCACTCCACCACCCCCGTCCGCCGCGCCTCGTCCGCGGAGGCGGCCGGGGCGAACGCCGTCACCTGGCCGTCCGGGGCCGTGGCGCAGGTGGGGTCCAGCCGCAGCCGGGGCGTCCCCCGGAACCGCTGCGAGCCAGGCCAGTCGGCGATCACGCAGTCGTCGTCCCGCAGCGCGCGCGTGAGCCCGACCGTCTCGCCGTACGGCTGCCGCGCGCCCCGGGACCCGCCCCCGCCGTCCGACGACCGGTCGGCCATGGCGTACCACACACCGCCCAGGGCCAGCAGCAGCCCGAGACCGCAGGCGAGAACGGCCCGCAGGGCGTGCGAGCGCCCCCGCCGGTGGCCGCTCTGCGGGGGCAGCACCTCGGTGTGCGGCCGGTGCCCGTCAAGAGGCGGCGGCCCGGGCGGCGGCTGCACGGCCGCCCAGGGCGGCTGGGAACCGAGGTCGGTCTGCGTCCGGACGTACGGCTCGGCCTGCGGGGTCACGATCCGCGTCAGCGCGGCCTCCGCCTCCGCCGCCGACCACCGTTGCCCGGGGTCCTTGACGAGCAGCGCCCGCAGTACGGGACCCAGCGCACCGGCGCGCACGGCGGGCCGCGGCTCCTCCATGACCACCGCGGTCACCTCGGCGAGATGGGACTCCCGCTCGAAAGGACCCACGCCCTCCACCGCGTGGTACAGCGTGCAGCCCAGCGAGAACAGGTCGGCGGCCGGAGTGGGCGTGCCGCCCGTGGCCCGCTCCGGCGCCAGATAGCCCGCCGTGCCCACCAGCACCGACGCCAGCGTGTACCGGGTCTCGCCCGCATCGGGCCGCACGGAGATGCCGTAGTCGGTGAGCAGGACACGGCCGTACGGCGATCCCGCGCGGTCCGGCGCCAGCAGGATGTTCGCCGGCTTCACGTCCCGGTGCAGCACGCCCCGCTGGTGACCGGCGGTCAGCGCGTCGAGCACGGCCAGGCCGATGCGGGCGCACTCCGCCGGGGCGAGCGGTCCGTGCGAGGCGACCAGGTCGCGCAGGTCCACGGCGTCCGCGACGTACTCCATGACGATCCACGGCAGCCCCTCGTGCTCCAGCACGTCGTGCACCGTCACCACATGCGGGTGGCCGCGCAGCCCCGCCGCGTGCCGGGCCTCCGCGCGGGCCCGTGCCACCCGGGCCTCCCGCTCGTGGTCCGCCTCCACCGGATCACGGAACGCGATCTCCTTGAGCGCGACCTCACAGACGAGTCTCTGGTCGTGGGCGAGCCACACATGGCCCATGCCGCCGCTGCCGAGCGGGTTCAGCAGCAGATACCGGCCGGCGATGAGCCGGCCCACTCCCGACGTCGGTGATCCTGAAGGCATCCGGTGACTCCCCGGTTCTGCGGGACGCTAGGTGGCGACGGTGGTGCTCGGCCCGTCCGTGGCGGGCTCGCTGGTCGCGGGCTCGCTGGTCGCCGGCCGGCTCGTGAGGGGCGCACTGGTCGACGGAGGCGGCGGGGGCAGTGACGGAGGAGGCTGAGCGGGCGCGCTGCTGGTGACCGGGGCTCTGGTCGGCGGCGAAGCGGGCGAGGGCGGTGGGCTCGGCCGCATGCTCGACCTCTCGGGCGACGGCGAGCCCGGAGCCGTACTCGACGACGGCGGTGACGGAGATCCCCCGGGCTTGGCGCTCGACGACGACGGCGGCTTCGAGGAAGACGTCCCGGGCCGCCCGCTGGACGAACCCGACGAACCCGGTGCTCCCGAAGGTGGCGTTACCCCCGAGGGCGGCGGCGGGGGAGTGGTAGTGGGCCCGGTCCCCCCGCCGGAGGCACTCGTGCCGCCCCCGGCCACCGTCAGCATCACGTACCGCCCGAACGGCAGCTCGGTTCCCGCGGGCGGATCGGTCGCCGTGACCTTCGCGTCCCCGGACGGCGCCCTCCGTCCGGCGTACCCGGCCGCCAGACCGGCGGCGACCAGCTCCCGGGCGGCCTGGGCGAAGCTCCGCCCGGCAAGATCCGGCACCGTGCGCCGCCTCTGCGCGTCGAAGGGGGTGTCCTTCTCGCCGGTGGTGCCGACCGGGCGGTCGATGCCCCGGGAGGGTTCCTGGACGTCGACCAGAGCGACGCGTTCCAGTTTCCGCGGCGCCGGTTTCACGGCCACCACGGACTCACGTTCGTATCCCGCCCACTTCTTGTTGCCGTCCTCGAACTGGACGGAAATCCGGCCGGTGTCACCCTCGAAGGGCCGCAGTGGATTTCCGCACGAGCACTTCACAGCCGGAAGCCCTTGTTCATCGACGAGAATCGCGATTCCCGCCTGGATCAAGGAGTTGTACGGGGCGGCCTTTTCCTTTTTGTAGTCGTGGTTCTTGACGAGAGTGTCGTGACGCAGCAGGACCGGTGTGAGCCGATCGAGATATTCCGGTATCTCGTCCGTGGCGATGTGCAGCACCCCGGCCCACGCCTGGGCCTTCGCGTGATTTCTGGGGTCGGTGAGAAATCGTTCGAGTCGGGTGACGTCACAGATGGTCGGCTTCTTGCTGCCGCCGTACAGGCCGGGTGTGTCCCCCTGCTGGAGACTTCCTCGCACGGGCTGTGCCCGCACGGCGGCGGCGTCCTCGCCCAGTCCGCTGTTCTCCTCGAAGAACGGCGCGAGCGAGGGCACGCCGACAGCGACCGCCTTGACCACCGTCAGTGGATTTCCCTTCTCACAACCGCTCAGCAGCAGTGAGAAAACCGCCAGAACGGCGATCCTGTGCATAAACGCGCGAAGTGTCATGACCGCTCCCCCCGGCGGCGGTTCCCCCAACGCGCTTCATGCTACTGAATGCTCCGGAAAGGCGAAGCCTTTAACGTTCGTGGGTGCTCAATGAGGCCAAATATGCGTTGTACGCCTCGAGTTCCTTGTCGCCGTCCCGGTCCGCTGCCCGGTCGGTGCGCTTGGCCTGCCGCTGCTCGGAGCCGTACCACTGGAACAGCAGTGCGATCAGTACCAGGACGGACGGGATCTCACTGAACGCCCAGGCGATACCGCCGGCGTAGTTCTGGTCGGAGAGCGCGTCGATGCCGAGCGAGGCGGGCGGGTTCTTGAACGTCTCCACCATGGGCTCGGAGGCCATCATCAGCGCGATGCCGAAGAAGGCGTGGAACGGCATCCCGGCGAACAGCTCCAGCATCCGCATCAGATACCCGGGCCGGTGCGGCCCCGGGTCGACGCCGATGATCGGCCAGAAGAAGACGACACCGACCGCGAGGAAGTGGACCATCATCGCGACGTGCCCGGTCTTCGACCCCATCAGGGAGTCGAAGATCGGCGTGAAGTAGAGGCCGTACAGGCTCGCGATGAACAGCGGAATGGTGAACGCGGGATGCGTGACGATCCGCATGTACCGGCTGTGCAGCAGCGCCAGCAGCAGCTCCCGCGGCCCCTTGCGCCCCTTGCCCGCGACCGGCAGGGCCCGAAGGGCCAGGGTGACCGGGGCGCCGAGCAGGATGAGGATCGGCGACAGCATGCTGATCACCATGTGCTGCACCATGTGCACGCTGAACATGACCATGCCGTAGTCGTTCAGCTTCGTGCACATCATCAGCCCGATGGACAGCACACCGAGCACATAGGACACGGTCCGCCCCACGGACCACGCGTCCCCCCGCCGCCGCAGCCGCACGACTCCCCAGGCGTACAGGCCGAGCGCGAGGAGGCAGGCGACGAGGAAGAAGGGGTCGGCCGACCACTGAAGCCCTCGTCCCAGCGTGAACGGCGGCAGATCGTGCGTCATGCCGTGCCCGCTGTGGTCCATCGCGGCGGCTCCTGATTCGTGGGGGTTGTACGAGTCTGTCCGCCACACAGACTAGAACCGCCCCCGGCTGATCTTGCAGCCGGGGGCGACTGTCGCGCCGTTCAGGGGCGCGGGGCACTGCGCGACCAGCCACGCACGGCCCGCACCCGCCGTACGGCCTAGAGCACGCACTCCGCCTCGGCGTACCGGTCCTCCGGCACCGTCTTCAGCGTCTCCACGGCCTCCGCCAGCGGCACCATCACGATGTCGGTCCCCCGCAGCGCGGTCATGTGACCGAACTCCCCCCGGTGCACGGCCTCCACCGCGTGCCAGCCGAACCGGGTGGCGAGCACCCGGTCGTACGCGGTCGGCGTACCGCCGCGCTGCACATGCCCGAGGATGACCGGCCGGGCCTCCTTCCCCAGCCGCTCCTCCAGCTCGATCGACAGCTGGCGGGCGATCCCGGCGAAGCGCTCGTGCCCGTAGATGTCCTTGGCGCCCTCGTCGAAGGCCATGGAACCGGGCGCCGGCTTGGCCCCTTCGGCCGCGACGACGATCGCGAACCGCTTCCCGGCCTCGAACCGCTCGCCGACCCGCCGGGCCAGCTCCTCGATGTCGAAGGGACGCTCCGGTACGACGATGGCGTGCGCGCCGGCCGCCATCCCGGAGTGCAGCGCTATCCACCCGGTGTGCCGCCCCATGACCTCGACGACGAGCACCCGCTGATGGGACTCGGCGGTGGTCTTGAGCCGGTCGAGGGCCTCGGTCGCCACCCCGACGGCCGTGTCGAACCCGAAGGTGACGTCCGTCACCGCGATGTCGTTGTCGATCGTCTTCGGCACGCCCACGATCGGCAGACCGGCGTCCGACATCAGCCGGGCCGCCTTCAGGGTGCCCTCGCCGCCGATGGGGATGATCGCGTCGAGCCCGAGCTCCTCGACATGTCCCCTGGCCCGCTCCACGCCGTCCCGCAGATGCGAGGGCTGGACCCGGGAGGAGCCGAGGATCGTGCCGCCGCGGGCCAGGATGCCGCCCACCGCGTCGAGGTCGAGCTTGAGGTAGTCGCACTCCAGGAGGCCCTTCCAGCCGTCCCGGAAACCGATGACCTCGTCGCCGTGGTCGGCGACGGCACGGTGCACGACGGACCGGATGACGGCGTTCAGGCCGGGACAGTCGCCGCCGGACGTGAGGACACCAATGCGCATAGCCGCAAGAACCTTCTCAGCGAGTGAAACGGGGCACGGGTCCGGACCACGCTGTCCGGCTCGAACCCCGCCACCCTAGCGGCAGGAGGGGGCGGGGCCGAAGCATGCGTCCGCCAGCTGGACGACCCCGCTCACCTGTGCGGAGATCTCGTCAGACGGGCTGGTGACACCCGCCTGGAACCGAGGTGAACACCCTGCTCAGGCAGGCTGCTGAGCGGCCGTGATGCGCTCGTTGCGCAGCGCCTCGTACCAGCGGTCGTCGGTCGGCGGCAGCGCGTTCACGTCGAGCGCCAGCTTCAGCAGCAGGTCGGCGATCAGCGGGTTGCGCGCGAGCACGGGCCCGTGCATGTACGTGCCGAAGACCGTGTCGTTGTACGCCCCCTCCGTACCGTCACCTGTGCCGTTGCCCTTGCCCAGCTTGACGTTGGCGAACGGGCGGGCGGTGGGCCCGAGGTGAGTGACGCCCTGGTGGTTCTCGAAGCCGGTCAGCGGGGGCAGGCCGAGCCGCGGGTCGATGTCGGCGAGCACGTCACCGACACACCGCTCGCCCTCGCCGCGCACGGAGACCACGTCGAGCAGGCCGAGGCCGGGCTCGCGCTGGCCGAGGTCGTTGATGAACTCGTGGCCGAGGATCTGGTAGCCGGCGCACACCGAGAAGACGATCGCGCCGTTGCCGACGGCCCGGTGCAGACCGCCGTCCCGGCGCAGCCGCTCGGCGGCCAGCCGCTGCGGCCGGTCCTCGCCGCCGCCGATCAGGTAGATGTCGCCGGAGGTCGGGATCGGCTGGTCGCTGCGCACGTCCAGGCGGGCCACGTCGAGGCCGCGCTGGCGGGCCCGGCGCTCGATGACGAGGGCGTTGCCCTGGTCGCCGTAGGTGCTGAGCAGGTCGGGGTAGATCCAGACGACCCGCAGTTGGTTGTCGCTCACAAAAGTCCCCTGAGTCAGTTGCCGACGCGGCGGCGCAGGTCCTGGAAGGCGGTGTAGTTGGCGATGACCTCGATACGGCCCGGCGGGCTCATCTGCACCGCCTGGTCGAGGTTGTCGCAGACCTGGAAGTTCTGGTTCGCGACCTCCAGGCGGACCGCGAGGTCCAGCTTGCGGTCGCCGATCACGCAGATCGGGTGGCCGGTGAGGCGCGTGTAGTCGACGTCCCACAGCCAGGAGGTGTCGGTGCCGTCGGCGCCGCGCGCGTTGACGGAGAGGATCACCGGCGTCGGCGGCGGGTCGATCAGGCTGAACGTCTCCAGCCAGCCGGCCGGGTTCTTCGCGAGCAGCAGTCGCAGGTCGCGCTGCTGGAACTGGACCACGTCGTAGCGGCCGGCCACCGCCTGCACCTGGTACATGCGTTCCAGGGCGACCTGCGGCGGCACACCGAACACGGCGGCCACGGCGGCGGAGGAGGCGGCGTTGGCCTTGTTGGCGCGGCCGGGCAGCTGGAGGTGGATCGGCCACGCGGAGCCGTGCGGGTCGAGCACATGGTCGCCGGAGAGCGCCCAGCTGGGCGTGGGCCGCCGGAACCCGCACTCGCCGCAGAACCAGTCGTCGCCCGGCCGCTGCATCACGCCACCGCAGGACGGGCAGGACCAGGCGTCGTCCTTCCACATCTGTCCGGCGGCGACCCAGATGACGTTGGGGGAGGAGGAGGCGGCCCACACGACGAGCGGGTCGTCGGCGTTGGCGACGACCACGGCCTTCGAACCCGCCAGCCCCTCGCGCCAGTTCTCCGCGAGCATGCGGGTCTCGGCGGCGCGGTCCAGCTGGTCGCGGGAGAGGTTCAGCAGGGCGATGCACTTGGGGTCGGTGTCCCGGGCCACGCCCGCGAGGTACTTCTCGTCGACCTCGATGACGCCGTACCGGGCCTCCGAGCCGCCGGCGAGCGCCGAGGTGATGCCGGCGGGCATGTTGGCGCCGAGGGCGTTGGAGACGACGGGTCCGGCGGCGCCCAGCGCCTCCGCGATCAGCCGGGTCGTGGTGGTCTTGCCGTTGGTCGCCGAGACGAGGACGACGTCCAGGTTCTGGGCGAGCCTGGCAAGGAGGTCGGGGTCGAGTTTGAGGGCCACTCGGCCGCCGATGACCGAACCGCTGCCGCGACCCGCGGCTCGGGATGCCGCCGCGACGGCCTTGCCCGCCGTCACGGCCAGCTTGGCCCGCGGCGAGAGCGGGTCCGAGTTGCCTGTCATCAGATCTCGATCCTCCTTGCGTACGCGCCGCGCCTCAGCCTCCGGCCACGTGGTGTGGACCTCAGCCTATCGAGATCCGTAGGCACTCCCGAATCGCCGTACCCTTGCGGCCATGCGAAACGGCTCCATTCCGGGCACCCACGGCCGCGTCCGGCCCCTCACCCTGCTCGGCGACCCCGCACTGCACGAACCCTGCGGGGACGTATCGGACTTCGGCCCGGAACTGGCGACGCTCGTGGAGGACCTGTTCGCGACGATGTACGCGTACGAGGGGGTGGGCCTCGCGGCGAACCAAGTGGGCGTCCCCCTGCGCGTGTTCGTCTACGACTGCCCCGACGACGAAGAGGTGCGCCACCTGGGACATGTGGTGAACCCACGCCTGGTGGAGAAGGACGGTGTGGTGCTCAGGGGCCCCGAGGGCTGCCTGTCCCTGCCGGGTCTGGAGGCGGGGGTGGAACGCCACGATCACGCGGTGGTGGAGGGTTTCACGGCGACGGGCGAGCCGATCACCGTGCACGGGACGGGGTTCTTCGCACGGTGCCTTCAACACGAGTGCGATCACTTGGCAGGCAAGGTCTACGCGGACCAGGTGAAGGGATGGCGTCACCGCAAGCTGATGCGAAAGGTGCGGCGGGCCTCTTGGCGCCGGGCAGGTCAACCCACCTAGGGGCGCGGGGAACTGCGCGACCAGCCCCCACGAGCCCGCAGCCGACACGCAACCGTCAGAACCCCGGACCCCCCACCTTGTCCCCCGCCGCAGCGAGCCGCCCCCACAGCAGGTCAGCCATGTTCCGCACCAACTCGGCCCGGGAACACGGCCGTTCCCCCAGCCACCAGTCACCCGCCGCGTACATCATCCCGACGATCCCGTGCCCCCACACCCGGGAGAGCAGCTGACTGCCGGGCCCGAGATCCAGTCGGTCCTCGATGACCTGCCCCAACTCTTCACCCATCCTGCGCAGAAGGGGCGCGGAATGCTGGCCGACATCGAACCCCTGGTCCCCGGCCTGGCCCCCGTCGGCGGGGTGCATCAGGAACCGGTAGACCTGAGGCCGGGCCTCGATCGCGGCCAGGTAGGTGTCCAGGGTCGCCTCGACCCGCTCGCGCCGGTCCGCGGGAGCGTCCAGCGCCGCCCGCAGCGAGTCCAGCAGGGCGTCGGTGTGCCGCTTGGCGAGCGCGGCGTAAAGTCCCCCCTTGTCACCGAAGTGCCGATACAGAATCGGCTTGGTGATGCCGGCCTCCGCGGCGATGGCGTTCATGGAGGCCTGCGGGCCGTCGCGCAGCACCACTCTGTCCGCGGCTTCCAGCAGTTCACGCCGACGGCGGTCGGCGGACCGCTGCTGATCGGTCCGCTGTGTGGTGTCCATGAGCTCTCCCCACCCGTGCTGAATCGGTAACGCCTGCGCAAACTAACACCCGACCGATGATGGACATCGAACAGGCTGCTGACTGTTCCGTGGGAGTTGACTTTTCCTACCCGTGGGTAACACACTCGGGTTACCGCAAGTAACATGCACGTGCGTCGCCGCTGGAGGGGACATGGCCGAGTTCACCATGGAGCTCAACGACGAACAGAAGGAGGTCCGGGACTGGCTGCACGGCTTCGCCGCCGACGTCATCCGCCCCGCGGCCGCCGAATGGGACGAGCGTGAGGAGACTCCCTGGCCGGTCATCCAGGAGGCCGCGAAGGTAGGCATCTACTCCCTCGACTTCTACGCCCAGCAGTACTTCGACCCCACCGGGCTCGGCATCCCGATGGCGATGGAGGAGCTGTTCTGGGGCGACGCGGGCATCGCCCTGTCGATCGTAGGCACCGGTCTCGCCGCTGTCGGCGTCCTCGCCAACGGAACCGAGGAGCAGATCGGCACCTGGATCCCCCAGATGTACGGCGACGCCAACGACGTCAAGGTCGCCGCGTTCTGCTCGTCCGAGCCGGACGCCGGTTCCGACGTGGCCTCCATGCGCACGCGTGCCGTGTACGACGAGGCCAAGGACGAGTGGGTGCTCAACGGCACGAAGACCTGGGCGACCAACGGCGGCATCGCCAACGTCCATGTCGTCGTCGCGGTCGTCGACGCGGAGCTCGGGTCCAAGGGCCACGCCTCCTTCATCGTGCCGCCGAACACGCCGGGGCTGTCCCAGGGCCAGAAGTTCAAGAAGCACGGCATCCGCGCCTCGCACACGGCCGAGGTGGTGCTGGACAACGTACGGGTGCCCGGCTCCTGCCTCCTCGGCGGCAAGGAGAAGCTCGACCAGCGCCTCGCCCGGGCCCGTGAGCGGGCGAAGACCGGCGGGGAGCGGGTGAAGAACGCGGCGATGGCCACGTTCGAGGCCTCGCGGCCCGCCGTGGGTGCCATGGCCGTGGGCACCGCCCGCGCCGCGTACGAGGTCGCCCTCGACTACGCCAAGACCCGTGAGCAGTTCGGGCGGCCGATCATCGACAACCAGGGCGTGGCCTTCCAGCTCGCCGACATGCGCACCTCCATCGACGCGGCCCGTCTCCTGGTCTGGCGTGCCTCCTGGATGGCGATCAACGGCAGGCAGTTCACCGCCGCCGAGGGCTCGATGTCGAAGCTCTTCGCCAGCGAGACGGCGAAGAAGGTCACGGCGCAGGCCGTACAGATCCTGGGCGGCAACGGCTACACCCGGGAGTACCCGGTGGAGCGTATGCACCGCGACGCGGCGATCTATACGATCTTCGAGGGCACGAGCGAGATCCAGCGCCTGGTCATCGCCCGGACCCTGTCCGGCATGTCCATCCGCTGACGGCCGTCACCACGTCACCGGGAGCGCCTCGGGGCCGCGGATCGACGTGCCCCTTTTGAAGGGCACCTGCTCCGGCGGCACCGCCGGCCTCAGGCCCGGCACCCGGTCGAGCAGCGCCTCGACCAGCAGCCCGGCCACCAGCCGGGCCAGGGTCGCGCCCGGGCAGTGGTGCGGGCCGGAGCCGAAGGCCACGTGCGGGTTGGGGCTGCGGGAGAAGTCGATCGTCTCCGGGTAGGGGAAGATGTCCGGATCCCGGTTCGCGGACAGGTACGACACGTAGATCGCGTCGCCGGCCCGGATCCGCACTCCTCTGATCCCCACGTCCTCCAGGGCGATCCGCGCCAGCCCGACCGTGTTGCGGTGCGGGATGAAGCGCAGTAGCTCCTCGACGGCCCGCGGGCGGATCTCCGGCTCGGCGCGCAGGCGTTCGGCCAGGGCGGGGCGGGTCAGCAGCAGGTGGAACAGCTGGCCGGTGTTGTCCGTCACCGTCGCGCCGCCGATCTGGAGCAGTACCGCTAGCTCCGCGGCCTCCTCCAGCGTCACCTCGCCGCGGCCGAGGGCGGCCCCGAGCAGGGAGGCCACGTCCTCGCCGGTGCCGCCCTCCCGGAGACCGATGAGGTCGGCGAAGTATGCGCCCATCTCCTCCCTGGCCCGCTCGCCGGTCCGGGCGCCGTGCGAGGGGGCCAGGATCAGCCGGGTCCAGGCGTGCATGCCGAGCCGGTCGGCGGCCGGGACGCCCATCAGCTCGCAGAGCACCGCGGCGGGGAAGGGGCTGAGCACCGCCGCGGTGAGGTCGGCGGGCGGGCCGTCCTGGAGCAGCTCGTCGATCAGGTCGTCGAGCATCCGGCGGGACTTCTCCCGGATCCGCTCCACACCCTCGGCGCTGAAGGCTGCGGCCACGGAGCGGCGCAGCCGGGTGTGGTGGGGCGGGTCGAGGAAGGTGACCGCTCCGCGCCTTGGGGTGCCGTGCGGGTCGAGCCGGGTGACCGGCCGGTCCATGACGGCCTCGCGGCTGAAGCGCGGATCCTCGGTCACCGTCCGTACGTCGTCGTACCGGGTGACCAGCCAGGCCCAGCCCTCGCCGTGCGGCAGCCGGATGCGGGTGAGCGGCCCCTCGCGCATCAGCTCGGTCAGCACCGGGTCGAAGTCGACGCCGTTCAGGTCGAGCGCCGGCCAGTGCCGGATCGGGGGCAGGATCTCGGTGATCGTCTCTTCGCTCATCTCACGCCGTCCCGTCCCGGAACCGAAGACTGGTCCCGTCCACGATCACCCGAGGGGCGGACGACTTCGCGCCGGGTTGCGCCGAACGCGGGACGCCGAGCAGAACGTCCTACGGCGCCCCGCCGCTGCTGTGCGCGATGCACGCGACGTCGATCCGGTCGGCGAGCTTCGCGAGCTCGATCGTCAGGGCGGCGACCGTATCCTCGTCCAGCCCGTCGGCGCCGGCCTCGACCAGGTGCAGCCACCGCCCGCCGAGACTGCGGAGCAGCTTGCTCACATCGGCCGCAGCCACCTGCAGGGTCCCGCGGTCGTCGACGATCAGAGGCAGAGTCACTTCGCGGTTCACACCCGGGATGTTAGCCGCGCAAGTGTCACGCTCCGTGCCAAACCGTCGTGATGTTGCAGAACTCCCTGATTCCGTGCCCGGACAGCTCACGCCCGTACCCGGACCGCTTCACCCCGCCGAACGGGAACGCCGGATGCGAGGCGGTCATCCCGTTCACGTACACCCCGCCGGCCTCCAGATCCCGTACGAACCGGTCGACCTCGGCCTCGTCGCGCGTCCACACGTTGGAACTCAGTCCGAACGCCGAGTCGTTGGCGATCAGCACCGCCTCGTCGAGGTCGGCCGCCCGGTACAGCGTGGCCACCGGCCCGAAGGTCTCCTCGCGGTGGATGCGCATCTCGCGGTCCACGTCGGCGATGACGGTCGGCGGGTAGTACCAGCCGGGCCCGTCGGGCCGCTGGCCGCCGCACAGCACACTCGCCCCGCTGCGCCTGGCGTCGTCGACCAGTTCCTCCAGGTCGCTGCGTCCCTGCTCGCTCGACAGCGGTCCGACCTCGGTGTCCTCCTCCAGCGGGTCGCCGACCTTGAGGGCCTTCATGCCCTCGACGAACCGCTCGGCGAAACGGTCGTAGACGTCCGTGTGCACGATGAACCGCTTGGCGGCGATGCAGGACTGCCCGTTGTTCTGCACCCGCGCGGTCACCGCGACCTCGGCGGCCCGGTCGACGTCCGCCGAGGGCATGACGATGTACGGATCGCTGCCGCCGAGCTCCAGCACGGTCTTCTTCACCATGTCCCCGGCGGTGGAGGCGACCGCCCGCCCGGCGGGCTCACTGCCCGTGAGCGTGGCCGCCTTGACGCGGTCGTCGCGCAGGATCTCGTCGACCGCGCCGGACCCGACGAGCAGGGTCTGGAAGCAGCCCTGCGGGAACCCCGCCTGGTGGAAGAGGTCCTCCAGGAACAGGGCGGTCTGCGGCACGTTCGAGGCGTGCTTGAGGAGACCGACGTTGCCCGCCATCAGCGCGGGCGCGGCGAAGCGGATCACCTGCCACAGCGGGAAGTTCCACGGCATCACCGCGAGGACGGGCCCCAGCGGCCGGTAGCGGACCAGGGCGCGGGAGGCGCCGGAGTCCTTGACGTCGGACGCGGCGGGCTCCTCGTCGGCCAGCAGTGACTCCGCGTGCTCGGCGTACCAGCGCATCGCCTTGGCGCACTTGGCGGCCTCCGCGCGGGCCTGCTTGACCGGCTTGCCCATCTCGGTGGTCATGACCCGGGCGATGTCCTGCTGGGCGTCGTCGAGGAGCTCGGCGGCCCGGTTCAGGAGACGGGCACGGTCCGCGAAGGACGTCGTGCGGTAGGTGCGGAACGTCGCCTCCGCGAGCTGGAGCCTGCGTTCGATCTCCTCCTCGCCCATGGCCTCGTACGTCTTGAGCGTCTCGCCGTTCGCCGGGTTCACCGTCGCGATGGGCATGACCGACCTCCTGAAGAGCTGACTGTGCTTCGACCTTCCCGCGCGGCGGGGACGACCGCAACGCGTGGACGTCAGGCCGAGTGCTCAGCCAGCCGGTCGAGAAACGCCGACTGCGCCTTGACGATCACGGCCCGGGCCCGGTCGAGCCCGAACCACTCGACGCGGTCCAGCTCGGGAAACTCCTGGGTCCGCCCGGACTTCGGCGGCCACTCCATGCTGAACACCCCCGGCACCACGGTCGCCGGATCGAGGTCGGCCTCGATGGCCCACGCCGTGACGACCTTGCCGTTCGTCTGCCGGACCTCCCCGAGCGGTACGGCCTCCCCGTCCGGCGGCGGCAGCCCCAGCTCCTCCTGGAACTCCCGCCTGGCCGCATCCCAGGCCGACTCCGACTCGGGCTCGTACTCACCCTTCGGCACGCTCCACGCCCCGGCGTCCCGGCGCGCGAAGAACGGGCCGCCCATATGGCCCAGCAACACCTCAAGACCGTCGGACGTGTGCCGGAACAACAGCAGCCCGGCACTGGTCTTCACGGCTTCACCTCCGGGTGTGCGGCCAGCAACGTCTCCACCGTGTCTGCCTCCTCCGGCCTCTTGTCCTCCCGGTAGCGGACCACTCGGGCGAACCGGAGGGTGACCCCGGCCGGGTAGCGGGTCGACCTCTGGAGGCCGTCGTAGGCGATCTCGACGACGAGTTCGGGCCGTACGGTCACCACGTAACCGCCGCTGTCCACCGCCAGCTCCTGGAGACGCCCGGTCTGCCAGGTGAGCATCGCGTCGGTCATGCCCTTGAAGGTCTTGCCGAGCATGGCGAAGCCGCCGTCGGCCGTGCGGGCGCCTAGGTGCAGGTTGGAGAGCTTGCCGGTGCGCCGGCCGTGGCCCCACTCGGCGGCCAGCACCACCAGGTCGAGGGTGTGCACGGGCTTGACCTTGAGCCAGGACGCACCGCGCCGGCCCGCGCTGTACGGAGCGTCGAGGGACTTCACCACGACGCCCTCGTGGCCGCGCTCCAGGGTCTCGGCGAGGAACTCCTCGGCCGCCCCCAGACCCTGTGGCCCGGACACCAGTGTGCGCCGGACCCGCATCGGCTCGGGCACCAACCGGGCCAGCTCCGCGTGCCGTTCGGCGAAGGGCAGGTCGAGCAGGTCGCGGTCGTCGACGGACAGCGCGTCGAAGAGGACGGGGGAGACGGGCACCGCCTCGGCGGCCGTCGTCACGTCCACCCGGGAGCCGACCCGGCCCGCGGTCTCCTGGAAGGACCGCGGGCGCCCGTCCTCGCCGAAGGCGATCACCTCGCCGTCCAGGATGAACCGCTCACCCCTCAACTCCAGTGCCGCGGAGGTCAGTTCGGGCAGCCGGTCGGTGATGTCGTCGAGGGTGCGGGTGTACAGCCGTACGACATCGCCGTCCCGGTGGATCTGCACACGGATGCCGTCCAGCTTCTCCTCGACCGCGCAGGTGCCGAGCTTGTCGACCGCCTCGGCCACCGAGGAGGCGCTGTGCGCCAGCATCGGCAGGACCGGGCGGCCGACGGTGAGGCGGAACCGGTCCAGGGCGGGCGGGCCGTCGGTGAGCAGGGCCTCGGCCACCGTCTGGAGGGAGCCCGCGAGCATCACGGCACGGCGTACGTCGGCCGGGGGCGCCCCGGTCGCCCGGGCGAGCCCCTCGACCGCCACCGCGTCCAGCGCCCCCTGCCGCACCTCGCCGGTGATCAGCCCGAACAGGAAGCGTTGCTCGTCCTCGGTGGCCGCGCCCATCAACTCACCGACCAGGCGGGCGCGTTCGGCCTGCGAGCCCGCGCCCGCGACCTTGCCCAGCTCGCTCAGCAGGGCGTCCACCGCGTGCACGGTCAGGGTCGGCTCGGCGGCCGGGGCGACCGGGCGGCTCAGCACCTTCCAGCCGACACCGAGCCGGCCCTGCGGGAGGCGGCCCGCCAGATAGGGGATGACGATCGGGACGTCGTCCGCCTCGGCCTCCCGGAACAGCTCTGCGAGGAGCGCGATCTTCCGGGACCGGGCCGAGGTGGCGGCGACTTCCTGGGACACGTGTGCCAGCCGGGCAAGCAGCATGCATCAAGGGTGCACCGGAGGGGCCGGGTCTACACCCCGGCGGCCGCGTCGAGGTCGCTCATCAGCAGCTCCCCGTTGATCGTGGCGGCCGCCCGGTACCCGGCGCTCGCCGCGTTGATCACCTGTTCGCCGAAGCCGGCCGCGTTGCCCACGGCGTACACGCCGGGCACGGTCGTCTGCCCGGTCCCGTCGACCACGGGGTAGCTGCCGAAGGGCGTCTCCTGGAAGCCTGCTCCGAGCCGCTCCAGCAAGCCGGTCCGCGGGACGGCCCGAGGGGCGGTGAAGACGACCTCGCGCGCATGCGTCGTGCCGTCCTCCAGCCGTACGGCGGTGAGCCTGTCGTCCGTCACGACCAGCTCGGCGACCTCGCCCGGCACCACCCGGACACCGGCCGCGGCCAGCCTGCGCAGGTCGTCGTCCGAGAGCGCGGACTCGGCGACCGTGTGCAGGAACAGGGTCACGTCCTTCGACCACTGGGAGACCATCAGCGCCTGGTGCACGCTGAGCGGGCTCGTGGCGAGCACGCCGAAGGCCTGGTCGCGGACCTCCCAGCCGTGGCAGTACGGGCAGTGCAGGACGTCCTTGCCGAAGCGCCCGGCGACGCCCGGCACGCCCGGGAGCTCGTCCTTGAGGCCGGTCGCGACGACCAGGCGGCGGGCCCGGACCACGCGTCCGCCCGCCAGGGTCACGGTGAAGCCCGGGGCGACCTCGGTCACCCGGTCCCGGACCAGCTCGACGCCGTACTCCCTGATCTCCTCGCGGCCGATCGCCAGGAACTCGGCGGGCGGCATGCCGTCCCGGGTGAGGAAGCCCTGCATGTGCGCGGCGGGCGCGTTGCGTGGTTCGCCCGCGTCGACGACCAGGGTGCGGCGCCGGGCCCGGCCCAGGACCAGGGCGGCGGACAGGCCTGCCGCGCCGCCACCGACAACGATCACTTCGTAGGTCTCGCCGTATGTCTCGCCGTGTGTCTCGGTCATGCCGACACGGTCGCTCCGCGGACGCGGGATTGACAAACGACTTTGCCGATTCTGCAATACGGGTATGAGCACCGACGACGTTCTCGCCGAAGTGGGACCCAGGCTCAGGCGGCTGCGCAAGGACCGGGAGGTGACCCTCGCCGCCCTCTCCGAGACCACCGGCATCTCCGTGAGCACGCTCTCCCGGCTGGAGTCCGGTCTGCGCAAGCCCAGCCTGGAGCTGCTGCTGCCGATCGCCCAGGCCCACCAGGTGCCGCTCGACGAACTGGTCGGCGCCCCGCCGGTCGGCGACCCCCGGGTGCGGTCCGCCCCGCTCGAACGGCACGGCCGCACCTTCTGGCCGCTCACCCGGCAGCCCGGCGGCCTCCAGGCGTTCAAGGTGCTGGTGCCGCGCCGCGACGAGGAGCCGGAGCTGCGCACCCACGAGGGCTACGAGTGGCTGTACGTGCTGGCGGGGCGGCTGCGGGTGGTGCTGGGCGACCATGACGTGGTGATGTCGGCGGGCGAGGCGGCGGAGTTCGACACCCGGGTGCCGCACTGGTTCGGGTCGACGGGGGAGGGGCCCGCGGAGTTCCTCAGTCTCTTCGGGCCGCAGGGCGAGCGGATGCACGTACGGGCCCCGGCCCCGGAAGGCGTGAAGATCTGAGACAACTCGACGACGGCCCGGGTAAGTTCACCGGGTGGACGAAATATCGCCCTGGGCGCTCCCCGCTGCACGGCAGGCTGTTCGGTGACCAGCAGTGACGTGACCTGTTCCCCCGTCGTCGACACCCGCGCGGAGACAGCGCCCCGGGACTGGCAGGCGCGGCTTCGCCGGTTCGGGTACGCGGCCCACCCGGCAACCGAGCTGCGCGAGCGTCTCGTTCCGCGATTTCCGAAGGCGTCGGTGTGGGACTGGCTGGGCCCGTTGCTCGTCGCCGCCCTGGCCGGGGTGATCCGCTTCCGGCACCTCGGCCGGCCGCGGGCCGTGATCTTCGACGAGACCTACTACGCCAAGGACGCCTGGTCCCTGCTGCGGCTCGGTTACGAGGGCACCTGGCCGGACCGCAAGATCGCCGACCCGCAGATCCTTGCCGACCCGCAGGTCGTCTCGCTCTCCCACACGGGAACGTTCGTCGCGCACCCGCCGACGGGCAAGTGGGTGATCGCCCTCGGGGAGTGGATGTTCGGCCTCACCCCCTTCGGCTGGCGCTTCATGACGGCGGCCCTCGGCACCCTGTCGGTGCTCATGCTGTGCCGCATCGGACGCCGGCTGTTCCGTTCGACCGTGCTGGGCTGCCTGGCCGGCGCGCTCCTCGCGATGGACGGCCTGCACGTGGTGATGAGCCGTACCGCCCTGCTGGACCTCGTCGTCATGTTCTTCGTCCTGGCGGCCTTCGGCTCCCTGCTGGTCGACCGGGACCGTGCACGGGCCAGGCTCGCGGCCGCCCTGCCGGTCGGTGAGGACGGCCGCGCGCGCCCGGACGAGCACGCCGGCGACCACACCGGGACCGGGTGGCGTCCCTGGCGGCTCGCCGCCGGCGTCTTCCTGGGACTGGCGGCCGCCACCAAGTGGAACGGCCTGTACGTACTGGTCTTCTTCGTGGTCCTGACGGTGCTGTGGGACGTCGGCTCCCGCCGCGTGGCCGGTTCCCGCCGCCCCTGGCTGGCGGTGCTGAACAACGGTCTCGGCGGGTCCCTCCTGTCCCTGGTCCCGGTCGCGGTGGTGACCTATCTGGCGAGCTGGACCGGCTGGTTCCTGTCCGACGACGGGTACGACCGCCACTGGGCCGACGGCCGCGGCGGCACCTGGTCGTGGATCCCCGCCCCGCTGCGCAGCCTGTGGCACTACGAGTCCAACGTGTACGACTTCAACGTGGGCCTGCACAACCCGCACAAGTACGAGTCCAATCCCTGGAGCTGGCTGGTCCAGGGGCGCCCCGTGCTGTTCGACTACCAGTCGCCCGAACCCGGCCAGGACGGCTGCCGTACGGCGGTCCACTGCTCCCAGACGGTCCTCGCCCTCGGGACCCCGCTCCTGTGGTGGTCGGCGTGCGCAGCCCTGCTCTATCTGCTCTTCCGGTGGGCGCTGCGCCGTGACTGGCGGGCCGGGGCCGTCCTGTGCGCGGTGGGCGCCGGTTGTCTGCCCTGGTTCCTGTACCAGGACCGTACGGTCTTCTCCTTCTACGCGGTCGTCTTCGTGCCGTACCTGTGCCTGGCCGTGGCGATGACGGTGGGCGCGATCCTGGGGCCACCGGGGGCGGACCGCACACGGCGCACCCGGGGCGCGGTGGCCGCGGGCACCCTCGTCCTGCTCATCGCCTGGAACTTCATCTACTTCTTCCCGCTCTACACCGGCGAGACGATTCCGTACGCCGAGTGGCACTCCAGGATGTGGCTGGACACCTGGATCTGAGGGCGGGGGTTCCCTGGTACGTTACGGAGCTTCTGCCCCCCCGACGACAAGAGACCGAGCCCAGTGACCACCGTCGCTTACCAAGGTGAACCCGGATCCAACTCGGCGACCGCCGCGCACACCCTCTACCCCGGGTGCGCCGAGCAGCCCTGCACGGGTTTCGAACAGGCGCTGGACGCGGTGACGCTCGGCACGGCCGACCTGGCCGTGATCCCGGTGGACAACTCCGCGGCCGGACGGGTGGCGGACGTGCACCACCTGCTGCCCGAGTCGGGGCTGTTCATCATCGCCGAGCACTTCCTCGCCATCCGCTTCGACCTGATGGGCGTGCCCGGGGCGACTCCGGACCAGGTGGAGTGCGTACGCAGCCATGTGCACGCCCTCGGGCAGTGCCGCAAGGTGCTGCGGGAGGGCGGCTGGCGCACCCTGGTCACCGACGACACGGCCGGAGCGGCGCGCGAGGTGGCGGAGCTGGCGGATCCGCGGCACGCGGCGCTCGCCCCGCCCGCCGCGGCCGGGCTGTACGGCCTCGACGTGCTGCGCTCCGGGGTCGAGGACGACCCCGACAACACCACGCGGTTCGTCGTCCTGTCCCGGGAGGCCGTCGTCGCCCCGGACACCGGGGAGCCGACGATGACGAGCCTGTTCTTCTCCGTGCGCAACATCCCGAGCGCCCTGTTCAAGGCGCTCGGCGGGTTCGCCACCAGCGGGGTCAACCTCACGAAGATCGAGAGCTACCAGATCGGCGCGGGGCTGAACGCCAGCCGCTTCTACGTCGAGATCGAGGGCCATCCCGACGAGCCGCATGTCGCCCTGGCCCTGCACGAACTGCGGTTCTTCTCCACCGAGGTACGCATCCTGGGCGTGTACCCGGCCCATCCGCACCGGCTGGAGCACTGAGCGCCGGCGCGGGGCCGGGGCGGGTCCGCGGCCGTTCGGCGGGCTCAGCCCCCGTGCTCGGCCTGGAACATCCAGCTCTGCTTCTCCAGATCGGCGGTGAGGCCGATCAGCAGGTCCTGGGTCACGGCGTCCGCCGGGCCGGTCTGCTCGATGCGTTCCCGCACCCGTTCGACGACCGCGGAGAAGGCCTTCACCAGGGCGCCGACGGCGTCCGTGTCCTTCGTCCAACCGGGTGAGAACTGCGGCACCCCGCTGGTGGCGGCGACGGTGGCGGCCCGCCCGTCCGGGCTGACCCCCAGCGCCGCGGCGCGTTCGGCCACCGTGTCGGCGTAGTCGCGGGCGGTGGTGACCACCTCGTCGAGCTGGAGGTGGATGGAACGGAAGCGCGGCCCGTACAGGTTCCAGTGCGCCTGCTTGGCGACCAGGGACAGGTCGAGCAGATCGACCAGGGTCGCCTGGAGGGCGGCCCCCGCGATGTCGCGTTCCTTGTCCGGCAGCGGGCTGTTGATGACCGTCATGTGCGCGGGTCCTTTCCGGGGATCGTCGGGGACCATCTGGTGAGGGACGGGTGCCCGACTCGTCCCTGTCACCCTGTTCAGGCCTCACCGGGTCGTGCAACCGCTGCGCGGCCCCTCGGTGTGCATGCCCACACTTTCCCCGCGGACTGTTCCCTGATCGGCAAGCGACCGCTTAGTATGCACAGGATCCCGGTCAGACCCCGGCATGACGACGCAGTCCCGTGGAGGCCCCCCATGCAGGCTTGGCAAGTGCACGAGAACGGTGAGCCGAGCGAGGTGATGCGCCTCGCGGACGTGGCGCAGCCCGTGCCCGGCGACGGCCAGGTCCTGTTGAAGGTGCGCGCCGCGAACATCAACTTCCCGGACGTGCTGATGTGCCGCGGCCACTACCAGGTGCGTCCGCCGCTGCCCTTCACCCCGGGCGTGGAGATCTGCGGCGAGACCGAGGACGGGCGGCGCGTGATCGCCAACCCCGCGCTGCCGCACGGCGGTTTCGCCGAGTACGCCGTCGCGGACGCCGCCGCTGTGCTGTCCGCGCCGGACTCGCTGGACGACGCCGAGGCCGCCGCACTGCACATCGGCTACCAGACGGGCTGGTTCGGACTGCACCGGCGGGCCCACCTCGAAGCCGGTGAGACGCTGCTCGTCCACGCTGCCGCCGGAGGGGTCGGCAGCGCGGCCGTGCAGCTCGGCAAGGCCGCCGGGGCCACCGTCATCGGTGTCGTCGGCGGTGCCGAAAAGGCCGCCGTGGCTCGGGAGCTGGGCTGTGACGTGGTGGTCGACCGGCGGAGCGAGGACGTCGTCGCCGCCGTGAAGGAGGCCACCGGGGGCCGGGGCGCGGACGTGATCTACGACCCGGTGGGCGGCGAGGCCTACACGCAGTCGACCAAGGTCGTCGCCTTCGAGGGGCGGATCGTGGTCGTCGGCTTCGCCAGTGGAACCATCCCGAGCCCGGCCCTCAACCACGCCCTGGTGAAGAACTACGCGATCCTGGGCCTGCACTGGGGCCTGTACAACACCAAGAACCCGAAGCTGGTCCAGCACTGCCACGAGCAGCTCACCGAACTGGCCGCCCGGGGCGCGATCAAGCCGCTGATCAGCGAGCGGGTGCCGCTGGCCGGGGCCGCGGACGCCGTGCAGCGCCTCGGCGACGGGGTGACCACGGGCCGGATCGCCGTCGTACCCACGGGAGCACAGGCATGACCGACGCAGCCGAACTCAAGCGCCGCACCGCCGAGTTGCTGGCCGCACACCCGCCGGCGAGCACGGACCGGCTCGACTTCCTCAAGGCCCGCTTCGACGCGGGGCTCGCCTGGGTGCACTACCCGGAAGGCCTCGGCGGACTGAACGCGCCCCGTTCCCTCCAGGCCGTCGTGGACGCCGAGCTGGAGGCCGCGGGCGCCCCCGACAATGACCCGCGGCGCAACGGCATCGGCCTCGGCATGGCCGCGCCGACGATCCTCAAGTACGGCACCGAGGAGCAGAAGCGGCGCTTCCTGCGGCCCCTGTGGGTGGGGGAGGAGGTGTGGTGCCAGCTGTTCAGCGAACCCGGCGCGGGATCCGACCTCGCCGCGCTCGGTACGCGTGCGGTGCGGGAGGGCGACGACTGGGTGGTCAACGGGCAGAAGGTGTGGACCTCCGGCGCCCACAACTCGCGCTGGGCCATCCTCATCGCCCGCACCGACCCGGACGTGCCCAAGCACGCGGGCATCACCTACTTCATCTGCGACATGACCGACCCCGGCGTCGACGTCCGCCCGCTGCGGCAGATCACCGGCGAGGCCGAGTTCAACGAGGTCTTCCTCACCGACGTCCGCCTCCCCGACTCCCGCCGCCTCGGCGAGGTCGGCGACGGCTGGCGGGTCGCGCAGACCACGCTGAACAACGAGCGCGTCGCCATCGGCGGCATGCGGCTGCCCCGCGAGGGCGGCATGATCGGCCCGGTCTCGAAGACCTGGCGTGAGCGCCCCGAACTGCGCACCCAGGAGCTGCACCAGCACCTGCTGAAGCTCTGGGTCGACTCCGAGGTCGCCCGCCTCACCGCCGAACGCCTGCGCCAGCAGCTCGTCGCCGGACAGCCCGGGCCCGAGGGCGCCGGCATGAAGCTCGCCTTCGCCCGCCTCAACCAGGAGATCAGCGGCCTGGAGGTCGAACTGCGCGGCGAGGAGGGCCTGTTGTACGACGACTGGACCATGCGCCGGCCCGAGCTCGTGGACTTCACCGGCCGCGACGCCGGCTACCGCTACCTGCGCTCCAAGGGCAACAGCATCGAGGGCGGGACCACCGAGGTCCTGCTGAACATCGTCGCCGAGCGCGTCCTGGGCCTCCCGGCCGAGCCGCGCACCGACAAGGACGTCGCCTGGAAGGACCTGTCCCGATGAGCGCACAGCCCGATCTGCTGTACTCCGAGGAGGAAGAGGCGCTGCGGGCCGCCGTACGGGATCTGCTCGCCGACCACTGCGACGCGCCGGGTGTGATCGCCCGCACCGAGTCGGACACCCCGCACGACCTCGCGGCCTGGAAGGCCCTCGCGGACGGCATGGGCCTCGCGGGACTCCTGGTCCCTGAGGACAAGGGCGGCCAGGGTGCCACGCACCGCGAAGTCGCCGTCGTCCTGGAGGAGTTGGGGCGCGCGGTCGCTCCCGTTCCCTATCTCACCAGTGCGGTCGTCGCCACCGAGGCGCTGCTCGCCTGCCACGCCGACGACCTGCTCGACGAGCTCGCGTCAGGGCGCAGGATCGGTGCCCTCGCCGTCGCCCTGAACGTCGCCCCGGGCGGTGCCTACAAAGTCGTACGCCATGAAGGCGGAGCCCTGCACGGGGAGTTGACCGCCATCGCGGACGCCCAGGCGGCCGATGTGCTGCTGGTGCCCGCGGACGACGGCGGGCTGTACGCGGTGGAGTCCGCCGCCGCCACCGTCACCCCGCAGATCTCCTTCGACCTGACCCGGCCGCTCGCGACCGTCAGCCTCGACGGGGCTCAGGGCCGTCTGCTGGGCGATGCCGAAGTCGCCGTGCACCGCGCCCTGCGGGCCGGGGCCGGACTGCTCGCCTCCGAGCAACTCGGGCTCGCCGAGTGGACGTTGACCGAGACGGTGCGCTACCTCAAGGAGCGCAAGCAGTTCAACCGGCCCGTCGGCGGCTTCCAGGCGCTCAAGCACCGGCTCGCCCAGCTGTGGCTGGAGGTCGTCAACCTCCGCGCCGCCGCCCGCAATGCCGCCGACGCGCTCGCGACGGGTGAGGACACCGACGTGGCGGTCGCCGTCGCGCAGGCCTACGCGGCCTCCGTCGCCGTGCACGCGGCCGAGGAGGCGCTCCAGCTGCACGCCGGGATCGGCATGACGTGGGAGCACCCGATCCATCTGTATCTCAAGCGGGCCAAGGCCGACTCGATCGCGTACGGCACGGCGGGCGCCCACCGCGTCCGGTTGGCCGAACTCGTCGACCTCCAGGCGCCCTGAGCGTCACCCGGCGAAGGACCGTGAAGCCCGCCCCACCTGGGGCGGGCTTTTCCGTGCGCCTGCGCGGAAGGAGTGAACGGGCGGCGGCGGTCCGGCCAACTCCTGTCACGTACAGGTCCATTGAGGGCCGAAGGGCCCCATACTCCCTGTGGTTCCGACCCGCCCCACAGGGAGGCAGAACATGGCCCTCATCACCCGTCGCAGAGCCCTCACCGCCCTCGGCGCCGCGGCCGCGGCGACCCTGGCCCCGCCCGCCGCCAGTGCGTGGGCCGACAGCCCCAAGCACCGCCCCCGTCCGCTGTGGCGCGCCCACGCCCACAACGACTACGAACACCCGCGCCCCCTCCTGGACGCCCTCGACCACCGTTTCGGCAGCGTCGAGGCGGACATCTTCCTCGTCGGCGACCAGCTCCTCATCGGCCACACCGTGGACGACCTCGACCCGACGCGCACCCTGGAGTCCCTCTACCTCGACCCGCTGGCCAGGATCGTCAAGGCCAACCACGGCTCCGTGTACCGGGGTCACCGCCACTCCCTCCAACTGCTCGTCGACATCAAGACCGAGGGCTCCTCGACCTACCTCGAACTCGACCGCCATCTGCGGCGCTACCGGCACCTGTTCACCACGTACGTGCACGGCAAGGCCGTCACCGGCCCCGTCACCGCCGTCATCTCCGGCGACCGCGCCGCCCGCATCCCGCTGGAGGCCCAGAGAGTGCGCCGGGCCTTCTACGACGGCCGGCTCGCCGACCTCGGCACCGCCGTGCCCGCCTCCCTCATCCCGCTGATCAGCGACAACTGGACCCTCAACTTCACCTGGCTCGGCGAGGGCGCCTTCCCCGACGCCGAGCGGCAGAAGCTGCGGAGCATCGTCCAACAAGCCCACGCGCGCGGGCAGAAGGTGCGGTTCTGGGCCACTCCGGACCTGGCAGGCCCCGCCCGGGACGTGATGTGGACCGAGCTCCTCGCCGCCGACGTCGACTACTTCAACACCGACGACCTGGCGGGCCTGGAGGCCTTCCTCGACGCCCACCGATAGGCGCCTGCAAGCGGGCGCGAACACCACTCGTTCGGAGGACACTTCAGCCGCCCGGACGAACCCTCCGCTACGCCACACTTGCGGCCGAACGCCGCGAAACGGACCCGGCGGCGTGGCGGAGGAGGCTGTCCATGGCGATTTCCATCTCGGTACTGGTGCTGCTGCTGATCCTGGCGGTGATCTTCCTGCGCAGCGGCGGACTCAAGTTCTCCCACGCGCTGGTGTGCGCGCTGCTCGGCTTCTATCTGGCCGGTACGAGCCTCGCGCCCACCATTCACAGCGGCGTCACGGCGACAGCCGACATCGTCAGCGGTCTGCGCCCCTGACCGGGGCCGCCTCAGGTCGCCGAGAAGACCCCGATGCCGTTCGGTACGGCCCGTTCGGCGCCGCCCGAGGGGTGGTTGAGCGCGGTGACGGTGCCGGCGCCCGGCTTGCGGGCGGCCATGGTCGTGGAGCCGCCGCCGTCCAGGCTGAAGGCGTCGACCGAGCCCAACGTGCGCATGGTGTCGGCGACTTCGGCGATCGTCAGCCCACTGCGATAGTCGGCCGCACCGTCCAGCGCGAGGAGATACAGCCGCCGGCCGCTGTCCGCGATCCCCACGGCCGTGCGCACGGCCGACGTCGTGTCGTCGAGCCCGGGCAGCGGGCGGCCGCCGTCGAGCACCGGATAGCCGCCGAGCGCGAAGCGGTACGCGATTCCCGCCGAGGCCGCGACCAGGCGGTGCTGCACGGTCACCGCCGAGCCGACCGAGAGCTTCCGCAGCTGCTGCGCTCCCGCCTCCCGGCCCACGAGCACGGTGGTGCCGACGGCGATCGGCCCGCTGCCCGGGGAGTCGGCGGCGGCGACGACCTGCCCGCCCCGGACCGTCACCTCGTACGTGTCGGTGCTGCAGGGGGCGGCCCGGTCCCTGTCCGTCCCGCAGGTCGCCCGCACCCGGGCCGCGCTGCCCCAGCCCGAGGTGAACGCCCCGACCGAACCGACGGGCAGCGCGTACTGGTTCAGCCCGCGGAGCGGCAGTTGCCCCTCGGGGGTGCGCACCGACCCGTCGAGCGCCAGGTCGTCGAGGCGGGCCCGTCGGTCGGTGCCCACGCCGAACACGTCCCTGGTGCTCGCGCCGGGCGGCAGCGCGGGCCCGAAGCGCTGCCCCTTCGGCACCGCGGCCTTGAGGGCACGGCCCTGCGCGATCGCCGGGCCCACACTCGCGCCGGTGGCCTCGACGCCGGGGTGCTGGGCTTCCGAGATGTTGAAGAAGTCGCCGTTCACCCCCGCGAGTGCGCCCTGTGCGGTGGCCAGCCGGGACACCGTGGCCCGCGCGGCCACCGCCCCCGGATACAGCAGCTCCACCCGCACGCCGGGCTCGCTCAGGTCCACGCGGATCACATGGGCGTGTGCCGGTCCCGCGGCCGCGGGGATGTCGAACTGCTCGTACTGCACGCCCGTCGCGAGCCGTGTCCACCCCGGCGCGGCGCCGGCCGGGGCCGCCCCCACCAGGGCGGCACCGGCCAGAGTGCCGAGTGCCGCGAGAAACGTGAGTACCGATCTGCCTGCGCCGGAACGGCTTTGACGGTGCGTCACAGCTCTCCCCTGAGGTCGTGTCAACTGTCCCAGAACTCAGAGGAAGTGCACCAGACGACGGCGACCCGAGGGGCTACTCGGCGCCGACCACACGCGAACGGATGAGGAAACGCACCCCCTCGGGTGCCTCCAGAGAGAATCCGCTGCCCCGGCCCGCGACGACGTCGACGATCAGCCGGGTGTGGGCCCACACCTCGTACTGGCTCCTCGACATCCAGAAGGTCACCGGTTCCCCGACCCCCGGCACGTCCAGCTCGGCGAGCAGCACGTCCGAGCCGCCGGTGCGGAACTCGCCCTCCGGGAAGCACATCGGCGCGCTGCCGTCGCAGCAACCGCCGGACTGGTGGAACATCAGCGGCCCGTGCGCCTCGCGCAACCGGCGCAGCAGCTCGGCGGCCGCGGGCGTGAGCTCGACGCGCGGCACCTCGTCGTTCACGGCAGGTACGGAATCCTCGTCCATGGTCGCCGAGTGCAGCACGGGGAAGGTTGCGAGGGGGTTGCACGCCTCCTAGCCGGCGAACGGCGTGAAGTGGGCCGGAGTGTGATCGACCGGCAGGTCCGGGCGCCAGGCGGTCAGGCCCTGGGCGCTGCACACGAACAGGTTCTCCGGGAGCCGGTCCAGGGCGAACCAGCGCCAGTCGCCGACCCGTTCGTCCGGCTGGTCGCAGGGCTCGCCCCGCCACGCGGTGACCTGTGCGGCCACGGTCATCCGCACCACGCCGTCGACAGCGTCGAGGAGCGTGCCCAGCAGCCGGACGTCGGCCGGGCGTGCCTCGATCCCGGTCTCCTCGCGGAGTTCGCGCACGACCGTCTCCCGCAGCGACTCCCCGGGTTCCACCGTGCCGCCGGGCAGCTCCCAGGTGCCGCGCCGGTGCCGGCCGAGAAGCAGCCCCCGGGGGCCGTACAGGATGGCGCCGACCCCGATCGCCGCGTGCGGCACCGGAGCCCGGTTGCCGCGTGGGCGGGAGGAGACCCGGACCGGCCGGGTCACCCGGAAGATCCGGTACGAGGCGTGGTTGCCGTCCTCCGGCGAGTCGAGGACGTCGACGCCCTCGACGCGCTGGCCGTGCTCGCCGAGCAGGTCCGTCCAGAGCTCCGGAGTCAGCACCCACATCCGCACGGTCGTCTCCCCGCCCCCGGCGAGCCGCAGGAGCTCGGGCCGGGACTCGACGACGCGGGAGGGGCTGTCGCCGCGCGAGTTGGTGTGCAGCACGGTGAAGCACAGCCTCCCGCCGGGCCGGAGGCTGGTGGCGAGGGCGGGCAGCAGGCGGCGGGGATCGATGTACGGCACCGCGTTGACGGAGTAGACGACGTCGTACGGTTCCGCCGTGCCGAGGTGTGCGACGGCGTCGGCCCTGATCAGGCGCAGGCCGGACAGGGAGCCGTAGCGGGCGCGGGCGCGTTCGCACTGGGTGGGGGAGGAGTCGACCGCGTCCACCGAGGCGCCGTACGTCCGCACGATGTGCGCCGCGTGCCGGCCCGGTCCGCAGCCGAGGTCCAGCACCCGCCGCCCGGCGAGCTCACCGAGGATCCCCGCGCCCGGGCCGGTGCCTCCCGGGCCCCAGTCGAACCGCTCCAGCTCCGGGAGCACGGTGCCGCGCCGCAGATGGTGGTCGCCGTAGACGTGCCAGGCCTCGGCGTTGACGGCGTCGGGGTCGACGGGTCGTGTGGTCAACGTGCCTCCCGGATGCGGTGGTCGAGGCTCGGAACCCTATGCGAGCGCAGGCCCCGAGGAAGTTGCCGAGGGAGCCTGCCCAATTCCGCCCCGCGCCTTGACGTGTACTTGGCAAAGTGGGTTCATGGGAGCGCTCCCACACTCCTTCGGTCGCCTCACCCACACCCATCCGACTTCCTCACCCACCCCTGGAGCCGCAGTGAGAAGAACAAGAAAGAGCCCCTTAGGCACCCTCCTGGCCCGGCTGGCGGCCCTCGTCGGGCTGGTGGTGCTCGGCGCCCTCGCTCCCGGCACGGCCCAGGCCGCCCAGCAGACCGGCGTCCAGGCCGCCGGTCTGCACATCAGCAACGGCCGCCTGGTCGAGGGCAACGGCAACGACTTCGTGATGCGCGGCGTCAACCACGCCCACACCTGGTACCCGAACGAGCTGGGGTCGCTGGCCGACATCAAGGCGCAGGGCGCCAACACCGTCCGCGTGGTCCTCGCCGACGGCCACCGCTGGACCGCCAACACCGCCTCGGACGTGGCCGACGTCGTCGCCCAGTGCAAGGCCAACCGGCTCATCTGCGTCCTGGAGGTGCACGACACCACCGGTTACGGCGAGGACAGCGCCGCCGGCACCCTCGACCAGGCCGCCGACTACTGGATCGGCCTGAAAAGCGTGCTGGCCGGCCAGGAGAACTACATCATCATCAACATCGGCAACGAGCCCTGGGGCAACACCGACCCGGCCGGCTGGACCGCTCCGACGATCGCCGCGATCCAGAAGCTGCGGAGCGCCGGCCTCGCGCACACGATCATGGTGGACGCGCCCAACTGGGGCCAGGACTGGCAGCAGGTCATGCGCACCAACGCCCAGTCCGTGTACGCGGCCGACACCACCGGCAACCTGATCTTCTCGATCCACATGTACAGCGTCTTCGACACCGCTACGGAGATCACCGACTACCTGAACGCCTTCGTGAGCGCCAAACTGCCGATCGTGATCGGGGAGTTCGGCGGCCCCGCCGACCAGTGGGGCGATCCGGACGAGGACACCATGATGGCCACCGCCGAGCAACTCCACCTCGGCTATCTGGCCTGGTCCTGGAGCGGCAACACCGATCCGGTCCTCGACCTCGTGCTCGACTTCGACCCGACGCGGATGACGTCATGGGGTCAGCGCATCTTCAACGGAGCCAACGGCATCGCCCAGACCGCCAAGGAAGCCACCGTCTTCGGCGGCGGTTCCACCGACACCCAGGCCCCGACCGCCCCCGGCGCCCCCACCGCTTCCGCGGTCACGGCGACCTCGGCCCGGCTGACCTGGACGGCGTCCGCTGACAACGTTGGCGTGGCCGGGTACGACGTCGTCCGCGTCAGCGGTGGCACCGAGACCAAGGTCGCGGCCTCGACGACGAACTCGGTGACCGTGACCGGCCTGACCGCGGGCACGGCCTACTCCTTCGCCGTCTACGCCCGGGACGCCGCCGGCAATCGCTCGGCCCGCTCGGCGACGGTCGGCGTCACCACCGCGAACACGCCCACCGGGAGCTGTTCGGTGGGCTACCGCGCGGTCGGTGAATGGCAAGGCGGCTTCCAGGGCGAGATCGTCATCCGCAACACCGGCACCTCCGCGGTCACCGGCTGGAAGCTCGGCTTCACCTTCGCCGACGGGCAGACCGTCGCCACCATGTGGGGCGGGACCGCCGCACAGAGCGGTGGCTCGGTGACCGTCGCCCCGGCCTCCTACACCAACACCATCGCCGCCGGAGCTTCGGTCACCGTCGGGTTCATCGGCGGCAAGGGTGCCACGAACACCGCGCCCGCCGCTTTCACTCTCAACGGGGCGGCCTGCGTGAACGGTTGATGGCCCCCAGGTATCAGGTCAACTGTCCCGGACCCTTGACTCGGAACGCGCTCGGTCGCGATCCTCGACGCATCTATTGCGCCGGTCATGACAACTCCAAGGGCAGTCAAAACGCCCTCGGTCGACGGCGCCCCCCGCCGACCGAGGGACGTGGGCCATGGCTGGACGCTTCTGCCGCAGCCGCAAGAACATCACTGTCGTCTCCGTGCTCTTCCTGGTGCTGGCCGCCATCCTCGGCCCCACGCCGAGTTCGGCGGCCACCGACTGGTGGACACCGACGTCCAGGCCCACCCCCGACGCCGGGATCAACGTCACCGGAGCGCCCTTCACCGGCACCGACTCCGCCGGTGAGGTGAAGGGGTTCATCGACGCCCACAACCACCTCTTCTCCAACGAGGCCTTCGGCGGGCGGCTGATCTGCGGCAAGGTGTACTCCGAGGCCGGAGTCGCCGACGCGCTCAAGGACTGCCCCGAGCACTACCCCGACGGCAGCCTCGCGCTCTTCGACTACATCACCCACGGCGGTGACGGCAAGCACGACCCGGTCGGCTGGCCGACCTTCAAGGACTGGCCGGCGTACGACTCGATGACCCATCAGGCGAACTACTACGCCTGGGTGGAGCGGGCCTGGCGCGGTGGCCAGCGGGTGCTCGTCAACGACCTCGTCACCAACGGCATGATCTGCTCGGTCTACCCGTTCAAGGACCGCAGTTGTGACGAGATGACCTCGATCCGCCTCCAGGCCAGGATGACGTACGACCTCCAGGCCTTCGTCGACAAGATGTACGGGGGCACCGGCAAGGGCTGGTTCCGGATCGTCACCGACAGCGCGCAGGCCCGACAGGTCATCGAGCAGGGCAAGTTGGCGGTGGTCCTCGGCGTCGAGACCTCCGAGCCGTTCGGCTGCAAGCAGATCCTCGACATCGGGCAGTGCAGCAAGGCGGACATCGACAAGGGGCTCGACGAGCTGTACGGCCTTGGCGTGCGCTCGATGTTCCTGTGCCACAAGTTCGACAACGCCCTGTGCGGGGTCCGCTTCGACGAGGGCGGCCTCGGCACCGCCATCAACGTCGGCCAGTTCCTGTCCACCGGCACCTTCTGGAAGACCGAGACCTGCAAGGGCCCGCAGCACGACAACCCCATCGGTACGGCCGCCTCGGAGGCGGAGGCCGACCTGCCGGCCGGCACCGAGGTCCCGGAGTACGACAAGGCCGCGCAGTGCAACGTCCGCGGGCTCACCGATCTCGGCGAATACGCCGTGCGCGGCATGATGAAACGCAAGATGATGCTCGAGATCGACCACATGAGCGTCAAGGCCACCGGACAGGTCCTCGACATCTTCGAGGCCGCGAACTACCCGGGCGTGCTCTCCTCGCACAGCTGGATGGACCTCAACTGGACCGAGCGGGTCTACTCCCTCGGCGGCTTCGTCGCCCAGTACATGCACGGCTCCGAAGGGTTCGCCGCGGAGGCGAAGCGCACCGACGCGCTGCGCGACAAGTACGGCGTGGGCTACGGCTACGGCACTGACTTCAACGGCATCGGCGACCACCCCGCACCGCGCGGAGCGGACGCCGCGAACAAGGTGACGTACCCCTTCAAGAGCGTCGACGGCGGTTCGGTCATCGACAAGGAGACGTCCGGGCAGCGCACCTTCGACTTCAACACGGACGGGGCCGCCCATGTCGGCATGATCCCGGACTGGATCGAGGACATCCGGCTCGTCGGCGGACAGGGTGTGGTCGACGACCTGTTCCGTGGCGCCGAGTCCTACCTGGACACGTGGGGCGCCTCCGAGCGGCACCAGGCGTCCGTGAACCTCGCCGACGGGAGGCCGGCGACGGCCAGTTCGTCGGAGACCAACCCGTTCACCAGCTATCAGCCAGGGCGGGCGGTCGACGGTGACGACTCCTCCCGCTGGGCGAGCGACTGGAGCGACGACCAGTGGTGGCAGGTCGACCTGGGCTCCACCCACCTGGTCTCCAGGGTCACCCTCGACTGGGAGCGGGCGTACGGGAAGTCGTACCGGATCGAGCTGTCGACGGACGGGACGAACTGGCAGAGCGTCTGGTCCACGACCTCCGGTGACGGTGGCCTGGACACCGCCAAGTTCGCCGGGACACCGGCCCGCTACGTCAGGGTCCACGGTCTCGACCGCGGCACCGACTGGGGATACTCGCTCTACGAGGTGGGCGTCCACAGCGGCTGAATCACGGGACAGCGGGAGACACGCATGGCACGCATGCCGTCGGCCGAGCGGCGCAGACAGCTGACGGAAGCGGCGATCAGGGCGATGGCCCGGGACGGCGTCGCCAGGACGACGACCCGGTCCATCGCCGCCGAGGCCGGTCTGTCCCTCAGCGTCTTCCACTACTGCTTCGACTCCAAGCAGGCCCTGATCGAGGCCGTGATCACCACGCTCACCGATCAGTCGGTGAGCGTGGTCCAGGAGGCACTGCGCCCCAGGGACACCCTGGAGGAGACCGTCGCCGCCGGTTTCCGGGCCTACTGGGACCACGTCCGCGCCCACCCCGAGACACACATGCTCACCTACGAACTCACCCAGTACGCCCTGCGCGAGCCCGGCTTCGAGCACCTGGCCAGACGCCAGTACGAGCTGTACGGCGAGGCGTACGCCGAGCTGATCGAGCGGCTGCGGGGGGACATGGATCTGGAGCTGCGGGTGCCCGTCTCCGTGCTGGCCCGCTATCTCGCGGCCATGACCGACGGGCTCACCCTGAACTACCTCGTCCTCGGCGACGCGGCCGCCTGGGAGGACATCCTCGACACCGTCACGACACACATCGCGGGCCTGGTGCGCTGAGACCGGCGGACCGGTCAGGATTCGAGAAGCGCCGGCCGGAGGCGCTGGCTAGCGTGACGGACATGGACATCACGATCGGGGCGAGCTTCCTCCCGCACGACGACCCGGAGGCCTCCCTGGCCTTCTACCGGGACGTGCTGGGCTTCGAGGTACGCGGTGACGTGGGTCAGGGCTTGGCGCGCCGGATCACCGTCGGCCCCGCGGGCCCGGCCGGTACCTCGGTCGTGCTGCGCCCGGCGGGCGAGGACCCCGAGCTCCTGCTCGCCACCCCCGACCTCGACACCGTCTTCGAGCGGCTCCAGGCCCGCGCCGAGGTGATCCAGGAGCCGATCGAGCAGCCGTACGGCATCCGGGACTGCGCCTTCCTCGACCCCGCGGGCAACGTGATCCGCGTCCAGGAGCTGCGCTGAGCCATGCGCGCCGACGTAATGTTCGAAGCTGTCGAAAACGGGAGGACACATCACCATGAGCAAGGCCACTGCGGGCGACCGGCACGCCGCTGACAGCCACGACCTGATCCGCGTGCACGGGGCGCGCGAGAACAACCTCAAGGACGTCAGCATCGAGATCCCGAAGCGCCGGCTCACGGTATTCACCGGAGTCTCCGGCTCGGGCAAGAGCTCGCTGGTCTTCGACACCATCGCCGCCGAGTCGCAGCGGCTGATCAACGAGACCTACAGCGCCTTCGTGCAGGGCTTCATGCCGACCCTGGGGCGGCCCGAGGTCGACGTCCTCGACGGACTGACCACCGCCATCACCGTCGACCAGCAGCGCCTCGGCGGCGACCCGCGCTCCACCGTGGGCACCGTCACCGACACCAACGCGATGCTGCGCATCCTCTTCAGCAGACTCGGGACCCCGCACATCGGCTCGCCCAAGGCGTTCTCCTTCAACGTCGCCTCGATCAGCGGGGCGGGCGCAGTGACCATGGAGCGCGGCGGACAGACCGTGAAGGAGCGCCGCAGCTTCAGCATCGTCGGCGGCATGTGCCCGCGCTGCGAGGGCCGGGGCACGGTCAACGACATCGACCTCACCCAGCTCTACGACGACTCCAAGTCGCTCGCCGAGGGCGCGATGACCATCCCCGGCTACAAGGCCGGCGGCTGGAACTACCGGCTCTACAGCGAGTCCGGGTTCTTCGACGCGGACAAGCCGATCCGGAAGTTCACCAAGCGCGAGCTCCAGGACTTCCTGTACCGCGAGCCGGTCAGGATGAAGATCGCGGGCATCAACATGACCTACGAGGGTCTCGTCCCGCGCATCCAGAAGTCGATGCTCGCCAAGGACCGCGAGTCGATGCAGCCGCACATCCGCGAGTTCGTGGACCGTGCGATCACCTTCATGGTCTGCCCCGAGTGCGGGGGCACCCGGCTGAGCGAGGGCGCCCGGTCCTCGAAGATCAAGGGGATCAGCATCGCCGACGCCTGCGCGATGCAGATCAGCGACCTCGCCGAATGGGTGCGCGCGCTGGACGAGCCGTCGGTCGGGCCGCTGCTGACCGCCCTGGGCGAGACCCTCGACTCCTTCGTGGAGATCGGGCTCGGCTATCTCTCCCTCGACCGCTCCTCGGGCACGCTGTCCGGCGGCGAGGCGCAGCGCACCAAGATGATCCGCCATCTCGGCTCGTCGCTCACCGACGTCACCTACGTCTTCGACGAGCCGACGATCGGGCTGCACCCCCATGACATCCAGCGCATGAACAACCTGCTGCTGCGCCTGCGCGACAAGGGCAACACGGTGCTCGTCGTGGAGCACAAGCCGGAGACGATCGTGATCGCCGACCATGTCGTCGACCTCGGCCCCGGGGCCGGCACCGCGGGCGGCTCGGTCTGCTTCGAGGGCACCGTGGAGGGGCTGCGGACCAGCGGCACCGTCACCGGCCGCCACTTCGACGACCGGGCCGGACTCAAGGACACGGTCCGCAAGGCCACCGGTGCGCTGGAGATCCGCGCCGCGAGCACGCACAACCTCCAGGACGTCGACGTCGACATCCCGCTCGGGGTGCTCACCGTGATCACCGGGGTCGCGGGCTCCGGCAAGAGCTCGCTGGTGCACGGGTCGATCCCGGCCACGGAGGGGATCGTGTCCGTCGACCAGGGCGCCATCCGCGGCTCCAGGCGCAGCAACCCGGCGACGTACACCGGACTGCTGGAGCCGATCCGCAAGGCGTTCGCGAAGGCCAACGGGGTGAAGCCGGCGCTGTTCAGCGCCAACTCCGAGGGCGCCTGCCCCACCTGCAACGGCGCGGGGGTCGTCTACACCGACCTCGCGATGATGGCCGGGGTCGCCACGACCTGCGAGGAGTGCGAGGGGAAGCGGTTCCAGGCCTCCGTCCTTGAGTACCACCTCGGCGGGCGGGACATCAGCGAGGTGCTCGCGATGCCGGTGACGGAGGCGGAGGAGTTCTTCGGCGCCGGTGAGGCGCGCACGCCGACCGCGCACAAGATCCTGGAGCGCCTCTCGGACGTCGGGCTCGGCTATCTCACCCTCGGCCAGCCGCTCACCACGCTGTCCGGCGGTGAGCGGCAGCGGCTGAAGCTGGCGACCCACATGGGGGAGAAGGGCGGTGTGTTCATCCTCGACGAGCCGACCACCGGCCTCCACCTCGCCGACGTCGAACAGCTCCTCGGCCTGCTCGACCGGCTCGTCGACTCCGGCAAGTCCGTCATCGTCGTCGAGCACCACCAGGCGGTCATGGCCCACGCCGACTGGATCATCGACCTCGGCCCGGGCGCGGGCCACGACGGCGGACGGATCGTGTTCGAGGGGACGCCCGCGGAGCTGGTCGCCACAGGGGGCACCCTCACGGCGGAGCACCTGGCGGCCTACGTGGGGGAGTGACGGGCGCTCCGGCTCCTGCGACCGCGTGTCCTCCCGGCCGGTCTCCCCCTCTCCCCCCTGAGCCGCGCCTCACAGTTTCAGCGTGAACCAGGTCGTCTTGCCCTCGTCCGTCGGGCGGACGCCCCAGGTGTCGGCGAGGGTTCTGACCAGGAGGAGGCCGCGGCCGGACTCCTCGTCGTCGGCGGCGTGGCGGGGCTGCGGCAGATGCGGGCTGTGGTCGCTCACCTCGACCGTGAGGCCGGTGGAGGTGCGGCACAGGTGGACGCGGATGGGGCCCTGGCCGTGCTGGACCGCATTGGTGAGGGTCTCGGAGAGCAGCAGCAGCCCTTCGTCCGCCAGGGCGGCGCAGTCCCAGGAGGGCAGGGCCTTGCTCAAGAAGGCCCTGCCCTCCGGGACCGACGAGGGGACGGCGGCGAGGTCGGTGCTCATGGCGTCCGGCGGCGCGTCCGGCAACTGGGCGAGCAGGAGGGTGACGTCGTCGTTGTGGCTCTCCGCGTCCGGCAGCAGACCGGCGAGGACATGGTCGGCGGCGGCCTCCAGACACGGCGGGTCGAGGAAGAAATCGTCCAGCAGCGAGGTGAGTTCCGCTATGCGTTCCTCGATGTCGCTGCCGGGCGTCTCGATGAGGCCGTCGGTGTAGAGGACGAGTGTGGCGCCGGGAGGGATTGCCACGGACGACTGCTCGTAGAGAACGTCACCGACCCCGAGCGGGGCGTTGACCGGTACGGCCAGGCTGCGCACCCCCTCGCCGGGGATGGCGACCAGGGTCGGCAGGTGACCGGCGGAGCAGACGGTGACCGTGCCGGTGTCCGGGGCGATCGTCAGATAGCAGCAGGTGACCAGCTGGTCGGGGACGTCGAGGTCGGTGACGCAGTTCTCCAGCTCCTGCATGAGCTGACGTGGCTGCATTCCGGTCTTGGCGAGGGCGTGCGCGGCCGAGCGGAGCTGGCCCATGACGGCGGCCGCCTCCAGGCCGCGGCCCATGACATCGCCGATGAGCACCCCCACCCGTCCGGCTCCGAGGGGGACCAGGTCGAACCAGTCACCGCCCACGCCGGCGCCCTGGGTGGCCGGGCGGTAGCGGCTGGCGGTGGCGAGGCCGGGCAGGGCGGGTGGGGTGCCCATGAGGCTGCGCTGGAGGGTGAGCGCGATGTGCCGCTGCTGCTCGTACAGTTCGGTGAGTTCGGCCTCGGCGCGTTTGCGGTCGCTGATGTCCCGGACGATGGCGCAGGCCCCGACGACCTTGCCTTGGGTGTCCCGGGTCGGCCACAGGGTGACGTCGACGTCCAGCAGGGTGCCGACCTTGGTGACCCGCAGGGTCTCGAAGTGCTCCACCTTCTCGCCGTGCCGCAGCCGTTTCAGCAAGGCGTTGATGTCGCCGTGCAGGGCGGCGGGGGAGAGCATCGACACGTGCCGGCCGATGGCCTCCTCGGCGGTGTAGCCGTAGAGGCGTTGCGCGGCCGCGTTCCAGTAGGTGATGTAGCCGTCGAGGGTATTGGCGAGGATCGCGTCCTGGGAGGACTCGACGAGGGCGGCGAGTTCGTTGATGCGGGCCTCGGCGGCCTTGCGGTCGCTGACGTCGCGGACGGCGGCGGAGACCAGCAGTCCGTCCGCCGTCTCCATCGGGCTCAGGCTGATCTCTACGGGGAACTCGGTGCCGTCCTTGCGCAGGCCGTGCAGATCGAGTCCGGCGCCCATCGGGCGGACCTGGCGGTTGGCCGCGTACCGGCCGCGGTGCACGCCGTGCTGGCCGCGGAAGCGGTGCGGCATGAGCAGTTCGACGGGACGGCCGAGCAGGTCCTCGCGGGCGTAGCCGAAGAGTGCCTCGGTCTGGGCGTTGACGAGCTTGATGATCCCGGCGTCGTCGACGATGACCATCGCATCGGGCGCGGCCTCCAACAGCCCCCGAAACCGCTCCTCGGCGGCTCCGGAGGCGGGGTTCTCCGGGGTGCGGGTCCCCGGGGTGATGGCTTCTGTGTCGGTGTGCCGTGGCGGGGTGGTTTTCGGGGTGGGGTTCGGTGGTGTGGCTGGTTTCGGGTGGGTGGGCCGTGCGGCGGTGGCTTCTGGGGTGGTGGTCGGTTCTGGGGCGGTGGCTTCTGGGGTGGTGGTCGGTTCCGGGGCGATCGCTTCTGTGTCGGTGTGCCGTGGCGGGGTGGTTTTCGGGGTGGGGTTCGGTGGTGCGGCTGGTTTCGGGAGGGCGGGCCGTGCGGCGGTGGCTGCTGGGGCGACGGTCGGCTCCGGGGCGGCGGCTCCTGGGGCGGCGGTCGGTTCCCGGGCGGGGGTTCCCGAAGCGGGCGTACCCCGCACGCCCGTGTCCGGAGACGCCACGCTGGTCCCGCGTGCTCGCTCGAGGGCGGTCTGCGTTGTTCCGGCCCTATGTGCTTTCGCGACGTCGCCCATGCTCACCCCTGCCCGTGTGTCCGACGGTCGGGGCCATCTCAGTGCACGCCGGTCCCCGCCGTGGCCACATGTCGTCAACTGACCTTTCTTGCCGTAACCCCTTCGAGGGGCGGATGGACCTGTCCGGAAGGGTCCGTCGTGGCGATCCGGCCGGGACCGACGTCTTGACCCATGGCCCTGCCTCCCCGATGCTCAGTTGCGCATGGTGATGCGTGTATCAAATGAGGCAACCCGCAGGGCTGTCGGAGGAGAGACCCATGGCTCATGAGGTTCGTGCTGTCGTCGCCCGGTCGAAGGGCGCCCCGGTCTCCGTCGAGACGATCGTGGTCCCCGACCCGGGACCCGGCGAGGCGCTGGTGAAGGTGGAGGCGTGCGGGGTCTGCCACACCGACCTCCACTACCGGGAGGGCGGGATCAACGACGACTTCCCCTTCCTGCTCGGGCACGAGGCGGCCGGGCGCGTCGAAGCCGTGGGGGAGGGCGTGACCGGTGTCGAACCGGGCGACTTCGTCATCCTCAACTGGCGCGCGGTGTGCGGTGAGTGCCGGGCGTGCGGCAAGGGCAAACCCTGGTACTGCTTCGCCACCCACAACGCGACCCAGCCGATGACCCTGCTCGACGGCACCCCGCTCTCGCCCGCCCTCGGCATCGGCGCGTTCGCGGAGAAGACCCTGGTCGCCGCCGGGCAGTGCACCAAGGTGGACCCGGCGGCCCCGGCGACGGCCGCGGGACTGCTCGGCTGCGGTGTCATGGCGGGCTTCGGCGCGGCCGTGAACACCGGCGCCGTCGGCCGCGGGGACTCGGTCGCCGTCATCGGCTGCGGCGGGGTCGGCATGGCCGCCGTCGCGGGGGCGCGGCTCGCCGGCGCGGCCAAGGTCATCGCCGTCGACGTCGATCCGCGCAAGCTGGAGCGGGCCACGGGGATGGGCGCCACCCACACCGTCGACGGCTCGGCCACGGACGTCGTGGCGGCGGTGCGCGAACTGACCGGCGGCTTCGGCGCCGACGTGGTCGTCGAGGCGGTCGGCCGCCCCGAGACGTACCGGCAGGCCTTCTATGCCCGCGACCTCGCCGGCACCGTCGTCCTGGTCGGTGTGCCGACCCCCGAGATGAAGCTGGAGCTGCCGCTGCTCGACGTCTTCGGGCGCGGTGGCGCCCTGAAGTCCAGCTGGTACGGCGACTGCCTGCCCTCGCGGGACTTCCCGGCGCTCATCGACCTCTACCTGGACGGGCGCTTCGACCTCGACGCGTTCGTCTCGGAGACCATCGGCCTCGGGGACGTGGAGAAGGCGTTCGAGAAGATGCACCGCGGCGAGGTGCTGCGCTCCGTGGTGGTCCTGTGAGGGGGGCCTCGGCGTTGTTCATCGTGCACGATGTTGCGCAGGAAGCAACGTCGATGTTCGTGCGGGTCCGGCCTCTGGACGCCTTGACAAGGGTTTGCGGCCGCCCTCAAACTGACGTTGCGTTCAACGCAATCCGTTTCGCTATACGCACCGAGGTGTCATGATGATTCCCGCGTGCCGTCTCGTGGACCTTCCCCGAGGCGAGGCCCACCGGCTCGACATCGATCCGCCGGTCTCGGTGTTCCACACCGACGACGGCGAGCTCTTCGCCATCGACGACACCTGCACCCATCAGGACGCCTCGCTCGCCGACGGCTGGTTGGAGGGCTGCGAGGTCGAATGCCCGCTGCACGCCTCGAAGTTCGACCTGCGGACGGGCGCCGTGGACGCTCCGCCGGCCAAGCGCCCGGTCCGCACCCACGAGGTCCGTGTCGAGGACGGCATGATCTACGTCCAGTTGTCCCTGGACGCGCCCAACCTGCCGCCCTGCGTCGCGGCCCGGCTCGCCGGCGGACCCGCGTGAGGACGGTCGCCGTGGTCGGCGCCTCGCTCGCCGGTCTGTCGGCGGCGCGTTCACTGCGGAAGCAGGGCTTCGACGGGCGGCTCGTCGTCATCGGCGACGAACTCCACCGCCCGTACGACAGGCCCCCGTTGTCCAAGGAGTTCCTGGCCGGTTCCCTGGCCGAGGCGGATCTCGCGCTGGAGTCGGACGACGAGGACCTGCGGGCCGAGTGGCTGCTCGGTGTCCGCGCCGTCGGCCTCGACGCCCCGCAGCGCGCCGTACGGCTCGCCGACGGCAGCGAGGTGCGGGCGGACGGCGTCGTCATCGCGACCGGCGCCGCCGCCCGGACCCTGCCCGGCACGCACGGCCTGGCCGGGGTGCACACCCTGCGCACCCTGGACGACGCCCGCGCCCTGCGCGACGAACTGGCCCTCGGGGGACGGCTGGTGGTGATCGGCGGCGGGTTCGTCGGCGCCGAGGTCGCCTCCACGGCGTACGCCCTCGGGCTCGACGTGACCGTCGTGGAGGCGGCCCCGACCCCGCTCGCCGGGCCGCTCGGCGAGACCATGGGCGGCATCGTCTCCGCCCTCCACGCGGACCACGGCGTACGGCTGTTGTGCGGGGTGGGCGTCAAGGGGCTGCGCGGCGAGAGCCGGGTCGAGGCCGTCCTGCTGGAGGACGGCCGCAGCTTTCCCGCCGACATCGTGGTCGTGGGGGTCGGCGCGCGTCCGTGCGTCGAGTGGCTCGCGGGTTCGGGGCTCGCCCTCGACGACGGCGTCACCTGCGGCGCCGACGGCCGCACCCGGCTGGCCGGCGTGGTCGCGGTCGGGGACTGCGCCTCCTGGTACGACCCGCGCGCGGGCCTGCACCGCCGCGTGGAGCACTGGACGGGCGCCCGGGAGCGGCCCGAAGCGGCCGTGACCGCGCTGCTGGCGGGCGGCGCGGTGGAACCGAGCGCGCCGAGGCCGCCGTACTTCTGGTCGGACCAGTACGGCGTGAAGATCCAGTTCGCCGGTCACGCGGCCGCCGCCGACAGCGTGACGATCGAGGAGGGCGCCCGGGACGACCACAACGTCCTGGCCGTCTACCGGCGTTCCGGGCATCCGGTCGCCGTGCTCGGGATGAACCAGCCGCGGCTGTTCACGCGCTGGCGCAAGCAGCTCGCCGCCGCGGCCTGACAGCACCGCCGCTGCCGCTCCGCACAGAACGCCGCCCGCCCGTCCCGACGTGCGTGCGTCACCGGCCCACGACGTCCCTGAGGAGTGCACTGTGACCTCGACCAGCCTGCCGGACAGCCTGATCGCCACCCTCCCCGGCGCCTCCTACACGGATCCCGGAATCTTCGCCCAGGAGCAGGAGCACATCTTCGAAGCGATGTGGTTCTGCGCCGTGCGCGCCTCCGACCTGCCCAAACCCGGCGCCTTCCGGACCGTGCAGGTGGGCCGGGAGAGCATCCTGATCACCCGGGCACGGGACAACTCGGTGCGCGCGTACTTCAACGTCTGCCGGCACCGGGGCGCCAGGCTGTGCACGGAGGAGTCGGGGGAGGTGAAGCGGGCGTTCCAATGCCCCTACCACGCCTGGACGTACGACCTGACGGGCAAGCTCGTGGCCGCGCCGAACCTGACCAAGATGCCGGACGTGGGCCGGACCGAGTACGGCCTGGCGAGCGTGGCGGTGCGCGAGTGGCTCGGCTATGTGTGGGTGTGCCTCGCCGAGAACCCGCCGCCCTTCGACGAGGTCGTCCAGGAGGTGGTCACGCGCCTCGGCGACACCGAGTCGATCGAGCACTACGACATCGACAACCTCCAGATCGGCCGGCGGATCACGTACGACGTGAAGGCCAACTGGAAACTGATCATCGAGAACTTCATGGAGTGCTACCACTGCGCGACCATCCACCCCGAACTCACCGAGGTGCTCCCGGAGTTCGCCGACGGATACGCCGCCCAGTACTACGTGGGGCACGGCGCGGAGTTCGGTGAGGGCATCCAGGGCTTCACCGTCGACGGCTCGGAGGGGCTGGACCGCATCCCGGGGATCTCCGAGGACCAGGACCGCCGGTACTACGCGATCACCGTGCGCCCGCAGGTGTTCGTCAACCTCGTGCCCGACCATGTGATCTTCCACCGGATGTACCCGGTCGCCGCCGACCGCACGGTCGTGGAGTGCGACTGGCTGTATCTGCCGGATGTTGTCCGGAGCGGCAAGGACGTCAGCCGCTCGGTGGAGCTGTTCGACCGGGTCAACCGGCAGGACTTCGACGCGTGCGAGCGCACACAGCCGGCCATGAGCTCACGGCTGTACGCCAAGGGCGGTGTCCTGGTCCCCAGCGAGCACCACATCGGCGCGTTCCACGACTGGGTCCAGGCCCGGCTCGGGGCTCAGCCCAGGTAGCCCATCCGGTGGCTGATCTCCTCGGCGCCCTTGACCAGGACCGGGGCGAGCTCGTGCAGGCGCTCCTCGGAGAGCCGGTACGCGGGTCCCGAGGCGCTGAGCGCTGCGATGACCTCTCCGTCCCGGTCGCGGACCGGAGCGGCCATGGCGTGCAGGCCGAGCTCCAGCTCCTCCAGGGCCCAGGCGTACCCCCGCTCCCGGGCCTCGGCGAGGTTCTTCTCCAGCTTCGTCTTCGCGGTGATGGTGCGCGGGGTGACCTTCTTCAGCCCTGTCTCGGTCAGCAGCGCGGTGCGCTCCTTGGCGGGCAGGTGGGCCAGCAGGATCTTCCCGCTCGACGTGGCGTGCAACGGCGTCAGCTGGCCGACCCAGTTCTGTGCGGTGACGGCACCCGGGCCGCGCACCTGGTAGAGGTTGACCGCGTAGCGCTCCTGCATCACGGCGAGGTTCACGGTCTCGCCCAGTTCCTCGGCGAGGTCCTCGCAGACCGGACGGCTCTGCTGGGTGATGTCGATGCGTCCGGTGACCGCGCCGGCCAGGCGCACGATGCCGAAACCGAGCCGGTACTTGCCGCGCTCACCCGCCTGTTCCACCAGCCCGCGCGCTTCCAGGGCGCCGAGCAGCCGGAACGCCGTGGACTTGTGCACGTCGATCTCGGCGGCCACCTCGCTGACCCCGGCCTCGCCGCGCTGGGCCAGGATCTCCATGACGTGAATGGCCCGGTCCACGGACTGCACTCCGCCGTTCGACGACCCTGTCGTTTCGTTATCCGGGTTGTAGTTGCTCACAACGCAACTATACGGGGGGTAAACAACAAGGGTGTGAGTCTGTTTCGGGGAGCTCGTGCATATGTCGTGGAAGTTGCGCGCTTCGCAACCTGGTGCGTATCACGCTACCCGTACTAGCATGCCGCGCACATCGACGGCGCGAGCGAGACGAGGCACCATGGCTCCCCAGCAGTACGACTTCGTCATCGTCGGTGGTGGATCGGCCGGCAGCGCACTGGCCAACCGGCTCTCCGCCGACCCGGGCAACCGGGTGCTGGTCCTGGAGGCCGGCCGCCCCGACTACCCGTGGGACGTCTTCATCCACATGCCCGCGGCGCTGACCTACCCGATCGGCAGCCGCTTCTACGACTGGAAGTACGAGTCCGAACCCGAGCCGCACATGGGCGGCCGGCGCGTCTATCACGCCCGAGGCAAGGTGCTGGGCGGCTCCAGCAGCATCAACGGCATGATCTTCCAGCGCGGCAACCCCATGGACTACGAGCGCTGGGCCGCCGATCCCGGCATGGAGACCTGGGACTACGCGCACTGTCTGCCGTACTTCAAGCGCATGGAGAACTGTCTCGCGGCCGACCCCGACGACGAGTTCCGCGGCCACGACGGCCCGCTCGTCCTGGAGCGCGGCCCGGCCACGAACCCGCTCTTCACCGCCTTCCAGAAGGCCACCGAGGAGGCCGGCTACGCGCCCACCCAGGACGTCAACGGCTACCGGCAGGAAGGCTTCGCCAAGTTCGACCGCAACGTCCACCGCGGACGCCGGCTGTCGGCCTCCAAGGCCTATCTGAAGCCCGTCAGGAAGCGTCCCAACCTCACGGTCAGGACGCGCGCCCTCGTCACCCGGGTCCTCTTCGAGGGCAAGAAGGCCGTCGGCGTCGAGTACCGGCGCGGCCGCGGGGCGCTCCAGCAGGTGCGCGCCAAGGAGGTCGTCCTCTGCGGCGGCGCGATCAACTCCCCGCAACTGCTCCAGCTCTCCGGCGTCGGCAACGCGGAGGAACTGCGCGCCCTCGGCATCGACGTCGTCCACGATCTGCCGGGCGTCGGCGAGAACATGCAGGACCACCTGGAGGTGTACATCCAGTACGCCTGCAAGCAGCCCGTCTCCATGCAGCCGTACCTCGCGAAATGGCGTGCCCCCTTCATCGGCCTGCAGTGGCTCTTCCGCAAGGGGCCCGCCGCGACCAACCACTTCGAGGCCGGCGGCTTCGCCCGCAGCAACGACGACGTGGACTACCCCAACCTGATGTTCCACTTCCTGCCCATCGCGGTCCGCTACGACGGCTCCGTGCCGGCCGGCGGACACGGCTACCAGGTGCACGTGGGGCCCATGTACTCCGACGCCATCGGCTCCGTGAAGATCAAGAGCAGGGATCCGAACGAGCACCCGGCGCTGCGCTTCAACTACCTGTCCACCGAACAGGACCGCCGCGAGTGGGTCGAGGCGGTCCGGGTCGCCCGCAGGCTCCTCAACCAGCCCGCCCTGGCCCCCTACAACGACGGAGAGGTGTCACCGGGACCGTCCGTCGAGACCGACGAGGAGATCCTCGCCTGGGTCGCCAAGGACGGCGAGACCGCCCTGCACCCCTCCTGCACCTGCAAGATGGGCACCGACGAGATGGCCGTCGTCGACCCCGCCAGCATGCGCGTGCACGGAGTCGAGGGGCTGCGGGTCGTCGACGCCTCGGTGATGCCCTACGTCACCAACGGCAACATCTACGCGCCGGTGATGATGATCGCGGAGAAGGCGGCCGACCTCATCCTCGGCAAGGAGCCGCTCGCGCCCTCCGAGGCCGCGTACTACCGGCACCGGGACGCCCGGACGCAGGCGGGGTAACGCGGATTTTTCCGGGGACCGCTTGTACCGGAAACCCGCCGGGTTCCAGCGGCGCGCAACGCGCCCGCGTGCCCAAACCGTCATCCCCCAACCCCTTGACGTGGGTTGCCGCAGTCTCCAGAGTGTTCCACCACAAGCAATGCGATGCGTCATGCGCAACGAAATCGCTCGAAGGGCTCCCGACGTGGCAGACCTGTACGTGGACGGTGAATGGCGGGATCCGGTGGCCGGAGGCCATCGGGAGATCCGTTGCCCCGCTGACGGCACGCTCTCCGCGACCGTGTCCGAGGGGACCCGCCCCGACAGCGAGGCGGCCGTCGCCGCCGCCCGCCGGGCCTTCGACGAAGGGCCCTGGCCGCACACCCCCGAGCGGGAGCGGGGTGCCCTGCTGCTGCGCACCGCCGACCTGATCGAGCGCGACGCCAAGGAGTTCGCCCGCGCCGAGTCGCTGGACACCGGCAAGCGGCTGGTGGAGAGCGAGTACGACATCGCCGACGTCGTCTCCTGCTTCCGCTACTACGGCGGGCTCGGCGGCACCGACGCCGGCCGTGTGATCGACACCGGCCGGGACGACGCCGTCAGCCGCGTGGTCTACGAGCCGATCGGGGTCTGCGGACTGATCACCCCGTGGAACTACCCCCTGCTGCAAGCGAGTTGGAAGGTCGCCCCGGCCCTTCTCGCCGGCAACACGATCGTCCTCAAGCCCAGCGAGCTCACCCCCTCCACCTCGGTCCTGCTGATGAGGGCGCTGGAGGAGGCCGGACTTCCCGCCGGTGCCGCCAACCTCGTCCTCGGCACCGGACCCGAGGTGGGCGCACCGCTGTCCGAGGACCCCCGTGTCGACATGGTCTCCTTCACCGGAGGCGTGGAGACCGGCAAACGGATCATGGCCACCGCGGCCGCGACCGTGAAGAAGGTCGCGCTGGAACTCGGCGGCAAGAACCCCAACGTCGTCTTCGCCGACGCCGACTTCGAGACGGCCGTGGACTTCGCGCTCACGGCCGTCTTCCTGCACTCCGGGCAGGTCTGCTCGGCCGGTGCCCGGCTGATCGTCGAGGACTGTCTGCACGACCGCTTCGTCGACGAGGTGGTCCGCCGGGCCCGGCAGATCCGCCTCGGCGGCCCCTTCGACCCCGGGGCCGAGACCGGGGCGCTGATCTCCGCGCAGCACCTTCAGAAGGTCGAGGCCTACGTGGCGGCCGGCGTGGCAGAGGGCGCCGTCCTGCGCTGCGGCGGCGAACGGCCCGCCGACCCGGCCCTCGCGAACGGCCACTACTACCCGCCCACCGTGCTCGACGAGTGCCGGCAGGACATGCGGGTGGTGCACGAGGAGTCCTTCGGGCCGGTGCTGACCGTGGAGCGCTTCACCGGTGAGGACGACGCCGTACGCATCGCGAACGACACCGAGTACGGCCTCGCCGGGGCGGTGTGGACGCAGGACGCCGGGAAGGCCCAGCGGGTCGCCCGCCGGCTGCGGCACGGCACCGTGTGGATCAACGACTACCACCCCTATGTGCCGCAGGCCGAGTGGGGTGGCTTCGGACACTCCGGTGTGGGCCGGGAACTGGGACCGACCGGCCTCGACGAGTACCGCGAGGCCAAGCACATCTGGCAGAACATCCAACCCCGGCCGCAGCACTGGTTCCGCGGCTGAACGCCGAGAAGAGGTCGACCATGACCCCAACCCAGACCGAGGTGCCGCCGCGCCGCGGCACCCCCGAGGACGCGGCCCCCACGCCCGTCATATCCGTACGCGGGCTGTGGAAGGTGTTCGGGCCGAAGGCGGACCAGGTACCGGACTCCGAGGAGCTGAGCGGGCTCACCCGCCGCGAGCTCATGGACCGCACCGGCTGCACCGCCGCCGTACGGGACGTGGACTTCGATGTCGCGCCCGGCGAGGTCTTCGTCGTCATGGGGTTGTCCGGCTCCGGCAAGTCCACCCTGGTGCGCTGTCTGACCCGGCTGATCGAGCCCACCGCCGGTGAGATCGTCTTCGAGGGCGAGAACATCCGGGACGCCGACGAGCGGCGGCTGCGCGAACTGCGGCGCAGCAAGTTCTCCATGGTCTTCCAGCACTTCGGTCTGCTGCCCCACCGCCGCGTCGTCGACAACGTGGCGTTCGGCCTTGAGATCCGCGGCATGGGCCGGGCCGAGCGCACCAGGCGGGCGCTGGAGGTCGTCGAACTCGTGGGCCTGTCGGGGTACGAGAACTCCTACCCCGACCAGCTCTCCGGAGGAATGCAGCAACGCGTGGGCCTGGCAAGGGCGTTGGCCGGCGATCCGGACGTCCTCCTCTTCGACGAGCCCTTCTCGGCGCTCGACCCGCTGATCCGCCGTGACATGCAGAACGAGGTCATCCGGCTGCACCACGAGGTCGGCAAGACGATGGTGTTCATCACCCACGACCTCTCCGAGGCCCTGAAGCTCGGCGACCGCATCCTCATCATGCGCGACGGCAAGACGGTCCAGTGCGGCACCGGCGACGAACTCGTCGGCGCCCCCGCCGACGACTACGTGCGCGACTTCGTCAAGGACGTGCCGCGCGGCGATGTGCTCACCCTGCGCTGGATCATGCGCCCGGCAACTCCCGAAGACCCCCTGGACGGACCCGAGTTGGGCCCGGACGTGGTGGTGAAGGAGGCCACCCGCGCGGTGCTCGCGGCGGAGAAGCCCGTCAAGGTCGTCGAGAACGGCGAACTGCTCGGCATCGTCGGCGACGAGGAGATCCTCGCGGTGGTCGCCGGACAGGACGGCGACGCGTGATGACCGTCGCCATGGAGAAACCCGAGACCTCGGGGGAGGCGCAGCAGTCCGTCCCGCCGCCACCCGTCGTCCCCGTACGCCGGATCAGCCGGTCCATGGGGGTCGGCGCGATCCTGGTCGTCTGGCTCCTGCTCTTCGCCGTACTGCGCGGACGGCAGACCCTGTCGCTGGCCGCGGCCGACCTCACCGACCTGCACCGCTGGCTCAACGACGTCAACGACTCCATCGGCGCCAACCGCAACTCCAACCCGCTGTTCCTGTACTTCTTCAACGAGATCCGGCTGGTCATCGACAACCTGGTGACCTTCGTCCAGGACCTGATCTCCCAGCCGTCCGGCGACCGCCCGGTCCCGCAGATCGGCTGGCTCGGCGTGGTCGGCCTCGCCGGCTATGTCTCCTGGGCGGTCGCCAACTGGCGGGTCGCGCTGCTGGCCGTGGCCGGCTTCACCTTCCTCGGGCTCCAGGGCCTGTGGCAGGAGAGCATGGACACCCTGGCTCTGACCCTCTCCGCGGTCCTGGTGGCGCTGCTGTTCGCCCTCCCGCTGGGCGTATGGGCGGGCCTGTCCGAGCGGGTCAACCGGATCGTCACCCCCTTCCTGGACTTCATGCAGACGATGCCGACCTTCGTCTACCTGGCGCCGCTGACCCTGATCTTCCTCATCGGTGGAGCCTCCGCCACCATCGCCACCGTCATCTACGCGGCACCGCCGGCCATCCGCATCACCGCGCACGCCATCCGTTCCGTGCCCGGCGCGACGGTCGAGGCGGCCGCCTCCATGGGCGCCACCCGCAGACAGTCGCTGCTCAAGGTCCTGCTGCCGATGTCCAAACGAACCGTGGTGATGGGCGTCAACCAGACCATCATGGCCGCCCTGGCCATGGTGACCATCGCGGCCCTGATCGACGCGCCCGGCCTCGGCAAGACCGTCGTCCAGGCCCTGCAGTCCCTCGACGTCGGCACGGCCTTCAACGCGGGCCTCGCCATCGTCGTCATGGCCATCGTCCTGGACCGGGTCACCACCGCGGCCAGCGGACGCGCGGAGGCGGCCAGGCGGTCCGGCAACCCGCTGCTCAGGTGGCGGCGGCACCTGCTCGTGGCCGGGGGAGCGGTGGCGGCCGTACTCGTGTATCTGTCCCACACCTACCTGTGGGCGGCCGAGTTCCCCGGCGACGGCGGCACCGGCAGCACCATCGCCAAGGCGGCCGACAACGTGACCACCTGGGCGCAGGACAACCTGTCCGGGCTGACCAACGGCTTCCGGGACGTCATCACCAACGGCCTGCTCAACCCGTTCCAGACGCTGCTCACCGACTCCCCGTGGTGGCTCGTCGGCGCCGCCCTGATCGGGATCGCCGTGGTCCTCGGCGGGTGGCGCGCCGGGATCACCACCGCCGTGTGCGTGGGCCTGCTCGTCGCCACCGGCGTGTGGTCGGACGGCATGACGACCCTCGCCTCGACCGTCGTGGCGACCGTCCTCGTCATGCTGCTCGGCATGGTCTTCGGGGTGTGGATGGGGCGCAGCGCCCTGGTGGACCGGCTCGTGCGGCCCACCCTCGACGCGGCCCAGGTCATGCCGCCCTTCGTCTACCTCGTGCCGTTCCTCGCCCTGTTCGGCGCGACCCGGTTCACGGCCATCGTCGCCGCGATCGTCTACGCGGCACCGGTCGCCATCAAGATCATCGCCGACGGGGTGCGGACCGTGCCCGCGACCACCGTCGAGGCGGCCACCTCCACCGGGTGCAACACCTGGCAGATCATCACCAAGGTCCAGCTCCCGATGGCCCGCAGCGCCCTGACGCTCGCGACCAACCAGGGCCTCATCTACGTGCTGTCGATGGTCGTCGTCGGCGGCCTCGTCGGCGCGGGCGCCCTCGGCTACGACGTGGTGGCCGGCTTCTCCCAGGGTCAGCTGTACGGCAAGGGCCTGGCGGCCGGTCTCGCCATCGTCCTGCTCGGCGTCATGTTCGACCGGATCACTCAGGCAGCGGCTCGCCGCACCACCAATTGAGGAGCACCACACGATGGCAAGACACTGGCGAGCCGGCGCGGCCGGCCTGGCCGTCCTCGGCCTCACCCTCACGGCCTGCGGCGGCGCGAAGGTCGGTGACTCCTCGGAGGCCGGCGGTTCGGGCAGCTCGGGCAAGTGCGGCACCTTCAACCTCGCGGTCAACCCGTGGGTGGGCTACGAGGCGGACGCGGCGGTCGTCGCGTACGTCGCCGAGCACGACCTGAAGTGCAAGGTCACCAAGAAGGACCTCAAGGAGGAGATCGCCTGGCAGGGCTTCGGCACCGGCGAGGTCGACGCCGTCCTGGAGAACTGGGGCCACGACGACCTGAGGAAGAAGTACATCACCCAGCAGAAGACCGCCGTGGAGGCCGGCTCGACCGGCAACAAGGGCATCATCGGCTGGTACGTGCCGCCGTGGCTGGCCAAGGCCCACCCGGACATCAAGGACTGGAAGAACCTCGACAAGTACGCCGCGAAGTTCAAGACCTCGGAGTCCGGCGGCAAGGGCCAGCTCCTGGACGGCGACCCGTCGTACGTCACCAACGACGAGGCGCTGGTGAAGAACCTCAAGCTGGACTTCAAGGTGGTGTACGCGGGCAGCGAGACCGCGCTGATCCAGGCGTACCGCAACGCCGAGAAGAACAAGCAGTGGGTCATCGGCTACTTCTACGAGCCGCAGTGGTTCCTGTCCGAGGTGCCCCTGGTCAAGGTCGACCTGCCCGCGTACAAGACGGGCTGCGACGCCGATCCGGCCAAGGTCGCCTGCGACTACCCCGTCTACGACCTCGACAAGATCGTCAGCGCCAAGTTCGCCAAGTCGGGCAGCCCGGCCTACGACCTGGTGAAGAAGTTCAACTGGACCAACGACGACCAGAACACCGTGGCCAAGTACATCGCGGTGGACAAGATGACGCCGGACGCGGCGGCCAAGAAGTGGGTCGACGCCAACCGGAGCAAGGTCGACGCCTGGATCAAGTAGGCCCGTCAGGGATCAAGCAGGCCTGACAGGAAAGCCCGGTGGGCGGCGCGCCCGGATGTGCGCCGCCCACCGGGCATCGCCGTTTCCGGAGCCGCTTCCCCGCCCGTTCCGCCACGTCACCGGGCCTCTTGACACCCACCCGCACGGCGGGCACATTGAGTTGCGCAGCCTGAATCGTGTTGCGCACAAAGCAACTTACCGGAGGTGCGGCGATGGCGGGACCCCGAGTGGTCATCATCGGAGCGGGCGTCGTCGGCGCGGCACTCGCCGACGAGATCTCCGCGCGCGGCTGGACCGAGGTGACCGTGGTCGACCAGGGCCCGCTCCCGGCCACCGGGGGGTCGTCGTCGCACGCCCCGGGCCTGGTCTTCCAGGCCAACTCCTCCAAGACCATGACCGAGCTGGCCCGCTACACCGTCGAGAAGTTCTGCTCCCTCGACGTCGACGGACAGCCCTGCTTCCTCCAGGTCGGCGGCCTGGAGGTGGCGACCACCCCGGAGCGCGTCACCGAGCTCCACCGCCGGCACGGCTGGCTCACCGCCTGGGGCGTCGAGTCGCGGATCCTGACCGCCGACGAGTGCGTCGAGAAGCACCCCCTGGTCAACCGCGACCGGGTCCTCGCCGGCCTGCACATCCCGACCGACGGCCTCGCCAAGGCCGTCCTCGCCGTCGAGGCGCAGATCCGCCGGGCCACCGAGCGCGGAGTGACCTTCCTGGCCCGCCACGAGGTCCTGGACGTGCTCCGGGCCGACGGCGAGGTCACAGGCGTCCGCACCGACCAGGGAGACCTGGCAGCCGACATCGTCGTGTGCTGCGCCGGCATCTGGGGCCCGCGGATCGCCCGCATGGTCGGCATGAACCTCCCGCTCACCCCGCTCGGCCACCAGCTCGCCTGGACCGGCCCGGTCCCCGCGCTCGCGGGCCAGACGCAGGAGGCGGTGCGCCCGATCCTGCGCCACCAGGACGCCGACCTCTACTACCGCGACCGCCACGACACCCTCGGCATCGGCTACTACGGCCACCGCCCCATGCCCATCACGGCCGACGAGATCCTCTCCGTCGACGAGGCCGACACCATGCCCTCGGTCCTGAAGTTCACCGAGGACGACTTCGCGGACGCCTGGACCGAGACGCAGTCACTGCTCCCGGCCACGAAGGACGCCAAGGTCGAGGAGGGCATCAACGGCCTGTTCTCCTTCACCACCGACGGCCTGCCCCTGCTCGGCGAGTCCCCGGACGTCAAGGGCTTCTGGGTCGCCGAGGCCGTCTGGGTCACCCACTCCGCCGGTGTCGGCCGGGCCGTCGCCGAGTGGCTGGTCGACGGCCACTGCTCCTCCTTCGACCTCCACGAGTGCGACGTCAACCGCTTCGAGCCGCACCAGCTCTCCCCGGAGTACGTCCTGGCCCGCGACTGCCAGAACTTCGTCGAGGTCTACGACATCCTGCACCCGCTCCAGCCCTCCGGCGACCCGCGCCCGATCCGCACCACCCCCTTCCACGCCCGCCAGCAGGAGCTCGGCGCCTTCTTCCTGGAGGCGAACGGCTGGGAGCGGCCGCAGTGGTACGAGGCCAACGCGGGCCTGGTGGAGGGCCGTTCGATCGTCACCCCCAACGACTGGGCCGCCCGGTACTGGTCGCCGATCGTCGGCGCCGAGGCCCAGACCACCCGCGAGACCGTCGCGATGTACGACATGACGGCCCTCAAGCGCCTGGAGGTGAGCGGGCGGGGCGCGGCCGACTTCCTGGAGCGGCTGTGCACCGGCAAGGTCGCCAAGTCCGTCGGCTCGGTGACGTACACGCTGCTCCTGGACCACGACGGCGGCATCCGCAGCGACATCACCGTCGCCCGGCTGGCCCCCGACGTCTTCCAGGTCGGCGCCAACGGCAACCTCGACCTCGACTGGTTCACCCGCCACCTGCCCGCCGACGGCACCGTCCAGGTCCGCGACATCACCCCCGGCACTTGCTGCATCGGCCTGTGGGGACCGCTGGCCCGGGACGTCCTCCAGCCGCTCACCGACGAGGACTTCTCGGCGACGGGCCTGAAGTACTTCCGCGCCAAGCGCGCCCATATCGGGTCCGTGCCGGTGACGGCCATGCGCCTGTCGTACGTCGGTGAGCTCGGCTGGGAGCTGTACACCACGGCCGACCTCGGCCAGAAGCTGTGGGACACCCTGTGGCGGGCGGCCCGCCCGCTGGGCGGCATCGCGGCCGGGCGGGGCGCCTTCAACAGCCTCCGCCTGGAGAAGGGTTACCGCTCCTTCGGCACCGACATGACCTACGAGCACGACCCCTACGAGGCCGGGGTCGGCTTCGCCGTCAAGGCCGACAAGGAGGACTTCGTCGGCAGGGCCGCGCTGGAGCGGCGCAGGGCCGACGTACGGCGGAAGCTGACCTGCCTGACCATCGAGGACCCGCGGGCCGTCGTGATGGGCAAGGAGCCGGTGTACGACGGGCAGCGCGCGGTCGGCCACGTCACCAGCGCCGCCTTCGGCCACACCATCGGCAAGGGCATCGCCTACGCCTGGCTGCCGGCGGAGCTCACCACCCCCGGGACCACCGTGCACATCGGCTACTTCGACCAGCGCGTCGAGGCGGTCGTGGCCGAGGAACCGCTCTTCGACCCGGCGATGTCCCGTCTTCGGGGGTGAGCGGGGCGCAGGCGGACGCCGCGCGGGAGGACACCTGACGGCAGCGCCCTGAGCTCTGCGGCGCCCCAGGAAGACCGGGACTCTCGGCGTCCGGGGCGGCACGGGCGACCGGGTCCATGGCGGCTCGGGTGCCTGGCGCGACCGACGTCCACGGTCCCCCGGACGAGCGGGCGTCAGCCCAAGTAGCCCAGCCGGCGGCTGAGTTCGTCGGCGCCCTCCACCAGCACCGGTGCCAGTTCGTGCATCCGCTCCTCGGTGAGCCGGAAGGCGGGGCCCGAGGCGGTGAGGGCGGCGACGACCTTGCCCTCGCCCGAACGCACGGGCGCCGCCATGGCGTTGAGGCCCTCCTCGTACTCCTCCACCGTCATGGCGTAGCCCTGCTCACGGACCCGGACCAGCTCCGCCTCCAGCTCTTTCCGGGAGGTGAGGGTGTGTGCCGTCATCCGCTCCAGCCCGGCCGTGGCGACGAGTTCGTCCCGGCGCCTGTCCGTGACATGGGCGAGCAGGACCTTGCCGCTCGACGTGCAGTGCATCGGCGTCAGCCGCCCGACCCAGTTCTGCGCGGTGATGGCGGACCGGCCGCGCACCTGGTCGAGGTTGATCACATGATGGGACTCCAGGACCGCGATGTTCATCGTCTCGCCCAGTTTGTCGGCGAGGCGCTCGCAGATCCCGCGGCCGTGCTTGGTGACGTCGATGCGCCCGGTGACCGCGCCGGCCAGCCGCACGATGCCGAAGCCCAGGCGGTACTTCCCGCGCTCGCCCTCCTGCTCGACCATCCCGTGCGCCTCCAGCGCGCCCAGCAGACGGAACGCGGTGGACTTGTGGACGTCGATCGCCTCGGCCACTTCACTGACGCCTGCCTCGCCGCGCTGCGCGAGGATCTCCAGCACGGTGACAGCCCGGTCGACGGACTGCACCCCGCCGCCGGACGTGCCCCCGGACTCGGTGCCGTTGTTGCTCATGGCGGAACCTTATGCGAACAGGTCGACGCTGGTCAGCGGAAGACCACCGTGCGATGACCGTTGATCATGACGCGGCTCTGGCAGTGCCACTCCACGGCCCGGGCGAGGACCTGTGCCTCGACGTCCCGCCCCAGGGTGACCAGACTCTCGGCGCTCTGGGCGTGGTTCACGCGGATGACGTCCTGCTCGATGATGGGCCCCTCGTCGAGGTCCGGGGTGACGTAGTGGGCCGTGGCCCCCACGAGCTTCACGCCCCGCTCGTGCGCCTGGACGTAGGGCCTCGCGCCCTTGAAGCTCGGCAGGAACGAGTGGTGGATGTTGATCGCCCGGCCTTCGAGCTGCTTGCACAGGTCGTTCGACAGGATCTGCATGTACCGGGCGAGGACCACCAGGTCGATGTCCAGCCGGTCGACCAGTTCGAGCAGCCGCGCCTCCGCGTCCGCCTTCGTCTCCGGGGTCACCGGCACATGGTGGAAGGGGATGCCGTAGCTCTCGGCGAGCGGTGCGAAGTCCCGGTGGTTGGAGACGATCGCCGGCACCTCGATGCCGAGCGCGCCGGTGCGCTGCCGGAAGAGCAGGTCGTTCAGGCAGTGGCCGAACTTCGACACCATGATCAGGGTGCGGGTGGGGGTGCCCGCGTTCCGCAGCTGCCAGGTGATCCGGTACGCCTCGGCGACCGGCGCGAAGCCGGACCGCAGATCCTCCAGGGTGGTGCCCGGGTCCGAGACGTCGAAGTGGACGCGCATGAAGAAGCGGTCCTGGAGCCGGTCGTCGAACTGCTGGCTCTCCTGGATGTTCCCGGAGTGCCCGACCAGGAAGCCGGTGACGGCATGGACAAGGCCGGACCGGTCCGGGCAGGACAGCGTGAGGACGAACTCGCGGTCGGGTAGCGGTCGAAGAGACACGGAGTCCTCCCGATGGCTGCGCATTACGCAACAGTGCGACTGATACGCAACATGGTCCCGGCTGGGGCGGCTCTGGGTCAAGGGTGGTTTCCTGACCGCGGCCGGGTGAGCGCCTGGCCTCTGAGGCTTCGCCGCCCTCGCTCCGACGGCCGCATCGGTCGGCGGACTCTCACCGGACGACGGACGGGGTGCCGGCCCAGCGGCGCAGGGCGGCTTCGAGGCCGCCGTCGGCGTCGGTCCCGCGGGCCCAGGCGACCACCCCGTCCGGGCGTACCAGCACCCCGGTCGGCGTGCCGGGAGCGTCCCGCACGGCGTTCACACGCCCGTTCCAGCCCGCGGCGAGACGGGCGAACGCGCCGTCCGTGGTGCGGTCGAGCAGCAGGAACCCGCCGCGGTGGCCGTGGTCGGCCAGCCGGGAGCCGTCCAGCAGCCACAGGTCGGGGGCGAAGCGGCCCACCAGCGGATGGTCGCCGGGCAGGTCGAAGCGCTGGGTGACCCCGGAGATCTTCTTGACCGCGTAGGTCGTGCCGTCCCGGGTGCTCAGCAGGTCGGCGACGATCTCCCGGAGCGCGCCAGACTTGGCGTCCCCGCGCAGCACGCCGATCTGGGCCCGCGTCCAGTCCAGCACCCAGGCGCCGAGGGGCCGGCGCTCCGCGTCGTAGGTGTCCAGCAGTCCTTCGGGCGCCCACCCGGCGAGTACGGCACCGAGCTTCCAGCCGAGGTTCGTCGCGTCGCCGACGCCGAGGTTGAGTCCCTGGCCGCCGAACGGCGGGTGGACGTGCGCGGCGTCACCGGCCAGCAGCACCCGCCCCGACCGGTAGGCGGCGGCCTGGCGGGAGTTGTCGGTCCAACGGGTCGGTGCGGCACGCAGTGCGGTGAGCGTGACGTCCGTACCCGAGACGCGGCGCAGACTGGATTGCACCGCTTCCAGGGTGACCGGGGTGGAGCGGTCGGCCGGAGGGCTGTCGAACTCCACGGTGGCCACCCGCCCGGGCTGCGGTCCGTAGCGGTACACCCCCCGGGGCGACCAAGTCCATCCGTCGGTGAGCACCGACGGGTCGGCGATCTCGGCGACCGCCTGGTAGCCGGTGAGTTCGGGGTCGGTGCCGGGGAAGTCGATGCCCGCGAGGCGGCGCACGGTGCTGTGTCCGCCGTCGCAGCCGACCAGCCACCGGGTGCGCACCGGCCCGGCGCTGGTGCCGACGAGCACGTCCTCGCCGGTGTCGTGGAGCGCGGTCACCTCCACCTCGCGACGCACCGGGACGCCGAGACGCGCGACATGGTCGGCCAGCAGCGCCTCCAGCTGCGGCTGCGGCAGGATCCGCGCCCCGTCGGCGGCGGTGTGCGCGGCGAGGTCGGGATCGGACCAGTCCACGAGGGCGGGGTCGAGGGCCATGCCCGCGAAGTGCCCGGTGAACCGCGTCCCGGGCCCTGGCCGGCCCGCACCGGGTGGCCGGTCGCCGGTCGCCGGGGCGAAGGACCCCACCTGCTGGAGGGTCTGGCGCTGCACCTGTTCGGCGGCGGGCAGCAGGCCGCGGCGGTCGAGTGCCTCGGCCGTCGGCACGTTGACGGACTGCGCCTTCATCGCCCCGTCCGGCTCGGCCCGGCGTTCGAGTATCTGGACCCTGGCCCCGGAGAGGGCCAGCTCCGCGGCGAGCACAAGACCCACCGGCCCGGCTCCGACCACGGTCACGTCCATGTCCTGGTCCAGCTTCTGGTTCACCTTCACTGTCACGAACACCGTTCTATGATGGAACACTGTTCGTGTCAAGTTATGATGTCCCGGTGAACCCGAGAGAGCGACGCGCGGCCCGCCACCGGCCGCCCCTTCCCGAGGCCGGAACCGACCCCAGGCCGCGGCGCCGCACGGTCCCGATCACCGTGGAGCAGGTCGTCGACACCGCGCTGGGCCTCGTCGCCACCGAGGGGTACGAGGCCCTGACCATGCGCCGACTGGCAGGCGCGCTGGAGACCGGACCCGCCTCGCTCTACGCCCACGTGGTGAACAAGGCGGACCTCGACGAGCTGCTCATCGGACGGCTGTGCTCCGCACTGGCCCTGCCCGAACCCGACCCCGCGGCCTGGCGGGAGCAGATCCGGGGCGTGTGCGCCCAGCTCCGAGACCAGTACCTGAAGTACCCCGGCATCTCCCGCGCCGCGCTCGCCATGGCCCCCACCGACGTCGAGATCGTCCGGGTCAGCGAGGGGATGCTGGGGATCCTGCTCGCCGGCGGTGTCGCCGCGCAGTCCGCCGCCTGGGCCGTCGACGCGCTCTTGCTGTACGTGGCCGCGTACACCCTCGAGACGTCCATCGCTCGCCGGCGGTCGGCGCACGAGGACTCCGAGTGGGTCCTCGACCGCGACGAACTGCTGCGCCGGTTCGCCGCCCTGCCCGCCGAGACCTTCCCCCACACCACCCGCCACGCCGCCGAACTCACCGCCGGCGAGGGCCACGACCGGTTCGACTTCACTCTCGGCCTGATGATCGACGGCCTCGCACCCGGATGACCGGCCGGCGCCGCGGATCGTCCCCGGCGCGCTGATCCGCGGTTCGCCCCTCCGTGGCACGGTGTGGACCGGGGGAAGTGAGCGCGCCTGGCCCCGCCCCCTGCCACCCTTCGACCGGGCGCGAACCCTTGACACGCCTCAGCCGGCAGCGCAGTCATGACCGTGCAGTCGTGGAGGGCGGACAGGCCCTCGGCGGACCGCTCTGGTTAGGATCTGAGCCGCCGGACATCGGGAGACAGCAATGACGCCAGCAGGAGGACAGGGCGGCAGCCCCGGCGCGCCGCGCGCCGTGGACGTGGCCCGGCTGGCGGGCGTCTCGCAGAAGACGGTCTCCCGGGTCTTCAACGGCGAGCGATACGTGTCCGCCGATGTACGCGAGCGGGTGCTCCAGGTCGCGGCGGACCTCGGTTACCGGCTGAACGGCGCCGCCCGGGCCCTGGCCTCGGGACGCACCCGTTCGATCGGCGTGGTCACCCTCGGCACCGCCCTGTACGGTCCCGCCTCCCTGCTCATCTGTATCGAGCGGGCCGCCCGGGACGCGGGATACGCGCTCCGCGTCGTCAACACACTGGAGGGCGACCCGGCGGGTGTCGCCGGGGCCGTGGAGTCGCTCCTCGGACAGGGCGTGGACGGCATCGTCGTCTCCGAACCGATCGACGAGGGCTCGGTGTCGCTCAATGTCGACATCCCGGTCCTGGTCCTCGGGGCACCCGCCGCCTTCGGCGGTCCACGCGCCGTGGCCGCGGGCGTCGGCGCCGAGTCGCTGGCCCGGGCGGCCACCGAACACCTGCTGGACCTCGGACATGTGACGGTCCATCATCTCGCCGGTCCGCAGAGGTGGTTCGCCGCCCGGGACCGGCTCCAGGGCTGGCGGGCGGCGCTCGCGGACCGCGAGAGGGAGCAGCCGCCCGTCATCGAGGGCGACTGGTCGGCCTCGTCCGGCTACACGGCGGGCCACGAACTCGCCGCCGCCGGTGACGTCACCGCGGTGTTCGCCGCCAACGACGACATGGCCGTCGGCCTGATCCGCGCCCTCCTGGAGGCGGGCCTGCGGGTGCCGCAGGACGTGAGCGTCATCGGCTTCGACGACATCCCCGTCTCCGCCTATGTCACCCCACCGCTGACCACCGTGCGCCAGCCCTTCGACGCCGTCGCCCGCGAAGGGCTCCGGCTCCTGGTGCAGGCCATCGAGAAACCGGACGCAGAGCCGGCACCGGCGAGCGACCCGCCGGTCGAGCTCGTCGTACGCGCCTCGACGGCACCCCCGCCGACCGGCGGGGGGCGCCCGGCCTCCGGCTCGCGCGACTCGGCGCACGAGGCGGCCTCCGGGAGATGAGCTCGGGCCGAGACCGGCGGCGCCTCGCGGCGCCGCCGGTGACGATCACCTCTCCCGTGAGTACGGTGCCACGGCGATCCGGTCGATCAGCGGCGCGTACCGGGAGCGGAGCAGCACACCGGGGAAGGTGTCCGAGGCGTAGGTCGTGCCGTCGAAGTTCGGCAGTTCCTCGGAGCGGAAGGCGATCGTGTTCTGTCCCTTCTTCAGGGTGACCGGGACGGTCAGCTCCCAGAAGTTGTTCTGGTGGAAACTGTGCGGGAAGCCGACCCGCCTCGTCTCGCCGCCGTTGACGGTGATGTCGGCGTGGCGGGCCAGCGGGTCCGGGTTGTAGTGGGTGGCCTCCGACTGCTCCGGGTTGGAGTAGCGGATCCGCAGCGCGTACAGCCCGGCCCGGTCCGCGGCGACGGTGAAGGTGGCCGTGTTGCCGTTGCCCGGGTCGCCGCCGACGCCGCTGATCGCCGTGCCGTCGGTGGCCAGGGAGAGCGGGGTGAGCGTGGCCGAGCCCGCGAGTACCGCGTCCTGGGCCTCGTAGGTACGCGCTTTGAGCGCGCCCTCGCTCGGCGTGACCGTGAGACGGTCGACCAGGGTGGGGGACGAACCACCCGTCAGCGTCACCTTGTTGACGCCACCGGAGAGGGAGACCGCGACACGGTTGCGGTCCTTGGCGAGACGCAGGACGTCGTGTCCGTTGACGGAGATCCGGGCGCCGGCCCCGCCGAGGGTGTCGACCTTGAGCGTGGCCTCACGGTCGGCGGGGGAGTACACCCAGAACGTGGCCGTCTGGCCCTTCGCGATCCGGGCCGCGCCCGAGCCGGAGCCGGAGCCCGGCACGTCGTAGACGGGCTGTGCTCCGCCGCCCAGCCAGGCCAGCTCGCCCTCGTGGACCTGCGTGTTGCCCGAGGCGGCCGGCAGGGACAGGGTGAGGCGGTCGACGATCGCGTCACCCTTCGTCACGCGCTTGCCGTCCAGGCTCTTCGCGGCGAGCGTCAGGGTGTGCCGGCCCTTGGTGAGCCGCACCTTGGTGTCGGTGTGGTCCCACACCACCCACTTGTAGCCGAGCGGCAGATACAACTGCTGCTCGCTGCCCGCCTGGCCGTCCACGCGCAGGAAGACATTGGTGGGGCCCTGCTCCTTCACCTTGTCGAAGGTGTTGAGGGAGTTGGCGAAGACGCTCAGGTCGTAGGTGCCGTCCTCGGGCACGTCCACCGGGAAGTCGAGCGTGACGTCCGAGCCGCTGCGCAGCCCGCCCACGTCGTAGCCGCCGGAGGTGTAGAACTTCGACACGTCGGAGGTGGAGCCCTCCGGGCCGTTCTTCGAGTAGCCGGACCCGGTGTGGGCGGCGTCCTCCGCCTCGTAGGAGCCCTGCCAACGCACCGGCGGTGACTGGGTCTTCGCGGCCTTCCCGGCCGGGCTGAGCACGATCTCGTACGCCGAGGACTCCTTCAGCCTCGGCAGCGTGCCGTCACCGAAGTGGACGGTGACCGAGCCGTCGTCCGCGACCTTCAGGTTCGTCTCGGTGAGCAGCTTCGGGCCGGAGTTGTCGCCGACCTGTCCGCTCCACTCGATCTCCCGCACCCACGCGTGCACGTTCTTGCCGAAGAGTTTCTTCGGGACGCCCGCGAAGGTGATGTGCCCCTTGCCGGTGGAGCCGCCGAAGATCAGCCGGGCCTGCTTCTTCTTCTCGTCGAGGGTGGCCACACCCTGCATGGTGTAGTTCTCGCCCGGGAACGGCGGGGTCACCGACACCGTGTGCCCGCTCATCGAGGCGTACGAGTTCAGCAGCCACCACTGGCCGTTGCCGCGGTTGGACTGCACCGCGGAGTCGGAGAGGTTGCCGTCGATGTTCCAGTAGGCGATGTCGGCGTCCACCTTGGACTCCTCGATCGCGGAGACCCACTGGATCATCTGGCCGGGGACGGAGGTGTGGTAGTTGAAGGCGTACTCGTTGATGTTGACGGGGAGTTCGGTGCCCTCGCGGTCGGTGCCCTTGAACAGCTCCTTCTCCCACACCCGGTACTTGGCCACGCTCTCGCGCACCGCCTCCGGGTGGCTCAGCTCGTGCCAGGTGATGACGTCCGGGAGGGTGCCGGCGGCCAGGGTGTGGGTGAGGAAGCCCTTCACCTGGTCGTACAGGACGCTGGTGTTGGGGCCGGCGATGCGGGCGCCGGGCATCCTGCCCTTGATGAGCCTGTAGGCGGAGTCCCAGGCGGCGAAGTAGTCCTTGGGGTCGCTGAGCCAGCTGACCTTGTCGTAACTCCACTGACCGGTGCCGAACATGTTGCCCTCGGGCTCGTTGAACGGCACGAAGACGATGTTGTCCTGGTACTGCTTCGGCAGCTTCAGCACCTGGTCGACCTGCCCCGCGATCTTCTCCTCGTAGAGCCTGAGCTTCTCCGCAGGGGTGTCACCCGGCCACTCGTAGGGGAAGCCGCGGTGGATGTCGGTCATGTAGATGTACACATCGCCGTCGGTGGAGTCGGCGAGCGGCTTCACCACGTCCAGCGCGTCGGCACCGGGGTGCTGCGGGCCGTCCTGGGCCTTGGTGGAGACCGTGCGCAGACCCATGCCCTCGATGACGTTGTTGGTGGGGACGTCCGGTCCGTACACGCCGTAGAGGGTGCCGGAGGCGCCGCCGTGGAACGCGCCGGTGTCCGAGCCGAGGTCGACGGTGAGCTGCCCCTCGCGGACCACGGTGACGGTCGCCTGCACCGCCCGACCGGCCGCGGTTCCGGCCACCGTGAAGGTCCCGGGGCGGGCGTACTTCTCGGGCGGTACGGCGTCCCAGGTGACCGGTGTGTCGCGGTCGTAGCCGTCGGTGAAGGTGGCGCGGACGGCCGCCGGGAGGGTCGGGGCGGTCCCGTCGGTCGTCCGGACGTCGAAGGAGGTCTTCGAGAGGTCCTGGAGGGTCGGCACGGCTCCGACCAGGCCGGCCACCTGCTCGGCGGTGAGCGCCGAGTGCCACACGGCGAAGTCGTCGACGGCACCCTTGAGGAGCGGGTCCGGGTAGAAGGACTTGCCTATGAAGCCGGCGGCGGTCGCCGAACCGCTCAGCAGGTCCTTGGCCTTGACGGCGGTCACGGTGGAGGAGACCGCCACACCGTCGAGGTACGTGGTGAGCCGGCCCGCGGTGGTGTCGAGGGTGACGGTGACCGTCCGCCAGGCGTCCGCGGGCAGCGGCGCGTAGCCGCGGACCTGGTTCTCGGCGCCGCCTCCGCCGGTGGTCACGGAGGTCTGGAACAGCCCGTTGCCGTTGTACGGCGTGCTGAAGAGGTACCGGGTGGTGTCGGTGCCAAGGTCGAAGATGCGCTGCCAGGACGATGTGTCGCCGCTCCACTTCACCCGGGCGGAGACGGTCAGGTCGCTGGCGTCACCGACCACTTCGCGGGGCAGCCGGACGTAGGCGCCGTCGGAGGTGGGCGCCCCGCCGGGCAGGGCCAGCGCCCTGCCGCCGTCCGCGCCCGCCACGGACTGGGCCGTCGCGCCGTTCACCAGGCTGGCTGTCAGGCCGTTGCCGGAGCTGTCGGTGATCTTTCCGGAGGCGAGGTCGTCCTGGTCGAAGGTGTAGCGGGCGGCGGGCCCGGGCGTCCCGGCCGCGTGCGCGGGCACGGCGGGCGCGGCCAGCAGGCCCGCGCCGAGGGCCAGCGCCATGGCGGCCGGCGCCCGGCGGCGCGTGGATCTGTCAGCGGATGACATGGAGAACGTCCTCAATCGTCGAGTAACGGGTTCAGGTCGGCCCGCCTCGGGGTGCCGTCGAACCGATTCGATCCAGGCGGGTGCGGGGGGAAGAGGCGCGTGCGGGGGAGGGGGTGGGGCGGCTCTGCAACGGCGCGCGGCGAGGAAGCCGCGATGGGCGACCGCGCCGAACCGGTTCGGCGAAGCTAGCACCGGGACATCCGGCCAGCAATCCCCTCGACACAGGGATCTCGCCGTCCCACGGCCCTCGTTGGCGATTACGGCGAGAGTATTGACAGGCGCCGGGACAGTTCCTACGTTCACTTCCACGCGAACCGGTTCGACAAGCCGGTCGCCCGTCCCGAGGAGTCGCCGTGAACATCGGTGAGATCGCCCGGCGGGCCGGTGTCTCGCGCAGCACCGTGTCCTACGCGCTGAGCGGCAAGCGCCCCGTGTCGGAGGACACGCGCCGGAAGATCCAGCGCATCGTCGACGAACTGGGCTACCAGCCCAGCGCCAGTGCCCGCGCCCTGGCCAACGGCCGGACCAGCACCATCGGTCTGGTCTTCCCGCCGGCCGGGAACCACTACACGGGCATGCAGCTGGACTTCATCGGCAGCGTGGTGGAGGCCGCCGCGGCCCACGACTACGACGTGCTGCTGTCACCCAGCGGCGTGGACAGCGACCGTTCCTTCCAGCGGCTGCTGGGGGAGCGGCGGGTCGACGGCGCGATCCTGATGGAGATCCGGCTGGAGGACGACCGGGCCGAACACCTGGCCGCGCTCGGCTTCCCCTCCGTCGCCATCGGCCGCACCGCCCACCCGGAGGGCGGCTGGTACGTCGCCCTGGACCACACCGCGCTGGCGGCGGCCTGCGTCCATCACCTCGCCGACCTCGGCCACCGCCGGGTCGCCTTCGTCAACCGGCCCGAACAACTGCTGAGGACCGGGTACGAGTCCGCCCACCGCGGCCTGGACGGCTTCACCAAGGCCGCGGCCGAACGCGGGCTGACGGTCCGCACGTACTGCTGCGGGGACGACGCCGCCTCGGGCCAGGCCTGCCTGGAACAGATCCTGCACGACGACCCGGCCACCACGGCCCTGGTCACCCTGAACGAGGCCGCACTGGGCGGCCTGTACCGGGGCCTCGCCCACGCCGGCCGCCATGTGCCGCGCGACTTCTCCGTCACCGGGGTCGTCGCCAACCGCTGGGCGGAGACGGTGACCCCGCAGCTCACCGCCGCCGACGTCCCGGCGGCCGAGATGGGCCGGCTCGCCGTCGACCTGCTGGTGGAGCGGCTGGACCACCCCGACGCGCCGCCCCGGCAGCACCTCCTCACCCCGCCGATCTCGCTGCGGGCCAGCACCGGCCCCGCGGGGGCCCCGCAGACCTGATCGGTTCGCCCGAGCACACGTCACACCGCCGCGCGCCCGACCACCCGACGGCGTCGCTCGCGGTGCCCTTTTCTCCGCGCGACCCACCGCCGCGGCACCCGCATGCCCACACACCGAAGGAACCCGCCATGAACAGCTTCTCCAGACGGCACCGTCCGACCGCCGCGGTCCTCATGTCCCTGGCCGTCGCTGCCGGCGTCACGGCCTGCGGCTCCGGCTCGGGCGGCGGCTCCGAGGGTGCCGACAGCGGCACGTACACCGTCTGGGACCCGTATCCGCAGTTCGCCAAGGGCTCGGCCTGGACGAAGCTGCTGGACAAGTGCGGCACCGCGGCGGGCGTCAAGATCAAGCGGACGGCGTTCGACACCAGCGACCTGACGAACAAGGCCCTCCTGGCCGCCCAGCAGGGCAACTCCCCGGACCTCCTCATCGTCGACAACCCGGTGGTCTCCACCCTTGCCGAGGCGGGCGTCCTCACCACGACCGACGACAACAATCTGGACACCTCGAAGACCGACCCCAACCTCCTAGCGGCCGGCCAGTCGGGCGGCAAGACGTACGGCACCCCGATCGGCGCCAACACCCTGGCCCTCTACTACAACAAGAAGGTCCTGAAGGAAGCCGGTGTGGGCGTCGCCTCGGTGAAGGACTGGCCGTCCCTGACCGCGGCGCTGGAGAAGGTGAAGAAGGCCGGCAAGAAGGGCATCACCTTCTCCGCGATCGGCACCGAGGAGGGCAGCTTCCAGTTCCTGCCCTGGTTCTGGGGCGCGGGCGCGAAACTGACCCAACTCGACTCCGCGCAGGGCGAGTCGGCGCTCTCCCTGTGGAAGGGCTGGGTCAAGAGCGGCGTCGCCCCCAACTCGGTCCTCAACAACACCCAGACGACCAGCTGGCAGGAGTTCACGACCGGCGAGTACGCCTTCGCGGAGAACGGCACCTGGCAGCTCGCGGGCGCCAAGAAGGCCGGCCTCGACTACGGCGTGCTCCCGATCCCCGGCGCCTCCGGCGGCAACGCGGCTGCCCCGACCGGCGGCGAGTTCGTCACCCTCCCCGCCCAGGACGACACCGGCCGCTACCCCACCTCCCAGAAGCTGGCGACCTGCCTGACCAGCACCCAGAACCTGTACGACACCGACACCACCCTGTCCTACGTGGCCCCCACCACCGAGGTCCAGGACAAGCAGGTGGCGGCGAACGCCGAACTGAGGCCCTGGGTCGCCGCGGTCAGGACCGCCAAGGGCCGCACCAGCGATGACCTGGGCACCAAGTACCCGAAGATCTCCGAGCAGATGTGGAAGGCCGTCCAGTCCGCACTCAGCGGTTCGAAGTCCCCGAAGGATGCGCTGACCGACGCCCAGTCCGCCGTCAAGTGAGTGCACCAGGGGGCCAGTTGATGAGCCAGATGACACAAGTGCCGCCCCCGCGGACCGACTCCGACGGCGCGTCCCAGGAGGCGCCGCGCCGTCCCGTCTCCCCGCAGTGGGCCGCCTGGGCGTTCCTGGCCCCGGTGACCCTCTACCTCGGCCTGTTCTACGCCTATCCGCTGTACCGCAACCTCGACCTGAGCCTGCGCCACTACACCGTGCGCTCGTTCGTGCGGGGCGACGCGCCCTTCACGGGGCTGGCGAACTACCGGATGGTCTTCGACGATCCGACCTTCGCCCCGGCCCTCCTGCACACCGTGGTGTTCACCGGCGTGTGCCTGGTCTTCCAGTACGCGATCGGGCTGGCGCTGGCGGTCTTCTTCCACCAGAACTTCCGGCTCTCGGCGACCCTGCGGGCCCTGTTCCTGGTGCCGTGGCTGCTGCCGCTGATCGTGTCGGCGTCGACCTGGTCGTGGATGCTCAACAGTGAATCGGGCGTCGTCAACGCCGTCCTGCACGCCGTCGGCATCGGCCCGGTGAACTGGCTGACCTCGCCGTCCTGGTCCCTGACCTCTGTGATCATCGCCAACATCTGGATCGGCGTCCCCTTCAACCTCGTCGTCCTCTACAGCGGCCTGCAGTCCATCCCCACCAGCCTGTACGAGGCCGCCGCCCTGGACGGGGCGAACGCCTGGCGCCGCTTCTGGCGCATCACCTTCCCGCTGCTGCGCCCGGTGTCCGCGATCACGCTGCTGCTGGGCCTGGTCTACACGCTCAAGGTCTTCGACATCATCTGGATCATGACCAAGGGCGGTCCGGCCGACTCGTCCACCACCTTCGCCACCTGGTCCTACCAGCTCGGCTTCGGCAACCTGCTGCCCGCCTTCGGCCCCGGCGCCGCCGTCGGCAACCTGTTGGTGCTCGCCGCCCTGGTCTTCGGCCTGATCTATGTGCGGGTCCAGCGAAAGCAGGCACTGTCATGAGAACAAGGCCTCTGAAGACCGCCCTCGGCCTGCTGCTGACCGCGATCATGCTCTTCCCGGTCTACTGGATGCTCAACGTGTCCCTCACCCGCGACCAGGACATGCGCAAGAGCCCACCCGACCTGTTCCCCGCCCACGTCACGCTGGAGGGCTACCGGGCCGTCGTCGACCAGCAGTTGCCCTACCTCGGCACCAGCCTCGTCATCGGCCTCGGCACCGTCGCCCTGACCGTGGCCCTGGCAGCCCCGGCCGGCTACGCGCTGGCCAAGCTGCGCCCGCGCGGCGGCGGCATCCTGGGCTTCGTCCTGCTGGTCGCGCAGATGATCCCGGGCATCATCATGGCGATGGGCTTCTACGCCATCTACCTCCAGCTCGGTCTGCTCCAGTCGGTGCCCGGCCTGATCGTGGCCGACTCCACCCTCGCCGTGCCCTTCGCGGTGCTCATCTTCACCGCGTTCATGTCCACCATCCCCGGCGAACTCCTCCAGGCCGCGCAGATGGACGGCGCGCACGCCCTGCGCACCTTCTGGTCGGTCGTGCTGCCGATGAGCCGCAACTCCGTCGTCACCGTGTCGCTGTTCGCGTTCCTGTGGTCCTGGTCCGACTTCATCTTCGCCAGCACCCTGGTCAACGGCGGCGCCCACGAGCCGATCACCCTCGGCATCTACCACTACATCGGCAACAACAACCAGCAGTGGAACGCCATCATGGCCACCGCCGTCGTCGCCTCCCTGCCCGCCACGGTCATCCTCGTCCTCGCCCAGCGCTACGTCGCCGCCGGCGTGACCGCCGGTGCCGTCAAGGACTGACGTCCGCGGCGCCCCCTTCCCCGACGACCACCGACGATCCCTGCTCGAGAAACGAGTGCCCCTTCATGACCGCCGACCGCCCCGGCCCGGCCTTCTCCGTCCAGGACATCCCGTTCAGCACCCACGGCTCCTGGTTCGGCATCTCCCCCGTACTCGCGGAGAAGACCCGCGCCGAGGACCTCCACCTCGTCTCGCACCAGAACGGCATGCACGCCGTCCTGAGCCTCGTGCCGCTCGACCCCGCGACCGGCGAGCGGGCCGAGACCCTGGTCGAGGCGACACCGGGACTGCTGAGCTGGACCGGCGCGGCCGGGCGCATCGACCTCGCCTACGAGACGCCGGACACCGTACGACTGCGCGGTGCGGGTGCGTCGCTGCGGATCTCGGCGGCGGCCCGGACGCTGACCCCGTTCAGCGGGACGTACTTCTTCCGCGAACCGGCCGTCGACGCCTATGTGTTCACCTCGTACGAGACCGGCCGCCGCTACCGGGTCACCCTGCTGTCCGGCACGGTGGCCGAGGTGTCCGGTTCCCAGGCACTGGGCGGCGGTGAGCGCGGTCTCACGGTCGGCGCCGAGGCGGACGGATCGTGGGAGATCGCGGTCGAGGAACTCGACACCGCCCGCCCCGCCTATGTGCCGACGGCGACCTTCGGCAAGGTCGTCGAGGCCGTGCGGAACTCCTTCGCGGACTTCGTCGACACCGTGGCCCCCTGGCGCTCCTCCGCGACTCCGGCGGCCGAACTCGCCGCCTACGTCCTGTGGTCGGCGACCGTACGCCCGGCCGGCCTGGTCACGCGGCCCGGAGTGCTGATGTCCAAGCACTGGATGGACAAGGTCTGGAGCTGGGACCACTGCTTCAACGCCCTTGCCCTGGCGCCCGGTTGCCCCGAGCTGGCCTGGGACCAGTTCCAGCTGCCCTTCGACCACCAGGACCAGACCGGGGCGCTGCCCGACTCCGTCACCCACTCCGAAGTGCTCCACAACTTCGTCAAACCGCCCATCCACGGCTGGACGTTCGGCCACCTGCGCCGTCGGCTGCCCACCCCCGTGGGGCGGGCGGAACTGACCGGGACGTACGACAGGCTGGCACGCTGGACGGAGTTCTGGCTCACCGCCCGGCGCGCTCCCGGCGCCGACCTGCCGCACTACCAGCACGGCAACGACAGCGGCTGGGACAACGCCACCACCTTCGACCCCGAACGGGTCGTCGTCACCGCGGACCTGGCCGCCTTCCTCACCCTCCAGCTGCGCGAACTCGCCGACCTGGCGGAGCACTTGGAAAGACCTGACGACGCCCGCAGGTGGACGCGGGCCGCCGAGGAGACACAGCGGGCCATGCTCGACCAGCTGTGGACTGGCGACCGGTTCGTCGCCCGGGGCGTCGACAGCGGCGACACCTGGAGTACGTCCAGCCTGCTCGACCTGATGCCGATCGTGCTGGGTGAGCATCTGCCGCCCGACATCGGCGAGGTGCTGGCCGGCCGGATCGAGGCCCATCTGACCCCGTACGGCCTGGCCACGGAGCTGCCGACCTCGCCGTACTACCTCCCCGACGGCTACTGGCGCGGCCCGATCTGGGCCCCCGCCACGGTCCTCGTCGAGGACGGACTTCGCCGCGGCGGCCACCACCGGCTGGCGGACGAGGTCAGCGCCCGCTTCCGCGCCCTGTGCGAGAAGCACGGCTTCGCGGAGAACTTCGACGCCCTGACCGGAACGGGCCTGCGCGACCGCGCCTACACCTGGACGGCCGCCGCCTACCTCCTCCTCGCCGAGGCGCACGCACAGCGGGACGGCCGGTGAGCGCGGTCCGGGGGAACCGTCCGTCCCGGCGCGGGCTCGCATCTCGCGGCGACCCCGGCGTTCCCCGCCCGGCCGGGCACGACGACCGTGCGGACGTACGCCGACTGCCGCGTGGCCCTCGACGAGCGCCCGCCCGGTAGGCAGGGCAGCCGTCCCGGTGACCGGCACCTGGGAGCTGTCGCTGGACCTCCTGGAGCGGCGGGGCATCGTCCAGGCCCGGCCGACGCTCCGGCGCCCCGTTCTCCGGCCCGTGCTCAGTCGAGGACCGCGATGGCCTCGATCTCGACCAGGTGGTCGGGGACGTCCAGTGCCGCGACGCCCAGCAGCGTGGCCGGCGGGACCGGGGTGACCCCCAGTTTCGCGGCCGCCCGCGAGATCCCCTCCAGGAGCTGTGGCATCTTGTCGGCCGTCCAGTCGACGACGTGGACGTTCAGTTTCGCCACGTCGTCGAAGGAGCCGCCGGCCGCGGCCAGGGCTGTGCCGACGTTGAGGTAGCTCTGCTCGACCTGCGCGGCGAGGTCACCCGCACCGACCGTGCGGCCCTCGGCGTCCCAGGCGACCTGACCGGCGACGAACACCAGCCTCGATCCGGACGCGACCGCCACATGCCGGTAGACATCGATCTCCGGCAGTCCGTCGGGGTTCAGCAGGGTGATGGACATTTTCTGCGCCTCCATGCTCGGGCACTCAAGCCCATTGATCTCTTTTGGTTACTGACAAACCGTAGGAGAGCATTCGCTGACATGGAAGAACGCACTTTTCGGTGACCGGGGAACCCGCTGGTGACCTGGCAGCTCAGCAGGTGGAGTGCCGGTGAAAACCCTGTGGAAGCGGTGTCGGTGGGGCCGTTTATGCTGCACGGACGATCACGCGGGACCAGGGGAGGGCGCGGCATGTTCGGCAAGCTGTTCGGCAGGGATGCGGAGAGACCGGAGGCGAATCCGTACGCCCTGCCCGTCCCGCGCAGACAGAAGAACGGGACGTATCCGCTGCGCGCCCTCGGGGACACCCGGGTGCTCGCGCTGGTGGAAGCGGCCGACGCCGGGGACTGGGAGGCGGTCAAGGCGGCACTGGCCCCCTTCGACCTGGGCAGCGACCACGCGGTGCTCGGCGAACTCGCCGAGCTGGACGGTCTGCAGGACTGGATCGGCCGGGCCGTCGAGGAGGACAAGGAGCACCGGGCGACCGCCCTGCTGGTATCCGGGACACGTCACATCAGCTGGGGTTGGGAGGCGCGTACCTCCGCACGCGCCGTGAACGTCACGCAGGAGCAGTGGCGGACCATCCACGAGCGCCTGGAGATCGCCGAGGAGCAGCTGCTCGAAGCCGCCGAGCTGCGGCCGGACTGGGTCACCCCCTGGCGCCGCCTCCTCACCTCCGGCCGCGGCATGTCGCTCGGCCCCGTGGTCAACGAGACCCGGCGCGACGCCGCCCTGCGCCGCGACCCGCTGGACCTGGAGACCCACATCGAGTGGGTGTCCCAGTTGCAGCCCAGGTGGGGCGGCGAGCCCGGCCAGGCCCTCGCGTTCGCCCGCGAGTCCTTCGCCGGCGCGCCCGACGGGCACCGTCTCGGCTGTGCGGTCGCCATGGCCCACATCGAGGAGTGGGTGGAGTCGGACAGTCAGAACCATCTCGACAGCCCCCAGGTCCAGGAGGAGCTGAGAGAGGCGGCCCGGCGCAGCATTCTCCACCCCGCCTACGACAGGCCCCTCGGCTGGCAGGAGGACTTCAACATCTTCGCCATGGCCCTGGCCCTGTCCGCCGAGAGCGTCGTGGCCCCGCGGGTCTTCCACGAGCTGGGCGGCGCCTTCACCTCGTGGCCCTGGAAGTACATGGCCCAGCCGGAGAAGGCGTACGCCCGCTTCCGGCGCCGTGCCTGAGCCCGTCCCCGCCCGCCCCTCGCCGAAGACCTCACCCCGGACTGCCCGATGACTCTGCCCGACACCCCTGCGAGCCCCACCGCCGACCGCACCTTCCAGGTGGACCTGCGCGGCCTCGTCGATCTCCTCTCCCATCACCTCTACTCCAGCCCCCGCGTCTATCTGCGTGAGCTCCTCCAGAACGCGGTGGACGCGCTGACCGCCCGGCGCAGCCTCGAACAGGGCGCCCCCGCCGACGCGTTCGGCATCCGCCTGTACGCCGACGGCTCCGTGGTACGCGTCGAGGACGACGGCGTCGGTCTCACCGAGGCCGACGTGCACACCTTCCTCGCCACGATCGGCCGAAGCAGCAAGCGCGCGGAGCAGATCGCCGACCAACGCGCCGACTTCATCGGCCAGTTCGGCATCGGCCTGCTCTCCTGCTTCCTGGTCGCGGACGAGATCCACGTCCTGAGCCGCTCCGCCCGGACCCCCGACGCGCCCGCCGTGGAATGGCGTGGTCGCGGCGACGGCAGCTACACCGTCCGTACCCTGCCCGCCTCCACCCGCCCCCGGCCCGGCACCACCGTCACCCTGACGCCCCGCGCCGACGCGGGCGAGTGGACCCGCCCGGCCCAGGTGCACGCGCTGGCCCGCCACTTCGGCTCCCTGCTGCGCCACCCGGTGACCTTCGACGACGGCACCGCAGGGCCCGGCGGCCAGGGCGCGCCCGTCAACCCCGAGCCCGCACCCTGGGCGCGCAGCCACGCCACCCCCGGAGCCCGCTCCCGGGCCCTGGCCGCCTATGGCGAGGAGGTCTTCGGGTTCACGCCGCTGGACACCATCGAACTCGACCTGCCGGCCGTGGGTCTGAAGGGCATCGCCTGCGTGCTGCCCGAGGCGGTACCGGCCGGACGCCGCCACGGCCACCGCGTGCACGTCAAAGGCATGCTGCTGTCCGAGCAGGCCGAGGAGATCCTGCCCGACTGGGCCTTCTTCGTCCGCTGTGTCGTCGACGCCGAGAGCCTGCGCCCGACGGCGTCCCGCGAGTCCCTGTACGAGGACGACACCCTCGCCGCCGTCCGCGACGCGCTCGCCGAACGCCTGCGCGCGTGGATCGCCAGGGCCGCCGCCAGCGACCCCGAACTGCTCGGCCGCTTCCTCCAGGTCCACCACCTGGCCGTGAAGTCCCTCGCGGTCCACGACGACGAGATCATGCGGATGCTGCTGCCCTGGCTGCCGTTCGAGACCACCGACGGGCACGCCACCCTCGACGAGTTCGCGCGCACCCACCGCACCGTGCTCGTCACGTCGAGCGTGGAGGAGTTCCGCCAGGTCGCGGCGATCGCCTCGGCCGCCGGGCTCGGCGTCGTCAACGGCGGCTACACCTACGACCGTCAACTGGTGCACCGGCTGCCGGAGATCAGGCCCGAGGTCACCGTCGCGGACCTCGACCCCGGGACCCTCACCGCCCACCTCGACCCGGTGGACCGCGAGACGGAACTGGCCGCCTCGGCCTATCTCGCCCAGGCCCGTGACGCCCTCGCCGTCTTCGACTGCGATGTCGCGCTGCGCACCTTCCAGCCGGCCTCCGCCCCCGCCCTCCTCCTCGACAGCCGCGAGGCCCGGCACGAACGCACCCGCTCCCAGCTCGCCCGCGAGCAGCAGGGCGGTGTGTGGGGCGACATCCTCGGCGCCCTGCGCCAGGAGGCCCCGCGCGCCCAGCTGATCCTCAACCAGCTCAACCCGCTGGTCCGCACCGCCGTCACCATCGACGAGCCCGAGCTGGCCCGCACCAGCGCCGAAGCCCTCTACGGGCAGGCCGCGATGCTGTCCCGGCGCCCGCTCAGGCCCGCCGAGTCGAGCCTCATCAACCGCTCCTTCCTCGACCTCCTCGCCCACGCCCTCCGCAAGGACAGCTGACGATGCCCACCGCGATCCAGACCACCGACGAGCTGTACCAGGCGCTCCAGGACAACGACCAGCGTCCCTACGGCCGGACCCGCACCGTCACCGCCGAGGAACTCGTCGACGTCGCCGAGCAGTTCGAGGAGCCCGTCCCGCTCGTCCACGCGCTCCTCGAACTCCAGGAGGCGTACACCTACGGCTCCGAACCCCGGAAGTCACCCGTCGTCTTCGCCCGGCTGCTCACCCTCTTCGACGAGCAGCCCGACGTCTTCGACGAGCGCCTGCGCCACATGGTGTTCTGGCGGTTCAAGTGGGTGGGCCACGCCCTGCGTCAGCTGCCCGAGATACCGCTGGCCAGCCTCCGCCAGTGGCTGACGGAGATGCGCGACCGCTACGAGAAGGCCGGCCTCGGCCTCCAGCCGTACTACAGCCAGGCGTACCAGCTCGCCGCCCACGTGGGCGAGGACACGACCCTCGCCTACGAGTTGTGGGCGGGCCGCACCCGCACCCGGCTCAGCGACTGCGAGGCCTGCGAGATCTGCGAGCGCGCCCTGTTCCACCTCGCGGCGGGCGACGACCAGCGGGCCCTGCGCACCTGGGAGCCCGTCCTGAACGGCAAGGAGTCCTGCCAGGAGGAGCCGGCCCGCTCCCTCTCGTACGCGCTGCTGCCCCTGCTGCGCACCGGCGCCGCCGACCGGGCCCGCGAACTGCACCTCGTCGGCTACCGCGGCTGCCGCCGCAACCCCTCGATGTCCGGGGAGGTCGGCCGGCACCTGGAGTTCTGCGCGCTGACCGGCAACGAGGCGCGCGGCCTGGAGCTGCTCGCCGAGAACCGGAACCTGTTCGACGAGGTCGACTCGCCGTTGGACCAGCTCGACTTCCTCACCGGCGTCGAGGTCCTCCTCCAGCGTGTCGAGCACCTCGGCCACGGCGAACTGCCCGCCGCCGGATACGCGGGCCGCACCTGGACGGTGTCCGGCCTGCGCGCCGAGGTGCGGGGCCGCGCGGACGACCTCGCCGCCCGCTTCGACGCCCGCAACGGCACCTCGACCCACACCGGCCGCCGCAGGACCCGCCTCGACCGGGCCCCCCTCCTCGACGCGCTGGAGCTGACCCTGCGCCCCCGCGGTCTCGACGACGTGGCCCCGGCCGCCCCGGTCACCGCGCCCGTCTCCCGTACGGCCACCGCCGTCCCCGACGCCCTGCCCGAGCTCATCGTCCAGGCAAGGAAGTGGGAGGAAGAGGGGCACCCGGAGGCCCAGACCTGCTTCGCGCGGCTGCGCACGCTCGTCGCCACCCGCGACTACTCCCACCCCGATGACCCGGCCGTGGGCCCGCTGGTCCGGCTGCGCGCGGACCTGCTGGCCGACGAAGCGACCTCGGCGGCCAACAAGGACGACTTCGCCGAAGCCGCCGCGCTCCACGAGGAGGCCGCGGCTCTCTACGACGACGCCTCGGAGCCCGGTCACGCGGCGGTCGCCCGCGCCTGCGCCCTGCTCGCCGCCGCCCAGATCCCCGCGCAGGACACGGACGGAGCCGAGGCGAAGGCGGCCGCGCTGACCGCCGCGCATGCGTCCGTGGTCCGCCTGCACGAGGAGACGACCGGCCTCCCTCCCTACCTGGAGGCCCGCCTGCTGCGGCTGCGGGCGACCGCCCACGGCCTGCGCCTCCAGACAACCGGAAGCGAGGAACACGCCGCGCCGGTCTTCGCCGAGACCGACCTGCTGCACGCGTTCGCCACCCGGCACGACCTCGCCGGGCAGATCTCCGGCGCCCTGATGCTGCGGGCCAGTACGCACGCCATCTCCGGCGACCTGCCCGCCGCCGTCACCGAGATCGACGCCCTTCTCGACCGGCTGAAGGCGCAGGGCCCCGCCTGGCACGTGCCCCGCACCCTCGGACTGCGCGGCCGGCTCCAGCTCGCCCTCCGGGACCCCGGGGCCGCGCACACGGACCTCACCGAAGCACTGCGACAGGCCGCCGACTGGCCGGCCGACACGATCGACACCACCCGCCTCCACGGCGATCTGGCCGAGGCCTGCATGCACCTGGGCCGCCCCGGCGAGGCCCTGCGGCACCTGACGCGCTCGGCGGAGACGGACCTGCGCCGCGGCAACCGGATCGACGCGTTCTGCACCTACAGCAACGCGGCCCAGCTCAGCCTCGACCTGGACCGGGTCGAGGACTGCATCGCCCTGCTCGACTCCCTGCTGGCCGAACCGGACGTCGCCGCCGGAGAGCTGGACGACCGGCTCACCGCCCAGTTGCGCCTGACCCGCGCCCGCGCACTGCGCGCCGGAGAGGACGTCAAGGCCGCCACGGCCGAGTTCGCCGCGCTCGCGGCCGAGTCGGCCGGCTGGGACGACGACCCGGGCAGCCACGCCATGATCGCCGCGGAGACGGCCGTACTCCTCGGTGAGTCCGGCGAGTTCGACCGGGCCCGCGAGGCCGCGGACCAGGCGATCGCCGCCCACGCCCGGGACCCGCGCTACGAACTGCTCAGCAACTGCCTGCGCGAACTCGCCCGCCTCCAGGCCCAGCAGGAGGGCACCGAGGGACTCGCCGAAGCGCGCGCCTTCCTCGCCGACGCGGGCCGGATCGCCGAGGAGGCCAGCGCCGCCGGGTACGAGCCCCGCGGCCGCTCCCTGGACAGCGCCCTGGCCTACGAACACGGGCGGGTGAGCGCCTACGCCGGCGCCTACGAGGACGCCCTGGCCGCCCTGGAGAAGGCCCTGGCCCTGCTCGGCGAGCCGGGACCGGAGGACGACCGGGCCGGCGAGTGGGCGGAGTGCGTCCGCCTCGCGGGCGCCGTGGAGGGCCTCTACCTGGAACGCCCCGCCCCCGCCCTCACCCGCCTCGACGCCGCGGTCTCCCACCTGACCGCCGTGGGCCGCACCGAGGAGACCGAGCCCCTGACCTCCCTGGCGGCCCGACTGCGCGACGAGGAGTGAGCCCGGTCCCATAACATCGTTCAGTAGACGTCAGTCGCCCTGCGGATCCACGTCGAGGAGGCAATGGTGCTCGGAAAGGGCACGTGGTTGCTCGTGGGTGCCATGGTCGTGGCCTGGATGGTGCTCTCCGGTCCCAGCGCGCCGAGCGGTGCCCTGGACGCCCGGTCCGCGCCCGCCAAAGCCGTCAGGGACGTCGTACCGAACCGCGTCATGACCTGGAACCTCTGCAACCCCTGCGAGACGGGCAACGACGACCGGGCAGCGGAGATCGCCACGTTCGCACCGCAGGTCATCGGCCTCCAGGAAGCGTGCGTGGGTGACGTCGAGAAGATCCGGGACTATCTGGAGAACCTCCACGGACTCGTCTACCACGTCGAGTACGGGGCGGTTCTCCAGAGCTGGGGCCGGTGCGGGGGAGCGCCCTGGAACCCGGGCGGCTACGGCGAGGCGATCCTGTCGGCGGCCCCGATGACCGACGTCGTCACCGAGGAGTATCCCGACGGCGGCTCCGAGGACCGCGGATACATGGAGGTCACCACCACGGTGGGCGGCCACCCGGTCCGGGTCTTCAACACCCACCTCGCCGAACGACGTCAGGAGGCGGTCCGGGCGGCCCAGGTCGGCGTCCTCGCCAAGGAGGTCGCCCGGCACGACCGGGCGATCGTCATCGGCGACTTCAACGCCGTGCCGGACGCCTACGAACTCACCAAGATGTGGAAACTGGCCACGGACGCGGACCCCCGCTGCCGTCCCGGCGCCGCCACGACCTGCGAGCCGACCACCGACTGGCAGAGCAAGTTCGACTACGTCTTCCTGCGCGGCTACGTCGCCGCCAGGCATCGTGTGCATCCGAATCCGGTCTCGGACCATCATGTGCTGTACGCCGACGTGGCCCGCTGACCCGGCCCGCGGTGAGAGGTGACCGGGCAGTCGGGCCTGGCTTTACGGAGAGTGGGAAATTCCCTGTCGCCCGGATGATTTTCCCGGGCGGTTCGAAAATCGATCGGCATTTCCAACTCCGGCGTTGTGGCCGTCTGTTGCCTGCACGTGTTTCAATTCCGGGGACATGTCTGCGCTCTGCGGCCACGAACGGGGAGGGCCATGGCCTGGTGGCGAGTCGAACAGAACACAGCGCGGAAGGCAGATCGGAAGTCCGGGCAAAAGACGGCTCTTGAGGATGTCGCACCGGAAATCGCCCTGGCCCGCCAGGACTTCCGATGGTATTGGGTGGGACAGACTGTCAGTGTGGTGGGTCATCAAATGGCCATCTTCCTGTTTCCCACCATCGCGATCGTCACGTTCCACGCCTCCGGCCTGTGGGTCGGCGCACTGAACGCCGTCGGTACCGCCGCCTATCCCGTGTTGGGCCTGTTCGCCGGAGTGCTGATGGACCGTCGGCGGCGCAGGCCGGCCATGCTGCTGGCGACCGTCGGCACCATGCTGGCGCTGTCCTGGATCCCGTTCGCCGTCGCCGTCGGAACCATGGGCATGGCCGATCTGTGCCTGGCGGCGCTTGCCGCCGGCGCCTTCGGAGTCCTGTACGACGTCGCGAATCAGTCACATCTGCCGACCCTGCTGCCCCGGGAGATGCTCGCGAGGGCCAACGCGCGGCTGGAGGTGTCCACTTCGCTGGCCCTGCTGGCGAGCCCCGCTCTGGGGGGCTTGTTGAGCCAGGCCCTGTCCGGCACCAGCGCGCTCGCCGTGATCGCCGCTTCGTTCCTCATACCGGTGATGACCCTCTTGCGACTGCGTACCCCGGAGCCCCCGGCGCCACCACGGCAACCGGGGGCTTCGCTGTTCGCCGAGATGAAGGCGGGCGTACTGGCCCTGTGGCGGCACCCACTGCTGCGGCCGGCCACGGTGGCCGCCGTGATCCGCAACCTGGGCAACACCGCGGCCTCCACGGTGTCCCTGCTCTTCGCCTATCGCACACTGGGGCTCGGTCCGGGAACCGTCGGTGTCCTGTTCACCCTGGTCGGGCTCGGCGGGGTCGCTGGTGCGTGGGTGGCCGACCGGATGCTCGTCCGGTTCGGCCTGGGCAGGACGCTCATCGCCGCCAGTGCCTCCGGAGTTCTGTGGGTCGCCGCTCCGCTGGCCCTGTGGCTGCCCGCCCTGCCGACACTGATCGTGGTGGGCGCGTCGGCCTCGGCCTGGGTGCCGGTGTGGAACGCGACGGTCACCACGCTGCGGCAGTCGGTCACCCGGCCCGAGCTGCTGGGCCGGGTGCATGCCACCTCGCGGACGATCAACTTCTGCGCGATTCCGCTCGGCGCCCTCCTGGGCGGGGCGCTCGCCGACCTGCTCGGTGGAGCGATGGGGGCCGCCGCCGGTACCGGCACGGCCCTCGTGCTGGCCGGGCTCACCGCCCTGGGGGCCGTCGCCGTCCTGGCCTGCTCGACGCTGCGATCCGTCCATGACATCCCCGGCGTGGGCGAGGGGGACGCGGGCGCCGTGGCCTGAACGGTTCGCGTGGGCGGGTGGCGGGCGGCAGCGGGGTCGACCCCGCTGCCGGCTCAGCTCCTTCTGACGCTGATCGCCTGCGTGGCCGCCACCGCCGCTGCGAGGACTCCCGCCGAGATCGCGAGCAGGACGGCGGTGGAGCCCAGGAGATCCGCCGAGTCGGACGCGTTCTGGAGGTCGCCGAGCAGCACGTTGACCGGTGAGACGCCCTTGGCCAGCAGGACGGCCAGCAGCAGGATCAGGGCCAGGAGCAGCGCGTAGCCCTGCCGGCGGAAGAGCAGCCGCGAACAGAGGACGCCGATCGCGATACCCGTGAAGGCGCAGGTGAGTTGGGCCTCGGTGCCCAGGATCGCGTCGGCGAGGGTGAAGGTGTGCGAGCCGAACAGCAGTGGCAGGACGAGGCCGGCCGCCGTCAACGGCAGGCACCACAGGGCGGCCGTGCCCACAGAACCGAGCAGCACCCGCAGTTGGCTGCCCGCGGTGACGACGACGACCGAGCGGTGCGTCTGGTCCTCCAGCCCGATCAGCGCCATGGTGAGCCAGACCGAGCAGACCAGCATGCCTCCGGACGCCGAGCCGTAGGTGGCGGCCAGGGGGCCCGAGTCACTGCTCGTCAGAACCGCGAGGAGGCCGACGAACAGCAGGAGCGGCGCCAGATAGCGCTGCGAGAGCAGCATCACGGTGAACATGTAGCGCACCAGGGCGATCACAGGGCAGCCCTCCTCGCGCCCACGCGGGAGGCGTGGTCGACGCCCGGCCGCGTGAGACTCTCCACGGACCAGTGATGTTGCAGCGCCGTCAGGAGCACGGTGTCCGAGTGTTCCCGCGCGACGCGCAGGACGATCGCGTCGTCCCGGCGCGCGGCGTCCGTCACCCCGGGCAGGGCGTACCAGTTCACTTCGAGGGGGCGCACGCCGGTGACCGGCACCGTCAGGGCCAGTTCGACCTCCCTGACCCGCCCGCCGGAGTGCGGTCCGCCGCGCGGGCTCACCCGCCCGTCGCCGATGGCGAACACACCGGTCGCGTGCGTCTCGGTGATCGCCTCACGGTGGTCGGTGAAGACCACGGCCCCGCCGGCGGCGGACACCTCCCCGATGAACTCGGCCAATACGCCGTGCGCCGAGGCGTCCAGGCCCGACCACGGCTCGTCGAGGACCAGCAGGGCGGGCTCCACGAGCAGCGCCTGGGCGAGCGCGACCTTCTGGGCGTTGCCCTTGGACAGAGTGCGCAGCGCGGCGTTCCGGCCGCCCACCAGCGCCAGCCGGTCCAGCAGCCGGCCGGCCCGGGTCCGCGCCGCCGCGCCGGACAGACCCCGGATGCGCCCCATGTGGGTGAGGTAGGAGAGCGCGGAGACCCGTTCGTGGGCGGTGAAGCGGTCCGGTACGTAGCCGATGTGCCGCGGCCGGCCCAGCACCTGTCCGGACGTGGGCTGCGACAGGCCCACGAGGATTCTCAACAGGGTCGACTTTCCCGAGCCGTTGCCGCCCACGACCGCGAGGACGTCGCCGCCCGAGACCTCCAGGTCCACGTCCTGGAGGACCCAACGCCCCCGGCCGTAGCGCTTGCTGACGGATTCGCAACGTAACAAGTCGACTCCTCAGTGTAATCTACATGCTTACGCTACTACACCCAGGCATCGAGTCGGTACCGGTGTCAACTCCGAGCACACCTTTGTCTACGAATAGGTTCGCAAGTCTGTTCAGGCCTTCTTCCACTTGTGTGCTGTCAAGAGAACTGCAGGACAGTCGAATCTGATTTCGGCCGCCTTTCCCGTCGTAGAAGTGGGATACCGGAGTCCACAGCACGCCGAAGGAACGGCCCGATCGTTCGAGCAATTCGTCGTCCACCGTGAACGGCACGGTGACCACGATGAAAAAGCCGCCCCTCGGCGTGTTCCAGGAGACGGAGTCGCACCGGCCGAAGCGGGTTTCCAGACCGCGCAGGACATGCGCGAGATTGCGTTGATACACGTGCCGCGACCGCGAGGTCGCGCGCTCCAGGCTGAAGTCGTTCTCCAGGAGCGCGCCGCCGACGACGGCCTGGCTGATGGGGGAGGTGTTGACCGTGACCATGCTCTTGATCCTCGACAGGTGCTCGGCGAATCCCTGGACCCGCCCCTGTCCGTCCCCGACCCGCTGGTCGGCCACCACATAGCCCACCCGGGCGCCGGGGAGCACGGTCTTCGCGAAGGACCCGAAGTGAATCACCCGCCGCCCGGTGTCCAGCGCCTTGAGGGTGGGCACGCGTCCCGAGCCGTCGTGGAACATGCCGTACGGGTTGTCCTCCAGCAGCAGGATGCCCTCCCGCTCGGCGAGGGCCAGCAGCTCGCCGCGGGTTGCGAGGTCGAGGCTCAGCCCGGACGGGTTGGCGAAGTCCGGCACGAGGTAGCAGGCGCGGGGGCGCAGACCGCGCTCGCGCGCACCGCGGACCTGGGCGGTGAGGTCCGCCAGATCGATACCGGTGCGGCCGCTCGCCACCGGCAGCACCGGCATGTCCACCAGCCGCGCGGCGCCCGTCAGGCCGACATAGGTCGGTGAGACGGCCAGCACGACATCGTGCTCGTCGCGGCGCAGGGCGCGCAGGACCAGGTACATCGCCTCCTGGCAGCCGACGGTGACCACGATCGACTCCGGTTCGGTGCGCAGCCCCTCGTCCGCCTCCAGTTGGCGTGCGATAAGTTCGTGCACGATGCCGCTCGTCCGCCCGTACTGGCACAGGGTCCTGCGGACCTCCTCGGGCGTGTGACCGCGGTCCGTGGCCAGGTGGTCGCAGAACCGGCGCAGATACCGGTGCACGGCCTCGACGTCGAAGCTCTCCTCCGTGGGCCGGCCCGGTGCGAAGGACAGGGCCTTCGGGTGGCGCCCGGTGACCTCGTTGAGGAACGTCATGGAGGCGAGCGCCGGATCCTCCAGCGAGGTGTGCAGCCCGGCCAGGTCCAGGTCGGCGGTCGGGTCTGCGAGAGGTTGGTCAGGCATCGGCGGCCCACCTCCGGACGCGGAGATCCGCGGCGGCCGCGAGGTCGGCGCAGCCGGTCAGCAGCAGCCCCTCCCGGAGCTCGTCCCGCAGGACGGAGAGCACCTCGGCGACCCCCTTCTCCCCGTGCGCCGCGAGCCCCCACAGCACCGGGCGGCCGACCAGCACGCCCGAGGCCCCGAGAGCCAGGGCGCGCAGCACGTCCGTGCCGGTACGTATGCCGCTGTCCAGCAGCACCGCGCAGAGACCGGCCACCGCCTCGGCCACGGACGGGAGTTGGGCGATGCTCGGCGGAGCGCCGTCGAACTGGCGGCCCCCGTGGTTGGAGACCACCACGGCGTCGGCGCCGCACTCCGCCACGCGCCGGGCATCACGCGCGTCGAGAACGCCCTTCACCACCAGGGGAAGAGAGCTGCGTCGCCGCAACCGTTCCAGGTCCCGCAGAGTCGGGACGCCGAACAGGGACCGCGTGTGATCGGCGACGGCCGAGACCCCTGGTGTGGACCGGTGCGCCAGGTCGTCGAGCCCGGGGCCCAGGTTCGCGGCGCGCACGTGAGGCGGCAGCGAGAACCCGTTGCGCACGTCCCGCCAGCGCCGCCCCATGGTCGGGACGTCCACGGTGACCATGAGCGCCCGGCAGCCCGAGTCCTCGGCGTGGGCGACGAGTTCGTCGGCCAGGGACCGCTCGCGCAGCCAGTACAGCTGGAACCAGACGTCCGCCTCGGTGGCGACGACCTCCTCCAGGGGACGACTGCTCAGGGTACTGAGCACGAACGGCACTCCGGCGGCGCGGGCCGCCCGGGCGACCGCCCGCTCGCCCTCGGGATGCAGCAGGCACTGATAGGCCATCGGCGCGACCGCGACCGGCATCGCGGCGTCGGTGCCCAGCAGCCGGCCGGACAGGTCGGTGCCGGTTCGGCCGGTCAGCACCCGGGGCAGGAGCGCCACGCCGTCGAGGGCCGCCCGGTTGGCCGCCAAAGCCGTCTCCGCACCGCTGCCGCCCTCGATGAAGTCCCACACCGCCGGGTCCGTGACGGCCCGCGCCGCGCTCCTGATCCCGGCCAGACCGGGAGGCGCGTCGGCGAGCGGACCGCTCAGGGGTGACGCCTCCAGGGCGGGGCCGCTTCCGGGCGAGGTCACATCCCCTCCGCCTCTACGGCCTCGTACAGGGCCTTGATGTTGCCGCTGCCGAACGTGGTGGCCCCGGCGCGCTCGATGACCTCGAAGAAGAGGGTCCGGCGCGGGTGGGTGGAACGGGTGAAGATCTGGAACAGCTGGCCGGCGTGGTCCTCGTCGGCCAGGATGTCCAGGTTCCCGAGTTCGGCGGGCGAGTACCGGGACAGCGCGAGCCGCTCGGGCAGCCTGCTGTAGTACGCGTCGGGAGTGTCCAGGAAACCCACGCCGCCGGCCCGCATCGCCGTCACGGAGTGCACGATGTCGCCGCTGGTGAACGCGACGTGCTGCACACCGGCACCGCCGTGATTCTTGACGAACGCGTCGATCTGGCCCGGTTCCCGGCTGGTGTCCGGCTCGATGACGGTCAGCGTCACCAGGCCCGAACGGCTCTGCACCACCTGGGAGTTCATCGACTGGGCACCAACGACTATCTTCTCTTCGAAGATCATCCGGAAGTCCATGACCTGCTCGTAGAACTCCACGGTGCCGGCGAGATCGCCGGCCTCCACGCACACGGCGAAGTGGTCGACATGGCGAAGTCCCGTGTCGCGTGCGGCTGCCCGGGACCCCGGCGCTCCGTGCGGCCGGCCGCTCGGGACCGGCCGCTGGACGAAGGTGTGCGCCACGTCGCCGAAGCCGCCCACGGAGGCGGTGACCACCCCGTCGTCGTGCCGGTGAAGCGCCGCGAGCGGCCGGGCGCCCCGCCGGACGGCCTCCGTGAAAGCACCCTCGGCGTCGGCGGTGCCCAGGGCGATGTCGCAGACACCGTCGCCGTGCAGCCGCGTGTAGACGGCGCTGGGGTGGTCCTCGGCCAGGGGCTGGCTCAGTAGGAGCCGGATGTCCTCGCGGACGAGGACGGCCGTGCGCTGTGCGCCGGGGTCATCCAGCACGTCGGCGACGGTCAGGCCGTATCCGTCGACGAACTCGGCTGTCGCGGCGTCGAGATCGGTGACGCAGATCCTGACGTGGTCGACGCACAGGTCGTCGAAGGAGGGCTGTCCGGTGTTCACCGCGCATCGCTCCCGTCCATGGCGGAGATCAAGCTGTTGGGCCTCATGTCGGTCCAGTGCTCGTTGACGTAGTCGAGGCACGACTGGCGGTCGGCCCGGCCGTGGACGGTCTGCCAGCCGGCCGGCACCTCCACGAAGGACGGCCACAGCGAGTGCTGGCCCTCCTCGTTGCGCAGGACGAGGTAGGTGGCCTGATCGTCCTCGAAGGGGTTGGTCATGCGTCGGTTCCTTTCTCGTGGTGTTCGAAAGCGGGAGTGGTCTCGCGCAGCGCGGCCGAGAGCGCGGGACCGATCACGGCGAGAGCCGCGGGGCGGGTCAACTCCTCGTGCGCGCAGGGGACGTCCGTCCGGCGCAGACGCCCGTCGACGTAGGGCTGCCAGAGGGCGGGAGGGAGCAGGGTGTCCCTGGCGCCGAAGTGCAGCAGGTCCCCGCGGAAGACGCCGGGGGTGAAGCCCCGCGCCGCCCGGGTGACCTCGCGGTACACCGCGGTGAGGTTCTCCCGTACGGCGTCGTCGAACTGGAGCCCCGAGGTCTGCCGGCGCACCGCCTCGGCGGCCTCGTCGGGGGCGGGGGCCATGGCCGCCGGCAGGCCGGCCAGCGGATAGCCGTCCAGCACCGCCAGCAGACCCACCTGTTCACCTGCGGCCTGCAGCCGTACGGCGATCTCGTGGGCGATCAGCCCGCCCGCCGACCAGCCCAGCAGGTGGTACGGCCCGTGCGGGGCCACCCGGCGGATGTGCTCGGCGTACACCTCGGCCGTCTCGGCCACCGTCGGCGGGATCCGTCCGGGGCCGCCCGCGGCACCGGGCGACTGCAGCGCGTACACCGGGTGCCGCAGGTCCAGGTGCCGGGCGAGTCCGGTGAAGGACCAGCCGAGGCCGGCCGCCGGATGGACACAGAACACGGGCGGCGCCCCGCCGCCCGGCCGCAGCGGCAGCAGGACGTCGAATTCCCCGCCGTGGCGGTCGTGTTCGGCGGTGCCGTCCAGTGCGCGTGCCAGCCGCGCCACCGAGGGGGCCTCGAAGAGGAGACGCAGCCCGATCCGGAGGCCCAGGGCGCCGTGGATCCGGTCGATCAGCCGGGCGGCCAGCATGGAGTGGCCACCTACGTCGAAGAAGCTGTCGTCGAGACCGATCGCGGGCACTCCGAGGACCTCCGCGAACAGCTCCCGCAGCGCGGCCTCGCGAGGGCTGCGCGCCGCTCGGTCGGACACCCCGGTGAACCGCGGCGCGGGCAGGGCCGCCCGGTCCAGCTTGCCGTTCGGCGTGACCGGCAGTGCGTCCAGGACGACCACGGCGGCGGGCACCATGTGGGCGGGCAGCGACTCGCCGGCCCGCCCGCGGAGCACGGCGGCGTCCGGCGCGGCGCCCTCGGCGGGCACCACGTACCCGGTCAACACCCCGTCATCGGTGCCCTCCTGATGGACCGTCACCACCGCCTGGGCCACGGCCGGGTCGGCCAGCAGCACGTTCTCGATCTCGGCCGGTTCCACGCGGAAGCCGCGGACCGAGACCTGATGGTCCGCGCGGCCCAGGAAGTGCAGATCCCCGTCGCGGTCCCGGCGGACGAGGTCACCGGTGCGGTACATGCGCGACCCCGGCGCGCCGTACGGGTCGGCCACGAACCGTGCCGCGGTCAGGCCCGGCCGGCCCAGATATCCGCGGGCCAGACCCGGGCCGTGCACATAGAGTTCACCGGCCACCCCCGGCGGGACGGGGCGCAGGTTGTCGTCGAGGACGCGGATGCCCACGCCGGCCGGCGGACGGCCGATCGACGGGCGGTCCGTACCGGACAGCGGCTCGCTCATGGTGGCGCAGACCGTCGTCTCGGTCGGCCCGTACGCGTTGACCAGACGCCGCCCGGCACCCCAGCGCCGAACCGCGTCCGCGGGCAGCGCGTCCCCGGCGGTCACCAGGGTGCGCACGGGGCCGAGGCGGTCCGGCGGCATGGCGGACAGGGCCACCGGCGGCAGGGTCACATGGGTGACGCCCTGCCGGGCGATCAGCTCGGCCAGCGGCCGGCCGGGAGTGAGGTGGTCCTTGTCGGCCACCACCAGCTCCGCCCCGGACAGCAGTGCCATGCACAGTTCGGAGAACGCCGCGTCGAAGCCCGGGGAGGCGAACTGGAGCACCCGGTCGCCCGCGGCGACCCGGAACCGTTCGATCTGCCGGGCCGCCAGGTTGGCGATGCCCTCGTGGGACACCACCACCCCGTTGGGCCGGCCCGTTGACCCCGACGTGTAGATGACGTAGGCCGGATGGGCGGTGCGCAGCGGGGTCGTACGCTCCTCGTCGACCGGATCCGTGGCGGGCGCCGCCCTCGTCCTCGCGGCGACGGCAGGATCGTCCAGCACCAGGGCGGGCGTCCCTTGCGGAAGCCGGTCGGCGAGTGCCCGCACGGTGAGCACGAGAAAGGGCCGCGCGTCGGCCAGCATGTGCCGGATCCGTGCGGCGGGATAGTCCGGATCCACGGGGAGGAAGGCGGCACCCGCTTTCAGGACGGCGAGGACGGCGACGACCTGCTCGGGGGAGCGCGGCAGCAGCAGCCCCACCGTGCGCTCCGGGCCCGCGCCGAGCGCGGCGAGCCGGTGGGCCAGCCGGTTGGCCCGGCGGTTGAGCTCGTCGTACGACAGCGTGCCGTCGTCGAAGCGCAGTGCCGTCCGGCGCGGGGTGCGCGCCACCTGGGCCTGGAACAGTTCGGGAAGGGGTGTCGCGGGCGCGGCCCCCGCAGCCCCGCCGGACCACTCGTCGAGGCGCCGCCGCTCGGCCGGCAGGAGCACGTTCAGGGAGCCGACCGGGATGTGCGGGTCGGCCGCGACGGCTTCGAGCAGCAGGACCAGCCGCTCGGCGACGGCGGCGACCGTGGCCTCGTCGAAGAGGTCAGCGTTGTACCGGATGCTGCCGTGGACGCCCGAGGGGCCGCCGTCCTCCGCGAACGTCTCGCTGAGGGACACGTCCAGGTCGAACCGGGCCGTCTGCGGATCGACCTCGGCCGCGTTGATCGTCAGGCCCTCCAGGTCGAACCGGGGCGGTTCGGTGTTCTGGAGCACCAGAAGGACCTGGAACAGCGGGTGCCGGGACACCGAGCGGGCCGGACTCAGCACCTCGACCAGCCGCTCGAACGGCACGTCCTGATGGGCGTAGGCCGCCAGGGCGGTCTCCCGGACCCGGCGCAGCAGCTCGGCGAAGTCGGGGTTTCCGGAAGTGTCGGTGCGCAGCACGACCGTGTTGGCGAAGAATCCCACCAGATCGTCGAGCGCCTGGTCGCCCCGGCCTGCGAGCGGGCTGCCGACCGGGATGTCCGTACCCGCCCCGAGCCGGGTGAGCAGGGCCGCGAGGGCCGCCTGGAAGAGCATGAAGGCGGTGACGCCCTCCCGCCGGGACAGCGCCGTCAGCCTTCGGTGCAGGTCCGCGTCCACGCTGAGCGGTACCTGACCGCCCCCGTGGCCGATCACGGCGGGCCGCGGCCGGTCGACGGGCAGTGTCAGCTCCTGAGGCAGCCCGGCCAGCGTCTTCTGCCAGTGCGCGAGCTGACGTGAGACAGGGCTGCCTGGATCGTCCTCCGCGCCGAGCAGCCGCCGTTGCCAGAGCGTGTAGTCCGCGTACTGGACGGGCAGCGGCCGCCAGTCAGGGGCTTGACCGGCCGCACGTGCCCGGTAGGCGGTGCCCAGGTCCCTGGCGAGCGGGGCGTACGAGGCGCCGTCACCGGCGATGTGGTGCAGGACGAGCAGCAGGACGTGCTCGTCCGGCGCGGTCCGCCACAACGTCGCGTGCAGCGGCGGATCGACGGCCAGGTCGAAGCTCCGCCGCGCTGCCTCCGACAGGGCATGGGGCAGGTCCTCCCGGGACACGGGCACCGGTTCCGGGCCGAGCGGGCGGTCGCCGGGCGCGAGGACGTGCTGGCGGGGAACGCCGTCGGTGTCGGGGAAGACGGTACGCAGGGACTCGTGGCGGTCCATCAGGTCTCCGAGGGCGGCGCCGAGGGCGTCCGGGTCCAGCCTGCCCGCCAGGCGCAGGGCGAGCGGGATGTTGTACCGCCCCGAGTCGCCGTCGAGCCGGTTGAGGAACCACAGCCGCCGCTGGGCGTACGACAGCGGGATCGTCCCGGGCCGCTCCGCCGGGGCGAGGACCGGGCGGGCGCTGTCCGCCGTGTCGAGCAGTGCCGCCAGGCCCCGCGGTGTGGGTGCCTCGAAGATCGCGCGCAACGGGAGTTCGGCCCCGAACGCGGTGCGGACCGCGTTGGCCAGCCGGGTGGCCATCAGACTGTGCCCGCCGAGCCCGAAGAAGTTGTCGTCGGGACCGACCGAGGGCACTGCGAGGACCTGGGCGAACAGCTCGCCCATCAACTCCTCGCGCGGATCCCGCACCCGGTCCCCGGTCGGACGGCAGCCCAGCTCCGGGGCCGGGAGCGCCGCACGGTCGAGCTTGCCGTTTGCGTTGACCGGGAGCTCGTCCAGCAGCACGAACGCGGTCGGCACCATGTACTCCGGCAGAGCCGCGCCGACGTGCGCCGTGAGCTGCGCGGCGGTGGCCGAAGCGCCCGCACGCACCGCCACGTGAGCCACCAGACGCCGTACCCCTTCCGGGTCGGGCAGCGCGGAGACCGCCGCGTTGACCACCTCCGGGTGCCGGGTCAGAACGTTCTCGATCTCCCCGGGCTCGATGCGGTAACCGCGCACCTTGACCTGGTCGTCGGTGCGCCCCAGATAGTCCAGGCAACCGTCCGCACGGCGCCGCACCAGGTCACCGGTGCGGTACATGCGGCCGCCGGGCGGACCCCAGGGATCGGCTACGAACCGCTCGGCGGACAGCGCGGGCCGGCCGAGATAGCCGCGCGCCAGGCCCTCGCCCGAGAGATACAGTTCCCCGGGCACTCCGGTGGGCACCGGCCGCAGCCGCTCGTCCAGCACCTGGGCCCGGACATGGGGGAGCGGCCGCCCGATGGGCGGGGCCAGAATCTCCTCGCCCTCCGAGAACCAGGCCGTCGCGTAGACGGTGGCCTCCGTCGGACCGTAGATGTTGGCGATCCGCACACCCGGCCGCAGCTCCCGCACCTGCCGCACCACGTGCTCGGGCAGGGCCTCCCCGGCCATCGCCAGCGTCCGCGCCTCGAACGGAGCCCGTCCGCCGGCCAGCAGGGCCGAGAACACCGACGGCACACCGCCGGCCAGCGTCCCCGACCAAGGCCGATCGGCCAGCTCCAGGAGGTCGCGCACGATCTCCACATGACCGCCGGTCAGCAGCGGCGCGAACAGCTCGAACACCGAGACGTCGAAGGAGAGCGAGGTGGCGGCCAGGACCCGCTCCAGATCCTCGGCGCCGAACCGCTCCACCGCCCAGTCCAGCAGACAGGCCATGCTGCGGCGGGACACCACCACTCCCTTGGGAGTGCCCGTGGATCCCGAGGTGTAGATGACGTACGCGGGATGGCGTTCGTCGACCGCGTCCCCGAAGGGACCGTCGCCGGTGCCGGCGAGCGTGGCCGCGACCCCGGGATCGTCCAGCGCCACCCGGGGCACGACGGACGGATCGGGCAGACCCGCCGGCGCGTCCCCCTCGGTGATCACCAGGACGGGACCGGCGTCGCCGAAGGTGAACGCGACCCGGTCGGCCGGCTGGCCGCGGTCGACCGGAAGATAGGCCGCACCGCACTTCAGCACCGCGAGGACCGCGACCAGCATCCGCGCCGAACGCGGCACCGCCACGGCGACGACCCGCTCCGGACCCGCTCCCCGGGCCGCCAGACACCGCGCCAGCCGGTTGGCCTCGGCGTCGAGTTCCGCGTACGACAGGGTCGTGCCCGCGCCGCTCACCGCGGGCCGCTCCGGGGTCCGCCGGACCTGGGCCTCGAACCGGCGGATCACCGGTTCGGGACGCTCTTCGCCGGATTCCCCGGCCCGGGCCGGCCGTTCGTCCCCGGTCAGGATGTCGACGTCTCCGATGGCCAGGCCCGGATCGTCGGCCACCGCCCGCAGGAACCGGACCAGCCGGTCGCCGAGGGCGACGACGGTGGCCTCGTCGAACAGGTCCGTGCTGTAGACGATGCCGCCCTCGACACCGCACGGCGCGCCGTCCGGTGATCGGATCTCGCGTAGCTGGAGATCCAGGTCGAACTTGACCGTGCGCTGCGGGATCGGCTGCGCGGCGGTGCGCAGTCCGGGCAGTTCCGTCGCGACGCCGGTGGCCGGTTGCAGGGCCAGCATCACCTGGAACAGCGGGTGCCGGGCCAGTGACCGCGGCGGCGCCAGCACCTCCACCAGCCGCTCGAACGGCACGTCCTGATGGGCGTACGCCTCCAGGTCCTGCTCCGCCACCCGGCGCAGCAGATCGCCGAAGGCCGGGTCGCCGCCGGTGTCGGTGCGCAGGAGGAGCGTGTTGACGAAGAAGCCGACGAGGTCGTCGAGCTGTGCGTCGGCGCGTCCGGCCACCGGGGTTCCGAGCGGGATGTCCGTACCCGCGCCGAGCCGGGTGAGCAGTGCGGCGAGGGCGGCATGCAGCACCATGAAGAGGGTGGCGCCGTGCTCCTGGGCGAGGCCGACGAGGTCCGCGTGGAGCTGCGCCGGCAACCGGAGGGGGACCTCCGCGCCCCGGTAGCTGAACTCGGGCGGCCGCGGACGGTCGGTGGGCAGCTCCGTGCCGGCCGGGAGATCCGCCAGCCGGTCCCGCCAGTGGGCGAGCTGGCCGCTGATCCGACTGCCCGGGTCGGTCTCGCTGCCGAGCACGGTCCGCTGCCACACGGCGTAGTCGGCGTACTGCACAGGCAACGGCGTGAACCGCGGGGCCCGTCCGGCGCGGCGGGCCGCGTAGGCCGCGCCGAGGTCCCGAGCCAGGGGGTCCATGGACCAGCCGTCGGCGGCGATGTGGTGCAGGACCACGAGGAGCACGTGTTCCGTCGGCGCCAGCCTCAACAGGGTCGCCCGCAGCGGCAGTTGTGTGCCCAGGTCGAAGCCCCGGCCGGCCGCCCCGGTCAGAGCGCGTTCCAGGGCGTCGGCGTCCTCGCCGACGTCCACCACGCCGAGATCCGGCTGGGCGTCCTGTGCGTCCAGGATGCGCTGCACCGGCTCGCCGTCGTCCTCGGCGAACACCGTGCGCAGCGACTCGTGCCGGACCACCACGTCGTGCAGGGCCCGCCGCAGGGCGCCCTCGTCCAGGTCACCGGTCAGCCGCAGGGCGACGGGGATGTTGTAGGCGCCGTCGCGCTCCTCCAGACGGTGCAGGAACCACAGCCTGCGCTGGGCGTACGACACCGGCAGCGGGTCGGGTCGGTCCGCCGGGACCAGGGGGGCCTGCGCGGGGCCGGCCCGGTCGAGTCGCTCGGCGAGGGCGGCGACGGTCGGTGCCTCGAACACCGCGCGGACGCCGAGTTCCGTGCCGAACGCCGAACGTATCGCGTTGACCAGCCGGATCGCCAGCAGCGAATGCCCGCCCAACCGGAAGAAGTCGTCCTCGACGCCCACCCGCGGCAGACCGAGCAACTCGGCGAACAGCGCGCAGAGTTGCTCCTCCCGTGCGGACCGCGGCACACCCCTGCCCACCGCGTCGCCAGGATCGGGCTCCGGCAGCGCCTCGCGGTCGAGCTTGCCGTTGGGGGTGACCGGGAAACGGTCCAGCACCACGAAAGCCGACGGGATCATGTACTCCGGCAGCCGCTCCCCGAGGTGGGAGCGGAGCGCCGCGGAGAGCCGCCGGGCCTCCTGGAAGGCGGCGGGCGCGTTGGTGTGCCGGGCCGGCACGGCGTCCGGGCCGGGTTCGGGGCCGGACCAGCCGATCGACGGGAGGGGGCCGGTGTGCCGGGAGGCGTCGGTGAAGAGCACGTCGAGCAGGCCCGGGGAGCCGGGTCCCGCCCAGCTCACCGTCGTCTCGTAGCCGAGGCGGTCGCCCAGTTCGTACAGCAGGGCCGGGTCCACGCCGACCGCGGTCCCGGCGAGGGCTTCGCCCGCGTACAGGGCCGCGGCGGCGGCGCGTTCGTGCGCGGTGCGGCCGTCCGGGACGCCGGTGACACGCAGCGCCGACGGCCTGCTCCCGGCCAGGCGGGCGCGCAGCGCGCCGAGATCGCCGCGGGCCTCGGCCCAGTCGAGGACGGGGGCGGCGGCCTTGGGGCCGGGCGCCTCCCCGTCCGTCGCCGACGTGTCTGTCGCCGCGCGCAGGACGACGTCGTAGCGGTACCGCGTCAACTCGTTGTGCGCGTGGCCTCGTTTGACCCGTACGTCGGCCGCCGCGACGCCCTCGGTGATCCGGGCGAAGTCGTGGAAGAAGCCGGGGGCCACCAGCAGCTCCTTCTCCCGCTCGACCCGGCGCCGGGCCCTGCGCCGCACCGCGGCCGGATCCTCGCCCTCGTCCGCGCGGGCCAGTTCGACGGCCGCGTGGAAGGTGTCCAGGAGTTCCAGGTTGCGGACGTCGCCGACGAACAGCGCGCCGCCGGGGGCGAGCAGGCCGGTCAGCCCGGTCAGCACCCTCCGCAGATAGTCCGCGTCCGGGAAGTACTGCACGACCGAGTTGAGGACGATCGTGTCGAAGTGTCCGGCGGGCAGACCGGTCAGGTCGTCCGCCGGCTGGGTCCGCAGCCGGACCGAACTCTCCGCACCCACGTGGGCCCGCAGCGTCTCGATCGCCCGGGGTGAGAAGTCGGTGGCCCAGTAGGAGGCGCAGGTGGAGTACAGCCGGGACAGGATCAGACCGTTGCCCGCGCCGATCTCCAGGACATGACGGGGACGCAGGGCACGGATGCGCTCGACGGTGCACTCACGCCACTCGCGCATCTCGGCCACCGGAATGGGGCGGCCGTCGTAACTGCTCTCCCAGCCGGAGAAGTCGGAGCCGAACCCGGTGCCGCCGGAGCCGGGCGGGGCGGTGTCGGAGCCGACGACAGACGTGTCGGAACCGCTGTACATGCCGTCGTAGATCTGCCGCCACTCGGCGACGTGCTGCCGCGTGCCCTCCTCGACGTGGGTGGCGGACCGCCGCCCGTGCGGTACGACGTAGCCGATCAGCTGACGTTCGCCCAAGTGCCCGGTGCGCACCAGGACCTCGGCCTGGGAGACCTCGGCGTGGTCCGCGAGCTTCGCGGCGACCTCGCCCGGCTCGACTCGGAAACCTCTGATCTTGACCTGGTCGTCGCCGCGCCCGACGAACTCCAGCTGCCACCGGCCGTTCCAACGGCCCAGGTCACCAGTGCGGTACATCCGTTCGCCCGGCGGCCCCCAGGGGGCGGCCACGAACCGCTCCGCGGTGAGACCGGCCCGGCCCAGATAGCCCCGGGCCAGACCGGACCCCGCCAGATACACCTCGCCCGTCACCCCGGGCGGCACCGGCCGCAACCGCTCGTCCAGAACGTAGACGCGGGTACCGGCGAGCGGGCGTCCGAGGGGCACCCGGCCCTCGGCCGTGTAGGGCGCGCGCACCTCGTGGTGGGTGGCGCACAGCGTCATCTCGGTGGGGCCGTAGAGCTGGCGCACGAGCGCACCGGGCGCGTGCTCCAGGACGCGCTCGACGGCGACCGGCGACACGATGTCGCCTCCGGTGAGCACCTCGCGCACCTGGGACAGACAGCCGGGCGCGTCCTCGGCGAGCACGCGCAGCAGACCGGCGGTGAAGTGCACCGCGGTGACCTTCTCGCCCTCGATGAGCCGGGCCAGGTCGGCGGTGTCCAGTCGTCCGGGCGGGGCCAGCACCACCTCACCGCCGGCGAGGAGCGGCACCCACAGCTCGTAGTCGCAGATGTCGAACGCGTAGGGCGCGTGCATGAGGACGCGTTCGTGGTTGCCGGTGTCCCAGCACGGGTCGCAGGCGAGCGCCACCACGTCCCGGTGGGTGACGGCCACGCCCTTGGGCAGGCCGGTGGAGCCGGAGGTGTACATGATGTACGCCAGCTGGTCGGGAAGGACGGGAACCTCCGGGCCCGCCGGTGCCGCCTCCACCTCCGCGTCCCGGTCCACCACGACCACCCGCGCGTCATGGCGGAAGCCCCGGCCGAGCATCGTCCGGTCCGTCAGCAGCACGACGGCCGCCGTGTCCGCCATGACCCACTCCAGCCGGTCCGCCGGGAAGGCCTCGTGCAGCGGGACGCACACACCGCCCGCCTTCCACACGGCGAGCATCGACACGACCAGCTCCGGCGAGCGCTCCAGGAAGACGGCGACCCGGCTCTCCGTACCGACACCCCGCGCCCTGAGCGCCCGCGCCAACGCGTCGGCGCGCCGGTCCACTTCGCGGTAGGTCATCTCCCGGTCCCTGGCGCGCAGGGCGAGGGCGTCCGGGTGGGCGGCGGCCGTGCGGGCGAAGCGGGTGTGCAGGGTGCCGGGTTCCGCGGCGAGCCGGCCGGGTGATCCGTCGAGCGGGCGATGCTCCGGGGAGTCGTCCGAGGGAACCTGTGCGGGAGCGCCGCCGAGCAGCCACAGGCGCTCCTCCTCGCCGAGGATCTCCACCGCGCCGATCCGCCGGCGCGGGTCCGCCGCGACCGCCCGCAGGAACCTGACCAGACGGGCGACGAGGGTTTCGACGGTGCCGCGGTCGAAGAGGTCGGTGCGGAACTCGACGGTGCCGTGGACGCCCTGTGCCGCGCGCTCCTCCCCGAAGCGTTCGGCCAGATTGAACGCGAGATCGAACTTGGCCGACGGCAGCGCCTCGTCCTGCGGCCGCACGGCTACGCCCTCGAAGCGGATGTCGGCGTCCGGGGTGTTCTGGAGGGCCAGGAAGATCTGGAACAGCGGGTGCTGGGACAGCGACCGGTCGGGATTGAGCGTCTCGACCAGCCGCTCGAAGGGCAGGTCCTGGTGGTCGTAGGCCGCCAGGGCGTTCTGGCGCACGGACGCCAGGAGGTCGGTGAAACGTGGGTCGCCGTCCGTACGGGTGCGCAGGACCAGAGTGTTGACGAAGAAGCCGATCAGATCGTCCAACGCATCGTCCGTCCGGCCCGACACCGGGGAGCCGATGGGGATGTCGGTCCCCGCCCCGAGCCGGGTGCACAGCGCGGCGAGCGCCGCGTGGAGCACCATGAACAGGCTCGCGTTGTGCCGGTGGGCGAGGTCGAGCAGCCGTTGGTGGAGGTCTGCGTCCAGGTCCAGCGGGACCGTCTCGCCCCGGAAACCCGCGGTCCGCGGCCTGAGCCGGTCCGTGGGAAGCAGGGTCTGCTCGGGCAGGCCGTCCAGGGCCCGTTTCCAGAACTCCGTCTGTGCCGTCAGCAGGCTGTCGGGGTCCCGCTCGTCGCCGAGGATCTCGCGCTGCCAGAGGGCGTAGTCCGCGTACTGCACCGGCAGCGGGCGCCAGTCGGGTGCCTCGCCGCGACTTCTGGCGCGGTACGCGCGACCGAGGTCGCTGGCCAGCACCGTGAGCGACCAGCCGTCGGCGGCGATGTGGTGCTGGACCACCATCAGCACATGCTCGGTCGGGGACAGCGCGAACAGGTGCGCCCGCAAGGGGAGTTCCCGCGTGAGTTCGAAGGGCTGCGCGGCAGCGGCCCGCAGCGCGGCCGGAAGCCCGCTCTCGTCGGTGTCCGTCACGGCCGGAACGGGGCGCGCGTCCCCTGGTTCCAGGACCAGTTGGTGGGGCTCGCCGTCCGCCTCGGGGAAGACGGTGCGCAGCGACTCGTGCCGGGCCACCACGTCCGCCAGGGCCTCGGCGAGCGCCGTACGGTCCAGCTCGCCGCGCAGCCGCAGCACGCTCTGCATGTGGTACGCCGCGCCGCCGCCGTCCATTCGGTTGATGAACCACAGCCGGCGCTGCCCGAAGGACAGCGGGATCCGCTCGGGGCGCTCCCTGGGCGTCAGGGCGGTGCGCGTGCTGCCGGATCCGGCGATCCGCCGGGCGAGCGCGGCCACGGTGGGCGCCTCGAACAGCGTGCGCACGGGGAGGTCCACGCCCAGCCGCGACCGGATGGCGTTGGCGAGCCGGGTCGCGAGCAGGGAGTGGCCTCCCAGGCCGAAGAAGTGGTCGTCCAGGCCCACCGCCGGTACTTCGAGGACCTGCGCGAACAGCTCGCACAGGATCTCCTCCTGCGGGGTGCGCGGTGCGCGTCCCGACACCGTCGGGCCGAGATCGGGGGCGGGCAGCGCCCGGCGGTCCAGCTTGCCGTTCGGGGTGAGCGGCAGCGCGTCCAGCACGGTCAGTGCGGTGGGCAGCATGTGCCCGGGCAGGCGCTCGGCCAGATGGGCACGCAGCCCGGCAGGGTCGGGGTCGGCACCGGGCAGGGGCACGGCGTACGCGACGAGGGCGGGTCCGCCGGCGCCGAGGTCCCGAACCACCACGGCGGCCTGGGCGATCTCGGGGTGGCCCGCCAGGGCGTGTTCGACCTCGCCGAGCTCGATCCGGAAACCCCGGATCTTGACCTGGCCGTCGGCCCGGCCGAGGAACTCCAGATCGCCGTCCTCACGTCGGCGCACCAGGTCCCCGGTGCGGTACATACGCGTTCCCGGCGGGCCGAAGGGGTCCGCCACGAACCGGTCGGCGGTCAGGGCGGGACGGCCCAGATAACCGCGGGCCACACCGGCGCCCGCGATGAACAGTTCGCCGGTGCCGCCGAGGGGTACCGGCCGCAGCCGGCGGTCGAGCACATGGGTCCGGGTGTTCGCCAGCGGGCGCCCGATCGGCGGCCGGCCCGCGGTGGCCGGGCCGACGACGGCGCTCGTCGACCAGATCGTCGTCTCGGTGGGCCCGTAGACGTTCGTGACCTCCCGCGCCGCCGCGCCCAGACCCTGCGCCAGACGCTCCGTCAGGGCCTCGCCGCCGACCAGGACCTTCAGCCCCCGCAGCGCCTCCGGCTCGCTGTCCAGCACGCTCTGCCACAGTGTCGGGGTCGCCTGGACGACCGTCGCACCCGTCTCGTCGACGAGCTGCCGCAGGGCCGCCGGATCGTGCGTCGCCTCCTGCGGCGCGAGCACGAGTTCGCCCCCGGAGATCAGGGGGAGCAGCAGTTCCAGGTTGGAGATGTCGAAGCCGAAGGTGGTGACCGCGAGCAGCCGGTCCTCGGGCCCGAAGGAGAGCCGCTCCTGGAAGTCGGCCAGCAGGTTCGTGAGGTTCTCGCCGGGGATCACGGTGCCCTTGGGCACTCCCGTGGACCCGGACGTGTAGATCACGTAGGCGGGGTTGAGCCGGTGCGGGCTCGGCGGGACAGGGGGCTCCCCGTCCTGGGGGTGGGAGAGGGTCGGCCGGTCAGTCGCCATGGGGTTTCCTCGCCGCGGACAGCAGGGGTCGGCTCCGGACGGGCGCGCACACCGGTCGTCGGGGTGGCGCGGACCGTCGCAGGACGTGTGGGAGAGGGCCGGCGCCGGCGCCCGGACCGTGGCCGGTCCGGACGGGGGCTTCGAGGCCGGTGGGTCAGGGGAGGGGCGCTCGCGTCGGCGGGCCGGTGAGTGGGCGGCCCGGGCGGCAACGCCGGTGGGCCGGACGGTGGTTGGGCGGTCGCCCGGGCCCGTGAGCGGTGGGGCCGGCCGCGGGCGTCACACGGTCGGCGCGAGGGCGTGCACCGCGGTCGGCAGGCGTACCGGTCCCAGGACACCGATCGACGGGTGGAACTGGATGCCGCCGTCGCGCAGCACCTCGATCCGGTCGTAGCGGCGCAGGAGGGCGGTCAGCGCGATTCGGGTCTCCATGCGGGCCAGTGGTGCGCCGAGACAGAAGTGGATGCCCTTGCCGAAGGCGATGTGGCGGGTCCGGTTCTCGCGGTGGATGTCGAACGCGTCGGCCTGTGGGAAGCGGGAGGCGTCCCGGTGGGCGGAGGCGAGCCACACGCACACCATCGCGCCGGCCGGGATGCGTTCGCCGCCGAGCTCCGTCTCGCACGCCGTGACCCGCTGGTCCCGGACCAGTGGCGGGCGCCAGCGCAGCACCTCCTCCACGACCTGGGGCAGCAGGCCGTGGTCGGCGCGGACCTCCGCGAAGGTGTCGGGGTGGGTGTCCAGCGCCATGACGGTGCTGCCGATCAGCACGGACGACGGAAGATGCCCCGCGATGACGAACATGCCGATGACGCCGACGATCTCGTGGTCGTCGAGGCCACGTCCGTCGACCTCCGCCTGGGCGAGGCTGCTGATCAGATCGTCCCGGGGGTGGGCGCGGCGCTCGTGGATGAGCTCCAGGAGGTAGGCCGAGGCGGAGCGCACGAGGTCGCCGAGTTCGCGCACGGCGGACTCGTCGGCCTTGCCCAGCTCACCGGCGGGCCGGGCACCGAGCAGGGCGTCCGCCCAGATGGTGAACAGGACATGGTCCTGTTCCGGGATGCCGAAGAGCTTCGCGATGACCCGCGCGGTCAGCGGGCTGGCGAAGCCGGCCACGAGATCGACGGTGCCCGTGCCGTCGGCCGACAGCTCGACCTCGTCCAGAAGTTGCTCGGCCGTGCGCTCGATGACCGGCTCCAGGCCGGCCACGACGTGGGGAGTGAAGGCCCGTCGCACCAGCTCGCGCATCTGGGTGTGGCGGGGCGGGTCGATCCCGAGGAAGTTGCCCTGGGCGGCGCTCGCCAGTTCCCGCTCGTCCTCCGGGATGAGGTCGTTCATGTCGTTGGAGAAGGTCCCGTGATCGCCGAGCACCTGCACGGCCTCGTCGTAGCCGAAGACCTCCCACACCCCTGGCTGGTCGCTCTTGACGACCGACGTCTGCGCGCGCCGGCGGTCCAGATAGTCCAGGAACGCCTTCGTCCGCAGATCGAAGGAAAGACCCGTTAACGCTGCGAGATCGGTCATTCGGACAGCCCCCGTCAGGCAAGTGAATGAAGGAAGGCCGACAGTAAAAGGAGTCAATTGCGGACCGATGCCCTGCTTGTACGGCCGCTCAATCGAGGATGCCCCGCGCCGTCAGACCCATTGCAATCGAACTACCTCGTACAACAGTCCGATTGATGCCAACGGGGTCCGAGCATAGGTAGCCCTCTCAAGCGGTGTCAAGGTCATTCCCGTCGTACCGGTATGTCCAGTACCTACTGACCTGCAGGAATGACGGCTGTTCAGAGGGGCGGGCACGCCGGTACCGGATTCCTTGATTCCGTTCGTGCCCTTGCATAGGCATTGCATCTGTGTAACCTGGCGTGAGTGTCGCCGCCCAGGTGTTCGACGTGAGTCAGGCCCGGGGAGCGCGGTACGGCATACGGGGACGGGGGTTTCACATGGGTCCGGCATTCTGTTTGAAACGGGGCCGCGCCGGGAAACCGCGCTGACGCTTCCCTCGAACTTCCAGGGAAACTCAGAGAAAACAGTCAGGGAAGGCAACCGGGTCGGCGCGGGGTGCGCCGACGGCTGTTTTCAGCACGCCTGTCTTCGAGTGGGCTACGACCGTCATCAGCTTCGCGGAGGACTTCGGCATGTCCGCACCAGCGCGTCAGGAATTCCCTCTCACCACCGCGCAGACCGGAATGTGGCTCGCCCAGCGCCTCGCGCGGGAGGGCCTCGACTACAGCGTCGCGGTGTACGTCGACATCACCGGCCCCCTCCGGTCCGACCTCCTCGTGCGTGCGGCGCGCGAGACGCTCTGTGAGTGGCCCGGCATGTGGGCGCGCATCGACGAGACGGGCCGCGAGCCGGTCCAAGTCGTCGACGGCGCGGCGGAGTTCACCATGCCCTGCCTGGACTTTCGGGACCGGGAGCGGTCGTTCGAGGCGGCGACGGAGTGGATGGCCGAGGCCCTCGACGTGCCCCTGGCGCCGGAGTGCGGGCGGATGTTCTCCCTGGCGCTGATCCAGGTGGAGGACGAACGGCACCTCTGGTTCCTGCGCGGCCACCATGTCGCCATGGACGGCTTCTCCGGTGCGCTGTTCGTGCGTCGCGCGGGCGCCGCGTACACCGCGCTGGCCGAAGGGCGCACGCTGGAGGGGCCGGGCTTCGCGCCCTTCGGTGAACAGGTGCGGATGGACCGTGACTACCGGAACTCCCGTACATTCGAGGCCGATCGCCAGTTCTGGAAGGCGAAGCTGGCCGGCAGCCCCGCACCCGCCGAATTCGGGAAAGCGGAACGCAATCGTCCTGTTGGTCGCGGGCGGGTGACGGCGGTACTTGAGAAGGAAAGCATCACCGCCCTCGAAGGGCTTGCGGGCCGCTGCGGGGTGACGCTTCCCACCGTATTCGCCACGGCATCCGTCCTGTACACGGCACGGCTCACCGGGGAGCCCGACGTCGTCCTCGGACTGCCGGTGACTGCCCGATTCGGGAAGTTGTCCAGAAACCTTCCCGGGATGATGTCCAATGTCGTCCCCCTGCGGGTTCAGGCAACTCCAGGTAAAGCACTGGAATGCTTATTGGAAAACGTGGCGGCGGAAGTGCGACTGTGCTTACGCCATCAGCGCTATCGATACGAGGACCTGCGGAACGACCTCGGGTCGGGTGATGAGCGCAGTCCGCTGGTCGGGCCGCATGTCAACCTCCAGTTCTTCGACCAGGAGGTGCGGTTCGGCGACTGCCAGGCCGCCGTTCACAATCTCACCAATGGTCCGGTCGACGATCTGGCATTCGTGTTCTACCCGGATGCCCGCGGCGGCCGATGCCGGATGGATGTCGACGGCAACTCCGAGCTCTACGACCTGCGGGACCTGACCGTCCACCGCGACGGCCTGCTGCGGCTGCTGGAGCACATGGCCGCCGCGGAACCCGGCACCCCCGGCGACGCCCTCGACGTGTTCCGCTCCGACGACCTGGAGCGGCTGCTCGACGCGCGCAACGCCACCCGGAGCGGGTACGGTCCGGAGACGGTCATCGACCTGATCCAGGCCCGCGCCGCCGCCGCACCCGACGCCCAGGCGGTCGTCGACGCGCGAGGTGTCCTCACCTACCGGGAGCTGAACGAGCGGGCCAACCGTCTCGCCCGTCTCCTGCTCGCCCGGGGGTTGGGGCCCGAGGACGTCGTCGCCCTGGCCGTACCCCGGTCCGTGGAACTGACGACCGCCCTGCTCGCGGTCCTCAAGTCGGGCGCCGCCTTCCTGCCGGTCGACCCGGAGTACCCGGCCGACCGGATCGCCCAACTGCTCGACGACACGCACCCGGCCCTGCTGATCACCACCCGCGACACGACGGCCCGGCTGCCCGACACCGCCGGCACCCCCCAGCTCCTCCTCGACGACGCGCCACTGGACGACGCGCTGAGCGAACCGCTCGCTCAGGACATCACCCCGGCGGACCGTCCCCGCCCGCTCCTGCCGGACTCACCCGCCTACATCCTGCACACCTCAGGCTCCACCGGCCGCCCCAAGGGCGCGGTCAACACCCATGCCGGGCTGGCGAACCGGCTGCGCTGGACGCAGGACCGCTACCGGCTCACGGAACAGGACCGGGTGCTCCAGAAGACCTCGTGCGGATTCGACGTCTCCGTATGGGAGTTCCTGTGGCCCCTGACAGCCGGCGCCACCCTGGTCATGGCCGAACCAGGCCGGCACCGCGATCCCGAGTACCTCACGTCCGTCATCCGTGCACAGCGCATCACCACCGTGCACTTCGTGCCGTCCATGCTGCAGGCCTTCCTGTCCGACCCCGGGGCGGGCGACTGCACGAGTCTGCACCGGGTCATCTGCAGCGGGGAGGCGCTTCCCGCCGAACTCGCCGCCCGCTTCTTCGCGGTGCTCGACTGCGAGCTGCACAACCTGTACGGGCCTACCGAAGCGTCCATCGACGTCACGTCGTGGCAGTGCGACCCCGCGGCGACGACGGCCCCGCCGATCGGGCGTCCGATCGCCAACACCCGCGTGTACGTGCTGAACAAGGCGCTGCGACCGGTGCCCGAAGGAGTGCCGGGCGAGCTCTACCTCGCAGGCGCCGGTCTCGCCCGCGGGTACTTCGAGCGACCGGCAGTCACCGCCGAGCGCTTCGTGGCCTGCCCCTTCGGCGAGCCCGGCGACCGCATGTACCGCACCGGGGACCTGGCCCACTGGGACGCCGAGGGAAACCTCGTCTACCTGGGACGGGCGGACGACCAGGTCAAGATCCGCGGCGTACGCATCGAACCCGGCGAGATCGCCTCGGTGCTGGGGGAGCACCCGGAGGTCGGCGAGGTGGCGGTGATCGCCCGTGACGACGGCCCCTCCGGGCGCTGTCTGGTCGGCTACGCCGTGCCCGACCGGGACCGGCTCGCCGCCCGTCTCGACGAGATCCGCGGCGAGCACGTCGACCAGTGGCAACAGCTCTACCAGTCGATGTACAGCGCCGAGCCCGAGGCGGCCTTCGGCGAGGACTTCGCCGGCTGGGACAGCAGCTACACCGGCCGCCCCATGCCGCTGGACGAGATGAACGAGTGGCGGGACACCACGGTGGAGGCCATCCGCTCGCTCCGGCCCCGCCGGGTGCTGGAGATCGGCGTCGGCAGCGGCCTGCTGCTGTCCCGGCTCGCCCCCGGGACAGAGCGCTACTGGGCGACCGACTTCTCCGCCGCCGCGATCGCCGCCCTGCGCCGGCACATCGAGGGCCGGCCCGAGCTGCACGGCCGGGTGGAACTGCGTACCCGGCCGGCCGACGACCTGGACGGCCTGCCCGAGCGCTTCTTCGACACCGTGGTCCTCAACTCCGTGGCGCAGTACTTCCCCGGTGCCGACTACCTGCGGGCCGTGCTGCGAGGAGCGTTGCGCCTGCTCCGGCCGGGCGGCGCGGTCTTCGTCGGCGACGTCCGCAATCTGCGTCTGCGTCGGTTCTTCGACACCGCCGTCCAACTGGCCCGCACCCCCGCCGGCGAGGAACCGCGGGCCGTGCGGCGGGCCGTCGCGCAACGGGCCCTCCAGGAGAACGAACTCCTCGTGGACCCGCACTTCTTCACCACCCTGGCCCGGGACACCGCCGACGCCGCAGGGGTCGACATCAGGGTCAAGCGCGGACGCTACGACAACGAACTGAGCCGCTACCGCTACGACGTCGTCCTGCACAAGCGCTCCGACCGGCCGCCGCTGTCCCTGCGCGAGGTGCCGAGAGCCGCCTGGGGCACCGAGATCCCCGACCTCGCGGCCCTGCGCGAGAGGCTCGCCCGGCGCGATCCGGACGGGCTGCGCCTCGTCGGCGTACCCAACGCCCGACTCGCACCCGAAGTGGCGGCGACCCGACGGGTGTTCACCCCGCAGGCCCCGCCGGAGCCGGACGCCCCCACCGACACGGTCCCCGAGGCCTTCCACGAGCTGGGGGAGCGACTCGGCCACCGCACGGTGGTCACCTGGAGCGGCGACGGCACCCGCGGCGAACTGGACGTGCTCTTCCTGCCGCCGGAACACACCGGCGCGTTGACGGACGTGTGCCTGCCCGCCGCGGGCGCGCCGCCGCAGCCGTACACCAACCGGCCTTCGGTCGTGCGGGAGGCCGGGCGGCTGTCGTCGGCACTGCGCGCCTACCTGCGGGAGAAGCTGCCCGACCACATGGTCCCCGCCGCCGTCATGGTCCTGGAGGAACTGCCCACCACGGCCAACGGAAAACTGGACCGCCAGGCGCTTCCGGCACCCGACTTCCGGGCCACGGGGTCCGGCCGGCAGGCGCGCGGCCCGCGCGAGGAACTGCTGTGCGCGCTCTTCGCCGAGGTGCTGGGACTGCCCGCCGTCGGCGTCGACGACAGCTTCTTCGACCACGGCGGGGACAGCATCAGCTCGATCCAGCTGGTCAGCCGGGCGCGCGCCACCGGGCTCGTGTTCACGCCGCGGGACGTCTTCGAGCACCGGACCGTGGCCAGGCTCGCCGAGGTCGCCGGCACCCGCGTCGTGGACGCCGAACCCGGTTCGGGAACAGGCCCCGTCCCGCTCACGCCGATCGTCCACGAGCTGCGGCAACGCGGCGGCCCGGTACGGCGGTTCAGCCAGTCCCTGCGCCTGGACGTCCCCTCCGGACTGTCCGAGGAGACGCTGTGCGGGGCCCTGCAGACCGTCCTGGACCACCACGACACCCTGCGCCTGAAACTCACCCGGGACGGCGACACCTGGGCTCTGGAGACCCGGCCCCCCGGCTCGGTGGACGCGCGGGACTGCCTGGTCGGACTCGGTCCGGGCGACGACATGCGGGCAGCGGAAGAGGCGGCCCGGGACCGGCTGGATCCCGAGGCCGGGACGATGCTGCAAGCTGTCTGGTGCGACGCGGGCCAGGACCGTCCGGGCACCCTGCTCCTGACGGTGCATCACCTCGCCGTCGACGGAGTGTCCTGGCGCGTCCTCGTGCCCGACCTCGCCGACGCGTACACGGCCCTGGCCGAGGGCGGCCGACCGAGTCCGGCTCCGGTGGCCATGCCGTTCCGGCAGTGGGCGCGGGCGCTGGCCGAGTCGGCGTTGACGCCGGAACGGGAGGCGGAACTCCCGTACTGGCGGCGGGTCCTCACGCGGACCGGGACCCCGCTCGGCGGCCGCCCGCTCGATACCGCGCGCGACACCCACGCCACCCGGCGCACCCTGGTGTCCCGCCTCGACAGCGCCACCACAGCGGCCCTGTTCACCGAGGTCACCGCCGCCTTTCACGCCACGGCCAACGATGTGCTGCTCACCGCGCTGGCGCTTGCCGTCCAGGACCTGCGCCGGAGAAACGGCGGCGCCCGCGCCCCGGTGCTCGTCGACGTGGAGGGGCACGGCCGCGAGGAGGAGGCCGTGGACGGCGCCGATCTGTCCCGTACCGTCGGCTGGTTCACCACCCTCTTCCCGGTCGGCGTCGACCCCGAGGTCACCGACTGGGAGGACGTCTGGGCCGCGGGACCGGCGGCCGGTGACGCCCTGCGGACCGTCAAGGAACAACTGGCGGCCGTCCCCGGCAACGGGCTGGGATTCGGGTTGCTGCGCCATCTCAACCCCCGCACCGGCCCCGTCCTCGCCGGACCGGCCACCGCGGACATCGGCTTCAACTACCTCGGCAGGTTCGCCCTCACGGGCAGCCGCGGCGGATGGTCGCCGGTCGCGGACGGCACCGGACTGACCGGCGACGCCGACCCCGCAGCACCCTTCGCCCACGCACTGGAGATCAACGCCCTCGTCCACGACGACGCCACCGGTCCCCGGCTGGCGGCCGAATGGTCCTGGCCGGGCGGCCTTCTGGCCGAGGACGACGTCCGCGACCTCGCCGACACCTGGTTCCGGGCCCTCGGTGCCCTCGCGGCCTGTGCCCGCCGCCCGGGCGCCGGCGGGCACACCCCGTCGGACTTCCCGCTGGCCCGCCTCGCACAGCAGGACGTCGACGAGATCACCGGCGCCTGCCCGGACGCCGAGGACATCCTGCCGCTGACACCGCTCCAGCAGGGCCTGGCCTTCCACGCCGCCTACGACGACCGGGCGCCCGACGTCTACCACGTACAGGTCGCGCTCGACCTGGCGGGCGACGTCGACGCCGGGGCCCTGCGCGAGGCGGTCGCCACCCTCCTGCGCCGTCACCCCGTCCTGCGTGCCTGCGTACGGCACCGTCCACACGGCGGACCCGTCCAGGTCATCCGGGCTCAGGTCCCCACACCGTGGCGGTACGTCGACCTGAGCGCGACCGATCCCGCGGAGCGGGCCGCACAGGCGGAACGCCTCGTCCGCGAGGACCTGAGCCGGCGCTTCGACCTCGCCGAGGCGCCCCTGCTGCGCTGCACTCTGCTGCGTCTGGACGAACGGCGCTTCACCCTGGCCGTGACCAACCACCACATCATCCTGGACGGCTGGTCGATGCCCCTGTTGCTCCAGGAGCTCTTCGCCCTCTACCGGAACCGGGGCACCGGCGCCCCGCCGCGGCCCGACACGTCCTGGCGGGAGTACCTGCGGTGGCGGGAGCGGCAGGACCGGGCGGCGGCCGAGGAGGCGTGGCGCGAGACACTCGCCGAGCTGCCGGCACCGACCCGGCTCGCCCCGCAGGGCGACGTCCGTACCTCCGTCGTCCCCGCCTCCCACACCGTCCGGCTCCCCGAATCCGTCACGGCCGCACTGACCGGGCGGGCGCGGGCGCACGGCGTCACGGCCAACACCCTGGTCCAGGCGGCGTGGAGCCTGCTGCTCAGCCGACTGACCGACAGCGACGACATCGTCTTCGGCACCACCGTCGCGGGACGGCCGCCGGAGCTGCCGGGCACCGAGACGATGATCGGCTGTTTCATCAACACCGTTCCGGTGCGGGTGCGACTGGATCCCGACGAACCCCTCGGCACGCTGCTCGCCCGCCTGCAGGACGAACAGTCCCGGCTCTCGGCCCACCACCACCTCGGGATGGCCGACATCCAGCGGCTGACCGGCCTGGAAGGCGAGCTGTTCGACACGCTGACGGTCTTCGAGAACTACCCCCTGGACGCGGACGCCATGACCGTCGGCCCGGACACCGATGGACCGCGCGTCACGGACCTGCGCACCCACAACGACGTGCACTATCCGCTGGCGCTGATCGTCACCCCCGGGCCTTTGCTCACCCTCCAGTTCACCTACCGGCCGGATCTGTTCACACCCGACGAGGCCGAACGCATCGCCGACCGCTGCGCCCAGGTGCTGCGGACCATCGCCGTGACCGGCCTCGACACCCCGACCCGCGCCATCGAGGCCCTGGACGCGGCCGAGTTGAGCCGGCTCACCGACGGCTGGAACGACACCGGTCCGGCGGCCCGCCCCCTCCCGGTCACCGCGGCGGTCCAGGACCGGGCGGCCCGCACCCCCGGCCGCACGGCGGTGGTCTGCGGACCGGAGTCCCTGAGCTACGGTGAACTGAACGCGCGCGCCAACCGGCTGGCCCGGCTGCTGAAGACGCGCGGCGTCGGCCCCGAGGACCTGGTGGCCGTGGCGGTACCCCGGTCGGTGGACATGATGGTCGCCCTGCTGGCCGTCCTGAAGGCGGGCGCCGGCTACCTGCCCGTGGACCACGGGCATCCGGCGGCGCGCACGGCCTTCATCGTCGAGGACGCCGCGCCTGTCCTGCTGCTGCTCGGCGGAGAGACCCCGCCCGGGCTGCCGGACCCGTCCGTGCTGCCGCGCCTGTGCCTGGACGACCCCGGCTCCGTGGACGCCCTCGCCGGGTTCTCGGACGACGACCTCCCGGACACCTGCCCCGGCACCGGCACCGCCTACGTCATCCACACCTCCGGCTCCACCGGGCGCCCCAAGGCCGTCGTCGTGCCGCGCTCCGCCATGGACGCCCTGCTGGGCTGGGCGGCCGACAGATTCGGCACCGACCGACTGCGGCGCGTGCTGGCCGCCACTTCACTGACCTTCGACGTGTCGGTCTTCGAGCTCTTCGCCCCGCTGGTGGCCGGCGGGCAGGTGGAGATCGTACGGAACCTGCTGGAGCTGGCGGAGCGGCCCTGGACCGGCTCCCTGATCAGCGGTGTGCCCTCGGCCCTGGCCGGACTGCTCGCCAGCCCGCCGCTGCGGTTCTCGGCTCCGCTGCTCGTGCTCGCGGGCGAGGCCCTGCCCGAGCAACTCGTCCGCCAGATCCGCGAGTCACTGCCCGGCACGGGGATCGTGAACCTCTACGGCCCGACAGAAGGGACCGTCTACGCCACCGACTGGGAGTCCACCGACCCGCGCGAGGTGCTCGCCCCGCCCATCGGCCGGCCGCTGCCGCATACCCGGGCATACGTCCTGGACCGGTGGCTGCGCCCCGTCCCCGTCGGGGTGCCCGGCGAGCTGTACCTCGGCGGCGCCGGGGTGGCCCGTGGCTATCTGAACCGGCCCGCCCTGTCGGCCACCCGTTTCCTGGCCGACCCGTTCGCCGCGCCGGGGGGCCGGATGTACCGCACCGGTGACCTGGTCCGGTGGTTGCCCGACGGCACCCTCGACTACCTCGGCCGCGGCGACGACCAGGTCAAGATCCGGGGACACCGGGTCGAGCCCGGCGAGATCGAGGCCGTACTGGCCCGGCATCCCACCGTGGAGCGCGCGGCCGTCCTGGCCCGCGAGGGCACGGCGGGCGGCCCCCGGCTGATCGCCTACCTGGTCCCGCGGCCCGGCGCGGACATCGACGTCGACGATGTGACGGCCCGTGCCGCCGAGGTGCTGCCCGCCCACATGGTCCCGGCCGCCCATGTGGTCCTCGACCGGCTGCCGGTCACCGCCAACGGCAAACTGGACCGCGAGGCGCTGCCCGCGCCGCAGGAGCACGAATCCGCGCGGGACACCGTGCGGGCCCCGCGCACCAGCCGCGAGCGACTGCTGTGCGAACTGTTCGCGCAGGTCCTGGGCGTGCCGCGGGTCGGCGCCGACGAGAGCTTCTTCGCCCTGGGCGGGGACAGCATCACTTCCATCCAACTGGTGAGCCGGGCCCGGCGCGAGGGCCTTGTCTTCACCCCCCGCGACCTCTTCCGCCACCGCAGCCCGGCCGAACTGGCGGGCGCGGCACGGGAGGACGAAGGACCCGAGACGGCACCGGAGGACGACGAGGCGGGTCCGGGCCCGCTGAGTCCGACGCCGGTGATGGAGCGGCTGCGCGAACTGCGGGGCCCCGTACGGCGGTTCAGCCAGTCGATGGTGCTGCGGCTGCCGGCCGGCGTGGACGACGGGACCCTCACTGCGGCGCTGAGGTCGGTGGGGGAGCGGCATGAGGCGCTGCGGCTGCGGCTGCGGCTGCGGCGCGCGGACGAGGGACCGCGGTGGGGACTGGAGATCATGGCACCCGGCGGAGGCGGTGATTCCGGAGCTGCCGGGGTTGACGCCGAGGGTGCCCCGCACCTCCTCCGTCACGACGTCCGCGGGCTGAACGGAGACAGGCTGCGCGAGGCCGCCCGACGCCAGGCCGAGCTCGCCCGGGACCGGCTGGACCCGGAGAACGGGCTGATGTGGCAGGCCGTCCGGCTCGATTCGGGGCCCGCCGACCCCGGGTACCTGCTGCTGGTCGTCCACCATCTGGCCGTGGACGGTGTGTCCTGGCGGATCCTGGTGGGCGACCTCGCCGAAGCCGTAGCGGCGCTGCGCGGCGGCGAGGCCGTCGAGCCGGCTCCCGTGCCCACGTCGCTGCGCCGGTGGACGCGGCTGCTGGCGGAGGAAGCGCTCAACCCGTACCGGGAGGACGAACTGGCGCTGTGGGAAGAGCAGTTGGCGGGAGAGAGCGATCCGCTCGGCAACCGTGCTCCGGACCCCGGCCGCGATGTGGTGGCCACCCGGCGGACCCTGTCGCTGACCCTGCCGGCCGAGACGACCGCGGCGCTGCTGACGGAGGTCACCGAGACCTTCCACGCCACCGCCGACGACGTCCTGCTGACCGGCATGGCTCTGGCGGTGCAGGAGTGGTGCCGTCGCCGCGGGCGTCCCGTCGGCCCCGTGCGCGTGGACGTCGAGGGGCACGGCCGGGTGCAGGACGCGGTGGGCGGTGTCGACCTGTCCCGCACGGTGGGCTGGTTCACCAGTGTCCACCCGGTCCGCCTCGACCCCGGCGTCCTCGACCGGGCCGACCTGTGGGCGGCGGGTCCCGAGGCGGGCCGGGCGCTCAAGCGCGTCAAGGAGCAGCTGGCCGCCATCCCCGACCGAGGGCTGGGACACGGACTGCTCCGGTATCTCAACCCGCGCACCCGGCAGGTCCTCGCCGGGCTGCCGGTGCCCGAGATCGGCTTCAACCACCTCGGGCGGTTCAGCGCGCCCGCCGACAGCGAGGACTGGTCCCCGGCCCACGAGATCGGCGGCTTCTCGGGCGGTGCCGACCCCGGACTGCCCCTGGCGCACACCATCGAGCTCAACACCCTCGTCCGCGACGACCGTGCGTCCGAGGGGGACGAGCTGCGCGCGCCGGCGCTCGTCGCCGAATGGGCCTGGGCGGCAGAGCTGTTCACCGCCCAGGAGGTCGAGGAGCTGGGGGAGATCTGGTTCCGCGCCCTGCGGACCCTCGTCGATCACGTGCGACGGCCGGACGCGGGCGGCCACAGCCCCTCCGACCTGCCCCTGGTCGCGCTCTCCCAGGACGAGATCGACCGGCTTCAGGAAGAACTGGCCCTGGAGGGGGACCTGTGACGAGTGCGACGCGCCGTACACCGAAAATCGAGAACATCCTGCCGCTCACCCCGCTCCAGGAAGGACTGCTCTTCCACGCGGCGTACGACGACGCAGGCTCGGCCCTCTACAACGTGCAGGTGGCACTGGACCTGGAGGGGCAGCTCGACGTGCCGGCGCTGCGCCGCTCGGTGCAGGCCGTCGTACGCCGCCATCCGACCCTGCGGGCGAGTTTTCGCCGCCGGACCGCCGGCGACACCGTGCAGGTGATCCAATCCGAGGTGGCCACGCCCTGGGAGGAGCACGACCTCACCGCCCTCCCGGACGGCGAACTGTCCGCCGAGGTCGAGCGGATCACCCGGCGCACACGCGCGGGCCGGTTCGACCTCGCGGCCGCCCCACTGGCGCGCTTCACCCTGATCCGGCTCCGGGCCGACCGCTGCCGGCTCGTGCTGACCAACCATCACATCGTGCTGGACGGCTGGTCCACCTCGCTGCTGCTGCGCGAGCTCTTCACCGTCTACGGCGTCGGCGGTGACGCCTCCGTCCTGCCGCCGGCGGTCTCCCCCCAGACGTTCTTCGCGTGGCGCGGCGAGCAGGACGCACCCGCCGCCCGAGAGGCGTGGCGAGCGGCGTTGAGCGGCCTCGCGGAAGCGACCAGGGTGGCGCCGTACGCCGACAGTCACACGGCGACGGCGACGGAGCAGATCGTCCTCACCGTCCCCGAGGACCTCACCGCCGCCGTCACAGACCGGGCCCGGCGGCTGGGGGTCACCCTCAACACCGTGGTGCAGGGCACCTGGGGCCTGCTCCTGTCCCGGCTCACCGGCGCCGACGACGTCGTGTTCGGGACGACGGTGTCCGGCCGGGCCCCGGAGCTGCCCGATGTCGAGTCGGTGGTCGGCATGCTCGTCAACACGGTGCCGGTGCGCGTCCGCACGGACCGCGCGGAGACCCTCGCCGCGCTGTACACCCGGCTCCAGGAGGAGCAGTCCAGGCTGGTCGCTCATCACCATCTCGGGCTGACCGAGATCCAGACCCTCGTGGACATCGACGGCGAACTCTTCGACACGCTCGTCGTGTTCGAGAACTATCCGGTCGACAGGGCGGTCGACACCGTCGGGGGCGTCCGGGTGGCGGGAACCGAGGCGCACAACACCGTCCACTACCCGTTGAGCCTGCTCGCCCATCCCGGTGAGCGGCTCGTGCTCCACCTCGGCCACCGGCCGGACGTCATCACCGGCACCGCCGCCCGGCGCATCGGGGACCGCCTCCTGCGGCTGCTGCGCCTGTTCGCCGACGCGGCGGCCGACATCCGCGTCGACGGCATCGACCTGCTGGGCGAGGACGAGCACAGCCTCCTCGTGGAGTGGAACGACACGGCCCGGCCGGTACCGCGCCGCTCCGTCGCCGAACTGTTCGCCGCCCAGGCCGCCGCCACCCCCGACAACACCGCGGTCCGCCACGGCGGCCTGACCATCACCTACCGGGAACTGGACGACCGGGCGGAGCGGCTGGCGACCGACCTGACGGGGCGGGGCATCGGCCCCGAGGACATCGTCGCCCTCGCGATGCCGCGGTCGACCGAGATGGTCGTGTCCCTCCTCGCGGTCCTCAAGGCGGGCGCGGCCTATCTGCCCATCGACCCCGCCTATCCGAGCGAACGCATCGAGTTCATGCTCGCCGACGCGCGACCCGTCCTGCTCATCACCACGTCCGACACCGCCGAACGCCTCGGCACTCGTACCGGCACCGCTCGGCTCCTCGTCGACGGTCCGCGCGCAACGGAAGGCATCCCGCGATGAGAGTCCTGTCCATGGCAGCCCCGGGCTCGGGACTGTACCTGCCCACCGTGCCTCTCGCCTGGGCCCTGCGGGCCGCCGGGCACGAGGTCCTGGTCGCCAACAACGCCCAGGCGGCGCGGACCCTGGTCGCCGCCGGTCTCCCGGCCGTCGACGTGTGCCCGGGCCGTGACGTGTTCGCCGAGTTCATGGAGGCGAGCCGGGCGATCCACCTGACTCCGCCGGGCGAGCCCAGGCCCCGGCGCGGCGGCCTGGGTCTGTTCGGGGAGGAGATGGCCGCGGGTCTGCTGGCCCTCGCCCGGGAGTTCCGCCCGGACCTCGTGCTGTCCACCCTGGAGCAGGGCGCAGGGCCCCTGGTCGCGGCCACCCTCGGGGTGCCCCTCGTCGAGCAGAGCGTGCGGCTGGCCTGGGCGGGCGGTGACGAACAGGCCGTCGGCTACCGCAAATCCATCGCCGAGTACCTGGAGCCCACGAGGGCCGCACTCGGGGTCGCCGAACCGGCCGTTGCGACCGCCGTCATCGACATACGCCCCCCGAGCATGGGCGGCCGCCACAGCGCCACGGAGTGGCTGATGCGTTGTGTGCCGTACAACGAGAGCCGTCTGCTGCCCGAGTGGCTGCTGTCGGCGCCGGCCCGGCCCCGGGTCTGTCTCACCCTGGGCAGTGTGCTGCCGCTGTCCGGTGAACTCGGGGAGCTGAGCACGTTCCTGGACCGGTGCGGGGCTCTCGACCTGGACGTGGTGCTCGCGATGGGGGAGGAGCAGGCGGCGGCGCTCGGCCCGGTGCCCGCCAACGTCCGGGTGGCCGGATGGGTTCCGCTCAGCGCCCTGCTGCCGAGCTGCTCGGCCATCGTCCACCACGGAGGGGCCGGCACCTCGCTGGCGGCACTCGTCCACGGCGTACCGCAGCTGGTGCTGCCGCGCATGGCCGACCAGCCGGCCAACGCGGCCGTCGTCGCGGCCCGGGGAGCCGGGCTGACCCTCGCTCCCGAGGAGACGGACGCGGCTTCCGTCGAGGCGGCACTGCTGCGGCTGCTCCAGGAGACCGGCCCGGCGCGGGTCGCGCGCGAAGTACGGGCGGAGATCGCGGCACAGCCCAGCCCGGCCGATCTCGTGGTGCGGCTCGAGCCATTGGCCGGGAGGGCCTGAGGGCGCAGGTGTGTTTCTTCGCGGCCAAATGACGCCGTGGCACGGTGCCCCGGCCCGACGGCCCACCCGGAACCCTCGTCCGCGTGACCCTCCCGGGGAGCGAAGCGTGACCATAGGTGTGTTCGTGGTGGACGACCATCCGCTGTTCCGGGCCGGTGTGCGGCTGGCCACGGAGGACATCGAGGACCTCGAGGTGGTGGGCGAGGCGGAGAGCGCCGAGGAGGCCGTACGCGCCCTCGTGCACGAACGCGTGCGCGCCGACGTGGTCCTGATGGACGTACAGATGCCGGACGCCTCCGGGATCTCCGTGGTCGCGGCCATCACCGCCGCCCAGCACCTCGGTACCGAGGGACCCAGGGTGCTCATGATGTCCATGTCGGACGACGACGACATGGTCGTCGCGGCCCTGCCCACCGTCGCCCGCAAGGGCGCGGTGTTCAGTCCCGCCGTGGCCGCGCGGATGGGCAGTTACTTCTCCGTGGTGCACGAGTTGGCCCGGGACGGTGGTCTGGGCTCGTGATCCCGCCCCGCCCGGGCCGGTGCGGGATCCGGTCGGGCCCGTGGCCCCGTGGCCCCGGGAGCCCGGGACGACGGGAGTCCTACGTTGGCGAGGCGAACGCGGGGCGGGCCGGCGGAAGCGACCGGCGGCCCGCCCCGGGCCAATCCCCTGGGTAAGGACGGTGACCACATAGCCACGTACGACGAGTACGAGACCCCCGAGCCGGTCACCCCGCGGCTCCTCTCCCACATGCCCCACCTGCGCGCCCTCGGTGAACGCGGGTTCCGGGCCCGCCTGGACCCCGTGCTGCCCGCGGTCACCTGCACAGTCCAGTCGACCCTGCTCACCGGGGAGACCCCGGCTGTGCACGGTGCGGTGGCCAACGGCTGGTACTTCCGCGACCTCGGCGAGGTGCTGCTGTGGCGCCGGCGCAACCGGCTCGTCGGCGGGGAGAAGATCTGGGAGACCGTCCGCCGACCGGCCCCCGGCTACACCGTCGCCAACGTGTGCTGGTGGTACGCCATGGGAGCCGACGTCAACTGGACCGACCCCGCGCCCCGTCTACCACGCCGACGGCCGCAAGGAGCCCGACTGCTACACCCACCCGCAAGCCCTGCACGACGAACTCACCGATCTGCTCGGGGAGTTCCCGCCCTTCCGGTACTGGGGCCCACGGCGGACATCGCGTCCTCGCGCCCATGTTCGCCCGGCGCACGCTGACCCACCGACGCCGGTCACCCGGCGACCACCGCGGACGAGGCGATCGACGCCCTTGCCCCCGACATCACGGACTTCCGAGCGCGGGGGCTCCTTGTCACCGAGCCGTCAGCCGCCCCGGTTCCGAGGTCCTGATCCATCGTCTTCCGCAGCCATGGCCGCCCGCACCCGTTGCTCCTCGCGAGCGGAGCCGACGTCACGTTCCAGGGGTGTGCGGCTTACAGCTGTGGCGAGATCCTCCAAGGCCCGCTTCTGCAGTTCCGCGCCGCGTCGCAGTACCGGGCTCCGGTCCCCGGCGGCGCCCGCCCACGCGTGGAGCGCCTCCTCCACGCGCCCCCAGTCCGGATTCCGGTGCTCGCGCACATCGACTGCCGCCCGGGCGGTGTCCGCCTCCAGAGCCTCGGCGAGCCGCTCGGCCTCGGGGGCGAAACGGCTGTCGACCCGCGGGACGTGGCTCTCCATGACCATCGCCGCCCGGTCGAACCCCTTGAGCGCTTCCTCCGCCTCCTCCGCCTCGCGCGATGTCAGCCCCCTGGGGCGGACCGGTTCCTGCCGTGCCTGGTCGTAGGCTTCCTTCCAGGCGGCACGTGCCTCCCTGCTCGCCAGCAGGGCCCTGCGCACGTCGGCGCGTTGTTCCGGGGTCGGTTCGGCATAGCTGCGGAGCACCGCTGCCGCGTAACGGCCGTTGGCGTCGAGCCAGTCCGCAAGCCGGCCCGGCAGCCGGGGGGTCTCCCATGCGGGGAACACCACGTACGCCAGCATCGCCAGGACCCCGCCGAGCAGGGTGAGCACCACCCGCTCCGGGACCGTCTGCTCCCATGCCTGGCCGCCCATGCCGAGCAGGAAGACGACGTACGCGGCAGTGAAGCACTGGGAGTAGGCGTAGCCGGTACGGACCAGCGTGTACGACAGGGCCGCCGAGACCACCGCCAGCGCCCCGAACACATGGGCGTCCGGTCCCAGGGCCCGCACCATCCCGGTGGCGAGCGCGACCCCCGCCAGGGTTCCGGCGAGACGGGCCACCGCTCGCGCGTACGTCCGGTGGAAGTCCGGCCGCATCACCATCACCGAGGCGATGGGCGCCCAGTAGCCGTGGTGCAGGGGCAGCCGGGAAGCGATCAGATAGCCGAGCGTCGCCACCGCCGCGAGGCGGACGGCATGCCGGAACACGGGCGAGTCCCGGCGGAGTTCTGGGCGGACCGCCCGGACGACGACCGGGAGGAGCCGGAACATGGTCGGGCGCACCAGGATCTGGGCGCTCGCGGGTCCGTGCGGCGTAGGCGTCTTGTCGCGCGCCTCGCCGCTCCCGGCGATCTCCAACGCCTCGCCGAGCAGCTCCACGAGGCGCTCGGCGGCCTGCCGCGCGGGCCCCTCCAGCACCTCGTGCTCCTCATCGACGTGCAAGGCCTCCACCGCCCCGGTCGGCACCTCGGTGGGAGTGCCGCGTCGGACCGTACGGGCGGCCGCGTCCAGGACGTCGGCGGCCGCGTTGAGCAACTCCCGTGCGCGGTCCCGCCCGGGTCCCTCCGGCGGGGCGCCGACGTCGGGGTCGGCGAGCGCGGCGACGACCGGAACAATGCGCTCGGCGAGGCCCCGGGGGCCGTGGAGGACGGGGGGACGGGTGCGGGCCTGTGACGGCGTCACGGCCGCCGCGTCCCGGGCCGTCATCAGCGGCTCAGGGTCGAACGGCGCGGTGGGGTCGTGCCGCAGCCGGCGGGCGTAGTCCGCCACGGCGGCCAGGGCGTCGGCGAGCGCGTCACGATGCGCCCCCCAACGGCGGACCGGGAACAGCAGAATCAGCACGGCCTGCGCCACGCCCCCCAGTGCGATGACCCCGGCGTGCTCCAGGGCGCGCCCGGCACTCGTGGGCAGGGTGATGGTCACCAGCATGCTGCCGACCGTCGTCGCAGCGACGATCCCAGCGGTCGAGCCGAGAGCCCACGCCAGCCCCGCGGCAAAGGCCCATACGGCCAGCAGTGGGAGGAACGTCACGAGTCGCCCTGCGGCCAGGTAGCCCACGAAGGTGCTGAGCGCCAGACCCGCGCCCGCACCGAGCGCGATCACCTTGCGCGGACGCCAAGTGCGCTGGAAGGTGGCCCCACCCGCGGAGTAGGCACCCAGGGCGGCGGACGCGGCGTACGCAGGGGAGACCAGCCACAGCGCCAACCCGACGACGATCGCCACTCCGGCTGCCGTGCGCAGCGCGAGCAGGGGCTCCAGTCGCGTCTCCTCGATGGTGAGCCCTGATCGCACGACCTCCGCGAAGGCCCGCAGCCATCTCACGGGTGTGAGCCTAGCCGGAACGCGCTGCCGGGTCGCGTCGGCTGCGCCGCCGCCTCTGTGCTTGCCGGTACGCCGGCCAGCGGTGAGCGGCGATGCCGCACGGGCGTCCGGGAACCGGTCGTTCGCGCTCGGAGTATGCGGCTGCCCGGATCGCCTCGTCGCTCTCCAGGCCTGATCCCAATGCGCCACAGCGAGCTTGCCCGTTGGAGTGCAGCGGGAGATCGGTGAGGGCCACGACGATGGGCCATGCGCTTCGCGATCTGCGTCAACGTGTCCGGATCCGCCAGGAGAACCACGACCGTGACGTCCTGAGACGACACCCGCATGGCTGGACCCTCCTCGTCGGCTGTCCCGCGATCCCAAGTGCTCCCCGGCGTGTTGTCCACCGCGCCGTACGGCCTCCTTCGGACGCCTGGGCCTGGCAGGGCAATACAGGGCAGCCAATTGGGCCCGACATGCGCATGCGTTCGCGCACCCCCGTCGGCCAGGCTGACTGGCAAGCCCAGAGGACCGGGAGTTCCACCCGGCGTCCGCAGCTGGAGGTTGCCGTCATGACCGTGATGTCCATCGCCAGGTTCGAAAGGTTCTTCCGCGCGGCCGCGGGGCTGGACGTCGACAAGAACGATCTCAAGCGCTACAACGACTTCGTCGACGCCAAGCTCTACGACCTGCTGACCGTCGCCCAGGCCACCGCCAAGGCCAATGGGCGTGACGTCATCCGGACCTGTGACCTACCGATCACGAAGGGCCTGCAGGAGAGCATTCACCGTTTCCGGAAGATCGACCAGGAAGTAGAACTCAAGCCGATCCTGGAACAGCTCGCCACCCACCCCGCTCTGGACCGCACGCCCGACGAGGAGACCGAGGAGGCCTATCCGGACATCATCGGCGGGCTCAGCCTGGCCCTTGCCCAGAGCTTCAAGATCCTCCACCCCGACCTGAAGAACCCCCAGACCCAGCACTGGGACGAGGCCCGAGCCGTCTTCGACCTCCTGCTGTGAGCTGGCGACCGGACCAGGCTGCGGCCACAGGCTTCAGCGTGCTCTGCCTCCCCGGCTGCCGCAACGATCCGCAGCGGTTGCACATGCCCACCGGTGTATGCCCACCGGTGGGCATGTGCTGTGGTGCAACTGCGGCCACCAACCTCCGCTCGGATCACGGCAAGAGCGCGGCAAACGAGTTCGGCACCCGGGATTTGAGGTGCTGCCATTCGCCGGCGCTCACATGGCGCTCCAGAGTCTTGAGTACGGTGCGCACCACCTTCTCGCTGCCGCCCTCCACCGCATAGGGGAATTCGCTCCGGACCCGTGCGAAGAACTCCTCATTGCTCATCTTCACCGGCGTCTCGGCTGGTTTCCAGCCGTCGTAGTAGATGCCTCTGATGAGGGTCGGCAGTTGGGCGCCGAACTGTACGGCCGTCTCGACCGGGAGACGGTCCCGGAGCGGGTGCAGCACGGCCCGAAGTGCCGCGTACGACTGCTTGCGCCGGTCTCTGGGCCACTCGAAGGCCTCCTCGACGTCCTTCAGGAGCCGATTCGCCTTGTCCACCATGGTGTCGAACGAGGAGAAACCTGTCTCAACCATTTTTCGTGGGCCTTTCGTTCTGGGCGTCTCACGGGCTCAGTCCGCGAGGTCGGCCTTGCCGAACAGCACGGCGTAACTGGAGGGGAGTTGGCTGATGACCTGGTTCAGTTCTCCGCCGGTGACAGCCTCGGCAACGGTGGTCAGCACCGCGCTGGCGTCCCATTGCGCCGTACGCGGCCGGGCATCGGTGCGTTCGGCGACCCGGCGGTAGAACTCTTCGATCCCGAAGCTCTGCGCCTGCTGCGGCTTGGCTCGGTCCAGAACTTGTCCCAGCGGGCCGGGCAGCTGGGACGCGAGGTCTTTGACCTCTCCGGGGCTGATGCGTTGGGCCAGCACTTCCAGCACGGCGTTGGTGACGTGCGCGGCTTCGGCCTGGTCGTTGTATTCGCCCAGCTCGCGTACACGGGCGAGGAATCCGTCGTATTTCATCGCTGCCTCCTTGTGTCCCGGTCACCGCTGGTCATGGTGGTGCCTGGTGCGCTGTGCGCCGACTGGGTCAGTCCGGCGCGTAGCTGCCGTTCGCAAGCCTCTTGGCCCGGGACTCCCGCTCGGCCTCACGCAGGGCGCGGCGGAAGCGGCCGGGGCCCCAGGAACGGCCGCCCACGGCCTGTTCGAGTCGGTCGCGGCTCGTCGGGCCGGCTTCCTGGAGTGCGTGGGTGATCTGTTCGATCTCGTCGTCGAGGCCTTGTTCGGCCATGGCGGACGTACGGCTTGCCGTGCCCGCGGTGCCGGCCATCCCCGGCGAGTACAGAGTGCTGCCCGGTCCGGTGCCCGGGCGATAGCGGCGGACTCCGGCACGCTCCCGCTCCCGGCGGCGGGCGGTGCGGTCGGCGATACGCAGGTCCCGCTCGTGCGCGGCCCGCCGGACGTGCGCGGGCCGGATGCGGTCCCGTGCCTCCTGTGGCGCGAGCTCGTCGCGCGAGGCTGCCTCGGCTTCCTCGGCGGTGAGCGGCCGGGCGATGTTCTCCAGGGACTGTTGTTCGGCCCGGACACCGAAGAACACCTCGGCCAGCCCGCCCAGCGCCATGGCTGCCGCTCCGACGAGGAAGCCGATGGCCACCAGGTTGGCATCGCCACTGTGGATCAGGTGGCCGAACAGCAGCGGGCCGGTGATTCCGCCCACGGCCGTGCCGATCGCGAAGAACAGCGAGATGGACAGGGCTCGGGTCTCCATGGGGAAGACCTCGCTCACCGTCAAGTACGCCGAGCTCGCTCCCGCGGACGCCACGAAGAAGGTCAGGGAGACCAGCAGGAAGAACGACCATGTCGTCAGGGAGCCGTTGATCAGCAGGACGGCGAGGACGGCTGCCACGACTGCCGAGCCGAAGTAGGTGCCCGCGATCATCGGCTTCCTGCCGACGGTGTCGAACAGTCGGCCGAGAAGGAGTGGTCCGAGGAAGTTGACGATCGCGAAGATCGCAAGGAAGTAGGGGATCGAGCCGGAGCCGATGTCGAAGAAACCGTTCAGGAGCGTGCCCAGGTCGAAGACGATCGCGTTGTACAGGAACGCCTGTCCGACGAAGAGCGCCAGACCGAGAAGGGCGCGACGCGGGTACCGCCGCAGAGCCACGCCGGCGATCTCCCTGAACGGGATGACGTCGCGCTGCCGTACGGTGACCGCCTCGCCCGGTTCCGGCAGATCGAGGCCCGTCTCCTGGCGCACTTCGGCCTCGATCTGGTCGACGATGCGTTCAGCCTCGGCTTGGTGCCCGTGGATGAACAGCCAGCGCGGGCTTTCCGGCACGTGGCGGCGTACCAGCATGATGCCCAGGCCCAGAATGCCGCCCAGACCGAAGGCCAGCCTCCAGCCGAGATCCGCCGGCAGAAGACTCTCGTTGAGAAGCAGGACGGCGACCAGACTGCCGGTCGCCGCACCGACCCAGTAGCTGCCGTTGATGGCCAGATCCACCTGCCCACGGTTGCGGGCAGGAATCAGCTCGTCGATGGCCGAGTTGATCGCGGCATACTCTCCGCCGATGCCCATACCGGTGACGAAGCGGGCGAGGTAGAGGTACCAGGCGTCGTGGGCGAACGCGGTCGCGACGGTGGCGAGGATGTAGATGCCGAGCGTGAGCATGAACAGCTTCTTGCGCCCGTAGCGGTCGGTGAGCCTCCCGAACAGGAGAGCGCCCGCACAGGCGCCTGCCACGTAGATGGCAGCGGCAGTGCCGATGTCGGCGCTGGTCAGGTTGATGCCGCTGTCCGGCTCGGTCATACGGGCGGCAACCGCCCCGACGATGGTCACTTCGAGCCCGTCCAGAATCCAGACGGTTCCCAGGCCGATGACGATCCGCCAATGGAATCGGGACCACGGCAGCCGGTCGAGCCGGGCGGGGACCTTGGTCGTGACGACACCGAGTTCGGCAGTGGTGGTCATGCCATGCCTCCTCGTTCAGGGCCATGGGCTGTCACCTGGAGATGGACAGAACAGGCTGAAACGGGCAGATCCGCATAGGGTGGTCTGCTGTGCTGCGCTGCCGCCTTCTGGGACACCGTTTTCGCTTTCGCCATGAGGGCGACACGATGCGCTGGCACTGCGCGCGTGGGTGTGGAACGGAGGGAAGCAAGCGATATCCGACGGCCCAGGACGCCGAGCGCTACGCCCGTGCATTCGACCGCGAGGACCAGGCCGACATCGGCCGACGAGCACCGCTGGGCCTGCTTCCCCTTCGGCTGCTGCGCGCCTGGCGCCTGCGGGGCCGAAAGGAAGCCGGTGGGGAGCCACCTGCCGCGTCTCCGCCGCCGTGAGGGGGTGCGGACGTCGTTCATGAGTCCCTCGGTGTCGAGCCTCGGCCGCCCGGCCGCGGTGCCGGACATGTGTCCGGAACCGCGGCGTTCGGGTCTCAGCCCTTGCTCTCGGTGCTTTCACTCGTCTCGCTGATCTCGATGTGCCGGGGCTTTGCGACCTCGGCCTTGGGGACGGTGATGTTGAGCATCCCGTCCGAGATCTGCGCATTGATCTTCTCGGTGTCGAGCTCTCCGGGCAGCCGCAGCCGGTACTCGAAGGACCCGGTGCGGCGGGTACTCCGGCGCAGGACGCCTTTGCGCTCCTTCTCCTTGATCTCTCCGGTGACCACCAGCTCCTGGCCGTTCGCCTCGACGTTGATGTCCTTCTTCTTGACGCCGGGGAGTTCGATCTCGACGTGGAAGGCGTCGTCGGACTCCGTGACATCCGCCAGGGGCGTCCACGCGACTGCCGGCGCCGCGCTTCCCACCGTGGATTCCATCAGCCCGCTCATCTCGCTGAGCAGTTGATCGAACTCCGTCAGTGGATTGCGTGCCCAGCCGACGGGCCTGTCCTGCATTGCGCCACCGCGGTGGCGTCGGACGGGCGTGGCCATGGCCATCGCCTCCTTCTCCTTCTCGTGGTGTCCCCGCTGGGCGTCATGCGAGCCAAGCGGACTGTTTCGGACGGGTGTGCGGGGAGGTGTCGGTGTTGCCGGGCGCGGCGGTGCGGCCCAGGTAGCGGTGCACGAAGTGGATGCTCATCGCGCCTTCGCCGACCGCGGAGGCCACGCGCTTCACCGAGCCGCTGCGCAGATCGCCGGCGGCGAAGACGCCGGGCAGGCTGGTCTCCAACGTCAGGCAGTCGCGGCCCTGGCTCTGCCACAGCTCGGGAACGGAGCAGGCCTGCGCCTCCGCCCCGGTGAGCACGAAGCCGCGCGCATCGAGGGCGAGCACGCCGGACAGCCAATCGGTGTGCGGGTCGGCGCCGGTGAAGACGAACAGGGCCCGCACCTCGAGGTGGCGGTGCTCGCCCGTACGGTGGTCGACCACGGTGACCGCCTCGAGCGTCTTGTCGCCCAGTGCCTCGGTCACCTCGGTGTGCAGCAGCACCCGTACTCGGGGGTGGCGCTCGATCTGATCGATCAGATAGCGGGACATGTGCGCATCGAGGCTCGGACCACGGACGAGCAGATGCACCTGCGGTGCGTATCCGGCCAGGAAGAGCACCGCCTGGCCCGCGGAGTTGCCGCCGCCGACCACCGCCACCGGGTCGGTACGGCACTGCTGCGCCTCGTAGACGGTCGCGGAGTAGTGGACGCTGGTGCCCTCCAACGGCTCGATGCCGGGCACCCGGAGGCGGCGGTATCGGGCACCGGTGGCCAGGACGACGGTACGGGCGGTGACCTCGCTGCCGTCGGCGAATCCGACGGCGTAGTGGTCGTCCCGCCGTTCGAGCCGGGCGGCCTCCGCCGGGACGCTGATCCGGGCGCCGAACTTCTCCGCCTGGAGCACGGCGCGCTCGGTGAGTTCGGCGCCGGAGATGCCTGAAGGGAAGCCGAGCAGATTCTCGATGCGGGACGACGTCCCGGCCTGGCCGCCGGTGGCCAGCGCCTCGACCACGGTCGTGCCGAGGCCCTCCGAGGCGGCGTTCACCGCGGCGGCGAGACCGGCCGGACCGGAGCCGACGATGAGGAGGTCGCCGCGGCCGTTGCCCGGTGGCAGGGCCGGCAGGCCGATGAACCGGGCCAGTTCGGCATTGCTCGGATTGCGCAGCAGGGTCGTGTCCCGCCAGATCACCAGCGGCGTCTGCTCCGGCCCGACCCCGAAGCGGCGCAGCAGTGCCTCGGCCTCCTTGTCCGTCTCCAGATCGATCCAGCGATGCGGCAGCCGGTTGCGGGCGGCGAACTCGCGCAGCCGACGGGTGTCGGGCGAGTAGCGCGAGCCGATGATGCGGAAACCGGCGCCCTGCCCGACGAGCAGAGCGCGGCGCCCCAGGCAGGCGCGCAGCACCACATCACCGATCGTGGGGTCCCGGGTCACCAGGTCGCGCAGCTGGTCCATGGACAGGGCGAGGATCTCGCCGGGATCCCTGACCACGGCGGTGTAGAAGGCCACCTGTCCGTTGAGGAGGCCGAGTTCGCCGATGAAGCGGCCAGGTCCGTGCACACGCAGCAGGTGTTCATCGGGCGTGCCGTAGTTCTCGATGATGGCGACAGAGCCACTGAGGACGACGTAGAACGTCTCGCACCGCTGCCCCTCCCGGATCAGCTCGTCGCCGGCGTCAACCGCGCGCCGCCGGCCGTGCTCCGCCAGGCGGGCGATCTGGTCGTCCCTCAGGCGGGGATAGGCGCCGTAGATGTCAGGAGTCTCGAAGGGGACGCTCTCCTCCGCCTCGTCCGGCACCGGCGGCGCGTCGGGCCGCGTCTCGTCGCCGGGCATCACACGAACGCCTCGTGGACGTAGCACCACCGCCAGTCCTCGCCGGGCTGGAACGACTGCACGATCGGATGGGCGTCGGCAGCCGCGTGCTTACGCGCGTGCTTGTTCGGTGAGGAGTCGCAGCAGCCGACGTGGCCGCAGGTCAGGCAGAGCCTGAGGTGGACCCACGGGGAGCCGAGCAGCAGGCACTCCTGGCACCCTTCCGGTGTCAGCGGCTGGACCGGCCGGACAAGCGCGAGGTGGGGATCTGCGTGCAGGGTCATGTGGATCACTCTTTCCGGGCCGCGATCGACTGCTCCACCCACCGCCGAAGGGCAGGGGCAGGTGCGGCACCCGCCTGCCGGGCGATGATCTGTCCTTTGTCGAGGACCAGCAGCGTCGGTACCGCCTGGACCTCGAACCGCTGTGCCAGACGCGGGTTCTTGTCGATGTCTACCTTGACCAGCTTGATCGTTCCTGCCAGGTCGGTGGCGACCTGCTCCAGCGCGGGGCTGACCATGCGGCAGGGTCCGCACCAGGTGGCCCACAGGTCGACGACGACGGGCACGGTGGCCTGCTCGACGACTTCGGTGAAGTCGTCGTCGCCCGCATCGGCCATCCACGGCAGCGGCTGCTTGCAGTTGCCGCAGGTGGGGCGGCCCTCGGCGGCCACCGGCACCCGGTTGGTGCGCCCGCAGTGCGGGCAGACGACGTTGGTGGCTTGCAGGGTGCTCATGCCGCCCTCGCTTCCTTCACATCCTCGGGCTTGTCGTAGGTGACGACCAGTTCTCCGTGTGCGGCGTCGACGCGGACCGTCGCGCCGTCCTGGACGTCACCGCGCAGCAGGGCGCGCCCGACCATGGTCTCGACCTCGTGGGATATGTAACGCCGCAGCGGCCGGGCCCCGTACACCGGGTCGTAGCCCTGGTGGGCGATCAGCTTCCGGGCTGCCTCGGTGAGTTCGACGGTGATGCGGCGTTCGGCGAGGCGCCTTCGCAGCTCGTCGAACTGCAGCTCCACGATCCGCTCGATCTGCTGCTCACCGAGCGGCTTGAACAGCACGATGTCGTCGACGCGGTTGAGGAACTCCGGGCGGAAGTGCCCGCGCAGCTCGCCCATCACCAGGGCGCGGGCGTCCGGCTTGATGTCACCCTCGGCGGTCGCGCCGTCGAGGAGGTGCTCGGAGCCGATGTTGGACGTCATGATGATCACGGTGTTGCGGAAGTCGACGGTGCGGCCCTGGGCATCGGTGATGCGGCCGTCGTCGAGCATCTGCAGCAGGGTGTTGAAGACATCGGTGTGCGCCTTCTCGATCTCGTCGAACAGGACGACCGAGTACGGCTTGCGGCGCACGGCCTCGGTGAGCTGGCCGCCTTCCTCGTACCCGACGTATCCGGGCGGTGCGCCCATGAGCCGGCTGACGGTGTGCCGCTCCTGGTACTCGCTCATGTCGAGGCGAACCATGTTCTCCTCGGAGTCGAACAGGGCCCGGGCGAGCGTCTTGGCCAGCTCGGTCTTCCCGACGCCGGTGGGGCCGAGGAAGATGAACGAGCCGATGGGGCGGCGCGGATCGCGGATGCCGGAGCGGGCGCGGATGATGGCGTCGGTGACGAGCTGGACGGCCTCGTCCTGGCCGATGACGCGCTCGCGCAGGATCTCGTCCAGGCGCAGCAGCTTCTCGCGTTCGCCCTCCTGGAGGCGGGCGACGGGGATGCCGGTCCAGGCGGCGACGATCTCGGCGATCTCCTCCTCGGTGACGACCTCGCGCAGCAGCCGGTTCTGCCCTTGTTTGGCGACCAGTTGCTCCTCCTCGGCCTTCAGTCGGCGCTCCAGGTCCTGCAGGCGGCCGTAGCGCAGTTCGGCGGCGCGGTTGAGGTCGTAGGCGCGTTCGGCCTCCTCCGCCTCGTGGCGGACCTGCTCCAGTTCCTGGCGCAGTTCCTGCACGCGGCGGATCGCCTGCCGTTCGGCCTCCCACTGGGCATGTTTGGCGTCGGCCTCGCTACGCAGGTCGGCCAGTTCCCTGCGCAGTTCCTCCAGTCGGGCCTTGCTGGCGGGGTCGTTCTCCTTGGACAGGGCCGCGTCCTCGATCTCCAGGCGGGTGACGCGGCGGGTGATCTCGTCGAGTTCGGCGGGCATGGAGTCGATCTCGGTACGCAGCCGGGCGCACGCCTCGTCGACGAGGTCGATCGCCTTGTCGGGCAGGAACCGGTCGGTGATGTAGCGGTGGGAGAGGGTGGCCGCGGAGACCAGAGCGGTGTCCTGGATCCTCACGCCGTGGAAGACCTCCAGGCGTTCGCGCAGTCCGCGCAGGATGGAGATGGTGTCCTCCACGTCCGGCTCGTCGACCAGGACCTGCTGGAAGCGGCGTTCGAGGGCGGCGTCCTTCTCGATGTGCTTGCGGTACTCGTCGAGGGTGGTGGCGCCGATCATGTGCAGTTCGCCGCGCGCGAGCATCGGCTTGAGCATGTTGCCCGCGTCCATGGCCCCTTCGGCGGCCCCCGCACCCACGACGGTGTGCAGTTCGTCGACGAAGAGCAGGATGCCCCCCTGGGCGGCCTTCACCTCGGCCAGCACGGCCTTGAGGCGTTCCTCGAACTCACCGCGGTACTTGGCCCCGGCGACCAGCGAGCCCATGTCGAGGGCGAACACGATCTTGTCGCGCAGGCCCTCGGGCACATCGCCGCGCACGATGCGCTGGGCGAGCCCCTCGACGATCGCGGTCTTGCCGACGCCGGGATCGCCGATCAGGACGGGGTTGTTCTTGGACTTGCGGCTGAGGATCTGCGTGACCCGGCGGATCTCGGCGTCCCGGCCGATGACCGGGTCCAGCCGCCCGGCCCTGGCCTCGACGACCAGGTCGCGGCCGTACTTCTCCAACGCCTCGTAGGCCACTTCGGGGTTGGCGGAGGTGACCCGCTGGTTGCCGCGGACCTGGGTGAGCGCGCTCAGGAACGAGTCCCGGGTGATGCCGGCCCGGTTGAGCAGACGCCCGGCGGCGGTCGACGAACCCTCCTCGGCCAGCGCCAGCAGCAGGTGCTCCACGGACACGTACTCGTCCTTGAGCCGTTTGGCCTCCCGCTCGGCCGCGTCCAGCAACCGGGCCAGGCGCTGGGTGACGAAGACCTGACCCGGCGCCGCGCCGGGCCCGGTGACCTTCGGGCGCCGGGAGAGTTCATCGTGTACGGCCGCGCGCAGTTCCTCGGGCTTGGCACCGGCCTGTTGCAGCAGCCTAGGGATCAGACCGTCCTCCTGGTCGAGGAGGGCGAGCAGCAGATGCTCGCCGTCGACCTCGGTGTGGCCCAGGCTGCCGGCGGCGCTCTGCGCCTCCTGCAGGGCTTCCTGTGACTTCTGGGTCAGGCGGTTCATGTCCATGGTGGAAGATCACTCCTCGTCCCTGCACGCCGCAGCGCGGCTTCGAGCAGGCTGATGCGATCGAGCAGGTCGAGCACCAGGCCGATGGATGCGTAGTTGAGGCAGAGTCCGGTGCGCAGCCGCTGGACGCGGGCCAGGGCGGCCGGGGCCGTGGGGTCGAACACCAGGCGCCCCGCGGCGTCGCGCTCGGCGTCGACCAGTCCCAGGGCGACGAACCGGCGGACCAGGTCGGGATGGAGACCCGAACGACGGGCCACGGTGGCCAGGGAGAGCACGGGCACGGGCACGATCGCGTACCGCGTGCCCACCTCGGTCGTGCGTGCGGGGGATGGGCGGGCCTTGGCCGGTCGGTCGCTCATCACGTCCTCCTGGGGTCGAATGAGGAGACTGCGGCAAGTTCCTCCAGCAGCTCGCGCTCCCGGTCACTCAGCCGGGGCGGCACCATGATCCGCAGCTCCGCGTACAGGTCTCCGTTCGCGCCGCGCGGGCCCGGCATGCCCTCGCCGCGCAGCCGCAGCCGCCGTCCGCTGGAGGACCCGGCGGGCACGGTCACCTTCGCCGTGGCACCGCTCGGCGTGGACACCGGCACGGTCGCGCCCAGCGCGGCCTCCCAGGGGGTGACCGGAAGCTGCACGTACACGTCCCGGCCGTCGAGGCGGAACCGGGGGTGCGGCTGGATCCGCACCCGCAGATACAGATCTCCCGCGGAAGCGTCGCCGCTGCCGCGGCCGCCCTCGCCCGCCAGCCGGATGCGTTGGCCGTCGGTGACGCCGGCCGGTACGTCCACCTCGTAGCGCCGCTGCCCGTCGGGCCCGGCGAGGGTGACGGTGCGGCGGCCTCCGCGGTAGGCCTCCTCGACGGTGAGCGGCAGTTCGGCCTCCTGGTCGGCTCCGGGGACACGCATCCGTCCGGCGCCCCCGAACAACGAGCCGAACAGGTCGTCGACGTCGACGCCCTCGGCGCCGAAGTCGCTGGTGGCGTACCGGACCCGGGGACCGCCCCCGGTGGACCACCGGAAGCCGCTGCCGGCTCCCGCGCCGGCACCGGCGCCGACCCGTTCCTCCCAGTCCTCCGGGATCTTCCGGAAGTCCTCGCCGAAGCGGTCGTAGCGGGTTCGCTGCTCGGGATCGGACAGGACGCTGAAGGCCTCATTGATCTCCTTGAACCGCTCCTCCGCCCGCGGGTCCTTGTTGACGTCGGGGTGGTACTTGCGGGCCAGGGAGCGATAGGCCCGCTGGATCTCGTCACGGTCGGCGCTGCGCGGAACGCCGAGCACCTCGTAGAAGTCGCGTGCCATGGCCGCTCACTCCCGCTTGGCGACGGTCACGGCGGCAGGCCGCAGCTGCCGCTCGGCTTCCCCGTAACCGGGTCGCAGGACCTGGACCACGGTGTTGGGATCGGCGTCGGGTTCCTGGACGACGCCGACCACCTCGTGCCGGGCCGGGTCGAACGGCACGCCGGTCTCCGCATGGCGCGGGTAGCCCAGCCGCTCCAGGACGTTCACGGCCTGGTCACGCACGGCCCGGACACCTTCGACAATGGCACCGGGGTCGGCGGCCGCGTGGTTCAGGGCAAGTTCCAGGTTGTCGATGACGGGCAGGAAGGCCGCAGCCGTACGGGCGCGTTCGGCCGCGGCCTGTCCCTTCAGCTCCCTGGCGTGGCGTTTGCGCAGGTTGTCGAGGTCGGCCAGGGCGCGGCGCCAGCGGTCGTCGGCCTCGCGCAGCGCGGCCGCGAAATCGTCGTCGGCTGCGGCTGCGGCTGCGGCGGTGCCGGTTGCGGCGTCGGGCCCCGGCTCGGCCTGTTCGGTCGGCTGTCCGGGCTGCGCAAGGTCCCCGCGCGGCGGCTGTACGGCGCCTTCCGGTGGCGGGTCGGGCTCTGGGCCCCGGGGTGGGATGGGCATGGTGGGCACCTCAGCCCTTGTCGAACTCGGCGTCGATCACGTCGTCGTCGGCTCCTGCGCCGCCCGGGCTCCCTCCGCCGGGACCGGATCCGTCCGGTGAGCCGGTGCCCGCCGGACCGCCCGCGGCGGCTCCCGCCTGGTGGGCCGCGAGCCCTGCGAAGATCTGCTGGAGTTCGGACGTCAGTGGCCGGGCCTTGTCCGCCCCGACCTCGTTCCTGACCGCCTCGCGGGCCTCGGACACCAGCATCTCGGCGCGGGCCTTCTCATGTGCGGGCGCGGCGTCGCCGAGCTCGCCGAGGCGCTTCTCGACCTGGTAGGCGATGGCGTCCAGTTCGTTGCGGGCGTCGACGGCCTCACGGAGGGCCTGGTCCTGGTCCTGGTTGCGCTCGGCCTCCTGGACCATCCGCTCGACCTCGGTGCGGTCGAGGTTGGAGCTCTCGCTGATGGTGATGCCCTGTTCCTTGCCGGTGTCCTTGTCCCGCGCGGTGACGTTGAGGATGCCGTTGGCGTCGATGTCGAAGATGACCTCGATCTGCGGCTCGCCGCGCGGCGCGGGGCGGATGTCGGTGAGCTGGAAGCGGCCGAGCACCCGGTTGTCGGCGGCCCGCTCACGCTCGCCCTGGAGGACCACCACGTCGACGGCGGGCTGGTTGTCCTCGGCGGTGGAGAAGGTCTCGGAGCGGCGCACCGGGATGGTGGTGTTCCGCTCGATGATCTTCGTCATCACACCGCCGCGGGTCTCGACACCCAGCGACAGCGGGGTGACATCGAGCAGCAGGACGTCCTTGACCTCGCCCTTGAGGACCCCGGCCTGGATCGCGGCGCCCATCGCCACGACCTCGTCGGGGTTGACGCTCATGTTGGGTTCCTTGCCGCCGGTCAGCCGGCGCACCAGGGCCTGGACGGCGGGGATACGGGTGGAACCGCCGACGAGGATGACCTCGTCGATGTCGCTCTCGCCGACCTTGGCGTCCCCCATGGCCTGCTGGACCGGTCCCAGGCACCGCTCCACCAGGTCGCCGGTGATCTGCTCGAACGTGGACCGCATGATCGAGTCGGTGAGGTGCTTGGGGCCCGCGGCGTCGGCGGTGATGAACGGCAGGCTGACCTGCGTCTGTGTCACCGAACTCAGCTCGGTCTTGGCCTTCTCCGCCGCCTCGAACAGACGCTGCAGGGCCTGCGGATCCTTCCGCAGGTCGATGCCGTTCTCCTTCTGGAAGTCGTCCGCGAGGTAATCCACCAGACGCCGGTCGAAGTCGTCACCGCCCAGGTGGCTGTCACCGGCGGTGGAGCGCACCTCCACCACACCGTCACCGACGTCGAGGATGCTCACGTCGAAGGTGCCGCCGCCCAGGTCGAAGACGAGGACGGTCTCGTGCTCCTTCTTGTCCATGCCGTAGGCCAGGGCTGCCGCGGTCGGCTCGTTGATGATCCGCAGCACCTCCAGGCCCGCGATCCGGCCGGCGTCCTTGGTGGCGGTGCGCTGGGCGTCGTTGAAGTAGGCGGGCACCGTGATGACCGCCTCCGTGACCCGCTCTCCCAGCTGCTTGGAGGCGTCGTCGGCGAGCTTGCGCAGCACCTGCGCGCTGATCTCCTCAGGCGCGTAGAGCTTGTCGCGCACCTTGAACCGGGCCGCTCCGCCGTCGCCCTCGACGACGTCGTACGTAACCGCCCTGGCCTCTTCGGAGATCTCGTCGAAGTGCCGGCCGATGAACCGCTTCGCCGAGTAGATGGTGCCCTTGGGGTTGAGGATCGCCTGGCGGCGGGCCAGCTGACCCACCAGCCGTTCCCCGGTGTCGGTGAAGGCCACCACGGAGGGTGTCGTGCGGTTGCCCTCGCTGTTGGGCACGACCGTCGGCTCGCCGCCCTCCCAGACGGCGATCACCGAGTTCGTGGTGCCCAGGTCGATTCCTACTGCCTTGGCCATGAGGAACTCCTTCCGCTACGGGCGCCCCCGTTCCCCCTCGGAGCCGCGCCCGGTCTCCGTAATGGCTCAGGTGACGGCGGGACCGCTCCGCGGGCGGCTGCTGCCCTTCCACGCCCCGCTGCTTGTGCCGGTACTGGTCCCGCTGGGCAACTCGGCCAGCAGCCGCACCGCCTCGTCGGCGACCGCGTCGTCGGCGACGACGTCGTACCGGCTGGGCTGCATGAAGCTCATCGAGGCGAAGTCCCGGCGGCCACCCTGGGCCGCGTGCGCCAGCAGGCCGAACAGTGCGCCGACGACCGCTCCGAAAATCAGCCCGTACAAGGCGAGGAGCAGCCCTGACACGACCGGGTCCAGCCAGTTCAGCAGCCCGAAGATCCATCCGATCAGGGCGCCGGGCAGGGCGCCGCTCGCCGCGCCGTGCAGGGCGGCCCCGCCGAGTCCCGTGCGGCCGGTCACCTGCTCGACCAGGCGCACGTCCTGCCCGACGATGGCCACCCTCTCGACGGGGAAACCCCGATCGGACAGGTGATCGACGGCGCGTTCCGCCTCCTGGTAGGTCGCGTACGAGGCGATGGTCCTGCGGGCCTGCTCGTTCATCGGCCAGTCCTCCCTCACCGGTTACAGGTGCCAGCGATCCCTGACAGGCCCAGCGTGGCAACTCGGCAGCACGCTCCGCCTGCCCCCGGCAGGTCAGAACTCGGCGTTCTCGGTCGGTCCGTGAGAACAAGGCAATCCAGACAAGCCGGGTGGCCCGGTCCAGGCTGGGTACTCAGGTCTCGCCGAGGCGTGAATCCCACGACTTGCCTGGTCGCCTCCGGTGACCGGAGAACGGAGTGGACTATGGCCTGCCGTCCGTCACAGGGACTGTCGCCTCATGTCCCCGACCAGGAAGTGGCCCGCCACCCGGGAGACACCACGGGCAGCGAACGGCGCGACCCCCGTCCGCTCGCGGCGCTGGACCCACACGGGCTGCTCGTGCTGTCGCACACTCTGTTCACGTGCGCGGAACAGGGTGAGATCGTGCGGTTGGCCATGTGGCAGGTCAGAGCCCTTGGCCCCTACCGCGCCGAGGCGGGATACCTCGCGACGGGCGACGGTCTGTCACGCGTTCCAGGCCACGACGCGGGAGCACCAACGGTCGACGACGCACAAATGACGGAGCTGGGCGGGGCCGACGGCTCCGTATCCCTTCCGGCGCGGCCCTGGAACCGGGCGTTCGGCCTGCGCGGAGCCGACGGTCTGCTGGGCTACATCGTGGTCTCCTCCCCCTCCGGGCCCGACGAGCAGGGGCACTTCCTCCTCGAGACGCTCGTGAAACTCACAGCCGCGGCCCTGTCACTGGCGGCAACACGCGCCTCGCAGCACGACAACGCCGGCGAACTGACCCGCCTCCGCACCGAACGGGACACCGCACTGCGGCAGCTGGACGCGATGTACTCCGAGCTGCACCTGCAGAAGAAGGTGCACGAGACCCTCGCCCGTGTTACTGCACGGGGCGGTGGCGAGGACGCCATCACCCAGGCGCTGTACGAGCTCACCGGGCTGTCGGCACTCATCGAGGACCGGTTCGGCAACCTGAGGTCCTGGGCCGGTCCCGACCGGCCCGACCCTCATCCGGTGCGGTCCTCGACCCGCCAGGAAGAGATGCTGCGGCTGGTCGCGCGCGAGGCGGGCCCGGTCAGGGTCAAGGCCCGGCTGATCGCCCTCGTCAGGCCGCGCGGCCACCTCCTCGGCGTACTCGCCCTGGAGGACCCCGAGGCGACGGCCGACGAGCACACCATGTTCGCCTTGGATCACGCCCAGCGCCTGCTCGCTCAGGAGCTCCTGCATGTGCGCGAGCTCACCGAGGTCGAACTGCGGTTGCGCCGCCAGCTGATCGACGACCTGCTGGAGGGCACTGACGAGACGAGCGCCTACGCCCGGGCCGAAGCCCTCGGCCACGACCTGCGGCGTACCCACTACGTGGTCGTGGTGCACTGGCCGGGCAACGCCGCAGACGACTCCTTCACCCGGGCCGTCGAACGAGCGACAGCCACCACGGCGGCCCATACGCTGATCACCCGTCGCGGCGACCGGGTGGTCCTGCTGACCGAAGCAAGGCCCGACGACGATGCCGTGCACGCGGCGCTGGCCCATGAGCTGGGGACATCCGCCGGAGCGATCGGGGTGAGCACCCGCTGCGACTCCCCGGACGCGGTTCCCCGCTGTTATCAGGAGGCACTGCGGGCCCTGGAGGTGCGGCAGAACTCCCGCGAGCGCAGCGGGACGACGTTCTTCGACGAACTCGGGCTGTACCGGATCCTGGGGCCGGGCAACGATCTCCGGGAACTCGAAGGTTTCGTGCGGGAGTGGCTCGGCCGGCTGATCGACTACGACGCAGAGCACGACGCGCAGTTGGTGGAAACGCTCTCGCGCTACTTCGACTGCGGAGGCAACTACGACGACGCGGCCGTCGCACTGACGGTCCACCGCAGCACCCTGCGCTACCGGCTGCAGCGCATCCGGGAGATCAGCGACCGCGACCTGGCGGATGTGGACACCCGGCTCAATCTGCAGGTGGCAACGCGCGTCTGGAAGATCATCCTGGGCGGGCGGCGCTGACCGCGGAAACCCGGCCGGGCCGGCGCAGCGGGTCGGTCCGGCTGCCGGAGCCCGCCGACATGTGTCTTGGAGCGCTGCCCCCCCATCCTTTTCTCGCGGCCTTCCGCCGCCATCGCCCCGCGCACGGGGGCTGACGGGACGGGCGGGCACGGGGGCCACCGCGTGCCGGGCCAGCAGGAGCGGTAGCGGTGCGGTGCCTGGCGGGTCGCGACCTCTTCCGCACTTCTCTCACGAACGCGACGAGGCGGGGCGGAAGGCGCGCGTGCGCCTCACAGGCCGCGGAGAAGGGCTCGGGTCTCGTGGTCGATCTGCCGGGCCTCTCCGGTGGGTACCATCACGATCGGTATGTCCGCCCCCGGCCCGCTGACGATCGCGGGCCGGCTCGCGTCGTCGGGCGTGCGCAGGCCGCCGGTCAGGCCGAGGGCGGTGAGCCGGGTGCATACCTCTTCGCGGACCTCGGGCTGGTCTTCGCCGATCTCCCCGGTGAAGACCAGGGCGTCGAGCCGGTCGAGGGACGCGGCCATCGCGGCGATGCCGCGGCGACAGTGATGAGTGAAGACGTCCAGGGCGAGAGCGGCGCGCTCGTCGCCCGCTGCCCGGCTGCGGACGAGGTCGCGGGTGTCGTCGGAGGTGCCGGAGAGGCCGAGCAGACCGGAACGGTGATTCAGTGCGTCCTCGATGTCGTCGGCGGACAGACGGTGCCGCGTCTGCAGCCAGGTCAGGGCGCCGGGGTCCACGCTTCCGCTGCGGTGGCACATCACCAACCCCTCCAGCGGTGTGAAGCCCATGGTGGTGTCGACGCTGGTCCCGTTGCGCACCGCACAGGCGGAGCAGCCGCCGCCGAGGTGGGTGATCACCAGGTGGAGCTGCTGGGGGCGCTGACCGAGCAGCTCGGCCGCCCGGCCGAGTGCCCAGGAGTAGGACAGCCCGTGGAAGCCGTAGCGGCGTATCCCGTACTCCTCGCGCCAGGTGGCGGGCACCGCGTACTCGCGGGCGGCGGCGGGCAGGCCGGTGTGGAAGACGGTGTCGAAGCAGGCTGCGTGCGGGACGTCGGGTAGCAGGTTCCGGGCGGTGTCCAGGACGGTGAGGGCCGGCGGGACGTGCAGCGGTGCCAGGTCGGCCACACTCCTGAGGGCGGCCCGGATCTCGTCGTCGACCAGGACGTGGCTGCGCAGTCCGGGCCCGCCGTGGACGATGCGGTGACCCACGGCAGTGGGCGATGGCGTGCGGGCCAGCAGGTGCCGCAAAGGGCCGGACACGTCTTCGCCGGGTGCGGAGGCGCTGTGGTGTTCGGCCAGGACCTGCCCGTCGTCGCCGAACACGGTCAGCCTCAGGCTGGACGAGCCTGCGGCGGCCACCAGGACCGGGCCGATGTCTCCTGCCGACACGGTGCTCCTTCCCGCGAGTGCGGGGAAGCCGGGTACCCGCCTGACCTCGTAGGAAACGGAGGCTCACCGGATGATCTTCCTGCGCGGCAACGTGTTCGGGTCGGTTGCCTGGAGCCAACTGCCTCCAGGCAACCGACTTCAGGCTCTGGAAGAACCCGAGTTTCTTCGGGCTGACCTGGTCCGGATCTTGGTCCTGGACCTGTGGCGTTGGCGTGCGAGTCCTGCGGTACGACGTGGCACATGTCGTAGAAACCGTCCACGGACGTCCAGTTGCTGCGTCCGCACCCACGCTGGGGCAATACGGATGCGAGTTGGCTTCCCGCAGTTCCGCGCTCTCTCCTGGCTGGTCACCCCGGGCTTGGACCCGTCGTCGACGTCCGCCCGGCGCATTCACTTCCACAACGTCATCGGGTGGGCCCCGAAGTCGGTGGCCACCTGCTCCACCGTGACACCCGGGCCGTGGGTCCTCGCGACCCGCACGACATCCTGGCGGAACTCTTAAAGATGTCACCCGATCGTGCAGCAGACCCCCGAGATCTGCGGAGAGAAGATGTGACGCAGCTTCTAGGCGCCGTCGCGGCCGTGGTCGGCGGCGTACGCGGCGAACACTTCCGTCGGCGGGCCGCCTGTACGGAGGAAACGCTGGTCGAGGACGTCGGCGAGGTCTTTCAGCGCCCCGGCCAGCAGGGTGCCGGCCAGTCGCACCTCCGGCCGTCCAGCCCCCTCCCCGCGCTGGGCCAGCACGGCGGCGTAGCCGATCATGGCCGCCAGCGACGAATGGTCCTCCCCGTCATGGAAGTAGTACGCCTCGGCGTACTGGGTGAAGTCGATGCGGACCCGCACGACTTCAGTGGACAGGCTGTCCAGCAGCAGCGCTCCCGCAGTGCAGTCGACCTGCCGTGTTGCCGGATCGGCGTCGCGCAGCAGAGCCAGTCGGATGGCCAGGACCCTCCTGCGGGTCAGCGCGGGATAGATCTCCAGCACCCAGGAGACGGTGGCTGTCAGGAGGGCGAAACCGACGAGGGCTTCGAGCGGTGAGACCAGACGGAGCCATCCCTCGGCAGGCGCGATGTCGCCCAACCCGAGGGTGGCCACCGTGACGAGCGACAGGTACAGGGAGTCGAGCAGCGCCGGCTCCTGCGCCGCCTTGGAACCGGGGGAGAAGGTGAAAGCCCCTGGCATGTGGGGCCAGTAGACGATCGCCCAGCCAAGGACGACCATGACGGCCCACATGCCCACGACCGTCACCATGGCGAGCGGCCCGACGAGCCCGACCACGCGCCCGGTTGCACGGAAACGCCGGGCGAGCCGCCACAGCGCTGTCATCACGAGGCGGCTCAGACCACCGTGCCGGGTGGGGTGCCACAGCGTATGAAACAGGTCCCGCAAGGTGACCATGACGAACGCGGCGCCAACCAGCGACACCAACCACTTCATTCGTGTCTCCCCACGGCTTGTCTCATAGGAAGCTGTTGTCTTTCCGATCTTGAGCGGTGACGGGTCGAAGGCGGGTTCCGTTTGGGTGATCTCCCGCAGCGCAGCGCGGACATGACCGGGTTACGGTTGGCGGCAACGGACGGGAGGGCCTCATGGCCGAGGTGAAGATCGCCACCCCCAGGGGAGCGATGCCGGCCTACGTGGCCACTCCAGCCGGACAGGGGCCTTGGCCGGGGGTGGTGGTGCTGCACGACTTCGGGGGGATGAGTCAGGACACGCGCAACCAGGCCGACTGGCTGGCCGGCGAGGGCTACCTGGCCGCCGCTCCGGACCAATACTGGTGGGGCGGCATGCTGCGTTGCCTGCGCACCATCGTCCGCGAACTGGAAACCCGGCAGGGACGCACCTTTGACGACATCGAAGCCGCTCGTGGCTGGCTGGCCAACCACGACTGGTGCACCGGCAGAATCGGGGTGATCGGCTACTGCATGGGCGGCGGGTATGCCCTGGCACTGGCCCCCGGCCGAGGTTTCGCTGCCTCCAGCAGCAACTACGGCGGCTGCCCGAAGGACGCCGAGCGGTTGCTGGCGGGGGCCTGTCCGGTCGTAGCCAGCTATGGCGGCAAGGACCGCTCGCCGATGGGACGCCGCGCCGCCGGTCAACTGGAGCAGGCTTTGAGCGTCAACGGGGTGGAACACGACGTCAAGGTCTATCCCGAAGCCGGCCATGGGTTTCTCAACAACCACCCGCCCTCTGACATGACAGCGCTGACGGTGGTGCTGAGCAAGATCTCTGGGACCCGCTACCACGAGCCCTCGGCCCAAGATGCCCGCCGCCGGATCGTTGCCTTCTTCAATGCGCACCTGAAGACGTAAGGCATGAGGACGGGGCGTCTTGAACAGCTCGTGAGCGCTGAGGTCCGGCCGCTGCTGCCGACATCTGGCTGGACGGTAGGCGTCCCGGTCCAGCTCGGTCAGATCGTCCTTCTTCGGCGCCTTCCCGCCTGGCGCCACGACCTCGGTTCGGGCGGAACCGCTTGGGATCGCGCGGAGGGCCCTGCGTGAGGCTTCCATCACGGACTCCAGTGAGTTCGGCGGCCGCCCCGTCGGCGCACCGCCGTCGTTCGGCGGCGCTCCTTCATGGTCGGGCGGGTCGTATGGCGCCACCAGGGCCGTCCGGGGCAGGCGAGGGGCCCTTCGGCGCCTCCTCACACCGGGACCGTGATGACGGGGCAGTGGGCTTGGTGCAGTACTCCCTGGCTCACCGAGCCCAGCAGCATGCCCGTGAACCCGCCGTGTCCGCGGGTTCCCACGACCAGACCGAGGGCGTGTTCTGAGGCTTCGGTCAGAACCCGCACGGGGTGGCCCAGGACGACTTCGTGGTGCAGATCGACTTCCGGGTGCGTCGCGGTGCGGCCCGCGACCGTCTCGGACAGTACGCGGCGGCATTCCCGCACCGCCGCGTCCTCATCACGGACACCGAGGAGCGGCGGATGCCACACGTACAGGGCCCTGAGGACTGCCCCGCGGAGGGCAGCCTCCTCGAACGCCCAGTCCACCGCCGCGGTGGCATGCGGGCTGCCGTCGACGCCGACGACGAAGTACGGGGGCTCCTGGGTGATGTGCTCCGGCTCCGGAACGGCGACGACCGGGCAGGGAGCGTGTGCGGAGAGCGGGAGCGCCACGGAGGCGGAGGTGAACATTTCGCGCCGGGTGCTCAGATGCCAGGAGCCCACCACGACCAGGGAGGCGTCCCGTGCCTCCTCGCGCAGAACCCACGCCGGCTCTCCTTCCGCCAGCACCGTCGATACCTCCACCGTCGGCCGCCGGGACTCGACGAAGGCGACCGCCTCCTTGAGAGACTCGGTACCCGCTTCGTGCAGCGTGCGGTTCCACTCCTCCCAGGAGGGCCGTGCCTCACCTGTTCGGTATCCACCTGTCGGCACACCTTGGGCGTGCACCAGCCGAACCGGCAGGCCACGGCGATCCGCCTCGTCGACGGCCCAGGCGAGTGCCAGCCGCTTCGAGGGGTCGGGGTCGACCCCCACGACGATCGCCCGACGCCCGTCCGCACTGCTCATGGCACCTCCAGGAGATTGCCGTCGCCGTCCTCTCACGGTCCTTCCAGCGTGACCCCAGCCGTCGCGAGCCGCCACGTCACCGCTCCGCGAGCGCTCGATCCGGCGGTGCCCGGCTGTGCGGCACCCGGCTGGCTGGCCGACTACGTAATGTGCGGCCGGTTGATGCGGGGTGTTGTGGCCTGGTGGAGCCTGGGAGGGAGGTCGGCAACCGGGGCCCCGGGCGTTCGACAGCTTGCTGCTCGGTTCCAGCGCCGTCGCGCACGGCAGCGGGGCCGGCCCGACCGGAACGATCCCGTACCGCTGGTGGTCGACGGCTCGCCGGTGGGCGACCGAGTGGCCACCGCGGACCGTATGGAGGGAGGCTGGAGAGAGGTGATCCATGTTCCGGAAGCTGTTTCGGTCACCGGGAAGGCTGCCACCAGGTCGGGTGACCAGCTGATGGGAGAAGGCCATGAGGGTTGGAGTGCTGACCGGCGGCGGTGACTGTCCCGGCCTCAACGCCGTGATCCGCAGCGTCGTCCGCAAGGGCATCCAGGAGTACGGCATTGACTTCGTCGGTCTGCGAGACGGCTGGCTCGGACTGCTCCAGGACAACGTGAGGCCGCTCGACATCCCCAGCGTGCGCGGAATCCTCCCCCGCGGCGGCACCATCCTCGGCTCCTCCCGCACCAACCCGTTCAAGCACGAGGACGGCCTGCGCCGTGTACAGGACACCCTTGCAGCGCACAACGTGGACGCGCTCATAGCGATCGGCGGCGAGGACACACTAGGTGTCGCCACCGAGCTGAGCCGTCAGGGGATCAACCTGGTCGGTGTACCGAAGACCATCGACAACGACGTGTCCGGCACCGACTACACCTTCGGCTTCGACACCGCCGTCGGCATCGCGACCGAGGCCGTCGACCGCCTCCACACGACCGCTGAGTCGCACATGCGCACCCTGGTGGTCGAGGTGATGGGACGGCACTCCGGGTGGATCGCGCTGCATGCCGGCATCGCGGGCGGCGCCAACGCGATCCTCATCCCGGAGCGGCCCTTCGACATCGATCAGGTCTGCGCGTGGGTGCAAAGCCGATTTGAGATCAACTATGCGCCGATCGTCGTGGTGGCCGAGGGAGCCGTCCCCCATGAGGGACAGATGATGCTCAAGGACCAGGCGTTGGACGAGTTCGGCCATGTGCGGCTGTCCGGCATCGGCGAGTGGCTGGCCCGGGAGATCTCGGAACGCACGGGCACGGATGCTCGCACCACGGTCCTGGGCCACGTCCAGCGCGGCGGGACTCCGAGCGCCTTCGACCGGTGGCTGGCCACGCGCTTCGGACTGCATGCCGTGGACGCGGTCAAGGACGGTGACTTCGGCAAGATGGTGGCCCTGCACGGCACGCGGATCGTCCGGATTCCGCTCGCCGACGCCACAGAGACGACCAAGAAGGTCGATCCGTCGCTCTACGACGAGTTCAAGGTGTTCTTCGGCTGACCCCCAGCCACTCGCCGGATCGCCGTCGGACGCCGGTTCACGACCAGCCCATGTGCGGAACGACTGCCACCGGACAGCGGGCGTGGTGCACTACGGCGTGGGTGACGGACCCCAGTCTGCCGTCGACCGCCTGCGGATCGGTACGGCGGCCCACGACGAGCAGCTCTGAGCCGCGGGACGTGTTCAAGAGCGCTTCGGCGGGGTGGAGCAGCACGACGTCGGGACGGACCGGCACCCGCGGGTACTTCTCCTGCCACGGGCGCAGGGCGTCGGAAAGTTGCAGTACCTCCTGATCCTCCCAGGTGGCACGGTCCTCCTCGGTCACCGCCAGCGTTCGGGAAGACACGGAGTCGGCAGGAAGGGTCCATGCCTGGACCACCCGCAGATGTGCTCCCCGTGCCTCAGCGGCCGAGAACGCGAAGTCCGCCGTTTCGCTGACCGGGTGATGCGCGTCGAATCCAACCACCGCCTGGGCGGCGCCGCGTGCTGCGGGTCTCCCTGCTCCCAAGGCGTCGGCGCGCTGTTGGGGTACCAACACGACGGGGCAAGGGGCTGCCATGGCCATCCGCAGGGCCACCGAGCCGACCACGAGCCCGTCGAAGCCGCCCGCGCCCCGTGTGCCGACCACGAGGATCCCGGCGGTGCGTGCCGCAGCCAGGAGTGCCGAGGCTGGTGCGTCATCGGCCTGTTCAGTCCGCATGGCGAGGTCCGGGTGGCGTTCGCCGAGGTCGGCAACCGCCCGCTGGAGCATCTGCTCACCCATGTGCCGCAACCAGTCCACGGCCGGGAGCGGCACGGCGGCGCCCGGCAGCAGCGGGAAGGCATGTATCAGGCGCAGCTGAACACCACGCCGCGCGGCCTCTCGCGCCGCCCAGCCGGCTGCCACCGAACTGTGCACGGACCCGTCGATACCCGCCAGCACAGGGCGACTCATCGTGTCCTCCTTCGCCGGGCGTGGACCTCCGCGGAGAACCGCTCAGCCCCTGCCGTTTCCCTTCCACTGTTCCACGGCGGGAACGCGATGGCGTCTGCACCGGTGGGGAGGCGCGGGCCCAATGGGAGCACTCGCTTCTCAAGAAACTGCGACAGTCCGACATCGACGTTAGCTTCAGTCCTCCCGAACCGTTGCCGCTGGAGGCGTGCGCCCACGATCTCGACCAGCGGATCGACCTGGCTGGGGTCCGTCATTGAGGAGCACGGCAGGCCACGGACCAATGGGCCGTCGAATGGGATCGGATGGGGCCGCAGTGGGGACGCAGGGACCAGCTAGTTCTTCCGCGCCGGCAGCCCGTAGATCCCCGAGGGCTGCCGCCTACTGTGTGAGGCACGCGAGAACGGGCAAACGCGGGACCGCACCGTCCCGCAGATGTATCTGCGCCAGTTCGCCGAGCATTGGCCGCAGGCACTACGAACTCACGGTCCGCCGCATCGGCAACATCGACGAGCCGTTTCCGGCGATGCCGAAGAACGTCTTCGCCGTACGCGGCTACTAGTGGGGCACGACACGGGACGGCGTGCCGCACCATGCCGTGGGAGACCTGTTCACGCAGCTCGAAGGCGCGCCGCCACCGTGATGAAGGCAGTGCTCGACGACCGTGAGGGAGCCCTCACCGGCCAATGGCCTCTGGACACCGAGGAACGCCTCCACCTCGCCTGGTGGATGGCCGCCCAGATCCTGCGTACCACGAGACAACGCAAGCGACTTGAGCATGTCTGCGGGGAGGCCGAACGTCTGGATGCGCCCGCAGAAGTCGCCGCGATCGATGGGGGCTGGAATTCACCTCGATGTGCCCGCTGACCAGCGGTGTGCCTGTGGTGCTCTTCAACGCTCCGGACGCGGAGACCAGCTCGCCGCCACGGCGGCCTGTGAGGTCCTGCTTGACCCGGGCCAGGGCGAACACCACGCCACGGCTGGTGAGTTCGCGACGGAGTTCATCGACCGCGTCGAGGGCGGTGATGTCGACCTCGACGTTGGCCTCGGTGCTGAGGACCAACCAGCGCACGGTGTCGGTCTGTTCGTCCACGGCGGCGACGGCGGGGCGGTGGAAGACGGCCGCGTCAGCGAAGAACAGTGGCGAGTCATAGCGGTAGACCAGCAGGCCAGGGAGCGTACGGGCCTGCAGGTAGTCGTCGAACGTCGTGCATGCCGACGACGCCGGGCACGACTCCCTCGGCGGCGGCGGCGGCGTCGTCGTGCGGACGGGCGACCCGGGTCAGCAGCTCAGCCATCGACAGGCCGACGGCGCCGAGCCCCAACGGCCCCTGAAGACAGGGCCGTTCAGCCCTGCACCCGCGGACCTTCGGCATCCGGCGGCCACCGCCGCGCAAGACGAGGGTGAGGGACGACAGATACCGAACGGACTCACCCTCCCCGAAGGGATCACCGCCATGGCCGTGCACGAGCACCCTCACCGGAGCTCCGGCTTCCACCTGCCGTCCTTCCGCAGGAGGGGGACCGCCTCCGCATCCGAGTCCGGCGTGTCGGCACTCAGCGGCACGCACACCGCGCAGGCCTACATCTTCGCGTCCCTGCGCCTGCTCACGGGGTTCGTCTTCCTGTGGGCCTTCCTCGACAAGACCTTCGGCCTCGGCTACGCCACCCCGTCCGGCAAGGGCTGGATCGACGGCGGCTCGCCCACCAAGGGCTTCCTCAGCGGTGTCGCCGCCGGACCGATGGAGTCCACGTTCCACTCCTGGGCCGGGGACCCGTGGGCGGACTGGCTGTTCATGCTCGGTCTGCTCGGGATCGGCGTCGCGCTCGTCGCCGGTGCGGCGATGCGGTTCGCGGCCGTGGCCGGCACCGTGATGATGGCGCTGATGTGGGTCGCCGAGTGGCCGCCCGCCCAGCACCTCTCCGACGGTTCGCCGAGCATGTCGACGAACCCCTTCGCGGACTACCACCTCATCTACGCCGTCGTGCTGATCGCCCTGGCCGCCGCCTCCGCCGGCGACACCCTCGGCCTCGGCAGGGTCTGGGCCAAGCTCCCGCTCGTCCGCCACAGCCGCTGGCTGCGCTGACCCGGGGGAGGCGCGGCGGGCCCCATCAGGGGGGGGGCAGGGGTCCGCCGTGCCGAAGGCCCGCCTGGGCCGGTCGGCCCATGGCAGGGACCTGCGGCCCCTGCCATGGGCCTCATCCGAAGAAGAAGTTCCAATCGGGATCCCCGATCCAGGAGGTGGAGATCATGACCCGCACCGTCACCGTCGGTCTCGACGGCTCGGCCGAGAGCCGCGCGGCGGCCGAGTGGGCCGCCCGTGAAGCGCAGCTGCTTGGCCTGCCGCTGAAACTGGTGCACGTCTGGGAGCCGGTTCCGGCGCCCATGGCCCAGGCGCCTCTTCTGGGCGCCGAGACCCAGCAGCACTGGACCGAGCGGATACCCCGCGAGGCCGCCGAAGGTGTCCGTCTGCGCCACCCGGCATCGAGGTGATCACCGAGCAGTTGTCCGGCCGGCCCGCCGAGGCGCTGGCGGGTGCGGCGAAGGACGCCGAGCTGCTGGTCCTGGGCTCGCGCGGACTGAGCGGGGTCGGGGGGTTCATGGTCGGCTCGGTAGGTCTGTCGGCCGTGGCGCATGCCGAGCGGCCTGTCGTCCTGGTGAGGGCCGGTGAGCAGGCTGCCGACGAGCACGAGATGGACCCGGTCGGCATCCGGTCCGCCGCAGCCCCGTTCCGGCCCGTCGTCCTCGGCCTCGACGTCGAGAGCCCGGACGAGGAGCTGATCGAGTTCGCCTTCGCGGCCGCGGCCCGCCGGAGCACCTCCCTGCGGGTGTTCCACGGCTGGAACCCGCCGCCGTACTACGCCTACGGCCTGTCCGTGGACCTGGAACTCCACGGAGAACTGGCCCGGTCCGAGACCACTGCGCTGAGGGAGGTCATGAGCCCGTGGCGGAAGAAGTTCCCTGAGGTCGAGGTCGTCGAGGAGTCCTCCTACGGCAGCCCCGGCAACCACCTCGTCGACGCCTCCCGCGAGGCCTCCCTGGTCGTCGTCGGCCGCCGCATCCGCCGCAGCGCGCTCGGCGCCCACATCGGCCCCGTCACGCACGCCGTCCTGCACCACTCCACCGCCCCCGTCGCTGTCGTCCCGCACAACTGACTCAGGAGACCCGAGGAGTCGCACCATGAAGGCAGCGGTCGTACGAGCCTTCGGCGAGCCTTTGGTCATCGAGTAACGGCCCGGCCCCGAGCCCGGCCCCGGCCAGGTCCGCGTCCGGGTCGAGGGCTCCGGGCTCTGCCGCACCGACATCCACGCCGCCGATGGGCACCACGACCACCCCCTTCGACATGGTCGCCCGCAACGACCTCGACCGCTACCGCCTGGTCATGGACGTCATCGACCGCGTCCCCGGGCTCGCCGTCCGCGCCGCCGCCGTACGACAGGAGATGGCCGAAGCCGCACCCGCCACCAGGCGTGGATCCGCGAACACGGCACCGACCTGCCCGAGGTCGCCGACTGGACCTGGAACGCCTGAAAGCCCCTTCCACGCAAGGGAGTGCACCGCCATGACCGTACGTGTCGGCATCAACGGCTTCGGTCGCATCGGCCGCAGCTATCTCCGCGCGGCACTCGACCGCGCCGAAGCGGGCACCCAGGACATCGAGGTGGTCGCCATCAACGACGTCACCTCGCCGGCCACCCTGGCCCACCTCCTGGAGCGACGCCTCCACGTTCGGACACATCGGACGCGAGGTCGTGCACGACGACAGCTCGATCACCGTCGACGGCAGGCGCATCGACGTCAGCGCCGAACGCGATCCGTCAGCCCTGCACTGGTCCGACTACGGCGCCGGCATCGTGATCGAGTCCACCGGCCGCTTCCGCGACCGCGACTCGGCCGCCCTGCACCTGAAGGCCGGCGCTCACACCGTGCTGCTGTCCGCGCCCGGCAAGAACGCGGACGCCACCATCGTGATGGGCGTCAACGACACGACGTACGACCGCAGCCAGGACCGGATCGTCTCGGCCGCCTCCTGCACCACCAACTGCGTCGCCCCGATGGTGAAGGTGCTGCACGAGGTCTTCGGCATCGACCGCGGCGTGATGACCACCATCCACGGCTACACCAACGACCAGGCCCTGATCGACAGCCCGCACAAGGACCTGCGCCGGGCCCGCTCGGCAGCGCTCAGCATCATCCCGACCAGTACGGGTGCCGCCCGTGCCGTCGGGCTCGTGGTGCCGGAGCTGGCCGGCGCGCTGGACGGGATCGCGGTCCGTGTTCCGGTCGAGGACGGTTCCCTCACCGACCTCGCCGTGGTCCTGCGCCGCGAAGCGACCGTGGACGAGGTCAACGAGGCGTTCACGGCAGCCGCCGAGGGACCGCTGCACGGCATCCTCCGGGTGTCGAAGGCACCCATCCTTTCCCGCGACGTCATCGGCGATCCCTCCTCCTGCATCTTCGACCCGGCCCTCACCCAGGCCAACGGCACCCTCGTCAAGATCTTCGGCTGGTATGACAACGAGTGGGGCTACACCAACAGGCTCCTCGACCTCACAGCCCTCGTCGCCGACGAGTGACACAGCCCGGAGGGGGCCGGTGCCGCCGATCACCGGTCCCCTTCGCACGCCAGGGACGACCAGCGGAAACGTTGGGCCGACCGGCCCCCGGAGCACCCCGGACAGCCCATGGGAGCCAGCCACGATCCGCTGGATGCTCGAAGTGCCGAGAGGCTTGGAGAAGATCCCCCATGACGGACGACGTGCTCAACCGACCCCCGGTCCACGCCCTGCTCGCGGACGGCACCACCGTGTGCATCCGCCCCGCGGCGCCCGGAGACCACGATCAACTGGAAGGGCTCTACGAGGAGATGTCCCCGGAGAACCTGCGGCTCAGGTTCTTCGCGGCGAGCCGCCGATCGGCTGCCGTGGCCGCCGACCGCGCCTGTGCCCCGGCCCGTTCCGGCTACCGCGCCCTGCTGGCGGAGACCCAGGGCCGGGTGATCGGCCTCGCCGAGTACGACACGGGCGACGACAAGGACGCGGTGGAGATCTCCACTGGTCCTGTTCGGCCTCGGCGGTACGGCCACCGAAGTACTCGCGGACCACGCGGCCCGGCTCGCCCCGCTCACCGACCACGACGTGCACGACCTGATCACGTCCCCGCGCTGCGCCCCGCTGCTGTTCGGCGCGCAGGGCAGCGCCCCTGTCGACCTCGAAGCCCTGGAACGACTGCTGCTGCGGCTGTCCCGGATGGCCGCGGATCTGCCGCAGCTCGCCGAGGCCGACTTCAATCCGGTCCTCGCGGCTCCGGGGCAGGTCACCGTGCTCGACGCACGCGTCCGCCTGCTGCCGCGCCGGCCCCACGACCCCTATCTGCGCCGACTCCGCTGAGGAGGATCAGCCATGAAGCACAACAAGGTCGGCTCCGTGATGACCGGTGATGTCGTCCGGGCCGAGTACGGCACCCCGTTCAAGGAGGTGGCGCGGCTGCTCGCCGACCACCACATCAGCGGACTCCCGGTCGTCGACGAGGACGACAAGGTCATCGGCGTCATCTCCGAAACGGACCTCATGGTGCGCCAGGCGGCAACCCCTGATCCCTTCGACCCCCCGCGCCGTCGGCGGCTCCCCGTGCTGACGCGCAGCGCCCGGCAGCAGGCCGTGAAGGCCCAGGCACGTACGGCCGGGCAGCTGATGAGCGAGCCGCCGGTCACCGTGCGTGCCGACGACAGCATCGTCGAGGCCGCCCGGACGATGGCCCAGCGGCGCGTGGAGCGGCTGCCCGTCCTCGACGAGGAACACCGGCTCGTCGGCATCGTCACCCGCCGCGACCTGCTCCAGGTCTTCCTGCGGCCGGACCCGGAGATCCGCGACCAGGTCGTCCACGAGGTGCTGGTTCGCGCCTTGTGGGTGCCGCCCCACAGCATCGACGTCTCCGTGACGGAAGGGGTCGTCACCCTCACCGGCCAGATGGAGCGCAAGAGCGAGACGGAGATCGCCGTCTCCATGACCCGACAGATCGACGGCGTCGTAGCCGTGGTCGACAGGCTCACCTGGCTCCTGGACGACGAACGGCTCCAGCCCGACGAACAGGCACTGCACGGTGTGGCCGACGACTGGCTGCGCAAGCTGTGAGAGGAGGCGGACCACCATGACCGGCAAGACTGGCAAGGTGCTGGTGGCCTACGGAACGACGAGCGGCTCGACCGCACAAATAGCCGAAGCCATCGCCGAGGTTCTGCGCAAGGACGGGCTGACAGTGGAGGTGCTGCCCGCCCGCTCCGTGACGAGCGTGTCCTCGTACGACGCCGTCGTGGTCGGCGGCGGACTGTACGCCGGACGCTGGCACAAGGACGCCCGCCGCTTCGTCCGGCGGCACGGCCGAACCCTCGCCGAACGCCCGCTCTGGTTCTTCAGCAGCGGGCCGCTCGACGCCTCGGCCGCCGAGCGGGACATCCCGCCCGTGCCCGGCGTGAAGCGGACCATGACAGGGCTGAACGCGAACGGACACGTCACCTTCGGCGGCTGCCTCGAAGAAGGTGCGAAGGGGTGGGTGGCCGGGATGATCCTGCGCTCCGGAAAGGGTGGAGACTTCCGGGACTTCACCCAGATCGAAGCGTGGGCAGGGCGCGTAGCGGGTGAGTTGACGGCACGCGAAGCGTGAGGAGAGCGACGATGACAGGGCACAGGGACTCGCGCAGGATCCCCGTGTGACCGCTCCTGGTGCGCTACCGGGCCGCCCGCCCAACGACCACCAGCCCGGCACTCGCGGTCCCTTGGGCCAGGGCCTCTGCCGGAGGCAGCAGCCGGACGTCTTCCCACACGGGCACCTTCGGGTACTTCTCCCGCCACGGCCGTAGTGCGTCGGTCAGCAGACTGCGCCGCGGTGTACGACACCTCCGGGCACGAGCCGGAGCCGCCGGAGAACGAGGGACGGCTTGTGGCCGCGGAACCCGCCGGAGAGGTGCGCCGGCCCGCTGGAGCCGTCGTCCTGGCCCGCTCCGCCGCCCCGCTGGACACCCGTATCGCGGCTGTCTGGGGCTGGTCCGCCGAGATCGGCGTCGCCGGGCTGGCCGCGTCCGCGCTGCTGTCCGTGCGCCTGGCCCGCTGGGTCGGCCGCCCGTTGTCGACGCTGGACGTCAGAGCCCGGCGACTGGGTGAGGGCGTCCTCGACGAGCGGGCCGCCGTCGGGGCCGGGCCGCCGGACGTGCGTGGGCTGGCCGCCACCTTCAACACCATGGCGGCCCGCACGGAAGCCCTGGTCCATGGCCACCGGCCGGTGATCGCCGATGTGTCCCACCAGCTGCGCACCCCGCTGACCGCGCTGCGGCTGCGCCTCGACGTCCTGGCCGCCGGTGCCGAGGGTGACACCGCCGCGGAGCTGGGCGCCGCGCAAGAGGAGGTCGCACGGTTGTCCCGGTTGGTCGACGGGCTGCTGGTGGTCGCGCGCGCCGAGGAGGCGGCGCCGCGTTCGACCGCGGTGGGGATCGACGAGGTGGTGGCCGAGCGAGTGGCCGCCTGGTCGCCCGGCGCCGAGGAACGCGATATCCGGCTGACCGCCGTGTCCCAGGAGCTGCCGTTGACCGTTGCGCTGGGTGCGGGGCATCTGGAGCAGATCCTCGACAACCTGATCGCCAACGCCGTGGATGCCGCCCTCGAAGGCGGAAGCATCACCCTCGACCGTGGCACGGTGGGGGATGTGGTCCGGGTGTTCGTGCGGGACGAAGGTCCCGGGATGACGGACGAGGCGAGGGCGGTCGCCTTCCGGCGGTTCGGCAACCCCAAGGCCCGGGGCGCGGGCCTGGGGCTGGCCATCGTGCACCGGCTGGTCACCGCCGACAGCGGTACGGCACGGCTGGAGGACACGCCCGGTGGCGGGCTGACCGTCGTACTGGATCTGCCTCTGTGGCGGGAGGGCGCGCACGAGCGGGGCGGGGTGTTGAGATCTTTACCGGTTCTGAAGGAGACGTGAGCGAGTTTCTAGGTGCCGTGCGCACAGCCTGGAGGTGCACGCAGCCGATCCGGGCCGCCGATCTTCAGGAGCGCTGCCATGGCCCCCTCGCCCGACGACTTCCCGCCGACACCCGCCCCGGCTTCTTCCTCGCACGCACGTGACCTCGGTCTGCGCCGCAGCCGCCGCACCACGCTGTGGATCGCGGTCACGGCTGCGGCCGGCGCGGCGGCTCTCGGCGGTGTCTACACGCATGTGCTGCCAGCTGGTTCGGCCGCCCCCGCGCCGGCGAACACACCGGTCCACCATCCCGCGGCGTCGCCTGCGGGGAAGGACGACGAGGGGAGCAGGGAGCCGAACGGTCACCAGGACGGCGAGGATGACGACGACGAGGAGGGCGCGGCTCCCGTTGCGCAACCGGCTCCGCAGCCCCCGGCCCAGCCGCCCGCCGCGACCCAGCAGCAGCCGCAGACCACGACGGGGGCGTCATGAGCACCCACATTTCGGCCCTCTCTCCCTCGCAGGTCGTCGTTCGCGTGGGCGGCTGGCCGCCCGACGGCCACGCTTGCGCTCCCATCGGCTCCTGCACCACGGCCCCTGGAGGCCCGCGATGACGACACTCGCCTTGACCGGCAGCCCCCTTTGGTACGCGAGCCGCGCGGGCGGCACCCTCGCCCTGATCTTGCTCACCACTACCGTGGTGCTCGGCATCGCCTCCGGCGGACGCGCCGCGCCGCAGCGGATCGGCAGGTTCGAGGTCGGGCTGCTGCACCGCAACCTGTCCCTGCTCACCCTGGTGTTCCTCGCGGTCCACGTGGTGACCGCGGTGCTCGATCCGTTCGTACACCTGAGCTGGGCAGCGTCCGTGGTGCCGTTCTCGGCGTCCTACCGGCCGCTCTGGCTCGGGCTGGGCACGGCTGCGCTCGACGTGCTGCTTGCGGTGCTGGTCACCAGCGCGCTGCGGCGCCGGCTCGGGGTGCGCCGCTGGAAGGCTGTTCACTGGCTGGCCTACGCCGCCTGGCCGCTCGCGCTCTTCCACAGCGCCGGCACCGGCACCGACACCCGGCTCTCCCTCCAACTGTGGCTGTATGCCGCCTGCCTGATGTCGGTGGTCGGTGCCGTGTGGTGGCGACTGGTGAAGGCCGGTCCGGGGCGGGTCATCGGACGCCTGGTGGCCGCCTTGGGAGCGACCGCCATGCCGGTGGTGACAAGCGCGTTCCTGGCCACAGGACCGCTGCAGCCGGGCTGGGCCCAGCGCGCCGCCACGGCATCGATCGTTCTCGGAGGCGGACGATGAGCTCCGCGACCGCGGCGCCCTCCGCGCCCGACGAACACACGGCCGTGCCGGGCGACGCCGGCGCCACCCGACTGCTGGCCGGATGGCACGCCACCGGGCGACGGGCCGACCTCACCGATCACCTCCGGCGCCACGGGCAGCCTCCTGTCGCCACGACTCTCGGCAGCCGGACGTCGATGCAGCTGATGCAGGCCGTCGAGTCGGCCGGGCTCACCGGACGCGGCGGCGCAGGGTTCCCCACCGCGCGCAAGCTGCGGGCCGTGGCGCAACGTGGTGGCCGGGCCGTGGTCGTCATCAACGCCATGGAGAGCGAACCGGCCAGTCGCAAGGACCAGTTCCTGCTCGCCGTCGCGCCCCACCTCGTCCTCGACGGTGCCGTCCTGGCCGCGGTCGCGGTCGGCGCCGACACCGTCCACATATGTCTACCCCGCACCCGGGCCGCTCAGTACCGGCAGCTCAGCACCGCCCTGGACGAACGACACCGCGCCTGTCTCGACCCGGTGCGGCTGCGTCTGCACGCCCTTCCGCACGCCTACGTCTCCAGTGAGTCGACCGCGCTGGTGCGCTGGCTCAACGGGGGCCAGGCTCGCCCCCAGGAGAGCCCGCCCCGCACCCACGAACGTGGTGTCGCCCGCCGCCCCACCCTCGTGCACAACGCCGAGACCCTCGCCCACCTCGCCCTCATCGCCCGCCGCGGCTCCGACTGGTTCCGCCGCACGGGAACCCCGGACGAGCCCGGCACCACGCTCGTCACCGTCTCCGGCGCCGTCGCCACCCCGGGCGTTCAGGAGGTCGCGCTCGGTACGCCGCTCGCCACGATCGTCGACCGTGCCGGAGGGGCCACCGAAGCTCTGGGGGCGGTCCTGCTCGGTGGCTTCGCCGGCACCTGGCTGGCGGCGGAGGACGTGTGCACGCCTCTCACCCGGCGTGACTTGGCTCCCCTGGGGGCCGCGCCCGGTGCGGGCGTGCTCATTGCGCTTCCCCACTCGGCCTGTGGGCTCAGCGAGACGGCCAGGATGCTCGCCTACCTGGCGGCCCACAGCGCCCACCAGTGCGGTCCCTGCCACTTCGGGCTGCCCGCCGTGGCCGAGGACTTCACCGCGCTGGCCGCCGGACATGCCGACCCGGATCTGCTGTCCCGGCTCGACCGGCGTACCGCCCTGCTGCCGGATCGCGGCGCCTGCCGGCACCCCGACGGCGCCGCCCGCCTCGCCGCCTCTGCGCTGCACACTTTCGCCGACGACCTCGATCAGCACCTCACCCGTGGTGCCTGCGCAGCCGCCCGCCGACCAGCCCGGATCCCCGTGCCGCCCGCCAAACCCCCGGAGACATGGCGATGAGCCACGCCAGAAGCCTGCGCATCGACCGCATCGCCTGCACGGGCCAGGGCCTGTGCGCCGAACTGCTCCCCGAGCTGATCAGCCTCGACGAATGGGGCTACCCCGTCATCAAGGACCAGGCCGTCCCCGACCATCTGCGCACCCACACCCGCCGGGCCGTCGCCGCCTGCCCCCGCCTGGCTCTCCACGCCGACGACGGTCCCGCGTGACGCGCACGGTGTCCGGTGACACACGCCAGGTGAGCGCCGGCACGCACTCGCTCGTCCCGACCGTCGGGGCGAACCCGCCACAGGTCAGTTGTCATCCCCGTCGCCGCCCGAGGCCGTCTTGGAGAAGCCGTCCTGCCACGCGGCCTTCGCCCCCGAATCGCCGATGCGGTAGACGTCCACGGCGGCTCCCACGGCCACGACGAGCGACAGAACCGCAACCGCGATACGCACCGGAGCCGCGGACCCGCGTGTGCCACGCGAGGTACCGGACCCGGAAGCGGCAGTGCGGCGGGCCGCCCACCAGACGAAGACCGCCAGAACGAACAGACCCCCTGCCCAGGGCAGCAGGCCGTCGCCGAGGGCGGCGTGTCGGCGCACCATCGCGTTGCTGTCGACGTGCTCCTCCAGCCACTCCCCGGCCTGCGTGGCCAGCGGGACGCTCACGAGCGTGACCAGGGCCAGGATCGGCAGCACGATGCCCATGCGCTGTGCCGCGCTCGGCCAGATCGCGCAGACCGCGAGCGCCAGCGCTGTCAGCGGTACGAGCACGACGACGAAGTGCACGAGCAAGACGTGCGCGGGCAGGCCGTTGATCAGGCCCATGGGAGTTCCTCCAGCAGGTTGGTCACACACGATGTTCGAAGGCGCGCCAGCCTGGCACAGGAAGTTCTCAGCTTCTTCTGAGTGCCCACGCCGCCCAAACCGTCGCCGCGGGATCGCCGTTATGAGGTCGATCTCGCCGTACAGCGTCACGACGGTCGTTGTGGCCGATCGGCCCTGCGGGCTGGCCTGGTGGACCCACGGGGGTGTCTCGTGGCTGCCGTGTGCAGCGGTCGGGCCCCGTCCGGCCCCGGAAGTGGCCCGACCGGCCCAAGCGACACTCCTGGACACGGGCCAGGCTGGACTTGCGGGGCAAATCGACGCGAGAGCGGCGCCAGGCTCGTACCGGCCGTCGACGCCTCGCGGCCGGACCCGGGCTCCGCGGCCGATCGAGTGGAGTGAGGAGCGTCATGAAAGGCTACGTCTTCCACGGCGCCGGGCAGTCCGCCTGGGAAGAGGTCCCGGACCCGGCCATCAAGGAGCCCACCGACGCGATCGTGCGCGTCCGCGCCGTCACCATCTGCGGCACGGACCTGCACATCCTCAAGGGCGATGTCCCCGAGGTGCCTCCCGGCACCGTGCTGGGGCACGAGGCGGTCGGCGAGATCGTCGAGGTCGGCAGCGACGTCCGGACCGTGCGGCCGGGGGACCAGGTCCTGGTCTCCTGCATCACCGCGTGCGGACGGTGCGCCTACTGCCGTCGGACGATGTACGGCCAGTGCCGGGGCGGCGGAGGCTGGATCCTGGGCCACCTGATCGACGGCACCCAGGCCGAGTACGTCCGCGTCCCTTACGCCGACCTGTCCGTCCACCCCCTCCCCGCCGCCATGAACAGCAGGGAAGCCGTCCTGCTGGCCGACATCTTCCCGACGTCCTACGAGGTGGGCGTGCTCAACGGGCACGTGCGCCCCGGAGACACCGTGGCCGTCGTCGGCGCCGGTCCCATCGGGCTGGCGGCGATCGCCACGGCCCGGCTGTTCACCCCCGAGCGGATCGTCGCGGTGGACCTGGCCCCCTCCCGGCTGGAAGCCGCCCGGAAGCTCGGCGCCGACGCTGTGGCCGACGCCCGGGAAATCCCCGAGCAACTGATCGCCGACCTCACCGACGGGCTCGGCGCGGACGTCGTCATCGAGGCCGTGGGCGTGCCGGAGAGCTTCGAACTGTGCACCCGCATGGTCCGCCCCGGTGGACACGTCGCCAACATCGGCGTGCACGGCGCCCCCGCGACCCTGCACCTCGAAGACCTGTGGATCAAGAACATCACGATCACCACCGGCCTGGTCGACACCTACTCCACCCCCACTCTGCTGCGGATGGCCGCTGCCGGACGGCTGCCCACCGCACAGCTGGTCACCCACACCTTCCCGCTGGAGCGCATGGAGGAGGCGTACGACGTCTTCTCACGCGCCGGCGACACCGGCGCCCTCAAGGTCGTTCTCGGCGAGGAGCAGCACGAGGCCGTCGCCGTGCGCGAGGCCTGACGAAAGGACGTGACGGCCATGCCCGAACGGACAAGGACCGACGCCGCCACGACGGCGGAACGGCCGTTGGGCGACCTGGGACGCCGACTCGCTGCCCGGCGCGCACACCTTGGCCTGACCCGGCAGGAGACAGCCGCCCGGGCGGGCGTGGCGCCCAGCTACCTGAAACACCTGGAGGAGCATCCCGGTGCCGCTCCGAACAGGGGCACGCTCCTGAGTCTGGCCTCCGTCCTGGAGACCAGGGTGTCGGAGCTCACCGGCGGAGCCGCCGATCGTCCACCCGGCCTCGAACAGGCCGCTCGCACACCCGAGTTCACGGATCTGAGCACGGACGAGTGCAGGTCCCTGCTCGGCACGCACGGCGTGGGGAGGATCGCGGTGTCGACCCCTTCGGCGCCGGCGGTCGTGCCGGTCAACTACAGCGTCGTCGACGGCGCGATCGTATTCCGGACTGCCTCCGGCACGACTCCGTCGCGGGCGTCCGGTCACCAGGTGGCCTTCGAGGTCGATCGCATCGACGACGCCTTCAGCAGTGGTTGGAGCGTGCTCGCGTGCGGGCCGGCACATACCGTCACGGATCCTGACGAGACGCGCCGGCTCGACCAACGGGCATACACCGCTCCTTGGGCCGGCGGCCACCGTGACCTCTGGGTGCGGATCGAGCCGCACACGATCACCGGGCGCCGGATCACTGTCTGACCTTCCTGACACCCGTACCGAACGGCTCTGTCCCGGAGGGCCGTTCGGCGATTCGGCAGGTCCCCTCGACTCCCGCTCCGAACAGTGGCGGACGAGGAGCATCACCGGTGGAAGCAGACCAACAGAGCGCGCACAGAAGGGAAGCGGGCTATGACTCCTCGTCATCACGTGGTAGTCGGAGTGGACGGTTCGCTGGTCTCCACCCGGGCACTGGACCTGGCCGCGGACGAGGCGGCTCGTCGCGGGACCGCGCTGCGCGTGGTGTACGCCGTGCCCGACCGTGACGAAGCGGGACCGGTCCTGGCCTCAGCCGCGTCGCGGGTACACGAGCGGTACCCCGTTGTGAAGGTCGTGCCCACGGCCGTGGAAGGAGACGTCGCACGGGCGCTGACGCGCGAGAGCGCGGACGCGGCCCTGACCGTCGTGGGCACGCGAGGACTGGGTGGCGTCGCCGGCCTCGTGCTCGGTTCGGTGAGTCTGCGACTCGCCGCGCACACGCGCGGTCCGCTGCTCGTCGTACGCGGTGACCGACCGCACGACGACGACCGCCGCAACGTCCTGCTCGGCCTGGAGAGCGACACCGACGCGGAGGCCGCCGTCTACGCCCTGCAGGAGGCAGAGCGGCGCGGTGCTCGCCTCCAGGTGCTTCATTCCCGGACGCACCGGCACGCGGCCCCGGAACCGCCCTTGCCGATACCGGCGACGAGCCCGGGGCAGACGCGCCTGGCTGTGCACAGCCGGGCAGAGGAAGCGGTCTCACGCTTCACGATGGCAGGGATGTGCGAGCAGTACCCCGGCGTGGAGGTCGAAAGCCGAACGGTCCGAACCACCCCGGCGCACGCATTGGTCGAGGCCACCCGTGGGGCCGCCGTTGTCGTCATCGGATCGCACCACATGGGTGGCCCTCACGGCGCTCACTTCGGGTCGGTCACCCACGCCCTCCTGCACCGCTCCCACTGCCCTGTGCTCGTCGTCCCCACCGGATGAGCGCCCCCGCACCCCCCGATTCCGCAGGCCGCCCGAGCGTGGTTCAGACCTCGCCCAGGCGGCCGTCCGCGGTCAGCAGGACGCCGGTGACCAAATCAGGATGAATTCGAATCGCCCGGTCCACGGTCCGGTCCACCCAGGGGCGCAACAAACCCTGATAGCGGGCCAGCTCACCGGGTTCGGTCACCAGGCGGGCATACCCCGTCACCACCACGCTCCAGCCCAGATGGGTGTCCGGGTCGATGTCGTCGGCCTCGTAGGCGACGACGACACCGGGGCCTTCGTTCTGCCGGGCGCGCATGGTCAGGGATGCGGCCTCTGGGTGCGGATGACGATGTCACCGCCGTCCAGGACGTGGTTGACCGGACGGACGGTCGGCAGCGCGTGCCGGGTGAAGACGATCCTCCCCAACGACACGCTGCCCAGCAGGCGGAGCGCCTCGACGCTGCCCAGTTCGATGCGGCGGCACGGTTCCGCGGTGATGTGCCGGTGGTTGTTGTCGTGGTTCATGACGGGCTTCCGTCCGCGTGCGTTCGAGGGTGTGCCGCTCGCTGTTGGACCGAGATACGGCCGGAGCGACACCGCGGGGGATCGGTGCCGCTCCTTGAGTTCACTGTCTCCCGAACCGCAACCTTTCTGTAGGGCCGATGGACCCCGGGATGGGCCCATGCGGCCTCATCGGCTTTCACTGGCCGCGCTCGCGGGCAGTGCGGCCCGGCCCGCTTCCAGTCGCGCCACCGGGACCCGGAACGGCGAGCAGGACACGTAGTCCAGTCCCGCCGCGTGGAAGAAGTGGACGGAGTCTGGATCGCCGCCGTGTTCTCCGCAGACGCCGAGCCTCAGGCCGGGGCGGGCGGCGCGGCCCTCCTCGACCACGATCCGGATCAGCCGCCCCACGCCGTCGCGGTCGATCGTCTCGAACGGCGAGGTGGGGAAGACGCCCTGGTCGAGACAGGCGGAGAAGAAGGCCGCCTCGACGTCGTCGCGGGAGAAGCCCCAGGTGGCCTGGGTGAGGTCGTTCGTGCCGAAGGAGAAGAACTCCGCCTCCTCGGCGATCCGGCCGGCGGTGAGCGCGGCACGGGGCAGCTCGATCATGGTGCCGACCGGGCACCGCACCGGAACACCGGACTCCTGCGACACCTCGTCCAGCACCCGCTCCACCTCGGCGCGCTCGATCCGCAGTTCCTCGACCGCGCCGACCAGCGGCACCATGATCTCGGCCCGCGGAGAGCCGCCGGCCCTCGTGCGGGCCACGACCGCCTCGGCGACGGCCCGCACCTGCATGGCGACCAGACCCGGAACCACCAGCCCCAGGCGCACGCCCCGCAGGCCGAGCATCGGGTTCTCCTCGTGCATGCGGTTCACCGCGGCGAGCAACTCGACCTCGTGCGGCACCGGTTGCTCACCGCGGGCCTCGGCTGCCGCGATGCGTACGGCGAGTTCGGTGCGGTCGGGCAGGAACTCGTGCAACGGCGGATCCAACAGGCGGATCGTCACGGGCAGTCCGTCCATCGCCTCCAGGAGGTCGGTGAAGTCCTGTCGCTGGAGTGGCAGCGAGGTCGCTCGCGTCCAGGTGCAGGTCGTCGGGGGCCTCACGGGCCTCCTTGAGCAGGGTCATGGCCTCGTCGAACCGGGCGGTGTCGACTCCCATGACCGTGCTGCCGAACATCTGGACGAGCCGGCGGTAGGAGTCCCAGGCGAAGCGGTCACTGCCGGACGTCTTGGCGAGGCCCAGGACGGAGTCGTCGTTGCGGCCGATGTCCAGGACGGTCTCCATCATGCCGGGCATGGAGAAGCGCGCCCCGGACCGGACGGACACCAGCAGCGGGTCGTCTCGCTGCCCCAGTCGGCGCCCGGCGGTCTCCTCCAGGGAGGACAGGTGCCGGGAGACCTCGGTCGACATGCCCTCCGGCTCGGCGCCGGTCGCGAGGAAACCCCGGCAGGCGTCGGTGGTCACGGTGAAGCCCGGCGGGACCGGCAGGCCCAGCCGGGTCATCTCCGCCAGGTTCGCGCCCTTGCCGCCCAACAGGTCAGCCATGTCCCGGCGGCCCTCGCGGACGTCGTACACGTAACGGACCATGACGCTGCGCTCCTCGGCTCGGCCGACCCGGTTCGGCTCCTCTGGTCACGACGTGGTCTCAGCGTCGAACACCGCCGGGTCCGCCCGGCAGGTGCTGCCCGTCCCCGGCAAAGGGCCGAACGGCCCAATACGCCGGTGGGGTGAAGACTGGCGCTCGTCAAGCGTCAGTTCACGGGGAAGGCGGCCAACGGGCCCGCTGCCGCCGGGGCCGAAGCCGTACCGTCGCCCGCCGTCGGCCAGTAGCGTGACCCATAACTGAAGCGGCTGATGTCAGCCTGCCCGAGGGATCGGAGGAGGCGCCGGTGGGAATCCCCGAGGAGCCTCAGGCGGCCCGTGTACGGCTGCCGCAGCTGAAGCTGGACGAATTGCTTGAGGAGCTTCAGGCGCGGCTGGATGCCGCCCGTGGCACCCGGGACCGGGTGCACAGCCTGCTGGAGGCGGTGCTCTCGGTCGGCCGCGAGCTGGATCTGGAGCAGGCGCTGTACAGCATCGCCGAAGCCGCTGCGACGTTGGTCGACGCGGAGTACGCGGCGCTTGGTGTGATCGGTCCGGACGGGAGGCGGCTTTCCGCCTTCCACACCGTCGGGGTCACCGAGGAGCAGATCGCCCGGATCGGCCCTTTCCCGGAGGGACACGGCATTCTCGGTGAGCTGATCAGCCATCCCGAGCCGCTGCGGCTGACGAAGATCTCCGAGCACCCGGCCTCGTACGGCTTCCCGCCCCACCACCCGCCGATGAACACCTTCCTCGGCGTCCCCGTCCGGGTGCGCGACCAGATCTTCGGCAACCTGTACCTCACCGAGAAGCGTGGAGGGGCGCGGTTCGACCAGGAGGACGAATCGGTCCTGTCGACCCTGGCAGTGGCCGCGGGCGTCGCCATCGACAACGCCCGCCTCTACGAGCAGTCCCGGCTGCGGGAACGCTGGCTGCAGGCGAACGCCGAGATCACGCACAGCCTGATGTCCGGTGGAGGGCGCGGCGAGGTGCTCGGTCAGATCGCCGAGCGGGCCGGCGAGATCACGGGGTCGGCGCTGTCCGTGGTCGCGCTGCCCGTGGAGGACACCCGGTCACTCGCCGTGGAGATCGCCGTCGGGCTGGACGCCAAGGCGCACCAGGGGCTCGTGCTGCCCGTGGACACGACCTTGATGGGGCTCGCCTTCTCCGCTGCGGCCCCGGCCGTCAGCACGGACGTCTCCCACGACGATCGGATCTCTCCGGAGCCCCCTCGCTTCCAGGGCCTCGGCCCCGCCGTGGCCGTGCCCATCGGCACGGGCGAGGGCGGTGCCCGAGGCGTGCTCCTGCTGGCGCGGAATTCCGGCCGACCGGAGTTCTCCCCGACAGAGACCGAAACCCTGCAGGCCTTCGCCGCACAGGCCGCCGTCGCGATGGAACTCGCGGAACGACGTCAGGACGCGCAGGAGGTCGCGGTGCTCAAGGACCGCGACCGGATCGCCCGGGACCTGCACGACCTGGCCATCCAGCGGCTGTTCGCCACCGGCATGACCCTGCAGAGCGCGGGCCGCTTCATCGAGCACCCCGAGGCGTGCGAGCGCGTCGTGCGAGCGGTGGACGACCTCGACGAGACCATCAAGATCATCAGATCGACGATCTTCGGCCTGCGATCGCCCGCGGGCACCGACGGGACCGGCCTCCGGGCTCGTGTGGTGCGGATCGCGGGCGAGGCGGCGCCGGTCCTGGGCTTCGCACCCAGTGTGCGGCTGGAGGGGCTGGTCGACACCGACGTACCGCGGGAGATCACCGAGCATGTGGTCGCCGTACTCTCCGAGGCACTGACCAACATCGCCCGGCATGCCCAAGCAGGGCGCGCCGACGTCGTCCTCACAGCCGACTCGCGCCAGGTCCGTCTCGCGGTCACGGACAACGGCACCGGCATCTCTCCCGACGGCCGCCGCAGCGGACTGCGCAACATGGCCGAACGGGCCGAACAGCTGGGCGGGGAACTGGAGTTGAGCAGCCCTGCCGACGGCGGTACCACGGTGGCATGGTGGGTGCCGACACCGACCGTGTGACAGGTCAGCGCAACGAGGTCCCTCAGCCTGCTGCCCAAGGAGGAGTACCGCGTCCGTGACCAGGACCCGGGCCCTTGGCCGGCGGTACCGCGTCCGTCCGATCTGGCCAAGGTCGACGCCGTGACCGCTCAAGAGCTGATGACCAGCTCCGCAGTCACGGTGGGTGAGGACACCACCCTTGTCCGGGCCGCGAGCACAGTGGCGCACGCCAAGGTCAAGCGACTGCCAGTGGTCGACCGCGAAGGCGTCTTGAAGGGAATCGTGAGCCGTTGCGACCTCCTCTTCTCCGGCACCAGCGCTCCGGCGACGGGGCGCCTGGCCTCGACCCGTGGGCCGGACGGGCCACGGTGGGGGACCCGACCGGCCCGAGGTTCCTTCGCCGTTCGTCGACGAGAGTGCCGACCGCCGACGCCCGAGCCGCCCTCATCACCTGGGCCGTCGGCATGGGCCGAACGTCCTCGGCAAGAGCCCATCCGCCTCTCGTGCGGCCCGCCGGCGAGTGGGACGGTGAGATGAGAGCCCTGGCTGCCTGCGAGACAGCCCGACGGAAGGCGCTGAGGACGATGACACTCCCCCTGGTCGTGGGCGTCGACGGATCGGATGCGAGTCTGCTGGCCGTCGACTGGTCGGTGGACGAAGCCGCCCGCCGAGATGTGCCCCTGCGGCTGGTATACGCCTCCCTCTGGGAGCGATACGAGGGGGCTGTGCCGTCGACCGGACGGAAACGCCCCTCGGAGCAAGTGCTGGCCGAGAACATCGTCGCCTCGGCGGCCGAGCGTGCCGCACGACGCGACGCGGCCGTGAAGGTGTCCACCGACATCGTCCCCGCCGAAGCGGCTGATGCCCTCCTGCGTGCGGGCAACAACGCCTTCGCCCTGGTGACCGGGGCGCGCGGCCGCGGTGAGCTGCAGGGACTGCTGCTCGGTTCGGTGGGCCTCGCCGTGGCGGCCCGTGCGCACTGCCCGGTCATCGTGGTCCGGGGCGACAGCGCGGGCCTGGCGGGTACGCACGAGCGGATCCTGCTCGGCGCGGGAGATCCGGCCACCGGTGGTGAAGCCGTACGCTTCGCCTTCCATGAGGCCGCGGCGCGCGGGTGCACCCTCGACGCCGTACGCGCCTGGCGCTGCCCTGCGCACGAAGGCGCCGACCACCCCGCCCTCGCCGACGAACCCCTGCATCAGCACGAGGAGCAGGCCTCGGCCCAGCTCGACGAGCTGCTGCGCGACGCCATGGCCGAACACCCGGACGTCCGTGTGCGCCGTACCACTGTCGAAGGCCCCGCCCGCAGGACCCTCGTGAACCGCTCGGCCGCCGCCGACCTCGTGATCATCGGGGCGCGCCGCAGGCAGGGCCACTTCGGCCTGCAGCTCGGCCGAGTGAGCCACACCCTGCTGCACCACGCGCACTGCCCGGTGGCCGTCGTTCCGCAGCTGGTGTGAACGTTGTCCTTGGCCCCCTCGGGAGAGGAGCAGCGATGGCCGTCCAGCCCCACGAGGTGATCGCAGCCGTGCTGCGGGACGTCAAGGCGGTCGTGTTCGACACCGACGGAGTCATCACCGACTCCGCCCGCGTGCACGCGGCCGCATGGAAAACCGCCTTCGACGCCTTGCTGGCCGAGCACCCGCCCGAGGACCCCGGACAGCGGCGCCCCTTCAGCATCCGGGACGACTACGTGCGCTACGTGGACGGCAAGTCCCGGTTCGACGGTGCCTCCGCATTCCTCCTGTCACGTGGTCTCGACCCGACAGACACAACCGTGCGCGCCGTGGCGGAGCACAAGGAGCGCCTGTTCACCGAGCGGTTGCGCGAGCACGGCATCGTCGCCTACGCGGGGACCGTACGGCTGGTGCGCGCCCTGCGCCGGGCCGGGATGCCGTGTGCTGCGGCCTCCGCGTCCCGGCACGCCCACGAGCTCCTCACCCGGGCCGAGGTCCTCGACCTCTTCGACGTCCTGGTCGACGGGGGTGAGGCGGCCCGCCTGGGCCTCGCGGGCAAACCGCAGCCCGACCTCTTCCTGGAGGCTGCCCGCCGCCTTGGCGTGCCCACCGGGCGTTGCGCCGTCGTGGAGGACGCTCTGGCGGGAGTCGAAGCAGGTCGGCGGGGTGGGTTCGCCCTCGTTGTCGGAGTGAACCGAGCCCACGACCAGGAGAGCGGGGCGCGACTGCTCGAGCACGGCGCCGACATCGTCGTACACGACCTCGCGGAGCTGCTCCAAGAGGGAGGACGACGGTGACGTCCTGGGCCTGGGAGTACGACGGTTACGAGCCCGCCGGTGAGCGTCTCAGGGAGTCGCTGTGCACCCTGGGCAACGGATACCTGGCCACCCGCGGGGCGCTTCCGGAATGCGCGGCGGACGACGTGCACTACCCGGGCACCTACGCGGCCGGCTGCTACAACCGGCTCACCTCGGAGGTCGCGGGACGCCGGGTCGAGAACGAGGACATGGTCAACCTGCCGAACCGGCTGCCGCTGCGCTTCCGACTCCCGGGGCAGGAGTGGATCACGCCGGACACCGCGGAGGTGCTCGACCACCGGCACGTCCTGGACTGACCCGCCGTCCTGCCGCGACCTCGGCCGGACGCCCCTCCAACAGGGACCGATCGGACCTCCGGAGGACCTGGACAGTCCCTCCCCGCACCTGCGAGACGGCGCGCCGCTGGTAGTGACAGGTGGACCAGACCTCATTCTGGAGGTGTCGTCATGGGGCTGCCCGACAACGACGGCGACGCGGAGTTGCCCGAGCTCAAGGCGCCGCAGTACCACGCACGCCGGGTGCTCCGTGCCGCGGTCGAGCGGCTGAACGAGCGGTACCCGCAGCTGTACATCGCCGCCGAGCAGGTGCGCAGGCAGCCGGGTCCCGCGCTGCTCGCCGAGGCGGAGAACGCCGAGTTGCTGGTCATCGGAAGCCAGGGATTCGGCGGCATCGGCGGGTTCATGGCGGGGTCGGTCGCCACGGCCACCGCGGCCCACGTCGAGAGCCCGGTCGTCCTTGTCCGCGCCGAGGGGACAGCGGCGGACGAACGTCTCCCGGACGGCTCCGGCACAGCGTCGCCTCGTACCCCCTACCGCGATGTCGCGGTAGCCGTGGACATTGGCGGATCCTGCGACGAGGTCCTCGACTTCGCCTTCCGCGCGGCGCAACTGCGGCAGGCACCGCTGCGCGCCGTGCATGCCTGGCATGTCCCCCTCACCCGGCCGACGCCCGGAACCGAGGAGCGCGCGTTGATCAGGGCGGAGGCGGAACGCGAACTCGCGGCACTGCTCGAACCGTGACGCGCGAAGTACCCCGCTGTGGCTGTCCGCGAGAACCTGCACGAGGGTCGTCCCGCGCACGTCCTCGTACGGGCGGCGAACGGTGCCGGCCTGCTGGTCGTGGGGCGCCGGATGCGCCGTGCCGCGGTCGGCTCGCACACCGGCACGGTCGCCCATGCCCTGATCCACCACGTGACTCGGCCGGTCGCGCTGGTGCCGCACGACTGACGATCGTGGGCCGCGCCGACGGCCCACGACCGCTCAGCAGGAAGGCGGTTGAGGTGTACCGGTATTTGTCAGGGCCAGTAAGGCTACCGGCGCACACGGGGCCTTCCCGTGGGGAAGAGCGCACAGTTAAGAGGGCGGATGGCGTCGAACCACGCGCTCAGCGCCCGGGGCGAGCCCGCCGCACTCGGGCCCTCGACTTCTCGAGCACACGGAGCAAGGAAGCGATGACGACGCGTGCGTTACGGCCCACGCGCGGCACACGGCTCCGGAACTTCTCGGTGAACAAGGTCGTGGCCCTTCGCCCGAGAGAACCCGAACTGCCGCGGCCTGCGTCCGGTCAGTCACTGACATGGATGTCGGCCGCCACAATGGCACCGTCGCGCACGGTGTATGTGCCGGAGAAGTAGCGGTGGGTGCCGTCCGTCTGTGTGGCGTCGAGTTGGATCCCCACGGATTCGCCGGCGACGGAGGTGATCGTGGCTGACTCATGGGCCGTACCTGCGAAGGAGTTCCTGAAGGAGTCGTACGATCCCCGCTGAAGGTTCTTGCCGCCGAGTTCCCAAGCACGCCTGTAATCACCGGCGTTGAGGGCATCGAAGTACGCCGTCACGACAGCCCCCGGGCCGCTCGCGACTGGAGGCGGCGATGGTGCGGAGCTCACCGGTGCCGGTGGGGAGCTCGCCGACGTGGGTGGGGAGGCCGCGGATGTCGGTGGGGGGCTCGGGGACGTCGACGTGAGGCTCGGGGACTGCCTCGTAGGCTGCGATGAGGGAGTCTCGGCGACGGCCGGCGCTTTGTTCTGCGGGTCCGGCGGGGTTGCGGTTCTGGAGGTGAGCGCCCAGACCAGCCCCCCTATGAGGACTGTCACCAGTGCAGCGACGAGCACGACCAGCAGCCTGATGCGGCGACCGGGTCGGGCGCGTGGGGGTTCCAGAGGCGAGTATGTGACGGCTGAAGCCGTGTCCGTGTCGTGCGGCGGCGGGGGCGTCGATTGCAACGGTGTTGCGGACCGACCAGCGCGCGCTTCGGTCGCGGCCGCCGTTGCCTGAGGAGGAATCACCGCGGTCGCGGGGTGTGCGGCTTGTGGGGCTGCCGTTCCCGCAGCCACCTCCTCAAGCATGAGCTGCGCCTGACGTGCCGTGGGCCGCGCCTCCGGGTCCTTCCGGAGCAGCGCCTCGATGACGGGGGTCAGAGAGCCGGCGTGACGCGGTTCGGGCAGCGGGTCCGAGATCACGGATTGCAGTGTGCTCAGAGTCGAGCTGCGCCGGAACGGCGACTGGCCCTCGACTGCCGCGTACAAGGTCGCGCCCAAGGACCACAGATCCGAGGGCGGGCCCGGCCGATGGCCGGTGGCGCGCTCGGGGGCCAGGTAGTCGGGTGAGCCCACGATGTCGCCGGTGCGGGTGAGCCCCGGGGAGTTGTCGAGGAGTGCGATGCCGAAGTCGGTGAGCACGATCCTGCCGCTTCGTTCCAGGAGCACGTTCGCCGGTTTGACGTCTCGGTGCAGAATGCCGAGCTGATGTGCCTTGTCCAAAGCGGCCAGAATGGCCGCTCCGAACCGAGCGGCGTCCCGTGGCAGAAGGGTTCCCTCGGTGAGGAGGATGTCCTCCAGCGAATGGCCGTCGATCAACTCCATGACGATCCAGGGGCTGTCACCTTCCTGCAGCACATCGAACACGGTGACCACACCTGGATGTTTGATGCGTGCCGCAGCCCGCGCCTCCTGTTGCATCCGGGCATGCAAGACGGACCGTTCCTCCGGTGACAGACCGCTCACCCGTACTTCCTTCACCGCGACTTCGCGATCGAGCAACTCGTCGCGAGCTCGCCAGACCGTACCCATCCCCCCGTGGCCCAACTGCTCGACCAGCCGGTACCGTCCCGCCAGCAACCGCGGACGGCTGGGGTCAGCAGGTGACTGATTCATGGCTTTCCCTGTCCGCGCCCAGCCCGGGCGACGCAGCGTGACGTGGAACAGTCGTACCAGGAGCCCAACAGCGTCAGAGCTGGGCTGACTCGGTCGTTGTCTCCGCCCCGCCAGGGCGCAGGTCAGATTTGTTGAATGCGGCACAATGGCGGCAACACTCCTGTGGGTCCCAGCTCAGGAGTGGACTCCCCACCAGTGTCTCGCTTCCCCCGTTCACCAGCCAGCCGAGCTGCCCCGTGGTCCGCTCTGCGTACGCCGCCCAGCGGGCGTCGTTGCGAGGGCGTGGGGCGGGCGGCTTCATCAGCAGCCCAGCGGGGCCGGAGCCGGATTACCAACTGCGGCCCCCCGTCGGTCCCCGCGCACGCGTGCACAGTTCCCGAAACTTCGTCAGGACCTAGCAGTTCGTTGTCGGCCTCGCATACGCGGGAAGAGCTCCAAAGCGGATGTTCTCTTGGGTGCGTTCAACGAATGGGTCTCGCGCACGAGGGGGTAGCCCCTGGTCGACGCAAGTTGTAGCAATCTTCGATGATCCTGCTGCCCAATTCTGGTTACGCGGCGAGAAAGAGGTCCAAGCACGAGGTGATCGGCGCGGAGTGCGTCGAGTGGGTGACCTGTGTGGGGGCTACGGCAGGTGAGCAAGCACATACACAGCCGTCAAAGCCCGCACCCAGGCCATCAACCAGCTCAAGTCCGTCCTCATCACTGCCGACTACGCCTTGCGGGAAGATCTGGCCGGACTGGGCAATGCCGAACTCTTCCGCACCTGCGCGCGGTTCACCTACGTCAGCGGTCGCGAGGAGGTCGGCAAGGAGTCTGTGCTGCAGGCCACTCGGATCGCGCTGGATCTGCTGGCTCACCGGATCGGACAGCTCTCCGAGGAGATCCGCAATGTGTACGCTCGTCTGGTCCTGCTCGTGGAATGTCATGCCCCGCAGCTGCTCGACGTGGTGAGGATCGGACCGGACAGGGCGGTCGCTTTGCTGATCACGGTGGGGGACAACCCGGAACGCCCGGACAGTGAGGCGTCCTTCGCCGCCCTGTGCGGGGTCAGTCCTGTCCAGCGCTCCTCGGGACGCCGGCAGTTCCGTCGCCTCAACCGTGGTGGCGACCGTCAGGCAAATGCCGCGCTCCACCGCATCGTGTTCACCCGTCTACGGGTCGATCCGCGCACTCAGGACTACTACGAGCGCCGGATCAAGGAGGGCAAGACCCGGCGCAAATCGTCCGTTGCCTCAAAAGCTACGCTGCCCCGGAGGTCTTCCACCTGGTCGGACAGCGCGGGCCAGTACCCGGTCACCACTGGATCGTCCCTGGGACCGACGGCGGCGCCTCCCGTGCCGTGACCGTCTCGCGTGCCGACGCGCGGACGTCGGGGTGTGCGTGCCGGCGCAGGGTGCGGAGCCGGCCGCGCCACGGCTCCGTCCACCGAGAGCGGCTGCCGCCGGAGACGGTGAGCCTGATGGAGAACAGGCCCTGTGCCAGGCCCGGTTCCGCACCCAGCGTGCGGGCGGTCTCCAACCACGCGGCTGGCGCGGGGCCGCTGATCGCGCTGAGCCGCGAGCTGAGTCCTTCGGCGATGTCCCGGGCGAGCAGCGGACGTCCTTCGCAGTCGGCAGCCAATCGGCGCAGGCTCGACGACAACGCGGTGGCGTCCTTGTTCAGTTCGAGGGCGTACAGCCGGAGTTCGGCGACGGAGCGTGCGAAATCCTCGTGCCGGGCGGCGGTGTCGGCGGCGCGCAGCAGTACGTCCGCCGTCGGCCGGCCCCCGCCCCGGTGGCGATGGTGGAGCAGGAGGTGGTGCAGCAGGCTCGCGGCCCGCTGCCGGGCCGGCCGGTCGCGTTCGGGCTCGGCGTCGGGCTGGTCCGGGTCTCCTGTGGCTTCCAGCATCGCCCGCAGGGCCCGAAGGTACGGGCCGTCGTCGTCCGCCGCGAGCTCCACCAGCTCCTGCCCGGCCATCGCCCACACCGCCCGATCGGCAAGGTCAGTGGTGGCGGCCACCAGCATCTCGGCGATCTCCGGCTGCCACGGTGCCCATTCCGCCAGTGCTGGGAACAGCGCCGCAGCCGTTTCCGGTTCGAGCGGCTCGCAGGCGCGGTACAGCAGCCCTGCGTACCTGGCCCGATGCTCCTCGTCCACCTCGGCCACGGCCGCCCGTGCCAGCTCCTGGCGGAGCTCCGTGCGTCCCTGCGCGGCCGACTCCAGCACGGGCCAGCTGGCCGGCTCCGCCAGCATCCCCCGGGCAAACGCGACGCACACCGACTGCACGTCGTGGTGCTGCCCGGGCAGCTCGAACGCTTCCCGCAGCAGCGGCGCCGCCTGCGCCGGGGGCAGCATCGTCGCCGCGAGGCGCACCGCCTCCTTGCGGCTGGTGACCTTCACCGTCCGCGGCTCCTTCGGCGTGAGCAGCCTGCGGAGTTCCGTGGCCAGCCGCGACGGCGCGACGTACTGCGCGGCCCGCGTCGCCGCGGCGACCGCGACCCGGGCGCGGTCGCCGCCCGCGTGCTCCAGCAGCAGCGGCAGCACCTCGTCGGGGCGGTCGGTCCACGGCAGTGCGCCGAGGGCCGCCTCCGCCAGCGGGACGTTCGACGATCCCGTGTAGCGGCGGACGACTTCCAGGTCCGCCTCCGGGATCACTGCCGCCGCCGAGAGGGCCTGGACGCGCACATGCACCGGCTGCCCCGCGTCGCCCGCCGTGCGCTCAAGCAGCTCCGCCGCCGCTCGCTGCTGGCGCGGCACCCAGCGGTGGGCCCGGTAGGTGGGTGGCGTCCAGTGACTGCGGGCGGTCAGGAAGCGGCCGTATGGTGGGGTGTCGGCCAGCACCGGGTCGAGTAGGTCCGTACGCCGGCCCGTCAGGACTCTCAGAACGGACGGCAGGACGGCGGCGGACGGCTCCAGCCGCACGATCCGCTCCACCCGCTCGTCGCGCCCCTTCGGCTGCTCCAGCCAAAGGTCGACGGCGGTGCGGACGGACGCGTCGTTGCCGAACTGAACGGCCTGCCACAGGTACTCCTGGAGTTCTGCCATCCCCCACGCGCGCCGCCCGAGTGCTCGTACGAGTGCGAAGACCAGCGAGTAGTCGGCCTTGTCGGTGGCGGCCTCCAGCCACGGCCTCAGCGCCGCCAGCACCTCGTACTCCTGGCCGCGCCGCAACACGATGTCGAGGCGGCCGACGTTCGCGCCGCCGGTGTGGCCGGACAGCCGGGTGAGGGTGTCGAGGGCCCAGCCGACGAGCCGCGTGCCACCCGTGACGGCGTGCTCGCGCAGCACGGACAAGGCGAGCGTGCTGAGCGCGTGACAGGTGCTCCAGGAGGAGTCGCGGGCTTCGACGGCGTCGACGGCGATTCGTCCGAGGTCCTCGGCGGCGTCCTCCGCGAACAGCGAAGGGCGCACCTCCGCCAGTGCGGAGAGGGCGGCGCTGCGGACCGGGTCCTGTTCATTGCGCAGCCGCAGCAGCACACGCAGCAACCGGCTCACTTCCTGCGGGTCGCGGGAGCGTGCTGCGTTGCGGACGAGCAGTGGGTACGCCGTGGCGCGGTCGTCCGCGGCGGAGCGGCGGACGGCGGTGAGCAGGTCGTCACGGACCTCGTCCGGCGGCAGATAGGCGGCTGCCGTCAGTATCTGCGTCCAGTGCGCGCCCCTGCCGCGGGCCAGCGTCGCCATCCGCCGAGCCTCGGCAGTGCGCCGCTCGTACGGCAGTACGTCGAGCAGGGCGGGGCTGAGGTCCGCTTGGGCGAGGTCCTTACCCTCCATCGCCGCGTCGAACAGGGCGCCGCGGCGGGAGGGCGGCAGGCAGGCCAGCAGCCGGGCGAGAGCGGCTGCGTTGTCGCTCCAGGCACGGGCGAGGTCGGTGAGTTCCGGTGGGGCGTGGCGGACGAGGCGGCGCAGCACGGCGGGTTCGAGGTGGCCGCTGTTCAGCCGGGACCGCAGCTTCGGGCGGAGCAGCAGCCGCGCCGTGCGGCCGGGATCCGCCTCGACCAGGAGGTGCAGCTTCCGGTCCACGGGCATCGGCAGCGTCTCGTAACGCTCGAGCACAGCCAGCACGCCGCGCGGATCCCGTTCGGCGAGGAGCGCGAGCGCGTCCGCGTGGGACGCCAGCCAGCCGTCCCGTACGACGGCGGGGAGGGTGTCGAGCTGCCGCTCCATCTCGGCGAGCACCAGAGAGGGATGGCGGGCGGCGAGCAGCCGGTAGGAGCTCAGTCCGCGGAACAGACGGGGCAGCAGCCGGGCGGCGGTCTCCGCCGTGCAGGAGGCGAGCAGTTCCGCGGCGGCTGCGGCGCCCCATCGCCGGTACGTCGGCTCGACCAGCGCCTCGGCGAGGCCGGTACGCCCCGCCACGGCGATGGCGTGCACGAGCTGCTGCCGTACGGCGGCGGGTGCGTCCTCGATGGCCTCGATCACGGTGGCGTCCGTGAGCCGCCCCTGCAGCAGCGCCCTGATCGCGGGGGCGCGGACGAGGCGGTCGGGGTCCGCGAGGCAGCCCTGCAGATACGCGTCGTGGCGCACCATGTCCGCCACGGTGGCGGCGAGCCGCCGCCCGTGGACGCCGTGGGCGGCGAGCCCGGTCACAAGCTCGTCGACCGCCCCCTTTGCCGCGGCGCGCCGGGCAGCGGAGGCCAGCTCACGCATGCGGTGGGGGTAGGAGAGCCGGTCGACGGCTGTGAGCAGGTGTTCGGCGCGCTGGAACATGAGGGCGATTCTGCCTGGCGGACGGGGGTGGCGCCTGCGTATTTCGGCGGGGCGGGGGTCGTTGTGCGGCAGGCTGCGTGGCTGTCTGTACGGGCTCTGTGGCGGCCTGTGCAGGCTCGGTCAGGCAGGGGGGAGGAGCCTTCGGCTCGGAGCGCCTGAGTGGATATCGCGTCGGGTTGCCTGGAGTGGAACGGAGTCTCCAGGCAACCGACTTCAGGCTCTAGAAGAACCCGAGTTTCTTCGGGCTGTACGAAACAAGAAGGTTCTTCGTCTGCTGGTGGTACAGCAGTTGCACCAAAGCTGACCAGGGGAAACAGCAGTTGGTGCGGCTCACTGTAGGGGTCTGGTCCGGAAATGGTCCGGATCTTGGTCCGTCTCGGCGCAAGGTGTTGCTGCTGGGCGAGGCCTCCTCGGACCGCCGCTGTGATCGGCAGTGCGACGAGCTGGATTCCGCCGGGGACCTCCCCCGTTTGCCGAGCACGGGTCGGCAGGTTCAGATGTCCAGGCGACCCCGTGCAGGCCGTTGATGAAGTCGGTCGCCTGTCGGCCTTCGGCGACCACCCCCGACGTCTCGGCGGTCACGGACCGCACCCTAGCGGGGCTCGTCGGTCCGCCAGGTGAAACCGTCCAGAGAGCCAGGTGGAGTTTCCTCGACCGTCACCGGTGGATGCCGCCACCGCACGACCAGCGACACCGTCGAGGCCATCAACCACCCCGCCAGAGTCATCACGACCAGAACCGTCAGAACCAGCCCCGCCAGCCCCAGGAACCCGAATTTCGCCAGCATCCAGGGAATCTGATCTTCACCACAGCCGCAGGCCAACCGGCCGTCCGCCAAAAGGCTCGTCATACGACCAGCGTGCCCACAACCCGCACTGCAAGTAGACAGCGTCGTCGAACCGTCGAACCGTCGACCGGCGGTGACGGTTCCGGGATCCTGCGCCGAGGCGACACAGGGCCTCCTGGCGGGGAACGGGGGCGCCACCCCTTTTCCCCGCCAGAAGGCCCTGCGTGTCGCTGTGCGCTGCTGGGTGGCCTGGCGGCCTCCAGGTCAGCCTAGAGCTTGCTTGTACGTCCAGCTTCCGGAGCCGATGACGGTGGAGGGTGTGCCGACCGTGCTGCGGCCTCCGGGATAGAAGCGGGCCGAACCGTCGGCCATGAGTGCCCAGATGTCCGGAATCTTGTCTCCGTTGACATCCGGTGTGCCACGGAACAGCCGGATGTCGGTGCGGTACCAGCCGGACGCTGCGTACTCACCGTCCTTGCCACCCGCAGAAGCCGCCGCGGAAGCCAGTGAGTTCAGGTCGACGCCTCCGCCACTCGTAGCCGCTTTGCCCGTGCGGAGCAGCAGGCGGCCGCTGGCGTTGGTGCGGTACAGCAGGTCGGCGACGTTGTCCCCGCTGATGTCCTGGACGCTGACGAGGTCGCGGTCGGTCCATGCCGACGAGGCAAGCATGCTGGCCGACTTGTAGGAGCCGCCTTCGTAGCCGGAGAACACCCAGAGCTGGCCATCGGTAGTTACCACGAACAGATCCGGGTTGCCGTCGGCAGTGATGTCACCGGTGGCCACGATCTGGCTGTACGAGGCCGGGTCGGGGGCGGTGGACGGCAGGTAGATCTCCTGGCGCCGGTCGACGTTGACTGCGCCGTAGCCGTCGCCGGGGTAGAGCCAGAGCTTGCCGCCCAGGCGGGCTACGAGGTCCTGGACCCCGTCGCCGTGGTAGCTGTCACCGAGGTGGGTGATCAGGGCGTCCTTCCAGTAGCCCGTCGGCAGGGGCGAGTATTTCGGCTCGTCCGGATCGTTCGGGTCCCGGTCAGGGTTGTTGCGGTACGCGCCGGGCATGGAGATGTGCAGGTCACCGGTGCCCTTGGTGAGGTCAGTGGTCGCCTCGGACGGGTAGAGCCGAAGATCGCTGTTGCCGTCGATGACGAACACGTCGGGCAGCTTGTCGCCGGTCGCGTCTCCGGGTGCGTCAGCGGTGTCGCGGGGCGTGACATAGAAGAAGTATTTGCTGGGCTGAGACACGTTCCCCGCGCTGTCCACGGCGCGGACATACAGCAGGTTCGGTCCGGCCTCCGGCGGTTTGACGCCGCTGACGGTCACGGTGGTGGAGTCGGTGAGTTTGCGCGTGACCGGCGGCAGGTCGTAGGAACCGTTGAAGCCGTACTCGAAACGCACTGCGTCGCTGGAGCTCTTGAAGCTGAAGCCGCCGGCGGTGCCGAACTTCTTGCCGCTCCAGGCGCTGTCGCCGTTGTCGTCGGTGTCGCCGTCGTGGTTGGCGTCGGCGTCCGGGAAGTCGGTAGAGGTGACCTTGGGCGATTGGGGCGGTGTGCCGTCGAAGGTGAAGCGGCACGGTACGTCGCCCTTGGGTGCGTTCGTCGAGGAGGAGCCTCTCTTGTCGATCGAGCGAGCCTGCCAGGAATAGGTCTTGCCGTTCACGAACTTCGAAGCGGGGATCTCGTCCGTGTGGACTCGAGCTTTGGACCCTCCGTCGCCGCCGACGGAGATGTCGGGGTGGGTGATGGGATGGTCTCCGTCACCTGTGGGCCATAGGTCGAAGTGGATCTTCGACAGGTTGCCGTCAGGGTCGCTGGCGCTGGCATAGAGGGTGATGGCCGTCTTGCCGACGGTGACGTATTTGCCGTCCTTGTCCGCGGTCGTGTCGCAGTACAAGTCGGGATCCATGTCGAGGTTGGTGGGCTCCTTGGGTGGCCGGTTGTAGTCGAGATCCACGTACGGGTCGTCGCCGCCGTCGGCCTGGAACTTCTTCCACGCGAACTGGTCGTTTTCGTTGTGTGCGCGAAGGCCCAGGGTGAGGGTGTCCCAGCCGCCGTCGACGGCCTGGACAGCGGCGTCCTTGACATCGAAGTCCACGTAGTCGTCGGGGCAGCGTGACGAACGGTAGCCGTGCGCGACGTCCTTGGAATCCAGCTCCTCGTACCACTTCGGCTGATTCGACCACGAGGTGTCGCCGTCTATGGCACCGGTCCGATACACCTCGACGACGCGCCCGTCGCAGGACCACGAGTAGGTCTCGCGCGCGTGCAGGGTGGCGCTGTACACCTTGGCGCCCTTCAGCTTGGGATCCCAGTCGATGGTGAAGAAGGAGCGGGAGGTTCCCCAGGTGTCGGATTCGAAGCCGACACGGGCTTCGTGCGTACCGGAGTTGAAACCCTTGCCGTTGTAGAACTTGGCCTTCGGCCAGAGGCTGTAGGCGGTGGTCCAGTCGTTGGTGTGCTTCTCGAACGGCGGATCTATGAAGACCGGGTAGACGGTGTCGTCGTCGGTGAGCATTTTCTGGCTCGGCGTCAGAGTCCAGGTGTGGCCGCCCAGGGCGGCACCGACGAGGGTTCCGTGGGAATCGGGTTGGGGGCCGCTGAGACCGGGCAGGTCGAGCGTCGCGGCGGTGCCGGTGTGGGCCGGGGTCGAAGTCGGCTCGGCGAGCGGGGTCGGCGTGCCGGTGTCGGGGCTGTCGGGGGCGGAGGGGGCTGGAGCTTCGTCGGTCGCGGCTGGCCGTGTTTCGGGATAGGGGTCCGAGCGCTCGCCATCCGCCGGCGCCGGGGTTTCCGGTGCCGTGGTCGACGGAGAAGACGAGGATTCCTCCTCTGGAGTCTCCTCGGTTGTGGAATCGCCGTCCGCTGGGTCGTCCTCGCTCGCGCTGGGCGTCGGCCCGCTGTCGGTGGTGCCGTGTGTGGTCGCAGGGTGTCCCGCGGAGTCCCACATCAGGGGAGTGGGGGACAGTGCGACGTCCTTGCCGGTCTCGTCTCGCGCGTGGAGGATGCGGCTTTGGGGATCGAGAGCGAAGGACAGGTCGGGCGAGGAGAGCCCGTACGCCAGTTGGGCCAGACGCGGATTGTCAGCAGCGGCACGGTTCTTCACCACCAGCAGCTGGGCGAAGCCGCCGTCGTCCGCCACCAGGACCAGGTCCACGCCGGGAACGATCTCCGGATAGAGAGCCCGGGAACCGTCGATTACTGGCTCGGGGATCTCGCCGGGCCAGGTCAGGACCACGTCGTGTCCACCCGTCGAGAGGGTGACGAGAGGGTTGCCCGTCGTCGCTTCGTCCTCGGTGGTGGTGCCCGAGGTCAGCTGTGTACGGGACGTCTGTGAACGGGATGTCCGGCCGGAGTGGGTGCTGTGAGTGCCGGCGGAAAAGATCACCTGGGTGTTGGTCGCCTTTGGTGACCAGCCGCCCTTTGTGCGGGCAAGGGTGGGGTCGATCGGCTTCCAGCTGCCGTCCACCTTCGCCCGGATCGGGCTGGCGTGGATGCGGCGGTGAAGGGAACCATCGGGCTCGGCCCAGGTGGTCGAGTAAGCGGTGCGCAGCGCCGTGGCCTCGACCCGCTTATCGGCCCTGGCGGCACTGGCGACGGCATCGGCCTCGCTCATCAGAGAGGGCTGCTGGGCGGCGTGCTCCCCAAGCGGTGCCGGAGCACGATCCCGGTCGGAACCGTCAAGGCCCGCATACGTGAGACCGCCCACGAGGACGGCGGCCACGGTGGTGACGGCGACTGTAAGGCGCTGTGGTCGGCGGCGCCATGTGATGGACATGTGCAGGAGTCCCCCCTCCGCCCCTGGACCAGCACCTGTCGGCACGGCTCGGCGCGCGGATATCGGGAGCAGATCATGGCTCAGGACCCGGATTACGTCATCACCTTGGTATCGGGGTGGAGCGCGGCGAAGGAGTGGTGCCCTGCGTGTCCACACGTGACCTCAGTCAGAGACAACAGCCAGGGCGCTGCCCTTGCCGGGATCAGGATTCCGGGCATTACCTCCGCAACTACGCGTAAAGGCGGCAGAGATGCGACGTGTGTTGCGAGAACGAACAATGACGCACCATCAAGCTATAAACGTCCTATGCGGCCATCATTTGTGATGACTCATCAGCGGATAAGACTCATCGCCATATCTTCCGTTTAATTGAGCATGTGACGATCATCACTTGAACTTTGTTGATCTGTTCATCGTTCACGCGCCTCACACAGAATCATCGCGACCTGATCAAAGTGTGTGGGGGGACTCGCGATGAACCGGCGGACGCCATGGCGTGGCATGGTCGTGTCAGTTTTGGGTGCGTCCCTGTTGGTGACGCTGCTGCCGACACAAGCGTTGGCGGTTCCGCCGGACCCCGATCGCAGCGGGGTTGAGTTGGAGGATCTGCAGCAAGACGCGCTGACCTCCGGCACCGCACAGCCGGTCTCCCGTACTGGAATGGCCTTCCGGGCGCCGGTGCATTCCCAATCGCCTCCGGAGGAGACCGTCGTGGTCCCTGTCGGTGACACGGGTTCGGTCGTCTTCAGCACGTCGGCGACGACTGGCTCGGCCACGACGGCCTCCACTAGCGCGACGCCTGTGTCAGTGGCCCATGCGCTTTCCGCAGCCACCGGTACTCAAGCGGGGACGCTGCCGGTCAAGCTCGCCCAGGCCGCCGAATCACCGGCACCGACCGGGACTTGGCAGGTGAAGCTGTACGACCGGTCCGACGCCCTGGCAAGTGGACTCGACGGTGCCCTGATGACGGTCACTGCCCCGGCCACCGGTTCCGTGCCCATCGACGTCCAGCTGGACTACTCCCAGTTCCAGAACCTCTACGGCGCCGACTGGGCGTCCCGGCTGAAGTTCGTCCAGTTCCCCGAGTGCTATCTGAGCACCCCCGACGCCGAGGGGTGCGACGCGTACCAGGAGCTGGAAACCGTCAACGACTCGGCTGCCAAGACGGTTTCGGCGACAGTGGACACCGCCGCCGACGGCACTGTAAGCCAGGCCTCGACGAGCGGTGAGTCCACAGGCGGCTCGTCAGGGGCCGTCCAGGCCTCGTACGCGCAGCCCATCGCGGCCACCGGCGACAAGGCCGTCGTAGCGGCCGTCGACTCCGGGGCGGGAGCCAGTGGCACCTTCAAGGCGACGCCGCTCGCCGCTTCGGGTAAATGGGAGGCGGGCGGTTCGTCGGGAGCGTTCTCCTACTCGTATCCGGTGCAGGTTCCGCCCGCACCGGCCGGCCCGACGCCTCAGGTCTCGTTCGGGTACAACTCCCAGGCAGTGGACGGAAAGACCGCCGTTTCCTCGCCGCAAGCCTCATGGATCGGTGAAGGCTGGAGCTACGACCCAGGACACATCGAGCGCCGCTACCGGTCCTGCCAGGACGACACCAAGGACGTTGGCGGCAAGACACCGAACAACACAGCCAAGAAGGACAAGACCTCGGACCTGTGCTGGGCGTCGTACAACGCAGTGATGTCCCTCAACGGTCGTACCACCGAACTCGTCCGGGTCGGAACCACCAACACCTACCGGCCTCAGAGCGACGACGGAACTCGGGTCGAACTGCATGCCGCCGGTGACAACGAGGATGACAGCCACTCGTACTGGACCGTCACCACCTCCGACGGCGCCAAGTACTACTACGGCCTGAACCAGGTGGGCGGCTCGCACGCGGACACTCACTCCGTATTCACCGCCCCCGTCTACGGCAACCACCCCGACGAGCCGTGCCACAAGGACACGTTCGCGGCCTCTCGCTGTACACAGGCCTGGCAGTGGGGTCTGGACAAGGTCGTGGACACCAGCGGCAACACGATGATCGTCAACTGGCAGCAGGAGACCAACTACTACGCCGCGAACAAGAAGTTCAAAAGCCCGGTGAAGTACGTCCGCGGCGGCTACCCGACCAGCATCGAGTACGGTTTGCGGCCCAACAGTCTGACCAGCCCGGCTGCGCGGGTCGTCTTCGACGTCAAGGAGCGCTGCCTCGCCAGCGACACGGCGTGCGATCCCGCCAACTTTGACAAGACCAAGGACCCGGCCGCCTACCGCCCATGGTGGGACAGCCCGGGCAACCTCAACTGCAAGTCCGACTCGAAGATGTGCCCCGCCTTCCCGTCCTTCTGGACCCGCATGCGCCTGGACGCCGTCAGCACCGAGGCCGCACGCCCCGGAGTGAGCGGCCTCGCCACCGTCGACAGATACGATCTCGACCAGTCCTTCCCGCGCGACTGGTACAACACGTCTCCGAGCCTGTGGCTGAACTCCATCACGCACTACGCCTATGGACCCGGCGACACCAAGGGCTCCAAGCTGCCCCCGGTGACCTTCTCCGCATACTTGGTCGACGCGGACGACCCGCTCGGCGACTACCTGACCGACAAGTACCTGCCCAACCTCGTTCCCCGCTACAGCGGCGATGCACGCCCCGGCTTCACCCGGCCGCGCATCGGCACGATCACCACCGAGGCGGGCGAGGACATCGAGGTGACCTACACCGGCGGATGCAAGACCGAGCCGTCGGTCGCTCCCGAGAACAACCACGGCACCTGCTTCCCCGTCCGCTGGTCCCCGGACGGAGATGAGAAGAAGCCCGCCCTCGCCTGGTTCAACAAGTACGTCGTCTCCTCCGTCCACCGGCACGACAAGGTCTCCTCCAACGGCAAGGACATCACCACGTCCTACGGCTATGACAACGCAGGCTGGGGCAAGGACGACGACGAGTTCAGCAAGCCGGACCTGCGCACCTACAACGTGTGGCGCGGCTACCAGGAGGTCACCACCCTCAAGGGCGATGCCACCTCAGGCCCAGACGTACCCCAGACGCAGTCCAAGTCCGTAACACGCTACTTCCGTGGCGGGGGCGGCACGCTGAAGGACTCCAACAAAACAATCGAACTCGGCGAGGACCGCCCGGAGTTCACGGGTCTGGCCGCCGAGACACTCACGTACGACAGCAGCGCCGACAATGCCAAGCCGGTCAAGCGCACCCTCACCTTCCCCGACTCTCAGCAGACTGCTTCACGCGCCCGTGACGGTGGGCTTGGCCCCCTCCTCGCCTTCCGTGTCTGGACGAAGCGCAGCGACGCGGTGCAGACGGTCGGCTCCAGCTGGCGATCCGTACGCACCGAGACCATCAGCAGGGACCCGGATCACGGCCTGCCACTCGCCGTCGAAACCTCCGTCGTCCAGCCCGACAGCAGCGGGACCGAGAAACACAGCAACTACACCTGCGCCAAGACTGACTATGCGAACAACGACGACGCCAACATCATCGGCCTGCCCAAACAAGTCCGCACTACCGCCACCTCCTGCGCCGGTGCGGCAACGGCCACCACGGACCAGTTGATCTCCGCTGTACGGGACGCTTATGACAACAAGGCCTGGGGCGATCCCCCGACTGCTGGGCTTGTCACCACCGAGCAGACCAACGCGGCCGACGGTGTCGGCTGGATCCGCAGTGCGCTGAACACCTACGACCCGCTCGGCCGTATTCGCACCGTCACCAACGCCAAGAACGAACTGGTCTCCCGGACCGAGTACACGCCAGGAGACACGGGCGGTCCCGTCACGTCGATGAAGGTCTTCGACGGCCTCGGGCACAAGGTCACGACCGACCTTGACCCGGGCCGGGGCCTGGTGCTGACACGCACCGACACCAACGGCCACGTCACCAGCAGCGAGTTCGATGCCTTCGGCCGCCTGGTGAAGGGCTGGATGCCGTCCCATTCCTCCGGAAACCAGGACCCGGACGTCCAGATCTCCTACCAGATCACCTCCGGCAGCAGGCCCACCGCTGTGACCGTGCAGACCTTGCGTGACGACGGAGGCTACGACAAGGAAATCACCCTCTACGACGGCATGTTGCGGCCCATTCAGACCCAGAGCCCGGCCCACGGTCCAGGCCGAGTCATCACGGACACCAAGTACAACGATCACGGCCTGGTATCCCAGACCAACAACCCCTACCTGGCTCAGGGCGAACCGCAGGCGGAACAGTTCAAGCCGAAGAGTGACACGCTCGTCCCGAGCGGGAGCGCCATGACCTATGACGGTCTGGAACGTCCTGTCAAGGCCACCACGGTCCAGAGCGGCACGGCTGTCTACGCCAGCTCCAGTGTGTACGGCGACGATTACGTCATCGCCAAGCCCGCCGGAGGCGCCACACCCGCGACCAAGACCTGGATGGATGCCTTCGGTCGCGTCATTCGCGTCCAGCACTACACCAAGTCCGACCTGAGCCAGTGGCGGGACACCGTCTACGAGTACGACCCCCGCGGCAACCGTAAGAAGGTCACCGACGAGGCGGGCAACATCTGGAGTTACGTCTACGACGCCCGTGGTCGGCTCACTGACTCCTACGACCCCGACACCGGGCATTCATCCTTCCGCTTCGACGACCTCGACCGCCGGACGGAAGCCGTCGACGCGCGTGAAAGGTCCGTCTACACGGAATACGACGCGATCGGCCGGGTCAAGGCCACACGTGAAGGCAGCGAGTCCGCGACACCGACCCGTGAATGGGAGTACGACACCCTGCCCGGTGCGAACGGCATGCTGGCCGCGACCACCCGACATGACCCCAGTGGCGACTACGTCAACCGCATCACCGGCTACGACGCCGACTACCGCGTCACGAGCCGCCAAGTCGTCATCCCCAACACTTCCCCGCTCACCAAGGGCGTCGCCGGCACCTACGAATACGCCTACACCTACACGCCCACAGGTAAGCCACGCAGCACCACTCTCCCCGCCACTCCCGGCGGCCTCGCGCGGGAAGAAGTGATCACGCGCTACGACGGCGATGGCTTGGCTGAATCGACTTCGGGTCTCGCCTGGTACACCGCGGATGTCAGCTACTCGCCCTACGGCGAAGCCCTACGGACAGCCACCGGTCCACAGCCCTACCGGGTATGGACCACCAACTTCATCGACGACCGCACCGGTCGTCTACAGCGTACGGTCACAGACCGGGAGTCCGCGGGCCCGCACCGGCTGGCAGACACCCGCTACTCGTACGACACGGTCGGCAATGTGACGTCCGAAGCATCCCAGAACGCTACTTCCGCAACCGTCTCCACCTGGGACACCCAGTGCTTCACCTACGACGCGATGGGCGAACTGGTCCATGCCTGGACCTCGAACATCACACCTGGCACCGGGGGTACGGGCTGCAAGTCGGCGAACGGAACCACCTGGGGCTACAGAAGCGACGGCCAACGCTCGGCTGGCCCTGTCGCCAACGCCCCGGATAGCCAGACGGACGCCACGGCACCCGACGACGCCCTGAAGGCGTCACTCGCCAACGCTGCCCCGGACGCCACCGCTGTGGCCACCGGGACGAGCACCAGTTACTGGGACGCATACACCTTCGACGCCATCGGCAACCGGCTCAGCCAGACCCAGCACGCCACCGCAAGCGGCCTCGACACGACCCAGGACGTCACGCGCACATATGGATACGGCAAGCTCGTCACCGGAAATGGTACGAGTCAGTCGACACTCATCCAGCCACACACCCTCACCGCTCTTACTAGCGCAAAGGGCAGCACCGCCACCGGCACTCAGTCGTACATTTTCGATGCGGCCGGCAACACTATTACCCGTCCTGGCGCCACCCAGGACCAGTCCCTGACCTGGACAGCCGAAGAGAAGCTGGACACCGCCACTGCCGAGGGCACCTCGACGCAGTACGTCTACGACGCCGGCGGCAACCGCATACTCCAGCACTCCTCCACGGGCACCACGCTCTACCTCGGTGAAACCGAGGTCATGACCGACGGCTCCGGTACCCCCGTCAACGCCGTCCGCATCTATGGCCAGGCCAGCGCCCCGACCGTCGTCCGAACGACCAACGGTTCGAACACCGGTCACAAATTGAGCTGCCTGTTGACCGACCAGCTCGGCACCGCCAGCATCGCCGTCGACCTCGGCAAGGACCAGACGGTCACCCGCCGCGCCTTCAAGCCCTACGGCGAGACGCGTGGCACCAAGCCGAGCAACTGGCCAAATCAGCACACATACCTCGGCGTCGGCATCGACGACACCAATACCGGTCTCACCCATCTCGGCGCTCGCGAATACGACCAGAACACCGGCCGCTTCGTCTCCGCCGACCCGATCTTCAATCTCGCCGACCCGCTTCAGATGAACGGGTACGCCTACGCCAACAACAACCCCATCACACGGAGCGACCCCACTGGTCTCGAAAGCTGCGGACCCGACCATCCCAGCTGCAGCCGGGACAACATCAAATCCATCAACGAGGGCGGCGCCAGCGAAACCAATGTTGGGGGCGGCACCGAAGAGGGATCGAACGACGCCTCGAGCACTGTCGTACGTAACCACGGAGAGTCGAACCTTGAGAACTGTGCGGGAGTGCAGGCAAGCCCGCATGACGCCGCGGTTTGCATGACCGGCGCTCTGGCGCTCGCTTGGGCTAAAGAGCACCATATCGATGCATATGTGACCGTGGACATCGGAACAGGTGGACACACGGCCAACGAGATCCCTGGTGCCAAGGCGGACGGCTCGGGCAGCGATGGACGAGCCGACGTCATGCTCTGGACGAAAGACAGGGTGTACATATGGGAGGTCAAGCCGAACGCTTCCCTGAATCCAGATAAAAGCGATAAAAATGCGGTCGACAAGAGTAAGCGTGCCTTCGTTGGAGGGCCGAAACAACTCGCAAGGTACGTGCAAAAGCTCCAGGACCTTCTCGATGATGCGGGTGACCAAAGGAGAGTGGAGGTAGGACCCGGTCTCGCTCCCGCAAAATTCACCTATGGGGCGAGAGGGCGGACGGGGACCGTGTGGTCTCGAGATGGGTTCTCTGGAATGCGATATTACGGAACAGACCCTGACGACGATAAGAAGGGTGCGACGCCAAGCCCTAGCCCCGGCCCGGGTACTACAGCAGCGCCAAGATCGACGGCGGAGCCCTCGCCGCAGCCCACACCTTCGGCCACGGGCTTCTATAGTACGGCTCCGCCATCGGAGCGCTCGTGGACGGGCAGCGAAGCGGGAATGGTGGGCAGTGGGCTCGCTGGAACGCTCACGATCTTCATGACGCCGTATGAAGTTGTAGTCACGGTTGGGGGAGCCAGCCTCTTCACGCTGGCTGCCTGAACGTATGCTCTTCTCCGCCGGAGGCAGAGAAGGAAAGCGTTGGAGTGAGGCTAGGGCATGTATCTGTTCATAAGCGCATCTCTGGACACGTTGACTGCGGGCGGAATCGGGAGTTCCGTCGCAGGGTGGTACAGGGCTGCTCTTGCCGGGCCACTGTCAGGCCTGCGGCAGGTAGAGGAGCAGGGCGGCCAAGTGTCTTCTATCGCGTGTACGCAAAGGGATGAAACGAGCCGCGAGTTGGATTATTCGCCGGTTTCGCGGAAGTGGTCATTCATGGAGCGGGAGCTTTCAAGCGCTCCCGAATCAGGGGACTTGCTCTTCTTTAGAGGGGGCGGAGACGGGCCGGCAGCGCACGTCAAGAACTCCAGTATTACAGTTCGCCATCCTAAAATGTCTCTCTCGGTATTGCTCGAAATTGGTGATGACGAGATGGCGGACCCGGGCTACTGCTCAGGTATTGCAGATTTCCTTGTCGCAAGCCTGAATGATGTGAATCCTGCATTCGCTCGTGTTGATGTGACAGGTCCGTGGGGAGATGACACAAATCTTGACGTGGTTCTGGAGCGGCGGCCACGTTATTCCGTTGATGAAGCAAGGCAATTTCTGCGCGGCTATTCATGGATCACGGTATGCCCGGACGAGCTGTGCAGAAGGCTTGGCGGGGTATCCGCACTTGCCGCCAGCGGCGCTTTCTGCAGGGTGATTCCACTGGCGGCCGGCGGTGCGGTACTCCAGTCTACCGAGACGCTAATGGATTTTTCCGACGATGCCATGCGTGATGTATTTCGCGTTCTGGCGCCGGTGCTTCCTGCTGGCATGCCTCGTTTTGATCCCGCCCATCCAGAAGTGCGCTACGTCCCGGAGGATGCCAGCGCCATGTGAGTGGGAAAATCAGCTGCCTCTGTGCTGCTGGGTTCTGAGCGCTCAAGGCAATGCAGACCGGAAAGGTTTCCGAGGTGAACATGGCTCAGAGCCAGCCGATGCGATGACCGCGTAGAGGGCCTGCCGCAGCGGCGTCGCTGCTGCGGCAGGCTGAGGAAGAAGCTGGCGGCCCGTAGGTTGGGGATGCTCAGCTCGGGTTGCCTGGAGCGCAACGACCTCTCCAGGCAACCGACTTCAGGCTTTAGAAGAAGCCCAGCTTCTTCGGCGAGTACGACACCAGGAGGTTCTTCGTCTGCTGGCGGTACACGGTCACATGTACTTCTGACCTGCGGAAATGAATGAAATCGCTTGGTGAGGAGCGGAATTGGCCCGCGCCTGGTCCGGATCTTGCGAGGCGGATCGGGATGTCGAGCATCAATGGCGGGAGCATCCCGGTGGTACGACTTGGCGCAGGTTGTAGATCGCGTCTTGTGCGGTCCAGGTGGCCCACGGCAAGGAGACATGCGCAGGGCAGGTCCCTGTATTTCCGGCGCGTTGCCCCTGTTTGTGAGAGGTGAGGAGCCCTGTCGACATCAGACTGATCCCGGCCTTCGTCTTCCTCTTGGTCGGCCAGCGCTACCTCGTCAAGGGAACCGCTACCACGGGAATGAAGTAGCCGCACGGCGGGCGATCACGGAACCGACCAACTGGGCGTCTCGTTGGAGTGGCCACTCATGCCGACCGCGTCCCCCCTGTGGAACCGGCATGGTGGCAGTTTCACCATGCGCGCGTCCGGGGCGGGGCAACGGACCTGTGGGCGAGCCTCCGGTCCGGACGGCCGTACTCCCTGAGCCGATGGCTCCCGCGAGACGGCCTGCCTCACATCGAGTTCAACGGCCCTGCCCGGCTTCCGTCGGGACGGGGTCCGCGCTCTCCCGCAACTTGCCGAGTATGCGCGCCTGCTCGGCCTGGTAGCGCTCAATGGCCGCGAGTTTGACGCCTTCGTATCCACGGACCGCATCGGGCAGTTCCGCGAGTCGGCGGACTTCGGCCAGGTTTTCCTCGTTCAGGAGAGCGAGTGCGGTGTTGATCGACTTCCGGTACTCGGCGATGAGATCGCGCTCGATGCGTCGCATGTGCTGGAGTCCGAACACATCGAGGCGGGTTCCTCGAACGCGCCGCAGCCCACGGAGCAGTTTGAGGACCGGGCGGAACCAGCTTCCGAGAGCGACCTTCCTTTCCATGCCCAGGGTTCGCAGGACGGGCGGATGCAGACGGTAGGAGCGTCGGCTCCCGCTTCCGAATGCCGCGGTGATGCGGTCGTCCACGGCCGGGTCGATGGCGAGTCGTGCAACCTCGTACTCGTCCTTGTAGGCCATGAGCTTGTGGAGGCAGCGGGCGACAGCCTCGGTCAGCTCGGTCGAGCCGTCGGCGGCAGTGCGCTCCGTGGCCGCCACCGTCTGGACGAAGTCGACGTAGGCGCGGGCGTAGCGCCTGTCCTGGTAGTCGATGAGGTCGGCCACACGCACGGTGATGAGGCGATGCAGCTCCGATTCCTCATCATCGGTGACGAACGCCACGAGTTCGGTGGTCTCGGCGGGCAGCCGCAGTTCCACGTCCGGGAGCGTCGGGTCGGCCAGCGCGGCACTCAGGGCCTCGGGGTCGGCGACCGCCTGGCGGCCGCGCCGGAAGGCCTGCACGTTGCGCTCGACGGCGACTCCGTTCAGGGCGGTGGCCTCTTCGATGGCTGAAGCCGACATCGGCAGCAGCCCGGTCTGGTACGCGGCGCCCACCAGCAGCATGTTGGCGTACTGCTCGTCATCGAAGAGCTGTGTGGCCAGTGCGCCGGAGTCCAGAGCGACGAGCTGGCGTGTCGCGTCGTCGACGGCATGGCGCACGACATCGGGAGCCGGGAAGCTGACGGCGGTGTCGACCACCATCTGCCCGGTGGGTATCTCGGTCGTGGTCATGACGGCGACGGTGCGGTCCGCGGAGGCGACGGAGAGGTACTTCGGGTCGGTCGCGACGAGCGGATCGCACGCGAGGTAGAGGTCGCAGTGCCCCTCGGAGATCTTGGCGCCTTGTTCCACGACATGTTCAGTGAACTTGATGTCGGAGACGACGGCGCCGCCCTTCTGGGCGAGGCCGGTCTGGTCGAGGCTGCGGGCGTGGCGGCCGTCGATGACGGCCGCGGTCGCCAGCACCTGCGAGACGGTGATGATGCCGGTTCCCCCGATCCCGGTGATCCGCATGTTGAAGGAGCCGGTACCGGCCGTGCGTGCCGGGTCGGCGACGTCGGTGGCGGCCAGGGCGGGAAGTTCGGCGCGCTTCGGCTTGCCTGCGGGTGTGATGGTCATGAACGCGGGGCAGTCGCCGTCGAGGCAGGAGTAGTCCAGGTTGCACGAGGACTGGTCGATCCTGGTCTTGCGGCCGAACTCGGTCGGGACCGGGTGAACCGACAGGCAGTTCGACTTGCGGCCGCAGTCGCCGCAGCCTTCGCAGATGCGCTCGTTGATCCAGACTCGCGTCGTCGGGGTCTCGGCCTTGCCACGTCGACGGGCCCGCCGTTTCTCGGCGGCGCATTCCTGGTCGTGGATGAGGACGGTGACACCGGCAGTGGCCTTCAGTTCCGCCAGTGCGTCCTCGATCCCGGCTCGGTCGAGAATCTTCACCGACTTCGGAAGCCGGGCCCGGGAGATGCGTGCCCGGTCCTCGGTCGTGATGATCACCTTGGCGACGCCTTCGTCGAGGAGCGTGGCGGCGAGCCGGTCGACCGGCAGGGCGCCGACGGCGTCCTGGCCGCCGGTCATGGCGACCGTTCCGTTGTAGAGCAGCTTGAACGTGACGTTGACACCCGCGGCGATCGCCGCCCGGACGGCCAGGCTGCCCGAATGCATGAAGGTGCCGTCACCGATGTTCTGCACGAAGTGGTCGGCGTCGACGAACGGCTCCATCCCGATCCACTGAGCCCCTTCCCCGCCCATCTGGGTCATGCCGACGACCGTGCCGACCTGTGCGGGATCCATGAACACGACCATCGAGTGGCAGCCGATCCCAGCGCCGACCAGTGAGTCCCCGCCGGTGGTGGTCGAGGTGTTGTGCGGACACCCCGAGCAGTAGTAGGGGCTGCGTGCCAGGAGCGGCAGCGACAACGCCGTACGGGCCCTGGGCCGCTGACGCCAGGCGCGGGCGGCTTCGATGCCGAGTGGTGAGAGCACCCTGGACAGTCCGGTGGCGATGCTGTCCGCGTCGAGCTCTCCTGAGCGGCTGAACAGCGACTGCCCGTCCTGGTCCTGTTTGCCGTGGACGAACGGGGCGTTGGGGCGGCTGTAGAGGATCTCCTTGACGGCGGCTTCGAGGAAGGGCCGCTTCTCCTCGACGACGACCAGCTGGTCGAGGCCGTCCGCGAACTCGGTGACGGCGTCGCGTTCGAGGGGGAAGATCATGCCGAGCTTGAGGATCCCGATGCCGTACCGTGCGAGGTCCTTGTCGGTGAGACCGATGGTGCGGAGGGCCTCGCGGACGTCGAGATAGGTCTTGCCGGACGTCAGGATGCCGATCCTGTCCGACGGCCCGCGCTGGACCACGCGGTTGAGGCCGTTGAGCCGGGCGTATTCCACGGCGCGGGGGAGACGTATGTCGTGCAGGCTGCGCTCGAGGGCCATGAGGTTGGCGCCCAGGAGCAGCGAGCTCGGCTTGTGCGGGCTGGGGCCCGCGTCACCCTCGGTGATCGTGATGCGATCGCGCGCCACGACGGCTGTGGACGCCGCGTCCGCCACCGCGGTAGCGATCTTCAGGCCCGACCACAGGCCGCTGAACCGGGAGAGGAGCTGTGCGTGGAGCCCGAAGTCGAGGACATCCTGGGCGTCGGCCGGGTACAGCGTCGGGATCGCCAGGCCCGCGAGCGTCGCCTCGCTGGCACACGGCACGCTGGACGACTTGGCTCCCGGATCGTCGCCGACCAGCGCGACAGCGCCGCCGGAGGGGTCGGTGCCCACCAGGTTCGCGTGGCGGAGGGCGTCGGAGGCGCGGTCGAGGCCGGGGGACTTGCCGTACCAGATGCCCACGACGCCGTCGCACCGTGAGGTGCCGATCTGGCCGGCCAACTGGCTGCCCATGACGGCGGTCGCGGCGAGCTCCTCGTTCAGACCCGGTTTGTGGACGATGTCGTGCTCGTGCAACAACGCCCCGCGTCGGCCCAACTCGATGTCGTAGCCGGCGAGTGGTGATCCCTCGTACCCCGATACGAACGTCGCGGTGTGCAGCCCGTTCCGGCGGTCACGCCTGGACCGGTCCAGGAGAACACGGACGAGAGCCTGGACTCCGGAGAGGTGCACGATGCCGTCTTCGCGGCTATAGCGGTCGTCCAGTTGGAAGCCTCGGTCGGCCGGCTGCTCGGTCTCGGTGGTGGATGCAGTCATCGTCCTCTCCCTGACAACAATCTGTGGCACGTATGTCGACCACGTCCGGCCGCGGACCTCAGGGCTGGGGCAGGTATGCTCCAGCCCGCTGATGATTTCCTCGCCGTCATACGGGTTCAGTCAGCCGCGCGGTCGCCCAGCCGAGCAGTGCGCCGCGGAACGCCGACACCAGTCGGTGCGTGATCTGCGCGGGCGACAGCGCGAGTGTGTCCCGGAGGTCGAAGATCTCCCGAGGGTCGAAGAGGACGTTCCACAGGAAGGCGGCCTCGTCCTCGACTCCGGCGAGCTCGTTGACTCCGAGGATCACGACGAGTTCGCGGATGGGGCGGGCGAGTGCCTCCGCCTGGCCTTCCAGGTAGGGCTCATCGGCCTTGTACCGCGCGAGGAATCCCTCCGACGACCGTCGGTGCACCAGCGCGGCCCCTTCGGCGAGGACGAGATCCACCCAGTAGCCGCAGACACTCTCGAGCAGGGCCAGACCGTGGCTCGGCTGTTCGAGACTGTGATCGCGGAACTTGCTCCCGATGTCCCGTCGGTAGGCGCTGAGCGCGTTGTCCGCGGACTCGAAGTGCCGGTAGGCGGTCGCGACCGACACGTCCGCCTGCCGGGCGATGTCGGCGAGACTGATCGGCTGTTCACACCGCTCGAAAAGCTCCGCAGCGGCCTGGATCAGCTTGGCGTTGTTCAACCGCTGGTCCCTGCGCATGCGCGTCCTTTTCATGTACGCGGCTCATTTCGCGGATGCTTGCTTGGCCTGCGTGCGCATGCTCTGCTCGGCTTCCGCGATCCGCGCCAGCTCGGCGGCGATGTCATGCGCCTTCTGCAGGGGCACGGCGACGATGCCGTCGGAGTCGGCTACGACGATGTCACCGGGGTTGATGACGACACCGCCGATGGCGACGGGTGTCCCGACGGCTCCCGGGCCGTGCTTCCACGGCCCTGCGGGCGTGACCGAACGCGACCATACGGGGAATTGCTGCTGCCGGATCTCGTCGCGGTCCCTAACCGCTCCGTCGACGATCGCTCCTACGGCTCCCCGTGAGGAGAAGTAATGGGCGAGGATGTCGCCCATCACGGCCCGGCCCGCGTAGCCGAATCCGTTGATGACGAGGAAGTCGCCGGGTTCGATGTGCGCGACGGCGTCGATCACGGCCAGATCGTCTCCGGCGACCGTCAGGACCGTCAGGGCGCTGCCCACGGCACGGCAGCCGTCCCAGAGAGGTGTGATGCCACCGTCGGGCATACCGAGGCGCCCGAGTGCGTCTCCGATGTTCGCGACCGAGTGCCGCTGGAACTGCGCGAGCAACTCCCCGTCAGGGCGCTGCCACTTCGGGCCGACCTCGATGTTGGGCGAGCCGGCCGATGTCGGCGCGTAGGTCATTTCTGTCCTTCCCCTGTCACGTGATGAATGGGTGCCTGGACGACGTCGATCTCGAGGGAGGCGTCCGGGAGTCCGTGTGCCCGGCCTGTGACGGTGATCCGTCCCGTTTCCCCGGTGGCCCGGACGATCGCCAGGGCACGTCCCTTGAACGACGTGGCGGAATCGTCGAGGAAGCTCTCCTCGGTGGCCGGAGCTCCCGTACCGAATCCCTGGAGGACCCCGGGACCGTCGACCCGGATCGTGATCTTCGTGTCCCGGGCCGGGTTGAGCACGCGGTTGTCGTCGACGAGGGCGATGCCGATGTGGGCCAACCGCTGGGGATCGGCGCTGAGTTCGGTGCGGTCCGTCTCCAGGCTCAGGTGCGTGGGTTCGCCGGCGCTGTGGAGCGCCGAGCGTCCCACTTCCGCTCCGTCGCGGTACGCCACGACCTCCAGGACGCCGGGCTCGTAGGGCACGTCGGCTTCGGCGACGAAGTTCCGCTCGGTGCCGACGGGCACGGTCGCGACGGTGGTGCCGTTGAGCCGGAACTCGACCTCTTCGGCTGCCGCGTAGGCCTCGACATGGAGCGGCGAGCCGACGGGAACGTCGAAGGTCCAGCTGGGGGAGACATCGGTCCAGGTCCATGCCCTGGGCTTGATGACGTAGCCGTCGTCGCGGGGGTGTCGCACGGCGAGGTAGGGCGTCTGTGTGAGCCCGTAGACGATCTCGCGGTAGTAGGAGATCGGGTGACGCTGCCCGATGATGTCGATGTCCCCGCATTCGGCGGTGAGCCACGGGTAGGGGGCGCGGTGTACCTGCTGGTCCTCGGGATAGACGTGCCGGCCGGTTCCGACCTCGCCGAGGAAGTCCCATGCGGTCCAGGTGAAGTCGCCGATGACGTGGGGGTTCTCGGTGACGAGCTGCCACAGCCGGTCGATCTTCGTCGGGAAGGTCTCCGAGCCCACGACGACGCGGTTGGGGTGGGCCTCCTTGTCCAGCACGTACCGGCTCTCGCCGTAGTTGAGCCCCACGACATCGAGAACGGAGGCGGGCTCGGCGAGTCGCTCTCCGACGACCGGCGAGGCCATGAGGGCGTCGATCAGATGTGTCACCTGGCCCAGGTAGTCGTTCAGGCCCCGGACAGGGGCGGCGTCCTGGCCCAGTTCGGCCTTCAGCGCGGGGATCTTGTCGCGGGCGATGTACATGCCCTGGAGTGCGTGGGTGACCAGGCGGGTGGAGTCCTGCTCGCGTGCCCGGTCGGCGATGCGGCGGCCCAGGCGCGTGCCGTGGGGGGTTCCGGCTTCGATGATCTCGTTGCCGATCGAGTACATGATCACGCTGGGGTGGTTGAAGTCCTTCGCCACGAGCGAGTCGACGTCGCGTTCCCACCACTGCGGGAATCTGCGCGAGTAGTCGTCACCGGACTTCGCGACCGTCCACACGTCGAACAGCTCGTCCATGACGAGCATGCCGAGGCGGTCGCACGCGTCGAGCAGGGCGACGCTCATCGGATTGTGCGCGGAGCGTACGGCGTTGAAGCCCGCGGCCTTCAGCATCCGCACCCGCCGCTCGGCGGCGTCGGCGAAGTCGGCGGCGCCGAGGATGCCGTTGTCGTGGTGGATCGCACCGCCCCGGAGCTTGACGGTCTTGCCGTTGATCCGCAGGCCGCGGATCGGGTCGGCGGTGACGGTGCGGATACCGAAGTGCGTGGAAGCCTCGTCGAGCGGGCCGCTGTCGTCGGAGAGGCGCACGGACGCGTGGTAGAGGTGGGGTGATTCGACGCTCCACAGTGACGGCCGCTGGACGTACGCCCGCTGGTGGGTGGTGATCCTGTCGCCCGCCAGGAGCGTGACCCGGGCCCGGTCGGACGTCACGACCTCGCCCCCGGCGTCCAGGATCTCGAGAAGCACTTCGACGACGCGAGTGGAGACGTCCTCGTTGACGATCTCGGTCGCCGCCACCACGGTGGCGAGATCGGCGTCGATGTCCGGCGTGGTGAGTCGCAGCCCGGTCGGGGTGACGTGGACGAGGTCGCCGACGAGGAGGTTGACGGGACGATGGATGCCGCCTCCCGAGTACCAGCGGGAGTCCTGGTGCGCCTGGGCGTCCACCCGGATCGTGTTGACCTGGCCGTACTTCAGGAAGGGGTCCGCGCTGACGTGGAAGCGGGAGTATCCGCCTGCCCACTGTCCGGCGAGAGCACCGTTGATGTAGACCATCGCGTCGCGGTAAACACCTTCGAACTCGAAGGTGACTCGCTTCGTCGCCCATTCCTCCGGCACGTCGAACTGCTTCTCGTAGGTCCACTTTCCGTCGCGGAAGTAGCCCGTCTGCGGTCCACCGGAGTTCTCCGCGGACCGCCCTCCCCCCAGCATGGCGTCGTGCGGCAGGGTGACTTCTTCCTCGCCGGCACCGGCGACCACGATCGCCTCGTGAACGGACACGAGAGGGCCGACGCGCCACGCGTCGTTGAACGGGATGCGGATCATTGAACTTCCTTGTTCGATCGTTCTAGAGGGTCGCGGCCGTGGGGTCCCAGTCCTCGTCCAGGGGAGCCGGCGATGCCACGGTGGATTCGAGGGTCAGCGGTGTCCCGGCCCGTGCCGCCTCCTCGACGGCGAGGAGCACGTCGAGAACGTGGCAGGCGAGAGCGCCGGAGGCGCGTTCCGGTACGTCGTCGCGTATCGAGCGAGCGAGCTCCAGCACCCCCACTCCCCGGCCCCACGTGGACCCGACAGCGGGTACGTCTTCCGGCTCGGCGTGAAAGGGGACGAGCCTGCCCGTTCCCTCGAAACGGTTGGGGTTGGGCACCTCCAGTGACGCTTGCGTCCCGTGGAGTTCGAGGAGGTCGCGGCGGATGCCCGAATCGAAGCTCGTGACGAGGGTCGCCCGAGCGCCGGAGGCGAACTCGAGAAGGGCCATGTGCTGACTCGGTACGCGCACGTCGAACTCGGTCCCGGCGTCCGCACCGACGAGGACGCGCCTGACGGCCCGTGCGGTTGAGGAAACCGAACTCACGCGCCGGACGGCGCCCATGGTCTGCACGAGGGCGGTGACGTGGTAAGGCCCCATGTCCAGCAGCGGGCCGGCTCCCTGGTCGTAGTAGAAGGCGGGATTCGGGTGCGCGCCCTCCGGTCCTGGGGACTGCATGATCGCCAGTGCGCTCTTCGGTTCGCCGATGCGGCCCGCGAGGACCGCTCGTTGTGCCGTCTGCAGGGCACCACCGAGGAACGTGTCCGGCGCGCAGGCCACGCGAAGCCCTTGCCGGCCCGCCTCGTCCAGCAGTGTCCGTGCGTCGCTACGGCTGGTGGCGAGGGGCTTCTCGCTCCAGACGTGCTTGCCGCTCGCGAGGATCCGGGCCGACACGTCGAAGTGGGCGGCGGGGACGGTGAGGTTCAGCACGATCTCGATGTCGTCGCACGTCAGGAGCTCGTGGACGAGCATGGACCGCAGCCCGAACTTACCTGCAACAGCACCGGCGCGTTCCTGGTCGAGGTCGGCTACCGCGACAACGTTCAGATCAGGGAACCGCGTCATGTTCTCGAGGTAGTACCGGCTGATGACGCCGGCGCCGATGACACCGACCCCCACCCGCTTCGAGCTCATCGGTCGACCTCCATGAGATAACGCAAGCTCTGCCGCACGGCGTCGAACATGTCGCCCGCGTAGTCGTCCAGTTCCACGATGCGGACCGCTTCCGGTGCCGCCTTCAGGATGTCGGTCACCGGCATCGCACCCTGGCCGACCGGCTGCTGTTCCGAGAGGGTTGTGGTGTACGGGCCGTCCTTGACGTGCAGGAACTTGACGCGTGCTCCGAGCCGCGAGATCAACTCCACGGCGGAAGCACCACCGACCTCGGCCCAGAAAGTGTCGAGTTCCAGGACGACGTCGTCGTCCAGCGCCTCCGCGAAGACTTCGAGGCCGGTCCTGCCGTCGAAGTCGTGACGGACCTCGTGGTCGTGGTTGTGGTACCCGATGGTGACGCCCTCGTCCCGGGCACGCCTCGCGACGGCGTTCAGTCTCGCAGCCGCCGCTTCGATGTCCCCGCGCGTGGTCCATCGCTCGGCGCCGATCCGCGGTTCGATGAGCGTGCCGATCCCGAGCTCGGCCGCCGCGCGGACAACCGCGGAAGCGTCTCCGCCTCCGTCGACGAGATCGGCGTGTGCGCTCAGCGGGCGCAGCCGTGTCTCAGACAGCGCGCGCCGGTACTCGTCCCGGTACTGCTCGAACCTCCACAACTCCACGTTCTCGAATCCCATCGCGGCGACGCGCTCCAGCGTCCCCGGGAGATCCGTCGTGATGCCGTCGCGCAGCGTATAGAGCTGAACTGAGTACAGGCGCTCCGTCATTCGCGTTCTCCCTGGTCCGGCGCGAGTTCTCCCGCATGAGCCGTTGCCACCGTCTGGGCCAGGACGGCGAGCGCGTGGTCCACCGGTTCCAGGGAAGCGGGCAGATTGAGGAAGCCGTGCAGTACGGCGGGCACTGTGACCTGCCGCACGGGTACGCCCGACTTCACGAGTGCAGTCGCGAATGCCTCGCTGCTGGCGCGCAGATCGTCGTACTCGGCGTCGAGCACCAGGGTGGGACAGAGTCCGTCCAGGACGGTGCCCGCGGGGAGGGCGTAGCCGTGCGGATCCGGCGTGTCGCCCAGGTAGTTGGCCGTCATCTCGGCCACGTCCTCCGGCAGGATCCGGACCATGCGCGGCAATGGCGCGAATGCCTCGGCCAGCGCCGGCGCGAGGGGCGGCGAGACGGCGTGCATGGTCGCATAGGCCAGTACCAGGGTGGCGGGCAGCCAGTTGTCGTCGTCCCGCAGGCGAAGTACGGCTCCTGCGGCGAGGTTCGCCCCCGCGCTCGCGCCACCGACGGTGATCCGCGCCGGTTCGATGCCGAGCACCGCGGCGTTCTCGCGCACCCATCGGATGCCCGCCACGACGTCGTCGTGCGGCACTGGATACGTCACGCCGTCGACCGCGAGCCGGTAGTCCACGCTCACGACCACGACGTCGGCCCTGGCGCACACCTCGCGGGCGGTCCAGTCGGCCTCGTGCATGTCGAGATCGCCGAAGACCCATCCGCCGCCGTGTACCCAGACCAGGCCAGGGCGAGGCCGCTGCGGTGCTGACGGCGGCCGGTAGACGCGGACGGCTATCGGGCCGTGGGGGCCGGGAATGCTCACGTCGCTGGTTTCGACGGAGGGCAGTGCCGCTGCCGCCTTCCAGGTCCGGTATTCCTGCAGGCGAGGTTGCACGGCCGGATCGGCGAGTGCCTCGCGCCAGGACGGGAGGTCCTCGATCTGGCTGAGCCGCGCGAAGATGCTGGGATGCAGGGCCATCAGGGTCAGGTCTCCAGGGGTGCGGGGGGATCGGGTGCAGCGCGCGTAGGCGGGAGGCGGTGGGGGATATCCGCTCAGCCGCGTGGCCGGCCGGAATGCTGGGCGGGCAGGCCTACTTCACGCTCCCGGCGGCCAGTCCGGAGCGCCAGAACCGCTGTAGGAAGAGAAACGCGACGATCAGAGGGATCACCGAGAGGAACGCGCCGGTGATGGTGATGTTGTAGGGGATGCCTTGGTTCACCCCTTCCCTCCAGTTGGCCAGCCCGACGGTGACCGGCTGAAGTTCGTCGCTGTTGAGCATGAGCAGGGGCAGCAGGTAGTTGTTCCAGATGCTGACGAACTGGAACAGGAAGATGGTGACCAGTGCGGGGGACATGATCGGCATGGCGACCCGCCAGAAGATCCGGGCCTCGCCGGCACCGTCGAGTCGCGCGGCTTCGATCAGTTCGTCCGGTACCGACGCTCCGGCGTAGATGCGCGACAGGTAGACCCCGAACGGGCTGACGACGCTGGGCAGGAAGACGGCCCAGTAGGTGTTGACGAGGTGGACCTGGCTGAACATCAGGTACAGGGGCAGCGCGAACATGACGTCCGGGATCAGGACGGCACCGAGGATGACGTTGAAGGTCAGGTCCCGACCGCGGAAGGGGTACTTGGCCAGCGCGTACCCGGCCATGGCGGACAGCGTCGTGCTCACCGCCGCGCCGCCGACGCTGTAGAGGGCGCTGTTCAGGAGCCACCGGGCGAAGATGCCGTCCTGTTCCTGGAAGACGTCACGGATGTTGGTCCACAGGTCGAAGTGGGAGAACCACAGCCCGTTCGTGGTGAACAGGTAGCCGCTGTTCTTGGTCGCGGTGACCAGCAGCCACCAGACCGGGATGAGCGTGTACAGGGCGAAGAGCGCCATGACCGCGAACACGCCCGCCCGGCCGGCCAGCGATGACGTACGCAGTCGGCCGGGAGGCCCGGCGGTGGCACGTGTTGCGGAGGGAGTGACGGTCGTCATGCGAAGGTGCCCTTCCGCTGGGTGAACTTGAGGAAGCCGAACGACAGCACGAAGGTCAGCAGGGCGAGGATGACCGACTGGGTGGCCGCGTAGTTGTAGTTGTTGATGTCCGCCGACTGCTGGGTGGCCAGGATCGGCGTGTAGGTGGGGGAGACGGTCGGGGCGACCTGACTCAGCACCGCGGGCTCGTTGAACAGCTGGGCGGTACCGATGATGGAGAACACCGTGGTGAGGATCAGCGCCGGCCGTACCGCGGGAATCTTCACGTGCCAGGCGACCCGCCACCCGGAACAGCCGTCCATCACGGCGGCTTCGGTGAGTTCGCCGGGGATCGCCTGCAAGGCCGAGTAGATGATCAGCATGTTGAAGCCGGTCCAGGCCCACGTCATCATGTTGCCGATCGAGGCGAGCACGAGGTCGCCGGACAGGAAGTTCACATCGAGCCCGACGTGCCGCAGGGCAGCGGTGAACGGGCTGACGCTCGGCGCGTACAGGAACGACCACATGATCGCTGCGATCACGCCCGGCAGCGCGTAGGGCAGGAAGTAGATCTGCCGGAAGACCTTCTTGAACACGGCGCCACGCGAGTCCAGCAGCAGCGCCAACAGAAGCGCCAGGCCCAGCATCACCGGAACCTGCACGATGCCGAGCGTGAACACCCGCAGGAACGACGACATGAACCGGCTGTCGTGCAGAGCCGTCACGTAGTTGTCGAACCCGGCGAAGACAGTCGTCGACGGTCCCAGTCCGAGGCCGCTGCGGCGCGTCCTGAAGAAGCTCTGGTACACCGCGTAGCCGATCGGTGCGAGCAACATCGCCGTGAACAGCAGCCCGAACGGTGCCAGGAAGAGCACCGCGGAACGAGTGTGGCCACGGCCGGGGATTCGCTTCGCTGCCGAGCCAGCGATGGGGTGGGCGAGAGCGTCGCCAGGCGTTCTTGTCGCCATGCCTGCTCCTTGCTCGTGAAGTGGTCCCGTGAAGTGAGGGACCGACTGGTCGTTGGTGCTGGTCGGGCTGGTCGTCGCCCTGCGGGGGCGCGGGCGGTGGTGGCACGAGGGAGGACGGACACTCGCATGTCGAGGGCAAGGGCGTGAAGCCGCGGCTCCGGCGCCCGGCAGGTCAGGGAGGCCGCCGGGCGCCCGCCGTCGCTCACCGCGCGCGTCACTTCCCGACGCTCAGCCCCTGGCTCTTCATGGCCGCGACGGTGCTGTCCTGGACGGAGGTCACGGTCTTCGGGATGGTGCCCTGCCCGGCTCCGGCCTTCTTGAGCCCGTCCTTCATGTCGGACTGAACCTGGCTCATGGTCGGGCCCCACACCCAGCCCGTGCTCGTGTTCGCGGCCGCTGTCCTGAACACGTCGTAGATGTTCTGTCCGCCGAAGTACGCCGACGGCTGGTCCACGGCAGGCAGTTGCTGTCCGCTCGTCGCGGCCGGGTAGATACCCGTGTTCTTGATCAGACTGGTGACGCTGTCGTTGTCGGTGCTCATCCAGGTCGCGAACTCCGTGGCTTCCTTCGGGTGCTCGCAGCCCTTGAGCACCACGGTCGCCGAGCCTCCGCGGTTACCGGCCGCCTCCTGCCCGGCGGACCACTGGGGCATGGGCGCCACGGCCCACTTGCCGGACAGCTCGGGCAGGTTCTTGGAGATGAGCGGAGCCGCCCACACGGCGCTGACGAGCGACAGCAGCTGCCCGTCCTGCACCTTCTTGAACCAGGCCGTGTCCAGCATCGGGTCACTGGTGACCAGCTTCTTGTCCAGCAGGCCCTGCCAGTACTGCGCGACCTTGCTCGTCTGAGGGTTGTCGATGGTCACCTGCCACCGGTCGTTCGCAGTACCGAACCACTTGCCCCCGGCCTGCCAGGTCAGTGCCCCCAGGTCATAGGCGTCCTGCGGCGTGGTCGTCAGGTAGGCCGAGGGGTTGGCGCTGTGTACCTTCTGCGCGGCCGCGGCGAAATCGTCCCAGGTCTTCGGCGGCGAGATCTTGTACTTCTTGAACAGGTCGGTGCGGTAGTACATCGCCATGGGCCCGGTGTCGACGGGGATGCCGAACACCCTGTCGCCGACGCTGGACATCTGCCAGGTCCACGGCACGAACTTGTCCTTGGCGGAGTCGGCGTACTGGGAGATGTCCTCCAGCGCGCCGGTGGCGATGAAGTTCGAGAGGGTGTCGTAGCCCACCTGACCGAGACAGGGTGCGTTGCTGGCCTTCACCGCGTTCTGCATCTTGGCGTAGCCGCCGATGCTGCCCGCCGGGATCTGGCTGTACTTGACCTTGATGTCGGGGTGGGACTTGTTCCACAGCGCCACGGACTTGTCGAGGCCGACCGCCGCCCCCCAGAACTCCACCGTCACCGGCTTGCCGCCGGAGCTCGAACCGCCCGAGTCGCCGGACCCGCTGCAGGCGCTGAGCGTGACGAGCGAGGCAACGGTCAACATGACCCCGGCCCCCTTCACCCACCGTGAAGCCATGGGAACTCCTTCCGTCGGCCGTCCGCCTTGCGGAGCTTGCCGGTTGATCTGCGAGCGGCGTGTCGCGCACGGAGTCGTTGGTGAGCTTCCCGTCATCGGGGACTCATCCCTACGAACACTGCCGAACGGCTTGCGATTGGGGTTTCACTTGAGGTGTGCGCCAGCCCTTGTTGGCCCGTCTGGCCTACGTGATGCGCTGGCCCCGCGAAGCAGGGTCCGAGGCTCGGAGTGCTTGCGTTCGAACCGAGCGGCTCACTCTGAAGTGCGAAGCGAGTCTCAGTTGCGTCGACTATGGGGTCGGGTGCGCCGCCTGTCAACGCTTCCTCGTCGACTTTTGGTAAAGAGCTTGGCTCGTCACTGAAAGAGTTGCTGGGCAGCACGGAGTTCGGGACCTCTGTGACGCACTCGAGATCTCCGGGAGTCAATGTATGGGCGTTGTCGGTCAGGCCGATATGTGATCGAAATCGAGGAGGGCAGTGCTAAAGCGCTTTGATGACGTGCGTAAAGCGGCGCAGACCCTCTTCGAGTGCCGTGTCGTCCGTGGCGAAGGACAGGCGTACGTGTCCCTCGCCCAACGGGCCGAATTCGGACCCGGCGCGTACGAGCACGCCTCCGTCGGCGAACCGTTGCACAAGTTCGACGGAGGACAGGGCGCTGTCGATACGGGGGAATGCATAGAACGCCCCGAGAGGCCGGACGACGCTCACCGCGTCGAGACCGTCGAGGTGCCGCATGACCAGATCTCGGCGGTGCTGGAAGCGCGCCGAGAGTGCGTGCAGATCCTTGTCGGGAATGCGTAGCGCCTCGATGGCCGCGTCCTGGACGAAGGTGTTCAGAGGCCCGTTGATCGTCCGGTGGACGAGGTTGATCTTTTCGGCGACAGCGGGGGCGGCGCAGATGAAACCGATGCGCCAGCCGGTCATCGAGTACGACTTGGAGAACGTGCCGGAGAGCACCACGCGGTCCTGCACGGAGATCAGTTCGGATGCCGAGGTGAACGCGATGCCGTCGAAGACGATGTCGCTGTATGCCTCGTCCGACAGGAGGTAGAGGTCGGGGTGAGCGCGGAGAATGGCACCGACTCCTTCGATATCGGCTTTGGAGAACACCATTCCGGTGGGATTCACGGGATTGCACAGGATGAGCATGCGGGCACCGGGTGCCGCCGCCGCGAGTTTGCGCAGGTCGATCGAGCCGTCAGGGCGCGTGGAGATCCACTCGACCTCGGCCCCTGCCATGGCTGCGTGGTCCGCGTACAGGGAGTAGGTCGGTTCGGGGAGCAGCACTCGATCGCCCGGGTTCAGCAGAGAGAGGACGGTGGCGGCGAGGCCGGCGCTGCCTCCGTGAGTGACGACGACATTCGCAGGGTCGACCCCGGCGCCCTGGGAACGCGCCAGGTGGGAGGCGATTTCCTGGCGGAGATCCGGAGACCCCGTGATCTGCGAGTATCGAGTGCGACCGGCGCGCAACGCCCGGACGGCAGCCTCCACCACTGGCTGCGGCGTGTTGCTGTCCGGTTCACCCATGGCCAGAGAGATGGCGCCCGGCACCGCACCGCCCAGTGTTTTGGGCCGCCTCGACGCTGCTCTGATGCGTTCCGGGAGAGAACCGGCCGTTCGGGAGGGGACGCTCATCCGATCTCCAGGGAGTCACGATGGATGTAAAGTGCGAGAACATTCTCACATCGTGATGAGCGGTTCAAGGGTGGGGACGCGGCTGGATCGGCCGGAGGCAGGTGGTTGATGCCCGAGCGGGTCCGCGGTGGGCGCGCTGCATGCGCGCTGTGGTCCGGTGGGCATGCCTGAAGCCCACCGCAGACGCCGTGGGAGGTTGGTTCCTGGTACTGAGGGGCGGCCCCCGCCGGGAGTCGCCCCTCACCGGCTGCCGATCGTGCGCCTCAGGCGCCTGCCCAGCCTTGGAGAGCCCCGTAGTAGGCCGCCGTCAGACGGCTGATCGCTTCCTCCTCCGGGAGGCCGGTGCTGATCAGGTCCAGGATCTCGCGTGGATCGAACATGGCGTTGTACAGGAACAACGCGTGATCGAAATGATCATCCGGCACGTCCAGGTGCCGCATCACACTGCGAATGGGGCGCTCCCAGGCGTCCCGGACCGGGGTGATCACCTCGTCGTTGCCGCGCAGGCGGGTGAGGAACCCCGTGCGCGACCGGATCTGGACCATGGCGGGGCCGTAGCTGCGGACCAGACGAGCCCATTCCCGCACCACGTCCTCGAACAGGGCCGGGCCGGTCTTGGGGCAGTCGTGGCTGTAGTTGCGCAGCTGGACGATCACGCCGAGCAGGTAGGCCTTGAGGAGCTCCTCGACCGACGGGAAGTACCGGTAGGCCGTGGCCAGCGACAGGTTGGCTCGCTCCGCGACGACCGCCATGGTCATCGCGCCGGGCTCGGTCCTGAGCGCTTCCCCCACGGCCTCCAGGAGCTTGCGCCGGTTGCGGACCGCGTCGCGGCGCATGCCGCGCCCAGCACCCTGTTCCTCGTTCTTGACCGTCAGGGGGAGCCTCCCGGGATGCCTCATCGCAGAGAGGTGTCTCACCTCTGGGCAAGACGATAGTGACGTCCGTCCGAGTCGCTCAAGCGGCGGAGCCTCGCCCGGTGCCGGGATGTGCATGAATGGCTCTGCTGATCTTCCTCGGTGTCCCCCCGGGCCTCTGGCCCGGAGGGCTGGGCGAGCGGATCTCAACGCGGGAGGATCGTCACCTCGGCCCGGTTGAAGCGGGAGCTGTCACCCCTGGTGTGGAACGGCATGTCGTCAGGGCTGGGGCCCGTACTCGACGTGTCGGCGTGCGGCGAGTACTGCTGGTGCGGGTTGCCGGTGCCCAGTACGAGGGGAATCGTCAAGCGCCCCTGGGCGTCGGTGGTGGCCGACCGCGCTGAAGCGCCCTCGTGGTCGCGGACGGTGACGCGATACCGCGTGCCCGGGCGAGCCAGTGAGGGCGTCCGTACGGTGGCCGAGCCGTTCCCGACCACCGTGAAGCGGCGCTGGCGCGCAACGTTCAGTGCGCTGAACTCGGTGACTTCCCGCCGCATCCGTACGGTCCAGTCGTAGGCGCTGTACTGCGGCTTAATCGACGAGAAGGTGAACGACCGGGGAGTGGCGCGGTGCCGCGAGTGGCGGGCGAAGTAGGCCTTCAGGTGCGGTATCCAGGCGCGGAGGTCGGCCTGCCAGTAGGGCCATGTGTGGCTGCCGGGTCCGTAGTCGTGCCACCGGTGCCGGATGCCGAGATCCAGCAGGCGCTCGTGGAAGGACACGTTCTCCTGCTGGATTCTTTGTTCCGTGGGGTCCACGGCCTCGCCGTCGTGCCGGGGCCGGCCGTTGCCCGTGTACAGGGACACGTCCGTGTGGGCCAGATTGGCCGCCAGGTCCCAGGGGTTGTCCCCGCGCCAGCGGACTTCCTGCGTCGCCCACGGGCCCCAGAGGGAAGGGTGGAGCTGCTCGATGATGGTGCGCATCTGGACGTTCTGGTGGTCGACGTCTCCGGAGAACGAGCCGACGGCACCGAAGAGGTCGGGGTGCCGAGCGGCGTACGAGACGGCCCCGAACCCGCCCATCGACAGTCCGGCGGCAGCCCGAGCCCCGCGCTCGGGGATCGTGCGGTAGTGCTCGTCCACCCAAGGGAGGAGCCTGTTGATGTGGAAGGTCTCCCACATCGGCCGGCCGCGGTGGCCGTTGTTCCACCAGTCGGCATACCACTCCGTGGAGCCGGCGTCCGGCATCACCACGATCGTGGGCAGGCCGGCCGTGATCTCCTCTGCGGCACCGTCCTGTGTCCAGCTCGAAGCGCTCTGCCCGCCACCGTGGTAGAGGTACAGGACGGGGTAACGGCGCCCCTTCTGCGCGTCGTAGCCGCGGGGGAGAAGTACGCGCACCTTGGTCGTGCCGTCGAGAGCGGACGAGGTGAAGGTCAGCTCGCTGAGCCGCGGCGAGAGTCGCTTCTTGTTCACCAGCGCGATGCCGGTATCGGTGCGGGTTGCCGCGGCTGCCCCGGCTGTCCGGGCTGCCTCGGCTGTCTGGGCGGGAGGGTGACTGCATCCGAAGACCATCACCGCGCCCAGAGCGAGTGTCGCGGGGATCCTCACGCGCCTGCCGTTCAAGATGGTCCGTCTCCTTGTAGTCATGCTTCGCTTCTCTGTCCGTGCCGGGCTCGCGGCGCCCGGGGACACGGGACGGCGGCTGTCTCCGGGGTCGGCGTGCCGCCGTCCCGGTGTTCGGCGATGATCGGGGGCGCGGCGTCCGTGGATGTCGTAGCCGCGCGCTGCGACGTCTCCGTGACCCGCCGCCGTCGACGCCGCCGCGGCATCTGGCGTCGTGCGCTCAAGCCGCTTCGAGACGGGTCGGCCGACCAGGCGCGAGCACGCTCATGGCTCGCCTGGTCGCCCACAAGGAGCCGGATCCCGGTCTCGCCGGTGCGCGGGCACACAGGCCGGCCGCGCCCGGAGGAGCCTCGGCGGCCTTCAGCGGGAGGGTCGCCGGGGTCTTCGATACGTGTCGGCAGGGTGCTCGTCGACGAAGGCATGCCCGATCCGATCGATGCCTTGGTCGCCTGCGCCTTCGGATGTGCCGTACCCGGGGAAGTGTTCGCCGGCCTCCGCCACGCCGGGTGCGGTCGGGGTCGCGCGCCGACGAGGCCGGCGGAGAGCCGGGCGGCCGGCTCGGGGCCTTCGCCGCAGACCGGTACCGGACGAGGTCACATCGTGGACCGTGCTCGGGGCGGGCGCGGCGGCGTCGGCCAACGGCGCGGATGCAGCGGATGTCTCGGCCGGGGTGCGAGCCTCGGATGGCCGAGAGCGAGGCATGTGAGGTCTCCTTGACTGCGCGTGCGCGATCGGCGAACCGATCACCTCAATCTCGAAATTAGATTCGTATTTCGAGATTGAGGTGGACGCTAGCACACGGTTTCAGTCGCATGGAAGTTCTCAGGCCTCGTCGTCGACCACCCCTGCGAGGAAGGCCTCGATGCCTGTCGACACGTCCACCGCGCCCGGGTTGTACAGCCACTGCATCTGAAGTCCGTCGATGGATGCGATGAGCAGGTTCGCGAGGACCTCCGGCCTGGTGTCGACCTTCAGGCGTCCGCGACCGCGCAACTCGGCGAAGATGCGGGTCAGGTGCAGGCGCAGGCTGTCGTAGCGGGCCCGGTACAGCTCGTGAGCGGGATGCCCGTCGGCTGTGGCCTCGCTCGAGATGATGCTGTGCAGCTGGATCAGTCCGGGTCGGGCCTTGTTGGCGTGTACGACCCGCAGTTGAGTCTGCAGAACATCCAGGTCATCGGCTTCCCGGACGATCGCGGCCGTCTCCCGCTCGTGTGCGGCGAGTACTTCGACCAGCAGTTCCGCCTTGCTGCCGAAGTGGTGCAGCAGGCCGGTCTGGCTGATGCCGGCTCGCTCTGCGATGTCCTTCATGGTGGCGCCGTGGAAGCCTCCGGCGCCGAATGCCTCGACGCAGGCGTCGAGGATCTTCTGCCGCACCTCCGCGGTCTTCGCATAGGACCCCCGGGGGCCGCGGGCCCCGCTGCTCGCTGCCTTCGCCTGCTTTGTCACGGGTCGAGCATAGAGCGGTGCCTTGCCCCTGACTTAATTCATCAACGTGCTTCTGTTTTAGCGCGGCGAGGCGGCGAGGTCGCCGCCCGGACGACCTCCTAGTAGGTGACCACCGCACGGAAGCGGACGGCGCCCTTGGCGACCTTGCCGACCACCGTGGCCACCTCCTCCTTCGGGAACGTCTCGACCATGGGGGTGACCTTTCCCGCGGCGGCGAGGTCGAGGGCCTCCCGGAGGTACTGCGGCCCGTTGTGGGTGGAACCGATCACCTGCATGCGAGTGCCGATGAACGGAAGGCCCCTGCCGGAGGGCGGGACGGTGAAGGGGGCGGTGGGGTCGATGCCCGACAGGACCAGTCGCCCACCGGGCCGCAGGCCCGTCAGCGCCTCCGCCGCGGCCGGATACGACGTGCCGGTCGCCAAGATGACGTCGGCGCCGCCCGCTGCGCGCAATTCGGCGCCGTTCGCCACGACCTCGTCCGCGCCCAGCCGCCGTACCACGTCGTGTTTGTCCGGCGAGCTTGTCATCGCGATCGTCTCGAGGCCGCAGGCGTGCGCGAACTGCACCGCCAGATGGCCCACCGCGCCGATGCCGAGCACGGCGACCCGCTCGTGCGGCTGAGGCTCCCCGGCGCGCAGGGCGGACCAGCCCGTGTAGCCCGCGCACAGCATGGGCGCGGCCAACTCGAAGGGGAGCCCGTCGGGCAGGAGTACGGTCTCCTCGGCGCCCACGACCATGTACTCGGCATGTCCGCCCTGCACGCTGAAACCGGTCGTGGTGGGTGCCGCGCACGCGAAGGCGGCCTGCCCGGTCACCGGCAGGCCCAGGCGGCAGTAGTCGCACCGTCCGCAGGCGGCCCGGACCCAGTGGGTTCCCACCCGGTCACCGACGCGGCGCGTGGTGACCCCCGGCCCGACCGCGACGACCTCGCCCGCCGGCTCGTGTCCGGTGATCGCCGGGTCGACCGAGGGGAACCGGATCGCCCCGGTGGTGGCCAGGACGTCGTTGACGCATACGCCGGAGGCGCGCACCCGCATCAGCACCTCGCCGGGCCCCGGCTGTGGAGTAGGCACCTCGCGCAGTTCCCACCTGCCGTTGACCGCGGGTATCACGGCTGCCTTCACGAAGTTCACCTTTCTTGTGCGACGGATGAAAGGAGGGCGCGGATATCGTCGATCACCGACGGCGCAGGAGGTACGCGCGCGTCACGACAGGATCACAGCGTGCTGACGTCGGTGCGACGGCGGTCCTCCTTCATGGGCAGGGAGGTGACGGTGGCGCGGAGCTCGCGCTGGGCGGTGCCGGGGTTCCCCCACAGCACCGTCACCTCGGTGCCCGGTGCCGCCAGGTCGCGATCGATGACGCAGAGGGAGATGGTGCGGCGCAGGTGCGTGCTGTACGTGCGGGAGGTCGAGACGCCTACCGGGCGTCCGTTGACCAGCACCTGGTCGAGGCTGGCGCCGATCTTGCGCGGCATCTCCATGGGTTCGGGCACCGGGCCGTCGCCGAACTGGGAGGCGAACAGGGCGATCACGTCCTCGTTGTTCCAGTGCAGGCCTGCCAGGTGGCGCGCCGGGCCGCCTTCGGCCGCCTCCGCGGCCAGCGCGTCGCGTCCGATGAAGTCGTGGGAGGTGAGGGCTCCGCGACGGCCCCAGCCGAGCTCACCGGGGCGGCGGAAGAACTCCGTCACGTCGGTCGGGACGAAACTGCCGTCCGGCATCCCGCGGGGAAAGAGCCTGGGCGCCCCCGGCGTGATGATCGACGAAGGCAGGTAGTCGATGCCGACGGTCGCGATGCCCGCCTCGATGTGGGCCACGAGTTGGGAGCGCATCCCCAGTTGGCGGATGCCGTGCTCGGCCCCGGCCTCGACGACCGCCGTCCAGACCGCGTTGGCGTCGTCGGCGGACCCGTGCAGTTCGTACCCCAGCTCCCCGGAGATCCCCGAGCGCAGAATCCGCACGGGGATGCCGCTGATACTGGTCATGCGGCTCCGGTTGAAGCCGATGTCGCGCAGGCTCTCGCCGGTCGCGGCCTCGAGTGCGAACAGCGACGTCGGCCCCTGGATCTCGAAGATGAACATGTCGGGGCTGATCACCTCGCTCTTGGCGTCCCAGTCGCCCTGGTCGATCTGCCAGGCGGTCCAGTCGACGCCGCCGCCGCTGTAGACGAACTCCTCCTCGGCCACCCGGTACAGCAGGCCCTCGGAGGCGATGTGGCCGCGTTCGTCCAGCTGGACGTGATGCTTGATCTGGCCGGGCTCGAAGCGTGACAGGTTGTTCATGCCGATGCGGGTGAGCGCGGTCAGGGCCTCGGTCCCGTGGACGCGGAGCTTGCCGATGGCCGACCAGTCGCCGATGTAGCACGACCGCACATGGGCCAGGCTCTCCTCGCCCCAGTTGGTGTACTCGTACGGGATGAAAACGGGCGTCCAACGGAAGAGCAGACCCTTGACGTTCGCCTCGTCCTGCGCGGCGGCCGCCGGGCTGAACACCGCCGGCCGCTCCACGTCGAAGGGACGGTCGGCCAGCTCCAGCAAAGCCTGGTAACGGGCGCGCTGCCGGTCGATCAGATGCTCCATGAAATTCCTCCGGCGGTGATGGTGGTACGGCATTTCTGACCCGGAGTTATTTCGCCGGGAAGCTGTCATTTCGCTGAGCGACATACTCACGAGAAGGATGGACGGCGCGGCCTGTGCCGCTGCGTCGGCAGGCGACGACTACTTGGCCCGGTCGGCGGCCGAGGGGTCTGGCCGTCGATACGCCGCCCTGGTCACGCGGTCAGGTCGTCACGTCGCCGACTTCCAGACCCTTCAGCTGCTCCAGGTAAGACGCCATCCATTCCATGGAGAAGCCGCCGTTCAGCCGGAGGCCGAAGTTGTAGAGCAGGAAGGGGTGGACACCGAGCTGGAACAACTCGCGGATGTCGGTCCTGGCCAACGCCTCGCGCTCCTGGTCGGTCAGGTCGCGGTCGGCGAGGGCGGCCTCCGGGACTTCCTTCAACTGCCGCGCCAGGTCGCCATCGGCGGCGACCTCCCACAGCATCCGGTTGGTTGCGTACCGGCTCATGGGGCCACCACCTCCGATGCGGGGGCGGACGCATGGTCACCCCAGGCCAGGAAACCGGTCGGCGGGGCGAAGGTGCTGGCTACCTTCTCGGCGTAGTCCGGGGTGACTCCGCCCACAGCGCCGAGCGCGAAGAGGAAGTCGAGGAATCCAGGGGTGCCGCTGCCGATCGCTGCCAGCGACTCGTAGGTGGTCTCCTTGATCAGCGACTCGGTGTCACCGGCAGTGATCTGCTCCCATACCCGTTTGTCCCACTCTGTCTCCGGCTCGGTCTGGAACCGAGCCATGGCCGGGTTGCCGATCGCGTTGGACAGGTGCCCGCTGGCGATGATCGCCACCCGCAGGTCGGCGGGGTGCGCCTCCACCATCTCGACGATGGCGGCGCCGAGGTCGTAGAAACGACGCCCGGTGGCCACCGGCGGAGCCATCACGTTGGTGAAGATCGGAACGACCGGTAGGTCCTGCTCGGGCCTGAGGAAGCTCAACGGGACGGTGAACCCGTGGTCGAGCAGGAAGTCATCGCTGTAGGAGAAGTCGATCCCGCGCTCGAAGCCACCGCGCAGTAGGTGCCGCGCGATGTCCCCTTCCAGGGCGGTGTCGTAGGACCCGATGCCGAACAGCTCCTGCTCGTGCGGGAACGGGCCACGCGCACGGACCGCCTTGCCGATCAGGAAGGTCGGCATGTTGTCGTAGAACCACTGGTTGAAGTGGTCACCGGAAACCACCACCAGCACGTCGGGCCGCGCGGCGGCGAGCCGTGCCCGCAGTTCCGCGAAATGGGCTATTGATCGCCGCAGCGGCTCGGGAGCCGCCGATCCGCCGGCGGCAACGCCGGGGAGCAGCGGGTCATGGGGAGTGCACAGCACTTGGACGACGCTGGCCATCGCTCACCTTTCAGCATGGAACCCTCCAGGCAGACCAGCCGTACAGAGGGAGTCTCCACATTCGGTGGTAACAGCGTGAGCGGTGCGACGTCGTTGTGGAATAGCGGAACCGGTATGCGCACTATCCGCGGAGCGTATGGTCCGACGACGTTCGTCATGTGGGAGGGTGCGCGAAAGTCCGTGGCAGCTGAGGCCGCCCGGTGGAGCATGCCCACCAGCAGCTCGTCACCGAAGCGGGGCCGCAGCCGGCCAGGGCATTGCCGGTGGCCGACTGGATGAGCCCGACGACCTCGCCGGCCCGTGTGACGCACCGTTCCCCGGAGCAGCGCCACCAGCACCGGAGGGGACACCAGCACCGGAGGGGACACCAGATCCTTTGACGCCGACCCGTGACGCGAGCTGCCCCGAAGGGCGGACACGGCGTGTGGCCGTGTATTCATCCGGTCCATGGCTGCGATATGAAACCGCGTATTGGACGTGGCCCAGGCCACCCACAAGATGGTGCTGCACCACGGGAGTTCAGGGCATCCGCAGCGGAGCCGCCGGGACTCCCGGTGCTCACCGACGCTCGTTGGCATTCGGCCCGGACGTCTCTCATCGCCCTGCACCGATCTCCTCAACCTGCCCTGACGCACTCGGGAGTCCTGCCTTGACCAGCATCCAGAACGCGCTCATCGTCGGCGGGGGCATCGCCGGCCTGACCGCCGCGACCGCCCTGTCCCGTACCGGGATCTCCTGCGACGTCGTCGACCTGGCCGACGGTCCGGCCGGGGCCGCCATCTCACTGCTCAACCGGGCCGTCGACGGTCTCGCCGAGATGGGAGTCCTGGATCAGTGCCTGGACGAGGGGCTGGCGGTGTCCCCGCAGGACATCTTCGCCTACTTCGATGCGGCGGGGAAACCGGTGTCCACGCCGCCCATGCCTCCCGCACCGACGTCCGCTCTGCCGCACGGCATCCTCATCTACCGGCCTGCCCTGGCGAACATCCTCCGGCGAGCCGCGGAGAGGGCCGGCGCGAGCGTGCGGAACGGCGTGGGTCTCGCCGGGCTGCGGCAGACGGAAGACTCCGTCACCGCCACCCTCACCGACGGCTCGGAGCGGTCGTACGACCTGGTCATCGGCGCGGACGGCATCCGGTCGAAGACGCGTTCGCTCATCCTGGGGGACCAGGTGACCCCGACCTACTCCGGCCTCACGATGTTCCGATGGGTCGCCGACGGGGTGCCGGACGTCGGCCCGATCGGGCACTACGAGTCGGAGCACCTCTGCGTGACCCGGCGGCAGCGGGACGGCGGCCTCTACCTTGCAACCGGCCGCGAGTTCCCGGAGCGCCCGCGGATCGACGCGGCACAGGCCCGGCAGATCGTCCGGGAGAACCTCCGCTCTTTCACCGCACCGCTGATGCGCGCGCTGGAGGAACGGCTCACGGACGACACGAAGATCATCGTCAACGACTACGACTGGCTGCTCGTGTCCGAGCCCTGGTACCGGGGTCGGATCCTGCTGATCGGCGACGCCGCGCACGCCACCACCGCCCACCTCGGTGCCGGCGGGGGTATGGCGGTCGAGGACGGCGTGGTCCTCGGTCAGGAATGCGCGGCCGGCGGCCCGCTCGAGGACGTGTTCAAGCGCTTCATGACACGGCGCTTCGAGCGGGCTCGCCTGGTCGTGCAGACCAGCGTCGAACTGGACCGCATGCAGCAGCGGGGAGAGCCGATCGCCGCCCAGAACAAGGTGCGGGGGCGGGCGATGGAGGCTCTGTCCAGCCCCTACTGAGCCCCCTGCTAAGACCGTGTCCTACATGGTCAGTTTGAGGAACCGCTTGTAGCAGCAGAGGGCGGATGCCAGCCCGAGAAAGGCCAGGTAGTTGCCTGGTTTCCGCTCGTAACGGTGGTTGAGACGGCGGTAGCCGGTCAGCCAGGACATGGTGCGTTCAATGACCCACCTGCGTCGGCCGAGTCGCTCGCTGGAGTCGATGCCCTTGCGGGCGATGCGGACGCCGATGCGTTTGCCCCATAGCCATCGTCGCAGGTGAGGGATGTCGTACGCCTTGTCTGTATGAAGGCGCACGGGTTTGGAGTCGACCGCGTGGGATTCGTGTCCCATGTGGAAATGGGACAGCATCGGCTTCAGGGCGAGGCTGTCGTGGGTGTTGGCCGCGGAGAGCCCGACCCGTAGGGGCAGTCCGTTCGCGTCGGACAGGACATGCATCTTGGAACCGCGCTTACCCCGGTCCACGGGGCTCGGACCTGCAAGTTCGCCCCCTTTTTAGCCCTCACGTGGGCTGAATCGAGGACCGCACGAGACAGGTCGACCAGGTCCTGCTCGTCCAGGAGCTGGAGAACCTTCTGATGCAGCCGCCCCCATACTCCGGCGCGAGACCAGATGGCGAAGCGGCGATGCACGGTCGACTTCGACGCTCCGAAGCACGGTGGCAACGCCCGCCAAGCGCAGCCGCTGACCAGAACGTAGATGATCGCGGCAAACACCGCCTCATCATCGATGTTCGCGACCCCTCCACCCTGCGGACGCACCCGCGCCGGCGGCAGCAACGGCCTTGCCAACTCCCACAAGCCGTCCGGAACGATCCATCCCCACCGTCCACTCCCCATGCCCAACACAACCGCCAACTGACCATGTAGGACACGGTCTAAGCCCCCGTGCCCGGCACATGCGGACCGACAACCACGGGAGCCGGCGAGCATGACGATGCACGACCACCGGACCGGGCGTCGCCCCTGAGGACGGCGCCCGGCGGTGCGCTCATCGACGCGCGCCTTCGTGCTCACCGGACTTCGACCCCCGGCGAAGCACCACGCTCACGTCACCGCCCGCTCACGACAGCCGCTTCCTTGCCCGTGGCCGAGGCCGGGCGGCGCGGACCGGCGGGAGCTGAAGGCCGGGGACGATCCGGTTGCGGATGGTGCCGATGCCCTCGACGGTCATCTCCACGACGTCGCCGGGCCGCAGCGGCGGCGGATCCGGGCGGCCACGGAGGCCCCACAGCTCGGCCAGGCAACCGCCGTTCCCGCAGGTGCCCGAGCCGAGGACGTCCCCGGCGCGGACCTCGCTGCCGCGGGATGCGTAGGAGACCAGCTCCTCGAACGGCCAGCCCATGTTGGACAGCAGGTCATGCCCGATCTCGGTGCCGTTCACGGAGACCCGCATCTCGAGGGACAGGAAGCCCTCGTCGTCCCGGTACGGCTCCAGTTCGTCGGCGGTGACCAGCCACGGGCCCAGAGTGCCGGCGAAGTCCTTGCCCTTGGCCGGGCCCAGGCCGACCTTCATCTCCCGGCGCTGCAGGTCGCGCGCGGACCAGTCGTTGAGCACCGTGTAGCCGAAGACGGCATCACGGGCCTGCGCCGGACTCAGCGACGCGCCGCCCCTGCCGGCGACTGCGGCGACCTCGAGCTCGAAGTCGAGCAGCTGTGAGCCGGGCGGGACGGCGACGTCGTCATGGGCACCGACGAGCGCGTAGGGGTTGGTGAAGTAGAAGGTGGGTGCCTCGTACCACTCCGGCATCACTCCGCCGTCGGTCATGCTCCGCACCACCCCCTCCACGTGCTCCTCGAACGCCACGAAGTCCCGCACGGTGGGCGGGGCGAGCGGCGGCAGCAGCCGGACGCCGTCCACCGGCACGGCCCGTGTCTCCAGCGCCGTGCCGCCGGTCTCCAGCGCGGCCGGCAGCCCCGCACGTACGAGGTCGAGCACCGTCGTCCCCTCCGGGAGGGCGTGCAGCCCCGCCTCGGAGACGACACCCGAAAACGTTCTGCCCTGGGACTCCCAGGTCGCGAACTTCATCGACCCGAACCGGCGAGATGGAGGGGCGGCGGAGTGAGCGTGTTCGACGGACGTCGGTCGACGATGACGTCGTGCACCACGGGCATGGTGGGCTCCTTACCCGTCATTTGACGGCGAGGGGGTTGACCGGTGCGCCGACGGCGCCGGTCACGGGCAGGGGGGCGGCCACGAGAAAGAACTCGTAGACGCCGTCGGCGGCGCAGTCGGCCGCCAGGGCGTCGAGGTCCCACATCTCCCCGAGGAAGAGGCCCATGTGCGGGATGGCGACCTGATGCAGCGGCTGGAAGGCGACATCGAACTCGTTGGGGCGAACCTCGAAGCCCCAGGTGTCGGTGGCGATCCCGGCGATCTCGGAGGAGTGCAGCCAGTCGGCCGTGGCGAACGACAGACCGGGGGCGGGACCGCCCGCGTAGTCGCCCCAGCCGTCGCCCGCGGCGATGCCGCGCCGGGCCCGGGTGAGCTGGCCGGTGCGCACCAGCAGCAGGTCGCCGCGGCCGACCCGGGCAGTGTCACCTTGCGCGGCGATGGTCGCCTCGAGGTGTTCGGCGGTGATGGCGAAGCCGTCCGGCAGTTCGCCCTCGGCTCCGATCGCCCTGCCGACGTCGAGCAGCACACCCCGGCCGGCGATCCTGTCGGCCACGGTCTCGATGCCGGTGAGCCTGTCTCCCTCGCTGGTCACCACCTGTGAGGCGCGGCGTCCGTTGTAGGCGGTGCCGTGGTCGAAGATGTGGCCGAGGCCGTCCCACTGGGTGGAGGCCTGCAGCGGCATGAACACCACGTCGTCAGCGCCGCCGAGCCCGTGCGGGAACTCCGCCGGGCCGAATTCTGCGTCCAGGCCGGAAGAGAGCATGGTGTGCACCGGGTTGGTGCGCCGCCGCCACCCCTTCTGCGGACCTTCCGCGTCGAAGCGCTGGGCCAGCGAGAAGCTCACGCCGCGGCGGGCCAGCTGCGCGCCCTGTGCCCGTTTGGCCTCGTCGAGGAAGTTCAGCGTGCCGAGGACGTCATCGGCGCCCCAGCGGCCCCAGTTGGAGACGCGCTTGGCTGCGGCCGCGATGGCCCCTTCGGGATCGGAGCGGTCGAACGTGGTCACAGGTCTTCCTCCGTGGAGTTCCGATCAAGGATCGGCAGCAAGGGCATCGGGGCTTCGTCACGAGTGCGCGGTTCCCACCGTCGGGATCGGACCCAGGAGGCGGGCGGCGTTGCCACCGCGGATGGCGTCGGTCGTGGCCTGGTCGAAGCCGGCCGCCTCCAGTCGGTCGACCGGGTCGACCACGCCCATGTCGAAGGGGTAGTCGCTGCCGAGGGTCACCTGACTCGCGCCTATCGAGCCGACCAGGTGCCGCAGCTGCTCGGTGGTGTAGACCAGCGAGTCGACGAAGGTGCGGCGCAGCAGCGCGGACGGCGGCTCGGCGGTGGTGTGCGCGTCTGAGCGGGCCGCCCAGGCGTGGTCGGCGCGGACCATGTAACCGGCCAGGTAGCCACCGCCGTGCGCGGACCAGATCTTCAGCCGCGGGTGCCGCTCGAGCAGTCCGGAGAACATGATCCGGGACAGCGCGAGAGCGGTTTCGGTCGGGTTTCCCACGCTGTTGAACAGGTAGTAGGCGTTCAGCCGCTCGCCGAGGGTGCAGCCCCAGGGGTGGATGAGCACGGCGGCGCCCAGTTCCTCGGCGGCCGCCCAGAAGTCGGCCAGCGACGGGTCGTCGAGTTCCCGGCCCGGCCCGGCGGAGGTCGAGATCTGCACCCCCCGCATACCGAGGTCGCGGACCGCTGTCACGAGCTGCCCGACCGCCAGGTCGGGGTGCTGCAGCGCTACGGCTCCGATCGGAAGGAGCCGAGTCGGTTCCTTCGCGCACAACGCGGCGATGCCCTCGTTGCCCACCGCGACGATGCGGGAGGCCAGCTCCCGGTCGGCCCACGCATGGGGCAGCGGTACTGCGCTGACCGCCTGCACCTGCACACGCGCGGCGTCCATCGCGGCCAGCCGCAGCTCGAGGTCGACCAGCTTCGGCCCGAGCTCGGCGATCTGCTTCAGGTTCACCGCCAGGGACGCCCGGCCGAGGGTGGCCGCGTCGATCTCCCGCTGCCGTACCAGACCCGGCTGCCCCTCGATCAGCGCGTCGACGGCCGGTACGCCCGCATGGGCGTGCACATCGACGGTGGGCACGCTCACGGCGCCACCACCTCATCCGTCCGAGCCGGCTCGGAGCGCTGATTCCAGCCGTTGTCCCAGCCGATCAACCTGTCCAGGGACACGGGCCCGGGGCGCGTGCGTTTCGGGGGTGTCGCTGAAGGCGACCGGGCACTCGCGGCGCAGACGGGTGTACTCGGCGTACCGCTCCGGTGAGCGGATCCCACTACCGAGGGAACGGCCCCTCGGTCCTCCTGGTACCAGTCCGGTTCGACATGCGTCTCGGCGGTGTACGACATGGTGCGCCTCGCTCTCCGGTGGATCTGAAAACGCCTGGGTGGGGCCGGCCGAGTCGGTCGGCCGGGCTCAGTCGGTCGGGAAGCGGCCGAAGTGGGGCTTGCGGCCCTGCAGGACCTCGGCGACGCAGCGGTTGCGCTGCCGTCCGAGGTAGGTGATCTCACTTTCGATGACGTCTCCGTCGTGCAGGAAGCGACCGTGGTGCTTGCCATTCCCGGGCGGAGAGCCCATGAAGATGATGTCCCCGGGCGTCAGCCGGACGTGCTCGGAGGCGTACGCCACGAACTGCGCCGGGTCGAAGATCATGTCGCCGGTCGGCCAGTCCTGCATGACCTGGCCGTTGACCTTCAACGTGGTCCGGATGGTGTCGTCGAGCGTGAAGAACTGTGCGGGCACGACGAACGGCCCCGCCGGCTTGAACGCAGGCTGGTGCTTGCCCATCCAGTCGAAGCCCCAAGGGATGTCGGTGCGGCGGAACTGGTCGACTGTGCCTAGGTCGTTGACGATCGTGTAGCCGGCGATCAGCCCTGTTGCCTCGTCCGGGGTGAGGAACCGACCGGTCCCGCCGACGACGACCCCGAGTTCGAGCTCCCAGTCGGGCTCGTCGCCCAGGGCCGGCAGCACGACGTCGTCGGTCGCGCCCACGAGCGAGGAGTGCATCCCGACCCAGGCGAAGGGAATGCCCTCTCGCGACCGGCGCTCCATGAACGCGAGATTGCGCTGGAAGAACTCTTCGTCGGTCTCGCCCACTCGGCGGTTGTGCTGGTTGAAGGCGTTCTTCGTCAGCATCTGCGCCGAATGCGTCTTGTAGTTGGCGCCGGCGCCCAGGAGGTTGGGATGGCTGAGCGGCGGCAGCGCACGCAGCTCCGTCAACGGCCGCGTCGGTCGGGAGGAGTCGGTCCACACCTCTTCGAGGAACTGGAGGTTCGTCGTCCAGTCGGCGAAGACCTCGTGCAGGTCGTGGAACCGGTCGGACAGGTCGGTGACCATGCCGTCGGCGGTCACGAGGGCCGGGAAGGCACGCGTCTCGTCGGCGAAGGTTCCGAGCGCGAAGGTTCCCGCGCGCAGTCCGGTCGCCGGGTCGACCGGGTGTTCCGGAGCGCGCGTGACAGGGGCGGTCTCAGTCATGGGTCACGTTTCCGTTTCGGTGACGCTGGGTCGTGCGGGACGCACGACACCTGGACGGCGGAAAGTCATGGATCACCTTTCGCCATGGGTCTGTCCGGCCGTTCCGGCGGACGACAAGGAGCCCGGAGGACGGGCCGGCCGGAGGATGATCTGATTGTGAACCGGGCCACGAGGCCTGGGATATGCTCAGCTTTGTATGCGACCCATCGACGGAACGGATGCTCAGCATCGACCGGCCGGTGCGGGTCGTTCGGCGAAGGCCTCGGAGCCGCACTGCTGTGCTGGTGGGCTCGCCGGACCGCGCCTGAAACAGAAGCCGGGGGAGGACACCGCGGTGACGTACAACTCGACTCCAAGCCCGACGGCAGGTGGACGCACCCCGGAGCAGTCAGGGCGGATACTGCGCAACCAGGACGTGGCGACCCTGCCCGTGCTGCGTGCCCTGCTGGTCGAGCGCAACGTCACCCGGGCCGGCGAGTCCCTCGGCCTGAGCCAGCCCGCCACCAGCGCGGTGCTGGCCCGCCTTCGTCGCCGGTTCGGCGACCAGCTGCTGATCCGGGTCGGCCGGGACTACGAGCTCACCCCGCTGGCCGCCAGCCTGCTGTCACGGATCGAGTCGGCCACCGAAGCGCTGGAGCGCGTGTTCGGCGACGACTTCGACCCCGCGACGACCAACCGGCAGTTCTCCCTCGCGCTCTCCGACTACACCGTCGCCATCCTGTTCGAGGAACTCAACCGGATTCTGGCCGAGGAGGCCCCCGGCGCCGGACTCGACCTTCGCCCCCTCACCACCAGCTCCCACTTCGACGCCGACGCTCTGATCCGGCACACCGACGGGGTGGTCCTGCCGCACGAGCTGGTGCAGGGCTATCCCGGCCGGCTCCTGCTGCGCGACCGCTGGGTGTGCGTCGTGGCCGACAGCAACACCGTGATCAGCAGCGAGCCGACCCTGGCCGAACTCGCCCTCCTGCCGTGGGTGAGCCAGTTCACCCACTCCGACCCGGTCAGCTTCCCGGCGCTGCGCCACCTGCGGTCGAATGGCATTGAGCCGCATGTGGAGGTGGTGACCGACAGCTTCCTGTCGGTCCCGTTCCTGCTCGCCGGCAGCAACCGCGTCGCCTTCCTTCAGGAGAGACTCGCGCGACGCCTGGCACCCGTGGCGCCCGTGCGGATCCTGCCGAGCCCGGTGGACATCGGACCTCTCAACCTGTCGCTGCGATGGCACCCGACCATGAGCGACGATCCCGGCCACCGATGGTTCCGTGATGCGCTGGGGCGTGCGGCGGAACGCGTCGCCTAGCGAATCGCCGCCCAAGCCGATTCCGGTATCGGACGCATCCGGACGGCGAGTGCGTTGCCGCAGCCGGTGGTGTGCGTGGGTTCGTCGAAGAGTGTCGCCGCCGCGGGGCGCTGAGGTATGGCCGAGTGTGCTCGGCGCTCCGGAAGACTCTTTCGAATTCGTTGCGGATCATGAGTACCCGGTCATCCGCGAGCTGCACGATCCTGACGGTGGTGACGCCCCACACGGTGCGTCCGGCCGTGGCGGCCCGGAAGTCGGGATCCTGGATGTACATCCAGGACGTCCAGTGGTCCAGGTAGTGCTTGGTGTGGGAGGCCAGCGCGTACCCGTGCACAGCGGAGGTGCTCACGATATGGGTCGCGGCGAGGGTGGCCTCGAGAAGCAGCGCGTGGTTGCCCTCCATGGGCCGTGTGGGGTGCCCCGCGCCGTGCCGCAGGTCGTCGAAGTCGGGGGAGCAGATGCTCGGCGAGCGAGATCCACTGCTGGTCGACGTCGGCGGGAAGTCGGGCGGCGGCCTGGCGCTCGAGCAACGCCGCCTTCGTGGCCGCCCGCGCCGGATTCACCCGGAACGGCGTCTGGGGCAGCGCGCTGCCACTGTTCCACACCACCGGCTGCGACCTGACGGTGCTCGGAGTGGCCACCGCCAACGGCACCCTCGTACTCGTCCAGGTCTTCCAGCCCGCCCTGGTTCTGGAGGCGCTGCAGAAGTGGCGGGTCAGCTTCTTCGCCGGAGTCCCGGTGATGCTCTCCGCCCTGCTGAACCACCCCTCGTTCGACTCCTATGACCTCAGCGCCTGCTCTGCCGTCCTGTCCGGCGGTGACCGGGTGCCTCCAGAACTCGTTGAGGAGACCGAGCGCCGCTTCGGCGCGCTTCTCCACCCTGTACGGGCAGACCGAACTCAGCCCCGCCGTCACCCAGACCAGCCCCGACGACAGCGCCCACGACAAGCTGCACACCGTCGGCCGGTCCCTGTGGCAGGTTGAGGTCAAAATCGTCGGCCCCGCCGACGCCGATCCGCTGCCCGTGGGCGAGCCGGGTGAGATCTGCGCCCGTGGATACCAGGTCATGCTCGGCTACCACGACCTCCCCGAGGCCACCGCGCAGACCGTCGACCGCGACGGATGGCTGCACACCGGCGACCTGGGCGTGATGGACGAGCGCGGCTACGTCACCGTCACCGGCCGCCTGAAGGACATGATCATCCGAGGCGGGGAGAACATCTATCCCGCCGAGGTCGAGGCGGCGCTCAGCACCCACCCCAAGGTGCGGCAGGCCGCCGTGCTCGGCCTCTCCGACCCGGCGTGGGGCGAGCAGGTCGCCGCCGTGATCAACGCCACCGATCCGGCCGACCCGCCCACCGCTGCCGGACACCACGACCACCTGCACACGGCTCTGGCCCCGTACAAGACACCACGCCACTGGTACCTGGCCGACGCCATTCCTGCCAACGCCATGGGAAAGATCCAGAAGTTTGTCCTGCGACGGCAGATCAGTGACGGGAACCTGAAGCCGCTGCCCTGAGGTAACCCGTCCGTCCCGCAGCGCGGGGTGCACGAGGCATGGTCTCGTTCTCGGGCAGGCCGCTGCTCGGGCTCAGCCGGCGTCGAGGTCTGGTCGGAGCGGAGCATTGCCGACCGTCCCTTGCCTGCCCATCGGTTGAGAGCTGCCAAGCCGGAGGACAGGTGGCTACTTCACAAAAGCTCGACCGGCGAGCGTGCGGCTTCTCGCTGGGGAAGTGCACACGCCCGCTGACCGCTCCCATGGGAGCGGTCAGCGGGGTGACCGGCGCGGCCGTCGCACGGGTTACGCGGCGTTGCCCTGCGCTTGGGTGGAGATGTCGGCCCATTCCTGCCAGGTCTTCAGGCGCTCGGCGTAGACCTGGGGGACGAGGTGGAGGGGGGCGGTGCCGAAGAAGACGCGCAGGGGCGGGTTGGCGGCGTCGACGATCTTCAGCAGGGCGGGGCCGGTTGCGGCGGGGTCGCCGGACTCGACGTCACTCCAGGCGGCGGCGACAGCGGTGCGCAGGTCGTCGTAGGCCGGCAGCTGTGTGGCAAAGGTGGCGGAGGAGCCTGCCCAGTCGGTTTCGAAACCGCCGGGCTCGACGAGGGTGACCTTGATGCCGAAGCCGGCGACCTCCTGGGCGAGGGCCTCGGTCAGGCCTTCCAGGGCCCACTTGGAGGCGTTGTAGCCGCCCAGGTTGGGGAAGGAGGTGACGCCGCCGACAGTGGAGATCTGCACGATGTGGCCGCTGGTCTGGGCGCGCAGGAGGGGCAGGGCGGCCTGGGTGACCCACAGGGCGCCGTAGAAGTTGGTCTCCATCTGACCGCGGACCTGCTGTTCCGTCAGCTCCTCGACCGCGCCGAACAGTCCGTGCCCGGCGTTGTTGACGATCACGTCCAGGCGGCCGAAGTGCTCGTGCGCCCGCTGGACGGCCTCGAACGCGGCGGCCTTGTCGGTGACGTCCAGCTTCAGCGGCAGGACCGCCTCACCGTGGGCGGCCACCAGATCCGCCAGGGAGTCGGTGTTGCGGGCGGTGGCCGCGACCTTGTCGCCACGCTCCAGGGCCGCCTGGGCGAACTGACGGCCGAAGCCACGCGACGAGCCAGTGATGAACCAGATCTTGCTCATGGGAAAGCTCTTCTCTTCGAGCTGAAGTCTTATGAGAAGACTGTACATCGGACTGATACTGAGTATCAAGTCGAGTCGTGGGATCGGAACTGTTGAGGACGGTAAGAGTGGCGAGGACGGCGGAGAGCCACCGAGCAGAGGCAGGTGAGAGCGCAGTGCCACAGAGGCCCCACCGGACGGCGCGCGCCGCGGCGAGTGTGCGAGTTCGATCCCCTGCGGGACGAGTGAATGAGCTACGCGCAGCGGGTTGGTACAGGCGGGGGTCACCACGGAGCTCCACCTCTACCCGGGGGCGTTCCATGGCTCCGCAGGGCTCCGCGGCACGGTACTCAGCCAGGCGATGCTCGCAGGCGGGCTGGACGGCCTCCAGCGAGGACTGCGCGTGCGCTCGGCGGCGTAGCAGCACTTTTCACGGTGGCGGAGAGTCTGGAAACGCGCCGACGGGCGGTGACCACCTAATTTCCGACGGCTCGGCGCCACACTTCGACAGGCAGGGCACCGGCGGGCGTGCCACGCGGATGCGGCCGCCCTGCGTGCACCAGCGGTACGGCGAGCCGGGCAGAGCGGCCCACGTCGAACACGAGGAACCGGGGGTGGCACGCTCGCGTCGGTGGCCGGCGCGGCCACGGCCCGGTGGCGCGACGTGTGAACCTTGGGCGGCGCCGTCGACTTCACGCAGCGCCGATCGGCGGGCCGCCGAGTTGGAGGGCCGCGTCGTGCTGACGCAGCATCAGACCGCCGTGAACAACTCCGGCACTCCCACCTGCCCGGGGCCGGAAACCCGGCGTGGCTGGTTCAACTCCACCCGGTGTTCACGATCCTGGAGGCGCCGCGCCGCCATCGTCATCAAGCGGCTGAATCGGGTGTATCCCGCGCAGGGGCGCGTAGGGGAGCGGGGCGTGCCCCCTGTAGGTGGTGACGAGGGGCCAGGTCGGCGGTCGGCAACTCGTTGTCCACGCTGTCGTCGGACTCTGCCACCACGCGGACTCAGTGGACCTGGACCGGGGGCTCGCCGGGACAGTCGCGGACGGCCTCCCGCGGCAGGGTGCTCGCGTCGTCGGGCCGGATCAGAGCCTTGACGTTGACCGCGTCCACAGCCGGACCAGCAGAGTGGCGGCGAACGACGTGAGCTCGTAGGCGCGGTCGACGCGGGCGCAGGTCCTCACCGAAGCGCCGCCGCAACCGGGTCGGCGCCTCACGCGCACATGGAACGAGGCTTGGAGCTGGTCCGCTGGCTGGGGTTCGGTAGGCGGCTCAATAGGTGGACATCGGTGGCTCGCCATACGTCCTGTGGATTGGTGGCATACCAGTTCGACCATTCCGCATCGGTGCGGCTGTTGTCACTATCAACGACGTCGGCGGGACGAGCAGGCACCGAAAGCCCCGCGCGTCGTCGGCGGCCCCACCCCACCTCCTGCCGCCCGGCCGAGAGTCGGACGGCAGCCCGCCCCAGGAGAAGACGACGATGGTGGTATCCGAAGGGACCCCCGTGCCTCCCGCGCAGGTCGCCGCTGACACGAGCGGGTCACAACGGCCGCGCAGCCGGCCCGCCGGGACGGCCGCTGGGATCTGGACCGCCTGGCAACCTTCGGTCCACCCGCGGAGGGAATCCTGTACCGGACTTGGGGCGACAGCTGCGACGTCAACGGGATGCGGCTCCTCGGTGTTCCCGACCGCCCCGGCGAACCGGCGCGGACCGCCGTCAGCCGCCTGGGTGAGAAGCGCGTCGCGGCGGAGGAAGCTGCGGCCGTGCAGGTCGACGCCACGGGACCAGCCCAGTTCCCCAGGGGTGCGGAGCAGTTCGCCGATGTCGCCGATGGGGATGAAGCTGCCGCTCGGCTTCGTCGCCGGAAACAGCATTCACGTCGCTGTTCGCCGTCCAGTTCGGCGACGGACCGGTGCCTGAAACCATTACATGCCACGCCGAGCCGTTCGGGCCGTTCGTCGTGCCGGCGCCCTTGGCCGACCGCGACGCCGTGCGGATCGTCCTACAGGTCGGCGGCGAGGTGTTGCAGGACTGGCCGCCGACGAGATGTTCCTCCACTTCGCCCGGCTGTTCGCCTACTCCCGCGAGCGGGTGCGGCTCCAGGACCTCGTCCTTGAGGGTCTCCGGTCGGGAAACGGTGCCCACCACGGCGGCCGCTTCTTCTCTGCCGGCGATGTCGCCGGCAGCCCCATCATCGGCCCCGGCCGTCAGCGCAACCGCTGCGTGAACGAGGACCTCCGCGGCCGGTGACCAGTAAACGGAGTCGCCCCGAGCATGCCAGGCCCGGGCGGCGCCCCCTCCGCGCGCTCGAGGGCGACGCACTGCCCGGCATCTCGTCGCAGCGACCCCGGCGCCTCGCCGACCACCACCCACCCAGGAGGCACCCCGTGACCGACCAACCGCACCTCGAGACCCTGCAGCAGCGCATCGACCGCAGCGGGGGCCCGCTGGCGATGCTGCGGACCAATCCCGCCACGCACTACCCGTTCACCTACGCCCAGGAGTACACGACCTGGCACAACGAGCAGTGGGCCTGGAAGAACGCCTGCGTCCTGTTCGACCAGTCCCACCACATGACCGAGGTGCACATCACCGGGCCCGACGCGAAGCGCCTGATCAGCGACACCGGCGTCAACAGCCCGGCGACCCTCGGCCGCGACCGTGCCAAGCAGTTCGTCGCCGTCGGGCCGGACGGCCGCTACATCGGCGACTGCATCCTGTTCGGCCTCGAGGAGGACCACCTGAGCCTGGTCGGTGTCCCCCAGGCGGCCAACTGGGTGCAGTTCCAAGCTCAACAGGGCGACTACGACGTCGAGTTCAGCGTGGATCCGGCGTCGGTCCACAACCCGTTGGGCCGCCGACAGCACTACCGGTACCAGCTCAACGGCCCTCGCACTCAGGAGATCCTCGAACGCGCCGTCGGCGCCCCGATCGACCGCATCCCGTTCTTCCGCATGGGCTCCTTCGCGATCGCGGGGACCCCGGTTCGCGCCCTGAACCACACGATGGCGGGCGTGCCGGGCGAGGAGTACACCGGCCTGGAGCTCTTCGGCCCGGTGGAGCACGGCCCCAGCGTCCTGGAGACCCTGTTGCACGCCGGCGCGCAGAGTGGCCTGCGCCAGGGCGGGGCCGTCTCCTACCTGTCCTCGACCGTCGAGTCCGGGTGGATCCCCGCCGTCCCGTCCGCCGTCTACAGCTCCCCGGAGACGGCCGCCTACCGGCAGCACCTGCCCGGTTTCGGGATGGAGGGCATGATCACCATTGAGGGTAGTTACGTCTCGGACGACATCCAGGACTACTACTTCTACCCCTGGGAGCTGGGCTACGGCTCCATCGTCAAGCTCGACCACGACTTCATCGGTCGCACCGCGCTCGAGCAGGCCGCCGCCCAGGGACCCAAGCGCCTCAAGCGCTGGCTGGAGTGGGACACCGACGACGTCATGGAGGTGGTCCGGGTCGGCTTCTTCGGAGACGGTCCCCGACCCAAGCTGCTCAGCCTGCCCAACCTGAACCCCGCCACGATCTACCTGGACAGCGTGATGCAGGGCGATCGCCTCGTGGGCCTGTCCACGTGGGGTGGATACACCGTCAACGTCGGGCGCGTGGTGACCATCGCCATCCTCGACGAGTCCTTGACCGACGGCGACCGCGTCGAGGTCCTGTGGGGCGAGCCCGACGGCGGAGCCGGCCGACCGCTCAGCGAACCCCACCACGTGCAGACCACCATCCGGGCCACGGTACAGACCCGGCCGCCGGCTCAGCACTGACGTGCCGGACTCCTCCACCCGCCCATCCGAGAGGCCGACCGTGAACCGACTCCACTCCCGGCACGACGTGATCGTGCGCGCTGACCTGGTCCGGGCCGTGCGGGGTCTCGGCTACGAGGTCATCCCGTTCGCCAAGACCGAGCAGGCCGTCCGCGACCACGTCCCGACCGACGTCCCGCTCACCGTGACGGCCTCACCGGCCAAGGGACAGGACGCGACCATCGACCTGGCGGTCGCGCTCGCGGGCCACGGTTATGCCGTGTCACCGCACCTGTCGGCCCAGCAAGTGAGGGGCCACCAGCACCTGGCCGGTCTCGTCGGCAGGTGCCGCGACGCCGGTATCACCGGCGTGTTCGTGGTCGGAGGCGACCGTACCGCCACGACGACAGCGTTCGCCGACGCTCTGGCGCTGCTACGGGCGGTGCACGAACTCGACCACGGCTTCACCGACATCGGGATCGGCGGTCATCCCGAGGGCCATCCGGACGTATCGGAGCAGGTGCTGATGCAGGCGCTGGCGGACAAGGCGCCGCTCGCCACGCACATCACGACCCAGATCGTCTTCGATCCCCGAGCCATCCTGGCGTGGATCCACCGGGTCCGCGCCTACGACATCAAGCTGCCGATCCACGTCGGCCTCCCCGGTGCCGTCCACCGGCAGAAGCTTTTGCGCGTCGCAGGCGGACTGGGCCTCGGGGAGTCGGCGAAGTTCCTGAAGAAGCAGCAGACCCTGCTCCGGCGCTTCTTCCTCCCCGGCGGCTATCGGCCGGACGCCTTGCTCTCGGGGCTCGCGCCCCACCTCGGCGAGGCCGACGATGCCGTCGCCGGGTTCCACGTCTTCACCTTCAACGATCTCGCGCCGACCGAAGCGTGGCGCCGGCGTCTTCTCTCGGACCTGACATGACCGGCGCCGCGACCAGCACCGCGCCGACGCGTACCCGCCCCGCTCAGCAAACCGGAGTCGCCATGTCCGCACCCACTACGTCTGCACCCACCGCGTCCGCGCCCACCACGTCCACGGGGGGCACTTCGCAGAAGGGTGGGATCCCCGAGGACCGAGCCGACCACGGGCGTCTGCTGATCCAGTGCCCCGACCGGCCGGGCGTGGTCTCGGCAGTGAGCACGTTCCTCGCCGAGGCCGGTGCGAACATCACGAGCCTGGACCAGTTCTCGACGACCGCGGTCGGCGGCACCTTCTTCCAGCGCACCGGGTTCCACCTGCCCGGCCTGTCCGCGGCCCGGGACGAATTGGACCGTGCATTCGAAACCGGCGTCGCTCAGCGCTGGGGCATGACTCACCGCCTCACCGAGGCCGCCCGGCCCAAACGGGTGGCCATCATGGTGTCCAAGACCGACCACTGCGTGCTCGACCTGCTCTGGCGTCACCGTCGCGGCCAACTGGACATGAATGTGGTCATGGTGGTGTCCAACCACCCCGACCTCGCCGACGAGGTCCGGCCCTTCGGGGTGCCCTACATCCACGTCCCCGCCACCCGGGACAACCGCGCCGAGGCCGAGAGCCGCATCCTCGACCTGCTGCGCGGCAACGTCGACCTCGTCGTGCTGGCGCGGTACATGCAGATCATCACGCCCTCCTTCCTCGAAGCGGTCGGCTGTCCGCTGATCAACATCCACCACAGCTTCCTGCCCGCCTTCATCGGGGCCGGCCCGTACCAGAAGGCCAAGGACCGCGGCGTGAAGCTGGTCGGTGCGACCGCCCACTACGTCACCGCCGATCTGGACGAGGGCCCGATCATCGACCAGGACGTCGTCCGGGTCGACCACCGGCACACCACCGCCGACCTCGTACGCCTCGGCGCCGATGTCGAGCGCGCCGTTCTCTCGCGCGCCGTGCGCGCGCACCTGGAGGACCGGCTCGCCATCCACGGCAACTCCACCATCGTCTTCTGAATCGTCTTCCAAGGGATTCTCGTGACCGCGCAGCTCATCGACGGCACCACCGTTGCCCGGCAGGTCCGTTCCGACGTCGCCTCCGGCGTCGCCGCACTCGTGGACGCCGGGGGGAACGCGCCCGGCCTGGCTACCGTCCTCATAGGCGACGACCCGGCGAGCGAGGTGTACGTCCGGAACAAGCGCCGCGCCTGCACCGCGGCCGGCATGACCGACCTGCACCGGCATCTTCCAGCCGAGACAACTCAGGATGACGCTGCCGCGCTCATCGACGAACTGGCGGCCGACCCTGCGGTCTCAGGGATCCTCCTGCAGCTGCCCACACCGGCCCACCTGGACGCCGCCGCCCTGCTCGCGCGCATCCCGGCGCACAAGGACGTCGACGGCCTGGCCACCGTGAACGCCGGACTGCTCGCCCAGGGCAGCCCCGGCCTGCGACCCTGCACTCCCTCTGGGGTGATGGCCCTGCTCGACGCCCACCGGATTCCTCTCGAGGGGGCCGAAGCCGTCGTCGTCGGCCGCAGCACCTTGGTCGGGAAGCCGATGGGCCAGCTGCTCCTGGAGAGGAACGCGACCGTCACGATCTGCCACTCCCGCACCCGCGACCTGGCCGCCGTGTGCCGCCGCGCCGACGTCCTGGTGGTGGCGGCCGGCATCCCGGGTCTCATCGGCATCGACGCTGTCAAGCCCGGCGCCACCGTGATCGACGTCGGTATCCACCGCTCCAAGGCGGGTCTGCGCGGGGACGTGGACACCGACGCCGTCGTCGGCACCGCGGCCTTCGTCACTCCCGTCCCCGGCGGCGTGGGCCCGATGACCATCGCCATGCTCCTGGCCAATACACTCATTGCCGCGCGAGCACAGCAGGCGGATCGGTGTGGCCATCCTGGGGTCAGCTCCCTGCGCGGCCGGCGAGCGGACGTCCTCGGCGACGGCGTCGGCACAACGCCGTGACGAGATGGCGCGACGGGACGGCCGCGGCCACGAGACGGGTCGTGGGGTCACGGCCGACGGCGCCAACCTCCTCGCCGGGTACGATCACCCGTGCTTCGGCCGGTGGCCTGCCGCCACCACGCGCCAGGTCGACGCAGGTCGCCTCGGGAGCGGGCCCTCGTCCGGTTGCCCGCAGCGCTGAGGGGCACCGCCCGCCCTGTAGTCCGAGCGGTGCCCCGACACGTTCCGGTCAGACGCGGCGGCGGGTGAAGCGCTGGTTGGGGTTGCCGCTGTAGGTGTACTGGGCGATGCGGGCGCCGTCGGCGGTCGAGTACTCCCAGACATCCATCGCCAGGCCGGACTCCCGGTTCACGAGGCTGATCACGCCGCCACCGTGATCGACCACGCGCCACTGCTGGCTGGTGGCGCTGGTGCCGGCCTGCTGGACGACGTCCGCGCCGGTCGCGCTGCCCGTGGGTTGGAGGAACAGGCCACTGTGCTGTGCCTTGACGCGGACGTGGCCGTTGCCGGCGTCGATGAACTCGAACTGCTGGTTGGGGCGAGTGTTGCTGGTGCGCTGGACGAGTTGTGCGCCGGCGGCGGTGGAGGCCCCGTTGATCTCGGCGGCCTTGCCGCTGTGCTGGGCCAGCAGGGTGTAGAGGCCCGGGCCGCCGGGGGAGTCGCCCAGCTGGGCTTCCCACCTGGTGTTGGACCCGGACGCGTCAGCGGGGAGGCGGTCCCGTGCGGCGGTGTCGCCGTACATCGTCCAGCGGGCCCAGTCGACGACGGTCCTCGGGAAGCGCTGGTCGCTCCAGAAACTGGTGTGGCTGCCACCGACGAAGGTGAGGAACGCCTTGGGCCAGGTCATCTCCGAGTACGCCTGCCGGGCCGAGGAGTACGACGTGGTCGAGTCCCGGTCACCGTGGACGAACAGGACCTTGGCCGAGACCGAGGCGGCGGGGTTTCCCATGTCCACGCAGGACTGCGGGTTGGCGGAGACGATCCGGCTGTCGGGCCAGGACGTCAGCAGACCGTGGGTGACCATGCCGCCCAGGGAGTGGCCCGAGACGCCGACGCCGATGCCGGTGTCGATGTGCCCGGCCAGCGGCCCGCTCGCGTTGAGCGCGAGGGTGTTGGTGAGGATCTGCGAGACGTCCTTCGAGGTGTTGCCGTTGTTGACGTCGGTGAAGTTGTGGTTGAAGTGCGGGGCGGGGACGACGAAGCCCGCCGAAGCCAGGGCCCGGATGATGAACAGGGAGTTCTGCGGGCTGCTCCCGTAGCCGTGGGTGAAGTTGTAGACGGGGAAGACCCCGCTTGCGACCGGGGCGTCCGTCACCGGGCTGCCGCCGGCCGTGCCGGTGGCCGGGTAGTAGACGTAGGTGGTGCACGGGCGGCCGCCGCGGGTCCAGTTGTACCGGCGCACGCCGACCGCGAACGGTGTGGTCGGCGCGGTGTCCAGCGGCCCGGCGGCGGCCGGTGCCTGTCCTGCCCCCAGCAGGGACAGGCCCACGCCGGTCGCTCCGGCCGCGCTCATGGTGAGGAAGGTCCGTCGGCGCAGGGTCATGGTGACTCCTTGGGTGCGGGGATGGGTGGGGGGTTCGGCGTTCGGCTGGCCCCGATGCCGGGTGCGTCCCGTCGGCGGCAGAAGCCGACAGGGCGACGGGGCGCACGGCGCGACAGCGGGTGTGGGTGCTCCTGCCACCCGCGAGGGGTGGCGCGAGCGGTGTGCGGTGGGTCGGGCGCCCCGGATGTCGGGGCGAGCGTGGCCGTTCCCTCGAACACGGCCTGGTTCTCCCAGGCTGGCTATGAGGTGGTCACGTCGTGTTCGCCGTGTCCGGGCATGACGTCGATGACCGCCGTGACCGGTCCTGTGCCGGTCGTCCCGGTGACTGTCACCTCACCCGGCCTGTCGGTCGCGCCAGGTGGCAACGGCTGCCAGCGGACGGGGACAGTGGTGATCTTGTTGTTGGCTGTGGTGAGCATGCGGATGGAGGAGGGCAGCTTCGGGGCGGCCCCCACCACGGTGCTGGTGTAGACGGTGTCCTGGAGGATGTGCTTGGCGTGGCTGGCGTTGAAGACGTTGATGGACGCGTGCGGCTCCCATGTGTTCGCCAGTCCGGGCACGGCCCGGAACATCGACTGGTAGCCGGCCGGCTCCCACACCAGTGCCCCTGAACCTCGGTTGTCGACCACGTCGTTGGCGGCCTGGAACACCCTCCGGATCGCGTCCGCCTGCCCCTGAACGGTTCGCGGGTACGGCGAGTTGGGCAACGGCGAGCCGTCGCCGCCTGAAGCGGGGTAGGCGGTTTCGGCGATGTCGATTTCGTAGCCGGGGTAGGCGGTGGCCATGGTGTTCAGGTTGAGATCCAGCGCCTCGGGCGTACCGTGCCATTCCGGGTAGTACGAGATGGCCAGCACATCGGGGTTCTGGCCCTTTGCCTTCACCCGGGTGAGGAACTGGTGCCAGAACTCCATGGTTTTGGCGAGCTTGTCCTTGTCGACGATCACGTGTATCTCGACCTTGGATGTGGGTGACGCGTCGCGGACGGCCTTGATCCCGGCCGCGGCCAGGGTGGTGAACCGGTCCCACGACTGGTCGTAGAGCTGTTGCTCCACGGGGTCGGTCGACCGCCAGTACTTCCACAGCAGGCCGCCGCCGGGCTGGGACTGGTAGACATCGGCCTGGTCGACGAAGTACGGCGGATTCGTCGTGCCGATGTCTGCCGCCTCGCTGCCGTACATGAAGCCATTGATGATCTCGTTGCCGACGGCCACCTTCTCCGGCGTGGTGCCCTGCCGGATCAGTCGCTTCAGATAGACGGCGGTGAAGTCGTACACGGTCTGGGACAGGTCCGCGAACTCCAGCTCGGCCCAGGCGCGTGGTTTAGGTTGCTTGCTCGGGTCGGCCCATGAGTCCGCGTAGTGGAAGTCGATCCCCAGGCCCATGCCCCGCTGCTTGATCCGCTTGGCTGAGACCAGTGAGCGTTCCGGGCCCTGGCGCGGTATCGGCGTCGGTTGGCCGGTGCTCTCGCTGCGCGGCTCGTTGAATATCCGCAGCCGGCTGTACTCGATGCCACGGTCCTTGGCCACGTCGAGCAGGTGTGGCCCGGCGCCGCGGTCTTCGGCCAGGGGGTCGACCCAGTACTGCTGGTCCTGGACGTCGTCCATCCAGGACAGATCGGCGCCGAGGGTGAGGTCGTCCCGCAGGTAGTTGAAGACCTGGAGCTCGCTGACACCTGCCCGGGCCCGGCCCGGCCCACCTGTGAAGGTCAGCCGGACGAAGCGCGTTGCCGGCCGGGTGAACAGGTGCACTTCCCCTCGCGACACGGCTCGGTCGTGGGACCTGTCGGCGATGGTCCTCCACCGGCGACCGTCGGATGAGGCCTCGACGACGTACCGGTGGGCCACGCCACGGTCCGGGAACAGCACCTTGACCTTGCGCAGGTTGTCGTAGGTTCCACCGAGGTCGACGGTGAGCCACTGACGGGCGCCGGCACTACCGGGTTGCCAGGACGTCGTCGGGTCGCCGTCGATCGCCAGACGGGCGCTGGACGAGCCGGAGGCGGCCATCGCCGAGGCCCAGGGCTTGGCAGCGATATTGCTCTCTATCGGCTTGATGTCCGCGGTTCCGAAGGTCGCGTGGGCCGGCTCGGGCACCATGAGTAGGTTCGCGGACACCATGGTGGCCAACGTCGCCGTGACCGCGATGGCGCGGGGCAGACGCGTTCTGCTCATGTCCTTCTCCTGACGATGTCACGTACGGGCGGCATGGGCTGTTCCCTACGCTCTGCCGGTCGCAGAGACCGGCAGAGCGCGGGATGTCAGTCAGCCGACATCGAGGTAGTCGACGTTCGGCAGTCCGGCTGCCGTGGTCGGATCCAGCCGGATGGTGTTGCTGCCGGCGTTCAGCGGGACCGTCACGGTCTTGGTCGTCCACGTCGTCCACGCACCGGTGGACTCGAACGAGAGCGCCCCTGCCGTGGCTCCGTTGACGACAAGGTTCGCGGGCCTCGCACCGGTGGTGGCGCCATTGGCGAACCGGATCCCCAGCGTCGCCGTACGGGCGGTCTCGGAGTTCACGGTGAACTCCGCGAAGGCCCCCACAGCGGGGTCGCCGTTGCAGAACCCGCTGCCGGAATAGCCGGCTTGATTCGAGTCGATCGTGCCCCGGCACTGCGCCGGAGCGGACTCCGCCTCGTAACGCCCCGGAGGCGCTGGTGTGCCGGCAGAGGTCTTGACGAGTGAGAGCTGGTCGACGGTGACGCCGCCCGAACCCGACGCCCGCACGGTGACGGTGGCGGCCCCGCCGGGCAGCTCGATGCCGGTGAGCTCGCGCTTGGCCCAGCCGCTCGACGACGGGATACCGAGGGTGCGTTGGCTGCCGTTGGCGCCGGTGATCACGACCTGTCCGGCGCTGCCCCGAGCATGCAGGGACAGGGTGTAGGTGCCTGCGGGCACCGACTCGACCCGCTGCTCGACGCCGCCGCTGTTGCTCACCTGGAGGGCGAAGCGAGACCCGTTCACACCACCGTTGACGTTGGTCACCGAACCGCCGAGGTTCCGCCATCCCCGTACGCCGGAGACGATGACGCGGTCGGCCTGGATGTCGGGGTTGAGGATGTAGTTGTTCGCCGGCCCGACGCGCCACTCCCCGGTCGTGGCGTTGAACTGCCACTGGCTCACCGAGTGGAACTGCGGCCGTGCGCCGGTCTTGGTGATCGGCACCCACTGGTTGTACCCGATGCCGTTCCAGGCGAAGTCGGCCCAGCGGTCGCCGGCGTAGAGCACCGTGTTCTGCTTGGTGCCCTTGACCGTCACGAAGAACCCGGTCTGGGTCACGTGGCTGTAGTCCATCTCGGTGCCGGCAAGGACGTACTCGCTGCTGTAGGAGCCCTGGACATTGCTGCTGGTCGACTCATTGACGTAGTTGACAGAGGTGTTCCAGCCGTGCAGGTCCGACGCCGCGTGGTAGTACCTGCCGTCGAGCTTGAACATCGCGTTGCCCTCGCGACCGGCGCCGCTGCGGATCTGCACGGCTGGCTCGATCCGCAGCGAGTCGGACTCCCGGAACTTGGCCACGAAGCCGCGCGACCGTCCTTCGCGGTTGGAGAAGATCAGGTAGTCCTTGCCGTCCTCGTCGGTGAAGACGGTCTGGTCCCCGGTGCCGGTTGTCGGCGAGTTGGTGATCTGGGTCTGGAAGTAGCCGTAGTCGAAGGTGTCGGTGGGTGAGTCACCCTGCAGCAGCAGGACACCGTGCCCGCCTCCGACGTAGGCCTGGGTGGCGAGCACGTACTTGCCGGTGTTCTCGTTGTACGAGACCCCGAGCCGCCCGACCCACCCTGCCTGACCGAGGGTGGCCCCGTTGTTGATCTTGGTCGAGCGCGTCGCGACGTTGTTCTCGAACTTCCAGTTCACCAGGTCCTTGGAGGAGTACACGGGGACCGAGACGAAGCTGACGTTGCCGTCGTACTTCTTCGTCGGATTGGCCCGGTAGAGCTCGGCGCCGGTGTAGTGCACGCCGTACCAGTAGTAGGTGTCGCCGAATTTGAAGACCCCGCCGCCCTGCGAGTAGATGGGGTTGCCGCTGGTGTCGTTCCAGAAGGTGTTGTTCGTGATGGTCTGGAACGTGCCCTCGTCGGCGGCCTTCAGAGCGGCGGCGGCGCTCATCAGGGCTGTCTTCGCGTCGGCTACGTCCGATGTGGTGGCCGACGTGTCGCCGGCGACCTCGGCCGCGCCGGTCAACGCCTTGGCGAAGGGCTTCCAGGAGTCAGCCGTGTACTTCGTCGGAGTGCGCGTCTGGTAGTCCGACACCAGGTACTTGAGGCCGCGATCCGTCACCGGTCCAGCAGCGGCCCCCTGGTCCTGGAGCTCGGTTGCCTTTGTCTGCCTTGCAGGTGTCTCCGCCGCGGCGGTGCTCGCCGAGAGCGGCGCCGCCAACGCCACGGACAACACGGTGGCGGCGGCCAACTTCCAGTTGGCGGCTAACTTCCAGTACTTGGAGACGACACGCGATCTTTGTCTCAAGAGGTCACCTTCCGTCATTCTCAAAGGCGCCGAGATCCGGCGCACTTCCGCTGAAGGGCAGTCCCACGGCGGTGCCCTTGTCGGTCAGGGCACTGTTCGCCGCGAGACGGAGGTGGGGCAGCACGGGCAGGTTCCCGTCCGGCTGGCGGGGCGCGTCCCAGCCGGACGTCGACACACTGCGAAACTGGGAGTCCGACAGGGGGACGCCGAGGTTCCAGGAGTTGTACGCGGCGTTCGTGCCGCTCATGTTCGACGTCGCCGTTCCGGTGTAGGCGATGTTGTTGCGCAGGGTGCCCCGGCCGACGGCGGCGCCGCGCGAGTCGATTCCCAGCATGTTGAAGTTGGGGTGGTTTCCGTAGCCGGTGTTGTTGAAGAAGTCGTTGGCAACCGGGTGGTGGTTGGCGTAGAAGCCGGCCGCCTTGTTGAGGAACGCCACCGAGGAGCGGACGGTGTGCTTCGGCGCGTTGGCCTCGTAGTCGCCCCCGTAGCCGCCGGACTTGAAGCCGGCTCCGTTGCCGGAGGGCGTCGTCGTCCCCAGCACGTACCCGTTGCGCCAGGCCCACGACTTCTCGATGATCACTGGCGAGTAGGTGGAGATGAGGTCGAACCCGTCATCGGCGTTCCACCACGATCGGCAACCCCGGAACACGTTCGCGGGGCGGCCGGTCGGCGTGTAGTGCGAACCGAACCCGTCGGCGTTCTCGCCGGGCCCGTCGTTGCTGCGCGGGTCGTAGTTGTCATGCGCGTCCGAGTTGAGGACGAGGTTGCCGCCCCCACCGCTGATGAACAGGCCGGTACCCATGTGGTGGTGGGTGTTGATCTGCTCGAAGACGTCGTTGCTGCCGGAAACCCAGATCCCCCAGGACTCGGCGTTGCGGTTGTTGTTCTGGGGAACGCCCTTGACTTCCAGTCCTTTGAGGTGGATCCAGCTGCCGGTGACGTCGAAGCCCTTGATGCGGCAGTCGTCTGTCATCCGAGAGAAGTCGAAAACCGGTTTCTCGCCCGGCTGGGCCCAGTACCGGATCAGGCTGCCGGAGCTGCCGCTCTTGTTGAGGGTGATCGCGTCGACCTTGGCGGTCTGGCTCGAACACGCGCTGTTCGCGCGGGTGTAGGCGTAGGTGCCGCCCCGGAAGTAGACGGTGTCGCCCGCCTTGGCGACGGCCTGTGCACGGGCGATCGATGCCCACGGAGCGGCCTGCGTACCTGCCGCGCTGTCGTTCCCGCTCGGGGCGACGTAGTAGGTGTTTCCGGCCGCCGCGGCACTCGCGGACGCCGAACCGGGGGTCATGGCGACGGAACTCGCCGCGACCACCGAGAGCAGGAGGGCAGGGGTGCCGAACATCGCGGTTCTCACAGCGTCATCTCCCGAATCAGGTGATTTCCCGTGCGGCAGTAGGGCTCGTGCCTGCCTGAAGAACTCAGCGCAGGTGCGAACGCTTTTAGAAGGGGGAGACCGCCGTGTACATCCGCCAGTAGCGGCGCCGGCGGGCAGTGGCCTGGACCCGTCCGGTGGTGGCTTGGCGGCCCTCCCGCGCCGCTCGACGGTCTTCCCGCATGGCGCATCGGCGAGGCCCATTCAGATCGCCCCTTGCGGGTGAGTTCACGCTCGATGGCGTTCTGGGCGTCCCTCCATGCCGTGTCGACGTTCTTGCCGGACTCCACGTCGGCGAGCTCGGCGGCGACGCGGGGTCCATCACCCGGTCGTACGGGCTCTGGTGAACGGTCCTGGCCTGCCGCGCCGCCGGTCCGAACACCTCGATGGTGCGCTGTCCCGCCGTAGAAGGGCCGGGACTCACGCATCTCCGGCCTCATGAAGGAATGCGAGGAGGACGGGAACACGTCGCATGCCGCGGCCCGGTCGGAGCCGAGCCACGTCCACACGCCACCGTCAGGTAGGGACGACTGCGTCCCCGGTTCGCGCCCAACGCCGCGTGCTACCTGAGATACGCGGCGAGCGGGAGGTTCTGGCGGCGAACGTCACCGGCGACGAGCCCTGCGATCCGCTGGGCGCCGTAGGTGTCGAAGTGGGTGTGGTCGTTGCAGAAGAAGGTGCCCAGGGGACCGCTGCCTCCGTAGTCGCCGTTGTTCGGGCAGAAGCGCAGGCTGTTGTAGAGCGAGACACTGAGTGTCTGCAGGTCGATGACGGGCGCCCTGGTGGCGGATCCGGCGGCGAAGGTCTCGCCCACGAAGCCGCGGTTCTTGGTCGCCGTGCCACCGGAGCAGGTGATGGCGGCCACTGGGGTGAGCAGCACCGGGTGCGCGCCCCGGGCCAGGGCGGCCTGCGCCATCATCGTCATCAACTGTTGGTACCGGGCCGGGCCGACGTGCCGGGGGCAGGTCGAGGAGGAGTCGTTGATGCCGAACTGGATGAACAGGTAGTCACCGGCCTTCATTCCGGTGCTCGAGTTCAGCATCGCCTGCCACCGGGACGAGTACGTGGTGGACGTGAGGCGGCACTCACCGTCCGAGCCCTTGGTGCTGCTCACGTTCCCCTCGTACAGCCAGGTCTGGATGCTGCGGCCTCCGACCGCCTGGTTCTTGACGGTCACGTCGCTGTTGAACAGGGCGTCGAACTGGCTGCCCCAGCCGACCGGGCACCGGCCGGAGCTCGGGTTGGCCATGGTGGAGTCGCCGGCCAGCCACACGGTGACCGGCGCGGCGGCCGCCTGTGCGGTCGGGGCCTGGGCGCGGGAGGCACTGGTGCAGTCTGTGGCGACGCGGTCCGCCGCGGATGCGGCGCTGACACCGAGGCTCGACAAGGCGATCACGAGCGCGGTCGTGATGAGAATCCGTAAGTTCCTCAACGGGTCCCTCCTTGGGACTGGCGCCGGGCGTTCGGTCAGCGCAGGTACGCGGCCAGGGGCAGGCGCTGCTCGCGGATGCTCTGGAGCACCAGCCCGCCCATCTGGCTCGCGCCGTACTGCGAGAAGTGGGTGTTGTCCGTGACACCGTCGACGGATGAGCGCAGGAAGAGCTGTGCGGAGGCGGACGGGCCGAGGGACTCGACCAGCGTCTTGCTCTTGGCGGTCAGATCGATCACCGGCACGTTCTGCGCGGTGCCGACCGAGCGCATCTCGGCGGGCAGGTTCACTCCGAGACCGTTGACGTGCAGTGCTGTGGGCGTGAGCCGGCTGCCGTTGAACTGCCGGCGGACCGGCGGGGTCACCAGAACCGGGACGCCGCCCTTCGCACGGACCTGCGTGATCATGGAGGTGAGGTTGCTCCGGAAGGCTGACGCGCTGGTCTGCTTGTCGTTGTGGCCGAACTGGATGAAGACCGCGTCGTTTGCCTTGACCTTCGGCAACAGCGCCGGGAAGAGGGCCGAGTTTCTCAGGAAGCTGCCCGAACTCTCCCCCGAGTCCGCGTAGTTGGCAATGGATGCCCCGGGACGCACCGCCGGCGTGATCATCTGGCCCCATCCCGTGTACGGGGCCAGGGGCTGGTCGCACACGGTCGAGTCACCGGCCAGGTAGGCGACGAGCGGCTGGGTCGCCGGTTTCACCGAGACGGCCGACACCTGCGGGTTGGTCCCCGAGAACCGGATGTCCAGGCCGGGGTTTCCGGTGCCGCCCTGGCCGGTGGGCTGCCCTTCCGGCTGCCGCACGTTGACCGTGAACGAGTACGTGGCGGTGGCACCGGCCGCCGTCTTCGTTGCCGGAAGCATCAGGCGCCGGGCCTCCACCCACATGTCGGTCTCGGCGCCGGGGGCACCACCGATGGAGACCGTCACGTCGTAGTTGCCGGGTGAGACCGCGTAGTGACACTTGATCGGCGCAGTGCCGGAACAACCAGCAGGCAGCGCCCGGGTGGCGGCACCGGCATGCGCCGCACCGGTGCCGACCAGCGTCGCAAGGGTCAGCAGACCCACCACTCCCAGCCTGACTCCATGTCCTTCGAGACGTGATGTCATGCCCATTACAATCACCAATCCCCATCCTTGACCGGAGAGTTGCCCGGGTTGCGGTCCATGGCCCGTCGCTCAGGCCTGGGTGAAGCCGTTCATGATGGTGGTGGGCCGCTTGGTGGAGGAGTCCCAGGCGCCCATGTTGTAGCCGGTGAACGGCGACATGCACTCCGGCTCCCAGTAGAAGATCCCCTGCCCGCCGTTGGCCTTGAGCGCCTTGATGTAGGCGACCAGCGAGGCCTGGGTGGAGGAGGCGCGGTCCACCCGGCCACCGAACTCGCTCTGCAGGAACGGCTTGCCGTAGGCGGCGGAGATCTTCTTCATGTTCGCCACGATGCCGGGGGCGAGGTCGGCACTGCCGTAGGAGGAGAACACCGACATGTCCCACTTGCCGCCGCTCGCCGCGAAGCGGCTGAAGAACGTGGTCATCACGTCGTACTTCTGTGGCTGGGCCAGGTGGATGCACACCGTCGAGTTCGGCGACACAGCCTTGACCTGGTCGTAGGCGGCGTTGAGCAGTCCGGTCATCTGCGCCCCGTTGGAGATGCTGCCGACGGGGCGGCAGATCCCGCTGTTGATCTCGTTGCCGATCTGGACCCAGGTGGGCAGCACGTCGTTGTTCTTCATGACGGTCATCGTCTGGTTCACGTACGTGCTCATCGCGGAGCGCATCTGGCTGTAGCTCATGTTCCGCCAGGCGGCGGGCGGGTTCTGCACGCCGACGGAGTTCCAGGTGTCGCCGAACATGTAGTCGAGCATGATCGACATCCCGGCGGCCTTGACCCGCTTGGCGAAGGTGGCGACCTCGTTGATGCTGCAGTGCCCGTCGGTCGCGCTGCTGGACGGGTTGACGAAGGTGCGCAGCCGTACGGCGGTGATGCCGTAACCCTTGAGGATGGTCAGCAGGTCCTGGGTCTGCCCGCCGGCGTTCTTCCAGGAGTAGCCGCGCGCCTCCATCTGCGGTGCCCAGCTGATGTCGACGCCTTTGACGAAGCTCGCCGCGGCCTCGGCAGGCGTCTCGAGTTCGGCGAACGCGACGGCGGTGGCGATCGCCCCGGCGGTGGTGGTGGTGGCCTTGAGCAGGGTTCGCCGGCTGAGGCGCCCGGCAACTGGTGTGGGGGGTTGCGGGGACATGGTCGGTCCTTTCCTTCCGTCGGCCGTGGGTAAGGCGTCGCGGTCGGCGGAGAGCGGGTCAGTGAGAGAGACGTCCAGGAGCGAGGGGCGGGTCATGTGGGGGCAACTGACGCTCAGGTTCAAGGAGTTGGTGTAGCCGCGTGCGATCCAGCCGATGCTGCCTCCCTCGGTGTGGCGACAACTAAGGCAGGAGTGCTTGCGAGTGGCACGTGTCGAAGAGGGCGGTCTTGGCACGCCAAGGCCGCTCCTCCAGGTCGGAACTGTGAGCGATCACAGAGGTGTTGCGACTTAAGTGCGCAATCGCATCACAACGAACCGGAGGTGCATCACGCAGCTTCTCGATCGAGCACCAAGCTGTCAACCATTGTTCCCCGATCCATGAAAGAAGCAGTGCGATCCTGTGGGCGGATGCTCGCCGCGCCTTGGCCGTGAGTTGTCTGAAACGGCGGGAGTCAGCCCAGTTCAAGTGCCCTTTGTGTGGAATGCGGCGACGGAGACGAGGCTGTACACGGGACATCTCGTCGGCTCGCACTCGAACATGCTCGAACAGAAAAGGCCAACGGGATGCTTGACGGGCTATCAGTGAATTCCTACCCTCGCAGCGAATGGGAGCGTTCCCACGCTGTGGTCAGATCGCCGTCGCCGCGATCTTCACATCACCCCCCACATCGGAGGTCATCGTGACCGACCCGTACCGTCATCAGCACACCGCATCGCCCCCATGGCGATTCCAACGCCGGTCGAGCAAGCGGCTGTTCGGCGGCTTGACGGCCGCCACCGCACTGGCCCTCTCCGCACTCACCGGTCTGCCGCAGACCGCGCACGCCGCGACCGCGCGGCAGGTGGAACGCCTCGACCGGGGCCTGACCAGCGTCTACACCGGCAGCGGGAACCTAGTGTCGTGGAGGTGGCTGGCCACTGACCCGAACGACGTGGCCTTCAACGTCTACCGTGGCGGCACGAGACTCAACTCCTCGCCCCTGACCACCTCGACGAACTACTTGGACGCCGGCTCCCCGGACTCGGCCGACTACACGGTGCGCGCGGTGGTGAACGGCATCGAGCAGGCGTCGTCCGAGCACGCGCTTCAGTTCCGCACCGGGTACAAGGACGTGCCGATCTCCCCACCGCCCGGCGGCACCTCCCCGGGCAACTCGCCGTACACCTACGAGGCCAACGACGCCTCCGTCGGCGACCTCGACGGCGACGGCGCCATGGACCTCGTTCTGAAGTGGCAGCCGACGAACGCCAAGGACAACTCCCAGTCCGGCTACACCGGCAACACGATCGTCGACGGCATCAAGCTCGACGGCACTCGCCTGTGGCGTATCGACCTGGGCCGTAACATCCGCTCCGGTGCCCACTACACACAGTTCCAGGTGTACGACTACGACGGCGACGGCAAGGCCGAGGTCGCCATGAAGACCGCCGACGGCACGAAGGACGGAACCGGCGCGGTCATAGGCAGTTCCTCGGCCGATCACCGCAACTCCTCGGGTTACGTGCTGTCCGGCCCCGAGTACCTGACGATGTTCAACGGGCAGACGGGCAAGGCGATGCAGTCCGTCGACTACGTCCCAGCCCGAGGCACGGTGTCGTCCTGGGGGGACTCCTACGGCAACCGCGTGGACCGGTTCCTGGCGGGCACGGCCTACCTGGACGGTTCACGCCCCTCGGTGATCATGGCTCGTGGCTACTACACCCGCGCGGTGATCGCGGCCTGGGACTGGCGGAACGGGCAGTTCACCCGCCGCTGGACCTTCGACTCCAACGCCAACAGCGGCTACGCCGGCCAGGGCAACCACCAACTGTCGGTCGCGGACGTCGACGGCGACGGCAAGGACGAGATCGTCTACGGTGCGATGGCCGTCGACGACAACGGCAACGGCCTGTGGACGACGCGGAACGGCCACGGGGACGCGATGCATGTGGGCGACCTCGACCCGTCCCGGCCGGGTCTGGAGGAGTTCAAGGTCGACGAGGACAGCTCCAAGCCGTCCTCCTGGATGGCGGACGTGAGGACCGGCCAGATCCTCTGGTCCACTCCGGCCGCCGGTGACAACGGCCGAGGTGTGTCCGGTGACATCTGGTCCGGCAGCGCGGGCGCCGAGTCGTGGTCGTCGCTCGTGAGTGGCGTCCGCAACCCCAAGGGCGCGGTGGTCGCCAGCCGTAAGCCCGGGTCCAGCAACTTCCTGGCGTGGTGGGACGGCGACACCACGCGCGAACTCCTCGACGGCACCCACATCGACAAGTACGGCACCTCCGGCGACACCCGCCTGCTCACCGGCTCCGGGGTCCACTCCAACAACGGCACCAAGTCGACGCCGTCCTTGTCCGGCGACATCCTCGGCGACTGGCGCGAGGAGGTCATCTGGCCGACGTCCAACAACACGGCCCTGCGGATCTACGCCACGCCGTACCAGACCAGTACGCGGATCACGACCCTCCTCCACGACACCCAGTACCGCACGGCCCTGGCCTGGCAGAACACGGCCTACAACCAGCCCCCGCACCCCAGCTTCTTCATCGGCGCCAACATGGGCACTCCGCCCCGCCCCACGGTCGCCCTCCCGAACCGCCTCTGAGCTGGATGGCCGACTTCCCTGATGCTTGAACGGGTTCAGGCATCAGGGAAGCGGCGTTCGTTGAACGAGTGAAACCGGGCCGGGTACCCGAGCACCGGCTGCGGGGCATGCCGCCCGGTGAGGGTGTTCGTCATCCACGACCAGTCCGGCCGGCACCGGGCACAGGCGTACAGCGACTTCGCGTCCGCTCGTTGTATCGCGCCGACCTCAGCCAGCACGTCCGGCTCGTGCCGCTCGATGTGAGCACCCCGCAGTGGATGCGCGGCCCCGGCTGCGGCAGCGCGGCCTTCGTCATCGAGACCGCGGTGGTCGGACTCGCCCACAAGCTCGGCATCGACCCGATCGAGCTGGGGCTGCGCAACGAACCCGGTGAGGACCCGTCCAAGCAGCAGCCCTTCTCCACCCGGCGGCCGCGCGAGTGCTTCCGCGTCGGCGCCCGTGCCTTCGGCTGGCACCGGCGCGACCCCGGGCCGCGTTCCACGCGTGACCGCGACTGGCTGATCGGCGCCGGTGTGGCCACCGGCTGCTACGACGTCTTCCGCGGCCAGGCCCAGGCCCACGCCAGACTCGGCGCCGACGGTACCGCCGTGGTCCAGTCCGCGACCCACGACACGGGCACGTACACCTCCATGACCCAAGTCGCCGCCGACGCCCTCGGCCTGGCCGTACCCGACGTCGAATTCAGGCTCGGCGACTCCGCCATGCCGCCGGCCCCCGCCCAGGGCGCCTAGCAGACCATGCTCAGTGTGGGATCCGCCGTTCAGGACACCTGCGACAAGCTGCGCCGGCAGGCCCTCGAGCTCGCGGTCGAGGACGAACGCTCACCGCTGCACGGCGTCGACGCCGGCGACGCCGTGGTCCGCGGCGGACGGCTGCACGTCAAGGGCGACGCCGCGCGCGGGGAGACGTACCGGCAACTCCTCACCCGCAACAACCTCACCCACCTGGAGGCGCGCAGGTCGTACACCCCGGAAACGGAAAGCCGGTTCTCGATGGACGGCTACGCCGCCATGTTCGCCGAGGTCGCCGTCGACGCCCGGCTCGGCCTGGTCCGGGTGCGGCGGATGCTCGGCGTGTACGACGCGGGCCGCATCATCACCAACAACGGCACCGGCCTGTCGTTGTCCCGCCTCCCCGGCCCCATCCACGGTTCCGTCCCGGCCCCGATGCCACCAACCCCGGTGCCGACCGCTTGACGGCCCGCCCCCGAGCCGCCGCCCGCTCATGCCGGCCCACGAGCGTCGGGTCACCCCGGCCGGACCGACCTCCCAGTCCTGCGGCTCCATCTCCCGACTGGCCAGCATCCGCAGGGTTTCCTCCGACCGTGAGCCCGGCTCTGCGTGGTAGGTGTTCAGCCGCATGGGGGCGCCCCCGGGCAGCGCCATGGGTTCGTGCACGAGGTCGAACTCTCCCACCAGCGGATGCCGCATCCGCACGACCTCGCCGACGCTCCCGCAGCTCACCTCGTGCCGGGCCCACAGTCGCCGGAACTCCTCGCTCTTCTGCGACAACTCGCGGATCAGCGAGGCCAGGTGTGCGTCCTCGGGACTCTTGCCGGCGTTCCTCCGCAGAACGCCGGCGACCATCGCAGCCGTGCGGTCCGGTTCGGCGAACCGGTCGCGCACTTCAGGAGAGAGGAAGATCAGCCGGGCCGTGTTCCGCTCCCCGGGCGGCACTTGAGCCCAGTCCCCGAAGACGGCGGTGGCGAGCCGGTTCCGTCCGAGGACGTCCAGACGGCGGCTGACGACGTAGGCGGGAACGCCGAGCGTGTCCAGGAGGTTCTGGACGCTGGGCCGTAGCCGCTGCGGCGTGGGCGCGGCCTGCGATGCGGTTACGGCCGGGCTGGGCCAGCCGGATCAGATGGTCCCGTTCCTCCTCGTTCAGGCGCAGGGCCTGGGCCACGGCGTCCAGCACCTCGGCCGACATGGTCTCGCCGTAACCCTGTTCCAGACGCGCGTAGTACGCGTACGACACTCCCGCCAACTGCGCCAACTCCTCGCGCCGCAAACCGGGGGCCCGCCGCCGCCCGTACGAGGGCAGGCCGATGTCCTCGGGCTTGAGTCGGGCCCTGCGAGAACGGAGGAACTCCCTGGGCTCGGCGCGCCGGTCAAGTCCGGTCGTCATGTCGTCACCGGGCGCCACTTGTGAAGACATCTCTGTCCTCCATTTGTCGCACGTGCTCGCAGATGCGAAGCAGCGTAGCTTCTCCGGCTGGCCGGCGCGCAGTTGGACGAGATCGACACCGTGCGGCATCGCTCCCCCCGTCCAACTGCGCGCCCGCCGAGGTCCGTTCTGTACCCGTTGCCGAGTCTCCGGTCCTGCTGTGCGTCAGGCGGAAGGGCCCTGGACGGTCACAGGGACACCGACGCCGCTCATGATGCCGTTGATGATGCCCTGCTGGGTCACCGTGAGGGAGCGCCGGTCGAACAGCCCGAACCCGTACCGTCCGGTCGCACCGTTGTCCCAGTAGACGCTTGCGGCCCCGTATTTCTTGGCAGTGGCCGCGACGGCCCGGGCGAAGTCCGCGCGATACCTGTTGTTCGATGAATCGAACGATGACTTGTCGATGGCACCGTACTCGCCCACCACCACCGGATATCCCTTCGTGACGAACACGTCGTGCATCGTCTTGAGCTGGGCGTCCAGATAGTCCTCCTGTCCCCAGGTCGACTTCCTCGACGGATTGGTCGCTGCTCGTCCCCACTGCGTGATGGTGCCGCTTTCCTCTCCGGCGAAGTCCCACGGACTGTAGTGATGAACGGAGATCATGATCCGCCGCTCACTGGCGGGAATGGAGGGGGAGCGATACTGGTCGGACGGAAGCTGGAAGCCGTAATTCCCCGCGGTGTAGTCGATGTTCGTGTTCCAGCCGGCCACGAGCAGCCACCTTGAACTGTTGTTTCCGCCCGTTTTCCGTACGGTGTCCACGAAGATCTGGTTGTAGCTGTTGATGTTGGAGTAGCACGGTTGGGTCGGACGGCCGTACTGCCCGTCGAACTCCTCGTTCATGGACTCCATGATCAGGCGCTGGTCGTAGTTCTTGAACCTGTTCGCGATCTGCTGCCAGGCCTTCTCGTACTTGGCCTTGATCGTCGTCTGGGAGGATGAGTCGCAGATCAGCCAGGAGCCGCTCACGTTCTTGTAGCCGTCACCGTGCATGTTGATCAGCACATGCAGGCCCCTGTTGTAGGCGTAGTTGACGACTTCCTGGATTCTGTTCAGCCAGGAGGCGTTGATCGTGTAGTTCGGGCCGGGTCCTATGTATCCCAGGTAGGAGACGGGGATCCGGATCGTCTTGAACCCTGCCGCCCGCACCTTGTCGATGAGGGCCTGGGTCACGGCCGGCTGGCCCCATGCCGTTTCGCTGGGGTATCCGTTGGTGGTGGCTTCGAGTTGGTTCCCCAGATTCCATCCCGCGCCCATGTCGGCCACGATCTGTGAAGCGCTCGACTGTGCCACGGTATCGGCCGACGCCTGATGCGCCGTGCCGTACACAGATGCGGCAACCGCCAACAGGACGGCAAGGAGAATGACTCTGATCTTCCCTGCTAGTGAAGCCATGGGCTTTCCTCTCTTGCGGTCTTGAGGGTGTCGAACCCTCAAGTGGACCTTTCTGCCCGAGCGCGAGCGGCCGGAGCCGCCCCGCTGTTCGGGGGTGCCATTTCTGGGGCGCGGGCCTGCGAACGTACACAGCCAGTGGGCGCTGCGGCTGACTCGCAGGAGTCCCGGAAAGTGGTCGGAGCAGCGAAGCGCTCGTGCTGTGACGAGGGCCGGGCTGCCCCGACTGGTGCGCGTCCGTGGACGGTCACGCATCCTGGGCGGCCAGGCCCGGGTGTGCCGCGGTCACGGCCAATGCGCGCGTCCGGAGCCGCGCGTAGCTGCTCCTCAGCTCAGGGCGGATTCCCAGGTGGTGGTGCTGGAGGTGGCGTCGGTGCGAAGGCGGTCGCGGGCCGCGGTGCCGCCGTACAGACTCCACCGCATCCAGTCCACGAAGGTGTTGACGGTGCGGGAGTCGCCGAAGTAGTTGCTGTGGCCGGCGCCGCGGAAGGTGAGGAACGCCTTGGCGGCGGGCAGTTCCCGGTACGCCTGGCGGGCGGAGGAGATCGGGCACGTTCCGTCCCGGTCGCCGTGCGTGAACAGGACCTTGGCGCGGACCGACGGGCTCGGGTTGCCCATGTCCACGCAGGACATGGGGATCGCGGCGGTGATCCGTGCGTCCGGCCAGGCCGTCAACAGTCCGTGGGTGGTCATGCCGCCCATCGAGTGGCCGGAGACACCGACTCCGACCGCTGTGTTGATGTGGCCGGCCAGCGGGTCCCCGGCGGTGTTGAGGGCGAGGGTCCGCGTGATGACCTCGGAGACGTCCTTGGACTGGTTGCCGTTGTAGACGTCCTGGCCGCTGAGGTTGGCGAAGTGGGGGGCGGGGACGATGAAGCCCGCCTCGGCCAGGGGGCGGATGATCGCCAAAGAATTCTGCGGGCTGCTGCTGAAGCCGTGCATGAACTCGCAGACCGGGAAGACGCCTTGGGCGACGGGGGCGTTGGCGACCGGGGAGCCGCCCGGGGCGCCGGCGGCGGGGTAGTAGACGTAGGTGGTCCAACGGCGGCTGCCGCGGCTCCAGGCGTACTGGCGTACGCCGACCGCGAACCGCTGGGTCGGAGCTCCCGCCCGAGCGGTGGCACCTGCTTGGCCCGTGCCGAGCAGGGACAAGCCCACGCCCGCGGCTCCGGCCGCGCTCAGGGTCAGGAAACTACGCCGTTGCATGGTCATGAAGACTCCTGGTGTGGGGGGTTCGCAACGCTGCTCGGTCAGGTGCCGGGAGGAGGCATCGGCGATGCCGGGGCGGTCGTACTGACCGAGCTGGTGGGGTCGTAGCCGTGGGGGTGGTCAGGTGGGCGTATCGCGCCGGTGGAGGATGTTCCGGTCCTGCCCGTGACAGCGACCGTGGTGGTGATCGATGTGGCGTTGCCTTGCGGGCAGAGGCAGGGCGAGCCGGTGAACACCTGCCGACCTCCGCGGAAGCGTGGCAGAGAGTGCCTCTCCTTCCACTGGTCCTGTGCTGCGCCTCTGGGAGCGTTCCCACATCGGGTTGCAACAGTCAGAGTCCCGATCGGGTGCCGGTCTGTCAATCATTGGCGCCCAACTCTGTTGTCTTCGACGCGCATTCGACAGATCGAGGCGCGAGTGGCGCGGTGTGCGTCTCCGCACACCGCCCGGTCACGCTCGCGACGGCCCGCCGTCAGCCGTGGCCGATACCCGCACTCATGCCGGCGATCGTATGGGCCTTGATGTCGAGGTGCGGTCCCTCCGCGAATCGGGTCACCACGGCGCGGACATGGTCCTGGGCGGGCTGGAGCAGCCCGTCGTACACCGCGACGCAGACTTCCCGCGCCCGTGACCGGGGCCAGTCGGATGGCAGCAGCCCGATGGGGAGCAACGGGTCCAGGATGGGGAAGTGCCGGTAGGCGTTCATGACTTCGGTCCGGGCGCGCACCGCGTCGGCTCCGGTGACGCCGTCGGCGCTGATGTGCGGGAGCAAGCCGCTCCAACGGCTGACGAAGGCCTGGTAATGCTCGGCGATGCCGGTCAGGTCCCATGCCTCGACCGGGCTGCGGTCGACCTCCGTGTCCAGTTCCTCCTGCCGCGCGCGGAACACGGTCACCGCTCCCCGCGCCAGGTCGGCCACCTCGACCCGCCCCTTGGAGGTCAGGGGGTGCGGCGACACCCAGAGCGCGTCGTACAGCGGCGCGAATCCGCGCCAACGCAGCGCGGTGCGCAACGCCCGCCGCCGCGTGCTCTCCTGTTCCGGAACGGAGAAGGCGATCAGTGTCCACCGTCCGTCCCACGAGTCGGGCTGAGTGGTGAAGGTGGCGATCGAGCTGGCGCCGCTCCACAGATCGACGGCGGCCTGAGACGTCAGCCGGTAGGAGCTGTACCGCCCTTGCCGGCTGCCCTCCAGCACACCACGGCGCATCAGCCTGCTGATCGTCGTACGGGCGGCGCCCGGGGTCACCTGGAACTCGCCGAGCAGCGCCACGATCGCCGCCGACGGCAGCCAGGACCGGACGGGGAAGGTGTAATCGGCGATCAACGTCACCGCGAGCCCCTGTGGCGAGACGGTGCTCTGCCAGCCGGGCGACCGCACGGGGCCGGCGGCGCCGTCACCCTCGTCGGAGAAGAGCTCCTCAAGGTGGGACATGTTCGGCAAGGTCGGCTCCGACGCGGTGGACAGGATCGGCACCACTTTAACGGCTGGGAGATCGTCGGGTGGAGCTCCGCCGGGATCGGCCCACCCGGCGGAACCTCCGCGCACCGGTGAAGCGAAGGTGCCCGGGCAGTGCCCCGCGGGCTCGGCACTCCCGCCTCCCGCTGCGCCTCGCGCTCCCGCGCCGCCCACGCACTGCTTTCGCACCTCGCGGCCGGGAGTGCGTCCGGAGGGAGGCGACGGAGCGCTACGGCCTCAGCGAAGCCGGCGATGGATGGGAAGGGCGTGGCATCGCATGGCCGGCGGGCGCATCCGTCAGCGCCGGGTGAGGGTGGACGGCGCCCCGGCGGACTGGTCACCCTCGTCGCTCAGGCTCAGGGTGTCTCGGTCGGTCATCGTGACGACGTAGACATTGCCGCTGGGGCAGCCGACTTCGGCCGACGGGTCGGTGGGTTGGCTGGTGACAGCTTTGAGGACCATCGAGTCCTTGCGTACCTCCCGCAATTGCAGTGTCTCGGTGCATCCCAGCTCAAGGCCGGTGTTCACCTCGGTCACGTTGCTGACCTGCTTGCCCGCCGGCTCACCCTGTTGTGCCGGGTGGAGAGTCAAAGTGACGGTGAACCGGTCGGTCCGGGGCTGATTGAAACTGTCAGGTGTGGGATTGCCCGGCCCGGTACCGACCCATGTACCTGCCCAGGCCGCGGGAAGCGATGTAGGCGCGGACGACGAAGGCGTCCCGCCGGACGCGTCATCGTCGGAGAAGGGCTGCACGACGAACGTGCCTGCCGTGGCCATCAAGGCCGCGACCGTGGTCCCGGCGACCACCCGGCCGGTACGGCTTGACAGCCACCGTCGCACGGCGTCGGAAGGCGGCAGGACGGCGGTCCCCGCGTCGGCCGGGGCCGGGCCGTCTTCGGGCTCACGTGACACAGCCGGCACAGATGGCGATCGCACTGTCGTGGAGACCAAGGCGTCCGCCTCCTCCTCGCGTACGGCGAGATCTTTTTCCAGTGCCTCGGGCAGCAGCTGCGGCCAGGTACCGCACCGGCCGCCCAGGCGTTCCAGCAGAACGCTCACATCGGCGGGCGTGGGCCGCTGCTCGGGGTGCTTGGCCAGACAGGACCGCAAGAACGGGATCAGGGCCGCCGGCACGCCGTCGAGGTTCGGCTCCTGATGCACGATGCGGTAGAGCAGCACCGCAGGCGAGAACTCCTCGTCGGGGCGGGAGAACGGACCCCGGCCCGTTGCCGCGTACACCAGCACCGAAGCCAGCGAGAACACATCACCGGGCGCACCCGATTCCCCGGCGCTCGCCTGCTCCGGCGCCAGATAGCCGGGGGTACCGATCACACCGCCGGTCCTCGTGTGACGCGTGTCCTCCCTCGCGCGCGCGATCCCGAAGTCGATGAGCAACGGACTGCGGCGGCCCAGCAGCACATTGGACGGCTTGACATCCCGGTGGGCCAGCCCGGCCCCGTGTACCGCTCCCAGCGCCCCGAATAGCTCGGCCGCCAGTGCCAGTACGCTCTGCTCGGGCAGCGGGCCGTACTGCCGTACCCACTCCGCCAGGGACGGCGCGGCCACGTACTCGGTGGCGAGCCACTGCGGGCGCTGCCCCACCGGGCTGTAGTCCACCACCGCAGGCGTCCAAGGAGAGCGCACCTGGTCGCTGTTACGGATTTCCCGCGCGAACCGCTCCTCGAACCCTGGCTCCCGTCCGAACTCGGCGCGCACCGTCTTCAGCGCCAGGGGACGCCCCGACACCGTCCGGGACAGATACACCCGCCCCATGCCACCCTCACCGAGCCGCGCCAGCAGGGGATAACCCCCTACAGCCCCCGGATCAGACTCGTCCAGCAATTCCACGCCCCGCGCCCTCTCCCATGTGCACTGCCGATCAGGTTCAGCCGCCGGACCAGCACAATCAAGCACCGCATCCGTGGCGTCCATGCCAAGCATCACTTTTTACACCCGCAACACACTATTCTCAGCGAAACTTCTGGCAGCCCGAGCCCCCTCACCGGCCGAAAGGCCAAGTGGACGGTCAGGAGGGAAAGTCCGGGCCGGGGAGGTGCTCGGGCCGGGTGGACGGTCTTCCAGCGAATGTGCCGGAAGTCACGGGGGACGCGGGCGGGGACGAGTCCACCCGGGAAATCGGCCTTTCAGCAGGCTCGCGAGTGCCACCCACTCGGGCCCGCCTCGGCGACCTGGGCCGCGCTGCGAACTGTGTGCTCAGGCGCGGACGCGGACGCGATACGTCACGTCCGGAAGAGCTACGGCCGGTGCGGGGCCCGGGGAATTGAGCAGTGGACCGCACAGCTCCGCGCGAACTCGTCCGCGGCCACCTCGTCCGGTTCGCCGGGGAGCAGGACGGAGCAGCATCGGGACGCCCGCCGTCTCACGGTTGGTCGAGAGGCGCCGGGCCGTTGCGATGTCAGCCGGGGTCGCGAGGAAGGCGTGCACTCCCCGGTGAGCGGGGAGTGCACGCCGGGGTGGCACAGCGAGTGGGGTCGGATCACTCCGTCGCGAAGCGTCCTGAAGAGGATTCCGTGGATTCCGCGGCACGTGCGGACGGCGTGTCCGACCGTGTGAGCACCCGGCGTACCGCGTCGGCGAGTGCGGGAGCCGCGTTCGCGTCGGCATCGGCGATCCCGACGCCGTAGCGGAACCGCACGGTCGCGCCGTCCTCGACGGTCACCTCCTCGCTGAAGAACGGCGCCGGGTTGAGGCAGGCGAACTCCTCGGTCCGGGCGAACCACTGCGGCGGGTGACTCGGGTTGGCCGCGTCGTCGACCATGAGCACCAGCGACTGCGCGTCCGTCTCGTCATGGCGGCCCGCGAAGCCCATCCACTCCATACGCCGCCCGCGGACCTCGTCGCCGCCCAGCCCTTCCTCGGTCACGAACTGCCCGCCGGTGAACGACCGAGGGCCGCGCCAGAACAGGCCGCCGTAGCCGGCGTTCTCCCGTCCCTTGGTGGTCGGGGACCCGATGGAGACGTCCGTTCCGGAGACGTTGGTCATCCGCGTCTCGAACGTCAACGCCCAGGCGTCCGGGGAGATCAGGCTCGCTCGCAGCGTCCTGCGCTCGGTGAAGAACAGCGCGCCGGACTGCGTGGTCCAGTCCAGGTCGTGGGCGAACGTCGCCGTTCCGTCGGCCCTCTCCAGGTCGACGACCTGGCGGTGGGCCTGGGTTCCGTTGTTCTCCAGCTGGACGTAGAAGCGTCCGTGGATGTACGTGGGACCGCCCCAGAAGTTCTCCTCGCCCACGTGGGGCAGGGACCACGCGATGCCCTTGTGCCACACGTGGTCGTGGGGACGGAACAGGCTGACCACCTTGCCGGCCCGGGTGCGCAGGGGGTGGATGTAGGGCTTGGGTGATTCCAGTTGGACGGTGTCCGGCCGGTAGACGTAGCGGAACAGCTCGGTGCCGCCGTCGCGGACCGTGACCGAGGTACCCAGGTCGTGGCGGATCTCAAGAGCGTTCATACGAGGGCCTCCTTGACCGGCTCCCACGGCACGGCGCCGCCGTCCATGCTGAGCGCGAACGGGTCGTCGTCGGTCAGATCGCCCGCGCTGACGCGGACACCGCGGAAGGCCGAGGCGTACGTCGCCGCCGCGAACTCCAGCGTGCGGCGCGCCTCTTGCAGGCAGACGCCGGGTTCCTGTCCGCTCTCCCGGGCGTCGAACACGGCCTCGATCTGGAGCCTGTGGCCGCTCGTGACGTCCGGCCCGGCACCGTCGGTCCAGAGGTCCGCGAGACCCTCGTGGCCGGGGGCCGGGGTGAACCGCCAGTGTTCCTCGCGGTAGCCGTAGAGGTGTTCGAGTTCGATCGTGGCGTATTCGAAGTCGAAGCGCAGGCGCGAGGTCTCCCGGGGGGACAGCAGGGAGTTGACCACCGTGGCCAGGGCTCCGCTGTCGAACCGGACGGCGGCGATCGAGACGTCCTCGGTGTCCGTGGGCCGGGCCTGGCGTTCGGCGAGTGCAGCGATCTGGGACCAGGGGCCGAGGACCGACAGCATGAGGTCGAACTGGTGGATGCCGTGTCCCATCGTGGGGCCGCCGCCCTCGACGTCCCAGCGTCCCCGCCACGGCACTTCGAAGTACGCGTCGGGCCGGTACCAGAGGGTCTCGCAGGTGGCGACTAGTGGCCGACCCAGTGCGCCGGAGCGGGCCAACCGGCGCAGGCGTACCGCAGCCGCACCGTAGCGGTGCTGGAAGACGGTCAGAACCTTGGAGCCGGTCTGCTCCTGCACCGTGGCCAGTTGGTCCATCTCGCGCAGGCTCAGTGCCGTCGGCTTCTCCACCAGGGCGGTGAGGCCGGCCTGCATCACCATGGATGCCAGCGGTACGTGGGTCTGCGGGGGCGTACAGATGTGTACGAGATCGAGGTCTTCGCTCTCCAGCAGAGCCTGCGGGTCGTTGAAGACGTGCGGCACGGAGAATCGGTCGGCGAACTCGGCGGCACGGCTGGGGTCGAGGTCGGCGACGGCGACCAGCCGGGCACGTTCGGAGAGTTCGGTGAGGGCTTCGGCATGAGCGTGGGCGATACCGCCGGTGCCGATGATGGCCACGCGGTACGGCGGCCGGGGGCTGGGCATGAGTGGTTTCTCTCTCTTGGTTCCTGGCCCACTTCTCGTGGGGCTACCGGGGGCCGTGGGCAGCGGCGACGGCCCCCGGAAGGAGGTCACTTGGCAGCGTCGATCTCGCCCTGGAGCTCCTTGATGAAGGCCTTCGCGGCGGCGTCGGGCGAGGTCTTCTTGAAGTAGACCTCCTGGCTGTAGCGCTGCAGCTCCGGCTCGATGCCGCTTCCGCCGTTGGGCGTCACGACCGGCGACTCACCCGGGGTCACGGCGTTCATGTAGTCGGCTGCCGCCTTGTCGGTTCCCGCCAGACCCGACTCGAGGTGCTGGAGCATCTTCTTGTTCGCGGGGATTCCACGCTCCGTCTTGAGGATGTCCGCGGCCGTCGGGTCGTTGAGCAGGAAGTTGACGAACTCGGCGGCTTCGGCCGGGTGCTTGCTCTGGCTCGAGACCGCCCAGTACATGGAGGGCTTGAAGAAGTTGGCCTTGGTGGTGCCGACGTGGGGCATCTGCAGCAGCTTCAGATTCGCGCCAGTGGCCTGCTGCAACGCGGTGATCTGCGTGTTGTAGGCCCCGATCATGGCCGTCTTGCCAGTGGCGAAGCTGCCGGCGGTGATTCCGGCGGTCAGGTCCTCGACCATCGTCGAGGCCTTGACGCTGGCCCCGGAGGAGATCAGTTTCTGGCCGTACTTCCACATGCCAGCGAGCGCCGCGGGCTTGAGCGAGACGTTGCCGTCCTTGCCGAAGAGGTTGCCGCCCTGCTGACGGGCCCAGTACTTGAGGCTGCCGGCGTCGAAGCCCGGTGCGGTGGACGTGCCGTGAATCTTGCCGCCGCTCTTGTCCGTCAGCTCCTTCCCGATCTTGGCGTAGTCGTCCCACGTCCACGTCTTGTCGTCGGGAACCTTCACGCCGTACTTCTTGAACAGGTCGGTGTTCACGAGGACGGACATGACGCCGACGCCGACGGGAAGCGCGTACTGCGTTCCGTCGATCTGTCCGGTGGCCAGGGCCTGGTCGTCGAACTGCGAGGTGTTGAGGAGCTTCTTGGCCTTGCCGAGGTCGTACAGCGCTCCGCGGTCGGCGTACGAGGCGAGATACAGCTCGTCCATCTGGACGACGTCGGGGGAGTCCTTGGCCGCGGTCGTCGTGGCGAGCGCGTCCCAGTAGCCGTTCCAGTCCTTGTACTGTCCCTTGATCTTGATGTTGGGGTGCTTCTTCTCGAACGCAGCGATGGCCTCATCGGTGAGCTTGGCGCGGGCGTCCGCTCCCCAATAGGTGAGGCGGAGGGTGACCGGCTTGTCGCTGAGCTTGGCAGGGGAGTCGGTGCTGCTCCCGGAGCAGGCGGTCAGCACGAGCGAGAGTGAGGCGACCGCCCCGATCGCGACGCGTCTGAAGGGGCTGGGGTTCATGTGGTTCTCCTGTGGCTGATAAGTGGGTCGGATCGGTGGCTGCGGTGCTCCCGAACGGCCATGACTCGGTCGCCTCCGCGTGTCCGGCAGTAGCCCCCGCGGTTACTTGCCGCCGGTGGTCGCGATGCCTCGCAGCAGGAAGCGCTGCCCGGCGAGGAAGACGAGGAAGACGGGAACGAGCGACACGACGCTCATGGCGAACACCGAGCCCCAGTCCGTCGCGCTCTGCTGGTCCACGAAGGTGCGCAGCGCGAGAGGAGTGGTGTACATGTCCGGGTCTGTCAGGTAAATGAGCTGGGTGTAGAAGTCGTTCCAGGTCCAGATGAAGGTGAAGATCGCGGTGGTCGCCAGGGCCGGGACCATCAGCGGCAGGATGACGTGGAAGAAGATCCGCGCGTGCCCGGCGCCGTCGATCCGCGCCGCCTCGTCGATCTCGCGCGGGATGCCACGGATGAACTGCACCATGAGGAAGATGAAGAAGGCGTCGGTCGCCAGGAACTTCGGCACGATCAGGGGCAGGAACGTGTTGACCCAGCCGAGTTCCGAGTACAGGACGTACTGCGGCACGATGATCACGTGGATCGGCAGCATGATGGTGACGAGCATGATGGCGAACAGCACGCGCTTCGCCCGGAATTCCAGTCTGGCGAACGCGTACGCGGCCAGGGAGCAGGCGAGGAGGTTCCCGAGGATCGCGCCGGTCACGACGATCGCCGAGTTGATCATGTAGTGACTGAACGGATGGGAGAAGGCGTGCCAGCCGTTGCTGTAGTTCTCGAAGCGCGGGTGCGTCAGGGCGAGTCCCGCACTGCGGAAGATCTGACTGTTGGGACGCAGCGAGCTGACCACCATCCACAGGACGGGGTACAGCATCGTGAGGGCGCAGAGGGCCAACAGGCAGTGCTTGAGAGGGGCGCGCACGGCGCGTCTGACCCGGCGTATCGCGTGAGGGCGGGGGGCGGGCAGCGAGCGGGGTACGGCTTCGGTGCGGTCAGTCATCGTAGAACACCCAGTACTTTGAGGCCCAGAAGTTGACGGCGGTGAAGGCCGCGACGATGAGGAGCAGGACCCACGCGAGCGCGGACGCGTACCCCATGTCGAAGTGGCCGAACCCGCGCTGGTACAGGTACAGCGAGAAGAAGAGGGTGGAGTCGGCGGGCCCTCCGGTGCCGCCGGAGACCACGAAGGCCTGGGTGAAGGTCTGGAAGGCGTGGATGATCTGCAGCACCAGGTTGAAGAAGATGATGGGTGTCAGCAGCGGAATGGTGATGCTGCGGAACTGGCGCCAGCGCTTCGCGCCGTCGACGGAGGCCGCCTCGTAGAGGGAGGTCGGAATCTGCCGCAGCCCGGCGAGGAAGATCACCATGGGGGAGCCGAAGGTCCAGACGTTCAGGACGACGAGGGTGGACAGCGCCGTTCCCGGCTCCGAGATCCAGCCCTGCCCCTGGACACCGACGAGGGCCAGGGCCTCGTTGACCAGGCCGTTGGTCCCGAACATCGCGCGCCACAGCACGGCGATCGCCACGCTGCCGCCGATCAGTGACGGCAGATAGAAGACGGAGCGGTAGAAGGCAAGTCCCCGTACTCCCTTGTCCAGCACCAGGGCGAGCCCGAGGGCCATCGCCAGCTGCAGCGGGACGGAGACGAGGACGTAGCTGAACGTCACTTCGAGCGACTTGTGCAGACGCTCGTCATCGAGCATGCGCGTCCAGTTCTCGACTCCGTTGAACTGCGGCGGCTGCAACAGGTTGTACTTGGTGAAGCTGAGGTAGAGCGAGGCCAGCATCGGACCGAGAGTGATCCCGAAGAGCCCGACGAACCATGGCAGTAGGAAGAAGAACGCCGCCTTGTTCTGCTGTCGCGCGCCCCGTTGGGACCCGCGCAGCCGGCGTAGTTCGTTGATGGAGCTCACGGCACTGCTCCCTTGAGCGGCGGCATCGGAAACACAGTGGTGCGGGCCCGTCCCGGACCCCGCGTCACCCGAAAAGTGATCGTTCACTTTGTGGGTTGCGAGGACCATAGTGAACGATCACTTTTTACGTCAAGAGTGTGTAGTCTCTGACTTCACCGAACGTTGGCGGAAGGGTGGGGGAAGCGGATGGATGGCGCTGACACGGCGCGACGACGGCCTACGATCACCGATGTGGCGCGGCTCGCCGGTGTGTCACCCCAGACGGTGTCGCGGTATCTGCGGTTCAACGGCGGGCTGAAGCCGGCGACCCTGGAACGCGTGGAGAAGGCCATACGGGAACTGGACTACCGTCCCAACCTGGTGGCGCGGTCGATGCGCACGCGGAAGACCGGCCGACTGGCCATCCTCATGCCTGCCATGGCCTTCAACCCCTCACGCATGCTGGCGGGTGCAGGCGCGACGGCGCAGGACGCAGGGTTTTTCGTGGATGTCGTGAGTGCCGGGGGCGGCGTACGCGCGAGGAGCGACCGCCTGCTGGAGCTCGCCGATTCGGGACAGTACGAGGGCATCCTCTCCCTCGCCCCCGTGCTTCCCACCGTGGAGAGCAAACTGCACCAGAGGACGGCCGTGGTGATCTCGGCCGACTTCGACGACGAGATGCGCGGCATCGGGCAACTGGCCGACGCCACGCCCCTGGTGCGGATGATCGAGCACTTGGCGGAGCTCGGTCACTCCCGGTTCTTCCATGTGGCGGGCGACGCGCAGTTCGCCTCCGCGAGGGCGCGCAAGCAGAGCTATCTGGAGACCGTCGAACGCCTCGGGGTCGAGTCCGTCGGGGTCTTCGACGGAGACTGGTCGGGAGAGTCCGGCATCGAGGCGATACGGTCGCTCCCGAGCCATGCGCGGCCGACCGCGGTGATCGCGGCTAACGACCTCGTCGCAGCCGGCGTCGTCCGGGGCGCCCGGGAGCGCGGCTGGGACGTGCCCGGAGACCTCAGCGTGACCGGTTGGGACAACGCCGGGGTCGGACAGTTCATGAACCCGTCACTGACCACCGTCGACGTGGAGCTCGAACAACTGGGCAGTACGGCCATGGCCAAGCTGATCGCGGGTCTGAGGGACAGCGCGCCCGAGACGGCTGAGGGCTCCCTGTTCCGGATCGTCTGGCGGGAGTCGACGGCCGAGCCGCCTGCGGCAGGGCGTCTCAGCCGCAGGCGGTGACCAGCGCCGCTGCCGGGGTGGGCGCGGAGCAGGCGGACCGTGTCCGTCCCCTGCGCCTGCACCGCCCATCCGGCCCGGCCGTGGGTGCGGGCCGAACCGGCCGCGCACGCCGCGCGTCCTCAGGTGCGCAACGCCCTCAGTTCGCGTAGACGTCAAGCCGGCCGCACATCCCGAACTTCCCACGGGCAGCGGGCTGTTCAGAGCTCACGGCGGCATCTGCGAGGTGAGGGGAATCCCCCCGCTCCAGCCAGTCGAGCTGAGCCCCGGTGGCCGCGGCGGAGGCCTCGGCACCGTGTCGCCACCGCTCGCGCCACTCGGCGATGCGGGGCCGTACCAGCGCTGCGGCGGCCCGGTGGAACGCGGCCAGGGCCTGTGTCCCCTCGGCCTCCCGCAGTGCCCGGTAGCCCTCCAGGGCGAGGTCCCGCCGGGCCCGGGCAACGCGCTCCTGCTCCTCCTCGGGCGCGTCGGCCGGGATGGCGGTGGCACGGGCGTACGTCTCCGGATCGGTCAGGTACTGCGGGGGCAGTGTGAGAACCGCGTCCCCCGCCTCCGGCAGCCCGCTGTTCTGCATCAGAACGGTGATCCGCAGATCGCCCTCGTTGACCAGCCGGTGGATGGTGCCCGGCGTGAACCAGGCGACCGTGCCGGCCTGGAGCGGAGTGACCTCGTACCCGGAAGCGGTCAGCGTCTGCACGGCCCCGCGTCCGCCGGTGACGACGTAAGCCTCTGAACACGCCAGGTGCATGTGCGGCGTGCCGCCGCACGCCCCGTCGGCGGCAGGCCAGTCGTAGACCGACAGATGCGAGATGGCGACGCCCCCGGGCAGTCCGGTGTTGGTTGTGCTCATGTGTGTGTCAACACTCCAGTTCAAAACGGTAAGCGCTTTCTGTCTCTTTTAATTTACGTACAGATCGCCCAACGGGTCAATGTTCTGTCTAAAATCAGACTCGAATAGCGAAGCCGCAAGGAGGACGATGTGAACAATGGGTTGGCAGGCAAGAGCGTCTATGCCTTCGGCGACAGCATTGTGTACGGACACGTGTACCCGCACAGTTTCGTGGACGTAGTCGCAGAGCGTGAGGGCATGACCCTCACCAAGTTCGCCCGGAACGGTGCGACCATCGGCGCCGACCCGCATGCTTCCGGCGGGCAGATACTCACGCAGGTCGAGCAAACGACCGACATCGCGCCGGACTTCGTCGTCTTCGACGGAGGCACCAACGACGCGCAGTCCATCTTCCGGGACCGCGCGTACACGCTCGGCGCCTATGCCGAAGAGCTGGAGAAGACGCTGCACGCCATGGAGCGGAAATGGCCGACCGCCCGCATCGTGTACGTCGCCGCCCACAAACTCGGTTCGCGCGACTGGGACACTCAGGTGGCGCTGCGCGAGGCCACCCTGGAAGCCTGCCGCAAGTGGGACGTCGCCGTTGCCGACGTCTTCGGAGAAACGACGTTCGACACGCGCGATGACACTCAGCGTGCGAAATACACATTCGACGACCTGGTTGACGGTTTCCCTGGCACAGAGGGGTCGGGAACACATCCCAACGAGGCGGGTATTACCACTTTCTATGTGCCGGTGGTGAGCGCCACGCTGCAGCAGATTTCATCACGTTGATCAGTCGGCAATCGGATCTGCCTGACCGATATCGGCCAGGCAGATCCGATTCCTCATTTTCATGACGTCACTCTGAGCTGAACATCATGGGGGACGCGGAAGCGCTTACTGGTTCGGCACACCTACCGAATGCTCACGCCACCAGACTGGCCCTGGATTTCACTGGCCGAATCCGGTGCCGCGCGAGATCCGGGCGTCGTCCACGTGTACTGCCCCGCGCTCGCCCCCGTTCGAGTACCACGCGACCTTCGCGATCCCCGGCATCGAGGTGCGGAACGCCGCGTCGTTCAGCACGCGATGACCGTCGATGTCCAGGTCGAAGCGCTGGTTCACGGTGTCCACGGTGAGCGTGACCCGGTACCACTTGCCATTGGTGTACGTACCGAGCACCGTGTCCGTGGTGCCCTTGTACGCGTGGATCTGGCCGCGCGCGAAGGCGACGCTGACGGCTGGGGCACCGCTGGCGTTGTACAGGTAGGGCAGTCCGAACCAGCCGGCCTGCGTGTCGTTGCGCATCACCTGCGTGTCGATGGTCACCACGCCCTGGAGCGGGGTGCTGAAGAGGCGGGCGAGGTTGGTCCCGTCGGTCCCGCCGCCTTCGATGGTGCGGGTCAGCCGGACGCTCTTGTCGGTGGCGGACGGCGTCTCCACCACGGAGACGTCGTTGTTGGTCGAGATGACCCGCCATCCGTTGGTCCCGTTGGCGAGTGCGCCGGTCGCCAGGCCGTCGAACGTGTCCGTGAACGCGATGTCGGGCGCGCCGCGTTCGAAGGCACCGATCTCCGGACCGTTCCCGATCGGCACGGTCGCCCCGGCGTAGTCGAGGCCGCCGTTGCCGGTGACTGTGGCTCCGGCGTCGACGAACACCGATCCCGACTGGAGCGCGAAGTTCGCCGCCGTGCCGAGCCTCGGGCCGTTCTCGTCGCCGTACGGCCCCGTGACGGAGGCATTCACGAACTGCGGAGCGCCGACCACGGCGTTCGCGTCCGACGCCGGCCGAGTCGTCAGGTTGGACGAGTATCCGTTGTTGTTGTACGTGATGCTCGACGGTTGTATGAACTGGGGGGCGGACTGACTGGAGACGAACAGGTTGTTGGTGAACGTCGCCTTGCCGGAGACACCGCCGGTCACCATGTTCTGCGAATTGGTGTTGGCGATGGTGTTGTTGTAGAGGTTCGCCACCGTGCCGCTCTGCTGCGACATGTGGATGTTCCACCGCGTGCTGCCGGTGATGACGTTGTAGCGGATCACCACACTGCCGAACTTGACCGCGGAGTTGCACGCGCACAGCAGGATGCCGTCGCCGTTGTCGTGGAGGTAGTTGTACTGGAACACCTGGTTGGTGGTGCCGATGTCGGGGTCCAGGGCGTTCTGGTCGGCACCGCCCGAGGAGAGGTGGGTGCCCATGATCTCGTTGTGCTGGACCGTGACGGTGTCGGCCATGTTGGTCTCGACGCCGGAGACACCGACCCGGTCGATCACGTTGCCCTCGACGAGTCCGCCCCGGACGCCGGTGAGGTAGATGCCGTTGCAGCCGAAGGGGGTGTTGGCCTGCGTGATGTAGTTGCCGCGGAACGTGACGTCGGTGTACGGCGTGTAGGCGGGGTCGGTGGCCGTGGCGCGCTTGCCCCAGCCGGTGAAGACGGCCCCGGGCGCGTCACCGGCGTACTGCTTGGTGACGATCCCGCTGAACGAGGTGTTCTTGATGGTGGAGTTCTCGACGGTGATGCCGTCGAGGACCGTGGGGGCGCCGGGCGCGGTGATGTCCTGGACGCCGGTGAGGAAGGCGATGCCGCCGGTGTCCTTCGAGCGGTCCCAGCCCTGCGCGAAGGTGATGCCCGGCTTGTTGTCGGCGGTGCTGCCGCCGACCCACTTGACCTCGCCGGTGACGTCGTGCACGTCGACCGAGTCGATCACGAAGTGGTGCAGGGTCTGGCCGTTGTCACCGTGCACGCCGATGCCGCGGAGGTCGCCGAGCTTCGAACCGTCCGTCGTTCCGGTGGGTACCGCGTTCGACACGTCGAGGTTGCGGATCTCCCAGTACTGCTGGTTGTTCAGCCGCACCGCGTCGCCGACTGTGCCCTGGCCCGCGATCTTCGGCTTGGCGCCCGTTCCGTAGCTGTCGATGGCGATCGGGGCGCCGTCGGCGCCGGACCCCTTCGGCCAGAGCTGGCCGGTCCAGCTGTCACCGGCCTCGAAGCGAATCGTGTCGCCGGGCTGGAACGTCGTCGCGTTCACCTTGCTCAGCGAGCGCCAGGGCGCGCTGCTGCTGGTTCCGGCGTTGCTGTCGCTGCCGTTCGCGCTCACGAAGTACGTGGTGCCCGCGGCGAAGGCCCGCTGCGCGGGTATGAGCACGATCGACGCGAGCACGACTGCCAGCGCGCAGAGTGCGGCGGCTGTTGCTTGTGACACAAGTCTTCGATTGACGGTCATGGTCCTCTTCTTGTCGTCTGCGGTGGTGAGGTACTGGCTCCTGTCGTGGCGCCTCCGGTCGAGGCGTCGCTTAACGACCCGGGGCGGGGGCGGTTCGGGACCGTGCGGCGGACACACCCGCGGATGCTTGACGCCACGGGAACCGGGCCGGCCGGACGTGCCCTGTCGGGAGCAGAGATCGCCGGCGGCTCCAGGCGTCTTGATAGCGGTGTCACAGTGCCCTCCCGGATGTGAAGCCGACCGTCTGGAAGCCTCGTGCTTGTCCTTGCGGACGTACTGGGAAAACGTATTCCGCGCAGTGTGCCCAGCGGACCTCGAGTGAGTCAAGGTTTCGAGCAGATGAACGCGGCAGCGCTGTGGGGGCCTGCCGGAAGCCGACGGCACTGGCCGCTCGGGTATCCGTCGCCCGATGGGCGCGGGAGCGCAGGCCGAAGTCAGGCTTCTTGGCGCATGGGCGGGGAGGCCGGCGATGGGGGCCTGCCCCGCCCATGGGATCGGCCGGGTGCTCAGTCCGTCACGAGACCTTGACCAGCCTCCATCGCTGGTTGGTGCTGCCGTTGGTGAACCACTGGTCGATCGGTGTGCCGTCGGTGGTCTGCGCCTTGTACACGTCGGCCTTGTAGCCGTTCGACCGGGACTCGATGGTGTAGGTGCCGCTGCCGGCCGGCGCGATCAGCCATTGCTGGCTGACGCTCCCGCTGGAAGTCCCCAGCTGCAACTGGGTGCCGGGCCAGGTGGAAGCCGCGTTGATGTCGAGGGCCTTGCCGCTGGTGACACCTGTGATGGTGAGGTAGCCGCCGCTGGTGTACGTCAGCTTCCATTGCTGGCTGCCGCTGTTCTGGTCGGTCTTCTGGACGATGGGAGTGCCGTCGGTGGTTCCTCCGTTCGAGGCGGTGAGCGCCTTGCCGCTGCCCACGCTGATGATCTTGTAGGTGCCGGAGCGGTCTGGGACGGTTTCGTGGGTGACGGACAGGTTGGAGTACTCGACGGGGTAGTAGCCGGCCGTGCCCAGGCCGACCAGGCCCGCGCCGTAGCTCGTGTCGGTGACCGTGCCGACGGTGGTCTCGTCGATCTTGGCGGTGATCGTGCTGTCCTGGAAGGTCAGGGCCAGCTTGTGCCAGGTGCCCGTGCCGGGCGCGCTGACCGAACCGCTGGCCAGGGTGGTCCAGTTCCACGAGTTGGTGCCGGTGGTGCCGGTCTTCAGCAACGCCCAGGATCCGGTGTCGGACAGGCGCAGATGGTAGGCGTTCAGCCCGGTGCTGAACTTCGACTGAGTGCCCACGCGGCCGAGAATCTCAGCGGAGCTGCCGCTCTTCTCCAGCAGTACGTCGGAGCTGACCGTGTAGTTGCTCCAGCCCAGGTCTCCCATGAGGGTGTAGGGCTGGACGTCGTTCGAGGCCGGCGCCCACCAGATGATCGGCTTCGTCGGTGCGGTCTGACGCAGGCACTGGCCGCTGCGGCCCCCGGTGCAGGGGGCGGCCTGGAACGCACCGTTCATGGAGGCGAAGTACTTCGCCTCCTGCCCGGTGCTGTAGCCGGCGAAGGAGTCCGAGTACGGCATCGAGAGCCGGTTGCGGGTGGGCGTGGTGGTCGTTCCGGCGCCCTGACCGGTGGTGGTGGTCACGGTGTAGACGCGACCGGGGTCCAGGGTGAGCGTGTACGTGCCGCCGGAGGCGGTCAGGTCGCTGTTCCGCACCATGCGCGGGGTGGCGCCGCCGGGCTGCGACAGGTCGGTGGACCACACGTGCAGGGCTCCGCCGGGCAGGCCGCCGGCGACGTCGAAGGTGACCGTCTGGGACGCGGTGGCGTCCAGGGTCTCGTAGACGGTGCTCCAGGCGCTCTTGTCGGGCGCGGCGTAGCTGACGTAGCTGCCGTTGGCGCGGTCGCCGCCGAGGTAGCCGGAGGCGCTGTCGAGGTACTTCCAGCCGGGTGAGGTGAACTGTGTGGTCTGGGCGATGGACCAGGCGGTGCGGGACACGCTGTAGGCGCCGGACCAGGGCTGGTTCGCGGTGATCAGGCCCTGGTCGTGGAAGAAGAGGTTCTGGTAGTCGGCGGCCACCATGGGCCAGTTGATGTACGCGCTCATCTTGGCGTCGAGGTAGCCGCGGTTGATGGCGCGGGCGACCGGGGCCGCCCCGGTCTCGGCGTTCTCCGAGCCGTTCTCGCTGGCCCAGATCGGCTTGCCCAGCGACTGGGCGTCGGCGGAGGAGGAACAGGTGGTCATCGCCGACTGGTACGTGCAGGGATAGTGGGCGCCTGCGATGTCCACGGCGTTGTACAGGGCGGTGCTGTTCTTCATGCCGGTGGCGATGTTCCAGACGGTCTCGTCGCCGCCGACCAGCTTGGTCGAGGCGTAGCCGTTCGCCGCCATGGCCGACTTCAGGTTCTGGTAGAACCAGGCGCTGTACGTCTTCTCGTTCAGCCCACCGATGTAGTCGATGGACAGGCCGTGCTGCTTGGCGCAGCCCAGCCAGTCGATCATGTAGTCGATGCCGTCCTGCGTGTAGAAGTTGCCGTTGCCGATCCAGCCGGGGGCGCCCCAGGCCAGGGCGAAGAGCTTGATGCCGGGGTTGCGGGCCTTGGCCTGCTCCATCACCCACCACTCGTAGCCGGCGTCGCAGTCGATGTCGCCCTTTGTGTGCTCGAAGCTGATCTCGGAGCCGTCGGTGGAATTGACGTCGCCGCCGACTTCGACCTTGAGGATCTGCAGGGCGGCGCCGTAACCGGGCTTGAACAGGTAGTCCAGGATCTGGTTGCGCTGGGTGGCCGGGTAGTCGACCAGCAGGCGGGTGTTGCCACCACCGCCGCTGATCGCGCCGACGCCGTCGAAGGTGCGCCCTGCGCTGGTGCCGTCGACGGTGATCGCCGTGGTGGTGGCGGCGTACGCGGGCGACAGCGCTCGGCCGGTCAGCAGGGCCAGTCCCATGATCAGGGCGGCCAGGGCCGCCAACCGTCTGATGTGCCTGTCTGGCAGCCCTATGACGTGGTGCACGGAAGATCCTCCTGGGAGGGAGTGCGGGTGTGGGTGCGGCTTGCACTGAGACTCGGTGCGGGGCGTGTGTCGCGTGGATCGCAGAGGCGGAAACCGCCCGATGGAGAGTCTTTGCTCAGTGGGAAATCGTATTCCGCGCAGTGTGCGCGTCCGTGCTCGAAGGCGTCAAGCGTCGGTCAGCGGGTAAAAAATACGGCTTTGACGTTGCAGGTCTGGTGGCCCGAAGGCGCTGTGCAGGTCGGCGGGAGTGACCGGCTCAGGGGCGGGTCAGACGACGTGGGCCGCTGTGCTGTCGCGCACCACGACCTGCCCGCGCATCATCAGATGCTCTGCTTCCGTACGGTCCGCGAGTGCGAGGCGGACCGCCTCGGCACCTGCCTGCGCCAGCGGCAACGACACGGTCGTCAGCCGTGGTGTCACATCGGTCGCGAGCTCGATGTCGTCGAAACCGGTCACCGAGACCTGGTCCGGCACCGCCACCCCGGCAGTACGGAAGGCGGACATCGCGCCGATGGCGATGGTGTCGTTGGCGGCGAGGACCGCGTGGGCCGGCTCCAGCCCCTCGGAGACCAACCGCCGCGCCGCGTCGAACCCTCCCTGGCGGCTCACCGTGCAGTGCGCGACCCGGATGTGCCGCTCCTCGACGCCGCCGTCGCGGAGACCCGCGATGAAACCCGCGGTACGGGCCGAGACGTTTCCCTGTCCGCGCGCGCCGGCGAGGATCGTCACATGCCGGTGCCCCGCCCCGGCGACGTAGGTGGCCAACTCCTTCGCAGGGCCGTGATTGTCGAAGCTGATGGAGTCGAACGGCATGTCGGTGTCACCGACGATCACCACCCGGCCGCCCTCGCGTTCGTAGCCCAGCAACTCGTCGAGCAGGCGCCCGCCGAGGGCCTTCGTGTCGAGGCGGCTCGAAGTCAGAATGAGCGCACGCGGCCGCAGAGCACGCTGCAACCGGACGGTTTCGAGCTGGCGCTCGGCGGTGCCGTGGGTCGACGAGACGGTCACGAACGCACCCGCGTCGCGCGCTCGCCGTTCCATCGCCGCGGCGACCATCCCCATCGACGGAGTCGTGAGATCGTCGCCGACGACCGCGATCGAGTCGTTCGCGCGCCGCATCGCCCGGGCCGCGGCGTCCGCGGTGTAGCGCAACGCGGCCGCGGCGGAGACGACCCGCTGCCGGTACTCCTCCGCGACCGTCCGGGAACTGCCGCCCAGCACTCGCGACGCTGTCGAGACCGACACACCGGCGGCCGCCGCCACGTCACGCAGGGTGACGGTCGGCCTGGCTGAATGGGGCATCGCGCGTCCCTCCCGCACCACGAAAACGAGCCGCCGCCGACGCTACCCGAGGATGTCCCCGGCCAGGCGGCGGAGGTGTGGACGAAAGTGCCGGTGAGCGACACGGGATACGGTCGGCCGGACCGAGGGGGGCATGGTCGGCCGACTCGGGATACGGTCGCCTGGCTGGTAGGTGGTCACGTCGGCCCGGTTGGATTCCGTCCCGACGGTCACTCCCCAGGCCGGTGCGCTGCTGCGTCGCACACGCCTTGCGCGCTGGGCGGCTCGGTGCACAATGTGCGGCATGGAAGATGGAGCGGCAGCGCCTGCGGGGCGTCGCGGGGAGGCCGTATCCGAGGGGCGTCAGGTGACCCTCCATGATGTGGCGCGGACAGCGGGCGTCTCACAGGCGACGGCGTCGCGCGTGCTCAACGGCAGCGTCCGCAACGTCCGGCAGGAGAACGTCGACCGTGTGCTCACCGCGGCCGCGGAACTGGACTACGCACCGCACCTGTCCGCCCAGGCGATCGCGCGGGGTTCGACGAACATCGCCGCGCTGGTCGTCAGCGGTGTCGACGACCCGTACTTCTCCTCCATCGCGGCCGGCGTGACGCAGGCGGCCGAGGCCGCCGGACTCATCGTGACCATGGCGGTCGCGGACCGCTCGCCGGAGCGGGAACTCCAGATCGTCGGGACGCTGCGCGGCATGCGCCCCCGCGTCATCATCCTGACCGGCAGCCGCGTCGACGGCGCCGATGCCCGCGACGCACTCGTCGAGGAGCTCCACGCCTACCGGGAAGCCGGCGGCAGCGTGGTCCTGATCAGCCAGCACGACCTGCCGTTCCACACCGTCAGCATCGACAACTACGGGGGAGCGCGGCAGCTTGCCCGCGCGCTGGTAGGACGCGGCTACCGGCGGTTCGCGGTGGTCCGGGCGGGGACTGGCCTCAGGACGTCCCGTGACCGGTGCAGCGGTTTCGTGGAGGGCCTGCGCGAGTTCGGCATCGACGTCGACGAGCGGCTGGTGGTCGAAGCCGAGTTCAGTCGCCGAGGGGGGTGTGCGGCGGCCCGGGAGCTCGTCCGGCGGGGACTGGACGGCACGGAACTCGTCTTCGCGGTCAGCGACGTCATGGCGATCGGTGTGATGACCGCATTCCGCGACGCCGGGCTTGTCCCTGGCCGGGACATCGCCGTCGCCGGCTTCGACGACATCGGCCCGGCGGTGGACGTCGTCCCGGAGCTGACGTCCGTGACCGTTCCTCTGCAGCAGGTCGGGCTCCGTGCGATGGAGCTCGCGCTCTCGGACGACGACGCCCCGCGGATCGTACCTGTCGCCACGAACGTCGTTCTGCGGGCGAGCACACCCCCTCGATGACCGTGCCGGCTTCTCGCGCGGTGAGCGTCGGCTGTCCGGCCCTGAGCTGCTCCGCGACCCGGCGGACACCCTCTTGGCCGGCGAAGGTCTTCCGGCCTCCCGGGCGCGCCGTAGCCGATGAGCACGGCGCCGTCATCGGGAGAAATCCCGCTCAGACCAGAGCGCGACGTGCAGCCGAGCCGGGCGGCAGACCATGACCCGGTCCGGAGCGGGCTCAGAGTGATAGCCGCGAGCGGGCCGCGGTTGGGGGAAGCGCCCCAGTCGGGGACGTCGGTCACGATGTCATGGGCGTGTGCTTGCTGCCTACGGAACACGGCAGGAGCGAACCAACGCCTCAGGCGGTGCGTGCGTATGAGGAGGAGCAACCTTTCGGGGCAGTGCCGGCGTCGCCGTTGGCCCCGGCGTAAGCGCTGGCGTCCGCGAGGAAGGACTGGGCGCGTGCCCTTCCGCGGTAAACACCGCGACCTCTACGTCGGTCAGCAGACCCTCGATGTCGCCCGAGCGCGCATCCGCGCCGTCGGCGAACAGGCCATGGCCACCCTGAAGCTGACGTCTCCTGCGCAAACTGCAGTGCAGCTGCCGGGATCCCGTGCTTCTGATGCTCAGTATCAGATTGAGCCGCTGTTGTATTCTTTACTCATGACCGATTCTGCCCGCGCCTCCGCCCAGTCCGAGACCAAGCCGCCCGGCCTGCGGGAGCGTATGCGTGCGACGGTCCGGAAGGAAGTCGTCGAGGTCGCGCTCCGGCTCTTCATCGAGCAGGGGTTCGACGGGACTACCGTCGACCAGATCGCCGGTGAGGTCGGGCTGTCGCGTGCCAGCCTGTTCCGGTACTTCGGTACCAAGGAAGACATGGTCCTGCAGGGTTTGGAGGAGACCGGCCTTCAGATCGCGGAGGCGTTCGCCGCCCGCCCTGACACCGAGCGTCCCTGGGAGGCGCTGCGCAGGGCGTTCGACGTCCTCACGCAGGCGAACGAGCAGGCGCCCGAGCAGACACTCGCCTACCTGCGCATGCTCCAGGAGACTCCGTCACTGCGCGCCCGGCACTTCGAGAAGCAGCTGAGCTGGCAGGCGATGCTGGAGCCGGAGATCGCCCGGCGGCTGGGCGTCAGCGCCGACCAGCCGGAGGAGGTCGGGCCGAACTCGCTTTCCGGGGCCGCGCTCGCCTGTCTGGATGCAGCCGCGACGGGCTGGGTGGCCTGCGAGGGCGCAGTGCCCCTGGCCGTACTGCTCGACCGCGCGATGGACACGCTGACGAAATAGTTTCACCAGGGTCCCCGACCCATCCTGGAGCCACTGCGACGCGCTCCACCGTGTGGCTGACCCGGGGTTTGACGTCGACAACTCGCCCTGAGGGGCCGCGCTCGGCCACCTCCGAGCGGACCCCGGCGATGCGTTGACCTGCCACGTGGTTCAGGAAGCGGTGACGGTGTCATGTGCCTCGCCGAGGCCGGGACCGAGAAGCGCCGTGAAGCGGGCTTCGGCCCGGTCGATCTCACCGAGCTGAGTGAGGATCGATACGGGGGTGGAGTCACCGACCACCTTCTGCATCAGCGGGGTGCGGTCCAGGATCGCGTCCCGGATCGGATGCAGAGCGCGCGGCGCGTGATGGAAGACCTGCCCGAGGGCGTAGGCGTGCTGGGACTGCCGGGCGGTGTGCGGCTTGCGGGGGGCCTCGAAGGCGTCGAGTGCCTGGCGGACGGCGACGTAGTCGCTCAGGTCCACCCCTGCCAGGTGGCGGCCGATGAAATAACCGTCCTCGGTGGCCATACCGGCGCCGTACCCGGCGTACGGGGAGGCGGGATGAGCGGCGTCGCCGACAAGGGTGGCGCGGCCCTTGGACCACTGCTTCAGCGGCTTGCGGTCGCGGATCACCCAGCGCTGAACGTGTGCGGTGTCGGTCGCGGCGATCAGCTGAGGGAGCGGGTGGGCGAAGGCATGACCGAGGCCGGTCGCGGTCGAATGCAGGTCACCGGTGAATTCCCGGCTTGCGTCGAAGGCTTCGAGTACCCACCACTGGTGGCCGTCACGTCCCTTGTCGCGGATGGAGGTCCAACTGCCCTGCACCGTGCGGGTGTGGGAGAGGACGCACATCCCGGGCTCGGTCTCGACGCTGTCGTCGAAGGTGTAGCCGCCGAAGATGTGCAGGTTGTGCTCGCGCTTGGGGCTGTCGCCCCACAGGGTGCGGCGGATCAGGGAATCGATGCCGTCCGCGCCGATCACGAGGTCCGCCTCGTGGACTCGTCCGTCCGCGAGGTGCAGTCGAACACCGCTCTCGTCCTGCTCGACGCTCTCCACTGTGTGGTTGACCCGCAGGACTCCCTTGGGGAGCGCGTCGAGCAGCCGCTCGTACAACTCGGGGCGCAGCAGGCCGACGAAGCCGCCGCCGTAGTCGCGGACAACCTGTTCCGGAAGGGTCGCGCGGACCCGGCGGCGGCCGCGGGCGTTGCGGAACTCGGACGTGCAGGGCGCACCCAGGTCCTCGGTGTTCACTCCGAGCAGCCCGAGTGCCTTGATGGGGGGCGGCCACAGGTTGAGGATGTTGCCGGCGGGTCTGGCCTGCGGGTAGCGCTCGAACAGTACGACGTCGTGGCCGGCCTGATGGATGGACAGTGCGGCGGCCATGCCACCGGGTCCGGCACCGATCACGGCGACGCGGCCGCGTTTGGCGGGAAGTCTCGTCATGGTGGGTTCCTCAGCTTTGGTCGTCGTTGACCTGCCTCAAGCGGCGGTGTGCAGTTTCGCGGCGGTGGCGGCGGTGATGTCGTGGTGGGTGACGCCGGGGGCGGATCGGGGGCGGTCACGGCGCTCCCGCCCGGGTCGGCGCCTCGACCGTGCCCTGCCCGCGCGGCCCCGCTGGCGACGACCTTGTCGGCCGGCCTGCTCTCCGCCGCGCGGTTCACGGGCGCGTTCGCGGGCGCGTACGGGCGCGAGGGACGGCCACCGGTTCAGCCCCGGGTACCACGGTGTTGGAGACGGTGCCGATGCCCTCGACGGTGAGGGTGAGGGTGTCGCCGGGCTTGAGCGGCGGCGGGTCCTGGCGGCCGCGTACCCCCCAGAGTTCGGCGAGGCAACCGCCGTTGCCGCAGGTGCCGGAGCCGAGTACGTCGCCGGGGCGTACCCAGGTGCCGCGGGAGGCGTAGGCGGTCATCTCCTCGAAGGTCCAGCTCATGTTGGACAGCAGGTCCTGGCCGACGACCTCGCCGTTGATCTCGGCGGTCAGCGCCAGCCGCAGGAATCCGTCGCTGTCGCGGTAGGGCTCCAGTTCGTCCGCGGTGACGAGGTAGGGGCCGAGGGTGGTGGCGGTGTCCTTGCCCTTGCAGGGGCCGAGGCGGACCTGCATCTCGCGGGACTGGAGGTCGCGGGCGGACCAGTCGTTGTAGATGGTGTAGCCGATGATGTGGTGGCGGGCCTGCTCGGGGGCGAGGTCGCGGCCCTCGCGGCCGATGACGGCGGCGACTTCGAGCTCGAAGTCCAGCACCTGGCTGCCGGGCGGCACGGGGACGTCGTCGTGAGCGCCGATGACGGCGTAGGGGTTGGTGAAGTAGAAGGTGGGCGCGTCGTACCAGGCGTCCGGGGCGCCCGGGACTCCGTCGATGCTTCGCCGTACACCTTCGACGTGCTCCTCGAAGGTGACGAAGTCGCGTACGGACGGCGGTTGGAGCGGCGGCAGCAATCGCACCTGGGAGACGTGCGGCCCGCGCGGCACGTCCAGACTTGCGTTGCCCGCCTTGCGCAGTGCCTCGGGACCGGCCTGGATCAGGTCGAGAAGCGTCCCCGTGCCGGGGCAGGGGGAGAGGACGCCGTCATCCTCGATGGTGGCGAGACGGCTGCGGCCGTGCTGTTCGTACGTGGCGAAACGCATGGCATTCCTAGGGAGCTGGGAGGGTTGACACAGGCCGGGGGCCCGGCGGCATGGCAGGCGGGGGAGTGCGCCGGGCCCCCGGTGTCATGGGGTCAGACCGGCGGAGCGACGAAGACGCCGCGGTCGACGTCGTTGAGCATTTCCTTGGCGACCATCTCGTTCATCGGGTTGGACGTGCCCCACTGGTCGGCGTTCTCGGGCTTCGTCAGGTCGTAGATGTGCGGGTGCCAGGTGTCCTCGTCCAGCTTTTCGAGCTCGGTGGTGTACTCCACGGTGTTGCCGTGCGGGTCGAGGAAGTACGTGAAGGTGTTGTCGCCCGCCATGTGCCGCCCGGGGCCCCAGATTTTGCGGGCGCCGGAGCGCATCACGCGGCCGGACCCGCGCATGTACTCGTCGATGCCGCGCATCTCGAAGGAGAGGTGCTGCAGGGAGGCGTGCGGACCGCTGGCGATCGCCATGGAGTGGTGCTGGTTGCTGATCCGCATGAAGTGCATGACGTCGCCCATGTGCGGCAAGGTCATCGTGTCGGACAGCCGGAAGTCGAGGTGCTGCTCGTACCAGGCGCGGGTGGCGTTGATGTCGGGGGAGTTCAGGACGACGTGCGAGAGACGGACCGGGATGGACTCCTTCTCCTCGATACGACGGTGCCGGCGCGCCTCGACGTCGGCCGAGACCTCGATGGTGCGGCCGTCGATGTCGAAGAAGCGGAAGCCGTAGCCGCCGCCGGGGGTGTCGACCTTGCCCGGTTGGCAGATCAACTGCACGCCACCCGCGAGGAGTTGCTCGGCGAGGGTGTCCACGTCGGCGGGGTTCGCGGCGCCGTAAGAGATGAGGTCGAGGCGCTTCTCCTCGGCCTTGCGGAGCCGGACGATGTACTGCTCGGGGGAGCCCTCGGCGGCGAGGAAGGAGATGCCGGAGTCATCGGCGACCTTGGTCAGGCCCCAGACGCCGGCGTAGAAGTCGAGTTGCTTGTCGTAGTCCGGCACGGCGAGGTCGACGTGGCGCAGGTGGGTGAGCAGACGTGTGCTCATGGTGGGGGTTCTCCTCTGTGCGGTTCAGATGGTTCAGACAAGGCGGAGCAGCGCTGCAGCGTTGCCGCCGCGTACGGCGTGGAAGTGGGGGGCGGGCAGGTCCGTGACGTCGCGCACAGCGCCGAGCGGGTCGTCGGTGCCCATGTCGAAGGGGAAGTCGGAGCCGAGCAGCACCCGGTCGGGGCCGGCCACCCGGATCAGCTCGCGCAGGACGTCCGGGTCGTGGACGAGGGAGTCGAAGTACAGCTGCCTGAGGTAGCTGCTGGGCGGGTGCGCGCAGCCGCGCGTGTCGGTGCGGGCGAGCCAGGCGTGGTCCGAGCGGCCGATGTGGGTGGGCAGATAGCCGCCGCCGTGGGCGGCGACGATGCGCAACCCCGGGTGCCGGTCCAGGACTCCGGAGAAGATCAGATGGGACAGCGCGACGGCGTTCTCGGTCGGCTGGCCGACGGTGTTGGACAAATACCACCGGTTGAGGCGCTCGTCGAGCGTGCAGCCGAAGGGGTGCAGGAAGAGGATCGCGCCGGATTCCTCGGCCCGTGTCCAGAACGGTTCGTACGCGGGGTCCGACAGTTCGCGTCCCGGCGCGTGGCTCGATATCTCGACACCGCGCAGGCCCAGGCCGAGGGCGTGTTCGAGGGCTTCGACGGCGAGGCCCGGGTGCTGGAGCGGGATGAGGCCGAGGCCGTGCAGCCGCTGCGGGGCCTGGGCGACGTGCGCTGCGGTGCCTTCGTTGGCCAGTTCCCACACCGTGCGGGCCAGGTCCTCGTCGGCCCAGTAGTGGTAGTGCGACGGCGACGGCGAGACCAGCTGGACGTCGATCCCGGAGGCGTCCATCGCGGCGAGCCGGGCCTTGACGTCGGTCAGCCTCGGGAAGCGGTCCCGGAACATCGGGCCGCTGACGGCGATGGCCTCGGGGCCGTTGCGGCGGGCGTCGAGATCGCGGGCCGCGGCCAGCCCGGGGTGTCCGGCGACGGCGTCCTCGACCTGAGGGAGCAGGACGTGCGCGTGGACGTCGATCGTGGGTGCGCTGTTCTGAGGACTCACGGGGTTCACGGAGTTCACGGCGTCTCCTGCAGGACTGCCATCGTGCGGCCCATCAGACCGGGTGCGTCGACGTCACGGGCGCCGTCCAGCTGCCACTGACCGAGTTGCACGGATGCCTCGACCACCATGCGGACACGGCCGATCCGGCGTTCGTAGAAGCCGGTCAGGAGGGCGTCCAGGGAACTCCAGTCCTGCTCCGCGGTGAGCATCTCGGCCAGTACAGAGGCGTCCTCCAGCGACATGGCCGCGCCCTGGGCGAGCGTGGGAGGACAGACGTGGGCCGCGTCACCGATCAGGACGACCCGGCCGCGGTGCCAGGAGCCCTCGACGAGCAGCCGCTCGAACCAGGTGTAGTTGACCTTGGCGGGGTCGGTGATGCTCGCGGCGATCTCCGGCCACGCACCCCCGTAGGGCGCGGCCAGCCGCCGCATCTCGTCCGCGTACGAGGCCGGGTCGATGGAGGCGCGGTCGCGGTTGGCCTCGACGAGGTAGGCGTAGATGGTGTTCTTGCTGGTGGGGCAGTAGCCGGCGATGTAGCACGGTCCGCCGTAGGACAGGTCCTTGCGCTTCACGCTCTCGGGGCGGGGCGCGGGGACGCGCCAGATGGCCATGCCCGTCGGTTCGGGCTTGTCGCTGATGCCGATCATGGCGCGCGTGCGGGAGCCGACGCCGTCGGCGGCGATGACAAGGTCGTAGCGGCTCTCGGTGCCGTCGCTGAACCGAGCGGTGACGCCGGACGCGTCCTGGACCAGTTCCTCGGCGGTGGTGCCGAGGCGTACCGCCGCGCCGCTCTCGCGAACGGCCTCACACAGAATCTCCTGCAGCCGGGGCCGCTGCATGCCGAAGATCGAGGGCAGGTCGTCCCCACCGGTGCGGAAGTCCTGCTGGACGTGGAACACGGTCCCGTCGGGCGCGGCCATGCCGACGGCGTCGACGGCGTAACCACTCTCCCGGACCTCGTCCCATACGCCGACTTCGCGCAGTACGCGCAGCGCGTTGCCCTGGAGGGTGATGCCGGAGCCGAGCACGTTCCAGTCGGGTTTGGCCTCGATCAGTTCCACGGCGATGCCCGCCCGCCGCAGCAGCACGGTCACGGCGTTGCCGGACGCGCCGCCGCCTATGACGAGGACGGTTCGGGCACGGGGGTCGTTCATGGGTTCTCCCTGAGGTGGTGCCGCGCGACTTCGAACGGCAAAGGGGGTGTTGCCGGCCGGGTGGGCGAGGGGGCGTAGCCGTCCGGGCGCGGTGCGCCCGGCAGCCCAGGGCGTTACTTGACGGCGATGGGGTTGACCGGTGAGCCGACGGACCCCGTGATGGGCAGTGGCGCTGCGGTGAGCCAGAACGCGTAACGGCCGTCGCCGGCGCAATGGGCGGCGAGGGCGTCGAGGTCCCACATCTCACCGATGAGCAGACCGATGTGGGGGATGGCGACCTGGTGCAGCGGCTGGAAGGCGTGGTCGAACTCGTTGGGCCGCACCTCGAAACCCCAGGTGTCGGTGGCGATCCCGGCGATCTCGCTGCGGTGCAGCCAGCCGGCCGTACTGAAGCTCAGTCCCGGCGCCGGTCCGCCTGCGTAGTCGCCCCAGCCTACGTGACGGGCGCGGGCCAGCCGCCCGGTGCGCACGAGGACCAGGTCGCCACGACCGACGATCACACCATGCGAGGCAGCGGTTGCGGTCAGGTGCTCCTCAGTGATGGCGAAGCCGTCGGGCAGTTCGCCGTCCTGGCCGATGACCAGACCCACGTCGAGGAGGACGCCTCGCCCGGCGACGTGCGATGCCATGTGCTCGATGCCGGTGACCAGGTCGCCTTCGGAGGTGACGACCTTCTCCGCCGGGCGGCCGTTCCACGCCATGCCGTGATCGAAGATGTGCCCGAGCCCGTCCCATTGGGTGGAGCACTGCAGGGGCATGGCGATCACGTCGTCGGCACCACCGAAACCGTGCGGAAAACCCTGACCGCCCAGAGCGGCGTCGGTGCCAGTGGCGAGCATCGTGTGCACCGGGTTCGTACGCCGCCGCCAGCCTTTCTGCGGGCCGTCCATGTCGAAGGCCTGGGACAAGGAGAAGCTGACACCGTCGCGGATCAGGGCCGCGCCCTCGCGGCGCTTGGCCTCGTCGAGGAAGTTGAGCGTGCCGAGCACGTCGTCCTCGCCCCAGCGGCCCCAGTTCGAGTACGCCTTCGCGGCCTCGGCGATCGCCGCCTCGGGATCCGTACGGTCGATACGGGCGGCGGTCATCGTGCGTCCTCTGCGACACAGCGGGTGCGCTGAGCGCCGAGCCCGGTGACCGAGCCGTCCATCACGTCGCCGTCGCGCAGCAGCCGGCCCCAGTGGATGCCGTTGCCGGCCGGGCTGCCGGTCAGCACCAGGTCGCCGGGGAGGAGTCGGGCGGTCTGGGAGATGTACGAGACCAACCGTGCGACACCGAAGATCATGTCCTTGGTGGACTCGTCCTGCATGGTCTCGCCGTTGAGTTTCAGGGTGACCCGCAGGTCGGACGGGTCGGCGATGGAGCCGGCCGGGACGATCCACGGGCCGAGCGGGGTGAAGCCGGGGGCGTTCTTGCTGCGCAGCCAGTCGGTGCCGATCGGGGGCATGTCCCGGCGGAAGACGCTCGCGCGGTCGGTCAGGTCGTTGGCGATGGTGTAGCCCGCGACGTACTCCAGCGCCTCGTCCACGGTGACTCGGTAGGCGGGGCGGGAGATCACCGCGGCCACCTCCAGCTCCCAGTCGGGCTTCTCGGCCCAGGCGGGCAGCACCACGTCGTCATATGGGCCGCTGATCGTGGTCGGCAGGCCGATGAAGACGTACGGGAGGTCCTCGGCGGCCCGCCTGTCCATGACCGCCGCGACCTCGGCGCGGGCCTCCTCGACGGTGCCCGGGGCGTCGGGGGCGCGGTGTGCGACCGCCAGGTCGATCACGTGCTGCCGGTAGTTGGCGCCGGACTGGAAGATCTGCCGGGGTTCGACGGGCGTGTGCACCGTCATCTCCGCCAGCGGCCGCCAGTCGCGCGTCGGGTCCCCGGCGAGGGTGTGCAGCCGTGGCAGCTCCTCGTCCCAGCGCTCCAGGAGCGTGAGCGTGGTCAACGCGGGTGCGTCCAGTGCCGTGCGCAGGTCGAGCGCTCGGCCGTCCGGCGTCACGAGGCCCGGGAACCTGGTCTCGCCCGGCGCCGAAAGGGTGCCGATGGCGAACGGTCCGGAGAAGGGGGTGAAGGGTGCCGACGTGGCTGCGGATGTCACGGAGATTTCCTCCCGATTGCGGTGCCACTAATCTGGCCCGGTAGATTGCAATCAGGGAAATCGATTTCCTGTATAGGTGAATCCAGCCGGTGAATACCGATGGGGCCGGCTCCGGAATTGGGATGCTTTGTGAACTTGGCCAGCCTGGACCTCAACCTCGTCGTTGCCCTGCGCGCCCTCCTGCAGGAGCGCAACGTCACCAGGGCCGGCCAGCGCATCGGGCTCAGTCAACCCGCGATGAGCGCCGCTCTGGCCCGGCTGCGCCGCCACTTCGACGACGACCTGCTCGCCCGGGTGGGCGGAGGGTACGAACTGACCGCCCTCGGGCGGGCCCTCCTCGACCGGACCACCACCGCGTGCGACCTGCTGGAGCGCGTCTTCGCCAGTCAGGCAGAATTCGACCCCTCCCGCGAGGAACACGAGTTCACGCTGATCGCCTCGGACTACGCGGTCGCCGTCTTCGGCACCGAACTCGCCCGCACCGTCCAAGCCGAGGCACCAGGCATCCGGCTCAGGTTCAAACAGGTGCCGAACGAAATCATCGACGACACCGGGTCGCTGCTCAGCACCGTGGACGGGCTATTGCTGCCCCACGGCATCATTCGCGGCTTCCCCACGGTCGAGCTCTACCAGGACAGCTGAGTCTTCCTCGTCGCGGACGACAACCCGGAGGTCGGCGAGCAGCTCACCCTCCACGACCTGGCCCGACTGCCGTGGGTGACGTACCAACGAGCCTACGATGCCCCCGCCGCCCGTCAGATTGCCATGCTCGGCATCGAGCCGCGCGTGGCGGTCTCCGTCGACAGTTTCCAGCTGATGCCACTCCTGGTCGCGGGCACCCGCCGGGTAGCTCTGCTTCAAAGGCGTCTCGCCGACGAGCTGGACGGACTCGCACACGTCCGCATCATGGAACCGCCCTATGACGCCGTGCCGATCCAGCAGGCCTTGTGGTGGCATCCGGTCCACATGCACGACGCGGCGCACATGTGGCTGCGGGAGACGACGGCCCGGGTCGCCGAGATGATGGAAGCCGGTCGGCCTACGATCTCCCGTCCGCCGAAATGAGGGTGGGGCCATGCCCTGCAGAGGCGGATGACATTTCCAGGCCGCAGCCGACGCCGGACGGGCGGCCGCCGCGTGGATCCGGTGTGAACAGCTGCTGCGGCTCTGGCCGGTTCGCCGGTTCGTTCCTGTACCGCAGGTTCCGCTCCGCCGTCAGGGAGGAGGGCCGCTGCTGCCCCGCACGACCAGTTCGGGCAGCAGCGCGACCAGGGTTCCGGTTCTCGGCCGGCCCTCGATCTGGGCGACGAGGAGTTCCAGCGCGCGACGCCCGGCCTCGCCGAAGTCCTGCCGCACCGTGGTCAACGGGGGCCACACGTATTCGGCCTCGGGGATGTCGTCGTAGCCGACCAGGCTGACGTCGCCCGGCACGTCGCGGCCCGCCTCGCGCAGGGCGCGCAGCACTCCGAGGGCCATCTGGTCGTTGGCGGCGAAGACGGCGGTGACACCGGGTATGTCGGCCAGTCGCCGCCCTTGTTCGTAGCCCGACCGTGCACTCCAATCGCCCCTTAGCGGGTGCGGTGGCGTTCTGTCGGCGGCGACCAGGGCTTCTCGCCAGGCGCGTTCGCGGGCTCGGGCCGATGGCTGGTCGCTCGGCCCTGCGACGTGCCACACGGTGTCGTGGCCGAGAGCAAGCAGGTGCTCCGTGGCCTGGCGTGCTCCTGTCGTCTGTTCGAGTCCGATCACCGGGACGCCCTCCTGTTCGATGTCGACGTCGAGCGCGACCGCGGGCCGGTCGGCGGGAAGGTGCCGCAATGCCTGCGCGGTCCAGTCGTGCGGCGCCGCGAGAATGAGGCCGGCGACCGCTTGGGAGACGAGGCCCTCCACGACGGCTCGGGCGGGCAATGGGTCGCCGGAGCGCAACGTGGTGATCTGCACGGCGTAGCCGGCTTGGCGAGCCGCCTGTTCGACGCCGAAGACCGTTGCCGCGGGACCGTACTGGGCGGTGTCGAAACTCACCACCGACAGCACCTGCGACCTGCCGGTCACCAGTGCCTGCGCAAGCCTGTTGGGTCGGTAGCCGAGTTCGGCTGCGACAGCGAACACACGAGCGCGAGTGTCGTCACCGACCCCGGGCCGCTCGTTCAGTACGCGGGAGACGGTCATCGCCGAGACACCCGCTCGCCGTGCCACGTCGCCGAGCACCACGGGCCGGTCACTGGCCGTGGAGGACGACGTGATGCCGTTCGCGTCGGATCCGGCACCAGGTCGAGGAGCGTCGCGCATCGAGGCACGTTAACGTTAACGTGCCGTCTCCACAAGTCCCTGGTGGGACATTATGTTTTTAGCCTGGCGCCTGTTGTCATGACTGCGGCATGACTTTATCTTCTCGTCTGGAAGAAGCGGAACCAGATCTTCGAATATTCCGTCGAAGCGCTTCGACTGGAAATTCGACAAGCACGGTCGCCATACCTGCGTCGAGGGTGCGGAATGGCCCACCATCTCAACGGCCGTCGAATTCATTTCGATTGGCCTTCGCGTCACGCGCACCGTTCCCGGCTTCGGTCGGCGCGCGCTCGATCATCGATCCGATCACAGAAGGTGCGATGAAAATCTATCGCCTGGAGTGGGGCGCCCTGTTTGCGGCTCTTGCACTCGTCTTCGCCGTTCCGAACGTCGCCTCGGCGGCGTCGGGCACGTACTACTTCAAGCATTTCACCACCACCGGAGGCAGTGACACCAGCTGGTACACCAACGACAATTCCTGGGGTGTGAACTCCGCGGACGCCAACGGTTTCACCGTCATGGTCAACGGCGAGGACTGGGGTACCCGGTCACCGGTGACCGGGTACCCCAAGCGGCTCAGTGCGGTCAACCCCGGCAACAACTCGTGGTTCTCCCAGACGTCGTCCCCGCGGCCGGGCGTGTACTACGACGCCACCTACGACATCTTCATCGACCCCACCGCGGCACCGACGAACCGCAATTCCCAGAACGAGTTGATGATCTGGCTCAACTGGTCGAACGCGCAGCCGCTGTCCGACTGCTACGACGCCTCGGGGAGCGCCGTGCCCACCAGGACGAACGCCAGCCTCGGCGGGCGCACCTGGGACATCTACACGTACAGCTGGCCAAGTGGTGGACACACCATCAGCTACCTGGACACCGGAAGGTCCGGATGGTGGTCCGGCAGCCTCTCCCCGTTCCTCAACTGGGGTGTCAGCAACGGCTATTACACCAGCAGCCAGTACCTCAACAGCGTCATGGCCGGCTGGGAGTACGGCCCTGGCACCTACACGGCCACCTCCTGGGGCGCGGTCGGATTCTGAGCACTGAGCCGACGCGGGTGCCCGAGCCGGCCCCGCAACGGAAACGTGCGGGAGCCCACCCCGCGCCACACGCTCCAGCAGGGTGTCGAGCCGCCATGGTCGCCACGGCTCGGCGTCAGGTGCATCCACGTGGTCTTGGCATCCCAGGACCGGAAGAGAGAAAACGTCAATGGCTGTGAAGACGATGAAGATCAGAGCCGTCCTCGTTGCCGTCATCATGGCAGCGGCCGCATCTGTTTGCGGCTCGGCGGATCAGGCGTCTGCCGACACACTGGCCCAGTTGGACGCATTGCAGATTGTTGCCGATATGGGCGCGGGCTGGAATCTGGGGAACCAGCTCGAAGCAAACACCAACGGATATCCCAGCGAGACAGCGTGGGGTCAGCCGGCGGTCACGCAAGCTCTCATCGACAAGGTGCGGGCTGCAGGATTCAAGACGATCCGGATCCCTGTCTCCTATCTGCGTGACATAGGGGCCGGCCCGAATTACACGATCAACTCGTCTTGGCTGAACAGAGTCCAGGAAGTCGTCAACTACGCCTACAGTCGAGGCATGTATGTAGTGATCAACATGCACGGCGACGGCTACAAGTCGGTCAACGGCTCCTGGCTGATCTGTGACTCGTCCTCCCAGACGGAAATCAAGGCCAAGTACCAGAAGGTCTGGCAACAGATCGCGTCGAAGTTCCAGAGCTACGACCAGCACCTGATCCTGGAGTCCATGAACGAAGAGTTCACCGGGGACTTCGGCCAACCGACCCAACCGTGCTACTCGAATATCAACAGCTATAATCAGATCTTCGTGGACACGGTGCGGAAAGCCGGCGGCAACAACAGTTCACGATGGTTGCTCATCCCCGGCTGGAACACAAACATCGACTACACCGCGGGCAACTACGGCTTCGCGCTTCCGGCCGATCGCTATCGATCCTCCTCCGTTCCCAGCAACCAGCAGAGGATCATGATCTCCGTGCACTACTACGATCCGTGGGACTTCGCCGGTACGGAAAGCGGGGCCATCACGCAGTGGGGCCCGACTGCGATCAACCCGTCAAAGACGTCCACCTGGGGGCAGGAGGACTATCTGGACGCGCAGTTGAAGAAAATGCATGACGGATTCGTCACGAAGGGATACCCGGTAGTCATCGGTGAGTACGGAGCGATCGACAAGTCGTCGTTCGACTCAGCGAACAACGGATACCGTGCTGACTTTGCGCACACCCTCGTGGCCACAGCCAAGAAGTACGGGGAAGTCAGCGTCTACTGGGACAACGGTGTGAACGGACAGTACGGGTTCGGCCTGTTCGACCGACGTTCCTACACCGTGATCCAACCGGGCATCGTCAACGCCGTCATGAGCGGCGTTGGGCAGTGACAACGGCATGGGCCTGAACCAGGATGACCAGGTGCCGACATCGTGGCCATTGAACGGGTGGCGATGTCAGATGCCGCACCGCACAAGGCTCCCCTGTCGTTGAGGAAGGTGTTCGAAGTCTCAACTCATCGGCGTGGGAGCCCTGTTGGTTGCCCATCCTGTCGTGCTCGATCACCCCATGCACCGGGTGAACGCCAGGGCATCCCGGTCCTCCACGGCCGTGCCCCCACGGGAACCGGCCGGTGAGTGACGACACCCTTCAGACGCGCACCGGGCCGTGGCCTCACGGCCACCCGACAAGCCGGCAACCGCGCGCTGTTGAATCCAAGGGGCGCGAGTCGCCCGACATACGCGATGGCCGTCATGCGGAGATCACCGTTGTGGCGAGGTGAGGACGCCGCGCGACAGCGCGACGGTGACGGCTGCGGTGCGGTCGTTGACACCCAGTTTGACGAAGGTTCGCAGCAGGTGCGTCTTCACCGTCGCCTCGCCGATGTACAGCTGCCGACCGATCTCGCCGTTGGACAGACCCCGCGCGACGAGGCCGAGTACCTGAACCTCGCGTGGGGTCAGCTGCTCCCCGGCCGGAGCCTGAAGGTGAGTCACCAGCCGGGCGGCCACCGGCGGGGCGAGGACGGTTTCACCGCGGGCCGCCGCCCGGATCGCGTCGGTCAGGGTACCGATCGGGGTGTCCTTGAGCAGGTAACCGGTGGCGCCGGCCTCGATCGCCGGCAGGATGTCGGCGTCACCTTCGTAGGTGGTGAGCACGAGCACGCGAATGCCGGGGTGCTCCTGACGGATGTGCGCCGTCGCGGTGGCGCCATCGGTACCCGGCATCCGCAGGTCCATCAGGACGACGTCCGGGCGCATCGCGGCGGCGAGGACGATCGCCTCGTCGCCGGAGCCGGCCTCGCCGACGACCCGCAGGTCGTCGTAGGCCTCGAGCATGCCGCGGAGGCCGAAGCGTACGACGGGATGGTCATCGACAATCAGGATCTGGACAGTCATCGAGACGGTTCCGCCCGCTCAGTGGTCGGGTGTGGAGCTGAGATCGAGCACAGGCTGCAGGCTACGCTCCGCCTGCTCGGCCGGGGGCGGCGGCAGCTCGACCCGCACCGTGGTGCCCTGGCCGGGAGCCGATCGCACCGTGCAGGTTCCGCCGAGGGTGGAGGCGCGGGTGCGCATGCCGAGCAGGCCGTATCCACCCCGGACGGTGGCCGGGTCGAAGCCTTGGCCGTCGTCGGTCACGGCCAGTGCCATGAGGTCGGAATCGTGGCGCAGTTCGATCCGCACCGTCGTGGCGGCGGCGTGCCTGCCGATGTTGGCCAGGGACTCCTGCGCGGTGCGCAGGAGGGCGATGTCGGTGCCGGTGGATGTGCCGGACCGCTCGCCGACGATCGAGACCTCGACGCGCGTACCCGTGTCGCGAGCATGCCGGGCGGCTAGCCGGTCCAGCGCATCCGCGAGGCTGCGGCCGGTCAGGTCGACCGGGGCCGATGCGGCGATCAGCGAGCGTGCCTCCGCGAGGTTCTCGCGGGCGGTCTTCTCGAGGATGTCGAGCTGGCCGTCGGCGGCCGTCGGATCACGGCGCAGGGTCGTCCGTGCGACCTGGGCGAGCATGAGGATGCTGGTGAAGCCCTGTGCCAGGGTGTCGTGGATCTCGGCAGCCAGGCGTTCGCGTTCGGCATGGACGCCGGCCTCGTGGCCTGCGCGTTCCAATGCGGCCCGCGTCCGGGTCAGTTCCTCGATCAGCGCGGCCCGCTTGCGGTTCTGCTCGCGGATGCCGGTCAGATAGGCGCCCACGAGGATCGTCACGGTCATGGGTGCCAGAACGGTCACGCCGACCATCGCCGGCGTGTAGCGGCTGACTCCGGCCCGCGCCACCATGGCCCAGGCGAGCTCGGCGTAGAGGACCAACAACAGCGGTAGGCGTACCCGCCACCTCGCGACCATCACGAACAGCTGTGGGCAGAGCGCGAACAGCAGTGCGCCGGCGATCGGGGCGATGGCGAGCAGGAGCGGGAACGCGACCGCCAGGACGGCGAAATAGGCCGCACCCCAACGCTCGTCGCGGTTTTCCATGGCCCGCGGAGCGACCAGGGCGTAGCAGGCGACGATGACAGTGAGCGTACCGAGGGCCAGTAGGCGTTGTCCGAGCGCCACGGAGACGTCGGCCGCTATGGCGACGGCAAGCGGTATCGCGACGGCGCCGACGAGGACATGCCATCCGACGCGGTAGCGGTGTCCGAAGTCGACGGTGCTGCGCACTGTCACGACCTGCCCACTTTCGCCCACCGAGATCTGGCCGCCAGTTTACGGGCGCCCGGATCCACAGTGCCCGACTCGGTGTCGAGGAGCGTCCACGCACCAGTGGAGCCTTGCGTACGTCGATCGGTTGACAACGGGGTCCCACCACACGTTGTCGCGGCTGGGGCCACAGAACCGTCACGCTCGATGTCGAGCACTTCGGCTCCACACCTGGAGATACCCCATGAAGAAGAACTGGTTCGTCCTCGGCCTCGGCGCACTGCTTGCCTTTGTCGGCGTGGGCTGGACCTTGCAGGGACTCGACGTCATGAAGGGCTCGGCGATGAGCGGCGTGACGCTGTGGGCGGTCGTCGGGCCGGTCGTGGCGATCGTCGGTCTGGTCGTGCTGGGTGTCGGCTTCGCCCGGCTGCGCCGGGTGAGCCGATAAGCGCCGATCAGATGTCCGGTATAGACATGGAGTCGCAGAAGACGGATCGGCCGGCGCCGGGAAGGCCGCCCAAGCAGTGGTACGGCGAGCTTGCCGGCGTCGCGGCCACCGCACTCGCCCTGGGCCTCGGTGAGTTGGTGGCAGCCGCGACGGGCGGGCCGTCAGCGCCCCTTGTGGCGGTGGGTGGCGTCGCCGTGGACGCGGCGCCGACCCCGGTCAAGGAGTTCGCCGTCGCGGTGTTCTACACGTACGACAAGCTGGCACTGCAGGCGGGAATCGTGCTGGTGTTGGCGGTGTTCGCCGCGTTCATCGGTGTACTGGCCATGCGCCGGCTCTGGTACGGGCTGGTCGGCGTCGCTGTGTTCGGGATGATCGGCGTACTCGCGTCAGCCACCCGGCCTAGCGCCACGTGGGCGTACCCGGTGCCGACAGTGGCCGGTGCTCTGGCCGCTGCCGGCCTCCTGGTGTTGCTGCGCCGCACCCTGCCGCGCCGTGCCCCGGTATCGGCGGAGGACCTGGGGGACGACACCGGCCCGGATACGGACGGGGTGGCGCAGGAAGTCCCCGCCCCTGTACAGGGCGGCCGTTCGCCGTCGTCGGATGCCGACCCCCCGGTGGTGGACGGCGCGGGACAGCCACCGGGCCGACGGAGGTTTCTCGCGCTGGCGGTCGGGGCGATCGGTGCGGCCGCGGTGGCCGTACCGGGCGGACGCCGGCTCTGGGCACAGCGTGTGGCCGCGGCCCGGGCCGCGGTGGTTCTCCCGTCGCCGTCGAGCCCGGCAGCACCCTTGCCCGCCAAGGTCTCCGTCGGCGTGCCCGGAGTGGAGCCGTTTGTGACCAGTACCGCGGACTTCTACCGGATCGACACCGCTTTGACGGTGCCGCAGATGGAACCGAAGGACTGGCGGCTGAGCATTCATGGCCGGGTGAGACGGCCGCTGACGCTGACCTACGAGCAATTGCTGGCACGGCCGATGGTGGAGCGCTACATCACGCTGGCGTGCGTGTCCAACGAGGTCGGCGGCGAGTTGGTCGGCAACGCGCGGTGGTTGGGGGTACCGATCAAGGATCTGCTGGATGAAGTCGAGCCGGATGACAGCGCGGATCAGGTGGTGAGCCGTTCCGTGGACGGCTACACGGCCGGCACACCGACGGCGGCGTTGCGTGACGGGCGGGACGCGTTGCTGGCGGTCGGGATGAACGGGGAGCCACTGCCGGTCGAGCACGGATTTCCGGTCCGGATGGTGGTGCCCGGGCTGTACGGATACGTATCGGCGACGAAGTGGCTGACGGAGCTGGAGCTGAGTCGTTTCTCGGACTTCAGCGCCTACTGGGTACGGCGGGATTACGCGGTGCTGGCTCCGGTGAAGACACAGTCGCGGATCGACACACCGGCTGCGGGCAGGCGTCTGGAGCAAGGTCTGGTGATGGTGGCCGGGGTGGCGTGGGCGCAACATCGTGGGGTGTCCGCGGTGGAGGTCCGCGTGGATGACGGGCCATGGCAGCGGGCACAGCTCGCGGCGGTGCCGTCGGTGGACACATGGCGGCAGTGGAGCTGGCCGTGGCAGGCGACGCCCGGCGAGCATCGGCTGCACGTACGCGCCACCGACAACACGGGCCAGGTGCAGACAGGACAGGTGCACGAGCCGTTGCCCGACGGGGCGACCGGCCGGCACACGATCAAGGTCACGGTTGCCTGAGCATTTCCCGCCGGGCGGGGTTCCCGCCTGAAGGCTCGAATCTTCAAAGGGCTGCGGCTGTCGCCGCGGTGAGCGACTGGGCTGCTGATAGCGCCGCTCGTACTCACCGAACACCGAGGTGGCCCGTCGGCGGATGATCTTGGGGTCGGACAACCGCTCGCTACCAGCACGAGTAGGAGATCCACAGCGGCTCGCGAGCCTGCCCCCGACCGCGTCGGCACAGAGTACGAGCGCAAGGTGCCAGTGCCCGAGCACACCTGGCAGGAGCCTGGCTGGTGCCTCACGTTCGAGGCGATCCCGAGCATTCCCGGCAAGCGAGGTGACCCGTCGAGCAGGACGATCGGCATCTACCCGCGATGTGGTTGGACGACGAATCGAGCCTTGTGTTCGACGCGGTCAAGAGGAAGGGAGGGAAGTGCGGCGATCTCGCCGTCGAGCCGGGGCCGGGGCCGGGCGCCCGCGCAGGGCAGCGGAGGCGCCCGCCTGCGCGTCGCGGTCCGGCGGCCCCGGCCCTCCTTCACATACCGATCCGCGCCGCGATGACCGGTGCCAGCCGGTCCGCGATGACGCGGTGCCCCTGGTCGTTGGGGTGGACCGAGTCCGTCAGGTCGCCCGAACCCAGCCAGCCGGTGGTGTCGACGAAGGAGACCCGGGAGTCCCCGCCGTCGACGGCTGCCTTGACCGCCGCCTGGGTCTGCGGGACGTACCGGCCGCGGAAGGTCTCCAATGCGAAGATCCACGCCTGTGGGTACGCGGTGCGGACCTTGCGCAGCAGGCTGGTGTACGCCGTCTGGAACTGCGCGGAACTGACCCCGTGCCCCACGTCGTTGGTGCCGAGGTTGATGACGACCGCGTTCGCCTGGTATCGGGAGAAGTCCCAGTCGGGGGTGGCCGCGTTCGGGTTGAGCTTGGTGAACTGCCGTTCCAGGCCGACGCATCCGTCCGCCGCGGCGACCAGACAGGCGCCGCCCTGGGCGATCTGGGTGTGCTCGGTGCCGAGCCGTTCCCCGATCAGCCAGCCGTACGCGGTGCGGGCGTTCTGCGACGAGGTCGTCCCCACCGTGATCGAGTCGCCGACGAACTCGATCAGCTTGCCGGGCGCCGACGGTGCGAACGTCGTGGCGCCGCTGTCGAGGACCAGCCCCTGAAAGACGGCGTCACCCCGGTACGAACCGGCGACCACCTGGTAGTTGACCTGCAGGGTGTGGTTGCCGGCGGACAGCGGGGAGGGCGTCAGGTTCACCGTCCCCCTGACGTCGTCGTAGAACTTCACCGGGCCGTTGTCGATCCTCGCCCAGAAGTCGATCGTCCCGCGCTGCTTGAGCTGGACGGTCCGGCCGGTGAAGCCGACCCGGTAGTAGGCGCCCGCCCAGTACGGGGTGTAGGCGGTGGAGGTCCTGGTGTCCCAGCGGCCCACGAACTTGATGTTCGGGTCGCCGGGTTGGCCGGGAGCGGCCGCCAGGGTGGACGCGGGGTCGCCGAGTCGGGCGGCGATGACGGGGGCGAGGCGGTTCGCGAACTTGGTGTGGCCCGCTTCGTTGGGATGCCCGTTGCCGTCCTCGTAGTCGGTCCCGTCGGTCAGCCAGCCCGCGGTGTCGACGTAGTGCACCCCGCTGTCGCCGGCGTTGGTGCGGGCGGTGACGGCCGCCTTGGTCTCGTTGACGTAGCGCTTCTTGAGCGTCTGCACAGCGAACAGACGCGCGTTCGGGTACGTGGCGCGCAGGTCGGCGAGGAACTTGGTGTACGCCGACCGGAAGGCGGCGCCGGTCACTCCGTGGCCAATGTCGTTGGTGCCCAGGTTGATGACGACGGCGTCCGCCCGGTACCGGGAGAAGTCCCAGTTCTGGCCGCCCGCGCTCGCCGTCCTGAAGAACTGTGTGCTCAGGCCCGTGCATCCGGACTGGGCGACGAGGCAGTAGCCGGATCGGGCGATCTGGGTGTGGCGCGCCCCCAGTCGCTCGCCGGTCTTCCAGGCGTACGAGTCCAGTGCGAGCCGGTCCGTGAGCGCGCCGGCGGTGATGGAATCGCCGACGAACTCGACGAGCCTGGACGGGGTGTTCGGCGCGACCGTGCGCGCACCGGGGTCCAGCACCAGGCCCTGGAAGACGGTGTCGCCGGAGCGGTACGAGATGCGCAGGGTGTGGGTGCCGGCGGACAACGGCCGGGGAGTGAGGTTCACCGTGCCGCGCACGCCCGCGTGGAAGACGTCGGGGCCGCCGTCGATGCTGGCGTACAGGTTGACCGCGTCTCTCGCCTTGACCTTCACCGTGGTGCCGGTGAAGGCCGTCTGCAGGTAGGCGCCGGTCCAGGAGGGCACCGCCGCCGTGCCTGCGCTGGTGTCCCAGCGCCCGACGTAGGCGATGTTGGGGTCGGAGACCGAGCCGTCACCCGGCGCGGCCTGGGCGGGGGAGCTTCCCGTCCAGGACAGCAGGCAGGCGACGAGAACGGCCGTGACGAGCGCAGGGAGGGTACGGGCGAGGTGGCGTAAGGAGGTGACATGGGGGGTGGCGTGGGGGGTGGTCTGCACAGGGGTCCCTTTCGGCTGGGGTGGGAGCGCTCCCAGAAGCAGCCTTTCGAGAGAAGCAATGAAACGGTTCAGCGTCAAGGGTTCGCGTGAGGCAGGCAATTCACCGCTGCAGCTGGCGTTCGGCTGAGTTCTCGGCGGTGGAGGGTGTCAGTCCTGTTTGCTACTGCCAGACGTACCAACAGCAGTGGTACGTATCGGAGTCGTCCCAAAACTGTCTACTCGTTGTATCGCGCAGCGTGAAGCACAGTGGATGCCGTGCCGCAGCGAAGGCCTGGTGGAGCGGCTACCGATCGTACTCAAACTGGCCGCCACACTCCTCCAGAGCTGATGATCCGCATCGTCCGCCGCGGCGGGAACTATGTCACGTGACGTCGGTTCGACCGGCACCGCTGGGACACGGCAGACCAATACACCGCCTGGCGCGACTGCTCACGCTGGCAGTCGCCCACGCACCCTCAAGGAGACCCCTTTGTCCCGCCGTTTCCTCTTCATCCTCGGCAGTGAACACGGCGGTCACCCTGGCCGGCCGCACGACCCCCGACCGGCCGGTGTTTCCTCGACAACCTCGGCAACGCCCTCATGGACCGCTACGAACGCGACGCCAACCCGGACGACCTCGACACGGGTCTCGCCGCCCATGCCGAGGCCCTGGACCTGCTGCCCGCGCCGGCGCCGGAACGCGGCCGGATCGCTGCCAACACCGGGGGCGCGCTGTGGCGCCGCTGGTGACCGAGCGGCAGGCGGGAGGACCTGGACGAGGCAATCTCCCTGTTGCGGGAGGCGGTCGACGCGACGCCCCCGCTCGTCCCCGAACCGTCCGCTGCGGCTGAACAACCTCGGCTGCTTCCTGCGCGACCTGCACGGCCTCACCGGGACGGAGGATGACCGGCGGGCCGCCGCGGCGGCGCTGGATGGCTTGGTTTCGTTGCTGTAGCCAGCCGCCCAGGATGACTCCTCCAGCACCGATCACAGCTCCTGCGAGGCCGATCAGCTCCGTCCACATTCCCGATCCCATGGTGGTCATCCTGCCTGGCGCAAAAGTTGGCCGAGGCTGATCCCGTCAAGTCATCGGTGGGCGGCTCACGCCTGACCCGGGAAGTCCTCCAGGAAGCCGTCCGAGTACTGCAGGAGGTGCCGGTACGCCATCTCCTGATCGTCATACATCCGGGACAGCTCATGGAGCCGGGCCCCGTAGTACTCCACCAGCCCTCCACAGCAAGGAGTTGCGTTCCCTGCTGGCTGACGATGTGCGCGGCGTCATCTCCACGACTGTCCACAAGTTCGCGGACGCCGGCAAGAACCTGTCGACCCGCCGCAACATCATCGTGCTGGTCGATGAGGCACACCGCACCCAGTCATCCGAGGAAGAGTCCCTGGCAGGGCAGATGCGCGCAGCGTTGCCGCACGCGAAGTTCTTCGGCATGACCGGCACACCCGTCAGGAACCTCACCACCAACACCTTCGCCCTCTTCGGTGAGGAGACCGACCCGAACAGGGTGCTGCACCGGTATTCGGTATCCCGGTCTCTCCAGGACGAGGCAACTGTTCCAGTCATGCTGGACCCGCACCCGGTCACCTTCGAGATGAACGACCGGGCCCTACAGGCCGAGTTCGACCAGTTCGCCGACGAATTCGACCTCGACGACCCCGACCGTGAAACCTTGTCCCGCAAGTTCGGGCGCCTCACCTCGGTGTTCGCCAACCCCGAACGCATCCACACGGTCTGCCAGGACATCGTCGACCACTACCTGGCCGGCACCTACCGCAATGGCCTCAAGGCGCAGGTCGTCGCCTACAACCGTGAGCTGGCCGTGGCATACACGGACAAGCTCAACGAGCTGCTGGCCAGCTTCGAGGCGGCGCAGGTACTCGCCGAGGTCGGCAAGCACGATCGGATCACCGCAGAGGTGAATATCCATGTTTCGGACGCCAAGACCGAGGAAGCGGCCATGCGGCCCTACCGGCTCTCCGAGGTCGACGAGGAGGACCAGAAGCGGCGATTCCTCACTCCCGATGACCCGCTGTGCTTCCTGGTCGTGACGGCCAAGCTGATGACTGGGTTCGACGCTCCCAACGAGGGCGTCCTCTACCTGGACAAGCCAATGAAGGCTCACAACCTGTTCCAGACGATCACCCGCCCGAACCGCACCTGGGTGTCCCCGGCCGGATTCGTGAAGACCACCGGCGTGGTCGTGGACTACATCAGCCTGGCCGAAGAGGTCCAGCGTGCGGTCGTCGACCCCACCTCGGAGGGGTCCGCCGGCAAAGGAGGCGGGTTCGTCACCGACCTGACCGATCTGGTCGCCGAGTTTCGCACCACCTTCGCCCGCATCGAAGACCTCCTCGCAGACGTGGACGGCCTGGACCTCACGGCCCACGGATACGAGTCCGTACGTGTCATCAACGGCTTCCTGGACGCCAACCCTGACGCCGCCGAGGTCTTCAGCAAGAACTACCGGCTTCTAGCCCGCCTGTATCCACTCATCAACACGGACAAGCGGGTCGCCAAGTACCAGGACGGGTTCGGGCTCTTCGGGTCTGCGTACACGACCCTGTTCAAGAAGTCTTCCGACGAGGAAAGGAAGGAGCGACTGGGCGAGCTGGGGCCGATGGTCCTGGAGATAATCAACGCCCACGTCCACTCCTTCTCGGTGGCCGCCTCCCAGGAAGAAGCCCTCGTCCTGGATGCCCAGGGCATCACGATCCTCAAGGAACTGCTGACCCTCGTCCGTCCCAAGCCCGACAAGGACGACAGTGAGGACAAGAGGCCACCGTCGGCGGCGGAGATCCTGGACCACATCAAGGCCGCCCTCGAGAAGGGCGTCGAACCGGGGTCCGCGAAGTACACCGCCCTGGCAGAGCGGATCAGGCAACTGCGGGACCGGATCATCCAGAACGCTCAAGATGCCCTGGAGTTCCTGGCCGAAGCACTCCGGGTCGCCCGTGCCATCGTGAACGCCGAGAAGCACCCCGACGAAGCCGTCGTACTGGACGACGACCACGTGGGTGTCCTGTCGCGGATCATCCACGACCACGCGCCGCCCGGCCTCACCGTCACGGAGCAGAACCTGGCCGAGGAGATCGACCAGGTGGTCAAGCGCACCCTCGCCCAGTCATGGGACAACGCCGAGGCCCGCAATCGCGGCGTCCGCCGCGCCACCGCCGCAGTCTTCCGCCGGTACATGTTGAAGCCGGTGGGAGAGCCCTACGGCTCCACCGTCGCCTACGTCGAAGCCCACTATCTCGTCGATTGACGTGCGCAACGAGGCCCGGCAACCTGCGGCGGTTGCCGGGCCTCGTTGCGCTGCTTGGGCCTTGATCTGTCTCCTGCTCGGCGCCGTTTTCGTCATCACTCCAGCTGGCGCCGCTACAACGGGGGCAGGACTGTGGCGTCGCACACGGTGATGTGGAGGGCGTGAAGTGACTGCGTCTGGGTGGGGCGGACGACCTCCAGACTCTGGGCACCCTCGCGGAGCCGGAAGACGAGCTGGTCGAAGTGGTACCAGCCGAGGTTGATCCACAGGGCGCCGGCGCCGTTGGTCGCGTCGGTGGTCGAGTGGCTGTCCCTGCAGCCACACGGACGGCGGGGACATGCCGGTGTCCTCCGAATAGCGCACTGCGGCAGCGGCTGCGCGGCGCAGCGGGCTGTCCGGCTTCCAGCGGCGCCCCAGCGCGGCCACGGCTGCCGGGCTCGTGGGCTCGGCAGCCGCCAGCTCGATGCGGCGGATCTCGATCCCGCCGGCGTTCAGCAGTTCCACCAGCCGGGTGCGCACGGGCAGGGGGATCCACCGGTCGAGTCCTTCGAACTGCTCGATCATCGCGTCACGTGGCGCACGGCTGGCGGACGGGTCCGCTGTCATCTCCTGTAGCCGTGCCTATGCTGAGGCGCGGGTGTCGCCCCGCTTCCACAGCAGCCTCGGCTCGGAGCCTTCTGGGAGGCGGTCGTTCTGGTTGAACTGGAACTGGAAGCCGCGTTTGCTGCTTTTGAGTGCGCGCTTCATGCCCGCCATCGGATCCAGCCCGTGCATGAGGGCGCCGACGACGTGTTCGTTGAATTCGGTGTCGGTCCGGTGGACGACCACCACGTCGAGGTCGCCTGGCTGCAGCGCGCCTCGGGCGTAGGAACCGAATACATAGACCTCGTCTACGAGATCCAGGGGCGACTGCCTGCGTCCAGATTGTCGAGCATCTCCGTTGCCCGTTCACGTTTCACCTGGACTCCCTTGCCGCCCACGACCACTGCTTGGACCTTAGGGGCCACAAGCCAAGGCGAGAGCGCACTGCAGAGTGAATCCACGAGCGCCCCCGCGCTGGGTTGCCGAGGGCGGGGACCACATCGGCATTCAGCGAGAGGAAGCCACCGTGAAACGGACAGACGCGGTACGGTGCGAGTGTGGCCCTGCGGCATCCCCCGTCCGCAGGGCCACACTGCTGTTCGCGTGCGTGAGCGTGCTGGTCAGCGACTTCGGCTCGCCTGAGGTCTGGCGACGGTCGACGCGATGGCCGGTGCGGTAGCGGTGAGACGCGGAGGCTGCCGCTGGACGCTGGGGTTGGACCGTCGCGTGCCGGTGCCGTGCGCGAGTTCCTCGGCCAGGTCGGCGATCATGGGGGCGGGTGCGTAAGGGGAGGCGTGGATCGTCCAGGTGGGCTGGTCGATGGTGGGGCCGGCCCAGATGGTCAAGGTGGCGAGGCTGCTGTTCGGGTGCTGAGCGGCGAAGGCGTCGAACTGGACACCGGCATCCTGGGAGGCGTTCGTCCAGCGGAGCCAGCGTCCGTCCACGGTGTGCTTCCATCCGACCTCAGCGAGGGGTTTCGTGGCGGCGGTGACGGTCTTCTCGTCAACGGGGCTCCCGAGGGCGGTGTCCCATCCGTCACCGTCGGCGAGGTGGTTCAGCAGAGCCTGGAGGATGGGGGCGGGGGCAGTGCCCGTGGCGGTCAGGTGCCACATGCGGTCGGAGACGGGCGTCTCGTACGCGGCCACGGTCCAGGCGGTCTCGCGGGCGTGGGCTTCGTGGACCTGCTCGATGCGCAGGGTCTGCGATTCGTGGATCGCATGGGTGGTTCCGTCTGTCCAGGTGCGCCACTTCTCCCAGTCGCCGTGTGCGTCGAGGAAGGTGTCGAGCAGGGCGTCGTGGTCGCCGGCATCGGCCAGGTAGGCCGGAACGGTCTCCGGCTCCGGGCGGGCCGGTTCGGGCTTGGCTGCGGTGAGTTCGAGTGTGGTGCGGGCTTCGGCGGCGGCGCGTTCGGTGTCGGTCAGGGGGGCCGGGCCGGGGCGCATCTCGGTGCGGTGGACCTTCTCGAAGGCGAGCATGGCCTGGGCGGGTGAGTCGAAGGTATCGGCAACCTGGCGCAGGTGGTTCTCGCCGTGGAGGTAGACGGACTTGCCGTTGCGGCCGAGGTAGGTACCGACCGCGACGGTGGTGTGGCCGTCGTGTGCGTGGGCGTGGATGAGGAGCTGGCCGTGGCGGATGTCGTCATGGATCTTCTGCGCCTGATTGGAGACCTCGCGGATTTCGCTGCGGATGCACCAGGGCATCGGATAGTTCGCCCAGGTCCATTCCTCGTCCATGGCCTCCTGGAGCCGAGGGGTGATCTCGACGGTGATGCCTTCGGCGGTCAGGTGCTTGGCTGCGTCCTGGGCCCAGTAGGGCTCCTCGTGGTCGATGCGGACCAGGACCAGGACGTTGTCGGCGACGACGGTCCAGTCGGCTGCCTCCAGTCCCAGGTGGGCGATGTGGGCCTGGGTGCCGGTCAGGACGGCGGTCACGGCGCTGGGATGGGTGGGGTGGGTGTCCAGGCGGACGTGGGCGTCGATGGGGCGATTGGTGGTCACGTTGGGGTGTCGTCTCTTCTGCCGGTGGCCGGGTCTTCGAGTCCGGCCACCGGCGTATGCGGGGTGCTATCGGGTTGCTCGCGCGGCGCGGGCGATGTGGGCGGCCGTGGTGGTCGGCGGGCCGGCGCGAGTGGTGGGCGCCGGCCGCGGTCGCTGCGGCGGGACCGTTTTGGTGGCGTGCTGCCAGCGGGTGCGGATGGCGCCGATGTCGGCGAGGGATCGGCGGGCGCCGGCGACGAGTTGGAATGGGGTGTTCGTCGGGTCGCCGGCGTACGCCTCGATGCGTCGGCCGGTGTGATCGGCGGTTGCCAGGAGGGAGCGCTGCAGGGCGCGCTCGCCCCAGTGCTCCACGGAACCGGCTGGTTCGGCCAGCAGACGGAGCACCTCGCCCGGTTCGCTTCCGTCGTCCAGCACGCCGCGCTGTTGGGCCTCCCACAGGACAGTGACGGGGTCGACGGGCTCGCGGCGGCGGGCAAGAGCCGTCAGGCACTGCCACAGGCCGGCGTGCAGCGGCAGGGTGAGGTCGTCGGGGAGCAGCCACCGGACGGACTCGATATCGGATGGGTGGGCGGTGGCGGTCGCGAGCAGCAGCCGCTCCTCCTCGACGGCCTCGATGTGGTCGGGCGTGATGGCCGGCGGCGGTGCCGGGGTGCGGGGCAGGACGCCGGCGCGCGGTGGGAAGCGGCTCGCGATGTCGTCCACGACCGCGGCGAGCGCGTCGGCCTCGGCGAGCACCGTCTGGACGGGGTGTGGGAGGGAGGCATCGTGGACGGTCTGGACGAGGCGTTCGGCGGCGCTCTGCAGGCGGCGGCGGGCGTGTTCGGCCTCGACCATCCGTGCGTAGGCCGGTGCGTGGCGGGGCCAGGGGCAGACCTGGACGAGGGTGTGCAGGTAGGAGGCGGTCAGTCCGCGCGCCTGCTCGCGCCCTGTGGCGAGCACCCGGTCGAGCCACTTGGTGTTCTTGGCGTGCTCGGCCGGGTCGGGCGGGGGCAGGGTGCTGATCGCTGCGTACAAGGCGGAGTGCGCGGCGGTGTAGAACGAGTTGCCGGCGATGCCGGTGACGTCGGCGAGACGGTGAGGATCGAGGAGGAGGGCGCCGAGGAGGGCCTGCTCGACGTAGTGCACGGGCGGCGGCGGATGTGTGTCGGGCAGGTCGAGGTCGTCGTCCTCGTCGGGTTCGGGGGTGCGGGGCATCAGGCGGCGAGGGTGAAGTCGTCGGGGTCGAGGGTGACGCCGAGGTGCGGGGCGAGGAGGTGGCCGGCGAGCAACGGCGGTACGGCGTTGCCGATCTGGGAGAACTGCTGGCCTTTGTTGCCGGCCCAGGGGTAGTCGGCGGGGAAGGTCTGCAGGAGGCCGGCCTCGCGGGCGGTGATCCGGATCGGCTCCGGCACCGCTGGCGCGCCCGTGTCCTCCGTCGGCGCCGAGGCCGGTGCGGCGACCCAGGTGCACTCGTTCGCCCGGTGACCGAAGAACAGCGTGCCTGCCGGCTCGGACAGCGGACGGATGGTGGCGTTGGCCTGGTTGTTGCTGCGCAGGGACCAGGACCAGCGGTGCGCCTCGGCGGTGAACGTCGGCGCCGGGGCGGTGGCGGTCCGGTTCTCGCGGGTGCCGTGCCGGGCGGCCCATCCGGCTCCTTCGCGGCGGGACTGCAGGACCACAGCCTCCGGTCGCGGCATCCAGGTGCCGCGATCCCTGGCGTCGGAGAGCGTCTTGCGGGAGCCTGAAGGGAACGGTTCGGGCCCGCCGCCGGGTCCGCCGCCGGCGCAGAGGGTGGGGACGGGCCGGTCGGTGGCGCCCCAGCCGAGGGCCTCGGCCATCGACACCCATCGGTCACGGCCTGGCCCGAACAGGCTCTCCGGCTCAGCGGTCTGGGCGTGCGTGGGTGCTGGGGGCTGGGCGGTGCGGACGCGGGAGGCGAGCAGGATTGCCCGCCGCCTGGTTTGCGGCACGCCGAAGTTGGCGGCGTTGAGGATCCCATACCAGACCGAGAAGCCCCATCCGCGCAGCACAGAGGCGTACTGCTTCCACAGCGGCAGGACATCCGGCACTTCTTCCATGGCGACCCACTCGGGCTCGCCGACGGTGTTGAGGGCGTGGAGGTAGCGCATGGGCTCGGCGGCCAGCAGCGAGCGTTCGTCCCGGCAGGCGGTCAGCAGCTTCTCGCGGGTGTCGCGTCCGGCGGCGAGGTCCGCCACTGCCTGGTGCACGAGCGGCTGGTCCACCAGGCCGAGGCGCTTGCCGGCCATGGACCATGCCTGGCAGGGCGGGCTCGCAATCAGCCCGGTGGTCTTGCCGAGGAAGGGCCAGACGGGATAAAGCGCCACGTCGGTGCGAATGGTCAACTGCCCCGCCGCCGCACGGGTCTTGCAGGCCCACTCATCCCATTCAAGGCCCACGTCCCGTACACCGAGGACGGTAAGCGAGTGGCTCCATCCCCCCGGTCCTGCAAACAGGTCCAGGATGGTCAAGAGACCAGTCCGAAGTCGTCCTGTACCCGCTCGACTTCACCGCGGCACGCCCACGGGGAACAGCCATCGGCGGCTCCTTGCTCCAGCTCCTGAAGGTCCGGTCCGCTGTCGGCGAGTTCCTGCTGCATCGCCGCCCATTCAGCGGCGGTGACGTGATCGATGGGAGCTTCGCTGAGAGGGACGCGGGAGCGGTGGAGAAACGCCTCGCCGAGCAGACGGTTGCCGGTGGCGTTGGCGCGGGCATTTCCCTTGCGGATGGCAGCGTCGAACTCCACCACGTCCTCCCATTCCTCCGGGGACTTGTCACGGATGTTGCGCCACTGGGCGTTTCCATGGAAAGGGCACCCGAGGCAGCTCGATTTCGGGGTGTCGGCCAGGCCGAGCGACGTCAGGTAACGGACGCAGTCGGACCGCGACCACCCCATGTCGATGAGCGGGTGCCGGTTGCGCATGTACTTCACATCGGCGTCCTTGGCCCGGTGGAATTCGTCGGTGGAGATGCCGACCCACTGCTCGACGAAGACACCCTTGGGGACGCGTGCCGGATAGGGATAGCTGAGTATTTCGCGGACCTTTTTCTTGATCGGCTTAATTTTATATTCCCCGGTGCGTTGCCGCCTGGTCATACCCGGCTTTCCGTCCTTGTTCATGACGTTGCGGCATCGATGCAAACCTGTGCTCGGGGTCCAGGGCATCCTTGCGTATGTTTCCGGACGATACGCGGAGAACGGGTATGCCTGCAGGGCTGGCTATTTCTCGCTCCAGCCGGTCGAGATGGGAATAAACGGCTCTCGGTTCCCAGCCTGTGTCGGCGAAAATTGCGTAGTCGACCTTCGGGAGTATGCCTTGTGCGGAGAGGGCGAGCATGGCGCTGGACTGGATACCGGCACCTAGTGAAATTGCCCGGAAGGCAGGGAGTTCGGAAATGATCGGTCCTGGGGGTGGGGAGGATGGGGGCTCGGGTCGGCGGCGAGGCGGGCGATGCGGTCGCTGATGAGCGCCGGGTGGCGGATAGGCAGCGCGTGCGTCGTGCGGGGGAGGATCTCCAGGCTGGCGGCAGGGAGTTGGGAGGCCAACTGCTTGGTGTGGGCGGCGGGGATGTGCCGGTCGTCCGCGCCGGCCATCAGCAGCAGCCGGTCGCCGAACTGGTTGAGCACGGTGGCGTCGCGCGGCTGGTAGCGGCGCAGGCACTGCCACAGGACGGCGAGATCACGGGTGCGGGTGTGGCGGATGCCGTGGCGGCACGGCGGCGGCTCGTCGGCCGGCCGGTCGGGGTGGGGCGCGAGGCTGTAGGGGTGTGCGGTGGGCAGCCGGTGCCGCAGGAAGTCCACCGTGCGTGGGGCCCGGGTGCAGGTCAGGGCGGCGAGGCTACGTCCGGCGGCCAAGAGCCAGGCGCGGGTCGCGTCCGGGCAGCACGCTCGCACCGCGTGCGGTGGCCGACAGCAGCACCATGCCCCGGATGCGGGCCTGATGCTGGGGGTGCAGGGCGGCGAGCTCCTGCAGGACGAGGGCGCCCAGGGAATGGCCGGCGAGCACCAGCGGCCCGGCGGGGACGACGTGGGTCAGGATCTGGTGCAGGTCGTCGGCGAGCTGCCGGATCGTCAGCGGTGCCTGACCGCGCGGGGTGTGACCGTGCGCGCGCTGGTCGTAGCGCACGACGGTCAAGCCCAGCCCGGTCAGGTGCCGGGCGTGGACGCGCCACAGGTCCGCGGTGACGGACGCGCCGTGCACCAGCACGACCGTCGCGCCGCCGGGACGCGGGCGCACCGGGGTGTCGCGGTAGACGGACAGGCCAGTGCCGTCCGCGGCGGAGACCGACAACACCTCGGTGGTAGAAGGAGGGTTGCGCACAGGTAGGACTCCCAAAGGGGGATCAGTAGGGGGCAGCTGTTCGCCGTCCGGGCCGGGTTGGTGGAACCGGCCGTTCGGCACCGCACTGCGCTTGCCGCCGGTCGGGGGCGGGCGGATAGCGAGGCGCCGTACGGCTGTGGCCTTCGGCGGCGTGCTCGGGCGGCGGGACGGGGGTGGCGCTGGCTGGTTACCGGCTCGTACCACGGCCGGGTGGTGCCGTTGCCGGCTGAGGCGGCGGGGAGGCGCTTGTGGCTGGGCTGGTTGCGGGCCTGGGGCGGGCGAGCGCGCGGGGGCCTTCGGCGGCTGTGTCGTGCTGGATCCCGGCGGCGGACATGGTCAGCGGCGCGGGCCCGGCGTGACGGCGGGGGCAGCAACGGCGGGCGGCCGTGTCGTGGTCGACCAGCGCGGAACGCTGACGGTCGCCAGTGCGGGACCGCGAGCCGCCCGGGCACGGGCGAGGTCTAGCGGCGTGGGCACCGCCGCGGCCCGGGGCGCGGCGAGGGCGTCTGGCTTCAGCGGGCGCAGGTGGGCGTGGCACTCGCGCGGCACGCAGGCGCGTTCACGGGAGACCGGCGCCGGATCGGCCAGAGCCGTGGCGAAGGCCGCGACCAGATGGGCGGGGGTGGCGCTGTGGAAATCGGCCTCCCACAGCGCCTGCCGTGCATCCGGGGCGGCAAGGATCCTCGCGCGCCATGCCTCGTCCCGGGCCACTGTGTGCCCGCCGAACGAGGAGGGAGGGCGGTATTCCAGGCGGGCCAGCCGGTCGGGCGAGGTCGCGGTGATGTGCCAGCCGTCCACGGTGATCTGCCAGCGGGCGGCGCGGAGGACCTCCCACACCATTGCCGGATGGTCATCGCGTTCGCGGTAGGGCTCGTCGTCCCATCGGCCCGCGGTGACGTCGGCGTCCAGGGCGGCGGTGACGGCGGCGATGATCTCGGGCGGGGTGTCGTCGGTGAAGGCCGCGGTCCAGGTCGGTGGGGCGTGCAGATCCGTGCGGCAGCGGATCTGCCACAACGCGGTGGCGTCCGGCATCAGTTCGGATGCTTCCGGGACGTAGGCGACGCGGAGCTGGCTGCCCATGGTCGTGACGTAGAAGTTGCCCATCTCGTCACTCATGTCGTGCCAGTAGTGATGGGTCAGCGGGACGAAGGCGTCGGTACCGCAGTAGGCACTGCCGGCGAGGTAGCCAGGGGCGACGAGGACATCGTCATCGCTACGGTCACGGCCGGCCCGCTGCGTGCGGCGCAGGCCGGGGTCGGGGCGGGGTTCGGGCACAAGGGAGTCCAGTGGTGGGGAAGGTATGGAGCACCAGGTCGAGCGAGGGCATGGAGTGGTGTGGCTCCGGAGGAATGGTCAGCGGTTTCGGGTGGCCGTCGTCGCGGCGGCGGGCGCGGGTGTCGTACCAGGTGCCCTGGCGGTGGGAGGGCGGCTGATGGCGGCGGCCAGGGCGGTGGTGCCGACGGCGGTGAGACGGACTCGGTCTTGAAGCGGTCCGCCCACGTAGGCGGAGGACGCGGACTGCGGGACGCGTTCGGCGAGGCCGTTCGCCTCCAGCGACCGCAGTGTGCCGATGAGTACGCGTTCGTCGCGGTAGTGGACGTACTGCCGTCCCAGGGAGCTGGTGGCCATGACGTGTCCGCAGGCGATCTCCCACAGGGCGGTGCGCTGCGTGGGGGTCAGCTGGTGGTCTGGAGTGTCGGTGGTACTCCAGCGTCGGCGTCGGATCTCGTGGGCGACGGTGTCGGCGCAGCCCGTGGCGGCTTCGGGGGCCAGGGCGGTCAGAGTGCGGGCCATCGGCAGGCGGTGGTCCGTGGAGGCGCTGCTCAGGAAGGCGAGCTGCTGGAGGCGGAGCACCGCGTCCGACAACTCGTGACTTTCGTAGAGCCGCTCGTCCATGACCGCCTTGATGGCGGTGCCCGTCGCAGAAGCGAGTCGCTGTGCGGAGGCGACGTGGGCGTCGGGCTCGGATGGCGAACCGGCCCGCAGAAGGCGGTCGAGCGTGTCGTTGTGCCGCACGTACTGGTCTGCGAGCAGCAGCAGCCGTTCAACCGGCGTCGGTGGGGCGGCCACGTCGAAAAGGAGGCCGTCGGTGGGCGGTGTCGTCATGCACGGCGCCGGACGGCCGGGGCGTGAAACGGCACCGCGGCGGGTGCGCTCGCAGCAGCGGGGGGCCGCGGCACTTCCAGCGCGGTGCGGGCCGCTGCCAGGGCGCGGCCGGCGTCGTCGAGGTGGATCCGCAGGCGGCTGTGGTGGTCCAGCGAGTCGAGCTTTTGCTGGAGCGTGTCCTGCGCTGTGGTGGTGAGGGTGATGAGCGGGGCGAGTGCCTGCGTGTAGTGGGCGATGGCCCGCCCGACGTGGCCGGCGCTAGCGACGAGGGTTTCGGCGGGCGGGAGGTCGGCGATGTTCGGGGCGAGCTGGTACTCGACGTCAGCGGCCATGCGGGCAGCGAGGTGGCACAGCAGGCCGATGTGCCGTGTGGCGTTGAACAGGCCGGTGCCGTCCGCGGTGATGTGGTGGTCGCGGATGTCCGCGGTCACGGCGTCTACGGCTTGACGCGGGGACATCTCGTCGAGGTCGGTGGGTTCGTAGGTGTGCAGGGCATCTCCAGGCATGTGGTTCACGGGGCTTGCCGCAGGAAGCGGGCGATGCGGTCGTTGCCGTGGCCGGCGCGGAGCGGGCGGCGATCAGGTGCCATCCCGCGCCGCGCAGGGACGCGCTGCTCTCGCCCTCCTGGGTACAGGTAATCAGGCGCCGGTAACCGAGGGCTTTCGCCGCGCGCCATGATGCCCCGTACAGCAGCGAGTTGGCGTTGCGTGCCGCTCTCGTCGGCGGCTCCGACGGCGAAGATCTGTCCGACGGGCGGCTGGTGGTGGCGGTGCCAGGCGCGCACGAAGTCCTTCGCCTCACGTGAGCGCACCGGCACCAGGTGCAGCCGGGCGTCGCTCACACGGCCTTCCCGAAGTCGGACTGCGTCGGCGCGTGCTTCGCGACGGCGCGGGCGGTGATCGCCTTCGACGCGCGGGCGGACGCCGCGGACAGCTCCTGCGCTCCGGGCTCCAGGTACCACGGTCGCAGGTCCAGCATGGCGGCCCTCATGCCGGTGGCGAAGCAGAGTGCGGTGCCCTTGGGCAGGGCCCGGATGGCGTCGGCGGGAAGGATCCGCTCCTGCCGCATGCTGACCGAGGTCGACTTTCCGGACTCCGAGTGCGAGGTCGAGGTGGTCTCGACGTCGTGGTCGCCGATCAAACGGCTGAGCTTGTCGGCGAAGTCGGGGTCGTCGATACCGGAGCCGATGACCTTGACGGTCGAGGCGGACCACATGGCGTCCATGCCGGCGTCACCCCAGACTTTCTGGCCCTGGCGGTAGGACTGCAGGATGGTGATCGGGATGATCCCGCGCGAGCCGAGGTGTGAATACAGGTCCGGCAAGTCGCTGATCTTGCAGACGTTGGCGGCCTCGTCGAGGATCGCGAGCATGGGCGGGTCGAGCCGTCCGCCGGCGCGTTCGGCCTGCGCGGTTGCGGCCCGCATCACCGAGTCCGCGCACGCGGCGATCAGCGCCGAGGCGCCGCCTCCGCCGTCCTTGCTGAGCAGGAACAGCGTGTCGGTGGAGGCGACGAACGCGGACGGCTTGAACTCGGCGGTGTCCTTCTGCGGGGTGACCCAGGCGGCGATCTCGCTGTTCAGCAGGGCGGCGGCGTACTGGCGGGCGGTCTCGTAGATGCCGTCCCGGGTTTCCGGCGGTCCTTCCACCGTGCCCTTGAGCTGGGCGGCGACGGCGGCGAATTGGTGGTCGCGGAGGATGTCGAGCGGGGTGCGGTCGGCGGGAAAGGCCAGCCACTGCATGACGTCGGTGATCGGCCGCTCGTCGAGGGCCGCGGCGAGGAAGAGCTGGGCGAGGATGTTGGATCCGGCCTTGGACCAGAAGTCGCCCTGCTGAGAGGCGTCAACGCTCGCGGCGAGGAAGTGGCCGGCCAACCGCCCGGCTCCGTCCAGGGTTTTGGCGTCCGCCAGGGGGTTCCACCACATCTCGCGGGCGGCGTGCGCGATCTGCTGCGGGTCCATCGACCACACCTGCCCGACGCGGGCGCGGGCGTCGTAGGTCGCGGTGAAGGCATCGCCCGCGGCTTTGTTCGAGGTCAGCAGGACCGGGCCGGGCGCGGCGAGAATGGAGGGGATCGCGAGCGAGGTGGTCTTGCCCGAGCGGGGCGCCATGATGGCGACGGCCACGTCCTCGTAGCCCATGCGCACCTCGTGCTTGGTGCCCTGCAGGTTGCCGAGCAGGATGCCGGTGTCGCGGGCCTCGATGTGCTTGGCGTCCTTCAGGCTCGGGCGCAGGGAGCGGGCCTTGTCGGTGATCGCCTTGGCCATCAGCGGTTCGATGTCGCGGGCCTTGGCCATGCCGGTGATCTTCTTCTTCCGGCCGCCGCTGCGGTTCTTGTGCCGGGCCCACACGATGCCCACGGCCGTCCCCAGGGCAAGGAGGAGGAGAACGGGAACGATGCGGGCACCGATCAGCAGGGACGTTTCTCCCGCGTCGGGCCAGACCTGCTCGGGGTGGAGCAGGGCGGTGGTCGGCTGGTAGGCGGCCCAGGTGGCGCCGGTGAGGTAGGCGGTGATGTTGCCGGACAGCCAGGCGAGGTGGGCGAGGGGGACGACGACGGCGAGCACGCCGATCAGGAGGCGCAGGACGAGGTCGTACCCGTCGGTATTGCTGTTGGAGGAGGAAGGGGGCAAGGGCTACGTGCTTCCGGGCGGGGGCGGAGGGATCAGCGGCTGCGGCTGTTCTTGGCCGGCGGCTGTCGCGAGGGGTTCAAACTCGTCGGCGGGGTGGCGTGCCGGGCAGCGAAGGTGTGGACGCGTTCTTCCAGCGCCCCGGCGACGTACACGGCGAGCACGTCCGTGCTCCTGCGGGTGACGACGTTCGGGTCGCGGGTCGGGAGACTGCGCCCGCTGTCCATGCGCAGCACGGGCTTCGGATCGGCGAGCGCGGTGGTGAACGCGGCGAGCAGGTGGGCGGGAGTGTGCGCGCCGAAGCGGGCCTGCCACACCGGCCGGTCCGGGCCGAGTGCGGCGGTGACGAACCAGGCGCCCGGTTCTTCCGCGCTGCCCAGCCACTGGACGTATGCGGTGGCGTCGGGTGACACGAGGCCGTTGTCCGCGGAGGCGGGCGACCAGCCGATCTGTTGGAGCGGCTCGTACGGATCGGACGGTGTGATCGTCGTTGCGGCCGGATCGGTGAGGGCGTCGGTGACGGCGGCGATCAGTTCCACCGGGGTGAGGGCGCCGAAGCTCGCGTACCAGGCGGGCCGGTCCGGCTCCGCAGCGTGGTGAAGGGTCCACCACTGGCCGTCGGGTTCCGGTTCGGGTTCCAGGCGTAGGAGTGCTTTCTGGTCGGGGCTGGAGAGCAGGACGCGCGGCATCAGGGGGTCGTTGCCGTGGTTCCAGCCGCAGGCGCGGTGAAGGGGGACGGTGATCCAGGCGGGGTCACCACCGCCGGCCAGGTGGCGCGGTGCGATGAAGTCGACCTCGACAGTCTCGGGAGCCGGGGGCATGGTCACTTCCGTGCCGGGGTTCGCCGGTCGGCTGCGGGAGCCGGTGCGGGTGCGGGTGCCAGAGGTGAGGGGGCTTTGCGGGCGGCGGTGTTGATCTCGCGGAGTGTCTTGCCGTGGGTGGCCCAGTCGTCGAGGTAGCTCCACGATTCGGCGTGGTACTCGGCGAGGGCGTCGTCGAAGGCCGTGGTGCCGGGCTTGGCGGTGGCGGGAAGGGCGTCTCGGGTTTCCAGCCACTGCTCGTGCAGTTGCTCGAGCCGGTCGAGGGCGGCGTGCAGAACGCCCAGCTGGTAGACCCAGCGGCTCTGCACGGTGTTCTCCGGCAGCTGGGCCAGTTGCGTCTCGGCGGTGGCCAGGAGGTGACGGGCGCCGTAGCGGAGCGATTCGAACGCCTCTGCGGTGTCGGCGTCGCGCTGGCTCGCGCGCAGGCCGTAGGCGTGGTCGTCGTGGGGCCAGCCGTCGAGGTCGGTGTGCTCGTCGGAGTAGGCGTCCCAGGCGTCGAGGATCTTCTTGCTGTCGCTCACGTAGCGGTCGAGGTGACGGAGGAAGTCGCGGTGTGCGCGGTGATCGGCGGAAATGGGGAGGAGTCCGTCCTGTCGGTTCAGCGGCGGGCGGCTGGCTGGGCGGTGTGGCCCTTCGCCGGGGGCAGTGCGGGTTTCGTCCGCTGTCGGCGGGCGGAGCGTGCCCGGGCGCGGACCGACTCGATACGCGCGGTGTACGCGTCGACCACCTGCTGCGGGCGCAGCGGGCTGGGCTCCTGCACGGCGCTGTAGTGGCCGGTGCGGTCGTACATGCCGCGCTGGAGCGGGCTACCGTCGACCAGTGCGGTGAGGAACGATCCGACGAGATGGGCGGGGGTGCGCTCGTCGAAGTAGGCGTGCCAGATACGCGGGCCGGGGAACTGTCCGTGGCCGGGCTCGCGGGTCTCGACGTGCCAGGACGGTCGGTCGCTGAATTCGCTCAACGGACGCAGTTCGACGTGGCACATGGAGTCCGGCGAGCGCGCCGTGCCGTCTGCATCTCGGTGCCAGCCCGCCGAGGTCACCGGCTGCCACGGGTCTGGCTGTTGTGGCGGCGAGGCGATGAGGGCGTCGGTGAAACCGGCGAGGACCTCGGCGGGCACGAGTTCGCCGAACTCGGCGTACCAGCCGGGCTCGGTGTCGGTGGGCTCGGCTCGCAGCCGCCACCACGCGGAGGTGGTGGACTGCGGGTCGAGCTGGAGGCGGTGGCGAAGGTCGGGGCTGCGCAGGACGATCTCGGCGCTCAACGGGTCGGAGACGGCGCTCCATCCGGCGGCGGCCAGGCCGTGGGTGACGTGGCGGGCATCCCCGGAGCCGGCGAGGTGGCGGGGGCTGGTGTCGAAGGGGATCTGCCTGGCGTGCTTGTCGGCGAACTCGGCGAGCTGCCGTTCGCTCAGGGGCACCGGCCGTCCCCCTGCCCGTTCGCGGCGGTGCTGCCATACAGGTCGCGGAGGTCGTCCAGCACGTAGTGGAGGGTGTGCTGGTCGGTCTGCTCCCACGCGGCCGTGCGCAACTCGGTGATCAGGAGATCGACCTGCGCGGTGCGCGGCGTGTCCGGGTGTTCCTGCACGGCGCGGGCAAGGGCGCGCAGGGTGTCGGCGAGCTGGACGGGCAGGCCCGTGTACTCGTCGAGGAGGGGCTCGACGAGGGCGAGGGCTTCCACGGGGTCGGGGCTCTCGCGCAGGTAGTCGGTGAGGTCCGACAGGGTCTCGGTCGCGGTACGGATGGATTGCGGGGTGAGTGCGAGCATCGGGCTCCTTGAGTACGGGGCGTCGGGTCAGCGGCGGGTCCGGGCGCCGCCGGCGGGGGCGTAGGGACGGGCGGTGGTGCGTGGCCGGGTGCTTCGGGCGCTGTGGCGGGCCCAGGTGGCGGCGCGGGCGGCCGTGATCCGGGCCTGTTGCCACGCACTGAGCTGGGAGGGCGTGACGGAGACCGACCAGGTGCGGATCTGTGCGCTGTGCGGGACGCGCCCGCGCGGGCGCATCACGGGATCGGGATCGGCGAGTTCGGCCGAGAGGGCTTGTACCAGGTGCATCGGGGTGTTGGGCGTGAAGTTGGCCGTCCAGCCGTTTCCCTGCTTGTCCTTCGCTCCGGTCCACCACATCGCCGTGCCGTCGGGGCTGTGGTGGTACTGCATCCACGCGGTGCCGTCGGGGCTGGTCGCCGTGTAGTGCTCGCCCTCGGAACGCGCGTGCCAGTTCTGCTCCTGCAGGGGTGCCCAGACGTTGGGGGCGTGGGCGGAGCGGGGTCGGGTGAGGGCGTCGGTCATACCGGCGACGATCTCCACTGGCGTCTGCCGGCCCAGGTGCGCCGTCCATTCGCCGTTGGGGCCGTCCGCTTGACCGTGGATGGTCCACCCGCCGGGCAGGACGTAGGGGTCGTAGGCGACACGGATGGTGCGGTCCGGGCTCTCCATGAGCAGAGGGCCGCCTGCCTTGGACTTGTCCCGCCAGCCCGAGGCGCGCAGGAACTGTGAGACGTGCCGGACGTCGCCGCCGCCGGCGAGGGCACGGGGCTGGACGAGATAGTGCTGCTCGGCCTGCTCGCCTGGTCCCCAGCCCTGCCATTGCTTGTTCTTCACCGGCGCCGCCGGACCACGAGCGGTGCGGGCGCCGGGGGCTTCGCCGCGGTGGTGGCGGGCTGGGCGCCGACGTGCAGCAGGGTGTCCTTGTGTTCGCCCAGGTCGAGGGTGATATCACGCAGTTCGTTCGAGGCGCGGCCCAGGGCGAGCCTCACCTCCGCGGGGAGAGCGCCTCGTTCGGCCTGGTCCTTGGCGAACACGCTGCCGGTGGCGACGAGCTGGGTGATGCCGCCGAGGACGCCGCTGCCCGGGTCGAGGACGCGGGCGATGACCTGCGCAGCCTGCGGCGGGGGAAGCTGAGAGAGGTCGTCGGCGAGCTGGCCGAGCTGGCGGGCGATCTCGTCGGCCAGCCTTACCGGGTAGAGGGCGGGGTGGGACATGCTCCTCCGGGGCAGGGGGACGGTCAGTGGTGGTGGCGGTGGCCGACGCGCTGCGTCTCGGCGAGGACGGCCTCCGGGCGGGCGCCGGCCAGCGGGGAGGCGCGGTCGGGGCCGGTCGGGATGCAGGCGCGCAGGTAGCGGCGGAACAGGGCGGTCGCGAGTCGGGGCTTGAGCCGGTGGCTGATGGGTGGAGGTGTGCGGGCTGCTACGGGTTTCTCCGGGGGATCGAGCGGTGCGGTGGGCGGCCCCGGCGGGGTGCCGGGGCCGCCCGGGCGGTCTTACGGGGTGTGCCGGGCCGGTGCGGGGCGCGAGGGGGAGCTGGCCGGTGCCGGAGGCTGCGCGGCGGGGTGGGCTGCGCGGGTGCGGGCGTCGTGCACGGCTTGCCGGTAGGCGGCTTCGTCGAAGACGTCGGGCGTGCAGTTGACGTCGTACCCGGCCAGGAGCAGGGCGGGGATGGCGCGGGTCGCCAGGCGCTTCTGCTCGTCGGTACCGAGCTGTTCTAGCAGGTCGTGGAGCTTGGCGGGGGCGCTGGTAGGGGTGTCGGCGTGGAAGGTGGTCGTCAGGGCCTTGATGTAGATCTCGACGTCCGTGCCGTATTCGTCGGCCAGGTTGGCCATGTGCTTCTCTCCGGGTTCAACGGCGGCAGGCGGTCGAGGGCTGAGCGGTGCTCGGCGGTGGTGTGGGGGCCGCCGGTTGCGGTGCACGGGCGGCGTGGTTGCGGGCGTGGAGGATCATGTGCGCGGCCTGGCTCATGGAGTTGGCGGTGTCCCTGAGCCGTGCGAGGGCTGCGGGTTCATTGCTGGGGGCAGCCCTCTGGAGGTCACTGGCGGCGATCCAGGCCCGGACGACCGCTTCCCTGGTGAGGGGCAGCAGCCCGTTGACCGGGGTGGCTATCTCGGTCAGCACCTCGGCTACCGCGCTGCTGGTCTTGGCAGCAGAGGCCCGCTCGGCGAGCTGGGCGAGGTAGCGCAGGGCCGCGTCGTGTTCGCTGTCCGGGTTGGTCAGCGCGTTCAGGGCGGGGTCGAGATGGACGCTGTGACCGGCGGCGAGCAGGGCGTGCGAGGCGGTGGTCGCCTTCAGGCGCTGCTGCTCGACGGGCAGGCCGTGCGGGAGCCGGTGGTAGTCCCCGCGCGGTCCGGGGGCGCAGAGGAAGCCGCCGGCTCGCTGGAGGATGTCCGCCGCCTTCTCGGTGCCGCCGATGGCGACGACCAGGCCGGTGCGGGGGTCCTTGGTGATGGTGATGTACTCCAGCACCCAGAACTCGGGCTCCTTGAACGTCATCGAGTCCGGTTGGCCGACGTACGGGTGCCGGCCGGGACCGGCGGCATGGAGGCTGGGGCGGAGGTGGGCGCGGTCCGGCCTGCCGGGTGCTGGAGGGCGGTGCCGATGCCGAGCGTGTCCAGCTGAGGGCCGATCTCACGCAGGGCGCGCGCCTGCGCCCTGGTGTCGTCGCCGCTGAGGCGATAGATGCCGCTCTGCGGGTCCTGGACGAAGCCGTTGGCCACGAGGACGACGCCGGCACGGTCGTCGACGGGTGCGGTGGCAACGCTGCCGTCCGGCTGCCAGGTCAGGACGATCCGGTCCGGTTGGGAGGGCTGGATGCCGCCCAGGGCGTTGTGCCGGACCTGGGCGAGCGCGCTGTCGTAGCGGGCGAGCAGGTCGCCGGCTATCTGTTCGGCGCCCAGGAACGGGTCGTCCGCCAGGGCGATGCCGTTGGGCTCGGGGACGGCGCGGTACGCCTCGTCGGGCAGGGCGCGGGGGGCGACGGCGGCGAGGAGGAATCCGTCGCGTTCGTCGTGCCGGTCCAGAAGGACGAGCTGGGCGCCGTCCGGGCGGCTCAGGACGGCTGCCTGCTTCAGCGGGTGCTCGGCGAGGGAGGCGGCGACCAGGTCCAGGTCCCAGATGCGGTCGGCGAGTTCGGTGAGGTCGTCCTTGGCGCCCGCCGGGAGGTGAGTGCTGGTCCAGGTGTCGGGGAGTTCGCCGGCGAGGACGTCGGCGTACGAGGCGAGGCGCTCGGAGGTGTCGTGGTCGTGCATGGTGTCCTTGGGTGAGGTGGGTCAGCGGCGCAGTCCGACCGCGACCGGTAGTGGCGGGGCCGGGAGCGTGCGCGGCGGGGGCGGGCAGGCGCATATGGCAGAGCGCTCGCGTTCGGTGGCGGGGACCTCCCCGGTGCAGGTGCTCCGACCGGGGTGAGGGGCGCGCCGGTCGGCGAGAGCGTTGCGGGTGGCCGAGCGGTCGTTCAAAAGCGAGCGAAAGCGCCATTCGTCCAGGTAGCGAAGGCGCCGGGCGACGTGTTGATCGGCTGCTCCTCCGAGCCCTTCGTGGAATTCGGCGGTGGCAGTGAGGACTTCGCGCAGGGCGACGAGGATGCCGTCGTGGGCGGCGGTCAGCTCGGTCAGCGCGTCGGCCGCCTCGTCGGTGGTGGTGGCCTCGCGAATGCGCTCGGCGAGGTGGGCGACGGAGGAGCCCAGCGGCAGGTAACTGGCCGGACGGGCCTCGGTGTCGAAGTCCTCGTCACAGTCGACGTGGTATCCGGCTGCCCGGAGGCGAGCGACGGCGTCTGCGGCGAGACGGGACTCGTCGTCCTGGGTGAGGCCGGTGGGGGCGCGGTGGTAGGTCTCGTGGACGCGGACGACGGCGACGAAACCCGCGCGCTGCAGGACGCTGTGCGCCTCGGAGTCGCCGCCACGGGCGAGGAGTTCGTCGGAGTGTGAGTCACGGCGGATGTCCAGGAAGCGGTCGGTACGGGGCAATGAGGCGTTTCTCCTACGGCGATCGGTGGACGGTGTGCCGGGCGGCGGGCGGTGCGGCGGCGACCCGGGGCTGGACCAGGCACGCGGCGGTGCTGTCCAGGTCCTGCTGGATGGCGTGGAGGCGGCGGGCGATCAGCTCCAGGCGGTGCGCGGTGGCGGTTCCGGCGGCGCCGGGCTGGCGGGCGATCCGTTGCGCGGTGTGCTCGACGAGTCCGCGGACCGTGGCCAGCGGGCCGGTCTGCTCGTCGGCGAGCTGGGTGAGGACGCTCGCGAGCTGGGCCGATGCCGTGGTCGCTGGCCGGATGGCGGGCCGCGGGGTGGGTCCGGTGCGTACGGGGATCAGGAGCAGGTCCTGCTCGATGCGGCGCGCCTCGGCGGAGAGGCGCCGCAGAATGTCTGCGGGCGGGGCGTGCCACGCGCCGTCGAGGTGGATCAGGTTGGCGATCAAATCGAGGCGTCCGGGCTGGGCCTGAATGGCGATCCACCGGCAGCCGTGCTCCTCGCCGGGAATCTCGATGCCGGCGGCCCGCGCGAGCCGGTGGGCGGTTTCAGCCCACTCGGGGCCGGTCAGCTCCCGGTCGTCCGGGTGAAGCCGGACGTCGAGATGGAGGATCGCCCGCCGGTCGTCGTCCGGACTGGCGGCGAACGGATGCTCCAGGTACGGGCCTTCGAGATGCTCAGCCCACTGGACGGACGTCCAGGTCCTCTGCTCGTCGTCCAGGGAGAAGTAATCCAGGCCCGGCCAGTGGGCGACGACCGTGTACTCCGTGAGGCCCTCGATCGGCGAGATGGGCCGCCCCAGCGCCTCGGCGAGCGGGTCGTGCGGAGTGTGGGTCCGCTCATGGAGGCGGGGGATCATCGACCACCCCGGATGTCGGCGATGTGCACGAGATGGTTGAGAGCGGTGGTGGTGTACCAGCCGCAATCGATCAGCTCGTCGCGGCCGGCGAACCGCGCAAGGAGCGTGTCCTCCATGGCCCGCAGGTGGATCAGGCAGTCCGGGCAGCGGCGCGAGAGATGCACGAGATAGCGGGGATGGGCGGTGACGTAGGACTGGGCTCCGCCGGTCGCATCCCGCAGCCGCCATCCGTCCTCGTCGGTCGGGGTGTGCCAAGACGGGGCGACAACGCGCATCGCGTCGCCCCACAGTTCCCCGCCGGCCACCCCCTTGAGGACGACGACGGTGTCACCGGCCTGGAAGTGCTGGTGCGTGATGTCCCGGTCGGGGGTGAGCGGGTCGGGTGTCGGCGCGAAGGCCGACGAGGGCGGGGGCTGGGACATGCTGTTCCTTCCACGCGAGGTGGGCGGGGTGGGAGGAACAATGGTCCGGAGGAACGCCGGTTTGGCTAACCGGCGTTTCCCGGCTATGTTCCCCCGCTGTCAGCGGAACGGGTTCTCCGTCCCGCGGTCCGCCTCGGTCGCTGCGTCGAGGAGTTCGAGCACGTCGGTGCCCTCGGCGTCCCGCTGATCTATCCACCACCCGGCACGCGTGAGGGAGCGGGCCTTCTCCTCCAGCTCCGCCCAGTCCGCCTCGTCCCAACTCCCCTCCACGACCAGCGCGGTGTGCGCGGCCGTCATCAGCTGATGACGCGAGCGCTCACCCCAGTCCCGGGCCTTCTCCGGACCCTCCAACTGCGGCATGTCGAACCGCTTCGCCCACGCGACGGCCGCCTCCTGCTCTGCGACGCGCTTGGCCGCGAGCCACTCCTCCTTGGACTCGGTGTCGGCGTCACGCGCCGCCTTCCAGCAGTCGGTACAGTCCTTCGTCGCGAGCCAGCGGGCGAATCCGGCACGCTTGTCGGCAGGACGGCCGGACAAGTCATGAACCACCTGGTGAGAGCATGCGTGCTCCACGGTCCACTGCATACGGACGGCCATAAATGGATCTCCTCAAAGGGTTGGACAGGAAAGGGGTTGCGCCCTGATCAGGGCGTCTTGTGCCGGGCCTCCGGCGCGGGCGGCGATGCCGGCCGCGCTGCAGGTGTCCGGTGGGACCGAGACGCCGGCGCGCGCCGGCCGGACGGTGCACCGTGCTCTGGCCGCGGCGGTCCATGAGGCATCCCTTGACCGGCTGGGCCAGCGCGGAGGACAGCCCGTACAGGGCGCTGAGTAGCCCGCCGAAGGCGCTGCTGCCTCCGCTCCCGGTGGCCCACAGGGTGATGGCGACGGGCGCCATGCCGTTGGGGAGGCGGCAGGTGAGGGTGCCGCCGAGCAGGCGGGCGACGTACGGGCTGCCAAGCACCGCGCCGTGGGTGATGCCCGGTGCCGGGGCCGGGGGTGCGGTCAGGGACACCGGGTGCTTTCTCGGTGCTTAGCGGTGGCGGGCGGGCGTGCTGGCGCGGGGCGGCGGCGTGGGCGGTGTGGTGTCCACGGCGGGGCGCGGGCGGACCCGCAGCACGGGGGTGCGGTGCGGCGGCAGGACAGCGACGGTTTCGCCGAGGTCCTCGGCCGCCTCCTCGACTTCGCGGGTGAGGAACTCGATCTGCCGGCCCAGCGCCGAGAGGCGGGCGGCGATCTGGCGGCCCTGCACGGTCTCCAGGGCGCGGGCGAACTGGCTACTCGTTTCGAGGAGTTCCTGGAGACGGACCATCGGGCCCGGGGTGTATCCGCGTTGGACGGCGCCGAGGAGAGCTTCGGAGGCGTCACCCGCAGTTCGGCCTTCGACGACGTCGCGGATGAGTTCCTGCAGCGACACCTCCGGGACGGGCGCTGGGCGGTTGAACCGTGAGAAGTCCGTGCGCAGCACGCCGGGCGGGACCGGGACGGGCAGTACCTTTCCTGCCTCGTATTCGTGGGCGTAGTGCCCGATCACCTGCCAGCCCGGTGCGTCCGGGTCCCCTCGCAGCGCGACCAGCGTCGAGTCGTCGTCTTCGACCAGGTGGGCGAGGGTGATCGGCTGCCCGTCGGCGGCGTACCACGACTCGGTCAGCTCCAGCTCGCCTCGTCTCTGCGCGGCTTGGGCCATCTCGGTCCACATCTGCTGTTCTTCGTCGGTCAGCGGGGCCTTGTGGTGCTGGCCATTGTTCTGGTCGGCGAGGTTGCTGGCGATGACGCTTTGATCCGCCCACGCGGTGAGGTGCGGCCACAGGGCCGCGTGCTGCGCGCGTTCGGCTGCGGAGCCGGGGGTGGCCGGCCGGTCGAGCGCCCGGCGGATCTCGGTGGCGGAGGCGGCCAGGCCGTCCAGCACGGCCCGCCACCCGGCCAGATGCCGGGCAGGTGGCAGCTCGTCGAGCACACGGCGGGCAGCATCGAGCAGAGCATCGGTGTGCGGGGCGAGGTGGGTGGTGTACGCCTCCACCGCCGCCTTGTCGCGGTGGGCTCGTGCGGCTGCCGCAGCGCTTGCGTGGACGGTGCGGCCGTAGCGGTCGCGTGTCATGTCGAGCGCGGTTTCGGTCTCGCGGTCGATGACCGCCATCCGCAGCCGGAAGTCGCGGGCTCCGTTGGCGAGTTCGGGTGCCACCGGCAGGTGGCCATCGGGGGCGGTGCTTGCGGGCGTCATCGGGACCGTCCACTGCCTGAGGCCGTCAGGTGGACGGTCGGTGCGTAGGCGGGCTTCGGCGGTATCGGCCGGACCGACGGCAAGGACGTGGTGGGCGGTGTGGCGCGCTGCGTCGTTCGGCCGGCGGCGGCCTGGGCGAGACGGCTGCGGCGTTCCTGGAGCCCGTTCGGCCGGACCGGGCGTGGTGGGCTGTCGGAGAGGGCCGGGTCGAGGCGAATGTCGGCCTGCACCGTGTAGCCCTGCCGGCGAAGATCGTGGACGGCCTGGCGGGTCCGGCGGGGACCATCGCGCTCGGGCTCGCTGAGCCGGTACAGCCCGGGCTCACCGGGGACGGGCTCGAACTGCTCGCGCTCCAGGTACCAGTGGGCGAGGTGCGCGGGCAGGGAGGCGGTGAAGGAGGCGACGAAGCCGTGGGTGTCGTGGTCGCCGAAGGCGAAGTGGGTGCCGGGTTGCAAGGGGGCGGGCTTCTCCTCACGCTGTCGGGGTGGAGCTGTCAGTGGCTGAGGTGCGCCGGACGGGCCGCGGCGGCGAGGGGGGACCGAGGCGGCGACGAGGAGGACCGGGCGGCGGTGGGGTACGCCACGCGGGCTTGGCGCAGGAAGATCGCGCCGTCGGTGAGCCAGGTCTGGACGGCCGGCCACGCGCGGGCATCGCGCTCCTACGACGGCACGGGACCGCCGTGGACCACCTCGTCGAGCAGGGTCTCGGCATCGGTCACGGCGTCGGCCAGGCGGGAGAGCGTCGCGATGTCGTCGTGCCACGGGCTGCTGGCGGGACGGCACCGGTCGATCAGAGCCGGGGCGTGGTCGACGGCGGTGAGAAAGCCGCGCCAGGAGCGGTCGAGGAATTCCTCGGTCGCGGCGCCCAGAGCAGCGGCGCTCAGCGGGGTGGCGTCGCTGTAGCGGCCGGAGACGACCATGGCCTGCCAGGTGTCGTGCTCGGAGAAGATGCCCCCGAGTACGGCGGCGATGGCCGCGGTCCGGCGGGCGTGGACGGCAGGCTCGTAGGAGGGCAGGTACCGATCGGCGACGGCCAGGGCAGCCCGACCTGGCGAACGGCGGCAGGACGATACTGCGTGGAGCGTGCGGATCGTCGTGGCCCTCTTCGAGCCCTTCCGGGGCGAAGGCGCCGACGAACAGCGGCAGGGTACGGCGAGCGGTGCGGCTGGAGGCTCCAAGGGGCTGCGGGAGGGAGTGGATCAGCGCGTACGGCTGGTCGTTGGTGCGGTCTTCGGTGATGCCGACGGGAGGGACCGCAGTGGAAGGGACGGCGCACGGGACGGGGCGGCGGGGAGCCGCGGCGCTGGCACGCGCGGGGCCAGTGCCCGCATCCGGTCCTCGGCCACGTGCAGGACTTCTCCGAGGTTGCGGATCTTGGCGGCGGCGTCGGCGAGGTCGTGGGACAGGTCGAAGCCGTCGTCCTCCTCGGCTTCCTTGGCCTTCTCCCCGGCTGCTTCGAAGAACTCGCCGAGCCGTTCGAGCAGGCCGTTGGCCGGATCCAGGATCTGGTGCAGCAGGTCAGCGGCGTCCGCGTGTGACTCGGCTGCGTTGAGCCGGTCGGTCAGAGCGAGCAGCGCGTCGCCGTAGACGTAGGCAGGGCCGCGGTCTGCGTCGGGGACGTCCGGGGCGTCAGGCTCGTGGAGCGTCGGCGTTTCCGGTAGCGAGTGCGGGTTGGTGGTGGGTGAGAGGGGATGTGGCAGCAGCCCGAGCTGGGCGAGGCGATGGTCGATCGCCTCGATGAGGGGCTGGGCGTTGCCGCCGTGGCGGACTTCGGCCCGCTGGGGGGCACCGGGGTCGTCGGAGGGAGCCGAGTCGTAGACGACCTCGAACAGTGCCTGGTCGTCGGGGTGCTCACGGGTCGCGATCCAGCCCTGCGGGTTTCCTGGCGGGTGGTCGGTGGAGGGCTCCTGCGGCGGGCCGATGATCAGGTAGCTGTCGTCGGGGAGCGACACGCGCACGATGTAGGCGCTGAGGCCGAACTCGATGTCGCACTCCAGCCCGCGCTCTCGCAGCGGTGTGGTGATGTGTGCGTGGCGGCACCACAGCTCCTGCCACCACGGGGTGTCCACGTTGCGATGGTCGGGGAGCGGCGCGAGCGGAGCCGCGCGGCGGGCGTCTGGGGTGCTCGCGTCGTCAGCGGCCACGGCTCCTCCTGCGGGAGGTCGGCGTGCGGTGCGGCGGAGGCGTCCGGCGAGCGGGGGTGGCTTCCGGCTTCGGCACCGGACTGAAAGCGAGTTCGTACTCGTCGTAGGCGTTGATCAGGCCGTGTTCCATCTGGGCTTCGTGGTCGGCGATCTGCGCCATGAGGTCGTCGTGCTCGGCCTGGCACTGCTGGTACTCGGCATAGTCGGCGTCGCTGAAGTGGGCGGGGCGTTTCAGGGGACTCCTCGTGAAGGTGGGCAGCGGCCCGGTTTCAACGGTGGCGACCGCTCGGTTTATGTGGCGGTGGCACGGGGCTCTTGCAATGGGAGTGCGCGGGGAGGAAGCCGGGGAAGTTGAGGTGGCGGGTGGTTGATCCTTCGGCGGTCAGCGCCGTGGGCCTGCTGAGCCGGGCTGCGGGCTGGGCGGCGGGAGCGGGGGCGGCCCGGGCGCGGTGCGGGTCTGCTTCAGGGGCCCGTCGCGGTCCGGGGCCGGGTCGTAGTGCGCGCGAAGAATCTTGAGATCGGCTTCGCTGGCCATGGCCAGTCCGGAGGCGATGCTGCTGGCGCAGCAACCAGGGCGGTGACTCGGGTTCGGCTCCTCGGTTTTGGTCCCGCCACTTCGCCGTGGCGGCCAGATGATCGATGACCTCGCCGAGGAACGGGGCGACGGCGTCCAGCAGGGCATTGAGTACGGTGCTGAACTCGGCCGGCGTCTCCGCCGCGTCCAAAGCCGCGCGCGGTAGAGGTTCAGGTCCGGGGTGGGGAACCGCTCGGGCGGCAGGGCGTGCCGCGTGCGGAATGCTTCGGCATCGCGATCGGCCCAGCGGCGCAGATCCGCCCTGGTAGCGGAACGCGTGTGGTAGGCGCGGATCTGGTCGGCGGTGCGGCCGACGTTGTCGTACAGCTCGAAGTCGGGATGGGACATGAGGGGTTTCTGGTCGATGTGATGAAGGAGAGAGCGGGCCTTGAGACGGGCGTGCACGTGCGGATCGAGATGCTCGTGCCCGCCCGCTACGTGCCTGGGCAGGGCAGGTTCCTGCCGGACGGGGTGCGCCGCCGGTCGTGCCCGTGACGGCGGCTGCTCTGATGTCAGCCACTGCCCGCGTATGCCTCATTCGCAACCGTGTACGGTGCGAGGGGAGTTGGGCCGGGCAGGGCGAGGGGAACGTTGGACATTCGGCATCAGACGGAGAACTTCGTCAACGCGTCATGGTCCCTGGTGGAGCTGCGTGACCTGATCTTCGACATGCTGAGCCTGCTGTCCGCCGAACTCAGCGGGAACGGGGGCATGGCGGGCGACGACACGGCCGGGCGGGCCTTCGCCACCGTGTACAGGCAAGCCGTCACGACTGTCTTCGAACAGGCCGGCTTCGCCCACCGGGTGATGGCCAGCGGGGCGGGCGCGTTGCTGAAGTCCGCCGAGGAGTTCTTGAAGACGGAAAGCCGGATCGCCGCGGAGCTGCTGGCGCAGAGCCCGCAGGCACCGGAGATCGGGGCGCAGCCGACGGGACCGGACTGCAGCCCGCGCGCGAGTCACCAGGCCGAGGATCTGCCCGAGGTCGTGGGCGAGACCAGCGGAATGGACCAGTACCTGTTCAACGAGCGTTTCCTCGGCCAGCCGGGCAAGCTGCGGGCGGTGGCCGGATCCTGGCGCAGTGCAGGCAAGATCCTGGAGGACGCGTACTGGGATGCGGAGGCCGCGTGGAAGAGGGCCACCCTCGACGAGGTCGGCGTGACGGCGGACGCGGTCGAGGAGTTCTTCGGCAGGTTCGTGGGCAAGCGGCCCCCGTCCAGTGCGGTGAGCGAGGACGAGACCCTGATGGCGAACCTGCCGTCCGCCTGCAAGATGCTCGCCGACGCGTGTGAGGCGTACGCCGCTCACATCGAAACGGCCAAGGCCCGGCTGCCGTACGAACAGACCTCGCCCACCAGCGAGGTGCTCATGCCGTGGGAGCAGCCCAGGTTCGGCGGGGACGGCTACGACGGCGGGCTGCACGACCTGATCGCCGCTGACACGCGGATCACCGCCCTCGGCCAGATCCCGCCCGCCCTCGACAGCGCCAGGGCCCGGGTGAAACTGCCCCGCCCGGACAACGACAGCCTGCTGCCCGGCCTGCCGCCGTTTGTGGCTCCGCTCATCCGGGTGCCCACGCTGGTCCCGGTTGCCTACCGGCCGGCCAACGGCCCGCGCGTCCAGCCGATACCGCCGGCCCTCCCGCCCGACCCCCGCTTCCCGCCGCTCACCCCCGCCCAGCGCGGCAACTTCCAGACCTGGCTCAGCTCACTGCGCGAAGGCGACTTCTCCGGCGGCCGTCCTGCCGAGATCGCCTACCAGCGCCGTGTCGCCGGCTACCCGGAGTTCGAGGTTCCCATCCCGCCGGGGCTGAGCGCCAAGAGCACCCTGATGGTGGACGGCTTCCGCGACAGCGACGGCATGGCGATCGAGGCCAAGTACGTCAACAAGCCGGACCAGCGCTGCTATCGCTCGCTCGAAGAACTGCGCGAGAACCACGCGTCCGACAAGAAGGACTTCCTGTACCGGTCGGATCGTGACGAGCTGAAGAAGTACGCTGCCGCGCTGACCGACCCGCGCAACAGCGAGATGCGCGGCGTGGAGACCGTCACCAACAATCAGGACGCGGTCCAGTACTGGCGCGTCATGATGGCCGCCTATGGTGTCAGCGGCCACGCCCGCTACGTTCCCTGACCCCCCGCACAGAAGGCAGCACCCCCACGATGGAGCCGGAAGAGATCGCCGCCCTGCGCACCCTGTACGTCTTCACCCCGCCCGCGGGGGAGAGCTGGGGGCTGACCTACGCGGGGCTTGAAGCCGTGTTGCGGGAGCGGAACCCTGAGGCGTTCATCCGTGTGGAGGAGGGCACGGACGGGCCGGTGACGGGGTCGTCGATGCACTTCGGCATCACGGTGGACGAGGAGCAGCTGGAGGGCATGGCCCTGCTGTCGCCCGAGGGTGTGTCCGTCAAGGACTGCACCGTCGCTCTGGCGGCCGGTGTGGTGACCTGGCTGAGGTCGGCCGTGGTCCCGCAGGGCGCGGCCGTCACGTTCAACACGGAATGGGGTCTGGAAGCCGAGCTGCCCGACGCAGCCGTCCTGGACACCGACCCGCAGGGCATCACGGCGGCCTTCGTCGACCACCTGGTGGCAACGGGCGACCTCGACTGACCGTACACAGCCAGCATCCTGCCCGAGTGCAGGGACCGCGCTGTCGCGTCCCTTGACGCTAGGAGCGTGAGGTGGTCGGGAACCGGGACAGAGCAGGTGGACGGGGAGGGAGACGCATGTCGGCGAGGAAGCGCTGATAGGCGTGATGGTCGCTCAGATGCTGTCCCACTGCCTGGACGGATTCGGAGGCCCGCCGCAATTCGCGTCGTCCGGTGGCGTGATCGATGAGCGTCCGCCTGTTGCGGCGCTCGGCGTGCGTGGTGCCCGGCTGGGGAGCTGGAGACGCCGGTGTCTCGGCGATACGAGCGAAGAGATGGGCGGCTGTCGACGTCTGCGCTACTGCGGCGACCATGCCGGCGAGGGCTTTGGCCTGCTCCTTGGAGGGCTCGGCTCCGATGCTGCTGGCGAGGTCGCTGGCTAGCCGCGTGGTAGCGGTCGCGAGGGTCTGGGCCATGACCGTGTGCCGCAGCAGCTTGCGGATGGGCAGGGGAGAAGGCACCTGGCCATCCGCGTCGAGGAGTTCGAGGGTGCTGGTGGCGCTTCGCAGTTCGAGGCACAACTGGTGCAGGCGCTCCGGAATAGAGTGTGCGGAAGCGTCCAGCATGTCCGGATCTTTCGGTAGGTTTTCCCTGCATTTGATCGCTTTCAGTGCATGCGAGCGTCGGTGTCGAAGAGCGCCAGCTCGTGCGCGTGCAGGAGGTGCTGCACGATGAAAGATCGTCCGGCGACTTTCCACAGGCCACGCCCTCGGTTGAGGTGGGCGATGGCGTCCATTTCGACGGAGGTCAGGCCGAGCAGCGAGGCCGCGGCGTGGAGTTGGTCGGTCTCCTGGCGGTAGATGATGCGGGTGGAGCAGTCCGCGAGGAGCCCTTCGGCCAGGGCGCGCCCCTGTGATCCGGCGTCGCCGGCGGTGAGCAGGTCGGACAGCCGGTGGATCACCATGAGGTTGGCGATGCCGAGGCCGCGGGAGAGCTTCCACTGGGCCTGCATGCGCTGGAGCAGACCGACGTGTCTCATCAACCGCCATGCCTCGTCGTATACGATCCAGCGCCGGCCGCCGGACGGATCGGAGAGGGCGGATTCCATCCAGGCGGAGGCGCAGGTCATCGCCAGGACGAGGGCGGTGTCGTCGCCGGAGCCGCCGAGACGGGACAGGTCGATGGTGAGTATTGGCGCGTTCGGGTCGAAGGCGACGGTGGAGGGGGCGTCGAACATGCTGGCCAGGTCACCGTGGATGAGGCGGCGCATCGCGTGGGCCAGGTCGCGGGCGGCGTCGCCGAGTTGGCCCGACATCATCCCGGCGGCTTCGTCGAGCGCACTGGGGTTGTTGAGGGTGGCGGCCACGTCGCCGAGGAGCGGGGTGCGGCCGGTGGCAGCGGCGCGGGTGACGATGGCGTCCAGGGCGACGTCGAGGGCGGTGTGCTCCATGGGCATCAGGTCCCGGCCCAGGACCGTCCGGGCCAGGGAGCCGAGCAGGAGAAGGCGCCGTTTGCGGATCTCGCCGACCCAGTCGGCCTCCGCAACGCTCTGCGGGCGCGGTGCCGCGTCCAGAGGGTTCAGTCGTCCGGGCAGCCCGGGGCCGAGGGCTACGGATCGGCCGCCGAGGGCTTGCGCCACCGGCGTCCATTCGCCTTTCGGGTCGCACGGTACGTAGACGCGGTATCCGAAGGCAATGGAACGCAGGGCGAAGCTCTTGGCGAGCGCGCTCTTGCCCTGGCCGATCACTCCGGCGAGCAAGAGGTTCGGGTTGGTGAATCCCTCGACGCGGCCGTACAGCGCGAACGGATCGAAGACGAAGCTGGCTTCGGCGTGGACGTCGCGCCCGATGTAGATGCCCTCGGCGCCGAGTCCGCCCTCTGCCAGGAACGGATACGCGCCGGCGACCACGGCGGTCGTCATGCGGTGGGCGGGCAGCTTCAGCCGGTTTCCACGTGCGGAGGCGGGCCCGGGGCGTCCGCTCGGTGGGTAGAGCGCGGTGGGTATCTCGTGCTCAGCGGATGTGCTCTCGGTTTGGTGGGCGCTGGCTTGTGCGCGGGCCTTGGCGGTGGCCTCGGCGAGCTGGCGACGGGCGGCCTTGCGGCTGGCGCGGTCGGTGCCGTGGGGGGTGAAGAGCGGGCTGGCGGAGGCGCGGCGGGCGGGCCGGTGGCTCATCGGTGGCCCTCGATTCTGCGGGTGGTGCTCATCGCACGCAGGCCGTGGTGTGCGGGCGGAGGTCGGTGGGGGTGGTCTTGCGGCGGATGCTGTGTCCGGCGGCGAGGTGGCGCTGGCAGATCGTCAGCACGGGCGGTCCCTCGGGCAGCCGCTCGGGATGGCACGCGCTCGCCTCGGGTTCTGCTGCTGTGTTGCTGGGCAGCAGGTGGAAGGCGGAGTGGACCTCGCTGGCGGCCTGCCAGAGGCGGGTATGCGCGGCGGCGAGGTGGCGGCCGGCGGCGGGGTGCGGTGGCCGGGCGCTTTCGGCGAGCCGGTCCAGGAGTTGGTGCAGGGCGGTGAGGTGAGCGTGGACCACATCGAGGTGCAGGCGGTCTGCCGGCCGGGACGGGGTCGCGTCCGAGGAGGCAAGGGCCCGGGTGTGGTGGCGGACTCCGGCGCTCGCGGCGCGGAGGTAGGGGTGCGCGTCGTCCGGAGGTGTGCGAGAGGTCAAAGGTGGTGGTCCTTCCTGCCGGGAGGCAGGGGCGGTGACGGGTGGTCCGTCGCGGGTGATCGAAGAACAGTGGGCCAGGGTGCCGGGTGTGGGGAACGGGTCCGGCTCACAGGGCGGTCCGGGCGAGCGGGAGCGCGGTGAGGGCGAAGGCGTCCGGCTGCTGGTAGTTGAGTCTGCGGAGGTCGACGCCCGAGGTGACGGCGTGGGTCTCGATCTGTGCGCAGGCGGCGTCCAGGAGGGCGTCGGTCTCGGCGGTGACGGTGACCAGGCCGGTCAGGGCGACGTCCGCGTGCCCGGCGATGAGCTGCCGTTCCCGCATTTTGACGTCGGCGTACTCGACGGAATCTTCCTCGCTGTCGACCTGCCCGCGGCGGGCGCGTTCGTTGGCGTCGGCGATGATCGCCGCCTTCTTGCGCTGGACGTCCCGCAGCGCGGGCTCGAGTCCTTGCGGCACGTATATGAGGGAGAGGCTGCGGCGCACGCCGGCCGTGAACATGATCCCGTGCAGGAACCCGGCCCCCATTTCGGTGCGCGGCCAGTTCTCCACCCAGTACGTCGTGTGCCGTGCGGAGTCGGTGGCGAGGCGGTCGTATTCCTCGAAGTGGACGACGGGCCCGGCGGCTTCGGAGTCGGCCTCGGCGCGGCCGGTGGGGGACCACTGCTGGAGTGCGGCGAGCGCCTTCGGGTCGTAGGCGGTGCGGATGACGGCGGCGATCTCGCGCGAGGTGAGCCATCCGGTGACCTGGAGTCCGGCGTTGCGGGCGGCCTGGGCGATGGACGCGGTGGTCTGCGCCATGACGGTGAACGCCCCGGGCAAGCCTCCGCCGGCCTGGTTGATCAGGCGCCTTGCGGCCTTGAGGTCGAGGGAGATGGCGAGATAGGTCTCGTGCGGGGCGGCGGCGGGTCCGGCTGAGGCGACCAGTTCGGAGTAGATCTGTCCGGCGACGGGGGTGCGGGGCTGTCCGTTCTGGGTCCAGTGGCGGGTGAGGGTGTCGCCGCTGTCGGGGACGGTGCGTTCCAGCACCTGCACGGTGGCGATGTGCCCGGTACGGGCGATGCCGGCGAGCGCGCGTCCCCAGCTGCTGACGTTGCGGTTCTGGGTCGTGGGGTCGAGGAGGGCGAAGGCGCGGCTGCTGACACGGGCGATGGCGGTCAGGGTCTGCTGGTGCGGGTCGTGCACGGCCGCAGCCTGGTTGGCGGAGTCGCTGGGGGTGACCACCTTGAGGGAGGCGGCGGTGCCGGGCAGGTGGAGGATGCCGTCCTGTCGGGGACGGGTGACGGGTCGGGCGAGCCAGAGGGTCTGGCCACTGCGGCGGCGGTGTGCGTAGCGGGCGACGATCGGCGCCCAGTCGATTAGGGAGCGGCCGTGCCGGCGGATTGCGACGAGTGCACCGGACGTGGCCCACAGCGGGGCCAGGGCGACGGCGCCGAGCAGTCCGGTGGAGATCACCGTCATCAGCAGCAGCGCCAGCGTGCAGGAAACGAGTACGAGTTGGGGGAGGGAGAGGCCGAGGAGGATGCCGCGGCGGGACCGGTGCGGGAACTTCACCGTGACCGGGGCGACGGAGAGATCAGTCAAGGGGCGGGTCCTGGTGGCGCGGGTGGAACCCGGGGGCGGGAGGTGACGTGCACGTCCCGCCCCCGGGAGTCGGGCAGGGGGTCAGAGGCCGGTCGGAGGCGACGGCGGTCCGCTCGCCCCGCTGGACGTGGCGCTCTGTGAGCCGGGGGACGGGGGTGCGCCCTGCGGCGGCGGGGTCGTCGTCGGCGCCGTGGACTGCCATCCGCTGCCCTGGCCGGATGCGGCGTTCGCGCCGGATCCGCCCGGCCCTGGGCTGCCGCCCACCTGGCCGCTGGCGTCGTCGGACACGCTCGTCGGTGCGGGCTGGACAGCCTTCTGAAGACCGGACTTGATGGCATCGCCACCGGGCGAGCCGCCGCCCTGCGAACCTTCCTTGCCCTCGCCGCCCCCGCCGGTCGGGTTGGCGGCGACGTCGCCGGGGAAACCGCCTCCGCTGGCGGCGTCGGGCCCCTGCGGTGCGGCGCCGGCTCCGGCGGCAGCGCCACCGGTTCCGGCGGTGGCCGCAGTGGCGGCGGCCTTGCGGGCGGCCTTCTCGGCGTGGGCCTTGGCGATCTGGGCTCCAGCGCCACCGGCCCGGTGGATGGACTCGCCGTCGGTGCCGTCGGCTGCCCAGTGCACGAATTTGAAGACGGCGTACGGGCACAGCAGCACCAGGATCATGATCACGATGCCGGACATGACGTCGGCCAGAGCGGCGATGCCGTCCTTGGCCTCGGTCTTGCCCATGGCGGCGATGCCGAGAACGAAGATCACGGTCATCAAGAGCTTGGAGACGACGAGGGTGGCGGTGGCTTCGATCCAGCCCTTGCGCCAGCGCCTGGCGACCTCCCAGCCGCCGCCGGCGGAGGCGAAGATCGCCAGGGTGACCATGACGAGGATGCCGACCTTGCGGACCATCATCACGCACCAGTAGAGGAAGGCGCCGATGGCGGCGCCGAGGCCGGCGACGACCGCGACGAGCCAGCCCAGTCCGGACAGGCTGGCGATCTGGTTCACCTTGACGATGCGGCGTACCGCCGAGGCGATGTCCAGGTTCGCGGCTTTGAACAGTCCGTCGGAGACGGCGTCGACCACCTCGACGGCGACCGTGGTCAGGGCGATGGCGCAGAACGCGAACAGGACGCCCGACATGGTGCCGGTGAATGCCTGTGTGAGGGCTTGTCCGTCGCGTCTGACGGCGGCCCTGACCAGTTGCGCGCAGAACGTCGCGACCAGCAGGACCAGGCCCAGCGGAATTAGCATCTCGTAGTTGTCGCGGAACCATACGGCGTTCAGGTCGACCTTGGTGGTGGTGTTGACCGCCTCGGCGGCCAAGTCGGCTGCGGCGGCTGCCAGTTCACCGGCGGACTTTGCCATCCAGTCGCCGATGGCCTTGCCGGGGTCCGAGGCGAAGGACACCGCGTCGCCAACAGTGCACAGCTTGTCTGCCAAGGGGAAGTCACAGAAACCCACGGGGAGTTACTCCCTTTCGTGTGTCAGGCGCGAGTCACTGCGTGACGCTCGGGGCGATGGCGGCCAGGGTGCAGTCGTGGTTGGGGCGGCACTGCACGGCGAGGGTCACGGCGCGCTCCTCGGCACCGCCGCCGCCCTGCTTCCAGACGATCTGCTGCTTGCCGTTGACGGTGACGACGTAGATGTACGCCTCGGTGATCGCGGACGGGTCGTCGGCCAGCGCCTGCTTGAAGGCGGAGGGGTAGTGGCCCTCGGTGACGCTGGCGGTGGCGTGCTGGTCCTGGTCGGCCATCCGCGACCAGAGCACCGGATCGGGAACCTGGCCGGAGACCGAGGCCCAGTCGGCGTACTTGGGCTCCGTGGTCATCCAGGCCCGCATGCCCGCTAGTTGCTGGTCGCGGCTGGTGTCGCGTGTGTCGTAGGACCACAGCATCTGGGCCGCCGCCTTGGCGTAGGCGACCGGCTCGGCGATCTGCGGAGGATTGGGCACCGATCCAGATCCGGAGAAAGGCTTCGGGGCGGCCTCGGTGGAGGACGGGCTGTCAGATGGAACTGGTGCGGCAGTGTCGGGGGTCTGGTGGCCGTTCCCGCTGCCGGTCAGCGGGGCGACGATCCCGGCGAAGACAAGCAGGACGGCGACGACGGAGGCGACGAGCGCGATGCGCCGGTTAGCCGCCCAGCCCATGCCAAACGAAGACAGGGAGGAGGAGAGTCGTTTCCGCATCAGTGGACCTGCGACCCGAGAGCCGAGAAGAACGCGACAATTCCGTTCGCGGCGCCGAGGCCCAGGGCGGCGCCCGCAGCCACGACCGCGCCCTTCTTCCCGTTGGCCTCGGCCTGGTGCCCACCGGTGTGATGACCCCAGGCCCACACACCGAGCGACACAGCGAGGGCGCCGACGACGGCGACGATGCCGAACAAGTTGATCGAGTTGACGACGTTCTTCAGCACGCTCAGGCCCGGCAGTCCACCGCCCGACGGCGTGATGCCGGGATCGTAGGCCAAGTACTGCACGGTTTCGAATAGGTGCAAGGAAGCTCCTTGGGCATGCCGAAATCGGCGCGCGGGAATCACGGAAGGAAGGGGAGGAACGAGGCAGCGCCCCGCAGAGAGGGAGGCAAACGCCCTGCATGAAACGGCTGGCACCCGCTCGGTGCCCGCTAAGGGCGGCGTGGCGTGCACGTGGACACAGCCGCTCCGGCACCGTGGAGGGGGGCGAGGCCGCGGAGCGGGCCGGTGCTGCTGTCGACGGCGAGCCGGCTCAGCCTTCGAGCCGGCTGCCGGGGTGCACTACTTCGGGATTGACGGCTTCGGCGCGGGATTGGTCTCGTACGGGTTCGCGCAGTTATAGATCATGTAGCCGCGGATCCTCTTGTCGTCGGACCTCCGGGTGACGGTGCCGTGGGTGTACCAGGTCTTCTCGACCTTCCGGTACGCCCACTGGTCGTAGACGACCTTGTCGCGGCGGTAGCCGATGCCCACTACCGTGGACGTCTTCGACGGGGCTGTACGGACCTTGACCGCACTGCAACTGATCGTGGTGGTGCCGGTGTCGTACGCCTGTGCCGTGGTGGCGGTGGCCAGGCCGCCGGTGGCGACGGCCAGGCCCAGAGAGGCTGCCGCGAGGGCGCGGTGGCGGGTTATCAAGGATGCTCCTACTGCCGGGGGGATCTCGGTCAGAGATGGTGTGTCGGGGCGGTCGCGCCCCGGCCGGTATCAGAGGACCCGGCGGGCGGCGAGAATCGTCCAGTCCTTGATCGGGGTGATCCGGACCGGCTTGGTGGTGCGCGGTGCCTCGATGACGAGGCCCTCGCCCATGTACATGCCGACGTGCTCGGGCCGTGCGGCGCTGCCGCGGCTGAAGATCAGGTCACCGGGCTTGAGGTGGGCGGGCGAGACCGCCTTGCCCTCGCCCACCTGCGTGTACGTGGTGCGGGTGAGTGTGACGCCGGCGTGCGCGTACGCCTGCTGCATCAGAGAGCTGCAGTCGCAGCGGCCCATGGGGTCCGGACCGTGCGAGTTCGTGCAGGATCCGCCCCACTGGTAGAGCGTCCCGAGCTGCTGCATCGCCCAGGCGATGGCCTTGTGCGCCTTCGGATCCGCGTCCTTGGGGAGCGAGTAACCCTTCGGGACGCTCCCCTCGGGAATGCGGCCGAACCCGGAACCGTCCTGGCCCGGCGCGCAGCCGGTCGTGGCCGACTGCTTGTCTTGGTCTGTGTCCTTGCCGTCCGCGTCACCGCTGCCGGGGAAGGTCTTGGCGATGGCGCCCTGTAGCGCGGTGGCCAGCTTTTCCCACTGCGCGTAGGCGTCCGGCAGGCCGGACTTCTGCACGGCTTGGGCGGCCTGGGTGACGGTCATCTGCTGCCACCCGCTCACCTTGAGCAAGTGCTTGTAGAACTGCTCGCTCGCGTAGGTGGGGTCGCGGATCTGCTCGGCGTTGCCCCAGCCCTGGGAAGGGCGCTGCTGGAAGAGGCCGAGGGAGTCGCGGTCGCCGTAGTTCAGGTTGCGCAGTCGGCTCTCCTGCATCGCCGTGGCGAGCGCGATGATCTGTCCCTTCTTGGGGACGTCGAGGGAGAGGCCGGCGGCCACGATCGTCGCCGCGTTGGGGACCTGCTCGGCGGGCAGGTCCAGGCCCTCGACGTGCACGTCCTTGCCAGAGGCACCGTCGAGGATCTTGGTGACCTGTTCGGCGACCTTGTCGCTGTCGATGTCGCTCAGGCAGCTGCTGAAGGAGCCGCTGTTCTGCACGGCGTCGGCCGAGGAGGCCAGCATCATGCCGGTACCGGCGATCAGGATCGGGGAGAGGAAGACGACGCCGATGCCGGCGGCGAGCCCCTTCAATCCGAGCGGACCGCTCGCCGGTCAGCGGTTTCGGGCATGGGTGGGTAGCGAGACGTCATGAACGTGTCCTTGGGGGTGCGGTGTCCGGCGTGCCGCGTGCGCGGGGCGTGGTGGAAGGGCGCGGCGGCCGGGGTGGGCGATCGGAGGCGGGCCGGTGGGGGCGAGTTGCCGCTCGCTCCGTGTGGCCGGGCCGTGAACTAGGGATCGTCTTCAAAGGTCAGATCCAGAGCAGGATCGCGGCGATGGTGACGGCCGCCTCGTAGGACTCGCGGGTCTTGTCATAGCGGGTGGCCAGCCCGCGCCACTGCTTGAGACGGTTGAAACAGCGTTCGACAACGTTGCGGCGGCGGTAGACGCACCGGTCGAAACCGGGCGGCCGACCGCCGCGTGTGCCGCGGTTCAGTCGGCCCAGAACCTGGTCCACGCGTTCGGGGATCGTGTGTGGGATGCCTCGTCGTCGCAGGTAAGCGCGGATCTTCCGAGAGCTGTAGCCCTTGTCGGCAACCACATGGTCGGGCCGGGTCCGCGGACGCCCGGGCCCGACTCTGGGCACGGTGATCGAGCCCATCACCTGCTCGAAGCGGGTGCAGTCGTTGGCGTTGCCGCCCGATAAGACGAAGCCGAGGGGGCGGCCGAGTCCGTCGCAGGCCAGGTGGACCTTCGTGCTCAGTCCGCCACGGGATCGGCCGAGGGCGTGATCACCCGCTTCGTCCCTGTCGACTGCCCCCTTTTGCCGCCGGCTGCATGCTGGTGAGCCCGCACGACGGTGGAGTCGACCGACACCAGCCAGTCGATGTCCCCGGCCGCGTCCTTCTCCGCCTGGATCGCCCGCAGCATGCGCGAGAACGTGCCGTCCAGCGCCCACCTGCGGAACCGCGTGTACAAGGTCTGCCAGGAACCGTACCGTTCCGGCACATCACGCCAGGCCGACCCGGTCCGCAGCTTCCACACGATCCCGTTCAGTACCACCCGGTCGTCAGAACGGGGCCGCCCAGCAGTCCCCGAACTCGGCAACAACCGTGACAACACTGCCCACTCGGCATCCGAAAGCTCATGACGACGCACCACGACAAGCATGATCCCTCATCACCTGGCCACCTTTGAAGACGATCTCTAGGTGTGCCGGGGCAGGGGGTATCTCCGTCAGGTGTGGCAGGGTTGTAAGCCAGCGGCGGTGTGCGGCGGGCGGTTCAAAAACAGTAGGCGCGGATCGGCGGTTGACCAAAAAGTCGGCGTGAGGTGCCGGAAACCGGTACCTCGGCAGGGCACTTTTTGGTCGTCGGCGCTTTCGCGTCTACAGTTTTTGGACTCCCCCCTCGCCTTCCTCGGTCTGTGGCCCTGGGCTTCTGCATGCCCACTTCCGGCCCGCGAGGACTCCTGTGCGAGGCGGTGAGTTCCCTCCGCGCTTCCGCACCCGAATAGGGGTTCCTCTTTGCCTTTTTCCCTGCACCAGGGCGACGCCCTCAGCGTTCTCACCGGCCTCCCGGACGACTGCGTCGACTCCGTCATCACCGATCCGCCGTACAACAGCGGGGGTAGGACCGCGAAGGAGCGCACCACCCGCTCCGCGAAGCAGAAGTACACCTCCGCCGACGCCCAGCACACCCTGCCGGACTTCACCGGCGAGAACATGGACCAGAGGTCGTACGGGTTCTGGCTGACGCAGGTCATGACCGAAGCCCACCGCCTCACAAAGACCGGCGGGACCGCGCTGCTGTTCACCGACTGGCGCCAACTGCCCACCACGACGGACGCGATCCAGGCGGCCGGATGGCTGTGGCGTGGAGTGCTGGCCTGGCACAAGCCGCAGGCCAGGCCGCAGAAGGGCCGGTTCACGCAAAACTGCGAGTTCATCGTCTGGGCGTCGAAGGGAGCGATCGACGGCTCCCGGAACCCGGTCTATCTGCCCGGCTTGTACTCGGCGTCGCAGCCCTCGGGGGCGAAGCGCCAGCACATCACGCAGAAGCCCGTCGAGGTGATGCGCGAGCTGGTCAAGATCTCACCGCCGGGCGGCACGGTGCTCGACTTCTGCGCCGGCTCCGGCTCCACGGGCGTCTCCGCCCTGCTGGAAGGCCGGGACTTCATCGGCGTGGAGAAGACCGAGCACTACGCGTCGATTGCGGCCGACCGGCTCACCGAGACGATCCGCGAGACCCTCACACAAGACGACGTGATTCTCACCGCTTGAGCCGCGAGCGCGCTCCACGTTAAGGAGCTTGACGCCCTGGATGGCATTCCGGCGGAGCGGACTCTTGTCTCGCTGCCCGGCCCGCGCGTCGCGCTTTCCGTCTTTCTCTCATTCCGCGTCTCGTAGGAGGCCGAACTCTTTCATGCCCGAATCCACAAAACCGCCTGACGATGGGGAGTTGGAGCCGGTTCGCCTACCCGATCCGCAGCTGGAGGGAATCGAGGCGAGCGTCCGAAGGCTCATGGAGCAGTCGGCGCAACAGGCGCAGCAACTCGACCACCTCGCGTCCGCCCCGGCACCGAGCGGATCGCCGTTCGCCGCGTTCGGCATGCCGGGGCTCGGCGGGCCGCCTGCCGCCGCTCCGCCGGAACCCCGCCCGATCCTGGAACTTGACGGGGAGGAAAGGGAGGACGAACTCGACGCTCTGTCGGACTGGGTCGACGACTTCTTCCTCCCGGTGTACGGGTCGGAGGTCACCACCGCGGCGCCCTGGTGCCTGCAGTGGCAGGAACACGACGATGTCGTGGCCTGGCTCCACGCTCTGTGGCTCGCGTACCAGCAGCACAAGGACCCCGAAGCCGGACTCTCCGGCCTGTTCGTGTGGCACCGGGACTTCCTCACCCACGCTGTCGCGGCGATCCGCGCACCGGGCGGCCCGCTGTCGGCCTGCATGACCTCTCCCGACCGACCCGCGCACCGTCTTCTGCCCGGCCCGCCGCCGTCCGTGCGCACGGAGACGGCGTCCACGGCGCAGGCAGCCGGGACCGCCGAGCCGGACGAGCCGACTTCATGACCACGGGAGCGGGACAGCCCGCCTTCGGACTGAGCTTCGACCCCCGCGCGCTGACCGATCTCCTCCAGGCACCCAGCGATATCCGCGACCTCACCCTCGCCTACCTGCAAGACGTCGTGAACGCGCAACGCTTCGGGCTACGCCTCGACGGTGACCTGGAGGGCTATCGCAAGCTGTTCGTGGACTCCCGCAAGGACTGGCGCGTCGTCTACGGCGTCCGTCCGGCGCCTGCGGAGTCCGCGCATCAGAAGGACATTCACGTCGTCGCGGTCCGGCCACGTGCAGGCAATGACGTCTACGACGAGGTCGGCCGCCGCCTGGGGATGACCCGCCGGCCGCTGAGCGCCCGCACCCACGCGGCCCGTTCCCGCTCCCCGCAGCTGACCACCCGCACTCCCGCGCCCCGGCCCGGTCCGCCACCCACCGCACTGCCGGGTCTGCCCCGTCCCGCACAGAACCCCGCGCACCACCATCACACCCGCTGAACGCACGGAGCGTCGCCTATGCCCCCTCAACCCACGCCGACACCAGCCCGGCGTGCGGTCTCCCCGCTCGACCATCGTCTCGAAGCCGTCACCGGCCACGACATCGACACCCTGTGGGCCTACCGCGACCGGGGCGTCCTCGACGAGCCACACGCCCACCTGGTCGACCTACACCGCGAGTTGGCCAAGACCCAGACCGGCGTCACCTTCTACCTCCGCCTCCTCAACCGCCTTTCCAGCGGCGAGTTCGACGTCGATGCAGCCCTGTTCACGCGCATCGACCGCTCCGTGGACCAGCTGAAGGAGGCCACCGTCGCACGGGACGCCGCTGCCCGGAAAGTACTCGCCGCCCTGGAGCCCATCGAGGCCGCCCCGGCGGCCTCGATGCCCGGCGCGAAGCCGCTCTCGACGGACGACCAGGCGGCGCTGCTCGCCATCGCCGGCGGCGCCAAGCTCTACGAACACCTACTGACCGGCCGGATGTCCGTCACAGCCGCCTCCGGCACCCGCATCCCTCACGCCAAGCTGCAGCGGCTGGAGGACGTCGGCCTGGTCGTCCGGGACACCAGCCACCCCGTGCACGCCGGCCAGCCGGTCGCACTCACCGACGCCGGACGCGCCGCGCTGTTCGCCACCCGACGGACCCCCACGACCCAGGCGCCGAAGCTCCCGGCCCGGTCCGGCACGCGGCCGTCCACCCCGGCGCAGCGTCGCTGAACTCCATCGAAAGGCCCTTGTTGTCTCCCACCGAACCGGCGCTGACTCGGACGTTCATTCCCCAAGTCGACTTCGAGCTGGACGACTTCGATGCCGACGAGGAGATGTCTCTCGACTTCTACCGTCAGGTCGCCGTCCGCGAGGACATGCTCGTCCCCCTCGCCGAACACCACACTCCCGACGGCGCGCACAGCTACTACGTCGTGTTCGATCGCACCGCCACTTACGGGCACCCAGGCATGCCGCAGTACGTCGCCGTGCACTTGAAGCGGGACCGGGAGAAGGCGACGTTCGACTTCGAGCAGGCTCTGCTGCCGCTGCCCGCGATGGCGCAGTCTTGGCTCATCCACTGCGGCTGCCCGCCCGACGCCATCGGACTCAACCCCGAGTTGGGGCCACCGCCGGCCGACGAGGCGACGCGTGCGCTGGAGCGACGCCTCGCGGGCGACGGCGACCACTACGCCATGGGCTACTCCTACACCCGCGACGACCCGGACGACATGGTCACCGTCGTGGCCCTGCGCGCCCTGGACGAGCGAGCCCCCTCCCCGTTCCGCGTCGTGGTCGAGGAGGTCGACACCGACGCCTGGACCCACACCCTGCGCGAGGGCGGATTCGCCACGGTCGGCGAGGCCCTGCAGTGGTGCGACGATCGGCTCACCGGCGAGGCCGGCCCTCTGCCGCCGGTCCGCCCGGAAGCGGCAGCCACCCGCCCGGCCGCCGGGCCGAAGGCCTCTGCTCCGCGCCCGCCCGGCCGCTCGCGCTAAACGGCCGAGCCGACCGGGCGCGGCGCAACATAGCCGACGATCGCCGGTTAGCCAAACCGGCGATTCTCCGGACTCTTATACAGCCGCCGGGACAACCCCGCGGCGCCAATCCACGCAATCCCTATGCCTTCACGGAGGTTTCTTCCGCATGCGCTCCACCCGAATTGTCATATCCGCGGCGATGCTCGGCGCACTCGCACTCCCGATCCTGTCCACTGCGCCCGCGAGCGCGGCCCCCGGTGCTGCCGCCTCGGTGGTTACCCCCTGCTCGTACCTCCCGCCGCTGCCGTACAAGGTCCACGCATCCGCTGTGACCATCCGCTCCAGGGCCAGCTCGAAGTCCACTGCGGTCGGCGTGCTCTACAAGAGCCACAAGTTCACCGTGCACAAGAAGAGCGGCAACTGGCTTTACATCACCGACCGGACCACTGGCGTCAAGGGCTGGGTCTCCGGCACCTACGTCTACCGCGACACCCGGATGTGCCTGGACTGACAGGAATTCAGCAGGTGCCCGTAAGCGGCTGAGCCGCCGGGTACGGCCGCTCCTCACATTCCCCCAGGCATCGCCTTTCCAGAACAGGAGTTTCCTTTTGTCCGACGGCATATCCGATGACGCTGAGGATGTCGTGGGCGTGCTCACCGAACGGATCGAAGCGAGCTTCGCCATGGACATGGACCAGTTGAAGGCCGCGGTCGCCGCCGCGCCGACCGCGAATCCTGACGCCACTGACGTCGTCAAGTGGCACGGCCTTCTCGTCCAGGCCCAGTTGGTGCTCGACCACGCGGAGGACGACCTGCTCGCCGCGCTGGAAACGCAGCCCAGCGAGGTCGACGACCCGACGATGGGCCTCGCACACCGCGTGAACGCGGCCGTCACCGCCCGCGACGGCCGGGCCCTGGTCGTGCGGTGGCTCCTCGATCCGGACGCTCCGGGCAAGAAGGACCTCGCCGCCGAACGGCTCGCCCGCCTTCGCCCCCGAACCGGTCCGGCGGTGCCAACCAGCGCTCCCCACTGGCCCGCGGGTACACCGGCGTCGGCGTCGCGGGCGGGAAGGCCCGTCCGATGAGCCGGTTCAAGACCAGCACCATGGACGCCGATCTGCAGAAGGTCTTCGGGAACCCGGTCCCCGGGCTGCACGAGGCGGCTGCCGTACCCGACGCCTCTCCCGCGCTCGCCCGTGCCCTGGAGCTGCGCTCCTTCCTGGCTCTGACCGAGGAGCAGGTCGCCCGCGTCCGGGACCGCGTGCACGCGGACATGGATCCGGACCGCGACATGGGCGAGCTGTCGGCGGACAAGCTCCGCTTCGACGCGCAGTGGCTGGAGGCGGCGCTCGATGCCCGCGACTGCTACCGCGCAGCCCTCGGCGAGTTGCTGCTCACCATGCCGCCGCCCGACCAGCGGGCCCGGTCCGTCCGCACGACGCAGCTCAGGGCCATCGCAACCCTGCCCCTGTCCGCCGCCCCGGCACCCACACGTGCCGGGGCGGCCCGGGCCCGCCGACCGTGAAAGCCCCCGCTTGCCTCACCTCACGTCCACCGAGATAGCCGGACGGATCGAGGACCTGTACGGCGCGCCGCTCGCCGACCTCGAAGCCCACGCTCAGGACCAGCCGCCCGGCATGCTCTCCGCTCTGCTCGGCATGCACGACGACCTCGCCCTCGCCGAGGGCAGCATCGACTTCCACCGCGACCAACTCGCCCGCCTCATCCACCCTGAGCGGCAGATCGGCCGGCACGAGGTCTCCCACCTTCTCGAGGGTTCACGCCGGCTCGCCGAAGCCGTCGCAGTCCGCGACGTTCAGGCCAAGTCGGTCTTGGCTGTTCTGCAGAGCCTGGCTCGCGTCCCGGCCCCGGCGCCGTCCCCGCCGACTGCCTCGCCGCCGCTACCGGCTCCGGCCCTTCCGGCTCAAAGCACGGCGCACAGCCGCTGACCGCAGGCGATCCCCCTTCATTCACCCTGGAGTTCCTCCCTTGGCCATCACCGCTCTGCCCCCTGACACCGACGCCGACATCGGCCGGGTTACCGAGGCCCTCGCCATGATCACCCCGCGCTGGAACGTGAGGATCCTGCTGGCACTCTCTGGCCCGCCGCTGCGTTACAGCGAGCTGGCGGCCAAGGTGTCCTGGCTGCAGAACGGCCAGCTCCATCCCAAGCTCAAGTCACTGTGCGACGCCGGTCTTGTCGAGCGCACCGAACACACCGCGCGGAATGTGACCTACGGCCTCACCGAGCGTGGCGTGGCCCTGCTGCCGGTCCTGCCGTTGATCGTCACCTGGGCCGAGGAGCATCTGGAGACGGCGGACCGCCCGCTGCCCGCGATCGAGCAGATCGAGGACAGCCTCACCCTGCTCACCCGGCGGCACGCCGCCGCCATCCTGTGGGTGCTCAAGTCCCGCGAGGAGGTCAGCGGGAGGGCCCTGGCCCGGATCGTGATGCCCAGCAGCGACTGGACCAACGTGTACCCGCCGCTGCGGCAACTCGTCGCCGACGGCCTGGTCGACACCGACAGCATCGGCCAGCCCTACCGCCTGTCCGCGGCGGGCGACGGCCTGGCCCCCGTTCTGGGTGCCCTGTCCGCATGGTCCGCCGGGCAGCCCCTCAATCAGGCGGCCCATCACCCGGTCTGGGGGCACCCGCAGGCGAAGCCTGCGCCGAGGTCGTGGGTCAGCAGCCAGTCCCGGCCGACCCCCGCAGCGCTTCCATCCGCCCGAACGGTGGGGACTTCGCCGACGTGGCACAACCGCGATCTCTTCTCCCATGCCACGACCGCCCGTCCGAAGGCGGCCATCCAGGCGGGAGGGCCGCGCCGATGACTGCCTTCTTCACCTCTGTCGAAGTACGCACCACTGTCGAGCTGCTGGCGTCGCGCTCCTTGATTCGCCTGGTCACCGAGATCGACGACAACGGGGCGATACCGCCGCGGCGGCTGGCCGGTACCCTTCCCGACCTTTCCTCGCACCAGCTGCGCCGCGCTACCGAGACGGCCCGCGCCCACGGTCTCGTTTGGGTCGCGCCCGGCGCCGGTCTGGAACTCACCGAGTCCGGCTCGGAGTTGGCCGACCTGTACGACGCGGTTGCGCGTTGGGCCCGACGCCACGCCTACCCGGCACCGGTCTGCGAGTTCAGCGGTCGCATCCGCCACGTCCTCGACCTCCTCGCGCCCTCGCTCATGACCGAGCGCTCCGACGGTCTCTCGTGGCCGTCCGCCGGGCGCCTGCCCAGCGCCGAGGCCGAGGGGGACCTTGCCCGTCCCCGCGCTCTGCTGATCCAGTGGCTGGCTGGCAACCCCCAGGTCACCCGGGTGTCCGAGCCTGAGCCGGTCGCGTGAGCGCAGCGGTTACACCCCGGCCTGCACGTCACACCGCCGGGCTGATGCGCAGCATCTACCTGCCGCGCACGGCGGACGCTCTCGCGTTCGCGATGTACACCTATGGCATCCCGCTGCTGGTCCTGGCCACCACGCGCTCCGCCGCGCTGACGGGAGCGGCGTTCGCTCTGGAGTGGATCCCGCGGCTGGCGGCGTTCGGGTGGGCCGGATCGATCGTCGACCGGCGCGGGGCGGCCGTCGTCTTCCACCTCGCCTCCCTGGGACGCGCGCTGGCCCTCGCCGCCAGCGCGGTCCTGCTCCACCTCCACCCGTCCGGCACCGTCGCGAGCGCGACCGTGATGGTGCTCGCGGCGACGACCGGCGTGCTCACCGAGTTCAGCTACATCGCGGCCGAGACCGCAGGCGCCGCCGCTGGCCGCCGAGCGGGGGCGCGGGCCTACCGCGTCCAGGCCGTCCTGCTCGGCATCGACCAGACCGCGACGCTGGTCGGCCCGGCGCTCGCGGGGGTACTCCTGCTCGCAGGCCCGCCGCCGATGCTCGCGGTGATCACCGTGCTCTCGCTTCTCGCCGCGCTGCTCGCCCTGCGCACACCCCCCTCGCCGGTCGCCCCTGCCCGCGCGCCGAAGCGCCAGTCCGGGGCCGGACTGCTCACCGGGTGGCGCACCATCCGCTCGCTTCCCGCGCTCGGCTGGCTCGTGACCGGGCTGACCCTGTCCAACCTGGCCACCGGGCTTCTCCAAGCGGCCGGTCCCGTGATCACCGTCAAGCACTTCGGGCAGTCCACCACTGCCGTCGGCCTGGTCTGGTCCGCCGCTGCGGCGGCCACCCTCGTGGCCGTCACCATCTGCCGGTTCGCGCTCGACCGCCTGGGCCTGTGGCCAGTCGGCGCGGCCTGCGCCGCCCTCGCTTCGCTCGCCTGTCTCGCCGCCGCCCAGGCCCCCGACTACCGGTCCTACCTGGTCCTGGTCGCGGTCCTCATGGGGGCAGACGGCGGCATGACGGTCGTCCTGCGCACCCTGCGCTCCCGCCTGATCCCCCCGGAGAAGTTCGGCAGCACCCTGTCGGCGACCATCCTCATCCTCCTGCTGCCCTTCCCCATCGGCGGCGTGCTCACCGCGCTCACCCCGCCCGACGCACTGGGTCACGTCATAACCGCCTGCGCCGCCCTGCAGGCCCTCGGCCTGTTCTGCGCCTTCGCCCGCCTGCGCACCGATTCCGCCCTGCGCACCTGACACACGCCCACAGCCTGCGGAGAACCTCATGCCCACCGCCATCCTCGGGACGAACCGCGCGAGCGGTCGCACCATCACCGAACAGTTCCACGCCTTCGACGCACACAACCCGCACGTCTACCGCGCTCTGGAACGCATGGCCGCCCGCCGCCTGGCCGCCGGCGACACACGGGTCAGCTTGAAGGATCTCTTCGAAGACCTGCGCCGCCAACTCCCGTACGGCGTCGCCGGGCTGAACAACAACTTCACCGCCCTCTACGCCCGCCGCCTGATCGATGAACACCCGCACTGGGCGAGCGTGTTCGAGCTGCGCCGCCGTGCCGCCTGAGACACCCCCCCTCTCTTCTCTCGTCCTGCCGTCCACCGATACGGAGAACCCCTTCTTGTCCGCTCGTCCTCTCGTGCTTGTCGTTTCTCCCGGCGACGAGACCTATCGCGGCTACTGCCTGGAGCAGGTGGCTGCCGCGTACGACGTCGTCCTGCTCACCGGTGCCGAGCCGTCGTGGGAGAAGCCGTTCATCGTCGATCACGTCGTCGTCGATCTGCACGACACCACTGCGCTGCTCGCCGCCGGCCGAGCCCTGGCGGAACGACACGACCTCGCCGGCGTGGTCACCTGGGACGAGTGGCACCTCGTCCCCACCGCCCGCCTTGCTCGTGTGCTCGGTCTGTCCTCGCCCTCCGTTGAGGTGATGCGCGGCTGCCGCAACAAGGCCACCGCCCGTACGTTGTTCGCCCGCCACGGGGTGCCGTCGGCCGCGTCGATGAAGGCGCGGACCCTGCTGGAGGCCAGCCTTGCGACGATGACCCTCGGCTATCCCGCCGTCCTCAAGCCCGCCGCGTTCGCGGGCAGCATCGGCGTGATCCGCGTCGACCGTCCCGAAGAGCTGCCCGGCGCGTTCGCGTTCGCCTCGGCCGGCGCGAGCCGCAGCCGCGAGGACACCAGCGTCCTGGTCGAGGAGTACCTCGACGGGCCGGAAGTCTCCGTCGAATGCGTCACCCACCACGGCGAGACCACCGCGGTCGCCGTGACCCGCAAGCACCTGGGCCCCGCCCCGTACTTCGACGAGACCGGCCACACCGTCGATGCCACCGACCCGCTCCTGGCCCAGGTCGCCCCGGCAGCCGCTGCTGCGGTCAAGGCCCTGGGGATCACCGACGGCGTGCAGCACGTCGAGATGCGCCTCGTGGACGGCCGGCCCCGGCTGATCGAGGTCAACGCCAGGATCGGCGGCGACATGATCGGCCACCTCGTCCGCCTCGCCACCGGCATCGACCTCGCCCGTGCCGCCGCCGACATCGCCTGCGGCCGTGTCCCGGACCTGACGCCCACCCGCGGCCAGGCCGCGGCGATCCGCATCATCTACCCCGCCTACTCCGGCACCCTCACCGCCCGCCGCCTGAAGGAGCCCGTCGGGGGAGTGGAGCGCGTGTGTTTCCAGCGACAGCCCGGAGATCAGCTCGTGCTGCCCCAGGACGGCGGCGACCTGTACACCGCCCGAATCGGCTTCCTGATCACCAGCGGGCCGACCGCCGTCGTCGCCGAAGCCCGCGCCCAGCAGGCGTACCGCCACCTCGACGTCCAGGTTGCCCCGGTCCCGCTGGCGGCCCTGACCACGAGGGAGCACGGCGCGTGAACGTGATCATGGCGCCCGAGTTGGCGCGCAGCCGCCGGCTGCTGACCGGGTACTTCGCCGGGCTGGGTGTGGTGATGGCCGTCTGGGGTGCCCGGATGCCCGCCGTCCAGCACGCGGCCGAGGTGAGCACCGGCGGGCTCGCCCTGGTCCTGCTGGCTGCCGCCCTCGGCATGGTCGCCGGGCTCCAGGCGGGCGGACGCCTCTCCCACCCGGCCCGCCTGCCCGCATTGCTGACCAGCGGCGCCATTGCGCTCGCCGCCTGCCTCGCCGTTCTCGGGGTCTGCCGCAGTCTGGAAAGCCTCCTGGTGGCGGCGTTCGTCTTCGGTGTCGCGCACGGCGTCCTCGATGTCGCAGCCAATGCCGCAGCGGTCCGCTGTCAGGAGGCACACGGCCGCCCCATCATGGGCCGGCTGCACGCGAGTTACAGCCTCGGCGCCCTCACCGGCGCCGCACTGGCCGCGGCCACCGCCCACACCGCGCACACCGTTCTGTTCACTGGCGTCGCAGTCAGCGCTGCCGCGGCGGTAGGTGCCACGGCGGCTCTTACCCGGACTCTCGCCAGCTCTGGACTCGAGCCCGTCCGTAACCCTGCTGCACACGGCTTGGGCGAACGCGAGGGCCTGTCGCGGCCTCGGTTCTGGCTGCTGGGCGTGCTGGCGGCGGCAACTCTGCTGGGCGAGGGAGCTGCTGCCGACTGGGCGTCCGTCCACCTGCACGACCTCGGCGCGAGCGCCGCGACCAGCGCCGCGGCGTACGGCCTCTACAGCGCCGCCATGGCTGCGGGTCGCCTCGCCGGAGACCAGCTCACCGTCCGCTTCGGCGCACCCGCCATCGTGCGCACCGGCGCGGTCCTGGCCGCGCTCGGGCTCGCCACCGGACTGGCCGGCTCCACCATCGCTTTCGCCCTGCTCGGCTGGACGGCCTTCGGCCTGGGGCTGTCCGTCACCATCCCCAGCCTGATCACTGCCGCCGGCGCCGGCGGCCCCCGCGCGGTCGCCACCGTCGCGGTCACCGGCTACGTCGGCCTGCTCGCCGGCCCCGCTCTCATAGGCGCCCTCGCCACCGTCACCGCCCTGCCACACGCGCTGCTGCTGCCAGCCCTCCTCGCCGCCGTCGTCGCCACCCTCGCCCCCAAAGCCCTGGAGAAAACGACCCCTTGACCCGCACCTCCGCCTCCCCGACCGGCCTGGACGCCGCGATCCTCGACTACAACGGGGTCCTCGGGCTGCAGCCCAGCACCGCCATGTGGGCCCGTCTCGCCGACCTCGCGGAGTGGCCCCACCCACACCTCCCCTCCTTCCAGGACGCCTTCTGGGCACCCCGGAACGCCTACGACGCAGGCGAACTGAGCGATCTCGCGTACTGGGCCAAGGTCCTCGGCCATCACCCCGGCCCGCGGTGGCTGCGCACCCTGCGCGCCGCCGACACCACCATGTGGACCCGCACCGACCCGCGCGTCCTTGACATCCTGCACCGCGCCCGGGCCGCGGAACTGCCGATGGTGCTGCTCTCCAACGCCCCGGCCCACCTCAGCGACGCCTTGGACGCCACCGACTGGCGGCGCGAGCTGATGACCGACGCCCTGTACTCCGCCCGCCTGGGCCTGTGCAAGCCCGATCCGGCCGTCTACGAACACGCCCTGGCCGCCACCGGCATCGCCGACCCCGGGCGCGTGCTATTCGTCGACGACCGCGAAGACAACTGCCGGGCCGCCGCCGAGCTGGGCCTGCGCACCCTGCACTACACCGGCCAACCCGCAGATCTGGAACAGCAGTTGCTGCCCGCACCGGCCAACAACCCTGCTTCCTGACCGGCATGCCGCCCCACCCACCACCATCCCGACCCCAGGACATTCGTGCCCGACACCGAAGAGATCGACGGCGACGTCTACGTCTCCCCCCGCCATCTCGCCTCCACCACCGGAACCGGCGACCCCGCCCTCGCCCCGCTGCTCGACCTCGGCTGGGACCTCCGCTACGACGAGGACTCCAACGTGTACCTGAGCGCGCCTGACCGGCGCGTGGGCCTGGGCTACCTGCCCGAAGGTGAGGATGACGGGCTCTGGCGCATCAACGCCTACAAGGACTCCTTCGGCCCGCCGGCGTGGGGCGTTTGTTTCAACGACCGCGTCCCCACCGAGTTCGTCCAGGCGTTCACCACCGTCCTCGCCACGGCGTACGAACAGGGGCCGGACGCCTACCTCGCCCGGCCGGTCTCCGGGAACGACGAGCACGACCCCTTCCTCGCCGTCGTCCCGCTTCTGAAACAGGGCTGGGAGATCGACCGCCCGCGCTGGGGCGTCTTCGCCGTCCAGGCCCCGGACGGCCTCGCCGGACTGGAATTCACCACCGGCGACCTCGATCCCGAAGCCGAGCTGACGACGCGGGACGCCCGCTGGCAGCTGTGGGCGGGCAAGTCCATCGACCGGCCCGTCTGGTACGCCACGGCCAGCACCGACACCCCCGTCGCCCTGCTCACCGCCGTCACCGAGTGCGTCGCCGATCCGGCTCCGCTGCCCCGGTGGCGCGACGCGACCTCCAGCTACATCAAGGGCATGGCCCGGCTCACCCCGATCCTTCCGCCCGGACCGCAGTCCCCCACCCCGCTCGACGTGCAGCGGGCCGTTGCGTCCCGCCGCCCGGCCGCGCTCCCCGCGGCCAGCGTCCCGCGCTGGAGCACCACCACCAGCCGACCGGCCCTGCCCGGTCCACGCCGGTAGGACCAGCCCGAACCCGACCGGAGACACCTCTTGTCCCTGCAGGCTCCCGAGTTCTTCGCCGAGCTGTGCCTCCCCTTCCACGACCACGCCGTCGTGGGCAACACCTACTACGCCGCCCCGACCCCTGGCACGCCCCCGCGGCTGCGGATCGACTTCAGCCGCACCATCCACGCGGACACCTACGGCGGCCTGCGCCTGGCGGTCGTCCACCCGGAACGTGGCGAGATCGACGCAGTCGCCCTCAGCTTCCTGGACCACGGCACGTTCCACCGCCGCGACGAAGCCACCAACACCCGGCCGAACACCAAGCAGTACGGCACCTTCGACACGTACCACCGTCCCGGCCAGCCGCCGTGGGAGGGGGCCGTCACCACCGGGTTGCGCGACGCCATCGAGCAGTACACCGCCGTCTGGTTCCCCGGCGCCTGGACCGCGTCCGCGCCGCACCGCACCGCGGGCCGGACCGCGCACACGGCTCCCGCCGTGTCCGTCGCCCGTAGCGGCGGCCGAGCCCGTTGAGCCGCGCCCTGCACCACGTCAGCGGTGGCTCATCGGGAACGTGCGCGGGGATCATGCGGATCACTCTGGCACGGGGTCAGACCGCCCGGGGCGCCGGGTGCCGAGCGTTCTGGGCCGCGGTGGGAGTGATCGGGCTGCCCTCCGGAATAGGGGTTCGGACACATCCGAGGCTGTGGGAGCTCAACTCCTGTGACCTATCCCAATGCCGTGAGGTGCCGATCTCCGGGATGTCCTAGGGCGGTGGCCGCTAACCGTCTGTGCACGATGGCCATCTCCGTGGCGCGCCCGCTCAGTTTCCCTGTGGGGCATTCGTTTCACGCCGGCCTTCCCGTTCGGCGACCAAGATCTCAAAAATGTGGGTTAAGGGGTGTGTTACCTGGTCAAAGGTCTGGCCTGACTCGGCTGGACTGAGAACGGGAGTTCCTCTTGCTCCGGCCCCATCGAAGTTGACGCGGCGTCGGGGTGCGAGGGGGCCACCCTCCACGGGTGGTGAACGTGGACATGGGCGGGCAAGGACGAAGCCGGTACCTCGGTGAGGTACCGGCTGGGGCGGGAGGCGGAGCTGCTCACCGTTCAGTAGTTCTAAGGGAGGGCTCCACCTGGGCCTGCGGTCGTCAGGGGGGATCCGGTTCCACGTCGGGGATCTCGAACATCGTGTCGGTAGGCGGCTCGAAGTGGAATCGGCCGCGCATGTTGATGTGGCCGTACATCATCCGAGGGAGCTGGCGGAGGTCGCTTTGGGAGATGACCTTGCCCTGGGCGCGCATCTTCTCGACGATCTTCTGGATGTAGACCGTGTTGAAGAGGGCCACGGTGTTGAGGACGAGGCCAAGAACACCGAGCCGGTTTTCCAGACCGGGGTAGTAGTCGGGGAAGGGGCCGTCGATGCCGTGACAGATACGCCTGGCGAGGTCGGCGCGTTCCTTGTGCAGCCGGCTCTGTGCTTCGATCCCGTGCCGGTACTCAGGGTTGTCGTAGAGGCGGAGCAGGTGACGTGTTTTGGCGATGCGCCCGAAGGAGACGATCGCTGATCCGAGGTCGGTGGGCTGGCCGTTGCGGGTCACGATCCGCAGCGCGTCGTGTGCGCTGACGGCACCGTGGTGGATCGAGCCGATCACCCGCAGGATGTCTTCCCAGTTTGCCGCGATCTGCGAAAGGTCGATCTGCCGACGTGTTGCGCCCTGGAGGGGTCCGTAGTCCGCTGACCTGTCGATGCGCCATAGCCTGGTGTCGTTGATCTGGTGCGGGGCGGGCTGGTAGGAGTAGCCGGACAGGGTCAGAAGGCCGAAGACGAGGTCCTCGTGCGTTCCGGCCTCTGCGACGATGGCTTCGGGGTGGCGGCTGTCCGGGACGCTGGTCTGGTCCCGGTACGTCGTAAGGGTGTTGAGTGCCTCCAGCGCAGCGCTGGGCCGGCCGCTGACCATGCGCCCGGACAGCTGGATGGCCTGCTCCGTCAGCATCGTCAGCCAGGTGACCTCGGAATTGCCTTCGGGCGCGACGCGCAGGTCAGGCTGTGGTGTGGGGATGACGAAGCGGTGGCCGTCCACGGAGGCGAGGCGCTCCCCGTCCAACTGCAAGCTGGTGAGTGCCTCGCTCTCCGCGCCGAGCATGAGGGTGGTGCACGCCTCGATCACATCGGGGCGGAAGTATTCGCGGCTGATGCTGGTGAGGCGGTCGAGCTTGAGGGCGTCCTTTTCTTCGTTCGCGACGGCTTCGAGGCCGATATTGCAGCCGTACGCGACCATCACGGCGGCTACGGACAGCTCGAATTCCGGGTAAGGGGAGGGGTTGCCGTTGCGTGTGGTGAACGCGGCGATCCCGCCGGTCCGGCTCAGCACGTCCAGCACCACTTGGGGCAGTTCTACCTTGGGGAGCATCTTCTCCACTTGGCGACTCAGGCTCGATGGACGCGGTGGCCGCCCCTTCGGCAGGACCAAGTCACCGCTGCCGAGCGTGATTTGAGCGCCCTCGGGCATGCGGGAGGCGACTCTGACGAGGCCGGCGTGCAGGCTTCTACCAGCGCGGTCGAGGTAGGCGCCGGGGTCTTCGGGCAGATCCAAGCTGGTGAGCAGGCTGGGCCGGGCCTGTGCCCAGACCTCGCCTGACAGGAGTCGCGCGAGCAGGTCTCCCCAGCGGGAACAGCCCTGAACGAAGATCTCTCGTTTGTACAGATGCCGGTGGAAGGTCTCCACCACACACAGCGCGTATGCCGCCAGGTTCACCGCGCCGTCGGACTGTTCGGGTTCACCTTCCACGAGGCGCTTCCAGGAACCTTTCAACAACCTGGTGTCGATGTCATCGAGCCGTACGTCCTCGCGATCCAGGAGAGGCGGCAAAGCGTGGAGCGCGGTCAGTGCTGCCTGGCCCGCGGGACGTGCGCCGAAGCGGACCCTGCCGACAAGGACGGGTACAAACGTCCGTACGTCTCGGAACCGGTCCAGTGCCTTGGCACGACGGACCTCATGGGTATCGGAGTCCTGGGCCGGCATGTACTCCAGGAGATTCTTGGCCGCCCGCAGGAGAGTGTCCCGGTCAGCGACCGTCTCCAGCACCGCGCGCGTGGAGTCGGTGTCGGTGACTGGGTCGGTGATTTCACCGCTGTCGTGGTCGATGCTCTCCGCCACGGATTCCAGGACGGCGAGCAGCGCCTGTGCGGTCAGGGTGCCGTCAGGGGCGAACTTCGGGTAGGAGTCGACGAGGGCCTTGTCGGCCCACCTCTTGGGTTTGGCGATGAAGCCCTCGGTGATCAGCTTGTCGAGCATGTCGATGGCATCGTCCAAGGCGCTCGTCTCCAGGCGCTTGATGGCCGCAAGTACCGCAGCCCGCTTGCCGGTCTGCTCCTTCAAGCGCGGTACCCGCTCGGTCAAGGCGTGATCGGCTAGCTGCGCCAACTTGCGGTCGGGGATGGACGAGACATCCACACCAATGAACCCGAGAGCGCGGATCTCGTCCGCGCGTGACAGCGCCTTCACGAAGTTCGCCCACGAGGGCACGCCGACCCCGCGACGCAGGCCGTCCAGGCGACTGGTGCGCTCGTCGGCGGGAACCTCCATCAACCGGTCGACAATGCGGACCTGTTGACGGCTCATTTTGGAGACGAGTTCCTTCGACACCGCGTCTTCGGCTCTACCTCGGCAGAGCGTCACCAGGTCACGCAGCGTCGAGTATCGGGGGAGGAGCACACGCTGCCCGCGGAGCCAGACCAGGGCCTGGAGCGTCATCGCCTTCGGGCCGTCCGTGGAGTACTTCAGCCGGTCTTCCAACCAGGCCACGAACTGGGCCTCGCCCTCCACGAAGGAAGTCCAACCGTGTTCCCGTCTGATCTCTCTGACGTGCTTTCGAACGGTGTCGCCGTTCTCCCCGTACAGCCTGATCTTGGCGAGCGGGTCGGAGATGCCGAGTTGCGCGCCCACGCGCAGCACCAGTTCCTCGGGGATCCTCTCCATGTCAGTCTGGAAACGACCCAGGAAGCGTACGACCGTCAGCTGCACGGCAAGGCCGAGACGGTTGTGCTCCCCCCGCTTGCTCTGGATCAGCCGCTGGTCTTCCTCGCCCAGCCGGAGATGGGGCCAGTCGCGCTCCGGGATTCCATTGACGAACGACGGGTACCCCGCGCTCAACTCCTGCCGCTCCTCTGCGCCGAGCATTACCTCTCCTGACGATCGGATTGTCACGCGGGGCAGATTCAGGCCCTCGACTGGGCCGGGTCAAACCGGACTTCGGGGGTGACCGGCCTTATGGCACATTTTTGAGATCTTGGCCGTCGACCCGTTTTCTGCGCGGCTGTTCGAGTGGCTCGCGGCCGTTTCTGACGGCTCGGGCTTCTACCGTCCTCGGCCATGGAGAACGTGTGGATCGAGCCGGGCAGCAGCGCAGATCCCGGCTACACCGACGATCAGCTCAAACGCGCGAGACGGTTCGCGGAGCAGGACGTCCAGGCGACGCGGGTGCAGCTTGCGGCGCGCTTCGGACTCGGCGACGTGTGCGCCGAGATCGCCGAGCAGTCCAGCCTGGCGGTGAGCAGCGCCCTGGAACCGCTGGCACGTCAACTCGGCTATGCGGCCGACACACTTGAGCGATACCAGCGCGTCACGGCGTTGGCAGGCGCGGAATTCCGTGAACGTCTCGCCACGTCCTCCGTCCACGTGCCGTGGAAGTGCGTGGTCGCGGCCTGCGTAACCGACCCGGCCGAGCGTTCGCGTCGTGTCGGGCTTCTGCTCGGGCGGCTCGCCGGCGCCGAGCGGGCGGGATGGCCGGCCGTACTCGACGCCGGGGAGTACTGCCGGGCCCTGGGCCTGGCGGACGGAGCGGCCTGCGGTACGGAGACGCCGGGCGAGATCGTCGCTCAGCTCGGCCGTGCAGGGGTGCGGGAGGCCGTGGTCGCGGAACTGACCAAAACCCCGGAAGCCGTCCTGTCCATCCTGCGCCAGCCGACCGTGCGCGAGGTCCTCCAGGACCAGGAGGTTGCCCGGTACGTGCGCGAGCAGATGCGCCCCACGCCGGATCCGGACGAAGAACTGGTCAACGAGCTGATCGGCGACGACGAACGCGATCCGCGTGCCGACTGGACCATCCGCTACTTCGGCCTGGCCCACAAGTGCAGGGAAATCCTCCTGCTGGGTCCCGACGATTTCGTAGACGTCGACGACCCCGACGTGTGGCAGTCCGTCGAATCCATCCGTGACTCGGTCGTCTCCTGGGCCGGCCGTGTCCTGGAGAAGCGCCCCCGAACGATCCGACTCCTCTCCGGAAAGTAGAAACCCGTGCCTATCCCCAATGCCGCTGGCCGCTACCCCAACGCCGTACGCGACGTCCTCGACCGGGAGGCTCTGCGGTGCATCCGCCAGGGCGGGAGCGAAGCCGAGCAGCTCGCCCAGATGCAAAGCGTCATCCGGTCGAAGATCAACGTGCTCTCTCAGGAATACCGTCCTGTGTTCGACCGCGCGGTGAAATCGATGTGCACCACCTCGTTCAACAAGGTCTGCAAGGAACTTCGTATCGCCGCTCTCGCTGGTCCGGCCGGACCCACACAGGGCGGCCCCACCGTCATGGGTCCGAGCTGCGGAACCGGAGCATCGGGCCCCGGCGACGCTACGGTTCCCGGCTCGCACGGCGCTGGATCCGACGACGAAAGGGTCGTGGCGAAGGTCCTGATCGGTGAGGGCGGCGAGCTCACGGAGAAGTCGGCCCAGCAACTCGTGCTGGAAGACCTCGACCGCATCATGGAAGTCCTGCCTCCTCTTGCCGAGCGCGACTTCATGGAAGCGGACCGGCTTGAGAGTGCGGCCAAGGAATCCGCCCAAGGAGCCAAGGAGCACAGGGCCCGCGGAAACCGTATCCTCGCCCTGTTCAAGCGCTACGACCGGCTTGTCGTCGGCATCGACAGCATCCCCGGCATCTTCAACCTCGCCGACTACCTTGCCGAGGTCGGAGCCCCGGCCCTTGGCCTGGACGACGAAGACGCCGAGCTCCTCCGGTACGCGGGCGCCCTGTGACCGAGTCCACCTGGCACAAAGAAGTCAAGGACTGGGGTGTGGCCACCGAAATCGCACTCGGGAACCGCAGAGCCGACTGCCTGCTGCGCTGCGGCAAGCGGGCAGAGATCCAGGCCCACCCTCTTACCCCGGTGGAAGTCGCCGGCCGAGAGGCCCACACAGACCTCTGGATCCTCGACTGCCGAGCCGCACACGCGCGCAACCGCCTCCTGGTCTGGGACGACCAGGAGTTCGGCACACTGTTCCGCTGGGACCGCGCCTGGCAGGGCTTCGCGGTGGCCAAACGGCCCGCCTTCCTCAACACGGAACTTGACATCAGCACGGGCCGCGGCACCTTCCTGGAAGTGACGGGCTGGATCTTTGACGGATACCGCGCTCTCGGTTCCGGCAAGCCCCACACCGCTGCTGCCATGCGTTCATGGATGCGCTACGACACCCCGCTCGCCTCGCACCCGACGGTGACCCTGTGACCTTGCAGCCACGCCGCAGAGGCACGGAAAAGCGCTACCGCACCATCGTGATCGAGCTGGACGGTCTCCTCCAGCAGGTGCCGACCGAATACCACGCGGCCGGTGCGCTCATGGAACACATGGTGACAGCCAGGGCCTTCCATGCCGACTCCGTGTTCGGCGAATGCCCGGTTCCAGTGGCCATACTCCTGTACCGGCCCACCGATGGCACCCACCCGGCACTGACCGTCGTGGATGACCTGGCCGAGTCCTGGGTCATGGAATTCGACGTCTGGCATGACCAGGTCCGCTATCACATCACCGGCTTCTACCCGTCGGGGAACGGGCGCCTCGACCACACTCGATCTTCGGCGACTTCGCCGTGCCGAAGCGTGAAATCGCGAGCGTTCGCAGTTCACCACGTATTCGACGCCGTCTGACTACTGAGGTAACGCGCATCGACTGAAACCCAAATGATCAGCATGGTCATCCGTGGTAACTTCCCGGTTCTCATGACGAGTTGGAGGGCTTTTGAACAGCGAGTTCCTGCTCGGCTTGATCGCTGCGGGAGCGGCGTTCGGCGGAGCTCTCCTGGGCGCCGGTGCTGTAGCCATAGCCGGACGCAGCCAGGCCAGTGCGGCCCGCTACCAAGCCGATGCCCCATGGATCAGAGAGCTCCTGCCCTCTCTCTGCGCAGAGTTCCTCCTCCAGGCGGAGCAGGTCTACCAGGACTATCAAGCCATGTATGAGGACGCGTTCAACGAACGCTGGGACGAGATGGAGCGCCGGGCCCGGGACCTGGCTCCGCAACCGTTGAAGCGGGCCTTCGCTGCACTCGAACTTCGCGCTCCCATGGACCTAGTCGATATGGCCACTGCGCTTCAGCAGTCTCTCCTCTACGACCATGCCCCAGAACCAGTCCGGCTTGGCACGGTACGAAGAGACCGGGGCCAACAGATGGCGGCTCGGACCAGATTGTCCGGTGCCTACCACGGCCAGCACAACCTGTTCTTGAAGGTGGCCAGATCCGCTCTCAAGGTTGGTGCCCACGAGGCGCCGGCCCGGGGAGCGTGGCTGCCCTTGTGGCGCCGTCAACCGTAAACGGAGTTCGGCGCTCGGCGACAGAACGCTCACCAGAGCACTTGCCCTTCCTCAATGAACCCGGTGCAAGTGCCTCACTGAATCCAATCCAGCACCGACCTCGGCGCGAGAAAGATGAACCTCGATACGTTGTCCAAGGACAAGTTGTCCGCCGAGATCGAACTCAGCCCAACGGCCACCCCTGCCATCCAACTCAGTCGCCGCAGGCCACAGGGCTGGACGCAGAAACACGTGCCACACCGCCACCTTGACAGCAAAGTTAGCCGCCGCAGGTCAACGAGTTCCGGCGGGCTGATTCATCGTCAAAGGAAACAAGTTCGCCGGGGGCAGACAGGAAAGATCGCGGAAAGACTGGCCAACGCGTGCGCGGGCATGTCAACGTAAACGACCTTGCAAGAAATACCAGGTCAGAGAGGTGATTGCCTGTGACCGTAGCTCCTGCGGGCCCCGGTTTCTCCACCACCGTCGAAGCCCTGCGCCTGCGCGAGTGGCAGCTCGGTTCCGGCCAACCCACGCTGGTCATGGACCAGTTCTCCGCGGAAGACTTCCACCTGATCGTCGATGATCGCGCGGACGTGCATGTCAGCTCGAAGGACGGCCGGTTCTACCTCGGCTGGTTCCCGCTCGGACGCCCCGGCACGGACGGCGAGGGATGGAAGATCGCCGTCACCGGCACCGCCAAGGTCCGTGGCTACCACCTGTCGTTCGATACCGAGACGCCGGCGGACATCGTCGCCGCCGCCGTAGCGCGCGTGCTGGAGACCTCACGCCGCCTCTGACACGCGGACACCGACAGGAAGTGTCCGCCCTGCGATCGGCCGGCTGTACCGCCCGCCGAACCGTTCCATCGCTCTCCCCTTTCCTTGTACCCCAGGAGGCTGTCCGTGACGTCCTCGGAGATGACCGTCGGCGATCTCATCGACCTGCTGTCCGGCTGCGACCGGAGTGCTCCGGTCCGCCAGGCCATGAACCCGTTCTTCCCGATGGCCCACCGCTTGGCGCAGGTCGTGCAGTCGGTGGATGAGACCGGCCGGACCGTCGTCTACCTCGCCGAAGGAGCGGACGAGGACGCACAGATCGGCTACCTGCCGCCCGAGGTCGCCATCGCCCTGACGTGGCAGGGCCCCGTCCAGGCGCCCCCGCGCCGCCCCCGCCGCCGCGCTGGCGGCATCTAGACCCGCACCGAGCCCTTGGAGGCGCCACTGTACCCCGACTTTCCGCCCGACCCGTCCGCCTCGCGTGGCGGCCAGCCCGTGTTCTGGGTCGGCCCCAGGCATCTGGCCGGTGACGATGGGCGCCTCTACGACGTGGTCGCCGACACGCTGGCCAGCCTGGACTGGACGAGCCTGACGATCGTCCGCGGACGGCACGAGCCGGACGAGGAGCCGGAGGACCGCCAGGTCCTGCGCAGCACCGTCCTGCACATCAGTCCCGACGCCCTGCGCTGGGCCCAGTGGAGCCTGGCGGACGAGCCGTTCCACCTGGGGGAGCTGCCGATCGCCTGGCAGATCTCCGCCCGCGCCGAGACGAGCAGCCCGCTCGCCCAGTGGTCGGCCTACTTCACCCGCGATGTTCCCGGCGAGTCGGTGGCCGACTTCCTCGTCGCGCTCGACGCCCGCGAGCAGCCTGCCTTGCGGCTGGACGGATCCGAGCTTGTCCTCGACGCTGTCGCCGCCCACGGATGGTTCCGCGACATCGACCAGCCCCAGGGGGCAGCGACAGATCCGACGTTCACCTCGCACATCAGCCTCGGCGAGGTGCCGCCCCTCATCCAGGACGCCGACCCGCACACCCTGGCGGCCGAGGCTGACGAGTCGGGACCGGCCGGGTGGCAGGCGTGGGCCGAGCCGGTGCTCGGCGCACCGTGTCTGTGGGCGGCTTCCTTTGCCGCCAGCGTCCCGCACGATCTTGTCGCCGTCTTCGCCGCCTCCCTCAGCTCGACCGCACCGGTTCTGCGGCGGGTGCTGCCCGAGGCCACCCGGGAGCGCCTTCTGCGCGCGCCGGCCATCTAACGTCCCGCGCGCAACTCTTGGTGATCGCAGTCCGGCACCCTCCCAGTTGGGGGTGCCGGACTTTCTTGCTTCTCGGGTGAAGTGGTCACTCGGTCTTCGATGCCGAGGATGGTTTGCCGCCCTGTGATGGAACGATGCAGGATGCGGCAATGCACCCCAGCCCCGGCGCCGTTATGGCCATCGCTTTCATCGTCGCCGTGACGATCGCGTTGACGGTCCGTTCACGCCGCAAGCGCACGGCTGTCCTCGCGGCGCAGTGGCAGGCATTCCAGCAGCACCGAAGTTCCGGGCAGGGGCGCCTCCTTCAGGTCACGCGGGTCTACCAGCGCGGACGCCGTGGCTCAAAAGCCGTCGTGACCTGGTGCGACACCGGTCGGCAACAGGACGCCTGGTTCTGGAACTGGCACGTTCCCGCAGGCGCGTATCTCCTCGTCAACGCCTCCAGCGGCTACGGGCCGCACAGCCGCAACCCGAACGTGCTCTACGTACAGCCCGGTCAGGTTCGAGCCTGGGTGCCCCGCCAGGCTGCTTGCGCCGCTCAACGCGTTGGCCAGTAACGCACTGCTGCCTCCGACCCACGGGGGTCGGAGGCAGCAGCGTGACGGGCAGGCAGGTCAGCTCGTTGCCGTGGCCTTGGCGAGGGCCTTGTCGAGGTGGCGGTCGACGAGGGCCGGGGAGCCGGAGACGATCAGCAGCAGACTGCCGTCGCGGACCGCGGTCTGCTTGACCACGGTGCTCCGCCCTGCCGTGGTGAACGTCAGGAGCTGGCTCCACTGCTCGTCACCGAGGTCGTGGGGCGCGGGCAGCTTCTGCGAGGCCACGTCGACCGGGGTGCCGCCCGCGACGACCTGGTAGGTCGGGCAGCCGGTCATCGCGTCGAAGATCCGGGCGATGCCGTCGGACAGCTTCTTCGCGCTGTCGCTGTACAGCTCCTCGGAGATCTCCGAGGAGCTGCCGCCGTAGGCGAAGTCTGCCTTCGCCTTGTGCGGGAAGGCGAGCGTGCCGCCGGTCGCTGTGTTGCCGCCCAGCTCGCTCAGGGCCGGGCAGCCGATGACGGTGACGTCGTCGTGCTGGGCCGGACGCTCCGGCTCGGGCAGGTAGCCGCTGCCGAGGTCGCTCTGGTCGAGCAGGCGCGACTCGAGCGCGGCCGAGGAGAGCGAGGCCGGCTTCTGGACGGCGTCGGCCGGCTTGCTCGTCCGGGCGGAGGAGGGGGTCTGGTGCTTGGCCCCGGTGGTGTCGGCGGAGCAGGCGGGCAGGGAGAGGAGGGCGGCGGTGATGCCGAGGGCGGTGGTGGCGACGCGAACGCGCATGACGGAACTGACCCCTTGGTGCTAGGCGACGGGTGGTCAGTGCGGGCCCGGGGGCCCGGTGGGTCGTAGGAGTGGTGGTCAGTGCCCGAGGTGGCGCAGGCAGTCCTCGAACGTGGCGTGCGTCGCGTCCGCGGGTCCGCTGTTGCGGTTGTACCAGGCGGTGTCGAGGCGGGTCTCCTGCTGCTGGTGGCCTGCCCGGCAGCGCAGCCAGATCTCGCCGCGGGTCGAGAGGATCAGCCAGTCTCGGTATGCGCCGCACTGGGCACACGTGGCCATCTCCCCGTCGAGGACGAGGGGCTGCTTCCACGGCATCATCTTGCCGTCGACCTGGTCGTGGCTCGGCACGCGCAGCTCGGGCGGAAGGAAGTCATCCACGGCGCCGGCTGGCTCGGCAGGCGCCGGCACTTGGAAGCCGGGCGGGGCCTGGTCCTGCAGCCGCGCGTGCAGCTCGGCGAACTGTCTCTGCGCTTCGCTCGGCTCCTTGGCCCTGCGGCGTATCCGGTGAAACACCCTGGCGTCCTCCTCTACCTCGTCACCTCGTCCTGCGCGCTTCATGATCGTGCCCCATGCCCCCGGTGGTTTCAATTCACAAAGTTCACAGTCGCCTTTGGCCAGGTCAGCTGGGGTGCTTCGGCTTCTCGGTTGCCCAGATGACGAGTTGGCCACGGTGCGTGGCTCCGTGCGGCGAATGGCCGTTGCCACGGTGTGCACGATCACACGTCGTCGTCTCCCTCGACCGCTCAACTTCAAGACGTGCACTGGCTCGACTGGCCGCACCTGCGTCGTGCCCGTCCGTCCTGCCGATGCATGGATGTCGACGGCCTCCGAAGCGAAGCTGGTCGCCACCCAGGTCCGGTGTGGCGTACGACCATGCTGTGGATTGCGGGCGGAGCGGTGGTGCTGTCCCTTTTCTCGGTGATGCGTTGAGGCCGCGCAGCGGCACCCGGCGGGCCTACCGGGGCTTACGCGATGCCTCCTCCCCGCTGCGCCGCCTACCGGGCGCGGAGGGCCTGGATGTCGAACGGCGCGGTGCGGGCCGGCTTCCTGCGGTGTTGGTCTCGGGCAGGTGAGACGCGTCGGCGGGTAGGTCGGCTGTTCGCCGCATCCGCCACACGAGCACGTCGCTGACAGAGTCCGCGGTGCCGAGTTCGCGACTTTCCACAACGTCGGACAGCAGGGTGGCCGGGTCGTGGCCGGCGGCTTCGGCCTCCGCGATGGTTGCGGCCAAGGCGTACCAGCCGGGCTCGGCGAGGATCTGCTCGGCCAGCTCCGGCAGCGTCTCGCGAAGCACTACGGTTTGCCGCTGGAGCATCGGCCGGCTCAGGCGCCGGCCTCGCTGGTAGAGCACGCTGAGGGGTTGGGCGGAGGCGGCCTGGTAGGCGGTGCGCAGGTGCTCGGCGGCCCGGGTGGCGGCTTCGGCCTGCTGGGCGTGTCCCTTTCTGGCGTGCCAGTGCGCGGTGGCGGTGATGAGGAAGAACAGCATGTCGATGGCCATCGCGGTGGTGGCGCCGTCTTCCCCGCGGCCGAGGGCGGGGCCGCTGTGGACGAGGTCGCGGGCGGCCTGCCGTAGTGCTCGGTCGTGCCCGCGTACGGCGCGTACGTGGGAGCGCGAGGCGCGCTCGAAGGCCGTTGCGGCGTCTCGCAGTTCGCGGCGGGTGTGTGCGGCGGAGGTCTTCGCCAGGGCATCCAGGACCTCGCCGGCGGCAGCGATGTGGGCGGCGGCGACCGCATCGTCGCCGTGCTCGACGACGAGTACGGCCTGCCACGCGGCCGATGCCGTCTTGCGGCGGGCGGCGGCCGGAGTGCCCGGCCCCGTACGGGGTGGTTGCTCTTGCCGGGCAGCTGGGTTGTCCTGGGTGTCGCCGGACCAGCGCTCTCGGATGCGGGGCAGTGAGAGGTCGGGGGCGAGGCGCGCGCCGGGGTAGAAGACCGGCTCGCCGTCCTTATTGAGGTCGTCGGGCAGAGCGACCTTGTATCCGATGAGGTCGCCGGAGGGCGCGGCGCGCTTGCGGATGAGGAGGCCGGCGGCGGCGAGCCGGTCGAAGAACTCTTCGTCGCTCCTCGCTCCGGTCACCGCGCGTCGCACGGTTTCGCGCAGTTCTTCGCGGGCGGTGCGCTCTCGTCCCTGGCGTTCGGCCTTGTGGCGTTCGGCGCTGGTGGGTCGCTGTGCGGCGGTGCCGTCGCCGGGTGCGACCTGGTGGAGGCCGAGTTCCTTCTCGATGAGGCGGGCTTCGGCCTGGGCGCGGGCGCCGGAGCGGTAGTCGTCGGGGCGGTGGCCGTCCTCGGTGACGAGGGTGGCGACGATGTGGATGTGGTCGTCCGCGTGTCGTACGGCCGCCCAGCGGCAGCCGGACTGTCCCTCGCCGGGGTCGATACCGGTGGCTGCGACGATGCGGCGGGCGATGTCGGCCCACTCCTCGTCGGACAGGGTGCGGTCTCCGGGGTCCGCGCGTACGGAGGTGTGCCATACGTGCTTGGCCGGGCGGGCGTGCTCGGCGAGCGCCATCACGGGCTGGTCCAGGATCTGGGCAAGGTCCTGGAGGGTGGCGTCCGGGTCGCGACCGGGGTCGGGGGACATGCCGTCGAACGAGGCCACGAGGTGGGGGTCGGTGTGATCCTCGTACTTGCCGGTCTCGTAGAGATAGTTGAGGAGACCGATGGTCCGTGATCCCGAGTTGTTGACGCTGGGGATCATGAGCCGTGGTGATCGATCAGACGTGTGGCGGCTTCGTGCGCGGTATCGGCGGCACGCCGCACGGCGGCGACGGCCGCTTCGAGCTGAGGAGCCTCAGCTCCGGAGTTGAGGGCCTTGACTGCCTGGTTGAGATTGCTGCCGGCCCAGCCGAGCCGACGCCGGCTGTCGAACAGGGCGGTGATCACTTCGCGTTCGTCGGCGATCTCGGTGCTGGTGCGGTCAAGGTCGCGGGCGGCGGCGAGGGCGGAGCGGGCGAGGAACCCGGCGACGGACAGATTGCATCGGGCGGCGGCGGACTTGATCAGGGCGAACTCGTCTTCGTTGAAACGCGTGGCGGGCTGGTGCAGGCGCTTCGTCTCGGGCGGTTGACGCGGGCGCTGACGGGCGCGGGGAGCGCGCTGTCGGCGTGCACGCGGCTCAGTCTGCTGCTCCTCCTGTCCCGGCTTCGATCCGCCCTCGGTCGAAGCCTGGAGGACCTGCGCCCCCCGGTGCGGGTCCTCTCCCGCCCCCTTGGGGGCGGGTTTGGCGGAAGCTATGCTTCCGCCCCAACTTGCTCGCCGCGAGACGGAGTTGGAGTCGCGAGCAGGTTCCGGGGTGGTGCCGTTCTGGGTGGGGTTCGTCATCGGTTTTCGGGCCTCAGGGTGCGGGTGTGGTGCTGGATGGTCGCGGTCAGCGTGACGACGTCGGCCGGTCCTATGAGGACGCGGACGGGTCCGTCGGGCTGGTCCTGGATGAGCCACTGGCCGGTCGGCGCGAGGACGGCGGCGTGCACGAGTCGTCGGCGGACCAGGACGTCCGCCCAGGCGCTGGCCTCGGCGGCGGTGGGCTCCGAAGAGCGAGGGGGACGCGGAAGCACGGGGTGTCTCCTGGAACGGGGACGGTGGCCCGGCACGGAGCCGGGCCACCCGTTGCGGATAGGGGCACTGAGCTGGGATTTTGCGGGTTCAGCCGCACTCGGGGCAGCGACCGACGTGGCTGTTGAGTGCCCGGGCCATCCGCTGCTTCGTCGAGGCAGCCTGCTTTGCGCTGGACTTCGCCGCCGGCCTGCCCTCGTGCCGCTTGGAATGGGCGCGCATGAAGCCGATCTCCCGTTCGTAGTCCGCACGCATGGTGTTGAACTGGTGGCAGGTCTTCATCGGGCGGTGCTCCTTGTCTTCGTGGTGTCGTCGCTCCGCAGTTCCTGGAGGACGAGGCTCAGCCGGTCGTTCCGGCCGCCCTTCAGGCCCTCGCGGCGGAGGATCTCCCGCAGCTGAACCCGGGTGACGAACTCGTTGCCGTCCCGTTTGAGCAGGGCCGGGACGTGGGGGCGGACCTGCTGGACGAGCTGGTCCACCGACTGCTCCAGCTCGTGTGGCGGGCGCTGTGTCTGCGGGGTGCGGGACCGGCCGCGCTTCCCCTTGTTCTTCGTCCTGGTCTTCGTGGTCGTCTTCCGTCGGAGAGGGACCTTGTGTCCCCGGTCCCCGGTGGGTTCGGTCCCCGTGTCGGTGGCGGTCGGTCCCCGGTCCCCGGTCGGTCCCCGGTCCCCGGTGGGTTCGGTCCCCGACTCGGTGGCGGTCGGTCCCCGATGCGAATCAGGGCCCTGAGCACGTACTTCTCGCGCAGGAAGGTCGGTCCCCACGCTTCTGGCGACTCCCGACGAGGCTTCCGAATCGGCGGGACCGGTCCCCGGGACCGCGTCCCTTTCTGGGGCCTCGATCCTCACTCCGGTCCCCGCGTCGTCGCCTTCGGTCGCCGCGCTTGGCGACTCCGTCGAGTCCGCGATTTCGGGGACCGGTCCCCTCAGGCTGTACGGTCCCCGGTCCCCGCTCGACTCGTCGGGACCGGCTACGGGGACCGGCGCTTTCGAGGCCGGACGCGAGGGGACTGTGGCTGCCGTGGCGGTGCTGTGTACCGGGGACCAGGGGGAGGGCAGCGGGACCGTAGTGAGCGCGAGGGCGTGTCGGCGGGCGGCGAGCTGGTCGAGCAGCTTCGCGCGCTGGCGGGCGTCGGTCCCGACCGAGGCCCTGCCGACCGCCTTCGACAGGCGCCGGGTGAGCCGACGGCCGCTCCGACTCCGCTGCTGCTCGGGTGTGCGCTCGGCGAGACGGGCGGCCAGGGCGACCGCGCGGGTGGTGGCCCGGTCCCGGGTGATCTGCGCGGCGTCGCGGTCTCGCGCGGCGATACCGAGGCGGGACAGCAGCCGCTCGCGCACTTCCCTGCCCAGGACGGCGATCAGTCCGTGGGAGGCAGCGCCCGGGGTCCGCAGGCGCAGTTCGATTCCCATGGCGAGGTGCCACAGCATCGCAGCCATGACCGGCCCGACGAAGGCCCGGACCGTGCCGCCGACAGGGCCGCTCTCGGCGTAGGCGGGGATCACCTGCACGCCGGTGATCACCCAGACTAGCGTGCCCGGCAGGCCGGGGGCGCCTTGAGCGGCCAGGTTCTGCCGTGCCATCAGCGCGGTCGCGAAGAGCGCCAGCTCGGCCGCGGCGAACATCCCGGCTCGTTCAGCGGTGCCGGCCATGTCGAGGTAGTCGGCGGCGAAGCGCCAACTCGTGTCTGCGCTGTAGGCGGTGCAGCCGAGGGCGGCAAGGGCGGCGACCTTGACTGCCGGGCCGCCGAGACGTTTCTGCGGGCGGGTTCCGCGGCGCCGGAACGCCCAGGCGGTCAGCACCAGCACGAGAGCGGCGGGCAGGCCGGCGGCGAGGAGGAGAGGGAGGTCCGGAGCGGCGCTGAGGGCCAGGACGGGGTGGGTCATGCGGCCTTTCCGAGAGGGGCGGGCGCCGGAGTCGACGCTGCCGGGCGGGCTACCGGCTGCTGTGCGGCGGGTGCGGCGGGCGCGGGGCTGCCTGCTGCCGGAGTGGGCTTCTTCCGCTTCTTCTTGGGCCTCGGCACGCCGTAGGTGCGGTCGCGGTCGAACACCTTGTTGGCCGCCTGCCGGAGCAGGTCTCGGGCGTGCTTGGGGCTGATCTGCAGGGCGGCGGCGAGCCGGTCGGGCCGCCAGCCGCGCACGTAGGCGTGGTCGATGACGACCTGCCTCTCGGCCTCGGTCAGGTGCACGTCGCGTCCCCGGAAGAAGGCCGTCACGCGCCGGTAGTCGAGGCGCTGGGGCAGTCCGTCGTGCCAGGGACGCCGTTCGGCCTCGGTGAGGCCGCCCCAGATGCCCTCCTTGAGGACGTTCTCCAGGGCGTAGTCGAGGCAGTCGCGGCGTACCGGGCACCAGCCGCACAGCTCCTTCGCCTCAGCGATGGCCTCGTGGTCCCGGGGGAGGGGGAAGAAGACGGCGTCCGCGTCCTCGACATCCATGCCGTGGCACGCCCCGCGGGTGTGCCAGCTGGTGTCTCCGATGCCGCGCAGGCCGGTGGCCGGCGCGTCGTGGGTGGTGATGTGGCGCAAGGCGATCTCCGGTGTGCTGCCGCGTCGGCCGGCTGGGGCGGCGCTGGGCGGATGCGGCGTCGGGTGCCGGCTGCGGCGCGCGGGCGTGCGCCGCAGCCGGGGCGGGACGGTGGTGTTGGGTGGCGGTGCACCGGACGGGATGCACGGGCCGGATGCGCCGGTCAGGCCATGGCGGGCTGCTGGACCTGCTCGGCCTGTTGGGCGGCGGCGAGGTCGAGGCGGCCGGGATGCGGGGTGGCGCGTGGGGCGGTTCCGCGTACCCCGTCGTCGGGGCCGATCCGGCGGCGACGACACGGCTCGCTGGGCTGGGCCAGGCACCACGCGCACCGAACGCTCAGGGCGTCGGGCAGCCCCTGAGCGACGGCGGCCTCGCGGGCTGCTCGCGCGGGCCGGTAGGGCGCGAGCGCGGCACGGGCGGCGGGCGGTATGCAGGAGCCGATCTCCCGCAGCCGCGCCTCCAGCCTCGGGTCGATCCCGTCGCGACCGCTGGTGATCGCCCGGGCCTGCGCGGGCTGCGCGGTGCCGGCGGCGACGGCGCGGCGGGTGCCGACCAACTCGGCGGTCCACGCGGCCTGGTCGTCCGGATCGGCGGACGGCGTGGGATCGGAGTGCCGGGCCAGGCGGTCGCGTCGGTAGCTCTCCCACGGACGGGCCAAGTCCGCGGGCAGGATCTGGTACGGCGAGGTGCGGATGTGCTGGCGGGCGGCGACGCGGGCGTCCCAGCCGTGCGCGGTGGCCATCGGCACGTCGCCGAGCAGCTCGTGCCACTGGGCGAGCTGGTCGCGGGCCTCGCCCTGGTCGGTGCGGATGGTGCGGGGGTCGAGTCGGCCGATGTAGGCCAGCAGGGCGGCGATTTCGCGGCGGTCCACGGTGTGGCTACTCCGTTCCGGTCGGCTCGTCGAGGGCGGCGAGGAGGGCGGCCGTGTGAGCCTCGGCGCGCGTCATGCCGCCCGGCGCGGCGGGGCCCTTGCCGGGCACGGCGTAGAGGTTCGGGCGACCCGGGGCGTGCTCTCGGGCGACCCAGGAGCGCCAGTCGGCAGCCCAGGCATCCGCCGACCTCGGCTTGAAGTCGGCACGGTGGGCACGCCACTTCGCGTCGGCTGCCTCCAGGCCCTGCTTGCCGAGGCGATCGAGATGTCCCTGCTGGCGGGTCCAGGCGTGGGTGGCAGGGTCGACCTGCCACTCGGCAGCCGAGAGGACGGCAGCACCACCACTGCTGTACCTGCGGTTCAAATCCGGTTCACTACGGTTCTGTGTGCCGGTTTCCGGTACATCGCTGTGCCGGTTTCCGGTACGTCGAGGTGCCGGTTTCCGTCGGGACCTGCCGGTTTCCGGTACTGCCGGTTTCCGGACCGTCGCGGGGGATTCCGGCACCTCACGCGGGCGGATTCCGAACCGACGCAGAGCTGAGAGCCGGAGTTGCAGAGGGGCAGCGGGCTCGTCTGACTCTGCCGTGTCGCTGTCCCCCTCCTGGCCCTGCTGCTGCGCTCGCAGGGCCTGTGCGACCGCTTCGGTGGCGAGAGGCAGGCGGTAGACCGTGCTGCGCTGAGGGCCGACGAGGTCGTCGAGCTGCTCCAGCTCACCGGCGTCGACCAGGCGGTCGATGGCCTCGCGCACCGTGGACACGGAAGCGTGCGTGCGCTTGGCCAAGCTGGACAGCGAGGCCCAGGAGACGCACTGCTCGTCGGCCACCCGGTCTGCGATCGACAGCATGACCAGGCGCGCCGCTCCCCGGCTGGAGCTGTGCTCCCACACCCACTCGCGGGCTTCGCCGCTCATCGGCCGCTCCCGATGGGCGGGCGGGGCTGGCGGCGCGCCGGGGCCGGGATGGTGTGGTCCGGCTCGGGGCGCTGAAGTGCCGAGACGGAGGTGGCTGCCGCGCAGGCCAGGCGGAAGGGCCTTTTGCGCAGGGCAGGAGACATGCGATACTCCCCTTTGCAGTGTTGCCACGCTGGTGCGCCCCTGGAAGGACTCAGCGTGGTGATGGTGGGCAATCTCCGCCCTTGCCGGGGCGGACGTGCCACTTAGCGTTCGGCGTCCGGGAGTTACCGCTCTCGGGCGCCGTCGCTGTTTTACGGGACCTACTCGGTCCGGTCCGTGCTCGCGGGCTCCTCACGTCCGTCGTTGCGGGCGGGCTGCCCGGGGGACGACGAACATACGCACGGACCCGTGTCAAGATCCAGACTTGGTTCTTAAACTCTGTACTGATTGCAGAGAGTCACCGCGCGATCTACCGCCGGAGCCGCCTGTGGGGCTCGATGCGGGTCGACCTCCGGCGTCGAGGAGCACCGTTGCCGCGGTTGCCCCGAACGCCGAGATGGCGTCATTGTGTCCGGATTTAAGTGGGTATCTGGTATTCCCTGCGACGGAAATGCGATGTGGACGAGGAGTTTCCACTGCCGCCTCCACGCTTTCCGGTCGAAGATCAAAATTCCTGTGCGCCAGGCGTAGCGTATGCCGCTGGGCAAATGTGGCTCACGCCACGTCGCCCGGCGTGCTCCTGCTGATAAAACGGACAGGTCGACCTGAAACAGACGGGGCACGCCACGCAGAGACGTGCTGGCGAGGAAGAACTTTCCATATCCGGGATCGGCTCGTCAACTGGTGTTTATCGCGAGGTAGAGTGGTTGAAGTGACTACGGAGCCCGCCCAGGAAAGGATCATGAAAGAGTCGACCGAAGGCCAGGTGAACCCCAAGGGGCTCATGGACCGCCTAAACCGCCTGTTCGATACGGTGCACCCGCCCGATCGCGGCCCCTTCAGCAACGCTGAAGTGGCCGAACTGATGGAGAAGCGGGGCCTGGGCAAGCTGTCGGCCCAGTACCTGTGGCTGCTTCGGACGGGGCAGCGTGATAATCCGACGAAGCGTCACCTCGAAGCGCTCGCAGGGTTTTTCGGGGTGGATCCCGCTTATTGGTTCGACGATGCCGTCGCTGAAAAGACCGTGCAGGAGCTTGAGTTGCTCGCATTGCTTCGCGACGCGAAGATCAAGAACGTTCTTCTTCGCCTATCTGATGTCTCCGCGGACGGAAAAGATGCCGTCCTGGGGATCGTCGAGAGCGTCCGAAAATCCGAGGGGTTGCCGCCCTCAACTGGCGCGTAAAACGGCCTTAGTTCAGTAAGTGATCAAGGAAAAGTAATGTGGTCCGCACGTAGGCTGCGCCGGCCTGACCTTCTGGCCGAGCTGCAGCTCCCGCACGTCACCAATATCCGCGATCTCAGCGACGAGGTCTCCCGCCGTACCAGACGGAAGGTGGTCCTAGAGCCCCGCGAGCAGGCTCCCTCGGTGTGCGGGGCATGCGCCGTCACTGAGAGTGCCGTCCACGTGTTCTACGACCCGCGGACCAGCTCCCTGCACCAAGACCACATCATCGCCCACGAGTTCAGCCACCTCCTGCTCGGCCACCACGAGAACCGCCCGGCGTCCGCGCTGGCCCCGACCTTCATCACCAGCGTGGACTCGGCCACCGTGCAGATGATGCTGGGGCGCACCAAGTACGAGGACGACGAGGAGCGGGACACCGAACTCCTCGCTTCGCTGCTCCAGCGCCGGATCATCGACCGGTGGCTGCGCAGCGACGAGTCCTCTGGAGACGAGGTGCAGGACCGGGTGACGCACACGCTGCTGCGCCGACGGGAGGCCCGGCCGTGAAGGACCTGCTCCATCCGATCAGCCTCGTCGTCGCCACGCTCGGCTTCCTCTGCTTGCTGCGGGACGTGCCGACCCGCCGCCGAGACCCCGCCTCCACCGCGCTGGCCGCCGTCTTCATGCTGTCAGGACTGTCGTTCCTGTTCTCCATCACACCGATGTGGAACTACCTCGACCGAGTCCTCGGCACCGTCAACCTCTCCGTGCCCCTCGCGCAAGGCTGCGTGGTCGCGCTCCTGGCCTGCCAGCAGGTGGTCCTCACGTACTGGGGCTCCCCGCCCGAAGTCGCCCGCTGGCGGAGTCGCCGGTGGATCGGAGCCGGCTTCGCGGTGATCGCCGGGCTACTGGTGCTGTTCGCCTTGCTGACGCCCAGCGCGCCTCATCCGATCGACTTCACGCTCTACTACGCGCACGACGACTGGTACGCCGCGTACCTCACCCTGTACGTCACGGCCTACACCATCGGGGAGCTGTTCCTCGCCCGCGCCTGTTGGCGCCTGGCCCGCCGCAGCACCCGCTGGTCCGTCCGTGTCGGCCTGCGCATCGTCGCCCTCGGGGCCACCGTCACCCTCGGATACAGCGCGGTCCGCATCGGCAACGTGATCGCCGGCGCCTTCGACACCTCCCTCGCAGACTGGGAGGGCTTCGCCTGGACCTGCGGCGATGTCGGCGCCATGCTCACGCTCATCGGCTGGCTCGTGCCCACCATCAGCGACCAGGCCCAGAGCGTCCGGTACCGGATCAAGCAGTACCGCAGCTACTACGGCCTGCGCCCCCTGTGGCTGGCCTTCTACAGCGAGGCACCCGAGATCGAGCTGCCGATCGACAGGGTCGACCCGGCCCAGAGGCGCCGCTTCCGCCGCATCTCGATCCGGCTCTACCGCCGAGCAGTCGAGATCCGGGACGGCCGGTTCGTGATCCGCCAGTACCTCGACGCCTCCGTCCGCGAGGCCAGCGAAGCCCGTCACCGGGCCCGAGGGCTTCACGGAAAGGATCTGTCCGCGGCCGTCACGGCGGACCAGATCCTCGCCGGAATCGCCGCCAGGGCCGCAGGCACCCGCCCGGGGCCCGACCAGCTCACCGAGTTCGCCGACTCCGGACGCCAAACCAGCCGGCCCATGGACGACATCGACGCTCTCCTCGACGTCGCTCGCCACCTGCCCCGCCAGCCCGCACGAGCCCCCCACCTTGAGCGAGTCTCCGCATGACGACCGACCTCACCCACCAGCCCGCCCACGTCCAGCTCCAGGCCCTGGACCGCCGCGAGATCTCCAGCCGCGAGCTGCTCGACCTCCACCTCGCCCGGATCGACGCCAGCCACGTCAACGCCGTTGTCACCCGCGACGACGACGCGGCCAGGAACGCCGCGCGAGCAGCAGACGAACGCCGCGCCCGCAACGAGAGCAGCGGGACCCTCGATGGCCTTCCTCTCACGATCAAGGACAGCTTCGAGACTGCCGGCCTGCGAACCACCAGCGGCGCCGAGGATCTGGCGGATCACGTCCCCGCACGCGACGCCGATGCGGTCGCCCGGCTTCGCCACCAAGGCGCCGTGATCATGGGCAAGACGAATACCCCGAAGTACTGCCAGGACCTGCACACCGACAACAGCCTGTTCGGTCGCACGCTCAACCCCCACGATCCTGAGCGCACCGTCGGCGGCTCCTCCGGCGGCCCCGCCGCCGCAGTCGCTGCCCACCTGACCCCCGCCGACCTTGGCAGCGACCTCGCCGGGTCACTGAGGCTTCCAGCTCACTACTGCGGCATCTACGGCCTGCGTCCCACGCAAGGACTCGTCCCGGCTCGCGGCCACATCCCCCGCCCATCGGGATGGATCACGAGCAGCGACATGGTCACCCCGGGCCCCCTGGCACGCCACCCCCGCGACCTCGACCTCTTCCTCGACGCGCTGACGACACCGTCACCCGCCGAGAACAGCCCCTGGCTCGTGAAGCTGCCCACGGCGCGCTGCGCAGTCGGCCAGCTCCGCGTAGCGGTGTGGGCCGAGGACGCGAGCTGCCCCGTCGACCGTGAAACTGCCGATGCTCTCGCCGCCGTCGAGCAGGCACTGGCCTCCTCGGGCACGAACGTCCGCCGCACCACGGGACCGGTTGGCTTCGCTGGCTCTCTCCGCCTTTTCGAGCAGCTCCTCCATGCCACCGCGACGGCCGCCACCGACGACGAAGCTGGAGCGGCCGAACTCGCGGCGGCGCGTGACCTGCACGAGGATGACGCGAGCCCACGGGCCACCTTCCTCCGCCACCGAACGCAGACACACCGTGCCTGGCTCCGCGCCAACGAGGAGCGCCTCCGGCTTCGGGAGACGTGGCACCGGTTCTTCGCCGACGCCGAACACGATGTCCTCATCACCCCCGCCGCTCCCACCGCGGCGATCCCGGCCGGCACCCGCGCTCTCACGGTCGACGGCGTCGAGCGGAGCTTCTTCGACCAGACCGGCTGGGCCAACCTCACCAGCCACGTTGGTCTGCCCAGCCTGGTCATGCCTGTTGCGCGAAACGCGAGCGGTCTCCCGATCGGCGTGCAGCTCGTCGGACCGGCGCACTCGGACCGGACCCTGCTCGCAATGGCCGAATACCTGGGTTCGCTTCTCAGAGCGACTGCCGGGGGACTCAGCTCCTGATGCTGGCAGCCAAGGTTGGGTCAGGCGCCGTCCGGGCGCAGCGGGATCACGTTTCCCGGGGCGGGTTGGTCTTGGCCAGTGGAGTCCCGAAGGATGTCCTGCTGTGCGGCCGTCAGTTCCTGCGGCGGAAGGAAGTCGTTCTCACCTCAAGGGCCGACAGGCCGCCCCGTGGTGCCAGCGGTTAGGCATGCGTACTGGGCGAGGAGGCTCTCGGCTCGCGCTAGATCCTCAGGGGTGTCCACCGCTACGCCGTCGTCCAGGACAGGGACCATCTGCACGGCGTGGCCGTGTTCGACGAAGCGCAGCATCTCCACTCCCTCGGCGCGCTCCAGGGGCCCTTGCTGGAGCTGTAGGAAGCGTCGGAGAGCTGGGCCGGTGAAGCCGTAGAGGCCCAGTTGGCGGAGGTACTTCGGTCGGTCGCCCTTCGGATAGGGAATGGGCTGGCGCGAGAACATCAGGGCCTCGCCTTGGGCCGAGACAACGACCTTGATGACGTTGTGGTCCAGGACGGCGCCGACGTCCACCAGTTCGGTGTACGCGTTCACGGCGAACGCGCCCGGTGGCAGGCACTCCAGGGCCTCGGAGATGGCGTCGATGGCGGCCGGCGAGATGAACGGCTCGTCGCCCTGGACGTTGATGTACGCCTCGGCCGGCAGGCGCCCGGCGACCTCCGCGACGCGGTCGGTGCCGGTGAGGTGCTCTCCGGTACGGATGCACTCGATGCCCAGCTGGCGGCACGCCGCTTCGATGCGTTCGTCGTCGGTTGCCACGATGGCTCCGTCGAGACGTTTGGCCTCCAGGCAGCGCTGGTGGACGTGCCAGAGCAGCGGCTTGTCGCCGAGGCGAGCCAACGGTTTACCGGGAAAGCGCGAAGCGCCCCAACGGCAGGGTATGACGGCGATGTGCCGACGCGGTGTGGCGCCGGGAGTTAGAGCTGTGGTGGCGGCCACGGCGTCCTCCTGGTGGTCGGGTAGGGGCGGGCCTTCAGGGCAGCAGGGCGAGCTTGGAGCGGACGGTGGGCGAGGCGGCGCTCGTGAACGGCCGCCATTCGTAGCCGTCGACCTCCTCTTCCTGGAGGGTCACCGCGTGCCCTGCGCCGAGAAGGAAGACCCAGCGGAAGTCCACGTGGTGGTGGGCCGGCTCGTCCTTCGAGGGGTTCGCGTCGATGGTGTGCACGTCGATGTCGAGGGGAACGTCCTCGAAGCCGGAGAGGGAAACGACGGCGCTGCGCGGAATGCCTGCCTCCTCGTGCAGTTCGCGCAGGGCGGCGTCGCGCAGGTGCCGGTCATCCGGTTCGTTGTGGCCGCCGGGCGCCAGCAGTTTCCCGGACGCCTTGTGCACGATGTGCAGCACGTGCCGGGCGCCGTTGATGACGATGGCGCTGCATGTCACGTGGGCGGGGAACGTTTTGCGGTTCGTGGGGTCATCTGCGGCGGCGAGCGCGGCGAACAGCAGGGTGAGGGAGTCGCGTTCGTCCGAGTGGCGGGCGAGGTACGCCTCGGCGACGGAGCGGATGTGGTCGACGGAGGGAGGCACTGGGGTCACCTTTCGAAGTGGTGGAGCCAGGTTCTGGCGATGGCGTCGCGGTCGGCCGCCGGCATCTCGTGCAGTCCGGGCTGGAAGCGGGTGCGGCTGAGCGCGGCGGTGGCGGCGAGTATCTCGGCCTGGACGAGATGGATGTACGCGCCGACGGCAGCGCCGTGCACGAAGTTGACGGCACCTCCGTCGGCGAGAACGTAGAAGTAGTGGCCGGTGACCTCGTATCGCGTCAGCTGAGCGCTGACTGGGGTGCGCTGGTAGAGCTCGTCGAGGCTGCCGAGTTCGAGCTCGTCCTCGGATGAGGTCACCGATCCGAGGTAGGCGCCATTGCGCAGGGCGGCGAAGTCGCCCTGCCGCAGGGCGAGGTTGCCGGTGGCGCACAGGACGAGTTCCGCGTCGCTTACGGCCTCGGCGGTGGAGGTGCTGGTGCGGAAGCCGAGGGAGTGCGCCTGAACTCGCTTGACCGGATCGCTGTCGTACACGGTGACGCGCAGGTCCTGGGCGCGCAGGGTCTGGGCGATGGCGCGGCCGATCTTGCCGAAGCCGATGACGCAGGCGTTGCGGCTGGTGAGGATGTCCCCGCGGGCGCGGACGAGGGCTTCGGTGGAGAACACGATCGAGCGGCCGACGAGGTGGTCTTCGCAGTCCTTGAGCGGGGAGCGGGCCACCGAGACGACCGGGCACGGCAGTTTGTCGAGGGCGGCGTACCGCTGGTGTCCGTTCTCGGTGTCCTCGACGATGCCGAGGATGCGGCCGGAGAACTTAACCACGAGTGTGTCGAGGCTTGCGGCGAAGTAGCCGCCGATGTCGACCAGGACGACGTCCCGGCCGCCGGCCGTGTCCTCCAGGTAGTCCAGAGCCTGGACCTCGTCGGTGAACCGTTCCCGGGTGAGGTCGTGGACCGGGAGGGTGCGGCGGAGGTCGTCGAGGGTCGGCTGGTGGATCGACCGGGGCTTGGGCAGTACGGCGCCGACCGTGGACACTGCGGTCATGGCGCGCAGGAACGCCGGCCGCTCGGGGAGCAGATGCGTGATGACCAGCGTCGTGATCGCCTCGCCGGCGGGGAACTGCGCGGTGATCTGCCGGAAGAAGGCGTCCAGCCGCGCTCGCTCGGGACTTTCCATTGTGTCTCCTCTGGGGCTCCAGGTCGCGGGGCTATGCGGCTCGGCTGTAGTTGGGGACCTGGGCGGCCAGAGCCTGCATGTGAGCGCGCAGCCCGTTGTGGAGGTCGACTCGCGGCTGCCAGCCGAGGACCTCTCGGGCACGGCTGGGGTCGGCGCGGGTGAGGAGGACGTCACCGCTGCGCGCGTGGTCCTGCTGGAGCTGGATGTCGCGGCCGGTGAGGCTGGTCGCGATGTTGATCACTTCCAGCAGGGACGCGTTCGACCCGCCGCCCACGTTGATCGCGCCCTGCGCTGTCGGCACGGTCGCGGCGGCGATCGTGGCGGCGACCACGTCATCGATGTAGGTGAAGTCGCGTCGCTGGTGACCGTCTCCGTACAGGCGAAGCGGCTGTCCGGTCAGAGCGGCTTGCAGGGCGCGGTGGGTGAACATGTCGGTGCGCTGGCGGGGGCCGTAGACGGTGAAGTACCGCAGGGCGACGACGCTGGGACCGGCGGGGCGCTCGGCGTAGGCGAGGCAGAGCTGTTCCTCGGCCAGTTTGGTCACGGCGTACGGGGAGGCCGGCTTCGGACGGTCGGCCTCGACACTCGCGCCGCCGTCGGTCGGCCCGTAGACGCTGGAGGAGGACGCAACGACCAGTCGCGGGACGCCGATGCGGGTGCAGGCTTCCAGGACCCGGTGGGTGGCCAGCACGTTAGACGCGAGGTAGTCGCTGAACTGGGGCCCCCAGGAGGGCCGTACGCCGGGAATGCCGGCGAGGTGGAAGACCGCGTCTGCGTCGATCAGGAGTGGGTCGATCGCGCAGTTGAGGAGGTCGGCGGTGATGTGGTGGTACCCCGGGATACCGCGCAGGGAGGCGAGGTTGGCGATGGTCGTGGCGTCGGAGGAGGGGTCGCGGCGGTCAACGCCGATGACGGTGGTGCCGGCCTGTACGAGGGCGTGTGCGAGGTGGGAGCCGATGAATCCGGCGGAGCCGGTCACCACAGCCCGGCGCGGGGCGGCGGTGGTCGGGTGCTGCTCGTGCTGCGGCACGGGAATCTCCAGGAAGGTGATCGAAGGGAGGAAGTCAGGTGAGGCGGGACAGGACGGTTCGGCCGTGCGCGCTCAGGGCGAGGTCGTTCTCTTTGTGGCCCTTGACCAGGGCGGTGGTCGCCTCGATGGCGCCAAAGGACTCCAGAAGGCGCCGCTCGGTGTCGGTCAGCGGGCGGCCGTACCCGTCGAGGAAGGCGGTTCGCAGGTGGGGCGCGGCCTGCCAGCGGCGGAATTCGAGCCGGGCGAAGTCGCGGACGCGGGCGTCGCGTCGCATGTGCTCGAAGTCGCAGATGCCGAAGGCATCGCCGATCAGCCAGTTGCGCGGCTGGTAGTCGAGGTGGCAGATCGCGCTGTCCATGAGGCTGTTGCCCAGGATGGTCGCGTGGTGCTTCAGCAGGTTCCGCTCGGCCGTGTCGATGAGGCCGACGCGAGCGGCCCGGTCGATCCAGCTCTGGAGGCGCTCGGCGAGCGCGGCGCCGACGGCGCCGCCCTGGGGCATGGCGGTTGCCCGGTGGAGCTTGCCGAGGACGTGGCCGGCCTCGTGATGGGCCAGTTCCTCCTCGGGCGAGCCCGGGGCCGCGGTGTCCGCCCGATCGCCTGCGAGCGCGGTCAGCAGAAGGGTGCGGGTGGCGTCGTCACGGCCGACCAGCTCCGGCGCGTGGCCGGTCAGGTGGGTGCCCCATGTCCGGTAGGCGTGGAGTTCCCTCGCGTATCGGTCGGGCTCGGCGTGCTGTTTGGCGACGAAGTGCTGCCCGTCGTCGGCCACCACGCGCACGACCCGGGGAGGGAGCAGGGGGTCCGGCGCGATCTCGACGGCGCCGAGGAGATCGTGCGCCAGTTGGATCCGGGGGTCGTCCGATGTGGCGATCACGGGGTCGGCTCCGGTGTGAGGAGACTGAGGTGCTCGGTGTCGTTGTGCCGATCGAGCATCCAGCGGGTCTGGCCCAGGCGGTTGCGGTGGTGCTGCCAGCGGGTGATGGAGGCGTGGTTGTGCGTGAAGCCCGCCGGCGAGCCGATGGGGATGTCCAGGAGCAGGGTGTGCGCGGTGATCACCGTCTCTCCGTGGGCGGCGAACACGACGCGCTTCCCCTCGTTCTCCTCGATGAGCTGACTCAGGTTCTTGCTGGCGCGCTTCAGGTACCCGTTCCAGGTGTCGGAGCCAGGGGCCCAGGGAGTGTCGGGGTGCGCATGCGGGCCGCCGTTGGCGGCTGTCTTCACCGCATCCCAAGGTTTGCCGTCGGCATCGCCGTGCACGGGGCCGTCGAGCCGGTCGTCGAAGTGCAGCGGGATCTGGAGCGTCTGGGCGATGATCTCGCCGGTCTGGACGAGGCGAATCCGCGGGCCCGCGTAGACCATGTCGAAGGACCTCTTCAGGTGCTCGGTGGCCAAGCGGCGCGCGGCCTGTTCGGCCTGGGCGTACCCGAGGTTGGTCAGTCCGGTGCAGGTGCGCGGGCCCCCGACGAGGCCGTCGGCGTTGCACTGGGCCTGGCCGTGCCGTACGAAGACGAGTTCGGTAGTGATCATGGGGTTCCTCGGAGGTGGGAGCGGAGCGGCCAGCGGTAGCCATTGCGCCCGACGTACGGGGCGGTCAGGACGGCGTGCAGGGCCAGGAAGTCGTCGAGGCGTCCGCGGTTTGTTGCGTCGAGCTGAGAGCCGTAGCATCCGGCCGCCGTGTTGTACGCGAACAGGGCGGCGTTGACCGCTTGGCCCGTGAGTGGTCCGTACGTCAGGTGGAGTGTCGCGATGAGCTTCGCGAGGTCGTATCCCATCGGGGCTAGGGACAGGTCGTCGGTGTCGACGGTGACGATGTCCCCGGTCGCGGTGATGATGAAGTTCCGGGGGTTGCTGTCCTTGTAGAAGGCGAGCGGTCCCTGCGCGGTCTCCTCCAACAGGCCGAGCATCGCGTACAGGGCCACCTTGTTCGGCAGGTAGCCCTGCTCGTAGCGTCGCCGGAGCGCGATCTCCCGCGGGCCGAGGTAGTCGTCGAACGGCGTTCCGTCGTTGAAGTGGTGCGGAGTGCCCAGCGATGCCGACTGCAGGTCGCTGTGCCATGCGGCACCGTGCGCGCGGCCCAGCAGTTCCGCCATGCGCGGCAGGTCGTCGGGGCGTACGGAGCGGCCCTCGACCCGCTCGAACGCCAGACTGGCCGGTCCGATCTCGTGAAGGGCCGGCTGCCGCAGCGGCTTCGCGTGCTCTTTGATCCATCGGTAGTGGCGGACAGCTCTCGCCGCGCGCTCCGGTGTCTCGTAGTGCTTGGTGAACGGTGGGAGGGTCATGCCGGCTCCTCCTTCGCCTGCGCGACGACGAAGGTGATGAGGGACCGAGTGGTCAGCGGCTGGTCCGGAAGGAATTCGTGCAAGGTCGCTGCCAGGGCCCCGGGCTTCCCGTACAGGCCGGGCGCAAGGTCGTACTTGGGGTTGGTGGCGAGGTACTGCGCGAGGTGGTCGTGGCCGTCGAAGGTGAAGGCGTGCTCCTCGTCCAGGGTGGCGATCACCTCGAGCGAGGAGGTGGCCAGGGCGGCGAGGTTGCCGCTGTGCGCGGCGGTGTAGAGGCTCTCGTGCTTCTCGGCCCGCGCATCGAGGCCGGCCGCAGCGACCAGCTGGTCCATCTCCCGGTAGCTGTCGAGTCCCTTTGTGACGAGTACGGCCAGGCCCCCGGGGGCCAGAACTTTCGCGATCTGCGCGATGACGTCGTTGGGCCGCGGCGAGTGGTAGAGGCAGAACGCGGCGACGGCGACATCGCACGACCCGGCGGGCAGCGAGAGGTCGTGGAAGTCCCCTTCGACGAATTCCGCCACGGTGTCGGGCAGTTCCTCGGAGCGTGCGCGGGCCTGGACGAGCAGGGCGGGGGCGGCATCCAGTCCGATGATGCGCCGGGGCCTCAGCTGCTCGACGATGGCCAGGGTGCTCGTGCCGCGACCGCAACCGATGTCGAGCACCATGCCGAGGCGGTACGGATGCGCGTGGTGGGCCTGCACCAAGCTGACGATCGTCTCGGGCACGGGGCGGCCGGACGTCTTCGCGCCCATCAGGGCGCTGGTCCGTCCGGCCAGCCGGGAGGCGTGCCCGTACAGCTCCTGCTGGCGGGCGGGGTCCAGGAACGGGTTGGGCTCGTTCATGCCGCACCCCCGCTCCGGGGGCGCGGGCCGTTCAGGACTGCTCGGCGGCCACCTTCCGCAGCCAGCGGCGCGTCTGGCGCCGGTTGGCCAGCAGGACCACGTCGGCTCGGCCGGCGGCGTACTCCTCGATCTTCGCCATGACCCGGGGTCGCATCTTGCGGCGGTACGTGGCGACGTACTTGATCACGCCCCAGTGGATGCGGTTGTGTACGCCGTTGCCCTTGTGCCCTGCCCCGTGCCGGATCTGCCGGGAGAAGATCCCATACAGCGCTGCCACGGTCGACACGTCCATCAGGATCACCGTGTCGCAGGCTTCGAGCCGCACCGGCAGCGTCGAGTTGTAGTTGCCGTCGATAACCCACCGCGGCTTCGCGACCAGCTCGCGCTGCACCTCGGTGAACTTGTCCATGGGCAGCGCGTTCCACTCGTCGTCGTAGAACGCGGCGTCCAGGTGCGTCACCGGGGCGTCGAGGATCCTGCCCAGTTCGCGGGCCACGTGGGATTTGCCGCTGCCTCCGCAGCCGACGATGGCGACCTTTTTCATGGTGCTCCAGCGTAGAGAGGTTCGAGTGTGCGGCGGAGCCATCCCCCCGGACACGTTCGGATGATCCAGGCGGCAGGGCCTGTCGAGCGGACTCCATCAAGCAGCTCCCAGCTCGGTCGCCGTGGTCTGGACGAGCCCGTGCAGTGCGGATTCGAGGTTGTCGACCTGCTTGTTCAGGCCGAACAGGCGCAGGCGGTCCACGCACGCCGCGATCAGGTCGGCGTGCTGCTGGGTGCCGGCGATCTCGCGGAGGTATGACAGCCGTTCGATGACGTCTCGGCCGGAGCGCACGATCAGCTCCTCCGGTACGAACCGGTCCGCGAAGCGGACGTCCGCCGGGACTAAGGGCAGGCACCCGGCGAGCACGGCCTCGAAGATGCGCTGTGTCATCTGCCCGACGGCGGCGTACCGCTCGGGCAGCATGAGGACCGTGGCCAGAGATCGGCCGTAGACGTCGGCGGCGGCTTCGAAGGAGATTCGGCCGACGAAGTGGACGTCCGGCCAGCGATCGGTCTTTGTCCACTTCCCGGCGACCAGGTGCTCGACCCGGGCGGCGGCCGGGGCGAAGAAGCGGTCAAAGGGCTCGTCGCGGTCGTACTGGTTGCCCACGTAGCCGAGCGCGAGGTCCCGCGGTCGCGCGGCGAGGGTGGCGGGGTCTGCCTGGGCGATGAGGTGGTCGGCGATGGGGAAGAGGAGGGAGCGCGCGCCCAGGGTCGGCGCGAGGGCGGCCTCGCAGACGAGGGTGTGGGCGGTATGCCGCCACACGCTCTCGGCCCGCAAGGTGCGGTCCTTGTCCCAGATCACGGTGGGCGTCCGGTGCCGCACGGTGTAGTGGTTGATGAGTTGGGCCTGGCGGTGCAGGTCGCAGGTGTGCCCCTCGGTCCCGCAGACCGTGGTGTTGCGGCCGGTGATCGCCCAGCGCCATTCCAGGAACAGGACGTCGATGCCCGGGGTGCCGTCGTCGAAGGTGTACGCGCCGCCGAGGTCGTCGCCGGCTTCGAGGCGGTCGCGGTCGGCCTGCAGGAAGACGATGTCGTGGCCGCGGGCGATGAGGGCGTCGATGAAGGGGCGCCGGTGGCTGCGTCCCCCGTCCGGGGTGTCGGTGACGCCGTTGCCGAGGAAGCCCCAGAAGCTGTATCCGATCCTCACTTGGTGATCCACCGCCCTTCGAGGAGCAGGGCGTCGAGTCCGGAGTTGGCCAGGCAGTCCAACGCCATCTCGGGCGTCCCGCAAATCGGCTTTCCCTTGACGTTGAGGGAGGTGTTGATCAGCACGGGCACGCCGGTACGGCGGCCGAAGGCGGTCAGGACCGCGTACATGAACGGGTTCTGCGACCTGGTGACGGTCTGCAGGCGGGAGGTGCCGTTGGCGTGCACGATAGCTGGCACGCGCTCGCGCGTCTTGTCCGTCACGCCAGAGGCCATGGACATGTACGGCGCCTGCTGCCCGAGCGTGAAGAACTCGCCGGCGCGCTCGGCCAGGACCATGGGGGCGAAGGGCCGGAAGGGTTCGCGGAACTTCACGGTGGCGTTCAGGCGCTCGACGACGCCGGGCTCCAGTGGGGAAGCGAGGATCGACCGATTGCCGAGGGCGCGCGGCCCGGCTTCGACGGCCCCCTGGAACAGGCCGACGATCGTGCCGTGGGCCAGCTGGTCGGCGAGGAACTCGGCAGTTTCGATGCCCAGGGTCTTCTGGCGAAGGCCGGGCCAGGGCGTGAGGTCGAGGGGCTGGTCCTCGTAGGAGGGGCCGAGGTAGCAGCTGCGGGCGACGCCGGCCAGAGGGCGGGGGCTGCGTCCGTCGACATGTACGGCGAGGGCGGCGCCGATCGCGGTACCGGCGTCACCGGGCGCGGGCGGCACGAAGACCTCGTCGAAGATGCCGGCCTCGATGATCTTCCCGATGCTCACGCAGTTCGTGGCGACACCGCCTCCCACGCACAGGCGTCGGGAGCCGGTGAGCACGCGAGCGCGGCGGGCCAGGTGCACCATCACCTGCTCGGTCCGCTCCTGGAGGGCAGCCGCCAGGTCCCGGTGGAGGTCCGTGAGCTGTTCGCTCGGGTGCCGTTCGGGGCAGGTCTCGACGACGAACTGCCGGGATGTCCTCGGGTACCCCGACGTGAGGGTGCGCGTGGGGAAGTAGCCGGCATTGATGCGGAAGCCCGTAGCCGTCGTGCGGACCGCCTGGGCGAACAGGTGGCGGAAGCGGGCGGGGTCGCCAAGGGCGGCCAGCGCCATGACGGTGCCTTCCTCGTCGCCCCGGCGCCAGCCCAGGTGCTCAGTGACGGCGCCGTACACGTACCCCAGGGAGGCCGGGTCGTTGATCGCTTCCAGGGTCTGTGTGCCGGGGCGATGTGCGCCGTAGCCGCGGGCGATAGTGGTGGTCTGCCGCTCGCCGAGACTGTCGACCACCAGTACGGCGGCTTCGTCCCAGCCCGAGGCGGCGAAGGCGGTGAGCTGGTGGGCGCGGTGGTGCAGGATCGGCGCGACGCGGGCAGAGGGGAACTGCCGGCCGAGGATGCGCAGGCGCCGTTGGGTGCGCACGGCCACTTTGGCGAACCCGTGCGCTCGGGCCAGGCTTCGCTCGCGTGTCGCCGGGGAGAGCGCCAGGCGTAGGGCGGCGGGCGACTCGGCGAGGTAGCGGGCGGGCTGGAAGTTGTAGGCGACGGCGTCCACTTCGGCGGCGGTGAGTTTGGCCTGGCCGAGCAGCCACTCGATGGCCCGGGACGGGTAGAGCTTGGTGTGCTTCCGCTCGGAGAGGCGCTCCTCCTCCACGAAGCCGACCAGTTCGCCGTCCACGAGGAGGGCAGCCGACGAGTCGTGGGTGTACGAGCACAGGCCGAGGACGACCGAAGGCGTGCGCATCATGGCGGCGGTCACCTCGCCCCGGCCGTCGCGGCGGGCTTGGTCGAGCGCCGCTTCAGTTCTCCGTACCAGGCGGTGACGGCCTGGCCGAGGGGACCGTCGATCTTGTCGGCCGCCCGCCATGCCTGCTCGCGCTCACCGTCCTTCCACAGCCGGTAGCTGCGCAGCGTCTCGGCCATCGTGTCCCAGCCGGGGTGGCCGGTCACGTCGCGGGCCTCGACTTGGTCGAGCAGGGCGTCGAAGCCGGTCCACGGCGTTCGCAGCTCGGGCATGAGCGGGCTCGCCGTGAGCGAGGTCAGCAGCTCGGCCTGCTCGACGTGCTCGTCGTAGATGTGCAGCGAGCCGACGTGTAGGTGGAATTCGCCCAGCTCCGCGTCGAGCCACCCGGCGACCAGCTCGTGCAGCACGGTGTAGAAGAACACGTCGTACGGCATGCCGATCCACACGTCCTGGCCGCGCATCATGGTCGCCATGTGCAGACGGCCGTCGCGCAGGTGGAAGCGGAAGCCGAGGGTGCAGGGCACGTCCTTGTGCCCTGCGGCGTCCTGGGCCGGGTCGTAGAGCTGGATCAGGGCCCGCCGGGATTCGGGGTCCTCCTTGAGGATCTCCACGACACGGGCCAGCTGGTCCACCTTGCCGCCCCAGTTCCGCATCCTGGGCCCGTACGCGCCGAGCAGTACGCCGTCGTCGGCGTACTGCCGCAGTCGCGCGTTGTAGTCGAAGATCCACGGGTCGTCGGAGCCGGAGAGGTGCCAGACGGTCTCGGCGACCGCGAAGGCCGGGTTCACGATCCGGGCCGGGGGAGCGTAGAGCAGGCGGGCGCGCGGCTGGGTGAGCAGCAGGTGGACGTCACGGACTTCCCGCGTGGCCATGCCCCGGGGGCTGACCTTCTCGCCGGACTTGGCCAGCGTGATGGCGCCGGAGAACAGCTCGGCCATGCTGTCGGCGGTGAGGTGTGTCATCGGGCAGGAACTCCTTCGCCCTGGGGCGACGCAGAGGTCGCGCCGAAGGCATCGTGGTGGACGTGGTCGGATGATCTGGCGCTGGCTTCGGCGCGCTGGGTGATGAGGCGAGCGACCTGGGCCGCGCTGTCGCCGCGCCACCGGCACACCGCGTCCATGGCCGTCTTCGGAACGGGCGTGCCCGGTTCAAGCAGTGCGGAGAGCGCTTCGGCGACGTCAACGGCGTTGTGGCACCGGGTCGCCAGGCCGTGGCCGGATAGGTTCAGCGTGCGTTCGCCCGGCGTGCCGATTTCGAGGACCGGGACGTCGAGCAGCGCGGCCTCGATCCCGCACGTCGAGTACGCACTCGCCAGAGCGTCGGCCCCGGCAAGGCAGCCCCGCGCGCCGACCCGCGGGTCGGCCACGGCCACCAGCGGCCCTCCCTCCTGCTTCAGCAACGTGGCGAAGGCATCGGCGCCCTGCGCCGGGTGCGGAGCGATGATGAGACCCCAGTCGCCGTCCGCCGCACTCAAGCCGTCCAGGAGGAGGTCCGCCTGGGTCTTGAGGTGACCGGGGCTGAACGGCTGGCAGGCCCACACCGCGATCCGGGCAGGGGCGCGGCGGTTGCCCGGAGCCAGCACCTTCTCCAGGTACCGCCGCTGTGCTTCACGGCTGAGGGCGGCCAGCGCGTCGAAGCGAGGCTGTCCCAACACGTGCACCTCGCCCGCGGGGTGGCGGACCCACGCTCGGGCCAGGGGGAGGTCCCGTTCGCCCATGACGACGATGTCGCGGCTGTGAAGTGCCGGCCAGGCGACCGACTCTGCCGTCCACGCTCCGTGCTGGACGTGGACCGTGTTCGCGCCGTGACGCTCGGCCGCGTGCGCGGCCAGTGCGCCCAGCGGGCTGGTGTCGTTGCTCAGGAGGACGGTGTGCGGCCGGGTCGCGAACAGAACACCGTCGAGCCAGCTCTCTGCGCGGAGGAGTGTCCGCCATGACGGCTGAGTGCACCCGCCGCTGGTTTCGAGGAGTACGGACAAGAGCCGTACGAGACGCGCGAGTTGGAGGCAAAAACCCTTGACGCGGACGATGTGCTCGTCGTCGGGCAGATGCAGGCCCTCGGCAGCGCCGGAGAGGGTGAAGAGGTCGCTCGGCGCCGAGCGCAGGTCGATGCCCGACGCCGCCGGCGCGGAGCACCGCTCCGCAGGATCGGTGGCGAGGTCGAGCAGCAGGTTCGTCCGTCCATCGCGCTCCAGTTCGGCGAGAACCGGCATCAGGGTGGCCGCATGCCGAGAGGTCCACGACAGCGCTACGACGTCTCGCTGCTGCAGGCCCGCAGGGAGCGGGCTCGGCTCCGTGTTCGCCGTGCTGGAACGGGAGCGGTTGCGTAACTGGGCGGAGCGGGCCGGGTTGTGCGGAGCCGCTGCCCCGAGCAAATAGGCGATGCCGGACCACGTCACGGTGTACGCGAGGTACTCCCGCGAGCTGCTGGTACGAAGCCCGACGAGCCCCTCGTACGGGGCGAGGGACAGGGGCCCCGGAGCCGTCGCGAACGGCTCCCAGGCGTCCAGGGCCAGCAGCTTGCGCAGGATCTCGGTCACGAAGCGCCGAACGGGAACGTGCTGGACGTGGAGCCAGCCAACGCCGCCCGGTGTGGAGGCGCGCGAGGATCCGTATGGTTCCAAGGCGTCCATGACGTCCTCGACGAGGGCGCGCAGTTCCTGCCGGTCGACCGGGATGGTCTCCAGTTCCCGGATCCGGATGTGGTCGGCCTTCGCGTGGTCCAGGGCGCCGCTGCCGACGAGAGCCCATCGGGGCTGGCCGGCGAAGTCGGAGCGGGCCAAGCCCAGACCGCCGGTCGCACGGGTGCTCACACCAGGCTCCCCTCGACGAACGGAGAGGCGGAGGTAAGCAGTTGGAGCAGTTCCTCCGGCGAGGCGACGATCTTGGGTGCGGGCGAGGTGGGCTGCCCGTATCCCCACCCGGCATGGACGTAGGCGACACCGGCGCGGGCCGCCGATTCCTGGTCGACCGCCATGTCCCCCACGTAGACAGCCGCGGCGGGGTCGACTCCGAGGTCGACCAACGCCAGGAGGATCGGGTCGGGAGCCGGCTTCGCCCGGCCCGGCCCAGCGGAGGTGCGGACGGTGGCGAAGGGGCATCCGAGGTGCGCGAGGAGCGGGGCGGTACGGTTGATGTGCTTCGACGTCACCACACCCAGCCACCAGCCGGCGGCCACGAAGGCATGGAGCACTTCGACAACGCCGGTGAATTCGTGTGCGAGGTGTGCGACGGCGACGGATTCCGTCTCGTACGTCCGGCGGACTGCGTCGACGTCGGCGACGCCTAGCCGATGCATGATGTCGCCGAACTCGCGTCCCAGGTGACGCTCGTAGTCGGTGAACGGAAGGGTGATGCCGTGGGCCTCCTGTACCTTCCGCCACGCCTTCTGCATCACCGGGCGGGTGTCGAGCAGGACGCCGTCGAGGTCGAGAAGAAGCGCACGCTGCGCGCGGCCAGCGTGCTGTCTCTCGCCAGCTGTGATCTCGGATGCGGCCGGAGCCGGTGTCGTAATCGGGGCGGGAACGGTCATGCTCGTTCTCCTCATCAGGGTGGCTATTGGCAGCAGGCGGCGCGACTCAGAGGTCCGAGACCGGGTCGAGTTCACACTCGGGGTACTGGCTGGGCCCGCCGGCCTTCTCGAACGGCGCATTGAGGCTCGTGGGTGGGTGGTGACGCGGGGCGACTCGCACTCCTCTGCCGGACCGTGTGGGCGACGGTTGCGGGCGAGGCGGGCGAGCACACGTCGGATACCGACCGGATCGAGGAAGCCGCTGTAAGGCACCGTGACGGGACGATGAAATCGGATCACTCACGGTTCACTCATCCACTCGACCGGCAGCGGCCTTTCCCCCTCACTGGCTCGACTTGAGGTAAGGAAATGCCGGCGGTCACAAGGTCCGGTTGCGCGGGTTGGACAGGAACAGCGCGGTGTGTCTGCCGAGCCAACAGCGGTTCTGTTCGGCCCAGCCGTTCTGGAGGTCCTGCACTTGTTCCTCGGTGAAGCCGCGCTGCCAGGGCCTCTCGGCCGGTTCGCCCCCGCGCTCGGACCAGACACGAACAAGGACGTACAACTGCCCGCCAGGGCGCAACCAACGGCGTGCGTCGACCATGAAACGGGGGTGGTCGATGAACGGCAGGATGTTGCGGCAAACGATGAGGTCGAGCGAGCCGGGCTGCAGTCGAGGCGGGATTGCCCCCGCGTCGAAATCGTGCACACCGTAGTGCAGCCGACCGTTGACGCCTTGCCGATGCGCGGCCCGGATCGCGACAGGCGAGAAGTCCAGGCCCAGCACGTCATAACCCCAACGGGAAAGCTGTCGGCTGAAGCTGCCGATGCCGCAGCCGACGTCGAGTACGGATGCCCCGGCGTGCGGGTTGACGTGCTGGAGAAAGCGGTCGACCTCGGCGTCGGTCACGAGGCGGTCTATGGCCCGACCCTGGCTGTACCAGTCATCCCACTGGTCGGGACTGAGGCGATGCAACAGCGACTTCATGCTGCGTCCTGCGGGACATCAGTCGAAGCCGAGGCCGCCCCGTTCCCCGAAGTCGGCAGGCGGGAGAGCCGGTGGAAGCGGGAGAGGTCGAAGCCGCCACCCTGCACCTCGCCGGCGGGGACGGCGAAGAGATCGATCCCGGCCTCGCTGGGCAGTTCTGGGGCGGCCTCCTGGATGGCGAGGAGGGCCTCGCCCTGCTCGCGGTGCGGCAGGAGCCGCGGTGCCCGGTCGGTGTGTCCCTCGAATGTCATGACGGCCCCCTGATCAGGTGAAGTCGTAGGTGATGGCGAGCACGGCGAACACGGTGGCGATGAGGAGGACCTGGGCGCTGATCTGTCTCCAGCCCCAGCCCTTCTTGTCCATCCAGCGCAGCGGACGCCTTCAAGTCGGCGCAGTAGGCTCCTCGGGAATCACGAGGTGCACGAACGCCTGGTACCGCTCGCCCAGATGCTTGATCACGGCGTGGTACTCGTCGTCGCTGGAGCTGATGTTGTGCCGGTCGAGAACGATCACACCCTCTGCGAATCCGCCTCGGATCTGTCGCTCGACTTCCCTCCATCCAGGGCGCTGCCAGGGGGGCGTGTAGACGCTCCGGCCCGTGCGCGAACCGGGGAAGTACGTTGTGGGCACGGGTACGGCAACATCGTGGAGCCTTGCTCCTATCGCGTAGCCGTGCTGCTCCGCCTCGGCATGGAGGGTGTTCCAGTCCTCGTCGGGGCTGGCCCCCGGACTCGGCACCAAGCTGTACGCCAGGACGCGAAGCCGGTCGCTGCTTTGACGGCCGCGTTTTCCGACAGCCTCTCGATGGAAGTGCTGGCGGAGCTTACGGAGCTGCCCATTGTGCGACTGGCGCTCCAACGGGTCGGGACCGCTGTGCCGCCCCCGGATCCGGTCATCGCCAGTATTCGGCCAGCTACCGGATGACTGCACCGCCAGACCCAGACCACGGTCGGCCACGGGGCTCAACACGTCGGATCCAACGTTGGTTGCGTCGTGCGGCGACATGGGGGTGCCTCCGTAAGAGTGGGAATGACCGCATATGTAGTCCGGCCGCTGTCGGCCACGCCCCACCGATGTGACAGGCGTGCGACTAGGAGCAGCCCTCGCCCGCCCAGGTCGTTGGCACCTGCGCGTCGGCGCTTGGCCGAGGTGGTGCTTCCGTCGGTGACCTCGATCCGGAGCTGGTGGTTGCCGTACCGCACCCGCAGACCCACAGCCCCAGAGCCGTGACTGATCGCGTTGGTCACCAGCTCTGAGACGACAAGCTGGGCGTCTTCTGCCGGGGCGTCCGGCAGGGCCCACTGCCTCAGCACGGCCGCTGTAGTGCCTCGTGCTTGAGCGACGTGAATACTCGCCGACGCCATGACCATCTCGAAGGCACGGGATGCCAGCGGAGACACGGCCGGCGCGCTGCTGGCGGCGGTGGGCCCGCCGTCAGTCATCCCATGTTGGGGAGGTGTTGCTGCCCGGTGCGTGGTCATGTGCCCATCGCACCGTGGCGTCGCGATCCGGAACAGGGGAAACCTGAGGGGGAAAACTTTGTCAAGGGGGGAAAACGAGGGGGGAGTTGGGGCCAGGATTGGATTCCCCACCGATAGAGGTCACACTCATGGCAGCAGATCCGTTCGCCGAACTACTCCGTCAGCTGCGCCGTAACGCGGACCGATCGCAGGATGAGCAGGCGGATGCGATCAACGCCGCCTCGGGCCGGGCGACGGTGACCCGCCGAGAGGTCAGTCGGTACGAGAACGGTGAGAACGTCCCTACGAACCACACACTTGGGCACATCGCTGTGGCCTGCGGTGTCCCATTGGAGCCGCTCCTGCGGGAGGCCAAGGCCGCCCGAGGCAGGCGGAGGAAGAAGGGCGACGCTGAAGGGGAGGACCTGGACGACGTGAAGCGCCGAACGCTGCTGGGAGGCGCCGTCGTCGGCGCCGCTGCCGCTGCCGAGCCTTGGGGCCGACTCGCCTACGCGCTCAGCAAGGGAGCCAGGATCGACCCCGAGTCCGCGTCGGTGCTCATCGATCACGCGGCCGAGTTGCACGTGGACGAGCTGAGTGAAAGCGCACGCAGTTTGCAGAACCGGGTCGAGTCTCACCTCGACGCGATCACGGCGGCCCTTCCGCGCGCTGGCGGCCACGAGCGAGCGCTGACCATCGCGGCGGGGGAAACCGCGGCCCTTGCCGGATGGGTCGCCTGGGACCTGGGGGAACACGATAAGGCTGCTGCCTATTACCGGGTGACCTCGGAGTGCGCGAAGGAGGCCGGGCACCCGCCCTTGCGCGCCCTGGCGCTTGGCTACGCGAGCTACGGTGCCGCTACCCCGGGTAAGGCGCTGGAGATGCTGTCACAGGCGGCTCAGGATGTGCGGGGGCATGGCAACGCGACCGCTGCGGCGTGGGCATTGGGACGGTACGCGGAGGAAGCGGCTCAATCAGCTGACGAAGCCGGCGCTCTCCGGGCCTTGGAGCAGGCGAGATTCGCGTATGACTTCGCGGATCACACGAACGAGCAAGCGTGGGTCCGCTTCGTGACGCCGTACCGGATGGACTCACTGGCGCTTTCGGTATATGGCGAACTCAAGCGCCAAGAACTGACGGTCACAGCCGACTCCGCGGTCGAGCGTCTCGGTGAGGAACTGCCTGACTCTGGAGTGGTGGTCCTCGGTGACCTGGCGTCGGCACTTCTGCACGGCGGCGACGTAGACCGTGGGGTCTACGTCGCGCGCCAGTTCGCCGCAGCAGCGGAGTCAAAGCCGAACACCATGGGACGTCAGCGAGCGCAGAGCATCGCTGCCCGGCTCCCCGACACGGAGCGCGAACTGGCCGGCCACTTGCTGGCGTTCGCGTCGTGAGCCATCCGGCGAGCAGGCTCGGTGACGGTGAGACGCCGGGTGGCGTGCCCTACTGCGGGTGAGTCTCCTCGACCACCCAGGACAGGTACGCCTCCGATCCTCCGGTCACGGGCAGCGTGACCCACTGGGGGACGTCATACGGATGCTTCTCGTGCAGCCACGCCTCCAGTGCCGGGAGACGGTCCGTTGAAGTCATGTACGAGATCCGCCACTCCTGCGCCGTCTCGACCTTCCCCTTCCACCAGTAGAAGGCGGTGATAGGCGCATCGATGTGAACGCCCGCTGCCAGCTTGCTCTCGACCGCACCCCGAGCCAGCGCCTTCGCCTGATCCTCGTTGTCACTGGTCGTCTGCGCGATCACAATCTCGTGGGCCATGCAACTACCTCTCCAGCTCGGGTACCGCGACCCTACCCAGCCGTTCAGCGCACGCCGACAGTCGGTGGCTACCGGTCAAGATGGGAGGGACTCACCCACCGGCCTGGATCAGTGAGTCGGCAGCCAGTCTTCCAGGGTGGCGCGTCCCTTTCGCCAGCTCGGTGAAGGTCCTCTTGTCGACGAGACACGGGCAGCGACTTCATGACGAAGGCGCCGGCATGTCTTGCGCCTCAACGCCCCCGTGACAGAAGGGCTCCACGCAGCTGTCGGCATGCATTCGCCGACGGCAGACAAGAAAGAACTCCAAAGGACTGGAAACCTCCGCCGGGAGCATGTCAACGTACAACGTCCCGGAAAACACCAGGTCAGAAGTACCGCCCACACCGGGCTTCTTCTGGCGTCGTCCCTTGCTAGGAGGTTGGTCTGTCGGATTCCGCTATTTGTTCCGCCCGCTTCCCTTCCCCTGTCCTCTTCGCGTTCGGCGCACTGAGCGCTTGGTCCGGGCATGGCCGGTGACTACGGCACCGTGTCCACTGGGCTGGGAGTTTGCGTCTTTGCGGCCGGACTGTTCGGCGAGGATCTACTGCAACGCAGCCATCGCCGCGACCGAGCAACGCACCCCGGATCTGCAACTTGGCACGTGGCCCCGGCCATTAGGGCTCCTGAGCATGTCGCAGCGCGAAATCTTGACAGACTCACTGATGAGGGTCTGCTGGTAATCGTCCCGGACGGCGCGACCCCCGCACTGCGCTCATACCGGTTGGCTTCCTAGCTGAGGCCAGCGCGGGAGCATCCGGACTCTGGCGATGCGGCACGCAACATAGACCACGATCGCCGGTTAGCCAAACCGGCGATCGTCGCGACCATTGAGGAGTTCGCAGCGGCTGCGCTTGGCGGTGGAGCTGTGCGGATGCGGTGAACTTCCATGCCAACGCTCAACTGAGTTAGCTCTGTTGCGCCGCCCAGCGTCTGGTGACTCGTTCAAATCTTCAGGGGAAAAATGGCTCGCCCTCCTGCGCTCAAACTCGCCGAGGTCCTAGCGGAAATCCGAATGAGCGCGTCAGCGTTTTACCGCTTGCGCGCTCGCGGTCAAGCACCCCGAATGATCAAACTTCCGAATGGTGAACTCCGCTGCCGCCGCGTCGATCTAGACGCGTGGTGGGAAGCGTGTGAGAGGGATACGCCTGAATGGCGATGAGTTACAGAGTTCGATTTTGGGACACACGTGAGCGGCCAGACCGTCGCAAGGGGTTCGAGGTTCGATGGACGGTCAATGGGCGGGAGAAATCCGAGTCCTTTCTCACGAAGGGGCTTGCGGAGAGCCGACGTTCCAAACTCGTGACTGCCGCGCGCGACGGCGAGCCGTTCGACACAAGGACGGGCCTGCCGGCCTCCGAGCTCCGGGCCCTGAAACAGCGCACCACCTGGTATGTCCTGGCGCAGGAGTACATCGAGCAGCGTTGGGACCGTACGCCGGGAAACACACGTCGAACGCTTGCCGACGCTCTCGCGACCATCACTCCAGCCTTCGTCGAGCCAGAGCACATGTCCCGGGCACCTCATGAACTGCGGAGGGCACTGTATTCATGGGCTTTCAACAAAAAAGCCTGGAGGGAGGATCCGCCCGAGGAGTGGCAGGCAGCACTGGATTGGCTGCAGCGCCATTCGCTGCCCGTGAGCGAGTTGGCGGAGCCCGATGTTCTGCGCCGGGGACTCGACGCTCTGTGCCGCAAGGTTGATGGGGCAGCCGCTGCAGCGAAGACGGTGAAGCGCAAGAAAGCTGCCGTCAACGAGGTGTTCGGGGCCGCAGTGGAACGTGGGTACTTCACCCAGAACCCGCTGAGCGGCTTGCGGTGGTCTGCGCCGGAAGTTGCCGACGAAGTCGATCCGGACTGCGTGCCCAATCCGGCGCAGGTGGGCCGCCTGCTTGCTGCGGTCAGGGCGCTGCCCGGTCGAGGCCCACACCTGTACGCCTTTTTCGGGTGTATGTACTACGCCGCGATGCGTCCTGCTGAGGTTATTCACTTGCAGAAGTCTCAGTGCCGACTCCCAGCGAGCGGATGGGGGCTCCTCAACCTGAAGGGCGGGGTGGTCACGGCGGGGAAGGAGTGGACGAATGACGGTGCCGTTCACGAGGTCCACTCACTGAAGCGACGGGCGGCCAAGGCGACGAGGCCGGTGCCCATCCCGCCTGTGCTGGTGCGCATGCTGCGCGAGCACATAGAGAGTTTCGGTGTCGCGCCCGATGGACGTCTGTTCCGCAATGCAGCGGGAAACTACGTCGATCCTTCCGCGTACGGCATCACATGGGGACGTGCGCGTGAGGCCACACTGACTCTCGATGAACACGCCCTTGAGCTTGCGAAACGCCCCTACGACCTGCGCCACGCAGGAATCTCATTCTGGCTTGCCTCCGGTGTCGACCCGGCAGAGTGTGCGCGCCGCGCCGGACAAAGCATCCAGGTTCTCTTCCGCTACTACGCCAAGTTTCTGGCCGAGGCGCGGAACCATGCCAACAGCCTGATCGAGGAGTCGATGCGAAGGTGGGAGGGGCAGGACGGCAGTGCAGAGGACGCATGAACCGGGCCTTGGCCCGGAAATGCCCCGGAACAGCTGGTCAGAGGTGGGATAGCAGTGGGACATATCGGGAGTTACTCTGCACTTCACCCCGTGGCTTAGATGCGCGCCGGGAAGGGTGCCTGACAGGTGAAATGCCTGGTCAGACGCCCTTTTTTGGCGTCTAGAAGAAGCCCAGTTTCTTCGGCGAGTACGACACCAGAAGGTTCTTCGTCTGCTGGTAGTGCTCAAGCATCATCTTGTGCGTCTCCCTCCCGATCCCCGACTGCTTGTACCCGCCGAACGCGGCGTGCGCCGGGTACGCGTGGTAGCAGTTGGTCCAGACGCGGCCCGCCTGGATCGCCCGGCCTGCCCGGTACGCCGTGTTCATGTCCCGGGTCCACACGCCCGCCCCGAGGCCGTACAGCGTGTCGTTGGCGATCTTCAGGGCGTCGTCGAAGTCGTCGAACGACGTCACCGAGACGACGGGGCCGAAGATCTCCTCCTGGAAGATCCGCATGCGGTTGTCGCCCTCGAAGATCGTCGGCTGGACGTAGTAGCCGCCCTTCAACTCGCCGTCGTACTCGATGCGTTCACCACCGGTGAGGACCTTCGCGCCCTCCTGCCGGCCGACGTCCAGGTAGGAGAGGATCTTCTCCAGCTGGTCGTTGGAGGCCTGGGCGCCGATCATCGTGTCGGTGTCGAGGGGATGGCCCGGCTTGATGAGCTCGGTGCGGGCGACGGCCGCCTGGAGGAACTCGGCGTAGGTGCCGCGCTGGATGAGAGCCCGGGACGGGCAGGTGCAGACCTCGCCCTGGTTGAGGGCGAACATCGTGAATCCTTCGAGCGCCTTGTCGCGGAAGTCGTCGTCCCGTGCCCAGACGTCGTCGAAGAAGATGTTGGGCGACTTGCCGCCGAGTTCGAGGGTGACCGGCTTGATGTTCTCCGAGGCGTACTGCATGATCAGCCGCCCCGTGGTGGTCTCGCCGGTGAACGCCACCTTGGCCACCCGCGGGCTGGACGCGAGCGGCTTTCCCGCCTCCACCCCGAAGCCGTTGACGATGTTCACCACGCCCGGCGGCAGCAGATCCGCGATCAGGCTCATCCAGTAGTGGAGGGAGGCCGGGGTCTGCTCGGCGGGCTTGATGACGACCGCGTTGCCCGCCGCGAGGGCCGGGGCCAGCTTCCACACCGCCATCAGGATCGGGAAGTTCCACGGGATGATCTGCGCGACGACACCGAGCGGCTCATGGAAGTGGTACGCCACCGTGTCGTCGTCGAGCTCGCCGAGCGAACCCTCCTGCGCGCGGATCGCCCCCGCGAAGTACCGGAAGTGGTCGATGGCCAGGGGGATGTCGGCCGCCAGCGTCTCGCGCACCGGTTTGCCGTTCTCCCAGCTCTCCGCGACGGCCAGCCGCTCCAGGTTCGCCTCCATGCGGTCGGCGATCTTCAGCAGGATGTCGGACCGCTCGGTCACCGAGGTCCGGCCCCAGCCCGGGGCGGCGGCGTGCGCGGCGTCCAGTGCCCGCTCCACGTCCTCCGCGGTGCCCCGGGCGACCTCGGTGAAGGGCTGCCCGTTCACCGGGGACGGGTTCTCGAAGTACTGGCCGCGCGCCGGCGGCACGTACTCGCCGCCGATGAAGTGGTCGTAGCGCGCCTGGTAGGAGACGATCGCGCCCTCGGTGCCGGGTGCCGCGTAACGGGTCATGCTGGCCAGCCTCCTTCAGCAGCGCCGCCCGCCGTTGGGCGGCTCTGCGCGTGAGGCTAGGAGCGCGGACGTTGCAACCACGTTGCCGTCGGCGCGGTCAGCTCCGACTCCAGCGCGGCCAGCCTTGCCCGGACGCTCGCCGTGGGCCGTACGGCCGCGAGCGCCCGCCACACCTCGACGTCGTCCTCGCCCCACGGAGCGTGTGCCCAGTCCGCCAACAGGTCGGGATCCCGGCGGGCGATCAACGCCGTCCGCAGCCCGTCCGCGACCCGGCGTCTGAGCCGCGCCACCGCCGGAGCCTGCGAGGCCGGCAGCAGCGGACCGGCGTACCCCGTGGCCGCCGCCGCGACCGCCCCGCTCTCCAGCCGCCGTTCGACGACCGCCACGTCCGACTCGACCGGCACGGTCAGCCGGTACGGCCGCGACGCCAGCAGCCCCGGTCCCAGAACCCGGCGCAGCCGCGCCAGTTCGGCCCGCAGCGTCACCGGCGTCACCGACTCGTCCTCGTACAGCGCGCACGACAGCTCGTCCCCGGTCAGACCCTCCGGATGCCGGGACAGCAGCACCAGGATCTCGCTGTGCCGGCGGCTGAGCCTGACCCTGCGGCCGCCGCCGACCAGCAGTGCCTCATCCCGGCCCAGTGCGCTCAGCTCAGGTCTGTCGGTGGCCGGCTGGTGGGGGAGGAGCAGCGCCAGCTGGGACTCGGCGGCCCGCGCGACCGCCTGGACGAAGCCCAGGCTGTGCGGATGCGCGAGCCCGTCCCCGCCGGTGATGTCCACGGCCCCCAGCACCCGCCCGGTCCGCGGATCGTGCACGGGCGCCGCCGCGCAGGTCCACGGCTGCACCCGACGGATGAAGTGCTCGGCCGCGAACACCTGCACCGGACGGTCCACCGCGACCGCCGTACCCGGGGCGTTCGTCCCGACGGCGGTCTCCGCCCACCGCGCACCCGGCACGAAGTTCATCCACTCGGCCTGCCGGCGGGTCCTCGCGTGGCCCTCGACCCACAGCAGCCTGCCGTGCTCGTCGCACACCGCGAGCAGATGCTCCCCGTCGGAGGCGAAGGTGCCCATCAGCTCGCGGAACAGCGGCATGACCCGCGCCAGCGGATGCTCGGCCCGGTATGCGCCGAGGTCACCGTCGCTGAGTTCGACGTCCGCCGTCCCGTCGGGCCCGACACCGGCCCGCGCGGAACGCCGCCACGAGTCGGCCACCACCGGGCGCACCGGCCGCTGCACCGTGCCCGCCTCGGTGAACGTCTCATGCGCGCGCCGCAGCAGCCTGACCTGCTCGGCAAGGTCGGCCCCCGGCTCCAGGGCCACCCATGGATCGGTCAACTCGGCCTCCCCGGAACGCGATGCGGCTGGGAACATCGTCACTCCCGGTGCGCGCGCAAACAACCTCTTCGACCGGCGTCACCAGAACGATGCGCGGCTCACACGGCCTGGACCATGCGCAGGTAGCGGTCCCAGTCCCAGTAGGGGCCCGGGTCGGTATGGTCGGTGCCCGGCACCTCGTAGTGCCCGATGATGTGCGCGCGGTCCCTGGGGATGCCGTATCTCCCGCAGATCCCCGCCGCCAGCTTCGCGGACTCCTGGTAGAGGGCTTCGGTGAAGTAGGCCGGCTTGTCCACCCAGCCCTCGTGCTCGATGCCGACGCTGCGGGTGTTGTAGTCCCAGTTCCCGGCATGCCAGGCGACGTCAGCCTCCCGCACGCACTGCGCGACGTGACCGTCGGCCGATCGCACGACGTAATGGGCGGACACCGCCTTCGCCGGGTTGCGGAAGATGTCCAGGGCGTCGGTGTAGGTGGTCTGGGTGACGTGCACGACCACCCGGTCCACCCGGTAGGACCAGGGGCGGTCCGATGCCGTGAAGTTGGACGGTGTGGCCGGCTGCCATTCGGCGAGCGGGTGGTCGACGGGCTGCGGGGCCGCCCCGGCGAGGGTCTCGGGAAGCAGTGCGTACGGTACGGCGGCCAGCACGGCCCCCTTCAGCAGCCGCCGTCTGTCGAGCAGCGGCCTGGTGCGTTCCATGGATCAAGTGCCCTTCGTCTCAGCGGTGTTCAGCCACGCGGGACCACCGCGGTCTCACGGCGCCGGTCGTGCGCTCCGCGGTGAGTCTCGCGCGCCGACAGCCGTTCCTCACGGATCTTCGCCACGCAGGTGTGGCTGGTGTCGCGGACGACCAGGACCTCGCGAAGTCCGATCGTTCACTTGCACCTGCGTGGCTCGCGTGAATGACGGTACGGCGGCAGCCGGTTGGGCAGAAGGACGCTCGGTGTTCCGGTGGACAACGTGGGGAATGTGGACAACCGGCTCACTCGATTGGGTGAGCTGACGGGTACTCAGGCCCGTTCGCCCACAACCGCCGGGTCGTCCAGCACGGCCCGCACCACCGAGTGCGCGGCCCCCAGCAGCGGCCCCTGCGAACCGAGGCCGGACACGGACACCGGGCAGGCCGGACCCGCTGTGCGCCGGGCGAGCTCGTCCCGCAGGGAGGGCAGCAGCCAGGGCGCGAGCCCGGCCAGCGCACCGCCGAGCACCACGGCTTCGGGGTCCAGCAGATTGACCGCCCCGGTCAGCGCGATGCCGAGTGCCTCTCCGGCCTCGCGCAGGGCGCCCCGTACGGCCTCGTCGCCGTCCGCCGCGTGCTGCGCGAGCAGTCCGACCCGGTCCTCGCCCGGCTCCAGACCGGCCGCCCGCAGCACCGCCTCCTCGCCGGCGTACTGCTCCAGGCAGCCGCGCCCGCCGCACGGGCACCGGGGTCCGTCCGGGCGGACCGGCACATGGCCGAGCTCGCCCGCGAAACCGCGGGTGCCGCGCAGCAGTTGCCCGTCCACGACCAGGGCCGCGCCGATGCCGATCTCCGCCGAGACGTGCAGGAAGTCACGGGGGGTGCCGTCGCCGAGCCAGAGTTCGGCCAGCGCGCCGAAGTTGGCCTCGTTGCCCACGGTCAGCGGAAGGTCCCCGGGCAGCAGGGTGCCCAGGTCCGTGTCGTGCCAGTCGAGGTTCGGGGCGCGGACGACGGTCCGGGCGTCACGCGCCACCAGACCGGGCACCGCCACCGCGAGACCGGCGGGCCACAGGCCCTCGCTCTCCGCCTCCGCCACCACCCGGCGCACCAGCGAGGTGAGTTCGGCGATCACCGGCTCGGGGGCGCGGGCCCCGGTTAGCTCCGTGCCGCACCGAGCGCGTGCGCACCTGCCCCCGCAGATCCACCGCGCAGACCGCGAGGTGGTCCACGCCGATCTCGGCGCCTATTCCGGCGGGCCCGCGCCCGCTCACGGCGAGCGCGGAACCCGGCCTGCCCACCCGGCCGGGGCGCTCGGGGCCGAGTTCCTCCAGGAGCCCGGACCGGATGAGTTCGTCGACGAGGGTCGACACCGCGGCCCGGGTCAGGCCGATGCGGGAGGCGACCGCGGCACGCGACAGCGGTCCCTCGGCGCTCACGGTGTGCATCACCCGGGCCAGGTTGCGGCGGCGCATGCCCTGCTGGGTGTCGGGCAGGCCGCGCCCGGGTCCCGCCGGGTGGGCGTCGTGCAGCGGTGCGGTCATGCCTCCCTCACTTCTCAGAGGTCCCCCGCTCCAGCAGCGGCGCCGCGTCGGAGAGTACCCCGGCGATCCTGGCCAGCGTTTCGTCGTCCCGCTCGACGGCCTCCAGCACCGGCCCGGCGGCCGTGTTCCAGCGCCGGGCGACCGCGCCCGGGTCCTCGCCGGTCAGCAGTCCCGCGGCCTGCGCGGCGGCGCCGAGGGCGACCAGTTCCTTGGCCTCGGGCACCTGGACAGGCCGCCCGGAGAGCCGTCGTACGGTCTGCTGCCAGGCGGTGCCCTGGGCACCGCCGCCGATCAGGAGCAGCGGTGTCGAACGGTCCGCGTCCTCGTCGAGCACCAGGTCCAGTGCCCCGAGCAGCGCCTGCACGGCGCCGTCGTAGGCCGCCTGGAGGAGCTGCCCACCGGTGGTGTCGTGGCGCAGGCCGTGCAGCAGCCCGGAGGCGTTCGGCAGGTTCGGGGTGCGCTCGCCGTCGAGGTACGGCAGCAGGGTGACCCCCGAGACCGGCTCCACGGCCTCGCGGTCCAGGCCCAGCAGGGCGGCGACGCGGTCGACGGCCAGCGTGCAGTTCAGGGTGCAGGCCAGCGGCAGCCAGTCGCCGTGGGCGTCCGCGAAGCCCGCCACGGTGCCGGTCGGGTCGGTGGGGCGCCGCTTCGACACCGCGTAGACCGTGCCGGAGGTGCCGAGGCTCATCACCGGCGTCCCGGGGCGCAGGCCGAGGCCCAGCGCGGCGGCCGCGTTGTCGCCGGTGCCGGGGGCGACCAGGGTGCCCTTGGAGAACGGCAGGTCATGGCCGTCGCGGACGGTTCCGGCCACCTCGCCGGGCCGGACCACGCGGGGGAGCAGGGCGGGGTCGAGGCCCACGTGCGCCAGGATCTCGCTGTCGTACGACTCCGTGGCGGACGCCCACCAGCCGGTGCCGGAGGCGTCCCCGCGGTCGGTCGTGCCCTCCCCGGTGAGCCGCTCGGTGAGGTAGTCGTGGGGCAGGCGGACGGCCTTCGTGGCGCGCAGGGCCTCGGGCTCGTGCTCGGCGAGCCAGGCCCACTTCGTGACCGTGAAGGAGGCGCCCGGCACGCTTCCGGTCCGCTCCGCCCACGCCTTCGGGCCGCCCAGCTCCTCGATGAGGCGCCTGGCCTGTGGCGCGGAGCGGACGTCGTTCCAGAGCATGGCCGGGCGCACCGGCTCACCCTGCGCGTCCAGAGTGACCAGGCCGTGCTGCTGGCCGCCGATCGACACCGCGGCGGCCTCGCGCGCGGCGTCCCCGCACTGGCGCAGGGCCTCGGACAGGGCGTCCCACCACTGGCGCGGGTCGCTCTCCCGGCCGGCTCCGGAGGACACGGTGTGCGGTGCCTGGCCGCGCGCGACGACCTGGCCGGTGGCCGCGTCGACCACCAGGGCCTTGGTGGACTGGGTGGACGTGTCCACGCCGACGACGAGCGGACCCTCGGCTGCTGACATCGGGCTCTCCCTTTTTGCGCGGCTCATGATCTTGATGCGGCTGATGTCTTCCCTGAAGACACCTTGTCTCTTCCCGGAGACGTGTGTGCATACTAATTTGTAAACCGCCATGACGAAATAGTCCGGAGCAGCAAGGAGCCGCGTCATGAACTACCAGCCCACCCCCGAGGACAGGTTCACCTTCGGCCTTTGGACCGTCGGCTGGCAGGGAAGGGACCCGTTCGGCGACGCCACCCGCCGTGCCCTCGACCCGGTCGAGACGGTGCAGCGCCTGGCCGAGCTCGGTGCCCACGGCGTGACCTTCCACGACGACGACCTGATCCCCTTCGGGGCGTCGGACAGCGCGCGCGAAGGCCACATCAAGCGCTTCCGTGAGGCCCTGGACGCGACCGGCATGAAGGTGCCGATGGCGACCACCAACCTCTTCACGCACCCCGTCTTCAAGGACGGCGCGTTCACCGCCAACGACCGGGACGTGCGCCGTTACGCGCTGCGCAAGACGATCCGCAACATCGACCTGGCGGTCGAGCTCGGCGCCGAGACCTACGTCGCCTGGGGCGGTCGCGAGGGCGCCGAGTCCGGCGGGGCCAAGGACGTGCGGGTCGCCCTGGACCGCATGAAGGAGGCCTTCGACCTCCTCGGCGAGTACGTCACGCGAGCAGGGCTACGACCTGCGCTTCGCCATCGAGCCCAAGCCGAACGAGCCGCGCGGTGACATCCTCCTGCCCACCGTCGGCCACGCGCTCGCGTTCATCGAGCGCCTGGAGCGCCCCGAGCTGTACGGCGTGAACCCCGAGGTCGGCCACGAGCAGATGGCCGGGCTGAACTTCCCGCACGGCATCGCGCAGGCCCTGTGGGCGGGCAAGCTCTTCCACATCGACCTCAACGGCCAGTCCGGCATCAAGTACGACCAGGACCTCCGCTTCGGCGCGGGTGACCTGCGTGCCGCCTTCTGGCTGGTCGATCTCCTGGAGAGCGCCGGTTACGCCGGTCCGAAGCACTTCGACTTCAAGCCGCCGCGGACCGAGGACCTCGGCGGTGTGTGGGCGTCGGCCGCGGGCTGCATGCGCAACTACCTCATCCTCAAGGAGCGTGCGGCCGCCTTCCGCGCCGACCCGCAGGTCCAGGAGGCGCTGCGCGCCTCGCGTCTGGACGAGCTGGCGCAGCAGACGGCGGCGGACGGCCTCAAGTCGCTGCTCGCGGACCGCAGCGCCTTCGAGGACTTCGACGTGGAGGCGGCCGCGGCCCGCGGCATGGCCTTCGAGCAGCTCGACCAGCTCGCCATGGACCACCTGCTGGGCGCGCGCGGCTGAACGAAACCCACGCGCGTGTGCCGTCGGCCGTGAGTGGCCTCCGCCGACGGCACGCACCCGTGCGGACGGGCCCCGACCCCCTCGTGGAATGTTCCGGAATCATGCGATCCACGGCATGAGCCGGTACCAACCTCCGCGCGGGGGTCGCCCCATGACCGGTTCGAGGCGACTCTGGACGGTATGGCCATGCCGCCGGTACCGCCCCAGCCGCCCGGACCGCCGGGTGACACACCGCCTCCGGGCGGTGGCTTCGGACCACCTCCCGACGACTTCGGGCGCAAGGGCCCGAACCAGTACGGCGGTATGCCGTCGACCCAGCCGATGGCTCCCGTCGGCGGCGGCCCCGGCCCGATCGGTCCGAGAAGGCGCCGCAGCCCACTGTTCGCCCTGCTCGCCGTGATCGCGGCCGCCGTGGCCGTCGTCGTCGTGGTCCTCATGGCGTCGGGCGGTGACGACTCGCCGGACAAGAGCCCGGCTTCCACGCAGACCAGTGGGAGCGGTTCGCCCAAGCCGTCGTTCAGCCTGCCCACGCAGCTGCCCAGCGAGTTGCCCAGCGAGCTCCCGTCGCAGTTTCCGAGCGACATCCCCAGCGAGTTCCCGAGCGGCCTGGAATCGCTGCTGCCGTCCCTGATCGGATGAGTCGCAGGGGCGGTGCGGCGGCCTGACACGGGTCGCCGTCGTCCCGCCCCCGCTCACTCCGGGGAGCTGCGCGGCGCCCGGTGTGGTCCCAAGCCCTGGAGGACCTCGCCGAGTTCCTCCGAGGTGAGCGCCGGGGAGGGCAGGGGCGCGACGGCCGGCGAGGCGCGCAGGCCGTCGAGGAGCAGGGCGAGGGGGCGGCGCCAGGCTTCGGGACCGGCGGCCGTGGCGAGGGAGGGGACGGCCCGGCCGAGCGCAGCCAGCGCGAACAGGACGTCCTCCGTCGTGGCGTCCGCGCGGATGCTTCCCTCTTCGCGGCCGCGACGCAGCAGCAGGTCCATCGTCGCCCGGTTGTGGGCGTGCACGGCCTGCAAGGACTCGATGCCCTCGAGGTGGGTGGTCATCAGGTCGTTCGTGCCGCGATCGGTGGCCAGCACGGCGAACACGGTCTGCAGGTAGCCGACGAGTCCCTCCCAGGGGTCCGTGGCGGCCCGGGCCCGCTCGCCGGCGGCCATGGTGCTTGTCAGCGGATCACGGAAGACCGCGTCCACGAGCGCGGCGCGACTCGGGAAGTGCCGGTAGAGCGTGGCGTTCCCGACCCCCGCCCGCCGCGCGATCACGTCCAGAGGCGCCTCCAACCCCTGCTCCGTGAACACCTCGTGAGCGGCCTCGACCAACAACTCCCGGTTGCGTCGCGCATCGCGGCGCCGTACCGGCACCGTCACGTCGTCCGCCATGATCACCCCTTCGCACTACCGGGGAGTGCTCCCCGATAGTGATGCTATCGTCGACCGGGTAAATGGGGACCGCTCCCCGTTTTGATGGGAGGGGTGAGACATGGGCAGTACGGCACTCGTCCTCGGCGGGGGTGGCCCCGTCGGCGGAGCCTGGATGACAGGAGTTCTCGCGGGCCTGTCCGACGCCGGCGTCGACCCGACCCGCGCGGACGTCGTGATCGGCACCTCCGCCGGAGCGATCTTCGGTTCGCGTCTCCTCGCCGGCGAGCCCGCGCGCGAGCTGTACGAACGCCAACTGGTTGGCGCCGACCGGGTGGACCTCCGCGTCGGCCTCGGCCAGACACTCCGCTTCCTGTGGGCCGCGCTGGGCTCCCGTGACCCGCAGCGCTCCGTACAGCGCCTGGGACGAACGGCGTTGAAGGCACGTACGGGCCCCGAGTACGAGGTGTTCGACGCGCTGCGCCCCCTGCTGCACGACGTGGAGGACTGGCCCGACCACGCCCTGCGGATCACGGCCGTCGACGCCCTGTCCGGAGACCTGACAGCCTTCGACGCCGACTCGGGCGTGAGCCTCCTCGAAGCGGTCGCCGCAAGCTGCGCCGTCCCCGTGATCTGGCCTCCCGTCACCGTGGCCGGGCGCCGCTGGATGGACGGAGGCAGTCGCGCCACAGCCAACATCCACCTCGCGCGTGGCCATCACCACGTCCTGGCCATCGCCCCGATCCCCGCCGCCGTGGGCCCCCATCCCAGCGCCGGACAACAGGCGGCGGACCTGGCCGCCGACGGCGTCCACATCGCTCTCGTGACCCCGGACCGCGCCGCACGCCGTGCCATGGGCCGCGACATGACCTCCGTCGCACGCGTTCCCGCGGCCGCCCGGGCGGGCCACGCCCAGGCGACGGCACTCGCGGCCTCGCTGGACGCGGTCTGGCGCGCCGAGCGATAGAGGCCTGACCGGAACGCCGTAAGCCTGATGACCGCGACCGAAGGGAAGCAGCATGCCCGCGCCCACGCTGGAGGAGCCGGCCCCGGACGGCCATGGACCGGCCTCGGATCCGTACCCGTTCTACGCCGCGCTGCGGGCCAAGGGCCCCGTGCATCGCGTCCTCGTCCCCGGAAGCGGTGAGAGCTGGCTCGTCGTCGCCCATGACGCGGCGCGAGCGGCGCTGACCGATCCCCGTCTGCGCAACGACATCCGGCATTCCTCGTCCTGGCGGAGCGACGGCGGACACGCGGTCGGCCGCAACATGCTCCAGACCGATCCCCCGCAGCACACTCGGCTGCGCCGGCTGGTGGCGGCGCACTTCACGGCCGGAAGCGTCGCCGCGCTGCGCCCGAGGATCGAAGCCATCGCACTCGAACTCCTCGCCGCGCTGCCGGAGCGGGGAACGGCCGATCTGGTCGCCCGGTACGCGCTGCCGCTGCCCGTCGCGGTGATCTGCGGCCTGCTGGGTGTGCCCGCGGACGACCGCGCGGTGTTCCACGCCTGGTCCGACGAACTGGTCAGGCCCACCTCGCCCGAGGCGGCGACCACCGCCGCAGCCGCACTGACCGGGTACCTCACCGATCTGATCGCCCGAGGACGCGAAGGGCGGGCGTCAGGCCTGCTCGGTGATCTCGTGGCAGCCGCCGACCTCACCTGCGAGGAGATCCTCGGCATGGCGTTCCTGATCCTCGTCGCGGGCCACGAGACGACCGTCGACCTGATCTCCGGAACCGTCCACGCACTGTTGACTCACCCGGACCAACTCGCCCTGCTCCGCGCCGACCCGGATCTGACCGGACCGGCCGTCGAGGAGTCCCTGCGCTACAACTCGCCCGTCCACGCCACGGCGTTCCGCTTCGCGGCCGAGCCGCTCGACATCGGCGGCACCCGGATCGAGGCGGGGGACTCCGTGCAGATCTCGCTCGCGGCGGCCTCCCGCGATCCGCTGCGCTTTCCCGACCCCGACCGCTTCGACCTGCGCCGTCCCACGCGCGCGCACCTGGGCTTCGGCCACGGCCCGCACCACTGCCTGGGCGCCCCGCTGGCCCGCGCCGAGGCGACCGTCGCCGTGCGTCTGCTGCTGCGCCACCGTCCCGCGCTCGCCTTCGCGACCGGCCCGGGCGGCTTGACCTGGCGCAGCAGCACTCTCCTGAGGGGACTGGCCGAACTACCGCTGTTCTTCGGCTGAGACGAACTCCGCCGAAGCCAGAGCCGTCGCCGGATCCAGGGCCGCGGGGCCCGCGAGCATCCAGCGTCCCCCTTCCTCGCGGTACGGCCACCACCGCCCGTCCCGGCCCAGGCGCACCTGGGCCGGTGCGCCGACTACCGTCCACCGGTTGCCGCCTGCCGTGAGCGACGGCCGTTCGTCCTCTTCCCAGGCCGAGTCCAGAGCGGCACGCGCGCGTGCGAGTGCGCCGCCCGACGGCTCCCAATCCTCCTCCAGCACGGACAGCGCGTCCGCGCCACCGAGCTCCCACGCGCGCGTGGCGTCCGCCAGCGACCGCGGGTCACGTCCCGAGCCGCCGGCGAGCCGTTCCGTCAGTGCCTGGTCGGGCGCGGCGACGGCGAGTCGTACCGCGTCCTGGTCGGCAGTCAATTCGACTACAGGAGGAGGCGGTGCGGACGGTTGGCGCAGCGCCACGGCGAGCAGCCGATGTGCCTCTACGGCGGTCCGGGCGGCCAGATGACGCACGGCGACCGGGTCGACTCCCGGACCCGGCGGGGCCTCGGTGTCCAACGAGGGCGGCAGGCCGGGCTCCGCGGGCAGTTCCGGCGGCGCGGGCAGGGGCGGCAGGATGTCGCCGGCCGCGTACGCCTCAGCGGCATCCACCCCCTCCGGTTCCGGAGTTTCCTCCGCAGGCGCGGCACCGCGCGCCTGCATGTCCTCCAGGAGGGCGTGTTCGCCCCGGCCGCGCATCAGCAGCAGCACGAAGGGGTCCTGGTCCAGCAGGCGGGCCACCTGATAGCAGAGCGCCGCCGTGTGCCCGCAGTGGTCCCAGGCGCCGCAGTCGCATTCCGGTTCCAGATCGCCCAGCCCCGGCAGGAGTTCGATCCCGGCGGACGCCGCGTCCTCCACCAGATGCGGTGGCATCTCGCGGTCCAGCAGCGCCGCGACATGCCCGGCGCGTTCGAGGGCCATGTCGATCAGGCGGTCCCACTGCTCGGCCGGCAGTTCGGACAGCAGGACGTCGGCGCGGTGCGTGGTGCGGTCACGGTCCTGCACGACGGCCGTGATGCGCCCGGGACGTACCGAGACCGCGCCCACCGCCCCCGCGCGGGCGAGTCCGCGGCCCGTCTTCACCTGCCCCGTGTCCAGCGCGGCGTCCTCCAGTGCCCGCAACCAAGCCTGGCCCCACCACGTCTGTGCGAAACCCCGCCCCTGCGCGGGAGGCAGCGCCGCGAACGTGCGCTCCCCGTCACTCTCGTGCCCGGTCATCGTGCGCCCCCTCGCAGTTCCACCAGATCGGCCAGCTCCGCGTCCGTCAGCTCGGTCAGTGCCGCCTCGCCGGACCCGAGCACCGCGTCGGCCAACTCCCGCTTGCGGCGCAGCATGTCGGCGATACGGTCCTCTACCGTCCCCTCGGCGATCAGCCGGTGCACCTGAACGGGGCGCGTCTGGCCGATGCGGTACGCGCGGTCGGTGGCCTGCGCCTCGACGGCCGGGTTCCACCAGCGGTCGTAGTGCACGACGTGCTCGGCCCGGGTGAGGTTCAGGCCGGTGCCCGCCGCCTTCAACGACAGCAGGAACACGGGCACCTCACCCTCCTGGAAGCTGCGCACCATCGCCTCACGCCGGACGACCGGCGTCCCGCCGTGCAGGAACTGCGACGGCAGGCCGCGCGCCGCGAGATGCCGCTCGATCAGACGGGCCATGCGCACGTACTGCGTGAACACCAGGACGCTCGCCCCTTCGGCGACGATGGTGTCGAGGAGCTCGTCCAGCAGCTCCAGCTTGCCGGAACGGCCGACGACGACCGGCTCCTCCTCCTTGAGGAACTGCGCCGGGTGGTTGCAGATCTGCTTCAGCCCGGTCAGCAGCTTCACGATCAGCCCGCGCCGCGCCATGCTGTCCGCGCCGGAGATCTCCGCCAGGGTCTCGCGCACCACGGCCTCGTACAGGCCGGTCTGTTCCGGGGTCAGCGACACGGCACGGTCGGTCTCGGTCTTCGGCGGCAGCTCCGGGGCGATCCCGGGATCCGACTTGCGGCGCCGCAGCAGGAAGGGGCGCACCAGCCGGGCCAGACGCTCCGCGGCGGCCGGGTCCTGACCGCTCTCGACGGCCTGTGCGTACCGGGCCCGGAAGGTGCCGAGCCGGCCCAGCAGCCCCGGAGTCGTCCAGTCGAGGATCGCCCACAGCTCCGACAGGTTGTTCTCCACCGGGGTTCCGGTGAGCGCCACGCGTGCGCGTGCCCCGATCGAGCGCAGCTCCCGGGCGGTCGCCGAGTACGGGTTCTTCACGTGCTGCGCCTCGTCTGCCACGACCATGCCCCACGCGGCTTCGGCGAGCCGGGGCGCGTCCAGGCGCATGGTGCCGTAGGTGGTGAGCACGAACTCCCCGTCGGCCAGGCCGTCGAGCTCGCGGCGCGGACCGTGGAAGCGGCGCACGGGCGTACCCGGTGCGAACTTCTCGATCTCGCGCTGCCAGTTGCCCATCAGGGATGTCGGGCACACCACGAGGGTGGGGCCCGCGCTCGCCGGGTCGGTCTGCCGGTGCAGATGCAGCGCGATCAACGTGATCGTCTTGCCGAGCCCCATGTCGTCGGCCAGACAGCAGCCGAGGCCCGAGGACGTCATGCGGGCCAGCCAGTTCAGGCCCCGGCGCTGGTAGTCCCGCAGGGGCGCGGCGAGCGCGGCGGGCTGCGGGACCGGCTCCTGGCCCTCCGGGTCCGCCAGCCTGTCCCGCAGGGCCGCCAGCCACCCGGTGGGCTGCACATCGACCGGATGGCCGTCGACCTCGGCGGAGCCCGTCAGGGCGGCCCTCAGGGCGTCGACGGGCGTCACCTTGCGGTCCTGGCGGGCGCGGGCCCGGCGGATCTCGCGCGGGTCGACCAGCACCCACTGGTCACGCAGCCGCACCACAGGCCGGTTGGCCTCGGCGAGTCGGTCCAGCTCCTCGCGCGTGAGCTGCTGGTCGCCCAGTGCGAACCACCAGTCGAACGCGAGCAGGGCGTCGCCGGAGAGGAACGACGGAGTGTCCGCCGCCCCCCGGTCGTGGTCGTCCGGCGGACCGACCATCGCGCGCGTGATGAGCTTTCTGGCCATGTCCTTCGGCCAGTGCACCTCTACGCCCAGGTCGGACAGAGCGTGCGCGCCCGTCCCGAGCAGATCGGTGATCTCCTCGTCGGCGAGTTCGACCGCGTCCGGGACGGCCGCCGAGAGCAGAGGGGCGAGCGGTGGCCACGCGCGTGCGGCCCTGCGGAGCGCGAGCAGGCAGTCCATCCGCGCGTGGGCGCCGAAGGCACTGGCGCCGCCCCATACGTCGGCGGCGTCCGCCACGATCGTCGGATCGCTCACGCTGTGCACCTGGAGGACGGCCCGGAAGGCGGGTGCCTCACCATCGGTCAGGCCGCTCACCTCGATCCGCAACGAGACCCGTACGCCCGCGTCGTGGCCCGCGGCGACATCCGCCGCCCACGCCCGCTGCTCGGGCACGTGCCGCGGTTCCTGGGCGGCGTAGACGGGTCCGCCCGTCACGAGGGGCGCCGCGGGAGAACGGGGCAGGGCGTCGGCGACCGCGTCCAGGAAGGCGCGCAGCAGCTGTTCGGGCTCGGGCAGCCGCAGCGGCTCGGCGGTACTCAGCGGTACGGCGTGTGCCTCGGGCGGCATGGCGGCGGCCAGCCTGCGTACCCGCTCGACGTCCGCGGGGCCCAGAGGGCCCACCCGCCAGGCGTCGTGGTCGGTGGCGGACAGACCGGGCAGCAGCAGCCCGCGCGCCACGCACTGCAGCGCCAGCACGGCCGCGGCGCCCCAGAAGACGGTGGCCCGGTGCCCGTGCGTGGAGGTACGCGCACGCGTGAGGACCGGCAGGGCGACGCGGACCGGGAGCAACACCGCGGGCAGCCTGACCAGTTCCGCAGCGTCGTCGCCGGGCGTCACGAGCGCGAGGTTCTCGACCGTTCCCGCCGCGACAGCGGGAGGAGGAGCACCGTCGGGCTGCCAGAAGGCCACACGGCCGGTGCGGGCCGGGTCGCCGGGCACGAACACGGCGCGGCACGAGGCCAGTTCGGAGATCTCGGACGGTGATGCCGCGGAAACCCTCTGCACAGAGATCGCGGGACTCCTCAAACTTGACTAGGTCGTCGGGGTGGTCGAGGGTACATCACCATTCGGGCCTTCGCGGCAGTGGCCTGAAACACATGTCGCGCGGGGGTGTTGGCAACCCCCCTGCCCGCCCGGTGCTGACCCCCGCCCGCACACGGGGGGTCGCCACATGGTCGCGACAGGTCGCCGGTCCGTACGTTTCCTCAGGTCAGCACGTTTCCTGAGAGAGCCGGAGCCCGGACATGTCCCAGAGCACCGTCACCGTCGCACCCCGCCCGCGCGGTACGTCCGGCCCCTCGCCCGGTGGCAGCGAGTTCGCCCCGCTCCTGCGCGCGGTGAAGGCCCGGGGCCTCCTGGACCGCCGCCACGGCTGGTACGCCCGGACCGTCGCCGTCAACGCGCTCGCCCTCGCCGCGATCGTCACGGCCGTCGCCCTGTCCGGCGACTCCTGGCGCACCCTGCTGCTGGCCCCGCTTCTGGCCGTGTTCTGCGCCCGCAGCGCCTTCATAGGGCACGACGCGGGCCATGCGCAGATCACCGGCGACAAGGCGACCGGCCGCGTCATAGGGCTCGTCCACGGCAACCTGCTGCTCGGGATGAGCTACTCCTGGTGGAACCAGAAGCACAACCGTCACCACGCCAACCCCAACCACATCGACAAGGACCCCGACGTCGCCGCCGACGTCCTCGTCTTCACCGGCGAGCAGGCGACCGGACGCACCGGCTTCAGGCGCTGGCTCACCCGCCACCAGGCCTGGCTGTTCTTCCCGCTCACCCTCCTCGAAGGCGTCGCCCTGAAGATCCAGGGCTTCCGGGACCTGCGTCGACAGACACCGGGGGAGCGTGCCGTCGAGGGCGCTCTCCTGGTGAGCCACGTCGCCGCCTACGCCACGCTGCTGCTGACCACCATGTCCCCCGGAAAGGCGCTCGCCTTCGCGGCCGTCCACCAGGCGCTGTTCGGCCTGCACCTCGGGATGGCCTTCGCCCCCAACCACAAGGGCATGGAGATGCCTGACCCGGACGGCGAGTCCTGGGGCCACCTGCGCCGGCAGGTGCTCACCTCCCGCAACATCCGCGGCGGCACCCTCACCGACTGGTTCCTCGGCGGCCTCAACTACCAGATCGAGCACCACCTCTTCCCCAGCATGCCCCGGCCCCATCTGCGCCTCGCGCAGCCCCTGGTGCGCGCGCACTGCCGGGATCTGGGTATCCCCTACACGGAGACAGGACTCGTCGACTCCTACCGACAGGCCCTGAGCCACATGCACGAGGTGGGCGAGCCGCTGCGGGCGGACCGCTAGGCGACGCGCATCCGGGGCGTCTCAGGGCAAGGTCTCAGGGATGTCTCAGGGTCGCGATGCGGAACTGCGGGAAGCGCGGACCCGTTTCCTGGACAGAGAGCGGCAACCGCCGCGAAGGAGGCGACGTACATGTCGAAGAACGCGAAGATCGCCGCAGGGGGAGTGGCGGTCGGGCTGCTCCTGCTGTTCTGGCTGCCCTGGTGGGTCTCGTTCCTGATCATCGTGGGAGTCCCGGCCGCCGCGTACCTCACGCTGGACCCCTCACAGCGGCGTCGGCTGCGCGGCGTCACCCGCAAGGGGATCGGCCGCTGACCCACCCGCACCGGCCGGGATCACGACAGACCCGGACGGTGCGGCGCGGCGGCTCAGCTGGGACGTACGGCCAGCTTGTCGAGCGCTTCCAGCAGCCCCGGCAGCTCGGGGCCCCGGCCCACCGGCAGGACCTCCCCGGGCTCGTCGTCGAGCAGCACGAACGCGATGTCGTCGGTCCTGGCGACCAGTGACCAGCCGGGACCGTCGGCTCGCAGCGTCCGTGCGTCGCCCGACGCGAAGGACGACCGGACGCGCCCCAGGGGCGGCGGCGAATCCACGTAGGCGCGGGCCTCGGCGAGGACACGCCGGACGCCGCTGTGGCCCTTGGGGGCTTCCCTCCCCGGCCCACCTGAGGCGGTGGGTCCCGCAGCCGTGTCGCCCGCAGCGCTGCCGCCGGCTGCGCTGTCCGCCGCCGCTTCATCGCCCGGGGCCTTGCCCTGCGAGGCATCGCGGGCGAAGGCGTCCGCGTCCGTAGTCACGCCGTCGGTGGTCCTGCCGGCTCCGGCCTTGTCACCCCTGTCACCCCCCGCAGCCCCGCCGTTCGGTCTCAGGAAGTCCGTGTCATTGATCTGTTCCCGCCACATCGCCCACCGGAGCGCGATCTCGTCGGCGCCCAGACGCCGCTGGGCGGAACCCCACGTGGACGTGTCCGGCGGCGTCAGCGCCGGGCCGTCGGCGGCGTCCGGATCGGGATCGTGCGGCGCCGGCACCCCGGGCGCGGCGACGGCGACCGCGAGCGGCCAGCCCGGCAGGGCGGCCACGACCGTGCGCTCGTCGGGCGACAGGTCGTACTCCATGCCGCAGTCCCAGGACGCGATGGCGACGGCGACCAGCGAGACGTCGTCGATGACGACCGTCCACCGGGCGCCGCTGCCGTCCTGGCCGATCACCAGGCCGTAGCCGTCCGCCAGCGGTGCCAGACCGAGCGCTGCGCAGGCCTCCGGATAGTCGTCGCCCAGCACGCTCGGGAACTTCGCCGGCGTCAGCAGCACCGCCGTCAGCACATAGAGCGCGTCGTCCGCGGCGGCGACGGTGTCCTCGTCCGTCCCGGCCATCACAGCCTCCCCATCGGTTGGTCCAACGGCGCGCACCTTAGTGTGCGCGGAAGGCGCTTGTCACGACTCCCAAGAACACCCGGAGCTGCAGTTTCCCGGCTGGACGGGGGCGAATCGACCACACTTGCCGGCCGTTCAGGCCGCCGGCAGTCCGAGGAGCGCACGTGCCACCGTACGCGGGGACTCGTCGCGCTCCCGCGCGAGGGCGATGACGGCCCGGCACGCCAGCTCGTTGACCCCGAACGACAATGCCTCCGGCGACACCCAGCCCGAAGCCTCGTCGATCCGGTCCTGGTCGTCCTCCGCGCAGGCCGAGACGTACGCGGCCGCGGCCTCGAAAAGATTGTGCGCGCGGCCTTCCCGGCCGCTGGGTGTCTCGGTGCGCAGCGCATCGACGACTCTGGCGCTGGACCTGCGGAACCTGGCCCACATGCCGATCACCTTCCCCCTGCGTGACGTGATCCTGGCGAACGTTCGTCTTCTGCTTCTCAACGTAAAGTCGGAGCCCCGGCGGCAGAAGAGGGCCGGAGTGGGGCGGTGCCGTCATCGCCGGTGCGCGGTCCGCGGTCCACTCCCCGCGCCGGGCCTGGGGCGGACGTCCAGTGTCGCTCAGATGGGCCGGAAAACGGTCAACCTCCTGTGCGGGACGGGATACTTGTGCCGTCTCGCGACGTGACGACCAGGGGGAGGGATTCGGTGAACTCTGCCGGAGAGACAGGCCATCGGGGAGAAGGCGGCGGCAAGGACGGACGGCATGCCCTCGTCGTGGGCGGGAGCCTCGCAGGGCTGCTCGCGGCGCATGTCCTGGCCGGGCACGCCGACCGGGTGACCGTCGTCGAGCGCGACCGGTTCCCGGACGGCGCCAAGCCACGGCCGGGGGTGCCGCAGGGCCGCCACCCGCACGTCCTGCTCCAAGGCGGCCAGACGGCCCTGGAGTCACTGCTGCCGGGATTCCTGGCGGAGCTGCAGGCGGCGGGTGCGCCTCGCGTGGGCATGCCGGCCGACATGGTGCTGTGGCAGAGCGGCCGCTGGTTCCGGCGGGTGCCGGCGTCGACGCACATCTACACCGGCTCCCGTGCGCAGCTCGAGGAACTGGTGCGCCGGCGGGTCCTCGCCAACCCGGTGATCAGCGTGCTGGAGGGGACCGACGTCATCGGGTTCCTCGGTGACGCCACGCGCGTGCGGGGAGTGCAGGTGCGCGACCGCTCCGGCGACACCCGCGCGGAGTCCCGCCCCCTGGAGGCCGATCTGGTGGTCGACGCCTCCGGCAGCGGCACGAAGGCCCCGCAGTGGCTCGCGGCGATCGGCGCCGAGCGCCCGGACGAGGAGACCATCGACACCGGACTCGCCTACGCCTCCCGCGTCTACCGCGGCACGAACGGCGCCCTCGATGGCGAGACCCGCGGCTACTACGCCTATCCCGACCCCGAGCAGGTGCACGCCGGAGGCGCGCTGCCGCTGGAGGACGGCAGCCATCTGGTGATCGTCTCGGGCTTGCGCGGCGACGAACCGCCCACGGCCGACGACGAGTTCGTGACGTACGCCAAGAGGCTGCCGCACCCGCTTCTGCATCGGTGGCTGGCCGAGGCCGAACCGCTCTCCCCGGCGTTCGGCCACCGAAGGACCGCGAACATCCGCCGACGCTACGACTTCCCCGGCCGCCCGGCGGGCTTCCTCGCCACCGGCGACGCGCTGTGCACCTTCAACCCGATCTACGGGCAGGGCATGGCCGTTGCCGCGATGAGCGCGGTCGCCCTGCGGGACGCGCTGGCCGACCGGCGCCGGACGCCGACGACACGGCGCGTGCAGCAGGCGCTCCTCGCGGCGTCCCGGCTCGCGTGGGACATCTCCGCCGGAGCGGACCGCAAGATGCCGGGCGCGGTCGGCACCGCGGTCGACGGTGGGCCCGCGGACCAGGTCGCGGGGTGGTATCTGAGCCGCGTCCAGGAGCGCGCCCCCGGTGACCCCGTCGTGGGGCGGGCCTTCCGTGCGGTCCTGACCCTCTCCGAGCCCGTCACCGCCTTGTTCGCCCCGCCCGTGGCCAGGGCCGTCCTCTTCGGCCCAGCCGCGCCGACACCGACCGAGCCGCCCGCGACACCGGAGGAGCCCGGATCCCGGACCCGGTGATCGGCTCACTCGGACCGTGGGCTTGCGCGGCGGTCCTCGACGCAGGGCCGGGCCCTACTTGGAAGCCCCGTCGAGGGACGCGATCGTCTCCCGCAGCCAGTTGAGTTCGGCCCGGGACGTGGCGCGGGCGATGGTCAGCACCCCGCGCCGGAAGGGATCGTCCACCTCCTCGGCGCTCAGCGGGCGGTCACCCTCGTAGAAGAAGCTCGCGGGCTCCTCCAGGAAGGCGAGCCGGCGCCGCAGTACGGCCGCCTGCGAGCCGGCGTCGTCCAGGTGCCGGAGGAAGGCGAGGACCGTGAACCACCGGTTCTCGTCGGTGATGTCGCGCGCGGACGGTTCGGCGAGCCGGCGGCGCAACTCCTGACGTCCTTCGTCCGTGAGCGTCAGGACATGGCGGGGCGCGGCCACGGCGCCGGGTTCCGTCGCGCGCGCCAGCAATCCCGCTTTCTCCAGCCGCTTGATGGCCGGGTACAGCGTGCTCTCGGCCACGGGGCGTACGTGACCCGCCAGGGCCGTGAGGCGTTTGCGCAGTTCGTAGCCGTGCAGCGGGGTGTCGTACAGGAATCCGAGGATGGCGAGCTCCAGCATGCACGCATTCTCTCGCATTGGCGCTGTACATCCCTACCGTATTACCTCGATGTCGGAATACCTCGGCGGCGATGTATAGTTCCGGATGACGCACCGAGGGAGGGCGCATGAGGCAGGCCGAGTTCGACGGCAAGGGAAGCTGCATCCGCTGGACCGAGACCCCCGGCGAGGAACCGGCACGCGTGTACGTGCACGGCCTGGGAGCGGTCTCGGCCGTCTATCACGCACACATCGCGGCCCGGCGGGAACTCGCGGGCCGGCGCAGCCTGTTCGTCGATCTGCCCGGACACGGCGTCAGCGACCGTCCCGAGGACTTCGGATACACGCTGGAGGACCACGCGGACGCCCTGGCCGCCGCGTTGGACGCCGCGCGGCTGACCGGCGTCGAGCTGATCGCGCACAGCATGGGCGGGTCGGTCGCGCTCGTGCTCGCGCATCGCAGGCCTGAGCTCGTGTCCCGGCTGGTCCTCACCGAGGCCAACCTCGACGCGGCGCCCCCGGCCACGGCGGGCAGCACCCGGATCGACGCCTACGACGAGGACGACTTCGTCGCGGGCGGCCACGCGCGCGTGCTCGAGAAGGTCGGCCCGCTGTGGGCAGCGACCATGCGGCTGGCCGACCCGCGCGCCCTGCACCGCAGCGCGGCCGGGCTCAGGCGCGGATCGACGCCCATGATGCGCGCCGTCCTCGAAGGCCTGCCGATCGATCGCGTGTATCTCCAGGGGGAGCTCAGCGGTGAACTGGAGGGGCGCAAGACGCTGGAGGCGGCAGGCGTGCGCGTGGTGACCGTCCCGGGCGCCGGGCACAACGTCATGTTCGATCACCCCGACGCCTTCGCTGCGGTGGTCGCCGGCAAGCTGTGAGCGTTCAGTCCTCGCGGACGGCCAGGGCCAGGAAGCGGGCGTCCTCGTCGACGTACGACGTCATGCGCCATCCCGAACCGGCCAGCAGAGGACGGAGGTTGGGCTCGGCGCGCAGGTCCTCGGGGGTGATCTGCCGTCCCTGGCGTGCCGCGAGCGCCGCCCTGCCGATCGGATGGAACAGCGCCAGGACACCGCCGGGCCGCACCACTCGGGCCAACTCGCGCAGATTCTCGGCCGGTCTGGGCAGATGGGAGATCAGGCCCGCTCCGAAGACGGCGTCGAGCGACCGAGAGCGCAGCGGCAGCGCGGCCACGTCGGCGAGCAGCAGCCGTCCGTCCCGGTCCCGTCCGGCGCGTACGGCTTCGTGCACCATGGCCGGGGTCAGATCGGCTCCGAGGACCACTCCCGAGGGCCCCACGGCCGCCCGCAGGGGCGGCAGGGCCCGTCCGGTGCCGCAGCCCGCGTCGAGGACGCGGTCGCCCTCGCGCAGCCCGAGCTCCGCGACCGCGGCGGCGTAGGCCGGACCGTCGTCAGGGAACCGGCTGTCCCAGTCGGCGGCGCGGGCCGCGAAGAACTCCTGAACGTGTGTGTGGTCGTCGCTCATGTTCCGCATGATCCCTCACCGACACGGATGGAGCCCCGGCGCGCATGTTCGAGCGTGCCGCGATCGTTCAGACGCACCCTTGCGCCATATTCCAACACCTTTCGAAATGCGCCCTCTTTGTGCGCCCCTGCCCCGACTAGCGTCCCTTGACCATGGGACACCTGGACCACGCAGCCCTGGGCTGGCTGACGCCCACACTCTCGTACGTCATGGCCTGTATCGGCGCCGCGCTCGGCCTGCGCTGCACCATGCGCGCGCTCGGCGCCACCGGACGCTCGCGCCGCAACTGGCTCATCACCGCGGCCTCGGCCATCGGGACCGGCATCTGGACCATGCACTTCGTGGCCATGCTCGGCTTCAGCGTCAGCGGTACGGACATCCGCTACGACGTACCACTGACCATCGCCAGCCTCCTGGTCGCGATGGTCGTCGTCTCCGCCGGCGTGTTCGCGGTCGGCTACAGCCGTGACCGGGTCCGCGCGCTCTTCCTGGGCGGCCTCACCACCGGCCTGGGCGTGGCGAGCATGCACTACCTGGGCATGGCCGCCGTACGGCTGCACGGCGCCGTCCACTACGACCCGGTGCTCGTCGGACTCTCCGTCCTCATCGCGGTCGTCGCGGCGACGGCGGCCCTGTGGGCGGCGCTCAACATCAAGTCGCCCGTCGCCGTCACCCTCGCCTCCCTCATCATGGGCGCCGCGGTCAGCAGCATGCACTACACCGGGATGTTCGCGGTGAGCGTGCGGGTCTCGCCCTCCGGCGAGGTCCTGACCGGGGCGACGGCGATGCAGTTCATCTTCCCGCTCGCCGTCGGACTCGGCTCCTACCTGTTCCTGACCTCGGCCTTCGTCGCGCTGTCGCCCACGACAGGAGAGCGCGAGGCATCCGCCTCGGCCCAGCGCACGGTCGAGCACGTCGCCTCCTAGCGGCGGATCCGGGCCCCGGACGGCCCGACCACACGCCCCCGAACCACTCCCGAGCGAGGAGGCCATGCGTACACCGCGTAGGACCCCCACAGCCGGCGCCGAGACGCCGCACCAGACACCCGCGCGCGGGCGTCGCGCGCATGCCGGACCACCGGCCGACGAGAGCCCGGACGACCCCGTGGGTCTCCCGGACGACATACCCGCGCGCGCGGGGCACTGGCGGATACGCCCCCGCACGGTCCGCGCCAAGATCGTCTGCCTGCTCATGGTGCCCGTGGTCTCGCTGCTCGCCCTGTGGGCGTACGCCACGGTCAGCACCGCCCAGGACGTGTCCCGGCTACGGCAGTTGCAGCGCGTGGACGGCGCCGTCCGCTCGCCCGTCGCCGACGCCGTGACCGCACTCCAGGCGGAACGCGCCGCCGCCGTTCGTTACGCCACCGACCCGTCCGCCGCGCAGAGCGACGACCTGCGCAAGCTCGCCGTGCGCACCGACCGGGCCGTGGCACGACTGCGGCTCGGCGACGACAACACCGTCGCCGACAGCGAGGAACTGCCCCCCGGTGTCGCCCAGCGACTCGAAGCCTTCGTGACCGGCGTCGAACAACTGCGCCCCGTGCGCGCCGCCGTGCTCGACCGCAGCGCCGGATGGGACGAGACGTACGGCCGCTACACCAGGACCATCGCCGGCGCCTTCGCGGTGGGCGGCGCCCTCACCGGCATCCAGGACGCCGACCTCGGCTCCGACGCGCGCGTGCTGCTGGAGTTCTCCCGAGCGGGCGAGTCGCTGGCCCAGGAGGACGCCGTGCTGTCCAGCGCGCGGCTGTCAGGCGTCCTCGCCGGAGAGCGGCTGCGGCTGTTCACCGGGGCCGTCGACACCCGCCGAGCCCTCGTCGAGGGCGCCGCCGCCGACCTGCGCGGCTCCGACCGCGCCGCCTGGCGGAAGGTCCGCCGGCAGCGCCGCCTACGCCACCGTGACCTCCGCCGAGGACCGGACCCTCGCCGCCGCCCCCGGCGCCCGCGCGGTCGAGTCGACGCCGGAGGCCACCTGGCAGCCGGCACACGCGCGCGTGCAGGAGGGCATGCGCACCGTCGAACAGGCGGCGGGCAGCGGCGTCGCCCGCCGTGCCGACCCGTTCACCCGGGGTCTGCTCACCCCGGCCGGGGCCGCGGTCCTGCTCGGCCTGCTCGCCGTCGCCGCGTCGCTCGTCATCTCCGTGCGCATCGGACGCGGGCTCGTCATCGAGCTCGTGAGCCTGCGCAACAGCGCCCTGGACATCGCCCGCCGCAAACTCCCCGAGGCCATGGAGCGGTTGCGCGTCGGCGACGAGATCGACATCCGGTCCGAGGCCCCGCCGGGGCCGCCCGCGGAGGACGAGGCCGGTCAGGTCGCCGAGGCCCTGACCACGGTCCACCGCGCCGCGCTGCGGGCCGCCGTGGAGCGCGCCGAACTCGCCAGCGGAATCTCCGGGGTCTTCGTCAACCTCGCCCGCCGGAGCCAGGTCCTCGTGCACCGCCAGCTGAGCCTGCTCGACAGCATGGAACGCCGCTCCGACGACCCGAACGAACTGAGCGACCTCTTCCGGCTCGACCACCTCACCACCCGCATGCGCCGCCACGCGGAGAGCCTGATCATCCTCTCCGGAGCGGCACCAGGCCGCGCCTGGCGGATGCCGGTCTCGCTGACCAACGTGGTTCGCGCGGCCGTCTCCGAGGTCGAGGACTATGCGCGCGTGGAGGTGCGTCAGCTGCCCGACGCCTCCGTCGTCGGCGCGGCGGTCGCCGACCTCACTCACCTGCTGGCCGAGATCATCGAGAACGCCGCTCAGTTCTCACCACCCCACACACGCGTGCGTGTCACCGGGGAGCCCGTCGGCAACGGTTACGCCGTCGAGGTCGAGGACCGAGGTCTGGGAATGGGCAAGGAGACCCTTGAGGAGGCCAACCGCCGCATCGAGCAGTCCGAGACGCTCGACCTGTTCGACAGCGACCGGCTGGGCCTGTTCGTGGTCAGCAGGCTCGCGGCCCGGCACGGCATCAAGGTCCACCTGCGCACCTCGCCCTACGGCGGCACCACCGCCGTCGTCCTGCTGCCCACGGCACTGCTGCACATCAAGGCGGCGGAACGTTCCCCCGCCCAGGCCTCGGACCGGAAACGGCGCACGGAACGCGAGTACGCGCGCGTGGCCGCCACCGAACGGGACCCCGAACGGGACCAGGAGTCCGTCCCCGCCCCGGCCGAGCGGCCCGCCCTGGTGGCTCCGCTGACGGCCGCGGCGGACCGGGGAACGGCCGACACACCGCCCTCCGGAGTCACCGCCCTGCGTCTGCACCGGCCGCCGGACGAGCCGGCGGAGTCCGAGGACCTTCCCCGCCGGGTCCGGCAGGCCAGCCTCGCTCCCCAGCTGCGCGAGCAGCGCTCCGCGGAAGCGGCCCCGGCAGCCGCCCGCCGGGACGACGACCGTACGCCCGAGGCCGTGCGGGACCGGATGGCGGCGTACCGCGAGGGCTGGGCCCGCGGCGGCGGCAGGCAGCCCGGACGCGGTGCCACCCCAGATTCCCCAGCGGGCAGAGACAGCAGCGAAGGAGACCGAGGATGATCCAGGACCCGAGTACGAGGGCCGACATGGGGGTCCCCCCGGGCGAGCGGAACCGCGAGTGGGGGAGGTCCGGCGAACTCGACTGGCTGCTGGACGACCTGGTGCTGCGCGTGAGCGAGGTACGGCACGCCGTGGTGCTCTCCAACGACGGACTCGCCGTGGGCGCCTCCACGGACCTGCGCCGCGAGGACGCGGAGCATCTCGCCGCGGTCTCCTCCGGATTCCACAGTCTGGCCAAGGGCGCCGGCCGGCACTTCGGCGCCGGGGGAGTGCGCCAGACCATGGTCGAGATGGACGACGGCTTCCTGTTCGTGGCCGCCGCGGGGGACGGCTCCTGTCTCGCCGTCCTCACCGCGGTGACCGCGGACATAGGCCTGGTCGCCTACGAGATGGCACGGCTGGTCAAGCGCGTCGGGGAGCACCTCTACACGCCGCCGCGCGTGGGCGCGCGGCCGCCTGCCGGCGGATGAGAGGGAAGGGCGGTCGGCTCAGATGACCGAGGACATGGCGGGCGTCCCGTACGACCAGGGCAGCCAGTGGTACGACGGCGAGGCAGGGCCCCTCGTCCGCCCCTACGCGATGACGGGCGGGCGCACCAGACCCGGCGGCCCCACCGGCGTGCGTTTCGATCTGATCGCCCTCGTCACCCTCGACCTCGGCGCGCCCGGGGCCGGCGACGACACAGCGCTCGGGCCGGAACACCGGGCCCTGATCGACCTGTGCCGCACGGAGACGCAGTCGGTGGCGGAACTCTCCGCGGGCGCCGACCTGCCCGTGGGCGTGGTCAGGGTGCTCCTGGGGGACCTCCTGGAACTCGGCTGTGTCACCGTCAGCCGTCCGGTGCCCCCCGCGCAGCTCCCCGACGAACGGATTCTGCGCGAGGTGATCGAAGGGCTCCGGGCGCTGTAGATGAACGTTCAGAACCGGGCAATAAGTGGTCCAACCCCTCGAAGGGGAGCTCCAGTTGTCATGATGCTGCCTTCGCGACCCCGTACCGCCGACGTCGCCGCCCGTTGCCGGCCCTCCCGAGAGAAGTGATCGATGGTCTCCGAGAACTCCGACGCACAGGGCGGCGAGACGACCGCCCTCGCGCTGAAGATATTGGTCGCCGGCGGGTTCGGCGTGGGCAAGACCACCCTGGTGGGCGCCGTCAGCGAGATCAGGCCACTGCGCACCGAGGAACTGCTCAGCGAGGCAGGGCAGTCGGTGGACGACACCGACGGGGTGGACCAGAAGGTCACCACTACGGTCGCCATGGACTTCGGACGGATCACCATCCGTTCCGGCCTGTCGCTCTACCTCTTCGGCACCCCGGGCCAGGACCGCTTCTGGTTCCTGTGGGACGAGTTGTCGCAGGGGGCTCTGGGAGCCGTCGTCCTCGCCGACACCCGGCGCCTGGAGGACTGCTTCCCGGCCGTGGACTACTTCGAGCACCGGCACATCCCGTTCGTGGTGGCCGTCAACTGCTTCGCCGGTGCCCGGGCCTTCGGCGCCGAGGACGTCTCGCGCGCCCTCGACCTCGACCAGGGCACACCCGTGGTGCTGTGCGACGCACGGGACCGCGACTCGGGCAAGGAGGTGCTGATCCGGCTGGTCGAGTACGCCGGGCGGATGCACACCGCCCGGCTGCTCGACTCGGTGGGCTGACCGCGGGGCGCGATCTTCTCACCGGCACGTCACTCCGCGACGGCCTTCTCCGCCAGTACCTTGTCGATCGTCACGCGGACGAGGAGTTCTCCCGGCACGCCGTTGCGGGCGCCGAACTCCTCGGCCCGTTTCTCGCCCATGTACCGCGCCCCGATCCGCCCGGCCCAGTGCCGGAGCTCGTCAGGGTCTTCCGAAATCCGGGCCCGGCCCTGCAGCACCACGTAGTCGAAGGGCGGCCGGTCGTCGTCCACGCACAGGGCGACCCGCCCGTCCCGCGCCAGGTTGCGCCCCTTCACGGTCGCCTTCCCGGTGTTGAACACCAGGTCGTCCCCGTCGAGCACGAACCAGATCGGTGCCACATGCGGACTCCCGTCGGCCCGGACGGTCGACAACTTGCCGGTACGGGTGCCGTGCGAGACGAACTCCCGCCATTCCTCATCGGTCATCTTCTGTGCCATGTCCCCATTCTCCTTGCCCCGTTGACGGTCGTGGGGAAGGCTTGCTGGGGATCCTCCGGGCAGGAGGAGACGTCACACGGGGAGACGGGACACATGCCGGAGAAGCAGGGGCTCGGCTGGCTGCTGGACGATCTGACCGAGCGCGTCGACCATGTGCGGCACGCGCTGGTGCTGTCCAACGACGGGCTGGTGACGGGCGCCAGCACGGGACTGCGCCGCGAGGACGCGGACCATCTCGCCGCCGTCTCGTCCGGACTGAACAGCCTGGCCAAGGGCTCGGGGCGCCACTTCGGCGCGGGCAACGTACGGCAGACGATGATCGAGTTCGACGACGCGGTGCTGTTCGTCACCGCGGCGGGTACCGGCAGCTGTCTGTGCGTGCTCAGCGGCTCCGACGCCGACTTCGGCCGGATCGCCTACGAGATGACCCTGCTCGTCAACCGGGTCGGCGAGCACCTCGACGTGGACGCCCGCAGACCCGAGCGGAGCCCGGCAGCAGACCTCTGACGCGTAAATACCAACTGGCCTGGGCAAAACCGCAGGTAGCTGACCAGCTGACCAGCTGACCTCCGCCTCCTGCGTTGCCGCCCCCGCGATGCAGTGTTGATCAAGGGCCACGGGGTGCTCGGCACGCCCATTTACCCGCCCCACGGCGGGCGGCGAAGCCGCCCTGGGTCGCTGACCTGCGTGTTCTCCGGTCCGCCGGAGTTATCCACAGGCTCACCACGCCTCGCGCCCCACCGGCTACGGTTTCTGTCATGGCGAACGCACACAGCGTGAGCAGTGACTCCACGGGGGAGCGACCATGACGAGCAGCACCGTCACCCAACTCCAGCGCAATGCCTGCACGCCCAGCCGCGCGGCGCGCGAACTGGGCCTCAGGCGAAGCGAGTTCGACCTCGCCGTCCACCTGGGCCAGATCCGGACGGTGCCCGACGAGGGGGGCGGGGGCCGACGCGTCACGCGTTCCGAGGTCGACCGGCTCCGGGCCACGAGCGGTTTTCCCGACACGCTGCGTCAACGCGTACGGCTCGTTGGCACCACCGAGGGCGCGGAGGCCATGGGCATCCCCGTCGGCAGGTTCACCCGCCTTGCGCGCCTCGGCCTGTTCTCGCCGGTGCGCTTCTATCTGAACCGGTACCGGGCCGTCGTGTGGCTGTATCTGGCCGACGAACTCGACGAGTTCACTACGGTCGAGGACAACACCCCGCTGCTGACCGCCCGGCGTATGCCCGAGGGCCTGCGCGACATGCTGGACGAGGGCGTGGACCTGCGCGCCCGCAACTGGCGCGGACGCCACCGCGGATTCCTCCTGCGCCTGGCCGAGGACCCGTGGGAGAGCGCCGGAGCCCTCGCCGCCTTCCTCGACCCGGTCCAGATCGCGGAGCTCGTCCCGGATCCCTACGAGCGGTCCCACCTTCATCGCTTCCGCCCGGGACCACCCGCGCACGGGGCGCAGGGCTCGCCCGCCGCGCACCTCATCGAGAAGATCATGACGGCGGACGACCCGGCCGAGATCGCCTGGCTGAGGACCGAACTGACCGGTGTCCTCCAGGACGCGCGACGGTTCCGGCCCGCGCCACGCCCCGTGGTCCGCCAGGCACCTTCCGGCCCGCCACCGGGGGAGCCGGCAGCCCAGGAACCGTCCCGCGGGTTGCTGGGCTGGCTCCGCCGCAGAAGCGCCTGAGCTACAGCGGCCGGAACAGGCCCTCCTGGACGACGGACACCAGCAGACGTCCCTCCCGGTCGTAGATCCGGCCACGGGCCAGACCGCGCCCACCGGTCGCGATCGGCGACTCCTGGTCGTACAGGAACCACTCGTCCGTGCGGAAGGGACGGTGGAACCACATGGCGTGATCCAACGACGCGATGTCGAAGCTCCGCGGACCCCACAAGGGCTGGACCGGGAGGCGAACGGCGTCCAGGAGGGTCATGTCGCTTGCGTAGGTCAGCGCGCAGGTGTGCACGACCGGGTCGTCCCCGAGCGGCCCGACCGCGCGCATCCACACCGCGCTGCGCGGCTCGGCGTCCTTGACGTCGTCGGCGCTCCAGCGCAGCCGGTCCACATACCGGATGTCGAAGGGCTGGCGGCGCGCCATCCGCTCCAACTGCTCGGGCAGTTGGCCCAGATGCTCCCGGATCTCGTCGCCGACATTCGGCAGGGACTCCGGGTCCGGGACCTTGCGGGCGGGAGGCAGCTGGTGCTCGAAGGGACCTTCCTCAGGCTTGTGAAAGGAGGCGGTGAGATTGAAGATCGTGCGGCCCTGCTGCACGGCGGTGACCCGGCGCGTCGTGAACGACCGACCGTCCCGCACCCGCTCGACCTGGTACACGATCGGCACCCCGGGGCGGCCCGGGCGCAGGAAGTACGCGTGCAGCGAGTGCACCGGGCGCTCGCCGTCCGTGGTGCGGGCGGCGGCCACCAGTGCCTGGCCCGCCACCTGGCCGCCGAAGACCCGCTGGAGGGACTCGTGCGGGCTGCGGCCACGGAAGATGTTGACCTCGATCTGCTCCAGGTCGAGCAGGTCGACGAGTTTCTCGGCCGGGTTGGTCATGGGTGGGACTCTCCTTGGCTCACATCCGGCCTGGGACTCAGACCCGGCCCGGGGCTTGCATCCGGCCTCGGGCTCACAACAGGCCTGGGGCTCACAGCTGGCCGACATCGGTGACCCGGACGACCGCGCGGCCCTCCGCGTCGGAGGCGACGAGGTCGATCTCCGCGCTGATGCCCCAGTCGTGGTCGCCGTTCGGGTCGGCGAAAGTCTGCCGGACGCGCCACAGCCGGTTCTGCGGCTCCTCCTCGATCCGCAGCAGCTTGGGCCCACGCGCGTCGGGGCCGGTGCCGAGGTCGTCGTACTCGTCCCAGTACTTGTCCATCGCCTCGCCCCACGCGTCGGCGTCCCAGCCGGCCTCGCCGTCCATCGCGCCGAGCTCCTCGACCTGGTCGAGGGCGGCGAGTTCGACGCGGCGGAACAGGGCGTTGCGGACCAGGACACGGAAGGCACGCGCGTTGGCGGTGACGGGCTTGACCTCGTCGGCCCGCTCCTGGGCCTCCTCGGCCGTCATCTCCTCCGGGTTGGCGAGCTGCTCCCACTCGTCCAGCAGGCTGGAGTCGACCTGGCGGACCGTCTCGCCGAGCCACTCGATCAGGTCCTGCAGATCCTCGGACTTCAGGTCGTCGGGGATGTTGTGGTCGAGCGCCTTGTAGGCGCTGGCGAGGTAGCGCAGGACGATGCCCTCGGTGCGGGCCAGGTCGTAGAGGGAGACCAACTCCGTGAAGGTCAGCGCCCGTTCGTACATGTCGCGGATGACGGACTTCGGGGAGAGCGGATGGTCGCCGACCCAGGGGTGGCTCTTGCGGTAGGTGTCGTACGCGTGGAAGAGCAGTTCCTCCAGGGGCTTCGGGTACGAGATGTCCTGGAGGCGCTCCATGCGCTCCTCGTACTCGACGCCGTCCGCCTTCATCGCGGCCACGGCCTCGCCCTTCGCCTTGTTCAGCTGGGCGACCAGGATCTGCCGGGGGTCGTCCAGCGTGGACTCCACGACGGACACCATGTCCAGGGCGTAGGACGGCGATTCGGGGTCGAGCAGCTCGAACGCGGCGAGCGCGAACGTGGACAGCGGCTGGTTGAGTGCGAAGTCCTGCTGGAGGTCCACGGTGAGGCGGACGATGCGGCCGGAGGCGTCGGGCTCGTCGAGCTTCTCGACGATGCCGCCGTCCAGCAGCGAGCGGTAGATGGCGATCGCCCGCCGGATGTGCTTCAGCTGCTGCTTGCGCGGCTCGTGGTTGTCCTCCAGGAGGTGCCGCATCGCCGCGAAGGCGTTACCGGGGCGGGCGATCACCGACAGCAGCATCGTGTGGGTGACCCGGAAGCGGGACGTCAGCGGCTCCGGCTCGGAGGAGATCAGCTTCTCGAAGGTGTTCTCGGTCCAGCCGACGAATCCCTCGGGCGCCTTCTTGCGCACCACCTTGCGGCGCTTCTTCGGGTCGTCGCCCGCCTTGGCGAGCGCCTTCTCGTTCTCGATGACGTGCTCGGGAGCCTGGGCGACGACGAAGCCCGCCGTGTCGTACCCGGCCCGGCCCGCGCGGCCCGCGATCTGGTGGAACTCCCGGGCGCGCAGGGTACGGACCCGGTTGCCGTCGTACTTGGTCAGCGCCGTGAACAGCACCGTGCGAATGGGCACGTTGACGCCGACGCCGAGGGTGTCCGTGCCGCAGATGACCTTCAGCAGACCGGCCTGCGCCAGCTTCTCCACCAGCCGCCGGTACTTGGGCAGCATGCCGGCGTGATGGACGCCGATGCCGTGCCGGACGTAACGGGAGAGGTTGCGGCCGAACTTGGTGGTGAAGCGGAAGTTGCCGATCAGGTCGGCGATCCGGTCCTTCTCCTCGCGCGTGCACATGTTGATGCTCATCAGCGCCTGCGCCCGCTCCACGGCCTGCGCCTGTGTGAAGTGCACGATGTACACCGGCGCCTGCCTGGTCTCCAGGAGTTCCGTCAGGGTCTCGGTGAGCGGGGTGAACTTGTACTCGTAGGAGAGCGGGACGGGACGGGTCGCCGAGCGGACCACCGACGTCGGCCGGCCGGTGCGCCGGGTCAGGTCCTTCTCGAACATCGAGACATCGCCGAGCGTGGCCGACATCAGGATGAACTGCGCCTGTGGCAGCTCCAGGATCGGGATCTGCCAGGCCCAGCCGCGGTCCGCCTCGGCGTAGAAGTGGAACTCGTCCATGACGACCTGGCCGACGTCCGCGCCCTTGCCGTCGCGCAGCGCGATCGACGCCAGCACCTCGGCGGTGCAGCAGATCACGGGGGCGTCGGCGTTGACGGAGGCGTCGCCGGTCAGCATGCCGACGTTCTCCGTGCCGAACATCTTGCACAGCTCGAAGAACTTCTCCGACACGAGCGCCTTGATGGGCGCGGTGTAGAAGGTGACCTCGTCACGCGCGAGCGCGGCGAAGTGCGCACCCGCCGCGATCATGCTCTTGCCGGAGCCGGTAGGCGTCGACACGATCACGTTCGCCCCCGAGACCACCTCGATCAGCGCCTCCTCCTGATGGGAGTAGAGCGTGAGACCGCGTTCCTCGGCCCACGACTCGAAGGCTTCGTAGAGGGCGTCGGGGTCGGCGGTCGGCGGCAGCTGATCGATGAGGGTCACCCACCCATCTTGCCTGCCCGGATGCCCGATGGGGGAATCGGATGCGAGTCCGATGATCACGACCAGTACGCTGTGTCGCCGACGCAGCGTCAGCGCAGCCGGTCAACTGGACAGTGGCACACGAGGAATGGGGCGGGCAACGCCGATGATGGGACCAGCACACTCACTGTCGGGCGCCGCGGCCTGGCTGGGCGTAGGAGCGGCGGCCGCGGCCACGGGGCACACCATGCCGTGGCCCGTACTGCTGGCCGGAGCCCTGATCTGTGCGGGCGCCGCGCTCGCACCCGACCTCGACCACCAGGCGGCCACGATCTCGCGGGCCTTCGGACCGGTCTCGCGGGGTCTGTGCGAGATCGTCGACAAACTCTCGTACGCCGTCTACAAGGCCACCAGGAAGCAGGGCGACCCCCGTCGCTCCGGCGGACACCGCACGCTCACCCACACCTGGCTGTGGGCCGTACTGATCGGTGCGGGCTGCTCGGTGGCGGCGATCACCGGGGGACGCTGGGCGGTGCTGGCGATCCTGTTCGTGCACATGGTGCTGGCCATCGAGGGCTTGCTGTGGCGGGCGACCCGGGGCTCCAGTGCCGACGTCCTGGTCTGGTTGCTGGCCGCGACCAGCGCGTGGATCATCGCGGGCGTCCTGGACAAGCCGGGCAACGGCTCGGACTGGCTGTTCACGCAGCCGGGCCAGGAGTACCTGTGGCTGGGACTGCCGGTCGTGCTGGGCGCGCTCGTGCACGACATCGGGGACGCGCTGACGGTCTCCGGCTGCCCGATCCTGTGGCCGATCCCGGTGGGCCGCAAGCGCTGGTACCCGATCGGCCCGCCGAAGATCATGCGCTTCCGGGCGGGCAGCTGGGTCGAGCTGAAGGTGCTGATGCCGGCCTTCATGCTGCTCGGGGGCGTGGGCTGCGCGGCGGCCCTCAACTTCATCTGAGCCCGGGGCGCCCGCGTTCCCCGTCAGCTGCCCTGACCGGTCCCGCCTCCGTAGCGCCGTTCGAAGGCGGCCACCCGGCCCTCCGAGTCCACCGTCCGCGCCTTGCCGGTGTAGAAGGGGTGGCTCTCGGAGGAGATCTCCACATCCACCACCGGGTAGGTCTCGCCGTCGTCCCACTCGATGGTCTGGTCGCTGGTGGCGGTGGACCGGGTCAGGAAGGCGTAGCCGGCGGAGCGGTCGCGGAAGACGACCTCGTGGTAGTCGGGGTGCTTGTCCTGCTGCATGGCTGCTCCTCGGGAGGTGCGGGATACGGCACGGGCAGTGTGTCGGCGTCGGTGGGCGGTGTGAAGACGGCCGGGTTTCGGCCGCGACGGTCTCGGCCGCGACGGTCAGCCGGGCAGGGACTCCTCGTCGACGATGTGCATCGCGGCCTCCTCCGCGGACGCCGCGGCACCGTCGATGCCCACGTCGGTGGCGATCAGCGCACTCTCCTCGTCCTCGTGAGCCCCTTCGTCGGGGGCCACGAGACGGCCGGAACGCAGCGAGCCGACCTCGTTGTCCAGAAGCTCGCCGTCGGAGCCGTCGCAGTCACCGATGCCGTCGCCGTCGGACGGCACGAGGTCGGGCGTCTCCTCGGCGAGCCGTTGGTCCAGCGTCTCGCCCTGTCGGCGCTCCGCGGCCGTCACACCGCGGTGCTCCACCGCCCACGGCCGCTCCGGCGGGGACCAGCCGCGGTCGAGGGGATCGCCGACTCCGTCGTCCTCCAGGGTGTCCTCCGCGTCGAGCAGACCCGCGTCGTCCTGGATCTCGGAGCCGTCGGGCTGGTAGACGTCGTCTCCCCATCCGTCGGAGCTGTCCACGGGTACCTCCAGGTGAAGGGGACGGACCCGTTCCTTTCGCGACCCGGGGCGGGCCACGGACTGACGGGGCACCTGCCGCGCCCGCCGACGAACCGTGCCGCCCGCGTGCGCTCCCTGAGCCGGTGCTGCTGTCCAGCCTTCCACCCCCTTTCGGGACTGCGCAACGCCACGGGGTCGCTGCGCCGGCTGGAGCGGGGGTGGGGCCGGAGGTCGGGGTGCGTTGTCAGGGTGTCTGGAGGTCGGAGCCGTGGCGTGGGAACAGCTCCGGCGGCCGGAGCCGGAGCCGGAGCCGGCACCCGGCCCCCGGCACGAGACACGGCACCCGAACCTCCCCACCCCCGGCGCCCCGCCCCCCGTCACCCGTGCCAAGACCTCCACAGCGCCGCATACGCCCCGTCCGCCGCGACCAGCTCGTCGTGGCTGCCCAGTTCGCTGATGCGGCCGCTCTCGACGACGGCGATGACGTCCGCGTCGTGGGCGGTGTGCAGGCGGTGGGCGATGGCGACCACGGTGCGGCCGTCGAGGACGCGGGCCAGGGAGCGTTCCAGGTGACGGGCCGCCCTGGGATCCAGCAGCGACGTCGCCTCGTCCAGGACCAGCGTGTGCGGGTCGGCCAGCACCAGCCGGGCCAGTGCGACCTGCTGGGCCTGGGCCGGAGTGACGGTCAGGCCGCCCGAGCCGACCTCGGTGTCGAGGCCGTCGTCGAGCGCCCGCGCCCATCCGTCCGCGTCGACCGCGCCGAGAGCCGCCCAGAGCTCGGCGTCCGTGGCGTCCGTCCGGGCGAGCAGGAGGTTGTCGCGCAGGGAGCCCACGAAGACGTGGTGCTCCTGGTTGACGAGGGCCACGTGCTCACGGACCCGTTCGGCGGACATCCGGGACAGCTCGGCCCCGCCGAGGGTGATCCGGCCGTCCCGGGGCGCGTAGATGCCGGCCAGCAGCCTGCCCAGGGTGGACTTGCCGGCGCCCGAGGGTCCGACCAGCGCCACCCTGGTGCCGGGCGCGACCCTCAGGGACACCTCGCGCAGGACGTCCACGCCTTCCAGGTACCCGAAGCGCACCTGGTCCGCGTGCACATCCCGCCCGTCGGGGGCGAGCCCGGCGTCTCCGACGGCCGGCTCGATGTCCCGGACGCCGACCAGCCGGGCCAGCGACACCTGGGCCACCTGAAGCTCGTCGTACCAGCGAAGGATCAGCCCGACGGGATCGACCAGCATCTGCGCGATCAGCGCGCCCGTCGTCAGCTGGCCGACTCCGATCCAGCCGTGGAGGACGAACACCCCGCCGATCATCAGCACCGAGGAAAGGATCATCACGTGGCTGACGTTGATGCAGGGGAAGAGCACCGACCGGAGCCACAGTGTGTACCGCTCCCAGGCCGTCCACTCCTTGATCCGCCGCTCCGACAGCTCGATGCGACGCGCGCTCAGACGGTGCGCCTCCACGGTGCGTCCGGCGTCCACGGTCTCGGCGAGCGCGGCGGCCACGGCGGCGTACCCCGCGGCCTCCGAGCGGTAGGCCGAGGGCGCCCGCCTGAAGTACCAGCGGCAGCCGACCACCAGCACCGGCACGGCGAGCAGTACGGCGGCGGCCAGCGGCGGCGCGGTGATCACGAGCCCGCCGAGGAGCAGGGCGGCCCACACCACGCCGATCGCCAGCTGGGGCACGGCCTCGCGCATGGCGTTGCCGAGCCGGTCGATGTCCGTCGTGATCCGGGACAGCAGATCACCGGTCCCGGCCCGCTCCAGGACGCCCGGCGGCAGGCCGACCGACCGTACGAGGAAGTCCTCGCGCAGGTCGGCCAGCATGCGCTCGCCGAGCATCGCACCGCGCAGCCGCACCTGCCGTACGAACACGGCCTGGACGACCAGTGCGCTCACGAACAGCCCGGCCGTCAGCTCCAGATGGAGTTCCCGGGCCCCGTCCGAGACCCGTTCGACGAGGTCGCCGAGGAGCCAGGGGCCGACCATGGAGGCCAGCACCGCGACCGTGTTGACACCGACGAGGAGCGCGAAGGCGCGGCGGTGCCGACGGAACAGTTCGGCCACGTAGGCGCGTACGGTCGCGGTGGCCCCGACGGGCAGGGTGTTCGCCGTCGTCGGTGCCGCCGGGTCGTACGCCGGTGGCGCCACGCCGATCATGCGCTCTCCTCGATCTCTTCCAGTTCGTGCAGTACGTCTTGGTCGTTCAGTACGTCTCGGTCGTTGAGTACGTCCTGCTCGTTCAGTACGTCGTGCGACGCGGCCTCTTCGTCCGTCTCGCGGGTGACGACCGCCCGGTACCGCGGCTCCTTGCGCACCAGTTCGCGGTGCACGCCGACCGCCGCGACCTCGCCCTCGTGCAGCAGCACCACGCGGTCGGCGTGGTCCAGGAGCAACGGCGAGGAGGTGAACACCACGGTCGTGCGTCCGGCCCGCAGATCCCGTACGCCTTGCGCGATCCGTGCCTCGGTGTGCGAGTCGACGGCGGAGGTCGGTTCGTCCAGGACGAGCACGTCCGGGTCGGTGAACAGGGACCGGGCCAGGGCGAGCCGCTGGCGCTGGCCGCCCGACAGGGACCGCCCGCGTTCGGTGATGCGGGCGTCCATCGGGTCCCCGGCGTCCAAGGACCCCTGGACCAGGGCCGCCAGTACGTCCGCGCACTGGGCGGCCGCGAGCGCCTCCTCGGCACCGACGTCTCCGGAGGCGGGCACGTCGAACAGTTCGCGCAGGGTTCCGGAGAGCAGGACCGGGTCCTTGTCCTGGACCAGGACCACCGTACGCGCCGCGCCGAGCGGCAGTTCGTCCAGCGGGACCCCGTCCAGCAGCACCGGCGTGCCTTCTCCCGAAGGGTGCCCGCCGAGGCGTTCGGCCAGCAGGCCCGCCGTGTCCGGGTCGCCGCACACCACCGCGGTGAGTCGGCCGGAGGGTGCGAGCAGACCGGTGGCCGGGTCGTACAGATCCCCGGCCGGCAGGTCGTCCCCTGCCCTGTCCCGCGAGCCCTCGGCGGAGGTGGCCCGCTCCAGGGACAGCACCCGGGCGGCCCGGGTGGCCGAGGGGCGGGAGAAGGAGTACGCCATGGCGATCTCCTCGAAGTGCCGCAGCGGATAAGTCATGATCATGACGGAGCTGTAGACGGCGACCAGTTCGCCGATCTCGACCCGGCCCTGCCGGGCCAGATGGACGCCGTACCAGACGACCGCGATCAGCAGCAGTCCCGGCAGCAGTACCTGGATCGCGGCGATCAGGGACCACATCCGGGCGCTGCGCACGGCCGCGTGGCGGACCTCCTGGGAGGCCCTGCGGTAGCGGTCGAGGAAGAGTTCCTCGCCGCCGATGCCGCGCAGCACCCGCAGACCGGCGACGGTGTCGGAGGCCAGTTCGGTGGCGCGGCCCGCCTTCTCGCGCTGGAAGTCGGCGCGTCGGGTCGCGCGGGGCAGCAGCGGCAGTGCCGCGAGGGCCAGCACCGGCAGGCCCACGGCGACCACCCCGCCGAGTGCCGGCTGGTAGACGACCAGGCCGGCGCAGACCACCACGACGGTGACCGCCGCCGCGGTGAACCGTGACCAGGCCTCCACGAACCAGCCGATCTTCTCGACGTCGCCGGTGGAGACGGCCACGACCTCGCCCGCCGCGACCCGCCGGGTCAGCGCAGAGCCCAGGTTCGCGGCCTTGTGGGCCAGCAACTGCTGGACGCGTGCGGCGGCCGTGATCCAGTTGGTGACGGCGGTGCGGTGCAGGAAGGTGTCGCCGAGCGCGCTGGCGGCGCAGCACAGTGCCAGCAGGCCGCCCGCGAGGGCGAGTCGGTGGCCGGAGTGGTCGACGACCGCCTGGATGGCCACGCCGACGCAGAGGGGCAGCGCGGAGACGGAGAGGAAGTGCAGCAGTCCCCAGGCCAGTGACTTGAGCTGTCCGCCCAGTTGGTTCCTGAAGAGCCACCACAGGAACCGGGGACCCGAGCGCGCGTCGGGCACTCCCGGGTCGGGATACGGAAGGTCTTGGATCTGCATGACGTGTGACGTCCCAGTGGCTCGTGTCAGGGGGATGAGAGGGAGCCGCACACGGCGGCTGCAAACCGTGAAAGGTTCGCGGCAGAGCGTGGTCGGAGGCAACCGGTTTTCCGCCGCCCGGTACGGGACCGGCCGCGCTTTCCGCGTCTGCCTACGCCGGACCGCGGTGCGGCCATGGAGCGATGCGAGGCGCAGGCGCACGGCGTGCCGTGGTCACGACGACGGTCCTGGCAGCACTGCTGATCCCCCTGGGGGCTGCGGTGGGCGGGGACCGGCCCACCCGGGCGGCTTTGCACCCGGGCCGAGGGACGGTCCGCCGACAAACCGGCGGACCGACCGACCCGTATCCCCGACGCGCAAGGATTCCCCGGACTCCCCGGACGCCACCGTCGTGCTCTACGCCAAGCACGGTTCCGGCTGGGACCGGGTCCGCGACTGGCCCGCGTGCAACGGCAGGAAGGGCTGGACCACCGATCACCGCGAGGGCGACCGGCGCAGCCCGTCAGCGTGTTCACATTGAGCGACGCGGGCGGCGTGCTCCCGGACCCCGGGGCGGGCCCGGCTGAGGGCACCCCGCCGAACAACCAGACCCGGCCCCGGCGTTACTCCGACGGCGGTGGCATCTGGCAGCACATGGACCACGGCAGCGATACGTCGGCCTGTGTCAGCTCTGAAGGCCTGAGGCTTATGGGGGAGGCGTCATTGCGGGAGACGGCCAACTCGCCGTAGAACACGGCCATGAAGAGACGGATCGTCATGTCCATGCTCGCAGGAGCGACCCTCCTGGCGGGCACCCTGCTCGGTGCCGCGCCCGCCCAGTCCGCCCAGGCGCAGCCGGCAGCCGCCGCCCAGGCACAGTCCGCGCAGGTCCCATCGGCCGACGTCCCCGCCGAGTTCGGCAGCGACTGGCACGACCCCGTCACCGCGGCCCCGCCCGTCACCAGACCCCCGGGCAAGTCCTGCCAGGTCACGCTCGCCGAAGCGCAGTTCCGCGACTTCACCCCGTACACCGGCACCTACACTCCGCCCGAGGGCTGCGGCGACCGCTGGAGCAAGGTCGTGCTGCGCATGGACGGCAAGGTCAAGGGCCGGCAGTTCGACCGGCTCGGATATCTGCACCTCGGCGGAGTCGAGATCTTCCGTACCTCCACACCGGAGCCCTCGCCCGACGGCATCGAGTGGTCCGTCGAGAAGGACGTCACGCGCTACAGCGACACCTTCCGCGCCCGCCATGACGTCGAGATGCTCATCGGAAACGTCGTCGACGACACGTACACCGGGATCATCGACGTGAAGGTCACGCTCACGTTCTACGAGGGGCGCGGCGCCCCGGTGCCGGACCGCGTGCTGACGCTCCACGACAACGCCCTCACCACTCCGCGCAACAGCGAACGCATCGTCGCGGAGGTGTACGCCACCGGCTCGGGCGGCGGTTGCGAGGAGTACTGGTACCTGACGGTGCCGTCGAACGCGCCGTACTCCTGCCAGGCCGACAACGGCCCCTACCGCGAGGTGCAGATCAAGGTTGACGGCCAACTCGCCGGGATCGCCGCTCCGTTCCCGACCGTGTGGACCGGTGGCTGGTCCAATCCCTTTCTCTGGTACGTCGTCCCGGGCCCGCGCGCCCTCGACATCAAGCCGATCGAATACGACCTGACCCCCTTCGCAGGCCTTCTCAACGACGGGCGGGCGCACCGCGTGGAGGTCGCGGTCGTCGGCGTCCCCGAGGGGCAGCCCGGCTGGAGCACCCCCGTGAACGTCCTCGTCTGGCAGGACGCCAAGCGTGTGCACGTAACCGGGAAGCTCACCGCACACACGAGCGGTGACCTCGCCGACTCCTCGACGTACACGCCCGGTTCGGAACACCGCGTGGACACCGAGGGTGACCACCGGCTCACCGTCGCCGGATACGTCGACACCTCGCACGGCCGCGTCACCACCACCGTCCGCCGCTCGCTGGCGAACACCTCCACGCACCGCTGGGCCGACGGCGAGAACCCCGACGCGCTCAAGGCGACCTGGACGGACGACGAGTCGGTCACCGTCGACGGCCGCGGCCCGGCCCGGACCACCCGCACCCACCGGACGTACTCGATGGACGGCACGACCACCATCGGCGCGGGCGACCGGCTGCGCACCGTGTTGACCCTCGGTGACCGCGCCGACGTCACGGTGGTCCGGGCGGGCCGTCGCACGCGGTGGTACCGGCTCGACGACACCTACGCGGGCGACGCCACGTACACGATCAACGTCCCGCGCGACCAGCGGCACGCGGTCGGCGCGACGAGCGAGCGCTACCGGATCCGCGGTTCGGTCGGCTGCTACGACCGGTCGGTCGACACCGCCCAGGGGGTGCTGATCCGGGAACGTGACGGCTGCTGACGGCAGTTGTGTGCGATGCGTCACAGGCAGAGTGATTTACGCGGCTGAAACGCGACGGTTTCTCGCGTGATCAACGGTCCCTCCAGAGTGATCGCCACGGAAGCAGTTTTCCGTATCGCAGAAGTCTTCCCCGGGCTTCTGCGTTCCCCCCATCGCTCAAGGAGTGCCCGTGCCGCCGTCCGTCCCGTCCCTGCCGCGACGCGTCGCACACATACTGCGTACCTCTCTCTTCACGCAGGTCGCCGTCGCCCTCGTGCTCGGCATCCTCGTCGGGAAGCTGTGGCCGGGCTTCGCCTCGGACCTCCAGCCGCTCGGCGACGGCTTCACCCGGCTCATCAAGACGATCATCTCGCCGCTCGTGTTCTGTGTGGTCGTCGTCGGCATCGCCAAGGCCGGTGACCTGAAGGCGTTCGGCCGGATCGGGCTCAAGGCGCTGATCTGGTTCGAGGTGGCCAGCACCCTCGCGCTGATCATCGGGCTGCTCGCCGCCAACCTCGTCCAGCCCGGCTCGGGCATGCACGTCGACCCGGCCACGCTCAACAGCGCGGCGGTCGACGCCAAGACGGGCGGCGGGCACCTGCCCTCGACGACCGAGTTCGTCGTCAACGCGCTGCCCACCAGTTTCATCGGCGCCTTCGCCGAGAACTCCCTGCTCCAGGTGCTCATCCTGGCCTGTCTGGTGGGCGCCGCGCTGCTCCACCTCGGTCACACCAAGGTGCCGCAGGTGCTGCCCGCCATCGAGCAGGCGCAGGAGATCATCTTCGCGGTCGTCGGCTTCGTGATGCGCCTCGCGCCGATCGCGGTGTTCGGTGCGATGGCCGTCCTGATCGGCCAGTACGGCCTCGGCGTCATCGAGACCTACGCCAAGCTGATCATCCTGTGCTACGCGGCCGCCGCTCTCTTCATCGCGCTGCTCGCGGTCGCGCTCAAGGCGCTCACCGGGCTCAGTCTCTGGAAGTTCCTGCGCTACATCCGCGAGGAGATGCTGCTCGCGCTCGGCACCGCGTCCACCGAGTCCGTCATGCCGCGCGTGATGCAGAAGCTGCGCAAGGCCGGCGCCCGCGACGACGCCGTGGGCCTGGTGCTGCCCACCGGCTACTCCTTCAACCTCGACGGAGCCTCGCTCTACCTCTCCATCGGCACGCTGTTCATCGCCCAGGCGGTGGGCGTCGACCTCAGCCTGGGCCAGCAGATCACCGTGGTCCTGGTGCTGATGCTGACCAGCAAGGGCATGGCGGGCATCCCCGGCTCCGCCTTCCTCGCCCTGTCCGCCACCGCCTCCTCGCTCGGTGCGATCCCGGCCGGCGCTGTCGCCCTGCTCCTAGGTGTGGACCGCATCATGGACTCGATGCGCGTCGTGACGAACCTGCTCGGCAACTGCGTCGCCGTCTTCGCGGTCTCCCGCTGGGAGGGGGCGCTGGACCTCGACCGGGCGAAGAAGGTGCTGGGCGGCGAGAGCGTGCCCACCGTGGAGGACGAACCCGTATCGGCGCAGTCCCCCAGGGAGCCGGTTTCCGAGGTCGGCTGACGCGGGTCCCCGAACGGGGTGTGGCCACCACTTCGCCGAAGTGGTGGCCACACCCCGTTCAGCACGGCCCGTCCGCCAAGGTGTCCAGCAACTGGCCGAGCACCTCACGCTGTTCGCCCGACAGCGGGGCGAGGATCTCCTTCGCGGCGGCCCTGCGCACGTCCCGCAGCTCCTGAAGCGTCTTCACGCCGTCCTCGGTGAGCTCGATGCGGATCACCCGCCGGTTGGCCGGATCGGGCACGCGCCGGACCTTGCCGCCCGCCTCCAGGCCGTCGACCAGGCTCGTCACCGCACGCGGCACCACCTCGAGACGCTCCGCCAGATCGGCCATGCGGGGCGGGGTCTCCCAGTGTGCGAGGGTGCGCAGCAGCCGGGACTGGGCCGGAGTCACACCGAGACCGCGCTCATGGAGCTGGCGCTTCTGGATGCGGTGCACCCGGCGCGTGAGCCTGAGCAACTGCTCGGCGAGCAGGCTGTCGGAATCTGGCGTGGTCATGCGGGAACAATATCAGGATCTAATTCATTGTGAGCATAGGTAACAATGAGCTAGGCTCCGTCAGTCCGCTTCACCTCACCCTCCGTAGGAGACCATGCCCCGCGATCACATCGACTGGACCCCCGCACCCGGCACCTCGACCGACCAGCCCCGTCAGGTGCGCCGCATCCTCCGGCTCTTCAAGCCCTACCGCGCCAAGCTCGCCGTCGTCGGCCTGCTGGTCGGCGCCGCCTCCCTCGTCACCGTGGCCACCCCCTTCCTGCTGAAGGAAACCCTGGACGTGGCCATCCCCCAGGGCCGCACCGGACTGCTCAGCCTGCTCGCGCTGGGCATGATCCTCAGTGCCGTCCTGACCGGCATCTTCGGCGTCCTGCAGACCCTCATCTCCACCACGGTCGGCCAGCGCGTCATGCACGACCTGCGCACCGCGGTCTACGGCCGCCTCCAGCGCATGTCGCTCGCCTTCTTCACCCGCACCCGCACCGGCGAGGTGCAGTCCCGCATCGCCAACGACATCGGCGGCATGCAGGCCACCGTCACCTCGACGGCCACCTCCCTGGTCTCCAACCTGACCAGCGTCATCGCCACGATCGTCGCGATGATCGCCCTCGACTGGCGGCTGACCGTCGTCTCGCTGCTGCTGCTCCCGGTGTTCGTGTGGATCAGCCGCCGGGTCGGCAACGAACGCAAGAAAATCACCACCCAGCGCCAGAAGCAGATGGCCGCGATGGCCGCGACCGTCACCGAGTCGCTCTCCGTCAGCGGCATCCTGCTCGGCCGCACCATGGGCCGCTCCGACTCGCTGACCCGGTCCTTCGCCGAGGAGTCCGAGGGCCTGGTCGACCTCGAAGTACGGTCGAACATGGCCGGCCGCTGGCGCATGGCCGTCATCGGGATCGTCATGTCCGCGATGCCCGCCGTCATCTACTGGACCGCGGGTCTCGCCCTGCGGACCGGCGGCCCGGACATCTCCATCGGCACCATCGTCGCCTTCGTCTCGCTCCAGCAGGGCCTGTTCCGCCCGGCTGTGAGCCTCCTGTCGACCGGCGTCCAGATCCAGACCTCCCTCGCGCTCTTCCAGCGCATCTTCGAGTACCTCGACCTGCCGATCGACATCACCGAGCGGGAGAACCCGGTCCACCTCGACCGCGTCAAGGGCGAGGTGCGCCTGGAGAAGGTGGAGTTCCGGTACGACAGCGACGACGACCAGCGGGGGCCCGTCCTCGACGGCGTCGACATCGACGTCCCCGCGGGCAGCAGCCTCGCGGTCGTCGGACCGACCGGCGCCGGCAAGTCCACGCTGGGCTATCTCGTCCCGCGGCTCTACGACGTCACGGGCGGCCGGGTCACCCTGGACGGGGTCGACGTCCGCGACCTCGACTTCGACACCCTCGCGCGGGGCGTCGGGGTCGTCTCGCAGGAGACGTACCTCTTCCACGCCTCGGTCGGTGACAACCTGCGCTTCGCCAAGCCGGACGCGTCCGACGAGGAGATCGAACAGGCGGCGCGGGCGGCCCAGATCCACGACCACATCGCCTCGCTGCCCGACGGGTACGACACGATCGTCGGCGAACGCGGGCACCGGTTCTCCGGTGGGGAGAAGCAGCGCCTGGCCATCGCGCGGACCATTCTGCGAGACCCGCCCGTCCTCATCCTGGACGAGGCGACCAGCGCGCTGGACACCCGTACCGAGCACGCCGTGCAGGAAGCCATCGACGCGCTCTCGGCCAACCGCACCACACTCACCATCGCGCACCGCCTGTCCACCATCCGCAACGCCGACCAGATCGTGGTCCTCGCCTCGGGGCGGGTGGCCGAGCGCGGTACGCACGAGGAGCTGCTGGAGCAGGAGGGACAGTACGCGGAGCTCGTGCGCCGGGACGCCCGACTGGACTCCGCCCAGGGCGACGCACAACTGGAACCGACCGGCTGAACGGGAACCGACCAGCTGAACCGAAACCGACAAGCCGAAGATATGCCTGGTTTGTGACGATATGCGGGTTACCGTGCCCGCATGCACAGGAACACTCCGCCACGGAGCACGATTCGACTGACGCGCCGGGGCCGACTCGTCCTCATCGCGACCGGGGCCGTCGTGGCCGGCACCGCCGTGGCGGTGCCGCTGCTCAGCCTGCGGGGCGAGGGGGAGCGGGAGCCGACCACCCTGGTGATCCCGGAGGGCTGGCGGTCCGGGCAGATCTACGACGCCGTCGACAAGGCCCTCGCCCAGCCGCCGGGCACCGCCAAGAAGTCCCTGGCCAAGGCGCACCTCAAGCTGCCCACCGACGCGGAGGGCAACCCGGAGGGCTACCTCTTCCCGGCGACATACCCGCTGGAGCGGCACGGCAGGAAGACGACGCCCGAGGCGCTTCTCTCGTTCATGGTCGACACCGCGAACAAGAAGTTCAACGGCGCCCCCGTCGCGGCCGGCGCCCAGCGCAACGCGATGAACGTCTACCAGGCCGTCACCATCGCGAGCATCGTCCAGGCCGAGGCGGCGACCGAGGCCGACATGGGGAAGGTGGCCCGGGTCGTCTTCAACCGCCTGGAGCGCGGAATGCCGTTGCAGATGGACTCCACCATCAACTACGCGCTGAACCGCTCCACCCTGCGGACGACCGGCGCCGACCTCAAGATCGACAGCCCCTACAACTCGTACCAGCGCATGGGCCTGCCGCCGACGCCGATCGACAACCCGGGTGAGGCCGCGATGCGCGCGGCGATCAACCCGCCCGCGGGGGACTGGCTGTACTTCGTGACGGTGAAGCCGGGGGACACCCGCTTCACGAACAGCTTCGAGGAACACCGGCGCAACGTGGCCGAGTTCAACAAGAACCAGCGCAACTCGGCCGGAGCGGGGTGAGCCGGAGCGTCAGGCGGCGACGGGTTCCGCCGTCAGGAGCCGCCTGATGTCCCGTACGGCCGCACGGCCCGCGCGATTGGCGCCGATGGTGCTCGCCGACGGGCCGTAGCCGACGAGATGGACCCGTGGGTCGGCGACCGCGCGCGTGCCCTCGACCCGGATCCCGCCACCCGGCTCGCGCAGCTTCAGCGGGGCCAGGTGGTCGATGGCGGCCCGGAACCCGGTCGCCCACAGGATCACGTCGGCGTCGACGTGCCGCCCGTCGTTCCACTCCACGCCCTCGGGCGTGATCCGGTCGAACATGGGCTGCCGGTTCAGGACCCCGTCCGCGATCGCCTGCCGGACCGCGTCGCTCAGCGCCAGTCCGGTCACCGACACCACGCTCTTCGGCGGCAGTCCCTGCCGTACCCGCTCCTCGACGAGTGCCACGGCCTCCCGGCCGAAATCCTCGGTGAAGGGGCCCTCCCGGAACACGGGTTCGCGCCTGGTCACCCAGGTGGTGGCGGCCGCGTACGGGGCGAGCTCCATGAGGTGCTGGGTGCCGGAGGCGCCCCCGCCCACCACGACCACCCGCAGCCCGGAAAACGCCTCGGGCCCGGGGTATCGCGCGGTGTGCAACTGCCGCCCCCGGAAGGTCTCCTGGCCGGGGTAGCGCGGCCAGAACGGCCGGTCCCAGGTGCCCGTCGCGTTGATCAGAGCCCGTGTCGACCAGACCCCGTCCGAGGTCTCCACGAGCAGCCTCCCGTCGCTGCCCTCGCAAACCGCACGGACGTCGACAGGACGGCGTACGCGCAGGTCGAAGGCTCGCTCGTACGCCGTGAAGTACTCGGCGATCACCTCCGAGGACGGCCGCTGCGGATCGGCGTCCTTGAGCTCCATCCCCGGCAGCGCGTGCATGCCGTGGACCTTGCCGTACGTCAGCGACGGCCACCGGAACTGCCAGGCGCCGCCCGGAGCGGGGGAGTGGTCGAGGACCACGAAGTCACGCTCCGGCTCGAAACCGGTGCGGCGCAGGTGGTAGGCGCTGGACAGACCCGCCTGACCAGCGCCTACGACGACTACCTCGACCTCGCGCATGTCGTTCACGTTTCTACCAACGGTGGCGAGGGCGTGGATCTTCCCGTGTCAGTCCTCGGCGGGGCGGGGCGCGGAGGTCGACGCGGGCAGATCGCCGTTGAACCGCGTGTCCACGAAGTTCCCGAACTCCACCTTCCCCGGGATCAGCTTCAACGAGGTGAACGTGTCGGCGATCTCCTGCTCCGAGGCGATGAGCTGCCGGTCCACCGCCACCGCGACCCGGGTGGTGTACGTCCGCTTCACCGCGGCCAGCGCCACGTCCTCGGGCAGCCCCGTCTCCTTGGCCCAGACCTTCGCCCACTCCGGCTCATGGGAGTAGACCCACCTGTAGGCGCGCCGGAGCCGCTCCAGGTAGTCCCTGATCGCGGCGGCCTTCTTCTTGTCCTTCAGCGCGCTCGGCGCCGCCACCTGGAAGGTCAGACCGTTGGTGACGCCGTCCCCGGTCGTCAGCACACGGCCCTGCTTCCCCTGGAGGATCTGCGAGGTGTACGGGTCCCACACCGCCCACGCGTCGACCTTGCCTGAGGTGAACGCGGCCAGCGCGTCGGCCGGCTGAAGGTACTTGACCTTCACGTCGGCGAGGCCCAGCCCGGCCTTCTTCAAGGAGGCGACCAGCTGGTAGTTGGCGGAGGAACCCTGCGCCACCGCGATGGACTTGCCCTTGAGCTGCGCGGGATCGTTCAGCTTGGAGTCGTTCGGTACGAGGACGGCGTCGCCCTTGGACGTGCCGTGCCAGGCGGCCACCACCGTGATCTTCGAGTCGGCGCCGGCCGCGAACACCGGCGGGGTGTTGCCGACACCGCCGATGTCGACGGCCTTGGCGTTGACGGCCTCCAGAAGCGGCGGACCGGAGCTGAAGGTCGACCACTTGATCTTGTAGTCGAGGTTGTCGAGCTCCCCGGCGGCGCGCAGGATCGCCTCCGAACCCCCCTTCTGGTCACCGACGTTCAGCGTGAGGGAGCCCTTGCCGTCGGTGTCGCTGCCCGTGCCGGCGGACGCGTTCCCGCCGCAGGCGGTGAGCAGGAGGGCGAGGGGGAGGAGCAGTGTGGCGGGGGCGAGGCGACGTCGCATGGGGAATCCGTTCTGTGCAACTTGACGTGTGGGTAGGGGAGTTCAGGCGGCTTCGGCGGCGGTGTCGACGCCCAGGCGTTCCAGGAGTTGCCCGCGGATCTCCGCGAACCGGGGATCGGTGATGTCGCGTGGCCGGGCGAGGTCGATCTCCTGCTCGTGTGCGATGACACCCTCGTCCATCACGAGGACCCGGTCGGCGAGCAGGACGGCCTCCTCGACGTCGTGGGTCACCAGCAGCACCGCGCAGCCGCGGCGCTGCCACAACTCGCCCACCAGGCGCTGGGCCTTGATCTGGGTGAGCGCGTCGAGCGCCCCGAACGGCTCGTCCAGCAGCAGGAGATCGGGCTCGCGCACCAACGCCCGGGCCAGCGAGGCACGTTGGGCCTCGCCACCGGAGAGGGTCTTGGGCCAGGCGTCGGTACGGTGACTCAGTCCCACCTCCTCCAGAGCCCGGTCGGCGACGGCGCGGTCCGGCTTGCCGGGCAGGCCGAGCAGGACGTTGCGCCACACCTTCTTCCACGGCATCAGCCGGGGTGCCTGGAAGGCGACCGCCTTGCGGCGGGGGACCAGGACGGTGCCCTCGATGTCCCGGTCGAGTCCGGCGAGAATGCGCAGCAGGGTGGACTTGCCGCACCCGCTGCGGCCCAACAGGGCCACGAACTCGCCCGGCCGGACGTCGAGTTGCAGGTCGTCGATGACGGCACGTCCGTCGAAGGAGCGCGTCAGGCCCTGGACCCGCACGGCCCGCCCGAGGCGGCGGGGCTCCTCGGCTCCGGATGCCCCGGTCGTCTGAGGGTTCACCGGCCGGTGAACGTCGGTCGCCATTGCAGCAGCAGCCTTTCGAGAGAGCGGACGACGAAGTCGGCCAGCAGGCCGAGGAAGGCGTAGACGATCAGGCAGACCACGATGACGTCGGTGCGCAGGAAGTCCCGTGCCTGCACCATCAGGAAGCCGATGCCGGAGTCCGCGTTGACCTGCTCGGCGAAGACGAGCGCGAGCCAGGCGATGCCGAGCGAGTAGCGCAGACCGGTCAGGGCGCCGGGCAGCGCGCCCGGCAGGATGACATGCCGCACCAGACCCCACCGCGAGAGACCGAGGGACTCGCCGGCCTCGATCAACTGCGCGTCCACGCCACGGATGCCCGCGTAGACGTTGAGGTAGAGCGGAAAGGTCACCCCGAGTGTGATGATGGCGATCTTCGGGGCCTCACCGATGCCGAACCAGATGATGAACAGCGGGATCAGGCCGACGAAAGGCACGGTCCGCAGCATCTGCACCGGAGCGTCCACGACGTCCTCGCCCACCCGGAACAGGCCCGAGACGAGGGCGAGCCCGGTGCCTATGAGGGTGCCGAGGAGCAGCCCGCCCGCGACCCGCTGGAGCGAGGTCGTCATCGCCGAGGTCAGCGAACCGTCGGCGACCAGATCGCCCGCGACCTGGGCGATACGGTCGGGGGAGGCGAGGACGTCGGCGGTCAACACCCCTGTGCTGCTGAGGAGTTGCCACAACGCCAGCAGCAGGACCGGGCCGGTGGTGCGGCGCAGCCAGCGGGGGACCCGGGTGCGGCGGGAGGAGGTGGGGACGATGGGTTCGAGGTCGGGAGCGGGGGCGGGGCTGGTGGGCTCGACAGCGCCCTGGGGGGACGTTTCCGGAATGTCGGGCGCGGGAGAGCCGGGCGGGGCATGGCTGATGCTCATGATGCTCCACGGAGGGGGAGAGCGATCGGTGAAGGGCGCGCCTCGACGCCACCGGGGACGGCACGGATCAGTGCGCGCGCCGGTCAGCGGAGCGAGGGCGGGGGAGGAGAGGGAAGGGGCGTCAGCGGCCGCTGCGACACGCGGCGGAGGCCACCCGCAGCAGGTCGATGTGACCGCGCGTGGTGAGCAGGACTGAACGCAACATGCGGCCGAAGCTAGCCAGTCGGCGTGTCCACGGTCAACGGTGTCTCGCGGACTGGACCTGCCGTATCGCTGGATGAGCCATGTGTGACGAGTGAATCCGGCGCGAGGGGTGAGGATGGTGGCATGTCAGACGCTTTCACCACCCGAGTCCTGAACGTCGCCTCCGGTTCGTCGGAGCGGATCGTCGACCTCACCGGCGACTGCGAGGCCTTCCTGAGGGAGATCGCCGCGGGCCGCGACGGTCTCCTCAACATCTTCGTCCCGCACGCCACCGCGGGCGTCGCGATCATCGAGACGGGCGCCGGCAGCGACGACGACCTCCTGGCCGCCCTCCACACCCTGCTGCCCGCCGACGACCGCTGGCAGCACCGCCACGGCAGCCCCGGCCACGGCCGCGACCACGTCCTCCCGGCGATCGTGCCCCCGCATGCCACGCTGCCGGTGGTGAACGGGCAGCTGGAGCTGGGGACTTGGCAGTCGGTGTGCCTGGTGGACACGAATAGGGATAATCCGCAACGAAAGGTGCGTTTCACCTTTCTTGCGGGCTCCTAGTTCAGTTGCTCTTCAGGGCCTGGACGAACTGTCCGCGACCGCGACCGAGGGATCAGGCGCGTCGGCAAGGCACGGTGAGCGCGGCTATCCGCAGACCCGGGCCTTCATCAGGGCCGTCAAGGCACCCATGCGGGTCGTGTCGATCCCGCCAGAGCTCGGCAGCCACGACTTCCCGACCTGAGAAGACGGCGGTCGCCGACCCGGCGAAGCCCGGGTGCGACCCGCTGCGCGCCGACGGCCCAGAGCCCGCGCCCATGGCGAGGACGCGCAGGTGACGGCTGCCGCGGGTGCGGGTCCCGTGGCCGCTTACACGCGGAGCAGCCGCCCGGTGATCTCCCGGTACTCCCGCAGCGCGAACCGGAGTTCGGTGGACTGCCCCTCGGCATCCTGATCCTGCCAGCCCTCGCGCAGGCCCCGCCGCCGTTCCGCGAGGGCCTTCACCAGCGCGTCGGCCGCTGCGTCGAAGGCGACCTCGGCCTCCTCCAGCGCCTCGCGCGGGGTGTCCGGGAAGTGGTTGACGGCGTGCCCGAGGTGCCGGACGATCTTGTCCCGCTCGTCGGACGGGATCAGCGGTTCGGGGCCCTGGGCGCGGCGCGCCCCGAAGCCCGAGGACCGGTCGTCGGGCTGCTGGGCGCGTGTCTGGTCGTACATCGTCGTCTGCACCGTTTCCGTCGCGATGGGGTCACCGTCCGAAGTCGCCCTTCGCCTTCTCGACGGCTGCTCAGGGCCGCCGGAAGCCCGGTCGCCCCTGCTGTTCACGGTCCTGCGCCGTGTTGTCAGTCAACGTCCGGCGATCATCCGTGTCAACGCGGTTCGCCACCGGGCACACCTCGGGGCCGCGCTGTCGCTCGACGTCCGCCCGCCCCGCACCGAGGGTGCGCAGCCTCCATGCCACTCGGCCTCGACGGCGTGCCGGTACAGAGCGGCGACGACCATGGAACGACTGCGAAGGAACACCGGTCGTCGGCTGCCACCGCGTCACCGTGAGGCCCGCTGGTGTAGGCGAAGCGGCCCCGGGTGTTATTGAATGAGGTTTGCGGTCAAGAATCCCGGGACTCTGTCGCCCGGGTTCTGGTACGGCTCCGACGTGGTGCCGGGGTCGGCGAGCGAGCTGAGAGAGTCGTATGGACTCCACCCCACCCCCCTCGTCTGCGTCACCGTTCGACATGGTCAGCAGCGCTTTGGGTCAGTACATGCCAGTCGACGGAGCGGCAGCGGCCGCCGGTTCCGCCGACCCTCAGGGGGACGACGCCGCCCGCCGAGCCGTATCCGACAACCCGACCCCCACCGGTCAGGAGCAAATCCTCGGCGCGGTCAATCTGGACCGGGACCTGAGAATCACCCGCTGCAATCTGGGCGCCCCGGTCTTCGCGGGGGTGGAGGCTGTGGCCGGGAGCCCTTTCGTCGATCTCCTGCCTCCCTCGGACGTACCGACGGTCACCCGGCGGCTGCGGCAGGTCCTCGAGACACGTGAGCCGCACGTCGCCCGGGTCCAGCGCCTGCGACGCGGCGACGGTTCGGAGCTGGTGGTTTCCATGAGCATCCTGGCCGCCGCGGCGCCTCAGGAGGGGCTGACCGTCACCCTGATCGCCATGGCCAGGAGGCTGCACCTGTACGCCGCCGAGACAGCGATCGGCACCTCGTTGGACATCGGCGAGACCGCGCAGTCGCTGGCGGAGTCCCTGCTGGCCTGGGGTGACGTGACCGCCATCGACCTCGACTTCGCCGTGTGGACGGGTGAGGCGGTCACCGATCAGCCGCAGGGGCGCCTCCGGCTGCGGCGGGCGGCCCTGGTGCCGGACCGGGCGTGGCCCGACGGCTATGTGACCCCGGGCGACGATCTTCCCGGCGACGCGAGTCGGCTGCTGTCGCAGGCCATACGGCGTGACGATGCCGCGCAGGCCATCGTCGTACCCGACCGGGCAACGATCGAACGGGTGCTCGGCAGTCCTCGGCTGGTACGTGCCCTGGTGCCCGGCGACCAGGCGGTGGCCGTGGTGTGCGTACCGCTGGTCCTGGACGGCACGCCACCCGTCGTCCTGGGTGTCGCGGAGGTCTGGCGGCGGGCGGACCGCCCCTTCGCGGACAGCGAGCTGTTCGACCTGCAGGAATTGGTGGCCAGGACCTCCCACCACGTAGACCTGGCCCGTCAGCACCAGCGCGAGCACACACAGGTACTGGCCTTGCAGCGCCGACTGCTGCCACGGTCCGGCGGCGACACCATCCAGACGGCCAGCGTCTACCAGCCCGCCACCCCCGACAGTGCGGGCGTCGGCGGCGACTGGGTGAACAGCTTTCCGCTGCCGGACGGCCGTACCGCGCTGGTGGTCGGAGACGTCGTCGGGCACGGGCTGGGCGCCGCGGCGACCATGGGACAGCTGAGCATGGAGGCCCGCGCGCTGCTGTCGGCGGGGCTTGCGCCCGACGAGGTGCTGGAGCACCTGGACGAGACCGTGGCTCTCCTGGACGACGCGGAGTCCGGACTGGCGGCCGGTTACAGCGCCCTCGGGTCGACCTGCTGCATCGCCGTGTACGACCCGGTCGGCCACCACGTGGCGGTGGCCAGCGCCGGCCACCTTCCCCCGGTCCTGGTACCCCCGGACGGTCCAGCCGGCCTGGTCGCGATACGCCCCCACCCCGGGCTGGGCGCCGAGTTCGCGCTGCGGGAGCCGTACGACGTGCACGCGTTCTGTGCGCCCCCGGGCTCGCTGCTCGCCCTCTACACCGACGGCCTGGTGGAGGATCCCGCCCTGTCGATCGACGAAGGCATCAACAGGCTGACGGACGCCGTGTCCTCGGTGCACCCGTGGGACGCCCTGGAGCCGGCCGCGCGGCGCGTGGTCTCGGCGGTGGCACCGACGCGTCGGCGCGACGACGTGACTCTGCTGATCGCCCGCATGATCGGCTACCGCAAGGGGGACACCGCGACGTGGCGTCTGCCCGCCCGCGGCGACGCGGCCGCCCGGGCCCGCACACTGGTCTCCGAGCTGCTGGGGCAGTGGGCCACCAGAGAGCACACCAGGGACAGCGTGCTGCTGGTGGTCGACGAACTGGTCGCCAACGCGGTCCGCTTCGCCGGCGGACCCATCACGGTACGGCTGATCAGGACCGGTCACGGGCTGCTGTGCGAGGTGGGCGACACCGGCAACGGCAGGCCGCGACTGGGCCCGGGCGGGCTCCTCGACGACGCCGGCCGTGGCCTGCACGTAGTGCACGGGCTCACCACCCGGTGGGGGGTGCGGTGGACGGACACCGGGAAGGTGGTGTGGGCTTCGGTCGAGCGGTGACGGGGTGCCGGCAGGGCGGTGACGGGGTGTCGGCCGGGCGGTGATGAGGTGTCAGCGGGCTGGTGGCGAGGCTCCGGCCGGGTGGTGGCGTGGCTTCGGCCGGGTGCTGACGGGGCGCCGGCCGGGCGGCGCGGGAGCTGTTCGTCGGGCGGCGGCACCGGCGTTACGAGGGGCGCGAGTCCGCACTACAGCCACTCCCCTTCCAGGGCGGTGGCGGTGAGGCCCGGGGCAGCCGCGTACAGGACGGCACGGCTGCCCGCCTTCTGCCCTGCGTCGTATGCCCTCCGCATGATGTCGAACACGGCGGCGCCGCCGCGGTTGCCGCTGGTGTAGCTGTCCCGGCTGTAGCGCAGGAGCCCCGACGGCCACCCGTCGGGCATGGTCTGCTCCATGTACTCCAGCACACGCGTCCCGCCGGGGTGGGCGAGCAGAACGTCGGGGTGCCAGGAGCCGGGGGCATCCTGGTATCGGAGGCGCAACCACTCCCACATCGCGGTGACCGTCTCCTGCACGGCGCGCGGCCCGCGCCGGTCCATCACGAAGTGTGTGCCGTCCTCCCGTGTCTCCAGGCGGTGCAGGTCCTGGGTGCCGGGCAGAGTGTGGTGCCAGGCGGCGTCCAGCCGCAGCGTCGACTCGGGCCTCGGGCGGCCCGTGACCACCGCGGCGACCGCGGTGTCCGCGAACAGCAACCGGACGATCAGGGATTCCAGAGTGTCGTCCGCGGGCTGGTAGGTCGTGCTCAGTGCCTCCGCGATCACGACCAGGACCACCCGGTCGGGGTCCGCGGCCACGAGATCCGCCGCCAGCGCCAGGGAGCGGGTCCCGGCTATGCACGCCCACTGTGTGGCGGGCAGCAGCAGCACGTCGCGCCGGAGCGGGAGTCTGTTGGCGAGGGAGACGTCCAGCCCTGGCAGCGCCGGGGTGGTGGAGTGACTGGTGATCAGACAGTCGACGTCCGCGGCGTCCAGTCCGGCGATCTGCAGGGCCCCGCGCGCCGCACGCTCACCGTAGGACTGCACTGCCGACCAGGCCGGCGCGGTGCGCTCCTGGACGGTCTGCGGCGCGGATATCGCCTCAAGGGCGGCGATCGCGCGATCCACGTCCTGTTCGGTGAACCCCTCACCGGCCAGCGCCTCTCGGGCCGGCCCGATGCCGGCGGCCGGCAGGCCGCTTCCGCTGCCGGGCGCGACGGCGGCCTCCAACGGCAGCATCCAGCCACGGGTTTCGATGCCCGTACTGGCCGCGATGCCGTCGATCCGCGGCGCCCACGCCGCGTTCGGGTGCCGACCGCGCACTTCGTCCACGATCTGGCTGGTCCGCACGGCGTGCTTGCCGTGTATCACGGCAGGCGGGCACAGGTAAGCGGCCATGATTGGCGCCTTTCTACAGGGAACGAGGGGAATTGTCACGGGCGCTGTGTCATAGGCCAATTGGAAGCGATTCATCCAATTCCACGACAGTGCACACCGGTTCAGGACTCTGCGTCCGTTTCGAGCATGGATGCCACCGGGGCGTTTGCGCTGTGATCTGGGCAACTTAGGAGGTTCTGCGATGCGTGACGCGGCGCACACTGCTGCAGAGGGGGCCGGCGCGGTTCCGCGTCTGCCTGACATGCCACCGGTGGACCTCGCGTCGCCGCCACCGCGGCTCACCACGGCCTGACTGTCCTCCACGACGAGGAGCCCGGTGGTGCCGATCCGTAACGTCCCACACCCGTAGGCGCGGTGTCCCGGGTCATGAAACGCGGTGGTACGAGTTCGTCGAGCCCGTGGTGCCCCTGGACGGCACGCGAGGAGCGGGGCGAGGAGTACGTCGAACTCATGGGCCGGGGAAGGGCCCCGACAGCGGTCGCGGTCCCGACCGGACCTGCGTGAGCCCGCCCGCGACCGGCCGACCGACGATCACGGCACGGGCCGCGGGCTGTGCGGAACCCGGCCGCCGGCGGAGGCGCCCTGGCCTGCCGCCGCGCAGGCGAGTCGACTTCTGGACTTCCTTGATCGTGAGCTGGAGACGCCCAGTTGGGACCACATCGCCCACGAGTACGTGGTGTTCGCGCGCAAGGCGATCGAGGACGGCGTCGAAGACGTGCCCGCGAATTTGCGGGCGCTTTTCACCATGCGGAACCTGCTGTCGGAGGTGGGCTGGTTCCGAGGAAGGGTGGTGGACTCGATCCTGGCCGCGGAACTCGACGTATGGCTCAGCATCATTCCGATGCCGAACTCGGCGACGCTGTCGCCGGGTTGCTGGGTGACCGCATGCGAAGGACTCGCGAGAATCCCTGACGCTTCCAGGGCGCACAGCCGCCAAGACGCAAAAATGGCCTCAGACCGGCTGCGGACCTACCGCAACCTTGTCCACCCCCGCGCAGAGAAGCGCGCCAAACACAGCGCAGACTTCGACACGGCCGACCTCTGCTGGTCCACGGTCAACGCCGTGCTCAACGACCTGGCGGCAAGTATCCCCGCATAGGATCTTGCGCGGTCGCGGATGAAACTCGCCACGCCACCGACCGATGCCCCGGCCGAATCCGGGGCATACCTCTCCAAACCATCCGCGAATGTGCGAAGCTGGTTTTCCGATCACGAGGACGGCGCTTCTCCGTGTCGCGGCGTCAGCCGGGCGCACAGTCCGTAAGTCCGATCCGTGTCGCGTCCGGTGACGTCCTGCCGTCGGAGCCGTTCCAGCCCGGGAGCGGTGAATACAGATGAGTCCGAGTTCCGAGGATGCCGCGATTCCCGCGCCGACCGGCGTCGGCAACGGGCCCGCCGTCTCCAGACGGGAGTTCGACGCACTCTTCGACGCGGTTCGCACGTGGGGTCGCTGGTCCCCGGCCGACCGCGGCGCCTGGAACCGGGTCACCGCGGACCATGTGCGGCGGGCCGCAGCGTGCGTGCGGACCGGGACGGTCGTCCCGCTGGCGCTGCCCTGGAACACCCGGCCCGGCCCCGGCAACCGCAAGCCCGCCCTGCACCACATGACCGACCTCGGTGATGTGGAGGCGCCGGAACCCTCCACCCACAAGGACTTCATCGCCGCCGACTACCACGGCAAGGGCATCACCCATCTCGACGCGCTGTGCCACATCGCCTATCGGGGGCAGCTCTACGACGGCCGCACGGCACACGAGGTCGTCGGTGCCGCAGGCGCCCGCTTCGGCGCGGTGTCGACGCTCGGGTCCCTCGTCACGAGGGGGGTGCTCCTCGACCTGCCCGCCGTCCTCGGGACCCCCTGGTTGGAGCCGGGGCGAGCGGTGCACGCGAGGGACATCGTCGCGGTGGAGAGGGCGCTCGATGTGACGATCGGCGATGGCGACGCGGTACTGCTGCGCTCCGGACAGGTCCGGCGCCGCGAGGAACTCGGCGCCTGGGACCCCGACACGGCCAGCGCGGGCTTTCATGTGGACGCCGTGCCGCTGCTGGCCGAGCGTGGCATCGCGCTGCTGGGCGGAGACGGCGACAGTGACGTACGGCCCTCACCCGTGGACGGCGTGCACTCGCCGGTCCACGCCCTGGCCGTGGCCGCGATGGGGACGCCACTGCTGGACAACCTCGACCTGGAAGCGCTGTCCGCCGCGACCGCGACGGCGGGGCGCTACGACTTCATGCTTGTCGTGGCGCCGCTGAACGTCCCGGGCGGGACGGGCTCGCCCGTCAACCCGGTCGCGGTCCTGTGACGCCGATCCGGTCCGGTCACCGTGTGTGAGGGGCTTGCGAACGGTGACTCGCGCCCCCAATGCCCGTATCCTCGTCCATAGCAGACATTTCACAAGAATTGACTGTCGAAGGCGCGAGTGAGGCGGAGCGTGGTTCAGGCCGGCGAAGACCCGATACCGGCGGGGCGTGCGCCAGGCGGCACGGGGCCCGCCAGTTTCCGTGAGCGGTTCCTGCAGGGTGAGCCGGTCGAGGCAGGCGTGCGCACGTCGATCCTGGATTCCTGGCGGCGTTGCCGGACCCTGGGGCTGTCGCCGGACCAGTCCGACCTTCCCTTCCGGGAGGACTTCGAACCGGACGGACGGATCGTCCGCGCGGCCGTTCCGGTGCTCGACCGGCTGCAGGTCATGTTCGCCGGAAGCGCGATGAACATCTCCGTCGCCGATGCGAGCGGGACGGTTCTCCTGCGTCGTTTCGGAGAAGCGTCGCTGGCCAGACTTCTCCCGGCCATCCAGACCGCCCCCGGTTTCGTGTTCGCCGAGAAGGTCGCGGGTACCAACGGCATCGGTCTCGCCCTGGCCGAGCGCCAACCCATCCGGGTCTACGGTGCCGAGCACTTCGCCGAGCGCTCCCAGGGCAGTGCCTGCCGCGCGCTTCCCGTCCGCGACCCGCTCAGCGGCCGCATCGAGGGCGTCCTGTGCTTCGGCTATCCGCGCAGCGCCGAGGACCCGGCGCTGGACACCGTGATACACAAGGCGGCCGAGACCATCGAGCGGCGGCTGCTGGGGCAGAGTTCCGCGCGTGAGCGCGCTCTGCTGCAGGCGTACCTGGACAGCGGAGCCGAGGCCGCCGCAGGTCCTCGACACCGCGTAGGGGTGCGGGAACTCGCCGTGGAGATGAGCCCCCGCGACCGGGCGATCCTCATGGAGAAGGCCGCCGAGCTGATCGCGTACGCGCAGCGGGCCCGTGTCGACGTGCCCCTGTCCGACGGCCGTCGGGTCACGCTCGTGAGCCGGCCGATGACGAGTGCCTCCGGAGTGCAGGGCTTCGCCATCGAGGCCGTTGTCCCCGGTCCCTCGCCGCGCGAGCCCCTCACCCTCCCGCGTCAGGTCCACGAGCCGCTGGGCCTGTCTGCCGAGCTTGCCGTCGCCACCTCCCTCACGTTCTTGGGGGCTGTTCGCGACGCGGCGCCCGGGCAGCTCCACGTCACCTCGCCGGCGGAGGATCTGCCTGGCACGGAGCACGGCCCTGTCGCCCTGGGCGGCGAGGGCGTCACGGCCGGCGACGGCACGACGGACGGGCACTCCGACTCCCCGCCCCCGGCGAGAGGGCTCATGATGGTGGGGGAGCCGCACGTGGGGACCTACGCCCTGGCCGCGCGCCGCCGCCTGGAGCTGTTGTCCGAGGCCGGCGTCCGCATAGGCACCACCCTGGATGTGGGCAGTACCGCCAGGGAGCTCGCCGAGTCGGCGGTGCCGCAACTGGCCGACTTCGTCACCATCGACCTGCCGGGAGCCGTGCTCCGCGGCGAGGAGTCCGCCGATCCCCGCAGTGACCTACGCCGTACGGTGGTCCACGGCATCCATGACGACTGTCCTTTCCACCCGGTCGGCAAGCAGGTCGACTACGGTCCGACGATGCCGCAGTCGCGGTGTCTGACGAGCGGCCAGGCAGTGCTCGAACCGGACCTGAAGGCTGCCGCGGGCTGGTTCGCGCAGGACCCCGAGCACTCCGCACAGCTGCTGAGCCACGTCCACTCCCTCGTCGCGGTGCCCCTGGTCGCCCGCGGCGCGGTCCTGGGCGTGGCCGCCTTCTACCGCGCGCAGGACTCGCCGGCGTTCGGGGACGACGACCGGTCGCTGGCCCAGGAACTGGCCGCCCGTGCCGCACTGTCCATCGACAACGCCCGGCGCTACACGCGCGAACGTGCCATGGTCCTGGCCCTGCAGCGCAGCCTGCTCCCGCACGGTGTGCCGGACCAGGACGCCGTCGAGGTCGCCCATCGCTACCTGCCCGCAGAATCCGACGTGGGAGGGGACTGGTACGACGTCATACCCCTGTCCGGCAGCCGCATCGGGCTCTTCGTCGGCGACGTCGTCGGCCACGGCATGCTCTCCGCCGCCACCATGGGGCGGCTGCGCACGGCCGCCCGCAGTTTCGCCGAACTCGACTTCCCCCCGGACGAGGTCCTCACCCACCTCGACAAACTCGTGGGACGCCTGGACCGGGAGGACCCCGGCGCCGTGGACGCGGGCATCATCGGCGCGACCTGTCTCTACGCCATCTACGACCCGACCACGCAGCAGTGCACCATGGCCCGGGCCGCCCATCCCCCGCCCGCTCTGGTCCGCCCCGACGGCACCGTGTGGTTCCCCGACCTGCCCGCCGGACCGCCGCTCGGCCTCGGCGGTCTGCCGTTCGAAGCCGCCGAGCTCGACCTCCCTGAGAACAGCCAGCTGGTCCTCTACACCGACGGGCTCATCGAGGACCGTCACCGCGACGTCGACGTGGTCCTCGATCAGCTGAGCGCCACGCTGGCCCAAGCGAACGGCACCCCCGACGAGACCTGCGAGGCGATACTCGACACGGTGGCCCCCGCCCACCCCTGCGACGACATCGCCCTGCTCGTCGCCCGCACGCACGCCCTCGACCCCCAGCGGATCGCCACCTGGAACCTGCCCGCCGATCCGGCCCTGGTCAGCGAGGTGCGAGCCTCCGCCACCCGGCAACTGACCGACTGGGGACTCGACGAGGCCGCGTTCGCCGCTGAACTGGTGCTCAGCGAGCTGGTCACGAACGCCATCCGCCACGGCGCAGGCCCCATCCGGGTACGGCTGCTCCACGACCGCACCCTGATCTGCGAGGTCTCCGACACCAGCAACACCGCCCCGCACCTGCGCCGAGCGGCCGCCACCGACGAGGGCGGCCGCGGCCTGTTCCTCGTGGCGCAGCTGACGCAGAGCTGGGGCACGCGCTACACCCAGCAGGGCAAGGTCATCTGGGCCGAATGCGGGCTTGAGGGGGCCTGAGGCGCCGGCCCCGGCGATTCACTGCTCCGTTGGGGTGACAGAGAGCAGCCAGATGTCGCAAAATGTACGACATGTGCCGCTAATATCACTGATGCGCATCGGGAAGAACACGACAGGTCCGACCCCCGGAGAGGCCCGTGCACGAGGCCCACGACACCTCTGCGCATGCGGTGCCGCCCTTCGGGGCGGAACCTCTGGTCCGTGTCCGCGGACTTGCCAAGAGCTTCGGGGGAACCTTCGCGCTCGACGGGATCGACCTCGATGTCCACGCCGGCAGCGTCCTCGCCCTCCTCGGTCCCAACGGAGCCGGCAAGTCCACGCTCATCAAGGTGCTCGCCGGCGTTCACCACGCCGACTCGGGGCAGGTCACCGTGGCCGGGCACCCGCTAGGTAGCCGCGCCGCTTCCCGGCACATGTCCTTCATCCATCAGGATCTCGGGCTGGTGGAGTGGATGACGGTAGCCGAGAACATCGCTCTGAGCGCCGGGTATCCGCGCCGCGCCGGACTGATCTCCTGGCGGCTCACCCGAGAACACTGCACCGAGGCCCTGCGGGCCGTCGCCGGACATCTCGACCCCGACACGCCGATCTCCCGCCTCGCCCCGGCCGAGCGTTCGCTTGTCGCCGTCGCACGAGCCCTGGCGGCACGGGCGAGCCTCATCGTCCTCGACGAGCCGACCGCCCGCCTGCCCGCCGCGGACTGCACCCGGCTGTTCCGGGTGCTGCACACCCTGCGGGACCGGGGGCACGGCATCCTCTACGTCAGCCACCGCCTGGACGAGGCGTACGAGGTCGCCGACACCTTCGCCGTGCTGCGCGACGGACGCCTGGTCAGCCACGGCTCGCCGGCGAGCCACCCTCCTGCCCGCCTGGTGCGCGCCATCACCGGCGAGGGGCCGATCGATCACCGCCCCGCCACCACCCCGGCCGGCGGCCCGGCCGTCCTGACCCTGGACGGGGTGCGCACCCCCGACGCGGGACCGGTCAGTCTGGAGCTGCGGCGGGGAGAAGTCCTCGGCCTGGTCGGCCTCACGGGCGCCGGACACATGGGCCTGGCCCGAGCCCTTGCGGGCGCCCGGCCCCTCCTCGGCGGACGGGCCCTTCTCGGCGGTCGCCCGTACCGTCCCCGTACGGTCGCGGACGCCGTCGGACGGGGTGTCGCCCTCGTACCCGGTGACAGACAGCGGGAGGGCTGCCTCGCCGAGCTGACCGTACGGGAGAACCTCCTGGCCAACCCCCGGGCGGGAGGCATGCCGGCGCTGTGCTGGATCAGTCCCCGCCGCGAACGCGCCGAGGCCGGCACCCTGATCGAACGGTTCTCTGTGCGTCCCCACGACAGTGAGGCCGCCATCGCCACGCTGTCCGGGGGGAACCAGCAGAAGGTCATGATCGGCCGGTGGCTGCGGCCGGCCCTGCGCCTGCTGATCCTCGAGGAACCGACGGCGAGCGTGGACATCGGTGCCAAAGCCGCGATCCACCGCCTGCTCGACGAGGCGCTCGCCGCCGGCCTCGCGGTCCTCCTCATCTCCAGCGACTTCGAGGAGGTCGCGGGCGTGTGCCGGCGCGCCCTGGTCTTTGTCCGCGGATCCGTGACGGCCGAGCTGACCGGCCCGGCCCTCACGGTCACCGAGCTCACGCGGGCGGCTTCGGCCCTGCCCTCCGCCGGAACCGCGGCGAATCCGTGACCGGCTCCCCCTCTCCGGCTGCGCCCCCGCCACGGCCGCGTCGCTCGGGACCACCGAGGCGACTCGCCCGACCGCACGGCCGTAGCGGGCAATTCATCGGCGCCTACGGCCTCCTGACCCTCACCGCCCTGCTCTTCCTGGTCTTCTCCCTCGCCCTGCCGCGTACCTTTCCCACCCGGGACACCGTCGACTCGATCCTGTCCAACCAGTCGATCCCGGCCGTCCTCGCACTCGCCGCGATGGTCCCCATCGTGACCGGCGCGTTCGACCTCTCCATCGGCTACGGTCTCGGCCTGGCGCACGTCATGGTGCTGCAGCTCGTCGTGGGCGAGGGGTGGCCCTGGCCGCTCGCCTGCCTCACGGTGATCGCCGGAGGGGTTGTGGTGGGTGTCCTCAACGGTGTCGTCGTCGTATTCGGACGGATCGATTCGTTCATCGCCACGCTCGGAACCGGCAGCATGATGTACGCGGTGACCGGATGGGTCACCGGCGGCGGCCGGATCGTCCCCGGCCCGCAAGGCCTCCCGGCCGCCTTCACCGACATCTACGACTCGACGTTCCTCGGCCTGCCGGTTCCCGCCTTTTACGTGCTCGCCCTCGCGGTCGCCCTCTGGGTGGTTCTGGAGCGGCTGCCCCTCGGCAGGTACCTGTACGTCATCGGGTCGAACCCGCGCGCCGCCGACCTGGTCGGCATCCCGACCCGCAAGTACACCGTCTACGCCTTCGCAGCGTCGGGACTGATCGTCGGCTTCGACGGAGTGCTGCTCGCGGCCCAGCAGCAGATCGGCAATCCCAGCGTCGGCCTCGACTACCTGCTGCCCGCGTTCGTCGGGGCCCTCCTCGGCTCCACCGCCATCAAACCGGGGCGCCCCAACGCCCTGGGCACCCTCGTCGCCGTCGCCGTCCTCGCCGTCGGCCTCACCGGCATCGCCCAGATGGGCGGCGACTTCTGGACGGTCCCGTTGTTCTACGGCGGCACCCTGCTCCTCGCCGTCGGACTGGCCGGTTACTCCGCTCGTCGCCGACTGCGCACCGGTGCGGTCGGCGCCCGCGACTCGCCCGCCGTGACACAGGACGACGGCACACCGGGCAGCCCTCCATGACCCACGCCGCGCGCACCGCCGAAGTGCCCGGGCGGCATCCTCCGCAAGGAGCTTCCGTGCACCGCAACCGCAACACTCCCACCGTCCGCAGCGCGCGGTCCACTGCCACCGCCGTGGTGGTCGCGCTCTTCGTGCTGGCCGGCTGTGAACGCGGCTCGTCGAGCGGCCCGGCGCACTCCACCTCGGGTCCGAGCGGCTGCCCCGCGGCCCAGACCAGGGCCCAGGCCGCCGTCAGCCGGGCGGAGCGGAGCGACATCCCCTGGAACGGACCGACCAGCGGTCCCCCCGCGGTGGCCGGCAAGACCATCGTCTACGTCGCTCAGACCATGACCAATCCCGGAGTCGCGGGCGCCGCGGACAGCGTGCGGAAAGCCGCGCGCGTCATCGGCTGGCACGTCCGGGTGATCGATGGTGGCGGCACCCCCGCCGGCATCCAGGCGGCGATGAGCGAGGCCGTGGACGTCAGACCCTCGGGCATCGTCATCGGGGGCTTCGACCCGGGCTCGACCTCGCAGCAGGTGGCGCATGCGAACGCGGCGGGCATCCCGCTCATCGGCTGGCACGCGGTCGCTTCCCCCGGCCCCAGCCGGCGCCCCAGGCTCTTCACCAACGTCACCACCAAAGTCGAGGACGTGGCCAGAGCCAGTGCGCAGTGGGTCATCTCGAGCTCCGACGGCACAGCCGGGACCGTGGTCTTCACCGATGCCTCGGTCCCCTTCGCCAAGTACAAGTCCGACCTGATCAGGAAGGAGCTGGCCACCTGCGCCGGGGTAGAGCTGCTGGCGTACGAGAACATCCCGATCCCGGATGCCGGCAGCCGCACGCCCCGGGAGATCTCCTCACTGCTTTCCCGCTTCCAGGAGAGATGGACCCACTCCGTCGCCATCAACGACCTGTACTTCGCCGATGCAGCCCCGGCGTTCCGCGCGGCCGGCAAGAAGGGTTCCGGCCCGCCCTTCAACATCGGCGCCGGCGACGGCGACCCGTCCGCCTTCCAGCGCATCAACAGCAAGCAGTACCAGGCGGCCACCGTGCCGGAGCCGCTGTCCCTGCAGGGCTGGCAGATCGTCGACGAGTTCAATCGCGCCTTCTCAGGCCGGCCGGCCAGCGGGTATGTGGCCCCCGTCCACATCAGCACGGCCGACAACAGTCAGGGCGCCACGACCTGGGATCCGTCGGGATACCGGGAGGCGTACCGGAAGATCTGGGGCACGTGACAGTGGCGGTGGGGCCGGTCAACGCGGCGGGGCGTACTCGGTGAGCAGGAGCGCGATGTCGTCCGCCCTGTCGGGGGAGGCGTGGCAGGCATCCCGCAGCAGCCCGTCGGCCAGATCGTCCAGGCCGCCCCCGCCGAGCCGGGCCAGCGACTCCCGGAGTCGCTCGATGTCGGAGCCGATGTCCGAGTCGCGCCTCTCGATCAACCCGTCCGTGTAGAGGGCCAGGACCGACCCGGGAGCGAGACGCAGCTCCGACTCCGGAAAGCGTGCCGTCGCGTCGATGCCGAGCAGTGGGCCGCCGGGCACCTCCAGGACCTTGGTGTGCCCGTCGGGCAGGCGCAGCAGGGGCGGGAGATGGCCCGCGCGGACGATGCGCACGATCCCCGAGCGGGGATGGAACTGGGCGTAGCAGCAGCTGGCGAGGAGCACCGGGTCGAGGTCCATGTGGAGCCGGTTGGTGCCGGCGACGACGTCGCTCGGTCGGTGGCCGGCGGCGACGAACGCCCGCATGGCGCTGCGCAGTTGGCCCATGGCGGCCGCGGCGGGCACGTTGTGCCCCTCGACGTCCCCGACGATCAAAGCGACTTCGTCGCCGGTGCGGATGACGTCGTACCAGTCGCCGCCGATGTCCATCCCCCTGGTGCCCGGAAGGTAACGCCCGGTGACGCGCAGCCCCGGCAGAGTGGGCAGCCGGTGCGGCAGCAACGCGTCCTGCAGGCCGCGGGCAAGGGCGAACTCGGCGTCGTAGAGCCTGGCGCGTGCCAGAGCCTGGCCGATCAGGCCGCCCAGCGCGGTGAGGACTCCGCGCTCCTCGTCGGGGAACCGGTGGATGTCGTCGAAGCCGAGAATGCAGGCGCCGACCGGATGGTTCGAGGCGATCAGCGGCAGGAACGCCCAGGAGTTGGTGTGACCCACCATGAGCCCGGGGTAGCTCTCGCGCAGCTGCTCCCGGGACTCGATGAACAGCGGGACCCCGGAGGTCAGCGCGTCCGTCACGGGCAGCCGGGCGTGCAGCGGGGTGCCTTCGAACCGGGTGAGAAAGCGTTTCGAGTAGCCGCGCTGAGCGAGCAGGTGCAGGCGCTGTTCCTCCACCACGGCGATCGCCAGCTTCTGGCCGCCGAAGGCCGGCAGCAACTGTTCGGCGACGGCATCGAACACCTCGTCCGCGGTGGCCGCCTCGGTGAGGGCGCTGCCCAGCGTGAGCACCCGGTAGAGGGAACCCACGCGGGGGGCCGCAGGCTCAGGCGCCGAGGAGAAGGGCGGCCCCTCCTCGGTGACCGGCGCACCGGGCCCGGTGCCGGCCGGTACGGGCTGCCGTACCCGTGAGGCCCATCCCGTCATGCCCTGAGCGCCCGGGTGGAGGGAGAAGACCAGCCACTCGTCCGGCGGGCGGCGGACCAGGAAGGAGACCGGTTGCTGGGAGACGGCGGCGGCCCGGTAGCGGTCCTCGTACACGGGATCGGCCAGCCAAGGCAGGATGTCCCAGGGGCGCCGGCCGAGCAGTTCGTCCTGGCGGACCCGCAGCAGATCCTCCAGGCTGTGGTTGGCGTAGGCGAGGCGCCCGTCGGGAGAGAGCGCGAAGAAACCGTCCGCGAGCCGCTCGATCGCCGCCACGGCGGCCATGCCGCTCCCGGAGTCCAGTACGGCGCCGACGAGGTGGCAAGAGGCCTCCGAGTCGCCGGGGCTCTCCGGTACCCGACCCCACAGCTCGACGACGCGGTGTCCGCCACGGCCGTCCAGGATGCGTAGGTGGTGCGCCAGTAGGTGTCCTTCCTCGACCGCGGCGCGGGCGGCGGACCCGAAACCGGGCAGATCCGCCGGCTCGATGCAGGCCGTCAGTGTGGCCGCCCGACCGTCGAAGGCGCGGGGCGCGATCCCGAAGATCGCGCACAGCTCGTCGTCGGCAGTGAGGGCGCCGGTGCCGAGGTTCCAGTCGAACAGGCCCACCCGGATCGCCGGCGCGGACGGCAGCGGGACCAGTACCGGAGCCGTCCGCTCGTCGTACTCACCGAGCGTGCCCCGGGCCCGCAGTCCGGCGAGGGCGGTGCCCAGCCGGTCGGCGGCGGAGCGCAACCGCCCGCGCTGTGCCCTCGACAGTCCGGTCCCGTCCGGCCTGGGCGTCCACACGACGGCGATGGCGCCGAAGGTCCGCTCGCCCGCCCGTACGGGGACCGATGCGGAGCCGAACGGGTAGGGCAGGGCGATCGAGAGCTGGGGGAAGCGCCGCATCGTCTCCTCCGCGCCGGCCAGGTGGACCATGCGCCCGGAGCGGCACGCCTCCGCCACCGGCATACGGCTGTTGACCGGGATCCGACGCCACCCGCTGAGCAGTGAGGGCGGTGTCCCGCAGGACGCGGCCACGACGAGCGAGCGATGGTCGCCTGAGAGCAGGAACACGCTTCCGGTATGCGCCCCGGTGACCTCCACGGCATGGACCACGGCCCTCACCAGTGCGTCGTCGCGCTCGGGCGCTTCGCCGACACCCGCGGCGCTGAGCGGGTATGAACTCGATGCCATACCGTTGACCGACACGCTGCCCTCGATCATCCATGGAGTGCTTTTCCCAGTTTAGGGTCTTCGCACCTCTCTGTGGCTGGATGTCTGGCCGGTATGGGTGAGCCGATTTGTTCCCGGGCGAAGTCCTGTCGTGGATGCAGGGTTCTCCTTCCTCGCCGGTTCCCTGATTCGCTCGCCGGCCTCAGTAGACGGACAACCCGTACGCGTTCAGTACCTCCTGGATCGGCTGGTAGTAGGTGGTTCCTCCGGTGGTGCAGTTCCCGGAGCCGCCGGAGAGGATTCCGACGACCTTGTCGCCGGCGTAGAGCGGGCCGCCGCTGTCGCCCGGCTCGGCGCAGATGTTCGTCCGGATCAACCCGGAGACGGTGTTTCCGTTGCCGTAGTTGACGGTCGCGTTCAGTGCGGTGACCGCGCCGCACCGCACCCCGGTGGTCGCTCCCCGGCGGCAGACGCTCTGGCCGACGTAGGCGGTCGCGGTCCCGGTGACGTCGACGGTTCCGATGGTGCCGGGATGCGGTACGGCCGGGTTGGCGTACCGGACGACACCGAAGTCGTCGCCGGGGAAGCTGGTGTTGGTGGTGGGTCCGATCGTGGTGGTCAGGGCGGAGTCGGTGTACCAGGTGGGCAGGGTCTCGGTGCAGTGACCGGCCGTCACGAAGTAGTACGAGGAGCCGCTGCGCACGTTGACCCCCGCCGAACAGCGCCAGGCGGAGGCGTGGATGCCGTCGCCGCCCGACACGAGGGTGCGCAGCCTGCCGCCGAGCCGCTCGACGGTCGCGGCGCCCGGGAAGCGCCCTGTGACCTGCCGGATTCTGGACAGGTCCGGGTCCGCGACCGTGGAGTCCGCGGAGACCCGCAGCCTTCCGGTGCGCCCGTCGACGGCCCAGGTCGTCCCGGCCACACCCAGGGACGCCACGGCCGAGGCCGCGCCGGACACCGAGGCGGTGGAGGGTGCGGAGCCGGTCGGGGGCGCCGCGGCCGCGCCGGTGTCGGACAGGGCGAGAGCGGTCACCACCAGCAAGCTCATCACCGAGGCGATCAGTCGTGGCCGTCCGATGTCGGTACGGCGTGCTCTGCTCACTGAGGCCCCCCCGGGGAGACAGGTCGGATTCGGCGCACGTCCATGCCATCGCGGGCGTGCCGTGCTTCCGTGCTGTGGCGCGCTGTGCGGGTGCGAAGGATGAGACGAGCCCGCGCCGCGTGGCCGACGCTTCAGTGTGCCCGGCCGAACCCGGTGCGGGTAGAGGGCCTTGGGTCGATGAACCGGTCTTCGGCTGGGGGGTAACCCCGACTCATGATTTGCCGGTGCATGCGTCGTCCGTGCCGTCGCCCGGACCTTGTCTCACCTGCGGAACTGGGGGAAGTCCCCGATGGAGGGCCCGCCCTCCTCGATGGCCGGGCCGCCCGACGCGCATCCCCCCGACGTACACCGGCACCACCGCCGCCCGGCTGGGCCACGGTGTTCTCCGGGCCGCGTCATCCCGGCACGGCCCCCCGTGCCGTGCTCACCGCGTCACCTCGACGCCGAGCTCGGCGAGCAGGCCGCGAACGCGCCGCTCGATCTCGTCGCGGATCGGCCGGACGGCCCGGACGCCCTGTCCGGCCGGGTCGTCCAGCGTCCAGTCCAGGTACCGCTTGCCCGGGAAGTACGGGCAGGCGTCCCCGCAGCCCATCGTGACGACCACGTCGGAGGACTGGACCGCGTCGGCGGTGAGGACCTTCGGGGTCTCGGCGGAGATGTCGATGCCGGCCTCCTTCATGGCCTCCACCACGGCGGGGTTCACCGCGTCGGCGGGGGCGGAACCGGCGGAGCGGACCCGGACGCCGTCCCCGCCGAGACGGGTGAGGAAGGCGGCGGCCATCTGGGACCGGCCGGCGTTGTGCACGCACACGAACAGCACGGAGGGGACGGCGGGAGAGCTCATGAGGACACGGCGCTTTCTTCTGTGGGCCGGGCGGGGGAGGTCGGTCGGCGCTCGCCGTGCGTGACGACGACCCCGTCCCCGGTCGCGGGCACGGGGCGGCCGATCGCGACGGCGACCAGGACGAGACCGAGGCCCCCGCCTGCGAGCTGGGCGGCGAGGAAGGGTGCCACGGAGGCGGGGGCGATGCCGGCGAAGGTGTCGGTGAAGGCCCGGCCGATCGTCACGGCCGGATGGGCGAAGCTGGTGGAGGAGGTGAACCAGTAGGCGGCGCCGATACAGGCGGCGACCGCCACCACTTCGCCGAGCCACAGGTGTCCGGCGGAGCGGTCGTGCGTCGACCGGTGCACGGTGAGGGTGACGACGGGGTTGAGGTGCGCCCAGGAAACGGGTCCGAGCAGGGCGATGAGCACGCCAAGGCCGAGCACGGTCGCCGGGTAGTCGGCCGGCAACTGCACACCGATATCGCGGGTCGACTCGGTCGCCTGGATCCCGTAGGGACCGTGGCGCTCATGCGGAGGCCTTCGCGGGGACCCCCGGTGTCTCGAGGAGGGCGGACAGCCTGCCCAGCGCTTCGGGGAGCACCCAGTAGTACACCCAGGTCCCCCGTCGTTCGGAGCCGACCAGCCCGGCCTCGCGCAGCACCTTCAGATGGTGGGAGATGGTCGGCTGGGAGACGTCGAAGGGGTCGGTGAGGTCGCACACGCACGCCTCCCCGCCCTCGTGGGAGGCGATCAGGGACAGCAGCCGCAGCCGGATCGGGTCCGACAGGGCCTTGAACATCCGCGAGAGCTCGGCCGCGTCCGCTTCGCCCAGCGGCTCGCGCACCATCGGGGCGCAGCACGCCTCGTCCTGGCCGAGCAGCGGCAGATCAGCTTGTTTCGACATTCCTCTATGTTGACACCTGTCTATCCAGGTGGCAACCTCGGCTGTATCGACATCCGTCGATACAACGTCGTCCCGAAGGGAGACCGCCATGTCCCGAGTCCAGCTGGCCCTGCGCGTCGCCGACCTGGAAGGCTCGATCGCCTTCTACTCCAAGCTCTTCGGCACCGAGCCCGCCAAGCGGCGCGAGGGGTACGCCAACTTCGCCGTCACCGAGCCCCCGCTGAAGCTGGTCCTCATCGAGGGCGAGAGCGGCGAGGAGACCCGCCTGGACCACCTCGGTGTCGAGGTCGCCGGCACCGAGGACGTCAACGCCGCGACAACCCGGCTGAAGGAGGCGGGCCTGGCCACGTTCGAGGAGAACGACACCTCCTGCTGCTACGCCCTGCAGGACAAGGTGTGGGTGCACGGCCCTGGCAAGGAGCCGTGGGAGGTGTACGTGGTCAAGGCCGACGCCGACACCCTGGAGAAGGCCGACGCCTCCCCGGACGCCTGCTGCTCCACCACTGCCTGCGGATGCTGACCGGCTGTCCGCCGGCGCAGACGCGCCTCTGCCCGGGACAGCGGCGAGGCCGTCCCGGGCAGAGGCGCGTGCACGGAGGGTTCACGGGGTGGTCAGGTAGGCCCTTTCGATCGTCTGGGTCAGGGTGTTGCCCACCCGGTCGGTCAGCTCCGCGCGCAGGGAGACGGAGCCCGCCGTCGCCGGGTGCCTGAGCGACAGGTGCGTACCGCCGACGGCCTTGGCGGGCTGCCAGGTCCTTCCTTCGTCGTACGACACCTGGAAGGCGAGCTTCGCCGGGCGCTGCCCTGCCGCCGCGCCCTCGACGGTGAAGGGCACCTCGAAGCGCTTGCCCGCCTTCGCCGTACTGGCGAGGGTGAGGTCGGGACTGAAGCGGACCGTCGACAGCGGCACGGCGGCGAACTCGCCCGCGGGGGTCTTCGCCGAGCGGAAGGTCCACTCCGCGTGGACGCGGGTGCTGAGCGGATACACGGCCCGGTCCCGGGAGCTGTCCACGGTCAGCTTGTACGCGGTGTCCTCGGCGGGCAGCGTGTACTCCGTGACGTCGAGGGTCGGCGGGACGCCGTAGTCGTCGGCGATCTCCTTGCCGTTCGCCTCCAGTTTCGTCGTCATCGTCGTGGCGTCGCTGAGGCCCCAGTGCCCGGAGCCGTCGCCGAACAGCGGCAGGTAGGCCCTGAGGGTGTTCCCGTCGCGGCCGGCACCCGGGAAGCCTCTGGCAGGACCGAGATCACCGGGCCCGTTCAGGACCGGCCCGAAGACGCCCACGCCGAACCGCTCGCGGTAGGTGTGACCGGCCTTCCAGGTCCTCGGCATCCGCATCAGGAAGCCCTCGAAGGGGGCGTCCGGGCCCTCGCCCCAGCGCTGCCAGGTGCGCACCGACCACTTCACGCCGTTGTCGAGGATGTACTCGGTGCTCCGGTACGGCAGCTCCCCGCGCATGTCGGTGAAGCCGCTCACCAGTCGGCCGTCGGGCAGATGCGCGGTCACCTCGGCCTGGACGCGCCGGCCCTCGACCGCCGCACCGACCTGGAGGTCCACCTTGGCCAGCTGCTTGCGCCCGACGTTCGCGGTGAAGCCGTCCAGGGTGTCCTTCCGGTACCAGCCCAGGTGGTAGTCGACCGGCCTGCCCTGCTTGTCCTTGCCGGTCCACCTGCCGGAGTACAGGGAGTTGAGTCCCTCCACGGCCTCGTCGGAGCCCAGCCGCCCGAACCGGGAACCCTCGAAGGTGGGTAGCAGGAACTGCAGGGAGGCGTCGTCCCGGCCCTCGCCCCGCCCGTAGCCGATCGCGACCACGGCGTCGTTGTTCACGGCCGCCGGGTCCGGCACGGTGATGTCGACCGGCTTCGCCTGCCGGGCGTCGACGCTGATGGTCGTGTCCTTGTCCAGCCGCAGCCTGGGCTGGACCAGTACGGCGTGCCGGGAGGCGGACAGCGCCGGGTGGATCACCCCGGTCAGGACGTAGTCGGCCTTGGGCAGACGTACCGTCAGCTCGCCGTCCTGCTCGTCGGCGTAGTCGGCGTAGAAGGTGCCGACGAGACCCGCGATCGAGGTCACGGCGTCGCCGGTCGCCGCACCCTGCTCGTCGATGTGCTTGAGCGTCAGGTCGTACGACTCCACCTCGCGGACCACGCCCACGGCGGACCGCACCCGCACCTTGCCGTCGGCGGAGGAGGCCGTCACCGAGCCGCCGAAGCTGCCGTCCGCGGTGCCTGCGCGGGTGTCCGCGGTGACCTCGGCGCTCGCCTCGCCGCCCGCCGGGACGGTGATCCGCTGCGGGGAGACGGTGAACAGGCCCTCGGCGGCGGGCTTTCCGTCCACCGCGCGGGCGTCCACCGACAGGTCGAGGGTGACCGGCCCGGTGCCGAGGTTGCGGTAGGTGAGCCGCTTGGTCCGCGCCTTGTCGTCGTCGTGCGGCCACTGCTGGACGCCGAAGTCGACGGGACCCTGCTCGGTGACGACGTGTTCGTCCAGTGCCCGGGCCACGTCGACCCGTCCGGTGCCCTGCTGGTAGGAGCTGTACGCGCCCGGCTTCGCGGAACCGGTCAGCACCGCCTTGAGGCGCTCACCGCTCCAGTCGGGGTGCTGCTGGGCGAGGAGCGCGGCCGCGCCCGCGACATGCGGGGTGGCCATGGACGTGCCCTCGATCGTGAGGTACCCGGGGATGTCGGAGGGGTACCACTCCGACAGCAAGCTGCCGGCGGCGGACGCGGCCGTGATGGCGACGCCCGGCGCGGTCAGGTCGGGCTTGACCCCGCCGTCGCCGACGCGCGGACCGCGGCTGGAGAAGTCCGCGAGTGCGTCGGACCCGTCGACCGCGCCGACAGTGAGTGCGGAGGCCGCGCTGCCGGGCGAGCCGACGGTCGACTCGCCGGACTCACCGTCGTTGCCGGCCGCGATGACGAAGAGGGTGCCGGACTCCGCCGAGAGCCGGTTGACGGCCTCCTCCATCGGGTCGACGTCGGGGAAGTCGGGCCCGCCGAGGCTGAGGTTGACGACGTCCGCGCCCTGGGCCACCGCCCACTCCATGCCGGCGATGATCCCGGAGTCAGTGCCGCCGCCCTGGTCGTCGAGGACCTTGCCGTTGAGGAGCCGCGCGCCCGGCGCGACCCCCTTGTACTTCCCGTCCGACTTCGCGCCGCTGCCCGCGACGGTGGACGCGACATGGGTGCCGTGCCCGAAGTTGTCGGTGGTGGTGCCGGTGCCGCTGAAGTCCTGCTCGGCGACCACCTTGCCCGCCAGGTCGGGATGGCCGGTGTCGATTCCGGTGTCCAGGACGGCGACCTTGGTGCCGGTGCCGTCGAAGCCCGCGGCCCAGGCGGCCGGTGCACCGATCTGAGGGACGCTCTTGTCGAGCGAGGCCCGGCGCTTTCCGTCCAGCCACAGCTTCTCCACCCCGGCCTCGGCGGTGAACTCCGCAGCGCCCTGCGCGGACTTGTGGGTCACTGCCTTCCAGAACCCGGTCCCGCGCCTCTTCGCGGAGCGCATCGCCCGGCCGTTGACGACGGGCAGCTGACGGCCCATCCGGGCCCCGGCCTCGGTGAAGGGAGTGGTCGAGTGCGCCTTTGTGCCGCGGAACGTGACGATCAGCGGCAGGTCGGAGCGGCCCGCGTCGTCGTAGCCGTCCTTGACCAGCTGGGTGACGTCGAACAGCCGTGGGTCCAACTTGCCCTCGGCCAGCAGCAGTTCGGCGTCACCGGGGACGACCCGGGTGTGCCCGGCGACGACCCGGACCGTGAACGGCATGCCCTTGCGGCCCTGTGCCCGCTCCACCCCGGAGACCTGGCCGGTGCCGTCCACCAGGACCCGGTCACCGGTGACGAGCGTGACGGTTTTCACCGCCGAGACCGTACGGGCGCTCCCGGCCGAGACGTGGTCGACGGCTCCCGCACCGGCCGGGAGCCCGGCGAGGACCAGGGCGGCGGCAGCCACCCCCGCGGCCATGGCCGCATGTCTGTGGCGTACGCGTAACTCCATCTGAACTCCTGACAGTTGGGGAATCAATGCGTCACGGGGCGGCGGGGCCCGTGAGGAGACGGCCGTCGCTGTCGTACGGCCAGACATTGGGGACGCAGCCGAGCAGGCCCTTGATCTGCTGCATCATCGCGGGGGCCTGCTGCCCCTCGCCGGGGCAGGTCACATGCCCGTGGCCGAGGAAGTGGCCCACCTCGTGGTTGATGATCAGCGAGCGGTACCCGACGACGTCCTTGCGGTAGAACTCGGTGGCCAGGACCCAGCGTCTGAGGTTGACCATCACCTGGTGGTTCACGCTGCAGTTGACCTTGCCGCCGGTGTCGAGGCCGCCCTCGGCGCAGATCCGGTCGACGGTCGCCGGGGTGGCGAGGCGGACCACGAAGTCGGTGGGGCCGCCGGACACCCGCTGGAACGCCGAGTGGCCGTCGGCCGTCCAGCCGCGCGGGTCGGCCAGGGTCCGCTCCACCTGTGCGGCGACGTCCTCGGGGGAGATCGTGATGCCCTTCTCCACCTCGACCCGGTAGCGCAGCGGTGTGCCCTTGCCGACCCGCCCGCTCCCGCCGGGCGCGGTGACGAAGGTCCCCGGACCGCTCCGGGGGAGGGGGGCCGTGGCGCGGCCGGAGGGCGCACCGGACCCTTCCGGTTCCGGTGACTCGGAGGTCTCTTCCCGCTCCGGTGACCCGGCGGTCTCTTGGGACTGCGGACTCTCAACGGGCTTGAGTGCCGCGGACGTTGGTGCCGAGTCGGACGGCAGCCACGCCACCACCGCGCCACCGACGGCCGCGAAGGCGGCCAACGCGGCCAGTCCGCCCATCAGTTGGTGCTTGACGCTCCGCTCGGAGCGCTTCCGGCGACGGCGGCCGGCGGGGTTTCGTTTGTGCGCTGTCACGGTCGTTCACGATGTGATCGCCATGTGATCGGACCTGGCCCGGAAGGTAACGAACCGATAACCCTCCTCGCGGTCTTGGTCGTGTGGATACTGTGCGCATGTCACGTGTACTGCTGATCGAGGACGACCCCGCCGTGCGGGAGGGCGTCGCCCTGGCCCTGCGCCGCCAGAACCACGACGTCGACGCCACCGCGACCGGCGAGGAGGGGATGGACCGGCTGCGGGCCTTCCGGCCGGACATCGTTGTCCTCGATCTGATGCTGCCCGGCATGACCGGCCTGGAGGTGTGCCGGGGCATACGCGCCGTCGACCAGACCCTGCCGATCATCATGGCGACGGCACGGGGCGACGAAGTGGACATCGTCGTCGGTCTGGAGGCGGGCGCCGACGACTACGTCGTCAAACCCGTCCTGGCCCGGGTGCTCGACGCCCGCATACGCGCCGTCCTGCGCCGGGCGGCGGGGGGCTCGTCCGGCGCCGAGGGGCTGCCGAAGATCGACACCTACGGCGACCTCGCCGTCGACCGGGCAGGCCTGACTGTCGCGCTGAACGGCGAGCCGATCGCCCTCGCCCCCTCCGAGCTGCGGCTCCTGCTCACCCTCTCCGCCTCACCGGGCCAGGTGTTCAGCCGCCAGCAACTCCTGGAGGCGGTCTGGGAGCACGACTACCACGGTGACGCCCGCCTGGTGGACGCCTGCGTCAAACGACTGCGCACCAAGATGTCCGAGCCGCCGCGCGCACCCCGCTACATCCACACCGTGCGCGGTTTCGGCTACCGTTTCTCGGCGCCGTGAGGAGACGCCGGCTGCGGGGTCTGCGCGCCCGTCTGGTGGTGGCGTTCGGGCTCGTCGCCGCCGTCGCGGCCATCACGACCGGAGCCCTCACCTTCCGCGAGGCGCGCACCGGAGTGCTCCAGCAGAGCCAGGACGCGACCATCAGGCAACTGCGGGCCCAGCTCAACCAGCACGCCGCCGAACTCGCCGTGCCCCCCGGCGAATCGGCGCTGCGGAAGTTCGCGCAGGACACGGCCGCCACCGAGTCGCAGGGCAGCTGGCGGGTGCTGGTGACCTACGGGGACCTCAGCGGCTCCTCCGCCCCGGCAGACCCCTTCACCGAGGTGACCCCCGCCCTGCGGGAGGCCGTCGGATCCAGCCGGGCCACCGTCTTCCAACGGGTGCGCGACCAGGGCCGCACCTCCCTCGTCGTCGGCATGTCGATCCTCTTCGGCGGCCGGGGCACCGCCGCCACGGTCACCGGGGTCCAGGTGTTCCTCGTCGTGCCGCAGACCACGGAACAGGCGTACGTCGACGCCCTGGTCACCGCGGTCGAGCGGGCCATGGTCGCGGCCCTCGCGCTCGCGGTCGTGCTCGCGCTCCTCGCCGCCCGCGGGGTGCTGGTGCCGGTGCGCAAGCTGCGGCTCGCCACCCGCAGGATCGCCGAAGGGCGCCTGGACACCCGGCTCGCGGTCAACGGCTCGGACGAACTCGCGGACCTGTCCCACACGTTCAACGAGACGGCCGCCGCGCTGGAGGCGTCGGTCGCCGAGCTGCGCGAGATGGAGTCCCGGGCCCGCCGTTTCGCCGCCGACGTCTCGCACGAACTGCGCACCCCGCTCGCGGCCATGTCCGCGGTCACCGACGTCCTCGACGAGGACGCCGCCCGACTGGACCCGGACACGGCCACCGCGGTCCGGCTCATCAGCGAGGAGACCGTCAAACTCGCCCGTCTCGTCGACGACCTGATGGAGATCTCCCGCTTCGACGCGGGCGCGGCGGTGCTGCACCTGGACGAGATCGACCTCGCCGAGTCGATCCGCCGCACCCTCGCCTCCCGCGGCTGGACCGACACGGTGGCGACCGACCTGCCCCCACCGGACGCCGTCCGCGGACGCGTCGACCCGCGCCGCCTGGACGTGGTCGTCGCCAACCTGGTCGGCAACGCGCTCAAGCACGGCGACCGGCCGGTACAGGTGCGCCTGCGCACCGAAGACGCGATGGCCGTCATCGAGGTGCGGGACAGCGGCCCCGGCATCCCGTACGACGTCCTGCCCCATGTCTTCGAGCGGTTCTACAAGTCGGACACCGCCCGGATCCGCTCCGAGGGCAGCGGCCTCGGCCTCGCCATCACCGCCGAGAACGTCCGCATCCACGGCGGTACCGTCCACGCGGCCAACCACCCGGCGGGCGGCGCCGTCTTCACCGTGGAACTGCCGCTGCGGCGGGACGAATCGCCCGAGGAGGACCCGTCATGAAGGCCCTGCGCCGCGTCCCGCTGCTGGCGCTCCTCGCGCTCACCTCCTGCGGGATCCCCGCGACCGGGGTGGTGCAGGCCGGCGGGCCCGCGAGCGGGACCCTCCCGCAGACGCCGGTCTACTTCGTCGAGAAGAGCGGCGCCCTCGTCGCGACGTCCCGCACCACCGAGCTGCCGGGTGATCCCGAGGCGGCGCTGCGGCTGCTGATGGCCGGTCCGCTGGAGGGGGAGGGGCGCCTGGGCGGCCTGTTCACCGAGGTACCGGGCCCGGCGACCTCCGCACCCCTCCCCGCAGACACCCCCGACGAGCCCGGCAAACCCTCGTCGGACGCCCCGACGGTGACCGTCGAGGGGAGCACGATGACGATCGAACTCCCCCCGGGCATGGACACCTTGAGCGACACCGGGGTGCGGCAGATGATCTGCACGGCCGCCGCCGCGTACCGCCTCACCCGCCCGTCGGTCGACGCGGTCACCGCGGAGGTGACCGACGGCGCCGGACGGCGGGTCAGGGGGTCGGACGAGGGCTGCCCCGCTCGGTGAGGAGTCGTCCGGCCCCAGGAGGTTCCGTCTCGGCGGTGTCGGCCTGCTGGAGCTGGCTCAGGAGCTGGTTCTGGCCCGCCAGCAGTTCCGTGAGGATGCGGCGGGCCGCCCGCAGGAGTTCGGCGACGTCACCGCCGGCGAGGGCGTAACTCACCGTGGAGCCCTCGCGGGTGGACACCACGATGCCCGAACGTCGCAGCACGGCCAGCTGCTGGGAGAGGCTGGAGGGCTCGATGTCGATGTCGGCGAGCAGGTCGCGGACCGGCACGGGCCCGTGCTGGAGCAGTTCCAGGACGCGGATGCGCACGGGGTGGCCGAGCATGCGGAAGAAGTCCGCCTTGGCCTGGTAGAGGGGGACGTGCATGGGCGGCGCTCGCTCCCTGCCGGACGGTACGGGGTCGTCGGTGCCGATCCTGCTGGGCGGGGACGCCGGGCGGCCACGGATTGGGCTCATGTGGATGTGGTGACTTGAAGAAGTCTTCACATCGTGGGCGCCCGGCGTCCCGGCCGGAAGCCGCTCTAGATCTCCAACTGCTCCTCCACGCGCTTGAGTTGATGCCGGGCCATCGCCAGGTTCGAGCGGGCCTTGTCGAGGACCAGGTAGAGGAAGAGCCCGTTGCCGGTGCGGCCGGTCACCAGGCGGATGAGGTGGTACTGGTTCTCCAGCGTGATCAGGATGTCCTCGATGTTGCTCTTGAGCCCCAGCTGTTCCATGGTGCGGACCTTGGCGCGAATGACGTCGGTGTTGCCGGCCGCCGCGACCGTCGGGTCCAGGTCCTTGCCGCCGCCCAGGGTGCCCAGCGCCATTCCGCTGGTGTAGTCGACGACCGCGGCCGCCACCGCCCCCTCGGTCCCGGCCATCATCTCCTTCAGCGACACTTCCACACTCGCCACGGTGCCTCCCCTTGTGTCTGTGGATCGCGGCGGACCCGTGGTCGGGCCCGTCCGCCGGATTCCGGGACCGTATGCGCGGAGCGGGGGGCCGGGCACGGGGGTCTTCGGGACTGCCTCCCGTTGACCGAACGCCATACCGACAGGACCGCCCGAGGGTCACAACTGGCCTTCCAGGGGCCGAAGATGACGCCTGGAGCGGACTCCGCGCTTCCTGGTCGCCTACAGGGTGCGGGCCGCCAGGAGCGTGACGTCGTCCTCGGACTTGGCGGGGGCCAGCCGGTCGAGGACGGTGTTCAGGATGTCCGGCAGCGGATGCCCGGCCGCGATGGGCGTACCGGCCAGAGCGGCGAGGCTGGTGTCGATGTCCTCGCCGCGCCGCTCCACGAGCCCGTCGGTGTAGGCCAGCAGCAGGGTGCCCGGCGGCATCTGGCAGTGCCGGCTCTCGTATCCGCCGGAACCCGTGCCCAGTGGGGGTCCGACCGGCAGGTCCGCGAGCTCGGGACGGGTGCCGGGCCGGACCAGCAGGGGCGGGACATGGCCGGCCGTGGCCAGGACCGCGTGTCCGGCGGCGGGGTCCAGCAGGGCCAGCACACAGGTGGCGACGCGGTCCAGGTCGAGCGCGTGGGCGGTGCGGTCCGCCTCGGTGAGCAACCGGTCGGGGGCGAGCCCCTGCAGGGCCAGCGCACGCAGCAGCGAGCGGTACTCGCTCATGGCCGCGGCGGCCCGCACCCCGTGCCCCATGACGTCCCCGACCACGAGCAGGGTGCGCCCGGAGGGCAGCGCGACGGAGTCGAACCAGTCGCCGCCCACCTCGGCGCCCCGCCCGGCGGGCAGATAACGGCTGGCGATCTCCACGCCCGGCCCCTGCATGTGCGGGGTGGTCAGGAAGGCACGCTGCATCTCCAGCGCGGTCTCGTGCTCGTGGGTGTAGCGCAGGGCGTGCCCGATGCCGGTCGCGGCCCGCGCGGTCAGCAGTTCCAGCAGCTCGACGTCGTCCGGCATGAACTCGGGGGAGTGCGCCCTGCGGCCGAGCATGACCGCTCCGACGGGCTCGCCGCCGACCATGAGGGGCAGGTAGGCCACGGAGTGCAGCTCCATGGCGCGGTAGCGCTCCAGCCGCTGTCGCGTGGGGGCCAGCATGCGCAGGGTGTCGTCGTCGGGCCGGTTGAGCACCGTGGGCTTGTGCGCGGTCAGCACCTGGGACATCGACGAACTGGCCTGGTGGAAGATCACCTCGCCGCTTCTGGTCGCCGGGGTGAGCGGCTCGGGCACACCGGGAGCGGCGGCCACCGCCATGCGCCGCAGCCGCACCGGGACGGGGGTGGCCGGGGCCCTGCGCGTGCCCTCGGGGTCGAGCACGTCCACGGCGGCGTAGTCGGCGAACCGCGGCACCAGCAGGTCGGTCAGGGCCCGGCAGGCCTCGGCCGCGTCGAGCGTGCCGCCGACCCGGGTGGCGGTCTCCTCCAGCAGCTCAAGACGCTCCTGGGCCCGGCTGAGCGACTCGCGCCGGCGGATGTCCTCGGTGACCTCCATGGCGACGGCGGCGACCCCGAGGATCTCGCCGTCATCACCTTCGAGCCGGTGAAAGGCGCCGAGCCACCAGCGCGGCACGTCCACCGTGTGGTCGGGCACCCGGCCGTCGAACACGACCGTCCGCGGTCGTCCGGTACGGAGTACTTCGCGGGCCACCTCCGCCGAGGGCCCGGAGCCGGGGATCACCTCCGGCATGGGACGGCCGAGGTGCTCGTCGACGGGCAGCCCGTTGAACTCGGCCAGAGTGTCGTTGAGGTACAGATAGCGCAGGTCGGTGTCCAGGACCGCGACGGCCGCCGGTGTCCCGTCCAGGAACTGGCGGGCCGTCCACAACTCGTCCAGCGCCTGACCCGTCCCCGCCGCCCGGGCCTCCGACAGCTCCCGCAGCGTCCCCGAGGACAGGAAGGGGGCGGAGCGCGCGGACGGGCGGGGGTGGGTCATCTGGAGTGATTCCTCGAAGATCCGGAGTCCGTTTCGTCATACTTATGGAGTATTGGACCATATTTCGAGGTGTCACGGCTATGAGCTGTGTCTCATCCGCCGCTCACCAGCTTCTCGAAGAAGAACTCGTGCTTGAGGAACGACGTCTCGTGCTCCGTCCCCGGATACGGCGGGACGAGCTGCGCGGCCTGGAAGAGCCGCCAGCCGTCCTCCAGGGCGGCGACGCCCGTCTCGTACGGCGGCTCGTCGCTGTCCCCGGTCGTGGGACGGGTGCCGCCCGTGCCGTCGTAACGGGCCCAGCCGACGACCCGCGAGTCGAGCGCGGAGGTGTCCAGGTACAGGACGAGAACCTGCTGGCGCACGGTGGTGGACTTGGTCACGCCTGGCTCCTTCGTGCGGCGGGCCGGTTGGCGATACGGGTGGCCCAGTACTCGATGTCGAACGCGGGATCACCGGTCAGCGCCCGCCACAGCCTGATCCGGTTGAGGATCTCCAGTCGGCCGGTGGCCTGCTCGTACCAGGGGAAACCGCGTCCCAGTTCCTCCCGGACGGCGGGCGCGTCCAGGTCCGCCGTGTCCCACAGCCGTACCTGCGGCACGGTCGGGTTGAAGCGGATCTTGTACATGTGGCGGACGATGTCGCTGTCGTTGCGCCGCCCGCCGTGCCAGATCCCGTGGTGCAGCAGCACGACCGTGCCGGCCGGGCAGGTCAGCCGGGTCTGGCCGCGCAGGTTCTGGTAGCGGCCGGTGTCGGACTCGTTGGTGCGGCGCAGATGGCTGCCGGGCACGATGAGCGTGCCGCCCATCTCGGCGGTGACCTCCTGCGGGTAGTACATGAGCTGGACGTCGAACGCGTCGGGCCGCAGATCGATCACGGCGTCCCCGTGCAGCGGCTGCGCGCTGCCCTCACGCGGCTCACGGATGTGCACGAAATGGTGGTCGACGGTCGGGTCCGGGCCCACCAGACTCTCCAACGCCCCCGCGACGGCGGGCAGTTCGACGAGCCGGCGGGCGAAGGAACCCTCGGGGAACGCCTTCGGCACGGGAGTGCCGTACGGCACGGAGGGCAGCCCGGCGGCGAAGACCGCGAGCGCCTCCTCGTTCATCTCCGGGGGCACGATGCCGTCCAGGCGCAGAAAGCCGTGGGCCACGAACCGTGCCACCTGGGCGGAGTTCAGCAGCTGTCGTGTGGTTGACATACGGCAACCGTAGGAACAACCGCCTCGATGGTCGTGGGCTGTAATCGACGACCACTGGTAATTTTCCACCATGACCCGCCATGTCGACCTGGCCCTCGACCTGCCCCCGCACGTGGAGAACGCGGGCGTCGGCGTGCACGGTTCGGCGGGCCCCCACGACGTGTTCCGCCTCCCGCGCCTGTGGCAGCTCCATCTCTACGGCTACTCGGGCGCCCTGGAGCTCGGCGGCTCCCGGCACCCGATCCGCCCCGGCCATGTGAGCCTCGTCCCGCCGGACACCGAGGTGCACTTCCACTACGACGCCAAGCGCTGCGAGCACCTGTACGCCCACTTCCGGCTGCCGGGCGGGGGCGAGCGGCGCCGGGTCCCGGTGATGCAGGACGCCGGCGCCGACGCGGCGGTGCTGACCGGGCTGCTGCGGCAGACGGTCGCGGCGAGCGCGCAGTCCCCGGCCCGGGCCTCCGCCGAGCTGTGGACGGTGCTGTGGCGCACGACCGGCCTGGCCGGCGCCGGCGAGGACCGGGCGCGGCACCCCGCGCTGCGGACGGCGGTCGCCCACATCGAGGAGCACCTGGCCGGCCCGCTGACCGTCCCCGGCATCGCCCGTGCCGCCGGGGTCTCGCACACCCACCTGACCCGGCTGTTCCGCGAGGACACCGGACACACCGTCGTCGCCTACATCCGGCGCCGCCGCATGGAACGCGCCCGGCACCTGCTCATCGCCTCGACGCTGGCCATCCCGGCGATCGCGGCGACCGTCGGCATTCCCGACCTCCAGGCCTTCAACAAGACCTGCCGCAAGGAGCTGGGGGCCTCGCCGCGGGCCGTACGGGAGCGGCACGGACAGAGCCGGGGCCCAGGCGGGTGCCGGGACCGTACGCCGGGCGCTCGGTCGCCGGGTCCGGTGTCTGCCGAGCACGATCACGAAGGCGAAGGAGAGCCCGCGCCGTAGCGGTGACCGTCGATGCCGAACCGCACCAGGTCACGGGCGCGGAGCAGCGCCCGCGCGGACAGGGCTGCCGGCTGGACGCCGGTTGGCCAGATCCATGGCCGTACGGCGGGCGGTGGAGTACCGCCTCGTGGAACTCGTACGGCTGCAGGCTCCGTGATCCGCGGATCACGACGGGACGTGCTCGCCGAGGACGAGGGGCTCGCCGCCTGTGGCATCGGCGCCCTCGACCGGGCTCGCGCGGCGGGGGGTGCGCGCTCCGGTCGAGAACGCGCCGCTTCACCGCGCCGTCATTCCTTCCCGGTGAGCAGTCGCCGGGGGTTGGCGATCCGGAAGGCGTAGGCCGCCGCTCCGCCGAGCCCGTGGCCGGGGTGCTGCGGCGGCTCCGCGTACGGCCGGTCCGAGCCCTGGACCACGGCTTCCACGCCCAGGGCGCGCACGACGGACTCGACCGCGCGCGGCCCGTACGAGGACGTCTCGACGAACACCGACGGGTCCGGCCGGCTCCCGCCGCCCCCGCGCGCGGCGAACCGCTCCCCGTGCAGCGGCGCGAGCCCGGCCAGCAGCGCGAAGCAGACCCGCAGCCGTGGGTGGCGGGGGCGGCCGTAGGCGCGGAAGGCGAACCAGGCGGCGTGCATCTGCTGGACGTACGGGACCATCGCGGGCCACCAGCCGGGCCCCTCGGAGCCACCGGCCGCGGGCCCGGGGTGGACGAACAGCGGCAGGTCGCGCTCCTCCAGCAGATCCAGCAGAGGCGCGCACCGGGCGTAACCGGCCGCGTCCGCAAGGGCGTTGGCGGGCAGCTGGAGACCGACGAACCCCTGGTCGAGGTGACCGGCCGTCGCCCTGGCATCGATGTCCCGCACACAGGCGGCGGCCCACGCCCCGAACGGCTCGGGCAGCGCGGCCGCGCCCTCGTGATAGGCGTCGAGGAGCGGCCGCGCCTCGGCCCCGGGCAGCCACTCCACGCCGATCGGCGCCGAGAGGGAGACGAGCGCGAGGCCGAGGCCGTCGGTGGCGGCGAGGTCCGCGCGCAGGGCCACGTCGTGGTCGGCGGGCGGCAGGTCGTAGGGCGGCTCACCGTCCAGGTACAGCGTCCAGCCGTCCAGGTACGGCGGCTCGCGGCGCGCCCTCAAGGCCGTCACCAGCGACGGGCTCCACAGATGCTGGTGCACGTCGACATTGGTCATGGCGCTCCTCCCACCCGGGCCCGCGATGTGCTCCGGACTCCGCGGACCCCCATGATCTCGCGGTCCACCGCCCCCACGTCCACCCCGCGGGGGTGTGTGGCTCAGCGAGCTCCGGATGCCGAGCCGATCTCCACCACGCGGGCCCACGCGGGCGGTGAGTCCGGTTCGTACTCGGGATTGTTCTCGCGTCGTGCCCGGCTCCTTCCCGGCCGGGGGAACAGACCGACGACGGTACGGCATGAGGGCCGCGCGGCCGGCCAGGGTGTCTGCCCGTCGGTCAGGGCCACGACGACGTCCGGCCGGGGTCGCGAGCGCAGCGCCTTCTCGAAGCCCGTGCGCAGGTCGGTGCCCCCGCCGCCGACCAGCGGGATGCCCTCGGCCCGGCACAGCGGACGTACGACCCCGGCCGCCGCGTCGCACGAGAGGACGTGGACCAGGTCCCGGCGGCCGCCCACGGCACGGGAGATCGCGGCGACCTCCAGGAGCGCGCTGCCCAGTTCGCCGTCGCTGACCGAGCCGGAGGTGTCGATGATCACGCAGACCCGGGGAGGGCGGCGCCGCAGGCTCGGCAGGACCGCGCCGGGCACTGAGGCCGAGCGCCGCGACGGACGGCCGTAGCTGTAGTCGTCGCCCGAGCCGGAACCGGAGACCGCCGAGCGCAGCGCCGCGCCCAGCAGGTCCCGCCACGGCTGCGGCGAATGGAACGCCTCCTCCGCCCACCGCTGCCAGCCCTGCGGGGTGCTCCCCGGACGCGCCTTGATGCCCTGCGCCACGCGGAAGCGGACCGCGTCGCGCTCCTGCTCGCTCAGCCCGTCCGCCCCGTCGGGGCCCAGGTCCCACGCGCGCTCCAGACCGTCGGCACCGCTGCCGCAGTCCAGCCAGGACAGGTCCAGGGTGAGCGCACCGAGGCTGATCCCGCTCAGGTACTCCTCCATGAGCTGCCCCTCGGACAGCTGCAACTGCCAGGGCCGCACGGCGCCTTCGGGCTGCACCAGCCCGTCGCCGTACACGTCGTCGTTGATCTCGCAGTCCGCCGCGATGTTCATCCGCAGCCGGTCCCCGACCCCGGTCAGCCCGCGCTCCCGGGCGACCCGGTCACCGCGCCCGTGGTGGTCGCGCAGCAGGTGGGACACCTCGTGCACCCACACGCCCGCCAGCTCCTCCACCGGCATCCGGTCCACGAACGCCGGAGAGACGTAGCACCGCCAGTGCCGGTCGACGGCCATCGTCGGCACCCGCTTCGACTCGACGGTGTGCAGGGCGAACAGCGCGGTGGCGAGGTACGGGCGGGCCCGGGCGGCGTGGAGACGGGCGGCGAACAGCTTGTCGCGGTCCAGGCGGCCCCCCTCTTCGGGCGGGTGAGCGCTCATCGCTTCGGACGTGTCGGTGTTCAGCTCTTCGGAAGTGTTCATGGTCATCACCGGCCCTTGGAGGCGACCGCCGCCCGGTCCGCCCGCCGCGACAGCGCCACCGTCCCGGCGAGCCGCTCGACCGAGGCCGGTACGTCCCAGTCCTGCTGCCGCAGCGAGGCGAGCGTGGTCGCGGGCACGACCACCAGGTCCGGGGCCCCGGTCTCCAGCGCCCGGACCAGCACCGCCCACGCCGAGTCCCAGCGGCTACGGTCCGGACGCGCGCGTACGGCCGCCACCACACCGTCGAGCACGGCCTGCCGCAGGTCGCCCCGCTCGGGCAGGACGGCCCCCGCGGGGTCGGCCAGCACGTCCTCCGGGTCCGGGAGGTCCAGCCGGTCCAGGCTCGCCAGGAGCTCCAGCCCCGGGCCGTCGCCCACCGTGCCCCGGACCAGCAGGGAGAGCACGTCCCGCGCGGAACCGGCCGCGGTCGCGAAGGCGACCAGGGACAGTGTCATGTCCCAGCTCCGCGGCGACGGCCAGGGACCGCCCCGCCGGGTCTCGTTGGTGGGCAGCCGGTGCACGAGCGTGGGCCGCGCGGCGAGCAGTCCGCACACCGCGCGGCGGGCGAACGCCACGGCCTCCGGCAGTTTTCGCGGGTCGAGCCGTGGCAGGGTGGCCCGGGGCCAGGTTCCGCCGAGACCGCGGACGACGACCTCGTGGTCGTGGGTCCACTGGAGGTGGACGAACCGGTTGGCCAGCGGCGGGCTCAGTTCCCAGCCGTCGGCCGCCGAGGACCGGGGGTTGGCGGCGGCCACGATCCGTACCCCGGGCGGCAGTCGGAGGGCGCCGATCCGCCGCTCCAGGACGAGCCTGAGCAGCGCGGCCTGGACGGCGGGCGGCGCCGTGGACAACTCGTCCAGGAACAGCAGCCCCCGGCCGGCCCGCACCAGCCGCACCGCCCAGTCCGGCGGGGCCATCGGAACGCCCTGGGTCGCGGGATCGTCCCCGACCACGGGCAGCCCCGAGAAGTCGGACGGCTCGTGCACGCTGGCGATCACCGTGGTCAGCGGCAGGTCCAGGGCCGTGGCGAGCTGGGTCAGGGCCGCGGTCTTGCCGATGCCCGGCTCCCCCCACAGCAGCACGGGCAGATCCGCGGCCACGGCCAGGGTGAGGGCCTCCAGCTGGGAGTCGGGGCGCGGTTCGGTGGTGGAGTCGCGCAGGAGGGTCAACAGGTCGGCGGCGATGTCGAGTTGGGAGACGGGGGCAGGGGCGGTCATGGGCATGAGTGATCACCTATGGGCTAGGAGTGGGCCAGGGGAAGGGGGTTGGGACTCAGGTCGCGTGCCGGGGATGGGTACGCCGGTTCCGGGAATCGCGTCCGCTCGGACGCGGACGGAACCAGGCGGGCCCGGGTCCGGTGAGGCCCGTCCTGAACAGGCCGTAGGTGATTCGGCGTAGCGCGGCCGCCTCCAGTGCGTCCCGGAGGGGGCCGGCGCGCAGCGGCGCCTCGGGCCCGAGCAGTCCTTCCACGACGGCCAGCGCGCCGGCGGTGTCGCCGTGCGCGAGACGTTCGCGGACGCCCTCCAGACAGTGCGGACGGCGGTGTGCCTCGTCGATCACCTGGAGGCAGGGGAGCGGGGTGCCGGTCAGCGCGACCAGCAGTTCCTCCCGCCGGATCTCGTCCGGGTCGTGGTCCAGCGGGGCCAGCACCCCGTCGACCAGGCCGATCCGGTGGCGGGCTCCCCGGCACTCCACCAGGCGCGGTGTTTCCACCAGGTCGGAGGCGCGGGGCGGTCCGGTGGCCGTGCGGTCCGGTGCCAGCGCGGCGGCGACCAGGGGGTGCAGGCGGTCCGCCTCGATCGCCCCTGCGCGCAGCAGCCGGCGGTCGGGCAGCACCCAGGTCGCCGCGTCGGGCAGGACGGGAAGCGCCGAGACGACATCGGCCGAGGGAGTCGGCACGGGACGGATCAGGTCGTCGTCCGCGGCGAGCTCCAGCACCAGCCGGTGCCGTCCGCCCCACCGCACCAACAGGCAACCGCCGGCCCGCCCTTCGGCTCCGAGAAGTATCCGCGCCTCGGCCGCCCACCGGTCGACGGCGCAGTCGGGAGACACGGCCAACTCTGCTGCGGTCAGGGGCGGTTGACGGGTGGCCGACCCGAAGGAGGGCTCACCGACTTCCGACCGCCCCCGCAGCTCCCCGGCGCGGCCCGCATCCCACAGATGCCGGTGCAGGTCCAGACGGAACCGTCGGTTCGGACGCGGGTGCGGATGCCGTACGGCGTCGGCGGTGGAGCGGGACCACAGGGCGAGGCTGATCCGCTGCCCGGCGTCCGCCCAGGCGGGCGCGGTCCGGGCCACGAGATGCACCGGGCCCTCGACGGCCTCGTACCGCGCCAGGGTCAGGGTCAGCCCGGGCCGCAGCAGCCCGTCGGGGGCGATCCTCGGCATGTGCCAGCGCAGCAGGTCGGGAGCGAGGGCGCGGAGATCGGACCGGACCCGGGACGCCAGCTCCCGGCCGTGATCGCGCGCCACTGCACGGAGGTGGAGATCGACGTCGAAGCCCGCGGCGGCACACGCCCCCGACCAGTCCCCGGCGAGGCGACGGGCGGTAGCGGTCTCGATCATGGAGGCCGGCACGGCGAACTCGCGCACGCGCGGCCAGAAGGACGTACGGATGTCCTCGTTCGCGGTCGAAGTGAGCATCAGCGCTCACCTTGCGCGGACGGGACCCCCAATCGTTCAGGAGTGTGAGTCGTCATCGTGGAGCAGCGTAGGCCGCCCCGCCCACACCTTCCATCGGTTTTTCGCCGGGTTAGCCTGGGGCGTGATCGCATTCCCGCTCGGCGCGGCCACCACGCCGGCCGACCTCGCCGGTGACCCGCACCCGCGCCTGGCCGAGCTCCGCGCGCACGAACCCGTGTCCTGGCTGCCCTCGCTGAACGGCTGGCTGGTGACCCGGCGCGATCTCGCGCTCGACGTGATGCGGGACGCCGAGACCTTCACCGTCGACGACCCCCGCTTCTCGACCGCCCGGATCGTCGGCCCGAGCATGCTCTCGCTGGACGGCGACGCACACACCCGCCACCGCGAGCCGTTCACCGCGCCCTTCCGCCCGCGTGCGGTGCGGGACGGATTCGCCGAGTTCATCGAGCGGGAGACCGACCGGCTCGTCACCGGACTCGAAGCGGCGGGCGCCGCCGAACTGCGCCGCGCCTTCGCCGGCCCGCTCGCCGTCGCCGTCGTCACCGAGGCGCTCGGACTGGTGGACGCCGGCACGGACACGGTGCTCGCCTGGTACGACGCCATCGTGCGGTCGGTCTCGGACATCACGGAGGGCCGTGCGGCGGGAGCGGCGGGCCCTGAGGCGTACGCACAGCTGCGGCGAGCGGTCGAGGCCACCGTCGAGCAGGGGGCCGGCTCCTCGCTCCTGACATCAGCCGCCGCCCGGCTGGCGCTGCCGGAGGTCGCCTCCAACGCCGCCGTGCTGATGTTCGGCGGCATAGAGACCACCGAGGCGATGATCACCAACGCGCTGCTGCTCCTCCTCCGGCACCCCGACCAACTCGCGCTCGTCCAGGCCGACTTCGCACTGCTGGACAACGCGATCGAGGAGTCGCTGCGCCTCGAACCCGGCGCGGCCGTCGTGGACCGCTACGCCACCCGTGACCTCACCCTCGGCCCGGCCGCGATCCGCCGGGGCGACCTCGTCACCGTCTCCCTGACCGGCGCCAACCGGGACCCCACGGTCTTCCCCGACCCCGACCGCTTCGACGTCCGCCGTCCGAACGCCCGCCTCCAACTGGCCTTCGCGCACGGCCCGCACTACTGTCTCGCGGCCCACCTGGCCCGTCTGGAGACCCGCATCGCCCTGCGGCACCTGCTCGACCGCCTCCCCGCCCTCCGCCTCGACCCGGACCATCCGACCGCCCCGCACGGCCTGGTCTTCCGCAAGCCACCCACCCTAAATGTGCTGTGGGGCTGATCCGCGGCGGGAGTGACCCTCAGCCGGTCCGCTTCACCTCCAGGGACAGGTCGTTGTCGACCGTGTAGTACGGGCGCACGACGACTTCGCCGGCCGTGGCACCGGGGTAGACGTGGACATGCTTGCGGTCCGCCACATCGTCCAGGAGGCGGGCGATCCGGACCATCGGGGCTCCGGGAGCGGGTCGTACGAACATGTCCCAGATGCCGGGGTCCAGGCTCTCGTCGTCGACCGTGAACGCGAAGCTCCGGCCGTCCTCCGCGACCAGGGGCTCCACCGTGCGCACGGCCCCCTCGCCCCCTCGCAGCCGCAGCCGCACCTCGGCGCCGTCCACCAGCAAGGAGTCGTGCAGCCGGGCCGCGACCCTCAGCGTCCCGCCCGTGATGTCGACGCGGCCGGCCTCCGCATGCGCGGGCCGCAGCCAGGTCCGCACCGCGAGATAGCCGTCCTTGGTGACATAGGGGACCCGCACGGCCAGCGGCCCGCGCCGCTCACGCAGATGTCCGTCGACCAGGGTCCGCAGATCACGGGGGCCCGGACGCAGACGCGTGCGCTCGGACCCGTCCAGCAGATACACGTCCCAGCGCCCCTCCGCGAGCACGGGTTCCGCGCCCAGTACGGCCTGGGCGCGCCCCTCGCCGACGGAGTCCAGGTCGAGGACGTGCAGGGTCTCCTCGGGCTGCCCCTTCTTCGGCCGCAGCCGCAGCAGCAGTCCCTGCCCGTGGCCCGCGGGCAGCGCGAAGGTGATCCGGCCCTCCGCGTCGATGGCGCATCCGGCGCGTGGCGTCGTCATGACCGTCCCTTCCGTACGAGGCGCAGCGCGCCGCTCGCCGCGATCAGCGCGGTGTCCCTGGCGGCGGAGCCGCGGGCGGTCAGCGTCCCGCCCCGGCGCTGCCGCACGACCCGCCGGCCCGCCCGCCGCGCCGACACGGCCTCCGTGACGAGCCGCTCGGCCTGCTCGACCACGGGACCGGGAGCGAACCGGCGCGCGTTCTCCAGGGCCGCCCGGCCCGTACGGCGGCGCAGCTCGTCGTCCCCGACCAGTTCCAGCAGGGCGGCGGCCAGCGCGTCCCGGTCCCCGACCGGCACCAGCCGGCCGTCGACCCGGTCCGCGATGATCTCGGCGGGCCCGTGCGGGCAGTCGGTGCTCACCACGGGCAGCCCGCAGCGCATCGCCTCGACGATGGTCATGCCGAAGGGCTCGAAGTCGGAGGCGGCCGCCCCGATCGAACCCTTCACCCACTCCGCCTCCATCGGGGCCGCGGCCCCCATCAGGAAGACGTTGTTCCACAGGCCCAGGTCGGTGATGAGCCGCCGCAGCCGGTCCTGCTCCTCGCCCTTGCCGTAGATGCGCAGCTGCCAGTCCGGATGCCGGGCGGCGACCGCGGCGAAGGCCTCGACGAGCAGGTCGTACCGCTTCACCGGAACCAGCCGTCCGGCCGCGACGACCACCTTGGCGGAGCCGTCCGCGGCCGGCAGCACGGGGTCCGGCACACTGTTGGGCAGTGCCTCCACCCGTACCCCGGGCAGCCGCATCCGGCGCCGGTAGGCGGCCGCGTCCGCCTCGGTGACCGTGGTGAGCACGTCGAGCCCGCGGTAGGCCCGGCGCAGCGCGGTGCGCAGCCGGGGTGAGTGGTTGTCGAGCGTGAGGTGCTCCTGCCCGATCCGGGCGACCTGGGGTGGCGCCTGGCCGGCGAGATGCACGTTGAGCCCGGGGCGGGTGCCTATCACCGCGTCCGCGTCGATGGTGGCGAGGGCCTCCGCTATGCGCTGGTCGGTCAGTTCGCTGTACTGCCCGTACCGGTACTCCGAGCGCGGGAACACCCGCGCCGGTCTCTGGTGCAAGGGGTGATCCTTCTCCTGTCTCAGATCGACCAGTGGCCGCAGCGAAACCCGGGGATCCAGCACGAAGTTGGGCAGCTCCCGGTGCCGCAGCACGGAGACGATCTCCACCTCGTGCCGTTCCGCCAGGGCCTGGGCCAGGTTGAACGTGGTGGTGATCGTGCCTCCGATCGCGTAGGCGTTGTGGAGCAGGAAAGAGATCTTCATGCCGGGCTAGACCACCCGCCATCGCCTGCGGTTGACCCCCGTTACCCATTCGTGGTGTCCTCGCCACCGGGACGTCATGCCGTGTACTGGTATGCGGGATAAGTCAGATAGCCGTTGTCACCGCCCTGGAAGTACGTGGCCTCGTCGGCGGGGGCGATCGGCAGGTCGGTGCGCAGCCGTTCGACCAGGTCGGGGTTGGCGATGAAGGCGCGGCCGAAGCTGATGAGATCGGCGCCGAGCCCCAGCCAGTGGTCGGCCTCGGAGCGACCGGTCTGCTTGGCGCCCATCGGCAGCACCGGGTTCATGACGAGCGCGCCCGGCCAGGCCCGGCGCAGATCGAGCAGCGTCTCCTCGGGGGCGGTGGCCTCCAGATGGACGTAGGCAAGCCCCAGCCCGGCCAGCTCGGTCAGGAGCGCGGTGTACAGCTCGGGGACGTCCGACTCCTCGACTCCCCAGAAGCCGCCGCCCGGTGAGAGCCGGATCCCGGTCCGCTCCGCGCCCACGGCGTCCACGGTCGCGGCGGCCGCCTCGACGGCGAACCGGATCCGGCCGGCCACCGAACCGCCGTAGCGGTCCGTGCGCAGATTGGCGTTGGAGGACAGGAACTGCGAGATCAAGTAGCCGTTGGCGCCGTGCAGTTCCACCCCGTCGAACCCGGCGTCGACGGCACGGCGCGCGGCCTCGGCGTACGACACGGCATGCTCGGGCACCTCCGCTGTCTCCAACGCCCGCGGAACCGGTGCGGGCTGCGGTCCGGTGGGCGTGAACACCTCACCGGTGGCCGGGACGGCCGAGGGCCCGACGGGCCGCAGCCCGTTGGTGTCCGGGTGCGAGACGCGCCCGCCGTGCATGATCTGCGCGAAGATCCGGCCCCCGTTGGTGTGCACGGCCCCGGTCACCTGGCGCCACGAGGCCACCTGCTCATCGGTGTGCAACCCCGGTGTGCCCGGATTGGACTGACCGATCAGGCTCGGCTGCACCCCCTCGGTGACGATCAGGCCGGCCGTGGCCCGCTGGGCGTAGTAGCGGGCCATCGACAAGGTCGCCAGACCGCCCTCGGCGGCCCGCACCCGGCTCATCGGGGCCATGACCACCCGGTTGGGCAGCTGGAGTCCGCCGAGCCGGAAACCGGTGAAAAGCGTCGTCACGTCACATCTCCTTCGTGATCCGTCGTACCCGTGTCCCGGGCACGCGGTTACGCTAAAACCTGACGTCGACGTGAGGGTCAAGTCCGTCAGGGAGGAACACGTGCGCATCGGGGAGTTGTCGGCACGGGCCGGGGTCAGCGTCCGGGCCCTGCGCTACTACGAGGAGCAGGGTCTGCTCACCAGCACGCGCAGCGGGAGCGGGCAGCGGCACTACACGGAGAGCGCGGTCGAGCGTGTGGTGTTCCTCCAGCGGATGTACGCGGCCGGACTGTCCAGCCGTACGATCGCCGAGCTCCTGCCCTGCGTCGAGTCACCGAGCGAGGAGACCTCCGACGCCGCGCTCGTGCGGATGGCCGAGGAGCGCGACCGGCTCTCCGCGCACATCGCGGACCTGATCCGCACCCGGGACTCCCTCGACGCACTGATGGCCGTGAACCGGGCTCACCGGGAGACGCTCCGGACGGCGTGAAAGTCTGAGATCACCGCAACAGGCCGGACCAAGGAGCCGCACGTGACGTACGACATCGCCGCCCTCCGCTCCCACTTCCCCGCCCTCGCCGCCGGCACCGCCCACTTCGACGGCCCCGGCGGCACCCAGACCCCCGAGCCGGTCGTCCGGGCCATCGCCGACGCCCTGGCGCAGCCCCTGTCGAACCGGGGATGGATCACGCTGGGGGAGCGCAACGCGGAGCGGATCGTCACCGGGGCCCGCCGGGCCATGGCCGACCTGCTGGGGGCGGACCCGGCGGGCATCGTCTTCGGCCGCAGCGCCACCCAGCTCACCTACGAATTCTCGCGCACGCTCGCCAAAACGTGGGCGTCCGGCGACGAGGTGGTCGTCACCCGCCTCGACCACGACGCCAACATCCGCCCCTGGGTCCAGTCGGGCGCCACCGTGCGGTGGGCCGAATTCGACCCGGAGACAGGGGAGTTGACGGTCGACGCGATCCGGTCCGTGCTGTCGGAGCGCACCCGGCTCGTCGCCGTCACGGCCGCCTCCAACCTGATCGGCACGCGCCCCGACATCCCCGCGATCGTCCGGGCGGCCCACGAGTTCGGCGCACTCGTGTACGTGGACGGCGTCCACCACGCGGCCCACTCCCTCGTGGACCTGGAGACGCTCGGCGCGGACTTCTTCGTGTGCTCCCCCTACAAGTTCCTCGGCCCGCACCACGGAGTCCTCGCCGCCCGCCCGGTGTTGCTGGAGACCCTGCGTCCGGACAAGCTCCTGCCCTCCACCGACGCCGTCCCGGAGCGCTTCGAACTGGGCACGCTGCCCTACGAGTTCCTCGCCGGCACGGCGGCGGCCGTCGACTTCCTCGCCGAGCGGCTGGACGCGGACGCCACCGGCAGCAGACGGGAGCGGCTGGCCGCCGGGTTCGCCGCCCTCGAAGCCCACGAACACGTCCTGCGCACCCGGATCGACGAGGGGCTGGCCGCGCTCGACGGTGTCACGGTCCACTCCCGGGCCGTCGACCGCACCCCGACGGTCCTGCTCACCTTCGAGAACCACAGCACGGCCGACGCGTACGCGTTCCTGGCCGAGCGCGGCGTGCAGGCCCCGGCCGGCTCCTTCTACGCCATCGAGGCCTCCCGCCACCTCGGCCTCGGCGACACCGGCGGCCTGCGCGTCGGTCTCGCCCCTTACAACGACCTGGAGGACGTCGACCGTCTCCTGACGGGACTGACAGACTTCCTGAAGAGGTGAACTTCCCGAAGTGGCGAACTTCGCGAAGAGGTGAAGGGAGAGCCGTTCATGACCACGTTCCCCACCGCACGAGACGTACGGACCACCCCGGAAGGCCTGCTGTGGGAGCCCAGCGAGCGCTGGGTGCGCGGCCGCAAGGGGGACGTCACGGTCGTCGACAGCCGGCACCCCGTCCTCGTCTGGGAGCCCGACGTGCCGGTACCGCTGTACGCCTTCCCGCGCGCCGACGTCCGCGAGGACCTGCTGCGCCCCGCGAAGAACCCGGCGACCGGCACCCACACCGGATCACAGGTCTTCTACGACCTGGAGGTCGACGGCGAGCTCGTCGAGAACGCCGCCTGGACCTTCCCGGCCGCCGACCTCGCCGACCACATTGCGTTCGCGTGGTTCCGGCGCTGGGGGACCGGCCTCGACCACTGGTACGAGGAGGAGGAAGAGATCTTCGTCCACCCCCGTGACCCGCACAAACGCGTCGACGCCATGCCCAGCGGCCGCCATGTCCAGGTCGAGATCGACGGGACCGTCGTCGCCGACACCCGCCGTCCCGTCCTGCTCTTCGAGACCGGGCTGCCCACGCGGTACTACATCCCGCGCGAGGACGTCCGCCTCGACCTCCTCGACGCCACCGACCACCACACAGGCTGCCCCTACAAGGGCACCGCCGCGTACTGGTCGGTGGGCGGCCACGCGAACATCGTCTGGAGCTATCCCGACCCGCTCCCCGCCGTGGGTGCCGTCAAGGGGCTGCTCGCCTTCTTCAACGAGGCCGTCGACATCACGGTGGACGGTAAGCGCCTGGAGCGGCCGGTGACCCCCTTCACCGGCACGGTGAAGTGACCGGGGCCGCGGGCCGTCCTCGCCGCCGTACCTGCGCGGATCATCCCCAAACCGTCCGCGACACGTGACCTGACTCTCATGGCCAGAGGCGGTCTTTGCCGAGACCATGGGGGCGTCAACGGCAGGCCGAAGGGAACGGGAATGCTCCGCAAGGTACTGGTCGCCAACCGTGGTGAGATCGCGATCCGGGCGTTTCGCGCGGGTTATGAGGTGGGCGCGAGGACGGTCGCCGTCTTCCCCCACGAGGACCGCAACTCACTGCACCGACTCAAAGCCGACGAGGCCTACGAGATCGGCGAACCGGGCCATCCCGTGCGGGCCTATCTCTCCGTCGAGGAGATCATCCGCGCCGCCCGCCAGGCCGGCGCCGACGCCGTCTACCCCGGCTACGGCTTCCTCTCGGAGAACCCCGAGCTCGCGCGCGCCTGCGAGGAGGCGGGCATCACCTTCGTCGGCCCCAGCGCCGACATCCTGGAACTGACCGGCAACAAGGCCCGCGCGGTCGCCGCGGCCCGCGCCGCGGGCGTCCCGGTGCTCGGCTCCTCGGCACCCTCCGACGACGTGGACGAGCTGGTCAGGGCCGCCGACGAGGTCGGTTTCCCGGTGTTCGTGAAGGCCGTCGCGGGCGGTGGCGGGCGCGGTATGCGCCGGGTCGAGGACCCCGCCCAGCTGCGGGAGTCCATCGAGGCGGCCGCGCGCGAGGCGGCCTCCGCCTTCGGCGACTCGACCGTGTTCCTGGAGAAGGCCGTCGTCGAGCCCCGCCACATCGAGGTGCAGATCCTCGCCGACGGGCAGGGCAACGTCATCCATCTGTACGAACGCGACTGCTCGGTGCAGCGCCGCCACCAGAAGGTGATCGAGCTCGCGCCTGCACCCAACCTCGACCCCGAGCTGCGCGACCGGATCTGCGCCGACGCCGTCCGCTTCGCTCGCGAGATCGGCTACCGCAACGCGGGCACCGTCGAGTTCCTCCTCGACCGCGACGGCAACCACGTCTTCATCGAGATGAACCCGCGCATCCAGGTCGAGCACACGGTCACCGAGGAGGTCACCGACGTCGACCTCGTCCAGGCCCAGCTGCGCATCGCCGCCGGAGCCACCCTCGCCGACCTCGGGCTCTCCCAGGAGGCGGTGCGGCTGCACGGCGCGGCCCTCCAGTGCCGTATCACCACCGAGGACCCCGCCAACGGCTTCCGCCCGGACACCGGCCGCATCAGCGCCTACCGCTCGCCCGGCGGCTCCGGCATCCGCCTCGACGGCGGCACCACCCACGCCGGTACGGAGATCAGCGCCCACTTCGACTCGATGCTGGTCAAGCTCTCCTGCCGGGGCCGGGACTTCACCACCGCGGTCAACCGGGCCCGGCGTGCCGTCGCCGAGTTCCGCATCCGCGGTGTGGCCACCAACATCCCGTTCCTCCAGGCCGTCCTCGACGACCCGGACTTCCAGGCGGGCAACGTCACCACGTCGTTCATCGAGCAGCGGCCCCATCTGCTGACGGCCCGTCACTCCGCGGACCGCGGCACGAAGTTGCTCACCTATCTGGCCGACGTGACGGTCAACAAGCCGCACGGCGAGCGGCCCGACCTGATCGACCCCGTCTCCAAGCTGCCCCGGGTGGACACCGCGGCGGAGCCACGCGCCGGCTCCAAGCAGAAGCTCACCGAGCTCGGCCCCGAGGGCTTCGCCCGCTGGCTGCGCGAGTCGCCGACCATCGGCGTCACCGACACCACCTTCCGCGACGCCCACCAGTCGCTGCTGGCCACGCGCGTGCGCACCAAGGACATGCTCGCCGTCGCCCCGGCCGTCGCCCGTACCCTGCCCGAACTGCTGTCCCTGGAGTGCTGGGGCGGCGCGACCTACGACGTCGCCCTGCGCTTCCTCGCCGAGGACCCCTGGGAACGCCTTGCCGCCCTGCGCGAGGCAGTCCCCAACATCTGCCTGCAGATGCTGCTGCGCGGCCGCAACACCGTCGGCTACACCCCGTACCCGACCGAGGTCACCGACGCCTTCGTGCAGGAGGCCGCCGAGACCGGCATCGACATCTTCCGCATCTTCGACGCCCTCAACGACGTCAGCCAGATGCGCCCCGCCATCGAGGCCGTACGCGCCACCGGCACGTCGATCGCCGAGGTGGCCTTGTGCTACACCTCGGACCTCTCCGACCCGAACGAGCGCCTGTACACGCTCGACTACTACCTGCGCCTCGCCGAGCAGATCGTGGACGCTGGCGCCCACGTCCTGGCCGTGAAGGACATGGCGGGCCTGCTGCGCGCCCCCGCCGCGGCCAAGCTCGTCTCGGCGCTGCGCCGCGAGTTCGACCTGCCGGTGCACATCCACACCCACGACACCGCGGGTGGCCAGCTCGCCACCTACCTGGCCGCGATCCAGGCGGGCGCCGACGCCGTGGACGGTGCCGTGGCGTCCATGGCCGGTACCACCTCGCAGCCCTCCCTCTCCGCGATCGTCGCCGCGACCGACCACTCGGACCGGCCGACCGGCCTTGACCTGCGGGCCGTCGGCGACCTGGAGCCGTACTGGGAGAGCGTCCGCCGGGTGTACGCCCCCTTCGAGGCGGGCCTCGCCTCCCCGACCGGCCGTGTCTACGACCACGAGATCCCCGGCGGCCAGCTTTCCAACCTGCGCACCCAGGCCGTGGCGCTCGGTCTCGGCGACCGCTTCGAGGACATCGAGGCGATGTACGCGGCCGCCGACCGGATCCTCGGCCACCTGGTCAAGGTCACCCCTTCCTCGAAGGTGGTCGGCGACCTCGCCCTCCACCTCGTCGGAGCCGGCGTGACGCCGAAGGAGTTCGAGGAGACCCCGGACCGCTTCGACATCCCCGACTCCGTGATCGGCTTCCTGCGCGGCGAGCTCGGCACCCCGCCCGGCGGCTGGCCCGAGCCCTTCCGCAGCAAGGCGTTGCAGGGCCGCGCCGACGCCAAGCCCGTCCAGGAACTGAACGCCGAGGACCGCGAGGGCCTGGAGAAGGACCGCCGCTCGACCCTCAACCGGCTCCTGTTCCCCGCCCCGACCCGCGAGTTCGAGACGCACCGCCAGTCCTACGGCGACACCAGCGTCCTGGACAGCAAGGACTTCTTCTACGGTCTGCGTCCGGGCAAGGAGTACGCCGTCGACCTGGAACCCGGCGTCCGGCTCCTCATCGCGCTGGAGGCGATCGGCGAGGCCGACGAGCGGGGCATGCGCACGGTGATGTCCACGCTCAACGGCCAGCTGCGGCCCATCCAGATCCGCGATGCCGCCGTCTCCTCCGACATCCCGGCCACGGAGAAGGCCGACCGCTCCAACACCGGCCATGTCGCCGCACCGTTCGCCGGAGTGGTCACACTCGCGGTCTCCGAGGGCGACGAGGTGGCGGCCGGAGCCACCGTCGCCACCATCGAGGCCATGAAGATGGAGGCCTCGATCACCGCCGCGAAGGCCGGCCGGGTCTCCCGCCTCGCCATCAACAAGATCCAGCAGGTGGAGGGCGGTGACCTGCTGGTCGAGATCGCCTGAGCCGGAACGCGGTCGCCCGCGGGGGCTCCCCCGTGGGCGAACCGTGGCCGGGAGGAGCCCTTGTCATGACAGTGCTGTACGAGATCAACACCCTTGTCTGGCTGGGCGAGTTGAGTCACCACCACGGCCGTCCCGTCACCCTCGGCGACGTGCCCGGCGAGGTCTGGGACTCCGTCGCGCTCCCCGGTATCGACACCGTGTGGCTGATGGGTGTGTGGGAACGCAGCCCGGCCGGCCGGGAGATCGCCCTGCGCGACCCCGGGCTCGTGGCCTCCTTCCGCGAAACGCTGCCCGACGTCACGGGGGCGGACATCGCAGGATCGCCGTACTGCGTACGCGACTACGTCGTCGACGCCCGTCTCGGCGGCCCGGACGGACTGGCCGCCGCCCGGGCCCAACTGGCCGCGCGCGGAGTGCGGTTGATCCTCGACCACGTGCCCAACCACGTGGCCCCCGACCACCCCTGGCTCGCCTCGCACCCCGACCGGCTCGTCCAGGGCAGCGCCGACGACCTGGCCCGCGCCCCGGCCGACTTCCTCCAGGCCGGAGCCGGGATCTACGCCCGCGGCCGCGACCCGTACTTCCCGCCCTGGCCCGACGTCGTGCAGCTGAACGCCTTCAGCGACGCACTCCGGGAGGCGACCGTCGCGACCCTCGTGTCGATCGGCGACCAGGCCGACGGCGTGCGCTGCGACATGGCCATGCTGCTGATGAACGACATCTTCAAAAGGACCTGGGGAGACCGGGCGGGCCCGGCCCCCGCCGAGGACTTCTGGCCGTACGTCATCCCGCGCGTCAGAGCCCGCCACCCCGACCTCCTCTTCGTCGCCGAGGCCTACTGGGACCGCGAACAGCCCCTCCAGCAGCAGGGCTTCGACCACTGCTACGACAAGCGCCTCCACGACCGCCTGCTGCACGAGGACGCCGGCTCCGTGCGCGCCCACCTGGCCGCCGACCCCTCCCACCAGCGCGGTCTCGTCCGCTTCCTGGAGAACCACGACGAACCGCGGGCCGCCGCCACCCTGCCCGGCGACCGGGGACGGGCGGCTGCGGTGGCCGTCGCGACGCTGCCCGGCGCCACGCTCTGGCACGAGGGCCAGTTCGAGGGGCGGCGGGTGCGTCCGCCCGTGTTCCTGACGCGCCGTCCCCAGGAGCCGGTCGACGAGCCGCTGCGCGACTTCTACGCGCGCCTGCTCCCCGCCGCCGCCTCCGTACGCCGGGGGGAGTGGCGGCCGCTGACCCCGACGGGCCTGCCGGACGACCCCACCCATCACCACCTTCTCGCCTGGACCTGGACACACGCCGAGGCCCGCCACCTGATCGTCGTGAACGACTCGGACCGCCCCGCCCGGGCGAGGCTGCCGCTGCCGTGGGACGACCTCAGGGGCCACGCGTGCCGTGCGACCGACCTGCTCACCGGGGAGGTGTACGACCGTGACGGAGACGAACTGACCGACTCCGGTCTGTTCGTGTCCCTGGAGGCATGGAGGTGCCACGTCCTCAAGTGGTGAGGGCCAGGGCTCGGGCGTACGGTCGAACGGAGATTATGAGCACCGACCCGCAGGCGAGTTCTGCACCACGGACCACCCCACCGGACTCCGGCGGGGGCGGAAACGCCATGGCCCTGCTGGTTCTCGCGTCCTGCCAGCTCATGGTGGTGCTCGACATCACCATCGTGAACATCGCGCTCCCGGACATCCAGCGTTCCCTGGACTTCTCCACCACCAGCCTGGCCTGGGTGGTCAACGCGTACACCCTCACCTTCGGCGGGCTCCTGCTGCTCGGCGGCAGGACCGGCGACATCCTCGGCAGACGCCGTATGTTCGTCTGCGGAGTGCTGCTGTTCGTGCTCGCCTCGCTGCTCGGCGGGCTCGCCCAGAACGAGGGCCAACTCCTCGCCGCCCGTGCCCTCCAGGGCGTCGGCGGTGCCATCGCGTCCCCGACCGCTCTCTCCCTGGTCAGTACGACCTTCCGCGAAGGCCCCGATCGCAACCGGGCCTTCGGCGTCTTCGCCGCGGTCTCGGCGGGCGGCGGCGCGATCGGGCTGCTGGCCGGCGGAGTCCTCGTCGAGTGGTTGAACTGGCGGTGGGTGCTGTTCGTCAACGTCCCCATCGGACTGCTCATCGCCCTCGCCACGCCCCGCTGGATCCGCGAGTCCGAGCGACATCCCGGCAACTTCGACATCGCCGGCGCGCTGACCGCCACCGCGGGCATGGTGCTGCTGGTGTACGGCTTCATCCGGGCCGCCCAGGAAGGCTGGCGGGACGCGTTCACGCTGGCCTCGTTCGCCGCCGCGGTCGTCCTGCTCGTGGTGTTCGTGCTGATCGAGAAGCGGTCCCGGCAGCCCATCACCCCGCTGCACATGTTCGCCGACCGCAACCGCGCGGGCACGTACGGCATCATGCTGTGTCTCGCGGCCGCGATCTTCGGGATGTTCTTCTTCCTGACCCTCTTCACGCAGAACGTCCTGAACTTCAGCCCGCTGGCGACCGGGTTCGCGTTCCTGCCGGTCAGCGTGGTCATCGCGGTCGGCGCCGGCCTCGCCTCGCGGTTCCTGCCGGTCTACGGGCCCAAGCCCTTCATGGTGGGCGGCGCGATCCTCGCGGCGGCGGGGCTGGCCTGGCTGACCCTGACCGACGTGCACTCCACCTACGCGGGCAGTGTCCTCGGGCCGATGCTCGTGTTCGGCCTGGGCATGGGCATGGAGTTCGTGTCGCTGACCCTGATGGCGCTCTCCAACGTGCCCACCCCGGAGACCGGCGCGGCCTCCGGGCTCCTCAACGCCACGCAGCAGGTGGGCGGTTCGCTCGGCCTGTCCATCCTGGTCACCATGTTCGGCACGGCCAGCACCAACGAGGCGGAGAAGCAGGTGCCCCTCTTCCTCGCCCAGGCCACCCCGGTGGCGCGCCGGCTGTTCGCCCGCACCGGTGTGCTCCCGGGTTCCTGGGGCGACGAGGTCCTGACCGCCGGTGTCTCGGCCGCCTTCGTCGTGGCCGCGATCTTCGCGCTGCTCGCCGCGCTGATCGCCGTCGTGGTCATCCAGGTCCGCCCCTCAGACCTGGAACGCCTCAAGGGCGGGCCGCCGATGCCGTAGGGACCAGGCCGAGCCGCTGGGCGTGCAGCACCGTGCTGACGCGGTCGTGCGTGCCGAGCTTCCGGTAGATGTTCGCGATGTGCTTGTGGACCGTCCGCTCGGATATCCCGAGTCTGCGGCCTATCGACACAGCGGTCAGGGCGTCACCGAGCAGGAGCAGCACGGTCGTCTCCCGGGGCGTGAGCGCCAGGTCGGCCGCCTCCTCGGACGGGGCGTTGAGCCTCCGCAGGAGTTGCCGTTGCTGTTCGACGGCGGCCAGCAGCGGTTGCAACTGCTCGGCCAGACGCAGCTCGTCGGCGGTGAAGTCCCGCCCGGAGCGGTACACCAGGCACCCGGTGATCGGGGTGGTCGACTGCGGCAGGGGAATCCCCAGCACGTGGTCGACGTCGAGCAGGTCGTCGAGCAGCCGCGCGGTCGGGCTCCCCGACCAGGAACGGCCGGCCACCCGGCGGGCCGTGACCGGCGTCCGGTCCGTTCTGCCCGCGTAATGCGCGGCCAACGGGTAGCCCGCGCGCAGCAGTCCCGCCTCCTCGTCGCCGAGCGAGGTGAACTCCGCGTCGGCTCCGGGGGACAGCCCCAGCGTGCCCTCGTGCTCGTTCCAGTCGTCCAGCTTGTAGATCAGGGCGTCGCCCCCGCACAGCACCGGCAGTTCGGCCGCGAGCAGGGGCCACAGCCGCTCGGGGGCGCGTTCGTGGAGCGCGGCCACGGCGACCGACAGCATCCGCTCATACGCAGTTGTACCCATACCGGCCCAGTACCTCGCTGACCCACACTTCATCCGAGCAACATCGACGTTCTCGCATGTACTCCAGCACATTGAAGCTCCGGCGGGCCGCAGTGGGGGGAGGGCGGCCCGTCGGACACGCCTGTCTCCCCGCGGGACGGCAGCGCCGGCCGCGACGCGTGCGGGCCGCCGGCACGGGGGACCGGCGGCCCGCACGAAGCCGTGGCCCTACTGATCCGGCGCCTCCGGACCCGGGCGCCGGGTTCAGCACCGGGTGGCGGGCAGTCCGCTCGTGTCGATCACGATCTGGTCCACGGCGACCGCCGGATCGACCATGAAGATCCTCAGCACAAGCTCCCCGGCCTCGGCGGCCGTCACGGTGGCGGCCGGCCGCTCGACGCCGTCCTCCACCTGGCGGGCCCAGGCGTCCCCCCGGTTGCCGGTCCCGACGGCCTGCCCGGACAGAACGGTCACCGGCCGGTCGTCGAGCCCGACGGCCGCCGCCGCACCCGGTATCTCAGTGGCACGTCATGGCGCTGTCCGGCGCCCGGGCGGGAGGCGGGTCAGGCGGGTCGTATCGCGCCTCGGATGATCGACTCACCGGTCGGGTAGATCGACTCCTCGCGGATGGACGCTCCCGGACCCGGCGCGTGGATCATCATGCCGTTGCCGGTGCACAGGCCCACGTGGCTGAAGTCGTCGTGGAAGAAGACGAGGTCACCGGGTTGCATCGCGTACAGCGGAACCGCCGTGCCGGTGCTCGCCTGACCGACGCAGGTGCGGGGGAGCGAGACGCCCGCGACCTTCCAGGCGGCCTGCGTGAGGCCGGAGTTGTCGTACGACCCGGGGCCCGCAGCGCCCCAGACACACGGCTTGCCGATCTGGGAACGGGCGAAGGCGAGAACCTGGATGACCTTCGAGTCGTAACCGGGGTCGGGGGTGGGGAGTTCGGGATCGGTGACGGGGAGAGCGGGGGCCAGGGTCAAGGGTGCGGCGGGGGCCGGCGCCGGCTGGGGCGTCTGCCAGGCCTGGTCGGGAGTGCGGGGGGCCGGGATGGCAGAAATGCCCTGCGTCGAGGCCGGGGCGGTCGGGGCGGTTCGGGCCGTCTCGACCGGCGGGGGTGCGATTGTCGCGAGGGGGGCGGTCAGGGCGGAGTACTCGGGTTGGCCCGCGGTCGGTTGCGCGGCGTACTCCGGGAAGGCTGCGGTGTTCTGTGCGGAGTACTCGGGGAACCCTGTGGCGGCCGGCGCGGCGTACTCCGGTAGCCCGGTGCCGAGTTGACCGCTGTAGTCCCCGAAGCCGGTGGTGGTCTGCGCGGTGTACTCGGGCAGGACGGTGCCGAGTTGCCCGGTGTGGTCGGGGAATCCCGTGCCGGGTCGCGAGGTGTACTCGGGGATGCCGGTGGTGGTGTGCGCGGTGTAGTCCGGGAGGCCGGCGTCGGCTTGCGGGCTGTACGTCGGTATCGCGGTGCCGGGTTGTGGTGCGTACTCAGGCACACCGGTGGGGAGCTGCGGCGCCAACTCGGGAGCACCGGTGAGGAGCTGGGGGGCGTACTCCGGGGCTCCGGCACCGGCCTGCGCGCTGTACTCGGGGAAGCCGGTGGTCGTGGACGCGGTGTAGTCCGGGAGGCCGGTGTCGGATGGCGTGCTGTACGTGGGGATCGCGGTGCCGGGGGATTGCGGGTTGTACTCGGGCACCACGGGCAGGAGCTGCGGCGCGTACTCCGGGACCCCCGTGGCCGGTTGCGCGGCACGCACGGTGGGGATCCCGCCGGTGCCGGTGAGGTCCTGCGGGGCCGCTTCCGAGGCCCATGAGGGCGTCTGGGCCTGCGCGGCGGGGAGGGCGGCCGGGGTTGGCTCCGGTGCGCTGGGCAGGGCGAGCATCGGTCCGGCGGTCAGCTGGGGCCGCTCGGCGGCCGGCTTCGGTTCGCGTGCCGTGGGGGCGTCCGCGGGCCGCTGGCGCCGTGGCTCGGCGCGGCGGGCGGCGACGCGGTCGGAGGGCAGGACCGCCTCGACCGTGGGCCCGATCTTCGCGCGGGCCATGCCGTACCACTGCCGGGCGATGTCGTCGAGGGCGGGATCGCCGCTCGCCCTGCTCCCACCGCCGGTCGACGAAGAGGTGCGGCCACGGGTGCTCGACGCCGTTCCGGCCGCGCGCGTGGCGTTGTAGGTGCCGGAGTCGGTCTCGGCCCGGTCGTAGAGGTTGGTGACCCGTCGGCTCACCTCGTCATGGCTCGGCCCCTCGTCGGCCGCGGCGTTCCCGGTCTGCGAGAGGAGGGCCGCGGAGGCCATGGCGGCCGTGGCGAGGGCGGAGTTGCGCTTGGCCGGGAGGCTGAACCCTCCATTGCGCGAAGTTCGATCCGGCGCCATGAAAGTCATGCCCCTTCCGTCGTGCTGCTCGCCGTCAACTTAGCCAACTTGTGAGGCTCACGTGAAGATTGAAGTGTGAAAAGTGTGAGATGTACCTGTGACCTTCGTCGCGTACGGGCCCCTGCCCGCGGTGCGGATCAGCGTCTGCCCTGCTGAGCGAGCCATGCCTCGTAGTGGTCGAGGACCGTCTCCTCGACCGGGCGGTAGACGAGGCCCAGTTCGTTCACGCTGCGGCTGTTGTCCACGCGGAAGCGGATGCCGAGGTGCTTGCGGATGTAGTCCTGGGTGAGCCCGAAGGCGGGGCCCAGCACGCGCACCGGCCAGTGGGGGAGCGCGGTGCGCGGGATGCGCAGGCCGCGGGGGTACCGGGTGCGGATGACGCGGGACATCTCGTGGAACGACGTCATCGTCTCCGCGGCCAGGATGTAACGCCCCTTCGCGTCGGGCTTCTCCGCCGCCGCGATGTGCGCGTCGGCCACGTCACGGACGTCGACCGTGGTGAAGCTGAAGTCCGGTGCGCCGTAGAAGAAGTACCCCCTGAACAGCTCCTCCAGGAGGAAGAGGCTGCCGGACTCGGAGGCGGGCGCGAGCGAAGGGCCCAGGATCAGGCCGGGGTTGACGGACACCATGCGCCAGCGGTCCTGAGCGGACTCCGCGTGCCAGGCGGCGCGTTCGGCGACCGTCTTGGCGTAGTGGTACGGGTTGTTCTCCACCGTGCTGCTGGTGTTGAAGTACTTCTCGGACAGGACCTGCCCGGCCATGTCCCGCACGTCGGAGTAGTCGCCGAAGATCGCACCGACCGTGGAGGTGAACACCAGCCGCTCCACCGTCGGCGTGCGCTCGATGCCGGCCAGGACGTTGCGGGTGCCGGTCAGGGCCGGGTCGACCATGTCCTTCTGGCCGTCCTTGATCTTCTCCGGCATGAAGAACGGCGAGGCCACATGGAAGACCACGCGGCAGCCCGCCATGGCCTCGTCGAAGGAGCCCTCCTTGAGGAGGTCCGCCTCGAACAGGGTGAGCCGGCCGGGGAACTGGCCCTGCATGTCCCGCAGCGGGCGCACCTTCGCCGGGTTCGTGAGACTGCGCACGGTGGCGTGCACCTCATAACCCCGCTCCAGCAGCCGCCGTACCAGATGGCTGCCGACGAAACCGCTGCCACCGGTCACCAGGACTCTGCCCATGCCCTCGCTCCTCCACCCAGGGGGTGACATTGAAGCACCGGCGGATCTTCGGCGGGAGGGTCATCCGGCACGGACGGCCGCGAAGAAGACAGGGCGCCCAGGTTCACCGGGCGTCCTGTCTCACGGGGGTCCTGTCACCAGCGGGGGAGCCGGAGTTCGTAGTCCGGCTGGAAGCGCCGCATGTATCCGGTGTCGTCCCGGCTGCGTACCCCGGAGTCGACGTAGAGGCGGTGCAGGCGCTCCAGGGCGGCGGGGTCGAGTTCCACGCCGAGCCCGGGACCGGTCGGGACCTTGACCTCGCCGTCGCGGAACTCCAGGACACCGGGGCGGATCACGTCGTCGGCGTGGTTCCACGGGTAGTGGGTGTCGCAGGAGTGGTCGAGGTTGGGGATCGCCGCGGCCACGTGGGTCATGGCGGCCAGGCTGATGCCCAGGTGCGAGTTGGAGTGCATGGAGAGGGCGAGGCCGAACGCCTCGCAGACCGCGGCCAGTTCACGGGTGCGGCGCAGGCCGCCCCAGTAGTGGTGGTCGGTCAGCAGGACCTGGATCGCGTTCTGCTCGACCGCGGGCCTGAGATGCTCCCAGGCGATCACGCACATGTTGGTGCCCAGCGGCATCGGCGCGTCCTTCGCCACCGCCGCCATGCCCTCGATGCCCCTGGTCGGGTCCTCCAGGTACTCCAGGACTCCGTCCAGTCGGCGGGCGACGTACTTCGACGTCTCCACCGTCCACGCCACGTTCGGGTCCAGGCGCAGCGGCTGCCCGGGGAAGGCCTCCGCGAGCGCCTTGATCGCGGCGATCTCCTCGTCGGGCGGGAAGACACCGCCCTTCAGCTTGAACGACCTGAACCCGTACCGCTGTTGCATCAGCCGGGCCTGCTCCACGATGCCGGCCGGGTCCAGGGCCTCGCCCCACTCGTCGCCGACCGCGGCGCGGCCGTCGAGGGCCGGGTGCTCGGCCCACTTGTAGAAGAGGTACGCGGCGAACGGCACCGAGTCCCGGACCGTCCCGCCGAGCAGATCGCTGACCGGGCGGTCGAGCAGCTTGCCCTGCGCGTCCAGGCACGCCACCTCCACCGCGGAGGTGGTCCAGCCGCGCTCGTGACTGGAGGGAACCGTCGGCAGCAGGGTGGCGTCGATCGAGGCTCCGACAGCCGTCGTGTCGAAGACGTCCATGCCCACGACGACCTTCGCGGCGGCCTCAAGTCGCTCCAGGCGGGCGACCCCGCCGGGGGACTCGCCGAGGCCCACCGTGCCGTCCTCCAGCACGAGTTGCAGGATGATCCGCAGGGCGAGGGGCTCGTGCACGCCGTTGGAGTTGAGCAGCGGCGGATCGCGGAAGGCGATCGGGGTGACGATCAGCTCCTTGATCCGAGTCGGGTCGCTCATACGCCGACCACCTCCAGGCCGTGGTCGATGAGTTCGGACAGCCGCGCGATGTGCTCCGGGGCCGGATCGACCAGCGGCGCCCGTACGCCACCCACGTCCAGGCCACGCAGGGCCACTCCGGACTTGACCAACGCCACGGCGTACCCCGGTACCTCGTCGCGGAGCCGGACGAGGGGGCCGTAGAACTCGTCGAGGAGCGTGTCGACCAGCGGTCCGTCGCCCGCGGTGAGCGCCCCGTGGAAGGCGAGGGCGATCTCGGGTGCGAAGGCGAACACGGCGGAGGAGTACAGGCAGACCCCGATGCCCTGGTAGGCGGGCGCGGTCAGCTCCGCCGTGGGCAGGCCGTTGAAGAACTGGAAGTCCTCCGTGCCCGGTACGGCCCGCACCGCGCGCACGACGCGGTGCATCCGCTCGATGTCGCCGAGGCCGTCCTTGAGACCGACGACCTTGGGGAGCGCGGCGATCTCGGCGGCCGTCTCCTCGGTGAGGCGGGCGGTGCCGCGCTGGTAGAAGACGACGGGCAGGTCGCTCGCGGAGGTGACCTCCTCGACGTAGCGCACCAGGCCCTGCTGCGGGGCCGTCACCAGGTAGGGCGGGAGCAGCAGGATGCCGTCGGCGCCCGCCCCGGCGACCCGGGCCGCGTGGTCGCGGGCGACCGGCGTCGGGCCGCCCGCCGCCGCCAGGACCGGCACCCGGCCCGCGGTCGTCTCGACCGCGACCCGGGTGGCCCGCTCGATCTCCTCGGGCGTCAGCGCGTGGAACTCACCGGTGCCGCAGGCGACGAACACGCCGCCCGCACCGGCCGCGACGCCGCTGTCGATGTGCTGGGCGAGCCGTTCCTCGTCCAGCGAGCCGTCCGCGGCGAACGGCGTCACCGGGAAGAACAGCACTCCTTGGAACTTCATGTCTCCCTCAAACGTGGGGGGGTCGGGGTCAGCCCTTCGTGGCACCGGCGGCGATGCCGGTGACCAGTGAGCGCTGGAGGAGCAGGTAGACGATCAGGCTGGGGATCAGGGCGATGACCGCTCCGGCGAGGACCACTCCCGAGCCGACCTCCGGGTCGGTGCGCAGGATGGACAGGGCGACGGTGACCGTGTAGTCGGTGGGGTCCTTGGAGGCGATCAGGGGGAGCAGGTACTGGTCCCAGATCATGATGAAGCCGAGGACGCCCGCCACGCCCAGCGCGGGCCTGCACAGCGGCAGGACGATCTGCCACAGCATCCGCAGCTCTCCGACGCCGTCGAGACGGGCCGCCTCCTCGATCTCGGCGGGGATGTCCCGCATGAACTCGGTCAGCATCATCACCGAGAAGCCCCAGGCGCCCAGCGGCAGGATGACGCCCCAGACCGTGCCTTTGAGGTCCACGTGGACCACGGGCACATCACCCAGGACCAGGGACAGCGGGATCGCGATGACCTCCTCGGGCAGCATCAGCGTCATCATGAACAACATCATGATCAGCGCCTGGCCGCGGAACCGGTGCCGGGCCAGCGCGTACGCGGCCAGCGTGCACACCACGAGCTGGAGCAGCAGCCCGCCGCCCGCGATGACCAGCGAGTTGCCGAGGTAGTCCCAGATGCCGCGCTCGCCCGCCACCGTGAAGTTCGACAGCGTGCTGTCGTGCGGCAGGAACGACAGCGAGGAACCGCTGGGGTCGGTGGTGAACGCGCCCGAGAAGATGGTGAGGAACGGCGCCGCGAACACGGCCAGGGCGATCAGACAGAGCAGCAGGCGCAGGGCCCAGGCGAGACCGGGCCTGTCGTTCCAGCCGAGGGCGGTGTCGAAGCGGGCCGGGGTGGTGCGTTGTGCCTTGGTGGTCCGCCCGGCCGGGGTGTCAGGGGCCGCCGGCCGGACGGGGTCGATGACGGGGGCGCTCATCGCGCTTCTCCCCTCTTGCGGAGGTTGTTGACCATGACGGTGAGCAGCAGCGTCACGCACAGCAGGACGACCGAGGCCGCCGAGGCGCCGCCGATGTCGTTGCGGCTGAAGCCGAGGGTGTAGGCGCGGGTCATCCAGACGTCCGTGGACCCGGCGGGACCGCCGCCGGTGAGGACGTAGACCTCGGTGAACACCCGCAGCCCGCGGATCGTGGCGAGGGTGAGCACGATCATGAGCGCCGGACGGATCGCGGGGAGCGTGACGTGGCGCAGCCGCTGCCACAGGGAGACCCCGTCCATCGCCGCGGCCTCGTACAGCGAGCGGTCCACGCCCGCGAGACCGGCGAGGAAGATCACCATGTTGTACGGGGCCCAGATCCAGACGCCCATCACCATCGTCGAGTACAGGGCGATGTTCGGGTTGTCGAGGAACTGGACGGTCCCGAGTCCGATGAAGTGCAGGCCGCTGTTGATCAGGCCGTCGGAGGTCGGGTAGTACATCAGCCGCCACAGCTCGCCGACGACCGCGGTGGCCGTGACGGCGGGCAGGAAGACGGCGGTGCGGAGGAACTTCAGCGAACGTGCCTGGCCCTCCAGGAGCAGCGCGAGGGCGAACCCGAGCACGATCGCGCCGACCGCCTGGCCGATGCCGAGGATCAGGGTGTGCCCGATCGCGTCCTGGAAGCGGTGGTCGGTCAGGACCCGCGTGTAGTTCTCGAGGCCGATCCACTGGTCGCCGAGGAAGGGCCTGACGTCGAAGAAGCTGAGCCAGATGCCCTTGGCCATCGGCCAGAACTTGAAGACCAGGGCGAGCAGCAGACCCGGGGCGAGGAAGAGCCAGGGGACGACGGCCTTCTTGTCGAAGGTCCTCTTGCCGAGGCCTCTGCGCGCTGTGTGCGCGGGGACGGTAGCGGTCATTTCAGCAGGTCCTGGTCCTTGAGGTCACCGGCGAGCGTGTCGTTGAGCTCCTTGAGCTGGGAGCGGACGTCACCGCCGCAGTACGTGAAGATCGAGTTCAGCGAGTCGGCGGTGTCCTGCTTGATCGGGGCGAAGTCCGGCGCGTTCGGGAACTGCTCGGAGGCGTCCTCGTAGGCCTTCTGCACGACGCTCCAGCGCGCGTCGCCGCGGACCTTCGCCGCGTCCAGCGTGGAGTTGACGGGAATGCGGACGACGGGCTGGTGGCCGTCGACGCTGGTCATGGCGATCCGCTGGCCCTCGGGCGAGATGAGGAACGCGGCCAGCGCCCGTTCCTGCCTGTCCTTGCCGGTCTTGGCGCCGAGGTAGACGTTCTCGCCGTCGGCCAGCACATCGCCCCCGGCCGGGCCCGCGGGGGCGGGGACGACCTCGTACGTGTTCTTGCCGGGCGTGGTGTCGTAGGTGGTGATGTTGTACGGCCCGGTCATGTACATCCCGGCGTTGCCGTCCTGGAAGTTGGTGGCGGTTCCCGTGACGGCGGTGATCGCGCCGGGCTGGACGACCCCTTTCTCGCCGCAGAAGAGGTTGTCCTTCATCCAGGTCACGGTGTTCACGGCGGCTGCCGAGTCCATGGCGGGGGTGTACTTGCCCTTGCCGTCCGACGTGATGATCCGGGCGCCGCCCTGCCACAGGAAGCTCGCTCCCCACATGGCCGCGTAGCCGTTCTGGGCGCTGGCCGGCGCGACGATGCCGTAGGTGTCGGCCTTGCCGTCGCCGTCCGGGTCCTCAGTGGCGAAGGCCTTGGCGACGGAGAGCATCTCCTGCCAGGTAGTCGGCGCCTTCAGTCCGAGCTTCCTCAGCCAGTCCTTGCGGATCATCAGGGTCTGGGCCTGACGGGAGTAGGGGATGCCGTAGTGCTTCCCGTCGACGCCCACCGTGGAGGACCAGGACTTGGCGGTGATCTGGTCGCCGCCCGCGATCGAGTCGGGGTCGATGGGCTTGAGCAGGCCCTGGCTCTGGTAACTGCCCATCAGCGCCGTGTCGTTGATCATGACGTCCGGCAGGTCCTTGGTGGACGCCCGGCTCTGGAGCTGCTGGTCGAAGGTGATGACCGGCGCTGATAGTCGATCTTGATGCCGGTCTTCCTGGTGAAGGCGGCGAATACCCGCTCGTAGGTGGCGGCGTCGTCCGGATTGCTCCGGGTCCACACCTCCAGCGTGTTCGGATCGCTGCTGCCCGCGCTGTCGGAGCCGGAGCCGCAGGCGGCCGTTCCGAACGTCAATCCCACGACGGTGGCCGCCGCGACCAGGCGGCGTCGTCGGCGATCGCCCATGGATACTCTCCGTTCATATCCGTGAACCCGCTTCACGAATCTAAATGATCGGCCAAGCTACGGATCGTTTCTTCCGTATGTCAAGACATGGCTGGAAGTCTTCACAGAGGCTGTGCACGAGACTCTTTTGGAACGCTGGGGCGAAGTCGGTGCGTGAGGGACCAGGGAGGCGCGGGTGCACGACAACGACGAAGGCGACGGCCCGGGTGCGGCGGCGGCGCGGCTCACCGGCCGTACGGTGACGCAGGAGCGCGCGGTGTCCGGCGCGCCGGCCGAGGTGGCCCTCGACGACGGCCGCACGGTGATGGTGAAGCGCGCCGACAGCGCTGAGGAGGCCCGGGCGGAGGCGGCGGGGCTGCGCTGGCTGGCCGAGGCCGGCACGGTCCGGGTGCCGACCGGGCACGGCCAGGACGGCCGCTGGCTGGTCACCGACATGGTCGCGAGGGGGCGGCCGAACCGGGAGGCGGCACTCGATCTGGGCCGGGCGCTGGCCGGGCTGCACCTCGCCGGGGCGCCCGCCTTCGGTTCGGCACCGCCCGGCGGCCCCCGGGAGGCGTACATCGGGCGGGCGCCGATGCGCAACGTCGAGGGCGTCGAGTGGCCGCAGTGGTACGCCGAGCACCGGGTGCTGCCGTATCTGCGGCGCGCGGTGGACGACGGCACGATCACGCTCCCGGAGGCCGAGGTGATCGAGCGGCTCTGCGCGCGGCTGCCCGGTCTCGCGGGCCCCGCCGAGCCCCCGGCGCGGCTGCACGGCGACCTGTGGAACGGCAACGTGCTGTGGGGTGCCGACGGCCACGCCTGGCTGATCGACCCGGCCGCGCACGGCGGCCACCGCGAGACCGACCTCGCGATGCTCCACCTCTTCGGCTGCCCCCACCTGGACGAGGTGCTGCGCGGCTACGAGAGCGCGGCGCCGCTCGCCGGCGGCTGGTCCGACCGCATCGGGCTGCACCAGATGTTCCCGCTGCTGGTGCACGCCGTGCTGTTCGGGCGGGGGTACGCGGAACAGGCGCTCAGCACGGCGAAGGCGGCCCTGGAACGGTGAGTCCACCGGTCCGGGCCGCCTGCCGGTGACGTCGACGACGAGGAGAGCGAAGGAACTGGAGCTCTAGGAAAGCCGGTTTTGAAACCGGTGAGAAGGAAGCTCCTTCATGGCCTCGTGCGTGACGTCGAGGGCGAGGGAAGCGGAAGAGCTGGAGATCCAAGCCCCATGGGGGCTCATCGAATGGAGAAGGAAGCCCTTCCATGGCCTCGCCACGCGTAACCGTAACAGTCACTCGGGGATCAGGTCGCGCAGATTTTCCGGGGTGATGACCACCGAGTCCGGGTGCAGTCCCTCGGGACGCTCCAGGCCGATGTAGGTCACGGGCCCGTCCGGCACCGACCCGGCGTCCCAAGTCACCACGTCCGTACCGCCGTTCGCCATCAGCGAGGTCAGATACCCGACCGTGAGCTGCTCGCGCTCGACGATGCCGCGCACCAGCGTCGCCACCGACACCTGGTTGTCCTCCACGCGGTTGTACGCCGGCTGCCCCTTCAGGTACAGGTGCAGCCACTTGGCGTGCCAACTCCCGTCCTGTGCACGCCGGAACGCCAGCGGCAGCGCCACCCGGCCGGGACCGCGCAGCTCCGACTTCATCCGCACGGTACGCGCCTCGAAGGGCCGGCCCCGCTGCTCCCCCTCGCGCAGCATGAACCCGAAGAACGACTCCTCGGCCTCCTCGAACTTCTCCCCGGAGTAGATGTTCACCTGCGGCACGATGTACGTACCCCGCACGGCCCCGAGCCGCAGGTTGATGAACTCCGAGGCACCGTCCGGGGCGTTGGTGATGTCACCCGAGTGCTCGCCCTCCACCTCGCGGAGATTGGTGTACGACAGCCAGGACACCGTCTCGTAGTCCGCGTCCAGCAGCAGCGCGGACAGGTCGTAGTCGGTGACCCGCTGCGCCTGCTTCCAGTACACGAAGAAGCGCAGCAGCTCCCCGTCGACCGGCGAGACGGAGCCGCGAGGCAGCACCCCGAGCCCCGCCGAGGTCGCCCGCCCGCTGAGCGGAAGCGCCACGCCGAGGACCTCGGGATCGACCAACACGCGCTCCGGGGAAGGGAGTCGACGGCCGATCTCCGCGTCCAGCACGGCGATCAGCCGTCCCCGCTCCGCCTGCGGTACGACCCCACGCGTGTCGTCGGCGACGTGCGCGCGGCCGGCACGGTTGACGAACACCCGCTTCCGGCCCGTCTCGTCGGCCCGGTTCTGCAGGTACTCGCGCACCGACAGCACGACCCGCCCGGAGACCTGGGGAGCGACCTCCTCGACGACGGCCACCACGGCGTCCCGCTCCTCCCGCGTGCGCGCGGTGCGCAGCAACCGGTCCAGCGCACGGAACAGCCTGCCGGGCGCGGACCTGAGCAGTTCCGCCGCCCCGGTGACGTCGTCCGCGCCGAGCAGTGCCTCCAGGCGGGCCTCGAAGGTGTACGCCTTCTTCTCGCCCCGGGCCACGGCGAACACCTCGGCGGCGCGCGGCCACTGGGGGTACTCGTGCGGGTGCAGACGCTCACCGAGCCGCTTGAAGGCCTCGCGGTGCGCGAGGACGTCGGCGAGCTTGGCGGGAGCCAGGGCGACGACCTCGTCCAGACCCGCGAGCAGGGCGCGGCGGACCGGCCGGGACAGCTTGTGGAACCGGGTCGGCTCCTGAAGGCTCACGTCCCCGCCGGACAACGCGCAGGCCAGCCTCAGCACATCCGTCACGGTGTCCAGCAGCAGGCCCGCACCCGCCTTCAGCCGGGCCTCGTTGACGACGGCACGGTTCTCCCGCACCGGGATCGTCTCGGGCTGGGGACCGTCCGCGCAGTGCTCGGCGAGCACCTTGAGATCGGCCAGGTGCTCGTCCCCGAGGGGCGTGGTGCTGCCGGCCAGCGCCAGGTACAGAGCGCTGACCTCGTCCTCCAGACAGGAGCCCAGGTGCAGGACGGTGAGCCGGTCGCCGACCGCGGCCGTCAGCTCGTCGTGCGCCGCCAGCATCTCGTCGTACGTGTGCCGGTAGGTGCCGTACGACGGCAGGGTGAGCAGGTTGACCACGCCGTTGCGCAGCTGGGCGAGGACGCCGGAGCGGGCCTTGCCGTCCTCCAGGGCCTCGCGCACGCAGCGCATCCAGAACTCGAAGGTGTCCGGGACGTTGGCCGGGAAGTCCTTGAAGTAGACGTTGTGCCGCACATGGTCGCCGGCCATCTCACGGACGGTGGCGAGCGTGCGCACGGCGGTGTCGACGACCGTGCTCCCGGACAGCTCCGACAACGCCTTCAGCGCGTCCGCCGACAGCTTGAAGCCGACGGACATCAGCGCGGCGTCGAACTGCCGCGCCGCGACGTCGCCCTCACCGGCGGGGCCCGCGGGAACGGGCAGCCGGAGGGCATGCCGAATGACCAGGGAATCGAGACGGTGGACCATGCCGGAATGGTCGCAGAGGTGTTCGACTCGGCGCACCGGAGTTTTCGGGGCCTGGGGGTGGTTGGTGCGGGCCCCGGGGATTGATCAGTACGGGCCCCGGGCTGGTGCGGGCCCCGGGGTCAGGACTCCTCGCCCTGCTTCTTCTCCTTGATGCGCGCCGCCTCCTTGCGGACCTCCGCCTGCGTGGCGCGCTCCTTCTCCAGCCACTCGGGACTCTCGTCCCGCAGCGCCTCGATCTGCTCGGTGGTGAGCGGTTCGGTGACCCCGCCGCGCGCGAGACCGGCGATGGAGACGCCCAGCCGGGCCGCGACGACCGGACGGGGGTGCGGGCCGGTGCGTCGCAGGTCCTGCAACCACTGGGGCGGGTTCGCCTGGAGCTCGTTCAGCTCGGCGCGCGTGACGACACCCTCCTGGAACTCTGCGGGGGTGGCGGGGAGGTACACACCCAGCTTCTTCGCCGCGGTCGCGGGCTTCATCGTCTGGGTGTTCTGGTGCGACGTCATGGGGTCCAGAGTATCGGCCGCGCACGAGACCTCCGACCACAGTGGGTAACCTTGCCGCGTGACAGACTCGCCAGAACCCCCCTCCTTCCGGCTCGCGTACGTCCCCGGGGTGACGCCCGCCAAGTGGGTGCGGATCTGGACCGAGCGCTTCCCCGGCGTCCGCCTGGAGCTCGTCCAGGTGGCTCCCGCGGAGGCCTCCGACGTGTTGCGCGACGGCGGTGCGGACGCCGGTCTGGTTCGGCTGCCGGTCGACCGTACGGTGTTCAGCGCGATCCCCCTCTACACCGAGACCTCGGTCGTCGTGGTCCCCAAGGACCACGTGATGACCGCGGTGGAGGAAGTGACCGTGGAGGACCTGGCGGACGAGGTCGTCGTCCACCCCCTCGACGACGTCATCGGCTGGGAACGGCCGCCCGGCGAACCGGCCTTCGAACGCCCGGCCACCACGGCGGACGCGATCGAGCTCGTGGCGGCGGACATCGGCGTCCTCGTCGTCCCCCAGTCCCTGGCCCGTCTCCACCACCGCCGCGACCTCACCTACCGCCCGCTCACCGACGCCCCGCAGTCCGAGATCGCCCTGGCCTGGCGGGAGGACGCGACGACGGACATGGTCGAGGACTTCATCGGCATCGTCCGGGGGCGGACCGTCAACAGCTCGCGGGGCCGCACCCAGCCCGAGCCGGAGCGCGGCCAACGGCCCGAGAAGGGCGGCGGACGCAAGCCGGCGGGCGCCGGGAAGGGCACGGCGCGGGGAACCTCCGGCGCGGGCAAGGGGGTCCGTGGGGGGTCCGGCCGGTCCGGTGGGTCCGGCGGCTCCAAGGGCGCGGGGGCCCGACGGGGCAAGCCCAAGCGCAGGGGGTAGCGCTCAGCCCGGAGCCCTCATGGCCGGCATGCGCGGCGCGCCGGCTCAGCCGCTGGACCCGCCCGCGTCTCCGGAGTCGTCGGCGAACACACCGTCCGTTCCGAAAGCGATCCTCGCGAACCGTTCCCCCATCCGTCGATGCGTCGCCGCGTCCGGATGCAGGTCGTCCGGCAGCGGCAGCTCCGCCGCGTCGTCCTCGCCGTACAGCTCGCGCCCGTCGAGGTAGTGCAGGTGCGGATCCTCGGCGGCCCGCTGCTTCACGATCCTGGCCAGTTCCTCCCGGATCACCTGAAGGGTCAGCTTCCCGCTCGCGCGTTCCGCCGGGTCGCCCAGCGTCCTGAACCGCAGCCGGCCCTCACCGAGCTCACCGACGTCCGGGAAGCAGGGACCCGGGGTGTCCTCGTGCATCGGGCACAGGATGGGCGACACGACCAGCAGGGGCGTGTCCGGACGGCCCTCGCGGATCGTGTCGAGGAAGCCGTGGACGGCCGGACCGAAGGCGCGCAGCCGCATCAGGTCGTGGTTGACGATGTTGATGCCGATCTTGACGCTGATGAGGTCGGCGGGGGAGTCCCGCAGGGCCCGCGCGGTGAACGGGTCGAGGAGCGCGCTCCCGGCGAGACCCAGGTTGATCAGCTCCACGCCGCCCAGTGTCGCGGCGACCGCGGGCCAGATGCCCGTCGGGCTCGCCGCGTCGGAGCCGTGGCTGATGGAGCTGCCGTGGTGCAGCCAGACGCGGCGGTCACCGCGGGGCGCGGGCTCGACGGGCGCGTCGGTGCGCAGGGCGATCAGCTCGGTGGTCTCGTTGTGCGGCAGCCATATCTCGACGTCCTTGACCTCGCCGGACAGCCCGTCGAAACGGACGGTCCCGGGAGGTCCCGGCCGGACGTCGGACGTCCCCGCGGTCATGTCGACGGTGATGACGTTGCCGTCGCGCACACTGCCCCGGCCGGCCGGGCGGCCGTCGACGACCAGGTCGTACATCCCGTCGGGCCGGGACGGCGCGCCGACGTAGGCCCGCTTGGTCGGCAGGGTGTCCAGCTCCACCGCGGTGGCCCGGGTGCGGAAGACCAGCCGTACGCCGGAGGGCTGGGACTCGGCCATGGCGAGCTGGTCGTCGGTGTTCTGGGCGCGTGCCCGGGCCGGCAGCCGGTGCGGCAGTACCCCGCGCTCGGTGTGCTCCACGTCGAGGGCGCCGCGCAGCAGGTCGGCGGTGACGGGGGTGGCGATCCAGTCGTGCATGTTCCTCAGCCTGTCGGTCGGTCAGGGGCGGGCCAGTTGCGCAACAGCGTGTCGAGGGCGTCCAGGATCCGCGTCCAGGACTCCCCGGAGTCGGGAGAGCTGTGGCTGAACCCGCCTGCCCCCTCCAGGCTCGCGTAGCCGTGGAAGGTGCTGCCCAGCAGCCGTACGGCATGGGTCTGATCGGGTTCCGGCAGGTCGTAGCCGCGCAGGATGGCGCGCATCATCTGCGACAGCCGTACGCCCGCGCTGGCGGCCGCGGTCTCGGGGTCGAGCCTCAGCCGGGCGGCCGCGGCCCGGCCCGGGTGGGCCTGGGCGTAGTCGCGGTAGACGTGGGCGAAGGCGGTCAGGGCGTCCTTGCCGGCCCGTCCCGCGACCGCGTCGGCGGAGAGGTCGGCGAGCTCCTGCAGGGCGAACAGGGCGATCCGGGTCTTGAGGTCCAGGGAGTTCTTCACGTGCGAGTACAGGCTCGCGACCTTGACGTCGAACCGCCGGGCGAGCTCCGAGACGGTCACCTGCTCGAAGCCCACCTCGTCGGCCAGCTCCGCGCCCGCCCGGACCAGCTTCTCCGTGCTCAGCCCTACCCGCGCCATGCCTGTCCTCTCGTTTGCCCGATTCGATTATGCATTTGCCTAAAGCTTTTAGGCAAACTAGCGTGAGCTTATGGAACCGTTGACCGAGCAAGAGATCCGTGCCGCCTTCGTGAACTGCACCAAGGGCGAGACGAAGCGGCTGAACGTGCCCCGGGACCTGGCGGAGCAGCCGTGGGAGGACCTGGACTACCTCGGCTGGCGCGATCCGCAGGCCCCCGACCGCGCCTACCTGGTGACCGTCCTGGACGGGCGCCCCACAGCCCTCGCACTGCGCCGCTCGACCGCCGGCTCCTGGCAGGCGCGGCGCAGCATGTGCTCGATGTGCCTGACCACCCACTCGGGCGGGGTCTCCCTGATGGTCGCCCCGAGAGCGGGCAAGGCGGGGCAGCAGGGCAACTCGGTCGGGGCGTACATCTGCGACGACCTGGCCTGCTCGCTGTATGTGCGCGGGAAGAGGGACGTGGGCGCCGGTGCCCGGCTGCACGAGACGCTCACCCTGGACGAGAAGATCCGGCGGACGGTGACGAACCTCGCCGCCTTCGTCGCCAAGGTGACGGGCGGCGTGTGAGACGCCCGCACCCCGGGCGACCCTGGCGGTTCCTCCCGTACGACAGTTGACCGATGCGGCTGATCGACGGAGCGCAGCCGCCGGGCACCTCCGTCGTGAAGGGCCCTGCCCGGCCTCCCCGGTGGCAGAATCGGGCCCGTGGACTGGGGGATCCTCGAGCGCGAGCCGGAGCTGGCGCGACTGGCCTCGGCCGCGCGGGAGGCGGCGGACGGGGCCGGATCCGTGGTGCTCGTCTCCGGCGAGGCCGGTATCGGCAAGTCCAGCCTGGTGAGGGCCCTTCCGGACCGTCTCCCGGAGGGCACCCGGATTCTCGTCGGCGAGTGCGACGACCTCGCCACCCGCAGGCCGCTGGGCCCCTTCCGCGACCTGATCGGCAGCGTCGGCGGTGAACTCGCCGGCGCCGTGACGGAGGGCGGTGACCGCCATCGCGTCCACGAGGCCCTGCTCGAAGAACTACACGGAGCGGTACTCGTCGTCGAGGACGTCCACTGGGCCGACGAGGCCTCCCTGGACGCCCTGCGCTTCCTGGTCCGGCGGACGGAACGCCTGCCTGCCCTCCTCGTGCTGACCTACCGCGACGACGAGTTGAGCCGTGAGCATCCGCTGCGGCAGTTGCTGGGCCAGGTGTCCCGCGCGCCCCGCGTGCACCGGCTGCCCCTGGCCCGCCTCTCCCTGGACGCCGTACGCACCCTCAGCGCGGGCCGTGTCGACCCCGCCCAGGTGTACGCCGTCACGAACGGCAACCCCTTCTTCGTCGCCGAGATCGTCGCCGCAGGAGGCACCGGGAAAGTGCCCCCGACCGTCGTCGACGCCGTGCTCGCCCGGCTGCGCGGACTGCCCGGCGCCACCGTGGACGCGCTGGAGCAGTTGGCCGTCGTGCCCTCGGCCGTCGAACGCCCGCTGGTCGACGCGCTGCTCACGGACGGGGCGTCCGTCATGGCCGCGCAGGAGCGAGGCGGTCCGCCCGCTGCCGGGGAGTCCCCGTCGGCGACGGACCGGCGCGGCCCGCTCACCGACGGGGTGGCCGTTCTGGCCGCCGCGGAGCAGCGCGGTCTGCTCACCGTCACCCCTGAACGGGTGGCGTTCCGGCACGAGTTGATCCGCCGGGCGGTGGCCGACTCGCTGCCCGCCGCCCGCCGTATCGGCCTCAACCGTGCCGTCCTAGCGGCACTCGTCGCCCGCCCCGGCTCCGACGCCGCCCGGATCGTCCACCACGCGGCCCAGGCCGGCGACCAGGACGCCGTCGCCCGCTACGGCCCCGACGCGGCGAGGGACGCCTCCGCCACCGGCGCCCACCGCGAGGCCGCCGCCCAACTCCGGCTCGTGCTGCGCGAACGGCACCGCTACGCCCCCGCCGAACTCGCCGACCTGCTCGAACGCTACGCCGTCGAGAGCTACACCATCGCCGACTCGGCCGCAGCCGTCGCCGCCCAGCGCGAGGCCGTCACCCTGCGCCGTGCCCTCGGTGACACCCTCGCCCTGGGCGCCGACCTGCGCTGGCTGTCCCGTATCCACTGGTGGGCAGGCAACGCCGACCAGGCCCAGGAGGCCGCCAGGGAGGCCGTGACCGTCCTAGAACACGCGGGCGACGACCGGCTGTTGGCGCTCGCCGTCAGCAACACCGCGCAACTGCGCATGCTGTCCGAGCGCTACGCCGAGGCCGTCGAACACGGCGAGCGCGCCATCGCCCTGGCCCGCAAGGCCGACGACCCCGCGATCCTCGCGCACGCCCTGAACAACGTCGGCACCGCCCGCTGGCGCTCCGGAGACCCCGGCGGACGGGAGCAGTTGGAGGAGAGTCTCGACGTGGCGCTCGCCGCCGGCGAGGTCGAACACGCCTGCCGCTCCTACGCCAACATCATCTGGACCCTGCTCGACAACCTCCGGTACGACGAGGCCGACGCGTTCCTGCCCCCGGCGATGGAACTCGCCGACCGGGCCGAGCACTTGGGCTTCCTCAACTACCTCCACGTCGAACTCGCCATGCGCAGGCTCGCGGCCGCCGACTGGGCCGACGCCGAGCGGCACGCCGAGTACGGCATGCACGATTTCGTCCCGGCCCGCTGCCCCGCCCTGACCGTCCTCGCCCGGGTCCGCATCCGCTGCGGCCGCCCCGGCGCCGACGCACTCCTCACCGAGGCCTGGGACATCGCCGTAGGGACCAAGGAGCTGCAGCGCACCGGGCCGGTGGCGGTGGCGCGGGCGGAGTCGGCCTGGCTGCGCGGGGACGCGCAGGCCGTCGTGGCGGCGGCCGCGCCCGTGCACGCCCAGGCGAGCCGGCTGCCCGGCGCCCCCTACCGGTCCGAACTCGGCTACTGGCTCACCAAAGCGGGCCGTCCGGTCCCACCGGACGACTCGGACCATCCGTACGCGTTGCAGGCGCGCGGGCAGTGGCGCCGGGCCGCCGCGCTCTGGCGGGCCGCGGGCTGTCCTTACGAACACGCCGCCGCGCTCGCCGAGAGCCCGGACCCGGCCGACAAGTTGGAGGCTCTCGCCGTCTTCGACACCCTCGGCGCCGAACCGGCGGCCCGGATGCTCCGCGCCGAGCTGCGACGGCTCGGCGTGCGGCACATCCCGCGCGGCCCCCTCGCCGCGACCCGGGAGAACCCCGCGGGCCTCACCGACCGCCAGCTCCAGGTCATACGGCTGCTCGCCGAAGGTCTCACCAACGCGGAGATCGCCGCCCGGCTCGTCGTGTCGGTCCGCACGATCGACAACCACGTGCGGGCGGTGCTCGACAAACTCGACGCCCCGGGCCGCCGCCAGGCCGCCCGGCGCGCGGCCGAGCTCGGCCTGCTGCCCGACGACTCCCCGAGCTAGGTAGCCCGAGGCGCCGAACTGGGTGACGGTCACGGATGTCCGGCATGGTGCGACGCGAGTAAAATGGGCGAATCGACCCGATTTGGAACGGGGATCTCATGTCCAGCACAGCCGCCCAGGCCGCACGGAGTGAACTGACCGGATTCACGGGGGACTTGATCGGTCCCGAAGACGCCGGCTACCAGGAGGCCCGTACCGTCTACAACGCGATGATCGACCGGCGCCCCGCCCTCGTCGCCCGCTGCGCCGACGCCGACGCGGTGGCCCGCACCATCGGCTTCGCCCGCGCCCACGGCCTGCCACTCGCCGTGCGGGGCGGCGGACACCACGGCGCCGGGCTCGGCACCGTCGACGGGGGAGTGGTCGCCGACCTGTCACCGCTGAAGGACATCCAGGTGGATCCGGCGGCCCGCACCGTCAGGGTCGGCGGCGGCTGTGTCTGGGGCGAGGTGGACCGTGCCACCAACGCGCACGGCATGGCCACGCCCAGCGGCATCGTGTCCACGACCGGCGTCGGCGGCATCGCCACCGGCGGCGGACTCGGCCACCTCACCCGCAGCTGCGGGCTGACCATCGACAACCTGCTGGAGGCCGACGTCGTCCTCGCCGACGGCAGCAGGGTGCGGGCGAGTGCCGACGAGAACAGCGACCTGTTCTGGGCGATCCGGGGCGGCGGCGGCAACTTCGGCGTCGTCACCTCGTTCGTCTTCCGGCTCCACGAGATCAGTACGGTGATCGCCGGACCGACCTTCTGGTCCGTCGACGACAGTGCCGAAGTCCTCTCCGCCTACCGGGAGTTCATCCTGAACGCGCCCCGAGAGCTGGGCGGCTTCTTCCTGCACGGCACCGTCCCGCCCGCCCCGCCGTTCCCCGAGGAGATCCAGCTCCGCAAGACGGCCGGCGTGGTCTGGTGCTACGCCGGCGACGACACCGAGGCCGCCGCCCGCGAGATGGCCCCACTGCTCGACGCCCTGCCCGCGCCGCTGATGCACGCGCCCATGGTCATGCAGCACCCCGACCTCCAGGCCATGTTCGACGGGCTCTACCCGCCCGGCCACCAGTGGTACTGGCGGGCCGACTTCGTCGAGACCATTCCCGACGAGGCGGTCCAGCTGCACGCCAAGTTCGGCGCCGAGGCGCCGACCGTCCAGTCGACCATGCACCTCTACCCGATCGACGGCGCCGCCCATGACGTGGGCCAGGACGAGACCCCCTGGGCCTACCGCCACGCCAACTGGGCCTCCGTCTTCGCCGGCGTCGACCCGGACCCTGCCAACGCGGAGCTGGTCAAGCGGTGGACCGTCGACTACTTCGACGCCCTGCACCCGTACTCGGCGGGCGGCGCCTACGTCAACATGATGATGGACGAGGGCCAGGAACGCGTCCGGGCCAGCTACCGCGGCAACTACGACCGGCTGGCCCGTGTCAAGGCCGACCGGGATCCGGACAACGTGTTCCGCCTGAACCAGAACATCCAGCCGGCGCCGAGGCCGACGCACGGGTCGCGGCCGTAGGACAGCAGCGGAACCGGGGGCGAATGCTGATCCTCAACTCCGGTTCCGCGCCGGTCATGGGCGGCGGCCACGCCCGGCGCGAGTTCGCCAAGGGCGACCTCGCACCTCCACGAACGTGCGCACCTCGGGGCACGCCGCTGAGCCCGCTCAACTCCGGGCCGTGCGCCCGACCGACTCCACCAGGGGCAGCAGCCGGTGTGCGACCCGCTCCCGCAGCGCCACCTCGGTGCGCGTCCGCACCACTCCCGGCAGGCTGATCACCTTCTGGATCACGTCCTCCAGATGCGCGTTGTCCCGCGCCACGACCCGCGTCAGCAGATCCCCGCCGCCCGCGATCGAGAACGCCTCGACGATCTCCGGCACGGCGGCCAGCGCGTCCCCCACGTCGTCGAGCCGCCCCTGGGTCACCTCGATGTGCACGAACGCCAGCACCGGATGACCGAGCGCGGCGGGCGACAGCGAGGGCCCGGTCCCGGTGATCACGCCGTCCCGCTCCAGCCGGTCAAGACGCGCCTGCAAGGTGCCCCGCGCGACCCCGAGGATCCGCGCGTACTCCCGCACGCTCGTCCGCGGCCGCTCCAGCAGCAGCCGCAGGATGCGGGTGTCGAGCTCGTCCACGGCCATGGCGTACGACCTCCTCGTGCCTGGTCCTTTGGTCCGCCGATGGACGTATCGGGACCGCTTCCCCTGTACCAATGGACCAGCATATGCGGGCCCGCTTGAGCCGACAGCGGCAAGGATGCTGCAATGTGCCCGTCGATGGCGCTGCGGACCCCGCGGCGCCTTTTCCATGCCGGTGCACCCGGTGTCCGAGGGTTTCAGGGGGCGGTACGTGCTGAAGAGGGTGTTCATGGCTGCGGACCCGGGACGGGTCCGGCTGCGCTTCGCCGCGCGAGCGGTGCTCGGCATCGGCCTCGCCGTCGTGGTGTGCGGCCTCGCGGGACACTCGCTCGCCGGTGCCGTCACCGGAGGCCTCGCCGCGCTCCTCGCCTTGTTCACCGTCGCGGACGCCACCGTCCGGGCGCAGGCGCTCACCACCGCCCTGCTGCCCGTCGTCGGCCTACCCGTCCTCACGGTCGCGGCCGAGCTCCACGACCACCCCGTCGCCCGCGACCTCACCTTCCTCGCCGTGGTCGGCGCGGGTGTGTACGCCCGGCGCTGGGGCCCGCGCGGCCACAGCCTCGGCGTCTTCGCGTTCATGACCTTCTTCGTGGCGCAGTTCCTGCACGCGACCACCGACCGACTGCCCGAGCTCCACACCGCCGTCCTGCTGTCCGTGCTCACCGCGGCCGCGGTCCGCTTCGGCCTGTGGTGCTACGAGCGCCGGCTGCCCCCGGCCCCCGTACCGGCCCCGCCCGCCGGCACCGGCCTCGCCCGCGCGACCACCCGCCAGGCGGTCCAGGCCATGGCGGGTGCCGGCTTCGCCCTCGTCGTCGGCCAGCTCGTCTCCGGGCAGCGCTGGTACTGGGCCGTCGGCGCCACCTGGTGGATCTTCGTCAACACCGCCTCGCGCGGCGAGACCCTGGTGCGCGGCTTCCGCCGCGTCCTCGGCACGGTGATCGGTATCGGCCTCGGCCTGCTCGTCGCCGTACCGTTGGAGGGGGCACCGGCGCCCACGGCCGTCCTGGTCGCCGTCTGCGTCTTCGGCATCTTCTACACGGCCGCCGTCTCCTACACGTGGATGATGCTCTGGGTCACCCTGCTCGCCGAGCTCCTCTACGGCCTTCTCGGCGTCCTGAACCCCGGCCTGCTGGCGCTGCGGCTCGCGGAGACCGGCGTGGGCGCGGTCGGGGCCGTCCTGGCGGTGCTGTTCGTCCTGCCGATCACCACCCACAGCGTCACCGACGCCTGGATCCAGCGCGCCCTGCGCTGCGTCCACGCCTGCACCGCCGAGGCCGCCGCGCGCCTCGCGGGTGTGCCGGGCGCCGACCCGGGCGGCCGGGTGACCGAACTGGAGCAACTGCTCGGCAGGGTCCGCCTCTCGGTGGCCCCCCTGGTCCACCCCCTCAACCCCATGGCGGCCCGCAAGAGGCGTGCCCGCCACGTTCTCGCCCTCCTCGACGGCTGCGCCCGGGAGATCCGGGGCCTGGTCGCCGTCGCCGCCGACCCCGAGGCCTCGCACGACGCCCGCCTGACCACCGCGTGCCGGCGGGTGGAGGCCGCTGTGGAGGCCCTCACGGACGGCAGGGACTTCCCGGTGGCGGACCGTCCGCTCGCCGAGGAGCCCGCACTGGCCCATCTGCACGGACTGGAACGGGCCTTCGCGGAGCTGGCGGCGCCCTTGCGGTCCCCGTCCGGATCGCCGCTGGTCGGTGCCTGACGTACCCCGCCATGTCCGTGACTGCGCCGGGAATTTCCCCGGAGTTGGTCTAGACCGGTAGTGATCGACTGCTACCGTCGCCCCGGACGGTACGGACCGAGAGGGGACGACGGTGGCAGACGGCGGGCGGCGACGGGCCTACATCGGGTCGTTCACGGCGGCGGGAGGCCCCGGCATCGTGACGGCGACGGTAACCCCGGACACGGGTGCGCTGAAGGTGCTGAGCGGGCTGAACGGCGTACCCGATCCGTCGTATCTGGCCCTGTCGGCCGGTGGGGACGTGCTGTACGCGGTCAGTGAGACGGCCGAGGGCGCGGTGGCCGCGTACCGGGTGACCGGCGAGCGGCCCGAGCCGGCCGGCCCGCCGGTGGCGGTGGACGGCAACGGGCCCACGCACCTCGCCGTGCACGCCGGACACGTCCTGACCGCCAACTACGGCTCCGGCAGCGTCACCACCGTGCCGCTGCGGGCCGACGGCTCCCTCGCGAGCTCCCCCTCCGGAGTGCTCCGGCACACCGGTTCGGGCCCGCACGCCCCCCGCCAGCTGGGCCCGCACGCCCACCAGGTGCAGCCCGACCCGAGCGGACGGTGGATCGTCAGCGTCGACCTCGGCACGGACTCCGTGCGGGTGTGCACCCTCACCGACGGGGCGCTCGACGTGCACCGCGAGATCGCCCTGCGCCCCGGCTCGGGGCCCCGCCACCTGGCCTTCCACCCCGACGGCACCCGCGCCTACGTCCTCAACGAACTCACCCCGACCCTCACCGTGTGCCGCTGGGACGCCGAGGAAGGCTCCCTGAAGCCCCTGAACGAGACCCAGGTGCTCGCGGGCGCCCCCGCGGGCGACGCGTACCCCTCAGGTGTCGTCGCGTCCCCCGACGGCCGCTTCGTGTGGACCGCCACCCGCGGCGAGGACGTCCTGTCCACGTTCGCCGTCGAGGGCGACGACGTGCGGCTGGTCGGCACGGTCATCTGCGGCGGCCACTGGCCCCGGGACCTCGCCGAGTCCGGCGGCTTCCTGTACGTGGCGAACGAGCGCTCCGGCGAGGTGACCTGGTTCGCTGTGGACCCGGCGACCGGCCTGCCGCGGTACGAGGGCACGGTCGAGGTACCGGCCGCCTCCTGCGTGATCTTCGGCTGACCCGGGAACCGCGCACGCCGAAGGGCCCGCTCCGACGCTCGGAGCGGGCCCTTTCGGTGTAGCGGTCGCGGCGGGCGCGCTCAGCGCACCGGGGCGCCCTGCGCCTGCTGCGGGGCGATGCCCAGCGCGGTCGTGTACTTGGCTAGCACGAGCTTGCCGATCGCCGGGTAGGGGCCGAGCGGATCGGCGGCGGAGCAGCCGGCCTCCCTGGCGGCGTCCTCGATCACGGCGGGGTCGATCTCCGGCCCTATCAGGTACGGCGCGAGCGCCAGCTGCTGCGAACCGGAGGAGCGCAGCTGTTCGGCGATGGACGCGATCGAGCCGTCCTGGTCGAGCGCCGCCGCCATCACCGGCACGGCCAGCCGCGCGGCGAGCAGCATGCCGGTGATCCCGGCCGCCTGCACGGCCTCCTCGCCGCCCACCGCACCGAGGATGATGCCGTCCGCGGCGGTCGTCACCGCGAACAGGCGCGCGCGGTCGGCGCGGGCCAGCCCGGCCTCCGACAGACGTACGTGCAGCGCCTCGGCGAGCAGCGGGTGCGGGCCCAGCACATCGGTGAGGTCGGCCGCGATCCGGCTGTCCATCACGGCCTGGCGGATCCGGCGCAGCAGCGAGCTGTCCGGCCCGGCGAGCAGCGGCACGACGACGGCGACGGGGCCCTCGGGCTCCTTGACGTCCACCCCGGCGGCCTTGGCCTGCTCGTAACGCGCGGTGCGCTCGCCGGCGGTGTGGGCCAGCACGGCCTGGAGTGTGGGGAACTCCGAGTCGTCTCCGTCCAGGTAACCGATCCGCGCGTCCAGGCCGGGCAGCTCGGAGCGGGCGATGCTCACGACCTCCTCGGCGAGGCTGCGCGTGGCCGCGCCGGGCGTGCCCGGCACCGCGAGGACGAGCGCGGGCGCGCCCTCGGGAGCCGCCAGCGGCTCGGGTCGGCGGTGCCGCCCGGGCTGGCGAGGTCGCGGCATTCGTACTGGCAGGCCGGACGCGGGTCCAGTGGGGGAGCTCATGGCGACGCATGTTACTGGCTTCCTGGGCTTCCCTGTTCGGGGAGGGTGCAGGTGAGCGGTATCCGTCCGGTTTTGTCTGATGAGTTACGTCCGCTTCAGCCCCTCTTTGGGGTCACCACGTACAACATCGCCTCGTCGGCGGGCAGGCTGAGCGCACCATGTGCCAGTTCTGTGGCGATCTGTACGGACCCCTCCAAGGGTCCGCCCGCCGCCGGGACCCGCCGCGCCTGCGGCAGCCGTCGCTCCAGCTCCTCCTCCAGCGGTACGAGGAGGGCGGCACCCATCCTGAACAAGCCACCGGTGAGGCTGACATGCGCCGCCCCCTCCGCCGGACAGACCGCGGCCGCGGAATCGGCCATGTGCCGGGCCGCCTCGCGCAGGATCCCCCCGGCCACCGGGTCGCCCTCCGCGCAGTCGGCCACCTGGGGAGCGAAGGAGGCGAGCACGGCGGGCCGGTCGGTACGCGGGTAGAGCCGGCCGGGCAGCTCCCGCACCGGCCCGAACGACTCCTCGGCCCGGGCCAGCAGCGCCGCCGACCCCCCGGGCCGCCCGTCGTGGGCACGCAGGGCGGCCTCAAGCCCGGCCCGCCCGATCCACGCGCCGCCCCCGCAGTCGCCCAGCAGATGCCCCCAGCCGTCCGCCCGGCGCCAGGACTTGAGGTCGGTGCCGATCGCGACGAGACCGGTACCGGCGGCCACGACCGCACCCGGGCGCGGTCCGAGAGCGCCGGTGTAGGCGGTCACCGCGTCCGCGACCAGCGCGACGGTCCGTACCCCGAACTCCCGCTCCAGCGCGGCGGGAAGCTCGGCCCGCAGGGCATCGCCCAGGGTCGCCATACCGGCCGCCCCGACGACGGCGGTGCCGAGCCCGCTCACTCCGGCCTCTGTCGACAAGGCCCGGACCATGGGTGTCAGTTGCTCCATCAGATGGTCCGGATCGATGCCGCGAGGGCCGGTCCGGACCGGCACCCGCGACTCCCGCGGGGCCGTGGTCCCCCGGCCGGGTGTGCCGACGACGACCCGCAGGCCGGAGCCACCGGAGTCGACGGCAAGGAATCCGTCCCCGCAACCGCGGTCGGCCGCCATGTGGGAGGCTCCCCTTCCTTCCCGTCGAAGAGCTCGATGCGGAGGAAGAGTAGCGCCTGCGGGACGGCCGGGCCGGGAGACTTCCCTGGATATGCGGGGTGTCAGCGTGTGCCAGTAGAGTGACGCGCCGTGGCACCACGACCCTTGCATGAACTTGTCGAAGCAGGCTGGGCGAAGGCCCTTGAACCTGTGGCCGAACGCATCGCGGCCATGGGGGACTTCCTCCGGGCCGAGATAGCGGCGGGCCGGACCTATCTGCCGGCCGGGGCGAACGTCCTGAGGGCCTTCCAGCAGCCCTTCGACGACGTCCGCGTCCTGATCGTCGGCCAGGACCCCTATCCCACGCCGGGAATGGCGATCGGGCTGAGCTTCGCGGTGGCGCCCGAGGTGCGTTCCCTGCCGGGGAGCCTGGAGAACATCTTCCGGGAGATGCACTCCGACCTCGGGCTGCCCAGGCCGTCCAACGGCGACCTCACGCCGTGGACCGAACAGGGCGTGCTGCTGCTCAACAGGGCGCTGACGACAGCCCCGCGCAAGCCCGGCGCGCACCGCGGACAGGGCTGGGAGGAAGTCACCGAGCAGGCCATCAGGGCGTTGGCCGGGCGCGGGAAGCCGCTGGTGTCGATCCTGTGGGGGCGCGACGCGCGCAACCTCCGCCCCCTTCTCGGCGACCTCCCGGCGATCGAGTCGGCCCATCCCTCACCGATGTCGGCGGACCGCGGCTTCTTCGGTTCGCGCCCGTTCAGCCGGGCCAATGACCTGCTGGCCGGCCAGGGCGGACAGCCGGTGAACTGGCAACTGCCGTAGAGCGCCGCATCGTCCCGCCGTGCCCGCGGGCGTTCCCACGGGCACGGAGAGACGCCGGACCCCCGAGGATCAGGTCAGGACGAGCTCCAGGACGGTGACGGAGAGCGGCGGCAGGGTGCTGGTGAAGGCCGCCGCGGCCCCGGTCACCGTGCTCTTCCTGGGCACCAGCGCGGCGGGATCGGTCAGCGTGTTCGTGGTGGTGCGCGAGGGCCCGGTCAGGACGGTGGCGGTGGCGTTCTTCCTGACGCCCTTGACCAGGCCCTTCAGTTCGACCGGTACATCCACCTTCTGCGTCCCGGAGTTGACGACCGCGACGTAGAGACGGTTCCCGGCACGGGTGGCCACGGTGGCCAGGCCGGGCAGCGCCCGCGCGGTGGCCGGCAGCACCGTGTCGCCCAGCCTGCTCGTCAGCATCTGCTGCGCCCAGTAACTCGGGGAGACGTAGCTGTTCAGGTTGTCGTAGGCGATCAGGTTGGTCGCCCAGACGTTGTTTCTGACGTGGGAGAACAGCGGTGCGTAGCACTCCATGAGGACCTGGTCGGAGTTGCGGATCAGACCGGCCAGCCAAGCGGCGTCGCCCAGTGCGGCGTTCAGGTCGGGCGTGGGGCGGCCCTCCTGCGCGGCCCACTCACCGACGAAGACCTTTGTCGAACTGCGGTCCCTGTTGTCGTACTTGTGCGTGGCGGCCTGGGCGGCGGACGGCGCGAGGTAGTAGTGCTCGTCGATCAGGTCCGGCGTGCGGCTGGTGACCGTCGTCGAGGCGATCAGCTTCAGGTGCGGGTACTTCGCCTTGATCGCGTCGTGGAATGCCGCGAACCGCTCGTCGTAGGAGCCGGAGGAGTCGAACCAGTCCTCGTTGCCGATCTCGACGAATTCAAGCGGGAACGGCTTCGGGTGGCCGTCGGCCGCACGCCGGGCGCCCCACGTGCTGGTGACCGGGCCCGTGACGTACTCGATCTCGTCGAGGGCGTCCTGGATGTAGGGCTTCAGAGCGTCGCCGGTGAGGTGTTCGCCCTTCAGCGCGTACCCGGCGAAGACGGCGAGGACCGGCTGGGCACGCATGTCCTCGACCCACTCCAGGTATTCGAGGAGTCCCAGCCCGTCCGTGGACCAGTAGCCCCACGCGTCGTCCAGGTGGCCGGGGCGCTCCCAGACCGGACCGATGGTGTTCTTCCAGTTGAAGCGGGTCGCGATGGTGTTGCCCTCGAGGAAGTTACCGCCGGGGAAGCGCAGGAACTTCGGCTTCAGGGCGACCAGTTTCTCCATCAGGTCGACGCGCAGACCGTTGGGCCGGTGGTTGTAGGTGGGCGGGAACAAGGACACGTGCTGGAGCCACAGCGTCTCGCCCGCGGCGGCCGGGTCGGCGGTGGTGACGGTCAGTCTCGCGTCACCGGTGACGGGGGCGCCCGCACCCGTGCGCAGGGTCAGTTCGAAGGGGCGGTCGGGGAAGGCGGTGCCGATGTGGGGCAGTTGGGCGGAGGCGTACACCGTCGCGCCGTCCGCCGACTCGACGGTCACCGTGAGCGGGCCGATCCGGCGCGACGCCTTGGCGAACAGCCGGGCGGTGTAGGTGGTGCGGGGCCGCACGGGTATGCCCCAGAAACCGTCATTGGCCACCCCGGCGCGGTTCCCGGCGCCGGTGCCGCTCGGCAGCACGACCTTGAGGGAGCGCTTGAGGACGTCGTTGAGGGGTGTGGCGGTGTCGAGCGCGAGGGTCGTCCCGCCGACGGCGGACCAGTGCACGGGTGCGGTGTCGTCGGCCATCATCGAGCGGTTCTGCACCAGTTCGGCGTAGATGCCGCCCTCGCCGGAGTGGTTGATGTCCTCGAACATCAGGCCGGGAAGGATGGGGGAGACGGCGTGCGCGGGATGGGCGACGTCCACGCTCAGCAGCGGTGTGGTGGTCTCCACCGGCACTCCGGCCAGTGTGGCGACCTGGTCGGAGGTGAGGGCGGTCGGGAACAACTGCACGTCGTCGATCAGGCCGTGCCACTGGTCGACCTGCCCGCCGCCGTAGAGCGCCCGGCCGATGGCGGTGGCGCCGGTGCCGGCCCAGCCCGCGGTGTAGGCGGTCTCCCCTTCCAGTACGCCGTCGACGTAGAGGCGGGTGACACCGGCCGAGGGGTCGCTGACGCCGACCAGGTGGGTCCAGGTGCCGGCCGTGGGGGCCGAGGCGGCGGCCGCAACGGCGGCGTTCTGGGTGGCGTCCGAGTCGAGGCGGGCGAAGGCGAAGGTGCCGGTGTCGTCGCGCAGCCCCAGGTAGAAGGAGCTGACGACCTTGCCGTCGATGCTCACGGCGGTCTGGTAGCCGCCCAGTTGAGCGAGGTTGACCCAGGCGGCCACCGAGAACGCCTGGGAGGTGTCGACGACGGGCCCGGACGCCGTGGCGTTGCCGCCGGCCGTGAGACTGAGGCTGTGGGCGCCGACCTTGCCGGTGTCCCAGGCGGCCGCCCCTTGGAGCGTGGCGGTGCGGCCGTTGCCCGACGAGTCGGCGGCGGAGGTACCGGTGCCCTCGTCGAAGGTCCAGTGCGCGGCCGCGGCGGGGAGGGCCACGGCAGCGGCGTCCGCGGTCGTGCCGGAGCGCCCGGCGGCCGAGGCGGGAGCGGCACCGGCGAAGGTCCCGGCCAGGGACGCGGCACCGAGGGCGGTCAGGACGGTCCTGCGGGACGGTCCGGGTTGTGAGGGCATGCGGAAGTTCCTTTGTTCATCGGACGAATCGACGATCGACGGGGCGCCCGGGGCGGCCGGGAGGGGGCTTCGCGCGGCGGGGGAGCAGGCCCGCGGTGTGGAGGGGCGCGGGCCCGTCGGTGGGGAGGGCCGACGGGCCCGCGGTGACTGCGTCCGTTCGGTCAGGGCGCGATGTCCCACTGCTGGCAGGTGTTGTCGAGCTGCTGCCACTGGCGGACCACGGTGCCGTTGGCCGTTCCGCAGTTCGTCACGTCCAGCGTCATGCCGGTGTTGACGTTGCTGATCGTGTAGTGGGTGCCGACCTTGGTGACGTCCCACTGCTGGCAGGCGTTGCCGAGCGAGGCCCACAACTGGACGGCCGTGCCGTTGCTCTGCGCACAGTTCTTGTCGTCCAGCACCGTGCCGCTGTTGACGTTGGTGATGGTGTAGTGGCCGTTGCCCGCGCCGGCGAACTTCCACTGTTGGCAGGTGTTGCCGAGCGAGGACCAGAGGTCGACCGAAGTCCCGTTGCCGGTACCGCAGTTCACCGCGTCCAGGACCTTGCCGGAGTTGGTGTTGGTCAGCCGGTAGGCGGTACCGGCGACCGGGAAGTTCGCGGTCGGGGTGGTGTAGCCGACGGAGGTGACGTTGGCCTGTACGGCGTTGTCGGCGGCGTCGGTCGGGTAGCCGGAGGTCATGACGCCCTCGAAGAAGGAGCCGTCGGACCCGTTGCTGTCGTCACCGCCGGTGCCGAGGACGATGGCGCCCTCCAGGTGCATCGGGGTGTACCCGCCGAGGTTGGGCAGGGCCCCGTTGTACCAGGTGGTCAACGAGCCCGACTGCGCGTTGCCGCCCTTGATGGCGTAGGTCGTCGTGCCGTTGTTCTTCTCCATGGCGGTGACGTACTCGCTGGAGTTGCCCTTGTTGTTGGTGTTCGAGCCGTTGCCGCCGGCGAACAGGCCGTTCTCCAGGTCGGCCTGGACCCACGGCCCCGAACCCGAGCAGGGGGAGAACCAGCACTCCGTGCCGAAGTTGATCGCGTCCATGTGGCCGTTGCCGGTGTCGTTGGAGGACGTCTCCGCGTTGCCGTAGTCGAAGCAGCAGCGGTTGTTCACGTGGTGGCCGCTCGTCACCATGTACGCGCCCTCGGGAGAGCTGCCGGTGGCGATGCCGGTGGTGCTGTTGTCGCGGTAGCCGACGCCGGCGGACACGAAGACGCCGTACGCCGCGTGACCGCCCACCGTCACCGGCAGGGCGTTGGCGATCGCGCCGACGTCCTGGCCGCCGTTGCCGCCCGGTCCCTCGACGGTGAGGTCGTTGTGGTTCGGGCTCTGGTCGTAGATCTTGGTGATGACGCAGGTCGTGCCGGAGCAGAAGGAGTCCTGCGCCGCGGCGTTGGAGTAGCCACCGGCGCTGAGCACGCCGATGTTGGTGGTGGCCGAGTCCGAGGCGCGCTTCACCTGGTACAGAGAGCCGTTGTAGGAGGCGTAGAGCGCCCGGGTGGTGCTGTGCGCCGCGGCGCACGGTGTCCCCGCGGCGGCGTAGATGTCGCAGGGCAGGGACGAAGCGGCCTGGGCCGTGCCCGCGACGCCGACTATCCCGGCGAGGATCCCGCCGACGAGGGTGAGGACCGCCCCCACGGTGAGCAGGAGCCCTCTCAGGCGTCGGCCTGTCACTCGACCTGTCACTGTGAACCTCTTCCGTTCGTTCTTGTCTCGTCCGGCGCCGCAGGCTCCGGGAGATCTGGATGTGGGCGCTCACAACGCGGGCCCTCGGGTGTCGTCACTCGGTCGGGTTGGGCGGGAAAGGGGAGGGGGGAGAGAGAGCCGGATGGCGAGCTGCGCCGGTCGTTCGGTGTCGCTGGGAACATCACGGCAGGTCGGAGCGGTGGACTGGAAAGAAACTGAAGACCTGTGCGGGTGCCGTTCTCGCGTGGTCGCAGAGTGAACGACCGGTTCCGCGCCCCCGTCTTTTTACGGCCGGATGAATAGGGGGTCAACACCGTTCGATGGTCAAGAGTGCGGAAACAAAACCTGTGCGGTCTGTTTACCCGGGTGGGCCGCCGCGCCGAAAGGGGTCTTGGCGGGCAAGGTAACGGCAGGTCAGAGGGGTTGCGGGTAAAGGCGTAGGACTCGCAAAACGCGCATGGACGGTGCCGGGACGACCTTGACCCCCGAGAATGTGTGCGCTAACAATTCGTCACCGAAGAAACGTGACGGTGCGTGAGGAGGCGGAGCATGGACGGGGATCGCGCACCGGTGATGGCGGACGTGGCCCGGATCGCGGGTGTCTCGCACCAGACCGTCTCACGTGTCCTCCACGACCACCCCAACGTGCGGGCCAACACCCGGGAGCGGGTGCTGGCAGCCGTCCGCGAACTCGGTTACCGGCCCAACGCGGCCGCCCGCACCCTGGCGACGCGCCGCACGCGCACCCTGGGTGTGATCAGCTTCAACACCACGCTGTACGGCCCGGCCTGCATGCTCTACGGCATCGAGCAGGCGGCCAGACAGTACGAGTACTTCGTCACCGTGGCCGCGGTCGGCACGCTCGACCGGCGTTCGGTGCTGGACGCCGTCGACCGGCTGCGCAACCAGGGCGTGGAGGGCATCATCGTCATCGCGCCGCAGACGGCCGCGGTGGCCGCACTGGCGAACGTGCCGCCGGACGTCCCCCTGGTCGCGGTGGGCTGCGGCACCCACACCGCGCTGGCCTCGGTCGCCGTGGACAACGAGGCGGGCGCCGCGCTCGCCACCTCCTACCTGCTCGACCTCGGCCATCGCACGGTGCACCACCTGGTCGGGCCGCGCACCTGGCTCGACGCGCAGGAACGCGAGGCCGGCTGGCGCGCCACCCTGGACAAGCGCGGGGCCCCGGTGCCCGAACCGCTGACCGGTGCCGACTGGACGGCCCGTACCGGTTACGAGCACGGCCGACGGATCGCCGCCGACCGCGAGGTCACCGCGGTGTTCTGCGCCAACGACCACATGGCCCTCGGCCTGCTGCGGGCCGTGCAGCAGGCCGGGCGCCGGGTGCCCGAGGACATCAGCGTGGTCGGTTTCGACGACATGCCGGAGACCGAGTACTTCGGCCCGTCACTGACCACCGTCCGCCAGGACTTCGACGAACTCGGCCGGCGTGCGCTGCGTGCGCTGATCGAGATCGTCGGTGACCCGGATGCCGGGATCCCGGCATCCGGCGACAGGCCCCACATCGTCATACCGCCCAGCCTTGTGGTGCGGACCTCGGCGACCCGCCCGTGACACCGAACGGCGAGGCCGTCGCCGACATCGCCCTGCACACCCTGTCCCTGAACCCGACGGCACCACCACCCGCCCACCTGCTGGAACGCCAGTACACCCGCAAACACGTCCCCGGCGCCTACTACGGCAATCCGGACATGACTCCGACCTCCGGATGACCGGCGCGTCACCGACGGCTTGATCCGGCTGTACCAGGCGGGCCCCCTCCCAGGTCACCAAGGTCTCGGGGCGGCCCCGTCAGGATCACGCGACCACCGCCGCCCGCACACACAGCACGTCCGGCAGATGCGAGGCCAGCTGCCGCCAGCTGTCGCCGTCGTCGGCCGAGGCGTACACCTCGCCGTTGCGGTTGCCGAAGTAGACGCCGGCCGGGTCCGCGTCGTCCGTGCACATCGCGTCCCGCAGCACCGTGCCGTAATGGTCCTCCTGAGGCAGGCCCGCCGTGAGCGGTTCCCAGCTCTTGCCCGCGTCCGCCGTGCGGAAGACCCGGCACCGGTGACCGGCCGGGACCCGGTCCGCGTCGGCGTTGATCGGGAAGACGTACGCCGTCCCACCGCGGTGGGGGTGGGCGGCCGTCGCGAAGCCGAAGGTGGACGGCAGCCCCTCGCCGATGTCCGTCCAGTGCGTCCCCGCGTCGTCGCTCGTGTACACGCCCCAGTGGTTCTGGAGGTACAGCCGGTCCGGGTCGGCCGCGTCCCGGGCGACCTTGTGCACGCACTGCCCGAACTCCGGGTTCGGGTCGGGCAGGAACACCGCGGAGACACCGGAGTTGGACGGCTCCCAGCTCGCGCCGCCGTCCTTGGTGCGGAACACCCCCGCCGTGGAGACCGCCACCGTCACCGCGCGCGGGTCCCGCTTGTCGGTCAGGACGGTGTGGAGCCCCTCGCCACCGCCGCCCGGCACCCACTTCGAACGGGTCGGATGCTCCCACAGGGGCCGGACCAGCTCGAAACTCTCCCCGCGGTCCTCGGAGCGGTACAGCGCGGCCGGTTCCGTGCCCGCGTACACCACGTCCGGCTCGGCCGCCGCCGGATGCAGCTGCCAGACCCGCTCCAGGGAGGCCCCGGTGTCCTTGGGGAACTTCACGGCGGGCTGGGCCGGCTCCGTCCAGGTGCGGCCCAGGTCGTCGGAGTGGAACACCGACGGGCCCCAGTGCGCGCTGTCGCCACCGGCCAGCAGCCGCGGGCGCGCGCCCCGGGTGTCGATCGCGACCGAGTACACGGCCTGCGCGTTGAAGTACGGGCTCTCGTCGAACTCCCAGGTGCCGCCTCGCTCGCGCCCGATGAACAGACCCTTGCGCGTGCCCACGGCAAGCAGCTTCTCCGTCATACCGATCGCCTCCGCTGTGCTCTGACGTCTTTGTCCCAGCCACCGGCCAGTCTGCACCCCGCCACTGACAGTCACCTCTGGAAAGGGCTTCACCGCAGGTCAGGGCGGGGATGGTAACCGGCAGCGGCGATTGCCGGGCGGCTTTCGGCAAGATGAGCGCGGGGACGGGCGGGTGGTGGGACCGTCGTGACGGAGAACTCGCCCTGAGCCGTGAGCATCGGGGCGGGCTCTCCCGTATGGGAGGTCGGTCCGGCATGTTCGTGCGCCCGTCGCTCATGAGGAGGATGCCCTCGATGGCGTTCCGTGGTCCCAAGGTCTGGCTGTGGCGCTGGCGGCGCAATCCGCTCAGACGCCGTGCCGACGCCGTCGAGGCGTGGGTCGTGCTCGGTGCCTGGCTGCTCACCGTGGTGGCCGGGGTGCTCGCGGGTCTGGGGGTGAGCCGGGCCGTCGAGCACCAGCTGGCGCTGGAGCGTGTCGAGTGGCGGCCCGTCGTGGCCCGGCTCGCCGATCAGGCGCCCGGCACGGCCGATCCGGGCACGTCGAGTGGTGAAAGGGTGTGGGGCGAGGTGGTCTGGATCGGGGCCGACGGCTCGGCCCACTCGGGCCAGGTGCGCGTCGATCCCGGCAGCACCCAGGGCACCCCGGTCACCGTCTGGACCGACGCCCGGGGCCGTCTGATGACCCAGCCCGCCACAAAGGGTCAGGCCGAGATCCGCGCCGCGATGATCGGCGTACTGGTCGGCTTCAGCACCGCGGCCGTCCCCTTCGTGGGGGGCCGAGTCCTCCGCGGCCGCCTGGAACGCCGCCGCCTCGACCAGTGGGACGCGGACTGGGCGCACTTCGGACCGTTGTGGGGCGGGAGGCGGGCCGACGGGAGATAGCACCGGCGGGGCGGGGCCGCGTGGGGTGGGCCGGCGGTGTGCAACCACCCGAGGCGGGGCCGCCCGGTGTGCGGGACGCGAGTGACACCTCGCGAACCGCACCCGGGACCTCGCCGCACTCGCCACGCTCCCTCCATGCGTGAGCGGCCCCCTACGCGCCCCCCAGCACGTCCCCGCACGCCCGCACCAACCGCTCGTCGTCCAGCACGTCATGGCTGCCGTACCCACCGGACGGCGACGCCAGATGCCGTCGCCGAGCCGCCAGTTCCGCACGAAGAAGATCGTGCAGCGGCGCTGAGGCAGGCCCCAGGGCGGCGAGGCAGGCGGTGATCGTCAGGCGCGTGTACGGATTCTCCGTCCAGGCCGTGCGCAGTACCGGCGCGGCGAGCTCCGCGTCCCCGGAGATCCGCCACACCGCGCACGCGGCGGACACCCGCTCCCACAGGTCCTCCGCCAGAACCATCCGCCGCAACCCCGGCAGCGCCGCACCGGCCTTCGCCCCAAGACGCGCCAGCGCCCCCGCGGCCAGTCGTCGCCGAGGCGTTCCGTCCGTCAACTCGCCGGTCAACACGGGCAGTACGGCCGACGCGTCCCCTTGCACGGACCACAGCGCCCCTGCGGCGAGCGCCGCGTACTCCGTCTCCAGCAGCTCGCGCAGCACGGGTATCACCAGGGAGGGCGCCGCCCTCCCGAACGCCTCCAGCGCGCGAACAGCCGCCTCCACCACGGGGTCCCGCGACCGCAGCCGCACCGGCCCCCGCAGGAGCCGCAACACCTCCGGTACGGCCTCCGCGTCGCCCAGCGCGGTGAGCGCCGACAACAGCGGCACCGCCCGCTCGAAGGTCCCGGCGGAGTCCGGCACCACCTCACCCAGCCGACGACGCAGCGCGGGCGCGAGCGGGGCCGCCCCGGGGCCCAGGTGACCGATCACATGCCCCAGATCGTCGGGTACGACCTGACCGGCCAGCACCTCCGCCAGTACCGGCGTCGCCCGGGAATCCCCGCTCCTGGCAAGCGCCTTGAGCGGACCGCCCAGTGCCGGTGCCCCGTGCTCCCGGCGCCGTACCCACAGGTCGGGCCGGGAGGCCACCAGGGCGGCCAGGTCGTCGGCGGCGGGTGCCGCCAGGTCGAACAGGTCCTCCAGCACGGACACCGCGGCGTCACGCAATCTGCCCTCCCCGGTGGCCAGTTGAGCGCCGACAAGGGTGACGGGCTCGGCCCAGTCGGCGCGCCACTCACGGAACAGCCCCGCCGACATCCACACGGCGTTGCACCGGTCGACGGCGTCCGGGCTGGTCAACTGCCCCTTCAGAAGGGCGGTGCGCTCGTCGAGCCGGTCACCGAGCCCGCGGTGCAGGGTCCGCAGCAACTGCGAGCCCTCCTCGTCCGAGGGCCGCAGCCGTCGTAGCCGACTCGCGAGGGTGTCGGCGTGGGGGCAGTCGGCACCGTGCCGTCCGGTGGACCGCCGGGCGGAACGCTCTCTGAGCAGTCCGACGGCGACCGTCACCAGGTCGGGCGGGAGCCGGTCGGGGGCGCGGTGGGCGAGCTGGCCGAGGGCGGCGAGGCGCAGCCCGGGGTCGTACGGCGCGGTGCTCTGTGCCGTCAGCAACTCCAGTGCCCCGGCCGCGTGCCCGGGATGCCGCCGTGCGAAGAGGCCCAGGCTCTCGATGAGGGCGTGCAGGACCCGGTCGTCCCGCTCCAGCGCGCAGCGCTCCCGCAACAGGGCGAGCACGCGGGCCGGTTCGTCCAGGAACCGCACGAGGGCTCCCGGGGCGGCCCGGCGGACGGCGGGGTCGGCGTCCTCCGCCAGCCGGACGAACACCTCGGCGCCGGCGCGCACTCCCTCCCGGGCCCGCGTGCGCGGACCGTCCTCGGCGTCCTCCTCCGCGCCCGCGCTCTCGGCCCCGATGCTGACGAGGAGTTCGACGATGCCGGCCCGGTCCGCGACCTCCCCGCTTGCCACGAGCGCGAGCAGAAACGGAACGCAGGCCAGGGTCGAGTCGTACACGTCTCCCTGGTGGTGCACGGCGCCGTACATCCCGTCGAGGGCGGTCTCCCGCTCGGCCGGGTCAGCGGAGGCGAGCCCCCGCAGCAGTCCGGGCACGTCAGCCGCGCTGCCGTACGCATGCCGCAGCGCGGCCCAGTCGACCTCGTCGATCCCCGTGAACACGTTGTCCTCCCCAGGCGAAGTACCAACTGATCGGAGTCTGCACCACGGGACCGACAACGAAGCGGAATCAGTGTGTGACGGTGAGCGATCCGGACAGGGAGGTAGTCCGGTTTTCGCCAGGCGGCCCTGGAATGGCCTCAGTTGGCGCCGGGCAGTGCCCTCCCGAGGATCGCTGCCACGTCCGCCGCGTCGGGCAGCGTGCCGAAGGCGTGCCCCCAGTCGCCGCCGAGACGGGTCGCGCAGAACGCGTCGGCGACGGCCGGCGGGGCGTGCCGGACGAGGAGGGCGGCCTGGAGTGTCAGCGCCATGTGCTCCACCAGTCGGCGGGCGCCCGCCTCGGACGCCGTGGCCAACTGGTCCTTGAGGCGGGCGACGGCCGCGTCCAGGCGGGCGTCCGCCCCCTGGGCCAGGGCGAGTTCGCCGAACAGCGCCTGAGCGGTGTCCGGATCGCGGCGCAACGCCCGCAGGACGTCGAGGGCGTTGACGTTCCCGGAGCCCTCCCAGATCGACAGCAGGGGCGCCTCCCGGTAGTGCCGGGGCATGCCCGAATCCTCCACGTAGCCGTTGCCGCCGAGGCATTCCAGGGCCTCCGCGGTGAAGGCCGGACCCCGCTTGGTGACCCAGTACTTGCCGACCGCGGTGGCGATACGGCGGAACGCCTGCTCGCCGGCGTCCCCGCGCACGGCCCGGTCGGCGGCGCCCGCCAGCCGTAGCGTGAGGGTGGTGGCGGCCTCGGACTCCAGTGCCAGATCGGCCAGGACGTTGCGCATCAGCGGCTGGTCGATCAGCCGGGCGCCGAACGCGCTGCGGTGCCGGGCATGGTGTCCCGCCTCGACGAGCGTCCTGCGCATCAGGGTCGCCGACATCATCACGCAGTCCAGCCGCGTGCAGTTGACCATCTCGATGATGGTCTTGACGCCCTGTCCCTCGGGGCCGACCAGCCAGGCGACCGTCCCGTCGAACTCGGGCTCGGAGGAGGCGTTGGACCGGTTGCCGAGCTTGTCCTTGAGGCGCTGGATGCGGAAGGTGTTGCGGCTGCCGTCCGGCAGGACGCGCGGGACGAGGAAGCATGACAGCCCGCCGGGCGCCTGTGCCAGCACCAGGAACACATCGCACATCGGCGCCGACGTGAACCACTTGTGCCCGCGCAGCGTGTACATCCCGGCCTCTGCGGTGGGTGTCGCCGTGGTGGTGTTCGTCCGGACGTCGGAGCCGCCCTGCTTCTCGGTCATCCCCATGCCCGCGAGCAGCCCGCGCTTCTCGGTCGGCACCCTGAGCTCCGGCTCGTACTCGCGGCCCGTCAGCAGGGGTTCGTAGATCTTCGCCAGCTCCGGCTCCTTGCGCAGCGCCGGGATCGCCGCGTACGTCATCGACGTGGGGCAGCCATGGCCCGCGTCCGTGTGTCCCCACACCAGGCCGCCCGCCGTTCGGGCGACATGGGCGCCGGTACGGTTCTCCGCCCACGGTGTGCCCGCCAGGCCCTCGGCGACGGCGGTCCGCATGAGGTGGTGCCAGCTCGGGTGGAAGTCGACCTCGTCGACCCGGTTGCCGTACCGGTCGTGCGTGCGCAGCACCGGCTCGTGCCGGTTGGCCTGATCCGCCCACTCCTGGGCCTCGGCGCTGCCGGCCCGCAGACCGAGCCGCCGGAGGCCCTCCTCGGCCCAGTCGGCGCCCTCGCGGCGCAGTCCCTCCAGCAGCACCGGGTCGTCGGAGGCGTCGTACGGGGCCAGGGGAGGGGGCTGGTTGGTGACGGCGTGGGTGGCGGCGTGTCCTGGCGCGGCGAGTGAGTCCATGGCATCCATGTTGCACTTAACGTGCGATCGTAGCAATAGTGCAACAGGAAGGGGTCGTACAGTACGTGACCATGCACAGGAACGTGTCGGAACAGCCCGGTGAGGTCGACCTGCGGCAGCTGTCCGCCCGGTCGGTCGTGCTGAGCCTGCTGCTCGGCGCGCATCCCCCGCAGCTGCCGGTGAAGGACCTGGTCCGCGCGGTGGAGCCGTTCGGGGTCGGCGGCTCCACGCTGCGTGCCGCCCTCAGCCGGATGGTGAGCGCCGGTGACCTGCGGCGCGCCGAGGGGGTCTACGGCCTCAGCGACCGGCTTCTCGCCCGTCAGCGCCGCCAGGACGACTCCGTGCACCCCCGCACGCGCGCGTGGAGCGGCGACTGGGAGATGGTCGTGATCACCGCGACGGGCCGTGGACCGGCCGAACGCGCCGAACTGCGCGCACGGCTGACCGCCCTCCGGCTCGCCGAACTCCGCGAGGGCGTCTGGCTGCGCCCCGCCAACCTGCTCCGACCGCTCCCGGACGACCTCGACACGATCGCCCAGCGCTGCACGGCCCGCCCCGCGGGTTCCGGCCCCGAGCTGGCCGCGGCCCTGTGGCCCCTGGACCGCTGGGCGGCCGACTCCCGGGCCCTGCTCGCCCATGTCGCCCGCGCGGACCGGCCCGCGGACCGGCTCACCGGCTTCGCGGCGGTCGTACGTCATCTGCTGGCCGATCCGGTGCTGCCGCCCGAGCTCCTGCCGCCCGGCTGGCCGGGCGCCGCACTGCGGTCCGCGTACGCGGCCTACCAGAGCGAGCTCGCGGACACCGTCCCTCAGGACCACGCCCGCACATGACACGGCGGCCGTGCGAAGCGCCGTGCGGGGACGCTTCGTACGGCCGCCTTCACCTGCCGAGCGGCTACCTGTAGGTGATGTCGGAGGTGGCGTACTTGCAGTAAGTACTGTCGGGTCCGGAACCGTTGGTGGTCGGCTCCTTGCCCGTGTTGTTCCCGATGTACTTCTGGCACGGGACGATCTTCTTGCCGGAGTCACCGACGATCGTGATCTTCTTCAGGGTCGCGCTGTCGCCGTAGTTGGTGTTGATGCCGACGAGCTTGTTGCCCGAGTAGGTCGCCTCGATGGTGTTGAGGTTGATCGTCCGCTTGTACTGCGTCGAGCAGTTGCCGCAGGAGCGGACGAAGGTGCCGAAGTTCTGCACCGCGAAGTTCGAGACGTTGAGCGTGCCGGCGCCGTTGAACTGGAACACCTTGTCGCTGGCCGACCGCGCGCCACCGCCGGAGACGGTGTACACGTTCGACGACGAGGAGCCGCGGAAGGTCGCCGCGTCCTCGCCGACGTCCTCCCACCACACGTTCTGCAGCGTGCAGCTGCCCGCGCAGTGGATGCCGTCGGCGGCGGGGGCGCCGATGATGACGTTCTTCAGGACGGTGCCCGCGGCCAGGTTCAGGATCGGCCCCTGGTCCTCGTCCTGGCTGTCGCTGCCCAGGTCGCCCGTGCCGTACAGGCGCTTCATCCCGTAGTCCTTGGTGCCGGACAGCTGGATGGTCGAGGAGACCGCCTGGCTGCCGTTCGCGGTGGGCCAGGTGGCGGCGCTCGCCGTCGGCGCATTGAGTGTCATGATCATGCCAACCGAGAGGCCGAGGGCGGCCGCGGCGCCGGTCAGCGCGCGCGTACGCGCGCGTGGGCGTGCCGAAGAAGTCATGTCCCGAATCCTTCTTCCTTGTGGTGGGGGTGGACTGGTGGGGGAAAGTCAGAGCTTTCCGGCGCCCGCGCCGCCCGTCACCGAGGCGACGACGGAGGAGGCGGGCTCGGCGGTGTAGCTGTACGGAGCGGTGGTGAAGGTGCCGACCTGCGAGACCTCGGTGGCGGCTCCGCCGAGGTCGTTGCCGCGCAGGTTGGCGTATCCGTCCACGTCACTGTTCCGGTTCGTGGTGACAGCGACTCCGGTGCTCCGGAAGACGTTGTTCTCCACGAGCATCTGGGCGCCCATGCGTGAGTGCACCGCGGTCTCGGCGCCGACGACGTAGTTGTCGTAGAAGTGCCCGGTGCCGAAGCGCAGACTGGGGATGCGCGAGTTGACGTTGTTGAACCAGTTGTGGTGGTACGTCATCTTCAGATGGCCGGTGTCCTGGCTCGCGTTGTTGTCGCTGTGGCCGACGAGCGAGCCCTTGAAGTGGTCCTTGAAGGTGTTCCAGGACACCGTGACGCTGTCCGAGCCGTGGTTGATGTCCAGCAGCCCGTCGTAGTAGTCCTTGTCGTGATCGCGGTCCGCCGAGAAGGAGTTGTGGTCGATCCACACCTTCGTCGAGGCCTGCACCTCGATGCCGTCGGCGGGCGCGACGGGCTTGCTGATGTTCAGGTTGCGGACCACGACGTTGGTGACCTTCTTCAGCCGCAGCCCGCCGCCGGTGAACCCGGACGACGAACCGACGCCCAGCACCGTGGTGTTGGAGCCGACGTCGACCGTGCCGCTCAGCGAGATCAGGCCGTTGACCTTGACGACCTTCGCCGTGCTGCCGGTGACGGCCGTCTTGAAGGCGCTCAGCGTGGAGACGGTGACCGCGGAAGCGCTGCCACCGCCGGTGGTGCCGGCGCCGAAACCGATGGGGGAGGTCTCGGCGGCCCCGGCCGGCTGCGGAACGGCCAGGGCGGCCGCCGTCGCGAGCGCGGCCGCACCGGCGGCAAGAGCGGATCTTTGCGCGTGTGTACGTGGGGGGCGAGTACGCATGCGGGTGCGTCCCTTCGTGGTGCCTGCATGGTGCCTGGTCGGTCATGTACGTGAAGAGTGTTCTCAAACTTGAACGACGTGCGCAGTGCGGTGCCGCAATGCAAGGACCCGGTGAGGCGAGCCGGTCACATCGCTGAACGGAACGTAGAGGGTAAGCGCTTTCTGGTCAACGCTTTGCGCAGAAGACATCCGGCCACCCAGGTGGGGGAGGGGGTGGTGGTCGCGAGCGAATTCTTTCGAGGTGTGGGAGCGCTTCCATGGCGGCCATGCGCATGCCACGATGCTCGCCGGACGCTTCCCTTCCGCGAGATCTCGGAGACCTTCCGAGAGGGGTGAGCAGGTGGCGACTCCATGCATGCGTACGTTCGCCGGCGGCCCGGTGCTCACCCTGCTCGCCCTGCTGCTGTTGCGCTGTCGTGGCGCTGCCCTGTCGACCCAGATCAACTCATCCGGCTGATCCTTCCGAAAGAGAGGGGCAAGGACGTGTCCACCACCCGCACGAGACCGCTGAGTTCGATGATGGCGATCCTGCTGTCGTTACTCGCGGCGGTGCTCTTCGCCGCCGTCCCCACCGCATCCGCCCGCACGGAGGCCGTCCCCACGGCGACCCTCACCGAAATCACCAATTTCGGTACCAATCCCAGCAATCTCCAGATGTACCTGTACGTGCCGGGCAACGTCACCGCGCATCCGGCGGTCGTCGTCGCCGTGCACTACTGCACCGGCTCGGGACCGGCCATGTACAACGGCACCGAGTGGGCCCGACTGGCCGACACCTACGGCTTCGTGGTGATCTACCCCTCGGTCACCCGGTCCAGCAAGTGCTTCGACGTGTCCTCGCCGCAGGCGCTCAAGCGGGGCGGCGGCAGCGACCCCGTGGGCATCAAGTCGATGATCGACTGGACGGTGAACACCTACTCCGCCGACACCGGCAGGATCTACGCCACCGGCATCTCCTCCGGCGCGATGATGACGAACGTCCTGCTCGGCGACTACCCGGACGTGTTCGCGGCGGGTGCGGCCTTCTCCGGCGTCCCCTTCGGCTGCTTCGCCACGACGGACGGCTCAGAGTGGAACAGCGCCTGCTCGGGTGGCACCGTCACCCACACTCCGCAGCAGTGGGGCGACCTGGTCCGCGCCGCCTACCCCGGCTACACCGGCCCCCGGCCGCGCATGCAGGTGTGGCACGGCACCACCGACGACGTGCTGCGCTACCCCAACTTCGGTGAGGAGATCAAGCAGTGGACGAACGTCCTCGGCGTCAGCCAGACGCCGGCCGCCACGGACACGCCCGTCTCCGGCTGGACCCGCACCCGCTACGGCGCCACCGGTGACCGGGCCCCGGTCGAGGCGATCAGTCTCCAGGGCGTCGGCCACAACCTCTACACCACCGGCATGGCCGCCCGCGCCCTCACCTTCTTCGGCCTCGACGGCTCGGGCCCGGCGCCCCAACCCCAGCCGGGCGCCTGCAAGGTGACGGCCACGACCAACGCCTGGAGCACCGGCCTGACGGCCTCCCTGACGATCACCAACACCGGCACCACCGCGATCAACGGCTGGCAGCTGGCCTTCACCCTCCCCACCGGCCAGTCCATCACCAACGGCTGGGGCGCCACGTACAGCCCGTCCTCCGGCGCGGTGACGGGGACGAACGCGACGTACAACGGCACGATCGCGCCGAACGCGAGTGTCAGCATCGGCTACCAGGCGAACCACGGCGGGAACAGCGCGGCGCCGGGTGCCTTCACGCTCAACGGCAAGGCCTGTACGGCGAGTTGACGGCTCACCGGCCGTCGCGGCCCTCCGGCGGGATGTTCCGGCGCAGTGCGCGGGCGTCCCGCCGGACGGCATGCCAGGAGCGCAGCAGACCCCGCACCTGGTCGAGCAGTCCGGTGAGGGCGTACAGAAACACGGACACCACGCTTGCCGCGCCCAGGATGTCCAGGACGATCCGCGACTCCATGCTCGGGGCCTCCTCCGAGAGGGAGGGTGATCGAACCGAGCGCGAGCCGCAGGCGGGATGGCAGGTGTCTCAGGCCGACCACCCGCTACCGACGGTGATCAACTGAGGCCCTGCCGGCGTGCAGGCCGCGTGTGAAGTTGTCGCGATTGACGCGCCGCCGATCCCTCGGTGGACGCGCCCGAAAGGGACGCCGGACCCATTCCCCGTCGCGGTCGGCGAACCGACCGTGCGCAGGCGAGCTTACTGCCCGTGCCCCCTGCGCCGAAGGCCCTTCGCGGAAACGGCGTCAGACCGACCGGTGGTACTGGTCCGGCACATGCACGTTCCCGCCCAGTTCCCGCGCCGCATGCCGCGCCCAGGACGGGTTCCGCAGCAGCTCGCGGCCGAGCAGCACCGCGTCCGCCTCGCCGTTGGAGAGGATCTTCTCGGCCTGCTCGGTCTCCGTGATGAGACCGACCGCGGCCACCGGCAGGGTGGTCTCCGCCTTGACGCGGGCGGCGAAGGGGACCTGGTAGCCGGGGCCGACGGGGATGCGCACGCCCGAGGCGTTGCCGCCGGTGGAGACGTCCAGGAGGTCGATGCCGTGGGCCCGCAGGTCGCGGGCGAAGCGGACGGTGTCCTCGGCGGTCCAGCCGCCCTCCTCCAGCCAGTCCGTCGCCGAGACGCGGAAGAAGAGGGGCTTGTCGTCGGGCCAGACCTCGCGCACCGCGTCGACGACCTCCAGCGCGAAGCGGGTGCGGTTCTGGTACGAGCCGCCGTACGCGTCGGTGCGGTGATTGCTGTGCGGGGAGAGGAAGTTGCCGATCAGATAGCCGTGGGCGCCGTGGATCTCGGCGACTTCGAAGCCGGCGGCGAGGGCGCGGCGGGCCGCGTCCGCGAACTGGGCGACGATCTCGGTGATCTGATGCCCGGTCAGCGCGGCCGGTACCGGGTGGTCCTCGTCGTACGGCAGCGCGCTCGGGCCCAGCGGCTGCCAGCCCCCTGCGTCCGGGGCGAGCGGCGCGCCGCCCTTCCAGGGCTGGTCGGTCGACGCCTTGCGGCCGGCGTGGGCGAGCTGGATTCCCGGGACCGTGCCCTGGGAGACCAGGAAGCGGGTGATGCGGCGGAACGCCTCGACCTGGGTGTCGTTCCAGATGCCGAGGTCGTAGGGGGTGATACGGCCCTCGGGGCTGACCCCGGTGGCCTCGACGATGATCAGGCCCGCGCCGCCGGCCGCGCGGGCCGCGTAGTGCGCGAAGTGCCAGTCGTTCGGGGCGCCGGTCCCGGGGCCGTCCGGAGCGGCCGAGTACTGGCACATCGGCGGCATCCACACCCGGTTCGGGATCGTCACGTCGCGAAGCGTGAAGGGCTCGAAGAGTGCGCTCACGGCGGGCTCCATTCGTCACGGGACCGGTGGTGGTCGACTCGTACGATAGGCATCGTAGTACGTCGGATGTCAAACTACGATAGGTCTCGTACAATGGGGGTGCCCGAGGCCGGTCCCCGAGTCCACGGGGCCCCGGGAAAGCCTGGAGAAGTGGAGCCGCCGTGACCTCCCCCGCCGTCAGCAGTCGTGCCCTTCCACATCCGGAGCGTGGCGAGATCAGGCTGGAGGGCGTCCTGCACGCGCTCTCCGACCCGATGCGCCTGCGGATCGTGCGAGAGCTCGCCGCGGTCAGCGACGAGCTCTCCTGTTCGCACTTCGACCTGCCCGTCACCAAGTCGACGACCACCCACCACTTCCGGGTGCTGCGCGAGAGCGGAGTGATCCGGCAGATCTACCAGGGCACGGCCAAGATGAACGGCCTGCGCCGGGACGACCTAGACGATCTCTTCCCGGGGCTTCTTGACAGTCTCCTCGACGCCGCCGCCCGCCAGGCCGTCCGGGTCGGGAGCGGCTGAACGGGACTTCCCCGGCAGGTGGTTGAAGAGCAGGTTCAGCACGATCGCCGTGAGGCAGCCCGCGCTGATGCCGCTGTTCATCACCGTCTGGAACCAGTCGGGGAACTTCTCGTAGATCGTCGGCACGCCGACCGGCAGCACGCCCATGGCCACCGAGACGGCCACCACGGTCAGGTTGTTGTTGCCCTTGAAGTCCACCTGGGTGAGGGTCCTCAGGCCGCTTGCCGCGACCGTCCCGAACATGACCAGGCCCGCCCCGCCCAGCACCGGCGCGGGTACGGCCGCGACGACCGCACCCAGTTTGGGCAGCAGGCCGAGCAGGACCAGGATGCCGCCGGCCGTGGCGACGACCCAGCGGCTGCGCACCCGGGTCATGCCGACGAGGCCCACGTTCTGGGCGTACGCCGTGTAGGGGAAGGTGTTGAAGACCCCGCCGAGCACGGTCGACAGGCCGTCCGCGCGCAGACCGTCCGAGAGGGGCCGCGGTTCGACCTTGCGGTCCGTCATCTCGCCGACCGCGATCAGGTCACCGGTCGTCTCGGTCATCGTCACCAGAGCCACGACCAGCATGGACACGATCGCCGAGAACTCGAAGGTCGGCGCCCCGAAGTGGAACGGCGTGCTGATCCCGACCCAGTCCGCGTCCCCGACCCCGCCGAAGTCCGTGAACCCGAAGGGAACGGCCACCGCCAGGCCCACCACGATGCCGATCAGCACCGCGATCCGGCTCAGGAACGCGGGCCCGAACCGCTGCACCCCCAGCACCACCGCCAGCACGAAGACGGCCAGCGCGATGTTCTTCGGGGCGCCGAAGTCCGCCGATCCGACGCCGCCCGCCACCCAGTTGCCCGCGACCGGCAGCAGGGAGATACCGATGACAAGGATCACCGTGCCCGTGACCAGCGGCGGGAAGAAGCGCAGCAGCTTGCCGAAGACCGGTGCGAGCAGCGTGATCGCGAGTCCCGCGACGATCACCGAGCCGTAGATCGCCGGAAGTCCGCCACCCGTGGTGCCGATCAGGACCATGGGGGACACGGCCGCGAAGGTGCAGCCCTGCATGATCGGCAGTCGTACGCCGAAACGCCAGAAGCCGATGCACTGGATGAGGGTGGCGATGCCGCACACCAGCAGGTCGGCGGTGATCAGATACGCCAGGTCCGCCGGTGACAGCTGCATCGCGCCGCCGACGATCAGCGGGACGGCCACGGCGCCCGCGTACATCGCGAGCACGTGTTGGAGACCGAAGGCGGCGAGCTGTCGTACCGGAGGTACTTCGTCCACGGGATGCACAGGGGTGGTTTGGGCCATGTCCGAGACCGTAGGGGTGTTGAACAGTTTGTTGATTTCGGCGGTGTTGCCGGTTCGTTGCCCGGTGCTGATCCGCTGCCGACGGCTCGGTATCCCGCGCCCCTAGCGGGCGTGTCCGTGCACCACCCCCATCAGGGACTGCCAGTCCGGGAGCTTCACGACACCCCTGCCCAGGGACGCGCCGAGCGCCGCCTCCGCTCGCTCTATCGCGCACCAGCCCGCCCACTCCACCGGCTCGACGCCCGCTGCCCGCAGGGCGTCGAGCGGGTCCTCGCGGAGTTCTTCGTGTACAAGCACGGGGGCGTCCGCGAGGAGCGAGGTGACCGTCTCCTTGGCGTCCGGGCGGTTGGTGCCGATCACGCCGGTCGGGCCGCGCTTGATCCAGCCGGCCACGTACTCTCCGGGGACGGCGGAACCGTCGTACACCACACGGCCGTCGACGTTGGGCACCGTGCCGCTGTCCGCGTCGAACGGCAACCCCTCCACCGGCATTCCCCGGTAGCCCACCGAGCGCAACACCAACTGGGCCTCGATGTCCTCGAATTCGCCGGTGCCGCGCACGCCGCCGCGCCCGTCCGGCACCGTCCGCTCGAAGCGGACCGCGCCCACGCGGCCGCCGTCGGCGAGGAGTTCGACGGGGCGCAGGAAGAAGCGCAACGAGATCCGGTGGGCGGACGGGCGTGACTCCGCTGCCGCCCAGCCCCGCAGCACCTCCACGTTCCGGCGCTGCGGCGCCGGCAGGGCGGAGGGATCGAGGTAGGCCGGGTCCCGCGCCAACTCCTGTGCGTGCACGGCCACTTCGGTGTCCGGAAGTGAACCGAGCTCGCGCAGCTCCTTGGTGGTGAAGCGGGCCTGGGAAGGGCCTCGCCGGCCCACCATGTGGACCTCCGACACCCGGCTGGCCGCCAGCGCGGTGAGCGCCGGATGCGGGATGTCGGTCGGGCTGAGCTCGGTCACCCCGCGCGCCAGCATCCGCGTCACGTCGACGGCGACGTTGCCCACACCGATGACCACCGCCGACCGGGCGCCGGCCACGAAGCCGTCGGCCGTGGAGTCGGGATGCGCGCTGTACCAGGACACGAACTCCGTCGCCGACCAACTGCCCGGCAGCTCCTCGCCCGGGATCCCCAGATGCCGGTCGGTGGCGGCACCCACGCAGTACACGACGGCGTGGTACAGCTCGCGCAACCGGGCGACCGGCACCCCGCCGGGGCCGACCCCGACATTGCCGAGGAACCGCACCCGCTCGTGCTCCAGGATCGTCCGCAGACTGGTCTGGAGCGATTTGATCTTCTCGTGGTCCGGTGCCACCCCGTAGCGCACCAGACCGTACGGGCAGGGCAGCCGGTCCAGGACGTCGACGAGCACGTCGGGGTCCTGCTGGACGAGGCTCTGGGCGGTGTAGCACCCGCTGGGCCCGGAGCCGACGACGGCGACACGCAGCACGGCGGAACTCCTTACGAGAGGAGTCGCTGACACCTCCAGGATCGCACCGCCGGTGCTGCTCTGACAGGGTGCCGGAGCGACCTGGGTGTGCGTGTCCGTTCGAATGGATTGTGATCATGCGGTTACGTTGCGTGTGTGCTAGAAGCATCCTTTCTTAATCTTTCTGATCGTTGTCCGACGGACGGCAGCGTGTCCGTGTGGCCCGCGTGGGAAGTGCGGGAGGACGCCGGTGCGATGGCGTGGTTCACCGTCCGGCTGGCCTTCTCCGACGGCGCCCGGGTCGACGCACTCGCCGTGGTGGGCCAGGGAGGTGTCTGCCTGGAGGACGTACGGGCGACGCCCGCCCTGCCGCTCGACGACCTGGGCGTGCTCGCGGACTGGATCGAGGGGCCGCTCTTCGCGGCTTGCGGAAGGGAGCCCGAGGCGGTGGCCGGTGAGGCCGGACCGCGTCGTGCTCGCCCGGCCTGGCCGCGCGGCCCGGAGGGGCGGTGGCTGGTGGCGCAGGAGTACCGGGCCGCCCAGGAGGACGGCGTCGACCCGGTCCTCGCCGTGATGTGCGCGACCGGACACAGCCGCCGCAAGTCGCTCCGGCTCATCTCGCAGGCGCGCGACGCGGGCTTCCTGACGCCACGTCACGCGCGGCGGTGAAGCGGGCGCTTGGGCCGACCGGCCTATCGGAACCTGTCGCCTCGGTTCAGAGCATGTTCCGCATGCGGTTGATCTCGCTCGTCTGCTGGGCCACCACGTCGTCCGCCATCTCCTCGATCCGGACGTTGTTGCCCTGCCCCTTCACGTCCGTCGCCATGGTGATCGCCCCCTCGTGGTGAGTGATCATCAGCGTGAGGAAGAGCTCGTCGAAGGCCTTCCCCTTCGCCGCTCGCAACTTCTCCAACTGGGCCTCGGTCGCCATGCCGGGCATCCTGGCGTGCGCGTGGGCGTCGCTCTTCTCGGACTGGCCGTACTCCTTCAGCCAGGCCCTCATCGCCTCGATCTCCGGCCCCTGGGCGGCCGAGATCCGCTCGGCGAGGGCCTTGAGCTTCGCCGACTCGGCGCGCTGCGGGGCCAGTTCGGTCAGTTCCAGGGCCTGGGCATGATGCGTGATCATCATCCGCGCGTACGAGACGTCCGCCGAGTTGGGGGTGTCGTCGTCGGCCCGCTGCTCCTCCGCGTCCTGGGCGGACAGTGTGCGGTTCGCCTCACCGGGCTTGCCGGGCACCAGCACCGAAGGCCCGGTCGCCGGGGCGGACTTCGGGTCTGTGTCGGAGTCGCACCCTCCGAGGACCAGGGCTGCCAGCGCGACCAGGGCGGCCGTCGCGTACGGCGCGCGGCGGAAAAGCGCAGTGCTCACCGTGGACCCCTCATGACGATTTCGTTGCCTCCCGTTGATCTGTGCATGGCGAAGACGATACTGCGGTGACGCGTGAACCGTTCCACATGAACGGCACAGGGAGGAAACAGTGATCCTGTTGCAAGAGTCCCGAACCCGCCACAGACGTCTGGGAGTTGCCGCGGCCGCCGCAGGTCTCCTGGCCGCGCTGCTGACCGCAGGCCCCGCCGTCGCGACCCCAGACCCCGGGGACGGTCCGACGGCGGGCAAGAGTGTCTCCAAGAGCACCGAGGCCGAGGTGAAGGCGGCGATCGCCGGCGGCGAGATACCCGGGCAGGACGAGATCGTCCACTCCGACAACATCGAGCACCTCGTCAACATCCCCAAGGACGCACTGACCGGCACCAATTCGGACCTGGCCTTCCAGGGCAGGTACGCCTTCTCCGGGAACTACGACGGCTTCCGCGTCTTCGACATCAGCGACCCGAAGGCGCCGAAGACGATCGCCCAGGTGCTCTGCCCGGGCTCGCAGAACGACATCTCCGTCTCCGGCGACCTGCTGTTCCTGTCCACCGACTCCTCGCGCAGCGACAGCAGTTGCAGCAGCACCACCCAGCCCGCGACCGAGAAGTCCTCGTGGGAGGGCATGAAGGTCTTCGACATCAGCGACAAGGAGAACCCGAAGTACGTCGCCGCCGTGGAGACCGCCTGCGGCTCGCACACCCACACGCTGGTGCCCGAGCCCAGGAACGTCTACATCTACGTCTCCTCGTACTCACCGAGCGCCGCCTACCCCGACTGCCAGCCGCCGCACGACGGCATCTCCGTCATCAAGGTGCCGCGCGACGCCCCCGAGGAGGCGGCGGTCGTCAGCTTCCCGGTGCTCTTCCCCGGCGAGGGCCCCGACGGCGGCGGCAACCCCGGTTCGCCCACCAACCCGGGCGTCGCCAAGACCACAGGCTGCCACGACATCACGGTGCTCCCGGACAAGGACCTGGCGGCGGGCGCCTGCATGGGCGACGGCATCCTGTTCTCCGTCAAGGACCCGGAGAACCCGAAGGTCATCGACCGGGTGCAGGACAACGTGAACTTCGCGTTCTGGCACTCGGCGACCTTCAACCAGAAGGCGAACAAGGTCGTCTTCACCGACGAGCTGGGCGGCGGCGGTGCGGCCACCTGCAACGCGGAGATCGGTCCGAACCGCGGTGCCGACGGCATCTACGACATCGTCGGGAAGGGCGACAAGCGCAAGCTGGTCTTCCGCAGCTACTTCAAGATCCCCCGCTACCAGGCGGACGTCGAGGTGTGCGTGGCCCACAACGGCTCGTTGATCCCGGTCAAGGGCAGGGACATCATGGTCCAGGCCTGGTACCAGGGTGGTGTCTCCGTCTGGGACTTCACGAACTCCTCGCGCCCGAAGGAAATCGGCTACTTCGAGCGCGGACCCGTGACCACCGGGCGGCTGACGACCGCCGGCCCCTGGTCGGCGTACTACTACAACGGCTTCATCTACTCCAACGACATCGCCAAGGGCTTCGACGTCCTGAAGCTCAGCGACAAGCGGACGGATCCGGCCAGGAAGGTGCGGCTCGGCGAGCTCAACGTCCAGACCCAGCCTGACTACTTCGACTGATCCCCGGCCTCCGGGCCCGTCTCGAAGAAACGCGACAGATCCTTGTCGCACGTCCCGTCGGGTGCCTCGGTGCCCGGCGGGACGCCCTGCTCCCAATCCAGCCGGTAGCGGGTGAACAGCTCGGCGCGCAGGGTCGCGATCGGCAGGGGCACGTTCGGCAGGACCATCGCGTAGACGGCGCCCATGAGCTGCGAGCGCAGCATCGGGTAGTCCGTCCCGACCGTCTGCGAACCGTGCCGTTCCATCGTGTCCCGCAGCAGTTCGGCGAGGCGCTGCTGTTCCGGGCACTGTACGAAGCCCTCGGTGTCCAGCAGTCCCGCCATGTGCTGGCGCATGAGCACCGTCCGGTCCTGTGCCAGACCGAGGACCGCGTCGATGGCGCGGGCCATCCGCTCCCGGCCGTCCTCGGTGCGCGGCTCGCGCTCCAGGGCCTCCTCCAGCGTGCGGTGCATGAGCCGGTGCACCGCGGACTGCACGAGCCGGCGCTTGCCGGGGAAGTAGTACGACACCAGACCGCGCGCCGAACCGGCCCGGTCCGCGATGTCGCCGAGGGTCGTGGCCTCGTAACCCCGCTCGGAGACCAGTTCGAGTGCCGCCTGCAGGAGCCGCTCCCGGGAACGGCGGCGCAACTCTTCGTTGACCGAGGCGCTGCGCGGGGACATGCTGTAACTCCTGCGTTGACTGGCTATCAGCCAACTATACTCAGTGCGTCCGGACCGGCCCGAAAACGGCCTGGTCGGGGCTGCTGCCTGCTCTGGGCGACGCGGGGGATCGTCCAGGGTGGGCGAGCATACGCCCCAATGGTGTCCTCAGGCGACCTTCTGGCGGGGCGACCACCCCGTTTTCGGACAGTTTTCTGCTGTCGATTCCGAGCGGAAACCCCGATCGGAACCCCGGCCTCAGTCCACCAGGTCGAGGACGGGCCGCAGCGCGTCGGGCCGCTGCGCCGCCGGCAGATGATCCACGAAGTGCACCGCGCAGCCCAGGGCCGCCGCACCGCCGTCCGCCCGCCGGTCGTCGCCGACCATCAGCACGTCCCGGGGCTCGGCACCGAGCGCCGTGCAGGCGGTCTTGAACAGCCGGGGGTCGGGCTTCTGGACGCCGTGTTCGTACGACAGCACATACGCGTCGACGTACTCATCGAGCCCGTGCGCGCGGAAGACCGGGCGCAGGTCCCAGCCGATGTTGCTCACGACGCCCACCTTGGTCCCGCGCTCGCGGAGTGCGCGCAGTACCTCGGCGGCATCGGGATACGGCTGCCAGGCCGCGGGGAGCATGTGCCGGTCGTAGAGCGCGTCGTGCAGGGCGGGATCCGGCAGCGTGACGAGCCGCGAAAGCCCGGTGTACGCGGCCCGGTGCAACTCGGCGCTCTCGTCCCGGACGTCCCACACGGCGGCGAGCCCGTCCGGCATCGGCACCCGGGGCGCGACCCCACCGGGCAAGGCCCCCACGTGCTCCAGCTCCCGCGCCACCCCCGTCAACTCGGCCTCGGCGAGAGGGAGTCCCGCCTCGTCGAGGGCGGCCCTCAGCCAGGAGTGGGTGGACTCGATCCGGAAGAGGGTCCCCGAGAAGTCGAACAGGACGGCAGCCATACGATGATCTTACGGGCCGGCGTTCCATGTCCGGGGGAGGGCGTTTCCGCAGAACACGCAGACGAAATCCTGCTCGCGCGCGATCGACCGCTCCCCGCACTCGTCGCAGAGCCGGAACACCATTCGTGGGTGAACCGGCCCGGGTGCTCGACGCCGGCCAGGTCCAGCGCACGCCCGACCGCCTGCCATGAATCGAGGTCCGGACAGTAGCCCGTGGAGTGGTTGGTGACCTCGTCGACCGCCCAGCGGCCGGCGGCCCAGGGCGACGACGAAGGTGAAGGGCTCCGAGGTCTCGGCTGCCCCGCGCCCCGACAGCCAGGTGTCGAGGTCGGCGGCGGAACGGATGGTTCGGCCCGCGCGATCCGGCCGTACCGTCGAGCGCGGCGCGGGTGGACCCACGTAGCCGTAGACCCGGCTCGGGCCGTCGTTCACGGCCGGTGCCGCTGGTGGACCGTCACCGCCAGCGTGACCAGCATCGCGCCCAGCAGCCAGCCGCCGAGCACGTCGGAGGGCCAGTGGACGCCGAGCCAGATACGGGTGAGGCCGACACCCACGACGGAGATCACGGCGAGTGCCAGGGCCGTGAGCCACAGGGTGCGGCCGACGCCGTAGTGGTGCAGGAGCCACAGGAGGAGGCCGCACACGACCGTGGCCGTCAGGGCGTGGCCCGACGGGTAGGCCGCGAAGTGCGCGGTGTCGACGGGGTCGGGCCAGACCGGGCGTTCGCGGCCGACCGCGGACTTCAGGACCTGCTGGACCAGTGTGCCCAGCGCACATGTGGCCACCAGCCACATGGCGGCCCAGCGGGCGTTGTGGCGCCAGACCAGCCAGATCGCCGCGGCCGCCGCCAGGAGACGCATCGTCCATGGGTCCCAGACCCAGTCCGTGAGGATCCGGAAGGCGTGCGTGAGCCCCGGTTCGTCGACCGCCCAGCGGTGGGTGGCGTCGGCGATGTCGCCGTCCACGGTGAGCAGCGGGTGCCACTTGACCACGACCAGGACGAGCAGCAGCACCGAGCACACAGCGAGAACCCCGGAAGCGCGGGCGGCGGTCCGGTGCTCCGGCGGGCGGGGCGGGGAGTCGACGGACGGGGTGTGCATGGTGCGATCCTCGTCGACCGGTGCGGTGGGAGGCGAATTCCGGGGTGCGGGTGGGCCGGACCGGCCGTTGTCCGGGGCCGCGGTCATGGCCGGCTGTCCGCCATGGGGGCATGGTCGTTGCCGGGTTCCCTGTTGTCCGCGGGTCCATGCCCCCGGCCGTCCGGCGCCGCCGTGGTCGTCAGCAGGCGGTGAACTCCTCTTCCCGCGGGTGCGACCGCGGCCGCCGAAGCCGCAAGTCCCGTCGCCGTCAGTCGCCGCGCACGTCAGAGCGTCAGCAGCATCGCCACCATCGCGATGCCCATCGACAGCCGGCACGCGCGCGCGAGTTCGGGCCGGTCGCCCCAGCCGACGGTGCCGCCGCCCGCGGTCACCGGTATCAGGCGGACGCCGGACAGCAGGACGTACCCCGCGAAGTAGAGGAGCAGCGCGCCCGTCACGACGGGGACTCCCGCACCGCCGTGGTGTCCGGGGGAGGCCGCCATCACCACCGCCATGTAGACCATGGCCCCCGCCCCCACCAGGTGATGCAGATGATGGGTGCTGGAGCGCGCCGCCCACAGCGCGCGCAGCGCGGCCCCGCCGAACACCGCCGTACAGAGCGGCCAGGCCCACGGCGGGGGCGTGAACACGGCGGCCGGTACGGCCATCGCGGCCATCCCGAAGCCCATCAGCGCCTCACCGCCCGCGGCCCGGCGTTGCTCCTCGACGCTGCTGCGCATCCGCAGCAGGCAGTACGCCCCGGTCGCCGCGCAGATCGTCACCAGCAGCCAGCCGGACGAAGCCGGTCCGTGCACGCCAACCTCCCCGATCGACGGTCGGTCAAGGAATGCCCGGGCCATGCGGCGCGCAATCGAGCGCAAGGGTGTACGCGGGGAGCGTGCGGCGGAGCACAGCAGGTCAGGGTGATGACGGTAATGCCGCCCGTAGTCATTTACAGATAAAACACCTGCTAAAGTATTGCTTCATGAGCAGTGCGACCCCCCAGCCCGACACTCCACGCGTACGCCGTCTTCCGCTGGCCGGTGTGCTGCGCCTCGGCAGGCCCTCCGACATCTGGTTCAAGCCAGCCCTGAGCGTGGTGGTCGCGGTCGCCCCGCCCAACCTCACCCTGCTGGCCCTCGGCCGCCTCGACCTGGCGATGTACACCATGGCCGGGTCCCTGTGCGCCCTCTACGCCCACAACCGGCCCTACGCCGCCCGGGCCCGCGCCCTGGCCTGGGGGGTGCTCGGCATGGTCGCCGGCCTCGGGGCCGGCCTGGTCGCCGCCTCGCTCACCGGCAGCGCGGTCGTGCTGGTCACCGTCGGCGCGCTGGTGGCCGCCGTACAGAAGACACTCTGCGACGCGACCCGGATCGGGCCGCCGGGACATGTGGTCCTCACCTTCATCAGCTCCGCCTCCCTCTTCGCCCCGCAGACCCTCGCCCAGGTCCCCGGCCACCTCGCCCTGGCCCTCGCGACGGGCGCCTGGGCCTGGTTGGTGGGGATGGCACCGGGCCTGTTCCGGCCGCACGGCCCGGAGCGACGGGCCACCGCCCGCGCCCTGGACACGGCCGCCGCGTACGCCGAGAACCCGCGCCCGCAGGCCGGCGGAGCCGCCCACGCCGCCGTGCAGGCCGCCTGGCAGACCCTCCTGTCGGCCGGAACCCGCTCCGAAACCCGGCGCGCCCTCGAACGCCTCGCCGTCCGCGCCGAGGTCGCCCTCGCCGCCCCGGCCGACGCGGACCCGGACCGCCTCCGCGCCTGGGCCCGCGCACTGCGCGGCACCGCACCGGTCCCGCGGACGCCGGACGACGACGAACTCCTCGGCGTGGAGATCGAGCTCGCCGCCCCCGCCCACCCGGTGTGGCGCATGCTCGCCCCGATCGCCGTACGCACCGCCCTGGGCTGCGCCCTCGCCGGCTACGTCTCCCTCGCGCTCGGTGTCGGCCGCCCCTACTGGGCCCTGGTCACCGCGGCCTCCCTCTACCAGGCCAACGTCACCCTCACCTGGAGCCGGGGCGTCCAGCGGGTCGTCGGCAATCTCGTCGGGGTGCTGGTGTTCGCCGCCGTCGTCCCGCTCGCCCACCTCGGGCCCGCAGCGCTCGTCCTGTGCTGCCTCGCGTTCAACTTCGGCGCCGAGGCGCTCATCGCCCGCAACTACTGGCTCGGCAGCATCTGCGTGACCCCGATGGCCCTGCTCATCACCGAGTTCGCCGGGTACCAGGAGCCCGGCCGGCTGATCACCGAGCGGGTGATGGACACCCTCGTCGGGGCGCTGGTCGGATTCGTCGCCGCCGTGGCCGTCACCAACCGGCGCGCGGGCGACCGTGTCGAGCAGTCGCTGGCCGCGGTGGAACGCGCCCACGAAGACATCGCCCGCCTCCTGGCCGAGCCGCACCGCGCGCCCGGCGCCCTGGACTCCGCCCGCCGCGTCCTCGCCACCGCCCTGGTCGATCTGCGCGCCACCATGGAGGCCGCGTCCGGCGAATGGTGGCAGCGTGCCCTGCCCCAGGAGAGGGTCGTGCGCGCCGAGCGGGCCGGACACCGTACGCTCGCCGCGACGATCCGGCAGCACAGAACGGAGGGCGTACGTCCATGACGGCACCGAACGGACGACCGGCGGACCCGACGAGGCACGACACCGTCGCCGCGGTTGTCCGGCAGTGGCAGACCGTCCACCCCGGACTCGACACCGGCCCCATGGAGATCATCGGCCGCGTCAACCGCTGTGCCGCCCTCCTCCAGCAGGCCGAGGACGCCCCCCTGCGCCGGGCCGGGCTCAGCCGCCCCGAGTTCGACCTGCTCGGCGCGCTGCGCCGCACCGGCCACGAGCTCACCCCCGGTGACCTGGCCCGCGAGACCTTCTCCTCCGGCGCCGCCGTCACCAAGCGCCTCAAGCAGCTCACCGAACGGGGCCTGGTGGAGCGCCGGGGCGACACCCGCGACCGCCGCGTCGCCCACGTCCGGCTCACCGACGCCGGCCGCGAGCTGGTCGACGGGATCCTGCCCGAGCAGCTGGAGTACGAGACGGCCGTGCTGTCCGTCCTGACCCCCGAGGCGCGGGACGAACTCGCCGCCCGGCTGGGAGAGCTGCTCGGCCGACTGGAGGGGAGCCTGGGCGCGCTGCGCGCCTGACGCCTGCGACCTGCGGTTTCGGAAGTTTCGAAGCCCGTTGCCTGTTGACGCGGTCCACCCGCGCTTCCTACGTTCGTCCAGGTCGGTGCGGATCATCGATTGTCGTACGGAATGTCGAACGAAGGATGGATGCCGTGGCAGCCGAAGGCCCCGCCCGCGAGAAGCTCACCATCGACCTCGGCACCGAGACCGGCCCCTTCCACGGGGGAGCGAGCGGCACGCTCTACGGCCTGTACGGCGACGGTGTACCGAGCCGTGTCGTGGTCGAGGGCATGTACCCGCGGACGGTGACGACCAAGGCCCAGGACGGCACCCAGCATCCCGGGGGCGACGCGCTGGAGATCCTGCCGCCGTTCGTCGCGGCGGGCGGGAAGGACGTGTACGTCTATCTGCCCGACTTCTACCGGGGGTTTCCGTACGAGTGGCCGGGTGCCACCGGCGAGGAGCGGCTCGCCGGGCACCTGGACGTGATCCGCCGCCAGGTCGAACACGTCCTGACCCTGGGGGAGTTGAGATCCCACGTCGTGTACGTGCCGTTCAACGAGCCCGAGGGCAACATGTTCGGCGAGGGGGAGTGGAGCTACGACGGGGTGTCCTGGCGGACCGGGCCGGACCACTACTTCGCCGCCTGGGAAGCCGCCCACCGCCTCATCAAGGACCTCGACCCGGACGCCCGCGTGGCCGGACCCAACACCTGCGTCCTGTACCCCGAGGTCCGGGACTTCCTGGAGTTCGCGAAGTCGCACGACGTACTGCCCGACATCGTCACCTGGCATGAGCTGTCCTCGCCCGCCGAGGTCCGCACGAACGTGGCCAAGTACCGTGACTGGGAACGGGAGTTGGGCATCGGCCCGCTGCCCGTCAACATCAACGAGTACGCGCACAACTACCACGTCTCGGTCCCCGGGCAGATGATCCAGTGGATCGCCGCGATCGAGGAGTCGAAGGTCGACGCCGACCTCGCCTACTGGAACATCGCCGGCAACCTCAACGACTCGGCGGTGGAGGCGAACAAGGCCAACGGCCAGTGGTGGCTGTACAACGCCTACGGACAGCTGACCGGGAACACCGTCCGGGTCGTCGCCCCGCACCCCAACGAGCAGTACACGCTCCAGGGTGTGGCCGCCCTCGACGGGGAGAAGCGCCAGGCCAGGGTGCTGTTCGGGGGCGCGGACGGTGCGGCGGACGTCGTGTTCGAGGGCGTGGACGCGGAGGTGTTCGGCACCGTCGTCCACGCGCGCCTGGTGGAGATTCCCTGGACGGGGCAAGTGGGGGCCGGCGCACCGCCGTTGCGGCTGCGGGACGAGGAACTCCCCGTCGTCGAGGGCAAGGTGACGCTGAGCCTGGCCGGCCTCGACGCGATGTCCGCCTACCAGGTGATCCTGTCGCCGGGCGGCAACGGGGCCGTGACGCTGCCGCCCGCGGTGCGCTGGAGACGGACGTACGAGGCCGAGGACGCCACCTACACGGGCGGCGGTTACTCGAAGAACGGGCCCGAGGGATCGCCGTCCGCCGTCGACCGGTTCGCGACCTCCGGCGGCTACCACGTGGGCGGACTGCGCACCGGATCCGACGGCGTGCTCGCCTTCGACGTCGAGGTCCCGGAGGACGGGACCTACGACCTGGCCGTCTTCGCGGGCTCCCACAACCTCGCCGACCTGGTGCGGGAGCAGGGCCCCACCAACGTCTTCCTGCGCGTCGACGGCAAGGACCCGCGCGAACTGCGGCTGCCGCTCGGCTACAAGTGGGCGGTGTGGGGCCACACCGACACCCGGGTGGAGCTGACCGCGGGCCGTCACCGGATCACCCTCGCGGCCCAGGACCCCGACCTCGGGCTCACCAAGGGGGACGCGGTCGTCGACAAGCTGGACGTCGTGCTGCGGGAGAAGGACCAAACCGCGCTGTACGACGCCGAGTTCGCCGACCTCGGCGGCGGGGCCCGGGTCAGCCTCGCGCACCGCGGCGCCTCGGGGCCCGGCGTGGCGGTGCTCCCGCGGGGCGGCACGGTCACCTTCTGGGCGTACGCGGCCGACGACGGCGAGGCCTCCGTGACCGTCGACGTGCTCGGGCCCGGAGAGGGCGTGCTGAGCGTGAACGGCGAGGAGGTCGGACGCGTCGAGCGCGGTGCCGTACCGCTCTTCCTCGCCGGAGGCGTCAACAAGATCACGATCACCGGGACCTCCGACCGGCTGATCGTCGACAGGCTGCGCGTCGCCCCCTCGCGCGGCCTCCTGCCCACGACCGCGTACGCCGCCGAGGAAGGCATCCTGACCGGCGCGGCGACGGTGACCGGTTTCCCGTACGCCACCGGCGGCAAGGCGGTCGACGGCGTCGGTGCCGGGCCCGCGAACGCGCTCACCCTCACGGTCACGGCGGACCGCGCCGGACGCCACGCGCTGACGATCCGCTACTCCAACGGCGAGCAGCCCCCGTCCACCCACTACAACCCGGACCCGGTCTGCCGCCACGCCGACATCTCCGTCAACGGCGCCCCCGCCCACCGCGTCCTGTTCCCCACCACCTTCCACTTCAACAACTTCTGGAACCTCTCCCTACCGGTCACCCTGCGCCCGGGCCTCAACACGCTCACCTTCACCGCCGACGAACTCCCCGACTTCGCCGGGGACACCAGGAACGAGTTCGGCCAACGCTCCGCCCAAGCCCCCGTCATCGACCGGATCACGGTGACCCCGCTCGCCCCCGCGGAGGCCGACGGGCGTCCGCTCTAGAGCACGTCGGTCGCGGTACGCCGATATCCCCAGCGCCGGTCGTCGATGGCCTGCCAGCGGTCGCCGTAGATGTTCTCGACGATGGCCGGCTCCCGTACGAAGTCGTGCGGGAAGCCGAGCGGCACCGCGCTCACCCGGTCCAGCCGGGTGACGGCGTCGGCGTCGAGACGGACGGCGAGGCTGCCGAGGTTGTCGGCGAGCTGGCTCTCCCGGGTGGCCGCGACGATGGGCACCACATTGCCGGGTCGGCCGAGCAGCCAGGCCAGCGCCACCTGGGCCGGGCTCCAGCCGCCCTGCTCGGCGATCTCCACGACGGCCGTGATGATCTCCTCGTCCCGCGCGTTCGGCTTGTCGCCCCAGGCGTCGAGGCGGCCCGTCTCGCCCCGCCGGTACTTGCCGGTGAGCTTCCCGCCCGCCAGCGGTGACCACGCGAGCACCGCCTGGCCGAACGCCCGTGCCTGGGGCAGCAGTTCACGCTCCGGAGTGCGGTCCAGCAGGTTGTAGCGCAGCTGCGAACCCGCGAAGGCCGTCCAACCCCGCAACTCAGCAAGGGTGCTGGCCTGTGCGATCTCCCAGGCGGGCCAGTCCGACACGCCGACGTAGAGCACCTTGCCCGTGCGGACGAGGTCGTCGAGCGCCCGCATGACCTCGTCGACCGGGGTGAAGTTGTCGTGGGCGTGCACCCACAGGATGTCCAGCCGGTCGGTCCGCAGCCGCCCGAGGCTCGCCTCCACCGACTGCACGAGGTTCTTGCGATGGTTGCCGGCCGAGTTGACGTCCCCCGCACGGGTTCCGCAGGTGTACTTGCCGGCCAGCACGAACTCCTCGCGCCGCCCGTCGAGCAGCTCGCCGAGGATGCGCTCCGAGGCCCCGCCCGAGTAGATGTCCGCCGTGTCGACGAAGTTGCCGCCCGCGTCGGCGTAGGCGTCCAGAAGTCTGGCGCTGGTCTCCTTGTCGGAGCCGTAGGCGGGATTCTCGCCCATGACCATCGCGCCGAGGCTCAGCTCGCTCACGCGCAGACCGGTCTTGCCGAACAGTGTGTACCGCACGATCAGTTCCCCTTCAGGCAGGTCGTGCGTACGACGCCAGGAGCTGGAGCGCACTCCAGCGCAACCCGCTTCGCCGGAACCCGCTCACGGCCGCCCGGCCGGTGCCGCCAGCTTGCGCAACCGGCGCCAGTTCAGGCGGGGTTGGGCCGCCGGTACGCCAGGCCGTTTCCTCGGGACGCGGACGCGGAGTGCCCCGGGCGCGATACGGCAGTGGACCGGGGTGGGCAGGACCAGGGCCTCGCCGTCGACGCCGACCTCGATCTCCGGGTGGTCGGCGTCGACGACCACCTCCCGCGCGGACAGCACCGCGAGACCCTGCGGAGCGGGGTCGAGCAGCAGGGCCGCCGCCTCGGCCGCACTGTCCACCCGGACCCCGAGGATGCCGAGCAGCCCGGAGTCGAGCCGCTCGCGGCGGCCCAGGCCCACGGGGTCACCGGTGCGGTAGGCGTTGTTGCTCACCAGCACGGCCTGCGGGCCGTCGACGGTGGTCGCGTCGACCCGCGCGGTCAGCTGGGGGCCGCGCTGACGGGTGAGCAGATCGGGCAGGAGCTCCAGCGTGGTGCCGATCTTGTCGTCGCGGTAGGCGGGACTCTGGACGACCGCCGCGTACGCGCCGAAGGAGGCGTTGTTGACGAACGGACGGTCCGCCACGAAGCCGAGGTCCACCCGGAGTTCGACCCCGTCGATGAGTGCGTCGAGGCAGGTCGAGGGGTCGGTGCGGTCGAGGCCGAGGTCCATGGCGAAGTGGTTGCGGGTGCCGGCGGAGATGACGAGGAACGGCAGGTCGTGTTCCGCGGCGACGGCGGCGACCAGCGCCTGGGTGCCGTCACCGCCCGCGACACCGAGCAGGTCGGCGCCCTCCGCCACGGCCGCCTGCGCCAGCGCGGTCACGTCCAGGTGCTCCTCCGGGTCGAGCAGCACCACCTGGGCGCCCAGCTCTTCGGCCTTCTCCCGCAGCCGGAACTGCCCGACCTTCCCGCCCCCGGAACGGGGGTTCATGATCAGGAAGGGGCGTCGCACGGACCGCGCCCGGTGCTCCTTCATCCGCTTCGGCCGGGTCCCGGCGCTGCGCAGCGCGTACCGCCCGCTCCACACGGCCACGCTCCACAGCACCGGCGACAGCAGGATCACCCATCCCAGGGTGACCACGAACAGGACCAGGACGAGCGCCGGGGTGACGACCGCGAGGCCCGCCGCCAGCCAGCGCTCCGGTCCGCGCCGCGTCAGCGTCCACCACACCGTCGCCGCCGTGACGGCCGCGCCCGCGAGCCCGGCGGCCAGCAGCAGAACGCCGCCGAGACCGCCGTAGGCGAGAGGGAGCAGGACCGCGAGGACGGCCGCCGCCAGGGACGTCCTGGCCGCCCATCTCTGCCGGCGAAAGACCGGGGCGTTCAGGTCCAGGCTCATGTGCTCCTCCACTGCTCGGCGCCCTCGGGCCACGGCGGTCGGCGGAGCATATCCAAGTCGTCGCAACGATCGGCATCACATCGGATGCCTGTCGTCGAGGCGGGGCGCTCAGATTCCCGGCCGGTACCGGATCGGATGGTCCGCCGGCACCTCCACCAGCACGATCGGGGTGCCGTCCGGGTCCGCCACCCACATCTCGACCAGCCCCCACGGCTCCCTGACCGGCGGTCGCACGATCTCAACACCCTTGGCCAGCAGCTCCTCGTGCGCCGCGGTCACGTCCGGGACCTGGAGCCACAGCCGGACGTCCGCGGCCGGCGGGGCCTCGGAGCGTCCCGACAGCTCCAGGAAGCCACCGCCGAGGAAGTAGACGGTGCCCCGCTCCGGGCCCGTACCGAACTCGCGGTACACGGCGAGGCCCAGCTGGTCGCCGTAGAAGACTCGGGAACGCTCCGGATCCGTGGGCCGCAGCAGGACGCGGCCGCTCAGTACGTGCACCATGCGGGCGAGCCTAGCCGGGGGGCTACTCTCGACTCTGCCCGAGTCGTGCCCCTGAAGTGGAGATGCGCCCCATGGAGACCACCGCCGGCCTCACCTTCCGTGACGCCACCGACGCCGACGTGGACACGCTGGTCGCGCTGGTCGAGTCGGCGTACCGCGGGGACGACAGCCGGGCCGGGTGGACCACCGAGGCGGACATCCTGGCGGGGCAGCGGACGGACCCGGAGGGTGTGCTCGCGGTCATCAAGTCGCCCGACAGCAAGCTGCTGACCGTGGAGCGGGACGGGCAGGTGGTCGCCTGCTGCCAGCTCGAACACCGGGGCAGCTACGCGTACTTCGGGATGTTCGCCGTCAGCCCCGGCCTCCAGGGCGGCGGCCTCGGCAAGGTGATCATCGCGGCGGCGGAGCGCATCGCGCGGGAGACCTGGGGTGTCACCGAGATGCACATGACCGTGATCTCCGTACGCGAGGACCTCATCGCCTGGTACGAGCGGCGCGGCTACCGCCGTACGGGACAGATGACGCCGTTCCCGTACGGCGACGAGCGCTTCGGTGTTCCGCAGCGCGACGACCTGCAGTTCGAGCTGCTGGTCAAGCCGCTGGTGTGACGTTCCTGGCCCGGGTCACGCGGTGAAGCGGCCGGTGCGCTTGATCTCCGGGTAGTCGGTCGTCGCGCCGTCCAGCCCCAGGGCCCGTACAAGGCGCAGATCGTCCTGGGTGTTCACCACCCAGCCGATGATCCTGAGGTCCGCCTTGCGGGCCGCCTGCACGACCTCCAGGGTCAGCCGGCGGATGTTCAGGCACACCGTCTGCGCACCGGACTCGACGGCGCGCTCCACGATGTCGGGGCCGAACCGGCTGCCGATGAGCGCGGTCCGCACGCCGGGCACCAGGCGGCCGATCTCGGCGATCGCCTCGTCGTGGAACGAGGACACCTCGACCCGGGAGACCAGATCCCGCCGGAGCATGACCTCGGCCAGCGCGCGGGCCGCCGCGATGTCCTTGATCTCGGCCTGGAGCGGCGACCGCACCGCGTCCAGGACCTCCTCGAACACCGGGACGCGTTCCCCGCGACCCGCGTCCAGGGCGCGCAGCTCGGTGAGGGTCTTCTCGGCGATCGGGCCGGTTCCGTCGGTCGTGCGGTCCACGTCGGTGTCGTGCATGACGACGAGGGCGCCGTCCTTGCTCAGGTGCAGATCGAGTTCGATGACGTCGAGGCCGGCCTGCTGGGCGGCGACGAAGGAACGGAGGGTGTTCTCGGGTTCGGTACCCATGACTCCGCGATGACCGATGGTAAGGAAGTTCAAGGTTCAACTCGCTTCCGTCGACGGCGGCTCGGTGCAGAGCCGCAGCCTAACGGCTACGCCGCGTGAGGGACCCGTGCGTGCGCGAGGGATCGCCGAGGCGGGCGAGGGAGTGATCCCGGATACCCGGAATCGCTGCGTTCATGGCTTCCGACAGGAAAAAATTCGGTGACCATTGGGGTGTGCAGGATAACTTCCCGAGTGCGCTCTTGCTGGGCGGAACCTCGTATGTATACGGTCTCTGTACGCGAGCTTCTCCCGTGGAGGATGGGACATGACGGAAATTCTTGTGCAGACGGCTTCGGGGGACCTGGTTCCTCCCGTGACCAGGGTGGTGGAGCACCCGGCGTGGCCTGTGCTCAAGGATGCCGTGGAGCGGATCCGGCCATGGCAGTCCAAGGACGGGTCGATCGACTTCCAGGCCGAGGGCGCGCCCGCGCGCGCGGACGCCGAGGCCGCCGTACGGCGTGTCGTCGAGGCGGTGCAGGAGCTGTCGCGCCTGCTGCCGCACGACGCCGACTACCACGGCGCCCTCGCCAAGGACCTCAGTCGCTGGTCCGAGGGCGGCTTCGAGGTGCCCGACTTCCTCGACTCGCTGCTGGCCTTCCAGCCCGCGGCGAACCGCGCTGACGGCCTCCAGCACCTGGTCGTCTTCCCGATGTACACACAGAACGGCAACCCCGACCGCAACCTGGAGGCGGTCGTGCTGCGCATGGTCTGGCCCGAGTGGCTGGCCGAACTGGAGCGCACCCGCTACGACAACCCGCTGTTCTGCGGCATCAAGTTCGAGGACTTCACGGCCGGCTACGACACCAACTCCGCCGTCCTCTTCCCGGAGACCATCGCCGTGCGCGAGGCGCCGGAACGTTTCTCCTGGGGCGGGATCTTCTGCGACCGCGAGGCCGCCCGCTTCCGCCGGGTCACCGACGCCGCCGTCGACATCCTGGGACTGGAGCTGCCCGAGGACATCGCCGCCATGGTCCACGACCAGAAGCGCTGCGAGGAGGCCTTCGTCCTGTGGGACATGGTCCACGACCGCACCCACAGCCACGGCGACCTGCCCTTCGACCCGTTCATGATCAAGCAGCGCCAGCCGTTCTGGATGTACGGCCTCGAGGAGCTGCGCTGCGACCTCACCGCCTTCAAGGAGGCCGTGAAGCTGGAGGCCGACGGCGTCCCGCAGGCCCGTGACGTGCAGTACGCGGTCCTCTTCGACCGCATGTTCCGCTTCCCGGTCACCGGCGAGCGCGTGCGCAACTACGACGGCCTCGGCGGCCAGCTCCTCTTCGCCTACCTGCACAAGCACGACGTCGTCCGCTGGACCGACAACAAGCTGTTCATCGACTGGCAGCGCGCCCCCCAGGTCACCAACCAGCTGTGCGCCGACATCGAGGACCTGTACCGAGCGGGCATCGACCGCCCGAAGCTGGTCCACTGGTTCGCCGCGTACGACCTGGTGTCGCAGTACCTCGCCCCGCACCCGGGCTCCAAGTGGGCCAAGGGCCCCGACGCCCTCGATCTGTCGCTGCCGCCCCGGAAACTCGTCGATGACGTGCTTCCGGACGAGTTTCCGCTGAGCATGTTCTATGAGGCACTCTCCAAGAAGCTGAAGAACGTGATCGCCTCCACGCGGGGCATCACGGCGGAGAATGCCGAGCGGGTCGCCGCGTGAGCGACCGCACCACAACAGCTCAGGAGGCGAAGCGCATGACGGGGAACGGAGCTCTCAGCGGTGCGGTGATCGCGGTGGCCGGCGCGGGCGGTCCCGCGGGCCGCGCGACACTGCTGCGACTTGCCGAGGCGGGCGCGACCGTCGTCGGCGCGGACAACGACCCGGAGCGGCTCGCGGAGGCCGTGGACGCGGCACGCTACGCCTCGGGCGGCGCCACCGTGACCGGTGAGCCGGTCGACCTGCTCGACCTGGGGTCCACCCAGGACTGGGCCAGGCACATCGAGAAGGACTTCGGCCGGGTCGACGGCCTGGTCCACCTCGTCGGCGGCTGGCGCGGCAGTGAGACCTTCACCAAGTCGAGCCTGGACGACTGGGACTTCCTGGAACTGCTGCTCATCCGCACCGTGCAGCACACCTCCCTCGCCTTCTTCGAGGGCCTGCAGCGCAGCGAGCGCGGCCGCTATCTCCTGATCAGCGCCGCCGGCGCGACGAAGCCCACGGCGGGCAACGCCTCGTACGCCGCCGCCAAGGCCGCCGCCGAGGCCTGGACGCTCGCTCTCGCCGACGCCTTCCGCAAGGCCGGGGGCGCCGACGGGCCCACCTCCGCGGCTGCGATCCTGGTGGTGAAGGCACTGGTGCACGACGCCATGCGCGCCGAGCGGCCCAACGCGAAGTTCGCGGGCTTCACGGACGTCAAGGATCTGGCCGAGGCGATCGCAGGTGTCTGGGACAAGCCCGCCGCCGAAGTGAACGGAAACCGTCTGTGGCTGACCGAGAAGCCGTGAACCCTCCGAAGGCCTCCTTTACGCAGGCTCGTCGCCATCACGACCCGGACGTCCGCGGCTTCGCCAGCGACAACTACGCCGGCGCCCACCCGGAGGTGCTCGCCGCCCTGGCCCTCGCCAACGGCGGGCACCAGGTCGCGTACGGCGAGGACGACTACACCGAGAACCTCCAGCGGATCGTCCGCAGCCACTTCGGGGCCACGGCCGAGGCCTTCCCGGTCTTCAACGGCACCGGCGCCAACGTCGTCGCGCTCCAGGCGGTCACCGACCGCTGGGGCGCGGTGATCTGCGCCGAGAGCGCGCACATCAACGTGGACGAGGGCGGCGCCCCCGAGCGCATGGGCGGCCTCAAGCTGCTCACCGTGTCCACCCCGGACGGCAAGCTCACGCCCGAACTGATCGACAAGCAGGCCTGGGGCTGGGAGGACGAGCACCGGGCGATGCCGCAGGTCGTCTCGATCACGCAGTCCACGGAGCTCGGCACCCTCTACACGCCCGACGAGATCCGCGCGATCTGCGACCACGCCCACGCGCACGGCATGAAGGTCCACCTGGACGGCTCCCGCATGGCCAACGCGGCCGCCTCCCTGGACGTCCCCATGCGCACGTTCACCAACGCGGTCGGCGTCGACATCCTCTCCCTGGGCGGGACGAAGAACGGCGCGCTGTTCGGCGAGGCGGTCGTGGTGATCAACCAGGACGCGGTCTCCCACATGAAGCACCTGCGCAAGCTGTCCATGCAGCTCGCCTCCAAGATGCGTTTCGTTTCGGTGCAGTTGGAGGCCCTGCTCGCCGGGGACCTGTGGCTGCGCAACGCCCGCCACGCCAACGAGATGGCCCAGCGCCTGGCCGAGGGTGTCCGTGCCGTCCATGGCGTCGAGATCCTTTACCCGGTCCAGGCCAACGGTGTCTTCGCCAAGCTCCCGCACGACGTGAGCGAGCGCCTCCAGAAGCGTTTCCGCTTCTACTTCTGGGACGAGGCCGCGGGCGTCGTCCGCTGGATGTGCGCCTTCGACACCACCGAGGACGACGTGGACGCGTTCGTGGCGGCGCTGAAGGAGGAGATGGCGCGCTAGACGCGGGCCGGGCCGGAGCACACCTGTGGTTGCATGCTGGAGTGGCCAAGACACAGAGCCGGGTCCGGCCGAGGACCGATGACGACGTCCAGGCGTGCGTGCGGGTGCTGGCCGAGGTGCACCGGCAGGACGGTTACCCGGTGAACTGGCCTGCCCGGCCCGGCGATTGGCTGACGCAGGCTTCGGCGCTGGGCAGTTGGGTCGCCGATCTGGACGGCCGGGTGGCGGGTCATGTCGGTCTCACCCGCGGCGCCGAAGGCGACCTGGCCCCTGTCCTCTGGGGCGAGCGCAACGGCACGGGCGGGGAACGGGCCGCGGTGGTCGGCCGGTTGTTCGTCGCCCCGTGGGCGAGAGGGCACGGGATCGGTGCCCTGCTGATCGGTCGAGCGGTGGAGGAAGCACGGCACCGCGGCCTGCACCCGGTGCTCGACGTGGTCGCGTCCGACACCGCCGCGGCGGCCCTCTACGAACGGCTGGGCTGGACGAGGCTCGCCACCGTCGACCAGCGGTGGAGCGCGTCCCAGGTGGTGACCGTCCATTGCTACTCTGCATAAATATACCGAGCACGGTAAATTGATTGACTCCGGGGTGATCGTCTTCCTATGCTCTGCGGGCATGGAGCTGATCCAGAACACCCCTGACCTTTCCGCATACTTGGCCGTCGACGAGGTCATCGACCATGGCCACCCGATCGTCCGAGAGGTGGCCGCACGGCTCGCCAAAGAGGCGGTCGACTCGTATTCCTATGCGCAACTGGCCTTCGAGTTCGTCCGCGACACGATCCCGCACTCCCAGGACTCCGGTGACCTCCGCGTCACCTGGCGGGCCTCCGACGTCCTGGAGCAGGGCACCGGCATCTGCTACGCCAAGGCCCACGCGCTGGCCGCCCTGCTGCGCGCCGAGGACATCCCGGCCGCGCTCTGCTACCAGAAGTTCGACGTGGTGCACGGCCTGGTCGCCGTCCGGTTCAACGGCGCCTGGCACCGCCAGGACCCCCGGGGCAACAAGCCGGGCGTGGACGCCCAGTTCTCCCTCGACGGCGAGCGACTGGCCTTCAGGCCTGACCCGGAGTCCAACGAGATGGACTACCCGGTCCTGTATGCCGAACCGCACCCGGCCGTTCTGAGCGTCCTCAAGGCCGCCCCCGACCGGCCGTACCTCTGGAAGACGCTCCCCACCGCACTCCGAGGCACCCGATGACCCTCTCCGTGACCGTGTCCGACGAGGCGCGCGCTCCCGCACCCGGCTTCACGCACCTCGCCATCAGGGCCCACGGACTCGTCAACGGGCCCAGCGCCTGAGCCGGTTCGGCGCTGCTCGACGACGCGGCCCGCCGGCTCGCCGTACGACCGGACGGGCGCGCCCCGCACGAGGACCCGCACATGGCGGCCGGCGTGAGGTCTGCACGGCGTTCGGCTCGAAGCCGTCGCGCACCCGCGACCCGGCGGAGGCGCCGGCGAAGAGGGCCTTGTCGGACGCGGGGCCGGCCCGCATCAACCTCCTGGTCGACCTCTGCAACGCGATCGGCGCCGCGCACCGCGTCCCCGTCGGCGGCGAGGACCTCGACCGCGTCCAGGGCGGGATGCGCCTCGTCCGGGCCGGGGGTGACGTGGGCTTCGTGACCGTGGCCGGCGGCATGGAGGTCGTCGAGCACCCCGACCCCGGCGAGGTGCTCTGGCGCGACGAGACCGGCGTGACCTGCCGTCGCTGGAACTGGCGCCAGGGCCCTCGAACCCGGCTCACCGAGGAGACGGCCTCGGTCGTCTTCCTGCTGGAGAGGTTCAGTCCGGGGGCGCGGATCGAGCCGGCTACCGCGCCTCCGCCTCGCGCACCTGCTCCGGAGTAGGCGCCGTGCCCCCGAGATGCGCCGGCATCCACCATGTGTCGTCCGGCCCCTTGGGGCGCACGGGGTAGGCCCGCTGGGCGGCTTCCAGCAACTCGTTGACCCGCTCGCGCAGCTGCCGGGTGATCGCCCCCGCGTACTTGTCGCGGGACGCCTCGATCGCCTCCCCGACCCGCATGGTGATCGGGATGTGGCTGCGCTTGAAGTTGCGCGGGTGCCCCTTGGTCCACAGCCGCTGCGTGCCCCAGACGGCCATCGGGATCAGCGGGACGCCGGCCTCCTGTGCCATCCGCGCCGCACCCGACTTGAAGCTCTTCAACGTGAAGGACTGCGAGATCGTCGCCTCGGGGAAGACCCCGACGATCTCGCCCGACCGCAGCGACTCCAGAGCGTGGGCGTACGCCGTCTCGCCCTGCGTGCGGTCGACCGGGATGTGCTTCATCCCGCGCATCAGCGGGCCCGAGACCTTGTGACGGAAGACGGACTCCTTCGCCATGAACCGCACGAGACGCTTCTGCGGGAGCGCGGCCAGGCCGTTGAAGACGAAGTCCAGGTAGCTGATGTGGTTGCTCACCAGCACGGCGCCGCCCGAGCGCGGGATGTTCTCCGAACCCTTGCAGTCGATCTTGAGATCCCAGGCCTTGAACAGGGCCTGGGCGAATCCGACGACGGGACGGTAGACAAGCTCTGCCATGGGCGGGGTGAGCCTTTCCTGCTTTGCCCGGGAAGCCGACTCCCGGCAATAAGTTACGCAGCCGTAGGTTTACGGCATCTCGCAGATCGTGCCCCAAGAACGGGCGGGGAGCCAGTCCCGGTGCCCGCCTGGGGCGAGATTCTCGTCACGTCCGCCCGGTGATCCACCTTGGGCTTTTAAACCGCCTTTACTCCGCGCGTACCGCCACCCGCCGCACGAGCAGGTACATCTCGCAACCCAGGCAGTACCCGAAGGTGGCGTTGAGGAAGGCTGCCGCGAGCGCCGCGCCGGTGGCGGCGAGCCCGAGCCACTCCGGTCCGATCCCGTAGCCGATGAGCCCGAGTGCCGCGAAGCCCAGGCCCACGGCCTGCGCGAACCGTGGCGGCTCCGGCGCCTCGAACTCGGTCGGCGGTCCGATCCGCGGCCGTACGACCCTGCGGAACAGCAGACCGTACGGTGAGCGGCCCACCCCGCCCGCAGCGCCCAGCGCGAACGCCAGCGTCTGCCAGGCCAGCAGCCAGACGCTGCCGGTGATCAGAACGGCCGCCAGCACGACGGTCGTCACGGCCGCGCCGAAACGCGGCCCCCTTGCATCGATGTCCATGAATCAAGCATTCCGCAACGGAAAGACCGGGGGGAGTCGGGAATCTTTGCAGTCTCGTGAATGCTTGTGCGGGTGATGACTGGACTGGTGGTGTGCGTGGCGGTGCTCGCGGCGGCGAGTGCCTACGGAGTGCTGCAACGGCGGCGGAGCGGGAGAGTTCGGGTGCGCGGGCGCGACGACGGCAAGAGGCTCGGGGCGGCAGAGTTGGGCGAGGACCTCGGTGAGCGCGCCACGCTCGTCCAGTTCTCCAGCGCCTTCTGCGCGCCCTGCCGGGCGACCCGGCGGGTGCTCGGCGAGGTCGCCGGCCTCGTCCCGGGCGTGGCCCATGTCGAGATCGACGCCGAGAAGAACCTCGACCTGGTCCGTGCGCTCGACATCCTCAAGACGCCGACCGTGCTGGTCCTCGACGCCGAGGGCAGGGTCGTACGGCGGGCCACCGGCCAGCCGCGCAAGGCGGACGTCATCGCGGCGATCGGTGAGGCGGTGTGACACCGGGTGCCCGCACGGTGACGCATCTCCCATATGCCGGAACCCACTTGACTGCGCACCACACCTATCGTCAGCCTGACCGTATGCCTACGGAACTCCTTCTGTTCGGGCGGGTCCACGTCGACCTCGCCCGCACCGCGAGCGCGCGCTGTCCGGTCTGTTGAGCAGTCACGGTCCGGCTCGACACTCCTCGCAGAAGGAACACCGCATGACGGCCACGTCCGACCTCGGCAGCCCCCGGCTCGCCTCTCCCGACCTCCTGCGCTCCGTCTTCCGGCGGCATGCGGCGGGAGTCGCGGTGATCACCGCGAACGGTGACGCCGGCCCCGTCGGCTTCACCGCCACCTCGCTCGCCTCGGTCTCGGCCGAACCTCCCATGCTGTCCTTCGGGATCGGGACCGGCGCCTCCAGCTGGCCCGCGATATCCCGGGCCGATCACGTCGGCGTGCACATACTCGGCGAGCACCAGGAGGAGCTGGCGGCCACCTTCGCCCGCAGCGGCGCCGACCGTTTCGGCGCGCCCACCGCCTGGCGCGAGGGGCCCGAAGGTGTCCCCGTCCTCGACGGCGTGCTGGCCTGGCTGGTGTGCCGGGTCCACGCGCGCGTGCCCGCCGGTGATCACCGCATCGTGCTGGCCGAGGTGCGGCTCGGAGACCCGGCCGGCGTCGGCAGGCCGCTGCTCTACCACCAGGGCCGGTTCAACGGCTTGCGCGACTGATCGGCTCAGTGACGCTTCCGCCGTGCTGCGGGGCCGTCGAGTTCCGATTACGCTGCGTTGCGAAGGTCACAGTTCAAAGCGCTTGCTTAGCGGGCACATGCTGGATGTACTGGTGAGTAATATTGCGGTCGGAGCACAGCCCGCCCCGACCGGGATCGGCCGCTTGGGGCGCCTATGCTGCCTGCAAGAGGCAGCCGAAAAATGACGATGCAGTAGGAGAGCCGGCGTGAGCTTGAGGATCGTTGTCACTGTGAAGTACGTGCCCGACGCCACCGGCGACCGGCACTTCGCCGATGACCTGACCGTCGACCGGGACGACGTGGACGGTCTGCTCTCCGAGCTCGACGAGTACGCGGTCGAGCAGGCGCTGCAGATCTCCGAGAACTCCGACGACGACGTCGAGGTCACGGTCCTGACCGTCGGCCCCGAGGACGCCAAGGACGCGCTCCGCAAGGCGCTGTCCATGGGCGCCGACAAGGCCGTCCACGTCGAGGACGACGACCTGCACGGCACCGACGTCATCGGCACCTCCCTGGTCCTTGCCAAGGCCATCGAGAAGGCCGGCTACGACCTGGTGATCTCCGGCCTGGCCTCCACCGACGGCACCATGGGCGTCGTCCCGGCCCTGCTGGCCGAGCGCCTCGGCGTCCCGCAGATCACGCTGCTCTCCGAGGTCTCCGTCGAGGACGGCACCGTCAAGGGCCGCCGTGACGGCGACGCCGCCTCGGAGCAGTTGGAGGCCTCCCTCCCGGCCGTGGTCTCGGTCACCGACCAGTCGGGCGAGGCGCGTTACCCCTCCTTCAAGGGCATCATGGCGGCCAAGAAGAAGCCGGTGGAGTCCTGGGACCTGTCCGACCTGGACCTGGAGGCCGGACAGGTCGGCCTGGAGGGCTCCTACACGACGGTCGACTCCGCCGCGCAGCGTCCGGCCCGCACGGCCGGCACGATCGTCAAGGACGAGGGCGAGGGCGGCAAGCAGCTCGCCGAGTTCCTCGCGAGCCAGAAGTTCATCTAAGGGTCACTGGCCCGCCGAGGCTCACCCCCTTACCGCCCCTTAAGCCTTCGCAATCCGCAGGAGAGCATTCCCATGGCTGAAGTTCTCGTCTACGTCGACCACGTGGACGGTGCCGTCCGCAAGCCCACCCTGGAGCTGCTGACCCTGGCCCGCCGCATCGGCGAGCCCGTCGCCGTCGCGCTCGGTGCCGGTGCCGCCGACACCGCCGCCGTCCTGGGCGAGCACGGCGCCGTCAAGGTCCTCACCCACGACGCCTCCGAGTACGCCGACTACCTCGTCGTACCCAAGGTCGACGCCCTCCAGGCCGCCGTCGAGGCCGTCTCCCCGGTCGCCGTGCTGGTCCCGTCCTCCGCCGAGGCCAAGGAGATCGCCGCGCGTCTGGCGCTGCGCATCGGCTCCGGCATCATCACCGACGCCGTCGACCTGGAGGCCGGCGACGAGGGCCCGGTGGCCACCCAGTCGGTGTTCGCCGCCTCCTTCACCACCAAGTCCCGGGTCTCCAAGGGCACCCCGGTCATCACGGTGAAGCCCAACTCCGCCGCCGTCGAGGCCGCCCCGGCCGACGCCGCGGTCTCGGAGCTGAGCGTGACCTTCTCCGCGCAGGCCACCGGCACCAAGGTGACCGGCCGTACCCCGCGCGAGTCGACCGGGCGTCCGGAGCTGACCGAGGCCGCGATCGTGGTCTCCGGCGGCCGCGGCGTCAACGGCTCCGAGAACTTCGCGATCATCGAGGCCCTCGCCGACTCCCTCGGTGCGGCCGTCGGTGCCTCGCGTGCCGCGGTGGACGCCGGCTGGTACCCGCACACCAACCAGGTCGGCCAGACCGGCAAGTCCGTCTCGCCGCAGCTGTACATCGCCAACGGCATCTCCGGCGCGATCCAGCACCGCGCGGGCATGCAGACCTCGAAGACGATCGTGGCGGTCAACAAGGACGCCGAGGCCCCGATCTTCGACCTCGTCGACTACGGCGTCGTCGGTGACCTCTTCGACGTGGTCCCCGCCCTCACCGAGGAGATCAAGACCCGCAAGGGCTGATCCCGCTCCGGGCGTACGAGGCCCCCGTGACCGCCGACGCGGTCACGGGGGCCTCGGCTCATCCCAGGGTCAGCGTGGCCTGCACCGGCAGGTGGTCGCTCGGGAACTGCCCGTTCATCGCGAAGGTGTTGATGACGGCCCGGTGCACGGTCGTGCCCGGGGTGGCGAGGATCCAGTCGATGCGGTCACCGTCGGGGGTGAGGGGCTTGTAGCCGTGGAAGGTGGCGTACAGCCTGCTGCGTTCGGCGGCCGCGTCCCAGGTGTCGACGAGTCCCGTCGCGAGCAGGATGTCGTACGCCCGGTTGTCGTGGGCCTCGGCGTTGAAGTCGCCGGTCACGAGGACCGGTAGCGTGCGGTCGAACTCGGCGATCCTCTCCCCGAGAAACTGTGCCGAACGCTCGCGCGCGTACTGCCCCACATGGTCGAAGTGGGTGTTGAGGACGTAGAACTCCCGTCCGCCGGCTGCCCGGTCGCGGAAGCGGACCCAGGTGACGATCCGGGGGAGCGCGCCGCCCCAGGTGTTCGAGCCGATGACCCGGGGAGTGTCGGAGAGCCAGAGCGTGTCGTGCTCGACGGGGGCCAGACGCCGGGTGTCGTAGAAGACCGCCGTGGACTCGTCGTGACTGCCGCCCTCGCGGCCGGTGCCGATCCAGTCGTAGTGCGCTCCCAGGTCGGAGTGGATGTCGAGCAGCTGCTGGTAGAGGCCCTCCTGGGTGCCCATCACGGTGGGTGCCTCCTGGCGCAGGAGTTGGCGCATCACCGGGCGGCGGACGGTCCAGCTGTTGGGTTCGGAGGTACTGGCGAAGCGCAGATTGAACGTCATGACATCGAGTCGGCGGTGGTACGGCTTGGCGGCGGAGGCCGGCAGCGTGCCCATCAGCGGCACGGTGACGGCGGCGGCCACGGCGGTTCTGAGGCCCATGCGACGCGTCATTCTGTGGGTGTCCGACATGTTGTTTCCCTCCCGACGGGACAGGATGAATGGTCGAGCCGGTGTGCGGTAGACGGCGTAGGGGATCTCGGCACCTTGCGTGAACGCGGCGGCTCATGCTGTGGACGGGGTGTTGACCCTCGGGAGGCTTCGCGGATAACTTCGCTCTACGGATTGTTGATTCCGTAGAGCGGAAAATAGGAGGGTGTGGGATGGGTCAGGGCCAGCAGGAGCAGGTGGCGACGAGCCTCGCGGGAGCCGTCAGCGAGGAGATCAGCGCCTCCCTCGCGCCGGTCGACGCCGAACTGGAGCGCCGCTACCCCGGAGACCCCGGCACCCGCCAGCCCGTGCACACCGTCTACGTCCCCGGTGACGTCTTCGCCGCCGACACCGTCCGCTCCTGGGGTGAGAAGGCCCGCACGGCCCTCGACACCCACGCCCCGGACGCCGCTTCCTTCGCCGCCGTCCTCGGGCTGTCCGACGAACTCGCCGAGCCCGTCCACGCGCGCGTGCGGGCCAAACTGGAGCACGAGCCGATCGAGGACCTGCGCGTCGACTTCGAGGACGGCTACGGCCCGCGCCCGGACGCCGAGGAGGACGAGACGGCGGCCCGCGCGGCCCGGCTGATCGCCGAGGCGTACAAGAACGGCACGGCGGCGCCGTACATGGGCATCCGCGTGAAGTGCATGGAGGCGGCGGTCCGGGACCGGGGCATCCGGACCCTCGACGTCTTCCTCACCGGCCTGATGGCCGCCGGCGGCCTGCCCGAGGGGCTGGTGCTGACCCTGCCGAAGGTGACCTACGCCGAGCAGGTCACCGCGTTCGCCCGGCTCCTGGAGGCCTTCGAGAAGACCCACGGCCTGGACTCCGGCCGGCTCGGGTTCGAGATCCAGATCGAGACCAGCCAGTCCATCCTCGCCACCGACGGCACCGCCACCGTCGCCCGCATGATCCGGGCCGCCGAGGGCCGCGCCACCGGACTGCACTACGGCACCTTCGACTACAGCGCCTGCCTCGGGGTCTCCGCCGCCTACCAGGCCAGCGACCACCCCGCGGCCGACCACGCCAAGGCGATCATGCAGGTCGCGGCCGCGGGCACCGGCGTACGGGTCTCGGACGGCTCCACGAACGTCCTGCCGGTCGGGCCCACGGCCAAGGTCCACGACGCCTGGCGGCTGCACTACGGCCTGACGCGCCGGGCCCTGGCCCGCGCCTACTACCAGGGCTGGGACATGCACCCCGGCCACCTCCCCACCCGCTACGCGGCCGTGTTCGCCTTCTACCGCGAGGGCTTCGAGCAGGCGGCCGACCGACTCGCCCGGTACGCCAACCGGGCCGGCGGCGACGTCATGGACGAGCCCGCCACCGCCAAGGCGCTCAGCGGCTATCTGCTGCGCGGTCTCGACTGCGGCGCCCTGGACATCGGTGAGGTCGCGCGGCTGACCGGTCTGACCCGGGCCGACCTGGAGGGCTACGCGGCGCCCCGGCGCGGTGACCTGACCGCCTCCGCGAAATAGCCTCCGCGAGACAGCCTTCACGAAACGTCTCCACGAGATCATCTCCACGAAGTGGCGGAAGACGTAGCGGCCCTGTCACAGTCGCAACCACCGGCTGGAGTTGTCACTCCTGCCCGTAGTCTGTACCGCACGCATTGACGTGTCACAGGAACGGGGCAGCGGTGTCTTCGGGGGAGACCAGGGGAAAGGGCCAGGACGACGAGACCGGTCGGCTGCTGGCCGGGCGTTATCGTGTCGTGGCCCAGCTCGGGCGCGGCGGTATGGGCGTGGTCTGGCGGGCCGTGGACGAGGTCCTCGGCCGTGAGGTCGCCGTCAAGGAACTGCGGACCTACACCGACGCCGACGGCCCCGAACTCGCCGATTTGCGGCTGCGGATGCAGCGCGAGGCGCGCGCGGCGGCCAGGGTCCGGCATCCCGGCGTCGTCGCGGTGCACGACGTGGCCGAGGTCGACGGACGCCCGCTGATCGTCATGGAGCTGGTCGAGGGCCCCTCCCTGGACCAGGTGCTGCGCAAGCAGGGCACTCTCGACCCGCGGGAGGCGGCCGGCATCGGCGCCAAGGTCATGGACGCCCTGGCCGCCGCCCACAAGGCGGGCGTACTGCACCGGGACGTCAAGCCCGGCAACATCCTGCTCGACCGCTCCGGCCGCGTCCTGCTCACCGACTTCGGCATCGCCACCATGGACGACCCGGGCGACGGATCGGCCACCAGCCTCACCCGCACCGGCCACCTCGTCGGGTCCCTGGACTACATGGCGCCCGAGCGCGCCCAGGGCGGCGACCCGGGACCGGCCTCCGACGTGTGGGCCCTCGGTGCCACGCTGTACGCGGCTATCGAGGGGGCGTCGCCGTTCCGCCGTACGTCGACGTTCTCCACCCTCACCGCGATCGTCGGCGAACCGCTCCCCGAGTCCCACCGTGCCGGGCCCCTCGGCCCCGTGCTCCAGCGCCTGCTGGACAAGCGGCCCGAGGCCCGCCCGGGGGCCGAGGAGGCGCGCGAACTGCTGCAGGCGGTGGCGGACGGCGCCGAGGCCGGGGCGGACAGCCCCACGACGACCTTGCGGGGTACGGCGGGACCGGCGGGGCAGACCGAGACCGTCCCCGACGTTCCGGCGGCGCCTGTTGCCACTGCCGGTGCGGCGTCGGCGGATCCGACGAGGCCGGCGTCGGCGCCGGAATCCGGATCGCAGGCGACGGAAGGGACCGAGCCGACTGCGGAGACCGGGCAGCAGCACGCCCGGGTTCAGCCTGCGGGGGGTGCTGCGGGGCAGGTCGAGGCCGCGGCCCCGGCGCCCTGGTGGTTGGGGTCCGCTGCCCAGGACGGTGCCGTGGGACAGGCCGGTTCGCCGGAGCAGGGCGTCGGTGCCCCTTCTCAAGGCGGCGGTCCGGGACCGTCCGCCGCTCCGCAGGGACCGTCGGCGCACAGCCACGAGCTGTCTCGCGACACGACCCCCATGGCTCCCTCCCGTACGCCCCGTCGCAACAGGCGCGTCCTGCTCGCCGCCGCGGCCGTCGCGGCCGTCCTCGCGGTGGCCGGCACGGCCGTCACGTTGATGAACAACTCGGGCAAGGCCGAAGCGGACGCCCGGCCGATCGCGTCCGGCACGAGCGCGCGGGCCTCCTCCGCCTCCGCCCGCACCGACGCCGACCCGTCAGGCAGCGCCGCGCTGACGGACGGGGAAGCCGAGAAGACCCCGAGCGCGAAGGAGACGCCGGGCAAGGACGGCAGCGCCAAACCCACGAGCCGTGCCTCCGCGTCCGGCAAGGCGCACTCCTCCGGCGGTGGCTCGGGTGGCGACGACGCGGGCGGCAGCGACTCAGGGAACGGCGGCGGCACGACCGGGGAAGGCGGCCCCAGTACCCCGGCACCGGCACCGGCCTGCACCGCCATCGGCGGCGGCAAGTACAACTGCACCGTCTGGAAGACCGCCAAGTCCTACACCGCCTCCGGCGCCGAGGCCGGTGTCCTCAACGCGGGCACCAACTACTTCTACTGCCAGTCGAACCTGGGCCGTCGCGAGACGTCCGGAGGGTGGACCAACGTGTGGTGGGCGAGGACGGACGACGACAGCGGCAACACCGGTGTCTACGTCAGCGACGTCTACATCAAGGGCGGGAACAACGACGAGCCGGTGCCGGGACTCCCGGTCTGCTGAACCGTCACGTACCGCTCCAGGCCGGACTCCGTGACCCGCTTCTCGTCGGCGAAGAGCCGGGTGCCCGCCGCGCACCGGTGCCGGTCGGCGCGGGCCCGTGCCACGAACTCCTCCGGTGTGACGCCGAACAGCTCCCGCAACCGGGCCGACCCCACGAGGAGTTCGGTCAGCAGCTCCCGCTGGCCGGGATGGGTGCGCGGAGCGCCGGTGCCGTCGTGCAGGACGCCGTGGCGGTTGACGTACGAGTGGACGCCGGGCAGCGTGACGCCGCCCGGGAGCTCGACCCGCACCTCGGGCGCGGGCAGCCAGGCCCGCCCGTAGTTGCCGTGCGGCAGGGGCACCCCCTCGCTCGCGTCGATCACCGCGAGCTGCTCGGCGTCCAGCCAGATGACGAACAACTCCCGGACGGCGTACGGCGCTTCGAAAGGTGACGCGGACACGTATCCCATGCGGCTCACGTGTGCGGAGACGCCCACGTCGACGCCGGTCACCCGTGCCTTCACCATCGGGACCGGTGAGGTGATCGCGAACTCGGCCATCTTGTGCCGCAGTTGTCCCGGACTGGCGTTGGAGCCGACCGCGAGGAGGGGGGAGCGGTCCTCGCGCCGCCACCGGTCCAGGGGCAGCGGCCCGGCCAGGGGCACCAGCCGGTCGCCGTCGAGCAGCGCGGAGTCCGCCGGCCAGGCGCCCGGGTACCGCAGCGGATGATCGCGAGGAGCCTCGGCCAGGCCGAGTGCCTTCAGTGTGAAGCCGTCCATGGCCGCTCAGTCCGCGGGCGGCAGCTCGCCCGAGCCCCGGGTGATCAGCCGCGTCGGCAGTTCGATCCGCTCCGGCGTCAGCAGCGTGCCGTCCAGCTGGCGGAACAGCCGCTCCGCGGCCGTACGTCCCAGCGTCGCCGCGTCCTGGGCGACGACCGTGACGCCCGGCTGGAGCAGATCGGCGAGTTCGATGTCGTCGAAGCCGACGAGGGCGACCCTGCGGGTGTGCTCGGCGAGGACCCGGATCACGGTGACGGTCACCCGGTTGTTGCCGGTGAAGATCGCGGTGACGGGGGAGGGGCCGGAGAGCATCTCCTCGGCTGCCCGGCGCACCCGCTGCGGGTCGGTGACCCCCAGCGACGTCCAGGCGTCCGCCACCTCGATGCCGGCGTCCTCCATGGCGGCCCGGTATCCGCGCAGCCGCTCGGCGGCCGTGTGGATGCGGGGCATGTCGCCGACGAAGCCGATCCGCCGGTGACCGTGGGCGATCAGGTGCGCCACGGCGTCGCGGGCCCCGCCGAAGTTGTCGGAGAGGACGACGTCGGCGTCGATCCGGCCCGCGGGACGGTCCACGAACACCGTGGCGACGCCTGCCTTCAGCTCGGGCTCCAGATAGCGGTGGTCGTTGCCGGCCGGGATCACCACCAGGCCGTCCACGCGCCGGGCGCACAGGGCCAGCACCAGCTCCTGCTCGCGCTCCGGGTCCTCGGCGCTGGAGCCGTTGATGAGCAGGGCGCCGTTGGCCCGGGCCACCTCCTCCACCGCGCGGCTGAGCGGGCCGTAGAACGGGTCGGCGAGGTCCTCCAGGACCAGGCCGATGCTGGCGGTGCGGCCCTTGCGCAGTACGCGCGCGCTGTCGTTGCGGCGGAAGCCGAGGGCCTCGATGGCCTCCCGGACCCGGTGTTCCGTCTCGGGGGTGACCCCTGCTTCGCCGTTGACCACGCGTGAGACCGTCTTGAGCCCGACGCCGGCTCGCGCGGCCACGTCCTTCATGGTCGGACGGTTGCCGTACCGGGTCGTGGAGAGGCGGTCTGCTCGGCTGTGGGTCTCGGGCACGATACGGCGTCCTGTCCTGTCGTCGACGGGGATGCGCTGGTCCATGATTTTGTATGAGGATGTGGCGTCGAGCATAGAGCCTGGACAACGTTGTCAGATGCGGGAGACACTGTCCACCGCAATCTGTCGGCCAGCGCCCCCACCGCGAGACCGGCCTGTCCATTCCTCAAGGTTGACCGGGGAGAACTGACACTGATGCACACCGACCTCGTGGCCGCGCTCGACATCGGCGGCACCAAGATCGCCGGAGCGCTGGTGGACGGCCACGGCCGGATCCTGCTCCGCGCCCAGCGCGCCACGCCGGCCCAGGAGGACGGCGAGAGCGTGATGCGTGCCGTCGAGGAGACCCTCGGCGAGCTCACGGACTCGCCGCTGTGGGGGCGCGCAGGTGCCCTCGGCATCGGCAGCGCGGGCCCGGTGGACGCCTCCACCGGCACCGTGAGCCCGGTGAACGTGCCGGGCTGGCGCGACTATCCGCTGGTCCGCAGGGTCCGGGAGGCGGCCGGCGGGCTCCCCGTGGAGCTGATCGGCGACGGGGTGGCCATCACGGCGGCCGAGCACTGGCAGGGGGCCGCGCGCGGGCACGACAACGCGCTGTGCATGGTCGTGTCGACCGGGGTCGGCGGCGGTCTGGTGCTGAACGGGCAGCTGCACGCAGGGCCCACCGGCAACGCCGGTCACATCGGGCACATCAGCGTCGACCTCGACGGTGACCCGTGCCCGTGCGGGGCGCGCGGCTGCGTGGAGCGCATAGCCAGCGGTCCGAACATCGCCCGGCGCGCGCTGGAGAACGGCTGGCGGCCCGGTCCCGACGGCGACACGTCCGCCGCCGCGGTGGCCGACGCGGCCCGGGGCGGCGATCCGGTCGCCGTGGCCTCGTTCGCCCGGGCGGCCCAGGCGCTGGCCGCCGGTATCGCGGCCACCGCGACCCTCGTGGAGATCGACATCGCGGTCGTCGGCGGCGGAGTCGGCAAGGCGGGCGATGTCCTCTTCGACCCCCTGCGCAAGGCGCTGGCCGACTACGCGACCCTGTCCTTCGTCCAGCGCCTGACGATCGTGCCCGCGCAGATGGGCACGGACGCCGGGCTGGTCGGAGCGGCCGCGGCGGCACTGGCGAAGCGGACCGACGCGGCCGCGGTGGTCTGACCGCGCCCGAGCCGACCGGTGCGAGAGAAACGTTCACGCGGCTGCCGGGTCCGGAGGCGGGCCCGGCAGCCGCGTGCGTACGGCGGCTCTCAGCAGCTCAACTGCGCGTCGCCCCAGTCGGCGTGGTCCGAGTCGATGCCGTCGCCGCCGTCGGTGACGACCAGCCGGACCAGCCGGGCGCCGGTGACGTCCGCGGTGAGCGGCCGGGCCGGCATGGCGTTGGTCAGGACACCGGTGGACGCCATCTTGGTGCCGTCCGCCCACACCTCGAAGGCGACCGTGCCGTTCGCGCCCTTCTCGTCGTCCACGCCGACCTGCGCGGTGACCGTCTCGCAGGCCGCGCCCGTGTAGTACTCGACGGAGCTCTCCGCGTGCACCCCGAGCCCCTTGGCGTACACGACCCCGCCGATGGTGATCGGGTGACCGTCACCCGCGGCGCTCTCCCCGTTGCTGGTGTTGCGTTCGACGGGACCGTAGCCGTTGGCGGCGGACAGCCACGGCAGATCGCCGAGGCCGGAGCTGCCCGAGGGCGGCGGGACCACCACGGTCGCGCTGAAGGGCAGCGTGCTGTCGACCCGGGCACCGGCCGGTGAGCGGTAACTCGCCTTGAGGATCAGGTCGTACGACCCCGTCGGCGTCCCCTCGGGAGCGGTGAGCGACCACTTCGTGCGCAGTGAGCGGCCTGTGGACAGGGCCGGGGCGGAGGTGGGCGACGTCGCCTTCACGGCCCAGCCCGCGGGGCCGGTCAGCCGTACGGAGACCTGCCTGGCCGGGGTGCGTCCGAGGTCGGTGACCGTGGTCGTCAGTGCGGCGGGCGTGCCGGCCTGGACCAAGGTACTGCCGTCCAGGCCGAGTTCGACGGCGGGCGGGTGCTGGGGCCACCTGCGGTCGGCGGCGACCCGTACGAGGACCGTTCCGTGTGCGGGAACGGTCGCCGAGATGGTGCCCGCGGTGTTGTAGCTCCGGTGCTGCCACAGGTCCCGCAGCGTGTACGCGTGGGTGTCGGGCAGGCCGACGGCCGCGGCGGTGGTGGCGATGCGCTGGGGGCTGCCCGACTCGTTGAACAGGGCGACCGCACGGCTGCCGTCCTGCATCTCCTTGGCGACCACCCAGCGCCCGCCCTCGGACGAGACCACGCCGCCCTGCTTGCCCAGCGGGTCCTGGTCGACGGCGATGACCTCCTTGTTCGACAGGATCTCGAAGGTCTCCGCGGAGGCCGAGCGCAGGTCGCTGCCGATGAGCAGGGGCGCGGCCATGACCGACCACATCGAGAAGTGCGAGCGGTACTCGGTGTCCGTCATGCCGCCGTTGCCGACCTCCAGCATGTCGGGGTCGTTCCAGTGGCCGGGCCCGGCGTGCGGCGCCAGCGGCAGGTTCTGCTTGAGGATCGACAGCATCGAGCCCCAGCTGTCGCTGATGTCGCCGGTGGTGCGCCACAGGTGGCCGACGTCCGAGGCCCACTCCCAGGGCTTGTTCTGGCCCCATTCGCAGATGCTGTAGACGATGGGTCTGCCGGTGGCTTTGAGGGCGTCGCGCATGGTCGTGTAGCGCAGCTTGGCGTCCACGCCCTGGTTGTTGCAGTTGTCGTACTTGAGGTAGTCGACGCCCCAGTCGGCGAACTGCTGGGCGTCGCTGTACTCGTGGCCCAGCGCGCCCGGGAAACCGACGCTGTCGCAGGTCTTGGTGCCCGCGCTGGTGTAGATGCCGAGCTTGAGCCCCTTGGAGTGCACATAGTCGGCGACGGCCTTGATCCCGTTCGGGAAGCGGACCGGATCCGGGACGAGTTTGCCGTCGGCGTCCCGGTTCGGCAGGGCCCAGCAGTCGTCGAGGTTGACGTACTGGTACCCGGCGTCCTTGAGGCCCTTGTCGACGAAGATGTCCGCGATCCCCTTGACCATGGACTCGTTGAACTCGGCACGGCAGTGGGTGGAGTTCCAGTTGTTGAAGCCCATGGGCGGGGTGAGGGCCAGGCCGTCGGCCAGGGCGGGTGAGCCCGTGCCCTCCTCGCCCGCGACGGCGGGAGCCGCCCCGGGCACCGCGAACGCCAGCACCGTGAGTGCGGCGACCATCCTTCGGCGGGTCGTGCGGGTGTGAAGGTGACGCATCATTACGTTCCTCCGAACCAGCGGAAGGTGTGATGACGGCATGTACGCGTCATCATGTGGGCGTTTACGTTAGAACGTGTTCGACTGTGGTGGAAGGGAGCGGCGCGGGGCAGGGCAGCGTGACCCATTCCGTCCGGTGCCGTTGATCAGGTCATGAAGAAGCGCAGCATGCTCGCCATCGCCTCCCTCGCCACCGGTTTCGTCGTCGCGGCGATCACTCCCTCGCACGCCCTGGGCGAGGAGCTCGATCACCTCGACGTCGACAAGACCCTCAGCACCCTCGATCACACCGTCGCCGGTGAGAGCCTGGACGGCCTGGACGGAACCGCCCTCGGACAGGACGGCTGACGAGGTTCGCACGACCCGGCGCCGGGGCCCCTCGTCCTGAGGGGCCCCGGCGCCGATTCGTGCGCCCTCATCTGCGGCTGGTTTCCGTGGCAGGGTGGAACGGGCAAGCCACAGGGGGCCAAACAGAAGAGGGGGAGTCCGTGATCGTCTGGATCAACGGCGCGTTCGGTGCGGGGAAGACCACCACCGCACGGGAACTGATCGAACTGATCCCGAACAGCACGCTCTTCGACCCCGAGGACATCGGCGCGGCGGTCGTGCGTCTGCTGCCGCCCAAGCACCTCGCCGAGGTCGGCGACTTCCAGGACCTGCCGATCTGGCGCCGACTGGTCATCGACACCGCGGCCGCGATGCTCGCCGAGCTCGGCGGGACCCTCGTGGTCCCGATGACCCTGCTGCGCCAGGAGTACCGTGACGAGATCTTCGGCGGCCTCGCCGCTCGCCGGATCGCTGTGCACCACATTCTCCTCGCCCCGGCGGAAACGATCCTGCGCGAGCGAATAGCCGGGCGGGAGACCCCGCCGACCCTGCCGCTCGGCGAAATCGGACAGGGGCACTGGGCGTACGACCGCATCGAGCCCTACCGGGCCGCCCTCGCCTCCTGGCTCGCCTCCGACGCCCATCTGATCGACACCGGTGCGCTCACCCCGTACGAGACGGCCGCCCGCATCGCCGAGGGCCTCGGCGCCGGGACGGTGCCCGTGTGCGACATCGTGCAGACCCCCGAGCCCACCGGCGAGACCGTGGCCGCCGGGGTCCTCCTCTTCGACGAGCAGGACCGCGTGCTGCTCGTCGACCCCACGTACAAGGCGGGCTGGGAGTTCCCCGGCGGTGTCGTCGAGCGCGGTGAGGCGCCCGCGCGGGCCGGGATGCGCGAGGTCGCCGAGGAGACCGGCATCCGACTGGACGACGTACCGCGTCTCCTCGTCGTCGACTGGGAACCGCCCGCCCCGCCCGGATACGGCGGACTGCGCCTGCTCTTCGACGGCGGGCGGCTCGGCTCCACCCGGGCGCAGGCTGTTCTGCTGCCGGGTCCCGAACTGCGCGGCTGGTGTTTCGCCAGCGAGGAGGAGGCCGCGGAACTGCTGCCGCCGGTGCGCTACGAGCGGTTGAGGTGGGCGCTGCGCGCCCGGGAGCGCGGGGCGGCGCTGTACCTGGAAGCCGGAATTCCGATCGGCTGAGATCCGGGGTGAGGCCCCGTCGGCACGCCGCCGACGGGGCCTCGCCATGTTCGAGACATGTTCGGTTCAGGCAAGCGGAGTGCGAGAACCCGCCAAGGGAATCGTCGCGATACCTCCATGCCAGAGCTAACGACAGTTCCCGCCCTCGTCAACCTTTGGCAAGGAGCCTAAACAATCCCCTTTTCGGTCATTCTCCGCCTTGACCGGCCTCTCGGCGTGTTGCGAAAGTCCGCTGAATCTCACGGCGCCGGCAACGGTCGGCGACCGACGCCTTTCCTTCAGGGGACAGCCTCATGCCGAGACCCCCGCGCCGACCCCAGCACATACCCGGGACGTCCGCACGATGACGACGCAACAGCAGCCGATGCCCGCCGACATCGGCACCACGCAAGCCGGTCGACCTTCGCCGGACCCGGGGAGCGACGGCACGGTCATCACCGGGCGCTCGCCCGCCCGGATGGCCTGGCGGCGCATCAGACGGGACAAGGTCACCCTGGCCGCGTTCGTGATCACGGTGCTCTTCATCCTGATCGCGCTGCTGGCCCCGGTCCTGACGGCGATCACCGGCTGGGGGCCGATCACCCCCGACGGCAAGGCGATCGACCCGGACACCGGCAACTTCCCGCGCGGGGCGCTGGGCGGCGTCAGCCTCACCCACCTGCTGGGGGTCGAACCGGGCACGGGCTTCGACCTGTTCGCCCGGATCGTCTACGGCCTGCGCACCTCGCTGTTCGTCGGCTTCGCCTCGGCCGTGCTGTCCACCGTCGTGGGTGTCGTGGCCGGCCTCGCGGCGGGGTACTCCGGCGGCTGGGTCGACTCCGTCCTCTCGCGGATCATGGACGTGATGCTGGCCTTCCCGCAGCTGCTGTTCATCATCGCGCTCACCCCGGTCATCCAGAACGCGATGCAGACCAACAGCCACGGCGGCACCGATGAGAACCTGCGGCTGCTGGTCCTCGTCCTGAACATCGCGGTGTTCGCCTGGGCCTACACCGCCCGGCTGGTACGCGGGCAGGTCCTGTCGCTGCGTGAGCGGGAGTTCGTCGACGCCGCGCGGATCATGAGCGCCGGGAAGTGGCACATCCTCTTCCGGCAGTTGCTGCCGAACCTGTGGGCGCCGGTCCTGATCTCCTTCGCGCTGGCCGTCCCGCAGAACATCACCACCGAGGCGGCCCTGTCCTACCTCGGCGTGGGTGTCATCCCGCCCAACCCGGACTGGGGGGCGCTCCTTTCGGACGCCTCCCAGTTCTTCCTCCAGGACCCCATGTACCTGTTCGTCCCCGGAGTCCTGCTGCTGATGCTCGTCCTGGCGCTGAACCTCCTCGGCGACGGCGTCCGGGACGCCCTGGATCCCCGCGCGGCCCGCGGCTGACGCGGTCCCCCTCAACACCGGTGCGAACGGCCCCACTTGAGCCGTCTCGCCGAGCCGTAGAAGAACGGAGTGTTACCTCATGACGCGCAGAAGGCGCTCGATCGCGCTCGCGGCCACCGCCGTGGCGATCGCCCTGGGGGCCACCGCATGCGGGGGCTCCTCCAGCACCACCGGCAGCGGTTCCCCGACCAAGGGCGGCACGCTGACCGTCCTCGACCACGCCGACTTCGACCACCTCGACCCGCAGCGCGTCTACACGACCGAGGGTTCGAGCATGGACCAGGAGCTCGTGCGCACCCTGACCGGCTGGGACGAGACCGGCTCCCAGCCCAAGCTCGTGGGCGACCTGGCCACCGACACCGGAACGCCCAGCAAGGGCGGCACCGTGTGGACCTTCCACCTGCGCAAGGGCGTCACCTGGCAGGACGGCACGGCGGTCACCGCGCAGGACGTCAAGTACGGCGTCGAGCGGACCTTCTCGCCCGACATCAACGGCGGCCCGCCGTACGCCAGTCAGTGGCTGGTCGGCGGCTCCTCCTACAAGGGGCCCTACTCGGGCAAGGAGCTCGCCTCCATCCGGACGCCGGACGCGTCCACCATCGTGTTCCAACTCGGCCAGCCCGTCGCGGACTTCAACCAGACGACCGCCATGCCCGGCTGGTCGGCGGTGCCCAAGGCACACGACACGGGCTCCACGTACGACACGCACGTCTGGTCGGACGGGCCGTACATGATTCAGTCGTACACCAAGAACAAGGAACTCGTCCTCGTCAAGAACACCCACTGGAAGCAGTCGACCGACCCGATCCGCCAGCAGAACGTCAACGAGATCGACGTGAAGCTCGGCCAGGACCAGTCCGCGATCGACCAGCAGATCAAGTCCGACGCCGGGACCGCCCAGACCTCGATCATGCAGTGGCCGATCGCAGGCTCCGATCTGACGACGATCTCCAGCGACCCCTCGCTGAAGTCACGTCTCTACAAGATCCCGGCCCCGGGCATCAACTACCTGGCCATCAACACCACCCGGGTCAAGGACCTGAAGGTCCGTCAGGCCATCGAGGACGCGATCGACAAGACCACCGTCCGCGGCGCGTTCGGCGGTTCGGCGTACGGCGACTACGCGAGCACCATGCTCAGCCCGGGTATCGGCGGCCACCAGAAGTTCAATCTCTACAGCACCAACCCCGCCGGGGACCTCACCAAGGCCCAAGCGCTGATGAAGCAGGCGGGCAACCCCAGGCTCACCATGTCGCTGGCGGTCGAGAACACCACGACCGAGGAGCACTTCGCCGACGCCGTGAAGACCTCGCTCGGCAAGATCGGCATCACCGTGAACATCACGCCGATCGACGCGGCGAACTACTTCAGCACCATCGACAACGTGAAGAACCAGTACGACCTCACCTGGGGCGACTGGATCGCGGACTGGCCGAACGCCTCGACCGTGCTGCCCGTGCTGTTCGACGGACGCCAGATCGCGAAGCTCCCGCAGTCCAACCAGGACCTGTCCTACCTCGACGACCCCGCGGTCAACGCGCAGATCGACAAGATCGCCAAGATGACCGACATCAAGCAGGCCGACGCCGCCTACGGCGCCCTGGACGAGCAGATCATGAAGGACGCCGCCGTGGTCCCGCTGATGTACATGAACTTCAGCGAACTGGCGGGCTCCAAGGTCGGCGGGGTCATCTCGGACCCCATCCTCGCCGAGCCCAGCCTGGTCCACGCCTACGTCAAGAGCTGACGCAGCCTTCCTCGGCCCGCCGGCGGTCCCCGGCCGGCGGGCTCCCCCTCTCACGTCAGGGTCCAGCACGACATGCTTCGTTACCTCATCCGGCGCCTGCTGGCAGCGGCGGCGATCCTGCTGGTGATCACCGTGATCACCTTCTTCATCTTCTTCGCGCTGCCCTCCGACCCCGCACTCCTGGCCTGCGGCAAGACCTGCTCGCCGTCCCGGCTGGCCGAGATCAAGCATTCGCTCGGGCTCGACCAGGGCTTCCTCACCCAGTTCTGGGAGTTCTTCAAGGGACTCTTCGTCGGCCGGGACTTCGGCGACCAGAGCGTGCGCGTGCACTGCGGCGCGCCCTGCCTCGGCATCTCCTTCCAGACCGACACCCCCGTCCTCAGCACCCTGCTGGGCGACTTCCCCGCAGACCTGTCGCTGGGCCTCGGCGCCGCGGTCTTCTTCCTGATCCTGGGCGTCGGCCTCGGCACACTCGCCGCGGTCCGCCGGGGGAAGGCGGCCGACAAGGCGGCGGTCGGGCTCGCCCTGCTCGGTGTCTCCGTGCAGATCTACTTCGTCGGACTGCTGCTGCTCTACCTGTTCGTCGACAAGTGGCAGATCCTGCCCGCCTCCGGCTACACCCCCATCACCCAGGACCCGAGCGCCTGGTTCCAGGGGCTGATCCTGCCGTGGGCCACCCTGGTCATCGTCTACCTCGCCCTGTACACCCGGCTCACCCGCTCCTCGATGCTGGAGGTCTTCGCCGAGGACTACATGCGCACCGCCCGGGCCAAGGGGCTGTCCACCGGCAAGGTCGTCCTCAAGCACGGCCTGCGGGCCGCGATCACCCCGATCATCACCATCTTCGGCATGGACGTCGGCTCGCTGATCGGCGGCTCCGCGGTCATCACCGAGTCGGTGTTCGGCATCAACGGCATCGGCAAGCTCGCGGTCGACTCGGTGCAGAACTCCGACCTGCCGGTCATCCTCGGCACCACGCTCTTCGCGGCCACCTTCGTCGTGCTCGCCAACGTGGTCGTCGACGTGGTCTACGGCCTCGTCGACCCCCGTGTCCGCCTCGTCTGAGCCCCTCACCGCAGCAAGGAAAGCCCGTGTCCCTCCTGACCTCACCCCAACCGGCGGCTGCCGATCCCGCGGCCGCCCCCTTCCTCGACGTACGGGACCTGCGGGTGCACTTCCCGACCGAGGACGGGATCGTCAAGTCCGTCGACGGCGTCTCCTTCACCCTGGAGAAGGGCAGCACCCTCGGCATCGTCGGCGAGTCCGGCTCGGGGAAGTCGGTCACCTCGCTGGCCCTGCTCGGGCTGCACAAGGGCACCCGCGCCGAGGTCTCGGGCGAGATCCGGCTGGACGGCCGGGAGTTGGTCTCCCTGCCCGAGCGGGACATGCGCGCGCTGCGCGGCCGGACGGTCTCCATGATCTTCCAGGACCCGCTGTCCGCCCTGCACCCGTACTTCACCGTCGGCGCCCAGATCGCCGAGGCCTACCGGGTCCACCACAAGGTCTCGAAGAAGGAGGCCAGGGAGCGGGCCGTGGAGATGCTGAAACGGGTCGGCATCCCGCAGCCCGAACGCCGGGTGCGGGACCACCCGCACCAGTTCTCCGGCGGTATGCGGCAGCGCGCGATGATCGCCATGGCGCTGGTCTGCGATCCCGAACTGCTCATCGCCGACGAGCCGACGACCGCCCTCGACGTCACCGTGCAGGCGCAGATCCTGGACCTGATCCGCGATCTTCAGGAGGAGTTCGGCTCCGCGGTCATCCTCATCACCCACGACCTAGGAGTGGTCGCCGACATCGCCGACGACATCCTGGTGATGTACGGCGGCCGCCGCATCGAGTACGGCACCGTGCACGACGTCCTCAAGGAGCCCCAGCACCCCTACACCTGGGGCCTGTTGGAGTCGATGCCGCAGATCACGGGTGATGTGGAGCGACGACTGAACCCGATCGCCGGTTCCCCGCCGAGCCTCATCAACCCGCCCGGCGGCTGCGCCTTCCACCCCCGCTGCACCTTCAAGGGCTGGGTGCCCGGCGGGCGTTGCGCGGTGGGGCGGCCCGAGCTGGTGGCGGTCCCCGGCACCGGCCGTCACCTCGCCGCCTGCCACCTCACCCCGGAGACCAGGCAAGAGATCCGCGTGCGTACGGCCGCCGGGGCGGCGCAGTGACCGCGGCGGACGAACAGGAGCAGCCCGTGAGCACCACCGAGCCCACCGCCGGGGAGCACCTGCTCGAAGTCACCGGCCTCACCAAGCACTTCCCGATCCGCCACGGCATCGTCTTCCAGCGGCAGATCGGGGCCGTGCACGCCGTCGACGGCATCGACTTCACGGTCGGCGCCGGGCAGTCGCTCGGCCTGGTCGGCGAGTCCGGCTGCGGCAAGTCGACGACCGGGCGGCTGGTGACCCGGCTGCTGGAACCCACGGCCGGAAAGGTGGTGTTCGACGGCGAGGACATCACCCACACCCCGGAGAACCGGATGAAGGAGGCCCGCCGGAACCTCCAGATGATCTTCCAGGACCCGTACTCCTCGCTCAACCCCCGGCACACGGTCGGCACGATCGTCGAGACACCGATGCGGCTCAACGGCATCAACCCGCCGCAGGGGCACAAGAAGCGGGCCCAGGAACTGCTGGAGACAGTCGGTCTCAGCCCCGAGCACTACAACCGCTACCCGAACGAGTTCTCCGGCGGTCAGCGCCAGCGCATCGGCATAGCCCGCGCCCTCGCCCTCAGGCCCAAGCTGATCGTGGCCGACGAGCCGGTGTCGGCGCTGGACGTGTCCATCCAGGCGCAGATCGTCAACCTGCTCCAGGACCTCCAGCGGGAGTTCGGGATCGCGTTCGTCTTCATCGCCCACGACCTCGCCGTCGTACGGCACTTCTGCGAGCGGGTCGCGGTGATGTACCTCGGCAAGATCGTCGAGGTCGCCGACCGGCAGACGCTGTACACGAGGCCGCGGCACCCCTACACCCACGCCCTGCTGTCCGCGGTTCCCGAGGCCGACCCGGACGGGACCCGGCGGCGCGAGCGCATCCGGCTCGCCGGCGACGTGCCCTCACCGGTCGACCCGCCCTCCGGCTGCCGCTTCCGTACCCGCTGCTGGAAGGCCCAGGAGCGGTGCGCTCGGGAGGAGCCGCCGCTGGTGCGCCTGGCGGGCAACCCGGACGGCCACCTGACCGCCTGTCACTTCCCTGAGGAGCCGAGTGTCGAGGCCCGGGAGGAGGACATCGTGCTCGATCCGGCGCTGACGGCTTCGGGGGACAGCGCGTCGACCTCGGCGTGAGGGTACGGGGTGAGCCTGCTCTCCTGCTCCAGGCGCCGGTTGAAGTCCCCGACGACACTTGCGAGTCGGGCGTGGCGTGAGATGAGCGCGGCGGCGGCCCCGGGGATTGCCTCGGGGCGCTTGCCGTCGGCGCAGGCGCGGATGAAGTCCTCGCGGGCGTCCCGGGTGAGGCCGTACTGGTCGACGACCAGCCAGTGGACCAGGTAGGAGAGCGCGTAGGCGCGGTCGTAGCGCCGGTGGCTGTCGTAGAAGTCGCCTTCCGGGAGAGCGAGTTCGAAGCGGTCGGACAGGGCGAGCCCGAAGTCGGCCAGGTAGAGCTGTTGCCCGTCGGTGAGGATGTTGCGGAAGTGGGCGTCGAAGTGGGTGAGTTGCTGCTTCTGAAGGAAGTCGGTCACCGCTTCGAGGCCGTGTTCCACGAGGGCACAGGCCGAGTCGGCGTCATCCGAACGCAGCTGCTCGTGGAGCCAGGCGTGGAGGGTGCGGGGCTGGTACTCCAGAAACAGCGCCAGGCTCGTGGACGCGGTGCCCAGGGCCTCGATGCGCTCACGGCCGCCGCCCCAGTAGGCCACGGCGCCTTCCACATCGGCCAGTTCCTCGGGAAGCCGCTGATGCGCGTCGGGCAGGACACGCCAGTGGTGCAGCAGCGGAAAGCCCGGGAAGGCCTCGGCACGCACCCAGTTGGTCGTCATCTCGTGGGCGGCCAGTTCGCGCCAGGCGCCGAAGCCGGGGCTGCCGACGGCGCCGATGCCGTAGTGGCAGTGGGCCGGCACGTCGAAGACGTTCGCGGTGGATCGGACGTGGTCCGGGTGGAGTTCGGCGTCGGTGAGCGGCACCCGCTTCACGAACACCCTCACGCCGTCCACCTCCAGCAGTGTCGCCCGACCGCCGATCCCGTTGCCGGCGGGGGTGCCGGACGCCACGAGCTCCGCGAGGTCGCGGTCGCTCAGGAGGGCGAGGGCGGTGGCGGTGTCGGCGTGGCTGCGGAGACGCGCGGGGGAGACCATGACCCCATGATCGGTCCTCCGTGGCCACAGCACGTGATGCTCGCTCCGATGGCCGCCAACTGTGCGAAGGAGTGCAGCAGCTGGGCCCGGTCGACGTTGAACACCCCGGGCATCACCGTGCCGTCCACCGGGGACGCGGCCACCGAGTCCCCGGTGAACAGCACCCCGTCTGCGGTCAGATGCAGGGCCACGCTGCCCGGCGTGTGACCCGGGACGTGGACGACCCGCGCCCCGCCGCCGAAGTCGAGCTGATCGCCGTCGCGCAGCTCGGTGACCTCGGACGGCCTCGCGAACTCGCCCTGCGGCAGATGCCGTAGCGCTTCCGCGTGCAGCGGGCGTTCCCAGTCCTCGAACACCGGGGGCGGGCCCGGTACTTCGCCTCGTACGGCGGGCGCGTCCAGCCGGTGCGCCAGTACCTCGGCGCCGGTCATCGCGGCCAACTCGCCCGCCCCGCCCACGTGGTCCTCGTGGAAGTGGGTGAGCACGATCCGTCGTAGGCGCCCTTCGACCCGGGTGGCGATCGCGGCGGCGGAACCCGCAGGACCGGCGTCGATCAACGTCGCCTCGTCGCCGTCGCGCCAGAGATAGGCCTGGCCGACCGGGAACCGCAGGAGGTGGAGGCGGGGGAGGAGTTCGATGACGTCCATGGGACGACCGTAGAAAGGCCCCCGTCCGGGGACGAGGGCCTTCTGCCGACAGCAGAGCCGTCGGATCAGCTCGCCGCGTAGTTGCGCAGGAACAGGGCCTCGGCCACCGACAGGCGCTCCAGCTCCTCCGGGGAGACGCTCTCGTTCACGGCGTGGATCTGGGCCTCCGGCTCGCTCAGGCCGATGAGGAGGATCTCGGCGTGCGGGTAGAGCGCCGCGAGGGTGTTGCACAGGGGGATGGAGCCACCCTGACCGGCGTACTGCATCTCCTGGCCCGGGTAGGCCACCGTCATCGCCTCGGCCATCGCCGCGTACGCCGGACTGGTCGTGTCCGCGCGGAACGGCTGGCCCTGGCCGATCTGCTCGGTGCGCACCCGCGCACCCCACGGCGTGTGCCTCTCCAGGTGCGCCTGGAGCAGCTTGGTCGCCTCGGCCGCGTCGATGCCCGGCGGCACCCGCAGGCTGACCAGTGCGCGGGCGCTCGCCTGCACGGACGGGGTGGCGCCGACGACCGGCGGGCAGTCGATGCCGAGGACCGTCACGGCCGGGCGGGCCCAGATGCGGTCGGCGACCGTGCCGTCACCGATCAGCTCCACGCCGTCCAGGACCTTGGCGTCCGCCCGGAACTGCTCCTCGTCGTACTGGAGGCCGTCCCAGGACGCGTCCGGCGTGAGCCCGTCGATCGTGGTCGTGCCGTCCTTCCCGCGCAGCGAGTCCAGTACCCGGATCAGCGCGGCCAGCGCGTCCGGGGCGGCGCCGCCGAACTGGCCCGAGTGGAGGTTGCCCGCGAGGGTGTCGACCTGCACGCGCATCATGGTCATGCCGCGCAGGGTGGCGGTGACCGTCGGCAGGCCGACGCGGAAGTTGCCCGCGTCGCCGATGACGACGGTGTCCGCCTCCAGAAGGGCGGGATGTTCCTCGGCGTACCGCTCAAGGCCCCCGGTGCCCTGCTCCTCCGAGCCCTCGGCGATGAACTTGACGTGGACCGGCACCCCGCCGTTCGCCTTGAGGGCGCGCAGCGCGAGCAGGTGCATGATCACACCGCCCTTGCAGTCGGCGGCCCCGCGCCCGTACCAGCGGCCGTCGCGCTCGGTGAGCTCGAAGGGCGGGGTCGTCCAGCCGGCCTCGTCCAGCGGAGGCTGCACGTCGTAGTGGGCGTACAGGAGGACGGTCTTCGCGCCCTCCGGGCCGGGCAGGTAGCCGTACACGGACTGGGTGCCGTCCGGGGTGTCGAGCGGGGCCACGTCCTGGAATCCCTCGGCGGTGAGCGCGTCCGCGACCCAGCGGGCGGCGGCCTCGCTCTCGCTCTTCGGGAACTGGTCGAAGTCCGCCACCGACTTGAACGCCACCAGTTCGGCGAGCTCCGCCCGTGCGCTCGGCATCAGCGAGGCGACGGTCTCGGCGACCGGATTCGACGACATGGGCACGCTCCTTGTGGGTGCGACGTTGTACCTGTGAGTGCCGTAGATCCTCCCACAGTGGTCTGTGGGCGGCCCCGCCGTAGGATGCGGGAGACAGGTGCGGCAACGGCTTGATCGGGAGCAGCAGACCATCGTGAGCAGCGAGAACTCTTCCGCGGACGACTCTTCGGCGGACGGCGTGCAGGACGGCGTGCAGGACGACGCGCAGCGGGTGTGGGACGTCGTCGTGGTGGGCGCGGGACCCGCGGGCGCCTCGGCCGCCTATGCGGCGGCGGTCGCGGGACGGCGCGTGCTGCTGCTGGAGAAGGCCGAGCTGCCGCGCTACAAGACCTGCGGCGGCGGCATCATCGGTCCCTCGCGGGACGCGTTGCCGCCCGGCTTCGAGCTGCCGTTCCGGGACCGGGTGCACGCGGTCACCTTCTCGAACAACGGCCGCTTCACGCGGACCCGGCGCTCCAGGCAGATGCTGTTCGGGCTGATCAACCGGCCCGAGTTCGACCAGCAGCTCGTCGAGCACGCCCAGAAGGCGGGCGCCGAGCTGCGCACCGGTGTCACCGTGCAGCGCGTCGAGCAGCACGGTTCGGCGGTGCCCGACCGGCGTACGGTCGCCGTGCTCCTCCAGGGCGGCGCGACGGTGCTCGCGCGGGCGGTCGTCGGGGCCGACGGCAGCGCCAGCCGGATAGGCGCGCATGTCGGGGTGAAGCTCGACCAGGTGGATCTCGGCCTGGAGGCGGAGATCCCGGTGCCGGAGACCGTCGCCGAGGACTGGAAGGGGCGGGTGCTCATCGACTGGGGCCCGATGCCCGGCAGTTACGGCTGGGTCTTCCCCAAGGGGGACACCCTGACGGTCGGGGTGATCTCCGCGCGGGGTGAAGGTGCGGCCACCAAGCGGTACCTGGAGGACTTCATCGGGCGGCTCGGCCTCGCCGGGTTCGAACCGAGCATCTCCTCCGGCCACCTGACCCGCTGCCGTGCCGACGACTCGCCGCTCTCGCGCGGGCGGGTCCTGGTGTGCGGTGACGCGGCGGGGCTCCTGGAGCCGTGGACCCGCGAGGGCATCTCCTTCGCACTGCGTTCGGGGCGGCTCGCGGGGGAGTGGGCGGTGCGGATCGCGGAGGCCCATGACGCGGTGGACACCCGGCGCCAGGCGCTGAACTACGCGTTCGCCGTCAAGGCGGGGCTCGGTGTCGAGATGAGCGTCGGCAAGCGGATGCTGACCGCGTTCGAGCGCCGCCCCGGCCTGTTCCACGCGGCGCTGACGGGTTTCCGGCCCGCGTGGAACGCGTTCCGGGAGATCACCCAGGGCGCGACCTCGCTGGGCGAGCTCGTCCGGGGCCGGCCGATGGCCCAGCGGGCGCTGGCCGCGCTGGACCCGCGTCCCGCCGGGGCCCCCGAGGGCGGGGAGGTCAGCTCTTGACCGTGATGCGGAAGACGGGGTGGTCGGGCGCGATGCGGCGCAGGTCGGCGTCGGGGGAGTCCGGGCCGACCCCGTTGAAGAAGACGCCGACCTCGGCCTTCCAGCGCTTGAGGTAGGCGCGCAGGAGCGGGACCTTGTCGTCGTCGCCCACCTCGGTCGCGGTGAAGGCCTCCACGCGTTTGCCGAGGTGCAGTTCGCCGCCGCCGGCCGCGCGCATGTTGTGCGTCCACTGGACATGGCCGCGCGGAGCCACCAGGTACTGCCGGCCGTCCACCGTCAGCAGGTTCACCGGGGTGGTCCGCCACTCTCCGCTCTTGCGGCCGCGGACCGCCAGGACACGGGAACCCCAGACGCTGAGGCCACGGCGGGTGAGCCAGGCCACCATGCGGTTGAAGACGTTGACCGTGAACCAGCCGGGCTTCTGGACGTGCGTGGACACGAGGACCCCCATTGTTTGAGAGAGCGGTGCTCTCGCTTTCGGTGGTACCAGTCTGCACGGATCGGCTACCTAAAGCAAGAGCAGTGCTCTCGATTGTGTGCACTGCTCTCGCGTCTGTGGAACACTGATCCGTATGAGCACCGCACAAGGAGCCCGGGCCCGTGCCCGGATCGAAGTCACCGCCGCCATCAAGGACGAGGCGCGCCGGCAGCTCGCGGCGGAGGGCGCGGCGAAGCTCTCGCTGCGGGCCGTCGCACGTGAGCTGGGGATGGTCTCCTCGGCGCTGTACCGTTACTTCCCGAGCCGTGACGACCTGCTCACCGCGCTGATCATCGACGCGTACGACTCCCTGGGAGAGAGCGCGGAACGGGCGCACGAGCCTGTCGCGCAGGCGGCCCCGCAGGAGCGCTGGGTCGCGGTGTGCGAAGCCGTCCGCCGCTGGGCGCTCGGCCATCCGCACGAGTACGCCCTGATCTACGGCTCTCCCGTCCCCGGCTACACCGCACCGCAGACCACCGTCCCGCCCGCCGCCCGCGTCGGCCTCCTCCTGATCGGCATCGTCCGCGACGCCCACGGCGGTCCGGGCGGCCTGGCGGAGCTGCCCGCAGTGCCCGAAGACCTGCGCGCCGAGGCCGACCGCATCGCCGCCGACCTCGCCCCGGACCTCCCGGCCCCGGCGGCCGCGGCTCTGGCGGCGGCCTGGGCCCAGCTCTTCGGCCTGGTCGGCTTCGAACTCTTCGGCCAGTTCCACCGGGTGGTGCAGGAGCGGGAACCGTTCTTCCGGCATGCGGTGCGGCAGCTGGGGCGAGGCGTGGGGCTCCGGTAGGGAGTGTCCGGCGAGGCCGTGACCACACCGGGTCCCGCTGCCGCCGACGTACTTCGCCGGGAGTAGGCGTGATCACCACGCTCGGGGGACGTCCTGGCCCGGCCGGGGCGTTTAGCGTGACTGTCATGGACGGTGAGCAGGACGTGCGCGGGGGAGGTTCGCCGCGCCGGTGGCGGCACGGGCCGCCGTGGTGGCGCGGTGCCGGCGGCGAAGGGCAGGGCGCCCGGTGGCCGTGGCCGTCCACCCTCCTGATCACGTTCTTCGTGCTCGGCGGGTCGAACTACGCGGCCCATCAGCAGGTCGGCGAGCGGGCCGCGCTCGATCCGTTCGCGCGGGCGCTGCTGGTGATCGGCTCCGGGCTCCTGCTGTGGCGGCACCGCCGGCCCGTGCTCGTCGTCTTCGGTACGGCGGCTGCCGCGATGCTGTACCTCGGGGCCGGATATCCCTACGGGCCCGTGTTCCTCCCTGTCGCCCTCGCCTGCTTCAGCGCCGTCGTGGCCGGACACCGCAAGGCCGCCTGGGCCGCGCTGGGGATGCTGTGGGCCGGGCACGTCCTGGTGGCCCACTGGCTCTACCGGTGGCTGCCGCCGTCCAAGGACTCGGCCGCCCCCTGGGGGCAGGAGGGCGTGATCGCCGCCTGGGTCGTCGCCATCGTCGCCGTCTCGGAGCTGGCCCGGACCCGCCGCGAGCAGTGGGCCCGGGAGCGGGCCGAGCGGGCCCGGGCCGCACAGCGCCGCGCCGACGAGGAGCGGCTGCGGATCGCGCGCGAGCTGCACGACGTCCTCGCCCACAGCATCTCCGTCATCAACGTCCAGGCCGGCGTCGGCCTCGCCCTCCTCGACACCGACCCCGAACAGGCCCGTACCGCGCTCACCACCATCAAGGCCGCCAGCAAGGAGGCGCTCGGCGAGGTCCGCCAGGTGCTCGACACCCTGCGCACCCCCGGAGACGCGCCGCGCGCCCCCGCTCCGGGCCTCGACCGGCTGCCCGAGCTGGTGTCCCAGGCGGCCGGCGCGGGCCTCACGGTCGAGGTGGAAGGAACGGCGCCGGGGCTCCCGCCCGGCGCGGACCTCGCCGCCTTCCGCATCGTCCAGGAGGCGCTCACCAATGTCGTACGGCACTCGGGATCGCGGCACGCGCGCGTGCGGCTCGATCACGACACCGACGCGCTACGGCTCCGTATCGACGACGACGGGCCCCCGACCGGTGCCGACGCGGGCGGCAGCGGCAACGGTCTGGCCGGAATGCGGGAGCGGGCCGCCGCACTCGGTGGCACGATCGAGGCGGGGCAGCGTCCCGAGGGCGGGTTCCGGGTGCTCGCCGTACTGCCGCTCAAGGTGAGGGCCAAGGAGGGCGACCGGTGATCCGCGTACTGCTCGCCGACGACCAGTCACTCGTGCGGGCCGGTTTCCGGGCCCTGCTCGACGCGCAGCCGGACATCGAGGTGGCGGGGGAGGCCCCGGACGGTGAGACGGCGCTGCGCAAGGTGCGCGAACTGCGGCCGGACATCGTCCTGATGGACATCCGGATGCCGCTGCTCGACGGGCTCGCCGCGACCCGGCGCATCACCGAGGACACCGCCCTGAAGGACGTGAAGGTGGTCATGCTGACCACCTTCGAGCTCGACGAGTACGTCTTCGAGGCGATCCGCTCCGGCGCCTCCGGCTTCCTGGTCAAGGACACCGAACCGGAGGAACTCCTGCGCGCCGTGCGGGCCGTGGTCGACGGCGACGCGCTCCTCTCGCCGGGGGTCACCCGCCGTCTCATCGCCGAGTTCGCGGCCCGCTCCAAGGAGCCCGAGGCCGAAGGCGCCCTCGCCGGACTCACCGAGCGGGAACGGGAGGTGATGGCCCTGGTCGGCATCGGCCTGTCCAACGAGGAGATCGCCCGCCGTCTGGTCGTCAGCCCGCTCACCGCCAAGACCCACGTCAGCCGCACGATGGTCAAGCTCGGCGCCCGCGACCGCGCCCAACTGGTGGTCCTTGCCTACGAGTCGGGGTTGGTGCGGCCTGGCTGGCTGGGCTGAGGCCGCTCCCGCCGGAAGCGCACCAGCACACTGATCACCCGGGCGACGAAGACCACGGGGGCGATCGTGAGCCCGACCCGCAGCAGCAACTTCTCGACGGTTCCCGGCAGTTCGAACAGCAGCGCCGGTCCCGCCACCGCCCCGAACAGCACCGCCGCCGCGAACAGCGCGCTGCACAGCGCGTATCCGGTCTCGACGGTGACGGCATCCCGCTCCGCCTGGTTCCGGCGTCCCCCGTACGTCTCCATCCTCCGAGTCTCACAGCCGGGTGTCCGGCGGAGCAAGCAGGCTCCGCCGGGCACCCGGTGTCGGAGGAGGCGTCCCCCGGTGCGCGCTAGTCGTGGACGACCACGCGCTCCGTCTCCTCCAGGGAGGTGGACTTGGCGACGACCACGCTCTCCTGCCGGCGCCGGACGCGCAGGCCGGTGAGCGAGATCAGCAGACCCAGGACCGCGATCCCGGTGACCACCGTCAGGGCGGGCAGGTAGCTGTCGAGCACGGCCTGCGGGGACGCGCCCTCCCCGGGGGCGTTCGCCGTCAGGACCGCCGTCACCACCGCGAGGAACAGCGCGCCGCCCACCTGGACCGAGGTGTTGAGCAGGCCCGAGACCATGCCCTGCTCGTGCTCGTCCACGCCGTTGGTGGCCTGGACGTTGAGCGACGGGAAGGTCAGCGCGAAGGCGGCGCCGACCAGCAGCATGGTCGGCAGGATCACCGCCGCGTAGACCGGGTCGAGGTCGATGCGCAGGAACAGCAGATAGCCGACGACCATCAGCGCGAAGCCCGCCACGATCAGCCGGGGGGTGCCGAACCGGTCGATGACGGTGCCCACCTTGGTGGCGGACAGGGCCACGAGCGCACCCGCCGGGAGGAAGGCCAGCGCGGTGTGCAGCGCCGACCAGCCGAGCAGTTGCTGCATATAGAAGGTCACCAGGAACTGGAAGCCCATGTAGCTGCCGAGGAATGTCAACGCACCCAACTGGGCCCGCACTTGGGGTCCCGAGCGGAGCACGCCGAGCCGGATCAGCGGGCTCGGGCTGCGCCGCTCGACGGCCACGAAGGCGGCCAGCAGGGCGAGCACGGCGACGAAGGAGAGGAGCGTGCGGGCCGAACCCCACCCCGCTGCCGGTGCCTGGACCACGGTGAACACGAGCAGCAGCATCGAGGCGGTCCCGAGGACGGCGCCGGGGATGTCGTAGCCGCCGGTGCTCTGCTCGCGCTCACTGCGCGGCAGCAGCCGCAGGCCGACGACGAGGGCGAGCAGGGCGACGGGGGCGGGCAGCAGCATGGTGTAGCGCCAACTGGCCTCCGTGAGCAGGCCCGAGAAGACCAGGCCCATTGAGTAGCCGGTGGCGCCGCAGGTGGTGTAGATGGACAACGCGCGGTTGCGCAGGGGGCCTTCGGCGAAGGTCGTGGTGATGATGGACAGGCCCGCGGGTGCGGTGAAGGCGGCGCTGAGGCCCTTGATGAAACGGCTGGCGATCAGCAGCGGGCCCGAGTCGACCAGGCCGCCGAGGAGCGAGGCGACCGCGAAGACTCCGAGGGCCACCAGGAAGACCTGGCGCCGGCCCAGCAGGTCGGCGGCCCGGCCGCCCAGGAGCAGGAGACCGCCGTAGCCGAGGATGTAGCCGCTGACGATCCATTGCAGCGTCGAGGTGGAAAGGCCCAGGTCGGCGCCGATGGACGGGAGCGCGACGCCGACCATCGAGACGTCGAGGGCGTCCAGGAACATCGCGGCGCACAGCACCAGCAGGGTGCCCCAGAGCCTGGGTGTCCAGCGGACCGCTGAGGACGGGTCCGCGGGGGTGGTGAGCGGAGAGGTCATGGCGAAGACATTACATGCGCATGCATTGAATGCAAGCACATTTAATTCCGATGCAATAATTCGTCTTCTCTGCTACGGTGCCGCGCATGGTGGCGAAGAAGCCCGAGCGGGCACTCGCGGAGCAGTGGCGGGACATCCTCGCGCTGCACGCGCGCACGCAGTGCGAACTGGACCGCGCTCTCCATCAACACGGCCTGTGTGCCAGCGACTTCGAGGTGCTGGACGTCCTCGCCGACGGCGGCTGCGCCTACCGTGTGCAGGAGATCTCCGAGCGGGTCCACCTGAGTCAGAGCGCGCTGTCGCGGCTGATCGCCCGGCTGGAGAAGGACGGACTCGTCGAACGCGGGATGTGCGCGGAGGACCGGCGGGGCGTACGCGTCTCGCTCACGTCCAAGGGGCGCGCGCTGCACCGTGACGCCCTGCCGGTGCAACGCGCGGTCCTCACCCGGATGTTGGAGCCCTCCTCCTAGCCCACGGCGGACTTCTCCCGCCACAGCCCGGCGACCGACCCGTCTCCGGTCACCCGCGGGAACGGCAGCCGGTTCCACAGCGCGAGATACAGCCGCGCGGCGGGCCCTGACACCTCGCAGTCGGCGTCCCCCGCCTCGCCGGGCTCGGTCGCGGGCGGCTCCTCGGTCAGTCGTACGGTCCACACGGCACCGTCCGTGTCGCCGGCCCGCACCCGCAGCACCCGGGGCTCGGTGCTGCGGAGCCGGCTCTTCGCGCGGGCGTGGAAGCCGCGCAGCAACTCGTCGATGCCGTCGGCCGCGAAGTCCCGCCCGGGTTCCTCGGGGGTGCCGCCGCGCGCCGCCTCGGCGTCGAAGCGGTGCACCGCCGTCTCGTGGGCCTGCCGCCGGGCCCAGAAGGCGAGCGGTGAGGGGGCGGGCAGGAAGTGCCAGCACCGGACGTCGGGTGCGGCGGAGTCCAGGGTGTCGACCAGGAGGCGGTGGCCGGTGCGGAACCAGCCGAGCAACTCCTCCCCGTCGAGGGCGGGTTCGTCGGGGAAGGGACGGAATTCGGTCAGCTCCTCGGCCACGAACGCCCTCGCCCAGCGGTGCACCGTGCCCGTGTGCCGCAGCAGGTCCCGCACCTGCCACTGCGGGCAGGTCGGCACCTTGGCGTCGGGGCCGGCCTGCTCGGCCGCCGCCGCGAGCGACTGGCCTTCACGGTCCAGGATCCGGATGAACTCGGCTGTCTCCATGAAGGGAGTGTGCCTGACGAGGCCGGGCGGCTGAACCTGCGGCGACTGCCCCTGCGGCGAGCACGGACCCGCCCGGGCAGGGGCTCCGCGCGGCGACCTTGCCTGGCCGCCGGTCCCTCCGGCCGTCGTGTGTGGCTGTGGAGCCTGCCTGGTCTCTGGCTCTGCCTGGCCACCGTGTGTGGCTGCGGACCCTGTCTGGTCACCGGCCCCGTCCGTCTGCCGTGGGTGGCTGCGGAGCCTGCCTGGTCTCTGGCTCTGCTCGTCCGCGGTGGGTGGCTGCGGAGCCTGCCCGGTCTTTGGCTCTGCCTGGCCACTGTGTGCGGCCGCTGACCCTGCCCGCCACCAGTGACACCGTTCAGCCCTCGCGCCCGGCCACCGACCTCGCGCCCGGCCAGGGACTCTGCCCGGCTACCGGCTCTGCCCGACCACGGGTCCTGCCCGTCCACCGGTTCTGCCCGGCTACGGCGCGCGGACATGGACCCGGCTCGGCCACCAACTCTGCCTGGCCATCGCGCACGGCTGCGGACCTCACCCCTCTCCCAGCTCTGCCCGGCCGCAGACCCTGCCCCGCCGCCGGCCCGGTCACCGGCCCCGCCCCCGGCCACTGCCCCCGCCCGTCTACCAGTCGCGGGCGGCCTGCAGTAGGTGGTCGCGGACCAGGGCCACGTGGGGGTTGCCGGAGGTGCCGGGGCGTTGCACCAGGAAGCCGGTGTTGATGGGCGGGTCGGCGGGGTCGTGCAGCAGGACCAGTGCGCCCGACGTCAGCTCCTCGGTGCACAGGTAGCGGGGGAGCACGGTGAATCCGGTTCCCCCGACCACCGCGGCCTTCACGCCGTTCAGGTCGGGCATGGTGAGAGCGGGCTGCCGTACCAGGCGGCGGCCGAAGACGTGCCGCCAGTAGCGGCGCACGATCGGCAGGTCCTCGGCGTAGGCGACGAGCGGGACGACGTGCAGCGCGGCCGCGAGGTGTTCCGGTGCGCCGATCCGCCGGGCCAAGGCGGGGGCGGCGACCAGGACGAACTCCTCGTCGTTGAGCGGCAGGGCCGTGAGCGTGCGGCCGCGTGGCCGGTACGTGGCGATCACCAGGTCGTGGCGGCCCGCCCGCAGGTCGTCCAGGAGCGGTTCGGTCAGACCCGGTGTGATGCGCAGTCGTAGCCCTGTGTCCACCAGGGGCGCGAGCCCGGGCAGGACGCACCGGGACAGCAGCTCGGCCGGGCCGGCGAGGTGCACCGGCTCGGCCGGGCCGTCCTCCGTGCTCCCGGCGGGCCCCGCCACCGTGGCGAGCGAGTCCAGGGGCTGCACGATCCGGGCGGCGAGCTCGTCCGCGTACGGCGCCGGGTTCACCCCCCGCGCCCGGCGCTCGAACAGCTCCCGGCCCAGCTGCCGTTCCAGAGTGCGGATCTGCGTGGTGACCGTGGGCTGGGACAGACCGAGGAGACGGGCCCCGGCGGTGAAGGAGCCGGTGCGGTACACGCTCAGGAAGGTCCGCAGCAGGTTCAGGTCGAGCGGCGCGCCGACGGGCGGCCCCGGCCTCGCATCCTCGGAGCCATTGGTGTTCCTATCCCTCATATGCGTGAGCCTATTGGATTTCTATAGCAGGGCAGGACTACGGTTTCACCATGTCGAAGATCCTCTTTGTGATGACCGGTGCCGACCAGTGGACCCTGGCCGACGGCACCCAGCACCCGACCGGCTTCTGGGCCGAGGAGGCCGTCGCCCCCTACGAGGCCTTCAAGGCCGCGGGCCACGAGATCGTCGTGGCCACCCCGGGCGGGGTCGTGCCGACCGTGGACAAGGGCAGCCTCGCGGCCGAGGTCAACGGCGGGCAGGAGAACGCCGACCGTATCGCCGGGGTGCTCACCTCGGCCACCGAACTCCAGCACCCGGTACGACTGGACGAGGTGAACCTCGACGACTACGCGGCCGTCTTCTACCCCGGCGGCCACGGGCCGATGGAGGACCTCGCGGTCGACGCTGACTCCGGCCGACTGCTCACCCGCGCACTGGAGAGCGGCAAGCCCCTCGGAGTCGTCTGCCACGCCCCGGCCGCACTGCTCGCCGCCACCAGGGCGGACGGTTCCAACGTGTTCGCGGGCCGCCGTGTGGCCGCCTTCACCAACGCCGAGGAGACCCAGGCCGGCCTCGCCGACAAGGCGAAGTGGCTGCTCCAGGACCGGCTCACCGAGGCCGGCGTCCAGGTCGAGGTGGCCGAGCCGTGGGCTCCGCATGTGATCGTCGACGGCAACCTGGTGACCGGGCAGAACCCGGCGTCCTCGGCGCCGCTCGCCGTCGAACTGCTGAAGAAGCTGGGCTGAGCGTCACGCCCCGTGCGTGACGGAGCGGTGGGCGGCCGGGCGGGGTCGAGCGGGGCCGAGTCTCTGAGGCTCCTCAAGTCGCTTGTCGCACACGGAACATGACCGCCACGATGTTCCGCATGCCGGGAATCGCGGGACTGAACAAGAAACACAACTTCGTGCTGCTCGTCCGGGACTCGGACGTCGTCGGGGCCGCCCTGCGCCAAGCGCTGGACGAAGCTTCGCCCGAGGAGCGCCCTGGGCTGGAACGCGCCGTGGCGCTCGTCGAGTCCACCGCCGCGGCCAACGAGACCGTGCTGCGCGCCCGCTGGGTCCGCTCACGGCTGGCCGCCGTCGGCTTCACGGGTGACATCGCCTCGGTCGCGGCGGTGCGGGCACTGCGCAAGGCGGAGCCCGGGCTGAGCCTGTTGGCGGCCGTGCAGTTGCAGAAGGAAGCGGTGGCCCATCCCGAGTGAACCGGCGTGATCCGGAGTGCTCCGGATGGGCCTGCCTGGCCTGTCGAATCCCGGAGAGTGCACCAGGCACCAGGCACCAGGTACCAGGCACCAGGTACCAGGTACCAGGCACCAGGTACCAGGTACCAGGCACCAGGCACCAGGTACCAGGCACCAGGCACCAGGCACCAGATCTTGGGCCGGCCCGGCCGTGGTCAGCCCGCTGCCGCACGTCGGGTCAGCGCTGCGATGGCCGCGGCGGTGGCGGCGAGTAGCGCGACACTGGTGAGGGCGGCGGGGAGGGAGAACCAGTCGGCCATGAAGCCGATGGCGGGCGGACCGAGGAGCATGCCGCCGTAGCCGAGGGTGGAGGCGATGGCGACCCCGTCGGGCCCGGCCAGCCTGCCCGCACGCTCGACCGCGACCGGGAAGAGGTTGGCCAGGCCGAGCCCTGTGATCATGAAGCCGAGCAGTGCCGCCCAGACGGAGGGGGCGAGGGCGCCGAGCAGCATGCCGAGCGCGGCGGTCGTGCCGCCGCCCACGAGCGTACGGGTCTGGCCGAGTCGTTCGAGCAGCCTGGTGCCGGTCAGCCTGCCGATGGTCATGGCCAGCGCGAAACACGAGTAACCGACCGCCGCGACACCCGGAGTGGCGTCCAGGTCGTGCTCCAGATGCAGGGCGCTCCAGTCGGCCAGGGCCCCCTCGCCGTAGGCCGTGCACAGGGCGATCAGGCCGAAGGTGACGACCAGGCCGCGGGTGCGGGGAGGGGCGGGGGCTGGGGCGGGGTTGCCCGAGAGGTGGGGTGCGGACCTCTGCTCCGGCTTGTCCTGCGTGGGCGTCGGGGGCGTCGGGGGCTCGATCCGCAGCAGGGTGCGGCCCGCGACGGCCGTGACCAGCAGTCCGATCACGGTGAGACCGAACAGGTGCCATGTGGGGGACAGGCCGCCGGCGACCAGCCCGCCGAGCCCGGCACCGAGCATTCCGCCCAGGCTGAAGGCCGCGTGGAAGCTGGGCATGATGGGCCGCCGCAGCACGCCCACCAGATCGACGGCGGCACTGTTGAACGCGACGTTGATGCTGCCGTACGCGGCACCGAAGACCAGCAGCACGGCGCCGAGTGCCGGCGCGGAGTGGGTCAGCGGCGGCAGGGCGACGCTGAGGGAGAGCAGGACGGCGCAGACGACGGTGACCCGGTGGGTGCCGTAGCGGCGGCACAGCCGTCCCGTGAGCATCATGGTGATCACCGCGCCGGCCGAGACACCGAGGAGGGCGAGGCCGAGGGCGCTGGCTGAGGCGCCGGTCTGTTCCTTGATCGCGGGGATGCGGACGACCCACCCGGCGAAGACGAAGCCGTCGAGGGCGAAGAAGACGGTGAGGGCGATACGGAGTCGGGTGAGGGAGTTGTCCGGCACGGTTATGCGTGTTCGCATTTTGTTTATAAGCGGCACAAAGTCAGCGTAGGTGTGTGCTCGATTGTCGGCAAGGGTGTTCGGGTGAGCGGACTTCTCGTGCGGAGGCCTCACCGGCACCTGCGTCGGTGGTGCGCGGTGGACGGGCTCTTCGGTCACCGCCATCAGATCTGCACCCGTCTGCATGCCAATTTCACTGCGTTACTGGTGAGTCGGGCGCGATGGCGTTGGATGCTGGATGACACGGGGCTGCCAGGTGGTTGGCTCAGGGCGGTTCCTTGTGGGTGGGAGGAGCGCTCCAGGTGGTTCTTGGCGTACGTGATGGCATGGCGGGTGCGGGTGCGGGTGCGGGTGCGAGTGCGAATGCGAATGCGGTTGAGATCGCGAGGCTCGGCGGGCTGTGGCGGGTGACAAGGCCCTGGCATCCGGGGTTACGGCCGTACTTACGCAGCTACGTCGGCTACTGGGAAGCGGTGGCCACCCCGTACGAGGCCCGACTGGTGCCGACCGGGCGGGCGACCGTGTTGATCAGTCTCGCGGAGCCGTTCTCGCAGGTGCTGCGGCTGGGTGTGCGGGGCGGGGGCAGCGGGCGTATCGGGTCGCTCGTGGTGGGGCTTGAGGACCGGCCGGCGATATGTACGCATCCCGGAGGCCAGGAGGCGATCCGGGTGGAGTTCACGCCACTGGGCGCGTATCGGCTGTTCGGCATGCCGATGAGCGAGTTGACGAACCTGGCCGTCGAGATACGGGATGTTCTGGGGCCAGGGGCCGGCGTGCTGGTGGAGCGGATGGCGGCCGCGCCGGACTGGGCCGCCCGATTCGACCTGCTGGACGAGGCGCTGCTCACCCGGCTCGAGTACGGCCCGCTGCCCACGCCCGAGGTGGCGCAGGCATGGCACCTGCTCTCCGGGAGCGCGGGGGCGATCCCGATCGCCCGGATCGCCGCCGAAGTGGGCTGGAGCCAGGGGTACTTGACCCGGCGGTTCACCCAGCAGATCGGGCTCGCCCCCAAGGCGTCCGCCCGGGTGCTGCGCTTCCGCCACGCCGTGGCGTTGCTCGGTCGCGGGACCGCGAGTCTGACCGAGGTCTCCACGGCCTGCGGCTTCTACGACCAGGCGCACCTCAACCGCGAGTTCCGGGCCATCGCCGGGACCACGCCGGGGCGGATGGTGGCCGCGCGCCGGGTGGAGGGGGCGATGGCTCTGTCCGGGAGTGCAAATTCTTCCAAGACCGCGACAGTGGCGGGCCGATAACGTCCCCGCTGGCACCACCGACGGCCGGTCGGATGGCGCGGGGGACCGTCCGACCGGCCTGGGCATGCGTCGAGGCTGCAGGGGTGCCGGCCTCGGCCGGGGTGTCTCTGGCGGATCGGGCACGGGATCGGTTGTCAACGGCGTGCGGCTGCACAGGAGTTCGTGGGCTCTGTGCCGTGGGGTTTCTCTGGAGCAGGGAGCAGGGAGCCGACGACGGCCGGTCGGATGGCGCGGGGGACCGTCCGACCGGCCCGGGCATGCGTCGAGGCCGCAGGGAGCGCCGGCCGCGGCCGATCCGTCCTCGTCGACTCGGGAACCGGATCGGTCGTCAACGGCGTACGGCTGCACAGGAGTTCGTCCGCTCTGCGCCGTGCGGCTCAATGGAGCAAGGCGCCGACGGTGTGAGAACTGCCCATGGTCCGTGGTGGGCGACCGCATGGACACATCGCCCGGTCCGAGGCGCCCCCACCCTCACCCCTGGCCGTGCAGCAGCACCGCCGACTCGATCTTCGAGCGCATCTCCCGCATCACGGCCACGATGCGCCCCTCGTGGTCCCCCGTGAGCCGCGACACCGGCACCGAGCAGCTGATCGCGTCGACGGCAGGTGTCTCGTAGCGCAGGGCGAACCCGATCCCGGCGATCCCGGCGACCGTCTCCTCCCGTTCGATCGAGTAACCGCGCGCCCGCACCTCGGCGAGATCGGCCAGCAGGGTGGCTCGGCTGGTGTGCGTGCCGGCCGTGAAGGCGCTCAACGGCTCGTCGCCGAGCGGGAGTTCGTCGTCGGCGCGCTCCGCGAGCAGTGCCTTCCCGAGTGCCCCGGCGTGCGCGGGCACCCGCCGGCCCACGCGGCTGATCGTGCGCAGGTACTCGTGCGACTCCCGGGTGGCGAGGTAGACGACGTCCGAACCGTCCAGCCGCGCGAGGTGGATGGTCTCGCCGAGTGCGTCGGACGCCTCGTCGAGATACGGCCGTACCGCGCGGACGCGCAGATCGCTGTCCAGATAACTCGTGCCGGTGAGCAGGGCGCGGATCCCGACGCTGTAGAGGGATCCGGTCGCGTCGGTGCGGACCCAGCCGCACTCCACGAGGGTCTGGAGGAGGGCGTACATGCTGCTCCGGGGGACGCCCAGTGCCTCGGAGAGTTCGCGCAACCTCGCGGGCCGTTCGCCCCGGGCGGCGAGCAGTTCGAGCACCGCGACGGTGCGGACCGCCGACTTGACCTCGGGTACGCCTGGGCGCTGCGACATGGGCCGATCGTAAAGCGATTCACGCAGACCCATTGACCGTTGGCGATTCATGCATCTAGCCTCCGTCCCCATATGTAGACGATGTCTTTGTATGAGGATCGTATTCAGCGGGATGACTTCGCGGAGTGCCCGGTGAACTCTCCTCACCGCCCTGCCAGTTCAAGGGAGAACTGACACATGCCGCTCGTGGTGGTCGGGATCAGCGTCCTGGTCCTGCTCTTTCTGATGACGAAGCTGAAACTGAACGGCTTCGCCGCCCTCCTGCTGGTCGCCGTGGGGGTCGCGCTGGTCCGGGGCATCGGCCTCGAGGACATTCCGGACGTGCTCTCCGAGGGGATCGGGGACCAGATCGGCGACACCATGCTCACCATCGGGCTCGGTGCCATGGTGGGCCGCGTGATGGGGGACTCCGGCGCCGCCCAACGCATCGCCGGCAAGCTCCTCGACGTGTGCGGACCGCGCTGGGTGCAGGTCGCCATGGTGCTGTCCGCGATGCTCATCGGCGTCACGATGTTCTACGAGGTCGCCTTCGTGATCATCGTGCCGGTCGCCTTCACCCTCGTCCGGGTCACCCGGGTCAACCTGCTCTGGGTGGGGCTGCCGATGTCGATCGCCCTGTCCACCATGCACAGCTTCCTGCCGCCCCACCCCGGCCCCACGGCCGTCGCGGCCACCTTCCACGCCTCCGTCGGACTCACCCTGTTCTACGGCCTGTTCATCGCCGTCCCGGTCGGCGCGTTCATCGCGCTGCTGTGGCCGCGCCTGCCGTTCGTCCGGCGGATGAACCCCGAGATCCCCAAGGGCCTGGTCAGCGAACGGGTCTTCGAGGAGGAGGAGATGCCGGGCATGGGCTGGTCGCTGGCGGTGGCCCTGCTGCCCGTCGTGCTGATCGCCGGTGCCGCGGTGACCGACCTGGCCACCTCGGGGGACAGTGCCGGACTGCACTTCGTCGCGTTCATCGGCTCCGCGCCCATCGCCCTGCTGCTCACCCTGCTCGTCGCGGTGTGGGTGTTCGGGCCGCGGATGGGACGCAGCCTGGCGGAGGTCAGCACCTCGTGCCGGGAGGCGGCCCAGGCCATGGCGATGATCCTGCTGGTCATCGGAGCGGGCGGCGCCTTCAAGAACGTCCTGGTCGAGGGCGGGATATCCGACTACATCAAGGACGCGTCCGAGGGCTGGTCCATCTCGCCCATCATCCTGGCCTGGCTGATCGCGGCCATTCTCCGCGTGGCCCTGGGTTCCGCGACCGTCGCCGTCGTCACCGCCTCCGGCGTGGCGCTGCCCCTGCTCGCGGGCGGTGGGGTCCACGCCGAGGTCATGGTGCTCGCGGTCTCCTGCGGGTCGATCGCCTTCTCGCACGTCAACGACCCGGGATTCTGGATGTTCAAGGAGTACTTCAACCTGTCCGTCATCGACGCGATCAAGGCACGCACCACCTATACGACGGTCCTCGCGATCCTGGGCCTCGGCGGTGTACTGGTCCTGGAACAGGTACTGGACGCCCTGAAGGTCTGACCCCTGATCCCCCACCTCTCCGGAAGGACTCCGCCCCGCATGAGCCAGCCCGTCGTCACGAAGTTCTCCGTCCACCCGGTGGCCGGCCGGGACTCCATGCTCCTGAACCTCTCCGGCGCCCACGCCCCGTACTTCACCCGCAACATCGTGGTCCTGGAGGACTCCGAGGGGCGCACCGGCCTCGGGGAGGTGCCGGGCGGCGACGGCATCACCCGGACCCTCCGCGACGCCGAGAGCCTGGTCGTCGGTGCCCGCGTCGGCGACTACAAACGCGTCCTGCGCGCGATCCACGACAGCTTCGCCGACCGCGACTCGGGTGGCCGCGGCGCCCAGACCTTCGATCTCCGCACGACCGTGCACGCGGTCACCGCCGTTGAGTCGGCGCTTCTCGACCTGCTCGGACAGCACCTCGACGTCCCGGTTGCCGCGCTGCTCGGCGACGGTCAACAGCGGTCTGCCGTAAGGGTCCTGGGCTATCTCTTCTACGTCGGCGACCCGGACCGCACCGACCTCGACTACGTCCGCGAGCCCGGCGCGGACGTCGACTGGTACCGCGTCCGGCGCGAGGAGGCGCTGACCCCCGAGGCGATCGTCCGCCAGGCCGAGGCCACCTACGACCACTACGGCTTCCGCGACTTCAAGCTCAAGGGCGGTGTCCTGCCGGGCAGCGAGGAGGTGAAGGCCGTACACGCCCTCAAGGAGCGGTTCCCCGAGGCTCGGATCACCCTCGATCCGAACGGCGCCTGGTCCCTGCGCGAGGCGGTCGAACTGTGCCGTCCGCTCGTCGGCACGCTCGCCTACGCCGAGGATCCCTGCGGTGCGGAAGGCGGTTACTCCGGCCGGGAGATCCTCGCGGAGTTCCGCCGGGCCACCGGGCTGCCCACCGCGACCAACATGATCGCCACGGACTGGCGGCAGCTGACTCACGCCCTTGCCCTGCAGTCGGTGTCCATCCCGCTCGCCGACCCGCACTTCTGGACCATGCAGGGCTCGGTCAGGGTCGCCCAGTTGTGCCACGCGATGGGCCTGACCTGGGGCTGCCACTCCAACAACCACTTCGACATCTCGCTGGCGATGATGACGCACTGCGGTGCCGCCGCCCCGGGTGAGTACAACGCCCTCGACACCCACTGGATCTGGCAGGAGGGCATGGAGCGGCTCACCGTCGAACCGCCTCGGATCACCGGTGGCGAAGTCGCCGTCCCCGACACGCCCGGCCTCGGGGTCCGGCTGGACCGCGATCGGCTCCAGGCGGCCGAGGACCTGCACGCGAAGGTGGCCTCGGCGGGCCGTGACGATGCCGCGGGGATGCGGTACTTGATCAAGGACTGGGCCTTCGACGCCAAGCGCCCCTGTCTCGTGCGCTGAGCGGGACGGGCGAGGGTCGAGAGGCGTCGCCGGATGCCGGAATCATTGACATGGTCAAGACAACTCATTAGCATCCGGGACGCTTCGGAAAGCGCTTTCCAGTTCATGCCTCGACTTTCCCCCCACGGGATCCACCCCCCACAAGAGGACCCCCACATGAACCCACGAAAGGCCGCGGTCGCCGCCGCGCTCGCCGCCGGGCTCCTGGCCGGCCCCGGCATCGCACAGGCCGCCGCGGCCGCCGCGCCCGCACCCCACGAGCAGGTCGCGGCGGCCACCATCACCTGGACCCTGGAGCGGGCGAGCAGCCCCACCGCGGACCAGCAGTCGGCGTACACCCAGATCACTTCGGCCATGAACGCCGCGGTGGCCCGCTACAACAACCTCAGCGATCTGGGGAAGTCCATCACCGTCCGCTACGACCCGAGCGTGCCCACCGCGGACGGCAACCTCAACGGAACCATCCGCTTCGGCAGCAACCGCAGTTACATGACCGAGCGCACCGCGCTGCACGAGATCGCCCACACCATCGGCGTGGGCACGAGCGCGGGCTGGTCCGCACTGGGCGGCAGCGGTACCTGGACGGGTGCTCAGGCGACCGCCCTCGTGCGGCAGTACGACGGCTCCTCGGCCAAGTTGTCCACCGGCGGCGGGCACTTCTGGCCCTACGGCCTCAACTACGAGAACGAGTTCTCCAGTACGGCGGCCGACCGCCACGTGCGGATCGTCGCCGCGATGGTGCGTGACGGTCTGTGATCTGAGGGGGTTGATGTCCGGGGGCGAAAAACCGCTCCCGGACACGGTGTTCGGGCGCAGGGCCCGCCCCTGAGGGGAAGGGCCTTGTCGTCCGGCACCACCCACGCGCACCGGAGGCACCCTTGGACGTCCACGGCACACCCGACCCTTCCTGGACCGGCCCGCTCTCCCGCCGCAGATTCCTCCAGGCCGCCGGCGTCACCGCCACCGCCGTCGCGGTGGTCGGTCCACCCGCTGCGGCCGCCCCCTCCCAACCGGCCACCCTCACCCTCACAGCCGCCACCGGCGGTTCCGCAACGCTCTCCCCGGCCGGCGACCGGCTGGTCGCCGAAGTGCAGAACGTGCTCTGGTCGATCCCGCGCACCGGCGGCACCGCCGTCGCGCTCACCCCGCCCGGCCTCGAACCCACCCGCCCGCAGTTCTCGCCCGACGGCAGCCGCCTCGTCGTGTGCGCCTACCGCGGCGGCGGCTTCCACCTGTGGACGCTGCGGCCCGACGGCGGTGAGGTACGCCGGCTCACCGACGGGCCCTGGGACGACCGCGGTCCCGCCTGGTCGCCGGACGGCACCCGGATCGCGTTCGCCTCCGAGCGCGGCGGCGACACCGTGACCGGCGGCCCGTACCGCGTCTGGGTCGTCGACGTACGCTCCGGAGCGCTGACCCGGCTCACCGGACACCCCGGACAGCAGGGCCCGGCGCAGGGCGGTGCCTGGGAGGACTTCGACCCCACCTGGTCGGCGGACGGCGAGCGCGTGCTGTTCGTGCGCGCGGCCGTCACCGCCTCGGGCACCCTGCGCGCCGACACCGTGGCCTCCGTCGCCGGCGACGGCTCGGGACCGGTCACCGTCGAGCACACCGACGACTCCGGCGCCCAGCTGATGACCCCGGCCGTCTCACCGCACGGCCGCCTCGCGTATGTGCGCACCACGCCCGCACCCACCGCCTCCTGCGCCCTCGTCGTGGACGGCGCGCCCGTCACCGTCGACGGCGACCTCCTGCCCGCCCCGCCCCGCTGGACCGACGGCGAACGGCTCCTGATCGCGGTGGACGGCCACTTCCGCCTCCTCGACCCCGAGGCACCCGCGGCGGGGGAGGAGATCCCCTTCACGGCCGCGATGCCCGTGGACCGGCCCCGCTACCGCGGCAAGGCGTACGACTTCGAGGGCGCCGGCATCCGGCCCGTGCGCTCCCTGCATCTGCCCGCGCTCTCGCCCGACGGCCGCAGCGTCGCCTTCGCCGCACTCAACTCCCTCTGGACAGCCGGGACTTCCGGCGGGCGCCCGCCCCGCAAGGTCCATCAGGTCCCGCGCACACGCTATGTGCTGGGACCGACCTGGACCCCCGACGGCACCGGTCTCCTCTACGCGGACGACCGGGACGGACTGTTCGCCGTGCGCCGCCGCGACCTCGACTCCGGCGAGGAGACCGTGCTCGCCGACGGCGGCCGGGTCTTCCCCGCGCTCTCGCCCGACGGAACCCGGCTGGCCTGCCTGGACATGTCCGGCAACCTGGTCGTGCGCGACCTGCCCGACGGCGACGAACGCACCCTCGCCGCCCCGCTCGGCGCGGGCGGTCTGCCCGGCCGTCCCAGCTGGTCCCCCGACGGACGGTACATCGCCCTGTGCGATCGCAACCGGCTCAACCAGCGCTTCCGCGAGGGCTACAACCTCATCCGGGTCGTGGACACCACCACCGGCACCGCCGCCCTGCACGCCCTCGCCCCGCACACCTCCCTGTCCGACCGCTACGACTCGGGCCCGGTCTGGTCGCCGGACGGCCGCTGGATGGCCGTCATCGCCGAGTCCGCCCTGTGGCTGCTCCCGGTCCACGCGGACGGCAGCCCCGACGGGAAACCGCGCCGCCTCACCACCGAGGCCGCCGACCACCCGTCCTGGTCGGCCGACGCCCGCACCCTGCTCTACCTCTCCGCGGGCGTCCTGCGCCTGATCGACGTCCGCAGCGGCAAGGCCCGTACCGTCAGGGTGCCGTTGGACTACCGGCGTCCCCGTCCCGCCGACATCCTCGTGCACGCCGGCCGGTTCTGGGACGGCACCGGACCGGACGTCCGCGAGGACGTCGACGTCCTGATCCGTGACGGCCGGGTCGCGGAGGTCTCCCCGCACCGCGCCGGGCGGCCGTCCGCACGCCGGTTCAACGCGAGCGAGCGCACCGTGCTACCGGGGTTGTGGGACGCGCACACCCACCCCTGGCAGAGCACCTACGGCGGCCGGCAGACCGCGCTCCAACTCGCCTACGGCATCACGACCGCCGTCTCCCTGGGCGGCTTCGCCTACGAGCAGGCCCGCATCCGCGAGGCCGTCGCCGCGGGCGCCCTCGCCGGGCCGCGGCTGCTGGCCACCGGCGAACTGCTCGACGGCGCCCGGGTCGCCTACAGCATGGGCCGCGCGCACCGCACCCCCGAGGGTCTGCGGCGCTCGCTGGCGCGCGCAGCGGCGCTGGACTGGGACTTCGTCAAGACGTACGTCCGTGCCCCGGGCTGGGTGATGAAGGAGGCCGCGGACTTCGCGCACGAACGGCTCGGGGTGCGCAGCGGCAGCCACCTCTGCACCCCGGGCGTCCAGCTCGGACAGGACCTGACGACCCATCTGCAGGCCACACAGCGACTGGAGTCCGGGCACGCCACCTCCGCCACGGGCCGCGCCCACCAGGACGTCCAGGAGATCTACACCGAGGCGGGCTTCCACCTGATCGCCACCCCGTTCACGGCGCTCGCCCTGCTGGGCGCCGACCCCGCGCTCGCCGCGGACCGCCGGGTGACCACCCTGATGCCGCCGTGGGACACCGCCCTGGTCCGTCAGCAGTCCGGGCAGCCGCCCACTGCCGCCCAACTGGCCACGCTCGACCGGGAGCTGGCCGTCTACCGGCGGATCCTGGCCGAGGGCGGGCTCGTCGCGCTCGGCACCGACCAGCCGCTCGTGCCGGTCGGCCTGCATCTGCACCTCGGCCTGCGGGCGCTGCACCGCGGAGGGCTCTCGCCGGCCGAGACCCTGCGCACCGCCACCGTGCTGCCCGCCCGCGTGTTCGGCGCGGACGCCGATCTGGGCACACTGGAGGAGGGCAAGCTCGCCGATCTCACGGTCGTGGACGGTGATCCCTTCACCGACTTCGACACCCTGATCCGCACGGTGGCGGTGCTGCGCGGGGGCGTGCCCTTCGAGCAGACGGACCTCGTGGACGCCTTCGACTCCGCGCGGCGCGCAGGCACGTCCTCCGGCGCGCCGTCCGATGCCTCGGCCGACGCGGAATGGCTCGAGGTGAGCCGGCAGCTGCGCCGTGAGGGCTGCTGCGACCCGGGGACCGCGCTGTGAAAGATGCCGAGAGATACGGAGAGGCAGTCAGCGATACCGGGCTGACGCCTGCGCGCCCACGGGACACCGGATCTGACTTGTCCGATTCCGGTGCGGCGCGCACGCTGGGTCTGTGAGGCACCTCACCGCGCGAATAGAGCAAGAATGGCCACATTTGATCAAGGGAACGGTCACAGCGAGTGGTCATCGGATGTTGCGACGGTCACCCTCGGCCTGGACGGAGTGGTCACAGGGTGGAGCGAAGGCGCTCGACGACTGCTGGGCCACCGCGCCCCGGAGGTCGTAGGGCGCCCCGCGACCGAGCTGCTCCTCGGTGCGGGAGCTCCCGAGGCGACCGGGCTCTCCCTCACCGGCTCCCAGGAATGGCGGGGCACGGCGGCAGTACGGCATCGGGACGGCCACCGCGTCACCACGACCCTGCACGCCCAGCCCTCGCTGGACGTCGACGGCAGGGCCCGGTCCTTCGTCGTGGCCCTCTCCCCGGACCCCGGCCCGCCCCTGGTGCAGTGGGCCTTCGACCAGTCCTCGATCGCGCTCTCGACCCACGCCACGGCGTCCGGCGCATGGCGGCGCAACGCGGTCGCGCAGGGCGGCGGGGAGCGCGCTCCCCTGACGGGCGGTGAGCGGCGGGCCCCGGCCCTCGCCGACGAAGGCTTCCTCCGGTCTGTGCGCCGGGTCGCCGATGAAGGTGTCCCGCTGCACTACGAGTGTCTGGCCCCGGAGCCGTCCTGCGGCCCCGGAACCACGTCCGCCGTCCTCCTCGGCTCGGCCCGTCACCGTGCCTGGGTCATCGAGCTGTGGCCCGTCCGCGACCCCGGCACCGGTGAGGTCGTCGGGGTGGGCACCGCCGCGTTCGACAGCAGTGACCAGCACGCGGCCCGGCAGCGGCTCGCCCTGTTGCAGGAGGCCGGCACCCTCATCGGCACCACCCTGAACGTGGCCCGCACCGCCCAGGAGCTCGCCGACCTCGCCGTGCCCCGCCTCGCCGACTTCGTCAGCGTGGACCTGCTCGACTCGGTGCTGCGCGGCGAGGAGCCGGTACCGGGACCGGTCGACGCGGCCGTGGTGCTGCGCAGGGTCGCCCATCAGTCCACCGCCGAAGGGCAGGACGTGCCCGAGGCCGCCATCGACCTCGGCGACATGGACACCTACCCGCCGTTCTCACCGCCCGCCCGCTGCCTGGCCGACGGCAAACCGGTGCTCAGCGGCGTGGACGACCCCGACTTCGACGCCTGGATCGCGGGACACGAGAGGCGCACCGCCAGCGTGGCGGAGTACGGGTTCCACTCCGTCATGGCCACCCCGCTGCGCGCCCGGGGCATCACCCTCGGCGTCGCGGTCTTCACCCGCAGCCACGGTTCCCCGCCCTTCGAACCGGACGACCTGATCCTCGCCGAGGAGCTCGCCGGCCGGGCGGCGGTCGGCGTCGACAACGCGCGCCGCTACACCCGCGAACGCACCAACGCCCTCACGCTCCAGCGCAGCCTGCTGCCCCGGGACCTGCCCAAACAGGCGGCCGTCGAGGTGGCGTACCGCTATCTGCCCGCCGGAACCGGCGCGGGCGTCGGCGGTGACTGGTTCGACGTCGTGCCGCTGTCCGGCACCCGCGTGGCCCTGGTCGTCGGGGACGTGGTCGGCCACGGCATCCACGCCTCCGCCACCATGGGCCGGCTGCGCACCGCGGTCCGCACCCTCGCCGACGTCGACCTGCCCCCGGACGAACTCCTCACCCACCTGGACGACCTGGTCGCGCATCTCGCCACGGACCTGGAGGACATCCACCCGGACGAGCCCTACCTCGTCAGCGGCGAGATCGGCGCCACGTGTCTTTACGCCGTCTACGACCCGGTGTCCCGCGTGTGCACCTTCGCCAGCGCCGGACACGTCCCGCCCGTCGTGCTGCTCCCCGACGGCACGACCCGCGTGGTCGAGCTGACTCCGGGCCCGCTGCTCGGGGTCGGCGGACTGCCCTTCGAGTGCACCGAGCTGGAGCTGCCCGAGGGAAGTCTGCTGGCCTTCTGCACCGACGGCCTGGTCGAGGCGCGGGAGCGTGACGTCGGCCTGGGGCTCGACCGGCTCTGCGAGGCCCTGGCCGGTCCCGTCACCTCGCTGGAAGCCACCTGCGACACCGTCCTGAGGGCCCTGCTGCCCGCGACCCCCTACGACGACGTGGCCCTGCTCCTCGCCCGCACCCGCGCCCTGCACGCCGACCAGGTCGCCGCCTGGTCGCTGCCCTCCGACCCGTCGGTCGTGGCCGACGCCCGCGCCCAGGTCACCCGCCAGCTCACCGCGTGGGGACTGGAGGAGCTGGCGTTCGTCACCGAGCTGGTGGTGAGCGAACTGGTCACCAACGCCATCCGCTACGGCGCCGTACCGATCGGCCTGCGGCTCATCCGTGACCGGACCCTGATCTGCGAGGTCTCCGACGCCAGCAACACCGCCCCGCATCTGCGCCGCGCCCGCACCTACGACGAAGGCGGTCGCGGGCTGCACATGGTCGCCCAGCTCACCCAGGGCTGGGGCACCCGCCAGGGCCCCCTGGGCAAGACCATCTGGGCCGAACAGTACCTCCCGGCCGGCTGACCATGACAGCGCGACCCGCAACCGACGACCCCGGCCGTGGCACCCACACGCTCGGGCTCCTCTATCCGCCCGCCGGCCGCCTCGGCGAGTACACCACCATGCAGCTCGCCTTCGTCGGCGGGGTGGCCGAGGCCGCCGCCCAGCAGGGCTACGACCTCCTGCTCGCGCCCGCCGGTCGCCACGACGACCCCTCGTTCCCGCGCATGGTCGACGACCGGCGGGTGGACGGCGTCATCGTCATGGAGATCCGCCGCGAGGACGACCGCGTCGCGTACCTGGCCGAGGCGGGATTCCCTTTCGTGGCCATCGGCCGCAACCATCGGGCCGACGTGGCCGGCTGGGTCGACCTGGACTTCGCCGGTCTGGCCGGCGGCTGCGTCCAGCACCTGGCCGACCTCGGCCACCGCAGGATCGCCTTCGTCAACCGGTCCGAACAGCTCTTCGACAGCGGCTACGGCTTCGCCCGTCTCGGGGACGAGGGCTACACCGAGACGATGAAGAAACTGCTGCTCACCCCGCATGCCTACCTGTGCGGCGACGACCTCGCCTCGGGGGAGGAGGTCGTGGAACGCATCCTGAGCGAGGACCCGGCGACGACCTCGCTGGTCACCATGAACGAAGCGGCCCTGGAGGGGGTCTACCGCGGACTCACCCGGAACGGCCGCACCGTGCCGCGCGACTTCTCCGTCGTCGGCGTGGCGGCGAGCCCCTGGGCCGAACAGGTGAACCCGCCCCTCACCGCCGCCGATATACCCGCCAAGGAGATGAGCCGGGTCGCCGTCGACCTGATGATGAGGCGGCTGCGGTCACCGGACTCGCCGCCCCGGCACGTCCTGCTGAAACCGCTGATCACCCTGCGCGGGAGCACGGGACACTGCCGGCCGGTGCCGGGCTCGGAACCCGAGTCCGAGCTCCCGGACCTCCCCGAGTTCCCCGATATCGACCTGGATTTCTGATACGTCGGTTTCTGTGCCCGATCATCGAACCACTGGGAGCAGACGATGTCGTACCCCGTTGACCGCCGTGATTTCCTGCGTGTCTCCGGCGCGGCGGCGGCCACCGCCGCCCTCGGTCTGGCCTCCTGCAGCTCGGACACGACGGGGCCGGTGACCCTGAGCTGGTGGGACTACTTCACCCTGGACAACTTCCAGCCCGGAATGGACCGGCTGATCAAGGACATCGAGGCCGGTGTCCCGGACGTGCGGATCGAGCGGCGGACCTTCCCCTTCGCCGAGCTGGAACGGCAGATCACCCTGGGCGCGATCTCCGGCGACCTGCCCGACCTCGCCATCGTCGACAACGTGGCCATGAACACCCTCGGCGGCAGCCGGCTGCTGGCCGACCTCACCGCCAGAGTCGAGAAATGGGGCCAGGCCGATCAGTACTACAAGGGACCGTGGTCCGGCTGCCAGGTCGGCGGAAAGACCCTCGGCATCCCCAACAACAGCAACTGCCTCGCCCTCTACTGCAACACCCGCGTGCTCAAGTCTGCCGGCGTCGAACCTCCCACCACCTGGGACGAACTGGCCTCCGCCGCCCAGAAGCTGACCAGCGGCGACCGCTACGGCCTGGCACTGAGCGCGATCAAGACCGAGGAGGGCGTCTTCCAGTTCCTGCCGTTCCTCTGGCAGGCGGGCGGCGACCTGGACACCTTCCGCACCCACGGCACCACCGCGCTCGCCTTCCTCGACGAACTGATCGCCAAGGGTTCCCTGTCCGAACAGTGCGTGGGCTGGACCCAGCAGGACGTCAACACCCGCTTCCTCGGCCAGCGCGCCGCGATGCAGATCAACGGCCCTTGGCAGATCCCGACCCTCAAGAAGGCCGACTTCGACTGGAACGTCGTCGCCCTGCCCCGCGACAAGGAGGCCGCCACCTGCCTGGGCGGGGAGAACTGGGTCGCGATGGCGAACAGCAAGCACGTGGACAAGGTGTGGGAGGTCCTGGAGTACACCCAACGCCCCTCGGTCCTGGTGCCGTACCTGGTGTCCTTCGGTGAACTCCCGGCCCGCAAGGACCTCGCCGACCAGGGCAGCTGGGCCTCCGACCCGGCCCTGCGGCTCTTCCTCAGCCAGCTGCCCCTCGCCCGGCCACGCCAGTACGGCGCCCACTACGCCGAGGCCTCGCAGGCCGTCGCGGACGCGGAGCAGGCCGTGCTCACCGGATCCGCGTCCCCGTCCGCGGCGGCCAGGACCGCCGCCGGAAAGATCGACAAAGCTCTGGGCGCGCCATGAGACAGCCCCTGTCGCCCTCCGCGCGCCGCCGCCGCACCGGCTACCTGTTCTGCCTGCCGGGCCTGGCCTTCCTCGCCCTTTTCCTGGCCTACCCGCTCCTCTACAACCTGTGGACCTCCGTCCACGACGTCGACCTGGGCCAACTCCTCGGCGGTGCCGAGCGGTTCAACGGACTGGACAACTACCGGGCCGTGGCCGAGGACCCGGCCTTCTGGCACTCCGTACGCCTCTCCCTGGTCTTCACCCTGGCCTCGCTGCTGCTTCAGTTCACGATCGGCTTCGCCCTGGCCCTGCTCTTCGCCCGCCCGTTCCCCCTCAACGGCCTGCTGCGCTCCCTCCTTCTGGTCGCCTGGCTGCTGCCACCGGTGGTCAGCGGGACCCTCTTCCGCTGGATGCTGGACGCGGAGTCCGGCGCCTACAATGCCCTCTTCCAGGCGGTCGGCCTGAGCGGCCTCTCCCACGACTGGCTCACCGACCCCTCCACCTCGATGGCGGGGGTGGTCTTCGCCAACGTCTGGGTCGGCGTGCCCTTCAACATGCTGCTGCTCCTGGTCGGACTGCACACCATCGACCCCGAACTCCACGAGGCCGCGGCCATCGACGGAGCGAACGCCTGGCAGCGCTTCCGCCACCTCACCCTCCCGCTGATGCGTCCCGTCTCGGTGACCGTCCTCCTGCTCGGCCTCCTCTACACCTTCAAGGTCTTCGACCTCGTCTTCGTGATGACCGGTGGCGGCCCTGTCGACTCCACCCGCGTGCTGTCCCTCTACGTCTACGAGGTCTTCTTCACGTTCTTCCGGTTCGGCCAGGGCGCGGCGGCGGGCCTGCTGCTGCTCGTCCTCCCCCTGCTGGCAGGCGTCTGGTACGTACGACGGCTGCGGCGCGAAGAAGAGGCGCCGGCGGGAGGTGCCGGATGAGACCACCGCGCCACCCCTGGCTGCTGACCGCGCTCGCCACGCTGATCACCGCCGCCTTCCTGCTGCCGGTGTACTGGATGGTGAAGACCGGCCTCACCCGGCCCGACCGCATCCAGACCCCTGACCCGCAGTGGGCGCCCACCCCTCTCACCGGCGAGAACTACTCGACGGCCCTGGGCTACGAGGGCCTGACCCGCGCCCTGTTCAACAGTCTCGTCATCTCCTGCGGGGTGGTCGCGCTCACCCTGCTGCTCGGCGTTCCGCTCGCCTACGCCCTCGCCCGGATCCGGATGCGCGGCTCGGGCGCGATGGTGCTCGCCCTCCTCGTCGCCCAGCTCCCGCCCGCCATCGTGCTGGCGGCCCCGCTGTTCATCCTCGAACGCCGGGCCGGCCTCACCGACACCTACCTGGGCCTGATCGCCGCCGACACCACGCTCACGCTGCCCTTCACGGTGATCGTGCTGCGTCCCGTGATGCGCAGCGTCGCTCCGGAACTGGAGGAGGCGGCCCTGGTCGACGGCTGCGGACTGCCCGGCGTCCTGCTGCGGGTCGTCCTGCCGCTCATGGTGCCCGGCGTGGTCGCGGCGGCCGGTCTGTCCTTCCTGATCGGCTGGGGCGAGTTCCTGTTCGGGCTCACGCTCACCGAGGGGCCCGGCGTCCAGCCCGTCACCGTCCTGCTGAACGCCTTCATCGGGCAGCACGGGACGTCCTGGGGCGCCCTGATGGCCACCGCGACCCTCATCAGCATTCCGGTGGTCTGCGTCTTCGCCGTCTTCCAGCGCTTCATCGTCGGCGGGCTCACCGCGGGCAGTGTGAGGGGCTGAACGCCATGCATCCCCGTGACAGCACGCCCCGGGTGGCACCACCTCCACCCCTCGTCCCGGCCCTGCTGGATCCCCTGGCCGGTGCCCGTGTCGCCGCCAGCGGCAAGGACGGCGTGACCCTCGACGTACGCACGGCGGCCGGACGTACGGGCACGCTCCGCCTGCGCCCGGCGACGGACAACTCGCTGCGGATCACCCTGCGGTTGGACGAGGTGCCGACGGCGCCCAGGGTCTCCGTCGTGACCGCACCGGCCGGCACCGGCTGTCTGGTGGAGCGATCACCGGACACTCTCGCCCTCCGACTCGACGCCCTGGCACTCGACGTCCAACTCTCGCCCCTGACAATGGAACTGAAGGGCTGTCACCTATGGCAGGCGACTGACGTGAGCGACCCCGGCGACCGCACGACCGTCCTGCCCCTCGGGGTGACCGAGCTCTCCGACGGCCAACTCGCCTACCACAACAGCTGGTTCACCGAGCCCGACGAGCACTTCTACGGCCTCGGCGAACGCTTCACCGGCCTCGACCTGCGTGGGCAGCGCGTGGACTGCTGGGTCGAGGACGCCCAGGGCTCGACCGGCACCCGCTCCTACAAGGCGGTCCCGTTCCTGCTCTCCAGCCGGGGCTACGCCGTCCTCGTGGACACCACCGCCGCGGCCTCCTTCGACCTCGCACACAGCAACACCGGCGCCTGGTCCCTCACCGTCCCCGACGAGGAACTCGACTACTACCTGATCACCGGCACCCCCGCCGAGTGCCTGCGCACCTACCGCGACCTGACCGGCCCCGCCCTGCTGCCCCCGCGGTGGGCCTTCGGACCCTGGATCTCCGGCGGCTTCCGCCGGGACAGCGCGGACGAGGTACGCGAGCGGGCCCGCCGTATCCGCGAACTCGACTTCCCCTGCGAGGTGTTGCACATCGACACGTACTGGCAGCGACCCGGCTGCTGGTCGGACATGGAGTGGGACGGCGAGGCGTTCCCGGACCCCCGCGGGCTGCTGGCCGACCTGGCGGCACAGGGCTTCCACGTCTCGCTCTGGATGAACCCGTACGTCAGTGTCGACAGCCCGCACTTCGCCGAGATCGACCGCAACGGCTGGTTCCTGCGGGTCCCTTCGGGAGGGACGTGGATCGGGCAGGTGTGGAACGGCGCGCACCCGGACTCGGCCGTCCTCGACCTGACCCATCCCGCCGCCGCCGACTGGCTGCGGGGCAGAGTCCGCCAGGTACTGGCCACCGGGGTGTCGGTCCTGAAGACCGACTTCGGCGAGGCGGTCCCCGTGGCGGCGGTGGCCCACAACGGCATGACCGGCGACCGACTGCACAACCTCTACCCGCTCCTCTTCAACGACCTGGTCGCCGAGGTCACCCAGGAGGTCGCCGGCCACGGCATGACCTGGGGCCGCTCCACCTGGACCGGCGGCCAGCGACACGGTGCCAAGTGGACCGGGGACCCCAACGCGAGCTGGCAGGACCTGGCCTCGACCCTGCGCGCGGGCCTCTCGCTGTCCTTCTCCGGTCACCCCTTCTGGAGCCACGACATCGGCGGCTTCCATGGCACCCCGGACCCCGAACTCTTCGTCCGCTGGGCTCAGTTCGGACTGCTGTCACCCCTCAGCCGGTTCCACGGCATGACGTCCCGGCTGCCCTGGGACTTCGGCGAGGAGGGGTACGCGGCCGTCCTGCACGCGGCCCGGCTGCGCACCGGCCTGCTGCCGTACATTCACCGGTCCGCCGCCGACACGGTCCGCACCGGCGAGCCGCTCGCCCGCCCGATGGCCCTGGACCACCCCGACCGCCCGGACGCCCACGCGGCCGACCTCCAGTACCTGCTGGGCCCGGATCTGCTGGTCGCCCCGTTGTACGCGCCCGGCGGCCGCAGACAGGTCTGGTTCCCGCCGGGGGAGTGGCTGCCGTACGCGGGCTCCGGAGGTCCGATCGACGGCCCCGCCTGGCGTCGGGTCCGCATCCCCCTCACCGCGGCCCCGCTCTGGCTGCGGGCCGGGGCGCACGTTCTGTGAGCGGGACGTCGCACACCGCCCCGGTGCTGTGCGCCGACTGTCCGGGGCGCCTCGGAGGTGGGACTCTGGGACGGGAGAGGTAACCGCCGAGGGGACTCGGGAGGGCCCGATGGGACGTGACGTGCCGGCCCTGGTGTTCACGCGGGAGGACCGCCGACGGTACCGGGACAAGATGCACACCTGCCTCGACGTCCTCGCGCAGATGCTGCGCGAGTCCGGCTTCGAGAGCGAGCGGCCGCAGGTCGGGCTGGAGATCGAGCTCAACCTGGTGGGCGAGGACGGCCTCACGGCGATGCGGAACACCGAGGTGCTCCAGGCGATCGCCGACCCCGCCTGGTCGAGCGAGCTCGGCCGCTTCAACCTGGAGATCAACGTCCCGCCCCGCCGCCTCCTGTCCGGCGGCCCCGGTTCCTGGGAGCAGGAGATCCGCGACGCCCTCAACCACGCCGAGGAACGCGCCTCGGCGGTCGGCGCGCATCTGATCATGGTGGGCATCCTGCCGACGCTGGGCGAGGCGGACGTCGGCGAGACCGCCCTGTCCGGCGATCCGCGCTACCGGCTGCTCAACGAGCAGATCTTCGCGGCCCGCGGCGAGGACCTGCACATCAAGCTGGACGGCGTGGACCGGCTCGCGATGTACGCCGACGCCATCACCCCCGAGGCCGCCTGCACCAGCACGCAGTTCCATCTCCAGGTCGCCCCCAAGGAGTTCGCGGGATACTGGAACGCGGCACAGGCCGTCGCGGGCGTACAGGTCGCCCTCGCCGCCAACTCGCCGTACCTCTTCGGCAGGGAGCTGTGGCGCGAGACCCGCATCCCCCTCTTCGAACAGGCCACCGACACCCGGCCCCAGGAGATCAAGGCACAAGGGGTACGGCCCCGGGTGTGGTTCGGGGAGCGCTGGATCACCAGCGTCTTCGACCTGTTCGAGGAGAACGTGCGCTATTTCCCGGCGCTCCTGCCGATCTGCGACGAGGAGGACCCGCAGGGGGCGCTCGACGGCGGCGGCGTTCCGGAACTCGGCGAACTGACCCTGCACAACGGCACGATCTACCGCTGGAACCGCCCGATCTACGCCGTCACCGACAGCGGTCCGCACCTGCGCATCGAGAACCGGGTGCTGCCCGCCGGGCCCACGGTGGCCGACATCATCGCCAACGGTGCCTTCTACTACGGCCTGACCCGCGCCCTCGTCGACGAGGACCGGCCGGTGTGGACGCGGATGTCCTTCTCGGTCGCCGAGGAGAACCTGCACACCGCCGCCCGTGACGGCATCGACGCCCGCCTGTACTGGCCGGGGGTGGGCGAAGTGCCGGTCACGGAACTGGTGTTGCGGCGGCTGCTGCCCCTCGCCCACCGGGGCCTGGAGCTGGCCGGCATGGACGCGGAATGGCGCGAACCCCTGCTGGGCGTGATCGAGCAGCGGTGCGTCACCGCCCGCAACGGCGCCCTGTGGCAGACGGAGACGGTCCACCACCTGGAGAAGGCGGGCTGTGACCGCCAGGAGGCGCTGCGCCGGATGACGCTGACGTACATGGACTACATGCACCTCAACGCACCCGCGCACACCTGGCCCGTGGACTGATCACCGCCACTTCTCCGGAGCCGTCAGCGGGACCGGATCAGGCCGCTCGACCGAGGTCGACAGCTCGATCCGGCGCCCCTCGGCCGAGGAGCGGAGCAGGGCGGTCATCGTCTCCAGTACGTGCAGGGCGAGTTCACCGCTCGCGCGCGGGGGCCGCTGTGCGTCGGCGGCGACGAAGTCGAGCAGTCCGACACCCCGGGCGGCGCCGACGTATCCGGCCGAGGGCGGAAGCGTGCGCCACTGGTCCGCACCGAGTTCGAGCAGCCGTACCTCGCCGTCGAAGGTGTTCGGGTCCGGGACCGTGAGGGTGCCCGTCTCGCCGTGGACCTCGATCGGTGCGGCCGTGGTGGTGACGCCGTCGAAACTCGTCGTGATCGTCGTCAGGGCCCCGCCCTCGTGTTCGAGTACTCCGGAGACATGGCTGTCCACCTCGACCGGGATCCGCTGGCCCGCGCGCGGGCCGGACCCGATGACCCGCTCGGTGCGGAGCCGGCTGGACGCCCCGATCACGGCACGCACCGGACCCAGCAGATGCACCAGGGAGGACAGGTAGTACGGCCCCATGTCCAGCAGGGGGCCGCCGCCGGCCGTGTAGTAGAAGTCCGGCTGGGGATGCCACCGTTCGTGGCCCGGGGTGACCATGACGGCCGAGGCGAACAGCGGGCGGCCGACGGCCCCGGCGTCCACTGCCGCCCGTGCCGTCTGGACGCCGGTGCCGAGGACGGTGTCCGGCGCGCACCCCACACCGACCGCCGCCTTCTCCGCGGCCTCCAGGACGGCACGGGCGGCGGTGAGTTCGGCGGCCAGCGGCTTCTCGCCGTAGACGTTCTTGCCGTGGCTCACGGCGCCGAGGGCGATGTCGGCGTGCGCCGCGGGGACCGTGAGGTTCAGTACCGTGTCGACGTCCGGGGCGGCCAGCAGCTCCTCGACGGACAGGGCCTGTACGCCGGGCAGTTCGGCGGCGACGGCGGCCGACCGGGAGGCGTCCAGGTCGGCGACCGCGGTGACGCGCACGGCGGAGCGGCCGACGAGTGTGTCCAGGTAGGCGCGGGAGATGACGCCGAGACCTATGACGCCTATGCGGTGCGCGTCGCCCACAGCATGCCCCTCTCGATGACGGTACGGACGGCGGGGTGCTCGAGGACGTCGAGGCTGTGCCCGGGAGTCGTCACCACGATCCGTCCGGCGCCCCACTGACGGGCCCAGACCGCCGGTGAGGTGACCGGACGCTGCCAGGGCTGCCACGGCCGGGCGGGATGGGTGGTGGTGGCGAGGACGTCGATCAGGTCGTCGTGGAGCACCCAGTACTGCTCCGTGACCAGCTCGAAGTCCTCGATGCCCGCGGTGACGGGGTGTTCACGGCCCAGATCGGTGAAGGTGACGGTGTGTGGCAGGAAGTTGTCCTCCTCGCCGCCCCGGCGCTCGCACGGTTCCTTGCCCGGATGGGTCGCGAACTGGCCGCCCACCAGGTGGAGATAGTCGGACGAGGCCCGGAACGAGTCGGCGATCCCGCCGTGCCAGCCGGTCAGGCCGGTACCGGCCGCGACGGCCGCGCTCAGGCCCGACGCCTGCTCGCCGGTGATCTCGGACATGGTCACGCACTGCACGACGAGGTCGGTGTCGGCCATCTCGGCACTGTCGGCGTAGACCTCGGTCGACTCCTCGATGCGCAGGTCGTAGCCGTGGTTCTCCAGAAAGGGCAGGAATAGCTCGGTGGCCTTGACCGGCTGGTGTCCTTCCCAGCCGCCTCGGACCACCAGGGCTTTCTTCCGTGTCATCTTGTTCCTTTGCGGGGCAGGAGCGGGTTCCTGGGGGAGATCCCCCAGCAGAGCCGGACGAAATCCCCGGGCGGGGACGGGATTTCGACAACCTCATTGTTTGGTATGGACCTGTCAATACTCAGCGACTAGGCTCTGCCGGGCCACCCTGAGAGCGCTCTCAGAGAACTCTGCCATCCCGTTGAACGACGAAGGGCAATCTCCATGAGACGCACCCGAATCATGCGCGCGGGCCTCGCCGTGCTGCTCCTGCTCGGTGTCGGCGCGACCGCGGGCACGGTCCCCGCCGCCGCCGACGCGAAGCAGCCCGCCTCCGCCGGTCTTCTCACCGCGATGCAGCGGGACTTCGGCCTCTCGCCCGAGCAGGCCGTCGCGAGGCTCGCCGCCGAGCGGAAGGCCGCGGCTCTTCAGCCCAAGGTCCGCCGGGCCGCGGGCGCGTCCTTCGGCGGCTCCTGGTTCGACGCCGCCAAGGGCACGCTGACCGTCGCCGTCACCCCCGGCACCTCCGCCACCGCCCTGCGCGAGATACGCGCCACCGGCGCCACGGTGCGCACCGTCGCCCACAGCGCCCGTGAACTCTCCGCCACCCAGGCCCGGCTTGACGCCCTCCCCGCACCGGACGCCGTCAGCAGCTGGCACGTCGACCCGAAGGCCAGCACCGTGGTGGTGAGCGTCGTCAGCGGCCGACAGCGTGACAACGATGTCCAGGCGTTCGTCGCCCGCGCCCGGAAGGCGGGTCCCGTCACCGTGCGCGAGGTGGCCGCCGCGCCGACCACCCTCGCCGCCGGAACCGTCGGCGGCGACCCCTTCTACACCGGCAACGTCCGCTGTTCCATCGGCTTCTCGGTCTACGGCGGCTTCGTCACCGCCGGCCACTGCGACCAGCACACCGGCAGCGTCTACGGCTGGGACCGCAGCTACGTCGGCAACTTCCAGGGCTCGTCGTTCCCGGACAACGACTACGCCTGGGTCAACGTGGGCAGCGGCTGGTGGACCGTCCCGGTCGTGCTCGGCTGGGGCACCGTCTCCGACCAGCTCGTGCGCGGCTCGAACGTGGCCCCCGTCGGCGCCTCGATCTGCCGCTCGGGCTCGACCAGCCACTGGCACTGCGGCACCGTCCTCGCCATGAACGAGACCGTCAACTACAGCCAGGGCGCGGTGCACCAGATGACCAAGACCAATGTCTGCGCCGAACCGGGTGACTCCGGCGGCTCGTTCATCAGCGGTGACCAGGCCCAGGGCGTCACCTCGGGCGGCTGGGGCAACTGCTCCAGCGGCGGCGAGACCTGGTTCCAGCCCGTCAACGAGATCCTCAACCGGTACGGCCTCACCCTGCACACCGCCTGAGCGGTTGGGTGGGCCCGGTCCTCGGGCCGGGCCCACCCGTGCGCGCCGGCTCAGGTGACGTCGGCCACCGAGAAGATCCCCGGGCCGCTGACCCCGTACAGCACCTTCCCCACCAGCAGCGGCGGCACCGAACTCGGCGACAGTTCCTCGAAGGACCGGCCGCCCGTGTCGAAGGACGGGGCGGTACGGCCGATCTCCTTCCCCGTCCGCGGGTCGAGGGCCACGATGCCGGTGTCCGGCATCGTCACGTACAACCGGCCCGTGTGGTAGGCCGGTTCGCTGAACACGCGCAGGTCGCGCGAGCTGGACCACAGCGGCTTGCCGTGCTTCACGTCGAGGGCGAGCAGGGTCTCGTTGCCGTAGTCGAAGATGTACATGGTGTCGCCCTGCACCAGCGGCGGCGCCTCGGGCTGGACGCTCCAGGGGAAGTCGATCCGGCGGGTCTTCCCGCTGTCGAGGTCCTGGACGAAGAAGGCGGCGGACACACCGGAGCCGTCCTCCCAGCGCGCGTAGTAGGCGGTGCCGTCGTGGACCGTCGCCAGCCACAGGTCGCCCTTCGGCGCGTCGACACGGCCCAGGGTCCTGCCGGTCCGCGCGTCGAGATGGGCTATGCCGCCCTCGCCGCCGCGCAGATCGGCGTAGAGCGTGCCCTCGGGACCTGCGTAGAAGGGGCTGGGGGAGGTGGAGGTCAGCTTGCGCCGCCACAACTCCTTGCCCGTGCGCGGCTCGTAGGCCGCATAGCGCGCCGTGTCGGAGGAGCCGAGCTGGTCGAGACGGACGAGAAGTACTCCGCCCTGATACTCGAACTGGCCCAGCGGACCCTTCAGTTGCCACAACCGCGTGCCGGTCCTCGCGTCGTAGGCGTCGACGCCCTGCGAGCGGTCCGCGCTGTACACGAACACCACACCGTCGTGGACGAGCGGCTCGCGCACCGAGAAGCTGCCTACCTGCTTGCGGCTCATGGACTTCGTCCAGTCCACGGTGCCCGTCGCCGGGTTCAGCCGCATCAGGGCGACCTGCTCGGAGGCGCAGAAGACGCCGAGTGCGTCCGGGGTGCACGACGGGCCGATGGTCATCGGCTGGTCCTTCCCGTCCGACCCGAGTGCGTTGTGCCAGGGCCGCCAGCCCGCTGGTGCCGTCCCGCGGGGCGTCGTGCGCGGAGCGAGGGCGTCGAACTCGTCGACCGTGCTCGCCGGTCGGTCGCCCACCACGGCGACGGCGGCCGCCCCCGCCCCGCCGAGGAGTGCCACGGCGGCGACGGCGGCCCACAGTCTCCGCCCGCGGCGCCCGCGCCGGACCGGCCCGGTGTCGACGAGCTGCGAGGTCACCATGTCCGTCGAAGGGAACTGCGCCGCCGGGGCCGGTTCTTCGGCCGGTCGACCCTCGGGCAGGTCTTCCGGGAGTCCCGCCAGCCCCTCCAGGACCTCGCTCGACGTCGGCCGGTCCGCGGGTTCCTTCGCCAGGCAGCGCGAGACCAAGGGGCGCAACTGGTCGGGCAGTTCACCGAGCCGGGGCTCACCGTGCACGGTGTTGTACGCGGCCAGGTAGGCGTTCTCCGCCTCGAAGGGGCTGTGCCCGGTGGCCGCGTACACCAGCACCGCGCCCAGCGAGAAGACGTCCACCGCGGGGCCGACCTCGTGCGGGCGGCTGAACTGTTCCGGCGCCATGAAGGGCGGCGAGCCCATCACCATGCCGGTCTGGGTGCGGACATCGCTGTCGGCCGCGCGCGAGATACCGAAGTCGATGACGCGTACGGCCCCGTCGTCGCCCTCGCTCTCCAGCAGCAGCACATTGCTCGGCTTGAGGTCCCGGTGCACGACCTCGGCGCGGTGGATCTCCCGCAGTGCCTCGGCGAGTTCGGTGCCGAGCCGGCGCAGCGCGGGCCAGTCCAGCGGTCCCGACTCGTCGACCAGTTCCGCGAGGGTACGGCCCGGGACGAACGCGGTGGCCATCCACGGCCGTGCCGCCTCCGGGTCCGCGTCCACGACCGGCGCCGTGAACGCGCCGCTGACCCTGCGCGCGGCGGCGATCTCCTGCCGGAACCTGGCCCGGAACTCGGGGTTGCCGGCGTACCGCGTGTGGACGACCTTCACCGCGACGGCCCGCCCCGAGGCCGATCTGCCGAGATAGACGACACCCATGCCGCCGGTCCCGATCCGCGATTCGATCCGGTAGCCGCCGACGGACTCCGGATCGTTCTCGCGCAGGGTCACCGTGTCTCCTTCACCGCTGCTGGCCAGGACGGCTGCGGTCCGGACTCTTCTGACAGGAACCCCTCACTCTAGAGGGGTGTCGGACCGTGGGGGACGTCGATCCCGGCCTTGTCGCGCGGCCGGAACCCTGCGGCATCACGCTTCTCGGGGGAACGCAAGGGGTAGATCCCGGCACCTGGCCCTATTCTGAGGAGGCATGAAGGGGGCTCGGGGCGGGAGTGCGTGCGGTGAACCACCGGAATCCGAGGGGTCGTTCGGTCCGCTCGTCGTCACCGGACAGCCGATGTATCTGAGGGCCGCGCATGTCGACCTTCCCGCGGAGAACCCCGACCCGACCGTGCTGCCCACGATCACGCTGCTGGGACGCGGCTGGGGTCCCGGCAGCGACCCCGGCGAACTGCCTCTGCCTCCCGGTCAGTTGCTCGCGGGCCAGTACCGGCTGATCCGGCCGCTCGGCTACGGCGGCATGGGCGAGGTCTACCTCGCGCTCGACACCAAGGTCGACCACCGCGAGGTCGCCATCAAGATGCTGCACCCGGATCAGGCGGCGGCCGCGGCGGGTGCCCTGGCCCGGGAGCGGCGGGCCCTCGTCGACCTCGGCCACGACGACATCATCCGTGTCTTCAACTACGGCCATCACCCCGAGGTCGGCGACTTCCTCGTCCTGCAGTACGTGGACGGGCTCACACTGGAGGAGGTGCGGGCGCGGGCGAAGCTGAACCCGGGGGAGTTCGGCGACCAGCGCTTCCACGAGTTCGTGCTCGCCTACGGTGTGCGGATCCTGTCGGCCCTCGCGTATCTGCACGCCGACCGGCCCGGCAAGGTCTACGGCGACCTGAAGCCGGACAACGTCATGCACGACGGCACCACGACGAAGATCATCGACGTGGGCAGCGTACGCCCGGCCGGGGCGCCGGGGATGACCACGGCCGGCTTCAGCGCCCCCACGGTGGGGCCGTACGGCGAGTCCAGACCACAGGACGACCTCTTCAGCCTGGGCGAAACGCTGCGCCGCCTGAGCGGACTGGGCACGTCGGCCGAGGACTTGGGCCGCCTTGGGGATGTCGGGACGCTGGGGACGGGGGAGGACGGGGAGGGTGTCGGAGGGCCCACTGGGGTGGACGCGGGAAGGGCAGCGGGGGTGGCTGCGGGGATGGCGTCGACTACCGAGGAGAGGCCGGCCGCCCGGGGTGCCCGGGGTGCCTTGTTCGCCGCCGAGCGAGCACCAATCGTCGAGGAGGCTTTGGCCGCGGGTGAGACTCCCGCGGCCCGGGACGCTCGTGCGGCTGAGGAGAGTTTTGGCGGTGGGGGGAGATCGGGTCCTGCCCGGGGAGCGGCTGAGGACCGGAGCGTAGAGCCCGACTTGGGGGGCGAGGCGCCGGGTGTCGCCCAGGGGCCAGGCGGCGGGGATGCTCCGGGCGGCGCCCAAGGACCAGGCGCCCAAGCGGCACAGCACGTCGGTGAGTGTGCGGATGTGGTACAGGCGCCCGCCCCCGCCACCACGCCCACGCCGTCGCACGACGAACCGAGCCCTCCACGGGACACGGATGCCATTGAGGGCGCGTCGGATGTGGGGGAGGGAGCGGACGCCGGCCACGTGTCCGTCCCGCAAGGTCTGGCGGCCGGCGGGGAAGCGACCGCCAAGGAACCATGGGTGCCCGGCGACGCCACCGCCCCCGTTCCCCGCGGTCTCGGGCTTCTCTCGCTCGCCCGTGTCCTGCATCGCGCCACGCTCAGCGAGCCCGCGGGGCGGTTCGCCGACGCGCGGGAGATGGAGCAGCAACTGCGGGGTGTATTCCGCGAGTTGAGGTCGCTGCGTACCGGTGCCGAGACCTTCGAGCCCTCGCCGCTCTTCCTGCAGTCGGCCTACGCCCTCGACGGCGCCCTCGGCTCCGCGCCACCCCTCGCCCACTGGACCGCCCCCGACGCGCCGTCCTCGTTCGCCCCGCCCTCGCCCGCCGAAGTCGCCCAGCGCCTGCCCGTCCCGCGCCCCGACCTCCACGACGAGCATCACGCCGAGCTGAGCAGACTCGCCGACGCCGCCCCGGAGGCCCTGCTCCAGCACATCGGCGACTGGCGGGACTCGACGGAGGTCCATTTCCTGCGCTGCCGGCTGCGGTTGCGGAACCCGGCCGACGGACCGGAAGCCGCCGAGCGGGAACTGCGGGCGGCCGAGGTACGGATCGGCCCCCGCCGCGCCCCGTACGACTGGCGGCTGGACTGGCACCACGGACTCCTGGCCCTCGCCCGCGGCCAAGTGGCCGCGGCCTGGAGGCACTTCGACCGGGTGTACGCGGCGATCCCCGGCGAGTACGCGCCCAAGCTGGCCCTCGGACACTGCGCGGAACGCCTCGGGCGGCGGCACGAGGCCCTGACCTTCTACGAGGCGGTCCGGCTGCGCAACCCGTCCCTGGGCAGCGCGGCCTTCGGCGCCGCACGGGCCCGGCTCGCGCTGGACGGCGAAAGGGCACGCGAGGAGGCCGTACGCGAACTGGACGCCGTACCCCAGCACTCGCGGCACCGGACCGCCGCGCGCACCGCGGCCGTGCGGATCGGCATCGAGTACGTGCGCAGGGCCGGGCACGACGACGAGGCGCCGCAGCGGTTGCGCGAGGTACTGGGGCGCCTCGCCCTGCTCTTCCACGCGCACGGCCTCACCGACGAGGAGGCCAGGGTCCGGATGACCGTCGAGGTCTGGGAGGCCGTACAGGGCGCCCTCGCCCGTGGCGCCCTCGGCGCGGCGGACCTCGCGGCCCTGTCCGCCGGCGCGGACCCCCGGCTCGGCCTCCCGCCCGACGAACACGGCCTGCGGGAGGACCTGTCCCGCCGCTATGTCACCCTCGCCCACCAGGCCGCCCGCTCCGCCGCCCCCGAGGACGCGGCCGTGGCCGAAATCCTCCTGGACCGCGCCTACGCGGTCCGCCCGCTCGCCTTCCGACACCACAGGGACAGCCCATGGCTCGGCAAGAGAGTCGCCGACTGGCTCCGGACGGTCGCTTACGCGCCGTCGCACAGGACACCCTCCGCCTCACGCGGGCCGTCGCCGCCGTAACCGCCGAAGTCGTCCGCCGGGTCCACCGCTACGCCTGGCCCTCCGCCGTCGGCCACCGCAACCGCGCCTACCTGCGGGACCGGCTGGTCGCGCTGCCGCTGCTCGCCGTGGTGGCCTTCGGGGCGCTCGGCTGGGCCTACGCGGGCGTGCGGGGCGACTCCGTGTACATCCGGGAGCGCGCGGCGCCCGCGCTGGTCGACCTCGCGGACGCCCGCGCCTCGCTGCTCATCGCGCAGGGCGAGGCCGAGCGGAACCTCGCCGAGGGCCGGGCGGCCGAGCTCAGCGGGCTCAGCGAGCGGTACCGGACCCGGATCGCCCGCGCCACGCAGAGCCTGAACCAGGTCACCCGCAGCGGAGCCCTCACCGTCGCCGAGGAACAGGAACTACGCGTGGTGTCCGCGCTGGTCGTCGACTACACCGGCTGGATCGGCCGCGCCCAGGGCCACGCCACCGACCCGGTCCTGCGCGACGCCGAACTCACCTACGCGCGCAGCATGCTCTGCTCGCAACCCGTAGCGGCGACCGGCAGGAACCCGTATCCGGCCTGCCCGGCCGCGACCGGCTCCGCCGCCACCTCCATCGTCGACCGGGTGACCGGCCTGGAGGGGCGGCTGCGCGCGCGGCTCGCCGACCGGGCCGCCTGGGGCGCGGACACCATCACCGCGGCGGTGATCGCCGTCCTCGCCTTCGCCCTGCTCGCCACCGGGCTGTGGCGGACGGTGTCCTTCCTGCACCACCGCTTCCGGATCCGGCTGAGCATCCCCCTCGCGGCCGCCGCCCTGCCCTTGCTCGCCGTACCGTTCCTGACGGTTGACGCCCTGCTGGCCCTGGACGCCCAGCACGGGACCGTCCCCGTCGCGGACGCGCTGGCCGAGAAGACCTCGCCCCGGACGGAGACGGCTGCCGAGGAAAGCCCCTTCGCCGGGCCGGAGCCGCAGGCCATCGAGACGCTGCGGGCCCGGATCGACGAGGACCTGGCGGCCGGGCGGCTCGCCTTCCTCGACGGCGTCGCCCCGTTCGTCTTCCCCGCGGGCCTCGCTGTCGCGGCCGTGATCGCCGGCACGCTGCACGCCTACCGCCGCGAGTACCTCGTCGTCACCCGCCCCGGAGCCGTCGCATGAGCCGTGTCCTGCGCGTCCTCCTCGTGGCGTGTCTGCTCGCCCTCGTCCCCGGCTGCGGGTCGGACACCCGCGACCCGCTGGTCGTCCTCGGACCGTGGACCGGCGAGGAGGGCAAGGCCTTCGAGGACGCCCTCGACAAACTGGACGACGGGACCGGACGGACGTACACCTACGAGGGCACCCGCTCGCTGCGCGAGACGCTCGTCTCACAGCTGGAGGCCGACGATCCGCCGGACGTGGCGGTCCTCAACAGCATCGGCGAACTCACCGAGTACGCCCGCCGCGACGAGCTGAAACCGCTCGCCGAGGCGAGCGCCGAGCGCGCCTATCCGCCCTGGGCGCCGACCCTGCTGGTGGACAGCCGGCGGCGCACCTACTGGGTGCCGCTGAAGGTCGACCTCAAGAGCCTCGTGTGGAGCAAGCGCGGCGCGTCGAGCAAACGGCCCACCTGGTGTGTCGGCCTCGCCTCGCAGGCCACCTCCGGCTGGCCCGGCACCGACTGGATCGAGGACCTCGTGCTCCACCAGGCGGGCCCCGCCCTCTACACCGAGTGGGCCACCGGCCGCCTCGACTGGCGGGACCCGGCTGTCGAACGTGCCTGGACCACCTGGGCGAAACTGCTCGGCAAGCGCTCACCGAAGTCGGTGGAACACTCCCTGACCACGTCGTTCGAGGGCTCGGCCGGCCCGGACGGACAGCCGCGCGGCCTGCTCGCCTCGCCCGGTTTCGACTGCACGCACGAGCACCAGAGCGCCTTCATCCGCTACGTCTACGCGGGCGACGACGTGACGGTGGAGCCGTCGGCCCGCTATCTGGACGGCCAGTCCGCGTACCGGGACGCCTTCGAGGTCTCCGGTGACATGGCCGCCGTCTTCAGCGACGACCCGGACGCCCAGCAACTCGTGGAACGGCTGTCGAGCCCGGCAGGCCGGGAGCTCTGGTGGGCGGAGGCCGATCCCGCGGTACGGCCGCTGTTCCCGGACACGGCCGGGTTGTCGCCGCCGGCCTCCGCGACACCGGTCGAGCGGGAGATCGACTCCCTGCTCACCTCCCGCGCCCGCACCCTGTGCTTCGACGCCTCCGACGTGATGCCGCCCGAACTCCGGGACGCCTTCCACCGAGCGGTCCTGGAGTTCTTCCGCGACCCGACCCAGCGGCAACTCGACTCGCTGCTCCAGCAGTTGGAGACCGTACGCGTCCAGGTGAACACGGACTCCGGCGTCGACCGCACCTTCCGGCCACCGCAGGACATCTGCGCGTAGCGCGTGAGCGGGCCGCCCGGCCCGTTCGCGTCGTGGCGGAGCGGACGGTCGACGGTCCGGCCTGACATGGTGGTGTCATGTGCTGGAGTGCGACAGCGGACCTTGTGGCGGGCGCGGCCATCACCTCCGTCGGGGCGGCCTGCCTGATCCGCACCCGGCGCGCCGGCGACCTGCCCCTCGCCGCGCTGCCTTTGCTGCTCGGCGTCCACCAACTGGTCGAGGCCCAGGTCTGGCACGCCGGCGGAGGCACCGGCGCCGCCACCATGGCCTGGGCCGTCATCGCCCTGCCCGTGCTCGCCGTGTGGGTGCCGCTGGGCGTGTGGTGCGCGGCCTCACGCCGAGCCGGCCGCCGGGCGACCGCGTTCGTGGCGCTGGGTGCGCTGACCGCCGCCTTCCTCGCCCACGGCCTCGCCACCCGCCCGGCCCGGGCCGAGATCCGCGGCCACACCATGGCCTACGTCATCGGGCTGCCCCGGGCGGAACTGCTCGTCGCGGGCTACCTGATCGCCACGGTCGGCGCCCTGCTGTTCTCAGGCGACCGTTGGCTCACCGCGCTCGGCATCCTGACGGGGGCGGGCGCCCTGGTGTGCTGGCTGCTGTGGCGGCTGGAGTTCGTGTCGACCTGGTGCGCGTTGGCGGCGGTCTGCTCGGCGGTCCTGTACGGATGGGTGACCCGGCGTCCCGCCCCGAAGCGGGCTCTCCCGGAGATCAGCTACCGGCCGTAGGCCCGAGGGCCGTAGTCGCTCCGTACAGCGAACAGCCTTCCCAACTGTGAGGCGTGCAAGGGATGTTCAGGTGAGCGGCCACTCTGAGCCCGCCCAGCGACGAGCCCGTCAGCGCGGCCGGTACGCCCTCGGCAGAGCCATGCCGCGCTCGGCCATGATCTGCCGTACGCGGTTCGGATAGTCGGTGATGACGCCGTCGACGCCCATGTCCATGAGCCCCTCCACGGTGGCCGGGTCGTCGCAGGTCCACGGGATGACCTTCAGCCCCCGGGCGTGGGCCTCCTCGACCATCGTCCGGTCGGCGTAGAAACGGAAGTCGGGGTCGCCGACCTTGCCGCTCTGCGGGAAGCCGTAGTTGGGGGAGAGGGCTTTGACCCCGGGGATCGTGGCGGCCGCCCTGACGAAGTCGCCGCCGTAGTCGTCGGCGTCGATCCCGCCGAGCCACGGCGACGCGCCGGGCTTGCCGACCTGGAGGAAGTCGTAGTTGGTGAGCGCGACGAGCGGCCACTTCGGGGCCAGCTCGTGCATCTCTTTGAGCGCGCCCCAGTCGAAGGACTGGATGGTGACCTGCCGCTCGATGCCCGAGCGGTGGATCTCCTCGTGGACGCGCCGTACGAACAGCTCACGCGGCGCGGTCTGTTCGGGCGCGCCGGCCTCGACCTTCGTCTCGATGTTCAGCTTGACCTGCCTCGCGCGGTAACGCCTGACGAGGTTCAGCACGTCCTTCAGCTCCACCATCCGGAAGCCCTTGACCACTTCCTGCTCGGGGAAACCGGGCAGCTGCTGGTAGCCGCAGTCCATCGTCCTGATCTGAGCCAGCGTCAGATCCTTGATGTACTTGCCGACATACGGGTACATCGGATCGCCGGTCGTCACCGGCCCCGTGTCACGGCACTTGACCGCGCTGATCTGCCGGTCGTGGTTGACGACGACCTTCAGGTCCTTGGTGACATGGGTGTCCAGCTCCAGCGTGGACACCCCGAGACGCAGCGCCTTCCCGAAGCCCTCCAGGGACTCCTCGGTCGTCATACCGAGGCCGCCGCGGTGGGCCTGGAGGTCGAAGTGCCGTTTCGGCGCGGGCGGGCCCTGGCCTTCGTACGCCGTCGCGGGCACGGCGGCCGACAGGGTGAGCACCGGGACCAGCGCCAGGCCGGCGAGGACATGTCTTGAGGACATCGACACCTCACTCGTGTGGGTCGGGACGCCCACAGACGCTAGTGCGGTCGCGGACCGGTTCAACCCCTCGGACGTGATCCCGCCGTGAATGTCCGAAGAACGCGCTCCCGCCGCCGTCAGGGCGTGGGGATGCCCGCGGGGCGGGCCGGGCGGCCGAGGCGGACCGGGACGCCGGGGGAGTACAGGACGCTGACCGGGGCGTCGGCCGGGGCGGGCAGGCCGGCCGCGGTGACGAGGTCCTGCTCGCAGGTGAGCAGCTCGGCGCGGTACAGGGGCCAGCGCGGATGGTCGTTGGGCAGGTAGGCCAGCGGCTCGGGGCCGCCGAAGAAGGCGTTGTGCATGCCCCAGCGGGCGGTGAGGAAGTGCTCCAGGCCGGTCGGCTTCCCGATGCGTTCTCCGGTCCGTACCGTGAGCAGGCTGCGGGCGCCGCGCGGGCCGGGCCAGCGGCGGGAGCTGGTGTAGGTGACGGTGTCACCGGCCCTGCGGACGCTCATCCGGGACCACAGATACGGCAGCCGGAAGCCGAGGCGTCCCATCACCACCGGCATCAGCCGGGAGGCGTCCATCGAGCGGAACACCACTCCGCGCCGTCCGTGCGCGTCCACCGAGTACAGGCGCACGTTGGTCTCCGGGAAGGTCCCGAGATACGGCACCCCCGGCAGCCCCAGCCAGCCGACCCGGTGCATCCGGAACGCGACAAGGCCGACGTAGGTGAGCCCCTCGTGCGTGTCGGGGACCGTACCGCGCGGCAACAGCCCCGCCACGACCGCCGGTTCGACGGCCCAGTGGATGAAGGCGAGGTCGAGCCACTGCTGGGTGAGCAGCGGGACCCGTATGAGGGCGGGAGCGTCCGGGGTGACGGGAGTGGGGTTCGGCACGGGGTCCAGGGTGGCAGAGACCGCAAGCGTCCGCCCGGCGGGACGGGAAACGGGGAAACGAAGGACGGCGTCTGCCGGGCCGTGCGGCCCGGCAGACGCCGTCGCGTCACAGCGGTGTCAGCGGCGTCAGTTGCGCCGACCTGCCGGATCCTGCACCGCGGTGTCCCGGCCGCCGCCGGAGACGGGCGCGGGGGCGGCGGCCGGTGTCTCCTTCGCCCGGTCCGCGTGCCCCGGCCACCAGGCCGCGTGGCCGATCAGGGCGGTGAGGCTGGGTGTGAAGAACATCGCCATGACAAAGGCGGCGACGGCGATGCCGAAGGAGACCGCGAAGCCCATCTCGGTGAGCAGGGCGTTGCCGGCCAGCATCATCGTGGCGAAGGTCGCCGCCAGGATGAAGCCCGCCGCGGCCACCGTGGGACCGGCGTGCCGCACCGCCATACCGGCCGCCTCACGCGGCTCGCGGCCCTCGCGGGCCTCCTCCCTCAGCCGGGCGATCATGAGGATGTTGTAGTCGGTGCCGATGGCGACCACGAAGAGATACATGATCACCGGGAGCATGAACATCAGGCCCGAGTGTCCCTGTCCCTCCTGGAAGATCCAGACCGTGGCACCGAGCGTGGCGCTGAAGCCGAGGCCCACCGAGGCCATCAGGTACCACGGGGCGACCACGCTGCGCAGCAGCAGACCCAGGATGAGCATGATCAGCACGGCGGCGACGGGGAAGACCGTCCGGTAGTCGTGGTTGACCGCGGTGTCGATGTCCTTGTAGATCGAGGACATGCCGCCGACCAGGGCCTCGGTGCCGTCCGGGGCGCCGGAGTGCGCGACGTCGCGGACCCGGCCCACCGTCTCGATGGCCTTGTCCGTCGACGCCTCGTACTTGAGGGTGACGGTGAAGTCGATCGTGGTGCCGTCCTTGTTCAACTGGGACAGACGCGCGTTCGCCACGCCGTCGACGGCCCCCAGCTTCTTCACGTACGCGTCGAAGACCGTCGTGTCGATCGGCTTGCCGTCGGTGCTGGACAGATACACGTCGGTCGGAGCAGCTGCACCCGCCGAGTACGCCTTCTGCATCTCGTCCTGGACGACCATCGACTCCTTGGTCTTGGGCATGGACCCGGACGCCAGGTCGAACGTGGCGTTGTAGCCGAACGTCCCGAGCGACAGCGCGACCAGGACGAGTCCGGAGAGCCCGGCGGTCAGCGCCGGACGGTTCCGCACCCCGCGGCCCAGCGCGGCGAACCGGGCGTTCTCCGGCTCGCGTTGCCACGACTTGGACGGCCAGAAGACCTTCGGGCCGATGAGCGAGACGATGGCCGGGATCAGCGTCAGGCCGGCGATCAGGGTGACGGTGACCGCGATCGCGAGCGCCGGACCCATCTGCTTGAGGAAGCCCAGCGTCGACAGGACCAGCGCCAGGAAGGCGATGATGACCGCTCCGGCGGCGGAGGCGATGGCCTCGCCGACCCGGTCGACCGCGTTGATCATGGCCTGCTTCGGTTCGTCGCCGAGCCGCAGGCGTTCGCGGTAGCGGAACATCAGGAACAGGAAGTAGTCCGTGCCCACGCCGAACAGCACGACGATCAGGATCGACGAGATCGAGCTGTTGGCCTGGAGACCGAAGAGCTTGGTGGCGTAGGCGATCAGTCCGTTGGCGATCGCGGACACCAACCCGATGGTGATCAGGGGCAGGAAGGCCAGGATCGGCGCCCGGAAGATGATCAGCAGGGTCACCAGGATGATGAGGAAGGTGCCGATGCCGATCAGTGCCTCGCCGCGCTTGGACGAGTCCTGTTGGTCGAGGGCCTGAGCGGCCGAGCCGCCGAGCTTGACGTCGAGGTGCGTGCCCTTGGCGAGTTGTTTGACGTCGTCGCGCAACACCTTGGCCGCGTCGGCCTGTTCGGGCTGGCCGGCCTTCTTGCTGTCCATCTGGACCAGGGTCAGGGCGTACCTGCCGTCCGAGGACGGCTGGCCGGGGACGACCTTCTGCACCTGGTCGATCTTCTTCTTGCCGAGCTCGGAGGTGATCCGGGCGACATCCTTCTGGTCGGCGGCGGTCAGCTTGCCGCCGTCGGTGCGCTGGTACAGCGCGATCGCGGACGGGGTGAAGGCGCTGGGGAACGCCCTCTCCTGAACCTGTGCCGCTTTGATGGACTCGTAACTCTTGGGGAGAAAGCTGCTCTCGTCACTGTTCGAGGGCAGGCTCGGAGCGGTGGCCACGATCGCCACAGCTGCGATCAACCACGCAACGATCGTCCAGACGGGATGTCGGACGACAGCGTTGCCAATATTTCGGAACATGCGGAAGGTCCTCCTGGGAAGGAAGATCACCGCAGCCCGGGGAGCGGTCCCTGGCATCGGCGACCCCCGGCCGGTCCCCCAGGGTCCCCCCGTGGGACCGGCCGGATAGTTGTCTTGGGCTCACATCGTAGTGATCACGGGTGAAGATCGCTTGACCGGGAGTCAGTCAGCCCACGATCCGTGCCGGATCCTGGCCGGGGTCAGGACGGCATCGCGAGGGCCTTCTCGGCGTCGTACCCGTAGATCCAGCCGTTGCCCCCCGGCGACGGCCAGACCGCCGATGCCGGCGCCGACGACGGCGATCCGCGGACCGTGGGGGAGGGTGGGCATCCGTCCACACCAAGCGGCACCCGGCGCGTCCGCAGCGGGTACCGGCGGCTCGCCGTCCGAGTGTCCCGCTGTGCTTCTCGTCACCCGACCCCATATATTTACTAGGACGTCCTACTATTTTCTCAGCTCGCGTTCCTCGACGTGCCCCGGGAAGGCTCCGCCATGAGCGATCTGCATCGCCCCGTCCACCCCGTCCGCCTGGTCACCGCCTCGGCGCTGTTCGACGGGCACGACGCCTCGATCAACATCATGCGACGGATCTTCCAGTCGCAGGGCGCCGAAGTCATCCACCTCGGCCACAACCGGTCCGTGCGGGAGGTCGTGGACGCGGCTCTGGAGGAGGACGCGCACGGCGTGGCGGTCTCGTCCTACCAGGGCGGACATGTGGAGTACTTCGAGTACCTGGTGGCCTCGCTGCGGAAGCAGGGCGCGGAGCACATCCGGGTGGTGGGCGGCGGTGGCGGAGTGATCGTGCCGGAGGAGATCGCCCGGCTCCGGGAGAGCGGGGTGACGATCTTCTCCCCCGAGGACGGCCAGCGACTGGGTCTCGCGGGAATGGTCAACACCGTCGTCAAGGACTGCGACTTCGACCTCTGGGACGGCAGGCCGGCCGACCTCACCGCGGTGCTGACCGGTGACCGGTTCGCGATCGCCCGTGCCCTCACCGGTGCCGAACTCGGCAAGCTGCCCGAGGACTTCCGGCGCGAGCTGCGGACCACGGCGGCCGCGCGCAACGTGCCGGTGCTCGGTATCACCGGCACCGGCGGCTCCGGGAAGTCGTCCCTGACCGACGAGTTGGTACGACGGTTCCGCGTCGACCAGCGGGACGCCCTGCGCATCGCCGTGATCGCGGTCGACCCGACGCGTCGGCGGGGCGGCGGAGCGCTGCTCGGCGACCGGATCCGGATGAACTCCCTCGACGGCGACCGGGTGTTCTTCCGCAGCCTCGCCACCCGGGGCAGCCGCGAGCTGCCCGAGCACCTCTCCGACGTGATCGACGTCGTGAAGGCCGCCGGATTCGACCTGGTGATCGTGGAGACGCCGGGCATCGGCCAGGGCGACGCGGCAATCGTGCCGTTCGTCGACGCGTCCCTGTACGTGATGACTCCGGAGTTCGGCGCGGCCTCGCAGCTGGAGAAGATCGACATGCTCGACTTCGCCGACGTCGTGGCGATCAACAAGTTCGAGCGGCGCGGTGCCAAGGACGCCCTGCGGGACGTCGGCCGCCAACTGGTCCGCAACCGCGAGGCGTTCGGCAAGCGGCCCGAGGACATGCCCGTGTACGGCACCTCCGCGGCCACCTTCAACGACGACGGCGTCACCGCGCTCCATCAGCATCTGAAAAGCACTCTGGCGGAGAAGGGCCTGACGCTGTCCGAGGGGTCCCTGGTCCCGGTGGACGTACGGCATTCCTCCGGCATCCGCCAGGTGGTCCCCGCGGACCGGGTGCGCTACCTCGCCGAGATCACCGATGCCGTCCGCGGCTACCACGCCGAGACCCTTCAACTGGCCGGACAGGCACGGCGAGTTCAGCGGCTGGAGCTCGTCGAGGCCGAACTCGCCGACGCCGGCCTGGATTCCGAGGACGTACGGTCCCTGCTGACCGAGGCGCGTCGGCAGCTGCCGTACGAGATCACTGAACAGATCACGAACTGGCCCTCGGTGATCGCCTCCTACTCGGGCGACGAGCAGGTCGTGAAGGTCCGTGACCGGGAGATCCGCACCAAGCTGACCCGCGAGTCCCTGTCGGGCAACAAGATCCCCCGCGTCGCCCTGCCCCGCTTCACCGACCACGGCGAACTGGTCCGGTTCTGGCGGGCGGAGAACCTGCCCGGCCACTTCCCCTTCACCGCCGGGGTGTTCCCCTTCAAGCGCGACGGCGAGGACCCTGCCCGCATGTTCGCCGGCGAGGGAGACCCCTTCCGCACCAACCGCCGCTTCAAGCTCCTCTCGGAGGGCCAGCCGGCGACCCGCCTGTCCACCGCCTTCGACTCCGTCACCCTCTACGGCCGCGACCCCGACGAACGCCCCGACATCTACGGCAAGGTCGGCACCTCCGGCGTCTCGGTGGCCACCCTGGAGGACATGAAGGCGCTCTACGACGGCTTCGACCTGGTGGCGCCCACGACCTCGGTGTCGATGACGATCAACGGACCCGCACCGGCTGTCCTGGCGTTCTTCCTCAACACCGCGATCGACCAGCAGACCGAGCGGTTCCGCGCCGAGGAGGGCCGTGCCCCCTCGCCCGAGGAAGCGGCCGAACTGCGCGCGCACGCGCTGGCGAACGTGCGCGGCACCGTGCAGGCCGACATCCTCAAGGAGGACCAGGGCCAGAACACCTGCCTGTTCTCCACCGAGTTCAGCCTGCGGATGATGGCCGACATCCAGGAGTGGTTCATCCAGCAGCAGGTCCGCAACTTCTACTCGGTGTCCATCTCCGGCTACCACATCGCCGAAGCCGGCGCGAACCCCATCAGCCAGCTCGCCTTCACCCTGGCCAACGGCTTCACCTACGTCGAGGCCTACCTCGCCCGCGGCATGCGCGTCGACGACTTCGCCCCCAACCTGTCGTTCTTCTTCTCCAACGGCATGGACCCCGAGTACTCGGTCCTCGGCCGGGTCGCCCGCCGGATCTGGGCGGTCGCGATGAAGGAGAAGTACGGCGCCGGCGAGCGCAGCCAGAAGCTGAAGTACCACGTCCAGACCTCCGGACGCTCCCTGCACGCCCAGGAGATGGACTTCAACGACATCCGCACCACGCTCCAGGCGCTCATCGCCATCTACGACAACTGCAACAGCCTGCACACCAACGCCTACGACGAGGCCGTGACCACCCCCACCGAGGAGTCCGTACGACGGGCCCTGGCCATCCAGCTGATCATCAACCGGGAGTGGGGCCTGGCCATGAACGAGAACCCGCTCCAGGGCTCGTTCATCATCGACGAACTCACCGACCTGGTCGAGGAAGCCGTGCTCCAGGAGTTCGAGCGGATCAGCGAACGCGGTGGCGTGCTCGGCGCGATGGAGACCGGCTACCAGCGCGGCCGCATCCAGGACGAGTCCATGCTCTACGAGCAGCGCAAGCACGACGGCTCCCTGCCCCTGATCGGCGTCAACACCTTCCGCAACCCCCACGCCGACACCGCCGAGCCCGGCGTCGTCGAACTCGCCCGCGCCACCGAGGAGGAGAAGCAGTCCCAGCTGGAGCGGGTACGGGACTTCCACGCCCGCCACCACGACGAGGCCCAGGCCGCGCTGACCGCCCTCAAGGACGCGGCGGTACGCGGCGAGAACGTGTTCGCGGTGCTCATGGACGCCACCCGGGTCTGCTCGCTCCAGCAGATCACGGAGGCCTTCTTCGAGGTGGGCGGCCAGTACCGGCGCAACGTCTGACGGTTCTCGGGAGGACGGTCGTCATGAGGCGGGGAGGTCGCGCTCCCCGCTCGTGGCTCCCCGCTCCCGCTTGTGTCGACTGTCACGGTCCGGCGGCCCGGTCGGCCGTCTCTTGTCCGGCCCGGGGTCCGTGGGGACACCGAGGGCGGCGGCGACCGTGCCGTGCAGGAGGACGCCCAGCGGTAGCCCTCCGGCCGCCACCACCGTGTCGATCCCAGCAGCAGCCCACCCAGGCCGACGAGCCGGGGACTCGTAGATCTGCAACGGGACGACGACCGCGGTCAGTTGAGCCCCGAGGGTGGTCACGATCCCCGCCGCCCACAGCCTCCGCAACTCGCCCACCCGCGGCGGCCCCACGTCGACCAGCAGTCGTTTCCCTCGCACCATGCGGCGATGCTGCGGGCTCCCCTCGGGGGAAGGTCAACCGACGCGGGCGAGCACCTGGTCGGCCAGTTCCCGTGGGGTGGACTCGCCGTCGAGGAACACCGTGTCACCGGGCAGGGTGTCGACCGCGGCCGTGCACGCCTCGATGCGGGCCCTGCACCACGCCCGCACGCGTTCCTCCCGGGCCGGGTCGTCGGGGAAGAAGCTCCGCGCGTCGATCCGCCGCGCCAGGATCTCCGGCGCCACCTTGAGGAAGAAGTGGTGGACGACGACGTCCGCGTCCTTCAGGGCGCCGAAGATCTCGTCCAGATAGCCCCGGTCGACCAACGTCATGGGGACCAGAAGCGGGCGCCGGTACTCCTCGACCAGGCCGACGGCCAGGCCGGCGACCTGTCGCCGCCACAGCGGCAGATCCTGGAAGTCGCCGGTCGGCACGTCCACGATCTCCCGCAGCACATAGCCGACCATCTCCGGGTCGAGGACCAGCGCCTCGGGCCACCGCTGGCGCAGTTCCTCCACGAGCGTGGTCTTCCCGCTGCCGAAAGCCCCGTTGACCCACACGATCACAGCTGTTTCCCCCGGTTCCTCGTGCACACCTCGCCCCTCGGATCATGCAGGACCACTCGCCGGCGCGGGCGCCCGCCCCGCGATCCGACCCGCGTCAGCACCGCGGCGCCGCGGTGCTGCCCCTCACCACCAGGCGCGTCGGGACGAGATCGGTTCCGGGCTGTCCGCCCTCGCCCGCGCGGATCTGCTGCAGCACCTGCTGGACACAGCGGTGCCCCACCTCCGCGAAGTCCTGGTGGACGGTGGTGAGCGGCGGCACGAAGAACGCCGCGTCGGGGATGTCGTCGAAACCGACCACGCTGACGTCGTACGGCACGGACAGCCCCCGCTCGTGGAACGCGCGCAGCAGCCCCAGCGCCATCTGGTCGTTGGCGGCGAACACGGCCGTGCAGTCCGGTGGGTCGGCGAGCACGAGCCCGGCCGCGTAACCGGACTCGGCCGACCAGTCCCCGTACAGCGCGGGCGGCACCGGCCGCCCGGCCTCCCGGAGCACCGCACGCCAGGCCTGGGCTCGCCGCTGCCCCGCGAAGGACGCCTGCGGACCGGTCACATGCCATACGGTCCGATGGCCCAGGTCGAGCAGATGCCGCACGGCCTGCCGGGCGCCGTCCGCCTGATCGGTGTCGACCACGCTGTAGCGGTCGCCCGCGTCGGAGTCCACCACGACGACATGCACCCCGGGCGGCAGCTGCACCGTCCCGGTGTCGAGGAGATGGATCTCCATGATGACGATGACCGCGTCGACGGCCAGCTCGCCCATGCGCGTGAAGGCGCCCAGGACGTTGTCCTGCGTCGGGACGTCGATGGGGATCAGCGTGATCGCGTAGCCCTCGGCCGCAGCGTGCGTGGCGATCGCCTCCACCGTGCGGCTGTTGCCCGTGGAGGAGAGGCTGAACAGGATCACGCCGATGGTGTTGAACTGGCCGTAGCGCAGGGCCCGCGCGGCACTGTTGGGCCGGTACCCCAGTTCCCGCATCGCCGCCAGGACCTGCTCGCGCGTCGAACTGATCACCCCGGGGTGACCGTTGGAGACCCGTGAGACGGTCTGCGAGGAGACGCCCGCGAGTTTGGCGACGTCGGCCATGGACACGCGCTGCTTGCGCCGGCCCCCGGGGACACCGGAACCTCCCCGCTCCACCACTGCTGCCTCCTGAGTCCGCACACGAACCTGTTGCGTGTCGCACCGGATGTTACGTGTGGGAAACCTTGACGGTCGCCGAGACGGATGCCACGATTCCGGCGCCGTCATGTTTACGTAAACATGCTGTCATTCCGAAAGGGTTTGGTCGATGCGCAAGACCCCCGTCAGCACCCGTCGCGCCCCGAGGCTGCGTGCCTCGCTCGTCGCCGTGGTGATCGCCGCGATCAGCGGCGCCACCCTCACCGGCAGCCCCGCCTCCGCCGCCGCGCCGACCACCGACACGACCCAGTTCAAGGGCGTCAACTGGGCCGACCCGCGCGACAACTTCGCCGACGACGAGCTCCAGCTGTCGGGCCTGTCGACCTCCGACACCTACGCCCAGACGTACACCAAGGCGAGCCGCATCATCTCGGCGTTCCGCGCCAACCTCGGCGCGAACACCGTCCGGCTGCCGATCAACCCGTACACCGTCAACGGCTCCTACTGGAAGTCGTACCGGGGCGTCATAGACGCCGCGACGGCCCACGGCTTCAAGGTCATCGTGTCCTACTGGGAGGGCACGGGCGACCGCAAGGACGGCTACATCGACGACGAGGCCACCTACTGGCCGATGTGGAACACCGTCGTCAAGGCCTACAAGGGCAACTCCCGGGTCTACTTCGAGCCGATGAACGAACCGCACGGCTACACCGACGCCCAGTGGGCCGACATCGCCGCGAAGTGGCTGGACACCTACAAGTCGGTGCCGCGCAACCGCGTCTTCGTCAGCGGCGCCGGCTACAACGACCACGTCACCACGGTGTGCGCCGACCCGCGCCTGAAGGGCACCTACCTGTCGCTGCACCACTACGGCTTCTGGAAGTCGTACGCCACCTATGACGAGTGGGTCGCCGACCTCAAGGTGCGCATCGGCGACTGCGCGAACCGGACCGTGGCGGACGAGTTCGGCGCGCCGATGACGACCGGCCTGAACTACAACGTGAAGACCCCGGACGACAACTTCGTCAACTACGTGCAGGCCGTCACCGACACCTTCCGCGAGCTGAAGATGGGCTCGGTGTACTGGCCGGGCCTGCGCACCGACGACATCTACTCGGTGCAGAAGCTCGTCGGGCCCGCCAACCGCCCGTGGCTGGAGACCACCAACCAGACCGGCGCCGACCGCCTCGCCTGGGCCTGGGGACGCGGCAAGCCCGTCCAGGGCTGACCCGTTCCCCGGCCGGCCGCGGTGCCTCTCGGCGTCGCGGCCGACCGGCGTCCACGGCCACTGCTCGGACATGGCCGACTCGCGCCCTTCCCGCGCCCTCCTGAACTGCCCAGACTTCCGGACAGGGACACCGGGGGGAGGTCGCCATGGCCAGGCGTCGACGGGGTACGGCCGCTAGCAGAAGGCGGGCGCGGAGGATCAGGTGGGGAGCGGGAGGCGGCGCGCTGGCGCTGGTCCTCCTGGTGGGGTTCTGGACGCGCGTGTGGCCGTACCTGTTGGGTTTCCTGCTGGTCGGTGCCGCGGGGACGATCGGATGGTGGCTGTGGCGCACGGACCGGCTGCTGCGCGGCCGGGACCGGCACTGGCGCCAGGAGGACGCGGTGCAGGCCGGCCGGCGGACCCTCGCCGAGGTGGACGCCATGACGGGCACCGAGTTCGAGGAACTGGTCGCGGGGCTGTGCCGCCGGGACGGCTGCACGGAGGTCCGACGGGTGGGCGGCGCGGGCGACAACGGCGCCGATGTCCTCGGGCGGCTGCCGGACGGCCGGACGATGGTCGTCCAGTGCAAACGGTACGCACCGAGCAGGGCCATCCCCAACCGCGAACTGCGCGATCTGCTGGGCGCGCGGGTGCACTTCCGCGCCGACGTGGCCGTGTTCGTCACGACCTCGCGCTTCACCGGCCCCTCCGAGAGGTTCGCCGTGGAGTACGACATCCTCGCCGTGCACCGCGACCTCCTCGGCCTGTGGAACAACGGGGCCTCACTGATGTCACTGAGCCCCGTGAACGGCCGCGGCCAGGGCGACGCCCGGCACCGGACCCGCTGGAAGCAGGCTTACGGAGACTAGGAGACGCAGGTCACATCCGTGCGTGTCACAATCCGCCGGGCCATTCAGTCATAGGTGTGTAGCCATCAACAACGGCCGAAGGAGCACACCATGGAAGCCCGACTCGACGTCTTCACCAGCCCGCTGGCCGGCAAGCTGCTCAAGCATTTCGCCATGGCGGGCAAGGTGGTCACGGACTCGGGACTGCCGATGACGACCCAGGAACTGGTGAAGATCCGCGCGAGCCAGATCAACGGCTGCGGGTTCTGCCTCGACATGCACACCAAGGAGGCGGCCGCCGCGGGTGAGACCGCGCAGCGCCTCCACATGGTCGCTGCCTGGCGTGAGGCCAAGGTCTTCACCGAGGCCGAGCGGGCCGCGCTGGAGCTGACGGAGCAGGGCACCCGCCTGGCCGACGGCGCCGGCGTCCCGGACGGGGTCTGGGAGAACGCGGCCAAGCACTACGACGAGGACCAGCTCCTCGCGCTGGTCTCGCTGATCGCCGTCATCAACGCCTTCAACCGGCTGAACGTCATGACCCAGCAGCCGGCCGGCGACTACGTGGTCGGTCAGTTCGGCTGAACCTGACGGACCGGGTGGCCGGCCCGGGGGCTGCAGACCCCGGGCCCGACCTCGGTCCCTCAGCCGGCCAGCGGGTAGTGGCAGGCCACCTGGCGGCCGGAAGCCGTGACCGCGAGGCGCGGACGCTCCGCCGCGCACCGCTCCCGGGCACAGGGGCACCGGGTGCGGAACGGGCAGCCGGTGGGCTTGTCCGCCGGACTGGGCACCTCGCCGGTCAGGACGATGCGTTCCCGGGGCGGGCCTTCCTCCGACGGTGATCCGTCGTCGATGTCCGGCACCGCCGACAGCAGGGCCTGGGTGTACGGATGGGCCGGGTCCGAGTACAACGCCTCCGTCCCGGCGAGTTCGACGATCTCACCGAGATACATGACGGCGATCCGGTCCGACACATGACGGACCACACCGAGATCGTGCGCGATGAAGACATAGGTCAGGCCGAACTCCTCCTGGAGGTCGGCGAACAGGTTGAGCACCTGCGCCTGGATCGACACGTCCAGCGCGGACACCGGCTCGTCGGCCACGATCAGCTTCGGGTTCGTCGCCAGGGCCCGGGCGATACCGATGCGTTGGCGCTGCCCGCCGGAGAACTCGTGCGGATACCGGTCCAGATGGGCCGCCGCCAGTCCTACGACGTCGAAGAGCTCGCCGACCCTTCGGCGGACCGCGGTCGCGTCGCCGTACCGGTGCACCAGCAGCGGTTCGGCCACGATGTCCCCGGCGCGGCGGCGGGGGTTGAGCGAGGCCTGCGGGTCCTGGAAGACCAGTTGCATGCCCGGCCGCACCGGCCGCAGTCGGCGCGTGGACAGCGTCGAGATGTCCCGCCCGTCGAACTCGACGCGCCCGCCCGTGAGTTCGGTGAGCCGGACCAGGCACCGGCCGAGCGTGGACTTGCCGCAGCCGGACTCCCCGACGACACCCAGGGTTTCGCCGCCACGCACCTCCAGAGAGACGCCGTCCACGGCGCGCAGCACCTGGCGTCTGCCGCGCACGGGGTAGTGCTTGGTGACGTCCGTGGCGCGCAGCAGGATCTCCCCGTCAGGTGTCACCCTGTCCACGATCACGCTTTCCTCCACTGTCACGACGCCGCCTCCGTGGTCAGGCGTTCTCCCGCGGCCGCCCTGGCCGTGAGCCGCAGTCCGGCACGGTTGTCGGGCGGCAGCCAGCAGGCGTCCCGATGGGCCGCGTCGCCGCTGCCCGCGGACAGCGCGGGCCGCTCCTCGCAGCGGTCGTGCCGCAGTCGGCAGCGCGGTGCGAACGCGCACCCCTCCGCAATGTCCCCCGGCGAGACCGGCACGCCCGCGATGGTGGGCAGCCGCCGCAGCCGGGCACCGCCCACCCGGGGCACCGAGTCGAGCAGTCCCCAGGTGTACGGGTGCCGCGGACCGCGGAACACCGCCCGCCGCGGGCCCTCCTCCGCCGCCCGTCCGCCGTACATGACGAGGACCCGGTCGGCCGTCCGGGAGACCACGCCCATGTCGTGCGTGATGAGCACCATCGCCGCACCGCGGGCGTTCAACTCCCGCATGAGATCAAGGATCTGCGCCTGGACGGTGACGTCCAGTGCCGTCGTCGGCTCGTCGGCGATCAGCAGCGAGGGGCTGCAGGAGAGCGCCATCGCGATGACCGCGCGCTGGCGCATGCCGCCGGAGAACTCGTGCGGATAGGCGTTCACCCGCGAGGCCGCGTCCGGGATGCCGACGTCGGAGAGCAACTGGACCGCGCGGGCCCGTGCCTCCTTGCGGGAGACCTGTTCGTGCGCCCGGATCTGCTCGGCGATCTGCCAGCCCACGGTGTACACCGGGGTCAGTGCGGTCATCGGGTCCTGGAAGACCATCGCGATCTCCCGGCCCCGCACCGCGCGCATCTCCTTGTCGGGCAGGGTGAGCAAGTCCCGCCCACGGAAGCGGACTTCGCCCGAGACGGTCACGTTCGGACTGGTCAGCAGCCGCAGTACGGCCAGCATCGACACACTCTTGCCGGAGCCCGACTCGCCCACCACGCCCAGGACTTCGCCGGCATCGACGCGGAAGGAGAGACCGTCGACGGCGGTGACAGGGCCCTGCCGGGTGCGGAACCGCACTCTCAGGTCGCGTACGTCCAGCAGGGGTTCAGGCATGGCGGGCCCTCGGATCGAGTCGCGCGTACAGGATGTCCACCAGGGCGTTGGCGAGGACCACGAAGAACGCCGCGTACAGGACCGTGCCCATGATCACGGGCAGGTCCAGGTTCTGCAGGGCGTCGAAGGTGAGCTTGCCGATGCCGGGCAGACCGAAGACCACCTCGGTGAGCAGTGCGGCCCCGCCCACGAGCGCCCCGAAGTCCAGGCCGAACAGCGACACGATCGGGATCAGCGAGCAGCGCAGGGCGTGCCGGACGAGGATCCGCCGCTCGGACAGGCCCTTGGCGCGGGCCGTACGGACGTAGTCCTCGCCCAGCGCGGTGACGACCTCGCCGCGCAGCAGCCGGGCGTAGATCCCGGCGTACAGCAGGGCCAGGGTGAGCCAGGGGAAGAGCATGTGCAGCGCCCACTGGCCCGGGTCCTGGCCGAGGCCGACGTAACCGGGCGGGGGCACCCAGGAGAAGAGCGAGTCGTGCAGCTGCTTCTGGGTGAGGAGGTTGACGACCTCGCCGAGCCAGTAGGCCGGGAGCGAGACGCCGACCACGCCGACCAGCATGATCAGTGGGTCGGCGGCCTTGCCGCGCAGGGTCGCCGCGGCCGTGCCCATGAGGATGCCGGCCGTCATCCAGATCAGGGCCGCGCCGATGACCAGGGACAGCGTCACGGGGGTGGCCTGGAGGATCTGCGGGACGACCCGCGAGCCGCGGTTGACGAACGACTCCAGATCCCGGTCGATCAGCAGATGACGCATCATCAGCAGATAGCGGATCGGCATCGGCCGGTCGAGCCCGAAGGAGTGCCGTACCTGGGCGAGCGTGGCGGGGTCGGCGTTGCGGCCCGCGATCCGGGCCGCCGGATCGACCCCCGGAGTGGCGAAGAAGATCAGGAACACCAGCACACTGATGGCGAACATCACCACCAGGGCCGAGCCGAAACGCTTCAGGGCGAAGGCGAGCACGGTCACATCCCTCCGCGCAGCCGGGCGCTCGGGTCGAGCGCGTCGCGCACCCCGTCACCGAGGACGTTGAGCGCGCCCGTGGTCAGCGCGATCAGCAGGCCGGGCGCGATCGTCACGGCGGGCCGGGTGTAGAGGAGCCCCAGGCCGTCCTCGATGATCGTGCCCCAGCTGGCGCCCGGCGGCTGGACGCCGACGGACAGGAAGGACAGCGCCGACTCGGTGAGCATGGCCAGCGCGGTCATCAGCGGCACGAACACGATCGCCGTGGGCACCACGTTCGGCAGCACCTCCCGGCGCAGGATGCGCACGGTGGGCGCGCCGGAGCCGATGGCCGCCTGGATGTACTCCTTGTTGCGCAGCACCAGCACCTGCCCGCGCAACGGCCTTGCGATGTACGGCACATAGATCGCCGCGATGATCGCGACGGGCAGCCAGAGACTTCCCGCGTCCACGCTCAGCGGACCGAGCTTGAGCCCGTTGGTGAGCAGGACCACCGACAGGCAGATGGCCAGCAGGTACACCGGAAACGCCCAGATGACGTCCAGGACGCGGGAGATGACGGCGTCCACGACCCCGCCCGCGTACCCGGCGACGACTCCCACGGCCGTACCCACGACGCAGGTGAGCAGCGCCGCGGTGAACCCGATGAACAGGCTCGTACGGCCGCCGTACAGCAGGCGGGCCATCACGTCCCGGCCCTGGTTGTCGGCGCCGAGGAAGTAGTGGGAGGGGTCCCAGGTAGGGCCGATCGGGGTGACGCCGAGGCCCAGGCCGGTGCTGCTCGGGGTGAGCACCGGCACCGTCTTCCCGCCGACGACCGTGGTGCCGGAGACCTGCGACCGGAACGGGTCGGTGTGGGCGGTGTGGTCCGCGTACAGCGGCGCGCACAGGGTCGCGAGCACCACGAGGAGCAGAACGGCCGCGGCGACGAGCGACGTCCTGTCGCGCAGCAGGTCACGGGCGGCGGTCCGCCAGGGGCCCGGCGAGCGCCGGGCCCCTGCCGAGGGGGCGAGGGTCACTTCACCCACAGCTGCCCGACCAGCATGTAGAACTGCTTGCTGAACCGGTAGTCGCCGACCCGCGTCGACGTGAAGTCGATCAACTTCGGGTTGATCAGCGGCACCACCGGGGACGCGCCCATGATCTGCTGATCGATGGCGCCCCACTGCTTGTTGGCGCTCGCCGGATCGGTATGCATGGTCTTCAGCGCGGTCTGCATCTTCGCGTCTACGCCCTTGTCGCAGAACCCGGAGATGTTGATGCTGGAGTCGCTGCCGGGGTGGTAACTGGCGCAGGACAGCAGCACGTTGAGGAAGTCCGAGGCCGCCGGGTAGTCCTGGTACCAGGACGTCAGGGCCAGCTGCACCTTGTTCTTGGTGTTCTGGATGTAGGTGAACTGGATGTTCCCCGACAAAGGCTTGAGCGTCGCCTTGTAGCCGAGCTGGGTGAGCAGGCTCTGCAGGTACTGCCCGATCGACTTGTTGACGTCGTCGTCCTGGACGACGATTCCGACCTCCTGCCCCGCAGTGCCGGACTGCTTCACCAGCGCCCTGGCCTTGGCGAGATCCGCGGCCTTCCACGTCGTACCGCCGCCCTTGGTGTAGTCACAGGAGTCGACGTGTCCGGGGAAGCCCGGCGGGAGAACCGTGCACGCGGGAGAGGCGAGGTTCGTGCCGCCGTACAGCCGGACCACGGCGGACCGGTCGACGGCCCAGTTGATCGCCTGGCGCGCCAACTTGTTGTTGAACGGTGCCATGTTGACGTTCAGCGTCGCGTACCAGAACGCGGTCAGCGGGTTCACATGCGCCTGCGAGGCGAACTTGGTGCCGATCTCGTTGAGACGGTCGGCGGGCGGCGCGTCGAACATCCAGTCCGCCTGGCCGTTCTCGACGGCGGTCACCTCGGACTCGACGGTCTGGCCGAAGGCGTAGTCGATGACGTCCGGGTAGCCCTGCGGCTCCGCTTCTCGCGACCACTCCTTGAAGTGCGGGTTGCGGACCAGCTTGAGCGCCCGGTTGGGGTCGTAGGACGCCGCCATGTAGGGGCCGGTGGACGGCAGCGGCCTGGTGCCGGCGTCCTTCGTCGGCGAGTCCTTCGGTACGACGACGGCGTGCGGGACGGCGAGCTTGTACGCGAACTCCGGATCCGTGGCGGTCAGGTTGACGGTGACCGTGTTGGTCTTCGCGTCGCCGATCACGCCCTTGGACAGGGTGCAGGACGCGGGCGTCTTGAGGCAGGCGTCGGCGCCGACGATGCCGTTGTAGAAGGTGCCCGCGGTGGGGCTGGAGACCTTGAAGATGCGCTGGAAGGAGGCCACCACGTCGTCGGTGGTCAGGGCCTTGCCGTTGGAGAAGGTGACGCCCTTGCGGAGCGTGAAGGTGTAGGTCTTGCCGCCGTTGGTCACCTTCGGCATGGCCGCGGCGAGGTCGGGGACGACGGTGAAGGACTCCTGCCCGTCGACCTTCTTGAACGCCAGCAGTCCGTCGTACATCGACTGGAACAACTGCCAGTACTGGAGCGTGTAGTTGACCTGTGGGTCGAAGCTGCCCGCCGCCGCGTGGGCGACCAGCTTGAGAGTGCCGCCCTTGTGCTGGGCCTGGAAGACGGAGGAGCCGGAGGAGGAGGCGCTCGGGCCTGAGGAGGAGCCGGAGTCATCGGAGGACGAACAGGCGGCCGCGGTGAGCGTGAGGGCGACGGTGGCGGCGGCGAGCGCCCCCCGTCTGGTGGTGCGGGACATGGCTGGGAACTCCCGGGGTCAGTCGGTGGAGTCGAGGAACGCGCCGACGACGCGGAGGTAGAGCTCCTCCTCCTCGACGTGCGGCATATGGCTCGAGTGCTCGAACATGTGCCAGCGGACGTCGGGGATGCGGTCGGCGAAGGGGCGGACGGTCTCGGGAGTCGCCTCGTCGAAGCGCCCGGACACCAGCAGGGTCGGCGCCTCGATCAGGTGCAGCCGGTCGATGACGGACCAGTCCTTGAGGGTGCCGACGACATGGAACTCGTTCGGGCCGTTCATCGTGTGGTACACGGTCGGATCGGCGGCGATGTTGTCCCAAGTGGCCTGCACCTCAGGCGGATTGGGCGTCAAGCGGCACACATGACGCTCGTTGAAGACCTGTTCGGCCGCCCGGTAGTCGGGGTGGTCCGTGGTCCCGGCCGCCTCGTGGGCGTGCAGGGTGCGCCGGACCGCCTCGGGGAGCTCGGCGCGCAGTTCGGCGGCCGCCTCGAGCCACAGCTCCATGGACGCGGGGGAGTTGGCGATGACCAGCCCGCGCAGCCCGGGCGGACGGCGCACCGCGTGTTCGGCGGCGAGCATGCCGCCCCAGGACTGGCCGAGGATGTGGTAGCCGTCGGCGATGCCCAACTCCGCGAGGAGAGTGTCGAGTTCGTCGAGGAAGAGCTGGACCGTCCAGAAGTCGGCGCCCTTGTCCGGGAGATGGGTGGAGTGCCCGGTGCCGAGCTGGTCGTAGTGGATCACGGGGCGACCCTGCTCGGAGATGCCCGCGATGCTGAGCGTGTAGTGGTGGCCGGCGCCGGGCCCGCCGTGCAGGACGACCAGGGGTGTCCTGCCCGGTTCGCCCGTGATCCGGTACCAGGTGGAATGGCCGTTGAAGTCGACGGTGCCGGTGTGGTTCGGTTCGGGGATCGCCACGGGGAAGCCTCCCGGACCGGCCGGAGCCAGCCGACCGCTGTCCGAAACTAGGTGGATGTGACGGATGAGTGAGATAGTGAGGCGCTAAAAGGTCAGCCCACAAGACCTTTTAGCGGGGCGAGGGCAAGACGTAACAGCGGGTTCACGTGGCCCGCGCGCGTTTACAGAAGCGGCGACTTACGGGAGGACAACTGACATCCGAACCCGAACCCATACCCCAACCCGAACCTGATCCCGATCCCGAACCCGGCGACGAGTTCTCCCGCGTCCTCGACCGTGTTCTGCTCGGCGGCGGCCCGTCGTCCTCGCTGCGTCCGGTCCGGGTGACCTCGGCGGTCGACGAGGTCACCGACCGGCTGCTCACCGCGACCGCCGTCGGGGACTTCCTGCCCGGCGAGCGGCTGCCCGCCGAACGCGAGCTCACCGCGCTGCTGCACGTCAGCCGCCCCACCGTGCGCGAGGCGGTGGCGCGCCTCCAGGCACTGGGCGTCGTCGAGATCCGCCGGGGCCGCAACGGCGGGGCGTTCGTCCGCGACAGCTGGACCGAGTCCTCCGCCGACGCGGTCCGCCGCACCCTGCTGCCCCGCTGGACCGAGTTCGAGCAACTCTTCGACCTGCGCGGACTGGTGGAGGGCATGGTGGCCGCGACGGCCGCCCGGCGACGGCGGCCCGAGGACCTGGAGCCGATGCGGGAGGCCCTGGCCGCGCACCTCTCCGCGAGCACACCGCGCGAGGAGCAGGCCGCCGACAGCGCGTTCCACCAGGCGATCTGCGCGGCCACCCACAATCCGCAGATCGCCCGGCTTAGCCGGGACCTGCTGACCCGGATCAGCCTGGGCTTCCCCGTCGAGCCCTGGGGCAAGGGTGAGCGGTCCCATCACGAGAGGGCCGGTCACGGACACACGGCACTGTACGAGGCCGTCGCCGCCGGTGTGCCCGAGCGCGCGCAGGAGATCGCCCGGGAGCACTTCATGATCAGCGCCGAGATGATCCGCGAGGTGCTGGCCCGGGTGCGGGGGCGGAACGGTACGGAAGAGGGCCTGGACTGAGGGGGCTGCAGGGAGGGAGTGCTTACCGGGGCCGCGTTCCGCAGGCTCCGGGTGTGGCCGGCCGACCGCCGGTCGAGTAGGCCCGCTGGGTTGCTGCGGGCCGCTCCCGTGGGGGACTTGGCCAGGTCTGCGGGCCGGCTGCGAGGCGCCCGTCCGCGGCACACTGTGGGGCGGGTGGCCGGCCGGGCGCCGATCGAGTATGGCCCGCTGGGTTGCTGCGGGCCGCTCCCGTGGGGGACTTGGCCAGGTCTGCGGGCCGGCTGCGAGGCACCCGTCCGCGGCACACCGTGGGGCGTTTGGGACCGCCTCCCGGTCCGCCCGTCTCACACCTCCCGGTGATCGATCCCCAGCAGGCTCGCCGCGGCCCCGAAGTCGGCGCCGTGGTGCCCCACCGCCAGCGACCAGTGGTGCCCGACCCCCGTCGCGCTCCACGCGTCCACCCACTCCCCGGGATCCCGGCCGAAGTCGACCCGGCTGGTGGTGTTGCCGATCTCCAGCAGCGGCCCGGGGACCACCGTGCCCTCCGACGTGATGAACGACAGGCTGCCGTCGGCGTCCTGGCCGAGGCCGAGCAGGGTCACGGGGCCGTGCCGGACGTCGAACTCGACGCTGACACCCCAGCCGCGCTTGCCGTGGTAGACACCGAGACCGCGCAGCAGCGGATCGCGGGCGCTGAGCGCGAGGTGGGCGGGACCGTCATGGCCCATCTCCACCACCCCGTCCTCGAAGTTCAGCGCCTGGATCTCCGTGAAGGACCCCCCGGCGCCGACGCTCTGCGAGGCCAACTGGGCGAGACTGGTGCGCAGTTCGAACTCGCCGGCCGCGGGCACACCCCGGGCGGTGAGGAGGGAGGCGCCCAGGATCATGCCGGCGCCCAGCCGCTCGTGCTGCTCGCCGTCGAGTCCCCGGTGGTAGTACGCGAGCGTGTCGAGGCCGAAGTCCTCCACCAGCCGGTCGAGAGCAACCGACACGGTCGCGCCCCAGGCGAAGTCCTCGTCGACCACGCTGTCGTCGACGGTGAAGATCCGCCGGGCGAGCTCCACCCGCTCCCGGGTCTCCGCCTCCGTCACCTTCTCGACCCGGTGCCGCAGATCGTCGAACTCCAGGACCTCGACGTGCGAGCCGAACGTCGCCGACAACAGCGTCGGATCGGTCTGCACGTCGAGCATCCCGGGATACACGTGCCCCATGAGCCCGTGCCGGGCGTGCCGGAGCGCGGCCCGGACGTGCGCGGCCCGCACCCACCGCTCGACGCGCCGCCATGCCGACTCCTGCCGCAGCCACCCCGACACCGACCGGAAGGGGATACCGGCCCGGCGGAAGACGTTGCCGACCTCCGGCACGGAGCACTGCGAGCAGTACGCCAGCCAGTCGCCCGTGTCGAAGGAGGCGTGGTCCATCCGCTCGGACGGCTGGAGGTCGACCACCAGCACCGGGGTGTTCGTGCGCTGCGCGATCGGCAGCACCATCGACGAGGTCAGATAGGTCGTCAGGAACAGCACGATCAGATCGCAGTCCACCAGCCGGAGTCGTTCGGCGGCGGCCGCGCCCTCCTGTGCGTCGGAGACGAACCCGGCGTCCGTCACCTCCGCGTCCAACCGGCCCAGCCGCTCGGCGACATAGGCCGCCGACTGCTTCAACTGGGGCAGCAGCCCCGGGAACTGCGGCCAGTAGGTGCCGAGCCCGCCGGAGACGAGCCCGATCCGCGGGCGGCGCCGGGTCACGGGCGGGAGCAACTCGCCCAGGCCGGCCTCCCGTTCACCGGCGTACGTCGTCGTGGATTCGGTCGTCGCCATCGTCGGCGCTCCTTCGGGATTCGGTTCAGGTCTGCGCGACCTTCAGATCCGCCGGTGCGGTGGCGGCCGGGGACGCGCGGGGGACGAGGACGCGGACGATGTACAGGCCCGCGAAGGCCGACAGCACCATGCAGCCGGTGATCACCCAGAGCAGCAGGCTGGGGCTCCGGTCGAGCAGGGCGGGGGTGACGAACGCGACGCCCGCGAAGACCCCGCGCGAGACGGCGTAGGTGATCCCCTGTGTGGTGCCCCGGGTGTCCGCGGGCAGCGTCAGCTGCGACCACACCTTGTAGTTGGCCTCGCCCGCGAAGGGATAGGACAGCTGGTAGAGGACGTAGAAGACGAGGAAGCCGACGATGGCGCCCAGGGTGAGCGTGCCGATCGCGAAGGCCGCGATCTGTACGACCGTGGCGATGTAGAACATGCGGTCGCGCCGCGGGCCGTCGGCGATCCGGACGAAGGCGAGCGTCAGCAGCAGGCCGATCGGCAGACAGGCGAGGTTGATGCCGGTGGCCACGCTCTGCGAGGCGCCGCTGACGGTGACCAGCAGATACGTCGTGAACTGGCCCATGGTGTTGGCGCCCAGGCCCCAGGTGACGTAGAAGGCGAAGGTCGCGAGCATGGGCACCAGGGCGGCACGGGTCCAGACGTTCCTGAGCGCGACACCCTGTTCGGCGGCCGGCTTGTCCACCGGGACCTCGTCCTGGGCCGGATCCGGACCGGTGGCCAGCTCCAGCCGCGAGCGCAGATGCCAGGTGACCAGCGCGGCGACCGCCAGATGGGCGGTGATGAGCCGCGCCCCGATCATGCCGGTGTCCGACAGGGCGAACCCGGCGAAGACCACGACGATGATGCCCAGCATCCACATGACCTGCGTGAACGCGATGAGCCGCCCCCGGGCGTGGTCGGGTGCCGCGTCCGAGACCACCGCCAGGGACGTCGGCAGGTCGGCGCCGGCCGCGAGACCGGCGAGCAGGACACCCACCAGAAGGGTGATGTCGTCGGGCGCGAGGGTGATGACGACCGCCCCGACGGCGTAGCAGAGGATGTCGAGGTTGTAGAGCCGGCGGCGGCCGAACACGTCGGCGAGCCGTCCGCCGACGAGGGAGCCGACGGCGATGCAGATGGTGACGATCGCGCTGATCGCACCGGCCATCCAGACGCCCATGTCGTAGGCGTCGCGGTAGATGGCCAGGTTGACGCCGATGCTCACGATGAGAGCGGCGTCGAGATAGGACGCCATGCCGGAGAGGGTCGCGACCTTCCACAGGCGCTTCTCGATGGGCGGTTCCGGCTGGCTGGGGGCAGGCGAGGTTCGGGCCATGATGCGGCTCCGTCTGGGGAGAGGGGGTCCGAGCGGAGGGGGACGTCGCTGTTCTCGGCCGATGTCCAGCGACTATAGGAGGGTAAAAACGTTCCAACAAGACGTCATGCGGCCATCCGTGGAAACGACCTGACGGCCCCGCAGCTCTGGTGGGCACCGTGGGTGTGTCCTACGGTGAGGCTGGCGTAAAACGTTTTTGATCGGTGAGAGTGTCCGGGCCGTAGTCGGAAGGACCCATCCGTGATCTCTCCAGCCCTGCGACAGCTGTTCGACAACCCGCCCCGGGACTTCGGTCCCACCCCGCTGTGGTGGTGGTCCGGCGCGAAGGTGACCCGCGACCGCCTGGCCTGGCAGCTGCGTCGGTTCGCGGACGGCGGCGTCCACAACCTCGTGGTGATCAACCTGGCACCGGCCGGCCCCACCTTCGGCGCCCGCACCGACGACCCGGTGTGGTTCGGCGAGGAGTGGTGGGCCCGCTTCACGGACGCCTGCGAGCTCGCCGGGGACCTGGGCACGCGCCTGTGGTTCTACGACCAGATCGGCTTCTCCGGCGCCAACGTCCAGGGCGGCATCACCCGTAGGCACCCCGAGGCGGCGGGCCGCGCCCTGCGCTCGCGCCGGACGGTCGTCTCGGGCGGCACCGTCGCGCTGCAGGGCACGGAGACACTGCTGGGCGCGTACGACAGCTCGGGCGCCCGCCTGCCGGTCACCGGCCCGGCGCGCGTCGAGGCCCACGACGGCACCGAGGTGCGCCTGGTCCTCGCCGTCCCCACGGCCTTCGACTATCTGAACCCGGCATCCGTCGGTCGCCTGTTCGACGCCATCCACCACGAGTACGACCGCCGCGTACCCGAGTACCTCGGCAACGTCATCGCCGGCAGCTTCCAGGACGAACTGCCCGCCACCAACTCCTGGACCGGCCGCTTCCCCGAGGAGTTCCGGACCCGACGCGGCTACGACCTCCTCGAACACCTTCCCGCCCTCTTCACGGGGGACGACTCCGACCGGACACAGCGGATCCGCGCCGACTACTACGCCGTCCGCGCCGAACTCACCGAGGAGGCCCTGTTCCGTCCCCTCGCCGCCTGGCACGAAGAGCGCGGCCTGCTCCTGGGCTGCGACCAGAGCCACCCCGCCCGCTCCGGCTTCCCGGCCCAGTCGACGCAGCTCTACACCGACTACTTCCGCACCCACCGCTGGTACAGCGCCGCCGGCAGCGACCACCACGGCGACGCCAAGGTCCACTCCTCCATGGCCCACCTCTACGGCCACGAGCGCGTCTGGATCGAGTCGTTCCACTCCTCCGGCTGGGGCGGCACCCTGGAGGAGACCTACGACTGGCTGCTGCCGTTCCTGCGCAGCGGCGCCAACCTCTACAACCCGCACGCCAGTTACTTCGGGACCGCGGGCGGCTGGTTCGAATGGGCGCCGCCCTCCACCGACTGGCGCCAGCCCTACTGGCGGCAGTACCCCGCCTTCTCCCGTGCCGTCGCCCGGATCTGCTCGATCCTGTCCTGGGGCACCTACAGCGCCGACGTGGCGGTCCTGCATCCCACCGCCACCATGCAGGCCCTCCTTCCCGTGGACGCTCCCGTCCAGCACTTCGGCGACGGCCGCCTCGGCGAGGCCCACGCCGACGTCGACGAGACCCAGCGCGACTACCTGGAGCTGTGCGGCACCAACAACTGGCTCGAGCCCGCCGTCGGCGCCCTCGACGGCCGGCGCATCTCCTTCGACGTCATCGACGACGCCTCCGTCCAGGCCGCCAAGGCCGGCGACGGGGCCCTGCGCATCAGGGACCTGGCGTACACCACGGTTCTGCTGCCCTCGGCGAGCGTCCTGGAGCACGAGACGGCCCGCCGACTGGCCGAACTCCTCGACGCCGGAGGGCGGGTCGTGGTCGTGGGCCGCCCGCCGACACAGGCGGCCGGGCTCGCCGGTGACGACTCCGTGGTGGCCGCGCTGCTGGACCATTCCCGCCTGGAGCGGGTGTCCGACGCGGAGACCGGTGCGGCGGCGGTGGCCGACGCCTCCGGATACGCCACGGGCGACGTGCCGCTGCTGGTCAAAAGGAACGGCGACGCGGCGGTCGCGCTGGTCACGGGGACGTTCCCCGACGCCCGTACGCATCCGCCCAGGGGCCGCCACGAGATCGACCCCGCGCGCTACGCCCGCACCTCCTCCGTCACCGTGCGGGCCCCGGTCGCCGAGGCCGAGATCTGGAACCCGGCGACCGGCACCCGCCGTCCTGGACGCGTCACCGTGACCGACGGCGTCTCGACCATCGAGGTGCCGCTGGAGGGCGCCCCCGCCGCTCTCGTCGTGTGGCGCGAAGGCACACCTACGGATCCCGCACCCCCGTCGCCCACGTCGCCCATGTCGTCGAGGGAGTCCCTCGACCTGTCGACCGGCTGGGAGGGCCGGCTCGCTCCCACCATGGACAACACCTGGGGCGACCTGGCCCTGCCCGCCGGAGCCCCGCTCGCCGAACCGCAGATCTGGACCATGCGGTGGACCGAGACCGGTGACTCCTGGGTGCCGGTCCGGGTGACCTACGGCAACCGTGTCCGCGTCCTCGCGCCCGTGCCCGCCGCGCAGGCGCCGGCTCCCCTGGACCCTGCCGGTGTCGAGCAAGTCCTGTGCGGTGAGCGGGAGTTGGCATCCCCGGAATGGACTGTCTCCCTGTACTCGACGAGCCGCGGCATCCCGGACCCGGACGGTCTGCTCGGCAACAAGGGCCTGGTGCCGGAGGAGTTCGTGCGCGTCCCGGTGCCCGTGAGCGGGACGGTCGCCCGGGTCAGAGCCGTCGTGGAGACCGACCATCGGGGGCCTGCCGACCTGCACATCGGCGCGGCGGCGGTCAAACGCGTGTGGTGGAACGGCAGTCGGCTGGAGACGGACGGCGGCTATCTGGCGTCGGCCCGGGTGGAGGTCGAACGGGCCCGCAATGTGCTGGAGTACGAGCTGTCCGACGCCCAGGACCGGCCGCAGACCATCTCGGGCGCCCCCGACACCCCGTTGGGCAGCTACTTCTGTCTGTCCCGCCCGGACGGGTTCGCGCCGCGCCCCCTGTTCATGCGCCTGCCCGACGGCGTACGGCCGGACGGCAGCGTGACCTACCGCGGCCGCGTCGACGCCCCGCACCGGGGAGCGGCGGCGGTCCTCGTCGTGGGCGCCGCGGTCGGGGTGACCGTCCTGCTCGACGGAGCCGTCGTCGCACGCCAGGAGAAGGTGGAGTACTACGAGTCCGACTGGGGCGCGGTCCCGATGTTCTTCCGGCACGAACTGACACTGAGCGGTGGCGATCACGTGCTCGATGTCGTGGCCGACAGCGTCGATGCGCGCGACGGGATCTATGTCGACCTCGTGGCGGACACGACCGCTCTGGTCAGCGGCCCGGGTTGGGAGGCCCGGACGGGGGACTGGCGCGGGTCGACCGTCGAACACGAGGGCCGGTGGGGGGAGTTGCAGCACTGTGGCGCCGCGGTACGGCCGCACCCGCTGCCCGGGGCCGAGTGGCTGGCCGGCGCCCCGGTGCTCGGCTCCTCCGTACTGTCCCTGCGGTCCACCGACGATCTCCGGGAGGCCGGGCAGCGCTTCCGGTTCACCGTGCCCGCGGGGACCGTGTCGCTCGACCTGCCACTGGAGCTCCCCGCCCGGGTGCGCATCGACGGCGGCCCCGAACTTGCCCTGGAGGGACATGAATTGACGTGGGACCAACCGCTCGGCAAGGCGGCCGAGTGCGAGGTCGTCACCGCTCCTACAGCCGTGCTGCGCGGCGGCTCCGCCTGGCGGGGACCGGTACGGGTGCGCACGGTACCCGCGCCCCTGCCGCTGGGGGAGTGGGGTGAGCTGGGCCTGGGCGGTTGGAGCGGGGGTGTGACCTATGCGCGGACGCTGGAGGTGCCGGCCGGGCCGGACCCGGTGCTGGACCTGGGGCGGGTGCGCGGCAGCGTCGAGGTGCGCGTCGACGGGGAACTCGTCGGCGAGGCGTTCTGCGCGCCGTACCGCTTCGCACTGCGCGGCACCGCCGGGCGTACCGTCCGTCTCGACGTGACCGTCCACAACACCCTGGCGCCGTATCTCGCCGAGGCCACGCCGACCGCCTGGGCCTTCCCCTCCCAGCTCCCGTCGGGACTGCTGGGGCCGGTGCGGCTAGAAAGGCGCGTCTGAGGAAGCCCGCGTGGAGTCCCGCAGGACCAGCGCCGGGGCGAACACCCGTGCCTCGTGGGCGTGTTCCGTGCGGGCCTCCACCTCGTCCAGGAGCATCTCGACGGCCGCCCGGCCGAGCTCCTCGACAGGCTGGCGGACCGTCGTCAGGGTGGTGCCCACGAAGCTCGCGATGTCCAGGTCGCCGTAACCGACCACCTGCACGTCCTCCGGGATCTTCACACCGCGCTCGCCCAGCGCCCGGCACAGTCCCGCCGCGAGGAAGTCGTTGGTGCAGAACACCCCGTCGGGCAACTCGTCGAGGCCGTGGGCGATGTCGCTGCCGTACGCCACCGTCATCTCCTCTGCGACGACCTGCCCGAGGCGGGCCTCCCGCCGGGTGCGCACGGCCTGGCGGGCGCCCTGGTAGCGGTCGGCGCACTGACGGATCGTGCGCTCGCCGTTGACGACGAGGATGTCGCGCGCCCCTCGGTCGAGGAGGTGCTGCACAGCGATACGGCCGCCCGCGATGTCGTCGACGGAGACCGAACAGCCCTCCTGCGCAGGCATCGCGCGGTCCGCAAGCACGAGTGGGATACCGCGCTCGCGCAGCCGGGACAGCCGGGTGGGGTCGGCGCTGAGCGGGACCACCACCGCGCCGACCGCCCGCTGTTCGGTGAGCATGGTGAAGTAGCCCTGCTCCCGCTCCGGCGCGTCCCCGCTGTCGCACAGGACGAGGGAGTAGCCGTGTTCGTACGCCGCGTCCGCGGCGCCGCGCGCGATGCGCGAGTAGAACGAGTTGGCCACGTCCGGCAGCACCAGACCGATCGACGAGGAGTGCCCGGTGCGCAGACCGGCGGCTCCCGGATGGGGGACGTAGTCGAGTGCGGCGACCGCGTCGCGGACCCGCTCGGCGGTGCGCGCGTTGACTCGCTCGGGCCGGTTCAGGACGTTCGACACCGTGGAGACCGAGACCCCGGCGGCGGCCGCGACGTCCTGGATACGGGCGGGGCGAACCGAAATGGCGTCCACCCCCTCGCTGTTGCAGCCGTACGACCAGGCAGGACGTAGTCCTCGGACGCTCTTTCCCATGGGCGACGCAAGTCTACCCCGGCACCGAATAAAACGTTTTCCGCCCCGGGAACCGAGATGACCACATCGAAAATCCGGTGAACCCGCACACCGTTCACCGGTCGGTCACGCGGAAACTGAACGGTAGTCATGGCCCCACGGGCCGCGCGGCTCATTGGTGGTGGAGTGTCCGTCTTCGGAACCGCACGGCGATGAAGGGGCGGGCACCGCTGCAGCAAATCCTGTGAAGAACCCGATGGATTCGGTGACCGTGTTGCGATGCCGGTGAAGCCGGGAAACGGCCTGCACCGTAAGGCGCGGTCGGCCGACTGGCCGTGTCCATGCCCGGCGTGCTTCCATCCGGTGTCCCCCCTCCCCGAGGATTGCTCATGAGAAAGGAACCGCGCGCCATGAACGTCGCTCCCCACATCGAGGCCGCCGAGATCGACGACGCCGCCCTGGACACCATCTCCGGCGGTGTCGCCGCCGCGACCGCCGCCGGTCTCCACCTTCAGGTGGCGCACCTCGAGGTCTGCGCCGACGCCGGTGCCGCCGTCTCCGCCGAGGGTCTCGCCCTCGGCGTCAACGCCCACGTCGGCGTGAACTGACCGAACACTCCCACGGGCCCCGGATCCTGCGATCGGGGGCCCGTCGTGGTTCCCGGGGCCCCTCCGTGCCACGCCTGCGCCGCCTCGGGAGAGACGGTGACGCCGACGGCCGAGCCGGTGCCATGCTGGCAGTCTCGGAGCGTTCCAGGAGGCCCTCATGCACGAGCAGCCGTCCCTTCTCGCCGCGCTGGTGTCCGCCCTGCGGACCGGTTCGATCGAAGTCGTCGACCTCACCTCGCCGTTGTCCTCGTCCACACCGGTGATCCAACTGCCGCCGGAGTTCGGCCAGACGGCGGTCTTCGAACTGGAGGAGATCAGCCGCTACGACGACCGCGGACCGGCCTGGTACTGGAACAACTTCCGCACCGGAGAGCACACCGGCACCCACTTCGACGCCCCGAACCACTGGGTGACCGGCAAGGACCTCACCGATGTGGCATCCGTCCCGCCGCGGCGGCTGATCGCCCCCGCCGCCGTCCTGGACTTCACCGCCGAGGCGGCCAAGGACCCCGACTTCCTCGTGGAGGTCGACCACATCAAGATCTGGGAGGAGCACAACGGGCCGCTGCCGGACGGGGGTTGGCTGTTCCTGCGCACCGGCTGGGACGCCCGCGCGCACTCCCAGGAGGCCTTCCTGAACGCCGACGAGAGGGGCCCACACACTCCCGGCCTGTCCCCGGAGTGCGCCCGCTGGGTGGCCGAGGAGTCGCCCGTCATCGGCCTCGGCGTGGAGACGGTCGGTACGGACGCCGGGCGCGGGCACTCCTTCGACCCCGCCTTCCCCTGCCACTCCTACCTGATGGGCAGCGACAAGTACGGCCTGACCCAGCTCCAGAACCTGGCCGCACTCCCCGCCACCGGCAGCGTCGTCCTCGCGGGACCGCTGCCCATCGTCGCGGGCTCCGGCTCGCCCGCGCGCGTGCTGGCACTGGTGGAGCGGTCATGAAGGTCGCGGAGGCCGTCGGACGGGCCCTGCACGCGGCCGGGGTCGAGCAGGTCTTCGGCGTCGTCGGATCCGGGAACTTCCATCTGACAAACGCCATGATCGCGGCCGGCGCCCGTTTCGCCGCCGCCCGCCACGAGGGCGGTGCGGCGACGATGGCCGACGCCTACGCGCGCGTGAGCGGCGCGGTGACCGCCGTCAGCGTGCACCAGGGGCCCGGGCTGACCAACGCGCTGACGGGGATCACCGAGGCGGCCAAGAGCCGTACACCGCTTGTGGTGCTCGCGGCCGAGGTCACCCGGCCGACCTCCAACTTCTACGTCGACCAGGACGCGCTGGGCGCCGCGGTGGGCGCGGTGCCGATGCGGATCACCTCGGCCGAGGACGCGGTGGAACAGGCGTGCACGGCGGTACGGCGGGCTCTGCACGAGCGGCGGACGGTGCTCCTCAACCTCCCTCTGGAAGTGCAGGCGTCGGACGTCCCCGATGGTGCCCTCGCTCAGGCGGCATCCCCGCCGCCGCGACCGGCGGTCGAACCGGCCGCACCCGAAGTGGCCGCCCTGACACGGCTGTTGGAGCAGTCCCGGCGACCGGTCTTCGTGACCGGCCGCGGCGCGCGCTCAGCCGCCGCCCGGGACGCCCTCGAAGCCCTCGCCGAGCGCTGTGGCGCGCTGCTGGCGACCTCGGCCGTGGCGCGCGGCCTGTTCCGCGGCAACCCCTGGTCGCTCGACGTGTCCGGAGGCTTCGCCTCACCCCTGGCGTCCGAACTCATCGGCAGCGCTGACCTGATCGTCGGCTGGGGCTGCGCACTGAACATGTGGACCATGCGGCACGGCGCCCTCATCGGCGCCGACGCGACCGTGGCGCAGGTCGACGACGACCCCTCGGCACTCGGCGCGCACCGGGAACTGCATCTCGGGGTCACCGGCGATGTCGAACGCACCGCGCGGCACGCCCTCGCGGCCTTCGGCGGGACCCGGCAGGGCCTGCGGACCCCCGACATCGCCGAGGCCGTCGCCGCGCGCGTGCGCTGGCGTGACCTGCCGTACGAGGACACGAGCAGCCGTGACCGGATCGACCCCCGCACCCTCAGCATCGCGCTCGACGACATCCTGCCCGCGGAGCGGGTCATCGGCGTGGACTCCGGCAACTTCATGGGCCACCCGAGCATGTTCCTGTCGGTGCCCGACCAGGACGGTTTCTGCTTCACCCAGGCCTACCAGTCGATCGGCCTCGGCCTCGCCACCGCGATCGGCGCGGCCCTCGCCCGGCCGGACCGGCTGCCGGTGGCCGCGCTCGGCGACGGCGGCGCGCTGATGGGCGCCGCCGACCTCGACACCGTACGAAGGCTCGGGCTCCCCATGGTCGTCGTCGTGTACAACGACGACGCCTACGGAGCGGAGGTGCACCACTTCGGCCCCGACGGACACCCCCTCGACACCGTCGAGTTCCCGCCGACCGACATCGCGGCCGTGGCCCGCGGCTACGGCTTCGAAGCGGTGACCGTGCGCACGCGGACGGACCTGAAGGCCGTGGCGGACTGGGTCGCCGGCCCACGCTCCGCCCCGCTGCTGATCGACGCCAAGGTGGTGCGGGACCGCGGCGCGTGGTGGCTGGAGGAGGCGTTCCGCGGGCACTAGGAGTACCTGTGGAGTCGGTGTCGGACTGCTGGTCGGTGCGGCGGCGGTACGGACGGCCCCGGGGCGCGGGCGACCTTGACGTCCGGCACCGGCATACCCAACCGGCACCGGACCACGCACCGGCGCTGGCACCGCACCGGCACAGGCACCCGCACCCGCACACGCACCGCGACCGCCACCGGCGACCGGGGCCGGATGCCGCGCCCTGCACCCGCACCCCGCCCCACCGCCGCCGACGCGATCGCTGCCCTCGATGGGGCCTGCGGAATCAGACCGCGGGCGCCGGATACGTCGGGTACTCCACGCCGGTCACGTGCTGCACGACCCGGACCACCTGGCAGGAGTAGCCGAACTCGTTGTCGTACCAGAGGTAGAGGATCGCGTTGTCGCCGTCGACCTTGGTGGCGCCGGCGTCGACGATCGAGGAGTGGCGGGAGCCGATGAAGTCGCTGGAGACCGCGTCGGGGGCCGTGGTGAAGTCGATCTGGCGCTTGAGCGGGGAGGTCAGCGAGACGTCCCGCAGATGGTCGAGGACCTCCTCGCGGGTGGTCTCACGGCCCAGGCGCAGGCTCAGGATCGCGATGGAGACGTCCGGCACCGGCACCCGGATCGAGCTGCCGGTGATGGGGGCCTTGAGGTCGGGCAGCGCCTTGGCGACGGCGGAGGCGGCGCCCGTCTCCGTGATCACCATGTTGAGCGGCGCGGAGCGGCCCCGGCGGTCGGCCTTGTGGTAGTTGTCCAGCAGGTTCTGGTCGTTGGTGAACGAGTGGACCGTCTCCACGTGGCCGCGCAGCACGCCGTACTCGTCGGCCATCGCCTTCAGCGGCGGCACGATCGCGTTCGTGGTGCAGGACGCGCAGGACAGGATCTGCTCGTCCGGCTTGATGGTGTCGTGGTTGACGCCGTGCACGATGTTGGGGACGTCGCCCTTGCCCGGCGCGGTCAGCACGACCTTGTCGATGCCGGGGCGCAGGTGCTGCGAGAGGCCCTCGCGGTCGCGCCACTTGCCGGTGTTGTCGATGAGGATGGCGTTCTTGATGCCGTACGCCGTGTAGTCGACCTCGGAGGGGTCGTTCGCGTAGATCACCTTGATGGTGTTGCCGTTGGCGATGATCGCGCTCTCGGCCTCGTCGACGGTGATGGTGCCCTGGAACTGGCCGTGGATGGAGTCCCGGCGCAGCAGCGAGGCCCGTTTGACGAGATCCTCCGAGGCCCGCCCGCCGCCGCCCCGGACGACGACGGCGCGCAGCCGCAGTCCGTTGCCGGAGCCCGCCTTCTCGATCAGCAGCCGGGCCACCAGGCGGCCGATGCGGCCGAAGCCGTAGAGGACGACGTCCCGCGGCTCACGGCGGTCGATCTTGTTGCCGCCCGTCGCGCCGGCCACGGCCTCCGCGGTGAACCCGGCCACCGAAAGACCGCGGTCGTCGGACTTGTAGATCTCGGCGAGCCGGCCGATGTCGATCTGCGAGGGGCCGAGGTCCAGCGCGGTCAGGGCCTGGACGAAGGGCAGGGTGTCGGTGACGGAGAGCTCCTCGCCGGCGATCTGCCGGGCGAACCGATGGGTCTTGAGGATGCTGACCACCGACTTGTTCACCAGGGAACGGCTGTGCAGGAGAACCGTTACATCACGCTCCCGGTGCAGCCTCCCGATCATCGGGATCATCGATTCCGCGATCTCCTCGCGGTTCTTCCAGTCGGTGAACGAGTCGTCCTTGACAGTCACAGAATTCTCTTTCGAGCTAGGCGGCGCTCATATGCTAACCCCCTGACGTTTTGATCGATCGTCGGGGTGGCACAGTTCACTGCCCCAGCAGCCGGGGCGGTGTGGCGTCCGGTACCGGGCGCAACAGCGCGGGGTGCGCGTCGGCCACCTGCTCCTTCGTGAACGCGGCCAGGATCCTGCGGGCCAGCAGGGGATCGGCCGGGAGCGTGTGCGCGGCGAACCAGCGGGCGGGCGCCGGGTCGGGGGAGGGCTCGACGAACTCGGCGCCCGCGTAGTCGTCCAGCGGAGGGTCGTAGAGGTAGCCGCAGACCACGTCGTGCCGCACCAGTCGCCGCACGAGGGCGTCGCGGTCATGGACCAGGAGCGGCACCCGGAACAGAGGGAGGGGGCCGTCGTGCGCCGTACGGTCGCGCAGCGCGGGCGAGGCCCACGGGGTGGCCGCCAGCAGGGCGACCCCGGCCCTGCGCCGGGCCAGGTCCTCGTCGAGCCGGGCCGTCCGCAGCGCCAACTGACCGCGGACCAGCGCACCGTGCCGGGAACGGTAGCCGTGCAGATCGACACGGACCCACCGCTCGTAGGCGGTCAGGCTCGGTGCCTCCCGGGCGGCGGCGGCGAGCCGCGGTGACTGCAGGTCCATCCGGAACGCGTCACGCTCCATCAGCCCGAGGCGTTCCATGGTCCGCCACACGGGGCGCACCAGATGGAGCGACCGGACGGCGGACCGGGCCAGTGGGCGCAGGGTGGTGGTCAGGTCCTCCCGCAGCCGGCCGGGGGTCAGCAGGTCGTCCCGCAACAGCTCCAGCTCGCGGCGCGTGCGCGCGTCCTCCACGGCGAGGAAACCGCCCGCCATGCCCGCCACGTGCTTGGACAGGCTGAACGCCGCCGCCTTGCCGAAGGTCCCGACCGGCTGCCCGTCCACATGGCTGCCGATCGCGTGGGCCGCGTCCTCGAACAACGGGATCCCCAACTGCGCGCACCGGCGGCGCAGTTCGAGCACCCGGTCGGGAACGCCGTACAGGTTGGTGGTCAGGACGGCGTCCACGTCGCGCCAGGTCGACTCCGGCACGGCGGCCGGGTCGATGTTGCCGTCCCACACGGACACGGGCGCCGTCACCGGGCGCAGTCCGGACGCGAGGACCACGAACAGGATCACGTCGTCGTTCACCGGCGACATCAGCACCCGTGCGCCCGGCCGGCACCAGCGCCGGAGCGCCAGGTACAGGGCAAGCCGGGCCGAGGGCGTGTAGACGCACTCGCGTCCCAGTCGCCGGGTCATCGTCGCGGCCAGCCGCGAGCCGTACGGCATCGGCACCCCTTGTGTCGACGGTCCAGGGAGGGGAGGTGGAGGAGTACGCAGGGAAGGGCGATGGACGAGTACCCGGGAAAGGCGGTGCAGGAGAACCCGGGGAAGGGCGGTGGAGCAGAACAACGCGCCCCGTCGGCGGAGTCCGAGCCGACGGGCTCAGCTCGCCCGCGGTCCCGCGCTGTCGGAGTCCGGGCGGAGCGCGGACGTGCGCAGGGTGCCGACGGTCTTCAGGAGGCGGTCCGCGGGCTCGCGCAGGGCCGGGTGGGCGTTGACCGTGTTGCGCAGCCCCCGCACCGGCCGCCGCCACAGACGGTGGGTCGTCGCGACCGGATGGGGACGGGTGGCGAATCCTTCCGCCACGCGCAGCTCACGCGTCTTGAGCCAGTCCTTCCACTCCTTGTCGCCGCGCCCCATGTCCATGAGCCGGGCCCCGCGCCGGCCCGCGGCCTCGGCCATCCGCAGGTGCATGATCAGGCCGGGGGAGTAGTAGCGCAGCTCCGGGTCGTACGCGGTGAACCACGGGGCGAACACCGTGCGCGAGGTCGGCCCGAAGTGGGCGGCCACCGGCCGGTCACCGGCGTACACCACCGAGAGGAGCCCGGTGAAGTGCTCCTCGCGGACCTGGAACAGGTCCTCCACGAGGCGCACGATCCACGGCCGCGCGAACCGGTCCATCCGGCCCGTCCTGCGGTACTGGGCGGACTTCCACCGCATCAGCGTGCGCAGCGCCGTCGGGTCGCGCTCGTCGAACACGAACCGCATCTCCCCCAGGTCGCGGGCGAGCCGGCGCTCCTTCTTGAGGGTCGTCTTCGCGAGCCCCGGGTACGCCCCGCGCAGCCACTCCGGGTAACTGTCGCTGCCCACCTTCAGATCGATCACCGGGGAGGCGAACGTACCCGTGACATAGGGGGCGAAGGGTCTCTGCTCCTCCACGAGGTGATCGAACTCGAACACCGAGAGCCGGCACGCCTTCAGCAGTGCCCGGGTGTCCCAGGTGACCCCGGGGAGGTGCACCAGGCCCTGGCAGTCGGACAGTCCGAGCCCGATGGCCCGGCCGACACCGAAGGAGCCGCGTTCGTAGGGGAGGAAGCCCACGGCCTCGCCGCGCTGGTGCAGGACCGCCACCCGGGCGCCGCCGCGGTGTCTGTCGATCCCGGCCGCGAACTCCGGCGCCAGGAACGGGTTGGCGTAGTCGGACGACTCGTCCATCGCCCGGTGCCAGGCCTTGCGGAGCGAGGTGTCGAGCTCTTCGGGTCTGTGGATCGATATGTCCGTGTCACTGCTCGTTGATCGCATGGGCGATCGTTCCCCCCAATTCCCCCCACGACGCGGCGCCCGCGTCCCGCCGATCGAAATGCCGGCAAGGACCAAACGTCGCCAAACAGTACGCATGCTGTCAAGGGTGCCTGCCGTAACGGAAGAGTGCGGATCGGACGTCTCTGGTTCCCGCCGCCGGTCACGGCAGCAGCCGCCGTTCCTTGGCCACGGCCACCGCGCCCGCCCGGGTCTCGACGCCCAACTTGCCGTAGATCCTTCCCAGATGGGTCTTGACCGTCGCCTCGCTGATGAACAGGGCCCGGGCGATCTCCCGGTTGCCGAGGCCACGGGCGAGCTGCGCGAGGATCTCGTGCTCGCGGGCGGACAGGGCGGGGCGCGGGCTGCGCAGCCGGGTCAGCAGCCGGTCGGCCACCGGCGCGGACAGCGCGCCGCGGCCGGACGCCGCGTCACGGATGGCGGAGAACAGCTCCTCGGGCTGTTCCGCCTTGAGGAGATAGCCGATGGCGCCCGCCTCGACGGCGCGGGTGATGTCGGCATCGGTGTCGAACATGGTGAGCACCAGCACCCGAGGGCCCCGCTCGCCCCGCGCGGTCAGCTGCCGGGTGGCGGTCACCCCGTCCATGCCACCGTCGAGTTGAAGATCCATCAGTACGACGTCGGGGTGCAGGTGGGCCGCCATGGCGAGCGCCTCCTCCCCGGTCGCGGCCTCCCCGACCACGTCGATGCCGTCCGCGCTGGAGAGCAGGGCGCGCAGCCCCGCACGTACGACGGCATGGTCGTCGCACAGCAGGAGCCGTACGGGCGAGGAGGGGGGCCCGGCCCGCTCGAACCCCCGCCCGTTGTCGGCGACGTCCAGCGAGACCTGGTCGTCCAGCCAGGTCAGCGTGAGCGCGGCCCGGGTCGCCGCCGCATGCTCCCGTACGTTGGCCAGCGCGCCCTGGGCGATCCGCAGCAGCGCCGCCGCGACCCGCTCCGGCAGCGGGCCCTGCACCCCGTCCGCCCGGAACTCCACGGTCAGTCCCGGACCGCTCTCCCGCCGGGCGAGTTCGCCGAGCGCCTCGGCGAGGGAACGCTCCGCGAGGTCGGCCGGAGCCAGGTCGTGCACGAAGCGGCGGGCCTCGGCGAGACTGCGCGAGGTGATCTCCGCCGCCGCCCGCACGTGCTCCCGGGCCGCAGCCTGGCCCGTGTCCCACACCCGCTCGGCGGCCTGGAGCAGCATCCGCTGGCTGGACAGCTCCTGCGCGAGGGTGTCGTGGATCTCCGCGGACAGCCGCTGCCGCTCCGCCAGGACACCGGCCCGCCGCTCGGTGGCGGCGAGTTCGTGGCGGGTGCGCACCAGGTCCTCGATCAGCACCCGCTGCCGGGCGCCCTGCCGTTGCAGATGCACGAGTACGGCGGTGGCGACCGCGGCGACGGCCGGCGGGGCCACGACCATGTTGGGGTTGAGCGGCCCGTCGGCCACCCGTATCTCCGAGAGCACGACCAGCGCGGTGAGCACGGCCGCCGCCGGCACCGCGATCCTCGGCGGCAGCGCGTGCAGCCCGGCGAACAGCAGGGGCATCACACACCAGGTGGCGCTCGGCGCGAGCACGAGCAGGACGATCCAGACGGCGGTGACCGAGCCGAGCCAGACCAGATGACGCCGGGTGGGCGGCAGCCCCGGGCGGGGCGGCGGGGCCAGCAGATGACCGAGGACGTACAGCAGGCAGAAGAAGGCGAACAGCGCCACCACCCAGCCGGTGCGCGCCCCGCCCTGGTCGCGGCTCAGGAAGCGGGCGAACGACGAGCCGAGCAGCAGGAAGAACGCGCCGTGCACGATCGCGCCCAGCCAGCGCTCGTCCGGATCGGTGTGGTTCATGCTCCGTGTCTAACGTGCCGGACCCGGGACCGCATCAACCGATCGGCTGACATGGCTCTCGCCCGAACCTCCCCCGGGCGCGAGCCGGTTGACCGAGCCGGACCTCCGGCCGCCGCACCGAGGCTTGGCAGCAGAGCGAAGACCTCCGAAAGGCCTCCCGATGCCCGCCAAGAACCTCACCGCCAACCGTGCCGCCCTCGGCCACCGGGTCGGCTACGCCCTGCGCCACCCCGAGCGCGTGCCCCACCACGTGGCCCGCGCCGCCCGCGACCTGTGGCTGCGCCGCCGTCACCCGGACCACATCTCCTACTACCGCGCCGTGATGCGCTCCGACACCCGCACCGACCCGGACGCGGCCGTCGGCAGCCGCAGCCGGGAGCGCTGGCTGGCGCTCGGGGCGCTGCAGTTCGACTACCTCCTCGGCCACGGTCTGCGTCCCGAGCACCGCATGCTGGAGATCGGCTGCGGCAACCTGCGCGGCGGCTGGCGCTTCATCCGCCACCTGGAGCCGGGCAACTACCACGGGATCGACATCTCGCCCGACATCCTCTTCGCCGCCCAGGACACGATCGCCGAGATGTCCCTCCAGAAGCGGCTGCCGAACCTGACCCCGGTGCGCGACCTGACACTGCGCTTCCTGCCGGACGCCCACTTCGACGTCGTCCACGCGCACAGCGTCTTCTCGCACTCGCCGCTGCCGGTGATCGAGGAGTGCCTGGCCCACGTCGGCCGGGTCCTCGCCCCGGGCGGCTGGTTCGACTTCACCTTCGACCGCACCGAGGGCGAGGAACACCATGTGCTCCGGGAGGACTTCTACTACCGCGTCGAGACGCTCGTGACCCTCGCCGAGAAGCACGGGCTGCGCGCCCGTTTCATGGCCGACTGGGAGGATCTTCCGCACGGTCAGTCCAAGATCCGGGTGACGCATGGGGAGGAGGGCCGGTGAGGGGGGTGGGCGTTGTGTCCCGTCAGGGCATGTGGAGGCTGGTGGACGTCGCCTCCCGAGTTGTCTTCCGTCGGGCCGGGTGTGGCTGGTGGACGTCGCCTCCCGAGTTGTCTTCCGTCGGGCCGGGTGTGGCTGGTGCACGTTGCCTCCCGAGTTGTCTCCCGTCGGGCCGGCTGTGGCTGGTGGACACTGCCGTCCGTCGGGCCGGGTGAGGCCGGTGGACATTGCCTCCCGCCGGGGCCGGTGAGCCCCGTGGAAATTGCCTGTCGTCGGGGCCGGTGAGGGCACAGACTCGACCCATGGCTGACATGGGGGAGTTCCGGGACGCGGTCACGGCGTGGGCGGCCGGCGGCCCCGGCGACCCGGCACACGAACTGGCCGCACGGCTGTCCGTCCGGACCGTGGTCCTGCTCGAAGGACCGAGCGACGCGGCGGCGATCGACGCGCTGGCCGCGAGCCGGGGCCGGGACCTGGCAGACGAGGGACTCTGCGTCCTGGCGATGGGCGGGGCGATGAGCGTCGGTCGCTACGCGAGCCTCCTCGGCCCGTCCGGCCTGGGCCTGCGCCTGACCGGACTGTGCGACGAGCGGGAACAGCCCTTCTACGCCCGGGGCTGGGAGCGGGCCGGCGCGGCACCGGACGGGTACTTCGTCTGCGCCGCGGACCTGGAGGACGAACTCATCCGTGCGCTGGGTGTGCCGCGGGTGAAGGAGCTCGTGTGCGAGGAGGGCGACCTGCGGCCCCTCCAGACCTTCCTGTCCCAGCCCGCCCAGCAGGGCCGCACCGCGCACCAGCAGTTGCGGCGCTTCCTCGGCACGAAGAAGGGCCGCAAGATCCACTACGGCCGAGTCCTCGTGGAGGCCCTGGCCCCGGACCGGGTGCCCGCACCGCTCGACGACCTGTTCGCCGCACTCTCCTGAGTCAGGCACGTGAGCGAACGGTGTGCGTAGTCAGGCAGGTGAACGACCGGTGTGCGTGGCGTGGTCACCGATATCACCGCCCGGGGTCTTGTTAGGACAATCGCCGGGCATCTAGGGTCGTCCCCGGGAGAGCAAGCGCTTTCCCCGCACGTCAGCGTCCCCTTGCCGGACGTCCCAGGAGGACCGTATGCCCCGTCCAGCCCGCCGCCGCGTCGCCGTGGTCGGCACCGGCGCCATCGTCAGCGGCAGCCATCTGTCCGCGCTCAGGGCCCACACCGAGCGCACAGAGCTGGTCGCCGCCGTCGACGTGGACCAGGGCAGACTCGACGCCTTCCGCGAGCTCGCGGGCGGCGAGGTCGCCGGGTACACCTCGATGGCAGCGATGCTGGACGCCGTACGCCCCGATCTGGTCCTCATCGGCACCCCGCCGTCGCTGCACCGGGAGCAGACGGTGGCCGCCCTCAAGGCGGGCGCCTGGGTGCTGTGCGAGAAGCCGCTGACCCTGTCGCTGGCCGAGTACGACGAGATCGCCGCGGCCGAGGAGGCGTCCGGCGCCTACGCCTCCGTGGTCTTCCAGCACCGCTACGGCTCCGGCGCCGTCCACGCGCGCGAGCTCATCGCCGCCGGCGAGCTGGGCGCCCCCCGGGTCGCGCACTGCCAGACCACCTGGCACCGGGACGCCGCCTACTACGCCGTACCGTGGCGCGGCACCTGGGCCAGCGAGGGCGGCGGCCCGACCATGGGCCACGGCATCCACCAGTACGACCTCCTCCTGCACCTGCTCGGCCCGTGGACGGAGATCCGCGCCATGGCCGCCCGGCTGGTCCACGACACCGAGAGCGAGGACGTCTCCACGGCCCTCGTCCGGTTCGAGAACGGTGCCCTCGCCACCGTCGTCAACAGCGTGCTGTCACCCGACGAGGTGAGCCGCATCCGCATCGACTGCGCCGACGCGACCGTCGAACTCACCCATCTGTACGGGCACCGCAACGAGGACTGGACCTACACGCCCGCCCCCCACGTGGCCGCCGACCGCGTCGACGCCTGGCGCACCCCCGCCGCGGACGTGCCCAGCTCGCACACGGCCCAGCTCGCCACGCTCCTCGATGCGTACGACAACGGTGTCAGGCCTCCCGGCAGCGGCGCCGACGCGCGTGCCACCCTCGAGTTCGCCGCCGCGCTCTACAAGTCCGCGTTCACCGGGCGGCCAGTGCACGCGGGCGAGATCGCGCCGGGCGACCCCTTCTACCCGGCCATGCACGGCGACCACCCCCACTGGGCCCCCAAGGAGCGCGCATGAGCATCCGCGTCAGCCACGTCCACGGCGAGCACATCGCCGTCGAGGCGGCGAACGGCACGGAGATCCTCCGCTACGTCTACCGACCCGACCCCGAGGCCTTCGAGGCCCGGAAGCCCTATGCCCACCCGGTGCGCACCCTCGGCGGCCGTACGGTGACCGGCTACCGCCCCAACGACCACCGCTGGCACAAGGGCCTGCAGATGACGGCGAGCCATCTGTCGGGGCAGAACTTCTGGGGCGGCAACTGCTATGTCCACGGAAAGGGCTATCTGCCCCTGCCGGAGCGCGTCGGCTCCATGCGGCACGACGGCTTCACCGCGTTCACCGTCTCGGAGGCCCGGCTGGACGTCACCGAGGCGCTGACCTGGGTGGAGAACGGCGGCGAGGAGTGGGCCCGGGAAGAGCGGGGACTGGCCGTCCACTCGGTCGACGAGGCCGCCGGCTCCTGGGCGCTCGACTGGTCGATCCGGCTCACCAACCTGCGGGCCGAGCCCCTCGCCTTCGGTTCTCCCACCACCGCGGGCCGTGACATGGCCGGCTACACCGGGCTCCAGTGGCGCGGCCCCCGCGACTTCACCGGCGGCGCGGTCTTCGCCCCGGACACCGACGGCGACGCGGACAAGCTGATGGGCAGCCAGAGCCCCTGGCTCGCCTTCACCACCGAACACGACGACGTGGACGCCCACTCCACGCTCGTCTTCGCGCACGCCCCCGAGAACCTCGATCCGCGGACCGCGATCCACGAGTCGCACTGGTTCGTGCGCTCCCAGCCCTTCCCCACGGTCGCGTTCTCCTGGGCGTTCTTCGAGGAGTTCGAGCTGCCGCCGGGGGAGTCCTTCGAGTACCGCTACCGGCTGGTCGTCGCCGACGGCGCCTGGGACGAGGAACGCGTGTCCTCGTGTCTGGAAGGCCTGTCCTGGTGAAGCCCGGCCTTCCCCACCCCCTGCCGGGAGCCGTGGGTCTGTCCCACCTCAGCGCCTACGACTGGGAGGCCGCCGACGGCGTCTGCGGCGGCAGCCCGCATCTGCACCTGGTGTGCACCGAGGCCTACGTCGTCACCGGCGGCCGGGGCGCCGTGCAGACGCTGAGCCCGGACGGCTACCGCGAGATCCCCCTGGAGCCCGGCTCGATCGCCTGGTTCACCCCGGGCACCGTGCACCGCATGGTCCAGCGCGGCGACCTGCGCATCACCGTGCTGATGCAGAACAGCGGCCTGCCCGAGGCCGGGGACGCCGTCTTCACCTTCCCGCCGGAGGTGCTCGCCGACCCCGCGCGGTACGCGTCGGCGGCCCAACTCCCGCCCGGCACCGGGTCGGACACGGCGGACGCCGCCCGCCGCCGCAGGGACCTCGCCGTCGAGGGCTACCTCGTGCTGCGCGAGGCCCTGGCCGCCGGCGACAACGGCCCGTACCTGGAGTTCCAGCGGGCCGCCGCCCGGCTGGTGCGGGACAAGGTGCCCCACTGGCGCGAGCTGTGGCAGGCCGGTGCCCTGGCGACCGCCGAGCGCACCGGTGACCAGCTCGACGCGCTGGCGTCGGGCGAGCCGTCGTATCTGGGCGAGGCGACCGCCCACGAGACCGCGCCGACCCGGCTCGGCGGCTTCGGGATGTGCGGCAGACGCGACGAGTACAACCTGCCGGGCACGACACTGCCGTACGGCGGCGAGTAACACCGTCCGTCCCGGGGGGAGTTCCGAGGGGGGCCGTAGAAAGTCCGAGGAAAGGGATGAGGTGACCTCGGCGTGCCCGGACACAGGACAAAGGGGTTCTGCGCTTCGGCCGTCGCACTCGCGCTCTGCGCGCTGGCGGCCGGTTGCGGGGGATCCGGGGAATCGGTCGGCGGCGGCAAGGCCGTGCTGCGCTACACGTGGTGGGGGAACCCCGACCGCGCGGAGCGCACCGACCAGGCCGTCGCCCTGTTCGAGAAACAGCACCCGAACATATCCGTCCAGACGTCGTTCTCGGGATACGACGCCTACAAGCAGAAGCTCGCCGTCCAGGCCTCGGGCGGCGACGCACCCGACGTGATGCAGCTCGACTACCGCCAGATCGACCAGTACGCCTCGGGCGGTGTCCTGCTCGACCTGGCCAAGCAGAAGGCCGTCCTGCGCACCTCGGAGATCGAGTCCGGGCTGCTCGCCACCGGCCGCGTGCACGGCGTCCAGTACGCGATCCCGCAGGGCCGCGGCACCGAGACCGTCGTCTACGACGTCAAGACCTGGAAGGACTCCGGAGTCCCGCTTCCTCGCACGGGCTGGACCTGGGACGACTGGGCCGAGGCCGTGCGCGCACTGCGGGACAGGACCGGCAAGCCCGGAGCCACCGACCCCGGCCAGAGCGAGGACGCCTTCGAGGTCTGGCTGCGTGGCCGGGGCAAGGCCCTCTACACGAAGAGCGGCGGACTGGGCTTCACCGCCGACGACCTCGCCAAGTGGTGGACGTTCACAGACAAGTTGAGGCGCGCGGGGGTGGTCTCCCCGGCCGAGCAGACCACCCAGCTCGACGGCTCCGTGGAGAACACCCCGCTGGGCCGCCGCAAGGCGGTCTCCGACACCAACTGGGACGCCCCGTCGAGCGGTTACCTCGCGATCGTCCCGACGGGGATCGCCCTGGCGCCCATGCCGTCCGGCTCCGACGGCTCACCCGGCCAGTACTTCAAGCCGTCGATGTTCCTCGGCGTCTCCGCCCACACCGGCCATGCGAAGGAAGCGGCCCAGCTCGTCGACTTCCTGCTCAACGACCGGGAGGCGGCGAAGATCCTCGGCGCCACCCGTGGCATCCCCGTCAACGAGACCGTCCGCAAGGAGACCGCGCCCCTCCTGAAGGACTTCGACAGGACGGTCGCCGACTACCAGGCGTCCCTTGAAGGGAAGTTGAAGGATCCGCCGCAGGCTCCGCCCTCCGGCGACAACGCCCTCCAGACCACCTTCCAGCGCGACTACGACCAGGTGTCCTACGAGCGCATGACGCCCCGCGAGGCGGCCGAGAACTACGTCACCGAGGCGAAGGCGGAGCTGAGGTCATGACCACCACCACCGCGATCCCCACCGGGGAGAAGCGTGCACCCGCCGCCACCGCGAAGCGCCGCCCCAAGCGCGAACGCGAGGGCGCCGCCTGGGTGTTCCTCTCCCCGTGGGTCCTCGGCGCGAGCGTCCTCACCCTGCTGCCGATGGCCGTCTCGCTGTACCTGTCCTTCACCGACTACAACCTCTTCGACCCGCCCCACTGGGTGGGCCTGCGCAACTACACGCAGATGTTCACCGAGGACCCGCGGTACTGGCGCTCGGTCCTCACGACCGTGACGTACGTCGTCATAGCCGTGCCCCTGCAGCTGGCGCTGGCCCTGGTCGTCGCGCTCGCCCTGAAGTCCATGAAGCGCGGCAAGGCCTTCTACCGGTCCGCGTTCTACGCCCCCTCGCTGCTCGGCGCCTCCATGTCGATCGCGCTCGTCTGGCGGGCCGTCTTCAACGACGGCGGCACCGTGGACAACCTGTTCGGCACCGGCGGCTGGGTCAACAGGCCCGGCTGGGCGCTGCTCTCCGTCGCCCTGCTGACGGTGTGGCAGTTCGGCGCACCGATGGTCATCTTCCTGGCGGGTCTGCAGCAGATCCCCGCGGAGCTGTACGAGGCGGCGGCGGTCGACGGCGCCGGCCGATGGCGGCAGTTCCTGTCCGTCACCGTGCCCATGCTGTCCCCGGTGCTCTTCTTCAACCTGGTCCTCCAGACCATCCAGGCCTTCCAGGTCTTCACACCCGCCTTCGCGGTGAGCGCGGGCAAGGGCGGCCCCGCCGACTCCACCCTCGTCTACACGATGTACCTCTACGACCGCGGCTTCGTCGCCTCCCACATGGGTTACGCCTCCGCCATGGCCTGGGTGCTGCTGCTGGTCATCGGCGTCGTCACCGCGGTGCTGTTCCGCACCTCGCGTTCCTGGGTCTTCTACGCGTCCGAGGGGGAGCGATGACCTCCGTACCAACTGCCGCCGCCCGCAAGCCCGTTCGCTGGAGCCGGGTCGCCCTGCACCTCGGCTGTCCGGCCGCCCTGCTCGTGATGCTCTATCCGCTGGCCTGGCTCCTTGCCACCTCGCTCAAGCCCGCCGACGAGGTGATCGCGAGTCTCGACCTGCTGCCCAGCCACCTGGAGTGGTCGAACTACCGGACCGCCTTCGAGGGCGTCAACGACGTCTCCGTCTGGCGGCTGCTGTCCAACTCCCTGCTGATCGCGGGCGGCGCGGTCCTCGGCAACGTCATCAGCTGCTCCCTGGCCGCCTACGCCTTCGCAAGGCTGCGCTTCCGCTTCCGCGGCCCGATGTTCGCCTTCATGATCGCCACGATCATGCTGCCGCACCACGCGATCCTGATCCCGCAGTACATCATCTTCAACCAGCTCGGCCTGGTGAACACCTACTGGCCGCTGATCCTGCCCAAGTTCCTGGCCACGGAGGCGTTCTTCGTCTTCCTCATCGTGCAGTTCATGCGCGGTCTGCCGCGTGAGCTGGAGGAGGCCGCCCGCATCGACGGCTGCGGTCCGTTCCGCAGCTTCTTCCAGATCGTGCTGCCGCTGACCAGGCCCGCGCTGATCACCACGGCGATCTTCACCTTCATCTGGACCTGGAACGACTTCTTCACCCAGCTCATCTACCTCTTCGACCCGGACAAGTTCACGCTCACGCTCGCCCTCAGGTCGTTCGTGGACGCCTCCAGCCAGTCGGCGTTCGGCCCGATGTTCGCGATGTCGGTGATCGCGCTGCTGCCGATCGTGCTGTTCTTCCTCGCCTTCCAGCGGTTCCTGGTGGAGGGCATGGCGAGTTCGGGACTCAAGGGATGAGCGGGATGCGTGCTCGTGAACCCGGCGAGGTCTTCGGACCCCGGATGACCCTGTTCGCCGACATGCTGAGCGTCGGTCTGGCAACAGCCGTCGTGTGTCTGCCGGTGGTGACGGCCCCGGCCGCCCTGTCGACCGCGTGCGCGGTCCTGCGGGGTGCGGGGGAGGGGCGACCCGCCACCGCGGGACGGTACGTCGCCGCGCTACGGCGACGGCTGCGGGCCGGCGACCTGGCGGCGGGCGCCGTCGCCCTGGCCGGTGGGCTGCTGTTCCTGGCGGACCTCGCGCTCGCCGGGGCCGGGCTGCCGGGGGCACCGCTGTTCGCGGTGGTGGCCGCCGGCATCGGCACGGCCGCCCTGGTGGTGGGCCTGAGGGCCTGCGCCCGCCCCGAGTCGCTCACCGACTGGCCGGCCGCCGTGCGCGAGGCCGCCCGCGATGCCGTACGGGACGTGGGCGGGAGTGCCCTGGTGCTGCTCGCCGTGGCCACGGCGGCCCTGTGCGCCTGGATGCTGGTGCCGCTGGCCTTCCTGGTCCCCGGACCGTTGGCGCTGGCCCTGACCGCCGTTCACGTTCGACTGGCCGCCACATCCGGGAGCTGAGGGGTGACCGCCTCGCCCCGGCCCTCATCGCCGTCGCCGCCCACGCCTAAGGAGGCCCTGGTCACCTGGTCACGCCGCTCGGAACGACCGCAGCCGCAGCGAGTTGCCCACCACGAACACCGACGAGAACGCCATCGCCGCACCGGCCAGCATCGGGTTGAGCAGCCCGGCCGCGGCGAGCGGCAGCGCGGCCACGTTGTAGGCGAACGCCCAGAACAGATTGGAGCGGATCGTGCCCAGGGTCCGGCGGGCGAGCCGGATGGCGTCCGCCGCGGCCCGAAGGTCGCCCCGGACGAGGGTCAGGTCGCCCGCCTCGATCGCGGCATCCGTGCCCGTGCCCATCGCCAGGCCCAGGTCGGCCTGAGCCAGCGCGGCCGCGTCGTTGACCCCGTCGCCGACCATCGCGACCGAACGGCCCTCCGCCTGAAGCCGCTTGACGACGTCGACCTTGTCCTGCGGCAGCACCTCGGCGATCACCTGCCCGGGGTCGATGCCGACCTCGCGGGCCACGGACTCGGCCACGGCCCGGTTGTCACCGGTCAGCAGCATCGGGGTGAGCCCGAGCGCGCGCAGCCGGGTGACGGCCTCACGGCTGGTGTCCTTGACCGCGTCGGCGACTTCGAGCACGGCCCTTGCCTCCCCGTCCCAGGCGACCGCGACCACGGTACGGCCGGCCGACTCCGCGGCGTCCTTCCTGAGCCGGAGCTCCTCGGGCAGCTCCATCGCCCAGTCGGCGAGCAGCCGCTCGCGTCCGACGAGGACCGCGTGACCGTCGACGATTCCCTGCACGCCGAGCCCCGGAACGTTGGCGAAGTCCTCGGGCACGGGCAGTGAACCCAGCTTCTCCAGCGCCCCGTCGGAGACCGCGCGGGCCACCGGGTGCTCCGACGCGTGCTCCAAGGCGCCCGCCAGGCGCAGGACTTCGGCCTCGTCGGTGCCGTGGGCCGCGTGCACGGCCAGCAGGGTCATCCGGCCGGTGGTGACGGTGCCGGTCTTGTCCAGGACGACGGTGTCGACCTTGCGCGTGGACTCCAGGACCTCAGGGCCCTTGATGAGGATGCCGAGTTGCGCACCGCGACCGGTCCCGACCAGCAGCGCGGTCGGCGTGGCCAGGCCGAGGGCGCACGGGCAGGCGATGATCAGCACCGCGACGGCGGCGGTGAACGCGGCGGCCGTACTCGCGCCGTTGCCGAGCCAGAAGCCGAGGGTGCCCAGCGCAAGGGCGATCACCACCGGCACGAACACCGCGGAGATCCGGTCCGCGAGCCGCTGCGCGGCCGCCTTGCCGTTCTGCGCGTCCTCGACCAGCTTGGCCATCCTGGCGAGTTGGGTGTCCGCGCCGACCCGGGTCGCCTCGACGACGAGCCGTCCGCCCGCGTTGAGGGTGGCACCGGTGACGGAGTCGCCGGGCGTGACCTCCACGGGCACCGACTCACCGGTGAGCATCGAGGCGTCCACGGCGGAGGAGCCTTCGACGACGGTCCCGTCGGTGGCGATCTTCTCACCGGGACGGACGAGGAAGCGGTCTCCCACCTTCAACTCCCCGACAGGCACGGTCTGTTCGTGGCCTCCCGCGTGCACCACGGTCACGTCCTTCGCGCCCAGCTCCAGCAGCGCCCTCAAGGCCGCGCCCGCCTTGCGCTTGGAGCGGGCCTCGAAGTACCGCCCGGCCAGGATGAACGCGGTCACCCCGGCCGCCGCCTCCAGATACAGGTTCCCGGTGCCCTCGCCGCGGGCGATCGTCAGCTCGAAGGGGTGCTTCATGCCCGGCGTCCCGGCGGTCCCGAGGAACAGCGCCCACAGCGACCAGCCGAAGGCGGCCGTCGTGCCGACCGAGATCAACGTGTCCATGCTGGCCGCGCCATGCCGGGCGTTGGTGAACGCCGCCTTGTGGAAGGGCCATCCGGCGTACGTCACCACGGGCGCCGCCAGCGTCAGCGACAGCCACTGCCAGTACTCGAACTGCAGCGCCGGGACCATCGCCATCGCGACGACGGGTACCGCCAGCACCACGGCGGTCGTCAACCGCTCGCGCAGGGACCGCAGTTCGTCGGATTCCCCTTGGTCGGATTCCCTGTCGTCGGGGGCGGACGGTTCCGGCGGCGCCGGTTCCCGGGCCGTGTACCCGGTCTTCTCCACGGTCGCTATGAGGTCCTGGACCGACACGCCCGCGGCGTGGGTGACCTTGGCCTTCTCGGTGGCGTAGTTGACGGTGGCGGTGACCCCGTCCATCCGGTTGAGCTTCTTCTCGATGCGTGCCGCGCAGGAGGCACAGGTCATGCCGCCGATCGCGAGTTCGGTCTCGGCCGCTGCGGTGGTGGTCATCGACGCTCCTCATGGATACCGGGTGGGGGTATTCTGTGATGCGACTCCTGTATACCCCGGGTAGGTATTCAGGGCAAGCGATCGAGTGGGTTGACTTGATACCCCCCAGGGGTATGGTGAAGTGCATCGGGAACCCCTGTCGAGCCGGAGGAGCCGGTCATGCACGCTGGACTGAAGATCACCGCATTCGCCGCCGCGCTGGCCGCGACGTTCGGCACCGCCTACGGCGTGGGCCAGGGCATGGGCCCTGTCGTCGACGACGAGCCGCCCGCCCGTCACGACGCGCACACGGGCGGCGGCTCACGGCAATCGGAGCACCCAGGAGAACCGGACCGCTCGGGACACTCGGGGCGCGAGGGGCACTCGGGGCACGAGATGTCCCCGGCCGGCGGCCTCCAGATCTCCGAGAACGGCTACACCCTCGATCTGCGGACCCCTCGTCTCGCGGCCGGCCGCACCGCCGACCTCCGCTTCGCCATCCGGGGTGACGACGGGCGCGCGGTCACCGCCTACCGCCGGGAGCACGACAAGGAACTCCACCTCATCGTCGCCTCACGCGACCTGAACACCTACCGTCATCTGCACCCCACCAGGGCGGCCGACGGAACCTGGAGCATCCCCGTGTCCCTGCCCCGGGCGGGCGGCTACCGGGTCTTCGCCGACTTCACCCCGGAGAAGAAGGGCGCCGAGAACGTCACCCTCGGCGCGGATCTGGCCGTGTCGGGCACCTACGCGCCACAGCCCCTGCCGGCGCCGAACACCACCGCCACGACCGACGGCTACGAGGTGAAGCTCGGCGGAGCCCTGCGCCCCGGCGCCGCCCACGAGCTGAAACCGACCGTGTCCCGAGGCGGCAGGCCGGTCACCGACCTCCAGCCCTACCTCGGCGCCTACGGCCACCTGGTCGCCCTGCGCTCCGGCGACCTCGCCTACCTCCACGTCCATCCGAACGGCGAGCCCGGCGACGGCACCACCGCCGCCGGCCCGGACATCTCCTTCACGGCCACGGCGCCCAGCAGCGGCACCTACCGGCTCTTCCTCGACTTCAAGCACGACGGCAAGGTGCACACCGCCGCGTTCACGGTCAGCACGGGAGGAGCGGTCGCCGCGCCCATGGACGAGGCCCCCCGCGAGTCCTCCGGCGCACACGGCCACTGACCCTCAGCCGATGAGGGCCCCCGCGCCCCCGACCCGCACCCGGGGGTCGCCCGCACGCAGGGTCACCGTGAGCTCGCCGGGGCGGCCCAGGTCCTCACCCTGGTGCAGGGTGAGGACGGCGTCCTCCGGGACCAGCCCGAGCTCGCGGGCGTACGCACCGAACGCCGCGGCCGCGGCACCGGTCGCCGGGTCCTCGACGACACCGCCCACGGGGAACGGGTCACGGACGTGGAAGACGGTGTCCGACTCCCGCCACACCAACTGGACCGTGGTCAGGTCCAGTCGGTGCATCAGGGCTTCGAGGCGCGCGAAGTCGTACGCCAGCTCCGCGAGGCGCGCGCGGGTCGCCGCCGCCAGGACGAGATGGCGGGCACCCGCGAAGGCGATCTTGGGCGGGAACGCGGGGTCGAGATCGGTGGCGGGCCAGTCGAGCGCGGCCAGCGCCTCCGCGAGATCTGCGTCGGAGACCTCCTGGACGTGCGGGGCGACGCTGGTGAGCGTGGCCCTGACCGTCCCGCCCTCCTCGGCCACCGACACCGGCACGGTTCCGGCGGGCGTGGCGAACACCAGCTCTCCCGGGCCGATCCGCTCGGCCAGCGCGACAGCGGTCGCGACGGTGGCGTGCCCGCAGAACGGCACCTCGGCCTTGGGGCTGAAGTAACGGATGGTGAACGTCCGTCCCTCCGGCCCGTCCAGTCCCTCGGGCGGCGCGGTCAGAAAGGCGGACTCGGAGTATCCGAGCTCGGCGGCGATGGCCAGCATGTCTCCGTCGTCCAGGGTGGAGGCGTCCAGTACGACGCCGGCGGGGTTGCCGCCCTCGGGAGAGCTGGAGAAGGCGGTGTATCGCAGGACCTCGGGCCGCGTCGTGTTCGTCGTCATGCTGGCGGCAACGTGGGACCGGGTGGCGGCTATTCCGGGTGCTCAGCCGAGGGCCCGGTCCAGGTTGAACGCGGCGCTGATCAGGGCGAGATGGGTGAACGCCTGCGGGAAGTTGCCCTGTTGCTCGCCGGTGTTGCTGATCTCCTCGGCGTACAGGCCCAGATGGTTGGCGTAGGTGAGCATCTTCTCGAAGGCCAGGCGTGCTTCGTCGATCCGCCCGGCGTGCACCATCGCCTCGACGTACCAGAACGAACAGATCGAGAAGGTGCCCTCGTCGCCGCGCAGTCCGTCGGGGCTGGCCGTCGGGTCGTAGCGGTAGACGAGCGAGTCCGACACCAGCTCCTCGGTCAGAGCGTCCAGCGTGGACAGCCACTTCGGGTCGGTCGGCGCGATGAACTTGGTGAGCGGCATCATCAGCACGGCCGCGTCCAGCACATCGCCGTCCTCGTGCTGCACGAACGCCTGCCGGGTCTCCGACCAGCCACGGTCCATGATCCGCCGGTAGATCGCGTCCCGGCTCTCCCGCCAGCGGTTCAGGTCGGCCGGCAGTCCGCGCCGGTTGGCCATGCGGATCGCCCGCTCGATCGCCACCCAGCACATCAGCCGCGAGTACAGGAAGTTCTTGCGGCCGCCCCGGGTCTCCCAGATGCCCTCGTCGGGCTGGTCCCAGTGCGCGCACACCCACTCCACGAGCGTGCACACGTCGTCCCACTGGCCGCTGGAGATCGGCTTGGCCCACTTGTCGTAGAGGTAGATCGAGTCGATCAGGGCGCCGTAGATGTCGAGTTGCAGCTGGTCGGCGGCCGCGTTGCCGACCCGGACCGGCGCCGAGCCCTGATGCCCCTCCAGGTGGCCGAGTTCACGCTCCGTCAGATCGGTGCGGCCGTCGATGCCGTACATGATCTGGAGCGGCCCGGAGTGGCCGTTGCCGTCCGGACTGACGTGCCGGATGAGGAAGTCCATGAACGCCTCGGCCTCGCTGGTGAAGCCGAGCCGCAGCAGCGCGTACACGCAGAAGGCGGCATCCCGCACCCACACGTACCGGTAGTCCCAGTTGCGCTCGCCGCCTAGCTGCTCGGGCAGGCTGGTGGTCGGCGCGGCCACGATGGCGCCGGTGGGCGCGTAGGTGAGCAGCTTGAGGGTGAGGGCGGAGCGGTGCACCATCTCCCGCCAGCGGCCCCGGTACTTGGAGGCGGACAGCCAGTGCCGCCAGTAGGCGACCGTGCTGGTGAACTGCTCCTCGGCCTCGGTGCGCGCGCACCGGCGCGGGGTCACCTCGCCGCCGACCTGGTCCAGCGCGAACACCGCCGACTCGCCCTCGGAGAGCTTGAAGTCGGCGCGCGCGTCCGGGCCTTCGGTCTCCAGCGGCACGGTCGCGGTCAGGCCCAGCGACAGCTTCGGGGACTCGAAGACCGCCACGTCCCCGACCATGCGCACGGTGTGCGGCTGGGCGCCGTAGTCGAAGCGCGGCGCCACACGCGTGCGGAACGGGATCGAACCGCGCACGCACACCACCCGCCGGATCAGCCGGTGCCGCTCGGTCTCCACCGTGTCGCCGTCGACCGGCATGAAGTCCTGGACCTCGCCCACGCCGTCCTCGGTGTAGAACCGGGTGATCAGGACGTTGGTGTCGGGGAAGTAGAACTGCTTGGTCCGTGCCGGCACGGTCGCCGCCAGCTCGAAGCTGCCGCCGCGCTCCGCGTCCAGGATCGACGCGAAGACACTCGGCGCGTCGAAGGACGGGCAGCAGTACCAGTCGATCGTGCCGTCGGTCCCGACGAGCGCCACACTGCGCAGGTCGCCGATCAGACCGTGCTCGGCGATCGGCAGGTAGCCCATGTCGGCCCTGGGTGATCCGCTGTGATCCCTGGCTGATCCGTTCATCGCAGCCTCCTGCGGATCAGCCTAGGCAGGATCGGCCACGGGTGTCAGGGGAACAGCCCGCACACCGAATCTCCCCGGCCTTCAGACGGTGAGGACCCGCAGCCCCGCCTCCTCGAACCGCCGGACCGTCTCCGGCGCCGCCGCCGCGTCCGTGACCAGTGTGCCGACCTTCTCGGCCGCGCAGATCCGGGCGAAGGCGCGCTGCCCCAGCTTGCTGGAGTCGGCGGCGACGACCACCCGCTCGGCCCGCTCGCACAGCAGCCGGTTGATCGCGGCCTCCGCCTCGTCGTGGGCGGCGGCACCGTGCGTGACGTCGAAGGCGACGACACCGAGCACCGCCACGTCGAGGGTGATCTGGCTCAGCACGCCGTCCGCGAGCGGCCCGACGAGCTCGTACGACTGCGGACGCGCGACCCCGCCCGTCAGCACGATCTTGAACTGGGGACGTACGGCCAGCTCATTGGCGATGTTGAGCGCGTTGGTGACGATCGTCAGCGCGGGGGAGCCGCCGGCGAGGTCCCCGCGCACGGCGAGCGCCCGCGCCACCTCGGTCGTGGTCGTGCCCCCGGTCAGCCCCACCGCCTCACCTGGCGCGATCAGCTCCCCGACCGCCTTCGCGATGCGCTGCTTCTCGGAGGCGTGGCGGGCCGTCTTGTACCGCAGCGGCAGCTCGTACGACACCCCGTGCACGACCGCTCCGCCCCGGGTGCGCACCAGCATCTGCTGCTCGGCCAGCTGGTCGAAGTCACGGCGGATCGTGGCGGCCGAGACCTCCAGATCGGCGGCCGCCTCCTCGACGTCCAGCCGGCCCCGCTCGACGAGCAGCTCCAGCAGCGCCTTCCAACGGGCGTCCCGCGACATCCGTACCCTCCGCTCCTCCACCTCCGGCGACCTTAGCGCACCGTCCTTGAGCGCCAATGCTTGATTGTGCTTGAAAGGGCGCTGTATCTTGCAAGAAAAATCAAAATGAGGGAGGCGTACGGCATGACCCATGTCGAGGACGAGCTGACCAGCCAGCCCGAGTGCTGGACCCGGGCGGTGGCGGAGGCCACCCGCCACGTCGACGCGCTCCCGGCAGCCGGGGAGCGGGTCGCGATCGTCGGGTGCGGCACCTCGTACTTCATGGCGCAGGCGGTGGCGGCGCTGCGGGAGGGCGCGGGCCAGGGCGAGACGGACGCCTTCGCCGCGTCGGAGTTCCCGCGCGGCCGCTCGTACGACCGGGTCGTCGCCCTCACCCGCTCCGGTACGACGACCGAAGTCCTCGACGTGCTGGGGCAGTTGAAGGGGCGCACCCGCACCACCGCGCTCACCGCAGACCCCGCCACCCCCGTCATGACCGCCGCCGACGAGGTCGTCGTCCTCGACTTCGCCGACGAACGCTCCGTCGTCCAGACACGGTTCGCGACCACCGCCCTCACCCTGCTCCGCGCCCACCTGGGCCTGCACACCGACGCCGTCGTCGCCGACGCCCGCACCGCGCTCTCGACGCCCCTGCCCGAAGGCCTCGTCGACTGCACACAGTTCACCTTCCTCGGCAGGGGCTGGACGGTGGGGCTGGCCAACGAGGCCGGACTGAAGATGCGCGAGGCCTGTCTCGCCTGGACCGAGGCCTACCCGGCGATGGAGTACCGGCACGGCCCCATCAGCGTCACCACCCACGGCACCGCCACCTGGATGCTCGGCGAGGCCCCGGAAGGACTGGCCGGACAGGTGCGGGAGACCGGCGGACTGTGGGTACCGGGCGCCCTGGACCCGCTCGCCGAACTGGTCCGCGTGCAGCGCCTCGCGGTCGCCGTCGCCGCGGTCCGCGGACTCGACCCGGACCGGCCCCGCCACCTCACCCGCTCGGTGATCCTCGCCCGCCCCTAGGAGACCCCGTGCCCTTGGCCACCACCGGCGAGCTCGTCACCCGGGCCGCCGCCGCCCGTACCGCCGTCGCCGCCTTCAACGTCATCACCCTGGAACACGTCGAGGCCGTCATCGCCGGCGCCGAGTCCCTTGATGCGCCCGTCGTCCTCCAAGTCAGCGAGAACGCCGTCAAGTTCCGCCACGGCCGCCTCCGCCCGCTGGCCCGCGCCGCCGCCACCGCGGCCGAACGCGCCGCCGTACCGGTCGCGTTGCACCTGGACCACGTCCAGAGCGACGAGCTGCTCCGGCAGGCGGCCGACGCCGGCTTCGGCTCCGTGATGTACGACGCGGCCCACCTGCCCTACGCCGAGAACCTCGCCGCGACCCGGGCCGCGGCCGACTGGGCGCACTCCCAAGGGCTGTGGATCGAGGCCGAGTTGGGGGAGGTGGGCGGCAAACAGGGCCGGCCTCCGCTGGACGCCCACGCCCCCGGCGCCCGCACCGACCCCGCCGAGGCCCGCGCCTTCGTCACCGACTCCGGTGTGGACGCCCTCGCCGTGGCCATCGGCAGTGCCCACGCGATGACCGAACGCACCGCGACGCTCGACCACGACCTGCTCAAGCGTCTCGCCGCCATCCTGGACGTCCCCCTCGTCCTGCACGGTTCCTCCGGAGTCCGCGACGAGGAACTCACCGCGGCCGTCGCGGGCGGCATCGCCAAGGTGAACGTCGGCACCGCGCTGAACGTCGCCATGACCGGCGCGATCCGGGAGTTCCTGACCGCTCACCCCGAGGCGGTGGACTCCCGCGTGTACCTGAGTGCCGGGCGGGACGCCATGGTCGAGGCGGCCCGGCGGATCATCCGGCTGCTCGGGCGGTGAGGACGGGCTGGTAGAACCCGCTGGACGCCGGATCGTGCCACCGCAGGTCGACGAAACCGGCCGCGGTCACGAACTCCGTCAGCTGCGCACGCGTCAGCGCCCAGGAGGCCGTGCGACGGACACGGACGGCCCAGTCGTCCCCGTCGCCGGGCAACAGTTGGAAGTACTCCTGGTCGTAGCGCTCGCCGTCCTCGTGCCAGTGCCACAGCTGGAAGGTGATCACCCGGCCGTCGGAGCCCTCGGAGCCCTCGGAGCCCTCGGAGACCTGCGGAGGCGCGCCCCCGGGCCTGGTCCGGCGGAGCTCGTCGTAGTCCCTGAGGGTGAGCAGCAGCAGACCCCCGTCCCGCAGCACCCGCCGCATGTCCGCGAGCGCGGCCGCCACGTCCCGGTCCGTCAGCAGATGAGCCATGGAATTGTCGGCGCAGACGACCACGTCGAAGACGGACGACACGAACGGCAACCGTCGCATGTCCGCGGCTGCCGTCGGCAGCCGGGCACCGCGCGCCGCCGCCTCCGCAGCGGCGCGCGTGGCCGCGACGGGACTGAGATCGCTGCCGACGACCTGGTGCCCGGCCAGCGCCAGCCCGATCGCCTGGGTCCCGATCCCGCACGAGCAGTCCAGGATCCGGTGCGGGCCCGGCCCCAGGAGAGCGCCCAGGGCGGCCGCCTGGCGGGTGATGCTGGCGTCCCAGTCCGCGAAGATCCGGTGGTAGTCAGGTGCCAGCGAGTCGTAGAACTCCCGCGTCGAGGAATCAGTCACTCGACCTTTTTACCGCCTTGAGCACCACGAACTTGGGGTCACTGGCGACCAGTTGGCTGTTTCCGAACAGCTTCCGCAGCTTCACGTGGTACCCGAGGTGCCGGTTCCCGACCACCCACAGCTCACCGCCGGGCCGTAGCGTCCTGCGCGCATCGGCGAACATCCGCCAGGCCGTCGCGTCGGTCGTGGCCTGGTGGGAATGGAACGGCGGGTTGTTGAGGACGAGGTCGACGCTGTCCGCCGGGACCCCCGTCAGACCGTCCCCGACCCGGAACTCCGCGTGCCCCGGCACCCCGTTCGCCTTGTACGTCCCCTCCGCCGAGGCCACGGCCTGGAAGGACTCGTCGACGAACAGCACCTCGGCCTCGGGATTCGCCAGGGCCACCGCCGTGCCGACGATCCCGTTGCCGCAGCCCAGGTCCACGATCCGCTGGGAGCCGCGGCTGTCCGGGAGATGCTGGAGGAAGAACCGGGTGCCGATGTCGAGCCGGTCCGCGCAGAAGACGCCCGCGTGGTTGACGACGGGCCGTCCGGAGACGGCACCGACGCCCTCCGGGAGCGTGTAGCCGTACGGCCAGGGATTCGCGGGCCGTTCGAGCGACGGCTGCGGCGAGCAGAAGATCAGCCGGGCCTTCTTCTCGGCGAGCGAGGTGCGGGTCGGGCCGAGGATCCGCTCGAACAGCTGGAGCGTCGAGGTGTGGATCTCCTTCACCATGCCGGTGCCGACCACGACCGTGCCCTCGTGCACCGCGGGCGCCAGCCGCGAGAGCTGATCCTCCAGCAGGGCCAGGCTCTTCGGCACGCGCATCAGCAGGACGTCGACCCGGCCGGGCGGCGGGTCCTGTGCGGTGAGCAGCCGCACGGTGCCGGGTTCGACGCCGGCGCGTTCGAGGTTGGCCCGGGTCGCCTCCTGGCTGAGGAAGGAGTCGGTGATCTGCACCGGCCGGTGCGCCGCCAGCGCGGTGACCAGGGCGCCCCAGCGGTCCCCGACCACGACGACGGTGCCGGACAGCGCCACCCCCTCGTCCGCGAGGTGCCTCAGCAGATACTCGTCGGAGGCGTCCCAGGCGCGCAGCCGGTCGCGCGGGTCCTCGGGGAAGCGGGTGAGGGCGAGCTCGCCCCAGGGGCTGGTCATTCGGTCGTCCATCGTGCGTCCAGGCTATCGGAGCCGCAGCTCAGGCCCCTCGGGCAGGATGGAACCCATGGAAGCCGAGCTGTTCCCCAGAGCCCGTACGGAGGTCGCGCCGGGCGCGGTGCACGTGCCGGACTGGCTGGCTCCGGCGCGCCAGCGCGAGCTGCTGGAGGCCTGCCGGGAGTGGGCGCGGCCGCCGGCCGGACTGCGCACGGTCCGCACCCCGGGCGGCGGCACGATGACCGCACGGCAGGTCTGCCTGGGCTGGCACTGGTACCCGTACGGCTACGCCCGCACGGTCGTCGACGGCGACGGGGCACCGGTGAAGCCCTTCCCGCACCGGCTGGGCGAGCTGGGCCGGGAAGCCGTGCGGGACGCGCTCGGGACGGAGGCCTCCGGATACGACATCGCACTGATCAACTTCTACGACGGAGACGCCCGCATGGGCATGCACCGCGACAGCGACGAGAAGTCGCAGGCACCCGTGGTCTCCCTGAGCCTCGGCGACACCTGTGTCTTCCGCTTCGGCAACCCCGAGACCCGGACCAGGCCCTGGACGGACGTCGAGCTGCGCAGCGGCGACCTGTTCGTCTTCGGCGGCCCGTCGAGGCTCGCCTACCACGGGGTGCCCCGCGTGCATCCGGGCACCGCGCCCCCCGAGTTGGGGCTGACGGGACGGCTGAACATCACGCTGCGGGTCAGCGGCCTCTAGACCGGGACAACGAACGGATCATGGGAGACTCGCCCTCATGAGCGGCAAGGCGGACCCCCGGCCGGCGGGGGAAGGGACCACCTCCAGGGCGCGGCTGGACCGGGGGCGCGGTGCGCTCGGGCCCGCGTTGGAGCTCGTGCACACCGGGCGTGCGCCCACCCGTGCGGTGCTCACCGCCGAACTCGGGGTGACCCGGGCGACGGCCGGCGCGGTCGCCGCGGAACTGGAGGCGCTCGGGCTGATCCGCGTCGACGCCCGGCCCACCGCCGCCGCCGGTTCGCAGGGCAGGCCCTCGCACCGGCTCGCGGTCGCCGAGGACGGTCCCGTCGTGCTGGCCGCACAGGTGCACGCCGACGGCTTCCGGGCCGCCCTGGTCGGTCTGGGCGGCCGTATCGTCGCCACCGCGCCCGGCTGCGAGACCGTCGACGCCGACCCGGCGAAGGTCCTCGGCTCCGTCGTGGAGGCGGGTGCCGACCTGCTGCGCACGACCGGCCGGCGCTGCGTGGGCGCCGGACTCGCCGTGCCGTCCGCGGTCGCCGAACCCGACGGGCTCGCCCTCAACCCCCTGCATCTGGCCTGGCCCGCGGGCGCCCCCGTCCGCCGTATCTTCGACGAGTGCGTGCGCGCCGCCGGCATCACCGGGCCGGCCTTCGCGGGCAACGACGTCAACCTCGCCGCGCTCGCCGAGCACCGGCACGGCGCGGGCCGCGGTGCCCGCGATCTGCTGTGCGTGGCGACCGGCCACCGGGGTGTGGGCGGCGCACTGGTGCTCGACGGGCGTCTGCACACGGGCAGTTCGGGACTCGCCCTGGAAGTCGGCCACCTCACCGTGAACCCCGAGGGCCGCCCCTGCTACTGCGGCAGCCGCGGCTGCCTGGACGTCGAGGCCGACCCGCTGGCCCTGCTCACGGCGGCCGGACTCGACCCCGGCCCCGAACACTCCCTGCTCCGGCAGGCCGACGACCTCGTCCGCGACCACTACGACGACCCCGCCGTCCGCAGGGCGGCCGAGTCGCTGATCGACCGCCTGGGCCTGGGCCTCGCCGGTCTGGTCAACATCCTCAATCCGGACCGGATCATCCTCGGTGGCCTTCACCGCACCCTCCTGGACGCCGACCCCGGGCGCCTGCGCGCGGTCGTCGCCGAGCGCAGCCTGTGGGGACAGAGCGGCGGCGTCCCCATCCTGGCCTGCACCCTGGACCACAACAGCCTCGTCGGAGCGGCCGAGTTGGCGTGGCAGCCGGTGCTGGACGATCCGCTGGGGGCACTGACCCGTGGCTGAGCTGCTGGAAGCCGGGGGACTGCGCCTGGTCGAGGTGGCGCCCCCGGTGGTCCCGGCCGAGGCGCGGGCAGCCATGGACCGAGAGTGGGACACCGCGGTCCTGGCCAACCCGGCCCTCTTCGACGGCCCGGTGGCGGTGTGCGCGGGACTGTCCCGGGAAACCCCGGACACCCTGCTCGTCTCCTGGTCCCGCGCCACCTACCGCTGCTTCGCTCTGCGCCGCGTCCCGGGCGCCACCGTCCCGCGTTCCCTGTTCGTGAGCGTCGTGCAGCCGACCGAGGACGGACGCGTACTGGTGGGCCGTATGTCCTCGTCCACCGCCGCGCCCGGCCGCTGGCAGTTCCCCGGCGGATCGGTGGAACCACCCACCGGTGACGAGCCGCTCGACGAGCACGCGCTGCGCCGCCACGCGGCCGTGGAACTGGCCGAGGAGACGGGTGTCGACCTCCCGGCCGCCGACCTCACCCGCTGCCTGGTCACCCACGGCGAGGACGGACAGACCGGCGTCCACTACCTGGCACCGCCCCTGCCCGCGCCCCTGCTCCACGAGTGTTTCGAGGCGCTCGTGGCCGCCGAGACGGCACGAGGGCGCGCCCCGGAGTTCGACCGGGTCGCCCTCGTCGGCTCACCGGCCGAACTGCCGGACCTCGCCGGTCCGGACGTCGCATACCTCGAACCCGTCGTCCGCTGGACGAGCCGCCGAGTAGGCTCGTGACATGCGGATCTCCGTCTCCTCGGACATGGACGAACCAGTGGCGCGCACCCTCGTCGACGAGCTGCGCGCGCGGGGCCACGAGGTGGCCGTGCACGGCGCCCTGAGCCCCGGGGCCGACCCGCAGTGGGCCGTCTGTTCCGAGGCCGCGGCCCGTGAAGTCGCCGCGGGGACCGCCGACCAGGCCGTCGTGTGCTGCTGGACCGGCACCGGCGCCTCCATCGCCGCGAACAAGGTCCCCGGCGTACGGGCCGCCCTGTGCACGGACGCCTGCACCGCGGACGGCGCCCGCCGCTGGAACGACGCCAATGCCCTCGCCCTCAGCCTCCGCCTCACCTCCGCGCCGCTCCTCAAGGAGATCCTCGACGCCTGGTTCGCCGCGGAGGCGAGCGAGGACGCCGAGGACCGGGAGAACGTCGCCCGGGTGGGGCGCCTGGACGCCGGCCGGGCCTAGAAGCGCGCTTCCGGTCATACGCTCAGCTTGACTGCCGGCTTCAGCTCCTCGTGGTCGATCAGCCAACGCACCGACTCCAGTACGGCGGCCTCCGGTTCGTAGCGCGGGGCGTAGCCGAGGAGGGTCCTCGCCTTCTCGATGGCGAGGCACTGGCTGCGGTGCAGGTGCTCCCAGCTCGCCTCGGCGTGTTCCGGGGCCGTGGTGCTGCGGAACTCTTCCCAGGTCACCGGCTCCAGCGACGCTTTCCGGCCGAACCAGCCGGCCGCGACACGGGCGTACCCGCGCACGTTCAGCGCGGTGGGGGCCACGACGGTGAAGTCCTCTCCCGCCGCCGCGTCCCGGTGCTCGACCGCCCGCTCGAAGGCCTGCGCCACGTCGTCCGCGTGCACATGGTGCATCAGCTCGACGCCGCTGCCGGGGACCTTCAGCGGCTGTCCCGCCGAGAGCGTGTACCAGACCGCGGGGTCGAGGTTCCCCAGCGGACCGATCGGGTGCCAGCCGGGGCCGACGATGTGCCCGGGGTGCAGGGACGTGGTCACCAGGCCCCCGGAAGCGGTCTCCTCCTTCAGCATCCGGGCGATACGGTCCTTCTGGATGCCGTACTCCCCGACGGGCGGGGTGCCCGTGGTCTCGGAGATCGGCAGCTTGTCGGCGGGGCCGTGCCGCCACACGCTGCCGCAGTGCACCAGGTGCCCGACCTCGCCGCGCAGCCGCTCGACCAGCGCGACGGCCGAGTCCAGGGTGAAGCAGACGAGGTCGATCACGACGTCCGGCTCCAGCCCGGCCACGCGGTCGCCGAAGGTCCCCTCGCCGTCCTCCTGCTCCCGGTCGGCGGCCACCTGACGCACGTGTCGCCATTCGGGAGCCTCAACGTAGGCGGTACGGCTGCCACGGCTGATGTTGATCACTTCATGGCCGGCGCGGACCAGTCGGGGGACCAGGAAGGTGCCGATGTGCCCGCTACCGCCGATGACGACGACTCGCATGTTCTTCCCATCAGTGTCAGGTCGGGCAGGCCAGTCTGATCAGGCCCCCGGCGGCGCCGTCAAGCTCCATCGTGCCGCGACCTGCGTCAGCAGTGCCTCCCGGAGGAGCCCGCGGTGGGGGAGGACGAACGGTCCGTCCAGGTCGGGGTCCGGCCGGTCCCGCGCGTCAGCCGCGTCGCCGGTGCGCGGGTCCGGCCGCACCGGGGGATGGGCGGGCCGCCGAACTCCCCGCGGACCAGAGCCTGGTGGCCGCCTTCGTGAGCCGTCCCGCGCACGAGGTGCTCGCCGCGGCGGCGGAAACCGCAGCCCTCGGTGGACATCTCGGTGGCGCAGGACCGTTGTCAGTGGTGGCGACTAGCCTGCGGGCATGATCGAGACGACCGAGGGCGACCGCGCCTTCCCGCCCGCCCTGGCCGACGTGGCCCGCGTGGAGTTCGACTACGACGACGGCGAGGGCGTCGACTTCGAGCCGTACGACGCCTTCGACTCCGCCGAGGAGACCACCGACTGGCTGCGCAACTGGACCGGCAACCACGACCTGGACGGCGATGCCTACCGGGTCTTCGGACAGGACGGCACCGGTGGCCTCGCCGCCCTGTGGTGCGTGCGGCCGGGGCGGCCCCTCGTCGAGCAGCCCGTGGTGTTCCTGGGCTCGGAGGGCGAGCGCGGGGTCGTCGCGGCGAACCTGTCCGACTTCCTGTGGGTGCTGGCCGACGGACTGGGGCCGATGGAGGTCGTGGAGCACGAGGAGTACGACGCCCGCCCGAATCCGGAGCTGACCGAACTCGCCGAGCGCCACTCGACCACCCCGCGCCGGACCACCCGCGACATCGTCGCAGCCGCCCGGTCCGAGTTCCCGGCGTTCTCCGAGGACATCGACGCGCTCTGCCGGTGAGCGGCGTCAAGGCCGACGCCACTCCACGGCCAGGGCCCGACCGGGGTTGTCGACGAGGATGTGCCCCACCGGTTCCTCACCCAACTCGACCACGAGCCGCGGACGCACCCGGCGCAGCAGATACGGCATCCCGGGGCCACCGTTGACGGACCGGGCGGCCGCGGTCGTGGTGTCGCCGCCCAAAAGCAGACGGTCCCCGTGACCCGCCTCGGCGAGGGCGCGTACGGCGTCCGGCATGCGCCAGTCCGTGGCGTGGTTGGCGCGCGACGGCCCGTCGAAGGCGAGGTAGCAGCCCGAGGCCGCGGCCTGGCGGTGCACGGTGAAGTCGGGGGAGCGGTTGAGGTGCCCGAGGATCACCCGTTGCGGCGGCACCCCCAACTCCCCGCACAGCAGGTCCAATACGTCCAGCGCACCGGTCCCCAACTCCAGGTGGACGGCGATCGGCGCCCCCGTCGCGTGGTGTGCCTCGGCCGCCGCGGACATGGTCCAGCGGGCGTGCGCGTCGAGCGCGTGGAAGCCGCCGGCCACCTTGATCAGCCCCGCGCGGACGCCGGACGTGCCGATGCCCTCGGTGAGTTCGGCGACGAACACCTCGGCGAGACGACCGCGCAGTCCGGCGAGCGTCGCGTCGTCGTAGTGGACGGCCTGGTGCAGCCCGGTCGCGGCGACGATCCGCACCCCGGTCTCTCGCGACAGCGGCGGCAGATCGGCGGCCCGCCGCCCCAGCCCGTACGGCGTCCACTGCACCACGGTGCCGCCGCCCAGCCCGGCGAACGCCGCCAGCTCGGCCCGCGCCGCGGAAAGGCTCCGCAGCTCCTGCCCGGGCAGCTGGGGACTGCCGAAGAACAGATGGTCGTGGGCGTCGCACACCCCGAGCTCCCCGGCGGGAGCGTCACCGGCCACCGTACGCACCGCGCCCGCGCTCACCACTGCCGTCCCCGCCCCAGCCGCTCCCGACCCGGCGCCGACACATGCAGCACCTCGAACATCTCGCCGTCCGCCTTGGGCGACTCGTGCGTCCAGAGCGAGAAGTGGACGAGCTCCCAGCGGGCCGTGTCCACGGCGGCCGCCGCGCACACCGCGCCGTCCTCCCCGGCCAGCCGCCCCGCCTCACCCACCGCGTCCGCCATCACCTCGGCCAACTCCACACCCTCGGGCACCTGTTGCCTCCGCCGTACGGCCCACCGGGCGGGGTGGCCGACGGTGCCGCCCTCCTCGTACGACAGACCCGACCACTGGCGCACCGACGGCCGCCCGAAGTCGTTGCTGAGGCCCTGGAAGGCGCCTCCCCAGAGGAAGGTGTTCATGCCCTCCATGGTGTTCCAGAGGTAGAAGGGCGCGTACTGGTTGACGGGCGATCCGTTCACCCCGCGCTCGCGCATCAGGTACGTCTTGAAGCCGAGCCCCTCCCAGTCGTCCAGCAGATGCCCGACCCGGGCCACGCGGGCGCGGACGACGTCCATGTGGTAGTCGGCGGGCAGGGTGAGTTCGTACTGCATGGCGTGCATCGGGCGTCTCCTCAGGCGGGGTAGTCCTCGGGGGCGACATGCGCGTCCCAGTCGGCTGTCGTGCCGTCCTCCGCGGCCTCGACGACCGCGAGATGGGTCATGAAGGTGCGCGGCCCGGCCCCGTGCCAGTGCCACTCGCCCGGCTCGATCCACACCGTGTCACCCGCGCGGATCGGCTCGGCGGGAGCACCCCTGCGCTGCACCAGTCCCTCGCCCTCCAGGACATGGAGCACCTGGCCGTGCGGATGTCGGTGCCACGCGGTGTGCGCGCCGGGGGCGAAGTGGACGTTGAACATCCGCAGCCGGGACGGGGCTTCGGGCGCGGCTATCTCGTCGAGCCACACCGTCCCGGTGAAGTTCTCCGCCGCTCCCTGCCGGGTCCCGGGGCGCTGTCGGGTGATCTGCATGTGTGTCGACTCCTTTACGGCGAGAGGGGTGCGAGCAGCTACGACCTGTGGGGTGCGAGCAGCGAGAGCAGGCCTCGCACGCCGGTGTCGAACGCGGCGGGCGAGCCGGACGCACGGGCGAGGACATAGCCGCCCTGGACCGTCGCGAGCACGGTGGCCGCGATCTCCTCGCCGTCGAGCGTGGTCGCGAACTGGCCCTGTTCCTTGCCCTCTTCGACGATCCCGGCGATGCGCTCGCGGATCCAGTCGATGGTCTCGTCGACCGGCGCGCGCAGTTCGTCGCTGGCGACGACATCCGGATCCATCGTGAGCCGGCCGATCGGGCAGCCCCGCAGCACGTCCCGCTCGCGCCGCAGGTACGCCTCGATGCGCTCGTACGGCGTGCCGGGCCCGCCGAGCGCTTTCTCCGCGGTGGCGCGCAGCTCCTCGGCGGTCCTTCGGATCGCGGCCAGGGCGAGGTCGGGCTTGCCCTTGAAGTGGTGGTACATGCTGCCCTGTCCCGCGCCCGCGCGCTCCAGGATGGCCTTGGGGCTGGTCCCCACGTAGCCGCGCTCCCACAGCAGCTCACGGGTGGACTCGATCAGTCGGTCCGAAGTGCTCATGCCGTCACTGTACATACTAGTAGTTACAGAGTCGAGACCCTGGGGAGCAGGCCGAACAGGGCCACGTACTCCCCGGGAGGTACACGCACTGCCGCTGGCCGTACGACGACCCGACCCCCTCCCCGGAGCCAGTCTCGAAGCATCACCGATCGACACCTTCAGAACTCCAGGGAGACGAACCGACATGCAGACTCTCGCGAACTGGGACGGTGGCCCCGGCCCGTGGATCCTTTTCTTCCCGCTGATCTGGGCGGCCGTCGTGCTCGGCGTCGTCACCGTCCTGCGCCGCACTCTCTGGCGCGGCCGTCGCGGACCGTGGCGTGCCATGGCCGAGGCCGGCCCCTCCGGCGACTCGCCGATCGCCATGCTCGGCCGCCGCTTCGCCTCCGGCGAGATCGACGAGGACGAGTACTGGCGCCGACTGTCCGTCCTGGACGAGCAGTTCGGCCGTGCGGCCGGCAAGCGCGGTGCGGCATGACCGTCACGACCGCCTCGACGAGGACCCTGCCGGCCGCCCGGGTGGTCGACGCCGTGAAGGTGTACGGCAGCGGCGACACCGGCGTGCGGGCCCTGGACGGGGTGAGCGTCGACTTCCCGGCCGGCCGCTTCACCGCGATCATGGGACCCTCGGGCTCCGGCAAGTCCACCCTGATGCACTGCGCGGCCGGCCTCGACACGCTCACCGAGGGCACCGCCTGCATCGGCGACACCGACCTCGGCTCCCTCGACGACCGCCGTCTGACCCTCCTGCGCCGGGACCGCGTCGGTTTCGTGTTCCAGGCGTTCAACCTGGTGCCGACCCTGACCGTGGAGGAGAACATCCGGCTGCCGCTGGACCTCGCGGGCGGCAAGGGCGACCCCGAGTGGATCGACGCGCTGATCGACGTCGTCGGCCTGCGCGACCGGCTCCGTCACCGGCCGGCCGAGCTCTCCGGCGGGCAGCAGCAACGCGTCGCCGTGGCCCGGGCGTTCGCCGGCAGGCCCGACGTCGTCTTCGCCGACGAGCCCACCGGGAATCTCGACTCCCGCTCCGGCGGAGAGGTTCTCGGCCTCCTTGGCAGGACCGTGCGCCGGACGGGCCGCACGGTCGTCATGGTCACCCACGACCCGGTCGCCGCCGCCCACGCCGACGAGGTCGTCTTCCTCGCCGACGGACGCCTGGTGGACCGTATGGAGAACCCGACCGCCGACAAGGTCCTGGACCGCATGAAGGCCTTCGAGGTGTCCTCGGGGGCAGCGGCGACCTCGCGGACCTGGACGGAGGATCCCGTATGAACGCCTCCCTCCGTCTGAGCGTGTCCTCCCTGCGCGCCCACAAGCGGCGCTTCGCCGGCACCTTCCTCGCCGTGTTCCTCGGTGTCGCCTTCCTCGCCGGAACACTCGTCATGGGCGACACCCTCCGCGCCGGCTTCGACACCATGTTCGGCAACGCGACCAGCGGCACCGACGCCGTGGTCCGCAGCGCCGAGGCCATCACCACGCCGGGGGAGAGCCAGGGGGTGCGCGAGCCGGTCACCATCGACCTGGTCAGGACCGTCGAGCAGGTCCCCGGCGTCGCTGCCGCCGTCCCCGACATCCAGGGCGCCGGCCAGCTCGTCGGCGCGAACGGCAAACCCATCGGCGGCCAGGGTCCGCCCACCCTCGCCGGCAACTGGATCGACGACCCGGAGCTCAACCCGTACGAACTGGCCGAGGGCCGCGCGCCGAAGAGGTCCGGCGAGGTCGTCGTCAACCGTGGCACCGCCGAAAAGGGCCACCTGAAGATCGGCGACACCACGGTCCTGCGCACGCCCGACCCCCGTCGAGGTGACCGTCGTCGGTCTCGCGACCTTCGGCGGCGAGGACGGCATGGCCCAGGTGACCTTCACCGGCATGACCCGGGCCGACGCCGAGAAGTACCTCACGGCCAGGCCCGGTGAGGCGTCGACCATCCAGGTGCGCGCAGGTCCCGGCGTCGGTCAGCGGGAGCTCGTCGACCGGCTGACCCGCGTACTGCCCCAGGGCGTCGAGGCGATCACCGGTCAGGAGTCGACCGAGGAGAACACAGACATGATCTCCAGCCAGTTCCTGTCCGTCTTCACCACCCTTCTCCTGGTGTTCTCGGGCGTCGCCCTCCTGGTCGCCACCTTCTCCATCCACAACACCTTCGCGATCGTCGTCGCCCAACGCACCCGCGAGAACGCCCTGTTGCGGGCACTCGGCGCCTCCCGCCGCCAGGTCACCGCGTCGACCCTGACCGAGGCGAGCGTCGTCGCCGTCACCGCCTCCGCCTTGGGCATCGCGGGCGGCATCGGGGTCGCCGCCGGCCTCCAGGCGCTGTTCCCGGCGATCGGATTCCCCTTTCCCGAGGGCGACTTGGTGATCAGCGCGCTGTCGATGCTGCTGCCGCTCGCGGTCGGCGTCGTGGTCTGCCTGGGCTCCGCGCTGCTGCCCGCCGTACGCGCCGGACGCACCGCGCCCCTGGCCGCACTGCGCGAGACTGCCGTGGACCAGTCGGGCGCCTCCCGCGTCCGTGCCGTCACCGGGGCCGGTCTGGCCGCGCTCGCCCTGGGCCTCACCCTCACCGGCGTCCTGGTGTCACCGTCCCTCTGGCTCGCGGCAACCGGCGCTGTCCTGGCCCTCGCGGCCTTTGTGGTCCTCGGCCCGGTCGCCTCCACGATGGCCGTACGCGTACTCGGCGGTCCCCTCGGCCGGCTCCGCGGAGTCACCGGCTCCCTCGCCCGGCGCAACGCCCTGCGCAGCCCCAGGAGGACGGCCGCCACCGCGAGCGCACTGATGATCGGTGTGGCCGTGGTCTCCCTGTTCACGGTGTTCGGGGCGTCCCTGAAGGCCACCATGGACCAGACCGTGTCCCGGTCCTTCGCGGGCGATGTCGCCGTCAGCACCCCGTCGTTCGGGGCGGGCGGCAGCGGCCTGAGCCCCAGGCTCGCCGGAGCGCTTCGGGCACTCCCCGAGGTGGACACGGCCGTGGGCCTCGGGCGCGGTGTCGCCGAAGTCGACGGCAAGGGAAGGGCGTTGACCGTCACGGACCCACTCGCCCTGGAGCGCACCTTCGACCTCGGCACCGTACGGGGCTCCCTGCGCGGCCTCGGCACCGACGGCATCGCCATCACCCGGACGGAGGCGCAGAAACAGGGCCTCACAACCGGGGACAGGACCCGACTCACCTTCACCGACGGCGAGAAGGACACCTTCACGGTCCGCGCGGTCTACGGCCGGTCCGAGCTGGCGGGCGACTACGTCATCACCCGCGCGGCCTGGGCCCCGCACCGCACGCAGGACTCCGACACGCTCGTCGCGGTCTCCTTCAAGGACGGCGTGAGCGCCGGCGCGGGCAAGGCGGCGGTGGAGAGGGTGGCGGCACGGTACGGCCATCCCGAGGTGCAGACCCGCGACGAGTACGCACAGTCGTCGGCCGGCGGCATCGACATGATGCTCACGCTGGTCTACGCGCTGCTCGCCCTCGCGGTCCTCATCGCGCTGCTGGGCATCGCCAACACCCTGACCCTGGCGATCCACGAACGCACCCGCGAACTGGGCCTGTTGAGGGCCGTGGGCCAGACACGTTCCCAACTCCGCGCCATGGTCCGCTGGGAGTCGGTCCTGGTCGCCGCCTTCGGCACGGTCGGTGGCCTCACCCTCGGCGCCTTCCTGGGCTGGGTCCTGGTCAGGGCCTCGGACGGCACGAGCGACAGCACCTTCGCCTTCGCCGTCCCGCCCCCGCAACTCGCGGTGGTCACCCTGGTGGGCCTCACCGCAGGAGCCCTCGCAGGCCTACGCCCGGCCCGACGCGCCGCGCGTCTCGACGTACTGCGGGCGATCGCGACCGAGTGACTGGGGTGAGGGAGCGGACCGCCGATCGCTGGGTCGGCGGTTCGGCCGGGAGGCCGCGGGAGGGGCGCGCCGGTGCCGGGACGGCAAGGTGCGGGAGTCTTCGCGGTCCAGCGAGGGAGCGAACCGCAGTTCGCTGAGTCGGGGCGTCGGCCGGGTCAGTCTGGGAGGGGCGCGTCGGTGTCGGGTCGGCGAACGCGCGGGAGCCTTCGTGGGCTTGCGCCCGGCCCGACGCGCCGCGCGTCTCGTCGTACTACGTGCGATCGCCCCCGAGTGAGTCGCGTGGGACCGAACCGCGGTTCGCGAGTCGGGCGGGAGCGAACCACCGGGTGACACCGGCATGAGCCCACCGACACTCACGGAGCCGGCGCGTCGGCCACGCGCGAGCCGGAGGGGCGCGCCGGTGTCGCGACGGCGGACGCGAGGCGGCCCGATGGGCCGGGCACGATCGCCGCAACGACACCGCGTGGAAGCGCCCCGCAGGCTGACGAGCGAACGCCAGCAGAGGAGTCGTCACCGCCCGGTCAGCCGGCAACGGCGGACCGGGCGGGAGCGTGTTCGGGCCTGCGGGCGTCGGTCCGCACCTCGACAAACCTGAGCGCGGTCTTGTCGAGGACGGTGCGCCGCTGCGGCCGTGCGGCGGAGGGCGTCGGCAGGGTGAACCACACGAACTTCCCCGACTCGCCGTCCGGCCGTACGCCCCAGCTCTCACTGACCGCGGCGACCATCGCGAGCCCGCGCCCGCACGTGGCGAGCGGCTCGGTGTCCTTGATGTCGGCAACGACCGGTAGACGCGGGTCGTGGTCGTGCACCGAGACCATGAGCCGGTCGAGCAGCAGCTCGATCTTCACGGTGCACGTCTTGTCGGGCTGCGCATGGCGGTGGACGTTGGTCAACAGCTCCGTCACACCGAGCACGGCCCGGTCTATGAGGGGATCAAGATGCCAGTAGCGCAATTGCGCAGAAAGGATTCTGCGGACCTGGCCGATCCGCGACGGCAGAGCCTGAAGCTCCACCGTGCAATGCCTGCTTGGGTGACTGATCACGGCTGCGACTCCCCGACGTGAGGTCCGGAAGAACACGGAGTTCGGATCGAGCAGGTGCCTGCGTGGAACGGCCGCCTGCTGTCGTGCCCGGCGGGCTGGTTTGCAGCGTGATCGCCGGTTAACCCAGAGTGATGTGAGACCAGCGTGACGCAGGAGGCGCGGTACCGCAACTCGCGGTGACCTACTGGCTACGCCCCGCAGCCCGGCGTACGGCCTCGATGAACCGCCGTGCCGCGGGCGGCCCCGGCTCGCCCGGAGCGGGGTCGTGCTCGCCCAGGGTCAGCAGATACCGGTTGCCGTTGAGGTCCGCGAGAGCACGGTCGTCCGCGGCGAACCAGGGCTTGGAGGCGCGCACCGCCTGGACCGGCGCGCTGTCGATCTCGCTGCCGTAACTGGTGAGCAGTTCCAGCCTGCCGTCGTTGATCCGGACCTGACCGGCTCGGGTGAGCGAGCGCAACCTCTTCCCGATCCGCACGCCCGTAGCCCTGAACTCCGGCTCCGCCATGCCGCCCCGCCCCCTTGTGCGCGTCGGTGTGCCGACCCGTGCGGCCGCGTGGGCCGAGAGCCGGGTTCTGTCGTGATCCAGTGTGCGCCCCCGTTCGAGACGTCCGTCCCGCCCGGTGCAGTCTGCCCGCCACGGGCGTCGAGCACCAGTACGCACGACATCTCGCAGGGAGCGCCCGGAGCACTCGCCCGAATGCGCCCCCACCCCCGCACGCCGTTGCGACCCCAGGGTGCCTTTGAGGCTCTCAAAGGAGTGTTTATGCAGGTGAGAAGCGTGCGGAAGGTGTCTATGATCGAGTCATCGGCCGCGCGACGCGCCGTCGGCGCGAAGTGTTAGGAGCCCCGCCGTGAGCACCCCTCAGCAGATCCGGACCGGCGACACCCTCGACATCGACCACAGCGACACCGCCTACCGCGGCTGGCTGAAAGAAGCCGTCCGCAAGGTCCAGGCCGACGCCAACCGCTCGGCCGACACCCACCTCCTGCGCTTCCCGCTCCCGGAGAAGTGGGGCATCGACCTGTACCTCAAGGACGAGTCGACCCACCCGACCGGCAGCCTCAAGCACCGGCTGGCCCGCTCGCTCTTCCTCTACGGCCTCTGCAATGGCTGGATCCGGCCGGGCCGCCCGGTGATCGAGGCGTCCAGCGGCTCCACCGCCGTGTCCGAGGCGTACTTCGCGAAGCTGATCGGCGTGCCCTTCATCGCGGTCATGCCGCGCACGACGAGCGCCGAGAAGATCCGCCTCATCGAGTTCCACGGCGGCCGGTGCCACTTCGTGGACGACCCGCGCACCATGTACGAGGAGTCCGCCCGCCTCGCGGGGGAGACGGGCGGCCACTACATGGACCAGTTCACCTACGCGGAACGGGCCACGGACTGGCGCGGCAACAACAACATCGCCGAATCCATCTTCCGGCAACTGGAGTTGGAGCGTTTCCCGGAGCCCGCGTGGATCGTCGCCACCGCCGGCACCGGCGGCACCTCGGCGACCATCGCCCGGTACGTCCACTACATGCAGCACGACACCCGCATCTGTGTGGCCGACCCGGAGAACTCCTGTTTCTTCGAGGGCTGGAGCACCGGCGATCCGGACGTCACATGCGACTGCGGCTCGCGCATCGAGGGCATCGGCCGGCCGCGCATGGAGCCGAGCTTCGTGCCCGGGGCGATCGACCGCATGATGAAGGTCCCGGACGCGGCCAGTGTCGCCGCCGTGCGCGCCCTGGAGCGGGCCATCGGCCGCCGGGCGGGCGGCTCGACCGGCACCGGACTGTGGAGCGCGCTGAAGATCATCGCCGAGATGGTGGCCGAGGGTCGCCGGGGGAGCGTCGTCACCCTTCTCTGCGACCCTGGCGACCGCTACCTGGACAAGTACTACTCGGACGCCTGGCTGGCCGAGCAGGGCCTGGACATCGAGCCGTACACGACGGCGATCGCCTCCCTGCTGGAGACGGGGCTCTGGCCTGGTCAGGCGGCTTCCGGCAGCCTCTAGTCAACCGGCAGCCTCTGGCCGGCGGTCCACGACTCGGCACCGGTCCGGCGCACGTCCGCTCCGCGGGCGCCGAGCGCGAGGGTGCGCGTCAGATGGCCGGGCTGACCATGCACCGTCGCGTCAGGCGCCCGGACTCACCACGGACCCTCCAAAGCCGGACTCACCATGGACCCTCCAAAGAAGGGCTCCCGCTACGCGCTCTGCGCCGCGAGCCGCCGGTCCAGCGTCCGGACCGCCTCCCGGAAAGCCCGTCCCAGCCCGGGCCTGCCGAGCCTGGTGACCGTGCGGAACGCCGCCGTGCCGTCCACGGCGAACGTCCAGCGCACGTGGGTACCCTGCCCGGCGGGAGTGAGCCGCCACTCCTCGGCGATGGCACGGGCGCCGGGCGCGTTGGCCACGTCCACCCGGTAGGCGTACACCTCCGGGGCGTCGGCCGCGAGGATCGTCTCCTGGAAGCGCCCGCCGCCCCTGAGGTGGATCTCCCGGGTCGAGCCGTCCCCGGTCGAGCGGGCCAGCGTCACCGCGGAGAACCATTCCTCCCAGCCCGGTACGTCCTCGGCGAGCGCCCGGTGGACCGCCTTGGGCGGAGCCGACATCTCCTGCACGAACACCATCCGTACGGGCGCGGCGGCTATGAAGTCGAGCCCCACCTCGCGCAGTTGGTGAGCCATGGGCACACTCCCCTGGAGTCCGACGGGAGGGCCACCCTAGTTGACGCTCAGTCAGATGTCTGTACCGTCAACGGACTCGCCCGCCACGACCAGCCGCCGCAGATGCTCCGAGACCTCCGCACGCGCCGACGCCGGCAACCCGGCGTCCGTCACCAGCGTGTCGACCTGTTCCAGCGAGGCGAACGAACTCAGGCCCACGGTGCCCCACTTGGTGTGGTCGGCGACCACCACGACCCGCCGTGCCGACTGCACGAGACGCCGGTTGGTCTCGGCCTCGGCGAGGTTCGGCGTGGACAGGCCGGCCTCGACCGATATGCCGTGCACACCGAGGAAGAGCACGTCGAAGTGGAGCGCCCCGATCGCCTGGTCGGCCACCGGCCCCACCAGCGAGTCGGAGGGCGTGCGCACCCCGCCGGTCAGCACGACGGTCGCCGCGCCCTGACGGGGGCCCGTGGTGCGCTGCGCCGCGTGGAAGACGTCGGCCACCCGCACCGAGTTGGTCACCACGGTCAGGTCCGGCACGTCGAGCAGATGGTGGGCCAGCGCGTACGTCGTCGTACCGCCCGACAGCGCGATCGCGGTGCCCGGGGCGACCAGCTCCGCCGCGGACCGCGCGATGTCCTCCTTGGCGGTCAGCTCCAGACCCGACTTCGCCTCGAAACCGGGCTCGTGGGTGCTCGCCTCGACCACCGGGACCGCGCCGCCGTGCACCTTCTCCAGCACACCCTGGCGGGCCAGCGCGTCGAGATCGCGCCGCACGGTCATGTCCGACACGCCGAGCTTGCGGGTCAGCTCGTTGACCCGCACCCCGCCTCGGCGCCGGACCTCGTCCAGGATCAGGGCGCGCCGCTGCTCCGCGAGGAGGTTCTGATTCTCACTCACGTACGCTCCGGTCCTTTCGCCTGGGGCCGTCCGACTCGCCCTGCGCACCCTCTCCCACGAGGACATTTTGCCCGTCCCTGGTGCGCGGGACGTCCCATACTCGCACGGGCCCCCACCAGGAGCGCCACCGACCGCCCCGTCGCGCTCGCGTCACCCGGGTGACAGTGGGCTCCGGCCGTCACCCGGATCGGGGAGATTCCGTGACGAGTGGTGCGCGCAGGGCGCTGAGCGGAGATCCTTGTGCGCGCACGGACAGATGCCGACGGCGCGTCACGGGGGAAGTGCGAAGCAGTGGAACCTCTCACCACCATGGGTGCGGACGGCTCGGCCGCCCGGCCCGAGGAATCCGGAACCGCCCTGGAACTCCTGGTCCACGGAGTGGGCGGCACCACGCCGGAGAAGATGCTCGACGATCCGCGCACGGTACGGATCACCGGCGACGAGGTCGCGGCCGTCTTCCGGCGCGCCGACGACGTCGACGCCGAGAAGAGACCACGCGACGGGCGCACCGGCCCGGTGCCCGAGGCGTACGTCTGGTGCAATCTCACCTCCGGCAACGGCACCCGCGCCCTGTGGCTGCTGTTGCTGCCGTTCATGGTGGTCAACCTCGCCCACTGGATGCGCCCCACCGCACGCGACCGCAGACGCACCGTGCGCTTCTACGGCCTCCTGGTACGGCTCGCGAGCCTGACCCTGACCGTGCTGCTGGTCGCCGCCGCCTGCGAGGTCGCCCTGGACCTCGCGGCCTGGCAGTGCGCCGGCACGCGCGCGTGCGCCGAGTCGCACTCCTGGCTGGGCTTCCTGTCGCCCGACCTGTCGGACGGCGGCTGGTGGAGCCGGCCGGGCCGCCGCCTCGCGCTGGCGGCCGTGGTCCCGGCCGCGCTGACCGGCCTGCTCTGGTACCTGTCCCACCGCACCTGGAGCGCCTACGAGTCCCAGCAGCCCATGGCCCGCCCCGGCGAGCCGGAGGAGGACAACGACCGCACCGCGCTCGGCCGGCCCGGCTTCTGGTACGGCCGCCGGCTGGTCGCCCGCCTGCGGGCCGCGCACACCGCGGCGGGCCTGCTGACGATCGCCGCGGCGGTCAGCTCCACGGCGGCCCGCTTCGACCGCGAACCGGGCGGCCCCGCCCTCCTCGACACGCTCGGCCGCCTCCTGGAGGCCGGTCTCGTCGCCGCCGGGGTCGCCGTCGTCTGGGTGGTGTGCCGCCGCGGCCGCAGCGAGAACTACCTCGACCGGCAGCTCGACGGGCATCTCGTACGGCGCCTGCCGCTCGCCGCGCTCGTCCTGCTCGCCCTCGCCGCGGTGTACGCCGGGTGGGAACGGCCGGGGTGGCAGTCGCACGGCCGGCTCTCGGGCGACGCCACCTTCGGCGGGATCGCCTTCGTGCAAGGCCTGCTGGTCGTCGCCCTGGCGGTGGTCGCGCACCTGCTGTACCGCACGCATCCCGACCCGCGCGCCGCGATGCGTGGCTTGGCCGGCCCCGCCGTGGCGACACTGGCCTGCGCCCTGGGCGGCGTGATGTCCGGCGGCGTCTCGCAGCGCGTCGCGGACTGGCTGGACGGCACCGGCGCCACCATCCCCGGCCCGCCGGTCCTGCTGACCTGGCAGGCGTCCGTGATCCCGCTGGTCCTCCTCGTGCTGCTGGGCCACTGCGCGTGGCTCGGCCGGCGCACCTGGCGCTCCGGCCGGGACCAACTGGGCGCCGTCGAGAGCGAGTACCCCGCGGAGCCCAAGGACGCGGCACGCACCCGCCGTATCGCCCGCACCCGCGCCATGGCGGCGCTGACGGACCGGGGACCCCGCCTGCTCGGAGTGACGTCGGCCAGCACCCTGATCCTCGGAGCCGCAGCCCTCGTCGGCGCCCTGACCTCCCACAGGACACCGGCAAAGGCCACCGAGGGGGCGTACGCCTTCGTCCAGGGCGCCGCCGACACCGCGCAGGCACTCGGCTCCTGGCTGATCGGCCTCGGCTTCATCCTGTTCGTCACCTGGGGTCGCCGCGCCTACAAGGACCCCTCCGCGCGCCGGACCATCGGCATCCTCTGGGACGTGGGCACCTTCTGGCCGCGCGCCGCCCACCCCTTCGCCCCGCCCTGCTACGCCGAGCGCGCGGTACCGGACCTGACCTGGCGGATCGCGACCTGGATCCGCGCCACGCGCGGCCGGCTGGTCATCTCCGGACACTCGCAGGGCAGCGTGCTGGCGGCCGCCGCGGCCTGGCAGCTGGAGCCGGCGGTCCGGGGGCGGGTCGCCCTGCTCACCTACGGCTCCCCGCTGGAGCGCCTCTACGGCCGCTGGTTCCCGGCCCACTTCGGCCCGGCCGCGCTCACCGCCCTGCACCACGACGTGGACTGCTGGCGCAACCTCTACCGGCTCACCGACCCCATCGGCGGCCCGGTCCGGCTGCCCGGCGACTGCGGCCCCGAGGTGGACCGGGAGCCCCTGAAGGACCCGCTCGCCTACGGCCGCACCGATCTGCATCCGCTGCCGTCGGCGATCCTCGGCCACTCCGACTACCAGGCAGACCCGGTCTTCGCCGAGGAGCGGGCGAGACTGCTGGGCCGGCTCCAGTCGGATGTGCCGGGCCCGCGCACTCAGGACGACTCGGGCAGATCCTCGGCGTAGAGCAGGGTCAGGTCGTCCTTGGTCGGGTCCTCCACGTGGGCGACCCGGCTCGCGTGCCGCTCCACCATCGCCTCGAAGGTCTGGCGGGCGGTACGGCCGTTGCCGAAGGCGGGACCCTTGGGCAGCACGGTGAAGTACTTCCGCAGGGCCTCCGCGGCGCCCGGAGCCAGCCGGTACTCGTGCTCCTCGGCCTGCTGCTCCACGATGCGGAGGAGTTCCTCGGGGTTGTAGTCGCTGAAGGTGATGGTCCGTGAGAAACGGGACGCCACACCCGGGTTGACCGACAGGAACCGCTCCATCTCGGCGGTGTAGCCCGCGACGATCACCACGACCGCATCCCGGTGGTCCTCCATCAGCTTCACCAGCGTGTCGATGGCCTCCTTGCCGAAGTCCCGGCCCGAGTCCTCCGGCGACAGCGCGTACGCCTCGTCGATGAACAGCACTCCGCCGCGTGCCCTGTCGAAGGCCTCCTGGGTACGGATCGCGGTGGAACCGATGTGCTCGCCGACCAGGTCGACACGGGACACCTCGACGAGATGACCCTTCTCCAGCACGCCGAGGGAGGCGAGGATCTCGCCGTAGAGCCGGGCGACCGTCGTCTTGCCGGTGCCGGGGGAGCCGGTGAAGACCAGATGGCGCTTGACGGACGCCGCCTTGAGGCCCGCCTGCTGGCGTCGCCGGCCCACCTCGATCATGTCGGTGAGCGCCCGCACCTCGCGCTTGACGCTGTCCAGGCCCACCAGGGCGTCGAGTTCACCGAGCACGGCCTTCGAGGTACGCGAGGGCTTCTCCGGCTCCGCGGGGGCGATCAGCGGGTCCTGCTCGGTGACACGCTGCCCGGGGATCGTCCCCAGCAGACCGGGGGAGCGGGACTCCGTCTGCACGACCGTCTCCCGGGCCGCGGGCGGGGTCGGGCCCCCGCTCTCGTCGCTGGTGCAGTCCTCGACGACGGGGCCCGCTCCGGCGGCGGCGTCCGGGGCGTCCGCGAACTCGTAGCCCCCGCGCGCGCAGCGCTCCGTGCGGCACTTCCTCAGCGTCGTACGGCAGCCGTCTATGACATGGAAGCCGTACCCGCCGCTGCCCGTCACCCGGCAGTTCAGGAAGCTGCCGCGGCCGCCCGCCGACACGTAGAAGCCCGCCTCGGCGGGGGAGTCGACGGTGCAGCGCTCGATCGTCGGGTCGGCGCCCTTGGTGACGATCACGCCGGTCTGGGTGCCGTCCACGGTGCAGCTGTTGAGGGTGCCGCCGCTGCCGTGGTCACGGAACCAGGCGCCGGTCGCCGCGTCCCGGATCCGGCAGTCGTCGAGCTGCGCGGTGGCGCCGTCGCTCACGGACACGGCCGTGTTGCGGACCTGGGAGATGTCGGTGTCGACGACGTCCGCGCGCGAGCCGCGGTCCAGGACGAACAGGGCGTCCGGCACGTCGTGCACCCGGCAGGAGTCCAGTACGGCGGTGGCGCCGTCGCTGACCCAGACGGCCGGGTAATCGCCCGTGCTGTCGAAGATCTCGCACTGGTTGGCGTCCACGCGGGTGCCCGGGTCCCACACCGACAGGCCGTTGCGCCCGAACTGACGGACCGTCGTGCGGGTCAGGGTGAGCACCGAGCGGGAGCGCAGGTCGACCGCGTTCTCCGGGATGTCGTGGATGCGGCAGTCGGCCAGGGTCAGGACCGCGTCGGTGTCGAGCGTGACGCCGTCGCCGGTGGTGCGGTGCACATCGCAGTCGGTGAGGTGCGCGGTGGCCCGGCCGGTGACCTGGACCCCGCTGCCCCGGACCTCGTAGACCTCACAGCCCACCGCCTCCAGCGCGGAGTTCTCCCCGGTCGCCGAGAGGCCCGCGCCCGAGGTGTGGTGGATCCGGCAGCGCTCCAGACGGGGGTGGGCGCCCCCGCGCACCGCGACGCCGGACTGCCCGGCCGCCACGATCTCGCACTCCTCGAACACCCCGCCCGCGCCGTCCAGTACGGCGATGCCGACACCGGCCGGGTTGTCGACGGTGCAGCGGCGCACGGTCGGGCGGGCGCCGCCGCGCACCTCTATGCCGGCCGCGGACCGCGTGACGATCCGGATGTCGGCGAGCTCCGGGGTGCCCTCCTCGACGAGCAGGGCGGGCGCGGCCGCGTCCTGGCCCTCCACATGCAGGTCCAGCACCACGGCGGAGGCGCGCACGGTCAACGGCACCCCGTCCAGGGGCGCGATCCGCACGGAACCGGGCGACCCCTCGGGGCCGCGCAGGGTCACCGCCCGCTGCACGACGAGGTTCTCCCGGTAGGTGCCGGGCGCGACCGTGAGCACGTCACCGTCCGCCGCGGCCTCCAGGGCGGCGGCGAGCGACGCGTACTCACCCGTGCGGCGCCGCCACCGCGATGTACCGGTGTGCGTCACCTGGACCGTGCCCTGTGCCATGGCGTTGCTGTGCCCCCACCTCGTAGTACGCGGGTTTGTGCTGCCGAGGAACCTCGGCCGGTCCACCGTAGCGTGCGCGCGGGCGGTGGGTTGACCAGAGCACCAAGGCCGTCAGCTGCCGGTGCCGGTCCGGCCCCAGTCCGGGCCCGCGCGGTCCCAGGCCTGGTCCCAACGGGCGTACCGGCGACGGACCATGCGCCAGACGGCGAGCCGCCTGACGCCCTCTGTCAGGCCCGCGGTCAGCAAAGCTGCCCCGGTGCCCGCGAGAACGGCATGGGTGGTGGCGGTGGCGGAGTCCAGCGGCCGGGCCGCGATCCGTCCGTGGAGGTCCGTCCACAGGCCGAAGTGGTCACCGCGGTGCGGGGTCTGGAGACCGGCCAGGACCGTGCCGTGGTGCCTGGTGCCGTCCGGTGCGGTCCAGTCGGCCACCACCCGGGTGCGCGGATTCCGCCCCGCGGTGGCCTCGGGGTCGGCGTCCAGCGGCGAGCGCTCCAGTTTGCGGATCACGATCGCCGTCACCAGCCGCCGGGAAGCCTGCTGTTCACGGACCGACCGCTGGAGCGCGCCCTGGGCCGCATGCCCGGTGACGGCGCCGATCACCGGCCCGAGGACCAGGATCAGGAGCAGGGCCAGGAGGGCGACCCAGGCCTCGGCCAGGTCGGTCCCACGGCGCAGCGGGTTGCGCCGCCAACGCCAGAGTCCACTGATCGCTCGCACCGTCCGCACCCCCTTCCCGCTCCGTGATAACCCCGGACGGAGTTGTTCACGCGCGGGACCGGCCGAAGAGAGAGCGAAATCACCTGCGGCCGGGTCCTCTCATGAACTCCTCATGAAAGCCCCAACGTGCGGGCCCCCGGGCGGTGTTCCCGTCGGCGGTAGCCGGGTGGATCTTTGGCGGAACTTTGTCCGAAGGCCGCTGCGTCGACCCGCCGCCCGCTCCCTATTCGAGGATCGTGACCGGGTCGCCGACCCGGATCGTGCCGCGGGAGCGGGGCACCAGATTCTGTCCGAAGACGAGATTGCTGCCGAAGCGGCGGTGCCGGGCCAGGCTGTGCAGGGGCTCCTTGCCGCGGACGGCGCGGTCCTGGTCGGTGGTGGTCACCACGCACCGCCCGCACATCTTGGCCACTCGGAAGGTGACGTCCCCGATGGCGAGGAGCGACCAGTCGTCCTCGGCCCAGGCGTCGGTGCCGCCCACGACCACGTTCGGCCGGAAGCGGTTCATGGGCAGGGGGCCCTCGGCCGCGTGTCGGCCCTCGGAGACCAGGGAGTTGAGGGCGTCGAGGGACGCCGCTGAAGTCAGCAGCAGCGGATATCCGTCGGCGAAGGTGACGGTCTCGCCCGGCAGCGCGTACTCGGGTTCGACCGGACGGCGCGTGGCGGGGTCGTCCATGTGGACGAGGCGGGTCTGGGCGCCGAGGTATGCGCTGCACCACGCGTGCGCGGCCGCGTCGGCGGCAGGCACCCCTTCGACCTTGTCCCCGAAGATGTCCAGCGTGACGGTCTCACCCGGCTCGGGGACCGGCACCGCCAGCGGCTCCACGCCGGGCGCCGACAGCATGACACCGCCGCCGGGCAGCAGCTCGGCGGCGGCCTGCGCGAGGCGCGGGTGTTGTCGCTGGGTGACGACCTTTCCCCCGTCGTCGACCAGCGCCCAGCGCCGGTCTCCGGCCAGCCCCCAGGGCTCCACCGCGGCCTCCTGGAGTGCCTGACTCCGCAACGCCTTGACCGGATGGACGTGAATCGACAACAGCTGTGCATTCCCCATGGGGCCATCGTGCCAGGTGGCACCGACAGCCCGGGAGGGGATCAGTACCCGCGGTACTGCTGGTTGTTGTACGGGTCCTGGTAGGGAGCCGCCGGAGCGGGCCGGGGAGCCGCGGGGCGCATCGCCTCGTAGCCCGTGCCCATGCCGGGGCCGGCCGGACGCGGCTGCTGCTGCGGTCCGGGGTAACCGCGGGGCGCGGCGGCCTGCTGCGGGATGTACGCCGCGGGCGCCTGCTGCAGCGGAGCGGGCTGCTGCGCCTGCGGATAGCCGTAGGAGGAGTAGGAGGGACCCGCGGGAAGAGCGGGCAGCGCGGACGGCAGCGCGGGCAGGTGGCTTGCCGGGACGTCGTACGCGGCCGGCACCCGGATCGGGGCGATCTGCGGGGTGCCCCGCTCGGCCACGAGTGAGTCGTAGATCGGAGTGTCCGGGAAGGAGGCGGAGTAGTAGCCGCCGCCATAAGTGGAGCGGGGGGAGGTCATGGCACATAAGTTAAGCCCACGATGTGCTGGTTGGGGAGACCGATAAGAGGGTTGTTTTCCGTGTCGGCAGTGACGCGGGATCCCCAATGCGAGCGAACTCGGCAAAAAAGGACGCGAATCCAGGTCCCATCCTTGTAAAGGCCGAGTTCCGAGCGGGTTACCGCCGGTTGCCCGGCGATCTTCCTGTGCGCGGGATGGGAGTTCACCGGCCCGGGGGAATAGGTTGTGCGGGAAGAACTCCAGGGACCGCCGGGGCGCGTCCTGGCCTGCCGACACCTGATGGGGGCGGACATGTCAATGCCGAAAGGGTCGAACGCGCCGGTGCCCACGACGGCACTGCGCGTCGAAGTGGGCTGGCGCTCCGGGCCGGGGGTCCCCGACGCGGATGCCTCGGCCCTGCTGCTCGTCGACGGAAAGGTCCGTTCCGACGCCGACTTCGTCTTCTACAACCAGCCGCAGCACTCCTCCGGAGCCGTCCGCCACGAGGGCAAACGGACCGACGGCGGCCGGGTGACCGACACGCTGCTCGTCGATCTCGCGCGCGTGGAGCCGTCGGTGGAGACCGTCGTGCTCGTCGCTTCCGCGGACGGCGGGACCTTCGCCGGCATTCCGGATCTTTACATCGAGGTGCGGGATGAGGCGCGGGGAACCGTGGCGGCGCGGTTCGACAGCACGGGCGCGACCGTAGAAACCGCTTTCGTCCTCGGGGAGTTCTATCGCCGTCAGGGCGCTTGGAAATTCCGTGCCGTCGGGCAGGGCTACGACAGCGGACTGGAAGGTCTGGCAACGGACTTCGGGATCACCGTGGACGAGCCCCAGCAGGCGGCACCGGTGGCACCACCACCCACCCCTTCTTCGCAACCGGTCCGCCTTTCCAAAGTCACGCTGACCAAGGCGGCTCCCTCCGTCTCCCTCGCCAAACAGGGCGGCACCTCGGGCGCGATGCGCGTGAACCTCAACTGGCAGGTGCGTAAACAGTTTTCGGGCTGGGGCAGCAAGCGCGGCCGCGCGGTGGCCATGCACGCCGACCTCGACCTCGACCTGTGCGCCCTGTACGAGCTCGCCGACGGCCGCAAGGGAGTCGTCCAGGCGCTGGGCAACGCCTATGGAGCCCTGCACCAGCCGCCGTACATCCACCTCGACGGCGACGACCGCACCGGTGCCGTGGCGAGCGGCGAGAACCTCACCGTGAACCTCGACCACACACGGGACTTCCGGCGCATCCTCGTCTTCGTGACCATCTACGAGGGCGCGCGCTCCTTCGCCGACCTGCACGCCACGGTCACCCTCCAGCCGCAGTACGGCGCCCCCATCGACTTCTCCCTCGACGAGTGCACGGTGCCCTCGACGGTGTGCGCGCTGGCCCTGATCACCAACACCGGCGACGACCTGGTCGTGCAGCGGGAGGCCCGCTATCTGGTGCCCGACCGCGGGGTGAGCCCGCAGCGGACGGTGGACCACGTCTACGGCTGGGGCATGAACTGGACACCGGGCCGCAAGTGAGGCCTCACCGCTCCTCGCCGGCGACGGCGTCGGGGCGCGCGTAGGTGCGGCCCTTCCAGGCCGCGCCACGCCCCCGGTAGTGCTGCACCGCCGAGTCGACCGTCATCAGGAGATAGAGGAACGCGGTGAACGGCAGCAGGGGAGCGAGCCATTGCGGCTGCCGGTAGTAGCGGAGCATCGGGACGTACGTCCCCGTCATGACGAGCCACGCGAGAGCGCCGGGCGCCACGGTCGTCGTGCTCCCCGTCGCCAGGCCCGTGACGACGGCGACCGGCGGCACCAGATAGACCAGCGCGAGCCCGAGGACCGTTCCGAACAGCACAAGAGGGTTGTGGCGCAACTGGGCGTACGCGCTGCGCGACACCATCCGCCACAGGTCGTGCAGCCGGGGATAGGGGCGCACACTGTCCACCCGCTCGGCGAGGCCCAGCCAGATGTGGCCGCCCCCGCCCTTCACGGCCCGCGCGAGGGCCACGTCGTCGATGACGGCGTGCCTGATGGCGTCCGGGATCCGCGCCCGCTCGGCGGTCTCGGCGCGCAGCAGGACGCAGCCGCCCGCCGCGGCCGCGGTGCGCGCACCCTTTCTGCCGATCCGGCGGAACGGATACAGCTGCGCGAAGAAGTAGACGAACGCCGGCACCACGAGCCGCTCCCACAGGCTCTCCACCCGCAGCCGGGCCATCTGCGAGACGACGTCGAAGCCCCCGGCGTGCGCGGCGGCGACCAGCCGCCGCAGGCTGTCCGGTTCGTGGGCGATGTCGGCGTCCGTCAGCAGCAGGTACTCGGGGTCACGCGCGCGTGCCAGGCCGATGCCATGGCGTACGGCCCACAGCTTGCCCGTCCACCCCGACGGCGGCTCACCCGGTGAGGACACGGTCAGCGTGAGTCCGCCGGCCCGGCGTGCCAGTTCGCGTGCCAGCTCTCCGGTGCCGTCCGTGCTGCCGTCGTCGACGAGGAAGACCTCCGCCCGCCCCGGATAGTCCTGGGCCAGGAGGGAGGGAAGGCTCGCGGGCAGCACCTCCGCCTCGTCGCGAGCCGGCACCACCACGGCCACGGACGGCCAGGCCGCCGGCTCCCGCTCCGGCGGGAGTCTCACATCCGTGCGCCAGAAGAACCCCTGGCAGAGCAGCAGCCACAGCCAGGCGGCGAGGGACAGGGCGGCGGTCCACGCGATGGCGCTCACGCGCGCAGTCTGCCCCACGGAACCGGCCTCCAAGGGCTCATCGTCTATCGTGGCCGGGTGAAGATCGCGCTCTTGGACTCCGGAATCGGTCTGCTGGCGGCCACCGCCGCGGTACGGCGACTGCGCCCCGACGCCGATCTCGTGCTCTCCCTCGACCCCGACGGCATGCCGTGGGGTCCCCGGACCCCGGACGACATCATCGGGCGCGCGCTCACCCTCGCCGAGGCCGCCGCCGCCCATGGTCCCGAGGCCCTGATCATCGGCTGCAACACCGCCACCGTGCACGCCCTGACGGCCCTGCGCGCCCGTCTGGAGCCGGATCTGCCGGTCATCGGCACCGTCCCCGCGATCAAGCCCGCCGCGTCCGGCGGCGGCCCCTTCGCCATCTGGGCGACGCCCGCCACCACCGGCAGCCCTTACCAGCGCGGTCTCCTCGAGGAGTTCGCCGACGGGGTGCCGGCCACCGAGGTGCCCTGCCACGGTCTCGCCGAGGCGGTGGAGCACGCCGACGAGGCCGCCATCGACGCCGCCGTCGCCGCGGCCGCCGCCCTGACCCCCGAGGACGTGACGACCGTCGTCCTGGGCTGCACCCACTACGAACTGGTCGCCGAGCGCATCCGCGCCGCCGTACAGCGCCCCGGCCGTCCGCCGCTCGTCCTGCACGGCTCCGCCGGAGCGGTCGCCGCCCAGGCACTGCGCCGAATCGGCGAGCAGCCCGCGCCCGAGGCCGCGGCCACCGGCACCCTCACCGTGCTGCTGAGCGGACGCGAGGGCGCCGCCCTGCCCGCCCCCGCCCTGGCCTACGCCGAGGGCCGGCTCCTGCGGACGGCCACACCCGCCCGCTGACCGCCGGGGACGGCCGGAAAGCCCTGCCCGGAGCAGTTACTCAGCGCGACGAGGTAGCCGCACGGCGAAACCTGAGTAACCTCATAGGCATGAGGGACCACCTCCACGGCGAGCACTCCTCGCACCACACCGACGTCTGGACCGGCCGCGCCTCCAACCGGATCCAGTGGCTGCTGGCGCTCGGCGGCGCCGCGATCGTGGCGCTCGGCATCGAGCTCGCGGTCGACTCGGCGTGGACCTCCGGCGTGGCTCCGCTCGTCATGTCCGTGGTCGGCTGCATCGCGGCCGGACTGCTGGTCCTCTTCCTCACGCTCGGCTTCGTCCATGTCGCCCTCAAGGTCGACATGGACTCCCTGGAAGTGCGCTGCGGCCACATCGGTGTGCCGCGCCGCCGCATCCCGCTCGCCCATGTCGCCGGAGCCGAGTTCGTCCCGCACGTCAACCCGCGGCAGTGGGGCGGCTGGGGCTATCGCTGGCGCCCCGAGAAGGGGACCGCCGTCGTCGTACGCCGTGGTGAGGGTGTGGTCCTCCAACTGTGGGACGGCCATACGTTCACGGTCACGGTGGACGACGCGGAGTCCGCCGTACGCATCATCCGCGACCGGCTGCGGCCGAGGGCCTCGGGTCCGCGACGCTGAGACCGGGCCGACCCGGTCACTTCCGGGCCGGTTCGTCGGTGAGCGGGTGGGCCGTCGCCAGGCCCGCCAGCACCCCGACGCCCACCGACACCATGGTGAAGCTCAGCGCGTTGCCGACCGCGGCGATCGCCGCCAGCACCGTCAGGGCCGCGGCCGCGGTGAGGACCACCGGCGTGGGGCGGGGAGAGCGCCACAGCGCGTACAGCAGCCAGCAGAAGGCCGCGGCCAGCAGCAGCGTTCCGATCACCCCCTGCTCGGCGGCCATCTGAAGCGGTGCCGAGTGCGGTTTCCCGTCGGGGACCAGGGACTGGGCCGCCGTCGTACTGAGCTCCCCGAAGCGGCCCGGACCCACACCGAGGGCGGTGTCCTCGCGGGCCAGGTGGAGGGCGTCGTGCCACAGCTCGATCCGGTGCGGGGTGAGCCGGCCGCGCAGGGACTCGGTGAGCCCGTCCGGCACCGCGTTCCCGGCCACCGCCCAGGTCAGGCCGGTCGCCGCGGTCGCGGCGAGGGCGAGAACGGCGATGCCCGGGCCGCGGTGGCGCGTCCGGCCCGCGGCGAGCGAGTACAGCAGCACCGCGGCGCAGGTGACCAGCCCGGACACCGAATCCAGGGCGGCCGCGGCCAGCACGATGCCGACGGCCAGCAGCCGCAGCAGGGCGCGGAGGGTGAGGGAGGGGGTGGTCCAGGCGGCACAGCACGCGGCACCGGTGGCGAGGGTCAGCAGGGCGGCCGTGGCGCCCGCGTGCCCCAGGGGACCGACGATCTCCGGTCCGGGCGTGAGGTGGGGGAGCCCGGCTGCCAGGGCCACTCCGGACAGCGCGGCGGCGCACGGAGCGGCGACCGGCAGCAGCGCCCCCGAGATCCGGCCGGCGGCGTATCCCGCGGCGACGGCCAGCAGGGCGAGCAGCACCCCCTCCGGGCGACCGTCGTGCGCGGCCGCGGTGATCAGCGACCAGGCGGCACAGGCGCCGAGCACCAGGACGCCCACCCCGTCAGAAACGTTTCGTCTGTCGCCGTCCTCCTCGGACCCGGCCACAGACGTCATCCCCGTGGAACCCACCCCGCCCCCCGAAACCCCGGTCCCCCGACCTGTGGCCCCCGCCGCCCGGACGCCGACGGCCCGTACGACAGGGACTCCGGCACACCGTAACGGCTGATGGACGATTTGTGGACGAGTTGTGCGGGATCTTCCGGCACGGGCGCGTGGGCGGCGTCACGGTCACCGGGCGGACCGCGCTGTGGACGCCGAGGTCAACCGCCGTACACTCCCGGAGTGACCGTCACCGCAACTTCCGTGGACGAGTCGGACCGGCTGGAACCGCAGTCCGCGCCCGCCTCCCGCTGGGTCGTCCGGCTCCGCCGCCTCGTCCCGGCCGCCGCCGCGGCGCTCTCCGGAGTGCTGCTCTACGTCAGTTTCCCGCCCCGCACCCTGTGGTGGCTGGCCCTGCCCGCCTTCGCCGTCTTCGGCTGGGTGCTGCGCGGCCGTGGCTGGAAGGCGGCCTTCGGTCTCGGTTACCTCTTCGGCCTGGGCTTTCTGCTGCCGCTGCTGGTGTGGACCGGTGTGGAGGTGGGCGCCGGGCCCTGGCTCGCCCTGGTGGCGATCGAGGCGATCTTCGTCGCGCTGGTGGGCGTGGGCATCGCCGCCGTCTCCAAGCTGCCCGGTGCGCCGGTGTGGGCGGCCGCGGTGTGGATCGCCGGAGAAGCGGCACGCGCGCGTGCGCCGTTCCACGGCTTCCCCTGGGGCAAGATCGCGTTCGGGCAGGCCGACGGTGTCTTCCTGCCGCTCGCCGCGGTGGGCGGTACGCCCGTCCTGGGCTTCGGCGTCGTCCTGTGCGGCTTCGGCCTGTACGAAATCGTGCGGCTGGTCGTCGAGCGGCGGGGCACCGGTGGCGTACGGCGGCCCGCCGCGGCCGTGGCCCTGCTGAGCGTGGCCGTGCCGGTGGTCGGGGCACTCGCGGCCCGGACGCTGGTGAGCGACAAGGCCGAGGACGGCACCGTGACCGTCGCCGCCATCCAGGGCAACGTGCCGCGCGCGGGCCTGGAGTTCAACGCCCAGCGGCGGGCCGTGCTCGACTACCACGCGCGCGAGACCGAGCGGCTGGCCGCCGAGGTGAAGGCCGGCAAGGTCGACCGGCCCGACATCGTGCTGTGGCCGGAGAACTCCTCGGACGTCGACCCCTTCGCCGACGCGACCGCGGCCGTCGTCATCGAACAGGCGGCCAAGGCCATCGACGCACCGATCTCCGTCGGCGGGGTCGTCGAGCGGGACGGCAAGCTCTACAACGAGCAGATCCTGTGGGACCCGGTCAAGGGACCCACCGACACCTACGACAAGCGGCAGATCCAGCCGTTCGGCGAGTACCTTCCGCTGCGGGGGCTCGTCGGAGCGATCAACAAGAACTGGACCTCCATGGTCCGCCAGGACTTCAGCCGGGGCAGCAAGCCGGGCGTCTTCCAGATGGCCAACGCCAAGGTGGGCCTGGTCACCTGCTACGAGGCCGCGTTCGACTGGGCCGTGCGCTCCGAGGTGACCGACGGCGCGCAGCTGATCTCCGTGCCCAGCAACAACGCGACCTTCGACCGCAGCGAGATGACCTACCAGCAGCTGGCGATGTCCCGGGTGCGCGCCGTGGAGCACAGCCGGACCGTCACGGTGCCGGTGACCAGCGGCGTCAGTGCGATCATCATGCCGGACGGGAGGATCACCCAGAGGACCGGCATGTTCGTGGCCGACTCGCTGGTGCAGAAGGTGCCGCTGAGGTCGACGCAGACCCCGGCGACCCGGCTCGGCATCCTGCCCGAGATGGCTCTGGTGCTGGTCGCCGCGGGCGGGCTCGGCTGGGCCGTCGGCGCCGGAGTGCGCAGGCGTCGCGCCGAAGGCGCGTAGGCGCACGTAGGCCGTACGTCCCGGAAAGATCACTGGAGCCATGAAGGCGGCCGTTAGGGTCGAGGCATGGCTACTCCTGACTTCATCCGCACCCTGCGGCGTTCCATCGGCCACGACCTCCTCTGGCTCCCCGGCGTCAGTGCCGTCGTCTTCGACGACGAGGGCAGAGTGCTGCTCAACCGCCGCTCGGACAATGGCAAGTGGTCGCTGCTCGGCGGCATCCCGGAACCGGGGGAGCAGCCCGCGGCCTGCGCGGTGCGGGAGGTCGAGGAGGAGACGGGCGTCCACTGCGTCGTCGAGCGGGTCGTCGTGGTCCAGGCGCTCAGGCCCGTGACGTACGACAACGGCGACATGTGCCAGTACATGGACATCTCGTTCCGCTGCCGGGCGGTCGGCGGCGAGGCCCGGGTTAACGACGACGAGTCCCTCGAAGTGGGTTGGTTCGCGGTGGACGCCCTGCCGGAGCTGAACGAGTTCGGGATGTTGCGGATCAAGCAGGCGCTGGTGGAGGCACCCACATGGTTCGACCCCACGAGTTCCGAGTGAAGTATGGGCCCTGACCACATGTGGTCAGGGCCGGGCGCTGCCTAGGGTCGGAACATGACCACCAGCAGCGCCCACCAGGGCCCCCACGCCCCCGCACTCGACCTCGGCGGCCGCACCGCCCTCGTCACCGGCGCAGCCGGCGGCATCGGCCGTGCCTGCGCGCTGCGGCTCGCGGCGGCCGGGGCCAAGGTGAGAGCGGTCGACCGGGACGCGCCCGGCCTGGAGGCGCTCGCCGAGCGGGCCGCGGGACTGGCGGGCACCGTCGAGCCGCACGTCCTCGACCTCACCGACCTGGACGCCGCCGAGCACGCCGCCGCGGGCACCGACGTCCTCGTCAACAACGCCGGCATCCAACTGGTCCGCCCCATCGAGGAGTTCCCGCCCGAGGTGTTCCACACGGTGCTCACCGTGATGCTGGAGGCACCGTTCCGTCTGATCCGCGGCGCCCTGCCGCACATGTACGGCCAGGGGTGGGGGCGGATCGTCAACGTCTCCTCGGTGCACGGCCTGCGCGCCTCGGCCTACAAGGCGGCCTATGTGGCCGCCAAACACGGTCTGGAGGGTCTGTCCAAGACGGCCGCCCTCGAAGGCGCCCCCCACGGCGTGACCTCGAACTGTGTGAACCCCGCCTATGTACGCACCCCACTGGTCGAGCGGCAGATCACCGACCAGGCCCGGGCGCACGGCATCCCCGAGGAGCGGGTGGTGTCCGAGGTGCTGCTCCAGGACAGCGCGCTCAAGCGGCTCATCGAGCCGGAGGAGGTCGCCGAGGCCGTGGCCTACCTGTGCGGCCCGCACGCCTCCTTCGTCACCGGTACGTCACTCGTCCTCGACGGCGGCTGGACCGCGCACTGAACGGCACCGGACCGGAGTTTTCCACAGGCCTGACGGGGTGAGCCTGCGATGAGCAATCCTGTGGGCATGTCCAGCGATCACCCGCAGTCCCTCGAGCGCCCCGCCGGCAGTGCCGAGGCACCCTTCCTCGAACTGCTGGCCAGGGGCGCGTCCGCCGACGCCTACGAACAGCCCGTGCTGATCGCCCGCGCCGAGGGAAGGCCGGCCGGGCGGATCGCCGCGCTGGAACAGGCCAAGGCGGTCGCCCTGCGCGTGCGCTCCGAGCTGGAGGGCCGGCGCCGGCGGGAGGCCGAGCTGTCCGCCCTGTTCGAGACTGCCCACGACCTGGCCGGGCTCCGGGACCTGGACGCGGTGCTGCGGGCCATCGTGCAGCGCGCCCGCTCCCTGCTCGGCACCGATGTGGCCTATCTCAGCCTGCACGACCCGGTGCGGGGCGACACCTACATGCGGGTGACCGAGGGCTCGGTCGCGGCCCGCTTCCAGCAGCTGCGGCTCGGGATGGGCGAGGGGCTCGGCGGACTGGTCGCCCAGACCGCCCGCCCCTACGTCACCGACGACTACTTCAAGGACGACCGCTTCCAGCACACCCTCACCATCGACTCCGGTGTCCGGGACGAGGGCCTGGTCGCCATCCTCGGCGTACCGCTGACGCTGGGGCACCACGTCATCGGCGTGCTGTTCGCGGCGGACCGGCGTGCCCGGGTCTTCGAGCGGGAGCAGATCGCGCTCCTCGGGTCCTTCGCCGCGCTGGCCGCGGCCGCCATCGACACCGCGAACCTGCTCACCGAGACCCGCTCGGCCCTGACCGAACTGGAGCGGGCCAACGAGATCATCCGGGACCACAGCGGTGTGATCGAGCGCGCCTCAGAGGTCCACGACCGGCTCGCCGAACTGGTGCTGCGCGGTGGCGGGGTGCACGACGTGGCGGCGGCCGTCTCGGAGATCCTCGACGGCACGGTCGAGTTCACCGAGATCGCGCCCACCGAGGCCTTGGAGGCATCCCGGGCCGAGGGCCACGCCGTACGGCACGGGGACGACTGGATCGCCGCGGTCGCCGCCGGCGGCGAACTCCTCGGCGCCCTCGTCCTGCGCGGGCACCCGGGACTCGACCCGGTGGACCAGCGCACCCTGGAGCGCGCCGCGATGGTCACCTCGCTGCTCCTGCTGGCCAGACGTTCCGCCGCCGAGGCCGAACAGCGGGTGCGTGGCGAGCTCCTGGACGACCTGCTCGACGCCCGGGACCGCGACCCCCGTCTGCTGCGCGAGCGGGCCGCCCGGCTGGACGCCGACCTCGACGCCACCCACGTCGTGCTGGCCGCCCGTCTCGACGGCCCGGCGCCCGACGCCGACCAGGAGGCGGCCGCCCGCAGACGTCTGTGGTCCGCGGCCTCCCACCTCGCCGCCACCCGGCACGGCCTGGCCGCCGCCCGCGACGGCGGCACCGTCCTGCTGCTGCCCCTCACCGCCGGGGACACGGCCACCGAGCTGGCCCGCCGCACCGCCGGACACCTCGGCACGGCCGTCCACGAGGCGGTGACCGTCGGCGCCTCCGCCCCGGTCCGCGATCTCGTCGTCCACCTGGACGCCGTGGCCGCCGCCTACGAGGAGGGCCGCCGCTGCCTCGACGCGCTGCGCCTTCTGGGCCGCTCGGGGGACGGCGCGGCCGCCGAGGACTTCGGCTTCCTCGGGCTTCTGCTGGCCGGTGACCGGGACATCGCGGGCTTCGTCGAGCGGACCATCGGCCAGGTGGTCGCCTACGACGAGCGAAGGGGCACCGACCTCCTGCGCACCCTGGACGCCTACTTCACGTGCGGGATGAGCCCGGCCCGCACCAAGGACGAGCTGCACGTCCACGTGAACACCGTCGCCCAGCGCCTGGAGCGGGTGGGCCGTCTGCTCGGCGAGGACTGGCAGAGCCCCTCCCGTGCGTTGGAGATCCAGCTCGCGCTGCGGCTGTACCGCTTGTCGGCGCCGCCACGGCACTGACCCCCGCACGCCGGGCGTGCGGGGGCCGGTCGGGCTCGGGGAACCGGGCTCAGACGGTCCGGGCGTCCGCTGCGGGGGACTTGGCCGCCGGTTCGGGCTCGGCGTCCGTCTCGACGTCGGCCAGGTCCCGGTGGCGGGTCTCCTTGGCGACACCGACGGCGACGACCGTCAACACGGCCGCGGCGATGACGTAGAGGGCGATCGGGGTGGAGCTGCCGTAGTCGGAGAGGAGCGCGGTGGCGATGAGCGGGGCCGGGGCACCTGCCGCGACGGAGGCGAACTGGGCGCCGATGGAGGCACCGGAGTACCGCATCCGGGTCGCGAACATCTCGGAGAAGAAGGCCGCCTGGGGCGCGTACATGGCGCCGTGCAGGACGAGTCCGACGGTCACCGCGAGGACCAGGTTGCCGAAGCCGCCGGTGTCGACGAGCGAGAAGAACGGGAACATCCACAGCCCGACGCCGACCGCGCCGAGCAGGTACACCGGGCGCCGGCCGACGCGGTCCGACAGTGCGCCCCAGGCGGGGATCACCGCGAAGTGCACGGCCGAGGCGATCAGCACCGAGTTGAGGGCCGTCTGCTTGGACACGCCGGCGGACGTGGTGGCGTAGACGAGGATGAACGCGGTGATGACGTAGTAGCTGATGTTCTCCGCCATGCGCGCGCCCATCGCGATCAGCACGTCGCGCCAGTGGTGGCGCAGCACGGACACGAGCGGCAGTTTCTCGGCCACGCCGTCCCGCGCCGCCTTGCGGGCCTCCGCCTGGGCCAACGCCTCCTTGAACACGGGGGATTCATCGACGGACAGCCGGATCCACAGGCCGACGATCACCAGGACGCCGGAGAGCAGGAAGGGAATCCGCCAGCCCCAGCTCCCGAACGCCGTGTCCGACAGAACGGCGGTCAGCAGCGACAGCACACCCGTGGCGAGGAGTTGCCCGGCCGGAGCGCCGGTCTGCGGCCACGAGGCCCAGAAGCCGCGTCGCCGGGCGTCCCCGTGCTCGGACACGAGCAGGACGGCCCCGCCCCACTCTCCGCCGAGCGCGAAGCCCTGGACCAGGCGCAGCACGGTCAGCAGCACGGGAGCGGCCGCTCCGACGGTCGCGTGCGTCGGCAGCAGCCCGATCGCAAAGGTCGCCCCGCCCATCAGCAGCAGGCTCAGGACCAGCAGCTTCTTACGTCCGAGCCGGTCCCCGTAGTGCCCGAACACCAGGGCGCCGAGCGGACGGGCGGCGAATCCGACGGCGTACGTCAGGAAGGACAGCAGAGTGCCGACGAGCGGGTCCGAGTCGGGAAAGAACAGCTTGTTGAAGACCAGGGCGGCCGCGGAGCCGTAGAGGAAGAAGTCGTACCACTCGATGGTGGTGCCGATGAGCGAGGCGGCGACGATGCGCTTGAGATTGTTCGGGGCTGGTGGAGCGGCTGCGGGCGACGACATCGGCACCACTTCCTGGGGTGTGACGGGGACGTTTTGCGTGTCGCCACACCGTAGGAATCCGCACGTCAGGCACACATGTGGCGCGGCTACATAGTTTGAGGGTTCGCTATGCGTGCGGCCACCATGCCGGCTTGTGGAAAGGCGGTTCAGGTTATCGATGGTGTCGAAACGAGTGTCGTCCGGGACGCGCAGTCCGACCTTGCTCAGTGCACCGGGATGATGTCGGGGGCGTCGAGCCGTACCGCGTCGGCGGTCTGGTCGTCCGGCTGCTGCTGGGCCTCGCGTTCGGCGGCCACCCGCTTCAGGTAGTGGTTGACCTCACGGTCCCGGTGCGCTTGGTCCCATCCCAGGTGAGGCGCCATCAGTTCCGCGACGGTCCGCGCCGCGTCCACACCGCGGTCCCAGGACTCGATGGAGATCCGAGTACGCCGGGCGAGCACGTCCTCCAGGTGGCGGGCACCCTCATGGGTCACCGCGTACACGGCCTCGACCCGCAGGTAATCGTCGGAGCTCGGCAACGGTTCGCCGAGCGAGGAGTCGGCTGCGACCATGGCGAGCAGCTCGTGCACCAGGGAGCCGTAACGGTTCAACAGGTGCTCGATGCGGGCGACATGCAGCCCGGAGCGCTCGGCGAGGATGTGACGGGAGTTCCAGAGGGCCGGATAGCCGTCGGCGCCGAGCAGCGGAACGCGTTGCGTGACGCAGTCGGGCACTTTCTCGTCCAGGCCGCGGGCCGCCTCGTCGACCGCGTCCTTGGCCATCACCCGATAGGTCGTGAACTTGCCGCCGGCCACCACGACGAGACCGGGTACCGGGTGTGCGACCAGGTGCTCCCGTGACAGTTTGCTGGTTTCTGCGGCCTCGCCGGACAGGAGGGGACGCAGACCGGCGTAGACGCCTTCGACATCCTCCGGAACCAACGGCGTGGTCAGGACGCTGTTGACGTGTTCCAGCAGGTACGTGACGTCCTTGGAGCTGAGGGCGGGATGGGCCTTGTCGAGTGTCCAGTCGGTGTCGGTGGTCCCGATGATCCAGTGTCGCCCCCAGGGGATGACGAACAGCACGCTCTTCTCGGTGCGGAGGATAAGCCCGGTGCGGGAGTTGATCCGGTCGCGGGGGACCAGTAGGTGCACGCCCTTGGAGGCGCGGACGTGGAACTGGCCGCGCGTGCCGGCGAGGGCCTGGGTGTCGTCCGTCCACACGCCGGTCGCGTTGATGACCTGCTTGGCTCGCACCTCTGTCTCGTCGCCCGTCTCCAGATCCGTGACAACGGCTCCCACCACCCGCTCGCCCTGCCGCAGGAAGCGGCTGACACGGGTGCGGTTGGCGGCCAGCGCTCCGTAGGCGACGGCCGTGCGGGCGAGGAACATGGTGTGCCGGGCGTCGTCGACCTGGGCGTCCCAGTACTGGATCCCGCCGACCAGGGCGTCGGAGCGCAGCGCGGGCGCCTCGTGCAGGGCTTGGCGCTTGAGCAGGTGGCGGTGGTGGGGCAGACCTCTGGAGTTACCTGAGGCCGCAGCCATGGTGTCGTACAGCAGCACGCCGGCGCCGACGTAAGGACGCTCCCGGACCCGGTGTTTCAGGGGGTAGAGGAACGGGACCGGACGTACCAGATGAGGGGCCAGGAACTGAAGCAGGAGTCCGCGTTCCTTCAGGGCTTCGGCGACGAGCCGGAAGTCCAGCATCTCCAGGTAGCGCAGGCCGCCGTGGATGAGCTTGCTGGAGCGGCTGGAAGTGCCCGAGGCCCAGTCCCGGGCTTCGACGAGACCGACTCTCAGGCCCCGGGTGGCGGCGTCCAGGGCCGCGCCGGCGCCGACTACGCCGCCCCCGACGACGAGGACGTCAAGCTCGCCCTCTCCCAGCCGGACGAGGGCCTCCGCGCGTGCGCCGGGCGAGAGAGCCACCGGGTTCGCCATGGTCTCCTCCTCGTGCAGCGGGTGCGGGCGGCGCACGCGGCTCGGGCGGGCCCCTTCGGTCGCTCCCGGCCGGAACCTATTCGACCTTGGCCCAGTCGAGCGTGCGCTCCACCGCCTTCTTCCAGCCCGCGTATCCTTCCGCGCGCTGTTCCTCGGACCACTGGGGTGCCCAGCGCTTGGACTCCTGCCAGTGGGTGCGCAGTTCGTCCGTGTCCTGCCAGAAACCGGTGGCCAGACCGGCGGCGTAGGCGGCGCCGAGCGCGGTGGTCTCGGCGACGACCGGGCGGCTGACCGGGACGCCGAGGACGTCGGCCTGGATCTGCATGCACAGGTCGTTGGCCGTCACGCCGCCGTCGACCTTGAGCACGTCGAGGTGGACGCCGGAGTCCTGCTCCATGGCCTCCACCACGTCGCGGCTCTGGTAGCAGATCGCTTCCAGGGTGGCCCGCGCCAGGTGGCCGTTGTCGTTGTACCGGGCGAGGCCGACGATCGCGCCGCGGGCGTCGGAACGCCAGTACGGGGCGAACAGGCCGGAGAAGGCAGGGACGAAGTAGACCCCGCCGTTGTCCTCGACGGTGAGCGCCAGGCGTTCGCTCTCGGCGGCATCGTTGATGATCTTCAGCTGGTCGCGCAGCCATTGGACCGCGGAGCCCGTGACGGCGATGGAGCCTTCGAGTGCGTAGATCGCCGGGCTGTCGCCGAACTGGTACGCCACGGTGGTCAGGAGGCCGTGCTGGGACCGCACCAGTTCCGTGCCGGTGTTCAGCACCAGGAAGTTGCCGGTGCCGTAGGTGTTCTTGGCTTCGCCGGGCGCATAGCAGACCTGCCCGACGGTGGCTGCCTGCTGGTCGCCGAGCACACCGGTGATGGGGATGGCCGCCCGCAGCGGCCGGGACGTACGGGTCTGTCCGAACGCCTCCCGGTGGGAGGACGGGCTGATGGTCGGCAGCATCGCCCGGGGAACGCCGAAGAAGCCCAGCAGCTCGTCGTCCCAGTCGAGGGTCTCCAGGTCCATCAGCATGGTGCGGCTGGCATTGGTCACGTCGGTGGCGTGGACGCCACCGTCGGGGCCGCCGGTGAGGTTCCACAGCACCCAGGCGTCGGTGTTGCCGAAGAGGGCATGGCCCTGCTCGGCCGCCTCGCGGACTCCGTCGACGTTCTCCAGGATCCACTGGATCTTGCCGCCGGAGAAGTACGTGGCCGGCGGCAGCCCTGCCTTGCGGCGGATGACGTCGCCCTGGCCCGAGCGGTCCAGCGCTGCCGCGATGGAGTCGGTACGGGTGTCCTGCCAGACGATGGCGTTGTAGTAGGGGCGGCCGTTGCGCGGGTCCCAGACGACGGTCGTCTCCCGTTGGTTGGTGATACCGATGGCCGCCAGGTCCTCCGGCGAGAGGTTTCCGTGCCGGAGCGCGTTCTGGATCACCGAGTTGGTGCGCTCCCAGATCTCCACCGGGTCGTGTTCGACCCACCCCGAGCGCGGGAGGATCTGTGAGTGCTCCAGCTGGTGCCTCGCCACTTCGTTGCCGGCATGGTCGAAGATCATGAAACGGGTGCTGGTGGTCCCTTGGTCCACCGCGCCGACGAAGTCCGCCATGGGGTGCCGCCTCTCCTTGGGCTCTCCCGGGGCAGCCGGTCACGGCAACCCCGGGAGACGGTCAGTTCTCGTCCGGGGCCGGGATCCGTCCGGGGGGTTCCGGCTCAGCGGTCGGCAGGAACCGGCCGATGAAGACCTTGTACAGGCCCGCTCCCAGCAGACCTCCGATCAGCGGACCGATGATCGGCACCCAGAAGTAGAAGTTCCCGTACTGATCTCGCCACGCTCCGCCGTACCCGGTGAAGAAGCTGGCCAGCCGGGGACCGAAGTCGCGTGCCGGGTTGATCGCGTAACCCGCGTTGGTACCCCAGGCCATACCGATGCCCACGACGATCAGACCGACGATGAACGGCGCCAGGTTGGCACCGGGGGGCGTGTTGAGCAGGTCCGTGACCGCCATGATCAGCAGCAGCAGGATCGCGGTGCCGATGATCTGGTCGCGGAAGGCGCCCCATTCGTGGACCGGCAGGTTCGGGTTGCCGTTGGCGGGCAGGGTGGAGAACACGCCCTGCGTCTTGATCGTGTGGGTGGGATCCGCCTTCGCCAGCGCCTCGGTGTAGTTCCACCGGACGAGCAGGGCTGCCACGAAGGCACCGGCCGTCTGGGCCAGCGCGTAGGGAGCCACTTTGCTCCACGGGAAGCCCCTGAACGCCGCCAGCGACAGGGTCACCGCGGGATTGAGGTGCGCACCGCTCAGCCTCGCCGCGACGTACACACCCAGTGTGACGCCGAGGCCCCAGGCCCAGGCGATGCTGTCGTGGTTTCCCAGGCCGCCCGGCGGAGTCGTGAGAGCCCCGCCGGCGACTACCTGAGCCACCACGCCACAACCGAAGAGGATGAGGATCATCGTGCCGGCGAATTCCGCTGAAAGCTCGCCGACCAGTCCTGATCTCTTGAGTCGCTCAGCCATGGGTGCCCGCTTCCCGCCGGCCCGAGGGTCGGCCGTTGACTGCCCCGAGTCCTCAGAAATCATTGTAGGACCGGCCAGCGCCATACGCGTGCGGGGCGATACCGCCCCCTGCCCGGCCAGGGAGGAGACGGAAGTCCGCCCGCCGGCAGGGGACGCTTGGGCCTGCCTTGCATGTTCCGCTGCGGGGGCGACCGCCGCTTCTGCACCAGCTCAAGGGCACGGGGTCCGTAGCCCCGCGGCCGACGCCTTCGAGCGCACATCGCCCGCGCCGGGCGCGCGGGGCGGCTGCACCCCGGTACAACTGTTCGGCGGTGCAGCCGACTTGGGCGCCGATGTGCTCGCGACGAACGCGGACGGGTTCCTCGTCGTCATCCCGGGCAAGCACTGCGCCGACGGCAACCGGGTGGGCTCCCAGGACCTGCGGCACTTCGGCGGCACCTGCTTCGCCGTCCAGAGGCCGACGTGGCGGTCGTCGTCACCACCAGCTCCGCCGCCGCACCCGCCGCGGAGGTGCGCCGCCACCTGCGGCATGGTCTGCGGCGGGTGCGGCGCCCTGGCCGCCTGGACCGTTGGCCGCACCCTCGCCCTGGCAGGCGGGCGGCAGCGAGCACGGATCGCGGATGTCCACGGCGTGACGGCACACTGTTCGTGGGGCGTGCGATCGCGAATGCGCCCGCCTGTCACCGGCCATGCCTGAGCTCCGTGAGGACACTGGGCGCAGGCTCGGCCGCCGGTTCCACCCGGGAGGTCCCATGAAGATGCTGATCAACAGTCCGGAGACCGTGGTCGCCGATGCCCTGTGGGGGATGGCTGCCGCCCACCCGGAGCTGGACGTGGACGTGGAGCGGCGGGTGGTCGTACGGCGAGACGCGCGGGAGGGCGGCCGGGTCGGGCTGGTGTCCGGCGGCGGTTCCGGGCACGAGCCGCTGCACGCCGGGTTCGTCGGGTACGGGATGCTGTCGGCCGCGTGTCCCGGGGAGGTGTTCACCTCGCCCGTCCCGGAGCAGATGCTGCGCGCGGCGAGCGCCGTCGAGGCCGGGCAGGGCGTGCTGTTCGTGGTCAAGAACTACACCGGGGACGTGCTGAACTTCCAGCTGGCCGCCGAGCTCGCCGAGGAGGACGGCGTCCGGGTCGAGCGGGTCCTGGTCAACGACGACGTCGCCGTCACCGACAGCCTGTACACGGCCGGGCGGCGGGGCACCGGGGCGACCCTGTTCGTGGAGAAGATCGCCGGGGCGGCCGCCGAGGAGGGTGCACCGCTGGAGCAGGTGGCCGCGATCGCCCGGCGCGTCAACGAGTTCTCGCGCAGCTTCGGCGTGGCGCTCAGCGCCTGCAGCACTCCCGCGAAGGGAGGCCCGACCTTCGACCTGCCGGACGGGGAGATGGAGCTCGGGGTCGGGATCCACGGCGAGCCGGGCCGAGAGCGGCGCGCGATGATGCCTGCCCGGGAGATCGCGGAGGTCGCGGTGGGCGCCGTACTCGAGGAGCTGGGGGACGTGCCTCCGGCCGACGGGCCGGTACTGGCCCTGGTCAACGGGATGGGAGCGACGCCGCTGCTGGAGCTGTACGGGTTCCACGCCGAGGTGGCCCGGCTGCTGGAGGCCCGGGGCGTGCCGGTGGCGCGGGCGCTCGTGGGCAACTACGTCACGTCGCTGGACATGGCGGGCTGCTCGGTGACACTCTGCCGGGCCGACGAGGAGATGCTGCGGCTGTGGGACGCACCCGTGCAGACGGCGGCGCTGCGCTGGGGCCGCTGAGCCCGTGGTGGCGGTGGAAGCGACCCCGCTCACGCGGCGGGTTCACCATCAAACTCCGTCTGAGCGCCGACGGCCGCTGCCGCCTGCTGTCCTTGATCGTCACAGCCGGCAGCGGGCGGACGGTACCCGGTTCAAGCCGGGTCGGGCATCTTGCGGGGCGTGCCGGTTCCGGTCCTGGCCCTAAAGCGCGGATCTTCTGCAGGACCAAACCATGGGCGGGCGGTGGTTCGGAACGCTCTGTGATCACTCCTCGGCGGTCGGCGGGCCCAGCGGCGGGTATCGCGGTGCGGCCTGGTCAGTGCCGGTCAGCGCACCGAGATCCCGGTGCTGGTTCCGTGCTGACTTCGGCGCTCCAAATCATGAAAACCCGCACGTCCTTGCCCTGATCGGATGAGTTGGGGGTGCGGTGCTGCCTCCCGTGCTGACTTGGTGCTGACCGCGCTCCGTTGAGCTCGGACATCTGGGGCTGATCGCCTCGGAGTCGTTGCGTAAGAGGCGACCGGCCTCAGAGACCGAGCCCGACCTCGCTGCTCGGCGTGTGCGGGTCCCAGCACATTTCGCGTCCGATCGGCGAGCGATGATCAGGAGGCACCGCCCTTCATCCGGCGTCGCATCTCCCGCAAGTGGTGGGCAGGGCAGTGCTGCCGGGCACGATCGGCCAGTCCACGGTGATACAGGTGTGCTTCTTGGCGAACACATGCGGTTCGTGGACCGTGCCCGCCGGAGCGCGGCCGACTGCTGGGCGGGCGGTGATGAGGGGGCAGCGGGCGCCGCGGTGGTTGCGCTGCCAGTGCTGGACCTGCTCGGCCATCTCCTGCGCGGCGAGGCGCCCTTGGTCGCTATAACCGTGGACGACGAGCTCGTACAGGTCCTTGCCGTCGTCTTGTTCCTGATGCGCTCGGTGGCCAGGGCGGCGGGTTCAGGACTCTGTCGTCGCCGCCGGAGCCGATCTCCAGGACACGGTGGCCAGGCCGCATGCTTCACTCGCTTCACCATCCAGCCCTGCCTCCAACCGCAGAGACAGCATTTCCACCACCATCGAGCCCGCCGTCGCGTCCAGGCTCCGGCAGCACCCTGCCGCCCACCAGTCGGTCCGACACCCGTAACTCCACCGCAACCCGGGCGTCCCGGCCCCGGCTTCGAACCGCTTGGCGGCCTCCAGCCGCACGGCCTCCCGCTTCACCCGGATGTCGTACCGCAGGGATCACGCCCCGTCACCACAGCCCGGACATCGCTGATTCAGCCTGAGCAAGGAAGGCGAGACGCTATGTGCACGGAAGGGAAAGCGCCACACCTCGAAGCGGTAAACAGTTTCAGCCACAACAGGCCCGAGCACGGGACCTTGACGATGCGAGAGCGACGCCACGAGGGAACCGGGTTCATCTCTCTGTCAGCGGCTGACCTGGCGTCATGCCCCTAAGTGCGGAGAGGCCAGAGAGTGACTGGCGCACAGTTCCAGCCATTGTGCTGTGGCTTAATGTGCCACTCCCGTTTCACGGTACAGTTATCCTGTTGAAGATCGTGAGATGCCTCTGAGTCCGATTCGCAAGGGCTCCAAGACGTGTATTCGTTAACGGTCCATTAACGCAGTACGAAGAAAGCGCAACGGGCGGGCTTAAGGAACGGGGGGGGATTTATGAGCGACCGCCACCGTCTTCCATGCTTCGGCGGCGAGTTCTAGGTAGCCGGCGGATTCAGCTTCCTCGGCAACCGCCTCTGCGATACCAGCTCCTTCCCTGCCGTGGCCCAGTTTCATTGCAGCCTCGGCGCGCAAGAGTTTTGTGCGCAGTCTGTCGTGGAAGGACAGGAGCCCAGAATTTTCCGCATCGGCCGCCTCAGATTGCGCCTCGGCAGTGCGGCCTTCTGCCAAGTGCATACGCGCGGCAACGGCCTTGAGTTCGGCGTGATGAACCGGATGCCCCACATAGGCAAGAGCATCGGAAGATTCCTTGAGCCACGTGTGCATCATGGGGGAGGTGGATTCTGAGCACCGTAGGTGAAGGGAAATCGCAGCCATACGCAATCGTGCCCAGCCGAGGAGATCGTCCCGACTCGGCATGGTGGAAATGGCCAGGTTGATCAGTTCCTTCCCTTCTCGGAAGGCGCCCTGCCGCACTTTGACGCTGGAACAGCTCCAATACGCCCGAGCTTTCATCGAGGGTGAAGCGTCTCTTGCTGCGTCAAGCACCTGTGGCACCTTCGTAATCGCTTGATGCAGCAAGCCGGCCTCGGTCTGGGCTGCCATCAACGCGAGAAAACACTGGATCCTTAGCGTGTTTATAACCGGAGAAATGTGATTGACGATGGAAAGCGCCTCCTCGGCTGCGGCAAGTGCCTCTCCAATGTCGCCGACGACGCGTGCGGAATCCGATAGGTCGACCAGAAGTCTGGCAAGCAGAGATGGCGAATCCCATTTCCTGGTCAGCGCCACCATTTGGTGCAGATCAGTGCGTCGCCCCTGTCCGTCCTGCAGTTCCGTATGGGCGCGAGACCTGGCCCACAGCATCTGCCAGGCCCATCCCTCGGGAAGCCGTGCCGACAGATCTGCACCGTATGGGTGCAACGCGTCGATGACGGCTGGAAAGTCTTTATCTGCGAGCAGGGTCGAGATCTCCGCTGCTGTTACGTTCCAGGAGTTTTCAGATGTATCGACGGAAAGAAGCTCTTCTGCGGTGACACCAAGTTTTGCTGCCACATATCGGACTGTCTCCACGGATGGAATGCGAGAGCCGCTCTCGATCCTTGAGACATAACTGGTGGAGACCGGACCCCCCGCTAGATCCGCCTGTGTCAGCCCATTCTCAAGGCGAAGAGTCCTCAGCTTTTTTCCGAAAGCTGGCTGTCTAATCTCCATTGAACATCCTTCGACCCGCTAGGAGATCCGCGTGACCCGCACTACGCGCCACCCAATCGCTACACCCGCCGTGGCGATGAGGAGACCCTGCAACAGTCAAGCTGCAGAAGAGGCCGAACGGCCCTCCTTACCTTGCACGACGACGGACATCGAGTGGCCTTAGCGATCCAACTGCGTCGTGCCGGGACTCTGATCCTGACATGGGGGATCAGAGTCCCGGCGCTGCTCGAACTGTCCTCGGCGATTAGGGACGCGGCGGGGCGGGTGTTGCGTCTCTAAGTGTCAAGTGGAGACATGGTACGTGGCAAACGGATGTCAAATCTATGACACCGACAGTCAAGCTCACAGATTTTACATAGGGAGCGTTTTCAGCGTGGCCGCCGATTGGGCGACGCCGACGGGGTGCGCAACGCACGTGGCTCCCGTGCCGTTGGGGGAGGTGTTCGAAGTCTCACGCGAGACCGATCCCGACTGCGTTCTGCTTGACGGCACTCTTGCGGAGCGCGACCGGAACGGCGACGGCCGGGCCGACTACTCCGCCAAGCACCGCCGACATGGCGTGAACGTGCAGCTCGTGATCGACCTTGTGGCCGGCTGCTGTGGATCTCACCCGCATTGCCCGGCCGCGTTCACGACGTGAGTGCGGCCCGCACCCACCGGATCATCCGAATCTGCGAACGTCAAGGCGTCCCCGGTCCTGGCTGACCCCGTCTACATGGGCGCCGGCCCGCCGCGGCCGTCCTCAGACCTGGCGGGCAGCGCTGGAAACAACGCCGCCGGGGCGGACGGCTGACGCGGTGCGGCCGACAGTTCCGCGAGGAGATTGTGTGCTGCCGTCTGGATCGAGGCTCGGGCTTCGATGACCGGCCGCAGTTCAGCGGCAAACCGATCCCGCGCCAACTTGACTTGGACGGTTGTCACGCCGGTGTCCCATGCGGCCATCTCCTCGCATGCGGCGTCGTCTCCCGATAGCAATCCGACTGGCACGCGCAAGGCGGCCGCCGTCGCATGCAGCAGCCCAATCTCGCCGACAAGCTGACCATTCAGCCACATGTCCTCGATCTCGTGCCCCATGAAGCTGTGGCTCATGACTCCCAACGAGCCGGCCCGTGCATGGAAGCCAATGCAGAGCACGACGGCGAAATCGCTGTCGAGCCCCTCGAGCATGCTCATCGGCTTGGATCGCCCCTTGATGAGGCGCCCTCTTGGGTGCAACCGGTCTGGAAGCAAGTTACGCATGGGCCCGTGTGCGTCGTTCACCAAGATGTCCGTCGCACCGCCGGACAAGGATCCGGAAATGGCGGCATTGACATCTTCGGTCATCATGACACGGCCGTGTTCGTAATCCCTCCCGGGTGGCTGAACATCCTCCGCGTCAACCAGACCGGAAATTCCCTCCATGTCTGCACTGATGTAAACCTTCATGTGCAAATTCCCTCGCACAGTTCATGACTAGCGGATGTCGCGCAGGACTTGGCGTCGTGCTATCGTCCTGTCCTTCTGCTGGCATGCCCGCCGAATCATGCCAGCCTGTGTGCGAAAATGAGGACATGCAGCAAATTTCAGCCAAAGAAATTTCGATCCGGCATGAGGTGCCGTACTACTCGCAATGGGAATCGGCAGACCTGGTGCCCGGCCTTTTAGCAGGCCAGGTGCAGGCTGAGGCCGATCCGCTCTGGCAGCGTTCAGGAGCCACCAGCGAAGATGAATATGCCTTTTGGTCGTGGCGCATATGTGGAATGGCCTGCCTGCGCATGGCGCTGGACTATTGGAACTTGCCATCGGCCGGCCTGGTGACCCTGGCCCGGGAGTTTCTGGATGCTGGCGCATATGTGCGTCGTGAGAATGGTTTGGACGGTCTTATCTACGCGCCATTCGCCCAACACGCAGCCCAGCGCTGGGGGATCAAAGCACAGGTCCGGACAGACCTGACGGCCGCCGAGCTCCCGGGGCTCCTCAGCGACGGGAAGCTGGTCATGCTGTCCGTGCACCCGTCGATCCGGGACCCGGAGGCCCTGCCGCCCAGCCGCGGCGGGCATCTGGTTCTCGCTGTCGGGTGTGCGCCCGGCCACTTGCAGATCCACAACCCCTCGGGCCTGCCTGGGATTTCCCAACGCTTCGCCGAGGTGCCATGGCCCGTGCTGACGCAGTTTTTCGCTCAACGAGGCGTAGTCCTCGAGCGATAGGTCAGCAGACGCGGCCGGACATGGGCTAACCGAGAATGCAGTTCTTCCACACCTCGTCGTCGATGTTCCCGCCCGAAACGACACAGAGCGCCCTCCTGCGGGGGTCAGGGTTCTGCAAGGCTGCCGCGAAGGCTGCTGCTCCTGCTCCCTCGGCCCGGATCCCCGCCTCCGCCCAGAGGATGCGCATCGCCCGATGCAGCTCCTCATCGCCGACGGTGCGGACGTTCAGGCCGTAGTCGCGACACGCTTGAAAGGAACGGGCTCCGATTCGTCGCACCAGCAGGCCCTCCGGCAGGCCGCGAGCCGACGCGAGTTGCACTCTTCGGCTGGCCTGCAGCGACAACTGCATCGCCGGGGCGGCCTCATATTCCACTCCGACGATCTCAGTGGCCTCATTGCCCCACTCGGCGATGCCGGCCGCGACCAAACCACCACCTCCGACGGGCACGAAAGCAGTGTCGGGCAGGCCTGCCTCCTCGCGCACCTCGCGGTACAGGCTCCGGTGTCCCTCGATGATGTCAGGGTCGTCGAAGCTGTGTACGAAAACAGCGGACCGTGCGGACGCGTACCTGCGCGCCAGAACCTCGCAGTCGTCATAGCCGCCATCCACCAACTCGATGTCAGCGCCAGCACCTGTGATCTTGCGCCGCTTGGCCAGTGGCGTCGTTCGGGGCACGAAGACACGAAGCGACAGCCCGCGAGCCGATGCCGCGTGGGCCAAGCCTGAGGCGTGGTTCCCGGTGGATGCTGTGACCAGGGCACTCTCCGACGGTAACTGCTCCACTTTATGAGCGTTGCCTCGGTACTTGAACGCGCCTGATATCTGCTGTGACTCATCCTTGATCAGGATGCTGTGCCATCCGTGTGGCTGCATCCTGACGATGCGAGTGCGGGTGGGCTCGATTGTTTCCTTCTGCTGCGTGGCCATTGCCGTCCTTCACGGTGACAGGGTGTGGGGCCCACCCGGGGGAATGGGCGGACTCAGTGACTGATCTCGTATTCCTTGATCTTGTTCCGTGAAGGACGGCCGTCGTAGTCCCCAACCGAGGCCAAGACGAGATCGGCGACAGTGCGACCGGATGCGGCGAGCGCACGCGGGAAGATACTGCCGGACATCAAGCCGGGCAGGGTGTTGACCTCCAGGAAGTAGATCTCGGCGTCTCTCACGATGTAGTCAAAGCGAGCGAACGTGGCAACATCGGTCGCCTCAAAGAGTGAGTGCGACAACTCACGGATGGCTGTGACTGTTGCATCCTCATCGCACAGCTCGATGCGCGCACGCCCCTTGACGTGCTTTTCCTCGTGGCCGAAAAAGCCCTGCGAAACAATCTCGGCGACCGGAAGATCGACGAACTTTCCCTCTTCCCGATAGACACTGCAGGAGTACTCGCGCCCGCGAATGAACTCCTGCACAAGGATCTGGGTGTCATACGGCGCAACTGCGTTGACTGCTGCTGCCAGGGCTTCTTCGGTGGGAGCGTGCAGGCACGTTGTGAGCAACGATGCGCCCATCCGGTTCGGCTTCACCACCACGGGGCCCGCACCGATCTTGCTCAGGATGCGCTGTGCATCGAACGCGTTCCCCTGCACCAGCACAGAACGCGGGGTATGCAGAGCGGGGAGCAAGGCCGTCGCCAGGCTGGCTTGGAGATACTTGTTCATACCCACGGCCGAGGCCAGCGTGGGGCCGAAGTTCCCGCGAACTCCGAAGACCTCCGCCAAGCCTTGCCATCCCCCGTCCTCGCCCTCATTGCCGTGCAGGAGAGAGAATACGAAGGAGCCGCTCTCTCGCAGACGTTCGACAGCTGAGCCCAGCGGAAGCGTGCTGCCTTCGAGGAGTCCGGCCTCATCCTCGGGCCACGGCCCGTTTTTGAAGACGTGAACGACGCCTGAACGGCTGATGTAGAAGACCGAGTCGATTGTGACACGGTCCGATTCTTTGAGTAGCTCGTGAAGTACGTGATGATATCCGTGCAGAGATGCATCGTGTTCGGTACTCCGACCGCCGACTAAGAGTGTGACACTTGTGGACACCAATGACCTCTCATTCTAGAAAGCGACTAATCCGCCTGGCATATTGGTCTGATGCTGTCTGGCGCGTAGGTCATGACTGTGCGCCTCGTGCTCTTGACGTTACGGACGATTGACTAGCGAGTCAATAGAGAGTCACAGATGTGACTGAGCTTGCGATCAAGTCGGTTGCTCTGCCACGTGCAACCTCGCGAGGTCTCTCGAATCTCTCTACCTGTGGGTCATATGCACCTTATGTCACCGGTTGCAGCTAATGCCCAAGTCATAAAGATGACTCAGTGCTTGACTCCTTGTGCAGTCTGTGACTAGCTTAGTCGGCTGGCGCACTCGAACCGTGCAGGAGAGTGCTTTGATGAGGTTCTGGCCTCTCAATTGCCTACGACTGACCATGAACGTTCCTTGCGATCTCTTGCTAAGGAGTAATCGAATGCCAGGTGAAACGAAACTGCCAAGGCTGGTGTTCCTCGATGGTCCGGGGCCGCCACCACCGAGGTGGTATATGCCAAGCCTCACTGCGAGGTACGACGTACACGTTCTCTGGGCCCCCACAGGTGACCGAGAAAAGGACGAGGCGCACGCTCGAGTTATCAGCCAGTTTTGTGAGCATTCACCTCTGCTGGGCGGCAGCGACCCCCTTGGGTCGATCATAGAATTCTGCCGTGAATGGCAGCCTGAAGGAATCCTCGGGTTCAGTGAGCTGGTTGTATCAGAGACTCATGCTGCGGCGCTGGAGTTGGGACTTCCTGCGAACTCGCCCTCATCGCTCCCTGCTCTCAGGAGCAAAGAGGAGCAGCGTATGGCGCTCGCGAAGGCGGGAGCTCCAATACCCCGCTTCTCCGCTGTGCGCTGCCTGAGTGAACTGGTTAGCGCAGTGGCTGAGGTTGGGTTGCCGGCAATACTCAAGCCCTCCGTCGGGGTCAGCAGTGTGGCGACGTATCAGATCACGCCGGGCATCGATCTCACGGAATTGTGGGAGAACGCGACCAGGCGGTACAAGACGGATCCCCGCGGCAATGGATCGGCGGACTTCGTTCTGGAAGAAATGCTGATAGGCCAGCAGTGGCACGATGATCCGCGCCTCGCCCACTACGTGAGCGTCGAGTCATTGGTACAGAACGGCTCGATCAATCACCTAGTAGTTACGGACAAGTTCCCGCTCTCGGAGTCCTTCCGGGAAAACGGCAACCTGATGCCGTCAACACTGCCCGAGCAGCGAGTCGATGCGATACTCGGGTGTGCTACAGAAGCAATTGATGCCATCGGGATCACAAATTCAATGGTCCACACGGAAATAATGCTCACCGCTGACGGACCTCGCATTATTGAGGTCAACAGCAGGCTCGGTGGCGCCGTCATAGAGATGCTTCATCTCTGTTTCGACTACGACGTTGTCGCTGCGATGGCTGCAGTTGCGACAGGACGTGAGGTTGCGCCACTGGGGCCGCGGTTGCGCAGTTCGGGGCAGTACATTCCGCAATCCCCGGCGAGGGACGTGACGGTCTCGAAGGTGCCAACAGTTGATGAACTCCTGGCTCTTGACGGAGTTGTGGAGGCCGAAGTCTTCTGTAAGGTCGGAGAATCTCCTGAATGGCAGCGCGGGACGTCTGCCGGCCGTTTGGCGCGAGTTATAGCAGCGTCCGAATCAGTCAACCGTCTCCTCGATTTGTCCGACATTTTGAAATCGGACGAAGTTTTTTCATATCTGCCAATGCTGGAAGAAGCCCGTTGATCATCGAGTTGGACGCGGGCTGTATGCAGGGCGGTACGAGCGCTCGCATCATGGTGCCGCTCGCCATAGCAACCGTGTCCGGCTTGTACGCGTTTTTGAGGCCGCTGACGCCAGCCGTCGATCGGCAGGAGATCATTACCGTGGCTGAATCAGACTGGACATGAAGGACTGAGTCAATGGAACCGCGCCGAATCCTCGTCCTCGGGGGCACCAGCAGACTCCTCATGAAGGCTGAGGGGCTTGGGCTCCGCATAGTAAACATCAGGGCCACTGACGATCTAACTGAGCGAGCATCTGAGATTTGCCAGGATGTAAGAATCGTCGATTTTAGCGACATGGCTGGGATAGTTCAGATGGTTCGGGAGATGCATTCCGAATCACCTTTCTCGAATATTGTCTGCCATGCCGAAGCATTGCAGATGATCGCCGGTCATCTCACGTCAGAACTTGGATTACCGGGGAATTCATTCGAGATCGCAGAGATCTTCAACGACAAGTTCGCCACCCGAAGCCTGCTGCGTAAGCACGGTCTCAGCCACGCCGCTTCGGAGATGGTGACCTGCGCGGATGACCTCACCAGGTTCGTAAGCAACCACGGACCTAGCATCATCAAGCCTCGAGGGGGCAGTGGCAGCTGGGGGGTCCGGCTGGTGCGTGCTCCTGCGGAAGCCGAGGCGGCGTGGCGCTGGGTTGCCGATGCCGGTCTGACCGAGATGCTGGCTGAGGTGTTTCTCGTCGGGACCGAGATATCCGTCGAGTTTTTCTCTATCGATGGACAGCACATCCCGCTCGCCGCCACGACGAAAGAGCTCAGTGATGAGTTCATCGAGATCGGGCACGCGGTGCCCGCGCCCGTTCCTCCCAACGAGCTGGAAGCTTGTCACCGACTTGTGCAGGGCCTGCTGGACCTTGTGGGTCTCAAGTGGGGGCCGTCGCACACGGAGATCATTCTGACGTCGTCGGGTCCGGAGGTCGTGGAGTCACATTGCCGCCGGGCCGGCGGCCACATCAACGAGTTGGTCAGGCTGGCTCACGGCATCGACATGGAGCAGTTGGTCTTCGAGCTCGCAGCCGGACGGGGCGTTTCTGTCAGCAGTCAGCCCGTGGCCCAGAGGTCAGCGGCAATCAGGTTCCTCACGGCCCAGGCGGGCACTATTGCCGGCGTCACTGGTGTCGAACAGGTGGCGGCCCGCAACGATGTATCGGAGGTGGAGGTACCTGCTCCGGGCCAGCGGTCGTTCGGGCTGAGGTGGGGTGGTGACTATGTGGGCCATGTCATCACGCTCGGTCGTACACCGGCTGGGGCGATGGATTTGGCTCGTGAGCTGGCTGCGCAGATCGATATCACGATCTTCCCGTCCACTGGTGATGCGCCGGACAGCGCCGTACAGGCCATCCCCGGAGATGCTCTCGACGCATTTGTGGTCGCGAGTGCCGGAATTCCCGCCGCACACGCGAAACATCTCTCCGAGTCAACCGGAAAGTCGGCGGCGAGGTGAGCGGGGTGTTTTACTGTCCAGTTGAGTACGAGCAGCGCGAAGGCCACGCGACGGGCGACTTCACCAGTTCATGGTGCTTCTTGGGAGCATCGGCGTGACGAACAGTGCAACGTCGATCAATGACTCTCAAGAGACGGTCGAATCAAAAAGCCGAGGAAAAGCGCTGTCGCGAAGCTTGTTACCCCCAACGCAGCAGGCGAGACCGCTAGCTCTCAGTACTGCCTTGCACACGATGGGCACTGGCCTCGTCGTGACCCTGAGCTCGATCTATTTCACCCGTATCATCGGTTTGTCGGTTTCACAGGTCGGTGCGGGGCTTGCCGTCGCGGCGCTCATTGGTCTCACTGCGGGGATTCCGCTCGGCAGGCTGTCCGACCGACTGGGTTCCCGCGGACTGCTCATCGCGCTGCTCGCGTGTCAGGCGGCTGCAGTTCTGCTGTACACCCAAGCCGAGTCATATTCCGCTTTCGTTGTTGCCGCGAGCCTTCTCGCGTTCGCAATACAGGGCGATTCAGCTGTGCGCATGACGCTGATTGCAAACCTGATTCCGGCAAATGAACGTATAGTGACTCGCGCGTATCTCCGATCCGTGACCAACCTGGGGTTCGCAGTGGGTACCGCACTGGCGAGCATCGCCCTAGCCTCCGACCGCCAGGCGACTTATGAAACTCTCCTCTTCGTCGGCAGTGGCTGTTTCCTCTGCGGAGCTGTCGCGGTAATGCGCGTACCCCCAGTACCTCCTATGGCTGGCGCAAATAAAGTCAGCCGGTGGGCTGCCCTGGCGGACCGCTCGTACGTGACCGTCGTCCTGATCAACTCAGTGCTCCAGTTGCACTATGCCATTCTGGAGGTCGGAATCCCTCTGTGGGTGTCAGAATACACCGATGCGCCGCGCGGGCTCGTTGCCGTACTTTTCTTGCTCAATACGTTGGTGATTCTTGTTCTGCAAGTCCCCGTCGGCCGCCGCTTCGGGCCGCTGCGCCATGCGGGCCGCTGCGTTTCCCTGGCTGGTGTTCTCCTGGCTTCAGCATGCTTGCTGCTCGGGCTGTCGGGGCCTGTGACGGGATGGCTCACCATTGGTATCCTATTGATGGCCGGCACTGCGCACGCGCTCGGTGAGATCTTGCATGCAACCGGATCCTGGGCAGCTAGCTTTGAACTCGCGCCAGAGGATGCCCAGGGGCAATATCAGGGCCTATTCGCCACAGGGGTTGGATTGAGTCAAGTACTCGGCCCGTTTCTGGTGACCGTTCTGATTCTGCCAAATGGGGTCACCGGATGGGTTATTGCTGCGGCATTTCTCCTAGGCGCGGGTTTCTTGATGGCGGCAGCGATTCGGCGAGGTGCCATACGCATGACAGCGGCTACGGCGCCTGCCTCGGTTGGCCTAGCCGCTGACAGGCCTTAAGAGCTCGTAACAGGATCTTGCTGAGGTGTCCTGGTCGGGCGTGACCGACGTGATGATTAGGCCGTTCGTGTCGTGTGGCAACTCTGCCTTGGATCGTGGACGACGGCTTGCGGGCACGGATCGAACCGCTGCTCCCGCCCTGGCCTAATCGGTCACCGTAGCCGAAGCCGGTGGAGGACCGGCTATGCCTGCAGGGCATCCTGTACGTCTTCCGCCGGTGCATGGCCTGGCAACTCCTGACCCGGGAGCTGGGTTTCGGCTCCGGACAGACCTGCTGGCGGCGACTGGACCGATGGCAGAAGGCCGGCGTCTTCGAGTAACTGCACCACGTGCTGCTCGCCGAGCTGAACGCAGCCAGCGAACTCGACTGGAGTCGCGCATGCGTGGACGGCTCCCCGGTTCGCGCGAAAAAGGGGGAGCCGCGACCGGCCCGTCGCCGGTCGACCGGCGCAAGACTGGCAGCAAACACCACCTGATCTGAGACGGCAGGGGCACCCCGCTGCACGTCGTCACGACCGCCGCGAAGGTCAACGACAGACCCTCGACCTGGTCGGCGGCATCCCTCCCGTCGCCGGACGGCCCGGCCGCCCACGACGGCGACCCGAATCCATCCCGGGTGACAAGGCGTGCGACTCCAAGGCCGTACGTCGGGAGCTGCGGCGCCGCCGGATCCTGCCGGTGATCTCCCGCAAGGGCGCCCCGAACATCAAGGGCCTGGGCAAGCTCCGCTACGTCGTCTAGCAGACCTTCGCCCTGCTCCACCAGTTCAAACGCCTCGCCGTACGATGGGAACGACGCCTCGAACTCCACGAAGCCTTGGTCTTGTTGGGCTGCAGCCTCATCTGCTTCAGGCGGCTCAAGAAGGCCAGATCGCATGACCGCCTTACGAGCTTACGAGATCGCCGTGCCCTCTGATGAAGGGGCCGCCGCGCGACACCGTCGGATTAGCTCGGTCGTGGAGACGCCAGCTGTGTACCGCACAAGGCGCAGCTTTCCCGCATCGGCCACTGGACCGAAGACTTCTTTGAGCGCGTCAGCTGTGAGGTCGTCCCCGTGCACGACCACGTCGATTCCGTGCAGGTCCAGGAACTCGTTCGTGACACGGTAGGGCGCGTTCGGGACCACCACGTCGACGTACCGGCATGCCTCGATCACCGCGACCCGCTCCGCCAGCGTCATGATGGGCTTGCGCTTGTACCTGCCCACGACCTCGTCAGAGAGCACCCCGACGATCAGCCGCTCCCCGAAGTCCCGCGCGGCCCTGAGCAGCGCGACGTGCCCCGGGTGGAACAGGTCCCCGACCATGTCGACGTAGACGTTCCCGTGCTCAGTCATGCCTGTTGCCCTCTCGACGGGTCCAAGCCGACCAAGACTGGGCTAATCGCCCCGCTTCGTCAACTATCCGCCGTCGACGCTGAAGCGGCTGAAGAAGGCTCATTCAAGATCCTGTTACGAGCTCTTAGTGTCCCTAGCGGACCCGACGGATTGCCGGGAAAGCCATAGGTGGATCTGCACGGCGGATGGTCGCAGGATAGAGCGCTATTTGCGTGTATTCTTTGACAAACTTGGGCTCTCGCTTGAACCTATTTCCAGGCTGTGCGTACCGTCGCCCGGACAATGGCGTCGGACCCGTCGGCGGCGTAGTAAACCCACCAAAGAGATGCTTGAGTGTCGACTTTGCCGATGATCCATCCAGTGTGACGCCCTTCCTCATCTTTGCATTCCCAGGGAGTGGGCTGCCCACCTATAGGTGAACTGACGCCTCCCTGGAACGTGCATCGCAGGAAGTTCCACGAATCTATTGGGTCCTGCACCTCAAGACCCCAGGGGTCAACGGCTCGGGGTGGCCTGCCGTAGCTCGGCTCTGACGACAGATGCACTAGAATGATCCTTCGGCTCCATGGGTCTTCAACGCAGCCGACAAGGTTATGAGCAGGTCGCACCTCCCAACAGGGATCATAGAGATAGCTACCGCTACGTCCGTCGATGCAACGGTAGGCGCCTGGATCCTCGCTTACGATGCTGGATTCCCAGCACTTACCGTGTGTCCTCGTCCGGGGATCTTCTGTGAATCCAGCTGCGGGGCGACCTTCTTCATCGAAGAGTCTGACATAGCGCACATCGGTGCTAGTGACACGCGGCGCCTCTGGAGATGAGAAAAAGCCCCCGACTTGAGTTGCTATAGCAGTAGAGAATCCTGAGGCAAAAACAGTAACTACTGTGACTAGAGCAGTCGAAGTTACGGTAGTCCATAAGAGTCGTCGTCGAATCCGGCGGGGATGCTGGTTCTGGTGTGATCGAGCAGGGTTTTGGATCCGAGCGGGGCGCCGTTGACTCGACGGAGGGTTCATATTCCTAGCATGTACCCGTTTATCCATTGATGGACAGTGGGCCGACTTCAACAGGTCGGCAACAAGTCGCCCTGGATAGCTTGAGGCCTTTGCTCGGAAGGGTGCCGTTGTCGTGGGAGCACGGCCGTCGCGTCCTCCGAGCCGCTGGTGCAGCGGAATTGTGTTGGTGTCCTCTTCGGTGGGCTGACTTCAGTGGTGACCATCGCTGTGGTTGGGAGGGCATGAGCTGCTTGTGACGTCTGAAGCAGCGCAGGAGCCAGTGGCATGACTTTGCTGTTTCTTGCGCATCTCATACGGGTCGCTGCTGCGGTTCCGTGGGTGGTCCTGCACAGCACCCTCGGAGGGGTCGTTATCGCAAGCCAGCCCTGATGGCAGGGTTCATCTTCACCTTGTGGTTCACCTGGTTCGTCATCAAATGGCTCGGGTGCCCGGCTCCCCAGCCCCGCTTTGCCGGGGCAACCTTCCACTCTGGTGGCCGAATGCCCCCCGTCATGGCCTCTGAACGACCTTGGCACCGGCAGCGGCAACCTGCTCAACAGCGCCCCCGACCAGCCGTTCTACGCCAGCAAGATCGTGTTACGAGCTCTAACGTGGAGACAATAGTTTGAGTTCTCGATTCGGATCATGCGCCGTTGGCTCGCTCGGGGTTACTGATTCTCGTATTTAAGTTGGGTGATCCGGCTGCACAGCTCTTGATTCTGTGCGGTCAGTTCACCGATCCGGTCTGTGAGGTCGGTCGCCCGTAGCCGGTCGGGTTGTCGGTACGAAGAATCACCAAGTTGGTGCCCGTACTCGTGGCACCGCCTGCCGATCGGGGTTCGTTGCCTTGGGCTGGGGTGCGGGCCTGCTGGGTACGGGCGGCTTCGATGTGCTCGCGGACGCTTGGGGCGTAGACGAGCCAGTTCGATAGGCCCGCTGCCTTGGCGACCGGAGTGAAGTTGATCGGCTCGCGAGGCCCCCGGGAGTTGCTTGTGCACCTTCTCGGCGGCCTCGGTGCAGGCGTCGATCTTGTCGGGGAGGTTGCGGGTGACGAGGGCGGCGGCGCCCAGCGTGTGAGCGGTCTCGTGTTCAGTGCCGCGCGGGTGGTGGAAGTGCTCTTCGATGGCGGGCAGGCAGGAGGAGTCGGGGCGGTAGATTCCGCAGCCGGCGCATTGGAAGCGCGGACGGTAGCTCTTTCCCCCGGCTTTGATGTTGGTCGGTTCAGTGCAGTTGCCGTAGGGCACGGCGACCGAGCGCGCTTGGTAGGCGGTCATCGAGGCCATGAGCGCGGGTTTCCCGGAGCCTTCGACGACCCGCAGACGCGTGATCGCGCAGCAGGTCGGGGCGCACCTCTGCGTCGGCGTACCGCTGGGCGTAGGAGTGCCGGAACGCACACGGGAGGGTGCCCGCGGTGTCGTAGGGCAGCGGGGCGCCGTTGCGATCGAGGTTTCCGGAGTCCAGGGCCGGCAGGGCATCGGCCCAGGCGCGGATCGCCCGCGCCGGGTTGCCGGACACCAAGCGCGGCACCCCGGTGTCCGCTGAGAGCGGGAACAGGTAGGTATGGCTGCGCGGCGGCAGGTTCGTTCGAAATCCAGCAGCTGGAAGAACTTCGTCAGACTGGTCGCGGCGATGGGTGAACGCGTAGCGTCCGCCGTCCGGCTTGCGGGCGTCCCCGAACGTCTCAACCACCGCGTCCATGTCGGCGAACTATGTGCACGCCCTCCGGACACGGCGGTCCGTCAGTGGCGCACCTTCACCTTGATGTCGGCGACGATGTCGATGGCAGCGGGGGTGATCACGCCTGAGATCTCCATGAAGTGTCACCCCACCCGTGGTCGGCGGGCACGAGTGCCCGCCGAAGGGAGCGAGTGGCCCGTAGAAACGGCACGTTCGGTTGCGACCGGAGGAACAGGCGTGATCCGCCTGGGTGTTGGCGCGCGTTCGGTGGCCGAGGGGGCGCGGCGCGCCAGATCTCCCACCGCTGACGGAAGGTGCGGCCCACTGTCGCCGTAGCGGCGTCGCGCGTAGGGGCTGCTGCGGCGGCGGCGCTCCAGTTCCTGCGGCCCTGCGCCGGGCATCCACGGCGACCACGGCGAGCCGCGTGGAGCGCGGATCCCCGAGCGGTGGTGGCACGCCCCCGCATGGCGGTACGGAGTGTGTCGCCCCCTCTGCGCTGCCGCCGGCACGGCGACGGCAGCGGGTACGTCCCCGCGGGTCAGTTCCGGGAGTTGCCGAACAGCAGGCGGTAGCCGATCAGCAGCACCAGGGAGCCGCCGATCGCGGCGCCCCAGGTGTAGAGGTCGAAGAAGTGGCTCTCCACCGGGCGGTCGAGGAAGTGCGCGGAGAGCCAGCCGCCGACGAACGCTCCCGCGACCCCGATGAGGGTGGTGCCGATCAGGCCGCCAGGGTCGCGGCCGGGCAGCAGGATCTTGGCGATGGCTCCGGCGAGCAGACCCAGAATGATCCAGCCGATGATGCCCACGGTGTAGTCCTCCAGTCGGGCCAGGCCAGGCGGAGTGCGCCCGGTTCACGACCCTTCGGTTGCCTGATTGCGCAAGCTTATGGAGTGAGGCCAGGGAGGAGCAGGCCTGACAGGTTGCTGATGACAAGTCGTCGATGTTCTTTCACACGCTTATTACATTGCGCAACCAACGAAGTGGAGGCCCTCTCGTGGCCGAGGTGCCACCCCCTTACACTGAGACAGCACACGTGCGTCGACGGTGACCGGGGTGGGACGGGAGGGGATCGTGGCGACACTCGCCGGTGGCTTCGAGGATCCGTCCGTCGAGGTCCTGACGGAGGCGGCCGCCGCGTTCGGACTGCTCGCCTCTTCGGCCCGGCTGCACATCATGTGGGCGCTGTCCCAGGGCGAGAGCGATGTCACCCACCTCGCCGACCGGGTCGGCGGCGCGTTGCCCGCGGTCAGCCAGCACCTGGCGAAACTGAAACTCGCCGGGCTCGTGCGTTCCCGACGTGAAGGTCGTCGGCAGATCTACTACGTCGACGACCCCGACATCGTGACCGTGGTCCGCGTGATGGTCGGCCAGCTGACCGCCCGTACCGGCCCGGCGGTCGCGCACAACGCCGGCTCTCGCAGCTCCTAGGCGCCGGCGCCCCCCGGGGCGATTCCTCGTTCGGCGAGGTCAAGGAGGGTCGGGACGTCGGCGGACCGCGGCTCGGAGGATCTGCCGAGGACCGGGACCTCGCCCCCCGGAGGGCCAGGCGCCCCGGAGGTTGCCGCATTCGGTCATGAGATCTCTCACCCGTGAAATGCGACGCGGTCCGTCCTGGTCGCGCCAGGGGTTTGTTAGATTGCGCAACTACGCAAGCTAGGCGGGTTCCCGCTTGGCCTGCCTGTACACCGCCGCGCACGCCCGGCCGCCCCCTCCAAGGCCGGCCTGAGGGGCCCGACCGTTTCGTGGGAGTGGTAGATGAGCGACCGGTGGGACAGCCCGGGCGGTCAGGCCACACGCAGCCGCACCGGCCGGGTGCCGGGACAGCGGGAGGGCGAGGCGGACGGACATCGCCCCGGCGGCCGGGCCGCGGCCCGGGCCGCGGCCCGCTCGCAAGGCGGCAAGCGGTCGCGTCGCCGGGCCCGCCCGGTGCGGCGTGGCAGGCGGGTGCTGAAGATCGCCGGCATATGTCTGGCACTTCTCGTCCTGGGCACGGCCGGGGTCGGCTGGTGGTTCTACCAGCACCTCAACGGCAACATCAACAGCGTCGCGCTCGACGGCAAGGGCGGTTCCGAGAAGGCCGACGCCTTCGGCCGTACCCCGATCAACATCCTGGTCATGGGCTCGGACGGCCGGACCAGCAAGGCGGACTGCAAGCTGGGCGGCGGCTGCTCCCAGACCGGTGTGCAGACCGGAAACGGCAACGCGGACGTGCAGATGGTCGTGCACATATCCGCCGACCGCTCCAACGCCACCGTCATGAGCATCCCCCGCGACACCATGGTCGACGTCCCGGCCTGCAAGGACAGCAAGAGCGGCGAGTCCACGTCCGGCTACTACGGCCAGATCAACAGCGCGCTGCGGTACGGCCCCGCCTGCCAGGTCGCCACCATCCACCAGCTCACCGGCATCCCCATCGACCACTTCGTCAAGCTCGACTTCTCCGGCGTGGTCAAGATGTCCGACGCGGTCGGCGGTGTCTCCGTGTGCGTCGACAACAACGTGTACGACACCTACTCGCACCTGAAACTGTCCAAGGGCGACCACACCCTCAAGGGCCAGGCGGCCCTGGAGTTCGTCCGCTCGCGGCACGGCTTCGGGGACGGCAGCGATCTCGGTCGTACGGTCTCCCAGCACATCTTCCTCAGCGCGATGATCCGGAAGTTCAAGAGCGCGGGCACCCTCACCGACCCCACCGCGGTCTACGACCTGGCCGACGCCGCGACCAAGGCGCTGACCGTGGACGACGGCCTCGGCAGCGTGAAGAAGCTGATCGGACTCGCCGCCGACGTGAACAAGGTCCCCACCAAGCGGATGACCTTCACCACGATGCAGACCGCCGCCGACCCGAACGACACCAACCGGGTGGTGGTGGGCGCGGGTGCCAAGGCCCTCTTCTCCAGCATCTCCGACGACCAGTCCCTTTCCACCGGCTCCGGCAAGAAGTCCTCGGCGGCCCCCGCGACCGCCAAGGCCTCGGCGGTGCCCGCCTCCCGGATCGCCGTGACCGTCGAGAACGGCACCGAGATCACCGGCCGCGCCTCCGTCGTCGCGAACGCGCTCACCGGCCAGGGCTTCAGCTCCGCCACGACCACCGCCAATGCGCCGAGCCCCGCGACGACCACCATCCTCACCTACGGCACCGGCCGGAAGGCCGAGGCCCAGACCGTCGCCAAGGCGCTCGGGCTGCGCATCTCGCACCTCAAGGAAGGTACGGGTACCGGCCTGACTCTGGTGATCGGCAGCGACTGGACGAGCGGCACCACGTTCCCGGGCGGCTCTTCCTCGCCGGCGCCCGCCGACACGAAGGCCGCGGTCTCCAACGCCCACGCCCAGACCGCCGACGAGGCCAAGAAATGCGCCCAGGTCAGCCCCTACAAAACGGTCGCGCTCAACGGGGTCCCGATGACACCGGCGCAGGCGTACGCGGCGGCGACCAACAAGAAGGACTCCGACGAGTGAGGCGGGGGCCGTGTCCGTGGTTGTACAGTTGCGCAAGCTGGCAACAATGAGCGCGGAGAAGGGACGTACGGCATGCTGCGCAACGGACTGGAGCCCTGGCACCTGCTGATCGTGGCGATCATGATCATCCTGCTGTTCGGCTCGAAGAAGCTGCCCGAGGCCGCCCGCGGGCTCGGCAAGTCGATGCGCATCCTCAAGAGCGAGGCCAAGGCCATGAAGGAGGACGGCACCGCGCAGAGCACCGCCGCTCCGGCCGAGCCGGCCGCGCAGGGCGTCCAGGTCGCACCCGGGGAGCCGGCGGCGGCGCGGGGTACGGCCGAGGGCAACCCGGCCCACTGAACTCCCGTACACCGGACCGGTTCACCGGCCTGTCCGCTGCTACGGCGGCCTGGTGCCGGCCTTCGCCCCCCTGGGCCGCGTGGCTCTGACGGCGTCGCCGTATGCTCCCGCCCATGAGTGAGGCAGACGAGGGCCCCGGCAGACGAGTCGTCGACGGGCGCTTCGAGTTGGAGGCCCGTCTCGGCGGTGGCGGGATGGGCACGGTCTGGCGGGCCAGGGACCTGGTGCTGCACAGGATGGTCGCCGTCAAGGAGGTCCGCCCGCCCGACCGGGACCTCGCCGAGTACGACCCCGACAGCGCGCGGACGCTGCGCGAGCGGGTGCTGCGCGAGGCTCGGGCCCTGGCCCGGATCGACCACCCGAACGTGGTCACGATCCACCACATCGTCGACGGTGGCGAGGGCACCTACCCGTGGATCGTCATGGAGCTGGTCGGCGGCGGCTCGCTCGCCGACCGCCTCGCCCAGGGGCCGATGCCGTCGGCCGAGGCGGCACGGATCGGGCGGGGTGTGCTGGCCGCGCTGGCCGCCGCGCACGACGCCGGCATCCAGCACCGGGACGTCAAGCCCGCCAACGTCCTGCTGAGGTCCGACGGGCGCCCCGTCCTCACCGACTTCGGCATCGCGGCGATCCGCGAGACGACGAGCCTCACCGTCACCGGCTCCATCATCGGCACCCCCGACTTCATGGCACCGGAGCGGATCTCGGGCCACGAGGGCGGATCGGCCTCGGACCTGTGGTCGCTCGCGATGATGCTGTACACCGCCGTTGAAGGCCACCACCCGCTGCGCCGCGGCAGCACCCTCGCCACCCTCGCCGCGGTCCTCAACGACGACGTGGCGCCGCCGGTGCGGGCCGGTGCCCTGGGCGACGTACTGATGAGCGTGCTCGTAAGGGATCCGGCGGCGCGGCCGTCGTCCGCCGTGCTGGACCGGCAGCTGGCCGTGATCGAGTCCGGGCAGGGCGGTCCGGCGACCGCCTGGCATCAGTCCTCCACCTCCTACCCGCTGCACCCGCCGTCCGCCGCTGCGGCCCCTTCGTACCCAGGGGCCTTCGGTCCGCCCACGGCCCCCCTCGCCGATGCCCCCGCCGGATTCGGGCCGCCGCCCGTCCTCGCGGGGCCGGGGCAGCCGCTGACCTCGCCGGTGCGAGCGGGTCGTGGGAACCGGTCCGGGCCGGGCGTCCTGCTCGGGGTCTCGGGGGCCTCGGTCGCGGGCGCCCTGGTCCTGCTGTGGTGGCTGCTGCCCTTCGGAGGGGGCTCGGGCGGTTCGGGCGGCGCCGCGGACCCCGGCGCCTCGTCCTCCGCCGTCTCGGCCCCGGCATCGACCGGCTCACCGACCGCGGCCCCGGCGGCCCGGCAGTCGAAGGACACGACGACCACGACCCTGCTGACCGCCGACGGCATCCGCACCGCCGTCAAGGCGCTGGAGCGGCAGAGCGGCCGGGACAGGTTCGGCGACTTCACCGTGTACGACGGCTACGTGTCGGCCGAGCTGATGGTCAACGGCAGCGACAGCAAGTACGACAGCTACACCTACCGCCCGGGGCAGGGCGTGGAGAAGGGCATCATCAAGGGCACCCTGTCCGGCGGCGACCGGCCCTTCCGTCTCGGAGGCTTCGACTGGGGCAAGGTGCCCACGCTGCTCGAAGAGGCCCGGAAGAAGCTCAACGTCGACGGTCCGGAAACCCGTTACGTGACGGTGAGACAGCCCAACGACACCTTCGACACCCCGCTGGGCATGGCCGTCTACCTGAGCAACGAGTACAGCCAGTCCGGCTATCTGGAGGCGACCCCCAAGGGCAAGGTGACCCGCGTCATGCCCGCGGAGGACTGAGGGCCGCCCGGAGCACGGGTCACCGCCCTCAGAGGGCGATGACGACGAGGGCGGTGTCGTCCGCGTTGCCGGTCGGCGGCAGCAGCTCCGCCAGGAGCGCGTCGGCCAGCTCCTCGGGTTCGGCGTGACGGTGGCGGGTGAGCGCGTCGGTGAGACGGGCCAGGCCGGTGTCGATGTCCTCGGTGCGGCGCTCGATCAGACCGTCGGTGTAGAGGACCAGCGTGGCGCCCTCCGCGAAGGGCGTGGTCGCCTCCGGGCGGGTGGCGTGTTCGGGGCTGGCGCCGAGCGGCGGGTCGGTGGCCCGGTCCAGGAAGGACACCGTGCCGTCGGGGTGCAGCAGGGCGGGCGGGAGATGGCCCGCGCAGCTGTAGGTGAGGGTGTGGTCGTCCCAGTCGATGAAGGCCGTGGCCGCCGTGGTCGACTCGGCGCCCGCGACGGAACGGGCGTACAGACCGAGGGCCTCCAGCGCCCGGGCCGGCCCGTCGGCGACGCGGGTGGCGGCGCTCAGCGCGCTGCGCAGCTGGCCCATGACGCAGGCGGCCGCCAGACCGTGCCCCACCACGTCTCCTACGGCGACGGCGAAGCGGTCGCCCGGCAGGTCGACGAGGTCGTACCAGTCACCGCACACGTTGAGGGCGCCGACGGCGGGCCGGTAGCGGACGGCCGCCTGATGGTGGCCCAGGGGTCCGGGGGCGGGCAGCAGGGCCTCCTGAAGAGCCAGGGCGACCTCGCGTTCGTGGGCGTGGGCCTGGCGCAGGCGTTCGTTCACCTCCTGCAGTTCCCGGGCCCGGGTGTACAGCTCGGCCTCCAGTACGCGTGCCCGGCTGTCGCCGCCCGGGCCGCCGCGGGCGCGGATGAGTTCGGTGACCTCCTCGACCCGGTGCACGACCAGCGTCACCTTGTCGTCGGTGCCGAGGACGGGGGCGTTGACCGGACTCCAGAAGTGTTGCCGCCAGTGGCCGGGACGCTGGGGATCCTCGATGTCGTATCGGACCACCGCCATGGTGTCGCGCTCGCCGGTCGCCACCGTGCGCAGCATCGACTCCCGCGTCTCGCGCATCCCGGCCGCGGCCGAGTCATTGGGGTTCTCGGGGAAGACGTCGAAGATGTAGCGGCCCAGCAGCTGCTCGCGGGCGCGACCGGTGATGCGTACGAAGTCGTCGTTGACATCGACGTACACCAGTTCGGGCGTCAGGAGCGCCACCATGCCGGGCAGGGCCCGGAAGACCGCCGCGTAGTCGATCTGCGGTTTCCTCATGTGCAGCCTGCCTCGACACGAGCCATCATGATGTGATTTTCCACGATAGAGGGGAACAGGCCGACGCTACGACAGCTACCGTCATCAGGGGGCAGAGAACGACCTTGTTCGGATTCGTCGTGGGCACGGCCCCGGCCGGTCGCCCGAGTCCCGGAAGGACCCACTCCCATGCGTTACGCAGTCCTCGGAACCGGCATCGTCGGCCGGACGATCGCCGGAAAGCTCGCCTCCCTCGGCCACGACGTCGTGATCGGCACCCGCGACCCCGGAGCCACTCTCGCACGTACCGAACCCGACGGCATGGGCAATCCGCCGTTCGCCCAGTGGCACGCCGACCACGGGCAGGTGCGTCTGGAGACCTTCGAGGCGGCCGCGGCCTTCGCCGAGACGGTCTTCAACACCACCGCCGGCGACCAGAGCCTCAACGCCCTCCAAGCGGCGGGCGCGGCCAACCTGAGCGGCAAGGTCCTCATCGACGTCGCCAACCCGTTGGACTTCTCCGCCGGGATGCCGCCGACGCTGGACCCGGTCAACACCGACAGTCTCGGCGAACGCATCCAGCGTGCCTTTCCCGACGCCAAGGTCGTCAAGACCCTCAACACCATGAACTGCCTCGTCATGGTGGAGCCGGCCCGGGTGACAGGGGAGCACACCGTGTTCGTCAGCGGCGACGACACCGGCGCCAAGAAGACCGTCACCGCGCTGCTGGGCTCCTTCGGCTGGCCCGAGGCGAGCGTGATCGACCTGGGCGACATCACCAGCGCCCGCGGTGTGGAGATGCTCCTGCCGATCTGGCTGCGCCTGTACGGCACGCTCGGCCACGGCGACTTCAACTTCCACGTCCAGGGGGCCCGGCCCGGCGCGTGAGCCCGGCCGGGGCGGTACGGGCTCGACGTACCTCCCGCTCAGGAGCGCGGCGGAGCGCGGCCGGCGCGGCTGCCGGATCGGCGCGCTCGTCCTGTCCCGCTTCAGGGCCGTCCCGCCCCGGGAATCGGGACCGTTGGCCCTTCACCGCCCGCCGCGGACGGGGGCAGTGTGGAGCGCACGTAGCAGCGGACGGCGAAGGTGGGACCGGTCATGCATCCCGACGACGGTTTCCGTGAACTGGACCGGCAGGAGTGCCTGCGCCTGATGGCGAAGGTGCCCGTGGGCCGGATCGTGCACACGCGTCATGCCCTGCCCGCCGTCCTGCCGGTCAACTTCTGCCTGGACGACGGCGGGGCCGTGCTGCTGCGCACGGCTGCGGGCTCGGAGCTGGTCCGCGCGGTCGACGGCGTGGTCGTCGCCTTCGAGACCGACGAGGTCGATGTTGCGGCCCAGTCCGGCTGGAGCGTCGTCGTCACCGGCCGGGCGGGCGTCGTGACCGACCCGGCCGAGCACGCACGCCTGTGCCGGGTCGGGCCGCGCTCCTGGGCGCCTTCGCCGACGGGAGGTGTTCGTGCGGATCGAGCCCGAGCTGATCACGGGTCGGGAACTCGTCGGCGGACGCACCTTGTACGGCACGCGGCTGCCCTTCTGAGCAGGCACACGGCGGACCGGCTCCGGCTGAGGAAGCCGTAGACCGGCGTGTCACCCCGCACATCCTGTACGCCGTGTCCGACCGTGACGAGGGTGTGACGGTGCCGGTCTCGGCCTCGGCACGCCCTGCTGGAAGCCACCCGGGAGGGCCGCCTCGCGGGTCGTCGGGGCCCACTGCCACGGGCACGCGTCCGGGTCCGGGCTCGCCGCGGTCGGGCGGAGCCTGCTGCGCCGCCCCCCACCGCCCTGTCGTCCTGGTGCCGACCCCGATGAGGGGCACCCGGGCCCCAGGGGGTGGCCCGAACGGCCCTGTCGGGTACCCGGTCGGCGGGCAGAAGGTGGTGAGGCGCGGATCAGCGTGCACACTCGTCCCGAGACCCGCCACGGAAGGGAATCCCGATGTCCGTCGACACGCAGCAGGCGCCCGCCGAGCTCACGGACGACGAGTTGAAAGCCCTGGACGCCCACTGGCGCGCCGCGAACTACCTGTCCGTCGGTCAGATCTACCTCCTGGCGAATCCCCTGCTCACAGAGCCCCTGCGCCCGGAGCACGTCAAGCCGAGGCTGCTGGGGCACTGGGGCACCTCCCCGGGCCTGAACCTCGTGCACACCCACATCAACCGGATCGTCAGGTCCCGCGGCCGGGACGCCCTGTGCGTCTGGGGCCCGGGGCACGGCGGACCGGCCGTCCTCGCCAACTCCTGGCTGGAGGGCACCTACTCGGAGACGTATCCCGACGTCAGCAGGGACGCGGCCGGGATGGAGCGGCTGTTCCGGCAGTTCTCGTTCCCCGGCGGAGTGCCCAGCCATGTGGCGCCGGAGACGCCCGGGTCGATCCACGAGGGCGGCGAGCTGGGCTACTCCCTGTCGCACGCCTACGGAGCCGCCTTCGACAACCCGGACCTGCTGGTCGCCTGCGTGATCGGGGACGGCGAGGCGGAGACCGGCCCGCTGGCCGCCTCCTGGCACTCCAACAAGTTCCTCGACCCCGTCCACGACGGCGCGGTCCTGCCGATCCTCCATCTCAACGGCTACAAGATTGCCAACCCGACCGTGCTCGCCCGGCTCCCCGAGGCCGAACTCGACGAACTGCTGCGCGGCTATGGCCATGCGCCGATCCATGTCACCGGCGACGATTCCATGACTGTGCACCGGGCCATGGCCGCGGCCATGGACGACGCTGTGGAGCGCATCGACGCGATCCAGCGCAGCGCCCGCGAGGACGGTGTCCCCGAGCGGGCCCACTGGCCGGTGATCGTGCTGCGCACCCCGAAGGGCTGGACCGGCCCCGCCGAGGTCGACGGCCTCCCGGTCGAGGGCACCTGGCGTGCCCACCAGGTGCCGCTGTCCGCCGTCCGGGACAACCCCGAGCACCTGCGGCAGCTGGAGGCGTGGCTGCACTCCTATCGCCCGCAGGAACTGTTCGACGAGCAGGGACGGCCGCGCGCCCAGGTGCTGTCCTGCGTGCCCGACGGCGCGCGCAGGCTCGGCGCGACCCCGCACGCCAACGGCGGGCTGCTGACGCGCGAACTGCCGCTGCCGGACCTGGAGGCGTACGCCGTCGAGGTCGACAAGCCGGGCGCGACAATGCACGAACCCACCCGCGTCCTGGGCGACGTGCTGGAGTACGTCATGCGCCGCACCGGTGGGCGCCGCGACTTCAGGATCGTGGGCCCGGACGAGACCGCCTCCAACCGGCTCCAGGCCGTGTACGGGGCGAGCGGCAAGGCGTGGCAGGCGCAGATGCTTCCCGTCGACGAACATCTGGAGCGGCACGGCCGGGTGATGGAGATCCTCTCCGAACACACCTGCCAGGGCTGGCTGGAGGGCTATCTCCTGACCGGCCGGCACGGACTGTTCTCCTGCTACGAGGCGTTCGTGCACATCGTCGACTCGATGGTCAACCAGCACATCAAGTGGCTGCGCACCACCCGCCGGCTGACCTGGCGCGCGCCCATCGCCTCCCTCAACTACCTGCTCACCTCGCACGTCTGGCGCCAGGACCACAACGGCTTCTCCCACCAGGACCCCGGCTTCGTCGACCACATCCTCAACAAGAGCCCCGAAGTTGTCCGGGTCTACCTGCCGCCGGACACCAACACCCTGTTGTCCGTCGCCGACCACGTGCTGCGCAGCCGCGACTACGTCAACGTCGTGGTCGCCGGCAAACAGCCCTGCTTCGACTGGCTGTCCATGGACCAGGCCCGTGCGCACTGTGCGCGCGGCGCCGGGATCTGGGACTGGGCCGGGACCGAGGACGGCGGCCGGGAACCCGACGTGGTCCTCGGCTGCGCGGGTGACGTGCCCACCCAGGAAATCCTGGCCGCCGCGCAGTTGCTGCGCCGGCACCTGCCGGACCTGACCGTCCGGGTGGTGAACGTCGTCGACCTGGCCCGGCTGCTGCCGCAGGAGGAGCATCCGCACGGCATGCCGGACGCGGAGTACGACGCGCTGTTCACCCGCGACAAGCCGGTGATCTTCGCCTACCACGGCTACCCGTGGCTGATCCACCGGCTGGCCTACCGCCGCGCCGGCCATCCGCACCTGCACGTACGCGGCTACAAGGAGATCGGCACGACCACGACTCCGTTCGACATGGTCGTCAGCAACGACCTCGACCGGTACCGGCTGGTCATGGACGTCATCGACCGCGTGCCCGGGCTGGCGGTGCGGGCCGCCGCCGTACGGCAGCGGATGGAGGACACCCGGCTGCGGCACCACGACTGGATCCGCGCCCACGGCACCGACCTGCCCGAGGTCGCGGACTGGACCTGGCACGGCTGAACGGCAGCGATGACCAGGGAGTGACCAGGGGGCCGTCCGGCGGCCCCGCGGGAGACCTGTGGCCCCTTCTGCAACCGTCGTACCTCCGAGGAGAGTGGAGGCACGATCTTGAGGAGGCCCCTATGTGCCGCACCGTAACCGTCGGTCTGGACGGTTCACCCGAGAGCCTCGCTGCCGCGGAGTGGGCTGCCGACGAGGCCCGGTCGCGTGCGATCCCACTGCGCCTCGTGCATGCCGAAGACCAACCGCCTCACGACTACGTGCCGTTCGGGGGTGACCCCGTGGCGGGTCCGGGCATGGACCGTGCCGACCAGATGTTGCGCGAGGTCGCGGCGGTCCTCGCGCATCGCCGGCCCGGCCTGCGTCTGAGGTGGGCCCGGCTCGGCGGGAGCCCCTCGGCCGCGCTGACCGATGCGGCCCGCGGGGCGGACCTTCTGGTCCTCGGATCGAGGGGCCTCGGCCGGACCACCGGCTACCTGCTCGGTTCCGTGGCCTCGGCCGTTGTGGCCCGGGCCGAGCGGCCGGTCGTCCTCGTCCGGGCCGCGGCCGGCCCACGGCCGGACGGGGCGGGAACCGCGTGGCCGCCCGGTTCGCAACGTGACGTGGTCCTCGGCCTCGACCTGTGCGACAGCCAGGCCGAAACCGTCCTGGACTTCGCCTTCGACACCGCTGCCCGCCATCGGGCGGCTCTGAAAGTCGTCCATGGCTGGAACCCCTCCACCCCTCAGGACGCCGGCCCCAACGACGAGCAACCGGCCCGCCGGGCCGAGATCCTCGCCGAAGCGCTACGGCCCTGGCGAGACAAGTACCCCCAGGTCGAGGTGGCCGAGGAAGCCGTGGTCGGCACCGCCGGATCGCATCTGGTGGATGTCTCCCGCGACGCGAGGCTCGTCGTCGTGGGCCGCAGGCGCCGGTCCGCGCAGCTGGGACCGCACATCGGGCCGGTGACACACCACGTCCTGCGGGAGGCGGTCCCACCGGTGGCGGTCGTGCCACACGACTGAGCCGACCCCCGCGCCCGTGTGCTCGGCGACGGATCAGACGCCGGGCGCGGTGAGGCGGATCCCCGTGACCAGATCCGGCCGGATACGGACCGCGTAGTCCATGGTCTGCTCCACCCAGGGTCGCAACAGCGTCTGGTACCGGGCCAGTTCCTCCGGATCGGTGATCAGGTGGGCGTAACCCGTGACCACCACGCTCCAACCGAGATGGGTGTCCGGGTCGATGTTGTCGGCCTCGTACGCCACGACGACCCCGAGATCCCGAGCCTGCCGGGTCCGCGACGTCAGGGCCGCGCCGGCATAGGTCCGGATGACGATGTCGCCGTCGGCCATGACGTGGTTGACCGGGCGGATCGTCGGCAGCGCGTGCTGGGTGAAGACGATCCGCCCGAAGGAGACACTGCCCAGGAGCCGCAGTGCCTCGACGCTGTCGATCCCCGTGCTGCGTCGGGGTTCGGCAGGGACGGGCTGGGCGTTGCCGAGGATCATGATGGAATCCGTAGGAGTGTGGGGATCGCTCGTTCGTGGTCCAAACATCTGAGCTGGTCGATGCCGGCGCCGACAGGGCCGATCGGCCCCGATGTAGTACCCACCCGGACCCTCCGCATGCGGCGACGAGGCCCGCGTGGTTCTGAAGGCCGCGACGACGAGGGGCTCCCCGGGATCTCGTCCCGGGGAGCCCCTCACTCCTGCTAACCCCGCTCTTCGCCCGCCGGGCCGCCCCGCCACGGCGGCGGGTCGGCGGCCCTGCGTGCGGAATCCTCGCGGTGCGCCATGCGTTCCACCTGGCCGCGCAGTCGGTCCTGCAGCCGGTCGGCGAGCTCGTGCGCGCTCGCCTCCCGGGCGTGCACGACCACCACGTCGCGTCCCACCCGTATCTCACCGGCCGCGGTCCACGGCTGCCCGGCGTGATGCGCGCTCGCACGGGAGATCCGCACCTCGCCGATGGCGGGCGGGATGCCCGGGCGGTCGAGGACCGCCCGCACCTTGTCCCGGATGTAGGCGAGCTCCTGGTCGTCCACATCGCCCTCGGCCCGTACCCCGACAGGCCCCGCGACGGGGGCGTCGGCCCCGGTGTCCCTGGGAGTCATGCGTGCCACCCCTTCGATCTCGTACCGGCGATTCCAGAGTGGCCGGTGTGTCACGCCGTTCCCAGAGGCCACTCGGCCCTCCGGCCCGGGCCTGTAGGGCCCCGCCGGACTCCGATGGGCCGGACGGCCTGCGGTTGCCCCGTACGGCCCAAGTCCCGCAGCGGGACCCGGCGGGAGACTGGCAGGCAAACGGACACCGACCGGGGAGGACGACGGACATGAGCGTGCGCGTGGGCATCAACGGCTTCGGCCGTATCGGACGCAACTACCTGCGCTGTGTGCTGGAGCGCGCCGAGAACGGCACCGGCACACCCGTGGAGGTCGTCGCGGTCAACGACGTCACCTCGCCGGCGGCACTGGCCCATCTGCTGGCCTACGACTCGACGTACGGCCGCATCGGCCGCCCCGTCGAGCACGACGAGGGCTCCCTGACCGTGGACGGCCACCGCATCACGGTCACCGCCGAACGCGACCCGGCCGCGCTGGCCTGGAGCGAGCTCGGGGTCGACATCGTCATCGAGTCCACGGGGCGGTTCCGCACCCGTGAGCAGGCGGGGGCGCACCTGAAGGGCGGAGCGCGCAAGGTGCTGCTGTCCGTGCCGGGCAAGGGTGTGGACGCCACGCTCGTGATGGGCGTCAACGAGGGCACGTACGACCCCGAGCGCGACCACGTCGTCTCCAACGCCTCCTGCACCACCAACTGCGTGGCGCCCATGGTGAAGGTGCTCGACGAGCATTTCGGCCTGGTCAAGGGGCTGATGACGACCATCCACGGGTACACCAACGACCAGGTCGTCCTGGACGGCCCGCACAAGGACCTGCGGCGAGGCCGCAGCGCCGCCGTCAACATCATCCCCACCTCCACCGGGGCCGCCCGCGCGGTCGGCCTGGTGCTGCCGGAGCTCGCCGGCACGCTGGACGGGATCGCCGTACGGGTCCCGGTCGAGGACGGGTCGCTGACCGACCTGAGCGTGGTGCTGGAGCGGCCGGTGACGGCCGAGGAGGTCAACGCCGCGTTCCGGGAGGCCGCGGACGGGCCGCTGAAGGGTGTGCTGCGGGTCTCCGACGCCCCGATCGTCTCCCGTGACATCGTGGGCGACCCCGCCTCCTGCGTCCTGGACGCCCCCCTCACCCAGGCGCACGGTGACCTGGTCAAGGTCTTCGGCTGGTACGACAACGAGTGGGGTTACACCAACCGGCTCCTCGACCTCACCGAGTACGTCGCCGCCCGCCTCCCGCGCGGCTGATCTTCGGAGTCCACTCGAGTGTCACCAGGCCACCTGATCCCGTACCGCCCGGTGCCCCGGACCATTACCGTGGCACTTGACGGCACGGGGCCGGCCGGGGGGGACTGGAGGATCACAGGTGGGTGGCTCGGAGGGAACCGAAAAGGCTCGTGTCAGGCTGCCACAGCTGAGGCTGGACGAGCTCTTGGAGGAGCTGCAGGCCCGTCTCGACGCGGCCCGCGGCACCCGCGACCGGGTGCACAGCCTCCTGGAGGCCGTGCTCTCGGTCGGCCGGGAACTGGACCTGGAGCAGGCGCTGCACAGCATTGTCGAGGCGGCCGCCGCGCTGGTGGACGCCCAGTACGCGGCCCTCGGCGTGATCGGCCCCGACGGCAGGAGTCTCTCCGCCTTCCACACCGTCGGGGTCACCGACGAGCAGATCGCCAGGATCGGCCCCTATCCGGAGGGCCACGGCATCCTCGGGGAGCTGATCCGCCATCCCGAGCCGCTGCGGCTGACCAAGCTGTCCGCGCACTCCGCCTCGTACGGGTTCCCACCCCACCATCCGCCGATGAACACCTTCCTCGGCGTCCCGATCCGGGTCCGGGAACAGGTCTTCGGCAACCTGTACCTGACCGAGAAACGAGGCGGCGTCCAGTTCGACGAGGAGGACGAGGCCGTGCTGTCCACGCTGGCCGTGGCCGCCGGCGTCGCCATCGACAACGCCCGCCTCTACGAGGACTCCCGGCTGCGCGAGCGCTGGCTGCAGGCCAACGCGGAGATCACCCACAGCCTGATGTCGGGCGGCGCGCACACGGAGGTCCTGCGGCTGATCGCGGACCGGGCCCGGGAGAACACCGGCGCCGCGCTCGCTCTGGTCGCGACGCCCATGGGCGACACCGACTCGCTCACCGTGGAACTGGCCGTGGGACAGGGAGCCGAGGCGCACCGAGGGCTCGTCCTTCCGGTGGACGGCAGCCTCATCGGCCACGCATTCGCCTCCGGGTCGCCCGTGACCAGCGCGGATGTCTCCACCGACGAGCGGGTCGCGGGCGCCGCGGACCGTTTCGCCGGGCTGGGCCCAGCGGTCGGGGTGCCCATCGGCTCGGGTGCCGACGGGGTGCGTGGGGTCGTCCTGCTAATCCGAGAGGCGGGCCGGACCCCGTTCACCGACAAGGAGATCGAACCTCTGCGTGGTTTCGCCGCGCAGGCCGCGGTCGCGATGGAACTCGCGGAGCGCCGCAAGGACGCCGAGGAGATCGCGGTGCTCAAGGACCGTGACCGGATCGCCCGCGACCTGCACGACCTGGCCATCCAGCGGCTGTTCGCCACCGGTATGACCCTGCAGAGCGCCGGGCGTCGCATCGGGAACGCGGAGGCCGCCGAACGCGTGGTGCGCGCCGTGGACGACCTGGACGAGACCATCAAGATCATCAGGTCCACCATCTTCGGCCTGCGCTCGCGCGAGGACGGCGCCGGAACAGGGTTGCGGGCCCGGGCGGTCCGGGTGGTCGGGGAGGCGGCACCGGTACTGGGCTTCGCCCCCAGCATCCGGATGGAGGGCCTGGTCGACACGGACGTGCCCCGTGAGATCGCCGACGACGTGATCGCCGTGCTCTCCGAGGCGCTGACCAACGTCGCCCGGCACGCCCGCGCCGGGCGCGCCGACGTGGTCCTGGAGACCGACGGGCGCGAGGTCCGGCTGACCGTGTCCGACGACGGAGTCGGCATTCCGGCCGAGGGCCGCCGCAGCGGGCTGCGCAACATGGCCGACCGCGCGGAGGGGCTCGGCGGGGAGCTGACCATCGACTGTCCCGAGCCGGGCGGCACCACCCTGGTGTGGCGGGCCCCGGTGGCCGACTGAGCCGACCGTCCAACAGGGGCCCTGTGGCCGGGTGTTACGGCCGGGCGGCCCCTCGCGCTCTTTCGTGCGCCCGACGACCCTGATGGTGAGGCCCCTGGGCCTGTCGGGTCCAGCAGGCCCTGGCGCGGGGCCGTTCGGCCCCTGCGACCACACCCGCGCGCGGGTGAGCCTGGTCGTCGGAAGGTGCACGGGAGGTGCCATGGACGCTTTCCCTCTTGCCTCGGACGCGGATTCGCGCACCGCGCACGAGCGGTGCGCGGCAGCCTCGTTCGGGGCGGCGACGGGCGTACGGAGCATCGTGGCCGACTCCTGGCGGCGTTGCGCGGCATCGGAGGTGCGCCCGGACGGCAGCCGGCTGCCCCCGCTCCGCTCGGACCTGGAGGAACTCGACGCCCGTCGGTACGCCCATCCGCTGCACGGTGTGCTGCCGCTGATCCGTGACCTGCTGGGCACCGGCGCGGCGGACGACGGCCATGTCTTCGCCGTCGCCGACACCGACGGCACCCTCCTGTGGGTCGAGGGGGACACCCCCACCCTCGGCCGGGCCGAGGGCATGCGCTTCGCCGTCGGTGCCGTGTGGTCCGAGCAGCAGGCCGGCACCAACGCCCCCGGCACCGCACTGGAGTTGGGCAGACCCGTCCAGATCGTGACGGGCGAGCACTACAGCGCCGCCGCGCACGCCTGGTCGTGTGCCGCCGCCCCGGTCCACGATCCCGGCACCGGACGGCTGCTCGGCGTGATCGACCTGTCCGGCGGCGCCGGCATCGCCACACCACCGGCCCTGGCGGCCGTACGGGGGGCCGCGCTGGCGGCCGAGGCCGAGCTGGCCCGGATACCCCGGCTGCACGCCGGGAACGTGGTGCGGCTGCGGGCCCTCGGCCGCGACCGTGTGCTCCTGGAGTACGCCGGGCAGGTGCACCGGCTGAGCCCGCGGCACAGCGAGATCGTCCTGGTACTCGCGCTGGCCGGCCGGGGCGTGAGCGGAGACCGGCTCGCCGTGGACCTGTCGGAGCGGGAGGTGCCCGCCTCGACGCTGCGCGCCGAACTCACCCGATTGCGGGCCGTCCTCGGCCCCGATCTGCTCGGCTCGCGGCCGTACGCCCTGCTGCATCCTGTACGCGGCGACTACACGGAGGTGGGCGAGCTGCTCGCCGAGGGCCGCGTCGGCGAGGCCCTCACCCGCTATCCGGGACCCTTGCTGCCGTGCTCCGAGGCGCCGGTCGTCGTGGAGCACCGCCGGTGCCTGGAACAGCAGTTGCGCGGTGCCGTCCTCGGCAGCGGCGACACCGGGCTGCTGCGCCGCTGGGTGGACGCCTCCTGGGGAGCCGACGACCTCACCGCGTGGGCCGCGCTCACCCGGGTCCTGCCGGGCGGCTCCCCGCAGCGCGCCGCCGCCGCGTCCAGAGCGCGTGCCCTGGACGTCGGAACAGGCGTCCCGCCGCAGCCCGGACGGCATGCAGCGTGGTTGCAGCGTTCCCGCTCCTAGCGTGTCGAGTGTCACCACGAGCGTCGTGATGGAACCCCTCAGAAAGGGGACGGTCATGAAGTACGAGTCTCCGGGCAGGCCAGGAAGCCCCGTGGATGTCGCGCCCCGCTACGAGAACTTCATCGGCGGCAAGTGGGAGGCGCCCACCACCGGTGAGTACGCGCCCAACCTGTGCCCCGCCACCGCCAAGCCGATCTGTGAGATCCCGAAGTCCGGTGCCGACGACATCGAACTCGCCCTGGACGCCGCCCACGCCGCCAAGGACGCCTGGGGCGAGGCGACCACGGCCCAGCGGGCCGCGGTCCTCAACAAGGTCGCCGACGCGATCGACGCCCACCGCGAGGAACTCGCCGTCGCCGAGAGCTGGGAGAACGGCAAGCCGGTCCGCGAGACCCTCGCCGCCGACGTGCCGCTCGCCGCCGACCACTTCCGCTACTTCGCGAGCGCGATCCGCGCCGAGGAGAGCTCGATCACCGAGATCGACAAGGACACCATCGCCTACCACTTCCACGAGCCGCTGGGCGTGGTCGGACAGATCATCCCGTTCAACTTCCCGCTGCTGATGGCCGCGTGGAAGCTGGCCCCGGCGCTCGCCGCCGGGAACTGCAGTGTCATCAAGCCCGCCTCGCCGACCCCGTGGTCGATCCTGAAGCTGATGGAGGTCGTCGGCGACATCCTGCCGCCGGGCGTCCTCAACGTCGTCAACGGCCCCGGAGCCGAGATCGGCAAGGCGCTCGCCACCAACAAGCGCATCGCCAAGGTCGCCTTCACCGGGGAGACCACCACCGGCCGGCTGATCATGCAGTACGCGTCGCAGAACATCATCCCGGTCACGCTGGAGCTGGGCGGCAAGTCGCCGAACATCTTCTTCAACGACGTGGCCGCCAAGGACGACGACTTCCTGAACAAGGCCGTCGAAGGGCTGGTGCTCTACGCGTTCAACAAGGGCGAGGTCTGCACCTGCCCCTCCCGCGCACTGGTCCAGGAGGACATCTACGAGGAGTTCATGGGGCGTTGCCTGGAGCGGATTCGCGCCATCAAGCAAGGTGACCCGCTCGACACCGCCACCATGATGGGACCCCAGGTCTCCCGGCAGCAGATCGACAAGATCGCCTCCTACGTCGAGATCGGCCTCAAGGAAGGCGCCGAACTGCTCACCGGCGGCCACCGGGCCGACGTCGGCGGCGAGTTCAAGGACGGGTACTTCTACGAGCCGACCGTCCTCAAGGGCCACAACAGGATGCGGGTCTTCCAGGAGGAGATCTTCGGACCCGTCCTCGCGGTCACCACGTTCAAGGACGAGGCCGAGGCACTCGCCCTCGCCAACGACACGCTCTACGGCCTCGGCGCCGGCGTGTGGAGCCGCGACGGCGCCCTCGCCTACCGCATGGGCCGCGCCATCAAGGCCGGACGGGTCTGGACGAACTGCTACCACCAGTACCCGGCCGGCGCGGCCTTCGGCGGCTACAAGGTCTCCGGGATCGGCCGCGAGACCCACAAGATGATGCTCGACCACTACAGCCAGACCAAGAACCTCCTGGTCAGCTACGGCAGCAAGCCGCTCGGGCTGTTCTAGTCCCACCCTCTCGCAAGGAGTGCACCGACATGCCCACGAAGCTGCACAACGGCACCGTAGGGCGCGTCACCGCCACCCGGGCGGCGTGCAGGGCGATCACGGCCCTGCACGCCGCCCACGGCGGGCCGGTGATGTTCGTCCAGTCCGCCGGCTGCTGCGACGGAAGCGACCCGATGTGCTTCCCGGACGGTGAATTCGCCCTGGGCGACGGCGACATGCTCGTCGGCGTGGTGTGCGGATGCACCTTCCACATGAACGCCGACCAGTACGAGGCCCTCGGCCGTCCCTTCTTCGTCCTCGACGTGGAACCGGGCATGCCGGGCGGCTTCTCCCTCGCGGCCGGAACCGGGCTGCGATTCGTGACCCGCATCAAGGCGCCCCGGCGCCAGGTCAGTTGAGGAGCGCACCATGAAGGCAGCAGTAGTCACCGACTTCGGCAAGCCCCTGGAGATCCAGGACCTGCCGATCCCCGAACCCGGCCCCGGCCAGGTGCTCGTCAGGATGGCGGCCTCCGGGCTCTGCCACACCGACATCCACGCCGCCCACGGCGACTGGCCCGTCAAGCCGCGGCCGCCGTTCATCCCCGGCCACGAGGGCATCGGTACCGTCGAGGCCGTCGGCACCGGGGTCGCCCAGGACCTCGTCGGCGAGCGGGTCGCCGTCCCGTGGCTCGGCTCGTCCTGCGGCACCTGCCGCTTCTGCGTCTCCGGCTGGGAGACCCTGTGCGAGTCGCAGGTCAACTCCGGTTACTCCGTCGACGGTTGCTACGCCGAGTACGCCGTCGCGAACGCGGGCGCGGTGGTCAAGGTGCCCGAGGCCGTGACCTCCTTCGACGCGGCACCGCTGACCTGCGCGGGCGTCACCACCTACAAGGCCGTCAAGGTCGCGCGCGTGACCCCGGCCGAACGCGTCGCCGTCTTCGGCGTCGGCGGCCTCGGTCACCTCGCCCTCCAGTACGCCCGGCTGGTCGGAGGTTTCGTCACCGCGGTCGACCTCGAACCCGACAAGCTGGGCCTCGCCCACCGCCTGGGCGCCGACCAGATCGTCAACGCCCGTACCCACGACCCGGTCGAGGAGATCAGGAAGGCCGGCGGCGCGGATGTGGCCGTCGTGCTGGCCGCCGCGCCCAAGGCGTTCGAGCAGGCCTACCGGTCGCTCAACCGCGGCGGACGCCTCGTCATGGTCGCGCTGCCCGCGGACGACGCGGCGATCAAGGTGCCGATCTTCGAGACCGTCCTCGGCGGCATCTCCGTCATCGGCTCCATCGTCGGCACCCGCCAGGACCTGACCGAGGTGTTCGCGCTGCACGCGGCCGGACGCACCCAGGTCATCGCCGAACCGCGGCGCCTGGACCAGGTCAACGAGTCCTTCGACGAGGTCCTCGGCGGACGGGCCGAAGCCCGGCTCGTCTTCGAGTTCTGAGACGTCCGGGACCCGGCCCCCCCCCCCGGGTCCCGGAGAAAGGCAGCAGATCATGGCCACCGTCACCGTAGGGGCCGTACGGGAGCGGGCACCCGGCGAACGTCGCGTCGCCCTCGTCCCCGAGGCCGTCACCCTTCTGCGCCGCGCCGGGATCGACGTCCTGGTCGAGACCGGGGCCGGCTCCGGAGCCTGGTTCACCGACGCCGACTACACCGCCGCAGGAGCGACCGTCGTGGAGCCGGACGAGCTGTACGCGCGGGCCGACGCCGTGCTGTGCGTGGGACCGCCCGCACCGGAGGCCGCCGAGGCGCTCCGCGCCGGGCAGACGCTGATCGGCCTGCTCGAACCGCTCCGGCAGCCCGCCCTGGCCCAGGACCTGTACCGGCGCGGAGTGCACACGGTCAGCCTCGACCTGCTGCCGCGCACCCTCAGCCGCGCCCAGTCCATGGACGCGCTGACCTCCCAGGCGAACATCGCCGGCTACAAGGCGGCCCTGCTGGCCGCCGATTCCTACGACCGCTTCTTCCCGATGCTGACCACCGCGGCGGGCACCATGCGCCCGGCGCAAGTCCTCGTCCTCGGTGCCGGAGTGGCAGGCCTCCAGGCCATCGCCACGGCCCGCCGCCTCGGTGCCGTCGTCACGGCGTACGACGTGCGCCCCGATTCCCGAGGGGAGGTGGAGTCACTGGGTGCCCGGTTCCTCGACGTCCAGAGCCCTCAACACGAGGAACCGGGCACCGAACGGGACGGCTACGCACGGGAGCTGACTCCCCAGGAGCAGAAGGCCCAGCGGGCCGCACTGGACGACCACATCGCCCGCTCCGACATCGTCCTCACCACCGCCCAGGTGCCGGGACGCCGGCCGCCCCTGCTGGTCACCGCGGCAGTCCTGGCGCGGATGCGGTCCGGCTCGGTCGTCGTCGACCTCGCCGCCGGGGAACTCGGCGGGAACGTCGAGGGCAGTGAGCTCGACAAGACCGAGGTGCTGGACAACGGCGTCACCCTCATCGGCGCCGGACACCTGCCCTCCGCGATGGCCACCGCCGCGTCCACCGCCTACGCCCGCAATCTTGTCGCCCTGCTGCGCCACCTGGTGCGCGAGGGCGAACTGGTCCTCGACCCGGCCGACGAGATCACCGGGGCCCTGATGGGAGGAACGTCGTCATGAACCAACTCGATCTCCTCACCGCGATCACCGTGTTCGTGCTGAGCGTCCTCGTCGGCATCGAGGTCATCAGCAAGGTCCCGGCGACCCTGCACACCCCGCTGATGTCCGGCTCGAACTCGGTGCACGGCATCGTCGTCATCGGCGCCATGCTGATCGCGGCCGAGTCGCACACCTGGCTCGGCTACGTCCTGGCCTTCGTGGCCATGGTGTTCGGCGCGATGAACGTCGTCGGCGGATACGTCGTCACGGACCGGATGCTGGAGATGTTCAAGGCCAAGCCGCCCACCGGAAAGAAGGCCAAGTCGCCCACCGGAAAGGAGGTGTGACCGTCATGAACGTCTCCGACACCGTCCACTACGTCTTCCTCGCCGCGGCCGCCTGCTTCGTGCTCGGCCTGCACCTGATGAACCACCCGCGTACCGCCCGCCGCGGCAACACCCTGTCGGCCGGGGCCATGGCCCTCGCGATCGCCGCCACGGTGTGGTTGGTCGCCGACGAAGGAACGATCAGCCGCACCGGATGGCTCGTGCTGGTCTCGGGCGGACTCGTCGGCGCGGCCCTCGGGCTCTACGCCGCCCGAGAGGTCAAGATGACCGCCATGCCCCAACTGGTCAGCCTCTTCAACGCCGTCGGCGGCGGGGCCGCGGCGCTGATCGCCGTGAACGACCTGCTTCGCCTCGAGAACGCGGGTGCGCGCACCTCGTTGCCGGGCGCTCTGGACATCGTCATCGGCGCGGTGACCTTCTCCGGGTCGCTGGTCGCGGCCGGCAAGCTCCAGGGCCTGGTGTCCGGGGCGCCGGTCGTCTTCCCGGGGGCACGGCTGCTGAACGTGCTGCTGCCCGCCTCTTTCGTCGCCGGTTCGATCTGGCTGGTGCTGGCTCCGGACTCCCGTACGGCGCTGTACGGGCTGGTTGTCGTGGCCCTCCTGTTCGGCGTGACCCTGGTGCTGCCCATCGGCGGCGCCGACATGCCGGTCGTCATCGCCCTGCTGAACGCCTTCACCGGGTCGGCGGTCGCGATGGCGGGCTTCGTCCTCGACGAGTCCGCCTTGATCATCGCGGGCATGCTCGTCAGCTCCTCGGGCGGCATCCTCACCAAGCTGATGGCCGACGCCATGAACCGCTCGATCGCGGGGATCATGGTCGGCGGCTTCGGCACCGGCGACAGCGCACCGGCGGCGGGCGGCACGGGCGGGGCTCCGGCCCAGGTGCGCCCGGTGTCCGCGGACGACGTGGCGGTCCAGCTGGCGTACGCGAGCAAGGTCGTCTTCGTCCCCGGCTACGGCCTCGCCGCCGCCCAGGCCCAGCACGAACTCGGTGATCTGGCCAAGCTGCTGACCGACCACGGCATCGACGTCAGCTACGCCGTGCACCCGGTCGCGGGGCGCATGCCCGGACACATGAACGTGCTGCTGGCCGAGGCGAACGTGCCGTACACACAGCTGAAGGAGATGGACGAGATCAACCCGGAGTTCCCGCAGGCCGACGTCGCCCTGGTGATCGGCGCCAACGACGTGACCAACCCGATCGCCCGCAAGCCCGGCAACGCCATCTCCGGGATGCCGATCCTGGACGTCGACAAGGCCAGGAGTGTCGTGGTCATCAAGCGGTCGATGGGCCACGGTTACGCGGGCATCGACAACGAGCTCTACACCGACCCCAAGACCGGCATGTTCTTCACCGACGCGAAGAAGGGACTGAGCGAACTGAAGGCGGCCGTGGGGGAGTTCGTCGGCTGACGGCCGCGTGAGTGGGCCCCCGGCGAACGCCGGGGGCCCACTCACGCGGCGCGCGCGTCACTCCTCCGGCACCATGTCGATCGCCCCGCTCGGGCACTCGGCCGCGCACAGCCCGCAGCCCTTGCAGTAGTCGAGGTCGATCGCGAAGCCCTTGCCGGGCCCCAGCTTGGTGATGGCGTTGTCGGGACAGACGCCGTAACAGTTGTCGCACTCGAAGCAGTTCCCGCACGACATGCAGCGCCGGGCCTCGAAGAGGGCGGTGGACTGGTCGAGTCCCTGGACCACCTCGTCGAAGGTCGAGACCCGACGGGCCAGCGCGAGGGTGGGCCGCACCGCCGCCGGGGCGTCGGAGTAATACCAGGTGTTCAGCCGCTCGAAGTCGGCCGGCGCGTGCTGGGGGCCGGGCTCGTGGGTCGTGCCCCGCAGATACGCGTCGATGTGCCGCGCCGCCTTCTTGCCGTGTCCGACGGCCACCGTGACGGTCCGCTCGGCGGGCACCATGTCGCCACCGGCGAAGATGCCCTCATGGCCCGTCATCAGCCCGTCGGCCACCCGTACCGTCCCGTGGTCGACGGCGAGATCCGGCACGTCCTTGAGGAGCGACAGATCGGAGTCCTGGCCGAGTGCCAGGACCACCGAGTCGGCGGCAAGCTCCTCGAACTCGCCCGTCGGCTGCGGGAATCCGGTCTCGTCCAGCTCCATGCGCTCGATGGTGATCCGCCCGCCGTCGGCGTGTTTGATCGTGGACAGCCACTTCATCCGCACACCCTCCTCCAGGGCCTCCGCGACCTCCAGATCGTGCGCGGGCATGCGGTCCCTGGTACGCCGGTAGACCACGACGGCGTCGGTGGCGCCGAGCCTGCGGGCGGTGCGGGCCGCGTCCAGGGCCGTGTTGCCGCCACCGTAGACGGCGACCCGCCGCCCCAGCAGGGGTCGCTCCTCGGCCTCCACACCGGCCAGCAGCGCCACCGCGTCGAGGATGCGCGCGCTGTCGCCCGCCGGGATGTACGCGCGGCGGCCGATACCGGCTCCCACCGCCAGGAACACCGCGTCGAAACCGCCCTCGCGCTGTGCGGCGAGCACGTCGTCGACGCGCCGCCCGAGCTCCAGCGTGATACCCAGAGCCAGGATGCGGTCGGTCTCGGCGTCCAGCACCTCGCGCGGCAGACGGTAGCGCGGGATGCCGTAGCGCATCATGCCGCCGGGCCTGTCCTGAGCCTCACGGATCGTCACCTCGTGGCCGAGCAGCCGCAGATGGTAGGCGGCCGACAGTCCGGCGGGTCCGGAGCCGACGACCAGGACCCGTTTGCCGGAGGTGTCCTCCGGCACCTGCACCGTCCAGCCGCGCCGGATCGCCTCGTCGCCGAGGAAGCGCTCGACCGCGTTGATGCCGACCGCGTTGTCGACCTGGACCCGGTTGCAGGCCGTCTCGCACGGGTGGTAGCAGACCCGGCCCATCACGGCGGGCAGCGGGTTGTCGCGCATCAGTTGCCGCCACGCGGACTCGTAGTCGCCGCTCTCCGCGTGGAACAGCCACTGCTGGATGTTCTCCCCGGCCGGGCACGCCTGGTTGCACGGCGGCATCCGGTCGACGTAGACCGGACGCTCGGTCCGCCAGGCCCCGGTGCGGTTGGCCAGGCTGGAACCCACGTCCAGGGTGATGGCGAACGGCTTCTCCTTCATGACGACGCCTCCTCGTGCGCCCGCGTGGGTTCCAGCAGACCGAAGCGGGCGATGTTGCGGTCGGCGGCCCGCTGGAGGCGGGCGATGACCTCCGTGCGCGGTTCGGGTTCGAAGAGGTGCGCGTACCGCTTCTGCGGGCGCAGATAGTCCTCGACCGGGACCCGCCGCCGGATGGGCGTGACATCGGTGACCTCACCGTCGCGCGCCTCGAACACCGGGAACAGACCGCTCTGTTCGGCGAGCCGGGCAATGCGCACCGTGTCGCAGGACGCCGTGCCCCAGCCCAGCGGGCAGGGCACCAGCACATGCAGATACCGGGCGCCGCGCAGCTCCATCGCCCGGTGCACCTTGGCCTCCAGGTCGCGCAGGCCCGCGACGGTCGCCGTGGCGACGTACGGGATCTCGTGGGCCATCGCGATCAGCGGCAGGTTCTTGCCCTGCCCGAACGGGGCGCCCGGGTCCGTGCCCACCGCCTGCGTGGTCGCCGTGCGCGCGGTCGGGGGAGTGGCACCGGAACGCTGCACGCCGGTGTTCATGTAGGCCTCGTTGTCGTAGCAGACGTACAGGACGTCGTCGTTCCGCTCGAACATGCCGGACAGGCAGCCCAGTCCGATGTCCACGGTGCCGCCGTCCCCGCCCTGGCCGACCACCCGGACGTCGGTACGGCCCTTGGCGCGCAGCGCGGCGGCGACACCCGCGGCCACGGCCGGCGCGTTGCCGAACAGCGAGTGCAGCCAAGGCAGTTGCCAGGAGGTCTCCGGATACGGAGTGGAGAACACTTCCAGGCAGCCGGTCGCGTTGACCGCGATCACCTTGCCGCCGGCCGCTCGTTGTGCCGCGTCCAGGACGTACCGGGCGCCGAGCGCCTCGCCGCAGCCCTGGCAGGCGCGGTGGCCCGAGGTGAGAGCGTTGGAACGGCCCGGGTCAGCCTGGTCGGCGCGCAACTCCGGCGCCAGCAGCCGGTTTCCGGCCGCGTGACTGCCGACCTGGTAGAACTTCACCTGCGGTGTCGCACTCATCGGTTGCTCCCCACATCGCGCAGGATGTTCTCCGCGGACGGACCGGACCTCCGGGTCCGCGCCATCCGCGCCAACTCCCGCTCCACCAGCGGCTTGTCGAGGTCCAGGAACGTCAGCGGCTCCAGTCGCCCGCCGAGCGCGTCGCCGAACAGCCGGTGCAGCGACGCCTTGGTGATCGGCCGGCCGCCGAGCCCCGCGACCACCGTGTGACCCTCCAGCTGGATGCCCGACAGGGCGGTCCGCACGTTCGCCGAGACGATGCCGCCGATGCCGACTGCGAGGGCCCGTTCGAGCACCACGACCCGGCGGGCACCGCACAGTACGGCCCGTACCGCGTCCAGTGGGAACGGACGGAAGGAGGTGATCCCCAGCGCTCCGATCCGCATTCCGTCCTCGCGCATCTCGTCCACCACGTCGCAGGCCGTGCCCAGCACGGACCCGAGGGCCACCACGATCGTGTCGGCGTCCTCACAGGCGTACGGGTGGACCAGGCCGCCGCTGTCCCGGCCGAACACCTCACGGAAGTCCGCGGCGACCCGCGGGATCAGCTCCAGGGCCTGCATCTGCTTGGCGTGGGCCAGGTAGCGCACCTCGGTGAAGGCCTCCGGTCCGACCATGGCGCCGATCGAGACCGGCTCTTCGGGGTCCAGGACCTGACGGGGTTCGTACGGCGGCAGGAACGCGTCCACCTGTGCCTGCTCCGGCACCTCGATCCGCTCCCAGGCGTGGGTGAGCACGAAGCCGTCCATGCACACCATCACCGGCAGGGACAGCTCCTCGGCCAGCCGGAACGCCTGCGGGTGCAGGTCGGCGGCCTCCTGGTTGTCGCGCGCGTACAACTGGATCCAGCCGGAGTCGCGCTGGGACATGGTGTCGCTGTGGTCGTTCCAGATGTTGATGGGCGCCCCGATCGCCCGGTTGGCCACCGTCATCACGATCGGCAGGCCGAGCCCGGAGGCGTTGTAGAGGGCCTCCACCATGTACAGCAGGCCCTGGCTCGCGGTCGCCGTGTAGGTACGGGCGCCGGCCGCCGAGGCGCCGATGCACATCGACATCGCGGCGAACTCGGACTCCACGTTGACGTACTCGCAAGGGTCGAGCGCACCGGACTTCACAAGCCGGCTGAGCTCCTCCACGATGTGGGTCTGCGGCGAGATCGGATACGCGGCGATCACTTCCGGCCGGCAGCACGCGACGGCCTCCGCGACCGCACGTGAACCCTCAGTCTGTTTCAGCATGGACGGGCTCCTCCCGCAGGTGCTTGACGTGCTCGTACGCCTCCCGGGCGGCGTCCGCGTTGGCGGTGCCGAGCCGGCCCGGGAAGTGTTCCCGTACGGCTGCGGCGAGCGAGTCGATCCCCACGCAGCCGGTGAGCGCGGCGAGGCCGCCCAGCAGGACGGCGTTCGGCACCGGACGGCCGAAGTGGCGCATGGCCAGAGCCGTCGCCGGGACGGTCAGGACACGGTCGGCGTCCACGAGCTCCGGAAGGTCCAACTCCGCTGCCGTGAGAGGTGAGTTGACGAGGACAACGCCTCCGGGGTGCAGTCCGTCGAAGACGTTGACCTGGTGCAGCAGCGTCGGGTCCTGGATCACCAGGGCGTCCGGCCGCATCACCGGCTCCCGCACGCGGATCGGCCGGTCGTCGATGCGGCAGAACGCCATCACCGGGGCGCCGGTCCGCTCGGATCCGAAACTGGGGAAGGCCTGGGCGTACCGGCCCTCCATGAACGCCGCCACCGACAGCAGCTCCGCGGCTGTGACGGCACCCTGTCCGCCACGACCGTGAATCCGTACCTGGAACACGACGCCCTCCTTCCAGACGGCTTTGTTCCGTCCTGCCTCGGACACCGCGGGGTCCCTCAGGGGCCGGACGGCCTCACCGAGGGTCCGGACAGGGTGCGTTCCCCGTCACTCGTGCGGTACGACGGCAACCGGGCAGCGGGCGTGATGCACCACCGCGTGCGCGACCGGCCCGGTGTGGGCGCCAAGCACCGCCGGGCGGATCCGGCGTCCGACGACCAGCAGGCCGGCGTCCTTCGTGACGTCCAGCAGCCGCTGTGCCGGGCGGCCCTCCTCGGTCAGTGCGTGCAGCTCGACGCCGGGATACTTCTCCCGCCAGGGGCCGAGCACCCGGTCCAGCCGCCGAGTGGCGGTCCCCCGCAGTGCCCTGCGCGCCTTGGCCTGGGCCGCAACCGGCATGTAGGGCAACTGCCAGGTGTGCAGCACCCGCAGGGGTGCCGTGTGCAGGGCGGCGCTCTCGAAGGCGAACGCGAGCAGTTCCTCGCACGAGTGCGCCGGGTCGAGGCCGACCACGACGGCACGGTACGGGGTGACGGCCGAGGGCCGTCCCGCCGCGTCCGGAAGGTGCTCTTCCTCGGTGGTCGTGCCGGCCCGTACGAGGACCACGGGCCGTTCCGTGTGTGCCACTGTCGCCGACGCCACCGATCCGGCCATGAAGCCGCCGATACCGCTGAACGCGCGGCTGCCAAGGACCAGCAGTTCGGACTCGGCGCCTGCGATGACCAGTGCGTCGGCCGCAGGCCGGGCGATCTGGTCCCCACTCAGAGGCAACTGCGGGTACTTCTCGTCGAGGCGGTCCATGGCGGTGCGCAGGATTTGCCGGGCCCAGTAGCGCGGCACCTCGAGCTCGGGAAGGTCGGCCGCGTCGGACGGCAGCCCCTCCCAGGCATGGACCAGGCGCAGCGGAAGTCCGCGCAGCAGGGCCTCCCGGGCCGCCCAGTCGGCGGCCGCGAGGCTTTCAGGTGAACCGTCCAGACCTACGACAATCGGACGAAGCACGGTCAACACCTCCCTGATCCGATGTCCCATGTTTTCTCCTGCGGCCCCCTCCGGTTCCAGCATCCGTGCGCATGGGCGCACCGGGCAGGGGCCGCCAGTCCCCTGCCCGGTGCCGAACGGCCTGTGTCGCGGGCTCAGGGGGTAACGGGCGAGGCGTCCCGCGGCTCCGGTCCGTCCGGTTCCGTGCCTCCCATGTCCAGGCGGAACGGTGGGTACTGGTCCGTCATCAGGGCCACATATACGGCGACCCGCAGCACCCAGCGGTTGAGACCGAGCACCAGGTCGAAGATCTCCTTCGGGTACTTCTCGGTGAACGCGCGATCCGGACCGGTACGCCCGGCTGCGCCGTCTCACCGACCTGGCCAAGGCCGGGGCACGCACCGCCGAAGAGCTGATGACGGCCCCCGCTGTCACCGTCCGGGCCGACGAGACCCTGGCCCGGGCGGCGCGGATCATGGCGCGCGGCAGGGTCAAGCGGCTGCCGGTGGTGGACGCCGACGGAGTCCTGGAGGGCGTCGTGAGCCGTTCGGACCTGCTCAAGGTGTTCCTGCGGGACGACGAGGACATCGCGAGCGAGGTTCGTCACCAGGTCGTCGCATTCCTCTTCCCCGATCCCGAGGAGCCGATCCGGGTGGCGGCGCACGACGGCGTCGTGACCTTGACCGGTCTGGTGCGGGACACCTCGATCGTGCCCGTGGCGGCCCGTCTCGTGAGGGCCGTGGAAGGAGTGGTCGATGTGGACTGCGCACTCCTGGGCGCACCCCGCAGGCCGGATCTCGACCCGGATCTCCCCGAGGACAGGCCGACCGCCGACGCGGCCGAGGTCCGGGCGGTGCCGTCGGAGGGCCGCTCTTCCTGACAGACGTGCCCGGACGGCCCCCTTCGGAGGGTCGTCCGCGCACGAGACGGTGCGAGAGCAAGGGAGAGGGGGTGTCGGCACATGGCAGGGACGAGGCGTACGCGTGTGAAGAGGAAGCTGCTGTGGCGGTGGCGGCCCAACCCGCTCCGCCGGCGCAGTGACAGGGTGGAGGGCTGGATCGTCCTGGCCACCTGGATCGTGGCCCTGGCCGGTGGCCTGCTCGCGGGAGAGGCGGCGGGCGCGGCCATGGAGGACGACCTCGCCACCCGGCGAGCCGCCGTGCACGCCGTGTCGGCGGTCCTCACGAAGGACGCGGACGCGACCCCCGCGGTGACGGAGGACGGCATCGGTGGCACGGTGCACGCGAAGGTGTGCTGGACGGCCCCCGACGGTTCCGCACACACCGGACTGACCCGGACCGAACCGGGTCGCGCGAAGGGGAGCTCGGTCACCGTGTGGATCGATCGCCAGGGCGACCTGGTGCGCGCACCGCTCACCGCCGACCAGGCGGGTCTGCAGTCGGCACTGACGGGCGTGCTGGTCGCGGTCGGTACCGGCGCCGTTGCCTTCGGCTGCGGCCGGCTGGCCCGGCTGCGGCTGGACCGTCGGCGGATGCGCGACTGGGAGGCGGAGTGGGCGCGCGTCGCGCCGAGCGGGGGACGGACATGACCGGTGGGATCGCAGGACATGCCCCGTGCGGTGGAGGGCGCGACCGCTCCGGTGGAAGGGCAGCGGCATGACCGGGCGAAAGAGCCGACCGGGTCCTTCGCGGGGCCGGTCGGCTCACGCGCGTACCCGTCCTCGCGCGCGACGCTTGAGTCGTCAAGAGCGAAGAGGAGGGTGACATGAGCGGCATGATCGAGCGGCTCAGCGGCTGGCCGGCACTGCCCGACCTGTTCGGCTGGGTCGAGACCGGACTTCCCGTGGCGCACACCGCGCCGGGGACGCACGGTATCCGGATCGAGGAGCGGTTGACGGACGGCACGTACGTCCTGCGTGCGGAGCTGCCGGGCGTCGACCCCGCGAAGGACGTCGAGATCACCGTCACGGAGGGGGTGCTCGTACTGCGCGCGGAGCGGACCGAGAAGACCGAGGACAAGCGCCACACCGAGTTCCGCTACGGGACCTTCACCCGTTCCGTCCGGCTCCCGGCCGGAGCCAAGGGTGACGATGCCACGGCGGAGTACAAGGACGGCGTGCTCACCATCATGGTTCCGGTCCCGGAGGTGAAGACGGAGACCAGGACTATCCCCGTGCAGCAGGGCTGAGCGCCCGCCGCGGTGAGCGGTCGGAGTGGGTGTGCGGTCGGACAACTGTCGGGCCGCACACCCCGTCTGCGCGTCGCCCCTGCCCCGAACGTCACCTACCTGGTGCACGGTGAGCCCGAGGCAGCCGCCGCACTGCGCGACCGCATTGACCGCTCCCTGGGCTGGACCGCGGTCGTGCCCCGCTCGGGCGAGCGGGTCCTGGTCCGGTGACATGAGGCCGTCGGCCCCGGTTCAAGGGCCGCTGCGGCCCTGTGAACGGGCCGGTCGCCTCATGCGCCGGCGGTCAGGGCGGAGTTGGCTGGAGACATGAGGACAACGACGCCGATTCGTGAGGGGGAGAGGACCGTGGGTACCAGTCTCACACCGGAGTTCTGGGAGAGGTTCGTGCTCCTGCTGTTCGCGGCGATGGGCGTGACCATCGTCCTCACCGCGTTCTTCGACGCGCTCGCGCTGCGGATCGCACGGCGCCGCGCGCAGATGCCGCCCACACCGCCGACCGCACAGGTCCGGCCCCGGCCCGCGGCCAAGGACCACCGCACTCCCGTGAGCCACTGAGAACACCCGTGAGTCGGTGAGACCCGCTGCCGGGCGCCGGACCGCCGAGGCAGCGACGACCGGGGGACCGGGTTTCGGAGGGGGCCGGCTCCCCCGGTCGGCTATGCGACGACCTCGTGTGTCCCCACGGCCCGCAGCGGTGCCGCGGGCCGGCCGCAGGACGGCACCGTCACCACGGGAATCGGGGAGTGCCGAAGACACTCACGTGCCACCGGTCCGACCGCGGGCAGCAGTCGGTCCGGCCCGGGGCGGCTGAGACCCAGGGCCAGCAGCAGGGCGCCGCGCGCCTGCCGGACCAGGACGCGCGCGGGAACACCCTCCACCAGGACGGCTCGTACCGCGGGGTCGATCCGGGGGCCGAAGGTCTCCCGGACGGCGGCGGCGAGGAGTTCCGCGGCCCGCTCCCGCTGCTCCGCCCGCGTGGGACGGGCACGCACGCAGGCGTAGGGGGCCAGGGAGGCCGGAGCCCAGGCGTGCACGGCGACGACCTCCGCCCCGAGCCGACGCGCCTGCTGAGCCGCCCAGCGCAGCGCCGCCCGGGACGCGTCGGAACCGTCGACACCCACCACGATGCGGTCGCCGCCGTCGGCGTGATCGGTCATGGCCGCCTCCCGGGAAGTCGCTCCTGCCGACACGGTGCTTCGGGAGGGCCGGCAACCGCCCGGGCCGACCGGCACCGATACGGTGCCGGTCGGCCCCTGGTGTGTGCCGGAACCCCGGTCATGTGCGGTAGTGACGGTGGTCGTCGCCGTCACCGATGAAGTGCTTCTCGATGACCACCTCATGCTCACCGGGCCGCCGGACCACGCCCGGCGTCGCCATGAACGCGATCAGGCCCAGGACGCCGGCGGCCATCAGGAAGAAGCCGACGACGAACGAGCTGTACCCGAACACCAGGCAGGCACCCAGGACGGCGGCTCCCATCAGCAGGAGAGGAACCATGGCTGTCTCCAATCTTCAGTGCGCCCGACAAGGGGTCACAACGTGCGCAGCCAGTCACCGGCCACGCCGTGCAGAGCCTGTTCGGCCGGCTGGAGCCGGGTGTCGTCGAGCCGGTACGTGAGGCGGTCGACCACGCCGACGACTCCGTCCACCCGCCCTGTCGTGCGCAGTGCGACGGATTTCTCGCTGCGGCGTTCCAGCTCCCCGGCGAGGGTCACCACACCGTTGCGGACGGAGACATCGATGTTCTGCGGAGCCAGCCACAGGGTGTTGAGGAGCACCTCCTGCTCCACGGTCCGGCGGATCTCCTCGTCGCTGCGCAGGAAGACCTCCAGGAGATCGCGGCGGGTCACGATGCCGACGAGCCGGTCCTCCTCGTCCACCACGGGCAGCCGTTCGACGCGGCGACGGGCCATGAGCCGGGCGGCCTCGGGAACGGTGTCGTCGGCCCGCACGGTCACTGCCGGCGCCGACATGAGTCCACCGGCGGTCCGGGCACGGCTCTTCGCCACGGACCTGCGGACACCGCGGCGCAGCCGGCCGAGCCACGAGTGGGCCTGTGAGCTTTGGACCTGCCGGAGCATCAGGTCCGTCTCCGAGATCACCCCGAGGACCTTGTCGTCCTCGTCTACGACCGGCACCCCGCTGATGCGGTGCTCGCCCAGCACGCGGGCGACTTGCTTGAACGGGGTCCCGCGGTCGACGGTGACTACCTCCCCGACCATCACAGAGCCGATCTTCGTGGCTTTCATGGTGTGTCCTCCTTCGCTGTTTCGCTTGCAGTGTCCGGCCGGAGCTCGATCCGGCCCAGGGGCTGAGCGGGCAGGTCAGCGGGCCGAGTGGCCCTGGCGAGCGGGGGCTCGCTCCCCTTGTCCCACGCGGGAGCCGAACGGCCCCTGGCAGAGTCCGGTCACCGGCGCGACGGTGAACGTGGAGCCTTGTGCCGCACACCCGTGCGGTCCGACGAAAGGTGGTGGGGACGATGGAGCTGCCCCTGGTCGTGGGGGTCGACGGATCGGACTCGAGCCTGGTCGCGCTCGACTGGGCGGCGGACGAAGCGGCCCGGCAGGGCCTGCCGCTGCGGCTGGTGTACGCCTCCTTGTGGGAGCGTTACGAGGACGTCGTGTCGTCGACGGATCCCGACCGTCCGTCCGAGCAGGTGATGGCGGAGAACATCGTGGGGACCGCCGTGGAGCGCGTCCAGCGGCGCAATCCCGAGGTGAAGGTGTCCGCGGACGTGGTTCCCGAGGAAGCGGTGGACGCGCTGTTGCGTGCGGGACACGAAGCCTCCGCGCTGGTGACGGGTTCGCGTGGACGCGGCGAGCTGAAGGGCCTGCTGCTCGGTTCGGTCGGTCTGACCGTGGCGGCCCGGGCACACTGCCCGGTGATCGTGGTCCGGGGTGACAAGGCCGGTGTGGAGGGAACGCACGCACGGATCCTGCTCGGCGCGGGCGAGCCCGCGTCCGGCGCCGAGGCCGCGCGGTTCGCCTTTCGTGAGGCGGAGGCCCGCGGCGGCGTCCTCGACGTCGTACGCGCCTGGCGCTGCCCCGCGCACGAGAGCGCCGACGAGCCCCGGCCGGCCGAGGACCCGGCGCATCTCCACGAGGAGCGCGCGGTGGCGCAGCTCGACGCCCTGCTGCACGACGCGGTGGCCGACCACCCCGGAATCCAGGTGCACCGTCACACCGTGGAGGGCCCGGCCCGCAAGGTCCTGCTGAACCGCTCCGCCGCGGCGGACCTGGTGATCGTCGGAGCCCGCCGCCGGACCGGTCACTTCGGCCTGCAACTGGGCCGCGTGGGCCACACGCTCCTGCACCACGCGCGCTGCCCGGTGGCGATAGTGCCCCAGCAGGTGTGACCCGGCTTCGCCTTCGCGACCGACCCGACGCACCGAGCCATTGGTGCGGGGCGCGGGCGGTGGTTCTCGCCGACGCAGGGCACACGGCCTGCGGCGCGCACCTGGTCGAGCACGTGCCCCGGCCCTCCGCGCCGCCCGGACGACGCCGGCTTTCTGGGGCGCACGCGGCAAGGACCCCGCCCGAGGCTGTGCGTTCCGTCGTCGGCGAGCAGGACAGTGGCCGTCCACGAGCGGCCGCAGCCGGCCCGACGGAGGGCGGCCGGACCCGGTGACGGATGCTCACCGAGCCCTCCTGGGGCCGGAAGGCCCTCGGACAGCCCCAGGCAGCCCATACCGGCCGACGGCGCCGTACGCGAGGCTGGCCATGAGAGGCAGTTCGAGTAGGGGTGAGGTGTACGTCATGCTCGCGCCGGTGATCGCAGGGGTGGACGGGTCCGCCGAGAGTCTCGCCGCGGCCGAATGGGCCGCGCGTGAGGCGGAGCGCCGCGGCCGGAGGCTGCGGCTGGTGCACGCCTGGGACCGGGGACCGCGTCCCGGCGGGGAGGCGTCGGCGGGCGCGGTGCAGCGCCACCTGGCACGGCGCGTGCTGCGACAGGCGGAGGATCGTGTCCGTGCGGCGAGCCCCGGCACGCGCCTCGATGACGAGCAGGCAAGGGGCCCGGCCACCGAGGTGCTGCTGCATGCGGCCGCACAGGCGCACCTGCTGGTGCTGGGCTCGCGCGGCCCGAGCGGCTTCACGGGTTTTCTTGTGGGATCCGTGGCGTTGGGCGTGATCGCGAAGGCCGAACGCCCCGTGGTGCTGGTCCGGGCCGGAGAGGAGGCCACGGACGAGCACCTGCCCGCGGCGGACGGCAGCGCTTCCACGCGCACCGGCTGTCGCGACGTGGTGGTGGGTGTCGATGTCGCCGACCCGAGCGGGGAGACGATCGAGTTCGCCTTCGAGGAGGCCCGGCTGCGCGCCGCCCGACTGCGTGCGGTGTACGCGCGGCAGCCCGGGGGAGCGGTCGGTCCGCAACCGCAGGAGTCCACCGCTGACACCCCGCGCGAACTCCTCGACGATCTGCTGAGGCCGTGGCGGGAGAAGTACCCCGACGTCGAGGTCCTGGCGACCGTCGCCACCGGCCGTGCACAGTCCGTGCTGGTGCGCGCCGCGTCCGGTGCCTCCCTCCTCGTCGTCGGTCACCGGCTCGCCGACCGGCCCGTGGGACCCCGAACCGGTCCCGTCACCCACGCGGCCGTCCACCACGTCGACCGCCCGGTCGCCGTGGTCCCGCACCCCTGAGGACACGACAGAGAGGGAGTGACCGCCGTGTACCGGAACCCTCACGACATGACCGGCTGGGACTGGTTCACCACGTCGATCGGCACGGTCCTGTTCTGGGCCCTGATCATCACCGTCGCCGTACTGCTGTACCGATCCCTGACCGGTACTCCGCAGCAGCCGCGCACCCACGTCCCACCGTCCCCCGAGCAACTGCTCGCCGAGCGCTTCGCCCGGGGCGAGATCGACGAGGAGGAGTACGGGCGCCGTCTTTCCGTGCTGCGCTCCGACGGCGTGGGTCTCAGCAAACCCTGAGGGGAGGTGCGCCCCATGCAGGCACCACCATTCGACGAGAGGACCGTCACGGCGCTGGTCACGGCCGCGACGGCCGCTCCCTCGCTGCACAACGCCCAGCCGTGGCACTTCTGCTGGCGCTCCGCCGGACGCATCCTCGAACTGCGTGCCGACCTCGGCCGCGCGATGCCCCGCACCGATCCCGACCACCGCGCCCTGCACCTCGGCTGCGGCGCGGCCCTGTTCAACCTCCGAGTGGCCGCGGCGCACCTGGGGCTGGACACCCACACCCGGCTGCTGCCCGATCCGTCCGACCCGTACCTGCTGGCCACGGTCCGGATCGGAGACACCGGCCCACCCGACCGCGAAGCGTCCGCGCTGTTCCCGGTGATCGAACGGCGCCACACCAGCCGCAACCCGTTCGCGGACCGGCCGCTGCCGGCCGACGTCCAGCAGGCGCTGCGGGCCGCCGCCGCCCGGGAGGGCGCACAGCTCCTCTTCCCCCGCGCCTGGCACCTGGAGGCCCTGCTCGACCACGTCCGGGACGCCGAGGGACGCGACACGCTGGAACCGCAGCGCCTGGAGGACGTGCGGCGGTGGACCCACAGGGGCGCACAGGCCACCGACGGGATCCCGGACCACGCCCTCGGGCCGCGCCCACGCTCCGGCCGGGCCCCGGTCCGGGACTTCGCCGGCCGCCGACACGTGCCCGGCCGCCCCACGGCCGCCTTCGAGACCGCCCCGAACCTCGCGCTCCTGGGCACCGGCGACGACCGCCCCGCCGACTGGTTGCGGGCAGGGCAGGCGCTGGAGCGGGTCCTGCTGCTGGCCACACTGAACGGACTGGCCACGGCCCTGAGTTCACATGCCCTGGAAGAGCGCGACCTGCGCGAACTGGCCCGGGACCCCGCATCCGGCATGGGTTTCGTGCACATGGTGCTGCGCCTCGGCTACGGCACACCCGGCACCGCGTCGCCCCGCCGGCCCGTGACCGAGGTGCTCGACCTGCTCTGAGCGGTGGCGTGGGCCGAGCGGGCAGGCCGGACCAGGACCAATGGCCCGGCAACGGGACCTGTGGCCGCTCACCACGGCGGACGTGGCGGAGAAGGATCGAAGCAGGAGGGAACTTCCGCAGCTTCGAGCACTTCGAGCACTTCGAAGAACAAGGAGTACAGCCATGTCCAGGTCGGCGAGGGGCGGGGCAAGGCCCGCTCCCAGTACGCAACTCGGCCTGCCCGCCGCGTCCGCGCTGGTCATCGGCAGCATCATCGGCACCGGCGTCTTCGCCCTCCCGTCGGCGCTCGCCCCCTACGGGCCGATCGCCCTCGTGGCGTTCGCCGTGGTCACGCTCGGCGCGCTCGCACTCGCCGTCACGTTCGGGGCGCTGTCGCAGCGCGTCCCGGCGAGCGGTGGCCCCTACGTGTACGCCCGCGAGGCCTTCGGAGAATTCACCGGGTTCCTCAACGCGTGGTCGTACTGGATCACCGCCTGGGCCGGGAACGCCGCGATCGTGGTGGCCTGGGTCGGCTACGTCGAGGTCTTCGTCAACACCGGCCACAGGACCGGGATCTCGATACTCATCGCGCTCGTCGGCCTGTGGATCCCGGCCGCGGTCAACCTCAGCGGGGTGCGCAGCACCGGCGCCTTCCAGGTGATCACCACGGTACTGAAGTTCGTCCCGCTGATCCTGATGGCCACTCTCGGTCTGCTGTTCATCGATCCCGACAACTTCGGCGCGTTCAACGCCAGTGACCAGTCCGCCCTCGGTGCGATCTCGGCCGCCGGGGCCATCGCCCTGTTCAGCTACCTCGGCCTGGAGGCCGCCTCCGTGGTCGCCGGCCGGGTCCGCGCCCCGGAGCGCAACGTGCCGCGTGCCACCGTGTACGGCACCCTCGCCTGCGCCGTCATCTACCTCCTCGGCACCCTCGCGGTGTTCGGCACCGTCTCGCACGGTGAACTCGGCGCCTCCACCGCGCCGTTCACCGATGCCGCCAACAACATCGCGGGCGGCACCTGGGCCGGTGACGCGGTCGCCGTGGCCGCCATCGTCTCCGGTATCGGCGCCCTGAACGGCTGGACCATGCTGTGCGCGGAGATGCCGTACGCCGCCGCCCGCGACGGACTCTTCCCCGAGGCCTTCGCGAAGCTGCGCGGCACGAGCGGAGTCCCGGCCTTCGGCATCGTCGCCTCGACCGTGCTCGCCTCGCTGATCACCGTGTTCAGCTATACCCGGTTCGAGGACGTCTTCACCCGGATCGTGCTGCTGAGCGTGCTCACGGCCGTGATCCCCTATCTGTTCTCGGCCGCCGCCCAGCTGTACTGGCTGCTGGCCCGAGGCCGGGGCGGCCTGAGTACCCGCCGCCTCGCCCGGGACGGGACCGTCGCCGTGCTCGCGATGGCGTTCTCGTACTGGTCGATCCAGGGCAGCGGCTACCAGACCGTCTACTACGGCCTGTTCGTGCTGCTGCTCGGCCTGCCGGTCTACGTCTGGCTCAAGCGTGACCGTGGTGAGTACGGCGTCGAGGTGACCGGCGGGCCGCAGGTCCCGCGGACCCGGGCGCCCGAGACACCATCGCCCGTCACCCGGATCCCGCGGCCCCGCCGCCCGCGCAGGAGCTTCCTGCGCCACCACGACTGATCCGCCCGTACGGCCCTGGGAAGGCACACCATGAACCGCTTCCACGTCGACTCCGAGGCCGGCCCGCTCCGCCAGGTGATCCTGCACCGACCCGGACTCGAACTGTCCCGGCTGACCCCGCGCAACGTCGACGCGCTCCTCTTCGACGACATCCTGTGGGCCAAGCGGGCCCGCGAGGAGCACGACGCCTTCGCCCAGGTGCTGCGCGACCACGGGGCCCGGGTGCACTACTTCGCCGATCTGCTGGCCCAGACCCTGGACGTTCCGGACGCCCGTGACTGGCTGCTCGACCGGGTAGTCACCCCGGCCACTGTCGGCCCGGCGCTGGTCGATCCCGTGCGCCTGCTCTGCACGGAGCTGGACGGGGAGACACTCGCCGAGTACCTGATCGGCGGGATCCTCAAGAGCGACCTGAGGATCGCCACCCCGCACAGTCTGGTGTGGAGCGCCCTCGACATGGACGACTTCGCGCTCACCCCGCTGCCCAACCACCTCTTTCCGCGGGACAACTCCTGCTGGGTGTACGACCGTCTGTCGGTCAACCCGATGGCCATGCCCGCCCGGCGCCGCGAGAGCCTGCACGCCCAGGCCGTCTACCGGTTCCACCCGATGTTCGCCGCCCTCGCGACCCCACCGCTCCTGGAGGGCCCGGTCGGCACCCTCGAAGGCGGGGACGTCCATGTCCTCGGCAACGGCGCCGTCATGGTCGGCATGGGGGAGCGGACCACCGCACAGGCCGTGGAGAACCTGGCGTCCCGGCTGTTCACCACGGGCACGGCACAGCGACTGCTCGCGGTCCAACTGCCCCCGACACGGGCATACATGCACCTCGACACCGTGCTGACCATGGTCGACCGGGACGCCTTCACCATCTGTCCGGGTCTCGCCGACTCCCTGCGCTCCTGGACGCTCACGCCGAGCTCCGCCCTCGCGACCGGGTTCGACGTCAGGCCGAACTTCGACCTCGCCACGGCACTGTCCGAAGCCCTCGACCTGGACAAGGTGCGCATGCTCTCCGCGCCCCAGGACATCCGGGGCGCCGAGCGCGAGCAGTGGGACGACGGCAGCAACTTCCTCGCCGTCGCCCCGGGCGTGATCGTCGGCTTCGAGCGCAACGTCACCACCAACACCCACCTGCGCAAGCAGGGCATCGAGATCGTCACCATCAGCGGCGCCGAACTCGGTCGCGGCCGAGGCGGACCCCGCCGCATGAGCTGCCCGATCGAGCGAGACGCGGCCGGCTGACCGAGCGGAGGGGACCACCATGACCGTCGACCTGCGAGGGCGCTCCTTCCTGAGCGAACTCGACTTCACCGCCCGGGAGATCCACCATCTCCTCGACCTCGCCGCCCGGCTCAAGGCGGACAGGCGGGCAGGCACCGAAACACCCCGGCTCACCGGCCGGCACCTCGCGCTGATCTTCGAGAAGGCGTCCACCCGCACGCGCTGCGCCTTCGAACGGGCCGCGGCCGACCAAGGCGCCGCCACCACCTGCCTGGGCCCCGGCGACACCCACCTCGGCGTCAAGGAGTCCGTCGCCGACACCGCCCGCGTACTTGGCCGGATGTTCGACGCGATCGAGTACCGCGGCTCCGCGCACACCCTCGTCACCGAACTCGCCGCCCACGCCGGCGTGCCCGTCTACAACGGACTGACCGACACGGCACATCCCACCCAGAGCCTGTGCGACGTGCTCACCATGTGCGAGCACAGCCGTAAGCCCGTGGAGGACATCGCCTACTGCTATCTCGGCGACGCCCGCAACAACATGGGCAACTCCCTGCTGGCGATGGGGGCTCTGCTCGGCATGGACGTGCGCATCGCCGCGCCGCCCCCCCTGTGGCCCGACCCCGCGCTGGTCGACGACTGCCGTGCCCTCGCCGGGAACAGCGGGGCCCGGATCACCGTCACGGACGACGTGGAGACCGCGGTCCGGGGCGCCGACTTCCTGCACACCGACGTCTGGGTGTCGATGGGCGAGCCCGCCGAGGCCTGGGGCGAACGGATCGACCTGCTGCTGCCGTACCAGGTCAACGACAAGACGCTGGCGCTCACCGGTAACCCGGACGTCCGGTTCATGCACTGCCTGCCGGCCCTCCACGACTGCGGCACCCGTCTCGGCAGGGACGTACTGCACAACTACGGCCTGGATGCCCTGGAAGTCACCGACGCCGTCTTCTCCTCGCCCGCCTCGATCGTCTTCGACCAGGCCGAGAACCGGCTGCACACCATCAAGGCCGTTCTCGTCGCCACCCTGGAGGACTGACCCATGCGCATCGTCGTCGCCCTCGGCGGCAACGCCCTGCTCCACCGTGGCGAACGCCCCGACGCGGAGGTTCAGATCGCCAACATCGACCGGGTGGCCACGGCGATCGCCGCCCTCGCCATCGACCACGAGGTCGTCCTCACCCATGGCAACGGCCCTCAGATCGGCCTGCTCGCCGTGGAGAGCGCCACCGACCCGGCCCTCAGCGCCCCCTATCCGCTCGACCTCCTCGGCGCGCAGACCCAGGGCCTGATCGGCTCCCTGCTGCTGCGCGCCCTGTACGACACCCTGCCCGGGCATCGCATCGCAGCGCTCGTCACCCACACGGTGGTCCGGGCGGACGACCCGGCCTTCCTGCGGCCGACGAAGTTCGTCGGCCAGGTCTACCCGCAGGACGTGGCAGGCGGGCTCGCCCGCAAGTACGGCTGGCGGGTCGCCGAGGACACGATCGGCTGGCGGCGCGTGGTCGCCTCACCGTTGCCCGTGCGGATCGTGGAGACGGACACGATCCACGAACTCCTGACCGGCGGGACCCTCGTGATCTGCGCCGGCGGCGGAGGCATCCCCGTGACCGCGGACGCCGACACCGCCTCGCTCACCGGCGCGGAAGCCGTCGTCGACAAGGACCTCACGGCCGCCCTGCTCGCCGAGGACCTCAAGGCCGACTTCCTCCTCGTCCTCACCGACGTACCCAACGTCTACGCCCACTACGGCACCCCGCGCCAGCAAGCGCTCCACGACGCCACCCCCACCACCCTGCGCCACGGACACTTCGCGGCCGGTTCCATGGGGCCCAAGACCGAGGCCGCCGCCCGATTCGTCGAACGTACAGGTGGCCTGGCCGCGATCGGCGCTCTGGACGCCGCCTACGAGATGCTGCACGGCCGCGCGGGCACTCTGGTCCGCCCGGACCTCCCGGTCACCGGATGAGCGGACCGGGTGCGATCACATCATCGAGCCGACGGTCAGGCGGTGCCGCAGGGCCGGTGACGCGCCGGTGAGGAGCACGGCGGCGAAGCCCGCGAGGACGGTGCGCGACCGCCGTGACGGCGAGCAGGCCGATCTCGAGCCCCGGTGGCGCGAGGAACCGGCGCAGCGGACTCCTCGAAACGGCACGGTCCATGACAGTCCCCTCCGCCGGGCTCAGTCGTGCGGGACGACGGCGACGGGGCACGGAACGTGGTGCAGGGCCGCGTGCGCGACCGGACCGAGCTTCCAGGAGAGCGGAGCCGGATGCCGCCGTCGGCCCACCACGGTGAGCGCGCTGTGGGCCGAGACCGTCAGCAGCACCTGCGCGGCGGTTCCCCTGGCCACCTGGTAGGTGACGGCGACCGTGGGGTACTTCTCCCGCCACGGTGCCACGGCGGCGGCGAGACGGGCCTGTTCGTCCATCTCGTAGCCCTCGTCGAGGTGCGCGCCGGGGAGGTGGGTCACCAGGGTCGACAGCGGCAGCGCGCGAACCGCGCGCACTCGCGCCCCCCGAGCCTCGGCCGCGGTGAAGGCGAACTCCAGCAGCGGATCGGAGGCGGCCCCCGCCTCCTGCACTCCGACGACGATCTCGTACCGCTCGGCGTCGTCGTCGGTGTCCTCCGCCCGCACCGTCACCGCGGGGCACCGGGCGAGACCCAGTACATGCAGGCTGATGGAGCCCAGGAAGAAGCTCGCGACCGAGCCGTGGCCGCGGGAGCCGAGCACCAGCATGGTGGCGGTGCGGCCGAGGTCCACGAGGGCCTTCGAGGCGGGAGCGGACACCAGTTCGGTGGTCACCTTCAGGTCGGCGTAGCGGTGCAGCAGCTCGGCCTCCATGCGCTCGAGCACCTCACCGCCGTAGCGCCGCTTGGCGAGAGCTTCCTGAGGGATGGGCGCACTGAGCGGCTGGGTCGTCCAGGAGTGCAGCAGCAGGACGGGCAGCCGCCGGTCCATGGCCGTACGGGCCGCCCACCACGCGGCGGTGACACTCGCGGGGGAGCCGTCGAGTCCGACGACGACAGGTCCGTTCACGCCAGGTCCGGTCATGGCGCACCTCCGGTGCTCGGTGCGACGCAAAGGCGTCGCACATCCGCCTCCCACCTCCAGGTTCGCCGTCCCCCGGCCATCGGGGGAGGGCCGGACGGTGCGCTCCTCGGGCCCATCCGGCCCACTGCGGTGCCGCGCCGTCGAGCGGATGCTGAAGCCGTGGACGTCAGACGGGGCCGCCCGGCCGATGGTGCATCGCCCGGCCCCGGCCGCTCGGCGCTGCCGTCGTCCCGTGGGGCGGAGACAGCCCGACAAGGGAAAGGGGAGGGCCGCCATGAGGGGTCCGGTCGTTGTGGGAGTCGACAGTTCGTCGAGCCTGGCCGCCGTGGAAGCCGCGGCGAGGGAGGCCGAGCGGCTGGGCACGGGGCTCAGGCTGGCCCACGCCCTCACCTGGTCGTCGGCGCACCTCCCGCCCGGAGTGCCGCCCTGGGACCGGGACGGGGCCGCGGCACGTGTGAGGCTCACGGGCCCTCTGAACGAGGCCGAACGAGCGGCCCGGCGTATCGCCCCCGGGGTGGCCGTCACGCAGGACGTCCTGATCGGCGAGCCGCCGGCCGTACTGGAATCGCAGTCGCGCACGGCCTCGCTCACCGTGGTGGGCAGCGGCCCGGCGGACGGTGTCGGCGGCCGGCTCCGGCCCTCCGTCGCCGGACAGCTGGCCGCCCGCAGCCGCGGCCCGCTGCTCGTGATACGGGGCAGGCCCGGGCCGGACGGCCCGGTGGTCCTGGGTGATGACCTGTCACGGGAGGCTGCCGAGTTCGCCTTCTCGGAGGCCATCCGACGCGGCACCGACCTGGTCGTCCTGCACCCGCGCACCAGGGCCGCACGGCCCCTGTCCGCGCTGCGGAAGAAGCATCCCGACATCGTCGTGCGCGAACGCCGGGCCGACTCCTGGACCGGGCACGCCCTCGTCGAGGCGAGCGGCACCGCCCAACTCGTGGTGATCGGGGCCCGGCAGCACAGGATCGCTGACACACTGCGGGTCTCCGCGGCCCGGATCCTCGTCGATCACGCACACTGCCCCGTCGCCGTGATCCCGCTCCGGAAGGCGTGACCGTGGACGGCCTGACCGCCGCGCAGACCGAGCGGACCCCCTCGCGGGCGGACACCCCCCGGGACGCCCACCAGTTGACCCCGGCGCAGGTGGAAACCGGCCTCGGGGTCGACCCGGGCGTCGGCCTGAGCTCGCGAGAGGCCGCCGAACGCGTCGCCGTCCACGGCCCGAACCAGCTCGCCGAACCCGCCCGGCGTCCGGAATGGCTGAAGTTCCTGGACCAGTTCCGCAACTGGCTCATCGGCATCCTGATCATCGCGGCCGTGGTCGCCGGAGCGATCGGCGACATCAGGGACGCACTGGTGATCACCGTCGTCCTCCAGATCAACGCCGTCCTCGGCTACCTCCAGGAGCGGCGTGCCGAGCGCAGCCTGGAGGCGCTGCGCCGGATGCTGGTGCCGACCGCCAGGGTCCGCCGAGACGGCACGGAGCAGCTGGTGGAGGCCGACATCCTGGTGCCCGGGGACGTGGTCCTGCTGGAAGCGGGCGACCGGGTGCCGGCCGACGGGCGGCTGATCGTCGCGGAGACGGTGGAGGTCGCCGAGGCGGCCCTGACCGGCGAGTCGCAGCCGGTCGCCAAGAGCACCGCCGTGACCGGCCCGGTGCCGCTGGCCGAGCGGACCGGCATGCTGTTCATGAACACCGCCCTCACCCGCGGCCGTGCCGAGATGATCGTCACCGCCACCGGCATGCGTACCGAACTCGGTTCCATAGCCGAGGCGTTGCGCGCCGACGCGGAACCGCCGAGCCCGCTCCAGATCCAGCTGGACAGCCTCGGCCGGCGCCTGGCCCTGCTCAGCGGGGTCGCGGTCGCCGCCTACGCGCTCGTCGCCCTGACCCGGGGCGAGAGCCTCGCGGACATCGCGCTGCGTGCCGTGGCCCTGGCCGTGGCGGCGATCCCCGAAGGGCTGCCGGCCGTCCTGGCGCTGACGCTGGCACTCGGCGTGTACCGGATGGCCCGCCGCGGAGCCATCGTGAAACGACTGGCCTCGGTGGAGTCGCTGGGCTCGGCCACGGTCGTGTGCAGCGACAAGACCGGCACCCTGACCCTCAACGAAATGACCGTACGGGCTCTTTGGTCCGGCGGACGGCTGCACGAGGTCACCGGCGAGGGCTACGGCACGAACGGCGTGGTGCGAGGTGGCGAGGCGACACTGGTGTCCGCGCTGCTGCCGTTCGCCCTCTGCAACGACGCGCACCTGACCGACGACGGCTTCGTCGGTGATCCCACCGAGGCCGCTCTGGTCGTCCTCGCGGCGAAGGCGGGCCTGGACGCCGACGGGCTGCGGGTAGAACTGCCGCGCACCGGCGAGCTTCCTTTCGACGCGGCCACCAAGTACATGGCCACCTTCCACCGGGAACCGGACGGTCGTACGCGTGTCTACGTCAAGGGCGCCGTGGACGTGCTGCTCGGGCTGTGCTCCGAGGTGGTGACCGAGGACGGTGTGAGCGAACTCGATGACCGGTGCCGCGGCGAGGTCCTGGACGTGACCCGGCAGCTGGGCGGCTCGGGACTGCGCGTACTCGGCGCCGCCACGGCCGTCGCGGACGGTGCGCCCGATCAGGCGTCGCTGAACGGCCTGACCCTGGTGTCCGTCGCCGGAATCGCCGATCCACCGCGCGCGCAGGCACGGGACGCGATCGCCCTGTGCCGCACGGCAGGGGTGACCGTCAAGATGATCACGGGCGACCACGCGGACACCGCGGCGGCCATCGCACGAGAGCTGGACATCGACGGAGACGTGGTGACGGGGGCGGAGCTCGACCTGATGACACCGCAAGAGCTCTCCCGGCGCATCGACGACATCGGCGTGTTCGCCCGCGTCGTCCCGGAGCACAAGGTGGCCATCGTGCGGGCGCTGTCCGAGCGGGGCCATGTCGTCGCCATGACCGGTGACGGCGTCAACGACGCGGCAGCGCTGCGGGCCGCGCACATCGGCGTGGCCATGGGAGTCACCGGGACCGACGTGGCGAAGGAAGCCGCCGACATGGTGCTCACCGACGACGACTTCTCCACCATCGTGCGTGCCGTGCGTGAAGGGCGCGCCATCTACGCGAACATCGTCAAGTTCGTCCGCTTCCAGCTGGCCACCAACATCGGCGCCATCCTGAGCCTGCTGGGCGCTGCGGCGGCCGGACTGCCCGCGCCCCTCACGGCGGCCCAACTCCTGTGGATCAACATCATCATGGACGGGCCGCCGGCGATGGCCCTGGCCGTCGATCCGGCCGAGGACGACGTGATGCGACACCCGCCGAGGGACTCCGCCGAGCGGATCCTGGACGCCCGCCGTCTGATCGCGATCGGCAGGGCGGGCGCCGTCATGGCCCTCGGCACCGTCGGTCTGCTGGCCTTCGCCCGGCCGTGGGCCGGTACCGACACCGCGCTGACGATGGCGTTCACCACGTTCGTCCTGTTCCAGCTCTTCAACGCGTTCAACGCCCGCGCCGATCAGGGCCCGTTGCTCGGCCGCCACCAACTGCGCAACCGCACCCTGTGGTGGTGTCTGGCGGGCGTCCTCGTCGTACAGATCGCCGCGGTCCATCTGCCATGGGCACGCACGGTGTTCGGCACCCAGCCACTCGACCCGGTCCAGTGGGCCCTGTGCCTGGGCACGGCGGCCACGGTGCTCCTGGTCGAGCTCCTCGTGCGCGCGGTCAAGCGGCTCGTGCGCTGACGACGGACCTGCTGCGTCGACGCGTCAGACGTCGGGTTGTTGCAGGTGGGTGGCGAGGACGGCGGCTTGGACGCGGCGTTGGACGCCGAGTTTGGACAGGAGGCGGGAGATGTGGTTTTTGACGGTTTTCTCGGAGAGGTAGAGCTGTTTGCCGATCTCGCGGTTGGTGAGGCCGTCGCCGATGAGGGCGAGGATGTCGCGTTCGCGGGGGGAGAGGCTTGCGAGTTCGGGGGCGAGGGTGGGTGTTTCGGTGGGTTCGGTGCGTAGTGATCGCATGAGGCGGGCGGTGGTGGCGGGGTCGAGCATGGACTGGCCGGAGGCGACGGTGCGGACGGCGGAGACCAGGTCGGTGCCTTTGATCTGTTTGAGGACGTATCCGGAGGCGCCGGCCATGATGGCGTCGAGGAGGGCGTCCTCGTCGTCGAACGAGGTGAGCATCAGGACGGCCAGGTCCGGCATGCGGCTGCGTAGTTCGCGGCAGACGGTGATGCCGTCGCCGTCGGGCAGGCGGACGTCGAGGACGGCGACGTGGGGGCGTACGGCGGGTGCGCGCAGGAGTGCGTGTTCGGCGTTGGCGGCGTCGCCGACGACGCTGATGTCGTCCTCGGCGTCCAGGAGGTCCATCACGCCGCGGCGGACGACTTCGTGGTCGTCGAGCAGGAAGACCCGGATGGGGTCCTGCGTGGTGAAGGTGCGTGCCTCGGTCATCTCGACTCCCTCGCTCCCGGTAACGTCCCCGTCTGCGGGCCGCCGTTGGGACGATGGTCACGTGCGGGGACCGAATGCACCAGGGCCGATCGGTCCCATTGCGGGAGAACCACGATCGACGTCCGGGCCTTCACGGTGTCGCCTCCCTGCGGCCGGGCCCGACAGGTCCTGCGGAAGGGGCCGTTCAGCCCACCGGGCCCCGACCTTCGGCCTGCGGCGCGGCTGCCCCGCGGCGAGCAGATTGGTCGGTGCAAGGAACGAGTGAACGCACCGACTCCCGAAAGGATCACGACCATGGCTGTCCACGATCACCCGCACCGACACGCAGGTTTCCGGTTCCCGTCGCTGCGGCGGACGGGAACGGCTGACGCGGCCGCCACGACGACGGCGACCAGCGCGTACGTGTTCGCCGGACTGCGGCTGCTGACCGGGTTCGTCTTCCTGTGGGCGTTCCTGGACAAGACGTTCGGCTTCGGCTACGCGACCCAGTCCGGCAAGGGCTGGATCGACGGCGGCTCGCCGACCAAGGGCTTCCTGAGCGGCGTGGCCGCCGGTCCGATGGAGTCCACCTTCCACGCGTGGGCCGGGGACGCGTGGGCCGACTGGCTGTTCATGCTCGGTCTGCTGGGCGTCGGTCTGGCCCTGATCGCAGGGATCGGCCTGCGGCTCGCCGCCGTCGCCGGTACCGCGATGATGGCGCTGATGTGGATCGCGGAGTGGCCGCCTGCCAAGCACCTCTCGGACGGCTCGCCGAGCATGTCGACGAACCCGTTCGTGGACTACCACCTGATCTACGCCGTCGTCCTCATCGCCCTGGCGGCCGCGGGCGCCGGTGCGGTCTGGGGGCTGGGCAAGGTGTGGGCACGTCTGCCCTTCGTCAGCCGCAACCACTGGCTCCAGTGACCCCGCAACGGCACGGCGGGCCCCGACCGCGGCCCGCCGCGTCACGCCCGGTGGGGCCGGTCGGCCAGGTCCCGGGACCAGCGGCCCCTGCCTCACCGGGCCTGCCCGCACCAGGCTGGAGACAGACGTCCAGATCAGGAGGCAGAACCATGGTCCGCACCGTTGTCGCAGGTCTCGACGGCTCCGCCGAAAGCCGCGCGGCCGCCGAGTGGGCGGCCCGCGAAGCCGCCTCGCGAAACCTGCCGCTGAAGCTGCTCCACGTCTCGGAGCCCGTGCCCGAACCCATGGCCCAGGCACCGCTCCTCGGCGGTGAGACCCTGCAGTACTGGAGCGAGAAGATCCCGCGGGACGCGGCGGACGGCATCCGCCTGCGGCACCCTGGCCTCGAAGTCGAGATGCGGACCGTGCCCGGCCGGCCGGCCGACATCCTGGCGGAGGCGGCCAGGGACGCCGAACTGCTCGTCCTCGGCTCGGGCAGGCTGAGCGGGATCACCGGATTCCTGCCCGGTTCCGTCGGCCTGGCGGTCGTGGCGCACGCCGAACGGCCGGTTGTCCTGGTCCGTGCAGGGGAACAGGCCGCCGACGAGCACGAGCCGGACCTCGTGGGCGTCCCGTCGGCGGGTACCGCGTTCCGCCCCGTCGTGCTGGGCCTCGACGTCGACGACCCCGACGACTCGATGATCGAGTTCGCCTTCGAGGAGGCCGCCCGACGCGAGACCGCCCTACGGGCCGTGTCCGGCTGGAACCTGCCGCCGTACTACGTATACGGCCTCTCCCTCGACCCGCAGTTCCACGACGAGATCGCCCGTCAGAAGGCCGCCGGGCTGAGCGAGGTCCTGCGTCCCTGGCGGCAGAAGCACCCGTCGGTGGAGGTCGTCGAGGTGTCCCGTTCCGACAGCCCGGGCCGCCTGTTGGTCGACGCGTCCCGTGAGGCCTCCCTGGTCGTCGTGGGCCGCCGGGTCCGGCGCAGGTCCTTCGGCGCCCACATCGGACCCGTCACCCACGCGGTCCTGCACCACTCCGCCGTCCCGGTCGCCGTGCTCCCGCACCACTGACCGCGATCGGGGAGGGCCTCGCCCGGGCTCCGGGCCGGCCCCGACGCGCGGCCACCGAAGGGCCGACCGGCCCTCGCATCACCGCCGGTCAGCCCATGGGCCCCCGCCCCGTTCCGCTGGACGCTCGAAGTGCCCAGAGACCTGGAGGAGAACCGCGATGAAGGACGACACGCTCAGCGGCCCCCGGACCCATGCCCTGCTCGCGGACGGCACCACCGTGTGCATCCGCCCCGTGGCGGCGGCAGACCACGACCAACTGCAGGGCCTGTACGAGGAGATGTCCCCGGAGAACCTGCGGCTGAGGTTCTTCGCGGCAAGCCGACGCTCCGCCGAGATGGCCGCCGACCGCGCCTGCGCCACACCGCGCGCCGGTTACCGCGCCCTGCTGGCCGAACGGACGGGACAGGTGATCGGCCTCGCCGAGTACGACACCGGAGGTACCGGAACCGAGGCCGACATGTCCATCGCGGTCGCCGACGGACTGCACCACCGGGGCGTGGGCACGCTCCTGGTCGAGCACCTGGTCTCCGCGGCCCGCGCCGACGGCGTCACCTCCTTCACCGCCGACGCCCTGAGCGAGAACCAGGAGGTGCTGCGTCTCTTCGCCGACCTCGGTCTGCGCACGGCCCGCCGCTTCGAGGGACCGGAAGTGCGCTGCACGATCGCGCTGGACGAGGACGACACCTATCTGACGGCGGTGGAGGAGCGCGGGCGGGCCGCCGACGTGGAGAGCCTGCGCCCCCTGCTGCGGCCAGCCGCGGTCGCCGTGGTCGGCGCCGGCCGCAAGCCGGGCTCCGTGGGCCGCGCCCTCCTGCACCAGCTGAAGGCCGGCGGCTACACCGGCCGGCTGTGGGCGGTGAACCCCGCGGCGACGTCCATCCTCGGCGTACCCTCCCACCCGAGCATCGGCGCCCTGCCCCGGACTCCCGACCTCGTGGTGGTCGCCGTACCCGCCGCGGCGGTTCCCGCGACCGCCGAGGAGTGCGGCAAGGCAGGTGTGCGTGCGCTGCTCGTCGTGACCGCCGGGCTGGACGCGGATCAGGCCCAGGCTCTGCTGACCGCCTGCCGCACGTACGGGATGCGGATGGTCGGACCCAACTGCCTGGGCATCTCGAATACCGACCCGCAGTTCGGCCTCGACGCGACCTTCGCCGCGAACCACCCCAGCCCCGGCACCGCCGGAGTGGCCGTGCAGTCCGGCGGCGTCGGCATCGCCCTGCTCGACGGACTGTCCCGGCTGGGCATCGGCGTGTCCTCGTTCGTCTCGCTCGGTGACAAGTACGACATCAGCGGCAACGACATGCTCCAGTGGTGGGAGAGCGACGCACACACCGACCTCGCCCTGCTGCACCTCGAGTCGTTCGGCAACCCGCGTGCCTTCTCCCGCACCGCCCGCCGGGTGACCCGGCGCATGCCGGTGCTCACCGTGGACGCCGGGCGCACCGACGCCGGGCGCCGCGCCGCCGCCTCGCACACCGCGGCGGCAGCCACCCGCACCATGACCCGCCAGGCCCTGTTCACCCAGGCCGGCATCACCGCCGCCCATTCGGTGGGCGAACTCCTGGAGACCGCAGCCCTGTTGCACTCCCAGCCGCTCCCGGCCGGATCGCGGGTGGCGATCGTCACCAACGCCGGCGGCGCCGGTGTGCTCAGCGCCGACGCCTGCGCGGAAGCCGGACTCACTCTGCCGACGCCCACCGCCGCGCTCGTCGACGACCTGCTCGCCGTGCTGCCCGACGGCGCCGCGATCGGCAACCCGGTGGACGCCACAGCCGCCGTCACGGAGGAACAACTGGGCGACTCCGTGGACCGGATCATGCGGCATGCGGGCGTCGACGCCGTCCTGGTGGCCCTCGTCCCCACCGCGGTCGCGGCCGCCACGGGTGACGACCTCGTCAAGGCCGTCACCGCAAGGCCGGGACACCGGCCGAAGCCGGTCGTCGTCGTACGCCTCGAACAGGCGCTGCCCGTGGAGCTGCTGCCCCGCACCGGCGGCGGCACCGTACCCGCGTACGCCGAACCCCAGGCCGCGGCCCGGGCGCTGGCCCACGCCGCCCGCCGGGCAGCGTGGCTCGCCCGCCCCGCCGGCACCGTCCCCGACCTCGACGGCATCGACGCGGGCCGTGCCCACGCCTGCGTCGAGACCTACCTCGAGGCCCACCCCGACGGAGGCTGGCTCGACCCGCGCACCTGTGCCGAGCTTCTCGACTGCTACGGAATTCCCCAGCTGCCCTGGGCCTGGGCCACGACCGAGGACGAGGCCGTCCTGGCCGCCGACCGGATGCGCGGTCCCGACGGCCTGGTGGTCATGAAGGGCTACTGGCCCGGTCTGCTCCACAAGAGCGCACAGCACGCGGTCCATCTGGACCTGCGCGGCGACAGCCAGGTCCGCGCAGCGTTCCGCGACCTGGAGACCCGGTTCGCCGGACTGCTCACCGGCGTCGTGGTCCAGCCGCTCGCGGCCCGCGGCACCGAACTGTTCGCCGGTGTCGTCCAGGACCAGGTCTTCGGACCCCTCGTCCTGTTCGGCCTGGGCGGCACCGCCACCGAGATCCTCGCCGACCACGCCGCCCGCCTCGCACCGCTCACCGACCACGACGTGCACGACCTGATCACGTCCCCGCGCTGCGCCCCCCTGCTCTTCGGCGCGGCCGGTGGCGGACCCGTCGACCTGCCGGGTCTCGAACAGCTGCTGCACCGGCTCTCCCGGATGGCGAGCGACGTGGCGCAACTCGCCGAGGCCGACTTCAACCCCGTACTCGCCGCGCCGGGCGGGGTGACCGTCCTCGACGCGCGCGTCCGCCTGCTGCCGCGCCGGCCGCAGGACCCCTACCTTCGCCGGCTCCGTTGAGGAGGAGACAGCCTTGACTTCCTCCCTCGCCTAAAGGCGGGGGATTCCAGCGGTCGCCCGCTGAGGTTCCTGCTTCACCGACGACCGCCCCGTCCGGGAGGACTCCCGTTGAGGTCTTACACCGTCTCCACAGGCAGACGCCGCCAGCCCGGCGGCCAGGATGTTGCGTGCCGCGTTCACGTCGCGGTCATGCACCGCGCCGCAGGCACACGTCCACTCGCGGACGTTCAGCGGCAGCTTCCCGCGGACCGTGCCGCAGCTTCCGCACAGCTTGCTGGAGGGGAAGTAGCGGTCGATCACGACGAGTTCGCGCCCGTACCAGGCACACTTGTACTCCAGCATGGAGCGCAGATCCGTCCAGGCCGCATCCGAGATGGCGCGCGCGAGCGTGCCGTTCTTCACCAGGTTGCGGACGGTGAGGTCCTCGATCACGACCACTTGGTTCTCGTGGACGATGCGCGAGGTCAGTTTGTGCAGGAAATCGCGCCGCCGGTCGGCGATCCGCGCATGGACCTTGGCGACACGACGCCGGGCTTTCTCCCGGTTCGCGGAGCCCTTGGCCTTGCGGGACAGCTCCCGCTGTGCCCTGGCGAGGCGGGCGCGGTCTTGACGTTCGTGTCGGGGGTTGGCGATCTTCTCCCCGGTGGACAGGGTCACCAGGGAGGCGATCCCGGCGTCGATGCCGACCGCCGCATCTGTGGCGGGGGCCGGGGCGATGGTGTCCTCGACGAGCAGGGACACGAACCAGCGGCCCGCCGCGTCGCGGGACACGCTCACCGTGGTCGGCTCCGCACCTTCCGGCAGCGGACGCGACCAGCGGATATCCAGCGGGTCGGCCATCTTCGCCAGCGTGAGCTGTCCGTCGCGCCAGGTGAAGGCGCTGCGGGTGTACTCGGCCGACGCGCGGGACTTCTTCCGCGACTTGTAGCGCGGATACTGCGCGCGCTTGGCGAAGAAGTGGGCGAACGCCGTCTGCAGATGACGCAGCGCCTGCTGCAGCGGAACCGAGGACACCTCGGTCAGAAAGGCGAGTTCCTCCGTCTTCTTCCACTCGGTCAGTGCGGCGGAGGACTGCACGTAGGAGATCCGGCGCTGCTCCCTGTACCAGGCCCGAGTGCGCTCCTCCAACGCCTTGTTGTACACCAGGCGGACACAGCCGAACGTGCGCGACAGCTCCGCCGCCTGCTCGACTGTGGGGTAAAAGCGGTACCTGAAAGCCCGCTTGACCTGCCCTGCCATACCTCACACTCTATCAGCTCCCATGTGAGCGCAGGGTGTTGGACGGTGGACGGTGGGCGTCGGCCCGCCCTGGCGGCGAACCGACTTCCACTGCCCTACTCCGCAGGAGCTTCGATTCCTCCCCGGCCTGAAGGCCGGGGTATCCACGAAGGAAGGCCCCGATGAAACACAGCAAAGTGGGCTCCGTCATGACGATGGAGGTCGTCCGCGCCACGTACGGCACCCCGTTCAAGGAAGTGGCCCGTAGGCTCCGCGAACACCGCATCAGCGGACTGCCGGTGGTCGACGAGGACGACAAGGTCATCGGAGTCATCTCCGAAACCGACCTGATGACCCATCAAGCCCAGCTGCCCGACCCGTACGAGCCGAAGAAGCGCTTCCGGCTCGCCGGCCTGACACCCGCCGCGCGCCGGCAGGTGGCGAAGGCGAAGGCGCGCACCGCAGGACAGCTCATGAGCGAACCGCCCATCACGGTGCATGCCGACAACACGATCGTCGAGGCGGCCCGCACGATGGCCAAGAACCGTGTGGAGCGATTGCCTGTCCTGGACGAGGAGGGCCGGCTGGTCGGCATCGTCACCCGGCGCGACCTGCTCCAGGTGTTCCTGCGTCCGGACGCGGAGATCCGCAAGGAAGTGATCGACGAGGTCCTGGTGCGGGCGCTGTGGCTGGCGCCACGCAGCGTGGACGTCTCGGTCACCGACGGCGTGGTCACGCTGACCGGCCAGATGGAACGCAAGAGCGAGACCGAGATCGCGGTCGCCATGACGGTTCGGGCCGACGGAGTGGTCGCCGTCGTCGACAAGCTCACCTACCGGCTCGATGACGCCCGGATCGAGCCCGACGAGCAGGCGTTGCACGGTGTGGCCGACGACTGGCTGCGCCGGACATGACCCGAGAGGAGGCGGACCCGCCATGACCACCGATGTGTTGGTCGCCTACGGCACCAAGAACGGATCCACCGCGCAGATCGCCGAGGCCGTGGCCGAGGTGTTGAACAAGGAGGGGCTCACGGCCCGAGCGCGTCCGGCCGGATCCGTCGACGACCTCGGCGACTGCGACGCCGTCGTGGTCGGCGGCGCCCTGTACGCCGGCCGCTGGCACAAGGACGCCCGCCGCTTCCTGCGCCGGCACCGCCGCGCCCTGGCCGAACGCCCCCTGTGGCTGTTCAGCAGCGGCCCGCTCGACGCCTCGGCCGCCGAGCGGGACATCCCGCCCGTTCCGGCGGTACGGCGGGCCATGACCCGGTTCGACGTCCGCGGGCACGTCACCTTCGGCGGCTGCCTGGAGGAGGGCGCGAAGGGCCGTGTCGCGGGCATGATCCTTCGCAGCGGAAAGGGCGGCGACTTCCGCGACTTCACCGCGATCGAGCAGTGGGCGGCACAGGTCGCCCAGGAACTGGCCGGTGCGCGGAAGGACTGACCGTCCGATGACGCCGATGCATGGACGATCCCCGGCGCACGGAGCCCGCGCCGGGGTATCTCCGCGTCGCGAGCCGGAGCCGGACTCGGTGCTCGACGGCCGGCGGCACGGTTCTTCCGCGACACCGTGTTCCGAGGGCCGAAGGGCCCGTCCCGTCCCGCCGCGGCCACGGCACCGGGGCCGAGAGCGCACGCCTCACGAAAGGCGGTACCCACGATGACCGTCACCGGCGGGAAACCCGGTCACGCGGCGCTCCACCTCGCGCGTGCCGCCTCCCTCGCCCCCTCGCCGCACAACAGCCAGCCCTGGTTCTTCGTCGAGGAGGGCCATGACCGGGCTTTCGAGGTGCACGCGGACGCCGGGCGCCGGATGCCCCTGACCGATCCGGGCGGGCGGGAGATGGTCATCGCCTGCGGGGCCGCCCTCTTCAACGTCCGGACGGCCGTACGTCATCTGGGCTTCCGCCCCATCGTGGAGGTGCTGCCCGAACCCGCGGACCAGGACTTCCTCGCCCGGGTCGCTTTCGGGGCCCATGCCGCACCCACCGACGACGAGGAGACCCTGGCGCGGGCCCTGCCCCTGCGGCACACCCATCGAGGGCCGTTCGGGCCCGAGCCGGTGACGGAGGCGCTGCTCGCGGACCTGCGCGACCGGGCACGGTCGGAGGGCGCGATCCTCCAGGTGCTCGACGTCCCGGAGAAGGTGGAGCTGCTGGCCCGGACGGTGGACACCGCGGAGCGGGCCGACCGCGCGGACCTGTGGCGTGCCGTCGAGCCGGCGCACCGGGTGGGGCCGACCGGCGTACCGGTCACGGCGTGCCGCGCCCACCCCGACCTCACCCTCCTGGCGGGCCGTGACTATCTCGGGCTGTCCCGCCGGTACACCGTTCCGCAACGCCGACGCGGCGTCGGAACGGGGATCATCGCCGTCCTGTGCACGCCCTACGACCAACGGGCCGACTGGCTCCTCGCGGGGCAGGCGCTCCAGCACGTCCTGCTGCACGCAGCCGGGCACGGAGTCATGGCGGGTTTCCACACCCAGCCCCTCGAACGGCCCGACCTGCGCGAGAAGGTGCGCCGGGAGGTCACGGCTGGCCGCCACCCGCAGATGGTGCTGCGCCTGGGCCGCCCTCCGTATGTCGGCTCGACGCTGCGTCGCCCGCTCGACCAGGTGCTCACACAGCGTCCGCTCCCGCTCGTCCGATGACCGGGACCGGATGACCGGGATCGGCGGACACGTCAGCAGATGCGGGGGAGTTGCTCGCCCAAGGGCATGTCCACGATCCGCCGGGCGCCCACGAGGGTGCGCAGGGTCACCCGCCCGGGCGGGCCCTCGGGCAGTACCTCGCCGATGCGTACGGCCCCGGAGCCCTCGGGCAGTGACCGCAGCGCGGTGAGTGCCTCCTCGGCGGCGGCCGCCTCGACGAAGGCGACCAGACAGCCCTCGTTGGCGACGACCAGCGGGTCCAGACCGAGCAGGTCGCAGGCGGCGGCGACCGGTCCGGGCACGGGCACGGCGCCCTCCTCGATCTCCACGGCCACGGACGAGTCGCGGGCGATCTCGTTCAGTGCGGCGGCGAGGCCGCCACGTGTCGGGTCGCGCAGCACGTGCACCGCCGCACCGAGCGGCGCCAGCGCGCCCACCAGCCGGTGCAGCGGCCGGCTGTCGGAGGCGATGTCCCCCTCGAAGCCGAGGCCTTCGCGGGTGCTGAGCACGGTCGTGCCGTGCAGCCCGACCGGACCGGACAGCAGGACCGCGTCCCCTGGCCGGGCCAGCGCGGCGGACGGGTGCAGGGAACCGTGCCGCTGCCCGACACCGGTGGTGTTGACGAACAGCCGGTCCGCCGCACCCCGCCCCACGACCTTGGTGTCCCCGGTGACCACCGGAACCCCGACGCTCTGCGCGGCCTTGCCCAACGAGTGCATCACGGAACGGAGTTCGGCCAGCGGCAGACCCTCCTCGATGATGAGGGAGACCGACAGGGCGACGGGCCAGGCGCCCCGCATGGCGAGGTCGTTGACCGTGCCGTGCACGGCCAGGGACCCGATGTCGCCGCCGGGGAAGAACAGCGGACTGACGACGAAGCTGTCGGTGCTGATCACCAGCTCCCGGTACCCGGGCAGCAGCGCCGCGTCCTCCATGGGACCGCGCTCACCGTCCAGGGACGGCAGGACGATCTCGTCGAGGAGCTCCGCCGTGAGCCGGCCGCCGGCTCCGTGGCCCAGCAGCACGACCTCGTCCTCGTGGTTCGGGGTGGGGCATTCGACGCTCATGTCGTACTCCTGGTCCGTCCGGCCGCGAAGAACGCGGCGCAGGTGCCCTCGGACGACACCATCGGCGCGCCGAGCGGATGACGGGGCGTGCAGCGGGTGCCGTACGCGGTGCAGTCGGTGGGCAGCTTCGCTCCGGTGAGGATGGCGCCCGCGACGCACTCGGCGTCCTCGACCGGGCACAGCCCGGTCACGTCGAAGCGGCGCGAGGCGTCGAACCGGGCGTAGGCGTCGGTGAGTTCGAGGCCGCTCGCGGGCAGCGCGCCGATCCCTCGCCAGGACCGGTCAGTGACCCGGAAGACCTCGCGGACCGCGTCCTGGGCGGCGGTGTTGCCGGACCTCCGCACGGCCCGCACGTACTGGTTCTCCACCTCGTGCCGGCCCGCCTCCAGCTGCCGTACGGACATCAGGATGCCCTCCAGCAGGTCCAGCGGCTCGAATCCGGTGACCACGATCGGCACCCGGTAGCGGTCGGCGATCGGCTCGTACTCGCGCCAGCCCATCACCGCGCACACATGTCCGGCCGCCAGGAACGCCTGGACCTCGCAGTCCGGGTCGTCGAGCAGCGCGGTCATCGCGGGCGGCACCAGGACATGGCTGACGAGCATCGAGAAGTTGGTGAGGCCCAGACGGGCGGCATGCAGCACGGCCATGGCGTTGGCGGGGGCCGTCGTCTCGAATCCGACCGCGAGGAAGACCACCTCGCGGTCGGGATGGCCGGCGGCCAGGCGCACGGCGTCCATCGGGGCGTACACCACCCGTACGTCCGCGCCCCGCGCCCGCAGGGACAACAGGTCCGTGTCGGTACCGGGGACGCGCAGCATGTCGCCGAAGCTGGTGAAGATCACGCCGGGACGGGCGGCCACGGCCATGGCACGGTCCAGGGTCTCCAGCGGTGTGACGCAGACGGGACAGCCGGGGCCGTGGATCATGCGCATTCCGGCGGGCAGCAGTTCGTCGATGCCCTGGCGGACCAGGGTGTGGGTCTGCCCGCCGCACACCTCCATGATCCGCCAGGGCTGCGTGGCGACCTCCCGCAGCTCGCCCAGCAGACGCCGGGCGAGCACGGGGTCCCGGTATTCGTCGAGGTACTTCATCGGTGCGTCAGATCCAGCCGGATGTCGACGACTCCCTCGACCGCCCGGACCGCGCGGGCCACCACGGGCACCAGAGTCCGCTGGGGAAGGGAGCCGCGGAGGGTCACCACGCCCTCGGCCACGGTCACGGTCAGGGCGCCGGTGGTGACCGGGAGCCGGGACAGCACGGCGTGCCGGATCTCCTCGGCGATCTCCTCGTCCCCGCGCAGGAAGACCTTGAGCAGATCGCCTCGGCTGACCACGCCCTGGAGGATGCCCACGCCGTCCACGACGGGCAGCCGCTTGACGTGCCGCCGGGCCATGATCCGGGCCGCCTCGGCGAGCGAGGCATCCGCGTGCACGGTCACGGCCGGGGTGCTCATCAGCTCGCCCGCGGAGACACCGTCGGCCTTGGCCCGCTCCGCCGGATCGCCCTCGTCGGTGTCGCGGAACTCCTCCTTGGGCAGCAGGTCGGCCTCGGAGACCACTCCGATCACCCGCCCCTCACCCACCAGGACGGGCAGGGCGCTGACCTTCCACTGGTCGATGAGCTCGACGACCTCCTTGAAGGGCGCGTCGCGTCCGACGGCGATGACGGTGTGGGTCATCACGTCGCTCACGGTGTACGGGGATTCAGGCATGAGAGCCTCCCGGGGTGCGGACGACCGTCAGGTCGAGGAAGTGGGTGGAGCAGGAGATGCAAGGGTCGTGATTGCGGATCGCCCGCTCGCACAGGGCCGTCAACTCCTCGTCTCCCGGGTCGTGTTCGGCCAGGGCTCGCTGCGCGAGCCGGAGCAGGTCGTGCTCGATCGCCCCCTGGTTCTGGGCGGTGGGCGGTATCAGCAGCGCGTCGGTCACTGTCCCGTCCCCGGTCAGTTCGTAGCGGTGGTAGAGGAGCCCGCGGGGCGCCTCGGTGGCGCCGTGGCCGATGCCCGCGAGGGGCGGCACCTCGACGAAGGAGTGCTCGGGAGGCTCGTACCCCTGGATGATGCGCAGCGCCTCACCGACGGCGTAGACGATCTCCACGGCCCGCACCAGGATGGACCGGTAGGGGTTGCGGCACACGGCACCCCGGCGCGGATCGCCCAGTCCGGCTTCGACCGCCGCCTGGATCGCGACCGGCGACAGCCGCCTGCCACCGACGGCGAACCGGGCGAGGGAACCGGTCAGGTGCAGGTCTCCGTCGAGCCGGGAGTGCAGCGCGGTGGAGTGCGGGACATGGCTCTCGCGGACCCGCTCGGTGAAGTCCCGCACCGGGAAGGAGCCCCAGGTGCCGTCGGCGCGCAGCACGGTCGGAGTACCGCTCTCTATCGCGTACGTGTCCGGACAGGCGAGCGCGAGCAGGGCGGCGTCGGTGTGCGCATCAGGGAACTCGAACCCGGACACCCAGCGCACGGTGGCCCAGGCGTCGTCGAGCGCCCGCTTCAACTCCTCCGAAAGGGAGCGGAGTTCGCTGCGGGTCGGGGCCCGGTGGAAGCCGCCGAGACGCACGTTCACGGGATGGATGGCCCGCCCCCCGAGCACCTCCATCAACGAGTTGCCGGCCTTCTTCAGCCGCAGCCCCCGCTCCACCTCGGCCCGGTGGGTCCGCGCCAGCTCGATGGCGCTCGCCCGGCCCAGGAAGTCCGGGGCGTGGAGCAGATAGAGGTGCAGGGCCTGGCTCTCGATCCACTCCCCGCAGTACAGCAGCCGACGCAGATCACGGATCACCGGATCGACGCTCACTCCGCAGGCGTCCTCGATCGCCGCGCAGGCGCTCATCTGGTACGCCACCGGGCAGATCCCGCACACCCGCGCGGTGATGTCCGGAGGCTCCGTGTAGGAGCGGCCGCGCAGGAACGCCTCGAAGAAGCGCGGCGGTTCGTAGATCTCCAGATGCGCCTCGGTGACCGTGCGGCCCTCGACACGCAGGCGCAGCGCACCTTCGCCCTCGACCCGGGACAGCGAGCCGACATGCAGGACACGGGATCCGCGGTGCGTCACGACGTCCTCAACTCCTCATCGAACGCGGCGGCGTTGAAGGTGTGCAGGAAGCGCTCCACGGCGTCCTCGTCGAGACCGTCGCGGCGCAGCAGGGGGATGAGTGCGGGCAGGTTGACGGACCCGGACGGCCCGAAGCAGCCGAAGCAACCGCGCCCGTACGCGGGGCACAGCGCCCCGCAGCCGGCATGGGTGACCGGCCCGAGGCAGGGCGTGCCGTGCGCGACGGTGACGCACACCGTGCCGCGCTGCTTGCACTCGAAGCACACGCTGTGGTTCGGCACGTCGGGCTTGCGCCCGGCGAGGAACGCCGTGATCACTTCGAGCAGCTGACGCCGGTCGACCGGGCAGCCGCGCAGCTCGAAGTCGACGTCCACGTGGGCGGAGACCGGCGTGGAGGTGGCGAGCGTGGAGATGTACTCGGGGTGGGCGTAGACCACGCGCCGGAACTCGTCCACGTCCGCGAAGTTCCTGAGGGCCTGGATGCCGCCCGCCGTCGCGCACGCGCCGATCGTCACCAGGCGGCGGGAGGCGGCACGGATCGCGCGGATCCGTTCGGCGTCCTCGGGCGTGGTGACCGAGCCCTCGACGAGCGTCAGGTCGTACGGTCCGGGCTCCACCGCGCTGGACGCCTCCAGGAAGTGGGCGATGTGGACCCCGCCCGCCAGCGCCAGGAGTTCGTCCTCGCAGTCCAGCAGGGTGAGCTGACAGCCGTCGCAGGAGGCCAGTTTGAACACGGCGAGGGTCGGGGTGCTCATGTCACAACTCCCGTACGGAGAGAAGGGCTTCGGCCTGGTCCCAGCCGACGACCGGTCCGTCCCGGCACACCAGCAGCGGGCCGAGCTGGCAGTGTCCGCAGTGCCCGGTGGCGCAGCGCATGTTCCGTTCCAGCGAGACCCGGACCCGCTGCGGGGGCACGCCGAGCCGGGCGAGCTCACGGGCGGTGGCGCGGATCATCGGCTCGGGGCCGCAGACGAACGCGCAGGTGTTCGCCGGTTCGAAGGGAGCCCGGTCCAGCAGCTGGGTGACCACGCCCACGTCGCCGCGCCAGTCCGCGTCGGGCCAGTCGACGATCACCCCGGTGTACGCAGTGCGCCAGAGCTTCGGCTCCTCGCGGGCGATCAGGTCGGCCGGGGTCCGGGCGCCGATCAGCACACTGATCCGCCCGTACGCCTCCGGCTCGGCCAGCGCGCTCAGGACCAGCGGCCGCAGCGGGGCGAGCCCGATGCCACCCGCGACGACCAACAGGTCCCGGCCGCGGGCCCGTTCCAGCTCCCAGCCGGTGCCGTACGGTCCGCGCAGCCCGAGCACGTCCCCGGTGCGGGCCTCGCACAGTCCCGCGGAGACCGCGCCGACGCTGCGGACCGTGTGGGCGAGCCCGCCCGTGGCCTGCACCGAGCTCACGGACAGCGGGATCTCCCCGCGCCCGAAGCAGTGCACCATGGCGAACTGACCCGGCGCGAAGTCGTCCAGCGCCTCGGCCAGCGGTTCGATCCACAGGGTGACCGACTCCGAGGTCTCCCGCCGGTGATCGACCACGAGATACGGGACGGGTACGGCGGTCATCGCCCGTCACCGCCCGCCGGAGCCCCGTACAGGTCGACCAGCCGGGTCCGGGCCGCGCTCAGCCGCTGGGACAGCACCCGGCCGAGCCACACGGCGATGTCCCGGCCGAATTCGGCGTCGTCCTCGCACATCAGGCGCACCGCCACGGCGTCGAACTCGTAGGCCGTCACCCGCGTCACCGTGCAGGCGCCCAGCTGCCAGACGTACGGCGCGAACAGCCACGACCAGCCCACGAGATCCCCGGTGCCCACCGTCTCGATGACGGGTGTGCGATGGCCGGGCACATGCAGGTCGAGGGCGACCGTGCCCTCGCGCACGATCCAGAACCGGTCGGCGTGCCCGCCCTCGTCGAAGAGGCGTGCGCCAGGCGGGAGGTCCACTTCGTGGGCCACGCGCAGGAGCCGCTCCCGGTGCGCGGGGGACAGCGCGTGGGTCAGGCGCAGGGCGATCGAGGGGGTCATCGCTCAGGCCTCCGTCTCGGACTCGGACTCGGACTCGGCGTGCAGGGCGGTGACTTCCTCCGTGATGTCGATGCCGACCGGGCACCAGGCGATGCACCGCCCGCAGCCGACACAGCCGGAGCTGTCGAACTGGTCGTGCCAGGTGGAGAGTTTGTGGGTGAGCCACTGCCGATAGCGGGACCTCGCCGAGGGGCGCACCGGCCCTTCGTGCAGGAAGGAGAAGTCCAGGTCGAAGCAGGAGTCCCAGCGCTGCCAGCGCTCGGTGTGGTCGCCGGTGAGGTCGGTGACCTCCTCGGTGGTGGTGCAGAAGCAGGTGGGACAGACCAGGGTGCAGTTGCCGCAGGTCAGACAGCGCTGGGCGACGTCGTCCCAGCGGTCGGCCTCCAGGCTCGCGCCCAGCAGCGTGCGCAGGTCGACCGGCGGCAGCGCACGGCCCATGCGGTCCCGGGCGGAGTCGACCGAAGCGCGTGCGACGGCCTCGGTGACCATGTCGGCGTCGTGGTGGGGCACGTGCTCCAGCAGCCGTGCGCCCTCCTCGCTGCCGATCCGCACGAAGAACCGGTGGCCGTCGTCGTCGACAACCTCGGTGAGCGCGAGATCGTATCCGGGGTCGGCCGCGGGGCCGCCGCCCGTGGAGACGCAGAAGCAGGTCGCGCCGGGCTCGGTGCACTCGGCTGCGATGAGCAGCGCGCGCCGCCTGCGGGCGCCGTACCCCTCGTCCGCGTACCGTCCGCCGGTCAGGACACGGTCCTGGATCGCGATGGCCCGCAGATCGCAGGGCCGTACCCCGAGGAACGCGTAGGCCGGCGCCTCGGGGGTGTGCCGCTCGAAGGACACGTCACCCTCCGGCGTACGGTCGGCGCTCCACAGCCGCTCCCGCGCCGGATGCAGATAGGACTTCCAGGACTGCGGCCCCGCGCTGTGCGCGAAGACGGCCCCGTCGTCACGGGGGACCAGCCGGTATCGCCCGGCGTCCAGCTCGACGCCCCACCCGTAGGGCAGTTCGTCCGCGGAGGCCAGCTCGGCGAGCACGACGGCCCCGTCCCGGACGGTGGGCCCGACGACGGTCCGCCCGTCGCCGACGAGAGCGTCGACCAGCGAACCGAGCCCGTCCCGGTCCAGTACGGCGGTGTCGACGGCGGCGGTCATGACGGTCCTCCTCGGCTCGGACGGTTCCACTTCCAGCGTGTGGCCGGACCGCTGTCCGGGGCATGGGCCGACCGTCCCCTCATGGGGCCGTCAGGCCCCGGCCGCGGGACCGCCCGCACTGTTCAGCCGGCCGGATCACGCACGTCCCGCCCCTCGGCGGACGGCAACGGCTCACCCAGTTCCCCCTCCACCGCCCCCGCCATGGCCCGCAGCACTTCGAGCGTCCGCCGGGCCTCCGCCTCGTCGACCAGCGTGATGGCGAACCCGACGTGCACGATCACGTACGACCCGACGTCCGCCTCCGGCGTGCAGCTCAGGCACGCCTCGCGGCGTATCCCCCCGAAGTCCACGGTCGCCATCCGCAGCCCCGCGTCGTCGTGGACCTCCAGCACCAGCCCCGGGATCCCCAGACACATCCGTCCTCACTCCTTCCCGGTCAGCCGGGCGGCCGCGACCGCCGCCTGGCCGTAGCTGATGCCGCCGTCCCCGACGGGCACCTGTCCGCCGACCAGTACCCGCAGCCCCTGCGCGCGCAGCCGGCGCCGTACCTCGGTCAGCAGCCGCCGGTTGACGAAGCAGCCGCCGCCCAGGCACACGGTGTGCGGCGCGCCCTCGGTGACCGCGTGGGCGACGAGGCCGGCGGTGACGATCGCCAGGGTCAGATGGAATGCCGCGGCAAGTGGGGCGACCGGCTCCCCGTCGAGCTGTCGTGCCAGCAGGTCGGTGAGGGTCGGGGCCGGGTCGTACACCCACAGCCCCTCCACTCGCACCAGCCGGTGGGCGAGCGGCACGGCGTGCGTGTCACCGGCCGCCGCCTCCAGCAGGACGGCCGCCTCGCCCTCGTAGCCGACGTGGTCGGCGAGGCCGAGCAGGGAGGCTACCGTGTCGAAGAGCCGTCCGGCGCTGGAGGCCCGGGGGCAGTTGACGTTCCTGGCGACCATGGCGGTCACGGCGGTGACCTCGCGCGGGTCGAGCCGGTCGGTGAAGGCACGGGTCAGCCACGGGTAGGGCCGGGGCGAGCCCAGCGTCTCGCCACCGAGCAGATGGCCGAGGGCCGTGCGGGAGGGGTGGCGTACCGCCGCGTCGCCGCCGGGCAGGGGCGCGGTCGCGAACCTGCCCACGCGGCGGTAGCCGGTCAGATCGGCGACGAGGATCTCGCCGCCCCACAGGGTGCCGTCGTCCCCGAGCCCGAGCCCGTCGTAGGCGATGCCGAGGAAGGGTCCGCGTACACCGTGCTCGGCCGCGCAGGCGGCCACGTGCGCGTGGTGGTGCTGCACCGCGACGCGGCGCAGGGGCTGTGCCTGGGCCCACTGGGTGGACAGGTAGCCGGGGTGGAGGTCGTGCGCCAGGACGCCCGGCTCGATGCCGGTGAGGCGTTTGAGATGGCCGTACGAGGCCTGGAACGCCTCGTGGGACGCCAGGCCGGACAGGTCACCGGTGTGCGGGCCGAGCACGGCACGGCCGTCCGCGGCCAGCGTGAAGGTGTGCTTGAGCTGGGCCCCGGCTCCGGCGACCGGTTCGCGCACGTGCAGGGGCAGCGGCGCGGGGGCCAGGCCGCGGGCGCGGCGGACGGTGATGCGGGTCCGGCCGGCGAACTGCACCACGGAGTCGTCATAGCGTGCCCGGATCGGGCGGTCGTGGGTGAGGAACCCGTCCGCCACACCTGACAGGGCACGGCGGGCCTCGGCGTCGTCCACGGCGATGGGCTCGTCGCTCAAGTTGCCGCTGGTGACCACGAGGGGCCGGGCCAGGTCGTCGAGGAGGAGGTGGTGCAGGCCCGTGGTCGGCAGGAACAGGCCGACGCGCGCGAGCCCGGGGTGCACCTGCGGGGCCAGCCGGGAGTTCCCTCGCGTACCGCGGCGGGCCAGGAGCACGACGGGACGTTCCGGAGACGTCAGGGCGCGCTCCTCCGTCGCGCCGATCATGGCCAGGCGTGACGCGGTGCGCAGTCCGTCGACCATCACGGCGAACGGCTTGGCCGGACGGTGCTTGCGGCGCCTCAGCTCGGCCACCGCGCGCGGATCACCGGCGTCGCACACCAGCTGGTAACCGCCCAGGCCCTTCAGGGCGACGATCCCGCCGCGGGCGATCGTCGCGACCGCCGCCCCCAGCGCCTCCTCCCCGCGCAGGTCCTGCCAGGCGAGCCGGGGGCCGCAGACCGGGCAGGCCACGGGTTCGGCGTGGAAGCGCCGGTCTCCGGGATCGGCGTACTCGGCGGCGCAGTCGCGGCACAGCGCAAACGCCCGCATCGTGGTGCGGATCCGGTCGTAGGGCAGGTCCTCGATGATCGTGGCGCGGGGGCCGCAGTCCGTGCAGTTGACGAAGGGATAGCGGTGTCGGCGGTCGCCCGGGTCACGCAGCTCGCTCAAGCATGCAGCGCAGATCGCGGCGTCGGGCGGAATCTCGCGCGCGGCCGGGTCGCAGGATGCGGGCACGCTGTGGCGCACCCGGAACCCCTCGCCGTACGACGGCCGCGTGCCCTCGGTCAGCCGGACCCGGCGCACCTGGGCCAGGGCCGGCGCGGCGGACCGCAGCCGGTCGGCGAACGCCTCGATACGGCCGGCGGGTCCGGCGACCTCGCCCTCCACGTGACCGTTGACGTTGGCCACCCAGCCGGTCAGCCCGAGCTCGGCCGCGGTGCGGTACACGAAGGGACGGAAGCCGACCCCCTGGACGGTGCCGTACACCTCGAAGCGCCGGGCGTTCACGGCCGGCTCCCGGACAGCGGATGCCGCAGTCGGGCGATGTCGCTCTCGACGGCGTCGGCGAGCGGGTCCACGGCGGCGGCCACGGCGGGGGACAGACCGGTACCGAAGTCGCCGTCGGCGCCCTCCACGGCGTAGACGACGAGTTCGCGCGGCAGGAGGCCGAGCACGCGCGCGAGCTCCACGGCCTCACCGAGCCCCAGGCCGTGCGAACTGGTGGTCGTCGGCCCGGACAGGCGGGCCTCGCGCAGGGCGAGGCGGTGGACCCGGCCCGGTGTGCCCGGGTGGGCGTGGGCCGCGTCCACCACGACGGCCAGATCCACGCCCTCCCACAGGCCGATCAGCCGCGCGGGGTCTCCGTCGCAGGTGGCCAGCACGACATCCGACGGCCACGACTCCCGTGTGGCCCGCTCCCTCAGCCGGGCCACGACGGCCCAGCCCACCCCGTCGTCGCGCCGGAACTCGTTGCCCACGCCGACGACGGCGATCCGCGTACACGCCCTCATGCCCTCACGGTGCCCCACCGCCGGCCGGCCCCACAGGGGCCGAACGGACCCGGCCCGAGCCCTGGCGGCCCATACCGAGGGAGGGGCGCCGGAGCGACGCTGGCAGCGAGGAGCAGTCGAAGCGCAGGAGGTGCACGCCATGCCCCCGCCCGTCATCGCCGGAGTCGACGGATCGGCCGAGAGCCTCGCGGCGGCCGAGTGGGCCGCCCGCGAGGCCGTACGGCGGAACCGGTCGCTGCGGCTCGTGCATGCCTGGAGCTGGCATCCCCGCCAGGACGGTGAGCCCGCCACCGCGGCCCAGCGTCTGGCGGCGCGCCGAGCTCTGCGACAGGCGGAGGAGCGCATCGGCCGGGCCTGTCCTCAGGTGCGCTTCGAGGAGGAGCAGGTGGAGGGGCCCGCCACCGCGGCCCTGTTGCGGGCGGCCGCACAGGCGGACGTGCTGGTGCTGGGTTCACGAGGGCTTAGCGGTTTCACGGGATTCCTGGTGGGCTCGGTCGCCCTCGGCGTCGTCGCGCGAGCCGCCCGGCCCGTCGTCCTCGTACCGGCGGTCGGTGAGGGCGCGGGCGCGTACGAGACCGCCGGGCCCGAGGGGAGTGGTCGGCGGGACGTCGTGCTGGGGCTCGACCTGGCGGACCCGTGCGACGAGGTGATCGAGTTCGCCTTCGAGGCCGCACGGGATCACGGGAGCCGGCTGCGGACGGTGCACGCCTGGCAGTCGCCTGGGCCGTTCGGACTCGGTCCCGGGGAGATCGGCCTGATCGAGGAGCCGTGGCGCGCCGTCGAGTGGCGGGATTTCATGGCCGCCGTCCTCCAGCCCTGGCGCGACAAGTACCCCGGCGTCGAAGTCGTCGAGACCCTCACCGAGGGCCGACCCGCCTCTCCTTTGATCCGCGCGACCTCCGGAGCGAGCCTGCTCGTCGTGGGCCGCCGGACCACTCAGGGCCCGGCGCTCGCCCGTACCGGGCCCGTCGCACACGCAGTCATCCACCACGCCGGCTGCCCCGTGGCCGTCGTTCCCCATGAGTGAGAGCCATGAGTGAGAGCCATGAGTGTGATCCCGCGAGCGAGAGGTCTGGAGCCGTGATGAGCACGCCGACGAAGTACGTGTACACGTTCGCCGAGGGCAGCCGGGAGATGGCAGGACTCCTGGGCGGCAAGGGCGCAGGACTGGCCGAGATGACTCGGCTGGGACTGCCCGTGCCGCCCGGCTTCACGGTCACGACCGAGGCCTGCAAGGTCTATCTGGCCACCGGCGAGGAGCCGCCCGAACTGGGCGTCGAGGCCGCCCGTGCCCTGGCCGGACTGGAACACGCCATGGACCGCACCCTCGGCGCCGCCGCCGACCCGCTACTGGTGTCCGTCCGCTCGGGCGCCCGCTTCTCGATGCCCGGCATGATGGACACGATCCTCGACATCGGCCTGAACGACGAGTCCGTCGCCGGGTTCGCCAAGGTGACGGGCGACGAGCGCTCCGCCTGGGACTCCTACCGGCGCCTTGTGCAGATGTTCGGCCACACGGTGATGGGCGTGGACGGCGACCTCTTCGAGGAAGCCATCGCCGCACGCCGGACCGCGCTGGGAGTGGCCACCGACCACGAACTCGCGACCACCGAACTCGTGGCGCTGGTGGGGGAGTTCAAGGACCTGATCCGCCGAGAGACCGGTGAGAACTTCCCCCAGGACCCGGCTGAGCAACTCGCCCGCGCGGTCCGTGCCGTCTTCGACTCCTGGAACGGCGAACGTGCCCGCGTCTACCGCCACCGCGAGCACATCCCCGAGGACCTCGGCACGGCCGTCAACGTGCAGGCCATGGTCTTCGGCAACCTCGGTCCGGATTCCGGCACCGGAGTCGCCTTCACCCGCGATCCCGCCACCGGCGAACGCGGGCTCTACGGCGACTACCTGCCGGACGCCCAGGGCGAGGACGTCGTCGCAGGCGTGCGCGACGCGCTGCCGATCAGCGAGATGAAGCAGCTCGACCCCCGCTCCTACGTCCAACTGGGCGACCACCTGCGGACCTTGGAGGGCCACTACCGGGACCTGTGCGACGTCGAGTTCACCGTCGAACGCGGGCGGCTGTGGATCCTTCAGACCCGCGTCGGCAAGCGCACCGCCGAGGCCGCCTTCCGCATCGCCCACGACCTGCGCGAGGAGGGCGTCGTCACGGCGGACGAAGCCCTCACCCGGGTGAGCGGCGCCGAACTCACCCGCCTGATGTTCCCCCGCTTCGACGCCAAGGCCACCGACGCGCCACTCGCCCAAGGGATCTCCGCGTCGCCGGGTGCCGCAGTCGGCGCGGTCGTCTTCGACTCCGCCGAGGCCGTACGGCGGGCCGCCGCCGGTGAACAGGTGGTCCTGGTCCGCCGGGAGACCACCCCCGACGACCTGCCCGGCATGATCGCCGCCCAGGCGGTGCTGACCAGCCGGGGCGGCAAGACCAGTCATGCGGCGGTCGTGGCCCGCGGCATGGGCAAGGTGTGCGTGTGCGGCGCGGAGGCACTCGCCGTCGACCCCGTCGCCCGCCGGTTCACCACCCCTTCCGGCACGATGGTCCACGAGGGCGACACGGTCTCCGTGGACGGCACCGCGGGTACCGTCCACCTCGGCGCCCTGCCGCTGACCGCGTCCGACGTCGGACGGGCCCTGGAGTCCGGTACGGGCGAGGGAGCGCTCACCGAGGCCGTGCTCGGCGCACTGGCGCACGCCGACGCGGTACGCCGTCTGGAGGTGCGCGCCAATGCCGACACACCCGAGGACGCCGTACGGGCACGGGCGTTGGGCGCCCAGGGCATCGGACTGTGCCGCACCGAGCACATGTTCCTCGGCGAGCGCAGGACCCTGATCGAGGCGATGATCCTGGCCCGCGACGACACCGCGCGCGCGGAGGCCCTGGATGCCCTCCTGCCGCTCCAGCGCGCCGACTTCACCGCCATCCTGGAGGCGATGGACGGCCTGCCGGTGACGATCCGGCTCATCGATCCGCCGCTGCACGAGTTCCTGCCCGACCGCACCGAACTCGCCGTCCGCCTCGCCCAGTCCGTCCATCCGGACCTCCACGACCGTGAACTCCTGCACGCCGTCGAGCGGATGCACGAGCAGAACCCCATGCTGGGCCTGCGCGGGGTGCGGCTGGGCCTGGCCGTGCCCGGCCTGATGGCCATGCAGGTGCGGGCGATCGCCGAGGCGGTCGTACGGCGTCTGCGCGACGGCGGCCGACCGTGCGCCGAGATCATGATCCCGCTGGTCGGCACGGTCGAGGAACTCCGCCTGGCCCGCGCGGAGACCGAACGGGTCCTCGCCGAGGTCGCCGCCGAGACCGGCACGCCGCTGGACTGCCCGATCGGCACGATGATCGAGCTGCCGCGCGCCGCGCTCACTGCCGCCCGGATCGCCGAGGCCGCCGACTTCTTCTCCTTCGGCACGAACGACCTGACCCAGACGACCTGGGGGCTCTCCCGCGACGACGCCGAGGCCTCCTTCTTCCCGCTCTATCTGGACAAGGGCGTCTTCGCGGTCTCGCCCTTCGAGTCGATCGACCAGGAGGGCGTGGGCAGGCTGGTGGAACTCGCCGTCACGGCGGCCCACGAGATCGACCCGGGACTGGAGACGGGCGTGTGCGGCGAGCACGGCGGCGATCCGGCCTCGATCCACTTCTTCCACCGGGCGGGCCTGGACTACGTCTCCTGCTCGCCCTTCCGCATCCCGGCGGCACGTCTGGAGGCCGGCCGGGCGGCTCTCGTCGACACCACGGCTACCAGCGAGACGAGGTGATCCTTCGACGGGGGACGCTTGACCCGTACCGTCAGCGAAGGCGCCGACGCACCCTGGGGGAATCAGGGCAGCGGTCGCCCTCGCTCGGAAGGCGGGCAGAGGTATGAATGCCCAGACCAGGGGTGGTGCCGAGGAGACGCGGGTGCTGGTCGTGGAGGACGACCGTGGCATCGCGGAGTCCCTGGTGCGCGGCCTGCGGCAGGCTGGATACGGAGTCGAAGGTGTCCGGACCGGGCGGGCGGCGCTGTCGGCGCCCACACCCGACGTCGTCCTGCTGGTTCTGGGCCTGCCGGACATCGACGGTGTCGAGTTGTGCCGGAGGCTGCGTGCCCGGTCGGACGCCGCGATCATCGCGGTGACCGCGCGGGGTGAGGAGGCCGACCGGGTGGTCGCTCTGGACGAGGGCGCCGACGACTACCTCGTCAAACCTTTCGGGCTCGCCGAGCTGCTGGCGCGGATACGGGCCGTGCTGCGCCGTCGCCGCCCGGCCGAGCACATCGGCCCTGCCTTCGGCCTGGGGAGTACGACCAACTCGTCACTGTGACCCGGCGCGGGACACGGAGGAACACGCTGTCCGAGGCGTTTAATCGAGCGAAGAGGCAAGCGCGCGCCAACGGGGTGAAGATCCCGCCCTCGGCCACGTTCCGGGACCTGAGGGATTTCATGGACGCTGTTCTGATCGCTGCCGGGGTGCCGCCCCGCCGTGTCCCCTCCGGGGCTGCCTGCGCAGGCTTTGGTGCCTCGTTCGGAGCGGATCTCGCGACGAGCAGAGGGGACGGAGAACGGTCGGCCTCGTGCGCGGAAGCGGGACTCAAGGTCGGTCGCTACAAGGCAAAAGGGAAGGAGGGAGTCGTGACCTCTGAAGCAATCCTGCACGCAGACTGCGAGTCACGGTCGGTTGCCGAAAATGTGCAAGGAATGTGCGACGGGTGCTGCAGGAGCGGGCCACTGCGCAGGTCAGGCGGGGGCCACTCGTGGCGTGCGACATTCCCGGCAGGACAGTTCGTTCGTGCCGGTGACCGCCTGGGCCTGAGTCGATCCGGCGGGCTGTCAGCCGGGTCCGCCCAGCACGATCTTCCGCACTCGGGTCGCCACCTGGAGGTTGAGCCGGTCCTCGGCGTTCGCGAGGTCGTTGGCTCGGTCGAACGGGTGGCCTCGGCGGCCGGTGAGGGTGGCATGGCGATCCGCCTCGTGCGCGACCACCGGGAAAACACGGGCAACCTGGTCCGCACCGCGGGCCCCGAGGGGCCCCGGCCGGTGACGGGCCGGGCCGTGTCCTGGCGTTGACCCTGAAGTGGAGCGGGAGCGGGTGCTCACGGCGGCGCACGCGATCGTGGGCCGGTCCGGCCGGAGCGCCCGCATCCGCCGACGGGAGCCAGAGTGTCACGCGGCACCGATGTCACCTCGGGGGCATCCTGGGCACTCGTCGTAGCGGGGTCAGTCAGCCGACGAGAAGGAGCCAGTCATGCGGGTGTCGCCTCAGGACGTCACGCTGGTGGTTCTCCTGGCGGATCCGGACACGCCCACGGAGGTCGCTCAGCGCATGGCCCGGACACTTCCCGGTCGGCTCGCCGACAAGTCGGGCCAGGGGCGGCGGTTCGACGTCGAGGTGGTCAGTGAGCCCTTCACCGCGGGGACGGAGGACCTGCCCACATTGATGGGTCGGCTCATGGACCGCGGAAGAGCGGAGAACTGGGACATCGTCGTGGCTCTCACCGATCTTCCGCTGCACTGGCACGGGCACAAGCTCGTGGTGGATCTGAGTCACGAACACGGCTTGGCGCTGCTGTCACTCCCCACGCTGGGGGGTCTGCGTCTGCAGACGAGGGCCCGGCGGGCCGTGGAGGAAGCCGTGCTCGGCCTGGCGCGTCAGCGGGTCTCCGGGGGTGAAGGGCCTCCGCAGAGTCAGCCGCCCCTGGGGCGCTTCGTCAGTCGTCTCGCGCCCGTTCACCCGGGCGCTGTCGGTGCGGAGGAGACCGCTGATCTTCGGTACGTCCTCAGGGGGCCGCGCGGTTACCTGAGAGTGCTCGTCGGTATGGTCCGCGCCAACCAGCCGTGGCGGTTGGTGCCGGGATTGTCGAAAGCCCTGGCGGCCGCACTCGCCACGGGAGCGGTCGCCACCGTGAACTCCACCGTCTGGGGCCTGGCCGAGGCCCTGAGCGTGCCGCGCCTCGTGATCGCCATGGTCGGATCCGTCGCGCTCATGATCGGCTGGCTGATCGTGGACGCGCAGCTGTGGCACCGATCGGCGGAGGTCTCGCGGGAGGCGAGGCAGAGGATGAGGCTCTACAACGCCTCGACCGTCCTGACCGTGGGTATTGGTGTGATCGTGTGCTACGCGGGTCTGATGGTCATCAACTTGGTCTGGGCGCTGTTCATCCTCAACGACCAGGTGTTCGCCTCCATGACACAAACTCCGCTGGACTCGATGGACTACTGGACGTTGTCCTGGTTCGTGGCCTCGGTCGCCACGGTGGGCGGGGCCCTGGGATCCGGCCTGGAGAGCGACGAGGCGATCCGGGCAGCCGCCTACTCCAAGCGCGAACAGGAACGTCGCCACATGCTCCAAGGCGGCGACGGCACTGACCAGCTGGAGACCTGAGCCGGAGATCCGCCGGTGGCCGATCCCGACGGTACGCCGAGGCGCCTTGGCCAGAGGCACACCGGGGCTGATGGAGGCTCTGGACCGCGCCGGACATCCCGCCCGGCCCCCGAGCTACCTGGCCCTGACAAGCCCGGTGTCGTACGCCATGATCACGGCCTGGATGCGGTCCCGCGCACCGACCTTGGCGAGGACCCGTCCGACGTGTTTCTTCACCGTGGACTCGCTGAGGACGAGCCGTTCGCCGATCTCGGTGTTCGTCCAGCCCTGGCCGATGGCGACCAGGACCTCACGTTCGCGGTCGCTGAGGGACTCCAGGCGGGGATCGTCGGGGGCAGTCCCGCCGGCCGGGGAGAGGACCTGGTGGGCGTAGGAGTCCAGGAGCCGCCGGGTCAGGCGAGGGGCCACGACGGCGTCGCCTGTCGCGACCGCGCGGATGCCTGCCACGAGTTCCTCGGGCCGGGCGTCCTTGAGCAGGAAGCCGGTGGCGCCGGCCCACAGCAACGGCGCCACCGGCTACGTGGAGATCGGCTCCGTCGCCGGCGAACAAGCTGCCGTACCCGCCTCGTTGCTGCGCAGCCGCCCCTTCCGCCTCAGCGGCTGCGGTATCGGCTCCTTCGACACGCGCCGGTACTGCACGAAGTCGCCGCCTGCGAGGCGTGGGCCGCCCCCGCGGGCCCCGCCCGGGAGAGGAACGGCGTACATGACCGCACCGAGGGGCGGCCTCCAGCCGCCGGGGCGGTTGCCGAAGAACTTACCCATGTCGTCCACGCCGCCGGTCACGGCGATTCCGTCCACCCGTCTCCTGGACCGTCAGTCGGCGTCGCGCAGCCGACCGAGCCCGTCGAGGACGAGTTCCAGGCCGAAGCGGAACTCGTCCTCCAGCGGCACCGGCATCCAGTCGGCCACCGCCGCGGTGGCGGGGTACAGAGAGGGATCCGCTGCGTGGAGGACTGCGGACGCCTGGGAGTCCTTGGAGGTCTGTTCCGCGTCGTGGTGCCCGCGGACCTGAATCGCGAAGCCGAGCACGTAGCGGGACAGTGTGGCGTAGGCGCGCGCGGCGACCTGCGGCGGGAATCCGTCGGCGAGCAGGAGGGCGATGCAGCGCTCCCGCATCGCCATCGCGTTCGGGCCGACGGGGATCCCCTCGACAAGCAGGGGCGCCACTTTCTCGTGCCGGCTCACGGCGTCGAACATGGCCTGCACCGTCGTACGGCACGCGTCCCGCCAGCCCATGGCGGCGAGCTCGGCGTCGCTGATCTCGATCCCGCCGAACATGCGGTCCACGACGTGGGCCACCAGAGCCGACCGGCTGTCGAAGTGTCGGTAGAGGGTGGCCGTGCCGGAGCCCAGGCGCTGGGCGAGCGTCCGCATCGACAGGGCGTCGGCGCCCTCCTCGTCGACGATCTGCACCGCCGCGTCGATGATCCGCTCCAGCGGAACGGGCGGACGGCCGGGGGAGCGCCGCACCGGCGACCCGCCTCCTCGCGTCTGATCTCGTGATGTTGGCACCCGAAAAGTATGCCTGCTTGACATGAGCCACATAACGGCAACATTGTAACCGTTATGAGTTTCTGGTCTCCGGGTCGGGGGGACGCTGACCGAGTTCCTCCAGACATCTCGAAGGAAGACACCCCGATGAAGTATTTCGTGATGCCGGACGAGACTCTCCAACTCGACGCGCACGCCCGTGAATCGCTGCGCGGCGACTTCGCCGAGCTGTCCGACGGGTACACGCACTACGAGTTGCGCGGTCCCGACACCGGTGAACTCGCCGTCCTGGTGCCGGGACTGACCATTCCGCTGTTCTACTGGGACGGTGTGGCGCCGAAGCTGCACGCGCGGGGCATTCGGACGCTGGCCTTCAGTGCGTACGGCCGCGGCTACTCCGACCGCGCGCAGGGCCGGTACGACGAGGCGATGTTCGTGCGCCAGCTCCGCGAGCTGCTCGCGTTCCTCGGCATCGGCACGCCGGTGAACCTGGTGGGGACGTCGATGGGTGCGCTGGGCGCGATGGCCTACCTCCTGGACCGCCCCGAGACGGTCCGGACCCTCACGCTCATCGGGCCGGCCGGCCTGTCCACCGACACCGCGCTGCAGCAGCGTGCGCTGAAGGCCAACCCGATCGCCTCGTTCGCCGCCCGGCGCTTCGGCCGCAAGATCCTGCTCGGCCATCTCGGGCGCAATGTCTCCGATCCCGCCCTCGTCGAGCCCCTGACCGCGATGATCTCGGACTGCTACCGGTTCGAGGGATCGATGTACTGCTTCTTCTCCACTTTGCAGAACTACCCGATCTCCGGCCGCGAGGACCTCTACCGGCGGACCGGCGGCCTCGGCATACCGACCCTGCTGGCGTGGGGAACCGAGGACCAGGTCACCCCCATCAGCGGGTTCGACCGAGCGCGTGACCTGGTCCGGCCGACGCGCACCGAAATCATCGAGGACTGCGGGCACATGGCTCCGTACGAGCGTCCCGCGCACACCGCGGACCTGCTGTCGTCCTTCATCACGGCCCGGCACGACCGCATCCACTCATGACGGGATCACCGGGCCGCCGGCCTCACCACGCCTGGCACGAGCACCCGTTCAGCGTCGCCGGCGTCGACGGCGAAGGGGCGGTCCGTCTCACCACCCGCGCACTCGGCGACGCGACCCGACATCTCCACGCCGATCTGCTGTCCGGGACCCCCGCCACCCTCAGCGGCCCCTACGGCATGTTCGATCACACCCTCGGCTGGCCCCGCCAGATCTGGATCGGCGCGGGAATCGGGATCGCCCCCTTCCTGGGGTGGCTCGACCGCACGGACGCACCGCTGCCGAGAACGGACCTCTACTACTGCACATCGGGAGGTCGGCTCCGCGGTCGGGATCGTCCTCATGGGCTCGATCTACGGCAGCCACTACCGCTCCTCCCTGCCCGACTCGGTCGGCAAACTCCCCGCCGACGCCGCCGAGTCGGTACGTCATTCGGCCGCCGCCGGCCTCCACGTCGCCGACCACCTCGGGGCACCGGGCCAGGCTCTCGCCGACGGCGGCAAGTCCGCGTTCATGGACGGCCTGTCCGCCTCCCTGATCACCGTGTGTGCCGTCGTTGTCGTTGCGGCGGTCGGCGCCCTGCCGCGCGCACCGAAGACTCCGCCCACGGCGGACCGACCTGGAGCGGCTCCCGGCCGAGTGGGCCGAGTGGGCTGAGCGGCTGGTCAGGCGTGAGACAGAGCGAAGGAGACCAGGAAGCCGCTCACGGTGATCAGCCCGATGGCCAGGTGGGCGTTCTCGAACGCCTCGGGGATCATCGTGTCGGCGATCATGGCGAGGATCGCCCCGGCGGCCACGGCGGTCACCACGGCGATCAAGGCGGGGGAGAAGGAACCGACCACGGTGTAGCCGAGGACGGCCGACACGGTGCTCGCGGCGGCGATCGCGGCCCAGACGCCGAACACGTATCCCTTGGTGCGGCCGGCCTTCTTCATCCCCGCCGAACTGGACAGCCCTTCCGGCACGTTGCTGATGAACACCGCCGCGACGGTCACCAGGCTGACCGCCCCGCCGTCGAGCAGGCTGACGCCGATCACCGCGGACTCCGGCACACCGTCGAGCAACGCGCCGAGCGCGAGCGCCGTCCCGGAGCCGCCCTGCTGGGCCTCCGAGGGCTGTGCCGCCGACTGCTGGTGACCGGAGCGCTTGCGGTGCCGGGCACCCCGGCGGGCCAGCCACACGTTGCCCGCCGTGTAGGCCAGGGCGCCGATGAGGGTGCCGACGACCGCGGGAGTCAGCCCTGCCTGGTCGTACGCCTCCCCGACCAGCTCGAAGGAGACCGCGGACAACAGCACCCCGGCACCGAAGGCCATCACGGTCGCGATGATCTTCTGCGGCACCCGCAGCCCGTACCCCAGCGCCGCCCCGAGCAGCAGCGCGGAGCCCGCCACCAGTCCCCACAGTCCAGCCTGTACCACTTCAGCCATGCCGTCGCGTCTACCCGTTATGGGTGTGGATCAACAGGTGTGGATCAACAGGCGCCGCTGGCCTTCGGGTCGTGGGCGGTGGGCATGGGGCTGTCTTCGACCGGCGGCATGGGTCTGCCTTCGACCAGCCAAGACGACCCTTTGAGGTGAGGCTGGGCAGATGCGGGGAAGAAGTTGCGGCAGCCGATGGGAGGTTGCTGTGGAGGGTGCAGATCTGGAACTGGGCGAATTGCTGGCCGCTGCGGAAGCGGCCCCGCCCGGTGAGTCCGTCGACGTGGTGGCGCGCGACCTGCAGAAGCGGTTCGGTGCGGAGCGGGTGTCGTTTCTCTTCGTCGACCTCATCGGTCAGCGACTGGTACGGCTCGCCCCGGCCGACGGCACGGACCGCGCCGAGCCGATCGACCTGCAGGGCAGCGTCTACGACAGCGTGCTGCGGAGCCAGCGCCAGCATGTGGAACCGGACGGTCAGGGCGGACGGCGCGTCATCACGCCGGTCACCAACCGCGGCGACTGCCTCGGCGTCCTGGAGGTGACCCTGCAGTGCGCCGACGACACCGTGCTGCGGCAGGTCCGCGACGCGGCACACGCGCTGGCCTACATCATCGTCACGGACGGGCGCTTCACCGACCTGTACCACCTGGGCAGGCGCACCACCGAGACCAGCCTGGCAGCGGAGATCCAGCACCAGCTGCTCCCCGCGGCCCCCTGCTGCGAGGCGGTCCAGTTCACCCTGGCCGCCGGGCTGGTGCCGGCCGACGACATCGGGGGCGACACCTACGACTACACCCTCGACCGCGACACCCTGCATCTGTCCATCACCGACGCGATGGGTCACGACACGAACTCCGCTCTGCTGGCCACCCTGCTGGTCAGTGCGCTGCGGCGGGCGCGCCGCAGCGGCTGCGACGCCCTCAAGCAGGCCGACCACGCCCATCAGGCTCTGCTGAGCCACAGCCGCGGGCTGGCCACCGGGCAGTTGCTGTGCGTCGACCTGGAGACGGGCCTGTGCGAACTGGTCAACGCCGGCCACCCCTGGCCGCTGCTGCTGCGTGAGGGCACCGTCGAGGAGGTCAAGCTCGCCGTCAATCTGCCGTTCGGTGTGGCGGCACCCTCGTCCTACCGACTCCAGCAGCTGCAACTGCGTCCCGGCGACCGCCTGATCCTGCTCACCGACGGCATGCTGGAACGCGGTGCCGCGGTGGCGGACCTGACCTCGGTGATTCACGACACCGGTGAGCTGCATCCGAGGGAAGCCGTCAGAGCCCTGACCGCCGCGGTGCTCGATGCCTGCCACGGCAGCCTTCGCGACGATGCCACGGTCATGATCCTGGACTGGCACGGCGATCGACGCCGACCGGTCGAAGAAGCGTGAGCGGCAAGGGTGAGCGGCAAGTGTGAGCGGGGCGATGAGGGCGACTCGGCTGACGTGAGGTTGAGCAGACAGCCTCTCGGTGATTCTTCGCCGACTCCGGTCGGCGAAGAATCGTCGCGCCCGTGATCTTCATGTCCCGCAGAGGCCCGCGAGGGGCGCCCAGCGCACCGGCGTCGCAGGTCAGGGGTTCAGGGCCTGCTCGACCGTGGGATGGCAGGCGATGACAGTGTCCAGGCCGACGAGTTCGAACACCCGTGTCACCGATTCCCGGGCCGCGGCGAGGCGCAGCCACCCCTGGGCCGCACTGACCTGCTGGTAGACCTGGACGAAGACGTTGATGCCGGTGGAGTCCAGGAAGGTCACGCCGCTGAGGTCCGCCACGACACGGGGTGCCTGACCGTCGTCAGCACCGTCCGGGGGGAGCAGTGCCGTGGCCAGCGCGTCCTTGACATCGTGGTCGATGTCTCCACGCAGGGTCACCACGCGGATGCCGTCGGCAGTCGTCCGCGCGACGAACAACCGCTCTGGTCGCTCTGTTGGCGATATGTCGGTCACCGTTCCTCACCTGAGCCGGGCTGCCGGGGCAGCGTTCGCGGACGATTGTGCCCCACCAGCCCGGTCGGCTGCACCAGGCCGCTGTGCCGAACATCGCCTCGGGTGCGCATCCGATGCGCCCCTGTGGGCACTCGCGCGCGGAGACGGGAAGGAAACGGTTGATGCCGATGGGTTCGCGATCCGAGGACGAGGACTGTACCGAGCACGACGGCGACCTGGCACATGTCGGCTTCGCCCTGGCCGGGGACGAGGGATGCATCGCCCGGGCCCGGCGTCACGCGGCCGACTTCCTCGCCCGGCTCCGGGACGAGTACGGCCGGGACGTCTCCCCGTACACCGTGGGAACGACCCAGCTCGTGGTCAGTGAGCTGGTCACCAACGCCCTCAAATACGCCCCGGGACCTGTCGTCATGGAGCTGCGCAGCACCGGTGCCCGGGTGGAGGTCGTCGTCGGGGACAGCAACCCCACGCTGCCGTCGGCGCAGCCCACCGACCCGGACCGCGTCGGCGGGCACGGCTTGGAGATCGTCAGGGCCGTCGCCCAGGGCCTCCACATCCAGCGGCTGAGAGTCGGCAAGCGCATCACCGCCCTGATCGCCCTGACCGCCACCCCCGGTCCCTCACCCATGGAACATCCGTGCTGACCAGGTCGTCCCTCGCGACCGGCACCGTCAGCCGAATCCGCAGCCAGTACGCCGAGGACACCGAGGACGCCGAGGACGCCGAGGACGCCGAGGACGCCGAGGACACCGACGGCAGGGTGCTGCACCGCCATCAGCAGCCCCTCCAAGGGCCCCGACGCCCATGACCGGACCGGCGCCCCGCAGCGGAGGTCCCTCGCGGCTCCCCGTCTACCTGACCTCGGCCGTCCTCGTCCGGACCGCCGACGACGGAGCCCGCGTCGCCCTCGTCATGCTGGCCGCCCAGCGCGCCCACAGCCCGACGCTCGGCGGCGCCCTGGTGGCCGCGCTGATGATCCCGCACGTGGCGGCCGCACCCGTGGTCGGCGTTCTGGCCGACTCGGTGCGGCGACGCCGTCTCTTCCACGGCGGCGCTGTGGCGCTCTACGGTGCCGCGCTCGTCGCCCTGGCCTTCCTGGTGGGCAGGGCCGACGACGCCGTGGTGCTGGCGCTGGCCGTTGCCGCCGGGTGCGTCGCCCCCTTGCTGACCGGCGGTCTCACCGGTCTCCTGGCGGATCTGCTCAGCAAGGAACGGCTGACCAGGGCTTTCAGCGCCGACGCGGTGTCGTACAACCTGGCGGGCATCTGTGGGCCCGCTGTCGCGGCGGCTCTGGGCACGGCGGTGGGCGCGGGAGCGGCCCTGGCGGTTCTGGGGGCCGGAGCGATGACGGGTGGGCTCCTGCTGTTCTCGCTGCGGCTGCGTCCACGGTCCCCCGAACAGACCGGACCACCCGGACCTGCCGGACCTGCCGGATCGCCCGGGCACACCGGACCGGGACGCCTCCGCGCTGCCGACCTGGCGCGGGGAGCGGTCGAGCTGGTCCGCAACTCCCCGCTGAGGTCGGTCACTTGGGGAAGCGGCGTGGCACAGCTGGGTGTGGGGGCGCTGCCCGTGGTGAGCGTCCTGCTCGCCGCCGAGTACCACGCCCCCTGGGCGACGGGCGGGCTGATGACCGCGTTCGCCGCCGGTGCTCTGGCGGGCTCCCTGAGCTATGCCTACCGCCCCGTCGGCCGGCACCACCCGGAGCGTGTGGTGCTCTGGGGTCTGCCGGCGACCGGGGTCCCCCTGGCGATGGTGCCGTGGGCCGGTGACGCCGTGGCCGCGGCCGCCCTGTTCGCCCTGGCCGGCTTCTGCACCGGCCCGCTGTTCAGCGCGCTGCTGGCCAGCCGTGAGCGGTACGCACCGCCGGGTGCCCGCACCCAGATCTTCACGCTCGGTGCCGGGCTCAAGAGCACCTTCGCTGCCGCCGGGGCGGGGGCGGCGGGAGCCCTCAGCGGGCTGGGAGCCGTACCTCTGATGCTGGGGACCTCCGTATGCCAGCCGGCCGCCGGCGCTCTGGCCCTCGTCCTGCTGACAGGCCGGCGCCCCGGTCCTGCCGGCCGCGAGGCGGGTCCGGCCGGGAATGCCCCCCAGCCTTCGACTTCCGCGTGTTCCGCATGGGACACCCGTGGACGAGAGCCTCGGCGTCGATGAGGAACGTGGTAACGGCCCGGCCGCGAGAGCCGGGCCGTACGTCACCGGGCGGGTTCGATGCGCAGGACGGCGGCCGCGTCGAGGACGTCGAGCACCTTCAGGCTCATGGCGTCGTTGATGGTCGCGGCGGGGCCCTCCTCGCAGCTCAACCCGACACCGCCACCGCCCGCCGACGACACACCGCCGCCACCGGAACAGCCCGAGACGCTGTAGCCCGACCCGGTCAGCCCGGCGACCATGTCGACCTTGCCGCCACCGATCGCCGTCACCTTGATCGGCCCCAGGCCGTACGCCGCCGGCACGTTCACCACGTCTCCCACGGCGACCTTGATCTCGCAGGTCCCGTCGGCACACGGCCCGGACGGCGAGGGCGAGGGCGAGGGCGTGGACGACCGTGTGGGCGTGTGTGTGGGGCCGGACGCCGACCCGGACCCTTTCGGCCGGCCCTTGCCCTCGGCGGGGGATCCGTCCCGGGAATCGGAGGAACACGCGGTGAGAACGGCGAACAGGCAAGCGGCAACAGTGGCGACGGCGGCGGTGGATGACGTGCCTCTACGCATCATGACGGCCATTGAACCCCCATCTCCCGCCTCGTCGGCGGGTTCGCCGGTCGGGTCCCCCTTGCCGGGCACGGTGAGGACGCAACCGCGCCCCCACGCGCGTCCCCGCCGCCCCGTCAGGGGAGAATGAGGCGTACCCAACGGTCGACCCTTGCGGAGGAGCGGGAAATGCAGAACGCGCGAGCAGGGCAGGTCGCCGGGCCCGAAGACCTCGTCGATGTGGCCCGTCTGGTCACGGCGTACTACGCGCTGCACCCCGACCCGGCCGAACCGGGACAGCGGGTGGCCTTCGGCACCTCCGGACACCGCGGTTCGTCCCTCAATGCGGCTTTCAACGAGGACCACATCGCCGCCACCAGCCAGGCCATCTGCGAGTACCGCGCCGCACAGGGCACCGACGGCCCCCTCTACCTCGGCGCCGACACCCACGCCCTGTCCGAGCCCGCCCGGATCACGGCCCTGGAGGTGTTCGCGGCCAACGACGTGACCGTCCTGATCGACCAGGCCGACGGCTACACACCCACCCCCGCCGTCTCGCACGCCATCCTCACCCACAACCGGCACCGGACCTCGGCGCTCGCCGACGGGGTCGTCGTCACTCCCTCTCACAACCCGCCCGCCGACGGCGGCTTCAAGTACAACCCGCCGAACGGCGGCCCCGCCGGCTCCGAGGCGACCTCCTGGATCCAGGACCGCGCCAACGAGATCATCACCGGTGGCCTGAAGGACGTACGGCGCATCCCCTACGCCCGAGCCCTGGCCGCCCCCGGCACCGGCCGCCACGACTTCCTCGGCGCCTACGTGGCCGATCTGCCGAACGTGCTGGACCTGGAGGCGATCCGGTCCGCCGGCGTGCGCATCGGCGCCGACCCGCTGGGCGGCGCCTCGGTCGCCTACTGGGGCCGTATCGCCGAACAGCACCGGCTCGACCTGACGGTGGTCAATCCGCTCACCGATCCCACCTGGCGTTTCATGACGCTCGACTGGGACGGCAAGATCCGCATGGACTGCTCGTCGCCGTACGCCATGGCCTCGCTCATCGAGCAGCGCGACCGCTTCGACATCGCCACCGGCAACGACGCCGACGCCGACCGGCACGGCATCGTCACGCCGGACGCGGGCCTGATGAACCCCAACCACTATCTCGCCGTGGCGATCTCGTACCTGTTCGCGCACCGGAAGCAGTGGCCCGCGGCGGCCGGGATCGGCAAGACCCTGGTGTCGTCCAGCATGATCGACCGGGTCGTGGCGGACCTCGGCCGGACGCTGGTCGAGGTCCCCGTCGGCTTCAAGTGGTTCGTGGACGGCCTGTCCGACGGCACGATCGGCTTCGGCGGCGAGGAGTCGGCCGGGGCGTCCTTCCTGCGCCGCGACGGCTCGGTGTGGACCACCGACAAGGACGGCATCATCCTGGCCCTGCTCGCCTCCGAGATCACGGCGGTCACCGGCAAGACCCCCTCGCAGCACTACGCCGCGCTCACCGACCGCTTCGGCGCCCCCGCCTACGCGCGCGTGGACGCCCCGGCCTCCCGTGAGGAGAAGGCCCTGCTCGCCAAGCTGTCCCCGCGCCAGGTCACCGCCGACACTCTCGCCGGAGAGCCGGTCACCACGGTCCTCACGGAGGCTCCCGGCAACGGCGCAGCCCTCGGCGGCATCAAGGTGGCCACCGCCAACGCCTGGTTCGCGGCCCGGCCCTCGGGCACCGAGGACGTCTACAAGATCTACGGGGAGTCCTTCCTCGGCCCGGACCATCTGAGCCGGGTCCAGGAGGAGGCCAGGTCCGTGGTGCTGGCGGCGCTGAACGCCTGATCGACATGGACGATCGCGACATGGCGAGGAACGAGGAGGCCGGTGAGGTCCGCCGTTTCTGGGGCGGGCTCGGTCTGCCGGGGCTGATCGACGTGCACACCCACTTCATGCCCGAACGGGTCCTGCACAAGGTCTGGGAGTACTTCGACACCAACGGGCCGCTGATCGGCGGCCTCGGATGGCCGATCACCTACCGGAAGGGGGAGGAGGAGAGAACGGCCCTGCTGCGGGGATTCGGGGTCAGGGCCTTCACCGGGATGCTCTACCCCCACAAGCCCGGTATGGCCAGATGGCTGAACGAGTGGGCGGCCGACTTCGCCCGCCGCACCCCCGACTGTCTGCACACCGCCACCCTCCATCCCGAGCCCGACGTCGAGACATACGTCCGCGAGGCCGTCGAAGCGGGGGCCCGGGTGTTCAAGGCACACGTCCAGGTGGGCGGGTACGACCCTGCCGACGACCAACTCCGGCGGACCTGGGGGCTGCTGGCCGAGGCCGGCGTCCCCGTGGTGATTCACTGCGGTTCCGGGCCCGCCCCCGGCAAGCGCACCGGCCCCGAGCCCATCGCGCGGGTGCTGGCCCGGAACCCGAAGCTGCGGCTCGTCGTCGCGCACATGGGCATGCCCGAGTACGAGGAGTTCCTCGACCTCGCCGAGCGGTACGACCAGGTCCGGCTGGACACGACGATGGCGTTCACCGACTTCACCGAGGACTTCATGCCGTTCCCGCGCCGGGCCCTGCCCCGGCTCGCCGCGCTCGGCGACCGCGTTCTGCTCGGCTCCGACTTCCCCAGCATCCCGTACCCCTACCTGCACCAGCTCCACGCCCTGGAACGCCTGGACCTCGGACCGGAGTGGCTGCGGGCCGTGTGCCACGACAACGCGCACAGTCTGTTCGGCCTGTAACACCGTCCGGGACCAAGGAGATCCCGTATGGCGATCCAGCGGATGGACGACGTCCGGCAGGACGTCGCCATGCTGCGCACCCCGGACGGCCACGGCCACGGCCGCGTCAACCACATTGGAGGCCCGCCACGGGCCAAGGGGTGGAGGAAGGGCCGCCTTGACCTCCCCAGGTGAGACGGCCCTTCCTCCGGGTAAGCATCGCTCAGCTACCCCGAAGATCCGGACTCATGCACCGGCGTCGGCGTCGGACTCGACGACGCCGCTACGGCAACCTCTCCGGCATACGTGACTGTTCGGGAAACGGGGGAGCCGTTCCCGTTTCAGCTGATGCAGAGCAGGTTGAGCACGCACAGCCCCGCCGGATCGCTCGCGGATGACGACGTGGTCGTCTGCGAATTCTGCGAAGTCTGTGAGCTGCCGCCGTTCGAGCTCGTGTTCGTGTTCGTGCTTGTCGTGCTGTCCGTGCCGTTGGACGACGAAGAGGTCTGCCCCGTCGTCGTGCCGGTCGTGCCCGATGTCGTGGTGGTCGTACCGGTCGTGCCGCCGGTGTCGGCGCCGGTCGCGACCGACGTCGAGAGCGTCCCCTGGGACTGCGACCGCGAGGCGGCCTTCGCCGTGGGCGTGGGGGAGGCGGCGGAGTCCGTGTGGACCGACGACCGGGTCGTATTGGACGCCGAGTCGACCGTCCGCCGGTGCGAGCCGACCTTCGTGGAGGGGGTCGTCGTGGGCGCCTGTCGTGCCTTGTCCGGCGTCGACGCCGGAAGGTCGTCGTCCGAGGTGGGCAGCTCCGCCACCCCCATGGACCGGTTGTCGGGCGAGGTGGACGCCTGGGTCCGGGTGTTGGACTGCTGGTTCATCGCGGAGACGGTCAGGCCGCCACCGACGAGGGCCACCGCGGTCGCGACCACGGCCTTGCGCTGGTTCTTCTTCCAGCGGGCCCGCTGGCGCCGCCGTGCCGCCCGCCCCTCCGCCACCACCGGCGCGTCCGCCACGTCCGCCACGTCCTCCGACGGGGCACCGGGGTCGGTCGCCGGCGCCTCGGGGAGGCCCGCGTCGTGCCACTTGGGTGCTTCGTCCCACGCTGCGGCCGCCGTGCCGGTCGTCGTGTAGACGTGGGCGGGGGGAGCGATGTCCGGGGCGTAGGCGCCGCATCCGGGGCACGCCAGGGCGCCGTTGAGATACCGACGGCACGAGGAGCAGTAGTCCATCTGGTCTTCCTGAGTCGACTGCACCATCGGCCCGATGGCCGTGGCCGGTCTCGTTCGCACGGAGGATCGAGCCGAGGCCAAAGTAGCGAGGCTTTCGAAGGGCCATGTGCAGCCTGTGTGATGCTCCTGCGCAGATGTCCGAGGGGTGCGGTGGAAGCGAGGGGTGTACGTCGCATTCACGTCACTTGTCCGGCGGCGCGGCTCCGGTCACGGCGAGTTCGCCGTGACCGGGGCAGCGCCGCCGGGCCGGTGCTGCCAGGCACGTCAGCCCGCCTCGGGAACCCCTCCAAAGTCAGCCGTGCCGGACCGTCCAGAGGGTGGCGTGGTTGACGCCGTGGGGACTGGCGGCATCGGCCGGTGCCGCCGCGCTGTCGCGGACGGCGGGCGGGAGCGTGAACACCCCGGTGTCGACCCGGTGGACGTAGCCGAAGGGCCCGGGATCGGTGTCGCCGGCGGCGTACTTTCCGGCCACGCCCTCGATGTTGGTCCGGCCGGGCCCCCTGTGGACCGGGTGCGCGATCTGGTCGTTGCCACCGTCCGGCCCCACCGGCCAACCGCCGCCGCCCCACGCAACGTACGGAAGAACTCAGCCGGGAGACGAACCCCCCGTGGCCGCCCGGTGCGTCGGCGCGCGTGCCGCCAACGCCTCGAGGAGCAGGTCCACCGCCTCCTCGAACGAACTGTCCGCCATCCCCGGCAGCTCGCGGCGTACCGCGGTGAGCGCCGGGTACGCCACCGGGTCCAGGTCCTGGTAGACCTCCCGCCACGCCCGCCGGTCGGCCTCGCGCTGCTGCCCGGGGAGTGCCAGGAACGCGGCCTCCGTCGCCGCGTGGCTGAGCACGGTGTCGATGAAGGCCAGGTACAGGCGTGCGGCGGCGGCCGGCTCGAAGCCCGCGGACAGCAGCAGGCCGATCCCCGTGTCCACCGCCTGGATCTCGCTCGTGCGCCGGGTCACCCGGTGCGCGGCCAGGGCGGCCGCCCGCGGATGGGCGAGGTATCCGGCACGGACCCGCAGGGCCATCTCGCGCAGCGAGGCCACCCAGTCGTCCCCGGGCGCGAACCCCGCCATCGCGTCGCCGATGATCCGGTCCGCGATGGCGAGCACCAGGTCGTCGGTGTCGTGGAAGTAGCGGTAGAGAGCGGTCGGGTCGCAGCCCAGCGCCGCACCGAGCCTTCGCACGCTCAACGCCTCGGAACCGTGCTCGCCGATCAGCCGCAGGGCGGTCCCGACGATCAGGTCCTCGGACAGCAGGACTCCGGAGCGGGTGGGCCGCCGGCGACGGCGTTCCTCGGGGACACGGCTGGACACGACCGGTTCCTCTCGCTGGGGCCCTCAGTGAACGACCCGCGACCGCCTTACGTCAACAGGGTTGACCCAATGTGGACGTCGGCTGTTCCATCACCTCACCGCGCGGCTCTTCCCCGTCTCCCGTCCCCCGAGGAGCCTTCCATGTCGTCCAGACCGCCCCTCTCCTCCGCACCGAGCGCACCGAGCCCCGATCTGCGCCGTTCCCTCGGCGTCGTCGACGGCGTCGCCATCGCCGCGTCCAGCACCGCGGCCACCACGAGCATCGCCATCGGCATGGGCACGATCGCCACCATCGTGGGCCTCCACGCCCCGGCGCTGCTGCTCCTGGCCTTCCTGCCGGTCCTCGGTATCGCCACCGCCTACGCCCGCCTGAACCGCTCGGAGCCGAACTGCGGCAACGGCTACGTCTGGGTCGGCAGGTCACTCGGCCCCTGGCCCGGCTTCCTGACCGGCTGGGTCACCCTGGTCGGCTCGGTCATCTTCTGCGCCTACACCAGCGCGATCATGGGCTCGGTCGTCCTGGCCTTCGCCAACAAGGCCGGTCTGCACAGCGTCGCCGGCTTCGCCCTCGATCCGACGTCCACCGGTGTCACCACGGCGGTCGGCCTGGTGATCCTCCTCGCCCTCACCGCCCTGGCCGTCACCGGCGTGCGGGCCGCCACCCGCTTCCAGTTCGCCCTCCTGGTCTTCGAGTACACCGTGCTGCTGGCCTTCTGCGGCTGGGCCCTGATCACCGGTGACCACGCCGTGTCCCTGTCCTGGTTCAACCCCTTCGAGATCTCCAGCGGCACCGCCTTCGCCCAGGGCATGGTCCTCGCGGTGTTCTTCTTCTGGGGCTGGGACGCGGCCTTCAGCGTCAACGAGGAGACCAAGAGCCCGGGCGACGCGGCCCGCGGCGGCCTCATCGCCCTCTTCGCCATGCTCGGTCTGTTCCTCTTCGCCTCGGTCGCCTTCCAGCGGGAGATGAGCCTGGCCGAACTCGTCAAAAACGGCCCCCAGGCCCTGCCGTACCTCGGCGAGAAACTGGCCGCCGAACCCTGGGCCACCCTCCCCCTGGTCGCGCTGATGTTCTCCGCGGTCGCCTCCGTGCAGGCCACCCTGATCCCCACCGCACGCGGTCTGTTCGCGATGAGCCGCGACCGCACGATGGGGCCGGTGTGGACCCGCGTCCACCCGCGCTACGGCACCCCCGCCGCCGGCACGGTCGTCGTGATGTCCGTCGCCGGTGCGATCGCGGTGCTCGCCGTCGCGATCCCCAAGCTGAGCGACATGCTGCTGGCCGCCGTCAACGCCATCGGACTGATCGTCGCCCTCTACTACGGCCTCACCGCGCTCGCCTGCGCCGTGCGCTTCCGCTCCGCGCGCCACGAGGGAGCACGGGAGGCGCTGCTCGCGATCGGCGTGCCCGCCGTGTCCGGCCTGATCCTGCTCGGCCTCGGCGGGTACCTCGGATACTCCTACCTGACCATGAGCGACCACTTCGAACTCAGCCCGGACAACGGCTGGTTCATGTTCTCGCTGCCCGCCGCGATCGTCCTCGCCGGCCTCGGCATGGCCGCCGTCGCCAAGTACGTGCGGCACTCGCCGTACTTCACCACGGGCCGCGGCACCGACGCCGAGTCCCTGACCCTGCCGATGGACCGTACGGCGGTCTGACCCCCCTGGAGTTCACCCCCATGTCACACACCGCGGACCTCGTCCTCACCGGCGGTCCCGTGCACACCGTCGATCCCGCCCGCAGCCGCGCCACCGCCGTGGCCGTGCGCGACGGGCGGATCGCCGCCGTCGGCCACGACGAGGTGCACGAGCTGATCGGCCCGCACACCGAAGTCGTCGACCTCGCGGGGAAGTTGCTGCTCCCCGGCTTCCAGGACGCCCATGTCCACCCGCAGGGCGCGGGCCTCGAACTCGGCCTGTGCCACCTCGCCGACACCGTCGACCCGGCCGAGTACCTGCGCAGGATCAAGGCGTACGCCGACCAGAACCCCGACGCCGAGTGGATCACCGGCGGCGGCTGGTCCCTTGAGGCGTTCCCCGGCGGGGCGCCCACCGCCGCCGCCCTCGACGCGGTCGTCCCCGACCGGCCCGTCTTCCTGCCCAACCGCGACCACCACGGCGCCTGGGTCAACAGCCGGGCACTGGAGCGCGCGGGCATCGACGCCCGTACCCCTGACCCCGCAGACGGCCGGATCGAACGCGACGCCGACGGCACCCCCACCGGCATGCTCCAGGAGGGCGCCGTCCACCTGGTGGGAAGGCTCGTCCCGGACCCCACCCCGGAGGACCAACTCACGGCCCTCCTGCGGGCGCAGGCCGTGCTGCACTCGTACGGCGTCACCGCCTGGCAGGACGCCATCGTCGGCACGTACGCCAACATGACCGACCCGGCGCCCTCCTACCTCGCGGCCCTCGACCGGGGCCTGCTCACCGCCCGGGTCGTCGGCGCCCTGTGGTGGGATCGCGAGCGGGGCGCCGAGCAGATCCCCGAACTCGTGGCCCGCCGCGAGGAGCTGGACCGGGGCCGGTTCCGGGCGGGCACCGTGAAGGTCATGCAGGACGGCGTCGCGGAGAACCACACCGCCGCGATGCTCGACCCCTACCTGGCCGGCTGCGGCTGCGCCTCGGACAACAGCGGCATCAGCTTCGTCGAGCCGGGCGACCTGAGGAAGTACGTCACCGAACTGGACGCGTCCGGTTTCCAGGTCCACTTCCACGCGCTCGGCGACCGCGCGGTGCGCGAGGCGCTGGACGCCGTGGAGTCCGCACGCACGGCCAACGGACGGCGCGACACGCGGCACCACCTGGCACACCTCCAGGTCGTGCACCCGCACGACATCCCCCGGTTCCGCGCTCTGGGCGCGAGCGCCAACCTCCAGATGCTGTGGGCCGCCCACGAACCGCAGATGGACGAACTGACCCTGCCCTTCCTCGGCGACGAACGCGGCGCACGCCAGTACCCCTTCGGCGACCTGCTGCGGGCCGGCGCCACCCTGGCCGCCGGCAGCGACTGGCCGGTCAGCAGCCCCGACCCGTTCCAGGCCGTCCATGTCGCCGTCAACCGGATCGCCCCCGGCGCCCCCGAGGGCACCCCGGAGTTCCTCCCGGGACAGCGCCTCGATCTGGGCACCGCCCTCGCCGCGTACACCGCGGGCAGCGCCTACGTGAACCACCTCGACGACGTCACCGGCAGCATCGCCGTGGGCAAGTCGGCCGACCTCGTCGTCCTCGACCGCGACCCGTTCGCAGGACCGCCCGAGGAGATCGCCGCCACGCGTGTCCTGCAGACCTTCGTCGAAGGGCGGCGGGTCCACGCGGCGGGCGACGCCTGAGCCGGCCGGACGGCCGTGCGGGGCGGCTGATTCGGATGGCGGTCGACGGGGCACAGGAGTAGCTGGTCTGAAACCCGTCGACCCGAGGAACGTCATGGCACCACACAGCCCCGCCCAGGTCCGCGGAGCGGCCCTGCTCGCCGATCCCCTCCTCAACAAGGGCACCGCCTTCACTTCCGAGGAGCGCGCCGAACTCGGCCTGGACGGGTTGCTGCCACCGGCGACGGAGACTCTCGCGGAACAGACCAGCCGGGCCTACGAGGCGTTCCTCGGCTACGACAAGATCCTCAACCGGCACATCTACCTGCGCCAGCTCCAGGACACCAACGAGGTGCTCTTCTACGGCCTGCTCGCCCGCCATCTGGAGGAGATGCTGCCGGTCGTCTACACGCCGACGGTCGGCGAGGCCTGCCGCCGTTTCAGCGAGATCTACCGCAGGCCGCGCGGACTGTTCCTCACCTACGAGGATCGCCACCGCTTCCGGGAGATCCTGCGCAACCGGCCGGGCGGCGAGGTCGACGTCATCGTCGTCACCGACGGCCAGCGCATCCTCGGCCTCGGCGACCAGGGCGTCGGCGGCATGGGCATCCCGATCGGCAAGCTCAGCCTCTACACCGCCATCGGCGGCATCCACCCCGCCCGCACCCTGCCGATCCTCCTCGACGTCGGCACCGACAACGAGCAGCTCCTGAAGAACCAGCACTACCTCGGCCGCAGGCAGCACCGCGTCACCGGCGAGGCCTACGACGAGATGATCGAGGCGTTCGTCTCCGCCGTGGAGGCCGAACTCCCCGGCACCCTGCTCCAGTGGGAGGACTTCGCGACCGCCCACGCCCGCCCGATCCTCAGCCGCTACCAGGACCGGCTGCTCACCTTCAACGACGACATCCAGGGCACGGCGGCCGTCGCGCTGGGCGCGCTGACCACCGCCACGAAGGTCGCCGGAACCTCCCTGACCGACCACCGGATCGTGGTCCTGGGCGCGGGATCGGCGGCGATCGGCGTCGCCGACATGATCCGCGCCGCACTCGTGGAGGAGGGCCTCTCCGAGGAGGAGGCGGCCGACCGGTTCTGGTTCGTCGACATCGACGGCCTGCTGGTGGACTCCCGCACCGACCTCACCCCCGAGCAGCGCGTCTACGCGCGCGACGAGGCGGACGTACGGCAGTGGGGCGGGGATGCGCCCGACCTGGCCCGGGTCGTCGGCGAGGTGAGGCCGACGGTGCTGATCGGGCTGTCCACGGCCCACGGCGCCTTCACCGAGGAGATCGTGCGGACCATGGCCGACTCCTGCGACCGGCCGGTGATCCTCCCGCTGTCCAACCCGACCTCGAACGCCGAGGCCGACCCCGCCGACCTGGCCCGCTGGACCGACGGCAGGGCCCTGATCGCCGCCGGCTCGCCCTTCCCGCCGCTCAAGGTGGACGGCCGCGAAGTGCCGGTCGCGCAGGCCAACAACGTCTATGTCTTCCCCGCTGTCGGCCTGGCCGTCACCGCCTGCCGGGCCCGCCGGGTGACCGACCGCATGATGGTCGCGGCGGCCCGTGCGGTCGGGGACTGCGCGGTACGGGCGGGCACCGACGGAGCCACTCCGCTGCTGCCCCCGCTGGCGAGCATGCGGGACGCGGCCCGCGAGATCGCGCTCGCGGTGGCGCAGGCCGCCGTGGAGGACGGCGTCGCGCCCGAGGCGACGGAGTCCGAACTGCGTGAAGCGATCGCCGAGACCCAGTGGACACCGCGGTACACGGCCTGAACCCCGGGCCCGCGTTCGGTCGTGCGGAGTTCTCCGAAGCGCTCGGTACCCGGTTCGAGTCGTCCGTGAACCGTTCGTCCAGCCGCCGGAGGCGGAGAGGCGGCCCGGCGCCTGTGACAGTATCGGCAGTGGGCGTGAGCCCGCCTGCTGGGGTCGAGGGCAGAGGACGAGTGACATGGACCGGCCGCCGGGCATGATGGACGTGGCCCGGGAGGCCGGCGTCTCCCACATCACCGTCTCCCGTGTCGTCAACGGCCATCCGTCGGTCCGGCCGGAGACCCGGGCCCGGGTCGAGGCGGCGATCCAGAAGCTGGGATACCGCCGCAACAGCGTCGCCAGGGCCCTCAAGAGCCGGCGTTCCTCGACGATCGGCGTGGTGATCGTCGGGTCGGAACTGTTCGAGCTGCCGCGCATCCTCCTCGGCGTCGAGACCGCGGCCAAGCAGGCCGGTTACTGGGTGAGCCTGGCCAGCCGGCAGGGCGAGGGCACCACCGGCGACCTCCTGGAGACGCTGCAACGGCTCACCGACCAGTCCGTGGAGGCGATCGCGGTCGTCGCCGACCGGCCCGGCACGGTGGAGGCACTGTCCGGCCTCTCCCTCGGGGTACCGGTGGCGGTGGTGATGTCCGGCAACGTGCCCAACCCCGACCTGAGCTTCGTCGAGGTCGACCAGGAACTCGGCGCCCGGCTCGCGGTCCGGCACCTCCTCGACCTCGGACACCGCGACATCGCTCATCTGACGGGTGCGCTGCGTACCTTCGACGCCCGGGCCCGCGTCGACGGCTGGCAGGCCGAACTCACCGCCGCGGCAGCCGAAGGAGCCCGGCTGGAGGGCGACTTCAGCGCGGACAGCGGGTTCCGCCTGGCCCACGAGCTCTGCGACGCCGACAGCGGCCCGCCCACCGCGGTCTTCGCTGGGAACGACCAGATGGCCATGGGCGTGCTGGCCGCCTTCGCCGAACGAGGCGTGAAGGTGCCGCACGACGTGTCGGTCGTCGGCTTCGACGACATGAAGGGCGCCGGCTACCTGGTCCCCGCCCTGACCACGGTCCGCCAGGACTTCGCCCACCTCGGCAGCAGCGCCATCGAGCTGCTGGTGCGCATGGTTGGCGGGGACCCGGCACAACAGCAGAAGATCACGCCGCAGCTCGTCGTACGGCACAGCACCGCCGTACCCCGCGCCGACTCCTGAAGCGTCGCCCTCGACGAAGGCGCCCTCACCGGCTCGCGTACTCGAACCACCGCACACGGGCCTCGCCCGCCCCGGGCTCGGCGCCGCCCACGCCGTACAGGCCGAGGTGGACGCCGACGAACCCGCCGGCGCGCTCCGTGCTGAAGAAGGGCCGCTCGATGCTGCCCACGGGGCTGTTCTCCACGCTCTCGACGTTCTCGACGTGGAACGTGTAGCCGGACTCGTCGCTCTCCACCGCGAGGACCACCTCGCTGTCGGTCACGGGGACGGACGCGAGACAGGTGGCGGTGCCTGCCTCCACAGCGGTGAGGACGACCTGCCGCGTTCCGGCGGTGTCGATGGTGAGGGCCAGGGTGGCGTGCTGCCGGTGGTTCTGGAAGACGACCAGCCCCGCCTCCTGCGTCGGCGCGGCGGCGTCGAAACGGATCCGGGCGGCGGCGCGCATGCGCACATGCCGCTGAGGGCGTGCGACGAACGCCTGGGTTCCGGTCGAGGTGAGGGGCTCGGGGGAGAGGCGAAGGGCCAGGCCGCCCTGTCCGGCCAGGGGTGAGACGAGGTGGTCGACCGGTCCGCGCAGGCTGCTCCATTCCGGCCCGAGCGAGGGTCCGGTGAAGTCGTCCCGCACCGGCCCCTCCGCGACCTCGGGCACCGCGACGGTCCCCGCGGGCAACCGCTCCGACAGCAGCACCCGGCCGGTGTCCGGCGCGAACACCGGCCCCCTGGCGGTCCATTCGACCGGGACCAGGAACACCTCGCGACCCAGCGTGTGCGTGCCGTCGACCGGTCGTGTCCCCAGTGCCACGGCCCAGGTCTCCCCGGCAGGCGTGTCTACGAGGTCGACATGCCCGACGTTGTGGATCGGCTCCGCCGCGCCGCGGTGGCGGTGGGTGAGCAGCGGACTCCTGGGGTCGGTGCTGTACGGACCGGTGACGGCGTCGGCGCGGGCCGCGGTCACGGCGTGATGGTGTTCGGTCCCGCCCTCCGCGCCGATCAGCCAGTACACCCCGTCCCGCTTGTACAGGTGCGGTGCCTCCACCCAGGCGCCGCGCATCGCGCCGTACCACAGGGCATGGGTCGGTCCCGTCAACTCCAGGGTGGCCAGGTCGAGTTCGCGCATCCACAGCTCGCCCGGGCCCGTCACCTCCGGCTCGGCGGCGTCGCGGCAGGCGGTGAACCAGCAGCGGCCGTCGTCGTCGAAGAAGAGCGACGGGTCGATGCCCTCCGCCTCCAGGACGACCGGGTCCGACCACGGCCCCGCCGGGTCGGAGGCTGTGAAGAGATACGTGCTGCTGCCCTGGCGGCCTCTCGCCAGGGCCACGACCACGTAGAAGGTGCCCTCGTGATGACGGATCGTGGCGGCCCAGAGGCCGTCCGAGACGTCGAGGCCGGCCAGCGACACCTGCGAGGGGCGGTCCACCACATGCCCGAGCGGTGCCCAGTGCACCAGGTCGCGGCTGTGGCACACCGGGAGCCCCGGGTAGTACGCGAACGACGACGTGACCAGGTAGAAGTCCTCCCCGACCCGGCAGATCGAGGGGTCCGGACGGCTGCCGGGGAGAACGGGGTTGGAGAAGGTCGGCACGGGGTGGGAGAAGGTCGTCACGGGCGCACTCCGAGGCGGACGGGGGCGGGAGCGGATTTGGCCGGGGCGAGGGCCTTGACAGCTTGTTAACGTTAACATCACCGTGGTTCCAGGACGCCGTCCCCCTCCTTCGGCCATTACCGGAAAGCGACCCGCATGCCGACAGCCCAGCCCCTGTCCTTCCCCGCACACTTCCTCCTCGGCTCCGCCACCGCCGCCTACCAGATCGAGGGCGCCGCCGACGAGGACGGACGCGGTCCCTCCATCTGGGACACCTACTCCCACACGCCGGGCAAGACGTGGAACGGCGACACCGGTGACGTGGCCGCCGACCACTATCACCGCCTCGACGAGGACCTCGACCTCATGGCGTCCCTGGGCCTGAAGGCCTACCGCTTCTCCATCGCCTGGCCGCGCATCCAGCCCACCGGCCGGGGCCCGGCCAACCCCAAGGGGCTGGACTTCTACAGCCGCCTGGTCGACGGCCTGCTGCAGCGGGACATCGCCCCCGTCGCGACCCTGTACCACTGGGACCTGCCGCAGGCCCTCGAGGACCAGGGCGGCTGGACGAACCGCGAGACCGCCTTCGCCTTCGCCGACTACGCCCGTGTCGTCGGCGAAGCCCTCGGCGACCGGGTCGCGATCTGGACCACGCTGAACGAGCCGTGGTGCTCCGCCTACCTCGGCTACGGCGCCGGAGCCCACGCCCCCGGCCGCAGCGACGGCGCCGCGGCGCTGACCGCGGTCCACCACCTCAACCTCGCCCACGGGCTGGCGGTCCAGCAGCTGCGGGAGGTCACCACCAACGATCCGCAGTACTCGGTCACCCTCAACTTCCACGTCCTGCGCGGTGAGGGGGACGGCGCCGAGGAGGCCGTACGCCGGATCGACGCGCTGGCCAACCGCGCCTTCACCGAACCCCTGTTGCGCGGCCACTATCCGCAGGACCTCCTGGCGGACACCGCGGCCGTCACGGACTGGTCGTTCGTCGAGGACGGTGACCTCGCCCTGATCCACCAGCCCCTGGACCTGCTCGGCGTGAACTACTACGCCACCACCAGGGTTCGTCTGTGGGACGGCACGACGGCACGCCAGAACCACGACGGGCACAAGGACATGGGCGGCTCGGCCTGGCCCGGCTCACCCCAGGTCGAGTTCGTCGCGCAGGAGGGCCCGCACACCGCTATGGGCTGGAACATCGACCCCGACGGACTCGAAGAGCTCCTCCTGGACCTGCACACCCGGTTCCCGGACCAGCCGTTGGTCATCACCGAGAACGGAGCGGCATTCGAGGACCATGTCGTCACCCGCCCCGACGGCAGCCACGCCGTGCACGACCCGGAGCGCGTCGACTACCTCCACCGGCACTTCCTCGCCGCCCACCGGGCGCTCTCCGCGGGCGTCGATCTGCGTGGCTACTTCGTGTGGTCGCTGATGGACAACTTCGAGTGGGGCTACGGCTATTCGAAGCGCTTCGGCATCGTCCACGTCGACTACGAGACCCAGCGCCGCACCCTGAAGGACAGCGCCCTGTGGTACCGGGAACTGGCGACGACGGGCAGCATCCCGGCGCCGGGAACCGGGGAGTAGCCCGGACCGGGTTCGCGGCCCGCCCCGCACTGTTCGGTGACCTGTCAACTATGTCTACACTTTTTGCATGGGTGAGACGGTGCGATGGCTGACGCCGGAGGAGCAGCGCGCGTGGCGGGGCTTCGTCCGGTTGCATGAGCGGCTCGGCGGCCGGCTCGGACGCCTGCTGCAGTCCGAGTCCAAGGTGTCGCCCGCGGACTTCGCGGTGCTGGTCCATCTGACGGACACCCCGGAGGGGCGGCAGCGGTACCAGGACCTGGCGCGGGCGCTGGAGTGGGAGAAGAGCCGGATGTCCCACCACATCGCGCGGATGGCGGGCCGGGGCCTGGTGGTCCGGGAGGAGTGCGCCGAGGACGCGCGCGGTGCCTTCGTCGTCATCACGGACGCCGGCCGGGCGGCCATCGAGGCGGCGGCCCCACGCCATGTCGAGGCGGTGCGCGACCTGTTCGTGGACCATGTCACGCCGGCTGAGCTGCGGGTCCTGGCCGAGGTCTCCGAGCGCGTCCTCGCCAAGCTGGACGAGGACACGGTCTGACCCCACCGGAGGCGAGTGCCGGCGGCAGCGTGCCGGTGCCGGGCACCGCCCAGGTGATGAGGGCCCTGGTCACGCACCCCCGGTCCAGCGGCTCCGCCCAGCACGGTGGGTTCTTCGGCCGGGCTCCCGCGGTGCGCGGTCGGCCGTACGCTCCTGATCATCGGCCTGGTACCGAGTGAAGGTCCTGGAGCCCGCCTGTTCACCCGCCCTCGCGGGAGCGGAATAGCCGAGGGAGGGGGCGTGTTGGAGCGGCATAGTTGACGTATCAACCGACAGAGGGGCTGAGGGCGATGCAGTTCGGCATCTTCACCGTCGGGGACGTGGCCACCGACCCGAACACGGGTCGCACCCCGACCGAGCGCGAGCGGATCAAGGCGATGACCGCGATCGCGCAGAAGGCCGAGGAGGTCGGGCTCGACGTGTTCGCGACCGGTGAGCACCACAACCGGCCGTTCGTGCCCTCGTCGCCGACCACCCTGCTCGGGTACATCGCCGCGCGCACCGAACGCGTCATCCTCTCGACGTCCACCACGCTGATCACCACGAACGACCCGGTGAAGATCGCCGAGGACTACGCGATGCTCCAGCACCTGGCCGACGGGCGCGTCGACCTGATGATGGGCCGCGGGAACACCGGCCCGGTCTACCCCTGGTTCGGCAAGGACATCCGCGACGGCGTCGGTCTCGCCGTCGAGAACTACGCCCTGCTGCGCCGGCTGTGGCGCGAGGACGTCGTGAACTGGGAGGGCAAGTTCCGTACGCCGCTCCAGGGCTTCACCTCGACGCCCCGGCCGCTGGACGGCGTACCGCCGTTCGTCTGGCACGGCTCCATCCGCTCGCCGGAGATCGCCGAGCAGGCCGCCTACTACGGCGACGGGTTCTTCCACAACAACATCTTCTGGCCCAAGGAGCACACCGGGAAGCTGATCGACCTGTACCGGGAGCGGTACGCGCACTACGGCCACGGCACCCCCGAGCAGGCCGTCGTCGGCCTCGGCGGCCAGGTCTACATGCGCCACAACTCGCAGGACGCCGTCCGGGAGTTCCGCCCGGTCTTCGACCACTCACCGGTGATGGGAGGCGGGATCTCGATGGAGGAGTACATGCGACAGACCCCGCTCACCGTCGGCACACCGGACCAGGTCATCGAGAAGACCCTGTCCTTCCGTGCGTACGCCGGTGACTACCAGCGCCAGCTGTTCGTGGTGGACGGCGGTGGCATCCCGCTGAAGACCGCGTTGGAGCAGATCGACCTGCTGGGCGAGGAGGTCGTACCGGTGCTTCGCGAGGAGTTCGCCAGGCACCGGCCGGCCGATGTGCCCGGCGCCCCCACCCACGCCTCCCTGCTCGCCGCCCGCGAGGCGGAGCGGGCCGCGACCGCCGAACCGGCGCTCTGACCGTTCGAACAGCCACTGACCGCACTCCGGCCCGCGTGAGGACGCGTCCGGGAGAGGGAGGAATCATGACCGACCAGTTCAACGCGTACCCGGCGACCGGCGGGGTGGCGCCCGACCGCTGGGCGAGCGCGCTGCACCTCTTCGACGACGGCGTCGGCGTGCCGCACGAGGAGACCACCGTCGAGCGCTGGGAGCGGGCCGGGCTGCTGTTCGAGGCGCGGGACTACAGCGGTGCCGCGAAGCTCCTGGCCCAGGTCGTCGAGGAAGCCCCGGAACAGACCGGCCCCCGGCTGCTGCTGGCGCGCGCCTACTACCACTCCGCACAACTGCGCCGTGCGGAGGACCAGTTGCGGGTGATCGTCGAGCGCGATCCGGTGGAGCACTACGCCCACCTGATGCTGGGACGCACCCTGCAACGACTGGGCCGTCCCGAGGAGGCGGAGACTTGGCTGCGGATGGCCGGGGCGTTCGCGGGGGAGTTCCCGGACGACGAGTGAGCGTCAAATGGGTTGCCCGTGGGCGAGAGTGACGGATGCAATGTCCGGCATGATCACCAAGGTGAGTGCGGCCCGGCCGGTTCGGATCGGCGTTCTCGTTCCGCTGACGCGGCCCGGTTGGGTCGAGGCGGGCCGGCACCTGCTCGCCGGTCTGGAACTGGGCGTCGGTGAGGTCAACGAGGCCGGCGGGATCGGCGGAAGACCGCTCGAACTGCTCGTCCGGGACACCGCGGCCGATCCGCAGCGGGCCGCGGCGGCCGTGGACGAACTGGCTCAGCTGGGCGTGGCCGCGATGGCGGGCGAGTATCACAGTGTCGTCGCCCGCGCCGCGGCCGCCAGGGCCGACGCCCTCGGCCTGCCGTTCCTCTGTTCGTCGGCGGTTCTCGACGCGCTGACCGAACGGCCGACGGAATGGGTGGCGCGACTCCCTCCGCCGCAGTCCCACGGCTGGCAGGTCTACGCGGACTTCCTCCTCCGGGCGGGCCACAGCCGTATCGCCGTGGCGGCCGAACCGAGCGTCTACTGGGGGGCGGGGGCCCGCGTCCTGCGGGACCACCTCGCTCCACGCGGCGGCACCCTCATCGAACTCGATGCCCGGGCACTCACCCCCGAGGCCGTGTGCGAGCAACTCGTCGACCAGCGTGCGACGGCCCTTCTGCTCCTGGCCGGCTTCCCCGAACCGGCCGTGTCGCTCGTCAGGTCCGTCCGCCGTGACCAGCGCCTCGCCGAGATCCTGGTGGGCGCGCCGGCCGGGCAGCCCGAGTTCGACGCATGGGCGAGGGCGCTGGGCGACGACGGTGCCGCGATCCCGTTCCTGCGCTATCTGCCCGAGCGTCTGGGCCCTCTCGGTGCGCGGGTCGAGGCGGCCCTGCGCGAGCGGCTGGCCGCAGAACCCTCCTTCGTGGCCTTCGAGGGTTACGACACGATCGCCGTCCTCGCCGACGTGCTGCGTTCGCACGGGACGGACCGGGCGGACATCGCCGCCTGGCCGCGCGTCGCAGTCGAGGGCACCCGCGGGCGGATCCGGTTCTCCCGCAGGCCCGGCATCAGTGTCTGGCAGTGGGACCGGGCGCCGGTCCAGGTCGTCGACCGGGATCCGGCGGAACCCGGCCGCTTCCGGATCCGGTACACCGGCTGAGATCCGAGCCGGTGCCTCGTCCGTCCCGCCCCGGAGAGGCGGGGCTTCGGCCGGTCAGTCGGCGGGCTGCCACAACTCGACGCGGTTGCCCTCCGGATCGGTGACCCAGCCGAACCGGCCGACACCCTCCATGTCCTGCGTCTCCTCGGCCACGTCGGCTCCGCCTGCGCGCAACTGCGCGAGCATCGCCTCCAGGTCGCGGACCCGGAAGTTGAGCATGGTCTGCTGGGTGCGGGACCCGAAGTAGTCGGTCGCGGACTCGAACGCCGCGAACACCGTGGGCCCGGGTTCCTGCTCCCACAGGCCGTTCTCGTCGGCCTCCAGGCCCAGCTGGTCGCGGTACCACGCGCTCAGGGCCACGGGGTCGGCAGCCCTGAGGAAGTATCCGCCGATTCCAAGCACACGTTCCATGCCGGCCATCCTGCCAGGAGGGCGGATCCGCGGCCCGGCATCTCCGGAACCGTGGAGGTGTCGTGGTGGCCGGTCCAGCCCCGTCACGGGCCGGCCCGCTCGTCCAGGAGTCCCTCGCCCCGCAGGTCGTCCCACAGCTGTGCCGGGATCTGCGCGCCGAACGCCGCCGTGGTAGCGGATCCCGCTGTCCCGGGCCGCCTCCAGGGCGCCCGCAGCCGTCTCGTCGTCCAGTGGTGCGAAGAGCCCGCCGAGCGGACCGCCGCCGAAGCCCAGCCCGTGACGCGCACATCGGTCTTCCCGAGCCGGTTCCGCCAGGCGATTACCGGCGCAGGGGTTCCTTCACCTGTCGTTCCAGGCCTCGTACCCGTGGGCGGTGCCCTCGGGGAAGCCGGTGTCCGCGTAGGCGGCCAGGGCCATCGTGTCGACGTCGGACTCCGTTCCCGTTCCTCGATAGGTGATCGTGTCCGGGAGCATCGCCAGAGCCGTCGTGCCCTGTCCCTCCTCGGACGGGCGCAGCTGGACGCGGATGCCGTGCCGGTCCGCGAGCCGGCCGACCACGTACAGGCCCATGCGCTGGGAGATCGCCGCGTCCACGGTGGGCGGCTCGGCCAGGTGGTGGTTGATGTCGGCCAGCTCCTCCGGCGGCAGCCCGATGCCCCGGTCGTGGATCTCGACCATGATCCGGCCGTCGGGCAGCCGCGCCGCGGTGACCCGGACCCAGGACTGCGGCGGCGAGAACGTCGTCGCGTTCTCCAGGAGTTCGGCCAGCAGGTGCACCAGGTCGGTCACCGCGCGGCCGTGGATCTCGGCTTCCGGGACACCCGACAGCTCGACCCGCTCGTACTGCTCGACCTCCGAGGCCGCGGCGCGGATCACGTCGACCAGGGGGAGTGGCTGGTCCCACTGCTGCGCGGGGGTCTCGCCGCCCAGCACCAGCAGGTTCTCGCCGTTGCGGCGCACGCGGGTGGCGAGGTGGTCCATCTTGAAGAGGTTCTCCAGCTGGTCCGGGTCGGCCTCCTTGCCCTCCAGCTCGGTGATCAGGGCGAGTTGACGCTCGATCAGCGACTGGTTGCGGCGGGCCAGGTTGCTGAAGATCGTGTTGATGTTGGCGCGCAGCAGGGCCTGTTCGGCGGCGAGCCTGACGGCCTCGCGGTGCACATGGTCGAAGGCGCGGGCGACCTCGCCGATCTCGTCCGTGGTGGTGATCGGGATCGTCGCGACCTGGGCGTCGACCCGTCCGGGGATGGCCCGGGTGAGCTGGGTGAGCAGCGCGGGAAGACGCTGCTGGGCGATCTCGTGGGCCGAGGCGCTCAGCCGGCGCATGCTGCTGCTCATCGTCCGGGCCACCCAGGCGGCGAGCAGGAACGCGGCGAGGACCGCGGCCAGTACCAGGGCGGCGTTGAGGACGGCGTCGTTGCGGGCGCCGTCGGCGATGCTGTGGGCGTCCGCCAGCGCACTGTCGGTGAGGTTCACCTCGACACCGCGGTACGCGTCGAAGCTGAGGGTGGAGGCGGCGAAGAACGCCTCGGGTGTGATGCCCTGCGCGGCGAGCTGCGCCGCCGACTTGCCCGAGGCGATCTCGGCGGCCATCTTCTCCAGGCTCGGCGGGGCCACGAAGGTCCTCCCCGCCGCCTCGGCCTGCGTCCGGGCCTCGGCGGCCTGCTCCCTGCCCAGCTTCTCCGCGTCGGACAGCGCCTTGCGCAGCCGGGTCATGTCCCCGGCGGTGCCGGCGCCGGCGTACTCCTGGAGCGCGACCTGTTCGAGATAGACGTAGGAACTGAACGAGCCGAGCTGGGCCTGGAGTTCGCCCGGGGCGAGCTTGCCGCGGTCCTCGACCAGGAGGTGGGTGCCGATCGCCCGGATCAGGGACTCGGCGGCCTGGGTGAGGGAAGCGGCGTACAGGGTGCGGCCGAAGCTCGCCTGGTTGCTGCTGCCGTAGCCGAGCTCGTTGGAGAGCTCCATCAGCGGGTGCTGGACGGCGTGGTAGCTCTCCTCGGTCTGCACGCCGGTCAGCCGGGAGGTGAAGGCGTTCGCGCGCACGGACGCGAGCTGCTTCTCGCCGATGCGGACGAGTTCGACCCGGCGCAGCAGCCCGGCGGTCTGCGGCATCCGCTGCACCGCCTCGTTGAACGTCCTGGCGTCCGTGTCGGTGACCGCGCGGGCCTTCGCGACCACGCTCGACGTCCGGTCGCCCTTGACCAGGGGGATGACCGACACATCGCGCTCGTCGATGGCGTCGCTGGCGTACTTGTTGGCCGCCTGGACCAGTTCGGCCACGCGGACCGCGTCGTCGGCGTCCTGCCAGGTGTCCACGGAGCGCTTGACCCGTATGCCGCCGAGGACAAGGGCCACGATCACCGGAATGAGGAGGATGGCCTGGAGTTTTCTGGCCACACGCCAGTTGCGGGTTCCCCAGCCCCGGCTGGTGGCGGTCGGTGTGTTCGACAAGATGGCCTCACGGTTCTGGTTCGCCTCGCGTCCACCCCTAAGAACGTGGCGCACCGGGGTGGTTGTTCAGATCGGCCCACTGATGGTCGTTTCGTCCACGTCGGATGCCGCCCCACTGTCACAGATTCCGTCGCTGTCCTGTCCTGCTTGGGGAATCCCGAACACAAGAAGGAGACAGAGATGAAGATCGTCGTCGTCGGAGGTACGGGCCGCATCGGGTCACAGGTGGTGAACCTGCTCCAGGACCGCGGTCACGAGGCCGTGGCGGCCGCGCCCAGCACGGGTGTCGACACCCTCACGGGGGAGGGCCTGACGGAGGTGCTCAAGGGCGCGGACGTGGTCGTGGACGTGGCGAACTCCCCGTCCTTCGAGAAGGAGGCCGCCCTCGACTTCTTCACCCGCGCCATGCGCAATCTCACCGCGGCGGAGCGCGAGGCCGGTGTCCGCCACCATGTGGCGCTCTCCATCATCGGCGTCGACGAGGTGCCCGAGCTCGGCTACTACCTGGCCAAGGTCGCCCAGGAGGAGGCCGTGCGCGCGAGCGGCGTGCCCTTCAGCATCGTGCGGGTCGGGCAGTTCTTCGAGTTCGTCGCGCCGGTGATGGACCTGACCACCCAGGGCCAGGAGGTGCACCTGCCCTCCACGCAGCTGCGCCCGATCGCCGCCGCGGACGTCGCCGCCGTCGTCGCCGAGACGGCCCTGGGCGAGCCCGCGAACGGCCTGCGCCTCAAGGCGGGCCCCGAGATCCACCGCCTGGACCGGCTCGCTGAGATCACCCTGGCGGCGAAGCCGGACGGCCGCTCCGTCGTCACCGACGAGAGCGCCGGCATGTTCGCGGGCATCCCGGACGGCGTCCTGACCGGCGACGACACCGTGGACACGGCGGCCACCCGGTACGAGGACTGGCTCAAGCGGAACTGACCGGGCCGAGGAGGACCTCCGGCGGCTCGGTCTGCGGGCCGGCAGCGCCGAGGCCCCGGGAGTGAGGCACCGCTCCTGACCGGAATGGGCCGGGCTGCCGGCTGAGGAGTGTGCTGACGGCGGCCGGCCACCGAGGGCTCGGACGACACGCCCCCGCGGCGGCCGCACAGAGGCTAGGGCCCCTGGCGTATGAGCCGGTCCGACGACCGCTCGTACGCCCGGAGCTTCTCCGGCGCCAGCACCCAGTACAGGCCGTCGATGCCGTCCGCCCCGACCGTGGCGCTCAACAGGCCGACGGTCTCCCCGTCCTTGCGGATGAGCAGGCTGGGCAGACCGTTGGCCTCGGCGAGGGCGAACTCGGCCCCCGGGATGAGCTTGTCGACGAAGGCGCTGATCCTGGCCACCCGGCCCGCGCCCACCACCTCCACGCGTGCCACGCCGCGCAGCCCGTTGCCGTCCGCGTAGGCCACCACGTCGGCCGACAGCACGCTCTCCAGAGCCGCCACGTCACCGTGCTGCGCCGCCGCGACGAAGGCGTCGAGAAGCCGGCGATGCTCCGCCGTGTCGACGGGCCCCCGGCGCTCGGCGGACAGGCGCTTGCGTGCCCGGCTGACGATCTGCCGCACATTGGCCTGGGTCAGCTGCACGATGCCCGCGATCTCGTCGTACGGGTAGTCGAACGCCTCCCGCAGCACATAGGCCGCCCGCTCCACGGGATTCAGCTTCTCCAGGACCAGCAGCACGGCCAGCTCCAGCGCCTCGCCGCGCTCCGCGCCGACCTGCGGATCCACACTGGTGTCCACGGGCTCCGGCAGCCAGGGCCCGACGTACGCCTCCCGGCGCACCCGCGCCGACTGGGCCACGTTGATCGCCAGCCGCGTGGTGATCTTCGCCAGGAACGCCCCGGGCTTGAGCACCGTGCTCCGGTCGGTGTCCTGCCACCGCGGCCACACGTCCTGCACCACGTCCTCGGCCTCGGACACACTGCCCAGGATCCGGTACGCGATCCCGAACAGCCGGGGACGCAGTCGCTGGAACGCGTCCGCCTCCTCGTCGAGAGAACCGTCGGCCGGCGGCGGAAGCTTGTCCATGGAGCCGATGCTACGGCCGCCGCGCACCCCGCCGGGGTCACCGGCCCATGGCGAGGCGGCTGAGCGGCCTCACTGACGCGGGGAGCGGCGGACCGTCAGGACGGCGATGTCGTCGTGCGGGCCACCGTGGCCGGCGAACGTGCGGGCGTCCTCGTGCAGGGCCTGCGGCAGCTCGGTGGGGGAGAGGCCGACGTACTTCGACAGGCGTTCGTCCACGGGGTAGAAGGTGCCGTCGTCGGAGCGGGTCTCCGTCAGGCCGTCGGTGCTCAGCAGCAGCGTCGCGCCCTCGGGGAAGTCGAACCAGCCCACGGTGGTGGGCTCGTGGGCGAGCTCGGCCAGGCCCAGCGGGACGCCGGGATCGAGTTCGGGCGTGCTGACCGTCCCGTGGTGCAGCACATGCGGCAGGATGTGTCCGCAGTTGACGGCCTGCACCTCGGTCTCCGCGTCGACGCAGATGATGAGGGCGGTGACGAAGCGTTCGTCGTCGCCGGTGTGGGCGGCATACGAGTTGTGCCGTACGACGGCCGCGTCCAGGACGTCCACGAGCGCGGTGAGGGTGGGTTCGCGGTGGGCCGCCTCCCGGAAGGCGCCGATGACGGCGAACGCGGAGCCCACCGCGGCGAGCCCCTTGCCCTGCACGTCCCCGATCAGCACCCGGGTCCCGAAGGGCGAGTCGACGACGTCGTAGATGTCCCCGCCGACCAGCCGCTCCTCCTGGAGCGGCTCGTACACGCCGTTGACCAGGACGTCGTCGGTCAGCAGGGGGAGGGGATGCAGGATGTGCCGCTGCATGGCCGCGGCGGTGGAGCGCAGGCGCAGCATCGCGTCCTCGCGTCTGATCCGGCGGTGGCATCCGTAGACGGAGGTCGCGGCAAGGACGACGGTGAACAGGATCAGCAGCAGCCGGTCCAGCCAGTGGCCCCCGCCGCGGTCCCGCAGCAGCACGCTGGCGGTGACGACGACGGTCGTCCACACGGCGACGAACGTCGTCTGCCGGACCGTGCCCAGCGCCGAGGCGGCGCCCGGCAGGAACACCAGGAGCCCCAGGAGCCACACCTCGGACCCGGACAGCACGCCGAGGACCTCGACCAGGGCGGTCACGGTCACCACCCCGGCGACCAGTTCGGCGTCGTCAGGGGGCTCGATGGCGTCGAAGGTGTCGCCGGGGCTCTTACGGCGGCTACCGGTCATGCGCGCTCCCGGGCAGATGGTGATCTGCCTCTACGGTATGCAGGACCGCTCCGGCCGGGCGCGGCGCCCCGCCGACCGGGGCCGTTCGCCAGCGCCTTTCTCGTGTGCGGCGGAGGCGGCCGGTACCCGTACCGGGTGGGTGCGGTCCACCACCGCGGCGGCCCTCCCTGCCGATCACGGCGGGCGACCCCCGGCTCGAAGTCGAGCACGGTCGACCCCGGAGGCTCAGCCCGCGTACTCCCGCAGCTTGCGGTACAGCGTCGCCCGCCCGATGCCGAGTGCCGCCGCCGCGCGGGACTTGTTGCCGCCGTGGCGGTGCAGGGTCTCCAGGATCGCGGCGCGCTCGGCGTGTTCCATCGGGCTGAGCGGACGGGCGGCGGGGCCTTCCCGCACGCTGTCCGGGAGTTCGGCCCGGCGGACCGGTCCCCAGACCCGCCGGTGTTCCGCCAACGCCTGGACCACATGGGCCAGTTCGGTGACGTTCCCGGGCCACGGATGCTGTTCGAGCGCGCGCAGGGCGTCCAGGGTCCAGGTCAGCGGAGGGCTTCCCGGTGCGGGGCGTGGTGCGAGGGCCGACAGCAACTCCCTGATGTCCTCGGTGCGTTCCCGCAGCGGCGGCAGTACGACCGTGCGGGCGGCCAGCTTGTCGAGGAGCCGCTGGAGGCAGGGGCCGGGCGCAGTCCCCGGGGTGTGGGTGATCAGCAGCCGGGCGTCCGGGTGCGTTTCGAGGAGGGAGTTGAGCGTGGCCACGGCGGGCTGCGTCAACCGCTCGGCGTGCCGGAGGACCAGGGGGCTCCCGGCGGCCCATTCCGCCAAGTCCCTTTCGAGCCCGCCGTCCTCGGCCGCGTCGACCAGCTGAAGGTCTCCAGGTCCAAGCAACTCCCTGGCCAGCGCGGCCTTCCCCGTCCCTCGTTCACCGGTCAGCAGCACGGGTTCGGGGGAGCGGGCCAGTTCGGCTGCGCGCTCCACGGCGTACCGCCACGGAAGGGAGGAGCCGGTCAGACAGGGCAGCGGGCGTGGCCGGGGACTCGGGGTGCCCTCGTCCCGCGGCTCCAGGACGGCCACGATCCCCAGGACCGCGCCCTCCTGACGCACCAGGTCGATCCGGGCGCTGCACCCCGCGCCTTCGGGCAACTCGGCGATCGCCGGCGCATCCGTGTGCCGTGCCGCCGTGGCCGTACGTTCAAGAACCCGAAGCACCTCCGGAGTCGCCAGCCGCTCCGCCGCCGCACTGATCAGACGGTTGCGGCCGTCCAGCGCGGCCACCGCCCGGCTCTCTCCTCGCGTGGCGCGCAGGTAGGCGTCCAGAAGCACCTGTTCGGGCCGTCCCGCGCGGGCCAGCAGCGCCGCCTCGACCGCGGCGGCGGCGGCCTCGGCGAGCGCCGCCTGCGGGTGGGGCGGGCGTCCGCCGCACAGGTGGGAGGCGACGGTGAGGGTGCCGAGTGCCTGACCGCTCTTCGGCGCGAGAACGGGAACGCTGACCGCCGACACGTCCTGCCACACGTCGAGGAAGTGCTCGGGCCCGTGCACCTCGGCACGGCGCCGGCTGCGCAGGGCGAGGGCCGCGCTGTTGTGACCGACCTCCTGCTCCGACAGTCCCGGGCACGGGGCGAGCCCGGGTGTGCTCCCGGACGTCCACAGCACGCGCAGCCGCGCGTCGGTGAGGAGGAGGACGGAGTGGCCGGGGCCCAGCGCGGGGGCGATCCGTTCGAGGACCGGACGGGCGGCGCCGAGCAGCGCCGACTCGACCGGCCGGGGCGGATCGGCGGCGGGCCCCTTCAAGTCGTGCGGCACCCCGAAGAACCGGGCCCGCCGCCACGCCGCGAGGACCTCCTCCGGCACCCCGTCGGGCAGCGGGCGCCCGGCCAGGAAGCGCTCGCGCGCCACTCGCAGCGGTGGGCGGGCGTGGACTGCGGGGGAGGGCTCTGTGGTGGTCACGACCCACCCACCGTAGCGGGTTCAGTTGAACGGGCAACGACCGCCCCGGGCGGCTGTCCCGTATCCGGGGCGATTCACGCCCGGCGCGGAAACCGGGTTCCGTATCGCGCCGCCTGCCCCACGCAACCAATTGACTCGTTTTGAGACACCCACACCGCGCCGAACCCCACCATGATCAATACCGTCCGCCATCTCTGAGCCCCCGCCAGGAGCCCCCGTGTCCACCGTCGTCGAGACCGACGTCCTGATCGTAGGCAGCGGGCCGGCCGGAGCCTCGGCCGCGCTCGCGTTGAGCACCTACGGCGTGCCCAACATCGTCGTGACCCGCTACGCGAGCCTCGCCGACACCCCCCGCGCGCACATCACCAACCAGCGCACGATGGAGGTGCTGCGCGACCTCGGCGTGGAGCAGGACGTCATCGCGCAGGCGACCCCGCAGCACCTGATGGGCAACACCACCTTCTGCACCAGCCTGGCGGGCGAGGAACTGGGCCGGGTGCGCTCGTGGGGCAACGACCCGCTCGTCCAGGCCGCCCACGAACTCGCCAGTCCCACCCGCATGTGCGACATGCCGCAGCACCTCATGGAGCCGGTCCTCGTCGACGCGGCCGTCGCCCGCGGCACCAGCCTGCGCTTCCAGACCGAGTACCTCTCCCACGTCCAGGACGCCGACGGCGTGACGGTCACCGTGCGGGACCGGCTGCGCGGGGACACGTACGAGATCCGGGCGAAGTACCTGATCGGCGCGGACGGCGGCCGCTCCAAGGTCGCCGAGGACGCCGGGCTCCCGATGAGCGGCCAGATGGGCGTGGCCGGCAGCATCAACATCGTCTTCGAGGCGGATCTCGCCCAGTACACCGCCCATCGGCCCTCCACCCTCTACTGGGTCCTCGCCCCGGGCGCGACCGTCGGCGGCATCGGCGCGGGCCTGGTGCGCTGTGTGCGGCCGTGGAACGAGTGGCTGATCGTGTGGGGGTACGACGTCACGGCGGGCGCCCCCGACCTGACCACCGAGTACGCCGAGTCCGTCGTACGGCAGCTGGTCGGCGACGACGAGATCCCCGTGACGATCAAGTCGTCCTCGGCCTGGACCGTCAACGAGATGTACGCGGAGACCTACTCCGTGGGCCGTGTCTTCTGCGCCGGAGACGCCACCCACCGCCACCCGCCGTCCAACGGCCTCGGCTCCAACACCTCGATCCAGGACTCCTACAACCTCGCCTGGAAGCTGAAGCTCGTCCTCGACGGCACCGCCGCACCGAAACTCCTCGACACCTACACCGCCGAACGCGCCCCCGTCGGCAAGCAGGTCGTCACCCGCGCCAACCGGTCCATCGGCGAGACAGCCCCGATCTTCGAGGCCCTCGACGGACTCTCCCCGCAGACCCCCGAACAGCTGTGGGCCAACATCGCCGCCCGCAAGGACGCCACCGAGGCCGCCGAGAAGCAGCGGGCCAGGCTGCGCGAGGCCATCGCCTTCAAGGTGTACGAGTTCAACGCGCACGGCGTCGACCTCAACCAGCGCTACACCTCGGACGCCGTCGTCCCCGACGGCACCCCCGACGAGAGCTTCGCGCGCGACCCCGAACTCCACCACCAGCCCACCTCCCGCCCCGGCGCCCGCATCCCGCACGCCTGGCTCACCTCCGGCACCCGCACCCTCTCCACCCTCGACACCGTCGGAAAGGGCCGCTTCACCCTGCTGACCGGCATCGGCGGCGAGGGCTGGATCCGGGCCGCCGAGGCGCAGGAAGTCGAGATCGCCACCGTGGTCGTCGGTCCCGGGCAGCGGTACGAGGACCCCTACGGCGACTGGGCGCGCCTGAGCGGGATCTCCGACGCCGGCGCCCTGCTCGTACGGCCCGACGGGTTCGTCGCCTTCCGGCACGCGACCGCCGCCCCGGACGCCGAGGCCCTGCTCTCGGACGCGCTGCGGCGGATCCTCGGTCACGCCTGAGAACGCGCGACCATGGCAGAAGCGGAACGCCGTAGAGCACGAGGAGCCGGGATGACCAGCGACGCGATCGGAACCAGCGTCACCGAGGAGGCGGTCGCGAGCCTCCACGCGACCGCCGATCCACGACTGCGCGAACTGCTCGCCTCTCTGATCGGTCATCTCCACGACTTCGTGCGCGAGACCCGGCTCACCCAGGAGGAGTGGGAGCGGGCGATCGCCTTCCTGACGGCGACCGGGCAGACGTGCACCGACACCCGGCAGGAGTTCATCCTCCTGTCGGACGTCCTCGGACTGTCCATGCTCGTCGAGACCGTCAACGGCGACCGCGTGCAGGGCGCCACCGAGTCCACCGTGCTCGGCCCCTTCCACATGACCGAGTCGCCCGTCCGGGAACTCGGCGACGACATCGACCTGGTGGGCGGCGCCGAGCCCTGTGTGGTCAGCGGCCGGGTGCTGTCGGCGGACGGCACCCCGCTGCCCGGCGCCGTCCTCGACGTCTGGCAGGCCGACGACCGGGGCTTCTACGACGTCCAGCAGCCCGACGTTCAGCCCGCGGGCAACGGACGCGGACTGTTCACCGCCGACGCCGAGGGCCGCTTCTGGTTCCGCACCTGCGTCCCGGCGCCCTACCCGATCCCCACCGACGGCCCGGTCGGTGACCTGCTGCGCGCGACCGGCCGGCACCCCTACCGGCCCGCGCACATCCACTTCATCGTCGGCGCCGAGGGCCACACCCCCGTCACCACCCACATCTTCGTCGCGGGCAGCGACTATCTCGACTCCGACGCCGTCTTCGCGGTGAAGGGGAGCCTGGTCCAGGACTTCGCGAGGACCGACGATCCGTCCCTTGCCGCGGAGTTCGGCATGCCGAGCCCCTTCCGGCACGCCCGCTTCGACCTCGTACTGGAGCCGAACGCATGATGTTCATGGGCGACTTCAGCTACGAGAGCCGTCCCGTGCGGGTCGTGTTCCGGCCGGGCGCCGCCGTGACCGCGACCCCCGCGGAGGTCGAACACCTCGGCCTGCGGCGGGTCCTGGTGGTGTGCGGCAGCCGGGGCGAGGCCGTCGCGCGGGCGGTGGCGGACGCGCTCGGCGACTCCTGCGCGGGGCTGCACGCCGAAGCGCGTATGCACGTACCCGTCGAGGACGCCGACCGGGCCGTGGCGGTGGCCCGCGAGGCCGGGGCCGACGGTGTCGTCGCGGTCGGCGGCGGCTCCTCCATCGGCCTCGGCAAGGCGATCGCCCTGCGCACCGGACTGCCGCTGATCGCTGTGCCGTCGACCTACTCGGGCTCCGAGATGACCCCCGTCTGGGGCCTGACCGAGGGCGGCGCCAAGCGCACCGGCCGCGACCCGAGGGTCCAGCCCCGCAGTGTCGTCTACGACCCCGAACTGACCCTCTCCCTGCCGGTACCGCTCACCGTGACCAGCGGCGTCAACGCCCTCGCGCACGCGGTCGAGGCGCTCTACGCCCCGGACACCTCGCCGCTGATCGCGCTGATGGCCGAGGACGGCGTACGGGCGACGGCCGAGGCGCTGCCGCTGCTGGCCGTCGACCCCGGGGACCTGGAGGCGCGCAGCCGGGCGCTGTACGGGGCCTGGCTGTGCGGTACGTGCCTCGGGGCGACGACGATGGGCCTGCACCACAAGCTGTGCCACGTCCTGGGCGGCACCTTCGGGCTGCCGCACGCCGAGACGCACACGGTCGTCCTGCCGTACGCGCTCGCGTACAACGCCCCCGCCGCTCCCGACGCGTTGACCGCGCTGGGCCGGGCACTCGATGCCGACGACCCGCCAGGAGCCCTCTGGGAGCTGGCCGGACGCCTGGACGCCCCGCGCTCCCTCGCCGAACTCGGGCTCCGGGAGACCGACCTGGCTCAGGCGGCCGTACAGGTGGCGGGACAGCCGTACGCCAACCCGCGTCCCGTGACCGCGGAAGGGGTGCGGGAGGTACTCCAGGCGGCCTACGAGGGCCGTCGACCGTGAGTCCCGCAGCACAACAGCAAGTCCCCTAGGAAAGGTGAACATCATGGCCCTCGCACTCCTCAGGCGTCGGCGGTCCAAGGCTGCCCTTGCCGAGGCGGCGGGCCTCTCCGTCCCCCTCCCCGAAGGGGCGGGCGCCGTGACCCGCGAGATCGTCGACCCGATGGGCTCGCCCATGGCGGGCGCGGACGTCACCGTCACCGCCCTCGACACCCACCGGGTCGCGGCCCGCGGCATGACCGACCCCTACGGCTACTTCGTGGCCGTACTGCCGCCCGGCCGCTACAGCCTGATGGCCGCGGCCGAGGGACTCCAGCCGCACCGTGAGACGGTCGAGGTCGGGTCGAGCGGCGGGGCGCCCGCCGAGCGGGTCTGGCTCCAGCCGGCGCAGGCGCTCCAACTGCCCTCGCCCGGCGTCTGGTTGTTCGATCCGCCGCACACCGCGATCCGCTTCATCGCCAAGCACGTCGGCATGGCGCACGTCCACGGCCGCTTCGAGCGTTTCGAGGGCGGCATCCAGGTCGCGCAGGACATGTCCCAGTCCCGGGTGCAGGTCCGGATCGACGCCGCCAGCATCACGACGGGCAACACCACCCGCGACAACCATCTGCGTTCCGCCGACTTCCTCGACGTGGAGCGCTTCCCCCACATCGACTTCGTCAGCAGCCGCTTCGCCTACCGGGGCGGCAGCAAGTGGACCCTGCAGGGCAGCCTGACCATGCACGGCGTGAGCCGCTCGGTCGCCCTCGACACGACCTACCTGGGCACGGTCAACGGCGGCTACGGCGAGGAACTGCGCTGCGCGGCCCTCGCGACGGCCGAGCTGCACCGCGAGGACTTCACGCTGAACTGGCGGTCGATGCTGGCCCGGGGCATCGCGGTGGTCGGTCCCACGGTCCAGCTGGAACTGGACGTCCAGGCGATGTACCGCACCCACGACACGCCGACCCCGCCGGAGTAGACGGGACGGGCAGCCGGGCATTGTCAGACCCGGTCGGTACGGTCGGCCCATGAGAGCCGACGGAACATTCAGCGTGAAAGCGTTCGTCCCGACCGAGCTGACGCCCGAGCCCGCCGTGGCCACCGGGCTCCCGGTCGGTGTCGCGACGATCGAGAAGCACTTCGAGGGCGAGGTCTCGGGCCGCTCGGCGACCCTGTTCACCGCCGCGTACGACCAGGAGTCCGGAGTCGGCACCTATGTGGCCATGGAGTCCTTCGAGGGCTCGGTGCACGACCGGTCCGGGGCCTTCAACTTCGCGCACTCGGCGACGACTTCCGGCAGCGACCGCACCGCGGAGTTCTTCACGATCGTCCCCTCCAGCGGCACCGGGGACCTGGCGGGGATCTCCGGCACCGGAGGCCTCACGGTCGACGCAGACGGCACCCACCGGATCTGGCTCGACTACGAGTTCGGCTGACCCCGGGCCGAGGGCCGAGGGCCGAGCCGAGGAGGACGTTCTCGTTCTCCACGGAAAACTCACACGACCCAACCGAAACTTTATGTTTCAAGCGTTACGCTCGCCGTCATCCGAGTGCTCGGGGGAGCGGCTCGTCCGCCATGGCGCTCCCTCCCCCCACGGTTCAGGAGACTCGGCGTGAGTGACGGCGACGTAGTGGTGATCGGCGGCGGCTATGCGGGCGTCCGGCTGGCGAAACGGCTCGACTCGACGGCCCGGGTCACACTGGTGGACCGCAAGGAGGTCTTCTTTCACCGTATCTCCTCCCTGCGGGCGGGAGTTCGCAAGGAGTGGAGCGCGACCCCCTTCATCCCGTACGACCGGCTGCTGAGCCGCGGCCGGGTCGTCGTGGGCAAGGTGCTGCGCATCGACACCGCCGAGCGACAGGTCGTGCTGGCCGACGGCACGCGGCTGCCCTACGACGTGGTGGTGATCGCGACCGGCGCCGACTACCCGGAACCGGCCCGCTTCGCCGGGACCACCACTGAGGAGGCGATGAAGTCCTTCGCCGAGCACCAGCAGAAGATCGCCTTCGCGGAAGACGTCCTCGTCGTCGGCGGCGGGCCCTCCGGTGTCGAACTCGCCGCCGAGATCCGGCTGGCCCGGCCGGACGCCCGGGTCACGCTCGCGCACTCCGGCCCCGCGTTGCTCAGCAGCACAGGCAGCGAACGGGCCGGCCGCAAGGCGCGCGCCTGGCTGGAGTCCCACGACGTGGAGGTACGGCTGGACTCCTTCATGTCGCCGGGCAACGACTTCGGCACCTACCGCGACGCCCGCGGCGACGTCATCGCCGCGGACCTCTCCTTCTGGGCCACGGGTACCACTCCCAACACGCTCTGGCTGCGTCTGTGCGGACACGGCGACTGGCTGACCCACTCCGGGCATGTCAAGGTCGACCGCTCGCTGCGGGTCGAGGGGCAGCTGGACGTCTTCGCGGTAGGCGACGTCAACGACGCCACCGAGCTCAAGATCACCCCGGCGGCGCTCGCCCAGGCCGACCTCGCCGCCTGGAACATCCGCACGCACCTGAACAGTTCGGGCCGGCACCGCAAGGAGCCCCGCCTGTACCGGCCCTTCCACCGCACCCCGCTGATCGTGCCCTTCGGCCCCGCCGACGGGGTGACCATGCTGCCGGTGCCGGGAGGCGAGACGGCGGTGCTGGGCAGCCGCACCAGCACCCTGGCCAAGGCGAAGACCCTCATGACGCCCTACATGAGGCGCCAACTCGGCTATACGGCGGCTTGATCGGGACCGCTCACGCGTGCAGGACGTGCTGCTGTGCGGGGTGGACCAGTCCTGACTCGTAGGCGAACACCACCGCCTGGACCCGCCCGCGGGCGCCGATCTTGGTCAAGATGTTGCTGACGTGGGACTTCACGGTGGTCGGGGCGATGCAGAGCCGGTCGGCGATCTCGGCGTTGGAGTCGCCGGAGGCGACCGCGGTGAGCACGTCGCGCTCGCGTCCGGTGAGGGTGTCCAGGCGGTTGCCCGGCGCGGAGTTCTCGACGGCGCGCCGGCTGCGGACGGCGTCGATGAGGGCGCGGGCCAGTCCGGGGGAGACGACGACGTCACCGGCGGCGACGACCCGGACGGCCGCGACCAGTTCGTCGGCGGTGGCGTCCTCGCGAAGGTGTCCGGCGGCCCCGGCGCGCAGGGCCCCGTACGGGTGGGCGTCGTCGCTCGTGGTGAGCAACAGGACGTGCGGTGCGTGCCCGTCCGGCGCGTGGACGAGGCGGCGGACGGTCTCCACGGTGTCCGCGCCGGTGCTGCGGCCGTCCAGCAGGACGATGTCCGGCCGGAGCAGGGCGCTCAGCCGGACCGCTTCCGGCCCGTGAGCCGCCTCGCCGACGACGGTCAGGTCGGGCTGGGACTCGAGGAGCATTCGGAGGCCGACACGCTGAAGTGACTGGCCGGTGGCGATGAGGACGCTGGTCATGGCGTGCGTGCTCCATCCTCGTCCAGCGGAGAAGCATGCTGAACGAAACGGTTTCGTTCTCGTTGAGATCAGATTAGTCCCGGCGCTATCGAAACGGGAGCGTATCTGTCGTGGGGTGGGTCACATTCCCTTCGCGTTTCGGCTCTCGAAAGTGTCGGCATGGCTGGTGAGGAGCGGGGAGGGCGTGTCGCAGCGCCGCGCAGGGGGTGTGCCCCAGGGAGCCGTGCGCTCCGCGTGCTCACGGTGCAGCATCCCGGCGGTGTGCACTCCTCGCGGCGCTGGGCCAGTGCCTCCGAGCAATGTGCGGCCGGGGGGCAACCCCGGCCGGTCCCGTGACGACCCCACAGTGAATCCCGCCCCCACGAAGGGAGTTCACTCCATGCGCACCCGCATCGTGCGTCTCGTCACCGTCCTCGCCGCCCTGCTCGCGGTGTTCGCCACGCCCGCAGTCTCGGCGACGCCGGCCCAGGCGGCGGACAACTGGAACCCGCCCGCGAACCTCGTCCAGCCGCTCAACGAGGTCTGGAAGCACGTCGAGTCGACCTACCCCGACCTCTACGGCTTCCGCAACTACGGCTGGGACCAGATCATGGCCAACAAGGGCAGCGTCAACTACTGCGTCCGCTGGGAGTCGGACCAACCGGTGAGCGCCGCCCTCCGCGACCAGGTCCACGCCGCGCTGAAGAAGCAGTTCGGCAAGTGGACGGCGGCCATGCTCGACAACGGCACCGGCACCAACGCCTGGCCGTACACCACCGTCCCCGTCAACATCGTCGGCTGGGCCGTGAAGAACCGCTCGACCCTGCAATGGACCGACAACTCGGTCGACATCTACGCCGGGAACCTCGACTCCGGCGGCGCCCCGCAGTGCGCCCCCGACTGCGGCCGCTTCTTCCACCAGGACGGCAACTACGCGAAGTGCCCCGGCGGCGCGGCCCGCCACTACGACCAGTCGCTCTGGCTGACCAAGGGCTTCCAGGGCGGCGCAGGCGGCGACTGGGGCCAGCGCGTCGGCCAGGAGTACTTCACCGGGGCCCTCGCCCAGGAGGACATCCACATCTACCTCCACGAAGTCGGCCACACCTTCGGCCTCGACGACTTCTACGACTGGACCCCGACCGGCCAGTGCTGCTTCCTGATGAACGCGGGCAGCGCGACCCGGATCACCGACTTCGACCAGTGGATGCTGCGCGACTTCTGGCGCCACCTGAAGAGCCGGTACGGCTACTGAGAACGCGGGCGGCCGAGGTGACGTACGACGAATGGAGAGTCGCCTAGCCGCTCTCCACCAAGCTCTGCGTGCCCAGCACCGAGATCAGCCGCAGCTTCTCGGCGGCCTCGGTGCCGGGCTCGGCCGAGTACACGAGGATGTGGAGGTCGTTCTCCTCCACCCGGAGCAGGTCGCAGTCCAGCGTGAGCATGCCGGCCTGCGGATGCTCGATCGTCTTGTGCGAGGTGGCGAGACGGCCCACCACCCCGGCGTCCCACAGCTCGGCGAATCTGTCGCTCCTGGTGCGCAACTCCGTGACCATCAGAGCGAGTTGGCGGTCGGCGGGATAGCGGGCGGTGGTGGCGCGCAGTTCGGCGACCATGCCCGCCTCGAAGGCGAGCCGTTCCTCCCGGGTGTGCCGTACCCGGGTCGGCATGCCCGTGAAGTTGCGCCACACGCCGTTGCGTTCGAAGCCGCGCAGGACGGACTGATCACCCATCAGAGCCGCGTACATCGGGTTGGCCAGCAGCAGCGTCATGGCCGCGTCGGAGACCGCGACGGGAGTGTCGACCAGCCGGTCCAGCAGCCGCTGCACGCTGGGCGTGATGAAGCCGGGCACGACGTCGGGGCCCGGCGGCACCAGTCCCGCGAGACCGTAGAGGTACGTCCGCTCGTCCCCCGAGAGCCGCAACGCCCGGGCCAGCGCCTCGACGACCTGCCCGGACGGGTTGGCCGCGCGCCCCTGTTCGAGCCGCGTGATGTAGTCGGCCGAGATACCGGCCAGCAGGGCCAGCTCCTCGCGCCGCAACCCGGCCGCGCGCCGATGGCCCCCCGACGGGAGTCCGGCCGCGTCCGGGGGGACCCGGTCGCGCCAGCGTCGCAGCGCCTGTCCCAGTTCTGTTGCCGCCATGCTCCTCAGTCAACACCGTGGGCCGCGGATGTGCCTGGTACCGCCAGTCCCAGGAAGAAGGGTCTTCTGGCTGCCCCCGCCACGCCACAGCAATCTGGGTGGCATGACGACAACACTCATCACCGGAGCGAACAAGGGCCTCGGCTTCGAGACCGCCCGCCGGCTCGTCGAAGCCGGCCACACCGTCTACGTCGGCGCCCGTGACGCCGACCGCGGCCGCCGCGCCGCGGACGAACTCGGAGCGCGGTTCGTGCGGCTCGACGTCACGGACGACGCCTCCGTCGAGGCCGCCGCCAAGACCCTGGAGGCCGCGGGCGGCCTGGACGTCCTGATCAACAACGCGGGTATCGAGACACGGACCGAGGACAACAGCGTGCCGGTCGCGGCGACCGTCACCGCCGACCAGATGCGCACCACCTTCGAGACGAACGTCTTCGGTGTCGTCCGCGTCCTGCACGCGTTCCTGCCACTGCTCCAGCGCTCGGCCGCCCCCGTGGTGGTCAACGTCAGCAGCGGTTTGGCCTCGCTGACCCACCTCTCCGACCCGGACCACCCCGCGCACTTCTACCCGGGCATCGCCTACCCGACGTCCAAGACCGCGGTCAACATGCTCACCGTGCAGTTCGCGAAGGCCTTCCCGGCCATGCGGATCAACTCCGTGGAGCCGGGTTTCACCAAGACCGACCTGAACGGGAACACGGGCACGCAGACCGTGGCGGAGGGCGCCGAGATCATCGTCCGCATGGCACAGGTGGCCCCGGACGGCCCGACCGGAGGCTACTTCGACGCCAAGGGCCGGCTGCCCTGGTGACTGCGGGGTTCAGACGACCCCGTCGGCACGCAGCGCCGCGATGTCGTCGCCGGTGCGGCCAAGCTCCGTGAGGATCGCCTCGGTGTGCTCGCCCACTCCGGGGACCGGATCCATGCGGGCGGGCATTCCCGCGAGGTCGGCCGGGGGCAGCAGGGCCTCCACCGTGGCCCCGCCGGGGACGGCGACCTCGTGCCAGCGGCCGCGGGCGGCCAGGACCGGGTGGTCGAGGAACGCGGCGACGTCATTGACCCCGGCGCAGGCGATGCCGATGCCCTCCAGGTCCTTCAGGACCCGCGCGGCGTCGGAGCGCGCGATCCGCTCGGCGACCACCGCGTTGAGTTCGTCGCGGTGGGCGACCCGGGCCGGGCCGGTGGCGAAGCGCGGATCCTCGGCCAGCTCGGGCCGCCGTAGGAAATCGGCGCACAGGACGATCCACTCGCGTTCGTTCTGGATGGAGAAGAGCACGTCGTGGCCGTCGGCAGCCGTGAAGGCGCCGTACGGGGCGATGGTGGCGTGCTGGGTGCCCAGACGCGGCGGCTGACTGCCTCCGTAGCGGGTGTAGTTGGCCGGCTGACTCATCCACTCGGCCAGTGCCTCGAACAGGGACACCTCCACCGCGTGGGCCCTCCCGGTGGTGGCGCGGGTGTACAGGGCGGTCAGGATGCCGCTGTAGGCGTACATCCCGGCCGCGATGTCGGCGACGGAGATCCCGACCCGCGCGGTCTCCTCGGCGGTCCCGGTCAGCGACACCAGGCCCGTCTGACACTGCACCAGCAGGTCGTACGACTTGCGGTCGGCCCACGGCCCGTCCGTGCCGTACCCGGAGATCGTGCACGGGATCAGCCGCGGCCGGCGCTCGGCGAGGACGTCCACGCCCAGGCCCAGCCGGTCGGCCGCGCCCGGAGCCAGGTTCTGGACGAACACATCGGCGCCGTCGAGGAGTTGGTTCAGGATCTCCAGGCCGCGTGGGTCCTTCAGATCCAGGGTGAGCGACTCCTTGGACCGGTTGAGCCACACGAAGTAGCTGGAGTGGCCGTGCACGGTCGTGTCGTAGCGGCGGGCGAAGTCACCGTCGCCCGGCCGCTCCACCTTGATCACCCGGGCACCGAGGTCGGCGAGCTGACGGGTCGCGTAGGGCGCGGCCACGGCCTGCTCCAGGCTGACCACCGTGACTCCGGACAGGGGAAACTGCGGCAGGCTCATGCGGCCCTTTCTACGGTCGCGTCCGAGGGGGCGTCAACGACTGCCACAGCCCCGTGACCTGTGCCGTTCACCACCTCAGGCAGATCGGCGAGCCCGCTCGCGCCCCTTTGTACGGCCTCTCGGCGCGCCGCTCAGTTCCGGCGGCCGCGGGTGAGGCGGTCACCCCGATGAACGGGGGACTGGCTCAGGCAGGCACGCCATGGGCTTCCAAAGCCCTTACCAGGGGGGCGAGTTCGGGTTGGGTGGCGGCTTGGTCGAGGGCTTCTCGGAGGGCCTTCTCGTTGGTGGGGCGGGCTTGGTCGAGGAGGGTGCGGCCGGTGTCGGTGACGTCGGTGTAGATGCCGCGGCGGTCGGTGGGGCAGAGGTAGCGGGCGAGCAGGCCGCGGTCCTCGAGGCGGGTGACCAGGCGGGTGGTGGCGCTCTGGCTGAGGACGACGGCGTCGGCGACCTGTTTCATCTGCAGGTGTCCGCCCTCGCCGTCGTGCTGGCGGCCCAGGACGTCGAGCAGGGAGTACTCGCGCACGCTGAGGTCGTGGGCGGACTGCAGGGCCTTCTCGATGTGGGCCTCGATCCGTCCGTGCAGCAGGGAGAGCGCGCACCAGCCCTGGGCGAGGGCGGTGAGCGAGGGGTCTGTGGCGGTCATGGGGCCTGCTTCCTCCGTCCCGATACGGATACCCCCAGGATATTGCATCGCTGAAACTTTCAGCGTCTGCTTCTATAGTGCGTGCGCAACTATCGGGGCGGCGTCCGTACTCGCGTCCGCACCCGCACCCGCAGCACGCGTGCCCCACGCCCCATGCCCCACCCACCACCGCGGAGAGCGACCGACTCCGATGACGACCCGGCCCTCCACCACGACCCTCTGGCGCCCGACCGGCCCCAAGGAGCTGGACCTGGTCCGCGAGCTCGACTGGCGCGCCTGGCCGCCGAGGCTGCCCGAGCAGCCGATCTTCTACCCGGTCCTCGACGAGGACTACGCGATCAAGATCGCCAGGGACTGGAACGTCAAGCACGACGGCGCCGGCTTCGTGACCCGCTTCGAGGTCGAGACGGACTTCCTGAGCCGCTATCCCGTCCAGCAGGCGGGCGGCCGCACGATCCTCGAACTGTGGGTCCCGGCCGAGGAGCTAGACGACTTCAACGCGCACATCGTCGGCCGCATCGACGTCATGCACGAGTTCCGATGAGCCTGTGAGCCGGTGAGTCGCCGCTACGGCCGTGCCAAGTGCCGCATCACCAGGGCCAGTTGCAGCCGCAGTCGCCCCTGAGGCGTGCGCAGCGGCCAGCCCAGCAGATGTTCCGCGTGGGACAGCCGGTCCTGGAGTGTGGAGTGGTGGACGTTGATCTCGGCCGCGGCCGCCCGCAGGCTCACCGTCGAGACCACGGCGTGCAGCGTGGCGAGCAGCCAGGGTGTGCTCGCCCCCGCCGCCTCCAGCACCCGGACGTCGGGCGGCGGCTCCGCGCCCGGTACGACGAGGTCGGCCAGCAGCGCGACACCGCCCAGTTCGTCGGCGTACACGACCTTCGGGCCGGGATCCTGAGCCGTGCCCTGTGCGGTGAACCGTAGCGCGGTGCGGGCGTCCGCCCAGGACCGCGGCAGATCGAGCACGGGCACGGCGGGGCCCACTCCGACCCGCTCCGCGGGCAGTTCGGCGTCCGTCCGCCCGGCCACGATCCGGGGCCGCCCGTCGAGCGGGGCCAGCGCACGCGCGGGCGCCGCGGGGTTCAGTCCGAGCCCCCGTACGGCGTGCAGCCGGGCGGCCTCGGGGGCGGCGGCATCCAGCACGGTCTCGACCAGTGCGGGATCATCGGCGGGCGCGCGTCCCCGCGTACGGTCCAGAACGATCCGTACGGCTCCCGCGGCCCGCTCCAGGATCACCGCGTCGACGACACTGGGCGCCGCCCCGGCCCGCTCCAGCCACAGCACGGCGGCACCACCGGGTGTGAGCGCGGCGGAGGGCCAGCCGGGGTCGGGCGGCGCCCCGGAGTCCCGGCGCGTCCCGTCGGTCTCGACCCGGACCTGCACCCGCCGCTCGGCATCGACCAGCCGCGCGGGCACCCCGGCCAGCACGGCGGCTCCCCGCACCAGAGCCTCCAGCCCGGCACGGGACTCGGACAGCCGATCGAAGTAGGCGATCACCCGAACCGCAGCTCCGGCATCCGGATCCAGGGCGGTCAGCCGCCCGGCCAGCTCTTTCATACGCCCATGGTGCGCCATGGGTCGGGGCAGGAGGAGTCCCCGTCCGGTTTTGCGCCGCCCGGACAGCCGTAGGCACGACGGTTCGATGTCCAGTGAAGACTTCGCGGCCTATCCAGCCCACGGCCCGGCAGCGCCCGGTAGGGGCGCGGGGACTGCGCGACGAGCCGCGATGCCGCCGCAGCCGCCCGACGGCCCCTGCGCGGCACTTCCTCCCGCGCCGCTCCCGCAAGCACTGCCCACGGCCCTTCGGCACCCGGTAGGGGCGCGGGGAACTGCGCGACCAGCCACGTCACCGCCGCAGCCGCCGACGGGCCCTCTGCGGCACTTCCTCCCGCGCCCCCCAACACCACCCCTAGCTGCCCAACAGCCTCCGCAACCACGCCACCTGCGCCGCCCGCGCCGCCTGCGACAACGCAGCCTGCGGAGCGAACCCGTCGAAGCCGTGGAAGCCCCCCGGCCACACGTGCAGCTCCGCCACCCCACCCGCCTGCCAGATCCGGGACGCGTACGTGACGACCTCGTCCCGGAACGTCTCAGCCGACCCCACGTCGAGGAAGGCGGGCGGCAGTCCCGACAGGTCCTCGGCCCGGGCCGGTGCCGCGTACGCCGGAACGTCGGGGCCGCCCCGCAGCTCACCCAGCAGCGCCGTCCAGCCCGTCTCGTTGGCCGTGCGGTCCCAGACGCCCAGTCCCGCCATCTGGTACGCCGAGGGGCTGTCGTTGCGGTCGTCGAGCATCGGGCACATCAGCAACTGGCCCAGCGGCCGCGGCCCCTTGCGGTCCCGGGTGAGCAGCGCCAGCGCCGCCGACAGCCCGCCCCCCGCGCTCGCACCGGCGATGACGATCCGCTCGGGGTCGCCCCCGATCTCCCCGGCGTGCTCGGACGTCCACACGAGCCCGGCGTAGACATCCTCGATCGGCGCCGGATGCGGGTGTTCGGGAGCCAGCCGGTACTCCACCGAGACCACGACCGCGTCCAGTTCCCTCGCCCAGGCCAGCGGACCGTCCACGCCGACGCGGTTGGTGCCGATGACCATGCCCCCGCCGTGGACGTGGTAGATCACCGGACGCCTGGTGCCCGCCGGCGCCGGGGCGGTGGGCCGGCAGATCAGCAGCGAGATCTCGGGGGCACCCTCAGGCCCCGGCACCGAGCGGTCCTCCACCTCGAAGAACCCGTCCAGTGTCAGGTCCAGGTCTGCCAGCATCGCGATGCCCGGCCCCTGGCGCACGTCGTCGATCTCGTCCAGGGCGAGGCCGGGTGAGATCACGTCCTTGATCAGATCCAGGGCGGCACCGAGCTCGGGGTCGAACGGGGGCGGCACTTGCGTCATGGCTTCTCCTCACGCGGGGCGTGGCGGCTCGTGGCGTCATGATCGGGGCAGCGGCGTCCGTCCGGGGCGCCGCCGTACGGCGGAACCTGCCCGCCGTACGGCGGGTGGTGAGCGTCGAGAATCCGCCATGTTCTCGTATGACCTGCGATTCCTTGCCATCGCCGCTGAAGAAGCTGGTCCACCTCTCCTACGGCCTCTCGATCATCCTCGGCTTCATCGGCGTGAAACTCGTCCTGCACGCCCTGCACGAGTCCGGCGTCCACGTGCCCGAGATCAGCATCCCCTTCTCCCTCGGCTTCATCGTCCTCGTCCTGACCATCACCACCCTGACGAGCCTGCGCGCCTCGAAGAAGCAGGATCCGGTGGAGGCGGAACGCGTGGCGTGACGGGGGCGCGTGCTCCACGCGCGCTCGGAACAGTCCGCCCTTGACTTCGAGAGCACTCCAGGTTCTAGCTTCGTCAGGGTCGGCGAAGGTCCCCCGAACGGAGACGAACATGCGCGTGGGCGTGCACATCAACCGCTTCAACCACCCCGCGGGCGCCCCGGCTCTCGGTGCCGAGCTGGCCGCCTCGGGTGCCGCGGCGGAGGCGGCGGGGGTGAGCTGGCTGTCGGTGATGGACCACTACTTCCAGATGGAGTTCAACGGCGGCGCCGAGGACCCCATGCTGGAGGCCTACTCGACCCTGAGCTTCCTCGCGGCCCACACCGAGACGGTCCGGCTCGGCGCGCTGGTGACCGGAGTGACGTACCGCCATCCCGGCCTGCTCGCCAAGATCGCGACCACGCTGGACGTGCTCTCCGGCGGCCGGGCCGCCCTCGGTATCGGAGCCGCCTGGTACGACCGTGAGCACGAAGGGCTCGGTGTGCCCTTCCCGCCCCTCGCCGAGCGCTTCGAGCGGCTGGAGGAGACCCTGCGGATCTGCCTCCAGATGTGGGACCCGGCGGCCAACGGCCCCTTCGAGGGCACCCACTACCGGCTCGCCGAGACCCTGTGCGTACCGGCCCCGGTCAGCAGCCCGCACCCCGAGATCATGATCGGCGGCAGCGGTGAGAAGAAGACGCTCCGCCTGGTCGCCCGCTACGCCGGAGCCTGCAACCTGTTCGCCACCTCGCCCGAGGAGGTCACGCACAAGCTCGACGTGCTGCGCCGCCACTGCGACACCGAGGGGCGGGACTACGAGGAGATCCGCAAGACCGTCACCTACTCGGGCGACCCGGCCACCGAGGGTGACCTGGAGGCCTTCACCCGGGACATCACCGGCTACACCAAGCTCGGCATCGACACGGTCATCCTCGCCCCACGCATCGGTGCTCCAGCCGAGTGGATCGAACGCTTCGTCGCACCGTCCGTGGAGCGGCTCGCGGAACTGGACTAACCCGCCCGCGCGCCGGATGGCCGGCTGCGGGAGACGACGCGCGTCCCGCAGCCGTCGCTCACGCGGACCTGCAACGAGCCGCACGCGCAGCGGGTCCACACCGTCCCGCCCGCCGCGGTGCCGTGTCGGGACACCACCTGGAAGGGTTCGGCTCCGTCCGGCCAGCCGCAGTGCGGGCAGACGGCGCGGGTCGTGCTGGTCATGGTGACTCCGTAAGTTGTTAGGCGGCCCGGGAGGGCCGGATGTGGCTGTGTACGGCCGTCGCGACACGATCCAGGATGCTGCGGAGTCTTCGTACACGTCCAGGTTGACTTCCCGGACCCGACCTTGAAGCGTGGGCTTCATGATTGACCTGCGCCGGCTCCACGTCCTGAGGGCGGTCGCCCACTACGGCACGGTCACCGCGGCCGCCCGCGCCCTGCACTTCACCCCGTCCGCCGCGTCCCAGCAGATCCGCCAGCTCGCCCGCGACCTGGACGTCGACCTGCTCGAACCCCAGGGCCGCGGGGTCCGGCTCACCCCGGCCGCCGAGAGCCTGCTCGCGCACGCCGACGCCATCCAGGCGCGGTGGGAACGGGCCGAACTCGATCTGCGCGCCGACCACGGCGAGCCCGCGGGTCCGCTGCGGGCGGGCGGTCTGTCCGTGGCCGTGTCGGCCCTGCTCGCCCCGATGGCGGCCCGGCTGCGCGAACGGCACCGCCGGCTGACCGTCAGCATCCAGGAGGCGGGCGTGCCGGAGAGCTTCGACCTGCTCTTCGAGGGGGAGATCGATCTGGCGGTCGTGGAGGCGACTCCGCACAACCCGCCGCTGAGCGACACCCGCTACGACCAACAGCCGCTGCTGGACGATCCGTTCGACCTGGTCGTACCCGCGGACCATCCGCTGGCCGACCGCGACCGCGTGGATCTCGCGGACGCGGCCCGTGAGGACTGGATCGCCCCCTTCGCGGACAGCCCCTGCCGCACGCACGTCATGTCGGCCTGCGGCGCGGCCGGCTTCACCCCGAGCGTGGTCCACCACGCCCGGGACTGGAACGTCACCGCTCACCTGGTCGCCCACCGCCTGGGCGTGGCACTGATCCCCCGCCTGGCCCACCTGACCCCGAACCTGCCGATCACGAGGGTCCGCTGCGCGGGCGACCCCCACCGAAGGCTGCTGACCTGCACCCGGCACGGCGGCCACGAACGCCCCGCGATCGCCGTCGCACTCGGAGTACTACGGGACCTGGCACCCACGGCGGTGGCCTGAGACGCGTCGAGGTGGGCGCCCCTCAGGGGCGCGGGGAACTGCGCGACCAGCCCCCACCGGCCCGCAGACAGAACACGACAGGGGCCGGAGTGCCAACACTCCGGCCCCTGTCAGGAAACCCGTTCACGCGCCGCAGGTTCAGGCGGCGGCGACCTCACCCGTGTTGCTGTGCAGCTGAGCGACGACCTCGGTCAGCTGCGCGGCCACCTCGGCGTCGTCGGCCGGGTGGGTCTCGGCGAAACGGACCACGGAACCCGGGATGGACAGCTTGACGTCCTCGAGCACCTTGCCGCCGGCGATGCCCACGGCCTTGCGGGTCTCGTCCTGCGCCCACACGCCGCCGAACTGACCGAAGGCGGTACCGACCACGGCGACCGGCTTGCCGGCGAAGGCGCCGGCGCCGTACGGGCGCGACAGCCAGTCGATGGCGTTCTTCAGAACGGCCGGGATGGTGCCGTTGTACTCGGGGGAGAAGAACAGGAACGCGTCGGCGGCCTGGGCGGCCTCACGCAGCTTGGCGGCGGCCGCGGGGACGTTGCCCTCGACGTCGATGTCCTCGTTGTAGAAGGGGATCTCGGCCAGGCCTTCGTAGAGCACGACCTCCGCGCCCTCGGGGGCGTGCTTGACGGCCGCCTCGGCGAGCTGACGGTTGTGCGAACCGGCGCGAAGGGATCCGACGAGCGCAAGGATGCGAACAGACATGCGTAACTCCAAGGGGGGCTGAAACACGGCGGTAATGTTCCGGACCGGGGTCCGGTTACGTTTCTAGCATCCTAAACGGACCGGGGTCCAGTTTTCTTCCCGATGCTTTACGCTGGGTTCATGTCCGCGACCCTGCCGCCGTTCCCCACGCCAGAGGAGCCCTTCGACACGCCCCGACTGCTGGCGGTCGGTTCCGCACCCGACGAGCCCTGCCTTCGCGCCGACGCGGCCCGCAACCGTGCCCGTCTGCTGGAGGCCGCGACCCGGCTGATCGCGGAGCATGGTGTGGCGGGCGTCACCATGGAGGCGGTGGCCACGGCGGCCGGCGTCGGCAAGGGCACCGTCTTCCGCCGCTTCGGCGACCGCACCGGACTGCTCATGGCGCTTCTGGACCACTCCGCGCACACGCTCCAGGCGGACTTCCTCGGCGGCCCGCCGCCCCTGGGGCCCGGCGCCCCCGCGGTGGACCGGCTGCGGGCGCTCGGCGTGGCCGTGCTGTACCGCTCCGCCGAACAGCTGGACCTGCTGCTGGCCGCACAGTCGGAGCCGACCCGCCGCCACTCCCACCCGTCCATCCGGGCGCTGCACATGCACACCACCATGCTGCTGCGGCAGATCCTCCCGGACGCCGACTGCGACCTCCTGGCCCAGACGCTGATGGGGTATCTCGACCCGGCCCTCATCCACCACCTCACCCGGCAGTGCGGAATGCCGTTGGGGCGCCTGGAGGCCGGCTGGAATGACCTCGTCGCCCGGGTGACCGGCGCCGATGGGTCACGCTGAGCCAAAGCGGCAACCCTGATGTGGGAACCGTCACAGCTTCTGCAAAGATGACGATCGTCATGGTGCAGATACAGAACACGTCCGCGTCCTCGGTCACGCGCCCGGTTCCCACGAGCGCCGATGTGGCCCGCGTGGCCGGCGTCTCGCGTGCGACCGTCTCCTACGTCCTCAACAACACCAGCGCCGTCCGGATCAGCGAGCCCACGCGCCGCCGTGTCCACGAGGCCGCCAAGGAACTCGGGTACGTCCCGCACGCGGCCGCCCGCAGCCTGCGCGCCGGCCACAGCCGGATGGTCCTGATGCCCGCCCCGTCCATCCCGGTAGGACCGCTCTACAGCCAGTTCATCAGTGAACTCCAGTGGGCCCTGGGCCGGTTGGACTACACGGTCGTGCAGTACGGCAGTGTCGGCCTCCAGGGCGACGAGGCGGCCCGCGCCTGGGCCGAGCTGCGCCCGGTCGCCGTCCTGGTGCCCGGCGTGGGACTCGGCCCGCAGGGCGTGGCCCTGCTCCGGCGCTCCGGTGCCCGGGCCGTGGTCACCCTCGCTCCTGAGGCGGTCGAGGGGGCCCACGCCCTGCTCATGGACCACGCGGGCGTCGGCCACAGCGCCGCCGGCCACCTGTACGCCCGCGGCCGGCGCCGGATCGGTGTCGTGGTGCCCGAGGAGTCCGGCCTGGAGGCCTTCTCGCTGCCCCGCCTCGCCGGTGTGCGCCGGGCTCTCCAGGGCACGGACGCCACACTGACCGAGCTGCCCCTCGCCTACGAGGAGCAGGCCGCGGCCAAGCTCGCCGTGCGCTGGCGGGACCTCGGCCTCGACGCCGTGTTCGCGTACAACGACGAATACGCGATGCTGTTAATGCGCGCCCTCCAGGACGAGGGCGTGCGCATCCCGGAGGACACGGCGGTGATCGGTGCCGACGACCTGCTCCTCGGCCGACTGCTGCGGCCCAGGCTGAGCACGGTCCACATCGAGCTCCCGTCCGGCCGTGACCTCGCCGAACTGGTCGACCGCGCGGTGCGCGAACCGGGCGCCGCGACCGAGACGCACACGGTGCTGGGTGCCACGGTGGTGCACCGCGACTCCAGCTGACGCAGGGAGGCCTGCCATGCGCACCACGGTCGGGATCATCGGCGGCGGCCCCGCCGGACTGCTCCTCGCCCGCCTGCTGCACCTGGCCGGCATCGACTGCGTGGTCCTGGAGAGCAGGACGCGGGAGTACGTCGAGCACCGCCAGCGCGCCGGGATGCTGGAGCAGGGCACGGTCGACGCCCTGCGCGCGGCCGGTGCCGCCGGGCGTCTGGACGCCGAGGGGCTCGTCCACCAGGGCATCGAACTGCGGTTCGCCGGGGAGCGGCACCACCTCGACTTCCCCGTCCTCACGGGCGGTCGTACCGTCACCATCTACGCCCAGACCGAGATCGTGAAGGACCTGGTCGCGCTCCAGCTGGCCGAGGGGCCGCCGCTGTTGTTCGAGGCCAAGGCCCTGGCGGTCGAGAAGCCGGAGAGCGACGCCCCCGTGGCGCGGTTCCTGCACGAGGGCCGCGAACAGACGCTGACCTGCGACTGGATCGCGGGCTGCGACGGCTTCCACGGCATCTCGCGCGGGGCCTTCCCGGCGGGGGCCGGCCGGACGTACACGCACGACTACCCGTACTCCTGGCTCGGGATCCTCGCCGATGTCGCCCCGTCCTGCGAGGAGTTGATCTACGCCCGCGGGGAGCGCGGCTTCGCCCTGCACAGCATGCGCTCGCCCGCCGTGTCCCGGCTCTACCTCCAGGTCCCCAACGGCACCGACCCGGACGACTGGTCCGACGAGCGGATCTGGGACGAGCTCGCCGCCCGCTTCGCGATCGACGCCGACTGGACCCTCGCGAGGGGGCCGATCACCGCGAAGTCCGTGACGCCCATGCGCAGTCACGTCCACGAACCGATGCGGCACGGCCGTCTCCTGCTCGCCGGTGACGCCGCGCACATAGTGCCGCCGACCGGGGCGAAGGGGCTCAACCTCGCCGTGTCGGACGTGTCCCTGCTCGCCCGGGCCCTGACCGATGTGCACCGCACAGGGTCGACACAACTGATCGACAGATATTCGGAGTTGTGTCTTTCTCGTGTGTGGCAGGCCACGCGGTTCTCGTACGAGATGACTAGGATGTTGCATGCTCAACCAAATGGGGATGCGTTCGAGAGCCGGATGCAGCTCGCGCGGCTGCGCCGTATCACCGCATCCCGCCATGCGGCCGCCGAACTGGCCGCGAACTACACGGGACTACCGCTCGCCGTGTGAGTCCCACCGGTGATCGAACGGAGAGCCGTCATGTCGTTGCTCGACCCCAAGAGCTGGCAGCCCCACCCCCTTTCGGGACCTGAGTACGCGGTCACCGAACCCGCGACCGGCGACACGCTCGCCACCGTCACCCTCGCTTCGGGCGAGGACGTGGAGCGCTCCGCCGAGGCAGCCCGCGCCGCTCAGGCCGAGTGGGCCCGGCTTCCGCACTTCGTGCGCGCCGGGGTGCTGCGCAAGGCCGGTGACCTGTTCGCCGCGCACGCCGACGAGCTGCGCGGATGGCTCGTCCGCGAGTCCGGGTCGATTCCCGGCAAGGCCGACTTCGAGCTGCACGTGGCCGCCCAGGAGTGCTACGAGGCCGCCGCCCTCGCCTCCCGGCCCGCCGGCCAGGTCCTGCCCAGCGAGGCGCCCCGGCTGTCCTACACGCGCCGGGTCCCGGTCGGCGTGGTGGGCGTGATCGCGCCCTTCAACGCTCCGCTGATCCTCTCGATCCGCTCCGTCGCCCCGGCCCTCGCCCTCGGCAACGCCGTGATCCTCAAGCCCGACCCGCGCACCGCGGTCTGCGGCGGTCTCTCGCTCGCCGCGGTCTTCGCCGAGGCCGGGCTGCCGGAGGGTCTGTTCCATGTCCTGCCCGGCGGCCCGGACGTCGGCCAGGCCCTGGTCGCCGACCCGCACGTCCCCGTCATCTCCTTCACCGGTTCGACCGCGGCGGGCCGTGCGGTGGGGGAGGCGGCCGGACGCCACCTCAAGCGCGCCCATCTGGAACTGGGCGGCAACTCCGCGCTGATCGTCCTGGAGGACGCCGACATCGAGGCCGTGATCTCCACGGCGGCCTGGGGATCCTTCTTCCACCAGGGCCAGATCTGCATGACGACCGGCCGCCACCTGGTCCACGCGTCGCTGTACGAGGAGTACATCGAGCGGCTGGCGGCCAAGGCCGACTCGCTGGCCGTCGGCGACCCGAACCTGGAGCAGGTCCACCTCGGCCCGATCATCGACGAGAACCAGCTCGCCAAGGTGCGCGGCCTGGTCGACGCCAGCACCGCCCAGGGCGCCAAGCTGGCCGCCGGCGGTACGCACGAGAAGCTCTTCTACCGTCCGACGGTCCTCGCGGGCCTCGACGACAGCACGCCCGCCTACGCGGAGGAGGTCTTCGGCCCCGTCGCTCCCGTACGGTCCTTCAGCACGGTCGACGAGGCGGCAGCGCTGGCCGCCGCGGGGCCCTACGGCCTCTCGCTCGGCATCGTCACCGGGGACGCGGCCCGCGGGCTGGACCTCGCGGAGCGGATCCCGACCGGCATCGTGCACATCAACGACCAGACCGTGAACGACGAGGCGGTCGCGCCCTTCGGCGGTATCGCCGCGTCCGGCACCGGCGCCCGGTTCGGCGGCGAGGCCAATGTGGAGGCCTTCACCGACGTGCGCTGGACGACGGTGCGCGCGGACGTGGCGACGTACCCGTTCTGAGAACTACTGGTCGTTCTGCTCGGCCTGGGCCTGCTGCTCGGCGACGGACTTGCGGACCTCGTCCATGTCGAGCTTGCGGGCCTGCCCGATGACGTCCGTCAGGGCGGACTCGGGCAGCGCGCCCGGCTGGGCGAACACCGCGACCTGGTCGCGGACGATCATCAGCGTCGGAATCGACTGGATACCGAAGGCCGCGGCCAGCTCCGGCTGCGCCTCGGTGTCCACCTTGCCGAACACCAGGTCGGGGTTGGCCTCGGCGGCCTTCTCGTATACCGGCGCGAACTGGCGGCAAGGACCGCACCAGGCCGCCCAGAAGTCGATCAGGAGGAACTCGTTGTCCGTGACCATCTGGTCGAAGTTCTCCTTGGTGAGCTCCACGGTGCTGCTCATGACGTGATCCCTCTTCCTGGTCTCGGAGCGAAGCCGTCGGCACAACACGGCTTGTCGGCCGGGTATTCCACAGCTGTCACCTCGCGGTATCCGGCGCGCGTACCCCTGGTGGCCCGAGCGCACACCACCCACCAGACTGGGCCCATGACGGAAACGGAAAACATCGCCCACAGCACCTACGACGTCGTGGTGCTCGGTGCCGGGCCCGTGGGGGAGAACGTGGCCGACCGCACCCGCGCGGCCGGCCTCTCCACCGCGGTCGTGGAGAGCGAGCTGATCGGCGGAGAGTGTTCCTACTGGGCCTGTATGCCCAGCAAGGCCCTGCTGCGGCCGGTGATCGCACAGGCGGACGCGCGCCGCCTGCCCGGCCTGAGCGCCTCGGTGCAGGGCCCCCTCGACGCGGCCGCGGTCCTCGCCCGCCGGGACTACTGGGCCTCGGACTGGAAGGACGACGGCCAGGTCGGCTGGCTGGAGGGCATCGGGGCCGAGATCCACCGCGGCCACGGCCGTCTCAGCGGGGAGCGCACGGTCACGGTCACCGCCCCCGACGGCACACAGAAGGTGCTGACCGCCCGGCACGCCGTGGCCGTCTGCACCGGCACCCGGGCCGTGCTGCCCGACCTGCCGGGCCTCGACGAGGTCAAGCCCTGGACCAGCCGCGAGGCCACCAGCGCCAAGGCGGCACCCGGACGCCTGGTCGTGGTCGGCGGGGGAGTGGTCGCCACCGAGATGGCCACGGCCTGGCAGGCCCTCGGATCGCAGGTGACGCTCCTGGTCCGCGGGAAGGGCCTGCTCAACCGCATGGAGCCGTTCGCGGGCGAGCTCGTCGCCGAGGCGCTCACCGAGGCGGGCGTCAGCGTCCGCACCGGCACCTCGGTCGAGTCGGTCACCCGGGAGAACGGCACGGTCGTGGTCGTCACCGGCACCGGCGACCGCATCGAGGCCGACGAGATCCTCTTCGCCACCGGACGCGCCCCGCACACCGACGACATAGGTCTCGACACCATCGGCCGGAAGCCCGGCAGCTGGCTGGAGGTCGACGACAGCCTCCGTGTGACCGGCAGCGACTGGCTCTACGCGGTCGGCGACGTCAACCACCGCGCGCTCCTCACCCACCAGGGCAAGTACCAGGCCCGCATCGCCGGCGCCGCCATCTCCGCCCGCGCCTCGGGAGCCCCGGTCCAGACGGACCCGTGGGGCGCCCACGCCGCGACCGCCGACCACGACGCCGTGCCCCAGGTCGTCTTCACCGACCCGGAGGCCGCCTCAGTGGGCCTCTCCCTGGCGGAGGCCGAGCAGGCGGGCCACCGGGTCCGCGCGGTCGACTACGACCTCGCCTCGGTGTCGGGCGCCGGCCTCTACGGCGACGGCTACCGCGGCCGCGCCCGCATGGTCGTCGACCTGGAACGCGAGATCCTCCTCGGCGTCACCTTCGTCGGACCCGGCGTCGGCGAACTGATCCACTCCGCGACGATCGCGGTCGCGGGCCAGGTCCCGATCAGCAGGCTGTGGCACGCGGTCCCGGCGTACCCGACGATCAGCGAGGTGTGGCTCCGGTTGCTGGAGGCGTACCGGGACAACTGACGGACGGCGCTCGGGGTGCTCGGCCGGGGCGGCGCCGGCGGAATCGGTGACCCTCCCCGGCCGGGGCATCGTCGGTCCGCGCTCGGCGCGGGTCAGCGGGAGCGGGGAAGGGTGCGGCGGGCTTCCGCACCGTCGCCGACCCGCGGATCCCGGCAGGCCCGCGCCGTCGTCCGTCAGCCCGGCAGCTCGAAGCCGAGGGACGCGGCCGCCAGCCCCGGCGTCGGCTGCGTCCAGCGCTCGGCCACCGTCTGGTTGGAGGACAGCGAGCGCAGCTCGGCGCGGTCGAGATAGAGCACGCCGTCGAGGTGGTCCGTCTCGTGCTGGACGATCCGCGCGGGCCAGCCGCCGAACACCTCGTCCACCGCGCGGCCGTTCTCGTCCTCGCACGTCAGCCGGACCTCGGCCGGCCGCGCCACCACGGCCTGCCACCCCGGCACACTCAGACATCCCTCGAAGAACGCCACCCGCTCGGTGCCGACCGGCTCGTACGACGGATTGACCAGGACGCGGAACGGCTGCGGCACCCGCCCCCGCGCCAGCCGCACTTCCTCCGGTACGGGCGCCGGGTCCTCGACGACCGCGATGCGCAGCGGCACCCCCACCTGCGGGGCGGCCAGTCCCACACCCGGCGCCGCGTGCATGGTCAGACGCAGCGCCTCGACGAAACGGGACAGCAGCGCGGGGTCCAGCTGGCCGTCGTAACGCTCGGTCCCGCCTCGCAGGACCGGCTCGCCGGCCGCCATGATCGGCAGCGGACCGTCCGCGGCCAGGAGTTCCTCGACCAGCTCGGCAAGGGGCGCGCGATGACTCGGAGTTGACATCGCGCCAGGATGCCACGGAGTGCCCTGTGATGCAGGTCACGAGGGGGCCCGGGAACTCGGCGCCCCCTCCCTCCGACTACTGGACCGCCCCCGTCCCCAGCCCTCGGAGAAGCCGCCGATGTCCATCGCCCCCTCGACCACCAAGGACGAGGTCCCGCAGCCGGCCGCCCCGGCGCCGGCCCCCAGCAGATGGGCCCCGCTGCGCCCGCTCGTGCTGCGTCTGCACTTCTACGCCGGTGTCTTCGTGGCGCCCTTTCTCCTCGTCGCCGCCGTCACCGGGTTCCTGTACGCGGGCGCCTTCCAGGCCGAGAAGATCGCCTACCGGGACGAGATGACCGTCGCCGCCGTCGGCGACAGCAAGCTGCCCGTCTCCGAGCAGGTGGACGCCGCCCGCAAGGCGCACCCCGAGGGCACGGTCTCGGCGATACGCCCCTCGCCCGCGGCCGACGCGACGACCCGGGTGCTGCTGTCCGGGGTGAAGGGAGTCGACCCGAACCACACCCTCGCCGTGTTCGTCGACCCGTACACCGGGAAGGTCCGCGGAGCGCTGGAGCAGTACGGCTCGACCGGCGCGCTGCCGCTGCGGACCTGGATCGACGAGTTCCACCGCGACCTGCACCTCGGTGAGAACGGCCGCCTCTACAGCGAGTTCGCCGCCAGCTGGCTGTGGGTGACCGCGGGCGGCGGCATCGTGCTGTGGTTCTCCCGCCGCCGCGCCCTGCGCAAGGTCCGCGGCACCAGCGGGCGCCGTCGCACCCTGGGCCTGCACGGCAGCGTCGGCGTCTGGGCGGCCGCCGGGTTCTTCTTCCTGTCGGCCACCGGACTGACCTGGTCGACGTACGCCGGCGCCAACATCGACGAACTGCGCACCTCGCTCGGCCAGTCCACGCCCTCGGTCTCCGCGGCCGCGGGCGGCGACCACTCGGGCCACGGCGCGTCCGCCTCGGCCGGGGACGCCGAGCACGGCGTCGGCCTCGACAAGGTGCTGGCCGCGGCCCGCGCCGAAGGCCTCGGCGACCCCGTCGAGATCGTGCCGCCCGCCGACGCGTCGTCGGCCTATGTCGTACGGCAGGTGCAGCGCAGCTGGCCCGAGAAGCAGGACTCGGTCGCCGTCGACCCGAGCAGCGGCGAGGTCACCGACACCGTGCGGTTCGCGGACTACCCGCTGCTCGCGAAGCTGACCCGCTGGGGCATCGACCTGCACACCGGTGTCCTGTTCGGGCTGGTCAACCAGGTCGTCCTGATGGTCCTCGCGCTGTCGCTGGTCCTGCTGATCGTGTGGGGCTACCGCATGTGGTGGCAGCGCGGCCGGGGCTCCGCCTTCGGCCGGCCGATCCCGCGCGGCGCCTGGCAGCAGGTCCCGCCGCAGATCCTGGTGCCCGGCGTGGTGGTCGTCGCAGTCCTCGGCTACTTCGTGCCACTGCTCGGCATTCCGCTGGCCGGCTTCGTCGTCGCCGACGTGATCCTCGGCGAGATCGCGCACCGGCGGGGCAAGAAGGGCGTGGCGGCGACCTGAGACTTACGTGCTGTCCCGCTACTTGGTCAGGGCGGCGAGCTCCGCGTCGGCCCGCTCGGTGATGAGGCTCAGTACGCGTCCGGCGACCGCGAGGTCCTCGGCCGGGATGCCGGCGTAGACCCGGGCGCTGATGGGGGCGGTCTCGGCGGAGGTCGTCTCGAACAGCGCCCGGCCGGCGTCCGTGATCCGCAGCTGGGACGGCCCCTGGGACGGTCCCTGGGGAGCCACCAGTCCCTTGGCGACCAGTTCGTCGACCACGGAGTGCGCCTGAGCCGGGTCGATCTTGAGCGCGCCGACGACGTGCTCGACGATGCGGTCACGCTCGACCGGTCCCTCCGCCACGGCGGCCAGGCGCAGGGTGACGGACTGCTGGAAGGTCACGCCGTGGCGGGCCAGGGCGTTCTCGAGGAGTGCGCGGGCGGCGTAGTGGGCCAGGGCTATGACGCGGGGGGTGAGGACGGGAGTGGTGGTGGTCATTACTGCTCCTTGGGGTTCTCGTTCGTCGGGTCGAGAGGTGCGTCGAGCAGGGTCGTCAGCTCACGCTTGAACTCCCGCGTGCGTGCGCTGTCCAGGCCGCCGAGGGGTGCCAGCAGTTGCTCCAGGAGCCCCTGGACGACCTCGATGGCCTGCCGGGTCCGCTCGCGGCCCTCCTCGGTGAGCGCCAGTTGCACCGCGCGCGGGTCGCGTGGGTCGCGAGCGCGCTCCAGGAGCCCGGCGCTCTCCAGGGCGCGCGCCAGCTTGGAGACGTAGAGCGGTTCGAGGCCGGTCCGGTCGGCGAGACGCCGCTGGCTGGGGCGTTCGCCACCGTGCTGCATGCCGTACAGCGAGGCCACCAGCGAGTACTGGGCGTGCGTCAGGCCGAGCGGCGCCACCGCGCGATCGACCGCGACCCGCCATTTCATCGACAGTCGCCAGACCAGAAAACCGGGCGTCGCGCCCTCGGCTGCCGTACTCATGCTCGATACAGTACATGGCTACTATGTCCATTGCTACTATTTTCAGCGGCGTCCGCGGACCGGCCGGCGACCACCCGTCACGGAGCCCGGGGGGACGGCCTGACGGGAAACGCCTCACGGGGCTAGGTTGGGCGTCATGAGCAATCTTGATCGCCAGGCGGTTCCCGCCCTGTGCGGCGGCCGCGGCTTCGTGGTGGCGGAACCCGTGCGCGAACTCCTCAGCCCCCGCCGCGTGAAGCTGGGCGAGGCCGGCGAGGTGCGCCGGCTGCTGCCCAACCTGGGCCGCCGTATGGTCGGCGCCTGGTGCTTCGTCGATCACTACGGCCCCGACGACATCGCCGACGAGCCGGGCATGCAGGTGCCCCCGCACCCGCACATGGGCCTGCAGACGGTGAGCTGGCTGCACCAGGGCGAGGTCCTGCACCGCGACTCCACCGGCAGCCTCCAGACCATCCGCCCCCGTGAACTGGGCCTGATGACCTCCGGCCGCGCGATCAGCCACTCCGAGGAGAGCCCGAAGCCGCACGCCCGGTTCCTGCACGGCGCCCAGCTCTGGGTCGCCCTCCCGGACGGGCACCGCCACACCGACCCGCACTTCGAGCACCACACCGGGCTGCCGCAGATCACGGCCCCGGGTCTGACGGCCACGCTCATCCTGGGCGAACTCGACGGCGCACGCTCACCCGGAACGGCGTACACCCCCATCGTCGGCGCCGACCTGAGCCTCGCCCGCGGCACGGACGTACGCCTGCCGCTGGAACCTGACTTCGAGTACGCCGTCCTGTCCATGTCCGGCGAGGCCCACGTGGACGGGGTGCCCGTGCTGCCCGGCTCGATGCTCTACCTCGGCTGCGGCCGCACCGAACTCCCGCTGCGTGCCGAGTCGGACGCGGGCCTGATGCTCCTGGGCGGTGAGCCGTTCGAGGAGGAACTGATCATGTTCTGGAACTGGATCGGGCGGTCGCAGGAGGAGATCGAACAGGCGCGTCAGGACTGGATGACGGGGTCCCGCTTCGGTGAGGTGAAGGGGTACGACGGAGCTCCGCTGCCGGCTCCGGAACTGCCGCCGCTGCCGTTGAAGCCGCGGGGGAGGGTGCGCTGACCTGCTGAAACGCGTCAGCGTTGGTGGCCGCAGGGCGGAAGGCGGTCGGGGAATGCTCACGGTCTTCCACTCGCTTGCCGGAAGGCGTCCAAACGGCTGGCTGGCTCAGGCCGGTACGGGTGGCGATTCCACGGTGTGGGCGGCTGCGGCAGGACTCTTGCTGACCTGATGCCGACCCGGTGGTTGGTCGAGTACCGGTAATTCTCCGGCTGCTCGGCGGCGCTGTGATCGACCGTGGGGACCAGGTTGCCGTCCACGACCGGCACGGTGTCCTTGCGGAACCGCTTGCGTCACTGGACGGCGAGCGCAGGTCCGAGGTGGTCGATGATGCGGTCGGCTGCGGACTCGGACACCCCGAACAGCGGCGCCGGCCGGTGCAGGGTCAGGTCAGTCCGCCAGTACGCGGCGACCAGCAGCACGCGGCCATCGAGCGGTGTGAACGGGGCAGGTTCTCGGCGTCAGCGGCGATGCCACGGCAAGGCCGCCGGGTAGGCGTCCTCCTCGCCGGCCTGCTTGAGGGAGGCGACCACGGTGACGGTGATGGTGGCGAGTTGCTCCACCTGTTCGGGGCTGAGGGCGTCGAACACCACGCGGCGTACGGCGGCAACATGGCCGGGGGCGGCCTTGGCCATCAACTCCATGCCGGCATCGGTGAGTTCGGCCAGCTGTCCGCGTCCGTCGGCCGGATCCTCCCGGCGCCGCACGTAGCCCGACTCCTCCAGGCGGATCACCGCGCGCGTGAGGCGGCTGCGGGTGAACTTCAACTCCTCGGCGAGCGAGGACATTCCCAGGGCGCGGTCCGGTGCCACGGACAGGCGGGCCAGCAGGCTGTAGTCCGCGTGCGTCATGGCCGCGTCGCGCCGCAACTGCTGATCGAGGTAGTCGTTCAGCAGTGTCGAGCAGTCGAGGAAGTTGATCCAGGCTCGCAGCTCTTCGGGAGTGAGCCACCGGGGGGATGTCATGGCGGCCACTCTAACCGAGATGTTTGCCTGATCAAACGCTTCGGGGTAGCGTCCCGCATGTTTGAGGAATCAAACGCCTGCCTTTCCGGCCGCCTGCCTTTCCGGCGCCGCACCTGTCGTTCTTGAGCTCTCCGCAGGAGGTCCCCATGTCCGGTTCCGTCCCCGAAGCCGCCCCGTCCGCCCCGTCCGCCCCGCGCTCCCGCGGCCTGACCGTGGTCGCGGGGCTTCTCGCAGCGGCTGTCGTGGCCGTCCTCGGAAACGTGGTGGTCGCGTTGCTCGCCCGCGCGGCGGGGGCGTCGGGCGATTTCGCTCCGCTGCACCTCTCCGCGTACGGGCCGCTGACGGTGTTCGGCGTCGTCCTCGGCGCCATAGGCTGGGCGGTCGTCCGTCGTGTCGCCAAGAACCCGGCGGGGCTGCTGCGGTGGCTGGTGCCCGTGCTCGTGGTCGTGTCGTTCGGGCCCGACCTGTCCCTGCTCGGTGGCGGTACGCCCGGCAGTGGGCCGCTGGCCGTCGCCGCGCTGATGGTGATGCATGTGGTGGTCGCGGTCGTCGCCGTCGCCGCCTGTCGGCGCGTCCTGCCGCTGCCTGTCCGCTGACGCTGCCAGGCGTGCGCGACGTGCCGGCGGTGTCCTGGAGGCCGGGACGACCGGGCTCCGGGACACCGCTGTTCGCGCGCAGCGACGGTCGTGCACGTCTTCCGTCCGCGTGACGGTTGCCCATCCCATCCACGGTGTGGATGACCCGGATACGGGATTCGGATCGCGCAGGGGATGGCACCGGCGCATTGGCGCCCCCATAGTCGTCGCTACCGCACACCGCTGTCCGGATGCCGTCGGCGTGCGAGCTTCCCCAGCATGCCGTGCGCCGTCGGCGCCCGTGAGGCATGCCCACTCCCTTACACCGCCCCCTGGAGTCGCCATGCCCGGTTCCGTGCCCCCGCCGCCTCACGCGGCGGTCGATGCCACCACTCAGCCAGCCGTCGCCGTCTCGGGCCCGGCCCATCTGCTGCGGGTGACCCTTCTGATGGCGGGCAGCTGTCTGCCGATCCTGGGGGCGGTGCTGATCGCCCCGGTACTGCCGAAGATGCAGGACCACTTCGCGTCGGTCCCGGGGGCCAAGGCGCTGGTGCCCCTCGCGCTGACCGTCCCGGCGCTGGCGCTGGCGCTGCTGGCCCCGTTCGCCGGGGTGATCGTGGATCGGGTGGGCCGCAAGCGCCTGCTGGTCGTGGCGACCGTCCTGTACGCGCTGTTCGGCACGGCACCGCTGTGGCTGGACTCTCTGGGCGGCATCATCGCCAGCCGCGCCCTGGTCGGAGTCGCCGAGGCCGCGATCATGACCTGCTGCACGACTCTGATCGGCGACTACTACAGCGGTCGCCGGCGGGTGAAGTACCTCGCCCTGCAGACCATGTGCGCCTCCGCGTCGGCCACCGTCTTCTTCGTGCTCGGCGGCGCCGCCGGATCGGCGGGCTGGCGCGTGCCCTTCTGGGTCTACGCCGTGAGCCTGGCGCTCGCCCCGCTGATGGCGACCGCCCTGCCCAACCCGGCGGCCCGTGCGGACGGCGAGGAGACTCCGGCCGAGACGGAGGCCCGCCGCTCGTTCCCCTGGCGGCAGTTGGGCGGCATCTGTGCCCTCACCTTCTTCGGGGCGATGGTCTTTTACACCGTCCCGGTGGAGATGTCGTACCTGCTCGACGACCTCGGGGTGGAGAACACCGGCGTGATCGGACTGGCCACCGCGATCGCCAGTGCCGCGACCGTGGGCGGAGCGGTCACCTTCGCCCGGCTGGGGCGTTCTCCCGGCCCGATGCTGCCCGCCGTCTTCGCGGTCTGCGCGGTCGGCTTCGGGGTGATGTTCCTCGCGGGCAGTGCCCCGCTGCTGGTCATCGGGGCGGTCGTCAACTGTGTGGGCACCGGCATGCTGCTGCCCGCCCTTCTCACCAGTGCCATGTCCCGCCTGGCGTTCGAGGACCGCGGTCGTGGGACGGGGTTGTGGACGGCGGCCTTCTTCGGCGGTGAGTTCATCTGCCCGCTGGTGCTGCTCGCCGGGGAGTCCGCGGTCGGCAGTCTCGCCGGTGCGGTGGGCGTGCTGGGGCTGGCCGCCGCCCTCGTCGCGGCGGGGCTGTGGGCGGCCCGCCGCCGGGTGGGCGCCGTCGATCCCCGGCCGTTGCCGGAGCAGTTGGCCTGAGGGTGTGCGGGAAGACCACCGAGAGCGCGTCGATCACGGGCTGCCGCCGGGCCCGGTCAGAGCCGGGTCGGCGGCAACCCCGCGTTCTGGTCGACGGGCACGGCCTTCCCTGGGGCCTTGCCCTAGCTGTAGCCGTTGCCCGCCAGCGTCGCGCCCACTTCCGCGGCCTTCTGCCGCAGCCAGATGTGGCCCGCGTCCTGAGCGTGCACCGGGTGCCACCACATCGCCTCCCGCACCGGTACCGCCTCGAAGGGGCAGGGCAGGACGCGCACCGCGGCCGATCGGACCGCCTTGCGCGCCAGGCGCTCCTGGATCATCGCGATCCGGCGGGTGCCCTCGACCATGAGGGGCAGCAGTTGGAAGGTCTGCACGGACACCTCCACCTGGGGACTGATCCCTATCATGCTGAGCTGGCGGGCGGCCGGGGCGTCGTAGGGACGCTGGTAGACGGCCCAGGGCAGACGCCCCAGCTGGTCCAGGGAGAGTTCGTCACCGATCTCGGGGTGATCGTCGGCGACCAGGAACAGCCAGCGGTCCTGGTGGAGGTCGACGGTGGGCAAGCCGTCGATGACGCCGTGCGGCATCAGCAGTCCGTCGACGGTGCTCAGCACCGCGGCGGTGTTCTCCACGACGGACGGTGCCGGGTGCTGGAAGGTGAGCCGGATGCCGGGCGCTTCCTCGTGCAGGGCGCGGGCGAGTGCGGCACCGAACACGGCCGCCCCGTAGTCGGAGGCGAGCAGGGTGAACTCACGTGACTCCGCCGCCGGGTCGAAGTCGGCCTGGCTGGAGAAGACCCGCTCCAGCAGGTCGCACGCGGTGGCGCTGCGGTCGCGCAGGGCGGCGCCGAGCGGAGTCAGCTCGTAGGCGTTGCCGGTGCGGGCGAGCAATTCGTCGTCGAAATGGCGGCGCAGCCGGGACAGTGCGGCGCTCATGGCCGGCTGGCTGAGACCGATGCGCTCACCGGCCCGGGTGACATTGCGCTCCTCCAGCAGCGCGCGAAGGGCGAGGACCAGATTGAGGTCGAGTCGGGACAGGTTCACCGGCAACCACCTAGCGACGAGAGTCATCCATGACGTGGATTCGACACATCCACAGGATTAATTTCCGTGATTGGCCGATCGGGGTCAGAGTAGACCCCAACCCCGCAGGAGGAAATCTGATGGCAATGCTCGCGCAATCAGCCGGCCCGTTCGCGCTCGGCACGTTCTCCGCTCGGGACGGGGAGTCGTTTCCCGGCCTCCTGGCCAATGACCGGGTACTCGATCTGCGCAGCGCCCTGGACTGGGCGCCGTCGGATCTGCGCGCGGTCCTGGAGCGGTGGGAGGAGACCCTCCCCGTCCTGCGCACCCTGGCGGACGACGACTCCCTCGGCCGGCTGCCACTGGAGGGCCTGCGCGTGCACGCCCCCATCGAGCCGCGGCAGATCTTCCAGTCCGGAGCCAACTACCGGCAGCACGTGATCGATCTGGAGGTCGCCCACCGTTCCCCCGACGACCCCCGCACCGTCGAGGAGGCGCGCACGGAGATCGCCGCGGTCATGGACCGCCGGGCCGCCGAGGACCTGCCCTACGTGTTCATCGGCCTGCCCAGCGCGATCACGGGCCCCTACGACGACGTGGTCCTGCCCGCCTGGGCCGAAAAGCCGGACTGGGAGCTGGAGTTGGCGGCCGTCGTCGCCAAGCCCGCCTACCGGGTGACGGTCGAGGAGGCCCTGGAGTACGTCGCCGGGTACACCATCGCCAACGACCTCACCGACCGTGCCACCGTGTTCCGCCGGGACATGAAGGCCATCGCACCGACTGGCTGCGCTGCAAGAACGCTCCCGGTTTCACGCCGCTCGGCCCGTGGCTCGTACCCGCGGAGTCGATCGCGGACACCGGTGACCTGCGGGTCACGCTCAAGCTGAACGGCGAGACCATGCAGGACGAGTCCACCAAGGACATGCTCTTCGGAGTCGCCCGGTTGGTGTCGTACGCCTCGCAGACGGCTCAACTCCTGCCCGGTGACCTGGTGTTGACCGGCAGCCCGGCCGGCAACGGCATCCACTGGGGACGCCTGCTGCGCGACGGCGACGTCATGGAGGGTTCCATCACCGGTCTGGGCGTGCAGCGCACCCGCTGTGTCGCTGAGGGAACGGCATGAGCCTGGACCGCCGCGACCCCGAGGGCGCGATAGCCGAGGCCGCCAAGGCGTACTCCAACTGGGGGCGTTGGGGTGAGGACGACGTGCTCGGCACACTGAACTTCCTCGACGAGGCCAAGCGGCGCGAGGGCGCGGCGCTCGTGCGCCGCGGCGTGAGCTTCTCGCTGTCGCAGCGGTTCGACATGAACGGCCCGCAGAAGGGCTGGCGCCGGCGGACCAACCCGGTGCACACCATGCTCGACACGGGGACCGACGCGGCGCTGGGCAACCAGGGTTTCCCGCACGGCATCGGCGGCGCGGACGACGTGATCGCGATGCCGCTGCAGTGCTCCACCCAGTGGGACGGGCTCGGGCACATCTTCGACCACGGCAAGGCGTGGAACGGACGGGCGGCCGAGCAGGTGGTCACCTCCGACGGCGACCTCGTCACCGGCATCGAGCACATGGCGCCGCACGTCGCCGGGCGTGGGGTGCTGCTGGACGTAGGGCAAGTCATCGGTGTCGACGGCGAGTTGGCCGACGGGTTCGCGATCACCGAGGAACATCTGACCGTGACCGCCGAAGCCCACGGCGTGACCGTCGGCCCCGGCGACATCGTCCTCGTCCGTACCGGACATCTCGCCCGCGCCCGCCGCGACGGCTGGGGCGACTACGCGGGCGGCCCCGCGCCCGGCCTGTCGTTCACCGCCGCCGGTTGGCTGCACGGCACCGAGATCGCCGCCATCGCCACCGACACCTGGGGTTTCGAGGTCCGCCCCAACGAGTTCGACAACGCCTTCCAGCCGCTGCACCAGGTCGTCATCCCCAACATGGGCCTGCTGATCGGCGAGATGTGGGACCTCGACGCACTCGCCGCCGACTGCGCCGACGACGGCGTGTACGAGTTCTGGCTCACCGCCGCTCCCCTCCCCATCACCGGAGCCGTCGGCTCCCCGGTCAACCCGATCGCCGTCAAGTAACCCGCACTACTGCCGGATGCGCCGTTCCCCGGACAGCAGCGGCGCATCCGGCCCCCGCCGCACCACCCGCTTCGCCGGGTGACCCGTCCCCACCTCTGGCCCGCACTCGCAGCGGGCGAGCCGCAGCCCCCGCCGCCCGAAGTCGCGCGGCCCAAACCCGGGAGGAATCCCCGACATGGCTGACAGCCGCACTCTCTCCCGGCCTCCGGCCGGGGGCACACCCACCGTCCTGGTCATCGGCGGGGGCGCCTCAGGCAACGCCGTCACCATCCTGCTGCGCCGCGCCGGCATCGCCGTCGACCTGGTCGAGGCCAAGCCGGACTGGAACGCCACCACCGGCTCCGGCATCACCCTCCAGGGCAACGCCCTGCGGGTCCTGCGCGAACTGGGCGTGTGGGAACAGGTGAAAGCCTCCGGATACGCCTTCGGCTCGCTGGGCGTGACCACCCCCGACGGCACCGTCCTGTTCGTCGCCGAAGACATCCGGACCGGCGGCGAGGACCTGCCCGCCACCCTCGGAATGCAGCGCCCCCAGCTGCAGCAGATCCTCATTGACACGGTCCGTGCCTCCGGCGCCGGCGTTCGCCTCGGCACCACCGCCGAAGCGCTGGAGCAGGACGCCGACGGCGTGTCGGTGCGCTTCAGCGACGGCAGCGAGGGCCGCTACGACCTGGTGATCGGCGCCGACGGAGTCAACTCCGCCACCCGCGCCGCGATCGGCATCACGGACAAACCCGAGCCGACCGGCATGGCCATCTGGCGCATCGCCGCCCCGCGGCCCGAGAGCGTGACGCGCACCGACCTCGCCTACGGCGGCCCCGCCTACATCGCCGGCTACTGCCCCACCAGCGAGAACACCATCTACGCCTACGTCGTCGAAGGGTGCCGCGACCGCGCCTCCATCGACCCGGCCACCTACGCCGAGGAGATGCGCCGCCTGGCGCGGAGCTACGGCGGGGTCTGGCCGGAGATCACCGAGCACATCACCGACCCGAAGAAGGTCAACTACACCTGGTTCGACCGTCTGCTGGTCGAGGACTCCTGGCACCGGGGCCGGGTCGTGCTCATCGGCGACGCCGCCCACTGCTGCCCGCCCACCATGGCCCAGGGCGCGGCCATGTCCCTGGAGGACGCCCTCGTCCTCGCCGAGCTGCTCAGCGAGGCCTTGGCCGACGGCCGGGACTGGGACGACGAGCTGCTCCAGGCCTACCACGACCGCCGCATCCCCCGGGTGCGCACCGTCGTCGAGGCATCCATGCAGATCGGCCAGTGGCAGCTGGACGGTGTACGCGACGCCGACATGGCCGGGCTGGTCGGCCGCACCATGAACCTCCTCAAGGAGCGCCCGTGACCATCACCGCATCCTCCGCGCCGACCATCGACGTCCACGCCCACCTCCTGCTCCCGGAGGTCGAGGAGGCCGTCGCCGGTCATCCCGGTCTCGCCGAGGCCCGCGCCCTCGACGCGCGCCGCAACGGCCCGGCGGCCCTGGCAGTGAACGGTCCGATGGTCGGCGCGCGCGTGCCGAAGCTGACGGACGCCGCGGTGCGCCTGACGGCCATGGACGCGCAGGGCGTGGACATTCAGCTGGTCAGCCCCTCGCCGTCCCACTACCACTACTGGGCCGAGCCCCAACTGGCTGAGAAGGTCTGCCGACTGGCCAACGAAGGCACCGCCGCACACTGTGCGAAGGCTCCCGACCGCCTGCACGGCCTGGGCCTGGTCCCGCTCCAGCATCCCGACCTCGCGGTCGGCCTGCTCGACCACGCCATGGACCAGGGGCTGAAGGGCGTGGAGATCTCCTCGCACGCGCCCGGCCACGAACTGTCGGACCCGGCGTACGGAGTCTTCTGGTCCCGTGCGGAGGAGACCGGCGCCCTGGTCTTCCTGCACCCGTTCGGCTGCACCCTCGACGAGCGCCTGGACCATTGGTACCTGTCCAACACCGTCGGCCAGCCCACCGAGAACGCGGTCGCCCTCTCCCACCTGATCTTCTCCGGCGTCCTGGACCGTCATCCGGGCCTGAAGCTGATCGCGGCGCACGGCGGCGGCTACCTGCCCACCCACATCGGCCGCTCCGACCACGCCTGGCGGGCCCGCCCCGACGCCCGGGGCTGTGAGCGGGAACCAAGCAGCTATCTGAAGCAGCTGTACTTCGACTCCCTCGTCCACGACCCCCAGGTGCTGCGGGAGCTGCTGCGAGTGGTCGGCCCGGAACGGGTCCTGCTCGGCTCCGACTTCCCCTTCGACATGGGCACCGACGACCCGCTCGGCGCGCTGCGCGCAGCGGACCTGCCCGACACCGACTTCCACTCCGTCCGCGGCACAAACGCCGCCGCTCTGCTCAACCTCGTCTGAGGAGGACCCCCCATGAACAACCGCCTGCTCACCCACCTCCGCCACGTCGACCTCGCCGTGCCGGACTACGACAAGCAACTCGACTTCTACGCCGGCGTCTGGGGCCTGACCAAGGTCGCCGAGGACTCCGGCATCTCCTTCCTCGCCGCCGAGGGCAGCCCGGAGCAGTACGTCGTACGGCTGCGCAAGGCCGAGGAGAAGCGCCTCGACCTCGTGTCCTACGGCGCCGCGAGCCCGGCCGACGTGGACACGCTCGCCGAGCAACTCCTCGCCGGGGGCGTCCAGCTGATCCACCAGCCGGGCAAGGTGGAAACACCCGGCGGCGGTTATGGCTTCCGCTTCTTCGACGTCGACGGGCGCACCATCGAGGTCTCGGCCGACGTCGAGGTGCGGCAGCACCGCAAGATCGAGGAGAAGGAGTCCATCCCGGTCAAGCTGTCGCACGTCGTCCTCAACTCGCCGGATCTGGACAGGACCAAGGCGTGGTACGAGGAGCACCTCGGCTTCCGGCTGTCCGACACGCTCGGCCATCCTCACATCGGCGACGTCATGCACTTCATGCGGATCAGCAACCAGCACCACTCCATGGCCATCGCCAAGGGCCCGCACACCTCGCTGCACCACATCTCCTTCGAGATGCGCGGAATCGACGAGTACATGCGCGGCTCCGGCCGTGTCATCCGTTCCGGCGCCCGCAAGATCTGGGGGCCGGGCCGGCACATGGCGGGCGACAACACCTTCACCTACTTCCTCGACCCGCACGGCAACACGGTTGAGTACACGACGGAGTTGGAGCTGCTGGACGAGGACACCTGGCACCCGCACGTCTACGACTTCTCGAAGCCCGAGGTCACCGACCAGTGGGGCACCGCCAACCCCATGAACGAACTGGTGACCAAGGAGTCCTTCAACGACGTCGACCGCGGCGTCTTCGTCGCTCCGCCGGTCTGATCGGCGGAGCCTTCAGTCCCCGGGGGTGCGGTTGCCCTGTCAACTGCCCTGACTCCCATGCCGTGCCCCCGGCCTTGGTGCCACCCCTCACGCCGACAGCCGACAGGAAACTCCCATGCGTTTCGCCGCGTACGAGTACCGCAACCGACGCCACGTGGCCGTCGTCTCAGAGGACGGCACGCTCCACCCCCTGCCCGGCGTCAGCTCACTGACCGGCCTGCTCGCCGAGGGCGGCGGCCTGCCCGAACTGCTCGACGCGGGCTCCGCGACCCTCGACGTCCCGGCCGGCCCCCACATCTCCGACGTACGACTGCTGGCGCCGCTCCAGCCGCCCACCGTGCGGGACTTCGTCACCTTCGAGGAACACGTCGAGGGCGTACGGCGGTCCGTGGACGGGGCTGCCGGGGTACCGGAGCGGTGGTACGCGGCCCCGACGTTCTACTTCGGCAACCCCTACGCGATGTACGGGCCGCACGACGACATCCCCATGCCGCCGGGGTCGAGCGTGCTCGACTTCGAGCTGGAGGTCGCCGCCGTGATCGGAAAGGAGGGCCGCGACCTCACGCCCGAGCAGGCCCGCGAGCACATCGTCGGCTACACCGTCTTCAACGACTGGTCGGCACGGGACCTGCAGTCCGCCGAGATGAAGGTCGGCCTCGGCCCCTGCAAGGGCAAGGACACCGCCACCACGCTGGGTCCTTACCTGGTCACCGCCGACGAGCTGGAGAAGTACCGCGATGCGGACGGCTTCCTGGGCCTGGCGCTCACCGCCGAGATCAACGGCGACGTCGTGGGCAAGGATCTGCTGTCCAACATGAGCTGGACCTTCGAGGAGATGGCCGCCTACGCCTCCCGCGGCACCGTCGTCCGCCCCGGCGACGTCCTCGGTTCCGGGACCTGCGGAAACGGCGGCTGCCTCGCCGAGCTGTGGGGTGTACGGGGTGAGCAGTCCCCGCCTCCCCTGAAGCCCGGCGACACGGTCACCCTCACCGTCGAGGGCATCGGCTCCGTCTCCAACACCGTGGTGGCCGGCCCGGACCCCAAGACCGTCCCCGTCGCCCGACACCGCACGAGGCAACGGCCGTGACCGATCTCCATCCCAAAAGGCTCCTCGGCCGGGTCGTCGTGGTCACGGGCGCGGCCGGTGGCCAGGGCGCCGCGGAGGCCGAGGCGCTGACCCGCGAGGGCGCCCGGGTGATCGCCACCGACGTCTCGGAGTCATCCGGCTGCCGCCGTCTCGACGTCACGAACGAGAAGGACTGGGCGGAACTCGCCGCCGACCTGCGTGAGGCGTACGGGCAGGTACACGGCCTGGTCAACAACGCGGGCGTCACCTGGCGGGCCCGGATCGACGAGGTACGCCCCGAGGACATGGCCCGGGTCCACGCGGTCAACGTCACCGGCCCGCTGCTGGGCATCCAGCACCTTGCCCGGCTGATGCCACCCGGCTCCTCGATCGTGAACGTCGGCTCGTCCGCGGCGCTCACCGGCCACTACCCGGTCGCCTACACGGCCGGCAAGTGGGCGCTGCGCGGCCTGTCGCGGACCGCCGCCATGGAACTGGGACCCGTCGGCATCCGCGTGAACATCGTCCACCCCGGCTTCATCGAAACGGACGTGACCGCCTCCGCGGCGCCCGGCTTCCGAGAGGCGAACGTCCGCGAGACACCGCTCGGCCGCACCGGAACCGTCGACGAGATCACCCCGCTCGTCGTCTTCCTTCTCTCCGACGAGGCGTCCTTCATCACGGGGGCCGAGATACCGGTCGACGGCGGACTCACCGCGCACGGCGGCGCCAAGTCGATCTCTGACGCCCTGCGCGCGGACGCCTGAACCGGCGACCACGCAGGACAGCCACGACAGAAAGGCCCTCTCTCATGGACAAGGTCCGCGCTAGCGCCGCCGAGGCGGTCGCCGACATCCCCGACGGCGCGTCGCTGGCCGTCGGCGGCTTCGGCCTCAGCGGCATCCCAGGCGTGCTCATCCAGGCACTCCACGCCCAGGGCACCACCGGCCTGGAGGTCGTGTCGAACAACTGCGGTGTGGACGGGCGCGGACTGGGAGTCCTGCTGGCCGACGGCCGGATCGCCCGTGTCACGGGCAGTTACGTGGGCGAGAACAAGGAGTTCGCCCGTCAGTACCTGTCGGGCGAGCTGGAGGTGGAGCTGGTGCCGCAGGGCACGCTGGCCGAACGGCTGCGCGCCGGGGGAGCGGGCATCCCCGCCTTCTACACCCCGGCAGGGGTGGGCACCCAGGTGGCCAGGGGAGGGCTGCCCTGGCGTTACCGGCCCGACGGCACGGTGGCGGTGGCCTCCCCGCCCAAGGAGACCCGCGACTTCGCGGGCCGCGCGTACGTCCTGGAGCACGGCATCACCACCGACTTCGCCCTCGTACGGGCCTGGCGCGGCGACCGCCACGGAAACCTGGTCTTCCGTAAGTCCGCCGCCAACTTCAACCCGCTGGCCGCGATGGCGGGCCGCATCACCGTCGCCGAGGTGGAGGAACTCGTCGAGCCGGGCGCGCTGAGCCCGGACGAAATCCACCTGCCGGGCATCTTCGTCCAGCGGATCGTGGTCCTCACCCCGACCGAGGCCGCCGACAAGCAGATCGAGCGCCTTACCATTTCCGCGTCTTCGACACGAGGGGCCGTACGCGCATGAGCACCATCCTCGGAACACAACTGGGCTGGACCCGGGACCAGATGGCCGCCCGCGCCGCCGCCGAACTCACCGACGGCTCCTACGTCAACCTCGGCATCGGCCTGCCCACCCTCATCCCCGGCCACCTGCCCCCGGACGTCCATGTGGTCCTGCACTCCGAGAACGGCATCCTGGGCACAGGCCCGTACCCGACCGAGGGCGAGGTCGACCCCGACCTGATCAACGCGGGCAAGGAGACCGTCACGGTGCTGCCCGGGGCCTCCTTCTTCGACTCGGCCCTGTCCTTCGGCATGATCCGGGGCGGCCACATCGACACTGCCGTGCTGGGCGCGATGCAGGTCTCCGCCGCGGGCGACCTGGCCAACTGGATGATCCCGGGCAAGATGGTCAAGGGCATGGGCGGCGCGATGGACCTCGTCCACGGCGCCCGCCGCGTCATCGTCCTGATGGAACACACCGCCAAGGACGGCAGCCCGAAGATCCTCACCGAATGCACCCTGCCGCTCACCGGCGAACAGTGCGTCCACCGCATCATCACCGACCTCGGCGTCCTCGACGTCACACCCGAGGGCCTCGCTCTCGTGGAATGCGCGCCGGATGTCACCGCCTCGGACATCGCCGCCCGCACCGACGCACCTCTGATCCGGAAGTCGTGAACACCTTGTGAGTCGCTGCCTTTGTCGCCGGAGGTGCCGTCGGCGGGCCCGGCGCGTGCCGCTTCGCGGGAGGCTCCCGATGGCGGCCGTGACGGGTGCCCCGACCTCGGCACCAAGTGGGAGAGGTTCGTGTCCTCGACTCGTCTTCGCCGGCCTGGGGGACCGGCTCGGCGTCTGCTGATCCAGCTGCCCCGCGTACGGGGCTTCAGCCTGAGCGCGAGTCCACGGCGGCGCACATCATGGCCATGGAGTACGCGCCGCCGGGCCGTCGCGGTGACCCTGCTCGGGCTGCGCAGCATGATGGGCCAGGACGCCTTCGTCTCCTCGGCCTGGCGGATCCCCTTCGTCATCGGCGTCGGACTCGCCGTCGTCGGCTACGTGCTGCGCCGCAGGGCGACGACCGACCGGCCCCTGGCGACCGTCCTCAAGACGCACCGGAGCCACGTGGTTCGGCTGACCTTCCTGCGGGCCGCGAACATCGCCCGCTGCCGCATACCGGTGGCCAATCGGCTCGGCGGCAGCCCGACGCCCTTCGTGGCGGCCCGAGAAATTCACGAGGTGGATGTCCGTTATAGGTGAGCCAAATGGGTCAAGGGGTAGGCGCGAGGTGCAATTTGACCCATAGTCATGCAGGCCCTGATACCCCTTTTCCTGGCACGGCCACGGCGGTACCCCACTGCGCGCCTTGGTGACCGCCTTCGTGGAGACCTCGCATGCCTGGATTCGCTCCGCCGCCCGTACCCGCCGACGATCTCATCGTGCAGAGCACCGAGCCCGTGCCTGAAGCCGGGAGCCGTGTGCGCGTGACGCTCCTGATGGTCGGCAGCTGCCTGCCGGTCCTCGGCGCGGTGCTGCTCGCGCCGATGCTGTCGAAGCTGCAGGAGAGCTTCGGTACGGTATCCGACGCGGACGCGCTGGTCCCGATGATCCTCACGGTCCCCGCGCTCACGCTCGCCCTGTTCGCTCCCCTCGCGGGTGTCATGATCGACCGCTTCGGGCGCAAAGGCCTGTTGGTGGTCGCGACGCTTCTGTACGCGCTGTTCGGCACCGCCCCCCTGTGGCTGGACTCGCTTCATGCCGTTGTGGCCGGCCGAGCCCTGCTCGGTGTCACGGAGGCATTCATCATGACCGCCTGCACGACGATGATCGGCGATTTTCTACCAGGGCCGAGCGCGCGACCAGTACCTGGCCCTGCAGACCGTGTGTGCCACTGTCTCGGCCACCGCCTTCATCATCCTCGGCGGCGCCATGGGTGCCTCGGACTGGCATGGCCCGTTCCGGCTCTACGCCGTCGGGCTGCTCCTTGCCCCCGCGATGGCTGCGTTCCTGCCCAGGTCCGGGTCGAAGGCCGCCAGATCGAATGGTGCCGTGGAGGAGGCGCTCGACGTCGCGCGGCAGCCGGCCTCGTCCCTCCGGCTGGCGGGCGTCTGCGTGCTCTCGGTTTTCGGCGGCATCGTGTTCTATGCCGTCCCGGTGGAAACGGCGTATCTGATGAATGGCCTGGGCATAGAGTCAAGCGGCCTCATCGGCATGGTCACGGCGATCGCAAGCGCGGGTACCGTCTGCGGGAGCGTCATCTTCGCCTCCATGATCGGCACGCCGGAGCGCAGGCTGCCCGCGATCTTCGCCCTGTGCGGGGCGGGGTTTGTCATGATCGGGTTGGCCCACAATGTGGCAGTCCTGATCTTCGGCACGTTCCTCAACTGCATCGGCACCGGTTTCCTGTTGCCCTCACTGCTCACCTGGGCGACGTCCAAGCTGGAGTACGCCAACCGTGGCCGCGTCACCGGCTTGTGGATCGCGTCGTTCTTCCTAGGCCAGTTCCTCTGCCCGTTCACCCTGATGGCGATGGAGTCCGCCACCGGTCTCCGCACCACCGCCGTGAGCAGCCTCGGCTTCGCCTCGGCGGTCGTGGCGATCGGACTGCTGCCTCTCCTGCGACGGACGCCGACTTCACAGGAGGCCGCTCGGGGGTGACTCGACGGCCGAGTTGGGGCGGCGTCCGCTCCCGCGAGGTCCCTCTGCGGGGGTGCCGGGGCTCGTACGGGGTGCTCCGCGGTCGGCGAGGGCGCGGACCTTGGTCCCGATCACGTCCTCCTCCGCGAGGGCAGCCCCTACGGGCTCTGGATGCCCGGCCGTCAGAAGATTTCCTTGAGAATGTCGACTTCGCCTCCTTGCCCGGTGGCCGGGTCGGACACGCTGAAGCGGGCGGACAGCGGGACGGTCTCCAGCGCCTGCACCTACCAACCGCGGGCTTCCAGGCCGGCCCGGAGCGCGAGGTCGGCCATGGGCGCCGGGTTCTCGGTGGCGACGTCGACGCAGCACTCGCTACCGGTGCGCCACCGGCCAGAGGCGGGCGATGAATCAGACTGGGGGCTGCCTGCGGCCGGCCGTACAGGTCGCGTCAGCCGGCGGCCATCGCCGTTGCCGCGTACGTCAAGGAGATCAGGGCCAGTACGGCGGCCGGGACGGCTCGGGGCGGCGGGTCGCCGTGGCGCAGGTGGACCACCGCCGCCGCGGCCATCAGCAGGGCGAGGCCTGTCGCGGCGGCCACGCCCAGCGGCATCCAGGTCAGCCCCGTCAGCAGTCCGGCGACCCCGGCCACCTCCAGCGCGCCGACGACGCGATAGAGCCGTACCGACATGCCGAGATGGGCCGCCGCCTGGCGCATGAACGGCGCCGAGGCGAGCTTCGCCAGCCCCAGCGGAAGGAAGACCAGGGACAGGGCGACAGCGAGCACGGTGGTCATGAGGCGGACCTGCCCTTGCGGCGCTCCTCGCCCAGCCGGGCGTAGTGGTCGATGAGTTCGGGGCTGTCCACACTGGCCGGATTGACGACCTGCTCCACCGCGGCCCCCTGGAGCAGCCGCTTGATCGGGACCTCCAGCTTCTTGCCGGTGCGGGTGTGCGGGATGCCCGGCACTTCGAGGATCTCGTCGGGGACGTGGCGGGGTGAGGCGCCGGTGCGGACGGCGTCGCGGATCTTCTCGCGCAGGGTGTCGTCCAGGGTCACCCCGGCCGCCGGGACCACGAACAGCGGCATCCAGTAGCCGCCGTCCGGCTCCTCCGCACCGATGACCAGAGCCTCTGTGATCTCGGGGAGACGTTCGACGACGTCATGGATGTCGGCGCTGCCGAGCCGGACGCCGTTGCGGTTGAGCGTCGAGTCGGAGCGACCGTGGATGATCACCGAGCCGTGCCCCGTGACCGTGATCCAGTCGCCGTGTCGCCACACCCCGGGGTACGCCGAGAAGTAGGCGTCGCGGTAGCGGGTGCCCTCGGGGTCGTTCCAGAAGTACAGCGGCATCGACGGCATGGGCCGGGTGACGACCAGCTCGCCGACCTGGTCGATGACGGGGAAGCCCTCGGCGTCGTACGCGGCGAGCGCCACGCCCAGGTGGGGTGCGGACAACTCCCCGGCCCAGACGGGCGTGTTGGGTGCGCTGCCGGCGAAGCCGGAGACGATGTCGGTGCCGCCGCTGATGGAGGCCAGCAGGACGTGCTCGCCGACGTGTTCGCGGACCCAGGGGTAGGCGGAGGCGGGGAGGGCGGAGCCGGTGCAGCCGACGACGCGGATCGACGACAGGTCGTGGACTGACGGGTCGATGCCGAACTTGGCCATGCCCAGCAGGTACTGGGGGCTGGTGCCGAAGACGGTGACACGGTGGCGGGCGGCCAGTTCCCATAGGCGGTCGAGCTTGGCGAAGGGGGCGGGGCTGCCGTCGTAGGTGCAGGTCGTGGCGCCGGTGAGGAGGGTGGAGGCGACCAGGTTCCACATCATCCAGTGGGTGGTGGTGTACCAGAGGAGGCGGTCGCCGGGGCCGAGGTCGGAGTGCAGGCCGAGGGTTTTGAGGTGCTCCAGGAGCACGCCGCCGTGGCCGTGGACGATGCCCTTGGGCAGGCCGGTGGTGCCGGAGGAGAACACGACCCACAGCGGGTGGTCGAACGGCACCGGTACACAGGCGAGTTCCTCGGTACGGCTGGAGGCGTCCTCCCAGGGGACCACCAGCGACGGGTGCGCCTGCGCCGGCCACGGCAGGCCCACGTGGTCCACCAGCAGGGTGGCCTTCAGCGTCGGCAGCGCGCCCGCGAGTTCGAGGGTTGCGTCGCGGCGGTCGTGGGTGGTGCCGTTGAAGAGGTAGCCGTCGGCGGCGATCAGCACGGTGGGTTCGAGCTGGGCGAACCGGTCGGCGGCGGCCTTGGGCGCGTAGTCCTGACCGCACACCGACCACACGGCGCCCAGGCTCGCGGCGGCGAGGAACGTGACGATGGCGTGCGGGGTGTTGGGCAGATAGCCGACGACCCGGTCGCCCTTGCCGACGCCGAGGTCGCGCAGGGTGGCGGCCACGGACGCCACCAGGGCACGCAACCGGGCGCCGGTCACCTCGTACCCGGAACCGGTCTCGTCGAGGGCGACGATCGCCACGGCCTCGTCGGCGAGATTGCGCAGGGCGTGGTCGGCGTAGTTGAGGGTGGCGCCGGGAAACCAGCGGGCGCCGGGCATCCGCTCCTCCGCCAGGACACTCTCGTAGGGGGTGTCGGCGTCGATGTCGAAGTACTCCCACACCGCGCCCCAGAAGCCCTCCAGATCGGTGACCGACCAGCGGTGCAGGGCGGCGTAGTCGTCGGGGGCGATGCCCTGACGCCGGGCGAAGTCCGCGATGCGACTGGCGGCCGCCGTCTCCGGGTCGGGTGTGAAGAAGGGCGTGCTCATCGCGTCGTACTCCTCAACAGGCTTTTCGGTGCCGTCCGTTCGGCAGGGACGGGGCTTCGGGTGGTGTGCAGCGCGGAGGCCCAGGCGGCGGTCGACGTGAAGTCGTGACTGCCCGAGGGGACGACGTCCATCACGACGCGGTCGGGCCGCAGCAGGACCGCGTCCGCGCGTCCGCCGCGCAGCCAGGCTGCGAGGGTGCCGTCGTCGCCGAGGCCGGCCACGGAGAGCGCGCGTATGCCGAGGCTGTGGGCAAGCGCGGTCAGGGAGGGGCCGGGTTCGGTGGCGGTCAGCACGGTGAAGGAGTCGCCGAGCAGCTCGTCGAGACGGGTACGCCGTCCGTCGACGCTCACCCACGGTTGCGGACAGTGCGTGCCCGCCAGGCGTCGGCGGACCCCGCGCCGTACGAGCGGTCCGGCGGTCAGGGGCGGGCTGAGATCGCGGTCGGCCAGCTCGGTCAGGCCGGGTATGCGGCAGGCGGCGGCCAGTGCCCGGCGGCGGATCGCGGCGGCGCCGTCCTGGCCGCCGGTCATGGCCCAGCCCATGGCGACCGCGAGGCGGACCACATGCCGGGCGTGCGGCCTGCGTTCGCTCTCGTAGGTGTCCAACAGCCTTTCGTCGCCGCCCTGCTGGAGGACGCGGGCGAGTTTCCAGGTGAGGTTGTAGGCGTCCCGCAGTCCCGAGCACAGGCCCTGTCCGATGAAGGGCGGGGTGAGGTGGGCGGCGTCGCCGAGCAGGAAGACCCGTCCGTGGCGCCAGCGGTCGGCGACGCGGGCCCGGAAGGTGTACTGCGTCTCGCGGACCACCTCGAAGTCCCCGCCGTACGAGGACGGCAGCCACGGGGCGACCAGCTCACGGACGGTCTCTTGTCCTTCCCCGAGCCGGAACTCCCAGCGGTAGCGGTTCTCGTTCACCCGCATGAAGGTCCCCGGCCGGTCCGGGTCGCAGACCTGGTCGACGCCCTCCCAACAACGGACGGGGCCCGTCGTCTCGGCGTCGATGACGGTCCACTTCTCCTCGAAGTGCAGGTCCTCCCAGACGCCGCCGATGGCTTCGCGGGTGAGGCTGCCCGCGCCGTCGCAGCCGAGGACCGCGTCGGCCCACAGCTCATGCTCGCGCTCGTCGTCGCGGTAGGTGACACGTACGGGGCCGGTGGTGTCCGGGCCGACACCGGTGACCTCGACGCCGCCGCGCAGTTCGCACTCCGGGCGCTGAGCCAGGGCGTCGCGCAGCACGCGTTCCAGCTCGGGCTGGTCGAACATGCTGGACTGCGGATACCCGTGGTGCCCTTGCGGGGAGCGGCGGAACTCGGCCATCACCCGGTGCCGGGCGTCCAGCAGCCGCAGTCCCTTCGCCGGGCGGGAGATCGCGGTGAACTCCTCGCCGACTCCGGCGGCCTGGAGGATCCGGTGGATCTCATCGTCATTGGCGACGGCGCGCGGGAGCGGGTAGACGTCCCGGTGGCGTTCGAGGACGACACTGCGGACTCCGTGCCGGGCCAGGAGAAGGGCGGCGGTCACGCCCACCGGCCCGGCGCCGACGATCACGACGGGCACACGTGCGGCTTCGTCGACGTTCATGTGCGGCTCACCTCGGGTATTAGTTCGCGGCCGCGACGGGCGTGCGCTGCTCGCCGAGGTCGATGCGGCCGTCGGGGGTCGCGATCGTCGCCGTGATCACGTCGTCCGGGTTCAGGTAGTGCGGGTTCTTGGCCTGGCTCTTGAAGAAGGCCTTCCACTTCACGGCGGGAGGCAGCAGCGCGCCGATCTTCTCGACGGCCTTCGGCGGGGCCTTCAGGGCGGTGCCGCCGGGGGTGCCGGTGAGCAGCAGGTCGCCGGCGTCGAGGGTCTGGAAGCGGGCCAGCAGGGTGAGTGCCTGTGCCGGGCGAACGATCATGTCGGCGAGTGTGCGGTCCTGGCGCAGCTCGCCGTTGACGCTCAACTTCAGCCGCAGGTCCAGGAGATGGGTGAAGTCCTCCGGCTCCAGCAACGACAGGTACGGGCCGGTCGGCGTGAAGGTCGGGTACGACTTGCTCTCGTAGAACTGCGTCTTGGTCAGCTGCACCTCACGGGCGCTGACATCGTTGGTGATCACCAGTCCGGCGACGTACGACGGCAGGTCCCGCTCCTCGACCACGGTCCCGACAGGCAGGGGCGCGCCCATGACGAGCCCGAGTTCGATCTCGTAGTCGAGGAACTTCACGTGCGACGGCCGGACGACGGCCTCGCCGGGCCCGCTGACCGAGCCGGACGCCTTGCGGAAGAACGCGGGCGGGATGTCGCCCTTGAAGCCCGAATCGCGGGCGTGGCTACGGTAGTTGACCATCTGGGCGACCACCCGGCAGGGCGTGGTGACCGGGGAGAGCGCGACCAGATCGGCGACCGGAGTGCCCGGCTCGCCGGAGGCAGCGGCCTCACGGACGGCGTCCCGGTCGGCCAGCAGCTCGGCGGTGGTCACGGCCTTGGTCTCGACGGGAACGGCCCGGTCGCCTCGGACGACCCACCAGCCGTCGGCCGTGCGCAGGACATTGGTGCTCATATCAGTGCCTTCTTCAGAGGGACGGGTCAGGAATTGGCGGCCTTGAGCAGGCCGAAGAGTCGCGCGGGGTCCATCTCGTTGTCGCCGCGCAGTGCCTCGACGACGTCGCGGATCCGCTGCGGGGAGGGGCCGGCGCCGAGGAAGTCGCGGGTGGCGGGCGGGCCCCACTGGGCGAGGCCGCTGGTCGACATGGGCGCCCAGCCGGGTTCCACGTCGCAGGAGAACAGGTCGCCGTCGGCGAAGTGCTCCAGCATGAAGTGGTCCGGATCGCGCCAGTAGTCGAAGAGCTGGCTGCCCTGGATGTGCCGTCCGATGCCCCAACTGCGTTTGTATCCGCGCTCCTTGAGGTATTCGCCACCGGCGGCGATGGAGTCGAGGTCGGTGACCTGGTAGGCCGAGTGGACGTACCCCGTGCCCGGCCCCAGGTGCATCGCGAGGGTGTGGTGGTCGGCCGGCACGCCACCCAGGTCGCAGCGGATGAACGCCATCGTCGGACCCCGGCCGCGCTGCCCGTCCAGGAACAGGAAGTCGGACACGATCATCCCGAGGGTGTCCAGGTACCAGTCCAGGGCCCGGCCGAACACCCGTGTCTCCAGGACCACATGGCCCAGGCGTTGAATTCGGGACGGCTCGCGCGGCGGGCGCTGCGTGGTGTTCGTACGACGGTGATCCGTGCCGAAGTTGAGCAGCAGCGGCTGCTGCTCCGGCAGCGCGGGCAGCTGTTCGGCACACTGCACGACCCGGACCGGGAAGCCCGACGGGTCGAGCAGGTCGACGACCTTGCCACCACCCGGAACGTCGGCGTCCCGCACGTCCCTGCCCGTCGCGCGGGCCAGCCGGTCCAGGTCGGCCCGCTCCGCCGCCCGGAACGCCGGGCCGATGAAACGGGACGTACGGCCGCGCCGGATCACCATGCAGGGCGAGCCGGCGAAAGTGCCGCGCAGCCACAACTCCCGTTCGCTACGGGCGGCGACGGCGAACCCGAAGTCCCGGGCGAAGACCTCGGCACGGTCCAGGTCGGGTTTCTCGAACTCCAGCCAGGCCAGGTCGGCCACCTTGATGACCGGGTTCCGGGAGCGGCCGGGGTGTTCTCCACGCAGGGCGCCCTGCTCGCTGTGGAGGTCCTGATGGGCCGTGAAGACGTCGGCCCCGTTGACGCGGATTTCAGACATGGTGCCCTCCGAGCAACATTGCCGTAATGAGGAAATCATCAACTGTGACAGTTCTGTCGTCAAGATGTTCGCGGCAGGAAATGATGAATTCATCAGGACTGCGATCGCTATCGTCCGACGGCTAGACTCTGCGCATGTCTACGTCAGCCCTGCCCAGCAACCGGTTCGAGCGGCGTCGTGCGGAGACCCGTGGAGCACTCGTGCGAGCGGCCCGGCAGATACTCGCCGAGAGCGGCGACACCAGCGCGAGCATCCAGGCGATCGCCGAGCGCGCGGACGTGGGCTTCGGCTCCTTCTACAACCACTTCGACTCCAAGGCGGAGTTGTTCGAGACAGCGGTGGTCGACGCCCTGGAGGAGTTCGGGCAGGCCTTCGACGAGCGTCTGACGGGGATCGACGACCCGGCGGAGCTGCTCGCGGCCGGCTTCCGGCTCAGTGCCCGGATGGCCGACTCGCACCCGGAGCTGATGCAGGTCCTGCGCCGCCGTGGCCTCGGGCACATCCACTCGGACAACGGACTGTCCCGACGCGCCCTGCGTGATCTCCAGGTCGGCATCGCCTCCGGTCGATTCACCACCCTCGACCCAGTGGTCGCCCTCGCCGCGCTGGGCGGAACCCTGCTGTCGCTGGTGGAGCTGCGCTTTGCCCGCCCGGAGGTGGACGGCGACGAGGCTGCGGTGAACCTCGCCGAGATGGTCCTGCGCATGCTGGGGCTGTCACCGGACGAAGCACACGAGGTCGCCCGGCGCCCCTTGCCCGACCTCGACTGACTGTCCTGCCTCTGGGCTCTGTCGTTCGGATCGGGCCGGCTGTGATGTGCGGTGCCTTCCGGGCGACCCGAGCGGGGTCTGGTGCGTGAAGCTATACGGCGGAGGAGGCAGCCGGCGACCGACGACAACGCGGCTGGGGCCACCCCCGCTGGCCGAGCGCATGCCAGCCCCCGCGACGCCGGGCTGATCCACACGACAGGGCCGCCTAGGCGCTCGAGTCCGGGCGGAAGGCGACCGACCGGCCGGTGAAGCGGGCGTCGATCCCGTTCTCTGTGGTCAGGGTGGGGTGGTTGACGAGGAGGAAGCCCTCGGTGGTGGAGCCGTCGTCGAGGGTACGGGTCCCAGGTGTGTCGATCACCTTCATTGCGAGGCCACGCTGGATCCGGCCATGGTCATCGACCCGTTCTCCCGCCACCCTGCTCGGTCACACGACGGGAGAAGGGCACAAGGCCGGTCGGCCGGCACCACCTCTGCCTCCCTGGCCGCGGCGGCCCTGGGCGGTGACGTGCTGGGCGTACTCATGGCCAACACGGTTCATATGTAAGGCGGTTGAGGAATCACCCTTGGGAATAGGGGCGTTGGCGACGGCGAGCCGTCCTGGTGGGACGCGGAAGCTTGCCGTTGAACGTGAAACTAACTCCCTCGTGGCCGAGTTGCTGCCCTGCTCTGAGCAGCGGAAACTTGAAAGTGATGACGTAGAGCCCACCGATGGTCCGACTCTGCGCCGCCCTCGACGAGCACGAGCAAAGGGGCTGACCCGGTGGAGAACACATTGCAGATCCTCCTCACCGAAGAGGACGCGGAACCCGAACGCGTCGCGGAGCTGACCGGCTACCTGCGCGACGAGCTGCTCGACCTCGACGTGGACGATGTCACGGCACTCCCCGGCGGGGAAGTCCCGCCCGGAGCGAGGGCCGTGGACGTTGCTCAGATCGGTGCCCTGCTGGTGACTCTGGGCAGCTCGGCAACCGCCCTGAACCAGGTGATGACCGTGGTCCGGTCGTGGCTGGGCCGGCGCCATGGCACCCACTCGTCCCTGCACGTGCAGATGGGCGACGACGTCCTGGAGGTGTCCCACGCGACCGACGACCAGGTCGCGGAGGCGTTCAAGATCTTCGTCCAGCGCCATTCCACGGCTGGAGCCGAGCCATGACGGATTCCAGACACGCGCTGATCATCGCCAACGACCAGTACGCCGACCAGGGGCTCAAGAAGCTCGAGGCGCCCGCCCAGGACGCCGAGGCCCTTGAGAGGGTGCTGCACGATCCGCAGATCGGCGACTTCGAGGTGAAGGTCGTGCGCAACGCGTCGGCCGACCTCATGCGCAGGCGCATCGAGCGCTTCTTCAACGACCGCAGCCGCGCCGATACGCTCCTGCTGCACTTCTCCTGCCACGGCCTCAAGAGCGAGTCCGGCGAGCTGTACTTCGCCGCGAGCGACACCGAGCCCCCGCTGCTGGCCGCCACAGCTGTCGCCTCCCAGTTCGTCCGCAGTTGCATGGCCGGCACCCGGGCGGGCAGCACCGTCCTGTTCCTCGACTGCTGCTACGGCGGCGCCTTCTCCCGGGGCTCGTCCTCCGTGCGCGCCTCCGGAGACGTCCACGTCCTCGAGTCGTTCGCCGAGGACGAGCCGGTCAGCGCGCGGGGTTGGGCCGTCATCACCGCGTCCGACTCCATGGAGTACGCCTTCGAAGGCAACAGACTCTCCGAGAACTCCGCTCTGCGGCCTTCGGTGTTCACACATGCGGTGGTCGAGGGTCTGGAGACCGGGGAGGCGGACCTCGACGCGGACGGGATGGTCTCTTTCGATGACCTGTACGAGTACGTCTACAGACACGTACGGGAGCAGAACCCCCATCAGACGCCGAAAAAGACGGCAGAGCTGCGCGGGGATCTGCATCTGGCGCACAGTCGGCGCGGCCGCATCAAGATCGTCGCCATTCCCTCGCCGCCCTCCCTGCAGGCGGCCCTGAACAGCGCCGACGTCCTTACCCGACAGGGCGCCGTGATGGAGCTGCGGAGACGACTGCAGCACCCGGAGCTGCCCATCGCGGAAGGGGCGCGTCAGCACTTGGAGGAGGTCGCGCGCAACGACATCCAGCAGATCGCCGATCTGGCGTCCGACGCCCTGAGTGAGATCCGGCTGGCACCGTCCCCGGACCGACTGGACTTCGGCCTGGTGTCGAGGGGCTCTCCCCAGAAGAAGCTGTCCGTGGCCATGCACGGCCCGCCCCTGGCCCGCCACTGCGTGGCCCAGCCCAAACATTCGTGGCTGCGGGTCGATCCGACCCCGAGCGGTCTGGAGGTCCACGTCGACACGGCCGCCGAAGGTCACCTGTCCGGCGACATCGTGCTGAAGGGGGTGGCCGACGAGTCGCTGATCCACGTCGAGGCGAGGGTGGAGTCGGGACGCCGCACGGAGCCCGGACCCGGACCTGGACCCGGACCCTCGAACCGTTCCGCAAGGCCGCCGCGCGTACCGGCCGACAAGCGGGAGACGGTGGTCGTCGGGGCCCCGCGTATCCCGCCCCCTCCCGAGACGCCACCCAGGACCACTGCACCCCGCCCTCCGACGAACCAGCCACCCCGGTCCCGACGCGCTCCCGCCCTCGCCGGTGCTGCCCTCGCCCTCGCGGTCACGGCGGTCGCCACGCTCGTCCTGGCCATCCAGGCGGCGGTGGTGGCCATCACGGAGCGCAGCGACGAAGGGACGTCCGGAAACGTAGAGGACAATCTCCGCGCTCACGGAGCGCTCACGCCACTCACCGTGTGTCTGATCACCGGTGCGGTGGCACTGGTCGTCGGCGCGCTCGCCCGGCACGATCTGGGAACACGGCGGGAGCACTACACGCAGCGGGCGGCGAGTGGTACGCGCACTCTGGCCTCGGTAGCGAAGGGGCTGGCGATCCCGGCGCTGATCCTTGCCGCTGTCGCCGACATCACCTACCTGGTGGGCAGCGGTTATTGGTGACTGCCTCAACAATTTCTCAGCCTTTGACGAGAGGCTGAAGGCGGACCGCGCCGTGAACACGCCGGCCGAGCGAAGCAGGCGCCGCGCGCGCTCGGGGCGGGACAGCGGCAGTCCCCGCACCCGCCCTGATCATCTCGGCGGGCGTCGATGCCTTCGCGTCACTCGACGTCGGCGTCCGCCCGCTGGGAGACGGGCGAGAGGGCGGAGCGGGCCTCACGCCAGGCCGTTGACCAGCCCCGCGAACAGCGAGGGCAGACGCACCGCGGTGGGGACGATCAGGGGAGTGAGCCGGGGGTGGGCGCGGAGGCGTACCAGGGTGTCGGTGAGCAGACGGTGGCGGCGGGAGGCCCGGCGCCAGGCGTGCTCGTAGGCCCGGGGCCGGTCACGTCGGATGCAGCGGACCAGCTGGGCGGCACCGGCCAGGGCGAGCGAGATGCCTTCGCCGGTGAGCGCGTCGATGTAACCGGCGGCATCGCCCACCAGCAGGACCCGTCCGGCCACCCGGCCGCGGACCCGTTGCCGCAGTGGTCCGGCGCCGCGGACGGATGAGGAGGCGTGCGGGGGCAGGCGGGCGGCCAGGGACGGAAAGCGGGCGAGCTGTACGTCGAACGGTGCCCGCTCGCCGGTCAGGATGGCCACGCCGAGCAACTCGGGCCCCAGCGGGGTGACGTAGGCCTCGGCTCGCGCGGACCAGTGGACCTCGACATGGTCCGTCCAGGGCGCGAGGGCGAAGTGTCTGCGCAGCCCGTAGCGGGACGGGCGCGGGTCGGTCAGGTCCAGGCCGAGGTGTCGGCGGACGGGTGAATGCAAGCCGTCGGCGGCGGCGAGGTATCGGGCCGTGAACCCGGCTGCGGTGACACTGCCGGCGTCCTGACGGATCGTCACCGGATCGACCTTGACCGGATGGACCGGGACGCCCAGCTCCGCCACCCGCCGGGCGAGCGCCGCGTGCAGGTCCGTACGCCGCACGCCCAGACCGGGGCCGTGCCGGAAGCCCGCCTCGGCGTGTTGCCGGGCGTCGTCCCCGGCGTCCCGGTAGCGGATGCCGCGCAGAGGGTGCCCGGGCGGGGCGATGCCCAGTTCGGCCAGGGCCCGCACCGCGCCCGGCATCAGCCCTTCGCCGCAGGCCTTGTCGACCGGCGTCGGCCGGGGCTCGGCCACGGCCACGTCGAGTCCGGCGCGGGCGGCGTGGATCGCGGTGGCGAGTCCGGCCGGCCCGCCGCCGACGATCAGCAGGTCGAGCATGGCGGCGTCGCGGGGGCCGGGGTCGGGGCGGACCGGGCCAGTGCCGCGTTCTCGCAGCGGAGCCGGACGGTCAGGAGGGGCAGGTTGAGCAGCGTGAAGCCGGTCGCGGTCAGCCATGCCCCGTGGATCAGCGGCAGGGCGAGTCCCTCCACGACCACGGCGAGGTAGTTGGGGTGGCGCAGCAGCCGGTAGGGGCCGGCGCTGACCAGCGGCAGGCCGGGCACGACGATGACGCGGGTGTTCCAGCGCGGTCCGAGGGTGCTGATGCACCACCAGCGCAGCGCCTGCGCCCCGAGCACGAGGGCCAGCATCGGCCAGCCGAGCAACGGCTGGAAGGGTCGCGGGGCGAGCCAGGTCTCGGCGAGACAGCCGGCCAGCAGCCCGGTGTGCAGGGCGACCATCACCGGATAGTGGCCGTCCCCGTACGCCACGCCGCCGTGCGCGCGGCTCCAGGAGGCGTTGCGGCGCGCGACGACGAGCTCGGCGACCCGCTCGGCGGCCACCAGCAGGATCAGTACGGTGTAAGCGGTCATCCCTCACCTACCAGCGCAGGAGCACGAGTTCGGAACTGAAGCCCGGCCCGAGCGCCAGCAGCAGGCCGGGGGTGCCGGCCGGGGGCGGACGCAGGGCCAGGGTGTCGCGCAGGATGTGCAGCACGGAGGCGGAGGAGAGGTTGCCGACCTCGGCGAGGGAACGCCAGGTCAGTGCCAGCGCGTCGGGCCCGAGGCCGAGTGTGTCCTGGAGCGCCTCCAGCACCTTGGGGCCGCCGGGATGACATACCCAGCCGGTGATGTCGTCCGGCTTCAGGTCGTGTGCGGCCAGGAAGGACCGCACCTCCTCGCCCAGGTGGAGCCGGACCAGTTCCGGCAGTTCGGTGCCGAGCACGATCGTGAAACCCCGGTCGCCGATGTCCCAGCCGAGGGCGTCCTCGGTGCCCGGGTACAGGCGGCTGCGGGTGGCCACCACCTGAGGTCCGGCGTACTCCTGGACGCGGGGATGGCCCCGGCCGACAGCGACCAGCGCGGCGGCCCCGTCACCGAAGAGCGCACCGGCCACCATGTTCTGCGCGGAGGTGTCACCGCGCTGCAGGGTGAGGGAGCACAGCTCGACCGAGAGCAGCACCGCGACCTGGTCCGGGTGTCCCCGCAGATAGTCGTGGACCCTGGCCAGCCCGGCGGCGCCGGCCGCGCAGCCCAGGCCGAAGACCGGCACACGCTTGACGTCCGGGCGAAGCCCCAGGCGCCCGGCCAGCCGGGCCTCCAGTGACGGGGCCGCGATCCCGGTGACCGAGGTGGCGAAGACGAGGTCCACCTCGTACGGGGCGAGTCCGGCCTGGTCCAGGGCGGTCCTCAGTGCCTCCTCGCCCAGCCGCAGGCCCTCCTCGATGAACAGGTCGTTGGCCTGACCGAAACCATCCAGGCGGCCGTACCGCTCCAGCGGCAGGGCGAGATGGCGGGTGCGGACACACGCCGCGGCGTGCAGCCGGTCCAGCACACCACGGCCCCGCTCCGGGGCGCCGGCTCCGGGAGGGCACATCGCCGCGAGCGCGTCGGTGATCTCACGCTGGTCGTAGTGGTGGGCCGGCAGCACTCCGTGGACAGCGGCGATACGCGTCATTCGGCAAGAATAGGGATGATCTACAAAAATCCTCACAAGGCGCATATCAACGGCATTTCGCCAGTGTGGGAGCTGGGGGAGCAAGCCGCCCGCGCCTAGCATTCGGGGCGTGCACAGCGTCGAGACGTCGCCGATCCCGGCCGCCGCGGGGCCTCACCGCCGCGGAACCGCCCGCGCGATCGGCCTCCTGAAGGCTGCCCACCCCGCGCCCTCGGCCGCGGTGACCGCGGTGGTCTCCGCGCTGGCCGCCGCGTCCGGGCGGGGCGGCGCGGGTACGGTGCTGATCGCGGCGGCGGTGCTCACCGGTCAGCTGTCGGTGGGCTGGAGCAACGACCTGATCGACGTCGACCGGGACGTGGCCGCCACGCGGCACGACAAACCCCTGGCGACCGGAGCGGCCTCGGTGCGGGCGGTGACGATCGCAGCGGGCTGCGCCCTCATGGCCTGTGTGCCGCTCTCCCTCGCGAACGGGTGGCAGGCGGGCGGCGTCCATCTGATCGGTGTGGCCGCGGCCTGGGGCTACAACCTCGGCGTCAAGGGCACCGTCTGGTCGTGGCTGCCGTATGCGGTCGCCTTCGGGCTGCTGCCCGCGTTCGTCACCCTCTCCCTGCCGGGCGCCCCATGGCCGCACTGGTGGGCGCCGGCCGGTGCCGCACTGCTGGGCGTGGGCGCCCACGCCGCGAACGTCCTGCCGGACATCGACGACGACCTCGCGGTGAACATCCGCGGCCTGCCCCAACGCTGCGGCCTCCGCGGCGCGCGGGCGCTGGCGGCGTCGGCGCTCGCCGCGGGCTCGGCCGTGCTGGTGCTGGGCCCGGCGGGTCCCGTCGGCATCACCGGACGAGCCGGACTGGCCGCGACCTGCGCGCTCTCGCTCACCGTCGCCCTGTGGCCGGCCGGGCGGAGCCGCGCCCCCTTCCTCGCCTGTCTCGGTCTGGCCGCCTTCGACGTAGCCCTCCTGCTCCTGCGCGGCGCGCGTCTCGCGTGACGGCACATCACGTCGATCGTGCGTCGATGAGCGCCGGGACTGCCCCACGGCCACCGCCGCGGGAACGCGTGCGCAGGCGGCGGGTCAGGAGCGGCCCAGCGGCAGCGGTGAGCAGACGAAGCGCGCACAAGCTGGCGCTCGGGGCGAGTACCCGCCACGCCTCGCACGGTTCGCGTGGTCCGGATCCGGTGACATTCAGGGGGCGCCCTTCAGTCCGCCATCTCGGGGCCGGAGCTCGGCGAGGAGTCGGCCGGAGCTGGTGACGACATCCATGCGGGCGATGTCGCGCACGCCGAGCGCGGTCGACCCCGGGACGCTGACCGCGGATGCGTAGCCGGACGTCCAGGTGGCCGCCGTCTCGGTGCGGCCGTCGCGGGCGTGCACCACCAGTCGGCAGAGGGCAGGGGGCAGTCCTGACAGGCGGAGCCGGATCGCCGTACCCGTCGCGGCCGGGGTGAGTACGGCGGACGCGGTCACGTGTGTGGTCGGGTCGGTGACGGAGGCCGTGACCGCCGAGGGGACCGCCGCCGGGTGGCTGTTCTGCGACCCCAGATAGACGCCGACGCCTGTGACGGCCGCTGAGACTGCGAGTGCGCCGGCGATCAGGAGCCGGCGCGCCCTTGTGCGTCGTACGAAGCGGGACACGGCCTGAGCCGTGCCGACCGGCTCGGGCGCCGCGACCGGGACTTTCGGTGCCGGACCGGCCTGCGCCCTCTGCTCCGGCCCCTCGAAGGGCACCTGCCGCAGCAGCCCGACCAGCGGCGCCAGCTCCGTCAGCTGGGCGTGGCACTCCGCGCAGCGGTCCACGTGGCGCTCCACGGCCGAGCACTCCTCCGGCTCGAGCACTCCCAGCACGTAGGCGCCGAGAGCCAGGCTCTCGCGACACGCCATCGCGCCGTCACCCCACCTCCGCCCCCCTTACCGAACGAACGGACGCATGAATGCACAAGGCGTCTACAACGTGACATACGTGCATCGAGTGCCCCGGATTCATCTGGCGCCCCGCCCGGCGATGGAATATCGCAAATACGGCGAAAACGGCAGCTGCAAAAGTGAATCAAAAGCGCGTACCAGACGTATCGAACCATGTATCCAACTGCAGACCCGCCCCACGTCGGGCCCGTGGACCAGCCCTACCGCACACGTCGCGGCAGGATGCCCCAGCGGAAAGAAGAACCGTCATGAACCGCGCTGCCACCATCACCGCGGCTGCGACCGCCATCGCGGCCTTCGCTGTCGGCTGCGGAAGCTCCGGCACCAACAGCTCGTCGTCGCCACCCACCAGCTCGGCACCCCCGTCCAGCAGCGCGTCGCCCGCCACCGGCGGATCCGGCTCGCTGCAGGCGCACAGCTCCTCCCTCGGTCGGATCCTCGTCGACGGAGCCGGCCGGACCCTGTACCTGTTCCAGGCCGACAGCGGCACCACGTCGCAGTGCTACGGCAGCTGCGCCCAGGCATGGCCACCCGACACCACCACCGGACACCCCAGCGTCCACGGCCTGAACTCCACCATGGTCGGCACCACCCCCCGGAAGGACCACACCACCCAGGTCACCTACAACGGCCACCCCCTCTACCGCTTCGTCCAGGACACCAAGCCCGGCGACACCACCGGCCAGGGCAGCACGGCCTTCGGAGGCGCCTGGTACGTGGTCGGCCCGAGCGGCACCGCGATCACCAGCTCCGCGCCCAGCCCCTCGTCAAGCGGGTCGGGAGGCGGCAACGGCTACTGACCGCCCCGAAGCCGACCGTGACGCACGCGGCGGTGGCCAAGCCCGTACGACCCTGCTCTGTCGCGAGAGAGCGAGCAGTCAGGCGTAGGCGTCGAAGGGGATCCCCGACGGTTTCGAGTGGTCCAGGGCGTACTGGAAGTCACCGTCGTCGATCTTCAGGGTGGCGGAGCCGAAGTTCGCCCCTATGAGTTTCTCCCGGTACCCGGCGGGATAGCCGTTCCAGCCGACGAGCCGCGGGAAGAACCAGCCGCCCGTGGCGTTCTCCGGCGGTTCGTCGTTGCTGCTCGCGAACCGGAAGCAGTGCGTGGAGACGCCGTCCTTGTGGTAGACGATCTTCGGGTGGGTGCCGTCGAACCGCACCGCCGAGCGGGCGGCCACCTGGTACCCGGAGTGCTGGGACACCGACACGTACTGGACCTGGTCGTCGAAGACCCACACCACGACGTGCTCCCAGTCGTGGGTGTGCCCGATGGCCGCCGGGCCGAGGGTCGCCTGGTCCTTCTCGAAGTAGCTGGCGTACATCACGGCACACCAGCCGTTGTCGCACTTCGCCCGCGAGTAGGTGTTGGCGTTGGCGAGTTGGGCGTAGTCGTGGCACTTGCCGTTGACGTCTCCGCCGAGCTTCAGCCCGGGGTTGATCGTGCCGTCGGCACCGATCGCGGCGGTGGCGTAGCAGCCGTCGCGGTCGTAGTCGTAGGCGGGGGAGAAGGTCTGCTCCAGGCCGTCGGCGTTCTGCGGGAGCAGGGTCAGGACGTTCGCGTGGGCGGTCGCGGGGATCGCCACGACGAGCGCCAGGGCGGCGCCCAGAGCCGTGGTCAGGGATCTCAACGTGCGCATGTCGTGCCCCTGTTCAGCAGTAGAGGTTGCCGCCGGGGGTGACCCCGAGGATCGACGTGAAGCGGTTGTAGGCGTCCACCCGGCTCTGCACCTGGGCCGGGTTGCGCCCGTCGCACTCCAGGGAACCGTTGATGGAGCGGATCGTCTGTCCGAAGCCGGCCTGGTTGACCATGGCGTTGTGCGGGGTCATGGTGCCGGGCCCGGACTGGGTGTTCCAGTACCAGAGACCGGTCTTCCAGGCCACCGCGGAGTCGTTCTGCACCAGCCAGGGGTTGTTGAGCAGGTCGATCCCCAACGCGTCGCCCGCGGCCTTGTAGTTGAAGTTCCAGGACAGCTGGATCGGGCCGCGACCGTAGTACGCCGCCTGCCCCGCCGGGCAGCCGTACGGCTGGTTCCAGTCGCAGTAGGTCGGGTAGTTGGCGGTGTTCTGCTCGACGACGTACACCAACCCCCCGGTCTCGTGGTTCACGTTGGCGAGGAAGGCCGCGGCCTCCTGCTTCCTCACCGTGTCGCTGCCGGTCGTGGCGAAGCCGGGGTACGCGCTCAGCGCCGCGACCAGACCGCCGTAGGTGTAGAAGGAGTTCCGGTTCGGGAACATCTGGTTGAACTGCGCCTCGGTGACGACGAATCCGGACGGGGTGCTCCCGCCGCCGCTCGCGGGCGCGTTCCACTTCTGGTTGGCCGTACCGGAGCAGGTCCAGAGCTGGAGCCGGGTGCCGTTGGCGCTGTTGTTGTCCCGGACGTCCAGGCATTTGTTCGCGGCCGGGTTGACGATGTCGCGCGCGCCGGAGACCACCCACTGCTGGTTGGCGCCGCCGGAGCAGTCCCAGAGTTGTACGGCCGCCCCGTCGGCGGTACTGCGGTCGGCGATGTCCAGACACTTGCCGAGCGCCCGCAGGGTCCCGTCACCGGGGTTGGACCAGATCTGGGCGCCGGTGCCGTTGCAGTCGTAGAGCTGAACGGCCGTGCCGTTGGCGGTGGACGCTCCCGCCACGTCGACGCACTTTCCGGCGAGCCCGGTGATCGTGCCGGAGGCGGCGTGCGCGGGTGTCACCGTGAGCAGCGCGGTGAGCACGGCGGTGAGGACGGCGAAGACCGCGAGGCGGCCTCTGCGGAGGGATGAGGGCATGGGCGGGCACGCTCCTTGAGGGGGGTGGGGGAGGCCGCCCCCCTCGGTGAGGAGAGGGGCGGCCGAAGGGCGGAGCCTTACGGATAGCTGGTCAGATTCGCCACGTTGGTCGAGGAGTTGGACGGGCCACCGGTGCCGTTGACGACGTGCCGGATGGTGCCGGTGCCGCCGAGGGAGACGGTCACCATGCTCTGGAAGCGCACACCGGACGTGTTCGGCGCCTCGATGGCCCGTTCCGCGACCACGCCCGGGTTCACGTTGAAGTAGCAGTAGCTGCCGAGGCCGTAGGCCTGGTGACTGGTGACGGAGTCGGCGACCTTGTAGGCGGCGTAGCCCTGGGTGGAACCGTTCGTCCAGGCCGCCTGGTTGGGCGGGTCGTAGGGCATCTCGTTCTGGTAGAAGTACGTGCGGCCGCCGTTGCCGTTCCAGACGGTCTGGTACTTCTGGTAGTGCTCGACGAACAGCCCGTACGCCGTCACGTTGTCGCCGTTGACGATCAGGCCCGTGTCCGCGGTGTTGGTGGTCCAGCCGACACCGCTGCCGTGGTCGGCGCGCCAGATCCACATGTGGTCGCCGATGACGTTGTCGCTGTTGATCACGAGGCTGGTGGTCGCCTTGCCGACGCCCGCGCCGCCGACGCGGAAGTACACGTCGTGCAGGGAGGCCGGGTTGGCGGCGTGGGAGGCGGAGGAGCCGGCCGGCCCCACCTCCATCAGGGTGGGCGAGTTGGTGGTGCCCGCGTCGAAGAGGACGCCGGCGACCTTCACGCCGTCGACGTCGGCCACCTTCATCGTGGTGACGCCGTTGTCCGGCACGAACGTGGCGAGTCCCAGGCCGAGGACGACGGTGTCGGGGCGGGTCACCTGGAGCGTCTGGTTCAGGTGGTACACACCCGGGGTGACCAGGAGGTTCTTGCCCGCCGCCAGCGCCGTGTTGAGGTCCGCGGCGCTCGCGCCCGGCTTGACGACGTAGAAGGTGTCCAGGGACAGGGAGCTGCCGGGCGGGGAGCCGCTGGCCCAGCTGGTGCCCGTGGAGTTGGTCCGCACCGACGGTACGAACACCTTGTAGGCGCCGTCGGCGTCGACGTACAGGAAGGGCTTCTCGCGGCTGACCGGGGACTGCGCGACGGTGGTGTGGGGCGGGTTGGGGAAGGTGGTGCCGGGGACGCCCTGACTGCCGACGAAGACCATGTTCCAGTTCGAGCCGGTCCAGCTGCCGAGCTGGGAGTTGCGGGTCAACCACTGCTGCTGGCTGCCGGAGTTGACCTGACCGTCGACCTTCGTGTCGGCGAGCAGTCCGCCGCTGGACCAGCCGTTGTCGTCCAGGGCGAGGTTGCCGCGCAGGTGCATCCGGCGGTAGGCCGCCGCTTGGGAGACCGCCCAACGGTCGCTGCCGCCGGTGGGGTTGACGGACAGGTTCTCCGCCCCGCGCCAGAAGTTCTGGGTCGCGTTCCCCTGGAACCAGTCGGCCTCGGCGTGCACCGCACCGTTGACGGTGACCGCGTCCGGGGTCAGGCCCAGCCCCGCGACCTGGGTGTAGAAGCCGACGTTGGCGTCCGCGGTGTAGGAGCCCGGCTTGAACAGGACGGCGTAGCGCTGGGAGCCGAACTGGTTGGTCTCCTGCTGCTGGAAGATCGAGTTCAGCCTCGACTGGATCGTCGAGGACGGCATCGACGGATCGAAGACGACCACGTTGGGGCCGAGGTCGGGGTTGCCGGCGGACTGGGTCACGGGGACCACCTGGAAGCGCTGGGCCGCGCTGCCGTTGCAGGTGTACTGCACGAACTGCACGCTGTCGGCGGTCGAGGCGCCCGGGTCGTCCAGGCACTTGCCGCTGTTGCGGTTGACGAAGTGGTAGGCGCCGCCGCCGTCGTGGACGGGCAGCCACTGCTGGTTGGCGCCGCCGCCGTAGGCCCACAGGTGCACGGGCGCGTTGTCGGCGGTGGAGACGTCGGCCACGTCCGCGACCTGGCTGGTGTTGTTGCGGTTGTCGATGCGGACGTAGCCGTCGCTCGTGGCGGTGAAACTCCACTGCTGGGCCGTGCTGCCGTTGCACGCGTACTGCTGGACGACGGTGCCGTTGGCGGTGCCGGCCGACCTGGCGTCCAGACACCGACCGCTTGCCGCGTTCATGACAGTCGAAAAGCCGGTGGGCAGTGCGGTGGCGGCGGCCTCGGCCGGCGTGGACAGAGAGGTCAGTGCGGACGCGGCGGCCACGGTGACGAGGGTGGCGGCGCCGGATCTGCGGAGGTGCGCGAGGGTGTGCATGCGCAGAGCCCTTCATGGGGGGTGAGGGTGTCGCGAGGTGTCTGGCTGACCCGTGAACCTAAAGGTCTGGACCACTTACGTCAAGAGATGAAGTAAGGTTTGAGGGAAGGTGGTTGAACGTGAGGGATCCCGTGGACCGCCCCGTCTCACCGCCGACCGGGGGCGCTGGGGCGCTGGGGCGCGAGAAGTTTCCGGTTCGGGGGGCCTTGAGCGGCCGTGGGCGGGCACCCGGGTGCATGTTGTCGCCGGGAGGGAACCCGCGTTGTGATCGCCGTCGCTGTGTCGCTGCTGCCCGCCTTAGGGGTGCTGCTGTACGCCATGGACCGTATCGAGGACCGATTGTCGGCCAGGTCGTCGGCGCCGCGTCACGCGAGAGGACGTCACCTCCGGCTGATCCGTGGCGGCGCCCCGTCCCGCACCGGGCGCGGTTCTGCCGAACGGCGGCATGAGCGACGTCTCGACGCGGCGTGACAGTTCCGCGTGGCGCTTCATGATCTACGGAGCTCGCCCGGACCTGAGTTGCTGAAGCCGGGCCCGTCGCACTCCGCGGTGCCGTCCCGGAGCACCGTCGGGACGCTCGCGCGACTCCCCACCGGTGTCCTGATTGGGCGGGGGTCCGGGGGTACTCGACGCGCATGAAGCTGCATCTTCCTGGACGGAAAGACCACGACGGCGGCGACGAGGCTCCCGAGCGGGAGGTCCCGTCGTCGGAGGAGGTGGGCCCCGGGGCCGCCGTTGAGGAGCGTGCCCCGGACACGCCGTCGCAACTGCCGAAGACGGCGTGGGGGGCTGTACTGCGGGGCAGCCTGCGGGAGTTCAAGGACGACGAACTGACCGACCGGGCCGCGGCGCTGACCTACTACGGTCTGCTGTCGCTCTTCCCGGCCATCCTGGTCCTGGTGTCGATGCTCGGCCTGACCGGCAAGTCCGCCACGGACACGGTGCTGAAGAACCTCAAGCAGTTCACCCCGGGCTCCGCCCGCGACATCATCACCAACGCCGTCGAACAGCTCCAGAACAAGGCCGGCGTCGGGTCGGTCATGGCGATCGTCGGCCTCGTCCTGGCGGTGTGGTCGGCATCCGGGTACGTGGCCGCGTTCATCCGCTCGGCCAACCGGGTCTACGACATGCCGGAGGGCCGCCCCATCTGGAAGATCCTTCCGGTGCGGGTCGGTCTCACGGTCGTCCTGATGGTGCTCGCTGTCGTCAGCGCCCTGATCGTCGTCTTCACCGGCACCCTCGCCCACAAGGCGGGCAGCGCGCTCGGGGTCGGCGACACCGCCCTGACGGTGTGGTCGATCGCCAAGTGGCCCGTCCTGGTGGTCCTGGTCACGGTCATGATCGCGCTCCTGTACTGGGCCACCCCGAACGCCCGGGTGAAGGGGTTCAGGTGGGTCACACCGGGCAGCTTCCTCGCCCTGGTCATCTGGCTGGCCGCGTCCGCCGGATTCGCGTTCTACGTCGCCAACTTCGCCTCGTACAACAAGACCTACGGCACCATGGCCGGCGTCATCGTCTTCCTGGTGTGGCTGTGGATCAGCAACCTGGCGATCCTCCTGGGCCTGGAGTTCGACGCCGAGACCGTCCGGCAGCGGGCCATCGCCGGAGGGCTGCCGCCCGACAAGGAGCCCTACACGGAGCCGCGCGACACCAGGACGTGGGACGAGCAGGACCTTCGCAGGCTGGACGACTCAGGGACAGCGTCGGGCGAGTGACGAGTTGGGATCCGGACGGCTTATCTCGGGGAGCTCGGGACAACCGCAGGTCATGAGGTTGCTGACGGACTTGCGTGAGATCGACGGGGCTCTGACCCGGCGGGCGGCATCCCGGATCCCGCCGGGCGTGGCCAAGGTGTTGTCGGCGGCGGAGGAGTCTGCGGAGAGCACCAAGCTGTGGTGCGGTGCCGCCGCCGTGATGGCGTGGAAGGGCGGGTGGCGGGGCCGCAGGGCGGCGGCCGCCGGACTGGCGGCCCTGGCCGTCGCCCAGCTGGTGTCGAACGGCCTGTGCAAGCAACTGGCCGGCCGTCCCAGGCCACCGGCGGAGTGGATCCCGCACGACGAGGTCGCCGACCGCCCCGACTCCTCCTCGTTCCCCTCCGGGCACACGGCGGCCGCGGTCGCCTTCACCGCGGCCGTCGCCCCCACCTGGCCCGCAGCGGGCGCGTTGTGCGCGCTGCCGGCCACCATGGTCGCCGTCGAACGGGTGCAGTCGGGCGCGCACTATCCCAGCGATGTCGCCGCCGGTGCCGTCATCGGCCTGGGCGGTGCCTGGCTGGCGCGTCGTGCCCCGGCGCTGTTCCTGCGCCACTGGCCATAGCCGCCGGGGACGCGACGGCCCGCCGCGTGGAGGGAGGGACGGGCGGATCGGCCGCCGCACGACAGGGGGTTCGTTCGCGAAGGAGCGCGTCGGCCCGCTCGAACCTTCTGAGCGGGCCGACGCCGCTGTGTGCCGGCAGCCCCACACCGCGGGCACACACGGGACAAGCCACCGTGGACCGCCGCCGCGGCTCCCCAGGGACCCATCGTGCGGGTAACCCACATCCCCAGGGGTAATCCTGGTGAATCGTGACGGGTGAGACGGGAGAGCACCCAACCGGCCGGACCGACTCACCCGTCAGACCGTTGACCAGGGAACACGCTTCCCCCTACCGTCGTCCCAAGAAGTGCCGGAACGTTCCGGCAATGGAGCGGCGGCGCCTCGCCGCGGATGCGGAGCGGAGCGGACCCATGGGCCTGTCGTCCACGGACTGGCTGGTGCGACCCGTCGCACCGATCGACGAAGCCACCGCGTCGGCCGTGCTGGCGGCCCGGTTCGGCGTGCGGGGCACCGTGCGGGACCTGGGCAGCCAGCAGGACCGCAACTACCGGGTGGGCGGCGAGGCGGGGGAGTACGTCCTCAAAGTCGCCAACCCGGCCACCGGGACGGCCGAGCTGAGGGCCCAGTGCGACGCGGTGGAGCACCTGGCGGATGCGCTGCCCGACCTCCGGCTGCCCCGGGCGATCCCCGGCAGCGACGGTGACGTGGTGCAGCCATTCCCCCTGGACGGGGCCGAACTCGCCTGCCGGCTGCTGCACTTCGTGCCGGGTGAGCCGATCATGGACAGCCGCTACCTCGCCCCCGCCGTCGTCGCCCGCCTCGGCGCCCTCGCCGGGCAGATCGCCGCGGCCCTCGCCGACTTCACCGCCCCCGGCCCCGACCGCTTCCGGCCCTGGGACCTGCGCAACGCCCTCGACGTGGTCGAGGCCCTCGCCCCGCACTGGCCCGACCGGGCCCGCGCCGACCAGGTGCTGAGCGCCGCCCGCGCCGCGCACGCCCTCGTGGAGTCGCACGCGAAGGACCTGCCGGTCCAGTTCGTCCACGGCGACATCACCGACAACAACGTCGTCTGCGAGCCGGCGAAGGACGGCCGGCGGATGCCCGTCGGCGTGATCGACTTCGGGGACCTCGGCACCGGCTGGACCGTGGCGGAACTGGCCGTCACCTGCACCTCCGTCCTGCACCACCACGGCGCAGGCCCCTCCTCCGTCCTGCCCGCCGTCCGCGCCTTCGACGCCGTACGCCCGCTCTCCGACAGCGAGGCGGCCGCGCTGTGGCCGCTCGTCGTGCTGCGGGCGGCCGTCATGGTGGTCAGCGGGCAGTACGACGTCCTCCAGGACCCGGACAACGGCTACGCGTCCGCCGCCCTGGACCGGGAGTGGACCATGTTCGAGTCGGCCGCCTCCGTCCCGGCGGAGGTGATGACGGCCCAGTTGCGGGAGACACTCGGCCGCCCCCTGCCCCAGGTCGCCGTCGTCCCCGCCCACCGCATGCTGCCGGAGCTGCCCGACGACATCCCGGCGCTCGACCTCTCCGCGCAGAGCGACGACCTGCACACGGGCCGGTGGCTCGAGGCCGACGCCGAGACGGCCCAGGCGTCCGGCCTGGCGGCGGCACGCACCCGGCACGGCGAGTTCCGCCTCACCCGGACCACGCTCGACACCACGGATCTCCCGGCGACCTGCGCCCTCGGAGTGGACCTGCATCTCGCGGCCCCGCTGGAGGTGCGCGCGCCCTGGGCGGGCACGCTCGCCCGGCACGCCGACGGCACGCTCGACCTGCGCGGCGAGGGCCCCGTCCTGCGGCTGTACGGCGTCGACAGCCCGGCCGCATCCGGTCCGGTCGCCGCAGGGCAGCCCCTCGGCACAGTCGCCGAACGGGACGGCAGGCACACCCTCGGCCTCCAGCTGTCGACGCTGGCCGACCGGCGCCCCCCTCGGTTCGCCACCCCGGACCTGGCTGCCGGCTGGCTGGCGGTGAGCCCGGACCCGACGGCACTGATCACCGGGCGGGACCTGGGGGAGCCCGCCGCGGACGAGGACCTTCTCGGCCGCCGCGCCCGCGCCTTCGCCGCCGTGCAGGAGCACTACTACGACGAGCCGCCCCGCATCGAACGCGGCTGGCGCCACCACCTCGTCGACACCCAGGGCCGCGGCTGTCTCGACATGCTCAACAACGTGACCATTCTCGGCCACGGCCATCCCGGGCTGAGCGACGCCGTGCACCGGCAGTGGCGGCGCCTCAACACCAACTCCCGCTTCCACTACGGCTCGGTGGTGGAACTCTCCGAGCGGCTCACCGCACTCCTGCCCGCGGAACTGGACACCGTCTTCCTCGTCAACAGCGGCTCCGAGGCCGTGGACCTCGCCCTGCGCCTGGCCTGGGCGGCGACGGGACGGCAGGACACGGTCGCGGTCGAGGAGGCGTACCACGGATGGACGTACGCGAGCGACGCGGTCTCCACCTCGATCGCGGACAACCCGAACGCCCTTTCCTCACGCCCGAGTTGGATTCATACCGTGGCCGCCCCCAACTCCTACCGGGGCCGCCACCGCGGTGCCGAGGCACGGCGCTACGGTCCCGAGGCCGCCGCGCGGATCACCGAACTCGCCGCACAGGGCCACCGGCCCGCCGCCTTCATCTGCGAGCCCTTCTACGGCAACGCGGGCGGCCTTCCCCTCCCGGACGGTTACCTCCGAGAGGTCTACGAGGCCACCCGCGCCGTCGGCGGTCTGTGCATCGCGGACGAGGTGCAGGTCGGCTACGGCCGACTCGGCACCCACTTCTGGGGCTTCGAGCAGCAGGGCGTGGTGCCGGACGTCGTCACCGTCGCCAAGGCGATGGGCAACGGGCATCCGCTGGGCGCGGTGATCACCCGGCGCGAGATCGCCGACGCCTACCGCAGCCAGGGCTACTTCTTCTCCTCGGCCGGGGGCAGCCCGGTCAGCAGTGTGGTCGGGCTGACCGTGCTGGACGTGCTGCGGGACGAGCGGCTCCAGGACAACGCGCTGGAGACGGGCGGGTACTTGAAGCGGCGGCTGGAGGAACTCGCCGCCCGGCACCCGCTGATCGGCGCGGTGCACGGCTCCGGACTGTATCTGGGCGTCGAGTTCGTCCGGGACCGCGAGACCCTGGAGCCCGCCACCGAGGAGACCGCCGCGATCTGCGACCGGTTGCGCGAGCTCGGCGTGATCGTCCAGCCGACCTCGGACCGACAGTGCGTACTGAAGATCAAGCCACCGCTGTGCCTGACCCGGCGGAGCGCCGACGTGTTCGCCGCCGCCCTGGACGACGTGCTGACCCACGGCTGGTGAGGCGGGTGCCGGCCACGAACCCCCGCACGCCGACCGGACCCGGTGCGTCCGCCACCCTCGCCGACGTCGCCCGTGGGGCGGGCGTCTCCAAGACCACCGCGTCGGACGCGCTGCGCGGCCACGGCCGGGTGTCCGACGCGACCCGCCGGGCCGTCCTGGACACCGCCCGGCGCCTCGGATACACGCCCAACCGCAGCGCCCGCAGCCTGCGCACCTCCGTGACGGACACCATCGCGCTGCACATCCCGGAGTTCCTCACCAGCGCCGAGTACTACATGTCGTTCGTGTTCGGCGTCGCCGAACAGGCCGCGCGAGCCGGGCTGAACGTGACCCTGGTGTCATCCGGACGCCTCCCGCAGGCCGACGGACTGATCCTGTGCGACCCGATGCCGGACAACCCGGTCGTGGACCAGCTGATGACCGCGGGGCTCCCGGTCGTCACGGCCGAGCGCTACGGCGGCGACAGCCGGCCCACCGGCGTGATCTGGTCCGACCACGAAACCTCCCTGAGGGAACTCCTCGACCACCTGCGCGCGAGGGGCGCCCGCCGGCCCGCGCTCATCGCCTCCGACTCCACCGCCGACTGGGCCCTCACCCTCCAGCACGCCTACGCGCGCTGGTGCGCCGAGCACGGCGTCCAACGGCTGCTGCGCAAGGCGCCGTTCGGCTCCTCGCCGGACGTGCTGCGGGCCGTAGTGGGGGAGTTGCTCGCCGGGCCGCCGGAGACCGACGCGATCGTGTGCGCGGCCGACGGGGCCGCGGTGGCCGTCCTGCCCGAGATCGGGTCGGCGGGCCGGGTCGTGGGCGAGGACCTGCTGCTGGCGTCCTGCGTGGACAGCCTGGCGATGCGGACCGCGGAACCACCGATCACCTCGATCGACCTGAGACCCCGTCACATGGGTGCGGAGTGCGTTCGGTTGCTCTGCGACCTGCTCTCCGGCGAGGCACCGCGCGGCACCACCCGCACCCTGGCCATCGACATGATCGTCCGGGCGTCCACGGACTCGTGAGGTTTCCGGGACCGGGTCGGCACCGCCTCAGCGCCCCGGCGCCGCTCCGCTGCTCGCACGGATCACGAGATCGACGGGGACGAGGGAGTCGGGAGGCGGCGGCTGTGCCGAGTCGTCGATCCGGCTCAGCAGGAGCCGCAGGGACCGGGTGCCGATCTCCGCGAAGTCCGTGCGCACGGTCGTCAGCGGCGGCAGCAGATGCCGGGCCTCGGGGATGTCGTCGTAGCCCACCACACTGATCTCGCCCGGCACGGAACGGCCCGCCTCGTGGAAGGCGTGCAGGACGCCGAGGGCCATCTGGTCGTTGGACACGAACACCGCGGTGACGTCCGCGCGCCGGGCCAGCCGGCGCCCCAGGTGGTAGCCGGAGTCGGCGCTCCAGTCGCCGAACAGCGGCTCGGGGACAGGCGCTACGGCCGCCTCCAGCGTGGCGCGCCAGCTCGCCAGACGCTGGTCGGCGGAGGTCCAGCCGCTCGGGCCCGCGATGTGCCAGACGGTCCGGTGGCCGAGCCCCAGCAGATGCTCGGTGGCCTTGCGAGCGCCCTCGCGTGAGTCACCGGTGACCCGCTCGGTCTCCGCGTCGAAGCCGTTCTCCAGCACCACCAGCGGGGTGTCCAGGCGGGTGTCCGCCAGGGCGCGGCCCACCCACAGCTGCGGGGCGATGGCGATCACCCCGTCGGCGCCCTCGGCGGAGAGCCGGTCGACGGCCTCGACGACCGTGCCGTGCTCGGCCGAGTCCAGGGAGATGGAGCTCAGCAGATAACCGGCCTCCTGGGCCGCGGTGTTGATGGCGGTGAGGATCGCGGCCGGCCCGTAGCGCGCCGCGTCGAAGCTGATCACCCCGAGCATCCGGGTCCGCCCGCTGGCCAGCGACCGGGCGCTGCGGCTGGGCCGGTAGCCGAGGGTCCGCATGGCCGTCAGGACCGCCTCGCGGGTCTCGGGGCGCACGGACGGATGCTCGTTCAGCACCCGGGAGACGGTCTGCTTGGAGACACCCGCCAGCCGGGCCACGTCGTCCATCACCGGACGCGAACCGGCGAAGTTGCGCCGGCTGCGCCCCTTCGGCACGGCTCCTTCGGCGGGGCTTGGGCTCATGGTGGCGGTGTCCTCGACGTGGTGGTGGCGGTGGTACGGCGGTCCCGGCCCGCCCGGGGAGCACAGCATAGGCGGGCCGGGACGGGGGATCCGGCAGATGGACGGGGCTCCACGGCTGGTCAGACCGCCGGAACCGACCAGGTGTGCCGGGTGATCCACTCGGCGTGCGTGACGGCGGCCGTCCCGCGCGCACCGTGCTCCTGCTCGGGCAGATGAACCGGCGCCTGCGGGTGCAGCGGCAGCACCCGCAGCCGCAGGCCTTCGGCGCGCAGCGCGTCCGAGGGAAGCCGGTCCAGGCCGATGTCCCAGACCCGCCCCGCGCAGAACTGGTCGGCGACCAGCGTGCCCCCGACGTACGCCCGCCCCACGTCCCCGCTCCAGTGCAGCCGCAGCAGCGTCCCGGGCGGCAGCCCGTCCGGCACCTCGACGTGGTACTCGGCGGCCACGGTGTCGAACCACTTGTCGGCCGGTACGCTCGCCCGGCCCTGGACGCCGGTGACCGCCTCGGGGGCGGGTCCGGCGGCCCCCACGAGGGTGACCTCGGGCGCGGAGCTCTCGACGGCCCGCGCCGCCGGGACCGCGTAACGGGTGAACACCCCGTCCGTGACCGCCTCCGCCCGCACCCCGTCCACCAGGGGCGCCCGCTCGGGCGCGGGCAGCACGGCGAACGACGTCGCCCTCCCCGACCCGTGCAGCCGTACCTCGTCCCGGTCGAAGACCACACCGTCCCCGCTCAGCACCAGGCGCTCGGCACCCCACGCCTCGCCCCGGTAGACGGTACGGGCCGTCGCCGCGTCCAGCACCAGCAGGCCGACCCCTCCGCCCTCGGCGGTGTCCACCTCCACGAGGGCGTCGGTGCCGGGACGCAGCCCCGTCACCAGCAGCCGGTCGCCGACCGGGACGACATCGCCGGTGGGCGTGCGCACGACCGACACCGTGGCCGCGTCGAGCACGAGTTCGGGCGCGATGCCGTCCGTCGCGGCCAGCACCAGGACCGTACGGCCGTCTACGTCGACCGTGCACACCGGCTGGGCGGTGGCCCACTCCAGCCGCAGGCCGGCCACGTCGAGACGCAGCGGCCAGCAGAAGTACGCGCCGCTCGGGACCGTGACGGGAGTGCTGGGCAGAGTCAACTCACCGCCACCAGAAGCGAATTCGACCATGAACGACGTCTCGGGGTGTTCCGGCAGCTGCTCGTGCGGCTGGTGGTTGTTGACGAACAGGAAGCCCGAGGTGCCGTCACCGCGCACCGCCCAGCGCAGGGTTTCCCGGTCGAACTGCCCGTCCGGCCGCCGCTCGGGCAGCACGGACTCCATGGGGGCGATCAGATGCCCGAAGTCCGCCAACAGCAGCTGCTGGAGCCGGAGTTCGTGGTAGGTCCGCCGGTACTGACCGTACTCGCCGAGCGGTGCCTGGAAGTCGTACGTCAGGACGGGCAGGTCGTTGGGATAGCCGGTGGCGTGCGACTCCTGGAGGGTGCTGAGCTCACCCGCCGGGTTGGTGCCGCCGTGGAACATGTAATAGCCCTGCCACACCGAGCCGCAGCCGATCTTGGTGAGGCCGAGCGCCCCGATGTCGTCGGGATCGACGTACGGGCGCCGGTGGTACGACACCGCCATGCCGCCGCCCAACTCGCAGGTGGCCCAAGGGAATCGGTCCGCGAACGCGTCGGGCTCGCTGCCGCGCACCCGCACCGGGCGCAGGTCGGATCCGATGCCCTCGTCGTCGCGCTGATGGGTGAAGAAGAAGTGCTTTCGGCAGGTGTCGGGCCAGCCGCCGTCGGCCTCGGTCCAGAAGGCCTCGGTGTAGCCGCCGTACAGCGGAAGGAGCTCGTCCGGCGGGAGTTGGACACCACCCCAGGCGGTCGAGGTCCACAGGGGCGCGCTCAGGCCGGCCTTCTGAGCCATCCGCTTCAGCGTCAGCAGGTGACCGGGCTGGTCGTAGAGCTCGTTCTCGATCTGGATCGCCACGATCGGACCGCCGTGGGCCCGGTCCAGGCCGTCCAACTGCTCGGCGATCGCCGCGAACCAGGGACGTACGGCGGCCAGGTACAGCGGGTCGTCGGTGCGGGGCACCCAGCCGCGGGCCAGTACCCAGTCGGGCAGGCCGCCGTTCCGGACCTCCGCGTGCGACCAGGGACCGACACGGGGGATGAAGTCCAGGCCGTGCCGGGCGCACAGCTCGGCGAAGCGGCGCAGGTCGCGGTCGCCGTCGAAGCGGACGCGGCCCTCGACCTCCTCGTGGTGGATCCAGATGATGTAGGCGGCGACGGCCGTGACCCCGCCCGCCTTCATCTTCAGCAGCTCCTCCTCCCACTCCCCGGCGGGGTAGCGGGAGTAGTGGAACTCGCCGGACACCGGGAACCAGGGACGGCCGCCGCGGGTGAGCCAGCGGCTGGTGACCGCGATCGGATCGGGCACCCCGGGGGCGTCCGCGAAGGGCAGGTGCCCGGTCAGCGGAGGCCCGGCGGGGGAGGGGAGGCGCAGGTGGTGCGGGTGGGCCATCAGTCGGTCTCCGGTCCGAGGTCGGGCGTGTCGGTGAGCTGGGCGCGCGTACCGGTGGTGGCGTGCAGCTCAAGGAGGACCAGTTCGTTGGCGCCGGGGCGCAGGACGGGGGCGGGGACGTACAGCGTGTGCTGGGGGCCGCGGTTCCAGTAGCGGCCGAGGTGGAAGCCGTTGACCCAGGCCTGGCCCTTGGTCCAGCCGGGCAGGGAGAGGAAGGTGTCCGCCGGGCTGTCCACCTCGAAGGTGCCCCGGTGGAAGGCGGGTACCGCGTCCGTGGCCGCCTCGGACGGGCCGAACGGCACGGCGGTCAGGTCGTCCAGCGGCACGGGACGGCACTCCCAGCCGCGCAGCTCGGTGCCCTGGAAGGACACCGGGCCGAGCAGCCCCTTGGGCGCCCCGATGCGCGGGCCGTAGTTGACGCCGCCCATGTTCTCCACCAGGACCTCGAGGACGGCACCGGCGTGCGGGACCCGAACGGACAGCGTCTCGTCGTGCCGCTCACGCTCCAGTACGCCCACGGAGGCGCCGTCCACGAAGACCTGGGCGCGGTCGCCGACGCCGCCCGGGAAGCGCAGCAGACCGTCGCCCGAGCCGGGCAGCGTGGTGCGGTAGAGCACGTAACCGGTGTGCACGCCCAGTGCGTTCATCGTCACCGGGGTGTCGGTGTGCGTCGACGGCAGCCCGCGGACGTACGGCAGCAACGGCGCCCGGTGATCCAGGTCGACGTCGGTGACCGGGAGCTTGGGCGCGGGCGCGGGCGCCGGCTCGTCGGGCGTGGCCGTGTGGCGGGCGATCACCTCGCGGAAGGCGTGGTACTTCGGGCCGGGATCGCCGCTCTCGGTGAGCGGGGCGTCGTAGTCGTAGGACGTGACGGTGGGCTCGTAGGCGTGCTTGTGGTTGGCGCCGTTGGTGAAGCCGAAGTTGGTGCCGCCGTGGAACATGTAGATGTTGACCGAGGCACCGGCCGACAGCAGGCGGTCCAGGTCGGCCGCGGCGTCGGCGGCGGACCGTACGTGGTGCGGACCGCCCCAGTGGTCGAACCACCCGACCCAGAACTCCGAGCACATCAGCGGACCTTCGGGCTGGTGGGCGCGCAGGGCGGCCAGGTTCTCCTCGACGCGGCTGCCGAAGGTGACCGTGGCGAGCGTGCCCGGGAGGGTGCCGGCCGCAAGGTGCTCGGCGCCCGCCTGGTCGCAGGTGTACAGCAGCTCCTCGACACCGCGGTCGCGCAGCGCCTGGTGGACGTGCTTGAGATAGGCGGTGTCGTCGCCGTACGCCCCGTACTCGTTCTCCACCTGCACGGCGATCACCGGGCCGCCGTGCGCGGCCATGAACGGCCGCAGTGCGGGCAGGAGTCGGTCGAGGTAGCCGTCGAACGCCGCCGTGAACCGCGGGTCGCTGCTGCGCAGCCGGATGTCGGGGTCCGCGAGCAGCCAGGCGGGCAGGCCGCCGTCGTCCCACTCGGCGCAGATGAACGGGCCCGGGCGCAGCAGGACGTGCAGGCCCTCGTCCTGGGCCAGGCGCAGCCAGCGGGGCAGATCGAGGAAGCCGTCCAGGACGAGCTCGCCCGGCTCGGGCTCGTGGAGGTTCCACGGCAGATACGTCTCGATGGTGTTGAGGCCCATCAGCCGGGCCTTGTGCAGCCGGTCGGTCCACTGGTCGGGATGGATACGGAAGTAGTGCATGGCTCCGGAGATGATCCGGAACGGCTCACCGTGCAGGAGGAAGCCGTGGGAGGACGTCGTCAGAGCGGGCATGCGGGGCATCCCTTCGAGTCAGCGGGACTTCAGTGAGTTTCGGGTGCTGCGGATGAGCCGGAGAGCCACGGCACAGTGCCGAGACAGCGCTCAGAAGGAGGGGGACGGCCCGGATCCCGGACCACTCGACGGCCTTGCCCAGCGCCGGTCCGGCCGCCACACCGCCGACCATCGAGGCGGCGACCACGGCACCGGCCCGTCGGGCGCCGGGGGAGGACCGGTGCAGCCAGAGTCGAGGACATGAGAAGTGATGTTACCGGTAACATGCGGGCCGTCAAGATCTGTGGACAAAGACGGAAAGGGTGGTTCGATTGGACTAGTGGTCCAGTGGCTGGATTGCTAGTCTAGAGGGACTGGTGGAGGGGAGGCCGTGATGGAGGCCGAGCGGGACGCGATCATCGCCGCGCTCACATCGGTCGTCGACGGGATCGCGGCCACCTTCGGACCGGTGTGCGAGGTGGTGCTGCACGACTACCGCAGACCGGAGAACTCGGTGGTGGCCCTCGCCGGCTCGGTGACCGGGCGCACGGTGGGCGGGGCGATGAGCGAGATCGGCCTGCGGATGCTCGCCCGCGGCGACGAGGCGGCCGACGAGCTGAACTACGTCACGCGGACCGACACCGGCAAGCTCCTCAAGTCGTCGACGATGCTGCTGCGGGACTCCTCGGGCGCGGTCTTCGGCGCCTTGTGCGTCAATGTCGACGTCACCGCGGCGAGCGAGGTCCATGCCCTGCTGGGCGCCCTCGCCGGGATCGGCACCGCCCCCGCGGAACCGCCCGTCACCACCTTCGGCGACGACATCGACTCCGTCGTCGACGTCATGCTCGACGCGCACCGGCACCAGTCGTGGGCGCTGCTCGACCGCGCCGGGCGCCTGGACCTGTTCCGCAGCCTGGACGAACGGGGCGTGTTCGAGGTCCGGCGGGCGATCGAGCAGGTGGCCGGACGGCTCGGGATCTCCCGCGCCTCCGCGTACAGCTATCTGTCCCAGTCCCGAAAACAGGCGAACACTGGAGGGCCCTCGTGACGACCACCACCCCGCCGGTCACCCTGGACGACGTCCGGGAGGCGGCCGCCCGGCTCAAGGGCGTCGCGCACCGCACGCCGGTGCTGCGCTCGCGGACCCTCGACGCCCTGGTCGGCGCCGAGGTCTTCCTCAAGTGCGAGAACTTCCAGCGGGTCGGCGCCTTCAAGTTCCGCGGTGCCTACAACGCGGCCTCCCGGCTGACCCCGGCGCAACTGGCCCGGGGCATCGCCGCCTACTCCTCCGGGAATCACGCCCAGGCCGTCGCCCTGGCCGCCCGCGAGCTCGGCACCAGCGCGGTGATCGTCATGCCCGAGGACGCCCCGGCTTCCAAGCGGGCGGCCACCGAGGGGTACGGCGCCGAGATCGTCACGTACGACCGCTACACCGGTGACCGCGAGGCCATCGCGGAGGCCCTGGCCGCCGAGCGGGGCCTGGCGCTCATCCCGCCGTACGAACATCCGCACGTGATGGCGGGACAGGGCACGGCGGCCCTCGAACTCCTGGAGGAGACAGGTGAGTTGGGTGCGCTGCTCACGCCCGTCGGAGGGGGCGGCCTCATGGCGGGCAGCGCGACCGCCGCCAAGGGCCTGCGCCCGGGCATCCGCATGATCGGCGTGGAACCGGAGGCCGGCGACGACACCAAGCGGTCCCTGGAGGCGGGGCGGCGCATCAGCATCCCGGTGCCGAAGACCATCGCCGACGGACAGGCCCTGCACACGCCAGGCGAGCTGACCTTCTCGGTGAACCGGCGACTGGTCGACGAGATCGCGCTGACCTCCGACGACGAGATCCGCGCGGCCATGCGGTTCGCCTTCGAGCGGCTGAAGATCGTCGTCGAGCCGAGCGGCGCGAGCCCGCTGGCCGCCCTGCTCGGCGGCCGGGTGAGCGGCCTGCCGGACCGGGTCGGGGTGATCGTCTCCGGGGGCAATGTCGACGCGGACCGCTTCGTGCGGCTCTGCGCGGGCGGGGACTGACACGACCGGCCATCACCCGAATGGCGGGCCCGGCTGGACGGGCGGACGATGGGGTGATGGGGCCCGGCCCCCGCCGGTGCTGCCCAGAACGGGCGGGAGACGGAGACCGGCCCCGGCCGTACCGCAACACGGCCGGAAAGGAGAGCCGTCATGTTTGAGGTGAAGACGCTCGACAAGCCGGACGAGCGCCGTGATTTCCCGCGGGGCCACCTCGAAGCGGTCCACATGAGCGGACTGGACTTCGCCGTGGGCACCTTCGAACCGGGCTGGCGCTGGTCCGAGTCCGTGGCACCCATCGCGGGCACCAGCAGCTGCGAGGTCCACCACAACGGCTATGTGGTCTCGGGCCGCATGCACATCGTCATGGACGAGGGCGGCGAGGGCGAAGTGGGCCCCGGCGACATCTTCGTGGTGTCACCCGGGCACGACGCCTGGGTCGTCGGCGACGAGCAGTGCGTGGTCTACGACTTCGCGGGCGGCATGGCGAAGGACTACGCCAAGGGCGAGTGAGACACACCGGTCCCGGACCGTCGTCTCCCACGCCGTGACGTCCCCGCTCGCACCGCACTCACCGCTCACACCGTGACGACGATCTTCGCGCGCGCGTGTTCCACCTCCAGATGCCGGATGGCCTCGGCCGCCTCGCTGAGCGGGTACGTCCGCTCGACGGTCGGGGCGATCTTCCCTGCCTCGGCGAGTTCCCGCAGAGCCCCGAGATTCTCCTTGCGTGGCCGCGCCGGGAGTTGGAGCACCCGTTGCCGGACGAAGGGGGAGAGGAGCAGGCCCCGGAGGATGAGCCGCACCGGGCCCAGCACACTGCCGCCCTCGTACACACCACCGCCGGACAGGACGACCGTTCCGGCCGCGGCCGTGGCACGCCGCAGATCGCGCAGTGAACGATTGCCCACCAGATCCAGGACGACGTCGTAGCGGCGTCCGGCGCGGGTGAAGTCCTCCCGGGTGTAGTCGACGATCTGGTCCGCCCCGAGGGACGCGACGAGTTCGACGTTGCGCGCGCCGCACACGCCGGTCACCTCGGCGCCGTACGCCTTCGCGAGCTGCACCGCGAAGGTCCCCACACCGCCCGAGGCGCCGTTCACCAGGACGGACTGCCCGGCCCGGACTCCGGCCACGTCCCGCAGTCCGATGAGCGCGGTGTTCGCGGCCAGCGGCATCGCGGCCGCCTGTTCGAAGGAGAGGCCGGCGGGCTTGAGGTCCGTCTCGCTGTCCTTGGCGCACACGAACTCGGCGAAGGTCCCGTCCGCCTCGCCGTACACCTCGTCTCCCGGATGCAGTCCCCTGACCTCGGCGCCGACCGCCTCGACGCGGCCCGCGAAGTCCCGGCCCCGGATCCGCACCTTCGGCGCGCGCAGTCCGAACGACAGCCGGGCGATCTTCGGGTCGCCGTGCAGGTAGTGCCAGTCGTAGGCGTTGACCGAAGCCGCGTGCACGCGCACGAGCACCTCGTCGGCGGCCGGCACGGGCTGCTCGACCTCCCTCAACTCCAGTGTGTCCGCCGAGCCGTACCGGTCCTGGACAACTGCCTTCATGGGTCCCCCTCCGTCGCTTCGGAGCGTAGGGAAGAGGTCCCGCCTTGCCATCGGAAACCGATCGGTTTACTCTGTGGGGCGTAGGTAAACCAATCGGTTTCTCGACGTTCCTGGAGACTTTTCATGACCACCATCGAAGGTTCCGTCGCCCTGGTCACCGGCGGCAGCCGCGGCATCGGTCGGGCGCTGGTGACCGCCCTGTACGAGCGTGGGGCGAAGAAGGTGTACGCCACCGCCCGCGACCCGAGGACCGTCACCCACCCCGACGCGGTGCCGCTCGCCCTGGAGGTGAGCGACCCCGCCTCCGTCGCGGCCGCCGCCGAACAGGCCCAGGACGTCACCCTGCTGATCAACAACGCCGGCGCGTCCGTGAACGCGAGCTTCCTGGACGCCCCCGTCGAGGACGTCCGCCGCGAGTTCGAGACCAACTTCTACGGCCCGCTGCTCGTGACCCGCGCCTTCGTGCCGGTCATCGAACGCAACGGCGGCGGCCACATCCTCAACGTCCACTCGGTGCTGTCGTGGCTCGGCGTCGCCGGCTCCTACAGTGCCTCCAAGGCCGCGCTGTGGTCGCAGACCAACTCCCTGCGCCTGGACCTGAGGCCGCGAGGCATCGAGGTCACCGGACTGCATGTCGGGTACGTCGACACGGAGATGACCGCGAAGATCGACGCCCCGAAGGTCACGCCGGAGAGCGTGGCAGCTCAGGCCCTCGACGGCATCGAGTCCGGCGCCTTCGAGGTACTCGCCGACGACCTGACCCGCCAGGTGAAGGCCGGCCTCGCCGCGGACCTGGGAGCGCTGTATCCGCAGTTGGCGGCCTGAGTCACCTGGAGGTGCGTGGCGGGGTCCGTCGGTGGATGCGCTCGCCGGGGGTGTTCGCCCGGCAAAGGAATTTCGCGGCACGGGCACCAAGCGGCTCGTCAGATCGGCAGCAGCCGCCCCACCAGGGCGCTGAGCTGGCGGACATTGCGGCATTCGTGCATCTCCACCAACTCGGCGTACTCGTACGCCGCCGAGTCGCCCGTGCCCCAGTGCGCACCCGCCTCCGGGTTCAACCAGTAGACGCGGCGGGCCCGTTCGGCGATCTCCCGGACGGCGGGCAGGTTCGGGTCGCTCATGTTGGTGCGGGCGTCACCGAGGACGAACACCGTCGTGCGCGGGCTCAGCGCGTCTCCGTACAGCGACGCGAACTCGCCCAGCGCCACGCCGTAGTCGCTGCTGCCGTGCCACCCCGTGAGCGTGGCCTCGGCCCGGATACGGGCACCCAGCCCCTCCGTGTCGGCCGCCCCGTGTTCGAGGAGCCGGGTGACCTCGTCGAGACGGTTGACGAAGGCGAACACCCGCACCTTGCTGAACTGGTCGTGCAGCGCCTGCACCAGCAGCATCGTGAAGTCCGAGAACCCCGACACCGAGCCCGACACATCGCACAGCAGCACCAGTTCGGGCCGGGCCGGGCGGCGCCTGCGCAGCACCGGCTTCATCGGCACCCCGCCCGTCGACAGCGAACCGCGCAGCGTCCGCCGCAGATCGATACTGCCCCGCGCGGCACGCCGGCGGCGGGCCGCGAGCCGGGTGGCGAGCTTGCGGGCCAACGGCTGCACCGTGCGCCGAAGTTCGGCCAGCCGGTCCTTCCCCGCGAACAGGAAGTCGACCCGGTCGGACGTCGGCGCCACCGCCCGCCGCGCGATCTCGTCCCGGTCCCGCCGCTCCGCGACCCGCCGCCGGGCCTCCGCCGCCACCAGCGCGCGGAACGCCTCGATGCGCCGCCGGATCTCGTCCTCCAGCAGCCGGTCGGTGAACCCGGACACGCCCTGCTGCCCCCGCACGTCGTCCCGGACGCGCGCGAGCAGGGTCTGCGGGCGCAACCGGTCGAGCGTCTGGTACGACGACCAGCCGTCCGAGGAAGGGGAGTTGCCGTATCCGCCGAACCCGTCGACGGCCTCCGCCGCGAGGCGGGCCATCAAGGTCTCGTCGTTCGCGGCCAGAGCCCTGGCGAGCCGCTCGCGCAGCTCCTCCCGGTCCGCAGGGCCGGTGTCGGGCGCGCCGACGCCCCGCGGGAAGTACAGGTCGAACACCGGGTCGAACACCGGCCGTTGGGCCGTGCTGTGCAGCAGGGTCGCCGCCAGGCCCTCCCGCAGTCGCTCGCGGTCGGCGAACCCGAGCGCCTCGACCGCCTGCGCCGCGTCCACGGTCTCACCCGTCCCGATGCGCACACCGTGCGCGCGCAGGGCGCCGACCAGGGAGGTGAGCCGCTCGGCGGTGCTCACACCGCGTCCAGGTCGAGCTTGGCCCCCGCCTTGAGGATGTCGTCCTGGTGCTTGAGCAGCACGCCCAGGCTGTCCCGTACGACCGTCTCTTCGAGGTGGTCCGCGCCGAGCGCGAGCAGCGTGCGCGCCCAGTCGATGGTCTCCGCGACCGAGGGCACCTTGCGCAGGTCCATCGCCCTGAGCGCCCCCACGACCCGGACCACGGACTTCGCCAGCGTCTCGTCGAGACCCGGCACCTTCAGCCGTACGATCCGCCGCTCCAGCTCCTCCTCGGGGAAGCCGATGTGCAGGAACAGGCAGCGGCGGCGCAGCGCCTCCGACAGCTCGCGGCTGGCGTTGGAGGTGAGGACGACGAAGGGGCGGCGGGACGCGGTGATCGTGCCCAGCTCGGGGACCGTGACCTGGAAGTCGGACAAGACCTCCAGCAGCAGGCCCTCGACCTCGACGTCCGCCTTGTCGGTCTCGTCGATCAGCAGCACCTTGGGCTCGTCGCCGCGGATCGCCGTCAGCAGGGGCCGGGAGAGCAGGAACTCCTCGCTGAAGATGTCCGTGCGCGCCTCGTCCCAGCTCTCGTCCCGGCCGGCGCTGATCCGCAGCAGCTGCTTGGCGTGGTTCCACTCGTACAGCGCCCGGGACTCGTCCACGCCCTCGTAGCACTGGAGCCGGACCAGCCGCGCCCCGGCGACCTCGGCCACCGCCTTGGCCAGCTCCGTCTTGCCGACCCCGGCGGGGCCCTCGACCAGGAGCGGCTTGCCGAGCCGGTCGGCCAGGAAGACGGTCGTGGCGACCGCGGGCGAGGCGAGGTAGCCGGTCTCGGCGAGGCGTGCGGAGACGTCGTCGACGGATGTGAACAGCAACGGGGCCTCCAGGGCGGCGCGAACTCGTTCCGCCAACTATCTAAGCGCTTGTTCACCGGTTCTGTCACGTGGTGGTAAGAGCACGGCGACGGACGTCACCGAGGTGACGCCCGTCGCCCGCCGGTGCTTCTCACGCCGCCAGTCCCACCGCCTCCACCGCCGGAGTGCGCAGCACCCTGCGGGCCGTGGCCAGGCTCGTCCCGATCGTCGCGGCCACCGCGATCGCCACCACCGCCAGCCAGATGCCGAGCCCCTGGTGGGGCAGCACCGAGTCGGTGCGGACGAGGGTGAACGGGATGATCCCGGCCAGCGCCGCCACCGTTCCGAAGAACAGCCCGACCGCCGTGAGGATCAGCCCCTCCACGCCCACCGTGCCCAGCACCTGCCGCGGGCTCGCCCCGGCCAGCCGCTGCCGGCCGAACTCCTGACTGCGGTAGGTCGTCGCCGCGTACAGCGAGTTGACCAGCATCACGCACACGAACACCACGATGATGCCGACGACCGTGAGGTTCAGCGTCTGCAGGTTCTTCGCGTCGACCGTCTTCACCGCGCCCGAGGCCTGCACGGCGTCGCTCTCCACACCCTGCATGTACAGCGTGGCGACGGACACCGCCGTGAACAGGATCAGCGACATCAGGATCCCGGAGAGGTGGTCCGCCCGCCGGCGCAGGTTCCGCACGGCCAGCCAGCCGCTCGCCCCGGTCAGCGGCAGCCGGTCCAGGACCCCCTTCAGCAGCCGCGGCGCGAGCAGCGCGCACCCCACGGACAGCAGGATCGCCCCGTACGCCGGAGTCGCCATGAGCGCCCCGTCCGTCGCCGAGAAGGCGAAGGTGGAGGTCACCGAGACGGCCCCGGTGCCGAGTGCCGCGTACGCGAGGAGCGTGCGCGCCCTACCCCGCTGCCGACGCGCGCGGGTGGCCCGTCGTACGGCGAGGAAGGCGGCGCCCGTCGCCGCGACCAGCGTGATGTCGACGCCCGACATCAGCGCCACGAGACCGAAGGAGGGCTCGACGCTCTCCGCGACCTGCCCGCTGTCCTGGAAGACGTCCAGGAGCGCCCGCCCGCCGAGCATCGCCGGACCGATCGCCAGCACGGCACCGATCAGGGCGACCGCCACGGACTCGCCCACGACCATCCGCCTGATCTGCCCCGGCGTCGCCCCCGAACAGCGCAGCAGCTCCAACTCACCCGCCCGCTGACGGATGTTGACCGTCAAGGTCGACGCCACGGCGAAGAACACCAGCAGGGTCCCGTAGCCGCCGACGACACTCGCCGAGGTCGTCAGGGTGTCCGAGCTCACCGGGTCGACACCCGGCCGGCCCGCCGTGTCGTACAGCGAGTTGAACGTCATGATGATCCCCGCGCCCAGGAAGGCGGCCAGCAGGGTCGCGAGAAACCGTCCGGGCCGTTGCCGTATCGACCGCATCGCCAGCATGAACATCGCTCACACCCCCGCCGTCACGTCGTCGCCCAGGTGCGCGAGGCGCTCGGCCACCGCGTCCGGCGTCGGCGCGTCCATCCGGCCCGCGAGCCGGCCGTCCGCGAGGAACAGCACGGAGTCGGCGTACGACGCGGCGACCGGGTCGTGGGTCACCATCACCACGGTCCTGCCGTGCACCCGCACCGCCTCCTGGAGCAGCCGCAGCACGTCCCGCGCGCTCCGGGTGTCGAGGGCGCCCGTCGGCTCGTCCGCGAAGATCACCCGGGGGTCCGCGACCAGCGCGCGGGCGATCGCCACCCGCTGCCGCTGACCGCCGGAGAGCTGGTCGGGCCGGTGCCCGAGGCGGTCACCGAGACCTACAGCCGTCAGGACTTCCCTGACCCGCTTCCGGTCGACCTTCCGGCCGGCGAGCTTCAGCGGCAGGACGGTGTTCTGGGCGACGGTCAGCGTCTCCAGCAGGTTGTACTGCTGGAACACGAACCCCACCCGGCCGCGCCGGAACCGCGTCAGCTCCGCCTCGCCGCCGCCCGTCAGCTCCGTGCCGTCCACCCGGACGATCCCGCTGTCCGGCCGGTCGAGACCGGCAGCGCACTGCAGCAGCGTGGACTTGCCGGACCCCGACGGACCCATCACCGCGGTGAAGGTGCCCCGGGCCAGGCTCAGCGTGACCCCGTCCAGAGCGGTCACGGCACTGTCGTCCGTGCCGTAGGTCCTGCTGACCTTCACCAGCCGCAGCGCCTCCGCGGCGGGTCCCGTGTCGTGCGTACGTCCTGAACCTGTGCGAAACATCGTCGTCCCCCTTCGTCCGGCACGCCGTGTGCCTCGTAGAAGAAGCTACGGAGCCGCAGGTCGCAGGACATTGGGCGTAGAACCCGTCTTGCGAGGTGTACTCAGTGACACCGTCCGGCGGATACGGCAGGGTTGACCGCCATGACCGACGGAATAGCCTGGCTCGCCGAACCGCAGTCCATCGCCTGGGGCGGTTACAGCGTGGTGATCGCCCCCGACCTCGAATCGGAATCCCTGGCGCGACGGATCGCCGGGACCGCACACCGGCCCTACCGGCCCCGCGCCATCGGGGAACTCACCGGACGCCAGGCGCAGGACCTGCTGGAAGGCCTGTACGGCGAGGTCCTGGACGGCATCGCCCTGCGCCACGGCGAGCTCGACGAGTGGTCCTACGTCATCAAGTACGGCGGCTGGCAGGGCGAGTTCGGCACCGGCACCCGGCCGGTCGACCACGGCGGCCTGCATGTCTACCACCTGGAGTACGAGGAGGAGAACGGCAAGCCGGTGCCCCCGAACTTCGCCTACCGCCACGACGAGAACCTGATGTGCGCGTTCAACCTGCACCTGGACGGCACTTGGGGGTACGGCAGTCCCGAGGGGGACCCCGACGTGGTCGCCGCCGTCCAGCAGCGGCTCACGGCCGCCGGACTGCCCGACGAGGACCTGGACGACCGTGCCGTGCACCGGGCCTGTCTGGAGGTGCTCCAGCGGCACTTCGGCCTCACCCTGCCCCGCGAGCGGATCCTGGAGGACACCCTGCCCACGCTCCTGCTGACCGGCCCCTGACGGCTGAGGCCGTTGTCAGTGGGGCGCTGTACTTTTCGGCGCATGGGGATCTATCTGGTGAGCGTGGGCGCGCGGGAGTGGTTCGACACCGACGAGGAGGAGGGCAGGGGGGCTGTCGCCGCCGGGCTGAACGCGGAACTGCGCCGCCGGGGGCTGCCGCCGTACGAGTCCCTGCCCGAAGAGACGGAGTTCGTCCGCGGGTCGGGGCTGCGGTTCGAGGAGAAGCTGGTGCCGTCCATGGAGGGCCTTCTGCGGCTGGCGCGTGACCGGCTGGCGCCCTCGGAGCCGGAGGCCCTTCTCGACTGGTCGGTACTGGTGCCGGTGCCGCTCGACGTGGAGATCGAACTGCCCATCGAGTCCTCCTACTCGGACACCACGGTGATCGCCGGAGCCCCACAGATCCTCGATCTCGCGCGACGACTGGCCGAAGCCGTGTGCCTGCCCCTCGACGAGATACCCGAAGCCTGCGACAACCTCGACCTCACCATGTGGTTCCTGGACGGTGAGGCGAAGCGGGTCGCCGCCGCACGGCCCGGACCCTGGGCCGAGGACCTGGACGCCGCGTTCTACGTGGCGCTGTACCTGCGTGCCGCCCAGCACTCCCTGCGGCGCGGCTGCCCGATCGTCTACAGCTGACGCGACGGTGAGGTGAGACCGCCGGTCCTGAACGGTTTCACCTCGCGGCGCGGACGGTGGACACCCCTCCCATCTGCCACTAGCTTCAAGCGCCGACCCGGCTGAATCGATACAACGCCGAACAGCCGAACAGCCGCACAGCCGAAGGGACCACGGCATGACCGACGGAGTCCACCGCACCGACGTCGAGGGCCTCACGGTGGAGCACCGCACCGATCCGCTCGGCGTGGACGCCGCCCGCCCTCGGTTCGGCTGGCGCACCGCGTCCCGGGTCCGCGGCCGGCGGCAGACGGCGTACCGCATCCTGGTGGCGTCCGGCCCCGACCGTCTGGCCGAGGGCCGCGCGGACGTCTGGGACAGCGGCCGGACCGACTCGGCGGACTCGGTGGCGGTGCGCTACGCGGGCCCCGAACTGCACGCCTCCACCCGCTACCACTGGACGGTCCAGGTCTGGGACGAGAGCGGCCGCAGGCTCCCCGACGCCCCGGTCGCCCGTTTCGAGACGGGCCTGCTCAGCGCCGACGGCGTGCGCGGCTGGGACGGCGCGCAGTGGATCAGCATGGCGGGCAAGGCGCCGCACAGCCCGGGCTCGCCGCTCCTGAGAAGGCAGACGGCGCTGAAGGCCGGCCGCGTGCGCGACGCCCGGCTCTACGTCTCCGCGCTCGGCGTGTACGAGGCCCATGTCAACGGCCAACGGGTCGGCGTGCCCCAGGACGGCGGCACCACGTACGAACTGCTCACCCCGGGCTGGACCAACTACGACACCACCGTCAGCTACTTCACCTACGACGTGACGGACCTGCTGGCGGGCCGGCCGCAGGTCACCCTCGCGGCCGTGCTGGGCAACGGCTGGTACAACGGCCGCGTCTCCGAGAACAGCGTCTACCACGCGGAGTCCGGCAACCGCCTCGCCCTCAAGGCCAAGCTCCTGATCCGCTACGAGGACGGTTCCGGCCAGAGTGTCGTGACCACGTCCGGCGACGACTGGAGGGCCACGGACACCGGCCCCTACCGTGCCGACGACATCTACGACGGTCAGACCTACGACGCCCGCCGGGAACTGCCCGGCTGGACCGCCAACGGTTTCGACGCCTCCGCCTGGTCCGGAGTGGAGGAGCACGACTTCACCACCCGGTTCCCCGACGCCCGACTGGTCGCCTACCCGGGCGAGTCGGCCCGGCTGATGCCCGCGTGGGACCGCAGGCCACGGTCGATCACCGTCTATACCGGTGGCGGCGATCTCGTCGCCGACCCTGCCCGCACGGTGACCGACCCCACCGGGGCCGCCTCCGCCCCCCTCACCCTGCACCCCGGCGACACCGCCGTGATCGACCTCGGCCAGAACCTCGTCGGCGTTGCCCGCTGCACCCTCCGCGGCCCCGCCGGAGCCGAAGTCGCCCTTGAACCGGCGGAGATGCTCAACGACACCGGTGCGGGCGCGGACGGCCCCGAGGGTTCCGTCTACCGGGCCAACCTCCGCACCGCCCGGGCGACGAGCACCTACATCCTCAAGGGCGATCCGGAGGGCGAGACCCACCAGGACTCCCTGACCTTCTACGGCTTCCGCTACGTCTCCGTCACCACGACCGCCACCGTCACCCTCACCGAACTGACCGGCCGGGTCGCCACCTCCGCCCTCCACGACATCGGCACCGTCGAGACGGACGATGCCGACGTCAACCAGCTGATCAGCAACGTCCGTTGGGGCCAGCGCGGCAACTACCTCTGGGTGCCCACCGACTGCCCGCAACGCGACGAGCGCTGCGGCTGGACCGGCGACACCCAGCTGTTCGCCCAGACCGGCCTCTACAACACCGACGCGGTCTCCTTCCTGAGTCACTTCCAGGACATCCTGATCGACTCCCAGCGCACCTACGGCGCGGACGGCGCCCAGTTCACCTGGATCGCGCCCGGCGCCCGCTACAACGAGCCGGTTCCGGCGAGCGGTTGGGCGGACTGCGGGGTCGTCGTGCCCTGGACGGTGTGGCAGATGAGCGGGGACACCACCGTCGTCGACCGTAGCTGGGACGCGATGACGGCCTACATGGACTGGATCCGGGCGTGCACCGGCGACACCCACGCCGGACAGGGCGCGATCTTCGGTGACTGGCTGGCCTTCCAGGTCACCAGCACCCAGCTCGTCAGCGACGCCTACTACGCCTACAGCGCCCGGCTCATGGCGGACATGGCCCGCGCCACCGGCCGCACCGCCGAGGCCCAGGCCTACGAGGAGCTGTTCTCGCACATCAAGCGGGCGTTCGTCACCAAGTACCTGAGCACCGAGAACGGCAGGCTCACCGTGCGTTCCAGCCTCGGCTCCCCGCCGCCCTGGACCCCGGGAGGCAGCCCCACCCGGACCGAGGACGACAGCCAGACCGCCCTGCTCTGGGTCCTCAAACTCGGCCTGTACGACACCGAGGCCCAGCGGCACGCGATCGTCGAGCTCCTCGTCCAGAACATCGGCAACTCCGCCGCCTACAAAGCCGCCCACCCGGACAGCACCCGTGTCGGACACGCCGAGAACACCCTCTCCGTCGGCTTCCTCGGGGTGAACGTCCTGGCGCCCGTGCTCACCGAGGAGGGACAGGTGGAGCTGGCCTACAAGGTGCTGCACCAGGACGCGATGCCGTCCTGGCTGTACTCGGTGCGGAACGGCGCGACCACGATCTGGGAGCGCTGGAACTCGTACTCGAAGGAGGACGGCTTCGGGCCGGTCGAGATGAACTCCTTCAACCACTACGCCTACGGCGCGATCATGGAGTGGATGTACGAGAGCATGGCCGGCATCGCCAAGGACCCGGCCCACCCGGGCTTCCGGCACTTCTTCCTGCGGCCCCACCTCGACCCGACCGGCAGGATCACCACGGTCACCGGCTCGCACCGGTCACCGTACGGCGAGATCGTCAGCGCATGGACGGTGCGGGAGAGCGCGTTCACGCACCGGGTCGCGGTCCCCGCCAACAGCACCGCGACCCTGCGCATCCCCACGGCCGACCCCGACTCCGTGCGCGAGGGCGGCACCCTCCTGTCACGCGTGCCGGGGGTGACGTACCTGGGTTTCGAGGATGGTGTCGCCTCGTACGAACTGCCCTCCGGGCACTACGAGTTGACGTCCTCACTCGCCTGAGAGTCCACCAGCACCACCTCCAGGGTACGCGGCCCGTGCACCCCCTCGACCCGGTCCAGCTCGATGTCACTGGTCGCCGAGGGGCCGGAGATCCATGTCAACGGGCGTACCGGGTCGAGGCGTTCGAGGGCCTGCGGCACGGAGGAGACGACCTGGTCCGGGACGCGTACGACACAGACGTGGTGGTCCGGGACCAGGGTGATGCGGCGGCGGCCCTGGTCCGGGCCGCCGTCCAGCACGATCGTGCCGGTCTCGGCGACGGCCACCGCGCACGCCGTGACCACGCTGTCGATCCGGTCCAGTTCGTGCGGGGTGCTCTCGGCCAGGTCCTGCACCTGTTCGGTGTCGGCGTCCGCGAGCCACGCCGGATCAAGACCCGGTGGCACGAGGACGGTCTTCGCCCCCCGGGCCGCCAGCATTCCGGCGAGTGTCGCCGGCAGGTCGGCCGAGGTGCAGCGGTGCACGATCGCCCGGTAGTCGGCGAGGTTCTCGGCCAGCAGTTCGACCGTCTCCTCGACACCGCGGTCCCCGTGTTCCCGCAGGTACGCGCGCTCGATCGGGGTGTCGGCCCCCCTGGCATCGGCCAGCGCGCGCCGCACCCGGCCCAGAATCCGCTCCCTGCTGCTCACTTGCTGCCCTCCTTGCCGCCGCCTGTGCGCTGCCACCAGTCGCGGAACGGTTCCGCGGGCACGGCAGGCAGGTCCCGCGTGCCGCTCCACGCCTTGCCGGGGCCCGGCAGGGTGCGGGGATGGACCCGGCGAGTCCGTGACGCCGCCCGCTGGCCGGTGCGCAGGACACCGGGATGGGAGAACGCCCAGCGGGCCGCCCGCATCGCGGCCCGCTCGGCCGCGTGCCCCTTGGCGGGCTTGAGCACCACCTTGTTGCCCTCGCGGACCACCGGCCCGCCCTGGACGACCCGTTCCCGCAGATGCACCAGCACCTCGGGGATGTCGATGGCGACCGGGCAGACCTCGTAGCAGGCCCCGCACAGCGAGGAGGCGTACGGCAGCGAGGCGTCGATCTCGCTTGCGGTACCCCGGAGTTGGGGGCTGAGGATGGCGCCGATCGGACCCGGATAGACCGAGCCGTAGGCATGGCCGCCGGCCCGCTCGTAGACCGGGCAGACGTTGAGACAGGCCGAGCAGCGGATGCAGCGCAGGGCCTGGCGGCCGACCTCGTCGGCGAGGGTGTCGGAGCGGCCGTTGTCGAGCAGCACCAGATGGAAGTGCTGCGGGCCGTCCTCGTCGGTGGTGCCGGTCCACGTGGACGTGTACGGGTTCATGCGCTCGGCGGTCGAGGAGCGGGGCAGCGTCTGGAGGAACACCTCCAGGTCCTGCCAGCTCGGCACGATCTTCTCGATGCCGACGACCGAGATCAGCGTCTCGGGCAGGGTCAGACACATCCGTCCGTTGCCCTCGGACTCCACGACCACCAGGGTGCCGGTGTCGGCGACCATGAAGTTGGCGCCGGAGATGCCGACCTTGGCGCGCAGGAACTTCTCCCGCAGATGCAGCCGTGCCGCCTCCGCCAGTTCGGCTGGCGTGTCGGTGAGGCCCTCGGGTGCCGGGCGGCCCCACTCGCTCATCTCCCGCTCGAAGATGTCCCGGATCTCGCTCCGGTTGCGGTGGATGGCCGGGACGAGGATGTGCGAGGGCCGGTCCTTGCCCAACTGCACGATCAGCTCGGCGAGATCGGTCTCGTAGGCCCGGATGCCCTCGGCCTCCAGCGCCTCGTTGAGGCCGATCTCCTGCGTGGCCATCGACTTGACCTTGACGACCTCCGACTCGCCGGTCATCTTGACGAGGTGCGTCACGATCGCGTTGGCCTCGTCGGCGTCGGCGGCCCAGTGGACGGTGCCGCCCGCCGCGACGACCGACTCCTCCAACTGCACCAGATACCGGTCGAGATGGCGCAGCGTGTGGTCCTTGATCTGCTTGCCGGCCTCGCGCAGCTCCGCCCAGTCGGAGACCTCCGCGACGGCGTTCGCCCGCTTGGCGCGGATGGTGTGCGTGGCGTGGCGCAGGTTGCCGCGCAGCGTCTTGTTGCCCACGGCCTCGTGCGCGGCCTCGGGGAAGGCCGGCATCCCCAGATACGTCCCGCTCATACGGCCGGCTCCTCTTCCGTGCTCGCCAGGATCTCCGCGATGTGCACCGGCCGCATGTCCGACTCCAGCCGGCCCATCGTGCCGCCGATGTGCATGAGGCACGAGTTGTCGGCCGCGCACAGGACCTCGGCGCCCGTCGACTCGGCGTTGCGCACCTTGTCCGTGCCCATCGCCGCCGAGACATCGGAGTTCTTCAGCGCGAAGGTGCCACCGAAGCCGCAGCACTCGTCGGCGCCCGGAAGCTCCTTCAGCTCAAGGCCCTTGACCGCCTGGAGCAGCCGCCGGGGCCGGTCACCCAGCCCCAGGCCGCGCAGTCCGTGACAGGTCGGGTGATAGGTCACCGTGTGCGGGTAGTACGCCCCGACGTCCGTCAGCCCCAGCACGTCCACCAGGAACTCCGTGAGCTCGTACGTCTTGGGCACCACGGGCGCCAGCACGGCCGCGAGGCTCTCCCCGCGCCCCTCGGCCCGGGCCCGCTCACCCATCCGCGGATACAGCTCCCGCACCATCGCCCCGCACGAGCCGGACGGTGTCACGATCGCCTCGTAGTCCCGGAAGACATCGGAGAAATGCCGGGCCAGCGGTTCCGCCTCATGCCGGTAGCCGGTGTTGTAGTGCGCCTGCCCGCAGCAGGTCTGCGACATCGGGAAGTCGACGTCCACGCCCAGCCTGGTCAGCAGTTTCACCACAGCGCGCCCGGTGTCCGGATAGAGCGTGTCGTTGACACAGGTCAGGAACAGGGCGACACGCATCGCGGCTCCTTGTGGTCGATCATCGGATGGGTGAAGCGTAGTCGGGGGGCGCCGCCCGGGGGAGACCCCGGTCAGGCCCCGGCGAGGCGGGCCTGTGCCTCGCGCCAGCGCGCGGTGTCGCCCTGCGGCTCGTACCGCGTGAGCGGCTGCGTACGGGCGAGCAGCTCGCGCCCGCCCGCGAGGTCGCCCACGAGCCCGTGGGCCCGCGCCTGGACCAGGACGTTGCCGAGCGCGGCCGCCTCGGTCGGCCCCGCCACCACGGGCAGCCCGCAGGCGTCGGCGGTCAGCTGGCACAGCAGGGCGTTGCGCGTCCCGCCCCCGACGACGTGCACGACGTCCACGGGGTGGTCGGCCAGCCGCTGCGCCTCCTCCACCGCCTTGCGGTGGGCCAGGGCCAGCGAGTCGAGGATGCAGCGCGTGACCTCGGCGGGGGTGACGGGCACCGGCTGCCCCGAGGCACGGCAGGCCTCGGCGATCCGCTCCGGCATCCGCCCCGGCGGCAGGAAGACGGGATCGGAGGCGTCCACCACCGACCGCAGCGCCGGCACCTCGGCCGCCTCGGGGAGCAGCTCGCCCAGATCCGGGTCGCCCCAGGTCCGTACGCACTCCTGGAGCAGCCACAGCCCCATGATGTTCCGCAGATACCGGACCGTGCCGTCGAGCCCCAGCTCATTGGTGAAGTTGGCGGCCCGGCTCTCCTCCGTCAGCACCGGCGCGTCCAGTTCGAGCCCCGCCAGGGACCAGGTGCCGGTGCAGATGTAGGCGAACCGCTCACCGGAGGCGGGGACGGCGGCCACCGCGGAGGCGGTGTCGTGCGACCCGACGGCCGTCACCGGCACGGGCCCTTGAAGACCGGTCTCCTCCAGCACCTCGGGCCGGAGCAGACCGGCCGGGTCACCGGGCTGCCGCAGCGGCGCGAACAGCCCCAGGTCGATGCCGAGGCGCGAGGCGAGGTCGTACGACCATCCGCGCGTCCGGGGATCGATCAGCTGGGTGGTCGAGGCATTGGTCAGCTCGGTGCCCTGCTCGCCGGTCAGCCAGTAGGTGAGCAGGTCGGGGATGAGCAACAGCCTGTGCGCACCGTTGAGTCGGTCGGCGACGAGCTGGTACAGCGTGTTGAAGGGCGCGTACTGGAGCCCGGTCGCCGCGTAGAGCTCCGGCGCGGGCACGGTCGCCCACACCTTCTGCGCGACCCCCTCGGTGCGGGGGTCCCGGTAGTGCACCGGGTTGCCGAGCAGCGCCCCGTCGGCGTCCAGCAGCCCGTAGTCCACGGCCCAGCTGTCGATGCCGACCGAGTCGACCTGCCCGGCGGCCCTGAGCCCGTCCAGGACACCGCCGTACAGCGAGAGGATGTCCCAGCGCAGGCCCTCCGGGACGCGGACCGGACGGTTCACGAACCGGTGTGCCTCGGACAGCTCCAGGCTGTCGGGGCCGACGCGGCCGACCATGACACGTCCGCTGGACGCGCCGAGGTCGACCGCGGCGTACGACTTCACGGACGCGCTCATCGCAGGAAGGCGGCCGCGACGCCGGCGTCGACCGGGACGTGCAGCCCGGTGGTGTGCGTCAGCTCCCCGCCGGTCAGTGCGAACACCGCGTTGGCCACGTGCTCGGGGAGCACCTCGCGCTTGAGGATGGTCCGCTGGGCGTAGAACTCGCCGAGCTTCTCCTCCTGCACGCCGTACACGGCCGCCCGCTGGGCGCCCCAGCCGCCGGCGAAGATGCCCGACCCCCGCACCACGCCGTCCGGGTTGACGCCGTTGACGCGGATGCCGTGCTCGCCCAGCTCCGCGGCCAGCAGCCGCACCTGGTGGGCCTGGTCGGCCTTGGTGGCGGAGTAGGCGATGTTGTTGGGGCCGGCGAACACGGCGTTCTTGGAGGCGATGTAGACGACGTCGCCGCCCAGCTTCTGGGCGATCATCACCCGGGCCGCCTCCCGCGACACCAGGAAGGAGCCGCGCGCCATGATGTCGTGCTGGAGGTCCCAGTCCCTGGCGGAGGTCTCCAGGAGCGGCTTGGAGATGGAGATACCGGCGTTGTTGACGACGAGGTCCACGCCGCCGAAGGCCAGCAGGGCGGCCTTGAACGCGCCGGTGATCTGCTCCTCGTCCGTCACGTCCACGGTCACCGCGACGGCCTTGTCCGGTCCGCCGAGCTCCTCGGCGACCGCGGCGGCGTTCTCGGCGTTGAGGTCGGCGACGACGACACACGCGCCCTCGGCGACCAGGCGCTGCGCGATGGCCTTCCCGATCCCGCTGCCGGCACCGGTCACCAGCGCCACCCGCGTCGCGAGCGGCTTGGGCTTCGGCATCCGCTGGAGCTTGGCCTCCTCAAGAGCCCAGTACTCGATGCGGAACTTCTCGGACTCCTCGATGGGCGCGTACGACGAGACGGCCTCGGCGCCCCGCATCACGTTGATGGCGTTGACGTAGAACTCACCCGCGACCCGGGCGGTCTGCTTGTCCTTGCCGAAGGAGAACATGCCGACACCCGGGATCAGCACGATCGCCGGGTCGGCGCCGCGCATGGCGGGGGAGTCGGGCAGGGCGTGCCGCTGGTAGTAGGCGGCGTACTCCTCGCGGTACTCGGCGTGCAGTTCGTCGAGCCGCGCGACGGCCTCCTCCAGAGGAGCGGTCGGCGGCAGATCGAGGACGAGCGGCCGCACCTTGGTCCGCAGGAAGTGGTCGGGGCAGGAGGTTCCGAGCGCGGCGAGCCTCGGGTGCTCGGCCCGGGCCAGGAACTCCAGCACCGGCTCGGAGTCGTTGAAGTGCCCGACCTGCGGCTTGTCCTGGCAGGCGATCGCGCGGACGTACGGCGCGAGGGCGGCGGCCCGCTCCCTGCGGTCGGCCTCGCCGAGCGCGCCGTACCCCTCGATGACGGGCCCGAAGGGTTCGGCCCTGCCGCGCTCCTCCAGGAACTTCTCGGCGGTCCGGATGATGTGCAGCGAGTTCTTCTCGCACTCCTCGGCCGTGTCACCCCAGGCGGTGATCCCGTGGCCGCCGAGGACGACCCCGATCGCCTGCGGGTTGGCGGCCTTGATGGCGGCGATGTCCAGCCCCAGCTGGAACCCGGGCCGCCGCCACGGCACCCAGGCCACGGTGTCGCCGAAACACTCGGCGGTCAGCTTCTCCCCGTCGGCGGCGCAGGCCAGCGCGATCCCGGAGTCGGGGTGCAGGTGATCGACGTGCGCGGCCTCGACGAGCCCGTGCATGGCGGTGTCGATGGAGGGAGCGGCGCCCCCCTTGCCGTGCAGGCAGTAGTCGAACGCGGCGACCATCTCGTCCTCGCGCTCGACGCCCGGGTACACGTCGACGAGCGCCCGCATCCGGTCCAGCCGCAGCACGGCCAGCCCGGCCTCGGTCAGCGTCCCGAGGTCACCCCCGGACCCCTTGACCCACATCAGCTCGACATCACCCCCGGTGACGGGATCGGTGTCGGTGCCCTTGGCGGACGCGTTGCCGCCGGCGTAGTTGGTGTTACGGGGGTCGGAGCCCAGCCGATGGGAGCGGGCGAGCAGGGCGGCGGCTTCGGGGTGGAGTGCCATGAACGTCAGTCCTTCTTGAAAGAGGGGGGAGATTTCCTACTTAGGGGCGCGGGGAACTGCGCGACCAGCCACAACGGACCCGCACCCCGCAGACGACAGATCCAGGCAGACGCTTACGCCCCCCAACCAGCCTGTTCCCCGCCCACTCGCGAGGCCACGATCTTCTCGGCCCACCCGGACCGCTTGTACGCAGCGATGGGGTTCGCATCAAGCCCCATCTCCTCCCGCACCTCCGCAAGCAACGGCCGCACATCCGTGTTGTACGCATCCATCAACACAGCGTTCGCTTCAAGAACGTCCCCGGAAGCCTGCGCAGCAGAAAGCGCATCACGGTCGACCAGCAACGCCTTCGCCGTCGCTTCCTGCACGTTCATCACCGACCGGATGATCGCCGGAATCTTCGCCTCGATGTTGTGGCACTGGTCGAGCATGAAGGCGACGTCCGGCGTGTAGCCACCACCCCGGATGACCTCGTACATGATCCGGAACAGCTGGAAGGGGTCGGCGGCACCGACCATGAGGTCGTCGTCGGCGTAGAACCGCGAGTTGAAGTCGAACCCGCCGAGCTTCCCCTCCCGCAGCAGCGTGGTGACGATGAACTCGATGTTGGTCCCGGGAGCGTGGTGCCCGGTGTCGACGACGACCTGCGCCTTGGGTCCGAGCTTCAGACAGTGCGCGTACGCCGTCCCCCAGTCCGGCACGTCGGTCGAGTAGAACGCCGGCTCGAAGAACTTGTACTCAAGGAGCATCCGCTGCCCGTCACCGAGACGGTCGTACACCTCGGAGAGACCTTCGGCGAGTCGGTCCTGCCGGGCCCGCAGATCGTCCTGACCGGGGTAGTTCGTCCCGTCTGCGAACCACAGCTTCAGGTCCGTGGACCCCGTGGCGTCCATGATGTCGACGCACTCCAGCAGGTGGTCCAGTGCCTTCCGGCGCACCGAGGCGTCCGGATGGCAGATGCTGCCCAGCTTGTAGTCGTCGTCCTGGAAGGTGTTGGAGTTGATGGCGCCCAGCCTCACGCCGCGCTCCTCGGCGAACTTCGCCAGCGCGGCGTAGTCCTCGACCTTGTCCCAGGGGATGTGCAGGGCGACGGTCGGGGCCACCCCGGTGAACGCGTGCACCTGTGCCGCGTCCTCCAGCTTCTCCTGCGGGGTACGCGGTACGCCCTGCTGGGCGAACACCTTGAAGCGGGTTCCCGAGTTCCCGTACGCCCACGACGGCGTCTCGACGGCCTGGGTCTTGAGAGCGGCCTTCACCGCGGCGAGCTCGGTCACTTGAGGGCTCCTGTGACGTCGGGTCTTGAGGGCTGTTCGAACTGCTTCCCTATGAAACGATTCAAGACGGGAAAGTATGGGGCCCCTGCGGGGGTGTCAACCCCTGCGACCAAGGCTGTTGCCCGTGACCCCCCTGTGACCTGAGTTCATCGAAATTTTTCGACACGAACCCATTGACGTGACATGCGCTCCATGCCTAACGTCCCGGCAACCAAGTTGAAACCTTTCACGACGCCGTGAGGGCCGTCCCGCCGGCGTCGTCGAGGAGCCCCCAATGACCCACCCGTCCACCACGGGTCCGGCCCCGGTTCTCGCGCTCAAGGACATTTCGAAGTCCTTCGGCGCGGTTCGCGCCCTGCGGGACGTCTCCCTGGAGCTGTTTCCCGGGGAGGTGCATGCCCTCGCCGGCGAGAACGGCGCGGGCAAGTCGACCCTCATCAAGACCCTCGCGGGGGTGCACCGACCGGACACCGGCCAGGTAGTGCTCGACGGTGAGCCGGTCGTCTTCCACGGTCCCGGTGACGCCCGCGACGCCGGTATCGCCGTGATCTACCAGGAGCCCACGCTCTTCCCCGACCTGTCGATCGCCGAGAACATCTTCATGGGCCGCCAGCCCCGGAGGGCCCTCGGCCGGATCGACCACAAGGCCACGCACGCCGCGACCCTGGCCCTGATGCAGCGCCTCGGAGTCGAGCTCGACCCCGACCGCCCGGCGCGCGGCCTGTCCATCGCCGACCAGCAGATCGTCGAGATCGCCAAGGCGCTGTCCTTCGAGGCCCGCGTCCTGATCATGGACGAGCCCACCGCGGCCCTGACCGGCAGCGAGGTGGCCCGGCTCTTCGGCGTCGTCAAGGCGCTCCGTGAGCAGGGTGCCGCCGTGCTCTTCATCTCGCACCGGCTGGAGGAGATCTTCCAGATCTGCCAGCGGGTCACCACCCTGCGCGACGGCGCCTGGATCGCCAGCGAGCCGATCGAGGGCATGACCGAGGACGACCTGGTCCGCCGTATGGTCGGCCGCGACCTCGAAGAGCTCTACCCCAAGCAGGACGTACGCCCCGGCGAGGTCGCGCTCACGGTGAGCCGGCTGACCCGGGAGGGAGTCTTCACCGACGTCTCGTTCGAGGTCAGGCGAGGCGAGATCGTCGGTCTCGCGGGACTCGTCGGAGCGGGCCGTACCGAAGTCGCCCGCGCCGTGTTCGGCATCGACCGCTGGGACGCCGGCGAGGTCTCCGTGGACGGCAGGGCGCTGGTCAACGGCGCCCCGTCCACCGCGATGGCCGCCGGCCTCGCCCTGGTCCCCGAGGACCGGCGCGCCCAGGGCCTCGTGATGGACATGTCCATCGAGCGCAACATCGGCCTCACGGGCCTGCGCACGACCGTCAAGGCGGGCCTGATGGACCGCGGCGCCGAACGCAGCCGCTCCCTCGACTGGGCCGTCAAGCTCCAGGTGAAGTACGCCCGGATCGCCGACACCGTCAACACCCTGTCGGGCGGCAACCAGCAGAAGGTCGTCCTCGCCAAGTGGCTGGCCACCGGCCCCAAGGTGCTCATCGTCGACGAGCCGACCCGCGGTATCGACGTCGGCACCAAGGCCGAGGTGCACCGGCTGCTGAGCGAGCTGGCCGCCGACGGGGTGGCCATCTTGATGATCTCCTCCGACCTGCCCGAGATCCTCGGCATGGCCGACCGCGTGCTCGTGATGCACGAGGGCCGCCTCACCGCCGAGATCCCGCGCTCCGACGCCACCGAGGAAACCGTGATGGCCGCAGCCACCGGGAGGGCCGCCGCATGACGGTGACGACTCCCAACCAGGCCCCCGTGACCGACGTACCCAAGTCCAGCGGCACCCGGCTGGTCGACCGCGTCTTCAAGATGCGCGAGCTCGCCATCCTGGTCGTCTTCCTGGTGATGATCGTCGTCACCCAGATCGGGAACAGCGACTTCCTCACCGAGCAGGGCATCAAGGACCTGCTGCTGAACGCCACGATCCTGGTGCTGGTCGCCACCGGCCAGTCGCTGGTGGTCATCACGAGGAACGTCGACCTCTCGGTCGGCTCCATCCTCGGCATCAGCGCCTTCGCCACCGGCACCTACCTGCACGGCGGCGGCAACCCCGTCCTGGCGATCGTCCTCGCGGTCCTGCTCGGCATCGGCTTCGGCCTGCTCAACGGCCTCCTCGTGAGCCTCGGCCAGGTGCCCGCGCTGGTGGTCACCCTGGGCACGCTCTACATCATCCGGGGCATCGACTCCATCTGGGTCGGCTCCCGCCAGATCACGGCGGCCGACCTCCCGGACAGCTTCGTGAACTTCGGCTCCGGCGGCATCTCCGCGGTCCCGTGGCTGGCCCTGATCGCGCTGGCCGTTCTCGTCGCCACCGCCTACTACCTCAAGCACTTCGGCAGCGGACGCGAGCTGTACGCGCTCGGCTCCAACCCCGAGGCCGCACGGCTCGCCGGCATCCCGGTGCGCAAGCGGATCCTGGCCGCGTACACCTTCTGCGGTGGCCTCGCCGGCCTCGCCGGCGCGATGTACCTGGCCCGGTTCGGCAACGTCGACTCCGGGACCGGAACCGGCTACGAACTGACCGTCGTCAGCGCGGTCGTGGTCGGCGGTGTTGTCTTCACCGGCGGCTCCGGCAGCGTCTACGGCGCGGCCCTCGGCGCCCTGCTGCTGACCTCCATCAACAGCGTGCTGCCCGCCCTCGGCGTCAGCTCGGTCTGGGTGCTCGCCATCAACGGCATCCTGCTCATCCTCGCCATCGCGGTCGACCGGATCGTCGCGCTGCGCGTGGCCTTGGCCCTGAAGAAGAGGAACGCCCGCCATGCCTGAGTCCCTCAGCCGCGCGATCCGCTGGGACACGGTGGTCGGCGCCCTACTGATCGTCGTGCTCCTGCTGTCCTTCGGTACGGTCGACGGCTTCGGCAACGCGCTGAACCTGTCCTTCCTGATCGGCAACACCCTGCCGATCGCGCTGATCGCCCTGCCCATGACCCTGCTCGTGGTCTCCGGCGAGATCGACCTCTCGGTCGCCTCCACCGCCGGCCTGTCCGGCGCGGTGATGGGCGCCCTGTGGAACCAGGGCCTGACGATCGAGGTGATCATCCCGATCTGCCTGGTGCTGGGCGTGGCATGCGGACTCGTCAACGGTCTGCTCGTGACCCGCCTGGGCCTGCCCTCCCTCGCCGTCACCATCGGCACCCTCGCCGCCTACCGGGGCATCGCACAGATCGTGCTGGGCTCCGACGCGGTCACCGACTTCCCCACGCAGTACCTGGACTTCGCGGCGGGCCGGATCGGGGACACGTTCATCCCGCAGGCCTTCCTGCCCTTCCTCGTCCTGCTCGCGATCGCCGTGGTCGTCCTGCACGCCACGCCGTTCGGGCGGTCGGTGTTCGCGACCGGAGCGAGCGAGGAGGCGGCGCGGTTCGCCGGCATCCGGGTCAAGCGCCAGAAGCTGATCCTGTTCACGGTGACGGGCCTGATGGCCTCACTCACCGGGATCTTCTGGGCACTGCACTACGCCAGCGCCCGCTACGACAACGCCACGGGGCTCGAACTCTCCGTCGTGGCGGCCGTGTTGCTGGGCGGCATCGACTTCGACGGCGGCAAGGGCACGCTCGGCGGCGCGATCGCGGGAGTCTTCCTCCTCGGCGCCCTCCAGAACGTGATGAGCCTCCAGGACGTCTCCGCCCAGTCCCAGATCGTCGTCACCGGCGTTCTTCTCGTCCTCTCCGTGCTCGGCCCCCGGGTCGCACGGCAGATCTCGGTTGCGAGGGCCGGCCGCCGAGCCGCCTCGACACCGGCGTCCAAGGCGCCCACCCCGGCCGCATAGGCCCGGGCGTTCAAGGAAACCTCGTATCCGCTCACCCTCGTAAGGAAGATCCGTCATGCGCAAGTCATCCCTCCGCCGTTCCTGCGCGGCCCTCGCCGCCGGCACCTCGCTCGCCCTCGCGCTCACCGCGTGCGGCGGCACCACCAAGAAGGACGTGCAGGACGAGGGCGCGTCGGCGGCCTCCACCGCCAAGGCCGACCCGAACGCGGCCACGAAGAAGGGCCTGACCGTCGGGTTCCTGCCCAAGCAGGTCAACAACCCGTACTTCACCTCCGCCGACAAGGGCGGCGAGACGGCCCTGACGGAGCTGGGCTCGAAGTACAAGGAGGTCGGTCCGTCCAGCGCCACCGACACCGCCGGCCAGGTCTCCTACGTCAACACGCTCACCCAGCAGCAGGTCAACGCGATGGCCGTGTCCGCGCAGGACCCGGGCGCCCTGTGCACCGCGCTGAAGCAGGCCATGAAGAACGACATCAAGGTCGTCACCTACGACTCCGACACCAAGGCCGACTGCCGCAACGCCTTCGTCTCGCAGGCCTCCGCCGAGGACCTCGGCCGCACCGAGGTGCAACTGCTCGCCGAGCAGATCGGCTACAAGGGAGAGATCGCGATCCTGTCCGCCGCCCAGACGGCGACGAACCAGAACACCTGGATCGACTTCATGAAGGACGAACTGAAGGGCGACAAGTACAAGAACATCAAGCTCGTCAAGGTCGCGTACGGCAACGACGACGCCCAGCAGTCCTTCCAGCAGACCCAGGGCCTGCTCCAGGAGTACCCGAACCTGAAGGGGATCATCTCCCCGACCACGGTCGGCATCAAGGCGGCTGCCCAGTACCTCTCCGGCTCCAAGTACAAGGGCAAGGTCAAGCTGACCGGCCTCGGCACCCCCAACGACATGCGCAAGTACGTCAAGAACGGCACCGTCGAGGGCTTCGAGCTGTGGGACCCGGCGAAGCTCGGCGCGCTGGCCGCCCAGACCGCCGTCGCGCTGGTCTCCGGTCAGATCACCGGCAAGGAGGGCGAGACCTTCAAGGCCGGCGGCACCACGTACACCATCGGCAAGGACGGCGTGATCAACCTCGGCAAGCCGACCGTGTTCACCGCCAAGAACATCGACCAGTTCAACTTCTAGTTCCGGAGCGGTACTTCATGCAGCGCGTCTGTTTCCTCCTCAAGGTCCGTCAGGACAAGCTCGCCGAGTACCGCGAACGACACGCCGCCGTGTGGCCGGAGATGCTGGACGCACTCTCGGCCACCGGCTGGCACAACTACTCGCTCTTCCTGCGCGACGACGGCCTGCTCGTGGGCTATCTGGAGACCGAGGACTTCGAGGCCGCCAAGGCCGGTATGGAAGCCACCGAGGTCAACGCCCGCTGGCAGGCCGAGATGGGCGAGTTCTTCGAGTCACTCGACGGAGCCCGCCCGGACGAGGCGATGAAACCGCTCACCGAGGTGTTCCACCTCGCCTGACAACCTCCCCATCAGGACCACAGGAGCCGCACCATGAAAAGACGCACGCTGCTCGCAGGTGCCATCGTGTCCGCCATGTCCACCACCGCGCTCACCGGCGGCACCGCCCGCGCCGCCGGTCCCGGTCCCTCCGTCACCCGGACCGGCACCACCACGCTCGACAGCCAGGCGGTCTTCTTCGTCTCCTACGACGGCCTCGTCAACAACAACTCGTTCCAGAAGAACGGCCTGCTGACCTACAAGGGCTACCAGTACGCCGTCTGGTACACCGCCGACAAGAACGCCGTCGTCGGCCGCCGCGTCCTCGGCGGGAGCACCTGGTCCACCGTCCAGGTCGGACACACCCTCAAGACCAGCGACTCCCACAACGTCATCTCCATGGGCGTCTCCAAGGTGGACGGCCGCCTCCACCTCAACATGGACTCGCACAGCGACGGCTTCACCTACGTCAAGTCGGTCGCGGGCCTCTTGGACAACCCGTCAGGACTGAGCTGGACCGCCGCCCGGTTCGGGGCACCCCAGTCCACCCTGGACGGCGTGGCCCTCACGTCGCAGTTCACCTACCCGCAGTTCGTCTCCACCCCGGACGGCAAACTCCAGCTCAGCTACCGGCGCGGGATATCCGGCAACGGCCGCAACGCCCTCGCGGAGTACGACGGTTCGGCCTGGACCGACCTCGGCGAGTGGTCCGCCTCCACCGGCACCTACACCAGCGAGCACGGCTCCTCGACGGCCCGCAACATGTACCTGCACGGCATCGACTACGACAAGAACGGCCGGCTGCACTCCTTCTTCACCTGGCGCGAGCAGAACGGCGCCGTGATGTGCAACAGCGGCGGCATCACCAACCACGACACCGGCTACGTCTACTCCGACGACCGCGGCCGCACCTGGCGCAACAACGCCGGCACCGTCGTGGGCAGCACCGGCGGCTCCGACAAGGTCGCCGTCACCGACAGCGGCCTGGTCATCGACGCGCTGAACCCGGACCACTCCCTGATGAACCAGGAGAGCCAGTCCACGGACTCCTCGGGCCTGCCGCACGCGATCATCAGTTACGTCCCAGGACGCTTCGGCCAGTGCACCACCGACTACGTCTCCGACCGCACCGCGGGCGGCCGCGCCTTCCACGTCCGCAAGAACTCCTCGGGCACCTGGCAGAAGACCGAGATCCCGGTCGTGCTCGGCTCCAGCCAGCGCACCAAGCTGATCCTGGACAAGTACGACAACGCCTACGCGATCTTCCCGTTCGGCCGGATCGCCGCCGCGTCCAAGGCGTCCGGGTACACCGACTGGAAGATCCTGTTCGACGGCAGCGGCCTCAACGCCTTCGGCGAGGTCGTGATCGACGAGACGCGGGTGGCGCAGGACAACGTGCTGTCGTTCATGTACCAGGAGAAATCCAGCGGTACGACCCCCTCGGCGCTCCACGTCGTCGACTTCGCGTTGCCCACCTGATCGTGACCGGTGTGGGGGCGGCTCGACGATAATGTGAAGGTCGTCCTGTCGCCCCTCGTCTCCCTGGAGGTCCCTGCCCGATGGCCCAGTCGGTGGGTATCAAGGACGTCGCCCGAGCCGCCGGAGTCTCCGTCGGCACGGTCTCGAACGTCATCAATCGTCCGGACTCCGTCGCCACCGAGACCCGGGCGCGCGTCCTGTCCGCGATAGACCGGCTCGGCTATGTCCGCAGCGAGTCCGCCCGCCAGCTGCGCGCGGGCCGCAGCCGGATCATGGGCCTCCTCGTGCTCGACATGGGCAACCCCTTCTTCGTCGACGTCGCACGCGGCGCCGAGCGGGCCGCCCGCGACGACGGCCTCGGCGTGATGGTCTGCAACAGCGCCCAGAGCGCGAGCGAGGAGGCGGAGTACCTGTCCCTCTTCGCCGAGCAGCGGGTGCGCGGCGTCCTGCTCACCCCGACCGACGCCTCCGGTCGCAACATCGACTCCTTCCGCCGCCACGGCATCCCCTTCGTCCTCGTCGACCGGGTCGCCGAGGGCACCACCGAGTGCTCGGTCTCCGTCGACGACGTCGCCGGCGGCGCGCTGGCCGTACGCCACCTCGTGGACGCCGGGCACCGCTCCATCGCCTACGTCAGCGGCCCGCCCGGCCTCAACCAGGTCCGCGACCGCCGCACCGGCGCCCTGAACGCTCTCGCCGAGGCGGGCCTGGGCCCCGACCACCTGCGCGAGCTGCCCACCGAACGGCTCGACGTGGCCGCGGGCCGGGACGCCGGCGCCCGCCTGCTCGGCCTCGCGGACCGCCCGACCGCCGTGTTCTGCGCCAACGACCTGCTCGCCCTCGGCGTGCTGCAGGCCATGTACGCGGCGGGGATCACGGTCCCCGACGACCTCGCCATCGTCGGCTACGACGACATCGAGTTCGCCGCCGCCGCGGCCGTCCCGCTCACCTCGGTCCGCCAGCCCGCCGTCACCATGGGCGCCCTGGCCGCCGAACTGCTCCTGGAGGAGACGGAGGCGGAGACCACCGGCAAGCGCCACGAGCACCGCCGGGTGGTGCTCCAGCCCGAACTGGTGGTGCGGCGCTCCAGCCTGGCCGCCCGCTGACCCGCAAGTCAGTAAGATTTCATGATCGAAGGGGTCCGACGGCGGACGAACATGTGCTGAACTGGGACGCGCCCTGAAGAATCCGTCCGTCCCGGGAGCCCAGTTGTCCGCGACCTACCGCCAGCCCGGCCTCGTCCTCACCGACCGCCGCTTCAGCGTCCCCCTCGACCACGACGACCCGGCCGGGGAGACGATCGAGCTCTACGCCCGTGAGGCCGTGGCGAGCGACAAGGCGGGCCAGAACCTGCCGTGGCTGGTCTACCTCCAGGGCGGCCCCGGCTTCGGGGCGAACCGATTCGTCGGCAAGGGGGGCTGGTTCGGCCGGGCCTTGAAGGAGTACCGCGTCCTCCTGCTCGACCAGCGCGGCACCGGCCACTCCAGCCCCGCCAACCGCCAGACCCTCCCGCTGCGCGGCGGCCCCGCCGAACAGGCCGAGTACCTGGCCCGCTTCCGCGCCGACTCCATCGTCCGCGACTGCGAGGCGATCCGCCCCCAGGTGACGGGCGGCGCCCCCTGGACCGTCCTCGGTCAGAGCTTCGGCGGTTTCTGCGCCACGACCTATCTGTCCCTCGCCTCCGAGGGCCTCGCCGCCGCCGTCATCACCGGCGGTCTGCCCTCCCTCGGCGCCCACGCCGACGACGTCTACCGGGCCGCCTACCCGCGCGTGGAGCGCAAGGTCGCCGCGCACTACGCCCGCTATCCGCAGGACGTCGAGCGGGCCCGCCGTATCGCCGACCACCTCCTCACCCACGAGGTGACCCTGCCGAACGGCTATCGGCTGACCGTCGAGGCCTTCCAGTCGCTCGGCATCCTCCTGGGCGGCAGCGAGGGCAGCCACCGGCTGCACTTCCTCCTGGAGCACGCCTTCGTCCGCACCCCGCGGGGCCCGGAGCTCTCCGACGCCTTCCAGGAAGAGGTCCAGGGCCTCCTCTCCTACGCGCCCCACCCGCTCTACGCCCTCGTCCACGAGGCCACCTACGGCCAGGACGGGCGGCCCACCGCCTGGTCGGCCGAACGGGTACGCGCCGAGTTCCCGCAGTTCGACGCGGCCAAGTCCCTCGCCGGCGACGAGCCGCTGCTGTTCACCGGCGAGTCGATCCACCCTTGGCTGTTCGACTGCGACCCGGCCCTGCGGCCGCTGCGCGAGACCGCCGAACTCCTCGCCGCCCGCACCGACTGGCAGCCTCTGTACGACCCGGCCCGCCTCGCCACCAACGAGGTTCCGGTCGCCGCCGCCGTCTACCACGACGACATGTACGTCGACACGGCCCACTCCCTTCGGACCGCCCGCGCGATCCGCGGTCTGCGCACCTGGGTGACGGACGAGTTCGAGCATGACGGCGTCCGTGCGGGCGGCCCGCGGGTACTGGACCGGCTGCTCTCCCTCGTCCGCGGCGAGGTCTGACGCCGAAGACCGGCGCCGTCCGTGGGCGCGGGCGGCCCGTGGGCGACGACATGCCCCCCTTTCGATTCCGGCATAAGGTTCATTTCGATCAAGTGCCGACGCCGGAGTCGAGAGGACGTCACCGATGAGCCCACCGTCACCCCACGGACGGTCCCGGATCGCCGCCCTCGCCGTGGTCATGGCCGCCGCGGGCACGCTCACCCTGGCGGCGTGCGGCAGCGGCGACGACTCCGGTGGCACGTCGGTCTCCACCGAACGGCCGACCGCCCCGGACACCGCCTCCTTCTTCGGCAGCGCGGCCTCCGCGCTCGCGTCCGCCGAGGCCTCGGCGCGGGCCAAGGCTTCCGAACTGGCAGCGTCCGCCTCGGCGGCCGCCTCCTCCTTCGAGGCAGCCGTCTCCGCCGAGACGGCACGCGCCGCCAAGGCCGCGCGGACCGAGCTCGCGAAGGTGGACGGACCGGGCAACGCCAGGTCCGAGGTCACCATGACCGGCAAGCCGCGCTCCGGGACCGGCGGCCTGCTCGCCGTCGTCGTCACCATCACCAACAAGACCGACGCGACGGCCTCGTACGCCGTCCAGGTCGACTTCCTGGACTCGTCGGGCAAGGTGGTGGAGACCCGGTACGTCGGCGCCGAGGACCTGAAGCCGGGGGAGAAGGCCCAGCCCGTCGCTGTCAGCCGCAAGCCCGCCGACCCGGTGCTGACGCCCAAGCTGGCGAAGGCGCAACGTTATTGATCCACGCCGTGCATCATGTGATCGTCTCGCTTCCACGGACGACCGGCTCGACCTGCCGGGCGGCGCCCGCCGACTCAGGCCGCCACGGCCGGTGCCCCGGACGTGCGATGCGGGCTCACGACCCGTCCGTCCGGCAGAAGTTCACCGGTGTCGTCGAAGACGACGGTGCCGTTGCACAGCAGGCTCCAGCCCTGTTCGGGATGGGCGGAGACGATCACCGCGGTGTGGTGGTCGGGGCTGTCGACGGTGGGGCACGGGGGCTGGTGGCTGCACATGACGCCTCCTCGATGCGTTCGGCTCCTGCCTCGGTCGGCCGGTGTCTCTGTGGTAGCGGAGTTTGTTTTCCGTCGGATGAGGAGACCCCCACATCGCCGGAAACTCGTCAGTGAGTTCCTGTCGGGCAGGCCGGTCCCCGGGGCCCGTTAGGCTGGCTGTGATGCCAGAACAGATGATCGACCTCAGGGGCGACTGCGCACGGTGCTTCGGCCTGTGCTGTGTCGCTCTGCCCTTCACCGCCTCCGCGGACTTCGCCCGCGACAAGCCGGCCGGCACGCCCTGCCCCAACCTCCGGGACGACCACCGGTGCGGCATCCACGCCAGGCTGCGGGACAAGGGCTACACCGGATGCACGGTCTACGACTGCTTCGGCGCCGGGCAGAAGGTCTCGCAGGTCACCTTCGGCGGCCGGGACTGGCGTGACGGTCCGCGTGCGGACGCCCGCCGGATGTTCGACGTCTTCCCGGTCGTGCGCCAGCTCCACGAACTGCTCTGGTACCTCACCGAGGCGCTCACCCTGCCCGCCGCCCGCCCGGTCCACGCCGACCTGCGCCGCATGCTGGAGCGGACCGAGGCGCTCACCCGGGGGACCGCCGAAGAGCTCGCGGCTCTGGACGTCCCCGCGCACCGGCAGCAGGTCAACGTCCTCCTGCTGCGCACCAGCGAGCTGGTGCGGGCCGGCCTCGGCGGCGGGAGCAAGAAGAAGAACCGCCGGGGCGCCGACCTGATGGGTGCCCGTCTCAAGGGCGCCGACCTGCGCGGCGCCAGTCTCCGCGGCGCCTACCTCATAGCGGCCGACCTCAGCGGCGCCGACCTGCGCGGCGCGGATCTGATCGGCGCCGACCTGCGCGACACCGATCTGACGGACGCGGACCTGACCGGCGCGTTCTTCCTCACCCAGCCCCAGCTGAACGCGGCCAGGGGCAGCGCCGGAACCCGGCTGCCGGAGTCAGTCACCCGCCCTGTGCACTGGACAGCGTGACTCGGAGGCCTGAACCGGGGCCTCGTCCGGATTCGCCACGGGGGCGGCCATGGCGGCGCTGCCCGCCCGCCGTTCCAGGTGCAGCCGAAGCCCGTCCGGCATCAGCGTCAGCCGCTCGGTCACGCTGAGCCGGTAGCCGGGGTCGGCCCGCAGCTCGTAGCGGCGCAGCAGCAGACCGAGCACCAGCGTGGCCTCGTGGAGTGCGAACTGGCGCCCGATGCAGGCCCGGGCCCCGGTGCCGAACGGCTTGAAGACATGCGGGGGACGCGACCGTACGGCCTTGGGGTCGAAGCGGTCCGGGTCGAACCGCTCGGCGTCGGCGCCCCACACCTCGGGATCGCGCTGGAGCATCGGCGTGAGCACCAGCGTCCAGGCCCCGCGGCGCATCGGGTGCTGACCGGCCAGCACGGTGTCCTCGACCGCCTCGCGGGCGAACGCGGGCGCCGTCGGCCACAAGCGCAGCGACTCGTCCAGCACCCGGCGCACATACCGCAGCTTCGCCACCTGGTCGTACCCCGGCGCGTCGGTGGTGCCCCACACGCGGTCCACCTCGTCACGCGCGCGTGCCGCGACCTCGGGGTGGCGGGAGAGGTAGTGCAGCGCGAAGGAGAGCGCGCCTGACGTGGTCTCGTGGCCGGCCACCAGGAAGGTGATGACCTGCCGGCGGACGTTCTCCGGCGACAGCCGCTCACCGGTCTCCGGGTGGGCCGTCTCCAGCATCCGGTCGAGCAGGTCACCGTCCCCGCGCGCCCCGCGCCGGGCCCGGACCAGGTCGTCGACCATGCGGTTGAGGTAGGCGATGTCGTCGGCGTTGCGCCGCGCGGCACGCCGGACCAGAGCGGGGAAGGGCACGGAGTTGAGGCGCTGCGCGTAGGTCAGGGTGCCGACCATCGCCGTCACGAAGGGGTGCAGCCGCTCCCGTTCGAAGGAGCCGAAGTCGTGCCCGAACCCGGTCCGCGCGATGGTCTCCAGGGTCAGCTTGGTCATGTCCCCGGGCACGTCCACCGACCGGCCCGCCGTCTGCTCACGGTCCCAGTGGTCCGTCAGTTGCCCGGCCACGGCCAGCATCATCGGGTGGTAGGCCGCCATCGCCTCCCGGCTGAAGCCCGGTGCCAGGACGTCGTGCGCCAGCTGCCAGTTCGGCTCGTGGTTGTACGCGGTGAACAGCCCGTCGCCCGCGACCGGCCGGAGATTGGCGACCCCGAGGCCCACGTGCTTGGCGAACCGCGACTCGTCCGCCAGGTCCGCCACCAGCTCGGCTCCCCAGGTGAACACGAACTCCCGGTTGAACGCCCTGCGCCGGAAGATCGGTCCCAGCCCGCGGGCGAAGCGCAGCGAGTCCTGGAGCGGGGTGGCCCGGTTGACGCCCAGCACGTCGCCGAGCAGGGGGAGCCGACGCGGCGGATGCGGAATGCGGTGCAGCTGCGGCCAGCCCAGCTCGGCGCTGCGGAAACCCGTCGGTCGCGTGGCCGTTGTCGTCGTCTCCGCCATGACGAGATCTCCCTTGATCCAGCGGCAGTTGGGCGCGTTGTACGTGGGTTCAACAGCGCGCTCAGTCTGGTCCCCTTGTTGAATCGGCGTCAAGTAAAGTGCGGGCATGGCCGGGAAGCAGGGCGAGCGCGCGCGCCGCAGGCTCAGCACCGGGGAGCGCCGGGAGCAGCTCCTGTCGGTGGGGGCGAGGCTGTTCTCGGAGAGTCCGTACGACGACGTGTGGATCGAGCAGGTCGCCGAGATCGCCGGCGTCTCGCGCGGGCTGCTCTACCACTACTTCTCGACGAAGCAGGACTTCTTCGCGGCGGTCGTCGAGCGCGAGAGCGAGCGGATGCTGGCCATGACCGCGGCCGTGCCCGGCGTCCCGGTGCGCGAGCAGCTGACAGCGGGGCTGGACACGTATCTGGAGTACGTCCACGCCCACGCCCACGGCTTCCGTGCCTTCCATCGCGCCGACGCCGCCGGGGACCAGGCCGTGCGCCGGGTCTATCACCGGGCGCTGGCCGCACAGGAGCGGCAGATCCTGGCGGCGCTGGCCGCGGATCCGGAGTTCGGCGCACAGGCGCAGGAGCGCCCCGACCTTCAGCTGGCCGTCCGGGGCTGGCTGGCCTTCACCACGGCCGTCTGCCTGGAGTGGCTGCGGGGTGCGGACCTCTCCCGGGAACAGGTGCGCGACCTGTGCGCGCGGGCCCTGCTCGGCGTTCTCAGGCCCTGACCGGAATCAGCACGTCCGTCACGCCCTCCGTGGTTGGCTTCGTCGCCGATCTTCGCTAAGTTAGGCAAGGCTTACCTTAGGAGGCAATGGATGGGTGACAGCCAAACCTGGACGGCCGCGCCTTCCGCGGCGGAACACGCCCGGTCGGTGCTCGCCGCCGCGTGGTCCTGCGCGGTGACCGCCGAGGGCGGCCGCGAGGAGTTCGTCGGCGCGCACAAGGTCGCCGAGGACGGGCGGGTGACCCTGGAGGTGCCCGAGGACAGCACTCTGGTCGCGGCCGCGATCTGTGCGCCCCGCGGCGAGCCGTCCGCCGTCCTGGAGTTCGCCGACGTGGCACCCGTTCCCCTGCGCAGCCGTATCCGCGCCCGGCTGTGGATCGCCGGCTGGTTCGCCGCAGGGGACGGCCGGCTGGCGTTCGAGGCCACGCGCGTGGTGCTGCGCCGGCCGTCCGGCGCGGTGGTCGTCGACCTCGACGAGTTCGCCGCCGCCGCACCCGACCCGCTCGCCACGGCCGAGGCCCGGCTGCTCACCCACCTCGCCGATTGCCACCCCGACGCGGTCGAGCGGCTCACGAGGCTCGTCGAGCCCGACAGCCTCCACGGCGCGGTCCGCGTCCAGCCTCTCGCCGTGGACCGGCACGGACTGACCCTGCGCATCGAGCGCGCCCGCGCCCACGGCGACGTACGGCTGCCCTTCCACGCGCCCGCCGACGACGTGGCGGGGCTGACCGAGCGCATGCATGTGCTGCTCACCCAGGCGAGCGCCGCGTCCTGTCCGCGTGCCCTACAGCGGCAGCGCACAGACGGCGACGGGTGAGGCGAACGGCTCTCCGGCGAGTCGCAGGTCACCGCTCGTCGTGTTCACGTGGAAGACGCTGACGGTGCCGGACCTCTGATTCGCCGCGAAGAGCAGTCTGCCGTCGGGGGAGAAGGAGATCTGCCGCGGGAAGTCACCGTGCACCGGCACGGTGTCGAGCAGCCTGAGCCGGGCGCCGTCCGCCTCCACCGCGTACCGCGTGAGGCTGTTGTCGCCCCGGTTGGCGAGATAGGCGTACGAGCCGTTCGCGGTGACCAGGAACTGCGCCGGGTAGTTCGTGCCCGAGCCCGTCCCCGTGGACTGCGGCCCTCCGATGGAGACATGGCCCGTCCTGCGGTCGTACGCGCACACCGCCACCGTGTTGTCGACCTCGTTGGCGAGATAGGCGTACCGGCCACCCGGATGAAAGGTGAGATGGCGTGGCCCGGCCCCCGCACGGGTCCGGGCCCGCGAGACCTCCGTGAGGGTGCCGGTCCGCTCGTTGAGGCGGTAGCTGTAGACGGTGTCCGTGCCCAGGTCGACGGCCAGCACATGGCCGCCGTCCGGACTGGTGAGGAACTGGTGGGCGTGCGGCCCCTCCTGGCCGGGCCCCGGCGCCGGACTGGAGTGCGTGACCGAGTCCCTGAGCTCGCCGAGCGCGCCCGAGGAGTCGATGGGATGCACGGCCACACTGCCGGAGCCGTAGTTCGCGCTGAGCAGCCAGCGCCCGCCCGGATGCACCGACAGATGACACGGCCCCGCCCCGCCGGTGCTCCGGCTCCCCAGCATCTTGCGGTCGGACAGGCGTACGGCGGTCACCGCACCGGCGTCGCGCTCGGCGACCGCGTACAGCGTGCGGCCGTCGGGGTGCGCCGCGAGATACGACGGGTTGGTGACACCGGTGATCGTGCCCTTGCCGGTGATCCGGCCGCTCCCGGCGTCGTAGGCGGCGATGCCGATCCCGGTGCCGCCGCCCTCGACGGACGTGTAGGTACCGAGATAGAGGGGGCGGGGGCCGGTCGGAGCCGGGGCGGACGGTGTTCGCGTCCGGCTCGGTGAGGCGGACCCGGTGGAGCCGGGAGCCTTGGAGGGCGCCGACGCCGACGAAGGACCGGAGGACGTCGCGCAGCCGACGAGCCCCGAGCCCGCACCTGCGAGGACGCCGACGAACCGGCGCCTGCTCCAGCCGCCGTTCGCACTGCTCATCCCTGCGCACCCCGGGTGATCGATGGTGTCGGACCCTCTCGGACCTGGACAGCCACCTTCACCCGGATCGCCCGGCCGGTGCAACCCGAGCCCCGCCGCCCCCTACCAGTCGCCGTCCTCGACCGGCTTGCCCGGCGCGTCCCCCAGCGGCTTGACCTGCTGCGAGGTGGGCTGCTGCCAGGGCTCGTGATCGTCACCGAGCCACTCGCCCACCGGTTTCACGCCCTCCAGCGGTTCCGTAGGGGCGAGATCCTCCGCGTCCTGGTCGTAGTAGTCGAACCAGGGCAGCCCCGCCCTGGTGTAGGCCGCCCGGTCCACGGGGGACGGCGGGGGCGCCTCGCCGGTGATACGGCGCCACTCGGGCGGTGTCACCAGGTGCACGAAGACCCGCCCGGCCGGTGTGTCCGCCCAGTCCGACAGCGGCCGGTCGTCCCGGTAGACCTCCTGGCGCAGGGAACCGCCGACGCCGAGCCCCATCGCGGGGGCGCTGCGGGGCGGGCCCCCCGGAGCGGCCGGCGCCGCCATGGCCATGGGCACGGCCGCGCCGTAGGCCATGCCGGGCCCGCTCGCCGACCGCATCCGCTCCTGCGCCTGCCGCCACTGGCTCAGACGCTCCTCGACCAGCCGGAAGGCTTGCAGCTGTACGCCGCCCCAGACCTCCTCGCCCGTGACCTGCCCCTCGACGGTCGCGCCCAGCCCGAGCGGCACCGCGACGAACTGGCGGACCGTCCCCTTGCCCGAGTTGATGCCGTCCAGCCAGGGCTGGCGGGGCAGCACCACGTAGTTCTGCGGGTCACGGGCGAGCCGGTCGCTCCACGGCTTCCCGGAGACCGCGCACACCTTGCCCACCCCGACCTGGAGGGCGGCGGGCTCGACGGTGCCCCCGAAGCTCAGCCACATGGCCTCGCGCAGATACACCGGCAGCATCACCCCGCCGCGGGCCCGCCACTGCTCCGGCACGGTGTCCGGATAGTCGGAGACGCGGCGCACCGGGAACTCACCGAGCCCCGGCGGCAGCGGATGCGTGCCCGTCTCGGGCAGCCGCAGGGTGCGGACGAACCGCACCGCCGCACCGCCCGGCAGCCGCAGTGTGTTCCCGTCGATCCGCACGCTCGTGTCGGTCATCGACCCGCCCCCTGTGATTGTCCGGTGTGCCTGTGTCACCTGGAACGACCGGAGAGTGCCGAGCGGTTCCTGCGCCAGCGTTCCTGCATCCGGGTCAGATGCGGCATCCGCTCGCGCTGCTCCTTGGACGCACGGTCCAGCTCCTCCAGCAGACGGCGGGAGCGATGCTCGGTGTCCAGCTCGTCGAGGATGCGGTTGACCTCGGTGAGCACGGCCCCGTGCAGGTGCCACTGGCGGGTGTCCCGCTGGACCTCCTCCAGGAGCAGTTGGGCCAGTTTGTCGCGGGTCGCCGAGGCCTGGCGCAGCTCGGCGGTGAGGCGGGCCTCCGCGGACTCGGCGCTCACACTCACATGGGTGGTCACCAGCACCGCGAAGCTGACCACGGCGTCGCCGATCTCGGACAGCAGCTGCTCCACGGTCCGACCGGTCTCCGGCCCGAACAGGGGCTCGGGAGCCTGGTCCTTGTCGAGCGGATGCGGGTCGTCGGCGAAGGGGTCGCGTTCCTTGGCGAGGTCGGTGAGGGTGCGGGCGAGGACCCGCAGCACGACCGTGCAGATCTCCAGGGTGTCCAGGCCGGTGCGCAGCACCACCCGGTGCAGCAGGCCCTCCTTCACCCTGGGGTTCAGCTTGAGGCTGTCCTCGGCCTGCCGGAGGGCCGCGTCCACCTCGACGATGTCGTGGTCGAGCTCGCGCGCCTCGTACAGCCGGGCCGTCGCCAGTTCCACGGGCGTACGGCCCGCGGCCTCCTCGCCCATCCGCAGCATCAGCTTCCGCAGCCGGCGGGCCAGCCCCTCGATCGACTCGCCGGCCTCGTCCACCCACACCGGGGGAGCGAGCAGCAGATTGCAGGCCAGTCCGACGACCGCGCCGATCAGTGTCTCCACGATCCGTGCCCAGGCGGTGTCCCCGACGGTCGTCACCCCCAGCACCAGCATGGCGCTGATCGCCACCTCGGGCACGAACTCCTCGACCTTCACCAGCCGTCCGACCACCAGCGACGCCACGATCAGCAGACCGAGGCTCCACCAGGTCAGGCCCACCAGCAGACTGAAGGCGATGGCGACGAGGACACCGGTGACCACCGAGTTCACCCGGCGGATGCCGGTGGTGAGAGTGGAGTAGAGGGTGACCTGTACGACGAGCAGCGCGGTCAGGGGCGCGGTGAGCGGGGCCGCCTCGGGGCTGAGCCGCAGTGCGATGACGTAGGCGATCGTCGCCGCGGCCGCCGACCGCAGTGTCTGCACGATCACGGGGTCCCGGCGCCGTTTCACGAACCGCACCAGGGACGCCGTCGCCTCACGTACCTCTCGCATCCTCAGTGTGTTCCTCTTCCACGTAGGCGTCCGGTGAACGCGTATACGGACTGTGACGGTCCGCAAGCGTGCCCCCATTGTGGGCTGCGTCCGGCTCACAGCAAGGACCCCGGGCAGTGACGGCGGACACCCGGGCACCACCTCGGGTGATCTCTGAGAGCACCACTCGACGGTGGCCCGCGCCGACCCGGGGCGAAAGCGCGGGGCGGCGACCTGCATACGGCCCACCACCATCCTGACCCTGCTCGCCACCCCCTGCACGGCCGTACCGGGAGTGGCGCCCCCTGGCACCGGCGTCTCCGCCGTCGAGGCCTCTGACTGCGCGTACCGCGCTCGCCTCACCGCTCCGGTGGCCTGCCGGACCGCGCCCCCGGAACAGCCCGGCCAGCCGCTCGCGCCCGCATCCACGCCATGAGCCGCGGACAGTCGAGGCACGGCCGCCGCGGGCAGCGGCGAGCGGCCCCTCGACCGGGTGCGGTACCGCGACGACGCACTCGACCTGCTACCCGTCACCGGCCGGCGCCTGGCCAGGCGGGGTCCGTCCCGTCTACCGGATCGGCCGCGCCCACCCCGACGTCCGCGCCCTCGCTGTCCTGACCCGCCTTCACCGAGTGGAGGCGGCCCGGCTGCGGGAGCGGTAACCGGCGATCTTCGCGAGGTTGCCGCAGCGGTCCATCGAGCACCAACGGCGGCGGCGGGCCTGCGAGTCGTCCAGGAACAGCAGCGAACAGTTCGGGTTCTCGCACTCCTTGACCCGCTCCAGGAGCGAACCCCGCACCAGGAGTACAGCGTCCCGCGCCACCGTCGCCAGGGCCGCGCGGGCGGGGCTGCGCGCCGTCCAGCGGGCCGGGCCGAGCTGGGGTGCGAGGTCCGGCTGGGCGGCGGCCGCGTTGACCCGCTCCACGTCGGACGGGTCCGGCTCCCGCCCGGCCATCGCGGCGCGGACCAGGGAGTACAGGGCCTCGCGCAGGAGACGGGCCTCCGTCAGGTCGCGCGCGGTGACCCGCACCTGGCCCTCGTCGGTCGTCAGCTCGGCCTCGGTGAACCAGCGGGCGAGCGCGGCGGTGTCGGGGAGCCGCTCCAGCGGGGTGGTGTGCCGTTTGCCGAGGGTGGCCGCGAAGTCCAGGCAGGGGCGGCCGCCGATGAACGGGAACGCGAGGGCCGGGTCGGCGGGGGCGGGGCTGCCGGTCATGCCGTCGAGAGTACACCGGTTCATGCGGTGTCGGATCGTGGCGCGAAGCCTCTTGACACCGGTTGAAGTGGTGTCAGAGAGTGACACCACTTCAACCGGTGTCAGTTGCTCGGGTGACCGGGCAGGGAGCAGGTGCGGTATGCGTGCGGTGCGGATCGACAGCTTCGGTGGGCCGGAGGTACTGGTACCGGTCGACGTTCCCGACCCGGTGCCCGGCCCCGGAGAGGTGCTGGTGCGGATCGCCGCGGCCGGGGTGAACCGGGCCGACGCGTTGCTCCGCGCCGGCCTCTACCACCGTGCCGGGCGTCCGCCGCTCGTCCCGGGCGTCGAGGCGGCGGGAGTCGTCGTCGAGGTGGGGGAGGGAGTGACCGAAGTCGTGCCGGGACAGCGGGTCATGGCCCTCGACGGCGGCAAGTCATCCGGTTTCTATGCCCGGTTGGCCACCGTGCCCGCCACCCATCTGGTCGTACTCCCCGAGGCCGTGGACCTGACCCGGGCGGCCGCGCTGCCGGTCGCCTGGCTCAGCGCCTGGTACTGCCTGCGCCGTCTCGCCCGCGTCACCAAGGACGACACGGTCGTGGTGAAGGCGGCGGCGAGCGGCGTCGGCACGGCGGCCGTGCAGATCGCCGCCGAGACCGGGGCGCGGGTGATCGCCCTCGCCGGTTCGGCCGAGAAGGCCGCCTGGGCAGGGGAGTTCGGCGCCGACGTCACCCTCGACACCTCCGCCCCCGCCTGGGCAGGGGAGTTCGGCGCCGACGTCACCCTCGACACCTCCGCCCACCCCGACGACGCCGAGGTCGAGGAGGTGCTGCGGCTCACCGACGGCCGGGGCGCCGACGTCGTCCTGGACACGGTCGGCGGCCGGGCCTTCGGGCGCAGCCTGCGCGAAGTGGCCCACGGCGGCCGGGTGGTGGCCCTGGCCAACGTCGCCCTGGAACCGAGCACCGTCGACACCCGCGACTTCTATCCCAAGAACGCCTCGATCCTCGGCTTCCAGCTCACCAACCTGCAGATCCATGGCTACGACCCGCGTCCCGACCTGCGAGAACTGGCCGAGCGAGTCGCCGCAGGCGTCTACCGCGTACCGATTGAGACCGTCGTACCCCTGGAAGAGGCACGGGCCGCCCACGAGCGGCTGGAACGGCGTGACAACCGGGGCAAGATCGTGCTCGCCGTCGGGCCGGACATCAGCAAATGAGGTGCGGGCGCCCTCCTCGGCAGGTGATCATCTGAGGCGTGGGTGAGTCAGGAGTGGGGAGGCCCCGGTGAGTCCAGTCGCGTCGGCACGAGCGCGGGCGGCGCTGAGTCATGTGGCGGCGGCGTCGCAGGGTCCGCCCGTCGACCCGGACGTGCGCATCACGCTGAACTTCCACCCGGACCGCCTGGCGCGCGGCCTGCCCCTCCTGGAGGCGCTCGCCCAGGACGGCGTCTACCACTCCCAGTTCGTCACCGGCACGAGCAACGGCGGTCTGACCGCGCACCCCGGCGGTGACCGCTGGCGCTGGGAGAGCCGGATCTTCGGCGGCGCCTACGACGACGCGGACGCCCATGAGCGGCCCGTGTACGGTGCGCTGAACTTCCGCCGTCAAGTGGTGGGCGCCGCCCCGCGGTTCGGCTCCTCGCACTTCCGGCTGACCGGCGCCTCGCTCGCCCGCGCCACCTTCTGCTACCCCGACAGCGCGGCCGAGCCGGTCCATTTCGGGGTGGCCGCCGGCATGTCCCTGATCGCCCTCGCGGAGGCCGACGAGCGGGACGCCCTCGACGACTACATCGAGGCCCAGGTGCACGGGGGCGTCGACCTGGCCCGCGATGTGGAGGCCCTCGTCCTCGACGCGAGCTACCGGAACACCCCCGTCGAGGCCGCGGCGCGCCTGCTGCCCGTCCCCGTCGAGTGGCACCCCGGTCACCGGATCACGGTGGCCGAACTGCACCGCCACGCCGACTACCGCGGACAGGAGTACGCCGACCGCGGCGCGAGCATCGCCGAGGACGGACGGGTCGACCCACGCATCATCGGTGACGCCGCCCGGACGGGCCGCTACGAACTCCAGCACCTGAAGATGGTCTGGCACACGCTGGCCCGCTTCGGCACCCCGGAGGGGGCGGCTCACGCAGGGGAGGTCACCGGGGGCCGGACGCCGGTGGTCAGCACGCCGGGCGCGTAGGCCCGCGTGACCGGTTCCGTCCGGTTTCCCGCGTCCCACCGCGCCGACAGCCGCCGCAGTCGGTGGCTGCCCCCGTCCGTCGTCAGCCCGGGCGAGGAGGTCCGGGAACTTCTCCGGGCCGGCGCTCGTGTGTACGTCTGCGGAGACGGATCACCGTAGGGCGTCCGGCGTGCGGGAGGCATTCCGTACCCTGTTCCGGGAGCACATGTCCGACGCCGACGAGACGGCCGCCGAGCGGTGGCTCGCCGGGCCGGTGCTGGACGGGCGCTACATCGAGGACGTGTACGCCGCCGGGTGAGAGAAGGGGCGGGACGTTGGTGGACTCCTGGGAGTGGGCCCGGCGGGCACTGGAGGGCGCGGGTCTCGACCCCGGCCTCCTCGCCGGTCTGCGGCCGCTGAGCGGCGGCACGTACAACTCGGTCGAGGAGCTCCTGCTCACCGACGGCACCCGCTACGTCCTCAAGGTCCCGCCCGCGTCCACCGTCCCGGGCCTGCGCTACGAGCGTGAACTCCTGCTCTCCGAGGCGGAGTTCTACCGCGCGGCCGCCGTGGCCGAGGTCCCGGCACCACGCGTGGTGGCCCTCGGCGGGGACACCGCCGTACCTCATCTGCTGATGACGGCGTGTCCCGGCGAGCCCTGGGACGCGTCGGTCACGGAAGCCGAACGGGCCCCGCTGCGAAGGGAGTTGGGCCGACAGGTGGCGCGGCTGCACACGGTGACCGGGCCCGGCTTCGGCTACCCCTCCGGCGCCCTCGGCCCGCTCGCCCCCGACTGGCGGACCGCGTTCACCACCATGATCGAGGCGATCCTGGACGACGCCCGGGACTACGAGGCGCGACTGCCGCGCTCCGTCGATCAGGTGGCCGGCACACTCCGGGCCGGCTTCCCCGCCCTCGACGAGATCACGGTGCCCGCCCTGGTCCACTTCGACCTGTGGGACGGGAACATCCTGCTGCACCGCCCGGCCGACGGGGAGCTTCGGGTCGGCGGGCTCATCGACGGGGAGCGGATGTTCTGGGGCGACCCCCTCGCCGACTTCGTCTCCCTGGCGCTGCTCGGCGACATCAAGAAGGACGAGGCGTTCCTCGCGGGCTACCGGGAGGCGGGCGGTCGGGCCGCGTTCGACGTCCCGGCCCGGGCGCGCCTGGCCCTCTACCGCGCCTACCTCTACCTGATCATGCTCACCGAGACCGTCCCCCGGGCGGTCGACGACGAGAAGGAACGCTGGGTCCAGTCGGCGGTGGCCCCGGAACTCGTCGCCGCCCTGGACGAGATCGAGGCCCTCACCAGGGTCACGGGAGCCTGAACACCCTTGAACGGACGCACCGTACGCGACCTCAGACGCGCCAACCGCACGGCCGTGCTGCAGCGCCTCTACTTCGACGGACCCCTCAGCCGCTTCGAACTCGGCCCGGTCACCGGACTGAGCTCCGGCTCGGTCAGCAACGTCGTCGCCGACCTGGTGGCCGACGGCCTGCTGGAGGAGGCCGGCAGCGTCGACTCCGACGGCGGACGCCCCCGCACCCTGCTGCGGGTGGCGCCCGGCAGCGGCCACATGATCGGCGTCGACGTCGGCGAGACCCGGGTACGCGTCGAGCTGTTCGACCTGACCCTCACCGAACTGGCCCGCGCGGAACGGCCGTTGACCCAGCTGAGCTACGACGTCGAGGCCATCGTCGGGCACATCCGCGACGGCATCGCCGAAGTGCTCGCCGGTGCCGCGATCGAGCCCGAGGCGCTGCTCGGCGTCGGCATCGGAGTGCCCGGCATCGTGGCCCACACCCCCGAGAGCGGGGCCGTCGTGCACGGCCAGACCATCGGCTGGGACGCCGTCCCGCTGGAGGCACTGCTGCGCACCGGCTCCCCGCTGCCCGGCAGCGTCCGCTACTTCATCGACAACGGCGCCAAGACCCTCGGCCAGGCCGAGATGTGGTTCGGTGGCGGCCGCGGTGCCCGCAGCGCCGTCGTGGTCCTCTTCGGCTCCGGCGTCGGCGCCTGCCTGGTGACGCCCGAGGTGGAGCACGGTCGCGCGGTCGAGTGGGGGCATCTGACCGTACGGGTCAGGGGGCGCCGCTGCCGCTGCGGTGCCCTCGGCTGCCTGGAGGCCTACGCGGGCGCCGAGTCGCTGCTGGAGCGCTGGCGGGAGGAGGGGGGACGGCCGCCCGAGGGCGTCGACGAGGAGACCGCGCTGACCGCCATGCTCGCCGCCGCACACCCCGCCGACGACAGCCCGGGCGACCCCGTGGCGCTTGCCGTCCTGGAGGAGACCGCCGAGTACCTGGGCGCCGGCCTGTCCGACCTGATCAACCTGTTCCAGCCCGAGCGGATCATCGTCGGCGGCTGGGCCGGGCTCCAGCTGGGCGCACGGTTCCTGCCCGCCGTACGGCGCCACGCGACGGCGTACGCGCTGCGGTACCCGGCGGAGAAGGTCACCGTCGACCTCGGCCGCCTGGGACCCGACGCGGTCACCGTGGGCGCGGCCATCCTTCCGCTCGCCGACTTCTTCGCCCGCGGCGGCCGGCGCCCCGAACCCGCGCCCGAGGGACCGGCACCGGCCTGGCGGGCCGCCCTGGAGGAGCGCTCCCCGCACTGACGTTTCGCCGATCTGCGCGGAGGTACTCGCGCTCCCGCCATCAACACGAACGGAGGACGCCGTGGACCACCGCAACGAGGGACCGGGCGAGAACGGCGATCCCGTCCCGCGGGATCTGCCGGACCAGCAGGCGGGCGAGGGCGAGGACCCCTGGGAGGTCGCGAGTGTCCCGGACGAGGAGCCCGGCACCGACAAGCCGGAGGACGTCCCGGACACCGACGAGGCGGGGACCAGCCGGCAGGGCGCGCCGCGGTCGGACACCGTGCATCCCGAGCACCCGGGCGCCGAGGAGTCCTCCGGCTGACCCGCGGGCCCGCCCTGATCGGCGGGCCCCTGGGCCGGCCGGGGTCTCAGCCCACCTTCCGGCCCTTCATCGGCTCCGTCCGCGCCCCCGCGCCCTGCTGCATCCCATGCAGGAACTCCTCCAGGACCTTCGCCGCGGTGTGCTCCGGACGCCAGCCGAGTTCCGTACGCGCACGCGTGCAGTCCATCAGGGGCAGCCGCAGGACCGCGTCGAACAGATGCGGCGACGCGGGCAGCAGATGCAGACCCCACGCGGCCGCGATCGCCGAACGGGCCGCGGTGCGCGGCAGCCGTACGGGACGGGCGCCGAGCAGCTCGCCCAGCAGCTCGGCGTCGACCGGCGGCTCGCCCGCCAGGTTGAAGGCGCCCCGCACCTCCGAGCGCACCGCCAGCGCGTAGGCCTTGGCGGCGTCGTCGGTGTGCAGCGCCTGCACCCGCAGGCCGGGAATGTCGGGGAGGAAGGGCAGCAGGTCGGGCCGGGCCAGCTGGCCCGGCAGGAACCGGCCGCCGAAGATGCGGCGCTGCTCGCTCGCCGACTCCCGCTTGAAGAGGAACGCCGGACGCATCCGGACGACCCGGACAGCGGGGTGGTCGCGCTCGAAGGTGTCCAGGGCCCGCTCCAGATACGCCTTCTCCCGGCAGTACGCGGCGTCCGGCCAGCCGTGCGTCGGCCACGACTCGTCGACCGCGTGCTCCTTGGGGCCCGGCGAGTACGCGCCCACGGACGACGCGTGGACCAGCGTCGGCACCTTGGCCGCCGCCACCGCCTCGAACACCTGGATCGAGCCGAGGACGTTGGTGCGCCAGGTCACCGCCGGGTCGTGCGTCGGCTGGAACGCCCACGCCAGATGGACCACCGCGTCGGCGCCCGCGAACTCCTCGGTCAGATCCGTCCGTTCCGATGACAGGTCGACCGCGGACCACTCCGTCTTCCTGGGCGACCAGTCCGGGATCCGCCGGGCCAGGCCCCGTACGGAGCCCACCTCCGGATCCTCCGAGAGAAGGCGCACCACGCTGGTTCCCACGTTGCCGGTGGCGCCCGTGACCACGATCCTGCTGCCGGTTGAAGTGCTCACCTTCGGCTCCTTCGGGCCGCTGGGGCGGGGAACCGCCCGGGTACCCGGCCTCCGGCGGTGCACGCGGGGCACGCGGTGCACGGCCCGGCCCGCGGCAACGGGATGATCACCCCATGAGTGAGATCATCCTGATGTCCGACGCCCGAGTCGCCGCCGTCCCCGTCGAGGAGAACGGCGAACCACTCGTGGACGTCCGCGAGCACCTCCTGGTCGACGACCGCAAGCACGAGGACTCCCTGGGCGCCGAGATCCAGCTGCGCCAGGGTGTCCTCGACCGGCTGCTCCGCGCGCAGGCCATGCTGCCCGACGGCCTGCGCCTGCTCTTCGTGGAGGGCTACCGGCCGCCCGCGCTCCAGCGGCACTACTTCGAGCAGTACGCGGCCGAACTGCGCGTCGCCCACCCCGACTGGTCCGCGGACCGGATCCACACCGCGGCCAGCCGCTATGTCTCCCCGCCCGACATAGCCCCGCACAGCGCCGGCGCGGCCGTCGACCTCACCCTCACCGACGCCGGCGGCCGCGAACTCGACCTCGGCACCGCCATGAACGCCAGCCCGGAGGAGAGCGACGGCGCCTGCTACACGGGCGCCGGCAACATCACCGAGGAGGCGAGGGCCAACCGTGCCCTGCTGGGCGCGGCACTGAGCGCGGCGGGCCTGGTCAACTACCCGACCGAGTGGTGGCACTGGTCGTACGGCGACCGCTACTGGGCCCTGGAGACGGGGGCACCCGCCGCGCTGTACGGGACGAAGGAACTCGATCGGCTGTAGAGGCGTCGGCTCAGGCGAACGCGTTCACACCCGTCAGCTCCGCCGACAGGGTCCACAAGCGCTCCGCCTGCTCCGGGTCGGTCGCCCACGCCCTGACGCCGTTGCTCTGGTCGCCCTCGACGGCGGGCTCGGCGATGTCGCAGTCCTCCAGGTAGACGCCGCCCATCCCCGCCAGCTGGGGCGAGGTCGCCGCCCACACCTGTGTGGCCGCGCCCTGCTCCGGGCTCTTGAAGCCGGAGGGGTTGAGCACGTTGCCCTGCTCGTCGATCCAGCCGCGCTCCACCATCTCCGCCTGGGGGAGGTGGCGCTGCAACGGGGTCAGGATGCCGCCCGGATGGAGCGAGAAGGCCCGCACCCCGCGCTCGGCGCCGAGCCGGTCGAGGTGGACGGCGAACAGGACGTTCGCCGTCTTGGCCTGGCCGTACGCCTGCCACTTGTCGTAGCCGCTCCGCCAGTGGACGTCGTCCCAGCGCATGCCGGAGAAGTGGTGGGCGCGCGAGGACACCGAGACCACCCGGCCGCCGCCGGGCTCGATGGCCGGCCACAGCCGGTTGACCAGCGCGAAGTGCCCGAGGTGGTTGGTCGCGAACTGGGCTTCCCAGCCGGGCCCGACCCGGGTCTCCGGGCATGCCATGATCCCGGCGCTGTCGATGACGAAGTCGACCGTGCGGGCCGAGTCGAGGAACCGCTCGGCGAAGGCGCGCACGCTCTCCAGGTCACCGAGGTCGAGCTCGTCCAGCTCCACGCCGTTCAGCCCCGCCAGGGCCTTCCAGGCGGTGTCGGGACGCCGGGCCGGGACGACCACCCGGGCGCCCGCCTTCGTGAGTGCCCGGGTGGTCTCCAGGCCGAGCCCCGAGTAGCCGCCGGTGACGATCGCGAGCTTGCCGGACAGGTCCGTGCCCGCGAGGACGTCGTCTGCCGTGCTGTGGGCGTCGAACCCCGAACCGATCTTGTGCTGTGCAGTGCTCATGACGGGAACGCTACGAATTGGAGTGCTCTCGAAGTCAAGCGCGCCCCGCCGGGCACCGGCCCGGAAAAGGGGAAGCCCCGACCGGACGGGGGAATCACGGTCGGGGCGGTCAAGTGGTGGGCACGGATGGCGGTCGCCTCTCGGCGAAAGGCTCCACAGGGCTTCAGCCGAACGATCGTCCCTGTGCGCAAAAGGTGAGGCCCGGGGACACTGTCCCATCCGCACCCACGGTCTGTTCAACGGGCAACGACCCTGGGGTGTTCCGCCGTTCGGCGTGTTCCCGGGTGAGCTGCGTCACCCGTTCCGACCGGTCGGAACGGTCTCGCTCCACAGGTTCTCGGCCTGCAGCAGCAGGGTCCCCAGCACGGTCGTGCCCTCGGCCCCCTGCCCGGCGTGCTCCCGGAGCCCGTCCTGGAGCTGATCGCGCAGCTCCCGCATCGCCGCCTGGGCGTGGTCGTCCGGCCGGCCCGCACCGCCGGCCGCGAGCAGCCGGTCGCTCTCCGCGTGGCAGGCGTCGCCGATCAGCTGCAGGAGGTCGGCGTACGAGTCCAGTACGGGCCCGGCGGGCGGGGCGGGCGCGCGGCCCTCGTCGGCGGCCACGGTCAGGGTCCGGGTCAGCGCGCCGATGTGCCCGGTGACCCGGCTCCAGCGCTCGTCGTCCTCCTCCGGCGGGAGCGACGCGGGAGGCCGCCGTACGGCTCGCAGCGGGGCGGCGGTCAGCCGCAGGCTCTCCCGGCTCCAGCCGCGGGCGGACCGCAGCGCCCCCAGCCGGCGCTCCAGCCGGGCCGAGGCGTGCGACCAGCGCTGTGTGTCCCACTCACCGTCCCGCAGGTCACCGGCCACGGTGTGCAGGGTGTCGCCCGCCTCCCGGGCCAGTGCCGCGAGGTTCTCCCGTACGTCCCGCAGATGGATCGGCGGCAGGACGAACGCGTTGACGGCGACACCGATGACCGCGCCGAGCGCGGCCTGTCCCACCCGGTGGCCGACGGCGGACGCCCCGGCGGCCCCGGTGGCCAGGGTGAACAGCGCGGTGGTGGCGCCGTAGATCCCCTGGTCGCCGAAGCGCGGCAAGTTCGCCAGGAGCACCAGCGGCGGCACGGACAGGGCCACGGCGCCCAGCGTGCTTCCGGTGACGGCCAGTGCCACCGACGCCAGCACGGTCCCGCAGCAGATCGCCGCCAGCTGCCGCGCGCCCTGGATCAGTGAGCTGTAGACGGTGGCCTGCACCAGCACCACCGCCACCCAGGGCGCCATCAGGGCCATCGGATCGCCCATCCACACGCCCGCCACGAGCCAGGCGAGGATCGCGGCGGCCGAGGCCTTGAGCGACTGCACGAGAAGATCGCGCTCGCGTCCCGGCCCGCGGCAGGCGGCGCTGGCGGCCCGGCCGACCGCACCGGCCTTCTGCCGGAGCGTCTGCGTGGGACGGGGCGGTCGGCGGAGAGCTTCTGTCACACCTGTCATGAGCAGTGGGTTCCGTGCGGTCCGGCAGGTCATGCCAAGGGACTGTCCGCAAGGGACGCCAGCAGGTGGGCCGGATCGTCGTAGATCGCCTGCGCGCCCGCCTCCTTGAGGTCGGCGCGGGGGATGCCGCCGCACAGCACGCCGACACAGCGCACGCCCGCGCGGGTGCCGGCCCGCATGTCCCAGACGGTGTCGCCGACGAAGACCGCGCGCCCGGCGGGCACCCCGACCAGCTCCAGGGCGTGCTGGACGGGCTCGGGGGCGGGCTTGCCCTGCTCGACGTCGTCGGCGCTGGCGGTGGCCATGATCGCGTCGTCCGCGTCGATCGCCCGGCGCAGCGCGGACAGTTCCGCGCCGCCCGCCGAGGTGGCGAGGACCACCCGCCAGCCCTCCTGGTCGAGACGCCGCAGCAGCCGGCCCGCGTCCTGGAGGGCGGGCAGCCGGTCGAAGTACTGCCCGTACAGGGCCTTGTGGGCGGCGCTGAGCTCCTCGTCCCGGTCCTTGTCGCGGTCCTCGCCGAGCAGATGCGCGACGAGGTCGTCGGAGCCGAGTCCGATGGCCCGGTGGACGGCGTGCATGGGTACCCGGTGGCCCGCCTGCCGCAGTGCCTCCCACCAGGTCGTCACATGCAGGTGGTTGGTGTCGACCAGGGTGCCGTCGACGTCGAACACTGCCGCCCGTTCCATGTACCGCTCCTTCGCTGTCGGGTCGCACGGGTACCACTTCAGGCGCCCGCCACTCGGGCCGGTATCCGGCCCTCCCGGGACCAGGCCAGCAGTTCGTCGAGGTCCCAGGTGGTCACGATCCGCTCGGCCGGCACCCCGCACTCCTGCGCCCGCGCGCACCCGAGGATCTGCCAGTCGAGCTGGCCGGGCGCGTGCGCGTCGGTGTCGACGGAGAGCAGCACGCCCGCGTCGACCGCCCGGCGCAGCAGCCGGCGCGGCGGGTCGAGGCGCTCCGGGCGACTGTTGATCTCCACCGCCGTGCCCGACTCGGCGCACGCGGCGAACACCTCGTCCGCGTCGAACTCCGACTCGGGCCGCCCCCGCCCGGTCACCAGCCGTCCCGTGCAGTGTCCGAGGACGTTCGCGTGCGGATCGCGTACGGCGGCCACCATGCGCCGGGTCATCGAGCGGGCGTCCATGCGCAGCTTGGAGTGCACGGACACGACCACCACGTCCAGGCGGTCCAGGAGTCCGGGCTCCTGGTCCAGGGAGCCGTCGTCGAGGATGTCGCACTCGATGCCGGTGAGCAGCCGGAAGGGCGCCCAGGTCCCGTTCAGCGCCGCCACCACGTCCAGCTGCTCCCGCAGCCGCTCCGGGGACAGTCCCCGGGCCACGGTCAGCCGCGGTGAGTGGTCGGTCAGCACCGCCCACTCGTGGCCGAGCTCCGCCGCGGTGCGGCCCATCTCCTCGATCGGGCTGCCGCCGTCCGACCAGTCGGAGTGCAGATGGCAGTCGCCGCGCAGGAGCGCCCGCAGCTCCTCGCCGCCCCGGGCCGGGGGCGCGGTGGACTCCGCCTCCAGCTTCTCCAGGTAACCGGGCACGCCTCCGGCCAGCGCCTCGCGCACCACCTGGGCCGTCTTGGGGCCGATGCCCTTGAGCGACTCCAGCGACCCGTCCGCCGCGCGCTCGCGCACCTCGTCCGCGGGCAGCCCGGTCAGCACCCGGGCCGCCGTACGGAAGGCACGGACGCGGTACGTCGGTGCCAGGGACCGCTCCAGCAGGAAGGCGATCCGTTCCAGGGCCTCGACGGGATCCATCGCCACCTCCACCTCCAGAGTTCCCCAGGCGCCCGGGGCCCGCACGACGGACGAGCGGTTTGTCGGGTTCGCCGCCGGGTACCGCGATGGCGCGTCGGACCTCCCTCTGATCTCGGACCCCACCCCTCCCCGCGGCAGGTGGCCGTGATCACCGGAGCCGACTCCGGCACCGGGCGGGCCACCGCCGTCCGGCGGGCCCGGGCGGGGATGGACATCGGGATCACCTGGCACAGCGACCTCAAGGGCGCCGAGGAGACCGCCGAGGAGGTCCGCGCGCTCGGACAGCGGGCCGCCGTGGCCCAGATGGACCTCACCCGGCTGCCCGTCGCCGCCGGCACCGTCGACGAGCTGTGCGACCGGCTCGGCCGCCTCGACGTCCTGGTCGACAACGCGGGCACCGGCACCATGACGCCCTTCCTCGACCTGGAGCTCGACACGGTCCGCGAGGTCCTCGGCGTCGACCTGGCCGGCCCCTTCCTGTGCGGCCGGCGGGCCGCCCGGCACATGGTCCGCCAGGGCGAAGGCGGCCGGATCGTCAACGTCACCTCCGTCCACGAGCACCAGCCCCGGGTCGGCGCGGCCCCGTCCTGCGCGGCCAAGGGCGGCCCGGGACTGCTCACCCAGGTCATGGCCCTGGAACTCGCCGAGCACGGCATCACCGTCAACGCGGTCGCGCCCGGTTGAGATCGCCACCCCGATGGCGGGCCAGGAGGACACCGACGTCCACACCGAGGAGCGCCCGGGGGTCCCGCTCGGCCGCCCGGGTGACGCCCGCGAGGTCGCCGCCGTGATCGCCTTCCTCGCCGGCCCCGAGGCCACCTACGTCACCGGCGCGTCCTGGAGCGTCGACGGCGGGATGCTCCGCATGGGCCCGCAGGCCGGCTCGCACCTCGGCGGCGACGAGTGGCGGCGCCCCTGAAGACCGCGCACCGGCACCGAGTCGGGCCGTCTGCTCGGGGACGAGGACGCCCTGATCGTCGTATCCCGCGCGCAGGCACCGCGGGCACCGCGGGGACCGGTTGCCCGCGTACCCGGAGCAGGGGCGCCCGCCTCTCCCTCCCGCGGGATGCGTTCTACGCTCGTTCCATGACCGAAATCGCCAGCCCGCACATCGCGCGCCCGCGGATCATCGTGCTCGGGGTCCAGCCGACCACGCCGCCCTTCCGGATCGTGGAGATCGACGGGGAAGTGGTCTGTGAGGCGAGGGCCGTCACCGACGTGCTGGAGGCGGCCGCCGCCTTCGGCATCACGGTCCACGACCTGGACGACCCGGAGGTGGTGCGCTGGGTGGGCGGCGACAAGTTCACCTGGACCCGGCACTGACCCGCAGGCTCAGCCGACGGTCCACTTCTGGTTGGCGCCGCCCGTGCAGGTCCACAACTGCAGCCGGGTGCCGTTGGCCGAGCTGTTGCCGGTCACGTCGAGGCACTTGTCGGCCTGCGGGTTGACGATGTCGTGTGCGCCCGTGACGGTCCAGCGCTGGGCCCCGGAGCCGTTGCAGTCGTAGAGCTGGACCGCCGTCCCGTCCGCGGTGCCGCCGCTCGCCGCGTCCAGGCACTTGCCGAGCGCGCGGATCGTGCCGTCCGCGCCGACGGTCCACTGCTGGGCGGCGGTGCCGTTGCAGTCGTAGAGCTGTACGGCGGTCCCGTTCGCGGGGTTCGCCCCGGCCACGTCCACGCACTTGCCGGCCAGACCCCGGATCGCCGCCCCGGTGGCCGTGTCGCCGGTGGTCACCGACACGTGGTCCACCACGAGTTGCTGCGGGAAGGCCGTGGAGCCGTCCGGGTCGCCGGGCCAGTAGCCGCCGACCGCGAGGTTGAGGATCAGGAAGAACGGCTTGTTGAAGACCCAGGTGCGGCCGCCCAGGTCGGCCGGGGTGCGCCGCTGGTAGACGTTCCCGTCCACGGACCAGGTGATCGAGTCCGGTGCCCAGTCGACGGCGAAGGTGTGAAAGGCGTCCGCGAAGGCCTGGCCGTTCGGCAGGGAGTAGCCGGCGCCTATGCCGCCCGAGCCGGAGTAGCCGGGGCCGTGGATCGTGCCGTGCACGGTCGAGGGCTCGAAGCCGACGTTCTCCATGATGTCGATCTCGCCCGAGTCCGGCCAGTTGACCGGGGTGCCGAGCATCCAGAACGCGGGCCACATGCCCTGTCCGCGCGGGATCTTCATGCGCGCCTCGACGTGCCCGTACTGCGCGGTGAACTTCCCGGAGGTGTTCAGCCGGGCCGAGGTGTACTGGCAGGTGCCGTACCAGCACTGGTAGTTCGCGGGGTTCTCGCGCCGGGCCGTGATCACCAGATGACCCTGGCCGTCCAGTGCCGCGTTCTTGTTGCCCGACGTGTAGTACTGCCGCTCGTGGTTGTTGACGTTGTCGCCGGTCTCGATCTGCCACTTCGAGGAGTCGACGGCGGCTCCGGCGGGCCCGTCGAAGGTGTCGGAGAACGTCACCGCGGCGGCACTGGCAGCGGCATCGGCGGAGGAGGCGGTGGGCGGGTCCGCCTCGGCGGTCCCGGCGGAGATCAGTACGGCGGACAGCGCGGCGAGGAGACATCTGCGGAGCAGGCGTGAGGCGGCCACGGCTCTTCCTTCGGGGTGGGGGGTGAAGGTGTCGCCTCTTGATTTAAGGGGTGAGTTAAGGGGTGGTCAATACTTTGGTACGGACCAGAAGTTGAGCCTGGTCCGTACTCCTCACTCCTACTTCGCCGGCTTGGCGACCGGCTTCTTGTGCACCGCCCGGCTCAGCCGCCGCCCCAGCAGCAGATAACCGATCAGGGCGCCGGAGGTGTTCAGGATGACGTCGTCGATGTCGAAGGCCCGCCCCTCCACCAGCGCACCCTGCGCGAACTCCACCAACAGCATCACCACGGCCGTCAGCAGCAGGATCCGCAGCAGCCCGCGGGTCTTCGGGGCGATGATCGGAACCAGGATGCCGAACGGGATGCCCAGCAGGATGTTCCCGCCGATCTGCTTGAAGGCGTCCCGCATCTCGGGCTGGTCCAGATAGGCCTTGAGCGAGGCACCGGGGTGCAGATTGGTGTGCGTCAGATCCACCGACGCGGGCGACGGTTCGAGGGTCAGCCGGGCCAGGACGACGGCGAACGCCACCATGAACACGAATGCGAACACCATCGCCACGAAACGGACGACGAGGGAGAGCGGACCTCGCCGGGGGCGGTCGGGTTTCGCCGCGCGCTCGTCCTTGGCGGTGCCGGCGTCTGACCCCGCTCGCGAACGTGAGGGCGCCCAGGCCATTAGTCCTCCACTCTCCAACTTCCCGGTGTCGTGGGGCGATTACCCCTGAACGGCGCGACAATGCCGCAGCGCACCGACCGACCCCCGGTTTTCCTTCGTACGCTCGGGGCACTGGGGGCTGAGTACCGCGCGCGTCGCCACCGCACGCCCTCCGGCCGGTGTTTGGATGGCGCGCGACGGACGATTCCCGGGTCGCGACGCGGAGGAGGTGGCGCATGAACGGACGTACGACACTCCTCGCCTCGGCCGAACTCCTCGGCTGGTGGGCCGCGCTCGCTGTGCTCTGGCTCGTGTTCATCAGCACCGTGGACTCTCTGGAACTCGCGGTCGGCGCGGGCGCCGCCTGCCTCGGCGCACTCGCCGCCCGGGCCGCCCGGCGGGCGGTGACCGGACGGTGAACGGCTGGATCCTCGCGGCGGCCGTCGTCCTCGGCGGGGGAGTGGGCGCCACCGTGTGGGGCGTCGCCACCGGGCCGCTCAGGCGCCGGGTCGTGGCGCAGAACTTGTGCACCGCGTTCGCCTGCCCCGCCCTCCTGCTGCTCTCCCAGGGCTACGACCGCCCCTCCTACGTCGATCTCGCCCTGGTCCTCGCCCTGCTCGGCCCGGTCGGCACCCTCGTCTTCGCCCGGCTGCTCGCCGACGAACTGGCCGAGGACCCGCCGAGCGCCTGGGGCCTGACCTACGCGGCCGCGGCGGTCGGCGCGGTGGTCGTCCCCGCGCTGTGCGTGGCCACCGGACCGAGCCGGGCCCTGGCCAAGCTGCTGGTCGTGGGAGCCCTGCTGATCGGCGGGAACGTCATCGCCTCACGCGCCCTGTCCGGCACCTTCCCGGAGGTCCGCCGTGGCTGACGCGGTGATCGTCGTCGCACTGCTCCTGGTCGCCCTCTCCGCGACCGCGGCGGTGGCCGTCCGTGACCCCGTGCGCCAGGCCCTGGTCCTGTCCGTGCTCGGCCTGGTCCTCGCGGTCCTGTTCACCGTGCTCCAGGCCCCCGACGTGGCCCTGTCGCAGCTGGCCGTGGGCTCCGCGCTCACCCCGCTGTTGCTGCTGCTCGCCGTCCAGAAGGTCAGGCGGCGCGGCAAGAAGGAAGGACCCCACCGGTGAGCCGCCGCGCCCGGCTGTGGCTCGTGGCGGTGGGCGGCGCGGGTCTGGCGGCCCTCTTCGTGGCCGCCGCCCTCGACCTGCCCGCCTTCGGCGGCGACCACCACCCCTACGGTGACCGGGCCGTCCACGCCTCCCTGGCCCGGCGCACCGCGAACGTCATCGCCTCCGTCAACTTCGACCAGCGTGCCTTCGACACCCTCGGCGAGATGACCATCCTCTTCGCCGCCGTCATCGGCTGCGTGATCCTGCTGCGCAGGACCCATGACGAACACCGCGGCCGCCCCGCCCCGGAGAACGTGGCCGGTCCCGTCCGCCGGTACGCCCTCCTCGTGCTCCCCGTCGCCCTCCTCACCGGCCTCTACGTGATCGCCCACGGGCAGCTCAGTCCGGGTGGCGGCTTCCAGGGCGGGGTGGTCGCCGCGACCTCTCTGCACCTGCTCTACCTGGGCGCCGACTACCGCGCGCTGGAACGCGTCCGGCCGGTCGCCCTGTACGAGACCGGCGACGCGATCGCGACCTCCGCCTACGTCGTCACCGGCCTCGCCGGACTGATCGGCGGCTCGGCCTTCCTCGCCAACACCGTGCTGCCGTACGGCACCTTCAACACGCTGTCCTCCGGCGGCACCGTCCCCCTGCTGAACGCGGCCGTCGGCATGGAGGTGGCCTGCGCGGTCGTCGTCCTGCTCGCCCGCTTCCTGGACCAGACCGTCGAGATCGAGGAGGGGAACGGGAAGTGATGGACGTCTTTCCCTATCTGGTCGCCGGGTGGGTCTTCCTGGTCGGCTGCCACGGCCTCGCCACCAGCCGGAACCTGATCCACGCCGTCGGCTGCCTGTCCGTGTGCCAGGCCGGAACCTATGTCCTGCTGCTGGCCGTCGGCTACCGCGACGGCGCCACCGCCCCGGTCTTCTCGGACCTGAAACCCGGCGCGCGCCCGGTCGTCGACCCGGTCGTGCAGGCCCTGACGCTGACCGACGTCGTCGTCGGCGCCACCGTCACCGCCCTGCTGCTCGCCCTCGTCGTGCAGATCTCCAAACGGCACGGCACGGTCGACCCCGACGAACTCTCCGAGCTGCGCGGCTGATGGACGCCTCGCTGCCCCTGCTGGTGGCCGTACCGCTGCTCGGAGCCGCCCTGCTCGTCGCCGGCGGCCGCCTGGTGCCCCGGCCCGTCGCCGAGTCCGTCGGCTGCGCGGTCTCCGCGGGCACGGCCGCCCTCGCCCTCGTCCTCCTGCTGAACTCCTCGCCGCCCTTCCTGGAGTGGTCCGGCGGCTGGACCCCCGTGGAGGGACAGAGCGTCGGCATCGTCCTGATCGGCGACGGGCCCGGTCTCGGCATGGCGGCGCTCGCCTCGCTGCTCACCCTGGCGTCACTTGCGTACTCCTGGCACTACTTCGACGAGCCGCCCAGCGGTCACGCCGGGTCCTTCCCCGCGCTCCTGCTGCTGTTCCAGGGCGGCATGTGCGGGTTCGCGATCGCGGGCGACCTGTTCAACGCGTTCGTGTGGTTCGAGCTGATGAGCGTCGTGGCGTACGCCCTCACCGGCCACCGGGTCGAGGAGGCCAGGGCCGTCCAGGGGGCGCTGACCTTCGCGGTCGTCACCTCGCTCGGCGCCTACGCCATGCTCATGGGCATCGGGCTGCTGTACGCGCGCACCGGTGAACTGGGGATGCACGCCATCGGCCGGGGGCTGGACGCGCACGGACACCCCGACGCCCTGGTCCTCGCCGCCTTCGTGCTGGTCATGACCGCGCTGCTGGTCAAGTCGGCCGCCGTCCCCTTCCACTTCTGGCTCCCCGACGCGCACGCCGTCGCCCCCACCCCCGTGTGCATGCTGCTCTCGGGTGTCATGGTCGAACTCGGCACCTTCGGCGTCTGGCGCGTGTACGGCACGGTCTTCTCCGGACCCGGCGGCGTCCCGGCCCCGGAGTTCGAGCGGGCCCTCGTCACGCTGGGCGCGCTGACGGCAGTGATCGGAGCCGTGATGTGCTGGTACCAGCGGCACATCAAGCGGCTCCTGGCCTACTCGACGGTCGCCCACACCGGGCTCTTCCTCATCGGTATCGGCGTCCTGAAGCCCGAGGCCGACGACGGGATCGCCCTGTACGTCCTCGGCCACGCCGGAGTGAAAGCCGCCCTGTTCGCGTGCACCGGCATCCTCCTCGACCGCTACGGCAGCGTCGACGAGCACGCCCTGCACGGCAGGGCCCGCGAACTCAAGGGCGTCGCCGTGCTGTTCGTCCTCGGCGCCCTCGGCCTCGCGGGCCTGCCGCCGTTCGGCACGGCACTGGGCAAGTCCGTCACCGAGGAGGCCGTGGGAGGACCGCTCACCGTGCTCTACGTGGCCGCGAGCGCGGTGACCGCCGCGGCCGTCCTGCGGGTCGCCGCCCGGGTCTTCCGCGGCCTCGGCCCCAGGCCCGAGACCGGTTCCGGGTACGAGACGACCGGCTCCGGCGAGCGGCCCGAGACCCGGCACCGGCTCAGCCGGATTCCGGACACCATGACCGCGGTGCCCGCCGTCCTGCTCGCCGGAGCCGTCGCTGTCGGCGTGGCCCCCGGTTTCGCGAAGGTGGCCGCGCGTGCCGTGAACGAGACCGGTTCCGCGGGCGTGTTCACGTCCGTCCACTGGACCCCGGCCGGCGTCCTGCTGGGCCTCGTCTCGACCCTGCTGGCCGGGGTCCTCGCCCTCCTCGCCGTCGCCCGCCCGAAGGCGTTCGCCGCACCGGACCGGGCGCTGTGGCTCAGGCGCCTGCAGTCCGGGCACGTCGGCGACTACGTGGCGTGGGTGCTGGTCGGCACCACCGTGCTCGGCGCCCTCACCCTGCCGGGCATGCTCGGCGGCTGATCAGGTGCCGTAGGTGACCTCGACCTTCTTGAAGCCGAGCGAGTTCAGCAGTCCCTTGAGCATGTTGGTGGTGTTGGTCTCGGCCCGCTTGGTCAGCTCGCTCTCCTTCGCCGCCTCGGTGATGTGCTTCACCGCGAGTTTCTGCACGGCCTGTTCGCTGTTGGGGTTGTCGGAGAAGAAGTCGCCGAGCCGGTCGAGCAGACCGCGCTGCTTGGAGACCGCGTAGGAGCGGTCGGCGTCCAGCGTGGCCTTGCCCAGCTGGGCGTGCGGCAGATGCAGGGTGGCGGCCGTGCGGTCCTCGTTGACCGTCACGTCGTTCTTGGCGACCTTGCCGAGGTCGACATAGGCGTCGACGGCGCCCGCCCCCACGTACAGGGTGCGCGAGCCGCGGATCGCGTCGGGCAGGAACTTCGTGTCCTTCTCCAGGTCCACGACGACCTGGAAGTTGCCGGAGGCGGCGTCGTAACGGCTGATGTCCTGGATGGACTCCAGAAGTGCGGGACCCGTACGGTCGTGGGTCTCGGTGCCGAACAGGTCCTTGAGGCCAGGGAGCACACTGAACCGGATCCCGGCGAAGAACACCACGAGCACCACCACGACGGCGGTCAGTATCTTCGCCCAGCCGGGCATGCGCCTGGACACGCGCCTGATGGGAGTCGTCATGCGACGGCCCTCCTTCCTACTGCACGGATGCCCAGGGATGACCCCCAAAAGCCCCGCGGGACCGTCTTGTTGGCTGATTGGGACACTGCCGGGACACAGGGGGGCGCACTACCGTGGGGAACTCTGCGTACCGGCGCGTCTGGAGACCCGGATGAGCACAGACAGCACAGCCCGGACCCTTCGTCCCATGCACCGCATCCCCCTGCCCGAGAACGGCCCACCCCGGCTCACCACCCTGGCCACCGGCACTCCGGTCTGGCTCGTCACCCGCTACGCCGACGTGCGCCAGGTGCTCATGGACCCCCGCTTCGACCGGAAGTCGCTCCGGGACGAGGACGCCCCGCCGCTGCTCCTCGTGCCGAACCTGCTGGACTCCCCGGACGGCCTCCTCAACCAGGACGGACCGCCCCATCAACTGCTGCGGGGCACGGTCCAGCGGGCCTTCACCCCGCGCGCGATCGCCCGCTGGCGGCCCTGGACCGCCTCCGTGGTGGAGACCCTCCTCGACGACCTGGCCCGGCAGCCGCAGCCCGCCGACATCGTCGAGGCGTTCACCCGCCGCCTGCCGGTCTCCGTGATCTCCCGGCTGATGGGGCTGGAACACGCCGACTGGGAGCGCATCCGCGACTGGGCCGACCACGCCCTGTCCGGCGGCGCGCACACCGCCGAGGAAGTGGGTGCGGCCATGCGGGAGTTCGGCCTGTTCTGCGCGGAACTGATCGCCGAGCGGCGCAAGGAGCCGGGCGACGACCTGGTGAGCGCCCTGGTCGTCGCGGGCGACGGCCTCGGGATCGAGGAGCCCCGACTGGCCGTCCTGGTCCTCGGCCTCGTCGTCGCCGGCCACGAGACGACGATGACGGCCCTCGGCAACATCGTCGTCCACCTCCTCACCGACGGCCGGGATGCCTGGCCCGGGCTCGCCGAGAGCCAGGAGGCCGCCGAGACCGCCGTCGAACAGCTCCTGCGGACGATCCCGCTGAGCGAGGGCAGGGTGCTGCCCGGCCTGATCCGCCGGGCCGTCGAGGAGGTCGAGGTGGGCGGGGTGACGATTCCGGCCGGGGCGGTGGTCGCCGTCCAGACCAACGCGGCGAACAGGGACCCGGACGTCTTTCCGCGGCCCGAGGAGACCGACCTGTTCGCCCCGTTGACGACACCGAGCGTGGTCTTCGGCGCCGGCCCCCACCACTGCCTGGGCGCGTGGCTGGCCCGCCTGGAGCTGGGCCTGGCCCTGCACCGGCTGGCGGTCCGGTTCCCGGGCCTGCGGGCCGAGTTCACCCCGGAGACGATCGCGTGGCGGGCGGGACAGATGACCCGGGGGCCGCGCCGGCTGCCGGTGTCCTGGTGAGCACTCCTAGTGGGGCGTGAGTTCCCGGTCGCCCGAGGGCCTGGACCACCACACCCCTTCACCGTGCGTGAGCCCGGGCAGGCGCAGTTCGACCTCGCGTACCCGCCGGGCCGGGAGTTCCCCGGTGATCAGCCATGCGGTGGTGGATGCGGTCGTGCCCTTGAACTCCGCACCCGCTGCAGCCAGTTGCGAGGTCACCGGGGCCAGCGCATCGAGGGGGATCTCCGCCTCGAACGCGTGGCACGGCTCGAACAGCCGCGTCCCGGCCCGCTCCAGGGCCCGACGCAGCACGATCGGCGTGAGCCCGCGGAAGTCGGCGGCGGTACTGAGCGGGCCCACGAAACCGGAGCGGACGAGGGCGACCCGGTAGTCCGTCACGGTCGCACCCGTCAGCCCGGTCCGCATGCTCGCGTGGACCGTCTCCTCGACGGCCTGGTGGAACGCCCGGGGGAGCGCGCCGAGTTCGGTCTCGTACCCGAAGACCCCGCCGGAGCCCCGCTCGCCCGGCTCGACCCGCAGTCCGATCGTCGCCCAGTAACGGGCCCCGAGATGCCAGGGGTTCTCCTCGCGCGCTTCCCCCGTACCGCGCGGACGCTCCAGGTACCGCACCCGGCCGGGCTCGAAGTCCGCCTCGACACCGAAGTCCTGGGCGAGGGTGGCCGCGAGCACCTCCATCTGGACCTCGCCGTAGAGGAGCAGCGAGGTGCCGCCTCCCGGTGCGGGGCGCGCGTGGATCAGGGGGTCCTGGTCGGCGAGGGTCAGCAGGGCCGAGCGCAGCCGGGCCGCCTGCTCGGGGTGGCGGGCGGTGACCAGGGTCTGCAGGGTCGGGGGCGAGAACTGCGGTGCGCGGTCCGCCAGTTCGCCGAGGCGGTCGCCCACGCGGAGGCCGGGGGAGAAGGTGAGTGCCGCGATGGTGCCGGCGGTGAGCGGTTGGCTGAGGCGGGTCACCCGCCCGCGGACCCGGCTCGTCTCGCCGTCGGCCTCGCGGCGCAGGAACGTCAGCCGCTGACGTTCCGTCACCTGACCGCCGTACAGCCGCAGATACGCGGTGCGCTCCCCGCCGGGTCCGGGGCGTACGGCGAACACCGTGCCGCGTGGTTCGCCCTCCGGTGTCGCGGTCCCGGCCGGGATCAGCCGGGTCACGCCCTCCACCAGGTGGCTCACACCCTGGCCGCCGAGAGCGGAGCCGAAGAACACCGGGTGGAAGGAGCCGTCGGCGGTGCGGGCGGCGAGGCTCGTGCGCAGGTCGTCCCGGGTGGGCTCGGGGCCGTCCACCAGCGCGGCCAGGATGTCCTGGTCGACCTCGGCCAGCGCGTCGGCCAGGCGGCCGTCCTCGGGCAGGGCGGTCACCCCGGCGCCGGTCGTGCCGATGCCCGTGACCTCCGTGAGCGGGGCGACGTACGGCGTCAGCCTGCGCCGGACGTCGGCGAGCAGGCCCTCGTCCCGGGCACCTGCCCGGTCGATCTTGTTGACGAAGATCAGCGTGGGCAGCCGCAGCCTGCGCAGGGTCCGCATCAGCACACGGGTCTGCGCCTGGACGCCCTCCACGGCGGACAGCAGCAGCACCGCCCCGTCGAGGACCTCCAGGGCGCGCTCGACCTCGGCGACGAAGTCCGAGTGGCCGGGGGTGTCGATGAGGTTGATCCGGGTGTCACCCACGGTGAACGACGCGACCGCGGAGCGGATGGTGATGCCGCGCTGCCGCTCGATCGCGCCGTCGTCGGTGCGGGTGTCGCCGGTGTCGACGCTGCCGAGCCGGTCGATCGCGCCGTGGTCGAACAGGAGCCGCTCGGTGAGACTGGTCTTACCGGCGTCGACGTGGGCCAGAATTCCGATGTTCAGGGGGTGCATACGGGGTCGAGTCCTCGAGAACCGTGGGCCGAAGGGGGCGCTGGGTCGATTCGAGGAGTCGGCGCATGCGAGGGATCCTGACGGGAGGGAACACGGACGTTGGCCATGATGGCGTCCGCAGGCCCGGCCACCGCAACCGAATTTCTGCCGCCGGGCGGCCGGCGGGCGGGCCAGTAGCATGAGCCGGGCAACCCGAGATGATCATCCTAGGAGCAGGTCCGTGCGAGACATCGCCGTGTTCAGCGGTAGCGCCCACCCCGAGCTGGCGGCGGAGGTCTGCGCGCATCTCGGTGTGCCGCTCAGCCCCACCCGGGTCAGCCGGTTCGCCAACGACTGCCTGGAGGTACAGCTCCAGGCCAATTGCCGGGAGCGGGACGTCTTCCTCGTTCAGCCGCTGGTCAGGCCCGTGCAGGAGCACCTGGTGGAGCTGCTGCTGATGTGCGACGCGGCCCGCGGGGCCTCCGCGCGCCGGATCACCGTCGTCATGCCGCACTACTCCTACGCCCGCTCCGACAAGAAGGACGAGCCCCGTATCTCCCTCGGCGGGCGGCTCGTCGCCGACCTGATGGTGTCGGCCGGAGCCGGCCGCGTCCTCGCCATGACCCTGCACTCCCCGCAGGTGCACGGCTTCTTCTCGGTGCCCGTCGACCACCTGCACGCCCTGCGCGAGCTGGCCGCGCACTTCCGGCAGTACGACCTCTCGCGCACCACCGTCGTCTCCCCGGACCTCGGCAACGCCAAGGAGGCGGCCGCCTTCGCCCGGCTGATCGGCGCCCAGGTGGCCGCGGGCGCCAAGCAGCGCTTCGCCGACGACCGGGTCAGCATCAGCGACGTCATCGGCGAGGTCGCAGGCCGGGACGTCATCGTGCTGGACGACGAGATCGCCAAGGGCAGCACGGTCCTGGAACTGCTGGATCGTCTAAGGGAGTTGGGCCCGCGTTCCATCCGGGTCGCCTGTACGCACGGGCTGTTCGCCGACGGTGCCCTCAAGAGGATCGGCGAGCAGCCCGACGTCCTGGAGATCGTGTGCACCAACACCGTGCCGGTCCCGGTCGAGGAACGCACCGACAAGCTGCGGATCCTGTCCATCGCGCCCGCGCTCGCAGAGGCCGTACGCCGCATTCACAACGGCGAGTCCGTCAGCGCCCTGTTCGACGCGCCGCGGAACGAGTAGCCCGGCGAGAAGTGCGAAGCGGTGGACGGTCATAACGTCTCGGACGTGGCCTCGGGCCGACTGAGGGCCGCGTCCAGCGACGGCAGCGGAGGCAGCAGCCGGGAAAGGCCGGTCGCCCGGATGATCCGCAGGGTGAGCGGGTGGGTGCAGACCAGGAGCAGCCGTCCGTTGTTGGCGAGCACCCGCGAGCGGGCCCGGTACAGCAGCCGCAGCCCGGAGCAGTCGAAGAACTCCACGGCACTGAGGTCGATCACCAGCCGCGCGTCGGGATGCCCCGTGACCCGGTCCAGGACGGGCAGGAGCTCGACGGCAGCGGCGATGTCGATCTCCCCGTGGAACTGCAGCACGGTGTGACCGCGCTCCTCGTGGATGCGCAGATGCCGGGACAGCGGCGCAGGTTCCTGCTGCACGACGACATCGCCTCCAACCGACTGCACAGGCGGCACGGGGTGCAGGTCACCGTGCCCCGGGGGCATGCAAATCCGTTCCCCGCTCTGCAAGTTACCCTCGATGGAGTGAATTTGAGCATGTTCGATTGACATATGTCTTCGAATTGCGACCGTCGGTTCGCGCTGGGTTCACGCGGGGCTCGCGCCCGGCTCACGACAGGGCGTGCCAGGCCCTGGTCAGCGCTTGACGGAACTGCTCGGTCTGGTGCGCGGTGAGGTCCCGCACCATCCGTTCCTCCAGCTCCCGCACGGGGCCCGCGTGCTGGGCGAGCAGTGCGCGCCCCTCCTCGGTCAGCAGGATCAGCAGTTCCCGGCGGTTCCTCGGATTGCGCTCCCGGCGCACCAGCCCGCGGGTCTCCAGGGAGCGCACGAGGTCGGCGATCGACTGGGCGGTGACGAAGGAGTCCCGCGCCAGCTGCGCCGCCGACAGCCCGTCGTGCCGCTCGAGGACGGTGAGGGCCGTGTACTGCAGAGCGGTGATCCCTGACGGCCTGACCAGCTCGTCCAGATGGGAACGGACGACTAGCTCCACCTGTTTCACCATGTAGAGGAGCGACGGGGGCGCCTTGGTCACCTGTGTGTCGAGCATGGGTTCAGGCTAGACCATTGACAGGAAACCTGTCTGTAAAGAGACTGCGAACCGACAGGAATCCTGTTTGTTGAAATCTTGGCGACGAAGCTGAGGAGCGGCGATGTCCTCCATCGAGATCGAACCCGGACGGCTGTTTGTGGGCGGCCAGTGGCGCGAGGCCGCCGACGGAGCGCGCACCGAGGTGGTCGACCCGTCCCGGGGTGCGGTCGTCACCACCGTCGCGGAGGCCGGCGCCACCGACGTGGACGCGGCCGTCCGCGCCGCACGGGAGGCCTTCGACGGCGGCGCCTGGTCAGGCCTCAGCGGCCGCGAGCGGGGCCGGATCCTGCACCGGGTCGCCGAGCTGATCCGGGAGAACGCCGACGAACTCGCCCAGCTGGAGAGCCTGGACGTCGGCAAGCCGATCTCGCTGTGCCACGCCGTGGACGTGACCAACGCGGCCAACGACTACGAGCACTTCGCGGCCCTCGCCCACTCCCTGGACGGCGCCGTCCGCAACACGCCCATGAACGCCCTCGCCTACACCAAGCGCGAGCCGCTCGGCGTGGTCGCCGCGATCACCCCGTTCAACTTCCCGCTGATCCTCGCCGGTTCCAAGATCGGCCCCGCGCTCGCCGCCGGCAACACGGTCGTGCACAAGCCGGCCGACGAGACGCCGCTCAGCGCCCTCTACCTGGCCGCACTGCTCCAGCGGGCCGGCGTCCCGGACGGGGTCGTCAACGTGGTCACCGGCACCGGACCGGTGGCCGGCGAGGCCCTGCTGCGCCACCGCGGGGTCGACAAGGTGGCCTTCACCGGCTCCACCGCGGTCGGCCGGCACGTGGCGGCCACCGCGGGCGAGGCCCTCAAGCCCGTCACCATGGAGCTCGGTGGCAACGCGGCCAACATCGTCTTCGAGGACGCCGACCTGGAGAAGGCGGTCGGGGCGATCATCAAGGCGTTCGTCTTCAACACCGGCCAGTTCTGCATGGGCGGCCCGCGCCTGCTCGTGGCCCGCTCGGTCCACAGCACCCTGCTCGGCATCCTCGCCGAGGCCGTGCCCGGCGTACCGGTCGGCGACCCGCGCGACCCCGGGACCGTCGTCGGTCCGATGGCGGGGGAGAAGCACCTGAAGAAGGTCGAGGAGTACGTCGACCTGGCGCGCAAGGAGGGCGGCCGGATCGTCTGCGGCGGTGAACGCCTCGACCTCGACGGCGGCTTCTACTACCGGCCCACGGTGATCGCCGACCTCTCCAACGACTCCCGGGTCGTGCAGGAGGAGATCTTCGGTCCGGTCCTGACCGTGCAGCCCTTCGACACCGAGGACGAGGCCGTCGCGCTCGCCAACTCCACGCCCTACGGCCTGGCTTCGGGCGTCCAGACCACCAACCTCGCCCGCGCGCACCGGGTCGCCGACCGCCTCCAGGCGGGCATCGTCTGGGTCAACGACTGGGCGATGCTCGACCCCGCGGTGCCCTTCGGCGGGGTCAAGGACTCCGGCTACGGCCGCGAGTACGGCCCCGAGGCGCTCGACGCCTACACCAAGGTCAAGTCCGTCGTCGTCTCGCTCGACTGAGCGCTCGCAGAGGAGTTCGTACGATGTCCATCACCACCCGTGCCGCAGTGGTCGAGTCCGGCGGCGCACCCTTCACCCTCTCCGACGTCACCCTCGACGAGCCCGGACCCCGTGAGGCCCTCGTCCGGATGGTCGCGACCGGCCTGTGTCACACCGACCTCGGCGTGGCGAGCGGCGGGCTGCCCTTCCCGCTGCCCGGAGTCCTGGGGCACGAGGGCGCGGGAGTCGTCGAGGCCGTCGGCCCGGCCGTCACCGGCATTGCTCCCGGCGACCATGTCGTGCTGTCGTTCACGTCCTGCGGCGACTGCCGCAACTGCGACGGCGGTCACCCCGCCTACTGCGCCGGCTGGCTGCCGCTGAACCTCCTCGGCGGCCGCCGGGCCGACGGCACCAGCACCATCAGCCGGGACGGCGAACCTCTCGGCGGGCACTTCTTCGGCCAGTCCTCCTTCGCCGAGCGCGCGCTGGTCGACGAGCGCAGCCTCGTCAAGGTCGATCCGGACGTGCCGCTGGAGTCCATCGCCCCGCTCGGCTGCGGAGTGCAGACCGGAGTCGGTGCCGTCTGGAACGTACTGAAGCCGGTCACCGGTTCCACCATCGTCGTGCTCGGCGCCGGAGCGGTCGGCCTGTCGGCGGTGATGGCGGCCGCCCTCACCCCGGCCACGACGATCGTCGCCGTCGACCGTGTCGGCGAACGCCTCACCCTGGCAAAGGAATTGGGCGCCACCCACACCGTCGACGCGGCCGCGGAGGACCTCGGCGAGGCGCTCGCCGCGATCACCGGCGGCCAGGGCGCGGACGGCATCGTGGAGACCACCGGCAACGTGGCCGTCCTGCGCCAGGGCGTCGACGCGCTCGGCGCGCGCGGCACCCTGGTCGTCGTCGGCGCCCCGCCGTTCGGCACCGAGGTCTCCCTCGACGTCAACGGGCTGCTCGGCGGCAAGCGGGTGGTCGGACTCACCCTCGGTGACGCCGAGACGCAGAGCTTCATCCCCGCCCTGGTCCGTCTGGTGAAGGAGGGGCGGCTCCCGCTGCACCGCCTGATCAGCACCTATCCGTTCGCGGACATCGACCAGGCGGTACGGGACATGGGCGCGGGCAAGGCGATCAAACCCGTGCTGACGTTCTGAGCCCGGGTCAGTCCGTCACGAGGACCAGCTTTCCCGTCGTCCGGCCGGTGTCGCCCAGCGCATGCGCCTTAGCGGCATCGGCCAGCGGGAACGTCCCCGCGATCGTCGGCCGCAGCTCGCCCTTCTCGACCAGTTCGGCGATCGCCTGCATTCCGGCCCGGTCGGCGTCCACGAGCATGCGTACGGCCCGCACCCCGAGCCGCTCGGCCTCCGTGCCGAACTCGTCCGAGCCGACCGGCAGGATCGACACCACGATCCCGCCCGGCCGCAGCACCCGCAGCGAGTCCACGGACGTGTCGCCGCCGAGCGTGTCCAGCACCACGTCGACGTCCTTCACCGCCTCGGTGAAGTCCGTCTCCCGGTAGTCGATCACCTCGTCCGCGCCCAGTTCGCGCAGGAAGTCGTGCTTGCCCGCGCTCGCGGTGCCGATCACGTACGCGCCCCGGGCCTTGGCGATCTGCACGGCCACATGACCCACCCCGCCGGCCGCCGCGTGGATCAACACCCGCTGTCCCGGCCGGAGTTCCGCGTTCTCGACCAGCGCCTGCCACGCGGTCAGCGACACGAGGGGCAGTGCGCCCGCCTGGACGTGGTCGATCGAGGCCGGCTTGTGCGTGAGGGCCCGCACCGGCGCGATCACGTACTCGGCGTGCGAGCCGTGGCCCCACGGGTACGGCAGCATGCCGAACACCTCGTCGCCCGGCTTGAAGGTGGCGACGCCGATGCCGACCGCCTCGACCACGCCGGAGACGTCCCAGCCGAGGACGAACGGCGGCTCGCCGAGGAAGCCGCCGGTGGCGCGATGCTTCCAGTCGGTCGGGTTCAGTCCGGCCGCCCGCACCCGGACCAGTACCTGGTTCGGGTGCGGCGCGGGGCGTTCGACCTCGATCTCCTTGAGGACCTCGGGACCGCCGAGGGTGTCCTGGCTGATGGCTCGCATGGTGTTCACAGTGCTCATGGTCGTCCAGCCTGCCCGGCCGCGCCCGTCCGGGAAATGGCACGATTGCCAAGCTTCGATAGGATCGTGCCATGCGACATGTGGAGCGGACCGAGCGGGTCGTGGTGCTGGCCCTGGACGGCGTGTACCCCTTCGAGCTGGGCATCCCCAGCCGGATCCTCGGCGCCGCCGACGGCCGGTACGAGGTGGTGACCTGCAGCGTGGACGGCCGACCGGTGCGCAGCAACGCCGACTTCACGATCGGCGTCGAACACGGGCCCGAGATCATCGCCACGGCCGACACCGTGGTGATCACCCCCGTCTCGGCGGAGCGGATGCCCGCCGAGCTCCCGGAGGAGGTGCGCCGGGCCCTCGCCCACATCCGCCCCGACGCCCGGATCGTCTCCATCTGCACCGGCGCCTTCGTCCTCGCCGCCGCCGGTCTCCTGGAAGGCCGCCGGGCGACCACCCACTGGCAGCTCGCGGACATGTTCCGGATCATGTACCCGCACGTCGACCTCGACCCCGATGTGCTCTTCGTGGACGACGGCCGCATCCTCACCTCGGCCGGAGCCGCCTCCGGCGTGGACATCTGCCTGCACCTCGTCCGCAAGGACCACGGCAGCGAACTCGCCAACAAGGTCGCCCGCCGCTGTGTGGTCCCGCCGTTCCGGGACGGCGGCCAGGCCCAGTACATCGAGCAGCCCGTCCCGGAGCAGGGCGCCGCGAGCACGGCCGGCACCCGCGCCTGGGCGCTGGGGCGCCTCGACGAGCCCCTGACCCTCGGCGACCTGGCCGCGCACGCCCGGATGAGCCTGCGCACCTTCGCCCGCCGCTTCAACGAGGAGGTCGGCCTCAGTCCCGGCCGCTGGCTGATCCAGCAGCGCGTGGCCCGGGCCCGGCACCTCCTGGAGTCCAGCGATCTGTCGGTCGACCAGATCGCCGGCCGCGTCGGCTTCGCCACCGGCGCGTCCCTGCGCCAGCACCTGCACGCGGCGATCGGGGTGTCACCTCAGGTGTACCGCCGCACGTTCCAGACGGCGGCGCGCTGAACGTTCCCGGCCTCCGGGGCGTCGAAGGATCACGAAGCCGGACGGTGTACAGGGGGCGGGAATGCGCAGAGGGCCGTGGGTGGTGCTGGCGGCGGTTGCCATGACGGTGGTGGGCTGCGAGTCGGGAGAGGGCCTGGTGGTCGAGGGCACGGCACCGGTCACTGTCTACGACGGGCCGATGGACGTCCCCACGAAGGAACTGGACGAGCACACTCCGCAGGCGCTGCGGCTCGCCTCGGGGGCCGCCGGACGGGCCCTGGAGTGCGCCGGGGAGATCGCCAACGGCAACGGCCCCGACGGGTGGAGCAGGGACGACGGCGGGAGCAGTCCGCAGGAGGGACTGGAGCTGTACTTCGACCTGTTCGACCCGGGCGAGCCCCGCTCCGGCTACCGCGTGGAGCGCCGGGAGGCGGACCGCGTGCTGTACTCCTACGACGTGGGCGGCCGGACCAAGGTGGCGGTCGTGGTCGCCAAGGACCAGCAGGGCAGGCCCGGTTGGGGCCCGGAGACCAGCGCGTCCTGCGACCCGTCCGAGCTCCCGGCCGCGTGGACCGCCTCCCACGGCTACGAGATCTGGACCGACCGTGCGGGCCGGCGGGTGCCGACCACCGAGGTGAGCAGCGGCGCGGGGGACGACCACTGTGGTTGGCGGCAGGTGCACTTCCTCGACCTCGGCGGGCGCAGGTACGCCCGTGACCCGGAGGGCCTGCTCGAACCCGGCCTGCTCACCGCGCCCTACGACGGCTCGGCCACCCTGCCGGCGGACGCCCGCGACACCGGATACCGGTATGGGGACCAGGAGTTGTGGCTGACGGACGACCACCGCACGGCGTACGTCCGCACCCCCGACGGTGTGGACGCCTGGCCCCTGATCAAGGAGCGAGTGGCCTGCATGTAAGGCGAGTTCACCGGCTGGCGTGCAGGGCGACCAGCAACTGCCAGACCTGGTCGGAGATGTCGGCCGCGGAGGCGTCGAGCAGGTCGTGCAGCCAGTCGGCGAGGACGCCGGCGAAGGTGGCCGCGACCGCGGAGGCGATCAGGGGGGCGTCGGCGGCACCCGCGAGTTCCCGCTCCCGCAGACTGTAGGCCCGCAGATCCCGGTGCAGCACCCTGCCCAAGGGTCCACCGCCGCCCGGGGCGAGCAGGGACCGGTACAGGGCGGCGTGCGGGGTGAGCGAGGCGAAGAACTCCGCGAGCGCGGGCGGCGCGTGCACCGGGTCGGGCCGCCCGCGCCAGGCGTGCAGCGCCTCCACGGCGTCCCGTACGACGTCCGCGCAGGCGTCGACCGCGAGCGCCTCCAGGCCGTCGTAGTGCACGTAGAAGGTGGCCCGGCCGACCCCGGCCCGCCGCACCAGGGCGGCCACGCCGACCTCCTCCAGCGGCCGCTCGGCGCACTCCGCGAGCAGGGCCTCCCGCAGCCGCGCCCGGGTGCGGGCCGCCCGCGGGTCCTCGGGTGCGGGGCGGTTCACTGCGCTACGAGGACGGCGGCCAGGGCGAGCGCACCCGGCAGGGCCTGAGCGGCGAGGATCCGGACGTTGGCGGTCACGGCGCCGTACACACCGGCGACGATCACGCACACCAGGAAGAACACCTGAGCCCGGAACCCGGTCGGGTCCCCGGCGACGAGCCCCCACACCAGCCCGGCCGCGAGGAAGCCGTTGTACAGCCCCTGATTGGCGGCCATCGGGGCGGTGGCCCTGGCCATCTCCCGGTCGAATCCGTGGAAGGACATCCCCGGCTTCTTCTGCCACAGGAACATCTCCATCACCAGGATGTACACGTGCAGCGCCGCCACCAGGCCGACCAGCACATTCGCCAGTATCTCCATCAGCTTCCCTCACTTCGTGGACGTGTGTCCACTATAGCGGGACACCTGTCCAGGAAGTCCACTGGGGCCGACCGCCCTCCGAGACGCCCTAGCCGCTCGGCGGTTTCTCCAGAGCGGTCTCCGCCGGGGACCGCCCGTCCGCGGCCGGTGTCCACCGAGCGCCGGTCTGCGCGCGGTATGCGGCGACCGCGGCCTCCAGCGTCGGGTAGAAGTGGGCCGGATCGATGGTGCGGGTCAGTTCATAGCGCTCGATCTTGCGCCGCACCGGATCCTTCAGTTCGGCGAACACCAGGCTCATCCCTCGCTCGTTCAGTGCCTCGTCGAGCTCCTCGAGCTCGTCGGCCGCCGTGGTGTCCACGTCCGTCATCGGCTCGGCCGCCAGCAGCACCCACACCGGCGGCGGCTCGCAGCGGGTCAGCCGCATGATGTGGTTGCGGAAGGCCTTGGCGTTGGCGAAGAACAGGGGCCCGTCGAAGCGGTGGATCACCAGGCCCGGCAGCTGCTCGGCCTCGGGGTAGGAGCGGACGTCGTGATAACCGGGCAGTCCCGGCACCCGGCCCAGCACGGTGTTGTACGGCCACCAGGCCCGCCTGAAGACGTTCAGGATCGACAGGCCGACGGCGACCGCGATGCCCGGCAGCACGCCGAGCAGCGCCACCCCGAGGAAGGCCGTGATCGACAGCAGGAACTCCGCCTTGCGCTGGTGCCACAGGCGTCCCGTGCCTGCGATGTCGGCCAGAGAGAGCGAGGCCGTGATGACGACGGCCGCGAGGGCCGGCTGTGGCAGGTTGCGGAAGAGCCCGGGCAGCAGAACGAGCATCAGCACGATCAGGCCCGCGCCGACGATTCCCGTCAACTGGCTCTTGGCGCCCGCCCGTTCGGCCACCGCCGTCCGTGAGCCGCTGGTGCTCACGGGGAACCCCTGGAACAGCCCGGCCGCCACGTTGGCCGCTCCGATCGCCGTCATCTCCTCGTTGCCGCGTACCTCCTGGCCGGTGCGTGCGGCGAACGCGGAGGCGTTGGAGATGGTGTCGGCGAGGGACACCAGGGCGATGCCGAGCGCTCCGGCGCACAGCGGCCCGAAGTCGCCCCAGTGCACGTGGGGCAGGCTCAACGGCGGGAATCCCCGAGGGAGTTCGCCGACCAGGCTGACCCCGTGCCGACCCAGGTCGAAGGCCGAGGTTGCGGCGATCGCGAGCACCACCATGACCAGGACCGCGGGCACCTTGGGCAGCCACCGCTGAAGTACCAGGATCAGGACGATCCCCGCCACCCCGACCGCCACCGAGGCCCCCACCGCCTTGCCGTCGGCCAGCCCCCGGACGAAGGCGCGCACCTCGGCGACGAGCCCGTCGGCATCCGTCTTGAAGCCGAACAGCTTCGGCAGCTGCCCGATCAGGATGGTCAGCGCCAGCCCGTTCATGTAGCCGATCATGGTGGGCTTGGAGATGAGGTCGGCGATGAAGCCCAGGCGGCACACCCCGGCCAGGATCGTGATGGCGCCGACCATCAGGGAGAGCATCGAGGCGAGCGCCACCGCCCGCCCGCTGTCTCCGTCGGAGGCGATCAGCGGCAGGATCGTCGCCGCGATCATCGGGCCGAGCGAGGAGTCGGGACCGAGCACCAGGATCCGCGACGGCCCGAAGACCGCGTACGCCAGAAGGCAGAGCACCGACGTGTACAGCCCGGTGATCGCGGGCAGCCCGGCCAGTTCCGCGTAGGCCATGCCCTGCGGGACCAGCAGCGTGGTGAGGACGACGCCCGCGACGACGTCCTTGACCAGCCACTCGCGCCGGTACGCCGACAGCGTGCGCAGCCCGGGCGGGACGTAACGGCCTCCGGTGTCTGCCATGGCGGACCTCCTTCGGACGTGTCAGCCGAGCACCCGAGCCCAGGTCACGGTCATGGCCGGTGCGATGCTTCCTCCGACTCCTACACGTCCCGCACGAGCCGGTCGTCACCTCGTAAGGGTGACCACGGGAACCGGCCCTGCTCCTCGCGCCGGCCGCCGCGCCGAGGACCCTCGCCGGACGCCACCGTGCGGGCCTCTCGTCAGAACCGGTGGTACCGCACAGCACTGGCCATGACCACGTCCTGGACCGAGGCGTGGCGCCGGCTGAAGGGAATCCAGAGCAGGCCCACGGGGAAGGCGACACACAGCACGGCCCGCAGCAGCGCTCGGGGGGCGCCCAGCAGCCGCCCGGCGCGGCCGGTGACCCGCAGGCCCAGCAGCCAGTCGCCGAGGGTGCCGCCGGTCGACGCCCAGCTCACGCTCAGATAGAGCACGGCGACAGCCCAGCCGAGCACACCCGTCAGCCAGGCGGACGGGTCCGGCATACGGAACGGGGGCCCGGCGACGAGCAGCCGGAGACCGCCGTACGCGAACTGCACGGCGAGCCCGATGGCGGCCACCACGATCACGTCGACCAGCGCCGCGAGGCATCGCGACACCATTCCCGCGGTGTCGGCCCCAAAGTCCCGGTCCCCCTGCGTCACGGTGGCTGCCCGTGCCCGTCGGAGTGTGCCGGGGCCACGCCGGATCTGTGCAGGAGCCGGTCGGTGACGCGGTTCACCATCCGGTCGGCCCGCATGCTGCGCAGCCGGAGCGCGTCGACCGTCTCCTCGGCCATCCCGCCGCTGGTGTCCCGGACGATCCGGCCCAGGTCGATCTCCTCCAGCACCGCCCGGGTGAGCGAGACCAGGTCGATCCTGGCGATCACGGCGTCGAGGTCCAGCCGGGCGGCGATCCGGTCGACGTCGATGCGCGCCGCGATCCGGTCGACGTCGATGCGCGCCGCGATCCGGTCCACGTCCAGCCGGGCCGCGATCTCGTCCGCATCCACCCGGGCAGTCACCCGGCTCACGTCCACGCGGTCGGCGATGCGGTCCACGTCGACCCGGTCCGCGATCAGGTCGATGTCGACGCGCCGCACGACGCGCATCACGTCGATCCGGTCGGCGATCCGGTCGACGTCGAGACGCGCGGCCAGGCCGTCGAGGTCGAGCCGGTCCACGACGGCGGCCGTCCCCGCGCGGACGAGACGGTCGACGACCGGGCCGACGGTGCCCAGTGCGTAGCGCGTCAGCCGTCCGGTGACGTCGAAGGGATCCACCAAGCTGCGCCAGATCATCCCACCATCGCAGCACGGCTCCGGCGCCTTCGCCTCATCCGTGGCGGGTGAATCGCGCACGCTCGGTCGGGGCTAAGAACACAGCTTCCACACACCCCGCGCGCAGAGTCCGGTGTGCCGTGCCCGGCCATGCCGTGGTGACGGGGGCACCCGGCCGTGTCGTACGCCGCTGGACGGCCGCCGAGGGCCGGCAGCCGCCGCTCAGGACGCCCGCCGTGACGCGTCGGCACGCCTCAGGTCGAAAGAGGGAGGTGGAACCCGGTCCGAACGGCCAGACTGATGCCGTCAGCCGATGATCCAGCAGGAGGACGCACGCCGATGGCCCCGCAACCGCCACGCCCCGCCGAGCAGCGCAAGCAGGACACCCTGCACCGACTGGAGCACGACGAGGACGTCTGGGTCGCCACCGCCCCGGACGACGGTTCGGGTGTGCCGTATCTGGTCCCGCTCTCGTTCCTCTGGGACGGCTCCGCCCTTCTCCTCGCCACCCCTGCCGGCAGCCCCACCGGACGGAACCTCAGATCGACCGGCAGAGTGCGGCTCGGCCTCGGGCCCACCCGGGACGTCGTGATGATCGACGGGACCGTCGACACCATCACCCAGGCCGAACTGACCGCGGAGGAGGGGGACCGGTTCGCCGAGCGGACCGGGTTCGACCCCCGGCAACTCACCACGCCCTACCTGTACTTCCGTGTCCATCCACGGCGCGTCCAGGCCTGGCGGGAGGAGAACGAACTCACGGGGCGTGTGCTCATGCGGGACGGACAGTGGCTGGTCGCCGACTGAATCGGCCGTGCCGGGATATCCGCAAGGTACAGGGCCGCGGGGCGCAGGCGCCCCGTGGCCGGACCCTTCGGAGGAGACATGGCACTGGTGAAAGCGGGGGTCGTCGTGCTCGATTGTGCCGAGCCCGAGAAGCTCGCCGTGTTCTACAAGGAGCTGCTGGCGGCCGAGGAGACCGACGCGACCGCGAACCGCGTGGAGATCAGGGGAGCGGACGGCTTCCGGCTCGCGTTCCGCCGTGACGTGAACGCCACACCGCCGAGCTGGCCCCGCCCCGAGAACTCCCTCCAGGCCCACATCGACTTCGTGGTGGAGGACCTGGACGAGGTCGAGCGCAAGGTGGTGGAGCTCGGCGGACGCCCACTGGAGACGAAGGACGCGGCGGGGCCGTTCGAGGAACGCGGGTACGCCGACCCCGCCGGACACTCCTTCACGCTGCGCCTGGTCACCCCGACCGCGCCCAAGCAGGGCTGAGTCAGTGCAGGGCTGAGTCAGTCGCGGCCGCCCTTCTCGTCGGTCGGCCAGACTCCGGTGGAGCGTTCGATGGCTGTGGCGCCCGCGCGGTCCACCGCGCTGCGGACCACGGCGAAAATGGCGCCCTGGACCGCCGCGGCCAGCAGGATCTCTCCCCAGCCGCGGTCACGGTCCAGGGCGTCGGGCGCGTCGTCCTCGTGCCGGATCGCCTTCCAGGTCTTCTGGAAGGCCAGTCCCGCCAGCGTTCCGCTCGTCCAGCCCAGTACGAAGCCGAGGGGCTTGTAGGCGAGGGGCAGCTTCTTCTTCTTTGCCACGTCAGTCTCCTTGGTCGGTGGTGGGTCGGTGGTGCGCGGGGACCGCCTCGGCCGTCGGCGCCGGCCCCGGCGGGGTCCCGTCGCCGAACGGACGGCCGCCGAGCTGCTCACGGTGGTGGGGCGCCAGCCAGCCCGCCAGGTCCGGCCCGAGCGGCACGATGCCGGTCGGGTTGATACCGGTGTGCACCTGGTAGTAGTGCCGCTTGATGTGGTCGAAGTCGACCGTGTCACCGAAGCCCGGCGTCTGGTAGAGGTCGCGGACGTACGCCCACAGCACCTCGTTCTCCGCCAGCTTCCAGCGGTTGCACTTGAAGTGACCGTGGTAGACGGCGTCGAAACGTACCAGTGTGGTGAACAGGCGGATGTCCGCCTCGGTGATGGTGTCCCCGACGAGATACCGCTGCCGTGCCAGCCGCGGTGTCAGCAGGTCGAGCCGGCGGAACACGCCCGCGCAGGCCTCCTCGTACTCCTCCTGGCCGGAGGCGAAACCCGCCCGGTACACACCGTTGTTGACGTCCTCGTAGACGTCCGCCATCACCGCGTCGATCTCGTCGCGCAGGGCCCGCGGATACAGGTCGGGCGCTCCCTCCCGGTGCAGGGCGGTCCACTCGGTGGCGAGGTCCAGGGTGAGCTGCTGGTAGTCATTGGTGACGAGCTTCCCGCTGGGGATGTCCACGAGCGCGGGCACGCTCACCCCGCCCGGATAGTCGCTCTCCCGCTTGTCGTAGGCCTCGCCGAGGTAGCGGATGCCGAGGACCGGGTCGCGGCCGTCCGGGTCCAGGGTGAAACGCCAGCTGCGGTCGTCCTGGATCGGGTCGGCGATCGCCATCGAGAGCGCGTCCTCCAGCCCGAGCAGCCGCCGCGAGATCACGGCCCGGCTCGCCCAGGGACACGCGCGGCTGACCACCAGGCGGTAGCGGCCGGCCTCCACCGGCCAGCCGTCCCGGCCGTCGGCGGTGACCCGGTCCGTGAAATGGCTCTTGGACCGCTTGAACGCCTTGTGGCCGTACGCGCTGTTGCCGTCGTCGGCGCTGCCCATGCTTCCTCCTGTCTGTGCCTGTCCTGGTGGACGCGTTCCCCGTTTTCGGCGATCGGCACGGTGTGAGTGCCCCGGGGGCGGGCAGTCGGCGTGGGTGAGCGGGACATCGACGAACGACAAAGCGGACCGGAAAACACGCGTCACCGTACTGGTGGCGCTCGCTGCGAACCTGGTGATCGCGGTGGCCAAGGCAGTCGGCGGCCTCCTGGCGGGCTCGCCCGCACTGCTGTCGGAAGCGGCGCACTCCGTCGCGGACAGCCTCAACGAGGTCTTCCTGCTGGCCGCGCTGCGCCGCAGCCGCCGCCCCGCCGACCGGCGCCATCCCTTCGGTTACGGCAAGGAGCGGTTCTTCTGGTCGCTGATCGCCGCCGTCGGGATCTTCGTGATGGGCGGCTGCTTCTCCGTCTTCCAGGGGGTCGAGGCACTGCGCAACGGCGCCGAGGAGGAGCTCAGCGGCTATGTGGCCGGCCTGATCGTGCTGGGCGTGGCCTTCGTCGCGGAGGGGATCTCGCTGCTGCGGGCGCTGCACCAGGTGCACAAGCAGGGCGGGGCCGCCCAGGGGATGCGCGACCCGGCCCTGCGCACGGTCGTCGCGGAGGACGGCACGGCGGTGCTCGGCGTGACCCTGGCCATGGCCGGCATGGCCTTGCACATGGTCACCGGGCAGGTCGTGTGGGAGGCGTCCGCCTCGCTGGCCATCGGGGTGCTGCTGGTCTACGTGGCCTACCGGCTGGGCCGCGAGGCCAAGGGACAGCTCATCGGCGAGGCCGCCGACCCGGAGACCAGTGCCAAGATCCGGGCCGTGCTGGACGCGCAGCCCGAGATCGACAGTGTGGAGGCACTGTTCACCATGAAGATGGGGCTGGACTCGGTCCTGGTGGCCGCCCGGGTCGACCTGGTGCCGGGCCTGGACAGCGAGCGGGTCGAGGAGGTCGCCGTACGGATCAAGCGGTCCATCTCCCGGACCGTGCCCGAGGCGGACCAGATCTTCCTCGACGTGACCGACCGGCCGGCCGAGGAGGCACGAGAAAGCCCCGCCGCGACGGGGGAACGCGGCGGGGCCTGACGCTCGGCTGCCCGGCCGAAGCCGCTTCATGCGTCCTGGGCCGAAGAAATTTTCCGAGGGCGGTCAGTCCCCGTCGACGGGCTCCAGAACGAAGACGGGTATCACCCGGTCGGTCTTCTTCTGGTAGTCGGCGTACGGCGGGTACGCGGCGACGGCGCGCTCCCACCACTCGTCCTTCTCGGCGCCGGTGATCTCGCGGGCGACGAAGTCCCGCTTGGCCGTGCCGTCCTGGAGCTCGACATGCGGGTCGGCCTTGACGTTGTGGTACCAGACCGGGTGCTTGGGCGCGCCGCCCAGCGAGGCGACCACCGCGTACCGCCCGTCGTGCTCGACCCGCATCAACGGCGTCTTGCGGAGGCTGCCGCTCTTCGCGCCGCGGGTCGTCAGCAGGATGACCGGCATCCCCGTGTCCATGAGCGTGTTCCCCTTGGTGCCGCCGGAGCTCTCGTACAACTCCACCTGCTCACGCACCCACTGGGTCGGGCTGGGCTCGTACTCGCCCTCAAGAGGCATGGTTTCCGTCTCCTCGCTGTCTGCTACGGGGTTCCCGCACGGGACTTCAACACCGTTCTGAACGGGAATCATCCCCTCCGGGTTCCCCGGGACTCCGGGTTCGACCCACCGGCCTTCGGGGACGGCGGATCATGGCCACCCGGGCGTGGGCCGGGCGAACGGGGCGTGGCCGGATACCGAGGGCGGCGGACGCGCCACGGCGGCCGAGACGGCAGGCTCCGTACCCGCCAGGTGCGGCAGCAGACCGGCCCACGGCCGCCCCGCCGTGAAGGCCGCCCTCCGCAGCCCGCCCCACGGCGGCGATCTCCGGCCAGATTGACCCCGCCACCGATCTGGCCGAACTTCTCGTCGCCCTATAGATGCCCCGGGCATCTAATGAGGATCTGCACGACGCACCCTTCGTCTGCGAGGTCTTCCATGACGGAAACGGAACCCGTCGCCTTCCCCCAGGACCGGACCTGCCCCTACCACCCGCCGACCGGCTACGACCCCCTGCGCGCCGACCGCCCGCTGTCCCGGATCACCCTCTTCGACGGCCGTCCGGCTTGGCTGGTCACCGGACACGGCACCGCCCGCGCCCTGCTCGCCGACCCCCGGCTGTCCACCGACCGCACCCGAGACGGCTTTCCCGCGCCCACGGCACGCTTCGCTGCGGTCAGGAACCGGAGGACCGCGCTGCTCGGTGTCGACGACCCGGAACACCGCGTCCAGCGGCGCATGATGGTGCCCGGTTTCACGCTCCGCCGGGCCGCCGAGCTCCGCCCCCGCATCCAGGAGATCGTCGACGAACGCGTCGACGCGATGATCGCCCAGGGGCCGCCGGCCGAGCTGGTGAGCGCCTTCGCGCTGCCCGTCCCCTCGACCGTGATCTGCGCCCTGCTCGGCGTCCCCTACGCCGACCACGACTTCTTCGAAGGACAGTCCCGGCGCCTGCTGCGCGGCCCCACGGCCGACGACGTCATGGACGCCCGTGACCAGCTCGAGGAGTACTTCGACGAGCTGATCGACCGCAAACAGAAACAGCCGGAGCCGGGCGACGGTGTGCTCGACGAACTCGTCCATCGGCAGCTGCGGGACGGCGAGGTGAACCGTGAGGAGCTGATCTCCCTGGCGATCATCCTGCTGGTCGCCGGCCACGAGACAACCGCCAACATGATCTCGCTCGGCACCTTCACCCTCCTGCAGCACCCGGACCGGCTCGCCGAGTTGCGCACCGACCCCGCGCTGATCCCGAACGCGGTCGAGGAGCTCATGCGGATGCTGTCCATCGCCGACGGACTGCTGCGGATGGCCCTGGAGGACATCGAGGTGGCCGGCACGACGATCCGGGCGGGCGAGGGGGTCGTCTTCTCGACCTCGGTCGTCAACCGGGACGAGGACGTCTACGCCGACCCCGACACCCTCGACTGGCACCGGCCCGCCCGCCACCACATCGCGTTCGGCTTCGGCATCCACCAGTGCCTCGGCCAGAACCTCGCCCGCGCCGAACTGGAGATCGCCCTGCACACCCTCTTCGACCGGCTGCCCACCCTGCGTCTCGCCGCCCCCGCCGAGGAGATCCCCTTCAAACCCGGCGACACGATCCAGGGGATGCTGGAACTCCCCGTGACCTGGTAAGAGGCTCCGACGATGCACAGGGACATCGACGACATCGACATCGACAAGGACGTCTGCATCGGGGCGGGCCAGTGCGCCCTGGCCGCCCCGGGCGTCTTCACCCAGGACGACGACGGCTTCAGCACGCTCCTGCCCGGCAGGGAGGACGGCGGCGGCGACCCCAGGGTCCGGGAGGCCGCCCGGGCCTGTCCTGTGGGCGCCATCACCGTGTCGGAGACGACGAGCTGATCCGGCGAGGCGGGTCGAGCGCCCCGAGTTCGGCCCGCCGCGGCCTGCCCGGTTGGGTGATCACGTCGTAGGTGGTGATCCGTCCGCCCGTGACGGTGAGGGTGAGTGCGCGCAGCAGCCGCTCGCCCGGGGCGGCGACGGGGCCGAGGTCCCCGCTGCCGGCCGCGAATCGGGACCGCTCACGCAGGGCCAAGGTCCCCTCGGCCACCGCCCGTGCGTCCCGCAGCTCCACCGGCACTCCGGGCGGCAGCGCGACCGGCCCGGCCCGGCGCACCGCATCAGGTGCCGGCACGTCCAGCGGCCGAATCACCGCCCTGCGCGGCGGCCAGGAAGGCCTCCACCAGCCGTCCATGCCGGTCGAGCCCCGCCCCCGGGACGGCGGGAGCGCCCCGGACCTTCGGCCGGGCCCCGGCCGGCGAGCTTCTTCGGCAAGCACGGCCGCGTCCTCCGGGGAGCCGAGCTGAGGCCGACTCCTTCGCGCAGGCCCGTGACCGCGTCAAGGCACTCGCCACCGGCTGACCTCAGCGGGAGTCCAGCAGCAGCCTGGCCGCCTCGCGCGCCTCGGCGGCCGGGCGGGTGCTCCGTGTGATCCCCGCCGTCACCATGGCCCCCTCGGCGAGCAGGAAGAGCGGCCCGGCCAGCGCCGCGGGCCGTCCCGCCGCGGTCACGAGGGAGGCGAGGTAGTCCCCGAACGCCTTCTTGTGCGCCCGGACCTGGGTCGCCACCCGGTCCGAGGTCGCGCCCAGTTCTCCGTACGAGTTGATCCACGCGCACCCGCGGAAGCCCTCCTCGCCGAACCACTCCTCCAGCCAGTCGAAGACCGCGAGGAGCCGCTCCTCAGGCGCCGGGCGGAGGTCCACGAACTCGGCCAGCCGGCTCCGCCATCGTCCGTCCCGCCGCTCCAGATAGGCCTCCACCAGCTGCTCCTTCGCCGGGAACAGCTGGTAGAGCCGCTTGAGGGAGACGCCCGACGCGCCCCGTATGTCGTCCATGCCGACGGACTGGATGCCCCGCCCGTAGAACAGCTCCTCGGCGGCGTCCAGCACCCGCTCACGGGCCACTGCGCTGTCCATGGACGACCCCTCCTTGACGCGAGAACGTGCGTTCTCCTACGGTAGCAGGCACCTGGAGAACGTACGTTCTCCCCCTTTTCCGGCCGCCTCGGCCACGGAGGACGACATGACCGACCGCCCGCCCCTGCCGCCCTTCACCCGCGAGAGCGCCGCCCAGAAGGTGCAGGCCGCCGAGGACGCCTGGAACACCCGCGATCCGCAGCGGGTGGCACTCGCCTACTCCGAGGACTCCGCGTGGCGCAACCGCGGCACCTTCGTCACCGGCCGCGCCGAGATCGTCGCGTTCCTCACCGCGAAGTGGGCGCGCGAGCGGGAGTACGCGCTGCGCAAGGACCTGTGGGCGTTCGACGGCAACCGCATCGCGGTCCGTTTCCAGTACGAGTGCCAGGACGCCGAAGGGCAGTGGTGGCGGTCGTACGGCAACGAGCTGTGGGAGTTCGACGAGCACGGCCTGATGACCCGGCGCGAGGCGAGCATCAACGACGTGCCCATCGAGGCGAACGAGCGCCGGATCCAAGGACCGCGACCCGAGAGCGAGCGAGGGCTGTCCTTCCCGCTTCAGTAGGGTTCCGGCGTGACCGAACAGGACGAGATACCGCCCTTCTTGTACGTCGTCGTCTGCGCCGCCGGCATCGCGGCGGGCGTCGGCAAGCTGATCACCGCCGCGCAGGAGCGGGAGTGGCACGTCGGTGTCATCGCCACGCCCACCGCCATGAACGGCTTCTTCGACACGGCCGCCATCGAGGCGCAGACCGGCTACCCGGTCCGCTCCGCGTGGCGCCGCCCGGGGGACGCGCGGCCCTTCCCGGACCCGGACGCCGTCGTGGTAGCCCCGGCCACCTTCAACACGATCAACAAGTGGGCGGCCGGAATCGCCGACACCCTCGCCGTGGGCACGCTGTGCGAGGTGGTCGGCCGGGGCGTCCCGGTCGGCGTCCTGACCTGTGTCTCCGACGACCTCGCCGGCCACCCCGCCTACCAGGACAGTCTGATCCGGCTACGGGGGATGGGCGTGCGGTTCGGATACCCCTACCAGGGCGCCGAGGGCGAGGAGTTCGGCTGGGAACGGGCGCTGGACCTGGTCGAGCCGAAAGGCTGGTGAACGCGGGTCCGCGACTCGGGGACACCGGGCGCACCCGAAGTCGTAGGCTCCCCTTCGGACCCCTCTCGAAGGCAGGAGCAGCAACGATGCAGTACGTGAAGCTCGGTTCGACGGGCCTGGACGTCTCGCGGATCTGTCTGGGCTGCATGTCCTACGGCCTGCCGGACCGCGGCGTGCACGAGTGGACCCTCGACGAGGCGGCGTCGCGGCCCCTGATACGGCAGGCCCTGGACGCCGGGATCACTTTCTTCGACACCGCCAACGTCTACTCCGACGGCACCAGCGAGGAGATCGTCGGCAAGGCCCTCGCGGACTTCGCCAACCGCGACGAGATCGTGCTCGCGACCAAGGTGCACGGCCGGATGCGCTCCGGACGGAACGCCGCCGGGCTGTCCCGCAAGGCGATCATGACGGAGATCGACCACAGCCTCAGGCGCCTCGGCACCGACTACGTCGACCTGTACCAGATCCACCGCTTCGACCCGCACACCCCGGTCGAGGAGACGATGGAGGCGCTGCACGACCTGGTGAAGGCCGGCAAGGTGCGCTACATCGGGGCGAGTTCGATGTACGCCTGGCAGTTCTCCAAGATGCAGTACACGGCGGAGCGGCACGGCTGGACGAAGTTCGTCTCCATGCAGAACCACTACAACCTCCTCTACCGCGAGGAGGAGCGCGAGATGCTGCCGCTCTGTGCCGACCAGGGGGTCAGCGCCCTGCCGTGGAGCCCGCTGGCCCGCGGCCGCCTGACCCGGGACTGGGGCACGGTCACCGACCGCAGCTCCGCCGACGACTTCGGCAGCCGTCTCTACCAGGAGGGCGACCGCACCATCGTCGAGGCCGTCACCCGTATCGCCGGAGAGCGGGGCGTCCCCCGCGCCCAGGTGGCCCTGGCCTGGCTGCTGGCCCAGGACACGGTGGCGGCCCCGATCGTGGGCGCGGGCAGGCCGCACCACATCGAGGACGCGGTGGCGGCGGTCGAACTGGAGCTCAGCGACAAGGAGATCGAGGAGCTGGAGGGGCCGTACACGGCCCGCCCCATCGTCGGTCACGGCTGAGTTCGGTCACGGCTGACTAGTGCGGTCCGTGCGGTGCGAACTCCGTGCCGCACGGACCCGCCCCCTCGCTCTCCGCCAACGGCACCCGCGCACCGCTCATCGACAACGTCCGGTAGTAGTGCCCGATCCGCTCGGTGGCAGCTCCCACGTAGTGCCCGATGAACGACCGCCGGAACCGCTCGGCCGTACGGTTCGGCTGCGACCCGTGCACCAGGCTGCCGTTGAAGAACAGGACGTCCCCGGGCGCCATGTCGACGGGAACCGCGGTGAGCCCCGGCGGCGGTGCCACGTACTCCCGGGCGAACGACACCTCGGAGTCCGCGAGTTCGGGGCAGAACAGGTCCATCCGGTGCGTGCCCGGGACGACTTCGAGGCCGCCGTTGTCCCGGTCGATCTCGTCGCAGGCCACCCAGGCCGCGACACATGTGCCCGGCTCGACCCGCAGATAGAAGTTGTCCTGGTGCAGCGCCTGCCCCCGCGCCCCCGGCGGCTTGAAGTAGAACATGCTCTGCGCCGCCAGCACCTCCTCCCCGAGCAGCGTCTCCAGCACCTCCCGCAGCCGGGCGTCCAGCAGGAACCGCAGCGCGAGCTCGTTGATCTCGTGCGGCTGCATCACGCGCGGATACCTGCGCAGCGGGTCCGTCGACCCGCTCGGCGCACTCGGCTCGAAGTGCCCCGGCACCGGACCGCCGGCGTGCAGTGCCGTGAACTCTCCGCACAGCCGGTCGATCTCGTCGCGTGCGAACAGCCCGCGGACGACCATGAAGCCGTCCTCCTGGAACTGCCGGAACCCTGTCTCGATGCCCGTGACTGTCATGCGGCCACTCCCTGGTCGTCCCTGGTCGGATGTGCTCCACTCGTCACGCTAGGCCGCAGCCCGTGCAAGGAGGATGCCCGTGACCGCCGACGCATTGCCCGAGACCGCTGCGCCCGGCGACCCCGGCCCACCGCCGGACCTCGTGGTCGTCGGCCGCTACGACGAACTCCCGGGCTACGCCGTCCAGAGACCGCGCGGCGCCGACAGCTGGCTGTTCACCTGGACGGTGGGCGGCCGGGGCACCCTGCGCCAGGGACGGGCCGAGACCGGGGCCGGTGCCGGGGACCTGGTGGTGCTCGCTCCCGGTACTCCGCACCGCTACGGCGTCCAACAGGGCGCCGACCACTGGGAGTTCTGGTGGGCGCACTGCGGAGCCAGACCGGCCTGGACGGCCTGGCTGGGGCGGCACGGCAGGGGGGACGGCCTGTACGTCGTCACCCCGGACCCCACGGACGGCGGCCCGCACGCCCGCATCGAGGCGGCCTTTCGCCGGATGCTCGCCGACGCCCGCTGGACCGGCACCGGCACTCCGCCCGACACCGCCCAGCCCGACGACCGGGTCGCCGTCGCCGTGGCCCACGGCACCACCGCCCGGGAACTCGCCCTGGGGGCGCTGGAGGAGGTCGTCCTGCTCACCGCCGGCGCCGCGCGCGTGTCCCGGACCGGGACCGGTGTCGACCCCCGGGTACAGCGCGCCCAGGAGCTGATCGCGGCGGACCCCGGCGCCCCGCACACGGTCCGGTCGCTCGCCGTCGAGGTGTCGCTGTCACCGACCCGGTTCGCCCATCTCTTCACGCAGCAGGTGGGCCGCTCGCCCATGCGGGCACTGCGTGAGGCACGCCTGCGGCACGCCGCCCGGCTGCTGGAAAGCACCGACCTGTCCGTGGAACGCGTCGCCGCCGCGTCGGGCTTCGCCAGCCCCTTCCACTTCAACCGCGTCTTCCGCGACCGCTACGGGACACCGCCCGGGGCCTACCGGGTCGGCCGGCTCAATGGTTGAGGCATGAACCAGTGGGGCCACCGGATGGGCTGTGTAGTGGATGTTCAATGGTTGGCTGGAACTCTTCGCGGAGTTGACTGAATCCCGTTTCCCTTTACGCCGTCAGGAGAGCGGCAATCGTCGAGCCGTCGGTGTTGACGAATTGTCTATCTACAGCGGGCCGACAGGATGCGCAAAACGGTGGGATCACTTGTTGGGCGTCCCTGACCTGTGCAAAGGTGTGCGTTGTCAGCACACAGACAATGCTTATTTCCGCTGTGTGCTCATGACCCCCTCCGTACGCCCTTCGCGCTTCAAAAGAGCTGTCCCAGGCGGACGCACCCATTGGTATGGACTTTAAGCAATGCAGCATGCCCTCGGGAGGAAATGCCGCCGTGAATGACGCAGGACTGTCGAATTCCCCGTCTCCGGTTCGCCCGTACGACGTCACGGACGAGCAGCTGAGCGCAGAGCTCAAGAAGTGGAGCGGCACGACGCCGGCCCTGCAGCCCGTCGGTGAACTCCTAGACCGGCACTGGGAAGCCGCCTTCGCCTACGCGCGGCTGTGCACCGACGGTCCCCGCCCCGCGGGCATGCTCACCACGGCAGCCTTCACCCGCCTCTTCGGCGAATCCCTGCGGCACACCGGGCCGACCGCCGCGTGGCGCCCCCATCTGCTCGTCACCGTCCGCCGGATCGCGGCCGAGTGGGACTCCGACGGCCGGCGGGAGATGCTCCACCCCGCGCTGAGAACCGAGGGGGGCGGCGACAGAGCCGCGGCCCGCCTGCTGCCCCCCGCCGAGCGGCGTCTGCTGTCCGGTGCCTTCCAGCGCCTGCAGCAGTCCGCCCGCTGCCTGCTGTGGCACACCGAGGTCGAGGCCGAGCCGATCGGCGTCCCCGGGGCCCTCCTCGGCCTGGACGAGGAGGACGCCCGCGTCGAACTGCGCCGGGCCCGCGAGCGGTTGCGCGAGGAGTGCCTCCAGGTCCACCGCGAACTCGCCCCCGAGCAGGAGTGCCGGCACTATCTGCGGCTGCTCGACGTGACCTACCGGCGCGGCGGTGTCGAACTCGACCCCGACCTGCGCGAGCACCTGGAGCGGTGCCGGCACTGCCTGCACACCGCCGACCAACTGCACCAGTTCAACGGGCAGCTCGGCCTGGCGCTCGCCGAGGCCGTACTCGGCTGGGGGGCCGCCGCCTACGTGCAGGCACGGCTGAGCGTCGACGACGCGGGAGCGGCGCGGGAGGCCCGGCAGCACGCGCCGGAAAGGCCGTTCGTGGCCGAGGCCTTCGGCGCTCCGATGCCCTTCCCCGCCCCGGGTGCGGCCGCCGCTACCGGACTCGCCGACGCGGCGCCCGCGGCCCCCGGCTCCCGTGCCGGTACGCGCTCGGCCGCCCGCCGCTCGGCCCACAAGGCCGCCCGCCGCACCTCCCGCCGCAACCTCACCGCGGCCGTCCTGACGGTGAGCGGACTCGTCGTCCTCCCCCTGGTCATGTGGTCCTCGTTCCACTCGGACGGCAGCGGCCCGGCGGAGGCAGCCCCCTCCGAGGCGCCCGGCTCGGACACGGCCTCCTCGACCACGGACCCGTCCCGGGCCGGAGCGGGCGAGGCACGCCAGGGCGACCTGCGCGGCCGCCTGCACAACGTCGAGTCCGGGCTGTGCGTCGGCGTCGTCGGCAAGAAGATCGCCCAGGGCGCCGAGACCGAGCTCGCCGAGTGCTCCGCGGACGAGGGCCAGCAGTGGACGTACGAGACCGACGGACTCCTGCGCAGCGCCGCCGACCCCGACCTGTGCCTGGACTCCCACCTCGGCTTCTCGGTGCGGCTCGCGACCTGTACGGGTGCCACCGCGCCCGACGCCAAGAACATCCGCTACGACTTCACCCTCCAGGGCACCCTGGTACCGCGCTGGGGCCAGGACCTCGCCCTGACTCCCGCCGCAACCGACGGATCCGGCGCGCTGGTCGTGAAGAACCGCGACGACGGCCCCGCCCAGCGCTGGGTGTTCGACACCTCGAAGCCCGACCCCCAGATGGAAGCGGTCAACTGGGACGCGGACAGCAGCCCCACGCCGACCCCGAAGTCCGCCCCCGCGCCCTCCCGGACGACTCCACCGACCCCGAAGGCGTCCGCCACACCGACGGCCACGACGACCCCGTCGAGCAGCGCGTCCCCCGGCGACAACTGCGCCACCAACCCGTACTACTGCAACTGGGGCGGCCAGAACGGCGGACCCGGCGGCGGGTACGGCTCCCCCGGCGGCTACGGCTATCCCGGTGGCCCCGGTTACGGCGGCGGCTACGGAGGCGGGCGCTGAGCCCGCTCAGGCCCCGACGAGCTGGAGCGAGCCCCACAGGGCCACCACCGCGGCGGCGAGCGCGGTCGGTACGGTGAGCAGGCCGAGCCGGGTGAAGTCCCCGAGCCCGACCTCGTGGTCGTCGCGGTGCAGGATGCGCCGCCACAGCAGCGTGGCCAGGGACCCGGCGTAGGTCAGGTTCGGGCCGATGTTCACCCCGAGCAGCACGGCGAGGACCGCGCCGGGTCCGGCCGCGGCGGTGAGCGGCAGCAGGACCAGCACCGCGGGCAGATTGTTGATCAGGTTCGCCAGGACGGCGGCCAGCGCGGCGATCCCCAGCAGCGCGACGAGCCCCGTGCCCTCGGGCAGGACGCGGCCCAGGGCGTCGGCGAGCCCGTTGTCGACGACGGCACGCACCACGATGCCGAGGGCGAGCACGAACGCCAGGAAGGCCGGGGCCGCCGACCGCACCACCGAGGCGGGGGTGGCCTGCTTCCGGACGAGAGCGCGGCCCGCCAGCACGAGCGCCCCCGCGCAGGCGACCCAGGCGGGATCGACGCCGAACGCGGAGGCGACCACGAACCCGGCCAGTGTGCAGCCGACGGTGATCAGCGCGAACAACGGCAGCGCGGGTTCCTCGGACGGCTCGGGGGAGTGGTCGACGACGGTGAGGTCGGTATCGAAGAAGCGCCGGAAGACCGCGTACTCGACGGCGATCGCCGCCAGCCAGGGCAGCGTCATCAGCAGCGCGAACCGGGTGAAGCTCACCCCGCTCGCCTCGAAGGCCAGCAGGTTGGTGAGGTTCGACACCGGCAGCAGCAGCGAGGCCGTGTTCGACAGATGCGCGCACGCGTAGACGTGCGGCTTCGCACGGGCCCCCATCCGGGACGCGGTGACCAGCACCACCGGCGTCAGCAGCACCACGGTGGCGTCCAGACTGAGCACCGCCGTGATCACCGAGGCCAGCCCGAACACACCGGTCAGCAGCCGCCCCGGAGAGCCGGCGGACCGCCGTGCCAGCCAGGCGCCACAGGCATGGAACAGCCCCTCGACGTCACAGAAGTGGGCGAGCACCAGGACCGCGGCCAGGAATCCGACCACCGGTCCAAGGCGTTCGGCCTCCGCCCACGCGTGTTCCGGGGAGATCGCCCCGGTCACGACCGCGAGCCCGGCCGCCGGGACGGCGACCACCGCTTCCGGGAGGCCGAAGGGACGCAGAACCGCCCATACGAGGACGGCGGCGAGCAGGACGACGGACAGGGCTTCGGCGAGCGGGGTGTTCAGGGCAGATCCTTCGGTACGTGTGCAGCTCGTGCGCGGTCATGAAACCAGGCGGAAGTAAGAAACCTGCCAATACCCCGACCGCGGCCGCTCAGGCCCCGGTGCCGGGACTGAAGGGGATCAGCCGCACCGACGACTCGTTGCCGGACACCGGGATCCGCCCGGCCTTCCACGTCACCTTCAGCGGGTCCTCCTCGTCCGGCGGGGTCACCAGCAGGGCGGCAGGGGTGGCCGTGCCCGCCCCGCTGACCTCAGGGTTCGAGAAGGACAGCCCGGCCCAGGCGCTCTGGCCCGGCGCCAGCTTCACGGTCTCCGGCTCGGTGGCGGAGCGCTTGGGGTCCGGGCCCAGCTGCTTGCCGGCCGCGTCGACGAACGCGGTGCCCGGATAGCCGTGCAGGGTGCAGGTGCGGCTCGACTCGTTCGTCAGCACGACCGGGAAGTTCTCCTGCCCGGCACCCGGGTTGTTGCGGCCCACCGAGGCGCTCAGCTCGGAGGTGTGGCAGCGGGTTCCACCGGCGGGGGAGGGCGATGCGGACGGGGTGAGGGAGTTGCTCACCGCGTCGGTCGGCACCCCGCTGCCCGTGCCGGAGTCGGACGGCGTCGCGGTGCCGGTCGCGGAGGCCGCCGTGCCGGACTCCGTGGACGGGGCGCTCGCCGTGCCGTCCCCGTCGCCGCAACCCGCCAGGAGGCCGAGCATCGCGACCGAACTCGCGAGCAGTGCCGTCCGCCGCACACCCAGGAACCTGTTCGTCATGTCTCCACACTCCCGGAGAATCCACGCACGCGCGCGTACCGCGCATGCCCTGTCACCAAGCTCCGATGCGGGACGGCCCGGAAAAGTTCGCTCACTTCCGGACGTATACGGCCGCCGGGAGCCGGCCGGCCACCGAAGCGCCGCCTTCCCGGTGTCGGGCCGGGCGGCCCGCGCGAGGCTCTACTCCAGGTCGAGGAGCCCGATCTCGGCCCAGATCGTCTTGCCGTCGGGCGTGTGCCGGCTGCCCCAGCGCTGGGTGAGCTGAGCGACCAGGAGCAGTCCCCGGCCGCCCTCGTCCCACGTCTTGGCGCGTCGCAGATGCGGTGCGGTGTGGTTGGTGTCGGAGACCTCGCAGATCAGCGTGGTCGCGTCATGGATGAGCCGCAGCCGGATGGGACGGGCGCCGTACCGGATCGCGTTCGTCACCAGCTCGCTCGTCACCAGTTCGGCCGTGAACGACGCCTCGCTCAGGTCCCAGCGGCCCAGCTGCTCCACAACCTGCTTGCGGACCGGCGCCACCAGCGACGGGTCGGCGGGGATGTCCCAGGTCGCCACCTGGGAGGCGGGCAGCCCCAGGGTGCGGGCCAGCAGCAGGGCCACGTCGTCCGTGGACCCGCCCGCCGGGAGCAGCGTGTGCAGCATGCGGTCGCAGCTCTCCTCCAGGGAGTCGGAGGGCGCGGCCAGGGCCTCGCACAGCAGCGCGTGACTGGCGTCCACGTCCCGCTCCCGGGACTCGATCAGCCCGTCCGTGAACAGGGACAGCACGGTCCCCTCGGGCAGCGCCAGCTCGGCGGACTCGAACGGCAGCCCGCCCAGGCCCAGCGGCGGCCCCGCCGGAAGGTCCACCTGGCGTGCCACCCCGCCCGGCATCAGCATCACAGGCGCCGGATGCCCGGCACGGGCCAGCGTGCAGCGCCGCGACACCGGGTCGTACACCGCGTACAGACAGGTGGCCCCGACCTCACCGGGACTGCCCTCACCGCCGGCCTCCGCGGACAGCCGTACGACCAGGTCGTCGAGGTGGGTGAGCAGCTCGTCCGGGGCCAGGTCGATGTCGGCGAGCGTGCGGACGGCGGTGCGCAGCCGGCCCATCGTCGCCGAGGCCTGGATGCCGTGCCCGACCACGTCCCCGACGACCATCGCGACCCGCATGCCCGACAGCGGGATCACGTCGAACCAGTCGCCGCCCACTCCGGCGCGCGCGGCCGGGAGATAGCGGGAGGCCGCCTCCACGGCGGCCGTGCGCGGCAGGGAGCGGGGCAGCAGGCTGCGCTGGAGGGCGAGGGCGGTCTCGCGCTCGCGGGAGAAGCGGCGGGCGTTGTCGATGCAGATCCCGGCGCGCGCGGTGATCTCCTCGGCGAGCAGCACGTCGTCCGGGGTGAAGGGGTCGGGCCGGCGGTAGCGGGTGAGGACCGCGACCCCGAGGGTCTGGCCGCGGGCCTGGATCGGCACGGACATCGTGGAGTGGACGCCGTACTCCTTGACCCGCTCGCCGCGTGTCCTGTTCCAGTTGAGCCACCGGTCCAGGCGCCCGGAGGCGACCGTGGCGGAGATGGTGCGGCCCGCCGTCAGCGAGTCCGCCTGCGGCGAGGTGGCCGGATACACCTCCGAGTGCCCGGGCTTGACCACGGCCAGGGGATTGCCGGGGTCCACCGACTGGTGGGCGGCGCGGCGCAGCTCGACCGGCGCGGTGAGCGTCGCCGGTGTCTCGCCGTTCTCCTGCGGGTCCAGCAGGTCGACGCTGACGAAGTCGGCGAGCGCCGGAATGCAGACATCCGCCAGCTCCTGGGCCGTGCGGGTGACGTCGAGGGTGGTGCCGATGCGCACACTCGCCTCGTTGACCAGCTGGAGCCGCTCCCGGGCGAGGAAGTTGTCGGAGAAGTCGTGGGCGGCCAGACACACGCCCCGCACCCGGCCCGCCGGGTCGGTGACGGGCGCCATCCGGGCCAGCCAGGCGTGCGCGCCGTCCTCGCCCCCGGTCCGCATGTACGTCTGCACGTCCTTGGCCCGGCCGGTGGTGAGCACCTCCAGCAGGTGCCCCTCCAGTTCCTCGCTCTGCCGCTTGCCGCCGATCTCGGAGAGTCTGAGGCCCCGGATGCGCTTCTCGGGCAGCCCGATCACGTCGGCCATGGCGTCGTTGACCCGGCGCAGCCGCAGCTCTTCGTCGTAGACGGCGAGGGCACAGGGCGACTGGGTCAGTACGGCCGCGCCCAGCGGGTCGTCGGGGGAGCGGGGGCCGCCGGGGTCCAGCGGGGTGACCACGAGCCAGTGCCCGGGGCCGCCGTCGGAGGAGTGCTGGTGGTGGGCGAGCAGCCACACCGATACGGCGGTGCCGTCGCGGTGGCACAGGGTGAGGGTGCCGTCCCAGCGGCCGCCCACGGGCCCGTCGGGTGTCTCCTCGCCCCCGCTGACCAGGAGGTTCACCGCCGGTCTGCCCACGACCTCGACGGGCGACCAGCCCAGCAGCCGCTGCGCCCCGGCGTTCCACGCGACCAGCGTGCCGTCCTCACCGACGACGGCCCGAGCCGTCGCCGCGTCGTCGAACGGGTACACGAGGGTCATCGCCGCCACTCCATTGCGCGCACTCTCAGTGAACAAACACGTCACTTGGGTTCCAGCGTAGTGGGTCGCGCTCACCCGCGGACGGTGAACCCCTGTGTACGCCCCACCCCTGGCCGGGGCGCCGTCAAGAGGGAAATCCGGTCGAGGTGACGCCTGGGACGCAGGCGGCTCACCGCACCCTTGACTGCCACAAGTGGCTCACCGTCAGATTGTGTTTGTTCACGATCAGTTGTGAGTACTTCTGGGCCCGATGAGAGAGAGCCGCCATGACGGTCACACGCAGAACGGTTTTGCTCGCTTCCACGGCCGCACCGGCCGCGGGCGTTCTCCTGGCCCCTCCCGCGGCCGGTGCGGCCGAGTCGTCCGGGCACGGGTCCGGACGCCGTACGGTCGCGCTGCGCGACGGCTGGCGCTTCGCGCTGGTCGATCCGGCCGGGATCACGGACCCGACGGGGGAGTACGCGGAGGCCGCCGCCCCCGGCTACGACGACGCGGAGTGGCGTGAGATCGCCGTCCCGCACGACTGGAGCATCGAACTCGCCCCGACCCCGCAGAACGGCACCACCAGCGGCACCGGCTTCTTCCCCGGCGGCCTGGGCTGGTACCGCCTCGCGTTCACCCTGCCGGCCGCCCTCGCCGGCAAGCGGATCTCGGTGGAGTTCGACGGCGTGTACATGGACGCGTACGTCTACTGCAACGGCACCGAGGCCGGCCGCCACCCCTACGGCTACACCGGCTTCGCCCTCGACCTGACCGACCTGCTCCACACCGACGGCACCACCGAGAACGTGATCGCGGTCAAGGTGCAGAACCGGCTCCCCAGCAGCCGCTGGTACTCGGGCAGCGGCATCTACCGCGAGGCCCGCCTGGTGGTCACCGACCCGGTGCACGTGGAGCGCTGGGGCACCCGCGTCACGACTCCGGAGCTCACCGAGGAGCGCGGCCTGGTCCGGGTGGCGACGTCCGTGGTGAACGCGTCCGGCACCCGGTACCGACGTCGAGGTGGTCACGCGGATCGTCGACCCCCACGGCCGCACGGTCGCCCGTGTCTCCTCCACGGTCGCCGTCACCGACAGGGTCACCGAGACCCACGAACTCACGGTCCCCGAACCGAAGGTGTGGGACCTCGGGACACCGCAGCACCGGTACACCGTGCGGACCGAGCTGCGGGTCGGCGGCACCACGACGGACACGTACACCACCCCCCTCGGCTTCCGCACCTTCCGTTTCGACCCGGACGAGGGCTTCCACCTCAACGGCACGTATCACAAGCTCAAGGGCGTCGACCTCCACCACGACCTCGGCGCCCTCGGCGCGGCCGTCAGCATCGACGCGATCCGCAGACAGATGACCCTCATGAAGTCGATGGGCGTCAACGCCTTCCGCACCTCCCACAACCCGCCCTCCCCGGAGATGATCCAGGTCTGCGAGGAACTGGGCATCGTGATGCTGGTGGAGGCCTTCGACTGCTGGAAGACCCCCAAGACCCGTTACGACTACGGCCGGTTCTTCGACGAGTGGTGCGAGCGGGACGCGACCGAGATGGTCCTCGCGGCCCGCAACTCGCCCGCGGTGCTGCTGTGGTCGATCGGCAACGAGATCCCCGACTCCACCTCCACCGCCGGACTCGCCATGGCCGACCGGATCATCGCCGCGATCAAGGCGGCCGACGACACCCGCCCGTTGATCATCGGCTCCGACAAGTACCGCCGCCTGCCCGCCAAGGGCTCGGCGGCCGATCTGATGCTGGCCAAGCTGGACGGCCTCGGTCTGAACTACAACACGGCCAAGTCGGTGGACCAGCTGCACACCGCCTACCCGCACCTGTTCCTCTTCGAGTCCGAGTCGTCCTCCGAGACCTCGACGCGGGGCGCCTACCAGGAGCCCGAGCACCTGAACACCGGCGAGAACCACACCCCCGGCAGGCGGGAGACCTCGTCCTACGACAACAACCTCGCCTCCTGGACCATGAGCGGTGAGTACGGCCACAAGAAGGACCGGGACCGCGAGTGGTTCGCCGGGCAGTTCCTGTGGTCGGGGATCGACTACATCGGGGAGCCGACGCCGTACGACGTCTTCCCGGTGAAGGCGTCCTTCTTCGGCGCGGTCGACACCGCCGGTTTCCCGAAGGACATGTACCACCTCTTCCGCAGCCAGTGGGTCGACGAGCCGATGGTCCATCTCGTGCCGATGACCTGGAACCACGGGAAGGGCGACACGGTCGAGGTGTGGGCGTACGCCAACGTCCCCGAGGTCGAGCTGTTCCTCAACGGCAGGTCCCTCGGCACCCGGACCTTCGACACCAAGAAGACCACCGACGGCCGGGCCTACCTGGAGACCACGGAGGCCACCGGCGACGACAAGACCTTCACCGACGGCCCCTACCCCGGCAGCTACACCAGCCCGAACGGCAGCGCGGGCAAGCTGCATCTGACGTGGAAAGTGCCGTACGCGCCGGGCGAGTTGAAGGCGGTGGCGAGGAGGAACGGCAGGACGGTGGCCACCGACGTGCTGCGCACGGCCGGCCGGCCCCACGCCGTACGCCTCACCCCCGACCGTACGTCCCTGGCCGCGGACGGCCGTTCACTGGTCTTCGTCACCGCGGACGTCGTCGACGCCCGTGGAGTGGTCGTGCCCGACGCCGAGCACCTGATCTCCTTCGCGGTCGCCGGCGGCTCGCTCGCCGGGCTCGACAACGGCCGTGAGGAGAGTGCCGAGCGCTATCAGGCCAGTACCCGCACCGCGTTCCACGGCAAGGCCCTCGCGATCGTGCGGGCCGGCACCGAGCCGGGCGTCCTGAAGGTGACGGCGCGCGCGGACGGGCTGCGGGCGGGTACCGCGAAAGTGCGTACCACCCCGTCCCGCTCGATGGCCCTCACCGAGCCGGCCGCCTTCAACCCCGATCATCCGGCCCCTCCGAACTACCCCGTGGCGGACGCCAGTTACTCCGGCCGCCCGGACACCCTCCCGGCCGCGATGCTCGACGGCGACCCCGCCACCGGCTGGTCCAACGCCTTCAGCAAGGCCGCCACCGCCCTGCTGCCCGCCTTCAGCGGCGCGCGGGCCGAGGACTGGGTCTCGGTGGACTTCGGACGGACCAGGACCTTCGACCGCGCGGAGATCTCCTTCACCCTGAGCGCGACCCACAGCCTGCCCGCCTCCGTCGAGGCCGCGGTGTGGGACGGGACGCGATACGTGCCGGTCGAGGGCGTCTCCGTCGCCTGGGCCACCGCTTCCGACGAACCCACGGTGATCACCTTCGACGCCGTTCGCGCCTCCCGGCTCCGGCTCACGCTGACCAGCGCGTATCCGGGGGAGACCCGCGGCGCGGCGCGCATCGGCAGGCTGGAGGTGCCGGGGAGCTGATCCCGCCACGGGCGGTCCGGACGGGAAATCAGTCCCGTCCGGACCGTTGACGAGGTGTCATGCCTGCAACAAGCATGGCCTGCGACCGTCGATTGGGAGCGCTCCCATGCTGGGCGCCGCCCGTAACTCCCCCGAGGAGCCCGGACGTGAACAGACGCAGAACCGCCCTGCTGACCCTGACCGCCTTGCTGGGAGCGGCACTTGTGGCCTCGCCCGCCTCCCCGGCCACGGCCGACGAGGTCGAGCAGCTCAAGAACGGCACCTTCGACACCACCACCGAGCCCTGGTGGACGACCAGCAACGTCACCGCGGGCCTGTCCGACGGACAGCTCTGCGCGGACGTGCCGGGCGGCACCGCCAACCGCTGGGACGCCGCCGTCGGCCAGAACGACGTCTCCCTGGTGAAGGGGCAGTCGTACAAGTTCTCCTTCACCGCGAAGGGTTCGCCCGAAGGGCACGTCGTGCGGGCGATCGTGGGGCTGCAAGTGGCGCCCTACGACACCTACTTCGAGGTGAGCCCGCAGCTGAGCGTCTCCGGGAACTCCTACTCCTACACGTTCACCTCGCCCGTCGACACCGCCCAGGGCCAGGTCGGCTTCCAACTCGGCGGCAGCGCCGACCCGTTCCGCTTCTGCATGGACGACGCCTCCCTGCTGGGCGGGGTCCCGCCCGAGGTGTACGAGCCCGACACCGGACCGCGGGTGCGGGTCAACCAGGTCGCCTATCTGCCCGCCGGGCCGAAGAACGCCACCTTGGTCACCGACGCCACGACGAAGCTGCCCTGGCAGCTGAAGAGTGCCTCCGGCGCCGTCGTCGCCCACGGCTGGACCCTGCCGCGCGGCATCGACGCCTCCTCGGGGCAGAACGTCCACTCCATCGACTTCGGCGCCTACAGGAAGCGCGGCACGGGCCTCACCCTGGTCGCGGACGGCGAGACCAGCCGGCCCTTCGACATCGGCACGCGCGCCTACGAACAGCTCCGCCTCGACGCGGCGAAGTACTACTACACCCAGCGCAGCGGCATCGCGATCCGCGACGACCTGCGCCCGGGCTACGGCCGCCCCGCCGGCCACGTGAACGTGGCCCCCAACCAGGGCGACAAGAACGTGCCCTGCCAGCCCGGCGTGTGCGACTACACCCTCGACGTCTCCGGCGGCTGGTACGACGCCGGCGACCACGGCAAGTACGTCGTCAACGGCGGCATCTCCACCTGGGAGCTGCTGAGCACGTACGAACGCGAACTGCTGGCCCGCACCGGGCAGCCCGCGAAGCTCGGCGACGGCACCCTCGCCATCCCCGAGAGCGGCAACAAGGTGCCCGACATCCTCGACGAGGCCCGCTGGGAGCTGGACTTCCTGCTGAAGATGCAGGTGCCGGACGGGCAGCCGCTGGCCGGGATGGCCCATCACAAGATCCACGACGAGCAGTGGACCGGCCTGCCGCTCCTGCCGAGCGACGACCCGCAGAAGCGCGAACTGCACCCGCCGTCCACCGCGGCGACCCTGAACCTGGCCGCCACCGCCGCACAGGCCGCCCGCCTGTACAAACCGTACGACAAGGCGTTCGCGGCCAAGGCCCTGGCGGCCGCCCGCAAGGCCTGGACCGCGGCGCTCGCCCACCCCGACCTGTACGCCTCGGAGAGCGACGGCACCGGAGGCGGCACCTACGCCGACAACAACGTCAGCGACGAGTTCTACTGGGCAGCCGCCGAGCTGTACCTCACCACGGGCGAGAAGGCATTCCAGGACCACGTGCTCGCCTCACCCGTCCACACCGCCGACATCTTCAGCCCCGTCGGCTACGACTGGGCCCGCACGGCCGCGGCGGCCCGGCTGGACCTGGCGACCGTGCCGAGCAGGCTGCCCGGCCGTGCCAAGGTCCGCCAGTCGGTCGTCAAGGGCGCCGACCGCTACCTGGCCACCCTGAAGGCCCACCCGTACGGCATGCCGTACGCCCCGGAGGGCAACCTCTACGACTGGGGCTCCAACCACCAGATCCTGCACAACGGGATCGTCATCGCCACCGCCTACGACATCACCGGCGCCTCGAAGTACCGGGACGGCGCTCTCCAGGGCATCGACTACATCTTCGGCCGCAACGCGCTGAACATCTCGTACGTGACCGGCTACGGCGAGGTCAACTCCCACAACCAGCACGCCCGTTGGTACGCCCATCAGCTCGACCCGAACATGCCGAACCCGCCGAAGGGCACCCTCGCGGGCGGGCCGAACTCGGGCATCCAGGACCCCTACGCACAGAGCAAACTCCAGGGCTGCGTCGGCCAGTTCTGCTACATCGACGACATCCAGTCCTGGTCGACCAACGAGCACACCATCAACTGGAACTCCGCTCTGACCCGGATGGCGTCCTTCGTGGCGGATCAAGACTGACCTGAGCATGCTCCACCAGCTCACCGGGCCGCTCGTGCGCGGTGAGCGTGTGGAGCCGGGCCTGATCGAGCGGCTGGTGCACCTCGACGTACTCACCGTGCGGCAGCCGCTTGATCACGCCGGTCTCCCGGCCGTGCAACACCAGCTCCCGGTCCCGGAGTTGGAGGCCCAGACAGACCCGCCGGGTGACGACGAAGACGACCGCCGGGACGACGAACATCCCGATCCGGACCGCCCACGTGACGGTGTTGATCGACAGGTGCAGCCGGGTTGCCACGATGTCGTTGCCGCCGCCCGCCAGCAGGATCAGATACAGGCTGATCCAGGACGCGCCGATCGCCGTACGCACCGGACGGTTGCGCGGGCGGTCCAGGAGGTGGTGCTCGCTCCGGTCCTTGGTGAACCGGGCCTCCAGGAACGGATAGACCCCGATGAAGACCAGCAGGAGCGGGAAGATCACGACCGGGATCAGTACCCCGAGGATCAGTGTGTGGCCCCACAGGGTGACCTCCCAGCCCGGCATCACCCGCACCAGTCCCTCCGCGAACCCCAGGTACCAGTCCGGCTGGGCACCCGTGGAGACCTGGTCGGCGCGGTAGGGGCCGTACGACCAGACGGGGTTGATGGACGCCACGGCCGCGATCAGGGTCAGTGCCCCGAACACCAGGAAGAAGAAGCCGCCCGCCTTCGCCAGGTACACCGGGAAGAACGGCGTCCCGACCACGTTGCGTTCGGTCTTTCCGGGGCCCGCGAACTGGGTGTGCTTGTGGTACACGACCAGGATCAGGTGGGCCACCACGAGGGCGGCCATGATGCCGGGGATCACCAGGATGTGCAGCGAGTAGAAGCGGGCCACGATGTCGTGTCCCGGGAACTCGCCGCCGAACAGGAACAGCGCGAGATACGTCCCGACGACCGGCACCGACAAGGTGGCGCCGTACACGAACCTGAGGCCGGTGCCCGACAGCAAGTCGTCGGGCAGCGAGTAGCCGAAGAGGCCCTCGAACAGGCCCAGGAACAGCAGCAGCCAGCCGAACAGCCAGTTGACCTCGCGCGGCTTGCGGAACGACCCGGTGAAGAAGTGCCGCATCATGTGCGTGAGCATCGCGGCGACGAAGATCAGCGCCGACCAGTGGTGCAGCTGCCGGATCAGCAGCCCGCCGCGCACGTCGAAGCTGATGTCCAGCGTCGAGGCGTAGGCCTCCGACATGCGCACGCCGTTCAGGGGGGTGTAACTGCCGTGGTACGTCACCTCGTTCATCGAAGGGTGGAAGAACAGCGTCAGCCACACCCCGGTCAGGACCAGCACGACGAAGCTGTACAGGCAGATCTCGCCGAGCAGGAAGGACCAGTGGTCCGGGAAGACCTTGCGCAGGTACTTCGCGCCCAGCGTGCGGGTGCCGAGCCGTCCGTCGAGCCAGCCGGACAGCCGCTCGCCCTTCCCCGGCTCCGCCGGGCGTTCCGTGGCGGTCACGCCTCCTCCTTCTGCACATGGGTGAGCTTGTCGGGATTGCTCACGACGAAGAGGGCCGAGACCCGGTCGCCCTCCGGCGTGAGGTCCAGGACGATCACCGCGTACGGCGCGTCGTCCTGGAACAGCACGGCCGCGTCGTCGCCGTTGACCCTGCGGTAACGCAGCTCCAGAGCGGGCACGTGCGCTCCGGCCCCGCCCTGCTCGGCGCCCCGCCTCGCGTAACCGGTGAGCAGCCGTACGGCCTTGTCGCGGCCGTGCACCGGGCGCAGGGCCGAGGGTTTGCGGTTGCCGCCGCCGTCCGTCCACACCGTCACGTCCGGCGCGAGGATCTCCATCAGCTCCGCGATGTTCCCGCCGAGGGCGGCCCGCACGAAACGTTCCGTCGCCTCCCGGCGGACCCGGGGGTGCGCCTCGTACAGCGGCCGGCGGGCATGCACATGGGCCCGCGCGCGGTGCGCCAGCTGCCGTACGGCGGCCGGAGTGCGGTCCAGGATCCCGGCGATCTCGGTGTGGGCGTACCCGAACACCTCGTGCAGCACGAACACCGCGCGTTCCAGCGGGGACAGCGACTCCAGGACCACCAGCATCGCCAGCGACACGGACTCGGTCCGCAGCGCGGGGTCGTCGGCCCCGTCCTCGTCGGCGACCAGGGGCTCGGGCAGCCAGGGGCCGACATAGGTCTCCCTGCGGCGGCTGACCACGGCCCGCCGCTGGAGCGCGTGGTTGACGGCGATCCGGACCAGGTAGGCACGGGGGTTGTCGATCCCGCCCGCCCCCCGGCGCGACCACGACAGCCAGGTGTCCTGGAGCACGTCCTCGGTGTCGGCGACGCTGCCCAGCATGTTGTAGACGACACCGAACAACAGCTCCCGGTGCTCGACGAAGACACCGGTCGCCGCCTCGGCGTCGGGAACGGGGATCTCGGACATCTCGTGTGGCCTCCCAGTAGCGCGCTCACTACTGCGAGGCCTTGAGGCCCCGGAATGTGACATCCCCGGCCGGAATGTGACCCACGCCTCACCGGGGGCGGGGGCGGGGGCGGGCGGCTAGGACGCGTCGTGGAACACGATCCCGAGCGCGTGCCGCCGGCCGGAGCGCACGACGCTCACCCCGTGCCGCATCGCGCCGGCCGACCAGCCGCGCTGTGTACGCACCGGCCGTTCACGGGTCGTGAAGACCACACCACGGCCCCGGGGGAGCACGGTCGCCGTGCCCCGGGACTGGGCGCGGGGCCGCTGCTCGACCATCAGGAACTCGCCGCCGGTGTAGTCGGCGCCGTACTCGTCCAGCCCCACCACCACCTGGAGCGGGAAGACGAGGTCACCGAAGACGTCCCGGTGCAGCGCGTTCCAGTCGCCCTCGGTGTAGCGCAGCAGGATCTGCGCCGAGCGGTCCTGCCCGGCCGCGTGACAGCGCTCCAGCCACTCCTCCAGGGAGTCCGGCCAGGGGGCCGGGCGTCCGAGACGGGCCGCCCAGTCGCGGGCGACGGGCAGCAGACGGGGGTAGAGCGCGGCGCGCAGGGCGGCGACCGGGGCGGGCAGCGCGTGGGTGAAGTAGCGGTACTCGCCCGATCCGAAGCGGTGGCGTGCCATGTCCACGGTGGTCCGGAACAGCTCCGGTTTCTCGTACAGCGCCGTCAGGCCCCGGCACTCGGCGGGCGTCAGCAGCGGCGCCGTGGGCGCGCAGCCGTGGACGTCCAACTCGGCGCCGAGGGCGGCCCAGTCGGTCTCGGCGACCCGGGCGGCGGCCAGGTCGGGGGTGACGGTCATGTCGTTTCCTCCTCCCCTTCGAGTGTGGGCCCCGGTCCCCCGCCGGTCCGGCGGGAATCGGACACCGCGCTCGGACGCTCCGGTACCGCGCGAAGACCATCTTGACCTGCTGGTATTTACGGGTAAGTACCCGCGAGGTACCGTGAAGGCATGCCAGCTCTCAACGTGGAGTTCAGCGATCGCGAGCTAGAGGACCTGCGGCAGATCGCCAAGGAGCGCGGTACGTCGATGAAGGCCCTGGTACGGGAGGCCGCCGCGGCCGACATCGCCCGGCACCGGGCCCTGCAGGAAGGCGCGGAGGCGTTCCGGCGGTTCTTCTCCGCCCACGCCGACGAGTTCGCGGCCGCCTTCCCCGAGGACGAACCGGCCGCCAAGGGTGCGGGGCGGGTCGGCTGACCGATGGCTTCCGTGGTTCACATCGACGTGCCCTGGCTGCTCCAGCGGCACGAAGAGGTCCTGCCCGACCAGCCCACGATCAACGACTTCTCGGCCCTCGTCGCCGCCGTCGCCCGGCACCGCGTCGACCCGCCCCGCCTCGGCGTCGACTCCGACCCGGCCTGGCGCGCCGCCGCCCTCCTGCACACCCTGGCCCTGCTCAAGCCGTTACCGTCGGCCAACGCCCGCTTCGCCTGCGCCACCGCCGTGGCCTACATGTTCGTCAGCGGCGTCGGCATCGACCCGCCCTACGGCGCCCTCGTCGACCTCGCCCGCGACCTGATCTCCGGCAAGACCGACGTGTACGGCGCGGCCGACCGGCTGCGCTCCTGGCAGATCTGAGCCCCCGTCCACCTGTCCGGCCCGTCCGCACGGGCAGCGAGCCGCGGCCGGAGCGGGGTGCCCCGGCCGGACGCCGACCACCTCGCCCCCGGGGCCGCCGACCGAGGGCGGGAGGAACGGGGTCGGCGGCCGGGGTTTCGCGCGGGAGAGCCGCCGTCCCGCGCGGGGCCTCCGAGAAGGGCCGCTTCCAGTGGACTACCGGTCACCGCGCCGGGGGAGCGTGCGCGGAGCTCCGGCGCGTGCGCGGGTTTCACACGGGGCGCATGAAATGTCGAAAGCCGGTGCGAAGGCACGCAGTTGCGACGCTGTCTGACTATCTTTCAATTGACGCGGATGTTGCCCAGGTGCCTTGTTGGCCGTGAGTGACTTGTGCAAGGGTGAACCACCTGTGTGGGGGGCAAGGGCCGGGTCGCATTCGTCCCGTGGGGAACCGGGGCGGAGGGGCGTCGGCGAATTCGTGCTTCCCACTCGCCCGCCCAAAAGGGATGCGTCTTCGGCACTCCTTTTCGGCAGGAGAACTTCTGTGAGTCCCATGTCTGTGGGAAGGAAACCCGCTCAGTGCCAACCCCCCACCCACCGCTCCCTCCCTACCCTCCGCCCGGCGGCGCCTCCGGAGAATCCGACGAGGATCTCGCCGCCCGGCTCAGGGGCCGCCCCGACGGTGAGGCGGCCCAGGCCGTCGCGCTGCTCATGGCGCGCCACTGGAAACCGGCGCACGACTACGCGGTCATCTGCCTCGCCTCTCCCTCCGAGACCGCCTCGATGGTGGCCGCGGCCGCTTTTCACCAGGTCCTGGACCGGCTCGCGCTCGGCGAACCGGCCCTCGCGCTGCGCCCCAGAACCCTCGTGGCCGTGCGGGACACGGTCAAGGAGTGGGCGGCCGAGGACCGGACGACCGCTGTTCTGCCGGACCTGGTGAAACCGAACGGCGGCCGCGGTATGCGGGCCGCGAAGTCCATGACCCCCGAAAATCGCAAGCTCGCCGAACGGTCATTCCAGTCGCTTCCCGGACTCGCCCGCTGTCTGCTGTGGCACACCGAGGTGGAGGCGGAGTCGATTGCCGTGCCCGCCGCGCTCCTCGGCATGGATACCGACACGGCGTCGGCAGCGCTCGAACAGGCGCGTGAAAAATTCCGCGAAGGATGTGTACATGCCCATCGGGAACTCGCGCCCACGAAGGATTGCCGCTTCTACAACCGCCTCCTAGACGTTCCGATTCGCCGCGGTGGAGCCCTGCTGCCGGATGTCCAGCAGCATCTCGCGGAGTGCCGCTACTGCCGTTCCGCCGCGGAACAACTGAGCCATTTCGAGGGCGGCTTGGGCATCCTGATCGCCGAGGCGGTGCTGGGCTGGGGTGCCCGCCGCTATCTCGAACTGCGCGCCGGGCGTACGCCCCAGACGCCGGCCCGCGGCCGAGGCGCCGGCCGGCACGGCGCGGAACGCCGTCGTCTCCTCGACCGCATCCCGACTCCCGGCCGCCGCGCTCCCGGAGAGAGCGGGGGCCTGCGGTCCTCACGGACGCTGCTCACCGGAGTGGGCCTCACCTCCGCCGGTCTCCTCGCGGCCATGCTCGCCGCCGGCCTGTGGTCGCACGACGGCGGCGCCGACCCGGCCGCCTCCACCAGCGCCAGTGGAAGCGGCACGGTCCCGGGCGCCGGCACTCCGGGCACCGCCCAGCTGCCCACCGCACCGGCGGTGACCCGGCTGCGCAACGCCGCCGCCGACCTCTGCCTCGACATCCGGGGCGCGGTGAAAGCGGGCGCGGGCACCGAACTCGCGGCCTGCTCGACCGAGCGGACCCAGCAGTGGTCGTACGAGGAGGACGGTCTGCTGCGCAGCGAGGCGGATCCCGAGCTGTGCCTGGACTCGCACGCGGACGCGGGCGTGGTCATCCTCGGCCAATGCGCCGACGCCAAGGCGAAGCGGGCCGGCGACGTGCGCTACGACCTCACGGTGCAGGGGGAGTTACTGCCCCGCTGGGACGAGCAACTCGCCCTCGCCTCCACCGGCGCGGACCCGGGCGCCGATGTCGTGGTCAAGGTCCGCGACCGCTCGGACCAGCAACGGTGGCTGACCGACGCGGCCTCCGGCGCCAACCCCGGCTCGCTGTCGGTCACCGGGACCGAGGCCCCGCGGGCCCGGCCCGCGCAGCTCACGGACCGGGTATAGGGACGGTTCCGTCGCAGGTCCGCCGAGGGCGGGGAGGCCTCTTGATGGAGGCCTCCCTTCGTCGGAGGGCTCCCCTCGGGCGGGGTCCACCCCTCAGGCGTGGTCCTCCACGAGGTCGTCGGGGCCGACCGAGGCCGGGCTCGCGTGACCCGAGAGGGCGAGTGTGAGGTCCAACTCCGCGAGCAGACAGCGGATCACGTGCTCGACGCCCGCCTGCCCGTCGAGTCCGAGGCCGTAGACGTAGGGCCGTCCGAGGAGCACCGCGCGGGCGCCGAGCGCGAGGGCCTTGAAGACGTCGTCGCCGGTGCGGACACCGCTGTCGAAGAGCACGGTCAGTCGGTCGCCGACCGCCTCCACCACCCGCGGCAGCGCGTCCGCCGCCGCGACGGCCCCGGCGACCTGTCGACCGCCGTGGTTGGAGACCACGACCCCGTCCATCCCGGCGTCCGCGGCGAGGCGGGCGTCGTCCGGGTGCAGGACGCCCTTGAGGACGATCGGCCCGTCCCAGTTCTCCCTGAGCAGCGCGAGGTCGGGCCAGGTCTTGCCGGGGTCCGCGAACATGCCGACGAAGTGCAGCACGGCCGCGTCGGGATCCTCGTGCACGGGCTTGGCCAGACCCGCCTGGAAGGCCGGGTCGGAGAAGTAGTTGGCGGTGCCCACGCCCCGCAGGAACGGCAGATACGCCTGGTCGAGATCGCGGGGCCGCCAGGACAGCAACGGGGTGTCCAGGGTGACCACGAGGGCCGTGAACCCGGCCGCCTTCGCCCGGTTCAGGAAGCTCAGGGCCACCTGCGGGTCCTTCGGCCAGTACAGCTGGAACCAGCGTTCGGCGTCCCCCATCGCCTCGGCGACCTGTTCCATCGGTGTACTGGAGGCGGACGACAGGATGTACGGCACGCCCTGCGCCGCGGCCGCCCGGGCCGCCGCCGGTTCCGCGTCGGGATGCATGATCGACAGGACGCCGACCGGGGCGAGGGCCAGCGGGGCGGGCAGCGGGCGGCCCAGCACCTCCACCGACAGGTCGCGTTCGTGGACGTCCCGCAGCATGCGCGGGACGATCCGACGCCGCTCCAGCGCCGCCCGGTTCGCCCGCGCCGTACTGCCGTCCCCCGCACTGCCCGCCACATAACCCACCGGCCCGGGGCCGAGCCGCTGCTCCGTGAGCTCCTCCAGCCGGGTCAGGTCGGTGGGCAGCCGGGGCACCGCGCCCGACATCCCGCTCAGATAGATCTCGTACTGGAAGTCCGCCCAGTGCTTGGCCATCCGTCCGAACCGCCTCTCCTCGTCGGGTGCGCCGACGATATCCGGGGGCAGGCGCGGGTCAGGAGGCGGCGCCCGCCTCGGCTCAGGAGGCCGCGCCGACTTCGGCGAGGATCCGGGCCAGTTCGACCGGCTGGGAGAACATCGGCCAGTGGCCGGTGTCCATCTCGACCAGCTCCCACTGCTCGCTCTTCAGCAGCTCGGCCACGACGGGCATCGGTTCCTCGTCGTCGAGCAGGCACTTGAGGTAGGTCGCCGGAAGCTCGCCCAGCGGACGGGTGAGGACCGCGGGTTCGGTGAGCGTCGCTCCCGGGTGCGGGGACGAGCACCGGATGATCCGGGCGATCTGCTCGTCCGTCAGCCCCTGGTCGGCGTAGTGGTCCGCGCCCGCCGGCGGCCAATAGCCGTCGTGCTCCTCGATCTCCTCGCGTACGTGGTCGCTCGGCCACCCCGACAGGAACGACTCCCCGTCCACGGGCACGCTGGAGTCCACGAACACCACCCGCGCGAGCCGGTCACCTATCCGCTCGGCCGCCTGGCCCACGGGGACGCCCGCGTAGCTGTGCCCGACCAGCACGACCTCGCGCAGGTCCAGGCGCTCGACCTCGTCGACGATGTCCCGCACATGGGTCTGCCGGCCCACCGGGACACCCTGCTTCTCGGCGAGGCCCGACAAGGTCAGCGGATGGGGCTGGTGCCCGGCCGCGCGCAGCTCGGCCGCGACCTCGTCCCACGCGGACGCCCCGAGCCTTGCTCCTGCCACCAGTACGAAGTGAGTCATGTCCGCAACGTAGCCGACGGCACTGACGGCTCCCCGGGCGCCTGCAGGGGTGCCTGGTTCGGTTGTTGGGCGGGTGCGGGCCCGATGTGGCTGGTCGCGCAGTTCCCCGCGTCCCTAGGGGGTTGCAGTGCACCAGGACGGACGGGCACGGACCCGCGGCAGCGTGGGGCACCGCATGTCCTATTCGTCTTCCGGGTCCCCTGCGGAGGAATCGGCCACCCCCTCGGAGTCCGGACCCCGCTCCCGCACCCGCTGGACGTGCTCCAGGGACTCCCGCAGCTCGGCGAGCCAGTCGTCGGTGTGCCGCTGGACCAGCCGGACGCACCAGGCGAGCGCGTCGCTGCGGCTGCGGGCGACCCCGCCGGCGATCAGGGTGTCCAGGACCTGGCGCTCGGGTTGGCGCAGCCGGGTCATCACGGGCGCGGCCACATGCGTGAACAGGGCACGGTCGCCGTCGCACTCCACGCCCCAGGACACCTTGCGGCGGAACTTGTGCTCGGCCTCGCGGGCGACCTCGACGCGGTCCTCCCGGGTGCGCTCCCGGAACTCCTGGATCCGGCCCTGCACGGCCGCCTCCCGCTCGGCGGCCGAGACGCCCTCGGCGAGCCGAGGGCCGGGGATGCGGCCGATCACAGTGATCTCCTCGCGGTCGACCACCACCTCGACCAGGGCCTCGAAGAGGTCGTCGGGCAAGCGGCCGGTGAACCAGCCGCGCAGCTTCTCTCGCTGTTCGTCGGTAATCATGTAATGACGATTACTCCGCCGCTTCATGAACGCAAGGGGTCGTGACGGTGTGCGCTGACGGCTGAAGCGGAATGTTTCAGGCCTATTGCCGAGGTGGGGTTTTCAGGCCATACGGCCGGATCGGGCGATCAAGAACCGCCCAGTCAAAGGGCTCAGCTGTTCGGATGATGTGACTTCACGCCACTGATTCAACACGCAAGGTTACTGAAAGCTGTGGGGTCGATGTGAAGTCGGAGCCAGGAGTCGGCAGACTCACCGTCGCCGCTCCGGCACCGACCGAGTCGGAGGGCACACCCTCGAATCCAGCGGAAGGATGCACACAATGCGGAACACCGCGCGCTGGGCAGCGACCCTCGGCCTCACGGCCACCGCCGTCTGCGGACCCCTGACCGGAGCCGCTCTCGCCGAACCGGCCGCCGCCTCGGGCCTCTACGCTCCGTCGGCCCTCGTGCTCACCCTCGGCCACGGCGAGAGCGCCGCCACCGCAACCCCGGAACGTGCCGTGACCCTGACCTGTGCCCCGACCTCCTCGGGCACCCATCCGGCCGCGGCTCCGGCCTGCGCCGAACTGCGCGCGACCGGAGGGGACTTCGACGCTCTCGGAGCCGGTTCCGACGCCCTGTGCACCAGGGAGTACCACCCCGTGGTGGTCACGGTCGACGGCGTCTGGCGGGGCCAGCGCGTCTCCTACGAACGGACCTTCGCCAACGAGTGCGTGAAGAACTCCTACGGGAGTCTCTTCGCGTTCTGAGGGACCGGGGTCGCGTGGTGCCCGTGATCTGCCCGAGGGGCCCGCAGTTGGGGAGTGCCGCCCCTCTCACGGAACCCCCGTGATCCCGCACCGAGGGCCGGCGGACGGAGTGGGGCCGTCCGCCGGACCTTCGGGTCACTGTTTGTTCGGAGCATCGGGGAACTCGAGAAATCGGGGAACGCCGACTCAAGTGCGTCGACTTCTTGTCTATGAACGGGTCCGCTCCCGGTGGCTGGTGTCGCACCACGGGTAGCGACGACTGCGCCGACAGGTGCACAGGGCCACCCGGAAGCGGTCGGAGACGACCGTGGAGCCGTCCTCCAGCTCCACTTCCACGGGGCCCTCCACGAGCAGCGGGCCGCGGTGCTGGACCCGGATGCGGCACGGCCGGCCGGAGTCAGAGGGGGAGTTCGGCACGGACGACCACCAGCTCTTCCTTCTCATCGGCGGGGGAGAGCAGACCGCGCTCCCGCAGCCAGTCCTTCCGGGTGCGCAACACCGGCCCGAACGCGATGCGGTGACGGCGGGTCACGGCGGCTTTGAGGCCGGCCTCGCGCAGATGCCCCACCGTCCGTCCGGAGTCGCTCAGTTCGGAGTGCACGATCAGCAGCACTCCTCCGGGACGCAGCAGGGCGGGCGCCTCCCGGCAGACGCGGTCCAGCACGAAACGCCCGTCGTGGCCCGCGTCCCAGGCCCGGGCCCTTCCGCGCGGCGGCCGGACGCCCGTCGGCGCCGGCACGTACGGCGGATTGCTCAGAATGAGGTCGAACGACTGACCCCGCACGGGGCGGAAGAGGTTTCCGCGCCGGACGCGGATGGACGCACCGGTCAGCCAGGCGTTCGCCCGGGCCGTGCACACCGCGCGCCACGACACGTCGACCGCGGTCACCCGGCTGCCCCGGTGTGCCGCCTGGAGAGCGAGCGCACCCGTCCCGGTGCCCACGTCCAGGACGTCCGCGCCGGGCGGCAGCGGTTCTTCGGACAGGGCTCCGGCCAGCAGCGCGGTGTCCTCCTGAGGGCCGTAGACGCCGGGGAGGACCAGTGGGGGGTTCAGTGATCTCACCTTGCTCAAGTACCCCGACATTCAGGAAATATGGTGGATTTCGGAAGGAAGGGGAGTGCGCAGGGACGAGCGTCCCTGCGCCCAGTCGCGCAGCAGGCGGTCGGCGAGCCGGTCCTCGACATGTCCGGTGACGTCAATGCCGAAGGCGACGTCGGCGGCGAGGTGCGGTTCCTCGGCCACCAGGCCGCCGATCACCTCGTGGCGTACGACCTGTTCATGGACGGCGTCGGCCTCGACGTGCTCGTCGTAGAAGTGCTCGGCGGCCGCTCCCGCGCCGGTGTGGCGCATCGCCTCGGCCAGTCGCCGGGAGCCGGGGGAGGAGGTGATCTCCACCGCCGCGAAATGGCCCACGAGGGCTCCGCGCAGGCTGCGGTGCAGGCCCAGCAGGGACATGAGGTTCACCGTCGCGAGCATCTCCGCGCAGGCCGCGTCCAGGTAGTGCCCGTACGTCGTGTCCAGGCCCAGGTCCGTCATCAGGTTCGCGAAGAGGAGGGCGTGGACCCGGTCGGCGCGGCCGCCGCCGAACTCGTCGAACTCCACCGCGGCCATGCCCGCCTTGGCCCTGCCCCACAACCGCGGCAGTACCCATGCGTGCGGGTCGGCCTCCTTGAGGTGATAGAGCGATCGCTGGGCCGCGTACTCGCGCACGTGCCACAGCTCGCCCTCCTTGCTCAGGAAGTGACTGACTCCCGTGCCGTCGACCGGCTCCACGAGGAGCCCGGCGAGCGCGTCCTCGACGCTGTCGTGGACCGGGGTGTCCGTGCGCAGGGCGGAGAGGAAGCGGTGTTCCAGGGCGGCCCTGGTGCGCAGCAGGCCGGGGTCCCACTCGAGGTCGCAGGAGACGCCCGCGAAGCCGCGGTAGTGCAGTTCGTAGCAGATGTAGAGGGCCAGCTGGAGGTCGTCGCCGTACACGTCCGCCCTGGCGACGGTCTCGTCAGGCGGCAGTGGTCCGGCGCCGAGCAGATATTCCTGGACTGCGGCGGAGACCGGGCCCCGGGCCTGCGGCAGCTGTGGTTCTCGAGGGTCCTGAGGCATGGGCCCCGAGTACCCGGGCGTCGGCGGATCACCCCCCGCCCGCCCGGGACCGGTCCAGGGTCACTCTCCGCCCGCCCGGGACCGGGCAAGGGTCACTCTCCGGCGGATTCCTCCTGGGCGTGCTGATTGGGAGTGGTCGCGTCCCCGGCCTCGCCCTTGTGTGCGCGCTCCCCGTCGGAGTCCCGGACGCGCTTCTCGGCGTCCTCGACCTCGTGCAGGACCTCGTCGAGGGCGGTGTCGGGCTTCTGCTTCTGCTTGTTCTCCGGCACGGTCGTCCTCCCTTCTTCCTCGTTCAGGTGGTGGCGCTCGCGATACGCAGGGTCACCGGCTCGGGGGGAACGGCGTCGTCCTCGTTGCGGCGGGCGATCTCGGCCCACCAGGAGGGGCCGTCCTCGATGTGCCGCAGCAGAACCCCCTCGCGGATCGCCCAGGGGCAGATGGTGACGGTTCTGATCCCGGTGAGTTTCATCGCCGTGTGGCCCACCACGGCGCCGGCCAGGCTCTGTGCGGCGCGCGGGGCGGAGATGCCGGGCAGCTCGGCGCGCCGCGCGGCCGGGAGGGCGGCCAGGCGCTCGGCGGCCTCCCGCAGATCGGCGCGGTGCATCCGGCGTTCCACGAAGGGTCCGCGCCGCCCGGGCGGGGTCCCGCACAGCCGCCCCAGCTGCTCGAAGGTGCGTGAGGTGGCCACCGCGGTGCGCGGTCCCTCCCAGCGGATCCGTGACGCCACGTCCCGCAGTTGGTGGCGGACCTTGCGGCGCAGTGCCCGGATCGCCTCCGGGAGCGGCGGGTCCTCCCCCTCGAAAAACTCGTGGGTGAGCCGCCCCGCGCCCAGCGGCAGCGAGGCGACGTAGTCAGGCAACCGCCCGCGTCCGAAGGCCACTTCGAGCGATCCGCCACCGATGTCGAACAGCGCGAGCGGCCCCGCACGCCAGCCCATCCAGCGCCGGGCCCCGAGGAACGTGAGCTCCGCCTCCACCTCGCCCGGCAGGGTGTACAGCCCGATGCCGGTCCGGGTGCGGACGGTGCGCAGCACCTCCTGGCGGTTCGGCGCGGAGCGCACCACCGCGGTCGCGAAGGCCAGCGGGCCTGCCGCGCCCCATCTCGCGGCGGTCCGGCACGCGCCTTCCACCGCCTCCACCAACTGTTCCACGGCCTCCTCGGGCACCGGGCCGCCCGGCCGCACATGATCGGCGAGTCTCAGCCGCCACTTCGCGGTGTGCACCGGCAATGGCACCCCGTCCTCGGCGTCCGCCACCACCAGTCGCACCGTGTTCGAACCCACATCCACCACGCTTATCCGCATGGCTCTGTGGGTACCCACGCAGAACCCCTTCCAACGTCAGGCGATCTGACAGGGCGTCACTCTCGGCCACCGCGTGTCGACAGTACGTGGGACGCGCTGCGGACAGCGGTGGCAGTGGACAGCGAGGAGGGCCGCCGTCTCCCTGCGGACGGCGGCCCTCCGGTACCGGCGGCTCCTGCGGCGGCTGCTACATGTGGATGACGGGTGCGGCGTCCGCGTCCTGCTCCGGCACCCCGCGCCGGAAGAGCAGGAAGGCGATCAGCGCGCCGGCGGCGAACAGGCCCGCCGACCACCAGAAGGCGGTGGTGTAGCTCTCGATGGTCGCGTGGGCCTGGACCAGCTTGTTCGTCGGGTCCTTGCCGACCAGGTAGTCCGTGGCGGCGCTCGCGGCCAGCGTGTTCAGCAGCGCCGTCCCGATCGAACCGCCCACCTGCTGCATGGCGTTGACGGTGGCGGAGGCGACTCCCGCGTCCTCGGCCGCGACCCCGCCGGTGGCCAGCTGCATGGCCGGCGGCATGACCAGGCCGAGGCCGAAGCCGGTCACGATCAGCTGCGGCAGTACGTGGGACACGTAGCTGGAGCCGACGCCGATCCCGGTCAGCCAGGCCATGCCGGCCGCGGCGACCGCGAAGCCGGCCGGGATGACCACCTTCGGTCCGATCCGCGGGACCAGCATCGTGGTGCTGACCTGGGCCGCGACCATCAGCGCGGCGACCATCGGCAGGAAGGCGGCACCGGTCTTGGTCGGGCTGAAGCCCAGGTTCAGCTGGAGGTAGTAGGTGAGGAAGAGGAAGACCCCGAACATGCCGCCGCCGGAGATCAGCACGGCCAGGAAGGAGGCCGCCCGGTTGCGGTCCAGCAGGATCCGCAGCGGCAGCAGCGGGTGCGCGGCGCGGGTCTGCCACCAGGCGAAGGCGGCCAGCAGCAGACCGCCCGCGATCAGGAAGCCCCAGGTCTCGGGAGAGCTCCAGTCGTGCGTCTCGGCGTTGGAGAAGCCGTACACCAGGGAGAAGAGACCGGCGGCGACCAGCAGGGTGCCGGGCACGTCCAGCTTGGAGTTCGCGGCGTCACGGTGGTTGTGCAGCAGTATCCAGCCGCCCGCGAAGGCGACGACGGCGATGACGACGTTGACGTAGAGCGTCCAGCGCCAGTCGAGCGCGTCGGTCAGGACGCCGCCGAGCAGCAGGCCCACCGCGCCACCGGCGCCGGCTATGGCGCCGTACACACTGAACGCCCTGGCCCGCTCGCGGGCGTCGGTGAACGTCGTGTTGAGCAGGGAGAGCGCGGCCGGCGCGAGGAGCGCGCCGAAGGCGCCCTGCAGGGCGCGGGCGGTGACCAGCATCTCGAAGTTGGTGGCGGCACCGCCGAGCGCGGAGACGGCCGCGAAGCCGACGACCCCGACGAGGAAGGCCGTCTTGCGGCCGAAGAGGTCGGCGATCCGGCCGCCGAGCAGCAGCAGGGAGGCGAACGCCAGCGCGTAGGCCGTGACGATCCACTGCCGGTTGCCGTCGGAGAAGCCGAGGTCGGCCTGGGCCGAGGGGAGGGCGATGTTCACGATGGTGGCGTCGAGGACCACCATCAGCTGGGCGAGCGCGATGACGGCGAGGATCCACCACCGCTTGGCCGAGGCGTCGGCCGGTGCCGCGACAGCACCGTCCCGCCCGCTCTCGGTCAGAGTCTTCTGGGACATGGGAACAACTCCAGGGAAAGTCGGCCGGACACGTCCGGTTCATAAACGAAACGGTTTCGTACGCGTCGAGACTAGACCACGCCGAACGAAACGGCAACGTTTCGCTAGAGGGGTGGATGTCCGGACGGCCCCGACTGCATGTCTTGACCGGCATATAACTGGCGAGGCATATTGGGTTCATGTCCGACGCCCTGCTCTGGACCGCCCTCGCCGACCCGCACCGGCGGGCCATCGTCGCGCTGCTCCTGGAGCGGCCCCGGCCCGTCGGGGAGATCGTGGAGGCGTGCGGACTGAGCCAGCCGGGCACCTCGAAGCATCTCAAGGTGCTCAGGGAAGCGGGCCTGGTCCGGGTACGGCAGGACGCGCAGCGGCGCGTCTACGCCCTGGACCCGGGCCCGATCGCCGAACTGGACGCCTGGCTGGCCCCCTACCGCAAGCTCTGGAACACGAGCCTGGACGCCCTGGGCGACCGCCTCGACGAGACGGCGCCGGACACCCCCGAGGAACCCGCCCCGAAGGACTGATCCACCATGGCCGCAGACCTCACCGGCACCTACCTGACCCTGGACGACGGACGCCCCGCCGTCCGCTTCAGCCGCACTTACGACCACCCCGTCGCCCGCGTCTGGCAGCTCGTGACCGACGCCGACGAACTCGCCCACTGGTTCCCGTCCCGCGCCGAGATCGAGCTGCGCCCCGGCGGCACCGTCAAGTTCAGCGGCGACCCCCACATGGAGGACTCCACGGGCCGGGTGCTCGCCGTCGACGAACCCCGGCATCTGTCCCTCGAATGGGGCGGCGACGAGCTGCACTTCGACCTGGAGCCGGTGGACGAGAAGCGGACGCGCTTCACGCTCACCAACGTCCTGACCGCCGCCGACACCGCCGCCCGCAACGGCGCCGGGTGGGAGGTGTGCCTGACCGGCCTCGACGCACGGGTCCGCGGCGAGCACCGGGACGGACCCCCGTGGAAGGAGCTCTATCAGGCGTACGTCGACGCGGGAGTGCCCTCGGGGGCGCCGGTCCCCGGCATGGACTGACCCCTCACGCCATCTGCCGCCGCACCAGCTCGTGCAGCCGCCCGCCCGTGTCCGCGAGGAGCTGCGCGGGCGGCCCCTGCTGGGCGACCTTGCCGTTCTCCATCACGATCACGCGGTCGGCGTCCAGCACCGTGGACAGCCGGTGGGCGATGACGATCCGGGTGGCGTTCAGGGCCTTGGTGGACTCGATGACCGTGCGCTGGGTGTCGTTGTCCAGGGCGCTGGTCGCCTCGTCGAAGAAGAGGATCCGCGGCCGCCGGATCAACGCCTGGGCGATCATCAGCCGTTGACGCTGGCCCCCGGAGATCGCCCCGCTGCCCGAGACGATGGTGTGCAGCCCCATCGGCATCCGCTGGATGTCCTCCGCGAGCCCCGCCATCGCGGCCGCCGCCATCGCCTCCTCGGGCGTGTAGGGCTCGGTGCCGCAGATGACGTCCAGGATGGAGCCGGTGAAGGGCTGGGCGTGCTGGAGGACGACACCGCACTGCCGGCGCACCGCCGACTGGTCGAGGGCGGCCAGGTCCTGGCCGTCGTACAGGACACTCCCCGAGACCGGCCGGTCGAAGCCGATCAGCAGCCTGAGCAGGGTCGACTTGCCGCAGCCGCTCGGGCCGACGATCGCCACGAACTCGCCCGGCCGGATCTCGAAGGACACGTCGTCCAGGATCAGGGGGCCGTCGTCCGAGTAGCGGAAGGAGAGCCTGCGGGCCTCCATCGCCCCGGTGAGGAGTCCCGGCCGGGTGCTCGCCGTGCGCACCTCCGGCTGCGCCTCCAGGACCGGCTTGATCTCCTCGAACAGGGGGAGCGCGGCCACCGCCGAGACGAAGGCGCCGGTGAGCTGGGTGACCGCGGTCAGCAGCATCGTCACCGAGGTGTTGAAGGTGAGGAACTCCGCCGCCGACATCGAGCCGCGCGCCGGACCCGCGAGCAGCATGAACATCAGCAGGGTGCACAGCGGGAGGTAGACCGAGCCCATCACCGAGGTGAGGTTCTTGATCCGGCCCACCTTCTGCTGGAGCTCGCGGCTGCGGGCGAACTCCGAGGCCCAGGCCGCGTACGCGTAGTTCTCCGCCGCCGCCACCCGCAGCTTGGGCAGACCGCGCAGCGTCTGGAACGCCTGGTTGTTCAGCTTGTTGCTCAGCACGACCAGCCGCCGCTGCCAGCGCACCTGCCACAGGCCGAGGCCGAGGAACCCGGCGGCGATGACGACGAGCATGCCGATCGCCGCCATCGCCATCGGGACGCTGTACCAGAACAGCAGTCCCAGGTTCATCGCGCCGATGGTCACCGACTGGGCGACCGTGGGGCCGATGCCCGCCATCATCCTGCGGATCGAGCTGATCCCCATGGCCTGGCTGGCGAGTTCGCCGGTCGAGCGCTCGGTGAAGAACTTCGTCGGCAGCCGCAGCAGCCGGTCCCACACCGCGGGTTGGAGGGTCGCCTCGATACGGCCCTCCAGGCGCAGCATCGTGAGGTTCTGGAGCAGCATGAAGGCCGCCGTCACCACACCGCTGACCATCACGGCCAGACACACCTGCACGATCAGAGCGGTCTGCGCCCTGGGCACGAACTCGCCGAGCACCTTGCCGGTCGCGATGGGCACCAGCGCGCCGATCGCCACCGTGACCAGGCCGCTGAGCAGCAGGTTGGTCACATCGCCACCGGTGCCGCGCATGCTGAACCGCAGCAGACCGAGGGGGCTCAACTTCCGGTCGGGCAGCGGGCGGTAGAACATCACCGCGCGCGGTTCGAACTCCTCCGCGTTGTCCTTCTCTATCGGTGTCTCACGGCCCGTCGCCGGATGGACGGCCACATAGCCGCCGCGCCGCCACAGCAGCGCGACCGGCGCGCCCGACAGGGCCCGGTGACCGACCAGCGGGCCGATGTTGTCCCGCCACCAGGGGCCGTCCAGGCGTACGGACCTGATGCGGACGCGGGAGGCGAGGGCGATGCGCTCGACCGGGTCGAGGCGGTCGCTCTCGGTGCCGCTCTGGGCGTTCTCGGCGAGCGGGATCCCGGCCGCGTCGGCGACCAGCTTGCACGCGGCGTAGCTGGCGTCCGCGTCGGCGGTCGTCGCGCGCTGCTTGGACCTGCCGATGGACGCCAGCAGGGTCCGGTCGGCCTGGGCGCGCACCGCCTCACCGGCCTTGATACCGGCGGCCGTCCGGGTCTCGTGGGTGCGCTCCAACTGCTCGATCCAGCGGTCCAGCGTGGTCAGCAGCCGGTACTGCTGGTCGACCATGGACTGCCAGACCGCCGGGTCCATCAGCAGGTCGGCGGCCGCCTCGGCGCCGTAGAGCGAGCCGTACTGCACGCTGCCCGGCGGCACCTGCATCCAGAAGACGTCGTCGTCGGTCGGGGCGGCGGCCCGCTCGTCGGCCATCGGCGCCTGGAAGAGGATCGACAGGCTCCGGCCCACACCGAGGGCCAGGGCGTACTCCAGCGGGCTCGTCGTCGGCGGCACGTACTGGGGGTTGCCGTACTCGTCGTACGACCAGGTCTGGGTGTGCGCGGGCTCGTACAGTTCGCGCAGGCCGATGCGGTGGACGACGCAGTCCCGCAAGGGCCGTGCCACCAGGGTGTGTTGCGGGCCGGGCACCGGGCCGAGCAGCAGCGCGCCGGGCTCCAGACGGCCCAGGTGGTGCCAGTGGCCCTGCTGTTCGGCGTCCACCGCGAACAGGTCCACCGCGCCCGACACGACCAGCCACAGCACCTGCGGCCCTTCGAGGTCGATGCGGTTGAACCCCGCGCAGTCGATGCGCGTGCCCATCTGACCGAGGGAGGTGAGGACCACGTCCCCTTCGTGTGCGGTAGTCATCTCACCGTTCCTTGACCAGCGCCGCGTACGCGCCGCCGCGCGCCACCAGCTCCTCGTGCCGCCCGCGTTCCACGATCGTGCCGTGCTGGAGTACGACGATCTCGTCGCTGTCGCGCACGGTGCTGAGCCGGTGCGCGATCACCACACAGGCGCAGCCGCGCTTGCGGAGGTTGTCCATGACGACCTGCTCGGTCTCCGCGTCCAGCGCGCTGGTGACCTCGTCGAGGACCAGGATGCTGGGCCGGCGCACCAACGCCCGTGCGATCTCCAGGCGTTGACGCTGACCGCCGGAGAAGTTGCGGCCGTCCTGCTCGACCCTGCTGTGGATGCCGCCGGGCCGCCGCATGACCACGTCGTACAGGGCCGCGTCCCGCAGCGCGTCCACCACGGCGTCGTCCGGGATCGACGGGTCCCACAGGGCCACGTTGTCACGGACCGAGCCCTCGAAGAGGAAGACGTCCTGGTCGACGAAGGACACCGAGGCGGCGAGCGCGCCGCGCGGGATGTCGTCCAGGCGCCGGCCGTCGATGCGGATCACGCCCTCCCAGGGCGCGTACAGCCCCGAGATCAGCCGGGACACGGTCGACTTGCCACTGCCCGAGCCGCCGACCAGCGCCACCTGCTGGCCCGGGCCGACGGTCAGGTCGAAGCCGGTGAGCAGCGGCTTGTCGAGCGGGTTGTAACCGAAGGTGATGTTCTGCAGCTCGACATGGCCGTGCAGCCGGCGGGTCGAGTCGCCGGCGCCGGGACGGCCGTAGAGGGGGTCGGCCTTGAAGTTCTCGACGTCCTTCAGGCGGGCCACGTCGGCCGCGAAGTCCTGGATGCGGCCCGCCACGCCGTTGAGGCGGGTGATCGGCGCGGTGAAGCGGGTGACCAGGGCCTGGAAGGCGACCAGCAGGCCGACGGAGATGCCGCCCTCGATGGCCCGCATGCCGCCGATCCACAGGATGAGCGCGCTGTTGAAGGTGGCCAGCATCGGCGCGACCACACCCAGCCAGGCGCTCGGCACCCCGAGCCGCTGCTGCTCCTCCAGCGTGGTGGCGTGCTGGCCCGCCCACTTGCGGAAGTAGCCGTCCTCACCGCCGGTCGCCTTCATCGTCTCGATCAACTGAAGGCCGGTGTAAGCCGTGTTGGTGAGCCGGGCGCTGTCGGCACGCAGCTTCGCGGTACGGGTGGAGCGCAGCCGGATGACGACCCGCATGGCCACCACGTTGAGCAGGGCCACACCGATGCCGACGTAGGTGAGCTGCGGGTCGTAGGTGTAGAGCAGGATCGCGTACAGGACCACGACCACGGCGTCGACGCCCGCCGCCGCGAGGTCGCGGGCCAGGGTCTCGGCCACCTGGTCGTTGGACTGCAGGCGCTGGACCAGGTCGGCCGGGCTGCGCTGGGAGAAGAACGTCACCGGCAGGCGGAGCAGGTGGCGCAGGAAGCGGGCGCTGGAGAGCGTCGAGGAGATGATGCGGCCGTGCAGCAGGTTCGCCTGCTGGAGCCAGGTCAGGGCGAGGGTGAGGGCCACGCAGGCCCCCATCGACGCGAACAGCACGCCGAGCAGCGAGGTCTGCCCGCCGATCAGGAACATGTCGATGTAGGTGCGGGAGAGCGCGGGAGTGGCCGCGCCGACCAGCACCAGCAGCAGGCTCGCGAGGACCGCCGCCGGCATGGTGCCCGCGGTGCCGCGCAGCCTGGCCGGCATCGCGCCGAGGACGCCCGGCTTGCGGCCGCCCCGGGTGAAGCCCTCGCCGGGCTCCATCACCAGGACGACACCGGTGAAGCTGCCGTCGAAGTCCTCCATGGGGACGAAGCGGCGGCCCTTGCCGGGGTCGTTGATGTAGACCCCGCGGCGGCCGAAGCGGCGGCCCATGCCGTCGTACACGACGTAGTGGTTGAACTCCCAGAACAGCACGGCCGGCGTCTTCACCTCGGCGAGCGCGGCCGTGTCCATCTGCATGCCCTTGGCCGTCAGGCCGTAACTGCGGGCCGCCTTGAGGAGGTTGCTGGCGCGCGAGCCGTCCCGGGAGACACCGCAGGCGATGCGCAGCTCCTCCAGCGGGACGTGCTTGCCGTAGTGGCCGAGGACCATGGCGAGGGACGCGGCGCCGCACTCCACGGCCTCCATCTGGAGGACGGTGGGCGTGCGGACCGTCTTCGCCTTCCCCGTGGGGACCGGCCGCTTGGGCGGGGCGGAGCGGCGCCTGCTGCGGGTGTCCTGTGCGGTGCTCACGGCAGCAGCCAATCGACGGGGCGCTGATCGGCCAGCCGGATCGAACCCGAGGCCACGGTCATGGAGGTGAGGGCGAAGGGAGGACCGTCCGCGGAGGACCACTGGTAACCGCTCTTCGTGCCCTTCGACTTGTCCAGCTTCACCAGGACCGCGACGGGACGGCCGCCCTTGGTGAACTGCTCACCGAGCTGGCTGTCCCCGAGGAAGGCGGCGATCTGCTGGGCCGACTGGGCCGAACGGTCCACCGACTTCACATGGCCGCGCAGCACCCCGTACTCCTGGGTGGGCACCGAGGAGACGGTGAGGTCCACGGCCGCGTCATCCGGTATGGAGGCCGCGTTCTCGGCGGGCACGTACACCGTGGCGTACAGCGGATCGGAGGTGTGGGCGACCTTCTCCACCGCGGCGACGTTCGCTCCGGTCGAGATGATCTGACCGATGGTGGCCGCGAGGGCGGTGACCCGGCCGGCCGCCACCGTGCGGACGACGGTGTCGCCTTGCGACGTACGGACCTTCAGCACCGGGGAGTCGGCGGGCAACTGCTGACCCTCCTTGGCGATCACCTGGGTGACCTGGCCCGCGACCGGGCTCTGCAGGATGTAACTGCCCTGCCCGTGCGTGAGGATGGCGGGCGCGCTCACCGTGGAGGCCACCGAGCCGGTCACCGCCCACACGGAGGCGGCGGCCATCACGACCACCGTCACGGACATCACGAGCCAGCCCTGCGGGCGGGCGAAGCGCACCGGAAGGTCGAGCTCCTCCGGTGACTGGAGCTTGGCGAGGGCCTGTTGGCGGAACTGCACGGTCTTCCCTCACCTGCGAAAGCGTGCGAATTGCTACGCATGCTGCCAATGACAAAGGACCGGCTCGCGCGAGCCGGCCGGACTACGACACCCAAGAGTCCCGGAACCGCCGGTTTGCGGCTCCGGGACGGGTCGACCACAAGACAGTGATCAGATCACGAAGAATGTGATCAGAGACCAGCGACCAGGCCGGTGACCGGGGCGGTGTTCAGGCCGGTGACACCCTCGACCGTGCCGACGGCCGTGTTGACCAGGCCGGAAACCGGGGCAACGCCGTCCACCAGGCTGGTGACGGTGCCGAGGGCGTTCAGCTGCAGGCCGCCGGAGACGTTGTCGAGGTCGGCGTCCGAGATCTCGACGGTCTCAACCTGGGGGGTGGAGTTCATGATGGAACTTCCCTTCGTATGGGTATTTCACAAGGGGGGAGCGGCCCCCTCTGGGGACAGTGACGGCCGCAATCGCATGGCGCCGGATCCCGTTTCCGGGAAACCCAACGACCCTGCGGTGCGATGGATCAAAGCACGCTGCGGCTCCGCCCTTCCAATTAACCAGCGGTCTCACCAGGGCACTTGAGTCACAGAAGCCTCCATCCGTGCAGGCGTGCGCACGCCTTGGTGCCGACTTCTTCACATGTGACGTCACGGCGGCGTGAAGCGGCCTTTGTTGTCGTCGTGGCGAATGCGACACACCTCGCCAATGGCATGGGTGCGGGTCCGCGCTTGTGCAGAACTCCCGCTTGCGGTGACTTGGTTGCGCATTCGATGTGCAGATTCGCTGAAGGGAGGATTCGAGGCGGTGTTCACAACGGACCGCTGTCGACCGATTGCTGAGCGTGTCAGTCCAGAAGTGCATAGACCGTGCTCGCGCGGGCCGCGAGGTCGCCCGTCGCAGAGTCGGTCATCGTGATGTCGGCGAACGCCATGCGGCGGCCCAGCTTGGTGACGACCGCCCTGATCAGGACATCGGAACCGGTCACCGCCCGCTGGAAGTTCGTGGACTGCTGCACCGTCGTCATCGGTCCGTAGGCGCCCCGGGCCGCCGAGACGGCGATCACGGTGGCGGTGTCGGCGGCGGCCATCAGAGCCTGGCCCGACAACGCGCCGCCCTCCCGAGCCAACCGCTGTGACCAGGGCAGACGCAGCACCGCATGGTCGCCGCCGAGCGTCTCGACCGTCAGGCCGAGGTCGAGGACCCAAGGGGCGAAGCTGTCGGCGAGGACCTTGTCGGCTTCGGCGGGCGTCATCGTCATATGGGGGATTGTTCCCGCCCGCCGCCCGCCCGGCACGAGCCGTGGCCGAATAGGCGTGGCAACCGGTGCGTAAAGAAACGGCATTGAACGCCCCGCGCACACCGTGCGTACCCATGGCCATCCAGGCGCCCCGAACAACCGACTGCCGTACGGCGGTCACAGACTCCGGTCCCCCAGGAGGTCGAGAAGTTTGAGTCACAAGCGAATTCCGAAGCGCAAGGCCGCGTTCGCGGCAGGCACCGTGGTGGCGCTCGGCGCCGCCGCGATTCTGCTGCCCAACGCCAACGCGTCCCAGGACGGCTCGTCGAACGACGCGGCGGCCATCGCGCCGAAGACTCTGAAGGCGACGGACGCCTCGGACCTCGCCTCGCAGCTCCAGAAGGCGCTGGGTGACGCCTTCGCCGGGTCCTACTACGACGCCGACAGCCGACAGCTCGTCGTGAACGTCATATCCGGCGACAGCAACGTCGTCGTCCAGGCGAAGAAGGCCGGCGCCAAGGTCCGCGAGGTCGACAACAGCCTCACCGAACTGGCGGCCGGCGCGAAAACCCTGAAAGAAGAGGCCACCATCCCGGGCACCGCCTGGGCCGTGGACCCGCGCACCAACAAGATCCTGGTGACCGCCGACAGCACGGTCACCGGCGACAAGTGGAACACCCTCGAGTCGACCGTGAAGAGCCTCGGCTCCGGCATGGCGACCGTGAAGAAGTCGGCCGGCACCTTCAAGACCTTCGTGTCCGGCGGTGACGCCATCTTCGGCGGCGGCGCCCGCTGCTCGCTCGGCTTCAACGTCACCGCGGGCGACGGCAGCCCCGCCTTCCTGACCGCCGGTCACTGCGGGGTCGCGGCCAAGCAGTGGTCGGACACGCAGGACGGCCAGCCGATCGCCACCGTCGACCAGGCCACCTTCCCCGGCGACGGCGACTTCGCCCTGGTCAAGTACGACGACCCGGCGACCCAGGCACCGAGTGAGGTCAACGTCGGCGGCGGCCAGACCGTCGCGATCAGCCAGGCGGCGGACGCCGAGGTCGGCCTCCAGGTCTTCCGGATGGGCAGCACCACGGGCCTCGCCGACGGCCAGGTCCTCGGACTCGACGCCACCGTGAACTACCCCGAGGGCACCGTCACCGGCCTCATCCAGACCGACGTCTGCGCCGAGCCCGGCGACAGCGGCGGCTCGCTGTTCACGCAGGACGGCTCGGCGATCGGCCTGACCTCCGGTGGCAGCGGCGACTGCACGGTCGGCGGCGAGACCTTCTTCCAGCCGGTCACCACCGCCCTCCAGGCGGTCGGCGCCACGCTCGGCGCGGGTGACGCGGCTGGCGGCGCGGGCGACCAGGCCGGTGCCGGTGCCGGTGCCGGTGCCGGTGGTGAGGCGGGCGTCGGCGGCGACGCCAGCGCGAGCCCCGGTGGCGAGGCGGGCGCCGGTGGCGACGCCAGCGCGAGCCCCGGTGGCGAGGCCGGCGCGGGTCAGGAAGTCGGCGGCGACCAGGCCGGCGGTGACGTGATCGGCGGCGAGGAGGCCGGAAACGGCCAGGCAACCGGCAACGGCCAGGCGACCGGAAACGGCGCCGGCGATGCCACGGGCGACGCCACGGGCCAGTCGCACAACTGACCGCTCGGGTCCGGCACCACACCGTGAACCGGCCGCGTCGGCAGCGGCCCCCCCCACACCCTCCGCTGCCGACGCAGGCCATAAGACCACCTCCCGGCCACCCTGCGGTTCCGGCCCGGGAGGTGCAACGGTCCGGCCCTCCGGCGGGAGGGCCGGACCGGCGCGCTCTCCGGCAGACCGGGCGGTGTGTGGGGGACCGCCGTGTCAGCCGTCCGCCCGCAGCAACAGCAGCGCCACGTCGTCGATCCGCTCCCGCGCGGCAGCGCTGCGGCGGACGAGCTCGTCGGCCAGCTCGTCGAGCGGACGGTCACCGGCCTCGGCGAGCTGCCGTCCCAGTTCGGCGAGCGCGTCCTCGATGTCGACGCCGGGAGACTCGATCAGGCCGTCCGTGTAGAGGACGAGGACGGAACCGGGCGCGAGCTTCACCTCCGTCGTCGGGTAGACGGCCGAGCCGTCGATGCCCAGCAGCGGGCCTCCGGCCAGGTCCAGCACCCGCACCCGGCCGTCCGGCCGCCGGAGCAGCGGCGGTGGATGCCCCGCCCGGGCCATGACCACCCGCCCCCGCTCCGGATCGAGCCGCAGGTACAGGCAGCTGGCGAACAGCTCGGCACCGAGGTCGATCAGCAGCCGGTTGGTCGAGCGCATGACCTCCTCCGGACTCTGGCCGACGGTCGTGTACGCCCGTACCGCCGTCCGGATCTGCCCCATCAGCCCGGCCGCCGTCACGTTGTGGCCCTGCACGTCCCCGATCACGGCGGCCGCCAGCCCGGAGACCGGCACCAGGTCGTAGAAGTCGCCGCCGATGTCCATGCCCTGAGTGGCCGGCAGATAGCGGGCCGCCGCGTCGATGCCGGGCAGCGACGGCAGGGTGTGCGGCAGGAGGGCCGCCTGGAGACCGTGCGCCAACTGGTGCTTCACGTCGTACAGGACGGCCCGCTCCAGCGCCTGCGCGATCAGTCCGCCCAGACTCGTGAGCACCGCCCGCTCGTCCGCGGGGAAGGGATGCCGCTCGGCGTAGGCCAGCACACAGGTGCCCACCGGGCGGCCGGAGGCGATCAGCGGCAGATAGGCCCAGGCCGCGAACCCGTCGGGGGTGGCGTGCCGTATCGGATACAGGCGCTCCAGCTCTTCCCTGGAGTCGAAGAACGCCGGCGCCCCGGTGTTCAGTGCATGGGTGCCGGGCGTCGGTTCGGTCAGCGGCATTCCGTCGAACCGTTCCACGACCCGTGCGTCCGGATACCCGCGGTGCCCGAGCACGCGCAGCCGTCCGGCCCGCGAAGCGAGCATCACCACCGCCTGGCTCCCCACCGCCGGGACGACCTCGTCCGCCACCAGCTGCACCACGTCCTGCACGCCCACCGCCTCGGTCAGCGCCCCGGCCAGGCTCAGCACCTGCGAGATCGTGACCAGCCGGGACGGCGCGTCCCCGGGCTGCGGACCCGCCCGGCTCATCTCCGCCACCGCCCGCGCCCGGCTGACCCGGACGCTCAGCCCGGTGGTGCTCGGGTACAGCCGGAACGACAGCCAGTCCCCGGGCGGCCGCAGCGCCACGAACGACGTGCTGTGCTGGCTGAGCAGCGCGGCCCGGTAACGGTCCTCGTACACAGGGTCGTTGAGCCAGGGTGCCGCCGCCCACAGCTGCGAGCCCAGCAACTGGGAGGCCGGGACGCCGATCAGCTCGGCCGCCGCGGCGTTGGCGAAGGAGATCCGCCCGTGCAGATCGAGCGAGCACAGCCCGTACGGCAGCCGCGCCACCATCCGCGCCGCCTCGACCGTGCCCAGCGTCCCGGCCGCGCCGCCGACCTGGGCCGAGGCCAGCAGATCGGGTTCGGCGTGCGGCGACACGCTGTCCTCCACCGCCCGTTCCAGCCGCACCGCGAGCCGCCCGCAGGCGGCCGTCAGATGGTCCCTCTCCCGGTCGGTCAGCTCCGGGGGGTGCGAACCGGGCCAGGTCACGAAGACCGCGCCGTACACCTTGGACGAGGTCGCCACCGGCACCGCGGCCAGCGCGAAGGGGTAGGGCAGCACCACGGCGATCCGCGGATAGCGGCGCGCCATCTCGTGCTCACCGCCCACCCACACCAGCCGCCGCTCCCGCACCGCCTCCGCCACCGGGATCGGCGCGCTCAGCCCCACCCGCTCCCAGGGCGCCGCGAACGCCCGCGGCAGGCCCGCCATCACCGCCATCTCCAGTACGGGTTCGTCGGCGGCCATGAGATACACGGCTCCGGAGTGGGCGTGCACCTCGTCCATCATCGACGCCAGGGCGAGGGAGAGCAGCGGCCGTCCCACCCGGGTGCGGGCGCTCGCCGGCGCCGGGGACGTATGCCCGTCGGACACGCCGACCACCTCCTCGCACGGGCGCGGCCCGGAAGGAGCGCGGGCCGCTGTCGCACGCCGGGCCCCCAAGGATCAAATCTCCACCCTTACGGAGCGTCCCGCACGGCGAGCGTTTCCGGGTGCGGGCACACGAGTGCCCACGTGACGGCGAGGACGGCCGTGTACCCCCTCGGCCCCGGCCCATGCCCCCACAGTCGAAGCGCGACACGGCACACGGGCGCCGTTCGTGCGCCCCCGCGCACCCTGATGGCCAATTCTTCGCGCCCGAGGTCGGTCCGGGACCCGAACAATGGGGCACGCGTTTCATGCCCACGGAACCGAGTACGGCGAATCGAGGGGGACCAACAGTGATCCGGGTGCTTCTGGTGCACGACGCGTGTCTGGTGAGATCGGCCCTGGCGGAGTGGCTCCGCCGGGAACCCGATCTCGGAGTGTTCGACACCCCGTGGCACAGCGCGCCCGGTCGTCTGCGGACCGTGCGGCCCGACGTCTGCGCGGCCGACCTCGACAGCACGGACACGTACGGCATCCCGCCGCTGGGGGAGTTAGCCGTGCGCGAGCCGGACCGCAGTCCGCCGCGCCTTCTCGTGATGGCCAGCGCCAACCGGCCGGGACTGCTGAAGCGGGCCGTCGAGGCGGGGGCGCTCGGGTACGTGGACAAGGAGGGGGCGGCGCCGGAGCGGCTCGTGCGCGGAATCCGTCGGGTTGCCGAGGGGAAACGTTTCGTCGACGACTCGCTGGGCTTCGGCTTCCTCCAGGCCGCGGAGATGCCGCTGACCAGACGGGAGCTGAGCGTGTTATCCCTCGCGGCCGAGGGGGCCTCCATCGCGGAGATCGCGGGGAACCTGTGCCTGTCGCACGGGACCGTGCGCAACTACATGGCCGCGATCACCCGCAAGACCGGGGCCCGCAACCGCATCGACGCGATCCGGATCTCCCAGGGGCAGGGCTGGCTCTGACCGCTTCGGGGGTACGGCGGTCCAGCCGCCCACGAGTTCGCGGTACGCGGGCGAGTCGCGCACCAGCTCGTCGTGGGTGCCGTACGCCGTGCGCGAGCCGTCCATCAGCAGCACGCGGCCGGCACGGCGGGCCGAGCTGATCCGGTGGGCGACGACCACCAGCGTGGTGCCGGGCCGGGTGGCGAAGGCCCGCTCGGCGCGCTCCTCGGCCCGGGGGTCCAGATGACAGGTGGCCTCGTCGAGCAGGACGAGGGGGGCGTACGACAGATAGGCCCGGGTCAGCGCCACGAGCTGCCGCTCACCGGCGGACAGGGCGGCCGGGTCGACGCTCGCCTGCGGCCCGCCGAGCGCTTCGAGGAGCGGGGCCAGCCCGACGGCCTCCGCCGCCGCGAGCAGCTCCGGCTCGGGCACCGGGTCCGTGCGCAGGTGCCCGAGGTTCTCGGCGAGGGTGCCGGTGTGGACGTACGCCTCCTGCGGAATGAGCACGCGCAGGGCGGCCGCGTCGGGGGAGGGCACGGGGTGTCCGCACAACCGGATGCTTCCGCCGGTGGGCTGAAGGAGACCGGCGACCAGAGCGGTGAGCGTGGACTTCCCGATGCCGCTGGGGCCTACGACGGCCAGGTGGGCGCCGGCCGGCAGGGCGAGGTCGAGGTGGTCGACGACGGGGGTGGCGGCGGGGCCGTAGGCGAAGGAGACGGCGGTGAGGGAGAGGGCGGGGGCCCGGTCTGCCGGGTGGGGTGCGCTGCCGGGGCCGTACCGGGCGGCGGGCTTCGCGTCGGTGGGGCCGTCGTCCGGGCCGGGCGTGTCCGTGCGGCCGTGCGGCGCGGGGGTGCCGTGTGGTGCCCCTGCCACGACCCGCCCGCCCGGGGCCGCCACGGCCTGCCCTCCTTCGGCCGGAGCTGCCGCAGGCTCGCGGACCAGTCGCCGCAGCACCACCACCAGCCGGGAGCCGCTCGTGCCCAGGCCGTGGACGAGGTTGCGCAGGGCGGGGAGGAGGGACTGGGTGACGTAAGCGAGGGCGCCGACCAGGGCGCCCGTGGTGACCCCGCGGGCCAGGAGCCAGGGAGCGCAGGCGAGGAGGAGGACGATCGGGAGCTGGCCGCCCAGGGCGAGGGAGGCCACGCGCAGGACGGACCAGCGGGCGAGGGAGTACGCGGCCCGCTGCTCGGTGTCGACGAGACGGCCCGTGTCGGCGGCGACCCGAGCCTCCGCACCGGCCGCCGTGATGTCCCGCAGCCCCGGGCAGACCCTGCCGAGTCCGTCCGCCAGTGCCTCGTCGGCGACGAGGAACTCCTCCTGGCGGCGGGCAAGCGGCCTCAACGTGGCCGCGAACAGGCCCAGTCCGGCGGCAAGCGGCGGCAGCACGACCAGCAGGAGCAGCGGGTCGAGCGAGGCCAGTCCGACCACCGCGCCGACGGCTGTGAACACGAACGAGCGCGACACCATCACCAGCCCGGCGAACGTGTCCCGGGCGATCTCCACCTGCTGGGTCAGCCCGGACAGCGCCCCCGCGTCCGCCTCCCGCACCCCGCGCTCCACGACCCGCCCGACCAGGACGTCCCGGAGCGGCTCGACCAGCGCGGCGACGGCGGCGTACACCCGCACCGTTCCGAACGCGCCCACCAGCACGCCGATCCCGGCCACCCCGAGCCACCCGAGTCCGACGCCGGGCCGCCCGGCCAGGAACCCCTCGTCCAGGGCACGGGCGGGCGCGTACCCGGTGAGGAAGGTCTGTCCGGTCTCCAGCACGGACCACCCGCCGAGCCGGACGAGAACCCGCCACCGGGCCCGCAGGTACCGCAGACCGCGCCTGTGGATCCCGCCGGGTGCCGAGCCGTCGCTCACGCCGGCCCCCCGTCCGCGGCGTCCGCCCCGCCCCCGAACACCGCCCGGTACTCGGGCAGCCGCCACAGCTCCTCGTGCGGTCCCACCGCCCGCACGCGCCCCCCGTCCAGCCAGGCCACCGCGTCCGCGCGGGCCGCCGTGGCGGTGCGGTGGGCGACGAGCAGGCGGGTGCCGCCCGCCCCGCCGCTCACCAGGGCGTCGGCGATGCGCGCCTCCGTGACCGTGTCGAGGCTGGAGAGGGCGTCGTCGAGGATGAGCAGCCGGCCGCCGTGGGCGAACGCCCGGGCGAGACCGAGCCGTTGGGACTCCCCGCCGGAGCGCGGGGCGTCGGCGACGAGGGTGTCGTAACCGCTGGGCAGGCGGCGCACGAAGTCGTCCGCACGGGCCGTGCGGGCGGCCTCCCGGACGAGGGCGGGGGCGGGGGAGGGGAGGGCGAGGCCGATCTCCTCCTCGACGGTGCCGCCGAGCAGGGCGGGGCGTTCGAAGGCGTAGCCGATCGAGCGGCGCAGTTCGTCGTGGTGTGAGCTCGCGCAGCGGCACCCCGTCGAGCAGCACCTCCCCGGCGTCCGGTTCGGCGAGTCGCCCGGCGACCGCGGCGAGCAGGGACTTGCCCGCCCCCGAGCGGCCCACCACCGCGAGGGTCGTCCCGCCCGGTACGACGAGGTCGACCCCGTCGAGCACCGCACGCGCGCCGCGCAGGGCGGTGACGCCCCGCAGTTCGAGGCGCCCGGGCCCGGGCGGCAGCCCGCGCTCGCCGTGCCGGACGGCCGGTTCCGCGAGGACCTCGTCCAGCCGGCCGGCCGCCGCCCGGGCCCGGGCCAGGCCGGACAGCTGTCCCACCAGGACGCCGACGCCGGTGGCGAGGACCGCGTACCGGGAGGCGGCGAGGACCTCGCCCACCGTGATGCGGTGCCGGGCGAGCAGGACCCCGGCCACGGCGAGGACCCCGAGCTGGAGCAGCGGGGCCACGGCGACGGACTGGCCCGAGGCCCGGCCCTGCACCCGCCACATGCGGTGACCGGCCTCGGACAGCTCGGGCAGCGGGCGCAGGATGCGGGCCGTCTCCCGGTCCTCCGTCCCCGCGGCCCGGATGGTGCGGTGTCCGCCGACGGCCTCCGAGAGGGCCTGCGCGATGCGCCCCTGCACCTCCTGGTAGCGCGTCACGCATTCCCGGGTGTCCCGGGCGAAGGCACGCAGCAGCAGGGCGAGCACCGGTGCTCCGGCCAGGAACACGGCCGCGAGCCAGGGGGAGACGAGACCGAGGGCCACCACGGCGCCCACCGGTCCGGCGAGCGCGGCGAGCAGGGCGGCGCGGGCGGTCGGTGCCGTGCCGGCCTGTGCGGCGTTGCCGACCAGGCGGGCGACGAGGTCTCCGGGCCCGAAGCGGGCGGTGGCGCGCGGGCCGACGGCCAGGACGTGACCGGTGAGGCGGCGGCGCAGCCAGGCGGTGGTGCGGGCGTCGAGGGTGCCGCCGAGGACGGTCTCCGCGGCGTCGAGCAGCGCGATGAGGAGGACCAGTCCGGCGCACCAGAGGACCCAGCGGGTCGCCGGCGCCTGCGCCAGCAGCAGGTCCAGGGTGCGGCCGAGGGCCGCGGGCAGCAGCAGTCCGGCGCCGGTCGCCGCCGTGCTCACCAGACACAGGAGCAGACAGCGGGCGGGGGCCGGACCCAGGAGGCCGTGCGGGGCCGGAGGCGAGGTGCGAGTCGTCATACGGCGGCCTTCCGGAGGTGTGCAGAACCCCGGGCGGTCCCTCCCTCGCGGGAGTGGACCGCCCGGAGTCATGGGCGCACTATGCCCGTCAGAGACAGAGCGTGACGCTCGCGGCGCTGACGCAGGACAGCAGGCTCAGGGTGCTGTTGCCGCCGCCGCCGGTGTGCTCGTCGGACTCCATCGTCTGCAGGTCGAGAAGTGCCATCTCGGTTTCCTTTCCTCGGTGTCGTCCACCCGTGGGGACGGGGTTGGGTTCACGGCTCCGTCACATCGCGGAACCGCGTTCGTGGGGCCGCCGGAGCGGCGGCAGGAACGGCAGGTGTGCGGTGGCCGGGGCGCCGGGGGCCGCGTGGGCCGCGCCGAGCGCGAGCAGGCACCCTGCCGTTCCGGTGCCCAGGTCCATCGACAGCCGCATCATCTGGTGGCCCGGGAAGGCCAGTTGGCCCTGGTAGTCCATGGAGAACCAGCCGAGCCCGTCGATCTGTTCGGCGAGCCGCTCGCGGGTCGTGCCGGGGGTGTCCGTGCGGGCGAGGTGCAGGATCATCCCGGCACGGCCCTGGAAGAGACCGGGCTGGACGTAGAAGCGGCTGGTGGCGGCGGTCAGCACCCCGGCGCGCGCCCGCTCGAACTCGCCCTCGGTGTCGGCGCCCTGGGCGAGGTAGTCGTCCAGGACCATCCCGATGCCGGTGCTTCCCTCGCCGAGGTAGGGCAGCGTCCGCCAGCCCTCGTCCACCTCCAGTGAGCCGCTCGGGTGCGTCACGCAGCACTCCAGATCCCTGCGCAACGCCACCTCGGCCGCCCTCAGCAGCAGGGGCTCATGGGTGTGTTCGTACTGCCGCAGCAGGAACAGCGCGGGCCCGGTCCACCCTCGCAGCAAACCGGCCCGGCGCCGCCTGGGGGTGTCCGCGAGGGGCTGCGCGAGCCGCCGTACGAGGACGTCGGCGGCCTCGGCGGCCCGCTCCCGCAGCTCCGACTCGCCGGTCGTGCGGGCCAGTTCGCCGAGGACCAGGCCGAGCCCGGCCAGGCCGCCGTGCAGGTCGGAGGCGAGGTTCTGCCAGCGTTCCGCGAGGACGCGCTCGACCAGGTCGAGGGCGCGCTGCCGGTGTCCGAGCCGGTCCAGGACGTGGGCGACGCCCGCGAGACCGTCGTAGAGCCCGAGCGGTGTGCCCGTGGGCGGGGGCGCGGTGCGGGCCAGGAGCCAGCGCTCGCCCTCCTCGTACCGCTCCGCGCCGACCGCGTCCAGTGCGTACAGCACCCCGGCCGCGCCGTGCGCGAGCCCGAGGCCGCCGCCGTCGTTGAACTGCGTGATGTCACCGGGGAAGAGCCGGTCCTCGCGCTCCGGGGTGGCCGAGGCGAGGAGCGCCTTGACCATGGAGTCGCGGCTGTAGGGCCAGTCGCCGGGTTCGACGAAGGACGGCACCGCCTTCGGGGTCGTACGCTCGCCGCCGGTGTCGGTGGCGATGTCCCGGGTGATCTCCGCGACCGCCTCGTCGAGGAACTCCTTGGGCACGTCCGGGAACTGACGCAGGATCACCTCGGCCAGATGGGCCGCCTTCCCGCGGTCGACCACGAACAGCGTGGTCACCGGCAGGAACAGGGCGATCCGCAGACAGGCCAGGGCGTAGCGGTCGACGTCGATGCCCTTGCGGTCCGGCGGGGCGAAGAAGCCGGGGTGGGCGACCACCTGGCGGCCGTTCTCCTCGACCGGGGCCGCCGCCTCGAAGTCGAGCAGGGAGACCGACGCCTCGTCGGGGCCGACCATGATGTTGAAGACGTGCAGATCGTTGAAGACGATCCCGCGCGTGTGCACCGCCTCCACGGCCCGCTCCACCGCCCCGTGGATCCGCACCGCCCACGCCGTGTAGTCGGCGACGGCCTGCGGATCGGGGTCCGGACCGAGCAGCGGATGCCGCTCGGCGAAGAACGAGTTCAGCGGGCGCCCCTCCAGGAAGTCCATGACGAGGAACCGGTGGTCGCCGAGGGTGAACCAGTCCCGCACCTCGGGCACCACGCCCGTTCCCGCCACCTGCTCCAGGGCGTCCTTCTCCCGCTCCAGCCGGGCGATCGCGTCCGCCCCGTCGGCGGCCAGGCCCGCGTGCGGCCGGCCCTCCTTCAGGACGACCTTGCGCCCGTCGCGGGTGTCGGTGCCCGTGTAGACCCCGCCGCCGTTGGAGAAGTGCAGTGCCTTCTCGATCTTGTACGGCAGCTCGCCGACCGTCGTGGTGTTGCGCGCCTCCAGATGCGGCTTCAGGAAGTCCGGGAGGGTCACCCAGTCGGGCACCTGGAAGGACGGCTCGCGCCGGTCCGGCACCAGCTTGCCCTCGCCGTCCCGCACCGCCGGCACCAGTGAGCCCCGGTCGTCGACGACGAACATGCGCGCGAACGCGCCGTAGCGGACGTAGAGCGGGCCCTCGTCCCAGCGCAGATCGGTGAGGATGTACGGCCCCTCGAAGCCCTCCAGGAGCTTGCCCAGGTCACGGAGCACCTCGTGCAGCTGCTCCTCGTCGGCCGGGTAGATCGTGACGAACTTGCCGCTGGTGTCGCGGGCCGCGTACTTGGTGTTGCGCAGGTGCAGCAGATGCGGGCCCGGAACGAACTTGAACGAGATGCGCCGGGGCACGCAGTAGTCCCACACGATCGCGGCGATCCGCTCCGCGTTCGCCCGGGTGGCCGAGGCGTGGATCTTCCAGCCCTGCGAGGGGCCCGGCGCCGGCTTCCCGTCCGCGCCGAGCGGAGTCAGCGTCAGCCAGTCACCGATGCGTGCCGCGTCCCAGCCGGCCGGCACCGCGCGGCGCGCCGTCTCGTAGACGGGCGCCTCACCGGCGGAGATCCGGTCGGGCGTCTCGTAGAAGTGTCTGTCGGCGAGCGCGTACACCTCGTAGCGCTTGTCCATGCGTCCCCCTTCTTGGCCCGCCCCAGAGCCTTCCAGCGCGGAGGTGGCCACGGACAGTCACGGCTGTCACGAGATCACCGTGCGAAACGCATGCGTCAAGATTTGTTCGAGGGGTTTCGAGCGCGGGGGCCGGGGGCGCTCCACGGAACGCTCACAGGGGCTGCGCACGTGCCGTATTAGCGCTGTAATGGCCAAGTGGTGAGTGAGGGCGCTACGGGACGCAAAACGAGAGCACTGCGTGCCGAAAACGCCCTGACCTCGCTCACGGACGGTCCCGAATCGCCGGAAAGGCTGCGCCGCGTCCTGGAACAGGCGCTCGTCTTCACCGGGGCGACCCTCGCCGCCGTGTACCGGCCCGGTGAGGACGGCGACCAGCTGTACCTCGTCGAGTCGGCCGGCGTCCCCCGGACGGTCTACGGGCTGCGCGACAGCTATGCGGGCTCCGGCGACTCCCCGCCCGCCGACGCGTACCGCTCGGGCCGGCCGGTCTTCCTCGGTCCGGAGGAACTCGCCGGCTGCGCCGAGTCCCGCAGGGTGGCCCGGCGGGACTTCCACCTGGCCGTGCTGCCCGCGCACGGTGACGACAGCCGGGCCTGCCTCGTCGCCGTCAGCGAGGACCCGCACGGTTTCGACGACGAGGACCGCAAGTGCCTCGAACTGATCGCCGACGCGGTCGTCTGCCCCGTGCCCGTCCCCGCCCCGGAGGGTGCGGAACTGGGCTCCAACGCGTTCAGCCTCGCCGTCGACACCGGCCGGGTCGAGGTCGGCGACGCGATCCTGGAGCTGTTCGGCCTGAGCCGGGCCGCCTTCGACGGCAGGATCGAGACCCTGCTCGGCCTGACCGTGCCCGAGGACCTGCCCTCGCTGATGTCCTTGTTCGAGGCCGGTCACCTGTCCGTCGGCGACCGTGAGCTGGAGTTCCGCATCCTCCAGCCCTCCGGGCCGCCCAAGTGGCTCAGGCTGCGCGGCCGCATGCCGGCCGGCGACGGCCGCCCCGCCCGGCTCGTGGGCACCGTCGCCGACGCCTCCACCCTGCGCTCCGACGTCACCGACGTGGCCCGCGTCCAGCGCCTGGCCGCCGCCCTCGCCATGGCCGGCACCGTCCGCGACGTCAGCCAGGCCGTCGTCTCCGCCCTGCGCGCCCCGCTCCGGGCCGACCGCATCGCCCTCGCCGAGCTGGAGAACGACCGGCTCGTCGTCACCGTCCTCGACCCGCCCGAACCGGAGTCCTGGCCCGAGCTGTGGCGCCTGGAGTGGCGCAGCGAGTGGCCCGAGGCACCCGTCCGGGCCATGCCCACCCTGGCCACCGCCCTGCGGGAGGGCCGCGCCCAGATCTGGCCGGCCGGCACCGTCCTCGAACCCGCTCTCGCCGAGGTCGGCCCCGGCGGCCTCGCCGTCCTGCCGCTGCCCGCCGCGGGCCGCATGGCCGGTGCCTGCCTCATCGGCTGGGACACCCCGCACCACTTCGACGCCGACGAACGCGCCCTGCTCACCGCCTCCTCCGGTCTCGCGGGACAGGCGCTGATGCGCGCCCACGCCCTGGACGCCGAGCACGAACTCGTCGGCATGCTCCAGCGCCAGCTGCTGCCGCGCCGGCTGCCCCACCTGCCCGGCGCGGTCGCCGTCGCCCGCTATCTGCCCAGCACCGCGGGCCTGGAGCTCGGCGGCGACTGGTACGACGTGATCCCGCTGCCCGACAACCACGTCGCCCTGGTCATCGGCGACGTCCAGGGCCACAGCGCCGCCGCCGCCACCCTCATGGGCCAGATGCGCACCGCCCTGCGCGCCTACTCCGTGGAGGGCCACCCCCCGGACGTCGTCGTCGCCCACGCCAACCGCCTCCTCATGGACCTGGAGACCGACCTCTTCGTCACCTGCACCTATGTGGACCTCGACATGGAGGAGGGCACCGCCTGGTGCGTCCGCGCCGGACATCTGCCGCCGGTGCTGCGCCACCCCGACGGCAGCACCGAGATCGCCGAGAGCGACGGCGGCCCCCCGCTCGGCGTGGTGGCCCAGGCCGACTTCCCCATGACCCCGCTCCGGCTGCGCCCCGGCACCGTGGTCGCCCTGACCACCGACGGCCTCGTCGAGTCCACCGAGGCCGACATCGACGTGGGCATGGACCGCTTCGCGCACGGGCTGGGCGTGTCCGACCCGGGTCACCTCGGCCTCGTCGCGGACGTGCTGCTCGGCGGCGCCCGCCGCAGCGACGACGTCGCCCTGCTCCTGCTGCGCTACGACGGCATGGCCACCCACCCGCTCCGGGAGACCTGGACGGTCTGGCGGGTCCCCGAGGCCGCCCGGCACGCCCGCCGCTTCACCCGTCGCACCCTGCGCGTCTGGGGCGTCCCCGAGGACGCCATGGACACCGCCCTGCTCGTCGTCTCCGAACTCGTCACCAACGCCCTCGTGCACACCGGCGGCCAGGTCCGCCTCGACCTCACCCTCATCGGCAGGCGGCTGCGCGTCTCCGTCGCCGACACCTCGCCGCGCACCCCCGTCAAGCCCACCAACATCGGGTGGGAGGCCACCGGGGGCCGCGGCATCCTGCTCGTCGAGGCCGTGTCGGCGGTCTGGGGCAGCGTCCCCGTCAGCGGCGGCAAACAGGTGTGGAGCGAGATCGCGCTCGACGGCTGAGGAGGGGTACCCGGAGCGGACCGTCCCCGCAGACGGCGAGGTACGTCATGACTCAGCACGTCAGCGACATCATGACCAGCGCCCCGGTCATCGTGGAACCGCAGACCTCCGTGACGGCCGTCGCCAGGATCATGCGCGACCAGGACCTCGGCGCCGTCCTGGTCAGCGACGGCGACGAACTGCGCGGCCTGGCCACCGACCGCGACCTCGTCGTGCGCTCCCTGGCCGAGGGCTGCGACCCGGAACAGATCACCGTGGCCGGCGCGTGCAGCGACGACCTGGTGGCCGTCACGCCGTCGGCATCGTCTCCCTCGGCGACACGGCCATGGAACGCGATCCCGGATCGGCTCTGGGCGACGTCAGCGTGGCACGGCCCAACACCTGAGCCTGGCAGGCCGGTTCGGCGGGCCGTCAAGTTCCGGCGCCCTGGTTCCTCGACGAATGTGTGTGCGGGGCGAGGGGCCGACGGGTCACCCGGTCCGTTTGTCCCGCGCCCTCCGGGGGACCCGGAGGGCAGCATGGAAGGACGGTGAACCGCCGTGACCCCGCAGACCGTTCAGAAATCCGTCGCACGCCGGCCCGAGTCGGGCTGGTCCAGGGCCCGCCGCCTGCACGGCAAGGGAGACCTGCGGACCTGCCTGCCCGCGGTGGCGGACCGGGTCGGACCCACCACGTCGCACACGGGAGAGGACAACATCTTCCGCGGCGAGGACTGAGCGTCCACCCCGCGCCACTCCCAAGTCGCACCCCTGCCATGGCTGGTTCTTCCTGATCCGGGCTAGGGTGGCGCAGATGAAGGCTCTCGCGCTGTCCGGCGGCCTGGATTCCCTCACCGACGTGAGGGCCACCCAGGTTCAGGTGATCGTCGGCGACAGACCCGGGTTCGGCCCGGAGGAAGAGCCGGAGCAGCCCGGGAACGACCGCGCCCACCATGGCGTGCCTCTGTGCCCGCCCGTCCTCCCCGACGCCGTACGGGCCATCGAGCCGTTCCGGCGAGGCGAGTTGGACATCGCCTACGCCCGCCGGCACCTGGCGGGCGTGCCCCTGCGTCACCGCCCCGTCCCTGTCCGTGGAGACCACGGCGAGGTGCGGATCTCTTCATGAGTCTCCTTGCCGCCGCATCCGTCCGCGCCGACGAGCCCGGCACCGCGCCCCTCACCCGGAGCGCCACCCTCCGTCTTTCCGCACTTTGCCCGTCTTTTCCCTCCGGATCACGCTCCTCGGCGCGAAGTCCTGTCATGGGAAGCTCACAGCAGGTATGTTCCACGGAAACCGGTTCCGGCCCGGGCAGCCGGTACGGACCGGGGCGGGGACTGTCCCGGCACCTCGGCCGACCCGGACCGGGACGGCCCCATCAGCAGCGGGGCCGTGAGCGGGCCCGCACCACGCCCCGCCTACAGCGCCCTAGGGCACGACGGTGGACGGAGGTCGCGCCGGCCTCGCACCGGGACCGGCGGTCCGCCCTGCACGAAGCACTGCCACACATCCGCAAGGAGAATTCCCAGTGAAACGTCACGAGTTCCTGCGGGGGCTCCACAAAGCCAGCGCGAACCGGAACTACCTGGAGATCGGCGTCAACGACGGCCGCAGCCTGACGTTCTCCCGGGTACCGAGCATCGCGATCGACCCGGCGTTCAAGGTGGTCTCGGAGATCCGCTGCGACGTCCATCTGGCGAAGGCCACGAGCGACGACTTCTTCGCGCGCGAGAACCCGCTGCAGCACCTCAAGGGCGGCCGCCACCCGCTGCGCAACATCGTCCGCAACCGCAGCCCGTTCGGCTACTGGAAGGACGTCACGCTCGACCTGGCGTTCATCGACGGAATGCACCTGTTCGAGTACGCGCTGCGCGACTTCATCAACGTCGAGAAGTACGCGGACTGGGCCAGCGTGATCGTCTTCGACGACATGCTCCCGCGCAACGTGGACGAGGCGGCCCGCGACCGGCACACCAACGCCTGGACCGGTGACGTCTACAAGGTCATCGAGGTCCTGAACCGCTACCGGCCCGACCTGGTGACGGTCCTGGTCGACACCGAGCCCACCGGGCAGCTCGTCGTCTTCGGCGCGGACCCGACCAACACGGTGCTCAAGGACAAGTACGACGAGATCATCGCGGAGTACGTGGTCCCCGACCCGCAGAAGGTGCCGGAGACGGTCCTGGAGCGGACCGTGGCGATCAAGCCGGAGACGCTGATCGACGCCGCCTTCTGGAAGGCGCTGGTGAACGCCCGCAACCGCGGCAGCAAGCGGGACCGCAGCTGGGAGCACCTGCGCACCAGCCTGCAGCAGCTCAGCGACGCCGGCTGAGCCGAGCGCACAGAGCCGGGGAGGACGCGGACGCGTCCTCCCCGGCTCTGTTTCGCCCTGCGGCCCGGCTTCTACCTGCCGCGTGCCCTGAGCCGGCGGACCAGCTTTCCGGCCAGCCGCCTCGCCCTGCGGACCAGCGGCTGTCCGGCGGCGGGCCTCCGGGGCGGGCGCACGGCCACGACCTGGACGCTGCCACCCTTCACCCGCAGTGTGAACGGCAGCGGATGGAAGCGGGGCTCCTCGGCGTCGGGCGCCGGGCTCAGCGCGACCCGCCAGGCCCCTCCGGTCAGGTCGCCCACCGGCAGCACCGCCTCCAGGAGGGCCGCGGAGCCCTTGGGACGCAGGGTGCCGGGCACCTCCTTGGCGGGCGCGGCGCCGGAACCACCGGTGAGCTTGAGCAGCACCGGCGTGTCACCGGGCACGTGGAAGGGCACCGGCACCTCGACGCGGTCACCGGTGACCGTGACCTCCCCGGGCGTGACCCGCCCGAGCTCCAGGCGCTCGCCCGCCATGTCGACGTCCAGGGCGAGGGTGCCCTGCTTCGCGGTCCAGTACGGCAGCACGACCCGGCCGCCCGCCACACCGGCGTCCGCGGCCGTACGTCCCCTGAGGGAGACCGGCCCCAGCCGGGACTGCTTGGTCCAGCCGCCCAGCTTGACGCGGACGAACACGTCCCACAGCCCGGCGTCGAGGGGGCCGCCGTCGGCCGCGGTGGCCGGATCCAGGGCTGCCGTGCCCCGCAGCACCAGCCGCACCCGGCCGTCCTGCGCCGGAACGGTCTCCCGGGTGAACTCCACCGGCTGGAAGTACTGGGCGGAGCTGGAGCGTTCCCGCAGCAGCAGGTCCACCGTGGCGCGCTTGAAACCGGCCACGCTGTGGGCGCCGACCCGGTCCACGGCCTCCGCCACGGAAGCCGGCGGCTCGGTGAGCGGGGCGGAGCTGCCCTCGGCGGGGAACGTCATCGGCGTACCGCCGGACGCGAGCTCGGCGGACAGGCCGACCCGCAGCACACCCCCGTCCCACTCGACGCCGTCCGGCTCGACGACGGACGCGACGGAGGCCTCCCACTCCGCGAAGGCGACCAGGTCGTCGAGCCGGCCGTCGGCGATCAGCGCGGCCACGACCTGCTGGGTGGGCTGGAGACCGGCCGCGACCCCGGGGCCGAAGCGCTCGACGACCACGCCGCGGATCTCGGTGAAGAGCTCCTTGCGGTAGTCCTCGGGCGCGGCGAGCAGCCGCCTGCCGCGCATCCGCTCGACCATCTCGTTGCGCAGCCAGCGACGGAACAACCGGTCGCGGGTCGGCCCCGGCTCGGTGTACTTCTCGACGACGTCGAGCGCCTCGCGCAGGTTCGCGAAGTACCCCACCGGGTCGAAGCGCTGGAAGCCCGCGTTGGAGGCGTCGTCGCGCTTGAGGTGGTAGTAGCAGACGTAGTCGCTGAGCACGGAGACGTTGTCCGCGCGCAGATACGCCTCCGTGACGAAGACGTGGTCCTCCAGGCGGCGCCTGCCCTCGGGGAAGCGCAGACCGATCCGGTCGAGGAAGGCCCGCCGGAACATCTTGTGCGGGGTCAGGCTGTCGATCAGCGGGGCGTTGTCGACGGTGGCGCGGGGGTGGTTGCGGCGGAACAGCTCCACCGGGACGCCCCGGCCCTGGCCGGCCATCTTGCCCACGACCACGTCGGCGCCGTGGGCGACCGCGTAGTCGTACATCCGCTCCAGGGCCTCGTCGCCGAGGTAGTCGTCGTTGTCGACGAACATGACGAACTCGCCCTGGGAGGCCTCGATCCCGACGTTGCGGGGCTTGCCCGACCAGCCGGAGGCCTCCTGGTGGATGACCGTGATGTTCTCGACCTCGGCGGCCAGCGCGTCGAGCCGGGCCGGCGTGTCGTCGGTCGAACCGTCGTCGACGAAGATCGCCTCGAACTCGTCCGGGGGCAGGGACTGCCTGCGCAGCGAGGCGACGCAGTCCTCGATGTAGTTCCCCGGGTTGTAGACGGGGATGACGACGCTGACCTTGACCGGCATCGGTGTCCGGACTCCTTGGGTGGCTTGTGGCTTACGTCACGGATTGACGCGTTGTGCGCCGATGTTAACGCTGCCGAGCAAGTGCCGTGGCAGCAGGCTGCCTTGACCGCCGGCACACTGGGCGACGGCGCGACGCGCTGCGGACCCGCGGCGGCGAGGCGGCGACGGCCGACGCCGCGATCGTGGTACTGCGTTGATGAAGATGGCAGACGGGCGTCGCCGGTTCCGCGACATCGACACGGACTTCGAGGCAGGCACAGGCGCGCCCCGCAGATGACCGGGGCCGGCCTCGCACCCCTCTAGGGTGACGCCGTGCACCTGTTGCTGATGTCCGACACCCACCTTCCCAAGCGTGCCAAGCAGCTCCCGGCCCCGCTGCTCGCCGAACTCCCGCGCGCCGACGTCGTGTTCCACGCCGGAGACTGGGTGGACATCGCCACCCTGGACCTGCTGGAGAGCCGCAGCGCACGGCTGGTCGGCGTCCACGGCAACAACGACGGGCCCGAGCTGCGCGCCAGGCTGCCCGAGGTGGCGTACGTCGAGCTGGGCGGCCTGCGCTTCGCCGTCGTCCACGAGACCGGTGCCGCCCAGGGGCGCGAGGCCCGCTGCGCCGCCCGGTATCCCGACGCCGACGTCCTGGTCTTCGGCCACAGCCACATTCCCTGGGACACCACCGCCCCCGGCGGACTGCGGCTGCTCAACCCCGGCTCGCCGACCGACCGCCGCCGCCAGCCCCACTGCACCTACATGACGGCCACCGTGTCGGACGGCCGTCTCACGGACGTGACGCTGCTCCGCCTGCCGGCCCGCACTGTCAGTGCCGGCTGATACGACGGATACATGGCGGCTACGCCGTGGCCCTCGGCGCGGCCTGCTTCTACGCGGCCGCCGCCGTGCCGGCGCTGACTCCGCTGCCGGGCGCGCTCGCACCGGCCCACCGGCGCTCATGAGATCCGGGCCGCTCCGTGTACAAGGAAGCGGCCCGGACGCTGCGAGTGTGCGCTTTCACGGACCTCCTTCCCGATGGAGGCGGGGTGAGGGCTCGGACGCCCTCTCCCGTACTCGGCGACTACCCCTTCGAGCGCGCCTCACACTTTTGCGCCTCAAACTTTTCGAATCCGTCGTCGTATCCGCGCGACCGCGACCACCGTGACCGCGACCACCACGACGGCGGTGGCCGCCCGCGCGGCCGCCGACCGCTTGGCGACCGGTACGCCGATCGCGCGCAGCAGGTCGAGCGGTTCGTCGTCGGCTTCCAGGGCCGGCCGGGCCGCTTCCGGGGCGTCCTCGCGTTCGCCCAGCCGCTCCGCCAGACACACGGCGAACCGGCCGACCAGCCGGTCACCGAGGCCCGCGCGGCGCCCTGGCCGCGGATCTTCCTGCCGCTCGCGATCAGCACCATGCGGTGCGCGGCCTCGTCCTGTTCCTCGAAGACGGTGGTCCCCCAGTACGTCACGGTGATCGGCCAGACCTTGATCTTCACGGAGCCGGTCACGGTCTTGCCGTCGTAGTCCTCGACCATGCCCCGGGCATACAGGGCGCGACCCGCTCGATGTCGACGAGCGTCCGCCACGCCTCGTCGACCGGGACGGGCACGGTGAACTCGTGGTGCGGTTCCATGACTTCCTCCCGGCAGGCTTCACGAACAGGCAGGCTTCACGAACAGGCAGGCTTCACGAGGACGGATGGATCGCCCCCGCCGTCGCGGTCAGCGGGACCCCGCTGCCGCCCCAGCGCAGGGCGACGATCTCGGCGGCCACGGACACGGCGACCTCCTCGGGCGTACGGGCCCCGAGGTCCAGTCCGACCGGCGAGCGCAGCCGTGACAGCTCGGCCTCGGTGAGCTCCGATGCGGTCAGCCGCTTCATCCGGTCGTCGTGCGTACGGCGGCTGCCCATCGCCCCGATGTACGCCGCCGGCCGGCGCAGCGCTTCCTCCAGCAGGGGCACGTCGAACTTCGGGTCGTGGGTCAGGACGCAGATCACCGTGCGATCGTCGGTGGCGGTGCCGCCGAGGTAGCGGTGCGGCCAGTCCACGACGACCTCCACGCCCGCCGGGAAGCGCTTCGGCGTGGCGAAGACCGGGTGGGCGTCGCAGACCGTGACCCGGTAGCCGAGGAAGGCGCCGATCCGGGCGACCGCGGCGGCGTAGTCGATCGCGCCGAAGACCAGCATGCGCGGCGGCGGGGCGAAGGAGTGCAGGAAGACGCCGACCGCGTCCTCGCGCCGCTCCCCGCGCGGGCCGTAGTGCCTCAACCCCGTGGCGCCCAGAGCGAGTTCACCGCGCGCGTCGGCGGTGACCGCCACGTCGAGGCCGGTGGTGCCGAGGGTGCCCGCGACGCGGTCCGGCCACACGGCGAGCGTGGCACCGCGGGGCGCCGGGCCGTCCACCACCGTCGCCACGGTCACCGGGCGGCCCGCGGCGACCGACTCCGCGATCTCGGCGAACGCGGGGTCGCCGGCGGCCGTCACGGACCGGACGAGCAGGGTGATCTCCCCGCCGCAGGTCAGTCCGACCGCGAACGCGTCCTCGTCGCTGTAGCCGAAGGTCTCCAGGCGGGCCTCGCCGCTCGCCACGACCTCCTGGGCCAGTTCGAAGACGGCCCCCTCCACGCAGCCGCCGGACACACTGCCGACGACCTCGTCGTCCGGGCCGACAGCCATGGCCGCGCCCGGATCGCGCGGCGCGCTGCGGCTCGTGGAGACGACCGTGGCCAGTCCGAACGGCAGCCCTGCCGTGTACCAGCCGTTCAGCACCGGGAGGATGTCACGCATCGCCGGCTCCTTTCACCACCGCCGCCAGACGCTCCAGCGCGGCCAGGCCGTGCCCCTCGACGAACGCGTCCACGCTCGGCAGCGCGGCCGCCATCCCGACGGCCAGGGGCGCGTAACCGGGGCGCGCCTTGAGCGGCGCGGCCCGGATCACCCGGTGCGCCAGCCGGTGCAAGCGTCGCATCCGGGCCGCGAGCAGCTCCGGATCGCCACGCTCCCAGCCGTCCGACAGCACCACCACGACCGCCCCGCGAGCCGTCCCCCGCTGCTCCCAGCGGTCCAGGAACCCGCGCACGCAGCTCACCGAGCCGGGTACCCCCGCGCCAGTCGGGCACCGCGGCGGCGAGCGCCGCCATCGCCCGGTCGGATCGCGGTGCGAGAGCTCGCGGGTGACGCGGTCAGCCGGGTGGCGACGGTGAACCCCTGGGGCGCAGACCCGGGTCCTGATGCGGACCCTGGAGCGGCTGCGCATCCCGACCCTGGTCTTCGTCAACAAGATCGACCGCCGGGGAGCTGGTGCGGCCGGGGTCGAAGGCACGATCTCCCAGGCCGTCCAAGTCACCGACCTTCCGCTGCACCCGCTACCGCAACCTGCTGGCGACCCGCCTCGGTCACGCCTTCGCCGGCACCGCGATCAACATCATCCGCATCGACCGATGGCTGACCGGCACCCACTCGGCGCCACCCGCACCTCCCACCTCGAAGCCCTCACACTCGCGGCCTGACAGCCCGATTCGCGGAATTCTCAGCAGAGTCCTTCAGGCCGGGGTGAAGCGAATCTTGTGGTTGCGACGCCGTGTCGCGGTCTCGTTCCGGCGGAGCCAGACCCTGCTCGCGACGGTGACGGATCGTTCACACGTTCCCGGTGACGACATGGGTTCGACGTGCCTAGTGTGATCGCCATACAGCTCCGGTACAGCTTCCGCATGTACCCCGATGCCACGCAACAGGCCGCGCTGGTCCGGGCGTTCGGGTGCGCCCGTGTCGTGTTCAACGACGCGGTGCGTGCCCGTGAGGACGCCCGTAAGGCCGGGCAGCCTTTCCCGACGGCCGGTCAGCTGTCCACGCGGCTGATCACGGAGGCGAAACGGACTGCCGCGCGGTCCTGGCTGGGTGAGGTCTCCGCGGTGGTGCTCCAGCAGTCCCTGCGGGACGCCGAGAGCGCGTACCGCAAGTTCTTCGAGTCCCTCAAAGGCAAGCGCAAGGGACGGAAGGCGGGAGCACCACGGTTCAAGTCCCGTAAGGATGCCCGGCAGCCGATCCGGTTCACTGCCAACGCTCGCTGGAGCATCACCGGCAGTGGCCGTCTGAAGCTGCCGAAGATCGGCGCGGTGAAGGTGAAGTGGTCCCGCACGCTGCCCAGCACCCCCACCTCCGTCACCGTCGTCAAGGACGCGGCCGGCAGATTCTTCGCCTCCTTCGTCATTGACACCGACCCCGCCGCCGACGCGATGCGGATGCCGGAGAGCGACCGCATCAGCGGCATCGATCTCGGCCTGATCCACTTTGCGGTCCTGTCCGACGGCACGAAGATCGACTCCCCGCGCTTTTTGCGGCGCGCGGAGAAGAAACTGAAGAATGCCCAGAAGGAGTTGTCCCGCAAGCAGAAGGGATCCAAGAATCGGGCCAAGGCCCGCCTGAAGGTCGCCCGCGCCCACGCCGGAGTCGCTGACGCCCGCCGTGAGTTCCTCCCCCACGCTCGGCTGCGCTCGCGCGGGGGGACCCCCATCCAGCTCTCCACGCGGCTGATCTCCGAGAACCAAGGGATCGTCGTGGAGGACCTCTCGGTGGCCGGCCTGGCCCGCACCAGGCTGGCCAAGTCCGTGCACGACGCCGGATGGTCATCCTTCATCGGCATGTTGGCATACAAAGCGGAACGGTACGGCCGCACCCTGGTCAAGATCGGCCGGTTCACACCGACCTCACAGACCTGCTCCACTTGTGGAGTCAAGGACGGGCCCAAACCCCTCGGCGTCCGGGAATGGACATGCAGCGCCTGCGGCACTGTCCACGACCGGGACACCAACGCCGCGATCAACGTCAAAACGGCCGCCGGACTGGCGGTATCAGCCTGCGGAGCGCCGGTAAGACCAGAACCCGTTCTGGCGCAGCGCGAAGAAACAGGAAGCCACGGATTCCCTGACTGGCTACTGTGCCACGTAGCGTCACAGTAGCCAGTCAGGGAAGGCCGGAACCTCGCCCTTCAGGGCGAGGAGCATGTCAATGCCCCCGGCAGAGCCACGCCCACCAGGGCTTCGACAAGAGCATGTCCAGCACCGGAGCCGACTTCCGGGGCCCGACCCCGCTGGTCCTCGTCGAGGCGCTGCGCCGGGCGGGCACCCGGGTGTACGAGCCGATGCACCGGTTCCGCGTCGAGGCCCCGGCCGACACCCTCGGCGCCCTGCTGCCGGTGCTGGCCGCGCTGCGGGCCGTACCGCAGACGACGCGGACCGCGGGCGACCTGTGTGTCCTGGAGGGGGCGGTGCCGGCCGCCCGGGTGCACGGACTGGAGCAGCGGCTGCCCGGACTGACGCGCGGCGAGGGGGAGTTGGAGACCGGCTTCGACCACTACGCGCCGGTCTCCCACGGAACCGTTCCGCGACGCCCACGCAGTGATCACAACCCCCTCAACCGGCAGGAGTATCTGTTGAACGTGACACGTCGAGTCGGCGGATGAGGTGTCAGATGCGACGAAAGTGAAACTTACTCATCAGTCAGATGGTGTTGACGTTGTACCGAAATGGTCGGACTGTAATGGACATGCCGAATAAACGCGCACGTCTGCTCGTTGTTCTGGTTGTCCTCTGTGGATTCCTGACGGTCGCGGGCGCCCGGCCCGCCCCCGCCGACGCCCTCACCGACTCCCTCTCGTTCGACGACACCCCCCTCACCGTCCAGAACGGACGGTTCGTCGACGGCAACGGCCGCGAGGTCGTGCTGCGTGGCTACAACGTCTCCGGCGAGACCAAGCTCGCCGAGAACAAGGGCCTGCCCTTCGCCTCGGTCGCCGACGCCAGGAAGTCGGCCACCGCGCTCAGAGCCCTCGGCGGCGGCAACTCCGTGCGGTTCCTGCTCTCCTGGGCCTACGCGGAGCCGGTGAAGGGCCAGGTCGACACCACGTACCTGGCGAACGCCACCGCGCAGATGCGGGCCTTCCTCGACGCGGGCATCCGGGTCTACCCCGACTTCCACCAGGACCTGTACTCCCGCTGGCTGTTCAACTCGGGCAGCTGGTACACCGGCGACGGCGCCCCCGCCTGGGCCGTGGCGCTCGGCAACTACTCCGCCGAGTCCTGTGGCATCTGCATCATGTGGGGCCAGAACATCACCCAGAACGGCGCGGTGAAGGCCGGCCAGTACGACTTCTGGCACAACAGGTACGGCCTCCAGGACTCCTTCCTCGCCACCGCCCAGAAGACCATGGCCTACCTCAAGGCGAACCTCGCCGGCGAGGAGTTCGCCGGCGTGGTCGGCTTCGACCCCTACAACGAGCCCTACGCCGGCGGCTACGACTCCGGGCAGAACAGCCGGACCTGGGAACGCGACCTGCTGTGGCCCTTCTACGTGAAGTTCCGGGCCCGGATGGACGCGGCGGGCTGGACGGACAAGCCCGCCCTGGTCGAGCCGAACCTCTTCTGGAACGGAAACGTCAGCAAGGAGGAGGGCGGCCTCCTCGACGCCGGGACGCTCGGCTCCCGGTACGTCTTCAACACCCACTTCTACGACCAGAAGGCCATCTCCGGCATCCTGATGTGGGGCAACGCCTCCGACGGCCAGTACGTCGGTGACTTCGGCACGGTCCGCGACCGTGCGGCGGCGGCCGGGACCACGGCCGTGGTCAGCGAGTTCGGGCACCCGCTGAACGGCTCGACCGCAGGCAAGGCGCCCACCGTCCTCAAGGCCATGTACCAGGCCCTCGACTCCCGGGTGAAGGGCGCCAACTGGTGGTCCACGCCCGCCGGTTCGGGAGCGGTCCTCTCCGGTACGCAGTGGCAGTGGGACATCTACAACGGCCGTCACCACGAGCTGATGAACGACAACCCCGACAAGGTCATGACCTCGGGCGACGCCTGGAACGGCGAGGACCTGTCCGCCGTGAAGCTGAACGACTCGGGCGCGGCGGTACTGCGCCAGGACGCCCGGCTCCTCGACCGGGTCTACCCGAGCGCCACCTCCGGCTCCACGGTCGCCTTCACCTACGAGGACCGTTCACGCGACGGTTCCACGACCCTGACCTGGAACCCGGTGCCGAGCAGCCTGCCCAACGTCTCGTCACTGGTCGGGTCCGGCCAGTACTCCGTGCTCGTGTGGCGCTCGGGCAGCGGCTCGGCGCCCACCGAACTCCATCTGCCCGCCTCCTTCCCGACCGCGGCCACCACCGTCGTCTCCGACCTGGGCACGGTGTACGGCCCGCCGTCCTACACCTCGTCCACCCCGGTCGGCGCGGCGGTCGAACCGGGCGGCACCGGCAGCCGCCGCCTGCTGCTCACCGACGCGGACTCCGGCGTCCTGCACTACGCGCTGGTGACCAACGGGGCGACCTCGCCCTCGGCGTCCCAGCTGAGCGCGGCCAAGTCGGAACTCGCCACCTGGGTGGCCCAGAAGATCGGCTGAGCACGGCGGGGCCGGCTTGTCCGGCGGCCGGCCCCTCCGGAGCCGTCTGGCCCGGTCCGACACACGAAGCCGGGTACCGCCTCCTCCCGGAGGCGGTACCCGGCTTCCGACGCTCCGGATTCCCGCGGCCTACGAGGAGGGGCTGGTCCAGTCCGCGGCCACGTGGCCCAGTCGCACCCGCTGCGGATGGTCGCCCACCGGCACGGACGCCGTCTTCTGGCCGGTCGCGAAGTCGATCGCGGTGACCTGGTCGGCACCGCTCTCGGACACGACACAGCTCTTGCCGTCACCGCTGACGGTCGCCCAGTAGGGCTTCGAGGCGGGGACGAGCGGGCCCTCCTGGAGGGTGGTCCGGTTCACGACGGTCGCGTAGTCGTCCATCGTGCCCGCGACGCACAGCTTGCTGCCGTCCGGGCTCATCGACAGGCCGTGGTGGCGCGAGTCGTTGACCATGGTGGTGCGGTCGTCGCTGGTCGCCGGGTTCTTCGGCAGGGTCTTCGTACGGGTGATCTTGTCGGTGGCGAGGTCGTACTCGAAGAAGCCGTTGAAGAACGACACCTGGAAGTAGAGCTTGGACTCGTCCGGCGAGAACACGGCGGGCCGGACGGCGTCGGAGTAGTCCGTGAGGCCGATCGCGTTCAGCTTGTCCCGCATGTCGATGGTCTTGACCTGCTTGTAGGTGGTCGCGTCCACCACCGTGATGTGCCGGTCGCCCTTCGTCCAGTCCAGCCAGGGCGCGTCCGAGTCGGTGTTCACGTCACCGATCGCCATGTTCCAGATGTACTTGCCGTCCCTGGTGAAGATGTTCTCGTGCGGCTTGTCGCCGGTGGCGAACGAACCGAGCTGCTGTCCGGTGTTGATGTTCAGCACGTGCACGGTGTTGGCGGTGGAGGCCGACACCGCGACCCGGGTGCCGTCGGGGGAGACCGCCATGTGGTCGGCGCGGTAACCCGAGACCTTGAAGCGCCAGTTGATCTTCCCGGTGGCGAGGTCGATCGAGACCACGTCCGCGAAGCTCGGCCGTGAGACGACCACCGACCTGCCGTCCGGCGTGGAGTACATGTCGTCGACGAACTGGTCGTGGCCCTCGCCGACGCTGTTGCGGATCGCCATGAAGTAGATCCACTTGATCGGGTCGGCGTTGATCTCCGCCATCCGCGCGTCCTTGTCGGGGACGACGTTGATCCGGCCGATCTTCGCCAGGTCGCCGGAGGACTTGATGACGTCGGCGGTGCCGTCCCAGTTGTTGCCCACGAACAGCACCTCGCGCAGGGCGGCGGTGTCCGCGGCGGAGGCCACGGTCGCGGGGACGGTGACGGTCAGGACGACGGCTGCGGCCATGGCACACAGGTGTCTGGGGTTGAGAACAGGCATGACGGGTCTCCCTCTGGGCGGCTCATGACGGGGGCATGCCAAGGCGGCAAAACTGAAGACGGGTGCTTTCAGAGTCAACTTACTGAAAAGTAAGGAAGGGGGGCCCTTCTCCACAAGACTGCGTACGCGACAAACTTGGCGCTCATACGGAAGGCCGGACGTGCCGGCCCGGGTGGGAGGTGCGGTGACGGGCAGGCTCAAGGCCCCGACCGGTCGCTACGGCGGCAAGACGGCCGCGGAGCGGCAGGCCGAGCGGCGCCGCCGTTTCCTGGACGCGGCCCTCCAGCTCTTCGGGGACGCTCCCGGCTACCGCGGCACGACCGTCGCGGCCCTCAGCGAGGCCGCGGCCCTTTCCACCCGCCAGTTCTACGAGGAGTTCCGCACCCTCGAGGACGTCCTGGCCGCGCTTCACCTGGAGGTCAACGACTGGGCGACGGCGGCCGTGGTGGCCGCGGTGGCCGACGCCGACCACCTGCCGCTCGCCGAGCGCGCGGCCGCGATCTTCCGCGCCTACGCGGCGAACGTCACCTCCGATCCACGCCGTGTGCGGATCACCTTCGTGGAGATCATCGGCGTCAGTCCGCGTCTGGAGCAGCAACGGCTGGCCCGCCGGTCGCACTGGGTCGACCTGGTGTGCGCCGAGGCGAACCGGGCCGTCGGGCGGGGGGAGGCGGCCCCGCGGGACTACCGGCTCGCGGCGACCGGGTTCATCGGCAGTGTGAACGGGCTGCTGCACGACTGGAGCGCGGGGTGGGTGGACGCGACGCTGGACGAGGTCGTGGAGGAGCTGGTGGGGCAGCTGTTGGGGATTCTCCGGCCGGCGGGGTGGGAGCCGGCCCCGGGGTGAGGGGGGCGGTGCTCGGGGGCGGTCCCGTCCCACGCGGCCACGTCGGCGTTCGACCCGGCCGACGGTGTCCCCGAAACGACGCCGTCGTCAGCCTTCCAGTCGGTTCACCGCTTCCGCCACGGGGGTCACGCCGTCCTCCGCCCGGATGTGTGCGCCCAGCGTCCGCGCCCGCTCCCGATGTCCCGCGTCCTTCGTCGCCCGGACCAGTGCCTCCCCCAGCGCCTCGGCGGTCAGCTGCCGCAAAGGCAGGGCGCGCGGGGCCACGCCCAGGGCGACCAGCCGTGCGGCCCAGAAGCCCTCGTCGAACTGGATCGGCACCGGCACCGCCGGAACTCCCGCGCGCAGGCCCGCGGCCGTCGTGCCCGCGCCCGCGTGGTGCACGACCGCCGCCATGTGGGGGAACAGCGCGGAGTGGGGTACCTCGTCGATGGTCAGCAGGTCGTCCCCCGTCGCCGTCAGACCCGCCCAGCCGCGCTGGATCACACCGCGCAGCCCGGCCCGGCGCAGCGCCCGTACGATCTCGGCGCTGAGGCGCGCGGGTTCGGGTACGGTCGCGCTGCCCAGGCCCACGAAGACCGGGGGAGGGCCGGCCTCTACGAATGCCCGCAGGTCGTGGGGGAGCGGGGCGTCGCCGTCGTACGGCCACCAGTAGCCCGCCACGTCGAGTCCGGACCGCCAGTCGCGGGGCCGGGCGACCACCCGGGGACTGAAGCCGTGCAGGACCGGCCAGCCCTGCCGCTCGCGGATGCGCAGTGCCGCCGCCGTACCCAGCGGGGGCAGACCGAGGCGGGCCCGGACCGGCGGGAGGGCCGCGCCGAAGACCTGCTCCACCGCCAGGTTCAGGCCCAGCCCGGCGACCCGGTTGCCGAACGGCCCCCAGGAGCCGACGCCCAGCATGGGTGGTGCGAACTCCCGGGTGGCCGCGAGGGGTTGGAGGTTGAGCCCGAGGCTGGGCAGTCTCAGGCCCTCGGCGACGGCATGGCCCAGCGGGGCCACCGATCCGGACAGGAGCAGTGCGTCACTCGCCCGGGCGGCTGTCACCAGCTCGTCCGCCATCCGCCCGGCCAGGGACCGGGCCATCGCGACCACCCGCACCATCTTGCCCACTCCGGTCGTGCTGCGGTGCAGCGCTTGCCCGCGCGAGGACTCCAGCTCCGCCCGGGGATCGACCGGCAGCGCGTGGAAGCCGATGCCGGCCCGCGTCGCCAGCGGCTCGAAGCGCTCGTGGGTGACCAGGGTGACCTCGTGGCCGGCCCGTGCCAGACCGTGCCCCAACCCCGTGAACGGGGCCACGTCGCCCCGGGAACCCGCTGTCATGATCGCTACTCGCACGCCGGACAGTATGGCGCCGCGGGCGGCTGTCCCGCACGAAGGGCCTGTGCTCTCAGGCCAGTTCACCCTTGTCGCAGCCGTTGACTTCACCCTCACGTGGCTCTAGCTTCAGCGCGCACGATGTTCGAATCACCGGCCCGCGTTCGAAATATCGACCATATGTCGGTGTCCCCCCGCCGAAGGAGCCGCATGTACCCCCCGCCGCGAACGACCCGCAGAGGTCTCGCAGGACGCTTCCGAGCCGCGACCGTCCGCGCTCTCGTCCTCGCCCTGACCGCCTGCGCCGCACTGCTCCTCGCCCCGCCGGCCCCGGCGCAGGCCGCCACCTCCCGGCAGATACCGGTGCCCTCGGCACCGATGGGCTGGGCCTCGTGGAACAGCTTCGCCGCGAAGATCGACTACAGCGTCATCAAGGCGCAGGTCGACGCGTTCGTCGCGTCCGGCCTCCCGGCGGCGGGATACAAGTACATCAACATCGACGAGGGCTGGTGGCAGGGCACGCGCGACAGCGCCGGGAACATCACCGTCGACGAGTCCGAGTGGCCCGGCGGCATGAAGGCCATCGCCGACTACATCCACGGCAAGGGCCTCAAGGCCGGCATCTACACGGACGCGGGCAAGGACGGCTGCGGCTACTACTACCCGACGGGCCGCCCCGCCGCCCCCGGCTCCGGCAGCGAGGGCCACTACGACCAGGACATGCTCCAGTTCTCCCAATGGGGCTTCGACTTCGTGAAGGTCGACTGGTGCGGCGGTGACGCGGAGGGACTCGACGCGAAGACGACGTACCAGTCGATCAGCGACGCGATCACCAGGGCCACCGCCACCACGGGTCGGCCGATGACCCTGTCGCTGTGCAACTGGGGCCGCCAGAACCCGTGGAACTGGGCCCCGGGGCAGGGCGCGATGTGGCGGACCAACGACGACATCATCTTCTACGGCAACAAGCCGTCGATGACGAACCTGCTGACCAACTACGACCGCAACCTCCACCCCACCGCCCAGCACACCGGCTACTACAACGACCCGGACATGCTGATGGTCGGCATGGACGGCTTCACCGCCGCCCAGAACCGCACCCACATGAACCTGTGGGCCGTGTCCGGCGCCCCGCTCCTGGCCGGCAACAACCTGGCCACCATGACCACCGAGACCGCGAACATCCTCAAGAACCCCGAGGTCGTCGCCGTCGACCAGGACCCGCGCGGTCTCCAGGGCGTCAAGGTCGCCGAGGACACCACCGGACTCCAGGTCTACGGCAAGGTCCTGTCCGGCACCGGCAACCGTGCCGTCGTCCTCCTCAACCGCACCTCCGCCGCCCAGAACATCACCGTCCGCTGGTCCGACCTGGGCCTCACCGGCGCGAACGCCTCCGTCCGTGACCTGTGGGCGCGCGCCGACGTCGGCTCGTACGGCACGGGTTACACCAGCAGCGTTCCGGCCGGCGGCTCGGTGATGCTCACGGTCACCGGCGGCACCGAGGCCGCGAGCAGCACCTACACCGGCACGTCGAGCTTCTCCGGAGTGGTCGCCGGGAACACCGGGATCAAGACCGTCGACATCGCCTACACCAACAACACCTCGGCACCCCGCACCGCGACCCTCAAGGTCAACGGCCAGGGCGCGACCACGGTCTCCTTCCCGCCCACCGGCTCCTCCCAGGGCACCGTCTCGGTCCAGGCCGGCCTGTCCAAGGGCGCCACCAACACGCTCACCTTCACGGGCGCCCCGACACTCGCCGACATCACGGTCCACCCGCTGCCCGGCACCGACAGCACCCTCGCCGTGGGCACCCAGTCGGGCCGCTGCCTCGACCTCTACGACAACACCATCGGCAACGGCACCCAGGCCGAGCTGTGGGACTGCAACGGCGGCCAGAACCAGCAGTGGACGTACACCTCCCGCAAGGAACTCGTGGTCTACGGCAACAAGTGCCTGGACGCCTACAACCTCGGCACGACCAACGGCACCAAGGTCGTGATCTGGGACTGCAACGGCCAGAACAACCAGAAGTGGAACGTCAACAGCGACGGCACGATCACCAACGTCAACGCCGGTCTCTGCCTGGACGCCTACAACGCGGGGACCGCCAACGGCACCCAGACGGTGCTGTGGTCGTGCAACGGCCAGGCCAACCAGAAGTGGACGCTGAGCTGACCTAGCCCTGCCGGGCGGCCGCCTCCGCTGCACGAACGGTCTGTTCCAGCAGCGTGGCGATGGTCATCGGACCGACCCCGCCCGGCACCGGCGTGATCAGCGAGGCCCGCTCCACCGCGGAGTCGAAGTCGACGTCACCGACGTTCCCCTCGTTGTAGCCGGCGTCGACCACGACCGCGCCGGGCTTGATGTCCTGGCCCCGGATCAGCCGGGGCCGGCCCACCGCCGCGACCACGATGTCCGCCTCCCGTACGGCCGCCGACAGGTCCGCCGTACGGGAGTGGCAGTAGGTCACCGTGGCGTCCCGGGCGAGCAGCAGCATCCCGGCCGGCTTGCCGAGGATCGCGCTGCGGCCCACGACCACGGCCCGCTTTCCGGCCGGGTCGACGCCCTACTCGTCGAGCAGCCGCATGATCCCGCCGGGCGTGCACGACACGAAGCCCGGCAGCCCGAAACTCATCGTCGCGAAGGAGGCGAAGGTGACCCCGTCGACGTCCTTCTCCGGCGCGATCGCCTCGAACGCGGCCCGCTCATCGATGTGCGGGCCCATCGGGTGCTGGAGCAGGATGCCGTGCACGGTGGGGTCGGCGGAGAGGACGCGCAGGGTGCCGACCAGTTCCTCGGTGGTGGTGGCAGCGGGCAACTCCACGTGCCGCGACTCGATACCGGCCTTGCGGCACCGGTTGCGCTTCATCCGGACGTAGGTGACGGAGGCGGGGTCCTCGCCGACCAGGACCGTCGCGAGACAGGGCGCCTGTCCAGTGCGCCCGGTGAGGTCGGCCGCCCGCTTCGCGGTGTCCTCGACGATGCGCCGGGCGAGCGCGGTGCCGTCAATGAGCCGTGCCTGAGACATGATCCACTCCTGAGCCGATCGAAGGAATCGCCCAGGCGCACGGCATCGAGTGTGCGGACCGCTCCACGGTGGTGCTCCACCTCAGCGCCAGTCACGGTCCGGCGCTCACATTAACCTCTCCTGTGGCGGAGCCGTCCGGGCGGCCCCGGGAGCCGGGGCGATCTCCCGGGCCAGGACCGCAGCCGCAGTTGCCGGCTTCGCGCGGCTGCTGCGGAAACGGATCGTGCCGCCGAGTCCGCCCCGGACGGACCGAGAAGGCCCAGGTCACAGTCGTGACACGACGGGCCCCCTCGGTTCGGGTTTCCTACTCGTCCCACGCCTCGACCATGATCTGCTCGGAGATCTTGCCGTCGCGCAGGGTGACCATCGACTCCGACAGGACGCGCATTCCGTCCGAGTACTGGCAGGACTCGCTGTAGGCCGCGCGATCGCCCTGGACCACGCACCCTTCCAGCTTGTGGGTCATGTCGCGGCTGTAGACGTCGCTCAGCATCTCGCCGATCTCGTCACGGCCGTGCAGGACCTTGGGGTGGCTGGGTGTGGCGTTCCGGTTGACGAGGCGTATCTCCGCGTCGTCCGCGTACAGAGACAGAAGCGTCTCGGGGGTGTGCCCTTCGATGCCCCGGCGCAGGGTGTCGGTGTCGAAGCCCGAGCTTGCCGCGGTGCCCATGGTGACCTCCTTCGAGGGCCCGGCCCGACGAAGAGCGGACCGCGCAGGCCCTGTTTCTTCGAGACTCCTCCGCCCCGGCGACCACGGCAAGCGCAGAGCGGGCGCTCCGCCTGACGGGTGAGGGGCGGCAGGCGGCCGTGACCGCGAGGGGCCCGACCGCGTTGCTGAGAGCATGATCTCAACTCGACGTATCGTCGCCGCCGTCGGTCTCGCCGTCGGCGTCACCGGCATCGCCGCCCCCCTCGCGAACGCGGCCGACGCGGCCGCCCCGAACGCCGGGCGGCTCACCCCGATCGCGGTGATCGACTCGCTCGCGATGAGTGACATCCCCGCGGAGCACAAGGACGAGATCCCGCCGGTCTCCCGGCAGCTGGCCGGCCTCAACCGGGTCAACGACCTGAACCAGCTGGGCCAGGTCACCGGCCTCGTCGCCCCCGTCACCGGGCTGGTGCCGGCCGTCCACTGACCCTCCCGGACAAGAACCGAGGGCCGCCCGGATCACCGGGCGGCCCTCGACGCATGTCGTCTCACGCGTCCAGGAAGTGGAGCCCGGGCCGGGGTGCATCAGGGAGTCGTGGTGCGAGATGTTCCACGCGTAGGCGCCGGCCAGCGAGAACAGCACCCGCTCACCCGCGGCGGCCGGCCGGGGCCAGGGATGCGGCCAGTCGTCCACGGCCAGTACCGGGCGCTGACGGCGTACTGCGGCTGATACATGAGCGAGGTGCTGGACGTGAAGCGCAGTCACGGCGACGCCCAGGCGGTGCGTGTCGGACAGCCGGGCCAGTCCCTCGCCGTACGCCGTCCAGTCGAAGCGGCGCTCCGGGTCGGCGTAGTCGACGCCCATGCCGCCGCGCCCTCGCGCGGGCGACGGAGAGCGGCCGGGGTGCTGACGGGCGAGGCCCGGCAGTGCGCTCACCCCGCGGTGGCCAGGAATTGCGTAGCCGCGAGCTCCGCGTACAAGGGGTCCCCGGCGACCAGCTCCCGATGCGTCCCCACCGCCCGCACTCGTCCCGCGTCCATGACCACGATCCGGTCGGCCATCGTCACCGTGGACAGCCGGTGCGCGACGACCAGCACCGTGGTCGTCCGCGCGACATCCGCCACCGTGTCCCGCAGGGCCGCCTCGTTCACCGCGTCCAGCTGGGACGTCGCCTCGTCAAGGAGCAACAGCCGGGGCCGGCGCAGCAACGCCCGGGCGATCGCCACCCGCTGGCGCTCCCCGCCCGACAGCTTGGTCCCACGGTGCCCGACCAGCGTCTCCAACCCGCTGGGCAGTTCGGCCACCAGACCGTCGAGCCGCGTCGTCTTCAGGACGCGCGTCACCGCGTCCTCGTCCGCCTCCGGATTGCCGAGCAGCAGATTCTCCCGCAGCGACCCCGACAGGACGGGAGCGTCCTGCTCCACATACCCGATCGCGGACCGGAGTTGCGGCAGATCCCACTCCGCGAGGTCCCGCCCGTCCACCGTCACGACCCCGGCCCCGGGATCGTAGAACCGCTCGATCAACGAGAACACCGTCGTCTTCCCGGCCCCCGACGGCCCGACGAACGCCGTCATCCCCCGCGCCGGGACATCGAAGGTCACCCCGTGATGGACATACGGCAGATCGTCGGCATACCGAAACCGGACGTCCGTGAAGGCGACGGACGCCGGTGCGGCCCCGTCGGCGGGCAACGGCGCGGGCAGCGCGGCCGGTTCGGCGGGCAGTCGCAGCGCCTCCTGGATACGGGCGAGCGCCCCGGACCCGGTCTGGTACTGCGTGATCGCACCGACCACCTGCTGGATCGGCGACATGAGATAGAAGACGTACAGCAGGAACGCGACCAGCGTGCCGACCTCGATGGCCCCGGTGGCGACCCGCGCGCCGCCCACCGCGAGCACCGTGATGAACGCGATCTGCATCGCGAGCCCCGCCGTGTTGCCCGCGGCCGCCGACCACTTGGCGGCCCGCACGCTCTGCCGCCACGACTCCTCGGCCGCCGCGTGCAGCGAACGCTCCTCGCGGTGCTCGGCACCGGACGCCTTGACCGTGCGCAGCGCCCCGAGGATGCGTTCCAGCGCGGCACCCATCACACCGACGGCGTCCTGGGCCTGCCGGCTCGCCCGGTTGATGCGCGGCACGATCACCCCGAGGACCGTGCCCGCGACCAGGATCACCGCCAGCGTGACGCCCAGCAGCACCGGATCGACCAGGCCCATCATCACCACGGTCGCCACCAGCGTGAGCCCGCCGGTTCCGAGGCCCACGAGCGAGTCGGTGGTGACCTCGCGCAGCAGGGTGGTGTCCGAGGTGATCCGGGCCATCAGGTCGCCGGGTTCGGTGCGGTCCACGGCCGTGATGCGCAGGCGCAGCAGATACGACGACAGCGCGCGCCGCGCTCCGAGCACCACCGACTCCGCGGTGCGCCGCAGCACGTACGAACCCAGCGCGCCCACCGCCGCGTTGGCGACGACCAGCCCCGACATCACGAACAACGCGCCGGTGATCGTGCGGTCGTGGGACAGATCGTCGATCAACTCCCGTGCCACCAGCGGCAGCAGCAGACCCGTGGCCCCCGTCAGGAGCGAGAGCACGGCACCCAGGAGGAGAGTCCACCGATGCGGCCGTACGTATCCGAGGAGCAGCCGCCAGGTCGGCGGCCCGGTCTCCGTCTCGGTGCTGCTCACGGTGCTCCTCGGGTCCCGGCGGTGTGCGAAGCCTTCAGGCTACGTCGGCGCTCTCCCGCGGGGCTCGCCGGTTCCGGCGCCGCCGGGGTCAGCGGTGGGCGAGCGCGGCCAGGGTCGTGTCGAGGTCGGTGGCCCGTGACCGGTTGAGCGGCAGCCTGCCCAACAGGGCGGCCATGCCGCAGGTGTTGGTCAGCGCGGAGAAGACCAGTCCGCCCGCGATCGCCGCGGAGAGCAACTGCCAGGCGGGGTGCAGGAGTCCGAGCCCGAGCCCGGCCAGGACCACGGTGCCCGCGGTGAGGCGGACCTGGCGTTCCATGGCCCAGACGGCACGGGCGCCCGCGGCCGGCCGGTCGAGCCGCTGCCCGGCCGCCGCCCAGCCCTGGGTGCCGCCGGTCAGGGTGAGGGCCCGTACGCCGTGCTCGGCGAGGACCCCGCACGCGTTCAGTGAACGCACGCCGGAGGCGCAGACGACGAGAAGCCCGCGGCGGAGCTCCCGCAGTGCGGGCACGGCCCGACCGAGCTGGTCCAGGGGGATGTTGAGCGCGCCGGGCAGATGTCCGGAGGCGTACTCGCCCGGGGTCCGGACGTCGACGACCGTCAGTTCGTCCAGGCGGGCGGCTGCCTGCGAAGCGTCGAGAGCGGTGGGAGTCATGGGGGTCATATGGGTCATGGCGTACGTGAACCTTCCTGAGAGGCTGATGACAGCTGGAAGTGACCCGAGGAGGTAAAATACCCCCACGGGTATACAGAGGAGTGATGGTGGAGCTTCAGTTCGAGGGCGATGAGCTCAAGTCCGTGCTGAACCGGCTGCGCCGGGCGCAGGGGCAGATCTCCGGAGTGATCAAGATGATCGAGGAGGGCCGGGACTGCGAGGACGTGGTCACGCAGCTCGCCGCAGCCTCCCGCGCCCTCGACCGGGCCGGTTTCGCGATCATCGCGACCGGGCTTCAGCAGTGTCTGACCGATCCCGAGGGGAACCGGGTCGACGGCGAGACGACAGCGCAGATGAAGGCCCGGCTGGAGAAGCTGTTCCTGTCCCTGGCGTGACCGTCACAGGACGGCGTCCGCCAGCATGAACGCGGCCACGGCCGGCAGCGACACGGCGAACGTCCCCTGGAGTGCGCCGGCCGACACCTTGGCCGCCAGGCGCCTGCCGTCCCACGCGCCGAGCACCGCAGTCCCCGCGAAGGGGGTGACGGCACCCCAGTCGACGTCCACGGTCGTGCCCGCCCGGGCCGCCAGTGCGGCCAGGGAGCTGACGGTGATGACCAGGAGGCTGGTGCCGACGGCGGCCCTCATGCGCAGGCCGAGGACATTCACCAGGGCCGGTACGGCGAGAAATCCGCCGCCCACGCCAAGGACCCCGGTCACCGCGCCGAGCACCCCGGTCACCGTGCCGAGCACCCGGGTCCGGGCTACGCGACCCGCGCCAAGGCCGGCACCAGACAGGCGGCCCCCGTGATCCGGGTCAGCTCCAGGCCGCCGGTCACGTAGTCGTTGTGGACGTGCGTCTCGACGACATGGGTGATCCGCACCCCGCGCCGGGCCGCGGCCGCGATCACCCGGTCCACGTCCCGCGGCGGATCCACCACCGCGGCGCTGCGGGCACCGCCCGCCAGGTAGCCGCGGTTGCCCAGCCCCGGCACCTCGATGGCGTCGACGAAGTACACGAGAGCACTCCTCGCCTCGCGAAAACCCGGGGTGAGGTACCCCCGGGGGTATTTTTCCGTCCTGGAACCGGTGCCGTTACTGATCAGTCACGCGTAGGGTCGAAGGGACGTACACCGGGCGACGGAAGGGGTCAGGGCCATGGCGCAGGAGGTACGCGGGGTGATCGCACCCGGCAAGGACGAGCCGGTGCGGGTGGAGACGATCGTCGTGCCCGATCCGGGACCGGGGGAGGCCGTCGTACAGGTGCAGGCCTGCGGGGTCTGCCACACCGACCTGCACTACAAGCAGGGCGGGATCAACGACGACTTCCCCTTCCTGCTCGGTCACGAGGCCGCCGGTGTCGTCGAGTCGGTCGGCGAGGGGGTGACCGATGTCGCGCCCGGCGACTTCGTGATCCTCAACTGGCGTGCCGTGTGCGGCAATTGCCGCGCCTGTCGGCGCGGTCGGCCCTGGTACTGCTTCAACACGCACAACGCGAGCCAGAAGATGACCCTCACCGACGGGACCGAGCTCTCGCCCGCCCTGGGCATCGGTGCCTTCGCCGAGAAGACGCTGGTCGCCGCCGGACAGTGCACCAAGGTCGACGCCTCGGTCTCGGCCGCGGTGGCGGGCCTCCTGGGCTGCGGTGTGATGGCCGGCATCGGCGCCGCGATCAACACGGGGAACGTCGGCCGGGGCGACACCGTCGCCGTCATCGGCTGCGGTGGCGTCGGTGACGCGGCGATCGCGGGATCGAACCTCGCGGGCGCGGCGAAGATCATCGCTGTGGACATCGACGACCGGAAGCTGGAGAAGGCCCGCACGATGGGCGCGACCCACACCGTGAACTCGAAGGACGCCGACCCGGTCGAGGCGATCCGCGAACTGACCGGCGGCTTCGGCGCCGACGTCGTCATCGAGGCGGTCGGCCGCCCCGAGACGTACAAGCAGGCCTTCTACGCCCGCGACCTCGCCGGCACGGTCGTCCTGGTCGGTGTGCCGACCCCGGAGATGAAGCTGGATCTGCCGCTCCTCGACGTCTTCGGGCGCGGTGGCTCGCTCAAGTCGTCCTGGTACGGCGACTGTCTGCCCTCCCGCGACTTCCCCATGCTGATCGACCTGCATCTGCAAGGCCGCCTGGACCTGGAGGCGTTCGTGACCGAGACCATCCAACTCGACGAGGTGGAGAAGGCGTTCGAGCGCATGCACCACGGCGACGTCCTGCGCTCGGTGGTGGTGTTCTGATGGCCGCCCGCATCGAACGCCTCGTGACCTCAGGGCAGTTCAGCCTCGACGGCGGCACCTGGGACGTCGACAACAACGTCTGGATCGTCGGTGACGACCACGAGGTCATCGTCATCGACGCCGCCCACGACGCCGACGCCATTATGGAGGCCGTGGGCGACCGCAGGCTGAGCGCGATCGTCTGCACCCACGCCCACAACGACCACATCGACGCCGCGCCCGCCCTCGCCGACCGCACCGGCGCCACGATCTGGCTCCACCCCGACGACCTGCCGCTGTGGAAGCAGACCCACCCCGACCGCGACCCCGACGCCCATCTGCGCGACGGCCAGGTCATCGAGGCCGCGGGCATCGACCTCCAGGTGCTGCACACCCCCGGCCACGCGCCGGGCGCGGTCTGCCTCTACGACCCGGGCCTCGGCACCGTCTTCACCGGCGACACCCTCTTCCAGGGCGGTCCGGGCGCCACCGGCCGCTCGTACTCCCACTTCCCGACGATCATCGACTCGATCCGCGAGCGGCTGCTGGCCCTGCCGCCCGAGACGAAGGTCCTCACCGGCCACGGCGACCCGACGACGATCGGCGCCGAGGCCCCGCACCTGCAGGAATGGATCGACCGTGGCCACTGACGACCTCGTGCACCTGAACGGCCTGAACGTCCTGCACTGCGCCCCCGACGGCCCGCCGCTGGACGGCGAGCGGGCGGCCCTCGACCTGATCGGCGACGCGATGGGCCGCGACGCCCAGGTGGTCGCCGTACCCGTGGCACGGGTCGCCGAGGAGTTCTTCCGGCTGCGGTCGGGGGTCGCGGGCGCGGTGATGCAGAAGTTCGTGACCTACCGGGTCCGGCTGGCGGTCGTCGGTGACGTCACCCGCCACCTCGACGACAGCACGGCCCTCAGGGACTTCGTCCACGAGACCAACCAGGGCGGCCACATCTGGTTCCTGCCCGATCTGGACACCCTGGACGAGAAACTGCGCGCGGCCGGGTGACTCTCCGGTAAATCACGACAGAGGTTGTCCGACTTTCCGGCGATGCTCGACTCCACATCGCACACAACGGGAGGTCGGACATGTCACAACCGCTGGCAGACAGGGTCGCGCTGGTCGCCGGGGCCACACGCGGAGCCGGACGCGGGATCGCCGTGGAACTGGGGGCGGCGGGCGCCACCGTCTACGTCACCGGGCGCAGCACCCGAGCCCGCCGCTCCGACTACGACCGCCCCGAGACCGTCGAGGACACCGCCGACCTCGTCACCGCGGCCGGCGGCCACGGCATCGCCGTACCCACCGACCACCTGGACCCCGCGCAGGTCCGCGCGCTCGTCGACCGCGTCGCCGACGAACAGGGCCGCCTCGACGTGCTCGTCAACGACATCTGGGGCGGCGAACACCTCTTCGAGTGGGACAGCCCCGTATGGGAGCACGACCTCGACAACGGCCTGCGGCTGCTCAGGCTCGCGATCGACACCCACGCCATCACCAGCCACCACGCCCTGCCCCTGCTGCTGCGCCGCCCAGGCGGCCTGGTCGTCGAGATGACCGACGGAACCGACACCTACAACCGCCAGAACTACCGCAACTCCTTCTTCTACGACCTCGCCAAGACCTCCGTCATCCGCATGGCCTTCGCGCTCGGCCACGAGCTCGGCCCGCGCGGTGCCACCGCCGTCGCGCTCACCCCGGGCTGGCTGCGCTCGGAGATGATGCTCGACGCCTTCGGCGTGCGGGAGGACAACTGGCGCGACGCCCTCGACCGCGTCCCCCACTTCGCCATCTCCGAGACCCCGCACTACGTGGGCCGCGCGGTCGCCGCGCTGGCCGCCGACCCTGACGTGGCCCGCTGGAACGGCCAGTCCCTCGACAGCGGCTCGCTCGCCCGGACGTACGGCTTCACGGACCTCGACGGCAGCCGCCCCGACGCCTGGCGCTACCTGGTCGAGGTCCAGGACGCGGACAAGCCGGCGGATGTGACCGGTTACCGCTGAGACGGCGGGCCGCTCGACGTCAGCGCCCAGCGCGCCGAGTGGCCCGGCGGCAGCGCGAGATCCTCCCGTACGGCCCGGTAGTACCCCTCGCGTCCGGCGCGCTGCCGGTCCATCAGTGCCTGCCACGCGGCCGGGTCACGGGTCTCCGCCCGCAGGAAGGCCTCCATCTCCATCACGGTGACGACCCACGTCCGGGCCCGCTCCACCACCGTGGGGCTGCCGAGCAGGATCAGCGCCTCCCCGGCCGGGTCCCGTGCGATCGTCGCCTCGGCCAGCTGCGGCTCGGCCTCCTGGGGCGTCAAGGGGTGCGGGTGCGGATCGTTGCCGAAGTGGGCGGCGACCCGGTAGGTCAGCGTGACGGACCTCTTCAACGCCCGTGCGTATTCGGCGTACACCGCGAACTTGCGGTCCTCCCAGCGGGCCGCCTGCTCCCGCTGGAACCGCACCCGGTCGCCCCGCACCACCGCCGCGTAGGAGCCGAGTGCGCCGATGACGACGCCGATGAGCGCGGGGAGCTGTTGTATGAACGCGGACATGGGCGCACGGTATCTGCCCCGTTGATCACCGAGCAGCTATCTTCGGCCCATGACCCACACCGAGCGCTTCGAGGGATACACGGCACTGGTCACGGGCGCCGCCCGCGGGATCGGCGCGGCGGCGGCCCGCAGGCTCGCCGAGGAGGGGGCGCGGGTCGTGCTGACCGACCGCGACGGGCAGACGGTCGAGGACACGGCCACGCGCCTGCGTGAACAGGGCCTCACCGCACGGGCGTTGGAGTGCGATGTGGCGGACCGTACGGCCGTCGAGGCAGCGGTCGCCCACACCGTCGACGCGTTCGGCTCGCTGGACGTCCTGGTCAACTGCGCCGCCCGGTGCACCCCGGAGACCCCGCTCTTCGAGGACGACCTTGACGAGGAGTGGGCGCGTGACCTGGACATCACCCTGGGCGGACCGTATCGCTGCGCGCGGGCCGCGCTGCCGCACCTGGTCGCCTCCGGTCGCGGGGCGATCGTCAACATCGGCTCGGTCAACGGCCTCCAGGACTTCGGCAACCACGCCTACAGCGCCGCCAAGGCGGGTCTCGGTTCCCTGACCCGCACCCTCGCCGGGCACGCGGCCGCCCGCGGGGTACGCGTCAACCTGGTCGTCCCTGGCACGGTCCGCACCTCGGCCTGGGAAGGGCGGGAGAGCGAGCTCACCGAGATGCGGCGCCTGTATCCTCTCGGCCGGGTCGGCGAGCCCGAGGACATCGCCGCCGCGGTCGCCTTCCTCGCCTCCCGCGACGCGGCGTGGATCACCGGCACCGCGCTGGTCGTCGACGGAGGCCTCACCGCGGTCAACACCGGCTTCCACGCGACGGTCCATCCGGACCGCGGGGCTCCGTCATGAGATTTGTCACCGTTCCGTTCCAGCGTCCCCCGCGGTACAACGAAGTGGCTCGAAGACCTGTCTAGAGGTTAGAGATCGCAGGACCTATGAAGGGGACAGGCCATGGGGGACATACGCAGACGGGGTGCCGTCGCGCTCGGGATCACCGGACTCGTCGCACCGCTGACCATCGCGCTGGGCGCCGCGCCCGCGCAGGCGGCCGGCTGCACCACGCAGGCGGGGCCGTACCAGAAGCAGGTCGAGAAGTTCCTCGGCCGCCCGGTCGACGGCAGGCAGTCCGCCGCCGACTGCACGGCGATCAGGGCCTTCCAGACCAAGCACGGCATCACACCGAACATCGGGTACGCGGGCTCCGTCACCTGGGGCGTGATGGACCTCATGAACAAGCAGAAGGCCGTCGGCAGCAACCCCAACAGGGACGGCAAGTGCCCGACCAACAAGGGCCGCATCGCCTGCGTGAACCTCACCCTCCAGCTGAGCTGGATCCAGGACGGCAGCCGGCTCGTCTACGGCCCCGTCCCGGTCCGCACGGGCCGCAACGGCTACGAGACCCGCACCGGTCTGAAGAAGATCTACTGGCGTGACATCGATCACGTCTCGAACATCTACAACGTGCCGATGCCCTACAGCCAGTTCTTCGACGGCGGCCAGGCCTTCCACTCGGTGAATCTCAGCATGTGGAACCCGCCCGGCTCGCACGGCTGCACCAACATGACGCCCAAGGACGCCAAGAAGTACTGGTCCCTCCTCAAGACGGGCGACGACGTCTTCGTGTACGGCCGCAAGCCGGGCACCTGAGACACCAGGCGCCCGGCGCGAGGCCTTCCTCACGCCTCGGGCGCGTCCCCGAAGTCCGGGATCTCCAGCCTGGCTCCACCCTGCCGCGCCGAGTCGTGCGCGACGATGCCCGGCAGGGTGTAGCGGGCCGCCACCCAGGCGTTCACCGACGCCAGGGTGCGGCTGTTCACCGCGGTCACGAAGTCGTCCACCAGGAAGTGGTGGCTGCCCTCGTGGCCGTTGTGCAGGTGGTCGAACTCCCGCGGCAGCCGCGCCCGGTCGTGCACCGGCGCCGACCCGGACGTGAACGCGGCCCGCAGGTCCGGCGCGATGTGCTGGAGTGACGGATCGTCAGGAGCCATGGTGGGCTTGGGTTCCAGGAGCTCGCTGATGTCCTGCACGCCCTTCTTGTCCTGCCACAGGGCGACCGTGGCGAGTTGCTCCATGCTCGCCTCGGTCCCGAAGAACCGGAAACGCGACTCCCGGATGTGGGAGGGGTAGCCCACCCGCCGGAACTCGTTCGTACGGAACGACCCGCCGCCCGCCACCTCGAACAGCGCGGTCGCGTTGGAGAAGTCGTTGCCGAACTGGCTGACCTCCCTGTCGAACACGCCGTCCCCGCGGTCGTCGACCACCCCGATCGCCGACACGCTCACCGCGTGCGTCTGCCAGGCGCCGAGCACCCCGCCCACCGAGTGCGTGGGGTAGAGCAGCGGGGGATAGCTGGCGGTCTCCTTCCACTTCTCGCCGCCGCTGTACTGGTACGCCTCGTAGAACCCCAGGTCCATGTCGTGGACGTAGTCGCCCTCGGCGTAGAAGAGCCGTCCGAAGGCGCCCTCGGCGATCTGGTTGCGGGCGTGCACGGTCGCGGGGTTGTACTGGCTGGTCTCGCCCATCATGTACGTCAGCCCGGTCGCCCGGACCGCGTCGATGATCGCCGCGATCTCCTCGGTGGTGATCGCCATGGGGACCGCGGAGTACACGTGCTTGCCGGCGTTCAGGCCCTGGAGCACCAGGGGTCCGTGCGTCCAGCGCTGGGTGAAGATCGCTACCGCGTCGACCTCCTTCGACTCCAGCATGGCCTCGTACGTGGGGAAGGTGCCGGCCAGCCCCTGCGCCGAGGCGAGCTGCTCGGCCCGTTCGGGCAGCAGATCGGTGACGTACACGTCGCCGACACCGGGGTGGGCCTGGAACAGCGTGGCGAACTGGCCGGAGAACTGGCCGGCGCCGACGATGCCGAGGGAGAACGTCATGGAGTGCGTGCCCTTCACTGGTCGCGGGATCACTGCGAGAGGATCAGGTTGATCTGGTCGTTGGTCTCGTCGAGGCTGGTCACGGACCGGCCGTTGCCGAAGATGTCCTGCATGGCGGGATGCATCAACGCGTACACGTCCGCCGCGTAGTTGGTGATGGGGTAGGAGAAGGTCGTGAAGTCCTTCTTGTCGGCGACCGGCTCGGTGAAGGCCGTGACGTCGATCCCCTTCTTCTTGTAGGCGGCCACCGCGGCGGCGGTGCCGTCAGGAGTGGCAGGGAAGACGATGCCGTAACCGCCCACCGTCTTCTGGCACTCGTCGGACGCCAGGTACTTCACCCACCTGCGGGCGCCCTCCTTGTTGCGGGCGTTCTTGGTGATGGAGTCGGCGAGCCCGTTCATCATGGTGGCCCGCTTGCCGGTGGGGCCCTCGGGGGTGACGGCGGTGCGCATGTCGAGGCCCTTGAACCCGGCGTAGGTCGAGATCATCCAGGCCCCGTCGAAGGCGGTCGCCGCCTTGCCCGCCGCGATCTGGGTGTTGGCCTGGTTGGACTGGGAGTTGTAGTCGGTGAAGGGCGCCATGTAGCCCTTCTTCGCCAGTCCGAAGTACCACTTGACGGCGGACTGGAAGGCGGGGCCGTCGTACCGGTACTTCGTGCCCCACCGCTTCTTGGCGGTGTAGCTCCAGCCGGCGGAGGCGGTGAAGGTGCTCCACTGGGTCTGGCCGTCGCCGTCCCCGCCGCCGTTGGTGGCGAGGCCGTAGACCTTGACATTGTGCTTGTCGAAGCCCGGTTCGTCGCCCCGCTTGCCGTTCCTGTCGACGGTGAGGTGGGCGACGGCCTTCTCGAAGGTGCCGCCGTCCTTGGGGTTCCAGGCCAGATTGTTCAGCCGGTCCGCCGTGAGCCCGGCCGCGTCGGTCAGCTTCCTGTTGTAGAAGAGGGCGACGGTGTCCCAGTCCTTGGGGGCGCCGTAGCGGTGGCCGTCCTGCCCCATCCAGTTGGCCGCAAGCCCTGGCTGGTAGGCGGACTCGTCGATGCCCAGGTCGTCGAGGGGTTCGAGGACCTTCAGGTCGGCGAACTGGCCGAACTTCTGGATGTGGTCGGTGAACACGTCCGGTTCGGTGCCCGCGATGAAACTGGCGGTGAGCTTGGTCCAGTAGTCGTCCCAGCCCAACTGGGTTATCTTGACGTGGAGTCCGCGGTTCCGCCGCTCGAAGTCCGCGGCGCAGGCCTGGTAGGCGGGCTGCTGGTTGGAGTCCCACAGCCAGTACGTCACCGTGTTCGAGGACGACCCGGCGGAGCCGCTTCGGGCACACCCCGTCAGACACAGGGCCAGTGCGCCGGCCAGAGCGGTCAGCGTACGAAGTCGCATCAGTAGTCCCTCACTTGATCCCGGTGAAGCTGATGGTGGACACGATGCGGCGCGCGAAGAACCCGAACAGCAGCAGCATCGGCAGCGCGGCGATGAGCGTCGCCGCCATGAGGCCCGACCAGTCGACGCCCGTCTGCGGGGTCTGGGCCCGGAAGATGGCCAGCGCGACGGTCAGCACGCGGGAGCCGTCGCTGTAGGACACCATCAGCGGCCAGAAGTAGTCGTTCCAGGACGTGATGTACGTCAGCACGGCCAGGGTGAGGACCGGCGCGGAGGCCATCGGCAGCAGCACCCGGAAGAAGATCCGCACCTTCCCGGCGCCGTCCAGCAGGGCCGCCTCCTCGACCTCGCGGGGCACGTTCATGAAGAACTGCCGCAGGAAGAACACCGCGAACGGCGTCATGAACATCGTCGGCAGTGCGATGCCCAACAGGTTGTCGATCAGACCGAGTTCCTTGATGAGCACGAAGTTCGGCAGCAGCGTGAAGATGGTCGGCACCATCAGCCCGGCCAGGAACAGCGCGAACACCTGGTCGCGGCCCCGCCAGCGCAGCCGGGCGAAGGCGTAGGCGGCCATCGCGGAGAAGAAGATCTGGCAGACGGTCACCAGGGTCGAGACGATCACCGAGTTGAGCAGATAGCGCCAGAACTTCAGCCCGCCGCCCGCACCGCCCTGCGCGATCGCGTCCTTCGTGGACTCCAGGCCCAGGGCGCGGGCGAATCCGGTGCCGGTCGGGTCCACCGGCAGTGGGTCGGAGGCGTGGGCGGCGAGGCCGGAGTTGGTGGACAGCGCGGTGCGCAGGATCCAGTAGAACGGCAGCAGGGTCACGAGCACGATCGCGCCCATCGCCGTCCAGGCCAGGACCCGGCCGGGGGTGAGGGGGCGGCGCCCGGTGGGCCGTACACGTGTCGTCGTGGGCGTGGTGGTGGTCACGGCAGCCATGTGGACTCCTTCCGGGTCAGCCGAGATCGGTCTGGCCGGCCCGGGTGAGCCGGTACTGCAGGACGGTGATCGCGCTCAGCACGACAAGGAGGGCGACGGACATCGCGGACGCGTAGCCGAACTGGAAGCGGCCGAAGGCCGATTGGTAGATGTAGAACTGGAGCACGTTGGTCGCGTTCGCCGGGCCGCCCCCGGTGGTCACGGCGACCGTGTCGAACACCTGGAACGAACCGATCACCGTCATGATCAGGACGACCGCAAGGACCGGACGCAGCAGCGGCATCGTGATCCGCCAGAACATCCGCCACTCGCTCGCGCCGTCCACCTTCGCCGCCTCGTACATGTCGTTCGGGATGGCCATGAGCCCCGCGAACAGCAGCAGCGCGGTGTAGCCGACGTGCCGCCACACGTTGATCAGGGCGATCGTCGGGATCGCCCAGGTCTCGTCGGCGAGGAAGGGGACGCGGTCGAAGCCGAGCCCGGCGATGATCTCGTTGCCGATGCCGAGCTGGTTGTCGAGGATCCACAGCCAGACCAGACCCGCGACGACGTTCGACATCAGATACGGCGTCAGCACGATCCCGCGCAGCAGCGGGGACTGCGTGAGGCGCTGCAGGAGCACGGCGATGGCCAGGGCGGACACCGTCTGGACACCGATGTTGATGACCACGTACTCCACGGTGACCTTCAGCGACTCCCAGAAGATGGGGTCGTGGATCATCCGGTCGTAGTTGGCGAACCCCACCCACTCCGCCGGGGTCAGAAGATTGAAGCGGGTGAAGCTCAGATAGATGCCCCGCAGCGTCGGCCAGAGCAGGAAGACCACGAAGCCCACCAGGGCCGGGGCGATGAACACCGCGGCCAGACGCCCGTCACCCCCGTTCGACCCGCCTGGGAGCCGGTCCGTGCCCGGTTCGGTCCGTGCCCCCTCGGCGCCGCCGAGCGGCAGACGCGACGGAGGGCTGCTGGAGGCGATGGTCATCGGGAGACTCCCTCGTCTTCGGTGGCTCGTCCTCGGCCACTTACTTTTGTCTCGAAAGAATCCAACCGTCAAGAGGTGGGGCGGTGCCTTTTCAGGACAGCCTTCGTGACCTTAATCTGGGTGCATTGCTTTTATGGTGAAAGAAATCATGTGGGAGTCTGACCTTCATGACCGCAGTTGCCGCCAGCTGGCTACCCCTGAGCGCCGGTGAGCGCTCGGTGGCGATCGAGGTGCTCGTCCACGGCCCGCTGTCGCGTACCGAACTCGCCCGCCGCCTCGACCTCTCCGCCGGCAGCCTCACCCGGCTGACCAAACCGCTCATCGAGTCGGGTCTGCTGATCGAGGTCCCCGAGGCGGGCACCCCGGCCGAGGTGCGCCAGGGGCGCCCCTCGCAGCCCCTCGACGTCGTCGCCGAATCCCGGTCCTTCATCGGCTTCAAGATCACGGAGGACATGGTCTACGGCGTCGTCACCACCCTCCGGAGCGAGATCGTCGCCCGCCACGACCGGCCCCTTGTCAGCCACGACCCCGCCGAAGTCGCCGACCTGCTCGCGGAGATGACCCACGAGCTGGCCCGCGCGTACCCGCGGCTCGCCGGTATCGGCATCGGGGTCGGCGGCTTCGTCCAGGAGCGTGCCGTGGTCGGCGAGTCCCCGTTCCTGCACTGGCGGGACGTCCCCCTCGGAGAACTCGTCGAGGAGCGCACGGGGTTGCCGGTGGTCGTCGAGAACGACGTCGCCGCCCTCGTCGAGGCCGAGACGTGGTTCGGCGCGGGACGCGGCCTCGACCGCTTCGTCGTCCTCACCATCGGCGCAGGCATCGGCTACGGCCTGGTCCTCGGCGGCCGGCGCGTCCCCTACGCCGAGGAGGACCGGGGCTTCGGGCGGCACTGGATCATCGACCCCAACGGGCCCCTCACGCCCGACGGCAACCGCGGCAGCGCCGTCTCCCTGCTCACCATCCCCAACATCCGCTACCAGGTGCAGGCCGCCACCGGCCGCGACCACAGCTACGAGGAGATCCTCGCCCTCGCCGCGGCGGGCGACCCCATGCCCGCCCGTGTCATCGACGAGGCCGGGCGCGCTCTCGGTGTCCTCGTCGCCCAGATCGCCAACTTCGCCATGCCGCAGAAGATCATGCTCGCCGGAGAGGGCGTCGGGCTGATGGACGTGGCCGGCAAGACCGTGGAGGACACGATCCGCGCCCGCCGCCACCCCCTGGCCACCCCGATCGACCTGGAGACCAGAGTGTCCGACTTTCACGACTGGGCCCGCGGAGCCGCCGTACTGGCGATCCAGGTGCTGGTCCTCGGTGTGGCCGAAGTGTGAAGCGGGCCACAGGTCTTGACAGGGAGGCGCAAGCACAGGGACGTGATCAGCAACACGATCCGATATGCCCGTTTCTGTTGTGATTACTCACGGCGCCTTCACTTCCGGAGCCGTATGCTTCACACCATGTCCACCACTGTTGAACCCGTGACCGATCGATCGGCCGACGAGGTCAACGAGGAGATCCGGGCCCTGTGGCGCCGGGCGGGCGGGACACTGAGCGGCGAGCAGCGCGAGGAATATCAGCGCCTCGTCCTGGAGTGGGCCGCCGCCGCTCCGCAGCCGGTCCGGGCGGCCTGACCCCGAGGACCTCCCCGGGGCATCACCGCCCCGTCCCTGGGCACCCCTGACGGGATGGGCCCTCTCCTCGCACTGACCTCGGCGGTCTGCTACGGCATCGTCGACTTCACCGGCGGTCTGCTGTCCCGTCGCGCGCACTTCGCGGCCGTCACCTTTCTCGGCCAGGTCGGCGGCCTGCTGCTCGCGACCACGGCCGCGCTGCTCCTTCCCGCCGACTCCGTACGGCCCGTCGACCTCCTGTGGGGCGCGCTCTCCGGCGTCGGGAGCGGCGCCGCCATGCACTTTCTCAACCGGGGCCTCAGCCACGGCGCGATGAGCGTCGTCGTACCTGTGAGCGCCGTCACCGGGGTCGGCCTCTCCGTGGTGTGCGGGGTGCTGCTGGGGGACCGGCCGACGGCCGTGGCCTGGCTGGGGATCGTCCTCGTCCCCGACGGGCTGCTGGCCAGTGCCGGCGTCGCCCTCCAGTACATCGCCCTCGCCCAGGCCGGTGCCGCTGGCGGACTGTGGCCGGTGGCCGCCGGACGGGTGGCCGCCGTACTCGTGCTGCTGCCCTCGGCGGCACGTCACCCCCGGCGCCTGCGCCTGCCGCCTCTGCCCGCCGTCCAGGCGGTGCTCGTCGGAGCGGGGGCCGCCCTCGCGCTCATCCTCTATCTGCTGGCCGCCCAGCGGCAGTTGCTGGCCGTCGCGGTGGTCCTGGCCTCCCTCTACCCGGCCCTTCCCGTGATCCTCGGACTCGCCCTGCTGCACGAGCGCCTGAGCCCCAAGCAGATGGTGGGCCTGCTGGGGGCGGGGATCGCCACGGTCCTGCTCAGCCTGGGATGAGAAGCCCGGGCTGAGCAGGACCGTGGCTCAGCCCCAAGTCGCCCCGTAATACCGCTGATACGCCCTGCGGTCCTGCTCCGAGCGGATGTACCGCGTCGCCACCAGCGCGATCAGACTCCCGCCGAGGACCAGCAGACCGGGCCCCACGTTCCGGGTGTCCGTGAGCCGGCTCAGCAGGGGCGTGCCCTGGGCCCCCTGCACCGCGGCCGAGGAACCGGGAGAGGCGGCACCGGGAGCGATCGAGCCCTGTGCGGAGGTGGCCGACGGTGCGGGGGAGGCCCCGCCGGCGGCCGTCGGGTTCGACACGATCAAACGCATGCCCAGTGCCGTCAGCGCCTTCGTCACCGGCTGGAAGAACGTCGTCCCGCCCTGGGTGCAGTCACCGCTGCCGCCCGAGGTGATGCCGAGCGCGATCCCCTCGGAGAACATCGGACCGCCGCTGTCCCCGGGCTCGGCGCACACATTCGTCTCGATCAGCCCGGTGACCGTGCCCTCCGGGTAGTTCACCGTCGAGTTGACCCCTGTCACCTGACCGTCGCGCAGCCCGCTGGTGCTGCCGCTGCGGAACACCCGCTGGCCGATGGACGGATCGCCCGCGCCGGTGATCTGCACGCCCTTGCCGTTGCCGATGAAGACGACACCGGCGCCGTCGCCCGCCTTCCCGTCGGCGTACTGCACCAGCGAGAAGTCGTTGCCCGGGAAGCTCTGCGTGACCGTCTTGCCGAGCTGGTTGGTACCCCCGGTGTCCGCGAACCAGGTCGAACCGGTGGGGCCGCAGTGCCCGGCCGTGAGGATGAAGTCGCTCTGGCCGTTGGTCACGTTGAAGCCGGCCGAACAGCGTCCGCCGGTCGACAGGATCGGCTGGGCCCCGTTCAGGCGGGGCGTGAAGCTGCCCTCGGTGCGCTCCATGCGGACGAAGCCGCCGATGCCGTGGGCGACCTTCGTCATCGTGGCCCAGTCGGACGCCGAGACGGTGCTGTCGCCCTGCACCACCACCTCGTTGGTCCGGTAGTCCATGGACCAGGCGGTCCCGGCGACCCGGGGCGCGGAACGCAGCGTCTTCGCCGCCGACTTGAGCTCGTCCATGCTGTGCCCGACGACCTTCGGCCTGGCACCCGCGGCGCGTACCTCGGCGGCCGCCTGCTCGTCGGTGACCGCGACGACCGGCTTGCCGTCGGCGCCGATCCAGGTGCCGGCGGTACGGGAGCTGCCGAGCCGAGACACGAGATCCTCCCCCGTCCGCCCCGCCTCCATGGCGTAGGTGCGCGGCACGGCGGTGGTCGCGGGAGGCTCGCTGGCGACGGCCCGCGTGACCATCGCACCCCCCAGGAGGAGTCCGCCGACTGCCGCCAGCCGTGTCACTCGCCGGACGACCCGTCGTCGTGCGTGCCTCATGCATGGCTCCCGAACCAGAACAAGCGGTGTCTGCACCGCGGGGCCCTCCGGTCGTTGAGCACCCTCCTTGCATACGCGCCCCGGGCCGGGCGCGTTCACGACAGGGGGTGATCCTGTACGGCGGGGGCCTGCGGGGGCGCTTCAACCAGCCACGCGTGGACCTGTGTTGGCCGGATCTCCCCGCATACGGCCCCCTTCCGGTGAGACCCGGGCTGTGCGCTCCGGTCGGCAGGGCGCGGCCCGCCCGTACACGTCCACGTGAGCCGAAGGGGCGTCGCCGGTCCGCATGTGCCGCTACTTGAGGGGCGCCATGTGGAAGACCTGCCATCCCTTGGGCCGAGCAGCAGGTCGACGGGGTGGTCCACGATGAAGGGCACGCACGCGCCCCGCCCCCGTGCTCCACACCCCGCGACCCGCACCGCACCGGCGCGCACCGCACCTGCGCCGATCGAACATGTTTGCCTAGACTTCCGGCATGGACGACACGCCGCTGGAGCGGCTCGGTAACGGCAAGTACCTGCTGCTCACCAGCTTCCGGAAGAACGGCACGCCGGTCGCCACCCCCGTCTGGGTGGTCCGCGACGGGGAGGCGCTCGGCGCCTGGTCAGCCGCCGACTCCTGGAAGGTGAAGCGGATCAGGGCGCGCGCGGACGTCCTCGTCGGCCCCTGTGACGTGCGGGGCAACCCGACCGGCGACCAGATCCCGGCCACGGCGGAGATCTGTGACGCGGCGACCACCGCCCGCTACCGGCAGCTCCTGGCCCGGAAGTACGGCATCCTCGGCCGGCTCACGCTCCTCGGCAGCAGGCTGCGCCGGGGAACGGACGGGACGGTCGGAATCCGCGTGACCTTGTGACGAACGGGGCCCGGTCGGACCGGGCCCCGCTCAGAGGGTCAGCGCGAGCTGCCGGACGGCAGCGGGTTCACGGCCGGTCGAGCACCGTTCCCGTCAGCGCCGGCCGGCCGGGCAGCGGGTCGGCGTTGCGGTCGGTCAGCGCCAGGCGCATCGACTCGGTCGGCTCGGCGACCTGGTCCCGGACGGTCGGCGTGATGAAGTCCACGCTGGTGCTCCCGGGCGGGATGTTCAGCCACACCCACAGGTTCGCGTCGGACAGCCGGCGCTCGGGGTCGGGCGCGTCACCGGACCAGTCCTTGAGCCACTGCGGGTCCACGTCCTTGGTGGACAGCTCGGTGCCCTCGGTGACCGGAAGCACCCGCACCGGCTGCCAGATGTCCACCGTCACGGGCGCGTCGATGGACAGCCGCCAGGTCAGCGTCTCTCCCTCGGTCACCCGGTCCGCGACCGGCGACAGGGTGATCACCGGTTCGGGATCGTCGTTCTCTACGGTGAGCCCGCCCCGGTGACTGCCGATGACGGCGCTGTGGACGGCCTTGACCGCGATGTCGTGCTGCACGTCCTCGCCGTAGACCGTGTCGCCCTTCACCTCGACCGGCACGTCGATCGCGTGGCTGCCGGGCCGCACCGTCACCAGCTTGCTCTGGGCCCGGCCGCTGTCCGGTTCGAGGACGTACACCCGGACCTGGCCGCTGCCGTGCCCGGAGATCTTGACCGGGATCCGGTAGGTGCGGGTGCCCGAGTCGCCCTCCTTGACGATCGTGCGCCCCACGTCGACGCGGGGCAGCGCGGCCGCCTTGACCGCGGGAGTGCCCGGCGCCCAGCCCCAGGCGTCCATCAGCCAGGCCCGCCCGGACCGCGAACGGGGCGTCAGCTCAAGGGACTTCACGTGCCGGAGATCGAGCCCGGCCCGGGTCGCCGCCGTCAGCGGGACCCGCAGTTCCTGGGCCCAGTAGGACGCGGTCCTCGCGGAGCCCGGCAGGCCCGCCACCTCGGCCCGGCCCAGCGTCACCCGACGGCCCGCGGAGTCGGTGACGGACACGTCGAACTTCGTACCGATCGTGTTCGGCGGAACGAAGACCCGCAGCGCGAGCTTCTGGGAGCCGTGCAGGGAGAGCGGCTTGGCGGGGGTGACGCGTGCGGCCGCGCCCGGTGCGGACCACTTCAGGTCCACCGCGCCGCGGCCGGTCTCCTTCTCCGTCTCCCACCCTGCGAAGTGCGGGGACGAGCCGGGGGTCTCCGGGTCCAGACAGGCCACAGCCGGATCGGGGTCGATCGCCGAGCACAGCCGGGCACCGGTCACCTTGACCCCGGCGTCGGGCAGGAAGCCGCCGCCGCGGCGGCCGCCGACGGCGTGGGGTGGTCAGCACCCGGGCCGGGTCGGCGGACGGGGCCCGCTTGCCGGAACCGTCGAGGAGCGGACGCACCCGGTCGTCCCCGGCGACGAAGAGCCGGGCCGCCGCGGCGATGTAGGTGGATCCCGCCTTGTGCTGCTGGGCGGCGGTCAGCCGGGTCGGGGCGCCCGGCGTGCACACCGGGTCGGTCTGGTCCGGGTCGGTCCCGAAGTCGTCCTGGGCCGGGGCCTCGGCCTGGCCCGGAGTCCACTCGCTGTTGAAGTAGTTGTGGTTGGCGCCGACCACGTAGACCGCGCTGTGCAGCGCGGTGCCCCGGCTGACACCGCGGGTGCCGTCGACGAAGTCCTCGCCCTGGAGGTCGGAGACATCGCCATCGCAGCCCGGCAGCAGGGTCACGGACGGCACGTCGGCGACCGGATTCTGGCCGAAGATCGTCGGTCCGATCAGCACGGTCCCGCGGATCTTCCAGCGCACCGGCCCCCGGTAACCGTCCGCGGCGGCGGGCGGCGGGTAGAGGCTGTCCATGGCGGCCCGGTTGACGCCCTCGCCGCCACGCGAGTGGCCGACGAGCAGGACCCGGGAGAGGTCGGCCTTCGGGGCCTGGCGTACGACGGCCGGGGCGGTGGAGCGGTGGGCGGCCCAGTCGGCCCAGTGGGCGAGGTGCTGCCGTACCAGCGAGGAACGCGCCTGCGCGCCGGCGTCCTCGGCCTGCCAGTCCTGGGCGTTGATGCCGTTGGCCGAGATCGACACGGTCACATAGCCCTGGGAGGCCAGGAGTTTCTGGTCGCGCAGGTAGCCCTTGTCGCTGGGGATCGGCTTGTAGCCGTCCGCGCAGGGCCAGTCGATGGTCGTGTCGTCCTCGCTGCCCGGCTTGTAGCAGGTGGAGTGGCGGCCGTGCAGGAACAGCGCGAGGGGCCGGCTGCCGGCGGCACCCTTGGGCGCCACCACCTGGGCCCGCATCTCGACCGGGGTGGCGAAGCCCGGCAGGCGCACGGGGGCGAGGTCGTACGAGCCGCTGACCGTGCGGTACGAGCCGGGCTTCCCGGGATCGACACCGTTCGCCGGTGCCTGCGCGGGGAGCCGCACCCCTGGTGCGTCGGACTCGCGCGGCTGGTCGGCCGCCGCGTCCAACCGGCGTCCCGCGGCGGTGACTTGCAGGTCGGTCAGTGCGGTGGAGCCGACCTCGTCGAGGGCGAGCCGGAAGGTCCGCCCGTCCTTCGCCGGCTTCGGTACACCGAGCAGCCGGTCGCCTGCGCGGAACTCCACGCGCGCGTCCCCCGTGGGCACGGACTTCGACGCGCGCCAGACCAGCTCACGCGACCCGTGCTCCCCGTCGATCCGCCATCCCCGCGGAAGTCTGTTGTCGTCCGTAGTGCTCAACAGCCTTGTCTGGGACGGCTGTTGAGCCTGTGCCAGTCCGGGCGAGCCCGCCAGGGCCGCCAGCACCGCCACGGCGGTCACGCATATTCGCCGGGCAGGGTTCAATGGTTCTCTCCTCAAAACCCCGTGCGCAGACGTCCCGTCGGTCCCGGGCGCCTCTCGCGTCACGTAGGACGGGGGAGGGGTGTCTGTGGGTTGTCTGTGCGCAACCGGGGATCGCGGGCCGACGACGCGAACAAGCCAACGACGTCGCGGGGACTAGCGGATCACCGGTCGGGGGAGGCGCTGTCCATGAGCCGAACTCCCCACCTCCGCGCGGCCGTCGTCGGCACCGGCCACCGCGCCCAGCTGTTCACCCGGGCCCTCGCCGCACGCCCCGGCCACCGCGTCGCCGCCCTGTGCGATCCCAGTCCCACCCGTATGGCCTTCCACAACCGTCTGCTGGCCGAGGCCGGCGAACCCGCCGCCGCCCAGGGGGAGCCTGAACACTTCGCCCGCCTGCTCGCCGAGGAGGGCATCGACGAGGTCGTCGTCACCACAGTCGACGCCGAACACGACCGCTACATCGTCCCCGCGCTCCAGGCGGGCTGCCGGGTGGTCACCGAGAAGCCGATGACCGTGGACGCCGACCGCTGCGCCCGCATCCTGGACACGGTCAAGGCCACGGGCAACTCCCTCACCGTCGCCTTCAACTACCGCTTCAACCCCGTGCACGAGAAGGTGCGTGCCCTGCTCGCCGACGGGGCGATCGGCGAGATCCTCTCCGTGCACTTCGAATGGCTCCTCGACACCCGGCACGGAGCCGACTACTTCCGCCGCTGGCACCGTGAGAAGCGGTACAGCGGTGGCCTGATGGTCCACAAGGCGAGCCACCACTTCGACCTGGTCAACTGGTGGCTCGCCGACGAGCCGCAGGAGGTCTTCGGCTACGGGCGGCTCGGCTTCTACGGCCCTGAGGCGGGCGCACGCCATGGCCTGCGCCGCGACTACACCCGGGCGCACGGGGCCGCCCCGGCCGCCGACGACCCCTTCGCCCTCGATCTCGCGGCCGACGACACCCTGCGGGCCCTGTATCTGGATGCGGAGCGGGACGACGGATACCTGCGCGACCGCAATGTCTTCGACGGGCCCGTCACCATCGAGGACGACATGGCACTCGTGGTCCGCCACGCCCGGGGGGCGACGATGACGTACCACCTCACCGCCTACTCCCCCTGGGAGGGCTACCGGGTCATGTTCAACGGCAGCGCGGGCCGGCTGGAACTGGAGGTCGAGGAGAGCCGCTGGCAGGCGCCCCGGACCAGGATCACCTCGGCGAGCGGCGCGCTGCACGGGGACACCGCGGCCGACCACGCGGGCGGCGCGCGTCTCACCCTGCGGCCCCTGTGGCAGCCCCCGGTCGACGTGCCGCTGGTCACCGCCCACGAAGCGCACGGCGGGGGAGACCCGCGCATGCTCGACGCCCTCTTCGGGCCGGTGGAGAGCGGTGCGGTGCCCGCGAGTGAGGACGCCGGTGCCGCGACACATCCGACGGCCACCGAACGGGACGGTGCCCTGGCGCTGGGCGTGGGCATCGCCGCCAACCGGTGCTTCGAGACGGGGCAGCCGGTGCGGGTGCGCGATCTGATCCCCGGGGCATGGTGAGACATGCGGGCCCGTGCGCCCCGCGCGGGACCGACGGCGCGTCAGCTCCAGGCGCGGTAGGGCTCGTCGAGGAGCTGGAACACCGGTTCGCCGCGGACCGGGTCCTTGGCCGTCGACATCCGCACCCGGTCACCGCTGTGGATCGCGGCGGGCGGGCCCATGACCCGGCCCCGGACGACGAAGCCCTCGGCCAGCTCGATCAGCGACACATTGCGGGCCGCGGGGGTGTTGCGGTGGACCACCGTGGAGTGGCGGACCGTGCCCACCCCCTCGCTGCGCTCCGTGCGCAGGTCTCCGCCCTGGCAGACCGGACACAGCAGCCGGTGGTACATCGCCGTGCCGCACCAGGTGCAGCGCTGGAAGAGGATCGCGTCCGTGGCCGGGGCGGCGGGCTCGAGCAAGCCCGTCCCGGATCCGGCTGCCTGACGAGCCATGCTTCCTGAGTGGTGGTACACGCTGGTCAACTCCCTGCGCTCGGCCGGAATCCCACGTGCTCGGGTAACCGTGCACGGACGTGCGCGGCTCCTCGTGCCGCCGTGCACATCGTCAGCGTATGGCACTGAGTGTCGGCCGTAAAGGTACTGCGTACCCTCTTTTTGGGCGGGCGGCTCGCGGGCTCCCCCGGCCGGTTCCGGCGCGGCTCAGTCCCGGTCGAGCGTGGACTCGATCTCCTGGACCACGCGCCACATAGGGGCGCCGCGGCGGGCGACGATCACCACCACGTCCTCGGGCGGCGCGTCGGCGGCCGGCGCTCCGGCCGCCCCGAAAGCGGCCTGGACATAGCCGAGCGCGTGCTCCACCGCCTCCTCGGCGTCGCCCTGCCCGTCCGAGCGCAGCCAGGAGCGCAGGGCGTTGTTGTGGGCCGCGGCCACGGCGGCGGCGATCACGTCGGCCCGCAGCGTTCCGTCGTGCAGCCCCTTCAGGCGCCCGCGCAGATACTCGGCGAAGGAGCGCTCGTAGCGCCACACCACGGACAGCTCATAGGCGCGCAGCCCCGGCACCTGCTTGGTGAGGCGGTAGCGCTGGACCGAGAAGGTCGGGTTCTCGGTGTACATGCGCAGCACCAGCCGCACCGCCTCGCAGACCCGTTCGAGCGGGTCGCACCCGGGGTCGCTCGCGGCCAGGAAGGCCGTCATGTCGGTCAGGCACCGCTCGTGGTCGGGGAAGACCACGTCCTCCTTGGACGGGAAGTACCGGAAGAACGAGCGGCGCCCGACCCCGGCGAGCGTGACGATGTCGTCGACGGTGGTCTGCTCGTAACCCCGTTCCAGGAACAACTGGAAGGCGGCCGCGACCAGCGCGTCCCGCATGGCGGGCTTGGTGGAGCTCATGGTCGCGAACGTAGCACCTGAAACGCCGTATGGCACTGGGTGCAGTCCCCCAGGGAACTGAGTGCTGTTCTCCGTGCGCTGAACTCCAGGACCCGCGGCGCCGTATCACTTGCCGGGGGCCGGCTCAGACCCGTGTGCGCGGGACGGAAGGAGACCAGGATGCCGACACCGTCCGACCGAGGGGCGTCGCCGGACCGGACGCCCCTCGAACCCATCAGGGTGCTGCGTCCGCGCCGTACCGACGCGCTCGCGGAGCTGATGAAGGACATGCCGCCCCGGGCGCCGGTCGGATACGACTCCTTCGCCTTGCCCGGGCCGCCGTCGGGAACCGAGGCGTCGACCCAGGAACTGCCGCCCGTCAGGGACGACCACGACCGCACGCGACGCTCCCGCGACATCCCCCGCGGCCGGGTGCCGGGACTGCGCCGTACGGCGATCGCGATGGCCGTGACCGCGGCCGCGGTGGTCGGCTTCGGCTGCGCGCTCCTGCTCGCGGACCGGGGGGAGACCACCGCCGCGGCGGCCCCGAGGCCGACCGCGACCCCGTCCGCAGCCCCCACACCCACCCCGACGGCCTCGGGCGCCACCGACCCCGACGGCTCCGGCACGCTCCGCCAGGGAGACAGCGGCCCCGAGGTGAGCGACCTCCAGGAACGTCTGCGGCACATCCCGAACGTGTACGACAACGGCTCCACCGACGGCACCTACGACACGACCCTGACCGAAGCCGTGGCCCGTTTCCAGCTCTGGTACGGCATCCGCGGCGACGAGGACGGCGTGTACGGCGACGACACACGGCGTGACCTGGAGTCCCGTACGGGCGGCTGATCGGGGAGGATGGCGGGCATGGACGCGTTCATCGACCGGCTCGATCCCGACATGTGTGTGGTGACCGCCGCTGCGGACGGCGACCGCGCGGGCTGTCTCGTCGGATTCGCCTCACAGTGCTCGATCGAGCCCGTGCGGTACGCGGTGTGGCTGTCGAAGGCCAACCGCACCTACCGGGTGGCCCGGACCGCGCCCCGCCTCGCCGTCCATCTGCTCACCCGCGAACAGCGTGGCCTCGCCGAGCTGTTCGGCGGGGAGACGGGGGACCGCACGGACAAGTTCGCCCGGGTCCGCTGGCGGGAGGAGGCCGGCGGGGCCGTCGTGCTGGACGAGGCCGCGGCGTGGTTCGTCGGCACGGTCGTGCTGCGCGTCGAGGGCGGCGACCACGTGGGGTTTGTCCTGGAACCGGAGACGTGGGGCGCACGCGAGGACACCGAGGGCGCGAGGCTGCTGCGGCTGTCGGACGCGACCTTTATCTCGCCCGGCCACCCGGCGGACTGAGCCCGGACGCCCGTACCGCGCGTTGTTCCGGCGGCTCACTCCGGCCCGGACGGCACCCGGATGTCCACCACGCAGACGTCGTCGCGCCGCTCGCCCTCCAGCACCGAGGCCAGCAGCGGGGCGAGGGAGCCGGGCTCGTCCGTGTGGTGGACCGCGACGGCCGCGGCGAGCCGGTCCAGACCGAGGTCGATGCCCTCCGAGGGCCGCTCGACCAGGCCGTCGGTGTAGAACAGCACGCGGTCACCCGGCTCCAGGACGCAGCGTGCCTCCTGGAAGTCCGGATCGGAGCACGCCCCCAGCAGTATGCCGAGCGGGCGGTCCAGATAGCGCACCTCTCCACCGCGTACCAGCAGCGGTGGCGGATGACCGGCCTGGGCCCACACCAGGCAGCGCTCACCGGGGTCGTAGCGGGCCAGGACCATGGTCGCGGTGCCGTGGGAGTCGCGGGAGTGCAGCAGCAGGGTGTTGAGACGGGCGAGCGCGCCGGTCAGCGACGAGCCCGTGATGACCATGCCCTTGGCGGTGAAGCGCAGTTGCGCCATCGTGGCCACGGCGTCGATGCCGTGCCCGGCGACGTCCCCGACCACGAACAGGGCGTCGCCGTCGGGCAGTTCCATGGCGCTGAACCAGTCGCCGCTGACGTGGATCCCCGAATGGGCGGGCAGATAGGCCACTTCGACCCGCAGGCCGGCGAGACGGACCGGCCGGGTGGGCAGGGGCAGCAGCGCGTGCTGGAGACGGGCGGCCAGGGTCCGCTCGGCGTGCAGCACCCCGTGCTGCGTCACGATCTCCTGCTCGCTCTCGACGAGGGCGAGTTCGGCGCTGCGCTGCGCGGTGAGGTCCTGGACGAACCCGTGCACCTCCACGGGTTCGTTCTCGGTGTCCGTCACCACTTCGGCGACCATCCGCAGATGGCGGACCTCGTCCCCGGCCCGGATCCGGAACGGGACGTCGAACTGGCGCCCCGAGCGCAGGAGTTCCCGCACGGCGTGGGCCAGCACCGGAGCGTCCTCGGGCAGTGCGAGCCCCGGAAGGTCGGCCAGCCGGACCGGTCCGAGCACGGGGTCCCGGCTCATGACGAGGAAGGTTTGGGAGGACCAGCTGCCCTCGCCGGTGACCAGGTTCCAGTTCGCCCAGCCCAGGTTCCCCAGCCGCTGCACGTCCGCCAGGCGCTGTTCCTGCCGGTCGGAGGAGTCGTGGCGGACCCAGGTGACGACCAGGGCGCCGCCGAGGCGGGCCGCGTGCAGGGCGTAGGTGGACAGTTCGGCGGCGCCGTCCACGACCTCCTGGTAGGCGAACGGCTCGCCCTCGAACGGCTCGCCGGTGGCCAGGGTGCGCAGACAGCCGTGCCACACCGCATCGTCCGCGATGCTCGGGAAGCACTCCAGGATGCGTCGGCCGAGCAGCTGCCTGCCGGTGCGGCCCACGACGTCGACGGCCTGCTCGGTGGCGGCGTCGATGCGGTAGTCCTCGACCTCTCCGGCGGGGCCGCGCAGCGGCGTGAGCAGCATCGCCGAGCCGGGCAGCGATTCGAACACGGGCTGGACGGCGGCGGTCGCCGCGGCGGTGCTGTGCTCCGACCGGGCGCCGAAGGACCGCAGCCAGCCCGCGCACAGCCGGACGACGGCCCGCAGGAGCTGTCGGTCCTGCGCGGAGAACGGCCCGCTTCGCGTGCGCAGGATCCCGATGCAGACCTCGGCCTCGTCGCCGGCCGGCACCGGCAGCCAGGCGCGGGACAGCCAGCGCTCGGGCGGGTTCCCTATCAGCAGATGCCGGTCCCGGTCCGTCGCGAAGTCCTCCAGCCAGCGGGGCTCCCGAGCCCGGAGCGCTTCGAGCGCGGCGACGCCGCTCAGCGGGGGTACCCGCCCCCACTGGGCGGCCAGCGTGGCGTCGATGCCGGCATGGCCGATCAGTTCGAGCCCTCCGGCCTGCAGCGAACGGAAGAGCAGGAGCGCGTCGGCGTCGACGTCCGCCCTGAGCTCCTCCAGGAGAGAGCCGGCCAGGTCCTGGGCAGTGGCCACATGGACGAGGGCCTTGCCGAGGCGGCCGAGCGCGGTGAAGCCGTCGTCCAGGTCACAGCTGTCCCGCCCGGCGGGAACGGCGGTACCCGGCCGGACGGACAGGGGATATGCCGGGGCGGGGATCGCGGGCAGGGTCGCGCCGGGAGTGTCGTCGCCGACGCGGGGTTCCGTCGCGGTGCCGAGTGGGGGCAGGGCGCCGAGGGTGATCCAGCACTCCTCCAGCAGCGTGCGGTCGCCGGCCTTGGCGCGCTGCAGCAGTTCCTCGCCGGCCGCGTCCGGAGTGCACCCGGTCAGCGCCATGATCGCGCCCTTGGCACGCTCCATCACCGCCGAGGTGACGGCCTGGTCCCGCAATCGGTCCATTTCGGCACGTTGTCTGGCCACGACCTTGGCCAGCGCGGCCATGTCGGGCGCGGTGCCGGCGTGCGTAGGGCCGGTTGACTCGCTCGTCACGTGTTGAGCATTGCACATGGGCCAGGTGCCGATCGCACTGTTGTGAACACGCATCCCACACACCGGTGACACCGGCGGTTGACGAAACCGGCCGGGCCCCCGGTTCGTCGCGGGTCAGTGGTCGGGCGGCGGGTAGAGCCACCGTCGCAGCACCCGGCTCAGCAGGGGCATCACCAGATACGTGAGCACCGGCAGCAGCACCACCGGGAACACCGCGGCCCGCAGCGGCAGGGGCCAGGCGGCGGTGTGGGGCGCCACCAGCCACTGGATCAGCAGTGTGCACGGGAAGGCGCCGAGGAACGTGGTCAGCACCATCTTCCAGCGGACCGGGGGCCGCACGGTGGTGCCGGGCAGACTGAACCAGGTCTCGAGCCCCGTCGTCGACTGCCGTTCGCTGCCGAGTTCCGTGGCGATGCCGTCGATCCGCGCGTGCCAGGCCGCCCGCTCGTCCGACTCCAGCCAGGCGCTGAGCCGGCTGGAGTCGGACCAGCGCAGTACCGCGTGGAAGCGGTGGCCGTCCTCGGGACGCAGCCAGGAGACGCCCTCGTTGCCGGGGAACCGCCGGGCACAGCGGGTGATCCCGAGCGTCCAGCGCTCGAACTCCTGCTCCCGGCCGGGGCGCACCTCCCAGGTGAGGACCGTGGTGACCGGATCGCCGCGTCGTACGTCGGTGGTGCTCATGTTCACCACGGGTCCCACGTACGGCGTGGGTCATGCCCTGCGGGAGGGTCAGCGCCCGTGGTGGTGGTCGACCAGGGCCTGGGTGACCGCGCGGATGCTGCGGGCGATGTGCTGGAGCTGGAGGACCTCGGCCGCGTACAGCTTGATCGTGTGCTCGATGACCGACTCCGGCAGCCCGAGCGCCGGCAGGTCCGCCCGGGCGGTCTGCAGCGCGGTGCGGGCGACCCGGATCTCGTGCTGGACCTGGATCTGCGCGTGCCGGGCGAGGAGGACGGTGTGCCGCATCAGGGCCGGATAGCTCGCGTACCGCGCCGGTACCAGCTCGCGCAGCCACTTGACCGCGGAGCGCTCCCAGTCGTAGCTGCCGGGCGCCTTGACCTGGCAGGGCCAGTCCGGGCCAGGACGGGTGGTGGTGCGCGTGGTCGTCATCAGAGCCATGGTGTTCGCTTCCGGGTGTGCGGCGTCGTGGCGGGTGGTCCGACGTGGTTGGGCGGCCCCGGTCTAGGGGATGACCGGGGCCGCCACGGGCTCGCGTGCAGGCGAGGCCCTACCGAACACCCCGAAGCGCCGACGCGGGTAGGTGACGACGGCTCGGGATGTCCGTAACAGGAGCCCTCTCGGGCGCTGTGGGGGTGGGGACGGGGACAGGGGTGCGGACGGTCCCGGAGTGGTCCGGGGGTGATCCGTGAGCAGTATTTATATATGCCGAGCGCTTGGCAAGGCGTATGAAAACATTCATGCTCGATTTATTACGGATAGGCCTGGTCTGAAGGCGTATGGCCGGGGTGGGAGGGGTCAGTCCCTGAGGAAGAACTGGTGCTGGTCGGAGATCTGCTCGTACTCCTCCAGCCGCGCCTGGGTGCGCTCGGGGTCGGCGTCGGTCATGGCCTGGAGCAGGGCGGCGGCGATCACACCGGGTGCGGCGTAGGAGTCGAAGACCAGCCGGGAGCCCGTGCCGGTGGAGAACAGGACGTCGGCCTCGTCGGCCACGTGCCCGAGCGCCAGATCCGTGACGAGGGCGATCTTCAGTCCGGCACTGCGGGCGACCCGCAGGGCGGTGAGGGTCTCCTGGGCGTGCCGGGGCATCGAGAACGCGAGCACCCAGGTGCCGCCCGCCTCGCGTGACTGAAGGAGAGCGTCGTAGGCGACGCTGCCGCCGCGGGTGACCAGCCGTACGTCGGGATGGATACGGCGTGCCGCGTAGGCGAAGTACTCGGCCAGGGACGCCGAGATGCGCAGGCCCAGGATGGTCAGCGGGGTCGACTCGGACAGCTTGCGGCCGAGTTCGATCATCCGGTCGGGGTCGCCGAAGTCGCGGCGCAGGTTCTCCAGGTTCTCGATCTCCGCGTCAACCGCGGCCTGGAGTTCGTTGCCCCGCGACTCGTCGTCGGCGACCGGTCCGCCGGCGAGCGTGCCGAGCGCGATGGCCTGGAGCTTCTCCCGCAGGGCGGGGTAGCCGCTGAAGCCCACGGCCGCGGCGAACCGTGTCACCGAGGGCTGGCTCACCCCCACGCGATCCGCGAGATCGGTGATGGAGAGGAACGCCGCTTCGGTGATGTGCTCGATCAGGTACTGCGCGATGCGCCGCTGCCCGGGGGAGAGCCGGGGCCGGTCGAAGAGTGTCCTGAGCTGGGAGGCCGGGGCGGCCTCCGCCTCCGGTGCGGTCTTGCCCGAGGTGATCGCGGATGCCTGGGCGCGTGCCTGCTGCGGCGATGACACCGGGGCGCCTCCTTTGTCTGCCACGGGGAGTCAACATAGCTCACACCCCTCGATGACCAGCGCTTGTACAAGGCGTCCGGCGAGCGTGGATCGGGACGGGTACGCGGCGCCCGAGCGGGAACCCGCCGCTGGGCAAGACCTTCGACGACACCTGAGGAGCAGCCCCGAATGACGGTCCCCGAGGAGAACCGGCGCAAGACCGGCACCACCGACGGCCTCTTGGCAGACCACCACGAGGAGAGCGAGGCCCCGGCCCCCGGTGGCAGCGGACGCACCCTGCGCGAGGCGTTCGAGGAAGCGCGCGTGGAACCCGACGACTTCGCCCAGGAATGACACCGGACGGGAAACCAGAGCTTTCGGCAGGTGAGACGCAATGGGTGCGCTGAGCGCGCTGGAACAGGCAATGGAGCACGGGTGGGAGACGCTGTGGGCCCGGGTCGTCGGCCGGGAACCCGTCGAACTCCTCGACGCGCTGCGCCGCGAGTGCGACAGCAATGTGGTGGTGTGCAGTGAGAGCAGGGTGGTGGTCCCGAACGCGTACGACGTCGAGCTCGCGGACTTCGCCTACGACGAACTGGTGCGCCGGGGCAGCGATGTGGGCCAGGAGCTGACGGACAGCCTGGCCCGGCACGGCGAGCGGCAGGGCTACGAGTGGGCGGGGCCGCTCACCGTGCACATCTCCCGGTCCGACCAGGTGCCCAACGGCCGTTACCGCGTGACGAGCGGGGCGATGCCGCACGTGAGCGCCGAGGGGTTCCAGCAGGCGGTCCGCTGAACGGAGACGGGTCACGCGGGCCGCGGGGGTCATCGGCGGTAGATCGTGATCGAGTGACCGACCTCGTCGACGGGACGGCTGCTGTCGATCAACTCGGCCAGCCGGCCCCTCGCCTTGGCGACCGAGGAGTCCGAGACGACCAGCAGTCCGCGCACCTCGCCCACCGGTGCCTCGCGCGGGTCGGAGGCCTCGATGCCGTAGACGGAGGGCACCCCGCTGCCCTTGTAGACGAGCCAGATCCGCTCGCCCGGGTAGCGCTCGCGCAGCCGGTCGGCGAGCCGGCCGAGGTCCTGGCCCCAGTCGACGTTGGAGTCGTGCAACCGCAGATGGGTACGGGCCGGTCCGCCGAACGCCTCGTTGGAGTACGGCAGATAGAAGGGAAAGGTCAGCAGCGAACTGACCGCGACGAACAGCACCAGTGCCCCGGTCGCGATCGTCGCCCAGCGTCGGCGCACCGCGAGGACACAGCCCGCGGCCACCGTCAGGAACATCGGCAGGAAGAGCGCGTACCGGGTGCCGAAGTCGCGTGAGCCCGTCATGGCCGAGGCGAGCAGCACCCCGGCGGGCACCAGCAGATACGGCGCGGCCGGCCGCAGCCGCCGTACCGCCACCAGCACCACGGCACCCGCGGCCCACAGCGCGAGCAGGCCCAGCGGCGTCTTCACCAGGAGGGCGGCGGGCAGGTAGTACCAGAGGTGTCCGGTGTACACCCGCCCGAACAGGAAGCCCTCCCACGGGTAGTTCTCGAAGTGGAACTGGATCCGCATCCCGTCCGCGTAGGCCTGGGGGAACGGCAGCAGATCGACGAGGAGCCCGCGCAGCCCGTGCACCACCGGCACCTGGTCCTGGGAGGTCCACCGCAGCCGCGGATCGACGACGAGATACGAGGCCCATACGACGGCGACGGCGGCCAGGGTCAGGACCGCGGCCCCGGCGAGCACGTGGAGCAGGCGCCGGCGCTTCTCGTCACCGCGACGCGCGGTCCACACCGAGAGGGCGGCCAGCCCCAGCAGGACCGGCACGGCCGGCAGCGCGCTCATCTTGGTCGCCAGGGCCGCGCCGAGCGCCAGACCGGCGAGGGGCACGTACCGCTGTGGCCGTACGCGGGCCCGCCACAGCAGCCATACCGAGGTGAGCAGGAAGCCCGCCATCGGCACGTCGAGCGTGGCCAGCGAACCGTGGGCGACGACGTCGGGGGAGAAGGTGTACAGGGCGAGTGCCGCGAGCCCTGCCGCCCTCCCGGCGAGTTCCCGGGCGAAGGCGAACACGACAAGGCCGAACAGCAGCGTCAGCACGATCACCGGGAGCCGGGCCCAGAACATCAGCCGCCAGGGGTCGTTGCCCGACTCGTACAGCAGATGGGGGCCCAGGCCGATCTGGGGCCCGTCGAACGCCGTGTCCACGTGCGGGTCGGCGATGGCCACCCCGACGGCGATCACCAACTTGCCGAGCGGCGGGTGCTCGGGGTTGTAGCGGATGCCCTGACCGTGCAGGTACTCGGCGGCCGTGGCCACGTAGACCGGTTCGTCGATCGTGGGCGTCTGCTGCACGGCGGTCGTCACCATGGCGGCCGCCATCTGCCCGAGCAGCACGACGACGAGGAGCGGCACCAGCCACCGCCGGACCGGTCGCGGCCGCCGCACCTCGTCGTCGCGGGCCCCGGACGTGGGAACCGTGTCCAGGACCGTCTGCTGCTCGCTCGCCATCATCCGCCCCGCGGTGAGACCGGCCGGGCGGTGGCGGGAGCGATCCGCAGGCACCTCATGAGGGCCACTCTCGCATCAGCTCCCGCCCCGCGGGCGTCACCGCTTCAGGAGTCGTACCGACAGACCTTCCGTCGTGTAGACGGGTACGGCCCGCAGGGTCTCGGAGTTCAGTTCGACGCGGTCGAACTGCCCGCGCAGACCGTGGCAGCCGAGAACGCGGACCGTGCGACCCGCCTTCGGGGGGTTCTTCGCGTCCAGCTTCAGCGAGAGCACGCTGCCCGCACCGAGCACCGCCCGCCGGGTCACCTCCAGGACCGGCTCCTGACCCGAGCGCAGGGTCAGTTCCAGCGCGCCGGACTCCTGCGCGTACGTGCCGTGGACCTGGAGCGACCCGCCGCCCAGCGCCAGCTTTCCGCCCTGCACCCGCACATCGCCGTGACCGAGGGCGTGGGCCGAACCCGCGACCAGCACGCCCTCCTTGAGCACGGTCCCGCCGGTGTACCGGTTGTGCCCCGTCAGGGTGAGCGTGCCGCTGCCCCGCTTGGTCAGCGAGCCACAGCCGTCGATGTCGTTGCGCCAGGAGTCGGCCGCGTGGAAGCCGCCCTTGGCCGCGTCCAGGGTGACGGTGACGTCGGATTCGAAGGAGCCGTAACCGTCCGCCGCGGCGAACAGGTCGATCCGGCCCCACTGCTCGAAGCCGTCGAGGAGGACGTACCCGGAGGGCAGCGCGGTGGTCCGCAGCACCGCACGGCGCTGGGCGGCGTCCAGGTACGGCTGCCGGGTCTCCAGCAGCACCTCGGCGCCCTTGGGCACCGTGAGGGGCTTGCCGTGGCCCTCCCGCCTGAGCACATAGGTCAGGCGGGGCGTGACGGCGCGCTTGTTCGCCTCCCGGTCGGCGTAGGCGTCGGCCGGGTCCGAGTGGGCGTAGGCGAACAGGGTGTCGGCCGTGGTGCCGGTCTGCTGGGTGAAGTACGCCAGTGCCTGGGCGCGGGCCGCTGCCTTGAGTTCCGCGTTCGCCGGGTCCGCCAGCGTGGCGGCGGCCAGGGCGGTCGCCATGATCCGGCCGCCCATCACGTCGACCGTCGAGTGCATGCCCGCCAGGATCCGGGTGTGGCTGAGCTCCATCGCGCGTGTGACGAGCTCCTGGAACCGCTCGGGCACGGCGTAGGCGTAGGCCAGCGAGGCCAGGTGGTAGGCGTTGGTGTGCCCGCTGGGGAAGCCGCCGTCGTCCGCCGGCGAGCTGCTGCGCTGGCGCAGCAGCTGGGGCGCGACGACCACCTTCGAGTCGTACACCGGGTAGCCGAGGTCGTCCTTCCTGCCGGTGTCGACGACCTGGCTGTCCTCGTTCATGCGCCACGGGCGTGGATACAGATAGGCGTACTTCGACGGGTTGCCGGACGCCCAGTTGCCGCGCAGGGTGTCCACCAGTTCGGCGACCTTGCCGAGTGCCGAGTCGTGGGAGCCCGCGCCGAGCGCGGAGCCGGCCGGGGCGTTCGCGGGCACGGCGTCGTCGATCGTGGTCGGGGGCGTGCCGTCGGGCGCGCTGGTGATCGACGTGACCGCCTTGGCGCCCGCCTTGTACAGGGGGGAGAGCGGGCCGAGACCGTCGATCGTCGAGTAGCTCTGGTGCATACGGTCGTAGAGGAACGCCAGCTTCGCCTCGGCCGGGGTGCGCCGGGTCGTGACGTCGATGCAGTACCGCACGTTGGCGCGCAGGATGTCGTGGCGCAGCGGCGTGCCGCTGTTCCACGCGTCGCCGGTCTTCCATATCTGCGCGAAGCCGCCGAGGGCCCGGACGACCGCGTTGGTCTCGGGCGTGCGGTTCGCGGACAGGTTGGTCTTGTAGTCGTCGACGAACGCGAGGGTCGCGGCGGCGGCCTTCGCGTCCGCGGCCGTCAGCCAGCTGACGAGGGTCGGCGCGCCCAGGACCCCGGCGGAGGCGCCCAGGGACGTCTTGAGGAATCCCCTGCGTCGCATGGCACGTTCGGTGACCGGCGCGGGGGAGTGCTGCCCGGCGGAAGACGGCATGGGTGGGCCTCTCTTGAGTTCTGCGGCCGTGCGGCCGGGGAGCTGGTGCGGGTGCGACTCATGATGCGCTGGACGACGCGTGGGTCGAATGCGCTTTCTGAAAGTCGTAGGAGCGTAGATCTACTGGCGAGTCATGTCGGACCGGAGGAGAGTCGGCGGCCGGCGGATGTCACAGAAGTGAACGGGCCATCGCCACCGCGCCGTCCACCGGCGGCGCGCGCAGGGGGCGCGGGCGTGCCGTCGGTACGCCGTCCGCGAGTGCCGACACGAACGCGTCGTACAGCGAAGGCTGGGCGAGGACGGTACTGCCCGCGACCACGACGTCGTCGACCACCACCCCGCGGGCGGCGAGCCGTTCGACGAGCGCGGCCAGGGCGCGGCCCGCCTCGGCGATCACGGTGCGGGCGAGCGGGGATCCGGCCTCGGCGGCGGCGAACACGGCCGGGGCGTGCCGGCCCCAGTCCGCGGAGGCGGCCGTGGTGTGCTCCAGCGCGGCGCCGAGCGCGGGTACTTCCGGGACGTCGAACCCGGACAGCAGACCGAGCGCCAGCGCGTCGGGCTCCTCGCCGCGGTCGTGCGCCGCCCATACGGCCCGGACGGCCTCGCGGACCAGGCCGGCGGCGCCGCCCTCGTCGCCGAGGAGCGCGCCCCAGCCACCGACCTGGACCGGTGTGCCGTCGGCGAACCGGCCCACGGCGACCGAACCGGTGCCGGCGACCAGGCCGACGCCCTTGTCCAGGCCCGCTGCGGGAACGAGCAGTTCGGCGTCGCCCACGACCAGTGCGGGCGCGTCGAAGTGCAGTTGAAGAGCGGTGCGGATCTGCGCACACTGGCGCGGGGTCTCGCAGGCGTGGCCGCCGACGGCGAGGGCGGACGGGCGGGCGCCCGCCGGAAGCGCGTCGGCGGCCAGCGCGGCCAGCCAGCCGGCGGCGGCCACCGGGTCGTGGGGCCGCCAGCCGCTGCTGGACCGGACGTGATCGGCGACAGGAGTGTCGCCCGCGACCGCGCGCAGCTGCGTCTTGGTGCCGCCCACGTCGATGCCGACAACCAGGGGTGCGGTGTCCTGCACGGAACCTCTTTCGTCGTTGCGCTGTGTGCTGCGACGGTGGGCGAACCGTGTCTGAGGGCAAGGCAGTTGAAGCACTAGCGAAGCCCCGGGACGGGCCTCTGACGGACCACGGCAGGCGAGTACCGTGACGTTCGTTAGGAAGTTAACTAACGAAGTACAGTGCCTGTCAATAGGCGTCCCGCACCTGACTTCCCGGGCTCCCCGTCCCGGGCGGGAACGCAGGACGCCGGAGCAACCCGCCGCCGCCTCCCGCCGAGCCGCTCGGCCCGGGAGAGCGGCCTGTGACCTGGGGGAAGTGTGGAACACGACGTGGCAAGAGCCCCCCGTCTGACCGAGAGCGCCGGCGCGGTGTTCGCGGTGCTGGCGCAGGCGCCGGCACCGCGACCCGGCCGCAGCTGGCGAGCCTCGCGCGCCTGTCCAAGCCGACGGTCTCCTCCGCCGTCGCCGAACTGGAGGGCGTCCATCTCGCGGCCCACTCGGGCACCTCCTCCGGCGGTACGGGCCGCAGCGCCGCCGTGTACCGCCTCGGCCCGGCCGCGGGCGCCGTGCTCGCCGTCGATCTCGGCCCCGCCCTCACCCGGGTGCGCGGCTGCGCCCTCGACGGCACCCTGCTCGCCGAGGCCACCGGACCCCGGGACGACGCCGCCGACGTGGTGCGCGACGCCCTGTCCGCGCTGCCCGCCGACGCCCCGCTGCGCACCATCGTCGTGGCCGTCGGTGACGTCACCCCGCCGCAGCGCATGCGCCCCGCCACGGCCAAGGCCGGACCCGTCTTCGACGCGGTGACCGTCGCGCTGCCGCCCGGAGTCCCCGTCCACCTGGAGAACAACGTCAACTGCGCGGCCCTCGCCGAACTGCACGAGGGCGCGGCCCGCGGCCGTCACACCTTCGGCTACCTGCGGATCGGCGTCGGTATCGGTCTCGGCATCGTCGTGGGAGGACATGTGCTGGCCGGGGCCAACGGAGCCGCCGGAGAGCTCGCCAGACTGCCCTACCCCTGGGACGACGACCTGGAGCCCCGGCACGAGGCCCTGGAGGAGTACATCGGGTCCCGCTCCCTGCTGCGCCGGGCCGCCGAGGCCTGGCCGGAATCCGACGGTGCCTGCCCTCGTACCGCCGAGCAGCTCTTCACCCTCGCCGGACAGGGCAGCGCCGCGGCCGACGCGGTCGTCGCCAGACATGCCGTGGACGTGGGCCGGCTGGCCGCCGCCGTGACCGCGGTGCTGGACCCGGGACTCCTCGTGCTGGGCGGCAGCACCGGCGCGTATCCGCAGCTCCTGCCCGGTGTGCGGGCCGAGCTGGAGCGGCTGAGCTGGCCCACCGAGGTGGTCAGCAGCCAGGTCGGTGATCTCGGCACTGTCGTGGGCGCCGCACGGCTCGCGGTCGCCCGAGGAGTCCAAACCGTGACCGAGGCCGCGCGAACGAAGGATTGACGGTTTCGGACTCGGTCTGCCAATGTCCGGACAAGCGCTTTCTAAGTCGGCCGGGACGCCGGCTTGGGCGAGCGTCCCGCCCGTACTCGACGTACGGCAACCGCACGAGGGCGTGCCCGTGCGGTGACGGCCACAGCGGCCGGGGACCCTTGCCCGCCAGGATGACGTGGCCGGGCGAGGCCGCGACCTCGGAAAGCAACCCTTCCTGCAAAATGCACCCGTGCCGCCTCGGTCGGCGCCGTGCTCCGTCCCCTACGACGAAAAAAAGGGATCGAAGATGACCACTGTGGGTGTGCGGCGCTCTAGCCGTCTCGGCCGCGGCGGCACGCGCCGCCTGGTTTCCCTCGCTGCCGCTCTCGCGGCAGGTGCTCTGACGCTCACCGCCTGTGGCGGGGACGGCGGCTCCGGCGGGACCTCCAAGTCCCTGACGTTCTGGATCTCCACGGTTCCCGGGCAGGACGCGGGCTGGAAGAAGTCGGTGGCGCAGTACAAGAAGGAAACCGGCGTCGCCGTCAAGCTCGTCAACATCCCCTACGACGGCTACACCACGAAGCTGCACAACGCGGCGCAGGCGAACTCCCTGCCCGACGTGGCGGCCGTCCCGGCGCTGGACCCGATCTGGTCGAGCAAGCTGCTCGACCTCAGCTCCATCGCCAACAACAAGAGCAACAACATCAACGCCAACTTCCTGGCGAAGGACTCGTCCGGGAAGGTGCTGTCCATCCCCTCGGACGTCACCGCCTCCGGCCTGTTCATCAACAAGTCGCTGTTCGAGAAGGCCGGCGTCTCCTTCCCGACCGAGCCGTCGAAGACCTGGACCTGGACCGACTTCATCGCCGCGGCCAACAAGGTCCGCGAGAAGACCGGCGCCAAGTACTCCCTGACCTTCGACCAGTCGCCCTCGCGGCTGCGCGCCATGGTGTACGAGATGGGCGGCAAGTACGTCCACGCCGACGACTCCGGCAAGTTCTCCGTGGACGCGGCGACCAAGAAGGCCGTGAACACCTTCGTCGGATGGAACGACGACAAGACCATGCCGAAGTCGGTGTGGACGAGCGGCGCCGACCCGTCCGCCATGTTCCAGAGCGGTGACGTGGTCGCCTACTGGTCCGGCGTGTGGCAGGTCGCCTCCTTCGCGGACAGCATCAAGAAGTTCGAGTGGGCGAGCGTCCCGACCCCCGCCCAGCCGGTGCAGGCCAGCGACGTCAACAGCGGCGGCATGGTGGTGGGCTTCAACAACAACGGCGACGCGTCCAAGGCCGCCACGAAGTTCCTGTCCTGGCTGTACGAGCCGGCCCACTACAAGGCCCTGTGCGAGGCGTCCGGGTTCCTGCCGGTCGAGAGCGGTCTGAACCCGACGTACCCCTTCAAGTCCGATGCGGCGCAGGCGGCGTTCAAGCTCTACAACCAGGAGATCCCGCTCTACGCCCCGATCTCCGGCTACTTCAACAACGCGCAGACGGAGTGGGTGCTGAAGGGCAAGAGCATCACCGAGGACCCGACCAAGACGGAACTCGGCAAGGCCATCAACGGCCAGCAGTCGGCCGACAAGGCCCTGCAGAACATCGTGGACGGCTACAACCAGCAGGTCGGCGGCTGATCGCAGGCCCCAAGCGCCCGGGCGGCGGTGTCCCGACCCCGCCGCCCGGCCCCGGCCGGCCACGTGATGCCGGGCTCACGGCCTGAGCCCACCGCAATCCCTTCCACCAGCACGGAGTCAGGAAGATGACAAAACGCGCCTCGGACGTGTCTGTGAGCCCGCCGAGTCCGCCCAGGAGACGCAGTAAGTACACCCTTGCGCCGCTCGTCCTCATCGCGGCCAACGTCGTGCTCTTCTCGCTGTTCTTCGTCTGGCCGGCGGTGATCGGGCTCATCTACTCGTTCACGAACTACACGGGCGTGGGGGTGTTCCAGTGGGTCGGACTGGACAACTACCACCACCTGTTCGGGGACTCCACGTTCTACGACGCGCTGACCCGGACCCTGCTGTACACCGTCCTCTTCGTCCCGCTGAACTTCGTGGTCTCGCTGCTCGCCGCCAACCTGGTGGTGAGCAAGCACGCCAAGGGCGGGTCGGTCGCCCGCGTCCTCTTCTTCATCCCGTGGCTGCTGTCGCCCATCGTCGTGGGTGTCCTGTGGCGGTGGATGTTCGGCGAGAACTTCGGACTGGTCAACTACGTCATCGTGAAGTTCGGCGGAGACGCCATTCCGTGGCAGTCGAACGCGGACCTCTCGTTGCTCGTGGTGGTGATGGCGGCGGCCTGGGCCTGGACCGGTTTCACGATGCTGCTGTTCATCGCGGCGATCAAGAACGTGCCGGTGTCGTACTACGAGGCCGCCTCGCTCGACGGCGCCGGCCCCTGGCGCCAGTTCTTCAGCATCACGCTGCCGAGCATCGCGCCCACCTCGTTCATCGTCATCCTGCTCAACACGATCAACTCGATGAAGGAGTACCCGGTGTTCGTCGCCCTCAACAACGGCGGACCCGGCACCTCGAACAACCTGCTCGTCCAGTACATCTACGAGACCGGCTTCAAGCGGGGCCAGATCGGCTACGCGAGCGCCGCGTCGTTCGTGCTCATGCTCATCCTGATGGCCGTCGCGGTCGTCCAGCTGATGGTCAACCGGCGGGTGGAGAACCGATGACAACCACAGACATCCCGCGCCCGGCCGACGTCGGCTCCGGACGGAGCGTCTCCAAGAAGCGGCCCCGCAAGACGGCCACCGGAGGGCTCAGGCAGGCGGTGTCCGCGACGACACTGCTGTGGATCATGGCGTGCCTGTACGGGTTCCCGGTGCTGTGGTTCGTCCTCAGCTCCTTCAAGCCGGCCAGCGACCTGTTCTCCTATCCGCTGACGCTGGTCCCGCACAACCCCACCCTGTCCGGATTCAGGGCAGCGTGGGACAGCGCCAACTTCTCCCAGTACTTCATCAACACGGCCCTCGTGTGCGTGATCACGACGATCCTCACGGTGGGGGTCAGCTGCTGCACCGGGTACGCGCTGGCCAAGTACGACAACAGATGGCTCAAGGCCTTCTTCCTCTGCATCCTGGCCACCACGATGCTGCCGGGCGAGGTCATGCTCGCCCCCGAGTTCCTGGTGGTCCGCAACCTCGGCCTCTACAACTCCTTCGCCGGCATCATCCTCCCGGCCGTGCTCACCGCGACCGGATGCTTCATGTTCCGCCAGTTCTTCCTGACGGTGCCCGACGAGCTCGTGGAGGCCGCACGCATCGACGGCGCCAAGGAACTGTCGATCTTCCTGCGGATCATGGTGCCGCTCTCCCGGCCCATCATGCTGACCCTCGCCATCCTGTCCTTCCAGTGGCGGTGGAACGACTACATCTGGCCGCTGCTGATGCTCAACGACCCGAACAAGTTCACCGTGCAGATCGGTATCCAGAGCATCGTCGGCGCGCAGAACATCAACTGGTCGGTTCTGCTGGGCGCGTCGGTCATCTCCATGATCCCGCTGATCGCGATCTTCCTGGTCTTCCAGCGCTATGTGATGGGCGCCGACATCAATGCCGGACTGAAGGACTGACCTTGCCCGCTCCGAGCGACCACGAGTTCGTCCGCGCAGCGGCGCTCGCCGCCGACAGGTCGGCAACCCTGCTCGCGGCCGACCCGTCGACGGAATTCATCGGACTGCACCGTGCCCTGGCCCGGCGGGTGAAGACCCTGGTCGCGGCGTACCGCTCGCCGGAGTCGGCCCTGCACGGCAGCGAGCGGGCCGTCGCCGCCGCGCTGACCCATCTCCGTGCCCTGCGGTCCCTGCAGACGGCCTCCGGCCTCTTCGCGGGCGGCGACAACGTGCAGTCGCCGCCGGACTCCGCGTTCACCGTCAACGACGTGTGCGACACGCACGTCCTCGCCGCGGGCGCGGGGCCGGAACTGGCTGACGTCACGGCGGCGCTCGCCGACATCGCGGGCGCCGCCACCGTCCCTCTCCTGACCGGCGGGGTGCACACCCCGAACCACCGCTGGGAGCTGAGCGCGGCCCTGGCCCGGCTACACCGGTCCTTCCCCGACGACCGGCTGCTCGCCCGCGCCGAGGAGTGGCTCGCCGAGGGCGTCGACATCGACGCGGACGGCCTGTACTCGGAACGCAGTGCCGTCTACGCGTCCATCGTGACCAACCCGTCGCTGCTGCTCCTCGCCGACGTACTCGACCGCGCCGACCTGCGGGACGTCGTCGAACGGAACCTCGCCGCGACGCTGGACCTCATCAGGCCGGACGGCACGGTGGAGACGGTCCACTCGCGCCGCCAGGACCAGAGGCTCTCGTTCGCGCTCTGGCCCTACCTGCCGCACTACCGGCTGCTCGCGATCCGCACCGGCCGGGGCGACTTCGCCCGCGCCGCCCGGCTGGCGGCCGCCGACGGCATCGACGACCCCGACCTGCTCGCCCAGACCCTCCTCACCCCGGATCTGTGCCGCGCCCTGCCGGCCCCGGACGCGGAGCAGCTCCCCCGCCACCGGTACCTCCCCACCGCACGTCTCGCCGCACACGTCTCGGCCACCGCGCACACCGTGGTGTACGGCGGCTCCGACGTGCCCGAGCACCGGCGCATCCGCTCGGGCCTCGCCTGCAACCCCACCTTCCTGCGCCTGTTCGCCGGCGAGGCCGTCCTCGACGCGGTCCGCCTCTCGCGGGTGTTCTTCGACCTGGGTCCGTTCCGTGCCGCAGACATGGAACAGCTCGCCGGCAACCGTTACCGGCTCACCCAAACCCTCACCACCGCCTACTACCAGCCGCTGCCGAAGGACCGGAGGCGAGACGACGGCGCCTACCGCCTGGTGGACGAGGGCCGCTTCTCCGCGGCGATGGCCTTCCCCGACCGCCCTCAGGACGAGATCTCCCACACGACCCGGGTCGAGGTCGACCTGCGGGAGGACGGGGCCGACCTTCGGATCGACATCAGCGGCCCGCCGGTGCCCTGGGCCCTCGAACTGACCTTCCGGCCGGGCGGCGAGCCGCAGGGCGCCGTACCGCTCGGCGACGGAAGCTGGTGTCTGACGACCGAGCCGTTGACCTACCGCGTCGGCGACGACGAGATCCGGGTCGAGGCCGCCGTCGAGACGGGCGAACCGCTCGCCGGACCGGACCGGAGCGACGTACTGCGCTACGACCCCGGGCAGGACCACACCGTGGTCGGCGGCACCGACGCCACGACCGGAAACCGCGTCTACCTCGGTGGGCACGGACCGCAGACACTGACTCTCACACTGCGTGCCACCTCCCGGGCATGAAGGGCTGATCTCCTTGCACCTCCCTCGCCAGCTCGCGCCGCTGCACGACCTGCCGGACACCCCGGAGGCCTACGACGCCGTCCTCGCCGACGTCACCGAGCAGGCCCTCGCCCGGCTGACCCCCGAGGGCAACCTCGAACACCCCGACTGCGACGACGACATCGGCGACACCTCCCTCGGCATCACCTCGCTGCTCGCCCACGCCTGGCAGCGCGGCAAGGACCCGAGGCTGCCGGAGGCGGTCGCCCGCAGCCTCGCCTTCCACCTGCGCGAGCGGGTGTACACCGACGACAACCCGGGCTATCCGAACCTGAGGGTGCGCGACTCCGGTCTGCCGTACGCCCGTTACACCCTGGCGGCGGGCGCCCACCCCATCGGCGACTGGCCGAGCACGGTGTGGGCGCTGCTCCAGGCGGTCAACGTGCTGGACACGGCGGAGGGACTCGTCGACGACGGCCGGCGGGCCGAACTCCTCGACGTGGCCCGCGGCTACTGGCGCTGGCTGACCGAGGCCACCTTCTTCAACCCGCAGGAAGCCGGCAACCAGGCGATCGGCTGTGTGGTCGGCGGCCTGATGCTGGCGAACCATCTGCCGGACGGGGAAGGGGAGTCGGTCCGCGAGCGGGCGCTCCGGCTGTACACCGAGGAGATCCGCGCCCACCGGGTCCGCGACCGGGGCGCGCTGCTGCCGCCCGAGCACGGCGGGGCGTACGACAACAACTACGGCCCGATCTCCCTGTCCTTCCTCGCCCAGGCCCACCGGATCAGCGGTGAGGAGATGTTCGCCGAGGACGGCGACACGCTGGCCCGCTACCTCGACGCCCGTCTGACGAACGGCGGCTTCGACAACGGCGGCCCGCGCTACAGCGAGCAGCACTCCGCCTTCGAGTCGGTCCTCGGCCTGCGCTACTTCGGCGCCCGCATCGGCGCCGACCTCGGCCGCTACCGGGCCGACAGCCGCTGGGCCCGGCATGCCGTCAAGGAGGACGGCGGGGTGGACGGCCACTTCGCCTGGATGCTGGTCTGGCAGAGCCAGGACACCTCGCGCTGGCACCGGGAGCCGTCCACCGCCACCGCCCGCCACCAACTGCGCGCGGGCACGGTCTCGGTGGCCTTCGACTCGAAGATGACTCCCGCGGTCGTCGAGGCGGCGGGCACCTACTACCTGCCCGCGGCCGTCAACCGCCAGCACGGCTTCGGACCGGTCGTCGACGACTTCCTGCTGTGCCGCCCCATGGGCGAGGTCCGGGTCCGTGACGTGCGCTCCGACGGCCTCGCGGCCAAGCTCGTCACCAAGCCGGTCGTCGGCCGCGACCACGTCCTGCGGCACGTCCAGTCCCTCTACGTCACCGACGGCACCAGCCTGTGGACCACGGTGACCGTGGAACGCCTCCCGGGCACGCCCTACCTGCTGGCCGGCCTGCCCTACGCCGAGGACGACGGCGACCGGGTGCGCCGCACGGCCGAGGGCGCGGTGACCTCCGTGGGCGCCCTGCGGCTGACGCACCCCGAGGCCGAGGGCGTCGACCACTTCGACGCCCGCTCGGAGACGACCCAGGAGCAGGCCGCCTTCGCCCTGGCCGCCGACCCCCGCGGCTACGGCAACCCCGACGAAGGCTGGCGCCACCTGGTCAGTTCCACGGCCCTGGAGGCCGACCCCGTCCCGGACGCACCGGACGACCTGCACGCCTTCGCCGTCCGCTACGGCCCCGGAGCGGTCCTGACGGCGGCCTTCGCGCGCGACGGCGCCGGACTGACGGTACGCACCGAGGCGTTCACGGCGAGGATCGGCGACCCGGCGGGCGACGCCCACGGCGAGCCGGAACTGACGCTGTCCGCCTGCTGACGCACGAGGGAGGGGGCGCGAGGGGGTGCGCCCCCCTCCCTCACACGTCCACGCGCGGCAGCGCCGACACCGACACCACGAGGTCGGCCCGGTCCCGGGTCGCCGCCACCAACTCCGCGTTGCGCTGGTCCGAGCGCAGCACCCACGCCACCGCCTCCTCGTGGGTCTTTCCGAACTCCTCGTGCCGGGCGACCAGTCTGCGCACCCGCGCGTCCTCGTCGAGCGCGCAGAACCACACCTCGTCCAGGGCCGAACGGACCCGCCTCCACGCGCCGGTGCCGAGCAGCAGGTAGTTCCCCTCGGTGACGACCAGACGGGCCGTCGGCGGCACCGGGATCGCCCCGGCGACCGGCTGCTCCAGGACCCGCTCGAATCCGGGCGCGTACACCGTGTCCCCGTCCGTCTCCTCGCGCAGCCGCCGCAGCAGGGCCGCGTACCCCGCCGCGTCGAAGGTCTCGGGCGCCCCCTTGCGGTCGCGCAGACCGAGCCGGTCCAGTTCCGCGTCGGCGAGGTGGAAGCCGTCCATGGGGACGTGCGCCACCCAGGGCTCGCCCGGGCCGTTCAGCGCCCGCACCAGATGCTCGGCGAGGGTCGTCTTGCCCGCGCCGGGGCTGCCGGAAATACCCAGGATGGCCCGTCCCTCGGGCTGGACGAGGGAGCGAGCGCGGGTCACGAGGTCGTCGAAGGTCAGCGGCACACGCCGAGTCTGCCATTCGGCGAAGGCGGGTCGGCCAGGCACCCTGGATGCGGAAGGGGGAGAAAGGAGGGCAGCCCGTGCCCCATGACTTTGACGACGAGGTGCGGATCCGCGCCCTCATCACCGCGTGGGCCGCGGCCGTCCACCGCGGCGACCTCGCCGGCGTGAGCGCGGACCACGCCCAGGACATCGTGATGTTCGACGTGGCGTCGCCCCAGCACGGCATCCGGGGCCTCGCCGCGTACCGTGCGGCCTGGCCGCCCCTCTTCGCGTGGCAGGCCCAGGGCGCCTGCTTCGACATCGAGTCCCTCCACATCACCGCGGGCACCGATGTCGCCTACGCGCACGCCCTGGTGCGCTGCGCCACCCCGCAGGAACTCGCCGCCCACCCCGGCTTCCGGCTCAGGCTCACCTTAGGTCTGCGCAAGGAGCGCGGCCGTTGGCTGGTGTCTCACGAGCACCACTCCTTCCCGCACGACTGAATCCGTCTGTTGACACGGCGCCTGGCAGGGAACGGGGTTCTGTATGACGGAGCTCGGTCTGCCAGAAGAGATCAAGGCCTGCCTGTTCGACCTCGACGGGGTCGTCACCAGGACGGCTGTCGTACACGCGGCCGCGTGGAAGGAGATGTTCGACGCGTTCCTGCGCGAACGCGAGGGCGAACACTTCCGGCCCTTCGACGACCACGACTACGACGAGTACGTCGACGGCCTGCCGCGGGCCGACGGTGTGCGCGCCTTCCTCGCCTCCCGCGGCATCGAACTGCCGGACGGGAACCCGGACGATCCACCGGGCGCGGAGACGGTCCACGGCCTCGGCAACCGCAAGAACGCCCTCGTCCTGGAGAAGATCCGCACGGACGGCGTCGAGGCTTACGACGACACCCTGACCTACATCCGCGCGGCCCGCGCCCGGGGCCTGCGCACCGCGATCGTCTCCTCCAGCGCCAACTGCCGTGACGTACTGCGCGCGATCGACGCCGAGGACCTCTTCGACGTACGCGTCGACGGTGTGGTCGCGGCCGAGCGCGGGCTGCCCGGCAAGCCGCACCCCGACACCTTCCTCGCCGCCGCCCACGACCTGGGCCTGGACGCAGCGCGGTCCGCCGTCTTCGAGGACGCCCTCGCCGGTATGGACGCGGGCCGCGCCGGAGGCTTCGGATACGTCGTCGGCCTCGACCGCGTCGGACAGACCGACGCCCTGTACGAGCACGGCGCGGACATCGTCGTGAAGGGCCTCGCCGAGCTGGGGGGAGAGGCGTGATCACCCACCGCTCCTACACCGTCGAGCCCTGGGCCGTCCGCGAGACCTCCCTGAACCTCGACGTCCTGGCCCAGAGCGAGTCCGTGTTCGCCCTGTCCAACGGCCATGTCGGCTGGCGCGGCAACCTCGACGAGGGCGAACCGCACGGCCTGCCCGGCTCCTACCTCAACGGCGTCCACGAACTGCACCCGCTGCCGTACGCCGAGGCCGGTTACGGCTATCCGGAGTCCGGCCAGAGCGTCATCGACGTCACCAACGGCAAGATCCTGCGGCTCCTCGTCGACGACGAGCCCTTCGACCTGCGCTACGGCACTCTGGTGGCCCACGAACGCAACCTCGACCTGCGCCGGGGCGTCCTGGAGCGGTCCTGCGAGTGGGTCTCGCCGGCCGGCTCGCGGATACGGGTGCGCTCGACCCGGCTCGTCTCGCTCACCCAGCGGGCGGTCGCCGCCGTGGCCTACGAGGTGGAGCCCGTCGACAGCCGCACCCGGGTGGTGATCCAGTCCGAACTCGTCACCAACGAGAGCCTGCCAGGACCGAACGGCGACCCGCGCGCCTCCAAGGCCCTCAAATCACCGCTGGAGCACGAGGAGGGCTTCGCCGACGGCACCCGGCTGCGCCTGGTGCACCGCACCCGGCAGAGCGGACTGCGGGTCGCCGTGGCCGCCGACCATGTGATCGAAGGGCCCGAACGCACCACCACGAGCAGCGAGGAGACCGTGGACCTCGCCCGGCTGACCGTCACCTCCGTCCTGGAGCCGGGGCAGCGGCTGCGCGTGGAGAAGCTGGTCGCCCACGGCTGGTCCGGGGCTCGCTCCCGGCCCGCGATGAGCGACCAGGTCGACGCGGCCCTGGCGGCCGCCGCCCACAGCGGCTGGGACGGCCTCCTGGACGAACAGCGCGGCTACCTCGACGACTTCTGGGCCCGCGCCGATGTCGAGGTCGACGGCGACGAGGAGATCCAGCAGGCGGTCCGCTTCGCCCTCTTCCACGTGCTCCAGGCGGGCGCCCGCGCGGAGCAACGAGCCATTCCGGCCAAGGGACTGACCGGTTCCGGTTATGACGGGCACGCCTTCTGGGACACCGAGACCTTCGTGCTGCCCCTGCTCACCTACACCGAGCCGCGTGCCGTGGCCGAGGCCCTGCGCTGGCGGCAGAGGACACTGCCCGCCGCCCGCGAGCGGGCCGTACAACTCGGCCTGAACGGTGCCGCGTTCCCGTGGCGGACCATCGAGGGCTCGGAAGGGTCGGCGTACTGGCCCGCCGGCACCGCCGCCTTCCACGTCAACGCCGCCGTCGCGGACGCCGTGGTGCGCTACACCGAGGCCACCGGCGACACGGACTTCGAACGGGACACCGGCGTCGAACTCCTCGTGGAGACGGCCCGGTTGTGGCGCTCGCTCGGCCACCACGACCACCACGGCGTCTTCCACATCGACGGCGTCACGGGCCCCGACGAGTACAGCGCGGTCGCCGACGACAACACGTACACCAACCTCATGGCCCGCGCGAACCTCCTCGCGGCCGCCGACGTCTGCGCCCGGCATCCGGGGCGGGCCGCCGCGCTCGGCGTCGGCGTCGAGGAGAGCGCCGCCTGGCGGGACGCCGCCGAGGCCGTGCACATCCCCTACAACGACGAACTCGGCGTGCACGAACAGCACGCGGGCTTCACCCGCTACCAGCGGTGGGACTTCGCCGGCACCCGCGCCGACCAGTACCCGCTGATGCTGCACTTCCCCTACTTCGACATCTACCGCAAGCAGGTCGTCAAGCAGGCGGACCTGGTGCTGGCGATGTACCTGTGCAGCGGCTGGTTCGAGGAGTTCCACGACGAGGAGCAGATCGCCCGCAACTTCGCCTACTACGAGCCCCTGACCGTACGGGACTCGTCCTTGTCGGCCTGCGTCCAGGCGGTCGTCGCCGCCCGCGCGGGACACCTGTCCCTCGCCTACGCCTACACGGCCGAGGCGGCCCTGATGGACCTCGCCGACCTGGAGAACAACACCCGCGACGGGCTCCACATCGCCTCCCTCGCGGGCACCTGGACGGCTCTCGTCGCCGGGTTCGGCGGTCTGCGCCGCGACGGCGAATCCCTCCGCTTCGCACCCCGCCTGCCCGAGCGGTTCAGCCGCCTCGCCTTCAACCTCCAGCTCATGGGCCGCTGTCTGCGCGTGGAGATCGGTCCGGACAAGGCGACGTACACCCTGATGGCCGGTGAGCCTCTGACGATCCGCCACCACGGCACCGCGCTCACCGTGAACGGGGACGGTCCCGTCGTCCGCCCCGTCCCGGCCCCGAGGGACCGTCCGGCCCCGAGCCAGCCCCCGCACCGGGCCCCGCACGCCCGCTGACCCGGACGGGCGCCCCGGACAGGCGCCGCTTGGCCGAACTCCGCCCCTCACTCCCTCCTGCCGCGGGTTACCTTGTCCGAGCCTTTGTGGATCGGACCAAGTCCCCGTGGCATACGGGGTGAGGGGTGGACTATGGCCCGCGGCGACAGTGCCCTGCTCGTAGGAGGCAACCGACGAACACCGCCGGTTGCCTCCGACCGTACCCGGCCGGCTCGGGGCCACTGGCCCTTGGCGGCGGTGGCCGCCGCCTTCACCCTGGCCCAACTCGTCCTCGTCCGCCCCGGCATGGGCCTCGGCTGGGACGAGACCGTGTACGTCAGCCAGGTCGGTGCGCAGGCTCCGGCCGCCTTCTTCAGCGCCCCGCGCGCCCGCGGTGTGTCCCTGCTGGTGGCGCCGATCGCGAGCTGGTCGACCTCGACGGAACTCCTGCGCGTCTATCTCGCCGTGCTGTCCGGCCTCGGCCTCTACCTGGCCCTGCGCGCCTGGCGCGGCCTCTTCCCGGCCCGCGTCCTCGCCGCAGGCGGCGCCCTGTTCGCGTCTTTGTGGATCACTCTCTTCTACGGCCCGCAGGCCATGCCCAACTACTGGGTGGCCGTCGGCGGGCTGGCCGCGGTCGGCTGCTTCTTACGGGCCCGCGAGAACCCGAGGGCCCTGTGGGGGGTCGTGGCGGGTGCCGCGCTCATGGCGTGGATGCGGCCCACCGACGCCGTGTGGGTCACCCTCCCGCTGCTCGCCGCCTCCGCCGTCCGCCGCCGCCCACGATTCGCCCTCGCTCTCGTCGCCGGACTCGTGGCGGGCGGCGCGCAGTGGGTGATCGAGGCGTATGTCAGCTACGGCGGTCTGATCGAACGCCTGCACGAGGGCTCCCGTATCCAGGGCGGCCTCGGCCCGCAGTTCGCCGTCGACGACCAGCTGCGCAGCCTGGGCGGCCGCGCCCTGTGCCGCCCCTGCACCGGGCCGCTGCCGGACCCCGCCGTCATGGCCTGGTGGGCGGTCCTCCCGCTGCTGGCCGCCGTCGGACTGGCGGTCGCCGTCCGCGCCGGGCGCACCCGGGCCGGCCTCGTCCCGCTGGCCTGCGCCGCCACGGCCGCCGTGCCCTATCTCTTCCTCATCGGGTACGCGGCCCCACGCTTCCTGCTGCCCGCCTACGCCCTGCTCGCGATCCCGGTCGCCGACGCGCTGTTCCACCTCGCGACCACCCCGGCCGGGCGGTGGCGTCCGGTCGCCGCGGTGCTGCTCGCGATCGGGCTGACGGGCCACCTGGCGGTGCAGTTCGCGGTGCTGGAGCGCACGGTGAACCGCACCACGGGCCACCACCGCGACTGGGCCCGCACCGCGGCCGAGCTGCACCGCCTCGGGGTGCGCCCGCCCTGTCTGCTCACCGGCCATCTGTCGGTTCCCGTCGCGTACTACGCCGGGTGCAGCTCCGCGGCGGCACGGGGCCCCAACACCAACAGCTCCGAGTCCGGGATCGTCGGGGCGTCCCGCCGTATGCCCGTCGCCGTCCTCACCCGGCACGGCGGTGCGCCACCCGCCTACGCCCGCGACTGGCCCACCGTGCCCGCCGCCGGGATGGACCTCCACGTGGCGCCGAACGTGAGCGCACACGGTCCGGGGTGACCGCCGAGCGGACCGCCGTCGCCTCCGTCCGCGGACGCGCCTGCGGGCGACTCGCCCCCGCACTCACCGTCCTGGCCGTCGCCGACCAGGGCTGGTTGCTCGGCCGCGGGGCGCGCGGCGACCGCACTCGCGGTGCAGGCCACTGCGGGCGGGCTGGTGCGGTCCGCCCTGATCGCCGTACTCCCGACGGCCTGCCCTGGTGTCCTCGCTCCGCTGCGCCTGCCGGCGGTGTGGCCGGCCGTCGCCGCCGTCGCGCTCGTCCCGCTCCTGGGCACCGCACTGTGGCCGCGCTGCCGACGGGCCCTGGCCCTCACCGCCGGCAGTGCCCGCCGTGGCAGTCGCCTCCGCGATGTTCGGCCACCGGCTGCTGACCGTGTGGCTGCCCCTGCTTCCTGGCGGCCCGATACCCCGTGGACAGGGCACTTTCCCCAGTCGTGGGAAAGACCTGTCACTGCCTTTACTGCACATGACTTGCAGGTACCGCAGGATGGCACAAGGCTGTTGACCGCGGCCGTAGCCCCTGCAGAAGGATTCTCCGCCCGATGACGGCCGCCCCTGACCCCGCTCCGCCCCTCCTCCCCGCCACCGTCCCCGCGAGGGGCTCGGTATGGCACCGCGTCCGTGGCTCCATGACGCGGCAGGAGTGGGTCAGGGCGGGCGGCATGGCCGCGGTGGTGCTGGCGCTGCACGTGATCGGCTGGTTCGTCCTCGTCGCGATCGTCGCCCCCCACCACTACGGGGTCGGCGAGAAGTCCTTCGGCATCGGCATCGGCGTGACCGCCTACACGCTCGGGATGCGGCACGCCTTCGACGCCGACCACATCGCGGCCATCGACAACACCACGCGCAAGCTGATGGGGGAGGGGCAGCGGCCGCTGTCGGTGGGCTTCTGGTTCTCGCTCGGCCACTCCAGCGTGGTCTTCGTCCTGGCGCTGCTGCTCTCGCTCGGCGTGAAGGCCCTCGCGGGACCGGTGCGGGACGACGACTCCCGCCTCCATGACGTGACCGCGTTGATCGGCACGACCGTCTCGGGCGCGTTCCTCTATCTGATCGCCGCGGTCAACCTGGTCGTCCTGGTGGGCATCTGGAAGGTGTTCCGGCGGATGCGCTCAGGCCGCTACGACGAGGCCGCGCTGGAGGAGCAGCTGAACAACCGCGGGTTCATGAACCGCCTGCTCGGCCGTGTCATGAAGTCGATCACCAAGCCCTGGCAGATGTACCCGCTGGGTCTGTTGTTCGGCCTGGGCTTCGACACGGCGACGGAGATCGCGCTGCTGGTCCTGGCCGGGTCGGGCGCGGCCTCGGGACTGCCCTGGTACGCGATCCTCACCCTGCCCGTCCTCTTCGCGGCCGGCATGTCCCTGCTCGACACGATCGACGGCTCCTTCATGAACTTCGCCTACGGCTGGGCGTTCTCCAAGCCGGTCCGCAAGGTCTACTACAACCTCACGATCACCGGTCTGTCGGTCGCGGTGGCCCTCCTCATCGGCACGGCCGAACTCCTGGGCCTGCTCGCCGACAGGCTCGGCCTCCACGGCCCCTTCTGGGACTGGATCAGCGGCCTCGACCTCAACCTCCTCGGCTTCGTCATCGTGGGCCTGTTCTTCGCCACGTGGATCGTCGCCCTGGTGGTGTGGAAGGTCGGCCGGATCGAGGAGAAGTGGACGGCGGGGATGGCGGCCCGGACATCGACGGAACAGGCAAGCACGCCTTGACCATTCCAAAGTGTCACCGCAACAACTACGCCCCGCCGGCCCCTGCCCGCCGGCTCACACCCGCACCCTGAACTCCTTGCGCCATTTGCTGAACTCCTGCTCCGGTTCCCCGGTGTAGGACCACGGCGTACGGGTGCCCCGGCGGTCCAGCAACCGCAGGAGGGGGACGGCGACCTCCGCGAGGCCCGCGTGGCAGGCCGCGTGGGTCAGGTAGTTGAGGTCGCGGAGCTCGCCTGGGGCCACCGTCCGGTCGGCGCGGCCGACGATCCAGCGCTGCCAGGTGCGCCGTACGTCACTGATGGCCCCGTCGTTCTTCCAGTGCTGCCCGAGCCCCACGGACGTGCGGCGGTCCTCGGCCGCGTCCGTCGCCGTCCGGTACTCCTCGACCCGCGCGTACTGCACCAGCACCGGCAGCGCGGAACCCGGCGGCGCCACTCCGGCCGCGTCCCGGGCGAAGTCGTACATCAGGCCGTTCGAGCCGTGCCAGCGGGCCGAGTAGTAGTGCAGCACCTGGAGGTGGCCCTCGACGCTGTACGGATCGCGCCCGTGCAACTCGTCCCACCAGCGCCCCAGTTCCTGCCGCCGCACCCCGGCCGGGTACAGCCGCGCCACCGAGATCAGGGAGATCCACGGCGTGGGGTCGTCCACGAACGCCTCCGACGCCTGGAGACAGGCCATCACCGCGGCGTCGACGCGCCGCTGGTCGATCGGCACACCCCGGCCCGCGGCGATGGCCATGTTGAACGCCCTGGCCGTCTCGGTGGCCGCCCGCAGCACGAGGGCGTCCCCGTTGTGCGGCTCGGCCGCCAGCCACGACTCGACCGTCGAACTGCCCGCGCAGGCCTGGGCGAGCATCCGCACCCGGTGGCCCCGCGAGAGCCAGTCGGGTCCGGTGGCCCGCAGCAGTTCACGCAGGCCCTGCCAGCGCCCGATGACGATGTCCTGGCGGGCGCTGGTGAGCGGGACGTCCCCGCAGTCGGGATCGAATTCGGGGGCGAAACGGTCTCTCGCCATCGCACAGCCCCTCAGAAGTCGGTGGGGAGACCCTCGTGGACGAGCGAGGGCCCGGCCGTCGCGCCGTCGGGCAGGTAGTCCGTCTCGACGGTACGGCTCGCGTCAAGCCGTGCCGGCCGGTAGTAGTCGCTGCCCTGCCTCCAGTACCAGAGCATCGGAACCAGCCCCACGGCCAGCCCGCCGACGCCGATCGCGATCGCGGCGGTGCTCAGCTCGCCCAGCGACTCGACGAAGATCCAGAACATGAACAGGGCGCCCAGCAGCGGCCACAGCCCGCCGAGCAGGAAGTCGGTGGGGGACTTCAGCAGCATCTTGCGGTACGCGACGACGACCGCGAGGCCGCTGAGGCCGTAGTAGACGGCGATCTGCAGACCGATCGCCGAGATCGCGTCGGAGAGGATGTCGCCCACCGAGCCCAGGGCGTTGGAGGCGATGAACATCATCAGCGCCACCGCTCCGACCACCACGATCGCCACCCAGGGGGTGTTCCAGCGGCGGTGCACCTTGCCCAGCGCGGACGGCATCGTACGGTCCCGGCCCATCGCGAACAGCGAGCGCGTGACCTGGATCAGCGTGGTCTCCAGCGTGGCGATGGTCGACAGCATCACCGCGACGATCAGCAGCTTGCCGCCCCAGCCCGGCCAGACCTCCTCACCGAGCACGGCCAGCACGTTGGCGTCGTTGTCCTCGATCTGCCGCGAGGTGAGGATGACGTTCACCGCGATGGTGAACACCTCGAAGAGGAGGAAGACGATGCCGACGCCGATGAGGCCCGCGAGTCCCGTCGTACGGCGGCTGTTGCGGGTCTCCTCGCTCAGGTTGCTGGTGACGTCCCAGCCCCAGTAGTAGAACGCGGCGATCAGCGCGCCCGACGCGAAGCCCTGCATGCCGTCGAAGTGGCCGAAGCCCAGCCAGGACCACTCGAAGGTGCGCGCGTTGCCCGTGTGGAAGAGGGCGAGGACCGCGAACAGGGCCAGTATCGCCAGCTCCACACCCGACATGACGAGCTGGGCGCGCACGGTGAGCCGGGCGCCGCCGAGCACCACGAGCAGCATCAGCACGAACCAGGCCGCGCCCACGACCGTCGACAGCGCGGTGTTGTCCGCGAGGCCCTCGTCGAAGAGGGCCAGCGTCATCGAACCGGCGGGCAGCGAACCGGCCACCATGAAGATGGTCGCCGAGATCACCAGCGCCCAGCCGGAGACGAAGCCGAGAAAGGGATGGAGAGTACGGCCCACCCAGGAGTAACTGGCCCCCGCGTTCACGTCGATCCGGCTGAGGTAGCTGAACGCGAGCGCGATGCCCAGCATGGGTATCGCGCAGTACAGCAGAGCCGCCGGACTGGCCAGGCCCACCGAGCCGACCAGGACCGCGGTGGTCGCGGCGATCGAGTACGCCGGCGCGCTGCCCGCGACGGCCATCACTACCGTGTCGAAGGTACCGAGGGCGTTGGCCTGCAGCCCTCTGCCCCTGCTGATGCTCATGGTTGTGCTGCTTTCCGTAGGGCACGACGCACGGCGGAGGGGACCGTGCGGCGCAAAGGGGGTGGGGGGTGGCTCCGCTCCGGACCGCGAGAGGGATGGCCTCGGGCAGGGGCGGTGAAGGGAGGGATCAAGGGGGTGCGGAAACCGTGCGCCGCTGCGTGGACGACCGGTCACTCCGTGTGTGCGAGTGATGATAGCCCTATTCCTTGACCCTTCAAGATTAACTGGGGGGTAACCTTCCGGCTGTGGAATGCCTTACTCCGGCAGCCTTTTGAGGTTGGCGAGTGCATACGGGGAAACGCGGATCAGGACACCGCAGGAACCGTACGCGACGCGCGAGGGAGGCAGCCCATGGGCACCGAACCGACACCTGCCGAGCCGATGGCCGACGACGCCTACCAGCCCACCGGAACCAACGAGGAGCAGGAGGACGCGGCCCCGCTGGACCTCCAGGACGCCCTCGACGAACGGACCTACGACGACACCCTCGACGAGGGCTACTCGCCGCCGGAGAAACCCCTCGGCGTCACCCGGCACGGCACCACCGCCGCCGAACAGCACGAGGGCGAGACCCTCGACGAACGCCTCGCCCAGGAGGTCCCCGAGGCGACCGCGCCCCTCGGCGACGAGATCGGTGACCTGCCCGGCGGGGAGGGCGAGCCGGTCGACCCGCAGGCCGGTACCGAGCGCGCCGGACGCCTCGTCGCCCCCGACGAGGGCGCCCATCCCACCACCACGAAGGACGAGGTCGCCACCGACGTCGGCATCGACGCGGGCGCGGCCGGCGCGGAGGAGGCCGCCGTCCACGTGGTCGAGGACCCCGACGAACTGTGACGGGCGTCAGTCCCCGATCCGGTCGATCTGGCGGAGTTTGTTGGTGGCGTCCAGCGCCGCGACCTTGTAGGACTCCGCGAGCGTCGGGTAGTTGAACACCGCGTCGACCAGGTAGTCGACCGTGCCGCCGCAGCCCATCACGGTCTGCCCGATATGGATCAGTTCGGTGGCCCCGGTGCCGAAGCAGTGCACTCCGAGCAGAGTGCGGTCCTCGGGGGAGACCAGCAGTTTCAGCATGCCGTGGGAGTCCCCGATGATCTGGCCGCGGGCCAGCTCGCGGTACCGGGAGATGCCGACCTCGAAGGGCACGCTGTCCTCGGTGAGTTGGTCCTCGGTGCGCCCGACGAAGCTGATCTCCGGGATGGTGTAGATGCCGATGGGCTGCAGGTGGTGCATCTGCCCGACCGGCTCGCCGAAGGCGTGGTAGGCGGCCGACCTGCCCTGTTCCATGGCGGTCGCCGCCAGCGCCGGGAAGCCGATCACGTCTCCCACCGCGTAGATGTGCGGCACCTCGGTGCGGTAGTGCTCGTCGACCGTGATCCGGCCGCGCCGGTCGGCGGTCAACCCGGCCTTGTCCAGGTCGAGTTCGTCGGTCAGGCCCTGCCGGCCCGCCGAGTACATCACGGCGTCGGCCGGGATCTTCTTGCCGCTCTCCAGGATGGTCAGCGTGCCGCGGGAGTGGCGCTCGACCGCGGCGACGGTCTCACCGAACCGGAACGTCACCGCGAGGTCCCGCAGGTGGTACTTCAGCGCCTCGATGACCTCGACGTCGCAGATGTCGAGCATCCCGGGCCGCTTCTCGACGACCGTCACCTTGCTGCCGAGCGCGGCGAACATGGAGGCGTACTCCATCCCGATGACCCCGGCGCCGACGATGACCATGGAGCGCGGGACGCGTTCGAGGGCGAGGACGTTGTCGGAGTCCATGATCGTACGGCCGTCGAACTCCACACTGTCCGGCCGCGCCGGGCGGGTGCCGGTGGCGATGACGATGTTCTCCGCGCTGAGCAGCCGTTCGTGACCGGTGACCTCGCGCAGGGCGACGGTGTGCGGATCGATGAAACGGCCGGTGCCGGCGTGGAGGGAGATGTGGTTGCGGGAGAGCTGGCTGCGGATCACGTCGACCTCACGGCCGACCACGTGCTGGGTGCGCGCGGTCAGATCGGAGACGGTGATGTCCTCCTTGAGCCGGTAGCTCTGGCCGTACAGGTCGCGCTGAGTGAGGCCGGTCAGGTACAGCACCGCCTCGCGCAGGGTCTTGGAGGGGATGGTGCCGGTGTGGATGGAGACCCCGCCGACCATGTCGGGGCGGTCGACGACGGCGACCCGGCGGCCCAGCTTGGCCGCGGCGATGGCGGCCTTCTGGCCACCCGGACCTGATCCGATGACAAGCATGTCGAAGTCGGGCACCCTCGGAAGTCTGGCAGTCGCGGGGCCCCTTTCGATAGGGCGGGCGGCAAAGCGTTCGAACTCCGCATCGGCTCGGAGCGCGGCCAGTTGCCGCCGGGCCGCCGGAAGCGGGCCGCCGGAAATGTGCCGCAGACCGCGACAGCCCCGGCGGCCCGCGGGACAATACGGCCATGGGTCACCGACTCGCCGACACGAGCACCCCGGCCCGGCTCGCCGCCCCCGACGAGGGCATCGGCCGGGACGAACTGGCGCTCGCCGCCCGCAACCACGGCCTGCCGCTCGAAGCGATGCGCCACGACCTCACCCCGCCGGGCCTGCACTACGTCCTCACGCACTACGACATCCCGTACGTCCCCGAGGACACCCCCTGGCAACTCTCCGTCAGCGGCCGGGTCCGCCGTCCGCTCACCCTGGACCTGGCCGACCTGCGGGCCCTTCCGCAGGTCACCACGCGGGTCACGCTGGAATGTGCGGGCAACGGGCGGGCCCTGCTCACGCCCCGCCCGGTCAGCCAGCCCTGGCTGGTCGAGGCCGTAGGCACCGCCGAGTGGACCGGCGTACCGCTGCGGCTCCTGCTCGCCGCGGCCGGGGTGGGGACCGGCGCCGTCGACGTGGTGGGCACCGGCGCCGACCACGGCGTCGAGCGCGGTGTCGAACAGGACTACCAGCGGGCCTTGCCGCTCGACGTGGCCACCGGCACCGAACCCGAGGTGCTGGTGGCCTACGAGATGAACGGCGCCCCGTTGCCGCCGCAGCACGGCCATCCGCTGAGGCTCGTCGTGCCCGGCTGGTACGGAATGGCCCATGTGAAGTGGCTGCGCGAGCTCACCGTCACCGACACGCCGTTCACCGGCTTCCAGCAGACCGTCGCCTACCGGCTCCGGCAGGACCCGGGGGACGAGGGCGAGCCGGTCACCTGGATCGCGCCGCGCGCCCTGCTCGTCCCGCCCGGATTCCCGGACTTCATGTCCCGGGCCCGCGTGGTCCGGCCCGGCACGGTGACGCTGGAGGGGCGGGCCTGGTCGGGGCGGGCGCCGGTGACCCGGGCCGAGGTGAGCACGGACGGGGGGCGCTCCTGGGACGAGGCGGACCTCGAACCGGACACCGGTCACCGCTGGGCATGGCGGCGCTGGCACTTCAACTGGCGTGCGGAACCCGGGGAGTTCGTGCTCAGCGCGCGGGCCACCGACGCCGAGGGGCACACCCAGCCGCTGGAACAGCCCTGGAACCGGGGCGGATTCGCCAACAACCTCGTGCAGCGGGTCGACGTGGTCTGCCTGGACGAGGAGTTCACGGAGCCGGGGCGCTGAGGAGCCGCACGACGCCGTGGTCGCCGTGTCATGAGGGCGTGCGGCGTGTGCTGTGCGTGCTCGGCCGCCCTGGGACAGCCGAGCACCCGGTCGTGGTCAGGGCAGCAGCTTGTCGAGCGCTGCCGGGCCCTCCGCCGCCAGCTTGCGACGGGCCCATTCGAGACTCTGCGGGGTGATGTCCTTGCCCGAGGCAAGGACGACGTCCTCCGGCGACACTTCGGTGCCGGTACGGGCGTGGAGCAGGTCGTCCGGGGTGGCGCGGTCCTCGGACGGCCCGGACACGTCGGGCTGTGACGTCGGCATGAGTGCTCCTCGGATCCGGATCGCTGTGCGGGCCCGGTGGTGTCAACGGGTCTGGTATCACCATTCAACGCCTGGGCCGACCCTGCATCCGGAAGCGCCCGGGATGCCCGGATGATCGTGAAGGCGTGTAATGGGAGTACTGCTTTCCCGGTACGGCAGGGAAGACGATGCCATGGCCAGAACGCGAAACAGCTCCAAGGGCGGCCTGCGCAGACTGGGGGAGTGGTGCGCCCGGCACTTCGTGATCGTCCTGGTGGCCTGGCTCGTGGCACTGGTCGCCCTCCAGTTTCTGAACCGGTCCTTCGGCGGGGACTACTCCGACAACTTCTCCCTGCCGGGCGTCCAGTCGCAGAAGGGCCTCGACGTGCTGAAGCAGCACGACCCGGCGGCCGGCGGCTACGGCAGCCAGATCGTGCTGCACGACGGTGACAAGGCGCTCTCCTCGCTGAGCTCGCAGATGTCCACGACCGTCACCGACCTGCAGAAACTGCCGCACGTCCTGTCGGCGCAGAACCCGTTGTCCACGCCCGCCTCGAAGGTCGGCCCGCTGTCCTCGGACGGGAAGACGGCCTACATCACGGTCCGCTTCGACGTCCAGCCCTCGACGCTGGGCGACGGCTACCTGCACGGGGTCGACAAGGCCGTACAGCCCCTGCGGGCGGCAGGCGCGGACGTCGAGTACGGCGGTCCGCTCGGCGAACTCGCGCGGCCCGCCGCGAACGACAAAGTGAGCGAACTGATCGGCTTCGGCGTGGCGATCGTCGTCCTGCTGGTGGGCTTCGGCAGTGTCATCGCCGCCGGAATCCCCTTGGTGACCGCGTTGATCAGCGTCATCGGGGGGCTCGCCTGCCTGGGGCTGCTGGCCTCGGCGTTCACGTTCGCCACCGTCTCGCCCACCCTGGCCACGATGATCGGACTCGGCGTCGGGATCGACTACGCGCTCTTCCAGCTCACCCGCCACCGGCAGAGCCTCATGGACGGCAAGGATCCGGTCCAGTCGGCGGGCCGGGCCACCGCCACCAGCGGACGTGCCGTGCTCGTCTCCGGCTGCACGGTGATCATCGCCCTGGCCGGGCTGTCCACGTCCGGGGTGTCCTTCATCGGGCTGCTCGGGCTCGCCGCCGCCGTCACGGTCGTCTCCGCCGTCCTGGGCGCCCTCACCCTGGTCCCGGCGCTGCTGGGCCTGATCGGCAACCGGATCGACCGCTACCGGGTGCGCAAGCCGGTCGCCGAGACCGACGCCGCCGAGGGCGAGACGGCGCACGGGACCTGGCACCGGTACGCCAAGAGAGTCGAGCGGCGGCCGTGGCGTTACCTGGCCGCGGGCGTGACGGTCGTCGTGGTCCTCGCCATCCCGGTCTTCTCGATGCAACTGGGCCACATCGGTGACGGCGCCGACCCGACGTCCTTCACCGACCGGCGGGCCTACGACCTGATGACCGACGCCTTCGGCCCCGGCTCCAACGGCCCGCTCACCGTCGTCATCGACCAGACGTCCGTACCGTCCTCCCAGCGCTCGGCCCTGTCCTCCCAGGCGCAGAAGACCCTCTCCGGCGTGTCCGGGGCCGCCGCGGTCACCTCGCTCACCCCCACCCAGGACGGGGACGTCCTGCTCGCCACCGTCTACTCCAAGCAGTCCCCGCAGAGCGCCACGACCACGGATCTCACCAACCGCCTGGTCGACACCACCCTGCCGACCGCGGTCAAGGGCACCGACGCCAAGGGGTACGTCACCGGCACCACCGCCGCCCAGGTCGACTTCCGCGACATCGTCGCCAGCCGGCTGCCCCTGATCATCGGTGTGGTCGTCGCCCTGGCCTTCCTGATCATCCTCGCGGTCTTCCGCGGACTGCTCGTCGCAGTGAAGGCGGCCGTCCTCAACGTCCTGTCGATCGCCGCCTCCTACGGCGTCGTCGTCGCCGTCTTCCAGTGGGGCTGGGGCGGTCCCGCGCTCGGCGTCTCCGGCAAGGTGCCCATCGAGAGCTATGTGCCGATGATGATGTTCGCGATCATCTTCGGACTGAGCATGGACTACGAGATCTTCCTGCTCTCCCGGGTGCACGAGGCCTGGCTGCGCACCGGGGACGCCAAGGACTCCGTGGCCCACGCCCTGGAGATCACCGCCCGGGTCATCACCTGCGCGGCCCTGATCATGGTGAGCGTCTTCGCCGCCTTCATCGTCAGCGACAACATCGTGGTCAAGATGCTCGGACTGGGCCTCGCGGTGAGCGTGCTGATCGACGCGACCGTCGTACGGCTGCTCATGGTCCCGGCCGTCATGACCCTGCTGGGCCCGCGCGCCTGGTGGACACCGCGCTGGCTCGACCGGATCCTGCCGCACATCGACGCCGAGGGGGAGCAGGACGGAGCGGTCAGTGGGTCTCCGGGGCAGCGGGCTCGAGAGCGAGCATCGTGACGTCGTCCTGGAGTGCCGGGGCATAGCGGACGAGGTCGGCCCAGACCCGCTCGGCGAGATCCGGGAGGTCCCCCGCGAACCCGGTGATCCGGTCGAGCAGCGGATAGAAGGCCCCAGAGGCGTCACGTGCCTCCCAGACGCCGTCCGAGGCCAGGAAGAGGCGGTCGCCGGGCCGCAGCCGGACCGTGACCCCGGTCGGCGGCGAGACGTCGGACAGGCCCAGGCCGAGCGGGGTGCCCACCGGGACGTCGAGTGCCACGGCCCGCCCGTCGCGCAGCAGGACCGGACCGGCCTGCCCGCACGCCACGATCCGTACGGCCCTCCCGTCGGCGCCGAACTCCAGCACCACCGCCGTCGCGAACAGCTCCGAGTGCCGTACGGCCGCGGAGTCCACCACCAGCCGGCGGTCCAGCCGCGCGGCCACCGACTCGGGATCCAGCAGGTCGAGGACCGCCTCCCGGAAGGCCCCCAGCAGGGAGGCGACGGTGGCGACGGCCGACAGCCCGTGCCCCTGCACATCGCCCATCACCACCCGCACCCCGCAGGGCCCCTCCCGCACATCGAAGAAGTCGCCCCCGACCAGCGTCCCGCGCTGCGCGGCCCGGTACAGCCCCGCGCACCGCACGCCCGCCACCCGCTCGGGCAGCGGCGGCACCACGGCCCGCTGCACGGCCTCCGCGATCGCGCGCTCGGTCACCAGCTGGGCGTCCCGCCGGCTCCGGACGAACGACACGACCACACTGAGCGCCGCGACGAAACCGAGGGTCAGTGCGTCGGTGCTGCCCGGGTCGTTCAGCCGGAACGCCGGCACGTGCAGCACGACCAGGACGAGCACACCGAGCACGGCGGTCGCCAGCGGTCGGTACGACAGCACGGCCAGCGGCGGGATGGCTCCCAGCAGGAACCCGATGTCGAGCGGCTCCGGGCTCGCGAGGGCTGCCGCGCACACCCCCGCCAGCAGCGCGACGGGCAGCACCCGTACCCAGCCCGGCGGCGGCGCGCCCCGCAGCCAGCTCTGCCGGTCACGCTCGCGCACTCCGCTCACACCACCACGCTGCTACGACCCGCCCGGCCCCGCACGCCGAACCGTGGCTAGAACGGGGTGAGCGTCAGCCGGATCCCCGTCGGTGCCGTGTCCTGGACGTAGGAGGCGAAGTCGGCCACGTCGTCGAAGGCGAAGCCGTACGCCTTGCCGTCGGCCGTGGCCGCGTGCACGGCCTTGGCGTAGTGGTTGGTGAACGCGTTCCGGTAGAAGGAGGCGGGGTCGGTGGTCGGCTGCGCGGAGGTGCTGACCAGCGTCGACCGGTTGAACCCGGCACCGAGCACCGCGGCGACCGGCCCGGTCGTGCCGTCGTTGGGAGCGGCGAGGGTGCCGTCGCAGAAGAGCACGTCCCGAGTCGACGGCCGGGCGAAGGAGACCTGCGCGGGCCCGGTGAACACGAACTGCCCGCCGCGCACCCGGCCGGTGAAGGCGCCCGCGTTCGTGGTGACGGTCAGGTCCCTGCCGGTGTACGTGCTCCACACCTCGTCGATGTACGGCGCTAGGTAGTCCGCCGGGAACAGGCCGGCGTCCAGACCGTGACCGGGCGCGATGACCCGCGTGTCGTCCACGACGAGGGGCGCGAACTCCTCCACCTGGCGTACGGCGGCGAAGACGCCGGCCCGCCCGGCGGCGCGCAGGGTGCCCGTCGTCTGGTCCTGAGCTCCGGTCAGCCGGATGCTCAGCGGCACGCTGAACATGTCCACCATGGTCGTGTTGCAGAACATGCCCGACGGGTTGTACGTGAACTCGGCGCAGTCGTGCAGCACCGGGTAGTTGGGATCCGAGGCCACCCAGCCGGCCGGGTACTGGAGGGCGGGATTGCCGTTGCCGTCGGTGACGACCTTGAACTTGAGCTTCGCGCCCAGGGAGACGTAGATCCGGCCGGACAGGTGGGGGAGGGACAGGCTGGTCTCGCCGCTTGCGGCCAGGCCTATCGCGTAGTCGGTGTAGCCGTCGGCGCCGTTGTCGGAGAGGGCGACCGGAGCGAGGGTGCCGTCCGGGGTGACACGGACCTGCCTGCCGTCCTGGTTGCCCACGATGTAGACGTGGACGTTCGCGTTGTCGAAGGCGCCCGTGTCGTTGACGACGGTCAGCGGCAGCGACCCGGCCGCCGTGGTGCGGTTGCTGTCGGCGAGGGCGTGGGGGGCCAGCGCGGCGACGGCGGGGGCGGCCGCCATCGCGCCGCCGAGGGCGAAGAGGACCTTGCGGCGGCCGAGCCGGCGCGGGTGACGAGGGGTCATGTGGGGGTCTCCTCGGATTCTTGAGAGCGCTCTCATGTGGGGGTGAGGCCTGATGGTACGGACCATGGGTGCCGCGGCCCAGACGTCGGACAGCGTTTAATCCGGCCTTAAGGGCCGGTTAAGTGGCGCCAGAGGCAGCGGAGTTGGCCGCGGAAAGCCGGTGGACGCGGCCCCGGGGATCCCGTAGCGTGAGCAGCCACGCCCCGAGACCAGCGGAAGGAGGCGAGTGCCATGCAGTTCACGACCGTCCCGCGCTCCCTTTCCGTCGTCCCGGCGTGCCTCGTCTGACCGGGAGCGCTCCCCGCAGTACGCATCCCGGAGGAATCCACCCATGACCGATCTGGTCATCCGTGCGCTCGACGAGCGCACAGCCCATCTCTTCGACGCCCTTCCCGACCCTCTCGGCGCCCGTGAGGCCCACCGGCTCACCCGACACCGCCCCGACTGGAAGCGCGTCGCCCTGCGCGACGGCGAGGTCGTGGCACGCGGCGCCTGGTGGGGCGGCCCCGACGACACCTCACCCCTCAACATCAACTGGTTCGACGTTGCCGAAGGGGAGGAGGAGGCCGGTGCCGAACTCCTGCGCTCCGCGCCCTGGCAGGTCGAGCTGGAGATGAACCTGCCCGCGGGCTGGCGCGAGGACCCCCGGCTGCGGGCCGCCGCCGAGGCCCGCTTCACCGCCGTCCAGAAGGCCGGACACGAACTTCTGGTCGAGCGGTACCTGTACCGGTGGACGCCGGAGCACGGGCTGCCCGAGCGGCCCGGACGCCTGGAGTTCCGGCCCGAGCCGGATGACGCGGTCTTCTTCGACCTGCTGCGCCGCATCCACTCCGCCACGCTCGACGCGCACTCCCTCAAGGCCATTGAGGAGGGCGGACTCGACCGGGCCGCCCAGGAGGAACTCGACTTCTTCCACTGGTGCCCCTCGCCCCGCGAGTGGTGGCAGATCGGGTACACCCCGCAGGGCGAGCCGGCCGGGGTCCACATTCCGCTGCACAACCCGTCGGGACCCTGCGTCGGGTTCATCGGGGTCGTGCCGGAACATCGCGGACACGGCTACGCCTACGACCTGCTCGCCGAGTGCACCCACTACCTGGTCCAGCAGGGCGCCGAGTTCGTCACCGGCGCCACGGACCAGGGGAACTTCCCCATGGCCGCGAACTTCGCCAAGGCGGGCTATCCCGTCGTCCGGGAACGCCTGAACTACTGGCCGTCGCGCACGGCCTGAGCCCAGGTCCGGCTGTCGGTGCCGGGTGCCATGCCGGTCGTCCGGGTGAACGTCTGCTCGGGGCGGGTGGCAGGGCGCGAGCGGCGACGGCCCAATAGAGGAGCAGGCGCGCGCATGGCGCGGGGCGGACCAGTCGTGTACGGCTTAAGGTCCTTACGTGGCACACACCTTCGAAGAACTCGTGGAGAAGCAACGCGCCGCCGACCAGGCGCACGCGACTGTCCAAGCCCTGCGCAGCAAAGGTGACCCTCCCGCCTACGAGACCGCGTGGCAGGTATGGCGTGACCTGGCCCAAGACGTCCGGGGCGCGGTCACCGTGCATGCGCAGGAGCAGGGCGCGGTGCGGGCCGGCGTGGAGCTTGCAGTGAAGAAGGTGGTCCGCCACACCGTGTAGCGAGCACGCGGCTGCACCCGACCCGCAGTTGGCCCGGGCGTTGGGCTATTCGCTGCTGTCGGCGCGTCGGCGGGCGGTACTCGTCGGCGGGCGGGTCGGTCTCGTCGCTCGTTCGGCGGGTACGGCGTCTGCGCCTAATCCTCGTTGCCGAGGAGACGGGCCAGAACTCATTGGTGACCTGTCCCGGCACGCACAGCGGGCCACGGACCGCTGCCCAGCATCCGAGGCATCCCTGGTGACCCGCCTTCAGGCAGGGCGTCGGTCGGTGTCTACGCCGGGGTCGCCGCGGTTCCGCGGTCCAGCAGGGTCTCCGCCTCGACGAGGATCTCGGTGACCCGCAGTCCGAACGCGGCGTCGCACGGGTGGGGCCGGCCGGTGCGGGCGGCGGTGAGCAGGCCGTCGGCGGCTCGGAGCACGGCCGGTACGACACCCTCGGAGGACTCCGGGAGCAGGGCGACTCCGCCCGTGCCCCGGAGTTCGACGCCGGCTCCCGCGGCCGCGGGCGGAGCCGTGAGGCTCAGGGTCAGGGTGCTCGACGCGCCGCCGGTGTGCCGGAGGACCAGATGGACGGTGTCACCGGGACCGTGCGCGGCCGCCGCCACCTCACGGACCTCGCCCAGCACCGGCAGCAGCACCGAGAGGGCGTGCGGACCCACGTCCCACAGGGCGCCCTTCTCCTGCCGCCAGGGCGAGTCGGCGAACGGGCTCTCCTCGGTGAACACCGACCCGAGCCATTCGGCCCGCCCCGTGAACCAGCCCTCCACGCCCGCCTGTTCACCGATCCACGCCTCGGTCTCGGCGAGGAAGCGCGAGGTGAAGAAGACCACCGAGGCGACCCCGGCCTCCCGGACCGCTTCGACCACCGCCCGTCCCTGCTCGACGGTCGTCGCGAGGGGCTTGTCCAGCAGCAGATGGCAGCCCGCCCGTGCGGCCCGTGCCGCGAGCCCGGCCTGCACGGCCGGAGGCAGGGCCACGGCGACGGCGTCCACGTCGGCGAACAACGCGTCGACGTCGTCGTACGCGCGTGTGCCGTGCTCGTCGGCCAGCTCCTTGGCGGCCTCCGCGCGACGCCCCCACACTCCGACGAAATCCAGCTCCGGATGCGCGCCGAGCGCGGGGGCGTGGGCCATCCTGGCCCAGGGGCCGGTGCCGAGCAGTCCGATGCGCATGCCGTCGCCTCTCTCGCCGTACTGCCGAACCTCACGATGACCGGTCTGGACCATCTGCCCGGTCGAGGTGAGGGTGTCACACCGACAGTGCGGACACGCAACCCCGTCTCGCCGGCCGGTCGACGAGGGGTGGCACGGTCCGGGATTCAGCAGTCCCGTCGCTGAATGCGTTCTCGTTCTTCTATTGGACCTCGGTGGGTGCGGCGGCCAGGCTGAGGAGAGCCCAGATCCGCGTGACAGGCGAAAGAGGTCCAAGGTCATGCACACCCGCCGTATCGGTGATGTCGAAGTGAGCTCGATCGGTCTGGGCGGGATGCCCATGTCCATCGAGGGACGACCGGACGAGGAACGCTCCATCGCCACCATCCACGCCGCGATCGACGCGGACGTGACCCTGATCGACACCGCCGACGCCTACCATCGGGACGCCGACGAGGTCGGTCACAACGAGACCCTGATCGCCAAGGCCCTCGCCTCCCACGACCGGGGCGGTGACGTCCTCGTCGCCACGAAGGGCGGGCATCTGCGCCCCGGGGACGGCAGCTGGACGCTCGACGGCAGCCCCCGCCACCTCAAGGAGGCCTGCGAGGCCTCGCTGAGCCGGCTCGGTGTGGAGGCGATCGGGCTCTACCAGTTCCACCGCCCCGACCCCCGGGTCCCCTACGAGGAGTCGGTCGGCGCGGTGCGCGACCTCCTCGACGAGGGCAAGATCCTCCGGGCGGGCATCTCCAACGCGAACCCCGACCAGATCCGGCTCGCCAACGAGGTCCTCGGCGGCCGGCTGGTCTCCGTGCAGAACCAGTTCTCCCCGGCCTTCCGCTCCAGCGAGCCGGAACTGCGCCTGTGCGACGAACTCGGCATCGCCTTCCTGCCCTGGAGCCCCCTCGGCGGCATCTCCCGGGCGGGTGAACTGGGTTCGGCGCACGCCCCGTTCGCACGGATCGCCGACAAGCACGGGGTGAGCCCGCAGCAGGTCTGCCTGGCGTGGATGCTCGCCAAGTCGCCGGTGGTCGTGCCGATCCCGGGCGCGAGCCGCCCCGAGACGATCCGCGACTCGCTCGCCGCGGCCGATCTCGTGCTCGCCGAGGACGAACTCGCGGAGCTGGACGCCGCCTGACTCCTCGTCCGCCCACATGCGGACTGGCACCGGCGATCGCGGTGTCCCTAGGATGGACTCCCTGTCCTGCCGGGCCAGTTGGCGGCACAAGCTGGGGGAAAGATGAGCACCGGAAAGAACCTGTCCACGTCGATCGACGCCTCGGTACCCACGGCCGCGCGCATGTACGACCACTACCTCGGCGGCAAGGACAACTACGCGGCCGACCGGGCGGCCTGCGAGGAACTCGACAAGGTCGTCCCGAGCACCCGCAGGCTCGCCGTCAACAACCGGCACTTCCTGCAGCGGGTGGTGCGGACCCTCTCGACGGAGTTCGGCATCCGGCAGTACCTGGACCACGGTTCCGGCCTGCCCACCCAGGACAACGTCCACCAGGTCGCCCAGCGCATCGACCCCACCACACATGTGGTCTACGTCGACAACGACCCGATGGTCCTCGTCCACGGCCGCGCGCTGCTGGAGCAGGACGAGCGGACCGCCGTCATCCACGCGGACATGCGGGAGACCGACGCGATCTTCGCCCACGGGGACACCCAGCGGCTGATCGACTTCTCGCAGCCCGTCGCCGTGCTGTTCAACTCGGTCATGCACTGCATCCCCGACAGCGAGACGGACGGTCCGGCCGCTCTGGCCCGCCGGGTGCGCGAGCGGCTCGCGCCCGGCAGCTTCATGGTGATGTGCCAGCTCGTCAGCGAGGACCCCGAGGTCCGGGACTTCGTCACCAACTTCATGGACCAGGCGACCCAGGGCCACTGGGGCCGGGTGCGCCAGGAGAAGGACGTCGCCGAGTGGTTCGAGGGCCTGGAGGTCCTCGAACCGGGTCTTGTGGAGGTCTCCACCTGGCGTCCCGACACCGAGGTGGCCCCTCGTCAACTCACGCACGAGTGGATCGAGTTCGGCGGCGTCGCCCGCATCGTCTGACCCGGCCCACGAACGCCCCAGGCGCCACCGCGAAGGTCCCGCGCCGGGGGCGTACGCGTGTCGTCGGCAGCGGGCAAGATCCGGGTCCTTCGCTCCCCAGGTCGACGTTCCTGGTGGGACGGCTTCTACGCGGACCGCTCCAGGCCGGTGCCCTTCTTCGTGGCGAAGCCGGACGAGAACCTGGTGTCGTACCTCGACCGCGGCCTCGTCAGCACCGGCCGCGGCCTCGCTCTCGGCTGCGGGCCGGGCCGTGGCCGATATCCGCTTCCCGTGCGGTGACGCCTTCGCCCTGTCGGGCAGCGGACTCCTCGGCACCTACGAACTGATCTACGACTCCGGCTGCTTCCACCATCTGCCGCCGCACCGCCGAATCAGCTATCTGGCACTCCTCGAACGGCACCTCGCGCCCGGCGGCCGCTTCGGCGTCGCCTGTTTCGCCGAGGGGGCGGTGGGATCCGAACTGTCCGATGCGGACTTCAACGGACAGGGGCGGCTCGAGGGCGGTCTCGCCTGCACGCCCGAGTCCCACTGCTTCGGCGAACCGGTCCTGTGGACGGGCCTGTTCGGCCGTGACGACTGATCGACCGGGGCCCTTCAGCCGCCGTACCGCTGCTCCATCGTCTGTTCCAACAGCTGCAGCGAGGCCCGGGGTTCGAGCGCGTCGTCCGCCAGCCGGTCCAGGGCGAGCCGGTACTCCTCCGTCTCGTCCCGGTCCTCCAGGAAGTTGGCGCTCTTGATGTGCTCCAGGTAGACGACGTCCGGCAGGTCGAGCCCGCCGAAGCGCAGATACGTGATCGGAATGGCCGGGGCGGAGGCGTTCGTCACGTCCAGGGGGATGACCTGCACCGTCACATTGGGGCGCTGGGCCATCTCGACGAGGTGGGCCAGCTGTGCCCGCATGACCTCCCGGCTGCCCAGCACCCGCAGCAGCACGGACTCGTCGATCACCGCCCACAGCTGCGGTGCGTCCTCGCGCAGCAGCAACTGCGCGCGCCGCATGCGCAGTTCGACGCGGCGCGACACTTCGCTCGCCGCCGCGTGCGGCAGCCCCCGCTGCACGACCGCACGCGTGTAGTCCGGGGTCTGCAACAGGCCGGGGACGTACTGGATCTCGAAGGTACGGATGGCCGCGGCCGCCTCCTGGAGGCCGACCAGCCGGTCGAACCACTCGGGCATCAGCCGCTTGTCGTACCGCTGCCACCAGCCCGGGTCGCCGGCGCGCTGGAGCAGCTTGAGGAGCACCGAGGCCTCGTAGTCCTCGGTGCCGTACAGCTCCAGGATGGCACGGACGTCGCTCTCCGACGGAGGCTTGCGGCCCTTGCCCGACTCGATACGGGACAGCTTCGCCGGGCTGAACCCGAGGGCCCGCGCCGCCTGGTCCTGAGCGTACCCGGCATCCTCGCGGAAACCCGCCAACTGCACGCCGACCAGCATCTTCAGCAGCGTGGGAGCCGGCTCGGTGCGGTCCAGATACGGTTCCAGGCGGGAGGTGCGATGGGACGCGGCTGACATCCTGACTCCCAGTAAAGCGGCACAGAGACGACTCACACTATCGCACGCAGCGTGGCCGTGACGCACCATTCCGTAGATGCCGGTGACGGCCCGGGAGTTCGGGCCGCCGTCGCCCCCGGGCCCCCGGCACTCACAGAAGGTGGTCGAACTCCCCGTCCTTCGCGCCGGCGAGGAACGCCGCGACCTCGGCCGGCGTGTAGACCAGCGCGGGACCGTCGGGATCACGGGAGTTGCGCAGCGCGACACAGCCGTCGATCAGTGAGGCCACTTCGACGCAGTTGCCCTCGGCGTTGCTGTGACGGCTCTTGACCCAGCGGGCGTCGAGCGAACTCGCCCGCACTCCGTTCTGCACTGCTGGCACTGCAGTCTCCTTGCTGTTCACGTTCTGTGCCGGGCGCTGTGCCCGGCCGTGCGGGACGGTCAGGGGCGCCACGGCAACCTCCGTGGCCCCATCCGTCGTTCGCGCAATTTCTCGTGCAATTGCACGCGGGCGCCTTCAGCGTGGATAATAGCTCCGGCGTCAACCCCCGCGGTTGCGCCCCGTCTTGACGTCGCATCAAGGAGATGCCGTGTCGTCACCTGCGAACCACGTGCTCCGGCCGCCGAGCCAGGCTGTGCCGGAGGTGGGTGATGCGGGCCCGGCCGGTGAGACCCTGCGGCGCCCGGGTGCCGCCGGCGCACAGCGGCGACCGTCGGGGCTCGACCCCGTCGTCTCCGCCGCGCTGCTCATCAGTTGCAGCGCGGAGGGGTTCGCCCGGGCCCGTGCTTTCACCCGCGAGACGCTCAGCTGCTGGTCCCTGGACCACCGCAGCGATGACGCCACCCTCGTGATCACCGAGCTGGCGGCCAACGCCGTGGCCCACGCGGTGCTCCGGCCCGCGCCGGGAGGTTCGGCCGAGGTGTGGCTGGGGTTGTCCTTCGACCCCACCCATCTGCTGGTGACCGTCTCCGACCCCGGTGACGAGCCGCCCGCGTACACGCCCTGCGATGTCACCGCCCTGCGGGAGCACGGCCGGGGCCTGTACATCGTCGACGCCCTGGCCCAGGAGTGGGGCTGGACCTCACGGCCCCCGGCCGGCAAGACCGTCTGGGCCAAGCTGTCGACCACTCCTCCTCCCTGACATGACCGCCGCGGAAAGGTTTCACGCCATGCGCACCGCTCCGGACCAGCCGAGCAACGAGCGCACCAGCTGCCCCGTTCCCACGACCGGGGTGGCGCGGACCACGCCGCTCGCGGCGCTGAGCCGGGTGCCCTGGGGCGAGATCCAGGACTCCACCGGCTGCGCCGCGGCCATCCCCCTGCTCCTCAACAGCGTGGCCTGGGGGGACCGCGAGACCGCCGGCGCCGCACTCGGCGACCTGCGCAGTCGCATCTGCCAGTACGGCTTCGTCGTCGAGCAGGCCACCGCCGCCACGGTCCCCTTCCTCTGGGAGCTGGCCCAACTGCCCCAGGTGACCTGCCGGGCGGAGATCATCCAGCTGCTCAGGAGCATCGCCGGCGCCCGCCAGTGGGAGAGCACGGCGGCCGTCTACCCCAAGCTGCTCAACCACCGTGAGAACCCCGTGGTGTGGGAGCGCCGGGCCCGTCAGGCCGTCCGTGCCAAGAGCGGCGTCCTCAGCCGGCTGATGGCCGACGACGACAGCGAGATCGCCCACGCCACCACGGAGCTCGCCCGCACTCTGGACGAGTAGGAGTGCTCGCCGCCACCTGGTGTACTCCTTGCCGACGAGGGGCAGAAAGCGCTTGCCCTCGACTCGGCAACCGGAAGGACCACCGACGATGGCGTCGTCGCTGGAAAGACCGCTCGACCATCGCTACCGGGGCGAACACCCCATCCGCACTCTCGCCTATCTGCTGCGCGCCGACCGCCGCCGACTGGCCGGGGCCGTCGCGGTGTTCACCGTCAAACACAGCCCGATCTGGCTGCTGCCCCTGATCACCGCGTCCATCATCGACACCGTCGTCCAGCACCAGCCGGTCACCCGCCTCTGGACGAGCACCGGCGTCATCCTGTTCATCCTGCTGATCAACTACCCCCTGCACCTCCTCTACGTCCGCCTCCTGTACGGCAGCGTCCGCCGCATGGGCACCACCCTGCGCTCCGCCCTGTGCATCCGAATGCAACAGCTGTCCATCGGCTACCACTCCCGGGTGAGCGCCGGTGTGCTCCAGGCCAAGGTCGTGCGGGACGTCGAGACGGTCGAACAGATGGTGCAGCAGACCGCGGAGACCGGCCTCGGCGCGACCACGGTGCTGATCGGCGGACTGGCCATCATCGCCGTACGGACACCGGAGTTCGTGCCGGTCTTCCTCGTCGTGGTGCCCGCCGGGGCCCTCGTCGTGGCCCGCCTCAGGGCCCGGCTGCGCACCCACAACGAGCACTTCCGGCACGAGGTCGAGACCCTCTCGTCCCAGGTCACCGAGATGACCCGCCTCATCCCGGTCACCCGCGCCCACGGCCTGGAGGGCAAGGCGCTGCGCCGCATGGACGGCACCCTGCGCCGGCTGCTGACCTCCGGGATGCGCCTCGACCTCGTCAACGGCCGCTTCGGCTCGCTGGCCTGGGTCGTGCTCAACGTGGTCGGCGTGCTGGTCCTCGCCGGGGCCGCGCTGGTGTCGTACTACGGCGTCTGGGGTGTGACCGCGGGCGACGTCGTGATGCTGAGCGCGTTCCTGACCACGCTCACCAACTCCACGACGACGCTCGCGGGGCTCGCCCCGGTCATCACCAAGGGCCTGGAGTCCGTCCGTTCCGTCGGTGAGGTGCTCCAGGCCCCTGAACTGGAGGACAACGAGGGCAAGGCCAGGGTCGACTCGGTGGGCGGGGCCGTCGAGTTCCGGGGTGTGGGTCACTCGTACGAGGCCGGGCGGTCCGCCGTGCGGGACTTCACCCTCTCGGTCGACCCCGGGGAGACCATCGCCCTGGTCGGCGCGTCGGGCGCGGGCAAGTCCACCGTCCTCAACCTCGTCATCGGCTTCATCCGGCCCACCTCGGGACGGCTGCTGCTCGACGGGACCGACATGAACACCCTCGACCTGCGCACCTATCGGCGCTTCCTGTCCGTCGTACCGCAGGAGTCCGTCCTGTTCGACGGCACGATCCGCGACAACGTCGCCTACGGCATGGACGACGCCGACGAACAGACCGTACGCGCGGCGCTGCGCGACGCGAACGCGCTGGAGTTCGTCGACCGGCTGCCGCAGGGCCTGGACACCCTGGTCGGCGAGCGCGGAGCCCGGCTGTCGGGCGGGCAGCGCCAGCGCCTGGCCATCGCGCGGGCTCTGATCCGCGACCCGCGGGTGCTGGTCCTCGACGAGGCGACCTCGGCCCTGGACACCCGCTCCGAGGCGCTCGTCCAGCAGGCGCTCGCCCGGCTGCTGCACGGACGGACGACCTTCGTGGTCGCGCACCGGCTGTCGACCGTGCGGCGCGCCGACCGGATCGTGGTGATGGGGGAGGGCCGGATCCTGGAGACCGGCACCCACGAGGAACTCCTGCGCCGCGGCGGCGCCTACACCGCGCTGCACGCCGGACAGCTCGCCTGAACCCCGGCCCGCCTGCCGGGCGTCAGGCCGCGCTGCTTTTCGGCACCCGGCGGGGGCATGTCGTGTCGTGGCCGGTGCCGCAGCTCGTCCACCAGCGTTCGCAGCACGCGGTGTCGGGTTCGGCGCGCACGGTGTCGTCGGCGGCCCCGTACCCGGTGTGGTTGCTGGGTGTCAGGGCGCGCTGCTTTTCGGCATTCTGCGGGGGCGCGTCGAGTTGTGGTCGCGGGTCGTGCACCGGTGTTGGCGGCATGTGGTGTCGGGTTCGGGGCGGACGGTGTCGTCGGCGGCCGTGCGCCCGGTGTGGTTGCTGGGTGTCAGGCCGCGCTGCTTTTCGGCACCCGGCGGGGGCATGTCGAGTCGTGGTCGGTGCCGCAGCTCGTCCACCAGCGTTCGCAGCACGCGGTGTCGAGTTCGGCGCGGACGATGTCGTCGGCGGCTCCCGCGCCCGGTCCTTCGGGGACGGCGACGCGCCTGCGCGTTTCGGCCAGAGCGCGCCGCTGGTCGCAGAGCACGCTCTCGCGCACGACGGCGATGACCGGGACCAGGCTCGCGGCGGCGAACAGACACACGGCCCACGGCGGGCCGGAGCGCAGCGCGAGGACCGCTGTCCAGGCGAGTCCGGTGCTCGTCGCGAGATAGAGGGCGCTGAGGAGACCTGCGGAGCGGTTCATGGGCGTATACCGTTCACTGTGCGAGGGATGCCCCTTGTTCAACGGTTTGCGGCCCTTGGGGAAGCGGGTCCGCCCGCACGGTATTGCGCCAATCGCGTGCCGGGGAGCGGCGGATGGGATTGGGCCGGTGCGGAGGGGGCATACGCAGCGAAAAATTCGAGAGAGGGGCGCTTCGTGCTCATTCCGGACCCGAAGGCCGTCAGAACCCTGCTGACCCGCTACGCGTCACTGAGGATCGCCCAGGCGGAGAGGGACAGGCCGTCGACGGCTCGTGAGCTGGAGGACGTCAGTTACACACTGTGCGTGATGATGGGCACCGACGATGTCCGTGAAGCGGTCGCCAGGGCCGACGCCCTGCTGCCGGCCGCCGGATGCGCGGACCCGGACGGGGAGAGCAGCCTGCCGCTGGCCGGTTGACGCCACGCCGGACCCGGCGGGCGGTCAGGAGCGTGCCGCCGCCGGGACCGCGTCCTTCGCGTGGAAGGCCGCGCGGTACGCCTGCGGGGTCGTGCCGACGACCCGGCGGAAGCGTTCCCTGAAGGCCGTGGGGGAGCCGAACCCCGCCTGCCGCGCGATCCGCTCGACCGGGTGACCGGTGTTCTCCAGCAGGTACTGGGCCCGCCGTACCCGGGCCCGGAGCAGCCACTGCAGCGGCGTGCTGCCGGTCTGCTCGCGGAAACGGCGGCTGAAGGTGCGCTCGCTCATCCCCGAACGGGCCGCCATCGCCCCGAGGGTGATCTCGTGGGCCAGGTTGTCCTCGACCCACTCCAGGACCGGCTCCAGCGTCGAACCACGGGGCACGGGCGGGTGGTCGTACACGATGAACTGGGCCTGTCCGCCCTCCCGTTCGAGTGGCATCACCGACATCCGGGCGGCATGCGCGGCGACCGCCGAGCCCAGGTCCCGGCGGATCATGTGCAGGCACATGTCGAGGGCCGCGGCCGCACCCGCGGAGGTCAGGATCTGCCCGTTGTCGACGTACAGCACGTCCGGCTGGACCTCGACGGCGGGGAAGCGGCGCGCCAGGTCGTCCGCGGCCACCCAGTGCGTGGTGGCGCGCAGCCCGTCCAGGAGCCCTGCCTCCGCCAGCACGAACGCGCCCACGCACACGGACGCGATCCGGGTGCCGGCCGCCGCGGCCTCCCGCAGCGCCGCCAGGACGCGCGGAGAGGGCGGTCCGGCCACCGGGGAGCATCCCGGCACGACGATCGTGTCCGCCTCCGTGAGGGCTTCGAGGCCGTGCTCGACCCGCAGGGTGAAACCGCCGTCCGCACGGACCTCCGGCGACTCGGCACACAGCCGGACCCGGTAGGCGGGGCGCCCGTCGGGCAGCCGCGTCCAGTCGAACACCTGCATGGGCGCCGCCATGTCGAACGGCACCACGTCGTCGAGAACCAGGATCGCCACGGAGTGCATGACCGCCACGATAGGTGGATTCCCGCCATGGCCACGACCCCGGGATCAGGCGGAACTCCCTGTCGGACGCGTTGGCGGGAATCCGTTGGAAGCTGTCGTTTCAGCCTCTGTGTGATCACCCGGCGGGTACCTAGCGTGGACGGGCACCGCCGACCGCACCGGAGAAGGACACGCCACCCCATGACCAAGTTCCTGCTGGCCCTGCACGTCCTCGTCGCCATCGTCGCCGTGGGACCGGTGACCGTCGCGGCCAGCATGTTCCCGCCCGCGGCCCGCCGGGCCCACGCGGAGGAGGCGGGCGTCGGCACGGTACGGCTGCTGCACCGCATCTGCCGCGTCTACGCGGGCATCGGCATCGCGGTCCCCGTCCTAGGCATCGCCACCGCAGCCGCGATGGGCGTCCTGGGCGACGCCTGGCTGACCACGTCCATGGCTCTCACGGCCGCGGCCGCGGGAGTTCTCGCCGCCTTCGTCCTTCCCCGGCAGAGCGAACTCCTCGAGGAGTTGACCGGACAGGGGAGCGTCGAACACCGCGCCACCGCCCAACTGGCCATGTTCACGGGCATTTTCAACCTTCTGTGGGCGACCGTGACCATCCTGATGATCGTCCGTCCGGGGTCCACCACCGGCGCATGACCCCCCGCGGGCCGTCAAGCCCGACTCGGAATTCGCACGTCGGTACGTGGAGGCGCCTAGACTCGTCAGCCGTGCCCATGCGCGTGGGCCCGCGAAAACGAAAGGCGCGTTGACGGGTGTTCCAGGATTCCCCCATCTACGACCGACTCGTCGCCGAGCGCGGCGACGTCCCCGCTCTAGCCCGCAGGGAGGCCGAGCGCGTACGCAGGGAACTGGAGTACGTCATGCGGCCGCTGCAGTCCTTCATGCCCCCGCCCGTCCCCGAGCGCCCGGCCTCGCCCGGGCAGGGATGGGTGCCCGCCCTGCCGCCCGCAGCCCCGCGGCCCTACTGATCCGGTCTCAGGACACCGCGGTGTCGGCGCCGTTGGCACGGGAGCGCGGGTCCGGACCGGGCCGGGCCAGCCATTCCGCGATGCTGCGCGCGATCGGCTGGCCCGTCTCCACCTCCACGAAGCCGAACTGCCCCGACTGGTTGCATTCCAGGAACCACCAGGTCCCGTCGCCGTCCTCGGCGAAGTCGAAGGCCCCATAAGCCAGTTCGGCCGCCCGGAGATAGTCCCGGACGGCCGTGGCCACCCGTGGCGGGACGTCGGCGGGCTGCCACGGAGATGTGGAGGGGGTGAAACGGACGTCCACCTCGTCGTCCGCGCCCGCTGCCTTCCGGGCGGCCAGCATCGTCTCGCCCACGACGGTCAGGCGTATGTCGGCCTGTTTGGCCACCCGCCGTTGCAGCAGGGTCGGGCCGAACGCGACGGCCGCGAAATCGGCGTCCGGGGCGACCCGGCTGGTCGGCACCGCCCGCGGCGGGTCCTGCGGGTGCGCCCCGGAGACCGGCTTGACCACCAGGTCGGGATAGCGCTCGGCGAACTCCCGGGCGGCCTGCGGGAACGTCGTCACGATCGTGGCCGGGACGGGCAGGCCGCAGCGCTGGGCGAGCCGCAGCTGCCAGGGCTTGTGACGGGCCCGGCGGGCCGCGTCCGGATGGTTCATCCAGCGGGCGTCACTGCCCCGGAGCATGCCGTACAGCGCCTGGGCGGACTCCTCGGTCAGCCACTCCGAGGGCGCGGCCGCCCGCGCCGCGGGGATGCCGGGGCGGCGGACCCAGATCGAGCGCAGCCCGGAGATGCCCACCAGACGGCCGCCGGCCGACAGATGGCCGCGGAAGCCGCCGTGCACGTACTCCCCGGACAGCGCGACCCCGTCGGTCAGGTCGGCCGGGTCCAGCCGGACCACCGGTACCCCCGTGGCGTTGAGGTGCACCACGACCATGTCGGCCGTCACGTCCTCTTCGCAGGTAAGAATCAACACGGTCATCGACAGTCGGCCGTGTTCAGTCGTCGAAGTGTGTTTTGGAGCCCGCCGTGCTCGTGGTGGTCCCCAGTTCCCTCATCAGCGCGTGGTCGCGGGCCGCGACCCGGCCGTCCATGAGCACGTTCAACTGCATGCCGGAGTCGTAGGCGTACGGAGTGGTCGCCTCCGACGTCGCTGCCGGACGTGCGTAGTTGAGCGCGAACGGTTGCATCGTCTCTCCCTCGCCGGTACTGCCTCTCCCGGACGGACGTCACCCCACGACGCCGTCAGGTCAGCCGACTTCCTTCGGCTTCCAGAGACTTATACGAATCGAACGAGTGATTGGTTTCCTTACCCTGCGTAATCAGGGTCGGCGGGAGGCCTCCGGGTCCCGCTCGTCGAGCCGCAGGGCGGCCCGGTCGGCCGGGGAACCGCGCAGGGTGCGCAGGGCGAGCAGCAGAACACCGATGTCGTCGAGGTACACCGGATCCGGCACCAGATCCGTGGGCAGGACGAAGTACAACAGGGCACCCCAGAAGACCCAGCGGGGCCCGGTGGGAAGTCCCGCCCGCCGCAGACCGCGGCGGGTTCTCACGAGCCGTACGAGCAGCCCCACGGCCACCGCCAGCGCCAGCGCCGCGAGCACCACGACGACGATCAGTGCTGTGGTCGAATCCACGGGCCGACCTCCTCCTCCGGGCGCCGAACGGCCCGCTCTCTGACGGATTCCCGCATCCGGTCGCCCTATGGCTCACCGGGGCCGCCCTCACACCCGTGGCTCATCCGAGTGGCATGCCGTCGGGTACCCGCTTACGAATGGGGCATCGCAATGTCGCGGGCGCACGACGGGGGCGCGTAGGAGTGACCGCACTCTTTGTCTGGAGCAGAGCATGACCACCGGCCCGACAGCTCACCCGAACGAACCTGCCATACCGATGGACCGGTCGTACGGCGATCCCGTTGGCGACCTGGTGCGTGCCGCCGTGGCCGACCGTCCCCTGGAGGACGTCGTCCACCTGATCACCCTGCTGGAACAGTCTCCCGAGTACGCGCAGGCCACCGTCGCGGCCCTCCGTGCCGTCGGCGTGGACCGGTCGGTGGAGGACGTCACCCGGCTCGTCTCCCTGCTGACCCGGCCACCGCGGGACGCGGACAGCGCCGACGAGGCGATCCGGGCCGCCGCCGAGTCCCGTCCCGTGGAGGACGTGACCCGTCTGGTGGCCCTGCTGAACCGGTCCGAACTGCGTCCCCACTGCGCGCAGGAGGCGGTGCGCGCGGCAGTGACCGGACGGCCCGTCGAGGAACTCGTCGAGCTCATCGGACGCCTGGCGACGGAGGAACCCCCGCAGCCGCTGTTCGAGGAGCACGAGTTGTACGACGAGGAGGGGCGGTCCGAACCGGAGATGCCGGGGGCGGATGCCTATCCGGCCCCGCCGCCGCATCCGCCCGCGTCGAGGCCGACCCGAAGGGCACCGGCCTGGCCGAGCAGGATCGCCGCCCTGGCCCTGCTGGTCTGCGGTGTCGTGTGCTTCCCCGCGCACCGGGACGGGGCATCCATGCAGGTGTACGGGTTCGCGCTCGGGGTGTCGGTCCTGTGCGTCCTGCTCGCCCTGCTGCTGGTGCGCCCCGTCGTTCCGGTCCTGGCCCTCGCGGTCGCCGTACCGGCGGCGGTGGCCGCGGGTCAGTTGCTCGACGGGCGGTTCCGCTCGGCCGGGCTCTCCCGGGTCCTGGAGCTGCCGTTGGCGCGGGCCTGGCTCGTGGGGACGGTGGCCGTGGGCGCGTCGCTGGCCGCCCTGACCGCCCTCGTGGTGCAGCTCGCCACGCCGCCGTCGCCGGAACGCGTCCTGGCGGAACGGCGGACGGCGGAGGCCATCCGAAAGGCGGCCGACGCCCCGCCGGCCCCTGGCCCAGGAGCCGCCCCTCTGTCCTAGGAGCCGCCCCTCCCGCGGAGGCCGCTCAGTACGCGGTCCGGTGTGAGGGGCAGCTCGCGCAGGCGCACGCCGGTCGCGTGGAAGACGGCGTTGCCGATCGCGGCCGCCGTCCCCACGATGCCGATCTCGCCGATGCCCTTGCTGCCCATGGGGTTGAGGCGGGTGTCGTCCTCGTCGATCCAGTGCGCCTCGATGTCGGGCACGTCGGCGTGCGTGGGCACGTGGTACGCGGCCAGGTCGGATTCGGCGAAGTCGCCGAACGCGGCGTCCATCGTGCTGCCCTCGGTGAGCGCCATGCCGAGCCCCATGGTCATGCCGCCGACGAACTGGGAGCGCGCCGTACGGGAGTTGAGGATGTGTCCGGCGGCATACACCCCCAGCAGACGGCGGACCCGGGTCTCCCCGGTGACCGTGTCGACGGCGACCTCCGCGAAGTGGGCGCCGAAGGCGTGCCGGGCGAACGGGCTGTCGGCGTCGGCCCGGCCGGCCGTGTCGGCGCGGACCTCGATCCCCTCCGCGGGCAGCGGCCCTTCGGCCAGGCGCTCCGCGACCCGGACGCAGGCCTCGTGCACCGCCCAGCCCCAGGAGGCGGTGCCCGACGAGCCGCCGGCCAGTGAGGCTGCGGGCAGGTCGCTGCTGCCCACCTCGGTCCGCACCCGGTCCACGGGCACGCCGAGCGCGTCCGCGGCGATCTGCGCGAGTACGGTCCGGGCACCCGTGCCGATGTCGGCGGCGTTGATCCCTACCAGGAACGTCCCGTCGGGCAGGGCCCGCGCCGCCGCTGTGGACGGATGGACCAGCACGGGGTACGTGGCGGCCGCCACCCCCGAGCCCACCAGCAGCGGGCCCTCGGCGCGGGAGCGCGGTCGCGGGTCCCGCCCGGCCCAGCCGAAGCGCCGGGCGCCCTCGCGCAGACACTCGACCAGGTGCCTGCTGCTGAAGGGTTTGCCGCTGTCGGGTTCGGTGTCCGGCTCGTTGACGACCCTCAACTCCACCGGATCCATGCCCAGTTCGGTGGCCAGCTCGTCCATGGCCGACTCCAGCGCGTACATGCCGGGCGCCTCGCCCGGGGCCCGCATCCAGGACGGGGTGGGCACGTCGAGGGGCACCACGCGGTGCGCCGTACGGGAGTCGGGGGCGGCGTACATCACGCGTGCGGGCACCGCGGCCTGCTCCACGAACTCCTTGACGCGCGAGGTGTGGGTGGTGACCTCGTGGATCAGGGAGGCGAGCCGTCCGTCGGGATGGGCCCCGAGGCGCAGCCGGTGCAGGGTGGGGGCGCGGTGTCCGACGACGGCGGGCATGAAGCGGCGGGGGAACGCCAGGGTGACCGGCCGTCCGGTGTGCCGGGCCGCCATCGCGGCGAGCACCACGTCGGGACGGGGCGTGCCCTTGGACCCGAAACCGCCGCCCACGTGCTCGGCGCGGACGGTGACGTGATCCTCCGGGATGCCGAACAGGCCGGCCAGGACGGTACGTACGGTCGTGGCGCCCTGGGTGGAGGTGTGCACCGTGAGCCGGCCGTCGCGCCACTCGGCCGTCGTCGCGTGCGGTTCCAGCGGGTGGTTGTGCAGCGGGGGCACCCGGTAGTCGGTGTCGATCCGGACCGGGGCGGACGCGAACGCGCCCTCGGGGTCGCCGTGTTCACGGGTCCCCGGGTATCCGTCGTTGGCCTGCTCGGGCGCGTACGCGCCCGGGTGGGTGGAGCTCAGGGTGACGTCGTGGCCCTCGACGGAGTAGTCGACGCGGACGGCGGCGGCACCCGCGCGGGCGGCCTCCAGGGTCTCGCCCACCACCAGGGCGACGAACCAACCGCGGTGCGGGACACGGGAGTCGCGCAGCACGGCGAGCGTGGCGTCGTCCGGCTCGGACAGTTCCGGCGCGTTCTCGTGGGTGAGCACGGCCAGGACCCCGGGCACCTCCAGGGCGGCCGAGGTGTCGATGCCGGTGACCCGTCCCCGGGCGATCGAGGCGGGCACCGGCCAGGCGTGCGTACGGCCGGGACAGGGCTGTTCGGCTGCGTAGCGGGCGGTGCCGGTGACCTTCTCGCGCCCTTCGCGGCGCTCGACGGAAGCGCCCAGCGCGGGCGAGGAGGCAGGAGCGGTCGTGCCCCGGGTGGTGGCGTCCATGGCGTCCTCCTCAGGTCCTGGCGGCCGCGGTGAGCCGGGTCAGGACATCCAGGGCGAGCGAGCGCGCCAGGGGCACTTTGAAGGCGTTGTCCCGCAACGGCTCGGCGGCGGAGAGTTCCAGGTCGACCGCGTGTTCGAACGCGGCCGCCGTGGGCGCGGCGCCCACCAGCGCCTGCTCGGCCCGGCGGGCCCGCCACGGCCGGTGCGCCAGCGCGCCGAAGGCGATCCCGGCATGGTCGACCACCCCGTCCGTCACCCGCACCACGGCGGCCACCGAGGCGAGGGCGAAGGAGTAGGACGCCCGGTCCCTGGCCTTGCGATAGGCGGACGGCAGCCCGGCCGAGGCCGCCGGCAGCAGCACCCCGGTGACGAGTTCGCCGGGGCGGAGCTCGGTGTCCCGCTCCGGATGGGCCCCCGGCAGCCGGTGGAAGTCGGCCACGGGTAGGCTCCGGGCGCCCTCGGTGCCGTACACCTCGACTTGGGCGTCCAGCGCGGCGAGCGCGACCGCCATGTCGGAGGGGTGCGTGGCGATGCAGTGCGGGGAGTGTCCGAGTACCGCGTGGTCCCGGGGCACGCCCTCGCGTGCCCCGCAACCGCTGCCCGGCGCCCGCTTGTTGCACGGTTTGGAGACGTCCTGGAAGTACGGGCAGCGGGTGCGCTGGAGCAGGTTGCCGGCCGTGGTGGCCGCGTTGCGCAGCTGGCCCGAGGCGCCCGCCAGCAGGGCCTGGGAGAGGGCGGGGTAGCGGGCGCGGACGGCCGGATGGGCCGCCAGGTCGCTGTTGCGGACCGTCGCGCCGACGCGCAGTGCGCCGTCCGGGAGCTCCTCGACCTCGTCCAGGGGGAGTCGGCTGACGTCGACGAGCACGTCCGGCCGTTCGACGCCGAGCTTCATCAGGTCGACCAGGTTGGTGCCGCCGCCGAGATAGCGGGCGCCGGGCCGGGCGGCGAAGAGCTCCGCCGCCTCTTCGGGGCTGCCGGCCCGTACGTAGTCGAAGGTCTTCACCGGATCACGTCCTCGACCGCGTCGACGATGCGTGGATAGGCGCCGCAGCGGCACAGGTTGCCGTTGAGCCGTTCGCGGATCTCGTCCCGGTCCAGCGGTACGGGACCGCCGGATGCGGAACGGTCCGGTTGGGGACGGCCGGTTTCGGGACCGCCGTCGGGCGTGTCGCCGGTGACGCGCGAGGGGTGGCCCGCCGCCGCCTCGTCGAGCATGCCGATCACCGAGCAGAGCTGGCCGGGGGTGCAGTAGCCGCACTGGAAGGCGTCACGGTCCAGGAAGGCCTGCTGGAGGGGATGCAGCTCGCCCCCGTCGCCGCCGAGGCCCTCGACAGTACGCACCTCGCTGCCGTCCAGGGCGACCGCGAGCAGCAGGCAGCTGTTGACCCGGCGCCCGTCCACCAGGACCGTGCAGGCCCCGCACTGCCCGTGGTCGCAGCCCTTCCTGGCACCCCACAGCTCCAGGTCCTCGCGCAGTACGTCGAGCAGGACGCGCCGGTGGTCGACCAGTAGGGTGTGGGGTTTGCCGTTGACCGTGAGCGTCGTCCCGGAGCAGGTGGCACTGTCGCTGTTCTCGCGGCTCATGATGAAGGTGACCTTCCGGACGAACCGATGAGCTGTCCCCACCGCGTATCCACGGTCGGCCCTCCGACACCTCCTGTCACCCCGGGAAAGTGCCCCCCTTGGCTGGCGCCATGAACGCCGACGTGCTGCGCGCCGCCTACGAGGCCTTCACGGCCGTCGTACGCCCCCTCGGCGACGAGGAGTCCTGGCGGCCCACCGGCTGCACCGGCTGGGCCGTGCGCGACCTGGTCTTCCACTGTGCCGGGGACGCCCAGCGGGCCCTGGTCGCCCTGCACACACCCGCTGCCGGACCGCCCGACCTGGACGCGGTGACCTACTGGCGGGACTGGGCGCCGGACCCCGTCGGCGCGGCGAACGGCCAGCGCTGGAACCGGGTGAGCGCCAGCATGTTCCTCGACTTCCGCCAGCTGCGCGAGCTGTACCTGGAGACCACCGCGGCCACTGTGAACGCCGTCGCGGACACCCCGCCGGAGCTGCCGGTCTCCACGCAGGGACATGTGCTGACGGCCGGGGACCTGATGCTCACGCTCGCCGTCGAGGCCACCGTCCACCACCTCGACCTCGTCGTCGACCTGCCGGAGGCCCCCGGCCCGTCCGCCGCGGGCCTGGCCGCGGTGCGCGCCACCCTGGACGGGCTCCTCGGCGGGCCCCGTCCCGCTGGACTGGAAGGACGAGCACTACGCCCGCGCGGCCACCGGACGCACACCGCTCACAGAGCCCGAACGGCTCGCCCTCGGCGCGGACGCGGACCGCTTTCCGCTCTTCAGCTGATCTGCCGGTCCTGGTCCTCGTCGCGGGCCGGGGGCCGCAGGGTGCCCTTCCAGCGCCCGAACGTCTTCGACAGCTGCTGCAACGGCGAGGTGGCCTCCGGATCCGTCCGGGGCTCCGGTGCCGGGGCGTTCTCGCGGTAGATCGCCAGCGCCTCGTTCGCCCGCTCGGCGGCCTCCCGGTACAGGTCCCGGGACTTCGTCATGGCCTCCAGCGCCTCGGCGTACATCGCCACCAGAGCCCGCTCGCGTTCGAGCTCCTCCGCCGGCGTCAGCAGCTGCCACTGCTCCCGCAGCGCGGTCACGGCCGCCTCGCCGCCCTCCGGCAGCGGCTTGGGCATCGCCGCGTAGCGTGTCACGGTCGCGATCAGCTCGGTGGGCTCCGAACCGTCGAGGAACACGCTGCGTACGGAGAAGTCCTGGCCGTCGTAGCCGGGCGGCACCGGCGTCCCGGGCAGCACCACGGCACCGCCGCGCGGCACCTCCACGCCGAACTCCTTCACGGCCCAGTTCAGGACCCGCAGCTGGTGCGGCAGCGCCCGGTGCTCGACGATCCGGTGGCGCAGACCCGGCGGCATCATGTCCGCCAGCGGGCGCCGGCCGCGCTGGTCGGTGGTCATGGCCTCGTGGACGACGACATGCACCGCCCAGCTGCCGCGCACGGCCTGCCGCAGCACCCGCCGTACGTCCTTGTCCTCCTCGGGCAGCACGCTCAGGTCCCTGAGCCGCAGCCCGGTGGCGGCGTCACGGTCCCAGAAGACGTCGTCGCTGTCGGGCCAGAACATGGTCGCGGGAGAGGGCCACCGCAGATCCCACGGCTGCTCCGCCTCGGCCGCCAGTACCCACTCCTGTCCGCCGCTCGACACGGGGGCGAGGGAGAGCCGGGCCCGGACGGTCACCTCGTCGGCGACCCGCCAGCGGGCCTCGAAGATCCGCTCCGGGGCGTCCCCGGTCTCGGACGGTTCCTGGAAGTCGTCGAGGGTCGCGCTCTCCTTCAGTAGCTCCAGATTCCGGCGCAGGACGTCGGCCGCGTCGGATCCGAGATGGCGGCCGCGGGCCAGCCAGACGGTGGAGGGTGCCGTGGGGTCTGCCGTGGGAGTGCTTGACATGGGTCCATCTGTGAGAGGGAGTGGTGCGTGCCGGGGCCAAGTATCGTCGTCGGCGGCCCGTGCGGACCAGGCGGGTCCGGCAGGCGGACATGTGCGGCGCGGGGGCGTCCGCCGACACGGGACGCTCACCGTGATCTGCCCCGCGCACACGGGGCGCACACGCTTCGCACCGAGTGGCCGCGGTTCACTCGTGCCCGGTCCGCGGCCCGGCACGCCAAAATGACCTCTCGAACAGGGCCCGCCCACCATCCGCATTGGGGCGGGCCCTGTTCGTCGTCCCCGACCGCCTCCGCGATTCGGCTGGCTGAATATATCGGGAGCCGATATATTCGTGTTCATGGCACCGAGGAACATGACACAGGCGGCGTTCTTCGTTCTGACCGCCCTCGCCGATCAGCCGCGGCACGGCTACGGCATCCTGCGCGAGGTCGAGGAACTCTCCGAGGGGGCCGTGCAGATGCGCGTCGGCACCCTGTACGGCGTACTGGACCGGCTCACCGCCGACGCGCTGATCGTGCTGGACCGCGAGGAGGTGCAGCAGGGCAGACTCCGGCGCTACTACCGCCTCACCGACGAGGGGACCGCGGCCCTGACCGCCGAGGCGGAGCGGCTGGCCGCCGGAGCGAGCGCCGCGAAGAAGCGGATCGCCGAGGGACGCCGTACCCCCGCAAGTGCTCCTGGAACGACCGACAAGCCCGCCACGCGGCCCGGACTCGCCGGAGGTCTGGCATGACCACGCTGCTCGAATCCCGCTACCGCGCCGTCCTGCGCCTGCTGCCCGCCTATTACCGGCGCGAGCGGGAGGAGGAGATGGTCGAGACCTACCTCTGGGACGTCGACCAGGAGACCCAGGAGCAGAGCCGGCCCACCCTCGGCGAGGTGGCGAGCATCCTCGCGCTGGCCGTGCGCAGCAGGCTCGGCGCGGGCGGCGCGCCCCGCCGCTACGCCGTACTCGGCTCGGCCGTCCGCCTCTTCGCCCTGTTCGCCGTCCTGCTCCAGGCGGCGTCCGCCGTGGTCGACCGGGTTCTGGGGCTGACCTGGGCGTCGACCCGTGGCGGAAGCCAGTGGGCCCTGTTCACGGACGGTTTCACCGGCCACGGAGTGTGGGCCGGTGCCGGCGCGGTCGCCCAGTGGGTCCTCCCGCTGCTGTGGACGGTCGCCTACTTCGCCCTGCTGCGCGATCACCGCCGCCTCGCCCAGGTGGCGGCGCTCGTCGCGGCCCTGCCGACGCTCTTTCCGCTGGTGGATCTCTGGGCCCGCGACTTCGCCCCCTCGGACTCCGCCTACGTCGTCGCGGCCGCCGTGCTGGCCTGGGCCTCCGCGCTGGCGCTCTGCGCGGCCCACCACCGAGACGCGCCCCCGGCGGCTCTGCCCGCGGGCGCGCCCGGCCTGGTCTTCGCCGCCTGCTGTGTGCTGATGGGCGGCTCCGTCGTGGCACTGCCCGGCGGGGTCGACACCGTCTGGGCCCTCGTGACGTGCTACCTCGTGACGGCCCTCGCCTGGCTGCTGTACCGCGCCCGCGGCGAGAACCGCGTCCCCGCCGCGGAGGCCGCCGCCCTCGCGGCGCTGGGTCTGCTCCTCCTGGCGGTCCGGATCACCGCGGTCTACCCGTGGCTCGACCTCCTGCCCGGGGCGCTGCGCGTGGGCGTCCTGACCCAGGCGGCGGCCCTGGTCGCACTGACCGCCGCGCTGGCCGTCGTGAGCGGACGTGACCTGCTCAGCCGTGGTACGTGATGTACCCGTTGCCGTCCCGGTCGTTGGCGCTCGCGGTGTACGCGTGGGTGTCGGCGTGCGCGCCCGACGGCTTGTACAGGTAGATCGTGTCCTTGTCGTTGTTCCAGATGAAGTTGCAGTTGTTGCGGTACACGACGTTGTGCGCGTCGGAGTCGGTGCCGCGGCCACCGCGCAGCTTCACGTAGTCGCCGGGCTGGAGCGTGTGGTTCTTCGTGAACGTGAACTTGTTGCCGGTGGCGTCCTTGACGACGTACCCCTTGAGGTTCACCGTCGCGGTCCGCGAGTAGTTCTTGATCGTCAGGTACTCCTCGTCGGTGTTGCCGGTGGAGCAGCTGTTGGAGTCCCGGCCCGGGGCGTCGTACTGGATGCCCTTGATCTTCAGCGCCGACGAGTACTCGGCGGCGTGGGCCGGGATCGTGGCGAGCACGGTCAGCGCGCCCGCGGCGGCCGCGACGGCGGCTATGTGTCCTCTGCGCATGGAAAAAGCCCCCCTGTGAAGGTCTGGTGAAGACGACCTGGAGCGTATACAAACGCGGAGCGCCAGGGGGGCTTTTCGGTTGAATCAGTAACCTACCCGGAATGTGGCGTCCTGCTTCTCGGTGGCGGTGGAGACCGGGTCGATGCGCAGGACGTAGTCGAAGTGCCGGATGTATCGGGTCGGGTTGTTGTACGAGCGGAAGGAGGCCCAGCTCGCGTCCGCGAGGCCCGCCGTGCGGTAGAAAGTCGCGTCACCGGCGAAGGTGGAGGTGCCGTCGTTGGTGTCGAGCCGGAGCTGGTAGTTGTAGTGCCGCAGATAGCGGTCGGGATAGTTGACCGACCGGAAGGACACGCCGGAGCTGTCGGCGAGACCCGGCACGAGGGTCCACAGGGAGTCCTTGTACGGCTCGACGGGGTACTCGTCGATGCGGCCCACGTAGTCTGAGTGGCGGACGTAACGGGCCGGGTAGTTGTAGGACTTGAGCCGGTTCCAGGCCGGCGCGCCCCACTTCGCGAGCAGGTTGGTGTACTCGGCCGTGGTGATCGTGGCGATGCCGCAGTGCTTGGAGTTGACCGGCTGGGTGTAGGTCTTCTGGTCCAGGGCGGTCCAGGTGCCGGAGGCGGGGCTGCTCGACTGCCAGGCGTAGAAGACGCCGTTGGGGGTGTAGGTGTCCCCCCACAGCCACCAGGTGCCGGAGGTGAGGGACTTGACCACGGTGGGGGCCTCGGTGCCGCCATGGGCCACGCCCGCGCTGTACTCGGTGAAGCTGCCCGGGTTCAGGGTGGTGGATCGGGCACTCACCAGCGTCTGGTTCTTCTTGAAGAAGAGGTAGTTGTAGCCGTTCACGCCCACGGCCATGTCGCCGTCGATGACGTCGTAGCCGGGGTCGAAGAAGACCTGCGGGGCGGAGGCGGTGACGAAGTCGCTGGTGTAGTTGACCATGATCACGTTGTGGCCGCTGGAGTTCACCGCGGAGTAGATGACCGCGTACTGACCCCGGCCGGCGTCCCAGAACGCCTCGGGTGCCCAGCTGTGGGTCGTCATGTCGTGCAGCTTCAGGCGCCGGTAGCCGGTGAAGGTGCGCAGGTCGGCGGAGTCCCAGACGTGGATGTACTGGCTGTTGTAGTTCCAGTCGGTGCCCTTGAGGTCGGTGGCGAGGACGACGAAGGTGCCGTCCTGCTTGCGCATGAGGAACGGGTCGCGCAGGCCGAGGGCGCCGGCGGTGGGGGTGACCAGGGGGTTGTTCTGGTTGAGCGGGGTCCAGTTGAGCCCGTCGGGGCTCACGGCCAGGTGGAGACCGTAGTCGGTGCCGTCGCCGAGCTTGGTCGACTCGGTGAAGTAGACCATCGCGTACGCCGAGTCGGCGGCCTGCGCGGTGCCCGCGCCGAGGGTCAGGGCGAGCGGCACGGCGGCCGTCATGCCCAGGAGGCCGCGGCGGGACAGGTGGGGGTTTGCGCTCATCGTGCTCTCCAGGGTGGCGTGCGGGGGCACCTCAATGACCGGTATTTCGAACATGGTTCGGCAAATCGATCAGAAGGTAAGGGCCTGGCCATGAGCCCGTCAATCGTCCTGTCACTCTTTTGTGATTCCTGTGCACCCGGGGTGCGGGGGAGCGCCCCGGGTCAGGTGGGTCAGCGCTGGGTGTAGATGAAGCCGATCTTGTCGACCGCGTCTCCCGAGCGTCCGTGGAATCCGGCGATCTGCCAGCCGGAGGGGGCGGTGCGGGTCACGCAGTCGGCGGTGGTGGTGCCGCCGGCCAGGGTGCGGCCGAGGCTGGTGGTGAACTTGGCGTAGAAGATCCGCGTGTGGCCGCTGTACTCGGCCTGGCAGAGCTGGCCCGCGGTCACGTACTCCCCGCTGCCCAGGGTCAGGGACGACGCGGTGCCGCCGGTCCCGCCGTGGGCGAGCGTGGTGCCGTTCGCCAGGGTGAGGCTCATCTGGTCGACGCGGGAACCGCTGCGCAGCCCGATGGTGGTGGCGCGGGCGCCGGCGGGGACGTTGGTGATGTCGTTGTAGTAGTCGCCGTGCGGGCCGCCGTACTGGTCGCTGAGCTGGTAGGCGGAGTTGCGCGACCATGTGAAGCCGACGGTGATCGGGTCGTGGTCGGAGAGCATCAGGTTGTCGCTGGTGAGGAACTTGGCGTGCTCGTTGTTGTACGAGGTGGCGTTGAGGGAAACCAGCTTGCTGCCGCGGTAGAGGACCTTGTCGACGACCTCGCAGGTGTTGGGGACGGTGGTGCCGGTCTGGTCGCAGACCAGGGCGTCGCTGCCCTTGGCGGGCGGGGTGCCGCCGCGGATCAGCTGGACCCAGGGGTCGGTCAGGCCGTTGGCGGCGGCGAACTCGGCGATGGTGTCGCCGGAGCGGGTGTAACGGGTGTTGGTGTCGCCCATGACCACGACGGCGTTGCCTGCGGAGTGGGACTTGATGAACGCGGTGAGCTGGTTGAGGTTGTCCGCGCGCGAGGCGAGGTCCCCGTCGTTGGTGCCCGCGTTGGTGTGAAGGTTGTAGAAGTCGACGTAGACGCCCTCGGCGAGGCGTTCGCGCATGAAGGTGAAGCCCTTGGGGGTGAGGCAGTCGCCCGAGTCCACCTGGCAGGAGTTCCAGCGCACCCGCTCGAAGTCGTCGGCGTCGTAGGGGATTTTCGACAGCGTGTTCAGGCCGCTGCCGATGCCGGCGCCGCCGCTGGTGGGGGTGCGGTAGGCGTGGTTCGTGTCGGCCGCGTAGAGGAAGGCGTGGTAGTTGAAGTCCTCCTCGACGTGGACGATGTCGTACGGCGCGATGCGCTGGCCGATCGTCGTGGTGCTCGACTCGCGGGGCGTCGGTGCGCTGGAGATGGCCTCGGGCAGGCCGGCCACGTTGTAGCCGAGGACGTTGAAGGTGCCCGAGTCGGCGGCCGTGGCGGACGGGGCGGCCGCGGTGAGTCCGCCGAGGACGGCGGTGGTCGCCGCCAGGGCGGCGAGGAGTCTGCGCATGGGGAGTGTCTCCTGGGGAGGCGCGGTTGGGGTGGGCGGGGCGGGACAGAAGTTACCGCTGGTTACCCCTCGTTGTCGCGGTCTTGCGTGGCACTGGTTCGTCAAGTGCCCTGCGTCTGACGGGTCGTTGGGGCCCCGCGCCCGCCACCGTTCATCTCTCCGTCACGCACGGTGGCTGAATCTCGGCCCTGTGGATGCCGGGGTTTCCGAGGGATACGAGTTGTGGAATTTCCGCGCGGCATATCTGTCTACGATATGAAGATCGTAGGGAGAGGGGACGCGCGTGAGTGAACCACCAGTCCTCGTCTGCCCGGAGTGCGGGGCGCCCAGGGCGGCGGACGGCACTCCCTCCTGCGCCTGCGCGCACCGTGCCTCCGAGGCCCACCGCGAGTCCCGTACGGCCGAGGCGGCCGCGGCGGAGGACTTCGACCCGGTGCGCATCCGGCCGTTCGTGGAGGTCGGCGAGGAACCGGCTGACTCGGCCGAAGAGCCGGAACTGCCCGCTCTTGCAAGGGACTTGGCCGCTGACACCTCGATCGGGGCGGACGCGGGACAGGAGCCCATCGGGCAGCCGGCCGTGGCGTCCCCGGCCGACATCGCCCCGGACCGTCGGCGGCGGACGGTGCTCCTCGCCGGGACGGGAGCGGCCGTCGCCGTCCTCGTCACGGGCGGATTCCTCGGCGGACTCTTCACCTACGACGGACCTTCACGGGACGGTTCCGCGGCCGGCGGCGTACGCGCGGGCGTGCCGGAGGCGCCGCCGTCGTCGAGCGGCCCGTCCGTCACCGCTTCTTCTCCTGCGGCGTCCTCGACGCAGTCGTCCGCACCGCCCTCCTCCTCACCGAGCGCGCGGCCCAGTGACAGCGCGTCACCTACGGGCACCACCACCCCGGTCGGGGCCCCGTCCAGCGCCGCCGCCACCGCCACGGTGGCCCCAGGCCCGACCGTGTCGAGCGGTCAGCCTCCCGTGCTCAGCCTCGGCGACCACGGCCCCGAGGTCGTCGAACTCCAGCTCCGGCTCCGGCAGGTCGGCGTCTACGACGGGGAGGCCGACGGCGACTTCGACCAGCAGGTCCAGAGCGCCGTGCGCACCTACCAGGTCACCCGCTTCGTCCTGCAGGACGACTCCGGCGTCTACGGCAGGGCGACGCGCGCGTCGCTGGAGTCCGAGACCTCGGAGCCGTGACGGCCGAGGACTAGGTCCGGGGCCCGTCGGACGGGTGTGCCCGGTCGTAGGGGCGGGGGTAGGCGGTCGGGGAGTAGGGGAGATAGCGGGCCGGTGAGGCCGGGTCGGCTGCGGTGGCACGGGAGTTGAGCGCGGCTGGGTCAGTGCCGAGCCAGTGGCCGCTCCTGATCCGGTCCTCCAGCGTGTGCAGGGCGGCGATCTGCTCGCCGGGGCTGAAGGTGCAGTGGCCCGCGTTGTCGACATAGCGCTGCCGCAGCAGCGGAGCCGAGCCTGCGGTGGTGGCGGCCCGGCGATACGCGCTCTCGGACTGCACCGGGATCAGGGCGTCGCCGGTGGTGTGGATGTTCAGCTGGGGCTTGGTGAGGCGCCCGGTGAAGGAGCTCGTGCGGCTCACCCAGTCGACGGCGTTCGTGTCGGCTCGGGAGCGCGGGGCCCTGTCGAGGGCGTGGAGATCGGACTTCAGGGAGAGGTGGGCCTTGGCGTACAGCTCCTTGACCTCCTTGAGGTAGGGGGAGTTGCGGAGCATGGCGTGGTAGTCGACCCCGGTGTTCCACGACATGGTGCCGCCCGCCCGGGACTCGGCCTCCTGGCGCCAGACGAACGCGGGGAACTTCACCAGCCCGACGACGGCCTGGTACTGGTTCGACTGCTGGGCGTCCCGGTCGGTGGGTGCGGGCCGGGGCTGGGAAGGGTCGTTCCAGCCGGGGATGTTGTGCAGGGCCGCGGCGAGCGCGATCCTGGCCCGTCCGTCGGCGGTCTGCTGGGCCTCGGTGAGGACGGCCGTCATGGCGTCGGAGGCCTGGGCCGCGGCGGCCGGGCTTGGCAGGCCGGTCAGCCGGATGCCGGATCCGGGCGCGAGGAGCGTCTTCAGCGCGAACACCGGGTCCAGCGTGCTGTTCCAGTTGGCGACACCGCCCTGGACCAGCCCGCACATCGACAGCGAACCGGCGAGGCGGGACGCGTGGCGTTCCGCGAGAGCGGTCGTGACGAGGCCGCCGTAGGACGTGCCCCAGGCGATGGTGCGGCCGGCGCGGCCGAAGCGGGCGGTGAAGGTGTCGAGGGTGGCGAGCTGGTCCGGCACGGCCTCGGTGACGGCCCAGCCGGTGGTGGCGTACGAGGACCCGATCAGCGCGTAACCCTCCTTCAGGAGAAGGGACTTCGTGGTGTCGTCGGGGGCGTTGCGGGCCGGGTTGGGGACGCCGGGCGGTGTGTAGCCGTGGCTGTAGAGGAGGACCGTGCCGTTCCAGCCGGCCGGTACGTCCATGAGGTAGGTCGCGCCGGACGGCAGCCGGCCCTCGACATGGACGTCCTCGGCGGCGTGGGCGGCCGGTGCGAGGGGGGCGGCGAGCAGCAGGGCCGCGACGGTGACGAGCGTACGGGTGCGGATGCGGTGCATCACGAGACGTGGGCTCCTTGGGGGCCGTCCGTTTTTCCTGCGGTCGGGGGGACTGACACCGGCGAAAGTAGGCGTGTACATTGCGGGCGTCAATGATGTGCACAACATCAGTGGACGGGTCGTGAGGCGTTCTGTCGCCTCGTCAGGAGGGCCCCATGCGAAGGCGCTTGCTCGGACTTGCCGTTGCGGTGGTGACCCTCGCGGGCGCCGCAGGATGTGGGTCGTCGGACTCCGGGGGCGGCACGTCCTCCGCGAGCGGAGGAAAGAAGACGCAGGTCACGGTCGGTGTCATCCCCATCGTCGACGTGGCGCCGCTCTATCTGGGGCAGAAGAAGGGCTTCTTCGCCCGTCGGGGGATCGAGCTGCAGATGGTGACCGCGCAGGGCGGTGCGGCCATCATCCCCGGAGTGGTGAGCGGTCAGTTCCAGTTCGGCTTCAGCAACACCACGTCCCTGATGCTCGCGCAGACCAAGGGCGTTCCCGTGAAGTCCGTGGTCAACGGGGCGGCTTCCAACGGGAAGGTGGGGGCCGATGTCACCGGTGTCCTGGTGAAGAAGGACAGCCCGGTGAAGTCGGCGAAGGACCTGGCCGGACGCTCGGTCGCGGTGAACACCCTCCAGAACATCGGGGACACCACGGTCCGCGAGTCGGTGCGCGAGGACGGCGGCGATCCGGCGAAGGTGAAGTTCGTCGAGATCCCCTTCGACCAGATGCCGGCCGCGCTGGACGGCGGTCGCGTGGACGCGGCGTGGATGGGCGAGCCGGCCCAGACGGTCGCCAAGGCGCAGGGCGCCCGGGTCGTCGCCTCGCCGTTCGCCGAGACCGATCCGAAGCTCACCGTCGCGACCTGGTTCACCTCGACGAAGATCGCGCAGCAGAACCCGGAGCTGGTGAAGAAGTTCACCGAGGCCATGACGGAGTCGCTGGAGTACGCCACGGGCCATCCGGACGAGGCCCGGCAGATCCTCACCGTCTACACCAAGATCAGCGGCGATGTGCTGACCAGGCTCATACTCCCGAGCTGGCCGCCCCAGGTCGACGTGGCCTCGCTCGAGAAGCTCGCCGCCCTCGGTGAGAAGGACGGCATCTTCGGCGGCAAGAAGCCGGACATCCAGGCCCTGTTCTCCTGAGGGGGCCAAACTCCTAAACAGGGTGCCGTGCGGCCCAGAGGTCTGTGTCCCATTCCAGGAGACGGGCGAGGTCCTCGTCGCAGGGGCGGGCGGTGGCCGAGGGGGTGTGGGAGCCGCGGGAGATGTTGCCGCTGACGGTGATGTTGTGTTCCACGCGGGGGCGGCGGAGCGTCTCGTAGAGGGCGAGCGCGTTGTCCGTGTCCGGTGCGTCCCGCAGGGCCTTGGCGAGGACCACCGCGTCCTCCAGGGCCATCGAGGCACCCTGGCCGGTTGCCGGGGAGGCCGCGTGGGCGGCATCACCGATGAGCAGGGTCCGTCCGGAGCGCCACGGGGTGCCGGTGGGGATCTCGGTGGCGTTGGTGACCAGGAGCTCGTCGCCGGTGGCCGCGACGAGGTCCGCCGCCGGTGTGGCGTCCTTGCGCAGCAGCGGCAGCAGCAGATCGCGCCGGCCGGTGGCCGTGCCCTGCGCCAGCTCCTCGGCGGGCAGCGGATCGCCGGTGACCCGGGCGAACCAGTACGCCTCCCCGTCGGGCGACACCGCGTAGCCGAACGCGGCCCCGCTGCCGCGGACCATGGTGATGCACGCGTCCGTGCCGGGAGGAGACGCGGTGCGCGTGTAGCCGTAGAAGACGTACTGGCCGGCGTAGCACGGCTGCGTCCCGGGGGAGACCGACCGTCGTACGGCGGAGTTGAGGCCGTCGGCGCCGATCAGCAGGTCGCCGGTCGCGGTGGTGCCGTCGGTGAAGTGCGCGGTGACCCCGTCGGGGCCGTCCTCGACGGAGGCGAGCCGCGCGCCGTGCCGGACGGGGACGCCGCGGCGCCGGGCCTCCGCCTGGAGCGCGGTGCTGAGGTCGCCGCGGCGCAGGCACCGGTACCGCAGCAGCGGGTCGGAGACCTCGCCCATGGGTGCGTGCGCCTGCTCGGTGCCCGTGTCGTCCAGGACCCGCAGTGAGGTCAGCGGGAAGCCGATCGCGGTGACCGCCGCGGAGGCGTCCAACTGGGCCAGGGCGCGCATGCCGTTGCTCGCCAGGGTCAGGAACGCGCCGATGTCCTCGGCCGAATCGGGATGGGCCTCGTGCACGACGGTCTCGAAGCCCGCCTTGTGCAGTGCCAGAGCGGTCGCCGTACCACCGATCCCGCCGCCGATGACCAGTACGCGTGCCACACCCACCCCGTTCGTCCCGCGTCGGCCCGCACGGTCGTACGGACACGAAGGCAACGACGGGACGGCGGCGAGGGTTCCGTGCCCAGCGCGACGCCGGTCGCACCGCCCCTGCGGGGCCTCGGCGCGACCGGCGTCAGGTGCGGATCAGGCGCCGCTCTCGCGCAGCATGTCCTCGCGCTCGACGAGCTTCACCCGCTCGCGGCCCTGCGGCTCGCCCAGCGCCTTCTCGGCGGCGTCCAGCCTGTACCAGCCCTCCCAGGTGGTGAAGCGGACGTTCCGCTCGGCGAGGAACGCGTCCACGGCCTCCGGCTCGGGCGAGCCCGGGGTCTGGAGGCGGTCGTTCGCGAAGTCGTCCAGGAGGTTCGCCACCGTCTCGTTGGCGTCGCCCTTGGTGTGGCCGATCAGGCCCACCGGGCCGCGCCGGATCCAGCCGGTGACGTACGTCGACTGCAGGTGCTCGCCGCTCTCCTGCATGACCCGGCCGCCCTGGTCGGGGACCGTGCCCGAGTCGATGTCCCAGGGGAGCTTGGGCAGCTTGTCGGAGAGGTAGCCGACCGCGCGGTAGACCGCGGTGATGTCCCAGTCCTTGAACTCGCCGGTGCCCTTGACGTTGCCGGTGCCGTCCAGGGCGGTGCGCTCGGTGCGCAGGCCGACGACCTTGCCGTCCTCGCCGAGGATCTCGGTGGGCGACTCGAAGAAGTGCAGGAACAGCTTGTGCGGGCGGTCGCCGACATCGCGGATCGCCCAGTTCTCCAGGGTCTTGGCGACCATGTCGGCCTGCTTGTTGCCGCGCCGGGTCTCGATCGAGCCCTCGTCGTAGTCGATGTCCTCGGGGTCGACGATGACCTCGATGTTGGGGGAGTGGTCCAGCTCGCGCAGCTCCATGGGGGAGAACTTCGCCTGCGCCGGGCCACGGCGGCCGAAGACGTGGACCTCCAGCGCCTTGTTGGCCCTGAGGCCCTCGTGGACGTTCGGCGGGATCTCCGTCGGCAGGAGTTCGTCGGCCGTCTTGGCCAGGATGCGGGCCACGTCCAGGGCGACGTTGCCGACGCCGAGGACGGCGACCTTCTCGGCTTCAAGCGGCCAGGTCCGCGGCACGTCCGGGTGGCCGTCGTACCAGGAGACGAAGTCGGCGGCGCCGTAGGAGCCGTCGAGCTCGATGCCCGGTATGCGCAGCTCGCGGTCGGCCGTCGCGCCCGTGGAGAAGATCACGGCGTCGTAGAACGCGCGCAGGTCGTCCAGGCTGATGTCGGTCGGGTAGTCGACGTTGCCGAACAGGCGGATCTGCGGCTTGTCGAGCACCTGGTGCAGGGCCGTGATGATGCCCTTGATCCGGGGGTGGTCCGGAGCCACGCCGTAACGGATCAGTCCGAACGGGGCCGGCATCCGCTCGAAGAGGTCGATGGACACACCGGGGTCGGCGGCCACACCGGACTTGAGCAGCGCGTCGGCGGCGTAGATCCCGGCGGGGCCGGCTCCGACGATGGCTACCCGCAGGGGGCGGGGCATGATCAGGTTCCCTTCGAGCGGTGACAGATCAACTCGGGGGAAGCCTAAGCTAAGGCAAGCCTAAGTCGGTACGCGGGTCCAATCTATGAGCTCATAAGACCACCTTATGAGTGGCCGAAAGTCCTCGATTCGCGTCACGGCAGCGGCTGTTCGGCCCAGATGACCTTGCCCTCCGGGGTGTACCGGGTGCCCCAGCGCTCGCTGAGCTGGGCGACGAGGAACAGTCCGCGGCCGCCCTCGTCGGTCATGGCCGCGTACCGCAGATGTGGTGAGGTGCTGCTGCTGTCGAACACCTCGCATATCAGGGTGCGGTCGAACAGCATGCGGACGTGGATGGGGTCGCCGCCGTACCGGATCGCGTTGGTGACCAGCTCGCTCAGGATCAGCTCCGTGGTGAACGCGAGGTCGTCCAGGCCCCAGTGGGCGAGTTGCCGGGACACCGCCGCCCGTAGGTTCGAGACGGCCGCCGGGTCCGCGGGGACCTGCCACTCGGCGATCCGGTCGGCCGCGAGCGCCCGGGTGCGGGCCACGATCAGGGCGATGTCGTCGGTGGCCCGGGACGGCGGCCGCGCGTCCAGTACGGCCCGGCAGGTGTCCTCGGGCGAGGGCCCCGCCTGCTCCAGGGCGGTGCGCAGCAGCTCCAGACCCACGTCGATGTCACGCTCCCGGTCCTCCACGAGGCCGTCGGTGTAGAGCACCAGGCGGCTGCCCTCGGAGAGTTCCAGGTCGGCCGTCTCGAACGGCAGGCCGCCGAGGCCGAGCGGGGGCCCTGCGGGCACGTCGGCGTACTCGACCCGGCCGTCGGGGTGGATGAGGGCGGGCGGGGGATGTCCGGCGCGGGCGACGGTGCACAGCCGGGACACCGGGTCGTAGACGGCGTACAGGCAGGTCGCGCCTGTGACGGGGGAGTTGCCGCTCTCCTCCGCCTCGTCCTGGTCGATCCGGGCGACCAGCTCGTCGAGCAGGCCGAGCAGTTCGTCGGGCGGCAGGTCGAGCGCGGAGAAGTTGTGCACCGCCGTGCGCAGCCTGCCCATCGTGGCCGCGGCGTGCAGCCCGTGGCCCACGACGTCGCCGACCACGAGCGCGACCCGGGCACCGGACAGCGGCAGGACGTCGAACCAGTCGCCGCCCACCCCGGCCTGCGCGGGCAGGTACTTGTAGGCGATGTCCAGGGCGTCCTGCTCGGGCAGCCGACGCGGCAGCAGACTGCGCTGGAGCGTCACCGCCATGGTGTGCTCGCGGGTGTAGCGGCGGGCGTTGTCGATGGAGACCGCGGCCCGGGTGACCAGCTCCTCGGCGAGCACGACCTCTTCGGTGTCGAAGGGCTGGGGCTTGTCCGAGCGCCAGAAGCTGACCGTGCCCAGGACGAGATGGCCGGCCCGCAGGGGGACCGCGATCAGAGAGTGGATGCCGTACTCGATGACGTGGGCGGAGCGCTCCCAGTCCTGCGCGCGCCACCCGGTGGCCTCGGCGAGGCGCGACTCGAGGACGGCCTGGCCGCTGCTGATGCCGCGGGCCTGGGGAGCGGAGTCGACCAGGGGGATGCGCTCGCCGACCTTGTACAGCGGGGCGTCCTCACGGATGCCGCTGAGCGCGACGCGGCGCAGGGTGGTCGCCGCCTCCGGCTCGCCTCCGCTGAGCACCGCGTCGAAGAGGTCGACGGTGGCGAAGTCCGCGAACCGCGGCACGGCGAGCTCGGCCAGCTCCTCGGCTGTGCGGGTCACGTCCAGGCTCGTTCCGATGCCCACCGTGGCGTCGTACAGCATGTCGAGGCGCTCGCGGGCCACCTCGGCGCGCCCGGACAGGGCCCGCAGCTCGGTCGAGTCGCGCAGGGTGGCGACGCTGCCCGGCGGGCCGCCCTGGATGTCGGTGGGCCGCTGGTTGACCGCCAGGAGGCGGTCCTTGACCCGGTGCACCTCGTCGGTGGCGACCCGTCCGGAAGCCAGCAGCCCGGCGGTGTCGGCGGGGAGTCCGAGGTCGAGGACGTGCCGGCCCTCGGCGTCGGCGGGCAGGTCGAGCAGCCGGTGGGCCTCGTCGTTGGCGAGCAGCAGCCGGCCCTCGCCGTCGACGATCAGGACACCCTCGCGTACGGCGTGCAGCACCGCGTCGTGGTGCTCGTACATGCGGGTCATCTCGTGCGGGCCCAGACCGTGCGTCTGGCGCAGCAGCCGTCGGCTGACCAGCGCCGTGCCCGCCGTGGCCAGGGCGAGTCCCACCGCGGCGGCCATCAGGAGCAACGGCACCTGCTGGTCGGCGGTACCGCCCACCTTGGCGGTGGTGATGCCGGCCGACACCAGGCCCACGACCTTGCCGTCGTCGGCCTTGACCGGGACGACGGCCTGCACGAGCGGTCCGATGGTGCCCGTGATGTCCTCGGTCACCACCCGTCCGGCCAGCGCGGGGGCGATGTTCCCGACGAACTTCTTGCCGATGCGGTCCGGCTTGGGGTGCGTGTACCGGATGCCGTTGGTGTCCATGACGACGATGAAGTCCACGTCGGTCGCCTTGCGGGCCGCCTCGGCGCGTGGCTGGAGCACCGCGGAGGGGTCGGGACCGCTGAGGGCCTCAGCGGTGCCGGGGGCGTTGGCGAAGGCCTGGGCGACCGCCACCGAACGGTTGCGGGCTTCGATGGTGCTGTCGTGCCGCACCTGGAGCACCAGGGCCACCACCGCGGCCACGACCAGGAGCAGGACGATCACGACCTGGAGGACGAACACCTGGCCGGCCACGCTGCGACCGCCGACCACCGCCCGCAGGGCTCCCGGACGCCGTGGCGTCCGGGCTCCGTCGCGCTCCGCCCGCGTGGGCGAACTGCCCTTCAGCGGGACCTCGTGCCGGTCGTGAGCATGGTCGGGTGTCTGCGGTGGGCGGGGGCCGCCGGGGCGACGGGCCGATCCGCCCCCGAAGCGGCCCAGGAGTCGGACCATGTGCCCATGTCTACACTGCCGCGCCCCAGGAGGCGAGGGGCGTCACGCGGTGTGACAGAACATGAACAAACCCGCCCGACCCTGGTCATGGGGACCCGGACGGTGCCGCACGCCGGGTGGCGAGCAGCAGCGCGATGTCGTCGGGGCGGTCCAGGGCGTGCCGGGCGGTCGCGGTGAGCCGGTCCGCCACACCGGCGAGGAACCTGCTGCCCGGCCGGGCAGCCGGAGCGCCGGCCTTCGCGAGGGCCACCCGCAGTGCGGTGATCCCCTCGTCGATGTCGCTCCCGGGCCGCTCCACCAGCCCGTCCGTGTAGAGCGCCAGGATCGCGCCGGGCTCCATCTGCAGCTCGGTGACCGGATATCGGGCCCGCGGGGCCACCCCGAGGACCACCCCGCCGGGCAGGTCCAGGACTCGGGTGCGGCCGTCCGCGCTGCGCAGCAGGGGCGGCGGGTGCCCGGCGCGGGCCGCCCTGGCCACCCCGGTGGCGGGGTCGAGCCGGATGTAGCAGCAACTGGCGAACAGACCGGGGTCGAGGTCGATGAGCAGATGGTTGGTGCTGCTCATCACCTCGTCCGGCGGCCGGTCGCCGAGCGCGAACGCCCTGACCGCGCTGCGCAGCTGCCCCATGGTGGCCGCCGCCTGCACGCCGTGGCCCTGGACGTCCCCGATGACCAGGGCCAGCCCGTCGCCGGACTCGACGACGTCGTACCAGTCCCCGCCGACCTCCATCCCCGCGGTGCCCGGCAGATAGCGCCCGGCCGTCTCCAACTGCGGGTGCGCCGACAGACGGCGCGGCAGGAGTGCCTGCTGGAGGCCGCGGGCGAGCACCGTCTCCGACTCGTAGCGCTGCGCCTTCTCCATGGCGTGGGCGATGAGTCCGGCCAGCGCGGTGAGCACCGTGCGCTCCTCGGTGCTGAAGCTGCGCGGCCGGTCGAAGCCGAGGATGCAGGAGCCGACCGGCCGGCCCGAGGCGATCAGTGGCAGGAAGGCCCTGGCGCCCTCGGTGGCGTCCAGGGCGATGCCCGGGTAGGCGGCCGTCAGCTCTTCCATCGAGTCGAAGAACAGCGGACGGCCGGTGGTGAGGGTCTCCACGCCGGGCAGGTGCGTGCCCATGTCCACGCCGTCGAAGGGCGCGAGGAAGCCCTGGGGGAAGCCGGCCTCCCACTCCAGGTACAGATGTCGTTCCTGGAGCAGGTAGATCGCGAGCCGGCGGCCGCCGAACGCGGGCAGCAGCTCCCGCATCACGACGGCGGACACCTGCCGTGCGGTGGCGGCCTCGGTCAGGGCGATGGCCAGCGCGATCGGCCGGTACAGCGGTGCCAGCGGGCTCGCGCCCTCGGCCGTCTCCTGCGCCGCGGGACTGCCCGCCACCCGGCTCGCGGGCCGGACCGTGCAGGTCAGCCGGTCGGGACCGGGATGCACGGACAGGGCGAGCCAGTCGCCTTCGTACGGCTGCGGGGCGGGCTCGGTGTCCTGTGCGGGTGGGGGTGGCTGGGCGTCGTCGGCGGGCGGCGGTGGCTCGGCGTGCCGGGCTGGGGGTGATGGCTGAGTGGCCTGGCCCGTGGGTGGTGGCCCTGGGTGGTGGGCGTGCGGTGGTGTCGCGGCGTCCGGCGCGGGCCGCGGTGGCTGGGTGTCGGCGGCGGGCGGTGACTCGGCGTGGCGAGCGGACTGTGGTGACTCGGCGTGGCGAGCGGACTGCTGTGGCCCGGAATCTCTGGCGGAGCGCGGTGGGACGTGCTCCTGGTTGGCCCGTGGTGGCGCGTCCTCCCGATCGGCCCCTGGTGGAGCGTCGTCCTGGTCGGATCGCGGTGGCGCGTCGTCCCGGTCGGCCTGCGGCGGTGGGTCGTCCTGCTCGGCCCGTGGTGGCGCGTCCTCCCGATCGGCCCGTGGCGGTGGGTCGTCCTGGTCGGATCGCGGTGGAGCGTCGTCCCGATTGGCCCGCGGCGGTGCGTCGTTTTGGTCGGCCCGTGGCGGCGCGTCCTCCCGTTCGGAGCGCGGTGACCCGGTGCCCTGAGCCGACCGCAGTGCCCCGTTGTCCTGGGCAGCGGGCCGCGGCTCGGGCTCCCGCGTGGGTGGTCGTACGAGATGGAAGTGGACCGGGTCGGGAGTGAGCAGGGCCGCCCGCAGGTGGTCCTCGAAGTCGGGGCGGGCCAGCCAGGGCACGGCCTCCCACAGGTCGCGGCCGACGAGCTCGGCGCGGGGGCGGCCCAGGAGCTCGGCGGCGCGCGGATTCGCGTAGACGACCAGGCCAAGACGGTCCACGCAGAACACGCCGTCGGGCAGCAGGTCGGCCGCCGAGTCCGCCGTGGGGGCGGGGCCCGGGGCCACGACGACGCCCCGGACCGCGGGTGCGGCGGGCGGTTCGTAGGCGTTCCACAGGTCCAGCAGGCGCAGCGCGCCGTCCTTGTCCCGCAGGTAGAGGGGCAGCGCGGGAGGGCGGCCGGCGGCGGTGTCCCGCAGGGTGGCCAGGATGCGGTGCGTGTCGCTGGGGGCCACGGCCTCGGCGAACGCTTCGACGGTGCCGGCGAACTCGCTGGGCGGCAGACCCAGGAGGGTGTGCAGGTCCTCGTCCAGGGTGATCCCGGCCGACGCGGGGTCCCAGGCGAAGCGCCCGGCGCGTCCCACGGACGCGGAGGCGGTCGGCGGCCGCAGACAGACCGGCTCCCCCTCCCAGGCGACCTGGTCCGGCTTCCCGTCCTCCAGGTCCCGCAGCGCCTCGCCCAGCTCCTGCGCGAGGCGCACCATACGGTCCCGGCCGGCCAGCACCTCGGCGGCGTCGGTGACGGCCGGGCGCAGCACGGCCAGCACACCGAACGTCGTGGAACCACCGATGACGGGCACGTAGAGCGACCCGAACTGGAACGGCAGCCCGGCGGCGAACTGCGGGTAGCGCCGCATGGTCTCGGTGGCGTTCGGCAGGACCACCTGGACCCCGAGCCGGTAGGCGTCCGCGACGGGGAAAGGACGGTCGACGTGCAGCCGCCACCACGGGCGGAACAGCGGTCCGGGCAGTCCCGACAGAACGGCGAGCCGCAGCAGTCCGGGCGTGCGGGAGCGCAGATAGACCCCTCCGGCGTGGCCGCCGGCCGCACTGACCGCCTCCGTCGAGGCGTCGATCAGCAGTGCCGTCAGCCGCCCGGCCGTCGGGTCTGGGTCCTCGACGCTCCCAGTCATCGGCCCTACCTAGTCCGTGCACCGTCCCGCGGGCGACACAGCAAGAATGCGCCACAAGGACACCGGCCCGCACCCGGGCGGCTCATATGTACACCTCGCTCACTCCGCTGGACAACCGTCGGTCGGACTCTTAGTCTCAATGTCCAGATCTAGACAATGAGTCTATGCGGCTCGCGGACGGAGTGCCGGTGCTCGAAGAGGTCGTCGACGGTGCGGACGAGCACCTCATCGGTGAGGCCGAGAAGATCGCTGTCGCGCTCGGCCGTATGTTTCCGGGCCTGTGCGAGGTGGTCCTGCACGACCTGCGGGATCCGCGGCACGCGATCCGGGCGATCGAGAACAACCTCTCCGGCCGCCGGGTCGGGGACTCCGCGACCGAGCTGGGACTGGCCCGCATCGCCGATCCGGAGTACCCGAGCGTCCTCCAGAACTATCCCAATCGGTTCCCCGACGGCCGCCCGGCCAAGAGCACGTCCATCGGGATCAAGAACGAGGCCGGTGAGTACGTCGCGGCCCTGTGTCTCAATCTCGACGTGTCGGTGCTGTCACCCGTGACGCTCGCCCTGTCCAACCTCGTGGCCACGGACACCGAGCACCGCGAACAGCCCCTGGAGACCCTGCGGGACCGCACCACCCGCGAACTGCGCCGGACGGTGGAGGAGTTGGCCGCGGAACGCGCCGCCACACCCCGGTCGCTGAGCAGACAGGACAAGAAGGCGCTCGTACGGCGGCTGCACCGGGACGGGTTTTTCGACTCGCGGGACGCCGCACAGACGATCGCGGATCTGCTCGGCGTGTCCCGGGCGACCGTCTACAACTACAGCAAATGAAGGGCTGCTCATGACCACCGCCGGACCGCACCCCGGCCCGCCACCGGCCGCCCGCCCCCTGCTGCACATCCCCGAGGAGCGGACCGCCGCGCTCGTCGACGAGGACCTGGCCCTGGACGCGGCCCGCGCCGCCTTCGCCGCGACGGTGAACGGCCCGGTCTTTCCCTCGCTCGCCGTGCACGGATCCGACCCGCGCAACAGGTTCACCCTCAAGCCGTCCGCGTCCGCCAGGCACGCCGGCGTGAAGATCGGCACGTACTGGCCGGGAAACGCCGAGCACGGGCTGCCCCGCCACCACTCCACCCTGCTGCTGCTCGACCAGACCACCGGCAGGCTCGCGGCCGTTCTGGAGGTCGGGATCGCGAACGCCTACCGGACCGCTGCCGCCGACGCCCTCGCCGTCGACCTGCTGGCCCGTCCGGACGCCACCACCCTCGCCGTCTTCGGTACCGGGCACCAGGCGGCCTACGAGGTGCGGGCCGTCAGCCGGGTCCGGGCCGTCGGCGCGGTCCTGGTCGTGGGACGTACGGCCGAACGCGCTGAGCGGACCGCGGCGGCACTGGCCGCACAAGGCCATGAGGCCCGCGCCGTGAGCGCCGTGGAGGCCTGCGCACGGGCCGACGTGATCGTCACCGCCACCACCGCACGGGCCGACACCCCGCCGTTGTTCGAAGCCTCGTGGATCCGCCCCGGCACGCATCTCTCCTGCATGGGCGCCGACGCACCCGGCAAGCGGGAACTCCCGCCCGAACTGTTCCCCCGCGCCCGCGTGTTCTGCGACCTGCCCGAACAGGCCCGCCGTATGGGCGAGAGCCAGCACGCCCCCGCGGACACGGTCCTCACCCCGCTCGGAGACGTCCTCACCGGTCGGACGGAAGGCCGTACCGCCGACGGTGACATCACGGTTTTCGACAGCTCCGGGATCGGAGGGCAGGACCTGTATCTGGGTCTGGCCCTACTGGAGAAGATGGACATCTCCCTGTGAGCCGCGTGAGTCCTGGTCCTGTGAGCCCTGTTCAGACCGCTGCGGGCGCCGCCGTGCGGACCCTGGCCGATCCCGACACCCCGTTCGCCGTCGTCGACGTCCACAAGGTCAGGCGCAACGTCGAGCGGCTGGCGGCCAGGGCCGAGCGGCTCGGTGTCACCCTGCGGCCGCATGTGAAGACGGCCAAGAGCCTCGATGTCGCCGCCCTCCTGCACGCAGGCGACCGGCCCTGCCCGGTCACGGTGTCCACCCTGGCCGAGGCGGAGGCGTTCGCCGACGGCGGTTACACCGACATCACCTACGCCGTGGGCATCGACCCCCACAAACTCCCGCGCGTCGTCGCCCTGTTGCGTCGCGGCGTCACCCTGCGCGTCCTGCTGGACAGCGCGGAGCAGGCGGAGTTCGTGGCCGAGGCCTCCCGCCGGGCCGGACTTCGCGTCCCCACCCAGATCGAGATCGACTGCGACGGTCACCGCGGCGGTCTCACGCCCGACGCTCCCGGCCTCCCGGAGATCGGCCGCATCCTGCACGAAGCGGGCTGCCTGGACGGGGTGTTGACCCACGCCGGCGAGTCCTACTTCGCCCGCACCGCCGACGAGCAGCGCCTGGCCGCGGAGAACGAACGCGACAGTGCCGTCGCCGCGGCCGAGCGACTGCGCGCGGCGGGCCTGACCGTGTCCACCGTCAGCGTCGGTTCGACCCCCACCGCCCACGCCGCCGAGGACCTCACCGGCGTCACCGAACTGCGCGCGGGCAACTACGTGTTCTTCGACCTGGTGATGGCCGGCCTCGGAGTCTGCCGCGTAGAGGACCTCGCCCTGTCGGTCGTCGTCACCGTCATCGGACACCGCCCCGAGTACGGCTGGCTCCTCACCGACGGTGGCTGGATGGCCATGTCCCGCGACCGCGGCACCGCGGCCCAGGCGCAGGACCAGGGATACGGCCTGGTCACCGACCTCGCCGGCAATCCGATCCCGGGCCTGGTCATGACGGCCGCCAGCCAGGAACACGGCACCCTCACCGCCCGCGACGGCACCCGCCTGCCCGAGCTGCCCCTCGGCACCCGCCTGCGCATCCTGCCCAACCACGCCTGCGCCACGGCGGCCCAGCACCACGGTTACCACGTCGTCGACAGCACGCGGACGTCGGCCGGCGCGCCGGCCGTCCAGGCCTTCTGGAGCCGCGTCAGCGGGTGGTGATCCGGTTGCCACGTCCAGGTGTCGAGGCGCGTTCTGCCACCCCCTCGGCCCCACGTCACGTCGTCCCTATGCGCCCTCGTCCCCGTCATCTCCGTCAAGTGGGCGGTTGTGTAGGGTGTTTGGAAGAGTCGGCGGGGCAAGGCGGTCTGCCCTGCAGGAACGACACGCCGAGGCCGTGACCGATGTCGCTCCGACGGGCAGGCGTAAAGTGCCGCGTGGGAGGGGAATCACCCTTGTGCAGATCGTGACTTGTGGTATTACAGAGGCCGTTTAAGGGGTAACTACCACCACGCACGGGTGTTCAATCGTGGCGATGATCATGATGTGATCAGAGGGTGTCTCGGACTACGTTGCCGCTGTGATCACCTCTCAACTCCCCGTAACGACACCCCCGCTGACCGAGACGGCCGCGATCCGGCACCTCCTCTTCGGCGCGCAGCCAGAGATCCACGAGCCCTGGCGACGCCTGTTCAGCTCCGACGTGTTCGCCTACCACGAGGGGCTGACCCACCAGGAGCGCACGGAACTGTCCTATCAACGCCTACGCACGGTGAACGCGGCGGTGCCCGATCCCCAGGCCCTGGCGCGCGACCCGATCGCCCTGAGCGCCCTGCACGAATGGGCCGGGGTGGCGGACGCCGGCATGACGACGCTCGCCAGCATCCACTACAACCTGTTCCTCGGCAGTCTGCTCGAACACGACCACGAGGGCCGGGACTTGGGCCCCTATCTGCGGATGGAACGCATCGGCACCTTCCTGTGCACCGAGCAGGCGCACGGCAACGACGCCCCCCAGTTGGAGACCACCGCGACCCTGGACCGGGCCACGGGGGGTTTCGTGCTCACCACCCCGACGCGGGGAGCCCGCAAGTGGATGCCCAACACCTCCGTGGCCGGCGGCCCGAAGGACGCCCTGGTCGCGGCCCGTCTGGTGATCGACGGCAAGGACCAGGGCGTCTTCCTCTTCCTGACCGCGCTGACCGACGGGAACGGCCGTCATCTGCCGGGCGTGGAGGTCGAGTTGCTGCCCGAGACGGCCAGCAGCCCGGTCGACCACTGCGCCACCTCCTTCCACGGGGTGCGGTTGCCACGGACGGCCATGCTCCAGGGCGAACACGGTCGGCTTACGGACGAGGGCGAGCTCGTCTCCTGCCTGGGCAGTCCGCGCAAACGGTTCCTGCGCTCCATCGGCCGCGTGACCATGGGCAAACTGTGCATGAGCGCCTACAGCCTCGGGGTGACACGGCACGCCCTGACCGTCGCCGTCCGTCATGCCCATCAGCGGGTCACCTCGGGGATGACCAGCGGGCAGCGGGTGCCGCTTTTCGCGCATCGCACCCACCACGCCCCGCTGGTGGAGGCGCTCGCCACGACCTACGCCGCCACCTTGCTGCAGCGTGAGGTCGTACGGCGATGGGCGCAGGCGGCGGAGGGTGAGCGCGAGGAGGCCGAGCGGCTGGTGGCAGTGGCCAAGGGCTGGATCACCTGGCAGGCCAGAGCCGTGATGACCGAGTGCCGGGAACGCTGCGGAGCACAGGGCCTGTTGCTCTCCAACGGGATCGCGGGCCAGCTCGCGGCCAACGAGGGCACGATCACCGCGGAGGGCGACAACACCGTCATCTGGGTCAAGGCGGCAGGGGAGATGCTGCTGGGCGGCTTCAGCCCGACGCCCCCCAGCGACGTGCCCCCGGCCACCCGGAGCCTGCACGATCCGGCTCACCTGCACGACCTGATGGGCGACCTGGAGCGAATACGTCACGAGCGGGCCCGTGGCCGTCTGCGCACGAAACGGGCCGGCTCGCCCCTCGACCGCTGGAACGGCGCCTCCGGCGCGGCGCTGTCCCTGGTCGACGCCCACGTCCACCGGCTGGCCGCACAGCAACTCCTTGCCGCGGCGGCGCAGGCGACCGACCCGCAGGTGGCTCTCCTGCTGGAGCACCTCCACCGGCTGTTCGCCCTGCGTTATGTGGCCGCGCACAGCGGTGAACTGCTCGCGCACGAGCGGCTGACCGCCGAGCAGGTCCGGTACCTGCCGGAGGTCCTGGAGGCCACCGTCGCCGCGCTGGTGCCGCACGCCCTGACCCTCACCGGTGCCTTCGCCGTGCTGGACGAGATCACTGAGCGCCATCCGGCGCTGCGATCCGAGGTGGTGCCGGCGTGACCGTCGCCACCACGTGCTGAGGTCGGGCCGCGGAACACTCCGCGGCCCGACATCTGTTTAAGGCTTGGCTTATATAAGCGGTGGATGGCATAGTGGGTGACGTGCACGCGTTCGACGTACTCGGAGATCCGGTCCGACGCCGGATATTGGAACTGCTCGCCTCCGGCGAGCAGGCGTCGGGCGAGGTCAGTGCCGTGATCCGGGACGAGTTCGGGATCTCCCAGCCGGCCGTCTCGCAGCATCTGAAAGTGCTGCGGGAGAGCGGCTTCGCCTCGGTGCGCGCCGACGGCAACCGGCGGCTGTACGCCGTCGAGGCCGCCCCGCTCCGGGAGGTGGATGCCTGGCTGGAGCGCTTCCGGGGTTTCTGGGACCAGCGGCTCGACGCACTCGGAACGGAGCTCGCGCGAGGAAAACGCGAGCGCAGGCTGCAAGGAGAGGTGAGCGAGCATGAGTGAGATCGCCGACGCGATCAACCGTATGCACCGGCGGGTCGGTACCCGGCAGGTCGAGGCCGGCGAGGCCCGCACGGTCCTGCTGCGCCGTACGTACGACGCCGAGGTCGCCGACGTGTGGGACGCCGTGACCTCTCCGGAGCGGATCGCGCGCTGGTTCATGCCGGTCAGCGGCGAGCTCAAGGTCGGCGGCCGCTACCAGCTGGAGGGCAACGCGGGCGGCGAGATCCTCGAGTGCGTGGAACCCGAGCGGCTGCGGGTGAGCTGGCTGTACGGCCCCGACCCGGGCTTCAGCGAGGTCGAGGTGCGCCTGACCGCCGAGGACGGGGAGCGCACGGTCCTCGAACTGGAGCACGTGGCCGTCGTACCGGACGGCTTCTGGGACCAGTTCGGGCCCGGCGCCGTCGGAGTCGGCTGGGACCTGGGGCTCTACGGGCTCGCCCTGCACCTCGCGGGCGGCGGCCTCGACAAGGAGGAGGCCGCGACCTGGCACACCACGCCCGACGGCAGCGCGTTCATCACCGGTTCGGGCGAGGGGTGGGGCGAGGCGTACGCCGCCTCCGGCGCGGACCGGGAGACGGCGGCGAGGACGACGGCCGCGACGATCGCGTTCTACACGGGAACGGAAGCCTGACGCCCCGGCTCCGGCTCAGCCGACGCGCAGGGTCCGCCGCGCGAGCTCGTGCGCCGGGAGCATCTCCTCGTGTTCCTCGGTGTCGAGGCCGCCGAGGTGCACCACCACCGGCCCGTTGGCGGTGGTGACGGCGAAGGCGCTCTCCTTCTTCGTCTCGTCCAGGAGCTCACTGGCGTAGAGGTACTCGACCTTCGTCCCCGAGAGGCCACCGGACGTGAAAGCGCTGTACTTCTCCTTGCTCACTCCGTCCTCGGCCGCGACGAAGGCCTCCAGCGCGGTCCGGGCGTCGGCGTCGCCGGACCTTCCGGTCCACACGCGCAGGAAGCCGATGCTGCCTGCCGGCTTGGCGTCGATCTCGCAGGCCAGGGCGACGGGCCCCTGGCTCAGCGGCGCCTTCACCGCCTCGGCCTTCCAGCTCTCGGCGAGGTCGAAGGTGACGGGCAGCTCGCACGCCGAGCCGGCGGCGCCGATGGTGCCGCCGCTGCTCACGGCCGAGCGGTCCCGGCCGGAAGTCTCCGCTGTCGCCGACGGGCGCCCGGACGCTGTGGAGTCGTCCCTCTCGCCGGCCTCCGAACAGCCCGTCAGCACACCCGCCGGCAACGCCGCATGGGCCATCCGAAGCCATGTGTTCCCCGCCCTGACCAGCATGGCCGAGACTCCCTCCATTCAGTGGTGGTACTCGAAGGAGTCAGGTTAGGTGGCACGAACAACGAATCGTGCAGCGATGGGGGAAGCGTTGTTGACCTTCGACGAGTACTGCGACGCGATCGTCGCCCAGACCGATCTGCTCACCCGGCACGTCAAGGGCGCCGACCCGGCCGCTCAGGTGCCCACCTGCCCCGGATGGGACCTCGGCCGGCTGCTGCGGCACGTGGGCGGCGATCACCGCTGGGCCGAGGAGATCGTACGGACCCGGGCCACCGAGCCGCTCGACGACGACCCGGTCAACGACCCCGCCGCCTACGCCGGCCTCGACGACTCCGCGCTCGGCGACTGGCTCGCCGAGGGCGCCACGAGGCTGGCCGGCACCCTGCGCGCGGCCGGGCCCGACGTGCCGGTGTGGACCCCCGCCGACGAGCAACTGGTCCAGCAGTCCGCGATGTTCTGGGCGCGGCGCATGACGTACGAGACCCTGCTGCACCGGGCCGACGCGGCACTCGTGACCGGGGCGGAGTTCGTGGTCGAGGAGTCTCTCGCGGTGGACGCCTTGGAGGAGTGGCTGGAGTTCTCCACCGTTCCCGAGGCCTACGAGCCGCTGCCGGGCGTGCCCGAGCTGCTCGGGAACCGGCGGATCCTGGGCTTCGACGCGGGAGTCGCGGGGGAGTGGCTGCTCGACCTCGGCGGAGATCGACCGGTGTGGCGGCGCGGGACCGGCGTGGCCGCCGCGAGCGTGTGCGGGCCGGTCACTGACCTGCTCCTGTTCCTCTACGCCCGCCCGGCGCCCGGTGTCGAGACGCGGGGCGACGCGGAGCTGCTGGAGCTGTGGTTGAGGCGCACCCGGTTCTGGCTGGAGGCCTAGACGCGCGAAGGGGCAGGTGTGGCCGAAGCCACGTGCCGGGGGAGGCCGGAGCCATGTCCTCCCGGCGGGACCGCGGGCTACGGTTCGCGCAGTCCCCTCTCCCCAGCACCTCGGGCGGCCCGGCAGTGCAAGCAGATCTCTCCCCGGTCATCGCGGCGACCGCTCACTGGCTGACCCGCGCCTATCCACCCGTGGGCGGCGCCCTGGCCGCCGCGCTGTGCGAGGTGCAGGCGCGGCAGGCCGTGACGGTCGCCGCATGGCTGCGCTATCCGACGGCGATGGACGCCGCGCTCGTCGGGATGGCGGGTCCGGGCGGCTCCGACCGACTCGACTGGGCCACCGGCGCGGACGCCACCGACCGGGACGCCGAGGACCGTGCCTGGCGTACCTGGGTGGACGAGGTCGTGGCCAGTTGGGCGGCCTGTCTGCTCACCGACCCCGCACTGGCCGAACGGGCGGTGGCCGACCTCGCGCAGGGCGAGCACACGACGGGCTCACCGGCCGCGTTCCGCCGTCTGCTCGCCCCGGACGCTACGGACCGGAATGCCGCCGCCCTGCTCCGCCACCCCGACCTGGTCGCAACAGTGGCCGCGCTGCACCGGGGCGAGCTGCTGGACCGGCTGGGGTCGGACGAGGCGCTGGCCGCCTGAGAACGGGCGCCCGCGTCCCCGAACCTCAGTCCTCCTTGCCGCGGCCCGAGAGCGCGTCCCGGAGCCGGTCGACCAGGCCGGTTCCCGGAGCGAGCAGCTTGTTCGCCGGAGGAGTGTCCGGGGCCGACGGGTGCGGGCGGGTGGGCGCCGTCTTCTTGGCGCGGCGCACCTTCTCGCCCAGGTCGTTCAGCTCCTTCTCCGAGCAGGCGACACGCAACTGCGGGAAGAGGGTCTCCTCCTCCTCGGCGATGTGCGAGCGGACCTCGCCCATCAGCTCGCCGATGAGCCGGTCGAACTCGGGGTCGTCCGCCTCGCAGCGCTCCAGGTCCTTCATGAGCTGTTCGGCCTTGGAGTGGTCCTCGATCTCCCGGTCGGCCATGGTGTTCCCGTTGACCAGGTGCTTCCGCACCGCCGGGTAGAGGTACTCCTCCTCCGCGACCGAGTGCCGGATCAGCTCCATGGTGGCCTGGTCGGCGTACACCTTCCGCTTCTTCTCACCGGGCGCCAGCGCCTCGATCTTCCCGAACAGTTCCTCGACCTCGTGGTGATCGGTCACCAGCTCGTCGATGACGTTTCCTCCGTGTCCCATGTTCTTTCACCTCCGTCCCCCGGGTGCCCTGTGCCGCACCCTCTACGCCTGGTCACAGGCTTGTCAGGACCTGTGGGGACAACTCCAGCAGCTCCCGGGTGCGGGCGGCCACCGGCTCCATCGCGGAGTCCCGGTCCGTCTCCACGAGATGCCCGTCGCACCGTACGAACGGCCTGGTCAGCCGGTCCGACGAGGTGTCGCCTGCCAGCCGAACAGGTGCTTCGGCCCGAGCCTGCCCCGGCTGACGCGGTCCCTCGCCCGTCCCCGTATGCCCGCCATCCGGCCGTCGACGACGGCGATGTCCATGGCGTCACCGCCTGAGTGCAGCAGCGACGCCGCCCCCACCCACCTCCGCACCGCGCCGGCCTCCACGCCCTCCGCGAGATACGTGTCCACCCTGGGCGGCCGGTCCTCGTGGCGACGGTACGGCGTCCGGGCGCCCCAGGGATCCGCGATCCGGTCCGCCTTCATGAGCGGCCTCCCTGACAACACCTGCCAACGGTGTCCGGGTGTAAGGGAGGCCGCCGGAAGGAACCCGCACCAGGACACAGCCGAACGACGCTCTTGGGAGGCCTTTGTGACCGACGCCGTGGACGACGTGCTCGCGCGAGTGCGCGGAGAGGTGGCCGCACGGGCGGACCGGCTGTGGGACATGGCGCGGATGCTGCACTCAGACCCCGAGTACGCCTTCGAGGAGCACCGGGCGGCCGCCCTGCTGTGCGGCGAACTCGAATGGGCGGGGTTCAAGGTGCAGCGGGACATCGCCGGACTGCCCACCGCGTTCACCGCACGCTCCGGCACCAGGGCCCGCCCCGCGGTGGCCCTGATGCTGGAGTACGACGCGCTGCCCGGCCTCGGCCACGCCTGCGGCCACAACCTGATCGCCGGGGCGGGCCTGGGCGCGGCGCTGGCCGCCCGAGCGGTGCTCGACCGGGACGCGGGCACCGTGTGGGCGATCGGCACGCCCGCGGAGGAGGGCGGTGGCGGCAAGGTCACCGAGACCGACGCCGGGGTGTTCGACGACGTCGACGCGGCACTGATGTTCCACCCCGGTGTGCACAGCTGGCAGTGGGCGCCGCTGACCGCGCAGGCCCAGTACCGGGTCGGGTTCCGCGGGCGCGCCGCCCACCCGACCGGGAATCCCACCGAGGGCATCGACGCGCTCGCCGCGCTCATCCAGCTGTTCAACACCCTGGCCATGGTCGGGCGCAGGCTGCCCGAGGGCTCGCATGTGCAGGGCATCGTCACGGACGGAGGCAAGGCCACCAACATCGTCCCCGAGTACGCGGAAGGTCTCTTCGGGCTGCGCGCGGTGACCACGGCCGCCCTGGAGGACCTGGCGGGGGAGCTGCTGACCTGCGCCCAGGGGGTCGCGCGGGCGACGGGCACGACGGTCACGGTGGAACGGGCCACGCCGCGCTACGAGCACTTCCGGGACAGCACAGTGCTGTCGGCGCGGTTCGCCCGGCACCTGACGGGGACGGGGATCGAGATGACACCGCCCGCGCCGGGCGTCTACCTGGGCTCCTCCGACGCCGGCAACGTCAGCGGACGGGTGCCCGCCATCCACCCGTTCGTGGCGATCATGGAGGAGGACGGTTCGGACCACACTCCCGAGTTCGCCGTCGCGGCCGGCTCCGAGCGCGGCCGACGGGTGATGCTCGCGGCGGCGGAGGCGCTGGCCTGTACCGCGGTGGAGGTCCTGTTGCGCCCGGAGCTGCGGGACGCGGCGTGGGAGGACCACGACCGGGCGTCCGTCCGCGGCTGAGGGGGCCCGCACCCGGTGCGCGCGCCCCCGGTCGGTGTTCCGAGGAACCGTCAGTCGGCGTGCAGGTGGTACACGTTGAACGCCCGCCGGATCACGGGCTGGGCCACGTTGCGCACCCGCACGCCGCCGGCCGTCATCCCGTGCTCCGTGCCCGCGTGGGCGTGTCCGTGCACGCTCAGGTCGGCCCCCGCGGTGTCGATCGCCTCGGCCAGCAGATAACTGCCGAGGAACGGATAGATCTCCGGCGGCTCACCCGCCCAGCGTGTCCGCCACGGGGGAGAAGTGGGTGAGCGCCACCCGCGTACCGCAGCCCTGCCGCTCCAGTTCCTCCAGCGCGGTGCGCAGTCCGTCCGCGCAGCGCCGTGAGTACCGTACGAACTCCTTCATCAGCGGCTCGCCGAACTCCCCGGCGCTGCGGCCCACGAACCCGCCGCCGAACCCCTTGGTACCGGCGACACCCACGCGCGTGCCGCCGCACTCGACGATCGTCGCCTCGCCCTCCAGGACCCGCACACCGGCGTCCTCCAGGAGGGCCGCGACTTTTTCGGGCTGCTCGTCGTGGTGGTCGTGGTTGCCGAGCACCGCCACGACCGGCACCGGAAGGTCCCGTACCTCCTGGGCCACCACCCGGGCCTCCTCCGGCGTGCCGTGCCGGGTGAGGTCCCCGGCCAGCAGGAGCAGGTCGGCGCAGTCGGGCAGGGTCTCGAAGGCGGGACGCAGCACCCCCTGGCTCTCCAGGCCCATGTGGATGTCCCCCACGGCGGCGACGCGGATCACGGCAGCTCCTCCGCATGGTCGGGCGTGGCGGTCTCCGCGACCACCACGTCGGTGTGCACGGACAGCCCGGCCAACTCCTCGTGGACGGTCCGCAGTACGGTCTCCCGGCACTGCGCTGACGGCACGGTGCCGGTGACCACGACGGCCCCGGCCCGCACCTCGGCGCGCACTCCCAGCTCGCCGAGTTCCTCCGCGGCGAGCCGGTCGCGCAGGTGGGCGACGCGGTACTCGACGTTCTCCTCGGACTGTTCGGGCGCGGACCCGCTCATGACCGTTCCTCCTCGCTCCGCGGCTCGATGACCTCCAGCCGTTCCAGGAAGTAGAAGAACGCGTCCGGCATCGGCGCGTCCCCGCAGCCCCGGCGTACGGCGTCCCAGTCGACCTTCTCCCGCAGCGCGCGGGCGATCGGCAGGACGGCCCCGAAGTCGCAGTGGTGCTCGGAGAACGCGGACAGCAGGCTGTGCAGCAGGTCGGTCGGGGACAGCACGGGCATGAACACCGAGTCCACCGAGAGTTCGTGGGCCCGCGCCAGCAGTTCCCTGGTGACGGGCTGATGGGCCAGTTCGAAGATCAGGTCGACCTGCTGGCCCATGCAGTCGGCCTTCAGCAGCCAGTCCTCCGGAGGGGTCCGCACCTGAAGACCCGCCTTGCGGAGGGTCTCGGCCACCGACGGCGCGTCCTCGGGGAGGATCGCGAAGTCGACGTCGTGCTGAAGGTTCTGGGCGCCGCCATGTGCGTACACGGCGACACTGCCCGCGAGTGCGAACGGGTGCCCTTCCCGTTTCAGAATCGCGCCGACCTGCTTGGCCGCCTCCAGGATCGCCTGGTTGCGGTCGACGGGCAGGCTCGCGGCGAGCGCGTCGGCGGCGCTCCCCGTCGCCAGTCGCAGTCCGGCGGCGCCCCCGTGGCGGGCGACGTCGTCGTCGGCGTGCTGCGTCATCAGTGCCCCCTTCCTGACCGGCCCACACCGGAGGGGCCGGGACGGCGAGGCCCGAGTACCCGGGGCCCGGCCGTCGACACGGCGGCACATCGGGCTCGGCGCGAGCCGTCGCCTTCGGCCGGTGGGGCAGGGGTACGTCGGCGTTGGGGGGCGTGGGTGTCGGTCCAGGGCCGGTGGATGTGTCGGGGTGCGGCCAGGGGGCCGGGTCTTGGGGTGGTGCGGGCGTTGGCCGTCGGCCGGGAACAGGTCAGCTTTCGGTGGGGGAGGAGTCGGCTTTCGGCTGGTGTGGCCGTTTGCGGCCTGAGGACTGCTCGGCCTTCGGTAAGTGGCGCTGTCGGCCTCCGGCCAGGGGAGGTCAGCCCGTGGTGGAGGCAGGGGGACGGACTTCGACCGGCGGAGGGGTCGGTGGCGGGAGTGTCGGACTTCGGTCCGGGGAGATGCGGCCGGGTCCGCCCCGAGCGATACCGCACCCCCCCGGCCGGGTCGCGTCTCAGTCGAGAAGGCGGCCCCGGGACCGCAGGAGCGGCACGCGTCCGCATCAGCCGCAGGCGGGCGCGGTTGCCGACCACCACGGGCATCGGCAGACCCTTGGAGAGAGCTGCGAACGGGTGTTGCAGCGCCTCGGGCGCCCGGCCTGCCGGCGCCGGCGTGATCGCCCAGAACTCCGGCCTGGGCCCGGGTAGCCGAAATTCATGAAGATCGCGGCGGGTTGGCCACCCTGGCCCAGGGCATGGAGGCAGCCCGGTCCCGTGCGGATCCTCGACGCACGGTGCTGCGACAGCCCGGAGTGCGCAGGAGTGCCGTCTCCAGGTCCTTGCCCGGGTCGGGTTCGCGGCCAGGCAGGTGGAAGACGTCAGGACCCGCGGTCCTGCAAAGACGAGAACGCGTGGGGACCGGGTGGGTGATCACGGCGGCCGCCACGACGAGGGTGCCGCCGTCGGACCCGGTGACGGGCTCGCTCGGTCCGAGGGCCAGCCGTCCCGCCCCGCCAGGTGCAGCACGAGGGCCGCGATGTTCCACGCGTCGTCCTCGCCGCGGTGATGCCGCCCTTCGAGGGGCAGCCCCGCGATGCCGAGCGCTTGCGCCATCCCGGGGCGCTTGCGCAGGCCGTGCACCTCCGTGAAGACCGCCTTGGCGTTGGTGTGGCGGCGGCCGAAGGGGTACGGCGTCCTCGTGGCCCCGCACTGCCGGGCGAACTGGTGACGGTCGTAGTCACCCCAACTCGCCCATGGGCGGGCGCCGGAGGCGTGTTCGGAGGCCAGTCGGCGGCAGGCCTCCCCGAAAGACAGGCCCCCGTCGACCTCGTCCTGGGTGAGTCCGGTCAACTCCGTGCAGAAGTCGCTCACTTCGGACCGGGCGGGGCGCACCAGGATCCGGTGCCGTTCGACGCGCTCGGCGGTCGACAGGTCGACGACCGTCAGCCCGATCTCGATGATCTCGGAGACCGCGCGCGGGGGAGGGGAACCGGGCCAGCACGTGGCTTCGACGTCCACCACGTTCAGGAGGGGCTTGGTGCACGTGCTGTTCATGACGAGGACCGTAGGGGGGCAGATGTGTGCGAGTCATCTCGTTTTCCCTGCACGGCGCTTCGGAAGGGGTGGTGGAACCCCGTGTTCCGTATGAGAGTGCTGTGAATTTCCGAGGCGCTTGAACACAGGGCGCCCGCCGTCCGTATGGGGCGGGGGACTTGCATGCCCGGAGAGCCGACACGCGCAGGAGTACATCCGTGGGACGCAGCAATCGCAGACGACCGACAGGCGCACGACGTGCGACCTTCGCCGCAGTGGCCTTGATGCTCGGGGGTGGTGGCCTGGTCGCGGTGAACGTGTACGCCTCCGCCACGGAGAGCGGCACGCCGCAGCAGACGTCGTGGGGAGCGGTCACGATCGACTGCCCGGACGTCGGCGACACGCTCACCGACGTGCCCGACGGGTCGAGGGCGGACGTCGACAAGGAACTCGCGCTGCTGGACCAGCAGATAGCCGAGGCCTACCAGCAGCTCCAGGACCCGTCGGTGCAGGACCGCGAGTCCGCGCAGAGCCGTATCGTCGACCCGCTCCAGCAGAACCGGGCCGCCACGATCGAGCGCATCACCGCGGCCCTCGAACGCACGGGAGGAAAGCCGGACGGCCTCGGCGACATGGCCGGCTGCACCCTGCGCGAGACCGAGAACCAGAACGGCGACGGTCAGGACCAGCAGCAGGGCGACCAGCAGGGCGACGGCCAGAACCAGGACGGCCAGAACCAGGACCAGCAGCAGGGCGACGGCCAGCAGGGCGGCGGCCAGGACCAGGGCGGCCAGCAGCAGGGCAACGGCGGGCAGGCCGGCAACGGTCCAGTGGCCGCGGACTACGCCGACATCAACAGCGCCCCACCCGCCGCACAGGCCCCGCCGGCTCAGGGCGACGCCTCCCGCGGCACCTTCGTCACCAGCTGCGGTGTCAACGCGAACGGCCTGTTCAACTCGGACAACGTCATCGTCGCCCCGGGTGTCTCCAACGGCGCGCACCACTTCCACGACTACGTCGGCAACCAGTCCAACACCGCCTTCGCGAGCGACCAGGACCTGGCGAACGCCGAGACGAGCTGTGCCGACCAGGGCGACAAGTCCACGTACTACTGGCCCGTGATCCGGCTCCAGAACGGTACGCAGGAGCAGGACGCCAACAAGCCCGGCGGCGGCGTCGAGGGCAATGCCGGCAAGATCGTCACCCCCAAGGAGGTGACGCTGACGTTCGTGGGCAACCCCCGCAGCAAGGTCACCGCGATGCCGCGGCTGCTGCGCATCATCACCGGCGACGCCAAGGCCTTCGTCAACGGCACCGCCAACGCCAACGCGTCCTGGAGCTGCACCGGGTTCGAGGACCGGCAGCTGAAGGACAAGTACCCGCTGTGCCCGCAGGGCAGCGACGTGGTGCGCACCTTCAAGTTCCAGAGCTGCTGGGACGGCCGCAACATCGACAGCGCCAACCACCGCACCCACGTGGCGTTCGCCCAGAACGACGGCACCTGCCCGAACGGCTTCAAGGCCATTCCGCAGCTGGTCCAGCGGATCGTCTACGACGTCGACGCACCGAGCCTGAACGACGGTGGCCGCACGACTCCGCTGTTCGCGGTCGACTCCTTCCCGGAGCAGCTGCACAAGCCCGTCACCGACCACGGCGACTTCATCAACGTCTTCGACGAGAACCTGATGAACGAGATGGTCGGCTGCATCAACGACGGCCGTGAGTGCGGCGCGGGCACGGGCCAGGACGACCCGGGCAACGGCAACGGCGGCGGCGACAACGGCAACGGTGGCGGCGGCAACGGCAACGGTGGCGGCGGCAACGGCGACAACGGCGGCGGCTCCGCCCCGGACCCGGGCGCCAGCCAGGACCCGGGTAACGGGGACGGCAACGGCAACGGCTCCCAGGACAACCCCGGAAACAGCGACGAGCCGCAGCAGCCGACGCAGACCGCCGAAGCCCCGGCAGGCGGCCAGACGACCGCCCCGGCCGACAACGAGCCGAAGACCTACAGCTCACCCACCGCCCACAGCACGACCGCCCCTTCGCCCAAGAGCGAGACCGGGACCGGTAACAACGGAAGCGGAAACGGGAACGGCAACGACCAGGCGACCCAGCCCACCCCCCAGGACGACACCACCACCGAGGCCCCCGGCGCTGTCGCCCAGCCCCCTCTCGCCGCACAGCCGGCACCTCAGGGCAACCAGGGCAGCCTTGCCGAGACCGGCACCCAGTTGTGGCCGGCCGCGCTCGGCGCGATCCTCCTGATCTCCGGCTTCGTTCTCCTGCGACGAACCAGCCGCCGCTCCATGTGACACCGACCGGCACGAGCCGGAAGCGGCTCGAACCAGAAGCAGAAGTGGCTGTCCGCCGCGCGGCTCCATCGGCGGACAGCCACCCCTGCTCGGCCCCCCGCCGACATGGCACCTCGAGATCGACGTGGTTATTCTTGGTTTGGGAAACCGAATTCGGACCGTACCCCCGGCGGCCGCCTCGGGATATGCAGTTGTATCCGCGAGCCGAGCTGGACAAGGGCGACCGCTGATACCCGCGGGACAATTTCACGGCACCACTCCGTGGCCCTGCCACTGGTCCGTATGCAGCAGCACGGGATGCAGGGGTTCATGGCTCCCGGTGAGGCTTGACGGGCCATGTCGTCCCCCTCCGGGAGCCCCCATGTCTCTGCGCCGATCCCGCCTGCGAGCGGCGTCCGCCCTCGCGGTCTGCCTCACCGCGCTGACCCCGACCACGGCCGGTGCCACCGCCGGCCCGTCGGGTGACCAGACGCTTCAGCGCCAGCTCGACGACTTCGTGCACCAATCCGGCGGGCCACCCGGAGCCATCGCCGTCCTGCGGACCGAGCGGGGGACCCGCGTCGTGCGCGCCGGAGTCGCCGACCTCCGCACGGGTCGCTCGCCCGCCCCCGACGACCACATGCGCATCGCGAGCACGGCCAAGGCCTTCAGCGGGGCGGTGGCCCTCACCCTGGTCGACCACCACACGCTGCGCCTGGACGACACCCTGGGCAAACGGCTTCCCCGACTCCCCGCCGCGTGGCGGGCGGTGACGCTCCGTCAACTCCTCAAGCACACAAGCGGACTGCCGGACTACTCCCGCAGCGACGGGTTCGTCGACGAGCTGCGGGCCGACCCGCACCACCACTTCGACTCCCGGCACCTGCTCGACTTCGTCGCCGACAAACCCCTGCTGTTCAAGCCGGGCTCGCAGTACCGCTACTCGAACTCGGACAACATCGCCGTAGCCCTCATGGCGGAGGCGGCGACCCACACGCCGTACGAGGACCTCCTGCGCGAACTCGTCTACGCACCCCTGCGGCTGCACTCCACCAGCCTCCCGCAGGGCTACCGGATGCCCGTGCCCTACCTGCACGGCTACGACGTGAGCTCGCCCGCGTCCCCGGAGGACGTCAGCGAGGTCATCGGCATGTCGGGCGTCTGGGCCTCCGGAGGCATCGTCTCCACCCCGGCCGACATGACCCGCTTCATCCGGGGTTACGCCGGCGGACGGCTGTACGCCAAGTCCGTCGTCGAGCAGCAGCGGCAGTGGGTCGAGGGCGCGTCCGAACCCGCCGGACCGGGCCGCAACTCCGCGGGCCTGGCCCTCTTCCGGTACGAGACGCGATGCGGAGTCGTCCTCGGCCACACCGGCAACACGCTCGGGTACACCCAGTTGATCGCGGCCACCCCCGACGGCCGCCGTTCACTGACCTTCTCGGTCACCGCCCAGATCACCCAGTCCTCCGACGCGGAAAAGCTGGGGAAGATGCGTGCCATTGAGGAGAACTTCGTCTGCGCATTGCTGCACGGAAAGAATCGGTAGTCGTTTTTCCGCTGCCGCAGGAATTCAACTCACCACGATTTCCCAGGTGTCGACAGCGTAATGGACCGACATTCCGTTGCGCGCGTACAACGCGGGGGCGCCGGTGGCGTTCTCGGTGTCCACGCCGAGTCCCGCGGTGTCCCGCCCCCGGGCCGCGAAGGCCGCGAACGCCTGCCGCAGCAGCAGCGCGCCGAGGCCTGGCCGCGGGCCTCGCGGACGACTCCGAGGCTGCGGATCCATCCCATGGCCTCGCGGTCGTCGCGGGCGATCAGGAAGCCGACGTCCCCGAGGTCCTCGGTGGAGACGAGCCACGCCAGGGACCAGTCGAGCCGGTCGGCGTGGATGTCGGCCAGCCACTGCTCCTGCGAGCGCGGCTGGAAGTCGAAGTGCTCGGCGAAGGCGGCCTGGTAGAGGGCGTGCGTCTGCTTGCGGTCGGCCTCGTCGGCGCAGGCCCGCGCAGGACCGCAGCGCCCGCTCCAGCACGTGATAGCTGTGTACGACCGACCAGCCGTGCGCCCGTATCAGCGCCAGGTCGGTCGTGGGCGCCGCGTTCAGGTGCAGATGGAGCACGGCCTTCGAGGCACCGTTCGCCTGGGCCCTTTCGGGCGCCCTGGTCTCGACGGCCTCCAGGAGGAGTTCACCGGCCTGCTCGCCCTTCGATTCGTCCCACACCAGGGCGTACGCCACCAGACGCGGCCGGTCGGCCGGCGCGTCGGTGGGCGCGACGGCCGCAAACGAGTTGTGCGTGAGCGGGGGGAAGGCGTTCACATGGCCTTGGTAGGCTGCGGCTGTTGATCATGAACGCCTGCAGGGCCTTTGCGGGATCTTTGTGGAGAGTCGTCAAGTGTGGCGCATGGTACGCCTGTTGACACTGTGACGACTGATAAGATCATTACACTTTTCAGTAGGCTGATGACGCGTCATACGCGCGTACGGGGGACAGCCAAAACGGCCCCATCGTGAAGGAGTGACGGTTGGTCCGCCGGTAAGGTCCGCGCCGCACGGTGGCGGGCGGTTCCGGGGGTCCCATGCACGGTCAGTCTCCCGACGCGAGGCGACTTGAAGAGAGTCTCATGACGTCATTGTTCGAAGATCCACTCCTGTGGGTCCTGCTCGTGGTACTCATCGCTGCGGTATTCGCAGTGATGCGCGCACGGAGAACCAACCTCCAGCTCCGCGCGAACAACAACAAACTGCACGGCGACGTGGCGAGTGTGCGAGGTCAGCTCGCCGAGCTCCAGACGACCTACTCGTCGGTGAGCGCACGGCACGCCGCGGATCTGGAGGAGGTGCGCAAGGACGCCGAGTCGGCGACCAAGGCAACCCTGAAGTCGGCCGTCGGCACCCTGGCGACCCTTGCCGAGGAGCAGCTGTCCCTGCTCGACGGACTCCAGCAGAAGTACGGCGACGACCACGCGGTCCTCGCCGACCTGATGCTGGTCGACCACACCGGCAGCCAGTTCAGCCGGCGTACCAAGGGCATCTCGGTGCTCTGCGGCGGCTGGCTCGGCCGGCGTGACCGGGACGCCTCGGTGTACGACGTCGCCCGCAGCGCCCAGGGGCGGATCCGCGACTTCGAGCGGGTCAAGGTCCACGCGCAGGCCAACGTCGCCATCACCAGCCGGGCGGTCGAACCGGTCGCCATGGTCCTGGCCGAACTGCTGGACAACGCCACCAAGTACAGCGCCCCCGGCACCCCCGTCGAGATCAACATCCAGGCCGTCCCCACCGGGATCTGCCTGATCGTCGACGACGCCGGCCTCGGCATGGACCAGGAGACCAAGGCCCGCGCCGCGTCCCTGCTGACCACCGGTGGGGCCGTGGACATCACGAGCCTCGGCGACCCGCCCAAGTTCGGCTTCGCCCTCTCCGGGAAGCTCGCCGCCCACTACGGATTCCACGTCTCCGTCGACGCGGTCTCCCCCTACGGCGGTGTGCGTGCCGTGATCCGGGTGCCCGAGAACCTCCTGACGGCGGACGTGCCCGCACCCGCGCCCGTCGAACTCGACGACCACGAGGGCCTGCCCGCGGCGGCCAAGCCCACACCGGTCGCCTCCCTCGTCGTCGGACAGACGGCCGGAGGCCTGCCCAAGCGCCGTCGGCGCCGGAACGGCGCCGTCTCCGTGGTCGCCACGCCCGGCGCGGAGGTTCCCGACCTGGACGCGGCCGGCGAGGAGACCGCCTCACGGCTCAAGGCATTCGCTCGCGGAACCCTGCTCGGGCGGGACTCGGACAACACGGAAGGACCTCAGAACCAGTGAATCCCGACCTGTCGTGGGTGCTGAACGACGTGCTCGAGGTACGCGGAGCCCGTCACGCCATCCTCGTCTCGGCGGACGGCCTGCTGATGCAGCGGTCCGACGGCATCGTCCGTGACGATGCCGAGCGGAACGCCGCCGCGATGAGCTCCCTGCAGTCCCTGTGCCGCAGCGTCGCCCCCTTCGTGGGGGGCGGCAAGGGCCTCTGGAAGCAGACACTGATCGAGTTCGACGGCGGATGGATCTTCCTCATCGCCGGGGGCAGCGGCTCCTACCTCGCCGTATCGACCGCGCTGGACGTCGACATGGAGGCCATGTCGATCCGGATGCAGAAGACGGTGGGCGCGCTGACCAAGGCGATGAGCGCGACCCCGCGCCAGAACACCGGCGTAGACGCATGACCTGGCCAGGCGAGGACGCTCCGGTAACCAGCGACTTCGTCCGCTCCTACGTCATCACGGGCGGTCGTCGTCTCCCCTCCGACGACGACCTGGCCCTGCACACGCTTGTGTGCCTGGCCCCCGACCGGACCCTGCCGCTCGGGGCCGGCCCCGAGGTACGGGCCATCTGGGAGCTCTGTTCGGGCGGCTACCTGTCGGTCGCCGAAGTCGCCGGTCATCTGGGACTGCCGGTCGGTGTGGCCCGACTGCTGCTGTCCGATTTATTCGAGCAGGGGCACCTCCTGCGCCGCGCTGAACCGGCCCCCGCCCAGCACGTTCCCCGAGCGATACTCGAGAAGGTTCTGCATGGACTCGAAACCCTCAACATCGGCTGACCCCGGGGCGAACGGCTCCATCTACGTGTCCGCCGAGGTGACCACCGCCGCGAAGATCCTGGTGGTCGGACACTTCGCTGTGGGCAAGACGACCTTCATCGGGTCCCTGTCGGAGATCACTCCTCTGCGTACCGAGGAGAAGATGACCCAGGCGTCCATGCACGTCGACGACCTGCGCGGAGCGCCGGAGAAGGCGACCACCACCGTGGCGCTGGACTTCGGCCGGCTGACCCTGAGCGACGAGCTGGTGCTGTACCTGTTCGGCACCCCCGGACAGCAGCGCTTCATGCAGCTGTGGGAGGACATGGCGCGCGGCGCGCTCGGCGCCCTGCTCCTGGTCGACCCCTCGCGGCTTGAGGAGACGTTCCCGGTCATCGACCTGATCGACGAGTACGGCCTCGAGTACGCGATCGCCGTCAACACCTTCTCGCAGACCAGCCACTTCGAGGAGGACGAGATCCGCGAAGCACTCGACCTGCTTCCGGACACCCCCGTCATCTACTGCGACGCCCGCGACCAGCGCTCCTCCGCCCGCGCCCTGATCGCCCTCGTGCGCCACCTGCTCGACCGCGCCGCCTGAACCACCACCCCCCGCCCGGACCGCACGGTCCGGGCCACCAAAGGACACAGACATGGACGTTCACGACACGGCCGCCGCCGGTGCGGCCAGATGCCCCATGTACGACGACTCCTTCGCGGCCGACCCGCAGAAGGTCTACGACTACCTCCGGGCGCACGGCCCCGCCGGCCCGGTCGAACTGGCCCCCGGTGTCGACGCCACCCTGGTCGTCGACCACGAGACGGCCCTGCGCGTGCTGCAGAACCCCAACCTGTTCGCGCGCGACGGCCGCCGCTGGACCGCCCTCAACGACGGCCGGGTCCCCCTCGACAGCCCCGTCCTGCCGATGATGGCCTACCGGCCCAACTGCCTGTTCACCGACGGCGCCCAGCACCTCAGGCTGCGCAAGGCGGTCACCGAGAGCCTGGACCGCCTCAACGTCACCCGCATCCGCCGCGACGTCGAGCCGATCGCCGCCTACCTCATCGACCAGTTCAGCGAGCGGGGCCGGGCGGACCTGATCAACGACTACGCCAAGCTGCTGCCGCTGCTGATGATCAACAAGCTCTTCGGCTGCCCCGCCGCCATCGGCGACCGGGTCACCAGCGCGATGGCCGACATGTTCGACGGCAAGGACGCGCTGAAAGCCAGCGACGAACTCACCGCCTGCTTCATGGAGCTGGTCTCCCTCAAGCGCCGCGAACCCGGCGACGACATCACCTCCTGGCTCGTCCAGCACCCCGCCGGCCTCAGCGACGAGGAACTCAAGGACCAGCTGGTGATGCTGATCGGCGCCGGCGTGGAGCCCGAGCGCAACCTCATCGCCAACGCCCTGCTCCTGCTCCTGGACCGGGACGGCGAGGACGGGCCGAGCATGCAGATCGAGGACGCCCTCGACCACGTCCTGCTCAACAACCCGCCCATCGCCAACTACGCGACGCACTTCCCGCTGCAGGACGTCGACCTCGGCGGAGTGGTGGTTCAGGCGAACTCCCCCCTGGTCATCAGCTTCGCCGGAGCCAACAGCGACCCCGCGCTCGCCTCCTCGGGCCAGGCCCACAGCCGCGGCGCCCACCTCGCCTGGGGTGCGGGACCGCACGCCTGCCCGGCCAAGAGCCCGGCCCAGGTCATCGCGGTCACGGCCATCGAGCTGATCCTCAACGCGCTGCCCGACCTGGTCCTGAGCGTCCCGGCCCAGGAACTGCAGTGGCGTCCCGGCCCGTTCCACCGCGCCCTGGCCACCCTTCCCGTGCAGTTCAGCCCCACCCCGGCCACCCGGATGGCCTCGGCGTACGGCGTGCCCACCGCGCCCCGCCCGACCGTCGTCCAGCAGCCGCAGCAGGCGGCGCGCGTCCCCGCACCCGCGGCCGCCCAGAAGCCGGCCAAGAAGGGCTTCTGGAGCAGCTTCCTCGAGATCTTCCGTGTGTGACGGCTTAGCACCGGCCGGCCGGTGCCGGAGAGCGGACTGACGGCTTCACGAGTCCCCTCTCCGGCACCTGCGTTCGTTCGGGGGACAGCTCGCCGCGCACGCGCCCGAAAGGCCCCTCTCCGGGCAGAATCGACTCCCGTACAGCACAGCGCGCGGTACGAGGAGCGGCGTATGGAGTACTACGACCTCGGGCCCCACGGCCGGCCCGTCACCACCGACTCCGCCGAGGCCCAACTCTGGTTCGACCGCGGCCTGGTGTGGACGTACGCCTTCCATCACGAGGAGGCCGTGGCCTGCTTCGAGAAGGCGGCCGCCGCCGACCCGGACTGCGCGATGGCCCACTGGGGCATCGCCTACGCGCTGGGCCCCAACTACAACAAGCCCTGGGAGTTCTTCGACGACCGGGACCTGGCCCGGACCGTCCGACGCACCCATGCGGCGGTCGAGACGGCGAACGAGAAGGCGGCCGTCCGGGCCACCGTCGTGGAGCGGGCCCTGATCGGCGCCCTGCGCTCCCGCTACCCGCAGGCGAAGCCCGCCGAGGACTGCGCGGTGTGGAACGTGCCGTACGCCGACAGCATGCGCGCCGTCCACGGACTCGCACCGGACGACCCGGACGTGGCCGCGCTGTACGCGGACGCGCTGATGAACCTCACGCCCTGGCAGCTGTGGGACCTGCGCACCGGCGAGCCCGCCGCGGGCGCCCGCACCCACGAGGCCCGGGCCGTGCTGGAACGGTCACTGGCGGGCACCACCGGCCGCACCCACCCGGGTGTCCTGCACCTGTACGTCCACCTCATGGAGATGTCGCCCACCCCCGAAGTGGCCCTGCCCGTCGCGGACCGGCTGCGCGGCCTGGTGCCGGACGCCGGGCATCTCCTGCACATGCCCTCGCACCTGGAGGTGCTGTGCGGCGACTACCGGCGGGTCGTGGCGGACAACAGCGCCGCGATCGCCGCCGACGAGAAGGCCCTGGCCCGGGCCGGAGCGATGAACTTCTACACGCTCTACCGCTCGCACAACCACCACTTCAAGATCTACGGCGCGATGTTCCTGGGCCAGTCGGAGACCGCCCAGGAGGCCGCCGCGCAGCTGGAGGAGTCGATCCCTGAGGACCTGCTGCGGGTCGAGAGCCCGCCCATGGCCGACTGGCTGGAGGCCTTCCTCGCGATGCGCGTCCACGTCCTGATCCGCTTCGGCCGCTGGCCCGAGATCCTGGACCTCCCGTTGCCCACCGACCGGCGCCTGTACTGCGTGACGACCGCGATGCTCCACTACGCCCGCGGGGTCGCCTGCTCCGCGCTCGGCCGCATCACCGAGGCCGAGGGCGAACGCGCGCTGTTCCACGAGGCGGTCGCCCGGGTCCCTGAGACCCGGATGCTCTTCAACAACACGTGTGCCGACGTCCTGGCGATCGCCTCGGCGATGCTGGACGGCGAACTCGCTTATCGCAAGGGAGAGTTCGACACCGCCTTCGCGGCGCTGGAACGGTCGGTCGAGCTGGACGACAACCTCCCCTACGACGAGCCCTGGGGCTGGATGCAGCCGACCCGCCACGCCTACGGCGCCCTCCTGCTGGAACAGGGCCGTATCGCCGAGGCCGAGGCCGTCTACCGCGCCGACCTCGGTCTCGACGACACCCTCCCGCGTCCGCTCCAGCACCCGGGCAACGTATGGGCGCTGCACGGCCTCCACGAGTGCCTGATTCGCGGGAAGAAGGAAGGGGAGGCGCGGATCGTCGCCCAGCAGCTGCGGATCGCCCTGGCGCTGGCAGACGTACCGGTCGAGGCGTCCTGCTTCTGCCGACTGGACACCGGCGCGCCGGACTGCTGCGGATAGGCTTCGTCAACCGGCCTACGGCAGCGGGGAGTTGTATGCGGAACACGGGCGCGTTCATCGCGGACGCCTATGAACTCGGCGCGGGAACCTGGACGATGACGCCCGTCGCCCGCGGCGCCCTGGGACAGATCTGGAAGCTGTCCGGGAGCGGCACCGCGTGGGCGGTGAAGGAGCTGCTCTTCGAGAAGAACGAGCCGGACGTCCGCGCCGAGGCCGCACTGCGCGACGCGGCGGAGACGCTGGGCGTCTCCGCGCCCCGTCTCCTGCCCGACCGCACCGGCGCCCATGTCGTACGGCTCCCCGAGGGCTCCTGGGCGAAGCTGTACGACTGGGTCGACGGCACCCCGGCCGACCCGTCGGACCCGGAGATCCTGAGCTGGTGCGGCCGTACGCTCGCCCTCCTGCACAAGGCGGGCCAGGGTGCGAGCGGGACTCCGAGCGGCTGGTACGAACGGTGCAACCCGCAGTCCGACTGGGCCGCACTGCTCGGCAAGGTGGAGCGGGCCGGCCTGCCCTGGGCAGCCGAACTGGGCCGGTTCGTGGCCGCGACGGCCGTAGAGCTGGCCCGGCATGTCTCGCCGTCGTCTCCCGGTGACGTGGTGACCTCCCATCTCGACATGCGTCCGCAGAACGTCCTGGTCGGCCCGGACGGACCGGTCCTGCTGGACTGGGACAACGCCGGGCCCGTCTCGGCCGAGCGCGAACTGGCCCGTGCCGTCCACGTGTGGTCGGGCGGCAACCGCTTCGACGCCGATGCGGCACGGCGCCTGGTGCGTGCCTACCGGGACGCCGGGGGCCGCGCGGCCGTCAAGAGCGTGGACGCCTTCTCGATGCTCTTCGCGACCGACCTCAACTACGTCTACGTACAGGCCGAATGCGCGGTCGATCCTACGGTGACCGCCGAGCAGCGCGCGTTCGGGAGTCGTGAGGCCGTGGCCAAGCTGCGCGGCCTGCCCGACCTGACCGCCGTCTCCCGGCTGACGGAGGCGCTGAAGGACGAGTGGTGATCTGCGAGCTTCGCTGACCTGGCACTAATGTCCTCGGCATGAGCGAAAACTCCGCGCGGTCCGTCACCGTCGAGCGCACCGGCACCGGCCACTTCGTCGCCACCAACGCCCGGGGCGGCACCATCAGCTTCGGCACCGGCTCCGACGGCGAGTTCACCCCGGTCGAACTGCTGCTCGCCGCGCTCGGCGGCTGCACGGCGGTGGACGTCGACCTCGCCACCACCCGCCACGCCGAGCCCGACTCCTTCTCCGTCGAGGTCAGCGGCAACAAGGTCAACGACGAACTCGGCAACCGACTGACCGACCTCGCCGTCACCTTCACCGTCACCTTCCCGGACGGCGAGGGCGCGGACCGGGCCCGCACGATCCTGCCCCGGGCGGTGAAGACCTCCCACGACCGCCTGTGCACGGTCAGCCGCACGGTCGAGATCGGCACGCCGGTCACCGCGACCGTCGAGGACGCCTGAGCTCTGCGTAGCCTGTCCCCGTGTCAGCCTCCCGCCTTCGCCGTGTCGCCGTTCTCGTGCTCGAAGGCGCGAAACCCATGGACGTCGGCATCCCCGCGCAGGTGTTCACCACGCGCGCGAGCATGCCGTACGAGGTACGGCTGTGCGGTGCGGCACCGGGGCTCGTGAGCGGTGGGGACGGGTTGTCGTACCACGTCGCCCACGGTCTGGAGGCGCTCGCCTGGGCGGATCTCGTCTTCATCCCGGGCTACCGGTTCCCGGACCGGGAGGATCCGCCGCCGGCCGTGGTCGAAGCGCTGGTCGCCGCCCACGGCAGGGGCGCGCGGCTGGCCGCCATCTCGACCGGCGCCTTCGCGCTGGCCGCGACCGGTCTCCTCGACGGCCGGCGCGCCACGACCCACTGGCACTACACGAGGGCACTCGCGGCGAAGCATCCTCTCGTCCGGGTCGACGAGAACGTGCTGTTCGTCGACGAGGGCAGCGTGCTGACCTCGGCCGGCGCCGCCTCCGGCATCGACCTGTGCCTGCACGTCCTGCGCGGCGACCTCGGCGTGGCCGCGTCCAACCACGCCGCCCGGCGCCTGGTCGCGGCCCCCTACCGCAGTGGCGGTCAGGCGCAGTACGTGCCGCGCAGCGTGCCCGAGCCCCTCGGCGAGCGCTTCGCCGCCACCCGGGAATGGGCCCTGCGCAGACTCGACGAACCCCTCACCCTCGACCTCCTCGCGCGGCAGGCCGCGGTCTCGCCGCGCACGTTCTCCCGCCGCTTCGTCGAGGAGACCGGATACACGCCGATGCAGTGGGTGATGCGCGCCCGCATCGACATGGCCCGCGAGCTGCTGGAGCGTTCCGAGCGGAGCGTCGAGCAGATCGCCACCGACGTCGGGCTCGGGACCGGCTCGAATCTGCGGATGCACTTCCAGCGGATCCTGGGGACGACGCCGAGCGAGTACCGGCGCACCTTCACCCGGGGCGAGTAGTCCCTCCCTCAGGCCAGGTGGCACCTGTGCCGATCTTGGCGCGATCCTTTTGAACCGTGGCGATCGCGCCACTGTCAGCGGGGGAGGCCGCGCGCGAGCCTGGTGGGCATAGGGAAGGGACACCATTCATGACTCGCATCGCCATCAACGGATTCGGCCGTATCGGACGCAATGTGCTGCGCGCGCTCCTCGAACGCGACAGCGCGCTGGAGGTCGTCGCCGTCAACGACCTCACCGAGCCCGCCACGCTCGCCAGGCTGCTCGCCTACGACAGCACGGCCGGCCGACTCGGCCGTCCGGTGACCGTCGACGGGAATACCCTGGTCGTCGACGGCCGTCGCATCACCGTGCTCGCCGAGCGCGAACCGGCGCAGCTTCCCTGGGCCGAACTCGGCGTCGACATCGTGCTGGAGGCCACGGGGCGGTTCACCTCGGCCAAGGCCGCTCGCGCCCACCTCGACGCGGGCGCGAAGAAGGTCCTCGTCAGCGCGCCCTCGGACGGCGCCGACGTCACGCTCGCGTACGGGGTCAACACCGACGCCTACGACCCGGACCTGCACACGATCGTCTCCAACGCCTCGTGCACGACCAACGCGCTCGCGCCCCTCGCCTCGGTGCTCGACGAGCTCGCGGGCATCGAGCACGGCTTCATGACGACCGTGCACGCCTACACGCAGGAGCAGAACCTCCAGGACGGTCCGCACCGCGACGCCCGTCGCGCCCGCGCCGCCGGCGTCAACATCGTGCCGACCACGACCGGCGCCGCCAAGGCGATCGGCCACGTGCTGCCCAACCTGGACGGCAAGCTGTCCGGCGACTCGATCCGCGTCCCGGTCCCGGTCGGCTCCATCGTCGAGCTGAACACGACCGTCTCCCGTGACGTGACCCGCGAGGACGTACTGGCGGCGTACCGCACGGCGGCCGAGGGGCCCCTGGCCGGTGTCCTTGAGTACTCGGAGGACCCGCTCGTCTCCTCGGACATCACGGGCAACCCCGCCTCGTCGATCTTCGATTCGGCCCTGACCCGCGTGGAGGGCCGCCATGTGAAGGTCGTCGCCTGGTACGACAACGAGTGGGGCTTCTCGAACCGCGTGATCGACACGCTGGAGCTCCTGGCCAACGGCTGAGGCCCTCGGACCTGTAGCGCGCGCGTGACCCTCTTGACCGGTGATGATCCTGGCTGGCAGGATCATCACCGGTCGAGTAGGTGACAGCGGCGTGAAGGGAAGCCCGCATGGCCGTGATCCGCGACATCGAGGTCGTCGTCCTCGATGTCCTCGGCACCCTTGTCGACGAACCGGGCGGCCTCCGAGCGGGGATCCGCGAAGCGGTGCCCGCCTCCGACGAGGCGCGCGTCGACGAACTGCTCGCTCTGTGGCAGGGGCACGGAGAGCGGGAGCGGCGCCGCATCGCCCAGGGGGAGCGCGCGTACGTCAACAGCTCGGTTCTCGACGCGGAGGCCGCGCAACTGGTCGCGGCCCGCGCCGGGTGCACGCATCCTTCGACCGTGGCTCGGTTGGCCACGGCGGGGCAGCGCCTGCCGCCGTGGCACGATTCCGTCGCCGGTCTCGAACGGCTGTCACGGTGGTTCCCCGTGTTCGGGCTCTCCAACGCGGCACACGCCGCTCTGCCACGACTCAACGCCCATGCCGGACTGCGCTGGCACCAGGCCCTGTCCGCGGAGACCGTCCGCGCCTACAAGCCGGCGCCCGAGGTCTACCGACTCGCCCTCGGCGCCGCCGGATGCGCGCCGGACCGCGTGCTCATGGTGGCTGCCCACGCCTGGGACCTGCGCGGAGCCCAGGCGACGGGCATGCGGACCGCCTACGTCCACCGGCCGGTCGGGGAACCGCCTACGAGCCGTGACATCTTCGACGGCCGATTCGGTGGACTGGCCGAACTGGTCACCGCCCTGACGGCGCCCTGACGGGGGCCACGGTCGGCAGGCAGGTCGTTGCCGAGGCCGGCCTCGGCGTGATCAGGCGCCGCCCAACGCGGTGAGCGTCGACTGGTAGGCGGCCTTCTTGTTACCGTTCCGGTCGAACAGCAGCGGGTTCTCACCGCTGCGCCAGGAGTCGCTGTCGCGGATGCCCCAGACGGTGATGCCGGTGCAGCGTGCCACGTTCATGCAGGCCCTCACCGTGTTCGCGTACGCGGCTGAGGACGCCTGCGCGATGTCGAGCTCGGTGATCTGGACGTCCACGCCGAGCGCGGCGAAGTTCGACAGCGTCGTCTGGAAGCTCGACGGCGGGCCGCCGGCGCCGAAGTGGGACTGGAAGCCGACGCAGTCGATGGGCACGCCCCGGGACTTGAAGTCGCGGACCATGCGGTAGACGCCCTGGGTCTTGGCGTCGCTCCAGTTCTCGATGCTGTAGTCGTTGTAGCAGAGCTTGGCCGCCGGGTCTGCGGAGCGCGCGGTGCGGAAGGCCTCTTCGATGAAGCCGGTGCCCAGGACGTCCCGGAAGACGGAGCTGCGCATCTGGCCGCTGCCTCCGTCGGCGAAGGCCTCGTTGACCACGTCCCAGGCGTAGATCCGGCCCTTGTAGTGGTTCATCACCTGGGTGATGTGGTTGTTCATCACGCTGCGCAGGGTGTTCGCGTCCCTGATGGAGCCGACCCAGCTGGGCAGTTGGCTGTGCCACACGAGGGTGTGGCCGCGCATGCGCTGACCGTGGGAGGCCGCGCGGTTGACGATCTGGTCGGCGGGGCCGAAGTTGAACGAGCCGCGGGATCGCTCGGTCGTGTCCCACTTCATCTCGTTCTCTGGGGTGACCGAGTTGAACTCGCGGTCCAGGATCCCGGTGTACGTGCCGTCGCCCAGCCTTCCGGAGGCCACCGCGGTGCCGAAGTACCGTCCGGACTGGGCCGCTTGGGCGCCCAGAGTGGAGGCCCGGACCGCGTCGGGTGCAGCGGATGCGGCGGTCGCGGCCGCCGGTGTCACCAGGGCGCCGACGGCCAGCAGGGTTAACACCGAGGCTCGGCGACGGCCGAGCCGCGTGAGCGGGTTCATGGTTGTCCTCCATGGTGTGCGGGGGGTTGGGTGGTGCGGTCGAGAGGGCCGGATCAGGGCGTCGACAGTTCGAAGCGCGGGACGCGGACCGAGCCGCCGAGTGCCTGGGTGGCGTAGTTGAAGAGGGCGAATCGGTAGCCCATGAAGAACCGCCAGTCGTTGCCCATCGAGAAGGAAGGGCCGAGGCGGGTGAAGTTCGTGCCGTCGGTGCTGTAGGAGAAGGTGCCGGGACGTGCCGATCCTGGGCGGATGTCCGCGCTCGCGCGCAGCCAGAGGCGGCCGCCGGAGACGGGTGCGCTCGCGGCCTCGGTGCCGGTACCGGTGGTGCTCCAGTTGCCGTCCATGGTCAGGCCGTTGACCATGGCCACCCGGGTCACGCCGCCGTCGCGTCTGACGCCGATCCAGGCGGAGGAGTCGCGCAGCAGCGCGAGTCCGGCCCGGTCGCCGTCCCGCATCGCCGAGAAGTCGAGCTGGACGGTCGCGGTGGAGGTGGGTCCCTGGATGCGGTGGGTGAGGGTGTTGCGGGCCCAGTACAGGTCGTTGGTGACGGTCGCGGTCCGCAGGGTCAGTCCGTTGTCCACGGACCACTTGGTGTTGTCCGGGTTGTGGTTCCACTCCCACCTCGGCTTGAGGCTCGTGCCGTCGAAGGTGTCGACGCCGGTCATCGGGGTGACCTGGCGGGGCGGGGTGGGCACGGCCGGGCTGGGGTAGGACGTGCCCCAGGCGCCGTTCACGAGTTGGACGACCGGCCAGCCGTCCGCGGTCCAGGTGACCGGCGCCAGGGCGGGCATCCGGCCGCCCGGGTAGGCGTCGACGAAGGCCATGTAGTACCAGGCGCCGCCCTGGGTCTGGACCAGTCCGCCCTGGTGCGGGACGCCCCCGCCGGGGATCGGCCCGCGCAGGTCCAGGAGGACCTGCCGCATGGTGTAGGGACCGAAGGGGCCACTCGACGACTTCAGGATGTACTGGCCGTTCGCGGGGCGGGTCAGGAAGATGTAGTACTGCCCGTTGATCTTGTAGAAGCGGGAGCCCTCAAGGGTGCCGACGCTCGACGGTGTGGTGAAGACCTGCTGCGTACGGACCTGGCTGCGTCCGTCGGGCGAGAGCTGGGCCACGCTGATGTTGGTGTTGCCGTACGCCACGTACAGCGTGTCGTCGGTGTCGACGAGCAGTCCCGCGTCGTAGTACGGGGTGCTGATCGTCGTGAGTCGGTTCCAGGGCCCCTCGGCGGCGGTGGCGGTGTAGACGTACGTCCTGGCGAAGTCGATCTGGCCGAGCCAGTAGAAGGTCCTGTTGCTCGGTCGGTAGGCCAGCGACGAGGCCCAGATGCCCCGGACGTAGCCGCGCGCCCCGTTCAGGTCGTACTTGGCGCCGAAGTCGAGCACGGGCACCGAGTGACCGGCGATCTCCCAGTTCACCAGGTCGTACGAGCGCAGGACGGGCGCCCCGGGCGAGTAGTGCATCGTCGAGGCCGAGGCGTAGTAGGTGGCGCCGACTCGGATGATGTCGATGTCCGCGAAGTCCTGCCAGATGACCGGGTTCGTGTACGTCGCGGCGGCTTCGGCGGCCGCTGCGGTCCGGGGGGCTCCGGTCAGAGGCAGGAGGGCGCCGGTGACCAGGCCGGCGCCGGCGGCCAGGGCGCGGCGACGGTCCATGGGTTGACGAGAGCATGACATATCCATTCCAAATCCAACCCCTGTTCGAAATTGCGAACGTTAGTCGGCCGGGGGACACCCTGGATGGTAGGGGGTGGAGAGCTCCCGTCAATATGTCTCGCATGATTCGTGGAGGACACCGAAATGTTTCGCCTTTTCCGAACCTGGCGGAGCCGCGTCGAGGAGAATTTGGCATGACCGGTGTGGTTGACAACCCCGTCAGCCTCCCTAGTATCCGTGGCGGCGACGTCCGGAAAGAGATCGAAATTTCGAACGACAGTGAATGTCATGCACCTGCTATGAGCCGACAGGCGTACTCCAGTCATCCACTGTCTGGCGGCGCCCTGAAAGGAGCCCCCGTGTCCAGACGAACAGGCAGACGACTGCTCCGTGTCTTCGCGTCCGCCGTCCTGACGGTCGCCGCGTCCGTCACGGCCGCGGTCCAGACCCCCGCCACGGCCGCGCCGGGCAGCCCGGCACTCACTCCACCGCTGGGCTGGAACAGCTGGAACAGCTTCGGGTGCGGGGTCACCGAGGCGCAGGTCCGGCAGGCCGCCGACGCGATGGTGTCCTCGGGCATGCGGGACGCCGGGTACCGGTACGTCGTGGTCGACGACTGCTGGTTCGACCCGCAGCGTGACGGGGCGGGCAACCTGCGGGCCAGTCCGACCAAGTTCCCGGGCGGGATGAAGGCCCTCGGGGACTACATCCACGGCAAGGGTCTGAAGTTCGGCATCTACCAGGTGCCGGGCGACCGCACCTGCGCGCAGACCAGCGGTGCCTATCCGGGCTCGACGGGCAGCAGGGGGCACGAGACGCAGGACGCCGCCACGTTCGCCTCGTGGGGCGTCGACTACCTCAAGTACGACTGGTGTTCGTCGAGCGGTACCCGCGACGAACAGGTCGCGCGCTTCACGCTGATGCGTGACGCCCTGCGTGCCACCGGGCGGCCGATCGTCTACAGCATCAACCCCAACAGCTTCCACGCCATCACCGGCGCCACCTACAACTGGGGCGAGGTCGCCGACCTGTGGCGGACCACCGAGGACCTGCTCGACATCTGGCAGAACGGCAACACCAACAGCTATCCGATGGGCGTGGGCAACGTCCTGGACATCACCGCGCCGCTGGCGGCGCAGTCGGGCCCGGGGCACTGGAACGACCCCGACATGCTGGTCGTCGGCCGCCCCGGCCTGTCGCTGACCGAGTCCCGCTCCCACTTCGCGCTGTGGGCCCTGCTGAGCGCGCCGCTCATGGCCGGAAACGACATCCGCACCATGTCCGCCGACGTGAGCGCGATCCTGCGCAACCCCCGCCTGCTGGCCGTGAACCAGGATGCGCTGGGCGCCGGCGGGCGCAGGGTGCGCGACGACGGCGACACCGAGGTGTTCGCCAAGCCGCTGTCCGACGGCTCGGTCGCGGTGGGCCTGTTCAACCGGGGCGGCGGCACCGCGACGGTCACCGCCACGGCCGCGCAAGTCGGCCTGTCCGGCGGGCCGTTCACCCTCACCGACCTGTGGACCGGCGGCACGTCGAGTACGTCCGGGCAGATCTCGGCGAGCGTCCCCGCGCACGGCGTGGCCGTGTTCCGGGTGAGCGGTGGCAGCCCGCTGGCCGCCACCACCTCACGACTGCGCGGCAGCGCCTCCGGCCGCTGCCTGGACGTGGACAACGCCTCCACCGCCGCCGGGGCCACGGCACTGATCTGGGACTGCCACACGGCCGCCAACCAGCTGTGGACCACTTGGGCGGGCGGGGAGATCCGCGTCTACGGCGACAAGTGCCTGGACGCCTACAACCAGGGCACCACCAACGGCACCCGGGTCATCACCTGGCCCTGCAACGGCCAGGACAACCAGAAGTGGACCGTCGGCTCCGACGGTTCGATCCGCAACGTCCGGGCCGGGCTGTGCCTCGACGTCAACGGGGCCGCCACCGCCAACGGAACCCCGCTGGTCCTGTGGACCTGCAACGGCCAGGCCAACCAGAAGTGGACCCGCACGTGAGGGGCCCAGAGCACTGGCCGGCAGCCCACCCACCAGCCGGCGACCCCCGGAGGCCACGATGATGACGGCTCGACCGTTGCCCCCCACCGGTACGAGGCTCACCCGGGCAGCAGCCTGGGTGGTGGGCCTGCTGCTGGTGTTCGCCGTCGTCCCCGCCGCGGTGCAGCCCACCGCGGCCCGGGCCGACAACCCCATCGTCCAGCACGTCTACACCGCCGACCCGGCCCCGCTGGTCCATGACGGCCGGGTCTACCTCTACACCGGGCACGACGAGGACGGCTCCACCTACTTCACCATGAAGGACTGGCGGGTCTGGTCCACCGCCGACATGGTCAACTGGACCGACCACGGCTCCCCGCTCAGCCTGACCACCTTCAGCTGGGCATCTTCCGACGCGTGGGCGGGGCAGACCGTCGAGCGCAACGGCCGGTTCTACTGGTACGTGCCGGTGAAGAACAAGGCGACCGGCCGGATGGCCATCGGCGTGGCGGTGTCGGACAGCCCCACCGGCCCGTTCCGGGACGCCCTCGGCCGTCCGCTGGTCGAGAACGGCGAGATCGACCCGACCGTCTTCATCGACGACGACGGCCAGGCCTACCTGTACTGGGGCAACCCGAACCTGACGTACGTCAGGCTGAACGCCGACATGACCTCCTACTCGGGCAGCCCCACCAGGATCCCGCTCACCACCGCGGGGTTCGGCACCCGCACCGGTGACCCCAACCGCCCCACGCTGTACGAGGAGGGCCCCTGGGTCTACAAGCGGAACGGCCTGTACTACCTGGTGTTCGCGGCCAAGTGCTGCTCGGAGTTCATCGCCTACTCCACGGCACCCGGCCCCACCGGGCCCTGGACCTACCGCGGGACGGTCATGCCCACCCAGGGCAGCAGCTTCACCAACCACCCCGGGATCGTGGACTTCAAGGGCAGTTCGTACTTCTTCTACCACAACGGCGCGCTCCCGGGCGGCGGTGGCTTCACCCGCTCGGTCGCGGTGGAGAGGTTCTCCTACAACGCCGACGGCACCATCCCGACGATCAACATGACGAACACGGGCGCCCCCCAGGCCGGCACGCTCAATCCGTACGTGCGCCAGGAGGCCGAGACGATCGCCTGGGGTTCCGGGATCGAGACCGAGCCGGCCGGCGAGGGCGGAATGAACGTCGGCTGGATCGACAACGGCGACTACATCAAGGTCAAGGGCGTGGCCTTCGGGACAGGCGCGTCCTCCTTCACCGCGCGCGTGGCCTCCGGCAGCGGTGGCGGCACTGTCGAACTGCGCCTCGGCTCCCCGAGCGGAACCGTCGTGGGCCGGTGCGGTGTGCCGAACACCGGGGGCTGGCAGACCTGGACGACGGTCACCTGCCCGGTCGGCGGCGCGACCGGAACCCAGGACCTCTACCTGCGATTCACCGGCGGCAGTGGCTACCTGCTCAACATGAACTGGTGGCAGTTCACTCCCGGCGCCACCGCGGCCCCGACCCACCAGCCATGAAGGGGAGTTGCACGATGGCAAGGACACGATCCGTCTTATGGCCCGCCCTGATCGCGGTGCTTGTCGTGCTGAGCATGGGCGGCACGGCAGTGGGCCGCGGCCAGGGCCAGAACACCCCGCTCATGGCCTCCGGCACCGCTGCCGCGAGCCCCGGCTGCGGCAAGGCACCCGGCCTGACGAGCGGTACGTACACGATCCAGAGCGGCGGCAAGAACCGGAGCTTCATCCTGCGGGTCCCGGACGGCTACGACCGCGACCGCGGCTACCGGCTGGTCCTCGGGTTCCACTGGTGGGGCGGCACCTCCACGGACGTCTCCACGGGCCGCACCGTGGAGACGGGCACCTGGGCCTACTACGGGCTCCAGCGGCTGGCGAACAACAGCGCCATCTTCGTGGCTCCCCAAGGCCTCGACAACGGCTGGGCCAACTCCGGCGGGGAGGACGTCGCGTTCGTCGACGACATGATCCGGCGGATCGAGGCGGACCTGTGCGTCGACACGACCCAGCGCTTCGCTCTGGGATTCAGCTACGGCGCCGCCATGTCGTACGCCCTCGCCTGTTCCCGCGCGACGGTCTTCCGCGCGGTCGCGGTCCAGAGCGGCGGGCAGCTGAGCGGATGCAGCGGCGGAACGCAGCCCATCGCCTACCTCGGTGTGCACGGCCTCCGGGACAACGTCCTCGCCATCTCCGGCGGACGGGCGATGCGGGACAGGTTCGTCAGGAACAACGGCTGCACCCCCCAGAACCCGCCCGAGCCCGCGCAGGGCAGCCTGACGCACCGGGTCACCACCTACTCGGGCTGCTCGGCCGGCCATCCGGTCGCCTGGGCCGCGTTCGACGAAGGGCACATCGCCGCTCCGCAGGACGGGGCGCCCGGTGACAGCGGCAGGACCTGGCTGCCGGGAGAGGTGTGGAAGTTCTTCACGCAGTTCCAGGGCTCCGACCCGTCACCGGGGACCGCCACCTGCCGGGTCACCGACACCGTCAGCGCGTGGAACAGCGGTCTGACCTCCAACATCACCATCACCAACACCGGCACCACCGCGATCGACGGCTGGTCCCTGGTCTTCGCCCTGCCCGGCGGCCAGGCCATCACGTCCGGCTGGAACGCGGCCTACTCGCCCACCTCCGGTCAGGTGACGGCCACCAACCTCTCCCACAACGCCACCATCGCCCCGGGCGCCTCCGTGGGCATCGGCTTCCAGGCCACCCACACGGGGGCGACACGGCCGCGCCCACCTCCTACACCCTCAACGGCACCGCCTGTGCCGTTGAGGGGAGTTGACCGAAGGGATCATGCGGGTCGGGGCGCCCCCGGTTCAAGTGGCGTGCGGCTTTCCCGGTCTCATCGCGGCTCGGGATCGGGGAGGGCCTGCGCGCACCAGATCGTTTTTCCGTAGGTGGTGTGCCGGGTGCCCCATCCCTGGGTGAGCTGGGCGACGAGGAGCAGGCCCCGGCCGCCCTCGTCGAAGGCGCGCGCCCGGCGCAGGTGCGGGGCGGTGTTGCTGGCGTCGGAGACCTCGCAGATCAGGGAGGTGTCACGGATCAGCCGCAGCTTGATCGGAGGCGCGCCGTATCTGATGGCGTTGGTGACCAGCTCGCTGACCACCAGCTCGGTGACGAAGGAGGCCTCGTCCAGGCCCCAGGCGTCCAGTTGGTCGAGGGCGAACTTCCTGGCGCGCGGCACCTGCGCGGGGTCGGGCTCGACGTCCCAGTCGGCGACGTGCTGGGGATCCAGGGCGTGAGTGCGAGCGAGCAGCAGGGCGGCGTCGTCGGTGCGGCGTTCGGGGAGCAGTGCGTTCATCACCGTGTCGCACAGGTCCTCCAGCGAGGTGGCGGATCGTTTCAGGACCCGCAGCAGTTCGGTGACCCCCTGGTTGACGTCGCGCTCGCGGCTTTCCACCAGCCCGTCGGTGTAGAGGGCGAGCAGGCTGCCCTCGGCCACCTCGATCTCCGTTGCCTCGAAAGGCAGCCCACCGACGCCGAGCGGTGGTCCCGGCTGTGCGTGCACCGGGGTTTGGGTGCCGTCCGGGGCGATGACCAGCGGCAGCGGATGGCCGGCGCTCGCCAGCGTGAAGCGGCGGGAGACCGGGTCGTAGACGGTGTACAGGCAGGTGGCCCCGAACTCGCCGGTCGGCTGGAAGGGGCCGGCGGGCTGGAGGTCGCTGGCAAGGTGGAGGACCAGGTCGTCCAGGTGGGTGAGCAGCTCGTCCGGCGGCAGGTCCACGTCGGCCAGCGTGCGGACTGCCGTGCGCAGCCGGCCCATGCTGGCCGAGGCGTGCAGCCCGTGGCCGACCACATCGCCGACGACCAGGCCGACCCGGGCCCCGGAGAGCGGAATGACGTCGAACCAGTCACCGCCCACCTCCGCGTCGGTCCCGGTGGGCAGATAGCCGGACGCCACCTCGAGGGCCTCCTGGCTCGGCAGTCGCTGCGGCAGCAGGCTACGTTGCAGGGTCAGTGCCGTCGCACGCTCGCGTGAGTACCGGCGGGCGTTGTCGATCGCGATGGCCGCCTTGGCGGTCAGCTCTTCGGCGAGGATCAGGTCGTCGGCGGTGAAGGCCTCGGGCCGGTCGGTGCGGGAGAACGCGACGACGCCGAGCAGCGCGCCGCGGGCCCGGAGGGGCACGGTGATCCGGCCGGTCAGCCCGTCCGCGGCGATGGACCCGTCGATCAACGGGTTTCCCGGCGGCCAGTGGGCCGGGTCGGCGGCGAGCCCGGGTCCGAAGGCCCATTCGCCGCCCTGGCTGGGTTCGGCGGCGAGCTGGACCGTGGAGCGGCCGGTGGTCAGGCAGCGGGCGGCGGCGGAGTCGCGAGCATGGCGGACCGGCATCGCCGTCCCGGCAGGCAGGTCGGTGTCCTCCTGCGCACTGTGCCGGGCGGCACGGCTGAGCGTGAGGGTGTCGCCGGGAGCGAACGTGGCAGGGGAGGGCGGTTCCTCCCCGCGCAGCACCTCGTCGAAGAGATCCACGGTGACGAGGTCGGTGAATCCCGGCACCGAGGTCCTGGCCAGTTCCTGGGCGGTGCCGACCACGTCGAGTGTCCGGCCGATGCCACCGCTGGCCTGGTTGAGGATGAGCAGGCGTTGCCGAGCCCAGTACTCGGCGCTCATGTCGAATCCCCAGTTGGCGACCGCGCGGAGCCGGCCCTCGGCATCCCGTACGGGCCAGATGCTGGTCGCCCAGGCGTTGGCGTAGTCGCTGCCGCGCGGCTGGAAGACGGTGATCAGCCGCGTGGGCTCGCCCGTCCTCGCCACCTGTGCGAGCGCGTCGGTGTACGGCTTGTCGTCCCTCTCGGGAAACATCGAGCGATCGAATTCGGGAAACAGCTCGCGGTACTTCCTGCCGAGCACCTGTTCCTCGGAGTGCGCGATCACCCGGCCCGAGGAGGCGTTGATCCACAGGAACCGCAGCTCAGGGTCGTAGACGCCCAGAGCGAAGGGGGACTGCTCGAAGGCCCAGTCGGCGATCACCGGGCGACGTTCCCAGCGCTGGACGGTCACCACATGGCCCAGCGCCCTGCCCTCCGGGCCGCCCAATGGGTGAGCCGTCACGATGGCGTCCACCGTGGAGCCGTCCCGGTGACGCAGGGAAACGGGACTCGTGTGATCCGGACCGGTGCCGAAGCTGTCGGGAAAGCCCGGTGGTGGGGGAACGGCCAGCAGGTCGGTCAGGTGGCGACCGACCGCGTCCTCAGCCGTCCAGCCCAGCAGCAGACGTCCGCTCTCGCTCCAGCCGCTCACCAGGCCGTCCGGACCCACCACGAGCGCGGCAGCGGGGGCATCCTTCTTGTCGGCCATGTCCATCCGCGACTCCTCCGTCCGGACAGCCGTGCCCATCACCTCAGGGCTGGTTTCCAGCGGCTGATTCCAGCCTAGAGCCGCTTCCGGTGGACGGCGTCTCGGCCGGTGCGTCCCGGTCCCGGGCCCCACCAGGTGCCTGCACTCCTCACCAGCCCGCCGGTAGCCCGGCGACGAACGAGGTGAGCCGGTCGGCGATGAGGCGGTCGTTGCGCGCCCTGACCACCTGCTGGACATGGCCGGCGTACTGGCCGGCGCCCACCGCGACGATGGTCGTGCCGGCCCCGTAGCGGGTGCGCAGCTTCTGGACGAAGTCGCCGTGTCCGAAGTGGCGGACGCGCTCACCGCCGAAACGGGCTTCGTCACCGGACTTCGGATGTCCGCGTCAGCCGCTGACCGGCGCGCCGTCACCCTTGTCCCGGAGGTACGTGTCGCCGACGACACCGCACCATGGTCCAGCCCCTCCGAGCGCCCTCTCCACGCCACCCTGCGGGGCCGCGGACGCGTCCCAGTATCATCAACGTCGCCCCAGGCGTGCGAACCCCGAACAGGTCGGACGGAACGTGGAACACCATGATCGGCAGACTCCCCTCGGCCTCCGGGGTGCTCTCCGTACTCGGGCTCTGATCAGGCCGGACGCGCCCGCGGCGCACGGTGGGGGGAGTGATGAGCGGTGTCTCTGACGGACAAGGCCATCGAGGACATCCGTGAGCTGATCCGGTCCGGTGCGCTGCCGCCGGGCTCGAAGCTCCCGCCGGAGCCGGAGCTGGCCGCCCAGCTGGGCCTGTCCCGCAACCTCGCCCGGGAGGCCGTGAAGGCGTTGGCCGTCGCCCGGGTCCTGGAGGTCCGGCGGGGCGACGGCACCTATGTGACCAGCCTGCAGCCGAGTCTGCTGCTGGAGGGGCTCGGCGGTGCGGTGGAACTGCTGCAGGGCGACTCGGTCGCGCTGCAGGACCTCATGGAGGTACGGCGGCTGCTCGAACCGATGGCCACGGCCCTTGCCGCCACTCGGATCTCCGACGCTCAACTGGCCGAGGTGAAGCGGCACTTGGACGCCATGCGCGAGGCCCGCGATGACGTCGCACAGCTCAACGCCCACGACGCCGCCTTCCACCGCGCCGTCGTCTCGGCCACGGGCAACGAGACCCTCCTCACCCTCCTGGAAGGGATCTCCGGGCGCACCCTGCGCGCCCGCATCTGGCGCGGTCTGATCGACGACAAGGCCGCGGGCCGCACCCTCGCCGAGCACGAGGCGATCTTCAGGGCGCTCTCCACTCGGGACTCCGCCCTCAGCCAGGCCGCCGCGCTGCTGCATGTGAGCAACACCGAGCAGTGGCTGAGGGAGCACCTGCGCTCAGGCGAACCCCTTCCCGTCGAGACGACAGCGCACAAGTGACGAGCGGACGCTCACCCGCCGCCGTGCGGATTCAGCCCACCTTGAAGTCGGCGGCCTTGGTGTCCAGCGTCGTGTCGCCGTCCTTGGCGGTGGCCAGGACGGCGACGTGCCACGCACCCTGCGGGGAGTCGTCGGCATCGGCGCGGGTGACGGTGACCTTGTAGGTGCATCGCTCGGTGTCCCCGCCCGAGGGCTTGCAGACGGCCGACTCCACGGCGGCCATGTCCTTGGTGGTCAGCCCCTGCTTGGCGAAGGACGAGTTCGCCGGCCAGGCCAGCACCTTCACGCTCTTGACACCTGAGGACTCCGTGACGTCGGTGGTGAAGGTCAACGAGCCGGCGCGGTCCCCGTCGGGAGCGGTGTAGCGGGCCGTGCTGTGCGCCAGCGTCGGAGACTGGTCCCCGGCGTAGGCGAGGGCGAAGGCACCCGCACCACCGAGCACGACGACACCGGAGACCACCGACAGAACGATACGACGCGACATGAGGATTCCCCCGAAAGGTTCAGTTGGACCACACCGGCGCTCTCGGTGGCGCCGTGCACCCACCCTGCCCGCGCGGCGAGCGCCGGGTATGAGCACACGTACTCAACTCCGGCCTGAGTAAAGGGAGTCGCAGGTGCCGACGTGCATCACCTAGAGGAACGGCGTACCGGCGTCCAACCCCGACAACACCCTGCCGTACAACTCCAGATTCGCTGCGGGGTTGACGAAGGAGTGCAGATTCAGGGCGTTGAGATCCCGTACGGCACGCTGGACGGGGACCTCCAGGCGCAGCGACGACGCACCCGAGGCGGAACCGATCAGATCAACGGCCTCCTTGCACAGCCGCGCCACGTAACCGCTCTGGGCGCGGATCCGAGCCCGTTCCTCCGGCGTGTACCGGTTGCCGTCGGCGGCACGGGCGTCGATCAGCGAGACGAACTCGGCGGTGAGCAGTTCGGCACAGGAGATCCTCATCGCGGCCTCGGCGAACTGCAGATGGGTCAGGGGGGCTTCGTGCTGACGCTCGTAGATCGTGTAGGTGATGCCCCGCTGATGGATGAGCTCGCCGAACTCGGCCAGCGCGGTCCTGGCCGGACCGAGGGCGCCGGCCGCCGTCCAGACGCAGAACAGCAGGAGGACGGGCATGCCGTAGAAGGGGTCGGCGCTGTTGAGCCGAGAGGGGAAGGAGCCGCCCAGCAGCGGCCCCAGAGGCAGTGCGCGGTGGGCCGGGACATGGACGGCACGGGCCACGACACTGTTGCTGCCGCTCCCGGCCAGACCGGACACGTGCCAGTCGTCGACCACGTCGAGGTCGGTCATCGGAACGGCCGTCCACAGCAGCTCCGGTGGGCGGCCGTCCCCGGAGTCCGCGACCGTGGTCAGCAGGTGCCAGTCGGAGTCCTGGCAGCCGGTCGCGAACGGGGAGGTGCCGTCGACCACGTAACCCCCCTCCGCCGGACGGGCCTTCGCCTTCGGGACGAGGGTGCCGCTGACCCGTACGCAGGGGTCGGCGAAGATCTCGTCCTGCGCCTCGTCCGGGAAGAGCGCCGCGATGAACGCGCACCCGGCCTGGATGAGCGTCGTGAACCCGGTCGACCCGCACGCGGCGGAGACCTCGCTCAGCACATCGACCTGCGTACGCGCCGAGGACTGGTAACCGCCGTACCGGCGGGGGACGTTCATGCGATGGACCCCGGCGTCCGTGAGGGCGGTGACGACCTCGCCGGTCACCCGGCGTTCCTGCTCCGTGCGCAGGGCGTGCGACCGGATGAGAGGCTGAAGTTTCCGTACGCGTTCGACGAGTTCGGCGTCCGAGTTCGGTGCGGATGAACCAGCCAAGACAAGACCTCCGAGCCCGATGCGCGGGGAGAACCCTCACCGTGACGCCGAACCCGATGGGTGTCAACGCCCCCTTCAGGCCGTCCTTTTGATGCGGTCAGGCAATATACATCGGAGGGGTCACAGGAGGATGGTCTAGGCCTGCTGACGTGCGGACCTCAGTCCAATGACCCCTTATGAGGCTTAACTCTGCAGAAATTCGAGGAGTGTTGAGGTTATTGACAGGTATACAAGCCTCTCTTAGGTTCCCGATACACCCGATGTATCAAGGACCCGCCCTGGAGGACGACGATGACCTCACAGCCGGAGGAACACCCGCAGCCGCCCCGTAGAGCCGTACTCGGCACCGCGCTGGGCGGAGCCGCGGCGGTCGCGTTACCCGGAACGGCGCACGCCGCAGCACCGACGTCTGCGCAGGGGAGCACCGGACGCCCCTGGAAGCTTCGCGACACGATGACCACCGACAGCGCCTGGGAGGGGTTCCTGCGCGCGCAGGACCTGCTGTGGACCAGGCTGCCCACCCTCTGGCACGAGGGCCCGTTCCTCGGCGACGGCCAACTCGGCAGCATGATCTACCAGGAGCCGGGCGCCAACCGGATCCGCTTCACCGTCCAGCACGGCCGAGTCCAGGACCACCGGCCCGAGTTCGGCAGCGGCTGGGGCACCTGCCGCCTCCCCGTCGGCCACCTCACCCTCGAACCGGCCGGCACCATCACCGCCGTCGACTGGCGGCTGAGCCTGTGGAACGCCGAACTCACCGGCACCGTCACCACCACGGCCGGCACCCTCACCCTCGCCGCCCTCGTCCACGACGAGGTTCTCGCCGTACGCGTCACAGCCGACGGCGGTGAACGGGCCACCTGGACCTTCCACCCCGAAGAAGCCATCAGCCCCCGCAAGATCAGCGAGGCACCGCCCTCCGGCTACACCACCAACCCGCCCTGGACCACCCGCACCGCCTCGGACGGCACCGCACAGGTGCTCCAGCCCCTCACCGGCGGCGGTCAGACCGCCACCGCCCACCGCCGGTCCGGCCACGACCTGCTGCTCAGCGTCGGTCACAGCCACCCGTCCGACACCGCCGCGGAGGCCGACTCGCTGCGCAACCTGAGCCGCGCGAAGTCGTACAACGCGCTCAGGCAACGGCATACCAGCTGGTGGCACGCGTTCTACCGCAAGAGCTTCGTGTCGTTCCCCGACCAGCGCCTCCAGAGCTTCCACTGGATCCAGCTCTACAAGGTCGCCTCCGCCAGCCGCGCGGGCGGTCCCGTCATGGCCACCTGCGGACCCTGGCTGGAGCCCACACCCTGGCCCGCGGTCTGGTGGAACCTCAACGTCCAACTGGAGTACTGGCTCATCCACGCCTTCAACCATCCGGAGCTCGACTCCCTGGCCACCACCCTGCGCCAGAACCAGGAACAGCTCATCGCCAACGTGCCGGCCGCCTACCGCACCGACAGCTCGGGCATCGGCCGCAGCTCCGACATGTTCGCCAACCGCGGCGTCGGCCGGCCGGGCACCGGAGCCGAGACCGGCGACCTCACCTGGGCCCTGCACAACGTATGGCTGTCCTACCGCCACTCCATGGACCAGTCCCTGCTGCGCGACACGATCTACCCCGTGCTGCGCCGCGCCATCAACTACTACCTGCACTTCCTCACCCCGGGCAGCGACGGCAGGCTCCACCTGCCCAGCACCCTCTCGCCCGAGTACCCCGTCGTCCCGCCGCAGGACACCAACTACGACCTGGCCCTGATCCGCTGGGGCTGCCAGACCCTTCTCGATTCCGCCGAACGCCTCGGTGTCGACGACGAGTTGAAGCCGCGCTGGCAGGAGGTGCTGGCCAAGCTCACGCCGTACCCGGTCGACGCCAACGGCTTCATGATCGGCGCCGACACCCCCTACGCCCAGTCCCACCGCCACTACTCCCACCTGCTGATGGTCTATCCCCTCTACCTCGTCAACTGGGACCAGCCCGAGAACCGGGACCTCATCACCAAGTCGGTCGTCCACTGGCACGAACTGACCGGCGCCCACCGCGGCTACAGCTACACCGGCGCCGCCTCCATGTACGCCATGACCGGTGACGGCGACACCGCGATCACCTACCTCCGCAAGTTCTTCGACCCCACCACCCGCTACCCCTGCCGGGCCAACACCCACTACACCGAGGCCGGCCCGGTCATCGAGACCCCGCTGTCCGCCTCGCAGTCCCTGCACGACATGTTCTGCCAGAGCTGGGGCGGGATGATCCGTGTCTTCCCGGCCGTCCCGGCCGCCTGGGCGGACCTCACCCTGCACAACTTCCGCACCCAGGGCGCCTTTCTGGTCAGCGCCGTCCGCAAGGCGGGAGTCACCCGCTTCATCAGGGTCAAGAGCCTGGCGGGCGAACCCCTCAAGCTCCGGCACGGCCTCACCGGCCGCCTCACCGCGGTACTGGAGGACGGCACGGCGGCCCGCACCCACGACCTCGGTGACGGCGTCCTCGGCATCGACCTGCCCCGCGGCCGCGAGGTGCTCGTCCACACCGGCTCCCGTCCCGACCTGAGCATCGCGCCCGTCGCCGTCAGCGAGCCGGGACCGGCGTGGGGACTGCCGTAAAGGTCGGCACAGGCAACACAACTCGGAGGACATTGATGGCAGTTCCGATCAGAACAGCGGTCACCGCACTCTGCGCCTCGCTGGCGGCCGCACTCCTCACCACAGCACCCGCACAAGCAGAACAGCACGACCGGCACGGCCAGTCCTGGTCCCTGTCCGGGGGAGTACGCGCCCCGCGCGCACAGATCACGCTCGACGACACCGTTGGCACGCTGAGCCTCGCGGTGTCCCGGGAGGGCCGTACGGTCATCGAACCGTCACCCGTCGGCCTCGTCACCGAACAGGCCGACCTGTCCGAGGACTTGCGCTTCCTGCACCGCAAGGACCGTACGGTGGAGGAGCGTTACCGCACCAAGTCCGGCAAACGGCTGGACCGCCGGGTCCGTATGAACGAGACCCGCCTGTCCTTCGCCACTGCCGCGGGTGCCCGTCTCGACCTCGTCGTGCGTGCCTCCGCGGACGGCATCGCCTACCGCTACGTCCTGCCCGCCGGAGCCGGTGACGTCCTCGGCGAGGCGTCCGCCTTCAACCTCCCCGCTGACGCGAAGGCATGGCTCGGCACCTACCGGGTCGACAACGAGGGCCAGTTCGCGCAGTACACCGCCGCCAGTGCACCCACCGGCGCGTACTCCGACCAAGCCCTGTTCTCGACCGACGGCGGCTACGCCCTGCTCGCCGAGTCCGACCTCACCGGCGCCTACTCCGGCGCCCGCCTCGCCCACACCCAGGGCACCGGAACCTACCGCGTCGAACTCGCCGACGAGCGGGTGCGGAGCGACGGACCCCTCACCACCCCCTGGCGGGCCATGGTCACCGGCGACCTCGCCACCGTCACCCGCTCCACCTTCACGGACGACCTCGCTCCCGCGTCCAAGGTCCGCGACAGCTCCTGGATCCGTCCCGGTACCGTCCTGTGGACGTGGCTCGCCGGCGGCCGGGAGGCGGGTCAGAGTCTCGCCGCGCAGAAGGCCTACGTCGACTACGCGGCCGAACGCCACTGGCCCTACGAGGCAGTTGACGCCGGCTGGTACTACCGGCCCGGGGAGTGGGACGTAACCGACCCCGACTGGCAGACCGACAGCTGGATGCCGGAACTCGCCCGGTACGCCAGCGCCAAGGGCGTCGGCATCATCGTCTGGATCCACCAGCGCGACCTCGACACCCCCGCCGAGCGGGCCCAGTGGCTGCCGACCCTGGAGAAGTGGGGCGTGAAGGGAGTCAAGATCGACTTCATGAACTCCGAGGCCCAGCCCATGCTCCAGTGGTACGACACCATCCTCGCGGAGACGGCCGCCCACCACCTCATGGTCGACTTCCACGGCTCCACGATCCCCAAGGGCATCCAGCGCACCTGGCCGCAGGTCATGACCCTGGAAGGCGTCGCGGGCGAGGAGAAGCGCACCAACACCGCCGCCCACCTCACCACGCTGCCCTTCACCCGCAATGTCATCGGCTCCATGGACTTCACACCGGGCGCCTTCCAGCGCGTGGGCCTGCGGCCCAACTCGGACGCGGCCGAGGTCGGCCTCGCCGTCGCCTACGAGTCGGGGCTGCAGATGCTGGCGGGCACCCCGGAGTCGTACGAGGCCAGGCCGCTCGCCCGGGCCTACTTCGACCAGATCCCCGCGGCCTGGGACGACACCCGACTCCTGGCGGGCGCACCCGGTCAGGAGGCCGTGCTGGCCCGCCGCAGCGGAGCGCGCTGGTTCCTGGGCGGGATCTACGCAGGTGCCGCACGCACGGCCGAGGTACCGCTGTCCCTCGGTCCGGGCCGGTGGCTGGTGGAGACGATCCGGGACGGGGCCGACGGTCTCGTCCAGGACCGGCGGGTGCTGCGGGGCGGCGACACGCTCGCCGTCGACGTCGTGGCCAACGGCGGCTTCGCCGGGCTCGCCTGCCCCTGGCGACCGGGTATCACCACCTGCCACCGCTGAGCGCACCCCGTTCCGGGAGCCGGATTCGATCAGCGAGGACGCTGCTGATCGAATCCGGCTGGGCGCGCGCCGGGCCTCGCCAGGCTGGCGCCGGAGGTGCCCAAGTGGCCGTACAGGCAAGTGAGTTGCAGGACGCTCCCGAGTCCACGACCGTCGTGGTGATCGGTGCGGGCCCGGCCGGGATGACCGTCGCCACGCTGCTGCGGCACAGTCGACCAAGGGCGTGCCCGGCACCTCCGGGACCGGTGACCGCTTCGGACAGGCCGTCGCGACCGGCGACCTGGACGGTGACGGCTTCGCGACGCCGTCATCGGCGCGCCCGGCGAGGACGAGGGCACTCTCGAGGACGCGGGCCGGGTGACCGTCGTCTACGGATCCGCGCACGGCCTCGACACCCAGCGCACCGCGACCTTCACCGCCGCCAAGCCCGCCGAGGGCGCCCGGTTCGGCCACGCGGCGGCCGCCGCCCGGTTCACGGGGGACATCGTCGGCGACCAACTCGTCGTCCTGGACCAGAAGGTGGGCCTGCACGTCTTCACCTACCACGCGGGTGTCCTGCGCCAGGTCGGCACCCCGCACGCCACCGGCCACACCCTCCAGGGCGCCTACCTGACCACCGGCGACTACGACCGTGACGGCTTCGCCGACCTCGTGGTCTCGGGTTACAGCCCCGACGACGACTACGCCAAGGGCTGGTCCGCCTACTACGCGGGTGGCGTCGAGGGACTGAGTTACCGGCACGACCTGCACGGCGGCCTGGGCACCGCCTCCGGTGACATCAACGGAGATGGTTACGACGACCTCGTCGTCGGCCAGCTCAGCGGCGTGGACGACACGGCCGGTGACGCGGACGCGCCCGGCGGCCTGGTCGGCGTCTACTACGGCGACGGGGAGGGGCCCGCCGGTACGGAGGGCCCCGGCACGGCCCCGCAGTGGTGGTCGCAGAACTCCCCGGGCGTGCCCGGAGCGGGGGAGCAGCACGACGCCTGGGGCAACGACCTGTCCGTCGCCGACGTCGACGGTGACGGCTTCGCCGACGTGGCGGTCGGCGCGCCCGGCGAGGACGCGGACGGCGAACAGGGGGCGGGCGCGGTGTGGTTGCTGCGCGGCTCCCAGGAGGGCGTGACCGGCACCGGCTCCCAGTCCTTAGACCAGAACACCCCGGGCATCCCCGGTGCCGCCGAGGCCGGTGACGGCTGGGGCGCCCAGGTGCGCCTCGTGGACACCGACGGCGACGGCCGGGCCGAGCTGGTGGCGGCGGCGCCCGACGAGAACGCCGGTGACGGCGCCGTGTGGCTGCTGCCCGCGAGCGGCGACGGTCTGCTCGCCGACGGGTCCCGCTCCTACGGTGCCGCCGCTCTCGGCGGCAGCGGCCACGGCGCCCGCTTCGGCGCCGTGATCGACGAGTGAGCGGGGCACATCCCTCGCGGGGCGGGGGCCTTCACTCGGCGCTGCGCAGCGCGACCCAGGTGTCGTGCCGCACGACGCCGTCGGCGTCAAGGCCCCGCTCGTCCTGGAAGGCCCGGACCGCGGTCTCCGTGCCGGACCCGAACTCCCCGTCCACGCCGGTGCTTCCCACGCTGTATCCGCGCTCTGTCAGCATGCACTGCACCTGCCGGACGCGTTTGCCGCTGTCGCCGAGGCGAGTGCTTCCGTTGCCGCCGTAGTACGTGCACTCCGAGAGCCAGGGAGCGGTGTCGGTCCCGGCGGAGGGGGCGCCGGCGGACGAGGTGGCGGACGGCGTGGTGGACGGAGCCTGACCGGGGGGCGAGGAGTCGCCGCCCCGGTCGCCTGCGGAGCCCGAGGCCTGGGGCTTCGCCGAGGCGGTTCCCGCCGTCGGGTCGCGGTCCTCCACCGCGGCGCCGTCGACGTCCGGGCGGCTCAGTCCGCCGACGCGCGGGGACACCGAGCCGTGGGAGGTGCCACGGGGGCCGGTGCCGTCCGCACTGGTGGCGCCGGCTTTCGGAGAGGCGACGGCAGGGGGGTCCTGACGGACGAGCAGCAACGCCACCGCGGCCACGACACAGATCGTGAGAACCGCGGCGACGACCAGTAACGCCTTCCTGCGATGCCGGGCCGGGTCCCCGGACCGGCCCGGCGGGGGAGGGGCGTTCTCAGCCTTCACGGGCGGCGGCGCATCGGGAGCGGCGGGCAGGGGAGCAGGTCGGGGAAGACGCGCGGACAGGGGCAGCGGCAGGTCGCCCGCAGACCGCAAACGGCTCAGGTCCGCGACGGGCAGACGGTGCAGCGCCTCGTACGCCCGCTGTCGGGCGAGCACCTTGCCGCCCAGGGGGTCCGGCCAGGGGGCGGTCACCGGGCGTACCCGGGCGGCGTCGACCAACTCCTGCGGGGTGGGCCGCCGCGCGGGGTCCTTGTCCAGACAGGCGGTCAGCAGGGCACCGAGCTCCTCGTCCGCCGCCGAGATCTCGCCGACGACCTCGGGGTTGGGGTTCTCGTACGCCACCCGGTGCATCACGTCGACCCCGGTGCCGTCGCCGAACGGCGCACGGCCCGTCGCCGCGTAGACCAGTGTCCCGGCCAGCGAGAACACGTCCGAGGCGGTGTCGGACCGGCCCTCCCTCAGATGCTCGGGGGACATGTAGGCCGGGGTCCCCACCCGGTTGCCCGTGCCGGTGATCGCACTCGCGTCCGCGGCCTTCGAGATCCCGAAGTCGATCACGTGCGCGCCGCGGACGGACAGCAGCACGTTGGACGGCTTCAGGTCCCGGTGCACGATCTCCTCGACGGCGAGGGCCGCGAGTGCCTGCCCGAGCTCCGCCGCCAGCCGCCACACCGCGGTCGTCTCCAGGGCGCCGTACTCCTTGACGGCTTCCGCGAGATCGAAGCCCGGGAGGTACTCCGTGGCCATCCACAGCAGCTCGTCCTCGAAGCCCGTGCCGCACAGTCGGGGTGCGTGCGGGGTGCGAAGTCGGGCGTGTACGGCGGCCTCGCGCTCGAAGCGGCGCCGGAACCTGGGATCCTCCGCGTACTCCGGCCTGATCACCTTCACCGCGACCAGACCCGGGCTGTCGTCCACGGGACGCGCCAGAAAGACCCTTCCCATGCCGCCACTGCCGAGCAGCGCCACCGGCGCGTAGGGGCCGACGCGCCCCGGGTCGCCGAGCCGCAGGGGTAAGGCACCGGTCTGCCGCAGCGCGGCAGCCGCGTCGTCCGCCGACGCCGGCCGCTGTCCCGCCAAGAAATCCCCCGAAGTCACATTCGATGCACGCCAGTTCCCCCCGGCGGGAGACGAGCGTAGCTCAGCTCGCGCATGTGTTCAGGAAATCGGTCACCTCCGTCACGCGGGTCGCTTTCGAACGAGTGATCGTCCGGACGCGTTGGGAATGAACCCGCAACGGCAACGTGTTGTCCACCGCCGACCGACTCTCCTGTCACCGGGTAGAAAGCAGGCTCATGACGTCCTCGCCACGCATGATGCGCGCCGTCCGGCTCTCCGCTCCCGGCCCCGTGGACAACCTGCGGCCGACCATCCTGCCGCTCCCGCCCGAGAGGGACGGCTGGGTGCGCATCCGCGTCGAGGCGTTCGGCCTGAACCGCTCGGAGCTGAAGCTCCGCCTGGGTGTGAGCGAGGGCGTCAGCTTTCCCCGGGTACCCGGCATCGAGGCGGCAGGCATCGTCGACGCGGCCCCGGCCGGCAGCGGGCTGGCTCCCGGGCAGAAGGTCGTCGCGATGATGGGGGACATGGGGCGCACCTACGACGGCGGCTACGCCGAGTACACCTCGGTGCCGCTGTCCCAGGTCATCCCCGTCGACACGAACCTGCCCTGGGAGGTGCTGGGCGCCCTGCCGGAGATGGTGCAGACCGCCTACGGCTCCCTCACCGTCGGCCTGGACCTGAAGCCCGGCCAGTCCCTGCTGATCCGCGGCGGCACCTCCTCGGTCGGCCTGGCAGCCGCCGCGCTGGCGACCTGGCGTGGCGCCACGGTGCTGTCCTCCACCCGGCGGGCCGACCGCCTGGCCCTGCTGGCGGAGCACGGCGTCGACCACCCGCTGCTCGACACCGGCGAGCTCGCGCCCGCCGTGCGCGAGCTGTACCCGGACGGCGTCGACGCCGCCCTCGACCTCGTCGGCACGCCGACCCTGCCCGACACCCTGCGCGCGGTACGCGTGCACGGCACGGGCTGCTTCGGCGGCAGCCTCTCCAACCAGTGGACGGTGCGGGACTTCTCCCCGAACGAGTACCTGCCGAGGGGCGTACGCCTCGCGGGTTACTTCGGCGACGCGTCCGACCTGCCGCGGGATGCCTTCCAGGAGATCCTGGACGCGGTCGCCGCCGGCCGGCTGGCCTTTCCCGTGGACCGGGTCTACGACGGCCTGGACCAGGTGCCGCAGGCCCACGACGACATGGAACACGACCGCGCCACCGGCAAGCTCGTCGTCCGGGTCCGGCACGAGGAACGTTCATGAGGGCCGGCGACCTGCCGGCTCCCGTACGGCTCAGGCCCCCGCCTCTTCCGGCGCCGGCTGCGCAGGAGTAGCGCGGGCAGAGGTGGGGACTTGAAGGGCAGGCCGGGCGTGGCGGCGTACCCATGGGGGCCGCACCGGCCAGGCTTCTCCGGTTCAGCCAACGAGCCGGGGAGGCCGCGTTCAGGTGAGGTCCACCCTTCTCCGCAGCCCTGACGGTGTGAACCGTGCTGCGGCGGCTCGGTGCGAGACGGAGAGCGGGTCGGCGGTAGGGTGGCCGAACCGGTGGAGGTGGGTGGTGGCGGTGGAATGGCGGGAGTTCGCCGAGGCGATGGCCCAGCTCGCGCGGAAGTTGCTCGCGCAGGAGACGGTGCAGGGCACGCTGGACGAGATCGCGGCGTCGGCGGTGCAGCTCGTGGAGGGCTGTGACGCGGCCGGGGTCCTGGCGGTCCGCAAGGGCCGGGCGGTGACGTTGTCCTCGTGCGGCGACGTGGTGGAGTCGTCCGACCGGCTGCAGGGCGAGCTGGCAGAGGGCCCGTGCTTCGATCTGGCCGCCCGCGCCAAGGGCGGTAACGGCGAGCGCGTGTTCCGGATCGCGGACATCACCCAGCCGCAGCCGGACTGGCCGCGGTTCGCCGAGGCGGCTCGCGACCTGGGGATCGGCAGTATGACCGGGGTCCTGCTCTACACCCACGACGAGGACTTCGGCGCGCTGAACCTCTACTCCCGCCGCCCCGGAGCCTTCGGCAAGGACATCGAGACCGCCGGCTGGATGCTGGCCTCGCACGCCGCCGTCGCCCTGGCCGACGCCCGCGCCATCGACCAGCTCGAGGACGCCATGAAGACCCGCCATGCCATCGGCGAGGCCATGGGCATCCTGATGGAACGGCACAAGCTGAGCGAGGACGACGCCTTCAGCGTGCTGCGCTGCATCTCGCAGCAGCACAACATCAAGCTGCGCGACGTCGCCCAGCGGGTCCGCGCGGACCGCGCCGGCCAGGCCTGACAACACGCCGTCCGGCTCGGCGCGTCACCCGTCCCGCAGACGCGATCTGCCGACCGCCCACGCACGGTCTGCGTAGAAGCCCTGCGCCCGGGTAGCCGCTGGAGCGGCAAGCAGCCACGAGTGGTGAAAGCGACGAAAGAGCTCCACATGGTCATCCCGCTTATGAAGCAGGCGGCAGACGAGGTGGGCAGGGACGATCATGCGGAACTGTGCTATGCCGCGGCCTGGGGCCCCGGCATGGCCCACGCCGCAGAGGCGCGGCGGGATGTGCGTGCCGTCCTCGCCCACGCTACCCGCTGCGACCGCCCCGCCGTCCAGGCGTCCCGGGTCACGGACGCCGAACTGGTCGTCAGCGAACTCATCTCGAACGTTCTGCGGCATGCTCCCGGCCCCTGCGCCCTGACACTGCGGCTGACCGGCACAGAGCTGTCGATCAGCATGCACGACACCTCGCCCGACGTGCCGGTGGTCCAGCCGCCCGACCGCCGCCGTGTCGGCGGTCACGGTCTGTACCTGGTGCACTCGGTCAGTGACAGAGTCGTCGTCACCCCGCGCGGCAGGGGCAAGCAGATCACCGCTCATTTGCGGCTCGTCGCGAGTGACGACACCGGCCGCGGGGAGTCCGTCGACCGGACACGGCCCGACGAAAGGGGGATCGCCGACTCCCTCGGTAAGGGTCCGCACGGCGTCATCCACGGCCCGGTCGACCCACGGGGACGACGGAGCACGCGATCCGGCGGCGACAGCACGGTCACCGCACACCGCTCATCGGTCGGCCCACCCCTGTAGCGCACGCCAAGGCGGCGGTTCCGCCCCGAAGGTCAACTCCGGCGCGCGACGACCAGCCAGGCGCGGGAGTCGAACCACACGCCGTCGCCGGTGTCGTGCGCGTCGAGAGCCGCGCGCAACCGGTCGAGGGCGCGCTCGGCGCTCGCGGCATCGAGACCGGTGACCCATTCCTTCGCCATGCGCAGCTGGAGTACGGCGGCCAGCGCGCCCTCGGCGTCCGGGCCGTAACGGACGGGCTCGCGTACGTCGACGACGTCCACCGCGGTGAACCCCGCCGCGGTCAGGATGCCGGTCGTGATCTGCGGATCGGCCAGCGTGAAGGGGTCGGGGGCCGCCGGGGCGGACGCCGACGACGCCGGGCCACGAGAGAGCGCCGCCCGGATCGCGGTGTGCCACTCCTGACGTTCGGCGGCCTGCCAGACCAGCTGCACGAAGCGCGCACCGGGACGCAGGGCCCGCCCGATGTTGGCGAACGCGGCGACGGGGTCGGAGAAGAACATCGTCCCGAAGCGACTCACGGCCAAGGTGAAGTACTCCGGCGGGAACGCGTGGTCCTCGGCGTCGCCCTGCGCGAAGTGGACATGGCGGAGTCCTTCCGCCGCCGTCGCACGGCGGGCCCGCGCCAGCATCGGCCCCGAGACGTCGATGCCGAGCGCGGTGCCCGGCGACGCCGCCCGGGCCGCGTCCCGGGTGGTCCGGCCGGTGCCGCAGCCGATGTCCAGGACACGATCACCGGGGCGGACGCCCAGGGCTTCCAGCAGTCGCTCGTGATACCGGCCGAGCTCGGAGTCGTAGTCGAACACGGGAAGGCCTCCTCAAGCCGCGGGGCCGTCGCGGAGTACCCTCCGCGCGGTGTCGGTTCGGGGTCGACATTCAGGGGCAACCCTATGGCGATGTCGTACGAGGCCATCCGGCCCTGGCGCAGTTCGGTGAGCGAGCCGACGACCTCGGCGAGCTGGTCTGCGTGCTCCGGATCGGCGGATCGGCTTGGCGTTGACCGGCATTCCGGCGGCCCACGCGGGCACGCCCGGTCGCTGCACGAACGCGATGTCGTCGAAGGTGCAGTGCTCGCCGCGGTGGCGTACCGGCTCGCCGGACCAGACGGCGGCCAGGACACCCAAGGACTGGTCGAGCATCCGCCCGCGCCGCCGGGCGTCGAGCTCCTCGCCGGTCCTGGACAGCTCGCCCGCGAACCGGTCGCCGCCGAGGCACACGGCGAGAGTGAGACGGCCCTCGCTGAGCCGATCGAGTGTCGCGCTCTCGCGCGCGACCTCGGCCGGCCGCCGGCGGGGAAGCGCCGTCACCATCGGGCCGGGCCGGATCCGCTCGATCACGGTCGCGCTCGCCGCCGGCGCGATCCACGGGTCGGCGACCTGCCGGACCGGCTCCCGCCGGCACAGCTGATCCCGCACGAAGCAGCCGTCCCAGCCCGCTTCCTCCGCGTCGGCGGCGATGCGGACGCCCGCGAGCGGGTCGGCGAGGCCGTCGAAGAGGGGCGGCCAGAGCGCCGACCGCAGCCGGTTCACGAGCCACCTACGGCCGTGTGCCCCACCAGCGCCGACACGAAGTCCTCCCACACCGGACGCGGCAGATCATGCCCGGCCCCCTTGAGGACCAGCAGCTCCGCCCCCGGGATCGCGTCACGCAGCGCCTCGCCGTGCGGCAGCGGCAACAGCGGGTCGCGGTCGCCGTGGACCACGAGCGTCGGCGCCACGATGTCGCCGAAGCCACCACGTGTCGGCCCTTCGGGCTCGATGGCGAAGTGGTTGACCAGGGTCGACGAGTAGTTCCTGGCGCGCGCCACGTCACGAGCGACCAATGCCCGGATCACGGTCTCGTCGAAGTACGGCGAGCCACCGGCGTACGCCCTCGCGCCCTCGACCACGTAGTCGACGACCGCGGCCTCGTCGGAGAGGTCCGGCTCGGCCGGCATGGCAAGGTCACTCGAAGGCGGTGGCAGATCGTCGGCACCGGTCGAGGTCGAGACGAACGTCAGCGACGCGACCCGGTCGGGGTGGTCCACGCCGAGGACGAGTCCGACCCCGCCGAACATCGACTGACAGACCACATGGGCCGTCTCGATGCCCAAGGCGTCCTGGACACCGAGCACATCGAGGACCAGATCCGGGTACGTGTAGGCCGGTCGTCCCGGCGGGCAACAGGTCGAGCGACCGGTGTCCCGGTGGTCGTACCGGACCACGAACCGGCCGCGGGCGGCGAGCTGTTCACACAGGTCGGCGTCCCACCACAGCATCGAGGCGGCCGCCCCGGCGACCAGCACGATCGCCGGGTCCGCGCGGTCTCCGAAGGTCTCGGTGCACAGTTCGACGCCGTTGATGCCGAGGAGTTGCTCGCCGTGCGAGTGAGGTGAGGTCATGTCCTGACGCTAGAGCGCACGACTCCATTGTGAAAAGCGATGAAGCCCGATCGACTCGATCGCTTATAGCGATGTACTTCAGTACGCTGGGACGCGTGAGCACCGTCGAGTTGCGCCACCTGGCGGCGATGGCCGCCGTCGTCGAGGAAGGTTCGTTCGGCCGGGCAGCCGTCCGTCTGGGGTACACCCAGTCGACGGTGAGCCAACAGATCGCCGCGCTGGAGCGGGCCGTCGGCGGTCCGGTGTTCGATCGCCCGGGCGGCCCCAAGCGGGTCCGGCTCACCCCCCTGGGCTCCGTGGTCCTGGACCACGGCCGCGGCCTGCTGGCGAGGGCGGAGGCACTGACCAACGCCGTGCACCGGTTCCAGGCGGGCGACGGCCGCATCGACATCGGCACCTTCCAGAGCGTGTCCAGCGTGATCCTGCCGTCGGTCGTACGCCGACTGCGCGCCGAGCACCCCGGCTGCGACATCAGGCTGTCCGAGGAGGAGCCGGAGCAGCCCCGGATCGGTGACCTCGACCTGCTCTTCTACGACGGCCGCATCGACGGCGACGTCGAGCACCGCAAGCTGCTCGACGATCCGTATCTGCTGGTGGCGGGCGCCGGGACCTTCCCCGACGGTCCGGTGTCGCTGGACCGGCTCGACGGCGCACCGATGGTGGCCTGGCCGCTGACCTGCGACCAGCCGCTGGTGGAGCAGGCACTCGCCCGGAGCGGCGCCCGTCCGCAGATCGTGTTCCGCAGCGCCGTCAACGACACCCTGTTGTCGATGGTGCGAGCCGGCCTGGGCTCGGCGCTGCTGCCCTGGCTCGCCGTCCGCGGTGCCGACGTCCCCTCCGACGACAGGCTCCGCATCCACGAGCTACGGCCCTCCCTGCCGCCCCGGGAGATCTACCTGCACTGGCAGGCCGGACGCGTCCACTCCCCACTCGCCGCCCGTGCCGTCGAGGTCGCCGTGGAGGTCGCGGCCGCACTGGCGCCGCCGCCACCCACTGCCTGAGGCAAGGTGGTTGGCGGCGATCGCGACCAGGAGCCGTCGCCCGCCGCGCCGCACCGGGGCGAGGCGCAGTGGGCCGTCGACGTATGGAACGAGCCCCTCCGCCCGGCGGATCCTGTTTCGCAAAGCGCACCACCCGGGCGGCGAGCCAGGGCGGCCGGGCCGGGCGGTCTGCGGGAGTCCGCGGATCAGGGGTCGCCCCCGCGGATCATAGGGACCCCCGTGCGCTCAGGGGGTTCCCAGATACCTGGCCGCTTCGACGTCGTGCAGGTGGATGAGGATGTCGTGCGCCCGGCCGAGGGCCGTCGTGTACCGCACCGGGTCGGGCCACCCGGCCCCGATGTTCCAGGTGGCGCGCTCCTTGTCCAGCCAGGCACGCGCGGGAGCGGGAGCCGTGCGCAGGTCGAGGAAGTAGTCGTCCTGGCGGGCCTGGTCCAGGGTGTGCTCGTTGGAGCCCGGCTTCGCGGCCCCCACCCGGTAGGTGCGCATCACGTTGTCCTCGGTGCCGAACGCCTTGAAGGCGCCCTTGTAGAAGGTGAAGCCGATGCTGACGTAGTCCGCGCCCAACGCATCGCGCAGGAAGGCACCTTGGGTCTTGGGATACCGCGCGTCGAACGAGTCGTAGGACACGTGGGTGTTGTGGGCCGACAGCAGGACCCGGTCGCCGGTGTGCCTGTGCCACCACGCCACGTTCTCGGCCATGACCTGGTCACGGAGTTTCATCATCTCCGCCACCTGGGCCTCGTCGTCGAAGTCGAAGGCCATCCCCCTGGCCATCTGATGGATCGCCCTGGCGTGCTGCACCATCCACAGGTGGGCCCGGTGGTCGCTACGGGCGGCGGGGTGCTGCCTCCGCAGGAGCTCGTACACCTTCCCGGTCCGCTCCGCCCGCTCCCGGCGCTCGGCGAGCGGCAGCTTGAAGTACTCCTCGCCGTAGGTGCCGGCGTCGGTGGCCGGCGCCAGGCCGCGGTACAGCTCGGTGACGAGGCCCAGCAACTGCGGGTACCTGCGCGCCACATAGTCGGTCACGCGCTCGTACGACTCGGGCCCCGCGTAACCCATGTCGTCGCCCATGAACTGCACCGGGTCGTCCGGATGGCGAAGGTTGTAGGCGCGCATCCACTCGATGAGGTCGAGGTAGTCCTGGTTGTTCCAGATCCGGTACGAGCCCTGGAACTCCTCGTGCGCGATGTCCTTCAGGTCGCCCTTCCCGTCCTGCACGTACTCGTTGAGCCGCACCCCGCTGCTCCAGGGAAGCTCCAGGGCGAAGGACCGAAAGCCCTTCTCCTCGACCAGATAGCGGAAGACCCGGTGCTTCATGCGGAAGAAGTCCCGCGAACCATGGGTGGCCTCGCCCAGCCCCACCACGTCGGCGCGCCGGACCATAGGGCCCAGCGCCCGGAGGTCCCGAAGGCTGCCCTCGGGATCGGTGCTGCTCAGCGTGTGAGCACTGCGCTCGACGGCAGCGACGACAGGTTCCGCGGGTTGCGCTGAGACCGATGCCTCCGAGACGGGGACCTGGACCGCGGCGGACTCCTGCCGCGTGTCGCCGACGGCCGGAGTGGCGACCGCCAACGCGCCGAGGGAGAGGAGGACCGAGGAGATGACTACTGCCTTGTGTCGCGTCATGGTTGTAGATTTCCGTGCGCACAGGGTGTGTCACGAGCCCGTACGCTGCCCACCTGCGGGTACCGCAGGCACTACCGAGGTCCGCCACCCGGGCGCCGGCCTGTCCGGGGTCCAGTCCTTCTCAGGACCGGCGGGGCCCCTGCTAGGGTGCGCCGATGCCCACGATCAAGAAGTTCCAAGTCACCTTCGACTGCGCGGAACCCGAGCGCGTCGCTCGCTTCTGGTGCGAGGTGCTGGGATACGTCGTACCGCCGCCGCCCGAGGGGTTCACCACGTGGGCGGAATTCGACCGCTCCCTGCCTCCTGGGGACCAGGGCGCATGGTTCGCGTGCGTCGATCCCTCGGGTGTCGGCCCGCGGCTGTTCTTTCAGCGCGTCCCCGAGGGCAAGGTCGTCAAGAACCGGGTGCATCTCGACGTGCGGGTGGCCACCGGGCTCGTGGGTGAGGAGCGACTGGCCACGCTGGAGGCCGAATGCGCACGCCTGGTCGCGCTCGGCGCGGTACGCGAGCGACTGCTGCCGGCCGATGACGACAACGAGTCGTGCATCGTGATGCGGGACATCGAGGGCAACGAGTTCTGTCTCGACTGAGCCTGCCGGTGATGTCTCCGATCGTTCTGTCTCTTACGGCCCGGCCCGTCCGGCCCGTCGTCCGGACGGGTCCTGTGCGGCCTCGGCCTCTTCGGCGCCCCTGGTGAGCTTGGCGATCTTCGTCTGTGCCGCGGTGATGCCGCGGAGGACGAGGCGCAGGTGGGTGGCGGACTGCGGTACGGTGGCCTGGAGTTCTTCCAGTCGGCGTTGCTGCGCGGCGAGTTCGGCCCTGAGCCGGGCTGCCCGGTCGGGTGGTGGGGGAGGGGCTTGCCCGTTGAAGACGACGTTGTGCAGGGGCCGTTCGGTGTGGACGGCTTCGCGTTCGGCCGCGTGCGCGTCGTCGGGATAGTCGATCTGTACGCCGATGACGTGGGGCCCCCAGGACTGCTGCTGCAGGTGGGTGCGGATGCGTGTGAGCGGACACGTGGAGATGCCGACGTACAGCAGGCCTTCGACGCCGTGGAGCCGGTACAGGGCGGTGCGGCCGGCGGTGTGCAGACTGCCTTCCTCGTCGAACAGGCTGCGCAGGAACTGCGTGTCGATGTCGGTCATGACGCGGCCTTTCTCGGCTCAGGAAGCGCGGTGGCCGGCATCGCCGGTTCTTTCAGGCCGGCAGCCGGGCGTCGACCACGCGCCGTTCGTCCAAACCTCCACGGTCCCACGCGGGTGTGACACCGCCCCCGTGTGCCGACGCGCCAGCCGTCGACACACGCAATGCGTAGGTGTTCAGGGTGGTGCCTTCTACGGCGATGGCGAAGACGTAGAGGCGCAGGAGGGCGAAGCGGCCCAGCCCTGCGAGGGCGGAGGCGCTCAGGTAGACGATCTGTTCGCTCAGGATGCCGGGGGCGGGCCGGACCAGGTGAAGGACGTACACGGCAGCGGTGGTGGCGAGGTAGGCGGCGGTCGCCGAGCCGGCGGACTGCCAGTGCTCCCGCCATCCGGCGCGGCGCCCGGTGCCGAAGGTGAAGCGGGCGTGGAGTTCGGTGCACAGCAGGGTGGAGACGGCGGTGACCAGCGCGTTCGTGACGGCCCAGGGCAGGGTCATGGCCAGCAGCGGCACCGCGAGGCCGGAGAGAACCCCGACGCCGCCTCCCAGGACGACGAACCGTAGGAAGGAGACGACGGGGTTCAGGGCGGCCGGGGTTGCCGTCTGGGGCTTCTGTATGAGCGGCGACGGCATCAGGGTTCCTTTCACAGGCTGCGGGCGGTGATGTCGCCGTGGGTGGTGGTGGCGTGGATGGTCAGGGCGGCGTCGGAACCCTCGGTGTTCTTGAGGGAGTTGTGGACGCGGCCGTGGGAGGTGCCGGCGTCCAGGGCGGCGGAGGCGGCGGTGGCGAGGGTGATGTCGCCCTTTCTGTGTGCTCAGCACGAGCGAGCCGGTGGCGGCTTCGTCGATGGTGATGTCGCCGCGCTGGGTGCTGATCTCGGCGGGTCCGGTGAGGCGTCCGACGGTGATGTCGCTGTCGGCGGCGGTGAGGCGGATGCTCGCGGCCTCGTCGATCTTGACGGGGCCGTGGGCGCCTTCGAGGACGAGGTCCCCGAGGCGTCCGACGGCCCGGAACTCGGTGGCGGCCGCTGTGGCTTCGACGTGTGAGCCGGTGGGGAGCTGGATGGTGATCTCGACGGATCCGGAGGGCCCGAAGTACTGGTTCTTGGCGGCCGGGGCGGTGATCCGCAGGACGCCGTCGTCGCCGTGGGTGGCCTCGATCTGCTCGGCGGCCTTGGTGTCGCGGTTCCTGGCGGGGTCGGCGGGCCGGATCTCGACGGTGGTGTCGGCGCGGTCGGCGGCGATGACCTGGACGCGGCCGGCGGGGAGGTCGATGACGGTGGTGACGGGGGCGGGGGTGTCGAACTTCTGCATCAGGTGCTCCTGCGTTCGTCGCTGTTTCCGATGAACGAAAAGCTACGTTGCATTCACGATTCCAGCAACAGACTCGTTGCGCAATATGCCCATCACTGCAGCTAGAACCTGCAATTTCATTGCAACGAATCAGAAAGCAACGCAACGTCAGTTGCCCGTTCGTTGCAATAGGTGAGAAGTGAACGCTAACGGTTGTCCGCGAACTTCCCCGGAATTGTTCTTGATCGGTAACGGACGCATCCCGCAGCCGCCGTCGCTCGTCTTGTCGGGTGGTCACTGAGTGGCTGGGAAACGACGAGCAACTGCGTGAAAGCGGGGCGGACATGGCACGGCACGGCGGGCGGGGCTGGAACAGCAAGGTGCTCGGGGCGGCGCTCGGGGTGACGTTGCTCGCCGCCGGCGCCTCCGTGTGGACCGCACAGGCCGACGCCGTCGGCGGCACGTCGCCCAAGGCGAACGCCCCGGCCGCGCCGGGCAGTGCGGTGAAGCCGGTCGCGGTGACCATCGTGCACGCTTCCGACAAGGGGGCCCACGGCGTCAACATCACGATCGACGACGGACCCGACCCCGTATGGACGCCCCAAGTGCTGGACGTACTGCGGGAGTACGGAGTCAAGGCCACGTTCTGCATGGTGGGGACGCAGGCGCAGGCCCACCCGGACCTGGTGAAGCAGGTGGTGGCCGCCGGGCACCGGCTGTGCGACCACTCGGTGTCCCACGACACCACCATGGACAAGAAGTCCGAGGCCTATCAGTCGCAGCAGATCCTCGATGCCGAACGCATGATCACCCAGGCGTCCGGTGGCGTACGGCCGATGTACTACCGGGCTCCCGGCGGCGCGTTCACCCCCTACAGCCGAAAGCTCGCCGCTTCCCGGGGCATGCGTCCGCTGGGCTGGAACGTGGACTCCAAGGACTTCGAGCGGCCGGGTACGGACGCCATCGTCGCCACGGTCGAACGGGAACTGCCGGGCGGCCCGACCGTTCTCTTCCACGACGCGGGCGGCGACCGTTCCCAGACCGTCGAGGCCCTGCGCCGGGTCCTGCCCTGGCTCAAGGAGCAGGGCTACTCCTTCGGCTTCCCGGTGCGCTGACCCCGACGGTCGGGGACGTTCAACGCAAGCCGCAAGCCGCAAGCCGCAAGCCGGTAAGCCGCAGTCCGCAAGGTTGTCGGCAGGGCACCCGGCACGCGCCCGCGCCCTACTCGACGAAGTCCGGTTCCCAGGGCAGGACCCGGAAGTCGCCGGTGCCGTTCTTCACACGCTCGAACGGCGCTGAACTCACGCACTTGGGCAGGTCCTTGGTCTCCACGGGGTTGCCCACGGACGCCCAGCTGTAGCCCAACCGGTCGCGCCGGCCCACGTCGTGCACGGTGAAGCCCACCCGCTTGCCCTTCGCTCCCGGCAGGTCGCTGCCGGTGATGACACCGGTGGCGACCGCGACCTTCCCGCCGGTCACCAGGCAGTCGATCCTCCCCTTGGCCCAGGCGCCCTCGCCGTCGAGGTAGTGGCTGAAGCGGAACGTCCCGGTGGCCTTGGCCGGGTCCATCCGGTGCTCGGCGGCGAGATGCGCGTCAAAGGTGAAGGTGATGTCGTCTCCGAGTGTCCGGGAGAGCTTGGCGGACCCCGTCAGGGCCGCGGCTTCCCGCGGCTCGGCGGGGGAGTCGGCTCCGGGCGAGCGGTCGATGGCGGTCGCGGAGGCGGTGCACGCGACGGTGATCAGGGCGGCGACGCCTGCGGCGACACGGATGCGGGTGGAGGCTGACGCATTGCGGCTCATCGCTGGTCCTTCCTCTGGGACGACGCCCGTACCCCGCGGGCGCTGTCCCAGAGTCCCGCGGGCTGACGGTGCCTCACATCGCCCGCCAAGCTGACGTATCGCTCCCTCGCGCGGCGCACACCGATGATCGCCGTGCGCCCGGAGAGGTACGTCCGCCTGCGCCCCCGGTCTCACCCGGCAGTGGTGACCGCAGTGACCCGTAGAGGGTGAGCTGTCATCTCTGTCATGTCCGGCATGCTGTTGCTCGGACGGGGCTGCCCAGCCAGTCGTCGATGCGTGTGACCGCCTCCTCCACCACTGCGCGCGGGGCGCCGGAGGCTTCGATCGAGACGTGGGCCATCTCGGCGAGTTGGGCGTCCGTGAGCGCCAGGGTCGTGCGGGCGGTTTCGTACTCGTCCAGCAGGCCGGCGCCGAACAGCAGCGGGTCGTCGGCGTTCAGCGTGCATCGCACACCGGCTCGCAGGAGAAGCGGGAGGGGGTGGACGGACAGGGATTCCACGACGCCGAGGGCGACGTTGGAGGTGGGACACACGTCCAGGACAACACCTTCCGCCGCCAGGCGGGCGAGGAGGGCCGGGTCCTCAACGGCTCGTACGCCGTGGGCGATTCGTCGCGCTCCGAGCACATCCAGTGCGGAGCGCACACTGGCCGGACCGGCGAGTTCACCGGCGTGCGGAGCGGAAATCAGCCCGGCTTCACGGGCGATGGCGAATGCCTCGGCGAACGGCCCGGGGGGATAGTGGGCCTCGTCGCCGGCCAGACCGAAGGAGACCACGCCGTCGTCCGCTCGAAGGGCCGCGAGGCGGGCCGCCTCGACAGCCTGCGCGGGATCCCCGTTGCGCCGGGCGAACATCAGAACGCCGAACCCGATCCCCAGCCGGGCGGCGGCGCTGCGCCCCTCGTCGATCACCACGTCCAGCAGGTCGAGCGCGGCGACCGGATCGTCCACGTAGGTCAAAGGGTTGACGTGCGGCTCGACCCAGACCGCCCCGTCTGCGGCGGCGTCCTCGACCACCTCGCGCACCAGCCGCAGCAGGTTCTGGCGCGGGCCCTCGCGCACCAGTCGCGCGGCGGCGCGATACAGGGACGTGAAGTCCTCGAAGGACGTGAACCCATCTGGCGGGGACTGCTGTTGGCCTTCCTCGTCCCGGAGTTCCCTGAACGTGGCGGGACGCATCGCACCTTCGAGGTGGAGATGAAGATGGGCCTTCGGCAGGTGGGCCAGGTTACGCATGTGCGTCACCCTACGGCCGGACGGGGAAGCGGATGATCGGCGATCGACGCCCGCGCGGTCCGTGTGCCGCGTCACGCGCCGGTGCCGACAGGCGTTTCCCGTCCGTTGTCGGACACGTCGGCGTCCGCGGTGTTCTCGGCCTCCCAGCGCAGCAGGTCGCCCGGCTGGCATTCGAGTACCTCGCAGAGTGCGGCGAGCGTCGCGAAACGTACCGCCTTGGCGCGGCCGTTCTTGAGGACCGCCAGGTTGGCGGGCGTGATCCCGACGCGGTCCGCGAGTTCGCCCACGGACATCTTCCGCTTGGCCAGCATCACGTCGATGTCGACGGCGATCGGCATCAGATCACCTCGGCCAGTTCGGCCTGAAGCTGCGAGGCCTCGGCATCGCGCGCGACGGCCTGGGCGAGCAGCATCCGCAGCACGTACACGATGAGCGCGACCCCCAGGATGGCCACGCCGACGCCGCCCATGATGACGGTGACGCCGGGATCGTCCCGCTGGCCCGGCGCGTTGACGATGGTGACCGCGAACCACACGAGGGCGGCCGCCACGATCGCGCCGATCACGCCGTCCACGTACCGGAAGGCGGCGTGGGAGAACACGGTTCCGCGTCGCACCATCGTCACCAGGCGACCGACGCACACCACCGCGACCTGGACCGACACCATGCCCAGGATCGTGATCACCCGCAGGGCGGTGAGCGGGAGCGACCCGTCCTCCGGGTCCTTCCCGCCGATCAGCGTCCACACCATCAACGCCTGTACGAGCACGGTGCCGACGAGCACCACCAGGAGTACGGCACGCAGCGCACCGACAGCCAGCCTTCCCATGACCCACCCTTCCATCGAGTTGCGATGGAAATCTATCGAATAACGATAGGTTGAGCAAGGGCTCGCGGGCCGGGAGGTCTCTCGTCAGGTCTCCCGTGCCGTGTTGAGGCGCCGCAGCAGGTCGAGCAGGGTGGCACGGTCCGCGTCGGGCAGGGCGGAGAAGCAGTCGGCGAGCACCCTGTCGGCCACCTTGTGGCCGGCCGCCAGGACCTGCTCGCCGGCGGCCGTGAGGTGGTGTTCGATGCGTCGGCCGTGTCCTGGTCGGCGTTCCACGAGGTCCTGGGCGGTGAGGCGGCCGGCGAGCGTTCCGAAGGCCTGCTCGGTCTGGAAGGTCGCCGCGGCCAGCTCGCGGGCGGATGCTCCGGGGGAGCGGCTGACGGCGCGCAGGGCATCCCACTGGGCCAGTGTCGTGCCGATGGCTTGGAGGGCGCTGTCGAGGGCCCTGTGCTGTCGGTACTGGGCCTGCTTGACCGCTCTGCCGAGTTCTTGCAGCTCACCGTGCATGCGAGGAGTCTACGCCATGACCAAGCTAGCTTATATAAAGATGTTTAGTTACAGTGGGGCGCATGTCCACCAACACGTCAGCCATGTACCCCGACCTGTCCCTCACCCTGTCCGAGGCCGGAGCGGGCAGGCCCGTCCTGATCCTGCACGGCGGCGGAGGTCCCGCCACCGTCGCCGGTCTCGCCCAGCACCTCTCCCGCACCGCACACACGATCACGCCGGTGCACCCCGGCTGGGACGGCACCCACCGCCCCGCAGGGCTCACCGGCGTGGACGACCTCGCCCTCGTCTACCTGAACTTTCTGCGCGAACGCCGACTCAGTGACGTTCTCGTCGTCGGCTCCTCCCTCGGAGGCTGGGTGGCCGCCGAAATGGCCCTGCGCGACAGTGCCGGAAGCATCACCGGCCTTGTCCTGATCGACGCCGTAGGCGTACAGGTCGAGACCGAACCGATCACCGACTTCTTCGCCCTGGACGCCCGCGGTGTCGCGGAGCACTCCTGGCACGACCCGGAGCGCTACTACCTCGATCCGGCCGACATTCCTGCCGAGGAACTCGCGCGCAGACAGGCCAACATGGCCACCATGCGCGTCCTTGCCGGCGACCCCTACATGCACAACCCCACGCTGCTGTCCCGGCTGGGACGGATTCAGGTGCCCACGCTCCTGCTCTGGGGTGAGAGCGACCGTGTCGTCACTCCCGCGTACGGCGCCGCGTACGCCGAGGCGTTCGGCAACGGCCGGTTCGAGGTCATCCCCCAGGCCGGTCACCTTCCGCAGATCGAGCAGCCGGACGCCACCTTCGCACTCATCGACGCGCACCTGTGAGGGCCGAGCAGCACGTCGCGTCAGCAGTGAGCAATCCAGTCCGGGCCCGCACCTCTGTCACCGAAGCGTGAGTCTGTGGGTCACTGCTGTTCGAGGGACTCCTGCCGGGCCAGGAACTCCTCGAACGCCGCCTTCTGCTTCGGATCCATGAAGCCTTGACGGACATTGCGGGCCTGCTCCTGGAGCCAGTGCGCCTCGTCGGGGTCCAAGAGCTCGGCGACCACCACGCCGCCGCGAGCGACGGCAGTGCGCCCACCCACGCGACGGCGAAAGAGCGTGAACGGGCCGAATTCCTCCGGGTGGGCCAGATCCGGCTCCGCTGTTTCCACCCGGTTCCCCTGTCCAGCGTCACTCGTCCGGTAGGCGGCGGGAGCCCAATGCTCCCAGAGCGCGAGTGTGGCCGCGGGCACCAGCACGGCGCGCTCCGCCTCGTCACGCCTCTCCCATATGAACGTGACCGTGACGGGTTCGTCGACCGCTGCGGCCAGTCCGAGCACCCTCTCCATCTCGTCTTCGACCGGGTAATCCACCACGACCTCTACCTGAATTCCCATGCCGCCCGAGGCTACTTGGCGCCACTGACATGCCATGCCCACTGTGCTCATGGCCAAGTGCCTTGTTCGCTACGGCCGTCGGGCGGGCGGCGAGGCGAGGCCCAACGCCGTGCTGCGGGCCCTTGCCCAGCCGGCCCACCGGTCGGCGCTCGGCGTACCTGCATGACGAACCGCGGCTTCTCCTTCGCCACCCCGCAGGAGGCCAGGCAGCGGGGAACCGCCACGCGCAGGGGCGGCCGGGCGGCGGGATCCGCGCGGCCACGGCCGACACCGAGTGGGGACGCGATCATCGGCTGCTGCCCGCCACCCGGGGCGGCTCTGGAGCAGGACCGGTTCGCGGCCACGGAACCGGAACTCACCAGCTGGAGACGAGAGTTACGTGCCCCGGAGGTTTGCCGCACTGGCCAAGGCGGGGGAGCTGATCCGAGCCGAGTCCCGGAGTCGCGGACAAGGGGATGACTCTGGGCCCGCCCGCGCTCGCGGCGTCCACCGACACGACCCCACTGGGCACAGATCAGCCCGTCGGTCCCGTACGCACGAAGAGGCAGCAAGGGCGTGATCGACAGCCGATGACAGGTCGTTCACCTCGAAGTCCAGATGCATCATCATCCGCTGCCCGGACCCGCGGGACGGCCACTGCGGGCGTTCGAAGAGCGGTTCCGTCTGGGCGTCCGGTGCGTCAAGGGTTGTCGCGGCCAACGGGAAACGCGGTGGGGGTTTCATACGGTGAGTACTGCCCGGAAGGGCCGCCAGTACGGCAGAGGTCCACGTCCCCGCGACAGGCGACCGTGCCGACGCCCGAAGGAAGCGAAACCGGTGCACACGACACCTGACATCCCGCCTCTCAGGGGTGGGACCGCGTGCCCTGGGTAACCGCGTCTGTACGAAGACCGTGCCGTACGGAGTTGTCGTCGACGTTCTGGGGAGGACCCTCATGCCTGGCATGTTGGAGAAGATCAAGCGGTTCAGCAGGAGCCCGCAGGGACGACGGGCCGCCGAGCAGGTGCGCCGTGCCTCGGCCGACCCGCGACGCCGGGAGCAGGCGCGCCAGCTGCTCGGCAAGCTCCGGGGACGGAGCCGCTGAATCGGGCAGAGGTGAGGCCTCCAGGTTTCCGAGCGGTCCGAGCGGTCCATGCAGTCCCCGCGAGCGCTGTGCGGGCCGCTCGGTGGCGGCCGTAGGGAACATGCGGACGGTTCCTTGCATCCGTCCGCACGGCCGCCGACGAAGAAGGGTGACCAGACGTGCGCACCCGGACCGGGGAAGGAGGCGCGTCGCAGATGACCGACCTTCGTGATCGGCTGGGCAGGGCCGTGTTCCGGCGAGTCGCCGGTCCGGACGGGCCCGCCAAGCGTGCCCGCATCCACGACACGCCAGGCCCCCGGTGGTTCGGTCCCGAGCGTCCCATCCGCACCGTTCACGGTGACGCGTCGATGTTCATCGGCGGGCTGAGCGCTCTCCTCCTGCAGTCCCTGCATCCGCTCGCCATGGCCGCGGTGTCCGCGCACTCCGGGTTTCGCGGTGATCCCTGGGGACGGTTGCAGCGCACCAGCACCTTCCTGGCCGTCACGACCTACGGCACCGCTTCCGACGCCGAGGACGCCGTCGCGCGGGTGCGGAGTATTCACGAGCGGGTGCGGGGGAGGACGGCCGAAGGACTCGCGTACCACGCCTCGGACCCACACCTGCTGGCCTGGGTCCACGCGTCGGAGACCGACAGCTTCCTGCGCGCGCACGAGCGCTACGGGGCCCGGCCCCTCGACGCGGCGGGGTACGACGCCTACGTGGCCGACACCGCGCGCGTGGCCGAGGCACTGGGGGTGGTCGATCCGCCCCGCGATCGCCAGGCCCTGGCCAGGTGTCTGGACTCGTACCGGCCGGAACTGCGGGCCACCCCCGCCGCCTGGGCCGCCGCCCGGTTCCTGCTGCTGCACCCACCCGTGCCGATTGCCGTGCGGCCCTTCTACGGCGTCCTGGCGGCAAACGCGGTCGCCCTGCTTCCGTCGTGGGCGCGGAGCGTGCTGCGGCTGCCTCGGATCCCTGTCGTGGAGGGTCTCGCCGTCCAGCCCTCGGGTCTCCTGCTGACGCACACCATCCGCTGGGCCATGACGTCGGGGGCGCGTTCCCGGACGGCGGAGTGATGCCCGGAGGCGGCCGACGGCGGTACTAAGCGCCGACCATCCAGCGCCGATCAGCCGGCGCCGATCAGCCGGCGTCGATCAGCCGGCGTCGATCAGTCGGCGCCGACCGCGCTCTGTGCGAGAAAAAGGGTTTCTCAAGCCCGTCAGGACGACTCGCGCACCACAAGACGGCAGGGGACCGTGTGCCGCCCGGGCTCCGGCCGGGCCCCGATGGCTTCGAGCAGTCGCAGGGCGGCCTGGCGGCCGACCTCGGAGAGGTCCGTGTCGATCGTGGTGAGCGGGGGCCGGCAGGCCAGGGCCATGATGTCCCAGTTGTCGTAGCCCACGATCGCGACCTTGCCCGGCACGTCCAGCCCGTTCTCGCGCAAGGTGTCGGCGACGCCCCTGGCGATCTGGTCGTTGCCGCAGAAGAAGGCGTCCGTGTCCGGGGCCATGCGCAGGACCGCCTCTGCCGCGCGCCGCCCCCACGCCTCGCTCCACTCGCCGAAGTGGACGCGCCCGGTGGCGAGTTCGAGGGAGGACTGCTTCAGCAGCTCGACGGTGTGGCGGGCGCGGTCCTGGGCGGCCGCGTGGTGTGCCGGGCCGGTGACGTGTGCGATCCGGGTGCGTCCGGTCGCCAGCAGATGCTCGACGGCAAGCTGTGCTCCGCTGCGGTCGTCCGAGATCACGGATATGTCGTCCGGGTCCGTGGAGGGCGAGAGTGCGTAGACCGTCGGGATCGGCTCGATGCCCTTCAGGGGCGGCCTCGGGTCGGTGCGGCGGCCGGTGACGATGATGCCGTCCACCCGCCGGTCCATGAGGTTGCGCAGGTGATGCTGCTCGCGGATGGCGTCCCCGCGGGTGTCGCACAGCAGCACCGAGATCTTCCCGGCGCCGAGCGCGTCCTCGGCACCGAGGAGGACGGGGGTGCTGAAGCGGCCGATGCCGTCGGTCGTCATCAGTCCGACGGTCCAGCTGCGGCCCGTGTGCAGGCTCTGCGCGTGCTGGTTGGGGCGGAAGTCGAGCTCCTCCACGGCGGCCAGGACCCGTTGCCGCGTCTCGGGCCGCATCCTGCCGTTGCCGGTGAGTGCCTTCGAGGCCGTTCCGACGCTGACGCCGGCCAGCCTGGCCACATCGGCGAGCTTTGCCCGGCCGGCGGAGGGGGAACCCGGAACAGCGGTCACGCGCAATCCTTTTCCTGGAGGGGGTCGGCGCTGTGCATTCTGGCACCCTTCCCGAGCACGGGCCAGTCCTGCCAGGGAACAAAGAGATACTCGGTCGTACCTCTTGACTCGTGCGCACCAACTCTCTACTTTTCCGGCAGGAAAACGTTTTCCCAAGCGGGTTCGCGAGGCGGGCCACCGCCTGCCCGACGCAGCGGACACCGTGGCACCGAAAGCGCACCGCGATCCCCGGCCCGCTCCCCATCCAACTGTTCGGAGAGTCATGCCCGACCCTCGTTCCGCCGTGCCCTCCTCCGAGTCCCCGGCCCCGTCCGGACAACCGGGCGCTCCCGTGGGCCCGGTCCGTCCTGGCCAGGACGCCAAGGCCGCGCTCGCCCCCGCCGCCGTCGAGGTGCGGGGCGGCTTCTGGAGCACCCGGCGTCGGGTGAACGGGCAGACGTCCATCCCTCAGGGCCCCGAACTGCTGGAGTCCGCGGGAAACCTGAACAACCTGCGGGTGGTGGCAGGGCTCGCGCAGGGCGAGTTCCAGGGCGGCTACCCGTTCGTGGACTCCGACGTCTACAAGTGGCTGGAGGCCGCGTCCTGGCAGCTGGCCCGGCGGGCTCCCGAAGAGGACGGCCCGCTCGCGGCCGAGGTCGAGCGGATCGTCTCCCTCGTCGCCGTCGCCCAGCAGCCCGACGGCTACCTGAACACCTGGTTCCAGCTCCTCAAGGGCGGCGAGCGCTACCAAAACCTGCGCTGGAGCCACGAGCTGTACTGCGCGGGCCACCTCATCCAGGCCGCCGTCGCCCACCACAGGGCCACCGGACGCCGTGAACTGCTCGACGTGGCGGTGAAGTTCGCCGATCACATCGACTCGGTCTTCGGCCCGCCCGGGAGCGGCAAGCCGCTCGACGGCGTAGACGGTCACCCCGAGGTCGAGACCGCCCTGGTCGAGCTGTACCGGGAGACGGGGGAGCGCCGGTACCTGGATCTCGCCGGCTACTTCGTCGACCGCTTCGGCCACGGACTGCTGGGCGGCGAGGCTTACTGCCAGGACCGTGTCCCGCTGCGCGAGGCGACCGACGTCGAGGGGCACGCCGTACGCCAGTTGTACCTGCTGGCGGCCGCGACCGATCTGGCGACGGAGAACGGGGACGCGGAACTGCGCGCCGCCACGGAGCGGCTGTGGGCCGCGATGACCGCCGCCAAGACCCACCTCACGGGGGGCCTCGGCGCCCACCACGACGAGGAGGACTTCGGCGACCCGTACGAGCTGCCCAACGAGCGTGCCTACTGCGAGACCTGTGCCGCCATCGCCTCGATCCAGTGGAGCTGGCGCATGGCCCTGCTCACCGGCGAGACCCGCTACTCCGACCTGATCGAACGCACCCTGTTCAACGGCTTCCTGGCCGGGGTGTCGCTGGACGGCGAGCGCTGGCTGTACGTCAACCCGCTCCAGGTCCGCGACGGCCACACCGACCCCGGCGGCGACCAGTCGGCCCGCCGCACCCGCTGGTTCCGCTGTGCCTGCTGCCCTCCGAACGCGATGCGGCTGCTGGCCTCCCTGGAGCACTACCTCGCCTCCAGTGACGGCGGCGGTTTGCAGATCCACCAGTACGTCACCGGCCGCTACGCCGGCGACCTCGACGGCACCCCGGTCGCGGTGAGCGCCGAGACCGACTACCCCTGGCAGGGCACGATCGCCCTCACGGTCGAGGAGACCCCGGCCGACCGGCCCTGGACCCTCTCGCTGCGCATCCCCCAGTGGTGCGGCACCTACCGGGTCCGGTGCGCGGACACGGCGTACGACGAGACGGACGCGCCCGTCACCGACGGCTGGCTGCGCCTGGAGCGGACCTGGGCCCCGGGCGACCGGGTCGTCCTCGAACTCTCGCTGGCCCCCCGGCTCACCGCCGCCGACCCCCGGGTGGACGCCGTACGCGGCTGTGTCGCCATCGAGCGCGGGCCGCTCGTGTACTGCCTGGAGGGGGTCGACCACCCCGGTGGCGGCCTCGACGACATCGTCCTGGACCCCGGCGGCCCGCTCGCCGACACGCACCGCACCGACCTGCTGGGCGGCGTGACCACCGTGACGGCCGCCGGACACCGCCGCCCCCGTGCCGAGACCGGCTGGTGGCCGTATGCCCCCGCCGACGCCCAGGCCCCCGCGACGGAGCCCGCTCAGGTCGAACTCACCGCCGTCCCCTACTACGCGTGGGCCAACCGCCAGGACGGCAGCATGCGGGTCTGGCTGCCCACCCACTGAGCCCGACCGACACCCGAAGGCCCTCCAGGGGCTTTCCGCACGCCCCACATCCCCCCGCGCCCCCGCCCCTCCCGATGAGCCGTCCCAAGACAACGAGGTCGCCGTGAGAAACACCCGTCGCACCCTGATATGCGCCGTCGCCACCGTCGGCGCGCTCACCTCCGTGGCCGCCTGCGGAGGCGGTTCCGACTCCTCCGCCTCCGGGACCGGCGGCGCCGGCGGGACGTACACCTTCTGGGACCCGTACCCGCAGTTCGACGGCTCGTCGGCGTGGGGCAAGCTCGTCAGCAAGTGCGGCACCGACGCCGGGGTCAAGGTCAAGCGCACCGCCATGGACACCACCGACCTGGGCAACAAGGCCCTGCTCGCCGCCCAGCAGGGGAACGCCCCCGACGTGATGCTGGTGGACAACCCGGTCGTCTCCACGCTGGTGGAGGCGGGCATCCTCAACAAGACCAGCGATCTCGGCCTTGACACCAAGCCGATCCAGAAGAACATCCTCGGCGCGGGCGAGATCGACGGCGCCTCCTACGGTGTTCCGATCGGCGCCAACACCCTCGCGCTCTACTACAACAAGAAGGTCCTCACCGCCGCGGGCGTCGACCCGGCCTCGGTCAAGGACTGGAACTCCCTCACGGCCGCCCTGAAGAAGGTCAAGGCGGCCGGCAAGAAGGGCATCACCTTCTCCGCGATCAACACGGAAGAGGGCAGCTTCCAGTTCCTGCCGTGGTTCTGGGGCGCCGGCGGTGACCTGACCGAGCTCGATTCGGCGAAGGGCGTGGCCGCGCTGTCCCTGTGGAAGGGGTGGGTGGACGACGGACTGGCTCCCAAGGACGTCCTGCAGAACACCCAGACCACCAGCTGGCAGGAGTTCGCCACCGGCGACTACGCGTTCGGCGAGAACGGCACCTGGCAGCTCGGCAACGCCGACAAGGCGGGCTTCGAGTACGGCGTGATCAGCATCCCCGGCCAGAGCGGGGGAGCGGCGCCGGTGCCGACCGGCGGCGAGTTCGTCACCGTCCCGGTCCAGAAGGACAGCGGACGGTACGACGCCACCAAGAAGATCGTCACCTGCCTGACCAGCTCCGCCAACCTGCTGGCCACGGACACCACCCTGGCCTACGTCGCCCCCACCGCGGCGGTGCAGACCGAGCAGGTCAAGGCGAACCCCGAACTGAAGCCGTGGGTCGACGCGGTGGCCGCGGCACGGGGTCGCACGAGCGGCGGTCTGGGCACCAAGTACCCCACGATCTCGCAGCCGATGTGGACCGCCGTGCAGAGCGCCCTGTCCGGTGGCCAGAGCCCGCAGGCCGCTCTCGACACCGCGCAGAAGGCCGCGGACAAGGGCGGGAGCTGACCGCTCGACGCCCCTCGCGGCACCTTCCGGGGGACCCGCCCCCGTCCGCCGCACGGCACTCGCAACCGCCCGGGCACCGCCGCCGGTCCCGGGCGGGCCACCCCCTCCAGGAGTCCGCATGACCATCGCCCGCGTCGACCGCCGCGCCCCGCGGTCCCCGGCCAGGCCCCGGGAAGCCGGCACCGCCGCCCCGGCGGACGGTCCGGCCCTACGGCGCCACCGCCGCCGCCGGAGCCGGCTGACCGCACTGGCGTTCCTCGCACCGCTGGCCCTCTACTTGGCCGCGTTCTACGTCTATCCCCTGTACCGCAACCTCGACCTGAGCCTGCGCGACTACACTGTCCGGTCGTTCGTCGCGGGCGACGCGCCGTTCTCCGGGCTGGACAACCTCAGGACCGTCCTGGAGGATCCCACCTTCGGTCCGGCGATGCGCCACACCATGATCTTCACCTTTGTGTCGATCGTGTTCCAGTACGCCGCCGGGCTCGCCCTCGCGGTCTTCTTCAACCGGCACTTCCGGCTGGCCGCCACCCTCAGGGCGCTGTTCCTGATCCCCTGGCTGCTGCCGCTGATCGTGTCGGCGTCGACCTGGTCGTGGATGCTCAACAGCGAGTCCGGCGTCCTCAACTACGCCCTCCACACGGTGGGCGTGGCACCGGTCGACTGGCTCAACTCCCCGCACTGGGCCCTGACCTCGGTCATCATCGCCAACATCTGGATCGGCATCCCCTTCAACCTGGTCATCCTCTACAGCGGGTTGCAGAACATCCCCGGTGAGCTCTACGAGGCGGCCTCCCTGGACGGGGCGGGTGCCTGGCAGCAGTTCCGGCGGATCACCTTCCCACTGCTGCGCCCGGTCTCCGCGATCACGCTGCTGCTGGGTCTCGTCTACACCCTCAAGGTCTTCGACCTGATCTGGATCATGACCAAGGGCGGCCCCAGCGATGCCTCCTCCACCCTGGCGACCTGGTCCTACCAGCTCGGCTTCGGCTCCCTGCTCCCGAAGTTCGGTCCCGGGGCCGCCGTCGGCAACATCCTCATCCTCATCGCCCTCGTCTTCGGACTGCTCTACATCCGTGTCCAGAGGAGGCAGGAAGCATGAAGTCCCCTACGGGAAAGCGCCGTTACACCGTCATCGGCCTCCTGCTGACCGCCGTGATGCTGTTCCCGGTCTACTGGATGCTGAACGTGTCCCTGACCCCGCAGCAGGACATGCGCAAGAGCCCGCCCGACCTGCTGCCCCTGCACCCCACCTTCGAGGGCTACCGCGCCGTCCTGAACGACCAGATGCCCTACCTCGGCACCAGCCTGCTCATCGGCGTCGGCACGGTCGCCCTCACCCTGGTGCTCGCCGCCCCCGCCGGGTTCGCGCTGGCCAAACTCCGTCCCCCGGGCGGGGGTTTCCTCGGCCTCGCCCTGCTGGTCGCCCAGATGATCCCCGGCATCGTCATGGCGATGGGTTTCTACGGCATCTTCCTCGACCTCGGGCTGCTGAACTCCTGGTGGGGCCTGATCATCGCCGACTCCACCATCGCGGTGCCGTTCGGCGTCATGATCTTCACGGCGTTCATGTCGGGCATCCCCGGTGAGCTGATCGCCGCGGCCCGCATCGACGGGGCCGGAACCTTCCGCACCTTCCGGTCCGTCGTGCTCCCGGTCAGCCGCAACGCGCTCGTCACGGTCTCGCTGTTCAGCTTCCTGTGGGCCTGGTCCGACTTCGTCTTCGCCAACACCCTCGACGGCGGCGGTGACCTGCGCCCGATCACCCTCGGCATCTACCACTACATCGGCAACAACAACCAGGAATGGAACGCGATCATGGCCACCGCCGTCGTCGCGTCGCTGCCGGCCGCGGTGCTGCTCGTCCTCGCCCAGCGCTATGTGGCCGCCGGTGTGACCGCGGGCGCGGTCAAGGACTGACACACATTGCCCGCCGCTCCCGGCCCACCGGCCGGGCGGAGCCGAGCCCCGCCCTGCCCCGCCACCCGTCACGGGGGTTGTCGTCCCCGCCCCACTTGTCCGACGGTCCCGAACCGCCCCCCGGCGCACCGCGCCACCGGTATGTCCCCCTCCAGTCCGTCCTCAGGAGAGCCGCTGATGTCGTACCTGAGCTCCCGTCACCGCCACAGAGTCCCGCTCGGCCGTACCACCGCCGCCGCGCTGGCCACCGCCCTCGCCGCCGGCGCCGTCGTCCTGGCGGGCGGATCCGCCCACGCCGTCCCCACCTCCTCCACCACCCTGGTGGTCAACGCCGCGCAGACCCTGCGGTCCGTCACCCACGTCGGCACCGGCAGCCTCTACGGCCTCGCCGACAACAGCACACCGGCCGACAGCCTGGTCACCGCGCTGAAGCCGAACACCTTCATCCAGATGGCACCCGGCGGCAGCCAGCTGCCCAACGGGGAGCCCGCTCCCGCGGGTGACTCCCTCGTGGTGGCGGCGAAGGCGGCCCGCGCGGGCGCCAAGGTCGTCGTACGGATGCCGGACTGGTACCCGAACTTCCCCTACAAGTGGGTGAGCTGGAGCGACTGGCTGTCCGCCGTCGACAAGCAGGTGGCCTCCGTGAAGGCCTCCGGCGCAACCAACATCAGCGCCTACGCGCTGTGGAACGAACCCGACTGGACCTGGGACACCACCAACGCGGGCGCCTTCAACGCCGGTTGGGCACGCACGTTCAAGGAGGTCCGCGCCAAGGACGCCACGACGCCGATCCAGGGCCCGAGCTACTCGGGGTGGAACCAGTCCTCGATGAGCTCCTTCCTCACCGACGCGAAGGCCTCCGGCACCGTGCCGGACGTCATCGCCTGGCACGAGCTCCAGGGCAGCCAGAACATCGCCGCCCACGTCTCCGCGTACCGCGCGCTGGAGTCGAGCCTCGGCATCAGCCCGCGGCCGATCGACATCGAGGAGTACGGCACACCCTCCGAGATGGGCAACTCCGGCGCCCTCATCGGTTACGCCGCCAAGTTCGAGCGGACCGGCGTCCGGGACGCGGAACTCGCCTTCTGGAACCACTACGGCACCCTCGGCGACACGCTGACCGACACCGGCGGATCGCCCAACGGCTCGTACTGGACGTACAAGTGGTACGGCGACATGTCCGGCTCCATGCTGACCACCACGCCCCCCGCCCAGACCGGCATCGACGGCCTCGCCTCGCGCAACGGCTCGGGCAACCAGATCAGCGTCCTCGCCGGCGGCTGTGCCGGCTCCTGTGCCGTGACGGTCAACGGCCTGAACTCCCTGTCCGCCTTCGGCAGCACCGTCCACGTGAAGCTGGAGTACAGCCCCGGCACCGGCCGCACCACGGCCTCCTCCGGCCCGGTCACCATCTCCGACGCCGACTACAGCGTCAGCAACGGCTCCGTCACCGTGCCGGTCACGATGAACGCCACCGACGGCTACCACCTGGTGATCACCCCGAGCGGAACCAACACCTCGCTGGCCGGGCGCTACCAGATCACCAACAGGAACAGCGGACTCGCGCTGGACACCCTGAACGCGGGCACCGCCCAGGGCACTTCGGTCGTCCAGGCCACGTCGACCACGGGTACTGACCAGAACTGGACCCTCGTGTCCGCCGGTTCGGGCCTCTACAAGATCGTCAACCAGAAGAGCGGGCTGCTGCTCGGCATCACCAACGCGGGCACCGCGGACGGCGGCACCGCCCTGATCTGGGGCGACAACGGCACCGCCGACCATCTCTGGCAGGTCATCCCGGCCCGGGACGGCTATTACAAGATCGCCAACTACAACAGCGGACGCCTGCTCGGGGTGGACCAGATGAGTACGTCCTCCGGCGCGCAGGTCCTGCAGTGGACCGACAACGGCACCTCCGACCACCTGTGGAGGCTGACCGCCCGCTGACACTCGCAGGCCCCGCGCAGGCCGACGATCCGGCCGGCGCGGGGCCGAAGCGGTCACGGGGCGGGTGCCCGCGTTCACGTGCCCGCAGGCTCCGCTTGTGTCGTCTCCTGCGTCGGGTAGTCCTCCGTGATCTCCTTCGGGCCGAAGGGCCACACCTTCTCGAAGCGTGCCCACAGGACGTACGCCACGCAGCCGAGGGCCAGCCACGCCAGCGACCACTCGATGGGGTGGCGGCCCGGCGAGTTCTTGTCCGCGTAGCCGTAGATCACGCACCAGCCGACGAAGGCGATGACGCTCGGCACCGGGTAGAGCCACATCCGGTACGGCCGCTTCAGCGTCGGCCGGCGCCTGCGCAGCACGCTCAGCGCCACGATCTGGGCCAGTGCCTGGACGATGACCATCACGGTCGTGAGGAGCTGGATCAGGGTCGCCAGGTCGGTGTGGCGGCCGATCAGGAACCCGATCGCGGTGATCACGCCCATCGTCGCGAGGCCGAGGGTCGGGAAGCGGTGCTTGGGGTGCAGTCGGGCGTAGGGGCGGAAGAAGACCCGGTCGCGCGCCGCGTCGTAGGGCACGCGCGAGCCGCCGAGCAGGCCGGTGAAGACCGACGCGAAGGCCGTGATCAGGATGAGGACGGTGACGGTGTCGGCGGCGCCCTTGCCCCAGGTCTCCTCCAGCACCGCCGAGGCCACCGAGGTGGAGGCGATGTCCTTGGCGTCCGTCATCCGGTGCCAGTCGATCACGCCCAGCGTCCCGATCTGCAACAGCAGGTAGATCGTCATGATGCCGAGGATGGAGAAGATGATCGAGCGGGGCAGAGTGCGGCCCGGGTCCTTGATCTCGGCGCCCATGTAGGCCGTGGTGTTGTAGCCGAGGTAGTCGTAGATGCCGATGGTCAGGCCGCCCGCGAAGCCGATCCAGAACGTGTTGCTGCCCAGGTCGAAAGCGTGCGCCGGGTAGGTGAAGGCGAGATGGGCGCTGAAGTCGGTCGCCGCGGCCAGGATGACCAGCAGCACCGAGACGATCATGACCGCCCACATCACGGCGGTGATGCGCGCGATGTGCTCGATGCCCCGCCACAGCAGCACCACGACCAGGACGATGACGCCGAGGCCGACCAGGTCGCCCGAGGTCTGTCCCAGGTCGGGGGCGAGATAGCCCAGGTACTGGACGAAGCCGACCACGCCCGTCGACATGATCAGCGGGATGAAGAGCATCGCCGTCCAGACGAACAGGAACGGCATCAGGCGGCCGGTGCGGTACTGGAAGGCCTGGCGCAGATAGACGTAACTGCCGCCGGAGCCGGGCATCGCCGCGCCCAGTTCGGCCCACACCAGCCCGTCGGCCAGTGCGAGGATCGCGCCCGCGACGAATCCGAGCACCGCCTGCGGTCCGCCGAACGCGGCGACCATCAGCGGGATGGTGACGAACGGGCCGATGCCGCACATCTGGCTCATGTTGATGGCCGTGGCCTGGAACAGGCCGACGCGGCGGACGAAACCACCGCTGGGCGGCGGGCTACCGGACATGAGGGCTCCTGGAGTGGTGAGGCGCGAGGGAGTGAGATGCGGCGTGCGGGCCGGTATCCGGTGTCTGTTGGCCGATAAAGTTAAGGAGACTTACTAGATGCGTCAAGAGGGGGCCCGCCGTGCGTGAGAATGGTGCGATGGCCGCCGGCGACGTCGTGGAGCAGCAGGAGCAGCCCTGGAACCGGCAGCGGTTGCGCAGCACCAACGAGCGCCTGCTGCTGGAGCGGCTGCGCGCGGAAGGCCCCGCGTCCCGGGCGCAGCTCGCCCGCGGGACGGGCCTGTCGAAGCCGACCGTCTCCAGCGCCCTCGCCGCCCTGGAGTCGGCCGGACTGGTCCGCGAGGTGGGCACCCACGTACCCGAGCGCGGTCGGACGGCGGTGCTGTACGCGCCCGACCCGGCGGCCGGTCACGTCCTCGGCGTCGACGTCGGCCGCAGCTGGCTGCGGGTCGCCGTGGCCGACCTGGACGGCACCGTCGTCGCCCGCTCCGACGTGCGCAACCAGGCCCGCAGCTCGGCGGCGATGGCCGACCTGGTGGTGTCCACGGCCCGGCGGGTGGTCGCCGACTCGGGCGTGGCGCCCGAGGAGGTGGTGCACGCGGTGGTGGGCACGCCCGGGGTGTACGACGAGGAGCACCGCCGGGTGCGCTACGCGATGCACCTGCCGGGCTGGGGGCGTGCCGGGCTCTTCGACCGGATGCGCGAGGAGCTGGGCGTCCCGCTGGAGGTGCACAACGACGCCAATCTCGCCGCCCTCGGCGAGTACACGTACGGCGTCGGGGCGGGCAGCCGGCTGTTCGCGTACATCCTCATCGGCACCGGCCTGGGCATGGGCGTGGTGAGCGAGGGCCGCTTGTTCACGGGTGCGCACGGTCTCGCCGGCGAGATCGGGTTCCTGCCGTGGCCGGGGCAGCAGAAGCCGGAGCGGCTGGAGGACGCGGTGTCGGGCGTGGCGGTGGTGGAGGCGGCGCGCCGGTTCGGCATGCGGGGACAGCTCACCGCGAAGGCCGTCTTCGACGCGGCCCGGCAGGGGGACGACGCCGCGGTGCGGGCGGTCCGGCTGGAGGGCGAGCGCATCGCCCACACGGTGGCCGTGGCGGCGGCGGTGTTGGACCCCGATCTCGTGGTCCTGGGCGGCGGAGTCGGGCACAGCGTGGACCTTCTGCTGAAGCCGGTGCGCGACAACCTCAGGGCCCTGACCCCGCTGCGTCCGAAGCTCGCCCCCAGTCGGCTGGGCGAGGACGCGGTCCTCCTCGGCGCGGTCGCGACGGCGCTCGGGACCGCCCGGGAAGTGGTGTTCGAGCGACGGTCGGCCGTGTCCTGAGCGGTCCGGGCGCGGGCCATGGTGATCGGGGCGACCGTATCGCGCCTGCGGGCATCTGTGCGGGGCGGGCGGCGGGGGGTGAACGGCCGAGGCGGTAACGGATGTCCGGGCGGGGTGGGTTCGCTCCGGCGAGTCATCGTTCGACTGGTTGTGGAGAGTTGTGGGGGTGGGGCTGTTGGTCGCACGACTCGGGTAGGTACGGCAGACGGCCGCCGATGCCTGCCAGGTCGTCGCCGTGCTCGTCAACACCCTTACCGGGGTGGCGGTTTGCCTGGTGCGACCTGCCTACCGGGGGCGACGTTCGAGCCCTCGGTCATCGCCGCCAGGCCTCCGTCGGGCAGCCCCGCCGCTCAGCCGCCCCCGCCGCCCCATCCGAGTTCTGCCGCCCCATTGTGCTGAGCCGACGGCCCCCCTACTGTTCGACTTTGCCTGAGTCTGTTTGATGCTGATCGCTCAGGCCAGAGGGAGGCCGCAGTGCGAGGCAATCGGACCGAAGCAGAGACCGCGAGACCCGGTCGCCGTGGATGGTGGAGGGCGGTCCTCGCGACGGCCGCGACCATCGCTCTGGCCGTGGGGATGACCGCGCCCGCCGCGGCGCGCGAGGCAAGCGGGTCGGCGCTCGCCGCCGCTCCGGCCGTCGACGCGCAGGCGCACACGGTGACTCTCGACGGCTATTCGTTCCTCGTCGACGGCAAGCGCACCTACCTCTGGTCCGGCGAGTTCCACTACTTCCGGCTCCCGAGCCCGGACCTGTGGCGGGACATCTTCCAGAAGATGAAGGCCGCGGGCTTCAACTCCACCTCCCTGTACTTCGACTGGGGATACCACTCGCCCAAGCCCGGCGTGTACGACTTCAGCGGGGTGCGTGACGTCGACAGGCTCCTCGACATGGCCGAGGAGGCCGGGCTCTACGTCATCGCGCGCCCCGCGCCGTACATCAACGCGGAGGTCGACAGCGGTGGTCTGCCCGGCTGGCTGACCACCAAGGCCGACAACAACCGCAGTGACGACCCGCGGTTCCTCAAGTACGCCGACGAGTGGCTGACGCAGATTGACAAAATCATCGCTCGGCACCAACTCACCAACGGCACCGGGTCGGTCATCGCCTACCAGGTCGAGAACGAGTACTACAACGGCTCCGCGGCCGCCCGCTCCTACATGCAGCACCTGGAGGACAAGGCCCGCGCCGACGGCATCACCGTGCCGCTGACCGGGAACAACAACGGCACCTTCAACTCCGGTGCCGGCGCCCTGGACGTGGACGGCCCGGACTCCTACCCGCAGGGCTTCGACTGCTCGAACCCCTCGAAGTGGAACGGCGTCCCCGACATCAGCTACGACCACCCGGCAGGCAAGCCGCTGTACTCCCCGGAGTTCCAGGGCGGCGCCTTCGACCCCTGGGGCGGCCCGGGCTACGACAAGTGCGCCGAGCTGATCAACGACCAGTTCGCCAACGTGTTCTACAAGCAGAACATCGCGGTCGGCGCGACGGCGCAGAGCTTCTACATGACGTACGGCGGCACCAACTGGGGCTGGCTGAGCATGCCCCAGAACTACACGTCGTACGACTACGGAGCCGCGATCCGGGAGACCCGGCAGCTCGATCCGAAGTACGACGAGGACAAGCTGATCGGGTACTTCACCCAGTCGGTGGCCCCGCTGACCAAGACCGACGCGATCAGGACCACACCGCCGGACGACTCGGCGGTCGTCGACACGGCCCGGATGAACCCCGACACCAAGACGCAGTTCCACGTGCTGCGGCACGGGAACTCCACGTCGACGGCGGTCGACAAGGCGCACATCTCCCTGGACTTCAACGCCCGGCCGGCCGGAGACACCAGCTACACCTGGGACGACCCCGACTCCGCGCTCCAGTACGCCGGTTCGTGGTCGCACGTGGCCGACACGAGCTACACCGGCGGCGACTACAAGCACACCGAGTCGTTCTCCAACAAGGCCGGTGACTCGCTCACCGTCCCCTTCGACGGCACCGCGATCCGCTGGATCGGCTCGAAGACGAACAACCACGGCATCGCCGACGTCTACCTCGACGGCACCAAGGTGGCGACCGTCGACGACTCCGGCGGCGAGAGCCAGGCGGTGGTCTTCCAGAAGACCGGTCTGGCTCCCGGGGCGCACACGCTGAAGATCGTCGTCGCCGGCAACCACAGCTCGGGGTCCACCGACAACTACGTGGCCGTCGACGCCATCGACGTGCCGACCGGTACCGCCGCCACGGAGCCGACCTACCCGGTCGTGCCCCAGCAGCCGGGCACCGCGATCACGCTCGACGGACGCGACTCCCATGTGATCGTGGCGAACTACCGCCTCGGGGAAGCGAAGTTGCAGTACTCGACCTCCGAGATCATGACCGGCGCGACCATCGGTGACCGGGACGTCGCCGTGCTCTACGGCGACCAGGGCAGCGACGGTGAAACCGTCCTGCGCTACTCCTCGAAGCCCACGGTGACCACCAGCGGCGGCACCGCCACGACCACCTGGGACCCGGCCACCGGTGACCTGCGGCTGAACTACACCCACAAGGGCCTCGTCCGGATCAGCGTCAGCGGCGCCGGACAGCGCCCGCTGCTGCTGCTCGTGGGCGACAAGGCCACGGCGAAGACCTTCTGGCGTCAGGACACCGCGACCGGCTCGGTGCTGGTACGCGGCACACACCTGCTGCGGACGGCAACCAGCCGGGACGGCGGCCGTACCGTGGCGCTCACCGGGGACAACGCCGACGACAAGAACATCGAGGTGTTCGCCTCCGCCGACCATGTCACCTGGAACGGCAGCCCGGTGAAGACCCGGGCCACCGACACGGGAAGCCGCACCGGCACGATCCCGGTGGCCGCCGCGGTGCACCTTCCGGCCCTGACGAACTGGAAGCAGGCCGAGGAATCCCCCGAAGCGGCCCCCGGCTTCGACGACACCGGCTGGCAGGTGGCCGACAGGACGACCACCAACAGCGTCTCGGGAATCAACAAGCTGCCGGTGCTCTACGCGGACGACTACGGCTTCCACACCGGCAACACCTGGTACCGCGGCCGCTTCCACGCCACCGGCAAGGAGACCGGCATCCACCTGGTCTCCGACTCCGGCGGCGGCGCACAGGCATTCTCCGCCTGGCTCAACGGCACCTTCCTCGGCAGTTCCACCACCGGCAGTGCCGACTTCACCTTCCCGGCCGGGTCGGTCACATCGCAGGGTGACAACGTCCTCTCCGTGCTCACCGTGAACATGGGACACGAGGAGGACTACAACTCCACCAACGGCAACAAGACCGCCCGCGGCCTGACCAGCGCCTCCCTCGTCGGAGCCCCGCTGACCTCCCTCACCTGGCGCCTCCAGGGCGTACGCGGCGGCGAGGACCTCCAGGACACGGTGCGCGGCCCGCTCTCGACCGGCGGCCTGTACGGCGAGCGGGCGGGCTGGTCCCTGCCGGGCTACCCCGACGCCAAGTGGAACCGGGTGTCCCTGCCGACGACCGACACCCGCCCCGGGGTCTCCTGGTACCGGACCGATGCCAGGCTGGACCTGCCGAAGGGCCAGGACACCTCACTCGGCCTGACGTTCACCGACGACCCGGCACGCAAGTACCGGGCGACGGTCTTCGTGAACGGCTGGCAGGTCGGCAACTACGTCAACTACCTCGGCCCGCAGCACACGTTCCCGGTCCCCGACGGAATCCTGAACCCGAACGGCCGCAACAGCATCGCCGTCGCCGTGTGGAACCTGGACGGCAGCACCGGCGGCCTCGGCAAGGTCTCCCTCACCGACTACGGCAGCTACGCCTCCTCCCTGCGCGTCGCGCAGAACGACAGCCCACGCTACGACTCCCGGAAGTACGCGATGCCCAGGCGTCCGGGAGCGGAGGTCGCCCTGGAGGTGCCGGACACGGCTCAGCCGGGGGATGCCTTCACGGCCCGGACGACCGTGCGGGTGCCGAAGGGCGAGACGTCCGCGTCCCGGCTGACGGCCTCGCTCTCCGCCCCCGACGGCTGGAGCGTGAGCGCCACGAGCCCGCTGTCCCTCAAGAGCCTGAAGCCGGGCGGTACGGCCGCCTTCACCTGGAAGGTCCAGCCACCGGCGGGGGACCTGCCGTCAGCCTCGGCACTCACCACCACGGTGCTCTACGTACAGCACGGACGGCAGGCCACCGGCACCGACGAGCGCATCGTCGGCGGGATACCGGCGGCTCCACCGGCCGGGAAGAGCGCGGTGAGCGACCTGCCGTTCCTGTCCTCCACCAACGGGTGGGGCCCCGTGGAGCGCGACAGCAGCGTCGGCGAGCAGGCGGCCGGGGACGGCCGGGCGATCACCATCAGCGGTGTGAACTACGCCAAGGGGCTTGGCACCAACGCGCTCAGTGACGTCCAGCTCTACCTCGGCGGCAAGTGCTCACGCCTGACGGCACAGGTAGGGGTGGACGACGAGACAGGGGGTGCGGGCACGGTCACGTTCTCCGTGATCGCCGACGGCAAGACCCTGGTGACCACACCGACGATGCGCGGCAGACAGGCCGCCGTGTCCGTCGACGTCGACGTCAGCGGCGCCCAGGTGGTCGACCTCAAGGTCGGCGACGCCGGTGACGGCAACGGCAACGACCACGGCGACTGGGCGGTGCCGACACTGACGTGCGGCTGACGGCCGTGGCGGCGAGCGGGTACGCGATCGCTCGCCGCTCAGGCCTGTTTCCGTTCCTCCCGCTGCCGGGCCAGTTCCTCGACCGCGCTCGGCAGCGTCGTCTCGAAGTCGATGAGCTTCGCCCAGGTCGGGGTCACGACGATCCGGACCATGCCGTCGTGATAGAGCGAACGCACCTCCGCCTCCCACTCGACCCGTTGCTCGGGGGTCATCTCGTAGCTGCTGGTCGGCTGGAGGTACTCGTCCGGGATGCCGTCGACGTAGTCCAGCTCGACCCGGCCCCGGACGAGCAGGATCCTGGGCGGGTGCACTTCGGTGTCGATCGTCAGGGCGACCGCCGGGTTCTCGTGCAGGGACGCGAGCTTCGGGGCGTTCTTCGAGGTGCACATGACGATCTCCGAGCCGTTCCAGGCGAACGCGATCGGGACGTTGCGGGGTGTGCCGTCCTTGGCGACGTAGGCCAGGCGGGTCAGGTCGCGCGCCAGCAGCTCCTGACTGATCGGCCGGTTCAGAACCTCGGTGATCTCGTTCGGTTGCACGGTCGTCCCTCCCGAAGTGGTGACTGATGCACCTGGGACGGAGCCAGTGCCACGTTCTCGACACCCGGCACAAGACGAGTTCTCCAAGGTTCCCTCTACGGTCCGTCCGGGCTCCAGCTCGGGCGGCGTCGCGGGGGTCCGGCGAGGATCAGTTGCTCGATGCCGGCGTACCGTTCGCGTGCGCGGCGGGCGCTGCGGCGTCCGCTCAGGACCGTGCCCAGCCAGCCGCAGGCGAAGCCCACCGGCACGGACACCAGGGCGGTCGTGGTGAAGGGGAACCAGTTCAGATCGGCCTCCGGGAAGGCCGACGTCGGTGACCCGGAGACGAGCCGGGTGCCGGACATCAGGACCAGGACCGCGGCCGAGCCGCCGATGAGCGTGCCGAGCAGACCGGCCTTGCCGAAGCGCCGCCAGAACAGCGAGTACACCAGCGCGGGCGCGATGGCGGAGGCGCCCATGCAGAAGGAGAGCGTGGCCAGGGGCTGGAGGCTGCGGTGCTGGGCGAGGGCGGCCAGCAGCACCACGGGGATGCCGACGACCAGCGCGCAGGTCCGGGCGAGGGTCATCTCCCGCAGCGCCGGCATGCCCTTGTTCCGGGAGGCGGAGACGTCGTGCGCCAGCGAGTTGGCGCAGGCGAGCGTCATTCCGGCGACGGACGCCAGGAGGGTCAGGAAGATCGCCGTCGTCACGGTGCTGAACACCAGGCCCTCGGTGCGGGAGACATCGGAGCCGAACACGGCGCGCGCACCCAGCAGATAGGCGGTGCTGCCGTGCGGGTCGGCGGCCGTGATCCGTTCGCGGCCGACCAGTGCCGTGGCGCCGAGGCTGACGACGGTGATCACCAGCATGAAAAGGGCCACCGAGGACACGGCCCAGGACATCGTGCGCCGTACCTGGCGGGCGTTGCCCGCGGTGTACATCCGCATGGTGACGTGCGGCAGGCAGGCACCGCCGAGCACGATGGCGACCTGAGTGCTGATCATGTCCAGTGCGGGGTGCGGTCCGTCCGAGAACTGCAGGCCGTACTGGAGGAACGCCCGGCCGGTGCCGCTGCGCTGCGCCGCGGTGTCGAGCATCGCTCCCGGGTGCCAGCCGAAGGAGGCGAGGACGAGTACGGCCACCACGAGACCGGACCCGAGGAGCATCACCGTCTTGATGATCTGGATCAGCGCGGTCCCCCTCATCCCGCCGAGGGCGGCGTAGCTGATCATCAGGATGCCCGCGCCGACGATGCAGCCGGTCTGCATGGCACCGTCGGAGAAGCCCAGGATGAAGGCCAGCAGCTGTCCCACGCCCGCCAGTTGCACGATCATCATCGGGATCAGCGACAGCAGGGTCACCACGCATGCGGTGATGCGCACGGCCCGTCCGGGGACACGTCGGCTCAGCGCGTCGCCCATGGTGAACCGGCCGGTGTTGTGCAGGGGTTCGGCGAGCAGGAACATCAGCAGGAGCAGGGACAGCAGCGTGCTCAGGGCCAGGACGACGCCGTCGTAGCCGCACAGCGCGATGACCCCGCCGATGGTGAGCACGGTCGCGGCGGAGATGTAGTCACCGGCGACCGCGAGGCCGTTGCGCAGCGGGGAGAGGGTTCGGTAGCCGGTGTAGAACTCCTCCAGGTCGTCGCGGTCGGGGCCGGTCAGTACGCACAGCAGGAGCGTGAGGGTGACGACGCTGCAGAAGGCGACCAGGGACCAGGACTGCGCGGAGCCGCCGAGGTCGGTCATGCCTGTGACCGCCCGTCGCCGCCGGCCGGGCGTGCGTACTGACTGACCCGGCGGGCAAGGGGATCGACGAACCGCCGTGCCGAGTACTCGAACAGCAGGACGGCCAGCCAGGTGACGGGGATCTGTACGACGGCGAGCAGCAGACCGGTGGGGAGCCCGCCGAGGGCCGGGCGGGCCATGAAGGCGGGGGCCCGGACGGTGAGGGTGAGGAAGACGGCGAAGTAGCCGAGGGCGACGAAGGTGGCCACGCGCCGCTGCCACCGGCAGGCGCGGCGCAGGACACGCAGGGCGCGGTGGTAGCTGGACCACGAACGCGGACGGGCCCCGCTGCCCGGGCGCTCTCTGGCCGGCGCGAGGGGCGGCGGCCGGTGTGCGGTGGGGGAGGGGACCCGTCCGTTGTGCCGGTGCGGCAGGGATAATTCCGAGCGGTCGTAGGACATCCCAAAGCTCCTAGCGCGGTGGGCCCGGCGTCACGGACCGCAGGAAGTGGGGGAGGCGGAGGCGGTTCGGGTCACCGCACGTTATGCGGGTGTCCGGGCGGTGGATGGGTGTTCTGTTGAACTTTCCTGCGCAGGGCCCGAGCGCAGGGCCGCCTCGACGGGTGCCCATGGTGAGGGTGTGACGGAAGGGATGACAGGCGTCTCCTGTGGCCCCTTCCCTCCGGAACCGGCCGTCCGTACGTCGTACACCAGTGCCAGTCGGCCTGGCCCGCTCCGACGGAAGCGGAGCGGGCGATGGGATGACCAGCAGTACGCCGAATGCGGCAGTGGCGAGCCGTCCATCGAGGGGGTGGTACTGCTGTCATATGCCTGGCGGATATCGCGCCGCCCACACGTGCCCCGGTGCACGATCAGGCGCCCTTTGGGTCAACGCGCCGCGCGTCGGCTGCGGTTGTTCAGGGCGATGACGGAGACCAGGAACCAGAAGGCACCGAAGGCCGAGTACCCGGCGACGGTGGACAGGCCGCTCGTCTCCGAGGCCGAGCCGGCGGCGATGGTGACACCGGCGAGGACGGACTGAGCACCGCTGATGATCATGGGCCACTGGGCGCCGACGGTGCGCCGGCGTCGGATCGCCGTCACGAGCTGGACCGCTCCGGACAGCAGCGCCCAGACACCGAAGACGAGGAGGGCCGTCCTGATGACGGAGAAGACCGCGATGATCATCCCCGCCGTGGTGGCGAGGCCGAGAGCCATGTTGACGGCACTGACACGGTGCGTGGAGCCGGGGCCGGTCAGGCGACGTTCGAGGAGCGTGGCGACGACATCCCACAGGGGGTAGACGACTAGCAGCAGGCCCGCGATCGCTGTGGGCCTGTCCGCCGACACCAGGGAGGCGGACGTCGTGAGGACCAGCGCCACCCAGACCAGGGAGAAGACGACTCGGATCAGGTGGAGAGATCGGAGCCCGGAGGACGTCGTCGTGGTCGTGGTCGAAGCCGGCGAAGTGACGGTGGTGTGTGTCATCGGGTGTCCCGTTGTGATCGTGACGGTGTGAGGCGGGCGCCTCGACGAGCGAGTCTCAGCGGCCCGGGACGCCGCCGCGTACTTCGAACGAAGTAGTTCCGCGATCCGCTTGTGCCCCGCACCTCGACGGCAGGAGTACCGCCGTTCCCGGCGGCCGAGGCGGCTTCGTCGTCTACTTCGTTCGAAGTACGCGCCCGCTGCACACGTGAACGAGAATCAGCGCATGGCCAAGGCGCACGACAGTCAGGACGGACCCGTGGCACCCCTGTGGGTCCGCCGCCCCGAGGTGCTGCACCGGGCCGCCTACGCAGTGGCCGCGCTGGTCTTCACCGGTCAGATCGTGGCCGTGATCCTGAGGGGGTCGGACTGGCCCACGGCCCTCTCCGTGCTCCTCGCCGGCAGCGGTGTCGCCCTGTCCTGGTGGCAGCCGTGGGCCGGACTGGTCGTGGCGAGCGCGGCGTCCTTCGCCGTCACAGCGGTGGGCCACGACCCCCTGTCGGTGTGGATGATGGCGGTGCTCGTCCTGTTCTCCGTCACGTTCAGGGGAAAACAGCCACTGGTTGCGACCGGTGTCGTGGCGGCCTTCTTCCTGGGAGCCTTCATGACCTTGGGAGGATTCCGCGGCGGCGCGGTCGTGGGAGCCGCCGCCGTCTTCTCGGCCATGGCGGGAGGCGCGAGCGGGGCCGCGCTGCGCATCCACCGAGACCACTGGTGGACCCTGGAGGAACGGGCGGAAAGCGCCATCGCCACCCGTGAGATCGAGGCCACCCGACGAGTGACCGAAGAGCGGCTCCGTATCGCCCGCGACCTCCAGGACGTCATCGGCCACCAGGTCGCCATGCTGAGCATGCACCTCGGGGCCGCGGAGATCGGACTGCCCGACGACGCCGAGTCCTCCCGGCAGGCCCTCGTCTCCGCCAGGTCCAGCGCCCGTACCGTCGTCGTCGAAACGCAGCGCATCCTCGCGCTCCTCCGCCTCGGGGACGACGTCTTCGACGACGAGGCGCTCCGGCCGATCCCGGCGCTCAGCGGTCTGGAAGGACTGGTCGCCTCGTTCGAGAGCATCGGCCTCGACATCCGCGCGTCCGTCGACGTCCCCGCCGGTTTCGTGGAGCCCAGCGTCGGCGTGACGGTCTACCGGGTCGTTCAGGAGGCACTCACGAACGCCTACCGGCATGGAGAAGGAACGGCGACGGTGGAGGTGCGCGAGCGCGACGGCAGGATCAGCGTCACCGTGGAGAACCGCGTCGCCCACTCCTCCCGCGGCTCCGACCTGGGCGGCGGACTGGGACTCGTGGGGATGCGCGAACGCGTCGAGTCCTCCAACGGGCGCCTGACGATCGACAGTGACGACGGGCGGTTCCGGGTCCACGCGGAGTTCAGCCTGCTGGGAGCCGTCGTCCGATGACGCGCATTCTGATCGTCGACGACCAGGACGACATCAGGGCCGGAATCCGGGCGATGCTCCGGCTCGATCCGGGTCTCGTGGTCGCGGGGGAACTCTCCGACGGCCTCCAGGTCGTCCCCTTCCTCCGGGACCACCCCGTCGACCTGATCCTGATGGACATCAGGATGCCCGGCATCGACGGCGTCGAAGCCACCCGCCGGATCCGCGCGGAGCACCCACCCGAGGAGACGCGGGTGATCGTGCTGACCACGTTCGACCAGGACGACATCGTGCTCGCCGCCCTGCGCGCGGGCGCCAACGGCTTCCTGAGCAAGACGGTGAGCCCTGCCGAGCTGGTCGCCGGGATCGTCGAGGTCGTCGGCGGTGGAGGCGCCCTGTCGGCCGCCGCGACGGCCGCGCTCATCGGTCACATGACCGACAGTCCACCGCCGGTGATCGACCGGGAACTGCTGCGACGCTTCGACGCGCTGACCCCCAGGGAGCGGGACGTGGTCGTGCTCGTGGCGAGCGGTCTAGGCAACGACGAGATCGCGGCCCGGATGTCGGTGTCGCCGTTCACCGTGAAGACGCACGCGGTGCGGGCCATGACGAAGGTCGGCGCACGCGATCGAGCGCAACTCGTCTCGTTCACGTTCCGAGCGGGGCTGTACCCCTGAGCCTCCGAGCGGTCGGTCCCTGGTGCTCGACGGCCCTCGCGAGCGCGGCGTGCAGCTCACGCAGGAGCGGCCCGGCGCTGCCGCACCGCCTCCGCGACGGGTCAGCGCGGTCCCCGGATGCTGTCGATGATGCGGGTCCAGTGATCGCTGCCGTGCCCGTTCTCGACGGCGTGCCGGTAGTGGGCCTGTACGGCCGCGTGGGAGCGCGAGGTCGAGACCGAGGGACTCGCTGGTCTCGACGATGTGGTCGGCGGTCGCGCCCATCATGGTGACGGTGCTGAGGGTGCCGGGATGCTCCCCGGCATCGAGCGCGGCGCCTGGAGTCTTCTCCCCGGCCCTCAGCATGTCGCCGATCGAGTCGGCGGTGAGGAGCAACTCGGGCAGCGCCTCCGATGCCTTCAGTCCTGCGGTGCCCAGCATCGCGGTGGCGTGCATCAGCGCCGACAAGGTGGTGAGGAACACCGTGAGTTGGGCCTGGTACATCAGCTGGGCGAGGCCGGGGTCATCGCCCAGGTACTTGGGTGTGCCGAGCGGTGCCAACACCCCGCGGTGTCTCTCCATCACCTGGTCGCGGCCGCTGTAGTAGACGTAGGCTGCCTCGGTTCCGACCATCGGCGCGGGAACCATGACACCTCCGGTGAGGAAGGCGGCGCCGTGGCCCGCTGCCCAGGTCGCCGCCTCGCGCGTGCGGTCGGGGGTGTCGGAACTCAGGTTGACCAGGGTGCGGCCGGCGAGCGATGCGGTGGCGCCGCCGAGGATGTCGTACATCGCCTGGTAGTCGGTGAGGCTGAGGATCACGAGGTCACTCACCTCGACCGCCTCGCCGGGCGTCGACGCGAGGGTGGCTCCGTCGGAGACGACACCGTCGGCACGGCCGGGGGTGCGGTTCCAGACGCTGACCGGGTGGCCTGCGGTGAGGAGGGCGTGGGTCATCGCCTGGCCCATCGGACCCAGCCCGATCACGGTGACGGCGCCGCTCCGGCTGGTGGGGGAGTTCTGTTGTTCGTTCACCCCTCCATGCTCGGAGACCGCCACTACTGTCGGAAGTACCCACTATTTTCTGCGGTACTTACCTTTCAGTAAGGGGTTCAGTGATGGCCAAGGCGCCGAGACGCGGGCCTTACATCTGTGGCATCGACGCCGCGCTCGACGTGGTGAGCGGCAAGTGGAAGGGACTGATCCTGTGGGAACTCCACGCCCATGGCATACGTCGCTTCGCCGAGCTTCGTCGCGGGTTATCGGGGGTGAGCGAGAAGATGCTGACGCAGCACCTGCGGGAGATGGAGGAGGACGGTCTCGTGCACCGGAAGGTGTACGCCGAGGTGCCGCCACGCGTGGAGTACTCCCTCACCGAGCACGGGCACACGCTCAACCAGGCGCTCGGGCCGCTCGGCGCCTGGGGGACTGAACGGCTACGCCGCGAAGACTCCGAGATGGCCGGCGTGGGCGAGACCCCACACGGCTAGAGGACGATCCTTGGCAGTGGCGGTGACACCGCCCTCGCGAACGGAACGTTCGGGCGTCCACACTGGGGCCATGGAATACGTCGGCCGGGTGCCCGCTCCGCCGCTCGACGGGTTCATCGACGACGTGTACTGCCTGACCGGGGCCCCGCGCCACCGGCTGATGAACGTGCCGCCGATGCCGTCGGCACACCTGTTCCTTCACCTAGGCGAGCCTGTCCGGCTGTGGGACTCCGACCGTTCGGTGCCACCGGCGTTGTTCTCCGACGGGTGGTTCATGGGTGTGTGGACCAGGCGCTTCCTCTTCGAGTACCCGGCGCGTGTGCGGCTCGTGGGGGTGCACTTCAAGCCCTGGGGGATGTCGCCGTTCGTCGACATGCCGGCGGCCGAGCTGCGTAACCGGTGGGCGCCGGTCGATGCCGTCTGGCAACGCTCCGTGGACCGGATCCGCAACCAGGTCGGCGATGTCGCGTCGGCCGCGGAGACGTTGCGGGTGGTGGAAGCGGAGCTACGGTCGCGCCTTGCCGAGGCTCCGGCGCGCGGCCTCGACCTGGTCCAGCACACGGGCGGGCGCCTGGAGACCTCGCACGGCACGATTCCGGTGGGTGCGCTGGCCGATGCCGCCGGGGTGAGTGGCAATCACCTGACCAACCTGTTCAAGGCTCATGTGGGTGTCACACCCAAGCGGATGGCGCGGATCTACCGTTTTGCGCGGCTGATCGTGTCCGTGGACGCGCTGCGCCCGGTCGACTGGTCGGAACTCGCCCAAGCGGCGGGCTACTTTGACCATGCCCACTTCAGTAGGGAGTTCAAGGATTTCACCGGCCACACGCCGACGGAGTACCTGGCCCTGTGGCGTCGGTTCCCCCTCGACCGGGGAGGTCCGCAGGACTACGGTCCGATGCCGGCTGATTGATTTCTTACATGCCCGGGTCCTCTCGGCGGGAGAGGATGGCAGGGACCTCGCACAGAGATTCCGAGGAGGGCCCGTGGGCGCGGTGATCATGCACAGTGTGGTGTCGGTGGACGGCTTCATCGCCGATGAGAAGGGCGAGGTCGGGCCCCTTCACGACTGGTACTTCAGCGGGGACGTTCCGATCGTCGTAGGCGGGGACGAGGAGTACGACCATTCCGGCACGGGAAGCGGCATCAAGGTCTCTGCCGCGTCGGCGGACTACGTCCGCGCGATGTGGGAGTCCATCGGCACGATCGTGATGGGCCGCAACCTGTTTGACCAGGTCAACGGCTGGGAGGGCAAGCCGCCCGCTGGTGATCACGTGGTCGTGGTGTCCCATCGGCCCAAGCCCCAGGGGTGGCACCCCGAGGCGTCCTACCATTTCGTCGACGGCGTGGTCGCCGCTGTCGACAAGGCCCAGGAACTCGCCGGGGAGCGGATCGTCGCGGTGAATGCCGGCGACGCGGGTGCCCAGATCCTCGCGGCCGGTCTCGTGGACGAGGTGGCGATGGACGTGGTTCCGGTGGTGTTCGGGTCGGGCAGGCGCTACTTCGGCGGCATCAAGGGGCAGCATCTGCTGGAGGATCCGCATGTGGTCATCCAGGGCGACAGGGTGCTGCACCTGAGGTTCAACGTGCGCCGCTGAAGGGGCCACGGCGGCTGTCAGCCTTCCAGACATCCGGGCCCGTCCCCGGAGGCAACCCGCGTGGCCGCCTCCGGCCGGTTCACCTGGTCACCAGGGCACTACCCCGTTCTCGTCCTGGAACGTTCCCGTCGGACCGTCCGCGTCGAGGGTCGCCAGGCGTACGACGACCTTGGCGCTCTCCTCCGGCGGCCTGCCGATGCCGAAGGCCGCCGTGAGGTCGGTCGCGGTGGTGCCGGGCTCGACCGCGTTGAACTTGATGCCCGGCTGGGATTTGGCGTACTGCACCGTGAGCATGGTGGCCGCGGACTTGGACGCGGAGTAGAGCGTCAGGGCAGGTTGAACTCAGGCCGGTCCGGGTTGGTCACCGCCCAGAAGGACCCGGCGCTGCTGGAAACGGTGACCACGGTGGGGTTCGACGACTTGCGCAGCAGGGGGAGCGCCGCCTCTGTGACGCGCACGATCCCCACGGCGTTGGTGTCGAAGGCCCGGAGAGCGGTAGGGCCGTCGGTGACGCCGTTGCCCAGGATCCCCGCGTTGTTCACCAGGACGTCGAGCCGGCCCTCGGCCGCGTCGATCGTCGCCAGCGCGCTGCTCACCGAGGCGTCGTCGGTCACGTCGAGCTGCACGAACCGTGCGCCGAGCTCCGCCGCGGCCTTCTCGCCTCGCTCGGCGTCACGCGCGCCGATGTAGACGGTGTGGCCCATGGCCAGCAACTGTCCGGCTGTCTCGTAGCCGATGCCCTTGTTGGCCCCGGTGATCAGTGTGATGGGCATGTCTGTCCTCGCGAGTCATGTGGCCCCAGGGGCCGTCGGTGATGTGTCCGGACTGCAGTCCGGGGTGCCGGTGCTGAAGTCGCGGTCTCAGCTGGTCAGTTGCCTGCGAAGTTCGCCGGCGTCGTGCAGGGCGGTCATATGGACGAACCGCCCGTCGCGGACCTGATAGATCGCGTACTCGACGATCTCGAAAGACGCGCCGGTGGGGGACACGCCGAGCCATTCCTTCACCGGGGTACCGGTGTTGACCAGACGCGCGGCCAACCGGTCACCGTCGAAGAGCAGTTCCCCGAGTTCCCAGCGGGATCGGTTCCGGCGAGCCGTCGAGGACGGCGATCTGCGTGCGGGGACCGATCCGGGTCTGCTGGCCCGCTACGTCACCACCTTCGCCTACGGCATCGCCGTACAGGCCGCGAGCGGTGTCGGCCGCGACGAACTCCAGCATCTTGCCGACGCAGCGCTGCGCAACTGGCCCCTCGTCTGAGACCGGCAGGCGCGCCTATCGGGGGGTGCGGCGGGGCCGGTTCGTGAGCGGTACGGGGTGCGCGGGCCGCTCACGGCTCGCCGTCGGCCGCCCCGGATTCCGCCCCGGACCGGTGCGGCCGGCGCAGTCCTGCGACGAGGAGCGCGACCAGGGCGCGCGGGTCGTAGCTGGGATCGTTCTCCGCTCCGACGCAGAGATTGCCCACGCCACGCATCAGCTGGAGCCCTCCGATGCCGGAGCGGATCTCACCGGCGGCCGCGGCGGCGTCGAGGAGCTGCGTGCACACGGGTACGAGGTGGTCGATGAAGTAGGCGTGCAGGGTCTCGAAGCCGGCGTTGTCGTGCTGCAGGGCGGCGGCGAGACCGTGTTTGGTCACCAGGAAGTCGACGAACAGGTCGATCCACCGTTCCAGCGCCTCGTACGCCGTCGGGCAGCTCGCCAGCAGGGCGGGGCCGGCCTCGACGCAGGTCTCGACCTGGTGGCGGAAGACCGCGACGATCAGGTCCGCCCGGGTGGGGAAGTGGCGGTAGATCGTGCCGATCCCGACGCCCGCCCTGGCGGCGATGTCCCGCACCGGCGCTTCCACGCCCGAGGTGACGAAGACGGCGGCGGCCGCGTCCAGCAGGATCTGCTTGTTGCGCCGGACGTCCTTGCGCTGGGGCGCGGTGGCCTGCTCCGTGCCCTGGCGGCTGTCGCTCACCCTGAGGCCCCTCTCTCTGCGACGGCACAGCGGGTCCGGGTTCCGTACGGCTTATGGAACCGGGTTCCGTTTCGCCCATGATGTCAGATCGGGTGCGTGCGGCTCAGGCTCATGCGGGCGCGCTGCTGCTGTCCGGAGGCCGGCGGAGCAGGTGCAGACAGATGACCGAGGCGACGACGGTCCGCCGTTCCGACGTGTCCAGGCGTGGGTCTGGCACGACGACGTACTGCTGCAACCCGAGCCACCCGTCGACAGTGCTCACCGTGACCCGGCCGAGAACCTCCGGTGCCGGGCTCCGGTGCGGATCGCTCTCCGTGAGCTGCCACTCGGTGGACAGCAGACCCCGACGCGTGAGGAGCAGCGCGCGTCCGTGCGCCGTCCGCAGGCTCAGTTGCCCGGTCTTGACGGGTCCACGGGCATCGACGGTGCCGGCCTCGTGGTCCGTGGCGTCGACGAAACGGAACCGCACCGGTCCGAACTGCCCGAACCTGGAGCTCTTCTCGATACGTACGACGCACTCGCCGGACGCCTTCGTGAGAAGAGAACGCGTGTCGTCGCTGTGCGTGACATGGGCGAGCACCGTCCCCTCCACGGTCGACACGGCCAACGCGGGACCGGTGTACCTGCGCCACCGTGAACGCTTCGGCTGCGCCACGACGAGGGCTTCCCGTGCGAACAGGTCGGATTCCGGCAACGGTCTTCCTTCCCCCGCCACGATTCCCTCTGGACCGAGTGCGTCCAGTGTGACCGAACTGGCGCCCGGTGGTTGGACTTCCCAGGGACCATGTGTACGGGGCTTGGCGGCCCGGCCGTCGCCTGCACGGCCCCCGGGCGCAGAACCGCTCCGGGGGCCGGACTGACGCTCGGCACGGCCAACGGCCGCGCGACCGGTGGCTCGCTCCGCGTCCGTCAGTCGGCGGGCCTGCCGAACCAACGGGCGAGGTGGCTGTCGAGGTCCCGCTGATCGTCGCCGATCCACGCGACGTGGCCGTCGGGGCGCAGCAGGACGCAGGGAACATCCAGGGCCGCGGTGGGATCGGTGAGGTGATCGACCCGGTCCGACCAGGCGCCGACGGTGAGGCGTTCGGTGCGGTCCAGCAGCAGGCCACGGCCGCGATGCAGCAGATCGTAGAGGCGTCCCTGCTTCAGGTCGATGTCGCGCAGGCGGCGGCCGAGCAGGTCGGGGCCCTCACCGAAGTCGTAGCGGACGCTGATGGCGGTGATCTTCTCGATCAGATGACGGTTCACCTCGTCGAAGTCCATCAGCTCGGTGAGCAGCCTGCGCACGGCCCGCGGACCCGGTTCGGTGGACAGGAGTTCCATCTGCGCGCGGGTGTTGTCCAGCACGTCCTCGGCGACCGGACGACGTTCGGCCTGGTAGGTGTCCAGCAGGGATTCGGGAGCCCAGCCCCGGATCTGTGCGGCCAGTTTCCAGCCGAGGTTGAAGGCGTCCTGAACGCCGAGGTTCAGGCCCTGCCCGCCGACGGGCGGATGGATGTGTGCCGCGTCGCCGGCCAGCAGCACCCGCCCGGCCCGGTAGCGCTCGGCCAGTCTCGTGGCATCCCCGAAGCGGGACAACCAGCGCGGGGAGTGCACGCCGAAATCGGTTCCGGCGACGGCGTGCAGCTGTTGTCTGAAATCCTCGAGGGTGGGCGGCTTCGCGCGATCGCTGACTCCCGCGGCGGGGACGACGACGCTGTAGACCCCGCCGCCGAAGGGCCGGAGCCAGAACCGGTGGTGGGTCTCGCGGAGTTCGGCCGTCTTGGCTATGACCTCCTCCTGCGGCGCACCCACTTGCATCTCGCCCATCAGCGTCTCGGTCCGTGAGGGCTCTCCGGGGAAGCCGACACCGAGCACTTTGCGCACCGTACTGCGCCCGCCGTCACAGCCGACGAGGTACCGCGAACGCAGCTGCTCGCCGCCGGCCAGCTCGACGGTCACCCCCTCGTCGTCCTGCTCGAATCCGGTGACCGCGCGCCCGCGGCGGATCTGCGCACCCTGTTGGATCGCATGGTCTTCGAGCAGGTCGACGAGGACAGGCTGCGGGATGCCCAGCAGATAGGGGTGCGCCGAATCAAGGCCCTGGGGCACGGGTTTGTTGATGGCGGCGAAGAACCCGCCGGCCGGACGCTGCCTTCCGTGTGCGCGCACGCGATCCAGCAGACCGCGCATTGCCAGCAGTTCGAGACTGCGCATGTGCAGACCGACGATACGGACGAACGAGACGGGCTCGGTTTCCTTCTCCAGGACGAGTACCCGCACGTCGTGCAGCCGGAGTTCGGCGGCCAGCATCGCACCGGTCGGTCCGCTCCCGGCAATGATCACGTCGAAGTCGAGCCCAAGGGGCGCGCGATCGGCGCAGGAATCCGACGACGGCCGGGCGGTGAACTGCGGAGAGTCCATAGGTGTTGCCTTTCAGGAGTGCCTGTTGTCGAGGCGCTCCCGGCGACACCTACGTCAATCGCCGGCCGTGACGGCAAGGGGGAGCACCCACATCGCTACTGCGTTCATGGGTCTCACCTCCTCGGGCGGGGTCACGGGCAATCGCAAGCTACAAGGCTGGTCACCACCGCGTCCACTGCTTTTCCGCTGCTTTCCGCCGCGCGCCGGACGACTCCGAACGCACCCGGCCGTCGACGCGGCGGTGCACGGGCTGCCCGATTCGAGGCCCATGCCGACTCATCGATAGCCTCGTCCTCATGATGCGCGCCTGGATCCTGCCGATGCTGCTGGTGCTCTGCGGCTCAGCCCTCGCGGCTGGGCGGATCGTCAGCGGGGCCCCCGGCGCAGCCACAGCGATCATGCTGGTCTTCGTGCTGCTCGCAGGCGTGAACTCGCCTCTGATCTTCCCGAAGTCGATCGGCGCGGTCGAGGCACAGCGTCGCAGTGCCGTCGACGGCCGGCCGGTAGTCTTCTGGCGGCCTGGGTGCCAGTACTGCCTTCGACTGCGCGTCCGGCTGGGTCGTAGGGCCCGGCAGGCACACTGGGTCGACATATGGCGCGACCCGGCCGCGGCCGCAGTGGTGAGGGCGGCCAACGACGGCAACGAGACCGTGCCGACCGTCGTCGTCGCGGGCGAAGCGCACACCAACCCCGATCCTGCGTGGGTGCGCGAGCAACTCGGCAGTTCCGCGTGACGCCACGCTCGGTGAGATACGTCCATGGACCGTGCGACAGACGATGTAGAGGATGCAGAACGGTCACTCAAAGACGTGTTGCCACCCGGATCAGGTCCGCGGCTGCGCGAAGTCGGCTCTGCGACGGCCAAGCGATCACGGTGGTCACGGGCGGGGCATCCGACACGGGCACGGCGGCGAGGTCCGGGCGCAGGTCCGTGCCGGCGGACTCGGGGATGATCACGGTGGTGAGGCCGAGCGCGATCAACTGGAAGAGCTGTGTCAGGTTCCGTACCTCCGGGCCTGGTCCCTCCGGGTAGTTGCCGCCGCGGTCCGGCCAGCGCGCCATCGGGAGTTCCGGCACCGCCGCGACCTCGGCCATCCGGATCCGGGAGCGGCCGGCGAGGCGGTGAGAGGCGGGCAGGATCGCCACCTGTCCCTCGGTGTACAGCTCTTCGGTGTCGAGTCCGGCCGCCGAATCGAAGGGCAGGTGCAGCAGGGCCACATCGGCTTGCCCGTTCTGCAGCAGTTCCTGTTGCTGATGCGCTTCGCAGAGCAGCAGATCAACGGTGGCTGCGCCGGGCTCCGCGCGGTACGCATCGAGCAGTTTGGCCAGCAACTCGCCCACGGTGCCGGATTTGACGGCGAGGACGAGGCGGGGGCGGCTTCGCGCGGCCTGCTGGGTACGCCGCTCGGCTGCGGCCACCGCGCTGAGGATCGAGCGTGCCTCGGACAGCAGGACGGCCCCTGCCTCGGTCAGCGTGACGCTCCGGCTGGTGCGCTCCAGCAGCGTGACCGCGAGCTGTCGTTCGAGCCGGGCGATGGCGCGCGACAGGGGCGGCTGCGCTATCTCCAGACGCTGGGCGGCCTTGCCGAAGTGCAGCTCCTCGGCGACGGCGACGAAGTACCGCAGCTCGCGTATCTCCATGCATGCACGGTAACGGTGAGGCGGTCCGATCGATACCGCCCGGGTATCGCTGCACTACCGAGATGGTGTTGGTGCCTGGCCGAGGCGCAGCCATGCTCGGTGTCATGACTGAGAAGACAATTGCGCTGGTCACGGGCGCGAACAAGGGCATCGGGTACGAGATCGCGGTCGGGCTGGGCGCGTTGGGCTGGAGCGTCGGTGTCGGCGCCCGGGACGAGCAGCGCGGGACGGATGCCGTGGCGAAGTTGCGCGCGGCAGGCGCCGACGCGTTCGGCGTGCCCTTGGACGTGACCGACGAAGAGAGCGTGACCGGCGCCGCGCGGTTGATCGAGGAGCGGTCGGGACGCCTTGACGTGTTGGTCAACAACGCCGGCGTCGCGGGCGGCTGGCCGGAGGAGCCTTCGACCATCGACCTGGAGACCGTGCGGCGGCTGGTGGAGACCAACGTCATCGGTGTCATCCGGGTCACCAACGCGATGCTGCCGCTGCTGCGCCGCTCGGCGCACCCGCGGATCGTCAACCAGTCCAGCCATGTCGGCTCGCTGGCACTGCAGACCACGCCAGGCGTCGACCTCGGAGGGATCAGCGGGGCCTACGCGCCGACGAAGACCTTCCTCAACGCCGTCACCATCCAGTACGCCAAGGAGCTGAGCGGTACCAACATCTTGATCAACAACGCCTGCCCCGGCTACGTGGCCACCGACCTCAACGGGTTCAGCGGTACTGAGACCCCTGAGCAGGGCGCGGCAATCGCCCTGCGACTGGCGACCCTGCCCGACGACGGCCCCACCGGTCAGCTGTTCGACTCCACGGGAGTCGTGCCCTGGTGATGTTCTGATGTGTCCGGCCCGTGTGCCGAAATCGGGCCGGCCCCCGGCAGGCCGCTCGGCTCGAAGATCCGGCCACCCCGCCACCCCGCCACCTCCTACGACGAAGGCCGAGTTTGCGGGGCGAACGCCATCACAAGGGCCGAGGACGACCACGAACCACCGCCACGTCAGGGACCGACCCGGCCGAAACGTGGCCTGCTTGTCATGACCACGGGTCGTGTGAGGGAGGGATCAGCATGCGAGTTGCACGAACGGGCGCAGCGACAGCCGTCGCCACCACTGCCGTTCTCGAGGTGAGTCTGGCAAGCGCGGGCCCCGCAGCGGCTGCGGGCGGCACATGGCATGCCTACGGCAACACAAATCCGATCACTTCCAGCACCAGCACGTGGCGTTGCGCCGGCTCCCATGAGGTCGCCGAAGCTGTGCACGCGCAGGTCTGTGCGATCAGGTCGTCGGGCGGGGGCAGCGTGCAGGCGGCAGTGATCGTGCGCGACGACCGATCCAGTCTCTACAGTGCGGCGGCGTTCATGGACCTGCGCACCTCCTCCAGCGGCCTGGGCAACTGGTCGTGCGGGAATTCGGGGGTCGGAGCGCACTCCTGGTCCGTGTGCTTCGGACAGACCCTCACCCGGAGCAGCGCGGTGAACTCGGCCCGCTGGGTTGAGCGTTGATGCGACCGTGGCGATGGAGCGCGCGGTGAGCCGGATCGATGGTCGCTTCGCCGACACCGGCCCACGCTGCTGATTCGGCCTGTCAGTGTGAGGCCGTCCACCGAGGGGCGACGCGGGCCCACGCGGAGTCCCACTGGGCGAGGTTGTGGCGCTCCAGCCTGCGGCGGGCGTAGGCGTATGCGGCTGTGCCCAGGAGGGGGACGGCCATGGCGGCAAGGACGGCGCAGCCGATGGCGCCGTCACGGACCTGTCGGCTGGTCAGGGGCGCGTCGGCGATCTTTCCTTCGGCGTCGACCCAGACGCGGATGACGCTGCCGGCGGCCAGACCGGGGACGGCGTCCGTCGTTGCCGTGCGACTGCGGCCATGCGGATCGGTGAAGCGGACGGTCACCGGGTACAGCGCCTTCTTCGCCTCGTCCGATCCCGGTTCCGGATGACGAGGAGCGTCGCGCACCAGAACGGCGGAGGTGTCGTGCCGGGTGGCGCTCTGGTGCCGGGCGGTTTCCTTGTAGTGGCGGTACGCGGTGTCGCCCACCAGGAACGTGGCGGATGGAGTGGCGGCCAGGACGGCGAGGAAGAGACCGACGGCGATCCACGCCTGCGCGAGATCCGTGCGACGGCGCAGGGGGTTGCGCCGCCATCGCCACAACAGGACGCGGGGGAGCTCGTCGGGAGGGTCTGCCGGGGGTACTGCGCGGGCCACCGTGTCTCTCCTTCCGTGTGCGGGCGTGGGCGGGACCGGGCGACGGCTAGCGGTGGTGCGCGGCGTCGGTGACGGCCGAGGGGTGGGCGTGGGCAGCTTGAAGGAGTCTCGCGGCGCCGCGGACGGCTGCGGTGTGCGGGGCGCGGACGGGGTGGAGGGGAGCCTGCAGCCGGGCGGTTAGGCGGCCGGTGATGTCGGGCCGTAGAGCACCTCCGCCGGCGAGCAGCGGGCCCCGCCGGAGGGCGTCGAGCGTCTGGGAGGTGTGGTCCTGGTCCAGCATGCCGGTCACCAGGGCGACGACTGCGTCGGTGATCCGCGCGGGTGGGGTGAGGCTGTCCAGGTCGCTGGTGCCAAGAGCAGTGCAGCGGGCGTCGGTCACCGCGCCGTCGACGAGGAGCGTGACCTCGGTGAGGTGGGCGCCGATGTCCACGACGAGCAGGGGGCGGCCCAGGTCGGCGCCGGCGGCCACGGCCACGGCACGCGCGGTGGGGACGGTCAGTACGGTGCGCGGGCGCAGGGCCTCGACCGCCGTGCGGGCTTCGGCCCGAAAGGCGATGCCGCCCAGTACGGGAGTGGTCAGGATGACCAGAGGGCGGCCGGCACGGGGCGGGCGGTGGCCGAGCAGCCGGTCGAGCATCCGGGCCGTGCCGGGGGTGTCGATGATCGCGCCGCGCTGAATGGGGCAGGTGGCGCTGTCCCCCGGCAGGGTGACCGTGGGCACGTCCAGGATCGTTCGCCGCCCGGACGTCCAGGCACGGGTGCGGGCGCTGCCCAGGTCGAGGGCGATGCCGGAGCACCGTCGGCACCAGGGCCACGAACGGTGCCGGGCGGCCGCCACGACACGGTGGGACGGGGTGGTCATCGGCCGGCCTCCCTGACCTGTCGGCATCGTGCGCAGTAGCGGGCTTGCGGCACGATCATGAGCAGTTCGCGGGCGATGGGTCCGCGGCACAGGTGGCAGGTGCCGTACCGGCCCTGGTCCATGCGTCCGAGGGCGGCTTCCACGTCGGTCAGGACCAGGCGGGCGGAGGCGGCGAGCTTGTCGCGCACCTCGAGTTGGGAGGCCGCCGGTCGGGCGCTCGGGGTGCCGGCGCGGGATGTGACGGCGGCCGAGAGCTGGTGGAGTTGTTCCCGGCGGAACAGGCGTTGCTCGTGCAGGTTCTCGCGCAGTACGGCGAAGTCCTCGATCGACAGGGTTGTGTTGTGGTCGTCGATGGTCCGATGGTTCACCAAGTCACCCCCTGGGCAGGGCGGTTGAGAGAGGTCGAAGGGGCGCTTGTCAGGCGGCGTCGCGCTGGCAGGGAACGCAGTACGGCGTGTAGGGCAGGATTTCCAGGCGCTCGACGGGGATCGGCCTGGAGCAGGTGCGACAGATGCCGTAGGTGCCGTCCTTGACGCGCGCGAAGGCGGCCTCGACCTCGGTGAGGACGCGCCGGATGGTGTCTTTCTGCGTGGACATCACCTGTTCCTCCGCGTTCGGCCGGGCTTCGTCGATGGCCCGTAGCTGAGTGAGACGGGAGGCACGTTCCTCTTCGAGGCGCTGGAGGGCCTCGTGCGCCGTCAGCCGCTCACGACGGGTTTCGGCCTGGGGCGTATCGAGCGACATGGCGGTTCCTTCTTCCGGTGAGAGGTGGGGAGGGCGGGAGGCCGTCTGGGACGGGGGCGGGGTCGGTCTCGGCGGCCGGTCCATGTCTCCACCGTGGCCGCAACGGTCCGTAAAGCCCATCGGGCGCGATACCCATCTACGGCATGGCCCAGGGCCCATCGCGGCGTGGGTGGGGCAGGTCCGGGAAATGGGCATTGGAGCCCATCGACGACGGAACAGGCAGGGGGCAGGCTGGACAGCAGGCCGGTCTGAGCCGGAGAACGCAGCTCACGCTCGGGGTGCGCGGTGACCGTCAGCAGACGCACAGCCGCGTCCCACATGGAAAGGCGCAACCCGGTGTCCCTGTTCTGGCGGATCTTCGCGCTCAACGCGGTCGTGCTGGGAAGCGCCACCGCGCTGCTGCTGTGGGCCCCGGTCACCGTCTCCGTGCCGGTGGTGCTGACCGAGGCGGTCATCCTGCTGGCGGGTCTGGTCGTCATGCTGGTCGCCAACGCGGCCCTGCTGCGGATCGGCCTGGCCCCGCTCGACCGGCTCACCCGGCTGATGACCACCGTCGATCTGCTGCGCCCGGGTCACCGGCTGCCGGAAGGGGGCCGCGGTGAGACCGCCGAACTGATCCGCACCTTCAACGCCATGCTGGAGCGCCTCGAGCACGAACGAGCCTCCAGCAGCGCCCGCGCCCTGTTCGCGCAGGAAGCGGAAAGACGCCGTATCGCCCAGGAACTGCACGACGAGGTGGGCCAGAGCATGACCGCGATCCTGCTGTCACTGGAGCGGGCGGCCGACGAGGCGGACGAGCCGTTGCGCGGTGAGCTGAGGCAGGTGCAGGAGATCACCCGGGGGAGTCTGGACGAGGTGCGCCGTCTGGTACGTCGGCTGCGGCCGGGCGTGCTGGAGGACCTCGGGCTGGTCAGCGCCCTGACCTCGCTGACCAGCGAGTTCGCCACCCATGTGGGACTGCGGGTGGTGCGCCGCTTGGACACCGGCCTGCCCGTGCTGGACCAGCAGACCGAACTGGTGCTGTACCGCGTGGCCCAGGAAGCCCTGACCAACGCCGCCCGCCATGCCGAGGCCGGCCAGGTCGAGGTGAGCCTGCGCCACACCGGTGAGACGGTGGTGCTGACCGTCGCCGACGACGGCCGCGGTACCGAAACCGCCCGCGAGGGGGCGGGGATCCGCGGAATGCGCGAGCGGGCCCTGCTGATCGGAGCCACGCTGGATTTCACCTCCCACCCGCAGGCCGGTACGGCGGTCCGGCTTGTCGTGCCCCTCAGGAAGCAGCCATGACCACGCCCGACACATCCCTGATCCGTATCCTTCTCGCCGACGACCACGCGCTGGTACGCCGCGGCGTGCGGCTCATCCTCGACCGGGAGCCGGACCTCGAGGTCGTCGCCGAGGCCGGGGACGGGGCGGAGGCCATCGAACTGGCCCGCACCCACGAGGTCGACCTCGCGGTGATGGACATCGCCATGCCCCGGATGACGGGACTGCAGGCCACCCGCGAGCTCGTCGCGCTGAAGCCCGGGGTGCGCGTACTGATGCTGACGATGCACGACAACGAGCAGTACTTCTTCCAGGCGCTGAAGGCCGGAGCCAGCGGCTACGTGCTGAAGTCCGTGGCCGACCGCGACCTCGTGGCGGCCTGCCGGGCCGCGATGCGTGACGAACCCTTCCTGTACCCGGGCGCCGTCAGCGCGCTGATACGCAGCTACCTCGACCGGGTCCGCAACGGCGAGGAGCCGCCCGAGCAGGTGCTGACCGCGCGCGAGGAGGAGGTCCTCAAACTCGTGGCCGAGGGTCACTCCTCCAAGGAGATCGCCGAGTTGCTCTTCATCAGCATCAAGACCGTCCACCGGCACCGGGAGAACCTGCTGCGCAAGCTCGGTCTGCGGGACCGGCTGGAGCTCACTCGCTATGCGATCCGCGCAGGCCTGGTCGAACCCTGAGCGCGCCGTCGCCGACACGCTGCCACCGACAGGAAAGAGGGAGGGGATGGTCGCCGTGTCCCGCATGAGCGGCCGGGGTTCGGCTGCCCTGGCCGTCCTGCTCGCCGTCGTCGTCACGCTGCTCGGCCCGGCCGCCCTGGGCGATGAGCAACCCCGTGCGATCGGCGGCGCGGTGCTCGCGGCCGAGGCCCGGGCAGCGCACGGCGAGTCCCACGCGGAGGGCGTGGACTCCGCTGTTTCCACTGCCGCGGTGCGGGGCCGGCGGAGCCATGGGGATGTCACCGGCGAGCGCCATGCACCACCGGTCTCCGCCCAGGGCGCGTCGCCGCGCCCGGAGATCGGTTCGCTCGGGCCCGCGCGGCTCCCGGTCGCGGTGGAGGCCACCCCCGTATCCGACCATCCGGCACACCGGCATGGGGTACGTGCACCCCCCTCGCCTTCCGGCATCTGAGCCCTGTCCCTTCCCTCTCGTTCCTTTCTCGACCGCAGCCCCTGTGCCGGCCGCGGTGTGCCTGCCGGAGGCCCGTTGTGACCCGATCCGCGGTGACCCGATCCACGCGCATGAGAGGCGTGATCGCCCTGATTGCCGTTGCCCTGTCCCTGTACGTCGCCCTCACGGTGCCCGTCCACCTCGGACTCGATCTGCGGGGCGGCACCCAGGTCGTGCTGGAAACCCGCCCCACTGCCGACACCGACGGTGAGGCCACGGACCGCACCGTGGAGGTGCTGCGCGGCCGCATCGACGCGCTCGGTGTCACCGAACCCACCATCGCCCGCTCCGGCAGCGACCGGATCATCGTCGAACTGCCCGGCGTGCAGGACCCCAGGAAGGCGGCCGACGTGCTCGGCCGCACCGCTCAGCTCACCTTCCACCAGGTACTCGGTACGGCAGCCACCGCCGACGACAGGCCGAATCCGCTGCCCAAGCGGCCCCGTGAGCAAGTCATGGCCGACGAGTCCGGCCAACTGCTGCGCCTTCGGGCGGCCGCGCTGACCGGCAAGGACGTCGAGAAGGCAGCCGCCCGCTTCGACCAGCAGGGCGGCGCGGGATGGCACGTCACCGTCGACTTCAGGGGATCAGGCGAAACGGGGTGGGCTCGTCTGACGGGCGAGGCCGCCTGCCACGCGGTCGGAGACCCGGGCCGCCGCGTCGCCATCGTCCTGGACGACAAGGTCATCTCCTCGCCGCAGGTCGACCCGTCCGTCGCCTGCCGATCCGGCATCAACGGGGGCTCCACCCAGATCACCGGCACCTTCGACGACCGCGAAGCCAAAGAACTGGCCCTGCTCATCAACGGCGGCGCTCTTCCGGTGCCGGTCGAGACCGTCGAGCAGCGCACGGTCGGCCAGACGTTGGGAGCCGAAGCCATCAAGGCCAGCGCCTGGGCCGCCACCATCGGCACGGCGGTGACCGCGCTGTTCATCATCGCCGTCTACCGGCTTCTGGGCGCCCTGGCCACCGTGGCTCTGGCCTGCTACGGCCTTATCTCCTACGCGGCCCTCGCGGCCCTCGGCGCCACCCTCACCCTGCCCGGCCTCGCCGGCTTCGTGCTGGCCATCGGCATGGCGGTCGACGCCAACGTGCTCGTCTTCGAACGCGCCCGCGAGGAGTACGCCTGCGGTCACCGCCCCACCCCGCGATCATCCCTGACCTCCGGATTCCGCGGGGCCTTCAGCGCCATCGCCGACTCCAACATCACCACCCTCATCGCCGCAGGCCTGCTGTTCTTCCTCGCCTCCGGCCCGGTCCGCGGCTTCGGCGTCACGCTGGGGATCGGCGTCCTCGCCTCCATGCTGAGCGCCCTGGTCATCACCCGGGCCCTCGCCGAACACGCTGTCGGTCGCCCCGGTCTGCGGCGCCGCCCCCGCCTGACCGGCATCGCCCACTCCGGCGCCGTCCGCGAGCGCCTCGGCCGCACCAGCCCGAACCTGATGCGGCACCCGCGCCGGTGGCTGGCCGCCTCGGCCGCCGCTCTCGTCCTGGCCGCCTCCGGTATCGCCGTGCGCGGCCTGGACCTCGGCGTCGAGTTCACCGGTGGCCGCCACATCGCCTATGCCACGGCCACCCCCGTCGACGCCGACCGGGCCCGCAGCGCGCTCGCCGACGCCGGATTCCCCCGGGCCGTCGTCCAGACCTCCGGCGCACACCAGCTCACCGTCCGTACCCCTCACCTGAGCAACGACCAAGCGGCGGCCATCACCGCCGCTGTCACCGACCTGGCGCCCGGGACCGAGAAGATCCGCGACGAGGCGATCGGCCCCAGCCTCGGCAAGGAGCTGCGCCACGGCGGCCTCATCGCCCTCGTCGTCGCCCTCGGCGCCCAGCTCGTCTACCTCACGGCACGTTTCCGCCGGCTGCTGGGAACCTCGGCGGTCGCCGCACTCGCTCACGACGTCGTGATCCTCATCGGCGTCTTCGCCTGGCTGGGCAAGCCCGTCGACGGTGTGTTCCTGGCTGCGCTGCTGACCGTCATCGGCTACTCCGTCAACGACTCCGTGGTCGTCTTCGACCGGATAAGGGAACTGGGCCGCCGCGCGAACACGGGGGCCTTCGCCCGCGTCGCCAACCAGGCTCTCCTGCAGACCCTGCCCCGAACCGTCAACACCGGAATGGGCGCCGCGTTCATCCTCACCGCACTGGCCGTCCTCGGCGGCGACTCCCTGGCCGACTTCGCCCTCGCTCTCCTCATCGGCTGTGCGGTGGGCACGTACTCCTCGATGTTCACGGCCACCCCACTGGCCATCGAGCTGCACAAGCGTCGTACGTAGGTGCCGGTGCCGGTGCTGTGACGTGAGGCGATCAGGCGACGGGCTCCAGCCGGACGCAGCATCGGCCAGGGGAGGGTGACAGACAGGCCGTGTACGCGCGCTCGCCCAACCCGTGCAGGACACCACGGAGGAGGTGCAGATTCATGCCGCACACCGTCTCGGTGTGCTCACGCGCCAGGACGTGAAAGGGACAGTTGCCCAGCACGATGGTGCCTGTCTCCTCGTGCCGCGGCTCGAAGCCGTACCGCTCCAGCAGTCCGAAAAGGCTTACGCTCTCCGGCTCTTCCAGCCGCGCGCCGAGTTCTTCGGCCCTGCGGTGCAGCACCTCCCGCACCGGCGCGCCGGTTGCCGCGGATTCCTCCACTGCCTGGGCCAGGAGCCGCCCGGCGAGTTCGTAGCGCCGGTCCGGCAGGCTGACCGCGATCTGCTTGCCCGAACGCCGGTACAGCTTGGCCGGTCTGCCGGCCCCCGGCCCCGTCCGCCCGCTGCGCCGTTCGTAGACCACGTCGAGCAGGGACTCGTCGGCGAGCCGGTCGAGATGGAACGCCACGGTCTGCCGGGCCAGGCCGAGTGCGGCGGCCGCGTCGTCGCGGCTGACGGGGCCGGGCTGGCGCACCACATGCTCGTACAGCCTCCTACGGGTCGGCTCGTCCAAGGCGGCGATGGCGGAGACATCGGGGTCGCGTACTTCCTTCGGGGCGTCCACGAACACCAGTGTAAAACCCACGGCCATTGACTAAAGAAGAGATGGGCGCTTCTATAAATAACGAAAGTTGTCACTAGAAGGAGAGGTCGTCATGTCCTCCGCAACCGCAAGCACCCCGCCCACCGCCGCCCCACGGCGTGCGCAGCTCGCAGACCCCGGCTACCAGGCGTTCGTGATCCTGCGGACGGCGTTCACCGTGGCGCCGATCCTGTTCGGGCTGGACAAGTTCACCAACCTGCTGGTGGACTGGCCCGCGTACCTCGCGCCCTGGATCAACGACCTCGTTCCCGGCAGCGCTCAGGCGGCCATGTACGCCGTGGGCGTGATCGAAGTCGTCGCCGGAATCGCAGTGGCTTTCGCGCCCCGCTTCGGCGCCTGGCTGGTGGCCGGCTGGCTGGCCGGCATCATCGTCAACCTGCTGACCATCCCCGACTACTACGACATCGCGTTGCGCGACTTCGGCCTCCTGCTCGCCGCCGTCGCACTCGCCCGCCTCGCAGAGCGCTACCACGGCAAGCGGCAGCGCTGAACGGGCGCGGCCCATGGTGAAGGAGTCGGCGGGCGGGCTCTCACGGGGCTGCCCGCCGCCCCGGTTAGGGTCGTCGTACCGCGTGGGCCACAACTGCGTGAGCTGACACAGTTCCGCACCCCGCACGCGCAGGGAGGACCGGCGCCCACCGGACTGGCTCGGCGACCGTCCGCCTCGGCGAGGGCGACGGGGGCGGAAGGCCGGCCGGTGTGTCAGAGCATGGCGAGCCGGTCCACCAGCAGCCTCACCCTCGGCTCGGTCTCCTGCGGTGGCAGCCGTCCCGCCCGGGTCAGGGTGGTCAACCCGTGCAGGCACGCCCAGAACGTCTCGGTGAACAGCCCCGGGTCGACACCGTCCCCGGCGACCTCGCCGAGGCACTCCAGCAGCGCGGCGAAGGCGTCCTTGAGAGGTGCCGGGGTGTCCTCCTGGGCGTAGGCCAGCCCGCCGTCGAGCTGGAAGATGGCGTCGTAGACCGCCGGGTTGCGTTCGGCGAAGTCGAGATAGGCGCGCGCGAGGGCGGCGACCCGCTCGCGCGGGCTGTCCACGGCGGCGGTCGCGGTCCGCACCGCGACGGCCATCTCCGTGGCGCCCTGGAGGGCGACGGCGCCGATGATCTCGCGCTTGCCGCGGAAATGGCTGTAGAGAACGGGCTGGCTGTACTCGATGCGTTCGGCGAGCCGCCGTGTGGTGACGGCGTCCCAACCCTGCTGCTCAGCGAGTTCACGGGCCGTCGCCACGATGAGGCGTTCGCGCTCCGCCCGTTCCCGCTGCTTGCGTTCCTGTACCGACATGATTCGATCCTAGCACTGCTAGACAAGAGAGCGGCAGTAGTACTAGCGTTGCCTCATCGGCTAGCGGCACTAGATTCCGAGAGGATCGTCATGTTCAACGCACTTGAGGTCATCACCACCGTGGTCGTCGGCGTGATGGTGGGGGTGGAGTTCTCCGTCGCCTTCGTCATGAACCGGATACTCGACGCGCTCCCGGAGGACAGCGGCCAACTCGGCCATGCCCACGGGGGGCGGATGCTCGGCGCCGTGATGCCGGTCTGGTACATCGGCTCGCTCGTCCTTGTCGGCATCTGGGCTGTCGCCGGGTGGCACCACCACGGCACCGCCCTCGTCGTCACGGCCGGCGCGCTGCTGATCCTCAGCGTGGTCATGTCGGTTCTGCTGCTCGTTCCGATCAACAACCGGAACAGGACGTGGACCCCTGACAACCGGCCCGCCGACTGGAAGCAGCAGCTGAACCGCTGGCAGCGCTTCCACTACGTCCGCGTCGCCGTCATCATCGCCGCCTTCGCCCTGCTGGTCGCCGCCCTCGCCTGAGCCCAGGGGCTCAGCCGCCCGGTCGGTCCCGAACGGCCAAAAAGTTCCGGTCGCCGCATATCCCCTGAGTGGGAGTCATACCGGCTCACCAAGCCCTATCAAGCTCACGAAGACTCGCGAGGAGACGAACCATGGTACTGAAGAAGATCAACACCGTCCTGACCGCCGCCTTCATTCTCTTCATCCTCTGGTTCGGAGCGGAGTTCATCCTGAGCCCGGAGACGACGGCGCCGACCTTCGGCCTGCCGAGCTGGCCGTCCGGCGACGGCGGCGGCTTCCTGATCATCAAGGGAATCCGCGACGTCGTCCTGGCCCTGGTCCTGGGCATCCTGCTGGTGACGGGCCACCGCCGGGCGCTGAGCTGGGTGTTACTGGTGGAGGCCCTCGCCGCCTACGGCGACATGACCACAGTGCTGGCCCATCACGGCTCAGTGACCACCGCGTTCGGCGTCCACGGCGTGACCGCGACGCTGATGGTGGTCAACGGCCTGCTGATGATGCGCGAGACCCGCGAGGTCGCGTCCGCTCCGGCGACGCCCGCCCCGCAGCCCGCCTGATCCCATCGGCCGGAGGTGGCCCGGGCTCCGGCCGGGCCACCTCGGCGCGTGCTGGTGGTGGAAGGAGATCTGGCAGCGGGCGCACATGAGCGATGACGGTATGCCGAACCCGCGCCGGCCGCCGGGCTAGCCGATCGCGTGCGGCTCGGCGAACGCTCGGGACACCAGATCCCGTCAACCAGAGCGAACCCGCGCGCTTCCGCCGAGACCTATCTCTTGCGCGAGGTCAGGCGCTTCACCTCCCGCTCGGCTTCGCGCGCTTCCTGTCGGGCCCGCGCGTGTGCGTCAGCGGCTGTGTGGCTGCGTTCCTCAGCCTCCCGCTGTTCGCGATCGGCTCGCTGGAGTTCCTGCTGTGCCTGGTGCAGTTGCTGCTCGGCGGCGGACACCAGCTTCCGGGCCTGGTCGTGCCCGTCGCGTGCGAGCTGCCGTGCCGCTTCAGCCTCGGCTTCTTCCGTCCGGGCGTCCCGCAATCGCTGCGCGGCCTCTTCGGCCGCTGTCCGGGCGTGATCGAGCCGCTCCTCCCTTTGTCGGCGCCGCTCGGCGAGTTCGTTCTTCGCCCGCGTTCGCGCCGACGGCTGCGGAGTCGTCTCCCGGCGTGGCTTGTGCGCGGCGCCGGTCGGCGGGGCGGTGCCGGGAAAGTCCGACGGCGGGGTGAGAGCGCCCTCCAGGCGGCCGCCTGCCCACTGGTCGGCCGCATCCTGATCAGTGAGCACGGCGCGCAAGGTGGATTCGACGTCCTGCCGGACCTGGTCCGACAGTCGGTGCCCGGCCTCCTGAGCAAGCTGCGCCGCCTGCCCGGACAAGGCGGCCACGATGCGCCGCCGTTGCTCGGACAGCTCGTTGATCCCTACGGCGTCCAGGGTGCGGTATGCCTCGCGCAAAGCCTGCCCCAGCTCCAGGAACTGCCGGCTCTCCTGCGGCTGGGAACGCAGCAGGAGGTTCGCGGCCCAGGCCGCCAGGGTGGGGCGGCGGGCCGCGTGGATCCGTCGGGCATCGTCGACGTGGTCGGCCGCTTTGGCCGCGGCGGCCAACTCCTCACGGCGGGCGACGAAGTCGGCGGGGGGCGTGGTGTAGAGGTCGTCGAGAACCGCTTCCACGTCGCGTTCCGCGCCGGTCTTCACGCCCTTGCGCCTGCTCACGGCGGCCACCACTCCGGCCCACCTTCGTGGCGTTCGTCCAGGTCCGAGTCGGCGACATCCCGTTCGTCCCAGCGGGGCCAACCGGCGTTCTGCGCAAGCAGCGTCCGGTCGTAGGGGGTGTGCGCGGTGCCGTAGCTCCGGTCCGCGATGCGCACCGGACGGCCGCCGGTCTCAGACGGCGGGTGGACGATCGCTCGACGCTCGGACACGGCACCAGCGTCGCCCGCGACGAGTGATCCCGCATCCCGGTCGGACACCTGCGGAGGTGTGTCGGAGAAGCCCTCCGTCATCCTGACCGAAAGGACGGGCTCTCGAACCCCACCTCCGTCGCCGTACGGCACCGGACCGTCTACGTCGCCACGGCCAGGATCAGTCGCCGGCTTCCCGGGCCACGCCCTCCAGCCGGCTCCGATAGCTCGCCCACCAGGCCTGATCACCTGGCGGCAAGTCGCCCTTGTTCTGCGAACACCCGACGGATCCGTCGATGAGTTCCCGCACGATGTCCGCGTGGCCTGCGTGCCGCTGCGTATCGGAGATCACGCGTACCAGGATGTGGTGCAGTGTCGCCTCGCGACGTTCCTCCGGCCACCACGGCACGCGGCCGACCGCGTCCAGCGGCAGCATCGCGATCGTGCTGTCGGAGTGCTGCCACGCCAGGCGGTACAGCCCGACGATGTCTTCGCGTGACTCGTCTGCCGTGGCCCACATGTCCGCGTTGGCTTCCGCGTCCTGCGTGTACCACCAGGCCGGCGGTTGCTCGTCGAAGAACGGCCGCCCGAACGTGTCGCCGAAGTACCCCAGCTCCACGCCGGCGACATGTTTGACCAGCCCCAGCAGATTCGTTCCCGTGGGAGTCAGTGGGCGCCGGATGTCGTACTCCGAGAGCCCGTCGAGCTTCCAGACCAGGGCATCACGGGCTTCTTGCAGGTATCGAAACAGGTCCGCTTTCGGGTTCGGTTCGATCATGCGGGCAGTCTTCCAGCCGGCACTGACACCGGGGAGTGGCCTCGGTCATGTGAGACTGAGCATCGCCTCGGTGACCTCGCCGACCGCCGCATCGGGAATCGCCGTGGCGGCCTCCTCCAGGACGAGCAGCCGTGCTCCGGGGATGTTGCGCGCGAGCGCTTCGCCGTTGCCCAAGGGGAAGAACCGGTTGCGGCGGCCATGCACGACGAGCGTGGGGACCGCGATCTCGGGCAGGCGCTCGCGCCAGCGGGGCTTGCAGTCGAGCCTGGCGAACACCACGCCCATCTGGTTGGCCATCTGGACCGGGGGAGCGGTGCCGGGCGTGCGGTCCCAGATGCGCGCAGCCGTGGCGTGCGCGGCGACGGGGTCGTCGCCGAGGGTCTCCGCACCGGCGGTGACGAAGGCCGCGACCGCCTCACGATCGGTCCAATTTGGCATCGCACGCGCGAACAGCCGCCCCATCGTCGCCTGGTCATGGTCGGGGAGGTCCTCGTCGACCGGGCCGGGGGCAACCGCGCGGGTGCCGACCAGGGTGAGCGCCGAGAACGCGTGCGGATGGTCGAGTACGGCCACCTGGGCGACCATCCCGCCGACCCCGATCCCCGCAAGGTGCGCCGGCTCCCCGCCGAGCGCGTCAGCAAGGGTCGCCGCGTCGGTGGCCAGGTCGCGCAGGGTGTAGGCGGGCGCCATGGGATCCGTGGTCGTCGATTCCCCGCTGTCGCGCAGGTCGTAGCGCACCACCCGGCGCCCTCCGGCGGCGAGGCGCTCGCACAGTGCGTCGGGCCAGGAGAGCATCGTCGTCATCGGATGACCGCACGAGGTCGTAGGCCGGATGCGTCGCGGTCGATGCCGAGAGCACGCTTCGCTGCACGAGCGTGTACGGCGCTCCGCCGGTGACCAGTAGCGCGTTCCGACGTCCATGACGCGCCGTCGGAGCGTCGGCCGGTCAGGCTTACGTCGCCGAGCCGACCGTGGCACACGCGGCCCGCGAGGATGAGGTCGAATTCCCTGCCGCTCTCCGACGCCGTCGCCTTGGCCCGCTGGTGCGCGGCTGTGACGAACGCTGGGTCCACGGGGTCGACGAGGTGCCCGAGGGCGCGGCGCGGGTGCGATCGTTGTCCCGGCTGGGGTCGGGTCCGGCGAGGCGGCCGTCGGGCGAGGCCGAGACGGCAGCGATGAGTCGAGTCATGCCAGGGCAGACCTGGATCCACCGCCCGAACTCCTCGCTCACGCAGAAGCGCGGCACCGCTCGTTCAGTCGCGGCTCGAGGCCTGTTTCCTGGACCATGCGGTGGCGTCAGCTCCATATCGGGCCAAGAGGCGTGCGAACTGGATCCGCTCCTCCGGCGACCAGGCAGCGGTGATCTCCTGAAACGCCTTGCGCTGTTCAGCGGCGAAGCGGCTGCGTTCGGCCTCACCGTGCTCGGTGAGTTCGAGCACGGTGCGGCGACCGTCGATCTGGGACGCCGTCCGCCGCAGCAGCCCGTCCTCGATGCAGGCGGCGACGGTCCGGCTGGCCACCGGCTGGGCCACACCCATCTCGGCAGCGAGGCCGCCGACAGTCGTCTCGCCCGGTGCATCAGCGATCACATTGAGTACGAGGTTGCGGGAGAGGTCCTTGCTCGATGCCGGTGCGCGTCGTCGCAGACGTGACAGCGCGGGGCCGATCTGGTCCAACGCCGCGTCGTCGGAAGGCTGCTCGGAGAAGGACGGGCTGCTCATGCGACTGAGTCTAGGCCCAGCCCAGCCATTTGCATACCTCTGGATATGTATATAGCTTAGGGTATGTAAATCTTGGACGAGCGACGAAACGAGGCGGACTGCTATGGCGCTCACCGCGATCACCAATGCGCAGATCTTCGACGGAGAGAAGTCGGTAGGCGTGCGGACCGTGGTCATCGACGGCGGGAGGATCGCTCGCGTGGGTGGCGAGGCTCCTCGTGACAGCGAGATCGTGGACGGCAGCGGCGCCACCCTGCTGCCGGGGCTCATCGACGCCCACGTTCACTCCGCTCCGGGTTCCCTGGCACTCGCCCTGCGGTTCGGGGTGACGACCGAACTGGAGATGCAGGGGATGAACACCCGGGAGAACCGGGGGGCCATCACCGAGGACGACACCCTGGCTGACGTGCGCTCTTCCGGCTTCGCCATCACACCGCCCGGTGGTCACCCGAGCGAGCTGATGCCCGAAGGCTTCCGGCCGAAGTGGGATCTCCCGCCGGTGATGCCCTTGATGCCGTTCTCCAGCACGCCCGAGGAAGCGGCCGCCTTTGTGCCCCAACTCCTCGCCAGGGGCTCCGACTTCATCAAGTTCATGATCGACGACGGCAGTGTGGAGGGGCACCCCGGGCTGCCCTCACTTGACCGGGCCACCGTGGCCGCCGGTGTGGCCGAAGCCAAGAAGTACGGTGCCCTGACCGTGGCCCACGCGCTGACAGTGGAGGCCACCAGGACGGCAGCCGAAGCCGGCATCGACGGCCTCACCCACGTGTTCATGGACCAGCCGCACACCGCCGAGATCATCGCCCTCATCAGGGACGCGGGCATGTTCGTCATTCCCTGTATCAGCCTCAATGCCTCGATGATGGGAATCACCGGAAGCGATCTCGCCGACGACCCCCGGGTTTCCGCACGGCTCGACAGTGCATGGGAACGAACCCTGCGGTCCAGCTACGACCGTTACCCGCAGGGCAAGCTCGACGACGTGTACGACACCGTGCGCGCTCTGGACGCCGCCGGCGTCGACGTGCTGGCCGGCACCGACGCCTCCATGCCCGAGACGTTCTTCGGGGGTCTGGCACACGGAGCGAGCCTGCACCACGAGCTGCAATACCTCGTGGCGGCCGGTCTCACGCCCGCACGGGCCCTGCGCGCGGCCACGGCGACGACGGCCCGCCGCTTCCGCCTCAGTGACCGGGGCCGCATCGCCGAGGGGCTCCGTGCCGACCTTCTGCTGGTCGAGGGTGACCCGACCAGCAACATCAGCGACACCCTCAACACCCGCGCCGTCTGGCGCCGCGGCACCCGCCTGGCGGCATGACCGCACGTACTTCCCCATGGGTGTCACGACGGGTCAGGGGCGGTCTCGCGGTCGAGCCGGTGGGGCCGGTCTCCCGTTCGTGGCGTTCGGCTGGGGGAGTGCAGGGGGTGGGACTCGCCAATTCCAGCCCCTCCTGGGGGAGTCCGGCCATCAGGCGGAGCGAGCGGACTGCTCCGCCGGAGTCGGCGAGAGCGGCGAGCCCCGCGAGACTGCCGAGGCCTGCGAGCGGATGGTCGCGGTCGGACGTCCCGGGAAGTGCCGCAGGCGCCGGCGGACTGTCAGCGGCCGGCCGGGCCGGCCACCGTGACAGCCTCCGCTGCCGTCCGCCGCAGCGCACGGCTGGTGAGCCAGCGGTTCTTTCCGCCGGCCAGGTGTGCCACGGCATCGCCCAGCCATTCCGGGTCGCCGAGGAGATGCGGCTTTTCCTCGTCGACGAGGTGCCGCAGGAGATACTCCAGCCGCAGGACGTCCACGGCCCTGTACGGGCGCGCGTGCTGGTCGAAGCGCAGTTGATGGTCCTCGTACGGGTGGCGCAGCGTCATGTGCATCCAGCCACCGCTGCGCCCGGCGACCATGCCCTTGAGGGTGTACCTGCCCCTGCTCACCGAGTTCCAGGAGTGCTTGCCCCAGGTGATCCAGATGCCGGTCATGATCCTGGACCAGGGGAACAGTCGGCCCTCGGAAGCCGGCTCGTGCTGGTAGAACCCGTCCGGTCGCAAGTCCACCCAGTGAGTGCCCACTCGCGTGGCGTCCCCGACGACCCAACGTCCTTCGTGCAGCTCCAGCGGACCCAGTGATGCCCCGTCCCTCACCATGGAGTCATTGAATCACTTTGCTACGAACTGTTGCGCTATTTCTGGCTGCTGGATCGAAGAGGGATCAAATAGTCTGGCCAGCCAAGGCAGTTGCACGGGGGGAGTCGCGCGGTACCTCTATCGCCCACCGCTCACCCGTGAGGCCCGCGCCGAGTCCGTCGCCGTACGTGCGGGCGGGACCAGTTCGAAGGCGGACGTCGATGTACTCCTGCTGGCCGTCTGCCGGGCCGGACGAGCCGGCTGTCGTAGGCGAAGTGGTTCTCACCCTCAGCAGTGCTGCCGCCCGGCAGGCCGAGATCGGCTGGATCTGCAACCCGCGGTACGCCGGACAGGGCTACGCCGCCGAAGCCGCGCGCTCTGCTCTCGTTGGCCTTCGGCCGGTTGCGTGCCCATCGCGTCTTTGCCCGGCTGGATGATCTCAACACCGGGTCCGTGCGGGTGTGTGAGCGCCTGGGCATGCGCCGCGAGGCTCATCTGATCGACAACGACCTCGACGGAGAGCGTTGGGGCAGTGAGTACATCTACGCGATGCTCGCCCACGAATGGAAGGACGGGACTCCGGCGGGCGACAGGGCCCGCCCCCGCATTGGCCGGCCTCCTCCGCCAGGACCTCGACGCCGTCACCGCCGGACTCGCCTCCCCTCGGAGTGCCGGGGCGGTCGAAGGAGACGTGAGCCGGGTGCGAGAGGCATGCCGGTCAGCGTTGATGGAGCTCCCACATGGCGAGTTCGTCGTCGTGCGCGCGCAGGCGTTCGACGGCCGCCAAGGGAGTGCGCAGTTCTGTGAGCTCGTAGAAGAAGAACAACGGGGCGAACATGCTCGCATAGCCGAACGGGGCGCCCCGAGGGGCGACATAGATGCCGGCACCGGCGTCGAGGAAGGCGTCGGCGAGCGCGGGATCCCCCGTGTCGCATCCGGTGACGAGAGTGACGCTGCCTGGCAGATGGAAGTGTTCGCGTACACGGTCCGGCCCGACGTCACCGTTGAACGGCTGGAATCCGGCCAGCTCCTCGGCGACGTCTTCCATCAGGATGCGGCCCTCGTCGCCGTGGCAGGACAAGATCACATAGGGGGCGATCGGCCTGGTGCCGTCCAGCGCGGCCACCAGATGGCGAGGCTGACCGACGCGCAGATAGTTGACCTGGGCACCGAAGGCTTCCAACCCGTCACGCAACGGACGCGCGAACCCGCCCCCGAGGTCGATCAGGTCGATCTCGGTCCAGGCCAGGCGACCGGCCTGGACCTCGCGCACCCGTGACGGACGCTGAGTCGCCAGCCACTCCTCTTCTTCTTGTCCACGCACCACTCGGCCACGATGTCACGGCCACAGCCGCCGACACCGCCGATTACGACATCGCGGAGGGCGGCGTCGGCCCGCCCGGAGGTCGGCCAATGATCTCCATGCCGGCTCGCAGGGGCTCCTCCAGGCAACTGACGCTTACGCGCCCCGTGTTGGGCGTGTCGTCGATGACGGTGAGCCGGCGTCCGTTGGAGTCTGAAAGCATGACCGACCCGACTCAGGACCCCCGTTTCCTGCAGGACCCCTACCCCACCCTTGCGGCCATGCGGTCCAGATGCCCTGTGCAGTCCATGCCCACGGAGTCGGCCGGGCGCCCCGGCTACCTGGTAACCGGCTACGCGGAGGCCAGGGAAGCCCTTTGCGACCCTCGGCTCTCGAAGGACACGGCGGCCTTCTTCGCGGGCAAGGAGTCTGGGCGTCGTCTGCACCCCGCGGTGGCGCACACCATGCTGGCCACCGACCCGCCCCGGCACACCCGGCTGCGCAAACTGGTGACCAAGGCGTTCACAGCCGGGGCCGTTGCGCGGCTGCGTCCGTTCATCGCGCGGGTCACCGAGGAACTGCTGGACCGATGGCCGGTCGGCGAGAGGTTCGACTTCGTGGCAGGCCTGGCGGTGCCGCTGCCGGTCATCGTGATCTGTCAGCTGCTCGGAGTCCCGCAGGAAGATCGGCCCGACGTCCAGCGCTGGTCGGGAGAACTGTTCGCGGCAGGCAGGCCCGATGTCATCGACGCGGCCTCGCATTCCATGGCCGACTACATGACGGGCCTCGTCGCCGCCAAGCGCCTGGACCCCGGTGACAGTCTCCTCGACCGGCTCATCTCGGCTCGCGACGGAGCAGAGCGTCTGAGCGAGGAGGAGCTGGTCTCCCTGGCGGTGCTGCTGCTCGTGGCCGGGCATGAGACCACGACCAACTTCCTCGGCAACGCGGTCCTGGCACTGTTGCAGCGGCCTGCCGCGTTGGACCGCCTTCGGAGGAATCCGGACGACGTCCCGGCCGCGCTGGACGAGTTGCTGCGGTTCGATTCCCCCGTCAGTACAGCCACTTTCCGTTTCACGACGGAGGCGGTCGCGCTCGGCGGTGTCGACATTCCGCCCGGGACCCCGGTGCTGGTCGCTCTTGGCGCAGCCAACCGCGATCCCGTGCGGTTCCCGTCGCCGGACCTGCTCGATCCGGACCGAGACGCCGCGGGGCATCTCGGCTTCGGCCACGGCATCCACCGCTGTGTCGGCGCGCCCCTGGCCAAGGCCGAGGCGGAGATCGCGCTGCGAGCGGTACTGACCCGGTTCCCCGGCATCCGTCTGGCCGTACCGTCTGATCGACTGGAATGGCGGCGCACTCGTCTCGTTCGCGGGCTGGCGGAGCTTCCTGTCACGGTGTAGACGGGCGGTGGATATTTGCCGGTCCGGCAACTTTTCGGGCGGATCGGCGCAGGCCCGAGCACCATCGACAACGTTCCCAGAGGGGGCGGCGCGGTAGCGCATCACGAGCAACGGGAGGCATCCGGTGTCAGGACACCACGAGCACGGCCGAAGCGGCGAGCACGACGGACCGGCGGCCGCCGAGATGTTCGAGCCGGCGGCCTGGGACGAGCGGTACGCGGGTCAGGAGCGGTTCTGGAGCGGCGAACCCAATCCGCAGCTCGTCGCCGCCGCCGGTGAACTGACCCCTGGCACCGCGCTGGACGTCGGCTGCGGCGAGGGCGGCGACGTCGTCTGGCTGGCCGGGCAGGGCTGGCACGTGACCGGCGCCGACTTCTCGGCCGAGGGCCTGGCCCGTGCCGCCCGCCACGCCGAGCAGGCCGGTGTGGCCGACCGCGTCGACTGGTGGCAGGTGGACGCCAGGGCTTTCGATGCCGGCGACCGCTCGTACGACCTGGTCACCAGCCACTATCTGCACGCGCCGGACGGCGGCATGGTCGAAGTGACCCGTCGCCTCGCCGCGGCCGTCGCCCCCGGTGGGTTGCTCCTGGTGGTCGGACATGCGCCGTCCCACGAGTTCACACACCTCTCCGAGAGCCACCGCAAGGCCATGTTCCTGGCCGCGGAACTCCTCCCCGGCCTGCCGGACGACTTCGAGCCCGTCGTCGTGGAGCAGCGCACTCGCACGCTGAAGCGGGACACCGGGCCGGTCGAGGCCGAGGACTCGGTCCTGCTGGCCCGCCGCGCGGTGCGCTGAACACCCAACTGGGGGCCTGCGGCGCGGTCACTGATCGAGTGAGTGACGCCGGTGGTGGGCGCGGTATGTCCTGGTGTGCTGCCGGGGGAGGAGCCAGAACCCTCAACCAACCGGGGGCGGCACGCATGTCGTTCGACGCGGCGGACCGCGAACGGCTCATGGCAGTGAGGGAAGCGGCCGACGCGGGACACCGCGCCGGTGCCCCCGGAGGGCGAGAGCCTCGGCGAACGGCTGGGCCGCTTCCCGCTCTTGCCGCTGGTCGGCAACCTCAAGGAGTGGAGGCACCCGGTACGGGGTGGTGACCCGGTCGTCGAGGTCACCCGCGCCGAGGCCGCCTTCCCCTCGGTGTTCGCCGCCGACGTGCCCGCGGACGTCACCAAGGTCCTCGCGGCGGGCGGCCGCAGCGTTCGAGGAGACCGCCGCGGCCGCCTGGAAGACCAAGCAGTCCTCGGCGCTGAAGGCGGCCGTCGTCGGGCCGGAAGGTGCCTCGCACGCCGAGGCCGTCTCCCGGCCCAAGGCGGTCCCGGACCTGATCCGCGAAGCGGTGCGCGCGACGAGCTGACGGCCCCCTGCGGAGAGCCGCGCGGACGCACTCCCTCGTATGCGTCCGTGCGGCCCTGTCCTGACCGTGATGTTCCCGGGGCCGGGGACCAGCGAATCCGCCTCAGCGGACCCGGATGAAGACGACGTCGTAACCGCTGTTCGTGGAGCGGGACTTGACGTAGACGCCGTCGCCGCCGCCGTTCGGGTTGCTCGTGTTGCCCTCGACGGTGGTGAAGGACGATCCCCCGGACACCGTCCGCACGATGCCTATGTGCTCGTGGCCGCCGGTGAAGTCGCTTCCGCCGTCCCAGTCGAAGGCCACGATGTCACCCGGCTGCGGGTTGGTCGTCACGGAGAGGTGGTAGTTGCCGGCCCGCGCCTGCTTGACCCAGCCCGAGACATAGGTGTTGCGGTAGGAGCTGGCTCCGGTCTGCTTGGCCACCCAGCTCACGAAGGTCGCGCACCAGGCGTAGTTGCTGGTGGAGAGCGAGAGGCCCACGGCCGAACCGTAGCTGTTCGCGCGGGCGCTGCCCTCGACCGTGCCGGCCTCGGCCCCCGCCACGTCGAGGATCTTGGCGTAACCGCCGCCGGGCGCGGGCGAGGACGGCGGGGTGACCGCGCCGTACAGGGCGGCCTTCGTGTTCGGCCCCACATGGCCGTCGACCGCGAGACCCTTCTCGGACTGGAAGTCCCTGACGGCACTGTCGGTGAGCGGACCGAAGTCGCCGTCGACGGCGAGATCGGCACCGTGGTGGTTGAGCAGGCTCTGCAACTCGGTGACGCAGCCGCTGCGTTGGCCCTGTACGACCTCGTTCGGGCAGGAGGCGGAGGTCAGGTTGACCGGCGCGGGCGCGCCGTTGCCGCCGCCACCGCCGATGTTCGAGTACAGGGCGGCCTTGGTGTTCGGACCGACCTCGCCGTCGGCGGAGAGGCCGCTCGCGGACTGGAACGCCTTCACGGCCGCCAGGGTCTGCGGGCCGAAGCTGCCGTCGACGTCGAGGCTGTGCCCCTTGCCGTTCAGCAGGGACTGCAGCGTGGCGACGCAACCGCCGCTCTGGCCCTCCACGATGTTCGCCGGGCAGGACGCCGACCTCAGGTCCAGGCCCGTCGACGGCGACTCGTCGGTGTCGTACAGCGCCCGCTTGGTGTTCGTGCCGACCTGCCCGTCGACGGTGAGGCCGTGAGCCGACTGGAAGCTGCGGACGGCACTCGCGGTCCCGCCGCCGAAGTCGCCGTCCACGTCGACCACATAGCCGTGGTGGATGAGCAGCCGCTGGAGCTCGGTGACGCATCCGCCCTTGGCACCCTGGACGAGGTTGGCTGGGCAGGAGGAGGAGTTGAGGTTGACGGGGGCGGGCGCCGAGCCACCGGTCGCGTACAGCTTGCTCTTGGTCGCGGGGCCCACCCGTCCGTCCACGGCGATCGCGGTGGCGGCCTGGTACTCACGGACGGCGTAGAGCGTGGCCGACCCGAACTGACCGTCCACCGCCAGACCGGCGCCGTGTGTGTTGAGCAGCCTCTGCAACTCCGTGACGCATCCGCTCGACTGGCCCTGCACGATCTCGTTGGGGCAGGACGCGGACGTCAGCTTGATCGGGGCCGGCGCCGCCGACGCCGGGCCGGCGCCGAGCACGATGCCGGCCGAGACCATCGCCGCCGTGGCGGCGAACGTCCCGATGCGGATCCGCCAGCCCGGTCCGGTCCGGCCCGCGGCCCGCAGCGGTGGATGTTGGTCTTCGGCGCGAACGAGGAACGCGAGTCTTCCCATGGCTGCGAGGTTCTCCTTCTAGAGACGAGCGTGGGGCGTGGTAGGGAGGGACACACAGCCGCGGCCCGTCCTTGCCGGGCAAGGACGGGCCGCGGTAGGTCACTCGACGATCAGTCCGAACGGCACGTCGTACCGGTCGAGCGGGGTCGTACCGGTCAGGCGGCGAAGCGCTTGAACGCCGCCCGGGTGCCCGAACCGGCGATGCCGTCGATGGCGCCCGTGTAGCCGTAGCCGTCCTTCAGCAGACGCTGCAGCGCCTTGATCGTGTTGGGGCCCGGGTCCCCGTCGATGTCGCCCGTGTAGCCCCAGTACGTCGCGAGGCAGCGCTGGAAGGCCTTCCAGCTGTTGGTGCCCAGCTGACCGTCGATGCCGCCCGTGTAGCCCCAGTACTCGGCGAGGAAGTTCTGGACGTTCTTGGCCTCGGCCGTGGTCAGACCGAAGTTCTGCGTCGCGGCCACGGCGGCGGGCTGGGCGGCGGCTGCCGTCTGCGTGGTGCTCGCGGTCGCCGCGAAGCTGGTGCCCGCGGTCGCCACACTGCCGGCGGTGAGGCCGACGACGGCGATGACACCGGCGATGGTCCTGCCCAGAGCGTTCGGTCGCATGCGTTCCTCTTTCGTCTGTGGGGTCTGCACCTGTCACGCCGAGCGGGCCAGGTGGCGGGATCAAAGGTGCCGGGCGCCCGGGCACGGCGGCCACGGCTGCGGCCCAAGTGACGGCCTTACGGGACGACCACCCCGCTGACCTGCGGAGACAGCAAGCGGCGGGACGGTGATGCGGGACACCTGTGACAGATGTGGCGTGCTCATGCAGAATGCGCAGAAGCGGTGGGGGCCGCTGTTCACGACACGACCATGCTGATGACCGCTTTGGGGGAAACATGCCGCGCTCCAAGACGCTGCCCGCGGAACTCGACCCCAGCGCACGACAGTTGGTGACCCGTTTACGGCGACTGAAGGACCACAGCGAGCTGACGATGCGACAGCTCGCGGCCAAGACCGGCTACAGCGCCAAGTCGTGGGAGCGCTACCTGGGCGGCACCTCGCTGCCACCGCGGGAGGCCGTGGAGGCACTGGCCCGGATCACCGGCACCGACCCCGTCCCCCTGCTCGCGCTGCACGAGATCGCCGCCGACTCCCGGGACGGCCGCCGCGCAAGACCCGCCGTACGGCAGCAGGACGAGCAGCGCGGAAGGGAACAGGAGCCACCGGCCCATCCGACGGCCCGGCCGCTCGCCGTACCAGCCGCACCCACACCACCCCGGGCCCCCGAACCGGCCCCCGGCCGCTTCCCGCACATCGCTCTCACCGCGGGCATCGCCGCCCTCGCCGTAGCCCTCTCGGCGGTGCTGCTGCTCGTGCTCCGCCTTGACGACGACGCCGGTAAGGCAGCCGTCACCGCTTCGCCCCGTACCACCGCGGCCTCCCCGCCGCCCTCCTACACCTGCCACATCGCACGGGTCGACGGGCGCTGGTCGGCGGGCATCAACAAGGGCCGCACCACCGAGATCGGCTACGGTGCCACCGGCGCCGACGTCGCGGAGGCGCAGTGTCTGCTGCGCCGGGCAGGCATCTCACCCGGCGGGATCGACGGCATGTTCGGCCCGCTGACGCTGCGGGCGGTCAAGACGTTCCAGGATCGCGCGGGCCTTACCGCCGACGGCATCGTGGGGCCGCGCTCGTGGAAGGCGTTGCGGGGATGACATCCGGCGCACCCTCACCGCCGGGCGTGCGACTCGCCGCAGTACTCCAGCAGTTGCGGCAGCGCACCGGACTGAGCCTCGCGCAGCTCGCGAACGCGACCACCTACAGCAAGTCGTCCTGGGAGCGCTACCTCAACGGCAAGAGCCTGCCCCCGCGCAGCGCGGTCAAGGAGCTGTGCCGTCTCGCCGATCAACCCGCCGACCATGCGCTGGCACTCCTGGACATCGCCCGCACGGACCGGACGGAAGGCAGCGGGCCGGTACGACAGGGCACGGCCACCGGGACGGACACACCGGCAGCAGTGGCCGCCCCTCTCCGACTCGACGCCGCCACCGGCCAGACGGCTCAGACCCGCACACTCCCGCCTGCCACCGGCCCGAGCGAGACGGTCCCGGTCGGCGCCGACCACCCGCGCACCCTCCCGACCGGCCACCGGCGCGCGACGAACATCGTCACCGCCTTTCTGTCGGCCTGTGCCGTCGTCCTGGGGGCGCTCGTGCTCACTCACCTTCCCTCGACGCACCGCGAGGAGGCGGCACCCACCCCCACCACGCCCTCCGTGGCCAGTGGGACGCTCTGCCGACACGCGACCTGTCAGGACAAGGACCCGATCGCGATGCGATGCGGTGCCCAACCGCTGACCCTCGCCGAACACGAGACCGCCACCGGTGCCTGGATCCAGATCCGCTACAGCCAGGAATGCGGGACGAGTTGGGCCCGGATGTGGGGCGCCGTCATGAAGGACCGCGTCGAGATGCGGGTGGGAGACCGGCACGCTTCCCTCCACAGCGCCCAGGTCACCACCCGCCACGAGGCCGACACCTACGTCCACACCCTCATGAGCGTGGTCAGCCCCGGAACCCCCTTGCAGGCCTGCTTCAGCCCTGCGGTCGGCGGCGTGAAGGAGTGCTTCAAAGCCCGCTCCACGGACGAGGCCGTCTCCGGTCCCGTCCTGCCACGCCGACAGAGGCAGAGCGCTCTCCCGGAACCCGTCAGAGCGTGAGGAGGACCTTGGTGGCGCGGCGCTCGTCCATCGCCTTGTAGCCCTCGGGGGCCTGGTCGAGGGGCAGGGTGAGGTCGAAGACCTTGCCGGGGTCGATCTCGCGGTCCCAGATGAGCTGGATCAGGTCGGGCAGGAAGCGGCGCACGGGGGCCGGGCCGCCGAGGGTGTGGATTCCGGCGAAGAACAGCTCGATCCCGGGGATGCTGACGTCGTGGTTCACGCCCACGTAGCCCAGGTGCCCGCCGCCACGGGTGGCGCCGACGGCCTGCATGAACGACTCCTGGGTGCCGACCGCCTCGACGACCGAGTGCGCGCCGAGCCCGTTCGTCAGGTCCTTGATCTTCGCGACGCCCTCGTCGCCGCGCTCCTCGACGATGTCGGTGGCGCCGTAGTAGCGGGCCAGCCTCTGCCGCTCCGGGTGGCGCGACATGGCGATGATCCGCTCGGCACCGAGCTGCCTGGCGGCGAGCACGGCCATGAGTCCGACCGCGCCGTCGCCGACGACCGCGACGGTCTTGCCGGGCCCGACCTCGGCGGCGACGGCGGCGTACCAGCCGGTGCCGAGCACGTCGGAGGCGGCCAGCAGAGCGGGGATCAGCTCGGGGTCCGGCTGCCCCGGGGTGGCGACCAGGGTGCCGTCGGCCAGCGGGATACGGGCCTTCTCGGCCTGGGTGCCGATCCCCGCGTGGACGAACTCGGCGTGCACGCACTTGGACTGGAAGCCCGCCCGGCAGATCTCACAGGTGTTGTCGGAGATGACGAACGACCCGACCACGAAGTCCCCGGGCCTGACGGTTCGCACCGCGGAGCCGACCTCCTCGACCACGCCCACGTACTCATGCCCCATGAGCGTGTGGTCGGCGGGCTCGACCCCGCGGTACGGCCACAGGTCGGAGCCGCAGATACAGGTCGCGGTCAGCTTCACGACGGCGTCGGTCGGCTCGATGATCTTCGGGTCGTCGCGCTCCTCCACGCGGACGTCACCGGCGGTGTGCATCACTACTCCACGCATGGTGGTTGCTCCTTGCTTGTTTGCTTGTTTGTTCCGGCGCCACGGGGTGCCGGTCACTGGTTCAGGAAGACACGGGATCGCCGCGGTTTCCTCGGTTTGCGGGTGCGGCGCCGCCGAGCCCGCCGGAAGGGCGTAACCGGCTCGGGGCGCGCCGCCTACCGGTGGCCCGGGCGGACGACGGCCGTACGACGCCGGGTGAGCGCGATGGCGATGGTGGGGATCAGGGTCAGCCCGGCGATGACGGTGCCGACCGCCGCCGGCCCTGTTGCCCCCAGCGACGATTCGAGGGCGTGTCCCGCCGCCCAGGAACCGGCGGCGGTGCCGAGGTTGAACGCCGACACGGTCAGCGCGGAGCCCAGCGTGGGGGCGCGGCCGGCGAAGCGGACGGCCAGGGCGATGAGCACGGGGTTCGCGCCGAGCCCGAACAGGCCCAGCAGGGCGACCAGCGTGATCGTCGGCACGGCATGGCCGGCCAGCAGGCAGATCGTCAGCAGCAGGACCGTCGTGGCCCCGGCGGCCGTGATCGTCGTCGCGTACGGGCGGCGGTCGCCGAGCCGGCCGCCCACCAGGAAGCCGGCCAGGGCGCCGGCCCCGAAGCCGACCAGGACCAGTGGCACCAGGGCCGAGGCCAGGCCCGCCCGGTCGGTGAGCAGCGGCGAGACGTAGGAGTACGTCGACAGCACGCCGCCCGTGGTGGTCGCGCAGGCCGCCAGGGCCAGCCACAGGCGCCCGGACCGCAGCGCGGACAGTTCGGACCGGACGGAGACCGCCTCCTGGGCGGGCCCGTCGTGCGGGACGTGCCGGGCGATCAGTGCCATGACGGCCACGGCCAGGGCGGCGAGCGCCCAGAACGGTCCCCGCCAGCCCATGAGCTGTCCGGCGAAGGCGCCGAGCGGCACGCCGACGACGTTGGCGAGCATCGCGCCGGAGCCCACGACACCCAGCGCGCGGGAGCTCGCGGCGGGACCGACCGCGCGGGCGGCCACCACGTTGGCCACCGCCCAGAACGCGCCGGTCGCCAGCGCCGTCAGGAAACGCGCCGCCAGCAGCACGGTGAAGCTGGAAGCGAGGGCCACGACGGCGTGGCCGACAGCGAACACGGCCAGGGCGAGGACCAGCGTCCATCGCCGGGGCAGCCGCAGGGTCAGCATCGCCATCAGCGGCGCGCCGACGACCATCCCGACGGCGAACACAGTGATCAGCAGCCCGGCCCGGGCCACGCCGACGTGTACATCAGTCGCGATCTCGGGCAGCAGGCCCGCGACCACGAACTCGGTCGTGCCCATCAGGAACGTGCCCAGGGCGAGTACGTACACGACCGGCGGCAGCCGGGCAGGCGGCTGCTCGTGGTCACCGATCGACAGGTCGGTGGGGGCGTCGAGGGTTCCTCCTCGCAGGGTCATGCGTGGTCTCCGCAGGGTTCGGAATCGGGGTGCGCACTCCACGAAACCGCTCCGGCCGCCCGCGCGGGAGGCTGGGTTTATGGGGGGTACAAGCTCGACCCCCCACCAGTGGCGACGTGGCCGTAGCGTCAAGGGCATGGAACGCCGCTCCGACAACCGCGCCGACATCCGTGACTTCCTGGCCCGCCGCCGCGCCCAGCTCACCCCGGAGCAGGTCGGGCTGCCCACCAGCGGTCGGCGCCGGGTCCCGGGGTTGCGCCGCGAGGAGGTCGCGGTCCTGGCGGGGGTGAGCACCGAGTGGTACACCCGGCTGGAGAAGGGCCACATCAGCGGCGTGTCCGAGGACGTCCTCGACGCGGTCGCCCGCACCCTTCAGCTGGACGACGACGAACGCACCTACCTGTTCGACCTCGCCAAGGCCGCCCAGCCGAGCCCGGCCTCCCGGCGGCGCCGCAAGGCCGTCGACGTCCCGCCGCGCGTCCAGTGGCTGCTCGACTCCATGAACCTGTCCGCGGCCTTCGTCAGCAACGGCCGCCTCGACATCGTGGCCGCGAACCCGCTCGCCCGCGCCCTGTTCGCGCCCATATTCGCCAGCCCGACCGTCGGCGTGCGGGGCCGCCCCAATTTCGCCCGGTTCTGGTTCCTCGACGACGACTCCCGCGATTTCGTCGCCGACTGGGACAGCGCAGCCGGCGTCACCGCGGCACTGCTGCGCGCGGAGGCCGGCCGCTACCCCGACGACAAGGACCTGCGTGAACTCATCGGTGAACTGTCCACCGTCAGTCCCGAGTTCCGCACCCGGTGGGCCGCCCACAACGTGCGCATCCACCACGGCGGCGTCAAACGCTTCCACCATCCGGAGGCCGGGGAACTGGAACTCACCTACCAGCCCCTCGACCTGCCCATGTCCGCCCGCGAGGCGCACTCCCTGACCATCTACACCGCCGAACCCGGCTCGCCCTCCGAAGACGGCCTGCGCCTGCTCGCCTCCTGGGCGGCCACCCGCGAGTCCGACCCGCCCACTCGGCAGCGCGAGGGCCGTGCGACTTGAGCGGTCCGCCGCACGCGGAATTGCGGTGTCGGTACATCCGCGCTCGGGTTGCGGGTGAGCAGATCCGCGACCCGGGCGATCATCTGGCTCTCCGCGCCGTCGCGGGCGGTCGTCGGGTGGTACGCGAGTACGAAGCGGCGTTCCTGGTCACGAGTGGAGAACGCGGCGTTCTTGTAGCCGTACGTCTCCCCGGTCTTGCCCCAGAAGGTGACGCCGTTGACGGTGGCCTGCTGCAGTCCGGTGCTGTAGCGCGCCGGAGAGCCGTCCAGCATCCGCACGTCGTCGGGCGGCAGGGTGAACATCAGCTCCAGCAGCTCGTGCGGGAGCAACGCGCCGGAGAACAGCGCGGCCAGCAGGTGCTCGAGATCGCTCGCGGTGGAGATCATGTCGCCCTCGCCCCGGCTGGACGACTGGTCGTACGTGGTGATGTCCCGCAGGCTGCCGTCGGCCATCGTCAGATAACCGTGCACGTGCCGGCCGTGGATGTGCGGGTCGTCGCCCGGCACGACCGTGCGCGCCAGGCCCAGCGGACGCAGGATGCGGGCCGCGACGGCCTGGGGGTACGAGCGGCCCGTCACCTCTTCGATGATCAGTGCGGCCAGTGCGTAGTTGATGCCGCGGTACTCCTGCCGGGTGCCCGGGGCGAACTTCAGCGGTCCGTGGGTCGCCGTCGCCACCCACTCCTGAGGCGTCCAGTGGTCGAAGCGGTGGCGGAACACCTCCTCCGCGGTGCGCGGGTCCGGGATGCCCACGTGGTCGGGCAACCCGCTGGTGTGGTTCAACAGGTGCGCCAAGGTGACAGCCGCGAACCGGTCCGGCAGCAGCCCCGGCAGGACGCGCCCCACCGGCGCACCCAGGCTGATCCGCCGCTCCGCCACCAGTTGAAGCACCACCGCGGCGACGAAGACCTTCGTGACGCTGCCGATCCGGACCCTGTCGTCCGCCGTCACCGGACGCCGCGTTCTGATGTCGGCCACCCCGGAGGTGCCTCGCCAGGAGCCGGACGTGCCGCCGACACACAGCTGGGCCGCGGTCGAGGGCGGGTGCTCCAGATCGTCGATGGCCGCCCGCAGGGCGGTGGGGTCCAGTGGCGGGAGCGGCGCGGACAACGCGGTCGCCCGCTGCACGGGCAGTACGGCGGTGGCGGCCAGCGTGGCCGCCCCCGACACGGCGACGTTCACAAAGGACCTGCGTGACATGCGCGTTGAGGTCATGCCCGCCACCCTGTCAGCGGACCCGCCCTCGGGCATCGGGGCCCGCCCCAAGTGATCCCCCATCACACCCTGACCCGTCCCGGACGACGCGAGTTCGCGCAAGGGGTCCCGCAACGAGTTCCGCCGCAGGACCGCGTCCCCCAGCTCCGGCACACCGGGTGCCGTCGGGTCAGGAGCTCCACTTCACCTTGAAGACCCACACGTGCTGTCCTGCCTTGCGGGCTGCCGCGGGAACGTCGATCGCCAGCGCTCCGTTGCGAACGCTCCAGCTCAGCGGCCGGTCGTGGCCCAGCATCGTCACCGTGTCCCCGCCGCGGATCGGTACCGGCGCCTCGACGGTGAGCCGTGAGCCCGGCCGGGCCAGGGAGTGGATGTAGAAGGCCCGGTTCGGGCGGACGGTGAAGCGGAGGTCCTCACCCAGTTCCGCCGTCTTCGACCAGTACGTCGTGTCGTAGACGGCCTCGCCGTTCGTCCGCAGCCACCGGCCCGTCTCCCGCAGCCGCGTCTGCATGATCTCCGGGATGGTGCCGTCGGCGCGCGGGCCGATGTCCAGCAGGAAGTTGCCGTTCTTGGAGACGATGTCCACCAGGCTGTGCACGACCTGTTCCGTCGTCATGTAGGAGCCGTCGGGCGTGGCCTGGTTGTAGCCGTAGCTGAAGGGGTCAAGGCCGCGGCTGGACTCCCACTTGGCGATCACGGTGTTGTCGTACGTCGTGTACTCGGGCGTCGTGAAGTCGTGGAAGGAGATGCCCGAGCGGTTGTTGACGGTGACGTCGATGGGACGGGCCCGGTTCTTGGCGTGGTTGAAGTACTCGGCGAGCACGTGCACGCTGTCGTTGGCGCCGCCGATGTCGCACCAGATGAGCTCCGGGTCGTATCCGTGGATCAGCTCCAGCATCTGAGCGGCCTGGTAGTCCTTCACGAAGTCCTTGCCCGCGCTGTATCCGGTGTAGGGCACGGGATCGAGGGTGTACGGGTTGCGCGGGGCGTGGCCCATCCAGGGCTGGTCCGGGTTGAACCACTCGGGCATCGAGAAGTAGAGGCCGCGGTGGAGCTCGGGCGTGTAGCGCCGGGACGCCTCGAACAGCTCCTTGACCAGGTCCCGCTTCGGGCCCATCTTCACGGCGTTGCGGTCGGAGACCTTGGTGTCCCACAGGGCGAATCCCTCGTGGTGCTTGGAGGTCAGCACGTGGTACTGGGCACCGGCGTCCCGGAACAGTTCGACCCAGGCGCGCGGGTCGAACCTCTCCGCCCTGAACAGGGGGATGAAGTCGTCGTACGCGAAGTTCTCGCCGTACGTCCGCCGGTGGTAGTCGTGGACGGCGTTCGCCGGATCCTGCATGTGGTTCCAGTACCACTCGGCGTACTGCTTGCCGACCGGCGACCAGGCGGGCACCGAGTACACACCCCAGTGGATGAAGATGCCGAACTTGGCGCTGTGGAACCAGTACGGCGCCTGATGACCGGAGAGGGAGGTCTCGGTCGGCTGGTAGTCGGCGACGCCGAGGGACAGCCGGCTGCGCCGCGTGGCGGCCGTGGCGCCACGGCCGGTGACCGTCACCACGCCGTCCTGGGACGTGCCGGGTGCCGTCCCCGTGCGGTTGCGGATGCCGATACGGACGCGAGCCTGCTCGCCGGGGTCGAGGCGGCGCACGACGGCGGGCTCCACGGTCCGGGCACCCGGTACCGCGACCCGAACCGACACGTCGTCGCCGGCCAACACGGCTGCGGTGCCCGCGTTGACGACGGTGGCCTCGACGCTCTGGGCGCCGGTGGATGCCAGGAGCGAGTTCGTGGAGTGGACGTCGCGCAGGACCAGCGCGCGACCCTGGGCGACCGGCTGGAGGGAGAGTGCGAACACGTGCAGCGAGGTCTGGTTCGGCTCGGGTGCGGCGGTGACCGGCAAGGTGATGGCGACCGCCTCGCGCTGCGGATCGACCCACACATCCGAGGTGCCGATGCCGACGCTGTGTTCGTCCTTCGCGCCGTCAGGACCGTAGCGATACGGCGCCGACAGCGAACCGCCCGCCGCGTACCAGTCGGCTCCGGTGAGCCCCGCCGTCGTGGTCGAGCCGTCCGCGTAGTGCACGGTCGCCTTGCCCGAGGCGTTGCCGTAACTCCCCGAAGTGAGGAAGTGGGCCGACATGTAGTGGCCCTTGGGCACGTCGATGCGCTGCCCGAGCGCGACGACGTTGTTCTTCGCGCCCGCGGCCGAGGACGGAAGGACGAAGGGAACGCCGTCCACCTCCACCCGGCCGGCCGGGAGCTCCTCGCCGGGGAACGTGTAGCCGGAGCCGTCGAAGTCGCCGCCTCGCGCGGAGGCGGTGTCGATGCCGTCGTTGTCGTAGAGGCTGTCGAGCGGGACGGGAACCGGAGCGGGCACGGCCGCCCATGTCCCCTTGTGCTGTTCGACTTCCTGGGCAGCCTGGGCGTCGGTCGCGGGGATGAGGGAGAGCGCGGCCGAGGCAGTGACACCCGCCGTGACGCCGAGGACCTGACGTCTTGGATACGTACTCATGACGGCTCCTCAATCATCGGATGTCTCGATGATTGAGGAGGTGTTGAGGGGTGTCAATGGGGGGCGCGTGGAAGAGAGTTGGATTAGAGGTCGGATGGCTGCGGTGTGGCTGCTCAATGCCTGAGCAGCCACAGGACCCGGTCCCAGGACAGAAGGTGGTACACGACCAGCGCGGCACCGAGCAGTACGGCGGAAGTGTGGGCTCCCGCCGCGTACAAGGCCGCCGCACCACCGAAGAACACGGCCAACTCCAGCAGGAACCGCACCGGGCCAGGGGTCGCGATCACCGTTTTCCCGGACCGGGACGCATCATCCGGAGTGGCGAACGCCCCCCAGAGCACCGCCACGACCACGGGCACGGCGATCACGGAGACGTACCGCAGGGGTGCGGGCGCGGTGACCCATGCCCAGAAGCCGAAGCACGCCAGGGCCACCAACTCCAATACGAACCGCACGCCGAGAGCCCAGGGGCGAAAGCCGTACGCGGACGACATGGGCGCTCTTCCTTCCGTCGTGGCTCGTGCCTGACCACCACATCCTGCCGCACACGCGTTCAAGAAACCGATCAAACAGCCCGGCTAGTAACTGTCGTACCCGGGCTTGCCGTTGGGCCGGTAGACGCCGACGATGGTGCCGCTTTTGGTCGTCGAGACGCTGACCGGCTCCAGCGCGGTGGGGATCGCGCCGTCGGCGAATAGCCGCTTGCCGGTGCCGATGATCACCGGATGGATGGTCAGCCGGTATTCGTCGACGAGGCTGTGCCGCATGAGGGTCTGGGCGAGGTCACCGCTGCCGACGACGTTGATGTCGCCTCCGTCGGTCGTTTTCAGTGCGCGTACGGCATCGACGACTTCGCCCTCCAGCAGAGTGGAGTTCTGCCACTCGACGGACGTCAGGGTCCGGGACGCCACGTACTTGTGCATGCTGTTCATCCGAGCGGTGAACGGGTTGTCGGGATCGGCGGTCGGCCAGTACGAAGCGAAGATGTCGTACGTCTTGCGGCCGAGCAGCATCGCGTCGGAGGGCTCGTACCAGTCGGCGATGGCCGCGCCGACCTCGTCGTCGGTCACCGGCTTCTGCCAGCCGCCGTACTCGAATCCGCTCTCGGTGTCCTCGTCGGGACCGCCCGGCGCCTGCATGACACCGTCCAGTGTCAGGAACGTACAAACGATGATCTTGCGCATGGTGCGCTCCCTTCGTCGAGGGACAGACGCCACGATCACCGAAAACTCATCGGTCAGCCGGGCCACGTACCGGTCAGCCGGCGGGTGGCGGTGGCGCCGCCCCGGTCCACGGCGGCCTTGATCCCGGCGAAGATCGCTCCCTGCGGGACGGCTGCGGTCAGGACCTCGCGCCAGGTGCGCTGCTCGTCGGTGGCGTCGGTGGCGTCGGTGGCGTCGGTGGCGTCCTCGTCATGTCCGAGTTTCTTCCAGACCTGTTTGAACACCGAGCCGGCCACCACGCCGCTGACGGGGCCCATGGCCATGCCGACCGGCTGTAGGCGAGTTCGGACGCTTTCATCGGTGCCGCCTGAGCCGGCGTATGGACAGCACCGCGACGAGCGCGCCGGCCGCGGCGAGCAGCGGGATGCGGTTGGCCCGTGCCGCCTGCATGCCCTGGCCGGCCTTCTCGCGTACGGGCTCCGGAGCCTTCTCCCGGGCCAGCTGACCGGCATGTACTGCCTTCTCGCGGACCTGCCCCGAAGCGGCGGCGGCTTTCGCCCGCACCGGCTCCGGCGTCCTGTCCTGCACCATGTGTGCCGCGTGCGTCGCCTTGTCCCGCAACTGGGTCCTGACCTGTGTCGTCCTCTGCGCGACCTGCTGTTTGACGGCGGTCGTCTTCTCCTGGGCCCGCGTCTTCACGTCGGTCCTGGCCGCGAGCGCCTCGACGGTCTCGCCGAGCTCCTGGCGGGTCGATTCCACCTGTTCCCGCAGTTCCTCCGGGGAGGGTGCCGCCTCATCGCCGCTGTGCGGCTTGTCCGGGGTCATCGCTGTGCCTTCTCCTTGATCTCGGCCACATCGGCCTTGACGCTGTCCATGGTCTGTTCGGGCGCCGGCGGGGATGCCTTGCCGATCTGCTGCTTGCCGAGCAGCGCCATCAGCGCGGTGACGACGGCCAGGGCGGCGGTGACGATCAGCGCCGCCGCCCACACGTCCAGGACGAGCGAGAGCGCGGCGATCCCGGTCGCCACCAGTGCCTGCAGGGTGAGGACACCCATCAGGCCGGCGCCGCCGAACAGGCCGCCGCCCTTGCCGAACCGCTTGCCCTTCTGGGTCATCTCCGCCTGTGCCAGGCGCATTTCCTCGCGGACCAGCTGCGACAACTGCTGGGAGGCGCGCTGGACCAGGTCGCCGACCGGTTCCTGCGCTGCGCCGCCGGTGCGCTGGGAGCCTTCAGCTGTCATGGGTGCTCTCACCTGTCCTTCGTCGGCGTCCGGTAGATCCTGTGACGTACGAGGTCGCTGTGGAGGCGTCGGGCCGCCGCCCGACGAGGGCCGCGGCCGCGATCTCGACCGCTCATGACGCAAGGCGTCGGCGGTCCTCCTCGTCCCACTTGCGGGTGTCGCGTGGCTGGACATACGGCTCCTGTTCGGCTGGATGGCCGCCCGCGACGACGCGCTGGCGGTGCATCTCGGCGTCGAACTCCAGGCCGAGCAGGATCGCCAGGTTCGTGATCCACAGCCACACCAGGAAGATGATCACGCCGGCGAACGTGCCGTAGGTCTTGTTGTACGAGGCGAAGTTCGCCACGTACAGCGCGAAGCCGGCGGAGACGATCATCCAGATCACCAGAGCCAGCAAACTGCCCGGTGTGATCCAGCGGAAGCCGCGGACCTTCGCGTTCGGTGTCGCCCAGTAAAGGATCGCGATCATGGTGGTGACCAGGAGCACGAGCACCGGCCACTTGGCGATCGACCACACCGTCAGGAACGTGTCCCCGACGCCCAGCGTGGTACCGACCTGGCGTGCCAGGCTGCCGGTGAAGACGACGATCAGCGCGCTGATCACGGCCAGGACCAGGAGCACCACGGTCACACCGACCCGGACCGGCAGCACCTTCCACACCGGACGGCCCTCGGGGACGTCGTAGACCGCGTTGGCGCTGCGGATGAACGCGGCGACATAGCCGGAGGCCGACCACACCGCGAGAACCAGGCCCACGATCGCCATGACCGAGCCGATCCCGGCGTTGCCCTGCATCTGCTTCACCGCGCTGGTGAGCACGTCGCGCGCGGCGCCCGGGGCGAGTTTCTGGATGTTGTCCAGCACCTTCTGCGTCGCCGAATGGCCGGCGATCCCGAGCAGCGAGGTCAGCGCCAGCAGGGCCGGGAACAGTGCCAGGATTCCGTAGTAGGTCAGCGCTGCGGCCCGATCGGTCAGCTCATCTCTCCTGAACTCCTTCAGCGTGCCCTTCAGTACCATCCCCCAGGAGCTTTTGGGCAGGTCAGTCGGGGTGTCCGGTGACTGCCGCTCCACCTGCTCATCCGGTCCGGCACCCGTCCCCCGACCAGCCTCGACCTCGCGGTCGGCCACGCTGTGCCCGCCGTGCCTTCCATGCCGTTTCAATGTCCTTACCATGCCGTGCGGGTTGCCGGACCCGCGGGACCTATACCGGGCATTTACAAACAAATCGTTTTTTGTTGGCTTTCCTCGCCTTTATAGATGTTCACGCATGTTTCGGGACAGCCGTTACGCAGTCCATGGACGGACCACGCCGTCACCGCGCTGCAGGAACTGCCGGGTGCCATCGCATGGCGCGGTCGACGACACATCCAGTCGGTTCCCGTCCGTGCGGCGGATCGCGACGCAGCGCCCGAGACTCTGCGTCAGCGAAGCTCGCGGTCGTTTTATGGTTCGTGGTCGGGTTCTGCCGTAACGGTTGTGGTCCCGACTGCCTCGTGATCGCCGGTTCTCACGTCCCAGCGGCTGATCGTCCCGTCCTCGCCCAGTGCCAGCCACGTCGGCCGCTCCTGGTCACGCACCGGCGTCAGATCGGCGATCGCTCCCAAGCGCGGTGGCGCCTCGACCGTACGGACGTCTTCATGGCCACCTGCCACCACTGACCCCCGAACCCCCGAACCCCCGAACCCCCGAACCCCTGAAACCGAACCAACAGCGCATCGGTGACCAGGAGTTGCAGATCGTCGTGGCCAACGTGCGCTGCTTCGGCGTCTACCGGTGCGTGCGGAGGCCGTCGAGGATGAGCGCGAGCATGTGGGGCGCGCGGTCCTGCGGGGTGGACGCGGCGCGCCAGAGTGCGCCGGTGAGTTGGAGGAAGTCACTGGGATCGGCGTCCACGCGGATGCTTCCGTCCTTCTTGCCGGCGTCGAGGAGTTCGGTGATGGCGGCGACGACGGGGCCGTAGCTCTGCTCGCTGATCGCCTGGTGCGCACCCGGGCTGAGGGCGTCCCCGAGGCCGTGCTTTCTGCGCATGGCCTCGACGAGGTCGGTCGTCCAGTGGCGAAGCGCTTCCAGGGGCGGCATCTTCGCCAGCAGCTCCGGCGCGGTGCCGACGATACGGGTGACCTCGTCCTGGTAGACGGCCAGGACCAGCGCCTCGCGCGTGGGGAAGTTGCGGTACAGCGTGCCGGCGCCGACCCCTGCGCGCTGGGCGATCTGGTTCATCGACGTGCTGCCGTCCGCTGTGAGCGCTTCGCGGGCGGCAGCGAGGATGCGCGCTCTGTTCTCAAGGGCGTCTGAACGGACCACGGGACCTCACCTTGCTAAGCGGAGAGTTCTCCACTACGTTATGTGGAGAGCTCTCCGCATACTCTAAGGAGCGTCATGCAATACATCAAGCTCGGCACGACCGGCCTCGACGTGTCCCCGATCGCCATCGGCGCGATGACCTACGGCGAGCCCGACCGGGGCCACCCCGTCTGGTCGAAGGGCGAGCGGGAGGCGCGCCCGCTGATCAAGCACGCCCTGGACGCGGGCATCAACTTCTTCGACACCGCCAACATGTACTCGAACGGTTCCAGCGAGGAGATCCTCGGCCGTGCACTCAAGGACTTCGCCGACCGGGACGCCGTGGTGATCGCCACGAAGCTCCGCCATCCGATGCGGCTGGGACCGAACGGACGGGGCCTGTCGCGCAAGGCGGTCATGACCGAGGTCGACCATTCGCTGCGCCGCCTGGGCACCGACTACATCGACCTCTACCAGATCCACCGCAACGACCACGCCACTCCGTGGGAGGAGACGCTGGAGGCGCTCAGCGACCTCGTGAAGGCAGGCAAGGTCCGCTATCTCGGCGCCTCGTCCATGCACGCCTGGGAGTTCGCGAAGGCGCTCAACCTGCAGAAGCAGAACGGCTGGGCACGGTTCGTGTCCATGCAGAACCACTACAACCTGCTCGCCCGTGAGGAGGAGCGGGAGATGATCCCGCTGTGCCTGGACGAGGGTGTCGGCACGATCATCTGGTCGCCGCTGGCCCGCGGCCGCCTCGCCCGGGGCTGGGACGACGCCCGCTCGACGGCGCGCTCCGAGACCGACGGAGCCTATGCGGACCTGCTGTACTCGCCCGCGGAAGAGGGGTCCAACCACGCGATCATCGATGCCGTCGGCCAGGTCGCGGACGCCCACGGCGCGAGCCGCGCGCAGATCGCGCTCGCCTGGCTGCGCCGTCAGCCGGTCGTCACCGCACCACTGGTTGGCGCCGGCTCGATCCGGCAGATCGACGAAGCCGTGGCCTCCCTCGACATCGAGCTCGCTGCTGACGAGGTGCGTGCCCTGGAGTCGCCGTACACCCCCCGATACGACTGGCAGGGCGTCTCCGACGAGGCCGAGATGGAGGCCATCCGGCAGCGCGTCCCCGGCATGGCTCTGGCATGAAGCCCATGGTCCGTTCCGGTGCTGCTGCCCGCGCCGGAGCCCTTCTCATCCTCCTGGGTCCGCTCGTGTCCTGGACCGCCGAGTTCGTCACCGCCGCCGCATGGCAGGACCCGCCGTACTCGCCCCTGTACAACTGGGTCAGCCACCTCGGCCTGACCGGCCCGCCGCAGACCGCGTTCGGCCAGGTCGCCAACTCCCCGCTCGGCGCCGTCATGGACACCGGTTGGGTGATCTACGGCATCCTCCTGATCGTCGGCGCCTTTCTCGTGTTCGATCCGCGCCAGGGTGTCCGTCCGACCGTCATCGTGATGCTCGCCGTCCTCGCCGGTACCGGGGTCTCGCTCGTCGGCGTCTTCCAGGGCTCCGACGCGAACGTCGACAACGGCCTGATCGCGTTTCACACCCTCGGCGCGCAGGGCGTCATGCTCGCCGGGAATCTCATGGCGATCGTCGTTGGAGCCGGCGGAGCCCGCATCGGTCTCAGCAGGGGCCGGTCCCTCGCGAGTGTCGCGCTCGGCACCGCCGGACTGCTCGCGTTTCCCCTCTTCATGGCGGACGTGCTCACCGGCTGGATGTGGAACGTGGGCATGTTCGAGCGGGCCGTGATCTACCCCATCATGATCGGCCACGCCCTCCTCGGAAGCAGCGTGGCCGCTGCCCGACCGCGGCATACGAAGCACCCGCTGACGCCTCTCGACACACGACTCGCGAGCTGAGGAGACACGCATGACACGCGTACTGGTCACCGGAGGGACAGGATTCGTCGGGAGCTGGTGCGTGCGGGCCCTGCTCGACGCCGGGCACACCGTCCGCACCACCGTCCGCAACCCACAGCGCGAGCCGGAACTGCGCGCCTGGCTCCATGCGGCGACGACGTTCGACGACGACCGTCTCACGGTCGTACGCGCCGACCTCGAACACCCCGAGGGCTGGGAGGACGCCGTCGCCGGCTGTGACCACGTCCTTCACGTCGCCTCGCCGACGCTGCGCCGCACCCCGGCCGACGCCGACGAGTTGGTAGTCCCGGCGCAGGAGGGCGTACTGCGGGTGCTGCGCGCCGCCCGGGACGCCGGCGTGCGTCGGGTCGTCCTGACGAGCGCCTTCGGCGCCGTAGGCATAGGGCATCCGCCGCGCTCGACCCCGTTCACCGAGGAGGACTGGACCGACGTCGACGCCGACATCCCGCCCTACCAGCGGTCCAAGACGCTCGCCGAGCGCGCCGCCTGGCAGTTCGTCAAAGAAGAAGGCGGCACTCTGGAGCTGGCGGCGGTTCATCCCGTAGGGGTCCTCGGGCCACTGCTCGGCCCCGACGACCCGCCGTCCCTGCGTCTCGTGCGCCGAATGCTCGAAGGGCGGGTGCCCGCATGCCCTCCGTTCGGCATGGGCTTCGTCGACGTCCGGGACGTCGCGGATCTGCACCTGCGTGCGATGACCGATCCGGCAGCCGCCGGCGAACGTTTCCTCGCGATCGCCGGGCACAGCATGCGTGTCATCGAGATCGCGCGCATCCTGCGTGACCGCCTGGGTGAACACGCCGCGAAGGCCCCGACCCGTGAACTGCCCGTGTGGGTCGCACGCGCGCTGGGCGTCGCGAACCCGGAACTGCGACTGCTGAGGCATCAGCTGGGCCGGGACCTCGACGCCACGAGCGCCAAGGCCGAGCGGCTCCTCGGATGGCGGGCACGTCCCGTCGAGGACACCATCCAGGACACCGCGGAGAGCCTTCTCGCCCACGGTTTCGGGAAATGATCAGTTCGTGAACGGCTAGTGGATCAGGCGTTGTGCTGCCGTGCGATGTCCCGGGCCGTGCGGGCGGCCTTCTCCTCCGTGTCGACGAGGGCTCCGCTGCCCACTCCGAACAGTCCCTGGCGTAGGAATACGGCAAGGCCGTGAGCGGCGGCGGCCACGCGGAGCAGCAGGTCGAACGCGGGCTCCTGGTCCGGGGCCAGCCGGCCGGCCACCGGCAGCAGGAGGCGGGCCACCTCGTCGCCGGCGGTGGCCAGATCCGGGAACCGGGACTTGTCGAGGCCCGCGTTGAAGGTGATGTCGAACAGGGCCGGTTTCTCGGCGGCGAAACGGACGTAGGCGGACGCGAAGGACGCGAGTTGTTCCACCGGATCCTCGTCGGCGGCCACGGCTATGGCGAACCGGTCCCGCTGCTCGCGGTAGCCCTGCGTGGCGAGCTCGGCCAACAGCGTCTCCCGGTCGGTGAAGTGCTTGTACGGCGCCGCGACGCTCACTCCGGCCCGGCGGCTGGCCTCGGCGAGGGTGAAGCCGTGCGGGCCTCGTTCGCCGACCAGCTCAAGGGCTGCCAGCAACAGGGCGTTGCGCAGGTCCCCATGGTGGTGGCCGGTGGGACGCCGCTTGACGGGAGGGCTCATGGAGCTAAGGTTAACACCACTTACCAGGTGAAAGGTATTAACCATGGGAGCTGTCATGACCCCTGTCCGTTTCCACCACGTCAGCCTGTCGGTCGGCGACCTGGCCGCTCAGGAGGCTTGGTACGGCGACGCCTTCGCGCTGACCCAGGTCGTGGAGCGCCTGGAGATGCCCGAGGCGGGCGTGCGTACCGTCGTTCTGAGCGATACGGCGGGCCTGCGGGTGGAGTTCGTCGAGCGTTCCGGTTCGAGTCCCGTCTCGCCCGCCGATCCGTTCGCCGCCACCGCCGCGCAGACCTTCACCCACCTCGCTCTTCAGGTCGAGGATCTCGACGCCGCGTTCGCGCGCCTGACCGTCGAGTGCGGGGCGGCCCCGGTGTCGGCCCCTGCGCCCGGCGTGTCCGAAGGCATGCGGTACGCGTACATCGCCGACCCGGAAGGCAATCTCCTGGAACTGATCGAGACGGCGGGGGACTGACTGTCGATCCCCGTCGGCGGCGCGGAGAGGTCGTACGTATCACTCGCGGGCCGCCCTCCGTCCGTGCGGGAAGCGGCCGTTGAGCACCTGTGCGGGCGCCGCCGTACGTGCGCGCTTCCTCATCACGAGGGAGGTGCGCCCGGAAGGGGCGTGTCTGCGGCGAGGGCGGTCGTGCGGAGGGCGGCTGCCACGCGGACGCTCTGAGTGCTCGGCGGGTGGGGGAGGCGGGCCAGGAGGAGGCGCCGTTGTTCCTGGGGGCCGCCGCGGACGGGCAGGACGCGGACGCCCGGTGGTGCGGCGGAGGCGAGCACGGCGGGCACGGTGGTCAGTCCGCACCCGGCGGCGACCAGGTGGAGCTTGGCGAGCCAGTCGCGGGCGGTGTGGGCGATCTCGGGCCGCTCGTCCAGGCCCGGCCATACGCCCATGAGCTTGTCCTCTCCCGAGGAGGAACCGGCGATCCAGCGCTGCCCGCGCAGGTCGGCCACGTCGATGTAGTCGCCGCGGGCCAGGGGGTGGGTGGCGGGCACCGCCAGGCAGAGGACGCGTTCGGTGAGTGTCTGCAGCACGAGTGGGGGCGATTCGGCGTCCGGCGGCCGGAAGGGCGGGGCCGAGGCGAGCAGGGCGAGGTCCAGGCTGCCGGCCCGCAGGGCGCGTACCAGCGCAGGGGTGCTGCCCTCCCGGCCGACGACGTGCAGGTCCGGGTCCGTGCGGTGCAGTGCGGCCAGAGTGCGGGGCACCAGAACGGCGCCGGCGCTGGGGAACCACCCCAGGCGGACCGTGCCTGCCTGACCGGGCAGGCCGGACAGTTCGCGGGCCGTCGAGTCGATCTCGTCGACCACGGTCGTCGCGCGGCGCAGGACGACCCGCCCGGCCGCGGTGAGCCGTACGCCGTCGCGCCGGCGCTCCAGCAGCTCGGCGCCCGCGGCCCGTTCGATCGAGGCGATCTGCCGGGAGACCGCGGACTGGGTGTAACCCAGCGACGCGGCGGCCGCGGTGAAGGTTCCCTGTTCGGCGACGGCGCGGAAGACGCGCAGCGCGGTGAGTGACACATCCGAGAAGTTCATGACGTTTACGCATGCTACCCGTGCCGAACTTTCGTTGGACTCATGGACGAGGGGTTCCTAGCGTGGCATGCGTGAACGCATCCCGAATCGCCCTCGTCACGGGCGCCAACCAAGGACTCGGTCGCGCCCTGGTCGAAGGGCTGGCCGCCCGCATGAGCCCGGACGACCTGGTACTGCTCACCGGCCGCAGCCACCGCCGCGTGAGCGACGCCGCCGGCGAGGTCGGCCGGCTGCCCGCTACCCGCGCCCGCGTCGAGGGCCGGGTTCTGGACGTCACCGACACCGACGCCATCACCCGCCTCGCCGAGGACCTCCACGCCAGGCACGGAGGAGTCGATGTCGTCATCTCCAACGCCGTCGCCCGCGTACGACCCGAAGAGTCACAGGCCGAGCGGGCCGACGAGTTCATCGACGTCTCGAACACCGCCACGCACGCGATCCTGCGCTCCTTCGGCCCCGTCCTTCGCCCGGGCGGCCGGCTGCTCGTCGTGGCCAGCAGCCTGGGCACCCTCGGCCATCTCGACCCGCGGCTGCGCCACCTGTTCGACGGCGCGAGCCTCGACCAGGTCGAGTACGCCGTCGAGTCCTGGCGCGGCGCCATCCACAACAGGACCGCACAGGAGGCGGGTTGGCCGGTCTGGCTGAACGTGCCCTCGAAGGTGGCCCAGGTCGCCGCCGTCCGTGCCGTCGCCGCCGAACGCCGCGAGCGCGACCTCGCGACCGGCACGCTGGTCGCGTCCGTGTGCCCCGGCATGGTCGACACCGCCACCTCGCGCCCCTGGTTCAGCGACTACAGCCAGGCGCAGTCACCGGCCCAGGCCGCCGCGGCCCTGCTCGACCTGGTCTTCACCGAAGGCGCCGATCCCGGCCTGTACGGCGAGTTGATCCGTTTCGGCAAGGCCCTGGACTGGCACGACGGCACACCTCCGGTGGAGCAGGACGGGATCCTCACGCCCTGAACGCACGGAGCCGTCACGCCACACTTGAGCACACAGCAAGCAGTTCACTGACAGGCTGAACCGGCCCAGCAGCCGGGGGTCTTCAGTTGATCAGGCGTTGCATCCCTTCCGGTCAGAGCACCAGCGCTCCGCTCATCAGGCCACCTGGAACCGACCATCTAGGCTGGCGTGGTGACTGATGAGCAGGAGCGGGTGCAGCCGTCGGGAGTGTGGGCCACGTCGGTGGGGGTGGCCAGGGTCCGGGCGCTGGAGACCGAGCGGGAGAACGCGCTGTTCCGCGACCCACTGGCACGGGCCTTCGCCGCCGCCGGCGGCCTGTGGCCCTCCTCGCCGCCGCTGCCCGACGACGAGGGCGCGCGACGCCGCCGGCTCGCCGTGTCGTTCTCCATCGTCATCAGGACGAAGTTCCTCGACGACCTGTTGCGGGACGCCTGCGCGTCCGGGGTCCGGCAGGTCGTGCTGCTCGGCGCCGGCATGGACAGCCGGGCCTTCCGGATGGACTGGCCCGAGGGCACCCGGCTCTTCGAGGTGGACACCGCCGCCCCACTGGACTTCAAGGCCGCGGTACTGCGCCAGGAACGGGCCGTCGCGCGCTGCGAACGGATCACCGTCGCGGTCGATCTGCGTGAGGACTGGCCAAGCGCGCTGGCCGCCGCAGGGCACGACCCGGCCGAGCCGACCGCGTGGATCGCCGAAGGACTGCTGATCTATCTGCCCGAGGATGCGGTGGAGCTACTGCTGACCCACATCAGTACGCAGTCGGCGGCAGGCAGTCGGATGGGTCTGACGTTGGGCTCGCGCGGCGTCATTGAGCGCTTCGGCGCCGACGCGGTGCCGGGATCGGCGGCGTCCATGTGGATTTCGGAGATGCCCGACGATCCGGTCGCCTGGCTGGCGGGACACGGCTGGGAGGCCCACAGCCGCACCCTGCGCGAGTGCGCTGCCGCCTACGGCCGCCCGATCAGCACCCCGCCGCAGCGTGAGGAGCGGCCCGGCGGACTGATCTCGGCGGTACGCCGGTAGGGCGCCTTGCGGCCCCCCGCATGATCGATGCCGAAGATGACTGATCCCCAGGGGAGGTGTGGGTCACGGCGGGGCCGCCAACGCGGTCCGTGCCAGATCGCGTAGCCAGACATGTGCGGGGTCGGTGTCATAGCGCTGATGCCATGACAGGTACACCGCGGCCGGCGGCAGTTCGAACGGCAGGGGGAGAAGGGCCAGACCGAGAGCCGTGGCCGCTGAACGCGTCGTCGCCTCGGGGGCTGTGACGAGGAGGTCGGAGCCGCGCACGAACTCGAACGCGGCCCCGTCGGTGGGCGCGGCCGCCACCACCCGTCGGGTGAGGCCGAGCCGCGCGAGAGCGTCGTCGAGGGCGTTGCTGAGCTTTCCGCGCCGCGAGACCGAGATGTGTTCGGCCGCGGCGTATCGCGCGGCGGTGACGGCCTCGACCCGGGTGAGCGGGTGCCCGCGTCGCACGACGATGACGTGCGGGGTCTCAGCCACCCGATCGGCGCGAAGGTCGGGTGCGGTCGGGCGGTTCGCGTTCGCCTCCAGGTCGATCTCGCCGCGACGCAGTTCGGGGGTGTCGATGCTCGACTCCGCGATGAAGCGCAAGCGCACGCCCGGCGCCTGCTCGCGTACGGCCGCGAGAAGCGTGGGGCCGCCGAGGGCGACGAGTGAGTCGTGCCAGCGGAGTGTGAAGGTGCGCTCGAGCGTCGTGAGGTCGAGTTCGCGGCTCGGTGCCAGGACGCCCTGGACCTGCTGCAGCAGCTCGTGAACCTGTTCCCGGACGGCGATCGCGTACGGCGTCGGGGTCATCGTGCGCCCGGTACGCACCAGGATCTGATCCCCCGTCGTGCGCCGGATCCGGCCGAGGCTTCGACTCATCGCGGGGGCGGTGACGTGCAGCCGCGCAGCAGCCCCGGCCACGCTGCCTTCCTCCAGGAGCGCATCGAGCGCGGCGAGCAGGTTCAAGTCCAATTGCATGAGAGTCATCCTAGCCGTGCTTTACATGCACTTGCAGTTAATGATGGGCGCTTCTACCTTCGAGATGTGGGCGCGGAAGAACACGGTTCTCGCCCGAACTGCCTCATCACCCCTCTCAGTTGGGAGCACCGCCATGCCCGAGTCGATTCAGACCACCGGCATCGCCGCCACCGCCGACTCCACGTCCGACGCCGACCTGCTCGCGCAGACCGCGACAGCCGTGCGCGATGCGGGTGCGGTGCTGCGGGAGCGGTTCGGCGACGTGGTCCGCTACGAGACCCGCGAAGAGCTGATGCGTGCGCTCGCCGCCAACGACGACGCGGCCCTCGACATCCTGCGCCCGCGCCTCGCCCTCCTGCGTCCGGACGCCCGTCTGGTGGAGGACGAACTCGCGGGCGGGGCCCTGCCTCCCGGTGAATGGTGGGTCCTGGATCCGGCCGAAGGCAACGTCAACCACCTGCACGCCCTGCCGGATTGGGCGGTGACCGCCACTCTCGTGCGCGACAACCAGCCGGTGCTCACCGCGGTGCACGTGCCGTTGACGGGTGAGACCTACACCGCACTCGCCGGTGCCGGCGCCCACCTCGACGGCCGCCCGCTGCACGTGTCCCCGACCACGGACCTCGGCCTGAGCCTCGTGGCGACGAGCCAGGCCCGGCCGGACGAGGACGAGACGGTCGTGCGGCGCATCGGCTCCTCCATCACCGCGATGCTCTTCGACGCCCTCGTGGTACGCACATCCGTGCCCGCCACCCTGCACCTGCTGAACGTGGCGGCCGGCCGGATCGACGCCTTCTGGCAGTTCGCCGGGGCCCGCGCGGACCTGCTTCCCGGGGCGCTGCTCGTCGCCGAGGCCGGCGGGTGGATATCCGACGCCGAGGGCCGCCCCTGGACCCCGGAGAGCGAGAGCTTCCTGGCCGCCGCGCCCGGCGTGCACACCGACGCCGTCACCACGCTCTCCCGCTGACTCCCACCAGTTTCACGAACACCGGAAGGACCACATCAGCATGACCGTGATCGCAGTTCTCGGAAACGGCCGCGTCGGCGGCAGCCTCGCCCTGGCCCTCACCCGGGCCGGACACGAGGTGACCGTGGCGGACCGCTCACCGGGTTCTGCCGCCGACGCCGCCCGGACAGCGCGGATCGTCATCAACGCCACCCCGGGCGCCGGCTCACTGGAACGGCTCAGCGCGCTGCGCGAGGAACTGCGGGACAAGATTCTCGTGGACGTCTCCAATGCCACCGTCGACGGACCGGACGGACTGCCCGCCGAGCTGCTCTACCCCGGCTCGAGCCTCGCGGAGCAACTTCAAGAAGCTCTCCCCGATACCCGGGTCGTCAAGACGCTCAACACGATGCTCTACACGGTGATGACCGCGCCCACCGCCCTCACTCAGACACCGACCGTCTTCCTCTCCGGCGAGGACGCGGAGGCCAAGCAGGTCGTACGCGGGCTTCTCGGCGACCTCAGCTGGCAGCAGGAGTGGATCACGGACCTCGGCGGGATCGAGACCGCGCGGGCCGCCGAGGCCGCGATCCTGTTCGTACCCCACGTGATCCGGTCCAGCGGCTTCGCACCCTTCGCCGTCTCGATCACCCGCTGAAAGCCCGGCACAACTCCGCCATGGCCGTGCGACCACACGCCTTCGACGGGGTTGAGCTCGGGAGTGCCGCTGGTGCGCGGCCTCCAGCAGGCGGACGTAGCCGGCCTCGGTGAAACCCTTGCGACGGCCTTTCGCGGGACCACGGTCGAGCCTCGGGTGCGGCCCTTGGCCGCCCTCAGACCTTGGCCGGCTTCGTCCCCGAACCACAGCCGGGCGCCCTGCCGCGTGACGACCTCGCCGCGGTCGGAGATGACGTAGAGGCTGTTGTGCGGACGGTTCGGGTCGGTGAGACGGTGCACCGACGCGATCACCGTCCACAACCGCAACCTGCCGGCCAACTCGGCGATCGCAGCCAACTCCGCTTGCAGGACCGGCCATTGGCACCGGCTCCAGTCCGCCGGGCCGACCGCGCACGGGCCGTCGACGGACATGACGTGCTTGCTGGGAAAGCAGATCGCGCCTTCCGGAAAGTGCGCGATCCGCGCCCCCCGAGCACTGGCCTCGCGCATCACAGCACGGACCTCACGTCCGCTCGCGCGCAGCGCTTCAACGTCTCGGGGGTCTTCGCGTACCGGGGTCTGCGCTACGGCGAGCCGTGCGCGCCTTCCACGCCTTGAACGACAGCTCCCCAGCAACCCCGCTCCAGGCGATCGGCTCGCAGAGGCCGTCAACATCCCCGTCCGCGTTCCCCGCGCTTGGCCGTCAGGATGGCTGGACCTGGTCGAACTGGGCGATGGCTTCGGCGGGGTCGGGGCTGACGAGGCGTTCCAGTCCGGCTGTCGTGATCTTCGCCCACCGGCCGGCCCGTGCCCACATCCGCTCCTCGAAGGCGCGGACGACCTCGTCCGGATCTCCGGGAGCGGTGGCGATGGACTCGGCGAGTTCGGCGCCTTCCAGCATCGCGAGGTTCGCGCCCGCCCCCAGTGGGGGCATCAGATGGGCGGCGTCGCCCAGGAGCGTCACCCCGGGGACGTGGGTCCAGGTGTGGGACACGGGAAGGGCGAAGAGGGGGCGGTGGATGAAGGCGGTGCCGCGGCGGAGGAGGTCGAGGAGCGGAGGGGCCCAGCCGTCGAACAGGGCCAGCAGGTTCGCTCGCACGGCCTCGACGTCGGCCAGGTCCAGGTGCGCATGCCAGTCGAGCGGCGCGCGGAACTTGGCGTACACCTTGACGTGGCCGCCGCTGTTGCGCTGGGCGACGAGGGAGCGGTTCGCGCCGTACACGGACACGGAGCCGTCGCCGATCAACCGGGCGAGGTCCGGGTGGCGGGTGTCGACGTCGTCGAGGGAGGTCTCGACCGAGGTGACGCCCGTGTAGTGCGGCGCCACCGGCGAGACCGCCGGGCGGGTCCGTGACCAGGCGCCGTCCGCGCCGACCACCAGGTCGAACGTCTCCTGTCGCCCGTCCGCGAAGTGGACCTGTGCGCCGTCCTGTTGCCCCGGCACCACCCGTGTCACGCTCCGGCCCCACTGGACGTCGAGAGGGGCCAGCAGCAGGTCACGGAGTTGCCTGCGGTCGATCTCGGGATTGGCCCGGTCATCCGGACGCGGTCGCCAGTCGCGCAGGACGGTCCCGTCCGTGTCCAGGATGCGCATGGCCTGGCCCTCGGGACGAGACAGCGCCTCGAACTCCGCCAGCAGTCCCGCCTTGTCCAGCGCGCGCTGGCCGAGTCCTTCGTGCAGGTCCAGCGTGCCGCCCGGGGGGCGGGCGTCGGGGCCGGGGTCGCGTTCGAGGACGGTGACGGTGACGGGGTGATCGTGGCGGTGCAGGACGCGGGCGAGGGTGAGGCCGCCGGGGCCGCTCCCGACCACTGCGATGCGATGTCTCATGTCGATACACTGTATTGTTCCGTGACGATGTATCGCAACAGTACGGTGTGACCATGACTGTGTGGGACAGGCCGGAGCCACCGACTCGCCCCGTGCCCCTCGACCGGGCGCGGATCGTCGCCGCCGCCATCGCACTGGCCGACGAGGGCGGGCTGGAGGCGGTGTCGTTGCGCAAGGTCGCCGCCCGGCTGAACGCCGGCCCGATGCGGCTGTACGGCTACATCTCCACCAAGGAGGAGCTGTTCGACCTCATGGTGGACGAGGTCCAGGCCGAGATCCTCCCCGAGGAGCGGCCCGGCGACTGGCGGGAGGCACTGCGCAGCCTCGCCCTCCGCACCCGGCAGGCCGCTCTCCGGCACCAATGGCTGGCCGACCTGCTCGGCGGCCGGCCGGCCCTGGGCCCGAACGGCCTCGCCGTGACCGAGGCCAAACTGGCCGCCCTCGACGGCCTCGCCGACATCGACACCGTCATGCGCGCGGTGGAGACCGTCAGTGCCTACTGCACCGGCGCGATCAGGCGCGAGATCGCGAACCTCCGGGCCGAGCGCGCCACAGGCCTGTCCAAGCGCGACTGGCAGCGCGCCTCCGGCCCGCACGTGACGAAGATGTTGGACACGGGCCGCTTCCCGGCGCTCGCCAAGGCGGTCCACGACGGCACGGACGTGGACGCCGAGACATCCTTCGTGACCGGTCTGGACTGGGTCCTCGACGCCGTGGCCGCCGGACTCACCCGTCCGCCTGCGTGACGCCTTGCTCCGGTCCGACCGTCAGTCGTGGGCGCGCCACTCACCGGTACCGGACACGCCGACCGACTCCCCGCTGTCAATCGCCGGCATCGGTGCCCCCAGCTTGCGCCCGATCTGCTTGCGTGACGTGATGCCGAGTTTGCGGAAGACCCTGCTCAGGTGGAACTCGATGGTCGAGGTGGTGACGAACAACTGGGTGGCGATCTCCGCGTTGGTCAGCCCTGACGCCGCCCGTGTCGCCACATGATGTTCCTGCGGGGTGAGGTCGAACTGGGTGTCGACGGTTCGTTTGCGTGCCGTCTCTCCGGTGGCCAGCAGCTCCACCCGCGCCCGCTCGGCGAAAGGTGCGGCTCCCCAGGACTCGAAGGACTCGTACGCGGATCGCAGTTGGACCCTGGCGTCGGCACGACGCCTGCGGCGGCGGAGCCACTCGCCGAACAGAAGGCGGGACCATGCCAGCTCCACGGCCACCGGGACCTTCTCGAGCTGCGAGATGGATTCCTGGTACAGCTGCTCGGCTGTGTCGTCGTCGGTCATGAGGGCCCGGCAGCGGGCGAGAAGCCCCAGCGCCCACGGGGTTCCGGCCAGCGGTGCGCGCTCCTCCATGCGCTCCATGGCCATGGCGGCGGCCGTCCGGTCGCCGGCCCGCAGCCCGGCCTCGACCATTCCGGCGAGATTGATGTCGCCCAGGATCAGCGGGTGGTCGGTGAACACCGCGAGCAGGGCGTCCAGCGCCTCCCGATACCGCCCGCGACCGATCTCGAAGATGCTCAGGGCCAGGCCGATCCACCGGTACGTCATTCCGATCCCCAGGTGCTCGGAATAGGCGCGCATCGTCGCGACCGCGGCCCGCAACTCGACTTCCCGACCGGTCCAGGCGTACAGCAGGGCCTTGTGGAAGTCTCCTGACTCGCTGAATCCGGTCGCGGTCATGTAGTCGTACGCCTCGATGTAACAGCTCTCGGCGGCGGCGAACCGGCCGTCCCAGATCTCCACAGTGGAGAGGGCGAGCAACGCCATGCTGAGCCCGTGAAGAGCTCCGCGACGGCGGTCCACCGTCACCAGCTTCTCCAGGATCTCCCGCTTGGCTTCAATGTCCCACAACTCGTCGCCCGCGGCGCTGATCATGACGCTGAACGCATGGTGATCCTGGAGCTCGTCGGCGGTGCGCAACCGGGCCAGGGCAGCGGCCAGGGCCGGGGCTCCGGCGGCGTAGCCGTAGGCGACCGAGCGCGCCAGTGCCGCCATCAGCGGATCGGGGCTCCAGGCCGGCAACGCCGGCTCGCGCCAGGCGTCCGCGGTGGCCTTGGCGACCTCGCGGGTAGTCGTCCCCGTGATCATCCGGCCGCCGACAATCGCGGCGTACGTCGCCTCGCGCAGCAGGTCCCAGCTCGCCACGGGATCGGTGGAGCCCAGACCGGCCACCGCGTCCAGCAGCATGGCGGGCACCTCGCGGGGGCGGGCGTAGAACATCTCGACGGATGCCCGCAGAGATGTCGCGCGGGCCCGGGCGACCGGCCCGGTCAGGTCGGGAGTGGCGAGTTCGAGCAGGGGTTGGACGGCCGGCAGATTCCCGGACGTGAGGTGTGCCGCCGCCGCGTCGAGATACCGCTCGGCCCGTTTGCCCGCACGCGTGGTCATCTCCGCCGCCCGGGTGAGGACCAGGGCCTGTTCGGAGTATCCGCCACGTGTCTGGGCCCGTTCGGAGGCGGCTTCGAGCTCCGCGGCCACGCTGTCGTCCGGGCCGTGGGTCGCCTCGGCCAGATGCCAGGCCCGGCGCTCGGGGGCGCTTGTTGCGGCGAGCGCCGCCTGGACCCGGCGTCGCTCCTCGGGGGACGCGGCCGAGTGGACGGCCGACCGGATCAGCGGGTGGCGGAATTCGGTGATGATCCCGCGGTTCAGTATCCCGGCGGCGACCGCGGGGGTGGCCGACCGGACGGACAGCCCCAGGGCGCCGGCGGCCCGCCACAGCGTCGCCTGGTCGTCCGTCGGCGTCATGGCCATGAGCAGCAGCAGGGTCTGGGTGCCGGCGGGCAGCCGTGCCGCCGACTGCCGGAAGTGTTCTTCCAACTGCCGGTTCAACGGCAGAGGTTCGGGCAGTGGCGCGACCCCGGCCAGCTGTTCCGAACCCAGGTTCACCGCGAGTTCCAGGAGTGCGAGCGGGTTGCCCGCGGTGCCGGTGACAAGTCGCTCGGCGACCGTCCGGTCCAGGTGTCCGGTGACGCCGTCGGTCAGCAGGGCCCGGGCCTCCGCATGCGCGAGCCCCTCAAGCCGGAGTGCGGGCAGGGCGCCGAAGACGTCGTGGTCGCCGGTACCGTCACGCCCGGCGAACAGCAGCCCGAGGCAGTCCGCGTACAGGCGGCGCCCCACGAATGCCAAGGTCTCGGCCGACTCTCGGTCCAGCCACTGCACGTCGTCGACCAGGCACAGCATCGGCGCCGCCGTGGCGGCGTCCGAGAGCAGGCTCAGCGCGGCCAGTCCGACCAGATGGCGGTCGGACGGCGAGGCATCGGTCAGCCCGAACGCGGCGTTCAGGGCCTCACGCTGGCGCTGCGGCAGGGCGGACAGCCGGCCGAGGTAGGGCCGCAGGAGCCGGTGCAGGGCGCCGTAGCCCAGTCGTGTCTCGGCCTCGACGCCGACCAGCCTGACCACTGCCAGGTCCTGGGCGGACTGGGCGGCGTACTCCAGAAGCCGGGATTTGCCGACTCCCGCGTCGCCCGTCAGCACCAGGACCGCGCTGAAGCCGTCACGGACCGATGCGAGCAGCCTTCCGATCGCCTCACGCTCCGCGTACCGGCCGATCATCGGTGGCCGCGCCGCTCGGTGAAACCCGGACCACACCATGAGAGCCCCCTTCGCGATGCTCCGCCCGGTTCCGACGCTAGGCGCGGCGCCACCGGCTCAGCGAGCGTCACATGACGGTGCTCAGCGCAGGTCGCTGACCACCGTCCGCAGCTCGGCACGGGAGACGACACCGAGTTTGGGGAAGATCCGGTGCAGGTGGGAGCTGACGGTCCGGTGCGACAGGTAGAGCCGCTGGCCGATCTCCCGGTTGGTCAGCCCTTCGGCGGCCAGCTGCACTATCTGCAGTTCGTGCGGAGTCAGCTGGTCGCGAGCGTCCGGATCACGGCGGCGACTGGTCTCGCCGGCCGCGCGCAGTTCACGGCGGGCCTTCTCGCCCCACGGGATCGCGCCGAGCGCGTCGAGCATGTCTCGTGCGACACGAAGGTGGTCCCGTGACTCCACGGACCGGCGCCGACGTCGTAGCCACTCCCCGAAGGCCAGGTGGGTCCGGGCCCTGATCAGGGGCCAAGCGGCCAGGTCGGCCCGCAATGCCGCGTCGAACAACTCCTCGCCCGCGGCATCGTCGTCGAGCAGGAGCGCGCGAGCCAGGCGCAGTTCGGCGTGCAGCACCGGTGCCGGGGTCACGGCGGCGATGTCCTCGAGCTCCGCCACGATCGGTACGACGCTTTCCGCCCGCCCGCAGTGGATCGCCGCGTCGACGAGGTCACCGACCGCCGTCAGGCGCAGCGCGACCTGGAACGCGGGGTCGGCGGGATCGTGCACCCGCCGGAAGTGGCCCAGCGCCTCCTCGAACCGTCCTGCGGCCAGGGCTGCTGTCCCGCGGGCGATCAGCGCGATCGCCAGTACGGGACGCGCTCCCGCGGGCAGGCCGATCTCCTCGGCCTCCTCGGCGAGCCGCAGAGCGTCGTCGAGCTCCCCGCGCAGCGCCGCGAGCTTCGCGCCGATGGCGGTCATCAGGGCGTACATCATCGTCTGGGCCGTCTCGCGGGCCAGACGGCGCGACTCCTCCGTGGCCGATATGGCCGCGCCGAGATCGCCGACGACGATGTCGGACCAGGCCTGTGCGCCGGCGGTGCGCGCCAGCAGGCCCAGTCGGCCCTGAGCCCGCAGGCCGATGCTTCCGGACGCGGCGAAGGCGCGCGCGGCGTCGAATCCGCCGGCCAGCAGCGCGGCGGTGCTCAGCATCCGGTAGGCGCGGCCGTCGTCGCCGTCGTTCGGCGTCATGCCCCGGATCCCGTTCAGGACGAACGCGCCCCGCTCGACCGGCGCCGCGTAGGCACAGATGGCCAGGCGCCAGGGGTCGAGGTCGGCCGGCACCATGTGCTCGACCGCGTCCAGAACCCGGCGTCGTGCCTCCGGGCCGGGCTCGGACCAGAAGCACAACTGCGCGGCACTCCACAGGATCCGCAGGGCCAGGGCGCGGTCGTCGGCGGCGACGCTCTCGGCGAGCGTCGTCAGCGATTCCACGGAGCCGGGATGGCCGCCCAGCCCTTCGTCGAAGCGGCCGCGCAGCCAGACGACAGTGGCATGCTGCCTCGGTGACAAGGTCGTGGTCTGGGCGTGGTCGAGCAGGCGGTGCACGGACTCCGGTCGCCCGAGCTCGACGGCATAGTCGGCGGCGCGCAGCAGGCGTTCGGTACGGCCGGCGGGATCGCCGCTGAGGGCCGCCGCGTGTTCGAGGGCCGTGACCGCCTCCGCGACGGCTCCACAGCGGGCGGCACGCAGCGCGGCGTCCTCCAGCGCCTGGGCGAGCGTCTCGTCCGCGGTCGAGGTCGCCGCGGCCCGATGCCGCGCCTGACGGTCGGGGTGGGTGTCGAGCACCGCAGCGAGGGCGCCGTGCGCGGCCTGCCGCTCGGCCGCGGGCATCGTCTGCTGGATCGCCGAGCGCATCAGCGGATGCCCGAAGCGCAGTTCGATCCCGGCGACCGAGACCAGCCGAGCACGCAGCGCCGGTTCGAGTTGGGCGATCCCCACGGCCTCACCGGCCAGGAGCCGCGCGGCAGCGAAGATCTCGGTGAGCGACGAACCGTCGTCGAGGGCCGCCACCCGCAGGACGGCCCGCGTGGATGCCGGCAGTGTCGCCACCCGGTCGGTGAACGCGCGCTCCAGACGTTCCGTGAGCGGCAGAAACGTCTCGTCCGGGTCGGCCGCCCTGCCGAGAGTGCGGGACAACTCGGTCAGGCCCAGGGGGTTCCCGGCCGCCGCCGCGAGGAGTCTGCGGCGCGCGGCAGGCCGCAGGTCGGGGGCCCGGTCGGCCAGGAGCATCGCGGCGTCGTCGTCGGACAGCGGTTCCAGCGCGACCGTTGTGAGTTCGTCGGGGTTGAGCCGCGACCGGTAGCCGTCCCGCGCGGCGCCGATGAGGACGACCGGCTCCGAGCCGACCCGGCGCGCCATGAAGGCCAGGACGCTGACCGTGGCGTCGTCGAGCCACTGCACGTCGTCAACGAGGATCAGGACCGGGGCTGTCGCGGCTACGTCGGCTATGAGGTCGAGCACGGCGAGGCCCACCATGAAGACATCGGGCACCTCGGCCTCGGCATGGCCGAGCGCGGCCGCCAGGACGATCCGGTGCGGCCCGCCGCCTCCCCCCTGCGTGGGACCGAGCGGTCGCAGCAGCTGTTGGAGACCGCCGAAGGGGAGATTGCGCTCGGCCTCGACACCCACAGCGTGGAGCACCCGGAATCCGAGGGACCCGGCCAGTGCTCCGGTCGCGGCGAGCAACGAGGTCTTTCCGATGCCCGGTGCACCGCGGACCAGGACCGCCGCTCCGCGACTGCCCACGTCGGACAGGACGCCACGCAGCAACCCGAGCTGCGTTTCCCGGCCGATGAGGTTCACGTCCATCCCTTCGACCGGAGGCTCGGGCCTGCGGGGCCCGGTCGTGCACGGCGAGCCTTCGGCGAGCCCCGTCAGTGATTCTACGGAGCCGGGATGACCGCCCGACTCTTCGTCGAAGCAGTCGCGCAGCCAGACGTGGGTGGAGTGCTGCCGAGGTGACGATGTCTTGGTCTGTGCGTGGTCGAGCAAGCGGTGCACGGACTCCGGCCGCCTGAGCTCGACGGCATGGTCGGCGTCGCCCAGGCGCCGGGAGCCACCGCAGTCCGCGGGGCCGTCGCGGGGCGGTCACAGCCCTGGCCCAACGAGGCCTTGCGATGCGGCGCACGACGACATGCGCGACTCTTCTGCAGGAAGCCGGGCGGCGGCCGCCTTTGCCCGAGGTGCACCGGTGCTGCACGTATCGGGCCGTACCGTCGTCCCGCTGCGGATCACTCTCCCCGAGGACGAGCCCTTCAGTGGGGCGATCAGCAGGCGCCCATCGTCGACTGTGATCGTGGGCAAGTCGAGCGCACGCCGAGGGAGATCTTCAGCGTGTCACCGCGACTGCGCTGTGCCAAGACGACGGCTGGGCCAGGCGGTCCTGCGCCGGCGAACTGCTGGCGGCCGGTACGGTGGGCCTCGCCGGAACGCTCCTCGCCGAGCGACTGGGCCGCGATACCCGGGCGCCCCGGCGGAAGCCCCGCCCTCCAGCTCCGTATCAAGGCATTCATCGACCGTCGCCTCGCGGACCCTGAGCTCTCTCGCGCTCCATAGCCCGCGAACACGGCATCTCGATCCGCTACCTGCACAAGCTCTTCGAGAACGAGTCCATCACCGCCGCCCGTTGGATCCAGCGCCGCCAGCCCGGACGGATGCCGGAGCGGCACATCGCCGAGCGAGTGGAGAGCGGGCCAGGAGGGTGACGGGAAGTTCGCTCCTTCCGCGTGCGGGTGCTGTTCGCATCGGACGGGGACCGGCAAGCAGGACCCGGAGGTCGGACGAGCGAGAGGGAGCCGGCTGCGGGCAGCGATGAGCAGCCGGGGCCCCGGGCTACTTGCTCAGGAAGGCCAGCAGCGCGGTGTTGACCTCCTCGGCGTGTGTCCACAGCAGACCGTGCGGGGCGGCCTCGACCTCGACGTACTCGGCCGAGGGCAGCAGCGCGTGGAAGGGCCGCCCGGTGGCGTCGATCGGGAGGATCCGGTCGGCCGTGCCGTGCAGGATCAGCGTCGGTACGTCGATCTTGGCGACGTCGGCGCGGAAGTCGGTGATCCAGGTGGGCACGCAGGCCACCGAGGCGTACGCCGAGGCGCCCGCTGCCACGTTCCAGCCGGCCCGCACCACCTCTTCGCTGATCCGGGCGCCGAGTGTCTCGTCGAGGTTGTAGAACGCCTCGTAGAAGCCGGTGAAGTAGGCGTAGCGGTCCTTCGTGACCGCGTCCAGGATGCCGTCGAAGACCGACCGGTCGACGCCGTCCGGGTTGTCGTCGGTCTTGAGGAGGAAGGGTTCGAGTGAGGCCAGGAAGGCGGCCTTGGCGACACGCTGCGAACCGTACGTCCCCAGGTAACGGCCGACTTCCCCCGTGCCCATGGAGAACCCGACGAGTACCGCGTCGGCGAGGTCCAGTTCGGTCAGCAGGGAGTCGAGATCTGCGGAGAAGGTGTCGTAGTCATAACCGGTGGTGGGCTGCGACGACCGGCCGAAGCCGCGCCGGTCGTAGGTGATGACCCGGTGGCCGGCGTCGAGCAGGGCCGGGAGTTGCTTCTCCCAGGAATGGCCGTCCAGCGGGTAGCCGTGGATCAGCACGACGGGCTGCCCGCTCCCGTGGTCCTCGTAGTACAGCTCGATGTCGGCGGAGTTCTCCTGGCCGACGGTGATGTAGGGCATGGCGGTTTCCCTTCGGTTCTCTTGATGCGGGGTCAGGAGGTGGCGTGGGCGGCGGACTCGATGATGTGCGCGGTGGCGTCGGGATGTGAGACGAGGACCGCGTGCGAGGCACCGCGGATCACCTCGGTGCGAGAACCCGCACGGAGGGCCATGGCCTGCTCGGCAGCCGGTGGGATGGCGCGGTCCGCGCCCGCCACCAGGAACCAGGAGGGAATGGTCTTCCATGCCGGCGTGCCGTTGGGTTCCGCGAACGCGGCCAGCGCCAACGGCCGTTGCCCGGCCGCCATCAGCCGGGTCTTGCCGGCCGCCACGTCGGCGGCGAAGACCTGCCTGAAATCCGCGGGGTTGACGTAGGCGTCCTGACCGCCCGGGAACGGTCGGACCGTCAGCACCGGCGGGAGTTGGCTGCCCGGGTATTTTCCGAGGATCGCCAGGGCGGACTCGCCCTGGTCGGGAGCGAACGCGGCGACGTACACCAGGGCCTTGACGTTGGGGTGGCCCACCGCGGCGTCGGTGATGACGGCACCGCCGTAGGAATGGCCGACCAGGATGACCGGCCCGGGAATGGTGTCCAGGACGCTGGACACGTAGGCCGAGTCGCCGGCCAGGCCACGGAGCGGGTTCGCGACGCCGATCACGGGGTAACCCCGGCGCTCAAGCCGCGATGTCACCGCGTCCCAGCTCGACGAGTCCGCGAACGCACCATGGACCAGGACCACGGTGGGCCTTGGTGCGCTCGGTGCGGCCGTCGTGGTCGCGGTGTGCGCGGTGGACGCTGAGTCGGCGGGCGTGGCGGCGGACAGCGCCGGGACCGCGAGCAGGGTCCCGATCGCCAGTGCCGAAAGCATCACCTTCCTGCGGGGTTGCCCGGCCCCGCGGAGCCGGTCGGATCCTCCGGTGTCTGTCATGCCTGGTCTCCTCATCTCTCCTGCTTCTTCCGGGCGTTCTGACTCACAGGGACGGTGGCGGTCCGGTGACGCGCAGGTGGAAGGCCTCGGCGGACGCGACGACGGCCGCGAGATCGAACTCCGGTGGCAGGTCCCTGGCCTCGGCCACCGGGACGCCGTTGGCCCTGAAGTACTCCTCGATGAAGGCCGGGCTGTACAGCACCGCCATCCGCGCCCCCTGGGGCGAGCGCACCAGATAGCTGTGCGGAACGCCGCGCGGCCCGTACGCGACCTGTCCGGGCACCAGGTCGTGGCGCTGGTCGCCGACGAAGAACGTCACCTCGCCGTCGAGGACGAACCACACCTCCTCCTCGTCCTCGTGGACGTGGTGCGGGGGCGCGTGGCCGGCCGGGTCGGCGAACTCCATCAGGCTGAGCCGGTTGTCGGTCGCGGCGCCGGGAAGCAGGATCCTGGCCTGGCCGCCGAGGAACCAGAAGGGTTCGCGCTCGGCCGCCGGGCCGAAGGTGGGGAAGAACCGGGTCATCTCCGCTCCTGATGTCATCGTGGGCCGCCCAGGAAGTGCAGCAGCAGGTCGGTCGTCACTTTTGGCTGCTCCTCGTAGATCCAGTGGCCGGAGTCGGGGACTACGGCGGGGGTGACGTGGGTGGCGTAGCGGCGTACCTGCTTGGCGACCGACGAACCGAGGCTGCCGTCGGCGCCGATCGCGAGGACGGGCATGGTCAGGGGTTTCTTCCGGAGCCGCGCGTTGTCGGCGATGTCCTGCGGAAACGTCCGGAACCAGGCGAAGCTCGCTTTCAGGCGTGCGTCGTCGCGCAGGTAGGAGGCGAAGACCTCCAGGTCGTCCGGGGTCAGGGCGTCCTTGCGCACGGCGATGCCCCGCATGAAGCCAGTGGCCCAGGTCAGCTCACGTCCCTGGACCAGGCTCTCCGGGAGCCCGGTCCGCAAGGAGAAGAAGCCGAAGTTCCACACCCCGGGACCCTGCGCCGTCAGCGCCGGGAACTTGTAGATGCCGGGGTCGGGGATCGGAGCCTCGCTGAGCACCAGTTTCCTGACGCTGTGCGGGTACTGCGCGGCGTACGAGTAGGCCACCATCGTGCCGATGTCGTGGCCGACGACATTCACGTCGTGCTCCTTGCCGAGCGACACCAGGAGCGCGTGCAGCTTGGCGGCCATCGTCTTCTTGTCGTAGCCGGATGCCGGGGCGTCGCTGCGGCCCGCGCCGGGCAGGTCGGGTGCGATGACGGTGTAGTGCTCGGCGAGCGCGGGCATGATGCCGTGCCACTCGTACCAGGTCTGCGGGTAGCCGTGGATCAGGACCAGGGTCGGACCGTGGCCGCCGATCACATAGTTGATGCCGATTCCGGCGACTCGGGTCTTGTGTTCGCTGAAGCCGGCGGGCATCTCCTCACCGGACGAGGGCGCCGGCTTGTCGGAGGCCGCGGCCGTGACGGTGATCGCCCCGAGGCCGACGGCCAGCGCGAAGACCGCGGCCACCAGGCGGCGGGATCCGGGCAGGCGGAATCTCACTGATCTCTCCAAAGGGTGCGCCGGGAAACGCGGCGGGAGCGGCGCCGGCCGCGTCGTGGCGGTGGGTCAGAGGGATTCGACAAGGCCGCCGTCGATGACGAAGTCGGCGCCGGTGATGTTCGCCGCCGACGGACCGGCGAGGTAGACCACGAGATCGGCGACCTCGGACGGCCGGGTGAAGCGGCCGGTCGCCGACTGGTCCGCCGCGCCGCGGGCCACCTCGCGGGGGTCGACGCCGAGGGACTCGCCGACGGTGGCGGCGACGCCGCCGGCACCCTGCCACAGCGCCGTCTCCACCGGGCCGGGGCTGACGGTGTTGACCCGCACGCCGTGTGGCCCCACCTCCTTGGACAGGGCCTTGCAGAAGTTGGTCAGCGCTGCCTTCGCCGCGCCGTAGTCGATGACCAGCGGGTCCGGCAGCCGGGCGTTGACGGAGGAGACGGTGACGACACGTCCCGCGCCGGTGGCGAGCAGGTGCGGCAGGGCGGCCCGGGTCGTACGGACGGCGGCCATGAAGTTGACCGTGAACGTCCAGTCCCAGTCCTCGTCCGTCACGCCCAGGAAGCCGTCCACCCGCGGCCGTACCGCCCCGACGTTGTTCACGAGGACGTCGAGACCGCCATGGACCGCGACGGCCTCGGCGACCAGCGCGTTCGGACCGTCGGGCGTCGCGAGGTCGAGCTCCACGACGGTGAGTTCGGCGCCCTGCTTCACGAGCTGGTCGAGGGCTTCGGTGCGTTCCCTCGACCCGGCGACGACGTGGGAGCCGGCCGCGAGGAAGGCCTCGACGACGGCCAGCCCGATGCCGCGCCCGGCGCCGGTGACGACGACGGTGCGTCCGGCCAGGTGCGCGTCGGCACCGGACGCTCCGGTGGCAGGGGAAGTGGGGGAGCTCATCGTTAGCCCTCCGGGTTCTGCTTGCGCAGCCAGCCGAGGACGGTGTCCGCGACCTCGCGCCAGCCGTCGTCGATCGTCAGGGAGTGCCCGCGGTCGGGGAAGTTGAGGATGTCGGTCACGGCCTCGGAATGCCGGTACTGCTTGAGGGTGGCCCGGGTGACGGCCTCGGGCACCGTGTGGTCCTTGCCGCCGGAGATCAGCAGCAGCGGACCGCGTCCGCTGTTCTGCGTGTCGACCTTCGCCGGCGAGTGCGGGTTGAAGTTGGCGGAGGCGGCCTCGTACAGCGGCTTGCCCGGCGCGGGGATGGTCCACCGTTCGTACAGGGCCGTCGATTCCTCCTCCGAGAGCGCGTTGCCGAACGCGAACCGGAACTGCTCCGCGGTCAGCGAGACCGAGCGGTGCTTGTTGGCCGGGTTCTTGAAGACCGGGAACGTCGCCCTCAGTGCGGACAGCGGCAGGGGCAGAACGCCCTTGATCTGTGCGGCGTCGATGGCGACCGCGGCGGCGGCACGGTCCTGGCCGAGCAGCTTCTGCGCGATCATCCCGCCGAAGGAGTGGCCGATCACGATGGGCCGCACGGGCAGGTCCGCGATCAGGGCCGCGTAGTGCTCGACGACGTCGTCGATGCCGTGACCGGCGATGCTCTCCGGGTTCTGGCGTGCTTCCTCGACGGTGTCCGGGTCGCCGGGCCACCCGGGCGCGGACGGGTCGCAGCCCTCGTCGCGGAACAGGTCGATCCACGGCTGCCACGAGGTGCTGTGCAACCAGAGTCCGTGGATGAAGATCACGGGAAGCGGAGCGGTCATGGTGGGGCCCTTCTCGTACGAGTGTGCCGACCCGGCGTGCACACATAACCGCGGACCCCGGTGCGCTCGCACCGGGGTTGCACCCCAGTCCAGTGCTTCAGGGCCGGACGCGGATACCGAAGTACGGAGCCGGGTCCACGGGGTCGATCGCGGAGCGGGTGCCGGCTCTCGGATCGTCCACGTACGGGCGTGGGGGGTGCGACCGCCTGCGCGGATGTCGAGCTCGCCCGTAGCCTCAACAATCAGATCCGAGGCCCGTGCCGCTCACCCTCCCGTAGGGCACTCCGCAGCGTCGACCCTGGCCTGGCCTGGCCTGGCCTCGTCTGGCCGGCCGCCGACGCGCGACCCGCTACTTCGCGAAAGAGGACCAACAGTTCCGCGACCGCCTCGCGTCCGCCGCGATTCCAGTCCCTGAGGGGGCACCAGGGGAGTAATACGTGTACGCGGACATCGACTCGGGCCACTGGCCGATGGCCACCTGCCCCAGCGAACTCGCCTGTGTCCTGGCGGAGGCCGCCGGCTCCTTGACAGCGCCGGGTCGGTTGGTAGTGCCACCGCCGACATCGGCCGGCCGCCCCAGCGGGTGCTCTTCTCGCCGCGGATGCAGGAACTCCTCGCGTACATGAGGGAGAACGTCACCTGTCGGGTGTATCCGTTCCTGAACGCCACGACGCTGTCACCAACCGCCGATAACGTGACCGACGTGATGGTGGGTACCGAAGAAACCCGGCTGGTGTTGCTGCGCGGCAACAGCGCCTCGGGGAAGTCGTCCGTGGCCGCGGGCCTGCGCGAACGTTTCGGCCGCGGCCTGGCCGTCGTCGGCCAGGACAACCTCCGCCGCATCGTGCTCCGCGAACGGGACCGGCCCGGCGCCGCGAACATCGGCCTGATCGACCTGACCGCCCGCTACGCCTTGGAGACCGGCTTCCACGTCGTCGTCGAAGGCCTCCTCTACGCCGACCACTACGGCGACATGCTCACCGAGTTGCGCGCCGACCACCGCGGCCCGACCCACGCCTACTACCTGGACGTACCGTTGGGCGAAACCCTCGCGCGACACGCCACCAAGCCGATCGCCCACGACGTCAGCGAGACGCAGCTGCGCGACTGGTACCGGCCGCGCGATCTGCTGCCCGGCGGAATCGAGAAGGTCATCGGCGCCGACAGCGTCCTTCGCGAGACCGTCGACCGCATCATGCTCGACACGGGCCTGGCGCACCTGCCCGCTGTGGACCGCTGACCGGAACCAGTCAGTAGGTCGGGAGGGTTGGCGCGGCCCGGGTGGCGAGCGTTGTGCGCAGCTCGTCGGGGATCGGTGTGTCTGCGAGACAGAGCCGGGTGAGAGCGGCGGGTAGGCGAGGGGCGGACCAAGGGGCTTGGGCACAGCCCCAGTTGGCGCTGCGTCTGGGCGACGAGGCGTTGTCGCTGGTCGGCAAGGACGACATCGACCAGCTAAGTCCCGTACGACGCACGGTGATCCGCTGCAGCACTGGTGACGAGCGGAGCAGCCCCGAAACCGCTCTGCCGGACGTAGGGTACGGCAGACTGCCACCCACCGCGCCGGCACGACCCCGCTCAACGACGCCACAGCAGCGCGGCGACCCGTCTTCAAGATGGCGGCAGCTCAGCGCCGAGTCTGTCGGCAGGCACTCGCTCGATACGGGTCCAGTCCCTCCAGCTCCGCTCCTCCAGGATCGCCAACAGCCGTGCGGCGCCGGGCGTGGACTGCCCGTTCGGTCGGCACGCTTGCGCCGCAGCTGCGGGAGAGCGCCTACCTGCGGGGTGCTGAGGGAGCGCCTCATTCCAGGCACCCAGGGGAGCGAAGCCGTCCGTACGACTGGCCGCGGGTGGTGTAACTGCAGACCGCGCTGGACGGCCGCCGCTACTGTCGGGTAGGCGTGCGATGGTTCCCTCGCCCGGCCGATCCTCCGGCGGTCTCGATGCCGGTGCACGCAGACGCTTGGGGTGGCCCCTCGCCGACGGCCTTTCTCGGTCGCGGGACCGCCCGGAAGCGGGGGCTACACGTCCAGTACGGCTTGGCGAGGTGCGCCATCACGTCGTATGCCCGTGCTCGGCGAGCGCCTCGGCCTTCGGAACTGGCACGCAAGCGGACCGACGGCAGCGCCGCCGCCCTGACCCACGGCCACCAGCCCCCGTACTGTCGGCGGCGATGACACGCCTCGGCCGGCCTACCGTTCAATGGCAGGCCGGCCGAGATCGTTGCATCAGGCGTGGCGGTGCGACCGCCGGTTGCCGGTGACCACCCGGTACAGCACGAGCAGGATGAGGGAGCCGACGATGGCGGCTATCCAGGTCGACAGGTCGAAGAAACCGTCGATCGAGTCGACACCGAAGATCACCTTGCCGAGCCAGCCGCCGAGCAGGCCGCCAACGATGCCGATCAGCATGGTGATGATGATGCCACCCGGGTCCTTGCCGGGCAGCAGAAGCTTGGCGATGGCGCCGGCCAGCAGGCCGATCAGAATCCAGGCGATGATGCCCACGTTTCCTCCTCGTTCAGAAATACCGTCCCCACCCGGATGCGCACGAACGGGAAAGATAAACCTGGAATAAGGCCGGCCGATGCGAGGCGGACGGACCCCTCAGGCGCACCCCGAGCTGATCGGGGCGCCGCCCCGGCAACCGCTGAGCGAGATCATCGACGCGCCGACACCGGCACTGGAGGTCCCCACGGGTCCTCCGCGCGTGTCGCCCTCACGATCGGCTGGTGGCCCAAGGGACAGGCGCCAAAGCCAAGCCCATTCTGGCTGACCGGATTCTGGGCCCCTGCTTCACCTGTGCAAACGCGCCATCGCGCCCCGGAGGAGTCACGTGATTCGGGATGTCGTCCTGCTCACATTCAACGCTGGGGTCGACTGGGGCGATCCGCGGGCCACGGGGGCCGAGCGCTTCGCCGCCCAGGTCGCAGCAAGGTGCCGGAATTGCGCGGGCGGGGCTACGGACGCAGCGTATCCACCCGGGAAAGTGCCTACGGCTTCCTGGGCCGATCGTCTCGTACGACGGCGCTGGGCCCCGTAGTCGGCCTTCCGGGCACGGCAGGCCGACTGAACGGCATTACGGATACGGCGTAGGCGTACGCCTCGTACGTTCTGCCTTCAGGCCGCGGCGAGGAACACGTATGCCGTCATCGGCGCGGTGACCGGTCCCGGGCCCAGACGGGCCGTCATCTCCTCGATGACGGTGGCCCGGACGGCCGGCCCGTCGCCGCGCTCCTCAACGGCCGCGCGCACCGGTGTCCCGGTGAGGTACCCGGTGGCAAGGTCGGCGGTCGACGCGGCCCGGCCCTGAAACGTCAACTCCCTCTCGTCCTCGACGGCGAACCCGGCGGCCGACAGATCGGCGGCCACGACAGCGGGGTCGGAATATCCGTGCGGAACCGTCGGGAAGAACCGCGGCGGGTCGACGGGAAAGGCCCGCTCCAGCCCGGCTTGTAGTGCGACTTCGAAAGTGTGCGTTTCGAGCGGGCCCCAGGTGTTGAACAGGAACCGGCCGTCCGGCGCCAGCACCCGGTGGATCTCGCTGAAGGCCTCGACCCGGTCGGGAAAGAACATCACACCGAACTGGCAGACCACCAGGTCGAAGCCTCCGTCCGGGAACGGTAGCCGCTGCGCGTCCGCCTGCCGCCACACCGCACCCGGGGCCCGGGTCGACCCGAGAGTGACCATGGCCTCGTTCAGGTCCGTGGCCGTCACCTCGACCGAGGATGCCGTTGCGAGCAGACACGACGTCAACACGCCAGTACCTGCGGCCAGTTCGAGGACACGCCCAGGCGCGAGTGCCGCCGCCCTTGCGGCCAGATCCTCGGCGAAGGGCCGGAAGATCACCGGCACAAGGTACTGCTCATAGGCGTCCGGCATGGACTCGGACCACCGCCGGTCGGCATTGCTTCCTGTCACCTCATGACGGTATCGCCGCGTCGGGAACCCTCCTCCCCGCCGCGCCGCCGTGCAGGCGTTTGGAGCCGGCACCGCGGCGGTGCTCCCGGCCGTCGTACCAGCTTGGACAGCGGCTGCGTCGCAGTCGGCATCGGTGCAGCGTCAACCGCCGTGTGCGGCTTGTCGTTGAGCACGTCAGTGGTCGACATGGTCCTGCTGCCTGCTGCCTGCTGCCTGCTGCCTGCTGCCTGCTGGCGCCAGGCTGGTCTGCCCACGCCTCACGAGTCAGGGCTTGCCCGTCCCAGTGCGCCCCGACGCCGCCTCATCGCTGCGCGGAACGCGCCTCTCCGTACGGTAGTCGTAGTACGCCCACGCCACCACCGCCACACCGGCCGTGAGCCCGACCGCCACGATCCGTACGGGGCCGCTGGTCAGGGCGGAGGCCAGAACGGTGAGTCCCGCGCCGCACAGCATGAGCGCGCGGCTGATGAAGCGCTGCTTGGGCGGCTGTGGTTCCTCTCGGTCCTTGAGATCGTGCACGGCGTCACGAACTGGATGTACGGATCCACGCCGGACACGGGCCCGGTACGTCAGCCCATAGCTGATCAGTGCGTACAGTGCGAGAGCCCCAAGGGCCCAGAACCAGGCGTACGGGTCGTCACTCGATCCTCGTGCCAGATGCATGACGCCTGTCCTCCACAGGGGGCTTCACCGGTGAGCAGAACTCAACTGGGGCTGTCCGCAGGGCCGGTGGCGGCAGCGGGGTCGGCCGGGCGGAAGCATGCCGTCACCGTCTTGCCGTGCCGTTGGCACCTCATCCCCCACTCATCGGCGAGCTTGCTCACGATGGCCACCCCGCGGCCGGAGACCGCGCCCGGCTCCGGTTCGCGCTGCCGCGGCATCGACGGGTCCTCGTCGTGGACGCTCACCTGCAGACAGTCACCGTCCCAGGTGAGGACCAGGTGTGCGTCGCTGTGCGCGTGGATGTGCGCATTGGTGATCAGCTCGGACACCGCCAGCACGACGGCGTCAACCGTGTCCGGTTCGGCAGCGGTCCAAGGCAGGGACTCAAGACGCCTGCGTGTCCACTCCCGGCCGACGCGCACTCCTTCGGACATGGGGAACGAGTGCGCCCACCCCATCGCCTTCACCGCCACTGTCCGACTTCCTCTCCTTGCCAACCAAACGTCGTGTGCACGCACCGTGTACCCGGACCCCGGGTCAACAGGCATGACGACGCCCTTCCGCCCCGACGTACGTATCGCGCTCACCCAGGGCCCGGAAGGCCAGGTGGGGCAGGGCAGGCCTCTGAGACCCGAGTGACGATGTCGAAGGAATCACGCCCGGCTGTTCCGAAGAGCGGGAATCCGTCCGCCTGCCTCCTCAGTACTGTGACTTCACATGAGCGACACCGAGATCACCGCGGACTTGGTCCGAGATTTGCTGCAGGGGCAACATCCAGACCTTGCGGGGCTCGCCATCCGTGAGGTGGTCGGCGGCTGGGGCAACCAAATGTGGCGCCTCGGGGACGAGTTGGCCGTGCGCATGCAACGCATGGACCCCACGCCGGAACTCCAGCTCAAGGAGCGGCGGTGGCTCCCCCTGCTGGCCCCGCGCCTGCCGCTCCCGGTGCCGGTCCCGGTGCGGTTCGGCGAACCGACCGAGCGCTTCCCCAAGCACTGGACCGTGATGACCTGGGTCCCCGGTGAGCCGCTGGACCACGGCTCGATCATCCACGGCGACCACGCGGCCGACACGCTGGCAGGCTTCCTCCGAGCGCTCCACGTGGAGGCGCCCGCCGAGGCGCCGATCGCTGCGGACCGCGGTGCCCATCCCAGGAACTGTACCGACGGCTTCGAGAACTTCCTCCAGGCCGTGGCCCTTGACGGCATCGCTGCCGACGTCCGGGCCGTCTGGGGCGACGCCGTTGCGGCCCAGGCATGGGAAGGTCCGCGGGTGTGGGTGCACGGCGACCTTCACCCCGCGAACGTCGTCGTCTCGGACGGAACCCTTTCGGGCATCGTCGACTTCGGCGACATGTTCGCCGGCGATCCGGCGTGGGACCTCGCCGCCGCATGGGTGCTGCTCCCGGCGGGCACGGCTTCACGGTTCTTCGACATGTATGCGCACGCAGACGAGGCGGCGATCCGACGCGCCCGCGGGTTGGCCGCCATGAAGAGCCTCTTCCTGATGCTGATGGGGCAGAACGGCGATCGGGGTCTGCCCGGTGGCAAGCCGCACTGGGGACCTGTTGGCCGGGCGGCACTTGAGCGTGTTCTGAAGGGCGCTTGATGCGCGCTGCGTTGCTCAGCGGCCGGGCCGGGCCGTGCCGACCGCCGACAGCGTGCTCGACCGTGGCGGCTCAACCACCGCGCTGAGACCAGCTGATACCGGCCACGATCCACCGCACGACGCTGAACAGGGCAGCCTCCCTGGAGAGAGACGGCCTGCCCGGTGAGCAGTGACCGTGATACGTTGCGGGCGTGGTTGCTCCTGCACATGCGTTTTACGTCCGCTAGGGCCTGTGTGAGGTCGTGATCATTCTCGGGTTCTGGTCCCGTGCGGGGGTGGGGCCTGGTAGGACGCTGGATGTGACACGTACGCAACTCACCAACGAGCAGTGGGAGTTCATCGAGCCGTACCTGCCGATAGGCGAGTACGGCCCGTACCCCGAGCGGCTGCGGGAGCAGTTCGAGGGGGTGATCTGGCGGTTCCGCTCCAGCGCCCAGTGGCGCGAGATGCCCTCCGAGTTCGGACCGTGGCCGACGGTCTACGGGCGCTTTCGCGTCTGGCGGGACGCCGGGGTCTTCTCCGCTCTTCTGGAGGGCATGATCGCCGAGGCCGCTCGCCGGGGACAGACGGACTTATCCCTGGTCAGCGTGGACTCCACTACGGCCCGCGCCCACCAGGACGCCGCCGGGATGCACCTCGGCAAGGACGTCATGGACGCCCTTGAGGAAGCCGCCGCCGAACAGGAGCGGGCCCGGCAAAAAGGGGCGGCCCGCCGGGACAGAACGGGCAGGACGGCGGGGACGACCCCGAGCAGGAAGAGCGACGGCGTATCCGGCGGCGGCGCAAGTTCCGGCTGAACCAGGCCCTGCTCGGCAGATCCCGTGGCGGACTGACGAGCAAGATTCATCTCGCCGCGGACCGCAGGTGCCGTCCGCTGTCCCTCGTGCTGACCGCAGGACAGGCCGGCGACAGCCCGCAGTTCGTCCCCGTGTTGCAGAAGATTCGGGTCCGTCTGCCTGTGGGCCGGCCTCGAACCCGGCCCGGCGCTGTCGCCGCGGACAAGGCCTACTCGTCCCGCGCCAACCGCTCTTACCTGCGCAAACGCGGCATCAAAGCAGTCATTCCGGAGAAGAAGGACCAGGCCGCCAACCGGAAGAAGAAGGGCCACCGGGGCGGCCGCCCCACGTGCCACGACAGTGATCTTTACAAGGAGCGGAACACGGTCGAGCGGCTCATCAACAAGCTGAAGGCCTGGCGGGGCATCGCCACTCGATACGACAAGTCGCCCGAGAGTTACCTCGCCGGCCTCCACCTCCGCGCCTCAATGATCTGGATCAACGACCTGCTGAAGGCAACTGGCTGATCACAACGCCACACAGACCCTAGGCCATCGAGCCTCACCGCCTTCCTCGATGAAGGCGGGCGTGACATTTCTCCGTAGTTGCTGCTCGGCTCTGACACGCGGTTCCTCACGTGTGCTCGCCGAGACGGCAGCGTAGGCGGAGATTCCTCTTTCCCGTGGCGCGAGGCCCGGCTCCTGCCGGTTGCCTCTTCCCGGGTGTACGCGCACTCCCCACAAGGGATGTCTTCGCAGAAGTTCTCTCACACATGGCGTCAGCCCAATCTCACGTGGGTGCTCCCCACGTCAATGACCACACCCCGCAGTTCTCATGGCTCGACGGAGCGCTGCTCAAGGCAGCCGCCGCTGTGATCGCCGGATCGATCACGGCAACCCTCGTTTGACGGGTCGTCAAAAAAGAGGATGGAAACACATCTCGATGACTGACATCGAACAGCAGGTCACCTGGACCGACGCGGAAGGCCGCGTTCGCACCGCCTTATGGCACTCCGAGAACGCCGCTGCCCCGCCGCGGGGCATCACCCTCGTCGACGACCGGACCACAGCGGATGCTGCCTACCGTATGGCGGCCGAAGGCACGGCGATGCTGTGGCGCGGGGACTACCACAACGCGCGTCAGCTGCTGGCCTCCATGAAGAGGAGGGTCGATCGCCGACGGCGGCGTTCCGTGGTGGATCCCGCGATCGCCTTCAACCAATACCGTCAGGCACAGGCCCTCCGGGCCAAGGTGCTCGGCAGCCTCCTGGTCGCGGTGGACGAGGGCGCCGTACTGTCGCTGCGCCGTTCGCCCGACATCCGTGCAGCGTGTGCGGAGGCGGGATGCCCGCTCGATCGCCCCTTCGTGTGTTCTCTCGCTGCTCTTCTGGGCATGATGGGATCTCACGAATGGCGGCGCAAAGGCGTCGCGGTCCCGGCTTTGGGCGGGGCGCGCATCCATCCCCACTACGGCGTTTTCTCTCCTGTACGGGGTGAATATGTCGACCTGGTCGCGCAGGCGCCCATTCCTGACGTCTGCTCTGTGCGGCCGGTTGCCTTCGACATCGGGACCGGGACCGGAGTGTTGGCCGCTGTGCTGGCTCGTCGTGGCGTGACCGATGTCGTCGCCACTGATCTCAATGCGCGGGCTCTGACCTGTGCGCACGAAAACGTCGAGCGGTTGGGGCTGTCGGGGCAGGTGCGGGTCACGCAGTCCGACCTGTTTCCAGCGCGACGCCGTGCCGCACTCGCTGTGTGCAATCCTCCGTGGCTGCCCGCGAAGCCGACCTCCGCGCTGGAGTCGGCTGTCTACGACCCGGGCAGTCGAGTGCTGCGTGAATTCCTACGGCGGTTGCCCGGCCATCTTGTAGCCGGTGGGGAAGGGTGGCTCATCCTGTCGGACCTCGCGGAGCATCTGGGGCTGCGTACGCGTGATGACCTGCTTGATCTCTTCGACGGAGCGGGGCTTGAAGTAGCGGGGCGACTTGACGCCAGACCACGTCACCCCCGGGCCCATGACCCCAGCGATCCGCTCCATGCCGCACGATCACGCGAGATCACGTCTCTTTGGCGACTCGCAGCCAGACCGTACCGAGAGATCCAGGAATTCTTCACGGAAAGTCGTCACGGAAAGTTCGGCGAGGGCACCTCAGGCGGTCAGAGGGTGATGAAAGGCGAGTGATCGGCAAGCGGGAGCCTTCGGAGCAACAAGCGGATACGCCGTGACAGGCTTCGGCGCCGAGATGGCAAGTCGGGCCGATTCTTCTGGCGCTTGCCGACGAAAACCGGCGTCGGGTCATTGCCGAACTCGCCGCGCGGCCGGATGAGGAGCGGCTCTGCGCTTCCTTCGACCTGCCGGTCAGCAAGTCGAGCCGCACCCATCACTGGCGGGTGCTTCGTGAGGCCGGCCTGGTCCATCAGCGCGACGCCGGGAACAGGCTCTACATGCGCCTCCGCAAGAAGGACCTGGACCGTCGGTTTCCCGGCCCGATCGAGGCTGTCGTGACCGCGGACCAGCACAAAGGGTGACGATAGGTAAGGCTCGTGGGTTCGGGGCGCGGCGACCTGGCATCGACCTCCCGGACCCGTCCGTAAAAGCTCGCTGTCAACATCCGCTCCCGCCTCCGGAGGCTGCGGCTGCTGCCCGGCAAGCATCTGGTCCACGACGGCCACACCCCCGTGGCCGGCGTGGACGACGCCGACCGGGCTCATCATCGACTTCGACCGGCGCGAGGTCACCTGCCCCAACGGGCAGGTCAGCGGCACTGGAAGGACCTTCCGGTTGCAGAAGCCGACCTCAGTGACGGTCCGGTTCGACGCCCGCCAGTGCGGCCGCTGCACCGAACAGGCCAAGTGCACGCCGGGAGCGTTTCGCAGCCTGTACTTCCCGACCCGCCGCCTGCACGGACTCAAGGTCAAGAACCGTGCCGACCGGCAGGATCCGGGCTGGCGCCGGCTCTACGGGCATGGCAGCACGCGGTCATGCCACACCTCAAGGTGGTTCCTGGTCACACAATGCTCAGGTCGCATGACGCCGCCCGGGCGATCCCCAAGACGGCCCCTAGTAAGCTCCCGATGGGGGTGGTGGGCGCGTGGAGGAACTGCGGGTGTCGGTCACGGCGAGCAGTGAGCGTTTCGATGCCGATGACGACAGATGGCTGTCCCAAGTACGGCTGCTGCAGGATGACTTGGGGCGGGAGACTCGGCTGGTGACCGGGCAGCCAACCACGGTCCGGCCCGGCACGAAGGGCGGCTGGCTGCCGGACATGGCCGTCCTGCTCACACCGGCCGCGGTCGCCGGTGTCGTGGCGGTGGTGAAGGCCTGGCTCGTGAGGGACCGGGACCGCACGGTGCACCTTGCCTGGGAAGTGGACGGCCGGAAGGGCGAGTTCACGGCCACGGCCTCCACGGCGGACAACGCCACGTTGCAGGTCGCGCTGGAGCACGGGCTGCGTGCGGCGACAGGCTCCGGGGCGGGACCGGGGGAGGGCGAACCGGACCCGGAGGGCAACTCCGTTGGCTGAAGCCCCCGTTGCGTACCGCGCCCTGCTGATCGGCAACGCCGAATTCCCCGACGAACCGGCACTGGCACGGCTGCGCGGTCCGGCGAACGACCTCTCGGCGCTACGCGCCGCGCTCACCGACCCCGAGGCCGGCCTGCCGTGGGAGGTGACCTCGGTACTCGACGGGACGGCCCAGCAGGTCCAGGAGGCGCTGTTCACCTTCTTCCACCGGGCCACGGCACGCGAGCAGTTGCTTCTTTACTACAGTGGCCACGGCCGGCTCGACCTGCACAACCGCCTGCACCTGTGCACCCACGACACCACCCTCGACTGGCTGCGCACCCGCGCGGTCCGGCAGTCGTACGTCAACGAGTTGCTGGACGACTGCGCGGCTCGCGCGATCGTCGTCGTCCTCGACTGCTGCTTCAGCGGACGGGCGGCCACGGCCAAGGGAGGCGAGGCGGCGGCCCGGTTCGCCGGCCGGGGCCGGTTCGTCATGACCGGGTGCGGGCTGCTGGAGACGGCGGCGGATGCGGTAGACGACGGCCTACCGAGCCCGTTCACCGCCGCGTTGGTGGCGGGGTTGCGGCACGGAGCGTCGGGCGAGGGCGGGTACGTGACGGTCGAGGACGTCTATCGGTACGTGGACGACCGTATGCGTGGGTCGGGTCAGCGTCCGGAGATGAAGTCGGAGGGGCGGGCGGGGCATGTGGCGCTGGCACGGCGGGTGCGGCCGGGGTCGGGGGTGGGCTCGGTCGAGGGGATGCCGGAGCCGGCCGCCTTCCCTGGCCCGCCGGACCTGCGACCACTGTTCACGAACGCGCGCGGTGTGACGGAACGCCCCCTGGTCGAGAGTCACTTCAGCGGAGTGCTGCACGTCCTGTTGACCGAGCCGGCCGGAACTCTGACCGTCCACCGGGACGAACTGGTAGCGGCCGGGGGCGGGGACGAGGTCCGGGGCCGGTGGTTCACCGAGGGGCGGTTCGAGGTACGGCGGGTGCGGGACCGGCCGGTCGCCACGGCGACGGTGGACGGGGACGTTCGGTTCGCCCTGCCCGAAGAGGCGGGGTCGGTGACCTGGTCGGCGCGGCAACTTGCCGTCTTCGAGCAGGCGCGGACCGCCGGGAACTGGCCCACCGCGAGCCGGCCCGCCAGGACCGAGGGCACCCACGCCGTCCTGAAGTCGCGTGACGCGGTGTACCGCAGGCTGGCGCGAGAGGTCTGGGTTGCGCTGGGATCACTGCTCGCCGGCACGGTGTCCGTGAGCCTGATCGTGCGCCTGGTGCTGACCGCGCGGGGGCGCAGCTGGTGGCTGGTCAGCGAGGGAGTGGCCCTGACGATCCTGGCCGTCGTCAGCCTGTCCGTCCTGGTCGCTTCCGCGCATTCGAGCCGGATCTTCTTCCACCTGCACCGGTTGCTCCAGCTCCCGTCCCTACCGGTCACCCGGATGCTGCTGAAGGTCCATCACCCACCACCGATCACGGGCGAGGACGACCACGGACCGGTGACCGTCCACCTGCGCCCGAGCATCGTGCTGTGGTCCGAGGACCTCAGCCTGACGTTCCCCCACTCCTTCTACGCTCCATGCGTCCAAAGGGGCGACCCGCCCTTCGGTACGAAGTCCCCGACCTCCGTCGAGGTCATCGGCCTCCCCGCCCCCGGCCAATGGGTGGTCGTGCGCACACCCGACGGCCTCCTGTGGCCGAGTGGTCGCGCCAAAGCCGTCTCGGCGCCGGCCCTCATCGCCGTGACCGGCCGCCCCTAGGGGCTCCCGTTCGGGAAGGCCGGGGATGGTGTGAGGAGGGCCCATGGCGGGCCGTCCGTCTCCACCGTCGGGGCCTGGGCCGGGCGATGACCCATGGCTTGGCACCGTCCGGCTCCAGCCTTCCGATCTGGCTGGTTTGCCGACACCGGGTCCCCATCGGCGAGGTCGGGCAGTGGGTGTGCGCTGTCGATGGCCAGGGGGTGAGCAACTGTTGCCCTTCGTGCTCCTCCAACTGAACGCAAGCAGGGGCCCGCAGAGAGGTGCGGCAGCGGCGGTCGATGACGGGGAGCCAAGAGACCATCCGGCTGCAGCCCGCGTCGGCATCGTCGCTCCGCCGGACAGTGCCATGGACCGGCGGACTGGCGGACCGGCTCTTGCCGGGCGGTGCTCGCAGCGCCGCCGAGCAGAGCCGGCCATGGGCTCTTCCGTATTCGTCCCATCGAGAAACGGACACCGCTTCAGAGGGGCCCAGACCTCTGAAGCGGATCCAACCGGCAGCAGCACATGGGCTGCCCAGCTGTTCCAGCCGCATGGGTGCTGCACGGCGACCAGTTGTGTTCAGTGGAGTCCAGACGTCCGGTCGTCTACCAGCCGACCGCGACCAGGAGCCACTGCGGGTCGGCGTGGGAGATGAAGGAGGACTGGCCGGCCACGTCGTCGTAGGGGAAGCCGTAGGCGAGATGGTTGATCGCGTTGTCGTGCCAGAACTTGGCGTAGTAGTTCGCCGGTGCCGCCTTGTAGAACTGCGCCGGGTCGGACTGCTGGGAGGCCGGCAGGGTGGCGACGTGGCGGTTGAGGGCGGCGCACATGTCGGGGTTGCCCGCCAGGGAGGCGGCGCAGCCGAAGATGTCGGAGGTGGCCGCGTTCACGCCCACGGACTGGGCGTAGGAGGTGAAGTAGGTGGCGTTGGCGCCGCCCGCGCGGAAGCTCGGATCGCTCCCGGGCGCGATGATCCGGTACGGGGCCTGGGTCCGGGCCAGCACCTTGAACTGGTCCGGTACGGCGTCGGTGAAGCGCTGGAAGGTGGTGGCGCGGTCCTCGGCGAAGGTCTGCCGGTTCTCGCCGACCTCGGCGTCGTAGCCGTCCTTGGTGTGCAGGCGCATGGCCAGTTTCAGGCCGAAGGCGTCGACCCGGGTGGTGTTGCCGTTGAAGACCTTGTTGCCGACGGTGAACTCGATGAAGTCGTAGTAGGGGCTGTTGGGTGAGCCGAGGTAGAAGTACATGCGGCCGGCGGAGTTGGCGGGCATGTCGAGGTAGGGCTGCTCGGCGATGGAGTGCGTTTGACCGTTGAAGCTCCAGTACACCTGGCTGTCGGGGTACTTGCCGTTGGTGCGGTTGAGGATCTTCACCTCGACGGCGTTGCTCGCCGGGGGGATGTCGGTGGTGCTGCCCCAGAAGTCGTCCGGGGGAGTGGTGCCGCCGGGGCCGTAGACCTGGAACTCCCACAGGGAGTAGCCGTACGGGGTGCCGCGCGCGGTGCCGTAGAGGCGGACGTAGCGGCCGCTGCCGGAGACGGTGATGTTCTGGGTGCCGCCGGTCGCGGTGGTGGTCGAGTGGACGGTGGTCCAGTTGGTGGCGTCGGTGGAGGTCTGGAGCTGGAAGGCGGTCGCGTAGGCGGCCTCCCAGTTGAGGCTGACGCGGCTGAGCTGCTGGACGGATCCGAGGTCGACCCTTATCCATTGCGGGTCGGAGAAGGCGGAGGACCAGCGGGTTCCGGTGTTGCCGTCCACGGCAGCGCTCGCGGGGGTGCCCGCGTTCTCGGTCGACGAGGCGGTGGCCGGTCTGCCCTGGGACAACAGCTGGTCAGCGGCGCGCGCGGGTGTAGGTGACAGGACGGTGAAGAGGGTGGCGATCAGTGCGACGACGAGGCCGAGCGCCGCGCGTGTGCGTGCGGCGCCGACTGGGGGGGGACTGCTGGTGGGGGCGCTGACGATCCTCTGCATGGGAGTCTCCTCAAGCCGGTGCGGCGTGCGGGGGGATGGGGCAACAGCAGCAACAGCAGACGTGAGAGCGCTCTCTCGCGGAGGAGTGTTGAGGGCATGACATCAAGATGTCAAGGGATCCGGCGGGAGTAGGCCCGGAAAGATTTCAACTTCCGAAGGCTTGCCGAAGCTTGTAACTCATTAGTTAAATCAAGACGTGAACTAAGCGCTGTCACGGCGAACTCACCATGTCCCCAGGCTCCCTGCCGTAGGCGCTCCCCACTCTTCCCCGACGCACCCGCAGGAATCTTCATGAGACTCAGATCCCTGGGTGTCGCGCTTGCCGCCACGGCAGCACTGATCACCCTGCCCACCACCCGACTCCCGGCGGCCGCGGCCGCGAGCGCCGACACCAACCTGTCCCAGGGCAGGGCGGCGACGTCCTCCAGCACCGAGAACGCCGGCACTCCCGCGAGCGCGGCCGTGGACGGCGACACCGTCACCCGCTGGTCCTCGGCATTCACCGACGACCAATGGCTGCAGGTCGACCTCGGGGCCACCGCCTCCATCAGCCAAGTCGTCATCAACTGGGAAGCCGCCTACGGCAAGGACTACAAGATCCAGTCCTCGAGCGACGGCAGCACCTGGACCGACCTGCGCTCGGTCACCGGTGGAGACGGCGGAACCGACACCCTCGACGTCTCCGGCCAGGGCCGGTACGTACGGCTCCTGGGCATCCACCGCGCCACCCAATGGGGCTACTCCGCATGGGAGTTCCAGGTCTTCGGCACCACGGGCGGCGGCAGCGGCCCGATCCAGGGCGGCGGTGACCTCGGCCCGAACGTGATCGTCGTGGACCCCTCCACCCCCGACCTCCAGCAGAAGTTCGATCAGGTCTTCGCCCAGCAGGAGAAGGCGCAGTTCGGCTCGGGGCGCTACCAGTTCCTGCTCAAGCCAGGCACCTACAACGGCATCAACGCCCAACTCGGCTTCTACACCTCGATCTCAGGCCTCGGACTGAACCCCGACGACACCCAGATCAACGGCGACGTCACCGTCGACGCGGGCTGGTTCAACGGCAACGCCACCCAGAACTTCTGGCGCTCGGCGGAAAACCTCGCCATCAGGCCGTCCAACGGCACCGACCGCTGGGCCGTGGCCCAGGCCGCGCCCTTCCGCCGCATGCACATCCAGGGCGGCCTCAACCTGGCGCCCAACGGCTACGGTTGGGCCTCCGGCGGCTACATCGCCGACTCCAGGATCGACGGCACCGTCGGCCCGTACTCCCAGCAGCAGTGGTACACCCGCGACAGCTCCGTCGGCGGCTGGACCAACGGCGTGTGGAACATGACGTTCACCGGGGTGCAGGGCGCGCCGGCGACCAACTTCGACTCGGGCCCGTACACCACCCTCGACACGACGCCCGTCTCTCGCGAGAAGCCCTTCCTCTACCTCGACGGCAGCACCTACAAGGTGTTCGTGCCCGCCAAGCGCGCCAACGCGCGCGGAGTGTCCTGGCCGGCGAACGCCGGCACCTCGCTCCCGCTGGACCGGTTCTACGTCGTCAAGCCGGGCGCCACCGCCGCCACCATCAACCAGGCGCTGGCCCAGGGCCTCAACCTGCTGTTCACCCCGGGGGTCTACCACCTCGACCAGACCATCGACGTGCGGCGGTCCGACACGGTGGTGCTCGGACTCGGCCTGGCCACGCTCGTGCCGGACAACGGCGTCGACGCCATGCACGTGGCCGACGTCGACGGCGTACGGCTCGCCGGGTTCCTCATCGACGCCGGTCGCGCCAACTCCGACACGCTGCTGCGGATCGGCGAGCCCGGTGCCTCCGCCGACCACTCGGCCGACCCCACCACCATGCAGGACGTCTTCGTCCGGATCGGCGGGGCGGGCCCGGGGCTCGCGACCAACTCCGTCGTCGTCAACAGCGACGACGTGGTCATCGACCACACCTGGCTGTGGCGCGCCGACCACGGCGACGGTGTCGGCTGGGACACCAACCGCGCCGACTACGGGCTGAAGGTCAACGGCGACGACGTCCTGGCCACCGGGCTGTTCGTGGAACACTTCAACAAGTACGACGTACTGTGGAGCGGCGAACGGGGCCGCACGATCTTCTTCCAGAACGAGAAGGCCTACGACGCCCCGAACGCGGCCGCCATCACCCATGACGGCATCGTCGGCTACGCGGCCTACAAGGTCGCCGACACCGTGACGCAGCACGAGACGTGGGGGCTGGGCAGCTACTGCAACTACACCTCGGACCCCTCCATCGTGCAGCACCACGGCTTCCAGGTGCCCGTCAGACAGGGTGTCAAGATGCATGATCTGCTGGTGATCTCGCTGGGCGGCAAGGGCCAGTACGCCCACGTCGTCAACGACACGGGTGCGCCTACGTCCGGCACCGACACGGTGCCCTCCAAAGTCACGCAGTTCCCGTAACCGACGCGGCAGCGCTGAACGGCGGTGGCGGCGGACCGGACGAACTGGTCCGCCGGCTACTGGGCCGTGTGTCGAAAGCGCGGACGGGCCGGGCGGGGTGATGCCCCGGTCCGGCCCGTCCGCCTCTGCTAAAGGTCGAGCTGATGCCGGTGTGTCGTGTGCGTGGGTGTGTAGCCGAGACCGTCGTTGATCTGTCTCATGTGCGTGTTGCTGTCGGCGGTGTCGGTCAGAAGGCCACCGAGGTCCGGATAGTCCCTATGAGCCTGTCGGATCGACTCGGCCTTCATCCATCGGCCGAGGCCGTGTCCACGGTGCTCGGGCAGCACACCGGTGCCGTAGTGCTGGCCGTCACCTGCGCCGTTCCCGGGGATCACGAGTTCGGTGAACCCGGCGATCGAGCCGTTGGAGGCGTCGAGGGCGACGACGGTGTGCAGGTGGTCGCCGCGCTGTTCGACGGCCTTCGCCGCGGCCCGCACGCGGTCCACGTCCCAGGTCACGGTGCCGCAGTCGGTGTCGTCCATGGGCATGTCGTCCATGGCACGGCGTGAGGCGGCGAACGTCTGGGCGAGGTCGGCGGGGACGGTTCCCCGCCATGACATCAGCCGGTAGCCGGGATGCGGACGCTCGATGATCTGGGCGAGGACGGTGGTATGCACGTCAGCCAGCGGCAAGCGGCTGAACCTCAAGGTGAGGACCTTCCGGAAACCGCGCGCTGCCAGGAAGTGGTCGCCGGGCGATCCGGCTTCTGCCTGCGCGACAACGCAGCGTCGGGCGTTGTCCCTTGCGGTGGCCACGGCGGTGCTGAGGAGCCGGGAGCCGACGCCCTTGCGGCGCTCGGCGGGATGAACACGGAGGTCGAGCTCGGCCAGGTGCTCTTGTCCGCCGTCGAGCAGGCGCAGAAAGGCCGTCCCGGCAGGGATGGAATCCGCGTCCGATGCCAACCAGGCAAGACGCCGGCCGTGCGGCCCGTGAGCGGGGTCGGTCAGTGGGGTGATGCGAAGGGACAAGGTGTCTCCGTCGTGAGGCGGTGGCAATGGTCAGTACGCGAGCTCAACTCCTGGTGGGTTAACGAAGAGGCGGTGCGGAAACGGGCCCCCTGGACCCTCTACGAGCAGGTCGTCCTGTTCGACTCCGGCGGTTGAGAGTCCTACGGTTCCGGGAGGTGGGGCGGGGGTGGGCCGTGTTCCTTCGGCGAGGTGGGGCGCTGTCGGCGTTGCGACTAGCTGCCCCTCCGAGGGGCTGAGGCGTGGGTGAACTCGCGGATGTGTCGCGCGAGTTCTGTCGGCTGGTCCAGGGGGATGAGGGTGTAGCTGTCTGTGACGTCCATTAGTCGTGCGTTCGGGAGGAGTTCGGCGAGGCGGCGGCCGTGCTCGGGTGGCATCACCCGGTCTCCGCTTGCCCAGACCACGAGGGCGGGACGCTCGAAGCCCGGCAGGCGTTCGGCTGCGGTGAGCAGGACTTTGGCGTCCGCCGCCGCGGCTCGAAGCGTTCGTACGGCGTCGTAGCGAATCTCGGGCTGTTTCATGACCGGCTTCGTCCACCGGGCGGTGGCGGCGTCTCCGCGCAGGGTCAGCCACCCGAAGGCGAACGGCAGGCGCCGGAGCGGCCGCAGCCTCATCTGCTGCATGAACAGTCCGAACATGCGGGGCGGGAGCCTTCCGGCGAGCGCGAGCGTCCTGCCTGTCAGGCCCGGCGGGAAGTTGTCGAACGCGTCGCACGAGACGAGGACGGCCCGTCCCACACGTGCGGCCCCTTCGCACATGAGCAGTTGGACGAGTGCTCCGCCGGTGTCGTTGCCGACGAGCGTGACGTCGTGGAGATCGAGGCGGTCGAGGAACTCCGTGACCAGCCGTGCGATGCCGGGCAGTGACAGGTCGGCGTCGGCGGACATCGGGCGACGGTGCGCGCCGAACGGCAGGGTCGGTGCCACGCACCGGTGGTCGGCGGACAGGTCGGCGATCGGCCCGTCCCACAGCGAGGCGTCCATCATCCATCCGTGCAGGAGCACGACCGTAGGGCCGTCGCCGCCGGTGTCCTCGTATGCGACTGTCCCGGAGGACAGGTCGATCTCCGTCATGTCGATCACCTTCCTGTCCGTCGGTGCTGTGGGGAGTCCTCTGGTGCGGCCGGGAGTTCGTGGGGCGGTGCAGCCGGTGTCCCCTGATGGGGAGCGCGTGACGCTCTCGTCGCGTCGGCGATCAGAGCTCCGAACGCGAGTACGGCCGCGCCGGTCCGCGCACCGTGGGCGATCTGCCAGCGATCACGTACGGAGGCCCAGTCCGCGGGCGGCGCCTGCACACTCCAGTCGAGCTGGTCGGCGTTGATGGGCATATTGATCACGAGGGTCAGGGCGAGGATCCCGACCAGCAGCGTGAGCGCCGTCAGCATCCACCAGGAGGTGCGTCCGCCCCGCCTGAACGTGGAGGCGACGAGCAATGCCGTGGTGATCAGTGCAGGCAGGAGCGTGACGACCGCAAGCTTGTCCAGCGAATCGAGTTCGACCTGACGGACCTGGGTGTAGACGTGACGGTCGAAGCCCCGCAGGGACAGTTCGAGGACGAGTACGGCGACGAGGAAGCCCGTGAAGACGCCCGTGAACAACAGCCCGGCTCCTCGCGCCATCTTGGCAACCGGGCTGTTCGGCACGGTCGTCGCTCCTCGCCGACGCCACGGGCTCATGAGCGGACCGAGGACACGAAGGCGGCGCTGTTCTCGGCGGCCCAGGCGGCGAAGGGGAGTGCCGGGCGGCCCAGGAGCCGCTCCACGGTGTCCGTGGACGGGCCCGGCTTGTTCGCGTAGTCGGCCAGGGAGCCGAGGAGCCGGTCGGGGATGTCCTCGGCGAGGCCCTGGGCCGGCATGGCCTGGGGGACCTGTGCGGGGGCGAGTTCCTGGAAGGACAGCTCCCGGCCGATGGCTTCGCCGATGACACGGACCTTGTCCCGCTGGTCGGGTGACTGTGGGCCGGTGAGCAGGCAGGTGCGGCCCGCGTGCACGGCGTGCTCGCGGTCGGTGAGTGCCCGTACGGCCATCTCCGCGATGTCGCGCTGATGGATCGGCGAGGTCACCGCGTCGCCGTAGGCGCCCCGCACGACGCCGGTCGCGCGGATCTGCGGAGCCCAGGCCGGAGCGTTGGCGGCGAAGTCGGCGCATCGCAGGAGCGTCCACCGCAGACCTGAGCGCCTGACCGCTTCCTCCACCGCCCTGAACTCGTCGGCGAACCGCCGGTGGTCGGCCGGGTGCTCCACGGTCGAGGCGGACGCGCGCGGGCTGAGCAGGACGGCATCCACGCCGTCCGGCACTGTTGTGAGGGTGTCAGGCCGGGACGGATCCCCGGTCGCAACCTGCGCGCCATCGGGCAGAACGGCGGCTGGATCGCGGGTGACCGCCACCACCTTCTCACCGGCCTGGAGCAAGAGGCGGACCGTTTCCCGTCCGACGCTCGCGGTCGCTCCGATCACCAAGAACATGACGATGCCCCCTGACCCGGCGACTCGTTCGAGTGCCGTAATATACGAGAACCGTAGCATATTAGTTTGAGGGGCGTACATTATGGTTCCCGTACCATCTGGGGATGCGGCCCGCCGTCGACGGCGGGCCGCGGTCGAGGTCAAGCAGGGGCTGCGCGAGCTGGGCGCCGAGCTGACCCTGCTCAACCGCCGGGTCGGCGCGCGCCTCGGACTCAAGGACATCGACCTCGACTGCCTCGACCTCATCAACACCCACGGTCCGCTGAGCCCGACCGCGCTGGCCCGACGGGCCGGGCTGCACGCCGCCACGACGACGGGGGTTCTCGACCGGCTCGAACGTGCCGGCTGGGTGGCCCGCGACCGCGACCCGGCGGACCGCCGGGCCTTCCTGGTCCGAGCCCTGCGCGACCGCAACGCCGAACTGCTGGAGCTCTTCGCCGGGATGAACTCCTCGGTGGAGCGGATCTGCGCCGACTACGACGACGCCGACCTCGAACGGCTCGCCGACTTCCTCCGCCGTACGGCCGACGCCGGGCGCAACGCGGCCGAGGAGCTGGCCGGCAACTGACGCCCTCGCCTGTCCTCACCCGGCCGGGTGGTGCCTCGCCGTGTCGCAACCGGCGTGGTGAGGCAGTACTGCCACTGCCCTCTATCCGCTAACATAGAACAATTAGATAGATGAATAGGCTAGTGCTGGCGAGGAGTGGCCGTGGACTTCGGGCTGACCGATGAGCAGGACCTGTTGCGTGCGACGGCTCGGCAGTTCGTCGCCGACGTGTGCCCGGCCGAGAAGGCCAAGCAGTGGGACGAGGAGGGCGTCGTACCGCCCGAGCTGTTTCGCGGGATGGCCGAGCTGGGGTGGTTCTCGCTCCCGTTCGCCGAGGACGAGGGCGGTGACGGTGGCGGACCGCTGGAGCTCATCCTCATCGCCGAGGAGCTCGGGCGGGCCAGCTTCGACGTGGCCATGTGCTACATCGGCGTGCTCATCCCCGGCATCACGGTGTTCCGCTGGGGCAGCGAGGCGCAGCGCGACTTCATCCGCGAGCAGGTGATGACGGGCCGCCACCGCCTCGCCGTCGGCCTCAGCGAGCCGGACAGCGGGTCCGACGCCGCGGCGCTGCGGACCACCGCCGAGGACCACGGGGACGACTTCCTCGTCCGCGGTCAGAAGGCCTGGTGCACGGGTGGCGGCCTGCCGGACACGACCATCGCCACGTACGTGCGGACCGGGCCCCGCGAGCCCAAGCACGGCGGCATCAGCCTGCTGCTCGTCGACCCCGCGACCGAGGGCGTCGAGGTGCGCCGGACGCCGACACTGGCCCGGCACATCCTGGGCACCAACGAGGTCTTCTTCAACGACGCCCTGGTGCCGAAGGAGAACCTCGTCGGCCCGCGCGACGAGGGCTGGAAGGTGATGCTCTCCAACATCGAGCTGGAGAAGGTGATCATCAGCGGCGGCTATCTGGGCGCCGCGCAGGCCACGCTCGACGAGATGCTCGACTACGCCCGCAACCGGCACGCCTTCGGCCGGCCGATCGGCAACTTCCAGGCCCTCGCGCACGCCATGGCGGACCTGCAGACCGAGATCGACTCCGCCCGGCTGCTCGCCTACCGGGCGGCCTGGCTGCTCGCCCAGGGCAAGCCCTGCACACGGGAAGGGTCGATGGCGAAGCTCAAGGGCTCGGAGACGTACGTGGCGGCCGCCCGGCTCGGGATGCAGGTCTGTGCGGGGCACGGCTTCTCGACGGAGAGCGTGATGAGCTTCCGGTACCGGGAGTCGATCGTGGCCACGATCTCCGGGGGCACGAGTCAGATCCAGCGCAACGGCATAGCCCGCAGCATGGGGCTCAGGTCGTACTGAGCCCCGCCGCCCCGACCTGGCTCAGGGCCCCGTTTCCCCGGCCTGCCGGCTGTTCCTACTGGCCTCGCCGTCCTGGCCGGCCAGCCACTCCTGGTGCCGTGCGAAGTGGCCCCGGTCCCGGGTCACCCAGATCCCGGAGACCCGGGCCAGCACGGCCCGTGTCGGCAGCAGCACCATCTCGCCGGCGATGTACCAGCGCCTGCCCTCCCGCTTCTCCACCCAGGCCCGGACTTCCAGCGGTCGCTCCACCGGCACCGGTTTCACGAAGCTCACGGTCAGTTCCGCCGTCACGCTCAACACCCGGTGCAGCAGCGGCAGATGGCCGAGGCAGTCGTCGAGTACGGCCGCGGTCCAGCCGCCGTGCGCCACATCGGGCCGCGCCCTCCTGGTCCCGCGGGCAGGACAGCTCGAACCGCGCCGACCCGTCCTCGTCGAGCCGCTCGCGCTCCACTCCCAGTCGGCAGGAACCGGCGGCGCGGCACGCCCCGCACAGGGCCACCCCGCCGGGAGTCCGGGGCGGCTCCTGGAAGTCGGCCCCCGCCCAGGGCCCGGTCGGTGGCGTCGTGGACATGGGGTGACTCCTCTTGTCGGGCGTCGGAATGTCAGGCGACTGGGTGTCAGACATCCGCAAGCAGCGGACGCAGCTTCCCCGCGATGAGCTGAACCTGCCGGGCCACCATCTCCTCGGGCATCCCGGCCAGCGAGGCCCACAGGAACACGCCCTCCACCGGCAACCCTGACACGTACGCCCTGATGGCATCGGCGATGTCCTGCGGAGTGCCGTACAAGAACTGACCGACCCCGGTCGCGCTCAGCCCCGTCTCCCGCCACTTCTCGGGGTCGATGGGGCGGGGCGGCGGCTGGTCGGTGCCCTCCACCATGTAGCGGCGGTAGCTGTCCCACTGGTACGCCAGGTGCCTGCGCACCACCGGCCAGTCACCGTCGGGGTCCTCGGTGACGAACGTGGTGAACGAGCCCTGCATACGGCCGGCCGCCACGTCGTGCCCGCTCTCGGCGAGCCCTTCGCGGTACGGCGTCAGCAGCGCCGGGTTGAGCGACAGCAGCCCCGTGCCGAGCCGTCCGGCCCGGCGGGCGCCCTGCGGGCCCTGGTAGCCGAGCCAGATCGGCAGCGGGTCCTGCACCGGGCCCGGGGTGACCAGGGATTCGCCCCACAGGCCGCGGATCTCCCGTACCCGCTGATCGGTCGTGGTGTAGCGCTTGGCGAGGTCGGCGCCGTACAGCCGGTACTCGGGCACCCGGTAGCCGGTGCCGAGCCCGAGGTCCAGGCGGCCGTCGCTGATGATGTCCACGAGCGCGGCCTGTTCGGCGATCTCGGGGGCCGCGTGCAGTGGTGCGGGGATGACCGCGGTGCCCAGGCGGATCAGCCGGGTGCGCGCGGCGGCAGCCGCGGCCATGGTGAGCGGCTGGGGGAGGTAGCCGTCCTCGAAGCCGTGGTGTTCGGAGAACCAGACCGAGTCGAGGCCGAGCCGGTCCGCCTCCTCGCACATCTCCAGGGCGAACCCGTACACCCGCGACCAACTCTGCCGCCACGGCGGTGGGTTGCGCAGGTCGAAGTAGATGCCCACCTTCACGAGGAACCTCCTGCTGCTGTGTTGTCGGCCAGCCGGATCGTCGCGTGCGCGACGGCCACGCCGTCCCCGGGTGACAGGAGCCGCACCGGACGGAGTTCCAGCGCCTCGATCTCGGGGTGGTCCTCGACCATCGCCGAGATCCGCAGGACGGTCTCCTCCAAGGCCGCGAGGTCCACCCCCGGGCCCCCGGTCCGGCCGTTCAGCAGCGGGGCGGCCCGCAGCGAGCGGACCATCTCGCGGGCGTCGCGGTCGCTGAGGGGGGTGACACGGTGGGCGACGTCCGCCATGAGGTCGGCGTAGTCCCCGGTGAGGCCGAAGGCGACCACCGGGCCGAAGACCGGGTCGGCGCGGACGGTGAGGAACGCGTCCGGTCCAGCGTCCGGTCCGGGGCCCGGGTCGCCGCCGCGTACGGCGATCCCGTACGAGGCGAGCAGCTCGGCGGCGACCGCCGCGGGGACCGGCCCGGGGGCACAGGAGGTGATCAGCGACCGGGCCCGCTCGGCGTCGATTCCGGCGAGGTCGGGCACGACGCCCGCGGGGGTGCTGCGCCAGGTCTGGTAGGCCGCCGCGTGTCCGAGCGAGGTGGCAGCGGCCTCCGGGAAGGTGTACGTCGGTACCACCAGGTCGCCGCGGTGCAGAAGGTCGGCGACGCCCGCACCGCCCAGGAAGCTGGCCAGTACGGGTTTGTCGGGCCGGGCCGCTGCAGCGTCGAGGATCGCCGACGCCACCTCGTCGGGCTTGTCCGCGAGCGGCGGCATGAACAGGACGACGGCCGCGTCGATCCCGTCGTCCGCCAGGGCGGCGTCCAGCGCCTGCCGGTAGTGGGCGGCGGTGGCGGTGGGCGTCAGGTCGACCGGGTTGGAGACGTCGGCGTGGGGCGCGAGGGCCGGACGGAGCGCCTGCCGGGTGCGCTCACCGAGCGCGGGCACGCACAGACCGCTCGCCGCGCACGCGCCGACCGTCAGAGCCGCCGGGCCCCCCGCGTTGGTGATCACGGCGACCCGGTTGCCCGGCGGGGGAGGCTGGTGGGCGAGCAACAGGGCGACGTCGAACAGCTCTTGGAGGCTGCGGGTGCGGATCACACCGGACTGCGCGAACAGTGAGCTCACGGCCGAGTCCGCGTGGCCCGGATGGACCGCGACGATGGGTTTGCGCGGTGCGACCCGGCGGGCGACGCGGGCGAACCGGCGTGGATCGCCGAAGGTCTCGACGTGCAGCAGGATCACCGAGGTCCCCGGGTCCTCCTCCCACCACTGGAGCAGTTCGTCGGTGGAGACGTCGACGGCGTGGCCCACCGACACGAAGCCGGAGAAGCCGAGCCGCAGCCGCCGGGCGTAGTCGAGCACGGCGAGCCCGAGCGGCCCGGACTGGCTGGACATCGCCACCCGGCCGGGCGTCGGCAGGGCGGGTGAGAAGGTCGCGGCCAGGCGCGCCGCGGGGGTCGTGTTGACCACGCCCATGCAGTTCGGGCCGACCAGCCGCATTCCGGAGGCGCGGGCGAAACGCGCCAACTCCAGCTCGCCGGCCCGTCCTTCGGCCCCGGTCTCCCCGAAGCCCGTCGAGACGACGACCACCGCCTTGACCCCGACCTCCGCGCACTCCCGTACGACACCGGGCACGGCCTCGGCCCGTACGGCAACCAGCGCCAGGTCCGGCGCCTCGGGCAGGTCCAGGACGCTTGCGTACGCCCGCGCCCCGGCGATCTCCTCGGCCCGTGGATTGACGGGGAGGACGCTGCCGGCGAAGCCGCCCCGCAGCAGGTTGGCTACTATCTCGTGGCCGATCGTCAGCGGGTCGCGGTTGGCGCCGATGACGGCGACCGAGCGCGGTTCGAGCAGGGGTTTGAGCGAGCGCCGTACGGCCGTCTGCTCGCGGCGCTCGGCCCGCGCCACGGCCTGGGCCTGCGGATCGACGGCGATCTCGAAATGGATGATCTGGCCGGGCGGACCGGTCTGGGTCCGGTAGCCGGAGCCGAGGAAGACGTTGATCATCCTGGCGTTGTCGGCGAGGACGTCGGCCTCCAGCACCCGGATGCCCCGTGCCCGCGCGGCGGCGGCGATGTGCTCCAGGAGCAGCCTGCCGAACCCCTCGCTCTGGTGGTCGTCCCGGATGGTGAACGTGACCTCGGCGTGTTCCGGTTCCTCCGGGTCGCGGACGTAGCGCACCAGACCGGCGATCTCGTCACCGGCGAGGGCGACGAGCGCCAGCTCGTTGAGGTAGTCCACGTGGGCGCCGCGCCGGATGACGTCGTCGCGGGCGCGGACCACCGGACCGAGGGAGCGGTAGGCCAGGGTGGCCCGGGACAGGGTGCCGACGAAGGCGACCAGGCGGTCGGCGTCCTCCGGCCGGATGGGCCGGACGAAGGTCGACCGCCCGGTCCTGACGAGTCCGGGCCGTTCCAGGTCTTCGGGGTACGAGGGGTGCGGGGGGTCCGAGGGGTACGGGGGAGTGGTCACCGAATTGGTTCCGTCGGCGCCGCTCAGACGGCCGCCTCCTGGGGAGTCGGGTCCGGCAGACCGAACAGCTCGTTGAAGGTGCCGCGCGTGACGCGGTCGCGGATGTCGTCGGACACGCCCTCGAACAGATCGTGCAGCGTGGACTGGGTGTGGCCGTAGGTGCCTTCCAGGTGGGGGTAGTCGTCGCCCCACATCACGTTGCGGTAGCCCGTCGACTCGACGATCTCCACCGAGCTCTTGTCGTGCTGGAAGGAGGCGTACACCTGCTGCCTGATGATCTCGCTGGGCAGCCGGCTCAGCTTCGGCCGGACGAACATGCCGTGCTGGCGGTAGGCCTCGTCCATCCGGTCACCGATGGCCGGCACCCAGCCCGCGCCGCCCTCCGCGATGAGGATCCTCAGGTCGGGGTGACGGTCCAGCGCGCCGCCCGCGACCATGTGGGACACGACGCGCATGCCCGGGTAGGTGGTCTCCATGTAGTTGACGACCGCGCCGCCGGGTCCGCGGAAGACGACGTTCTGCGCGCCGGTGCCGATGTGGAAGCCGAGCACCAGCCCCGCCCGCTCGACCGCGGTCCACAACGGCTCCCAGCGGTCCAGGGCGTATTCCTCGCCGGGTCGTGTCGAACACGGCAGGAAGATCGCCTTGAAGCCCAGCTCTGCCACCCGCTCCACCTCGGCGACCGCGTCGTCGATGTCGGCCGTCGAGACGCAGGCGGTGGTGATGACGCGCTTGTTCTTGCTGAGGATCTCCTCGTGGGCCCAGTCGTTCCAGGCCCGTACCGTCTCCCGGGCGAGCTCCCGGTCGTTGATCGACACGAGCCAGAACCCCATGGAGGGGAAGGCCAGTTGGCTCCAGACGCCCTCCTGGTCGAGGTCCTTGAGCCGGACCTTCAGGTCCCAGGCGCCCGGCGGGCGCATCGCGTCCATGAAGTCGCCGAGCTGGCGGTCGATGCGCTCGCCGTCGATGTAGAGCATCTCGTACTTCTCGCCGCGCTCACTGCGTGGCGCCCGCGCGCCCAGCCGCGCGGACAACCGCGCGGTCCACACGTCGGCGGGCTCCATCACATGGGAGTCCCCGGAGTTGACCCAGATCTTCGTCATGACACTCCTTCGGGTCAGGGCTGCACGCATCAATGGATGCAATCAGTTAGCGATTTTAGATGTATGGGTCGCTGAAGGGAAGGCCGGGCCGTGAAAGATCAGCTCCGGCGCCGCTCGATCTCGTCCACCAGTTGCGGCAGCACCGCGAACAGGTCCCCGACCACGCCGTGGTCGGCGAGCTCGAAGATCGGTGCGTCGGCGTCCTTGTTGACGGCGACGATGGTCTTGGACGTCTGCATGCCCGCCCGGTGCTGGATCGCGCCGGAGATGCCGGCGGCGAGGTAGAGCTGCGGGGAGACCTGGGTGCCTGTCTGGCCGACCTGGTGGCTGTGCGGATACCAGCCGGCGTCCACGGCCGCGCGGGACGCCCCGACGGCCGCACCGAGCGCGTCGGCGACCCGTTCGATGAGAGCGAAGTTCTCCGCGCCGTGCACCCCGCGACCGCCGGAGACCACGATGTCGGCCTCCGTCAGCTCGGGCCGGTCGCCGCGCTCCCGCGGTGTGCGGGACAGGACCCGTACGGTCTGCGAGGGCGGCCCGAAGGTGACGTCCTGCTTCTCGATGACGGGTTCGGCGGGGGCGGCCTCGGGGGCGGCTGCGTTCGGCTTGACCGTGATCACCGGCACGCCCTGGGTGATGTGTGCGGTGACCTGGTACGTCGCGGCGAAGGCCGACTGTCCGGTGACCGGCCCGTCGGGTCCCGCGGTGATATCGACGGCGTCGGTGATGAGTCCGGAGCCGAGCCGCAGCGCGACCCTCGCGGCGATCTCCTTGCCGTCCGGCCCGGACGGCAGCAGGATCGCGGCCGGGCCGGTGCGCTCGGCGAGCTGTGTGAGGGCGTCCACGGCCGGGGTGACGAGGTACTCGTCGACCTCGGGGGCGTCCACGACATGGATCTTCTGGGCGCCGTACCGGCCGAGAACCTCGGTCGCGCGGTCCGCGCCCGGCCCCAGGAAGACGGCCGAGGGTTCGCCCAGGCGGCGGGCCAGGGTGAGCAGTTCGAGGGTCGGCTTTCGTACGGCACCGTCGACGTGGTCGACGAGGACGAGGATCTCGGCCACGGTGATGCAACTCCTTCAGGTATTTGAGGGCGGGGCGCGGTCAGATGAACTTCTTGGTGGTGAGGAACGCGGCCAGTCCGATGCCGCCGGTCCCCTCGTCGGCGACGATCTCGCCCTTGGTGCGCGGCGGGCGCCGGGTCGCGGTGTCCACGGCCGACCGCGCTCCGGCCGGGCCGACCTGTGCGGCCTCGATGCCGAGGTCGGCGAGGCCGAGGGTCTCGACCGGCTTCTTCTTGGCGGCCATGATCCCCTTGAAGGAGGGGTAGCGGGCGTCCCCGGAGCGGTCGGTCACCGAGACGACGGCGGGCAGGGCGCCCTGGATCCGTACGGTGGCGCCGTCGCTCTCGCGGCGCCCGGTCACGGTTCCGTCCTCGATCGCCAGGTCTTCGAGGTGGGTGACGGCCGGGACGCCGAGCCGCTCGGCCAGCAGCGCGGGCAGCACGCCCATGGTGCCGTCCGTCGAGGCCATACCGCACAGCACGAGGTCGAATCCGTGCCGCTCGATTGCTTTGGCCAGCACCAGTGACGTACCGAACGCGTCGCTGCCCTCGATGTCCTCGTCGCTGACATGGATCGCCGCGTCACCGCCCATGGCCAGGGCCTTGCGCAGGGCGTCGCGCGCGTCGTCGGGTCCGACGGTGAGATAGCCGATCTCGGTGTCGGGGTCCGATTCGGCCAGGCGCAGCGCCTGCTCGACGGCGTACTCGTCGAGTTCGGACAGCAGCGAGTCGACCGACGCCCGGTCGGTGGTGCCGTCCTCGGTGAAGGTGCGGTCCGCCGTGGCGTCGGGCACGTGCTTCACGCAGACAACGATCTTCACGGCAGCCCTCCTGTGGTTGAATGAGTTCTAATAGTTAACTATATAGATCGACGGAGCGCGAGTCCCGCGTTCAATCCGTCGAATTGGTTGACTGATTGCGCTGATAGCTGGAAGATCTGGGCACTGAGCCGCGAGGAGGCGCCATGGTCGGTGACAGGGACACCGCTGACAGGTACTTCGAGCCCCAGGTGGAGACCATGCCGCGCGAGGAACTGCGCGCGTGGCAGGAGAAACAGCTCCTGGAGCTCGTCGAGTACGCCTACGCCAACTCGGCCTTCTACCGCGAGCTGTGGGACGAGCACGGGGTCCACCCGCGCGACATCCGGTCCCTGGAGGACTTCCGGGCGCGCATCCCGTTCATCACCAAGGACATGATCCGCGCCTACCGGAGCCGCACCGGCGACGCCTTCGCCGGCCTGCTCTGCGTCCCGGTCGAGGAGCTGACCTCGGTCTCCTCCAGTTCCGGAACCACCGGTGACCCGGAGTTCTTCGCCGAGATCTGGCAGGACGCCCCGCCCCTGGTGACCGCACAGGTACGGGACCTGTGGGAGCTGGGCCTGAGGCCCGGCGACCGGGTCCTGAGCCCGCCCGGCACCTTCCGCAACTTCATGGACGCCGGCTTCCAGGCGCTGGGCGCGGTGGTCATCGAGGTCGACACCTGGATGGGCAACATGCCCGAGGTCGTCGAGGCCCTGCGCACCTACCGACCCGCCTATCTGCAGATGATGTATCCGCAGATGGTGGAGCTGGAGCACCTGGCCGAGAAGACCGACCTGAGGGAGGCCTTCTCCTCTCTCAAGGGCGCCTCCTGCGCCGGCCAGCCCCTCAGCCGGAAGATGCGCGAGCGGATCCGCGACGACTGGGGCATCGACGTCTACGAGTACACCAGCGCCGCCGACACCGGCACCGCGTGGGAGTGCCGCGAGCACGACGGCTTCCACCTCTGGGAGGACACCGTCTTCGCCGAGTGCGTCGAGGTCGACGAGCACGGCTGGCGCGACGTCCCCGCGAGCGACCTCGGCGAACTGGTCGCCACCGACCTGGACAACCGGGCCGCGCCGCTGATCCGTTACCGCAGCGAGGACCTCGTCCGCCTCTCCCGCGACACCTGCGGCTGCGGCCGCACCCACGCCCGCATGTGGGTGGCCGGGCGGCGCGGCGACGAGACGGTGGTGCAGGGACGCTCCGTCGTCCTGCGGGACGTGTGGCAGGCGGTGGAGGACCAGCCGGAGACCGTCGCGGGCGTCTTCCAGATCGTCCGGGACCGGCGCGAGGTCGACGAACTGCGGCTGCGCGTCGGCTACGACCCCCATCTCACCGGCGACGTCGACGCCCTGGCCGGACGCCTGAGCGAGGCCGTGCGCACGCGGACCGGAGTCAAGCCGGTGCTCGACATGCGCACCGAGGAGGACCTGTTGAAGACCATGACCAGCGTCGCCAAATTCCCCCGGGTGGTGAAGACCTGATGGCCCGCGCCGACACCCTGGCCCGTGCCAGGACGCTCGACCGCCCCGAACTCGCCTACCTCCTGCGCTTCCCCACCGCCGACGGCATGCGGGACCTGGAGCTGACCTGGGCGGAACTCGCCCGCGACACGGAGTGGGTCACCGCACGGCTGCGGGAGCACGGTCTCGCGGCCGGGCAGCGGGCCCTGCTGACCGCCTCCGGCTTCGAGGGCTTCTGGGGCCGCGCGGTGATCGGCGCCCTGCGCACGCTGAAGGTGCCGTACGGCATCGCCGAGGCGATGGGCTGGGACCACCGCCGCACCGCCGTCTTCCACCGCGAACTGACACCGCACGCGGTGATCGGCCTGTCGGCGGAAACCCTGGAGGGGCTCGCCGGCACAGCCGACATCGGCGAGATGTTCCGGTCCACGCCCGTCGTCCTGGCCCGGCCCGCCGCCGTACCCCTCCTGCGTGCCGTGGGGGTGACCGCCTCCGTGATCTCGGCGGTGGGACCTGCACTCGCGCTGGAGTGCCCCGAACGCAGCGGCGCCCATGTCAACGCCGCCGAATGGCGGTTCGGCGAGCGGGACGGACAGCTGACCGTGGCCGCGGGGGAGGGGCGCACCTCGTCCCTGCCCGAGACACCGCTCGGCATCACCGGACGCGTCGTCGTGGGCCGGTGCGGCTGCGGCAGCGACAACCCGCGAGTCCTGCTCGCCGAGGCCAACTGACCTTTCCGATGGAGGAATTGAGCATGTCTGAAGGAGTGGTCGAAGGCCGGATCGCGGTCGTCACCGGCGCCGGCAACGGGATCGGCCGGGCGCACGCCCTGGCGTTCGCCGCGCACGGGGCGAAGGTCGTCGTCAACGACCTGGGCGGCGGACGGGACGGCGCGGGCGCCTCAGCCGGGCCCGCGCAGAGCGTGGTCGACGAGATCGTCGCGGCCGGCGGCGAGGCGGTGGCCAACACGGACGACATCTCCACCTGGGAGGGCGCCGGCCGGCTCGTCCAGCAGGCCGTGGACACATACGGCGGCCTTGACGTACTGGTCAACAACGCCGGCATCCTGCGCGACCGGATGATCGTGTCGATGACCGAGCGGGACTGGGACAGTGTGATCGCCGTCCACCTCAAGGGCAGCTTCGCCACCCTGCACCACGCGGCCGCGTACTGGCGCGAGCGCGCCAAGTCCGGTCAGGACAACGACGCCCGGGTGATCAACACGACCTCCCCGTCCGGCATCTTCGGCAACCCCGGCCAGTCCAACTACGGCTCGGCGAAGGCCGGCATCGCCAGCCTCACCCTCATCGCCGCCGCCGAACTCGCCCGCTACGGCGTGACGGTGAACGCCATCGCGCCCACCGCGCTGACCCGGCTGACCGACGACATCGAGATGATGAAGCAGGCCGCCGAGAGCCAGGACCTCACCCCCGAGGCCATCTCGCCGCTGGTGGTGTGGCTGGGCGCGGCCGCCTCGCGCGAGGTCACCGGCCGGGTGTTCGGCGTCGTCGGCAACCGCATCACGGTCCTGGAGGGCTGGGTCAACGGCCCCACCGCGAGTGCCGACGCCCGCTGGACGCCGGAGGAGCTGTCCTCCGTCGTCCCGAACCTGGTGGCCAAGGCGGCTCCGAACGCCGACGTCCTGGGCAACCGGAACGGAGCCTGAGATGACGACGACACAACGCCCCGTCGCCGAGGGCCTGTTCACCTGGCCGCCCGCCGCCGCGCCCCTCCGGCTCATCGGTTCCGAGTGCAGGGTGTGCGGCCTGGTGAGCTTCCCGGCCGCCGCGACCTGTGTCCGGTGTGCGAGCGAGGAGTCGAAGGAACGGCTCCTGGCGGACCGCGGCACGCTGTGGACGTACACCACCCAGGACTTCCGCCCGCCGTCCCCGCCGTACGACGGCCCCGAGGCCTTCGAGCCGTACTCCGTCGGATACGTCGAGCTCCCCGGCGAGCTGCTGGTCGAGGCGCGACTGACCGAACCCGACCCCGACAAGCTGCGGATCGGACAGGACATGCGGCTGACGCTGGTGCCCTACACGGTGCAGGACGACGGCACGGAGGTCATGACCTTCGCGTTCGCCCCGGTCGAGGAATCCACGGAGACCGGGGAATCCACGGAGATCGAGGAGGAGGCGTCATGACCGAGGCCGTCATCATCGGGGTGGGCCTGCACCCCTTCGGCCGCTTCCCCGGCAAGCCCGCGCTGGACATGGGCGCGGACGCCGTACGGCTGGCACTGACCGACGCGGGCGTGAACTGGCCGCAGATCCAGGGCGGTTACATCGGCAGCTACGAGGTCGCCAACCCGGACGCCATCGTCGGCCGGCTCGGCCTGACCGGCGTACCCCTGCGCGGTGTCTTCAACGGCTGCGCGACGGCCGGTACGGCGGTGGCGCTGGCCGCCCGCGCCATCGAGACCGGCGAGCACGACCTGACCATCGCCATCGGCCTGGACAAGCACCCGCGCGGCGCGTTCGCCGCCGATCCGTCCGTGGCCGGCATCCCCTCCTGGTACGGGCAGACCGGGCTCTTCCTCACCACCCACTTCTTCGGCATGAAGATCAACCGCTATATGCACGAGCACGGCATCTCCCACGAGACGCTCGCCCGCGTGGCCTCCAAGAACTTCCGCAACGCGGCCGGGAACGAGAAGGCCTGGCGCCGCACGCCCCTGTCGCCTGAGGAGGTCCTCGCCTCCCCGGTCCTCAACTACCCCCTGCGCCAGTTCATGTACTGCGGCCCGAACGAGGGCGCGGCAGCGATCGTGATGTGCCGGGCCGACCAGGCCCACAAGTACACGGGGAAGCCGGTACGGGTCCGCTCCACCGCCCTGCGCAGCCGCAGACTCGGCGCGTTCGAGGTGCAGAGCCCGTCGTTCCCGGTCGGGGAGCCCGTTGACAGCCCCAGCGTGGACGCCTCACGGGACGCGTACGAACGCGCGGGCATCGGCCCCGAGGACGTCGACGTGGCCCAGCTCCAGGACACCGACGCCGGATCGGAGATCATCCACATGGCGGAGAACGGCCTCTGCAAGGACGGAGAGCAGGAACGCCTCATCGCCGAGGGCGCCACCGAGATCGGCGGCCGGCTCCCGGTCAACACCGACGGCGGACTGCTCGGCAACGGGGAACCGATCGGCGCGTCCGGACTGCGCCAGGTCCACGAGATCGTCCTTCAGCTGCGCGGTACGGCGGGCACCCGCCAGATCCCCGGCACACCGCGTGTCGGCTACACCCACCTGTACGGCGCGCCCGGCGCGTCGGCGGTGACGATCCTCTCGACCTGACAGCGGAGCGAACGCGATGGAATCCGACGACATGCGGGACTTCGCCGCCGGGGCGCGCCGCTTCCTCGACGCGCACGTGGCGAAGGCCCCCGACCGCACCGCCTTCACCTGGGGCGAGGGCGACGACTCGATGGCGTACTTCAGCAGCCTCCCGCCCGACGAGGAGCGGGAGTTCGTGCAACGGGCCCGGGAGTGGCAGCGGATCCGCTACGAGAACGGCTTCGGCTGGATCACCGGACCGGTGGAGTACGGCGGCCGGGGCCTGACCCCCGTGCACGACCTGCTCTACGACGCCGTCGAGTCGGAGTACGACGTCGCCGACACCGGTGTGCTCAGTGTGATCGGCCTGGGCATGATCGGGCCGACGATCCTGGCCCACGCCCAGCCCCACATCAAGGACCGCTGGCTGCCGGCGATGTACCGCGGGGACGCCATCGCCTGCCAGCTGTTCAGCGAACCCGGCGCCGGATCCGACCTGGCGAGCGTGGCGACCCGGGCCGTCCGCGAGGGCGAGGACTGGGTACTGAACGGGCAGAAGGTGTGGACCTCGGTCGCCCAGCACAGCCAGATCGGCCTCGCCCTGACCCGGACGAACCCGGACGCGCCCAAGCACCGCGGCATCACGGCGTTCCTCGTCCCCATGGACGCCCCCGGGGTCGAGGTCCGGCCGCTGCGGCAGATGACCGGCGGCGCGGACTTCAACGAGGTCTTCCTCACCGACGTACGCATCCCCGACGACCACCGGCTCGGCGAGGTCGACGGCGGCTGGACCGTCGCCCTGACCACCCTGATGAACGAACGCGCGACCGTCGGCAGCGAGGGCGCAGGGCCGGTCGCCGCCGCCTTGTCCCCGGACCGGCTCTCCGCGCTGATGCGCGCCACCTGGACGTGGGACGACCGCGCCCTGCGCGCCCGCCTCGCCGAACTCCTCGTGGACGTCATGGCCACCGAACACCTCAACGCGCGGGCCCTGCGCAAGCTGCGCGGCGGGGTCGCGCCGGGCCCCGAGATGTCCGTGTCCAAGCTGATGTACGGCCAGAACCTCACCCGGGCCGCCCACTTCGTCGCGGACGCCCTCGGCCCGCGCGCGATCGCCGACACCGGCCAGTGGGGCACCTACGCCTGGACCGAACTCCTCCTCGCCACCCCGGCGTTGCGCATCCTCGGCGGCACCGAGGAGATCATGAAGAACATCCTCGCGGAACGGGTCCTGGGCCTGCCCAAGGAACCGGTGACCGCCGCTGCCAAGGAGGTGCGGCCGTGACCGCCGACGAGAGCGAACTGCGGGAACTGCGGGCGTCCGTACGGGAGTTCCTGGACTCCAAGTCGCCGGAGGAGGCCGTGCGCAAGCTCATGGAGAGCGAGCCGCGCTTCGACCCGGCGGTGTGGTCCCAGGCGGCCGACCAGCTCCGCCTGCCCGGGCTGGCGATCCCCGAGGAGTACGGCGGCGACGGCTTCGGCCTCGTCGAACTCGGCGTCGTCCTGGAGGAGATGGGCCGCGCGCTGTTCTGCGCGCCCTTCTTCGCCACCGTGCTCCTGGCCGCCCAGGCCCTGCTGGCCTCGGGAGACAAGGAGGCCTGCGCACGCTTCCTTCCCGGCATCGCCTCCGGACGCACCACGGCCACCCTCGCCGTCGCCGAGGAACACGGCTCCTGGGACCCCGCCATGGTCTCCGCGCGTGCCGTGCCGGACGGCGACGGCGGCTGGACGGTACGCGGCCGCAAGTGCTTCGTCATCGACGGTACGACGGCCGACCTGATCCTCGTCGTCGCCCGCACCGTGGCCGGCCCGACGCTCTTCGCGGTGCAGCGGGAAGCCACGGGACTCACGGCGGAACCGATGGAAACCCTGGACGCCACCCGGGCGATGGCCCGGCTGACCCTGGAAGCCGTGCCCGCGACGCTCGTCGGGGCGCAGGGGGCGGGCGGGCGCGTCATGGCCAAGGTCCTCGACATCGCCTCGGTCGGGCTGGCCGCCGAGCAGGCGGGCGGGGCACGGCGGTGTCTGGAGACGAGCGCGGACTACGCCCGCGTCCGTCATCAGTTCGGCCGGCCGATCGGCTCCTTCCAGGCGGTCAAGCACAAGTGCGCCGACATGCTCGTCCAGGTGGAACTGGCTGAGGCGTCCTCCCGGGAGGCGGCGCGGCTGGCCGACGAGGACTCCCCGGACTCCCCGGACTTCCCGGTCGCCGCGGCCGTGGCACACGCCTGCTGCTCACGGGCGTACACGCTCGCCGCCATGGAGAACATCCAGGTCCACGGCGGCATCGGCTTCACCTGGGAGCATCCCGCCCACCTGTACTTCCGGCGCGCCAAGTCCTCGCAGCTGCTGTTCGGGGGCCCAGCGGTGTACCACGAGCGGTTGCTGGACCGGCTCGGGATCTGACAGACGCCACATGGGTGAGGGCCCCGGGTCACCCGGGGCCCTCACCCATGTGGCGCTCAGCCGCGCGCCGCCTCGCCCAGTAGCGCCTTCGCGATGATGACCTGCTGGATCTGGCTGGTGCCCTCGTAGATACGGAACAGCCGGGCGTCGCGGTAGAAGCGCTCGACGGCGACTCCGCGCATGTAGCCCGCGCCGCCGTGGATCTGCACGGCGCGGTCCGCGACCCGCCACACCATCTCGCTGGCGAAGTACTTCGTGCAGGACGGCCCGATCTTGGTGTCCGTGCCGGCGTCGAAGGCGCGGGCGGCCTCCAGGACGGTGGCGCGTCCGGCGTAGTAGTCGGTCTGCGAGTCGGCGATCAGACCCTGGACGAGCTGGAAGGAGCCGATGAGCTTCCCGGACTGCTTGCGGGCGCTCGCGTAGGCGACCGACTCGTCGACCAGACGCTCGGCCATGCCGACCATCAGCGCGGAGATGTGGACCCGTCCGTGCGCGATACAGCCCATCGCGGTGCCGAAGCCCCGGTTCAGGCCGTCCTCGCCGCCGACGAGCGCGGAGGCCGGCACGCGGACGTCGTCGAAGAACACGTCCGCGGTCCAGGCACCGAACTGGCCCATCTTGTGGTCCTTGGGAGCCACGGTGAGGCCCGGGGTGCCGGCCGGGACCAGGAAGGTGGAGATGCCGCGGGTGCGCGGGGCGTCGGGGTCGGTGCGGGCGAAGACCATGAAGACGTCGGCGAGCGGGGCGTTGGTGATGTAGCGCTTGGCGCCGTTGATCACCCACTCGTCGCCCTCCAGATGCGCCCTCGTGGTGAGCGTCGAGGGATCGGAACCCGCCTCGGGCTCGGTGAGCGCGAACGACGCCAGGACGTCACCCGAGGCGATCCTCGGCAGCCAGTGCGCCTTCTGTTCCTCCGTACCGCCGACCATGAGGACATGACCCGCGATGCCGTTGTTGGTGCCGAACATCGAACGCAGTGACGGGGTCGTGTAGCCCAGCTCGAACATCAACTGGGCCTCTTCGAGCATCGACAGACCCAGGCCGCCGTACTCCTCGGGCAGCGCGAAGCCGAACAGACCCATCTTCTTGGCCGCCTCGCGGATGTCCGCGGGCATTTCATCCGTCTCGTCGATCTCCGCCTCGAGCGGCACGACGCGGTCCCGGACGAAACGCCGGACCTCGGACAGCACCGCGCTGAAGTCAGCCGCGTCCATGTCGACTCTCCCTTGTTGCCCTCATCGGTCTCATCGATCTGTCTCGTCAGGTTTCTTCTCGGGCCGGTAGCACAGCGCCAGCAGTGCCGCCGCGCTCGCCGTGCCGACTCCGGCCGCGAGCAACGCGTGCCGGGTTCCGGCCCGTTGGCGGCGCAGCACGCCGTCGAGCGAGTACCGGCCGTTGCCCAGCGCCGCCAGTGCGACGGCCGCGCCGCCCACGACACCGGAGTACTCCCAGCCGCCCTTGAAGACGAAGAACCCCTTGCCGCGGTGGTCGGTGCGCGCGGCCACGGTCATCAGGCCGACGGCCGCCGCGGCGGGGAGCGGGTTGGCGGCGCCGAGCGTGATGCCCACCCCGGCCGCCATCTCGGTGCCGGCGGCCATGCGGGCGTGCACCTCGGCCGGCTGGAGGCCCAGCGCCTCGAACCAGCCCGTGGTGCCCTGGAGCCCGCCCGGTCCGGCGACCTTGTTCCAGCCGTGGGCGAAGAGCATCGGGCCGAGGGTCGCGCGCAGCACGAGGGCGGCGGCGTCGTGGCCCTTCACTGTCCGACGCCCGTCGCTCGGCCGACAGGCACGGCGCCGTACAACTGCGGTACGGCGTCGACGAGTTCGTCGTAGGTGAGGGCCTGTCCTGACCGGCTGGGGTGGACGGCGGCGACGGTCCAGCCCTGCAGGCGGTTGAGGCGGTTGCCCTCGATGCGCAGGACCTGGCCGGTCAGCCAGGCCGCGCTGTCGGAGGCCAGGTAGACGACGACCCCGGAGGCGTTGGCGGGATCGCGCGGGTCAAAGCCCTCGGTGGCCTGGAGGGACTCGCCGACCGCCAGTCCGTCCGTCATCCGCGTCGCCGCGATCGGCGAGATGGCGTTCGCGGTGACACCGTACTTGCGCATCTCCAGAGCCGTGAGGACGGTGAGTCCGGCTATTCCGGCCTTCGCGGCCCCGTAGTTGGACTGGCCCTGGTTGCCGAACAGGCCGGTTCCCGAGGTCGTGTTGATCACGCGGCCTGTCACCTGCTCGCCTCGCTTGGACGCCTCGCGCCAGTACGCACACGCGTGCCGGGTGAGCGCGAAGGTGCCCTTCAGATGCACTGCGATGACGGTGTCGAACTCGGCCTCGGTCATCGAGAACAGCATGCGGTCGCGCACGATCCCCGCGTTGTTCACGACGATGTCGAGGCGGCCGAACTCCGCGACGGTGTCCGCGACCATGGTCTCGGTCGCCGCCCAGTCCGTCACCGACGAGTGGTTGGCGATCGCCCGGCCGCCGAGCTTGGTGATCTCGGCGACGACCTCGTCGGCGGGGGAGTCACCGGTCTGCTCGCCGTGTATGCCCGAGCCGAGGTCGTTCACCACCACGGTCGCGCCGGCCTCGGCGAGCGCCAGACAGTGCGCCCGGCCAAGGCCTCTGCCGCCGCCGGTGACGATGGCGACCTTGTCGTCGAGGATGCCCACGCCGTACCTCCAGATAGATGAGTTCAGTTGAGTTCACGGAGCACTTCGTCGGTGTGCTCACCGAGCGTCGGCGCGCCGCCGCGCGGCTTCTCGTCGACGCCCCAGAAGGCGACGGGTGTGGCCACCGTCCGCAGCGGCGGCGCGTCACCCATGCCGGGCTGTTCGACGAACGCCCCGACCGCCTCCGCCTGCGGATCGGCCGCCACCTCCGCCAGGGTCTGCACGGGCGCCCACCACACGCCCTCGGCGTCGAAGCGCTCGGCCCACTCGTCAAGGGGCCGCTTGGCGAACTCCTCGTCGAACACGGCGATCAGCTCGCGTACATGGCCGCGCCGGGCCTTGCCGGTGGCGAACCGCTCGTCCGTCTCCAGGTCCTCACGGCCGAGGGCCTTGACGACGCCGGGCCAGTGCCGGTTGCCCTCCAGGCCGACCAGCCAGAACCAGCGGTCGTCGGCGGCCCGGTAGGAGTTGTAGAGGGGCGACTCGTGCTCGGTGCGGTGGCGGGTACGGCCGCGCTTGCCGAAGAAGTTCTGCAGGGCGAGGTCGTTTCCGTTGGCGTAGGTGCCGGACCGCAGCAGCGACACGTCCACCACCCCGCCCTCGCCGGTGCGTTCGCGTCGCAGGAGCGCGGCCAGCACGCCGGCGACCAGGTTGGCCGCGGCCGTACGGTCGCCGAGGCCGGGCCGGATGCCGGGCGGCGGCTCCCCGGCCGGGTTGAGCATGGCGGCGATGCCGGGGCGGGCCCAGAACGCGGAGACGTCGTACCCGGCGCGGTCGCGCTCGGCGCCTGTCCAGCCGTAGCCCGTCAACGTGCCGACGACCAGCTGAGGATGACGTTCCCTCAGGTCGTCCGGCGCCAGGCCCAGCCTCTCCAGAGCGCCCGGGCGCAGGTTGGTGACGAACACGTCGGCCCGCTCCAGCAGCCGCTCCAGTACGTCCTTGCCGTCCTGCGAGCGCAGGTCGAGGACGATTCCGCGCTTGCCGCGGTTGTCGGTCTCGAACGGGGGAGCGCTGTCGATGTCCTGCCCGACGTGCTTGAGCGTGTAGCGGTTGGGGTCGCCGGTCGGCGCCTCCACCTTCACCACGTCCGCGCCCCAGTCGGCGAGCATGGTGGCCGCAGCCGGTGCCGCCACCCACATGCCCAGCTCTACTACGGCAATGCCCTCCAGCGGCCGCACGGCCCACCTCCAGATCATCGGGCGCTTGTACGCCCGCTACACGCCGCGGAAGTCGCCCGGTCGGCGTTCCCGAAAGGCCTTGAGTCCCTCGGCCCGGTCCTCGGTGCTGAACAGCACCGCGACGGTTTCGCGCTCGTACGCGATCGCCGCCTCCAGGTCCATGCCGAGCCCGTAGTCGATCAGCCGTTTTCCCGCCGCGAGCGCCAGCGGGGCCCCGGCGGTCAGCTTCGCGGCCAGGGCTTCGGCGGTCTTGAGCGCACCGCCGGGCTCGGCGAGTTCGTTGACGAGCCCGAGCGCGTGAGCCCGCTCGGCGTCGATCGGCTCGCCGGTGAGAATCATCTGCTTGGCGATCGCCGGCGGCACTAGGCGGGGCAGCCGCTGGGTGCCGCCCGCGCCCGGCAGTACGCCGAGTCTCATCTCCGGCAGGCCAAGGCGGGTGCCGCGCTCGGCCACCCGCAGGTCGCAGGCGAGCGCCAGCTCCAGGCCGCCGCCGAAGGCGAACCCGTGGACGGCCGCGACCGACGGCTTGGGGAAGTCCTCAAGGAGCGCGAACGCCTCGGTCAGGCGCCCCACGAAGGCACGGAACTGCCCGGGTGCCGTGAACGACTCGATCTCACCGAGGTCGGCACCCGCCGAGAAGGCCCGTCCCGCACCGGTGATGACCAGGGCGCGCACGTCGTCGTTGTCGCGGAGGTCGGCGAGAGTCTGTTTCAGCCGGTCGGCGGTCGCGGAGCCGAGGGCGTTGAGCTGCCCCGGCCGGTCGAGCGTCAACACGGCGATTCTGTCGCGGAGTTCGGTACGCAGCACAGTGCTCACCTCAGACCATCGTCAGTCCGCCGCTGACCGAGAGCGTCTGCCCGGTCATGTAGGCGGCGTCGTCGGACGCGAGGAAGGCCACCACACCGGCGATCTCGTCGGGCCGGGCGACGCGGCGCAGCGGGATGGCCCGCACGGTCGCGTCGTACATCTTCTGGCTGTAGTCGGCGACCTGTCCCAGCAGTGCCGTGTCGGTCGGACCCGGGCAGACGCTGTTCACGGTGATGCCGTGCCGGGCGACCTCGCGGGCCAGCGCCTTGCCGAAGGCGATGACCCCGCCCTTCGTCGCGGAGTACACCACCTCGCCGGACGAGCCGACGCGGCCGGCGTCCGAGGCGATGTGCACGATCCGGCCGCCCCCGCTCTCGATCATCGAGTCCAGTACGGCCCTCGTCATCGTGATCGTGCCGCGCAGATTGACGTCGATGATGCGGTTCCAGGTGTCCTCGGTGCTGTCGACGAAGCGACCGATGACGTCGACGGCCGCGTTGTTGACCAGGACGTCCACCGGACCGAGCTCGACGCTCACCCGCTCCACGGCCGCGTGCACGGCAGCGCTGTCGGAGATGTCCGTGCCGACTCCCGTCGCCCGCACTCCGTACCGCTCGACGAGCCGGCCCGCGACCTTGGCGGCGGCCTCCGCGTCCAGGTCGCAGACGGCGACCGCGGCTCCCTGGGCGGCGAGCCGGTCGGCGATCGCCTCGCCGATCCCGCGCCCCGCTCCGGTGACGAGTGCCACCTTGTCCCGTTCGCTCACGCGCCCTCCCTCGCCCAGGTCCCGATACAGCGCTATCGTATAACTACTTCAGCTAAATAAGCGAGATGCCTGAGTGGAGTCGAGCATGCGCCGAACGATCTTCACCGAGGAACACGAGCTGTTCCGCGACACCGCCCGCACCTTCTACCTGCGCGAATGCGCCCCGTACGCCGAGCAGTGGGAGCGCGAAGGCCAGGCGAGCCGGGCCGCCTGGGCGGCGGCGGGCAAGGCCGGACTCATCGGCTGGCAGTTCCCCGAGGAGTACGGCGGCCAGGGCATCCGGGACTTCCGCTACAACGCCATCATGGCCGAGGAGATGGCGGCCACCAGCTCGGTCGGCATCGGACTCGGGCTGCAGAACGACGTCCTCCCGCCCTATCTGATGAACCTCACCACGCCTGAGCAGAAGGCCCGCTGGCTGCCCGGCGTCACCAGCGGCGAGACGATCTGCGCGCTCGCACTGTCGGAGCCGTCCGCCGGGTCCGACCTCAAGGGCATCCGCACCACCGCCCGCCGGGACGGCGACGAGTGGGTGATCGACGGCTCCAAGACCTTCATCACCAACGGCATCCTGGCGGATCTGGTGATCGTCGCCTGCAAGACCGACCCGGAGGCCGGCCACAAGGGCATCAGCCTGATCGTCGTCGAGCGCGGCACCGAGGGCTTCGAGCGGGGACGCAAACTCGACAAGGTCGGCATGAAGGCCCAGGACACCGCCGAGCTCTTCTTCCACGAGGTCCGCGTCCCGGCCGAGAACCTCATCGGGCAGGAGGGCCGCGGTTTCTACCACATGATGGGCAACCTTCCCACCGAACGGCTGGCCATCGCCGTCTCCTCGCTGGCGGCCGCCGAGCGGGCCTACGTGCTGGCGCTGGACTACGCCAAGACCCGCACCGCCTTCGGGCAGCCCATCGGGGAGTTCCAGGCCAACCGGTTCGCGCTCGCCGGCATCAGGGCCAAGTTGAACGCCGCCCGGGTGTACGTGGACGGCTGCATCATGGCCCTGATCCAGGGCGAGCTGACGGCCGAGGAGGCCGCCGCCGCCAAGTACTGGACCTCCGAGACCGGCTGGGAGGTCATCGACCGCTGCATGCAGTTGTTCGGCGGCTACGGCTACGTCAACGAGTACGAGATCGCGCGCATCTGGCGCGACACCCGGGTCCAGCGGGTCTTCGGCGGGACCTCGGAGATCATGCTGGAGATCATCGGGCGGTCGCTGGGTCTGTAGGCAGCGACCCGGAGGTCCTGAACTTATTGACTAGCTTGGCTTAATAGGTTAGCTATTTAGCCTGGATGTGCGCAGTGTTGCGCGGTCTCTAGGAGGTACCCGTGGTCACGGTCGATGTGGAGCTGCACCAGGAGAGAGCGGAGCGCGACCTGCCGCAGCCGCGTCTGGTCATCGGCGGCAAGGACGTCACCGACACCAGCGGCGGTCTCTACGAGCACCGCAACCCGGCCACCGGCCTCATCCAGGCCTACGTCCCGCTGGCCGGGCCCACCGAGGTGGACCAGGCGGTCGCGGCCGCCCGCCAGGCCTTCGAGGTGTGGGGCACCATGCGCCCCGCCGAGCGCCGCCGGCCGCTCACCCGCTTCGCCGGGCTGCTGCGCGACCACATCCCCGACTTCGCGGCGATCTGCCCGCTGGAGAACGGCGTGTGCATCGGCGGCTGGGCGGAGAACGTCGGACCGCACGTCGCCGAGTGGACCGAGTATTACGCGGGCTGGGCCGACAAGATCGAGGGCATGGTCGGCGCGGCCTACAGCCCGCACGAGAACGTCGAGTACACCATCGCCGAGCCGTACGGCGTCATCGGCCACATCATCACCTGGAACTCGCCCGCCCTGTCGCTGGCGATGAAGGTCCCCCCGTCGCTCGCCGCCGGCAACACCGTGGTCATCAAACCGGCCGAGTCCACACCGTTCTCGGCGCTGCTCTTCGCCGACCTGGCCCGCGAGGCCGGCATCCCCGACGGCGTCATCAACGTCGTCACCGGGCTCGGCGACGCCGGATCGGCCCTGGTCACCCACCCCGGCGTCGACAAGATCTCCTTCACCGGCGGTCCGGCCACCGCGCGCCGCATCATGGCCGACGCGGCTGTCAGTCTCAAGCCGGTCGTCTTCGAGCTCGGCGGCAAGTCCGCCAACCTGCTCTTCGCCGACACCGACCTGGACACCGTCGTCCCGTACTGCGCCGCCTTCGCCATGAGCAACACGGGACAGGGCTGCGCACTGCCCACCCGGCTCCTGGTGGAGCGCCCGATCTACGACGAGGTCATCGCCCGGGTCACCGGAGTGATCGCCCACCTGCCCGTGGGCGACCCGCTCGACCCCACGACGTACATCGGACCCCTCATCAACGAGGCTGCCCGCGACCGCGTCCAGGGCATGGTCGACAAGGCGGTGGAGGACGGTGCCGGCCGACTCGTGTACGGCGGCGAACGCATCGAATCCGACGGTTACTTCGTGACCCCGACCGTCTTCGCGGACGTCGACAACCGCAGCGACCTCGCCCAGCAGGAGGTCTTCGGTCCGGTCCTGGCCATCACCCCGTTCGACACCGAGGACCAGGCCGTCGCCCTGGCCAACGACAGCGAGTACGGCCTGTCCGCCTACATCCAGTCCCGTGACATCGCGCGCGTCAACCGCCTGGTGCCGCGCCTGAAGGCCGGGACGGTCTATGTCAACCCCGGCCCGAATCCGATCACTTCGCCCGCCACCCCGTTCGGCGGCGTCGGCATGAGCGGGTTCGGGCGGGAAGGCGGCAAGGCCGGTCTGGACGAGTTCATCAACGTGAAGGGCGTCGGCATCGGCCGCGCCTGACCAACCATGGGGAGCAAGCACGTGCTGAGTTATTCCGGGGGACAACCCCCAGACCCCCGCGCCCGCCGCATGACGTTCGGCGACATCATCCGTGAGCACCGACGGTCCTTCCCCGACAAAGTCGCCCTCGTCGACGGCGACGTCCGGCTGACCTGGCCCCAGTTGGACGAACGCACCAACCGACTCGCAGATGCCCTCACGGACGCGGGCGTCGGCTCCGGCGACCGCATCCTGTGGCTGGGCCAGAACTCCTTCCGGATCTGGGAGCTGCTCGGCGCCGCCGCGAAGATCGGCGCCATGGTCTGCCCCGGCTACTGGCGCTGGGCAGCCCCCGAGATGGCGTTCGCCGTCGAGGACTTCGACCCCAAGGTCGTCGTCTGGCAGGACGAGGAGATCGGTGACACGGTCGCCAAGGCGCGGGCCGAACTCGGCAGCGATCACCGGGCGTTGTGGCTGCGCCACGACGCCGAGGGCGCCGACTCCTACGAGTCCTTCCTTGCCTCCGGGTCGCCGGAGGACCCCGTCGCCGAGGTCGACCCCGACGCGGCCCTGCTGGTCATCTACACCGCGGCGATCTCCGGCAGGCAGTCCGGCTCGATGCTCTCGCACCGCAACCTGCTCTCCATGGGCGCGAGCGCCGCCTGGATGGGGGACATCGGCACGGAGGCGTCCTTCCTCGGCGCCGGTCCGATGTTCCACATCGGCAACTACCAGTTCTGGGGCGTCCCGGCCTTCGTCCACGGCGGCAAGAACGTGGTCGTGCGCCGCGTGGTCGCCGAGGAACTGCTCCCGCTGCTGGCGGCGGAGCAGTGCACCCACGCCTACCTGATGCCCCCGACCATCGCGCAGCTCGTCGCCCTCAACCGTGAGGCCGGCCACGACCTCTCCCACCTGCGCGCGAGCGTCGCCGCGCAGCTCTGGGAGGGCACCGTCCCCACCGATCAGAGCCGCTTCACCCGCAACGGCGGTGGCATGGGCCGCGGTTACGGGCAGACCGAGGTGACCGGCTTCGCGGTGACCGGCGCCTACGGCGACGCGGGCACCGGCAACGCGGGACGTCCCGGCCCCTTCACCGCCGTACGCATCCTGGACGGCACCGGCCGGGAGTGCGCGGTCGGCGAGGCCGGCGAGATCTGTGTCCGCGGTGACCTCGTGCACCTCGGCTACTGGAACCGGCCCGAGATCAACGAGGAACGCTTCCGCTTCGGCTGGTGGCACACCACCGACCTCGGCCGGCGCGAGCCCGACGGCACGATCAGCTTCCTCGGGACGACGACCCGCATGCTCAAGTCGGCCGCGGAGAACATCTTCCCGGCCGAGGTGGAGAACTGCATCGAGTCCCACCCCGCGGTCAAGGAGGCGGCCGTGATCGGCGTGCCCAACGAGCGCTGGGCGCAGGACGTCAAGGCCGTCGTGGTGCTCCGGCCGGGAGCCGAGCCGGTCACCGCGGCGGACGTCATCGAGCACTGCCGGGCGCGCATCGCCTCGTACAAGAAGCCGAAGACGGTCGAGTTCGTCGAGGCCCTGCCGCGCACGAAGGACTACGCCAAGGACTACGAGGTGCTCGACGAGCGCTTCGGCGGGGGCGGTTATCCCGGCGGCGACACGCTGGGCGCGGGACGGTGACGTCGTGAACGGCCGCCAACCCGTGGTCGTCGGCGTGCACGCCACCGAACAGGCGCTCACACTGCCCGACCGCGACGCCATGGACCTCGCCCTCGAAGCGGTGCGCGGCGCGATCGCGGACGCCGGACTGACCCCGGCCGACGTCGACGGCGCCCAGGTCGACTGGCCCGGTCCCGGGGGCGTGCCCGGCGAGGGCAGCTCCTGGGCGCGGATGCTCGGCCGGGACCTGCGCTGGACCAGCGACTCGATGCTCGACAACGCCGGCTCACGAGGCCTGCTGAAGGCGGCCGCCGCCATCAGCGCCGGATACGCGGACACTGTCGTCGTCGGCGGCTGCAAGCTGGTCTCGCGCGGAGCCGGTCCCGTGGGAGCCGGGGTGCCCCTGGAGTTCGCCGACGTGTGGGGCAGCTATGTCGTCGCCCAGTTCGCGCTGGTGGCGGCCCGCCACATGCACGAGTACGGCACGACCTCCCGCCAGCTCGCCGAGGTCGCCGCCACCATCCGCAACAACGGCACCACCAACCCGGAGGCGATGATGTACGGCCGCGGCCCGTACACCGCCGACGACGTCCTCGCCTCCCGGACGGTGGCCACGCCCTTCCACCTGCTGGACTGCTGCATCGTCGGCGAGGGCGGCGCCGCACTCGTGGTCACCACCGCCGAACGGGCCCGCGACCTGCCGCACCCGGCCGTCGCCGTCCTCGGCGGCGGCATGGAGTACCACCAGGCCGCGTACGCCAACCCGGCGCTGCACCGGGAGGTCGGCCAACTCGGCCGGGACGCGGCGACCCGCGCCTACGCCATGGCCGGCGTCGGCCCGCACGACGTGGACGTCTTCTCCCTGTACGACCCCAACTCCTTCGAGATCATCAGGCAGCTGGAGGCACTCGGTCTGTGCGGGGAGGGTGAGGGCGGGCCACTGGCGGCCAGCGGTGCCATCGCCGTGGGCGGCAAGCATCCCGTCAATCCCGACGGGGGCTGCCTGTCGTACGCCTGGAACGGGACGCAGCAGATGACGCTCAAAGTCGTCGAGGCGGTACGGCAGTTGCGCGGCACCGCCGTGCACCAGGTGGAGGGCGCCGAGCTCGCGGTCGTCGGGAACGCCGGGTCCGGCGCGCAGCACTACGAGATGAGCCTGCTGGGGAGAGCGCGATGAACCGGCCCGTACCCGTCCCCACCGAACTGTCCGGACCGTTCTGGGAGGCGGCCCGACGCGGCGACCTGGTCGTCCCCTACTGCCCCAGCTGTGACCTGCGCTTCTTCGTCCCCGAGCCCGCCTGCCCCGGGTGCCTGGCCCCGGACTGGCATTACGTGGTGAGCACGGGCCGGGGGACCGTCTACTCGGTGACCGTGGTGCACCGCGCACCCGGCCCCGGCTTCGACACACCCTTCGCGCTCGCCGTGATCGACCTCGACGACGGCGCCACCCTGCTCTCCCACGTCGACGCCGGCGATCCGGACGCCGTGGCCATCGGCATGCGCGTGCGCGTCGACTTCCGGCCCCTCACGGACGAGATCACGCTTCCCTGTTTCGTACCGGAGCCCTGACCGCATCGGTTGAAACCGATGATGGTGAAAGTTTAGTGCTCTAAGTGTATTTAGATAGCGGTATCCAGGGATAGCATCGGCGCGTCATCGTGCGGGCCCATCGGAGCGGCCTGTCACTTGGAGCATCGCTGGGGACCTCAGTGGCAGTGCACGCGCGTGCGTCGAAGAGACAAGGGCCAAGGGACAGCGGAGGCACCGGAGCCCGGCGACAGCCATCACTCCGAACGGTCCTGCTCATCCTGGCTCTGGTGCCCAGTGTGACCCTGGTGGCCCTGTGGCTGGCGAGTTCCGCGCAGCTCTACACGGACTGGCAGACACAGAAGGACCGCAACGCGGCCTCCAACGCGGCGGCACGTCCGATCATGGCGGCCTTCTTCGACCTCCAGGAGGAACGGCGGCTCAGCGGCGCGGAGTTGGCCGATCCCAAGGGCTACCAGAAGGCGTTGCGCGCGCAGCGCGCCCGCACCGACAGCGACGTCACGACCGTCCAGGAACTGCCCGACAGCGGCTGGAGCGCCCCGGACGACATCCGCGCCAACGTCGTCCAGGTGGGCAGGAACCTGCGGAAGCTGGCCGACTACCGGGCGGGGGTGGACCAGCGGAGCGCCTCGCAGCAGCAGACGTTCGACCGCTATACGAGCCTCATCTCGGGCCAGTTGACCCTGTTCACCACCCTGAGCCATGTCGGTCTGCCCAATATCGACTACCTCGCGCGGCCGGCCATCGACTCGGTCTGGGGCATGGAGATGATCTCGCGGGAGAACGCGCTCTTCACCCGCGGCTCGGTGACCGGACGGCTCTCCGCGACGGAACGCGGGCAGCTCGCCGGATGGATCGGCTCCCAGCACTTCCTCTACGTCAGCAAGGTCGTGCCTCTCGTACCGGACGACCAGGCGGCGCTCTACCGGAAGTTGATGGCGGGCGGCGCGTGGAAGCAGAAGACCACGGCTGAGCAGAAGGTCCTGTCCGGCACCGGCACCGGCACCGGCTCCGGGGCCGACGCCGACAAGTTCTCCAAGGACCTGGGCACGACGTGGAGCGACAGCGTCGGGCCGGTCGCCGCCCAGCTCCAGCAGCTCAACACCGCCTACTCCGTGACCCTGACGGCCGCCACCGAGAAGGAACTGAACGCGATGGTGCGGCGGTTGATCGTCACCAGCGTGATGGGCGCGGTGGCGGTGCTCGTGGTCGTCCTGATCAGCGCGCTCCTCACCCGGACGCTGCGCCGCCGGATCTCCGCGCTGCGCGTCGCCGCCCTGGACCTGCAGACCCGCATGCCTGCCGTGGTCGAGCGCCTGCGCAGCGGAGACGTCGTCGACCTGGACGCCGAACTCCCCGCGATCCAGCACGGCGACGACGAACTCGGCCAACTGGGCCAGGCGTTGAACCTGGCCCGCCACAGCGCGCTGGACACGACGATGGCTCAGGTCTCGCAGTTCCGCGGCTTCGAGAAGCTGCTCCAGCGCATCGCCCGGCGTACCCAGCTGCTGATCGGCCTGCAGATGAAGAAGCTCAGTGAGCTGGAGCGCCGGCACGAGGATCCCGAGGTCCTGGAAGGCCTGTTCGACCTCGACCATCTGACGGCCAGGCTGCGGCGCTACGAGGAGAACCTGGTGATCCTCGGAGGCGGCCAGCCGCAGCGACGCTGGCGCAAGCCCGTCCTGCTGCTGGATGTGCTGCGCTCCGCGCAGAGCGAGGTGCAGGACTACCGGCGGATCCAGATCGACGTCGAGGACCGGGTGTGGCTGGCCGAGCGCGCCGTCGGCCTGGTGATCCACGTGCTGGCCGAACTCATGGAGAACGCGGTGGGCTTCTCCAGGCCACCGACGCCCGTGGAGGTGTACGCCGCCCGGGTGGGACGCGGTCTCGCGGTGGAGATCGAGGACCGCGGCGTGGGCATGGACCCCGAGCAGTACGACGCGGCCAACCGGCTGATGACCGAGCCGCCCCGCATGGACGTCATGTCCCGGGCGGACGACGTCAGGCTCGGCCTCTATGTGGTGGCCCGGCTGGCGCGTGCCCTCGACATCCAGGTGGAACTGCGGCCCTCCTCGTTCGGCGGCACCCGGGTCGTCGTCCTCATCCCCGACGAACTCGTCGTCGAGGCTCCCGGGCGGACCGGGCCGACACCCGAAGCAGCCGCCGCCTGGCCGCCGCCTCCCGAGGCGGCCGTCGCGGACGTGCCCGGTGTGGAGCACAGGACGGCCCCGGACGTGGACACGCTGGTGACCAGCCGTGTCGGCCCGCCCGCAGCCGCGGTTCCCCCGAGTGATGTGTGGACCCGGCCGCCGCGTCCCCACCCGGTGCCGCAGACGGCCGGCGCGCCTCAGGGCAACGGCACCCTGCGCGTGGATGCCGCGCCGGACGTGCAACCGCTGCCCAAACGGGTACGCCTGGCCAGTCTCGCCGACGAACTGCGGGACCCGAGCGCCGGTCCGGTTGCCCAGCCGACCGACGAGCAGACGTCGGTCCGGCGGCCCGCACCCACCCGTTCCGGCGCGACGATCGGTGCCTTCCAGCGCCAGTCCCGGATGGTCCGGCGCGACGTTCCCCCGACCGACCACGAACCCCTCGACGTGCTGCCGCAGCGTAGACGGATCCCGACGGAAGACTGACCATGACAATGCGAACGACCGCCACCCATCCGGACCTCGACTGGTTGCTGGACGGCCTGGTCGAACAGGTTCCCGGCACGCACCACGCCATTGTGCTGTCCGACGACGGGCTGGTGGTCAGCCAGTCCCGCACCATCGCCCGCGGCGACGCCGAGCGCCTGGCCGCCATCGCCACCGGCCAGCAGAGCCTGGCCCGCGGGGTCGGGCAGCTGTTCGGTGGTGGTTCGGTGCACCAGGTCATCGTCGAGCTGACCGACCTGTGGCTGTTCATCTCCGCCGCGGGCCGCGGCACCCATCTGGCCGTCGTGGCATCCCAGGAAGTGGACGCCGAGTTGATGACCGTGGCCATGCACACGCTGATGCAGCAGGTGGGACAGCGCATGAGCACCGAGACGCGCTTCGGGGCGCCCGCCGACGAGCGCGGTGTACGTGAGTGAGCCACTGGATGGACGGCCTGGAAGACGGGGACGCTGAAGAGCTGTCGGTCAGGCCTTACACGATCACCCACGGCCGGACGGCACCCACGCGTGACGACCTCACTCTGATCACCCTCGTGACGACCGTCGAACCGGCACCGGGCCGGGCCGGTCTGCGAGGCCTGGAACCCGAGCACCGCTCGATCCTCCAGCAGTGCCGTGCACCCGCGGCCGTCGCGGAGATCGCCGCGGAACTGGACCTGCCCGTGGCGGTGACGAAGATCCTCATCGACGACCTGGTCGCGCTGGGCAGGGCGACAACCCGCCCGCCGATCGCTGTAGCAGTAGGGAACACCATGGACATGACGCTTCTTCGGGCGGTGAGGGATGGCCTTCGCAGACTCTGACCCCGCGGGCCGGGCCTACGACGGCTCGGCCCCCGCGGCGGTCAAGATCCTTGTGGCCGGCGGCTTCGGTGTGGGCAAGACGACCCTGGTCGGGGCGGTGAGCGAGGTGGCACCGCTGCGCACCGAGGAGTACCTGACCGTCGCGAGCGTGGGCGTCGACGACGTAGAGGGCGTCGAGCGGAAGGCCACCACCACGGTGGCGATGGACTTCGGCCGCATCATGGTCAACCCCCGGCTGGTGGTCTATCTCTTCGGGACACCTGGCCAGGAGCGCTTCTGGTTCATGTGGAACGACCTCGTGCACGGCGCGCTCGGTGCGGTGGTCATCGCCGACACCCGGCGGCTGGAGTCCAGCTTCGCGTCCATCGACTTCTTCGAGAGCCGCGGCATCCCGTTCGTGATCGGCGTCAACTGCTTCCACGGCCGCCAGGAACGCAGCGAGCGGGAGATCCGCGAAGCACTCGACCTCGACCCGGAAGTCCCCTTGGTGATGGGCGACATGCGGCAGCGATCGGTCGGCCGCGACCTGCTCCTCGCGCTGGCCGAACATCTTATTGCCGCGAACTCGGTAACCTAGTTCAATCAGTTATCTAGTAGAGTGAACCGTCTACCCGGTGCTCGGGCCCTGTCCCGCACCTGTGGGTCGGACGGAGGTGGGCCCGGTGACGAGTACGAAGGGGCGGCAGGGCGGTGGCGGTGGGGGCGTGAACGGTGTCAAGGTCCGCGTCCCCAAGATGGCCGAGCTGGTGGCGGCACAGCTGCGCCGCAAGATCGTGCGCGGGGAGCTGGCCGAGGGCGAGGCGCTGCCGGCCGAGTCGGCGCTGATGGCGGAGTTCGCCGTGTCCCGGCCGACACTGCGCGAGGCGTTCCGGGTGCTGGAGTCGGAGTCGCTGATCAGCGTGCGCCGGGGCGCCCGGGGCGGGGCACGGGTGCAGATTCCCGAAGGCACGGTCGCGGCCCGGTATGCCGGCGTGGTCCTCGAATACCGCGGCACGACCCTCAAGGACGTCTACGACGCCCGTACGGTCATCGAGGCACCGTGCGCCGGACTGCTGGCCGAGGGGCGCACGGACGAGGACCTGGAGCGGCTGCGGGCCGCCGTCGCCGAGGCCGAGGCGCTGATGGACGAGCCGTCGGCCTTCATCCGCGCCCACATGGAGTTCCACGCCCTGGTCGTCGAACTGGCGGGCAACGAGACGCTGAGCGTCCTCAACGGCATGGTCCGGCACATCATCGACCAGGCGAACTGGTCCCACGTCGACCTGGACGCGGGCAGCCCCGAGAACGTACGGGCCAACCGCCGGGGCTTCCGCGCGCACGGCGCGCTCGTCGAACTGGTCGCCCAGCGCCGGGCCGAGGCCGCCGAGGAGCTGTGGCGCCTCCACCTCCAGGAGGCCGAGGACTACCTGCTGCAGAACAGGTCCATGACCACCGTCCTGGACCTGCTCGGCTGACGCGACGTCACGTGCTGTGGAGCTCCTCGACGATGGGCTCCCACACCTCGGCGTCGATCTCGTACGCCGTGTAGAAGGACACCCGGTCGACCAGCGCCCCGTACCGGCGCCGGATCTCGCCCGCGACCCGCTCCGGTTCCGCCACGACCGCGAAGGTGTGCAGTACCTCGTCGTCGACGAGGCCGCTCATCGCCTCCCACTTGTCCTCCCGCCGGGACGTCGACAACGCGTGCAGCTCGTCGCCGAGTTCGCCCCAGCCGTGCAGCTCCAGCACTCCGCGGTAGGCGGGTGTGCTGCCGTAGAAGGCGATCTGGGCGCGGGTGCCGTCGATCGCGCGGGTCATCTCCTCCTCGGTGCGGCCGGTCGCGGTCAGCAGCAGATGGGAGACGGCGAAGTCGGCCCGCGTACGGCCGGACGCGGCCAGACCCGCCTCCACGGTCGGCAGGGTCACCTCCCGCAGGTACCGCTCGGTGGTGAAGCCGTGCGCGAGGAGCCCGTCGGCGACCTCGCCCGCCACTTTGGTCATCGCCTGGCCGACCGCGGCCACGAACACCTTGGGCGCGCCGCCGGGGGCGGGCGGGGGCGAGAAGAAGGGCGACATCAGGGTGTGCGAGTAGAAGTCGCCGCGGAAGTTCAGCTTCTTACCCTCGTTCCAGGCGGCCCAGATCGCGTGCAGCGCGCTCACGTACTCCCGCATGCGGGCCGCGGGCCGGCTCCAGGGCATGTCGAAGCGCCGCTCGATGTGCGGCTTGATCTGGCTGCCGAGACCGAGCGAGAACCGTCCGCCGGCGTAGGTCTGCAGGTCGTGCGCGGTGTACGCGAGCTGCATGGGGGAGCGGGCGAAGGCGACCGCGATGGCCGTGCCGACCTCAAGGCGGTCGGTGTGTTCGGCCGCCAGCACCAGCGGCAGGAAGGGGTCGTGCTTGGACTCCGACGCCCACAGGCCGTCGTAGCCGGCCTTCTCGTGGTGCCGGGCCTCCTCCACGACCTCCGTGGTGCTCCACACGTTGAGCTTGCCGTCGACCTTCATGCCACTCCCTTGTCCTTTTCCGTTTCCATGCCGATGCGCCGTGCGAGCAGCTCCCGGTGGTACGCCGGATCACCGAACAGCAGCTGTGACGTCTTGGCGCGCTTCAGATACAGGTGGGCCGGGTGCTCCCAGGTGAAGCCGATGCCGCCGTGCACCTGGATGTTCTCCTGCGTCGCCTGTACGCACGCGTCGGAACAGAACGCCTTGGCCAGGCTTGCCACGGCGGGCAGCTCCGGATCATCGTTCTCCGACGCGAGCAGGGCGTAGTGGGCGGCGGCGCGCGCCGACTCCACCTCCAGCAGGACGTCGGCCAGCAGGTGCTTGACGGCCTGGAAGGAACCGATGGGCCGCCCGAACTGATGGCGCACCTTGGCGTACTCCACCGCCATGTCGAGCGCGCGGGAGGCCACCCCGACCTGCTCGGCGGCCAGCGCCACCGCGGCCCGGTCGAGCACCTCCGAGACCAGGTCCCAGCCGTCGCTGTGGGTACGCAGCCGGGTCGCCGGTACGTCCTGGTAGTCGAGGCGGGCCTGGCGACGGGTCGGGTCCATCGTGGGCAGCGGGGCACGGGTCAGGCCGGCCGCGTCGCCCTCCACGCAGAACACCCCGATGCCGTCGCCGGTGCGGGCGACGGTGAGGACGACATCGGCGGTGGCACCGTCCAGGACGAACATCTTGTGCCCGGTCAGCAGCCAACTCCCGTTGCTCTCACGGGCGGTGAGTCGAACTCCCGCCGCGTCGCAGCGGGCGGAGTCCTCGGTCAGGGCGAGTGTCCCGACGAGCTCACCGGAGGCCAGGCCCGGCAACAGGCGCTTGCGGGCGTCCTCGTCGGCGCAGCGCAGCAGCATGGCCGTCGCCAGCACGGCCGAGGACAGGAACGGCGCACACACCAACGCGCGGCCCATCTCCTCCATCACCACGCCCACTTCGACCGGCCCGCACCCGGCACCGCCGTACTCCTCGGGGACCGCGAGGCCCTGCAGCCCGAGCTCCGTCCCCATCCGGAGCCACAGCGCCCGGTCGAAGCCCTCGGGTGTCTCCATCAGGCGACGCGTCTCGGTCTCGGGCGAGGTGTCGGCCAGGAACGCCCTTACGGTGCGCCCCAGTTCCTCCTGCTCCTCGCTGAACGCGAAGTCCATGTCTCAGCCCTCTCCGGGTCTCAGCCCTCTCCGGCGGTCCGGCGACGGGCGCGGGACGCGATGATCTTCTCGACGACGGCGATGTGGTCCGGCGAGTGCATGGTCTCCTGCTCGGCGAGCAGGGCGGGTTCGAGCACGGTGGCGAGCGCCTGCTCCAGGTGCAGGTTCACCGCGAGCTTGGTCTCGCGCAGCGCCTGCGCGGGCAGCGCGGCCAGCCGCCCGGCGAGGTCCATTGCCTCGTCCAGGAGCTTGTCCTTGGGCACGGCCCGGTTGGCGATGCCCAGCCGGACCGCCTCCTCGGCGCTCACCCGGTCGCCGAGGAACAGCAGTTCCTTCGCGCGGGTCAGTCCGACGAGCAGAGGGAGGACGAGTGCACCGCCGTCGCCCGCCACCAGTCCGACCTGTACATGCGGGTCCGCGACATAGGCGTCGTCGGCCATGAGGACGAGGTCGCTCAGCAGGGCCAGGCTGCATCCCAGGCCCACCGCCGGCCCGTTGACCGCCGCGATCACCGGCAGCGGACAGCGCACCATCCCGGTGATGATCCGCCGGGCCTCGTCGACGTTCCGCTCCCGGAAGGCGCGGTCGCGCTGGACCCGGGTCATGATGTCGAAGTTGCCCCCGGCGCTGAACGCCCGGCCGCGCCCGGTGAGGACGACCACCCGGGCCTCCGGGTCCTCGGCGAGCGAGTCCCACAGCGACGCGAGTCCCGCGTGCAGCTCCTCGCTCATCGCGTTGAGCTGGTCCGGTCGGTTCAGCTCGACGAGCCGGACCGGCCCGACGGCCGTCACCAAGAGGTCCGTCATCTCCACCGCCATCAGTCATCATCGAACGAGTCAGTAGAGTTGAATGCTATAACTAATTAAGCTTTCTGGAAACGGCTCGCCGGAGTGACGGAGGACGCGTATGCCGCAACAGGAGTACGAGACCGTGCGGGCCGAGGTGGCGGACCGGATCCTCACCGTCACCCTCGACCGGCCCGAGAAGCTCAACGCCTTCAACCCCCAGATGATGGCCGACCTGCTCGACGTCCTGGACGCGGCCGACGCCGACGACGAGATCCGGGTGATCGTGGTGACCGGTGCCGGGCGCGGCTTCTGTGCGGGCGCCGACGTCAGCTCCGGCGGCTCCTCCTTCGACCACCGCAAGGCGGGCGCCTGGCACCGGGACACCGGCGGCCGGGTCGCCCTGCGGATCTTCTCCAGCACCAAGCCGGTGATCGCGGCGATCAACGGCCCGGCCGCGGGCGTCGGGGCCAGCATGACCCTGCCCATGGACATCCGCCTGGCGTCGACCTCGGCGAAGTTCGGCTTCGTCTTCGCCCGGCGCGGCATCGTGCCGGAATCGGCGGCGAGCTGGTTCCTGCCCCGGGCCGTCGGCATGCAGCGGGCCATGGAATGGGTGGCCACGGGCCGTGTCTTCGGCCCGGACGAGGCACTCGCGGCCGGGCTGGTCCGCTCCGTGCACCCGCCGGAGGAGCTGCTGCCGGCGGCGTACGCACTCGCCCGGGAGATCGCCGACAACACCTCCGCGATCTCCGTCGCCCTGTCCCGCCAGATGATGTGGCGGATGCTGGGCGAACCCCATCCGATGGCCGCCCACCGGCTCGACTCCCGGGTCATGAGCCAGATCGGCGGCGGCCCGGACCCGGTGGAGGGCGTCCAGTCGTTCCTCGCCAAGCGGCCGCCCGCGTTCCCGGGCCGGGTCAGCAAGGACATGCCACCCCTGTATCCCTGGTGGCAGGAGGAGGAGTTCCGCCCCCTGGAGGAGCAGGCACCGGCATCGGAGGGCCAGGGGTGACGACGTTCGACTGCATCGTGGTGGGCGCGGGGTCTATCCGCCTCAAGTGAACATCGGTGGACACCTTGTGCCGGAACTTGGTCACGAAGACCAGTGCACATGCATCCCGAAAACACAGTGCCGACCAGTTCTGATCTCCTGCATCTCACCCATAACCCACGCATCTAGGTGACGGTCATGCAGCTCCGGTACAGCTTCCGTCTGTACCCGGACACCGGCCAGCAGAGGGCGCTGGCGAAGGCGTTCGGGTGCGCCCGTAAGGCCGGCAAGCCGTTCCCGACGGCGGGTCAGCTGTCCGCGCGCCTGATCACCGAGGCCAAGCGGACAGCGGAACGGTCCTGGCTGGGTGAGGTCTCCGCGGTGGTGCTCCAGCAGTCCCTGCGGGACGCGGAGAGCGCGTACCGCAACTTCTTCGCCTCGCTCAAGGGCACCCGCAAAGGCCCCAGGGCGGGCCCGCCCCGTTGCAAGTCCCGCAAGGACGCCCGGCAGTCGGTCCGATTCACCGCCAACGCCCGCTGGCACATCACCGGCAGCGGCCGTCTGAACTTCCCGAAGATCGGCGCGGTGAAAGTGAAATGGTCCCGCACGCTGCCCACCACCCCCAGCTCCGTCACCGTCATCAAAGACGCTGCCGGCAGATTCTTCGCCTCCTTCGTCATCGACACCGACCCCGCAACCGACGCGACGCGGATGCCGCAGACCGACCGGATCATCGGCATCGACCTCGGCCTGACTCACTTTGCTGTCCTCTCCGACGGCACGAAGATCGACTCCCCGCGCTTTTTGCGGCGTGCGGAGAAGAAGCTGAAGAAGGCCCAGCAGGAGTTGTCCCGCAAGCAGAAGGGCTCGAAGAATCGCGCCAAGGCCCGCCTGAAGGTCGCCCGCGCCCACGCCAACGTTGTTGACGCACGCCGCGAGTTCCTCCCCCACGCTCGGCTGCGCTCGCGCGGGGGGACCCCCATCCAACTCTCCACGCGGCTGATCTCCGAGAACCAAGGGATCGCCGTGGAGGACCTGTCGGTGGCGGGACTGGCCCGCACCAGGCTGGCCAAGTCGGTACGCGACGCCGGATGGTCCTCGTTCATCAGCATGCTGGCCTACAAGGCAGAGCGGTACGGCCGCACCCTGGTCACGATCGGCCGGTTCACACCGACCTCCCAGACCTGCTCCACCTGCGGCACCGTGGACGGACCCAAACCCCTGAACGTGCGGGAATGGACCTGTAGCGCCTGCGGCACCGTCCATGGCCGGGACACCAACGCCGCGATCAATATCAAACAGGCCGCCGGACTGGCGGTATCAGCCTGCGGAGCGCCGGTAAGACCAGGAGCAATCCCGGCACAGCGCGAAGAAACAGGAGGCCACGGAATCCCGACCGGAAACCGTGCCGCATAGCGGCACAGCAACCGGTGGAGAAGGCCAGAATCCTCGCCCTTCACGGTGAGAAGCAAGTCAAATCCTGCGCCCCACCGCCGAGGGCGGCCCGCACATCACCTCTGCCGCCCCCGACGCCCCTGTCACCATCACGCCGAACTACTACGGCTCCGACCACGACCGCACGGTGGGGACCGCCCTCTTCCGGCGCATGCGGGAACTCTTCGAGACCGAGCCGATTGCCGGCCGGATCACGGCCGAGACGCTCCCGGGCCCCGGCGTCCGCGACGACCAGGACGTCATCGACGCCGGTCTCGACCAGGGGCGCTGCGGCTACCACGCCATCGGCACCTGCGCCATGGGCCCGGACGAGGACGACGTCGTCGACGGCCGACTGCGGGTACGCGGCATCGAGGGTCTGCGGGTCGTCGACTGCTCGGTCATGCCGACCATGGTGTCCGGCAATCTGAACGCACCGATCATGGCCATGGCCTGGCGGGCGGCCGACCTCATCCTGGGTGCGGTCTGATCCCGTATCGGGAGATCTGGCCGAAACATTGTCGTAGTTTGTTTGACCTGTTAACGTCCGGTCGGCGGACATTCAGTTGAATGCGCTAAACCATTCACCGCCTGGACGGTAACCATGAGCGATGGTTTCCTGCATGAATCCCTTCGCCGTGTCGACTGGGGGGTCGCCACGGCGGACACCATCGCGGCACCCTTGCCGCCCCTGCCGGAACGCGGCGGGCACTTCCGGCAGTGGACCGACGACCTCAAGCAGCTGACCGGTGTCGTCGCGGACACCCACCGCATGGTCGCCGGATGGCCGCAGCTCCAGCCCGACGGCCCCGGCAGCTGGGACCGGGACGCCCTGGACCGCTGTGACCGCGCGCTCGACGCGCTGCTCGCGCACGGCAGCCGCCCCGCCCTCACCCTGCTCGACCGCTCACTGCCGCCGTGGCTGGACGCGGCCGGCGGCTGGCTCGCCCGCGACACCGCCGAGCGCTTCGCCGCGTACGCGGCCGAGCTGGGCCGCCGTTTCGGCGACCGGGTGGAACGCTGGATCACCTCCACCGATCTCGCGGGCCCCACGCTCGCCGACCACGTGGCCGGAATGTACCCCCCGAGCCGGGGCGCGGGCCGGGCCGGACTGCCCGCGGTCCACCACATCCTGCTGGCCAACGGGCTCGCCACCCAGGCCCTGAGGGCCACCGGCGCGCGAGGCCGGATCGGCACCACGGTCACCCTCGTGGGCGGCTACCCGGCCACCGACGACCCCTACGACCGTCTCGCCCTGGAACGCCTGGAGAGCTGGACCAACCGACTCTTCCTCGACCCTCTGCTGCTCGGCGAGCACATGGTGACCGAGGACGGCGACTCACCGGTCGAGGACACCGGCTGCGTGCGCCCCGGCGACCTGGAGACCATCACCACCGAGCAGGACCTGCTGGGCCTGTCCTGGCACACGCCGTTCCGCGTCACCGCGCCGGAGAACCTGCCCCGCGTGCTGCCCACGAGAACCTGCCAGAGCGCCCTCAACGAGGTGAACCGCCTGCTCGTGGGCCTGGGCTTCGCGATCGTCCCGTTCGACGACGTGGAGACCACCGCCTACGGCTGGCCGATCATCCCCGAGGGACTCGCCGACGCCGTCGCCGGCCTCTACGAGCTCTACGGCGACGTGCTGCCGCCGCTGTCCGTCATCGACAACGGCATGGGCGACCTGGACCTCGTCGACGCCACGGGACACAGCGACGACGACCGGCGCCGGGCCCTGCTGCGCGCCCGGCTCTCCTGGCTGGCCGGACTCACCGCGGCCGGCGTGCGGGTGTGCGGCTACGAGTACTGGTCGGTCCTGGACAACCTGGAGGCCAAGTTCCGCTACACCCGCCTGTACGCGATGGCGGTCCCGGACCACGAGGCCCCGCCCCGTCCCTCGATCCCCTCCGACTGGCTGCACCACGGCGCCTTCGCCGACGCCGCCGTACCGGAAGCGGGGCGGCCCGCCGGCCTGAGTCTGGTGCCGGCTCCGCCCCGGGCCAAGGACGGCGCGACCTCGTAGCCCGGCCGCGGGGTCAGGACGCCGGAGGCGATGCAGCCAGTCACCGCCTCGGGCTCAGGAGGCCGGAGCCTCGTAGTCCCTGCCGCGGATCAGCCGCACCGGCGTGTAGACGAGGACGTCCTCGTCCCGCTGGTTGCGCACCGTGATCCGACTCGTCACCACGCCCCGGCCGTGCTTGCTGGAGGGCCGGGAGCCGGTGGTTTCCACGACGGCGTACACGGTGTCGCCGACGTAGACCGGACCCTGCACGGTGAGTTCCATGTGCAGGAAGGCGAGGCCCGTGCCGTGCAGCACGTTCGTCTGGAGGACGAGGCCTTCGGCGATGCAGTAGGTCAGTCCTCCCGGGACGAGTCGCCCCGTGTAGCCGCCGTCCGCGGCGTGCGAGGCGTCCCAGAAGAGGGGCTCGGTGAAGCCGCCCCAGGTGACGAAGTTGACCAGATCGGTCTCCGTGATGGTGCGGCGGGCGGTCCGGAAGACCTGCCCGACCGGCATCTCCTCGTAGGTCAGCCCCTTGACCAGAAGGGGGACCTCGGTGCTGGTCTGCTGCGGTGCCATGATCGATCGGTTCCTCTCGTACGGTGGTCACAGGTCCAGCGGGTGCTTGCCGCCCACGCCCTCGAAGTCCGCGGCCCGCTTCTCGCGGTGCGCGGCGAGTCCCTCGACGACCTCGTGGCCGCCGAACCCGAAGAACTCCAGCCCCAGCGAGGCCTCGAAGATCGGCTGGGCGGTGCGGTACCAGTGGTTGAGGGACCGTTTGGTCCAGCTGATGGCGCTGGCCGGTCCGGCCGCCAGGGCGGTCGCCACCCGCAGGGCCTCGGTGTGCACGTCGGCGTCGTCCACGCACTTCGACACCAGCCCGATCCGCTCGGCCTCCTCGCCGGTGAGCGTCTCGCAGGTGAGGAGGTAGTACTTGGCCTTGGCCATGCCGCACAGCAACGGCCAGCAGATGGCGGCATGGTCACCGGCCGCGACACCGAGCCGCGTGTGCCCGTCGACGATCTTCGCCGTGCGGGCGGCGACGGAGATGTCCGCCAGCATGCCGATGACCAGACCCGCCCCGACCGCCGGGCCGTGGATCGCGGAGACCACCGGCTTGGAGCAGTTGAGCACGCCGTAGACCATGTCCCGCGCCTCCCGCATCACCCGGGCGCGCACCGCGTAGTCCTCGGTCATGGCCTCGATGGAGTCGAAGGTCCCGCCCGCCGAGAACGCCCGGCCCGCCCCCTGGACGAGCACCGCGCGGGTCTCCTCGTCCCGGTCCACGACGGACCAGATGTCGGCGAGTTCGCCGTGCATCCGCGGATCCACGGCGTTGAGGTTCGGGGCGTCGAGCACGATCCGCAGCACGCCGGGCGCGGGCCGCTCGAAGGTCAGGCTCGTGAACGGGGCGTAGGGATCGGTCACGTCGCGCTCCTGGTGTATTCAGTGTGGATACTATAATTATCTAACTGTATTGAGGGGTGGGCGGCAAGCAGGCCGCACGTGACGTTGCACGGAGGACGGGAAGTTCGGCATGGATCTCACCTACAGCGAGGAACAGGACGAACTGCGCAAGGTCGTCCGCTCGTTCCTCGCCAAGCACTCCGACGAGGCGACCGTGCGCCGCCTGGCCGCCGACCCTCAGGGTCACGACCCCGTCGTCTGGCGGCGGATGGCCGGCGAACTCGGCCTCCAGGGCCTCGCCGTCCCGGAGGAGTACGGCGGCTCGGGCTTCGGCTACGTCGACCTGGGCATCGTCTTCGAGGAGGCGGGCCGCGCATTGCTCGGCGGGCCGTACTTCGCCACCGTGGCCCTGGCCGCCGAGGCCCTGCTGCGCTGCGCCGACGAACAGGCGCGGCACGACCTCCTGCCGGGCATCGCGTCCGGCGAGACGGTGGCCACACTGGCGCTCACCGAGGACAGTGGCCGCTGGGACGAGCAGGGCATCGGGCTCACCGCCGCCCACGACGGCACAGGCAGCTGGCGACTGACCGGCGTGAAGACATACGTCCCCGACGGACACCTCGCCGACCTGCTCCTGGTCGCCGCCCGCACGCCCGGTGGCATCAGCCTCCTGGCCGTCGAGACCGCCGACGCACCAGGCCTCACCCGCACCCCCGTCCCCACCCTCGACCAGACCCGCAAACAGGCCCGGATCGAGTTCACGGACACCCCCGCCCGCCTCCTGGGCCCCGAGGGCACGGCGTGGCCCGCCCTGGAGCGCACCCTCGCCACCGCGGCCGTACTCCTGTCCGCCGAACAGGTCGGAGGAGCCGCGGCCGCCCTGGACGCCGCCGTCGAGTACGCCAAGATCCGCGAGCAGTACGGCCGGCCCATCGGCTCGTTCCAGGGAATCAAGCACAAGTGCGCCGACATGCTCATGGAGATCGAGTCCGCCCGCTCGGCCGCGTACGGCGGACTGTGGGCGCTGGACGCGGGCGACGAGGCGGAGATCGCGATCGCCGCCGCCCTCGCCCAGGCCTTCTGCTCGGAGGCGTTCACCAAGGTCGCCGCCGACAACATCCAGGTCCACGGCGGTATCGGCTTCACCTGGGAGCACCCCGCGCACCTGTACTTCAAGCGGGCCAAGAGCTCCGAAGTGCTGCTCGGCACACCGTCGTACCACCGGGAACTGCTCGCCACCCGGCTCGGCATCTGAGACCCAAGGGAGAAAGCAGACATGGAGCTGGACTTCGGGCCCGCCGTACGCGACTTCCGCGACGAGGTGCGGGACTGGCTGGCGGACCACCTCGTGGGGGAGTTCGCCGAGCACCGGGGCGTGGGCGGCCCCACCGACGGAGCGGCCTGGGACGTACGCCTCGCCTGGGACCGTGAACTGTCCGCCGGAGGCTGGCTGGGCGTCGGCTGGCCCCAGGAGTACGGCGGACGCGGGCTAGGACTGTTGGAAGAGATCGTCTTCGAGTACGAGTACGCCCGCGTGAACGCCCCGTACCGGGCCACCGTCAACGCCCTCGACCTGCTCGGCCCGATGCTCCTCAAGATGGGCAGCGCGGCGCAGAAGAAGCGTTTCCTGCCGCCGATCCTCGCCGTCGAGGAGCTGTGGGGTCAGGGATTCAGCGAGCCGGGCGCCGGTTCCGACCTGGCGTCCGTGCGCACCCGGGCGGAACTGGACGATGGGGGCACCTCCCGCTCGAGCGGAGCCGAGAGTGGGGGAGAGTGGGTGGTCAGCGGACAGAAGGTGTGGACCTCGTTCGGTGTGCACGCCGACTGGCTCTACGTCCTCACCCGCACCGATCCGCGGTCCGTGCGGCACAAGGGCCTGAGCCTGCTGCTGGTGCCCACGGACCAGCCCGGCGTGGAGATCCGCCCCATCCGCAACCTCGCCGGGCAGGACGAGTTCGCGGAGGTCTTCCTCTCCGACGCCCGTACGGGCGCCGACATGGTCGTCGGCGAGGTCGGTCAGGGCTGGCGCACCGCGATGGCCACGCTCGGCATCGAACGCGGCACCACGCTCCTGCCCCAGCAGCTCACCTTCGAGCGGGAGGCCGAGGCGCTGATCGACCTGGCCCGGGAGCGGGGCGCGCTCGACGACCCGATGCTGCGCCGCCGTATCGTCGACGCCTGGATCTCCGTACGCATCATGCGCACCACCAACCTGCGCACCATCGCCGAACTGACCGCCGGCCGCACGCCGGGAGCACAGGCCACCACCGCGAAGCTGTACGCCTCCACCCGCCATCAGCAACTCGGCCAGCTGGCCACGGAATTGGCGGGACCCGCCGGACAGATCGTCGGCGAGGACTACGCCCTGGACCGCCGCCAGCGCTCCTTCCTGCTCTCTCTCGCCGAGACGATCTACGGCGGGTCGAGCGAGATCCAGCGCAACATCATCGGGGAGCAGGTCCTCGGTCTGCCCAAGGAGCCGCGCCCGTGACGCCGGTCGAGGACCGTCTCGACCGCATCGAGTCGCAGCTCGCCATCCAGCAGCTGCCCATCCGCTACGCGCTCGCCGTGGACGGCCGCGACCTGGACGCCTGGGTCGGCTGCTTCCGGCCCGACGTGGACATGGGGCGCCACGGCCGCGGGCGGGATGTCCTACGGCGGCACATCGAACCCCAGGTGCGCGGCTTCCACCGGTCGGTCCACCAGATCTGCGGCCACCGCGTCGAGTTCACCGGCCGCGACACGGCGACCGGCGCGGTGTACTGCCGGGCCGAGCACGAGGTGGGGGAGCGGTGGATCGTGATGGCGATCTGCTACTGGGACGACTACGCGCGCGTGGACGGCGAGTGGTACTTCTCCCGGCGCCGCGAGCGGCACTGGTACGCGGCGGACGTGACCGAGCGCCCCCAGGCCGTGGGATTCAAGGGCTGGGAGGGTGCCGGGGAGCCGGCGCTGCCCGAGGCCTTCCCCGCCTGGTCGGCCTTCTGGAAGGAGACGTGATGGCACGTTTGTCAGGGAAGACGGCGCTGGTCACCGGCGGCGGGCAGGGCGTGGGGCGCGGCATCGCGCTCGCGCTGGCGGCCGAAGGGGCGGCCGTGGTGATCACCGGCCGCATCGAGGCCAAGCTGAAGGACACGGCCTGGGAGATAACCGAGCGTGGGGGACGGGCGTTCACCGTGGTCGGGGACGTGGGGGAGCGGGACGACGTCGACCGCATGGTGGCCGGGACGGTACGGGAGTTCGGCGGTCTCGACGTGCTCGTCAACAATGCGCAGTCCTCGGTGCAGCGCCGGCTGGCGGAGACGTCGTACGAGGATGTCGAACTCACCTACCGCAGCGGACCGTTGGCCGCCTTCCACGCGATGCGGGCCGCCCTGCCCCACCTCAAGGAGAGCCGTGGCAGCGTGGTGAACCTCGGTTCCTCGGCCGCCGTGCAGGGCGAGGCGACCTTCGCGGCGTACGCGATGGCCAAGGAGGCGATCCGCGGCCTGAGCCGGGTCGCCGCGCGGGAGTGGGGCGCGTACGGGATCCGGGTGAACGTCATCTGTCCGGCCGCGCTCAGCCCGGCGGCGGAGGACTACCTGGCCGCGCACCCGGACAAGGCGGACGAGCTCGCCCGGCAGATCCCGTTGGGCCGGCTCGGGGACCCGGAGGCCGACATCGGCCGGGCGGTGGCCGCGCTGGTCAGCGACGACATGGCATATCTGACCGGCGCGACGCTGATGCTGGAGGGCGGCCGGACCCTGATCGGCTGACGCCGCTAGACGACACCCCGGCCCCGCAGCGCAGCCAGCTGACTCTCCGTCACCCCCGCGAGAGCGGTGAGTACTTCGTCGGTGTGCTCACCCAGCGCCGGCGGCGGGGCGTACCCCTCGACCGGGGTTGCCGTGAACCGGATGGGGTTGGCGAGCATCGGCAGGGGCCCGGAGGCCGGGTCCTCGACCTCGATCAGCATGCCCCGGTGCTGTATCTGCGGGTCGGCGAAGACCTCGGGCATCTCGTTGTACGGGCCCGCGGGGACGTCGTGTGCGTCGAGTACGGTCAGCCACTCGTCCCGGGTGCGGGTGCGCAGGATCGCCGCCAGCACCGGCAGGATCTCCTCACGGTGGGCGATCCGGGCGGGGGTCGTGGCGAACCGTTCGTCCTGGAGGAGGTCGGTGCGGTCGGCCGCGGCGCAGAACGCGGCGAACTGCTTGTCGTTGCCCGCGACCAGGAAGATCGGCTTGTCCTTGCAGGGGAAGGCCTGCGAGGGGATCCCGCCGTACCCGCCGTTGCCGCGCCGCTGCGGAACCTCGCCGGAGACCAGGTAGTTCATCGCGAAGTGGGACAGCGAGGCCAGGCCGCAGTCCAGCAGGGACAGGTCGATGAACTGGCCCTCGCCGGTGAGGTCCCGGTGGCGCAGGGCCGCGAGGACGGCCGTGGAGGCGTACAGCCCCGTCAGGATGTCGATCATGCTGACGCCGACCTTCATCGGCTCCTCGGGGTGCCCGGAGACGCTCATCATCCCGGACATGGCCTGGAAGATGCCGTCGTAGCCGGGGCGGTCGGCGTACGGGCCGGTCTGGCCGAAGCCGGTGACCGAGAGGTAGACGAGGCGCGGGTTGAGCGCGCGCAGGCTCTCGTGGTCCAGGCCGTACTTCGCCAGCGTGCCCGTCCGGAAGTTCTCGACCAGTACGTCCGACCGCGCGGCGAGGGCGCGGATCAGTTCCTGTCCCTCGGGGGAGGCGTGGTTGACGGTGACCGACCGCTTGTTCCGGTTGCAGGAGAGGTAGAAGGCGGCGGTGTCGGTCCGGTCGCCCTCGGGCCCGGGGGCGAAGGGAGGGCCGTACGACCGGGAGTCGTCCCCCGATCCGGGCCGCTCGACCTTGATCACCTCGGCGCCCAGATCGGCCAGCATCTGGGTGGCCAGCGGCGCGGCGAGGATGCGGGACAGATCGAGCACGCGGATCCCGGCCAAGGCGGTCGACGGCATCTGGGTCTCCCTCTGTTCACGGACGGCGAATCAGTTATATAAATAATACATCTAGCGCCGAGCTGCGGCTCGCGCGATTGCCTCATCTATTCAATTCATGTAACTATATGGATCGGCCGTCAGGCCGGGACCGGAGGGCGGGCTGATGACCGTCGCGGCGAGGACCCTCACCGATCAGGAACAGCGCGAACGCCGGGCCTGGTTCCGGGCCCGCTGGGAGCGCGGGGTCGCCTTCAACCGGCGCTGCCGGATCCGGGTCACGCGCTGGGACGCGGACGAGGTCGAGATCGTGCTCCCCTACGCCGAGTCCCTCTCGGCCCACGAGGACGTCTTCCACGGCGGCGTCATCTCCGCGCTCATCGACACCGCCGGCGCCGGAGCCGTGATCGCCGGACACGACTTCACCAAGGGCAGCCGGCTCAGCACCGTGTCGATGTCGGTGCAGTACCTCGCACCGGCCCGCGGCCGTGAGGCGGTCGCGTACGCGCGCTGTGTGCGGCGGGGCGGCCGGGTGCACTTCGCCGACGTCGACGTCAGGGCCGACGGACGCCTCTGCGCCCGCGGTCAGGTGGTGGTGACCATCTCCGGGGAACGGCCCGGCGTCGGCGACCCGATCGAACCGCTGGACGAGGAGTGACGTGATGCCCGAGGAAACCGTGGTGGCCCCCGAGGACCTGGACCTGGTCCTGTACGAGGTGGACGAGGACGGCGTCGCCACCGTCACCCTCAACCGGCCCGAGCGCAAGAACGCGTGGAGCCTGCCGATGGAGCGCCGCTTCTTCGCGCTCCTCGACCGGGCCGCACAGGACCCCGCCGTCAGAGTGGTGATCATCACCGGTGCGGGCAGGGCCTTCTGCCCGGGGATGGACATGCAGCGCCTGGAGCGGAACTCGCAGCCGGGGGAGTCCCTCAACCTCCAGGCCCGCGTCCCCATGTACAGCAGGCGGAACATGCCGAAGCCGCTGATCGCCGCCGTCAACGGCGCCTGCGCGGGCATCGGCCTGGTCCAGGCGCTCATCTGCGACGTCCGCTTCGCCGCCCGAGGGGCACGCTTCACCACCGCGTTCACCCGCCGCGGCCTGGCCGGCGAGTACAACCTGCCGTACGTGCTGCCGCGCGTCATCGGTCTGGAGAACGCGCTCGACCTGCTGCTGTCCGGCCGCGTCCTCGACGCCGACGAGGCGAAGAGCCTCGGCCTGGTCAGCCGCGTCGTGGAACCCGAGGACCTGCTCGACGCCGCCCGCGCCTACGCCCGGGACATCGCCCGGAACTGCTCGCCGCGGGCCATGGCCGTCCTGCGGCACCAGGTGTACGGCGACCTGGACCGCACCTTCACCGACGCCCTCGCCCGCTCCTACTCCGCTATGGAGTTCTTCGCGGGCTCGCCCGACTTCCGCGAGGGCGTGTCGAGCTTCGTGGAGAAGCGGGAGCCCAAGTTCGAGGGCCTGCCCCCCGACTTCGACCCGGATGAGGCCACGCGCGACGCGTTTCTGCCGTACTGAACCGATGCGAGGAGCACACGCAGATGACAGGGCAACCCTTCCCCGTCGAGGCCGGGCACATCATGATGTTCGCCCGCGCCATCGGTGACGAGAACCCCGCCTACCAGGGCGAGTCGGCGCTCGCACCGCCCACCTTCACCATGGCGAGCGCCCACTACGACCCCGAGTACCACCTGCGTCCCAAGCCGGACGAGGAGTGGTTCGGGTCGGGGCGTGACGCCGGCGTCATGGCCGAGGGCGGTGGCGGGCTCCACGCCGAGCAGCACTTCGAGTACCACCGTCCGGTGCGCGCCGGCGAGACCCTCTACGCGCACAACAGCACCGGCCGCAGCTGGGAGAAGCAGGGCCGCACCGGCCGCCTGCTCTTCAGTGAGCGCATCACCGAGTACCGGGACGCAGACGGCGAGCCGGTCGTCAGTGCCGTGACCGTGGCCGTCGTCCCCGAGGGCCCGGCGACCCCGAAGGACGCCCGATGAGCCTGAGCCCGGACGACATCAAGGTCGGCGAGACGCGCGAGAGCGTCCTCGTCGACGACCTCAAGCGCACCCGGATCGTGCAGTACGCGGGCGCCTCCGGCGACTTCAACCCCCTGCACACCGACGAGCGGTTCGCCGTCGAGGCCGCCGGCTATCCCGGCGTCTTCGCCCACGGCATGCTGACGATGGGCATGACCGGCCGGGTCCTGACCGACTGGGTCGGCACCGAGGCACTGCTGCGCTACGGCGTGCGCTTCAAGGCCCAGGTCTGGCCCGGCGACACCCTCACCGCCACGGTCACCGTCGAGTCGATCGAGGACACGCCGACGGGCCCGGTCGCCCGCTTCACCCTGCGCACCGTCAACCAGGACGGCGCCGAGGTGGTCACCGGCACCGCGGCGGCCCGCCTGGAGCCCTGACCCGGTGGCCGCCGCGCAGGAAGGGATGCAGGCGGCCACCTGGACCGCCATGGTGAGCCGCGCCTACGACCACGCCCGCCCCGCCGTCCGGTTCGGCGACCTGACCTGGACCGGACGCGAACTCCTCGACCGTGCGGCCGGCGCGGCCGACTGGCTGGACACCCTCGGTCTGGAGCCCGGCGAACCGGTGCCCGCGCTGGTCGCCACCTCCGCCGACGCCCTCGCGCTGGTGATCGGCGGCGCCGGATCCGGCCACCCGCTCGCCCCGCTCGGCGTCCGCATGACGGCGTACGAGATCGCCGCCGTGGTCAAGGAAACGCGGGCTCAAGTGCTACTGGCGCAGCCCGAGTTCGCCGACCTCGGCAGGCAGGTCGCCGACCTGTCCGGCCGACGGATGGTCGTCGTTCCCGAACTCCCGCCCGGTACACGGCGGTTGGCGGCCGGACCCGACGACCTCGCAGCCGTCCTGCACACCTCCGGAACGACGGGCCTGCCCAAGCCCGTCCCCATGAGCCAACGGCGCCTGGCCGCCCGGGGCCGCGTGAACGGGCGGCTGTGCGGGCTCGACCCCGACAGCTTCTACGGCGGCAGCGCGCCCTTCCACCACATCGCGGGCCTCGGCAACATCGCCGTCGCCCTCGCCGCCGGCGCCCTGATCACCGGCCTGCCCCGCTTCACCGTCGAGGGCTGGGGCCTGCTGCGGGAGCTCGGCACCACGCACACCAGCATGGTCCCCGCGATGCTGGAGACCCTGCTTGCGGCCGGACAGGCCCGCCACGAGACGCTGCGGACCCTCCAGTACGGCGGTGCGCCCGTCCGCCCCGGCACGCTGCGGCGGACGTACGAGGCGATGCCCGGCGTCCGCATGCTCAACATGTTCGGCCAGACCGAGGGCTCGCCGATCAGCGTGCTCACCCCGGAGGACCACCGGGAGGCGGTGGCCGGGCGCACCGAGCTGCTGCGGTCGGTGGGGCGGCCCGCACCCGGTGTCGAGATCAGGGTCCACGACCCCGGCCCGGACGGCGTCGGAGAGATCCACGCCCGCGCCGACCACCTCTTCAGGATCGACGCCGAGGGCTGGCTGCACAGCGGCGACCTGGGCCGCGTGGCGGAGGACGGGTATCTCTACCTGCTCGGCCGACGCACCGACATGATCATCCGTGGTGGCGAGAACGTCCACCCGCTGGAGGTGGAGACGGTCCTGTCCGCGCACCCCGCGGTGGCGGACGTCGCGGTCACCGGCGTTCCGGACGAGCGCCTCGGTCAGACCGTCGTCGCCTTCGTCGTCCCCGCCGATCCCGACGCCCCACCGCAGCCCGCGGCACTCACCCACCACACCCGCGCCCGGCTGTCCGGGTTCAAGGTCCCCGTCCGCTGGTGGTTCGTGGACGACCTGCCGCGCAACGCGAACGGCAAGGTCGTACGCCGAAGCCTTCGGGAACCCACCGCGCTCGAAGGGGAACCCACCGCGCTCGAAGGAGAACCACGTGACGCTTGACCACTCGGTCGTCGCCCCGGAAGCCCTCGGCGTCGACCCGCACCGGCTGGACGTGCTCCTGCGCCGGATCCGCCTGGAGGTCGAGCACGGACGGTTGCCGTCCGCCCAGGTCGCCGTGGCGCGGGGCGGAAGACTGGTCGCCTTCGAGACCTGGGGGGAGGCCGAACCGTCCACGCGATACGTCCTGCAGTCCGTCGGGCGGTCGATCGTCGCGGGCGCGGTCTGGAAGCTGATCGGCGACGGCCTGCTGGACGTGGCCGAGCAAGTCGCCGCGATCATCCCGGAGTTCGCGCCCAACGGGAAGGAGGAGGTGACGGTCGAGCAGGTGCTCACCCACACCGCCGGCTTCCCCTTCGCACCGCTCGGGTACCCGAAGATGCTCGACCGCGAGCAGCGCCTCGCCGCCTTCGGCCGCTGGCGGCTCGACTGTCCGCCGGGCAGCCGCTTCCAGTTCCACCTCACCTCGGCGGCCTGGCTGGTCGCCGAGATCGTGGAACGGCGTACGGGCCTCGCCTTCGCCGACTACCTGCGCGACCGGATCGCCGTACCGCTCGGCCTGTCCTCGCTCGAACTCGGCGTACCGGTGGACCGGCAGCCGGCCACCGTGGCCCCGATGACCGCCACCGACCGTACGAGCGACGAGCAGGAGCCCGACCCCTGGGGTCCGTGGTACCTCTCCGACCCGCGGGTGCTGGCGGCCGGGGAGCCCAGCCACGCGCTGGTCGCCACGGCCGCCGACGTCGCCCTGTACTTCCAGGCGCTGGAACATTCGGGACTGTGGAAGCCGGAGGCCGTGGCGGAGGGCACCCGGATCCGGCTGACGGACCACCCGCACGGGGAGCAGATCTACGGGGGCGGCTCCAACCGCCGTACCAGCATGGGCCTGTTCGTCACCGTGGCCGGCCCGGACGCGGGCAGCAACCTGCCGTCCACCGGTTCGGCCGCCCTCTTCGGCAGCGCCGGAGCCGCCTACCAACTCGGCTTCATGGACCCGGAGACCGGTCTGTCCTTCGCCTGCCTGAGCAACGGCTACCCCCTCGCCGGCTACGACCACTCCCGGCGCGGCACGGCACTGCTCACCAACATCGCGAATCTCGCGGCGGACCTCACGGACTAGGTTCTCGTCCTGGTCGCCGTGTTCTCAGTCATGGGAAGAGGCGATCTGACGAACGCGGAGTGAGCAGGCCTGAAGCTGCATCTGCCGGCCCGGTTCGGTAGCTGGAAGACGGTCTACGAGCGGAACAGGTGCTGGCCGGCGGTCCGCACCTGGGAGCGGATCGTGCAAGCAGGGCAAGCCGTCGCCCGCGCCCTGCACGTCTCGCGCCGCCGGGCTGTCGCCCGTCGCTCCGGCGGAGCGTCCCCGGCGATCCAGTGGACGCCCCGCCGGCGATCTAGCGGGTGGACCCGGTGTGTTCCCGCACAGTCGGCGCCTCGCTCGCCGCAGTTCCGGCCTCCGGCTCGGTGTTCTTCCTCGTGAACCCGCGTCGGCCCGGCAGGACCGCGAGGACGATCAGGGTTCCGGCGGCCATGATGATCCCGCCGATGAGGCTGGCCTGGGCGACGCCGTGGGCGAAGGCCTGGTGGACGGCGTCCACGGCGGCCTGGGCCTGCTGGGGCCCGGCGGAGGGATCCTGCGCGACCCGCTCCGCGACGGCCAGGCCGGCGCCGACCGAGTCCTTGGCGGTCTCCATCGCCTGCGCCGGGAGCCGGTTGCCCACCAGGTCGGTCAGCTCGTCCCGGTAGGCCGTGCCCAGCAGCGAGCCCAGCACCGCGATGCCCAGCGCCCCCCCCCAGCTCGAGCGCGGTGTCGTTGACACCACCGCCGACGCCCAGCTCGGACTCGGGGAAGGAGCCCATGATCGTGTCGGTGGCCGGGGAGATGGCCAGTCCGAGCGCGAGGCCCAGCATCATCAGCGGCACCAGGAAGTCCCCGTACGTCGACCCCTTGTCGATCTGGGTGAGCAGGAACATGCCCGCCGTGCCGATGGTCAAGCCGGTCACGGCCATCACCCTCACCCCCAGCTTCGGGGCGAGCACCCCGGTCACCGCGGACCCGAGGAACACCGCTCCGCCCAGCGGCAGCAGCCGTAGGCCTGTGTCCAGGGCGTCGTAACCGAGGACGAACTGCATGAACTGCGTCGCGTAGTAGAGCACGGCGAACATACCGAAGAAGAAGAACATCACCGTGAGCATCGAGCCGGTGAAGGGCCGCAGCGCGAACTTCCGGACGTCCAGCATCGGGTGCGGGTGCCGCAGCTCCCAGGCGACGAAGGCGACCAGACCGACACCGGCGACCACGGCGGCAGTGACGGGGCCGACGCCCCAGCCGGCGTGCGGGCCCTCGATGGCGGCGTAGATCAGGGAGCCGATGGTCACGATCGACAGCAGACCACCGACGTAGTCGATCCGGCCCCTGCCCTCCGCCTTGGACGGCGGTACCAGGGCAAGCGCGCCGACCACGGCGAGGAGGGCGATCGGCACGTTGATCAGGAAGGTCGAACCCCAGGCGTGGTCCTCCAGCAGCCAGCCGGAGACCAGCGGGCCGACGGCTACCGCCACCCCGGAGGTCGCGGCCCAGGCGGTGATGGCCTTGGCCCGCTCGCTGCGGGGGAAGGTCGCGACCACCAGGGACAGCGTGGCCGGCATCACGACCGCGGCACCGACACCCATGATCGCGCGGGCCACGATGACCAGCGAGGTCTCGTCGACCAGGCTCCCCATCACCGAACCGCCGGCGAAGATCAGCAGACCCAGCACCAGCGCGCCGCGCCGGCTGTACTTGTCGCCGATCGCGCCCAGCACCAGCATCAGCGCCGCGTACGGAACGGTGTAGCTGTCGACGACCCACTGCAGATCACTGCTGCTCAGGCCCAGGTCGGTGGTCATGTCGGGCGCGGCGACGATCAGCGACGTGTTCGCCATCACCGTGATCAGCAGGCTCAGACACAGCACGAGCAGCGCCCACCAGCGCCGCGCGTAAGGCCCGGCCATTTTCTCCACCGGGGTGTTCGCAAGGAAGGACATCAGAAGCTCCAGAGGGGGACGCGGCGGACGAGCGGAATCACTTGACTGCCCGTGAGGCGAGCGGGTGACGGGCTGAGATCTCCGGGCTTCAAGATCATCCTGTGGCCCCTTGCGGGCTTCCCTCGGTGATCCCCTGGAGGGCCGCGTCGGCGTCCGCGATGGCCAGCATCTTGTTGATGTCGGCGCCGGCCAGTGCGCCGGCCGCTGCGGAGGCCCCGACCTGGGCGACCAGATCGGTGACGTTGCCGGCCACCCACACACCCGGCACCTCGGTGGCGCCGGCCGTACCGGAGGCGAAAGCGCGGCCCATGTTCGGCACGTCCCGCACCGGCAGGCCCAGACCTTCCAGGCCCTGGGTACGGGCCTGCATCGGCGCGGCGACCGCGAGGACGCGGCGGGCCACGACCTGCCCGTCGGCCAGGCGAACCCCGGCGAGGGCACCGTCCTCGTCACTGACGACCTCGGTGACCGGGGTGTCGATCACGCGGATGCCGCGGGCGGCGAAGCGGGCGCGGCTGTCCTCGTCCAGGTCGGTGCCGTGGGTGAAGTAGGTCAGGTCCTCGGTCAGCTGACGGAACAGATACGCGTGGCCGACGGAGGCCGGGCCGGTGGCGAGGATGCCGATGGGCTCGTCGCGCACCTCCCAGCCGTGGCAGTACGGGCAGTGCACCACACTGTGTCCCCAGTGCTCGGCGAGCCCGGGCGCCTCGGGCAGCACATCCGTGAGGCCGGTGGCCACGAGGATGCGGCGGGCAGTGATGCGGCGGCCGTCGGCCAGGGCGACGGTGAACCGCAGGTCCCCGTCCGCCGACGGGGCGGCAGGCTCGGCCGAGACCACCTTGCCGTGGACGACGCGTCCGCCGTACTGGCGCACCTGCTCCCGGCCCCGTCGAAGGATCTCGGACGGCGGGGTGCCGTCCAGGGCGATGAGGCCGTGCACGGCCTCCGCGGGCGCGTTGCGCGGGGAGCCGCTGTCGATCACGACGACCGAGCGGCGGGAGCGGGCGAGGATCAGTGCACCGTTCAGTCCCGCGGCGCCTCCGCCGATCACCACCGCGTCGACGGTTCCCTCGGCCAGTGCGTCGCTCGCGTACGGAGGAGTGGTCACAGCCAGGGCCTCCTGCTTTTCCTTGTCAGTCATGGTTCGGTCAACCCTTCGAGTTCTGGGTGGGTGCAGGGGGCAGCTGTTCAGGAAGCCAGGAAGTGGTCGGCGGCGTCGCGGGCTGTTGTGGAGAGTCCGGCCCCGGTTTGCCTGGGACGTTCGTGATGTGGAGATCCAGTCCGGCGATGAAATTCGCCGTCGCCAGGATCGCCAGGATCAGACCGTGCCCTGCCGGCCGTTGAAGGCGTGCACGCAGCCTGTCCGGTGAGCTCAGGACCGTTGTGTACTGAACAGTCAGAAACCTAGACTGTTCTGTACTGAGTTGTCAAGTACGGCAGGTCGACCCTCGCTCGCCGTGATGATGCCTGGAATGTCCAGTTTGGGCTTCTGGGTGATCACGGGTTTGGTCGGCAGTGCCAAGGCAGGCCTTCGGCGCAGGCGCAGGCGCAGGCGCAGGCGCAGGCGCAGGCGCAGGCGTGCGTCGGTAGCGAGGCCGTCGGGGCTGTCCAGGCCCCCCGCGGCGTGGGTGAGCGGCCTGAGGGCCGGGTTCCGGACACCGAGGATCTTCGCGGTCTCTGAGCGCAGCCGGCCCCTGCGCCGTATGCCATCGGCCCGGCCGTCGGTGAAGCCGATATGGCCGAACTCGGCGCCCTTGGTGCGCAACGGCATCAGGTGCTTGGTGATGCCACGCAGGACCGTCGATCCGCTGTAGACGGGGCCGGCGTGATCGGGTAACAGTCGCTGTGCAGCCTGCTGCCCACTCTGTCGGCCGCCACGACCAGATCTGCTTCGAGGACGCCGTTCCCGACCGGAATTCGTACCCGGCTGGGGACGGATTGGTCGACGGAGGTCACCTCGGCCCCGACGTTCAGGCGCTCGGATGGCAAGGCTGCGCGCAGCAGGCGCTGCAGCACGGCCGGGGATGCCGACGATAGACGTCCCCAGGGAGACTCATTGCGTTCCATGGTTCTGTCCATTCAGGTGAGGGGGATGCCGCAATACGGGCATTCTCCTTATTTCGCTGGTTTGTGAAGTTGATCAGGTGTAAAGAGGTGCGGTCGCACGGCTCGGCCATGACCAGCAGCCCGGCGTGGGCTGTTCGGCGGGGTGGGCGTCCGGGGGAGCAAGGGCCGGACCGGAGTCGTACAGCTCGGACGTCTCGAAGTTCCAGAACCGGCCCTCGCCCGGCTCGTAACTGTGGATCACCGGATGGCCGGTGTCCCGGAAGTGGCCGGTGGCGTGCTTGGCGGGTGAGCCGTCGCAGCAGCCGATGTGACCGCACTGGGCGCAGCGCCGCAGATGGAACCACCAGCCGCCGTCGGCGTCGCACTCGACGCAGCCGGCCCCGCTGGGCGGGACGCTGGGGTCGAATCCGGTGTCCTTGGTCATGACCGCTCCTGGGCCGGGTCGGGGACGGTATCGGGCTCGGGTTCGGGGTCGGTGGCGGTGAGGGGGAGCAGTACCTGGAAGCGGGTGTCGCCGGGTACGGACTCGACTTTCAGGTCACCGTGGTGTTTGTTGACGACGATCCGCCAGGAGATGTCGAGCCCGAGCCCCGTGCCCTCGCCCACCGGCTTGGTGGTGAAGAACGGGTCGAAGATCCGGCCGCGGATCTCGGCCGGCACTCCCGGGCCCGTGTCGCGGAACTCCACCAGCAGCCGGTCGTGTTCGAGGGCCGTCCGTACGGTCAACGTCCCTTCGCCGCCCGCGCTCTTGATGGCGAAGACGGCGTTGTCGATCAGGTTGGTCCACACCTGGTTCAGTTCGGCCGGGTAGGCCGGAATCCTCGGCACCGAACGGTCGTACTCCTTCACGACCTTGACCTGGGGACCGATCTTGCCTGACAGCATCAGCAGCGTGCTGTCGAGGAGTTCGTGGACATCGGCGACCTGGTAGGGGGCGCGGTCCAGCTGCGAGTACTGCTTGGCGGCGTCGACGAGGTGCGAGATGCGGGTGGTGGAGTCCTCGATCTCTGACATCAACAGCTCGGTCTCGACCGTGTAGGTGAGGCACTCGATGGCACTCTGCAGGATTTCCTGCTCGTCGACGGCCGTCGCGATCTGCTCCAGCCAGTCGACGTCGAGACCGCCTTGCACGAAGGTCGGCGCGATCTGCCAGCCGTTCCGGACGCCGTGGTCGTCCAGCCAGTCGGCGAGTTCGTCCTCCCGGTCGGACGCTTCGAGCGGGCTCAGCGCCTGCGCCTTGGCGACCCGCTCGGCCGTACGCTCCTGGAGGTCGACCAGGGCCTTCAGGGCGTCGCCGTGGTAAGGGCCCGAGGCGATGGCGCTGAGCTTGTGGCGCATGTGCGCGGCCCGCTCCCTGAGCGACGCGGTGGCCCGTACGGCCGCCGCGGCCGGGTTGTTGAGCTCGTGGGTGAGACCTGCGGACAACGAGCCCAGCGCGAGCAGCCGTTCGCGCTGCCCGACGGCCCGCTGAAAGGTCTGCGCCCCGAGGAAGAGCCCCTCCAGGAGATGGATCGCCATCGGAAACCACTCGTGCATGAAGTTCGCGAACGATTCGGCGGGCAGGACGAAGAACCGCGTCGGCTCCGACACCCGCACCGAGTTCATGTACCGCTGCGGTTTCCCGTCCCCGACGTACGCCCGCACGGCCCCCGCGTACACCCCTGGCTGGGACGTGCGGCTCACCTCGACGTCGTCGCCGCCCACCCGGCGCGACATGACGACCGTGCCCTCGATCATCACGTAGAAGCAGGCCGCCGGGTCACCTTCGGCGAACACCGGCCCGGGGTCGAACAGTTCGACCCGGCCCTCGCTGCACAGCCTGCCGATCTGCTCGGCGCTGAGCTTCTCGAACAGGAACAGCGAGCTGATCTCCGCCGCGCTGCACGGCATCAGCCGCCCGCTCATGACTGCTCCCGATACCGGTGTACGAGCATCACGGCCATGGCTCCCTCTCCGACGGCGGACGCGACCCGCTTGGCGGACTCCGCGCGCGCGTCCCCGGCGACGAACACGCCGGGGATGTTGGTCTCCAGGTGGTACGGCGGCCGTTCCAGCTCCCAGTTGGCCGGTGGCCGCCCGTCGGCGGTCAGATCGGGCCCGGCGAGGATGAACCCGCGCTCGTCCCGCAACACCGTGCCCTCCAGCCAGTCGGTCAGCGGGGTCGCGCCGATGAACACGAACAGCCACTGCGCGTCGACCAGTTCGGTCCGACCGCTCGTCATGTCGCGCAACGTCAGCTGCTCCAGGTGGCCGTCGCCGTGCGCGGCCTCGACGACCGTGTGGGCCCGGACGAAGATGTTCGGCGACTCGGCGATCTGCTGGATCAGATAGTGCGACATCGACGCGGTGAGGTCCGCTCCGCGCACCAGCAGGGTCACCGACTTAGCGCCTCTGGACAGGTACATCGCCGCCTGGCCCGCCGAGTTGGCGCCGCCGACGATGTACACGTCGTGCCCCTGGCAGGCTGCGGCCTCGGTGAGCGCCGACCCGTAGAACACCCCGCGGCCCGACAACTCGTCGGCACCCGGCGCCTCCAGCTGCCGGTACGACACACCGGTCGCCAGGATCACGCTGTGCGCCGCGATCTGCGACCCGTCCGCGAACCGCACCAGCCGCGCCGCCCCGCTGCTCTCCAGACCGGTCACCTCCCGCGCGGAGAGGATCTCGGCGCCGAACTTCGTGGCCTGGCGTCGCGCCCGGTCGGTGAGCTGACCGCCGGACACCCCGTCCGGGAAGCCCAGATAGTTCTCGATCCGCGAACTCTGCCCCGCCTGCCCGCCGGTCGCCGACCGCTCCACCAGCACCGTACGCAGCCCCTCCGAGGCCCCGTACACGGCCGCGCCCAGCCCCGCCGGGCCGCCGCCGATGACGACCAGGTCGTAGAAGTCGGCCGTGGGTGTCGTCGCCAGCCCCACATGCGCGGCCAGTTCGGGCACATCCGGCTCGACGAGCGCCGTACCGTCCGCCGTGATCACCACCGGCAGCCGCTGCCCGTCCTGCTCCGCGGCCGCGAGCAGCCGCTGCCCCTCGGGCTCCTCGGTGGAGTACCAGCGGTACGGCACCTGGTTGCGGGCCAGGAACTCCCGGACGTCCGACGAGCGCGCCGACCACCGGTGACCGACGACCTTGATGCTCGGCACCGGCCGGAAGTCACTGCACCGCCACGCCTCCAACAGGTCGTCGAGCACCGGGTAGAGCTTCTCCTCCGGCGGATCCCACGGCTTGAGCAGATAGTGGTCGAGATCGACGACGTTGATCGCGTCGATCGCCGCGTTCGAGTCCGCGTACGCCGTCAGCAGCACCCGGCGGGCGCCCGGATACACGTCCAGGGCCTGCTCCAGAAACTCGATGCCGTTCATCTGCGGCATCCGGTAGTCGGCCAGGATCACCGCGACCAGATCACCGCGCAGCTTCAGCTCCCGCAGCGCCTCCAGCGCGGACTCACCGGACTCCGCGCGCACGATCCGGTACGAGGCGCCGTAGCGCCGCCGCAGGTCACGGGCGACGGCCCGGGACACCCCGGGATCGTCGTCCACGGTCAGGATGACGGTCCGCGCAGCGTCCAAGAGCGATCGGACGGGAGATGCTGATGCTGGATTCGGTGTCTCTGGTTCGGACATGTGCGTCTCCTCGGGCGCCGCCCCGTACTGCGGGGTCAGCCGGCCAGTCGGTTGAGCTTGCGGATCTGTCTGTCGAAGGCGCGCGAGGGCACGATTCGGCGCAGGACGCTCACGCGTTTGGCCATCGGGCCGGCGGTGTACCGGAGCTTGGGCCTGGAATCGGTTGCCGCCGCGACGATCACCTTCGCGACGACGTCCGGGCCGTCGGCGTTGCGCACGGCCGTGGCCAGCACCTCTCGGGAAACCTCCCGCTGTGCGGCGTAGACCGGCAGGGGCGAGTCGGGTGCCATGCTGCTCGCCTCGAAACTCGTGCTGGTGTAGGCCGGCTCGACCAGCAGCATCCGGACGCCGTACTCGCGAAGCTCGTGATCGACGGACTCGGAGTAGCCCTCGACCGCATGCTTGGTGGCGGCGTAGACGGCCATGAAGGGGGCCGGGATCAGACCGAGCACCGAGGAGACGTTGACCACGCGGCCACTGCCCTGGGCACGCATGTGGGGCAGGACTGCGTTCGTCATCCGCATCAGGCCGAAGACGTTGATATCGAAGACCTCCGTGGCCTGGTGGATCGAGCTCTCCTCGCCGGCACCGACCGCGCCCACGCCCGCGTTGTTGACCAGGACGTCGATCCGACCGAACCGATCGATCACCTCTCCGACGAGGGCGCGGACCGACTTGTCGCTTGCCACGTCGAGATCGAGGAACGTCACCCCGGCGAGCGGCTCGGCGTTCGCCGCGTTGCGGCTCGTGCCGACCACCGCGAAGCCGGCGCCCACCAGGGCGAGCGCCGCCGCCCGCCCGATCCCGGAGGAGGCGCCCGTCACGAGGGCCACTCGGGGAGCTGTCTGCATGGTGGTTCCTTCGGTTGTGGTCATGACTTCGCCGGGCGCTGTGTGGGGTCGCCTGTGCTGAGGTCGATACTGTCCGCACCGGTCCTGCACGTCCGGACCAAGCTGTCCGGCGAGCTCAGGATGGTTATTTACTGAACAGTCCGAAACCTAGGCAGTTCTGTACTGAGTTGTCAAGAAGGGTGGGTCGGCTTTACGGTCTTTGTATGGCGAGACCACGAAGCTTCGACCGCGACCACGTCCTCCATGCCGCCGAGCGACAGTTCCGCACCTCGGGCTACAACGGCACGAGCGTCGACGACATCAGCGCCGCCACCGGCCTGGGCCGCGGCAGTCTCTACGGCGCGTTCGACGGCAAGCACGGCGTGCTGCTGGAGACGATGGCCGGCTACTTCGCCCGGCTGGCGCAGGGTCCGCGCAAGATGCTCGCCGGACCGGACGAGGGCGCCCTGGAACGACTGCACCAGTACTTGCTCCGCGCCGTCCACGGGGTACCACTCGCCGCGGACGTACCCCCCGCCTCCGACCGGGCGGGGGCGGCCTGCTTCGCCGCCAAGATGGCCTTGGAGATCGGCGCCTCCGACGCCGAGGTGAAACGCCTGGCCAACGACTGCTTCTCCGTGGTCCGGGCGGCGGTGGCCGAGTGTGTGCGAGCGGCGCAGCGCAACGGCGACATCGATGCCGACGCGGATCCCGACGACCTCGCGTACCTTCTGCTGACCATCATCCGCGGGAGCGATGTCGTCGGCGCGTACGGCCACAGTCCCGAGCGCCTGGCCTCGATTGCGGAGAGCGCGTTCGCCTTGCTGCCTCGCCCGCGCCGCACCTGAGAAGGGCACGGCCGGCCTCGTTGTACAGGCATCTGATGCGGTCGGCCCGCTTCGACGCCGCGGAGGCACGGCCCGTAGGTTTCCGGAGGTATGCGGGGTGGGTGGTCACCCACACCCGCAAGTACGCGCCCGGCCCGTGCCTGCTGGACCTGGAGATCGTCGAGAGTGCCGTCCAGATCAGCGTGCGGCCGACCCGGAATGGGTCGGGCAGCACCCTGGAGTCGCTATGGCGGTGAACCGGTGGGCATGCGGATCGCCGCGGCCGGGCAGTCCTCCTGACCCGCGCCCGGCCGGCGTGGCGCCCCCTGGAGGACCGGCTCAGCCGCCGTGCGTCTGTAATAGCAGGCTGGGGAAGCGGGCGGCGTCGTGACCGGAACGGGGAGTTCCTCCACCTCGCGACCGTACTGGACTGCTTCATCCGCAAGGTCGTCGGCTGATCCATCGCCGACCGCATGCGCAGCAGCCTGGTTGCCGACGCACTGCAGATGGCGGCTGCGACCCTCGGCAGCATCGACGGCGCCGCGACCCGGCGTCGAATACGGCTCGAAGGCCCTCGCTGAACTCTGCGACCACCTCGGGGTGACCCGGTCGATGGGCGCCGTTGGCACCAGCGCCGACACCGCGGCCTGCGAGAGTTTCCACGCATCACTGAAACGCAAGACCCTCCATGACGCCCGCGACGACGGCGACGCCGGCACCTGCAGAAGGACTCGCCTGGCCGGCCCGCTACGCTCACGCTCGTCGCGTGAGAGCGTTGTCTGCCGGACTCGTTGATGTGCAGTGGCTGCTTGGTTGACTCTCGGGCGACCCGCGACTTGCACAATGGTCCCCTACGACGATGTCGGGCTGCTGAGACCCGCCTACGTCGACCCCGGCACCGGATACCGACGGTACGGGCCTGACCAGGTTGATGAGGCGCGTCCGTACGCGACGTTGCGGCGTCTCCAGGTTCCCGTCGATGCCATGCGCGCGGTTCGCGAACACACCGTCGCAGCTGTGCTTGCCGAGCACCGTGACCGCCTGCAAGGCAGAGCCGCTATCAGCCAGGTCACGATCGTGGCCGACGACCCGCCGAAATCGATCGCGTTCTACCGCGACGTGTGCGACGACGCCAACCCCGAGTCGCACCCGTGGCAAGGGGGCCGGCGAAATTCGGCCTGGGTGTCGAGGGCATCGACGCCACGCACGCACGTGAGCTCGCCGCCGGTGCTGTGGAGATCGAAGCACCGGTCGGCAGGCCGTGGAAGCCGCGGTCGTCCACCGTGCGGGACCCCGGCGGCAAGCACATCGACCTATACCAAGGGTGAGTCCGAGCCCGGTGCGGAAGGCCGGCGGGAGGACCTGCTCAATCAGTGAAGATCCGCCGGGCGGAACCTGGACGGATCTGAGCCCGGTACCGAATTCCGGTACCGGGCTCTCTGCTTGACCGTGTCGCTCAGCGGCTGATCAGCTGCTGGGCGTTGTTGAACATGATGTCGTCCTGCGCCGACTCGTCGAGTTCCGCGATGAGCTTGCGGAAGTCGGCCGGATTGGCCAGGCCCTCCGCGTGCGGGAAGTCGGAGCCCATCACGATGGACTCGTGGTAGCCGAGGCGCTTGACGACGTTCACGATGTCGTCCTCCGGATAGGGCACCACGCGGACGTGCTTGCGGAAGACCTGGCTGGGGCGTTCGTCCAACTGCCCGCCGATCCAGGGGCCGTTGCGGCCCATGCCACGGCTCTTGTCCATGTGGCGCACGAAGTGCGGCACCCACTCGGAGCCGAACTCGGACACCAGGACGTTGATGTCGGGGAACCGGCCGAAGAGGTTGTCGAAGATCAGCGCGGACAGCGTCTCCTCGACGGGGCGCTGGCCGTAGGTGTTCTGCCACTGCCAGGCCGACATCCGGAAGTGGATGGGATTCGGGTCGTAGCCCCAGGAGGGTGCCACCTGCGAGTTGTAGTAGAACTCGCTGATGTGGTAGCAGACGCTCGCCTTGGCCTCGTTGACCAGCTTCCAGAACGGGTCGAAGTACGGGTCGCCGGGCGAGCGGCCGTACACGGGGCCGGTGGGCAGCAGGATGAAGCGGGCGCCCTGGTCGAGGACGTACTCCAACTCCTTGACGGCGCTGGGCAGATCGCGTAGCGACAGCAGCGCGGGGGCGTAGATGCGGCCCTGGTGGTTGAAGCCCCAGACCTCGTTCATGTACCGGTTGAAGGAGTGGTAGTTGGCGTAGAGCGGCTCCACGCCCTTCACGTACTCCTCGGCGACCAGCGCCCAGCCGCCCGGGTAGATGATCGTCTGGTCCAGACCCTGCTCGTCCATGACCCGCAGCCGGGCCTCGCGGTTCTGGTACGACTCGTGCATCGGCTCGAACTGGTACGTCTCCTCGGGATTGCCCGAGGCCATCGCCTTGAGCATCTCCTTGAGCGAACCGGGCCGGTAGACCTGCCCGAACTCCGGTTCCAGGCATACGACGATGCGGTCCCCGGCGAGGATCACCTCCCGCCCGTCCGGCAGGGTCACCGGGGCGACGGCCGCACCGAGGAACTCCTTCGGAAGGTAGCGGGTGAAGGAGTCCCGCTCCTCGTACATGTGCTGGTCGCAGTCGAAGATGGGCTTGCGCTGTTCGGCCATGGCGTCGCCTCCGGGCCCCAGGAACTATTCAGTACGCCTTCTATAATTATCTAACTGATTAGAGAGCGCAAGGGGTGAACGGAGGCGGGTCCGCCGCGGGGGTGGAGCCGGTCAGTCGAGGAGTTCGAGCACCGTCTTGGGTCCCGCGGAGTTCACGACGTCGTCCGCGCTGGAGATGTGCCGCTGCCACAGCTTCTCGGCCTCGTCCGCCTTGCCGGACTCGATCAGGCCGACCATCCGCACATGCGCCCGGTGCCCCTTGAGGGCCTGCGTCTTCTGGGCTTCGGCGTCGGCCGCGCCCGCCGTGTACGAGGCGTTGGCCCGGTCGATGATGTTGCGCAGCATGCCGCACAGCAGGATCAGGGTCTGGTTGCCGGTGAGTTCGACCAGCAGAGCGTGGAAGGCGTCCTGCGCGTCGACCAGGGCGAGCGGGTCGTCGAGGACGGCCTTCTCGGCCGCCACCGCGTCACGCAGCCGCTTGATGTCGTCGTCCGTGTGCTTGGTGGCGAGCTGGCGGGCGCAGGGCGGCTCGATGAGGGCCGCGGCGCGGTAGATGTCGCCCAGCGTGGCGCCGCGGTACTCGAGGATCAGGCCGGCGAAGCGAGCGGCGACGTCCGAGTCCGGAGCGCTCACCCGGGCGCCGCCGTGGGCGCCGCGGCGCACCGTGATCAGGGACTCCGACTCCAGCACCCGGAACGCCTCGCGCAGCGTGGGCCGCGAGATGCCGAACTGCTCCATCAGGCCCGACTCCGGCGGCAGCGCGTCGCCGGGCTTCAGCTCGCCCCGTACGATCTGGCGACGCAGGTGGGCGGCGACCAGCTCGGCGGTCTTCGGCACCCGCACCTGACGTCCGACGCGACTGCGGGCGGGGACCGGCACGGTCGCCGTTTCTGCGGTGCGGGCTGCCTCGGCCACGGTGGGCTCCTCGTATAGCTAAATGAATCGTCTTAGTGCATCGAGGGTACCAGGTCAAGCCCTCGGTGATCGTCTCCGTGCACGACCTGATCTGGCGCCCCGGCGGTCCTTGGGTATATAGATGATTCATCTAGCTATAAAGCCGATCCAGTCCGGTCCAGCCGACGGATACCGCGGGAGTGACCTCGATGACCGAGAACCCGGCCCCGGAGATCCTCACCGATCTCACCGACGACGGGGTCATGCTGCTGACCTTGAACCGGCCCGAGCGGCACAACGCCTGGACGCTGGAGATGGAGCTGCTCTACAACGAACTGTTCGACCGGGCGGAACACGATCCACGCGTGCGGGCCGTGGTGCTCACCGGCGCCGGACGCAGCTTCTGCCCGGGCATGGACATGAGTGTCCTGGACGCCGCCTCGTCGGGCGCCCGTCCCTGGCCGACCGACCGGCTGCCCGCGCGCACCCGCCCCATGTCCTTCCCGAAGCCCGTGGTGGCGGCCGTCAACGGCGCCTGCGCCGGCATCGGGTTCAACCAGGCACTGATGTGCGATGTCCGGTTCGCCGTGCCGCACGCCAAATTCGCGGCCGCCTTCAGCGCCCGCGGGCTGGTGGCCGAGGACGGCGTGTCCTGGATCCTGCCCCGGCTGGTCGGCTACGGCAACGCCGCCGACCTGCTGCTGTCCTCGCGCCGGATCAACGGGACGGAGGCCCTGGCCATGGGCCTGGTCAACCGCCTGGTGGAACCCCAGGGCCTGCTCCCGGCGGCGCTCGCCTACGCGAGTGAACTGGCCCGCTCGGCCAGCCCGTACGCGATGTCCCTCATCAAGCGACAGCTCGCCGACGACCAGGCGAGGACCTTCACCGAAAGCCGCGATCACGCTGCCGCCCTGCTGGCCACGGCGAAACGCGCCCCGGACTACCGCGAGGGCGTGCGCAGCTTCATCGAGCGCCGGCCGCCGGAGTTCGCGGGGCTGGGGGAGACCCCGGCCGTGGCCCCGGCGCTTCCTCAGGAGGCGTCGTCGTGACCCGGTCCGAACTCCCGCTGCACCGCCGCACGATCACCGTCACCGCGTACGCGGAGGGCCGCGACGAGATCTCGGTCGAGGCGGAACTGAGCGACGTGCGCCCCTGGGCGGAGCCGTCGGCCGGCGTCGTCCACCGGATGGCGCTCGCCGTGCGCGTGCGCCTGGCGGACATGGTCGTCGTGCACGCCGACGCGGACATGCGGACCTTCCCGCACGCCGAGTGCCCGTTGATCACCCCGGTGTTCGACGGGCTGGTCGGGCTCAGCGTCGCCGCCGGATACAACCGGGCCATCCAGGAGCGGTTCCGCGGGGTGTCCGGCTGCTCGCACCTGTACGAGCTGGCCCGCGCCCTGGGCCCCGCGGTGGTGCAGGCCGCCATCTCGGCGAACGCGGGCCTGCGGTACGCCGGTGAGCAGTCCCAGGGCCCGCGCTCCACGGCGGGCGTGCTGAACAGCTGCCACATCTGGGCGCCGGACGGCGTGGGACTGCGCAAGCTGGACATGGGCTGGGTCCCGGGGACCGGGCCGCGTCCGGTGCCGCCGCTCAGGGCTTTCGAGCAACGGGGACCGGGGGTGTCCGGCGCCTGAATGCGGGCGAGGTTCGCGCTCGGGGAAGCCTGGTCCGAGCGGGAGGTGGGGGCGATGAGGCGTACCGGTCGACACGCCCCGCCTCATCGCCCTGACCCCGGGAGGGGAACCGTCAGTCGACGTTGACCGGGCCGTCGTCCGCCTTGTCGTCCTTGCGTGAGTGCAGCTGGAGCAGACCGTTGTCGCTGCTCTCCGGTCGACGGCGGTCGTCGGAGGAGTCCGGGCCGCCCAGGTTCTGCCGGACCGAGTCGAGGATCGTCAGGCCCTGCGACACCAGACCGGCGGCGATCTCGCCGAGCCCGTCGGCGCCGTTGAGGACGTTGACGTTGGCGCCTGCGAGACCGCCCGCGGCTTCCTTCACGATCTGCGGGAGCTGGTCGATGAGCATCCGGTCGAGCGCGACCCGGTCGTAGGAGGCCGCCGCCTCCGCCTGGATCTTCATGCGCTGCGCCTCGGCGGCGGCGAGCACCCTGATCCGTTCGGCCTCGGCCTCGGCGGGCTTCACGATCTCGGCCACCAGCTGCTGCTGGCGCAGTTTCGCCTGCCGCAGGGCCAGTTCGGTCTGTGCGTCGAGAACCTCCTGCTGGGCGTGGGCCTGCGCCAGCGGCCCGGCCTGCGCGGCCCGCGCCTGGGCACGGTCCACCTCGGCCGAGTACTCCGCCTTGACCACGGCGGTCTGACGGGCGTACTCGGCCTGGTTGCGGGCCGCCACCTGCTCCGCCTCGACCGAGGCCTGGGTGGCCTGGGCCTGGGCGATCTGCGCCTGCCGCTGGATGGCCGCCTTGTGCGGCGCGGACATCGCGTCGATGTAGCCGGTGTCGCCGTCGTCGATCGACTGGATCTGCAGCGAGTCCACGATCAGGCCGATCTTCGCCATCTCGGTCTTCGAGGTGTCCAGGACCTCCGCCGCGAGCTTCTGCCGCTCGGTGACGATCTCCTCGACCGTCATCGAGCCGATGATGGCCCGCAGGTGACCGGCGAAGATCCGGCCGGTCAGCACCGACATCTGGTCCTGGTCGGAGAGGAACCGCTGGCCGGCGTTGATGATGCTCTCGTGGTCGTTGCCGACCTTGAAGGCGATGACCGCGCGGACGTGCAGCGCGATGCCCTGCCTGGTCACACAGGTCTCGGTGACCTCGGACTCGCACATCGACAGGGTGAGGAACCGGGTCTTGCGGAAGATCGGGAGCACGAACTTGCCGTGCCCTGTCACCACTCGGAACGGCGCGCCCCCCAGTCCCCGCCGTCCGCCCGAGATCAACATCGCCTCGTCGGGAGCGGGAACGCGGTATCCGAACATCATTACTCCTCAGCCGGCGCCGGCGGGATCGCCGAGCGCGTCCAATGGATCCGCCCACTCGATGACGCCGACCGTGCGGCCTCCACGCGACTCGATCACGAGCACGGTCGCTCCGGTGGGCAGGGGATCCTCGGACCAGGCGAGGAAGGTCTCCGAGCCGCCCCTGACCCGCACGAGGATCTCGCCGGGGCCCGCGGAACCGCGGGTTCCGATGAGCAGCTTCCCCGTGCAGCCGATCACGGCCTCGTCCTGCGGCATTCCGGCCGCCCTTCATCGTCTGGCCCCAGGATCCCGACGATAGACCCACTGCGGCCGGGGGCCCAACGGGCATGACGATCCGGCCCGCCGGACTCCACTTGCGCCGCCGGGGAGATGGCCCTCCGGGTGTCGGTTGTCGCGTCTGTGAGGTGGCCGACCGGGTGTCGGTTGTCGCGTCTGTGAGGTGGCCGACCGGGTGTCGGTTGTCGCGTCTGTGAGGTGGCCGACCGGGTGTCGGTTGTCGCGTCTGTGAGGTGGCCGACCGGGTGTCGGTTGTCGCGTCCGTGAGGTGGCCGACCGGGTGTCGGTTGCCCCGTCTGCGAGGAGGCCCAGCAGACGGGGCATGTCCCGTCTGTGAGGTGCCCCTGCGGGCGCCACATGTCCCGCTTGTGAGGTAGCCCAGCGGACGTGGCATGCCCCGGCTCCGACCTGGCCCAGCGGGCGCCGCACGTCCCGGCTGCGACGCGGTCCATGAGGCTTCGCTCGTCCCGCCCGTGACCTGGCCCATCAGGCTTCGCTCGTCCGGCCCGCAACACTGGCCCACCAGTCGCCGTTCGGCCGGTCTGCGATGCGCCCCATCAGGCTTCGATCGTCCCGCCCGCGACCTGGCCCACCAGCCGCCGTTCGACCCGCCCGTGACCTGGCCCATCAGGCTCCGCTCGTCCGGCCCGCGACCTGGCCCACCAGACGCCGCTCACCCCGCCCGCGAAGCGCCCCATCAGGCCTCGCCCGCCCCGCCTGCGACGCGGCCCACGAGGCCCGCCTGCCCCGCCCGCGACGTGGCCCGCCGCAGCAGCCGGCACAGCCCCCGACCGCGGGCTAACCCGCCGCCGCCCTCGGCTCCCGTGGCAGGCCCAGCACCTTCTCCGCGAGGATGTTCCGCTGCACCTGGGAGGTCCCCGCGTAGAGGGTGCCGGAGCGGGCGATGAGGTAGGTCGTCGACCAGGACGCCGAGGAGTTCGCGGCGCCGGGGTCGTCGGTGCGGTAGGTGCGCAGGGGCGGGCGGCCGACCGGCACCTGGCCGTGCAGGCCCATGATGTCCATCGCCAGATCGGTGACCTTGGTGTGGTACTCGCTCCAGTACAGCTTCGCGATGGACGACTCGGGCCCGGGCTCGGCGCCCTTGAGCCAGCCGGTGAGGATCCGGTAGCCGAGATAGCGCATGATCTCGACCTTGGACCAGCACCAGGCGATGCGCTGCCGGATCACGGGGTCCTGGTCCTTGCCGTACAGCCGCGCCAGCTCGACGAGGCGTTCCACCTCCGCCTTGAAGAGGATCGGGTTGGTCGCCGCCTCTTCCCCGCGCTCCACGCCGAGCAGGCTCTGGGCGACGGTCCAGCCGTTGTCGACGCCGCCGACGACCAGATCCGCGCGCGTGCGGGCGCCCTGGAAGAAGACCTCGTTGAAATGCAGCTGCCCGCTCATCATGCGGAACGGCCGCACCTCGACGCCGGGCTGGTCGAGGGGGACGAGCAGGAGGGAGATGCCGCGGTGCTTGGCGGCATCCGGGTTCGTGCGGGCCAGGACGAAGATCCAGTCGCTGTGATGGGCGCCGGAGGTCCACACCTTCTGGCCGTCGATCACCCACTCCTCGCCGTCGCGCACCGCACGCGTCCGCAGGGAGGCGAGGTCCGAGCCCGCGTCCGGCTCCGAGTACCCCTGGCACCAGGTGTCCTCGCCACTGAGGATGCGGGGGAGGAAGTGGGCCTTCTGCTCGTCCGTGCCCCAGCGCAGCAGCGTGTTGGCCAGCATCTTCACCCCGAAGGTGTCCTGCGGCAGTCCGAACGGCACACCGGCCAGCGCCAGTTCCTCCATCAGCACCACCTGGTGGAGCTTGGTCAGGCCCCGGCCGCCGTACTCCTCGGGCCAGGTCAGGGAGAGGTAGCGGCGCTCGGCCAGCAGTCGGCGCCAGTTGCGGGCGAAGGCCCAGGCCGCCTCCTCGTCGAGGGCGCCGATCCCGTTCCAGTCCGGCGGCAGTGTCTCGGCGAGGAACGCCCTGACCTCGGTGCGGAACGCCTCGGTCTCGGGGGGATAGCTGATGTCCACCTGCGTACTCTCCTCGTCCGGTCCCGTGCGCACAGCTCGGTCGCTGTATTGATTGTTTCAGCATAATAGGTTATCTATTTAAGAGGAATAGCGTCGAGCCAGGGCGGGCTGACATGGGACTGCTGGACGGCCGGAACGCGGTGATCACCGGCGGCGCACAGGGCATCGGCTTCGAGATCGCCGGCGTCCTCGGCGCCGAGGGGGCGCGCGTCGTCCTCGGTGACATCAACGAGGACGCGGCGGCGGAAGCCGCCGAACGCCTGGCCGAGAACGGTGTGGCCGCCACCTCACTGCGCTGTGACGTCACCGACGAGGACGAGGTCGCCGCCCTCGTCGCCCACTGCGCCGACAGCTTCGGACCGGTCGACGTGATGGTCAACAACGCCGGGATCACCCGGGACGCGACCCTGCGCAAGATGGCTCTCGCCGACTTCCGCGCCGTCGTCGACGTGCATCTGACCGGTGCCTGGAACGGCACCCGGTACGCCGCGGAGGCGATGCGCGCGCACGGTCGGGGCGGCAGCATCGTCAACATCTCCTCCATCGCCGGCAAGGTCGGCAACTTCGGCCAGACCAACTACAGCGCGGCCAAGGCGGGACTCGTCGGCCTCACCAAGGCCTCCGCCAAGGAACTCGCGAAAGCGGGCATCCGCGTCAACGCCGTCCAGCCCGGCCTGATCCGTACCGCCATGACCGAGGCGATGCCCGAGGCCGCCTGGGACGCGAAGCTCGCGGAGATCCCGATGGGACGTGCCGGAGAGCCCGCCGAGGTGGCCCAGGTCGTCCTGTTCCTCGCCTCCGACCTGGCGAGCTACGTCACCGGGGCCGTGGTCGAGGTCACCGGCGGCCGGTACATGTGACCCCTCATGAAAGGCAACTGCTGATGCCCGCCCTCCTGCGTGACGCGGTGATCTGCGAACCCGTGCGTACCCCTGTCGGCGGCTACGGCGGCGCCCTCCGCGACGTGACGGCGGCCGAACTCGCCGCCACGGTCGTACGCGCCGTATTGGAACGCACCGGCATACCGCCCGCAGCCGTGGACGACGTGCTGCTGGGCCAGTGCTACCCCAACGGCGAGGCCCCGGCCATCGGCCGCGTGGCGGCCCTGGACGCCGGTCTGCCCGTGGCGGTGCCGGGACTGCAGATCGACCGCCGCTGCGGCTCCGGACTGCAGGCGATCATCACCGCGGCGATGCAGGTGCAGACCGGTGCGAGCGACCTCGTGCTGGCCGGGGGCGTCGAGTCCATGAGCCAGGCCGAGTTCTACACGACCGGTGTGCGCTGGGGCGTGCGCGGGGCCGGCACCACCCTGCACGACCGGCTGGCGCGCGGGCGCGTCACGTCAGGAGGGGTCAACCACCCCGTCCCCGGGGGCATGTTGGAGACCGCCGAGAACCTTCGGCGCGAGTACGCCATCCCGCGCGAGGAACAGGACCACCTCGCCCTGCGCTCCCACGAGAAGGCCGTCGCGGCCCAGCGGGAGGGCCGGTTCGCCGACGAGATCGTGCCCGTCGCCGTACGGTCCCGGAAGGGCGTGACGGTCGTCGACACCGACGAACACCCGCGCCCCGACTCCTCGTTGGAGAAGCTCGCGACGCTGCGTCCCGTGCTCGGCCGCCAGGACCCGGAGGCCACCGTCACCGCGGGCAACGCCAGCGGCCAGAACGACGGCGCCGCGCTCTGTGTCGTGACCCACCCCGAGCGCGCCGCCGAACTCGGACTGCGCCCGCTCGGCCGCCTGGTCTCCTGGGCCGTCGTCGGCGTACCACCCGAGACGATGGGCATCGGCCCGGTACCCGCCACCGCCCGGGCCCTGGAGCGAGCCGGACTGAAGCTCGCCGACATCGACCTGATCGAACTCAACGAGGCCTTCGCCGCCCAGGTACTGGCCTGCACCCGTGAATGGGGCCTGACCGAGACCGACTTCGAACGGTTCAACGTCAACGGCTCCGGCATCTCGCTGGGCCACCCCGTCGGTGCCACCGGCGGCCGCATCCTCGCCACCCTGCTGCGCGAACTCGACCGCCGCCAGGCCCGCTACGGCCTGGAGACCATGTGCCTGGGCGGGGGCCAGGGTCTGGCCGCGGTGTTCGAACGGCCGACCCACGCAACCCACGTTCATGGAGGACGCTGACATGGCCGGACTGATCGCGTACGGCGCCTACGTGCCGTACCACCGCCTCGCGAGGACGGATGTCGCAGCCGCCCTGGGAGGCAAGGGAGGCAAGGGAACCCGCGCGGTCGCGGGCTACGACGAGGACACCACGTCCATGGCCGTCGAGGCGGCCCGCGGCGCCCTGGCCCGCGACGGTCTGCGGGCCCGCGTCAGCCAGCTCTTCCTCGCCACCGCCGCCCCCGCCTACCTCGACAAGACCAACGCCACCGCTGTGCACGCCGCACTCGGCCTCGACCCGCACGTGCTCGCCGCCGACATGGCCGGCTCCGTGCGCTCCGGCCTCGGCGCCCTGGTCACCGCCGCCCGGTCCCCGGTGCCGACCCTGGCGGTCCTGTCGGACCTGCGTATCGGCCTGCCCGGCGGTACCGACGAGGTCGCGGGCGGCGACGGCGCGGCGGCGTTCGTCTTCGGCGGACACCGCAACGGGGCCCCCGTCATCGCGGAGTTGCTCGCCCACGACACGGTCAGCGACGAACTCCTCGACCGCTGGCGGCTGCCCGGCGCGCCCGTCTCCCGGGTCTGGGAGGAGCGCTTCGCCGAGGAGATCTACGTGTCCCTCGCGGACAAGGCCCTCACCGCGGCACTCGACCACGCGGCGGTCGACATCGGCGCGATCGACCACTTCGTGGTCGCCGGTCTGCACGCGCGCGCGTGCGCGGCGGTACGGCGCACCGCCGGTGTCCGTCCCGAGGCGGTGGCCCCGGACCTCACCGGGGCGATCGGCAACGCCGGCACCGCCCAGCCCGGACTGCTCCTCGCCGACGTCCTCGACCGGGCCCGGCCCGGCGAGACCATCGCCCTCGTCGTGCTCGGCGACGGCGCCGGAGTCCTCCTGCTGCGCGCCACCGACGCGCTCCCGGCCCACCGCGCCGCCCGCCCGGTCGCCGCCCAGATCGCCGCGGGCAGCGCCCCGATGCCGTACGCCACCTACCTGTCCTGGCGCGGCCTCCTCGACCGCGAACCGCCCCGCCGGCCGGACCCGGAGCCGCCGTACGCACCGCCCGCACACCGCCGCACCGGCTGGAAGTACGGCTTCGTGGCCTCCCGTTGCGAGAAGTGCGCCACCCGGCATCTGCCGCCGGACCGGGTGTGCACCTCCTGCCGGAGCGTCGACGCCATGACCGACGAGCCGATGGCGGACGTGTGCGGCACGGTCGCCACGTTCACCGTCGACCGCCTTGCGGCCACGCCGAGTCCGCCGATGCTCGTCGTGGTCGTCGACTACGACGGCGGCGGCCGGTTCCGCTGCCAGCTGACCGACGCCACCGAGGCCGACGCCGCCATCGGCGCCCGGGTCGAGATGACGTTCCGGCGCACGGTCACGGCGTCCGGCGTCCACAACTACTTCTGGAAGGCCCGGCCGGTGCGCACGGGCGAGACCGAGGGGACACACTGATGGGCTCGCACGGAATACGCGACCGGGTCGCGATCGTCGGCATGGGCTGCACGCCCTTCGGCGAGCACTGGACCCGCTCGGCGGACGACCTGCTGATCGACGCCGTCGGCGAGGCCGTCGCCTCGGCCGGCATCACCCTCGACGACATCGACGCGTACTGGTTCGGCACCCAGGCGTCCGGCGTGTCCGGGCTGACCCTGAGCCGGGCGCTCCACCTGCCCCACAAGCCGGTCACCCGCGTCGAGAACATGTGCGCGACCGGCTCCGAGGCCCTGCGCAACGCCTGCTATGCCGTCGCTTCTGGGGCGTACGACGTGGCGATGGCCGTAGGCGTGGAGAAGCTCAAGGACTCCGGCATGTCCGGACTGTCCGGTACGGCCATTCCGGGCGCGGGCGACGACAGCCGCGGGGAGATCACCGCCCCGGCCAACTTCTCCCTCCTGGCCCCGGCCTACGCCGCAAAGTACGGCCTGGCGGGGGAGGAGATGAAGGACGTCATCACCCGCATCGCCTGGAAGAACCACGTCAACGGGGCCCGCAACCCGCGCGCGCAGTTCCGCAAGGAGGTGCCGCTGGAGCGCATCCGGTCGGCCCCGATCGTCGCGGGCATGCTGGGCGTGTTCGACTGCTCGGGCGTCTCGGACGGTTCGGCGGCGGCGATCGTGGTGCGCGCCGAGGACGCCTACAAGTACACCGACAGGCCGATCTTCGTGAAGGCGCTGTCCTTCGTCGCGGGTCCGGCGGACGGGCTCCTCGACCCCGAGTACGACTTCACGACCTTCCCCGAGGTCGTCGCCTCCGCACAGGAGGCCTACCGGCAGGCGGGCATCACCGACCCGCGCGCCGAGCTCGCCCTCGCCGAGGTCCACGACTGCTTCACGCCAACTGAGTTGGTGCTGATGGAGGACCTGGGCTTCTCCGAGCGCGGTCAGGGATGGAAGGACGTCACCAGCGGGGCGTTCGACCTGGACGGCTCGCTGCCGGTCAACCCGGACGGCGGCCTGAAGGCCTTCGGCCACCCCATCGGCGCCTCAGGACTGCGCATGATGTTCGAGGCCTGGCTCCAACTGCGCGGCGAGGCACCGGCCGAGCGGACGGTGAAGTCCGTGGCCGAAGGGCGCTCGCTCGCCCTGACCCACAACCTCGGCGGCGGACCCGGCGAGTGCGTCTCGTTCGTTTCGGTCGTCGGCAGTCAACTCACCGAGTAGAACGGGCGGTTCGCGATGACGCGACTCCAGGACAAGATCGCGGTAGTCACCGGGGCCGCGTCCGGCATCGGCGCGGCCACCGCACGCCGCCTGGCGGCCGAGGGCGCGCATACGGTGGTCGCCGACCTGAACCTCGACGGCGCCAAGGCGGTGACGGAGGAGATCCGCACTGCCGGCGGCTCCGCGACTGCCGTCCCGGTCGACCTCGGCGACACCGAGAGCGTACGAGCCATGGTGGCAGCCGCGGTCGAGACGTACGGCGGTCTCGACGTCCTGCACAACAACGCGGCGGCCACCCACCTGGCCGCCCGTCAGGACCTCGCCGTAGTCGAGGCCGATCCGGCGGTCTGGGACGACACGATGCGCATCAACCTGCGCGGGACCATGGTCGCCGTCCAGGCCGCCGTCCCCCACATGATCGCGCGGGGCGGCGGTTCCATCATCAACACCTCGTCAGGGGCCGGGCTTTCGGGCGACCTGCGCAACCCGGCGTACGGCGCCTCCAAGGCCGCCCTCATCAACCTCACGCAGTATGTCGCCACCCAGTACGGCAAGCAGGGCGTGCGCTGCAACGCCATCGCGCCCGGCTTCATCGTCACACCGGCCAGCTCCGGTTCGGCGCACGGGGCGATCCGGGAGGCGATGCTGCGCCATCACCTCACGCCGCGCTTGGGACGCCCGGAGGACGTCGCGTCGGCGGTCGTCTTCCTCGCCTCCGACGAGTCGGTCTTCATCACCGGGCACACTCTTCGCGTGGACGGCGGCCTGCTGTCCCATCAGCCGTACGTCGCGGATCTGCGCGACGCCTGACACGGCTCCTGCTACTGCCACCGGAGGCGCTGAGATCAGCGCCTCCGGTTCTCGGTGTTGCCCGGGACGGGGCGCTCAGACCAGCGTCTCCGGCTCCAGGTCGCCCAGGTAAGCCGCCCGCACCGCCGGATCGCGCCGGACCTCCTCCGGTGTGCCGGCACAGATCCGGCGGCCGAAGTCCAGGACCACGACCTGGTCGCAGACGCTCATCACCATGTCGACGTCGTGCTCGACGAGCAGCACCCCCATGCCCCAGTCCTTAGCGAGCCGCCGTACCAGATGGGCCAGTTCCCCGGTCTCGTCGTCCGAGAGGCCCGCCGCCGGTTCGTCGAGGAGCAGCACGGACGGCGAGGCCGCAACGGCGCGGGCGATGGCCAGCAGCCGGCGCTCTCCGTACGACAGGTCGTCCACCGGCCGGTCCAGGCTGTCCTGGAGACCGAACTCCCGTACCGCGACGAGTACATGGGCAGGCAGCGGGCGGCTGCCGGGCCGGACGAGATCCGTGAGGTATGCCCACCGGCCGGGCCGGTCGCAGGCCGCGTACAGGTTGTCCAGGACGGTCATGTCCTCGAACAGCTCCAGGGACTGGAAGGACCGGCTCAGACCGGCGGCGGCCCGCCGGTGGACCGGCAGCCGGGTCGCGTCCCGGTCCCCGAGCCGGACACTGCCCGACGCTGCCCGGGTGAAGCCGGTGACCGCGTCGATGGCGGAGGTCTTGCCGGCGCCGTTGGGACCGATGAGCCCCACGACCTGGCCCGGTCCGACATCCAGGGAGAGCCCGTCGACGGCGACGACACCGCCGTAGCGGACGGTGAGGTCCCGTACCTGGAGGGGGAGCGGGGCGGCACGGGGCACGGTCGGGGCGGCCGGCGGCTCGTCCTTGGGGACGGTCGCAGGGCGCTTCGGGGGCAGCTTGAGTCGGCTCCCCGCCGCCCGTGTGCCGAGGCCCTTGCCGATGCCGTCCTGGTTGCCCACCAGCGTCAGCACCAGGATGATCCCGCCGATCAACGGCATCCACGCGCTCAGCCCGGGCAGCACGAGGTCCCCGAACCGGGCCCCCACCGTGCCCGCGGCGAAGGTCGCGCCGAACAGCGGACCGACGAGGAAACCGACCCCGCCGATGACCGCGAGGCCGAGCGCGGTGATGGAGCCGAAGCTCGCGAAGTCGGACAGGACGACCGAGGTCGAGCGGAAGCCGGTGAGCACTCCGGCGAGCGCGGCGATGGCCGCGGACAGTCCGAAGGCGTAGAGCTTGGCGGCGCGGACGTCGATGCCGAGGGCGGCGGCGGCCCGCTCGTTCGCCCGTACGGCGATCAGCCGGCGGCCGGTCCGGCTGCGCCGCACGTTGGCGACGACGAGCGTGGCGGCGACGAACAGCACGAGCACCACGGCGGCGTACCGCTGCGGATGGTCGACGCCGGAGATGCTGATCCCGAAGAGCGTCTGCTTGCCCACCGCGATGCCGTCGCTGCCGGGGGTCGTCGACAGGTCGGTGTTCTGGAAGACCATCGCCTCCAGGGTGGTGCCGAGGCCGAGGGTGATGATCGCGAGATTGACGCCGCGGGTGCGGACGGCGGGGAGCGCGAACAGCAGGCCGATCGGCACGGTCCCCAACACCCCGGCCAGCAGGGCGAGTTCGAACGGCCATCCCCAGTCGGCCGCCGCGTGTCCGGCGAGGAAGGCGCCGGTCCCGGCCAGTGCGTAGGCCGCGAGGGAGACCTGTCCCGCGTATCCGGTGACGACGACGATCGACAGGATGATCAGCGACAGCACCAGGGTGGTGGTGATCGCGTCGGCCCACAGCGGTGTCGCCAGGCTGACCAGCGCCAGCCCGGTCACGACGGCGAGCGTCAAGGGCAGGGGGCGGACCTTCCCGGTGCCCAGACCGGGCAGCCGGTCCAGGAATGTGCCGCGCAGCGGCAGCGCCCGGCCGCGGGCGACCAGGACCAGGGCGATGAAGAGGAAGGGGACCGAGGCGGCGAGCCCGGTGACGTCGGAGCCGAAGCGGGTCAGTTCGGACTGCACGACGCCGATGACCAGGCCGCCCGCCAGTGTGACGGGGAACGAGGAGAACCTGCCGACCAGGGCGGCGGCCAGGGCGCTGAGCAGGAGGGTGGTCAGCCCGGTCACCGACAGGCCGATGACCGGCACGATCAGGATGCCCGTCAGCCCCGCGAGCGCCGATCCCAGCGCCCAGTTGCCGGTGGCGATCAGGTCCGGGGACCAGCCGAGCGAGGCGGCCACGCCCTCGTTCTCCGCGACCGCGCTGGTGCCCAGACCGAACAGGGTGCGCTTGTAGAGGAGGTGGAGGAGCACGGTCACGACGACCGCGACGCCGATCAGCCACACACGGTCCTCGGAGACCGTCGCCCCGGCGATCGTCAGCAGCTTGGTGGGCAGCTTGCCCGGCACCAGCTCCAGGCTGTCGCCGTAGCGCTTGACGGCGATCGCGGTGAGCACGATGAAGACCGCGAGGGTGCCGACCAGGCGGGCCAGCGAGGACGCTTTGCGCAGCGGGCGGAGCACCAGCAGGTGGGTGAGCACGCCCAGGACCGCGGAGGTGAGCACACCGCACGCGGTGGCGGGCCAGTACGGCACGCCGTGCTGGGTGGCGAGCTCCCACTGGACGTAGGCCCCGGCCATGCCGATCGCGCCGTGCGCGAAGTTCAGGACGCCGGAGCCCCGGTAGACCAGCACGATGCCGTGCGCGGTGAGCGCGTAGAGGGCGCCGAGACCGAGGCCGAGCAGGGCGAAACGCAGTACGTCGTCCATCGAGGAACCTCCCGAGGGCAGGAGCGAGACAGCACATTCATTTAAATAATTATGCCGAGAGTACTTCACTAACCACAAAACGCACCCCATGCTGTTCGGCATCTCGACGACGAGCACAGCGGAGGAACCATGAACCACTCACGCCGACGCAGAACCGCCGCAGCGGGCGCCCTCGCGATGACCGGAGCCCTGCTCGCCGCCGGCTGCGGGGGAGAGGCGGCCGGCAGTTCGAAGGAGGAGACCTCCGCCCTGAAGGGCTCACCGGTCAAGGTGATGGTCTGGACGCCGGAGGAGACCCAGGGCAGCGCCCAGCCCGGAGTCCGGCTCACCGCCCAGGCCTACGAGAAGTGGATCAACGCCAACGGCGGGATCAAGGGCGCCCCGCTGAAGGTGCTCACCTGCAACGAGAAGAACAACCCCGACGAGGCCGAGAAGTGCGCCCAGCAGGCGGTCGCCGAGAAGGTGGTCGCGGTGGTGGGCTCCTACAGCCTCGCCGGTGATCGCTACATGCCCATCCTGCAGAAGGCCGGCATCCCTTACCTCGGCGGCACCGGCGTCTCGGCGGCCGAGTTCTCCAACCCGCTGTCGTTCCCCGTCAACGGCGGCACCCCGGTGGTGTTCGCGGCCCACGGCCGGCAACTGGTGCAGAACGGCTGCAAGAAGATCTCCGGCGTGCGCTACGACGTGGCCGCCGCCGCCGTCGTCTCGCAGTTCCTCACCGTCGGCGCACTCTCCGCCGGAGGTGCGGCACCCAAGGACATCAAGGTGCCGCTCACCGCCACCGACCTCGCCCCGCAGGTCGCCGCCGCGACCAAGGGAAGCGACTGCGTGAGCGTCATCATGGGCACCGCCTCGGGCCTGTTCGTGAAGTCGTACGTGCAGTCGGGCGCCAAGACGAAGCTCGGCAGCGTCGTCGGCAACCTGACCCCGCAGCTCGCCGAGAGCACCGGTGGAGCCGGCGGCCCGCTGGAGGGCGCCGCGATCACCGGCTACTTCCCGCCGACCTCCGACGCCGCCTGGAAGGACTTCCTCGCGGCCACCAAGGGCGACAAGGACGTCGACACCTCCAACGGCGCCAACGAGACGACCTGGGTGGCCTTCAAGGTCTTCACCGAGGCCGCCAAGAAGCTCCCCGCGATCACCGCGAAGGCGCTCGTGCAGGAGCTCGACACCAGCTCCGGCATCAGCACCGGCGGACTGACCCCGCCGCTCAGCTGGAAGGCGTCAACGGCCCTGCCGATCAAGGGCCTCGACCGCATCCACAACACCACCGCCACCGAACTGACCATCCGCGACGGGAAGATCGAATGGGCCAAGCCCGGATCGACCTTCGTCGACGTCCGCAAGGTCCTGACGGCCCTGCCGTCCAGCTGAGGAGCAGGCCCGTGCCGGACACCGACGCACCCCTGATCGAAGCACGCTCCCTGTCCGCCGGATACGGCAGCCGGCCCGTCGTCCGCGACCTCGACCTGGAGGTCCGCCCCGGCGAGGTCGTCGCCCTGCTCGGCCCCAACGGCGCGGGCAAGACCACCACCCTGCGGGCGCTCTCCGGAAGCCTGGCTCCGATGGGCGGCGAGGTGCGATGGCTGGGCGAACCCGGACGGACACCGCTGCACCGCCGCGCCCGCCAGGGCCTGGCGTACGTCGGTGAGCGGGCGGTCTTCACCCGGCTCGACACCGCGGACAACCTGCGGGTCGGACGGGTGAGGTCCCAACAGGCGCTGGAACTCTTCCCCGAGCTCGAAAAGCGCCTCGGCACCGGCGCGGGCATGCTGTCCGGCGGCGAGCAGCAGATGCTGTCGCTGGCCCGCGCCCTGTGCCGCGCGCCCAAGCTGCTCCTCGCGGACGAACTCTCCCTCGGCCTCGCTCCATTGGTGGTCGACCGCCTCCTGCGCGCGGTGCGCGAGGCGGCCGACCGCGGCCTCGGCGCACTGCTGGTCGAACAGCACGTGCGCAAGGTGCTGGACGTCGCCGACCGCGTGTACGTCCTGCATCGCGGCCGCGTCACCATGACCGGCACCCCGGCAGAACTGCGCGGCAACCTCGACGCGATCGAGTCGTCGTACCTCGCGCAAGCCACAGCGGAAAAGACCACGTACGCAACTGATTGAGGTGAACGCAGTGCCAGGCGCACGCGAGCAGATCCGATCCCTCGTCCTTTCCGGCGACACCTTCGACCAACCCGCCGACGAACTGAGGGAGTTGCAGCTGGAGGCCGCCCGGGAGACCTTCACCGCCCACCGCGAGCGGGTTCCGCTGCTGCGCACCCGGGCGGCGGAGACCGGCGTGGAGGAGGTGACCGGTCTCGACGACCTCGTGCCGCTGCTCTTCTCGCACACCAGCTACAAGTCCTACCCCGTCTCCCTCATCACCGCGGGCCGCTGGGACCGGCTCCTGCGCTGGTACACCACCGTGTCCGCGGTCGAACCCGGCGACGTCGACATGGACGGCGTCCTCGACATCGACGAGTGGACCGACCGCATCACCGCCGCCGGCCACCGCCCCTACATCACCAGCGGCACCTCCGGGAAGGTCTCCTTCCTCAACTGCGACGCCAGTGACCTGAGTTTCCTGCACGACATCCTGGAGCACCTCACCTGCTGGCCCGACCCCCTCCCGGCGAAACCCACCCGCCGCGGCTATCTGCTCGCCCCCGCGAGCGGCCCGATGCGCTCCATCGACGGCTTCCGCTGGCACGCCGAGGTCTTCGCGCAGCCCGGCGAGACCCGGCTGCTCACCGAGGACCCGATGCGGGTGTCCGAGCTGATGAGCAGCGCCCTGCTGCGCCGCCGGATCGCCGAGGGCGCCGCGACCCCGCAGGAGATCAGCTCCTTCGAAACCGTCTCCGAGTCCCGCGAGCGGGAACTGGGCGCGGCCATGGCCGAGATCGTCGACGACATCGCAGCGCACCGCGACGAACCGCTGCTGGTCGCCGGCATGAACAACCAGCAGTTCACCCTCATCCAGGCCCTGCGCGCCCGCGGCGTGGCCGACGGCAGCCTGCACCCGGACACGCTGGTGCTCAGCGGCGGCGGCAACAAGGGCCGCGCCCTGCCCGACGACTACCAGCAGCAACTCACGGCTTTCTACGACGGCGTCCGCCGCGTACGCAGCTACGGCATGACCGAACTCCAGGGCTCCTGCCTCGCCTGCGAGCAGGGCAACTACCACGTGCCGCCCTGGGTGATCCCCCTGGTGCTCGACGAGCCCGGCGAAAAGCTCCTCAATCCCGAACACGGAGTCGTCGAGGGACGGTTCGCCTTCCTCGACGTCTCCCTCGAAGGCCGCTGGGGCGGGCTGATCAGCGGCGACCGGGTGTTCGTGGACTTCTCGCCGTGCGCCTGCGGCCGCCCGGGACCGGCGGTCCTGCCCGACATCCGGCGCTACGGCGACCTCGGCGGCGACGACAAGATCACCTGCGCCGCGACACTCGACTCCTACGTGCGAGGGATGATCCACTGATGAGCCGTACGACACTCGACGGCACCGCGGCCGCCCCCGTGACCGTCGTCCACGTGGTCCGGGGCGAGGCCGACCGGAGCACGCCCGTCGACCTCGGCCGGTTCACCGCACCGGCCCTCGACCTGGACCGCCTCGTGTGGCCCCGGACCGAACCCGGCCCCGCCTTCCACGTGCCGGTCGCGGAGATCGTCGACCTGCTGGTGGAGACCGGCGAGGCGCTCAAGGCGGACCGCGCAGGCCTGCTCGCCGAAGCCCTGGAGCGGATGGTCCCGGTCAGCCCGCTGCCCGCGGAGGTGCTGGAGCGCGCCTACGCCGTGCTGTGGCGCAGCTTCCGACGCCCCGGCCTGTACGCCCAGATCGACCACGAACTCGGCGGTGCGGACGTCCTCGACGGCTGGCGCGAGATACGCCTGCCCGACGACCGGATCGCGGCCACCCGCGCGTTCCCGCCCCGCCTGGTGCACATCATCGCGGGCAACGCACCCGGGGTCGCGGCGATGTCCGTCGTGCGCGGCGCGCTCACCAAGGGCGTCAACCTCCTGAAGCTGCCCTCGAACGACCTGTTCACCGCGACCGCGATCCTGCGCACCATGGCCGCGGTCGCCCCCGGGCACCCGGTGGTGCGGTCGTTCTCCGCCGTGTACTGGCGCGGCGGAGACGAGGCCGTAGAGAGCGTGCTGTTCCGCCCGCAGTTCTTCGACAAGCTGGTCGCCTGGGGCGGCGAGTCCACCATCCGCAGCGCGCTGAAGTACGTCGGCCCGGGCTTCGAGCTCGTCTCCTTCGACCCCAAGACCTCCATCTCGATGATCGGCCGCGAGGCCTTCGCGTCCGAGGAGAGCCTGGCCCGGGCGGCCGACGCGGGCGCCGCCGACGCCACCTTCTTCAATCAGCAGGCCTGCGTGGCCAGCCGCTTCCAGTTCGTCGAGGGCTCCTGGGCCGACGCCGACCGCTACGCCGCCCTGCTGTGCGAACACCTGGGCGTGGCAAGGGAGTTCAGCTCGGCCGGCGGCCCACGGGTCGCCGCGGAACTGCGCGAGGAGATCGACGTCCTGCGGTCCATGGAGCCCGAGTACCGGGTGTGGGGCGGCTACGACGGCCAGGGCCTGGTCATCCGCTCACCGGAGCCTGTGGACTTCCACCCCGACGGGAAGATCGTCAACGTCGTCCCGGTCGGCGCACTGTCCGAGGCGGTCACCCATGCCGGGGTCGCCACCCAGACGGTCGGCGTGTACCCCGACACCCGCAAGGCGGAACTGCGCGACGCCCTCGCCTGCGCCGGCGTGCAACGCGTGGTCTCCCTCGGCCGGGCGGGCGGCATGCCACCAGGTCTCTCGCACGACGGCTTCTACCCGCTGCAACGGCTCATGCGGTGGGTGAACGACGAGTGACGACTCCGCCTGCGGCGGGCTCGTCTCCCCGTGTTACGCCCGGACGGAGTGACCGGCCACCCGGAGGACCGCGGACACCGGCGCGGACCGGGAGGGCATCGTCTCCTGACCCAGGAGCCCCAGCGCGCCGTCTCGATGCTGGGTGGCACAAGGCGCTGGACTCGGCGAGAAGAAGCTTCGTCGGGGTCGTCCCGAGGTGCGGGCGCAGCGCGAGTCGTGCCCCGGGTCTGTGAATCGGCCACTGCCGCCCGTCGCTCGTCGCACCCTGCGGCCGCCGTCCCGTCAAGTCGGTCTCGCAGCACCAGGGATGACTGCCGGCCGCCCAGGCCGGCGGCCGGCGCGTGAAGGCCCCGGCTGGACGGGGGAGACCAGCCGGGGCCGTAGGGCGGTGGCGTGCGGAGGGCGGTCGCCTCTCGGCGGGGTGCTCCATGGGGCTTCAGCCGGACGATCGTCCCCATGGGCGGAAGGTGAGGCCCGGGGACACTGTCCCCTCCACCAGCCACATACACATGAACGGTCCACCGTGGTGCGGTGTTCCCGCTCACTGTCCTCGTCGCGGTGAGCTGCGGCACACCCGTCGTAGTGGTCAGTTCGCGAAGTCGGCGACCAGGGCGGCGAATTCCTCCGGGGTGGCCAGACGGATGCCGAGGTCTTCGGCCTTGGCGCGCTTGGATCCCGCGCCCTCCCCGGCCACGACCAGGGTGGTCTTCCTGGAGACGCTGGAGGAGGAGCGGCCGCCGGCGCGTTCGATCAGTTCGTTCATCTGGTTGCGGCTGAGTTTCTCCAGTGCGCCGGTCATCGCGCCGGTGACCACAACCGTCATCCCGGCCAGCGGCCCGGCCGCCACGTCCGTGCCGCCGGCAGCGGCAGCGGCAGCGGCAGCGGTGTCGCCGGCCGCGGGCGGCGGCGGGGTCGCGCCGGGTTCGGTCATGTTCACCCCTGCCGCCGTGAGTTTGTCGATGAGCGGGGCGAGTTCCGTGAGTTCGGCGACGATCGAAGGGGCCTTCTCGGGGCCGATGCCCTCGACCTGCTGCATGGTTTCGGCGTCGGCGGAGCGGACGTTGTCCATGGTGGCGAAATGGCGGGCGATGCGGCGGGACATGGAACGTCCGGTGCCGCGGACTCCGAGCGCGCACAGCACCCGCGACAGCGGACGGTCCTTGGCCGCGGTGATCGCGGCGAGCAGGTTGTCGGTGCTGGTCGCGCCCATCCGCTCCAGCGCCAGGAGTTGGTCGCGGGTGAGGGTGAAAAGGTCGGCGAGATCGGCCACCAGGCCGGCCTCGACGAGCTGCACGATGCGGGTGGCGCCCAGGCCCTCGATGTCGAGCTGGTCGCGGCCCGCGGCGTAGGACAGGGAGGCGACCAGATGGCAGTTACGTCCCTGCTCGCACCGCCAGCGCTCCTGGGTGGTGTCGATGGCGGAGCCGCACCGTGGGCACACCTCGGGGAACACGATCGGCCGCTCGTCGCCGGTGCGCAGGTGGGCGACCGGTGCCTCGATGCGCGGGATGACGTCGCCGGCGCGATGGACCATGACATGGTCGCCCAGGCGCAGGTCGCGGCGGGTGATGTCGGCCGGGTTGTGCAACGTGGCGTAGGTGATGGTGGCGCCCTCGATCTCCACCGGCTCCAGGACGCCGCGAGGCGCGATGATCCCGGTGCGGCCCACGTTCCACTCCACCTCGACCAGGCGGGTGATCTTCTCCACGGCGGGAAGCTTGTAAGCGATCGCCCAGCGGGGCGCACGCGACCCGGATCCCGCGGCCTGCTGGTCGGCGGCCAGGTCGGCCTTGATGACGATGCCGTCGATCCCGAAGGGCAGCTCGGCGCGTAGCGCGGCGATCTCCCGCACCCTTTCCAAGACCTCCTCCACGGACCTGGCGACGGTCCCGGGGACCGCGGTGGCGGCAGGAGTGTGCACCCCCAGTCGAGCGGCCAGGACCATCAGCTCGCTGTGCGCGAGTCCGTGCAGCCGCTCGGCGAGCTCGGCGCCGGTGTCGGCCAGGGGCAGCAGGCCATAGCCGAAGAACGTCATCGCCACCGTGTACGCGCGGTCCTTGGCCCGCAGTGTGCCCGCGGACGCGCCGCGCGGATTGGCGAAGGGCTGCCCGCCGTGCGCGGTGCGCACCTCGTTGGCGTGCTCGAACTGGGCCGTCGTCATGAGAACTTCGCCGCGCACCTCCACCGTGACCGGCTGGTCCAGCTTCTCCGGCAGCCCTTCGAGGGTGCCGATCGCGTGCGAGACGTCCTCCCCGGCGAGTCCGTCGCCGCGGGTGATCAGCCGCGTCAGCCGGCCGCGGGTGTATCGGGCCGCGACGGCGAGCCCGTCGAGCTTCGGCTCGACACTGAACCGGGTGAGGTCGTGGCCCACCCTGCGGGCCAGCGAGTCGGTCCAGGCCGTGAACTCCTCCGGCGAGAACACGTTGTCCAGACTCAGCATCGCCACCGTGTGCGGCACATCGCCCTCGACCGCGCCGCCGGCGACCTTGCCCGTGGGGGAGTGCGGCAGCACCTGGTCCGGATGTGCGGCCTCCCATGCGGCGATGCCGCGCACCAGCCGGTCGTAGGCGTCGTCATCCAGGGGAGAGGCGCCGCCCTCGTAGTAGGCGGTGGCGGCCTGGACCGCGCCCTCGACCGCCTGGGCGTAGGCAGCGGCATCCACGATCTGCGCAGCGGGTGTCGTCATGCCGCCATCCTGACGGGCACCACTGACAATGCCTCCCGTCGACGCCTCTGGGGGAGCAGCCGGACCCGGGCGGTGTGGCCGATCCATGGGCGCCTCACGGGACCTGCCCGCCGACCAAGCGCGGCCCGCTCCAGTTGATGCCATCACGACTCCGTCCCGGCCGGCGTCGGACAGTACGCGATCGCGGCGTACGCCGTCGCGCAGCAGGTTGAGGACGTGGGTGAGGTCGGTGCGCGTCCGTGCACGGGATGCCTCGCGCTTGGCCGTGCCGCAGACCCCGGGCAGACCGCGACCGACTTCACCGCCGGCTTCGGACACAGCGTCGCCGACGAACCTGTCCTGGTCAGCCGGTGAGACAGGTGTGGAGGCGGACCGTGGTGCCGGTGTCGGGGGTGGAGCGGATTTCGACGAGGTCGCAGAGTTGGTGGGCGAGCCACAGGCCCCGCCCGCCGGTCTGGGTGCTGGTCGGCCTGTGCCGTCCCACCAGGGGGTCTGCGATGTAGCCGGCGTCGCGGAACTCGCACACGAGCCGCTGGTCCTCGCTCCAGGTGCGCAGCGTGCCGTGTCCGCCGCCGTGGCGGATGCTGTTGGTGGCGATCTCGGTGGCGGCCAGGTGCAGCTCGCGCAGTCGGCGGTCGGGGAGCCCGAGCTGTTCGGCGCAGGCCGAGATCTTCTCCCGCAGGGCGGGCAGGTCGCCGCTGGCGTAGATGAATTCCTCGTAGGGGTCGCACGGGCGGCTCAGCTGAACGAAGTCGAACGGAGCCTGCGGGTCGTAGCCCGGGCACGGTGTGCTGCGCCCGCCCGAGCGGATCTGGGGATGGCAGCGGCTCAGCTGCTCCAGGGCGGCCTTGTCACCGGCCTTGTCACCGGCGGTGTCGTAGGGGCACAGCAGCCACCAGGCGGGGCCGTCCGCGAAGGCCTTGTTCAGCAGCCACTCGTGATAGCGCAGCTGTTCCGCCTGCGCCGGGCTGCTTACTTCGTCCCAGGGGGACTCGCCGATCCCGCGCACGGGGCGCCCCCCGGCGGCATGCTCCTTGATCCAGTCCTGCCAGGCTCCGATCAGCCGGCCCGGGTAGTGCGCCACAGCGCTGGTGTCGACGTAGCGGACGGTGCCGTCTTCGGGCACCTCGGAGCGCAGCAGGGACGCCTTGGCCTCGGGGACGGCCACCACGACCGCCTCACCGTCGTCAAGGGCTTCCTGGATGAAGCCGACGGTGCCCTGCAGGAACTCGTCGCGGCCCGCGTACGGATACAGCTCGTGCCGGTACCCGGCCTGCGCCGACGGGGGAGTGTCGGAATGCGAAGGGAGGGTCATGGCGCCACCACCACCGGAATCGAAGGGACGGCGTAGCCGGACAGCTCCCACGCCAGCCGGACCGTTTCGTTCGTGCCTTCCAGGACGACTTTGCGATCGGGAAGATGCCGGGAGGCATCGGCCAGGGTGCCCATCGCGGCCGCGTCGAAGAATTCCAGGCCGTGGCAGAGCAGGCGCACGGTCGCGGTCTGTGCGAGCAGCGTGCACAGAACCGCACCGAAAGCGTCTGCGCCTTCGGCGTCGATGACCCCGTTCACCGTCCAGCCTTCCTTTCCCGTCCGGTAGACCTGGAATGCGGGCGATGCCGGACGGCTGCCCAGGTGGTGGGGGTGCACACACCTGATTTCCTCCAGTGCAGAAGCGCCCCACTCGGCACCGCGGTAGGCGCAGACCACCAGGGCGCCGCTGTCGGCGGCGAACTCCTCCAGATCCAGTTCACTGCGCAGCAGCTCCTCAGGGCCCTCGGGCCAGACGCCGGGGGTCACGTGGTGCAGCACGCGCAACGACCGGTACCCCTCCCGTCCGGCGGTCTCCGCTTCGCGGCGCACCGCGGCGATCAGGGGGCCGTCCAGCCGGGCCGGGTCGAGCACAGTCTGGGCGAGCCGGCCCGCCGTCTCCATGGCCGGGCCGACGATCATCACCTTGTCCCCGAACAGGGCCCCGTCCGCCACGAAGGCCCGGCTGCGGTCCATGACGTCGTCCGCCGGCCCCATCAGCTGGCAGACGTGATCACCGGTGCCGGCCTCGTCGAGTGTGGCCAGGGTGCGCGCCGCTCTCACCGATCCTCCCTCGCTTTGGTGCGCTCACCCTACTGACTTGCTCCTCTCAGTGTCGGGGCGGGCAGCCTCGGCACGGGACGCGCGGGCATCTGCACCGCAGGCCCGAGGGGGCGTGCGAGTGGGACAGGTCCAGCCTGAAGAGGGGCCTTGGGGCAAGGCCCCTCTGCTTCTGACCCCCTGCCTGACACAGCGTCCGGATGTCGTGCTCTCAACGGACAGATCACATGTGTCTCTGTGCGGGGTGGGGCGGACATAGTCGATGGACGTCCGCTCCTGATTCGTCGTTGTCACATCCACGAAAGGCACAGCATGTCGCTCCTGAAGACCATCGATCCCGACCCGTCCTTCGCACCCCAGGAGTCCGGCCCGCTGCCGGAGCGCCTTATTTCCGGCGACCCCACGTACAAGACCTGGGCCCAGGACACCGCTCGCGGGGAAACGATCAAAACGGGTGTCTGGGAGGCCACACCCGGCGAGACTCGTTCGATCAAGGGCGAGCTCTTCGAGTTCTGCCACCTCCTTTCCGGCGTCATAGAAATCACACCGGAGGGCGGCGAGCCGGTGGTCTACAAGGCAGGGGACAGTTTTGTCATGAAGCCGGGCTTCGTCGGCGTCTGGAAGACCATTGAAACCGTGCGCAAGGTCTACCTGACCGTTTCGTAGGCTCAGCTCGCCGCAGGTCAGAGGGAAGGGCAGGGAGCCCGCGGCCCGGCCGGTAGGAATTACCGGCCGGGCCGCGGGCTCCCTGCCCTCATGCGGGGTGCGTGTCGTCGACCACGTATCCGCGCCGCTTGTTCACCACGTTGCGCAGCGGCCGGCCCTCGATGCGGCGGGCGAAGTTGTCGAGGAACACCTCGATGAGCGCCTCCCGTTCGCTGGTGGTCTCGCCCGCCGTATGGGGGGAGATCATCACGCCGGGCATGTTCCACAGAGGGGATTCGGCAGGCAGGGGCTCCTGGGCGAACACGTCCAGGGCTGCGCCGGCGAGCCGTCCGGCGGCGAGATGGTCGACCAGCGCCTCCTCGTCGACGAGTCCGCCCCGGCCTACGTTGATCAGCCGCGCCCCCGGCTTCATCGCGGCAAGCACGGGGGCGTCGACCATTCCCCGGGTGCCCTGGGTGAGCGGGGCGGCCAGGACGACATAGTCCGCTTCTGTCAGTGCGGAGCGCAGGGTCGCCGCGCCGTGAACCGTGCCGAAGTCCGGGTCGTCCGTGCGGGACTTGCGTCCCGCACCGCTCACCCGCATCCCGACGGCGCGCAGCATCCGGGCGATGGCCCGGCCGATCGGCCCCGTCCCCCAGACCAGCACAGTGCGTCCGGTGATGCCGTCGCTGGGGCGCGGACGCCACTCGCGGCGCCGCTGGTGCTCCCACGTACCGGGGAAGTCCTTGGCGAGGGCGAGGATCAGGCCCAGCACGTACTCGGCGGTCGGCTGCTCGTAGACCCCGCGGGCGTTGGTCAGGACAAGGTGCGGATCGTCCACCAGGGCGGGGAACAGGAAGGAGTCCACGCCCGCGGAGGACGCGTGGACCCAGCGGGGCGCCTTCCGCGGATCATCGGGCCACGCCTCCCGGATGGCCGGGGTGATGGTCACCCAGGCCATGAGGACGTCGGCGCCGGGGAGGAGGTAGGGCAGTTCCTCCTCCGTGGCGTAGACGGTGTCCGCGAAGCTTTCGATGCGTGCGGCTGCGGGGGGCCGGTTGCCGCGGTAGAGGACGACGAGTCGCTCGCGCATGTCAGGCTCCGACGGGGACGGCCATGTACTTGTACTCCAGGAACTCGTCGATGCCGACGAGTCCGCCTTCGCGGCCCAGGCCGGACTGCTTGACACCGCCGAAGGGCGCGGCGGGGTTGGAGACCAGTCCGGTGTTGATGCCGATCATGCCGCTTTCGAGGCGTTCGGCGACCCGCAGGGCGCGGTCGAGGTTCTGGGTGAACAGGTAGGCGGCGAGACCGAATTCGGTGTCGTTGGCGGCGGCGACGGCCTCGTCCTCCGTCTCGAAGGCACGGATCGCGGCGACGGGGCCGAAGATCTCGTTGTCGATGATCGCGGCGTCGGGGGCGATGCCGGTGAGGACGGTGGGCGGGTAGAAGCAGCCCGGTCCCTCGGGGAGTTCACCGCCGGTCAGGGCGGTGGCACCGCGCTTGACGGCGTCCCGCACCAGGTCGTGCGCCTTGCTGCGGCCGGCGAGGTCGATGAGGGGGCCGACGTCGGTGCCGGGTTCGGTGCCGGGCCCGACGGTGAGGGCGGCCATGCGGGCGGTGAGGCGCTGGGCGAACTCGTCGGCGACGGACGTGTGGACGAGGATGCGGTTGGCCGCGCAGCAGGACTCGCCCATGTTGCGCATCTTGGCGACCATGGTGCCCTCGACGGCGGTGTCGAGGTCGGCGTCGTCGAAGACGATGAGGGGGGCGTTGCCGCCCAGTTCCATGGAGGTGCGGATGACAGTGTCGGCGCACTGGGCCAGCAGGATCCGCCCGACCTGGGTGGAGCCGGTGAAGGAGAGCTTGCGGATCTTCCCACCGCGCAGGAGGGGTTCGACGACGCCGGCGGCGTCGGTGGTGGTGACGATGTTCAGCACACCGGCCGGCAGGCCCGCTTCGGTGAGGATCTCCGCCAGTGCGAGGCTGGTCAGGGGGGTCTGGGGGGCGGGTTTGAGGACGATGGTGCAGCCGGCGGCGATGGCGGGGCCGATCTTGCGAGTGCCCATGGCCAGGGGGAAGTTCCAGGGAGTGATGAGGAGGCAGGGGCCGACGGGCTGACGGGTGACCAGCAGTCGGTTCCTGCCGTCGGGGGCGGTCATCATGCCGCCGTCGATGCGGACGGCTTCCTCGGAGAACCAGCGGAAGAACTCCGCGCCGTAGGCGACCTCGGCACGCGCCTCGGCCAGTGGCTTGCCCATCTCCAGGGTTATCAGCAGCGCGAGGTCCTCGGTGCGCGCGATGATGATGTCGTAGGCGCGGCGCAGGATCTCACTGCGCACGCGAGGCGGGGTGGCAGCCCAGGCGGCCTGCGCGGCGACCGCCGCCTCGACCGCACGACGGCCGTCGGCGGGTGAGGCGTCGGCGATCTGGCATAGTTCCTCGCCGGTGGCGGGGTTGTCGACGCACAGGGTCCGGCCGGACTCCGCGTCCTGCCAATCGCCGTCGATGAACAGCTGCTTGGGAACATCACGGACGACAGTCATGATGGGTGTCTCCTTGTAGGTGTAGAGAGTCTGCCGACCAGTCAGCGGATGCGGTCGAGCGTCTTGTAGTAGGCGCCCGCGAAGGGCAGGAACCAGGCGGTGCCGTTGTAGAGGGGGATGCGGGGCGGCGCGATGTCGCGGACGGGGTTGACCTCGGGGTGGCCGTCCATCACCTCGGCCATGACGTGCCCCATGTGGGTGGCCATCTGCACGCCGTGGCCGGCGTATCCCATGGAGTAGTGGACGCCGTCCTCGGTCTGCCCGGCGTGCACGATGCGGTCCATGGCGAAGCCGACGGAGCCGCCCCACACGTACTCGATCCTGGTCCGGGAGAGCTGGGGGAAGATCCCGCACATCTCACGGAACAGGACGGCCCCGCTCTTCTTGTCGGAGGTGGGGTCGGACGGTGCGAATCGGGCGCGGCCGCCGAACAGCAGCCGGTTGTCCGGGGTGAGTCGGAAGTAGTGACAGACCTTGTTGGAGTCGACGATGAGGCGGGCCTTGGGGATTATGTCCCGGGCGAGCTCCTCACCGAGCGGCTCCGTGACGATGATGAAGCTGCCCACGCAGACCTGCTGTCGGCGCAGCCACGGGAAGTTCTTGTCGGTGTAGGCGTCGGTGGCCATCATGACCTGCCCGGTACGGATCACACCGTGCTCGGTATCGACCTCGAACCGGCCGGCGGCGGTACGCCGTATGCCGATGGCCGCGTTGCGCTCGTGGATCTCGACACCGGCGCGCTCGCACGCCTCGGCCATACCGCGCACGAAGCGGCCGACGTGCAGGGCCGCGCTGAACGGGTCGAGCAGGCCTCCGTGGTAGGCGTCGGATCCGATCTCGGAACGCAGCTCGGCCTTGCCGATCAGAGTGGTCTCGTGTCCGAAGTACTTGGCCAGGTCGCGCTGTTGGGCCTTCTTGCTCTCGAAGTGGGCGGGGCGGGACGCGACACCCAGGCGGCCGACGCGGCGGAACTCGCAGTCGATGGACTCCTCGTTCACGAGCCGCTCGACGGTGTCCACGGCCTCGCCGTAGGAGTTGTAGATCTCACGGGCCCCTTCGAGCCCGTACCGGCGGACGGCCTGGCCCACACCGATGGTGAACCCCAGGTTGGCCATGCCGCCGTTGCGGGCGGAGGCCCCGGAGCCGATCTGGCCCTTTTCGACGAGGGTGACGCGGGCGCCCTTGCGGGCGGAGTGCAGGGCGGTGGACAGACCCGTCAGGCCGGCGCCGACGACCACCAGGTCGGTGTCCTCGGCCAGCGGCTTGCCGGATCGGTCGGGAAACGACCCGGCGGTGTCTATCCAGTAGGGAATCGTCTTCATGTCGGGTCCTTAGCGGGGAGTTTCGAAGTGGGGGCGGCCGGGCGCGGCCCGGGCCGGCGGAAGGGCCGGTAAGGGGTTCTACGGGCAGGACGTTCTGACCGCCCCGTTGGCCGCCGAGTTGGAGGACGAGTCGGCCGACGTCTTCTCCGGACTGGTTGCCGGAGCCGCTTCCAGGTGTCCTGGCCGCTTCTACAGCACCCTTTCGAGGAAGGCCTGGGTTCGTTTCTCGCGTGGGTTGGCCAGGACTTCGCGGGCGTCGCCGCGCTCGACTGCGATGCCTTCGTCCATGAAGAGCACTTCGTCGGCGACCTCGCGGGCGAAGCCCATCTCGTGGGTGACGAGCAGCATGGTCATTCCGTTGCCGGCGAGGTCGCGCATGACGGCGAGCACTTCACCCACGCGCTCGGGGTCCAGCGCGCTGGTGGGTTCGTCGAACAGCATGATGGTGGGTTCCATGGCCAGCGCGCGGGCGATGGCCACGCGTTGCTGCTGGCCGCCGGAGAGCTGGGCGGGGTACTTGTGGCCACAGCCCTTGAGGCCGACCTTGGCCAGCAGCTCCTGTGCCTGCTCCCGGCAGGAGGCGCGGTTCTTCTTCTGCACCAGCACCGGTCCGGCCATGACATTGCTCTCGGCGGTCATGTTGGGGAACAGGTTGAACTGCTGGAAGACCATGCCGATGCGGGCGCGCTGCTCGGCCAGCCGCTTCGGGCGCACGGCGTGGTAGGCGTCGTCCTTCTCGACGTAGCCGAAGTCCTCCCCGTTGACCTTCAGGACTCCGCGGTCGACGGTCTCCAGCCCGTTGACGCACCGCAGCAGTGTCGATTTGCCCGATCCGCTCGGCCCGATGATGCAGGAGATCTCCCCGGCCGCGACGGTCAGGTCGATGTCACGCAGGACCTGGTGACGTCCGAAGCTCTTGCACAGCTTGCGTGCGACGATCGTTCCGTCGGCGTTCACAGCAGGGACTCCCTCGTGGTGGGAACGGGCCGGCCCGCCCCCAGCTCGGCCGGGGCCGCGGCCGGGGTCAGCCGCGCCCGGGTCGAGCGGGAGAAACGGCGCTCGATCATGGACTGCGGCACGCTCAGCACCAGCGTCATGATCAGGTACCAGAGGCTGGCCACGATCAGCAGCGGAATCGTCTGGTAGTTGCGGGCGTAGATCGACTGTGCGCTGTTCAGCAGGTCGGCGACGCCGAGCACGCTCACCAGCGAGGTCTCCTTGAGCATGCCGATCACCTGGTTGCCGGTGGCCGGGATGACCGCCGGCATGGTCTGCGGGATGATCACATGCCGGAGCTTGGTGAACCCCGACATGCCCAGGGACTCCGCCGCCTCGTGCTGTCCGCGACTGACCGAGGCGAACCCGCCGCGGATGATCTCGGACATGTAGGCGGCCTGGTTGAGCGTCAGCCCCACGACGGCCGCGGTCATCGGCGTCATGATCGCGTTCACGTTCACCGGTGTGGAGATGTCGGTGAACGGGATGCCGACCGAGAGGTGCGGGTACAGCGCCGCGATGTTGAACCAGAAGACCAGCTGCACGAGCACCGGGGTGCCGCGGAAGAAGGTGATGTAGAGCTGTGCGAGCCCGGAGACGGGCCGCTGGTGCGACATGCGCATCACCGCCAGCACCAGCCCGAGCAGCGTGCCCAGAGCCATGCTCGCCACGGTCAGGAGGAGCGTGATCAGCAGGCCGTTGAGGATGGTCTCAGTGGTGAAGTAGCTGAACACCACCGGCCAGCGATAGTTCTCGTTCGTCACCGCGGTCCACACCAGACCGGCGACGATCGCGATCGCGACGGCCCAGGCGACGTAGTCGCGCGGTCGTTTCGGCGTGATCCGCTTCTTTTCTTCGGCCAGCAGTGGTGACACCGGTCGGCTCCTGGTCGTCGTGGTCTCGATCACGTCCATCGGCGTCTCAGTCCTGCGGGACGGCCATGGCCGCGGTCTTGATCCCGAGGTCCTTGAGACCCCAGCGGCCCAGCGCCTGGGTGTACTTGGGGTCGTCGATGATCGACTGGATGGCAGCCTTCACCGCGGGGGTCAGCGGCGAGTCCTTCTTCAGCGCGACGGTCGCGGGCTTGGTGGCCACCAGGGGCTTGAGGACGTCGAACGTCTTGGGCTGCTGCGCGGCCGCCCACTCGAGCGAGATGAAGTCGTACATCACCGCGTCGATCCGCTTGGAGACCAGCTGGGTCAGAGCATCGTTCACGCTGGGCAGGGACACCGACTTGATGGCCGGCTTGCCCTTGCTCGTACAGTCCTGCTTGGACAGCTGGGGCAGCCACTGGAGCTCCGCGGTGCTGCCGGAGGGGACGGCGACGCGGTGCCCGCACAGCGTGTGGGTGCCCAGCTTCTGCGGGTTGCCCCAGGGGACGGACACTCCGGTCCCGGAGTTGACGTAGTCGATCATGTCGAGCACCTTCAGCCGGTCGCTGGTGGCACCCATGGTGGAGGCGGTGAAGTCGTACCGGTCGGCCTGCAGTCCGGTGATGATGGTGTCGAACTTGACGTTGTTGATCTGGAGTTTCAGGCCGAGCTTGGCGGCGATCAGCCGGGCCATGTCCGGGTTGAAACCGATCGGGGTCTTGTTGTCCGATGCCATGAACGTGGTGGGCGGGTACGACAGGTCCATGGCCACCGAGAGCGTGCCCTTGGCCTTGACCGCCGCGGGCAGCAGTTTCACCGCGTTCTGGTCCGGCTTCACGCCCACCGAGATGTCGTCGGTGTGCTCGGCGGACGCGCCGGCTCCCCCGCCCTGCGTCGTGCCTTTCGCCGCCGCGTTCTGTGCCGTGCCGGTCGCCCCGCACGCGGCGAGCGCGAGGGCCAGGGCGGTGGTGGCGATCGGGATGCTCAGGTGTCTGTTGACCTGCATCGACGCGGCCACGGCGCCTGCGGTGCGGAATACGTTTCTGCGGCCTGTCCGGTTGGTTTCCATGGCGGTGCCTCCTGGGGATACGGGGATACGGGGAATCCGTGATGCGGGGACGACGTGCGGATCGGACGGGGGGGGGGGGGGGCGGGTCAGCGGGTGCGCGTCACGCGTCAGATGCCGAGCATCTGGTTGAGCTCGTCCAGGGACTTGACGGTCACGTAGTCGTAGCCGTGGGTGACCGGGTCGCAGCCGCGGTCCAGCAGGACGAGGTTGCGGAAGCCCATGTCGTGCATCGGCATCAGGTCGTAGCGGGTGTGCGAGGAGACGTGCACGAAGTCCTCGGGGGACGCGTCGAGCTGGTCGAGCATGTACTCGAACGCGGCGTAGCGGGGCTTGTAGTAGCCGGCCTGCTCCGCGGTGAAGACGGCGTGGAAGTCGGCGCCCAGCCGCGGCACGCTTTCCGCGAGGAAGGAGTCGTCGGCGTTGGACAGGATCACCAGCTTGTAGTGCTCACCCATCTTCTTCAGCGGCTCCGGCACGTCGGCGTGCGGGCCCCAGCTGCGCACACCGTCGGCGAGCCGCTTGCCCGCGTCCGGGGCCGCCTTGACGCCCCACTTGCGGCAGACCCGCTCGAAGGCGGCCTGCAGCGTCTGCTCGTAGGGGTAGTACTTGTCGAGGACCGAGTCGTAGCGGTAGCCGCGGAACTCCTTGACGAACTGGTCCCACTGCTCGGCGGGGATCTGGTCGCCGACGAGTTCACGCGTGATGGGGGTCATCGGCCACTCGATCAACGTCCCGTAGCAGTCGAACGAGACGTACTTCGGGCGGAACTGGAACGAGGGAATGGGCATGGAAGTACTCCACTTTCTTGCGTCGGGGAACCGGTCAGGGCCGGCGCGGCCCTTTTTGGACATGCTTACGACAGAAACGTCAGAAGTGGGGGTGATGACGTCGGCAACCGCCGGGGATCAGGCGGCGCCGACTCCTGCCGGAGCAAGGAAGTCGACAGGGTGCTCCGTGGTGCCGTCGAGCGCCAGGTCGGCGGCGATCTCTCCCATCGCGGGCGAGAACTTGAAACCGCTGCCGGAGAACCCGGCCATGACGATGATGTCGTCCTCGCCGGGGAGATGACCGACGAGCGGGTTTCCGGACTCCGTGTAGCCCTCCATGTAGGCCGACGTCCTGATGGGGTCGGGGTTCAGGTCGGGCATGAGTTCACCGATGAGCTCGCGGAAGACACCGAGTTCTTCGGGGCGGACGGTACGGTCGAGCCGATCGGGCTCGGGCACCGGCGCGTGGTATTTGAAGGAGAGACCGAGCTTGACGGAGATGCCGTCGGGCGACGGGATCCCGAAGCAGTCGTGGGGTGCGGCGCGCACGAAGGAAGGGGCACCGCCCGCGAACCAGTCGTGGCGGGTGGGCAGGTGCCAGGAGCAGACCACCCGGCGGACGTCGACGGTCCGGGGGAGGTCCGGGAGCAGGGTGTTGATCCAGGGGCCCACGGTCACCACGGCGGCGTCCACGTGGTCCGTGCCCAGGTCGGTGACGATCTGCACCCCGCCGCCCGGCGCGGGGACGACCTCGCGCACCGTGGTGTAGCGGTGCAGCCGGGCGCCCAGCTGTTCGGCGCGGGCGGCGGCGGCCTGGATCGACGCCTCCGGCCTGATGACGGCGCCCAGCCGGTCGAGGACGGCGGTGTGTCCGTCCGGGAGCCGGTGCTGCGGGTAGCGGCGGCCGAGTTCCCTCCGGTCCAGGACCTCGTGATCCAGCCCATGGGCGGCGCTGGTGGACAGGAGGAGGCATATGGACGGAGAGGCGGTCTCTCCCATCACGAGGCTGCCGCTGCGGCGTCTCAGCGACCGGCCCGTCTCCGCCTGGAGCTGCTCCCACATCCGGTCCGCCAGCCGCAGCAGCGGAATGTACGCGGGCTCGCCGAGGTGGGCGGCTCGGTAGATCCGGCTCTCGCCCCCGGCCGCGCCTCGGTCGTGACCCGGTGCGTAACGGTCGTAGCCGATGACCTCGGCTCCGCGGGCGGCCAGTCGCCACATGGCCTGGCTGCCCATGCTGCCGGCACCGATCACGGCGACGCGCTTCGGAATGCGCATGAGATCGCTCCGCTCGATGGTGTGGTCTGGGTGGAAGTCGCCCCAGCACGCTGCGGATACCGCGCGGACCTTTGCAGTTCGGATCCTGCTGGGGATGGCGTTCACTTTCCGCCCCGCGGAACCCGCAGGTCAACCCACACTGTGTTCCGCTTCAAGGCCTTCTCGAGACGGTCTGTCACTGCGGACGACCGGACTGCCCAAATGACGGCCCGCCTCTTGTCACGATGAGTGGCCGGTGCGAAGGTGAGCCCGATTCCCTCGGATGAAAGACCCCCTATGCCGCCCAGACACCATGCAAACGGGCACTTCCCTACCCTTGGGGAGGTACTGGGCCTGCCCGTGCTCGCCGAGGGCATGCCTCGTGTGCTGGCAGGCGAGGCACGGCTGGACAGCCCGGTGCGATGGGTGCACGTCACCGAGCTCCTCAACCCCGCGGACTTCCTGGAGGGCGGCGAGCTGATCCTGACGACCGGCGTGCCGCATCCAGAGGACGCCTCCGAGCTGCGCGGCTACGTCGACCAGCTCTCGGATGTCGGCGCGGCCGGCCTGATCGTGGAGCTCGGGTACCGGTACCAGAAGGTGCCCCAGGAGCTGGTGGCGGCGTGCCGTGCTCGTGATGTACCGCTGGTCGAGCTGGCCCGTGGCGTCCGGTTCATCGACGTCACGCAGACGGTGCACGCGCTCATCCTCGATGCCCAGGGCGCCCTGCTGCGCCGCGGGCGGGACATCCAGGACATCTTCACGGCCCTGACGCTGCGGGGCGCGGACCCCGAGGAACTGGTGCACACCACCGCGGAGCTCACCGGAGCCCCCGTGGTGCTGGAGGATCTCACCCACCGGGTCCTGATGTGCGAGCTGCTCGGGCGGCCGTACGAGCCGGTGGTGTCGGCCTGGTCGCGGCGTTCGCGGGCCGCCCCGACGCCGGAGAGGCTCACGCCCAGCGGCCCGGAGGGGTGGCTGATCGCGCCGGTGCAGGACCACCACGGCCCGTGGGGGCGACTGGTCCTGCTGGAGGACCGGCTGAGTGCCGAGCCCGACCCGGAACATGTCCTGGTGCTGGAGCGTGCGGCGGTCGCGCTGACCATGGCGCGTCTGGCGGGGCAGGCATGGTGGGAGCGCCGAGCCCACCGCTCCGTACTGCGGGACCTGTACGAACGGCGTTTCCGCTCCCCCGCGGACGCCCGCGCCCGCGCCGAGGCACTGGGACTGCCCACCCTTGGGCACCGCCTCTTCGCCGTGGTCATCCGCCACCCGTACACCGGCACCGAGGGGGAGCACCTCGACGAACGCATCGCGAAGGCGCTGACGCACACCGGTGTCCGCGCCCTGGTCGGCGAGACTGCCCCTGGCCGCATCGGCGTACTCATGGCTCTGGCACAGGCGAGCGCCTGGCAGCCGGTCGCCGAGCAGATCGGCCGCCTGACCCGGGAAGAGCTCGGACCGCGGGCCGTCGTCGCCGTCGGCCCCGGGGTGACCGACCTCGGCGGGATCGCCCGGTCGTGGCAGGAGGCGGAGCAGACGGCCGAGGCCATCACACCGGCCTCCCCGGAGCGGTGGTTCTACGTCCCCGCCGACGTCAGGCTGCCGGAGTTGCTGGGCGTCCTTCGGGAGGACACCCGTCTTCAGCGGTACGCGGAACGACAGCTGACCCGCCTCATCGAGCACGACGACCGCAACAACGGCGATCTGCTCCAGGCACTGCGCGCCTATCTGGCGGCGGCCGGGAACAAGTCGGTCGCGGCGAAACGCGCCGGCATGTCCCGGCAGGCGTACTACCAGCGTCTGCACACCATCGAGCGGCTCCTCGGCTGCGACCTGGAATCAGGTCTGGAGCGCACGTCCCTGCATGTCGCGGTGCTGGTTCTGGATGCGGGAGAAGCAGCTGTTCCCGGCGTGTGAAAAGAACGCAGACCGCAACCCGCGTCGCCCTGCGGCGACCGGTGTCCGGGGAGACGGCTCGTGCACCCGGGCGGCTCACGCAAGGGCGGAGGGCGCGCGGTAGTAGACCGGTGGGCGGCGCGTCGGCCCTGCCGCCCACCGCGGAAGAACATTGGCTCAGAGGAGCTCGATCAGCCTGTCGGTGAACTCTGCGGTCGTCGCGGTTCCGCCCAGGTCACGGGTGCGGGTATCGGTCTTGGCCAGGACCGACGCGATCGCGTCCGTGATGTCCCTGGCCGCGGCTGGGTGGCCGAGGTGGTCGAGCATCATGGCCGCGGACCAGATCGCGCCCAGCGGGTTGGCAATGCCCTGGCCCGCGATGTCGGGCGCTGAGCCGTGTACCGGCTCGAACATCGAGGGGAACTCGCCCTCGGGGTTGAGGTTGGCCGCCGGGGCGACGCCGATCGATCCGGCGACCGCGGCCGCGAGGTCGCTGAGAATGTCGCCGAAGAGGTTGGAGGCGACGACGACGTCGAAGCGGGCGGGGTCGAGGACGAACTTGGCCGCCAGCGCGTCGATGTGCTCCTGGTCCCAGGAGACGCCTGGGTGTTCGGCGGCCCGCTCGGCGATCAGCTCGTCCCAGAACGGCATGGTGTGGATGATGCCGTTGGACTTGGTTGCGGAGGTGAGCTTCCCTCGGCGGCGGGCGGCGAGCGAGAACGCGTAGTCGGCGACACGGGTGACCCCGGCCCGGGTGAACACCGCCTCCTGGACGGCCAGTTCCTCGGCCGTTCCCTGGTTCAGCCGTCCGCCGATCTCGCTGTACTCGCCCTCGACGTTCTCCCGCACGACGACGAGATCGACCTCGCCCGGCCGCGCGCCGCGCACCGGACTGTCGATGCCCGCGAAGACACGGACGGGCCGGAGGTTGACGTACTGACGGAAGCTGCGACGTATCGGGATCAGCAGCCCCCACAGCGAGACATGGTCCGGGACCCCCGGGTAGCCGACGGCGCCCAGCAGGATCGCGTCCTTGTCGCGCAGCTGGTCGATCCCGTCGGCGGGCATCATGGCGCCCTCCCGCAGGTAACGCTCGCACGACCAGTCGTACGACGTGTAGGACAGGCTGAAGCCGTGGCGGCGGCCGAGAACGTCAAGGACCTGCTGTGCCGGCGGCAGTACCTCGGCGCCGATGCCATCGCCGGGGATCAGGGCAATGCGGTGGTTTGTCGTCATGCCGTCGATTGCAGCAAGGCGGCCCGTGGGGCGTCCAAGACGCAAAGCGGATAGCCCTTATAAGCGGTGCCTATCAGCTGCCGGCGGCCGAGGTGGCGGTCGTGACGAACGCGGCGGCTGCCGGCGACAGGCTGGCTCGGCGGCTGACGAGCGCGATGTGCAAGCTGGTCTCCGGCTCGATGTCCAGGACGCGGGCGCCCAGCCGCCGGGCGAGGTCTCGCCAGGAATCCATGATCACCGCGATGCCCACCCCGGCCAGTACCAGGGGCATGAGCGACACCCGGTGCTCCGTCTCGGCGGCGATGGTGAACTCGACGCCCTGTTCACGCAGCGTGTCGACGTAGGCGCGCATCCCGGTGCCGGGCTGCCCGACGATCAGCCGCTGTCCTGCGAGCTCCCGGCACTCCACCGCCGTCCGACCTGCGAAGGGACCGTCGGCCGGCACCATCAGCACGAAGCGCTGTCGCTCCAGCGCGTAGGAGACGACCTCCTTGTCGGAGAACGGCCCGGCGGACGCCAAAAGCCCCAGTTCCACTGCCCCCGTGCGCACCATGTCGATCACATCACGCGCGGTGAACGCTGCTTTGATGGCCACGGAAACGCCTGGATACCGGCGGCTGAAGGTGCTCACCAGGCTCGTCAGCGGCTCCACAGCCTGCGACGGCACGGATGCCACGTCCAGACGCCCCTCACGTAGCTCGTGCACCGCCGCGACGCTCGCCCGTGCCGTCTGCAGACTGCGCACGGCCTCCCGGGCAGGGCCGATCAGAGCCGTTCCGGCCTCCGTCAGCACCGCCCTCCGTCCGATGCGATGGAAGAGCTCGGACCCGAGATCACGTTCCAGTGCCCGCACGGCCTGCGACAGCGACGGCTGCGAAACGTACAGAGCCGAGGCCGCGCGGTTGAACCCACCACGGTCGACAATCGCAAGGAAGTACTCCAGCTGCCGAACGTCCATACGCGCCCTCTGTCCCTGCGAGAAACGAACCGACGACTCGATCGGTCCCGGCCATGGTGGCCCCACGTCTCGCTTCGACCCAGGCGTGGATCCGGTGCGGCGGTGGGTCGCTGCCGTACGCCCGGCCGACGGCCTGGCTCCCTTCGCCGAGGTGCCCGGTCGCTACTGTGCGGACTGTCCACCGCGGTGACGGTCCGCACAGGAGAACCGTACGACCGGATGCTCCAGGGACACTGTGGCCCGTGTCACAGCTGTTCCCCTCCCAAAGTGCCGGCCTCCACCGCCGTCGCCCACGCCTGGAGACCCTCGTCCACCGACGTCTCGTCGATGACGAGCGCCGGGATCATCCGGACGACCTGGTTCCAGGCGCCGCACAGCAGCAGGAGCAGGCCCTTGTCGACGGCGGCGCGCTGAACGCGGGCGGCTGTCCCGGGGTCCGGGCTGCCGTCCTCGGTGACGAACTCGGTGGCGAGCATGAGGCCGAGGCCGCGCACGTCACCGATGCCCGGCGTCCGCTCGGCCACCGCTTCGAGGCCGGCGCGCAGCCGCTTGCCCATCGCCTCGGCGTTCTCGACCAGCCTCTCGTCGCGCACGACATCGAGGGTTGCGCAGGCCGCGGCACAGGCGACGGCGTTCGCGCCGTAGGTACCACCCTGCGAGCCGGGCCACGCCTTGGCCATCAGCTCCTCGGAGGCAGCGATGCCCGACAACGGGAAACCGCTGGCCAGGCCCTTGGCGGTGACAAGGATGTCGGGTGTGACACCGAAGTGGTCGTGACCCCAGAAGCGGCCGGTGCGGCCGACGCCGGTCTGCACCTCGTCGAGGACGAGGAGGAAGCCGTGGCGGTCCGCACGCTCGCGCAGGCCCTCCATGAACGCGCGGTTCGCGGGCACGTAGCCGCCCTCGCCGAGGACCGGCTCGACGATGATCGCGGCCGTGTCGGCGGGCGAGGAGATCGTCTGCAGGATGTAGTCCAGCTCCTTCAGAGCGAAGCGCGTGGCGGTTTCCTCGTCCCAGCCGTAGCGGTAGGCCGACGGGAAGGGCGTGACCACCACACCGCTCATCAGCGGCGAGAAGCCGGAGCGGAAACGAGTACCCGACGTCGTCATGGAGGCAGCGGCGACCGTACGGCCGTGGAAGCCACCGTGACAGACGATCACGTTCGGGCGGCCCGTGGCCTGGCGGGCGAGCCTCAGCGCAGCCTCTACGGCCTCGCTGCCGGAGTTGACGAAGAACAGGCTGTCCAGGCCGGCCGGCAGCACTTGGCCGAGCTTGTCGACCAGCCGCCGGAGCGGCTCGTGCATCACCGTCGTGTACTGGCCGTGGATCAGCGAGCCCACCTGTTCCTGGGCTGCCGCCACGACCTTGGGGTGGCAGTGCCCGGTGCTGGTGACGCCGATGCCGGCGGTGAAGTCGAGGTAGCGGCGACCGTCCTGGTCGAAGAGGTGGACGCCCTCGCCCCGGGCCGCCACCACGGGCGTGGCCTGGCGAAGGTGCGGCGACAGTGCGGTCATGTTCGTCTCCCGGCCTCGGTGTTCGCTCTGCTGCGGTCTCTCGAGCGTCCCCGCGGGAGAGGGGTGCGCCAACGCCCGATCTGTCCGGCCGGGACGCGTCATCCGGACGTTGTGTCAGCCTCATCCGGGCCACGTCGGCACCGATCACTCCTGCACCGCCCTTGCGCAGGTCACGGACGCTTGTCACAGTGACCGGGCACTCCCCCGGGGGCTGTATGGGTCGAGTCCGAGCAGGAACCCTTGGAGAGACCGTGAACGACCACCACCCGGCCGGCCGGGGGCCCACCCACCCGCTCACCGTGGCCGACGTCCTGGCGCTTCCTGTCCTGGCGGCCGGACGGCCTGATGTCGTCACCGGCCTCCGGCACCTGGACCGTCCGGTCCGGTGGGTTCACATCACTGAGCTGACCGACCCCGCGTCGTTCCTCAAGGGCGGCGAGCTCGTGCTCACCACCGGGGTGCCTCTGCCGCAGGACGCCGCCGGAGTGCGCCGGTACGTCGACGAACTCGCCGACATCGGAGCCGCGGCCCTGGTCATCGAACTCGTACGTCGCTACCACCGCCCGCCGGAGACGCTCGTCGACGCCTGTCACCGCCGCGGCCTGCCCCTCGTCACCCTGGCCAAGGACGTCAACTTCCTTGAGGTCACGCAGGTCGTGCATGCTCTCCTGCTCGGCAACCAGGCCGAGGCGATGCGCCGCACCCAACGCATCCATGAAGCGTTCACCACCCTGACCTTGCGCGGCGCGGGGCCGGAGGAGGTGGTGCGTGCGGCGGCGCAGATGAGCGGACGTACGGTCGTCCTGGAGAACCTGGTGCACCAGGCCCTGATCTGCGAACCGGCCGGACTCACCGTCGAGGAGGCACTCGCCGACTGGGAACAACGATCGAGGGCGGTCGACCCCCGCGACACCACGGCGACACACGGCCCGGAAGACTGGCTCACCACCCCCGTCGAATACCAGGGCGAACGCTGGGGTCGCTTGGCCATGCTCCCGGCCCCCACCGGAGGAGCAGCCTTCGGGCCGGAGGACACCACCCTGCTGGGGAGGGCCGCAATGGCACTGACCGTCGCGCGCCTCATCCACCCCACTCCCTGGGAACGCACGGCACACCGGAATGCCCTGCGCGACCTCATGGAACAGCGCCACCGCTCCGCGCAGGACGCCCGCGCCCGCTGCTCCGCGCTGGGCCTGCCGACCGATCGAAGCCACTTCGTCGCCACCCTGGTGGACCTGCACGCAGCGGAGAGGGGAACCGAGATGGAGTCCCGTCTGCTGCAGGAGCTGAGGACGGCAGGCGTGCCGGCCCTCGTCGGGGAACTGGCCCCAGGCCGTCTCGGAATCCTGCTGGCTCTGCGCGGCTCGCAGCCCTGGCGCCCCCTCGTCGAGCGCCTGTCCGTCACGGTGTTGAGCCTCGTCCCGGACGCAGTCGTGAGCGTCGGTTCCGAGGTCACAGACCTCGTCGACACCACCCGCTCCTTCCGTGAGGCCGCCCGCGTCGCCGAGGCCACCCCACCCCGCCAACCTCTCCCCCCGGACCGATCCTTCAACGAGCTGTCCGACATCGGCCTGCGCCGCCTGCTGTACGCCCTGCGCGAGGACGCCCGGATCCAGGAGTACACCGAACGGCAGCTTCGGCGTGTCATCGACCACGACACTCAGCACAGCACAGACCTGCTGACGACCTTGCGCCACTATCTCGACGCCGCCGGCAACAAGACGACCGCCGCCCGCCGGAGCGGCCTCTCCCGCGAGACCATGTACCAACGCCTGCGCACCATCGAGCGTCTCCTCGGCCGAGACCTCGAAACGGGTGACCAGCGCACCGAGCTCCATGTGGCACTCACTGCACTCGACGTGCTGCGGGCCGGCTGACGTAGAACCGCGGTGCGGCTATGACCAGCACCGGGTGGCCGTACGACCTGGGTCCCGGCAGATCACCGTGGCCATCGGCCGCGTCGAGGCGGCCCGTGCGGCAGGCCGCCGGCCTTCGACCGCGAGGCCTACAAGCAGCGCAACACCGTCGAGCGGATAGGCGCGGCGTCGCCATCCGCTACGAGAGGACAGCCACGATCCACCTGGCCGGACTCCCCATCTCGGGCATCTTGCCGTGGTCCGCCCGCTGATCCAAACGAAAGCCCCTAGCTAGTAGGGCTTGGTCATGTTCGTATGGGGGTGGGTATGTCACGGTGGCAGGTGGGGCAGGCGCCGGCCCAGATCGCGAGGAGTGTCTGCAGCTCGCGGACGACTTGGTAGAGGCTCAGGCCCGCACGGCGTCTTTTGGGTCGCGGGCCAGTCGTTGCAGTGTGCAGAAGGCGTGGGCGGCGGAGACGAGGGTGACGTGGTGGTGCCAGCCGGCCCAGGTGCGGCCTTCGAAGTGGGCCAGGCCCAGGGCCTGTTTCATCTCGCGGTAGTCGTGCTCGATGCGCCAGCGCAGTTTGGCCAGCCGCACCAGCGTGGCCAGCGGCATCCCCGAGGGCAGGTTCGACAGCCAGAACTGCACCGGTTCGCTTTCGTCGGCGGGCCATTCGGCCAGCAGCCAGCGCTCGGCCAGTTCGGAGAATCGTTGGTCTTGCGGATGCCGCGGCCGGCGGGCCGGATCCGAAGGGCGACGAACCGCGAGTACATGCGCTTGAATCCGCTTTGGCCCTTGCCCGGGCGCGAGCCTTCCCGCCAGGACACCGGTCTCGCGGCCGTCCTCCCGGCCGCGATGATCAGGTCTTTCATGGTCTGTGCAGGGTCGGGATACTGCATCCTCGGTGGCCTGCCGGTGCCCGCATAATCAGGCTGGACGGGCCGGGCGTCGGCTGGATGGGCGGTGTGGCGGGAAGAAATGCCCACCGCGTAGGGCAGGTTGCGTTCTTCCAGACCGTGGCGGAAGGCCGCGGCATCCCCGTATCCGGCGTCCGCGACGACCAGGGGGATGTCGATGCCCCACGACCGGGTCTCGTCGATCATGTCCAGGGCAAGCTGCCACTTCTCCACATGCCCCACCCGGTCGGGGATGCCGCAGCGACCGCGGCGGGCGACCTTGTCCGCATCCGACTCCGCAGAGGCCGGATCCCACGATGCGGGCAGGAACAGCCGCCAGTTCACCGCGGCCGAGGCGTGATCACGGGCCAGATGCAGCGACACCCCCACCTGGCATTTGGTGACCTTGCCCGCGGTGCCGGTGTACTGCCGCGACACACACGCCGAGGCATCCCCGTCCTTCAGAAAGCCGGTGTCGTCGACGATCAGGGCTTCCGCCCCGATCGCGTCCTGCATCCTCCAGGCCAGCCGGGCCCGCACATGCGCCGGATCCCACGGGCTGGAGGTGATGAAGTGCGCCAGCGCCTGACGGTTGCCGTCCTCACCGAGGCGGGCAGCCATCGGCTCCACCGACTTGCGCCGTCCGTCCAGCAGCAATCCGCGCACATACGCCTGCCCCCACCGCCGCTGATCCGCACGGAAGAACCCGTCAAACAGCTCCGCAGCGAACGCCTCCAGGTCCTCCCGGACCCCGGCCATCTCCTCAGGTGTCACACCACCCCAACGAGTGCCGCACCCCAACAGACACGCCACTCACACATCAAGATGACCAAGCCCTACTAGGGCCTGTGTGAGGTCGTGATCATTCTCGGGTTCTGGTCCCGTGCGGGGGTGGGGCCTGGTAGGACGCTGGGTGTGACACGTACGCAACTCACCAACGAGCAGTGGGAGTTCATCGAGCCGTACCTGCCGATAGGCGAGTACGGCCCGTACCCCGAGCGGCTGCGGGAGCAGTTCGAGGGGGTGATCTGGCGGTTCCGCTCCAGCGCCCAGTGGCGCGAGATGCCCTCCGAGTTCGGACCGTGGCCGACGGTCTACGGGCGCTTTCGCGTCTGGCGGGACGCCGGGGTCTTCTCCGCTCTTCTGGAGGGCATGATCGCCGAGGCCGCTCGCCGGGGACAGACGGACTTATCCCTGGTCAGCGTGGACTCCACTACGGCCCGCGCCCACCAGGACGCCGCCGGGATGCACCTCGGCAAGGACGTCATGGACGCCCTTGAGGAAGCCGCCGCCGAACAGGAGCGGGCCCGGCAAAAAAGGGGCGGCCCGCCGGGACAGAACGGGCAGGACGGCGGGGACGACCCCGAGCAGGAAGAGCGACGGCGTATCCGGCGGCGGCGCAAGTTCCGGCTGAACCAGGCCCTGCTCGGCAGATCCCGTGGCGGACTGACGAGCAAGATTCATCTCGCCGCGGACCGCAGGTGCCGTCCGCTGTCCCTCGTGCTGACCGCAGGACAGGCCGGCGACAGCCCGCAGTTCGTCCCCGTGTTGCAGAAGATTCGGGTCCGTCTGCCTGTGGGCCGGCCTCGAACCCGGCCCGGCGCTGTCGCCGCGGACAAGGCCTACTCGTCCCGCGCCAACCGCTCTTACCTGCGCAAACGCGGCATCAAAGCAGTCATTCCGGAGAAGAAGGACCAGGCCGCCAACCGGAAGAAGAAGGGCCACCGGGGCGGCCGCCCCACGTGCCACGACAGTGATCTTTACAAGGAGCGGAACACGGTCGAGCGGCTCATCAACAAGCTGAAGGCCTGGCGGGGCATCGCCACTCGATACGACAAGTCGCCCGAGAGTTACCTCGCCGGCCTCCACCTCCGCGCCTCAATGATCTGGATCAACGACCTGCTGAAGGCAACTGGCTGATCACAACGCCACACAGGCCCTAGTAGGGCTTGGTCATCTTGATGTGTGAGTGGCGTGTCTGTTGGGGTGCGGCACTCGTTGGGGTGGTGTGACACCTGAGGAGATGGCCGGGGTCCGGGAGGACCTGGAGGCGTTCGCTGCGGAGCTGTTTGACGGGTTCTTCCGTGCGGATCAGCGGCGGTGGGGGCAGGCGTATGTGCGCGGATTGCTGCTGGACGGACGGCGCAAGTCGGTGGAGCCGATGGCTGCCCGCCTCGGTGAGGACGGCAACCGTCAGGCGCTGGCGCACTTCATCACCTCCAGCCCGTGGGATCCGGCGCATGTGCGGGCCCGGCTGGCCTGGAGGATGCAGGACGCGATCGGGGCGGAAGCCCTGATCGTCGACGACACCGGCTTTCTGAAGGACGGGGATGCCTCGGCGTGTGTGTCGCGGCAGTACACCGGCACCGCGGGCAAGGTCACCAAATGCCAGGTGGGGGTGTCGCTGCATCTGGCCCGTGATCACGCCTCGGCCGCGGTGAACTGGCGGCTGTTCCTGCCCGCATCGTGGGATCCGGCCTCTGCGGAGTCGGATGCGGACAAGGTCGCCCGCCGCGGTCGCTGCGGCATCCCCGACCGGGTGGGGCATGTGGAGAAGTGGCAGCTTGCCCTGGACATGATCGACGAGACCCGGTCGTGGGGCATCGACATCCCCCTGGTCGTCGCGGACGCCGGATACGGGGATGCCGCGGCCTTCCGCCACGGTCTGGAAGAACGCAACCTGCCCTACGCGGTGGGCATTTCTTCCCGCCACACCGCCCATCCAGCCGACGCCCGGCCCGTCCAGCCTGATTATGCGGGCACCGGCAGGCCACCGAGGATGCAGTATCCCGACCCTGCACAGACCATGAAAGACCTGATCATCGCGGCCGGGAGGACGGCCGCGAGACCGGTGTCCTGGCGGGAAGGCTCGCGCCCGGGCAAGGGCCAAAGCGGATTCAAGCGCATGTACTCGCGGTTCGTCGCCCTTCGGATCCGGCCCGCCGGCCGCGGCATCCGCAAGACCAACGATTCTCCGAACTGGCCGAGCGCTGGCTGCTGGCCGAATGGCCCGCCGACGAAAGCGAACCGGTGCAGTTCTGGCTGTCGAACCTGCCCTCGGGGATGCCGCTGGCCACGCTGGTGCGGCTGGCCAAACTGCGCTGGCGCATCGAGCACGACTACCGCGAGATGAAACAGGCCCTGGGCCTGGCCCACTTCGAAGGCCGCACCTGGGCCGGCTGGCACCACCACGTCACCCTCGTCTCCGCCGCCCACGCCTTCTGCACACTGCAACGACTGGCCCGCGACCCAAAAGACGCCGTGCGGGCCTGAGCCTCTACCAAGTCGTCCGCGAGCTGCAGACACTCCTCGCGATCTGGGCCGGCGCCTGCCCCACCTGCCACCGTGACATACCCACCCCCATACGAACATGACCAAGCCCTACTAGGGCCGCGGGTGGAACTGGGGACCGTACGTGCTCCGGGTCCCGGGGATCTTGGTCTCCATGAGCCGCACCGCGGGCTCCTCCAGGGCGCGCATGGCGTGGATGGCCGCGCCCAGGGCGCGGGGGCCGCCGTCGGCCCAGGCCGCGTCGAGGGAGTTCAGCACGGCGGTGTAGGTGTTGTCGAACCTGTCCAGGAGCCGCTGCACTGGCGCCGACGGCCGGGACCAGCCGCCGGCCGGGACCCGGGCCATGGGGCGTGCGTGAGGCAAGGGAACCGGCGCTCCGGTGAACGTCCAGCCGTCGGCGGTCCGGCGCAGTTGCCGTCCGTGGTAGATCTCGGCGAAGGCGTAGTAGTGGGCCGGGTGGTCGTCGGTGAAGGAGTCGGCCGGGGAACTGCTCGTGCCCTCGCCCTGCTCCCTGATGATGTCGATGGAGCGCTCTGCGTCGAGGAGGGTCTCGACGGGGTGCAGATCGTCGGAGCCGATGCGCGCGGTCAGCTGTCCGCGGGCCGACAACTGCGGGGCCACGGTCCGAAAACCGTCGAGCATGGCGGCGTAGAAGTCGCCGACGGAATGCGTGGCACTGTCGCTGAGGGCGAGCGGTTCCTCGGGTGCCTCGATGGACATCATCATGTGCACCAGGGACTTGGTGAGACCCGACAGGTACACGGTCTCGCCGTCGCGTACGCCGCCGGGCAGCGGGCCGGGGTAGTTGGGTGCCGCCTCCCTGATCCGGGGCTGCCCGCCCACGGCCACGAGCAGGTTGCACACCACGCCCAGGTGGTACATCTCGTCGTCGATGATGCGCCGGATCAGTCGTGCGGCCTGCGAGCTGCGGTCCGTGATGGACCACCAGCCGCACAGGTACGGCGGGATGGTGGACAGTTCCAGCTCCACAGCGATCTGAAGCGCCGACCGGAGCCAGTCGACGCTGCGACCGGTCTCGGGGACGGACATCAGGCGCGCCACGCAACCGAGCGGCGGCGGCTCGGGTGGTCCGCTGTGGGGGCCCGCGGCGGCCGACGCCGGTGCGGCCGCCGCGACAACCGGCGCACCGGCCGCCACGGCTGTAGTGGCCAGGAAACTCCGGCGCTTGAGCGCAGCCCCGGCCGGCCTCTCCACGTCTTCCCTCACGCCATCACCCTCGCCTCGCAGTCACGGCCCCGCCATGCCGAAGGCACACGGGTCCTCGGATCAGCTCGCGAAGCTAGCAGGCATCACCCCAGATGAGAGCGATGACGTGCGAGGACGACTTCAAGTTCGCTGAGAGGGAGCTGTCGCAAGCCCATCCGTAGCCCAGCGAGGACAGCCGCCGTAGCGGCCGTCAGCTGCCGATGGTCTTCCAAAAGCCGCAGTCGTGTTCCTGGGCGAGATCAGCCGGTTCCGTCTTCCCCGGTTGCAGCGACTGGACGTGCCGGCCGGTTCCGAACCGGGGCCAGGGCGCCGCGCCGTGGCCGTTCGGGTCGCCCGTGTAGGCGAACCGGGCCCAGTAACGCACCATCGTCTCCGCGAGTTGGTGCTGAGCGGGTGTGGCCGGGCCGGGGAGCTGCTCGTCGTCGAAGAGGTACTGCAGTTCGCTGCCGTGGAACGCCCGCGTGGGGAAATTGGGTTTCTTGAGGGTGCTGAACCAGGGGGCTTCGTCGTCGTCGAACTCGTAGGCGTAGGTCGGCACGTGTCGGTCCAGGGCCCGGTCCCGGTCGAGGACCGTGCAACCCCAGGCCCAGTCGGTGACGACGGTGGACAGCGCCTCGCCCGGGGATCGGAAGCGGTCGGCGGGGTAGCGGGCCAGGACGCGGGCCGCGTCGGAGGGCGCGAAAAGTGTCTGGATCTCCTGCCGGTAGTCGGCGTCGGTCGTCGTCTCGCCGGTCACGGCTTCGACGGCCGCGGTGAACAGGCGATGTTCGTCCCGGGTCGTTCCCTGGATGATGGGGACCCGGCGGAAGTGACCGGTGGCGAAGGCCCGTTCCGGACTCACGGGCAACACGCCACTGCCACCGCCACCGCCACCGCCGACCGTCGGTCCGGACCCGAGTCCGTAGTCGGACCACTTGACGAGTTCCTCCACGGGTTCGGCGCGCAGACAGGCTGCTGCTGTCCGCAGGTCGGAGCAGCCGACCTTGGCCGCCACGTCAAGCCCGTGCCGCTCGCGCTCCGCGCGCGGCAACGGGAACCAGGTCGCCGGACCCGGTGACCATGTGCGTCCCGTGCACTGGGCGCTTTGCAGGATCGCCTTGTGGAAGAGGCCCGCTGACCCCGGCGCCACGAGATGCGCGCAGACGCTGGTACCGCCGGCCGACTCGCCGAAGAGCGTGACGTTCGCCGGGTCACCGCCGAATGCCGCCGCGTTGCGCTGCACCCACCGCAACGTGGCCTGCTGGTCCTCCAGGCCGAAGTTGCCCGACAGGTGCTTGGCCGGACCGTGGTCGAGCGCGGGATGGTCGAGGAATCCGAACCTGCGCTGGACAGAGGTCCTGCTGGAGGCGCTCACCGGCGCCGGGCTGAGCACTGCCGAATCGCTAGGGTGCGCGCTCCTGCTCGACGGCTACGCGCGGCGCATCGCCAGTGCCCGCCGCGACGTGCGCAACAGCAGTGCGGCGCCGGTTCAGTCCGCCGCCGTGGCACGGTTCCTTCAGCCGCTCCTGCACGAGCACGGATATCCCATTCTGGCGTCCACGATGACGAACAACGAATACGACGACGACATCGGCGACGACGACGTGGACTTCGGCCTGACCCGGATCCTGGACGGAATCGAGGTACTGATCGCTCGACGAACACAAGGGAGGCAGCCACGGCACACGGACGAGTGAGCGCACCGCACCGTCGGGCCGATGGCGATGGCGATGGCGATGGCGATGGCAATGGCGACGCTGGCGAGGGACAGGCCGGCCTCTATTGCGATGCGATGGCTTTGATCCAGTCCTCGACGTCGACCACATCCGCCCACTGCGGGAACAGCTTCTCGGTGAGCATCCGGTGCACCTCGGGGTCGGTGTCGAGGCAGGCATCCGCCAGGACGGTGAGGCCGAAGTCCAGGTCGATGGCGTGCCACAGGGTGGACAGCACCACAGCGCTGGTGGCGATGCCGGTGAGAACAAGGCTGTCGATATTGCGAGCCCTGAGCACCAGGTCGAGGTCGCTGCCGGAGAATGCGCTGCCCCGCCTCTTGGTGACCACGACGTCGCCCTGCCGGGGAGCGACGTCGTCATGGATCTCGGTGCCAGGGGCACCCTCGGCGAACAGGCCGGCCCGAACGGCGTTTGTCATCACCTTGTTGCGGGAGCTGACTTCTGGATCTCCCGGCCGTAACCCGAGCACCACGTAGATCACGGTGATACCTGCGGCGCGGGCACCGTCGATCGCCCGACGCAGGCGCGGCAGATATCCGGAACCGTCATCGGCGATGGCCACGACGTCCCGTTGGACGTCCATCACCAGAAGTGCGCTGTTCGCCATGCTTGCTGTCCCTTCTCCGTGGGGAAACAGCAGCAAGTCTGGTGGATCGGCCGAGCCGCGGTGGAGGTTTCGGAGACCGTCGCAGGGTCACGCCGCATCGCCCCACGACCCGTCAGATCTTCGGCGCCATGCGATGACGGTTCGGATGGGCACGGAGTCGAGGTGAGGTGAGTTCCAGGGCCCGGTTGTCGCGTCCGGCACTCATGTGGTCGAGCCAGCGCTCGTACCAGTCGAGGAAATCGGTGGCCGAGGAGACGTTGGGGCCCCAGAAACCGTCGCTGTTACCAGTGAGCACGCGGCCGGTGAGGGGGCCGGTCACCGCGAGGACGCACACGTCGGAACAGCCCATCTCGATGATGTGGAGGAAGAGGTCGCGTTCGTGCGCCCCGGGCCCTGCGTCCTCGAAGCCGCGGGGTGCCCCCGGCTCTCCACGCGGGTTCATGACCAGCAGGGCACACCGCTCCAGCGGTATGAATCCGTAGAACGGTGCTGCCCCTGAGCCGCCGATGTGCGTGAGGAACTGCCGATAGGCGTCGGGCAGGACGATGCCGTGCTCGGCCTCGAACGCAGCGAGGCGAGCTTCCGCCAGCTTTGGACCGACGCTGAACTTGTGCTTCTCCTCGCCGAAGGAGTGGCTGCGCAGCGGTTGGAAGGGGATCGCGGCCAGCTTGCGACGCAGGCGGGGTATGCGGGGATCCATGATGCATCTTCTCTCATTCCGGTCGCCCCACGGGTGGATGTGGTGAGCCAACCAGAAGAACTTCCTTGACATGACCTCAAGACGGGCTCCCGTCCCCGCGGTGCGACTAGGCTTCGTCGTCTTGCCCCGACGCTGATCGGAAGGACCCTCAAGTGCCACAGCACCGACGGTGTTCAGGGGGAGCCCGGCGAGATCCGCCGGGCGGGCCCTGACTAGCGTACGAACGTGATCGGGAACGGCGACGCACCGCCGTCCAGCAGGTGGTCGTGGCGGCCCTTCAGGAAGCGGTCGAAGAACGAGGCCACCAGTGCCCGGTTCGCGGCCACCGCCCGGTGGGAGTCGACAGTCCCGACCGCCGCGGCCAGCGTCGCGTCCGGTACCCGGCCGGCCAACTGCGGCAGCAGCGCCTTGGCGTCGGTGAAGGACGCGTGCACGGAGTCGTTCAGCGTGACGTCGGCCTTCCAGCCGCGCTGGTGATTCCAGAACGACGCCCACGACGGCTCGCGGCGCACGTCGCTCCCGTCGGCCGCAGAGCTGTTGCCCATCAGCAGGAACGGCTGGTCCAACCCGTGCAGGGCGACCTCGCTCAGGTTGGTGCCGGAGGGTTCGGAGTTGTACTCCAAGGTGCCGTCCATGTTGATACCGGCCTTGATCCGCGGATCGCCGTACATCGTGCTCGCCGCCGTGAACCCGCCGCCGGACTGCCCGAACATGCCCACCCGGCGCAGGTCCATCACACGGGTCAGCCGGGCCGGCAGGCTCGACAGCCGGTCCAGTACGAGCTCGGTGTCGGCCGTGCGCGCGGTCATCAGCTTCGTGAAGAACGCCAGTGTGGTGCCGTTCTGGAACGCCTCGGCCCAGGCCGCCATCATCGGGCCGTTCCCGGTCACGTGGCCGTCCGGGAACTGGACCGCCGGCGCCTCCCCGGTGTGGTCGACCGTGACCACCACGAAGCCGCGCGACGCGAGGTCCTCGGCCAGCGAGACGTTCCAGTCCCGTGAGTCACCGGCGCCGGGGGAGTACAGGACGACGGGGAAGCGGCCGGGCGCCGGCGCGGCGTCCGGCACGGAGTGCGTCCTGGTCGCGGCCCAGTTCACCAGACCGGCGGGCAGCTCGTTGTTCTGCTCGACCGCCGGACCGACCGCCGCGGCCACCGCCGTCGGAAACTGGTGCGTGAACGGCCGGCCGCCCGTGTGCACTGCCGGGTAGAAGACGCTGATCATCAGCTCGCGGGGAGACCGGCCCGGCACCCACGGGTCCGCGCGCTTGTCGTCGACGAGCCGGAAGGCCGACTCGCCGGTGGTGTGGTGGCCGCGTGGTGCAGGCAGCCTGAGTGTCTGGCCCTTCGCCGGGTTCGATGGCACAGACAGCGCCGGCGCGGCGTGCGCGGCTGAGGCCGCGGCCGGGGCCGAGACGGCGAGACCGGAGAGGAGAACCCCGACCAGAGAAGCGACAACGAGACGAGAGCTGCGCATGGGAGGTCCCCCGAGTGCGGCGTGGCGGTGTTCGGTCACGTGGATCTTCCCAGCGCGACTCCATCATGAGCCATCGTGCTACCAGGCGTGTCATCCCTCGGGTAAGCCCTACCGCAAGCCGGCCAATCGAAGGCGCGCGGGAACGGACGCAGGCTCAGAAGACGGTCACCTCGCGGCTGTAGAGGACGAACGAGCGGGACGGGTCGTAGAAGCCGCCGGCCTGTGCGGAGCATTCCCGCAGCGAACGCTCGTAGGAAGGGAAGTGGGTCAGAGCCTCGTCCGGAGAGTCGTAGTACAGGGCGCCGACTCCCGCGTACGCGGGCTCGCCTCCGCCGCCGAAGTGGCTCAGCGCCTTCTCGGCCCCGGGGGTCTGCCCGTGCTGGACGCATCCGCGCAACGCCTTCGCATGGGGCGCCCCTTCGGTGATGACCTCCTCATGGGCGGCCCGCCACCCCTCGGTGAAGTCGTTCGGGAGCAGCCCTTGCGACACGTGGAGGAAGTGCAGTACCTTCACGCGGCCCGCTTCCCCGGCCGACGTCGGCGGGGGCATGAGCACCGCGGGGCGCGTCAGCAGGGCCAAGGCGCTGGGCAGGTCGTTGAAGTGGGCGCCGTCGGGGCCGACGACCTCGCGCGAGTACGGGTCGGACATCGTGGCGGCCAACGCCTCCATGCTGTCGAACTGCAGCTCGGTGACGGAGTCCCGGCCGAACTCGGTGAGGTACGCCGGGTCTTCCGCGCTGCCGAAGGACGCGTCGAACACGTGGTTCTGTATGTAGCGCCGGATCTGAAGCGGGTTCGCGGCGGCCAGCCCTCCGTGCACCTCGTGGAGGTGGCGCAGGAACGCCTGATGCGTCATGCCCGGCTTGCGGCGGATCGCCGCGATCAGGTTCAGCATGTCTCTCCCATGGGACGGTGGGACGGTAGGACGGGTGGGGCACTCGGACCCCGGGCGATCGGCGTCACGGAGACGTCCGCGACGCCGATCCCGACAGGCGCGTGGTCTTCGCCTTGCTCCGGCGCCGCCTCGGCTCAGCCCGCCAACTGCCGCACCGGTTCCAGCGCGGATTGCGTACGGCGTCGTCGGGCCGCGAGGCCGAGTGCGACGGCGGCTGCGGCCCCGGCGAGGGCGAGTACGCCCAGGGCGTTGGCCCGGGTGCCGAGGGCGGAGGCGAGGGCGAGGACCACGAGCGGGCAGATGAACTGGCCGAGGAAGAAGGAGCCGGTCCACAGGCCGGTGCCGCGGCCGCGGTCCTCGAAGTCGAGCAGGGACATGGCGAGGGTGAGCAGGCTGGGCAGCATGATGCCGCCGCCCAGGCAGTTGATCACGGCACCGACGGTCAGTACGACCGGATCGGGAGCGAGCCAGATCACCGCGAAGCCGAGGGTGCACAGGGCGAAGGCGATGGGCAGCCAGTCCCGCGGGCTGCGGCCGGACCGGGTGAAGACGACGGCGCCGATCACGATCGCGGCGCTGGAACCGGCGCTGGCCAGCCCGATCACCGCGGTGTTGCTCACGCCCATGTCGTCCAGGAGATAGGCCATCTCCACCTGGACGGTGTAGAAGAGGACGGCGCCGAAGACGGTCAGCGCGCAGGTGCCTGCCAGCGGACGCCAGGGGAAGGGCCGTGCGGCGACCGGCTCCGGGGTGGTGGGGGAGGAGGCGTCCGCGAGGCCGTGCGGTTGAGGCCGGGGCAGGAATGCGGCCATGGCGGGGGCGAGCAGCAGGCTCACGGCGTAGGCCCAGAACGGCATGCGCCAGCCGGCGGATCCGGCCGCGCCGCCCAGGACGAAGAAGGCCGTCGCGGAGATCGCGGCGCACATCGTCTGCATCGCGAGGTAGCGGTCGCGTTGCCGGCCGGAGTAGTAGTCGCCGAGCAGTGTGGTGCAGCAGGTCATGATGGCGGCTTCTGCGACGCCGACGAGGGCGCGGCTGGCGACGATGGCGACGAGGGAGTCCAGCCACAGGGGAGCGGTGCCGAGGATCGCGTACACCACGGTCGCGACGACGAGCAGGCGTTTGCGGCCGAGCCGGTCCACCAGGACGCCGGCGAACGGGGCCAGCAGTGCCAGTGACAGGGCGGGGATGGTCAGCGCCATGGGGACGAGCGCGTCCGCGCCCGGCACGTCGGCGAAGTGGTCCTGCATCTGCGGCAGCACGGGGGCGATGAGCACGGCGCCCAGGATGGGCAGACAGGCGCCGGCCATCAGGAGCGTCAGACGAAGCCGGTGGCCGGGGCCGGACACGATCTGCTCGGGCGGGGCGTCCGCGGCCGCGTCGGACGGCCGGGAGGGGAGCGGGGACACGGGTGCAGGCATGCGGGAACTCCACGTGGCGTGTCGGGAGGGGATCGGGCTGGTGCGGCCGTTGTGGACGGACCGTCCGGCACCCGTGGCGGCCTCGGAGCGGGGTGCCGATGGTCGCCGGGCGTCGCGGCGGATGGGCTCGCCGGGCGCCTGCGCGGTCCCGGCGGAGTGTGAGGGGGCGGCTCCTGCGCCGGGCTGAGACGACTATGGGCCAAGGAACAGGTCATGCCTAGCCCTCGTCCGATCGATATCGAAGATGCGGATCATCCGGAGTCTGGATGGAGGGGGCTGCAGGCGTCGCCGCTAGCTCGATGGGACGGCGGCGGGAGGCCGGGGTTCGGACGGCGCCAGTTCCGCTCCCACCCGGGCCGCGGTCTCGCGCAGCCAGATGTGGGCCGCGTCGTGGGTGTGCACCGGGTGCCACCACAGGGCCTCCTGGAGCGGGACCGCCCCGTACGGCGCTTCCATACGGCGTACGGCGGCCACCCCGCTCAGCAGCTCCGCCAGACGCTGTTGCACCAGGGCGATCCGCCGGGTTCCGGCGACCAGGAACGGCAGCGCCTGGAAGCTGTCGACGGACACCTCGACCTGCGGTTCGATGCCGAGCATGCTCAACTGCCGGGCGGCCGGGGCGTCGTAAGTGCGCTGGTAGGCGACCCAGGGCAAGCGTGCCAGGTCGTCCATGGTCAGCTGGTCGCCGACCTCGTCGTTGGTCTCGGCGACCAGGAAGACCCAGCGGTCGGCGAACAGCTCCACGGCGGGGAATCCGCTGATGACACCGTGCGGCATCAGCAGTCCGTCGGCCGTGCTGAGCAGCGTTTCGGTGTCCTCCGTGACGTCGCCGGGCGTCCGCTGGAAGCGCAGCCGTACGCCCGGGGCCTCGGCGTGCACCCTCTGGGCGAGCTCGGCGCCGAAGACGCTGAGCGCGTAGTCGGAGGTGAGCAGGGTGAACTCGTGCTCCTCGCTCCCGGGAGCGAAGTCGGCCCTGCTGGTGAAGACTCGTTCCAGCAGGTCGCACGCGGTCGCGGTGCGGTCCAGCAGGGCGCGGCCGAGGGCGGTCAGCTCGTACTGTTTACCGGCGCGTGAGATCAGGTCGTCGTCGAAGTGGCGGCGCAGGCGGGCCAGCGCGGCGCTCATGGCCGGTTGGCTGAGCCCGACGCGTTGCCCGGCGCGGGTGACGTTGCGTTCCTCCAGCAGGGCCCGCAGGGACAGGACGAGGTTGAGATCGAGGCCGGAGAGGGACACGACGCCTCCAGAGCTGGGTCACCGACAGCGACATCTGCCAGGCAGATGATCAACATCTTAAGAATCTATTTCCCAGATTAATAGGTGAGGCCCCAGATTGGTCCCACCGCAATCTGGAGGACATTCCCGTGAAACCCGCAGCCGCTTCCGCGTCCTTCTCCGGACCCTTCGCCCTCGGCTCCCTCGCCGCCCCGGGCCAGGCGTCCTTCCCCGCTCTCGTGATTCCCGCGGGACGCGTGCTGGATCTGCGTGCGGCCCTCGCGGAGCCCGCCCTGACGACCCGGCAGATCCTCGAACGCTGGGACGCCCTGCTCCCTCGCCTGCACGAGATCGCGGCCGACACCACGGCGGCCTGGCGCCCCTTGGAGGGCCTGCGCGTACAAGCCCCGGTCGAGCCCCGCCAGGTCTTCCAGTCCGGAGCCAACTACCGGCAGCACGTGATCGATCTGGAGGTCGCCCACCGTTCGCCCGAGGACCCGCGCACGGTGGAGGAGGCGCGTGCGGAGATCGCCGCGATCATGGACCGCCGGGCCGCCGAGGACCTGCCGTACGTGTTCATCGGGCTGCCGAGCGCGATCACCGGCCCCTACGACGACGTAGTGCTCCCGTCCTGGGCCGAACAACCGGACTGGGAGCTGGAGTTGGCCGTCGTCATCGGCAGGACCGCCCAGCGGGTGTCCGTCGAGGACGCGCTGGATCATGTCGCCGGGTACACCATCGCCAACGACCTCACGGACCGGGCCACGGTCTTCCGGCGTGACATGAAGGCCATCGGCACCGACTGGCTGCGCTGCAAGAACGCGCCAGGCTTCACCCCGCTCGGCCCGTGGATCGTGCCGGCCGGGTCGATCGCCGACCCGGGTGAACTGCGGGTCACCCTCAAGCTGAACGGCGACACCATGCAGGACGAGTCCACCAAGGACATGCTGTTCGGAGTCGCGCGGCTGGTGTCGTACATCTCGCAGACCTCCCAACTCCTGCCCGGAGACCTGGTGTTGACGGGAAGCCCGGCCGGAAACGGCATCCACTGGGGCCGCTTGCTGCGCGACGGCGACGTGATGGAGGGCTCCGTCACCGGGCTCGGTGCGCAGCGCACCCGCTGCGTGGCGGAGGCGTCGTGAACCGCCACGACCCCGAGGGCGCGATCGCCGAGGCCGCCAAGGCGTACTCCAACTGGGGGCGTTGGGGCCCGGACGACGTGCTCGGCACGCTGAACTTCCTCGACGAGGCCAAGCGCCGCGAAGGCGCGGCACTGGTCCGGCGGGGCGTGAGCTTCTCGCTGTCGCAGCGGTTCGACATGAACGGCCCGCAGAAGGGCTGGCGGCGCCGCACCAACCCGGTGCACACGATGTTGGACACCGGCACCGATGCCGCCCTCGGCAACCAGGGCTTCCCGCACGGCATCGGCGGCGCCGACGACGTGATCGCGATGCCCCTGCAGTGCTCCACCCAGTGGGACGGGCTCGGGCACATCTTCGACCACGGCAAGGCGTGGAACGGCCGCGACGCCGCGAGCACTGTCACCTCCGAAGGCGACCTCGTCACCGGCATCGAGCACATGGCGCCGTACGTCGCGGGGCGGGGCGTCCTTCTCGACGTCGGACGGGTGATCGGCGACGAACGGGGAGAGCTGCCGGACGGGTTCGCGATCACCGAGGAACACCTGGCCGAGACGGCTCGGGCGCACGGCGTGGCCGTAGGACGAGGTGACCTCGTCGTCGTCCGGACCGGGCGGCTGGCGCGCGCCCGCCGCGAGGGCTGGGGCGACTACGCCGGCGGAGACTCACCCGGGCTGTCCTTCACCACAGCCGGCTGGCTGCACGCCAGCGAGATCGCCGCGATCGCCACCGACACCTGGGGCTTCGAGGTACGGCCGAACGAGTTCGACGCCGCCTTCCAGCCGCTGCATCAGGTCGCCATCCCCAACATCGGCCTGCTGATCGGCGAGATGTGGGACCCCGACCCCCTCGCCGACGACTGCGCGGCCGACGGCGTGTACGAGTTCTGGCTCGCCGCCGCACCCTTGCCCATCACCGGAGCCGTCGGTTCCCCTGTCAACCCGGTCGCCGTCAAGTGACCCGCCCAACAAAGGAGTTGGCCATGGAAGCAACGAGTCGAAGAAGGAGAGTCCTGGTCGTCGGAGGGGGCACTTCCGGCAACGCCATGACCGTGCTGCTGCGCCGGGCGGGCATCGACGTCGACCTCGTCGAGGCCAGGCCGGACTGGAACGTCCGCGGCTCCGGCATCACCCTTCAGGGCAACGCCCTGCGCGTGCTGCGCGAGATCGGCGTGTGGGACGAGGTCCGCGAGCACGGCTTCGCCTTCGACTCCCTGGGGCTGACGACCCCGGACGGCACCGTGCTCCACGTCGGCGACGTCCTGCGCACCGGCGGAGACGACCTGCCCGCCACGCTGGGCATGCAGCGCCCGGTGCTCCAGCGCATCCTCGCCGACGCCGTCCGGGCATCCGGGGCCACCGTCCTCCTCGGCACCACCGCCGAGATCCTCACCCAGGACGACCAAGCGGTGACCGTCCGCCTCAGCGACGGCACCGAGGACCGCTACGACCTCGTCGTGGCCGCCGACGGCCTGAACTCCGCGACCCGCGCCGCCATCGGCATCGACGCCAAGCCCGAGCCGACCGGCATGTCGATCTGGCGAGTCCCGGCACCCCGCCCGGCCGGCGTGGAGCGCAGCGACCTCTCCCACGGCGGGCCCTGCTACATCGCCGGCTACACGCCCACCAGCCAGGACACGGTCTACGCCTATCTGGTCGAGGCCAGCCGCGACCGCGCCACCATCCCGCCCGAGTCGTACGCGCGGGAGATGCGCCGCCTCGCCGAAGGGTACGGCGGTCCCTGGGACGAGATCCGTGACGCGATCACCGACCCGGCCCAGGTGAACTACACCTGCTTCGACCAGATGCTGGTGGAGGGGGCCTGGCACCGGGGGAGGGTCGTACTCGTCGGCGACGCCGCCCACTGCTGCCCGCCCACGATGGCCCAGGGCGCGGCGATGGCCCTGGAGGACGCCTGGGTGCTGAGCCAGTTGTTGGCCGGCGGGTCCACCTGGAACACCGAGCTGTTCACGCGCTACTACGAGCGGCGGATCGACCGGGCCCGCATGGTCGTCGAGGCGTCCGTGCGGATCGGGCAGTGGCAGCTCGACGGGGTGCAGGGTGACGTTCCCGGCCTGATCGACGCCACGATGACCAAGCTCACGGAGCTGCCGTGACGGCCCACGCCCCGGAACCCGCCGCTGCGGGACGTCCCCAACCCGGCCGCCACTCCTCCTCGACCGCCGACGCGCCTCCTTCCCCGACCGTCGACGTACACGCGCACATCCTGATCCCCGAGGTCGAGGCCTTCGTGGCCGGGCTTCCCGGACTGGCCGAGGCCAGGGACCTGGAGGCCCGCCGCAACGGCCCCGCGTCCCTCGCGGTCAGCGGCCCCATGGTCCGCACCGTCCTCCCCAGGGCCACCGACGTGCGCCTGCGGCTGGCCGCGATGGACGCGCAGGGCGTGGACGTGCAGTTGGTGAGCCCCTCGCCTTCGCACTACCACTACTGGGCGGGCGAGGAGACGGCCGAGAAGGTCTGCCGGCTCGCGGCCGAGGCCACGGCCGCACACTGCGCCGAGGCGCCCGACCGGCTGCGGGGGCTCGGCCTGGTCCCCCTCCAGCACCCCGAACAGGCTGTGCGCGCCCTCGACCAGGTCCTGGAACAGGGGCTGTTGGGCGTCGAGATCTCCAGCCACGCCCCGGGACGGGAGTTGTCCGACCCGGCGTACGAGCCTTTCTGGGCGCGGGCCGCCGCGACCGGCGCGATCCTCTTCCTGCACCCCTTCGGCTGCACGCTCGACGAGCGCCTGGACCAGTGGTACCTGTCCAACACCGTCGGCCAGCCCACCGAGAACGCCGTCGCCCTCTCACATCTGATCTTCTCCGGGGTTCTGGACCGGCACCCGGAGCTGAAGCTGGTCGCCGCGCACGGCGGCGGCTATCTGCCCACCCACATCGGCCGCTCCGACCATGCCTGGTCCGCCCGCTCCGACGCGGGCGCGGGCTGCGCCCACCTGCCCAGCAGCTACCTCAAGCGCCTGTACTTCGACTCCCTGGTCCACGACCCGCACGTCCTGCGGGCACTGATCGGCGCGGCCGGCGCGGACCGCGTACTGCTCGGCTCCGACTTCCCCTTCGACATGGGCACCGAGAACCCCGTCGGCGCACTGCGCGCCGCACGCCTTCCCGACGCCGACTTCCATGCCGTGCGCGGCGGGAACGCGGCGGCCCTGCTCGGCCTGACCTGAACCTCACAGAGAAGGACCCCCCACTATGAGCGCATACCTGCTGACGCATATGCGGCACGTCGACCTCGCCGTACCCGACTACGACAAGCAACTCGACTTCTACTCCGGTGTCTGGGGCCTGACCAAGGTGGTCGAGGACTCCGGTATCGCCTTCCTCGCCGCCGAGGGCAGCCCCGAGCAGTACGTCGTACGGCTGCGCAAGGCCGAGGAGAAGCGCCTCGACCTGGTCTCCTACGGTGCCGGCTCCGCCGAGGACGTGGACACCCTCGCCGAGCGACTGCTCGCAGGCGGGGTCCAGTTGATCTCCCAGCCGGGCAAGGTGGACACGCCCGGAGGCGGCTACGGCTTCCGCTTCTTCGACATCGACGGCCGCACCATCGAGGTCTTGGCCGACGTGGACGTACGACAGCACCGCAGGATCGAGGAGAAGGAGTCGATCCCGGTCAAGCTGTCGCACGTCGTGCTGAACTCGCCGGACCTCGACGCGACCCGGGAGTGGTACGAGCGGCACCTCGGCTTCCGCCACTCCGACACGCTCAGCTCGCCGTACGTCGGCGATGTCATGCACTTCATGCGGATCAGCAACCAGCACCACTCCATGGCCATCGCCAAGGGCCCGCACACCTCCCTGCACCACGTCTCCTTCGAGATGCGCGGCCTGGACGAGTACATGCGCGGGTCCGGCCGGGTGATGCGGGCCGGGGTCCAGAAGATCTGGGGCCCCGGCCGACACGTGGCGGGCGACAACACCTTCACGTACTTCCTCGACCCGCACGGCAACACCGTGGAGTACACGACGGAGTTGGAGGTGCTGGACGAGGACACCTGGCACCCGCACGTCTACGACTTCTCCCAGCCCGAGGTCACCGACCAGTGGGGCACCGCCAACCCCATGAACGAACTGGTCGCCAGGGAGTCCTTCAACGATGTCGACCGCGGCGTGTTCGTCGCCCCGCCGGTCTGATCCCTTCGACCCCGGGGACGCGGTGGCCCTGTCAACTGCCCTGACTCCCACGCCGCGTCCCCGGCCCTCATCGCTTTCCACGATCGTCGGAGCCTGGAGCCGTGCATGCGTTTCGCCACCTATGAACACCGAGACCAGCGCCGGGTCGCCGTCGTGGAGGAGGACGGCACTCTCCTCCCGGTCCCCTGGGCACGCTCGCTCACCGAGCTGATCGGTTCCGGCGCCGGACTCGACGCACTCCTGGACGTCGGCACCGCCGCTCTCGACGTCCCCCCGGGCCCGCATGTGTCCGAGGTGCGGCTCCTTCCCCCGCTCCAGCCGCCCACCGTGCGGGACTTCGTCACCTTCGAGGAGCACGTCGAAGGGGTACGGCGGTCCGTGGACGGCGTCGGCGGAGTGCCCGAAGCCTGGTACGACGCCCCGACGTTCTACTTCACCAACCCGTACGCGGTCATCGGCGCCCACGACGACGTCCCGGTGCCGCCGGGCAGCACCGTCCTCGACTTCGAGCTGGAGGTCGCCGCCGTCATCGGCCGGGTGGGGCGGGACCTGACTCCCGAGCAGGCGCGAGACCGCATCATCGGTTACACGGTCTTCAACGACTGGTCCGCGCGCGACCTCCAGTCCCGCGAGATGCAGGTCCGCCTCGGCCCGTGCAAGGGCAAGGACACAGCCGCCACGCTGGGGCCGTACCTGGTCACCGCCGACGAGCTGGAGCCGTACCGCGACGCCGACGGATTCCTGCGCCTGGCGCTGACCGCCGAGGTGAACGGCGAGGTCGTCGGCAAGGACCTGCTGTCCAACATGAGCTGGACCTTCGAGGAGATGGTCGCCTACGCCTCCCGCGGCACCGCCGTCCGCCCCGGTGACGTGCTCGGCTCGGGCACCTGCGGCAACGGCGGCTGCCTCGCCGAGCTGTGGGGCGTCCGGGGCGAGCAGTCCCCGCCGCCGCTGAAGCCGGGCGACACCGTCACGCTCACCGTGGAGGGCATCGGCGCGGTCTCCAACACCGTGGTCCCGGGCGAGAATCCGGTGCCCCTGCCCACCGCCCGCCGCCGCACCCGGGAGCGCCCATGAACGACCTGCACACCGGGAGACTCCTGGACAAGGTCGTCGTCGTCACCGGCGCAGCGCGCGGCCAGGGCGCCGCAGAGGCCGAGGCTCTGGCCCGCGAGGGAGCCCGTGTCATCGCCACGGACGTGACCCAGGCCCCCGGCTGCCGTCTCCTCGACGTCACCGACGAGGCGCAGTGGGCCCAACTCGCCGCCGAACTAAGGGAGTCGTACGGTCAGGTGCACGGCCTGGTCAACAACGCGGGCATCACCTGGCGAGCCCGCCTCGGCGAGGTGACCCCGGACGACGTCGCCCGCGTCCACGCCGTCAACGTCACCGGCCCGCTCCTTGCCATCCAGCATCTGGCGCCGCTGATGCCGCCCGGCTCGTCCATCGTCAACGTCGGCTCCACCGCCGCGCTCACCGGCCACTACCCGGTCGCCTACACGACGAGCAAATGGGCGCTGCGCGGCCTGTCGAAGGCCGCCGCCACCGAACTCGGCCCGCGCGGCATCCGCGTCAACACGATCCACCCCGGCTTCATCGAAACCGAGATGACCGCCTCCGCCGCGCCGGCCTTCCGCGAGGCGAACATCCGCGAGACCCCGCTCGGCCGCACCGGCACCGTGGAGGAGGTCGCCCCGCTGGTCATCTTCCTGCTGTCCGGCGAATCCTCCTTCATCACCGGCGCCGACATCCCGGTCGACGGCGGCCTCACGGCGCACGGCGGAGTCAAGTCCATCTCGGACACGATGAGTTAGACATCCGTCGGTGCAGATCCGGGCTCTGCCGGCGCAGGGCGCTACCGGCCTGGAGGTCGTGGCGAGCAACTGCGGCGCCTTGACGGGGTTGCGCCCGCGCCGGGGATTCAGGTCACCGGCACCGGCTCCAGTCGGCCACTCGCCATGGCCATGGCCATGACCGTCGAGACCAGGGCTTGCAGGCCGTCCTATCGCCACCGTGCTGGGCGGCGGCTGGATCGCCTCCGGGCCGCCCGGCACGGACCGACAACGACGCCCTGATCAAGCCCATCGACTTCGCACTGGCCATCGGCGTGGCGATCGACGCCTTCCTCGTCCGCATGACCCTCGTCCCGGCCGTCCTCGCGCTCGCTGGACGGCACGCCTGGTGGCTGCCCGTCTGGCTGGACCGGCTCCTGCCCGACCTCGACGTCGAGGGCACCAGCCTGGAGAAGGCCGTACCGAAGCACAGCGAGCGCGCACCCGAGCCCGAACCGGTGGTGTGAAAGGCGGTTGGTCCAGGCGGCCGCACAGAGCACTCTGTGCGGCCGCCGCCCGCTCAAGGCATCACCTCGCGCAGGCGACCTTTGACGACCGCCGGGATCAGTGCTGGGCGAACTGGACCCGTGTGGGTTGTACGACGTTCGCCAGTACTGCCAGTCCGCTGACGGTCAGCTGTTCCCCGTAGATGTCGGTCACTCTGATCGCCTTGCCACAGCCGCTGCCGTCCGCGGAGATGAAGTAGTTGAAGCTGGTGCGGGGCAACTGCCGCCAGCCGTTGCCGGTGCTGACCTCCAGCCGGGCGACCGGGTTGCGGTGACCGATCACCTGGATGCCGCACCAGTAGGCGCTGGACCCGGTCTTGTACCTGATGGACATGGTGCCGATCGAGCTGGGGCTCACCAGGCTCCAGGTGATGGGGAGCCGGCCGACCTTGAGGTCGGCGAGCTTGGCGAAGGCCTGTTGGCTGAGGTCGATCTGCCCGGGTGCGCAGGGCAGCGGGCATTCGTTGGTGATCCGTACCGTGATCGACTTGCCGTTCGCCGCGTGGACCAGCACGTACGCGCCGCAGGCCCTGGAGGTCTCGTAGTCGGTGGTGTTCATCGCCGCGATCATCATGTCCGGGCTCGGACCGAACAGACAGGCCCCGTCCCCGACTCCGGCCTCGTAGGCGGTGGCGACGCCCTGGTACGAGGTGTTGGGCCGGATCCGTCCTGCCGACGGGGGCGTGGTGGACGTGCGCGAGGACTTCTGGGTGCCCTTGGGCGACGGCTTCGCCGCCTTGGTGGTCGTCGTGGCCTTCGGGCTGGCGGAGCCGCTCGCGCTCGGGCTCGCCGAGGGGCTCGGCGTCGCGCTCGGAGACGCGGTACCCGCGGTGCCGGCGGCTTTGGGCTGGGTGGTGACGAGGGGGGTGGCCGCGGCCGGGCCCGCATCGACCTTGTGGCCGGGGATCAACGCCATGACCAGGTAGGCCAGAACGCCCGCGGAGGCCAGCGCCACCGTGGCGCCCAGCACGAGTCTGCGTCTGCGCCTGCGCTGCCGCGCGATCTGCCTCGTTGTGTTCATTACCTGTCCGTTCGCAAGCTCGGGCCGATGGTGCACTGGTCAGTGGTCGCCCACGGCGAAAAGGTTGCCGACAACTTCGCGGGACGAAGGGCGCACAGACAGTACGGCGACTGAGAGCGCTCTTGAAGTCCTGGCGGTCAACTCCGGTGGCTGGACGGGAGGAGCACCAGCCGCTGACGAGAGCTGTGGCGTCGCCGGCAGGCACGCACGCGACTCGGCGTTCCGTCAGGGCATGCCCAGGCGATGGCGGTACGACGGGAGCGGGCCGGCGTTCGCCAGGACGGCGGCGCAGGCGGGGTTGGCGGCGCAGGCCCGGCCGGGGGCGCGCGGAGGCAGCAGGGTGTTGCCGGTGAAGGCGAGGTGGTGGGGTTCTCCGCACCCCTCCTCCGGGTTCTGGGCGTTGGCCGGCGGCCAGGCTCCGGGGAACTCCCGTCGGGCGACCCACTCGGGTACGGCGTCGTCCCAGAAGTTGCCGCGGTAGCGCACGTTCTGGACGGGACGGTTGCCCCATTCCTCGCTGCAGAGGTTCGGGGGACGGTACTGGTGGTGACGTAACCGGTCCTGGTCGCCTTCAGCGTGCCCGAAAGGCCGCACCTTCGCGCGTGAGTCGCGTGGCCCGCCGGTCCCCGACGTAGAGCTGGCGGGTCTCGAGCCCGCCCACGTCCGCACGCCAGAAGCCCCTGAGCCGCTGGTCCGGCCGCCACCCGGAGATCCGACGGCCGCCGCTGATCGTCACCCGCTCCTGCCGCGGTGTCCCATAGCCGTGCGCCCGGTAGATCACCCGGTGGCCGCCCCGGCCGGAGTCCCCCGCGGCCTCCGACAGGCGCAACGGCGCCTTCAGGCGGTACGTTCCGCCACGCAGGTTCACCACCAGGTCCGACGTCATGCGTGGCGCCCGGGCGCGTACGGCCTGTTGCGCGCGTGCCGGTGTGGCGAAGGGGCGTTCCCGGGTGCCGGGCCAGGAGTCCTTCCCCCAGGTCGCGACGTACAGCTGCGTGGGAGTCGACGCTGGGGCCGGTAAGGCCGCCGCCGGAGAGGACACGGCCGCCGTCGCGAGCCCGATCGCCCCCGCCGCCCGCGTGATGCCGCCTGCCCAGGCCCGTGTTCGGAAGATCGCCATGGTGCCTCCTCGATGTACGGAAGCTCCCCCCTCGGGCAGGGCGAGAGGGTGCGCAGTCGGCCTGAGGTAGCGGCATCGTCGACCAAAGTCGGGATCTCCGGCCCCCTTGGCCCGCCTCAGCCGACCAGAACGCGTCCGGCCGACGGATGGACCGCGGCGGGCAGTTGTGGCGGCTGCGGTGATCCGCCGGAACCACCCGACCGCCTCGCACGCCGGGCGCGACTGCCGGTCCTCGTCCGCTCCGGCGCGGCCATCCTGACGGTCGCCACCACTCGGCCCGGCCTTGCAGGGCGGCCCAGCCCACCGGCAGGACCCGAATCCAGCGACAAGCCGGCTTAAGTGATGGTGGGACGGCTCAGTCACGCCTCATCCGAACTCCGGGTCGTCAGGTGGTCGGTAAGGCAGGCCAGGTAGAGGGCGAGAGTGGTGGGGTGGTCGCGCAGGGAGCGGCCGGTGAGCTGTTCGATCTTGTTCATGCGGTAGACGACCGTGTTGCGGTGGATGTGCAGGGCGGTCGCGGTGCGGACCAGGTTGTAGCCGCTCTCGCACCAGGCGGTGATCGTGTCGCGGAGGGTCGGCCAGTCCGGCTGGTCGCGCAGGGAGGCGGTGGTGGAGTCGAGGAGCCGGGTGCGGGCGGGGTGGCCCACCGCGGAGAGGAGCTGGTGGACGCGTAGTTCACCGATGGGGTGGACGAGCGACCCACGGGGGCGGCGGGGGCCGAGACGGAGTGCTTCGCAGGCGTCCTGGTAGGAGTCGTGCAGGCCGTCGACGGTCGTGGCCGGCTCGCCGATGCCGGCGCGGGCGACGAGGCCGTCCTGGGCGGCGATGGCGTCGATGATCCGTCGGCAGTCGAGGCTCACGGAGTCCACCGGGCGGCGGGAGGCGAGCCGGTGCAGGACGCCGACCCGGCCGGGGGCGGTGGCGGCGACGATGTCCTGCGGGTCGGCGAAGACCTCGCGGACCGTGCGCAGGATCTCGGAGCGGACCAGTGCGAGGTCCCGGCGCGGGGCGCTAGGGGGCACGGTCACCTCGAAGGCCACGGCGATCCGGCGCAGGCGCAGGTCGAAGCCGAGGTCCACGGCCCGGAAGGCAAGGCTGTCGGCCTCGATGACCTGAGGGTCGTAGGAGGCCAGGTCGGTCAGGAGCTTCTCGGCGGCGCGCTCGGCCAGCAGCCGGGAGCGGAGCATGACCGATTCCCGCAGCAGGATCTCGGTCTGGCGCTTGACGAGCAGTCCGAAGCGTCGCACCTGCGCGGGTGTGCCGGTGATACCGACGGTCCCGACCGCCTGTCCGCCCGCGACCAGCGGCAGCGTGACTCCGGGCCGTACTCCGCGCAGCAGTTGGGCCTGGGAGGCGTTGTGCGTGGCGGCTTCCTTGGTGCGCATGACCTCGACGGACGCCTCGTGGAAGGAGCCGACCCGGCTGCGGTCGCCGCTGCCGATGACCATGGCGTCGGCGTCGGTGATGAGCACGTTGTAGCCGATGACGGCGGAGGTGTCCCCGGCGATCTCCTGGGCGAGCGAGGGGCTCAGCACGGTGGGTCCTCCCGTCGGCGGCGGGACTTGCTTGGACGGACCGTACAGGGCACCGCACGATTTCGGCCAGACATTCGTACGAGGTGAACAGTGACGCGGAGCGGGGTGATCCCTAGCGTATGGGCCCAACCCCACCCCCACCCCGCCCCGCGACGGAAGGGCTCAGCCCATGTTCCGTGTCCGCTCACTTGCCGTCGCCCTGGCCGCGACGGTCCTGATGTCCCTGACGGCCGCCTGCAGTTCCGGCGGCGACGACGCTCCCACGAACGTGTCGGCGAGGACCGCCGCGCTGGGCACCCTCACGCCCGGCGTACTGAAGGTCGCGATCGAGCCGTACGCGCCGTACACCTCGCTCCAGAACGGCAAGATCGTCGGCCTGGACGGAGACATCCTCACCTCCATCGCCAAGAAGCTCGGCCTGGAGATAAAGCCGCAGGTCACGGACTTCGCGGGCATGCTCGCGGGCGTGCAGTCGCACCGCGTCGACATCACCGTCGGCGGTGTCGCCTGGTCCGCCGACCGGCAGAAGCAGGGCCTGTTCACCGACCCGCCGTACTACTCGCCGCCCGCGATGGCCGTCCGCAACGGCAGGACCTACACGACCGTCGGTGATCTCAAGGGCCTCGACCTCGGCACGGTCGAAGGCTATGTGTGGGTCAAGTCGATCCAGGCGGTGCCCCAGGCGAAGCTGCACGCCTACCCGGACGCCAACGGAGTGTTCGACGACCTCGGCGCGGGCCGTGTCGACGTCGGCTTCCTCGACCCGCTGATCATCATCGCGGCGCAGAAGCAGCGCCCCGACCTGAAGATCACCACCGAGTACCTGACGCCTCCGACCGCCGCCGAGGTGAAGCAGCGGCCCGCCTTCGCGTACTTCCAGCAGTACCAGACCGGTTTCTACCTGCCCAAGAAGGCCACCAAGCTGGAGCAGGCCGTCTCCCACGAGATCGACGCCATGTACCGCAACGGCGAGATGAGCAAGCTCGTCAAGAAGTACGGCGGCGATCCGCTGCAGTTCCTCAAGCCCGCCGCCGATGTCGCCGGCGCCCGACGCGCGGTGGACCGACCGCGCGACTGGAACCCGCCGACCATCGGACAGTGAGGGGCTGACATGTCCGGTCTTTTCCAAGTGCCCTGGTCCGACTACCGCGGCGACCTCGTCGACGCGCTCGGCCGTACCGTCTCCTACACCGTCGTCAGTTTCGTCGGAGCGGTGCTCCTCGGCCTGGCCGTGGCACTGCTGAGACTGAGCGGGACCTGGCCCCTGCGGGCGGTGGCCGCGCTCTACACCGAGGTGTTCAAGAACGTCCCGCTGCTGGCCATCATCTTCCTGACCTACTTCGGCCTGGCCTCCGCCGGCATCCGGCTCGACGTGTTCAGCGCGGGATGCCTGTCGCTGATCGTGTTCTACGCCGCCTACCTGTCCGAGATCTTCCGCGCCGCGATCAGCGGGGTGCACGGCGGGCAGACGGAGGCCGGCGAGGCGCTCGGCATCGGCAGGACGGGCATCTTCGTCCACGTGGTCCTGCCGCAGGCCGTCCGCCAGGCCCTGCCCGGCACCAACACCATGCTGGTCGACCTGCTGAAGTCGACATCCCTGCTGGTGACCGTGTCGGCCGCCGAGCTGATGTCCGAGGGACGGCTGATCACCTCGGCGACCTTCCGCGCACTGGAGGTGTACCTGGTCATCTCCGCCCTCTACTTCGCCCTGTGCTACCCGCTGTCCCAACTCCTCCTGCTGCTGGAGCGCAAGGTGCGGGCCGGTGTCCCGCTGTCCCCGTGGCGGCGGCGCCGGGTGCGGGCGGCCCGCGCGCTGCTCGCGGCCGACCTGGGCGCCACCGCCGAACGAACGGAGGCGGTCGTATGACCGAGCCCCGCACCACCCGCGCGTCCGTCGAAGGGGCCGCCGCCGAGGCGGTCGTACGGATCGAGGGGCTGAGCAAGTCCTTCGACGGCAGGCTCGTCCTGGACGACGTGCACCTGACGGTCGGCCGGGGCCGGATCGTCAGCATCATCGGACAGAGCGGCGGCGGCAAGACGACCCTGATGCGCTGCGTCAACCTGCTGGAGAAACCCGACGGCGGCACGGTCGAGGTGGCCGGCGAGGTGGTCCACAGCCGGGGCCGGACCGTCTGCCGCGATCTGCCGCGGCTGCGGCGCACCGTCGGCATGGTCTTCCAGAGGTTCAACCTCTTCCCGCATCTGACGGCGGTGGAGAACGTCGTTCTCGCCCAGCGCAAGGCGGGCGTCCCCGAACAGGAGGCGCTGGAACGGGCCGTGACCCTGCTGCGCAGGGTCGGCGTGGCCCACCGGGCTCTGGCCCAGCCCGAACAGCTCTCCGGCGGTGAGCAGCAGCGGGTCGCCATCGCCCGCGCGCTGGCGCTGAAGCCGGAGGTGCTGCTGTTCGACGAACCGACCTCCTCCCTGGACCCGGAGGCCACCCGCGAGGTGCTGAGCGTGATGCGGGAGCTGGCCGTCGAGGGCATGACCATGCTGCTGGTCACCCATGAACTGTCGTTCGCCCGTGAGGTGTCCGACCACGTCGTCTTCGTCGACGGCGGCCGGATCGTGGAGGAGGGTGCCCCCGGGGAGGTCCTGGACCAGCCCTTCCACGCCCGGACCCGCGCCTTCCTCGCCGCCTCCGGGACCGCCGCGTGAGCGGGGCGACCGGGCCGACCGGTGACGGGCCCGTGGTCGTGGTCGGGGGCGGAGTGGTCGGGCTGTGCACGGCGTACTACCTGGCGGCCGCCGGGCTCCCGGTCGAGGTGGTGGAGCGCGGGGACCTGGGCTCCGGCGCGTCACGGGGCAACGCGGGCTGGGTCTGCCTCAGCCACTCCACGCCCGTCCCGGCACCGGGCGTGGTGCGCTACGCGCTGCGCTCGCTGGGCCGCCCCGACTCGCCGTTGTATCTACGGCCCCTGCCGGACCCGGCGTTCGTACGGTGGCTGTGGCGCTTCTGGCGCAGCAGCACACCGGCCGCGTTCCGGCGCGGGTACACGGCGATCGCCGAGCTCAACCGGGACACCTTCGACCGGTTCGACGAACTGCGCGACGCGGGCGTGCGGACGACGCTGACCCGCCCCGGCATGGTGCACGCCTTCCTGTCGGCGCCAGAGGCTCGCCGCCACCTCGCCGTCCAACGGGACATGGCCGACGGCCACTACCGGCTGCCCGAGGACGTGACCACCGGCGACGAGGCGCGCCTGCTGGACGACGCTCTCGCGCCCGGGGTGCGCGCCGCGTATCTCGTCGAGGGGGAGGGCGTGGTCGATCCGGAGGCGTTCGCCCGCGGGCTCGGACAGGCGCTGGCCGCCTCGGGGGTGAAGGTCCACGAGCACACGCGGATCACCGGATTCCGCACGGCCGGAGGGCGGGTGACGGCACTGCGCACCAGCCAGGGCGACATGCCCTGCCAAGCTGTCGTCATCGCGGCCGGCATGCGTTCCCCGGCCCTGCTCGGCCTCCTCGGCCGGCGGCTGCCGCTCCAGGCGGGCAAGGGCTACAGCTTCTCGGTCGACCTGGACCCGGCGCCCCGCCACACCCTCTACTTCGGCGAACGCCGGGCCGTCGCCTCACCCATCGGCGCCACCACACGCATCGGCGGCACGATGGAGCTCAGCGGCAACAACAACCGGCTCGACTGGCGCCGGATCGTCGCCGTCGCGCTCGCCAGTCGGCACTACCTGGGCAACTGGTTCGACGACCCCGACGACCTGGTCACCCTGATCCGCGATCCCTGGGTGGGCGGGCGGCCCTTCCTCCCCGACGGCCTTCCCGTCATCGACCGCGTCCCGGGCCACGACAACGCCTACGCGGCGACCGGCCACGGCATGCTCGGCATCACCCTCGGCCCGGCCACCGGCCACGAACTCGCCGAGTACGTCCGCACCGGCACCCGCCCGCAAGCACTGCGACCGTTCCGGTTCGACCGGTTGTACGGATAGGGCGTCAGGGGGTACCGGGAGGTGGTGGCCGGGCCGTGCGGCTCGGCCACCACCGGTGCACGGGTACGGCGTGACGTGCCTACAGGGCCATCTCGTACGCGCCGGACAGCGCTTCTACCTGCTGCCAGACCCGCTCGGTGCGTGCCGGGTCGACGACGGGCCGCCGGACCGCGCCGAGCGCCCACTCCTGCTGCTGCGGGGTCGCCGAGTCCTTGCCGTGCAGTTCGACGGCGTGTGCGGAGAAGTCCCGTACGAGCACGGCGAAGAGCTCGTCGAGCACGTCCTCGTCGAGGCCGGTGAGGCGGGACTGTTCCAGGACGAGCTGTGCGTGGACGACGAGGGCGAAGAGCTGGCCTACGGCGAGGAGGAGGTCGAGGTCGCGGCTCTGTTCGGCGTCGGGGGCCGCGGCCGTGACGAACTGGCACAGGGCGTCGGCCTGTTCGCGCAGACGAGCGACGTTGGGCAGGTGCGCGTACGACTCGAACGCGGGCCGCCAGTCGTGGAAGCGGACCGAACCGAGGCCGCGGGCCGGTCCCTGCCGGAACAGGAAGGTGTCGTCGGCGGCGTCGAGGCGGGTCGGTACGTCGGGGTGGTCGGCCGGGTCGAGGAGGTGGCTGCGCATGAATTTCAGGATCAGCGCCAGGTTGACGTGGACCGTGCCCTCCAGCTTCGGCAGTCCGCGGATCTCCACGGCCGCCTGGGCGAAGTAGTTGTCCTTCTCGAAGCCCTTGGCGGCGATGACGTCCCACATCAGGTCGATGACCTTCTCGCCCTCCGTGGTCACCTTCATCTTCGTCATCGGGTTGAAGAGCAGGTAGCGGCGGTCGTCGGGACCGGCGCAGCGGAAGTAGTCCACGGCACGGTCGCTGAACACCTTCATCCCGACGAGCCTGACGTAGGCGTCGGTCAGCTCGCGCCGCACGTGCGGGAAGGCGGTGACGGGACGGCCGTAGAGGACGCGGTTGTGGGCGTGGGTGACGGCCTCGTACATGGCGTGTTCGCAGATGCCGATCGAGGCGGTGCACAGGTTGAACTTGCCGACGTTGACGGTGTTGAGGGCGGCGTCGAAGGCGGCGCGGCCGGTGTGCAGGACGTCCTCGGCCCGCACGGGGTAGTCCTCCAGGCGGAACTCGCTGACGAACTTGGACGAGTCGACGACGTTCTTCACCAGGTGGTAGGCCGGGTGACGGCTGTCGGCGGCGAAGAACACGTAGCCGTCGGGACCCTCGACGTCGCTGCGGCGCCCGAAGACGGAGACAAGCCCGGCGGCGTTGCCGTTGCCTATGTAGTACTTGGAGCCGGTGGCACGGAAGCCGCCCTCGCCGTCCGGCTCCAGCAGCATGTCGGTGGAGTAGATGTCGGCGCCGTGTGTCTTCTCGGACAGGCCGAAGGCGAACACCTCACCCTGGGCGAGGAGTTGGGCGGCGCGGTCACGGGCGGCGGCGTTGTCGCTCTGCCAGACCGGGCCGAGGCCGAGGATGGTCACCTGCCAGGCGTACCAGTAGTCCAGGCCGTAGAAGCCGAGGATCTCGTTGAGCGCGGCGATGCGGGCGGTGTCCCACCGCTTGTCCGCCTCCCCCTCCCCGGCGGCGGAGGAGGGCGTCAGGAAGGTGGCGAACAGGTTCTCCTTCGCGGCGAAGGCGAGGAAGTCACCGAGCCAGGCGCGCGTGCGGTAGTCCTCGATGAGCTGCCGCTTCCCACGCTCCTCGAACCAGTCGACGGTGGCACGCAGCAGGCGGCGCGTCTCGGGATCGAAGTGCGCGGGGTCGTAGGTGCGCGGGTTGAAGAGGAGTTGGTCAGCCATGGTGAGGAACCTCTTTGAGCGGGACGGTAGGTGAGAAAGGGAGAACGTCCGGAGACCGGGGGAGCAGGGGCCGAGCGATGGGGCACTCATGGGACGGTCAGTGCTCGGCCGGGCCGAAGCGGGCCAGCGTGGCGAGCACATCGTCCAGCCAGCCGATCATCATCCGCTCGTAGGCGATGCCGCCGCGCAGGACGACGTGCTGGAGTTCGCGTTCCGCGTCGGGCGGCGCGTCCGGCGGGGCCGCGTTCGCCCCGGGCCCTGTGAAGTCGCGCTCCTCGCCCGCGAGGTAGTGCGCCAGCCGGTCGCGGTGCGCCTGCCGGTGACGTTCCACCTCTTGGATCAGGGCGGCCGGGTCGTCGAAGGCGGCACCGCGGATCTTCACCGCCAGATCGTGGCGGACACTCTCCGGCTCGATCGGATCGTGCAGCCACGAGGACAGCGCGGCCCGGCCGAGGTCGGCGACGGAGTACTCCTTCTTGTCCGGCCGTCCGTGCTGCGGGACGTCGCGGGCGTCGACCCAGCCGTCGTTCTCCATGCGCTTGAGCACGCGGTAGATCTGCTGGTGGGTCGCGGTCCAGAAGTAGCCGATGGACCGCTCGAAACGCCGGGCCAGCTCATAGCCGGACGCCGGTTTCTCCAGGAGCGACACGAGGATCGCGTGTTCGAGCGCCATGTCGACGATCGTGCTATGCAACTCGTTGCATAGCAAGCCCCGCTCGCTCTGATGCGACATGGCTCACCCCGGACCGGGGCGGGTGGCCCGGAGCAGCCGTGACGTGCCGTCATGGAGCGTACGCATGGGGTTCGTGATGGTGCCGGGTGGTCGGCAGGGCGGGTGGGCGCTCGACGCGGTGGCGGCCGAGTTGCGCCGCGCCGGTCACCTGGTCGAGGCGGTGACCCTGGTGGGGCTGGCGCCGTGGGTCGACCTGGTCACGAGCCTGACCAGTGCCCCGTTCGTCGGCATCGCCTCCATCCGCGGGCGCACGCGGGGCGGCCGGGACGAGATCACTCTGGCCTTCAACCTGCGCTACGCCGGCCGCGAGGAGACGTTCTTCTGCCGGCCCGGGGTCGCGACCGGTATCGTCCCCGGGGGTGGCGGCAGTGACCGCCTGACCTGGCTGCTGGGGCGGGACCGCGCGCTCGAAGCGATCCTCGCCAGCCAGGACTTCAGCGCCGATACGGCCGAGCGGTACGGATGGGTGACCCGGGCCGTCCCTGGCGCCGAACTGGACGACCTGGTTGACGGCGGGACAGCACGTATAGCGTCCTTCGACAAGGCGTGGTCCTGGGCGCCAAGGCGCAGAACCAACCGGTCCACCCTGCCGCCGGAAGCCGATCTGCGCGCGTCCTGGGCGGAGTTCGTGGCATCGGTCAACTGGCCGGGGTTCCAGGCGCGTGCCGCAGCTCGGAAAGGCCATCGCCGAGATCGGCCTTGAAGAGATCGAACGAAACCTGGGGCACTACGCCGACCTCATCAACGCACAGGAAGAGGCGCAAGGTCGGCCGTCTGTCCGGCGCCGGCTTCGTCGATGACGTTGAGCCCGCCGCGCAACGGGATTCATCCTCGCCCGCTGCCGTGGGGGTTGTACGCCCGCGTAAAGGACGAGAAGTGCACGATCGAACGGCTGAGTGCAGCGGAGAATTCGGAGAGCGCTGCACCGAGCTCATGATCTGCCCACCCGCGCGCGAGCCTCGCCCGCCCCCGGCTTCCCGGCGACCGAACCAGACTCCTGTCCCAACTCTCGTCAACGGGAACAGCTTCTGCAGTCCGCACCTCAGTCGACGGAGGCCATGAAGTTCAGCATCCTGCGGTTGATCTCCTCCGCGTGGTCGATCTGCGGTCCGTGGCCCGTGCTGGAGATGATCTCGGCTCGGGCACCGGGGATCAGGCGCGGTACCCGCTCCGCCTGTCGCTGAGGGTGCACGAGGAGGCTTCGCTTGCCGAGCACCAGATAGAGCGGAGTGCGGATGGTGGACAGTTCCTGCTCGGACAGGGGGAGTGGTGCCGGACGGCGTATGCGGTAGGCGCGAACCGCCGTTCTGATCATCGCCCGCAGTTCCGGCACGACGAGGACCGGCTGTTCGAGCCAGGCCGCCAGTCGCGGGCGGAGCGCCTTGGGCGCGAAGGTCGCGAAGAGGCTGGCGAAGATCCAGACGAAGAAGCGCAGCCCCACCTTCTCCAGGCCGCCTGGGTCGAGCAAGGTGACCGAGGCGAGGCGGTCGGGCCTGCGGTGTGCCTGGTTCAGGGCAAGCCAGCCACCGTAGGAGGAGCCGACGAGGTGGACGCGGTCGAGTCCGAGCCCGGCGAGCGTCTCGTCCAGCCACTGCGCCGCATGGTCGGGCTGGTGGATGGGTTCGCGCTGCACGCTGCGGCCGGGATCGCCCGGGGTGTCGATCGCGTAGACCGTGCGGTCCGCGCTGAGGGCGGGGGTGTTCGGGTACCACATGGCAGAGCAGGAGCCGGCCCCGTGCACCAGGACGACGGGGGTGCGTGATGGGGAGGCCTGGTTCGCGGGGCCGTAGCGGTAGACGTGCGTGGTGCCGAAGGAGGTCTCCACGTCCTGTTCCGCGAGTGCGGGCGCTCCTAGTGCGTAGACCGCGTCGCAGGCCGTGAAGTAGCGCTCGCGCCAGGCATCGCTCACGTAGCGGCCCACATCGGCCTGGGGTCGGGCAGCGGTCTCGGGCATGGCCACCTCCGGCGTCTCGGTTTTGTGATACGAACGTACCATGATGTTGGTACAGCTGTATCATCAAAAGTCCCGGACCCCATGGGAGCCGCAGCAGCAACAACGACGAGCGGAGAGACGGCCGATGCCCAAGCGGGTAGACCACGCAGAACGGCGCACCGAGATCGCCGAGGCCCTCGTCCGGGTCGCCGCCCGACGCGGGCTGCACGCCGTCGGGATGCGCGAGGTGGCAGCGGAGGCGGACGTATCACTGCGGCTGGTGCAGTACTACTTCCAGACCAAGGAAAAGCTGCTGCTCTTCGGACTCGAGTTGCTGGCGCAGAGATTCGGGGAGCGGGTCTCCGCCCGTCTACGGGCCGCCGGGGACAGTCCTGGTCCGCGCGCGATGGTCGAGGCGCTGCTGATGGCGGCCCTGCCGACCGATGACGAGAGCCGCACCTTCCACCACCTCTACACGTCATACGCAGTCCTGGCCGTGAACGACCCGGCGCTCGCGGCCCAGCCCTTCATCAAGAACCCGGATGCAGCCGAAGACGCCCTGGCCGCACTCCTCCGGCAGGCACGGGAAGCGGCACTGCTCGAGCCCGGTGTGGACGTACAGTCGGAGGCAGCCGGCCTGCTCGCCATGTCTGCGGGACTCGGCACCAGCATCCTCGTCGGCCAGCGCAGCCCGGAGTCCGCGACCGCAATCCTGGACCACCACCTGAACCGCGTCTTCCGCACCGGTGACGCGGCGAGTTGATGCGCGGTCGTGTACCTCCTGGCGAGGTGGTTTCGTTGCCGAGGCGCACCCAGCGCGGCAGCGTGGTCACAACCAACTGAAGCGCTCAGGCACACACACGGGCATCCCGCCGCGGCCTACCGGGAAACTCCGCGCCCTTTTGCGCCGGTTGGCCGCTGTACGGCCACGTCGGTCGCGGCGTCGCGAACGGAATGCCGCTCACCAGCAGATCTCGTCCGGGTGTGCGATGTGATCACTCGATCGTGAGTTCTTCCCTTCATGTCCCCGGTGCGGCGCGACTCTGGGTCGGACGGCGTGTGACCGGCGCCGCTCGGACGTGGTGGACGGAAGGGGGACGGGCGTGGTGCAGGGAGCGGGTGGCCGTGAGGGCCTGGACGAGCAGGCGGTGCTGCTGGTGGCCGGAGTGGCCGATCTGGCGATGAGCACGCTGGGGTCGGCTCTGGGGACCGTGCGGGGGTTGCTGCGCCGCTCGGACGTCGCGGATCTGGCCGTGGAAGCCGAGCAGGACCTGATGGCACGCGGCCGTATCGCGCTGGATAGGTACGCCACCGTCCCCCCGGCCCACCTGGAGATCCTCGCCCGGCATGCCCTGTCCCGGCGGGCCCTTGGTGATGTCTGAGCGATGGGAGCCAACCGCGTTCAAGAGCCGTGTCGACGAGGTGCTGCGCGTCTTTGTCGCGCGGGAAGCCGACCAGTTGGCGGCGATCGACCCTGCCCTGGAGCCGGTGGCCTGGCAACTGGAGGCGGCGGTCGCGGACGGCAAACGGCTGCGGGCGGCGTTCTGCTACTGGGGCTGGCGTGCGGCAGGGCAGCCGGACAGTGACGCGCTGGTGCGGGCGGCGGCCTCCATGGAGCTGGTGCATGCCGCAGCGGTCGTGCACGACGATCTCATCGACGACAGCCCGTTGCGGCACGGCCGGCCCACGGCGCATGTCGCGCTGCGCGGGGCGGTTCGTCGTCGGCCGCGTGCGGTCTCCGCTGCCAGATCGCTGGCGATGCTGGTCGGGGACCTGCTGATGTCGCTGGCCGGGCAGATGTTCGCCACCAGCGGTCTGCCCGCGGCGTATCTGGCCCGGGCTCGCCCTTTGTGGTCGATGCTGGCCCGGGAACTGATCGCGGGGGAGTGCCTGGAGATCCTGCGCACCGGAGCGGATCCGGACACCGCGACGTCGCTGAAGGTGATCCGGTACAAGACCGCCAAGTACACGGTCGAACAACCCCTGCTGATCGGCGGCACGCTGGCCGGGGCCGGAGAGCGGCTACGCGAGGGCTACTCCGCCTACGGGCTGCCGCTGGGCGAGGCGTTCCAGCTGCGGGACGACCTGCTCGGCCTGTTCGGCGATCCGGAACACACCGGCAAGGCCAACGCCGACGACGTGTCAGGCCATCGCCCCACGGCCCTGCTGTCGGAGACCTGGCGTCTTGCCGGTGAGGGCGAGCGGGAGCAGTTGCGCGCCCTGCTCGGCCGACGTGACCTGGAGACCGACGGTCTGGACGCGGTCCGGGAGCTGATGCGCCGGCTGAAGACACCCGACCGCATCGAGGACATGATCACCGCGCGGGTCCAGACGGCTCTTGGCGCTCTGCACGAGCTCGACGTTCCCGCGCACGCTGTCGCTGCCCTGACCGCGCTGGCACACACCGCGGCGGTCCGCCGGTCCTGACCCCTCGCATCGGGGCGCCGCAGTCCGTGCTCCCCGGCGGCCGCTCCCGCCTCGCAAGAATCCCGGCTCGCAAGAATCCCGCCTATACAAGGAGTTCCGCCATGACCTGCACCGAGGCCTCGATGGACGTCCTGCGGCAGGCCGGTGACGACCTCGCCGACGCCGTCGTCGCCGAACTGTTCGAGCGCGGCGAGGTGGGCAAGTTCAACACCCTGATGCGCTACGTCTCCACCGCCGGCGCCCCGCTGCCGGACGGGCTTCCCGACGTCGCACGCGAGTACCTTCAGGCCACCAGCGTGCCACCGGCCTGGGTGGACTGGGGCGAGATGGAGAAGGCCCGCCTGTTCTTCATCGACAACAACGTGCACATCTCCACCGCGCTGTCCTTCGCCTCCATGCCCGCCTGCTACGTCGTCCCGCACGTCGCGAAGCTGCTGTCGGCCACCCACGGGCTGAGCTACCCGTCCAAGCGGATGGCGGAGACCGGCCAGTTCACCGTCTACCTCATGCAGCCCGACGCCTTCGAGGCGGGAAGCCGGTTCATCCCCGCCGCCCAGAAAGTGCGCCTGCTGCACGCCTCCATCCGCCACCACCTCAAACGGGAGAACCGCTGGGACACCGCGGCGATGGGGACGCCGATCTGTCAGGAGGACATGATCGGCGGACAGATGTTCTTCTCCCTCCTGGTCCTGGACAGCCTGCACCGGCTCGGCATCCACATGAGCGTCGAGGGAGCCGAAGCGTACTTCTACGCCTGGCGCGTGGTCGGCGCGATCCTGGGCGTCGACCAGGACGCCGTCCCCAAGACCCTGGAAGAGGCCCGGCAGTTCCTCGACCTGTACATGATCCGGCACATGGGACCCTCCGAAGAAGGCGCCCACCTGACGCGGCAACTCATCGACCTCTACGAGGAGGTCGTGCCCGGCACCCTCTTCGACCCCATCGTCTCCGCCCTGATCCGCTACCTGATCGGCGACACGTGCGCCGACTGGCTGCAGGTCCCCCGTACCCCATGGGACACCGTCGTCAAGACCGTGCCCCACCTGCTGGGCGTGCTGGAGACCATCGAGGACCGCTCTCCCCTCGGAGCCTGGGCGCTGGACCGCCTCGGCCACCTCACCAGCGTCTTCGAGCTGTCCTCCCTCACCCGCGGACGCGTCATGCACTACGCCGTCCCCGAACAACTGAAGAAGGACTTCGGCGTCAGCGGCACCCTGCGACGCACCCACCGGTGGGCACCGCCCGCCACCACCGTGTCCTAGGGCCTGTGTGACGTTGTGATCAGCCAGTTGCCTTCAGCAGGTCGTTGATCCAGATCATTGAGGCACGGAGGTGGAGGCCGGCGAGGTAACTCTCGGGCGACTTGTCGTATCGAGTGGCGATGCCCCGCCAGGCCTTCAGCTTGTTGATGAGCCGCTCGACCGTGTTCCGCTCCTTGTAAAGATCACTGTCGTGGCACGTGGGGCGGCCGCCCCGGTGGCCCTTCTTCTTCCGGTTGGCGGCCTGGTGCTTCTTCTCCGGAATGACTGCTTTGATGCCGCGTTTGCGCAGGTAAGAGCGGTTGGTGCGGGACGAGTAGGCCTTGTCCGCGGCGACAGCGCCGGGCCGGGTTCGAGGCCGGCCCACAGGCAGACGGACCCGAATCTTCTGCAACACGGGGACGAACTGCGGGCTGTCGCCGGCCTGTCCTGCGGTCAGCACGAGGGACAGCGGACGGCACCTGCGGTCCGCGGCGAGATGAATCTTGCTCGTCAGTCCGCCACGGGATCTGCCGAGCAGGGCCTGGTTCAGCCGGAACTTGCGCCGCCGCCGGATACGCCGTCGCTCTTCCTGCTCGGGGTCGTCCCCGCCGTCCTGCCCGTTCTGTCCCGGCGGGCCGCCCCTTTTTGCCGGGCCCGCTCCTGTTCGGCGGCGGCTTCCTCAAGGGCGTCCATGACGTCCTTGCCGAGGTGCATCCCGGCGGCGTCCTGGTGGGCGCGGGCCGTAGTGGAGTCCACGCTGACCAGGGATAAGTCCGTCTGTCCCCGGCGAGCGGCCTCGGCGATCATGCCCTCCAGAAGAGCGGAGAAGACCCCGGCGTCCCGCCAGACGCGAAAGCGCCCGTAGACCGTCGGCCACGGTCCGAACTCGGAGGGCATCTCGCGCCACTGGGCGCTGGAGCGGAACCGCCAGATCACCCCCTCGAACTGCTCCCGCAGCCGCTCGGGGTACGGGCCGTACTCGCCTATCGGCAGGTACGGCTCGATGAACTCCCACTGCTCGTTGGTGAGTTGCGTACGTGTCACACCCAGCGTCCTACCAGGCCCCACCCCCGCACGGGACCAGAACCCGAGAATGATCACGACCTCACACAGGCCCTAGCACCAGGCGAACTACCCGGCACGAACACATCACGCCGTCGCTTCCGCTGTCTGCGGGGCACAACGGGATCCAGTGCTATGACGATGCGGCCCTGGAAGCAGGCCGGCCGATCGCGACCGGCGCGACCGAGGGCGTGTGCCGAGGTCCGTGGCCACCGGATCCTCGCCGAGGATCAAGGGCAGGGCGGCTGCTCGAAGTCACCCTTGGACTGCTCGAAGTAGGCGCCGCTCTCCGCGTCCGCCGGGTAGTACGACTCGATCGCGACCTCGTCCAGCGTGATGTCCATCGGAGTACCGAACGTGGTGATGGTCGAGAACAGCCGTAGCTCTCGTCCGTTGAGGCGAAGGATCATCGGGATCAGGACATCGGATTCGACCGATCGGCTCGACGTGTCCTCGGAGTCGGGCGTCAGCAGTTCCTCATAGAGCGCGGTGAGCTCCGGGTCGGGAGCAAGGGCGAGTTGACGCCTGATGCGGGAGCGGAACACCACACGCACGTCGGCCAGGTTGACGACCAGAGGGGCGAAACCTCGCGGGTCCAGCCCCAGCCGCACCAGGTTGACCGGCGGCTGTAGCAGGTCGGGATCGACGCCCGCGAAGAACGGCTCGACCGCGCGGTTGGTCATCACGATGTTCCACCGGCGATCGAAGGCCACCGCCGGGTAGGGCTCATGCGCACGGAGCACCCTCTCGACCGCAGCCCGGGCCGCCGACAGCGCACCGTCATCGAGCGGCCGCTCGGCGTACCGGGGTGCGAAGCCGGCCGCGAGCAACAGCCGGTTGCGATCACGCAACGGCACATCGAGCTGGTCCGCGAGCCGGAGGACCATGTCGGCACTGGGGTTGGACTTGCCCGTCTCGACCAGGCTGACATGACGAGCCGACACGTCGGCCGCGAGCGCAAGGGTGAGTTGGCTGACCCCTCGGCGATGCCGCCACTGCCGCAAGAGCTCCCCAACTGTATGCACAGTCGTCGAGAGTACTCATCGCGGAGTCGCACGCCATGAAATCCGACTTCATCGACAACCGTTGGGACCGCGGAAACACTGCGTCCATGACCACAGACAACAAGGGCATCGTTCAACGGGCACTGGCGGAACTGATCGAGACGGGCAGCGTCGACGCGCTAGAACCGTTGCTGAGCGATGACTTCGTCCATCACAGGCCGGACTCGACTTCCTCGACCAAGGCGGAATGGCTCGCCGCCGTAGAGACAGCCCTCACCCCGCTCGCCGACATGCGGGTCGAGGTCCACCACCTGCTGGCCGACGGTGATCACGTCGTGGTGCACTCGCGACGACAACTCCCCGGTGCCGGGCCGGAGATCGCGGTCGTCGACATCTGGCGGATCGACGGGGGGCTGATCGCCGAGGGTTGGGAGATCATCGAGCCGGTGGCCCAGGCTGCCGCCAATCTGATGTGGTGGGAGCCCGCTGGGCGCTGACCGGTCGCATCGGTTCCGCCAGGGCATGATTCCAGGGCGCCCTTCCGCTGCAGGTCCTGTCCGGAGCAACGGGGGCAGCGCGTCGAACACGTCCGTGAAATCAGCAGGCCGCCCTCGCATCTCCCGCCCCGACCCACGTACAGCAACAGCAGTCGAAACCCTCACCGCGTCCGCATCGATGCCGGACGGCGGCAATGATCCCGCCGCGGCTGCCGCGGTCCACCCCGCCGCTGGGTGTGGACAGCAAGTTGTCCTGGCTGCCGATGTACACGGTCCCGTCCGCCACCGTCGGAGACGATTGCTGAGCGTTTCCGGTCTCCCGCACACGATCTCGTCGACGACCGCGGGCGTGGACCAGGTAGACCCGCCTGCGTTCGCGTTTCCGGGTGCCACCGGCACGGCGGACGGGGGAGCGCTGCCATGGAGCAGCAACTCCCCTTACCGCCGCGGTGTCCGGCAGACGGGTGTCACTGGGTGGTGAGCATGCCCTCGCGCAGTCGGGCGAGGGTGCGGGAGAGCAAGCGGGAGACGTGCATCTGTGAGACGCCGAGGTGTTCGCCGATCTGTGCCTGGGTGAGTTCCTCGACGAACCGCATGTGGAGGATCTGGCGGTCCCGTTCGTCGAGTTCGGCGATCATGGGGGCGAGGGCGTGGAAGTCCTCCACCAGCTCCAGTGACGCGTCGTCGGTGCCGATGAAGTCCGCGAGCGCGTTTTCGCCGTCCTCCGCGCCGTTGATGGTGGCGTCCAGGGAGGTCGAGTTGTAGGCGTTTGCGGCCAGCCGGGCCTCGATGACCTCTTCTTCGGGCAGGCACATCAGCTCGGACAGTTCCTTGACCGTGGGGGTCCGGCCCAGGCGGCTGCGGAGTTCCTCGGTGGCGCGGGCCAGCTGGACCCGGGCTTCCTGCAGACGGCGTGGCACGTGGACGGCCCAAGTGGTGTCGCGGAAGAACCGCTTGATCTCGCCCACGATGTAGGGGATGGCGAAGGAGGTGAACTCCACTTCACGGGTGAGTTCGAACCGGTCGATCGCCTTGATCAGGCCGATCATGCCGACCTGGACGATGTCCTCCATCTCCTCCGGCCCACGGCTGCGGAACCGCCCCGCGGCGAAGCGCACCAGGGACATGTTCATCTCGATCAGCGTGTTCCGGGCGTACTGGTACTCGGGCGTGCCCTCCTCCAGTACCGCCAGCTGGTCGAAGAACAGCTTGGTCAGAGCGCGGGCGTCCTTCGGGGCGACCTTGGAAGGGTCGGTGAGCTCCGGCAGCTCCTTTATGTGGGTCTCTGTCTTTGCCGTGCTCAGTGCCGCCATGATGCTTCCCTCCCGAGACGTCTGAACGCCGGTCTGTTGGAGACACAGGCCGACGAGAAGCCGCTTACCCACGCATCCGCTGCACACGCCTGCCCGTCGCATTGTCTGCTGTCACGGGAGGTGAGGTGGCTATCCCGGTGGCTGTCTCTGCGTTCGCCGGTGGCTGGTCGGGTGCCGTCACCGACCCGGCCGAGCGGCACCCCGGCATCGGCATCACTATTGCGTGGGTTCCACACTGGCACGAACTCCGGCAGGCCGCCGCGCAGGCCTCGACGGAGGCCGACGTGGACCGTTGCTTCCACGCGCACGAGGTCGAACTCACCCCCCCCCGTAAGGCATCAAACGCCGATCAATACGCCGCCGATATGCGCCGCCGGTGAGACTGTCGATGACAACTGGACGGAAGCAGAGGTGGCAGGGTGCGGCTCGAAGGGTGGCACGGCTGGGTCGGTACGTTCACCGGGGTGGTGCTCCTCACGGTGGCCGCGTTGCCGTTGGCAGCGCTGGCGGCGTGGGCTCTGGCCCACTGGCGGAGGCGCGCAGGTGCCAGGCCGGCGAGGGCGTGGCGCACGTCGCTCGCCGAGGTCGGCATCGTCTACGGGACAGTGCCGCCGGTCTGGTTGATCCTGCTGCCGGGCGACGAGGACGGGGCGGTCGTGAACCTGGTGCCGTTGCGGGACCTGCTCACGATGGACGCGGGCCAGATCGTCGGCAACCTGCTGGTGTTCGCGGCGCTCGGGTTCCTCGGCCCGCTCCGGTTCGCGGCGCTGGCATCGGTACGGCGGGTTCTCGCGCTCGGAGCGGGCTGCTCGATCCTCGTCGAGACAGCGCAGTACGTCCTGCAACTGGACAGGGTGTCGTCCGTGGACGACGTACTGCTCAACACCGCCGGCGCGGGTCTCGCCGCGCTGGCGTCACGCCGCTGGTGGCGCGCCGGCAGGGATCCGTTTCCGACGAGAGCAACGGGCCGGAAAGGTGTTGTGGTTTGACGGCGGCGGGCAAGGAGGCAGGTGCGGGCCAGGCCTGGATCAGGTACCACTCGGTGATCTGGTCCGGGGTCAGGTCAACGGCGGTGTCCCGGCCGCGGGTGTGAACGCGCAGCCGGTAGTCGCCGGGACCGCGGAACGACAGGACGGGGAGTTCTTCGTCCAGGTCGTCCATCATGCCGCGGACCATGAGGTCGCCGGATGCGGAGTGTGCCGAGACCTCCAGGATTTCCTGCCAGTTGGCGCCGTCGGGGACGGGTTCGGTTTCATGAAGGGTCACGGTGACGTCGACATCGCCGGTGTGGATGCCGGTCATGACCGTGGTGACGCCGTCGGCGACCCGGACCAGTCCGTTGTGGCCGCGTTCGAGGTCGGGGCCGGTTGGCCCGTCCTCGTCGCTGATGTCGAACTGGTGGTACTGCACCGGGACGCGTCCGTTGCCGCGTGCGACCTCGTCGCTCATCTCACCTCCACCGTGGTGCCAACTTGATCCACACCAAGAACCTGTCCTTCTCAATGACGCGGTTATACAGGTGGAAGCGTCTCAGGGCCCGGCCGCCGCCTTCGTACTGCGTCGCGTTGATGAGGCCGGCCGTTGCGACGGCAGCTCCGACAACCGCGCCCCACTCTCACGGTCGCGGTGAGCCCACCGCCCGCATCATGACGACCAGGTCGGGGAGCATAGTCGTTCGGGTACGGCCGACACCGACCCCCTCCGATCGGCGGGGTCGGTCTCGGCCGACCGGCGGGACACCTCCCGAAGCCCGGCGGATGGTCGGCCGCCCCCCGCCTCGGCAAGGTTGTCCCGGTGACCGAGATCGAAAGCGCCAAGAAGACGCCTCTCCGGCCGTTCCCCTCACCCGAGTCCGCCACGGCGACCGAGCGCCCTGCGCCGACGGTGCGGCTGGTCGCGGTGGACCTCGCCCGTGCACTGGCCGTGTTCGGGATGTTCGCCGTGCATGTCGGCCCCATGGCAACACCCGGGGGCGGTGTCGGCGACTGGTTGTTGGAGCTGGCGAGCGGCCGCGCGTCGGCGTTGTTCGCCACCCTCGCCGGGATCTCGTTGATGCTGATCGCGGGCCGCTTCGAGCCGAAGACCGGACTGGCCGGCCGGCAGGCGAGGGCCCGGATCGTGATCCGGGCCGTGATCCTGCTGGTGCTGGGCAGCGCGTTGGCGATGACCAACTTCGGCGGCGCCGGGATCCTCAACTTCTACGCGGTGTACTTCCTGTTGGCCCTGCCCCTGCTGCGGCTGCGGACCAGGACGCTCGCGATCACGGCGGTCACCCTCGCGGTCGTCACGCCGCAGCTGGCGTATGTGATCCGGGCGCTGCTCACCGAGTCGATCGTGCACAGCATCGACTCGTACGACCCCATCGCACGACTCTGCGGCGTGGGTGTGCTCGATCTCCTGCTCACCGGCCTCTACCCGGCGATCACCTGGATGACGTTCGTGGTCACCGGCATGGCGCTGGGCCGGCTGGACCTGTCCTCCGGCACGGTCCGGCGGCGGCTGGCCGTCGTCGGTCCCGCGATGATCGCGTTCGGGTACGGCGTCTCGTGGCTGGCGCTGCGGTTGACCGGCGGAGCTCAGAAGATCATGGACGGGATGTCCGCCATGAAGGAGGCAGGTGCCATGAAGGATCCCGGCCTGGCATCAGCATCCTTCGACTCGCCGGTCGGTGGCGGGCTGGGTGGCCCCGACACATGGGGGCTACTGGCAGCCGAGCCGCACAGCGGTTCCACGTTCGACCTCATCGGCAGCCTGGGGATCGCGATCACCGTGCTCCTGTGCCTGACGGTGGCCCTGGACCGACTGACGTGGCTGCGTCGACTGGCAGCGCCGATCATCGCTGTCGGCACCATGTCCCTGACCCTCTACGTGGGCCACATTCTGGTCATCCTCGCCCTGCCCGGCGAAGCGGCCACCCCGCCGCAGTCCGCCTCCGCCGCGCTGCTGTTGTGCTTCATCGTCGGGGCCACCGTGTTCGCGGCGGTCTGGTCCCGCTTCTTCCGCCGCGGACCGCTGGAGTACTTGCTCAACGGCGCCACCAAACTGGCGAATTCCGTCCGCTGAGCCGCGGGTGGGCACCCCTGGACGTCCGTACGAGAAGTGGCTGTTGTTCGCATTCCCGGAGTACTTCAGCACTCCGGGGATGCGCGGCAGCGTGAGTCGGCCTCCGGCAGGCGGGCGCCGAACGCCGTAACCCCTCTCGACGCGCATCGACGCGCATCGACGCGCATCGACGCCCATCGCAGTCTCCAGGGCGGCGTACTGCCGCACCGCGGGCGCACGTGCGCTGATCGCGGCCCCGCGCAGCCTTCCGCCTCTCACCTGCCGTTCCGCCCGAACACTGATCCAGGGACCTTCGCCATGGCTGCCATACCCACCGCCCAGAGCACCGACTCCCATGACCTCCTCCGGGAATCGCACCGCCGCGCCGACCGGCCGGAAGGTCCGGCACGCTGGGAACGCCCGGCGCTGGCAGCGGTGTTGGGCGTCGCCGCTCTGCTGTATGCATGGGGCATGGGGCATGGGGCATGCCGAGATTCACCCCTACTACGGCGCGGCGATACGGTCGATGGCCACCAGTTGGCGGGCCTTCTTCTTCGGCGGTCTCGACACCAGCGGTTCGATCACCCTCGACAAGGTGCCCGGCGCCTTCTGGCCCGATGCCGTCTCCGTATGGGGCTTCGGGCCGCACACGTGGGCGGCCGCGCTGCCCCATGTGATCGAGGGCGTCCTCACCGTATGGCTGCTGCACCGGATCGTACGGGCATGGGCCGGGCCGTTCGCCGCACTGATCGCCGCGCTGACGCTCACCTTCACTCCGATCACCGTGGCGCTGAACAGGGCCACCATCCCGGACACGGCACTCACTCTGCTGCTGGTGGCAGCCGCCGGAGCCTTGCAGAAGGCGGTCCGAACCGGGCGGCTGCTCCCGCTGATCACGTGTGGCGTCTGGGTCGGGCTGGCTTTCCAGACGAAGATGCTGCAGGCCTGGCTCGTCCTGCCGGTCTTCGCCTTGGTCCATCAACTCGCCGCGAGCGGCTCGCCGTTGCGGAGGGCTTGGCGCCTCCTTGTGGGTGGTGCGGTCACGCTGGCCGTCTCCTGCTCGTGGGCGCTGATCGCGTGGGTGACTCCCGCAGGCAACCGCCCATATGTCGACGCCACGTCGAACAACAACCCCTTCAGCCTGGTCTTCGGCTACAACGGCATCAGCCGCTTCACCGACGACGACACCGCGTTCGGCGCCGTGCCGGCCACCGCCGCCAGCCGTATCTCCGGAAACACGGGATGGGGGATGCTCGTCAACCCCACCGTCGGCCCGCAGATCGCCTGGTTCCTGCCGCTCGCAGTGCTTGCCGTTGTGACGGCCCTGGTCTGGCGCGCCCGCGAGCCGCGGACCGACCCGCTGCGTGCGGGCTTCCTCCTCTGGGGCGGTTGGCTTGCCGTGCATGCCATGGTGTTCAGCGTCTCCAACGGCAACCACGTCTACTACACGGCCGTGCTCGCACCGGCGATCGCCGCGCTCGCCGGAGGCGGCCTCGCGCTCTTCCGCTCCGCGTACGAGTCCGGCGGCCGGCGACGGTTGTGGCTGCCGTCGGCGATCGTGCTGACGGTGGCCTGGGCGCTCGTACTCGACCGGCCGACCTGGTTCGTCTCCCGGCTGCTGGCGTTCGCCGTGATCTTCGCTGTGTGCGGGACGCTCTGCCTGTTCCCCAGCGGGTCACGAGCCTCCCGGAGTCTGGTCAAGGGCTGTCTGGCCGCCGGAACAGCCGCCACTCTGCTGGTACCCGCCGGCTGGGCCGTCTCGGCTCTGGACCCGCGCTACGCGGGCGCCTCCACGTCGCCGACGGCCGGTCCGGTCGGCGAGTTCCACCGCCGGGCCCTCCATGACCCCTCCGCTCTGCGCCGGGCCGAGCTCGACCGGCCCAGCGCCCGCGACACCACCCTGCTGGGCTACCTCATCGCGCACCGCAAGGGGGAGAAGTACCTGCTCGCGACCCAGGCCGCCTACCCGGCGGAACGTCTGCTGCGCGCTCAGGCCCAACCCATCCTCGTCATGGGCGGATTCACCGGGAAGACCCCCTTCCCCAGCGCCCCGCAGCTCGGCAACCTGATCGCCACCCAGCAACTGCGCTACGTGCTGCTCACTCACCTGCGACCCACCACGCCCGCGACGACTTGGGTGAAGTCCCACTGCAGGCGCGTCCGTTCCGGGGCCTACGGCTGGCACACCAGGGGCAACTTCGGCCTCTACGACTGCCGCGAGCAGGGCTGAGCGGAACGCACCCCCGCCGATCGGCGGGGGTGCAGCAGCCGACTGAGGGATGGGCAAGGAAGCAGAAAAGCAAAATAATCCTTGCGGGCAATTGTCGCCTCATTCTGGGGCGACCCAATCCCAATTTGTTCAGATTCCGTGAAGCTCGAATTTACCATTCTCGCAGGCATTGTGAATCGTGCGTATTTCAGCGAGCGTCTCACGAACTAGCAGGTCAGAGTGGTCACGCAACTCCTCCCGCTTGCCTGAAACGGCGCTTTTCGTCGGCGGGTGAGTACCGTCACACCTCCCTGATAAACCGGCTGGCCATTCCCGTCGTCACACAGGTCGAGAACTTCTGTTCGTTGCCTCACGCGACATCGACAGAACCTGGAAAGGATTCTTCTTGACCACCACTCGATCCCCGATATCCATGCAGGGACCGGCTCGGCGTCGGGCGCACACGGCTGTGTTGGGAGGTGTGCGGCCGCCCCTGGCGGCCCTGCCGGTTCTGTTGGCGCTCGTCGCGGGCCTGACGGTGTTCGCCGTCGGGAGCGATGCCGAACGGGGCGTTCCCGAGGCCGTCCTCAGCTCCCAGCAGCACATCGCCGAGGACGGGGCGGTCGCGCTGCAGGGCGCCGTCGACCAGAGCGTCACCGATCTGCGGGCGGCGGCCGCGGACTTCGGTGGCTCCAAGTCCCTGCCGGCGGACGGCATCCTGACCCGCCTCGACCGGGCCTACCGCAAGTGGCGCGGCACCGCCGTCGTCGACGTGTCCACCGGTCGGCTGCTGGCCTCGCACGGCGAGGCCGTACCCCTCGGGAAGGTGAACCTGCGCGGACTGCCGACGGACCCGCCTCCGAGACTGGTGCGGGACGACTCGGGCATCACCCGGCTACTGACCTTCGCGACCTTGTCGCAAGGCGGCAGGCAGGAGTTGCTCGTCGCTTCCCAGAGCCTGAAGCCGCCGGGCATCTCCGTCGGCAGGAATCACACGCTCAACGTCGTGGACCGTGACGGAGCCACTCTCGCCTCGGCCGGGCCGGGATCCGGCACGGACCGGGCCAAGGCGCTGGCCGGCACCGCCGCCCGCGAGGCGCAGAGCAAGGGACCGTCGGACACCGCCGCCGGCGGCGGCTTCGCCGGTCCGAGCGGCAGTCTCGTCGGGGCGGCGGACGGCAACCGCCGTACCGCCGTCGGGTACGCCGCAGTGGCCCGGGCGCCTGCCACGCAAGAGAGTCCGAGCAGCGCGCTCGGACTGACGGTCGTCACGACGGTACGAACCGAGCCTCATGGGGCGGGGACCGGTGACCTTCGTCTCGCCCTCCTTGCCGCGGCCGTGCTACTGACCCTCGCGGCCGGGGTCACCGTCGCTCTCCACATGGTGCTGCAGCGGCCTGTGCTGAGGTTGCGTCGCGCAGCGCAGAGGATCGGCTCGGGCGACCTCACGGCTCCCGTCCGCGTGCCCTGCTTCGGCGAACCCGCCCGGATCGGCGCCGCGCTGGAGGCACTGCGCCTTCAACTCCGGGGCCGGGGCGGACCCTCGCAGCAGACGGTCGCGCAGCCGCCGGCCCGGAAGCGTGTTCTGCTCGGGACCGGCAAGGGCCGGCGTCGGCTCGGACTGCGCACCGTCCTTGTGGTGTGCGCGTTCGCCCTGCTGGCCTGGCCCACGTCGATGGTGCTGACGCTCGCAGGCAGCTTGCCGCGCCCAGCCGCGGTCGTACCGCGGCTGATCTCCGACGACCAGCGGCAACGCACCGAGACGACGGCGGATCGCGTGCGCAGGGGGATCAACGACGGATACGCGGATCTCGCCCATCTCGCCACCGTGATCGACACTTCCCGGTCGGAGGAGGCGCGCACGGTCCTCTACAGATCCCTGGAGCAGCACGGCCGATACCGGTCCCTGTACGTCGTCGACGGCGTCGGCAGGATCCTCGTCCGCGCCGGCGACGGACCCCGTACCCCGAAGAAGGCCCGCATCAGGCCCGGGGTCCTGCAGACGAACACCTCGGGCACGGAACCGGTGCTCGCCGCGGTGGCCGCTCAGCAGGTCAAGGGCGCGCCGACGAGGGCCGGGCGCCGCTACGTCGTGGGCGAGTTCAAGGTCCAGTACCTGGCCGGCATCCTCAACCGACCCGGTCTCGGCTCGGTGTGGCTGGTGGACTCCGCGCATCGGGTCATCGCGTCCAACAAGGGGTTCGTGGCCTTCGGGCGGGTTTCCGACGGCCGGCTACGGACCCAGCTGCAGGCCGTGCCCAGGACCAAGGGCTCCGCTGAGCTGCTGCTCGGCTGGAGGGATCCGGCGGTCGCCGCGGTGGCGCCGTTCCACGACAAGCGGGGCGTCGCGAGCGCACTCGGCTGGGAGGTCGCCTCGATCAGACCGGTGTTCTGGCTCGGCCTGCCCGAGTACGAGGCACAGCGGCGGATCATGCTCGTCGGTCTGCTGGGGGTGACCACGGGCGCCCTCTGCCTCGGCTGGCTGTACCTCGTCGTCGTACGTCCGCTGCGTGACCTCACCCAGGACGCCGAGGCGCTGGCGGCCGGGGACCGCAGAACGGTGCTCTACCCGCGCTACCACGACGAGGTGGGATCCCTCGCCCGCAGCCTCGAACTGATCAGACAGCGACTCCCGCGCGCCGACGCACCGCCCGCGCCCGGTTCCCCGGACAGCGCGCCCACGCCCTCCACTTCCCCGTCCGGCCCCGGTCCCAGGAGCTGACCCGCCGTGCTCTTCCTGTACTGCGTCCTCGCGACGTGCTGCGCCGGCCTGCTCGTCGCAGGCATCGTCGAACAGCGCCGCCATGACGCCAATCTCGCCGCCATACCCACCCGAGTGCTGGTCAACGGCATTCGCGGCAAGTCCTCCATCACCCGGCTGTGCGCGGGCGCGCTGCGCGGCAGCGGCCTGGTGACCGTCGCCAAGACCACAGGCACCGCGGCCCGGTTCATTCATCCCGATGCCACCGAGGAGCCGGTCTACCGCAAGTTCGGCATCGCCAACGTCGTGGAGCAGATCGGCATCGTCCGGCGGGCCGCCGGCTACCGGCCCGATGTCCTGGTCATGGAGTGCATGGCCGTCATGCCCGCACTCCAGGAGATCAACCAGTCCAAGCTGATCCGCTCCACCATCGGCGTGCTCTGCAACGTCCGCGAGGACCATCTCGCCGAGATGGGCCCCACGCTGGACGACGTGGCCCGCTCCCTGTGCCGGTCCCTGCCGGAGGGCGGAGTCTGCGTCACCGCCGAGAAGGAGCGCTTCCCCATCCTCCAGGAGGAGGCCGACGCCCGGAGCTGCGAGCTGGTCTACGCCGACCCGGAAACCGTCACCGACGAGGAACTGCGCGGCTTCAGCTGGTTCACCTTCAAGGAGAACGTCGCCATCGCACTCGCGGTCGCCGAACTGCTCGGCGTCGACCGCGCGACCGCGCTGAAGGGAATGTACGAGGCGCCACCGGACCCGGGTGTGCTGTCCGTCGAGCGGTACCGCGCCCCTGACGGAAAGCGGCTGCGCTTCGCGAACGTCTTCGCCGCCAACGACCCCGAGTCGACGCTCATGAACATCACGCAGCTGCTCGAACTGGGCGCGATCCACCGTCCATTGCACGTCGTCATCAACTGCCGTCCCGACCGTGTGGAGCGCAACGGCCAGATGGGCGCGCTCATACCCCAGCTCGACCCGGAGACGGTGTTCCTCATCGGCCACCCCACCAAGTCGGCCGCCGACGCCGTCCCCGCCCACTGGACCGGGAACGTCGTCGATCTCGGCGGCGACCGCCGCGACCCCGACCGGCTCACCGCGGATCTGCTGGCTCACCTGGGGCCGGACTCCTCGCTCGTCGCCATCGGCAACATCCACGGCCAGGGCGAACTCTTCCTGGAGCGGCTCGCGGCACTCGAGCCCGATCATCCCGACGCCGACGCTGCCCACCCCGCCGGCCCGTGCGACGCCCCCACACCGCCCGGCGCCCACCACAACTCCTCCCACGGAGAGTCCCGTTGATCCCCGCAGTAGTCACCCCGCAGATCGCCGCCATCGGCATCGCACTCGGTCTGGTCTTCTCCCTCCTGTGCTACCTGACCACGAATCTCTCACCGGGCGGCATGATCACCCCCGGCTGGCTCGCCCTCACCCTTGTCGGCGATCTGCGGCGCGCCGCCATGGTCGCGGCCGTGGCAACTCTGACCTATCTGCTGACCAAGCTGCTGCAGCGCTTCGTCATCCTCTACGGCAAGCGGCTGTTCGCCGCTGTCGTGCTCATCGGCGTCCTGCTCCAGGCCGGGCTCTCGCTGCTGCTGCAGCAGCAGTTCCCTCTGCTGTTCGCCCATCAGGCCCTCGGGTTCATCGTCCCCGGTCTCATCGCCTACCAGCTGGAGAGGCAGCCCAAGGCAGCGACGGTTCTCTCCACTTGCGCGGTCACTTTCGCCGCCTACGTGGTCCTGGTGTCCGGGCTGCTGCTGGGCGCCCTGCCCACGACATGAGCGCCGTGTCTCCTTCCCCTCACCGGAGTTGATCAGTGAAACGCCCCCTGCCCGGAATCTTTGGGTTCTCCCTGACCAGGAACACCGCCCTGTTCCTGGTGACAGCCGTCCTGCTCGCGGCGAGCTACGGGCTGAGCCTGCAGCTCAAGCACCGCAACGACCATCCGGAGGCAGCACAAGCAGCACAGGCAGCACCCCCGTCACCGGCAGCACCGGATGCCGGAATCCGGGCCGGGACCGGCCCGCTGCGCTTCGAGCGGATCGGCAACCCCGCCCGCACGGTCGCCCGCGACCGGCACGGCACCGTCATCGCCACGTTCACCGACGGCGCCCGTACGGCCGTACTGACCGGGCCCAGCAGGACCTTCGCCGAGCCGCGTACGACGGATGCCAAGGTCGTCACCAAGAGCTGGGTGCGGCTGCTGCCCAAGACATGGGCCCGTGGCGCGGAGCGGAGCGGCTGGTTCAGGACCTGGCTCAGGTCCCGGCTCGGCAGCCGCGATCCCGACGTCCTCGGCATCGCCTTCGAGTACATCGCAGGTGCCCCGGCCCGGACCACGGCAGCGGGCGTCACATACAGCGGTGCCGCCCGCTACACCCCCAACACCCCCGGCGACGCCGGGCGGGTCGGAAGTGCCGGCCGTGCCGGACAGGGGAAGTCGAAGCCGCGCACGGGTTCCGACTTCTACGACTACCTGGGCATCCCCTGGACCTTCCCCGACACGGTCACCCGCCGCCCCGAGAAGGACCGCGCGCGCTCCGTCGACAGCTCCGGCTATGTCCGGCTGGTGTACGGATACCGCTCGGGGTTCCCGCTGAGCAGCAGGGACGGCCCGGCCGGCAGCGGGCTGCAGCGGAGCGCCGATGCGATCGCCCACGGGCGGTTCGGCGTACCCGTGATGCCCCTGACCGGCCGCCGCCCCGCCGTCATCCAGCAGCTCCAGCCCGGCGACCTGGTCTTCTTCAGCACGCGGGAGCTGCCCGGCGGACGGATCGGCCACATCGGCATCTACCTCGGCCTGGACACCGCCGACCACCCGCGCTTCATCTCCAGCCGGAAGAACGCGGGTGGCCCCACCATGGGTGACAAGAGCGGCACCCATCGGCTCGACGGTGACGGCTACTACGCCCAAGGGCTGCGCGCGGCCCGCCGCCTGTGACTCCCGACGCCTTGGTTCCGTACGCCCGCCGCTGTTCTCGCGTCAGACGGGTGCTCGCGCGGGCGCAGCCCCGCTCGACGGCCCGCCCGGGATCGACGGCGCAGCGCTGGAGCGGGGCGTGCGGGCTGCTCGCGTACAGGGTCGTGCCGGTCAGCGGGATGTTGGGAAGCCGACCGGGGCGCCACGTCCCCCAACTGCACGCTGCCGGCGTCCGGTCGTCGAGGCTCACAGTCACCGCGCCCCCCGCCTCCGGGGTGCCGCCGAGCGGCGAGGAGAAGACGTTGCGCAGCACGCCCGGAGCGTCGGCGGACGTTCCGGCCACACGGGGCGGCCCGGCCCGTCAGGTCGTCGACCGCGGGGGCCGGTACTGTTTTGCCGGGCCTCGTCCGTTGTGCCGTCTGCCCGTGCTCACTCCGTCTCTGCCCCTGTGCAGGTCCCCGTGGGGCGGCCCCTGGTCCGTTCCGAGCTCTGAAACGGATTCAAATGGTCTCTGTCCTGATTGTGATCACCACGGTGGTGGCCGGTTGGTCGCTGGTCGCCGGCCGGCTGGAGCCGCGGCATGTGCGGGCTCCTCTGGTGCTGGTCCTCGCGGGTGTCGGCACGGGGGTGTTCACGCACAGCCATATCGCCGCCACGTTGAACTCCGAGGTCGCTCAGCATGTGGCCGAGGTCATCCTGGCCGTCCTGCTGTTCGTCGACGCCACCGAGCTGCCGGGCGGGCGGCTGTTCGGCAACGACCCCGGCTCCGCCGCGCGGGCACTGCTGGTGGCCCTGCCGCTGAGCCTGATCACGATGGTGCTGCTGGGAATGTTGCTGCTCCCCGGCCTGCCGGTCGCGCTGCTGCTGCTCATCGCGTGCATCGTCGTCCCGACCGACTTCGCCCCGGCCGAGACGCTGGTCCGCGACCGGCGTATCCCGGCGAGGGTGCGCAGCGTGCTCAACGTGGAGAGCGGTTACAACGACGGCATCGTGTCGCCCCTCTTCCTGTTCGCGCTGATCCTCGTCGGCACCAACTCCGTCACCCGCACGCCCGTGCAGGCCCTCGGCACGGCCGTGCCGTTCGCGCTGAAGGCCCTCGTGGTCGGCTTCGCGCTGGGGGCGCTGGTGGCGTGGCTGATCAACATGGCCGACCGCGCGGGGTGGATGACGGAGCAGTCCCGGCGGATCCTCGTGCTGGTCACACCGCTGCTCATCTACACAGTGACCACGGCGATGGACGGCAATGGCTTCGTGGCCTCATTCGTGTGCGGGATCGCCTTCCGCTACGTCAGGCAGGCGCCGGTCCGACGACGGGGCGCTTCGGCTCCCCCCGCCTCGGACTTCCAGCTCATCGAGGACACCAACTCGATGATGACGATGTGCATGTGGTTCTTCTTCGGTAACGCCGTCGTGCTCGCCCTGGGCGAGGGCATCGACTGGGCCGCCGTCGTGCTCTGCGTCGCCGCGCTCACCGTCGTGCGCATCCTTCCGATCATGCTCGCCTTCCTCGGCTCGACGTTCACCTGGCGAGAGCGGCTCATGGTCGGCGCGCTCGGACCACGCGGCACCACCTCCATCGTGTTCGGCCTGCTCGCGTTCAACGCTCTGCCGGACGGGCTGTACGCCGACACGGCCCTGTACGCCATGACCCTGACGGTGCTCGGCAGCGTTCTGCTCCACGGCGGCGGCTCGATGGTCATCGCCCGCTCCCTGACCGACCAGCCCCCGTCGGGTGCCGGCGGGCCCGGCTCCCCGGAGACCGACGAGCCGGACTCAGCGGTCTTCGGCATGCGGAGTTGATGGTGCCGGGCTGAGCTGCACGACTCGTGGTGCTGCCGTGCTTACGGCGCGTCAGCCTCACGGCCCCGACGGCTGCCACCTCAGGCTGATCTCCTCCAGCCACTCGGCGGGGGTGGGCCGGACAGTCGTCGGATGTGCGGAGAGCGGCCCGGCGACCAGGCTGGAGACATGACACAGCGTGTTCGTGACAAGGAGCCCGAGACCGCCCTCGGAGCATCGGCCGACATCGAGGTACCGGGCCGTGACATCACACCTGGCAGAGGCAGATTGCTGGAACCCCTCGGCCTGACGCTGGTGGCGGGCGCCGGTGTCCTGTTCGTCGTACGTCCTGAGTTCTACGCGGCAGGGGTGCACCTCTTCGCCACGTGGGCGGCCTCACTGGTCCAGTGAGCCGGCCGTCGGAGCCCTCCCTCGGTGCGAGGTCTCCGCGGTCACCGGCACCATGGCCTTCTTGGACGAGGCGAGAGGGAGCCCGACGCCGCTCGACGGCCTCTGCTTGCCCGTCGTACGCCCTGAACTCCGCGATGACGTGTGCACACACCCGCCACGAGGGCCGACGCTCAAGGCGCTGTACGGGTACGTCCGTCCGCACCGGTGGGCCGTCGTGCTCGGCCTGTTGTGTGCGCCGGTACTGGCGTCCCTCAGTGCCGTCCTGCTGGGCGTCACGCTCGGCGTGGTCGCGGTCGTCGGCGTGGGTGTCGCCCCGGTGATCCCGAAGATCGGCAGGCCGCCGAGCGCGGGAGACCGCTCGCGTCGAGGCGGCGGCGCGCAGGGCGTGGCGCCATGGCGTGCGCAGCGCAGTGGGACAGACGAAAGGAACTTCGTGAACACCGCATCCGCCCCGACGACGGATGAGACTTCCCTGTCCGCCCGAGAGACGCTCAAGGCGCTGTACGTGTACGTCCGCCCGCACCGGCGGGCCGTCGCGCTCGGCCTGCTGTGCGCCCTGGTCGGGGCCGCGGGGGGACTGCTGCAGCCACTGGCCACGAAGGCGCTGGTGGACCGGCTGGCCTCGGGTGACACCATCGCCGGGATCCTGGTCGCGCTCACTGTGCTGGTGGTGCTGGGCACGGCGGTCGAGGCGTTCGGCGCCTATGTGCTGGAACGGACGGCCGAGTCGGTGGTCCTGGCCGCGCGGCGCACCCTCGTGGGGCGGTTGCTGCGGCTGCGGATCGCGGAGTGGGAGCGGATCCCGCCGGGTGATCTGATGTCCCGGGTCACCTCGGACACCACGTTGCTGCGGTCGGTCAGCACCCAGGCGGTCGTCTCCGCCGCCACCGGGGCGGTCGCCTTCGTGGCGGCGGTCGTGGTGATGGCGTTCCTGGATGTCGTGCTGCTGGGTGTGACGCTCGGTGTGGTCGTGCTGGTCGGCGGGGCGGTCATGCTGGTGATGCCGAGGATCGCGCGGGCCACCGAGCGGGCGCAGGATGCGGTCGGGGAGATCTCCGTCGTGCTGGAGCGGGCTCTGGGAGCGTTCCGTACGGTGAAGGCGTCCGGCGCCGAGGAGCGGGAGACCGCCCGCGTGGAGGCGGCGGCGCGGCGGGCCTGGCGGCACGGCGTGCAGAGCGCGAAGTGGGAGGCCGTGGCGGGCTCGGCGGACGAACTCGCCGTACAACTGGCCTTCCTCGCGGTGCTCGGTGTCGGCGGCGCACGAGTGGCGTCGGGGGAGATCCCCGTGTCCACCCTCATCGCCTTCCTGCTCTACCTCTTCTACCTGATCGAGCCGGTGTCCAGGCTGGTCGACGCCGCTTCCCAGTACCAGGAGGGGGCCGCCGCGATCTCCCGGATCGCGCAGGTCGAACGCCTGGCGGTGGAGCCGGTGGAGCCGGTGGAGCCGACTGCCGGCCCGAAGGACGCCCTGCCCAGGCAGGGTGCGGCTGTGCCGGGTCCGGCGTCGGTCCGCTTCGAGGATGTGTCCTTCCGCTACCGCCCGGGCCGGCCGTACGTCCAACGGCAGGTGAGCTTCGAGGTACCGGGCGCCGGGATGACGGCCTTCGTCGGCCCCTCCGGCGCCGGCAAGTCGACGGTCTTCGCGCTCGTCGAGCGGTTCTACGAGGCCGACGGGGGCCGGGTCCTCGTCGACGGCAAGGACGTACGGGACTGGTCCCTTTCCGAGCTCCGGTCTGCCATCGGGTACGTGGAGCAGGACGCCCCGGTGCTGGCCGGCACACTGCGGGAGAACCTGGTCTTCGCCGCGCCCGGCGCCACGGACGACGACATCCGCGACGTCGTGGCCCGCACGAGGCTCGACACCCTCGCCGAGCGCCTGCCGCACGGCCTGGACACCCCGGTCGGACACCGCGGTTCGAAGCTGTCGGGCGGTGAGCGGCAGCGCATCGCCATCGCCCGCACTCTGCTGCGCCGGCCCCGGCTGCTGCTCTTGGACGAGGCGACCTCGCAGCTCGACGCCGTCAACGAACTGGCACTGAGGGACGTCATCGTGGAGGTGGCCCTCGAGACCACCGTCCTCGTGGTGGCCCATCGCCTGTCGACGGTGACCGGCGCCGACCGGATCGTCGTCATGGACGCCGGACGGGTGCGGGCCGTCGGCACGCACGAGCAACTAGTGGGAGAGGACAGGCTGTACGCGCGACTGGCGGCAACCCAGCTCCTGGCGCCCGCGCGATGACCCAGCCCACCCCAATGTTGTCCGGTCGGCCACTGCCCCACTCCCGGCCGGACAACCATGTGGGGGGCGGGCCTTGGGTGGTGGCGCACCGCAGGCATCGAGCACGTCGCCTTCGGGATCGACACCGTCCTGCTGCTTGGCTGGGCAAGCCGGGCGGCGCGGTGGCCAAGGCGCCGGCTTCCGTTGCCTACTCGAGGGGTCGCTCAGTCCGTGCTGAGGGGAATCCACAGCCGCACCCGGTAGCCGCACTCCGCGGTCGGGCCCGCCTCCAGGGTGCCGTGCAGGATCTCGGCCCGTTCCCGCAGACCGACCAGGCCCTGCTGCGAACCCGGGAGGGAAAGGGAGGGACGCGTGGGTGGGGTGTTGGTGACGGTCACTCCGACGTGGTCGCCGTCCTGCCACAGCTCGACGCTGGCCGTGGCGCCCGGGGCGTGCTTGCGGACGTTGGTCAGCGCTTCCTGGACCGTGCGGTAGAGGGCCCGTTGGGCGGGCGAGCCCACGGTGGGCGGCAGCTCACCCGACAACTCGGCGTGGATGCCGCTTGATTCCACCAGTTTGCGCAGGTCGGCCAGGGTGGGCTGAGGGGTCAGCTCGGTGGCGTGGCCGCCGGAGGCGCGCAACAGCGTGACCATGGTGCGCAGTTCGTCGAGCGTGGTGACGCTCAGCGAACGGATCGTGCGGGCAGCCTCCTTGGCATCCGCGTCCTTGGCGGCGACCTGCAACGCTCCGGCCCGTACGGCGATCAGGCTGACCTGGTGGGAGACCACGTCGTGCATCTCACGGGCCAACTGGGCGCGCTCGCGCGCGAGCACGGCCTGCGCGTGCAGTGCCCGCTCGTGCTCCCTGGCCTCCTCGATCTCCACCAGCCGCCGCGCCAGGTCCCGGTGCGCCTGGAGAAGCTGCCCGATGAGGACCGGGGCCGAAGCGGTGGCAATGCCGTAGACGAAGGTGAGCAGCGTCATGGTCCGGCCGACCTCGGTGAGGCCGGCCAAGGGCCACGGCGTGCTGTTCGCGACGGCGGTCAGTGCGACACACACCGCGAGGAGAGGGCGGTTGCGGGAACGCTCGGCCAGCGTGAACAGGGCCGCGAGCGGAGCGACGGCGACGGGCTGCGTCAGCGAGATGGGCAGGGTGAGAAGGAAGACGCCGAGCGGGAACCGGCGCCGGAAGGCCAACGCGGCGCAACCGAGAGCGGCCAGCGCGACGGCGAGGCGCGTGTCGTCCAACAGGTTCAGCCACACGTCCACGGCCGCCGCGACGACCAGGACGAGGTCGACGGCCGGCGCGGGCACACGCTCCCACAGCGCGCGGAAGCGGCTCACTGCCCTGCCCCCGACCGGGGGCGATCGTCGAGCAGTCCGGCCCGCTGCGCCAGCAGCGCGGCCTGCACCCGGCTGGTCACCCGCAGCTTGGTGAGGATCGCACTGACGTGGTCCTTGACCGTGCCGGCACTCAGGTGGATGCGGGCCCCGATGTCGGTGTTCGACAGCCCTTCCGCCACCAGGACGAGGACGTCACGCTCGCGGGCGGTCAACAGCTGGACCCGTGCCGCGTCCTCGTCGACGGCCGCCCCGCTGCCGGGGTGGCTGTGCAGCAGGGTCCGCGACGCCTTGGGGGAGAGCACCACACCGCCCGCGGCCAGGGTCCGTACGAGGTGGGCGAGTTGCTCGGGTTCGGTGTCCTTGAGCAGGAAGCCGGCCGCTCCGGAGTGCAGCGCGGTCAGGATGTACTCGTCGGCGTCGAACGTCGTCAGCATCGCCACCACCGGAGCGTCCGGCATCGTGCGCAGTTCGCGCAGGACGGTGAGTCCGTCGACGTCGGGCATCCGGATGTCCAGCAGCACCACGGCGGGCTGCTCCCGGCGGACGGTCTCCACGGCCTCGCCGCCGCTCGCGGTCGCGACGACCTCGATGTCCTCGGACGCGCCCAGAATGAGTTCGAAGCCCGAGCGGACCAGCGCCTCGTCGTCCACCACCACTACCCGGATCACGCTTTCAGCCTCACCTTCGTTCATGCCGTACGGCCATGCCGACTCGACCTTAAGGCCCCGATCGGTCCCGACGGCCCGGCGAGCGGCAGCTCCAGCCACACGGCGGGGGAGCACCCACCACTCGGCAGGGACATCACGGCCGCGTGCCGGATGGTCCATGATCTGGCATGGGTTCAAAACAGCCCGTGCAGGGTCCGCACTCGCTGGTGGCCCACTGAAGTCGGCCGTCGTTGTCGAACGTCACCTGCCGAGCAGCAGACTGCCGGGAGCGGCCAAGGGGGCCGGTGATCGCGCCGACGGTCGGCTCGGTCGACTCGCGCACCCTGCACTTCCGCCGCCGTCCTGCCCGGCGCGCAGGTCAGCGATGCAGACAGGTCGGCGGCGCGGCGCGGTTTCCGTCGTGGACGTGATGCGGCAAGGATGACGGGTCATGACGATCGTGTTCCGGGTCCCTGCGGGCGGTGCGGAGCGGGTGGGGTTTGCCTACTCGCCGACGATGGAAGCGGTACTGAGTCTCCATGTGCTGGTGGAGCCCAAGCACCACCCCGTCCAGCACGGCTGGGTGCGTGCGATGCGCAAGCTGTCTCCGGCGCTGAAGCGGGAGATCGAGGTGTTCTCCTACGCGGTGCGTTCGTACTTCCCCGAGTTCCTCTTTCCGCAGCCGACCGGCGGACTGACGGACTTCGAGGACGAACTGGCCCACTTGCGCGGGGCGGATCCGGAGCTCGTCCGCCTGGAGTTCGCCGTCCCCCTCCTCACGCCCTGGCCGGGCAGCGGCGAGGGCAGGGATCCGCACGTGCTGGACGAACCGGAGGTACGCCGCCTGTTGCGGGAGCGAGCCGCACGGGAAAGTGACGAAGCGCTGGCCGCGATGCTCCTCGACGACCCCAGCGCGCTGCTCGAACGGTTCCTCAGCATGCTGGAGCGCTACTGGCAGGAGGCATTCCAGGAGGAATGGGCACGGCTCGAACCCGAACTCGCCGCCGGCGTCAGCGAGGCCGGACACCAGATCGAGCAGCGCGGCCTGTACGGGATGCTCCGCGGCCTGTGGCCGGAGGTGCGCAGCGATCCGCGCGCCGAACGCTTCTGGCTGGAGCGACCGCACGACCATGAGGTGGCCATCGGCCCGGACGACACACTCGTGCTTGCTCCCAGCGCCTATGTGTGGCCGCACGTACGCGTCAACTGCGACGGTCCGTGGCCCCTCGGGCTCGTCTTCCCCGTCTCCTCGATCGTCCGGGAAGCCCGCCCGAGGATTCCGCCGGCCAGGCTCGTCGGCACACTCCGCGCGCTCGCCGACGACACCCGGCTGCGCGCCCTGCGACTGCTCGCCGAACGCCCTCGCAGCACACAGGAGTTGGCCCCGCTCGTCGGTGTCGGCGAGGCCGCCCTGTCCAAGCACCTGCGGGTGCTGGCGGACGCGGGCCTGCTGGAGCGCCGCCGCGAGGGCTATTACGTCCTGTACCGCCTTGCGCCCGGACAGGTGGCGGGCCTGACCCCCAGCCTGGAGAGCTTCCTGCACGGCGACGGCGAGGTGACCGAGAACGACTGATTCGCCATCTGCCTAATAAGTGGATCAGACCCCCGCCGGGATCCGACAGTGGCCGCATGTCACTGCTGAAGGACCGCAACTTCCTGCTTCTCTTCGCCGGTCAGGGCATCTCACGCTTCGGCGACGGTTTGTACACCGCCGCGACCGCCTGGCTGGCCTGGTCGCTGACGAAGGACACCATGGCCGTCGCCGTGGTGAGCGTCTCCGCGTTCGCGCCCGCGTTCGTGGCCACCTTCGTCGTCGCCTCGTACGCCGACCGGCGCGACCGCCGGAAGCTGATGATCGCCACCGACCTGGCCCGGGTAGCCGTGGTGGCCGTGGCTTCGGTCCTGCTCTCCCTCCACCTGCTGAACCTGCCCCTGCTCGTGGCGACCACGGCGCTACTGGCGCTGATCGGCGCCCCGTTCGCTCCGGCCCGCAACGCCATCGTCACGCAGATCGTGCCGGTCGACCGTCTCCAGCAGGCCAACGGACTGCTGCAAGTCGCTTTCCGGGCCGCCTTCTTCGTCGGCCCGCTCGTGCTCGCGCCGCTGCTGGCCTTCGGCTCGCTGCAGTCGGCGCTGATGGTGAACGGACTCACGTTCCTGGGCTCGGCGGCCGCCGTGGCCGCCATCCGCGTGACCCGCCCCGCTCCGACCGGCGGTCAGACGGGGCTGTGGTCCGATCTCGGCGCCGGGCTCAGGGCAGTGCGGGCCGCTCCCGACGTACTGGTGGTCATAGTGACCTTCGTGCTCGCCCTCGCCCTGACGAACGGATTCCTTACCGTCGGGCTCGTCGCGGTCGTGGGACAGGGCGGCCAGTACGGCCTGCTGCTCGGCGTCGCCGGGGTCGCCGAAGTGGCGGGCGCCCTGCTCCTGGCCGGCCTGCGCATCCGCAGACTCGCCGTGGCCGCGGTGCTGGCGTGGGCCCTGCTCGGGATCTTCCGGGCTCCCCTGGGAACGGTCACCTCGCCTGCTGTGGCGGCGGTTCTCCTGACCGCCACGGGGCTGGCCTCGGCCCTCACGGACATTCCCTTGATCGCACTGGTGCAGCAGCGCATACCGAGCCATCATCTGGCGAAGGCGCTCGGCCTGTGGGAGGCCGGCGTGGCAGGAGCTCTGTCGATCTCCCCGTTCGTGGCCTCGACCGCCATCACCCTGGCCGGAGTCGAGAACGCCTTCCTGCTCTCGGGAGCCGCCGTGGTCGTCCTGGTCGTGACCGCCACGCTCACCGTCGCACGCGTCGGCGCACGGCAGCCGGGTCAGCAGCCCTTCGCCACGGCCGACGGCACGGCAAGCGTCGCGATACCGGAAGAGACCGCGGTGATCACGGCCGAACCGGAGTGACTGCGCGCGTCATCGCTGTGCGCTGGTCAGCTCAGGACGCTGTCGCCGCGGCCTGACAACGAGCGTGTCGGGGCCATCACCATGGCGGGCCATCAGGCAAACCCTATGGGTTTCGGCCCAGGTCGCCGGCAGGGTGAGAGCGTCAGTGCTGGGCGTACCGGGATCTGCGATGTAGATGGTGACGGAGACGTGCGGGTCGCCCGGCAGTGCGAAGTCGTCGTAGGCGAGGTCCATCGTGCCGACGGGACGGCGCACGCTGTGCTTGGCCGTTGGGCACTCTGTTGGACCGTATCCGCACCGTGCTACGCCACGAGCGGCAGTTGACCGGTGAACCGTCCCACGAACTGCGCACCCGCTCACGCGGATCATCATCGAGCTCAACTGGTGGCAGGCGCGCCCCCGCACAGTCGCCGAGACCCACGCCACCCATCGGGTGATCGCCGAGGCGGCCCAGTCCATGCGCGCCATCTGCGACACCCTGGCACGCCGTCTCCACGGTGACCGTGTCCGCGCGGCGTCCGTCCGGCAGCGTGCGTGTCGACGTCACCGACGGCGGCCCCGGTGTGCCGCCGGCGTTCGTCAACGACCAATTCCAGCCCGGCCGCCGCGCCGACCGGGACGACGGACACGACGGCGCGGGCCTCGGGCTGCCGCCGACGGCGCTTGGCCCGCGCCGTCGGCGGCGAGGCGTCCCACGATCCCGGTCACACCTGCGGAGCACGCTTCCGGGTCGACCTGCCTGTCGGGTGACCGGCCTCAGTCGGCCTGCTGGGTCACTGGCTCCCGCTCCGGCGGCCGGGGGGTGGTGGTCCGGCGTTCCTGGGCCTGCGCGAAGGCCACCAGACCGAGCAGGACGGCCAGCAGCACAGCCGAGGAACCCGCCGTGCCGAGGTCCAGACCGCCCTTGGCGACCGGCTTGGTCAGGAAGTCGCCCGCGGTGGCACCCAGAGGGCGGGTGAGGACGAAGGCGATCCAGAACAGCAGCACGTTCGGCACCACCGGCACCTTCATCAGGGCCACCAGAACGGCGAGCGCCCCGCTCACGAGCAGCGCGCCACCGGCGTAACCAAGCCCGGAGCTGTCAGAGAGGAAGTCACCCATGGACGTGCCGAGGGTGTTGGAGACGAGGATCGCCGACCAGAACAGGGCCTCGCCGCGGAAGGAGACGATGTCGCGGATCTGGAAGGTCATCCCGGTGGCCTTCCAGACAGCGAACACGACCAGGAGGATCGAGATGAGGATCGCCGCCCCCGCCGGGTAACCGAGGCCGAGACCCTGCGGTCCCCAGCCGAGCGAAGTGGCGTCGCCGGAAAGGAACTTGGTGCTCGCGTCACGGTTCATGAAGTCGGACGTCGTGGTGCCGGCCATGCTGGTCGACAGGATCACGGTCCAGTAGAAGAACGGGTTGTAGCGGCTGGACCTGAGCTGGACGACCAAGGTCACCACGAAGAGCAGGAACAGGGCGATCGTGGTCAGGAAGTAGCCGAGCTTTAGGGTCTGCGCGAAGAGGTCGCCGGCCGTCTCCCCGAGAGTGGTCGCGGCGATCTTCATGATCCAGAACGCCAGCGTGACCTCGGGTAATTTCTTCATCACCGACTTGGTCGCGCTTGCGACGTCCAGATCAGTGACCGTTTGCGGTTGCTGCACGGTGGGGGGCTCCGATTCGGTCGTACGGCAGAACGCCCGCCCCGTGAGGGGGACGAGCGCCCTGTGTCATGGGGCGGCTCCGAAGAGTGATCGCCGCAGCCGATCTTCGCAGCGTCAGTCTGAACGCATCCTGAACACCGGCCGCGGCCCTGCTCAGGCCGCGTGCCGGGCGGTGCGCTGCGACTGCGTCACGTCTTTCCGGGGCACCGCCGGATACAGGACCAGGCCCCAGGATGACCGTGAGGAACAGCGCGCTGGTGACCGCCGTGCCGAGTCCCAGGCCGCCGTCACCGGCGGGCTGGGAGAGGTAGTCGCCGATGGACGCGCCGAGCGGTCGGGTGAGGACGTAGGCGATCCAGAAGCTCCCCACCGCGTCCAGGCCGAGGGTGAAGCGCGAGAGCGCGACCGCAGTGATGGCCAGGGCGAACAGAAGCGCGCCGAGCCAGCCGAGGTCCAGGCGCTCGGAGACCAGGTCGCCGGCGGCGGTGCCGAGGGCGAAGGTGAACAGGACGGCGAGCCAGTACTAGGACTCCAGGCCGGTGGTGTCGATGGTGTGGATGGACACCGGACGCCGAGACCTGGGTGTCGGCCGCCGAGGGCGTGTGCGTCAGGTCTCGAATGTCATGAGGCCCGACCGTGCCACGGGGCACCTGAACGCATCCTGACGGCCGCCTGGCACCGGCTGCCCCGTCCGCCTGGCCCGAGCACCACGGGCGCCAGGACCACCGCCGGGCCGGGCTGTCGGGCTGTCCCACCTCGCAGCCTTCCTCCTGCCTGGCCCCGGACAGTGGCAGCGCCGACGTAGTGGATGCGACCTGGAGGCTGCGGTTCTGGCGCCCTCCGGGCGGTGGAGTGCCCCCGAACGCCGGCCGAGAGCCATGCGTAACCGGGCGAGCTGACTGCCCAGGCCCTGCACGAGGCCCTGGACCGCGGACCGGACCCGATCGCCGTCCTCCAGCACTTCGTGACCTGGTTCAGCGCCGGCGAGGCTCGGGCCCTGAAAGGACCGCTCCACGTCCTGGGCCCGTCACGACGTCGGTCAACCTCCGCCGCCCCCTCACCCGGCACCGGGGCGGGCAAGTCCGAGGTCGTAGGCGAAGATCACGGCTTGGATGCGGTCGCGGGCGCCGATCTTGGCCAGGACACGGCCGACGTGTGTCTTCACGGTGGACTCGGACACGACGAAGCGGGTGGCGATCTCGCCGTTGGTCCAGCCCTTGCCGATGGCGACAAGGATCTCGCGCTCGCGGTCGGTGAGGGATCCCAGTCGCGGGTCCTCGCTCACGCCGCTTCGGCCGGCCGGCACGTGCTGGGCGTACTCGTCCAGGATGCGGCGGGTGAGAGCCGGCGCGATGACGGCGTCGCCGACGGCGACCGCGCGGATCCCCGCGAGGAGTTCCTCGGGGCGCGCGTCCTTGAGGAGGAAACCGCTGGCTCCGGCACGCAGAGCGGCGTGGACGTATTCGTCGAGGTCGAAGGTGGTCAGCACGAGAACGCGGGAGCGCCCCCCAGCCGCGGTGATGCGGCGAGTGGCCTCGATACCGTCCATACCGGGCATCCGTACGTCCATCAGGACGACGTCGGGGCGCAGTTCGGCGGTCTTGCGGACGGCCTCGGCGCCGTGCGCGGCCTCGCCGACCACTTCCGTCTCGGGGATGGAGTCGAGCAGCACCCGGAAGCCGTAGCGCTGGAGCGGCTGGTCGTCCACGACGAGGACAGTGGTCACTGGGCACCGCCCTGGGGTGTCAGGTCGAGGGTGGCCTCCACCGTCCAACCGCCGCCGGCCGCGGGTCCGGTACTGATGTTCCCTCCGTAGAGCGCCGCGCGTTCTCGCATGCCCACCAGCCCGTGTCCTTCCTCGTACGACAGTCCGGGGCGGTGCGCAGGGCCGTTGTCTCGGACGCGGATGACCAGCCGGTTGTCCTCGGCGACCACCGTCAGTGTGACTCGGGTGCCGGCACCGGCGTGCTTCAGGGTGTTCGTGAGGGCTTCCTGGACGATGCGGTAGACCGTCAACTGCATCCCGTGGTCCAGGGTGTCCATGTCGCCGGCGGTCCGGTAGACGATGTCCAGACCTGCGGTGCGCACGCCCTCGCACAGCGCCTCGATGTCTATGAGCGCGGGTTGCGGGCTCAGTTCGGGCGGGACGGTTGCGCCGTCCGATGCCTCGCGCAGCACGCCGAGCACACGTCGCAGCTCGCCGAGGGCCGTCCGCCCGGTGTCGCCGATGAGCTCCAGGGCCTCCTTGCCCCGTTCGGGAGCCGCATCCGTGGCATACGCGCCGGCGTCGGCGAGGGTGATCATGACGGCCAGGTTGTGGCCGACGATGTCGTGCATCTCGCGGGCCACCCGCGTCCGCTCGGTGGCGGTCGCGAGTCTGGTGCGCTGGTCGCGTTCGATCTCCAGGCGGGCCGCCCGCTCCCGCAGCCCCGCGAGCTGGGCCCGCCGGGTGCGCACCATCAGGCCGAGAGCCAGGGCCGCGGTCGTGGTGCTGAGCAGGAAAAACAGCGCGTCCCAGACGGACACGGCTGGTGACGCGCGCAGGGCGACCAGGACCATCCCCGCTGCCATGATCCCGCAGGCCCACGGCAGCTGCCGCAGCCGCCCGTGCAGGGCGAGGCTGTACAGGGCGATGAACAGGGCGACGTCCGCGCGCAGCGCGGCGCCCAGCGACCACTGGAGGACGAACACGGTCGCGATGGCGCCGAAAGCCATCATGGGTGTGCGGCGCCGCCACAGCAGCGGCAGCACCAGACCGGCCTGCAGGAGCAGCATGGCCGCCGGGGACAGCCGGGTGAAAGCGATACGGAACCGGCGTGGACCGTCGCCGTCCCCGGCGCCGCCGTGCAGCAGGTCCGGCAGGCAGAACACGAGGAAGACCAGCAGTACCACCGCGGTGTCCAGTGCCCATGGATGTGCGCGGTCTGCCTGCCGCAGCCGCTGGCCGCCCCGGGAGAGCCAGGCGACCAGCGGTCCCATCCCGTCGGCGGCGGCGTCGGCGTCGGCGGCGTCTGCGGACGTGGTCGTCATCAAGGTCGTCACCTGACCATGGTGCAGGCGGTCAGGCGTCGCTGCGGACGAGCCGGTACGCCGCCCCGGACAGCGCGAGAGCCGTCCATGCGAGGAAGACCAGCAGTCCGGCCGTGGGCGACAGGGCGGTGGCGTCGTGGGTCAGGGCGAACATCGACTCACCCGCGTTGCTCGGCAGGTACGGACTGATGTCGTCCTGCCAGGAGCTGGGGAGCAGCGAGGCGAGCCCCGGGATCAGCATGAGGGCGGCGACCAGCACCGAGATACCGCCGGCCACCGATCGCAGCAGTGCGCCCAGGGCGGTGCCGATCACACCGACCAGGCCGAGGTAGAGCCCGGCGCCCAGCAGGCTTCGGATGACTCCCGCGTGCGTCAGGCTCATGGCGGCGGGGGTGCCGGAAACGATGCCGCTGCCGAACCCGAAGGCGACGAACGCGCCGAGGACGCCGACCACCAGCGCGACCAGCCCGAACAAGGTCGCCTTGGACCACAGGACCGGCAGACGACGTGGTACGGCCGCGAGCGTCGACCGGATCATGCCGGTGGAGTACTCCCCGGCCGTGACCAGCACGCCGAGCACGCCCAGCGCGAGCTGGGCGAAGTTGACGCCGAAGAGGGACAGGCTCACGGCCGTCGAGGCGGCGAAGTCGCGGTCCATGTGACCGGAACCGATCTCGGACGTGTAGCGGCTCGCGGCGATCAGCCCGAAGGCGACGAGGAAGAGCAGGCCGAGGCCCAGGGTGATCCACGTCGAACGCAGCGACCAGAGCTTGGCCCACTCCGAGGCCAGCACGCGCCGCCCGGTCACCCGGTAGACCGGGCGAGCCGGGTCGGCCGGGGGCGCATCGACTGTCGCGGTGAGGGCGCTCATGCAGCCCTCCCGTTTGCCGCGAGGGCGTCGACGCCGGTCGTGGTGCCGTGGTACTCCACGGCATCCCTGGTCAGCTCCATGAACGCCTCCTCCAGCGATACCGTCCGCGCGGTCAGTTCGAAAAGCGCGATCCCGTGCTCGGCCGCCTTGAGGCCGATCTGGCGGGCAGTCAGCCCGGTCACCTGAAGCTCCTCGGAGCCGGTGCGACCCGTGATGTCGACACCAGGACCGGCAAGTACCTCCCGCAGCCGCGCCGGGTCCTGCGTGGCCACCTTCACCGTGTCGCCGCCTGCCTCGCGGACGAGATCCGCCACGGTGGTGTCGGCCAGCAGCCGACCGCGCCCCACGACGATGAGGTGGTCCGCCACCAGGGCCATCTCGGTCATCAGGTGGGACGACACGAACACGGTCCGGCCCTCGTCCGCGAGCCCCTTGAGCAGGTTGCGGATCCACAGGACGCCCTCCGGGTCGAGCCCGTTGACCGGCTCGTCCAGCATCATCGTCTGCGGATCGCCGAGCAGGGCCGCTGCGATGCCGAGCCGCTGGCCCATGCCGAGGGAGAAGGCACCGGCCCGCTTCCTCGCTACGGTGCCGAGCCCGGCGAGCTCGATGACCTCGTCGACCCGGCGGCGGGGGATCCCGTGCGTCAGCGCGAGCGCCTTGAGATGGTGGTAGGCCGAGCGGCCCGGGTGGATCGACTTCGCTTCCAGCAGGGCGCCGACCTCCTGGAGCGGTGCCTGATGCCGGGCGTAGTGGCGGCCGTTGACCTTCACGGAGCCGCTCGTCGGGGCGTCGAGCCCGACGATCATCCGCATCGTCGTGGACTTTCCCGCGCCGTTGGGGCCCAGGAAGCCGGTCACCGTCCCCGGCTTGACCACGAAGTCCAGTCCGTCGACGGCCGTCTTGTCGCCGTATCTCTTGGTCAGCTGTTGTGCGTCGATCATTCGCGTCTCCTCCTGTCGGACACCGGCGCCCGTCTCGTCGCCTCTGACGCCTCACCGGCAACGCTAAGGCCCGAAACGCCCCGATTCGGTCATACCGCGGGCTGATCCACACGCGTCGGGTCGTACCGCGGTACTACGTGACACCGCTGCCGGGCGCACGCTGTTCAGGTTGCGCTCAGGCGCGAAGTGCCTTCGTGTGGATCATGCCCGCAGAGCACGTCCTCGGCGACCGGCCGCCGGCCCCCGTACGCCCAGATGGCGAACGACGGGCCGGGGGTGACCGCCGCCTGCTTCTGGATCATCAAGGTGCTGATCACCGGCCTCGGCGAGAGGGCATCGCACCTTCTGGAGCGGACGCTGGGTCCGGTACCGGCGGCCGAGCTCGGCGGCCTCGCCCTGGCGGCCGCCCTGACCGTCCAGTTCACTCTCGGGGCGGGTCGGCTCGAAACACCACTTGATCACCGATGGGGATCGCACGCACTCCCCGTCCTGCTGACCGGGGGCAACCGTAACGACGTCACCCAGCTCCTGCCCTTGCTCGACGCGATCCCGCCGGTCCGCGGCCGCGTCGGACGACCGAGGCGCACGTCTGCAGGTGCAGGTGGCCTCGCCGAGGCTCCGGCGCCCATCCGCGTCCCTCGAATCGGGCCGGGCCCACCGGGCCTACGGCTCGCGCGCGAACCGCGCCTCCCGGCACGGACGCGGCGTGCGGCGCACATTCCCGGAGCAGGCTTGCAAGCAGCGGTGCCGTCGAATGCGGGCAATGCAGGATATTGCATGGTGGACGCCGTCACCGCGTAAGAGACAATCGCGCAGGATCTTCCAGGCCTTCATGCGGCCGAAGACGTGCTCGACACGGGTTCTCACCTGCTTGTGACTCTTGTTGCGGGCCTGCTTCCCGGATAGCCGCCGTCGGCGATCGTAGTGGTGTTCCCGACTGCGGCCTTGGCGCCGGACTCGGCCCAGGCTCGGCAGTCGTTGCGATTCCCCGGCAGCGGCCGGCCGACCACGACCGCCAGTCGGGTGTCGGCGTCGATGACCACCTGATGGTTGGTGGAGTAGCGGTAATTCTTCGACTGCTTTCGACACCCCGAACAGCAAGGCCAGCTGTCGCAGTGTCAGGTTCGTTCGCCAGTACGCCGTCACCAGCGGCACTCGGTCCTCCAGCGACAGCCTCCACGGTCGTCCCCGGCCGGACGCGTCGGCGCCCTCGCGCCGCAGCTGCGCCACCGGCTTGCCGAAGGCCGACGGGCTCAGCCCAGTGAACGGAGCTATCCAGGACGGTTCCGACGTCGTAGTCACACCACTCACCTAGTGATCATTCCACTGAGACCACGCATGACCGCGGTCGTCTCTGACTTGAAAGTCCCATTCCCTACAGGGAATTGTCGGTCTCCACCGTGCCCCGCAGGATCTGGTCCGTCCGAAGGGACCTGCCCGGGCAAGGAGACGAAGATGATCGAGATCGACCCGCAGCAGCTGGCCGACCGCTACATGGCTCAATGGAATGTGCCCGATGCCGCAGAACGCCGCGCTGCCATCGAGCGACTCTGGGCCGAGGACGGCACCCACATCCTTCACCCGCCCGCGGAGATACGGGAGACCGCCGCGGAACTCGGCTTCGACCACCCGACTCTGGAGGCACAGGGATACGACGCCATCGAGACCCGAGTGGCGCGCAGCTACGAGCGGTTCGTCGAGAAACAGGGGTTCGCGTTCCGGGCGCGCCCCGGTGCGATACGTCTCAATGGTGTGGTCAGGATCGGCTGGGAGGCGGTGTCCACCGCGACCGGCGACGTGGTGGGTGGTGGTTCGGACGTCCTCGTACTCGACGACAACGGCCGCATCAAGATGGACTACATGTTCCCGGGCTCCTGAGCGGCGGCAGCACAAGCCAGTGCCCCGGCGGCTGCTGAGAGAGCCTCGGCAGTCGCCGGGTCGGCCGGCAGGAACGCCTCCAGCTTCAGCTCGGCAAGCGTCACATCGACGGCGGTCGCGAAGGTGGTCACAGTCGTCATCAGGCGGAGCTCACCGTACGAGGACCGCAGGTGGAGTGGCACCGCGAAACCGAGTTGCCCGGCGGACGGCTCCAGCTCGGGAACGTACCCGGTGAGCTCGGCGCGCAACTCCTCCAGATGGTCAAGGCGCACGAGGATGTGGCGCGCCCACTCGGCGAGGTTGCGGATGCGGGGAGCCAGTCCGTCGGGATGCAGCGCCAGGCGGTAAACATTCGTGCCCGGACCCACCAGCTCGTCAGCCGCGCCCTCGGTGATCAGGTCGAATGCGCTGTTCGCGGCGATCAGGTCACCGCCTCGGTCCACAATCAGCGCCGGATACGGCAGATGCCCGCGGAGGATGTGGTCGATCGCCGTACGCACGGGGGCCAGCACTGGATCGTCCAGTGAGCTCTCCGGGTAGGCGGGCGCGTATCCGGCGGCCAGCAGCAGCTCATTGCGCTCCCGCAGCGGCAGCTCCAGCGACTCGGCCAAGCGCACGACCATGTTCCGGCCCGGGACAGACCTGCCGGATTCAATGAAGCTGAGGTGGCGCTGGGTGGTGCCCGCGCGCAGCGCCAGATCGAGCTGGCTGACATGACGGCGGGTACGATGTTCACGAAGCGTTCGAGGGAAGTCCACGGGCCTGTTGTAACGGTGGCGGAGGGTCCCAGGCCATTCCCCGGAGGGAATTGTCGCCACTCGTACCGGTCGTGAACATTGCCGACATGAACATCGGTGTACTGCTTCCGACCGGAACCGCCCAGTGGGGCCCTGCCGACGACCCTCGCGAGCTGGTTGCCTTCGGCCGCTACGCCGAACGCTCGGGCTTCTCCTCGCTCTTCGCCAACGATTCTCTCATCAGCCCGCGCATCGAGGCGCTCACGATGCTGGCCGCACTCGCCCCGGTGACCGAGACCGTGACACTGGGCACAGCTGCACTGATGCCGTTCCTCCGTCGACCGGTCCAGGCCGCGCAGGCACTTGCGTCGATCGACCTGCTGTCCGGTGGCCGGCTCACCGTGACCGTCGGCGCCGGCTTCCCCGGCCGCTTCGGGCGGCCCCTCTACGCACTGTCCGAGCTGCCGTGGCAAAGGCGCTTCGCGCGCCTGGACGAGACTGTTGCACTGTGGCGGGCCCTGTGGGACGGCGCCGACGCCTTCCACGGCGAGATCCTCAGGTTCGATGACATCCCGCCCACGACCAAGCCGCCCCGAGCCGGCGGCCCGCCCATCTGGCTCGGCGGCGCGGCCCCCGCAGCACTGGCCCGCACTGGCCGACTGTACGACGGATGGCTGCCCTACCCGCCCGACCCCGCCGACTACGCGTCCGGCCTCCGCAACGTCCACAAAGCGGCGACCGAAGCAGGACGTGAGACCGAGGACATCACCCCCGCACTATTCGTCTCGGTCCGGATCGACAACGACATCGAGAGCGGCCGTCGGGCACTGGACGACTACGCGCGGGCCACATACGGCATGCCACTGGGGGAGCTGGAAAGGATCCAGGCAGTGGTCACCGGCTCCGCGGACCAGGTGCTTGAGCACCTAGGACGCTACGTCGCCGCCGGTGCTCGGCACATCGTCGCCCGCCTCGGTGCCCTGGACCTGCACTCCCAGCGCGACCAGCTCGAACGGATCGCAGACCTGATCCCCGCCGTCCAAGCGGCAGCGGCCAATGCCTCCACCTCGGAAAGCTCCTGAGCCTGGCCCAGCCGACACGAAGCGACGACTACGGGGCAGCTCTTAGCCGTTGATGTCGAGTGCCGTTCCGTACAGCCGGTCCGCCTTCAACCGGATGACCACTCGGCGCTCGGCAACCAACTGCTGCAGAAACGCGTCTTCGTTTTCCGGTTTCGCAGCCTGCGGGATCATTCCGAGCAGTTCCCGACCAACCGCATCGCCAGGAACCCTCGTGATCTCGGAGACCTCGGCCTCGCCTTCGGCCACGGCGAACGACCACACGTCGCCTCCCTGCACATGGAGGGAGGCACGCGGATCGCGTCGCAGGTGCCGGACCTTGATGCGGTCGACCGTCGTGGAGAACCGCACGATGCGGGCCTCAGGGGCCCAGCTGTACAGCATGGTGGTCAGGTGGGGATGGCCACTGCGCTTGACGGTGGCGAGCGTGCCGAACTGCTGCGTGCCCAGAAGGTCGGAGAGGGCTTCGTCGGACAGGGGGACAGGTGCTGGTCCTTGAGTCATGACGTGATCAACAGCCATGACCGCCCAACAATTTCGTGGACACTGATCCCATCCGCCTTTCACCACACGCCCTAAGGCCCCCAGCCCCCAGCCCAGGCCAACCGAAGGTCGTCCGTAAGCCCGATGCCACCGTCCGGATGCGCGAGCAACCATGCTGGTGCAGCCTGCCAAGAGGAGCGCATCATGTCGTACCCGGAATACCTCGAGTACCCGGAAGCCCGCTACCACGGCAACAAGGGCGAAGTGAACGCGGCCTTCCGCCCGGCCGACAGCCCACCGGACATCTCCTCACCCGGCGGCTCCACCCACTACCTCGCCACCAACGAGTCGACCGGTGGGGAATTCGGCCTGTACAAGCTGGAGCTGGGTGCACGGTCCCCTGGAGCCAGGACCCACTTCCACAAGGCGATGTCGGAGTCCTTTTACGTCCTCTCCGGCGAAGTGGAGCTGTACAACGGCGAGAAGTGGGTTACGGGCCGCGCGGGAGACTTCCTGTACGTCCCGGTCGGCGGCCTGCACGCCTTCAAGAACGTGACCGAGGAGCCCATGTCCATGCTCTTGCTCTTCTCCCCGGGCGCCCCACGCGAGGAGTACTTCGAACGGGTCGCGGAGATGGCGCAGCGCGGTGGCGAAGAGCTCAAGCAGTTTCGGGTCCGACACGACAGCTACTTCCTGGAGGACTTCGAGCCGGGGGAGGAGTAGTCGGACGCGCGTGCCCGGTGCCTTTGGACGGCTTCGCGGTTGCGCAGGGTTGGGAGCAGCAGCGCTGCCGTCCGGTGGGTGAGGTGTCGGCGAAGGCCTTGTCGCACTCGATCACCTCGCAGCGCCGCGGCCGTTGCATGCCCCGGCCCACCAGATGCAGTGCGGTACCGACCGCGAACAGCGTGAACAGTAAGGAACCGAGCGGCTGTTCTGCGTCCCGGTGATGCAGATCAGCAGATCGGCACGATCCTGCTCGCCGGCGGCCTCGACGATCCCCTCCCAGGCGTTCAGCGCGGCCTGGGCGCGGCAGCGGTCTGAGAGGTCATCCGCGCTTGCGGGGCGGCGGTTGGCCAGGTCCGCAGCCAGGTTCACCGCATCCTCGCCGTAAGGGTTGTGCCGCACAAGAAGACGCTTACAACAGTGTGCTCGGCCTGATACAACAAACCGCCGGACGCGCCCGACGCGCCGAATCCCCGGCCCGCGCCCCGTGGCGCTATCGCTGGATCGTGCTGGGCATTGCCACGTTCACCCAGGCCGCGGCCGGGTTCTTCGTCGCGCTGCTCGGGGCCGGCCTCTTCATAGGCTGCTACCGTCGGCCGCCCGCGCTGCCCGTCCCGCAGGACAAGCAACCGTCAGCCTCGCCCGCGGCACAGCTTCGCGGCCGGCTTCGAATGCTCCGTGAACCGTCCGCGGTGAAGATCATGCTGTCGGGGACCAGCCTGATCTCGGTGCAGTGTGGCGTGGGCATCCTGACAGTGCTCCACCTCCACAAGGTGTCATCGATCGGCGCCGGGCGGGCGGCCCTCGTCCTGGTGGCATCCCAGGGTACGGGTGTTGCGGGGCGGATATGCCTGGCGGCCTGGAGCGACCGGAGCAGTTCGGGGCGCCATGCCATCGTGCTGGTCTGCATGGTTGCCGTGATCGCCGGGCTTGATGTGCTGATGACACCGGCGGGCGGGCACCGGCCGTTGCTTCCGGCGTCTTCGTCTGGCTCGGCTTCTCCGGATTCGGCTGGTACGGCCCGTGGGTCGCCTACGTCACCGAAGCGGCCCCACCGGGCAGGACCGGCTTCGCCCTGGGGCTGGCCATGTCCGTCAACCAGATCGCCATAGTCACGGTGCCGCCCGCGCTCGGCCTGCTGGTCGACCTCACCGGCAGCTTCACCCCGGCCTGGGCCCTGCTGCTCCTGCTGACTGTCGTCGCCTTGGCGGTCACGGCCGTCGCGGAACGCCGCACACGCTCCTGCGAGTCAGGGGCCGGGGCCCCTACCCGTACACCGACACCCGCCGGACGACCTGATCCCGCCGTCCTGCAACGTGATCTGCTCGCGGCTGCGGATTCACGGCACACCGGGAAGGAGAGGAACCCCGGCCGACGCGCGACTGGGGTTCCTCAGGGTGGTGAGCATCGGTCAGCGGGTGGAGCCGCCCACGCCGTGAACCGCTCGGCTAGGCGTCGGCGGACCGGATCCCGTCACGATCAGGTTGGATCGCGCTGGTCAACGCTGCAGGGTGAGCACGCCCGGTCGCCAGGGCAGCTCGTTGTAGGGCATGCCCGGGGTGACGGAGGCGGGGGACAGGCCCTGGTAGAGGAACTGCAGGTTGCAGGGGTCGATGGTCTTGGTCTGGTCGGGGTTGTTGCGGACCAGGTCACCGTGGCTGATGTCGTTGGTCCAGGTGGCGCCGCTGTTGGCCTTGCCCGCGAAGGGGTTGGACTCGGTGGCGGCCTGCGGGGTCCACTGACCGTCCAGGCTGGAGGCGGTGAACGAGCGGAAGTAGCGTCCGTTCGCGCCGATCGCCTCGACGATCATGAGGTACTGGTTCTGGCCCTGGACCTTGTAGACCTCCGGAGCTTCGAACAGGTTGTTCGTCGTGTCGCTCATGACCGTCGTGTACGACGAGCCGAAGCTGCCCGGGAAGTTCCCGATCGGCATGCTCGCCCGGTAGATGTTGCCGTTGTCGCCGGCGAAGAACATGTACATGGTCGTGTCGTCAGCGATCAAGGTCTGGTCGAGCGGGCCGCCGCCCGGGATGCTGCCGGTGAACAGCGGCTGCGCGGCGGACCAGCCGTTGGGGTTGGTCGGGTCGCTCGACGTGCGGTAGATGAAGGGCGAGGCACCCCACTGGGACGCCAGCACCCAGGTGTTCTTGGGCGCGAAGTAGAAAAGGGTGGGCGCCACCGCGGACTGGCTCATACCTGTCTGGCCGGCCGACGCCATGTCCGACCAGTTCGTGAAGGGACTGAACGCCATCGAGCCGTACGACGTTCCTCCGGACACGTTCGAGGCGTAGACCAAGTGCTTGCCGTTGTACACCACGTTGGTGAAGTCCTTCACCGAGTTCCACCCGTTCGAGGGCTGTGCCAGCGCCCCCGTCGACGTCCACCGGTAGGTCGACGGAAGTGCACACGTGCCGCCCCCTCCGGACAGGCCGGTCCACTTCTGGTTGCTCCCGCCGGCGCAGTTCCACAGCTGCACCGCCGTGCCGTTGGCGGTGGCGCCACCCGAGACGTCCAGGCACAGCCCGGACTCCACGGCGACGACCGTGCCGTCCGAGTTCACCCGCCACTGCTGGTTCGCACCGCCGTTGCAGGACCAGATCACCGGCCGGGTACCGGCCGTGTTGGCGTGGCCGGGCACGTCGAGGCACTTGTTGCCGTACACCGTCAGCTGGTTGCTGTCCGTCAGCGTCCACTGCTGGTTGGTCCCGCCGTGGCAGTCCCAGATCTGCACGTTCGTGCCGTCGGCCTGGCCAGCGTTCGGCACATCGAGACACCGGCCGGAACCGACACCGCGTAAGGCGCCGCCGCCGGCCGCCTGAGCCGGGCCTGCGACGAGCAGCGCCGCCAACGAGACCAGGGCCGCAACCGCGGCGGCGAGCACCACGGACGGACGTCTGCGGCTGAACTTCACCAAGTGCATGCGGACCTCGTCATCCTTGAGCGGGTTTACGGACTGGCGATGCCGGTGCGGTTCTTTCGCGTTCGCTATTCCGAACAGGGGCCGAAGTGTCGAGCAAAGTGGATGATGGGAGAACAGGTGAACGGCGTCAATACTTCGCGCATGATGCGCGAGCAGAAACATTCGCAGGCCTAAACCGTTGCTGCCCTCGTCCGGGCCGGTGCCGCGACATGGTTGACACGTCGGCATCGCGCTCCTTGGTGGGGCAGGGGTGCTTCCGTGGGGCCCGTCTCGCCTCGCCGGCACCAAGTTCGTGTCAGGTCCAGGGCGTCACAAGGACGAAGGAGCGGCTGGCCCGGTAGGCGGCCGTGGTCTCGGACGGGTCGAGCCACAACTGGAGGTTGTCCCGGTGGCGGAGGTAGCGGCCGGGGTAGTTGTACGACTCGAGGGAGACCGAGCCGACCGTGAAGCCGGGGCGCGGGCAGAAAGTGGCGTCCTTCCGGAAGATGGCGGATCGGTCGTCGGTGTCCAGCCGGATGCGGAAGGCGTAGTGGCGCAGATACCTGCCCGTGGCGTCCCTGAGCGAGTAGCAGCGGGGGTCGGCCAGGCCGGGAACGAAGGTGAAGGTGGCCGCTTGACGGGTGGTCGCGGAGCTGGTGGTGCCGACCGGGCCCAGGACGCCGAGCCGGCCGGACTGGCTCACGTAGTCGCCGGGATTGTCGACCGACCGCAGGCCATGCCGCCCCGAGAACCGCACCGCAGCCGTCGTCGCCGGGACCGCTGTCGGCGTCGATGTGGGTGCCGGTGTCCGTGAGGCGGATGCTCTCGGGGATGGCGCCGCGGACGAGGCGGCGGGCGACCGCGGGGCCGCGACGGCGGGTCGCGCGGCCGGCTCGTGGGACCCCGCGGCGGTGTACCAGGCCACTCCGGCAGCCGCGAGCGTGACGGCTCCTGCGGCTGCCGCCGCCGCGGGCTTGGTGGCCAGCCTGCCGATCGTCCGCGCCGTACGGCTTGCACCGCTCGCCGTGCGCGTGCCCGCGCCGACGCCGGCCCCGGCCGAGTCGGCCCTCAGCACCCTGGCAAGTACCAGGCCGGCCAGGCCGACCGGCGCCGGCACCAGCGCGAGGCCGGCCAGCAGCCCCTCCGCCGGTATCAGATCGGACGAGCTCAACAGGCACTGCGGACAGTCGCGGACATGGCGTGCCAGTCGCTTGCGCCACAGCGCGGACGGCCGTCCGTCCCATGAGGTGAGTACGGCGGCCAGGTCCGGGCAGCGCGGCGAGGCCGTCACGGCTCGTACGACGGTGCGTGCCGTCTCCAGCCGTTCCTTGACCCGCTGGACCCGGACCGCGGCATGCTGGGGGGTGAGGCCGCAGGCCACCGACAGCTCGCCGCGGGTCAGTTCACCGGCGCTCTCCATCCACCACAGCGCGAGCACCTCGCGTTCCTCGTCCTCCAGCCAGCGGGTCGCCTCCACCGCTTCACGCCGCTGGCCCGACAGTGCGAGCCGGAGAATCGCCAGGTCGGAGAAGTCGGCCTGTGGGACCGGTTCCGAGGCGTTCTCCTCCAGGGATTCCACGGTGAGCCCAGTGCGCCCTCTGCGCCACCGGTCACGGATCTGCCGCACGGTGATGGCGACGAGCCAGGACCGGAACCGGTCCGGTTGCTCCAGTCCCGGCAACCCGTCCAGGACCCGCATCATCGTCTCCTGGACCACGTCGTCGACATCGCTGTGCCCGTCCAGCGCCCGCCCGACGATGTTGTAGACCAACGGCAGGCAGTCCCGTATCAGTTGTTCCGAAGCCTGCCGGTCCCCGGCCCGCGCCGCCATGACGACGGTGATGTCCGGCCGTTCCTGTGTGTTTTGCGAGCGCACCCCGCCCCACCTGTCCCGTCGCCTTGCCGATGTCCGCGGGCGACAGTGTGTCAGGAGCGAACCCGGAGGATCTGCCTGGGCGGCTTCTCGGGTGCCGCCCCACGGCCTTCGACCGTTCCGTGTTTCCGTTGTGTTTTCCGTTATGCGCGAGGCATCGGCGCGTCTCCTGTACGTACGACTCTTGACACCGGCTCTTACCCAGCCCTAACTTTTCGCCGAATTCACGAACAAGGTGCGGTATTTCGAACAAAACGCAGACAGGGATGTGCTTGTCATGAGCGTCGCCTCGGCACCAGCCGATGTGGAACAGCTCGTCAGTCGGCTGTTCGCCCCGGCGTCGTCGCCAGCGCCGAAGCCGGCGACGGTCGTCGTCGGCGGTGCCGGCTTCCAGTGGTCACGCGCCTGAGGCTCCGCTCGCTCGCAACTCGTCCCGGCACCCGCAGAAAGACAGGAAACGTATGTCGAGGGCTCTCACCCGGATCGCGGCGATATTGGTCGCCGTCGGCCTCTTCTTCACCTCCCAATCCCTGACCGCACCTCAGCGCGCAGCCGCCGCCGACCCCGGCTACCTGATGGTGCACTTCACCGGCGAGGGGGCGACCAACCAGCAGATGTACCTCTCGCACAGCACGGACGGCCTGCACTGGAACGACCTCAACGGTGGCGGCATGGTCCTGCGCTCCACGGTCGGTACGCAGGGAGTGCGCGACCCCGCATTCGTGAGATCCCCCGACGGCAGCAAGTACTGGATCATCGCGACCGACCTGTGCATCAGCTGCGGGCAGACCTGGGACTCCTCCATCAACAACGGCAGCCGCAACCTGGTGGTGTGGGAGTCCACCGACCTGGTCACCTGGTCGAAGCCGTGGCTGCTCAACGTCGCCGGCGCGATCCCCGACGGCCGCAACGCCTGGGCGCCCGAGGCGATCTGGGACCCGCAGACCAACAGCTACGTCCTGTACTGGGCGACGAACGTGCCTCTCGACGGCAAGACGAAGCACCGCATCTTCTACGCCCGGACCAGCGACTTCCGCACCATCACCACCCCGCAGACCTACATCGAGCGCCCCGGCACCCAGGAAATCATCGATACCCAGATCATCGAGATGCCCTCCGGAGTGGGGAACTACCGCTACGTACGCGCCTCCGGCGACGGACAGATCACCCTCGAAGGCAGCAACTCCATCCTCGGAACCTGGACCAAGCTCGGCGACCTCTCCGGCATCGGTCTGACCGGCTCCCAGGTCGAGGGGCCGATGTGGATGAAGTTCAACGGGACCAACAAGTGGGCCCTCTACCTCGACCAGTACGCCACCAGCGGCGGTTACATGCCGGTCGTGACGACCGACCCGTCCAACCCCGCCGCCTACCAGAGGCAGGCGTCGGGAAGCTACAACATGGGCGGCACGAAGAAGCGCCACGGCTGGATCATGAACCTGACCGCCGCCGAGGAGAGTCGCGTGCTGGCCCGCTGGCCCAGCACCGCGGCCAACCGACTGCAGTCGTTCAACTTCCAGGACCGCTACCTGCGGCACACCAACTTCGACGTGCGCATCGACCCCGACGTCAGCCCTGTCGAGGACTCCCGCTTCCGGATGCGAACCGGCCTGACGGGCTCGGGCACCGTCTCCTTCGAGTCGGTGAACTACCCCGGATACTTCCTGCGGCACTCCAACTACGACTTCCAGCTGGTCTACAACGACGGCACCGCCCAGTTCGCCGCCGATGCCACCTTCCGCCAGGTCGCCGGACTCGCCGAACCCACCTGGTCGTCGTTCCAGTCGTACAACTTCCCTGACAGGTACATCCGCCACTACGCCTACTACCTGAAGCTCGACCCGATCACCACCACGACAGCACGCAGCGATGCCACCTTCCGTGTGACGAACTGATCGGATGAGGGATGCCGGCGCGTCGGAGAGCGCCGGCATCCCTCATCCTTCTTCCTTCTCCCCACCCCGACCAGCTCACTGAGCGACGACTGTCGTCTCCACGCCGACCCTCAGCTGGAAGGCCGGCGTGCAGCCGTCAGTGAAGGCCCGGAGGGGCGGCCGTCGACCGCGCCCCGCACGAATGCCGCGAGCTCTGCGGCGCCCATGCCCACCTGACCGTCAGCATGGGCGGCCACAGGGTTCAGGACGCCCCGTACCCACACCCGACCAGTTTGACCAAAGACATAGGGGCCCACGCGGATCGAGAAGCTCGCTGCCGACCGTGGCGAGCGGGATGTCCGGCCGACCACGGACGAGCCGCTGACTCTCCGAAAGGAGAACGCCCAGCTCAACTGGGCGAGGCGGGTGTGGGTGCGCCGTTCCCGGGCGTCAGCTCCGTCCATCCGCACTGGGAGCAGGGCCGCCCCGGAAACACGCAGTGGAGCGACTGGGCGCAAATTCACCCCTGCCCGGCTTCTGTAGTCGAACGCTCAATCGATGCCACCAAGGCCGCGGATCGTCCGGCTCGACAGGTGCGTCCGGCAGTGCCGAAAAGACGCCGGCCTGTGCCTGCCAGCTGCTGAACACGCCACGGAAGGCTTGGTGGGGTTCGTGCGGTTGAGGGCCCCTCAGAGAAGCCACTGCGATCTCCTTCACTTGGTCCGTTACCGCTAACGTGACCGCTAACGTGATTCTTGCTCAGGGGAGCGGATGCCGTCAACGCCCGCCGCCGGGCGGCTCACGGTGCCGCAGGCCGGTGGGAACCTGATTCACTTGGGCTCAGGGCGGCACAGCAACAGAAGTGAGTGGGCAGCGTGGCCGGACAGCGAGAAACGGAAGACCAGCAGGCGCGAGGTGTGAGAACCGTCAAGCGTGTCACGCTCCGCGACGTCGCTCAGGCGGCAGGCGTGTCTCATCAGACCGTCTCCCGGGCGATCAACGGCAAGGGGGAGATCGACCCGGGGACTCAGCAACGCGTGCTCGATGTCGCAAGGCAGTTGCGGTACCGGCCCAGCCGGTTCGGCCGCGGGCTGGTCCGCCCTGACGTCGTATCCGTCGGGCTCATCGTCCCCGACGTGGTCAATCCCTTCTTCCCGGAGTTCGTGGCAGGAGTGATCGCGGCCGCGGACGCGCGGGACTGGCAGGTGCTCGTCGCCAGCACCGAGAACGACCGGTCCCGTGAGCTTTCCCTGGTCCGCTCACTCGGCCAGCAGGTCGACGCTCTGGTCGGCTACATCACCCATGCCGATGCGCAGCTCGAGCCGTACGTGGGCAACGTGCCGCTGGTTCTGGTCGACCGCGGGCTGGACTCGTCGAACCACGCCTTGGTCCATATCGACACCGAGGCCGGGATCCGGGCAGGGATGCAGCACCTCGTCGCCTCGGGTCACCGGCGGATCGGCATGATCGACTGCGAGTGCTTCAGCGCACCGATGGTCCGGCGTCGTACCTTCCTCGAAGTCGTCGGCGAACATGCGCTGCCCGTTGACGAGGGTTGGATTGTCATGGCTGAGCAGTCCCCGGCTGGGGGCGCCGCCGCGTTCGAGGCGCTGCATGCCGGGCGACCGGACCTCACCGCCGTGGTCGCCTTCAACGACCTGGTGGCGATCGGCGCGCTCCGGGCCGCCCGCCGGCTCGGCGTCCGCGTACCGGACGACTGCGCGTTGGTCGGCTACGACGGACTGAGCGTCGTCGATCTGGTGGACCCGCCACTGACCACCCTGCATCTCGACAAGCGACGACTGGGCGAGTTGGCCATCCACCAAGTCGACCGACTCCTCGCCGGCGAGTTGCCACCCCCCATCGTCCTGACCCCGAGCTTGGCTGTCCGCGGCACGACGTGACCCACCGTCGACATCTTCTTCGCGGTCCAGCAAGAGTGCCGCTGACCTGGCGGGTATGTCACCGGCCCGAGGGGTGCCGTCGGAGACGCTGATCAGAGGGCCGGTACCTGGGTGATGTTGTCACGGTTGCCGCCTCCGCGACTGCGCGACTGGGAGGTCCTGCCCGCCGGTGATGACGTGGTGCTTGCCGGTCGGGCGTGCGCGGACGACGGGCCGGGCCCGCAGGCACATGATCCACCCGCCTTCTCAGAGCCAGCCAGTGGGCGATGCTGTGGATGAGCATGGCCTGGGCCTGGGCCTGGCCGTTGCCAGCCGCCTGGCAGCCTTCTGTGGAACCGGCCGACACGACAGTGACCTCGTGCCTCTCATCCTGACCTGCGCATCTGTGATGGCTCTGCGGCTGCTGCTCCCGAGTGGTGCGCAGGATCGTCATGGTCTTCCCGGATGCCCCGCCGGCGGCGGTTACTGGAACAGATGGTCAAGGTAGTAGTCGATGGCAGCTGTGGCTTGTTCGGGGGTGCGCAGGCCCAGGACGACGGGTGGGCCCTGCGAGTCGGCGAGGCCGAAAAGCAGTTCCGCTTCCATGTCGGGGTCGCGGTCCGGCGCGATGTCGCCGGCTTCCTGGGCCGTGCGGACGAGGTCGGCGAGAAGCCCGTAGAGGCGGGGCAGCCCGTCGACGTAGAGCGCTCGCAGCGTGGGGTTGGCAAGCATGCGGATGAGGTAGGCGACGCCGACGAGCCATTCGCGGCGGCGCCGGTCGTCCCGGGGGATCGTCTCCAGCAGCACCCAGCGCAGCGCCTCGCGGGGGGTGGGCTCGCCCTCGGGCCAGGTCTGCTCGTTCCACCGCTGCTGTGTTGTACCGCCTCGGCGGAAAGGCCCAGCCACCGCTGTACGTCCGGTCGGCATCGTCCGCTTCGACGCTCTCTCTGACCTGGGCGAGTTGCTGGTCGTCGCACTCCAGCCAGCCTCTGATCCGGACGAAGACACCCACGACGATCGCTCTCCCTTGCATTCCGGACGGCATACTCTCACTGACCGGACAGTGGACCGATTGCATCACCGCCCGCATTCGCTGGGCGAGCCGGGCGACGAAGTCATGGGTGCCGCCGCCGGGGTGGGTGCGGATCAGGGTGTGCCGCCCGCGCCGGTACTTCGTCGGCGACTGGTCACGGCGTGACGCCGCAGGAGTAGGGGCATGGTCCGTCCGACCGGGCCATGGGAGGTAGGCGTCGCGGCCGACGACTCTCATCGGCCGCTGACGCCTTGTCACGCCGACGGCGTCAGCGGCTGCTCTGGGGCCGTGACCTCCGCGCTGTCAGGAACACCAGCGTGCCGCCCGCCACCAGCAGGACGGCGGTACCCGCCCGCAGCAGGATTCCGTCCGCGCCCGTGGCGGCGAGCCCGCCGCCGGCGGTCGTCCCGCTCCCGGTTCCCGCCGCGGAGCCGGACGGGCTCGCACCAGCCGTGGCCGAGGGGGAAGCGGAGGTGCTGGGCGACGGGCTGGACGTCGCCGAGCCGGCGGCCTTCACCGCGATCACCGCGGTGTCGTTCGCCGCGTCGTCGTCTCGGTTGGGGTAATCGGGGTTCTCCACCGCCTTTACGCTGCCCCGCGCGTCAGGGACGACTCGGTCGATCCGCACCGTGAACTCCTGGGTCACGGAGTCGTCCGGCCCGAAGTCCGTGCTGCCGATGTCGCAGGTGTAGCTCTTCGCGCCGGCCTTCTGCGGTGTGCAGTTCCACAGCGGCCCGGGGTCGCCCTGCTCGCCGGGGCCGGGTGCGCCGGTGATGGTGGTGCCAGCGGGCGGGGTCACCACGAAGGTGCCGGAGTTCTCGGCGTCCATCCACCGGAAGTCCATCCGGCCCGGCCCATTGTTCCGCACGCCCACGGTGATGCTCACGGTCTCGCCGACCTTGCCCTCGACCGTGTCGCCGAGCGCCTGGTAGTCGGCGTGCTGGGTGGTGGCGAAGGTACCGTACCCGGAGCCGGTGAAGCCGGAGCCGGAGGCCACGGACTTCAGGGCGAGCGGCGCGCCGGTGCCCGTCTCGGGGAAGTCGGACGGGTCGAAGGAGTCGGGCGCGGTGCCGCCGACCGGCCACACGACGTAGGTGTTGTAGCCGTACATCGTGTCCACGGCAGCGGTGTAGCGCAGCGGCGCGTCGGCCTCGTAGGCGGCGCCGGGCGCGACCGGGGTGTCGAACCGGCACCAGGCGCCGACATTGGGTCGGCCCGAGTAGTGGCAGTTGGAGTGTTCACGGGCGAGGGAGACGTTTTCTGAGTCCTGCACCAGCAGCATGACGCCCTTGTCGGCGGGGGCTGCACCGGTGTTGGCGAAGGCGGGGGTGCGCTCGAAGACGGCGCCTGGCGCGATGCCTTTCAGCGCCGGGTAGGGTCGGCTGACGAGCTTCGGCCCGCCGACCAGGACGTCCGTCTTCCCGGTCACGGTGGGTGCGTCGGAGGCGGTGGCGGTGTAGGTGATGGCACCGGTGTCGCCCGCCTTGGCGGCCGCGGTGGGCTTCAGGAAGAACGGGTCGATCGACTCGCCGCCCGACAGCGGGCCCACGTCACATCTCACCTTGAGTGTGCCGGTGTTCACACAGTCCCCCGTGACCTCCATCGTCGCCTTTCCGGCGAGGGACGACGCGTCGACCGCGACCGAGACGTCATGGGCGTCCCCGCCCGAGGCGGTGATACCGAGGTCCAGGTTCGGGCCCTCGCCCTCGGTGGGGAGGTAGTAGTTCTCCTGGGAGTCCAGGACGAGCGTCGTTCCGGCAGCGTGCGCGGCCGGGGTTGCAACCGCCAGGGCGGCAGTCGCGACAGCGGCGGCCGCCGCTGTTCGCCAGGATCTGCGTATCGTCAGCACATTATGTGGACACGTCAGAAGACCGGAAGGTTGCGCCGAAGCGGCCGTCGTCTGACGGGCAGGTTCCGCCTGGACGGTTGACCGGGAATCTGCTCAAGCCAGAGGCCGCGTTTGCACAGGCCAGCGCATTCCGTCGGTAGCCCGCGGTTGTTCACACCGCGTCGACCCGGCCTCCGGCCCGACCGGGCAGACCTGAGCCGCGCAGTGAGGTCGAAAGGATCGGCTGATGCTGCGGAGCATCGACACGGTGATGTGGACGGGTTCGCGGCACTGGGGGACGGTCTGGCGACCGGTCCCCTCGAGGCGCTCGCCCGTGGACAGCGCGGGACGGGGCTGCCGGATGCCCTCGATGGCGTCGACCTCGGTGCACGGCTTGTGAGGGCCGCTGCAGCCGGGGAACTTCAACGGGCGGCGGGTGAGCCGTACCTGCCGCTGGTCGCGAGGGACCACGAGGGCAATGGCGTCGGCGCTCTGCTCGGTGTGCCCTCAGGGGCGGCAGTCTCCGGGCTGGCTCGGCTGCCGGGCAGCGCAGCAGGCCGTCCTCCGCAGCATCCGGGCCACGGCCGGCGACAGGTCGGAGCGGCTTAAGAACGGTCCTTCAGAGGGGCCGACTGAAGCCGTCGGCCGCGGGCTCGGCGTCAGCCGAGGGTTCGGGTGACGCCAATGCCGCTCCCCGCAAGTCAGGTTCTTGGAAACTCGGGGTTGGGCGTGGTGCACGAGAACAAGATCCGCGCGGGTGGAGCGGTGCACGAGAAAGACGGTGCGCGCGCCGTCCTCGTATGACTGAAGGCGCAAGGAAACAAATCCCCGGTCCAGGTCATACGGATGTGCCGTCCAGGGTGTCAACGGTTCGTAGGAACAACCCAGTTCGACTTCGCCCGGGGAGGATGCCGATGAAGCGCGCCGACGCCTCACGCTGGACGGTGGTACGGAGTGGCCGCAGCGCAGCGCGTGCGGGCACCACGTTGGGTGGGGTCGCCGCACTGGCCTGCCTCGTCCTGACCGGCTGCACGGCAGACACCGATGCGGCCCACCGCACCTCACCGGCCGCACGGGTCGAGGCCGCCACGGCCGGTGAAGAGCTCACCGAGACGCAGGAGTTGCGGATCGCGGATGCCGAGCAGCGGCTGATCAAGCAGTGTCTGAACCGGCAGGGCTTCAGGTACTGGGAGGCGGAGCGGCCAAGCCTGGAGGAGAGTCGGACGCTCGGCTATGTGGCGGACGATGTGGCCTGGGCCCGTAAGCACGGGTACGGCAGCCGGATCGCGGCGAAGGAGGACCGCGCACGGCTCGCCAACCCCAACCTCGTCTACCGCAAAGGTCTTTCAGAAGAGCGGCGCAAGGCGTACGACGACGCTCTGGACGGGGGGATCGACGCACCGGAGATCTCGGCGGAGCTCCCGAACGGTGCCACCATCCGCAGACAGATGGGCGGATGTGTGGCCGAGGCCGAGAAACGGCTGTACGGGGATCCGGTGGTGTGGTTCCGAGCCAACAAGATCGCCTCGAATCTGCAGCCGCTCTACGTCCCCCAGGTGATGCGGGACAAGAAGTTCGCCGCGGCGCTGCACGTCTGGTCGGCGTGCATGCAACGCGCGGGCCATCCCTACAAGGATCCGGGCGCGGCGCGTCAGGCAGCGAAGGAACGGGCGTTGCGCAGCACGTCCGACAAGACGTTCGCAGCCGAGCGACGACTCGCCGTCGCCGATGCCACCTGTGCCCGCACGGCATCGTTGGCAGCCATCGGCAAGGAGCGCGAGGTGCACTACGTGAACGCCTTGCGCGGCCGGTACGGCCAGGCGCTGGACACCAGCCGCCGTATCGAGCGCGAGGCATACGTCCGGGCCGCGGGCATCGTCGGCCCCCGGACCTGACCCCACAGATTTCCGCTGGTCCGGCAGAGGATCAGCGCGCCTCGAACGAGGCAGACATAAGGGAGAATCATGCGAAAGTTCGCTACCGCCGCCGCGGTCATCGGCCTGGCGGCGCTCGGCCTCGCGGTACCGGCCACCTCCGCTCAGGCCTCGGTCCAGGGAGCCGGTTGCAACGCGAAGTGGCCGGGACGTGACGGGTACGTCCGTGCCTGGGCCGACCCGGACTGCCAGGGCACCCTGCTCGGTGCGACCCAGGGCAACGACGCCAATTGGTCCGACAACGTCGCCCCGTTCACCGGTGCTGACGCGAACGCGGCCTCGTCCGTCATGAACAGCGGAACGATCGGCGGCAAGGACGTCGTAGCCTTCTACTACCTTGCGGGACAGAGCGATGTGGGCGGGTACACCTGCCTCGCACCGGGCGAGAAGTACGCGGACAACCTGACGGACAACGTGTTCCAGAGGCGCGATGGCAGCACCGTCGGCCCCGTGGACGACAACATCATGTCCCATGTGTGGGTCACCGCCTCCGCCTGCGCCTCCAACTCCTGGCTCACCTGACCTGGCATGTCACTCACGCCCGGGGGCACCACCGCCCCCGGGCCGCCACCGCTCGGTGCACCGATGCGGCCACCGGTGAGCGCAGCGGTTCTCCTCGGCGATCCTGCCGCCCTGGGCCAGGAAGTTGCCGAAGATGTCCGAGGTGCTGCCACTGCTCTGCCTGCACGGCCTGTCCTGCGGGGGCTTCGTGCCCGCGCAGGAGCAGTTCCCGGGCAGCTCGGCCGGCCTCTCACCGGCCGCGGTCACCTGCCTGACCGTGCGCGTCGACCGCGCCAAGGAACTCATCGCGATGGCCGACGGCTACCGTGAGCCGTCGGGTCCTGGACGAACCTGCTTTCGGCAACTGGAAGGCTCCCGCCGAGGTCTTCCCCACAACTTGCCTGCAAAGAGGCGGCGTTCACAAAGCCGCGAACGTCCTGGACAGCCTGCCGCAGTCGGCCCAGCCAGCGGCGAACCGCCATCTCGCCGGGGCGGACATCGCTGCCATGGGAGTACTGGAAGCCCTTACTGAGGCCGGCCTGTCCGCACCTGCGACATCTCGGTGGCGGGCTACGACAACACGACCTTCGCGTCCTTCGGCCCCATCTCCCTGACTAGCGTCGACCAGGCGGGCCACGAGATCGGCGACAACGCCGTACGCCTCCTGCCGGTCAAAGACCGGGGGCCGGCCACCTCGGCCGCCGCGCCGGAGGCGGTTGCGGATCTGGTCGGCCCGCTCGGGAATCGTGTGCGCGATGCCCCGCCGCCGCAGCCAGGCGCGGATGGCCTTGGAGCTGTGGCTCGTGTCGCCGATGACACCGGCGGGCCGATCCCGCGGCCGGCCGGGGCCGAAGCGAGGCACCCGGATTGCCTCCGGTCCGGCCATCGGCCACCTTACGGGGGCGTGCGGACGTGGACTGCGCGGGTCATTCCGGTCGGCCGGCAGCGCGGCGACGCGGTCTCCGAGTGGCCCCGGTCGGAGGCGACCAGCCCGTCGAAGCCCCACTCCTCCCGCGCACCCGACCGAGGCGCCGACTTCCTGGCTGTGCACACCGAGTGACCGCCCGTTCGGCGGACTTGGTGGACTCGGTGGACCAGATGTCCTGTGTCACGGGTCGGCGTGGAGGGTCAGGTGGTGGTGGCCGGATCCGAAACGGTAACGGTAACGGTCACGGTCATCGGCGCCGTCGCAAGGCCGGTGCCGAGACGGTCCGTCATCGTGCGGGTGATGGCGGCTGGAGAGCCTGGCGGCGCCCACCGGCGTGCCGATGAGCAGCCCGGCGGCGACGGATGCCGCCGACTCGGCGATGCCCGGTGCAGCTGAGGGTGGCACCCCGTGCGCTCGGGGGCGTTCGTCTACGGTCGGCAAACGGAAACGGCCCCCCTCCTCTCGTAGGCCCCCTGTTGGGTCCGGGGCGGCGTCAAACTTTGTCCTGCATGTGGAGAAAGAAGGGTCCAACTCCTGCGTAAGTACTTCCCAGTCTGGAAAATCGTTGTTACGTTCCTCTCCGACAGCCTGACGACGCAGTGGGCGGAGACGGGCGTCCGGGACCCAGTCGGGGATGAGGGGAGGGATCGTGAGACGGATGACTGCTCGGCCCGAGAACACCCATCAGGCGCGGCTGCTTCGTCTGCTGCGTGACAACGGATCCAACTCCCGTGCCCAGCTGGGCGATCTGGTCGACCTGTCCCGTTCGAAGCTGGCAGTCGAGGTTGACCGACTGCTGGAGACGGGACTGGTCGTCGCGGACGGGCTGGCCCCGTCCCGGGGCGGCCGCCGGTCGCACAACATCCGGCTCGCGCCGACGCTGCGTTTCCTCGGTGTCGACATCGGTGCCACGTCGATCGATGTCGCCGTGACGAATGCGGAGTTGGAGGTCCTGGGGCATCTGAACCAGCCGATGGACGTCCGCGAGGGCCCGGTCGCGGTGTTCGAGCAAGTCCTGTCCATGGCGGCGAAGTTGAGGGCTTCGGGGCTCGCGGAGGGTTTCGACGGCGCCGGCATCGGTGTCCCGGGGCCGGTCCGCTTTCCCGAGGGCGTTCCGGTGGCTCCGCCGATCATGCCGGGCTGGGACGGCTTCCCCGTACGGGAGGCGCTCAGCCAGGAACTCGGCTGCCCGGTCATGGTCGACAACGACGTGAACCTGATGGCGATGGGGGAGATGCACGCGGGTGTCGCACGCTCCGTGGGCGACTTCCTCTGTGTCAAGATCGGTACCGGCATCGGGTGCGGCATCGTCGTCGGTGGTGAGGTCTACCGGGGGACCACCGGCAGTGCCGGCGACATCGGTCATATCCAAGTGGAACCGGAAGGCCGTGCGTGTGTGTGCGGCAACCGGGGCTGCCTGGAAGCCCACTTCAGCGGTGCCGCGCTGGCCGCTGACGCGGAGCAGGCCGCGCGTGAGGGCCGCTCGGCACACCTCGCCGCCCGGCTGGAGACAGCCGAGCGTCTGACGGCCGAGGACGTGTCGGCTGCCGCGGCGGCCGGGGACCCGGTGGCTCTGGAGCTGATCCGCGCGGGCGGGAAACGCCTGGGGCAGGTCATCGCAGGGCTCGTCAGTTTCTTCAATCCGGGACTGGTGGTGATCGGCGGCGGCGTGACCGGACTCGGACACACGCTGCTGGCCAGTGTCCGGACCCAGGTGTACCGGCAGTCGTTGCCGCTGGCCACGGGCAACCTGCCGATCGTGCTGGGGGAGTTGGGGCCGGCTGCCGGAGCCATCGGCGCGGCCCGGCTCATCAGCGACCACGTCTTCTCACCTGCCTGACCGCTGCCCGACCCCGTCGGCAGCGGAACACCAGGCGCGCCGGTGCACCCCGGTGGCGCCACCCGATCAAGTGCCACCCGATCAAGTGCCAACCGATCAAGTGCCAACCGATCAAGCGCCACCACCAAGCGCCGGCGCCACATCCTTGGCGATCCCGCACACCCGGTGCGCCGCGGCAACCCCGTGACGTCCCGGCAACATCAGCAGAGCCACCGGCGCACCAGTAGCGCCAACAGCAGCCACCGCCGTAACCGCCCTTGACTTCCTCCCCCGCCTAAAGGCGAGGGGTTCCAGCGGTCGCCCGCTGGGTTTCCTGCTTCACCGACGACCGCCCCGTCCGGGAGGACTCCCGTTGAGGTCTTACACCGTCTCCACAGGCAGACGCCGCCAGCCCGGCGGCGGCCAGGATGTTGCGGGCCGCGTTCACGTCGCGGTCATGCACCGTGCCGCAGGCGCACGTCCACTCACGGACGTTCAGCGGCAGCTTCCCGCGGACCGTGCCGCAGCTTCCGCACAGCTTGCTGCTGGGGAAGAAGCGGTCGATCACGACGAGTTCGCGCCCGTACCAGGCGCACTTGTACTCCAGCATCATGCGAAGTTCCGTCCAGGCCGCGTCCGAGATGGCGCGCGCGAGCGTGCCGTTCTTCAGCAGGTTGCGGACGGTGAGGTCCTCGATCACGACCGTTTGGTTCTCACGGATGAGACGAGTCGACAGCTTGTGGAGGAAGTCCCGGCGCCGGTCGGCGATCCGCGCATGCACGCGGGCGACCTTGCGGCGGGCTTTCTCCCGGTTCGCCGAGCCCTTCGCCTTGCGCGACAGCTCCCGCTGTACGCGGGCCAGGCGGGCGCGGTCACGCCGCTCGTGTCGGGGGTTGGCGATCTTTTCCCCGGTGGACAGCGTCACCAGGGAGGTGATCCCGGCGTCCAGGCCGATTGCCGCATGCGTGGCGGGGGCCGGGGTGATGGCGTCCTGGCACAGCAGGGACACGAACCAGCGGCCCGCACTGTCGCAGGACACGGTCACCGTGGTCGGCTCCACACCTTCGGGCAGGGGGCGCGACCAGCGGATGTCCAGTGGGTCGGCCATCTTGGCCAGAGTCAGCTTCCCCTCGCGCCACTGGAAGGCGCTGCGGGTGTACTCGGCCGACGAACCGGATTTCTTCCGCGACTTATAGCGCGGGTACTTGGCACGCTTGGCGAAGAAGTTCCCGAACGCCGTCTGCAGGTGGCGGAGCGCCTGCTGGAGCGGACGGAGGATACCTCCGCCAGGAAGGCCAGTTCCTCCGTCTTCTTCCACTCCGTCAGTGCGGCGGAGGACTGTACGTAGGAGATCCGGCGCTGCTCGCCGTACCAGGCCCGGGTGCGCTCCTCCAGCGCCTTGTTGTAGACGAGGCGGACACAGCCGAACGTGCGCGACAGCTCCGCTGCCTGCTCGTCCGTGGGGTAAAAGCGGTACTTGAACGCCCGCTTGACCTGCTGTGTCATGCCTCACACTCTATCGGCTCTTGTGTGAGGGGCGGCGTGCCGACCGGTCGGCGGTGGGCGCTGGCCCGCCCCGGCGGCGAACCGACTCCTCCTGCCCTGCTCCGCAGGAGCTTCGTTTCCTCCCCGGTCTAAAGGCCGGGGTATCCACGAAGGAAAGCCCCGATGAAGCGTCGGCGGCCGTCACACCCTGCAAGGTTGCCGGGCGGTCAAGCCTGCCCTTCTCAGCCTCTGTGCCAGCCCTGCGCACACGACGTCAGGGCTGCAACAGCCGTCCACATCACCGAGACATCCAGCCCAGCCGCCCTGCCCACTCACGGCCCGTATCCGCCGAGGGGATTCCTCATGGCACCACAACCACCCCTGCTCACCATGTCCGGTATCACCAAGTCGTTTCCCGGAGTCCGGGCCCTGGACGGCGTGGATCTCGAGGTCCAGGCCGGTGAAGTGCACTGCCTGCTCGGCCAGAACGGGGCCGGGAAGTCCACCCTCATCAAGGTGCTGGCCGGTGCTCACCAGCCCGACAGCGGTGAGATCACCTGGCGCGGTGAGCCCGTGACCCTGGGATCGCCGATCGCCGCCATGCGTCTGGGCATCGCCACCATCTACCAGGAACTCGACCTGATCGAGGGGCTGTCCGTCGCGGAGAACGTCTTCCTCGGCCATGAACCCACCGCGGCCGGGTTCGTGGTGCGCGGCTCCGCCGCCCGTACGGCGACCGCGGAGCTGCTGAAACGGCTGGGGCACTCGGAGATCGATCCGACGCGGCTCGTCGGTGAGCTGTCCGCGGCGCAGCAGCAGATCGTCTCGATGGCCCGCGCGCTGTCCCACGAGGTCCGGTTGATCGTGATGGACGAGCCGTCGGCGGCGCTCGACCCCGAAGAGGTGGACAACCTGTTCAGGATCGTGGGTGATCTGACGGCCGACGGCGTCGCCGTCATCTATATCTCCCACCGGCTTGAGGAGATCCGGCGCATCGGCGACCGGGTCACCGTCCTGAAGGAGGGCCGGTCGGTCTCGGGCGGCCTGCCTGCCAAGAGCACACCGACCCGTGAGGTCGTGGCCCTGATGACCGGGCGGAACGTGGAGTACGTCTTCCCCGAGCGGCCCGAGGCCGGGTTCGCCGCGGAGCGGGAGCCCGTGCTGAAGGTCGAAGGGCTGTGCCGGGGAGGGGAGTTCGCCCCCGTCGACCTGGAGCTGCGGCCCGGTGAGATCGTCGGCCTGGCCGGGCTCGTCGGGTCCGGGCGCAGCGAGATCCTGGAGACGATCTACGGCGCCCGCAAGCCCGACGAAGGCCGTGTCCTCGTCGACGGCACACCCCTGCGCCCCGGAAGTGTCCGCGCCGCCGTCAGTGCCGGCATCGGTCTCGCGCCCGAGGAACGCAAGGCGCAGGGCCTGCTGATGCTGGAGTCCGTCAGCAGCAACGTCTCGATCTCCACGCTGTCCCGGTTCGCCCGCGCGGGCTGGCTCGACCGCCGTACCGAACGGGCCGCGACGCACCGGGCGGTGCGGGAACTGTCCCTGCGGCCGGACAACCCAGACGCCGCGATCAGGACCCTGTCCGGCGGCAACCAGCAGAAAGCCGTACTCGCACGCTGGCTGTTGCGAGGCTGCAAGGTGCTGCTGCTGGACGAGCCGACCCGGGGTGTCGACATCGGCGCCCGGGCGGAGCTCTACGCAGTGATTCGCCGGCTGGCGGACGAGGGCCTGGCCGTACTCCTCGTGTCCAGTGAGGTGCCCGAGGTCCTGGGGCTCGCCGACCGGGTGCTGGTGCTCCGCGAAGGCAGCGTCGTGCACACGGCGGACGCCCGGGAGCTCGACGAGCACCGCGTACTCGATCTTGTGATGGAAGGGAACCCGACGCCATGACGCAGCCGACCACCGCCGCACACAAGGATGCGCCGACGTCCGCCGCCAAGTCAGCGGGGGAGAAGCAGAGTTCGGGTCCGCGGTGGGGGTGGGACGTACGCACCCTGTCCCTGCTCGGCGTCCTCGCCGTCCTCGTCGCGGTCGGCGGGATCACCGCACCGGACGAGTTCCTCGCGACGAGTAACCTCCAACTCGTCCTCACCCAGGCGTCCGTGATCGGCGTCGTCACCGTCGGCATGACGTTCGTCATCACCAGCGGCGGCATCGACCTGTCGGTCGGCGCGATCGTGGCACTCGCCTCGGTGTGGGCGACGACCGTGGCCACCCAGGAGTTCGGCTTCGCGGGCATCCTTTTCACCGCGGTGATCGTCGGTGTGGGCTGTGGCCTGGTGAACGGTCTGCTGATCGCCTACGGCAGGATGGTGCCGTTCATCGCGACGCTGGCCATGCTCGCCTCCGCCCGGGGCCTCGCGCTGCAGATCACGGACGGCAGCACGCAGATCGTGAGCGTCGCATCGGTGCTCGATCTGGGGGCCAGGGACTCCTACGTCCTCGGCATTCCGCCCCTTGTGCTGATCTTCGCCGCGGTCACCGTCATCGGCTGGCTGGTGCTCAACCGCACCACCTTCGGCCGGCGCACCGTCGCCGTCGGCGGCAACGCCGAGGCCGCCCGGCTCGCCGGCATCGACGTCCGCCGCCAACGCCTCTACCTGTACCTGCTGTCCGGGCTGTGCTGCGGTATCGCCGCGTTCATGCTGATCGTGCTCGCCGGCTCGGGGCAGAACACCAACGGCAACCTCTACGAGCTGGACGCCATCGCCGCGGCGATCATCGGCGGCACCCTGCTCAGCGGGGGGCGCGGCACCATCATCGGCTCCGTGCTCGGCGTCCTGGTCTTCACCACGATCACCAACATCTTCGCTCTGAACAACCTCGAGACCGCTGTCCAGCAGATCGCGAAGGGCGCGATCATCGTCGCCGCCGTGCTGGTCCAGCGCCGTTCGCTGCACGGCGACACCTGACACCGTGCAGCACGCCGGACGGCGGCTCCTGACACCGCCGTCCGGCCTCCCACCTCCTCCATCGGACGCGCACCGCCCGTCGGACTCCATCCGACGCACACCGCCCAGTCGAAGGGTCGATCCGCCATGGCAAGAACCCCCGCCACCAGCCGCAGAGCACTGCTGTTCGGGACCGCCGCCGTTTCCGCCGGCGCGCTGCTCACGGCCTGTACCAGCAATGAGCCCAAGGAGCAGGAACAGGCCGCGGACAACGCCGCCCCGGTAGCGGACGACAAGCCGGGCAAGGCCGTCACCATCGGCTTCGCCGGTCCCCAGGCCGACCACGGCTGGCTCAACGCCATCAACTCCAACGCCAAGTCGCGTGCGAAGAAGTACTCGGACGTCACGCTGGAGATCACCGAGGGCTCCAACGACACCGCCCAGCAGATCGGCCAGGTCCAGACGCTGATCAACAAGAAGGTCGACGTCCTGGTGATCCTGCCGGCCGACGGCAAGGCGCTCACCCAGGTGGGCCTGCAGGCCATGAGGGCGGGGATCCCCGTGGTCAACCTGGACCGGGTGTTCGCCTCCCCGCAGGCGTACCGCTGCTGGATCGGCGGAGACAACTACGGCATGGGCCTCAACGCCGGGCACTACATCGGCGAGCAGCTCAAGGGCAAGAAGAACGCCAAGGTCGTCGAACTCGCCGGCCTGGACAACCTCGAACTGACCCAGCAACGCACCAAGGGCTTCGACGACGCCCTGAAGAACTACCCCAACATCCGGAAGGTGGCCCGCCAGGCGGCCGACTTCACGGTCGAGTCCGGGCAGGCCAAGACGGCACAACTGCTGCAGGCCCAGTCGAGTTTCGACGCGCTGTGGAACCATGACGACGACCAGGGTGTGGGCGCGCTGCGCGCCATCGACCAGGCCGGCCGCGACGACTTCCTGATGGTCGGCGGCGCCGGGGCCAAGTCCGCGATGGACGCCATCAAGGCGGGCAACAGCGTGCTGAAGGCGACCGTCCTCTATCCGCCGACCATGGCCGCCTCCGCCATCGATCTCGCCCGGGCGCTCGGCCAGGGCAAGGGCGTCGGGGGCCTCGCCGAGTTCGAGATCCCGTCCTCGCTGACCCTCTACTCGGCCGTGGTCACCAAGGACAACGTCGACCAGTACCTGCCGACCGGCTTCATCTGACCGGACCGGACCGGGCCGCGGGCCCCGCGAACACCACGACGAGTCAGTGACACTCCGACGAGGAGGAATCCGTATGGAACACAGGTACAGTCGGACCGCACCGCCGACGCTCGGCGTCGGCATGGTCGGCTACGCGTTCATGGGCGCCGCGCACTCACAGGGCTGGCGCACCGCAGGGCGCGTGTTCGACCTGCCGCTGCGGCCGGTCATGGCCGCGATCGCCGGACGCGACGCGCACGGTGTGCGGGCAGCAGCCGACAAGCACGGCTGGGCCGCGGCCGAGACGGACTGGCGCGCCCTCGTAGTCCGCGACGACGTGGAACTCGTCGACATCTGCACACCGGGCGACAGCCATGCGGAGATCGCGATCGCGGCGCTGGAGGCGGGCAAGCACGTGCTGTGCGAGAAGCCGCTGGCCAATTCGGTCGCCGAGGCGGAGGCCATGGTCGCAGCCGCCGAAGCGGCCCGCTCGCGGGGGCAGTTGGCCATGGTGGGTTTCAACTACCGGCGCGTCCCGGCCCTTACCTTCGCGCGCGGCCTCGTCGCGGACGGCAGGCTCGGCACGCTGCGCCACGTACGGGTCAGCTACCTCCAGGACTGGCTGGTCGACCCCGACTTCCCGCTGACGTGGCGGCTCCAGCGGGAGCACGCGGGATCGGGGGCGCTCGGCGACCTCGGCGCGCACATCGTCGACCTCGCCCAGTACCTGGCGGGCGAGCTGTTGGTCGGTGTCTCCGCCCAGATGGAGACGTTCGTCAAGGAGCGCCCACGCCTCGAAGGCGCGTCCTCCGGTCTGACCGCGACCGCCGGCACCCGGCGTGGGCCCGTGACGGTCGACGACGCGGCCGTCTTCACGGGCCGGCTCGCCTCGGGAGCGCTCGCCACGTTCGAGGCGACCCGCATGGCGTCCGGGCGCAAGAACGCCCTGCGTCTGGAGATCAACGGTGAGTCCGGGTCGCTCGCGTTCGACCTGGAGCGGCTCAACGAGCTGTCCTTCCACGACCATCGGGAGCCCGCCGCCACAGCGGGCTTCCGCAGGATCGTCGTCACCGAGCCCGACCACCCCTACCTGGACGCCTGGTGGCCGCCGGGGCACGGCCTCGGCTACGAGCACACCTTCGTCCACCAGGCCCGCGACCTCGTCCACGCGATCGCCGAGGGCCGCCGCCCCGACCCCTCCTTCGCCGACGGCCTCCAGGTCCAGCGGGTGCTCGCCGCCGTGGAGGAGAGCGCCGAGAAGAACTCCGTCTACACCCCGATAGCCGTCTGAGGAGGCTCCCAGAGATGCCGCGCACGTTCACGCTCTTCACTGGCCAGTGGGCCGACCTCCCCCTCGAAGAGGTCTGCCGCCCCGCCCGCCACTTCGGCTACGACGGCTGCAACGGCCGCCTCGGCTCCCACCTGCCCTGGGGCGACCCCCGCCGCGGCTGGGACTTCGTCTCCGCCGGCCACGGAGACGTCCCCTGGGAGGACGTCTTCCGCATGCTGCGCTCCATCGACTACCAGGGCCCGATCTCGGTCGAGTGGGAGGACGCCGGCATGGACCGGCTCCAGGGCGCACCCGAGGCACTGAACCGACTCAAGGCATACGACTTCGAGCCCCCGTCGGCATCCTTCGACGCTGCCTTCGGAGGCGGCGACCACTAGGCGTTGCGCAGCAGCAGGAGGCGCAGACCGGCACAGCGGTTGCGGCGCTGACGCCGTCGTCGTGGCCTTTCGGCCTGGTGAGAGCCGATCGGGTCATGGCCCGGTAGCGGGAAAGCCACCGGGCTGAACCGGGCTGCCCGAACACGGCTTTGTCCTGACTCTGGAAGAAGTTCGCCGTTTCCCTGCGCGAGGGGTTCCGGCCAAGGACGAACGAGGCTACGGTCCCTTCGTGTACAGGAACCACACAGTGGTTCGGAACTGACGACGCGTCACGGTCGTACAGCGCAGCCCTCGGCCGCGGCCGGCCGAGGTCGACCCTGCACAGCGCGGGGCCAAGAAGCTTCAGGCACCGCGTACTTCTCACCGGCGGCCCCTTGCCGCCCCCTCGAACGCCGCAACCGCGCGCATCACGGAGCAGCTCTCCAGGCCGCGGCCAAAGCCGTCCCAAGGCCGACGGTGAGCGGGAGGCCCTCGCGCCCCTGCCCACCGTCCTCCAACCACATCGGAACATCGACATGGCAGGGAGGCAGCCCGTGAACCACGACGGGAACGCATCGGAGCCCCGGACCGGCGGGCGGACCGCACGCACCGGTGTCTGGTTCGTCGGAGCCCGCGGGTCGGTGGCCACCACCGCCGTCGCCGGATGCGCGGCGGTCACCGCCGGACTGCGGCCGCCGACCGGCATGGTCACCGAGACCCCACCCTTCGACGGCACAGGCCTGCCGCCCCTGCCCTCACTCGTCTTCGGCGGTCATGACACCGCCCACAGTCCGCTGCCCAAGCGGGCCGAACACCTCACCGACGCGGGTGTTCTGCCGCACGGGCTCGCCCCCGCCGTGCGCGCCGAACTCCAGGCCGCGGACGAGGAGATACGCCTCGGCGGCCCGCTCCCGGGCGACACGCGATGCGACGAGGAACTCATCGCGGACTTCGCGGCCGACCTCACCTCGTTCCGCGTGCGCAACGCTCTGGCACGCGTGGTCGTCGTCAACGTCTCCTCCACCGAGCCGCTGCCCGAACCCGACGCCGTACGACTGCCGCCCAGCTCCCTCTACGCGGCCGCCGCCGTGCGGGCCGGCTGCTCCTACGTCAACTTCACGCCGTCCACCGGGTTGCGCACCCCGGACCTCACGGAAGCCGCCGCGGCCGGCGCACTGCCCCACGCGGGCCGGGACGGCAAGACCGGCCAGACCCTGTTGCGAGCCGCGCTCGCCCCGATGTTCGTCCAGCGCGCCCTCGAGGTACGAGCCTGGTCCGGCACCAATCTGCTGGGCGGCGGCGACGGGGCGGCCCTGGCCGACCCGGGCGCGGCCGCGGCGAAGAACGCCGGCAAGGAACGCGTCCTGGCCGACACCCTCGGGCACACTCCGCAGGGCGAGGTGCACATCGACGACGTACCGGTGCTCGGCGACTGGAAGACCGCCTGGGACCACATCGCCTTCGAGGGCTTCCTCGGCTCGCGCATGATCCTGCAGACCACCTGGCAGGGCTGCGACTCGGCCCTGGCCGCACCGCTCGTCCTGGACCTGGCCCGCCTGGTGGCCCGTGCCCACGAGGCGGGCCTGTCCGGCCCGCTCCCGGAGCTGGGCTTCTACTTCAAGGACCCCGACGGGGGCCCGTCGGGTCTCTCGGAGCAGTTCACCGCGCTGCTGTCGTTCGCCGACCGCCTGCGGAAGGGGCGGTGATCCGCTCCCTCCCCCCGACGCGCGTCCCGGGCGGACCACTGTCCGCTCCTCCTGTTCTCCACCCCCCCCCCGCGCAGTATCCATCCGTGCAGCGGCCACCGAAGTGAAGTCCCTTCTCCCGCGGCTCGTCGGCCTCGCCGGAGACGAAAGCCGCAAGGCACCCGCAGCACTGCGACGACGAAAGAGAGAACCACTGTGACCGCGTTCAACGACGAAGCCGTCACCGGCGACACCCTGCGCCGCGCACTGGGCGTCAGCCGCCGCCGCTTCCTCAGCACCTGCACGGCCGTCACCGGGGCGGCGATCGCGGCCCCGGTCTTCGGCGCCGCGCCCGCACTGGCGCAGAACAGATCACAGGCCGGCGGCCATGACCACGGCCGCTCCGCCCTGGTCCCGCCGCACAAGCGCGGCATCATCCTCTACACCGTCCGGGACGCGATCGGCCGCGACCCGCTCACCTCCGACCTGCCGTCCGGCTTCCGTGAGGTGTTCAAGCAGCTGTCGCGCTTCGGCTACCGCCAGGTGGAGTTCGCCGGCTACGGCCAGCACGCCAACGCGCCCGGTGGCGCGGATCTCGGCACGGTCCAGGGCGCGAAGCTGCTGCGCTCCTGGCTCGACGAGTACGGGCTGCGGGCGCAGGGCAGCCACGGCTACATCCCGCCGTCCTGGCCGCTGACGCCGGCCGACCGGGACACGTTCAAGCGCTGGCTGGAGATCGCCAACATCCTCGGCATGGAGCACATGGGCACCGGCGCCGACCCCACCAACACCCCCTACCGGGCGGACTGGGACGTCGCCGCGCAGAAGTGGAACACCCTGGGCGCCCTCGCCTGCCGCGAGGGCATCAAGCTCTACACCCACAACCACGACAGCGCCTACGACTTCCTGCTCGACGGCGGCCCGCTCGATGCCCAGGGCCGGCCGACCCGCAGCTCCGGCATCCGGAAGCTGGAGTACTTCCTGAAGGTGACCGACCGCAAGAGCGTCTACCTGGAACTGGACGTCTTCTGGGCGCACGTGGCCCAGTACAAGTTCCACACGTACACCGCCCACGACGGCTCACAGCGCGAGCGCGTCTTCGACCCGGCCGCACTCGTGGAGCGCAACAGCACCCGTTTCCCGCTCTTCCACGCCAAGGACGGCGTCGTCAACACCCAGAACGGCATGGGCTACGACATGGTGCCGTTCGGCACGGGCGACATCGACTACCGGCGGTTCTTCACCCGGGTGGGGGCCAAGAACTACCGCAACCCGATGGTCGAGCAGGACAACGCACCCAGCACGAGCGTCCCCGGCCAGTCCCTGGACTTCGCCCGCATCGGCTACGACAACCTCGCGGCCCTGCGCGCCCGCCACTGACGACGTGTCACCCATGGTGCCCGCCCGGCGCGTTGGCGACGGGCGGGAGCCTTGAAAGTGGGCGCCCTGGCGTCCAACTCACGCATTCCGCCTGGCTCTTCTTTTCACCCGCAGGCCAGACCAAAGGAGTTCTGAGTGCGCAACAGACGGATCGTCACCCTCGTGGGGGCGGCTGCGTTGGCCGGAGCCGTCGGGCTCCTGCCGCTCTCCCCAGCACAGGCCGCCAAACCGGACCCCGCACCGCCGGCTTCGTCGGACTTCCAGAAGGTCACCCTCAACGACCGTCCGGGCGAGCCCATGGCCCTCGCCGTCCTTCCCGACCGCCGAGTGCTGCACACGGCGCGCACGGGAGAGGTCCGCGTCCATGACCCCAAGAGCGGCGTGAACTTCCTTGCCGCCGACATGAAGAAGAGCCCCGCAGGGCTCTACCAGCACGACGAGGAAGGCGTACAGGGCATCGCCGTCGACCCCGGCTTCGCCAAGAACCACTGGGTCTACCTCTACTACTCGCCCCGCCTCGCCACCCCCATGGACGACCCGGCCACCCCGGGAGTCAACGAAGGGGACGCACCGCAGTTCGGCACGGACGCGGACTTCGCCAAGTACAAGGGCGTCACCCGCTTGTCGCGGTTCAAGCTCGTGGGCAACAAGCTCGACTTCGCCACCGAGCAGAAGGTCATCGAGGTACCGGCCGACCGCGGCATTTGCTGCCACGTCGGCGGCAAGATCGACTTCGACCGCAAGGGCAACCTCTTCCTGTCGACCGGCGACGACTCCAACCCGTTCTCCTCCGACGGCTACGCCCCGCTCGACGACCGCCCCGACCGCAACCCGGCGTACGACGCGCGGCGCACCGCGGGCAACACCAACGACCTGCGCGGCAAGGTCCTGCGCATCCAGGTCAAGCCCGGCGGCGGATACCAGATACCGCGTGGCAACCTCTTCGCGCCGGGCACCGACAAGACCCGTCCCGAGATCTACGCCATGGGTCTGCGCAACCCGTTCCGCTTCGGCGTCGACGACAAGACCGGCGAGGTCTACGTCGGCGACTACTCGCCCGACGCCAACCAGGCCAACCCAGACCGCGGCCCCGCCGGCCAGGGGCGCTGGATGGTGATCGACCGCCCCGCCAACTACGGCTGGCCCTTCTGCGTGACCCAGGCCATTCCGTACCAGGACTACGACTTCGCCACCCAGAAGTCGAGCGGAGCCTTCGACTGCGCGAAGCCGGTCAACGACTCGCGTCACAACACCGGCCGCAGCGTGCTGCCCCCGGTTGAGGACGCGGAGATCGTGTACGGCTACGGGGCCTCCGCGGAGTTCCCGGAACTCGGCACGGGCGGCATCGGACCCATGGGCGGCCCGGTGTACCAGTACGACAAGCGGAACAAGGCCCAGAACCGCTGGCCCCAGTACTTCGGCGGCAAGCCGCTCTTCTACGAGTGGACGCGTGACCAGATGAAGGCCATCACTCTCGGCAAGAAGAACCAGGTTCTCAAGATCGAGGACGCGATCCCCACGATCACGACGGACGGCCCGATCGACGCTGAGTTCGGCCCGGACGGCGCCTTGTACGTCCTCGAGTACGGCACCGGGTACTTCGCGGAGCTGCCCGAGGCCCAGCTCTCCCGCATCGACTTCACCCGGGGCAACCGCACCCCGGAGCCCAAGGTCGCCGCGGACCTGGTCAACGGCACCAGCCCGCTGACCGTCCAGTTCTCCAGCGCCGGCACGAAGGACGCCGACGGCGACGCCCTCCGCTACGCCTGGGACTTCGACGCCGACGGCACGGTCGACTCCAGGGAGGCGAACCCGAAGCACACGTTCACCGAGAACGCGGTCTACGACGCCACGCTGAAGGTCACCGACAGCACCGGGCGTTCGGCCTCCGCGTCCGTTCCCGTCGTCGTCGGCAACAAGGCACCGGTCGTTGCCCTGACCACCGACCCTGCCCCGCACGGCGGCACCGCGTTCCACTGGGGTGACACGGTCACCTGGCAGGTCACCGTCACCGACGACCAGCCGGTGGACTGCGCGAAGGTCAGCGTCTCGTTCATCCTCGGCCATGACTCGCACGGCCACCCGCTGTCGACGAGCAACGGCTGCTCCGGATCGTTCAAGACGTTCGTGGACGGCGGTCACTCCGGTTCGGACAACCTCAAGGCGGTCTTCAACGCCTCCTACACCGACACGCCCCCGGACGGCCTGCCGTCCCTCTCGGGCAGCGCCGAGGTCGCCCTGACACCGGCCGACTGACCGGCGAGGACGACACCGCGACGGGGCGCCACTTCGGGGCGCCCCGTCGTCGTGCGAGGACCACCGAACCGGTGTGGGTGCAGGCGGAGCACAGGCGCGCGGTGGAATCGCGGCAGTGGTCAAGACCCGTGTCCGCCGTGCCCCGCATCAGGGACGGCCCGCGCGACCTCACCATCGGCGTCCACCGTCAGGGCGGTTGCACCGACATCTCTGTACCCCCCCACAAACAAGACCTTCGTACCGAGTGAGGATTCCGGTTTTGCAGGACGGACGAAGATCGCAAACGACGGCGGCGCTCGGGACCGAGGACGCAGGCTCCGAGCGATGGCAGTCCAGGGCCCGGCTCCGATTCCACGTCGGCGGACACGCGATCAAGTACGGCCATCGGGATTGTGATGCGTGCGACTGTCATGGATGTCGCCGGTGATGTCCGCGTCGAGGGCGTCCCGGACTCTGTTGTCAAACCGCCTACTGATGCCCTGGTCGGCGCCACCGCCTCCCGCATCTGTGGCAGCGACCTGTGACCGTACGGCTCGATGAAGCCGGCCGCATGGGGTGGTGCGGGGCCGCGTTGGAGGTGAGGACGCAGCCGTGGAAACCGGCGGCGCGGCAGCGATCGACGACGAACTCCGCGATGTCCCTTTACCCCGGGAGCAGGAAACACCCGGCGGCCGTCACTGGCTGGCCGGTGACCAGGATGCGCCCCCGCGTGCGGACCGATGGATGCGGTGCAAGCGGTGATCGGTCGGCACGATGCGGTTGACGCCGCTCGACTGGTCCAGCCCGCATCGACCCCGCCCGTCCCCTGCATGATCGGTACGGTGGTACCGGGACGAGTGAAGGGGGCGGCGCGGCCGTGGATGAGGAAGCGGAGATCAGGACGGCGAAGGAGGCCGCCGATCATGAGCTCATTCTGGCGTTCGGACGGCTGCAAGGCGCGGCCAACCGACTGGAATACATACTCGGCCGGGCGCTCGAGGAGGAGTGCGGGATCAGCCATCTGGTCTTCGAGGTCCTGCTGATTCTCGGCCGGGCGGGCGAGCCGGGGCTCTCCATGCGGGCCGTCGCTCAGGAGCAGATTCTGACCACGGGAGGCGCCACTCGGCTGGTGGACCGCATGGAGGTGGCGGGTCTGGTCGAGCGCAAGGAGGATCCCGATGACCGGCGCGGGCGCCTGGTGTGCCTGACCCCGCTGGGTGAGGAGACGGCAGTACGTGCTTCACGGGTGCATCTGGAGAACATCCAGCGGCACTTCGTGGAGCCTCTCCCGGCTGCGGACCGTGCGCGATTCGCGGAGGATCTCCGCATCCTCAGCCACACGGCCCGTGACATGTTGCCCAGGCTGCCCTGACCTGCGGAACAGCGACCGGGCTGACGTACTGGCGTCAGTGATTGCGGTGTGGTGCAGGTCATGACAGCCGAGAAATATCTGACGAGTCAGGTATTGTTGGTGAGGTGAACCGCTCGCAGAAGGTGCGGGCGCCCCACCCTGCCGAGGTCCTTGATGAAGCTCGTCTATGTCTTCGACGCCTACTGCGGCTGGTCGCACGGGTTCTCCGGAACTCTGCGCGAGGTCGTCTCCCGTCACCCGGACCTGCCGGTCGAGGTGGTCTCCGGTGGCCTGTTCACCGGGCCGCGCCGGGTGCCGATCCGCGAGTTCGGTTACGTCCAGGGGGCCAACGCCCAGATCGCGGAGCTGACGGGAGCCGAGTTCGGCGAGGGTTACGAGCGGTTGATCGCCGACGGCACGTTCGTGATGGACTCCGAGGCCGCCGCCCGCGGCGTCGCGGCCCTGCGACAAGTGGCTCCGGAGCGCGCGGCGGAACTGGCCGCGGCTCTCCAGCACGCCTTTTACGTCGACGGCCTCAGCCTGTCGGAGGCGGCCACGTACCGGAAGACCGCGGACGCGGCCGGACTGGACGCGGACGCCGTGGTCGCCGCCTTCGAAGGACCCGAGGCGCCCGGCACAGCGGCGGAGGACTTCCACCGCGCGGCTGAACTCGGCGTCACCGGTTTTCCCACCCTGCTGGCCGTCGACGGGGACCACTTCACGCCCATGGCCCGCGGTCACGCCACCGCGGACGAGATCGACCAGCGGCTCGCAGCCCTTCGTACGGCCTGATTTCCCCCGTCCCGCCCCACCCAGCAGGAGCCCCGAATGAGCACCCTTTCCTTCCAGGTCCTGGACCTGGACTTCCCGGCCGGCAGCAAGAACAAGACCGCCACCCTCGTCACCGGCGAGACGGAGGCACTGCTGGTCGACGCCGCCTTCACCCGCGCCGACGGCCACCGCCTGGTGGCCGAGATCCTCGACTCCGGCAAGACGCTGACCACTGTCTTCGTCTCCCACGGCGACCCCGACTTCTACTTCGGCGCCGAAGTCATCGCCGACGCCTTCCCCGACGCCGTCTTCGTCGCCACCCCGATCGTCATCGAGCACATCGCGCACTCCTACGAGGGCAAGCTCAAGGCCTGGGCGGCACTCGGGTCGAACCTGCCCACCCGCCTGGTCGACCTCACCCCGCTCACCAGCGACCTCACAGTCGCAGGCCACACCTTCCAGCTCAAGGGCGGCCCGGCCGGCCTCTCCGACCGCCACTATTTGTGGCAGGCAGAGCACCGCGCCCTCCTCGGCGGTGTCCTGATCTTCCAGCAGGAGCACGTCTGGGTCGCCGACACCCCCACTCCCGACGACCGCGCCGCCTGGATCGACCTCCTGGACGAAATGGCCGCCCTTGAGCCGGAGTTGGTCGTCCCCGGCCACCGCCTGCCCGACACCGCGGCTGATGCGACCGCCATCACCGCCACCCGCGACTACCTCCTCGCCTTCGAGGAGGAGCTGGGCAAGGCCGCCGACGGCGCCGCACTGACCGAGGCACTCGTCAAGCGCTACCCCGGCAACGGCATGCTGATCGCCGCCCAGATCGGCGCGAAGGTCGCCAAGGGTGAGATGAAGTGGGGCTGACCATGACCGAGTCCACCGGGTTCACCACCTCCACAGCTCCCGCCGACGTCGTACGTCGCCAGTACCTGGCCTCGGCCGCCGGGGACCTGACCGCGCTGCGCTCCACCCTCGCCCCCGACGTGGAGTGGACGGAGATGGCCGGCTTCCCACTCGCCGGGACCTACCGCACCCCCGACGGCGTGACCTCCAACGTCATGGAGAAGCTCGGCCAGGACTGGGAGGACTGGACCGCCCACGACGACACCTACGTCGTCGACGGCGGGAACGTCGTCGTCCTGGCCCGCTACACCGCGACCAACAAGGACACCGGCAAGCCGATCGACGTGCGTGTCGCCCACCACTTCGTTGTGCGGGGCGGACTGATCGTGCGCTTCGAGCAGTTCGTGGACTCCGCGCTGGTGCGCGACGCCATGACCGTCTAGGCGCACCACCCAGCACTACGAGCAGGCGTTCAACGACTACCAAGCGGAAGAGGCCCCCGCGGCGCATCTCGGCGAGACCCACACCCAGCACAACCCGGAGGCGCAGGACAGTCCGCAGGCCTTCGTCGGTTACGTCCACTGGTTGCGCGGACAGTTCCCAGACCTGCGCCCGGACATCAAGAGGGCGGTCGCCGAAGGGGACCTCGTTGTCACCCACAGCAACCTGCACCTGAGGCCCGGCGACCGTGGCATGGCCGTCGCCGACTTCTGGCGCATCGCCGGCGGCAAGATCGTCGAGCACTGGGACGTCCAGGAAGTGCCCGAGAAGAGCGCCAACCACAACACCATGTTCTGAGTCCGCACCACCCGGCCGTGTGCCGCGGCACGCGCCGCTGCACGCGGCCGACACATGGGAATGCTTCAGGCGGATACCACGTCGTCCTGGTCCACGGGCCATCCAGGCCGGCCTTGCACTCACCCCGGTGGCCACCGAGGATCCGGCCCGGCCGTCGGCGAGTTGACGGGACCGGAACGCGTCGGTGGAGTTTTCGGGCGAGATTGAGCCGGGGCCGTTGTCGAGGGACGCCCGCCGCGCGCTGCGAAGGCCGCGAGCTCAGGGGCTGTAGGCCTGGGCGGAGCCCGGGCCCGTTCGGGCGAGGCGGACCATGGCGCGGTAGAGGGCTGTGGGTTCCGGGGCTTCGGGCACCGCGGGGATCGGTGCGCCGGGGGCGGCGTAGGAGCGGATCATGTGCGCGAAGAGGCGGCGCCAGGCGTCCGGGGCGGAGTCGCCGGCGGCGGCGATGACGCCGGCGTTGGCCATCTGCAGGATGACGAGGTCCTCCGGTACGAAGTCCTCCCGGAGGTGTCCGCTCTTCCGGGCGCGGGCGATGAGTTCGAGGAACCCGTTGTACGACTCGGTGCGGCGGGCTTCCAGCGCCTTGGCGGCCGGGAAGGACATGGTCAGGACGTGGGCGAAGCCGCGGTCGGCGGCCTGCATGGCGCAGACGGCGTGGATGTAGCCGGTGAAGCCGTGCCAGGGATCGGGATCGGCGAGCACCTCGGCGACGGCGCCGGCGTAGCCGTCCATGCGGTCTGCGAAGACCGCGTTGATGAGTTCCTCCCGGGTGGCGAAGCGTCGGCTGAGCGTGGCTTTGCCGACGCCTGCCTCGCGGGCGACGGAGGCCATGGACACGCCGAGTCACGACGTCACGGAGCTTGTGAAGCTCCGCCTGTCGTTCGCGAAGTCGAGCCGTGTGGTGTGCCTGCTACCGGTTGGCGGCGAGGAAGTCCTCCAGGATTTCGGCAAGCCGCGCCGGCTGCTCCTCGGCCGGGTAATGGCCGCAGTCGTCGAGGACGACCTCCGTGACGTCGTCGGCCGCCAGCCGCATTGTCTGGGCGGCATTCGCGCCGCTCCACAGCGCGCCGCCGAGGGCGAGCACCGGCAGAGTCAGCCGTGTCTTGCTGCGCTGCTCGTTCTGCGCGATCGTCTCGTCCAGTGCCCGGTAGTACGCGAAGCTCGCCCGCAGCGCGCGAGGATCGGCGGCGATCGCGTCGACGTAGACGTCGACGGCGTACGCGGGGATCGCGGTCGGCAGGGCGGCCTTGGTGGCGAACTGCCAGCCGAAGAAAAGCCGCTCCCGTCCCCGGACCAGTTCCTCGTTGAGGTCGGTGAGCCGGTTGAAGCCGAACTGCCAGAGTCTCAGGTTGGCCGCGGCCGGGCCGAAGAACGGCGGGGACGGCGTGAGACCGGGGACCACCGCTTCGAGGATGGCGAGCCGGCCCACCCGCTCGGGGTGGTCGGCGGCGAGGGCGTATGCGGTCCACGTACCGATGTCGTGGCCGACCACGTCGAACCGGTCGTGCCCGAGCGCGGCCATCAACGCGAGCAGATCGGCGGCCAGCGTGCCGGAGTCGTACCCGTCGTCGGGCTTGTCGGAGAGCCCGGCCCCGCGCGAGTCGACGGCGACGACGGTGTGCCGGCGGGCGAGTGCGGGCATCACTTTCCGCCAGGCGTACCAGGTCTGGGGCCACCCGCCGACCAGCAGCAGCGCCGGGCCGTCCCCACCGGTGACCGTGTGCAGCCGCAGCCCGTTCACCTCCATGAGCCGGCTGGTGAACACGTCGGTGAACCCGTCGGGCAGCCGCAGCGCACTCAAGCTTGCCGTGCCGTCGGCCGTACTCATCTTGGAACGATCGGTGCAACTTGTCATGCCGTGGACCGTACACATGTTGGAACGATCGGTGCAAGATGTGTACGCTGACGGACCATGGCAGGACGCAAGCAATTCGACGTGGACGAGGCACTACGACGCGCGATGCACGTCTTCTGGCGCTGGGGGTATTCGGAGGCCTCGATCGATCGCCTCACCGAGGGCACGGGCCTGAGCCGCGGCTCGCTCTACGGCACCTTCGGCGACAAGAGCGCCCTCTTCCGCAAAAGCCTTCAGCGGTACGCGCAGACCTACCACCCGCTGTACGAGCAGGCGCTGTCCGGCCCCCACTCGGACCCGAGCACCGTTGTGTCCGCCTATCTGCAGGTCGCCCTGAACCGCATCGCCGACCCGACAGTCCCGGACGGCTGCCTGCTCACGGTGTCGGCAACGCAGCTTCCGGCACTCGACGCGGAGGGCCGGGCGATGGTCCGCGCCATGATCGACGGTTTGCGCACGAGGCTGGAGCAAGCCTTGCTGGCAGCGGGGGCGGGTGATCAGGAGGCGGCAGAACTGGCGTTGTGCACGCTGGCGACGAACAAATCTCTGGCGGTGCTGAGCCGCGCCGGCTTCACGGGCAAAGACCTGGCAACCGTCGCGGCGGCAGCCGCCAAGAATGCCGAGGCTCCACGCCGGCTCGGCAGGGAGTGACTCGAAACAGCCCTCATAGGGGATGAGCCGACCCGGCGACGAGATTGCCCCACCGGGGGAAGAAGCCGACCTGAGCCGCCTCGTGACTTCGGGCTCCTGGTGCTCGTAAGAGGATCATGGGCGGGCCTTCTTTCGGCGTCGCCCGCAGATGAGGCTGCATGCCAGGGAGACGAAGGCGTCGTGGAGTTCGAGGCGCCGTTCCCATCGGATGGCGAGGCGTCTGAACGGGTGAGGGCGAAGGCCTGCTCGACATCGAAGCGGAGTTTGCCCAGGCCCTTGAAGTTCGGGGCGCCCTTGCGGGAGATGACCGGCATGATCCGGCGTGTGCGCAGTTCCCGGGCGTCCCGGGTAGTCCGCCGGGACGAGGCGGGGGTCTGCGTGATGTCGTTTACGTTCCCCGCAGTCGTGATGAGGTGGAGCGGAGTACCCTTCCCGTCGCAGATCGGGTGGTGTTTGCTGCCAGTCTCCCGCCGGTCGACCGGCGACAGGCCGCTCGCGGCTCCTCTTTCTTGCGCGGACGTGGGCGCCGTCCACGCATGCGTGGCGACCACCGCGGCCGGGATCCTGACCCGCGACGTCGGCGGCCCGGCTTCCACGGAGGACGTCACCAAGGCCCTGACCGACGCGCTGGACGCCCTGACGGTCTGAACGCGTGCTCGCGGCGAGTCGAGGATGCGTTGCCCTGTTGCCGTGGAGCCGGTGAACGACACCATGTCGACACGCGGGTCGGTCAGGAGGCGTTCGGCCGCCTCAAGGTTGTTAGTCGGCACGACGTTGACCACGTCGGCCGGGATGTCGGTGCGCTCGGCGATGAGCCGACCGACGCGGGTGGCGTTCCACGGTGTCTTGGGTGCGGGCTACGCGACGGCCGTGTTGCCGGTGGCGAGCTTGACGAGCAACAACTTGAGCACCTCGTACGTGCCGTTGCCCGCGGACGTGCTGAGCTCCGTCGATCAGCAGGCGCTCCTCGTGGGGCGGCTCGCGAGGCCGGGAATGACCGGCGTTCGGCAGCCGCCGCGTTCTCATGGGCCGGAGGTCAGGGCTGAGCTGCGGGGGCGGTGGTGCGCACGGTGTCGTCCCACGCCGCGCCGGTGGCGATCGCCCGACGCCACTGCCGGATCGCCTTGGGTGGCATGCCGACGGTGAGGGCGCCGGTGACGCGGTCGCCGGTGTGGTACGCGGCGACGAAGCGACGGTCCATCAACTCCCCGTCCACCACGGCGACTTCGTCATGGCCGCGGAGATAGCCGTAGGCCTGGATCTTCATGTCGTACTGGTCGGACCAGAAGTAGGGCACGGGCGCGAACGGCTTGCGCGCCTCCGGCGTGGCGAGCAGGTTGCGGGCGGCGGCCATGCCCTGCTCGGCCGCCGTGGTGCGGTGCTCGATCCGCATCGAGGTGCCGAACAGCGGGTTGTACCAGCGGGCGACATCACCGGCCGCGTACACGTTGGAGGCGGCCTCGCAGTACTCGTCGCACACCACGCCGTCCCCGACGGTCAGACCGCTGCCCGCGAGCCACTCGGTGTTGGGCAGGGAGCCGACGGCGACCAGCACCTCGTCGGCCTGGATCTCGGAGGCGTCCGCGAGCCGCACGCCGTTCTCCGTCACCTCGGTCACGGTGACTCCGCAGCGCAGGTTCACGCCCCGCTCCAGGTGGGCCTGGGTCAGCATCTGGCCCACCTCGGTGCCGATGGCGTGCGCCAGCGGCACGGGGGCGGGTTCCAGGAGGGTGACATGGACCCCGAGCTGCCAGGCGACGGCGGCGGCCTCCGCGCCGAGGAATCCAGCGCCCACCACGACCAGCCGCCGGCCCAGGGTGAGCCGCTCGCGCAGGGCAAGGGCGTCGTCGAGGTCGCGCAGGACGTGCGCGCCCTCGCCAGGCAGTCGGCGCGGCCGGACGCCGGTGGCGACGATCAGCCCGTCGTACGGCAGGGCGGATCCGTCGGCCAACTCCACCGTGCGGTCGGCGAGTTCGAGGCCAGTGGCCGCGACGCCGAGCCGCAGGTCGAGATCGAGCGCGGCCAGCGCATCCGATGTGCGCAGCGCCAGCCGGTCGGGCTCCCACTTCGCGGCCAGGATCTGCTTCGACAGCGGCGGGCGGTCGTAGGGTGCCAGCGGCTCGTCGCCGACGAGGGTGAGTGTGCCGTCGTAGCCCTCCCGGCGGAGGGTCTCGGCCGCCGCGAGTCCGGCGGCCGAGGCACCGACGACGACGATCCGCCTCACTGCTCGACCAGCCGGATGGCGGCGGCCGGGCAGACCGCGACGGCCTCCTCGACGTCGTCGAGTCGGTCGTCGCCGACCTGCTCCTCCAGAAGGATCGCGATGCCGTCGTCGTCCTGGTCGAAGACGTCCGCCGAGGCGAGCACGCACTGCCCGGAGGCGACGCACTTGTCGGCTTCCAGCTCCACCTTCATGGCAATTCCCCTTTGCTTCCTCACACGTGATCTTGGTCGTTCGCGGGACGGGGAGCCGTCACCAGGAGACGGGCAGCTCGTGCACGCCGTAGATGAACGCGTCGTTCTTGAACCTGACGTCCTCCAGCGCGCAGGCCGGCTTCAGCGTGGGAATGCGCTTGTAGAGGGTGCCGTAGACGACCTGGAGTTCCATCCGGGCCAACGGCTGGCCCAGGCACTGGTGGACACCGAAGCCGAAGGCGACATGGCGGCGGGCGTCACGGGTGAGGTCGAGCCGGTCGGGGTCGGCGAACACCTCGGGGTCGCGGTTGGCGATCTCGTTGGCCATGATGACGCCCTCGCCGGCCTTGATGACCTGACCCGCGATCCCGATGTCCTCGGCGACCGCGCGGCGCCGTCCCAGGTGGGTGATGTGCAGGTAGCGCAGCAGTTCCTCGACCGCGCCGGCCACGAACTTCGGGTCGTCGCTCTCACGCAGCAGGGCGAGCTGGTCGGGGTTCTCGAGAAGGGCGAGGGTGCCGAGGGCGATCATGTTCGCGGTGGTCTCGTGGCCCGCGATCAGCAGGAGCAGCGCCATCTCCGTGGCCTGCCGGTGGTCGATCTCCCCGGCGGTGACGCGCCCCGCGATGCTGGACAGCAGGTCGTCCCTCGGCTCGGCGAGCCGCTTGCCGATGAGGGTGGCCAGGTATGCGGCGACCTCCAGGCTCGCCGCACCGCGCTGCTCGGGAGTCGCGGTCGTGCGGACCATCGTCTTGGTGTTCTCCTGGAACATCGCATGGTCGTCGTAGGGCACGCCGAGCAGTTCGCAGATCACCAGGGAGGGGATCGGCAGGGCGAACTCCTCCACCAGGTCCACCGGCCCCGGCCGGCTCAGCATCCCGTCGATCAGGTCGTCGACGATCCTCTGCACGGTGGGCCGCAGGGCTTCCACCTTCTTCACGGCGAACGGCGCCGTCACCATCCGGCGCAGCCGGGCGTGTTCGGGGTCGTCCATCATGATGAAGCTGAGCTTGCCTTCGCCGCCCGCGGGAGAGGCCTTGGTCGGGTAGCCGGGGCTGTCGGTATCGGCGCTCACCCGGGGATCGCCGAGGACCGCGCGCTGCTCCGCGTACCGGGTCACGAGCCATGGTTCGCTGCCGTCCCACAGTCGCACCTTCGTCAGCGGCGTCTGCTCCTGGAGGTCCTTCAGGGCGGGCGGCGGGTCGAAGGGGCAGCGGGCCTCCCGGGGCATCGGGAACTCGGGTAGCGGGTCCGATGAGTCGGGTACGGGTCCGGCCAGCGTGTCGGCCATGGTTCTCCTCGGTGGTGGGGGTCCGCTCGACGGGCGGAGCGCCGGGGTGAAGGGGTCGAGGCCTCGATGAGCACATGCAAACAGAGCGGGCTGACGCCTTCCGATCAGTTCCCTGACGAAAAGCTGACGTGACCCAGATCACAGCCGTGTGGGGGTGCGTAAATAGCCTGTTGTGCAAGGGAGTTGTATGCACGGCGCCGCTTGGTGCGGCAGGTCAGTGCTCGTCTTCGGCGTGCCCGAGCCAGTAGCCGAATCCTCGGCGTGTGTGAATCAGGCTGGGCGCGTCACGATCGACCTTGCGCCGCAGCCGGGAGACGAGCTGCTCGATGGAGTTGTCGCCGCGGTGGTCGCCCCAGACGTACCGGCCGATCTGCTCCTTGGAGAGCACCTGGTGCGCGTTGACCAGGAGGTGGCGCAGCAGCCGGTACTCGGCGGGCGTCAGGGCGAGGGGGCGGGTGCCGCGGCGCGCCTGGCGCAGGGTGTCCTCCAGGACCAGGTCGCGGTAGCTGAGCGAGCCGTCCCGCGGACGCCCGAGGTGCGCGTCCCGCAGCAGGACCTGCACACGGGCCAGCACCTCGGCCACCCGGAAAGGCTTGGTGACGTAGTCCCGTTCCCCTGGGCCCAGTTCGGGCACGAGGTCGTCCAGCGAGTCGTACTCCGTGAGGAGGAGCGCCGGCGGGCGATGGGCCAATACGGGCCGTTCCCGGCTCAGGCCCGCCATGTCCGGCAGTGACGTGTCGACGATCATCAGATCGAACCGCTGCTCCGAGAGCCGCTCCAGCGCTTCGCTCCCGGTCCCGGTCAGGGTTGTGCGGTATCCCGCCAACTTCAGTGTGGTGGAGAGGAGTTCGGCGACGCCCGGCTCATGGACGATGAGCAGGAGGTGTTGACCGGCTCCGTGGGCAAGTGCCGGTCTCACACGGACGTCACTGCCGTACATGCGCTTCACCCTACCGTCCGCTTGCCCAACGCAACTGGTTTCCCCGGGGGGTTCGGGACGGGATGCATGACACCGCTTCCTGACGTCGCGCGCCGTGGGGTGCGCAGGGTATGGGCTCTAGTTGGGCGTGGATGCTGCCCGAGACGGTGCTGCTGATCCGCCGGATCGCCGGAGCCAAACGTGGTCTGACGGCCGCTTGGACGGGCCGGCGCATCCCGGAGGCGTACCAGCCGATCACCGGCACTTTGCGCGAGCGTCTGCGGATCGCCGTCCGTGACCCGGGCACCCTCTCGGCAGGTGGTACGCGGCATTCACCCCCGATCCTCACCGACCGTGGGCTCGTCGGCGCCGTACGGGCGCTGGCGGCCGGGTGGGGGTCCCACCACTCGAGCGAAGCCGAGTGTGGGGGAGGGCTGGAACCTCGGTGAGCAGCGGGATGCCGACGACGGACAGCCCGGCCAGCGCGATGACGACCGTGAGGCCGGCGAAGACGACCGCCGACCGGCCGTACCGGCGGCGAGACCTTGTTCACGAGTGTCGACAGCGACTGTCCATGGGCCCGTGATCGTGCGACGACGCCGAGTCCTGTCGTGTGTGCTTGGGCCGGCAACCGTTGATGAGTCACATCGAGACCGGTACAAGTGACGAGTGACAGAACCTCTTGCTCCTCGCCCGGATGGCCGCGTTGCGTCGAAGCCGGGACGATGGACCCAGCAGTCAGCGGGTGCGATGTTCGCCGCCGTCGCAGCATTCCTCCTCACTCGCGACGTCACATTCGGGTTCTTCAGGCAGACGCTGCCCGACCGGGCGTACACCGCCACGGTCCTCGCGGGACTTGCTGTGTCGGCTGTTGCTTACGGCCTTGCCGTGTTGTGGCTCAGGCGATTGCCCTAGCAGGGCTCACGGCAGGCTTCAGCGTTGCCGCACGGGGGCACGGGCTCCCAAGATCATGGAGTTCCCTGCGCCCATGATCCAAGTGGACGACCGTGCCTGCCGACGCACCATCGCCGATCCCGCCTGCCCTTGACCCGCTGCGTGAGAATCCGCAGGCCGGACCTGGTCTCGGACCTGGAACTCCTCCATCCCATGCCCTCTCCCGGCTGGGCCGCACCCGCCCCGATCCACCGCGAGTCCAGATTGCGAATCTGTTCCGAACGCTTGACGACCACCGTATGACTGCGTAGACATGTCAGCGCAGTCATACGGCGTCGACCGGCGCCGGGCACGATCACCTGGAGACACCATGGGGCGAGTGGCAAGGCGGGGCGGAAGCTCCGGCGCACCCCGCAGCGTGGACGTCGCCCAGCTGGCCGGCGTCTCGCAGAAGACGGTCTCCCGGGTCTACAACGACGAGCCGTACGTCTCTGCCGAGGTGCGCCGCCGCGTCCTGGAGGCCGGTGAGGAACTCGGCTACCGCATGAACAACGCGGCACGGGCACTGGCCTCCGGACGCACCCGCTCCATCGGCGTGGTGACGCTGGGAACCGCCCTGTACGGCCCCGCCTCACTGATCATGGGCGTCGAACGCGCCGTACGGGACACCGGCTACGCCCTCCGCGTGGTCAACACCCTGGAAGGCGACCCGACAGGCGTCGCCGGCGCCGTCGACTCGCTTCTCGAGCAGGGCGTGGACGGCATCGTCATCTCCGAGCCGATCGACGACGGACACGGCGAGGACCTGGCCGCCCGCGACGACGTACCGGTGCTCGTGCTCGGTTCGCCGTCCCTGGCCACGCCCAAGACACTCGCCGCGGGCGTCGGCGCCGATCTGATGGCGCGCACGGCGACCGAGTACCTGCTGGAGCTCGGGCACCAGACCGTCCACCACCTCGCCGGACCGCAGCGGTGGTACGCCGCCCGGGACCGGCTGGAGGGCTGGCGGTCGACGCTCGCCGCACACGACAGGGTGCTCCCGCCCGTCGTCGAGGGGGACTGGTCCGCCTCGACCGGCTACACCGCGGGCCGTGAACTCGCCGCCGACGACGACCTCACCGCGGTGTTCGCCGCCAACGACGACATGGCCATCGGGCTCATCCGCGCGCTGGTGGAAGCCGGCCGACGCGTGCCCGAGGACGTCAGCGTCGTGGGCTTCGACGACATCCCCGTCGCCGCCTATGTCACCCCTCCGCTCACCACGATGCGTCAGCCCTTCGACACCGTGGCGCAAGAGGGGCTCAAACGCCTCGTGCACTCCATCGAGAACCCGGACGCGCCCCCGTTGCCGGCTGGTGAACCACCGGTCGACCTCGTAATCCGCGCCTCGACCGCGCCTCCGCCACCCCGGAAGACCCCGGGCAGCGGACGGTCCTCCACCTCATCTCCGAGTGGGGGCCGGCCTGTCCCGGCCCTGGGCGGAGGTGCGTCCACGTACGACTGACCAGCACCGACCGGCCCGAGGAACCGCCTTCCTCACCGGGCAGGGAGCCGTGTGGCGAGCCGCCGTACGAATCTCACTGTTCCCGCCCACCTCTCCCGGCCGCGCGTGAGTCCCGTACGGACACCCCGTTACCCGAACGCCGCGTCCCCTTCTCCGCGCTTTCGGCACCAAAGCGGCCACCGAGCCCTCAGCGCCGCAACTCTCCGCTCCACCGTGACCTCCCCGACCACCGGCCTCCGCCGCGACAGCGGGCGGACCGCCCGGCGGGCGGTGTCCGCGATGACGAGTCGCCGTCCATACCGGCATCCGTGCCCTGGCCGACCCGTCCGAGCCTGCGTATCCCTCCTCACTCTGCCCTCGCACGCCTGTGCTCGGCGTGCTTTTCCCTCAGCCATCGGCGGGAGTTCTCATGCACAGAACCGACTCCACCCCCAGCCAGCCCCAGATGAGCCGCCGGCTCCTCCTGACCGCCACGGGAGCGGTTTCGCTGGGTGCCGCTCTGACCGCCTGCGGCGGCGCTGGTGACGGCTCCGCCTCCTCGTCCAACAAGCAGGTCAGCCAGGCCGACATCGACCAGGCGATGACGACCCCGACCACACTGACGTTCTGGACCTGGGTGCCGGACATCGACCAGGAGGTCGCGCTCTTCGAGAAGAAGTACCCGGCCGTCAAGGTCAAGGTCGTCAACGCGGGCCAGGGCGTGCAGCATTACACCAAGCTGCGTACGGCGATCAAGGCCGGCAGCGGTGCCCCGGACGTGGCTCAGATGGAGTACCAGGCCATCCCGACCTTCACGATCACCGACAGCCTGCTCGACCTGGCCCCCTACGGCGCGGCAAAGCTCAAGGACACCTTCGTCGACTGGACCTGGGGGCAGGTCAGCGGCTCCAAGGGCGAGATCTGGGCGATCCCGCAGGACACGGGTCCGATGGGCATGCTCTACCGGGCGGACATCTTCGACAAGAACGGCATCGAACCGCCCAAGACCTGGGACGACTTCGCCGCCGCCGCGCGCAAGCTGCACAAGGCCGACCCGGAGGTCTGCCTGACCAACCTGGCCGGCAACGAAGCGGCGGCCTGGCACGGCCTGCTCTGGCAGGCGGGCGCCAAGCCCTACGCGACCGCCGGCAAGGGCAACGTCACCATCGACGTCGACGACGCGATCTCCAAGAAGCTCGGTGCCTACTGGGGCGGCCTGGCCCAAGAAGGCCTGATCGGCGTCGAGCCGGACTTCACCGACGCCTGGTTCTCCGCGCTCAACAAGGGCAAGTACGCCACCTGGATCACCGCCGCGTGGGGGCCGGTCTTCCTCGCCGGCTCGGCCAAGTCCACCGCGGGCAAGTGGCGGGCCGCCCCGCTGCCGCAGTGGGACGCCTCGAAGCCGAGCTCGGGCAACTGGGGCGGCTCGACCAGCGCGGTCATCAAGGAGACCAAGAACCCCATCGCGGCCGCGGTGTTCGCACAGTTCCTCAACAGCGACCCCGCCAGCGCGAAGCTGTTCAACACCAAGCAGTCGTTCTTCCCGGCGACCAAGCAGCTGCTCGCGGACGCGTCCTTCACCGCCGACGCCCCCTCCTTCTACGGCGGCCAGAAGGTCAACCAGGTGTTCGCCGACATCGGCAAGACGGTCAGCCCCGACTTCCAGTGGCCGCCGTTCCTGGACCAGGCCGTCACCGACTGGACCGAGACCGTGGGCACGGCCCTGACCCGGAAGAAGGACGCGGTCGCCGCGCTCGGCGCCTGGCAGACGCGCCTGACCACCTACGCCAAGGCGCAGGGCTTCACCGTCAAGTCCCCGTGAACCGCGGGTTCCGTGCCGGCGACCTGACGCGCCGGTACGGAACCCGCCCCTGGCCAGCCCTTCCCCCAAGAAAGGCCTGATGATGACTGCCACGACCGTGGCCCCCACCGAGGAGCCGCGCCGAGCGGGGCCCGAACGCCGCCTCGGTGGCCTGCGCCAAGGTGCGGCAGGCCCGCTATTTGTCGCACCGTTCATGGTGCTGTTCCTGCTGATGTTCCTCGCCCCGCTCGGCTACGCCGCCTACCTCAGCCTGTTCCAGGAACGGCTCATCGGCGGGACCGCCTTCGTCGGGCTTCACAACTACCTGACGGCCCTGAAAGACCCGCTCCTTCGGGAGGGCGTCCTGCGGGTCGCGCTGTTCTTCCTGATCCAGGTCCCGCTCATGCTCGTCCTGGCGCTGGTCTTCGCGCTCGCGCTCGACAGCGGCCTGCTGCGCCTGGCCCGCGTGATCCGGCTGGGCATCTTCGTGCCCTACGCCGTCCCGAGCGTGGTCGCCACCCTCATGTGGGGCTACCTGTACGGGCCGGACTTCGGGCCGTTCGCGCAGCTGAGCGAGAAGCTCGGCCTGCCGATCCCGCGCTTCCTCAGCGACGGCTGGATGCCGGGCAGCCTGGCGAACATCGTGACCTGGGAGTTCGTCGGCTACAACATGATCATCCTGTACGCGGCCCTGCGGACCGTTCCCACGGAACTGTACGAGGCAGCGGCCATGGACGGCGCCGGGCCCTGGCGGATCGCCTGGTCCGTCAAGCTCCCCGCGCTGCGCCCCGCCCTGCTGCTCACCCTGCTGTTCTCCGTGATCGGCAGCTTCCAGCTGTTCAACGAGCCCAAGCTGCTGCAGCCCATCGCCCCCGACGTCATCGACAACTCGTACACCGCGAACCTGTACGCCTACTCACTGGCCTTCACCGGTCAGCAGGTCAACTACTCGGCGGCAGTGTCCTTCTTGCTCGGCCTGGTCATCGTGATCTTCTCCTACGCCGTCCTGTTCATCGCGAACCGCAGGAGGACCTCGTGACGACCACGACGCCCCCCTCCACGTCCCGGCCCGCCCCGCGCGCGGCTGCGAGCGGCACCCCGCGGAACTCCCGCGGCCGGCGCCGGAGTTCGGTCGGCCGCCGCAGTACCCCGCTGACCATCGTCATGCTGGCCGTCCTGGCGTACTTCCTGCTGCCGCTGTTCTGGCTCGCCGTCTCCTCGACCAAGAGCACCCAGGACCTGTTCACCAGCTTCGGCCTGTGGTTCTCCCACGCGCCGCAACTGCTGAAGAACGTCCATGAGACGCTCACGCACGACGACGGCGTCTTCCTGCACTGGCTGCTCAACACGGTCCTGTACTCCGTCGGCAGCGCACTGGGCGCCGCGCTCCTCGCGGCCGCCGCCGGATACGGCTTCGCCAAGTACCGCTTCCACGGCAACAACGCGGCCTTCGCCCTCGTCCTGGGCGCCGTCATGATCCCGACGACCGCCCTCGCCATCCCCACCTACCTGCTCTTCGCGAAGGTGGACCTCGTCAACACCCCCTGGGCCATCGTGCTGCCCTCGCTGGTCAGCCCGTTCGGCCTCTACCTCATGCGCATCTACGCCGCGGACGCCGTTCCGGACAGCCTCCTGGAGGCCGCGCGCATCGACGGGGCGGGGGAGTTGCGCATCTTCTGCACGATCGCGCTGCGGCTGCTGGCACCGGGCCTGGTGACGGTCGTGCTCTTCACGCTCGTGGCGACCTGGAACAACTACTTCCTGCCGCTGATCATGCTGAACGACCCGAAGCTGTACCCCGTCACGGTCGGCCTCTCGTCCTGGGCGTCCCAGGCCTTCGGCGGCGGCAGCGGCGCGAACAGCAACATGCTCGCGCTCGTCGTGACCGGTTCCCTCATCTCCGTCATCCCGCTCGTCGTCGCCTTCCTGCTCCTGCAGCGGTACTGGCAGAGCGGTCTGGCCGCCGGCGGCGTCAAGCAATAACACCCCGCCGACCACAACGCCGACGCCCAGCCCCCAACGACTCCTCGGAGGTTCCCCCATGGCGGTTCTTCCCGCCCGCGTCCTCTTCGGTGCCGCGTACTACCACGAGTACACGCCCGCCTACGACCCCCAACTGCGGCCCGACGAACGGCTGAAGACCGACCTCGACCTGATGGCCGAGGCGCACTTCACCGTGATCCGGGTCGGTGAGTCGGTCTGGTCGACCTGGGAGCCCGAGAACGGCCGCTTCGACCTCGACTGGCTCCAGCCGGTCCTCGACGGCGCCCACGAGCGGGGCATCGCCGTCGTCCTCGGCACGCCGACCTACGCGGTACCGCCGTGGCTGGCCCGTCAGTACCCGGAGATCACGGGCGAACGGCGTACCGGCGAGCGCATCGGCTGGGGGGCCCGGCAGGAGGTGGACTTCACCCACCCCGCGTTCCGCTTCCACGCCGAGCGGATCATCCGGCAGATAGTCGCCCGGTACGCCGACCACCCCGCGGTCATCGGCTGGCAGGTCGACAACGAACCGGGCCTGCACCTCTTCCACAACCACGGCGTCTTCCAGCGGTTCGTGGACCACCTGCGCGACAAGTACGGCGACGTCGAGACCCTCAACCGCGAGTGGGGGCTGGTGTACTGGTCGCACCGGCTGTCCACCTGGGGCGACCTGTGGACCCCGGACGGCAACGAGCAGCCTCAGTACGACGTCGCCTGGCGGGAGTTCCAGGCCCGGCAGGTCACCGAGTTCATCGGCTGGCAGGCGGACATCGTCCGCGAGTACGCGGCACCCGAGCACTTCGTCACCACCTGTATCTCCTACACCCGCCAGGGAGTCGCGGACGACGAGCTGGCCGCGCGGCTCGACATCGCCTCCGGCAACCCGTACTACGACATGCAGGACGGCCTCCTGCTGCCCGACCCCACGCCCGACGAGCACGAGCAGCGGTGGAAGACCACCGGCGTCTGGTCGATGTACCAGACCGCCGACTGGATGTTCTCCTCCCGCCAGGAGCCCTTCCTGGTCACCGAGACCAACGCGAACTCCATCGGCTTCGCCTGGGACAACCGGCCCGGCTACGACGGCCAGTGGCGCCAGGCCGCCTGGGCGCACGTGGCCCGCGGTGCCCGGATGATCGAGTACTGGCAGTGGCAGACCCTGCGCTTCGGCGCCGAGACCTACTGGGGCGGAGTCCTCCCGCACAGCGGACAGCCCGGCCGCACCTACGCCGAAATCGCGCGCCTGGGAGCCGAGTTCGACAAGGCCGGTCCGCTCGTCGCGGGGATCGAACCGGACGCCGACATCACGATGGTCTACTCGATGCCGAGCAAGTGGCTCATGCAGAAGTACCCGCCGCTGGCCAAGCCGAACGGCGAACCCGACCCCGCCGCCTACCACCGCGTCTTCGACCCCTTCTACCGGGGGGCCTTCGACGCCGGCCGGCAGGTACGCATCGTGCATGTCGCACAACTGGTCCGGGACACGACACCGCGGGAGGCCGCGCGCCGCCACCCCGTGCTGGTCGTGCCGGCGCTGTACATCGCCACCGACGCCGCCCTCGACTGGCTCACCTCCTACGCCCACGCCGGCGGCCACCTCGTCCTGGGTCCCCGCACCGGATACGCCGACCACGAGGCCCGCGCCCGGCACGAGAAGGCACCGGGCCGTCTCACCGAGGCCGCGGGGATCCACTACGACGAGTTCAGCAACGTCGTGAAGGCCGTACCCGTCCGCGCTGTGGACGGCGGCTCGCTCCAGGTGCCCGCCGACGCGACGGCGACGCACTGGATCGAGGGCCTCACACCGGTCGACGCCGAGACGTTGGCCTCCTACGAGCACCCGCACTTCGGTCGCTGGCCCGCCGTCACCACCCGTCAGCACGGCGCCGGCCGCGTCACCTGCGTGGGCACGGTCCCCGGCCGTGACCTCGCCAGGTCACTGGCCGCTTGGATGGCACCGGACCCGCGCGGCGGATGGCGGGACCTGCCAGAGTCCGTGACCGTCACGACCGGGACCTCGCCTGACGGGCGTCACGTGCACGTCGTCCACAACTGGAGCTGGGAGCCCGCACGGGTCCCGTCCCCGGTGCACCTGTCCGACGTACTGAGCGGCGACGACGTACCTGCCGGTGCGGAGGTGGACCTGGGCCCGTGGGATGTCCGCGTCCTCGTCGCCGAGCACGACGGCACCACCCCGGACGTCTGAGCGGGCGTCTGTTGCGACCGGGTCACCGGGCGGCACCGCAGTGCGGTGCACCGCTCCGGCGACCGAAGCCCCCCTCGCATCACCGTGATTGTTCTTGAAGGAGGAGTTATGCAGAGAAGAACCCTGGGCAGGGCGCTGGGCACCTTCGGTGCGGCGGCCGCGCTGCTGGCCATCCCCGCGTCCGGCGCGCAGGCGTACAACCCGACCGGCGGGATCCTCTACCAGCTCGGCAATGATGCGTGTCTGAAGGGGCGAGGCAACTGCGCGGTCTACCCGAAGTCGGCCCAGCTGCCCGGCGGACGGCTGGTGGCGTCGTTCGAGAAGTCCACCGTCGTGGCGAAGTCGGGCAGCGCCGACGGGCAGACCCTGCCCGTCTACAAGAGCGACGACGACGGGACGAGCTGGCAGCCGCTGTCCGAGGTCAGGGCACCGGCGTACCTCTCCAAGGACCCCAAGTACGCCAAGTACACGAGCAACTGGACCAACCCGTATCTCTACGTGCTCCCGCAGGGTGTCGGCGGGATGAAGGCCGGCACGCTGCTCCTGGCGAGTGTCGTCTCCGGTGACGATTACTACTACAAGGAGCACAAGGCGGCCGACCCGAACTGGACCCCCTCCAACGACGGCGACCGCAGCGACCTGGCGATCGCCCTGTACGCCAGCACCGACCAGGGCAGCAGCTGGAAGGTCCTCAACGTCGTCGCCACCGGAGGATGGCAGGGGGGCAGTGCGGGCGCGGTCGGGCAGAACATCGCCGCCGCCAACAAGAACAAACAGGTGGACCCGCTCTGGGAGCCCTACCTGATGGTCTACAAGGGCAAGTTGGTCTGCTACTACTCCGACGAGAACGACTACGTCGGCTTCGACCCGGTCACCGGTGTCCCGAAGAAGGACCCCGCCAACGACACGGCCACCGACTCGCACGGCCAGATCCTCGTGCACCGGACCTGGGACGGCAGGAGCACCAGGTGGAGCGACCCCGTCGTCGATGTCTCCGGATCGGTCCAGGACATGGGCGGCGGCAAGACCGAGATCGGCGGCGGACGACCGGGCATGACCAATGTCGTCCCCACGTCGGACGGCAGGTGGATGCTCACCTTCGAGTACTGGGGCGGCGGGGCCAACACCCGGTACGTCATCTCCAACGACCCGCTGCAGTTCTTCCGCGGCAGCCAGACCGGCATGTCGGTCGGTTCGCTCCCGGTCGTCTCCGGCTCACGTCCGCTCTCGGGCGGCGGCAGCCCGGTTCTGATCCGGCTCCCCGACGGGCGTCTCGTCTACAACGCGGCGAACAGCGGTGACGTGTGGGTCAACGAGAGCGGCCGCGGCGACGGCGTGTGGACGGAGTACCAGACGACCTCGCCGGCCGGCTACAGCCGCAACCTCCAGTATGTGGACGGCACCGGCCGCACAGCGATCCTCAACAACCAGGGCACGTCCACGATCGCCTACGCCGAGGTCGACCTCGGCGACTCCTCGGGCACCTACTACCGGCTCGTCAACCGCAGGACCGGCCAGGTGATCGGCACCGGCAACAAGACCAACGACGCCAACCTCGGCAACGGAGACACACCGGACGTCGTCCTGGAGGACGCCGGAGCGGCGGCCGACTCCGACACCCAGCAGTGGCACGTGGTGACCGAGCCCAACGGTGGCACGACCCTGCTGAACAGGTCGGGCGGCCGCGCCGCGGCCGTCTGGACGGGCGACGCCACGGTCGGCCAGCGCATCGGCCAGTGGGTCGACAACAGCTCGACGGGCAGCTGGAACCTCGTCAGGACGTCCGACGGCTACTACAGGTTCCAGGCCGTCAAGAACACGAACCTCTACCTGACCGGGGCCTCCGCGGGGGCGCCGCTGACCCTGCAGAACAGCACCGCGGACGGCTCCCAGGACTGGAAGCTCGTCCGCTAGCCCTGTGCCGTCCAAGCCCTGACAGGGGGACGGGGGTCGGGGTCCGGCGACGACGTCGGACTCCGACCGACCGGATCACGGAACTGGCCGAGAAACGCAACCTGGGCCGAACACGGCCGTCCCGAGGAGGCCGTGTCGGCGGAGATCCTCCAACTCCTGCTGGCCACCGTGCTCTTGCAGATCGACCGGCTGCCCCACCCCGACGGTGGCGGCGACCCGCACGCGGGCGGCGAGGTGTACGCGCGCTTCCGCGCCGAACTGGAGCGCGGGTACGCCACCACCCGCCGTGCCGCCGACTACGCCCACCGCCTCGGGTACACCGTCGAGACCCTCACGCGCGCCTGCGCCGCCGCCACCGGACAGCCCGTGAAGCACGTCATCGACGCCCGGGTGGCTCTGGAGGCCCAGCGGCTGCTCGCCCACACCGACGAACCGGTGGCGACGATCGCCCGCCGTCTCGGTTTCCTCGAACCGACCAACTTCGGAAAGTTCTTCACCCGTCACACCGGTGTGACGCCGGGCGCGTTCCGGCAGACTCACAAGGGCGGATAGCAAAATGAGTACTACTCATTTCGCGTTCCCGTGGTTCTCGATCGTCGCTGATGCACTTCGAGGGCGACGTCGTGATGGATGTATTTAGCAGTATTAGGCAGCTATTGGGCAGTGTGTTGATCTGAAATGTATCTGCCTGACATCTTGACGAGATCTCTTCCGGCGATCGATAAATGCAACTCATGAGAACTCTGCGCATCGGTGTGAGCCTGACCAAAGTGTGCGCGGCCGGAGTGGTCGTCCTCGCGGCCCTCCTGCCCGCCCAGCCCGCCCAGGCGGCCACCACGAGCTTCTACGTCGACCCCGTGGCCGGCAGCGACAGCAATTCGGGATCCAGTGCCACGGCCGCCTTCAAGACCATCCAGGCAGCCCAGGCCGCCGTCCGCACCGCGAACGTGAACATGTCCGGTGACATCGTCGTGAACCTGCGCGGCGGTACCTACAATCTCACCAGCCCGATCACTCTGGGCACGAGCGACTCAGGCACGAACGGCCACACGGTCGTCTACCAGGCCTACAACGGCGAGACACCCGTGATCAGCAGCGGCCGCACCATCACCGGCTGGACCTCGGCGAGCAACGGCGAGTACAAGGCGTCCGTCGGCAGCCTGAACTTCCGGCAGCTGTACGTCAACGGAGTGCGCGCCACCCGCGCCCGGTACCCCGACCTGGGCTCGGACTTCCAGCTCCAGGGCAGCGACAAGACCAACAAGCTGCTGCAGGTGCTCAGTTCGCAGATCTCCAACTGGAGCAACCTCAGCCGGACCGAGATGGTCCTGGAGCTGCAGTGGGCGGAGAACTACCTGCGGCTGAAGTCGTTCACCACCGCGGGCGGCACCGCCCACGTGTCCATCCAGGACCACGAGGCCGGCATCCTCTTCCAGCGGCCCTTCCCGGTCCTGTCCAACGGCTCCCCGCTGCACTTCGAGAACGCCCACGAGTTCCTCAACGAGCCGGGCGAGTTCTACGTCGACACGGCCGCGCAGACGGTCTACTACAAGCCGCGCTCCGGCGAGGACATGTCCACCGCCACCGTGCAGGCACCCACTCTGCCCACGCTTGTGGAGGTCAAGGGCACCAGCCTGGACGCCCCGGTCCACGACCTGCGCTTCACCGGCGTCACCTTCGCCCAGACCACCTGGATGGAGGCGACCAACAACGGTCTGCTCAACGGCCAGGGCGGCCTCTACAACGTGTCGGCCGACTCCTCGAACCACCAGTACGCCGACCGTCCGCCGGCCGGGGTCCACGTCGCGGACGCCGACCGCGTCTCGTTCACCGGGAACACCTTCACGCAGATGGGGGCCACCGCCCTCGACCTGCACCACGGCGTCCACGACAGCAGCGCGACCGGCAACGTCGTGTACGACATCGCGGGCAACGGAATCATGGTCGGCAAGTTCTCCGACCCCACCGTGGAGATGCACACCGTCTACAACCCGCCCACCTCCCCGGCCGGCGAGGACGCCCGTGAGGTCGTCAAGAACGTCACCGTCAACGACAACCTGATCACGCGGATCGGCGAGGACTACCTGGGCACCGCCGGCATCAACGCCGGCTTCGTCAACAGCACCACCATCAACCACAACGACATCAGCGACGCCCCGTGGGCCGGCATCTCGCTGGGCTGGGGCTGGCAGTCCGCGGCCAACGCGGAGGGCAACAACAGCATCAGCTACAACCGGATCGGCAATGTGCTGAACCGGCTGTGCGACACCGCCGGCATCTACCACCTCTCCAACGACCCGGGCACCGTCATCAACGGCAACTACGTGCACGACGTGGTCCGGAGTCCGGCCGCCTGCGGTTCCGCGGTGTCGGGCGTCTACCTGGACGAGGGCTCCAACAACATGACCGTCTCCAACAACGTGCTGTCGCACACGGACGGTTTCATCAACCAGAACGTCAACGGCAGCAATGTGACGCTGTCCGGCAACGCGACCTCGGGCACCTCGGTGATCCAGGCCTCCGGGCTGGAGCCCGCGTACCGGTCCCTGGCGGCGAGGCTCAACCTCGCCCACAACAAGCCGGCGACCGCGTCCACGGTCCTGAACTCGGGTGTGGCGGCCTCCAAGGGCAACGACAACGACAGCTCCACCGGATGGTCGCCGACCGGGACCGACACCTCGGCCTGGTGGCAGGTCGACCTCGGCCAGGCCTACCAGCTCGGCCAGTACTCCCTGACGATGCGCCAGGACATCGACCAGCCCGAGACGCGCAGCAACTTCGAGATCCGCGCCTCCAACGACCCGACGTTCGCCACCTACGCCGTGCTGGGACGCCAGGGCGCCACAACGCTGCCGATGGCCTCCACGCTGACGGGGAACATCGACGCCCGCCAGAAGTTCCGTTACCTGCGGGTCGCCAAGACCGACGGCGCCTACTTCTTCTTCTCCGACTTCAGCGTGCAGCAGGCCGGCGGTGCGCTGGAGGACGCGACCGGTACACCGAACGTCAACCCGTCGACGTACTACACCATCAAGAACGTCAACAGCGGCCAGCTGGCGGACGTCTACCAGGCCTCCACCGCCGACGGCGCGAGCGTCGTCCAGTGGCCGGCCAACAGCGGCACCAACCAGCAGTGGAACATCGTCCAGGTCAGCGGCCAGCTGTACAAGATCGTCAACAGGGGCAGCGGCAAGGCTCTCGACATCAACGGCGCAACTCACCACAGAGGGACCAATCTGCAGCAGTACACCTACAACGGCGGCAACAACCAGCTCTGGTACTTCGAGCCGACCAGCGGCGGATACGTCATCCGCAACTTCGAGACCAAGCAGGTCCTGGAGGTCAGCGCCGGCTCGACGGCCAACGGTGCCGCCATCGACCAGTGGATGGCACTGAACCAGTCGAACCAGGCGTGGACGATCCAGTGACCGGTTGAGGCGGTAAGGGTCAGAAAGACGGTGGGGCCGGAAAGCCATGGCTTTCCGGCCCCACCGCCGCGAGCTAGCTGGTGACGCGGGAGAACGTCCACTGCTGGTTGGTGCTGCCCCGGTCGGTGAACTGGATCAGCGCGGCACCGTCGGCCGCACCGCCACCGCTGACATCCAGCACCTTGCCGCTGTTGCGGTTGACCAGGGCGAACGCGCCACCGTTCAGTGGACGCAGCTGCCACTGCTGGCTGGTCCGCCCGTCGGCCGTCGACTGCACGATCCGTGCGCCGTCCGCCGTCGAGGACCCCGCCACGTCTAGGACCTTGCCGCTGGTGACGCACATGACGGTGTGGTAGCCGTCTCCGGTGGACTGGAAGGCCCACTGCTGGTTCGGCCTGCCGTTGTCGGCCCACTGGATCACGGCGGCGCCGTCGGCCTGGGAGGCTCCGGAGACGTCGGCGACCTTGCCGCTGCGCACACTGACGCACTTGTACGCCCGGGTGGGCGCGATCGTGTACTGCACCGAGTCCACATCGACGTAGCCGGTGTTGTTCGGGTTGTAGGTGTACAGGCCGATCCGGTCGCCGCGGTAGCCGCCCCAGGTGAGCTGGTACGTGCTGCCGAACGGGGTGAACGTGCTGCCGTCGAGGCTGTAGGAGAACCTGCTGACGCCGTTGACGTCCCAGGTGGTACGCAGCCACACGGCGTTCTGCGTGACGGCCGGGCCGTCGGTGAGGGTGCCGCCGGCGTTGTTCGTGATCGTGGTCGTGGTTCCGGTGCGCCGGACGCCCAGGCCCGCGTAGGTGGCCGCGTAGTGGCACAGTCCGGCGTGCTGGCCGTCGGCGAGGCCGGCCAGTTCCATGCGGACGGTCACCGTGCCCCCGCCCGCCGTGCGCAGCGCTCGCTGGGTGAGGGTGTTCCCCACCTTGGTCAGGTTGTCGCCGGCCAGCGGTGCGAACGCCTTCAACCGCAGGCGGCCGGGGCGTTCGGTCAGCGACCAGTAGCCCGCACGCGCCTGGTAGTACCACTCCCACTGCGGCTTGAGGCCGGTGCCGGTGAACAGGTCGCTCGTCACCACGGCGGGAAGTGCGTCGACCGGCAGCCCGGGTGTGCCGCCGGCGGGCACCCGGCCCGTCCACACCATGGTGCCTATGCCGTCCGTGCCCACCTGGCCCAGGATCGGCCAGCCGTCCACCCAGGTCACCGGCAGAAGGGACAGTGGACGCCCCTCCCAGTCGCCGTGGCCGTGGTGGGTCACGAAGTACCAGGTGCCGTCCGGGGTCTGCACCAGTCCGCCCTGGTTGGGCTCGCGGTCCACCGCGGTGTTCACGTGTTCCAGCTGCCGGGTCTCGAACGGGCCGAGGAGGCTGGAGCCGCGGTTCATCATGAGCACCCGGCCCTCGGATCTCACCTCGCTGTACAGGTGGTAGTAGAGGCCGTTGATCTTGTACAGCTTGTTGGCCTCGCTGCCCGGCGACTGGTGGATGACCGTGGGTGCGCCGAGCAGTGACGTGCCGTCCGCGGACAGCTGGAACAGGTTGATCTTGTAACTGTCCGAGTAGTGCGTGGCGACGAGGTAGCCCTGGCCGTCGTCGTCCCAGAAGGGGCACGGGTCGTCCCAGCCGGAGGTCCGCCACACCGCCGTCAGCGGGTCCCACGGTCCGGCCGGCGAGGGTGCCGACGTCATGAAGAAGCCTTCGTCGGGAGTGTTGAAGTACACCCAGTAGCGCCCCGCGTGGAAGCGGATGGCCCCGGCCCACACGCCGCGGCCGTAGCGGTTCATCCGGTCCCAGTTCAGCAGTGGTCCGATCTGGGTCACGTCACCGACCGCGCCGCCGAGCGTACGCCAGTTCACCAGGTCCTTCGAGTGCAGCACAGCAACGCCGGGGGAGTACCCGAAGGTGCTGGTGATGCCGTAGTAGTCGTCGCCGACCCGGATGCAGTCCCAGTCGCTGAAATCGCCCGGGAGAACCGGGTTGACGTAGGTGCCGTCGCCCTGGTCGCCCCACTTGCCGGCCGACAGTGCGGCCGCCGCTGCCCGGCCCGGTGGCAGCAGGCCCGGTAGCAGGAGCGCTCCGGTGCCGACCGCGGCGAGCCGACCGAGTTGTCGTCTGGTGAGGTCCACAAGTCCCGTCCCTTGGTTGGGGTCATCACATGTGAGGTGGTACTGCTCGACTCGAATGCGCGGTGATGGAGGTACGCGGGGACGGCGCCGGTCCGGGTTCGGCCGGCACCGTCCCTCACACCCCTTTGTCTCGTGGATCAGTCGATGTTGACGACCTTCCACAGCTGGCTGTCGGCGTTCGTGTCCGTTGACTGGACGAGCTGAGTGCCTCCCGAGGACACGTCGAGCACCTTGTCGCTGTTCACGTTCTTGATCTTGTAGTAGCCGCTTCCGGTGGCGGTCAGGGTCCAGTGCTGGTTCGCGGCGCTGGTGTCGGACGACTGGATGACGGACGCGCCGTCCGCGGTGGAAGCACCGCTGACGTCCATGAGCAGGGCACTGTTCCGGCTGACGATCTCGTAGCTGCCGTCACCCACCGGGACGAAGCGCCAGTTCTGGTTCCCGGCTCCGGAGTCGGTCCACTGGATGATGTTGGCTCCGGCGGTCAGCGATCCGCCTGACACATCGACCGCCTTGTTGCTGCCCTTGTTGACCACCTTGTAGTTGGCGTTCTTCGCGGGGAACTGGATGGAGGCGAACGCGTCCAACGCGCAGACGGTGCTGGAGGCGGCGGTGTTCTTCGTCCCGGTGCACACCACCCTGATCGTGTGCGGGCCGGCGGCCAGGTTTGTCTTCTCGAACAGCGGAACCTGCTTCGTCACCGTCGGGGCGTAGGCGTCGATGCCCGCCTGGCTCAGGGTGCCGTCGATGTAGACGTCCACCTTGCCCATGTTCGGCTGCGTCATGCTTAGGTACCGCACGCCCGAGCCGGTGAACGAGAACTCGGCGTAGTTGCCCGCGGTGCCCGTGACCTTCTCGGACCCGTTCATGTCCTTCGTGTCGTTCCAGTTCGACCAGGTCCCGGAGTAGGTCACACCCGCGGCCTTGTCGTCGACGTGGCTCCAGCGCTGCCGCACGAGGGCCTTCGACGCGGGGGACGCGTTGCCCTGGGCGTCCACGACGTAGAGCCGGTAGTCACCCGCCGTCTGCGGGACGCGGATGCTCGTCGAGGTGCCGCTCGCGCTGGTCATGGTGGGACCGGCGGCGAACGTCGTCGTACCGGCGGGAGCCAGCCACAGCGTGTTGGTCGCGTCCTTGGGGCTGCGCACCGGAACGGTCATCACGCCCGTGCCGGCGAACGTGCTCGCGGGCAGGGTGTAGTCCTGGAGAGCCACTCTGCTCTGGGGGACGAGGTTCCTGTAGGCCTCCTCCAGACCCGCGTTCAGGGCGATGCCGTACGCCTGCGACGGCCACACGTTGTCCCCGTAGCCCCGCACGTCCGTGATCGTGCTGTTCGGGACGTTCCTGCCGGCGATCTTGTTGACGGTGCCGTAGTTGTTGGTGAGGCTGAGGTCGTGCTGCCGGCCCCAGGTGCCGGAGTTGATGGCGAAGTACACGCCCGGGTCGACGTCGAGCACGTTGTCGTGCTCGTTGATGTAGGCGGAGCCTTCATCGGGGTGCAGGCCGTACTTGTGGCCGGCAGGGACGCCCTGGATGTAGTTGTTGCTGATCTCCGTTCCCGGCTGGCTGCCCAGCGTGTAAATGGGAGCGGAGTCGTCGAGCACCTGCATCGTGTCGAGGATCTGGTTGTACTTGATGGTGTTGTTCTTCGCCGTGGACGTCGGGTTCCCGGGATTGATGGAGTTCGTCGAACCGTCGAAGTTCCACCATCCCCAGCCGAGCGTGATGCCCGCCCACGGGGACTTCTCGATGCGGTTGTGCTGCACGGAAAGGGAATCGACGAAGTACGCCGACACGGCGCTGGACGCCTCGAACAACACCGCGCTGTCGTAGAGGTAGTTGTCCGTGATCGATATGTTCTTGCAGACTCCCTCGACGTTCACCGGGTACTTCTCGTGGTTGGTCGAGGTGTAGTCCCCGATGTACACGTGCTGGGGGTGTCCCACAGTGATGGCGGACCCTGCGATGTCGTTAGTGACGTTGCCGGTCAACTGAGAGTCCGTCACGTCGTTGGCCAGGGTGATTCCGTCGGCGCCGGTGTGCTGCACCGTGTTGCCCTGCAGGACGATCCCGTCGGCGTTCTCGATCTGGACGGCCGCGGGCGGCAGGTCGACGTTGCGGTAGGTGTACGCGTGGAAGTTCTGCTTCGCGTACACGGTCGAGACGGTGTTGCCCTGCTGGCTCTGCCGGAAGACGGAGCCCGCGACATTGACCAGGTTCCAGTCGGAGTGCTCGACCGTGAGCCCGGAGAACGTGATGTTCCGCGCGTGGTCGGTGGCCGACGTGCCGGCGATCTTGAGGAGGGTGGACACGTTGTCCGGCGCGAAGACCTTCGCCGTGGTCATGTCCTCGGAGCCAGACTTGTAGTAGTAGACCGTGTGCTTCGTCTTGTCGAAGTAGAACTCGCCCGGCTGGTCCAGGAACTCGTACGCGTTCATGAACGTATGACTGCCGCCGGCTTTGAACGGGCCGTACGCCGATCCCTGGGCAATGGCCGCACCCGGCTGCTGGAACAGGGCCACGCGACTGGCACCGTCCGAGCTCGTGGTGATCTGACGGACGCCCACGATGGCCGTGGTCCAGGTCGTCGCGGACTTGATCTCGACGTCGGCCTGGTTGGAGGCGACGGCGGGCAGGTCGGAGAGGCTGTACTTGGCCCCGTCGCACTGCGAACCCGACTCCCAGGCCCAGGAAGCCTGGCCGGCCGTGACGGAGTAGGTCCCGTAGCATCCGGCCGAGTTGACCGTCTTCGACGCCATCTGAGCGCGCTTGTCGTTGACGTAGAGGGCGCGGAGCTTGACGTCGCGGTTGAGGGTGGCCTTCCAGATGTTCCCGCTGTGCTGGGTCCAGCCGGACACCTGAACGCCTGCGTCCAGGACCGGCTTCTCGCCCGGGTAGGCGGCGTAGACGACGCGGTGCCCGTTCGTGCCGGAGTCGGCCGAGGTGAAGTTGATGGTGCTGCTCACCGGGTAGGTGCCGCCCCGGAGATAGACATTGATGTCCCCGGTCATGTTGTCGTTGACCGTGCGCACGACGTCCCGGGCGTGTTGCAGGGTCTTGAACGGCGCCGTGATCGTGCCGGTGTTGGAGTCGTCACCGTTGGGGGCGACGTAGTAGGTGGCCTGGGTCGCGGCCGCGGCGGGTGTCGAGGTGGTGAGGGAGGCCGGCACGGTGGCCGAGAGCGCCATCGTGAGCGCTGCCGGGAGGAGACGCAGGCCGCGTGAGGCTGGGTGTCTGCTCCTCTTCGGGGCGCGGACATTCGGGAACGTGAGCATGAGCGGCTCCAGAAGGTGGGTTCGGACGACGGCTGTGGTGCCGCCGTGCCGGTCAGGAACGGCGGGGGTGCCGCTCCTCGCTCGCGGTGGGCACATCGGCCCTGATCAGCCCTTGCGCGCGCAGTTCGTCCCAGAGCCCGTCGGGGACGCGGCGGGCGTGCAGTTCGACGTTGCGCCTGACCTGCTTCGCGGTGCGCATGCCGAGGGTGACGTTGACGACGGCGGGGTGCGTGCGGGGGAAGGCGATGGCGGCGGCCGGCAGGGTGGTGCCGTAGCGCTCGCAGACCTCGGCGATGGCCAGGGCCCGCCGGACCAGGTCGGTCGGGGCGTCCTGGTAGTCGTACTTCATGCCCTCGGCGGGCCGGTCCTGGGAGAGGAGGCCGGAGTTGAAGACGCCGACGGCGACGACGCTCTTGCCGTGGGCCTGCGCGGCGGGCAGGACGTCGTCCAGGGCGGACTGGTCGAGCAGGGTGTAGCGCCCGGCGAGCATCACCACGTCGGCGGCGGTCTCGCGCAGGAAGCGGGTGAGCATGGCGGACTGGTTCATGCCCGCGCCGATCGCCCCGACCACGCCCTGCGCGCGCAGCTCGGCCAGAGCGGGCATGGCCTCGTCGGCGGCCTGTTGCCAGTGGTCGTCGGGGTCGTGGAGGTAGACGATGTCGAGGCGGTCCAGGCCGGTGCGCTCCAGCGTGTCCTCGAGGGAGCGCAGCACGCCGTCGCGGCTGAAGTCCCACTGCCGGCGCAGGTCGTCCCGTACGACGAACCCCTCGTCGTCGACGCCCCGCGGGTGCTCGTTGCGGACGAGGAGGCGGCCCACCTTGGAAGAGACGACGTACTCCTCGCGCGGCCGGTCGTGCAGGTCGGCGCCGAGCCGGCGTTCGGAGAGGCCGAGGCCGTAGTGCGGCGCGGTGTCGAAGTAGCGGATGCCCGCGTCCCAGGCGGCGTCGAGGGCGGCCGAGGCGACATGGGCGTCGGTCACCCGGTAGAGGTTGCCGATCACCGCGGCGCCGAAGCCGAGTTCGGTGACGGCGAGCGGCGTGTGCTGGATCTTCCGGTGGTGCAAGGCGTGCTCCTGGGGACAGGGGTGGGGGACGCCGGTCAGCGTCGGCCGTGGGCCGAGGCGCTGGCGACGAGTGCCTCGACCTCGGCGAGGGTGGCCATGGAGACGTCGCCGGGCGTCGTCATGACCAGGGCGCTGTGGGCCGTGCCGTAGGCGAGGGCACGTTCCAGTGAGTGACCGGCGAGCAGGCCGTGGATCAGTCCGGCAGCGAAGCCGTCGCCCGAGCCGATGCGGTCCAGGACGTGCAGGCCGGGCATGAGGGGGCCGCTACGTGACCGGTCTCGGCGGACCAGGCCGCGGAGGTCCAGTCGTTCACGCCCGCCGAGGGCACCTCGCGCAGGGTCGTCGCGAGCACCTTGGCGCCGGGCAGCGGGTCGGCCACGGCGGCCAGGGCGTCCGGCACCTCGTCGGCCGAGAAGCGCACGGCGCCCGGATGCTCGCCCGCCAGGCCGAGGGCGCCCACCATGACGTCGGCGTGCCGGGCGAGCCGCAGGTCGACCTCGCGGGCCCGCCCCGGCCCGCCGCGTTCGGCCCACAGGCTGGGGCGGTAGTAGGACCGGCACGATCCGCGCCTCGGCGAGTATGTCGGTGAGGTCGGCGGTCATCTGCCCAGCCATCCGCCGTCGACCGGGAGCACGGTGCCGTGCACGTATGCCGCCGCGTCCGAGGCCAGGAACACGGTGGCGCCCGCCAGGTCCTCGGCGCTGCCCCACCGCGCGGCCGGAATGCGGTCCAGGATCGCCCTGCTGCGTGCCGGGTCGTCCTGGAGCGCCTGGGTGTTGTCGGTGGCGATGTAGCCCGGCGCGATGGCGTTGACGTTGACGCCGTGCGGCGCCCACTCGTTGGCCAGCGCCTTGGTGAGACCGGCGACGCCGTGCTTGGCCGCGGTGTAGCCGGGGACGGTGATGCCGCCCTGGAAGCTCAGGAGGGAGGCCGTGAAGATGACCTTCCCCCGCCCGCGCGCCACCATCGACGCGCCGACCGCGCGGGCCAGCGCGAACTGGGCGCTGAGATTGACCTGGAGGACCAGGTCCCAGTCCGCGTCGGGGTGTTCCGCCGCGGGGGCCCGGCGGATCGTGCCCGCGTTGTTGACCAGGATGTCCACCGGACGCTCCCGGCCCGCGAGGTCCGCGCCCAGTTCCCGGACGGCCTCGGGGTCGGCGAAGTCGGCGCGGATCGCCTCGAAGCTGCGCCCCGCGGCGGTGACGTCCTTCTCCACCGCGCTGCCGGACTCCTCCAGCGAGGCGCTCACCCCGATGACGTCCGCGCCGGCCTCGGCGAGCGCGCGGGCCATGGCCCGGCCGATCCCGCGCCGGGCGCCGGTGACGACGGCGAGCCGTCCGGTGAGGTCGAAGGCGTTCATACGGCGGCCTCCCGGGCTTCGTCGGTGCAGTCCACCAGGATCTTCATCACGTCGCCGCCCTCCAGCGCCTCGAACGCGGCCGGCGCCTGGGTGAGCGGCACGACCTTGCTGATCAGCCGGTCGGCGGGAATGGTGCCCTCGGCCACCAGCGCCACCGCCTTCTCGAAGTCGGTGCGGTCGTACAACCGGGCGCCGACGAGGGTGAGTTCGCGCCAGAAGAAGCGGTGCAGGTTCACCTCGCGGGGCCGGGAGTGGATCGCGACCAGGCACAGCCGCCCGCGCACGCCGAGCACGTCGACCGCGGTGTCCACGCCTCCCGCGGCGCCGGACACCTCGAAGGCGACGTCCGCTCCCGCGTCCCCGGTCCACTGCCGGACCAGCTCGGCCAGGTCCTCGGCGGCCGGGTCCCACACGGTCAGCCCCAACTCCCCGGCGCGCAGCCGCCGGTGGGCGCTCAGCTCCACCACCTGGACGTCCGCCCCGGCCGCCCTGGCCACCAGCGCGATCAGGACGCCGACCGGACCGCCGCCGACCACGACGACCCGCTCGCCGCCGCGCACCCCGGCCCGGCCGACGTCGTGCACCGCGACCGCGGTGGGCTCGACGAGGGCGGCCCGGTCCAGCGGGAGGGAGTCGGGCAGCCGTATGAGAGTGGAGGCGGGCACGGTCCAGCGCAGCGGCATCACGGTGACCGCGTCACCGGGTGCCCAGTCCTCGACGTCAGGGCCCACCCGGACGACACGGCCGGCCATCTCGTGCCCGAGGACGGCGGGCACGGAGACCCGGGCGTCCATGTCTCCGTGGAAGATGTGCAGGTCGGTGCCGCAGATACCGACGTAGGCGGGGGCCAGCTCCACCTCGCCGGGGCCCGGTGGTGTGCTGGGGACCGGTGCGGTGTCGAGGGTGCGGGCCGACAGATAACGGGTTGCGAGTGTCACGGGGCAGGGTCCCTTCGGCGCAGACCGGAGGCGGATGCCGAGGGCTCGGCATCCGTGTGGATGTGTTCTGCACGGGTTCGGCGCGATGTTCGGTGGGGTGTGTTCAGCTCGTTCCGGCCGTCGTGTCTGCCTCTTCGGCAACGGGCGCAAGGCCGTAGAACGCGGTGGCGTTCCCGGCGAGGAGCGCGTCGATGTCGTTCTCGCTCCAGCTGGTGAGCAGTTCGTCCACGGTGGCCGCCCACCGGTTCCAGCCCCCCGCCAGGTTGGCGACCGGCCAGTCCGAGCCGAACATCAGCCGCCCGGGGCCGAAGGCGGAGGCCAGTACGTCCCAGACGGGCCGGATGTCGGTGGTGGTCCAGCGGGCGTGGTCGGCCTCCGTGATCAGCCCGGAGACCTTGCACACCACGTGCGGGTGTGCGGCCAGCTGCCGTATCCGGCGTTCCCAGTCCACGAAGTCCTGTCGGGCGATGTCCGGCTTGCCCGCGTGGTTGAGGACCTGGGGCAGGTCGGGGAAGCGTTCCGCGAGCCGGATCGCCTGGTCGAGCTGGTGGGCGCGCACGAGCACGTCGTAGCGCAGTCCGCGGTCCCGGGCCGCCCGCAACCCGCGCTCCACGTCAGGGCGTTGCAGCCAGTTCGGGTCGGTCTCGCCCTGGACGAGGTGGCGCAGGGAGCGCAGGTATCCGCCGCCCGGCCCGGCGAGCAGCTGGTCGAGCACGTCACCGATCGTGGGGGCGGTGAGGTCCGCCCAGCCGACCACGGCCTGGATCAGCGGCTCCCGCTCGGCCAGTGCGAGCAGGTCCTCGGTCTCGGCGACCTCCGGGACGCACTGGACGACCACCGTGCCGTGCAGCCGCCGGCCCGCGATGGGGTGGCCGGCGGTGGAGCGCAGGTGGTCCGGGGTGAAGGTGCGGCGGATCGATGCCACGCCGGGGTCGTCCAGCCAGGGTTGCGGACGGTGGGCGAGGTCCCACAGGTGGTGGTGGGCGTCGACGAGCACGGGTGCGTTCATGGGGGGATCCAAGTCGGGTCGGGCTGGCGCGGGCCGGGTCAGGCGGTGCTGTCGTCGCCGGGCGGGCTCAGGTGCCAGATCTCGGGGAGCTCGCTCCACTGGCGGCCCTCGCCCCGGTCCGGCCAGGGTTCCTGGCACGGGTCGGTGAGCTTCCACCAGCGCTGGGTCTCGGGGTCGGCCTCGATGGACGCCATGTCCGCCTCGAAGTCCTCGCCGTGGTACTCCATGTAGGCGAACAGCACGTCACCGTGGAGGAAGATGCTGTAGTTGCGGATGTTCGCCCGGTGCAGGGCGGCTTCGACGCCGGGCCACACGGCGGAGTGGAGCCGGAGGTACTCCTCGCGGTGCTCGGGGCGGAGCCTGATGGTCTGGGCGATGCGCTTCATGCCGGTTCCCCTGTCGTGTCATGGGAGTTGGAGCCGTCGAACGGCGTCCGGTAGCTGGGTGTGCGGGTGCGCGGTCCGAGCCGCAGGGTGAGCCGCACACGTGTGGAGGCGGGCAGACGGACCGTCAGGTACGGACTGTCGCACGCGACCTCGGTCTCGGAGACCACCGGCTCGCTGTGTCCGTAGTCGTACATGTCGCCGATCCAGCCGTCGTCCGTGCAGGTCGTGTACCGGACGCCGGTGACGGTGTGCTCGGCGAACGCGCCCGCCTGGACGATCACCGTGCGGTCCGTCTCGGGGGCCAGGTTGACCAGCTCGACGGTGGTCGCCTCGGGGTCGATGGAGGTGACCAGGGCGGCGACGTCCGCGGGCAGGCCGGCGCGGCGGGCGTCGGCGTCGTGGTAGCGCAGCCGCGCCTGCTGCAGACCGCCCTGGTACAGCACCTGCGGGCCGCCCCAGGTCAGTTGCACCAGGGCCTCGGTGACCACCGGATTGGACAGCTGCCACACGTGGATGTCGGCCTCGGGCACGTCGAGGTCGCGGTAGCGGTCGATGCGCCGCAGCCGGTGGCGGACCTGGGCCTGGGCGGCCGCGAGGATCCGCTCCGGGTAGCCGGGGTCGTCGCCGGCGAGGAAGGCGAACCACGCCTTCTCGTGGCCGGAGTCCTCCTTGGACCGGAACGGCCGCACGGTGCGCCAGTCGATGCCGTCCGCTTCGCGCAGTCCCTCCAGCCGGGCCCGGTCGGCCTGGGAGGAGGTGTGGTGCCACAGGGCCACCGGCACGGGGGGCGTGGCCGGGTTGTAGTCGAACCAGCCGGAGTCGTTGTGACGGAACGGCAGGTGGAGCGTGGGTGTGTGCCGGTCGGGACCGAGCTCCACCGCCCACTTGGAGGGCAGGCTGGAGTCGGCCTCGGTGTGGGGCATGACCTTGGCATGGTCTATGAGGGTGTCGAGCGAGGTGGCGACCATGGAGAGGTAGTCGTCGTCGCCGGTGACCGTGGCCGCCGCGAGCGCCGCCACGCAGGCCGCGTGACCCAGGCTGTGCCAGCCGTGCGGCCAGGACCAGCCGTAGTGGCCGCCGTACCAGCGGCCCTCCAGCAGGCTGCCGACGACTCCGTCCGGGCCGACGTTGTCCGGGATCAGGCCGCCGTTCTCGCGGGTGCGCTCGCGCCAGGCGTCCACGTACTCGACGATCCAGTCGCGGTAGCGCTCCTCGCCGGACAGGATCCAGGCGTTGAGGACCAGTCCGGCCGCGGCGAGGTTCATGGTGGTGTCGCCGACGCCCATCCGGTCGCGCATCTGGTCGCCGAGCCGCGGGTCCGCCGACAGGGGGAAGGGGGCGTCCGCAGCCTCGGGGATCCAGTCGAGGGGAAAGCCGTAGGTCTCCGCTTCCTTGGGCAGCCAGGGGTAGACGTCGCCGTCGAACAGGCCGGTGCGCTCGGGGTCGCTGCCGTTGTGCGGGCGGGTGATGATGCGGTGCTCGGGGTCGTAGTTGCCCTTGGCGGGGTCGACGTACAACTCGGCGAAGCGCAGGGCGCGCTCACGCCAGCGGTCGGGGGCGGCCATGCACAGGAAGTAGAGCAGCAGCAGGCTCTCGCCCTGGTGGAACCAGTCGTAGCCGCGCTCGTACTCGTCGCGCAGCATGTCCAGTTCGGTCAGCTGCCGGGTGACGCCCTCCCAGTGCTTCTCACTGGCGGCCAGCAGGTCGTCGGCGCCGCCGAGGAGGTACAGCTGGGGCCAGTTGAAGAAGACCTCGTAGAAGTCGTCCACGCCGTCGCGGGTGGTCAGCGGGCCGGTGTAGTTCAGTCGTCCGTCGGGGCCGGTGAAGTCGCGGGCGAAGCGGCGCCAGGCGTGGTCGAGGAGGTCGAACAGGGCGCGCTGGGCGACGGCCCAGCCGGGTGGTTCGAGCAACGGGACCGTGGCGTGGACATCGGGGGCGGGGGTGGCCGGGGTGTCGCCGGAGGCGTCGGGGTGGGGGCTGAAGGGCATGAGAGCTGTTACTCCTTGGTGGCGCCGGCGAGCATTCCGCTGACCAGGAAGCGCTGGGCGAACAGGAACACGACGAGGACGGGTGTGATGGCAACCAGCGTCGCCAGGGCCAATTGCGGGCGTTGGATGGCGAGGGTGCCGACGGTCGGGTTGAACGACGGCACATTGCTGAGGAGACTGCCGACGCCCACCTGGATCGGCATCTCGTCGCTCTCGGGGAGCATCACGTACGGCAGGAAGTAGTTCGTCCAGTTGGCGACGAAGCTGAAGAACCCGACCAGTGCGATGACGGGCGTCGCCAACGGCAGGGCCACATGGCGGAAGACGCCGAACTCGGAGCAGCCGTCGATCCGCGCCGCCGCCAGGAGGTCCTTGGGCACGGCGGTGGTGAAGTAGATGTACGTCAGGTACACCCCGAACGGGTAGAACGAGTACGGCAGGATGATCGACCACATGGTGCCGATCAGATGCACCGCGTTGATCTCCAGGAACAGCGGCACCACCAGCGTGGCGTTCGGCATCAGCATCACGACGAGGGTCGCGATCAGGAGCGTGTGCCGGCCGCGGAACTCGGTCATCGCCAGCGCGTATCCGGCCGGGATGGCCAGGCAGAGCGTGATGACCAGGGAGATCGAGGCGTAGACGGCGGAGTTCCCCAGCCACACCAGGATGGCGTTGTCCTGGAAGCCGGTGAGCGCGTGCCAGTTGGCTTTCAGCGCGTGCCAGGAGCCGAAGGACAGGGGGTTGTCGTGGACCAGCTGCTGGTCGGTCTTGGTGGCCGCGAGCAGCAGCCACAGCACCGGCAGTACGAAGAACACCACGAACACGGTGAGCACCGAGCCCGCAAGGAGCCGGGACGTCATGTGCCCCGGGCGCCGGGTGCGCTGCCGCGGTCCCCCGTGGCGGCTTCGGCTCATGATGGTCGCCTCCCGTTCCGTGCGGGCGGTGGCAGGGGCAGTGGCTCGGGTATCAGTCGGCATCGAAGAACCCCGACCGTGCGACGAAGACACCGGCGACCGACACGCTGACGACCAGAAGCTCCACCGAGACCGCGGCCGCGCCGTTGATGTTGTTCATCTGGAAGGCGAAGTCGTAGGTGAGCTGGTTGAGCGAGTAGTCGCGGCCTGCCACGCCCGTGCTGGCGAGGGAGAGCAGCTGCGGTTCGACGAAGAGCTGGGCGCCGCCTGCGAAGGCCAGGATCACCATGTACACGATCCACTTGCGGAGCATGGGGATCTGCACGCGCCAGGCGGTCTGCCAGCCGTTGGCGCCGTCGATGCGGGCGGCTTCCATGACGTCCTTGGGGATGTTGTTGAGCGCGCCGTACATGACGACGATCCAGCCGCCCGCTCCGGTCCAGAACGCGATGATCGTGAACAGCACCGCGAGGTTTCCGGGAGCGATGACCTCGCCGAAGGTGTGGAAGCCCAGCGTCTCCAGCAGGGAGCTGACCGGGCTGACCGTCGGGTCGAGCATGAACAGCCACACCAGGACGCTCGCGGCGCCGGCGAGTGCTCCGGGGATGTAGTAGAGGAAGCGCAGCGCCTGGCTGACCGGCCCGGAGGACAGCCGGTGCAGGAGCAGTGCCAGGACCACGACGAACACCACGAGCGACAGGAGCCAGAACAGGAGGTACAGGGCCACGTGGCCCAGGGAGTCGACGAAGCGGAAGTCCTGTGCCGTGGTGACGAAGTTGGAGATGCCGGTGAAGGCGCCTCCGGCGTCCGTGAACGCGAAGTAGATCGCGTAACAGGTCGGAAGGACGCCGAAGGCGATCAGCAGCAGTACGTAACCGGCGACGAAAGCCACGCCGGCCCGGCTCTGCCGGGAGGTGCCGCGAGGGCGCCCCCGGACAGAGCCGGCCGAGGAGTGCGTGAGCGTCACTGGGACACCTTGTATCCGTCGGCCTTGGCGTACTTGACGATCGAGTCCTGCCAGGCGGGCAGCAGCGATTCTATGGTCTTGCCCTGCGTGATGCCGGGCTTGACGGTGGCGGCCCATATGGCCTCCTGGCTGAACTGGCCCGAGCCCCAGTCGGACCACACCTGCGAGGAGGCGTCCTTGAGCGCGGTGAGGTCGCCGTCGAAGTACCCGGAGGTGGCCTGCGCCTTCAGCCAGTTCTCGGCGGCCGGGGCGTACGCCGGGAAGCCGGGGGCCTTCTCGCCCTGGTAGGCGTTGTCGGTGGTGACCCACTTCAGGAAGTCTGTGGCCGCCTTGATGTGAGTGGAGTGCTTGGACAGCAGCCAGGTGCCGCCGCCGACGTTGCCGGTGGACGGTGAGGTCTCCCCCTGCCACTGCGGCATGGGTGCCACCGCGATCTGCTTGGCCGGCGTCTTGAGGCCGTCCTTGAAGACCGCGCCGCCGTACCAGGCCGGGCCGGGCATGAGCAGGACCTTGTCGGCCTCGTTCTTGGCGAAGTCGGTGCTGAAGACGCCACTGATCGACATCGACTTGTTCTTGATCAGCACGTCCAGCAGCTTGGCCATCCTGGTGCAGGCCTCGCTGCTGGTGTTCACCGACACGGCCTTGGGGCCGGTGATGTGGTTGGCGCCGCACTTGCTCGCCCACAGGTAGATCTCGGGGGTGAAGGAGTCGCCCGCGTCGCCCACGAGGTAGCCGGGGTGGTCCTTGGCGACCTTCTCGCCGAGCGCCTGGTACTCCTCCCAGGTCGTGGGCACCGGGTAGCCGAACTTCTTCAGCAGCGGCGCGTTGTACCAGAGCACCGCCTGGGAGAGGTCGTTGCGCAGGCAGTACAGGGTGCCGTCGACCGTGCAGACGTCGTTGGCCCCCTTGGCGAACCCGCCGAGGGTCGCGTCCGGGATCAGGCCCTTGTTCAGCGGAGCCGCGAAGCCCGCGTCCACCGCCCAGCTCGCCTCGTTGTTCTGGGAGCTGAAGACGACGTCCGGCCAGCCCTTGCCCGTCCGGTTGAACAACTGGACCTTCGTCTGGAGGTAGTTGGAGCCGTTGGCGTCGCCGTCGTAGCTGACGATGTCCATCTTCACGTTCGGGTGCTGCGACTGGTACAGCTTCGCGGCGTCCATGCGGGTCGCGTCCACCCAGACCGTCAGCGCCCCGTCCTTCTGCGCGGCCTGCGCGAATCCGTCCTTGGTCGTGCCGGCCGAACCGCCACCCCCGCCACAGGCGGTCACGGTGAGCAGCACGGTGGCGGCACAGCCGGCCAGCAACGCGGCACGTCTCCTGCTGGTCCCTGTCTCCTGGGTGACCGAAGGCTTGTAGACGGACATGTGCGACTCCACTCGGTTTGCGTGAGGCTGACGGCTCTGTCATTACCGCTGCGGAAGAAATTAGCCGCCATATCGAAGGGTGCGTCAAGGGGTGTGTAGGTCTTTTTCGGGGTGCAGCGTCCATGTCGAGACGACGAATAGGGGCCATAAATCCAGGTGAAACGTCACTTAAGTATCAAATCGTCTGCCGATTCATGATCGGTGATCCCCTAAATGAGTACGACTCATTAGGGTCTGGGGTACGATGAGCGCGGCTCAAGGGCCGATCAGGCAGCGTCGGCGCAGTCACCCGGAGGCAGGACACATGAATGACACGCCCGCCGTGGCGGCAGTGGTGAACGGCGCGGAGGAGCGGCGCGACTACCGGCCCGGATACGAGATCGTGGCGGAGCGGATTCTCGAGTTCATCGCCGAGGCCCGTCTGGTCCCCGGCGACCGGATGCCCACGGAGAACGACCTGGCCCAGCAGTTGGACACCAGCAGGGCGGTGGTCCGGGAAGCGGTGAAGATCCTCTCGGCGCTCGGCCGGGTGCGGGCGCACAAGGGCCGCGGCCTGTTCGTCGCGGACGACGACGGCATGCTGATCACCAGTCGCTGGGGCGGCTTCTTCCGTCCGGTGGACCTCGACCACGTGCTCATGCTGTTCGAGTTCCGCAGAGTCCAGGAGATGGCCGCCGCCAAGCTCGCGGCCACCCGCGCCACGCCCGCCGAACTGCGCGCCATCGAGGTCGCCATGCAGCAGTGCCGGTACGGGTACGCCAACGGCGACGTCGACGTCTTCAACCAGGCGGACGACGACTTCCACGCGGCACTGGCCGCGGCCTCGCACAACACCTTCCTCGGCAGCGCGGTGCGCGACGCCCGACGGCTGCAGCGCCAGTCCAGCGCGATCGGCATCCACGACAGCCTTGGCGAGGGCACCCCGGCCGCGGTCGAGGAGCACGAGGCCATCTACCGCGCCATCCGTGACGGCCACCCCGACGAGGCGGCCGAGGCCACCGCCGTACACCTCGACCGGACGCTGGAGGACTACCGGCGGGAGATCCAGCGGCGCCTGTTCGGATGACCTTCCGGCCCGGACAGGCCGAAGGGGGCCCTGCCGCACCGCGGCAGGGCCCCCTTCGAACGCCGGTCTGCAGCCGGCACCCAGACCTGACCGTGTGAGGCCTTACCCGGTCACGAAGGTCGTCAGGCTCTGCGCGGGCAGCTGCCCGGTGAAAGAGCCGTTCGACACCGTGATCCTGCTCTGGGCCGCGAGGGTCCTGCTTGCGTCCGTCAGCCAGGAAGAGACGCCGGACGAGGCGTTGTTCTGCAGGGTGAACTGCTGACTCACCTGCGAGGTCCCCTTGTTGACGGCGACGATGACCACCCGGGAGCCGCTCCCCTTGTACGCCGAGAGGTAGACGTTCGGCTGCGGGTTCGCGGTCACGGCGATCCGCACGTGCCCCGGGCGGACGTACTTCGAGAAGTGCGCCATGGCGGCACCGCGCTTGCTGATCCGCCCGTCCTCGCGCATGGGCCCGTAACCGCGCCGGATGTACCACCACACGTACGCCTGGAACTCGGCATCCACCATCGCCCGGTGGACGTGTTCCCCCACGTCCAGCGCTTGCGGCCAGAGGTCGGCCGAATCACTGCTGTTGGGGTAGTAGACCTCGGTCATCCACAGCTCCTTGCCCGCGCCCTTCTGCTTGAAGAGGGGGTAGGGGAAGTTCTGGAACGAGGTGCCGTAGAGGTGCGCCCCGAGAATGTCGAGGTTGGCCAGTGCTGCGGGGTCGTTGAGGATCGGGTCCGAAAAGCTCTTGACGTACTGGAAGGACTCCGGAGCGATGACCCGGGTACTGATCGACCCGGCGTTCTCCCGCAGGAACCTGGTCACCTCGGTCGGAGTCCACCAGGTCCAGTCATGAGCGTAGTCGGGCTCGTTCTGCACAGAGATGGCATACAGGTTCACGCCGTTGCTCCGCATGAAGCCGACGAAGTCGTTCAGGTGCTGCGCATAGGCGCCGTACATGGAGTAACGGAGCCGCTTCGCGTCGGTCTGTTGGCCGTGAACGAAGGTCTCCACCATCTGAGCGGGAGGATTCCACGGTGAGGCGAAGACCGTGGCCCCGAGCTCGATCGCCCGCTTCGCCGTCGCGACCTCACGGCTCCAGTTCGCCTTGTCCTCCGAGACGAAGATTCTCAGCACGGAGAAGCCGAGCTGTCCGTCACCGTTGCCGAACGCCGTCTCGCGCTGGGCGGATGTCAGGTCACCGATCCAGAGCGGGTGGTTCATGCCGCCGAACCCCCGGATCGTCTGCCGGGTGGCCGACGGGTCGACGGTCACGGCGGCGGCTGCCAGGGACGGAGTTCGGGGCGCTCCCACCGCTGGTGCCGCGGCCGCGAGGACCGGCAGGGCACTCATGGTCGTCAGGACGGCCCGACGACTGGGAAGCACCGGACCTGTGTTGCCGGAATCGCTACGGTGCAACGACATTGCTCCTCCATCTGGACGTGGCGCTGATGCGCGTCTCGAAACTTTCGGTCCTGGCGGGGTGTCGTGGTGCGGTGGCAGCTGATTGTGTCGGTGACACATGGCCTGCGATGCCGAGCCGGGGGCCACACAAGCGGAATGACGTCGAAGCAGCGAAGCGCAGACCAGAAAGCCGGGTGCGGTGGTCCTGTCATCGAATGTTTCGATGATGTGACCGATCGTGAGGTGGTGTAGGGACCGTAGGATCACGGCTCTCTGGCGTCAAGGCTTCGGGGCATCCTTGGCCTGTCCGCGAAGGCACCGCGGCATCGTCGAGCGGCCCGTGCGGTGGCCGGCGGCTTCCGCTTCCCGCGCTGCGGTGCAACGGTGGACAGCCGGGGCGGTCACGGTCGGCCGCGCGTCACCCGTTCACGAGGCATCGGCCGAAGCCGAACGACGAGGATCTCCTACGTCGCCGGATACCGGCCCGGGCCCGGTCAACTTGCCGTCGCCCGCTACCGGCTGGGGCTGGATGAGGCAGCGCCGTCCTGCGGAAACGTGAGTTGGTCGTTCATCCGGGTCATCGCGGTTGCCACAGAAGTCGAAGCCGGGCCGGACCAGCATCGCTCAAGACACTGTGCGTTCCCTCTCCCCAGGGCCTCCGCCCGCACCAGCTCAGCGGCCGGTGACTTGCGCCAACACGCCCGCCGCTGCGCGCTGTTCACCTCCGGCGCGTCGGCGGCAGAGTGAACGACGACGCGGGGCTGGACCTCAGCACGGTGCAGGCGCTCAACGGGCTGGCAGCCACTCGTCGACGACGGCTGCGAGGTCGTCCTGGCTCCGGAAGATGTGTCCGTCCATGCCGCCTACGACCTCGACGACGCCGCGGTGAAGAAGGCGAGCTTCGCCTCCGCCCGCCGCGTCATCGCCGCCGCCGACGGCAGCAAGCTCGGCCACACCGCCTACGCCTACGTCGGCCCCGCCGCCGTCGTGCACACTCTCGTCACCGACGCGACCGCACCCACCGGCGAAGTCACGGCGCTCGAAGGCGGAGGCATCGTCGTCCGGACCGTATGACGGGCGGCACGCCTCGCTGCACAGGGGTCAGCCTGCTGACATCTGTAGGAACGTCGCCCTCATCAACGGGGGCTGCCTCGACACGCACGGTGGCCCCCGCACCGCGGAAGGCGAGTTCCTCACGTGGGCACAACGCCGACAGCAGGCCGCGGTGACATGGTCCCTGGCCGCGTTGGATTCACCTCAACGCACCGCATTTCTGGCGCTGTTGGCAACGTCCTCACGCTTCTCGAGGACAGCGATCTACGACCGTGCTGTGCAGGCAAAATCAGTGTGGACGAGCAGTCCTGCGCCCAGGCGATGTGCGACGAGGTCGTCGCGGTCGGCTTCGACTACGGCATCGTTCGCCCGGTGCGGCAAGGACACCTGTCGGGTGTGCGACCCGACGTGCGGCGGCAACGACTCGGGCGAGGCTGCGGCGTTCACCTGTCCCACGCACCGGTGCCTACTCGGTCGCACCCTGAGGGGAGAGGGCCAGGCGGGGTTCCGAGCGGTGGTCAGGCGTCGGGCCGCTGGAACTGTTGGTTGCTGCCGGTGCCGCAGGTCCACTGGATGAGGCGGGCGCCGTTCTCGATGGAGGCGTCCTTCACGTCCAGGCACTTGCCGCTGTGCCGGGCCACGAGGTGGTAGTAGCCGTTGCCCTGATCCTGCAGGAGCCATTGCTGGTTGGTGCCGGTGGTGCAGCGGTACTGGTTGACGTAGGCGCCGTCCGCGGTGGAGCCGTTCGCCACGTCCAGGCACTTGCCGCTGTGCTCGGCGATGACCTGGACATAGCCGCCGCCGGCGTCGCTGAGCCGCCACTGCTGGTTGAGGCCGCCGTTGCAGTTCCACTGGAGCACGACCGCGTTGTCGGCGGCGGAGTTGTCCGAGACGTCGAGGCACCTGCCGCTGTGCCGAGCGACGAGGTTGGAGTAGGGGCCGCCGCCCACGCCGGTGACCGTTCCGGCGGTGGCGTCGACGGCGATCTGCGGGTACCACGGCAGGTTCATCGTCGTGCTGGTCGGGAAGGTCAGGGGCAGCCAGACGTACTGCGAGTCGTCGACCGTGCCGCCGAAGGAGTTGCCCCAGCGGTCGCCCATGTACAGGTACGAGGTGCCCGAGGTGCCCTGGACGGGGAGGACGTAGGCGGTCTGGGAGCCGTAGGCGGTGTCGTTGCCGACGTCCGTCATGGCCGTCCACGGGCCGGTGAGGCGGGCGGCGGTGGCGTACCTCTGCTGGTTGGGCTTCCAACCGCTGTTGGCGGAGGTGAGCATGAAGTAGACACCGCCCCGCTTGAACAGTGCCGGAGCCTCGCGGTAGGTGCCGGGCCACGGGTTGGCGACCTGGCTGTCGACGCCGGTGTAGTCGGCGGTGAGCCGGAAGATGACGAGGTCGGCGTTCTCGTTGGCGGAGGAGACCAGGTAGGCCGTGCCGTCGTCGTCCCTGTACAGGGTCAGGTCCCGCGAGGTGATGCCGAGCGGCCGGAAGCTGCCCAGGTAGGTGTAGTTGCCGTCGACCGTGTCGGAGACCGCGACGGCGACACGGGCCTGGGTGTAGTCGGTGGCCAGTTCCTTGTGCATCCACATGACGTACTTGCCGGTGGCGCTGTTGTAGATGACCTTGGGCCGCTCGATGTTCGCGGAGGCCAGCTCGGCGCCGCTGTTCTGCGTGAGGACGTGGTTGCGGAACTGCCAGGTCTTGAGGTCCGTCGACCGGTAGACCGACACGTACTTGAAGGAGTTGTCGGGGTTGCGGTTCTCGCCGAACCAGTAGAAGTACGAGCCGACTTTGATGACGCCACCGCCGTGGGCGTGGACCACCGCTCCGGTGGTGTCGGTGAACTGGGTCGCGTTGGTCACGGTGACGGAAGCGGCCTGCGCGGGCGCACCGGCGGACAGAAGCCCGAGCGCGCCCATGAGGACGGCCGACAGAAGCAGGCAGACACGACGGAGCATCGGGTTCCTTCGCTGAAAGCCGGTGAGAGGGCGGGGGCCTGCGCCGGATTCGGCTCCTCGCGGATGGCGGCCCGTCCACCCGGGGGCTTGGATAAATGTCAGAAGGTGTGCGTTTCTGCTGGAGCACGGTAGGGCTCGACGAGGGCCTCGTCAACGCTTCGGGCCGATCCGGTCTCGAACCTCCACATGGGAACCTGCTCAAATACATCCGATGTTAAAGGCGGCAATCGAGTCGCATCGCAACGTCCTTGCGAGAAACTGCGGCACAGTACTAGACAGAAGCGGCTCGTCTGGTTGTTAATCCATCCAATGTATCCGGATGTAGCGGGACGACACCGGGATGCTCAGGGGCTCGCGGACCCATGTGTCGACCCGGGCTGTCGCCTGTCCAGAAGACGCGCTCATTTCTGACAATCAAACAGGAGGAACCACGTTGCCGGAATCCATCTCGCGCAGATCGGTTCTCACCGGCATGGCAGCCATGACGGTGGCAGCCACGGTCGGCTCCGTCATGGTGGCGGCACCCGCGTACGCCGTGACGGCCGACCCCCTGCCGCTCCCGCCCCTGCGCATCCCGCAGACCGACATGGGCCTTGAGCAGCAACCCGATTCCAAGATCCAGTGGCTGCAGGACGCCAAGCTGGGCATGTTCATCCACTGGGGTGTGTACGCGGGCCCTGCCAAGGGGGAGTGGTGGATGCATAACGCCCCCGTCACACCTTCCGACTACCGCAAATACGTCACCGACGCCACCAGCGAGCAGTTCACCGCTGATGCCTACGACCCTGCCGCGTGGGCCCAGTTGGCCAAGGACTTCGGGGCGAAGTACGTCACGCTGACGACGCGTCACCACGACGGGTTCGCGCTGTGGCCGGTGAACCACCCCAACAGCTGGAACGCCGGACAGGCCCCGCTCAGCCGGGACTTCGTGAAGGACTACGTGTCGGCGGTGCGGGCGGCCGGGCTGAAGGTGGGCCTGTACTACTCGCCGATCAACTGGCGTTACCCCGGCTACTACGACGTCACCGGCACCGACTGCGCAACCAACCCGTGGAACTACACCACCGATCCCGCGCACAAGGAGAACGCGCGGATCATGAAGACCGAGGTGTACGAGTCCATCAAGGAGCTGGTCACCCAGTACGGCGTCATCGACGATCTGTGGTGGGACGGCGGCTGGCTGGCGGAGAAGGGCAGTGACGCCGACGCGGCGTTCTTCTGGGAGCCCGGCCAGTACCGGGACACCGCGAACCAGTGGCCGGTGGACGCCGCCTACGGCGAGACGGACACCAGCGGCAAGCCGCTGGGGCTGATGGGCATGGTGCGCAAGCACCAGCCCGACATCGTCGCCAACCTGCGGTCCGGCTGGATGGGCGACTACCTCAACGACGAGGGCCCAGGGGTGCCCACCGGGGCGATCCGGACCGGCAACCTCGTCGAGAAGGTCTTCACCGTCGGCAGTTCCTGGGGCTACAACTCCGACGGCAAGGTGATGAGTTACGGCACCGCCGTGAACATCCTGGTCAACTGCTGGGTGCGGAACATGACCGCGATGGTCAACGTCGGCCCGGACCGGCACGGCACCGTGTCCTCCGGTCAGGCGAGCCTGCTGCGCCAGATCGGCGCCTTCATGACCGCCTGCGGCCAGTCCGTCTACGGAACCCGCGGCGGCCCGTGGAACCCCGTCGACGGCCAGTACGGCTTCACCTGCAAGGACAACACCTTCTACATCCACCTCCTGCCCGGCTACGGCGGCACCGCCTTCACCACCCCGTCGATCGGGGACGCCCAGGTCACCCGTGTCTTCGACGTACGCTCCGGAGCCGGCCTGTCGTACACGGTCGGTGGGGACGGCCGGGTCGCCATCAGCGGTATGGACCGCACCACCCACCCTCAGGACAGCGTCGTCGGCGTCACCCTGGACCGGTCCGTTCAGCCGGTCGACATCGCCGTCGGCAAGACCGCCACCGCCGACAGCGAGGAGACCTCCAAGGGCAACTCCGCCGCCAAGGCCGTCGACGGGTCCACTGCCACCCGCTGGTGCGCGAACAACGGCAACACCGGCCACTGGCTGAAGGTCGACCTCGGCTCCACCCGCTCCGTCACCGGCACCCGCATCGCCTGGGAGCTGGACAAGACCAACTACCAGTACAAGGTGGAGGGTTCGACCGACAACACCACCTGGACCGTCCTCGCCGACCGTACCGCCACGACCAGCGCCGGCCAGGTGCAGGTCGCCCAGTTCCGGGCGCAGGCGCGGTACGTGCGCGTCACGGTCACCGGGCTGCCGTCCGGCGTGTGGGCCTCCATCCGCAATCTGGAGGTCTACGACCGACCCTTCGCCGCGGACCTGGGCACCTTCAAGTTGGTCAACCGCAACAGCGGCAAGGTGCTGGACGTCAAGGACGCCTCGACCAGCGACGGCGCCTACGTCATCCAGTATCCCTGGACCGGCGGCCCCAACCAGCAGTGGAAGCTGCTGCCGAACGCGGACGGCTCCTACCGGCTGGTCAGCGTCAAGAGCGGCAAGGTCCTCGAAAGCCCCGACTCCTCCACCCAGGGTGCGATCCTCGACCAGGGGACCGACGACGGCGGCGACAACCAGTGGTGGAAGCTGGCCCCCTCCAAGACCAGCGGCTACTACCGGCTCGTCAACGTCCACAACGGCTGGTGCGCCGACGTCAAGGACGCCTCGACCAACGACGCCGCCTACGTGATCCAGTGGCCCACCACCGACGGCCCCAACCAGGACTGGCAAATCGTCGCCCTCTGAACGGCGGTAGTGGGCCGGGCCGCACGGCGGCCCGGCCCCTCCCACGTCGCTTCACCGAGTGGACGAAGGTTCGCGTGTGGGCCGAACTCGCCCGCCACGAGGGTCAGGAGATGGGCTGGAAAGTCCACAGCAGGTTGGTGCTGTTCACCCACGTCCACTGCTTGGTCACGGATCCGGAGGGGACCCCTCCGCCGCCGTCGAGGGCGAGTCCGGTGGAGCGGTTGGCGATCGAGTACTGGCCGTTGCCGCGGTCGGTGATCTGCCATTGCTGGTTGGGGCCGCTGTTCCAGGACGCTTGCTGGGCGGGAGCGCCGTTGTTGGTGGAGCCCCAGCCGTCGGCGACCATGCCGTTGGTGCGGTTGACCAGCTTGTAGTAGCCGTTGCCGAGGTCGACGGCCTGCCACTGGAGGTTGGGGCTGTCGACCGGCGTCCACTGCTTGAGGTTCGAGCCGGCGGCGACGTTGCCGCCGCTGTCCAGGGCCAGACCGTCCGTGACGTTGATCAGCCGGAAGTACGAGGCCGGATTGAAGGCGACCTTCAGCGAGACGATCGCGTCGTTGTTGCCGGTCACCCGCAGATCGGCATTGTCCGCCGTGAAGGTCCAGGCCGTGCCGCTGAAGTTGTCACCGGAGTAGCCCGTCACCTGGTATCCCTGGGGCACCCTCAGCGAGGAGATGGCCGCGGGCCCCACCCCCGCGGCCGACAACTGGGAGGAGGTGTAGGTGCCCAGCGTCAGGACGGCGTTCGTCGAGGCGTAACCCACGTCCTTGAACACCGTCACCCGAGCCGTGCCGGCGGACGCGGGGACACCGCTGACCTCGACACAGACCACCGAGTCATTGGCGTCCGGGGCGGTGGCCGGAACAGTGACGTTGATCTGGCCGCCGCTGACGGTGTAGGCGAGCGAGGCCGAGGGGTTGTTCATCAGGTAGACGCGGCTGATCGTGTTGTTGATCGCCGGGATCTGCAGCACGCCGCCCGTGGGCCAGGTGAAGACGTGCGCGAACAGCTTGCCGTCCTTCTTCGTGGCCCTTCCCCAGGTGGGGTCGGTGCCGAACGGGCTTGCCGTGGCTCCGTGCACGCTGTCGCCGTACGTCGTCATCCAGGAGGCCAGGCCGCGAAGAATGGTCACGGACCCGGTGGTGACCGAGCCGTCGCCCTTGGGGCCGATGTTCAGCAGGAAGTTGCCGTCCCGCGAGACGCAGGTGACGAGCTCCTGAACGAAGTTCTTGACGGGCTGGTAGGAGTTCTCCTGGCCCGCGTTGTAACCCCAGGCGCCGTTCATGGTGTCGCATCTTTCCCACTGTCGGTCCAGCGGCGCATTGGGGACACCGAATTCCGCGACCGCGTAGTCGCCCAGACCGAGGTCCCGCTTGACCCGTTCGTTGACGACGAGTCCGGGCTTGCGGGCGATCAACCAGTTATAGAGGTCGACACCGTCCGACCGGAGCCACCAGTCCTGGAGGGTGGGGCTTGAGGGTTCGCCGAACCAGTCGCCGTCGAACCACAGCAGCGCCGGGTCGTAGCGGTCGAGCAGCTCCTGCAGTTGGGCCTTCATGTCCGCGATGTAACCCGTGCGGGCGGCCTGCGAGGCCATCGTGGTGACACCGCCGCTTCGGATCGTCTGGGAGGGGTGGTTCCAGTCCAGGATCGAGTAGTAGAGCCCGAACTTGACGCCTCGCGCCTCGCACTCGGTCTTGAGCGCAGCCAGCAGATCACCCTGGACACCGGCGTAGTCGTGCAGGTTGTACAGCTTGGTGCCGGTGGTGTCGGTGAAGCTGGGGACGTTGGAGTCCCACATCGCGAAGCCCTCATGGTGCTTGGCGGTGATCACCAGGTACTTCATGCCGGCGTCCGCCGCCAGTTGGGCGATGGTCGCCGCGTTGAACGCGGTGGGGTTGAAGTTCGCGGACACCTGGGTCTGGTAGTTGGCCTTGGCCCAGTTCTCGCTGGAGAACGCCCATTCACCGTGGCCGAGGTAGGAGTAGGACCCGAAGTGGATGAACATCCCGAACCGGGCCTGGTACCACCAGTCCATCTTGGAGGGGACGGTGTAAGCCTCGGCGGTGGCAGGCAGCAGCGCTTGCGGCAGCCCGAAGGCCACGACGCCTCCGGCAAGAGCGGCAGCCTTGATCAGGGAACGTCTGCTGAGGTGTGCAGAGGACATGGGGCGGCTCTCCTCGATCGTCAAGGTGCGCTGTTCGGGGCGGGGCTCGTGAAGGACGCCCGAGCCGTGGGTACATCGGATGAATTTATAGACGCTAGTCGACTGTGACGTCCAGGGTTGAAGCAAGGATTAATCAACTACCCTGCTTAAACCCCTACATGAGCGAAACCCCGCCAGCCTGTCCGGCCCGACCGTGACCTGATCTTCCGCAAGAGCTCGGATCTATGTGCGACTGCAGGGGCGGTGGGGTCGTACTGCACGACCGGCACCGCCCCCGTAAGGCATGGGCTGCTACTTGATACGGATCTCGGCGAGCTGAAGGCGGTACCTGGTGCTCTCGTCAGAGGCGGGCTTGCCGAGCTTCGTGGCGGTGAGGCGCAGATAGCGGCCTGTTGCGGCAGTGAGGGTGTAGGTCTGAGCGCTTCCGCCCGGGTTCGGTTCGGCGGTGATGGTGCGGGCGGTGGTGTAGGTGCTCGACCCGTCGGGGCGGGTCTGGATCGTGAAGTCGACAGGGAAGCCCGGTGTGCCGCCCCCGGCAGCGGTGGCGTCCGTGCGGGGGTGGAGGGTGACGGAGCCGATGGTCCGGTCCGCGCCGAGGTCGATCTCGGTCCACACGGGCGTGGCGCTGACGTCGGCGGCGGGGAAGTCGATGCTGGTGAAGCCCCTGGCGCCGGTCACGCTGGTGAGGGTGCCGTCGAGGAGCCGGGTCTTGCCCCAGTCGCCGTTCTCCAGCGTGTAGTTGGCGGCGACGGTGGTCGCGGCGGTGGGGACGGTGAGTTCGGCGAGTTGGAGGCGGTACTTGGTGGTCTCGTCGACGGGAGGCGTGCCGAGCTTGGTGGCCTGCAGGCGTACGTACCGGGCGGTCGTGGTCTTGAAGCCGTACGTCTGCACGAGCCCGCCCGGGTTGGGTTCGGCGGTGATGGTGCGGGCGGTGGTGTAGGTGCTCGACCCGTCGGGGCGGGTCTGGATCGTGAAGTCGACGGGGAAGCCCGCCGTGCCGCCGCCGACCGCCGGGGTGTCGGTACGCGGGAAGAGCCGTACGGCGTCGAGGTCGGTATCGGCGCCGAGGTCGATCTCCACCCAGACGGGGTTGGCGCTGACGTCGGGGGAGGGGAAGTCGATGCTGGTGTAGCCCTTGGCGCCGCTCACGCTGGTGAGCTTGCCGTCGGTGAGCCGGTTCTTGCCCCAGTCGCTGTTCTCCAGGCTGCTGTTGCTGGTGACCGGTCGGCCTAGGGCGAGGTTGTCCAGGCGGCCGGCGCCGGTGACCGTGAACGTCCAGCTGCCCGGCTGGAGAGTGAAGTAGACGTACGAGGCGTCCTTGCTCGCGTAGCTGAGGCCGGAGACGCTGCCGGTTGCGGCGCCGCCCGTGAAGACGGTGGTTCCGTTGGCCTTGATGACCGGTGAGGAGCCGCCGTACGTCGGAACACCCACCCTCGCGGTCGTTGCGCTCGGGGAGGTGAGGGTCAGGGTGACCTGGGAGGCGTCGCGGATGATGCCGAAGCGGATGTCGCCCTTGACGGTCGGCGTGACCGTGTTGATCTTCGTGAGGGTGCCGGTCTGCGGGACGACGTCGTACGTGGTCCAGCCGGGCTTGGTGGGGCGCACGCCGGCCGCGTAAGCGGACATGACGTACAGGGGGCCGCCGTTCCAGGCATGATTGTCGGTTCCACCCGACTTGTCCCATATCTCCCACAGGGTGTAGCAGGTGGGGTCGGCGACCTGGGCGGCATAGCGGTTGCGCATCCGCTCCTCGGCGACGGTGGCCGCTCCCATCAGATAGAGCGCCTCAAGGACGTAGAACTCCATGTAGGGGCTGGCGTTGAGGTGGGTGCGCAGCACCTCGGTGATCGCCCGGTAGCGGGAGGTGGGCGCGAGGCCGGCGACGACAGCGAGGCCGTTGGCTCGGTCGTCGGTGTCCTTGGTGTAGCCGGGTGAGCGGTACTCGTTCTTGGAGGTGTCCCACAGCACGCGGTCGAAGTTGGCCTTGATGCTGTCGCGCTTGGCCTGCCATCCGGCGACGTCGCCGCTGTTGCCGCTGAGACCGGCGAGCGTGATGGCCGTGTCGAGGGCCAGGTAGTACCAGCAGTTGTCCAGGACGCGGGCGTCGATGTTGGTGCCCCAGTCCTCCCAGTCCCAGTCCCCGACACGGTGGCTGACCAGCCCGGCCGAGTCAAGGCTCCACAGGTTCAGGTAGGCCTTCACCGCGGGGTAGGTGCTGGAGACGGCGGCGGAGTTGCCCGTGTAGAGGTGGTACGTACCGAAGGCCCACACCGAGGCGAGCATCTGGACGGGCAGTTCGGCGGTCCAGATGGTGGACGGGACCGGCGCGTAGAGCACGCCGCTGGGCTTCTGCCAGGCGGCCAGCTGGGCGATGGCCTTGGCGCCCAGGGCATGGGAGCGGGTGTCGAAGGTGTAGAAGCCTTCTTTGAGCTGGTTGACCACGTCACCCCACCACTGGGCGCGCTCGCGGGTGGGGCAGTCCATGTAGTTGTCGCGCATGTTGACGTACATCGTGCGCGCCGCCTTGCCCCACAGGGTGTCGAAGAAGGCCTCGCTGCTGCTGAACGATCCGGCGAAGTCGGTGTCGTAGCCGGACTCCCGGTACTTCAGGTCCAGGATGGTGACGCCCGCGGGGATCGTGTACTTCACCGCCGTGCCGCTCATCCAGGCCAGCGCTTCGAACTCCTGGACTCCGCCCGCACAGACGTAGGTGGCGCGGATGTTGTTCTCCGCCCCGGGTGTGAGGCCGGTCAGGCCGTCGCCGTCCGCGTAGTGGTCGGTCTGCACGCCGATCACCGCGCCGGCCGGGGCGTCCACCTTCAGGTAGGGCGTGACCTGGAGGTTCGAGGGCAAGGTGGCCGTGATGGCGGTGGCGCCCTGTCCCGTGGCCGGCAGAGACGCCGCGTTGCCGTAGGACTTCAGGCCTGAGTACCGGAACTGCGGGACCGGCCGCTGGACGAGATCGTTCCAGGGTGCGGCGCCCGCGGCTCCGAAATCGGTGGGGGCACTCCACGCGCTGTCGTCGAAGCCGGCCGACTCCCAGGCGGTCATGGCGGTGGCGCTGCGGGCGTCGTAGTAGATGTTCGACTCGGGCAGGCGGAAGTTGACCTGGGTGCCGCTGGTGTTGTTGGAGTAGCCCGGGTGGACGGTGTGCTTCCAGCTGGTGTCGCTGACCAGCCGGGTGGTGGTGGAACCGGTGGTGATGTCGGACTGGAACAGCAGACCGCCGCTGCCGCTGCTGCTGTGCGAGAACCCCTGCTTGCCGAAATACCACACCAGCAGCGCCACCGTGTTGCTGCCGCTCCTCAGGTACGGGGCGAGGTCGATCTCGTCGTAGTAGGTGCCGGTCCGGTTGGGACCGCGCTTGAGCTGACCGTCGAAGACGACGAGCGTGCCGTTGACCCACAGCCAGTACTTGGAGTCAGCCGCGATCTGCGTCACGGCCTTCGACGGCGCGGAGCCCAGGGTGAACGATCTGCGGAACGCCACCCACTGGTTCGTCGAGCTGGACGGAGCCCAGATCCACTTTGCGGTCCAGGAGACGGCGGCCGACGCCGCAGGAGCGAGCCCCGGCAGAAGCGCCGAGCCGAGGGTGGGTGCGAGCGCCACGGCTATGGCCGAGCGCAGGACGGACCGACGCGATACAGAGGACATGCGGGCTCCTGCTGTGGATGTGCGGTGGGGGTGCGGAAGGGAGGCATCCCGACGACGGGGGAAGGGAGGCGTTCACGAGGACGCCGGATTTGAATCGTTTCATCAAGGTGTTTGCAGCGGGAATTCTTTGCCGCCGCGCGAGACAGTGTCAAGGCCCGTGCAGGGGTCGTCTTTTCAGGAGCCGAGCTGGACAAGCGGGACCGCCGTGCGACGGCACGACCTCCTCGATGATCGGCAAGTTCCCCAAGTCGGGAGCCCATGGGGGGGCACCTGCCTGCTCGATCTGTCTTCCGGTCGTCTTCGGCTACGTCGTCGACGTCAGGATCGGAGACGGTCGGACCGCAGGCCCGTCCGCCGAACTGCGTTGCGGTCGCCTGTTCGCAGTCGACAGCTGGGGTGAGTCCCTCGGCCTGTGAGCCAAGGGCGGCAGTGAGGGCGGTGAATCAGGCAGGGGCGATGTCGACAGCACGTCAATGCTTCTGATATCGGGTACGGTGTTGCTGTTATGGTGCCGGCTGAGGAGGTGGGACGTTCCGCGGGAGCAGCTGATCGAGGGCGAGCGGGCGCCGACGCTCTGTCGATGCGGCCGTCGGCCCAGCGTCCGGGCTCGGGCACGGCCGCGCTGTACCGGCACTTCGGCAAACCGGGCAGCACGCTGACGGCTCAAGTCGCGGACCGCGCTTCCGGCGCCGTGGAACTGAACGCCGACGAACTCCACGCGATGGCCTGGCAGCAGGCGCTGCGGCCGACCGCGCACGCGTTTGCGACCCTGGCCCGAAATGCCCGTTCCGATCGAGGACGAGTTCCCCTTCGGCGTCGGACTTCTTCTCAGCGGACTCGAGCGCCTGCGCGACGACGGCTGGCCCAACAGGCGATGTGCGCCTGCGGCCATCCACGGCTGCGGTGTCAGAAGCGGATTGCTCCTTCGGGCAGATCCTGTTCCGCGGTGAGTGGCAGTTCCAGAGAAGTGAGCATGTCCCGGTAGCGCTCCGCCAGCTGGGAAGGGAGCTTTCGGCTGAACACCACCAGCTCCCGGAAGTGGCCGGTCCCGATCCGCCGTGCATGGCGCGACCAGCGCAGCGGTACCGCGTTCTCCGGTGCCACCGCCACACCGATCCCCTCGACCGCGAACAGCAGCGCCGCCGACACCTGGCCGGTGCGCGCCACGGCGCGCGGAGTGAGACCGAGGTGGCCCGCCAGTCGGTCCACCACTTCGCTCATGCCCTGTTCCGGTTCGTAGCGCACCCAGTCGGCAGCGGCCAGTTCGGACGGGCTCGCCGATGTGCCCGGCGGGTGTTCGGCGGAGCCGATGACCACCATCTCCTCGTACCCGAGGGAATGGACGGGCCCCTCCCACAGGTGGGGTCGTGGGCCGACCGCGATGTCGCCCTGTCCGCCGCGCATGGCCTCTTCGAGGTCCCGGCGGTGTGAGTAGTCGTGCAGGCGCAGCACTGTCGAGGGGTACGTCGAGTGCCAGCGTGCTGCGGAGGGCGGCAGGATGCCCGAGGCGACGGACCTTACGGTCAGCACATGGACGTCGCCTTTACGCCCTTCGACCACCTCGCGTACCGAGTCCCGGGCGTCCTGGACGACACGAAGGACATCCTGCGCCCGCGGCAGGAAGACCCGGCCGGCGGGGGTCAGTGTCACCCCCTGCCGGCCTCGTTCCAGGAGAACCGCGCCCAGCTCCTTCTCCAGGGCTCCGATCTGCTGGGAGAGCGAGGGCTGCGTGACGTAGAGCCGCGCGGCCGCTCCGCTGAAGGAGCCCGCCTCCCACACCGCGAGGAAGTACTCCAGCTGACGTAGCTGCATCTGATCAAGCTACTGGAGCGGGCGTCGCGCGTCGCCCATGCAGCGTGCCGATACGGTCGGCGCACACCCGGTCCGCGCGGCCGCGCTGACCGAGGATCATGCTGTGACCACGACCCTGCCGTCCTTGCGGGCCAGTCGGGTCAGCAGGTAGTCGACCTCGCTGCGGGCACGCGCAGACAGCGCTGCTGCGGGCTTGCGCTGGGTGTCTGAAGCCAGGATTCCGCGCCGCTTCATCACATACTTGCGCACCGCCAGGCCGACGCCCGGTTGCTGTTCGTAGCGCAGCAGGGGCAGGTGGGCGTCGAAGACGTCATGGGCGGCGTCCCGGTCGCCGGCGGCGGTGTGGCGCACCACGTCGACGAGGAGTTCGGGCACGCAGTAGCCCGTCATGGCGCCGTCGGCTCCGCGCTCCGTCTCGAAGTCCAGGAAGAGGCCGCCGTTTCCGCACAGGATCGACAGGCGGGGCATCGCTCCCTCGGCTTGCAGCTGCCGTAGTGCGCTGATCTTTTCCAGTCCCGGCCAGTCCTCGTGCTTCAGCATCACGCATCCGGGCGCGACGCCGGCGATGCGGGCGATGACGGCGGGAGACATGACGACGGAGAAGGAGAGCGGGTAGCGGCCCCGGCCCGATAGGTCTGCTCGCGACGCAGGTCGCGCGTGAACTCGGGGCCAGGACCATTGCCCTGGTCGGCACCCGGGAAGCCAGGCTGGCCATCGGCAAGTCCTTCGGCGCGGACCTCGTCGTCAACTCCCGTGAGGAGGACGCCGTCGCCGCGGTCCGTGAGGCGACCGACGGGATCGGCGCCGACATCGTTCTGGAATGCTCCGGTGCCCCCAGCGCCGTGGACGACGCCCTCCGCATGGCCAAGCGATCCGGGAAGGTCGTCCTTGTCGGGTTCTTCGAGCAGCCGGTGCAGGCCGAGCTGAACCACGCCGTGATGAACGGCATCTCGATCCTGACGGTGCGCGGGGAAGGCGCCGGTTCGCTGGCCCGTGCGGTGAGCCTCGCGGCCCGCGGCCGCCTGCGCACCGCGGAACTGGTCACCCACCATTTCGGGTTGGCCGAGGTCTCCGAGGCATTCGACACGTACGCCGAGCGCCGGGGCAACGCCATCAAGGTCATGCTGGACATCTCCGAGGAGCCGGTGCCCGCCCATGCGTGGTGACGGATCAGGCTCGGTGCCCGACATCCCGGCTGCCGGGCGGGAGAAGGCGGCGACCGCCATGACGGAGGCTGCCACCGCCTGGCTGGGCAGTCTGAACGGCCGGCAACTTCCTCTCGCGGCCTACGACTCCCCGCTCCACCCGGATGCGGAGGCCGAGCGGCTGCGCTGGTTCTACACCCCCACGGAACACGGCGGGCTCGCCATCCGGGACCAGAGTGCCCGCCAGCAGAGTCTGGCCATGCAACTGGTGGCCACCGGCCTGTCCGTCGCGGGCTATGCCACGGTCACCACCGTGATGGGTCTGGAAAACGCGCTGGACCAGTTGGAGGGGTGGACCGTGCACTGGGGCCGGCAGCGGGGGAGGGACCCCGGCCTGTACTGGCTCAGGGTCTTCGGCCGCCCCGGCGACCGCATCTGGGCATGGCGACTGGGCGGCCACCACATCTCCCTGAACAACCTCGTCGTCGCCGGTCGGCTCATGTCCACGACCCCCTGCTTCATCGGCGCCGACCCGGCCACGACCGAGCTGCTCGGAGGCACCCTGCGTCCCCTCCAGGGCCCCGAGGACACTGCGCGCCAACTGGCCCGCAGCCTCGACGCGGGCCGGTTCGGGCGAGCTCTGCTCCATCCCTCCGCCGTGTCGGACATCGTGTCCGGCAACCGGCCGCGCGTCGAGCACGGTGACACGATGATGCACATGCAAGACCTGTGGCGCGGCCGGTTCGACGATCCTGACCTGGACCGGCTCGTCAACGACATCGACCGCCGGGCGGAGGCGGGCAGCGGATACACCGCCGACGACCACACGCGCATGGCCATCACGATTCCCCCCAGGGGCATCAGCGGGCGCGGCCTGAACAAAGAGCAGCGGCACCTGTTGCGCCGTCTCGTCGCCCTCTACACCGGACGGGCGCCCGAATTCCTGGCCGATGCCTACGACGCCCACTACGCCTCCGACACCGTCCTCGACGGGGTCCACTTCGGCTGGGCAGGCAGCACGGACGCGGGGGAGCCGCACTACTACAGGGTGCAGGATCCCCGCATCCTGATCGAGTACGACAACACACAACGCCATGCGAACCACGCTCATTCGGTGTGGCGCGACCTGACCTCCGACTTCGGACTGGACGTACTGGCGGAGCACCGGACAGACATCGCACACGAGTGAGCACGCACGGGGAAGCGCGGCAAGCCCTGGATCCGTGATTCACCAGGAGCGGCGTACTCGAAAGCGGGCGGCGGCGGACCCCGGGACGATTCCGCACGGCCCACGCCTCCCCGGTCGTCCGGTGCCTTGGAGGACGCCTGCCGCCGAAGCGGCGGCCGTGAGCGCCGCACGCGACGGGCCGGTCCACTTCCATCCGCCGGCCCCGGCTTCAGAGGAGCGCACAGATCGCGGGACCGTGGCCCGCCTATAGGCTTCTCGCTCGATCCTTGGCCGCTGTCAGCACGCGGTCTCGTTGTCAGGCACGGGCGGCCAGCCTGGCTTCGACACCGTCGAGAATCGACTGCAGTCCGAAGGACACATACGGGCCGGGGGCGGTCGCGAGGGCGGCACCGATCACGAACATGACGATGCTGTGGGCGGTTTGCTCGGCATCTCGCCCGGCGAGTCCGGACGTCTCACAGACCGCGATCAGATGTTCGTCATGGCGATCCCTGCACGGACCGTCGAGAGGCTGGAGGGTCATGGCGGTCAGGAGCCAGGGGTGACGCGAAAGCATCGAACGCAGGTCACATCGGCCATGGCCAGCAGCGCCGGACGCCATTCGAGGCCGTCAGGACGGGGGAGAGGCATCCGCCCCCAGACTGCGTCGGCGGCCAGCAGGAGCAGATCATGTCTGCTCCTGACGTGCCAGTAGAGTGCCGCGGCGGTGATGCCGAGGCGACTGCCGAGCCGTCGCATGCTCAGGTTGTCGATGCCGCCATCGTCCAGGAGGACGATGGCGGTCTGGACGATCTGTTCCTGCTGCAGCGCCTGGCGGGGCATGCCCACCGTGGTGGTACTGGGACTGCTCATGTCACGTTCTCCTGTGGGAGTGCGGCCGCGATGCGCGTCTCTGTGGCGAGTCGCCGTCGCGCCGACGAGGGACGGCGGGTCGTGCGCGGCGGCGTCTTTTTCGTACGTCGGGGCCGCTGCGTGTCAGGCGTGGCTGCGCACACTCCCGATGCCGTGCAGCAGCCGCTGCCCGGACTCGCGGAGCTGGTCCCTGAGTTCGTCGAGGCCGGGTGCGAGCAGGGCGTGATCACGTTTGCGCCAGATGCCGGCGACCAACACTGCTTCGATGTTGGCGATGTCGGCGTGCAGGACCGTGGCGACGGGGTCGTGCGCCGGCCACAGGTTGAATGCCCGGGCGTCGACAGCGACCAGGTCGGCTTGCATGCCGACCTCGATCCGGCCCACCCGGTCGGCCAGGCCCAGTGCCCTGGCCCCTTCGACCGTGGCCCAGGCCAGGGCCTGTTTGGCAGTGACCGAGGCCGTGTTGGCGTGCATGCCAGTCGTCTCCCGGTACCGGGCGTGGTCCAGGCTGCGCTGATGGGCCAGGGCGATCCGGGCTGCGGTGAGGACCTTGCCGGGTACGGCGGTGTCGATGTCCGTGCCCAGGGAGGGCGCCGCGCCCAGGCACAGCAGAGCCCCGGTGACGGGGGTGCCGTGCCCCTGGCCCAGCTCGTTCTCCGGGGTGGTCGTGAAGGTGACGCCCGCCTCGACGAGCATCTCGATCCAGGCGCCGGGCAGATCGGCTCCGTGCACGACGTTGGTCAGGGGGCTGAACAGCCCGGAGGCCCGCACGGCCTCCCAGCCGGGGGAGAGTTCTCCGCCGCTTTGGTGCATCGAGACGACGAGACCGCGGTCCGCACCGGCTCGGAAATCGGCCACCGCCGTCTCCGGCGAGGAATACTGCGGCCCCTGCAGAGCCATGCCCAGGGTCAGGAGCGCATGGTCGCGGACGGGTCCGTCCAGCAGCCGGTCGATCTCGGCGAGCGGGTGAGGAGTCTCCGGCGACCGGTAGGGCGTGCCATGCAGGAAGACGGCCCGGATCCCCGCCCGGACCAGTCCTTCCACGGCCGCGTCGGCATGCTCGGGGGAGAGGGCATTGTGACACCAGTCGCCCACGGTGGTCGTACCGCAGTTGATCTGGTTCAGCGCGCCCGCCAGGTTGCTGATGTGCATGTCGGCCGGGGTGTAGTGGCCGACGCACTCGCCGTGGAGGTGGGTGAGGTACTCCATCAGCGTCCAGTCGGCGCCTGCGGAGCGCAGCGCGGTCTGCCAGGTGTGCAGGTGGGCGTTGACCAGGCCGGGGATGACGATGCGGCCGGAGAGGTCGACGACTTCGGCGTCGGACGCCTCGATGTTCTCGCCGACGGCGGCGATGCGGTCGCCGTCGACGAGGATGTCGACGTGTTCTGCGTCGGGCCGGTCCGGCGCCATGGTGATGACCTGCGCTCCGCGCAGCAGGGTGCGGCTCATGCGGTGGCTCCCCGAGCGGGGGTGATGCGGCTCGGCTGAAACATGGTGCGGCTCCTTGGCTACGGCGTCATTGCGCGTGCGGCGGATTGTGTGGTGGCGAGGAAGTTCGAAGTGGCGATGTGCCCGATGTAGCCGTCGGGGCGGATCAGCAGCAAGGCGTCGCCGGTCAGTCCGTAGGCGCGCCGCAGGGTCTTCGCGGGGTCGCTGAAGCCGGGGCCGTCGGCGGCAGTTGGCCCCACGGCGAGTCGCTTGAGCCGGGCGCCCGCCGTCGGCCAGGCGATCCGTTCGAGGTCGCGGGCGGCGCGGGGGCCGTAGGCGAGAGCGGTGAAGTGCGGCCCGCGGAAGAGGTCGAAGAGGCGGATTCCGGCGCCGTCGGCGCCACGCAGTTCGGCGTCCGGGGCACGGTCGCCCATGCGCAGCGTCTCGGTGCGCACTCCGTCGGCCGGGGCGAGCGGGCCGCCGTAGTAAGTCAGGGCGAGTTGCTGCTCGTCCTTGCCTCGCTTCATGCTCGACGGGTCGAGCTTGGCGATCCCTCCCCACTTCGCCGTGGACAGGCCCAGGACCCCGGCGGCGATCGGCTGCCGCTCGGCCTCGTAGGTGTCCAGCAGCGCCGGGTCCGCTCCGGCGAGGACCTGGCCGAGCTTCCAGCCGAGGTTGTAGCCGTCCTGCATGCCGGTGTTCAGGCCCTGGGCGCCGGCCGGGGTGTGGACGTGCGCGGCGTCACCGGCGAGGAGGACGCGTCCTCGGCCGTAGCTCTCCGCCAGGCGGATGTTGGGCCGGAACACCGACGTCCAGTGGATGTCGTGCAGTTGGATGCGCCGGTCGCGGGTGTGGTCGTAGATCCGCCGGAGGATGTCGTCCTTCTCCGACGGCGGTTTTTCGTCCGGCGCGAGACGGATCATCCACTGGAACATGTCGCTGTGGGGGAGCGGGCAGGCACCGATGAGTCTGCCGCCCAGGCCGGGCCACATGTGCCAGCGGTCCCGGGCCAGACCGGTCACCGAGGCATCGACGATGAGCATCCGGTCGCTGTCGTGCGTCGTCCCGACGAAACCGACGCCGAGCTGCTTGCGCACCGCACTGGAACCACCGTCGGCGCCCACGACATAGCGGGCGACGATCTCCTCCGTACCGTCCGCGCTCGCCACCCTGGCGGCCACCATGTCCTCGTCCTGCGTCAGCTCGGTCAGCTCACGGCCGAACTCGACCTTGAGTCCGAGCTCGCTCAGCCGGGCGTGCAGTGCGCGGTCCGTGCGGAACTGGGGGATCAGCCAGGTGTTCGGGTAGGGAACGTCCGGGGTGGGCTCCCCGCGTGGGAACATCTTCCATGGCACGGCGAGGGGGCCCGCGTGGAGCCCGAGTTTGGGGTAGATGCTGCCGCCGGCCAGTACATCGTCAAGAGCACCAAGGTCTTCGAGGATTTCGAGGCTGCGGGGCTGGATGCCCTTGGCGCGGGAGCCGTCGAAGGCGTGGGGAGACCGGTCGACGATGCGTACGTCCAGTCCCCGGCGTACGAGGTCGATCGCGACGGCGGAGCCCGAGGGGCCCGCACCGACGACCAGGACGTCGATGACCTGGGGGCGGTTCATGAGTCGAGCCTTTCGGCGCGTGCGGCCACGAACGGGACGATCTGATCGGCGACGTCGCGGGGCCGTTCGAAGGGGGCCATGTGGCCGCATTCGGCAATGACGTGATGGCGCTGGGGCTTCAGCAAGTTACGCGCTGTCTCGAAGTGGGCCAGGGGCGTGACTTCGTCCCGGTCGCCCCACAGCAGCAGCGTCGGGATGCCCAGGGCCCCCGTCTGCCGGAAGAGGTCGTCCCGGCCGGCGACCGGCAGATGCTGGAGCGTGTCGAAGACCGCGTACAGCGAGCCCTCGAAGCGGAACGCGTCGAGGACCATCTCGGTCAGTTCCGCGCCGAGCTCGGGGTCGCGGACGTTGTGTCCGAGGTGTCCTTGGAGTATCTGGCGGCCTCGTCGCCGGGCGACGAGGCCGGCCGGCCAGTCGTTGCGCAGCAGCCGGTGGGGGGAGGTCAGCCGCGGTTTCGTGAGACCGGCGGGTCCGACGATGGTGAGGGTGGCGAGGGATGAGGGGTATTGGGCGGCGTAGGTCATGGCGACCAACGCGCCCATGGAGGTGCCGACGAGGTGCAGGGGCCGCTCCGTCAGACCGAGCCGCTGCGTCAGCTCGGCCAACTGTCGCGCGAACAGCGTCTCGTCGTAGCGCGACCGCACTCGGTCGGAGTAGCCGCGGCCGTACGCGCTGCAGGTCAAAGTGCGCAGCCCGCGGCCGTGCAGCTCGGTGGCGAGGCTGTCCCAGTAGAACAGCGGGATGGTCAGTCCGCCCGCCATGACGACGATGTCTCCGTCCTCGGGGCCCCTCAGTTCGTAGTGGGTGACGCCGTCGGACAGCTCGATGAAGCTGCCGGGCAGGGCTTGCCGTGCTTCGGCGGTGAGCCGGCGGTCCTCGCCCGATGCGACGAAGTACTTCATGGAACGGGACTCCTTGGCGTCAGTGCGTGGGGGTGCCGGCGGAAGAGCCGAGGAACTCGACGATCGCGTCCGCGACCCACTGGGGTTCCTCTTCCGGCAGCAGGTGCCCGCCGTGGGGATGCACCAGCTCCTTGGCGCCGGGGATGTCACGGGCGAAGTGCTGGCCGTCGACAGCCGCACTGCGCAACACGAGTGTCGGCACCGTGATGCGTGAAATCCGTGCAGAGCGGTCGGGCTGGTCGGTGTTGCAGAAGTCGACGAAAGCCGAGCGGTTCCCAGGTCGGCTCATGAGTTCGTGGGCCCGGTCGATCATGGCCTTGTCCACGACGGTCGAACGTGGACCGACGGCCGAGCGCAGATTGCGCTCGATGGCGCCACGCGGCATCACTCGCCGCAACACAGGTCGCAGCAACGGATTGCGGGTCAGGCGCATGCCCGCAGGCATCTCCTTCTCCGGGTACCCGGTGGCATTGACCAGCACCAGGCCGGTCAGCCGCTCGGGGTGGTCCAGCGCGAGGTTCCAGGCGATGTTGCCGCCCAGCGAATTGCCGGCCACCGCGTAGCGGGGAACCTCCAGCGCCTCCAGCAGACCCGCCACCGTCGATGTGTAGGTCGGGATGCGGTAGTCGCGATCCTTGCGGGGGCCGGTCAGGCCGAACCCGGGCAGGTCCGGACGGATCACGTCGAACGACTCCGACAGCGGTCCCGCCGCACGGTCGAAGTGCTGGAGCGAGGACGCGCTGCCGTGCAGTAGTACCAGAGCCGGGCCTCGCCCGGTGCGTTTGTAGTGGATCTGCAGGCCGTCCACCATGGCGAAGCGGGAATCAGGCTGCGGCTCAGACCAGGAACTCATAATGGATACAGTGTTACCGATAAAGAGTTCTGTCAAGTGGAAGGCCGGTGCGCGGTGCGGCCGGGGGCACAGCGGCCCAGTGGGGCACAGCGGCCCCGTGGAGCACAGCGGCCCCGTGGGGCACGGTGGGCCGGCACTCGCCCTCACTGCGTGTCCGTCGGCCATGACCAGCCGAATGGGCAAACCGCTCTGTCCGGCGAGGCGGGCTTCACCCGGTAGCGCCGAGCTTCCCTGGCGTCGGGGCGATCCTGCACGCCTGCGCCGGGACCGGCCACTTGACGACCGGCCCCGGCGGCCACTCACCGTGTCAAAGGGTTACGGCAGAGGCGGGTAGGCGTTCTGCATCAGCTGCTGGAACTGGGCGGAGAACCAGTGCCCGGCGAGCGGTGCGTTCGGCAGCGCGCCGGTGGGGTTGTTGCCGTTGCGGGCGTTGCCGCCGTAGGTCGGGTCGCACATGCGGTCGAAGCCCTTGCCCTCGTCGTTGGGCACGGCGGCGCTGTTGCCGTCGGACTCTCCCGGCGGCTTGACCCACACGTAGGCGTCGACGCCGGTGGCGGGGGCGGCGGTGGGCCGCTGGCCGATTCCCGCGCCGCTCTGGTTGCACCAGTTGCCGGCGTGGATGCGCCGGTCGATGCGACCGCCGTTGACGTAGTCGTCGACGGAGGTCGACGGACCGGGGCCGGTGGGCCGGGCGGAGCCGCCCCAGCCGTTGCGGGAGGTGTCGATCAGCATGCCGAGACCGGAGTCGAACCCGGCGGCGACCAGCTTGTCCCGCAGACCGAGCGCGAACGACTGCTCGTCCACGTACTGGTTCCAGTCGACCCACTTCGACTGGCGTATGGTCTGCCCGTTCACCATGTCGGTGACCTTGAAGTTGGGCTCCTTGACGGGGCTGTAGTTGGCGGTGTTGACGATGAAGCCGGCCACATCGCTCACGCTCGCGCCGTTGGTCGTGGCGACCTTGTAGAACTCCTGCACCGACGGGCCGAGGTTGCTGTCCCAGCCCAGCCAGCCGTGGTGGCCGGCGTCGATGTAGTTGTAGACGTTCGCGAGGGCGCCGAGCTTGTCGAGCGCGTAGGAGACGCCCTTCTCGTAGTTGCCGTTGCTCTTCATGGTCACGCAGGCGTCGGTGGTGGTGTTGGTTCCTCCGGCGTTGGTGACCAGGTTGGGCAGCGAGTCGGGCTCGATGACGGTGGCGATCCGCAGGCCCGCGTACTTCGACTCGGACAGGATCGAGGTGATCGGGTCGATGTACTGGCTCTTGTACTTGTCGAGGTCGTTCGGTCCCAGTTCGCCGTTGGAGGCGAGGGCGGCGCAGTCGCGGCCCGGCAGGTCGTAGATGACGAGCTGGACGACGAGTTCGCCGCTGCCCTTCTGCTTCAGGGCCTCGTCCAGGTGGGCGCGCAGGCCCATGCCGCCGCTGACGCCGTTGATGGCGGCGATCCGGTCCAGCCACACGGCGGTGGGCTGGTTGGCGATGCGGCTGCCGCCCGGTTCGGCGGCCGCCTTCGCGGACCACTCCGGGTTCACATAGGCCTTGGCGCCGACATAGGGGTTGGCGACCTTGGGCCCACCCGGGCCGGGATCGGTCGGCCCCGGATCCGTCGGCCCCGGATCGGTCGGCCCCGGGTCGGTGGGCCCGCCGCCGTCGACGTTGCAGGTCACGCCGTCGAGCGTGAACGTGGCCGGGACGGCGTTGGTCCCGCTGTAGGACGCCTGGAAACCGAAGCTCGCCGAACCCCCGGTGGGAAGCGCGCCGTTGTAGCTCTCGTTGGCGGCCGTCACGGACGAACCGCTCTGGCTGACCTTCGCGTTCCAGCCGTTGCTGATCCTCTGGTTTCCGGCGTACGACCACTGCAGCGACCAACTCGACTTGGCCGAGCCGTTGTTGGTGATCGTGACGGCTGTCGTGAAGCCGGTGTCCCACTGGTTCTGCACCTTGTAGTCCACTGTGCAGGGTGCGGCCGCGGCGGCGGCTCCGGCCGGCGCCGAGACGAGCGCGGCCGCTGAGGTCCCGCTGAGCAGCGCAAGGGCCGCGAGCAATGAGGTTTTGGTGCGACTCATGATGAAGCATTCCTTCTGGTTGGAGGGTTTCTCCGCTGGTTGAGCGCGCACGGGAGATCGCGCGCCTTGATGCGTACGGGTCGACGTGGCCTTGTGGCCGAAGGTCAGGAAGGGCTCGGAGGAGCCGTCCGCTGATCCGGGGCCCGGCCGTGCGGGGCGCAGGCGGCCGGCCTACGGCCTTGCGGACAAGGCTCGTTGAGGAGCTCGCACCACGGCGCGCCGTCGCTCTGGGACACGCCGTTGACCGACGCTCTCGGCGCGGGACGCATGTGGACTCGTGTTGGGAGCGCTCCCCACCCGGCGGTCGACGGGTGGCGCCGTCGATGCCCATGCATTCGAGCTTCGTCGGTGCGCAGCGGGCGTCCGCTCAAGCTACTGGGGAGCCTGAGCCGGCGATCGCGTCGGCCGCGACGCAGTCCGTCCAGCGGTCGTTCGTGGCACGTCTGTCGGCAAAAGCCGACAACGAGGCGCCAACTGCTGGGTGTGCTTTGGGGGTTGCTGGTCAGCACTGATCCTTGGAGGCCGTGGTCCCACTGATCGGCTGCCGCGCTCTCCGCCATACGGCGGCGCGTTGCTCCCGGAGGCCGGATCATCGGGACGACCGCGACGGCGACGAGCGTGTCGGCGCCTGCGGTGGCCAGGAGAAATGGACGTGGGGGGTGTCGCATGAGCGACTCCTCGCAGTGTGGCGCACCGTGACGGCGCGTCGACTGATTGGAACCGCTCCCACTGGTGCGAAGGAAGGTAGCGCCAAGCGACGCGCTTGCCCAGAGGTACGGTTGAACTTCCTTTGAACTAAACGCTTTCGTGTGTTCGACTCTTCAAGCTCCTTGACCGCCGCCGTCCTCATCCCCATGATGGGAGCGCTCCCACTGGCCAAGACTTGTCCTTCCCCGAGCTCCGAGCCGCTAGGAGGAACCAGTTCATGGATCCCGGACGCAAACACAGAACCCCTCGGCGGGCGTGGACCGCCGTGGCGACAGCCTTGGCCCTGCCCCTGTCGATGCTGGCCACAGGCGCAACGACCGCGCGGGCGGCGGGCGTTGAGTGCAGCGTGGACTACAAGACGAACGACTGGGGCTCCGGTTTCACCACGGACGTGACGATCACCAACCGCGGTGCGGACGCCATCGACGGCTGGACGCTGACGTACGCCTACGCGGGCAACCAGAAGTTGATGAACGGCTGGAACGGCACCTGGTCCCAGTCCGGTCAGAACATCAGCGTGAAGGACGCCGGCTACAACGGCAAGATCGCCGCGGGCGCCGCAGTCTCCACGGGCGCGCAGTTCAGCTACAGCGGCACCAATGCGGCCCCCGTTTCCTTCTCGGTCAACGGCACCGCCTGCAACGGGGCTCACCAGCCGCCGATCACCGTGCTCACCAGCCCGGCCGCCGGCGCGGTCTACACCCAGGGCGAGGCGGTCCCGCTCGCGGCCACGGCCGCGGCCGCGGACAACGCCACCATCAGCAAGGTGGAGTTCTACGACGACACCAAGCTGCTGGGCACGGACACGACGGCGCCGTACGCGCTCTCGGCCTCTGGCTTGACCGTGGGCAGTCATTCCTTGCTGGCGAAGGCGTACGACAGCCTGGGCGCCTCCGCGGAGTCCACGCCGGTCGGCATCACGGTCACCTCGGGTCCCTCTGTGGTCGCCACGCCGTCCCAACTGGGTGTCCAGCAGGGCAAGTCGGGCACGTACGAGGTGAAGCTGTCGAAGCAGCCGAGCGCGGACGTGACGGTGACGACGGCTCGCGCGAGCGGGAACTCAGGCCTGTCGGTGACCGGCGGGGCCTCGCTCACCTTCACCCCGGCGAACTGGAACACCGCCCAGAAGGTCACCGTCACCGCCGACTCCTCCGGCACCGGCGCGGCGACCTTCGAGTCCACTGCCCCCGGGCAGGCGAAGGCCTCGGTCACCGTGACGCAGCTGGGAGCGACGAAGGCGTACGACGCCCGCTTCCTGGATCTGTACGGCAAGATCACCAATCCGGCGAACGGCTACTTCTCCCCCGAGGGCATCCCCTATCACTCGGTCGAGACGCTGATCGTCGAGGCGCCGGACCAGGGCCACGAGACCACCTCGGAGGCGTACAGCTACCTCCTGTGGCTGCAGGCGATGTACGGCAAGGTGACGGGTGACTGGTCCAAGTTCAACGGTGCCTGGGAGATCATGGAGAAGTACATGATCCCGACCCACGCCGACCAGCCGACCAACTCGTTCTACAACGCTTCCAAGCCGGCCACCTACGCGCCCGAGCTCGACACCCCGAACGAGTACCCGGCCAAGCTCGACTCGTCGGTCGCTTCGGGTTCGGATCCGATCGCCGGTGAGCTGAAGAGCGCGTACGGTACGGACGACATCTACGGCATGCACTGGTTGCAGGACGTCGACAACGTCTACGGCTTCGGCAACTCGCCGGGCAAGTGCGAGGCGGGACCGACGGACACCGGACCGTCGTACATCAACACCTTCCAGCGCGGTGTGCAGGAGTCGGTGTGGGAGACCATGCCGCAGCCGACGTGTGACGCCTTCAAGTACGGCGGCAAGAACGGTTACCTGGACCTGTTCACGGGTGACTCCTCCTACGCCAAGCAGTGGAAGTTCACCGATGCACCCGACGCCGACGCGCGCGCGGTGCAGGCCGCGTACTGGGCTGACATCTGGGCCAAGCAGCAGGGCAAGGGCTCCGACGTCTCCGCGACCATGGGCAAGGCCGCGAAGATGGGCGACTACCTGCGCTACGCCATGTACGACAAGTACTTCAAGAAGATCGGCAACTGCGTCGGGCCGTCGACCTGTCCGGCCGGCACCGGCAAGGACGCCTCGATGTACCTGCTCTCCTGGTACTACGCCTGGGGCGGCGCCACCGACACCTCGGCGGGCTGGGCCTGGCGCATCGGATCCAGCCACACCCATGGCGGCTACCAGAACCCTCTCGCGGCCTACGCGCTGAGCTCCTACGCCGACCTGAAGCCCAAGTCGGCGACGGGACAGTCGGACTGGGCCAAGTCCCTTGGGCGACAGCTGGAGTTCTACCGCTGGCTGCAGTCCGACGAGGGTGCCATCGCGGGCGGCGCGACGAACAGCTGGGCGGGCCGCTACGCGTCTCCTCCGGCCGGGACATCGACCTTCTACGGCATGTACTACGACCAGCAGCCCGTCTACCACGACCCGCCGTCCAACCAGTGGTTCGGCTTCCAGGCGTGGTCGATGGAGCGGGTGGCGGAGCTGTACCAGCAGACGGGGAACGCGCAGGCCAAGGCGGTCCTCGACAAGTGGGTGAAGTGGGCGCTGTCCAAGACCACGATCAACCCGGACGGCACCTACCGCATCCCCTCCACGCTGCAGTGGTCGGGCCGGCCCGACACCTGGAACGCGTCAAGTCCCGGCGCCAACAGCGGACTTCACGTCACCGTCGCCGACTACACCAACGACGTCGGCGTGGCCGCGGCGTACGCCAAGACCCTGAGCTACTACGCCGCCAAGTCCGGTGACACGGCGGCGAAGACGACGGCCAAGGCGCTCCTGGACGGCATGTGGAACAACTACCAGGACAGCCTGGGCATCGCGGTGCCGGAGGACCGGGCGGACTACAACCGGTTCGACGACTCGGTCTACGTCCCCAGCAGCTTCGGTGGCGCGATGCCGAACGGGGACACGATCAACTCCTCGTCGACCTTCGCCTCGCTCCGGTCCTTCTACAAGAGCGACCCGGCCTGGTCGAAGATCGAGGCCTACCTGAAGGGCGGCGCGGTGCCGTCGTTCACGTATCACCGGTTCTGGGCCCAGGCGGACATCGCCCTGGCCATGGGCTCGTACGCGGAACTCCTCGAATAGTCCCCCCGCTGAGGCCGCGTGCGCGACCCCGTCACAAGGAGACGGGGTCACCCGGCCCGGGCGGCCCCCGCCCCCTTGGGGGCCGCCCGGTGCCCGGACCCGCAAGCTGTCGAGCCCCGTTCCACCCGCCGCACCAGCGGCTTCGGTAATCACCTCAAGACACCAGAGCCGACCGCCTTGTCAGGAACATGATCCTCTCCTGCAGTCCCAGCGAGATCGCTTTTTGGGAGCGCTCCCAATTCCCTGCAGAAGCCCTCGCCCCCCACATCGCTCGCGGAGGAGCCGCATGCAATCGTCACGTCACCAAGTCCTCAGGATGCGCGCCCTCTGCGGTGCGTTGCTGACCACGCTCGTCGCCTTGGCCGCGTTGCTCACCGGCGCTTCGGCCTCCCAGGCCGACACGACGATCTGCGAGGCGTTCGGCACCACCACGATCCAGGGCCGTTACGTCGTGCAGAACAACCGCTGGGGCACCAGCGCCTCCCAGTGCATCTCCGTCACGGACTCCGGCTTCAGGGTCACCCAGGCCGACGGCTCGGTCCCGACGAGCGGTGCCCCGAAGTCGTACCCGTCCGTGTACAACGGCTGCCACTACACCAACTGCTCGCCCGGAACGAATCTCCCCGCCCGGCTCAACTCCATCGCGAGCGCGCCCTCAGGCATCTCCTACAGCTACGTGAGCGGTGCGGCCTACGACGCCGCCTACGACATCTGGCTGGACCCGACGCCCCGCACCGACGGCGTGAACCGCACCGAGATCATGATCTGGTTCAACCGGGTGGGGTCCGTGCAGCCGGTGGGATCGCCCGTCGGTTCCGCCACGGTGGGCGGCCGCAACTGGCAGGTGTGGTCCGGGAACAACGGCTCCAACGACGTCCTGTCCTTCGTCGCACCCTCGGCGATCGACAGCTGGAACTTCGACGTGATGGACTTCGTCCGGCAGGCCGTCTCCCGCGGACTCGCCCAGGACAACTGGTACCTGACGAGCATTCAGGCAGGCTTCGAGCCCTGGCAGAACGGCGCGGGCCTGGCCGTGAACTCGTTTTCGTCCAGCGTGAACCTCGGCAGCGGCAGCGGCGGCACGGGTGGCTCGGGCGGTTCGTCGGCCTGCAAGGTGGGCTACGGCACGAACGTGTGGCAGGGAGGGTTCACGGCGGATGTCACCGTGACCAACACGGGCTCGTCGCCCGTTGACGCCTGGAAACTCGCTTTTGCGTTGCCGCCCGGGCAGAAGGTCACAAGTGCGTGGAGCGCCGAGATCTCACCCTCGTCGGGAGCTGCGACGGCTGGTGGTATGGCCTACAACGCGTCCATCGCACCGGGCGGCCAGGTCTCCTTCGGGTTCCAGGGCGCCTATGACGGCGCCTTCGCCAAACCAGGCGCATTCAGCTTGAACGGCACGCCCTGCACCACCGCCTGAAGGCACCGGGACGGGCGGTCTGACAGGCCGCTTGGAAGGCCTGCCCGGCCCGCGTCCAACCGCGTGCACCCGGTACCGCGGATCCATCCGGCTGACACTTCTGTCCGGCGGGGTGGGTCCGCGGGTTTCTTCCCGGGTTTCGGCGGGCTCGTCCGCAGCGGACCATCGCTGTCGCAACTTCCCTTCGCGCCGAGCCCGGTCGTTCATGTGCGGAAGGCATGTGCCCGGGTCCTCCGCCCCGTAAGATCGGTGATCTCGCGGGTGGGGAGGTGGTCATGGCCAAGCGGCGTCTTGGAGCGCCGACTCTGGAAGCGGTGGCCGCCCACGCCGGGGTGGGACGGGGCACGGTCTCCCGGGTCATCAACAACGCGGCCGGCGTGAAGGAGTCGACACGCCAGACCGTGCAGCGGGCCATCGAAGAACTGGGCTACGTGCCCAATCTCGCGGCCCGCTCCCTGGCCGGGCAGCGTGCGGACGCCGTGGCCCTCGTCCTGACTGAGCCGGACTGGCGGCAGTTCGCCGAGCCGTTCTTCTCGGAGATCGTCCGCTCACTCGGCGATGCCCTGGCGGACACCGGGATGCAGCTGATGCTGACCCTGGTCCGCTCGGAGACCGAGCGGCAGCGCTTCCTGGAGTACGCGCGAGGCGGCCGGGTCGACGGAGTCCTGCTGATGTCCGTACACGCGGACGACAGGCTGCCGGACATGCTCGCCGAGGCGCGGTTGCCGACCGTTCTGCTGGGGCGCCGCTCGGGCGACGAGTATGTGAGCTACGTCGACGCCGACAACGTGGGCGGCGCCCGAAATGCCGTGTCCCACCTTCTGAAACAGGGCCGCACGGCGATCGCCACCATTACGGGGCCACTGGACATGTACGTTGCCCAGTGCCGACTGCGCGGTTATCAGGACGCGCTGGCGCTGGCCGGTCTGAAGACGTCACGGTCCTGGGTCGCGGAGAGTGATTTCTCGGAGGAGAGCGGCCGTCGTGCCATGACGGAACTCCTCGAACGGCACCCCGAGATCGACGCCGTCCTCGCTGCCTCGGACACCACTGCGGCCGGGGCGTTGCGCGCACTGGGCGCGGCCGGACGGCGGGTCCCCGGGGACGTCGCCGTCATCGGTTTCGACGACTTTCCACTGGCAGAGCGCACCGAGCCGCGCCTGACCACTGTGCGACAGCCGCTGGAGCAGATGGGGCGGGCCATGATCAGGCTGCTGCTGGAGGAGATGGAGGAGGAGTCCGTGGCCTGGCGCCACGTCATCCTCCGCACAGAGCTGGTCGTCCGGGAGTCGTCCTGACCGCCCTCCGTCCGACAGCTTCATGCGCCACTGTGGCTCCCGGCGCAAGTCTGCGTCTCTGCCTGCGCCGCCGGGCGGTCTGCCTCGATGTCCTCATCCCTCGTCCGTGCCACGGGATCCAGCCGATGTGCACCGGTCGGTGACCACCGACTCCAGAAACCAACTCCTCCGGGAGAGCGGGTGCTGTCCTGGCCGGCGGTACATCCCTGCTGCCTGGCTTCCACTGCCCGCAGCGCCGCGCCCTGTCCCGCCGCCGACGGCGGGCTCCTGACGGAGGCGACGCTGTCCACCTCAGAAGACGGCAACGGGATCTGTGATACGTCGGATGTATTGTGAAGATTCTCCATCGGAGTGGCGACGCCTGTCCAGCTGTTCCGCCCTCACCGTCGACGAGTAGGCGATCCGAAGATCCCTGTTGTGCTGCAGGCATTGACGCCGAACATGGTCACCCATACCTTCAACGTCGAGGTTTTGAGGGCGGTCCGAATCCGGGAAGACTCGCTCTATACATCGGATGGCTCAGCAGTCGGGGCCCTCCCATGGGCTGGTCCCGTCGTCGATTCGTCAGTGCCCTGCCTCCAACGAAATGCGTCATCGTCCAACAACCCGAGGAGAACGGGATGCTGGTCCTCAGACGTCCGCCCAGCGGGCGCAACGGTCGCCGCCACCTGCGGCGCACCCTTGGCGTGGTGTGTGCACTCGTCATCGCGATGATGGGATCCATGCTCGTCGCCGCCCCGGCCCAGGCGGCGACATCGATCACCCTCGACGGCACCTCGGCCGGACGCACCTTCGACGGCGTCGGTGCCATCAGCGGTGGCGGCGGGAACAGCAGGCTGCTGATCGACTACCCCGAGCCGCAGCGCAGCCAGGTTCTGGACTACCTCTTCAAGCCCGGATACGGAGCGGCCCTGCAGATCCTCAAGGCGGAGATCGGCGGGGACACCAACTCCACCAGTGGCGCCGAACCGAGCCACCAGCACACCCGCGGCGACCTCAACTGCAACAGAGGCTACGAGTGGTGGCTGATGGAGCAGGCCGTGGCCCGCAACCCGAACATCAAGCTCTACGGCCTGGCCTGGGGCGCGCCGGGCTGGATCGGCAACGGCAACTTCTGGTCCGACGACATGACCAACTACCTGCTCTCCTGGCTCGGTTGCGCCAAAACGCACGGGCTGACCATCAGCTACCTGGGCGGCTGGAACGAGCGTGGCTACAACACCGGCTGGTACAAGGGCCTGCGCACCGCGCTGAACACGAACGGCTACTCCTCGATCAGGATCGTGGGGGCGGACGGTGACTGGGGTATCGCCGACGACATGCTGAAGGACTCCTCCTTCGCCGCGTCCGTGGACATCATCGGCAGCCACTACCCGTGCGGCTGGCTCACCTCCCAGACCTCCTGCCCGAGCACCCCCAACGCGCTGGCCACCGGCAAGCAGTTGTGGGCCAGCGAGAACGGCTCGCAGGACTACAACGACGGAGCCGCGGCGATGGCCCGTGCCAACAACCGGGACTACATCGACGGGAAGATGACGGCGACCATCAACTGGCCCGTGGTCGCGGCCATGACGCCCAACATTCCCTGGCCCACCGCCGGCCTGGTCGTCGCCAATCAGCCCTGGTCGGGCGCGTACTCCGTGGGACAGAGCACCTGGGTCACCGCCCAGACCACCCAGTTCACCTCACCGGGCTGGAAGTACCTCGACCGTTCCACGGGGTACATCGGCGGCAGCGCCTCCAACGGCAGCTACGTGACCCTGAAGTCCACCAACAACAGCGACTACAGCACCGTCATCGAGACCACCCAGGCCTCCGCGGCGCAGACGCTCGACTTCTCGGTGACCGGCGGCCTGTCCACCGGGGCCGTGCACGTCTGGTCGACCAACGTCAACTCCACCGACGCCGCGACCGGGATGGTGCACGTCACCGACATCACGCCGTCCGCGGGCTCCTACTCGCTCACCGTCCAGCCGGGTCACGTATACACCCTCACCACCACGACAGGACAGGGCAAGGGCACCGCTGCCGGCCCGGCGAAGGGTTCGCTGGGGCTTCCGTACGCCGACTCGTACGACGGTTACGCCACCGGCCGTGAGGCCAAGTACGTCCAGGACCAGCAGGGCTCCTACGAGGTCGTCGGCTGCGGAGGCGGACGCGGCGGGCAGTGCGTGCGCCAGATGGCGGCTCAGACGCCGATCACCTGGGCCCCCCTGTCGCACCCCTACGCCCTCGTCGGTGACGTCGGCTGGAAGGACTACCAGGTCTCCAGCGACGTCCTGTTGGAGAGCGCGGGCTACACGGAGCTCATCGGCCGGGCCACCTGGCAGCACTCCTTCGGCCCGGAGGGCCTCAACGCCTACTACCTGCGGGTCAGCAACACCGGAGCCTGGTCCATCCTGCGCAACGACACCGACAACAACTTCGTGACGCTGGCAAGCGGCACGGTCACCGCGCTGGACACCAACTCCTGGCACACCATGAGGCTGGGCTTCTACGGCAACACGATCACCGCGTGGATCGACGACGTGAAGGTGGGATCGGTCAACGACAACACCTACTCCGCGGGGCAGGTCGGCTACGGCAACAGCCAGGGGGAGACGGGCCAGTTCGACAACCTGTCGATCGGGTCGACCACCAAGGTCGCCGGCACCGGATCCGGACGCTGCCTGGACGTGCCGGGCTACAACCAGAGCAACGGCACCCTGACGCAGATCTGGGACTGCAACGCCGGCTCCAACCAGCAGTGGACCCTGACCTCGGCCAAGGAACTGCGGGTGTACGGCGACAAGTGCCTGGACGCGACGGGCCACGGCACCGCCAACGGCACGCCCGTGGAGATCTGGTCCTGCAACGGCGGCGGCAACCAGCAGTGGACCCTCAACGCGAACGGCACCCTCGTCGGAGTCGAGTCCGGCCGCTGCCTGGACGTGACCGACGGACGCAGCGCCAACGGCTCCGGGCTCCAGCTCTACTCGTGCGGCACCGGTACCAACCAGCAGTGGACACGGAACTGACCCGAGCCATCCACCGGCCGAGGCCCGCCTCACCGCGGCCTCGGCTCCCAGGAGAAGGACCACATGGAAGAGGTGCTGATGAGAGGGTTTCGGAACAGAGCCGCCGTCACGGGAGCCGTGGCAGTGGCCGTCCTGGGACTGTCGCTCGTACCGGTGGCCCCGGCCACCGCCACCACCACCGCCGCCACAGCCGGACCGCAGGACGGCCATGTGTACGCGCTGACCGCGGCGCACAGCGGCAAGAACGCACAGGTCAAGTCGGCCTCGTCGGCCGACGCCGCGGAGGTGGTGCAGAACGCCGCCGCCGACGACGCCAGTCAGCTGTGGCAGACCGTCGCCCAGAGCGATGGTTCGTTCTCGCTGGTGAACATCAACAGCGGCAAGTGCATGGACGTGAAGGGCGCGTCCACCTCGGCGGGAGAGTCGGTCATCCAGTGGCCGTGCAGCGGCAGACCCAACCAGCGCTGGACCTTCAACGGCTCAGCGGTCAAGTCCGTCAACAGCGGGATGTGCCTCGACGTCAAAGGCGGCTCGGTGGGTGACAACACACCGCTCATCCAGTGGTCGTGCAGCAGCGACAAGAACCAGCAGTGGAGCCTCACCGAACGCCCCCGGGTAGGCGCCTTCGCCCCCGCTGTGACCTCCGGCGGTGACACCTTCTCCGAGCAGACGCTGCGGATGGTCGTCCACACCAGCGTCGCCGGTTCCGGGGTGCGGATCCGGGTGTCCAACCTGCGCGGCACCATCTCGCTGTCCGTCGGCGCCGTCGACGTGGCCGTCCGGTCCAGTGGCGCCGCCGCGGTGCCCGGCACCCATCGCACCGTGACCTTCGGCGGAGTCGGCAACCCGACCGTCGCAGCCGGGGCGGAAGTGACCAGCGATGTCATCCCAATGTCGGTGAGCGCGGGACAGGACCTCCTGGTGAGCCTGTACCTTCCGGGTGCGACCGGCGCCTCCACCTTCCACCGGGACGCCTACCAGACCTCGTACCGCTCGGAGGCCGGCTCAGGCAATCACGCGGGCGAGGACGCAGCCACCAACTTCACCACCTCCATGTGGAGTTGGTACTACGTGTCCGGCGTCGACGTCGCACCCGCCGGCGTGACCAACGGAACCGTGGTGGCCTTCGGCGACTCCATCACCGACGGTTACAACAGCACACTCGAGAGCAACCGGCGCTGGCCGGACCGCCTGGCCGCGCGGCTGCAGTCGGCGAGCGGCGGCCAGCGGCTCTCCGTCGTCAACGCGGGCATCGGGGGCAACATGGTGCGCGCCGATGCCGGCTGGGCCCCGCAGGGACTGGCCGCCACGGTCCGGTTCGCGCACGACGCCCTCGGCCAGCGGGGCGTACGGGACGTGATCTTCATGGAGGGCATCAACGACATCAACAACAACCCCTCCCTCACCGCCGACCAGCTGATCGCCGGGTACCAGGACATCATCGCGCAGGCCCACGCGGCCGGTGTGAGGATCATCGGGGGCACCATGCTGCCCTACTCCCCGCTGAACAGCACCAAGGCCGGCATCCGGACCACGGTGAACAACTGGATCCGCACGAGTGGCGCGTTCGACGCGGTCATCGACTTCGACTCCGTCATGCGGGATCCGGGCAACCCCGCCCAGATGCTTCCTGCCTACGACAGCGGCGACCATCTCCATCCCAACGACGCCGGAATGCAGGCCATGGCGAACGCCGTCGACCTCTCCGCACTCCGCTAGGCGCGAGCAAAACCGGACGCAACCAGCCTTGGCGCGCGCCGAGAAACACGGTGAGTGCGGTGCGCTGAGTCCGTGGTGGAATTCCGGCGTCTCCTGTTCGTCGCCGCCCGCTGGGGGAGTGCCTTCGAATGGCAGGCTCACGAGGCAGGGGGCCGCGCCTGCGGCCTCACCGAAGCCGAGCTCGTCATTCCTGCGCGCCGGAGAGCTGCCCAAGCTGCTCGACCCCGCTGAGCGAGCCGCGCTGTCGGCCACCGCCGCGCTGACCCGGACCGGCATCCTGGGCGACGCCGAGTACTGCGACACGGTGGCCGAGTGGGGGAACGAGGTCTCTTCGAACTCACCACCTTGGTCGGCTATTACGGGGCTGGAGGAGCGGCGTCATTCCCCTGGCGACCGGATCCACCCGTGAGTGTTCGGGCCGACCGGGCCGGTCCTCGTCACTCCGGACGAGTTCGACGATCCCGACGACCTGGAGATCACCGGCCTGCTCAACGGCGAGGTCCTCCAGCACGACCGCACGAAATCCATGATCTTCCCTCTTCCCGAGCTCATCGCCCGGCTGTCCGCCGTCGTGCCGCTTCTCCCCGGTGACCTCGTCTTCACGGGCACCCGGCCTGTCCCGGACCAGCGTTGAAGTCGCGATCTCGCAGTGGCTCGCCGTGGCGTCCGCTGTGTCGAACACGGGATCGTCAGCGGATGGATCAGGGGATTGCGGGCCGACGACGGCGTCCACGGGGGTCACAGCCAGGTTTTCGTTGTATGTAGTGTGCGGAAATGACAAGAAGCGAGCGACTCGCGGACCAGCTGGACTGGTACTGGCACAAGAACCTACGGCCGCGGTTGGACGGTCTTACCGATGAGGAGTACTTCTGGGAGCCGGTGCGCGGCTGCTGGAGTGTCCGCCCACGTGGCACGTCGGCCGCACCGATGTCGGAAGGTTCGGGGGCATGGGCGATGGACTTAGCGTCCCCTGGCCCGGAGCCCGCACCGGTGACCACGATTGCCTGGCGGCTGGCGCACATCATCGTCTCCTGCCTGGGCTATCGGGTCGGATGGTACTTCGGCGGCCAGGACGTCAACTCCGCGACATTCGCCTACGCGGGGACCGCTGACCAGGCGCTAAGGCAGCTCGATGAGATGTATGGGAGATGGAACGCGGGGGTCCGCGAACTCTCTGACACTGACCTGGAGAATCCGCCCACGGTGGGTCCCGAGCGGTTTCCCATGGAGAACAGGGTCCTGCACGTCAACAGGGAGCTGATCCATCACGGCGCCGAGATTTCCCTGCTGCGCGACCTCTACCGCTGGCAGGATGGAGCCGTACCGCGCCCAATATGACTTGCGCTCCGTGGCTACGAGCTTCATTGCATACGGCCCCGCCCGGGGCGGGGCCGGTAGTTGCTTCAGTGGTCAGCTTTGAGGCCCGGGTCTTCCCGTATCCGTTTGGGGCGGCGGCGCGTTGTCGGTGAAGATGGGCATGCCCAGGTCAACCGGCTGTGGCCAGAACGCCCGCGGAGGCCAGCGCCGCCGTGGCGCCCAGCACGAGTCGCCGTCTGCGCCTGCGCCTGCGCTGCCGCGCGATCCGCCTCGTTGTGTCCATTACCTGTCCGTTCGCAAGCTCGGGCCGATGGTGCACTGGTCAGTGGCCACCCACGGCGAAAAGGTTGCCGACGATTTTCGATCTCCGCCCCGCCCGAGCGGATCTGGTGGCGTCCCTGAGGGGGCGACCGGAGGTCCGGGTGTCCGCGCCCGTGTGTCCTGCAGCGGCACGCCGTTGCCCCGTGGGGAGCCGTCAATGGGCGCGCAGCGGTAGACAACGGCCGCGCCGGGGCGCCGCGCGGACCGCGCCGCGTACGGGGCCAGACCACGCGCGCCCTGTCCTGGCCGACGCGGTCAACGGGCCCCGCAGGTGTGGGATGTCTCCGCTACGCAGCGCAGCTTACATCGGATGCTTCCTCGGGTGCTCGCTCAGCTTAGATCGCTGGCAGCCCCTTCACGTGGCAATTCTGTCTTGGCTCTGGACACGTAGCGATCCCTTGCCTCTTAATACATCCGATGTTAGTCGAGGGGTGTCGGAGGTACGAGGACTCCGAACCGCTCCCTCCCGGCCACGGCCGGGACGAGTCCGTTCGACCTCTCACCCCCGTCCGCAACTGACGCCGGCCGCACCCTTTTGCACCGAAGTACTCAAAGCACTCCCGCGCAGTCCCTCCCGGTGCCTGTGCCAGTCAAGGAGCCGCCCATGTCCTCCCTCCCGCTCAGCCGACGCTCCCGGAAGGAAGCCGCCTCATGACCGATCTCGCAGGACTCAGAGCCCTCGTCACCGGTGGCGCGTCCGGCATCGGGCTCGCCACGGCCCGCACCCTGGCGGCGCGCGGCGCGGCGGTGGCCGTCCTCGACCTCGAACCGTCCGGCGTGCCCGCCCCGCTGCACGCCCTCAAGGCTGATGTCCGGGACGACACTGCGGTCCGCTCCGCCGTCGAGGAAGCAGCGAAGCGGCTCGGCGGACTGGACGTCCTCGTCAACAACGCCGGCATCGGCGCCGTCGGTACGGTCGAGGACGGCCCCGACGAACAGTGGCACCGCGTCCTGGACGTCAACGTCCTCGGCATGGTGCGCGCGACCCGTGCCGCCCTGCCGCATCTGCGGCGCGCTGCCGCTGCCCGTCCGGGCACTGCGGCGATCGTCAACATCGGCTCGATCGCGGCCACGGCCGGCCTCCCGCAGCGTGCCCTGTACTCAGCGAGCAAGGGTGCCGTCCTGTCGCTGACCCTGGCCATGGCCGCCGACCACGTCCATGAGGGCATTCGCGTCAACTGCGTCAACCCGGGCACCGCCGACACCCCCTGGGTGACCCGGCTCCTCACCGCCTCCGCCGACCCGGAGGCGGAACGCGCCGCCCTCAACGCGCGCCAGCCCATGGGACGCCTGGTCGGCGCGGAGGAGATCGCGGCGGCCGTGGCCTACCTGGCCTCCCCGGCCGCCGCCTCCGTGACCGGTGTCGCCCTCGCCGTCGACGGCGGCATGCAGGGGCTCCGGCTCCGTCCGAGGGCCGGGTCATGAGGACGTCGGCGCTGGGTGGCAGCGGTGGCCGGGTGACCGAGCTGTCGTTCGGGGCCGCCGGCATCGGCATCTGACCCCGTCGGCGTCTCGCTCGACGAGGTGCTGGCGGTACTCAAGCCGTAACCCGCATCGCCACGGAGACGGATGAGCCGACCGACAAGTCGTCGGCCGACGGGCGTGTACGGGTTGCCACCGAACGTCCCCTGAGGGCGCGGGCCTGCTGTGACTTCTCCCACCTGCTCTTGCCGGGGCGAGAGGCGCTTGCCTACGTTCGGTCCCATGTCCTCCCATGGCCGCGCCCTTCCAGGCGAACCGGATGAACCCGCCACGGAAAGCAGGTCCGCGGCGGACCGACCCGACCCGTCTCCGACGGTCGACCTGGACATCGACCTGAGCTCGCATGAACTGCTCCGGCGCGCACATGTCCTGGACGCTCTCGGCCCCGACTGGGACCCCGTCGCCGCGCTGCGCGGCGAGGAAGCGGCGTATGAGCTGCTGTATTCCGGCCTCAGTGCGGAGCAGCAGCGCGTGTACGACGAGTTGGTCTCGGCCGGTGTCCTGCCGCGGCGAGGCGGCGGCGATGCTGCCGCTTGACCCGCAGGCGGACATCGGGCGGCGCGCCTGGGTGGCCTGCCCGAACTGCGACGACCGTCGCGGGTGCGCCACCTGCGAGCAGGGGCGCACCTGTTCCGAGCACTGGCGCTACCTGCTGGCCCACGTCGGCAGCCTGCTCCACCTGCAGTGCCGGTCGTGCACCCACATCTGGGCCCACGAGACCCACTTCGGCGCCACCCGCTCCCGGTGGGAGCGCATCACCAGCGGCCTGCGACGAATGTGATCATCAGTGGCGTCGTCTGCCGCGGCCAGTGAGGCCGGACGGCGGATCGGCGCCCGCTTTCGGATGACCTCACCGCCTGTCGTCGGGGACGGCAGGTCGCCCTGCCCGAGGATCGCGTGCGGCGGCCATTGCTGCCTGCCGTTCGTCCGTCTCGGAGGCAGCCGTGCACATCCTGCTCCTGGCCAGTGCGTTCAACAGCCTCACCCAGCGTGTCCACGCCGAGCTGCGCGACCGTGGCCACACCGTGGCGGTGGAACTCGCCCTGCCCGGCAGCCCGTTGCCCGACCTCGTGCGGCGGCACGCACCGCAGCTCATCGTGGCGCCGATGCTGAAGACGGCGATTCCCGAGGAGGTATGGACAGCGCACACCTGCCTCATCGTCCATCCGGGGCCCGTGGGCGACCGCGGTCCCTCCTCCCTGGACTGGGCGATCCACGAGGGCGTCGACCAGTGGGGCGTCACCGTCCTGCAGGCCGACAGGGAGATGGACGCCGGCGACGTGTGGGCCTGCGTACCGTGCCGGGTTCCTCCGGTCCCCAAGAGCGAGCTGTACCGGGGCGAGATCGCCGACGCCGCTGTCGAGGCCGTCATGCTCTCGGTCGAGCGCTTCGCCGAGGGAACCCACGTACCACGCAAGCAGGACGTGGCACCCACGGCCGACGCTCTCCTGCGCCCCCGCCCCTACCTCGACCAGAGCATCCGGCGAATCGACTGGGCCGAGGACTCCACCCAGGATGTCCTGCGCAAGCTGAGAGCGGCGGACTCGCAGCCCGGCGTGCTGGACATCCTGCTCGGACGTGAGTGGTACCTGCACGGCGGTCATCCCGAGAGCGTGTTGCGCGGCCGCCCGGGCGAGCTGCTGGGCACCAGGGCCGGAGCGGTGTGCCGGGCCACCAGGGACGGCGCCGTGTGGATCCCCGAGCTGCGACCCCGGCGCATGCCCGGGCAGCCGCCCACGTACAAACTGCCCGCCGTGCGGGCACTGGGCGGCCTGCTGCCGCCCCTGCCCGATCATGCCCTGCCCCTGCTGCCCGAGGTGGAGCACCGTACCTGGACGGACATCCGCTACCGGGAGGAGGGCGACGTCGGGTTCCTCTCGTTCGCCTTTCCGGGCGGCGCCATGAGCACGGAGCAGTGCCGACGTCTGCTGGACGCATACCGGCAAGCGTGCCGGCGGCCCACGTCCGTCCTTGTGCTGGGCGGCGAACGGGACTTCTTCTCCAACGGGATCCACCTCAATGTCATCGAGGCCGCGGACGATCCCGCCGCGGAGTCCTGGGCGAACATCAACGCCATCGACGACCTGGTCGAGGCCGTCCTGACGACGACGGACCGACTGGTGGTCGCGGCTGTCGCGGGCAACGCCGCGGCGGGCGGGGTGATGCTCGCCCTGGCGGCCGACGAGGTGTGGTGCCGCTCGGGCGCCGTGCTGAACCCTCACTACCGTCTGATGGGCCTGTACGGCTCGGAGTACTGGACGCACACACTGCCCCGCAGAGTGGGTTCCGCGACGGCCGAACGGCTCATGCGTGAGGCTCTGCCGGTGAGCTCGGCGGGCGCGCTGAGCCTCGGTCTCGTCGACCGGGTGGTCGACCGCGGACCTGAGGAGTTCGCGGGGGAGGTCGGCGGTCTGGCGGCGCGTCTGGCGTCACTGCCGGCGACGGCGTCACGGATCGCCGCGAAGAAGGCGGAGCTGGACCGGTTGGAGAGCACGACCCCGCTGGCCGGCTTCCGTGAGCAGGAGCTGGTCCGGATGCGGCGCACCTTCGACGACCCGGAAGCCCCGTACCACTCGCTGCGTCGTGCCTTCGTCCACAAGGAGCGGCCCGCGCGCACCCCGCCGCACCTCGGTCCCGCCCGGGTTGCGCAGACCGGCCCGACCCCCTCCGTCGCGGATGTCACCGGAACGGCCCTCATTGGCGTCTCATCGCGGCCGAACGGCTGATACGAAGAGAAGCGATGGTCGAAATCTTAGCCTTCATCCCTTACCTCCCCAGGAGGCGGTCCCATGACTGAGGCGACGCCGGACACGGTCGATGCTGCGGACGCGAGCGGCGCGCCCGCCGACGAGACACCCACGATCCACATTCTCTGGATCAACGCGGGCCTGAGCTGCGACGGCGACTCGGTCGCGTTGACAGCGGCCATGCAGCCCAGCATCGAGGAGATCGTGCTCGGTGCGCTGCCGGGCCTTCCGAAGATCGCCGTCCACTGGCCGCTCATCGACTTCGAGTGCGGTCCGGTCGGCGGCTCGGACACGTTCATCGAGTGGTTCTTCAAGGGGGAGCGGGGCGAGATCGACCCGTTCGTCCTGGTCGTCGAGGGCTCCATCCCCAACGAGGCGATCAAGCCCGAGGGCTACTGGTGCGGCTTCGGCGACACCCCGGAGACCGGCCAGCCGATCACCACCAGCGAGTGGATCGACCGGCTCGCCCCGAAGGCACTGGCGGTCGTCGCCATCGGCACCTGCGCCACCTACGGCGGCATCCACGCCATGGCGGGCAACCCGACCGGCGCGATGGGCGTGCCGGACTATCTCGGCTGGGACTGGAAGTCGCACGCGGGCATCCCCATCGTGTGCGTCCCCGGCTGTCCGATCCAGCCCGACAACTTCTCCGAGACGCTCACCTACCTGCTCTACCAGGCGACCGGCGCGGCCCCGATGATCCCGCTGGACGACAAGCTGCGCCCGACCTGGCTGTTCGGGGCCACCGTGCACGAGGGCTGCGACCGTGCGGGCTACTACGAGCAGGGCCAGTTCGCCCTGTCGTACGACTCGCCGACGTGCCTGGTCAAGCTCGGCTGCTGGGGCCCGGTCGTCAAGTGCAACGTGCCCAAGCGCGGCTGGATGAACGGGATCGGCGGCTGTCCCAACGTCGGCGGCATCTGCATCGCCTGCACCATGCCCGGCTTCCCCGACAAGTTCATGCCGTTCATGGACGAACCTCCCGGCGCCAAGGTGTCGAGCGGTACCAGCGGGGCGTACGGCGCCGTGGTCCGCAAACTGCGGTCGATCACGGCCAGGACCGTGGACAAGGAGCCCAAGTGGCGCCGTACCGGAGACACGATCACCACCGGATACCGACCCCCGTGGTGAGCACGCACCGCAGCTGACCCGCTCCCCGTTCTCGTGCATGCACCCCCCACCCGAACCTCCCGCGCAACGAAGGGCACGGCACACAGATGGCACCGACGACGAAGGCGGCCGGCGACGGCAGCGGCCTGGTGGAGATGGCCTGGGACCCGATCACCCGGATCGTGGGCAGCCTGGGCATCCACACGAAGATCGACTTCAAGCAGAAGCGGGTCGCCGAGTGCTACAGCACCTCGTCGGTCTTCCGTGGCTACAGCGTCTTCATGCGCGGCAAGGACCCGCGCGACGCCCACTTCATCACCAGTCGTATCTGTGGCATCTGCGGTGACAACCACGCCACCTGTTCGGTGTACGCGCAGAACATGGCGTACGGCGTGAAGCCCCCGCACCTCGGCGAGTGGATCATCAACCTCGGTGAGTCCGCGGAGTACATGTTCGACCACAACATCTTCCAGGAGAACCTGGTGGGGGTCGACTACTGCGAGAAGATGGTCAAGGAGACCAACCCCGGCGTCCTCGAACTCGCCGAGCGCACCGAGGCCCCGCACGCCGCGGAGCACGGCTACCGCACGATCGCCGACATCATGCGCTCGCTCAACCCGCTGGAGGGCGAGTTCTACCGCGAGGCCCTCCAGGTCAGCCGCTACACGCGCGAGATGTTCTGCCTGATGGAGGGCCGCCATGTGCACCCCTCCACGCTCTACCCGGGCGGCGTCGGAACCATCGCCTCCGTGCAGCTCTTCACGGACTACCTCAGCCGGTTGATGCGCTACGTGGAGTTCATGAAGCGCGTCGTGCCGCTGCACGACGACCTGTTCGACTTCTTCTACGAGGCACTGCCCGGGTACGAGGAAGTGGGCCGCCGGCGTGTCCTGCTCGGCTGCTGGGGCGCGCTCAACGACCCCGAGTACTGCGACTTCACCTACGCCAACATGACGGACTGGGGCCGGCGCATGTTCGTCACGCCCGGCATCGTCGTCGACGGCAAGCTCGTCACCAACGACCTCACCGAGATCAACCTCGGCATCCGCATCCTGCTGGGCAGCTCCTACTACGAGGACTGGCAGGGTCAGGAGCAGTTCGTCACCCATGACCCGCTCGGCAACCCGGTGGACCCGCGCCACCCGTGGAACCAGCACACCATCCCCACCCCGCAGAAGCGGAACTTCGACGACAAGTACAGCTGGGTCATGTCCCCGCGCTGGTTCGACGGCAAGGACCACCTCGCCCTGGACACCGGTGGCGGCCCCATCGCCCGCCTGTGGTCGACGGCCCTGTCCGGTCTCGTCGACGTCGGGTACGTCAAGGCCACCGGGCAGAGCGTGGTCATCAACCTGCCCCGCACCATGACCAAGCCGGAGACCACCTTCGAGTGGAAGATCCCGAAGTGGTCCAACGCGCTGGAACGCAACCGCGCCCGTACCTACTTCCAGGCGTACGCCGCCGCGGTCGCCCTGCACTGTGCGGAGAAGGGCCTGGCGGAGGTCCGCGCCGGACGCACCCAGACCTGGGAGAAGTTCGAGGTCCCGGACGAGAGCATCGGCGTCGGCTTCACCGAGGCGGTCCGCGGTGTCCTGTCCCACCACATGGTGATCCGGGACGGCAAGATCGCCAACTACCACCCGTACCCGCCGACCCCTTGGAACGCCAGCGTCCGGGACACCTACGGCACGCCCGGCCCGTACGAGGACGCCGTGCAGAACACGCCCATCTTCGAGGAGAACACCCCGGAGAACTTCAAGGGCATCGACATCATGCGCGCCGTCCGCAGCTTCGACCCCTGTCTGCCCTGCGGCGTCCACATGTACGTCGGCGGCGGCAAGACCGTGAAGTCGATGCACGTCCCCACCGGCCTGAGCGGACTGGGCGGATGAGCGCGGCGACGGCGGCGACGCCGGTGAACGCGGAGCAGACCGGACGCCGTGTCGAGGAGGTGCTGGAGCGGCTGACCGCGAGCGGCGACCCGGCCGCCGCCGCGGCCGCGGAGGAACTCGTGCGGTCCCTCATGGACTTCTACGGCGCCGGCCTGGCCCGCATCCTCCACCTGCTGTCCTCCACTCCGGGCGAACTCCCCGCGGAGCTGCTCGGTGACGGACTGGTCGCGAACCTGCTCGTCCTGCACGACCTGCACCCCGAGGACCGCGACACCCGCATCGCCCGCGCCCTCGACGGGGTCCGGGAGCACACCCTGGAGGTGGTGGGCTTCGACGAGGAGAGCGGCACCCTGACCCTGCGGACCCGGGAGGCCGGCGGCTGCGGTTGCGGCAGCGGCACGGGTGCCCAGGAGGCCGCTGAGGCAGCGCTCGCCTGCTTGGCACCGGAGGTCAGGGCGGTCGACGTACAGACCGCCCCCGCGGGACCGACGCTCCTCCAGATCGGCACGGCACCGACGGGGGCCCGATGACGGCGTCCCCGGCGACGCGCACGCCCGGCCTGCGGAGGTTTCTCACCGAGAAGCCTCCGCAGCCCGAACGGTGTGAGCTGTGCGCCGTGGCGGTGGAGGCGGGCCACCGCCATCTCGTCGACACCGAGAAACGCGCCCTGGTGTGCGCCTGCGCCCCGTGCGCGCTGCTGATGGAGCAGCCGGGCGCCGCCGCGGGCCGCTTCCGTACGGTCCCGGCCCGCTACCTCACCGACCCCGGACACCGCCTCGACGAGAGCGCGTGGGAGGCGCTGCAGATCCCGGTCGGCGTCGCCTTCCTCTTCCGCAACGCGGCGCTCGACCGGCTGGTCGCCCTCTACCCGAGCCCGGCCGGAGCCACCGAGAGCGAACTCGAACCGGCCACGTGGACGGACGTCCTCGGCGGCAGCCGCCTCGCCGGACTGCTCGAAGCAGACGTCGAGGCGCTGCTGCTGCGCCGCACGAACGCCGGCTGCGAGTGCCACCTCGTACCCATCGACATCTGCTACGAACTCGTCGGCCGCATGCGCCTGCTGTGGCAGGGATTCGACGGCGGAGCCGAGGCCCGCGCCGCGCTGGACGCGTTCTTCGCGGATGTCGCGCGACGCGTCCGGCCCCTGGGAGAGGTGGGTCATCCGTGACCGAGTTCTCCTTCGCCTGCACCGGTGTCCGAGCCGACCGCTACGCCGCCGGTCCGACCCTCGTCTTCCGGCTGCGCGTCACCGCCGGCGACAACGCGCACGTGCACGCCCTCGCGTTGCGCTGCCAGATCCGCATCGAACCCGCCCGCCGCGGATACGAGCCCGCCGAGGCCGACGGCCTCGCGGACCTCTTCGGCGAGCGCTCACGCTGGGGCAGCACGCTCCAGCCGGTGCAGTTCGCCCAGGTCTCGGTCATGGTCCCGAGCTTCACCGGAGAGATCGAGACCGACCTCGTCGTTCCCTGCACCTACGACATGGACATCGCCGCGACCCGCTATCTCGACGCCCTCACCGACGGCGAGGTCCCCTTGCTGATGCTCTTCTCCGGTACGGCGTTCACCGGAACCGGCGGCTTCCGGGTGGAGCCCGTCCCGTGGGACCGCGAGGCACCTTTCAGGATGCCCGTCACCGCCTGGCGGGACATGGTCGAGCAGCACTTCCCCGGCTGCGGCTGGCTCCGGCTGCCCCGCGACACCATGGACGCCCTCCTCGCCTACCGCTCCCGGCATGCCCTGCCCTCCTGGGAGGCGACTGTCGCGGCGCTCCTTGAGGGTGCCGACCCGCCGGCGCACGACCCGCTGCGCGCCCTCACCGCCACCACCGGAAGGACCGATCCGTGACCGTGACCGCGTTCGCCCCGGAGACCGAGGAGCGCTTCGCTCTGGCCCGGCAGGTGGCCGACGCCGTCCTCTTCGAGGGCTATGTGCTCTACCCGTACCGCGCCTCGGCGGCCAAGAACCGGCTGCGCTGGCAGTTCGGTGTGCTCGTGCCGCCCGGCTGGGGCACCGAGTGCGAGGAGCACGACTTCCAGCACACCGAATGCCTGATGGAACCGAAGGCGGGGGCGACCCTCTCGGTCGAGGTGCGCTTCCTGCACGCCCGAAGGCGCACGGTGCAGCGGGCCCGTCCGGACGGCGACTTCGAAACGGTGCCCGAACTCCGCCTCGACGACCGGGTTCTGGTGCCCTGGGACGAGGGAAACGAGGAGCGCGTCGAGGTGGTCGCGTCGGTGGACGAGCTCCTCGGCGACGGCGTCACACATCCCTTCCGGCTGCCCGCCCGCGAGGAGTCCGAGCCAGTCGTGGACGAGGCCGGCCGCACCGTCGGCCGGCTGGTCCGGCGCTGCGAGGAGATCAATGGGGCGGTACGGCTCTCGGCCCGCGAACTCGACGGCCCCTACCGGGCCGTGCGGCTGACCGCCGTCATCGAGAACACCAGCGACTGGACACCGCCCGCGGGCCGCGGCGCGGACCGGGAGGCGGCTCTGCCGCACTCCCTGGTGGCCACCCACCTCCTCATGGCCCTCAGCGCCGGATCGTTCCTGTCGATGACGGATCCCCCCGAGTGGGCGAAGGGCGCGGTCGCCGCCTGCCGCAACCTGCACACCTGGCCCGTACTCGCCGGCGAACCCGGCCGTGCCGACCTCGTGCTGTCCTCGCCGATCATCCTGCAGGACCATCCGGCCATCGCCCCGGAGAGTCCCGGCGCGCTCTACGACGCCACCGAGATCGACGAGATCCTCGCGCTGCGCACCGCGGCCCTCACCGACGAGGAGAAACGCGAGGCCCGGGGCACCGACGAGCGGGCGGCCGCCGTGATCGAGCTGGCCGACTCGATGCCGGCCGAGGTCCTTGAGCGGCTGCACGGGGCGGTGCGCAGCCTGCGCGAAGTGGCCGGCCCGGGCCCGTCCTCCCCGGACGGCGGCTTCCCCGACGAATTCGGGGTGCAGCGGCCCGACACCCCCTGGTGGGACCCGGCGAGCGACGTGGGCTTCGACCCCGAGCGGGACCGGGTGGTCGTGGACGGCCGGTCGGTGGGCCAGGGCAGCCGCGTCGAACTGCATCCGGGCCTGCGGCGCACGGACGCGCAGGACATCTTCCTGCGGGGCCGCACCGCGACGGTCGAGGCGGTGCTGCACGACGTCGACGGCGGGGTGCACCTGGCGGTCACTGTCGAGGGCGACCCGGGCGCCGACATCCGCCGCGAACAGGGACGGTACCTGTACTTCCAGCCCGACGAGATCACCCCGCTGGAGGACGACGTATGAACCCCGCTCCCCAGTCAGGCCCCCGGACTCTCGTCGCCGGCATCGGCAACGTCTTCCTGGGGGACGACGGCTTCGGCGTGGAGACCGCCCGCTGGCTCGCCGAGCACGACCTGCCCGCACACATCGAGGTCGTGGACATCGGGGTGCGCGGGGTGCACCTCGCCTATCAGCTGCTGGACGGCTACGACACCCTCGTCCTCGTGGACGCCACGGCACGCGGCGAAGCCCCCGGCACGCTGTACGTGATCGAGCACGACGTCGGCGGAGGGAGCCCTTCACCCGCCGCCCCCGCGCTGGACGGCCACCGGATGACCCCCGACACCGTCCTGGCACTGCTGGGCACCCTGTGCGCCGGGACCGGCGGCGAGCCACCACGCCGCGTCCTGGTCGTGGGATGCGAACCGGCCTCGGTGGACGAGGGCATCGGTCTCAGCCCGCCGGTGTCCGACGCCGTTCCTGAGGCTGTCCGGCTGATCGAAAAGCTGCTGAGGCACGAGCCGGGAGAGTCCGCGCCGCGGGCCACGGCCGGTGGGATCTCGACATGAGGAGAGACGGGATGAAGAAGATCGTCATCGGCGGAGCGGCCCTCGCCGCCCTGGTCGCTGTCGCCGCCGAGGTGCTTCCCGACCTCCGGCGCTACCTGCGGATCCGACGGATGTGAAACGCGGGAGACGGCGGTGCGCCGTGAGGTTGCGTCGAACGGTGTATCCGCCGGCCGGCGACGGCGTGCCGGGCCGCCCCTCCAGGGGGCGCCCGCCTCTAATGAAGCCTGCGGAAGACAGGCTGCGGAAGGACGAAGCCCCATGCACGAGATGTCCGTCGCGCTGGCCGTCGTCGACCAGGTGGAAGAGGCCGCCATGCGGGCCAAGGACGTCAAGGCGGTGCGATCGGTACGACTCCAGGTGGGCGAACTGGCCGGCGTCGTACCCGACGCACTCGCCTTCTCCTTCGAACTGGCCTGCGCCGGAACCCTGCTGGAAGGCGCCGAACTGATCACGGAAGCGGTGCCGGGGCGGGCTCGCTGCACTCCCTGCACACACGAATGGGCCGTCGGCATGCCGCCCCGGCTGACCTGCCCCGCGTGCGGCGGTACGCAGACCGACCTGCTCGCGGGCCGGGAACTGCAGATCCTCGACGTGCACTGGGAGGACGGCGGCCCCCCGCACGCACCCACCCGCGAACCGATCCCCGAGGAGCGCTGAACCATGTGCCGTGTCGTCGACCTGCGGCAGGCCGTACTCGCGAAGAACGACGCGAGCGCCCACGAACTGCGCGCGCACCTTACGGCTCGAGGCATCGCGGTCGTCAACCTGCTGTCCAGTCCGGGCAGCGGCAAGACCGCGCTGCTGGAGCGCGAACTGCTGCGAGCACGGGAGCGGGCGGTTCCCGTCGCGGCGCTGAGCGCCGATCTGGCCACCGAGAACGACGCGGCCCGGCTGGCGCGTTCGGGGGTCCCCGTCAAGCAGGTGCTCACCGACGGGCTGTGCCATCTGGAGGCGGGGATGCTCGCCGGGCACCTGGACGGGTGGCTGCCCGAGGACACCCGGCTGCTGTTCGTGGAGAACGTAGGCAACCTGGTCTGCCCGGCCTCCTACGACCTGGGGGAGACGCTGAGGGTCACGCTCGCCTCCGTGACGGAGGGCGAGGACAAGCCCCTCAAGTACCCCACCGCCTTCGGTCTCGCCCACCTCGTGGTGGTCACCAAGACCGACATCGCGGAGGCCGTCGAGTTCGACGAGGCGGCGTTCCGCGCCAATGTGCAGCAGGTCAACCCGGGGGTCGAGGTGATCCTGACGTCGGCACGCCGGGGGCAGGGAGTCGGCGCGCTGCTCGACCGGGCGCTGGGCGCTGCGGACGGCACACCCGTCCACTCACCGGTCATGGCCCGGCAGCCTCATCTCCACAACCACACCCACACGCACCCGGAGGCCACCGGCACCATGGCCCACACCCACTCGTGAGCGGTCCGCAGGCTCCGACCGCCGTCGCCGGGAACACTCCACGGCGACGCCGGGTCACCGTCCGGGGAGTGGTGCAGGGCGTGGGCTTCAGGCCCTACCTCTACGGCCTCGCCACCGAACTGGCCCTGGCCGGACACGTGACCAACACCCCGGAGGGCGTCGTCGCGGAGGTCGAGGGCAGCGCCTCGGCCGTGGCCCGGTTCTGCGACCTGATCGCCGCCCAGGCACCGCCGCTGGCCCGCGTGGAGTCCGTCCACCACCGGGAGATGGCTCCCGTCGGCGGCACCGCGTTCACCATCCTCACCTCGCGCACCGGCGGACCGGCCCGCACCCTGGTCTCCCCGGACTCCGCCACCTGTGCCGACTGCCTCGGCGAGCTGGCCACCCCGGCGGACCGGCGCTACCGGCACCCGTTCGTCAACTGCACCCACTGCGGCCCGCGCTTCACGATCGTCACCGGCGTGCCGTACGACCGGGCCAACACCACCATGGCGGGCTTCGCGATGTGCCCCGACTGCGCCCGGGAGTACGAGGATCCGGCCGACCGCCGGTTCCACGCGCAGCCGGTCGCCTGCCCGGCCTGCGGGCCCCGTCTGCGGCTGATCCTCGCCCAGGAAGCACGGATCGGGAAGAACGAGGGGGCGGACCCGGTCACCGCGGACCCGGTCACCTCGGACCCGGCCACCTCGGACCCGGTCACCGAGGCCCGCGCGCTGCTGAAGCGTGGCGCGATCCTCGCCGTGAAGGGCCTGGGCGGCTACCACCTGGCCTGCGATGCCTCGAACCAGGACGCGGTCGCCCTCCTGCGCCGGCGAAAGGCGCGCGGGGACAAGCCGTTCGCCGTCATGGCGCGGACCGCGGACGACGTCCGTCACCTCGTGCGGCTGAGCCCGGCGGAACGGAGCCTGCTCGAAGGCCGTGCCAGGCCGGTCGTCCTGCTGAGGCGGCGTCCGTCGCACGCCCCCGGGGGCCTCCGGCCCGCCGCGGCCGTGGCACCCGGCAGCCCCGACCTCGGGGTGATGCTGCCCTACACCCCCGTGCACCATCTGCTGCTCGGTCTGCCCGGCGACCCGGACGGCCCCGGGCTGCTCGTCATGACCAGCGGCAACCTGTCCGGTGAGCCCATCGTCACCGACGACAACGAGGCGTTGGAGCGACTCGCGCATCTGGCCGACGCCTGGCTCACGCACGACCGGCCGATCCACGTCCCGTGCGACGACTCCGTGGTCCGCGTCTGCGACGGGGAGCCACTGGTGATCCGCCGCTCGCGGGGCTACGCCCCGCTGCCGCTCTCCCTCCCGCTGCCCGTGCGTCCGGTCCTGGCCGTCGGCGGAGACCTGAAGAACGCCTTCTGTCTCGGGGCGGGCCGTCAGGCCTGGCTGTCGGCGCACATCGGCGACATGGACGACGTCGGCACACAGCGGGTCTTCGAGGGCGCGGTGGCGCAGTTGGAGTCCATCACGGGAGTGCGGCCCGAGGTCCTGGTCGCCGACCGGCATCCTGGCTACCGTTCCGCCGGATGGGCCGACCGGAACGCGACGCATCGGCCCGTCGTACGCGTCCAGCACCATCACGCGCACATTGCCGCCGCCATGGCCGAACACGGACTGGACGGCACCCGGCCGGTGATCGGCGTCGCCTTCGACGGCACCGGCCACGGTGACGACGGCGCCGTGTGGGGCGGGGAGTTCCTGGTCGCGGACTACGACCGCTTCACCCGGTTCGGACACCTCGCGTATGTTCCCCTGCCCGGTGGTGACGTCGCGGTGCGCCGGCCGTACCGCATGGCACTGTCCCATCTGAGGGCGGCCGGAATCGACTGGTCCGACGACCTTGCCTGCACGACCGCTTGCCCGCTCGACGAACTCCACGTGCTGGAACGGCAGTTGGAGCGCGGCCTGAACTGTGTCCCCACGTCCAGCATGGGCCGGCTCTTCGACGCCGTGTCCTCCCTCGTCGGGGTGTGCCACCGAGCCGGATACGAGGCGCAGGCCGCCGTCGAACTGGAAGGCGCGGCTGTGCGTGCACCGGCCGACGACACCACCGCGTACGCCTTCGCCCTGCACGCACCGGAGGAGAACCGGGACGGCGCCGTACCGGCCGATCCGGAACCGGTACGGGCCGACCCGGCACCTGTACTCGCGGCGATCGTCGGCGACCTGCGCGGGGGAGTCGAGCCGGCGCTGGTCGCCGCGCGCTTCCACCGGGGCGTGGCCGGCCTGGTGCACCGGATGTGCGTGCGGGCGCGAGAGCGGCACGGCCTTGACACGGTCGCGCTGACGGGAGGCGTGTTCGCCAACACGCTGCTCTCCGCGGCCTGCTCCGCCACCCTGCGCGAGGACGGCTTCACGGTCCTGCGGCACCACCTGGTGCCGCCCAACGACGGTGGCCTGGCGCTGGGCCAACTGATGGTGGCCGCCCGCGCCACTCCCACTCCCATCCCCACCGACTGAGCAGACGCGCGACCGACAGCGAGGAGATCACTCATGTGCCTGGCGGTACCCGGCAGAGTGCTGGACATCGAGGAACGGGACGGCACCCGGATGGCCACCGTCGACTTCGGCGGCGTGGTCAAGGAGGTGTGCCTGGAGTATCTGCCCGACCTCCAGGTCGGCGAGTACGCCATCGTCCACGTCGGGTTCGCCCTGCAGCGGCTGGACGAGGAATCGGCGCGGCAGACACTCGAACTCTTCGCCGAACTCGGCTTGTTGCAGGAGGAGTTCGGCGACGCCTGGGAAATGGCGGCGACCGAGGCGGGCGTCGACCCGGTGGAAGAGGTGCGGAAGTAGTGAAGTACATCGACGAGTTCCAGGACCCGGAGCTGGCCCGCCGCCTGCTCGACGACATCCACGCCACGGTGACCAGGCCGTGGGCCCTGATGGAGGTGTGCGGAGGGCAGACGCACAGCATCATCCGCCACGGTATCGACCAACTCCTGCCGGAGATGGTCGAGTTGATCCACGGACCCGGCTGCCCGGTGTGCGTGACTCCGCTGGAGGTCATCGACAAGGCTCTGGAGATCGCCTCCCGACCGGAGGTGATCTTCTGCTCCTTCGGCGACATGCTGCGCGTGCCGGGCACCGGACGGGACCTCTTCCAGGTCCGCGGCGAGGGCGGTGACGTGCGCGTCGTCTACTCACCGCTCGACGCGCTGCGGATCGCCCAGCAGAACCCGGAGCGCGAGGTGGTGTTCTTCGGCATCGGCTTCGAGACGACCGCACCCCCCAACGCCATGACGGTCCACCAGGCCCGGAAGCTGGGCATCGGGAACTTCAGCATGCTGGTGTCCCATGTCCGCGTACCGCCCGCCATCGAGGCCATCATGTCGTCGCCGAGCTGCCGGGTGCAGGGCTTCCTCGCGGCCGGCCATGTCTGCAGCGTGATGGGCATGGGGGAGTACCCGGAACTGGCGGAGCGCTTCCGGGTGCCGATCGTGGTGACGGGCTTCGAGCCGCTGGACATCCTCGAAGGCGTGCGCCGTACCGTCCAGCAGCTGGAACGCGGCGAGCACACCGTCGACAACGCCTACGCCCGTGCCGTGCGAGCGGAGGGCAACCCGGCCGCCCGGGCCATGCTGGAGGACGTCTTCGAGGTCACCGACCGTGCCTGGCGCGGCATCGGGGTGATCCCGCAGAGCGGCTGGCGGCTGGCGCCGAAGTACCGCGCCTACGACGCCGAACACCGCTTCTCCGTCGAGGGCATCCGCACCCAGGAGCCGGCCGAGTGCCGCAGCGGAGAGGTCCTGCAGGGGCTGCTCAAGCCGCACGAGTGCGAGGCCTTCGGCACCCTGTGCACCCCTCGCACCCCGCTGGGGGCCACCATGGTCTCCAGCGAGGGAGCCTGCGCCGCGTACTACCTCTACCGGCGGCTGGATATGCCCGCCACCAAGGCCCAGGAGGCGACCCCCGTTGTCTGACACCACCGATCTCCCCGTCCCCGCCCTGGACGTCGAGGCGTGGACATGTCCGGCGCCCCTGCGGGACCGGCCCCGCGTCGTCATGGGCCACGGCGGTGGGGGAGTCCTCTCCGCCGAACTGGTCCAGCAGATCTTCGCGCCCGCTTTCGGGGGCACGGTGCTCGCCCAGATGGGTGATGCCGCCGTCCTCTCCCTGGGCGGTGCCCGGCTGGCCTTCTCCACCGACTCCTACGTGGTGCGGCCGCTGTGCTTCCCCGGCGGCAGCATCGGCGATCTGGCGGTCAACGGCACCGTCAACGACCTCGCGATGAGCGGAGCCCGCGCGGCCTACCTCTCCTGCGGATTCATCCTGGAGGAGGGTGTCGAGCTCGACGTGGTAACCCGCGTGTCCGAGGCGCTGGGCGCGGCCGCGCGCACCGCCGGTGTGGAGGTGGCCACCGGCGACACCAAGGTGGTGGAGGCCGGACACGGCGACGGGATCTACATCAACACCGCGGGCATCGGTCTGGTTCCGGCGGGCGTCGATCTGCGCCCTCAGCGAGTCGTCCCCGGCGACGTCGTGATCGTCAGCGGCGCCATCGGCGTCCACGGGGTGGCGGTCATGAGCGTGCGGGAGGGCCTGGAGTTCGGAGTCGAGATCAAGAGCGACTGCGCGGCGCTCGGCGGCCTGGTCGACGCCATGCTCACCGTCACCCCGGATCTGCACGTCCTGCGCGACCCCACCCGAGGCGGCCTGGCCGCCTCGCTCAATGAGATCGCGCAGGCCTCGGGCACCGGAGTGGTCATCCGGGAACGCGACGTCCCGGTCCCGCCGGCCGTCGCCAACGCCTGCGCCATTCTCGGACTGGACCCCATGTACATCGCCAACGAGGGCAAGCTGGTGGCCTTCGTCCCGCGCGAGCACGCCGACGCGGTCCTCGCTGCGATGCGAGCCCATCCTCTGGGCGCGGACTCCGTGATCATCGGTGAGGCCGTGGAGGGGCATCCCGGCATGGTGGTCGCACGGACCGGCCTGGGAGGGACGCGGGTGGTCGATCTACCGATCGGGGAGCAACTGCCGCGGATCTGCTGACGGGATCCGTGCGGATCCGCTGACAGGGGCGTCGCTCGTCCAGCCGCGAGTCAGGCCGTCCAGGCGCCAGGGGACCGTCAACCCTGGCGGCGCCCGGACGGCGGCTCCTGTGGATCCACGCCGGTCGCGCCGGAAGCGTCCCTGGTGCCGCTGGGGCGCTGGGAGCGGCCCTTGGGTCCGGTGTCGCGCCTGCCCTTCTCGTCCGCGTCGCCGTACGCCTCGCCTCTCGCACTGCTGCTCTTGGCCGTGTCGCCCGGAACGGGCTTCGTCTCCTCCGGGGAGACCGACCGGCCCCGACCCTTTTCGCCGGCCTGCTCTGGCCGGAAGGAGCGATGGGCGCTCGGGTTGTCCTGCTGGCGCGTCTCGTCCACATCGGGCGACCAGCCGTGCTGTCCGGTGCCCTGGTGACGGCTGGGACCCTTGCCGTGCGGTGGCTCGGACGAACGTGGTTTCTTCGACATGGTCGGATCCGCCTCTTCACGGTCAGTGGGGGGAGGGGGACCGGTGACGCGTCCCCGCTTTACTCAATTATCCCACCTTGCACTATTTTGGGCATTTAATGACCCACTTCGGTGCGACCCCGGTGATCTGCCCAGCCTGGCCGACCGCGCACGCCCGGGCAGCAAGCACCACCTCACGACCGACGGCCAAGGGATCCCGCTCGCGGTGTCGTTGACGCTCTTCGCCGACCGCGCCTACGGCCACGACAAGTACCGCAGGCTCTCGCATGAGCGCGGCCAGTTTCACGGCACCGGCTTGCGCACTTTCCGTTGGCACCAGGGTCCAGTCGGCGGTGAACACCCCGATCGGGACGTCGCCAAGGCGCGCGGCGAGCCGGTGGATCCCCCGGGGCCCATGGGTGCTGACTGTCCCATCTTGGGGCGGCAGCAGCCCGGTGCTTCGGTACAGCTGCGACGTCGTCCTCGGCATGACCAAGGCACTGATCGGCTCCTGCATCGTCAAGACGATCTACGCGGTCACCAGCCTTGCTCCCGAAAAAGCCCCCCCCCACCGGATCGCAGAACGCATCCGTGGACACTGGCAGGTCGAGGCCCTGCACCACATCAGAGACGCGACCTTGGCCGAGGACGCCTCTCGCGTCCGCACCGGCACCGCACCCCGTGCGATGGGCACCCTCTGTAGCCTGGCGATCGGTCTCATCCGGACAACGCACTCCAACTACTCTGGTCGGCTGTCCTGTGTGGTGGTTGTGCCAGATCGCGGCGGTCAGCGCGAGGATGCGATGCATGACGCGGGCGATGACGCCGGCTGGCGTGTGGCCACACGACTCGCGAGGACCTGCTCGCGACGGCGCAACTTGCTCACCAGCTGATCTGCCAACAACTCACGTCACCAACGTCATGACGCGCAACAACTAGGGTTCAGAGTGTGGCTGCCTGTTCGGCCCGGGCTTTGGTCTGGGCGAGGCGGTAGGAGTCCGTGCCGGTCTCGATCGTGAGAGTCGCGGACCTCGTACCTCAGTGTCCGCCCTCGAAGAGCTCGGCCAGGTCTGACGACATCTGTGGCAGGGGCTCGGGGTTGATGGCCGATCACGTCGTACCGGTGCGACTCGTACCTGCTTGTGGTCTCCCTCTTGTCCTTGTTCGGGCCGTCGCCCTTCCGGCGAGCCGGTCATCGTCTCGACCGGCCCTGGCTCGGTGCGTCGCGGATCGCAGAGAGGGACGGTCCAGTCGTCGCCTCAGTGTCCGTCGCGGACCACGGCTACCCCGCCGACCCGGGTCGTGATGCCCGCCGGCCCTCGTCGTGCCGAAGCGAGCACGCTGGCCGGTCGACCGAGGGTGTCGCCCTGCTCCACCTCGATCGCGACCGTCTGTGCCCCTGTCGTGTCGAGCAGATGGGCGGCCAAGCAGGCTGTGCTGTTGGCGTTGGCGATGTCCTCGGGGACGCCGATCGACGGGGCGAACATCCGAGCGGCTGCCCGGCCGTGCCGGTCCGGGATCGAGTAGGTGTAGCAGCCCAACAGGCTGTAGCGGTCGCAGGCGGTACGTAGCAGGGCGAAGTCTGGGGAGAGGTCGGCCAACGCGGCGCGCGATCGCACTGGCAGGAGAAGCCTCGGCCGCCCGTTCGAGGCCACGCAGGCGTTGCCGACGACTGCTTCGTCAGCCAGGCCGAGACCGGCTGTGACCGCTCTCAGCTCGGGTGCCTGGGCGACGCGCAGCTTCACCGGGCCCGGGTCGAACGACGCTGTCACGCTGTCGCGGTTCCGGATGGCCCAGCCTTCGAAGCTGCGGTTCGTCGTACACAGCACGGCGTGGTGGTCGCTGCCGCCTTCGCGTATGGCGAGCAGCGCCAGGGCCGCGACGGTGCCGTGGCCGCAGGCAGGCAGTTCTCCTTCGGCGGTGAAGAACCGGAGCGAGTACGAGGGACGGCCGCCCTCAACTCCGGTGGCACGGATGAAGACGGCGTGCGAAGTGCCCAGTTCCCCGGGAATGCGGCATCGCTCCTCGTCGGTGAACGACGCTTCGTCGAGAACAGCGGTCGGGCTGCCGCCCCGGCCCTGCCGCTGACACGCGTCGATGATCACTACCGAAGGCATGGCACCGGATCGGTCGTCAGCAGCATCGTCAGGTCCAGCGCGGGCGCGCTGTGCGTCAACGCGCCGACCGAGATGAGGTCGACTCCCGTCTCGGCGATGGCGCGGACGCTGTCCAGACGCACGGTGCCCGAGGCTTCCAGCAGGATCCGGGAGGCGTCGCCACGCTCGGCCCGGATTTTCACGACCATTTCGAGGTCGGCCACCGACATGTTGTCGAGCATGATCCAGCGGGCCCCGGCATCGAGGGCCTCAACGGCCTGCGCCACTGTCTGCACCTCGACATCGGTCTCCACCTTTTGCTCGGTGCGCGCCATCCCGCGCCGGACCGCGTCGATCGCGGTCGACACGCCGCCTGCCGCGGCGATGTGGTTCTCCTTGAGCAGCACCATTGCCGCGAGGTTGAGCCGGTGGTTGCGGCCGCCACCGACGGTCACCGCGTACTTGTCCAGGGCGCGCAGGCCCGGCGCCGTCTTGCGGGTGTCCAGGATGCGCGCCGCGGTTCCGGCCACGGCCTGGACGTAGCGGTCGGTGAGCGTCGCGATGCCACACATGCGCTGCAGGAAGTTCAGCGCCGTACGCTCCCCGGTGATCAGGCTGCGCACCGAGCCGGACAGGCGCACCAGGACATCGTCGCCGGTCAGCCGGGCGCCATCGGGGACGAGCGCTTCCACTGTGACCTCGGGGTCGACCTGGGCGAAGACCTCGGCGACCACAGGGAGACCGCCGGCGATGCCGCATTGCCGGGCGCGGATCTCGGCCACGGCCGCCATGCCTTCGGGAACGCTCCACGCGGTGGTGATGTCCTGGCCCGACTCATCCTCGGCCAGGGCAGCGGCGACGGCGGTTCGCGCCGCCTGCGAGGGAAACTCTGTCATGGTCCGTCCTCTCCAGTCCTGTGGTTACGGGCCGAGATCTGAGGTGTCCCGCGTGGGGACCGCTGTCAGAACCGGTTGCGCCGGCCCTCGCCGGCACCCGCGGCGGCAGAGGGCGGGCGTCGGCAAGCTCGGCAGCCCATCGCTGCGACCACTCGGTGACCGAGCGCAGGGCCTCGCGGGCGTCGTGGGCGTCGTGGTCGAGCGGGGTGAGGGTCCAGCTGCCGTTGCACAGCACCTCGGCGAGTCGAGCCTCTCGGAGCTCCGTGAGCCTTCAGCGAAGGTCCGACTGGATCTCGGTCATTCGATGCCTTCGACTATGCGGAAGTCACGCTCGACGCCGTCGGAGAGGGCGACCAGCGCCTCCTGGTAGGCCGCACTCTCACGCGCCGCGACGGCCTGCTCGAAGCTGTCGAACTCGACCAGGACAGTGCGCTCGGCGATTCCGGCGTCATACGCCACGACCCGACCGCCACGGACGAGGGTCCGGCCGCCCCAGGCCTGGACGGCCTGACGGGCCAGCTTGTTGTAGGCAGCCAGCTTCTCGGGGTCTGAAATGGTGCGGTAGACGCTGACCCAGTAGCCCTTGGGCATGGAACCTCCGGTGTGGGGATGTGTGCATCCGACTTACGGGTTGGTGTCGGACGAGCGTCGGCGGGCGAGAGCGAGGCTTGTCAGCGTCGTGATCGCCATGGCGCCGATGCCGACCAGCGCCGCGGTGGTGTAGGCGCTGTCGTCGGGGAAGAGGTGGCCTGGTCGGTGTACGGCGGTTCCAGCAGGGCTGTCCGCGACATCGGCTCTCCCGTCGAGTTCGTTTCGAAATCAGAAACGCCGGATGGATGTTAGTGTTTCGAATAACGAAACGCAAGGAGTGTCATGCCGACACCGCGCCCAGGAACACCGGTTCGTGGATCGACTACCGGCCGTCCCCTCATGGCCGCGATGGACCTGTTCGGCCGTCGGTGGGCGCTGCGAATTCTCTGGGAACTGCGTGCGGGTCCGCTCGGCGCCCGCGCACTGTTGGCACGGTGCGAAGGGCTGTCATCCAGCGTCCTCTACCAACGGCTCCGCGAACTCGCATCGAGCGGGATCATCGCCCCCTCGGCCGATGGCTACAAGCTGACTCGGCTGGGGACAGCACTCCGTGATGCCCTCCGTCCGCTCGACGAATGGGCGACCGCCTGGGCGCAGGAGCAAGAACACAGCGATCAGGAGCCCACGGAGACGTGACGGTCACGCCGGACCAGGTGGAGCGGTGATGTGACGGCCGCCGACTCGGGACACGGGCTCACGCAGCCTGCGAGAACCCCTCGGTCGCCGGCTCGTCGCCGCGCAGAAGCGTGAAGTCGACGTCCAGGCGCGGAACGTACGCGTCGGGCTCGTCGCCGAGCTCGGGGATGGCGTATTCGCCGAAGCGCCGGATGTGCTCGGTCAGGTACGGCGGGACCTGTGCCAGGTCCTCAGGGGCGATGCCCATCCCCTCGGCCTGCAGTTGGCGCACGATCTCGGCGATCACGCCGCCGTTGCCGAGCCGACCCACTGGGAGAACCGGTTGAACGACTCGACCTGTTGGTCGCGGCGGTCACCCGCCGGCGCAGCGGCAGCGTGGAGGAGATCGCGCCCTCCCGCACGGAGACAGCCACCTGCATCAGGTGGCGGAACTGCGACTTCCAGTTGCGGATCCTGAGCGCCAGGTCGAAGCCCAGCAGGTCTTGCCCGGGTTTGGTGTCCTTCGGGTCTGGCGTGAAGCTCGTGCTCTGTGGACCGTCGTGAGGCGGCGAGGTGGCCGTGAGCCCCAACGCCCCAGGATGGCGGACACCGTGTGCGGGAGTCAGTGGTGTGCCTTGTCCGCGGTTTGGCCTTTCGATTTCGCTGACTTCTCGGAAGGGTTCTTGGCCTCGGCTCGAGTGGCGTCCGGGCGGGGGCGGCTGCTCTGCGCGTCCTTGCGATCCGCTGACGTTTCCGGGCCGGGACTGCTTGTCGGATCGCTCGATGGCGTACGGGCCTGCGGTTCGGAAGCCGCCGATGTCGCGGGACGATGGGCTTTCGATGGGGGTGTGGACGTGGATGCCGCCGGCTGTCCGGCCGCTCTCCGTGGGCTTTCTGCGGAGGTGGTGGGGGAGGGCTGCTGCAGGGGTGTGGATCCGAGTGAGCCCGGGGCGGACCGTTCGGAGCCGTCTCCTGCACCGTCCAGTGAGGCGACCAGGGTGGCGCCGAGGAGTGCTGTGAGCACGGCTGTGCCGGTGGCCAGCAGTGGACGGCGGGTACGGGACGGCTTCGATACCTGGTGCCGGAGGCTCGGCCCGGCGGCAGTCGGTGCGGGGACTCCCTCAGTTCGTGCTCCTGCCCTGGCGTGCGCGTCCCTGCCGCTTTCGGGACCGTCGGGACGGACAGCATTGGCCGCGGTTGGCATGAGGGCCTCATCGGACAGGGCGGAGAGTGTCTCCGCGCACTGTTCGGCGTCAGGCCGTGCCTTGTCCTCAAGTGCTGTCATGGCATGGATGAGCTCGGCCAGCCGCGGGGGCACGGAGCGCGGAACTACGGGTGGGCGGTGCAGGCGGGCTACAGCGGCTTCAAGGGGCGTGCCGCCGTATTCGAGTTCGCCCTTCACGCATTCCAGCAGGACCAGGCCGAGTGCGTAGATGTCGGCGGACCGTCCCACGACCTTGCCCAGCACCTGCTCCGGTGCCAGGTAGGCGGCGGTGCCGAGGAGTGCCCCCGAAGCCGTGTGCCGGGTGGCGCCCACCATCCGTGAGATGCCGAAATCGGCGAGGTGCGGGACGCCCGCGGTGTCCAGCAGGACGTTCGACGGTTTGACGTCGCGGTGCACTATGCCCGCCGCGTGCACATGGGCGAGAGCTCCAGCGAGGGCGGTGCCGAGCCGGGCCACGCGCGCAGGCTCCATGACCCCAGCCGAGATGCGCTGAGCCAGAGTGGGGCCCTTCACCAGCTCCATCACGAGGAAGGGGCGGTCCTGGTGCCGTCCGGCGTCGTAGAGGGTGACGAGCCCCGGGTGCTGCAACCCCGCCAGCAGCACGGCCTCGTCCGCGAAGCGCTGCGCCAGGGCCGGCTCGCCGTCGGGCCGGAAGACCTTGACGGCCACCGGACGCTTGAGGCGGAGATCGATCCCCTGGTACACGTCGGCGGCGCCACCGGAGCCGAGCCTGGCCTCCAACCGGTATCGGTCGGCCACGACTTCGGCGGGCGTGCCCAGCGCCGTGGGGGAGCCTGATCGGCGCACCTTCATGTGTGGTCTCCCGGTGCTGCGCCGCGAGCTGGACGCGGACATCGACAAAGTTTCGTGGCGTGTACCCGCCACGGCTCTGCCCACCCCCGCTGATTCGGGGCCTAGCAGGGCGGATGCGTCAACCGGCTGGACGGCGCCTCGATGCCTTCCGGGATCGACAGGGTTCCACGTTCGGTGGAGGTGGGCGCCCGGCACCCGCCTGCCGGCCGTCCAGGATCGTGGAGCGGGACTGAGCCGGCCGCCGCCGCAGTACTACCCCGGCGCAGCTAATGCCGCGTCAGACAACGTTCGCCCTGTCTGCATCCCCGCCCGGGCAAGGGTGAAGTCCTTCGTGATACGTTCCTGTCGCCGTGCACTGCTGCGAATTGAGGAGGTGAGACCGATCAACGCTTTGACAGGTCGGGCCTTCCTCCCTCGCATGGCCTAGGGAGTGCCCGCAGAGGCATCCCGAAAGGCATGAACCGCTATGCGCTTCATCTCTGAGACGTCGTCCGACGGCGTCCGCGAACAGCAATTCACCCTCGGCGACATTCCTGGCGTGTTGTGGACGCCGGAAGGTGCCGTCGCCACTCGTCCGCTCGTCTTGATGGGACACGGTGGCGGTCAGCACAAGAAGGCCCCTGACGTCCTGGCTCGTGCACGCAACTTCGTGACCGAAGGCGGGTTCGCGGTCGTGGCGGTCGACGTGCCCGCCCATGGTGACCGGCCGAAGGTTGAGGAGTACGACCGGATCGCGACCGAGAACCAGTCCCGTGTGGAGGCCGGGGAAGAGTTGGCGCCGCTGATCGCCGGCTTCCAGGCGTTCGTGGCCCGCCAGACCGTGCCGGAATGGCGGGCGGTCCTGGACGCGGTTCAGCAACTCGAGCACGTAGGCGCCGGCCCGGTGGGCTACTGGGGGGTCTCGCTGGGGTGCGGACTCGGTGTTCCGTTCATCGCTGCCGAACCCCGGGTCCGCGCGGCGGTACTGGGCTTGGGCGGGGTCCTGGCGTCGGCCGAGGCCGCCGCGCGGATCACCATCCCCGTGGAGTTCTTGGTGCAGTGGGACGATGAGCGAGTGCCACGGGTCCAGAGCTTGGCGCTGTTCGACGCCTTGGCCTCGGCCGAGAAGACGCTGCACGCCAACCCCGGCAAGCACGGGGAGATCCCGGCATTCGAGCTGGAGAGCACGCTGAGGTTCTTCGCCCGGCACCTCGGCTGATACCCGCCGCCCGTGGTCCGTGGCGCGCCGATCAAGTTCCGTTTCCGATCGGCGCGTTCACGGAACTGGTCGGCGTGGCCGACAGAGTTCAGGTTCGACGGATCGACGATGACGAGGGGCAGTGCCTGCTGCGGATCATCCGCAGAGGCATCGGGTCAGTGGTGACATGGCGGCGGCCCCAGATGGTCCTGCTGTCCGCGAGGGCATGCCCGGTGCCGAAGATCGCGGAGGTGCCGAAGATCGCGGAGGTGCCGTTCACCAGCGCGGACCGGGTGAAGGATGTGATCCACAACTTCAATACGGACGGCTTCGACTCGCTGTACCCGAAGTACAAGGCCGGCCGGCCGAAGACCTTCACGCTGCCCGAGCGGCACGAGATCAAGGATCGCGAACCCGAAGCCGACCGAGTACGACCTGCCGTTCTCTGCCTGGAGCCTGACCAAGCTCTGGCGGACTTCCTGGTAGCCGAGGAGTAGTCGGCCCGGGTCGGGGACCTGCTCCAGCGCATGGCGGCGGAGGCATCGCCCGACGAGCAGGACACCGTTGGCGCCACCTGCTTCTACGCGATCTACGACCCGGCCACCCGCCGCTGCGCGATGGCCGGCGCAGGCCACCCGCCACCCATCGTTCTGAACCCGGACGGGACCTTCCGCATCGTCGATCTCCCCGCTGGGCCGCCGCTCACCGTCGGAGGCTTCCCCTATGAGACCACCACGGTCGACCTTGATCCGGGCAGCGTGCTCGTGGGAAGGGTTGAGGAGGCGGTGGTCTGGTACGAACGGTTGCTGGGACGCCAGGCCGATGCCGTCACCGGCAGACTGGCGTCTCACCATGAGCGAGTCGCTCCAGGTCTTCGGGGGCGCCGAGCGTGCTGGTCCAGCGCTTCTCTATCTGGAGGTGCCTGCTCTGGACGAGACCATGGCGCGGCTCAAGCAACGCGGCCTGAACACGGAGCCGGTGCATACCGGTCGAACAGGCACCCGGTTTGCTGCTCTGCACGACCTGAACGGTAACCGGATCACGCTGCTGGAGAATCCGGTGGCCTGAGGGCCGCTGTGCCAGGCCGGGGACGGTGCGGCGGCCGGGGACGGGCGGACTCTGCGGCTCGCCTTCGCAGACGTGTGGGCCTTGGGAGTGCCTGAGACGGCTGGCCGGTACGAGGAAGCGGCCGACGGCTGGGCCCTTTGTGGCTGAGGGCCGGTGGATTTGGAGGCGCAGGTTCCACTGCTTCACCGGGCCCCAGCGATGAGGCCCGGTTCCCGGGAACGTGGCATTTACGCGGTTTGCCCGGTGAGATGTCCAGGACCGGGACATGCCTGTGGCTCCGGACGCATCCGGAGCCACAGGCAGTTGCTGCTTTTCGGGTTACCAGCGATACCAGCGTCCCTTGCGGCCGCCCGTGTCAGCGGAGCGCATGACGAAGCCCAGGAGCCAGACGACCAGCACGATGACGGCGAGCCACCACAGTGCCTTCAGCGCGAAACCCGCGCCGAAGAGGATGAGAGCCAGCAGAAGAACGACAAGCAGGGGAACCATAGTTATCAACCTCCGTCGCTCCTGATGCCCGGCGAATGCAAGAACACACGGTCGATTTCCCTGGTTTCTGCACTCCTCCTGCGGGCACTGGACTCAGTTTCTCCACGATGTTCAGCCCGCCGCCGGACCGAGTTGAGCGCGATGGCCGGGGGAGTGACGGGAGCTGAAGTCCTCCCCGCCAGGGCGCCGCTCGCGGAAGTGCGGGGTGGCGGGTCGTAGTTGGATGTGGGTGTCGAGGCCGGTGCCGGGTGTGGGGTGGAGGGTGATGGCGCCGCCGGAGCGCCAGAAACGGTCGTAGGCGCGCTCGTGGTCGGCCGCATTCATGCCCGGTCCCTGGTCGATGATGTGGAGCTCGCTGCCGGGCCCGCGGTGGAGGGTGATGGTGGTGCTGGGCGGGGAGACGCGGAGGGCGTTGGCGAGGAGGTTGTCCATGATCTGCCCCAGCGCGCCGGGGATCGCCCACACGCGGCCTGCGGGCGGGCCGGTGATGTCGCGGGTGACGTACTGCTCCGCGGCCAACGACTCCCACATGGCGACCCGGTCGGCAAGGACGGTGTCCAGGTCGACGGGTTCGGCGGTGGGGGCGGCGTTCTCCAGGCGGGCCGGGGAGAGCACGCCCTGCACCGTCCGGCCGAGGCGTTCGAACTTGCCGTTGTGGCGGCCGCGTGCGACTACCAGAGCCAGCGGTCGAGGAACTCGGCCCAGATGAACCCGTGGTAGCCGTCGAAGGCAGGTGGGTCGATCTTCTTGAGTTCGTGAGAGAGCCCGCTGAGTTCGGCCAGGGCTTCGTCCTCGCGGTCATCCGGGTCGCTGAGGATCTCGGATTCGCTGACGTGCAGGCCGTAGTGGTGCAGGGTTCGCAGCCACAGGTCGATGGAGGAGTTGGCGAACCATGCCTCGCGTTGCGGAAGGACGTAGTGGACCGTGCCTGTCGCGAGCTCGACGCCGAACGACCATTCCAGGCCGGGCACGAGGTCACCATGGCGGTTCCGGGTGAGGCGCTAGAGCGACCTGCCGTCCGACGTCTGAAGTACTGGAGCCGCTTTCACCTGGAACGATATGTACTCGATCGACTGATCAACGATGGGGATCCCGACACTGGCCAGTAGTGCCTTCTGCTCCTCGGGGATCTGCCAGCCCGACACTACTGCCGGGTCTGCCCTTGCAACGTTCGTGCCTTCGCGATAACGGGGGACGGGGCCTGAAGGACGAGCTGTTGGATGCGGAGGTCCTGCCGCGCTGTGGCGGGACGCCGATCTCACGCAAATGGACTTGAAGGCTGACCGGGATCATCGGGCTGTCCTGGCCGGCGGCCGGGGACGCAGGCCTGCGGAGGACGCGCTCCAGTTCAGGCGCACCCCGGTGTGCAGCCGTGGGGCAAGCGCGTAACACGCTCGCGACCAGGCTGGTCAACGAGCTGGTCGAGGCCGCGGACGAGAAGGTGCTGGCCAAGACCATCGCCCGCTACGGCCGAGTCGATCTTTTGTGCATCGACGAGCTGGGCTGTATGGAGCTGGACCGCAGGGGTGCTGAGCTGCTGTTCCGGGTTCCGACGGAGCGGGAGGAGAAGAAAGCGCCGCCATCGCCTCGAACGAGAGTTTCAGCGGCTGGACCAAGACCTTCACCGATCCCCGCCTCTGCGCGGTCATCGTCGACCGCCTGACCTTCGGCGGCAAACTGATCCAGACCGGCACCGACTACTACCGCCTCGCCATCACCCAGGCCCGCGCCGCTGCCCAGGACACCACAGGACAGGCGCGGGCCGATCGACGTCGCAGTCGCGATTCTGCTGTCGGCAGACCCCCTGAACGGCACATCGACGCCTGTCAGGATGGCTGGCATGGGGAGGAACACGGCGGTGCGTCGACTCGACCTGGGATACTTCATCCGGCCGGCTTCAGAGACAGGCGGCCCACAACCGCGAGTCGAACCCGTGCTCGCCTATCTGGTGCAACACGAACAGGGACTGATCCTCTTCGACAGCGGTATCGGCAGCGCCGACCCCGAGACCGAGGCACACTACCGACCCCAACGCCGAGCACTGCAAGAGGCACTGTCTGCGGCTGGAGTCGCCCTCGGCGACATCTCTCTGGTCGTGAACTGCCACCTTCACTTCGACCACTGCGGCGGTAATCCTCTGCTGGGCGGCAAGCCGATCCTGGTCCAGGAATCCGAGCTGGCCGCCGCTCGCCGGGGCAACTACACCATCGACGAGCTCGTCGACTTCCCCGGCGCAGCCTACGAGGAACTCACCGGTGAGACCGAGATCTGGCCGGGCGTCTGGATCATCCCGACACCCGGGCACACCCCAGGACATCAGTCGCTGGTCCTTCGGCAAGACGACGGCACCGTGATCCTTGCCGGCCAGGCTCACGACTTCGCATCCCAGTTCGCGTCGGACCAGCTGGCCCGCCGGGCCGCTCTTCACGGCGTGGAACAGCCGCTTCCTGACTACGCGCACTGGTTGGAGCGACTTGCCGACTTCGACCCGCGACGAGTGCTCTTCGCCCATGACTGCTCGATCTGGGAACCGTCACACGGCAACTTCTAGAACTGACCTGGCGACGCGGAACCGCGTCGTCCAGAACAGAGTCGGCTGATCCGGCGGTCATCACCACGGCCCGTGAACGAACCAGATCACTGCGGGAGTGGTGTCGCCTCTCAACGACATTCCACGGCCCTGCGATCGACAAGTGGTGTCTTTCCCGACGGCGGCCGGCACCTGTAGCTGCGGCGCTGCGGGCGTTCCCCGCTGGCAGCGACGACGCCCAGTGCCTGTCGGCGGAACAAATCGGCGCCGCCTTCCTCACCCGCCACCGCAGGCCCACGCGATGACCGCTTGTGCCACGGCGCTCCGGGCGGCGACGCCGACGGTTCAGCGCAGGGTACGGACGAACACGTCCCCGATCAGGTTCGTGTCCTCGGGCACCAGCCCCGGGTAGTAGGAGTCGAACACGGCCGTCGACTCGTCCGCGCTCAGCGCCGCGCGCCCCACGGTGACAGGCTTGCCGTCCTGTCCCGGTGACAGCAACTCCTCGTGGCCGGTCCGCAGATCGCGCAGGACCAGCCCCAGCGACCTGCCATCCGCGTCCGCGGTGTCCAGCAGCAGCTTCGAGCCGTGCACCGACAGGTCCGACACCGAGGTGAGATCCGTGGGGGAGTGGCCGTCGTACCGCTGGAGCGTGCCAGTGCGCAGGTCACGGACGAAGGCGTTCCAGCCGCCATTCTGATCGACCTGCGGAACCAGGTTGGTGGCCCGTGAGTTGAAACCGACCTTGGAACCATCCGGACTCAGCACCGGACCGACGGCCGACATGTCGGCCGTCGCACCGTCATGGGTGGCATCGGCCTGTACGGTTCTTCCGGTGACGCGGTCGTACACCAGGATGTCGCCCTGATCGTCGTCGGCCGGCCCGGAGTAACCCTCCAGATAGGCGACCTTGCGGCCGTCGGCGCTCATCGAGACCTGCTGGCACTGGTGGAAGTTCTTCGACCCGTCCGAGGGTCGGCTGACCCGCCGGACCTGCTGCGTCCGGCGGTCCAGGAGCATGACCCGGCAGGCGTAGGCGCCGTTCTCGTCGGTGTTGGGCCGGGCGACGAAGGCGACGTAGCGGCCACCGGCGCTGATCGGGGCGACACCGTAGGACACGTGGTAGCCCTCGTCCATCGCAGGTGCCAGGCGTTCGGTCTGGCCGGTCTGCAGGTCCATGACGTGCACGGACGACGTCCCGGTCGGGGTCGAGTACGAGTTGAAGGTCAGGTAGCGCCCCGACTCGGACAGCTGTGGCGTCGACGTCGTCTCACCCGGCACCACGACACGCTGCAGCGGTGCGCCGGGAGCCGTCCGGTAGAAGATGCTGTTCGGCACGTCCGTACCGGGCACCAGGTTGCTCGCCGACGATTGGAAGGCCACCACGCGTCCGTCCGCGCTGACCACCGGCTGCACCGAGTGGTGGTTGCCGCCGGTGCCGTCGGGGGCCACGCTGATCCGTTCGGTGCGCGGGACCTGATCGGCGTCGGCCGCCCCGGCCGGCCAGGAGACGCAGGCGACAGCGACCGCCAGGACAGCGGTCATGGACATGCGTAAGGAAGGTCTCATCAGGTGGCTCCCCCTTCGGCCGGGGACGGCCACCGCCGTCCCCCGTACCCCGTGCCCCCGGCCCGGCGCAGAAGACTCACGAGGATGCACGAGATGAAAGCGCGTCGTCTGCCAGGGGTCAATGGGTCCGCACTGGTCGGTCCCGTTCTCGGCCGTCATCGGTGGCTCAGCACGTTGACCACCCGGCCGTTGGGGACACGGACGAAGAACCGTCTCAGGGCGTGCAGATCTCTAACCCGCGGCTTCCCGGTCGGTGGGTCGTTGCTCTGGTATGGGTGGGCTGGAAGTACAACGGGCGTGACCGGGTGCGAGGATATCGACGCCTGGCTGGACATTACGCGCGCATGCTGCCGGGGTTGACCATCACCGATGTCCGTGTGTGGCCGTATGTGAAGGAAGATTGCTATGTGCTGGAATGTAACGGCACCTGCCCGTCGGTGAACGATTGCAACCAGCGTTACATCAACATCTCGCGCTTCAAGGACGGCAAGCTGATCCTTTTGCGCGAATTCTGAACACCACCGAGGCCCTCCGTTAGTTCTTCACCGCCGTCAACTCAGGGCGTGGTCAAGTTCCGTTCAGGTTGGGCTTGTAGGTGATGCCCAGAATCCGCGTCAGCCCCCGGAGACCAACTCGCGGTCCTGCCCCAGCTCCTGAAACCCCATCAACCCTGGCACACCGACTGCACGACGCAGCCCTGGTGTCGAGACCGATCCATGTCTCCGGCACGCGATGATGTTACAGACAGCCAGGATGAGGCCCCGTCCACAGTTCTTGACAATCCTCGACGCTCAGACGTTGGGGACCTGTAGTTTGTCCCAACTGGTCTCGCCGGGTATGCCGTTGGCGGCGGCGCCGTCGAAGCCGAGTTTCTTTTGCCAGGCGGCGTAGGACTTCACATCGCCCGGGCCCCATGCGTCGGCGTTGGCGTGGGACTGGTACCGGTCGCAGCCTTTGGCGACGAGTCGGTGGTGCATTGCGGCGATGATCGGCGATTTCCGTCCGGTGTGGAAGAACGACGCACCGGGGAACGGCTCGAACTTGCCGGGGTCGCCATCCATGTGCTGCTTGTAGGCCCCGTTTGTGAACGTGGACCATTGTTTCCAGTCGTGTGCGTCTTTGATGGCCTTCGCCGTCTTGGCGTTGTAGAGCGGATCTTTGAGTTTTGCCTCAACCCTGAGTGCGTCCGGTGGGGAGAACTGCCCCGGGTGCTTGAGTGAGCGTATTTGGAACAAGCCTATGGACGGCCCCCACTTGTGGTCGACCAGATGCTGGTCCCCGATGATGACCGGGTCGCCCTTTGACTCTGCCATGGCGACAGCCGCGGCGATCTTGATGTCGCTGCCGGTAAACCCTGCCTGTGTGGCGAGTGCGCGCAGCTCGGCCAGGCTCATTTTCATTCCCGACGCCCCTCTCTGCCGCTGCAAGCCATCCCTGAGGGGCGCTCAACGCATGAGACCGGGATCCTTGTCGCTGCGCCTCTGCGGGGGCGAACAGCTCTGCGAAGCATGAAGATCGGCATTTCTAAGATATTGCAAGGTCAGGTATGGGGCAAGCGCAGTGTCGACGAACTGGTGCACGGTTGAACGAAATCGCCGCGTACTTCGGTCTGGCCCGTGTTCACAACTGTGGTGTCGAGTTCAGATCCATGGCCTGCTGGTCGACAACAGTCCGGCGAGTGCTGATGGGGTCTTCGCCGGATCGCCGGTCTGGGCGCCCGCCCCCTGACCGCCGGCACAGTGTGCGCCGTTCGCTCAGCTGAAGGCCCGGCACCGATACGTCGGCCGTACGCCGCGTCCTGCCCGTCTGATCCTGTGACAGTTGTGGCTGCGTCAGCCGCGTCTGACTCTTGACTATTGCCATCAAGAGAGGTCTGGTCGTGTGAGCCCCGGCAGACGGGGCCGACCGTTTGCGCTTCTCGGTAGCGCGCCGCCGAGTTCGGCGCGAACTGGTCGTGGTGAAGCCTCCGAACCCCCAACAAGGAGTCCGCATGGCACCGCGTATGAGCCGTCGCACCATACTGACCGCCGGAGCGAGTGCTGCCGGCCTGTCCCTGCCCGGCGTTGCCGCGTACGCGGACGACCGTGCAACCACCAGCGTGAGATTCACCCTGAACGCCCAGGTGCTCGACGGCGGAGAGCAGGTCACGTCGATCACTCTCAGGACCTCCCGGCTGGGCCCGATCGACCCGGCCGGCCTGACCACCGACACCTTCAGCGTGCGCGCCAAGGCCGTCAGCCCGTTTCCCGTCGCCCCGGACGACATCATCTTCGGCGAGTACGACCTCGACCGCACAGTGACCGCGGTCCGGCTCGACCACCGCGGTGACATCGTGCTCGAACTGAGCCATGGCGAGGGACAAACCGGGGGCGGCACACTCGGCTACCTCGCGGGCGCGGGCCGCAACGTGATGCTCGACCTCGTCTACACCCTCATCCAGCACGCCCCGATCCCCTTACGCAACCACCGGACGATCACCATCGACAACTTCGTGCAGGACCCGCGACTGTCGGACCCCGAGGTGGATGCCTTCAGCTCGCACGTCTCCGGCTCGGGAATGAAGTACCGCCTGTACTCGCCCACCGCCTACCACGCTTTTCGGCACAAGAAGCGTCCGCTGATCGTGTGGCTGCACGGCGGAGGTGAGGGCGCCTCACTGCCCAACGACTACTACGACAACGAGACCACGCTGCGCGCCAACCGCGGTGCCCTGGGCTTCGCCACCCCCCAGGCGCAGCGCATCTTCGACGGCGCCTACGTCCTCGCCCCGCAGAGCACCTCGTACTGGATGGAGGACGGCCCCCGCTTCGCCCCCCTCATCCACGAGATCATCAGCGACGTCACGCGCCGCAATAACATCGACCGCAACCGGATCTACGTCGCGGGCTGCAGCAACGGCGGCTACATGAGTCTGAAGATGACCACCGTCCATCCCACTCTGTTCGCCGCATCGGTTCCGATCTGCGGCGTCGTCGAGTCGTTCCCGCCCGGCGGTCCAGCCTTGATCCCTGACAGCGACCTGGCCCGGATCAGCACCCCCACCTGGCTCGTCACCTCCCGCGACGACCCCACCGTGGACCCGCAGGCCAACACCGTGCACGCGCGCGACGTGATTCCCGGTTCCCTGATGACGCTCTACGACCACGTCGTCCGCAACGGCTACCAGTTCAACGGCCACTGGTCGTGGATCTACGTGGCCCGCAACGACCCCAGCATCAGCGGAACTCACATCTGGCAGTGGATGGCCGCCCGGCACCGTCACTGACGGGCAGGTGGGGGGTGCCCTTTCTCTTTGGTCAAGTGGATGAGGGCGTTGTTTCAGTCTGTGGGTGCGGGATCGATGCCCTTGTGTGAGAAGGTCCGGCCTGTTGGGGCGTCGGGGGAGCGGACTGCCTCGTAGCAGTGGCGGTCGGAGACGATGTGACCCGGACCGAATCGGACCGACCGGTGGCACTGCTCAGGCCAAGGCGGACGGGCGCCAACACCGGAACGTACGCCAACGACCTCTACGGCCCGACGACCGTGAGCGCCCAGGGCGACGATGTCATCATGCAACTGGGGCCCAAGAAACAGCGGTTCACCCTGCGGCACCACGACGGCGGCACATGAGTTCTGCTCGCGGACACTGAGCGTTTGCAGAGTCGGGGGTACAGGGTGGGGACGATTGCAGCCCGGCTCCACCCCTACCGCGGAGCAACCGCCCCGTCATAAACATTCCCCGGCGTAACAACCCCCGTCACCGCCCGAGCCAGCAGCGTCGACGGCTCTTGACCCCCGCTGCTGATGTCCGTGTTGATCATGATGACCAGGGTCGCCTTCTTCGAGGGCAGATACACCGTCACCGTCTGGTACCCCGGGATCGAACCGTTGTGGCCGATCCACCCTCCCGTCTCGAAGATGCCGAGGCCGTAACTCAGGCCCGGAAGCCCCGTCGGCAGCGTCTTCAGCCTCTGAGCCCGGGTCTCGGGGCTGAGCAGCGACCCGGTTGCGACGATCGGCGCCCAGCGGCGCAAGTCGTGCAGATTGGAGATCATCGCGCCGGCCGCCCAGGCCCAGCTGGGGTTCCAGTTGGTGGCGTCGGCCACCTCGCGGGTCAGGGTCTGGTTCGTGTAGCCGTGTGGGTGTGGCTCGGGGAATTCCGGGCCCTGGGGGAGCAGCGTGTGGTGCAGGCGGGACGGCCGCAGCACCCGGCTCTCGATGAAGTCGGCGAGGCTCTGGCCGCTGACCTTCTCGATCACCAGGCCCAAGAGGACCAGGTTGGAGTTGGAGTACTGGAACTGCGTGCCCGGCGCGAAGGTGTTGTCGTGGCGGTAGCCGTACGCGAGTACCTCCTGCGGGGTGAAGTGGCGCTGCGGGTCGCTCAGCAGGGCGCGGGCGAAGTCCGGGTCGGCGCTGTACGGGAACAGGCCGCTGCGCATCCCGGCCAGGTGGCGCAGGGTGATTCGGTGTCCGTTCGGTACGCCGTCGACGTAGTGCGAGATCGGGTCGTCCAGGCGGATCCGACCGTCGTCTACGAGTTTGAGCAGCGCGGTGACCGTGAACGTCTTGGTCTCGCTGCCGATCCGTAGGAAGGCATCGGAGGTCATCGGGCGGCGGGTGGCGGTGTCGGCGACGCCGGTCGCGCGGACGTAGCTTCCCTTGCCGGGCAGCCAGACGCCGACCACGGCACCGGGGATGCCTGCCTGCCGGCGAACGTCCTCGATCGTCCTGTCCAGGCGGGCGGTCAACTCTGGGCCGAGGCCGCCCGGCGGGTAGTCGTCCCCGTAGGGCCGGTCGACCCCTGTGGTCTGGGCGGTTGCGGCGGGAGCCACTGCCGTCGGGACCAGAGCGGCGCACGCCACGAACAGCGTTGCGGCGAGCATCCGGAGGTGGGGGATACGTCGCATCTGCGGGGCTTCTTTCAGTTGCGGGCTCGGACGGCAGCAACCTCACCATTGGCAACGCGTCGTAAAGGGCCCCGCCAGATCACGTACCGTTGAGTCCACTCGTTCGGAGCCTCGCGGGTGGTCGACACGGTTACTGCCCCAGGGCCGTCCCACGGTTCGCTGATCCAGGCGGTGGACGTCTCGCAGTGGCCACTCGCCAATGCCGGCACTGTCCCGCGCCGCTCTCGCCGGGTGCGGTCGCTGAGGATGCGGATGACAGGGCTCGGCTACAGGGCTTGGCTGGACGACTCTGTCAGGGGACTCGGCTTCGAGACCTCGCCCCCGATTCCCGTCTCGTTGCCGTACTGCTCCACGCTCACCGGCCGCAGGTCCCGCTCAGCGATCCGTGCGACCTCGGTAGCGGGGTCCTCCAGCCGGATCAGGCTCACAGCGCCGCCCGCCCTGCTCACGTTTTCGACGATCTACACGTAAAGCTCCTCGCCCAGCTGCCACACCGCCTCGACGTCGCTGGGGTAGAAGGTCGGTTCCGCTCCGAGCAGTTGCTTGTACCGGCACCTTGGCTGCTCGTCAAAAGGCAGACCCCACCGCGCGGCAGGACTCGTCGGATGACAGTCATCCCCACCGCGCGTCGTCGCGTGTCACCACACGACAGCCGTGCTAACAGGTAATACTCGGCGTCGCCGCATCATCAGCCGGGGCTCAGAAACAGGTTCGAGCGACACAATCACACGACGGAGACGTCGAGTTGAATTCCACCGGCACGAGCACGTAGAACTGCGGCAACAGGGTCCCCAGGATCTCGGTCGGCGAGACTCCCGTGCGACGCACATGCCTCAAGGTCGGACCGGCAACAGCTGCTCAGCCGCGTTCCTGCACGAGCTTCACGCAGTGACCCTCTGGACTACTGTGCACTACCCCAACAACGGGGCGGTGTTCGCCGTCATGACGGCGGTGGCGTAGGCGGCCCGGCTGCTCCGTACGGTGATGTTTGGTCCGGGCCGCCGCTGCTGCCCGATCGGTTTCGGAACCCTCCCCCCTCCCCGGTGCAGTGGACCAGTTGGGATTGGACCAGGGCACCGGGAACGGTGGTGCGGCGAGGAGGCGTCCAGTGCGGCCGACGAGCCGTATCCCTTGCCTGGTTGCAGGGTGGGGGCTGCTCGCCGGTGCGGCTCCGGCCTGTGCCGAAAGGACACGGGCCGGAGCCGCACCGCGCAGGACGCGAGGGGGTAGTCAGTCCGCGGATCGAACGGTGGGCATGGCGAGTGTGACCGGACCGGCACCGGCGCCGCTCTTGCAGGAGTCGTGGCAGTCCTTCTCCAGGCTGCAGCACAGGGAGCAGATCGCCCCGGAGTGGAAAGCGCAGTTGGCCACGTCGGGCCGCTCGAAGTCGGTGGTGCACACGGTGCAGGTGAGCGTGACCGCCGACGGCAGGCCGTCGGCGTCGAGCAGCGGTTCTGCCAGGTCGTCGACGCGGGCGATGTAGTACTTGCCCTTGGTCAGCACGGCGAAGAGCGGTGAGAGCACCATGGCCAGGAACAGGGCGATGAAGGGGGAGTACGCCTTGCCGTAGTCGCCGAAGGCGTTGAAGTAGGCGGCGATGGAGACCGCCGAGGCGATGAGCATCGAGCCGAAGCCCACCGGGTTGAAGTTGTACAGGTGGGCCCGCTTGAACTCGATGTACGAGGGGCTGAGCCCCAGCGGCTTGTTGATGACGAGGTCGGCGACCACGGCGCCGATCCAGGCGATGGCCACATTGGAGTAGAAGCCGAGGACCGTGTTGAGGAAGCCGAAGACGCCGCCCTCCATCAGGGCCAGCGCGATCCCGACGTTGAGGAAGATGTAGACCACGCGGCCGGGGTGGCGGTGGGTCAACCGGGAGAAGAAGTTCGACCAGGACAGGGAACCCGAGTACGCGTTCGTCGAGTTGATCTTTATCTGGGAGAGGATCACGAAGAACGTGGCCAGGCCCAGGGCGACGGGCGCGGCGAAGGTCTTGAAACCGTGGACGTACTGCTGGATGGGCTCGTTGGCCTTGCTCAGTCCGACGCTGCCGGCGATGAAGAAGGCGAGGAAGGCCCCGCCGATCTGCTTGGCCGCGCCGAGCACCACCCAGCCCGGGCCTGCGCTGAGCACGGCACCCCACCACTTCCTGCTGTTCTCCGGCGTCTTGTCGGGCATGAAGCGCAGGTAGTCGACCTGCTCACCGATCTGCGCGATCAGCGACAGCGCCACGCCCGCACCCGCGCCGATGCCGAGCATGCTGATGCCGGAGCCGGTCGGGGAGTTGCCGGCGAAGTGGGTGAACTGCGAGAACTTGCCCGGCTCCTGAATGGCGATGGACACGAACGGCGCGACCATCAGCACCAGCCAGACCGGCTGCGTCCACACCTGCATCTTGGACAGCGCCGTCATGCCGTAGATCACCAGCGGCAGGATGATGAGGGAGCAGATCAAGTAGCCGACGGCGAGCGGGATGTGCAGGCCCAGCTCCAGGGCCTGCGCCATGATCGAGCCTTCGAGGGCGAAGAAGATGAAGGTGAAGCTGGCGTAGATGACCGAGGTGAGCGTGGACCCGAGGTATCCGAAGCCCGCGCCGCGGGTCAACAGGTCCATGTCGATGGAGTACTTCGCCGAGTAGTACGAGATCGGGATGCCGGTCAGGAAGATGACCACCGCCGCCGCCAGGATGGCCACCATGGCGCTGGAGAAGCCGTTGGAGATGGCGATCGAGCCGCCGATGGCGAAGTCCGCGAGATACGCGATGCCGCCCAGCGCGGTCGTGGCGACCACGTAGGGGCTCCAGCGGCGGAAGGACTTCGGCGCGTAGCGCAGCGAGTAGTCCTCCAACGTGTCGTTCTGCGCCCAGTTGTTGTACGTCCGTCCGCCCGAACTCGTCGGCGGTGCTTCCTTGTCGACGATCTCCGTCACGACATTCCCTCTTCCCAGCACTGGGGACGACCCGAGTGACCCCGGGTGATTGCACGGAAGAGTCACGCCGCACTGTTTCTCGAAGGTTTCGCTTCCTTTAAGGGGAAGGTCTTTAACGGGCCTTTGTTCAATGCGCGTAGATAGTGCGCCAACAGGAGCGGAGCCGCGTGGGCTGGAGCGCCCGTCCATGGGCGAATGCGGCGAGCGAACGGCCCGATTGAGTACGGATGCCTCGCCTGCGCCAGATGCTTCCCGTAGAAAGTATTTCTGTGGCAGGGTAATGTCAACGGCAGGGAGCGGGGTCAGAGTTGGGTGACGATGTGGAAGTCGAAGGCATCCGCCCGTGCCAGGTACAGCCGTTGGGTGAGATGGTTGCCGCGCAGCCGCAGTACGCCGCGCGGGCCCTCGTAGGAGACCGTTTCGCCCACCGCGCACATCGTCCGCACGTCCAGCGACCGCGCCCGCTCGGCCAACGCCGCCAGCAGGCGGACCCCTTCGAAACACGACTCGCCCAGACTGCCCACGACGGGTGCCTCCACACCGAACCGCGCCGCGTACCGGGCGCTGAAGTCCAGGCTCTCAGCGGTCGCGAGCGTCTCGAAGAAACCGGCCGTCGCCCACAGCCCCTCGGTGGCCTCGGCACCGGTGGCCAGCAGGATGTTCTCGTCCATATGAGTGCTCAGCCGCAGGCACCGCTGGTGAAGGCCGTACGCGGCGAACGCCCGGTTGAAGCGTGCCGCGTCGTCGCCGACCAGCAGCATCAGCACCGCGTCCGCCTCGCACCGCTCGATCCGGCGCAGCACCGGCCCGAACTCGTGCGTCCCCAGCGGCACGAAGACCTCGTCGTGCACCAGGCCGCCGCACGCCTGGACGTATCGCCGTGCGCCGCGTGCGGTCACGCGCGGCCACACATAGTCGTTGCCCACCGTGCACCAGCGTCGCGCGCCGGTCGCCTCGGCCAGCAGCCGCATCGCCGGCAGCAGTTGCGCGGCATCGGTCTCGCCCGTCAGGAACACGCCGGGCGTACGCTCGCCGCCCTCGTACTGGGCTGTGTAGACGTAGGGCACGCGGCCCGCGATCCGCGGCAGCAGTGCCTGGCGCACGGCCGAGGTGTGCCAGCCCACCACCCCGTCGACGGCGTGCAGCGACACCAGGGCCTCGACCTCGGCCGCCACCTGCTCCGGCGATGCCCCGCCGTCCACCGTGACCAGGCGGACCTCCCGGTCCAGCACGCCGCCCGCGGCGTTCAGTTCCTCCGCGGCCAGTTGTGCGGCCAGCTCGCACGACGGGCCGAAGACCCCCGCGGGCCCCTGCAGCGGCACGACCAGGGCCACGACCAGCGTCGTGCTCGCATCGCCGTTCCCGCAGGGCGGCACCGGATGCACAGACCACCTCCGTGAGGGCACTGGGCGTGGATCCCGGTTCGGGCCCCGGCGCCCTTGCGGAGGCTCGTAATCTGTCCGAACACTAGACCTATCGGAAGGACACCGGCAATGCCGTCCGAACCCTCCTCCCCGGACCTTGCCCACCTTCTCAGTCACGCCGAGCGGCGCCTCGGCCGGCGCTTGAGCGCGGTGTTGGCCGAGGAGGGCTGCTCGGTGGAGGAGTGGCGCGTCCTCTCGGCCGTCGCCGACGGGCAGGGCCACCCGATGTCCGAAATCGCCGAGCATGCCCTCATGCCGGCGCCCACTCTGACCAAGCTCGTCGACCGTATGGTTGCCGGCAACCTGGTTTACCGTCGGCCCGACCCCGACGACCGCCGACGCGTCCTGCTCCACCTCACCGCCCGCGGCCGCATCCTCCACCAGCGCGCCGCCCACCGCGTCCACTCCGACCAGACCCGGCTTCTCGATGCCATCGGTGACCGGGGAGAACTCGCCCAGCTCCTGCCTCTGCTGTCGGCAACGGTCGACGGATTGCCTGCGGTGGCGCCCAGCAGGCCGCGGAGTTGAGCTTTTCGGTCAATGGCTGCGGTCTCGTCCCTGTGCGGCGAAGCCGGGCCTGCGCTCCAGCGTCCTGGCGGTCGCGCGAGTGAGGGGGCGACCGGGTTGGCGTGACGGTCGACGGGTGGGGTGAAGCCCTGCGTGCGCTCTCCTGGTCTCGGGCGCCGAACCCCCGCCTGCAGAGACCGACTTCCCGTACGACGATGCCGAGCAGGAGGAGAGCGGCCGTCGCAGAGGAGGAGCTGTGCTGATCACGGCGAGCGTGGCGGTCGTCGTCCTGGCGCTGGTGGTGGGCTGGTTCATGTTCGGGCGTGGTACGGCAGACGACGGCAAGGTCGATGTACCCGACCTTGTGGGTCAGGCCCTGGAGGAAGCGCAGCGTACGGCGGACCACGTCGACCTCACCGTCACCGTCTCCCAGCGGGAGCCTTGCGCCGACCAGCCTTAGGGCCACGTCTGCCGGCAGAGCCCGCTGGAAGGGAGCATCGCCAAGGGCGAGGCCGTCTCGGTCACCCTCTCCACCGGTGCGCCCAAGGTCGAGGTGCCGGACGTGACGGACAAGGACGAGGACGACGCGTCCCGGATCCTGGAGGACAAGGGCACCGCCTACACCATGGGCGGGCCTGCAGCGACGAGCGTCACGGCAGGACGGGTGGGACCGGCAGCAACTGAGGTGTCTAAGGTGCCGTGTCACAACCCATGGCCGTGTCCTCGCCCGACGGGTCGGCACCGGCGTCCTGGGTGACGACGACCACGGTGCTTCCCGCCTCCACCTCGCTTCCCGCCGCGGGGGTGCTGGACGTCACCAACGCGTCGGACGCCTGGGAGTACCCGGTGGCAACACTGACGTGGAGGCCGAGCGCACACGGTTCCGGACTCGGCGCTGCTCTCGACCTCGGTCGCGTTCCCCAGCTTCAGGTTCTGCTCGGCCAGCAGATTCCGGGCCTCGCTCACTGCTGCCGGTAAGGTCCGGGACGGTGGCCTTCTCCGCCTCCTTGGCCACCGTGAGGTGATCGCGGCGCTGCCCCACATGCGCCGCCGCCGTGGGCACCTGATGGCCGTCACCTCCATGGCCGGGCTCATGGCCGTGCCCGGCATGTCCGCCTACTGCGGCAGCGAATTCGCCCTGGAGGGCATCCTGGAGGCGCTGGGCAAGGGAAGTCGCCCAGTTCGGGATCCACGTGAGGGCGATCGAGTTCGGCTCCTTCCGCACCGAGTGGTCGGACCCAGGGCGCCGGCATCACGCGCGGCGGACGGCTTTTCGTGGGCGTTACGTCGGTGTGCTCGGGGTCGCTCGGACGTGCCCAGTGGTGCCGCCCGGTCGTGCCGGCTCGGTGAACTGGTCGAACAGCGTGACGGCGGCCCGGGTCAGGAGGGACCAGCCGTCCTGTTGCTCGGGGTCGTCCAGATCGGCGTATCCGGCGATCCATCGCATATGGAAGCCGTCGAGCAGGGCCGCGAGAGTGGTGGCAAGGTGTTCGACCTTGTAGGGCGCGCGCATCCGCAGTCCGTAGGCGTCGAGCAGGGCCTGGTACGCCTCACAGGCGACCTTGGTGAACGAATCGCCGTAATGCCCGAGGGACTCGCGTACGCGTGGATTGGCCGCACTGGCGTAGAAGCCGAGCATCACACGGTAGATCGGGTCGACACGGTGGTTCTCGTGGTTGTGGGTGAGTACGCCGTTGAGCGCTTCCTGCCACGTGAGGCCGTTGTCGATCGCTTCCTCGAAGCGGCGGATGCTGTCCGGCAGGCTCGGGACCAGTTCGGCCTGGCGGGTGGTGAGGTGGAACAGGAGTTCCGCCTGGAAATCCGCCTGTGCCGGCCAGATCTGGTAGATCGATCCGGTCGTGATCGCCGGCGCCCGGTCGTCGCCCAGGCGCTCCCGCATGATGCGCGTGGCTTCCTCGGTGACCTGCTTGACACGGATATGGGCGAGGGCGGCAGAGACGGCTGCCTCACTGGTGTCGCCCGTGCCGGCGCATACGAGCTTGGTGGCCGCTTCGAGCATCAGCGCCCGCGTCTCCTCAAGGGAACGTCGCGGGAGCCGACGCCGCCCAGCTTCCGTTGTCATGCCCTGCCTCTCCTCATTGCATGATCGTTAATTCGGTGTCACCAAGGCGTTGACACGGCGCAAAGCCTACACCTAGATTCCAGCTCCGTAAGAAAGTTACGAAAGCTCGAAAGGCTGAATGATCAGGCCTTTCGTACCCTTCGAGCCAGTCCGCCGCGCCGGTCACCCCGGGCCGCCCGCAGACTTCTCGCTGCCTGCCGCCTCTCCTTCCGCATGCCCCGCCGGGCACCGCCCTGCCCTTTTCCCACCACGGAGGATCCCGCATGCCCGCAACCTCACGTCCCCGAAGACTGGTCCTCGTCTCCGCCGTCACGACGTCCCTGTTGGGCATCTCGGCGTGCGGCGGTGCGAGCACACCCGCATCGACATCGACCGCCGGCTCGCAGGCGGCCTCCTCCTCCGCTGCGGACTCCCGCCCGTCGAGCGCCGTCGTGACCGACTACCTGCGTTACGTGGGAGGCAAGGCAGGAAAGGCCGACGGAAGCCTTTCCCCCATCGGTCTGGGCTGGGTGAACGTGGAGGGCGGCCCTGGAGGCAACCCCGAGGCGACCGCGGGCGCCCGCGCCGCCGTGAAGTACGTCAACGAGAAGCTGGGCGGGATCGGCGGGCATCCGCTGGAACTGAACGTCTGCACTGTGGTGTCGGCAGAGGAGGAAGGACAGAAGTGCGGCCAGCAACTGCTCGGCGACAAGAGTGTCTCGGCCATCGGTGTCGGCAACCTCTACCTCGGTGACGCTTCCTTCAACGCCGTGGTCGCGGGCAAGAAGCCGGTGCTGGTCGGGGTGGCGACGGGCCCGACCATGCCCACGGCGAAGAACACCTTCAGCACCTTCGGCGACCTGCCGCACATCTTCGGCGCCTGGGGGACGTACTCCCGCGATGTGCTGAAGGCGAAGACCGCGGCGGTGATCCACACGAACACGCCGGGGGACAAGATCGCCTCCAGCGCGGCGGTGAAGGGACTCGAGGCCGCCGGTCTGACAGTCAAGTCCGTCGGATTCGACGCCCAGGCCACCGATCTCATCGGCCCGGTCACCGCGGCGGGGGCGAGCACCGCCGACGTCGTCGTGCCCATCACCATCGGTTCCGGATGCGTCGGTGTGGCCAAAGCCCTGAAGCAGCTGGGGGTCACCAAGCCGGTGGTCGCGACACCGCTGTGCATGTCTCCGGACGTCGCCCAGGGTCTCGGCGGCGACCTGCCCGCCTGGACATACGGGGTCGCCCAGACACTGACGGCCGATTCCTCGGCAGCCGACTCCAAGGCGTTCCTGACCGCTTCGGCACAGGTGGGGCTGGACAAGGACACAGCAGCCAAGGTCTTCGCACCGCTGGCCTGGAGCACGGTGCTGACGTACGCCAAGGTCTTCGACTCCGTCGGCCCCGAGAAGATCACTCCCGCGACGGTCACCGAGCAGCTGAGGAAGTTCACCGGGCCGGTCATCATGGGCGCCGCCGAGGTCAAGTGCGGCAAGTACAAGGACGCCCCCGCGGTCTGCAACGACCAGGCGCGGTTCTACCAGTACCAGGGCAAGGGCCAGTTCAAGCCGCTGACCGACTGGATTCGCCCGCCCCAGTGAGCCCCGCTCTCACCCTCCCACGGGCCCTCGGGCCCACCCCCGTGCCGACGGTGCAACCGTCCCTCCCCAGCGGAGCGCCGTCGGCACGGGACTCCCACCGTCATGACAGGAGTCATGCATGGATCAGATCCTGCTCTTCGCCGTGCTCGGACTCGGCCAGGGAGCGTTGATCGCCGGTATCGCGCTCGGCGTCGTGGTGACGTATCGGGGCTCGGGCATCATCAACCTGTCCACCGGTGCCGTCGCCATGGCCTCCGCCTACATCTTCTGGGCGCTCACCTCCGGCTTCTTCGGCTTCACCCTGCCGACCGTGGCCGCTCTCATCGGAGCGCTCGTGGCCGCGCTCGCCATCGGAGTGCTCATCGAGGTGGCGGTGTTCCGGCCACTGCGCACCGTCTCACCGCTGGCCAAGCTCGCCGCGTCGCTCGGCATCCTGCTCACCCTGCAGGCCACGGTGCTGCTGGTCTTCGGCACCCAGCCCCAGCAGGCACCGAGCGTCCTTCCCGGCGAGACCGTCACCGTGCTCGGCATCACCACTCCGGCGGACCGGTTCCTGCTGACCGCACTGATCATCACGATCGCCCTGGCTCTGGGCGCCCTGTACCGGTGGAGCCGGTTCGGCCTGGCCACCCGCGCCGCTTCGGAGAACGAACAGGCCGCGCTGCTCGCGGGCCTGTCCCCGAACGGCATCTCCCTGGCCAACACCCTCCTGGCCGCCGTGGTCGCCGGGCTGCTCGGCGTCCTGGCCGCGCCCATCGTCCAGGTCGACTCCATCACCCTGCCTCTCCAGGTCGTCCCCGCCCTCGCGGCAGCCCTCTTCGCCGGGTTCACGTCGCTGTGGATCGCCTGCACGGCGGGCATCCTCATCGGAGTGCTGCAGTCGATCGTGTACTACCTCTCCACGCAGAGCTGGTTCCCGACCGACAACGGCAACGCCATGCCGGGCCTTCAGCAGCTGCTGGTCTTCGTCCTGATGGTGGTCGCCCTGTACGTCCGGGGCGCGGGTCTGCCGCGCCGCGGGGAAGCCGTCGAACAGCGGCTGCCCGCCGTCCCCCTGCCCGAACGGCTGCTACGTCCCGCCCTGTTGTCCGCGGTCGTGGCCGCGGTGGCCCTGGTGGTCCTGCCGTTCGACTTCCGTCAGGCCCTCACCAACTCGATGATCGGCATGGTCATCGTCCTGTCGTACGTCGTCATCACCGGCTACGTCGGACAGATCTCCGTGATGCAGCTGGCCATCTCCGGCACGGCGGGCTTCGCCCTCTCCCACCTCGCGGTCCAGTTGCGCATTCCCTTCCCCTTCGACGCCCTCGGCGCCACCGTGCTGGCCACACTGCTCGGCGTGGCCGCGGGCATCTCCGCCCTACGGGTCCGCGGTGTGAGCCTCGCCGTCGTCACCCTGGCCGCCGCCCTGGCCATGGAACAGGCCCTGTTCGGCAACACCTCCTTCGGCGGCACCGCCGGTGTGTCCGTACCTCCGCCGCGCCTGTTGGGGGTGAACCTCGGCCCGGGAGCGGACTTCCGAGGTCTGGACGGCAACGAGCCCAGCCCCATGTTCGGCTTCCTCGTGCTGGCCGTCACCGTCTGTCTCGGACTGTACGTCGCCCATCTGCGGCGCACCGGTCTCGGCAGGCGCATGCTCGCGGTCCGCTCCAACGAACGGGCCGCCGCGGCGGCGGGCGTCGACGTACGGGCGGTGAAGATCGCCGCCTTCGCGATCAGCTCCTTCATCGCCAGCGTCGCCGGCACCCTGTACGGCTACAACTTCGGCTCTGTCAGCGCGGCCCGCTTCACCGCGCTGGCCGCTCTGGGCCTCATCGGCTTCGCCTATATCGGCGGCATCACCATGGTGTCCGGAGCCGTGATCGCGGGCCTGATGTCGACCGAAGCACTGCTGCCGCACGCGCTGGACACATGGTTCGGGATCAAGGGGACCTGGGCGCTGCTGTTCGGCGGCGTGTCCCTGATCGTGACACTGATCGCCAACCCCGACGGAATCGCGGGCGCCAACCACCGCCGCAGGACGGCGAAGAGAGCCGCACGTGCCGCGGCCCAGGGGAGTGCGCCGGACGGCCCGCACGCCGCCGGGCAGCACCACGCACCCGCCGCGCTCGACACCACGGAGGTCGCCTCGTGAACGTACTGTCGGTCCAGTCGCTCAGCGTCAGTTACGGCGGAGTGCACGCGCTGAGCGAGGTGTCCCTGGACGTCGGGCAAGGCCAACTCGTCGGGCTGATCGGCCCGAACGGCGCCGGCAAGACCACCTTCGTGGACGCCGTCACCGGCCTCGTCCCGGCGCGTGGACGGATCAGTCTGGACGGTCAGGACCTCACCGGTCTGCCGCCGCACGCGCGAGCCCGACGCGGCCTCGCCCGTACTTTCCAGAGCAGCGAGCTCTTCGAGGACCTCACGGTCGCGGAGAACCTCCAGATCACGGCGGACCGGCCGAGCTGGTGGAGAGCACTCGGCGAAACCCTCGGCCGCCGCGTGTCCCCCGACGCGGCCGCCGCACAGGCCCTGTCAGCCCTGGGACTTGAGGATCTCGCGCACGCCCCGGCCCACCAGCTGTCCCAAGGACAGCGCAAACTCGTCGGCGTGGCCCGGGCCCTGGCCGCCCGGCCGCGCGTCGTCTGCCTCGACGAACCCGCCGCCGGGCTGGACACAGCGGAGAGCGCCGAACTGGGACGCCGCCTGCGTGCCATCGCGGACGACGGCACGTCCCTGCTCCTCATCGACCACGACATGAGTCTCGTCATGGGCATCTGTGACCACCTGGTCGTCCTGGAATTCGGCAAGGTCATCGCCTCCGGGCCCCCCGCGCAGGTCCGCAACGACCCGGCCGTCATCACCGCCTACCTGGGGGCCTCCGCCGTCCAGCCCCCTGCTGCCACTGCCTCCCAGCTGCACGGCGGCACACCATCCGCCGACCACCCGTCCAAGGCCGCCACCACCACACCGGAGCCATCATGAGCACCCCTGTTCTTGAGGTGAGGGGACTCACCGCCGGATACGACGGTGCCCCAGTCGTCCGCGACGTCGACCTGACCGTGGCGGCGGGACAGGTCGTGGCCCTGCTCGGAGCCAACGGGGCCGGGAAGACCACTACGTTGAAGGCCATCTCCGCGCTGCAGCGCCCCATGGCCGGCACGGTCGTCTTCGCCGGTTCGCCCCTCGACAGAATCCCGGCCGCGACCCGCGCCCGTCTCGGCATAGCCCATGTCCCCGAGGGGAGGGGCATCTTCTCCGCTCTCACCGTGGCGGAACATCTGCGCCTCGCCCATCGGGGAGAGCGCCTGGACGAGGCCGCCGCCTACCGTTACTTCCCTGTCCTGTCCCGCCTCAGGGACCGCAGGGCAGGCCTGCTCTCCGGCGGCGAGCAACAGATGCTCGCCATGGGGCGCGCACTGGCCCGGCGCCCGAAACTGCTCCTGCTCGACGAACTCAGCCTCGGCCTGGCACCCATCATCGTGGAGGAGCTGCTGCCCGTCGTACGGCGCTACGCGGACGACTCCGGCTGCGGAGTACTGCTCGTGGAACAGCACGTCGGCCTGGCCCTCGAAGTCGCGGACCACGGCTACGTCCTCTCCCACGGCGAGATCACCACCCACGCCGCGGCCCGGGAACTCGGTGCCGACCAGGCCAGGATCGTCGCCGGCTACCTCGGCGAACACCCCGTCTGATCCATCCGCCCCCGGGCTTCGAACACGGCCTCTCCGCCGCGGCCGGCCACCCAGGACACCCGGCCCGGCACTTGAAGCTGCCCGGATCCCCTCATCAGGAGTTGCGTTGTTCACTTTCGACAGCACGGACGGTGTCACGATCCACGTGCACGAATGGCGGCCCGACACACCACCGCGTGCCGTCGTGCAGATCGCCCACGGCATGGGAGAACACGCGGGCCGCTACGCGCCGCTCGCCGCGGCACTGACGGAGCAGGGCTTCACCGTCTACGCCAACGACCACCGCGGACACGGACTCAGCAGGCACGCCTCGCCCGGTCATCTCGGTGACCGCGGCTGGAACCGGCTCGTCGAAGACATGGCCGCCCTTTCGGCAATCGCCCACGAGCGGCACCCAGGTCTCCCCCTGGTACTGATCAGCCACAGCCTCGGGTCCTTCGCCGCCCAGCACTACATACTGGGCCACGCTTCCCTGGTCGACGCTGTCGCGCTGACCGGCACCACAGCGGTCGACCTCATGCTCGCGGGACAGACCGCCGACGAAGACCCACTGCGCGCCCTCAATGCGGCGTTCGAGCCCGCCCGGACAGCCTTCGACTGGCTCAGCCGCGACGAGCGCGCCGTCGACGCCTACCTCGCGGACCCTCTGTGCGGCTTCAGCCTCGATGCCCAGGGCATGGCGGACCTCGCCGCCGCATTGCCCGCGCTCGCCGATCCCCAGGGCGTTCCCGCCCGGCTGCCCATCTGCGTCATGGTCGGGGACATGGACCCGCTCAACGAAGGACTCCAGCTCAGTGACCTGCTGGTCAAGCGCTACCGCACGGCCGGCGTCACGGACATCACATACCGCACATATCCGGGAGCCCGCCACGAACTGTTCAACGAGACCAACAACCAGGAGGTCATCGACGACCTGCTGACCTGGCTGCACCGCACGCTGCCCCACTGACGGTGCCACCAGGAGATCGCGCCGGAGCGGTCACGAACTCGACGCACGGTCGTACGCAGCCCGCAGTGCCCGCTCCTCGCCTGTCTGCGAGGGGACGATTTCGCCCGGGTAGGGAACGTGTCCGGCACCGGCCGGGGCCGTGCACCGCTCAACGCACGGCCCGATCTGCGGTGTCCGCCGATCAGGCTGGTCTGGGCGATGCTGTGGGCGAAGGCTTCCCGCACGACATCGACCAGCGCCTGCTGCGTCCCACCCGCCGGGTCCTGCGCGACCGCCTCGGCCACGGCCAGGCCCCGCCGCCCACCGAGTCCTTGGCCGTCTCCAGCGCCGCCGTCGGCAGGTGTCCACCGACCAGGTCGGTCAGCTCGTCCCGGTACGCCGTGCCGTGCAGCGCGATGCCGAGGGAGCCGCCCAGTTCCACCGAGGTGTCGTTGGCGCCGCCGCCGACCCCCGGTTCGGACTCGGGGAAGGAGCCCATGACGGTGTCGGTGGCGGGGAGACGCTCAGACCGATGTCGAAGCCCAGCATCATCATCGGGGCCAGGAAGTCGCGGTGGCTGAGCCTTTCCCCCAGGCAGTACAACCTCGGCAACTGGGTCTTCTGCGGGGCCGAGATGCGCGCCCAGTCCGTCGACTGGTTTCCCGACCGGCTGCGGAACGTGGCCCGGATCCCGGCCTCGGACGAGGACGACGACCGGCTCACCGGCCTGTTCTTCGTCAGCCACGAAGTCGACGGAATGAGCGAGTGGCAGGTCCGCGACGGCACGGTGCTGATCCGGACCGCGAGCCAGGAGAAGGCCACTGAGCCGCAGTTCAGGTGCAAACCGCCGCTGCCGGGGCCACCCCACATCTCGCGGTGCGGGGCGGCCCCGGCAGCCCCCGTCCGGATGACGACGTCCGAACCGAATGGCACCGCCGAGGACGCGGACACGTGATCGGTCACGACTTGCATGGGCCAGGAGCGTCAGGGCCGTTGGCAGCGGTCCGGGTCATCTCGGGGAGGGGGCAACAGCGACGATCAGGGGTAGTGCTCAGGGGTAGTACGGGGTGTACGTGATCGAGGAGACCTTCAGGTACCTCGCGCCGTCTGCTGTGGCCCAGGTCGAGCTGTTGGGGTTGCCCGGCCAGTCGCCACCGACGGCAGTGTTGACGATGAAGCGCATCCCCACGCCCGGGGCAGTGCTGTACCACTTGGTGCCGGTGATGGTGCCGTCCACGGCGAAGTCGATGTGATCGGGCCACCAGGTGAACGAGTACCTGTGGTAGGCGTTCGTCCAGCCCGCTGAATTCGTTTTCGAGAACTGGGTCTGGGCGTTGTTGGGGTCGTGGAAGGTCTGGTAGACGCTGTTCGGATTCTGGCCGACGATTTCTGCGGCGTCGAACTCGGGGAGCCACGGGTTCAGGTAGGCCGCCCACACCGCGGGCAGGAGACCCTGACCGTTGGGCATGTTCGCGGTGAAGCTGTAAGTGCCGTAGCCGTAAAGAGCCTTGGACTCCACACGCCCCGAGTAGTAGGTGTTGCCCGACTTGTAGGTCTTGATGACGAGGGTGCTGCCCTCGTACCACACACAGGCGGGAGTGTAAGTTTCCAGCTCGTTGTTGGCGGTCCACCGCCCATTGATGGTGTTCCACGAGTTGACGGTCTGGGGAGCTCCCCAGGACGCCGCGTCGGCTCGTGGATGTCCCAGGACAAGCAGGGAAAGGGTCGCCAGGGCGACCACCAGCAGGCGTCCCGGTCGGGGAAGTGCAGATGGCATCGCGGCTCCGTCGCTCGGATGACAGGGGGCGTGGGAGCGATCCCACGCCCCTTTTGCCACCGGACTGTAGGAGTCCGTTCAATGTTTGACAAGATGTGCGGGGTGGATGGTTCGCCGCCTTCTGGAGTTGAAGGCACTCGTGGGCAGCCCACCCCATGGAGAGGCGCCATCTCCGAGGCGGGCGGAAGCAGTTGTCCATCGGCCGGCAGGCAGGCACCGGTCTCACGCCAAGATCCGGGCACTGGTCGAACAGGGCGGCGTCGCGGAAGACGAGGTCACAGCGGACCGTCCGTGGAGTCCACAGCCCGGTCGAATCACGTCGGCGGTCTTGTCGACGCACGTGAGGCAGTCGGTGCGGGTGGGCGGCTCGGTTCAGGAAGGGGTGTCGTACCCCTGCCGCGCTTCGTCGATGTCGTCGACGCGCTCCAGGGCCCAGTCGAGGAGGCCGCGCACCGTGTCGAGCAGACTCCGGCCGAGCGGAGTGAGGGCGCAGTCGACGTGCGGCGGCACGACAGGAGTGCAGAAACCAGGGAAATCGACCGTGTGTTCTTGCATTCGCCGGGCATCAGGAGCGACGGAGGTTGATAACTATGGTTCCCCTGCTTGTCGTTCTTCTGCTGGCTCTCATCCTCTTCGGCGCGGGTTTCGCGCTGAAGGCACTGTGGTGGCTCGCCGTCATCGTGCTGGTCGTCTGGCTCCTGGGCTTCGTCATGCGCTCCGCTGACACAGGCGGCCGCAAGGGCCGCTGGTATCGCTGGTAACCCGAAAAGCAGCAACTGCCTGTGGCTCCGGATGCGTCCGGAGCCACAGGCATGTCCCGGTCCTGGACATCTCACCGGGCAAACCGCGTTGTAAGGACCGGGTCCGCCGCCACCCCGCGCGACCCAGGCGTCCGCAAGAGGCGAAGTCCAGAGGCGGGGTTGGTGCACCTGGGCCGACATGAGCGGCAGGGACGGGAGCAGCCATCAGGCGTTCGCCACCGCCGACGTTGGCCGTGCTGCGCTCCGCTGCGGACTGGAAGCGGTCCGCAGGGACGAAAAATATCTGCGCCTTTTCGGCAACCTTTTCGCGCTCCAGGGCCACTCAGTGTTGTCCGGCCAGGTGGTCCGGTCAGAGCGACAGCTGAAAGAGAGCACAGGCATGTCCCTTGAACGGGATCACAGACATGTCCCCAGCCCACCCGCGTCATCGGTGGCGTCCCGCGCCGGCGGCCGCCGTACCGACGGCCACGCCCGCGGTAGCCGCCCGACGCACCGTAGCCGTCGGTTGTTCGCCCGTCGGGGTTTCTGGGCGGCCCTCGTCATGGTGGTCGTGGCCGGCTCCGCCGTTGTGGTCAGCCAGGCTTCGGCGGATCAAACCGTGGATCTGAAGAAGTGGTACGTGCTGGTCAACCGCAACAGCGGCAAGGTGCTGGACGACCGCGGTTTCGCCAAGAACGACGGTGCCGCGGTGGTGCAGGGGGCGCGCACCGGCCGGGCCAACCAGCAGTGGCGGTTCGTCGACGCGGGTGACGGGTACTACCGGCTGCAGAACCGGAACTCCGGCAAGGTGCTGGACGACTTGGGCTGGTCGAAGACCGCAGGCTCCGCCATCGTGCAGTGGAAAGACCTGAACGCCACCAACCAGCAGTTCAAACTGGCCAAGTCGCAGAACGGCCACGTGCGTTTGGTCAATCGCTTCAGTGGCATGGCCGTCGGAGTCCGCAACGCCGCCAAAGCCAACGGGAGCGGCGTCGTCCAGAACCGCGACCGGGGCGGCGCCGATCAGCAATGGAAACTCGTCCCGGCCGGGAGCGTCGGCACACGCCCGTCGTCGCCGTCATCTCCCTCTCCGTCGTCTCCGAAGTCTCCCTCGCCGTCGTCTCCCGCGACCGGTAACGGCAGCTCGACGAAGAGTTTCCTGGGCAGCAACAGGGTGCTCATCGGCGGCTCGATGACCGACGCCTCGGCGAACGCCGCGCCGTTCGACGTGCGCTACGCCTATCTGCACAGCCAGCCCGCGCCCTCGTCGGCCGCCTATACGGCGTCGCGTTGCAAAGATGAGTGGTCGGGCTGGTGGGGCTGCTGGGGCGGCAGCAGTACGGCGCCCGGAAACCAGGTGACCTGGCAGGACAGCGTGGCGGCCAAGGCGACCTACCAGGGCAAGTCGCGACCGCAGAAGTACCTGTGGACCTGGTACTCGCTGCGCGACCTCGGGGACGCGGCAGGCGAGGGTGACGGCCCGGGCGAGGTCAAGGCCATCAACAGGACCGACCTGCTCACCCGCTACCTGAACGACTACCGGTTCTTCCTCCAGAAGGTCGGCAACTCGCACGACATGATCGACCTCGAGCCCGACTTCTGGGGCTTCGCCCGGTCGCTCGGCAATCTGCACCAGGTTCCCGCGCAGGTCACGGCCTCGAATCCGACCGACTGCGCATCGCAGGAGAACAGCGCCTCCGGACTCGCCCAGTGCCTGATCCACATGACGCGCAAGTACGCGCCGAACGCCGGCGTGGGGCTGCACCTCTCCTGCTTCGACTGGGAGAGCAACCTCCAGAAGTGCGGCAAGGACTACGCGGACCTCGGGGCGAAGAACGCCGACTTCCTGGTCACCGATGTGTCGGACCGCGACGCGGGCTGGTACGCACAGCCGGCCCACGGAGGCAGTGACCACTTCTGGACCGATCAGAAGGCCGCCGCCGCGCTGAAGTTCTACAAGACGATGGCCGAGTCCGTGGGCAGGCCGATCGTCCTGTGGCAGGTCCCCGTGGGCAACATGGCGGGGAACAACACTCCCGGCCATTTCAAGGACGACAAGGTGGACTGGTTCTTCGCGCACATGGACCAGGTGGCGAACGCCCATGTCGCCGGCCTGTTGTTCGGTGCGGGGTGGTCGGAGCAGACGACGGTCGAGTCCGACGGCGGAAACCTGATCCGCAAGACGATCGCCTATCACAACTCGGGCGGTACACCGCTCAAATAGGCGCTGGGCGCGAATGCGGCCCCCATCTCTTCGATGGGGGCCGCATTCGTTGCCTGACGGTGGCGATGAGAGCGGTCACTGATCTGGCAACGGCATGTCCTTCCGGCACAACGGGCCTTGGCCCGGTCCCGGTTACCCGGCAGTTGCCGCCACGCACACAAAGGTGGCCGCGATCGAGGGGAGGATCTTCATGGCCGCCGCCACCTTCGCCACCCAGTTCCGACCATCGCGCCGTGCGGCAAGGGGACTCTCCCCCTTGCCGCACAGCGGTGTTCACCGGGTCGGGGCGAACCCTCCCCGGACCGACGCGGAGCCGCCCAAACCCTGCGCGTCGACGCGGTACCTGTCGCCCGCGGCACTGCGCACGCCGGTGCCGTTGTTGAACTGGGCGGCGAACTCATGGCTCGCGGCCGGCACGGTGAGGCCCGGCTTGAGGACCCAGCGGTAGACCAGCGCGCCGCCGGCTTCCTGGACGGTGACGGTGAAGTCATCACTCGGCAGGGTCTGCCAGGTTCCGGTGTTCTTCACCCCGCCGGTGCGCACGATCCGGATCTCGATCGTGAGCGAGGTGAGCGGCTGGGTCGTCTTGAGGGCGAGGTTGCTCTGCGTCCAGTAGACGGTGCTGCGCGGGTCCACCGAGCCGGCCGACCACAACGGTCCGTCCTGGCTCTCGCCGTCGGTCGGCGATGGACTGGTGGCCGGCGGAGTCGTGCGCGAGCTGCCCGGGGTGGTGTCCGGAGCCGGCGCGACAGGGGTGGGGCGGGCCGAGGTCGGTTGTGGGGAGCTGACGGTCGGGGACGGGGTGGCAGGCGTGGTCACGGTGGCCGACGGCGACGGGGTGGTGACGATGGCGGCGACTGCGAGGCCGCCGGTCGTCAGGATGCCGCCGGCGGCGAGCCCGGCGAGCGCGACCCTGGTACCGGACCTCGCGAACGGCCGCGCGCGGTGACGGACGGCCGGGCCGGCCATGCCGCGTTGCACCCGGGCCAGCATCCGCGCACGGTCGGGCCGGTGGGCCTCGGCGGCCTCGCGCAGCCGACGGGCGATCTCCTCGTTCACTGGTTCCTCCTTCCTGCCACCAGGTCCCCGGCCGCTCCTGCGCCCAGTATCTTTACCAGCTCGGCCATTCCCTTCGAGGTCTGGCTCTTCACCGTTCCGACCGAGATGCCCAGCGCCACCGCTGTGTCCTTCTCCGACAGGTCGAAGGCGTGCCGCAGCACCACACAGGCGCGCTTGCGGAACGGCAGCCGGGCGAGCGCCGCGCGGACGTCCAGCACGGCCGCCATGTCCGGCCCCTCCACCCTCTCGGGGCCGCGGGACCAGAACAGCGCGATCCGGCGTCGCTCGCGCACCGCGCTGCGGATCCGTCCGCGCGCCAGGTTTGCCACCACACCGCGGGCGTAGGCGAGCGGGTGGTCGGCCTGCCGCAACCGGTCCCAGCGCTGCCACAGGGCGACCAGGGCATCCGCCGCGAGGTCGTCCGCCGCGTCGGTCTCGCCGGTCAGGAGGTGGGCCAGACGGGCGAGTTCGGCATAGTGGCGTTCGAAGAATTCGTGAAACTCCGCGGACGCGTCATCGAGGAGCATCCCCCGGTCGCCCTCTCCTAGCCATGATGCGCGCGTTGGTTGCGCGTTTATCAACATCGGGGGTCGCAGCCCAACAGCGCTCAGCCCGGGACCAGCCCGGCGCTCGTGTTCGGTTGTGGCCCGGTGAAGGCCGACTGGCGGGCTGGTCAATGGCGGGTGAACTGGACGCGGGCCGCTTGCGCGACGTCCGGCCGCACGGCGGTGCCGTCGACGGTCAGATGCTCCCCGTGGATGTCGGTGATCCTGAGCGACTCGCCGCAGCCGGTGGCGACTCCCTGGTGGCTGACGGCCGATGTGATCCGTACGGCCAGGGCCGTCGCCTTGGAGTTCGCGGGCGCGGTGCTGGTGGCCGAGGCCACCGGAGTGGCCGAAACCGAAGGGCACGGCGTGGCGGAGGCCAAGATCGTCGGACTGGCCGAGGCCGTCGGCTGCACCGTCGCACGTGCAGCGTCGCCGCCCGCCTCAGACCTGGCATCGGACGGGGCGGCCGCCCGCCCGGCACCGGTTCCGCTCCCTGGGGAGACGGTCAGGGCCAGGCGCGCCGGCACACCGACGACCAGCGGCCCCGAGGGAGTGCCCGTGAACAGTCCGCGCCTGCGCCACGGTTGCGGCGCGGCGTGCTTCGTTGCCCTCATGCCCGTCCATCCGGTTGGTTCGAGTCGGTCTTCCGACTCCCAGTTGCCGCAGAGGACGAGAAGGTTGCCGCCACGACGCTGATTTCTCGGCGACCGGTACGGGGCGCGAAAGGGTTTCTGCAGAGACGGCGCCCCGCACGTCGAGGACGGTGCGGAACGGGCGCCCGGTCACCAAAAGGAGCGCTTTCCTGCGAACCGGTTCGCAGGAAGCTAGCAGCGAGAAATGCTCTCAGCAATACCCTGAGGCAAGCGGAGTCCGCAGAAAATGCGAGTTGCAGGTCTGTTTCGAGGAGTCTCGTCGCAGGCGTTGACAGCCCTCAGAGTCGTTCCTATCTTCGCTTCACCGAACCGGTTCGACAACCGATGATCGTTGACTTTCACCGCAGTGCCCACTCCACCTACCTACGCGACCGGACGTTCCGTTTCACACGGCTTCGAACGGTTCGGGCAAGGAGTTCCCGTGAACATCGGTGAGATCGCCCGGCGGGCCGGTGTCTCGCGCAGCACCGTGTCCTACGCGCTGAGCGGCAAGCGCCCCGTGTCGGAGGACACGCGCCGGAAGATCCAGCGCATCGTCGACGAACTGGGCTACCAGCCCAGCGCCAGCGCCCGCGCCCTGGCCAACGGCCGGACCAGCACCATCGGTCTGGTCTTCCCGCCGGCCGGGAACCACTACACGGGCATGCAGCTGGACTTCATCGGCAGCGTGGTGGAGGCCGCCGCGGCCCACGACTACGACGTGCTGCTGTCACCCAGCGGCGTGGACAGCGACCGTTCCTTCCAGCGGCTGCTGGGGGAGCGGCGGGTCGACGGGGCGATCCTGATGGAGATCCGGCTGGAGGACGACCGGGCCGAACACCTGGCCGCGCTCGGCTTCCCCTCCGTCGCCATCGGCCGCACCGCCCACCCGGAGGGCGGCTGGTACGTCGCCCTGGACCACACCGCGCTGGCGGCGGCCTGCGTCCATCACCTCGCCGACCTCGGCCACCGCCGGGTCGCCTTCGTCAACCGGTCCGAACAACTGCTGAGGACCGGGTACGAGTCCGCCCACCGCGGCCTGGACGGCTTCACCAAGGCCGCGGCCGAACGCGGGCTGACGGTCCGCACGTACTGCTGCGGGGACGACGCCGCCGCGGGCCAGGCCTGCCTGGAACAGATCCTGCACGACGACCCGGCCACCACGGCCCTGGTCACCCTGAACGAGGCCGCACTGGGCGGCCTGTACCGGGGCCTCGCCCACGCCGGCCGCCATGTGCCGCGCGACTTCTCCGTCACCGGGGTCGTCGCCAACCGCTGGGCGGAGACGGTGACCCCGCAGCTCACCGCCGCCGACGTCCCGGCGGCCGAGATGGGCCGGCTCGCCGTCGACCTGCTGGTGGAGCGGCTGGACCACCCCGACGCGCCGCCCCGGCAGCACCTCCTCACCCCGCCGATCTCGCTGCGGGCCAGCACCGGCCCCGCCGCCGGTACACCCTCCGCCGAAGCCTGACCCTCCTCACCCGATCGCTTCTCCTCTTCCTCGGCTCCCCGATTCCTCGGCTCACACCCCGAGCACCCGATCCCGCACCGTCACCGTCCGGCGTGCCCGCTTCCCCTTGTCACCCCTCCCGCGGCACACATGTGCCCGAAACCAAGGACCCGCCATGTGTTCCCGAGCCCCTCAGCCGGACCGAACGGGCCGAGAGCTACAGGAGATTGGCACGGTGGCCGGAATTCTGGCCGGCCTCCCGGCGGACAACACCGGGCGCTGCCCTGCCCCACTACCACCACGGCAACGACAGCGGCTGGGACATTGCCACCACCTTCGGCCCCGAGCGGGTGGTCGCCACCGCCGACCTGGCCGCCTTCCTCACACTCCAGGTTCACGAACTCGCCCGCCTGGCACCCGAATTGGACCTGCCCTCCGAGGCCCGGCGCTGGACCCGCACCACCGACGCGACCCAGGCCGCGATGCCCGACGAGCTGTGGACGGGAGAGCGGTTCGTGGCCCGCGGCATCGACAGCACCGCGACCTGGGACAGCGCCGGCCTGCCGGACCTGATGCCGAGGGCACTGGGCGAGCACCTGCCCGAGCACATCGGCAAGACCTGGCCGCCCGGATCGAGACCCACCTGAGCCCCGTACGGACTGGCCACCGAACTGCCCCCCCACCTGCCCGACGGCTACCGGCGCGGCCCCATCCGGGCCCCCGCCACCGGCCTCATCGAAGACGGCCTTCGCTGTGCCGGGCACGAGCACCTGGCCGACGAGATCAGAGCCCGGTTGCGGGCCGGCCCTGTGCGAAACCCATGGCTCGCCGAGAACTTCGACGCCCACACCGGAACGCTCCCACAGCCCCGGGGACGCTCCAACCCCGGCCACCCTCCCCGCTCACTCAGGAGCCGCAGCATGAGACCTCGCTGGACACTTCGCCGACCCACAACCCGCACCGGACGCCGAGCGACCTCGTCCGTGGCCGTCCTCCTGGCGGCCCTGGCCACCACCCTGGTGCCCGCCGGCCCCTCGCAGGCCGCGGACACCAGCGTCGCCGTCGACTTCTCCACCGCCGGGGGCGCCCCCACCTACCGCGCCTCGGGCATGATCTACGGGCTGACTGTCGACGGGTCGCAGCCGCCGGACCACTTCTTCAAAGACATCAAGTGGCACTTCGAGCGGGCCGGCGGCGCGCAGCTCAACGGTGGCGGCTACGCCACCAGCCTCGCCGAATACCGGACCCGCTGGAACGCCACCCTCGCCCAGTACAAGCGCACCAAGGCGCTCGGCGGAACCTTCGTCATCCTGCCGCACGACCTGTGGGGCGCCGACGGCACCACCAACACGGGCTTTCCCGGCGACAACGGCAACTGGACGCAGTTCGACAACTTCGTCAACCAGCTCATCTCCGACGTCAAGGCCAACAACATGACGGTGGAGTGGGACCTGTGGAACGAGCCGGACCTCAGCGGCTTCTGGGGCCGGTCCCAGAGCCAGTACCTGCAGATGTGGTCCCGCTTCCATGCCGCCGTGCGGGCCGGCCTCCCCGGGCAGCTCATCGTCGGTCCCAGCATCGCCAACCCGCCCAGCTCCTCCAACACCTGGTGGACCACCTTCCTGAACCACGTCAAGGCCAACAACGTCGCCCCCGACATCTACAGCTGGCATGCCATCCCGCACGACCCCGTCACGGCCGTCAGCAACGCCAACTCGACCCTCGCCGCCGCAGGCCTGACCAACACCCGCCCATACCAGATCAACGAGTACGCCGGGCGCGAGCAGCAGAACCCCGGTGGCGGCGGCTGGTTCATCAGCCGTCTGGAGCGGGCCGGTGCCGACGGCCTGCGCTCCAACTGGGGTGGGGGCCCCAGCCTGCACGACTACGCGGCTGCCCTGCTCACCAAGAACAGCTCCGGCCAGTACCTGCCGCTCGGTGAGTGGTTCCTCTACCGGTACTACGGCTCACAGACCGGGAACATCGTGAACCTCACGCCCGGTGCGAACACCGACGGGCTGGCGACCAAGGACAACACGGCGCGCAACGCGAAGATCCTGCTGGGCACCAACGGCAACGCCGGCAACGTCAACGTCAATCTCAACCGCCTCGACACGACCTCGGTGGTGGAGAACAGCCGGGTGCGCGCGATCGTCCAGCGCATACCGAACAACGGCGGCGGTGCGGTGACGGGTCCGGTGACGGTCTCCGACCAGACACTGACCGTCAGCGGCAACTCGGCCTCGGTGAGCGTGCCGTGGACGGACGCCGCCGACGGCTACACCGTCACGCTGCTGCCACCGTCCAACACGACCGTCTCCACGGTCGCGGTGGTACAGCACAGCGGTCAGTGCCTGGACGACACCAACCTCAGCACCGCCGACGGCACGCAGTACCAGCAGTACAACTGCGAGGGCGGCTACCAGCAGATGCTCGACTTCAAGCCGGTCGCCGGCCGGGCGAACACCTACACGATCGTGAACGAGTACAGCGGTAAGTGCCTGGACGTCTCGGGCGCCTCCACGGCCGACGGTGCCGCCGTCATCCAGTGGACTTGCAGCGGCAGCACAAACCAGATGTTCACCCTCAGGTCCGTCAGCGCGCTCGGCAACAGCAAGGACTACCAGCTGGCCGCGGTGCACAGCGGCAAGTGCGTGGACGTCAGCGGGATCTCCACCACACCCGGCGCGGTGATCCACCAGTGGACCTGTGACCCGGCGAGCGACCTGACCTCGAAAAAGAACCAGATCTGGCGTCTCCAGGGCATGGGCTGACCCGTCCCCGGGTGGGGCTCCCTGAGGTGCTGGGAGCCCCGTCCGGGCAGGCCGGACCGACGCGCCGGGCGGACTCTGGCTCGGTCCCGGGGCCCACAGGCTGCTGGACCGGCGGCCCCATTGCCAGAGCGGATCTCCCATAGAGGTGTGGAGAGGGGGCACGGGAATGCCGTGAGCGTCGAAAGGGTCGGTGTCGAGGCAACGCACACCACCGGTGCCGCACGGATAGTGGGTGCTGCCGGTGGCCGCCGCGAGGTCGGCGAGGGATCGGAGCGACCTTGCCGGTCGGGATCTCACTGCACTCCGGATCCTGACTCGCCCGCGCCTCACGCGCCCCAGCCGGGCCCGCTCGACGCGCTCCGCGCGGCATCCACCTCCGCCTGAGCCGGACCCTGGCAGGCTCGGTGTCGGTCAGGATGCGGCGCTTGCGAAAAGAGAGGAACCCCAGCCGACGCATGGCTGGGGTTCCTCGACGTGCTGAGTGTCGATCAGGCGGGTCAGCGCCGCAGGGTGAGGATGCCGGGCCGGTACGGCAGGTTGTCGTAGGAGGTGTTCGGCGGTGTGTTGGGGGACTTGCCCTGGTAGAGGAACTGCAGGTTGCAGGGGTCAATGGTCATGGTCTGGTCGGGGTTGTCGCGGACCAGGTCACCGTGGCTGATGTCGTTGGTCCAGGTGGCGCCGCTGTTGGCCTTGCCCGCGAAGGGGTTGGACTCGGTGGCCGCCTGCGGGGTCCACGGACCGTTCAGGCTGGTGGCGGTGAAGGAGCGGAAGTAGCGCTGCTCGCTCGAACCCCGCGCCTCGACGATCATGAGGTACTGGTTCTGGTTCTTGACCTTGTAGACCTGTGGCGCCTCGAACAGGTTCTTCACCGTGTCGCTCATGACCGTCGTGTACGAGGAGCCGAAGCTGCCCGGGAAGTTCCCGATCGGCATGGCCGACTTGTAGATCTTGCCGTTGTCACCGGCGAAGAACAGGTACATGTTCTGGTCGTCGGCGATCAGGGTCTGGTCGATCGGGCCGGTGGAGGATTCGGTGCGGGGGATGCTGCCGGTGAACAGCGGCTGCGGCGCGGACCAGCCGTCGGGGCTGGTGGGGTCGCTGGAGGTGCGGTAGCTGAAGGGCCACGGACCCCACTGGTACGCCAGCACCCAGATCTTCTTGGGCGCGAAGTAGAACAGGGTGGGCGCCACCGCCTTCTGGCTCATGCCGGTCTGGCGGGCCGACGCCATGTCCGACCAGTTCGTGAAGGGGCTGAACATCATCGAACCGTAGGCCGATCCCGAGTAGTTCGTCCCGTAGACCAGGTGCTTGCCGTTGTAGGTCACGTTGGTGAAGTCCTTCAGCGAGGCCCACCCGTTCGCCGGCTGTGCCAGCGCGCCCGTCGAGGTCCACCGGTACGTCGACGGAAGAGCACACGCGTTGCTCGTCGGCGCCGTGGTCGGCTTGAAGTTCCAGTGCTGGTTGGACCCGCCGTTGGAGTCCCAGACCTGGAGGGGAGTGCCATTGGCGGTCCGACCGCCGGGGATCTCCAGCGCCCGGCCGCCGGCGACGTTGGTGAGCGTGTAGGAGCCGTCGCTGTTCTGGCTGGCCTTCCAGTGCTGGTGGGCGCCGCCGTTGGCGTCCCAGACCGTCATCCTCGTCCCGTTGGCCGTCTGGTTGACCGGCTCGTCCAGTACCCGGCCGCTGGCGATGTTGGTGAGCGTGTAGGCGCCGTCGCTGTTCCGTACGACCTTCCACCGCTGGTTGGAGGCACCGCTGGCGTCCCACACCTGGAGCGGGGTGCCGTTGCCGTTCTGTCCCGCGGGCTCGTCGAGAACGCGTCCGGCGGCCGCGTTGGAGAGGGTGTAGACGGTGCCGGAGGTGAGGCCCCCGGCCTGCGTACCGCTGCCCCCGCCACTGCCGCTGCTGCCGCCCAGGGCGGTGAGCACGGCGCTGTAGGCGGGCTTCTTGTTGCCGCCCGCGTCGAACAGCAGGGGGTTCTCACCGGTGCGCCATGAGTCGCTGTCGCGGATGCCCCAGACTGTGATGCCCGTGCAGCGTGCGACGTCGAGGCAGTCCTGGACGGCGTTGGTGTACGCGGTGGCGGATGCCTGGGCGATGTCGAGCTCGGTGAGCTGGACGTCGACGCCGAGTGCGGCGAAGTTGGACAGGGTGGTCCGGAAGCTGGCTGGCGGGCCGCCGGCGCCGAAGTGGCTCTGGAAGCCGACGCAGTCGATGGGTACGCCGCGTGCTTTGAAGTCCTTGACCATCCGGTAGACGCCCTGGGTCTTGGCGTCGGACCAGTTCTCGATGTTGTAGTCGTTGTAGCAGAGCTTGGCGGAGGGGTCGGCGCTCCGGGCGGTGCGGAAGGCCTCCTCGATGAAGCCGTTGCCCAGCACGTCCTGGAACACCGAGCTGCGGTGCTGACCGCTGCCGCCGTCGGCGAACGCCTCGTTGACCACGTCCCAGGCGTAGATCTTGCCCTTGTAGTGGGTCATCTCGGTGGTGATGTGGTTGTTCATCACACTGCGCAGGGTGTTGGCGTCGGTGATGGACTTGACCCAGCCGGGCAACTGGGAGTGCCAGACCAGGGTGTGGCCGCGCATGCGCTGGCCGTGTGCGGAGGCGTGGCTGACGATCGAGTCGGCGGCGGCGAAGTTGAACGAGCCGCGGGAGGGTTCGATGGCGTCCCACTTCAACTCGTTCTCCGGGGTGATCATCTTGAATTCCCGGTCGAGAATGGCGGAGTACGTGGAGTCGTCGCCGAGCCTGCCCGCGGCCACTGCCGTGCCGAAGTAGCGGCCGCTGCCGGCCGCCGCGTCGGCGACCGTGGTCGGCGTGCCGGCCTCCGGCGTGCGTGCGGCCAGGGCGACCAGCGGTACGGCAGCACCCGCGGCGGCGAGGACCACGGCGGCGGCGATCACGCGGCGGATTGCCGGACGGCGGCGATGAGAGCGGTTCAGATCTGGCAACGGCCTGTCTTTCTTGCGCAGTGGGCCTTGCTCTGGGACCCAGTTGCCTGCCAGTTGCCGCAACGCACACAAAGGTTGCCGTGATCAGGGAGGAATTTCGGCAGCGACGACGCCCGCCGGCCAAGGTCGATGCCGCCGGACCGTCTTCGCCTACGGCCGCTCACCGGCCCGCCGTTGCTCGCCCGGGTCAGGGACCACCTCGCCAAGACCGCCGCGTTCGTGCCGGCCGCTGGGCGCGGACGAGGCAGGGACATCATCGCCGCCGCCCTCCGCCACACCGCTCGGGACTACCATCGACCTCTTGTCAGCCCTCGGACTCACCTGACGAATCCGGACAGACCACATTCCTGCAAAGACCCTGCCCTACGACCTGGTTCTGCCGACCGTGAAAGCCGCTTCCCAAGCGCATCGACCCACTTCGAAGTGATCGACACCGTTCCCTTCAGCGGTTCTCGGCGCCGTCGTGAAGGTCGCGGCGCAGCTCGAGTGGGGCACCGGGACGTTCTGGACGCGCGGCCCACGGAGGTCGAGCACGTCCCGGCCTCCCTGGCCCGTGCGTCCGAGCGCCTGAACCTGCCTGCTCCGCTGCTGAACGCCGCGTGGTTTGCCTCAGGGCGCACGACCAGCGGGTGGCGAAGACCTTGCGGCCCAGCTGGGGCCGTGCGTCCGGCGCACCGCGGTCGCCGCGGCCTGGTGCGGGCCGCGGCGACCGGTTTTCGTGCTTCTGCTTACGCCTGGGGAAGGCCTGCGGTGGCGGTGGTGCGGGTGGCGCGCAGGCGCTGGGCGAGCAGGGCGAGGGCGCAGAGGGTGGCGACCGTCGCCGCGTAGGTGACGAACGTGTCCTTGAGGCCGGCATGGGTGGCGGCGATGCCGGCGATCACGGCCGGGACGCTGAAGGCCAGGTAGGAGATGACGAAGGCGACGGAGAGCAGTTCGCTGCGTTCGGCGGGGCGGGCTATGCGGGCCAGGGTGCCGAAGCTGGCGAGGGCGGAGCCGCCGAAGCCGACGCCGGCGATCGCTGTGCCGAGCGCGGCCGTGGTCAGGGAGTGTTCCTCCACGCCGGTCAGGGCGACGGCCGTGCCGGCCAGGAGCAGGGTCGCGCTGACGGCGAGGGTCCGGCCGACGGGCCAGCCGCGCAGGGCGAGAGCGGTGAGGAAGGCGGGGCCGGTGAGCAGGGTGACCACGAGTCCGCCGACGACGTGGCTGGAGAGGCCGAACAGGCCGACGGCGACGGACGGGCCGAGGGAGAGGTAGAGACCCCCGAGTGCCCAGCTGGCGATGAGGATCGGAACCAGGCTCAGCAGGTCGGCCCGCAGGTGGGGGGCGATGCGCAGGCGGGGCTGGAGCGAGCGGGCGGCGCCGGGGCGGCGCAGCGAGGTCTCGGGCAGGGCCGACAGGACGGCCCCGGCGACCACGAGGACGGTGAGCAGCAGCACGTAGACGAGGCGGGTGGGGTGCGGGCCGTACTCGATGAGGAGGCCGGATCCGAGGGAGCCCAGTCCGAGTCCGAAGGTGGGTGCGGTGCCGGTGACGAGTCCCGCCCGGTGCGGGGCGTGCGCGGGGTTGAGGTCGGAGAGGGCGGCGCCGATCGTGGTCATGGCGGCCCCGGTGGCGATGCCCTGGATGAGGCGTGCCGTCAGTAGCAGGCCGACGTTGCCTGCGGTGAGGAACAGGACCATCGAGAAGGCTTCGAGGGCGATGGCGGAGAGCAGGACCGGTCGGCGGCCGAGGTGGTCGGAGAGGGCGCCGAGTACCAGTAGTGCCCCGATCATGCCGAGCACGTAGACGGCGAACACCGTGGTGAGGGTGGTGGCGGAGAAGTGCCACTCCTGCTGGTAGACGACGTACAGGGGGGAGGGCGCGCTGGAGGCGGCCATGAACAGTACGAAGACGACCGCGAGGGAGGCGAAGGCGACGGGACGGCTCAGCCGTCGTCGCCTCTCCTCCGGTGGCGCCGCGTGGTCGGTGGGCTGCGAGGAGGGCTGGAGCTGGGACGGGGCGGGACCGGACACGGCGCGACTCCAAAAGCAGTGATCGATGCGTTTAGGACGCTACCACTAACGCAGCGATCAGTGCGATAATTTCCCCATGGCTGAATCGTCGACCCAGGTACGTCCCGGCGGCCGCTCCGCGAAGGTGCGGGCGGCCGTCCACCGCGCCGTCGCGGAACTCCTCGCCGAGGAGGAAGCGGAGACCCTGACCCTGCCCGCCGTGGCCGCACGCGCCGGCGTCCACCCCACCACTCTGTACCGGCGCTGGGGGTCCATCGCCCAGCTCCTCAACGACGTCGCCACCAGCCGCTTCACCGGCGACCTGGTCGTCCCCGACTCCGGCTCACTCGACGGCGACCTCCAGCGCTGGCTCGCCGACGTGGCCACGGACGTCGCCGACCCGGACACGCTCGCCCTCATGCGGGCGACCATCGGCTCCGGCCCGGCGGGCGGCTGCGCCTGCGTCGAGGACCGCCACCGCCAGCTCGGCGCGATCATCCAGCGCGAACAGGACCGCGGGGGCAAGGCGCTCGCCGTCGAGACCGCGGCGGACTTCCTCCTCGGCCCGCTCTACTACCGCGCAGTCTTCACGCCCGAGCCCGCCTCCGCCGACTGGGCCCGCGCCCTGGTGTCCACGTATCTGGCGACGCTTCGGACGTCGTGAGCCGTACGCGGATGGCGGGGGCGCGGCAAGTCGGACGCAGATGCGTCAGCTGCTGATCGTCCTCCGCGGTGCCGAGCACGGTTCCGGCCTGGGCGTCCAACGCTGGGCCGTCGAGGCCGAGTTCGCCGATCTGTATTGGTTCCGGAGCCTGAGCAGACGGCTGGCGGGTGCGGCCGAGTCACAGCAGGCTGGGCTGCTGCCATTCGGTGCCGAGGACGTGGTGGTCGAGGAAGTTGAGGAACGTCTCGTACCACAGGCGCGCGTGGTTCGGCTTGAGGATCCAGTGGTTCTCGTCCGGGAAGTAGAGGTACTTCGCGGGAACTTCGTGCCGCTGCAGTTCCTGGAAGAGCGCGGCGCCCTGCCCGACGGGCACGCGATAGTCCTTCGCGCCATGGATGACCAGCATCGGGGTGCGGATCTTCGCGACGTCCAAGTGCGGCGAGTCGGCCTCGTAGCGCTCGGGGCGGGTCAGCGGGTCGCCGAAGATTTGCTGGAAGTACCAGGGCACATCGGTGTCGCCCTGGAACGCCCGCAGGTCCCACAGGCCCGCATGGTTGATGATCGCCTTGAAGCGGTCCGTGCTGGTGGCTACCCGGTTCGCCATGTATCCGCCGTACGAGCCGCCGGCGAGAGCGGTGCGCGTGGCATCGATGTCGTTGCGGGCCTCGGTCGCGTCGGTCAGCGCGATTACATCGGCGTAGGGGCGACCGCCCCACTGCCCCCAGCCGCGCCGGTGGTTGATCTGCCCGTAGCCCGTCGACAGTGCCGGATCCGGCAGCAGAACCGCATAGCCGCGCGCGGCGAACGGCCACGGGTTCCAGCGCCAGGTCCAGCCGTTCCAGCTGGACTGCGGTCCGCCGTGGACGGCGACGAGCAGCGGAGCGGGCTGCTCGGCGGACGCGCCCTCGGGCATGACCAGCCAGCCGCGCAGGACGAACCCGTCGTCCGCCTCCGCGTGCACCTCGCTCAGTGTGCCGGGCAGCCGGCCGACGCCGCCCGGGGCAGGCAGCTGGGCAGGAGTCTGGTCGACGATGCCGGCGTCGATCCGGACGGGCGTCGGCGGCGCGTCGACCGCGTGGCGCAGGGCGTAGAGCGTCCGCCCGTCGGGGCTCACGGTCAGCGAGCCGTACGCACCGGAAGCGGTAAGGCGGGTGACGCTACCGTCCGGGTCGCGCCTGAAGACGGGCGCGTGCCCCTGCTCGTCGGATGTGAAGAAGAGCGTGTCGTCCACCGGTGAACAGGCCACGCCCCCAGGCCAGTTGTCGAACCCGGGCAGCAGGTCCTGCACCGTGCCGTCGGCCAGGCCGATCCGTACGAGAGTTGCCTCCCAGGGGGCGTCGTAGGTCGGGTAGCGCATCCGGCAGCACACGAGGGCCGAGCCGTTGTGGGTGAACCGCGGGGCTTCGTAGAGGTGCTCAAGATCACCGACGACATGGATCTCCTCCCCGCTCTCCGAGTCGGCCACCACCAGGGCGGTGCGATGCTCGGCCGGGACCCGCCCAGGCACGAACCGCCGGTACGCGACCCGTGTGCCGTCCGGGGACAACGCCGCATCCCCCGGATCCTCCAGACCGATCCCCTGTCCACCGGCTACGACCGGCTCCGCGTCAACACCTGAACGGACGAAGGCGTGCGGCTCCGCCGGGCCCAGGTCGTGGTCCCAGGCGCGGGTCGGACCGGCCTCGTACAAGATCGCGGTGACCTTCGCGTCCCTTCGCGCCGCGCGCAGCTTTCCGTGTGCCTCGGCATCAGCGGCCCCCGGGAGCAGCCCCGCGGTGTGGCACAGTGCGCCGGAGTTGCGGGCTACGGTGACCGCGGTGATCCCGCCTGGGTGCCGGGCCACGACGGCGGCCTCCCCGCGCGGCGGCAACGCCCACAGCGCGGCGCCCTCATCGCCGTCCGTGGCGGCCCGTTCGGACAGGAAGTACAGCGTCCCGTCAGGACCGAACACCGGTCCTGACTCACCCTTGTCGGACCAGGTCAGCCGCAGCGCGTCGCGCTCCCCGGTCGGATCGATCTCCCACAGGCCGGACACGAACCGCGTCCCGTCCTCGGACAACGACTGTACGGCGGCGACAAGGCGAGTGCCATCGACTGACAGAGCAAGGGAGTTGACGCGCGGGCAGGCGACGAAGGCGGACAGGTCACGGAAGGTGGACGGACCACCGGAGGACTCGGTCATGCGGGCGATTGTCACCCGCGCGCCACGCGAACCACCAGAGAGTTTGACGTAAACGCCCGTCTGTCAGCAGCCGTTCCGGCACGCTTGATGGCACTTGACGGTGCTTCTGACAATTGGGCCGGCACCCGTTCCGACCTTCGGGAAGCTCCTCGCGATGACTCGACGACACGACATGCCTCCCACGGGGGGCGAGCGTAAGCGGCTGATCACCTTTCTGGACTACGCCCGTGACAGCAAGTGTTGTTCTTGGGCGAGGAACTCGCGGGGCCGCTCGCTGAGGCGACCGACGATGATCCCGGCCCTGAGATGCGGACGCCAGCCGACGTCCCGTTGTCCCAGCTCCTGGCCGAGTACGAGGAACAGAGCGCCCGCTACCGTCGCCTGATGTCCGACCATGACCTGGACTCAGGCCCGGTCCCTGCCAAGCGTCACGCGTGACGGGCATCGGCGGGGGAGTGGCCACACGTCAGCGCCGACGCAGGCGCGCGAGCCAGGTGGGCGCCGATGGTGACATACGTCCCGTCGCCTCGAATGACGGCCGTGGTGCCCGGCAGTCCGTCTTCGGCGGCGTCCAGCAGGGTCTCCTGGGTGCCGTCGGCGCTCGCCCGCACGACTGCGCTGCTCTTACGGTGTCGTAGGTGACCGGCGGCAGTCACCCGAGCCCCCGCCGGACGGTGCTGCCACGCGACAGGGCACGAGGCTCGGTGGGGTGAGTGGCGGCTGGTGGAGCAGTTCGTCACTGGAGCTGAAGATGCGGCCGCGTGCGTGAGGGAGCTGTTGGAAGCTGCCGCTGGGACCCGGCGGGAGCGCCATCGTCCCGCCCTGGTCGGCTGGCTCGAACAACGGAGGCGCCAGTCACGTCCCTGCCCACCCGCGCGCCGTGCGGAGATGTCGCCGATCAGGGAAGAGCCAGATGGGTGGCAAAGTCCCTGAGGCGCTGGCGAGTTCGAGCCCGGTATCCCTGCGCCTGAGCTTCTTTCAGCGCTGACGTTCAGCGGGCGGTTGCGCTCCGATGACGGACAGCAGCTGGAGCCGTTCGTAGCTCTCGCTGCCGGGAATGGCGGTGTAGACGAGCAGGAGATGTGACTGGTCGGGGTCCAGGAGTGTCTGGCAGGCCAGCTCCATTGCTCCGACCTGGGGGTGAATGAAGCGCTTGGTCTCATGGGGGCGGATGCCGACCTCGTGGGCCTGCCACGCCTGCCGGAACTCCTCGCTCTGGGACAGCAGCAGATCGGCGAGTCGGGCCGCGCGGGAGTGGGGTCCGCGCAGGGTGACCACCCCACGCAGGCCCGAGGCGAACATGCGTGTCAGGAAGGGGTGGTCGTCGGGGGCGCAGAGCGCCCGGGTGGCGGGGTCGGTGAACCAGCGGTAGCCCAGGCCGCGGGACGGCCCCCCGTCAAGATAAATCCCATCGCGGCCAAGTACCACATCGCTTACGAGGAACAGAGATGAGCACATCGGCGCAGCGCAGGGGTGACTTCATCAGGGCGGGGACGGATCGTCCCGGCCGCCCGGACGCTGAGCGATGAACCGGCGCAGAGGCGCTTCCGGAGAGCGCGCATGACCGCGGCCGAGCACCCGAGCTCGCGCGAGACTGGCCCCGCCCGGCCAGAGGCGGGGAGAAGGCCGCCGACTGGAGCGACGGCCGACGGGAGATCCACCGCCTCGGCCGCACCATGAACCTGACCGATCCGAAGACGGGCTGCCTGCACCTCGCCCTCTACACCGAGGCCCGCCGCGGAATCGACTCGTCATCGCTGAACGCCAAGCCGGACATCGAAGCGTTCCAGACCGTGACGCCTCACCTCCAGGAGTGGCTGAGCAGGCTGGTGCGCTGCGAGCCGAACGCGATGCACTGCACGCTCGTGGGGCCGACGAAGAACCCGGCCCTGTTCCACCCGTGCGTCACGGAGGACAAGGACAGCCCGTTGGCATCCGAGGCTCGGGCTGTGTGTGCCGACAGACCTTCTACGAGCCCGAGTTCGGACTGCCCGTCGTGGGCGAACACGGTCCGACGAGCCAGCGCTAGTCGCGGACCGGGACCGGGGACCGCAAGGCGTTCGTGCACCCGTGTCGTACCCCGGCGGATGAGACCAGTTGGTGATGGGGGAGCATCTGCTCAGCCGTCGCCGACACCTGTGAAGGATCGTCATGTCTCCTGTCCGCCGTGCCGTACCGCCCGTCCTGCTCGCCTGCCTGCTGATGACGGGCTGTTCGTCCGTTCAACTCGGCACACCGACACCCTCCAACTCCCAGAACCCCGCGCCCGGCGCGCCTGCCGGATCAGGGCGGCCGATCGCAGTGGGGGCGGGCCCGCAGAAGCACTACACCGTGCAGCAGCAGCCGGCCGCCGGCTCGTGCCACTACCGCTTCGAGCATGGTGAGCCCCTGGAAGACCCCGCCTGCACGCCGGGCGCCGTCTCTCCGGCCGTGACGCAGTCGAACCTGAAGTCGACGATATGCCGCAAGGGTGGCTACACCTCCGGCATACGCCCCTCCGCGTATGTGACGGGCAAGGAGAAGAAACTCAACGCAGCCTCCTATGGATACACCGGCCGCATGGGTGACGCGGAGTACGACCACTTGATCAGCCTGCAGCTCGGCGGCGACCCGAACGATCCGAGGAACCTGTGGGTGGAGTCGGCCGACCCCGGCCACAAGAAGGGTGCCGGGGTGAACAACAAGAAGGACCCGGTGGAGACGAAGCTGCACACCGCGGTCTGCAAGGGCCAGATCACGCTCGCGGCCGCGCAGCAGGCCATCGTCACCGACTGGACCACAGCCCTGACGGTCCTTCACCTCGCCTGAAGAGGCGCTGGAAGGCAGTGGTTGTCGTACGCCGGAATGTTCCGACGACTCTGTGCCGGTCGCCGGTATGAGGATGCGACTTGGCCGGTCCCCTCGCGTCGCCTGCGCCGACGGACAACTTGTGGGCACAGGCTGTAGGCGAACGCGGCGCGTCCATCCGGTCATTGGAGCTGACGTGACGAGGGGCCGTCAGCAGGCCCGGCCCGCGATGCCGACAACCAAGCGCAGTCCATGACCTGCTCTCCGCCAGTCTCACCGTACTCAAATGTTCAGCAAGAAAACTCTACGGTCGGCAAAGAGCTCTACCCGCATAGATGATCCGAGTGTTGTCATGCTCGCGACCGCCCGGAATTCCTGCCGGGCACCGCTCCGGGAGAGCCCCCCCCATGCCCCGAATATCCCGCTCGCTGGTCACCGTTCTTTCCTCCCTCGCCCTCGCCACCGCCGGCCTCACGGTCGCAGCCGGCACTGCCCACGCGCAGAGCTGCAGCCAGGACTACCTCCCCCTACCCGACTCCAGCTGCCAGCCCGGTGACTTCAATCCGGATGTCACGCAGTCCACCATCGACTCCACGATCTGCGTCTCCGGATGGACTGCGACCGTCCGGCCGTCCAGCTCCTACACCACCGCGCTGAAGAAGAAGCAGATCGTCGAGTACGGCTACACGGACACCAGCACCTCGGACTACGAGGAGGACCACTTCGTCCCCCTCGAACTCGGCGGTGCCCCCAAGAGCGAGCTCAACCTGTGGCCCGAGCCGGAGTACGGCACCACCACCGCGGCCAACAAGGACACCGTCGAGAACAAGCTCAAGAAGGCCGTCTGCGCCGGCACCGTCACCCTCGCCGACGCCCAGGACGCGATCGTCACGGACTGGACGACCGCACTGACGAACCTCGGCCTGAACTGATCCCTGGTCCCGCCTGCACCGCCGTGGGGGCCGGTCTGCTCCTCCGGGAGCAGACCGGCCCCGCTCCCAAGGCAGACCGAGTGCCACACACGGATTTCGGGAGCACGGCGGGACCAGCGACCAACTCGCGGGCAAGGGCTGCGCCTGGTCGTGCAACGCCCCGTCGCCCGGGAGCCCTCGGCGCCGGCGGTGGAGCAGATCGTGCGGACCCGCAGCACCCGGCCAGGCGCTCGGCGGGGCTTAGGTAGCGGTTCGACCAACGCCCAGCGGGACACCTGGTCCGCAGCGACCGGCGCCCTGGCGCTGCTCGTCCTCCACAACCACCGCCCTTCCCGCTCCCCGTGGTACCGCACGAAACGAGTCCACGCGGAGTGATCACAGTGAAGCCGGTCTTCCTCCCGGGCCCGCATTGTCAGCAGTGATCGTCTGTGAGACTGAACCCAGTCTTCGGCTCATCCGCGTTTCCACCTGCACTTCACACCCACCGGGTCCTTCTGGCTCAACCTGGTGGAACGCTGGTTCGCGGAGCTGACCAACAAGCGGATACGGCGAGGCGTCCACAAAACCGTCCACGCCCTGGAGAGGGACGTCCGCACCTGGATCGCCGCGTGGAACACCGACCCCAAGCCCTAAGTATGGGAATTCCTGACGGGAATGCCGTGACGCTCAACCCGTCACACCTTGGGCCTGGAGCGGGCGAGCCCATCCGCTACGAGTTCCGTGTCCGCGGTCCGGTCCCGGAGAACGCTGCGGAGACGTTCCCTGAGCTGGAGGCCGTGATGCTGGGCAGACGGACGGTCTTCTACGGCACCGTCATCGATGAGGCGCAGCCTGCCGGCCCGCTTCCGTGTGCTGGGCGGCTGGTCGCGGAATTGCGACCGCTGCCGCATTGCTCCCGTGGACGGGAGGGATGGGCGGCGGCGCGGATGCGGCGGCGATCGGGACACGCGCACCGTGTTGGGCGTCGGCTCCCCGAGGCCCCGAGGCCCCGAGGCCCCGAGGCCCCGCGTCCCCGCGTGAAGATGAAGTTGCCCGTGCCGGGCGTCGACTCACCACGCTCCGGCGACGGCTGTGAGGTTTTCTTAGCCCAACGGTGACGTTGAGAGTGCGATACGGGGGCACACGAACCCGGCACGGTCCATGCGGGTGTCCGGCAGGAGGAGCCAGTGGCCGGTCATGAGATGTTCGCCGCCAGCGCGTTGTCGGCGGTGGCAGCGATTCTGCTCGCGCGATGGTGCCTGGCGGGCCGAAACAGCAGCCCAGGTACTGTCGCTGCGTACCGCCGTGCCTCACGTCGGGCGACGTTGAGGGCTGCCTGGCGCATGGGCAACGCCACCGCCCAAGCCGGGCAGGGCCTGCCGACGGACGCGCCGTACGCTCAGCGGGCGGTGCAGGAGGCCGAAGACCTGGTGCACGGCTACTGGCGTCAGATCAGTCCCCTCTACCTGCCCCAGCACGATCGCCATCAGCACTGAACTCCGGAGTCCGACCACTCAGTCGGGACGCCGTCCCGGGACAAGAGGACACCCCCGGGCGGGGTGCCCGGCGCGCTGGAACGGGTATCCGTCGGCTGTTCGGGCACCCGAGACGCCATGCACGGGCAACATGTGCGTCCCACCAGCGGCGGTCTCATCGGCCAGGCCTCCACAGCCGAGCCATCGCCGCCCGGTCGCGACGGTGCCAAGCACTCGCGCCGAGGCAGGCGCACCGGCAGCCTGCGCCGCCGCGTCCTCGCCTACCGGGCCATCGATTTCCTGTCCACGCACATCCCGGACGACCCCGGCCCGGGCGACGAATGCCTGCTCCTTGTGCACACCCGCCAGGTCGTCGGCCAGGTCCGGTACCGGATCTGCACTGACTGCGCCCTGGGGGTCATCACCGCGGTCGTCATCGATGAGCGTTTTCACAGCACCGGCCTGGACACCCGTGCGCTGTCACACCTGCGGTCCCGCCACCCGGGACAGAACTGGCGCAGCAGATGGGTGATGCCGAGTACGACCACCTGGTCAGCGTGCAGCTCGGTGGCGACCCGACCGATCCCTGCAACCTGCGGGTGGATCCGGCCGATCTAGGCCACAAGAAGGGTGCCGGGGTGAACAACAAGAAGGATCCGCTGGAGACGAAGTTGCACACCGCGGTCTGCGAGGGCCAGGTCACGCTCGCGGCCGCGCAGCAGGCCATCGTCACCGACTGGACCACTGCCCTGACCACCCTTCACCTCGGCTGACAAGGCGGCTGGAGGACCTGCGACTCGTACGCCGGAATCGACGGGTCTGTCGCCGGTACGAGGAGGCCCCGGCTGAACGGGCGGGGGAGAGGCGGACTTTGACCGGTGGCGTTCATCTCCGGCCACTGCCGGGATCTTGTCCAGCAGCGGCAGCAGTTGGGTGACGTCGTTGGGGTTGCGGCCGGTCAGCGACACCGCGAGCGGGATATAAAGTCCGGAAAGGCAACAGCTTCCAAGGTTCCTCACAGCTCTACGTCCCCCCGGCTCCCGGGCTCTAGCGATCTGCTCCAGCAGGACACCATCCACGTTTTTATGAAGCCGGCTGCGCCGCTCTCGTCTCCAGGGATCCGGAAGAGGCCCGGCGGGACACTCGTAGGATGCCTGCATGCCCAAGCCGTTATGGATGAGCCGCCGCACATGGATTGCTGCGTGGGTGGTGCTGTGCGTGGCCGGTATCGCTGCCACCGCCGCACTGAACGCCTTTCCGGCGCCTGACCCGCAGCCCGAGAAGCCCGTCAGCGCCGAGTGCGCCGAGTACATCGCGGACGTCGAGGCGCAGCTGGCCGAGGCCAAGAGGGAAGGCAACGACGACGGCGTGCTGGCCTTCTCGCGAACCAGGGTCGGCGCGGACGACTGCCATGATGCACTTCTCGACCACTTCAGCGGGGACCGGTGAGCCGTCTGGCTCACCCGATTCTGGTCATCGACGTGATCCCGGTGGAGAACCCGCAGCGAGCTGGACACGGGTTCCTCCTCATCGCTGTGCCGCGCAGCCCCATGGCGCCTGCGCTGTCCCCGCCGGTACGGCACGTGTCGGAACTCGGTCAGTGATCCAACTGTGCAGGGCACGGGAGTTCCTCAGGTTCACGGTCTCGCTGCCCGAAGCACCTGCGCACGTCGGCGGACCACAGAGATCTCAGGACGGCCTAAATCTGGGCGTCGTCACTCGACCCGGCCTCTATGGCCAGCTCGTAACTGCTCGTGGTGCGATCAGTCAAGCGATGCGAGTGAGCGGGTAGATAGGCCATGTTTTGCGCTGGAAGCGATCGGCTGCGAAGGAGTGTCGTTGAGCAAGTCAGTGCCGGTGATCTTCGGTGACGCGATGTTCTGGGCTCACGACGTGGCACTCGGGGTTCTCTTCATCGAGGCGGCGCGAGTCGGTGCAGAGACACTGGCGGACCTGCGGCCCTGGTGGTGGTCGGAGCTGGAGCATGGTCCCCGCACGCACGCGCTGGTGGGCAGCAGCTTCGCCGTTCAGCTCGACGAATTTGGCGTTGAACAGCGACAGGTACTCCTGAACTGTGTTGTGGAGGGCCCGCGGCGGCGTGGACCGCAACGAGGTTTCGACCCGGCCCGAGTTGGAGGAGAGCGCGACCAGCTTCCTGCGCGGTGCAGAGCACATCAATGGGGCTTCGCTTGTCGAGCTGGCGGAAGCTCTGGTCGACCTGGCTGCTGGCACGCTTCCTCCGGTGGTTGCGTGGTAGCGGACGGCCAGCTTGTCGTATCCGGTGGCGACCGTGGGGTGTCTCTTGAGGCGGTTGATCCCGCACTCGACTGCATGCCGCTGCTTGTAGTCGTCCTTGTCGAAGTTGGGCGGGCGGCCCGCCTCGGGAACCGAGCTTCTGACGGTTGCTCACCTGGTCAGACTTCTCGGGGATGGTGCATTTGGCGGTCGAGCAGGGACAGAAGCCGTTGTCCGTGCTGATCGCGGCAGGCCAGCAGCATGACAGTCCCCAGTTCCGGCCGGTTCTCGCCGGCATTCGAGTGCCTCGCACCGGAATCGGCCGCCCCCGCACGAAGCCTGACCGGGTGTGCGCAGACAGGGCGTACGGATCCCGGGCGAACCGCGCCTGTCTACGCAGGCGCGGCGTGAAGTGTCAGCCCACCCCGCGAGCGGCCGAGACCGTGGTCCTCGGGCTCGGTGTCGACGCCTCCAGGAGGCTCCTTCTGCAGATCCCCCCTTTACGCGCTCCAGCGGCGTGCTGATCAGCGCGGGCGATGGTGGAGTCGACGCTCACATCCCACGTGATGAGGACCCCGGGCCTTCCGCTGCGAGGCCGTTTCCGTGGTCCGGGCCGGGACGGTGGCCCGCCACTTGCGCCTGCGGACACGCGGCTGCAGCTCGTCAGGGAGCCGCATGGCGAGTTGGACACCGGCTCCAGGCCGTCCGTGGCCTTCCTGGACGCCTCCGGCATATGGGCCCCAACTGCGGTGTGCACCGCCGCCGGGGCCCATATGCCCTCTACTGCCCAGCAGTTCGCGACCCTGGCCGAAAAGACCGCAGCCCGCCTTGTGCGCGGCCGCGGGCGGGGAGCCGTCGTCGGCGCTGTGCGTGCTGTACGCGGGCGTTGCCGGGGCCTGCGCTAGAAGGTCAGGTTCCAGGCGTCGATCTTGCCTGTGTCGGAGGCAGCGTTGTCGTTGACGCGCAGCTTCCAGGTGCCGTTCGCGACCTCTGTGGAGGCGTTCACGGTGTAGGTCTGGGCGATGTTGTCGGCGCTGCCGCCGGTGTGGTTGTGCAGCGTGTAGAGGGTGCCGTCCGGCGCCACCAGGTCGACCTTCAGGTCACCGATGTAGGTGTGCTTGATGTCCACACCCACCTTGAGGGTGGCCGGGGCGTTGCCGGTCACGCCGGTGACGGCGATCGGGCTCTCCACGGTCGCGTTGTCGTTGATGGCGAAGTCCGCGAGGTTCTCGAAGTACTTGCCGGGCGGGGGAGTGGTCCCGACGGCCTTGAGGGCGTCGACCTGTCCTTCGCCGAAGAACGCGTTGTTGGCCGTCGTGCCCGTGCAGCGGCTGTCCGAGGGGCAGGCGATGTCGTTGGCCTGCTCGGCCAGCTTGGCGCGGAGCTGCGCCGGGGTGATGCCCGGGTTGGCGCTGGCGATGAGCGCCGCCACGCCCACCACGTGCGGGGTGGCCATCGAGGTGCCGCTCTTGCTGCCGTAGCCGCCGCCGGGGACGGTGGAGTACACGTTGCTGCCCGGCGCCGCGACGTCGATGACGCCCTGCCCGTAGTTGGAGAACGAGGCCTTGGTGACCCCCGTGCCGTTGGCCGCGACCGTGACCACGCCTGGCAGCTCGGTCGGGATGTCGAGGCAGGCGTTGGTGATGGTGCGGGTGGTCGGCGTCGAGTCGTTCGGGCTCGCGGAGTCGGTCGTCTTGTGGGCGAGGTCGTAGTTTTCGTTGCCCGCGGCGGCGATCTGGAGGGAGCCCTTGCTTTCGGCGTACTCCTGGGCGCGCTTGACGCCCTCGATGATGGCGGCCTGGTCGATGTTGTCCGGGCAGTTGAACTGCCACGGGTCCGTGTAATAGCTGTTGTTGGTGACCTGGAAGCCGTGGTCACCGGCCCAGACGAAGCCGCAGATGGTGTTCTCGGCGAAGAAGAAGGCGTTGCCCGGCTCGGCGACCCGGACTGCGGCTATCTTCACCCCGGGGGCCACGCCGACGACGCCCTTGCCGTTCTTGGCCGCGGCGATGGTGCCCGCTACGTGGGTGCCGTGCGTGTCGACGTCCCGCCAGGCGCCGGCACGGGTGTCGGGCTTGCCGTAGGCGCAGGAGACCGAGTCGGGCGCATCGAAGTTGGGCGCCAGGTCCTGGTGCTGGTCGTCCACACCGGTGTCCAGGATGCCGACCTTGACGGAGGCGGAGCCCGGGTTCACGGCCCAGGCCTGGTCGGCCTTGATCTGGCTCATGTCGGCCCGGACCGGTTCTCCGGCCGGGGTCGAGGCCCGGGCCGGATTGGCCGGGAGCGCCGGGTTGTAGGCGTCGGCCGGGACGTCCGAGGTGCGCGTGGCGCCGACCTGTTGCACGCCGGCGACGCCGCGCATGGTGGCGGCGAATCCGCTGGACGCCGAGTGGGCGACGATCACGCCGATGGCGTCGAAGTTCGAGAAGACGGTGCCGCCGTTGGCCGTGATCGCCGAGCGGACCGCCGAACTGTCACCGGGGGCGGTGATCACGAGGTAGGCACGCGTCCCGGCCACCCAGGTCGCACTCCGAGAAGCCGGCACGGCGGCCGGAGCGTGGGTCTTGGCGGTCGGCGCGGTGGAGGGGGCGACGGGGAGCGTGCCCGCGAGGGCGCCCGGGGCGCCGAACGCGAGGGCGGCGCCGAGCGTGGCCGCCAGCACCAGCGTGCGTCTAGGACGGCTGGGTATGTGGGGTATCAATGCATCCTCCAAAGACGGCCCCGCCGTGCTGAGGACACGGGCCGGGCCGTACGAAACGAGTAGTGGATGCAAGATGTCAGGTGCATGATCCTGTACGGAAGTACCTTTCCGTGCAGGGACGTTACAGAGGCATGGCTGAAAAGAGACGTACTCCGGGCCTCGGGGGCCGGGATTCACCGGGAGCTCGGCGGCCTACTGCCCTCTCGGGCGACAGGAACGCACCGCCCAGGCTTCCGGTAGGGCAGCCGTCGCCCCCGAGCCGAATGCACCGCGGGCCCGGATGTGACCGGGCGCTTCACCTGGCGGTTGAGCGTTCGAATTGGCGGGCTGTGCGCTTCAATCGCTGAGAGAGCACGATGTTTCGCCGGCTCCCGTTTCATCCTCGGCTCATGCATGCCTTCATGTCCCATAACCGCAAGTACAAACAGTGGGTCACCCCGTTCGCCTCCAAGATGCGACTGGCAGGCGCTGACATCTGGTGGGACGAGTGGGAGATCCATCCGGTGACCCCGTCGTGGGCAAAGTCAATCAAGCTCTCGACGCCGTCGACACAGTGCTCCCCTTCTGGTCACGCGATGCTGCAGCGTCGAAGTGGGTCATACCGAGATGGAGTCTGCTCTCACTCCGTCGGGGAGCGGGCGCCTGAGCCGGGCAGGCCAGCAGGCCGGGGAGGTCATCTGGCATGGTCGGTGCAGCGTCGGTGAGTCGGCCCAGCGGGCCCGGGATGAGCGAGGACGAGCGGGCAGGCACGGTCTTGCGTCGTGGTGATCAGGGACTCCTCGACACCTCATGATCACCGGAAGTCGTGCCTGCCTCCGCGTCAGCCCCCGCCGACCAACTCGCGGTCCTGCCCCAGCTCCTGAAGCCCCATCAACCCGGATGCACCGCCGGAACGACGCAGCCCTGCCCGCGTACCCCGTCGGTCACCGTCATCGTGGCGCCGACGGGGTACGCCTGTCACCCGCGAGCGGAGTGCGACTTCAGCGGATGCGGTGCTTCCGCCAGAAGGGGCCGAGGTCCCTGTGCGTCATCGACTGTGCGGCCTTCTTGAAGTCGACGGTGGTGGAGACGCCGTACCAGTGGTCGTGGGCGTACTTCTTGATGAGGCGCGCCATGGTGCCGGCCCCGAGGACGTGCTCCAGGTCGGCCAGGACGCAGGGGCCGATCCCGTACACGACCTGGAAGTACTCGCCACGGTGTGTAGACCAGTAGGCCATCGAGTTGGTGAGCGCGGCGGTGGCGCTCGGCCAGGAGTCGTCCGGCGAGCACTCGAACCCGTCCCAGCGGTAGTAGCGCGCGTTGGCGTACTGAGCGAAACTCTCGTCCAGCCAGGGTGAGTTGTACTCGTCGTTGCCCACGACGCCGTACCACCACTGGTGGGCGATCTCATGGACGGTGGCGGCGCCCTCCTCCCCGGTGCCGAGGATGACCAGGCCGGGGTACTCCATGCCGCCGGCGAACCCGGGGGTCATGACGAGGTCTATCTCGCCGTACGGATAGCGGCCGAACTCCCTGCCGAACCGGTCGATGGCGGCGACGCCGTCCTTGCGGTTGAGGCGGACACCGGCGGCGGGCGTGTTCGGTGACCAGTACGACATCACGCGCACGCCGTCGGGCGAGGTCTGGGTCGCGGTGCGGAACGGGCCCGCCGCCCATGCGAAGTCCCGCACCAGCTTGGCGACGCTGTGGGTGACCGTACGCCCGGTACCGCCGGGGCGGGTCCATGTGCTGCCGGTCGCCGGGACCTTGAGGGCGGACGGGTGGTCGAGGCGCACCCGGAAGTCGCTCGCCAGGGTGTAGAAGCTCTCGCCGTACGACACATACGGATCGAGGTGCCACCCCCTCGCGTCGTGCACGGCGAGGACCGGCAGCGCGTTGCCCAGGAAGCGGAACGCGCCTTCGCGGCCGAAGCGGTTGTTGCGTGCGGGCACGGTGAGGGCCACGTCGAAGGAGACGGCCGTCCGCTCACCGCGTGCGAGCGGCCTCGGCAGAGTGATGCGCAGCGCCGTGCACTTCACGCCGGGGCGGCCCGGAGTGCCGCCGCGCACGTGGGAGACGCGGACGGGGGACGGTCTTCCGGATGTCCCGCAGCCGTCCTCGCCATTGCCCCACAGGCGTATGTACACCTCACGCAGGGGCCGGCTGGAGGCGTTGCGGAAGGACACCGTCTGCCGGCCCGCCCAGTGGGAGCCGTCGGCGTCGGCGCGCAGCTTCACGTCGTAGCTGGGGCGGTCGGGCGTCGCGGGTTCGGCCGCTCTCACCGCGGCGCCGGGCGCCGGGCCGGACGGCGTGCCGGCCTCGGCCACGGTGGAGCCTGCAGTCGCGAGCAGCGCGAGCAGGGCGACCAGCAGTCGGCGACCGGTTCTTGAGGGGCCCGTGGGCGACGAAGGCAACGAAGGCATGGCAGACGACATGACAGATGACATGCCAGCGGATCTTGTCACAGGGTTCCCCACGGCCGACACAGGCCCGCGCGAAGAGGGGAGGTCGACTCCGCTTGGGCGGCGAAAATGCCAGGGTACGCAGGGGATGTTCGCTGTACGTTGGCGCACAGTAAGGATCCCGGTTCAACCCATCCGCAGTTCATCCCCTTCCATGAGGCCTGGCCACGTGTTCCTGACCATCACCACCACCGGCACCCCCGAACGCCCCGCGACCGACCTCGGCTACCTGCTGCACAAGAGTCCCGACAACGCGCAGACGTTCTCCACCTCCTACGGCACTCCGTAGATACGTAGGTTGAAACTGCTCTCCGCTTTGCCTATGGCAGAGACACAGAGGGCGCTGCTCGCCGCGCGGATCAGCGTGGACACCGACGAATCAACGTCCATCCCAAGGCAGTTGGAACACCTCCAGACGTGGGCACAGGTCGTTCGGTGTCCGGCTCTGCGGACCTCCCTGAGCGCCCCTCTATGGGCCCCTGGCTTACCGAGGAAGGACGGGAGAAGTGGGACGTCTTGGCAGTCACCCCACAGGACCGTCTGAGCTGTGACGATCTCCATTTCATGGCGTTCGTCAGGAACGTTCTTGACTGGGGGAAGACCCTCGTTGTCCTGAATGACCCATCCTTCGATATCTCCACAGAGACAGGACGGCTCATTGCCTACGCCAAGGCGACTCAGGCAGCAGCAGAGTTGAGAAAGATCCGGCAGCGCAGGGCGGCGTCGTTCCGGCGGTGCATCCGGGTTGATGGGGCTTCAGGAGCTGGGGCAGGACCGCGAGTTGGTCGTCGGGGGCTGACGCGGAGGCAGGCACGACTTCCGGTGATCATGAGGTGTCGAGTCCCTGATCACCACGACGCAAGACCGTGCCTGCCCGCTCGTCCTCGCTCATCCCGGGCCCTCTGGGCCGACTCACCGACGCTGCACCGACCATGCCAGATGACCTCCCCGGCCTGCTGGCCTGCCCGGCTCAGGTGCCCGATCCCCGACGGGACCAGGGCCGACGCCACCCACTCACCTTCGTCCCCTCCCTGGCAGCGTGCGCGGTCCTGGCCGGAGTGAAGTCCCTGGCCGCGATCGCGGAGTGGGCCGCCGACGCCCCGCCGCACGTCCTGGCCCAGCTCGGTGGCCCATGCCGGTGGTCACCTTCGACGTCCTCCACTCACAGACCGCCCACGCGCGCTTCATCGTCGAGGACAAGCACGCCCACTACATCGCGCTGATCAAGGGCAACCAGCCCACCCTGCACCGGTGGCTGAAGGGCCCTGCCATGGAAGTGCCACTCCTGGACAAGACGTGGGCCACCGCACACGGTCGCGGCGAGATCCGCCGGATCAAGGCCGCCGCAGTCACCGGGATCGCGTTCCCACACGCGGTGCAGGCCGTCCAGATCGTGCGCCGCCAACGGATCGACACCACCGGCAAGGTCACCCTGGAACGCGTCTACGGGGTGACCGACCTGACCGCGGAGCAGGCCGACGCAACCGACCTCGCCCGCCGCGTCCGTGACCGCTGGGGAATCGAGAACAAGATCCACCACGTCAAGGACACCACGTACGCCGAGGACGCCTCCCGCATACGCACCGGCACCGCTCCACGTGCCATGGCATCCCTGCGCAACCTGGCCATCGGCGTTCTCCGACTCGCCAACCGGACGAACATCACCGCTGGACTCCGCCACCACACCCGCGACGCCAACCGTCCACTGATCATCCTCGGCATCATGTCATCCCATGTCATCAACCAGGGCACATCACCTCAACGACGCGGCCCTGGTATGCCCACACCCCCTCGACCACTTCACCGAGTGGGAACACGACTTACTGGTCACCGAATACATCGACGGCCTATCACTGCACCCTTGGGTGGCCCCGCAAATGCCCCCACCACCCAGGCCGACTCGCCAGCCTCTGACTCCGCCAGCTGCTTCGAGGGATGCCGCCACATCGCTCGCAGCCTGGACAATGCCCTCGCACACACGCCCAGCGGCTGGGGCGTTGGGCGGCAGCCGACGCGCGACCGGAAACGGGGCAGAGATGCCCCGACCAGTGTGCCCACATCTTCCGGCGCCGGCGGGACATGGGCCTGGCCGCCGGGTTCGGCCACCGGCTGCCGGCCAAGATCAACCTTACGGCCGACAGGAAGGAGCCGACTCCGAAGGAGACCATCTGCCCAGCCTGCGAGCCGCCCGGTCAGTCACCGTCCCTTTTTGTTGAACCATCCGGACGTCTGGATGATGGACGCGCCGAAGAAGAGGATGCCGAGTGGAACGATCGTGAACCAGATGGCAGCCGCCTTCACTGCGGCGAGCAGGGCGATGGCGCCGATCGCGAGAGCCAGCAGCATGCGGGTGCTTACAAGGACGCGAATCTTGAAAGACAACGGAGGGCTCTCCTATGTTCAGCTGCGCTCTTCGACCAGACAGCGTTCGCTCCCTGTCGGACAGCTGACGACAGTTGTCCAGCAGAGTGGCAGCAACCTCCCCGACGTGACCACAGCCCCGTCGGGACGTTCATGGGACGAGTCTCTCAACGCTGCCTCCCGGAGGCGTCAGTAGAACTACGTAATCGGATACGCAGGCTCACCCGACCCGTTCCGTCGCGGCTGCTCCGCGACCACACGCGGATCTGCGAGGTCTCCGACGGCAGCGACACCTCGCTCGCCCCGGCAGCCGCCTCCGTTGTCCGCCGTCCGCGCGCACGGCACAGCAACAATGCCCGCATTCGGGGCAGGTCCGGGAAGTGTTGCGGGGGTCCACGGCGATCACTTGCCGTCCGGTGTCGACAAGCGGAACCCGCCCCCACAATGGAGAAGTTTCACTGCGTCAGCTGCGCCCACCAGGCGCACGCGGACACGGTGGGCGCCCTGAACGTTCTGCGGGCCGGGCTGGTCCGTCGCCACGCCAACCTGGCATAGGGGGAGGGTCACAGAGGATCACATGGGCACTGCGTGGGTCGGTGTATTGCGGCCGGGGCTCAGTCGTTCCGGGTGGCGGGGGCACGGGAGCCGGGCTGGTGGCGCTCGAAGTAATCGGCGAGGTGCGGGGCGATGGCGGGGACCTCTACCGGAGCGCCGCCCGAACGCAGCGACGTGGTAGCGGCGATGCCGGTCGCGACGGCTTCGCGGGCGGCGACGGGCGACGTCTCCGTTGCGCCGCCGTACGCGACGAAATGCAGGAACTCGTCGACGAGGGACTGATCCGCGCCTCCGTGCGAACCGCCGGTTGCTTCGGCGGGGGACAGGGTGAGATCTGCCTCGGGGCGGTAGCCGGACCGCCGGCGGTTCCACACCTTGATCACCGGGGCGTCGCCCTCGAGACCGTCGCCGAGGTTCTCGATCCGGCCCTCGTCGCCGATGACGGTGTAGTTGCGCCAGTAGTCGGGGGTGAAGTGACATTGCTGGTAGCTCGTGAGCACCCCGTTGTCGAGGCGAGCAAGCACCATGCTGAGGTCCTCCACGTCGATGACGGGGTTGAGATCGCGCAGTGCGGACGGCGGCCAGACACCCTCGTCGAACCAGTCCTGTACCCGCGCCGCATCCTGTGCCTGGGTGCGACGGTGGGGACTGGCGCCGTAGACGGACAGGTCGCCCAGTGCGGTCACCGTGCGGGCGCTACCGCCCGCCAGCCAATGGATCGCGTCGAGGTCGTGTGCGCCTTTCTGGAGCAACAGGCCGGTGGTCCGGGCTCGTTCGGCATGCCAGTCCTTGAAGTAGTAGTCGCCGCCGTGGCCGACGAAATGTCGGCACCACACGGCCCGCACGGTTCCGATCGCCCCCTCTTCGACGAGTCTGCGCATGGTGCGCAGGACCGGCAGATGGCGGAGATTGTGCCCGACGTACAGCCGTGTGCCCGTGCGGGCAGCGGTGGCCAGCATCCGGTCGCAGTCCTCGAGGTCGATGGCCAGAGGCTTTTCGACGAACACAGCGACTTGCGCTTCGAGGAAGTAGAGGGCCGGAGCGGTGTGGATGTCGTCCGGGGTGAGGACGAACACGGCGTCCAGATCGTCTGCGAGCATGTCCTCGTAGTGCTCGTGGACCTGGACACCGCTCCCGAAGATCCTCCGGGCGTCGGCGCGGCCACGCTCGGACGTATCGGCGCAGGAGACCACGCGGGCCCCGCCGGGCCGCTCTGCCCGCACGGCCAGCGCGGCCCGTTGGCCTGTGCCGACGACACCGACGCGCAGCTCCGGTTCGGCCGGATGACTGGTCATGGAGCACCCCTTCATCGGAGACGGGGAGACACGGCTGACGCTTGGGCGCCGGTGGCCGTTGGCCGGTGGGAGGGTCGGCCGCCGGAGCAGGGGCATCGTGACAACTGAGGCGACCAGGGCACGGCAGACATGCACCATGACGCGCTCCATGCGTCAACGCAGCCTGAGCCCGACGGCGACAGCAAGACCATAGATGCTCGATGATGCAATATCAACGCCTAAATCAAGCATCTTCAAGCATTCCATGTCCACTCGGGGGTCGCGGGCATCGTCGCTGATGCGCCGACCGTGGTTCGGGCACGGAGACGGGGCGGACGGTCAGGTCCTCGCGAGGCGATAGCCCTGACTGAGACCCGCCACGGCCGCGATCCCCCGGAAGCGATCCGCGAGGTGGCTTCCGCCTCAGCCGACACCCCCGAACGACCCGGCGGATGATCCCCACCCCCACACTCGGCATCGTGCTCGACGTCACGGGTCGGGTCGAGCGACTCCGTCTCCCGCGAGCAACGGCATCGCTCGGTGGTTCAGCAGGCCAGCGGCAAGGGCGTCAGCGTGGCGCGTCCTCCATGCCTCGGGGTGCCGACGTCCAACTCCTCCCGATCCGGGGCGAGAAGCGTTGCACCGTCGTCGTCGTGGACGACCGGAACGAATCCTAGGCTGTGCGGCCGCGTTGAGAGCCGTGGGTGCCCGCGCAGTGGTCGCGTCTCCGGTTCTGGCAGGGTCCGCGCCCATAGCCCCGCAGGGAGTGCGGCGGTTCGTTCGCCAACCTCCGCCGTGTGCCGTCCGACGCGGCCAGGGTGGCGGTTCTGACCTGCGCCTCTGCACCGGTCGCCCCTGGCCGGAGCGGCTCGCCGAGGCCGCAGCCCCGTCGGCCGCCACCCTCGCCGCGTCGCTCGCCGGGCACTTCGGCCCCGGGTGTGCCGCGATCTGCTCGACGCGGTGACGTTGCGCCGGCTGTCGCGCCCTCCCGAGGACCCCGACTGGCCGCGTAACACCGGGACTTCGGCGGTGCGTTGACATCCTCACAGGTGGTCGCTTTACTCCTGGGCAGACGCCGGAGCCACGCTCCGCGTGTAGAGGCACGCCCAGCCGGTATGCAGGCCCTCGCGCCGCGAGCCCGGCCCGAGTCGCCAGGACGCCCCACGTGTCCGAGGCGGGGACGTGCCCGCGTCCTCTGGAGCTCACCGCATGAGCAACCTGAACACCGCCTCCCGCAAACTCACCGGCGCGGCCATCGGCGCTGCGGCCCTGACCGGCTCTCTGCTCGTCCAGGCGCCCTCGACGCAGGCCGCGACCGTAACCCCGCCGCCCACCCATGCGGCCTTCGACTACCAGATCGGAGGCGCCTACACCCCGCCCAGGGGTGTCAAGGTCGTCACTCGTGACCACACCGCCTCCCCGGCGGCGGGCCTGTACAACATCTGCTACGTCAACGCCTTCCAGGCGCAGCCGGGCGCCGAGAAGGACTGGGACGCGGACCTGTTGCTGCGCGACTCCGCGGGCAAGGTCGTCTACGACGAGGACTGGGGCGAGGCCCTCCTCGACGTCAGCACGGACGCCAGGCGGCAGCGGATCGCCGGCACGATCGGAGCCCAGATCGACGACTGCAGGAGCAAGGGCTTCCAGGCTGTCGAGCCCGACAACTACGACAGTTACACCCGCTCGGGCAACCGCCTGACGGCGAACAACGCACAGGCGTTCATCAAGCTGCTCTCCGCCCGCGCCCACGCGGACGGCCTGGCCATCGGCCAGAAGAACACCTCCGAGCTGGCCGGGAATCGCAAGGCCAACGGCCTCGACTTCGCCGTGGCCGAGGAGTGCGGCCAGTACAACGAGTGCGGGGACTACACCAGTGCCTTCGGGAACAACGTGATCGTGATCGAGTACACCGACGCCGGCAGGTCCAAGGCGTGCCGAGGGTGGGGCGGCACGCTGACCATCGTCCAGCGCGACGTGGACGTCTCGCCGATCGGCACCGGCGGCTACGTCCGCAAGACCTGCTGAGCGCTCCGCCGGGCGTGCAGCGATGTGTCGTTGATCGTCTACGGCGTCGTCGTGGCTGGTCGCGCAGTTCCCCGCACCCCTTCAGGGAGCTGTCGAGCCGCCGTTGACGTCGCCCGGCAGTCCGAAGAGGGTGGCCTGTGACGGCTCGGTGAGGCGTCACAGGCCGACGCTCACGGGCCGACCACTGCTCAATCATGCATATTTCATCGGCGTTTCACGCAGATTCGAACACGACCGCCTCTTGACAGCCGCCTGTCACCGTCGTTTAACTCCTGGCCAACGCCACAGTCGAAGCACTCGGCGGCAGAGGTACGCCCAGCCGGTAGCTGGCCCCGCGCCACAAGTCCGGACTGAGTCGCCAGGACCCCATCGGAGTCCGAGGCGGGGCCGTGCCCACCAGGATCTGGGGCCCGGACATGATCCTCATCTGCGCGATTTCCCCCAGTCGCCGTGACACGACGGCCGTGCCTGGACGCGCTCCTCGCGCTCACCGACCCACCAGGTCCCGCGAGGCCGGCACCCGACCCGCCTCGCCTCAGCCGAGGCGCGCGGTGCCGGCGACAGCGGCACGGCCACCGTCCGGCTCGCAGCGCCCGTGGCGCTGAGCACCGCCCGCCTCGACGCCACGACGGACGCAGGCCGGCCGCACACCCGCCCCGCCGAGACCACCGACCTTCGCCGCGGCCGAAGTGCCGTACACCGAACGCGCGTCGTGCGCGGAAACACCTGTCCCGCAGCTCCACACCGGAGGTACCCATGCATGCAGCCACCCGCAGCGCGCCGCCCGTACGCCGCGACGTGCTGCGCACCGGCGCGGCCTGGGCCGCCGCGGCGGTCACGGGCCTGTCGGCCGCCGGCTGCGCGGCGGGCGGCGACAACGGCGTCAGCGCCGACGGCACCGTGACCATCGAGATGTGGCACGGTCAGACCGACACCGGCAAGAAGGCCCTGGAATCCCTGGGCGCCGCCTTCATGCGCAGCCATCCCCGCATCCGGGTCGAGCTGGGCGGCGGAGTCCTCGCCGACTCGATGCTCCAGAAGGTGACGGCCGCCCTCGCTGCCGGCTCCTACCCGGACATCGCCTACATCTTCGGTTCCGACCTCGCCAGCGTCGCCCGCAGCCCGCAGGTCGTCGACCTCACCGACATGGTCGGACACGCGCCCACGCCCTGGGGGACCTACTGGGAACCGGCACGCGCCGCCGTGACCGTCAACGGCCAGGTGCGCGCCGCGCCCGCGCTGCTGGACTCGCTCGCCGTGGTCTGCAACAAGAAGCTCTTCCGGCAGGCCGGCCTGCCGCTGCCGGAAACCGGCTGGCGGTGGGACGACTTCGTCGCCACCGCCAAGGCGCTCACCGACACCGGCGGCGGCCGCTTCGGCACCGGCTGGCCCGGCGTCGGCGACGAGGACACCGTCTGGCGTCTGTGGCCCATGATCTGGGATCTCGGCGGTGATGTCGTCGCCGACGACGGCAGGCACATCGGCTTCGCCGACGCCGGGACCCGCGCCCTGGAGGTGGTGGCCACCCTGGCACGCGACAAGAGCGTCTACGTCGACCCGAAGCCGGGCACTGAGCAGATGTACCAGGTCTTCGAGTCCGGCCGCATGGGCATGGTCGTCACCGGTCCCTGGCAGTTGCCCGACATCCACCAAGCGAAGATCGACTACCACGTCGTGCCGCTGCCCAGTTTCTCCGGCCGGCCGATGACCATCAGCGGACCCGACACCTGGACCGTGTTCGACAACGGCGCCGCCCGCAGACGAGCTGCCAAAACCTTCGTGACCTGGCTCATGCAGCCCGCGCAGGACGTGCGCTGGGACATCGACGCAGGCAGCCTGCCCCTCAGCCGCCGCACCCGCGATCTGCCCGCCTGGCAGCACAAAGAAAGCGGCACCGAGGGACTGGGGGTGTTCACCAAGGCCCTCGCTACGGCAAGGGCACGCCCCGTCCACGCCGCCTACCCACAGATCTCGCAGGCTCTCGGGCAGGCCATCGTCGCCGTGCTGCTGGGACGGAGCAGCCCCGCCAAGGCACTGCGCGCCTGCGCCGCCGACGCCAACGCCGCACTGCTCATCCCGCGCTGAGGAGCCCCGTCATGTCGCGACTGCCCACCCCGATCACCGTGTCCGGGCCCCCGGACAACCGGCGAGCCCTGCGCCGCAGACGAGCCGGCGAAGCCGCCATGGCCTGGACGTTCGTTTCCCCCGCCGTCCTGATCATCATCGGCCTGAGCGTGGTACCCATCGCCTGGTCGCTGCTGCTGTCCTTCCAGGCCGACGACCTCGTCACCCCCAGCCGCTGGGTCGGACCGGACAACTACCGCGCCCTCGCCCAGGACCCGCATTTCAGCCAGGCTCTGCGCAACACCCTGCTGTACACCGCGCTGTACGTGCCGGCCAGCATGGTGCTCGGCCTGTTCCTCGCGCTCGCCCTCAACCGGCGCATCCGCTTCGTCTGGCTCTACCGCACCCTGTACTTCGTCCCGTTCGTCGTCTCCGCGACCGCGCAGGGCGTTCTGTTCTCGTTCATCCTGGACCCCGAGTTCGGCGCCGCCAACGCCGTCCTGCACCACCTCGGCATCCCGTCCCAGGGCTTCCTCACCGACCCCTCCCAGGCGCTTCCCGTACTCGTCGCGATCAGCCTGTGGAGCGGCACGGGTTTCTGCCTGGTGATCTACCTCGCGGCGCTCCAGGACGTGCCGGCCTCATTGACAGAAGCGGCCCGGCTGGACGGCGCCGACCGCCTCCAACTCCTGCGCCACGTCACACTTCCCGCGCTCAGGCCCGTCACGGTGTTCCTGCTGCTGTGGCAGACCATCGAATCCCTCCAGGCGTTCGACCTCGTGTACGTCACCACCAAAGGCGGCCCCCTCGGCTCCACCACCGTGATCGTCTACTTCATCTGGCAGCAGGCCTTCCAGAACGCCACCGCCGGATACGGGGCCGCCTCGGCCTACGTCCTGGCCGTATCCCTGGGCCTGATCGGCCTGGTCCTCCAGCTCCTCCGCCGCCGCGTGCAGGGAGCCTCCGCATGACCACAGTCTCCGCCCCGCCCGACGCCGCACAGGCGGCTTCCGCCGCCCCCAGCCGCGAGGTACGACGACGCACCCCGCGACTGCCCTTCAGCCCCTGGCACTTGCTGCTCGCGCCAATGGCCCTGCTCTTCGCCGTCCCCTTCATCTGGCTGGCGCTCAGCTCGGTGATGAGCAACGCCGAAATCAACCGTTTCCCGCCCGCGCTGTGGTCCTCTCACCTGGACCTGGGCGGCTATCGCTACGTGCTGGGCAACGCGATGTTCCCCCGCTGGTTCGCCAACTCCCTCCTCGTCAGCCTCGTCACGGTCACCGCGAACCTCGTGCTCGGCACCCTCGGCGGCTACGCCTTCGCCCGGATGCGGTTCGCCGGCTCCCGGCTGCTGCTGGGCCTGATGCTGGCCACGATGGCGATCCCGTTCCAACTCACCATGATCCCCACCTTCCTGGTGATGAAGCAGCTCGGCCTCATCGACACCCTCGGCGCGCTGATCGTGCCGTCCCTGGTCACGCCTTTCTCGGTGTTCCTCCTGCGCCAGTTCTTCCTCTCCCTGCCCCGCGAGCTGGAGGAGGCCGCCTGGATCGACGGCTGCTCACGGCTCCACGTGCTGTGGCGGATCGTGCTGCCCCTGTCCCGTCCGGCCCTCAGCACGGTGGCGGTCCTGACGTTTCTCAGCACCTGGAACGACCTGACCTGGCCCCTGATCGCCATCAACCACGACACCCAGTACACGCTCCAGCTCGGCCTCACGACCTTCCAGGGACAACACCACACCCAGTGGGCCGCCGTGATGGCCGGCAACGTCATCACCGTGGTGCCGGTCCTGCTCGCCTTCCTCGGCGCGCAGAAGGCGTTCATCCAGTCCATCACCTCCACCGGACTCAAGGGCTGACCCCGTTCGCCCCCGACACACCCCTCAGGCAGGAACACCTCAATGCCGCACTCATTCGACCTGCTGGTCATCGGTGACGCCAACCCCGACATCGTCGTCGGCCCGCTCGACGGCCCGCTCGCCTTCGGCCAGCGCGAACAGCTGGTGCCCACCGGCACCCTCACCGTCGGAGGATCCGGCGCGATCGTCGCCTGCGGGGCCGCCCGCCTCGGGCTCAACGTCGCCTTCGCCGGCCGGGTGGGCGACGACGACGCAGGCCGCTACATGCGCGACCAGCTCCTCGCCCACGGCGTCGACACCGAAGCGCTGCGGCTCGACCCCGGCCGCCCCACACCCATGACGGTCGTCCTCACCCGCGGAGACGACCGTGCCATCATCACCGCCCCCGGCACCCTGACCGCGACCACGGCCGACGACGTACCCGCGACACTGCTGAAAGCCGCGCGGCACGTGCACGCGGCCTCCTACTTCCTGATGCCACAACTCGCCGTCGCACTCCCGGACCTTCTGCGCACCGCACGTCGGCACGGCGCCGGCACCTCACTGGACACCAACGACGACCCGGCAGGCCGTTGGCAGGCCTCAGGCCTGGACGCGGTCCTGGCCCACACAGACTTCCTGCTGCCCAACGCCGCCGAAGCCCGGCGCCTGGCCCGCGTCAACACCGACGACCCCGCCGAGGCCGCCGCACGGCTCGCCCGCCGGGGCCCGGTCACCACGGTCAAGAACGGCGCCGACGGCGCCCTGTGCCACGACGGCCAACGGCTCTTCACCACCCGGGGCATCCGAGTCCAGCCCGTCGACGCGGTCGGCGCCGGGGACAGCTTCGACGCCGGATTCATCGCCGCCCTGCTCGACGAGACACCCCTGCCGGAGGCCCTCCGCTTCGCCGCGGTCTGCGGAGCCCTGTCCACCCGCGCCCACGGCGGCACCACCGCACAGCCCACGCGGGACGAAGTCCTCGCCCGCCTGTCCGAGACCGAGGAAACCCCCGAATGACCACCCCCAAGATCGCCTTCATCGGAGCGGGCAGCGTCGTCTTCACCCAGGGACTGCTCGCCGACCTCCTCGCGTTCCCCGAACTCAAGTCGGCGCACATCGCGTTGCACGACATCGACACCGAGCGTCTGGCCACCGCGCACGCCGCCGCCGGCCGGATCGCGGACACCCTCGGCGCCAACCCCACCGTCACCGCGGACACCGACCGCCGCACAGCCCTCGCGGACGCCGACTTCGTGATCAACATCGTGCAGATCGGAATGGGCGAGGCCACCCGGACCGACTTCGAACTGCCGGCCCGCTACGGCGTACGCCAGACCATCGGCGACACCCTCGGCATCGGCGGCATTTTCCGCGCCCTGCGCACCTTCCCGTTCCTGAGGCAACTGGGGCGGGACATCTCCGACGTCTGCCCGCAGGCCTGGCTGCTGAACTACACCAACCCCATGGCCATGAACGTCCAGTACCTGACGCAGGCCACCGGCCTGACCCGGGTGGTGGGACTGTGCCATTCGGTGTACTGGACGATGCGCGACCTCGCCGATCTGGTCAAGGTCCCCTATGAGGAGATCAGTTACCACGCCGCAGGCGTCAACCACCAGGCATGGGTCCTGCGCTTCGAACACCAGGGCAGCAGCCTCTACCCGAAGCTGGACGAACTCATCGCCTCCGACAGCCAGTTGCGCCGAAGGGTGCGGGTCGACATGTACCGCCGACTCGCTTACTACCCGACGGAGACCAGCGAGCACTCCTCCGAGTACGTTCCCTGGTACCTGCACCACAGCAGCGAGGTCGAACGGCTGCGGCTGCCGATCGGCGAGTACCTGAAGATCGTCGACGAGAACGTCGCCATCTACGAGAAGACCCGCGAAGCGCTGGCCGCAGGAACACCGGTCGCCGTCGAGGGGACGATGGAGTACGCGCCCCAGATCATCCACAGCATGGTCACCGGCACCCCGCGCACGGTCTACGGCAACGTCCCCAACCGGGCTCTGATCGACAACCTGCCCGCGCACGGTGTCGTCGAGGTGCCGTGCCTGGTGGACTCCCTGGGCGTCCAGCCGACCCGGGTCGGCTCCCTGCCGCCCCAGCTGGCGGCGCTCAACCGCACCTACCTGAGCGCCAACGACCTGGTGGTGCAGGCGGCGATCGAGGACGAACCGCGGCACATCAGGCACGCGGCGATGACCGACCCCGCCACGGCCGCGGCCCTGCCGGTCGAGGACATCTGGCGCCTGTGTGACGACATGGTCACCGCCCACGGCGACCTCCTCCAGCCGGGGCTGCGCATCCGCCTCGGCTCGTGAGCGCCGTGATCTGCGGGCCGACCGTGCCAGGCCCCGACCGGACAGGGCATACCCGTCATCGTGCGCCGTGAGGAGCCTGGCTTTTTTGCGGGTCTGGGCGAAGTGGCAGGCGCGGCCGACGCTCAGGAGGGCCGTCGTTCTGCAGGCTGCGGCGGGTCCGGTGACGATCAGCGAGGGCCGTGCGGTGGCCTGTTGGTGGCGGCCGAGGATCATCAGGGTGCGGACCTGGGTGGCGAGTTGGCTGATGGCGGAGGTGCGATGGTGACCAACGCGGAGGGTAGGCGAGGCGTTCCTCCGGGCTGCGGGGTGGGTCGCCGGGTTGGGGCGGAGCGGGCGGGTCGTTGGTGGGTGAAAGGGTGCCGGCGCTGTCAGGTGGTCAGGGGCCCAGACGGCTCGGTCGTGCTGCCGCCCCGGTCGGCGGTGGCGGCAGCCGCAGCAGTGCGCTCAGGCTTCGGCACCGTTCTCGATCACCTGTTGTTCCAGCCACCAGAGGAGTTGTGTGGTCATCTCGCCGACGAACGAGGGATGCCAGGCGTTGGGGTCATGGCTCAATGTCAGGTTGGGGTTGCGCCGAAGCATCCAGATGCTTCCGAACAGGTTGATCTCCCGAAGGAACCGGCCCATCGGGCCGTTCTGGCGTGGGAAGACCGGGTAGTTCGGGAAATCCCGGGCCGCGTCATAGGTGAACCCGTAGTGCTTGAGGAATCGTTGCAGGGCCACCCGCCGTCGCGCGGTGAGCGTCCGCTCCCCACCGGGAGTCGTGTCCTCGTAGTAGAGGGTGATCAGCCCGTCGATCTGCTGAATCCCCCGGTTGCGGCTACGGACGTCCTGGACTCCCCAACCGTCGAGGTCACCCAGCAGGTCGTGCTCGCTGGCCCGGGTGGTGAAGTAGAACTGCAGGCGGGCTGCCGCCATCGCGGTCGGATTCCAGCGTTCCCATGTCGTGGCGTCGACGTGGAGGCTGGCGTCGGCGGCAGCGGCCCCGACATCCCCCGACCAGGTGGCCGCGGCGTAGTTCGTCCCGATCGGGATCTTCAGGAAGTCGACGGTGTCCTCCCTGCGGTCCAGGACGTCCATCGCGACCGCGAGGTGCTGCAGATCGACCCAGCGTCCGTCAGGGGCGACGAAGGCCTGGTAGTCGCGCCCCAGTTGCCATCGGCCGGCGTCGAAGGGGATGTCGTCGAGGTAGACCTTCCCGTGGTCGGTGCCGATCACCACGTCGAAGGGGAGGTTCTTGGCGTGCAGGCGCTGCCGGAGCGCGGTGATCCTCGCCCCGACTGACAGGCTTGCGTTGGCGGTGTCGAACTCGGCGAGGTCGTTGCGGACGAGGGCCCAGTCCACGACGAGGATGTCGAGAGCGTTGGCGGAGGCCCAGGCGGACGTGCCGGCGGGCAGGGTGCTCGCCTTCGTCAGCGGATCACCCACCTCCGGGACGATCCGTGCGGGATCCGTCAGTTCGAACCGGTACCAGAGCCTGTCGTCCGCCTCCTGCTTGTCCTTCACGATGACGCGCGCCGCGGTGCCCGCTTGGACGCCGAGGCTCTTCGCCGAGGTGCTCGGCCCGTCCCGGAAATGCAGCTCGGTGTTGGGCTTGAGCAGGCCGAGGATGGGAGGCTTGCCCGAGGGGCGGGGCGGCAGCGGGGACGGCAGGCGCCGGGGTGCCGGGGGCGCGACGAGGCGGGAGACGGCGAGCGGCAGACAGACGTAGTACACGAGGAGATGGCGGAAGGGGTCGTCGGACGGCCGAACGGTGACGTGCGGTGCGCGGAACAGCTCGCCCAGATCCACGTCGAAACGCCGTTCGAGCGTCGTCCGGTCCCGGGCCGGCATCCACGCGTAGATCAGTCGCCAGCACGTCTGCGACAGATCATTCTTGCGCCGCAGGACCAGATAGCCGTCGATCGCCTCCCTGATCTCGTTCGGCGTCAGGGTCAGCCGCTGGTTCTGGAACAGTTCGAAGGTCACCGGGAAGGCCGGACCGGCATCGCTCAGCGGTCCCGTCAGACGGTCCGGCCAGGTGGCCCCGGACGCCCGCGCCAGGTCCAGGAAGGGCGTGACGGCGTCGGCGGCGATAGGCAGAGTGCCGCGCGACAGGATGGCGAGCTTCAGGTGAGCGGGGATGACCCGGTTCGCCGGATCCGTACGTCCCTTCCACAGGACGACCTTCGTCAGCTTCTGCACGGCGCCCCCTGTCGTCGACCGCGTTCGAGAGGCCCGCTAGTTCGCGGGGACCCAGTTCCCGGAGGCGTCCTGTTTCCATGCCGGCAGCTTGTCGTCGGGGCGCAGCTTCACGAGCGACGTCGGGACACGGACCTGCCACGGGTCGCCCACCGCCACCTCCTCGCCGGGCGCTCCCTGCGCCTGCCGGATCTCCTCGACGATGGGGACGTACTGGCTGCCGGTGATGTCGGGCGGGTCGCCGCCGTCCCAGATGAGCCCGGTGTCGAGGAAGTGCAGCACCGCCTGCTCGAATCCCGGCCGGACCGGGAACACGACACGGGCGGCCCCGGCCCGCAGGAAGTCGGCGAAGTCGGGATCGTCGAGGTCGTCGAGGAGCGAGCGGTACTGCCAGGTCGCCTTGTCCGCCCAGAAGTACGGGTAGAAGAAGTAGACGAGGTGGTCCCACTCGAAGGCCTGCTCGAAGAAGCGGACGTACTTGCCTTGCTGGGAGGTCCGGACGAGATTGAGCTGAGGGCGGCCCGCGGGATCGGTGCCCAGTGCCCCGAAGGCGTCGAACTGCTGGGCGGTGAGCTCGGTGACGCAGGCCTTGCGCAGCTCGGCGAGGATCGTCGCCCGGTTGGCGGCCGGGTTGCGGCCCGTGACCGTGACTCCGCCCGCGGTGGCTGCCTCGGCCAGCGCCTGTTCGTACTCGGACTTACGCGTCAGATAGGCCTGCTGGATGGTCGCGTAGGCCTTCTCCTGCCACTGCGCCCAGGCGCGGTCCGTCCGTTCGGCCAGAATCTCCAGGGTCGCCGTGACGGCGTTGACCTTGCTGGCGAACAGGCCTACGGCCAAAGACCCCTCCTCGCCCGCCAGCAACGTCGTATCCCCGGGAGCCAGGCTCGCGTTGGCAACGATGATGCGAATGAACGGCGTCTGGTCGCTCGGATAGTTCCAGGCCGCCGCAGTACCCGCCCAGGTGGCCGCGTAACCCTCGTCCACCACGACCGTGCCCGACTTCGTGAACAGATGCGGGTCCGCCGCCACAGTCACGTCCCAGGCCTGCGAGATGGTCTTGTGCAGGGCCGGCGGCGGATCGATTCCGGTCGCCCCGTACGCCTGCGCGTAGACGAGGTAGTTGCCCTCGTCCAGGTCACCGGGGGTGATGGTGAGCCCCGGCGGCTTGCTGATCTGCACCGCCTCGGCCCGCCCGCGTTGCTGCGCCCAGATGTAGAAGGCGGCGGGTTCGGGCGCGACTACGTCGAAGAGCATGCGCTTGCCGTAGTTGTACAGCTGGGCCTGGGACACCTTGTCGACCCACTGGTACACACCGCTGATGTTGTCTGCACCCACGCCGCTGTTGTCGAAGCCGTGGGAGTACTTCTCCTCGAACTCCCGGATCGTCGTCTGGACCGACACGGTTCTGGTCTTCTCGCTCAGCTTGCTCACCGCACGGTTGATGACGTCCTTGCTGAACTCGCTCGCCTGCTTCGTCGACTGCTCGGTGACCTGCTGGTAGGAGCCTTGCAGGTCGGCCTTGACCTCGACGAACGGCCCGTACTTCGCGTCCACCGTGAGCCCTGCCTTGACCTGTGCGTCGGTCTTCACCGTGTCGCTGGTCTCCCGCTTGAGCGAGAACCGGTCGGTGGACTGGGTGTCACGCTCCTCCTCCTTCTGTGTTTCCGACTCGACCGTGAACTGCTGCTCGTCGCGTTCGAGCCGGCGGGTGTCCCGGGAGAGGTGCTCCCGCCGCAGGATGTTCTCGATGTGGGTGACCTCGCCCGCCTCGTACGCCTTGACGTGCTCCCGCACCAGCAGCAGGTCGCCGACGCCCACCGGGTGCACGGTGCCGTGGGTCGTGGGCAGCGTGTCCTTCGGATCCGTCCCCACGACCGGGAGCGGTTCGTAGAAGCCCGAGCCGATACGCGTCACCCGGCCGGTCTCGGCGAGGTCGAGCTTGGCCAGCGCCCGGGTCACCTCGCCCCGGGCCTGTGTCAACCTCCCGGTCACGGCGGGAACCGGGGTCGCGACCGGGTCTCCGGCGAGGTCGAGGATCGTGCGTCGTGCGGCCTCGGGCAGGCTCGCCGCCACCGCCTGCGGTAACTGCCAACGCGGCGGCCCGGCCAGCGCCGACAGCACGTCCGGTGCGGCGAGTGCGCCCTCGGCGTCGGCCGGCGCGGTTTGGGACGACCGGTCTCGAACACCGATCACCGGTTCGGTGAAGGCCGTGCGTGCCGTTCGTACGACGGCGTTGATGGCGGCGTCGATCTCTGCCAGCCGTTGCCGCAAAGGCGCGCGCGGGTCCTCGCCGGGACCGCCCCCGCCGTCCGCTGCGGCGGTCGGGACGGTACGTGTCACGGCGTCGGGCAGGGTCACCGTGGGGGTGCGCGGAGGATCCTGCCCGCCGACCGCCAGGCGCAGCGCGGTGTACCCGCTGCGGGCGGTCATCAGCGCGGCGATGTCGGCGCTCGCCGAGTCCGAGAGCAGCGTCTGGCCGAGCAGCGTGTCGTCCAGACGCCGGACGTCCGCCGCGAACTCCGCGGACGCCACGACCTTCTGGGGATCGGCGTGCAGAACGTCCCGAGCCTGGCGCAGCACGTCCGCTGCGTGGCGGTCACCCCCGGTGAGCCACTGGCCGAGCGCCAACAGGGCAGATCCGTAGGTGAGTTGGGCGGGAGACGCGGACGGCGGGTGGGCGGCGCGCCACTGCGTGAGAACGTCCCGCCGGCCGGCCACCAGGTCGCCCTGCCCCTTGGCCACCGCGGCCAGTTGCGTGAGCAGTTCGGGACTGGGCTGCAGCGTCTGCGCCTGTGCCTGTGCAGCGGGACGCACCATCACCAGCCTGAGCAGATCTTCCATTGTGCGCTCCTCGCCCGGTGCCCACTCCGACAACCGGATCCGCCGACAGTCACTGCTTTACAGACATAGAAGCGTCGATCCGCCCTTTGATACACCGGCGCTGTGGTGGGATTCGCCGGCACGGCAGTCGAGCGCTGTTCCGGTGAGTGGACCGCTGCCATGCCGAGGCGGGGTCTGTCCAGCCGATGGTGTAACTCGGGTGGTGTGAGCTGCTGACTTTGTTGGCGTGATGTCGTAGCCGCCCTGCCCTCCGGTGGCCCGCCTTCCGGTACAGCCCAGTTCGCGGCGAGTTCACCGACACAGCGAACATCGCCTGTGTAGCTGTGGCACCGTGGACCAGGATCTGGCCCAGTCGGCAGGGAAGGTGGTCGAGTGGAAGCCGTCTTGGCCAGCATGGTCGCCGTTGCCGGCACGCTGATCGGCTCACTGAGCACCTACCTGTTCCAGCGACGCATCGCGGAACGCGCGGATGCCGCGTCTCGGCAGGAGCGCCTGCGCCAGGAGCGTCTCGCCGCCTACAGCGGGTATGCGGGCGCCGTGTCGGAACTCAAGCGTGGCCTGATCACCGTGTGGTTCCGCCGTCGGGCATCCCCGCGCGACGAGGACGCCTACAGGGCAGCGCGGGTGGAGAGCGACAGGCTGGGAGCCGCAGCCGACACCGCCGACTTCCGTCTCCAACTGGTGGCGGACGATCCGGTGCTCCGTCCGCTGATGGACGCGGTACGTGCCAAGCTCGGCGCGATCGACGCCGCCGAAGACCGGCAACAGCTCATCGTGATCGAGTCCGAGTTCGAGCAGGCGGTACGCGCGTTCCTCGACACGGCTTCCCGAAGGATCGACTGACGCCGGGGCTGCCCCCGGAGGCCTTCCGCGAACGGGTACGCCGCAACCTCAAGCACATTGCTGACCAGCATGACCATCGGGCGGCCAGCGCCGCTGCAGAACGCACGCACGGGTAGGCGAAGTCCGCGTCGACGGGAAGCGCGCGTGGGCCCCAGGTGCGATGCGCTGCGGGTGTCCGGCCGTCGGCCCATCAATGAGCGAGCGTCACTTTCCCGACCTTGGGCCAGATGTCGGCGTGATCGCATCGACCAGGACGCGCCTCGAACCTCCATCCATCAGGATTCGATTCGATCATGCCCAAGACGCTGGCCACCGCCACCGCCACCGGCTCCTGCACCATGCTCACATCGCCTGACCGAAGGATCCTCGCTGAGACTGACCCAGGCCACCAGCGGTCAGGGTCTCGTCCCCCTCGCCCCGGCCGGCTGACCGCCGTCTCCTCAGACGGGCTCCGGAAGCGGACCGAGGTGCTTGATCACACGCTCACGCAGGAGGAGGTACTCCTCCCAGCGGCGGGGCAGCGGACCCGGCGGTCGCGCGACGACACGGGCAGCCGTGACGGTCTGCCCGCGCTGGAACTGTTCGAGTGTCAGGTCGAGTTCCACCCCGCTGGGCAGCCGGTTCCACCAGTGGAAACCGTGCTGGGTCCGGTCAAGGTGGACCTCGCCGACCATGAGATCACCGCCGAAGACGTCGTTGACGATCAAGGCCGTGATGTCGCAGTGCCCCCAGGCCGGGTTGTCCGGCTGCCAGTCGGCCTGGTCGTCGGGCGAGCAGGTGTCGGCGGCCCAGCCGGCACGCAGGGCCTTGTCGAGATCAAGCAGGTTCCAAGGGGTTGTCATGCCGCCAGCATCGCAGCCACCACTGACATCACACACAGCGCAGGCGCGCACGGCACGGCCGTCTCGGACAAATAGCATACCGGGCAGGGAGATCAACTGTCCGTCAGCAGGGACCTGGAATGACCGCTCACCCGGAGGGGCTGATGTCCGTGGACAGGCAGTCGCTGGAACGCCGCGGTTCCCTTGGCGCGGTCCATCCAAGGCGAGGCCGGCGACGCCGACGCCCACGACCTGTCCCGGGTCAAGAAGAGCACGGCGAGGAAGACGCCGGGCAAGAAGACCGCGGCGAAGAAGACCGCCGGCCGCAAGCCGCGCAGCGCCTGACCCGCCGATTGCATGCAGGGACGATCGTTCGGCTGAAGCCCTGCATTGCCTTTCGCCGCGTAGGCGACCGCCCTTCACCTCCACAGCCCTGCGGCCCGCGAGGCGACGGTAGGGGCAGTGCTACGTCTCGGGGTGCCGGCGCTCGTCCAGGAACGCGCAGGACGGCGATGACGGCCCTGGCCACGGTGCCCGCCTGCTCGGCGTCGGCGCCGACGCTCCGGGCCCAGGCCGCCAGCGCGGCGAGGGCCACCTGCTCCTCGTCCGGGTCCAGGGCGGGCACCGCCCCGCCGTGGCGGTCTTCGAGCAGGCGTCCGATCTTCGTCCGGAGGGTCTGGCCGAGGGTGTCCACGGCCTGCCCCGCGAGGCGCTCGGCGACCGCCTTCACCAGCCAGGCCGCCACCGGGAGCACGTACAGGAGTGCCGAGGTGACGGTCACTCCCGAACCGACGGCCGGAGTGAGGGCGGGTTTCACCACGCCCTGCGGATCCTCCCGGAACTCCTCGAACCACTTCGTGTAGTCGGCGCGGCCGCCGGTGTCCAGCACCGCGAACACGGCGCGCCCCAGGGACTCCACGGCCGTCCACCCGCTGGGCCCGGGAACCGGCACCGCCGACTCCGGCTCTGGCAGCCGCTCTTGAGCTGTGCGGGTTCCGCGTGACAGAAGCATAGTTCCCCCCATGGATCACCTGCCGCGGATCACTGCCGCGGGGGAGTCACCGTAGAATCCGGAGGCCCGTTTCCGACTGACATTTTCCCTTCTGTCGTAGATATGGTCATCCATGTCTCTTTCAGGCTGGATCGCGACGGCCTGCGCGTTCGCCGCAACTGCGCGCCGGGGTGCGGGCGTTCTTTGCGGACGATCAGCCGCATGCCCTTGGGCCAGCCCTTGAGGCAGTCGCCGGACCGTTCGGCGATCCAGGCTCCGTCGCGGATCTCACCGCCTGGCTCGACGGCCGACGTCCACGCGGCGGGTGGGACCTTGAGCACGGCCTGGTGGATAGCGTCGGTGACGTCGCCGCGGTCGATCGCGTCCCGCACAGCCTCGCGTACGCAGCGGCCGTTCTCTCGTGCTTCGTTACTCGACATCTCGAAGCGTGGAGAACGGCCGGCCGCCTCCGGTGTCCCTGGAAGAACCACAGATCAGCAGGTCGGGTGGCAGGCGAGGACAAACGCCAAGTTCAGTACCAGACGGAGAACGTGGCGTCGGCTCTGCCGGTGGTGGTGGAGATCGGGTCGATGCGCAGCACGTAGTCGTGGTGCCGGATGTAGCGGTCCGGGTAGTTGTGCGAGCGGAACGACGACCAGGACGGGTCGGCGAGCCCGGCCGTCTTGTGGAAAGTGGCGTCCTGGGCGAACTTCGCGGTGCCGTCGTTGGCGTCCAGTCGCAGCTGGAAGTAGGCGTGCCGCAGGTGGCGGGTCGGGTCGGTGACGGACTGGAAGGAGACGCCGGAGGAGTCGGCCAGACCCGGCACCAACTTCCATTGCGAGTCGGTGTACGGGTCGAACGGGTACGGGTCGATGCGGCCGATGCTGTCGGCCTGCCGCCAGTACCTGTCCGGGAAGTTGTAGGACTTCAGCCGGTTCCAGGCCGGCTTTCCCCACTTGGCGACCATGTTGTCGTACACCGTCTGGGGAATCTGCTTGATGTCGGCGTGCTTGGAGTTCAGCGGCTGGGTGTAGACGCGCCGGTCGGTGGCGGTCCAGGTGCCGGTGGAGAGGTCGCTGGTCTGCCAGGTGTAGAACAGCGCGTTGGCGTCGCCCCACAGGTACCAGGTGCCGGCGGCCTGGGCGAGGATCGGACCCTCGATGCCGCCCTGGGGCGCCAGGCCCGGGGTGAACTGGGTGAAGCTGCCGGGATTGAGCGAGGTGGACTTCGCACCCGTGAGGCTGTTGTGGCCTTTGTAGTACAGGTAGTTGACGCCGTTCACGTCTTTGGCCAGGGTGCCGTCGATGATGTCGTAGCCGGGGTCGAAGAAGACCTGCGGCGACGTCACGATCTGGAAGTCCGTGGTGTAGTTCACCATGATCACGTTGTGGCCGCTGCTGTTCACGGCCGAGTAGATGATGGCGTACTGGCCGCGGGAGGCGTCCCAGAAGGTGTCGGGCGCCCAGGTGTGGGTGGCCATGTCGTGCAGTTTCAGCAGGCGGTAGTTGTCGAAGGAGCGCAGGTCGGCGGAGTCCCAGACGTGGATGTACGGGCTCTTCTTGGTCCAGTCGGTGCCCTTCAGGTTGGTCGCCATGACGACGTAGGTGCCGTCCTGCTTGGGCAGGATGACGGGGTCGCGCAGACCGCCGTCGCCCGCGGTCGGGGTCACGACGGGGTTGTTCTGGTTCAGCGGCATCCACTGCAGCGCGTCGGTGCTGACGGCGAGATGCAGGCCGTAGTCCGTACCGAGGTTTCTCGGTGACTGGGTGAAGTAGGCCATGACGAACGGGGAGGCCGTCGCGGCGCTCGCGGACTGGCTGCCGAGGGTCAGCGCGCCGGTCATGGACAGCGGCACGGCCGCGGCCATGCCGAGGAACAGCCGGCGCGAGGGGAGGGGCGTTGCGCTCATCTGGTACCTCTGAGGCGTAGGAAGGTGCGGGCGGATGGAGAACCCGTGGGCGGCCCCGGCCCGGAGCCGCCCACGGGTTCCGTCCCTCGTCAGTTCCAGGGAGCCGCGGTGAGCCAGCTGGTGTCCTGGGCCCACGACGTCGTGTTGTCCCAGGCGTTGGTGCCGCCGTTGCCGGCGATGTAGGCCGTGTAGTTGTAGTGGCGGAGGTACTTGGTCGGGAAGTTGGCGGACTGGAAGGAGGTGCCGACGCCGCTGTTGCCCGCGGTGGGGCAGAAGGTGGCGTCCTTGGCGAACGCGCTGCCGCCGTCGTCGAAGTTGAGGTTGAGCTGGTAGTTGTAGTGGCGCAGGAGTTGGCCGGGCTTGTCGACGGACTCGAACGACAGGCAGGAGGTGTTGGCCAGGCCGGCGCGGACGATCCAGGTGGCGTCGGCCTTGTCGGTGGCCGGGCTGCCGGCGGTGATGTTGGAGATGACGACCTTGGTGTCGGCGTCGTTGTGGCGCAGGTAGTGCGAGGTGCAGCAGGGCGAGGTGGTGGCCTTGAGAGAGATCCGGGAGCCGGGGGTGAGGGTTCCGGTGCTGGTCGAGCCGCCGTCGTAGTTGGCGGCGGTGATGTTGGCCTGTACGGCGTTCTCGGTGGCGTCCGAGGGGTAGCCCTGGGTCATGACGCCTTCGTAGAAGGTGCCTTGGGCCCACTTGCTGTTGTCACCTCCGATGCCGAGGATGATCGCGCCTTCCTTGTGCATCGGGTTGTAGCCGGAGGCGGTCGGGCGTATTCCGTTGTAGAAGGTGGACAGGCCGCCCGACTGGGCGTCGCCGCCACGCAGGGCCCACTGGTTCGCGCCGCCCTTGAGCATGGCGGTCAGGAACCGGTGGTCGACGCTCGGGTTATTGGCGTTGAAGCCGCGGTTGACCCCTGAGAACAGGCCGTTCTCCAGGTCGGCCATGACCCAGGGGCCGTTGCCGCTGCCCCAGCCCCAACCCTTGTTGTTGCCGAAGTAGAGGGCCTCCATGTGGCCATTGCCGGTGTCCAGGTTGTTGGTCTCGGCGTTGCCGTAGTCGAAGCAGCAGCCGCCGTTGAAGTGCTTGCCGTTGAAGATCGCGTACATGCCTTCCGGCTGGTCGCCGGTGGCGATGCCGTTGGTGTTGTTGTTGCGGTAGCCGGTGCCGGGGGCCACGTAGACGCCGTAGGCCTTGTGCCCGCCGACCGTGACCGGGGCCTCGACGGCGTTGGCCAGGTTGTCAGGCCCGCCGGCGGCTCCGCCCCCTGGTGCCTGGGTGAGGTTGTTGCCCTTGGGCGACTGGTCGTAGATGACGGAGATGACACAGCTGGTGTTCGCGCAGAAGGAGTCCTGCTGCGCGGCGTCGGCGTATCCGCCCGCGCTCAGCAGGCCGATGTCCTTGGTCGCGTTGTCGGAAGCGCGCTTGACCTGGTACAGCGGGCCGTTGTACGCCCCGTACAGGGCGCGGGTGGTGCTGTGCGCGGCGACGCAGGGGGAGCCGCCCGCGGCGTAGATGTCGCACGGCCCCTGGGTGGCGGCCTGCGAGGGGGCGGCCGTGGCGGTGAGCAGGCCGGCGGCGAGGGCGGCGGTGGCCCCTGCCGCCAGCAGCGCGCGTCGGGCGCGGCGCATCCACTGTTTCTTGATCATGAAGAACTCCTACGCAGAGTGGAGTGGGAGGTGAGTGGAACTCCCGGGTGCCGCCATCACGGCGGCAGCCCGGCCCGGACGGTGGCTCCGGGGGCCGGCCAAGGCGGCGGGCGCCATCGCCGGAGTTTGTTGGGTCCGCCGCCGGAACGGCGGACTCCGCAGAGCGCTCACGGTGAGGCCTCACCGTGAGACGGTCGGGTCAGCTCGTCACGCGGAAGGTGGCGTCGCCGCGCCCCGTCGTGGTGGTGATCGGGTCGAGCTTCAAGTAGTAGGCGTAGTGGCGGATGTAGCGGTCCGGGTAGTTGTACGACTGGAACGACGACCAGGTGGAGTCGGCGAGCCCGGCGACCTTGCGGAAGGTGGCGTCCGCGGCGAACTGGCTGCTGCCGTCGAAGAGGGCGAGCTGGAAGTCGTAGTTGGCGTGCCGCAGGAAGTAGCCGGGGTAGTTCACCGACTCGAAGGAGACGGTGCCGGTGCCGGCCAGGCCGGGCCTGATCCGGAACTCGGAGTCCTCGACGGGGCTGACGTTCGGGTCGATGCGCACGTCGAAGTTGATCTGGCGCACGTAGCGGTCCTGGAAGTTGTACGACTGCAGCCGCTGCGCCGGGGTGTTGGGCCAGCGGGCGAGCACGCGGCTCTCCTCGGCGGCCGTGAGGGTCATGATCGCGCCGTGCCGCTTCGGGGTGCCGCCCATGTCGTAGCCGGTCGCATCCTGAAGCCGGTAGGTGCTGACGTCGAACGGGTTGGTCGTCAGGATCGGCCTGTATTCGCGGACGCCTTGGGGGTTGTTGTAGTCGATGTAGAGGGCCCACTCATTGCGGTCTCTGAACTTCATCCAGACCGGGCCTTCGACCACGTTGCCGGTGAGGCCGATGCTGGAGAGGTTGCCGAGGTTGGTCCACGTCCCCAGGATCGAGTTGCTGCCCTCGACGTTGTTCTGGCCGTCGCCGGAGACCCTCAGGTAGCGGTAGGGGCCGGTACCGGCGGGCACCTCTGTCATCTGGGTGTCGACGACCGGCGTGCTGCCGGGGGGATCGATCCAGATCTGCGGGGTGGTGATGGTGCGGAAGTCCTTGGTGCGGGCGGAGTAGATGCGGTACTTGAAGATGCCGTTCACCGTGGCGTTCGTCGCCCAGTACAGGACGTAGTCGTTGGTCTCGGGGTTCCAGATCGCCTCCGGCGCCCACGCGTTCTTTCCGCCGGGGATCAGTCCGGCGGCGCCGAGCAGCCACGGTTTCGACCAGGTCACCAGGTCGGTCGACTCCCACACCACGAAGTTGGGGCTGCCGTTGGTGTACGTCGAGCCGCAGCGGATGCACAGGTCGGTCGCGACGATCCAGTACTTGTTCCCGTCAGGAGAGCGCACCAGTGCGGGGTCGCGCACACCCTTCGTGCCGATCATGGAGTTCAGGACCGGCGCTCCGCCGTTGAGGTCGTTCCAGTGCAGGCCGTCCGAGCTGTGCGCGAGGTACAGCATCTGCCCGGTCGCGGAATCGCCGGTGAAATGCACCATCAGGTAGCCGGGGTCGGCGGCGGCCGCCCGTTGGGGTGTGGTGAGGGTTTGGCCCGTGAAGAGGAGACAGACGGCGAGCAATATCACCGTCAGCCGGGCGCGGAGCGCAGACATGGGATCTCCTGTCGCGTGCGGGTGCCACCGCCGACTAAGGGGGAGCGGGGCGGCGGAGGAACTTGGTCTCGGAGTGGGCGGGACGGGACCCGGCTGCGGCGCAAGTTGGAAGGCCGGGTCCGAACGACGGCGTTTCGCCGCTTCGCCCATGACGCCGTGGTGACGGCGGGTCAGGGCGCGCGAGCACGTGTGTCCGCCAAGGTGGGGGTTGCGACATGGGCCGGGCGTCTGCGCCTCTCAGCGCCCGTGAAGGCGTTTTAGGTGGGCGGCACTTGGGACGGAAGCCTTCATAGCCAACTCACTATTCGATCAGACATCGTGAACGATATATCGAACGCTGTTCGTGAAATCGGGCAGAGGCTAAATCCGCAAAAGAGGGCGCGTCAATACATCCGACACATCCGATCCATCGAACGTACAGATGAGCGATCCGGCACTCACCCGGCCCCCTCGCCCGGCTCATACGAGATGCGCCCCGTCCGCTTCTGGGCGGACGACGGGGCCCGGTTCCGCTGACCGGCCATGGCCGGCGGCGCGAACAAGGTCTCCCTGCTCGACGCCCAGCGCAACTTCCGGGAACGTCGGCCGAGGACCGGGCCGGGCAGGCCGCGGTGGCTCGAGTAGGCCGCGAGCGCCCGCCTCCGCTCCCGCGCATCCAGCAACATCCTCCGCCCGCACGACCCCCAGCGCACCCACCAGCAGCCGGCCCCACCCTCGGTCACCAGCCCAACCGCAGCGCTCGACCCCGTCAGGCGATCACTTGCACAAGGTCCACCCAGTTTCTGTTATTGACTCGCCGTCCCCCCGTCTCCTGTACATGCACGCGACACGACAGAGCAGTCGGCGCACCATGCTCAGGGCCCCGGGGGCCGCAGTCGTCGGTCTAGCCGGCGTCGCCACCCCCTCGGTGGCCGGGGGCGGAGCCTTCGCGCACCCCGCCCTCCTCCACACCGGCACCGACCTCACCCGCATGGCCGCCAAGGCGAAGGCCCGCGCCGCGCCCCACGCCGCCGGGTACGCGAAGCTGACCGCCAACCCGCACTCACAGAGCGGCTGCACGGACCGTGACCAGGCCATCGTGTACCGGGGCGTGGAACTGCACCCCCGCAGCACGTGGCCGCAGAACAACGGGATGACCCGACAGCCGGTAAGAATTTTGTGCTCACAGGCTAGACACAACCAACGTCCATATCCGTTAATCCATCCCATGTGTCAGCGAAGATCCGCGTTCCATATTTCGGACGACGTTTGAAAAGTCGAACCACGTGAGGAAGGTGTCGCCGGTCTGTCGGCCGTAAGGCGCCGCGTCCGCAGCACACAAGCCCGTGAACGCGCCACGCCCGACCGTCGGACGTGTGAGCCGGCACATCAAAAGTCCAAGCAGTCGCTCTGCCGTATCGAAAGGGTCAAGATGTCTTCCTCCGTCAGCAGGCGTCGTCTCCTGCAACTGGCCGGGACCACCGTGGCCGCCTCTGCCACCGGATCCTTCCTGGGCGCGTCTTCCGCCCAAGCGGCCATCACCCCCGCGAGGACCGACATCGGGGTCTTGGCGCACCCCTTCGAACTCGGCCGGGTCCGACTCACCGCGAGCCGGTGGCTGGACAACCAGAACCGCACCCAGAACTACCTGCGGTTCATCGATGTCGACCGGCTGCTGTACAACTTCCGCGCCACCCACAAGCTGTCCACCAACGGCGCGGCCGCCACCGGCGGTTGGGACGCGCCGAACTTCGGCTTCCGCACCCACATCCAGGGGCACTTCCTCACGGCATGGGCACAGGCGTACGCCGTGACCGGGGACACCACCTGCCGGGACAAGGCCACCTACATGGTCGCGGAGTTGGCCAAGTGCCAGGCCAACAACAGCGCCGCCGGCTTCAACGCCGGGTACCTCTCCGGCTACCCCGAGTCCAACTTCACTGCTCTCGAGCAGGGAACCAGTGGCGAGGTGCTGTACTACACGATCCACAAGACCCTCACCGGCCTGCTGGACGTATGGCGCCACATCGGCAGCACACAAGCCCGGGACGTGCTCCTCGCCCTGGCCGGATGGGTCGACTGGCGCACCGGCCGGCTGACCACCCAGCAGATGCAGACCATGCTGCGCGTCGAGTTCGGCGGCATGAACGCCGTGCTGACCGATCTCTACCAGCAGACGGGCGACGCGCGGTGGCTCACCGTCGCCCAGCGGTTCGACCACGCCGCGGTGTTCGACCCGCTGGCGGCCAACCAGGACCAGCTCAACGGCATTCACGCCAACACGCAGGTACCCAAGTGGATCGGTGCCGCCCGGGAGTACAAGGCCACCGGCACCACCCGCTACCGGGACATCGCCACCAACGCCTGGGACATCACCGTCAACGCGCACACCTACGCCATCGGCGGCAACAGCCAGGCGGAGCACTTCCGCGCCCCGAACGCCATCGCCGGCTACCTGACCAACGACACGTGCGAAAGCTGCAACACCATCAACATGCTCACCCTCACCCGGGAGCTGTTCACGCTGGACCCGAACCGCGTCGCGCTGTTCGACTACTACGAGCGGGCATGGCTGAACCAGATCATCGGCCAGCAGAACCCGGCCGACGACCACGGCCACGTCACCTACTTCACCCCCCTCAAGCCGGGAGGCCGGCGCGGTGTGGGCCCGGCGTTGGGCGGCGGCACCTGGAGCACCGACTACGGCACCTTCTGGTGCTGCCAGGGCACGGGCCTGGAGATGCACACCAGGCTGATGGACTCCATCTACTTCCACAACGACACCACGCTGACCGTGAACATGTTCGTGCCGTCGGTGCTCACTTGGACGGAGCGCGGTATCACCGTCACCCAGACGACGACCTACCCTGTCAGCGACACGACGACCCTTCAGGTCACCGGCAGCGTCAGCGGAACGTGGGCGATGCGCATCCGTATACCGAGTTGGACCACCGGGGCCACCGTCAGCGTCAATGGCCTCGCGCAGAACATCACCACCACGCCCGGCAGTTACGCCACCCTGAACCGCTCGTGGGCCTCCGGCGACACGGTCACCGTCCGCCTGCCCATGCGGATCGGCATCCGAGCGGCCAACGACAACGCGAACGTCGCCGCGATCACCTACGGCCCGGTGGTCCTGGCCGGCAACTACGGTGACACCACGCTCAGTTCCCTCCCGTCGCTGACCACGTCCTCGGTCAAACGGACCAGCAGCAGTTCACTCGCCTTCACCGCCACCTCCAGCGGTTCCACCGTCAACCTGGGCCCGTTCTACGACGCGCACGGCTTCAACTACACCGTCTACTGGAACACCACCGGCAACACCGTCCGTCTCGCCAACGCGGCAAGCGGTCTCCTGCTGGGCATCCAGAACATGTCCACGGCCAACGGCGGCCGCGCTCTGCAATGGACGGACAACGGCACCGCCGATCACAACTGGGAAATGATCACTGACGGAAGCGCGGTCCGATTCCGCAACGCCAACAGCGGCAAGGTGCTCGGCGTCCTGAACATGGACACGGCAGACGGTGCGACCGTCCTGCAGTGGTCGGACAACGGCACCGCCGACCACAAATGGATCCTGCTCGACCAGGGCGACGGGACCTACAAGATCCGCAACGTGAACAGCGGCAAGCTGCTCGCCATCGCGGGCAACTCCACCGCGGCCGGCGCGTTCGCGGTCCAGGACGCGGACGACGGCACCGCCGACAACCGCTGGCGCATCGTGCTGAACTAGCGTCCGTCACGGAAGGAGGGCTTGGTCGTTCTCCTTGGCCTCAACATGGGGTGAGGAACCTGGAGTTGGATCGTTCCGGGCGCGTTGTGGGAGATCGCGAAGCCGCTGACCCCACCGTCCAGGGTGCGGTCGCTAGGCGGCGGAACGCAGGACACGCCCGATGAGACGCTGTTTGCGGCGATCGTCCGCGTCCTGGAGAGCGGGTGCGCATGGCGCGCCTTTCCGCCGTGCTTCGGGATATCGAAGTCGACGGCTCACCGACGGTTCCTGATCTGGTCGAGAGCGGGTGTCTGGGGCCGCCTGCACGAGGCCGTCGTGCACCGACTGGGCGACGCCGGCCTCGTCGATGTCACCCGCGTCGTCCTGGATTCCGTGCTGGGATTGGTGTCTGCGCTGGCCGGGCTCATCGTCCCTACGGTGGTCACCTCGGTGGACGCGGCTGGGGTGCGCTGACGCATCGCCCCCATGCTGCCTGGGTGAGTTCTGGGCTGCCATGGAACGTCCACTTCAGGTCGGCCGACCGGCGAGGGTTCCTCGCGGCAGATCGGGAGGACGTCGCCGAGCTCCGGCTGCGGTGTCCCACCGTTGCGACGAGCCCGGCCCTGCAGGAGCAGGCCGGCTCGCTTCGGTTGCCGCGAGCGGTCCGTAGATGACCGAGTAGATCGCACAGATACCGGCCTATGCGCCAGGACGAGGGAGTCGATGCCGGGGTGATGACGTTCCAGGTCTGATCAGAAGATACGGGTCAGGGCGCGGGCGAGGTTGTCCAGCGTGCTGTAGTCCAGGCGGAGCCGTGGCTCTTCCAGGTAATCGATCAACAACGCACGGAACGGCTCGCAGGTCACACCGTGGCGGTCGACGAGCTGTTCGCAGGTGAGCTGTGCTGACACGGTCGAGGAATCGGAGCAGCTGGGCTGGTGTGTCGAGCGCGGACACGACGGCCCGGCTGCCCCGGCCTGGGTGAAGCGGATGCCTCCGCCGGACTCGGAGACCCCTGCCCGCTCGAAGATGGCCGTGGACCGGCTGATCGTCCGGCGCGAAGTCCACCTGCGGGAGAAGACGCTGTTGCGGATGCTGAACGAGACCGTCGCGCGGGCGGAGGAGATCCTCGTCGTCAACATCGAGGAGCTGGACCTTGCCGCTCGCAGGGCCCCGGTGAAGGCCAAGGGCTCGAAGCCGCGTACCCGCCGCCGAGGTGTCCCGCGCGAGGACTACGTCATGGAGCCCGTGTACTGGGACGCCGGCACCGCCCGCCTGCCGCCCCGGCTGATCAAGGGCCGCGCGCGCGGGCCGGTGTTCGTCACTCACCGCAAGCCGGTTCCAGCAAGGTCCTCGCGCCGCGTTACGTGTGCCCGGACATCGGGCTGGTCCGGCCAGCCTGCCCATGCTGATGGCGAAGTCCCGGTACAAGAAGCCGGAGAACGTACGGCGCTGCGTCCACCCCTCGGCGGAGGCGGTCGCCGAAGTCACCAGCCTGCTCGCGCCCGAAGACAGCAGACGCTGAGGTCTTGGCCAAGGCTGAAGCCTACGACCGGAACTCGTCGGCTTCACCTATGCGGCGGGGTTCGTGGACAGGAGCCGGGCGAGCCAGTCGGTGCGGGTGCGGCGGGCTGTTGCCGAGATGTGTGCCTGTGGGTACAGGGCATCGAATCCGTGGAAGCCGCCTGCCCAGACGTGGAGTTCGGCCTGGCCGCCGGCCGCCCAGATGCGGGTGGCGTAGTCGGTGTCCTCGTCGCGGAAGACTTCGGCGGAGCCGGTGTCGATGTAGGTGGCCGGCAGGCCCGCGAGGTCGTCGGCCAGGGCGGGTGAGACGTACGCGGGTACCTCGTCGTCGGTGAGGTCGCCGAGGAGGCAGCGCCATCCGAATCCGTTCATCTCGCGGGTCCAGACGCCGGGCCCGTTCGCGTATTGGAGGCTGGAGTTGGTGGTGTTGCGGTGGTCGAGCATGGGGCCGATCAGGACTTGGGCGGCGATCGTCGGGGTGCCCAGGTCGCGGGCCAGCAGCGTGACGCCGGCGGCGAGGCCGCCGCCCGCGCTGGCGCCCGCGACGATGATCCGGGCGGGGTCGATGCCCAGTTCGGCGGCGTGGTCGGCGATCCAGAGCAGTCCCCGGTAGCAGTCGTCGACCGGGATGGTGCCGGTGGACTCGGGCGCGAGCCGGTAGTCGACGGAGACCACGACGGCGCCGAACTCGTCGAGCCACTCCAGCGGGATGTCGATCTGTGAGAAGCGGTCGCCCATGACCATTCCGCCGCCGTGCATCCAGTAGACGCAGGGTGCGGCAGCGGTGCGATCGCTGTTCGCGGGGCTGAAGACGGACAAGGGGATCGGGGTGCCGTCCGGACTCGCGACGGTGACCTCGCGCCGGTCGATGGCGCGACCTTCGAGGAGGGGTTCGACGGGCATCGAGGAGAAGGGGCGTACCTGCGCCAGCACTTCCGGGCTGAGCTGGGACATCAGCGGCATGTCGGCCAGCAGTTCATGCAGTTCGGGGTCGAGGGAGGGGCGTGCTGTGGTCATGGTCGTTGCCTCTCGTGGGTGGCGGCGGGACGGTCGGGTGAGGACGGGGGCCACCTCGGCGGGCACCGAGGCGGCAGCGGCTGGGGTGTTCGGCGGGTCAGAGGGCGAATTTGCCGCGGACCGGAACATGGTCGGTGTACTCGGAGTCCTTGGCGAGCAGCGGGGCGATCTGCGCCACGAGGGCCTGGGCGGTCCGGCCGGCGAAGACGCGGTGGTGGTCCTCCTCGCTGGTCCAGCCTTCGGCGACGTGGACGACGTCGGGGTCGGACGCGGAGCGGGAGACGAGGTAGACGAGGCAGTATTCGCTCGCGCCGGGGCTGCCCTCGTTCAGTCCGGTCAGCAGCAGGTCGACGAGCTGGTCGCCCATACCGGGCCTGGCGGTCAGGGTGGCGCTGAAGCCGTAGTCGGCAATCATGGATTCCTTCTCTTCCTCTGCGGTGATGGAGTGCGGTGATTCCATTCAAGCGCGTTGACCTGCGGAAACGTTAGACCGATACTCGTTCGCCCTTGCACGATCCTCGCGACTTCGGGAGCCACGGCGCGGAATGGTGCTGCAATGGACGCATGTACCTCGAAGAACTCCGCACTCTGCTGGCCCGCCATGCGCGGCCCGACTGGACCACCGCCGTCGACGGCGTCCTCATCTCGAAGGTCGACCGCCCTGATCCGCCGGCACCTTCGATGTCCGGCACGCTCCTGGCGGTCATCGCCCAGGGCGCCAAACGCCTCGCCCTGGGCGAGAGGGTGTTCGAGTACGGGCCCGGGCAGTACCTGGTCGCATCCGTCGATCTGCCTGTCACCGGGCAGTTCACGCAGGCCGACCCCGAGCAGCCGGCGCTGGGGTTCGGTCTCGTCCTGGAACCGTCCGCAGTTGCCGAGCTGTTGCTTGAGGCCGGGCCCGGAGACGCCTCCCGGAGCAGCGGGGGCGCGCCGTCGGGGATCGCCGTCAGTGACGCTCCGGCCGCACTGCTGGACGCGGTGGTACGGCTGTTGCGCCTGCTCGACGAGCCCCGCGACCGGGCCGTACTGGCCCCGCTGGTCAAGCGCGAGATCCTGTGGCGTCTGATCACCGGCGAGCAGGGTGCGACGGTTCGCCAGCTCGGCCTGGCCGACAGCAGCCTCAGTCACATCTCGAGGGCCGTGCGCTGGATCCGCGAGCACTACGCGCAGCCCTTCCGGGTCGAGGACGTGGCGCGGCAGTCCGGCATGGGCGTCTCCGCCTTCTACCGCAACTTCCAAGCGGTGACCGCGATGAGCCCCATCCAGTTCCAGAAGCAGATCCGGCTCCAGGAGGCCCGGCTGCTGCTCGCCACCCACCCCGGAGACGTCACCGGAGTCGGCCACCGCGTCGGCTACGACAATCCGTCGCAGTTCAGCCGGGAGTACCGCCGCCAGTTCGGCGCGCCCCCCAGCCAGGACGCCGCCCGCCTGCGTCAGGCCGTGCGTGCGCCGGCAGGTCTCCTGCCCTGAGCTGGGTGGCCTTACTGGAGGATCGTGCAAGGAGTGGCGAGGATAGTTCTACTATCTGCGCAGGTCAGAGCGATTCAATGGGATCACCGGTTCTCCCGGGGAGCAGGAAAATGCCTGCCCACCCGTGTGGATCCCACCACATCGCAAAGGGGCACACCATGAAGACAGTTCTGATCACCGGAACCTCATCCGGGTACGGGCGGGAGACCGCCCTCTACTTCCACTCGCAGGGGTGGAACGTCATCGCCACGATGCGGACGCCGCGTCCAGGCGTCCTTCCCGAGCCGGACCGGCTCCGCGTCATCGAGCTCGACGTGACCAGGCCCAAGAGCATCACCGCCGCGTTCGAGGCCGCGGGCCCCATCGATGTCCTGGTCAACAACGCGGGCGTGCCCTCGATCAACGTGTTCGAGGGCACCCCCATGGCCCGAGTGCGGGAGGTCTTCGAGACCAACACGTTCGGCGTGATGGCGATGACGCAGGCGGTGCTGCCCCAATTCCGCGAGCGTGGCTCCGGCGTGGTGGTCAACGTGACCTCGAGCGTGGTGCTGGGGCACATGCCGCTCTCGGCCGTCTACAAGGCGAGCAAGACGGCCATCGAGGGGTTCACCGCATCCCTCGCGCTCGAGCTCGCGCCCTTCGGTGTACAGGCGAAGACGGTCCAGCCGGGCGCCTGCCTGACGACGAACTTCGCGGCCAACGCGACGAAGGGCGCCTCGCTGGACGAGCTGGTCCCGGCGCCCTACGCACCATGGGCGAAGAAGGCCATGAGCGACTTCACGGGCCAGGACCTGTTCACCAAGGAGAGCGACGTCGCCGAGACAGTGTGGCGAGCCGTGCACGACACGACAGGCCAGCTGCGATTCCCCGCCGGCCCCGACGCGGTCTCGCTCTCCCAGGCGCAGTGATCAGCCGGCAGGCAAGGTCACGCCCCACTGATGCCAGGAGCCGGCCCCGCGTCCACGCAGCGGGTCGGCTCGCCGCCGGGCGCTCATCCCGATGAACGGGAACCTGACCAACGAGATCAAGCGCCACTTCCGCGACAAGGGCTGGGCGGTGCACGTACCGCGGCGCCTGCAGGAGCTGTGACTGGCGCTCACGACGGCCACGGCAGAGCCCTCCCACTCCACGCTGTCCTTGTCCGTCCCCGACACCGACGACGACGCTCCGGCTGTCGCGGGCAGACTGGGAGCGGACGAAGCGGTGCTGGAGAGCGTCGAGTACCGCGCGTCGCTCAAACCGCTGCTGGAGAACCTCCCGCCCCGGGAGAAGCGGATCCCGCTGGTGCGCTTCTTCGGCAGCATGGCCCAGTCGCAGATCGCGCAGGAGGTCGGCATCTCCCAGATGCATGTCTCCCGTCTGCCGGCCCGCACTCTGGCCCAGCTGTGGGAAAGGCTCCTGGTGGAGGAGTGGGCAGTGCCGCGCTGACGCTTTGACCCTGAAGCTGCCGCACCGTTTGTTCGCGAGGGCGGGCCGCATACGGCATTCACGTCCTGCGGTGGAGCTCGCCCCGCCCTGCCCCTCCAGCTGAGGAGGGGCGGGGTCTGAGGGCGGGCCCGGCAGGGGTGGGGAGCTCCAGCTGAACCCACAGCGCATGACGGCGCGGCGAGGAAGCGGATCCGCCACGCTGCCAGACGGCTACTCGCCGGAGTCGGCCGGTGCGGCGGTGTCGGGGGCGGTGTAGTAGACGGACTTGCCCTGCTTGGTGCGCTGGGCCTGGCTCTTGGCCACGAGCCCTTCGAGGGTGGTGCGCACGACGGTGGTCTTGACGGTGCGCCCCGGATGCAGCTGTTCCAGCGCGGTGGTGATCTCGGCGGCGGAACGCGGTTCGTCCTGGCCCGTCAGGTGTTCGCGCACGAGGTCGACGAGCGTGGTCGATGTGGCCGATGCCTTGGCGGCGGTCTTCTTGCCGCTTCGCTTCTTGGGGGCGGCGCTCTTCTTGGCCGAGCCCGAAGTGCCAGTGGTCTTCTTGCGTGCGGCAGGCAACGACGCGGCGGATTCAGCTGCGGGTGCGGCAGCCGGCGCAGGGACACCGAGAGCCTGCTGGAGGTTCACCAGGACAGTGTGGTCGTGCTGCACAGAGGCCAACCGCGCCTGAAGTGCTTCGATTTCACCGCTGAGGTCTTCTTGCTCCTTCAGGTTGCGCTCGAGGTCACTGGCCACCTGGGCGCTGTATTGCGAGGTCAACTCGGTGGTTTCGGGCATGGTGCTCACACCTTTCCGGGGCGCTGTGGGCCAGCGAGCACTTTGCTCGTGGCGTACGCGAAAGCCAACACGTATGTGCTCTGCGCCTGGTGCCTTGCGACCAGGGGCAGCCATCACTGCACAGTTGTGTTTGCAGAGATAGTACGGAAGACATCCGCATCCTTCTCCGCTGCATGTCTGAGAGACAGCAGATCCGAACATGACGGCGCTCAATGCGCACAGGTGTCTGACCGGCCGGGATGGCCCGGCGAGGGGGAACCGGCTGCCAGTGCACCTCGTCGGTGTCCCGCTGGAGGTGCCAGGCTGACAGGGCGCGGTCGGCCACCGGCCGGTCGAGCAGCGCTTGGGTCTGCTGGGGGAGTGCCGGCACAGGCGTGCCACGGTGGCCAGATCGGGGGCGGGGACCGGAGCGCTGTAGGCGGCCGGCACCAGGGCGGTCAGCCGTTCTGCCGGTATAGCGGTCGGCACGGTGAAAGACGTCGGTGGCCATGCCTCGTAAAAATCCGGACACCGAGTTCGCCGGTCTGACGATGAAGGCCGCTCACGTGTCCATCCAACCAGTCAGCGCACCCCTCCGGTAACTGCTTTGCGGATGCGGGACGCCAACGGGGCGCCCTTCAACTGGTTGACAGGGTCATAGCCATCGTGCGAGCGCACGACCTCGACGCCGAGAGGCCTCGCTCATCGAGCACGCCCACGACGACGAGAGACAGACACGTCGCAGCGGCGCACCGCACCTCACCTCACCCACTGCCTCGCCGTCGTAGCCATGGTTGCCGAACTCGGCATGCCGCGAGCCGGGATCTGCTGCACGAAATCGACGACACACCCTGCCCGCCGGACCGCGTGCAGGAGCACTTCGGACAGGGCACCGCCAGCTGATATCGGACGTCCGCGCCGCCAAGCCCGGAGCGGCCCCGTTCAACGGGCGCAACCTCGAAACAGCGGGGCAGGTTTGCCGGCCGAGCCGCAAGGAGTCTCGTAGCTTCTGTCGCCTGAACCGTGCAAAGGCTGGTTCCGCAGTGATTTCGCCGCCGAAGATCGACGATGACGGAGCCCCTCACACCAGACGACGACAACGGGTGGGTGACGTGGCCAGCCTGATCGGGCGCCAGGAGCATGCAGTGAATGTGGATTACCACGGATGGGCCTTGCAGGACTTCGACGACGCACAGGTTCCTGTGCTGTTCCCCGAGGGCTTCGAGACCGGCACCTTCCCTTACTGCTCACCCTGGGCGCCTTGATCTCTAAGGCGCCGGACACACTCACACCGCGTCCGTGACCGTGGAGGTCTGAGACGGGGAGCCTGTAGTGCCGACCGGAGAGTGGGACGAGTCAGCCCTGGCCGGCATCGCTTGTTCTTCGGGCAAGTTGCGCGCCGGCGGGATGGCGGCAGGACCGATGCCAGAGGCGATCGAGTTGTCGGACGGGACCGGCGTCCGGACGGTACGAGTGGTGTGCACCGGCCGTGAGGCAGCAGCTGCGCAGACCTAGGGCCTGTGTGGCGTTGTGATCAGCCAGTTGCCTTCAGCAGGTCGTTGATCCAGATCATTGAGGCACGGAGGTGGAGGCCGGCGAGGTAACTCTCGGGCGACTTGTCGTATCGAGTGGCGATGCCCCGCCAGGCCTTCAGCTTGTTGATGAGCCGCTCGACCGTGTTCCGCTCCTTGTAAAGATCACTGTCGTGGCACGTGGGGCGGCCGCCCCGGTGGCCCTTCTTCTTCCGGTTGGCGGCCTGGTCCTTCTTCTCCGGAATGACTGCTTTGATGCCGCGTTTGCGCAGGTAAGAGCGGTTGGCGCGGGACGAGTAGGCCTTGTCCGCGGCGACAGCGCCGGGCCGGGTTCGAGGCCGGCCCACAGGCAGACGGACCCGAATCTTCTGCAACACGGGGACGAACTGCGGGCTGTCGCCGGCCTGTCCTGCGGTCAGCACGAGGGACAGCGGACGGCACCTGCGGTCCGCGGCGAGATGAATCTTGCTCGTCAGTCCGCCACGGGATCTGCCGAGCAGGGCCTGGTTCAGCCGGAACTTGCGCCGCCGCCGGATACGCCGTCGCTCTTCCTGCTCGGGGTCGTCCCCGCCGTCCTGCCCGTTCTGTCCCGGCGGGCCGCCCCTTTTTGCCGGGCCCGCTCCTGTTCGGCGGCGGCTTCCTCAAGGGCGTCCATGACGTCCTTGCCGAGGTGCATCCCGGCGGCGTCCTGGTGGGCGCGGGCCGTAGTGGAGTCCACGCTGACCAGGGATAAGTCCGTCTGTCCCCGGCGAGCGGCCTCGGCGATCATGCCCTCCAGAAGAGCGGAGAAGACCCCGGCGTCCCGCCAGACGCGAAAGCGCCCGTAGACCGTCGGCCACGGTCCGAACTCGGAGGGCATCTCGCGCCACTGGGCGCTGGAGCGGAACCGCCAGATCACCCCCTCGAACTGCTCCCGCAGCCGCTCGGGGTACGGGCCGTACTCGCCTATCGGCAGGTACGGCTCGATGAACTCCCACTGCTCGTTGGTGAGTTGCGTACGTGTCACACCCAGCGTCCTACCAGGCCCCACCCCCGCACGGGACCAGAACCCGAGAATGATCACGACCTCACACAGGCCCTAGCACGGTGTGGTGCACGGAGTCGAGCGCTGTATCGCGCCCGAATGTCAGGACGCACGTGTGGAAAGAGCGGTGTCGGAGAGCCCGGCCGCGGCGCGCTCCGTACGAGAGGAGCTGCCGGGGATCTCGTACGGGTGTGTGCGCCGCGGGCCGACGACGGGCGTGGTCACCTGTGGGCGGCGCGGTTCATCTCGACGACGTCCTCCAGGGTGGGATCGGCACCGAGGGCGGCGAAGCGCTCCCCCATGCTCTCCCGGACCGCCGCGTCCTTGACGCGATCGGCCGCGGCGAGGGCTGTCGGCAGTTCGTCCAGGGTCAGCTCGGTGCAGTAGGCGGGGCCCATCGGCTGCTGACGCCAGGAATCGGCCAGCGTGCCGGCGTCGTAGGGGTCGAATCCGGTGTCGTCCACCAACCGCATGACCACCCGCTTCGCCTGCTCCGAGTCGCCTGCGACCGGGATGGCGATGCGGCCCGGGGTGCCCGCCGGGACACCCTTCGTCCGCTGGGTTTCGGCCAGAGCGGCGTTCCATGCCTTGATCACGGGGCGCCCGAGGAGTTCGGAGGTGTACACGCTCTCTATGGCGCCGCCCTCCACTGCCTCGATGCGGCCGCTGAGGTGCGGGTAGTAGTTGGAGGTATCGATGACCAGCGTGCCGACGGGGGCGGAGACGAACAGGCCGGCCAGCTGTCCCGCCACGCCGAAGGGGATGGCCAGGATGACGGCGTCCCTGTCCTTGACGGCGTCGCCGAGGGCCACGGCGCGGGCGCCGGTCTCCAGTACGCCGGGGGCGACGGCTTCGGGCCCGCGAGCGTCGGCCACTTGGACGTCGTGACCGGCTTCGCTGAGCTTGCGGGCGAGGTTGCCGCCGATCGTTCCAGTTCCGATAACAGAAATTTTCATATTTTGTCCTTCTAGTAGGCGCACCACTCCCAGGCCGGGGTGATGCGATCACTGCGAGGCCGCGGAGTGCGGAGAAAGGGCCGGGACATCGCCCTGCAGGGGCTTACGCCTCGGTGTCCCGCTCGCGGTAGCCGACTGCGATGAGTGCGCGGACGCGGTCCAGTGACTCTTCCTCCGCGGCACCGGCACCCTTGAGCCAGGCGACGGAGATGGCCACGAGGAACAGGTCGTATCCCTTCACCGACTGGCGTACGCAGCCCGCCCGCTGAGCGGCCTGTACGTACTCCTCGGTGGCGGAGATGACGGTGTCGCAGGGCAGCGTGAGCGGGTTGTCCGGATCCTGCGCCCTGGCCGCGGCCATGAGTGGCTCGGGCAGGCCGCTGAACGCGCTGAAGTACTCCTCCAGCGCGCGCAGCCATTGCTCCAGCGCCTTGTCGGCGTCGCCGAGGCGCGCGATCTCTTCCTGACGGGCGACCAGTTCCTCGGAGCGCGTCTGCAGCACGGCAGCCAGCAGCGCTTCCCGGGTGGGGAAGTGCCGGTACAGGGTGCCGGGGCCGACGCCCGCCTCCTTGGCCACCGCCTCCAGGGACGTGCCGACCCCGTACTTCAGGAAGTGACGCTGAGCCGCTTCCAGAAGGGCGGCACGGTTGCGCTGGACATCCGCACGGGGCTTGCGCCCCTGCTGTCCTCCGGTGCTCATACGCCCTCCTGGCTCACGTGATCCTTCGGCTCCGAAAAAACGGAGGCTACCTCCGGGATGGCTCCACGGTAAAACGGAGGCAGCATCCGGTCAAGCTGGAGACACCACCGGCAGGACGATCCGAGGCGGCCGGAAGAGGTCGTGGAGGATCTGCTCTGCCCCCGTTTGACGGCCCAGGACCAGCGGACACGATGGCCGTCGCGGTGCGGGGATCTGCCGTCTCGCTTGCGGTGGCAGGCCACGGCGAAGGCGATTGGGATCCAGGCCTTCGTGTCGCTGGAGTCGATCCGATCTGATCCGCATTGCGGAGGGGGCCACTACCTGGTGCGGACGGGCAGGTGGCGGCGAAGCCCTGCAAGCTGCTGCGCCAGGCCCTGGGCAGGTCGTCGAAGGTAGCGATCGCCAAGTACGCCTGGTCGGGGCGGGAGCGCCTGGGTCTGCTGCGGCTGCGTGACGATGCGATCGTTTTGCACGCGATGCGCTGGCCGGATGAGGTCCGGGATCCGGCCGCTGCCGGACCCGCCGCACAAGGCGGTGTCGGAGGAGGAGCTCGAGGGGGCGCTAGCCCTCATCGACGGCCTGAGTCGGGAGGACCTCGAAGGTGCAGAGTTCACCGACACCAACAGCCTCATGACCCGACCGACCCGCTCCCACGGGAGGTGAGCCTGGTGCTGCTTGACCCGCCGGAATGGCGCAGCGTGCCGCAGGGGCTGCCGCACTGGCCCTACGTCCAGGCCGTCGACGACGCCCTCACCGCGCGAGGCATCCCGCTGGGCACCGTCCGGGCCAGCCGGGTCTACGACCTGTTCTGCCGCTGGCAGCGGGACGGAACCTGGGCCGGGATCGTCACCCGGCTCCAGACCGAGGCGAAGGGGCTGATCATCTGAGACGTGTACGTCGACTCGACCGTCTGTCGGGCCCACCAGCACGCCGCCGGGGGCATCGAAAAGGGGGACCTGCAAAAGGAGCAGTCCTCAACGAGTGGCTGTACCAAGCCTCCACCGAGCTGTCCGCCGTACACTCCATCCACGATGAAGCGACGTGTTCAATTCACCGAGCAGGCGGGACGATTCCGCGACTACCTCCCAGCCGACGACCGGAAGAAACTGCTGCACGTCGTCGACCAGATCGCCAACGATCCACAAGGCCCAGACACCCACCTCGCCTACAGAGACGATGACGCAACGCGCTCAACCTGGGCCGACGGCCTCATGGTGCACTACCTCGTGACCCCGTCCGACGTGGTCATTGTCGAGGTCGACGTATATGACACCAGCAGAGGCTTCAACATCGTGTAGACAGCGGTCGCCGTCGCCAGGCTTTCGGAGCGAGGCCGGACCGTGATGGCGGCCCTCCTGCCAACTCCGCGGAAGATCCACTTTCGCAACACGCCCTGGCCGGACTGACGCGCAAGGAGCTGCTGGACGGTGTAGCCGGGCCTGACGGACTGCGAATCAGATTCGCGGAACCCGGGGAGGTCGGCGCAGTGACCTCCCTGCTGAAGGCGGCCGCCGACGATCTGGAGACCGGTCACCTCGAGGCGCTCGCCAGTGGACAGTGCGGGACGTGGCTACTGGACGTCCTTGATGGCGCAGATCTGGGTGAACGTCTCGAGGGGGCAGGGACGGCCCGCGAACTTCAGCGGTCGGCGGGCGAGTTGTCTCTGCCGCTGGTGGCGAGGGACGATGAAGGCGACATCGTGGGCGCGTTGCTTGGTGTGCCGTCGGGGACGGTCATCTCCGGGCTGGCCCTGCTGCCGGACAGCCGGCAGGCCATTCTGCTGTCGATGCTGACCTTCGCGAAGATCAAGGCGGTTGCCGTGTCCGAGGACGCCCGCGGGCTTGGGATCGGCGCGGCCCTGCTCGCACGGTGCGTGCAGGTGTACTGGCAACTGGACTGCACGCTGCTGTTCGGCGAGTTCGACACCGAGCGAGATCTGGGCCCCTACTGCATGCGGCAGGGCTTCAGACCAGGAAGGCAGGAGTGGGGTTCCGAAGCGGACGGTCAACGTTCGGGCTTTTTGCCGCCGTCTCTTGAGGAGAAAACGGCCACGGACCCGTTCACTCCGTGTACGGGTTCCGTAACCGGTGCCGGTGGCCTACAACGTTGGTCGGGTGACGACGGTCAATCCCTTCGAGGTCGACAAACTGTTGGAGCTGTCGACGAAACGGGGGATTGCCATGAACATCATTCAGCGTGCCGCAGCGGTCGGAGCGGTCACAGCCGCCGTGGTCGGCGCCATGGGGGCCGTCGCACCGCAGGCAGGGGCGGCGACGCCGCTGGCGAAGTACAACGGTGTCTGCGGGGCGGGCTATACGGTGGTCGACTCGGCACCGGTCGGTACGGCGGGCACGGTCTACCTGACGTACAACCCCTCCACGGGACAGGACTGCGTGGTCACGGTGCGCGCCCGCCCCGGCACCGCAGTGTCCATGCTGGCAGCGGTCACGGACGCCCAGGACGTCGACCCCGAGTTCGATGACGGCCAGTACACGACCTACGCCGGCCCGGCGTACATCGGTCACCCCGGGCACTGCGTGAGCTACTGGGGACGGATCTCCGGCCAGAGCGGCGGAGCGAACAACGTGCACTGCACCCCACTGACCGCCTGAGCGGTCTCACTCGGTCTTCCGCGCAGGCAGCCGAGGTGGTCCAGCGTGATTCGCAGGTGGGTGGTCGGACCGGACACCGCCCGCGAAGGGCCATCACGTCGCGCAGCGGGGTGCGCCGCTGTGCCCCAGGGCAGTGGTCAGAGCTGACGAGTGATGCTCAGGGTGTGTCCGTCGAAGGTCGGCCGGACGGACCGGGTCGACGCGGTCAGCGGATATCGGGTGGGCGGCTCACTCACCCCGTTGGGATTCGGCATGACCGCAGGTGTGACCGGTGAAGGCCCCTTGGCACCGTCGCGGCGTAGATCCATGGAGTGCGCCCCGCGTGAAGCTCAGTTCGACAGCAGGGCGATGGCGAAGACCGCCGCGAGCATCAGCACCACGCAGCCGCAGGCGGTCAGCGCGTCGCGCCGGGCGCCCCTTGCTCCCTCCCTGGTGTCCGCCCGCCAGGACGGGTCGAGGGCCATCTCACCGGACTCGAGTGCCGCCACCACCCGCTGGACCTCCGCGTAGAAGTACATCGTGATGGTGGTTTGGCCGAGAGTTCCGTAGCTCTTCTGCTCTTTGGTCCCCACCCCGTGGGCGGTGGCCACCTGGGGCACGTACTTGCGTCTGACGGTCCAGAGAGCGGCGGCCTTGTCGGCCGTCACCCAGCTGAGGCCTGGGGGCGGCGCTTCCGGCGTGGTCATGCCCGTCATGGTGCCGTTGCGGGCGGCACGGGACATCCGCAGATTTGGCGTAAAGCCCCTACTCAATCGCACCGTTGCGGGCCGCTGCTCGCCGGTGACGGGCCGGCAACCGGATGCGAGATCCCAGCAGCAGGACCGACTCTCAGCAGATATATACTCAGAGTATATCCCCGGTGTATGGTCCTCGCATGAGTGTTCCTCTCACCCTGTTGGGACTGCTGGAGCGGGAGCCGAGTCATGGCTACGACCTCAAGCGCGACTACGACGCCTTCTTCAACCGCGGGAAGCCACTGCCTTACGGGCAGGTCTATACGACGCTTGGCAGGCTGGCGCGGGACGGGAAGGTCATGGCAGGCGATGCGGAGCCCGGCGTCGGTCCCGAGCGCAAGCGCTACGTGATCACCGAGGCGGGAGCGACGGAGTTCGAGACCTGGCTCACCGAGCCGGTGGCCCCCGAACCCAACCTGCAGACCGTGCTGTTCACCAAAGTCGTGCTGGCCCTGATGCTCGGCCGCGACGCGCACCAGTACCTCGACACCCAGCGCGCCGCCCACCTGCAGCGGATGCACGAACTGACGAAGCTGCGCCGCTCTGGTCCGATCGTCGACGCCCTGCTCGCCGACCACGGCCTGTTCCACCTGGAGGCGGACCTACGATGGATCGAGCTGACCACGGCCCGGATGGATGCGCTGGCAGCAGCGGTGCGCGCATGAGCGCCCTCATAGAGGCCCGCGACCTCGCACTCTCCTTCGGTGAGACCCCCGCCCTGCGCGGCGCCAGCCTGGTCGTCGAGGCCGGCGAGGTCTTCGCCGTGATGGGTCCGAGCGGCTCGGGCAAGTCCACCCTGCTGCACTGCCTGGCCGGCATCCTCACCCCCGATGCGGGCGAGGTGCACTTCGAGGGACGCCGCATCGACACCCTGACCGAGGCCGAGCGCAGTGCCCTGCGCCGCGACACGTTTGGCTTCGTCTTCCAGTTCGGTCAGCTCGTCCCCGAGCTGACCGCCGAGGAGAACGTCGCCCTGCCGCTGCTGTTCTCCGGCATGCGCCGGGCGGCCGCGCTCGCCGAGGCCCGGCCCTGGTTCGCGCGGCTGGGCCTGGACGGCCTCGAGCGCCGCCGCTCCGGTGAGTTGTCGGGAGGCCAGGCGCAGCGGGTGGCGCTGGCCCGCGGTCTGGTGGCCCGGCCCAAGGTGCTCTTCGCCGACGAGCCGACCGGCGCGCTGGACTCGCTGGCCGGCGAGCAGGTGATGGACCTCCTGGTGGACGCGGCCCACGAGGGGGGCACCACCGTCGTGCTGGTGACTCACGAGCCCCGGGTCGCCGCGCACGCCGACCGGGAGGCCATCGTCCGGGACGGCAAGGCCAGCCTGCTCACGACCGGACGGATCGCCTCGTGATCGCCTTCGCGCTCCGCCTGGCGGTCAGCGGAGGCCTGGCAGTGATCGCCCGGCTGGCCATGATCGCTGCCGCGGTCGCCATCGGGGTCGGGCTGTTGCTGTCGACCTTCGCCAGCATGAACGCCGTCGAGCGGACGAATCAGCGGCAGGTGTGGCTCGACACCGGCGCCGCGAGCCGTACCGAGCGGGCGTCGGCGGACCCGCTGTGGTGGTGGCCGCACGGCGACTACTACGACGGCAAGTCCCTGACCGAGGTGGATGTCGCCGTGACCGGTCCGACCTCGCCCGTTCCACCCGGCCTCACGTACCTGCCCGCGCCGGGCGAGTACTACGCTTCCCCCGCGCTGGCCCAGCTGATCCGCGACACCCCGGCCGACCAGCTGGGCGACCGCTTCCCCGGGCGGCTCACCGGCACGATCGGCGACGCCGCTCTGGCCTCCCCGGACTCGCTGATGGCCGTCATCGGCCGTACCCCGGCCCAGATCAAGGGTGCACCAGGGGCGAGAGCGGTCACCACCATCGCCAGTACCAGGCCCTCCGCCTGCGCCAACGAGTGCTGGGACAACGCGGTGCGCGGCGACGCGCTGACGCTCATCTCCTCCGTGGTGGCCGGGGCGCTGATCTTCCCGGTGCTGATCTTCATCGCCACCGCGACCCGGCTGTCCGCCGCCGCGCGCGAACAGCGCTATGCGGCGATGCGGCTGGCCGGCGCCACGCCCCGGCAGGTGTCGGTGATCTCGGCGGTGGAGTCCGCGCTGGCGGCGGCCGCTGGGATGGTGGCCGGATTCGGGCTCTATGCCGCGCTGCGCCCGCTGGTGGCCACCATTCCGCTCACCGGGCAGCAGCGGTTCTTCCTCTCGGATCTGACGCTCAGCACTCCGCAGACCCTCGGCGTCGTCGTCGGCGTGCCGGTCGCGGCGGCGATCGCGGCGCGCCTGGCGCTGCGCCGGGTCGCCATCTCCCCGCTCGGTGTGACCCGCCGGGTGCCCCCGCGCCCGCCGCGCGCATGGCGGCTGATCCCGTTGCTGGCGGGGCTGGCCGAGCTGGCGTACTTCGTCTTCGCCGGCCGCCGCCCGGCGACCGGGAACGGGCAGACGGCCGCCTACCTCCCGGGCTTCCTGGTGGTGATGCTGGGCCTGGTGATCGCCGGGCCGTGGCTGACCATGATCGCCGCCCGGGCGGTAGCCCGCCGTACCCGACGCCCGGCCGCCCTGATCGCGGTGCGTCGGCTCGCCGACGACCCGAAGACCGGCTTCCGCGCGGTCAGCGGCCTCGTCCTGGCCCTGTTCGTGACTACCGCAACAGTCAGCATCATCGGCACCATCAACGACTACCGCGGCACACTGGGCGGAGACCGGCAGACCCGGACGGTGGTGGAGGCCGGCAGCGACGGTCAGGCGCCGTTGGCCGGGTCCATCCCGGCACGGCTCCTCACCGAGGTGCGCGCGCTCCCGGGCGTGCGGGGCGTGGCAGTCGTCCATGCCAACCCCGACGGCGTCGGCAAGGTGACACACCGGCGAGTCCACCCGGGCGACCCGCCCCCGAATGCGCCGGCCCTGGTGACCTGCTCCGACCTGGCGCAGACTCCCATGGTGGGCCGCTGCCCGGACGGCGCGAGCGTCACGGCCGTCGACTCCTACGCGTTCGCCGGCCTGCAGTCGCACCCGAACCTGCCGTGGCCCGCCGCCCCGATCAGCACCCAGGCCGTCGCCAAGTTGCCCGTACAACTGCTCTACGTGGCCACCGACGGGTCGACTGCCGCCATGGAACGCGTACGGACCCTGCTCACCGCCGCCTACCCGCACCAACAGGTTCGCACGGTGGGCGACTGGGGCACCGACTTGCAGCAGGAGCTGGCCGGTTGGCGGCAGTTGGCCGACGTGGTGCTGCTGACCACCCTGCCGATCGCAGGCTGCAGCCTGGCGGTGAGCGTGGTCGCGGGCCTGTCGGATCGCCGACGACCGTTCGCGCTGCTGCGGCTCACCGGCGCGCCACTACGGTTGCTGCAGCGGGTGATCGCACTGGAGAGCACGCTGCCGCTGCTGGCCGTGGCCGCGATCTCGATCGGCGCGGCCTTCGCCGCCTCGGCCCTGTTCCTGAAATCGCAGATGCGCTACGACCTGGTGTCGCCGGGCCCGGCGTACTACGCGCTCGTCGCTGCCGGCCTCGTCACCTCGCTGGGCATCATCGCCTCGACTCTCCCCCTCCTCAAACGCATCACCGGCCCAGAGGCCGCCCGCAACGGCTGACGCGCCAACTCCCCACAACGGGCCCGGACAATCTTCCCCCTGTCCGGGGCTGATGGAGCTCAGTGGCTCCTGGCTGCAGATTCAGAGACACCGCTGTCGTGGTGACGATGCACATCCCTTCGGACCGTCCGTCTTCCTGTCGAAAATCTCGGCCCGATCACAGCAGTGTCCTGCGGTGAACATCGTCGAAGAGGTTCGAAAATCAGGCGCCTCGGCGGAGCGACGTCGAGGACCGGACGCGAGGCCATGACGATGCCGCCCGACCCAGCACGAAGGGCCGCGAGCCCGGTGCCAACCAAGAAACCCAGACTCGGGAGAATCCATGACCGTCACGGCGTACAACAGCCGAAGCCCATTGACGCGCCGCCGCATGCTCGGGGCGGCGTTAACCGCTGGAATCGGGACTCCGGTGCCGCTCGGCGTCGCCTCCCGCGCGTGGGCGGCTCCGACCGCCTCCGACCCGGCGCGACTCACCCTGCCTTCGCCCACCGGACCACACCCCGTGGGGACGGTGCCGCTCCACCTCGCCGACACCTCACGTCCCGATCCCGTGACCGGCCCGGGGCGCCACCGCGAGCTGATGGCGAGCATCTGGTACCCCGCGCGCGGGGCGAAGGACCTGCCGCGCGCCCCCTGGATGGCCGACGGCGTGTTGCGGGCGTTCCTGACCGACACCGGCTTCCCCATCGACCCCGCCCTCGGCCCGCTCACCGTCGGGCACCTGGACGCACCCGTACTCCGTACGGGCCATCGCCTGCCCGTCATCGTGTACTCGCACGGCTCCGGCAGCCACCGCGGCGACCACACCATCATGGTCCAGGAACTCGCCAGCCACGGCTACGTCGTAGTCACCGTCGACCACACCCACGACACGTTCACCGAGTTCCCCGACGGCCGGGTGCTCACCCCGGGTGACGTCCCGATGTTCCCGAGGGACTTCGCCGCTGACCTCCGGTTCCTGCTCGACTGCGTGGAGGAGCTTGCCGCCGGCCGCAACCCCGACATCGACGGCAGGCCACTGCCCCCCGGCCTTCTCGGCGCTCTCGATCCGCGGTGCATCGGCTCGTTCGGCTGGTCGAAGGGCGGCACCGCCACCGCGCTCACCATGCTCGCTGACCAACGCGTCAGAGCCGGACTCAGCATCGACGGCCCGATGCAGCCGACCATCACCTCCGACCTGGACCGGCCCTTCATGATGATGACCGCCGTGTTCACCCGTGCCATGCCGGGCGTCGCCGAGTTCTGGACACACCTTCGCGACTGGCGGCTCGACATCCGGGCCGACGGGGCCATCCACGGCTCGTACGGCGACAACGCGACGCTGATCCCGCAGGCAGGCAAGATCCTCGGCTTGACCGACCAGCAGATCCAGGACTTGATCGGGACCCTCGACCCGGCCCGGTCGATACGCATACAACAGGTCTACCCTCACGCCTTCTTCGACCTGCACCTGCGACACCGCCGAGGGCACCTGCTCGACGGCCCGAGCGCAGCCTTCCCAGAGGTGAAGTTCCTTCCATGAAGCCGTGGCCCGCGGCGCTCCCGCCCCGCGCCGCGGGCCGGCCGCCCCGCTGACGAAGAGCCGCGGTGAGAATCTCTGCTGTCCCCGCACCACACACACCGTCCGGAAACTTCCGTTGGCCGTGTCCCACAGGCGGACGGTCTGGTCGTCGCTGGCGGTGGCGAGGGTGCGGCCGTTCGGGCTGAACGCCATCGCGTACACCTCGCCGGCGGGCTTCTTGAAGGTGCCGTGTTTGGTTCGCGCGGACGCGTCCCACAGCCGTACCGTCGCCGTCGCCGTCGCCGTCGCCGTCGCCGTCGCCGTCGCCGTCGCCGTCGCCGTCGCCGTCGGCGGTGACGAGGACGCGGCCGTTCGGACTGAACGCCGCGCCCAGGAGGCTGCCCGAGTGTCTGGCGAGAGTCGCGCGCGATGCGCCGGTGGCCGCATCGCGCAGCTCCACGTCGCCGCCAGTGGCGCAGGTGACGCCGTCCGGGCAGAGCCGTTCGCGGCACCGGCCACCGTGGGGTGCCCTTGAGGACGCATGTCCGTGCAGACACGTTGGTGAACTCGACGATAGCTGCCCCGGTTCCTGTACCGGGAGGTCACCTTCAGGCTGCCGGCGGAACAGGTTGCCGTACGGCCGCCCGGAGCGGGTGCGGAGGACGTAGGCCGGGAGGCGGAGGGCGTCGAGGGGCCGGAGCGCGTGGAGGAACCGGAGGCGGGGCTGCCGGGCTTCGGGGCGCCGGACGTGGGGGAGGAGGCCGCTGAGCTGACGGCCCCGGACGGGGTGGCGCCGACGTCTGTGGTGTCCGTCCCGCCCCCACCGGGCTGACATCCAGCCGCCGCCGCCACCGACGCCACAGTGGTTCTGTCGGTAGTTGGTGACGTCAGTTGTTCGTGAAAGCTGACGGCACCAGGTGATGGCCCAGAAAGACGTTCGCGAATTCTGACGTCGCCATCGGGGTTGCGGTGTCAAGCTGGATGTTCTCAGTAAAGGAGCACCCTCGATGCCGCCTGGCCGGTCGAAGGTCGAGTTGTACGCCGCGCTGCGGCGCGACTCCCGCGATGGCATGTCGAACCGGGCGTTGCAGTGCAAGTACGGCGGCACCTGGAGCACGGTCAACAAGGCCCTGACCTCGGCTTGGCCGCAGCCACGCACGACAACCGCTTCGGCGAAGCCGTCGAAGCTGGATCCGTTCACGCTGCTGATCGACGAGATCCTGCTCATTGATCTGGACGCGACCAGGAAACAGCGCCACACCGTCACCCCGGATCTACCGCCGTGTGATCGACGAGCACTCCTCGTCCGAGGCGTTGCGTTGCGTTGACCGCTTGAACCCGCACCGATGAGAGGGCGCAAGCGTCCTGCGAGCAACCGCGCGGTCCGGCCAGGGACTGAGAGTCCGGTGTCTATGCCTTGCTCGCGACCACCATGTAGTTCTCGGCCTCAAGATCGAACGTGCTCAGTTCCGTCTGGAGTCCGACCTGTTGCAGCTCGACTTCGAGTTCCTCGTACCGGTAGGGCCAGCAGGACAGCAGTTCCGAGCGGACAAGAACCAACCCGGTCGCATCAACTTGCGCGATCGCAATCTCGATGTGGTGCTCCTCCTCCCAATGCGGCGCAATCTCCCAGCGGTAGACCACGACGGCATCGCGACCGTTCCGGCGGACGAGTCGGTCACCGACCTCCAGCCGGGAACCTCTGGCCCTCACGAGTTCCCAAGTGCGGGATGTGAGTACCAAGCGCCCGCCGGGGCGCAGTAGCCGTGACATCGACTCCAGAGCAGCACCCCTGCCTGTCGCGCCCGTGGCATGGTGAAGCGAGTTGCCAACGCAGAACACCATGTCGAACGTGTTGTCCTGGAAATGGTCGGGCAACTCTTCCCAGTTCGCCCGTACGGCCCGGACGGATGCCCCGAACTCCTCAGCCAACTCTTCAGTCCGGCGAACCATCGCCCCGCTGGCGTCAGTTGCGACAACCTGCATGCCACGACCGGCGAGGCCAACCGCCAACTGTCCGGTTCCGCACGAACAGTCGAGGACGTGAGCGTTCGACGGCAGGAGATTGAGGACGTCGTCGAACGACGCAGCGAACTCGGCTGGAGGCAACTTTGCATCCGAGATGAGCCATTCGTACACCTCGGCAAGCACGCCATAACCTGTCACAACCACTACCTCCGTCACGCGGCAGACTCACGGTAGGACGTCAGTCCATCAGCGGAGCAAGCCGGGCACCAATGGTTTTCGTAAGGATGGCTCTGACGGTGTTTGAGGGTTGTCAGTTGTCCGTCTGAGTGGATGTCACCGGCTGGTTAGCTGGGAAGTTGTTCGTGAGAAGTAGTGTCACTCGCGGGGTTGCGGTGGCACGGTGAATGTGCTCAGTGAAGGAGCACCGCCGATACCCGCCTGGTCAGTCGAAGGTCGAGTTGTATGCCGCGCTGCGGCGTGACGCTCGCGAGGGCATGTCGAACCGGGAGCTGGAGCGCAAGCTACCGGGTGGGCTGGCGGACTGTTCAGAAGGCGCTGAGTCCGGCGTGGCCGCAACCTCGGGAACCGTACGCGCCTCGCCGTTCCAAGCTGGATCCGTTCAAGCCGGTGATCGACAGATGCTGCTGGCTGATCTGGATGTGCCGAGGAAGCAGTGTCACACGGTGGTCCGGATCTATCGCCGGTTGATCAACGAGCACGCGATGGACGACGTGTCCTACCAGGTCGTGCGCGCCTACGTCGCCAAGCGGAAGCCGGAGATTCGGATCGAGGCCGGCCGTGGCCCGGCGCAGGTGTTCATCGAGCAGTCGCACCTGGCCGGCGCCGAAGCAGAGGTCGACTTAGGCGAGGTCGCGGTCCGTTTGCGGGGCGAGCTGATGAAGTGCCATTTGTTCTGCCTGCGGTTGTCGTTCTCCGGGAAGGCGGTGCACCGGGTGTTCGCCTCCGGCGGTCAGGAGGCGTTCTTCGAGGGCCACGAGCACGTTTTCAGAGTGCTGGGCGGCGTGCCGTTCGGCAAGATCCGGTATGACAACCTGAAGGCCGCGGTCGCGTGGATGCTCGGCTTCACGCGGCGCCGGGTCGAGACCCGACGCCCACGAGAAGAGATCGGCGCCCGTGCGGCGAGCCCGCGGCTCGCCACGAGCGGGGTGGGGAGGGTGACGGCCGCTGAACCTCGAGAGGGCCCATAGGGGATGCGGTACTCGGGGTCAGCCCTGTGAGTCCACGAGCCGTCGCCATGTCTGGTTGCCCACGATGCCGTCCGCCGTGAGGCCGTTGTTCGTCTGGAACCACCGCGCCGCCGCCGCGCTGTGAGGGCCGAACTTGCCGTCGACGTCCAGCGGTGGACTCCAGCCGAGTTCGTTCAGCCGCCGTTGGATGTTCTTCACGCCTTCCGCGACGGTCCCCGTCTTGGCGAAGGGCTGGTCGGCTTCCAGGCGTTCCTCACGGCTCGGGTGGTCGGTCAACCATTGCGCCAGGTCATCGGGTAGATCGTCCGGCCCATGCTCCTCGCCGCTGCGCCATCCCTCCACTCGCTGGATCTCCTGGGCGAAGGCGCTCCTCTGGTTGTCGTCGAGTGCGGCGAGTGTGGTGTCGGTGCCGACCTGCAAGGCGTCGGCGATGCGTTGTGCGTACGCCTGGGGGTCATTCGCGCCGTGCCCGGCGGGAGCGTAGGCCCGCATCACGTCGAGCACCGTCTTGCCGCCGCGGTGTTCGAGGTATCGGCGGACGGCAGTGAAACCCGTGGCCTCGTCCGGGAAGATGGCGAATATGTCGTTGTGCTTTCCGGCGTAGGCGCCGTACTGCTCCGCCTCGCCGGAGCTGATGATGTTCCCCGGATTCTGGTCGTTCCACGACGCGGTCCCGCCGGTGCGCGTCACTTCCTCGAAAAACACATGGTCGATACCGAGGATGCTGATGACATCGCCCGGTTCCACGTCGGATACGTCGGTCCAGCCCATGGTGTCCTCCTGATGGAAAGTCAGATGCGGCGCCCGCTCAGCCTCCTTCCAGTACGTCGAGACGCAGCCCGCTCGATCCGCCGCCAATGCCGCTGCGCCTGCTGTGGGTGGTCCAGGTGTGCCTTCTGCCGTCCTGCCACCGTGTGCACTGACGGGTGCGCTCCACCCGGATTCCGGAGCGGGGCACCAGGTCGAAGGCGACGCCCATCAGGGTCTCACCGAACACCTTGACCGCCGGCGAGCCACACATGTGGGCCGTGAAGGAGGCTGGGCTCCGGGTGGATGAGCACATCGAGTCCGAACAGCCCGCCAAGCCCGCGGTCGGCGATCTCGGCGACCAGGGAGAGCTGGGCTCCGAACTGCACGGTGTTGTTGGTGACCGCGAAATTCCCCTGGCAGCGCAGCTGGATCCAGGGCAGCGGTGAGAGGTTGCTGGACAGCCTGCGCAGCGCGGGCACGCCACGCGGTATCGGGTACGCCGGGTGGAATCCGCCCGCGCCGAGGAGGAAGGCCGAGTCGGCGCCGCCGCGGCTCAGCACCAGGACATCGCCGTCCAGGGGCACTCCGGCCATGTGCGAGCCGGTGGGACTCGCCATGAGGAAGGCGCTGGGCTCGGCACTGTCGTACTGTCCGGCGAAGGTGGCTTTCAGGTCGATCAGCGGCACCGGCGGGTCCGGTACGGCGACCCGTAGGATGCCGAGCAGCGACCGACCCACCGGATCGGGCACCTCGGCCATCACGGCCTTCGACAGGGAAACCATCCGGTCGCCCCACGAGACCTGGAACATGGGCCCGACGACGATCCGTCCCGGCGCCGTCAGGTCCAACTGCCCGAAGGCGGTCACGGTCGCGGCGGGCATCGCCGCGCTCAGGACGCCGGAGAACGGCCGGAACTGCCGTCGCTGCAGCCTGCCCCGCAGCCGGACCGGGGGAGCGGACTGTCGATGTCCACCGTGGTGGGGAGCTGGTCGTCGGCCAACCGTTCCAGATCCAGTCCGAAGATTCCAGCCATGCCGCACCTCGCGGTCAGCGGCCCGGGGGCAGCCGATGCCTCTTCGCCGGCCTCCGCGAAGGAGTCGGACACCGTGCCGTGCCAATAGCCGGCGTCGGCGAGCGGATCGTCCGTCGGCTGCGGGGGAGAACCGGAAGGGGACAGGGCGACCGGCAGGTACAGCCGGTCCACGCGCTTGTCCGCGCGGACCTGGGCGAGCAGAGTGCCGGCCAGGCCGTTCTCGTCGTCGCTGCCGGGAGCGAACTGCGCCAGGACCGCCCCCAACGGCAGTTCGCCCACCCAGGGCCAGCTCTGCGCGTACTGCGCACTCTGCGGAAGTCGTTCTCCGCTGTCCCCGGGCCCGTCGGGCCTGTGGCGCCCTCGCCGGGATCGGGCCGGACGGCCCCGTCGAAGTACGCCCACAGCCAGCCCTCGTGCCGCCCGTCGGCGTTGCCCGCCACAGCGCCCTGGGCCCAGGCCCGGGCGTAGTCGGAGTTGCGGACGAGCGGCGTCGGCGGCACGTCGGGAGGAGTGCCGATACCCAAGTCGTAGCCGTTCTGTCAGGCATTGAAGCGGAACGACATGGACTCATCCGGCTGCGCGGGCGCCCGGTAGCGGTTGTGCTGCGCCATCGCGTTCCTCCTTGGGCCGCTCACCAGTTGGGCTTCGCGACGCTGCCGTAGGACCAACTGGAGCCCTTCGACATTTCGAAGTGCAGATGTGGTCCCGTCGCGTTGCCCGTGGCGCCGACCTTGCCGAGCCGCTGTCCGGCGGTGACCTTCTGACCGTCCTTCACCTGGCGATGTGAGAGATGGCAGTAGGTGTAGACATGGCCGTTGTCGGCGTGCAGGCCGATCCACTGGCCGTACGCCCCGCCGTTGCCGTTCGACCAGGCGACAGTGCCGTTGCGCACGGCGACTACGGGCACGCCCGTGTCGGCGGCGAAGTCCTCGCCCGTGTGGCGGCCGACGCCGTCGGGCTTCCAGGCGTAGGGGCCGCGTGCGAAGAACGCGAAGGTCACCTTGTGGTGCGGTACCGGAGAGGGGACCCGCCCGTTTCCGCCGGCGGGTGCGGCGTGGGCGCAGTTGACGTGGAAGTGGGCGTGGTGGCCGAGGGTGGTGAGGGAGGTGCAGCCGGGGATGCCGTCGGCGTCGTGGCCGGTGAAGCCCTGGGCGTGTTGTTCGGCGCGGTAGGCGGCTTTGGTCTGTTCGCCGAAGAAGCCGGTGGGGCCGCCGGGGATGGGGTGGCCGCGGGCGATCAGGGCCTTCTGTACGGTTCGGATGTCCTCGTTGGTCTCACCGAACCGGACTCTGGACAGGGCGACGGTGACCATGACGGCTCACCTCCTTTCGTGTCGTCAGTCCCAGGGGGTGACGGTGAGCCGGATCCGCGCGTCCTCCCCGAGGATCGGGGCGGCGGTGGCGGGCAGTTCGATGTGGTGGACCCAGACACCGTCAGCGGGGTTCTCGTCGCCGAGGGCGCTGCCGCCGTCGGGCCGGTAGTCGCTGATCGGGCCCTTGATGGTCGAGTTCCAGGTGGCCCGGAGCACGGGCATGGCGGCCGGGTCGTCGCCACCCCCCACGTCGACGACGAGAATGTCGTCGAAGTCGGCGGTCTGCTCGAGGTGGTCGTTGAAACTCAGCAGCCCGTCATGACGGTGCAGCGACAGGATGCGCAGGTGCAGCGCGTACCGCATGGCGCCCGAATCGCCGCTCCGCAGGCCGCTGTTGAGGAAGGTGTCCACCAACGGGACGCATGTCTCGCCGTCGTCGGTACCCGTCGGGCTCTCGGACAACTGGATGGGGCACCACTGGGCGCTGGTCCGTTCGTGCGTGACGATCTGCAGGCCGCGCACCGACAGCCGCACCTCTGCCTGCCAGGTCGTGTGGTTGCGTTCCGGCAGGTGGAAGTCGACGAGTTCCGCATCCACCTCGCAGTCCCCGAACAGGAAGCGCCGCAGGTTCTGGTAGCCCTCTTCGGAGTTGACGAGTCCATAGGATCCGCTGTGGCTGCGGTGCACATGTGCCTGGTGTGCGCCGGGGACGTAGGCGTTGTCGATCTGCACCAGACCGTCGCTACGGGGCCCGACCGTGGCGGACGACAGGCCGTGCGCCACCTCGTAGTCGGTCGGGTCGGTGCCGATCAGGCAGAAGACCCGGCCGAGAGGGAAGGCGAACGGCCGGTCCGGCGGCATCGCGCGGGCGTCCCAGGACTGCGGCGGTCCGTCGGGATCGGTGAGCGCCTTAGGAGTGAGGTAGTGGTACATCCGTTGCGGGCCGAAGATGTCCGCGCCATTGATGCCGGTGACGTCACGCAGTCGCTCCAGCACGCCGAAGCCGACGTCGAAGGCGATGCCGCCGTGGGGGGTGCCGTAGGTGAACAGCTTGCCCACGTAGTCGGCCGGATCATGGCCGAGCTCCGGGATGATCTTCTGGATCAGACAGCGGCACACCAGCCCGCCCATGGAGTGGGCGACCAGGTGGACCCCGGGTGCCCCGGACTTCTCCTTGAGGGTCTCGATCAGGGTCAGCAGGTCCTGCGCGGCGGTCTCCAGCCGGAACTCGTGAGGGCCGGCTCCCCAGGTGCTCGCGGATGTGTCGTAGAAGCGGTGAATCCAGATGGAGTCCGGTGGAATCGTCTCGTGGGTGGCCAGGTAGAGCTCCTGGCCGCCGTCCACGAGGATGTGGTAGCCCTCGTCCAGGTGCAGCCGCAACAGGGGGCTCTCGAACTGATAGAAGGACGGTTCGTCGTCCGCTCCGATACGGATGTGGGTGGAGCCCTCGTTGAACCCGTAGAAAGGGTCCGTCACGGCCTTGTCGATGCCGGCGGTGTTGCCGGCGTATCCCCGGACATAGACGATGGGCAGTTTCGCGGCCGGTGCCATGCCGTCCTCCAGATCAGCATTCACCCACACCCGGAAGCCACGCGGCGGGGTGGTCGATGAAGATGTTGGACACGTATCCGCCGAGCAGGGGGACGAAGGACCAGGCATCGTTGACATGGCCCGCGGTGCTGACCGTGTCACCCCTGGTCTGGCACTGCACCGTCACCTGTGTCGGGCCGGGCAACACGGTCACGACCGGGGCGTCGAGGCGGGGCTCCGCCCGGACGTTGACTCCGGTGCCCCAGGTGACGAAGTCGGTGGTCGTGACATCGCCCGCGCCGTCCGGGGTCTCTCCGAGAACGGGCAGCTTCCAGTCCTGTGGATCGTCGCAGAGCGGATCGGCCACGACCGACAGGTGGAAGTGCTTCTCGTGCGGGTTGGCCCCGTCGTACGGTCCCCACTGCCAGTCGTTGCGGGTGGCGATCCGACGGTTGGCTATGACGTACTTGATCCGCGGGTCGCGGCTGTCCAGCAGTTGGTCGGCGACCTGCTGGATGTCGAGGCCGTGGGCCGGGTCGTGGGTGAAGTCGCGCGCGGTGACGATCCCGGGCCCGTACCAGGGATTGTGGTCGCTGTCGCGTGTCTGGTGGGCGGCGTCGCCGATGCCGCCGTCGGAGAGTTTGCTGCGTTCCGGAAAGCGCGCGTCGATCTGACGCAGAAGGTTCTCCAGGCTGGCTGCCACGCGCCACGACATGGTGACCTCCGAGTGGAGTCGGTGTTCAGTCGACGTGGTACTGGACGTAGTAGTAAGAGCGTTCCTCCTCGGAGTGGGCGAGCTTCGAGAGGCTGCTGCGCCCCCAGCCCAGCAGGTCGTCTGCCGAGACGTCGTCCTGGTCCCGCAGCAACACCTCCCGGGAACCGTCCGCCGTGAGCTGGATCCCGAGGGGGATCTGTGCGCCGCCGGCGGAGAACGTCGAGTCACCCGGCCACACCGCGTGGTCCGCTCCGCCATGGGGATCGGTGGTGACGTACAGATCGTCCGGCTCCTTGTCGAGGGCGGCGCCCGGCAGGTTGTGGACCGGCTGCAGAACGTTGTCGATCACTCCCGAGAGGGAGAAGCCGGTCGAGGTCGAGGGCCTCAGGCACACGGTCTCGTCGATGGTCGCCGGGGCGGTCATGTCGTCCTCCGTTCGCATCGAGGGTCCCGCGAACGAGGCTACGAACGACGCGTCAGCGCGCTGTCAGCCTGTCGTCAGTCTCCCGTCATCCCCCTCGCGTCTTCCCTCACCGGAAGAGGACGATCCCGTGCTGAGCCAGCATCCGCGTGAACTGAGGGGACGGTTCGACGCCCAGTTCCTTGCGCAGCAGTTGTCGGAACGAGCGGTATTGACGGACCGCCTCGATGAGATTGCCCTCCGCGAGGTGCGCCGCCACCGCGGCCCGGTGCGCGCTCTCCCGCAGCGGCTCCGAGCGTACGCTCGCCCACGCCGCCTCCAGAGCCAACGCCGACTTCCCCTCCCGTACGAGGGTCTCGGCCAGGGCGTCGAGCGCATGCAGACGCAACTGCCGCAGACGTTCGCGCTCCAGCAGTACCCACTCCTCGTCCCAGCCGGGCAGCAGTTCCTCCGTGCCGATCAGTCCCGGCGGGAGCCGGGCGTCGAACGGGCGGGCGCAGCCCTGCACGACATCGAATGCCGTCTCGATCAAGGTGTGTACGTCGACATGCAGGGCTGACCCGGTCGACAGCGAGTCTCCGCTGCACCGGATCAGGGCCTGATCACAGCGGGGCAGCTTCCACAGAGTGGTGCGCAGACTGCCCCTGGCATGGTCTTCCGTGACCTCTGGCCACAGCGTCCCGGCCAGGACGGTGCGGGACACACGCCGGTGCAGTCCGACGAACGCCAGCAAACGCTGGCCGTTGCGGCTCAGTTCGACAGGCTTGGCGTCATACTCAAGCCGGAACTGGCCGAGCAGACGCAACAGGGGAGGGGACGTCACCTTGATCGCCTCGCTCGCCATGGCCCGGGCAGCCTCTCGGGAGCCCTCGCCATCAATTTCAGCCGGTGCGACCAGACCATGCAACTCATGCACCAGCGCGTCGGTTAGAGCATAAACCGTTGAACAGTCATCTCAATTGATTGCGGCTGAAACTATGGCCGGCCGAAGAACTCGGAATTGCGGGTTTGCGGACCGAGGGGACCGGGATCAGACTCGATACAAGGGGCTGTGACAGGTTTCAGGCTAGGCCGATGCACGGTCCCTCACCATCGGACGGACGGGCTCGCGTTGTCCGTCGGCGAACTCTTGGCATGTCATCCGGGTGCGAAAGCGGCGTTCCGCGCTACGAGTCCGGGGCTGTCGTGCCGGACTCCCCGCATGAGGCCGCTCACCCGGTGCGGAATCTCAAGAACCATTCGGAAAGCCTGGTGAGCAGTCATGACAGCGATAGACGACAAGTGGACCCAGGTGGCGTGGATCGGCCCGCCGGTGGATGCCGGGGGCGGTTCGGCGGAGATGCCCGAGCCCGACGGCCGCGGCCGATCCCGCGACTACCAGAACGGCTCGATCTTCTGGTCGCCCCAGACCGGAGCCCACGAGGTCCACGGCAGTATTCGGGTCCGCTACGCGCGACTCGGCGGAACGCGTGGATTCCTCGGCTACCCCGTGACCGACGAGACGGGCACCCCTGACGGCGTCGGCCGCTACAACCATTTCGAGGGCGGCTCCGTCTACTGGACGCCGGCGACGGACTCGCACGAAGTCCACGGCGTCATACGGGACCTGTGGGCGAGCATGGGCTGGGAACGCAGCTACCTCGGCTACCCGGTCTCCGATGAGAGCGGCTCACAGCAGTCCCGCTACAGCCTCTTCCAGCACGGGCGTATCTCCTGGACGCCGTCAGGCGGCGCCGTAGCCGTGCAGAGTCAGTCCTACGGCGACGACAACGTGGGAGAAGCGGTCTGAGGATGAAGGGAAGTCGTCTGAGGACATGACCGTCCAAGGCGATGACGCGCTGCGGCCGCCGCCCGAACCTCGATGACCGGCCCGGTCGGCGACCGGGCCGGTCCGTGCCGAGCGTCCGTGTCAAGCCTCCTCGAACACAAGGTCCTCGGGCGCCTGAGTCATTCGTACGATCTGGCCGTTGGTGACTTCGACCACGTTGTTCAGGCCGGTGCAGCGCTTGCCGGTGGACGCGATGGTGAAGCGGTCCTGCACTCCGGCGAGATAAGCCGGGAAGCAGGTCAGCGAGCCGTTGTCGAGATGGAGGTAGTCGACGAGCCGCCGGAACAGCTTGGGCAGGATCACGACGTCGTCGGTGAGTGAGGACAGGCCAGTGACCTTGGCCCCGGTCGTGGTGGTGTCGCTCGGCCACAGACCTTGCGCCGGCGCCGTCCGTGCCTGTCGCACGACGGCGGTCAACTCGGCGCGCAGGCTGGGGAACAGGCTTCGGTAGAACGTGGGGTAGACCAGGCCGGTGGCGATCAGGTGATGGTTCGCCGTCGTCCGGAGCAGGTCCGCGTCGACATTGACATCAGTTCCGCTGGCGCCCTCGGGGGCGCCCCGCCCGATGAGAGCGACACAACGGCCGTGGATGTCGGCGCCGTTGGTCAGGATGAAGCCGGGCACCGTGGCGGGCGTCGCCGCCGTCACGGTCTCGTCCGGCCCCTGTTGGACGTTCGTGAACCCCAGCCACGTTTGGAGTTCGTCACGTGCGGCATGCGCGAAGTGGAGCGGCTGGTGCACACGGCTCGGACCGTAGTGCGTCTCCAGCGCGTCGATCGCGTCCAGCCGGAGCGTGGCGCGCCCCAGCACATCGTGCTTGACGGCGCGGCCTCCACTGCCGACCAGGGCCCATTCTGTCTGGTCGTTCGGAGTGAAGTGGATGGTGTCGCCGTCCGGCTGTGTTCCGGTGATCTGGAACGATCCGTTGATGAGCAGCATCGTCATAGCGGCTCCCGAAGACTTGAACGGTTCGCGGGGAAAGGCGAGATGCCTGCTGAACCACGCTATTCCCCAGTCGGGCGCTCTGCAATTGCTGCCGGTAACCGCCCCTTGTCGCGCTCCAGTGGGCTGTCCGTCCTATGGTGAAAGGGGGAGTCTTTGCTGGAGGTCGGGATGGCCAACGGGAAAGCCTTCAGCAGTTCACGAAGCCCGACAAAACTCCGAGGGAATGCAATCGCCTTCGCTTTCCTGTGGGTTACGTCGCTCTGTTCGGCCGCACGGCGAATCCGGGTGTGCCGAAGCGGATCGGTCCTGCCAGCAGTCCAGACGAACGAACGTCGTTCACGCCAGGCCGCCCTGTGAACTCTGGACAGCCCTTTCGGGATCTTCGGGAGCTGGACCAAGCTGAGCAACGACAGCGGCAGCAGACGCTGGAAGGGATCGCACGGCGCCTGGAACAGGCGGGCCATGCCAGCTGCGCACCGCGCCGCCTCTTCTCGGGAGCCGCAGCCCTCGAAAGGACCTGGGCAAACCCGCGCGCGACCGACGTCATGCTGCTCGGGCTGTGCTCGCAAGAGGACCTGATCAGCCGGAGCACCGATGTGCTGGGCTATGGCGAGCAGCAACTTGCTCCGGGCAACCCGCTTCGGGTGAGGGCGGAGGCGGTCGTGGAGCGCATGGAGGTGAAGGCCTCAGCCGGGGGACCGAGGGCTCCTCGTCCTGGCTCTGAGCGCCGCGTACGACGCGCTGGACGCCGAGGTCAGGAGGGTTCGCAGCCTCAGCGTCATTCTGCGGATCGCCACCCTCTTCGTGCTCCTCGGTGCGGCTGGGCTCGCGCTCTGGGGCTGGTACTGCCCCGGTTCGCTGAACTTGTGTTTCATTCCGAAGGGAGAACTCAACGCCGTGTGCCCTCACGTTAATGGCCTCCGGCGGTCACAATTGACTGGTCAACCAGTGGTGCTGTGTCATTCGCCGTCGCCGGCTGCCCGGTTTGACACTGCCGCGAACGGGACGCCTACTGGAATCAAAAGGCTCGACAAGACGGCAAACGAAACACTTCTGAGGTGTCTCGCTGGTGCGTCAATCTCTTCCAGCAGCCACGTTGTGGGCGAGGACTGCTCACCTGACGGTACGGCAGCCTGCCTGACACGCAGCCAGCCAGTTCCCCGACCTTCGGGCGGAGTAAGAAGCCATGAGCCGGCGCCTCACTCAGTTGCTGCGCGGTCATGGTGTAACCCGTCTACCGCGAACTGGGACGGCGTTTCTGACTGCCGAAGCATGAGAACGAAGGAGAGCCCGATGACAGTCGATTCCAGAGGCAACTGGGACGTACACCAGACCAATGGCGCGACGGTGCATATGAACCTGGACCAGGATCAGGCCGGAAACGTATCGGGTGACGCCTTTGTCAACGGCGTTCACGGCGGCTGCCAGGGATTCGTCCGAGGCGACGACTTTCTGGTCACCATCGAGTGGGACAACGGACCGAAGGGGCGGTACACAGGCCGTCTCGGCCTCGACTTGCGCCTCTCGGGCGAAACTGTAGACATCAACAACCCGGGAAGCACGGCTACTTGGTTCTCAGACCCCTTGCCACTGATGGTCTGAGAAGCGGGTGCTCCATCGATCTTGGCCCCCCCGTCGCCAGGCTGGGGCTCCGTGACGGCCCAAAGGATCGCCGCGTTCGAAGGTACGGAAACGGCGTCCGCGCGGCGTCAACGCACCATCATCGAGGCAGGCGTTCGAGTTGCACGGTGTGCACGCGGAGCTGAAACTGGTGACGACGACACGCCCCGTCGGAGGGCGCGCCCGGGCGGCACACTGCTCGTGAGGCGGTCGAATTGGTGTCTGCTCCTTCCCGGCTGCGATTGCTCGGCCAGTTCCGTCTGGAGCTGGGCACCGAGCTCGTGGAACTGTGCCGTAACAGCAGCGGTTGCCGGCCTTCATGGCGCTGCGGGAGCAGGTGTCCCGGACGGTTCTCGCCGGCCGCCCCTCGTGGGCGCCTACGGGGACGCCGTGCTGTCACCCCGGCCCTCGGGGTGGACGTGCAAGCCCTCACGCGAACCGACCTCGGCGCGGTGGAAGGCGGCAGCCCGCCGTTCGACGTCCGTCCGCCGCTGGGCCTGCACTCTCGTGACGGTGCGTCATGTGACGGTCGCCGACTGCCACCCGAATGCTAGAGAAAGGGGCCCTCATGGCGCAGGTGCGAACGGCGTTCTTCTTCCGCGGCGGCAAGTACGTCCGCTACGAGATCGACCCGGTGACCGGCGCGGAGACGGTCAACCACGACTTCTACCCGCGCGCCGTCGCCGAGGCATGGTCCGCGATGCCCGCCTCCTTCACCCAGGGCGTCGACGCGGTGGTGAACTGGCCTGACGGATTTGTGTACTTCTTCAAGGGGTCGCAGTACGTCCGCTGGGACGCCACGAACGACACGGTCGACGCGAGTTTCTACCCGCATGACACGGCCTCGCAGTGGCCCGCCCTGCCCGCGTCCTTCACCGCCGGGATGAGCGCGGCGATCAACTGGGGAGACGGCCGGGTGTTCTTCTTCAAGGGCCCGAAATACGTCCGCTACGACCTCCAGACCGACTCCGTCGACCAGACCATCTACCCCCGCGATATTTCCGAGGGCTGGCCTGACTTCCCGGTCGCTTTCAGGTCCGGCGTGGACGCGGCCGTCAACTGGGGGAACGGGACGGCGTATTTCTTCAAGGGCGGCCAGTACCTGAACTACGACATCCAGAACGAGAAGGTGCGGCCGGGATATCCCCTGCCGATCACCGAGCCGGGAAAGTGGCCGGAGCTGGTGCAAGCGGGGTTCACCGGACCGATCGACGAGGTGATCGAGTGGCCGCAGGCCGATGTGGCGAGTGTGGATATTCCGAGTAGGCTGGTGAGTTGCAGTAAGCGCACGCAGCCTGAGGTGAGCTGCGGTGGCGAATTCGAGATGCACGCGGTGTTCGCCGACGCCGATCCGTCGATCCCCGCATGCGGCGAATACCGGCAGTACATCCGCGGTGAGCTTGAGGTGAACGGCCAGCCCGTACGGTTCATCACGAAGGAGCACGGCGTTCCGGCGCCCCGTCTGATGCGCTCCCGGCCGGGGCAGGGCTCCGCCGACGACCACTTCATCGAGGATGGCCAGGCCGCGTCCAGCCCGGCCAACCGCTTCCACGTCGACCTGGACTACGGACACCGCGACGCCGCGGTCGGCAACGGGAACCTCTTCGACGTGTATCTCGTCAAGCGGCGCTCCGGAGAGCAGTACGCCGGCCGGGACACGCCCGGGGGCGTTGGGGCGCCCGGCACCTTCTTCAAGATCGATGTCGACTTCCGCGGGCAACTGATCGACGTGTGCAACGGCGGAAGGGTCCTGTTCACCCGCGAATGGACCGTCAACTGCCAGGTGCCGTGAGGAGCCCCATGAACGACGAAACCCCTCAACTGGCCGGTGACTTCTGGGTCTACCCGTCTCTCCACGAAGTGACCGGCACGTCGGCGCGTGTCAACGTGGCGATCGCGGTGGAACAGCCCTTGGACCTCCAGGACTCCGACGTCGCCGTCGAACTCGTCGCCGGCGGACAGTCCCTGAGCGTCGCGGAAGCGCCCGTCCCCGGCCCGCTGCCCGCCATCCAGATGACCGGCGCCAACGCGTACGCCCTGTACCGCTTCGACAACCCGGACGGCCTCGCCCTCGAGTCGGTCACGGTCACCGTGCGCGGCGGCAGCGCGACGTTCGACGTCTCACTGCCCGTCGGCTAGGCGCACTCCGGCATGAGGAGGACCCGGTCATGAGCGAGCCCGGTACCGTCGCGCTTCGCGCCCCACAGGACGGCTCGGTCCAGGCCGTCGCCTTCCGTCCGGACAACGCGCGCTTCGCCACCGGCGGCAGCGACACCCACCTGCGGGTGCGCTCGATCGGCATCGGGGCACCACCGCTGGAAGTGCCCACCGACGGATCGGTGTCCGGCATCGCCTTCAGCCCGGACGGCACCAGGATCGCCATGACCGACTTCGAGCAGGTGGTCCTGCGGGACAGCGCCACCGGCACGGCCCTGTGGCAGGGGCCGCTCGACCCGGGCAACTCGGTGAACTCCGTGCGGTTCGGCCCGGAGGGGCGGCTGGTCGTGGCCACCGACACTCTGGTCGCCGTACTCGACGAGGCTTCCGGGGAGATCAAGCAGCGCATCACCGTCGACCCGCCGTTGATCGCCGATGTGGACCTGAGCCGGGACGGCACCCGGATCGCGCTGGCCGTAGACGAACGCCACGGCGGAAACCACCACCACGCCGGATCCGCTCGGGTGCACGACGTGGCCACCGGCAAGGAGATCTCGAGGCTCACCCCGAAGGATGCCGTCTTCGCCGTCGCGTTCAGCCCGGACGGGCTGAACGTGCTGTGCTGTGCCGCGGATGACACCACCCGGATGTTCGAGGCGCAGAGCGGCAAGCAGGTGTGGCCCACTCCGGAGGACATCGACGACCAGGTCACCGCCCCGAGCTGCCTGGCCTTCGACCCCAAGGGTAAATGGACCGTGGTCGGCGGCTCCGACGGGTTCGCCCGGGTCCTGGACGCGGACACCGGCGTCGAGCGGGGCCGGGCGCCCAAACTGAACCCCGGCGACCCGGAGGACCAGAGCTTCGGAGCGGTCACCCATGTCGCGTTCAGCCCGAACGGCAAGCACGCGGCCAGCGCCTCCATCGACAACGTCGTACGGCTGTTCAACGTCGAGGGCAAGGAGCTGTACACCGTGTCCACCGACGAGGTCCTGGCGCTGCGGTTCAGCCCGGACGGCCGCTGGCTGGGCGTCGGAACCATGAACGGCGCGCTGGTGATCGACAACGGCGAAGCCAACCAGGGGTGAGCCGCATGGACCCGCTCGCACTCCTTCAGCAGGTCGCCGGCCAACTGCGCGCGCTGGCCAATGACGCCGTCGACGGCCTGATCCGCTCCCTGCCCGAGCTCGGCGAGGACCCCTCGGCCGCCGGGACCGTGCTCGCCGGGCGGTTGTTCGCCGCGCACGACAAACTGCCGCCCGGCAACTCGCTGGTGGAGCTGGTACGGGAGACGCTCGGCGACCTCGACGCAGCCTCGCCCGTACGGCTGCACGGCTGGCGGCGGGCCCCCGGCGCCCCGCTCGGCGTGGCCCTGGTGTTCGATGGCCAGGCCGGAGCCGCGGGCGGACGCGCCGTACTTGGAGTGACCCCTGACGGACCGGTCTTCGACGTGGTCGTCACCCCAGGGGCGGCCCTGACTCTGCCCCAGACCGTCCACGGGCCGTGGAGCGCGGAGGCGACCGTCACCGCCGCCCAGGGCTGGGACGCCGCCTTCGGGCCGGGCCTGCCGCCCGCGCCGCCCGGTGGCAGCGCCACGATCCGGCTGCGCCGCACCGGCAGGCTCACCGCCGGAATGACCGACGGTCCCGGCGTGAGCGTCGACGGCATCGGGCTGGCCGTGACCTCGGAGCCGGGCACCCCCGCCGTTGTCGAGCTGGAGTTGCAGGGGTTCACCGCCGCCGTGCTGCCGGCCGCGCTCGCCCGCCTCCTCGGCATCGACGGCGCGAGCCCGATGTCGGGTCCGCCCGTGTCCGTCGTCCTGCGCGCCGACCGGGCCGAAGGCCTGCGCTTCGCAGGCACCGGCGGCCTCACGGTCCCTCTCCCGCTCCGGCTGAACGCCCCGGCGGTGTCCAGCCGGGGGGCCGCCCTGGAGCTGACCTCCGACGGGGGCGAGCCACTGCTGGCCGTGTCGGTGTCGGCCAGCGCCGGGCTTCCTGGCCTGCCACTGAGCGTCCACCTGGACCGCGCCGGGATCGAGCTGCCCGTTACGTTTGCCCCGGCGAACCCCCCGGGCCTCGACCCGAGCCGACTGCGCGAGCTGTTCCCGGACGGCATCGGCACCGAGCTGAAGGTGCCGCCCATCTCCGGCGGCGGCCTGGTCCGGCGCACCCCCGACGAGGGCTACGGGGGGCTGATCTCCGTCGACCTCGGGGTGCTGCGCGTCCAAGCGGTCGCCCTGTTCCGGCCGCCCGACGGCAAGGCCCCCACCAGCTTCCTGGCGCTGCTCGCCGCCCAGTTCCCGACCCCCGGCATCCAACTCGGCCTGGGCTTCGCGCTCGACGCGGTCGGCGGTCTGGTCGGGGTGAACCGGCGCGCCGATGTCACCGCCCTGCAGCAGCTCGTCGGTGACGGCAATGCCGACCATGTGCTGTTCCCCGACCGCGCGGTGGAACGCGCCCCGGAGATCATCGGCTCGCTCGGCTCGGCGTTCCCAGTCGCTGCCGGGCGCATCCTGGTCGGGCCGATGATCCGCCTCAACTGGGGCGGCCGGTGGGTGTCCCTGTCCGGGGCGATCATTCTCGAACTGCCCGCGCCGGCACGCGCTCTGCTGCTGGGACGGCTGCTGGTCGGGCTGCCCGACCCGGCCGTGCCGCTGATCCGCCTCCAGGCTTGTGTGCTCGGTCGGATCGAACCGGCCGTCCCGCTGGTCGAAGTGCTGGTGTCGCTGACCGGTTCGTGGATCGTCGGGCTCGCCGTGCGCGGCGAGATGTATCTGCTCGTACGCGGCGGCGGGCAGCCGGAGTTCGTGCTGTCCGCCGGCGGCTTCCACCCCCGCTACACCCGCCCGGCCCGGGTGCCCGCGCTGGACCGGCTCCAGGTGGACCTGGCCCCCGGGCGGGGCTGGGGGCTTCGCATGGAGGCCTATTTCGCGGTCACCTCCAACGCGGTGATGTTCGGCGGCCAGGTCCAGCTGGACGCCACGATTGCCGGCTGCGGGGTGACGGGCTGGCTGGGTCTGGACGCGCTGTTCGTCTTCGACCCGGTGTTCGCGTTCTCCGTGCACGTTCGCGCCGGAGTGGCGGTGCGCGCCTTCGGGCGCCGACTGGCCGGGATCGCCCTGGACTTCACGCTGGAGGGGCCCGCCCCCTGGCATGCCTTCGGCACCGGCAGCATCGCGGTGCTGTTCTGGGACGTCGAGCTGGACTTCGACATCCGCTGGGGCTCGCCGCCCGCCGTGGAGCAGAAGGCCGGGCGCCGGCCGATCGACGCGCTGACCCCCGAACTGGCGCAGTCGAAGGCCTGGGCGGCGGAGCGGCCGGCCGCCGAACGCACCGCGTTGGTGTTCACCAGGGAAGCGAACGAGAAGCTGAACCAGGGCGCCCTCGTGCACCCCGACGCCACCCTGTGCGTCTCCCAGCGCGTGGTCCCGCTGGGCGTGCCGATCTCCCGCTTCGAGCGGCGCCCGGTGCCGGCGCAGACCTGGACGATCAAGGAGATCACCCTCGGTACCACCCAGCCCGCCGCCGGACTCCCCTCACTGTCCGAGCGGTTCGTGCCCGGAGAGTTCTTCGACCTCAGCGAAGACGCCCAACTCAGCGAGCCCGCCTTCGTCAGCCGCGCGTGCGGACTGCGGGCACGCAGCGACGGCATCGTCCTCGGCGCCGGCCACCGCGTGGACGACGGCTATGAGACCGGCTACGAACCCCCGCTGCCCGAGCCGGAGTTCTCCTTGTGGCCCGGGCTGTTCCGCCTCGAGTCCGTCTTCGGTGCCAGCGCCGCCGAACGGCTCGAGCGGTGGCGTACACCGGCGGCGGCCATCAAGGTGCGCCCCGCCAAGTTGAGCGTGGCGGCCACCGATTCGCTTCAGCCGCTGCTGGACGACGTCACCCTGGTCGACGCCACCGCCGACGCCTGGGAGGCGATGAGCGGCCGACTCGACCAGCCGCAAGAGGCGTTGCGGCTCCTCGAGAGCTGGGAGGTCGGACGATGACCGCGCCCCGTTCCCGGCGTCCAGCAGGCGGGAGCGTCGTATGAGCACGCGCTGGTTCTTCTCCTCCGCGCGAGTCGGTGCCGCCGCCTCCGCCGACGGACAGGCGCTGCGCACCGCGGTGCGGTTCTTCCAGGACATCGACGGCCGCCGCGAGGAGCCGGAAGTGGCGGGACCGATCCTGTCGCTCGTGGGACCGGGCGAGGTGCTCGGCTTCGACCGCTCGATGGTGCTGCGCGAGGAACCGCCGCCCGGCACACCCGACGCGGCGGAGAACGTGCTGGCGAGCGTGGAACTGGTCCACGCCGACCTGCCCTGGCTGCTGTCCCCGGGCACGGTGGCCACCGCGGGCGGACCCACCCCGCAACCCTGGATCGTGCTGATCGTGCTGGCCGAGGACGAGGCCGCCCCACCCCGCCCCGGGCATCCGCTGCCCGTCCTCACCGCACCGGTCGCCGCGCTGCCCCCCTTGGCCGAACGGTGGGCCTGGACCCATGTGGAGGCACGGCTGCCGGACGACGTCACCGACCTCGACGCCGCCCGGCGGCTCGTCGAACAGGGCGTGCGCCATCACTCTGCGGATGTCGTCGGACGGCTGCTGTGCCCGCGTCGGCTGGCCCCGGACCGCGGCTGGATCGCCGCGGTCGTGCCCGCCACCGCGGCGGGCCGGGACGCGGGCCTGAACGTTGCGCCCCAGGCGGCCACCGCGGACGCCTGGCCCATCCCCGGCCGGGACACCGTCGACCTGCCCGTCTACCACTGGTGGACCTTCCGTACGGGGAGGGCGGGCACCTTCGAGGAACTCGCCCGCCGGCTGCGCTTCCGGCCCGCCGCCGAGTCCGGCCTCGGCACCCGGACCATCGATGTCGGTCGGCCCTGGCCCGCCGAGGAGGCCGTCGGCCCGGCCACCGTCGCCATGGACGGCGCCCTGCGTCCGCCCGGCACGGCGGCACCCGAGACGTGGTCCGACCCCGCGGCCCAGGACCGGTTCCGCGCCCTGATCCGCGAGCGGGTGGACGCCCCGGCCCTGCTCCGCGGCGAGCCCGTGCCGGAGGGGGACGGAGAACCCGCCGGGGACCGGGACGTCGTCGCCGTGGCCCCGCCGCTGTACGGCAGCCATCACACCGGCGAGCAGACCGTGCCGGCCGCGAGCGACGTCTGGATGAGCACGCTCAACGTGGAGGTCCGCCGTCGGGTCGCCGCCGCACTCGGCTGCCGCTATGTGCAGTTGGAGCAGGAGTTCCTCATGGCCCGGGCCTGGGAACAGGTCGGCGAGATCCGGCAGGCCAACCGGCTGCTGGCGGCCGGTGAGCTGGCGGCCGTCGCCGCCGAGCGGGCCCAGCGCAAGCACCTCGGCCCGCTGGACGCGGCCGACCTCGTCACCGTCATGGCACCGGTGAGCGCGCGGGTGCCCGTGTCCGCGACGACACCGGACGCGGAGCCGACCACCCTGGCCGCGAAGCTGGCCTCGGCCAGGGAGGACCTGCCGTTCGGTACGGCCAGTACCTCGTTCGTCCGGCTGACCCGCGCCAACGGCGCGCTGGCCCGACGGGCCCAGCTCGGCACGGACGGCGAGCCGGCCGAGTCGTTCCTCGCCGGAAAGATGAAACTGCTGGGGATGGTCAGCGACGACGCGCCGGAGGCCGGCCTGCCGGGCGAACTGCGCGCAGCGCTCAGCCCCATGCGGCTGCAACTGCTGCGTCTCGCCGACCGCATCCCCGCGGACTTCTGGGCGCAGCGCACGGAGGCCGACGACCGCCCCCTGCGGCCGATCATGGCCCACCCGAGGTTCACCGTGCCGATTGCCGCGGAACTGCTGGCCCGCTGGCCGGAATGGGCGCTGCCCGGCATCGGCGCCATGCCGCAGGACTCGGTGACCCTGCTCGAGACCAACCCCGAGTTCATCGCCGCGCTGCTGGTCGGGCTGAACCACGAGTTCAACCGTGAGCTGCTGTGGCGGGAGTACCCCACTGACCAGCGTGGCACCCCGTTCGCCCGGTTCTGGCCCGGCGACAGCGCGGACGTCGAGGAGATCGCGCTGTGGCCGCCGGACGCCCCGCTGGGAAGCCGGCTGCGCACCGGCGGCGCGGGCGACCTGGCGCTGCTCGTACGCGGCGATCTGCTGCGGCGCTTCCCCGGCACCGCCCTGCTCGCCGTACGCGCAGTGGACGGCAAGCTGCCGCCCGCCTTCGACGGCGTACCGGCCGAGGCGCTGGCGCTGGACGAGTCCACGGTCCTGTACTTGTTCCCCGACCTGGACGCGGAGCGCGCCCGCGCCGAGGACTGGTTCTTCGTGTTCCGCGAACCCATGCGGGGCACCCAGTTCGGATTCGACACCGGCGACCAGCCCGCCGAGATGACGACATGGGCCGACCTCACCTGGCAGGGCATCAGTGTGGATCCCACCCGATGCGTCCAGCTCGACCAGGTGCCCGCCACGCCGACCCGGCTCACCCAGCCCGACCCGCCGAAGTGGGCCCGGGACTCGGCCGACATGGCCCGCATCGCCTTCCAGCAGCCCTTCCAACTGGCCTTCCGGGCCACCACGTTGCTGGGCCGCTGACCACTGTGCCGAGGACAGGAGCAGTGAGGACATGACCGACGCCTTCGCCGCCCGCGCGCGACTGGACCGGGCGCGTACCGAAGCGGACACCGCACAGGCCCTCGCCGATGAGCAGGAGGCCGTGGTACGGCGTCTACGGGCGCACATCCAGGCCGGCCTGCCCGATCCCCACTTCCCACCCACCGCCGCCGAGGCGCTCGCCGCGGCCGAGGCGGCCCTGCCGGAACTCCAGAGCAGGGCCGAGGAGTTGAACCGCCTGGCCGCCGGGGCACAGGAGGAGCTGACGCGGGCGCTGGCCGTGGGCGAGCCGCTGTTCCCCGAGAACAACACGGAGCCCGTCGCGCTGCTGCCGGTGCGGGTCGAGACCATCTGGTGGGAGCCGAGGACCCTGCGGGTGCGGATCTACCCGGACGACATCCTGCTGTCCCGCTTCGAGCCCGCGCTCACTCCCGCCGAGGTCGCCGCCGGTACCGCGTACTGGCAGAACCCCGGCCCCGAGGCATGGCAGGACGCGCTCACCAAGCTGCGGCCGGCCCGCGCCTCCTGGGCGGTCCGCGCCTGCCGTCCCGGCGCCCCGGCGCCCACCCTGCGGACCGACGACCCCCAGGAGCAGCGTCCGCACGCGGTGGCCATGCCGAGGCGCTGGCGCTTCCTCGGGCTGTTCGAGGGCGAGGTGGTGGTCGACAAGCTGGGCCGACCAGTGCCCGACCCGCTGCCGATCGGCCTGCTGCGCGCCGAGGAGGAGGGCTGGGAGACCGACTGGTTCGAAGCGGTCAAGGCCGGCATGGGTATCGAGCTGATCGTCCCGCCCGAGAACACCGAGAACCTGGACCAGTTGCTGGTGGTCGGCGTACGCGACGATGCGCCCGTGGACGGCGCTGCCCGGCTGCGCGACCTGCTGCACGGTCACCGCTACGGCAGCGGCCTCGGCCTGCTGCCCTCCGGCACCGCCACCAACAACACCCCACGCTCCCGCTCGGGTTGGTCCTCGGCCCCTGCCTACCCCGGCCCGGACCCCGACCCGGAGGCGGGGGAGCGGCCGGTCGCCGACACCCTCGCTACCGCGCTGGGCGTGCCGGACGCCGGGTTCCTGCGCGGCTGCCCCGGTGCCGACGACGCCGCGCCGTCGGCTGTCGCCGCCCTGACCCTGCTCACCTGGCCCACGCTCGGCAAGGGCTTCGCCGAGGCCGCGCTGACCACGATCGACCTGGGTACCAGACAGCCGAGCGGTGTCTCTCCCGAGGGGCCTTGGCGGGCCGTCCGTGAGCACATCGCCGCACACGTGCGCGGCCGCGGACCGCTGCCGATGCTGCGCGTCGGCCGTCAGCCGTACGGTGTCCTGCCCGTGACGGCGCTGGACGACTGGCGCGCCGAACGCGCCGACGACGTCGACGCGGTGATCGCCCCCTGGCTGATGCGGCTGCGGGAACGCTGGCGGGCGGTGGTGGACCATCGGGTGGTACAGGACAACGGCGAGGAGGAGGTGACCATCCCGCGCGTCGAACCGGGCAAGCCCGTGGACCGGGTCGCGGTGGAGGCGTTGCAGCGGCTGCCCGTGGCCACAGGCCTGGCCATGATCAGGATGAGCGGGCCGGCCCGCGCCGTGCCGTTCACCCCGCTCGACGCACCCCCCGCGACACTCGGCCTGCCCGCTCTGCCGCCCGACGGCCTCGCCCGCTGGACGACGACCAGCAATGGCTGGACCTCGCTCGGCTGGAGCCTGGACGAGGCGACCGGCGTCCCCGAGTTCGTCACCCGGCTGACCCCGGACGCCGAGGCCTTTCCGGCCCGAGCGGCCGCCACAGCGGACTACCTGGGTGCCGTACGGGCGTTCCTGGCGGGGGAGCTGGACGCCACGGCGTACGACGCCGAGTGGCCGGTGGAGCTGTCCACCGGACGCGAGACCCCCGCTCGGCGGAGCACGTTCTTCGATCTTCCGGGCCTGGAGGAGGAGCCGCCGACCGAGGGCGAGGGGCCCGTCGAGGGGGAGGAGCCGGTCGAGGACGAGGGCGGATCCGAGGAAGTCCCCGATGACGAACGGGACATGAGCGGGGTGCTCGACGCGCTGCTGTTCCTGCCCAACTGGTCCACCTTCCTGGGCGACTTCGACCCCGCCGGCGACCCCCTGCGGCAGGCCCTCGCCGTCACCGGCGACGTGGACCAACTGGTCGCCGATGTGCTGGACGGCCTGGACGAGAGCGAGCGAGCGGAACGCGTCGCCGCCGCCACCCGGGCCGCGGCCGCGCTGCCCCGGCTGGAGCAGGCCCTGCGCACCCTGGCCGCCGTACCGGTGTCCCGGCTCCCCGAGCTGCTGCTGGAGGTCATCGACGTCCACTCGCACCGCCTGGACGCCTGGATCACCTCACTGGCGTCGAAGCGGCTGACCGAGCTGCGGGCGTCCGGCACCCAGGGCGTGCGGTTCGGCTGCTACGGCTGGGTGGAGAACCTGCGTCCGCCGGTGCCGAGGGAACAGCTGGAGATCCAGCTGGACGACGTGGCCACGACCGTGGAGCTGTCCGCGAAGGACGGCTACATCCACGCGCCGTCGCTGCACCACGCGGCCACGGCGGCCGTCCTGCGGTCCGGATTCCTCGGCAACCCCGACGAGGAGAGCTACGCGGTCAACCTCACCTCCCGCCGCGCCCGCGTCGCCCGCTGGCTGCTCGGCGGGGTACGGCAGGGGCAGAACCTGGGTTCCCTGCTGGGCTATCGGTTCGAACGCGCCCTGCACGACGCCGAGTTGGACCACCTCATCGAGCGGTTCCGCCGCCAGTTCCCGCTGCCCGTCGTTCCTGAGACGGCGCCCGAGGGGACCGACGCGGACCTGTGGGCGCGCAGCGCGGAGGCGGTCTCCGCCCGCAACGTCGTCGACGGCATGGCCCTCGCGCGGGCCGGGGCCGGCGCCCCCGACCTGGCCAGCGTCATCGACCAGGCGCCGGTGGTCCGCTCGGAGAGCGACCGGGAGGCGGTGACTCCGCTACTGGACGACCTCGCCGGCGCGCTCGACGCCGTGGGGGACCTCGTACTGGCCGAGAGCGTCCACCAGTTGGTGGGTGGAAACCCGATCCGCGCGGGTCTGACCGCCGACACCCTCGGCCGCGGTGAGGACGTGCCGGACGCCTTCCGCGTCCTGCGCACCCCGCACCGGGCCCGCGCCCTGACGCACCGCATTGCCGCGCTGCTCCCAGCCGAACCGACCGCTCCGACAGGCTGGCCCGCCGACCCGCTCGCCGCGCTGCAACCCGCGCTGGAGGACTGGGTCGCCCATCTCCTCGGCCCCGCGACGGGCTGGACCCTCGCCGGCCGACTCGACGACGGGCAGGCGGAGCCCCGCCCCTTCGAACTCACCGCCGACCGGCTGGGTCTGGGCGCCCTGAGCGCCGTACTGGACGCGGCCGGCGCCGAACCGGCCGCGCTGCGCAGGGCGGTTCAGGGCGCGATGGGCGTGCCGCCCCGGACCCCCGTCGTGTTCACCGGACCTGGCTGGAGCGGACTGCACGGCAGGGCGACCCGTATCCGGTCCTTGCTGTCGACCGCACAACCGCTGCTGCCGTCGCACCTGCCCGAGGGCGGTGCCGGCCGCTCGGTCGACACGACGAAGCTGCGCACCCGCCTCGCCGCCTTCGCCGCGAGCCCGTCGCTCGCCGGGCACCCCGCCAAGGACAAGATCAGCGCACTGGCCACCGAGGAGGTCACACCTGGATCGACCGACGCCTGGCTCGCGCGGGCCCGCACGGAGCTGTCCCCGGTGCTCGCCGCGGACCTCCCGCTGCTGCCCGCGCTCACCGCGACGACCTCGCCGCCGACGGGCCGCGGCGATCTGCCGGGCGCCCACATGGAGGACTGGCTGCGGCGCAACGCGGGCGTACGCCCCACGGTGCGCAACCTGCACGAGACGCTGCTGCTGGCCGGGAACCGGGCCGGACGAGTGGAACGGCTGTGCGCGGCCCAGCATCCGACGACCGACGGCGACGCCTGGATCGGCGGGCCCTTCCCCGCCGGGCAGCGCCCGCCTGCCACGACCCACCTGGTCTGGCACGCACCGCACGACATCGCGGCGGACGCGGCGGTCACCGGAGTCGTCCTGGACGAGTGGATCGAACTCCTCCCCGGCTCCGAGCAGCCGCCGCCGGGACCCGAGCCTGCGCCGGAGACCGAACTGACGGGCGTCGCCTTCCACTACGACCGCCCGGACGCCAAGGCCCCGCACAGTGTGCTCATCGCCGTCCCCCCGGACCTGGACCGCGGGTGGACCTCCGACGGGCTGATGCAGGTGCTGCGGGAGACCCTGGAACTGGCCAAGCTGCGCGCTGTCGACCTCCAGGACCTGAGCGCGCTGAACTCTCTCCTGCCCGGCATCCGCATCGCCCAGCAGAGCGCGACCGGCCGGGCCCTGGCCCGGATCGAGTCGAAAAGGGACGACACCGACCCGGAGGGCCCCTTCCAGCTGCAGCCCCGGCACCGGGCCACCGACGTCGACACAGGCCTCGCCGCCCGGGTGCACGACCCGCTGTGGCTGCTCACCCGGCAGTGGCAGTTCGGGGAGTTCGCCGCCCAGGACGCCGCATCCCCGGCCGTGGTGCGGATGAGCGGCAGCAGCGCGCCCGTCGATGCCTGGCGCCCGGGCGGGGCCACCGACTGGGTGCCGTACGACCTCGGCCAGGGCCCGCTGGACACCCAGATCGAGGACGAGCCCGTCCAGATCGACGAGCGGCTGCGCGCCGAGGGCGGCGCGGCGTTGCTGCGCATGTCCGACGACGCCGGACTGCTCGCCGCCGCCCTGACGGCCCTGGCCCCGCACCGACTTCGCACCGGGGAGGAGCCGGACGAGAGCCTGATCGGCCTGCTCGACGGCGGTCTGCCCGACGCGGCATCGGTGGCGGCCGCGCTGGACGCGGGCACCTTCGACGCCGGACCCGACGCGCGCCTCGGCGAGCTGGCCGCCCGCTGGCGGACCTGGTGGGCCGCCCAGCTGGCCGAGCGCGGCCCGGACTGCTTCGACCCGCATCGCGGCGAATACGCGGCCGAACTGTCCACCGGCGGCACCGTCCTGCGGGCCGAGGAGTACCAGGGCGACGGCCTGGACTGGTACTCCCTCGACGTCCACCCCGACCCCGACGCCGAGCCGGCACCGCCGGGACAGAGCCGGGCGTTCGCAGCGGAGGGCCTGCCCTCGACCGTGCGGTACGGGGGGCTGCCGGCCGACCGGTTCTGGGAGATGGAGGACGCTCGCGTCGACCTCAGCGCGGCGGACGTGTCCGCGCTGGACACCGGGCGGCTGCTGCTGATCTCGTTCGCCACGGTCTTCGGCAACGACTGGTTCCTGGTGCCGCTGGAGGTGCCGGCCGCGTCACTGACCGTCCTGGACCGGCTCCTCGTACGGGACGTATTCGGCCGCCACCACCTGGTCGAGCGAGCCGGCCGCGACGACCCGTCCTGGACGATGTTCACCCTGAGCAGCCCCGACCCGGACCACCCGGCCGCGTCCGGGCTGCTGATCCTGCCCTCCGAACGCGGCCAGCCGGGACAGCCTCTCGAACGGGTTCTCCTCGCCCGCGACGAACTGGCCAACCTCGCCTGGGCGGTTCAGCACCACTACACCGACGGCCGCGGCGAACAGGTCGACCGCCGCGACCGCTGGGCCCGCAACGCGCCGCCCGAAACGGCCGTACCCGGACCCGATGCGGTGCCCGCGTACGCGGTCCAGTCCATCGTCCCCGACTTCTGGTTCCCCCTCGTCCCCGAACCGGTGGGAGCCGGCCAGATCCGCTTCCGCCTGGCCACCCTCACCGGCCCCGGCCTCGACTCCCGCCCCGAGGGCCGTCTCATCACCCCCGGACTGTGGCTGCACGAGGAGGAGGTACCGCGCGAGGGAGTCCTGGTCGCCCGCCGCCCCGTCCTGGCCCGCTGGTCCGACGGCACCTTGCACAGCTGGGTGCGCAGGGAGAAGACCGCCGGCACGGGGGAGACCGCGAGCGGCCTGGCGTTCGACACGGTACGGCCCACCGAGCCGTGGCCGTGACGAACGCCCGATCTTCCCGGAGGGCTGAGCCGTGGCACACATGGTGGACGGCGGCCTTTGCGGCTGGGGTGAGGCGGGGGAGGCTCTCGTGCACGCCGTCATCGGCATCCCGGTCATCCGCGCTCCAGTCTTCGCGCGAATGCCCCGCTTGGACATTCCAAATCCGGCCGCGGAGGCATCTCTTGTGGCGCGGGACGGCGTCAGGACGCGGCGGTCATTTTGGTGGATGTTCTTCGGGGCGGGTGCTGATGCGATCCTCAGCCGCCGACCTTTCCGGCGTTGATGCGCCGGCCCCTTGAGGCGTCCACCACGACGGGGATGCCGTCCGGGATCTGTCCGTCGAGCCGGTCGAGCAGGGACTGCACTGGCGGGAGTTCTCGGGGAGTGCGGACGTGGATGTACATGGTCCGGGAATTCGCGTCGACACTCGTGACGGATGCGCCCGGATCGTCGGTGAGCCACTGCTGTGCCGCCTCCTTGGTGCGGCCGGTCCATGCGTTGAGCAGCAAGGTGGCCACGGTGTTGGCTGTCAGCGGAATGAGCACGACGACGAACAGCAGGGCCATGGCGGCAGATGCGCTGCGGGCGGGGCGCCCGGCCGCTTTGTCGGTCTCGGTACCGTAGCCGAGTGAGGCGAAGACCAGCATGCCCGCGAAGACCAGGGCGAAGAGGTTCGACACGAACAGTGCGAGTGCGCCCAGGGACAGCCATCCGGACAGCTTCCCCAGGCACACCCCGACCACTACGAGGGGTGGGACGAGGGAGATGGCGATTGCAACTCCGGGCAGTACGGCGGCGACATCTCGACGGGCCAGCGCGACTGCACCGGCCAGACCGGTCGCCAGAGCGGCGATCAAGTCCATGAGGTCAGGCGAAGTCCGCGAGGAGATCTGGCTGTTGGACAGCAGGTCGTAGTTGCTGGGAAGAGCCAGCGACATGGCCATCCCGATCGCGATCACCAGCACGCACGCGAGGAGGACGACCATGGCCGATCTGGTGCGGCGGCGCTGCACCGAACCCAGGGCAATGCCCATGATCGGCGTGGACAGTGGCGCGATGATCATGGCGCCGATCACGGTTGCCGTCGAGTCCGTGAGCACACCACCTGCCGCGATGACCGACGACAGCGTCAGCATCGTCCAGAACGCGGAGCGCTTGGCCGTGGTGTCCCCACAGGAGAGGATCAGATCCTCGGTCAGTTCGTCCAGCGAGCGGCGTTGCGAGGACGGCAGGACACGGGCGCGAACGTTGCTGATCATGCCTCCAAATAACCACCTTCAGCACCTCTCGGGCGGCAGGACACGGGCCACACGTGTGCGGCCCCGGTGAGTTCTGTGCAGAGTCCTTTTCTTCCCCCGCTGGAACTCAGCGTCGGTGATGTCGCGACATGCCCCACATCCGCCGCGCCCGCCGCCCCGTCACGCGCGACGAGGCGGCCGCCACCGTCGGAATATCGCGCAAACTCGCCGCCTTCCACCTCGACAAATTTTGTCGTCGTCGGCCTGCTGCGCGCCCGCAACGCCGCCCCTGCGGGCGTCCGCAAACTCGGCCGGCAGCCCAAGGTGTACGAGCCCACCGGCACGCCGATCCGCGTCAGCGTCCCGGACCGCCGCCATGAACTCATCGCTGACCTGTTCGTCCAGGCCGTCGTGACCGAAGGCGCAAACGAGACCGCCACTCAAGCGGCGATGCGCACGGCAGGACAGCGGGGCGAAGAACTCGGCGAGGAAGAACGCACCCAGCTGCGCCCTGGCAGACTCGGCGCCGAGAGAGGCCTGACCCTGTGCGAGCACATGCTCGACCGGCACGGCTTCGAGCCCGCACGAGAAGCCCCCGACCGGCTACGACTGCGCAACTGCCCTTTCCACCCCCTCGCCGCGCAAGCCCCCGACCTGGTCTGCGGCATGAAACATGCCTTCCTCACCGGCTACCTGCAAGGACTCCGCGCCCCGGCGGTCCAGGCCGTCCTGGCACCCAGCCCCGGCGAATGCTGCGTCGCACTACGCTCCACGGCGCCGACCGACGAAACCGAGACCCACTGACCCTGGGAAACCCTGGTGATCTTTCCAGGTCAGGGGTTGCGGAGAACCACGCAGCCACCGGACGGGACTTCGCGTGCGAGGGTCCCGGTGAGCAGGTCGTGCGCGGGTTCCGGCAGGTGCAGGGTGGCGGCGCGGTGGTTGATCAGGACGTGCCAGCGGCGGCCGTCGGGCGCGTGGCGGGTGACGGCTTCAACACCGGGCGGCAGACGTGGCAGTTCGGGCTCGATGCCGGACTCCTTCAGCAGCCGGCGGACGAGAGCGGCGTAGTCGGTCTCCTCCAGGCGGGTCGAGAGGTACCAGCCCTGCCCGGTGCCGAAGCGATGCCGGGTGAGCGCGGGACTGTCCGTGAGCATGCCGTGGGTGTAGGTGGCGAGGGTTTCCGCGTCCTCGGCGCGCACGGACTCGCTCCAGACGGTGCCGTACGACCCGTCCGACAGGGCGATCCGCTCACCCCGCCGCAGCGGCCGGTACTCCTCGACGCGGATGCCCAGCGCCTCACGCAGCGGCCTGGCGGGGTAGCCGCCCAGCCGGGCGTGCAGGCGCTCGTCGACGAATCCGCTCGCGTGCTGGACGAGCAGGGTCCCACCACCCTCGACGTAACGGCGCAGGTTCTCGGCGCCCGCGTCGGACATCAGGAACAGAGCCGGCGCGATGACCAGCAGGTAGCGGCGCAGCTCGTGTCCGGGGTGGGCGAAGTCGACCGTGACACCCGCGTCCCACAGAGCTCGGTGTGCTCGGCCCAGTTCCGCGTGGCAGTCGAGGTCTGGGGAGGGCAGGCCGTCCATGCTCAGCGCCCACCAGGCGTCAGAGTCGTGGAGGACGGCCACCGGGGCGGTGACCGTCGATCCCGCCAGCTCCCCGAGCCGGGCGACCGCCTCGCCGACCTGTGTGACCTCGCGGAAGATCCGGCTGTCGGGCCCCGCGTGCGGGACCATCGCCGAGTGCCACATCTCGGCGCCGGCGCGGGACTGCCGCCACTGGAAGAAGAGGGCACCCTCCGAGCCGCGGGCGATGTGGCCGAGGGTGTGGCGCACGATGTCTCCGGGCTCCTTGGCGAGGGTCCGGTCGCGGTCGTAGACGGTATTCGTGCCCTGCTCCATCAGCAGCCAGGGGCTGCCGCCGGCCAGGGAGCGGGTGCGGTCGGCGTGGAAGGCGGCGTCGGCGGCGGCGTCCAGACCGGGTGAGCTGGGGTACTGGTCGGAGCTGACCACGTCGAGTTCGCGGGTGAGGGCCCACAGGTCGATGTTCTGGTAGGCGGGGAGCATCAGGTTGGTTGTCACCGGCCGGTCGCTGTGCGCGCGGATCGCGTCGCGCTGCTCGCGGTAGGCGGCGATGATCTCGTCCGACCAGAAGCGGCGGAAGTCCAGTGCCTGGCCGGGGTTCTTGTGCCACTGCGTCGCGCGCGGCGGTAGCACCTGCTCCCAGGACGAGTAGCGCTGGCTCCAGAAGGCCGTCCCCCACGCCCCGTTGAGGGCCTCCAGCGAGCCGTGGCGGGCGCGCAGCCACACCCTGAAGGCGGCGCCCGTGTGGTCGCAGTAACAGATCGTGCCGTACTCGTTGTGCACGTGCCACAGCGCGAGGGCGGGGTGGTCGCCGTACCGCTCGGCCAGGGCGGAGGCGATCCGGCGGGCAGCACGGCGGTAGGCGGGCGCGGTGAGGCAGTAGGTGTCGCGACTGCCGTGGGTGAGGCGGGTGCCGTCCGGGGTGACCGGCAGCGCGTCGGGGTGCGCCAGGGTGAACCAGGGCGGCGGGGAGGCCGTCGGGGTGGCGAGGTCCACGGCCACACCGTTCGCGTGCAGGCGATCGATGTGGGCGTCGAGCCAGGCGAAGTCGTAGCGTCCCTCCTCCGGTTCGAGCAGGGCCCAGGAGAAGACACCCATGGTGGCCAGGTTGACCCTGGCCCGGCGCATGAGCTCGTCGTCCTCCTTCCAGACCGGCTCGTCCCACTGCTCGGGGTTGTAGTCCCCGCCGTAGGCGAGTCCGCCCAGGTGGTCGGTGACACTGCGTGGGGTCATGACGGTGCCTCTCTGCGGAGAGTCGGGCGGTGTTTCCGGGCAGAGGGCGGCCGGTCACTGGTCCGCCCTCTGCTTGTGGCGGCCTCAGAAACCCACGGCGCCCCAGGAGTGAGCCGTGTAGTCACCCGGCCCGAATTCCCAGCCGGCCATGACGCTGTTGAGGTAGTGGTCGCCGGTGTAGAAACCCCTGTTCTGGCCGTAGTTGAAGAACGGGGTGAGGCTTCCGGACCACCAGCCGGACTTGCTCCTGTCCAGGAAGCTGAGGGTGTGGCCGCCGTTGCTCCAGGTGTACTCGTAGATGTCCCAACTGCGGCCGCCCAGGCTGACGTTGGTTGCGGCCGGGACCGCGTTGCCGTTCGCGTCGTAGTGGTCGGCCAGCGGCTTGGTGTTGTACCAGTTGAGCCAGATCATGATCTCGGTCTTGGAGTTGCGGTCGGTCGGCGCGGGGTAGGGGTCGATGAAGATGTCGTACGCGGCGTCGTAGTACGAGCCGGACTTCGGGTATGCCGACTGGCTGAACCACGAGGTGTTGTTGGGACTGACGTCGCGGATCTTCTTGGGGAGTGTGGTCACCGGGGACGACCACCCCCAGTCCTTGCCGTTGACCATGGCGACGAAGCCGGTGCCGGTCGAGGAGTTCACACCCCAGTTGTTGTCGTCGGTGTACCACGTCGAGGCGTTGCCGCCGGTCGCGTAGTACTTGAACCAGTACGTCTGTGACGCTGCCACTGCCGAGTTCGGCAGGGTGAGGACGAGAGCCAGAGCCGCGAGCAGCGCGCCCCAGCCGATACGGATTTTCATCAGCCCTCCGGAATGTGTGCTGAGTGGGGGGATCACACGGGAGAGGAGAAGTCGGTCGTCCTGCCCTGGCGGCAGGGCCACGTCGGTCTCCTCTTCGGGACGGCGGTTGCGGAGCGTGGCGACCGGGAGTCGGACCTCACTTGGGGTCGCCGTAGATGACTCCGCGTCCGTTGGTCCCGAAGTAGACGCGACCGTGGACCCGGGGGTCTCCGGTCATGGTGTTGCCGGTCCAGGCGTACTGGTGGCGGTCGTCGTTGATGCGGACCCAGGTCCGGCCCGCGTCGTCGGAACGGAAGATGCCGCGCACGCCGTGGATCTTGGAGCTGGTGTAGACGGCGGGGTACGTGGCGCCGGGCGCGGCCTTGCCGAATCCGACGACGTCGCCCTGGTCCACTGCCTCGACCCTGGTGAAGGACGCTCCGGAGTCGGTCGACCGCCACAGCCCGTACGGTGTGGGGGTGGTGGGCTTGGTGGTGCCGCCGGCCAGCCAGATGTCGCCCTCGTGACCCGGGACCGGCTTGAACCGGACGTTCCCCGCGGCGGGCAGACCGGTCGCCGCCGTGGCCTTGAAGCTCTGGCCGCCGTCCGTGCTGAGGTAGAAGACGCCGGAGTCGTAAGCGTAGAACTTCGCCGGGTTCACCCGGTCGGAGCGCACGGAGGCCCCGGTCGGCAGCCCCTTCGAGGCCGTCCAGGTCGCCCCGTGGTCGTCGGACCAGCTGACCGGCGCGCCGGCCGGTGACCAGACGATCCGCCTGCCGTCGGCGCTGACGGCGACGGCCTGGTCGTCGACTCCGGGGCCGGTGACGCCGGACGGCTCGCTGCCCGACGGCTTCCAGGTGTCGCCGCTGTCGGTGGAGAGGGCGAAGTGCTGGGTCCAGCCGCTGGTGGGGTTGCCGACCCGCACGATGGTGTGGGGCGCCAGCTCCGCGTAGTCCAGGGCGGGGGTGGCGCCGAAGGTCGGGCTGTCGTACATCTTCGGCGCCTTGCGGAAATCCGTGTGCCGGAAGCCGCCGACATCGCCCACACCCGAGAAGAGGTGTGCGCGACCGACGGGTGGGCTGATCACGCAGCCGACCGAGGTCTCCTCCAGGCCCTGGGCCCGCACGGACAGTTGCACCGTGCCGCCGCTGTCCCAGTCGGTCAGGTTGTCGGCGCCGTAGATCGTCGCGCCGGTCCCGTACATGAAGTGGTCGGAGTCGAAGGGGTCGATCTGGACGGACTCCATCATCCAGCCCAGCTTGGGGGTCATCTCGGGAAGCGACGGCGAGGCGTTCCAGGTCAGCCAGGGGGCGGCGGAGATGTCCATGTCGTAGCGCAGGGTGCGCTCGGAATTCGTGTCCATGTCCCACGCGCGGGTCCAGCTCGCGCCGCCGTCGGTGGAGCGGAAGAGGAGGCAGTCGGGGTACCACTTGACCTGGGTGGACACCATCAGGGTGTCCGGGTTCTGCCGGTCGATGGTCAGGCCGCTGTAACCGTACTGGTTGTCGTCGCTGGTGGACGGGACCGGACTGACGCAAGTCCAGGTGTCGGTGGTGGTGTCCAGCTTCCACACGTCGCCCTTGGAGCCGTCGTAGGGGCCGGCGGTGTTGCTGGTCGCCAGGTACAGGTAGCCGCCGACGTGGTCGAAGACCGCGTGGTGCGGGATGAAGCCGGTGGGCTGCCCGGGTACGCGTTCCCAGGTCGCTCCCGCGTCGGTGGACCGGTACAGGATGTTGTCCTTGTCGGCGACGGTGACGTAGAGGGTCCGGGTGGGTCTGCCCGCTCTGCCGGTGCGCTTGTCGAAGACGACTTGCAACACACCCAGGTTGTCTCCGTTGTAGCCGTCGGGGTCGGTGGGGTCGATGACGAAGTTGCCCGCGTTGGGGAAGCTGGTGACCTTCGCGAACGTCCTGCCATGGTCGGTGCTGCGCCACAGCCCGTGGCCCCCGCGCACTCCCAGGTACAGGATCCTGTTGCGGTTGGGGTCGATCACCAGCCGCTCGCCGATGCCCCGGCCGGGCATGTTGCCGCCCAGCCGGAACGGCAGAGGGGTGGTCTTCCAGGTGCGGCCGCGGTCGGTCGAGCGCAGGATCGCCGCCATGCTCGGGTCCCAGTCGGGGAGGGTGTAAGTGCCCGCCGCCAGGTAGACGCGGTCGGGGTCGACCTCGTCGGTGGCGATGCTGATGATGCCTGTGTGTCCGTACTCGTCCCAGCCGATCCAGTCGGTGAGGGGGATCCACCGCTTCGTCGCCGTGTCGAGGCGGTAGGCGCCGCCGATGTCGGTACGGGCGTACACGAGTCCGGGTTCGCCCTGGTTGAAGATGATGCCGGGGACGAAACCGCCGCCGACCATCTCCGCGTTGCGGAAGGTGTACGGCGCGCGCCGGACCTTGCCGGTCGCGCCGGCGGATGCGGCGGAGGCAGCGGACGGGGCGAGCCCGGGGAGTGCGGCCGCGGCCGCACCGGCGGCCAGCAGTCCTCGGCGGGGGAGGTGCGGGGCATGAGTCATGACAGGTCTTTGCCTTTCGGGTGCGCGGGGAATGTGGGGTAACCCGCCTCGCTGACGGCTCTGTTGGGGAATTCCGACGGACGCGATGTCCGGCTTGCCGACCGTGCTGCGCACGTGGGCGGGTAGCGCGGCGGCCGGGCCCTTCCTGCTGCTGTTGCCGTCCTTGCCGGCGCCGCAGGCGGCCGGCAGCTTGAGAGACGTATGAGCCGACTGCATCGGGTGCCGTCGCGGCCGTGCCCGCCACCGATGTGTCTCCCGGGATCTGAGCCCGGAAAGGGTTCGGATCCCGGGAGCGGGGTCATCCCGCGGTCAGAGCGGTCCACTTCTGGTTGGCGCCGCCGTTGCAGTCCCACAGGTGGAGCTGCGTGCCGTCGGCCGTGGAGGAGCCCGGAATGTCGAGGCAGCGGCCCGAGGCGGGGTTGCGGTAGCCGCCGTTGTAGGGCTGCCAGACCTGGTTGGCGCCGCCGTGGCAGGACCAGAGCTGCACCTTGGTGCCGTCGGCGGTGGCCCCGCCGGCGGCGTCGAGGCACTTGCCCATGGAGCGCAGGGTGCCGTCGGTGTACGCGGACCAGTACTGGTTGGCACTGTCGCCGCAGCTCCAGGTCTGGACGGCGGTCCCGTCGGTGGTGGCGGCGCCGTTGACGTCCAGGCACTTGCCGGTGATGCCGGACTGTATGCGTGCGGGGGCGGGGGCGGGGTTCCTGAGCCATCCGGCGCTGTCCGCGGCCTGGATGCCGCGGTGGAAGGCGTCTGCCATCTTCTGGTAGCCGGCGTCGTTGGGATGCAGGGGGTCGGCCAGGTCGGCCGTGGTCAGGCTGCTCATGTCGACGTGTGCGATGCGCTTGCCCGCGGCCTGTGCGTCGCTGACGATTTGGCGGACGGCCTGGTTGTAAGCGCCCCGGAACTGCTCCTCCGAGCTGCTGGTGGACACGACCAGGGAGGCGACGAGGACGGTTGCGTCGGGGACGTCGGCGGTGATCTGGTTGACCAGCGACCTCAGCCGGGCGATGGCGGTGTTGACCTCGGAAGCCCCTTGGAGGTCGTTGGTGCCGATATGCAGCGTCACCACGTTGGGCCGGTAGCGAGTCAGCGAGGCGTCGGCGAGTGCGGCGATCTGGTCGATTCGGTATCCGGAGTGGCCTTCGTTGTCAGGGTCGGACATCGAACCGCCCCGCACAGTGCCGACGAAATCCAGCGGATGGCCGTCCGCCGCGAGCTGGTTCCACAGCGGGCCCCGGTAGCCGTTGCCCGTACTGCTTCCCACGCCCCAGGTTATCGAGTCGCCCAGCGGCATGACCCGCAAGGGCGTGTCGGAGGCGGCAGAGGCAGGGGACACACTTGCCGCTGTCACCCCGAACGCGGCGGTGAGAAGCGTGATCAGGGGTGGAATCCAAGACCTTCGCACGGAGTTTCCTCTCTTTTGCAAGTGATAGCTGAACCAGCTGGGCTGATCGTCGACCGGCCGTACACGGTGTGATGCGTGACGACGGCCCGCTCGGCGTCCCGTTCCCCGAACACAAGGGCGCCGTGATGACCGTTGCCACTCGGGAAGTCGTCCTCCCTGCGGGCGGCCGAGTGCGACTCCCCGGTGCCGTGGACGGGGCCGGTGATCGGGGCCATGGCTGGAACACCATGTGCATGACATACCTCTTGTGCAGGAATAGGAGGGGAGTTGACGTGCTGAGGGAGCGGGGAAGTCTCTCTGTGCGGCTGCGCCACTTGGGCGCGAGCCGCACGGCGAGGCTGCGGACCCATGGCCGACGGCTCTGCGGCGTGGGCAGAGTCAAGGGCGTCAGCCTTTGATCGCCCCCGTGAGCATGCCCTTCCTGAAGTGGCGCGGGACGAGAGGGGAGGCCACTGCGACGGGGAGTCTGGGCAAGGACCATGACGGCCATCTGCGGCCCCAGGGAGGAGAGTTGACCGGTGCGGACCGCCTGTTGGAGGCTGGTCGGCGCCTCGGTGTACTTCTGGACCGCGTGGTTGAAGAGCAGGAGCAGGACCATGCCGGGCAGAGTCATCAGGATGAGCTCGCGCTCACGGCGCCACCGGACCCGGAGGGGATCTTTGGCCGCCTTGGGCGCCCCTGCGTGGCACGCTGTCCTTCACGGTGGCCGCGGTGACCGCGGCCGTCGGTTCCCCCACGGCCGCGGGGGGACGAGTCCCGTCGGGCCTGTTGCCGGCCGTGAGGGACATCAGCTGCCGCTGCCGTTCTTGTCGATGAGCTGCTTGTACCAGTCGCGCAGCTTGTCGCCACCGGAGGACTTCCAGGTGGAGATGGCCTGCTGAATGTCGGACACCTTCTTGTTGCCGCGCACGTAGTCGATCTCCAGCTGCTCGAACTGGCTGGAGAGAGTGGCGTAGCGGGTCGGCTCGACGATGTTCAGACCGTAGGTGGACGTCTTCTTCATGAAGGCACCCTGCCGCTGCTGCCACTCGACCTGTTTGCGGGCGATCTCGGGGAAGTCGGGGTGGGCGGTGTAGGGAGCAGGGGCCGCCAGCATCGCCCAGGCGTTGTTCACCTCTTGGATACCCAGGTCGTTCTTGACCGGGACGCCGTTCTTGACGGTGTAGTGGGTGCCCTCGACGCCGTAGTCGACGTGCATCCGCTCCTTGGTGCCGTAGGGCGCGGCCGCGAAGTTGGCGGCGGCCAGGGCGTTCTCGATCGTCGCCTTCGAGGCGCCCTTGCGGATCATCGACCAGATGCCGGCGGGCTGGCCGGCGTACAGCGTCGGGCTGCCGCCGTCAGCGCCGAAGTAGTCCATGCCCTCGATCCGGAAGTCCGGGTTGGACTGGGCCTGTTCGACGGTCTTGCCCCACCAGTCGGCCCCGTTGCCGTTGTAGACCAGGACCTGCCCGGCGGTGAACCGCTGGCCCGGGTCGCCCGTGATCGCCTTGTCGTCGGGATGGACCACGCCCGCCGCGAACAGCTTGCGGACCCATTCCAGGTGTTCGAGGTACTCGGGGTGCTCGATGCGGTACGTCAGCTTGCCGTCGTCCCCGATGTTCCAGCCGATCGTCCCGGCCGGCAGGACACTGAAGAAGCCTGCCGCCGACCACCTCATGTCACCACACGCCCACACCTTGGCCTTGGCGCTGGTGGCCTCCTTGGCCCAACTGAGGAACTCGTCGGCCGACTTGGGGACGGCATAGCCCTTCTTGTCGAAGATGTCCTTGCGGTAGAAGGGCGTGATGAAGCTCGCGGGGGCGGCGGGCATCGGGATGCCGCGCAGGGCGCCGCCGAAGATGCTCATGCGCCAGGCGTCGGAGGGGATCGCGGCCAGGTTCGGGTACTTCTTGACCTTGTCGCCCGCGAGGTAGGGGCCGAGGTCCATGAACTTGGCGGTGACCGCGTTGGAGATCTTGCCGACCAGTTCCCAGCTGGGCACGATCACCATGTCGGGTATGGAGCTGGAGGCGAGGACGGCGCCGAGCTTCTGGCCGTAGGTGTTGCCGTCCTGGTTCTGCCAGGTGATCTTGGTGCCCGCGGCGGCGTCCAGCGCCTTGTAGTAGGCGCAGCCGGCCTTCGGCGGGGAGCCCCAGAACGGGGCCATGATCTTGAGGGGAGTGCCGGTAGCGAGCTTGTTCGGGACCGAGGTGGCGAGGGCCGCGAGGTCGACCTTGCTGGTGTAGCCAGCCGTGGAACCGTTCTTCGTCGGAATGTCCGGCTTGGCAAGCGTGCTGGCCACGTACGTCGGAAGCAGCTTGTCCGCGGCCTTGCCCGAGGTGGCCCCTTCGCGCTCGCCGCTGTCCGAGCCGCCGCAGGCGGTGAGCAGCGGCATCCCACCGGCCGCTGCTGCCGTGACGACCGCCGTGGAGGAGAGGAAGCTTCTCCTGCTGGGTCCGGAGGGGGCGGAGGCGGCGTTCGGCGTCATTGCGTCAACCCTTCGTGGCGCACCTGGACACCCGGCGGTAGGCCGTCGGCTGCGGTGTCGTGACTGGAACTGGCCGATCGGAAACGGGAACATCCCATTACTGGACGTGATTCTCAATCGAAGCGCTTCGACGTTGCAGTGAGGTTAAGTGAAGGCGTGGGGGTGCACAAGGGTCGCTTCCAAGATTCCTCCGAAGCTTGGAAGGGACCTTGTGCATGCCCTGCTTGATGCGACGATATTGATCCCTTCACACTTCTCATGTGCCCTGACCTGGATCGAAGCGCTTCGAAAGCGCTCTCCGCTCGGTCTCAAGGGCATCCCATGTGTCTGTTACGCGCGCCGCACACCCACCGCCGTTCCCCGATCGCTGCTGTCGTTCGCGAAGCGCATCGACAGCCTTCCGTCTCGGCTCGCCCTCGACGAACAGAAGGGATCCCTGGTGCAGGCGCCGCGGAGCGACGCCTGCCGCGCCGATGAGTTTCGGGGACGGGGCCGGTCTGCACAGGTATGCAGACTCACACGCTCGAGACAGCCGGCGCGGGCCTGGTCTATGACGTGCGCGGGCCGCTGCCGGCCGCAGACGGACGCCCGCCGTTGTTCATGATCGGGCAGCCCATGGACGCTACTGGCTTCGTCGCCCTCGCCGCGCGCTTTCCCGAGCGGACCGTGGTCACCTACGACCCGCGCGGTCTCGGTCGCAGCACGCGTAAGGACGGGCGGGTCGACCACACGCCGCAGACCCAGGCCGACGACGTGCACGCCGTCATCGAGGCGATCGGGGACGGGCCGGTTGAGATGTTCGCCAGCAGTGGGGGAGCGGTCACCGCGCTCGCGGTCGTGGAGACGTATCCCGCAGACGTGACCACCCTGGTCGCGCACGAGCCGCCGCTCATCACCCTCACGCCGGACGGCCCGGCGGCCGTGCGGGCCCGGGCCGGAGTCAGGGAGGCATACATGAAGCGGGGATGGGGGGCCGGGATGGCTGCGTTCGTGGCGATGACCTCGTGGAAGGGAGAGTTCACCGACGCGTACTTCGCGCAGCCAGAGGCCGATCCCGCCGCGTTCGGGATGCCCACGGAGGATGACGGCTCACGTGACAATCCGCTGCTGTCCGACCGCTCATGGGCGGTCAGCAGCTATCGGCCGGATGCCGACGCGATCGCCGCTGCGCCGACCCGCGTCGTGATCGCTGTGGGCGAGGAGTCCGAGGACGTGCTGACCGGACGCACCTCCTTCGCGACCGCTGAACTGCTCGGACAGCGGGTGGCCGTGTTCCCGAGCCATCACGGCGGATTCATGGACGGAGAGTTCGGATATGCGGGGAAGCCGGACGAGTTCGCGCACCGACTGCGCCAGATCCTTGACGGCGCCTCGCAAGCCAACCGCTGACCGAGAGTCCAGGAACCGTGCCCGCTGGGCCGGATCGACATGGGGGTTGCGGGCGAGGAAGCTGCGGGTGCGATGGTCGGGGTGCGCGATCACGGCGTCGACGACCGCCGACGGCAGAACCCGGTCCCGGCACAGCACCATCCGTACGGCGAGCGGGGCCTCGGCCAGCAGGTACAGCAGGACCTCCAGCGGAGCGGCGGGATTCAGCGCCAGCCCGGCGAGCCGCCGGGTGGGCAAGTCGGCGTCCTGCCAGATCTGATCAGGTGTCGGCACGCCTCGAACCCTCAAGGAAAGACCATGGAATGGGCCCCCTGCCACAGGACAGGGGGCTCATGACCCTAACCGCTCACTGCTGCCAAACGGTGTCGGACTTCGATCGTGACGATGCCGCGGACCATCGCTGCGGGAGTGTTGTCGTGGACTACCAACAGCGCCGAGGGGCGGCTGGGTCCGGCTCCGCGCCCTGACGTACGTTCGGGCCTATGACGCACGCCCTGGAGTCCCGGCTGGTGCCCAAGTGAGCGGCTGGTGGGCCTACCTTGCCGCCACGTTCTCCTCCACAAGCCAGGGCGGTCCCAGACCGGACCGCCCTGCGGGGCAACCTTCACGGGTCTGCACCAAGAGCCTTTCAGCCGACCCTGTCACCGCACCCCCGCCCTCACCCCGCACGGTCGCCGGCTGGATCCTCCGGCACCCCGAGTCCCTCTCCGAGGGCGAACAGCTCCGGATGAAGGCCGTCCTGGCCCACTGCCCCGAACTGGAAGCCCTCACCAGACACGTCCGTTCGTTCGCTCAGGTCCTCACCGAGCGACACGGCCAACGGCTGCCCGAGTGACTCGATGCCGTCCGCCAAGATGACCTGCCCGGTCTTCACACCCTCGCGGCGGGCATCGACCGCAACGTGACGCCGTCGTCGCCGGCCTCACCCTGCCCTGGAGCTCCGGAGTCGTAGAAGGGCACGTCAACCGCATCAAGATGCTTAAGCGCCAGATGTTCGGCCGCGCCGGCTTCAACCTCCTCCGGAAGGGCGTTCTCCCACCTGGGGCGGTTCAGCCCGCTTCGCAATTTCTCCCGAGCTGCATCACGCCAAGCCGCTGAAGCAGCGGGACGGCGGCGTCGCGGTCCTGCACGCTCGCCGCGGTCACCGCCACGGTCAGGACCAGGCCGAGGCAGTCCACCACCAGGTGCCTCTTGCGTCCGCTCAGCTTCTTCCCGCGGTCCCACCCGGACGTCGAACGCGGGATGTTCGCCGCCGCCCGCAGCGACTGCGAGTCCACGATCGCCGCACTCGGATCCGGTGAGCGTCCTTCCTTCACACGAACGCGGTCGCGCAGCCGGTGGTGGAGCTCGGTGAGCAGGCCCTGGACCTGCCAGCGGCGGGCGAAGGCGTGCACCCGCTTGAACGGCGGGAAGTCCATCGGCAGGTTCGCCCACTTCACACCGTTGTTGCACGATCTCCGCACCGGCCGGTGCGCCGTCGACGACCCGGGCGAGAACCTGGGCGCTCGGTTATGGGGTCGAGTAGGGGTCTTGGCTGACCAGGTGGGCCTTCAGACCCTCTCCGACGCCGGGTTCCGGGGTGCCCGCCCAGTCCTTGATGAGCACGCCACCACTGCTGCAGCCCCAGGGGTTCCAGGTCCACGCGAGATAACTCATGTTGTGCGCGTCGGCCCAGTCCACCAACTGCTGCATGTAGTCGAAGCCGCAGTTGTCCTGGCCGAACTCACCGATGACGACCGGCACGTGCTGGGCGAGCGGCGCGACCTGGCTGTCCCAGCAGGACACTGTCGCACAGGCGTTGAAGCTGTACGAATGCCATGACGCTGCGATGTTGTTCAGCGCGTCGTTCGGCATGTGCGTCAGCCACTCGCGCATGTCGTTGGCCCACTCAAGGCCACCCAGCATGAGGACGTTGGTCGCGCCGGTGGCCCGGACCGCGTCGACCAGGTCCTGCATGCCGGCCGTCTCGTACGGGAGGCCCGAGCAGGTGCCGCCGTCGCGCCAGCACTGCCAGCCGACGGTCTTGTCCCAGCCGGCGGCGATCTCCGGGTACGGCTCGTTGAACAGATCGAGGACGACGGCGTCATTGCCCTTGAAGGCGCCTGCGACACCGGTCCAGAACTGGGGGGCGTACTGCGCGTCCGGCATGGGTTTCTGGCAGGTCGCGGTGGCGTCCTTGCAGTGCCAGTCCGGCCCGTTGGTATAGGCGCCCCGCGTCCAGTGCAGGTCGAGGATCGGGGTGATGCCATTGGCGACCAGCAGGTTGACGTAATCTTTGACGCCCTGCTGGTAAGCGGTCCCGTTGGGCGAGCCGTTGAGGCCGAGCCAGCATTCCTCGTTCAACGGCACACGTACAGCGTGGATGTTCCAGGTCTTCATCGCGTCGACGGACGCCTGGTCGACCGGGCCGCCGTCCCACAGTCCCTTGCCCTGAACACAAGCGTATTCACCGCTGGAGCGGTCCACGCCCAGCAGCCGGTACGGCTTGCCGCTCGCGGTGACGATCTTGTTGCCGGAAACCTTCAGCTCCGGGGCCGGACCGCTGGGGCCGCCGGTCGGAGTGGTGGTGGGGCTGGGGGGCGGGGATGTCACCGAGCCGGTACAGGTCACGCCGTTGAGCGCAACCGATGGGGGTTGCGGATTGGCGCCCTTCCACGCACCGTTGAACCCGATGGACGCCGACCCGCCCGTGTCCAGCGTCCCGTTCCAGTCGAGGTTGGTGGCGGACACGTGGGTTCCGGACTGTGCCCAGGTGGCACTCCAGCCGTTGGTGACCTTCTGGTCGGAGTTCGGGAAGTCGAACGTCGCGGTCCACCCTCGCACGGGGGAGCCGAGATTGGTGATGGCCAGGTCCGCGGTGAACCCTCCCGGCCATTCGCTCTGCACCTTGTACGCGACCGAGCAGCCGGTGGCGGCTGCCGATGCGGGCAGGGTGGCGATGGCAAGGCCACCCAGGATCAGTGCACCGGCGGCGCCGGTGGCTATTAAGGTGTGACGACGTTTCACCTGATCTCCTTGTTGCGTAAGGGATCGATGAGCTCGATACCCATCTGATCGACGGACGGGTGAGCCAGGGCCCAGGCCGAGGGCCTGCAGCTGAACGGTTCACCAGGCGGGTGCTGCGCGCCGTACGGATCAAGGAATCGACAACTGCCGCGCGTTCAGATCCTGTCGTCCCGGCACATTCCATGCGGGCGTCAGCAGCCGATCGGTGAGGAGCCCAGGGCCACGTCGTCGAACCAGAGAGTGTCGTCCCCGGTGCCGTAGCTCTCCCAGCCCAGGCGCAGGCCGGTGGGGCGGGGAGGGGTCCTGCGGGCGAGCCACTGCCCGTCGACGTTCTGGGTCGGCGCCCCGTCCACGCGCAGTCCGGCGATCTCCTGGTCGTCGACCCAGGTGCGCATGGCCTGGGCGGTGGTGTCGATCTGGTACCGCAGGCACAGCCACCGGCCGGTGGCCAGCGGGGTGCTGAGCGCGACACCCGCCGGGCTCTGTTCCGGCAGCGTCGCGTCGTCGCTCTCGCGGTTCCACTGCAGCGCGCCGTTCTGCCCGCCGACGCGCAGCGCCTTGCCGCCCTGCGAGGCGTCCGGCATGGACACGAAAGTGACGTGGTTGTTCGGCAGGGCGGTGGTGTGCCGGACCCGCATCCGCACGTACACCACGGGCCCGACGGAGGACAGATCGCGGGTGGAGGCTGCGAAGACGTGGTTGCAGTAGCCGGCGCCGCCGTCGACGCGCAGCGACCTGGTGCCGCTGTAGGCGACGGACGTGTCGACGCTGACCTTCCCCGTTCCCTGGCAGTCGGGTGCCGTGGTCTGCCAGTCGCCCGAGGGCACGCTGCCGGTCTGGTCCTCGAAGTCGGAGCAGATCGTCGCCCCGGCCCCGGCGCATTCGGCCGGCGCCGTGGATGTCGCCGTCGGCGTCGGCGTGGGAGTCGCGGTTCCGCCGCACGGAGCGCCGTTGAGGGCAAAGGCGGTGGGAGCGGGGTCGGCGGTGCGCCAGGTGCCCTGGAGGCCGAAGTCCACGGACCCGCCGACGGCGAGCACGGCATTGTGCGCGGCGTTCACGGCGGTCACCGCGCTGCCCGACTGGGTGACCTGCGCGTTCCAGGCGGACGTGACCTGCTGGTCGCCGCCGTAGGCCCACTCCAGCCGCCAGCCGTTCAGGGCGGCGCCGAGATTCGTGACGCGGATCTGGGCGGTGAAGCCGCCGGACCACTCGTTGGTGGTGTACGTGACCGTGCAGCCCGTCGCCGCGCCCTGTGCGCGCGACGTCGCGATGGCGGGAAGGGCAACCGCCACCACGGTCAGCACCAATGCCCACAGAGGCAGCCGGTGGCGGCGCACGCGTAATGAAGTCATGGCCATGATCACTCTCTCGACGGGAGTCAGGACGCGGTGCAGAGGAGTGTGCCGAGGTCTCGGTCGTCGCCGTTGAGCGTCATCCCCCAGGTCGTCGACGCGACCGGTGCCAGGGAGCCGTTGTAGGAGGCGTTGTGCACGGTGGTGGCGGGGCGGGACGAATCCACCACCGCGTTCCAGCGGTTCGCCACGGTCACACCGCCCGGCAGGGTGTGGTGCACCGACCAGCCGGTGACCGGCCGGGACCCGGTGTTGGTGACCGTGACGTCGGCTTGGTACCCGCCCTGCCATGAGCCGGTCAGCTTCCACTGCGCCGTGCAGGCGGTGTCGCCGGAGGGGCTCGGCGCGGGAGTGGGAGGCGGTGTCCCTCCAGAGGCGTCAGTGGTGTAGGGGACGGCGGTGTAGTCCTGCGAGCAGCCTCCCGCGCAGCCCGAGGGCAGCGAGAAGGAGTACGTACGGCCGCCGCCCAGCCAGGCGTCGGCGGCGTCGCGGATCCGTATGGTGAAGTCGCTTCCGCCGGAGGCCGTCGCGCCGATGACATAGGACTGCCCCATGTCGCTGTTCATGGTGGCGTCGGTCCAAGTGCCGTTCGCCAGGTACTGGATGCCGTGGACACCATTGGGCAAATGGGAGACGGCGATGGCGGGCCAGTACCGCTGGGCTCCCCTGAGGAAGCCGATACGGATGTCGCCGCGGTAGTCCGGGGCCGGGACGAAGCTCCAGGAGACATGACGGTTGTTCCAGCGGTCCGGGTACATCGCCCCCACGGGGGCGCCGCCGATCCGGAAGCGGTTGAGGGAATCGGTCGCCAGATCGAGGTGGTTCGGGTCGTCCCGGCACCAGGCGTTGGAATCGGCACAGCTGTCCGCGACGAGCATGGTCAGGGTGGCCCCGTTGTACTTGTCGGCCACCCAGGAGCCGTTGCGGCAGAAGGGCTGGCCGGGGGCGCCGTCGTTGGTGCCGGAGCAGTAGTCCCCGATGGTGACCTTGACCCAGCGGCCGCAGTTGCGGCCGTTGTCGAAGGCACCCTTGATCGGTGCCTTTGAGTCCGGCACCGGGCGCGGGTAGGAGCCCGAGTAGTCGCCAGGTGTGTTGAACACGTTGAGCGCCACGAAGTCCTGGCTGTCCAGTTCGCGCTGCGGCAGACCACAGCCGCCGTAGGGGCTCCCGAGCCCGTCGAAGTGGGTCGCGTTGCCCAAGACCTCAGTGGCGGCGGCACTCGCCACGGGCGGCTGGGCGGCCGCGGCCACGACGGGTAACGCGGCACAGCAAAGCGCTGCCAGCGACACAGCAATGCGCTTCAGGGCGGGCGAGCGGTGGATCGAAAGAAGCTGCATGGGGGGATCCGCCTTCTTCGTGACGGGGCGCCGTGACGTTCGTGTGGGACTCCTCTCGGAGTGAGGGGAGTGAGCGTTGGAGCACCCTCCTCATGGGAGCGCTCCCACAGTCTCCGTATCCGGGACTGTAGAAGAGGGCCATGAGCCTGACAAGGGGTCGCGTTGGGCCGAGAACCATGACGGCAGCCCAGTCCTTGTTGCTGCGGGTGGCCTGGACCGAGCCCTGCACGATGCGCGCGCGGATGCGCTCCTGAAGCATTTCCAGGGCGCCGAGTGATTCGTGCAAGAAGCGTTCCTGCAGGTCTCCTCGGGCGGGCAGGCCCGCATCTACTGCGCGGGTCTCTCCTCGGCCGGCCGCAGTGAGGATGCATACTCCCGGATCACCCATGACTACACGCTGGCAGCCGCGGACGCGGTGAGCGCCGCTGCCCCGTCTCTGACCTTCACCTTCGTATCGGGGAGGGCGCCTCCGAGGGTGAGCCGCTCGGCGTGAGCCCGGGTCCTGGGGCGTACCGAGAACGAACTGCGGGGATTCCGTTCCACGCGTGTGCCTTCCAGCCCGCTTACATCCCGCCCCTCCAGGGCGCCGTCTCTCGAACTCCGGCCTATCGTCTGACGTACCGGCTCACGTCGTGGCTGTACTTCCTGCTGCACCGACTGGCGCCGTCGCACACGACCACGACCGAGCACCTGGGCCGCGCGATGATCGCCGTCGTCCACCTCCAAGGCAGCCCTCCTGCTGTGCTGCCGGCCACCTCCAAGGCAGCCTTCTCGCTGTGCTGTCCAGCCCCGACATCAACTGGCTGGGAGCCGTCGTCGGGGGAGCGGTGCCCGGAGGGGAACTCCGATGAGTGAAGGCGCGGGGCCGGTCTGGGCTCGATCAGCGTTCGGGGCTGGCGGCCTGTGGGCGGCGATGGCCGGTTCCGAGGGCGAGGGTCTGCCCACGACCAACTACACGGCGGGGCAAGCTGAAACACTCATGATCCGCCGGACAAGTCCTTAGGGGACCAGTCCTGTTTGTCCCGATGCCTGGCGGTAGGTTCTTATGCCACCATGAACAGATGCCAGAATTAGTCGAGTTGAAGCTCGGTGACGGGACAGGCGTGTTCGTCGAGGTGTTCTCGCCGGCATCTGCTCCGACCGCCGATCTGGACCTGCCGGACGGTACGGGCTCCGTGGTACCGGTGGGCCGTGGTCAGCGGGTGGCGGCAGCCACAGGCCAGGCGCTGAGCGATATTCTGCGCCCGCTCGGCTCCGTACTGGATTCCGTGCACCAGGCGATGACCTCCGCGCTGCGCCCCCCGGACGACGTGGCGGTGGAACTGGGCGTCAGGCTCTCGCAGGACCTCAAACTCGGTATCACCTCCGCCCAGGGCGAGGCGGTCATCACCGTCCGCGCCACCTGGAAGCTGGGACCGCAGGCCGGGTAGCGGGATGGACGACCTGGACCGCTCGGTGAAGGCCGCGCATGCGGCGCTCTACGGCAACAATGGTCCCCGGGCCGTCGGCGGAGGTGTCCTGCTCACCGGCGAGCACGTATTGACTTGCGCGCACGTGATAAATCAGGTTCTGGGTCGGCACTCCTTTTGCCAGGACCGGCCCGCCCGTCTCGGTGACGTCGTGCAGGGGGTATCCCTCGCCCTGCCCGGCATCACCTCCACCCAGCGTTTTGAGGCTGCGCTGGAGGGTTGGTTCCCCGCCCGCCGCCCAGACGGCGCACCGGCGCAGGACGGGGATGCGGAGTGGTGCGGCGATCTCGCCCTGTTACGCCTTGTGAACGGGCCGCTGCTCCCGGACGCGCCGCCGGACATGGGCCGTTGCCGGGTCGGCAGTGTCACCTATGCGTGGTTCGGCAGCGGCGCGCCGAGCACCATCGCGGCCGCCGTGGCCCAGGGTGTGACGGATCGATGGATCGTCCTGGACTGTCCGGCATCGGCGCAGTCGATCGTCGAGGGGTACAGCGGTTCCCCGTTGTGGGACCGGGAACAGCAACAGGTCGTGGGGCTGTTGGTGAGCCGACGCGGCCAGCGGGCTTTCGCGGTGCCCGTGTGGAACGTCTCCTCTTTGCTGCGAACACAGGGTGCGAATCTCAGCGCGATCGTGCCTGCAGTCCTGGCGAAGGACAGCCGTCGTGCGGCATTGACCCAGCAACTCCTCGGCCCGCTCCGAGTCTGTTTGACATCTGCAGAGAACCGATCGGAGTGCGCGGAGCACCTGGGGAGGGAACTGGAGCTGCCCGGCGTTCCGACCACCGCATCCCACGAGTGGTTCGCCCGCACGGCGCTCTCCCGGCCCCGGGGCGTGCCCACACTGCTGGCCCTGCTGCACGCCTTTGCCGCGACGGAGGACGACCGGCGTTGGGTGCGCACCACGGCGCTGCACACCACGGCCGACCAGTTCCTGACGGCATGCGAGCATCGGGAACTACTCGATCTGCTTGCCGGCCCGGTGCCCGGCCCTCAGAGGGCGGCAGCGAAAGCCTTGGTGTTCGGGCCGTCGTTGGCTGCTCTGGACTGGCCCGAGGCCCTCGCCCTCCTGGAGTGCTACCAGTCACGCTACGGGAAGGTGCCGCCACTGCTCCGAGCCATCGAGTTCGCCGCCGCGCACACCGCTGCCGTGGACACCAGGCAGGCCCTGTACGCCTGGAACGACGCAGTAGCCCGCCGCCTCGGACTCGCCGAGAGTCTGCGCGAACACCGCGCCCAGGCCCGGGAGTCCGTGGACGGCGCTGTCACGGCACCCCTGGTCCAGCTCCAGCTTTGGCGAGCCGTCGGCACCGAGACCTTCACCTCTGTCCTGCACGCCAGCGACGCTGACGGCTCGGTGATCCACCACGAAACGCACGACCGGCCGATGCCGTTACGGACGCTGCTGACAGAACTGGCCGCTGTGCTGGAGACGATCGCAGAGCGCAGCGCGCCGGGCGCGCTGCCGATCATCGAGTGCTTCGTACCCCCCAGCGAACTCGATCTCCCCGTCGACCAATGGGTCTACCAGACAGACGACCTCTTTCCAGCAGTCCTGGGCCAAGACTTTCTCTGCGTGCTGCGATGCCCGGAACTGCGTCGTCCAGCGTTCCTGCCCGAATTGCGCTACCGATGGCAAGCCCTGCACTCTGGCCGAACGGCAGTGCTGTCGCGGCACGACCCGGCGATGCAGGAACGGGGAGCTGCCAGCCCCATCTGCGCGGTGGCCCTCGCGTGTCCTCCGTCCGAGTTGGTTCGGCTACGTGTCATTGCGCTGGCTGTTGGGGTTCCCGGAGTCGTGTGGCTGCGTTCCACCGCAGCCGGGTTGAAGGGGGATGAGCTGGCCGAACTGACGCAAGGACTGGCTCCGCACGAGCTTCCCAGGCGCGTCTACGAAGCCAGACTCAGGACCGGAGTTGGGGCCGGGTCCGGCGAGATGGGGACGCGGCTGGCCCTAGTGTGGGACCGGCCCGACGGCGTTCCGCAGACACTTCAGCTCAGCGACCCACCGCTGTAACGTGAGAGGAGTTCCGACTCTTGTCAGACGACATGTACAGCTGGCGGTTGTACCGCGGCACGAGCGAGATTAACGGAGCACCTCCACAGTTGCCTGCCGCACCCCCGTGGCGCACATTCACTCCGCGCAGGCACAGTGCTCCGTTGGAATACCGGATCGGATCCCAAGAGGCAGACGTGGTGAACGCTGCGCTGCATCTGCGGCGCCCCCTGCTCGTCACCGGTCGGCCAGGGGCCGGAAAGTCTTCACTCGCGGCCTCCATCGCGCGTGAGCTGCAATTGGGCGAACTGCTCAGCTGGCCGGTGAACAGCAAGACCTCACTCGTTGACGGCCTCTATCACTACGACGCCGTCGGACGTCTACGGGAGACAGGACGGGCCCGCGAACTGGGCACGACGGCACCGGAAGTCGGCAGCTACATCAGACTCGGTCCCCTTGGCACCGCCTTGGCCACGGGGGAGCCAGGCCGGCCTCGGGTTTTGCTGGTGGACGAGATCGACAAGGGCGACATCGACCTGCCCAACGATCTCCTAGTGGTCTTCGAAGAGGGTTCCTTCGAGATCCCGGAACTCGTCCGCCTGCCCGACGACAGCCCTGACGTCCCGGTCATGCTCGCCGGCAGCAGACAGCGCTACAGCGTGCACCAGGGCGTCGTCTCCTGCGCCGAATTTCCGGTGGTCGTGATGACCAGTAACGGCGAACGTGACTTTCCCGCGCCTTTCCTGCGCCGCTGCGTGCGGTTGGACCTGCAGGAACCGACCGGTGACCAGTTGCGTGAAATCGTGTCCGCCCATCTGGGAGAAGAGGGTCTGAGAGCTGCGGAAGACCTGATCGCAACCTTCCTCGAGCGTCGCGACCAGGATCAGTTGGCGCTGGCTACGGACCAACTGCTCAACGCCGTCCATCTGCGCGTCACTGGTGTCGACCTGGGACGGGAGGGCTTGTTGAACGCGGTCTTGCGCCCGCTCGAGGAGACGGGTCCGGGCCTCGAATGATCGAGCGGTTGCGCGATGTGCTGGCAAGCTCCGGTATCGCTCTCACTCCCGCGGAACTGGCTGACGTCCTCTGGCTCGCCCTGCGCCTGCCCACGGAAGGCCTCACGGCCGCCCAGAACCCCGTCCCCCACGCGCTGCAAGAAGGCGGCGGCCCCGCGGACATCCCGACGCCACGTTCCCAGGAGCAGCACGGCTTCGCGGCAGACTCCGACCTCTTCAGTTACGGCGGCGACGGCGTGCCCGGTACCGCCGGCGACCTCATGAGACTCCCCGCCGAGCGAACCCTGCCCGGCAGCCTGGCGATCGGCAGCGCACTCAGATCCCTCAAGCGCAGCACACCGGATCACAGTGCCAAGGAAATCGACGACACCAGCACGGTCGATCTGATCGCCGAAACCGGCATTCTGGACGTGGTCCTGCAGCCGATGAAGGGACAGTGGCTGGACGTCTCACTGGTGGTGGATGACGGCCTCTCGATGAAACTATGGCAGGAGACTGCCCGCGAATTGCGCATCCTCATGGAACAGACGGGTGTCTTCCGACGTGTCCGGGCGTTTGGCCTTGACACAAGAACGCCAGACGCCCCCGTGCTGCGCACCGCCCCCTTCCGCCCATCGGGCGCCCGTGTCGCCCCGCAGTCACTTTGCCCTGCGGACCGGCGCGCGGTCGTGCTGATCCTGTCGGACGTCATCGGGCCGGGATGGCACACGAGCGCTACCCAGTCCCTCCTCAGCTTCTGTGCCGAACGCTGTCCGACTGCCATCGTGCAGCCCCTCCCCAGACGTCTGTGGGCCGGGACCCGGCTCAACATCGAACTCAAGACGGTCAGCGGGCCACGGGCGGGCAGCGCCAACAAGGCGCTGCGCGTGGACGATCCCTGGCTCCCTCCCGAACTGGGCCAGTTCACCGGAGTTCCTGTCCCGGTGGTGGAACTGCACCCAAGCGCGCTGGCCCAGTGGGCCAAACTGGTGGCCGACGGCAGCTCAACCCCCCTGCACGTCATCCCGGTGAGCAGCGATCGGCAGAACTCTCCCACCTCCTCGTCTGTCAGTGCGCCTGCCGACCTGCGCGAACACCTCGCATTCTTCCGCCGAGCGGCGTCCCCCGAGGCGTTCCGACTTGCTGGCCATCTGGCCGCAGTCCGCCCCCTCACCCTCGGGCTGATGCGCCTGGTGCAGCGCTCCGTATTCGGCCGGTCGGATCCCGCTCCGCTGGCAGAAGTCCTGCTCGGCGGTCTCATGCGGCAGAGCCCTGATCCGGCCCGGCCGAACGTCACCCACTACGACTACCGGCCGGGAATGCGCGATCTGTTGATGGAAACCGTGCCCTCGGGTGATCTCCTGAAAACAGCTCAGCTCGTTACCGACGGCCTCCGCCTTTCGCAACCGGCGCCCCGCACGTTTTCGGCGATCCGCTCCGACCTCTCCGGCAGTCTCCGACTTCCGCCCGGCGCATCCGCCTTCGCCCTCGCGGCGGTGCCGCTGCTGCAACACTTTGGGCTCACCAAGCGCGGGCCAGGAAGCGAAGGAGATCTCATGGAGGGGAACGGACAGCAGCTGATCAGCGAAGGGCCGTTGGAATCCCTGACCTCTCGCGATGAGGAATTGCAGGCTCTGGTTGCCGCCCGTGCCTGGCGCGCAGCCGTCTCCCGCGCGGAAATTGTCCTGGAACAGCTCACCGCCCGGCACGGTGAACGCAGCTTGCCCGTGTTCGCCGGCCGCCGCGACCTGGCGGAGTGGATCGGTCTGGCCGGGGCGCCGCAATCGGCACTGCGGCTGCTTCGGCAACTGCGGGCCGAACTGGAAGACCTGCTCGGCCCGCACGACCTCCGGGTACTTTCGATCGCCGTGTCAGCCGCCCACTGGGCCGGTACGTCCGGGCAGCCCCGGGACGCGGCGGAGCAACTCACCGCGATCCTCGCAGCCCAGGAGCAGGCGTTGGGGCCTGACGACCTCGAGTGCCTGAGCACGCGCCGACGGATGAGCTACTGGACGGGAGTGATCGGCAAACCCGAGGCCGCGCTCCACCTCCACCTCGACCTGTTGCGCCGCGAGGAACGCCTCCTTCCGCACAACGACCTCATCACCCTCAACACGCGTGCCAACGTCGTCTCCTGGACTGGCCGCAACGGACGTCCCGAGGAAGCGAGGGAACTGTGCGCCCAACTCGTGCAGGACGTCGAGAACACTGCTCCCATAGACCACCCGCTGCGCTCGATCACCGCCTCGGAACTCGCTCACTGGACCGCTGAGGCAGGTGATCCGTCCACCGTGGTCACCCAATTGACCCATCTACTGCCCAAGCTCTACGAAGTGATGGGAGTCGCGCACTCCTACCCCTACGCAACCCGCCAGAGAATCGCCCACTGGACCGGGGTGCTGAGCGACCCCCAGGCCGCGCTGGAACAGATGCGTACGCTCCTCGTCGACATTGCGGCCGTTCTGACCGCGGAGCACCCCGTGTTCCTCTCCAGCCGCGTCGAATACGCCCACTGGACCGCCCGGACCGGCTACACGGCCGAAGCCCGTCAGCTCCTTGAGAACCTCTTGCCCGAAGTCTCGGAGATCCTAGGCCCGCAGGCCCCGGAAGCTGTTCGTGCCAGGAATCTCCTGGACAGTCTGGGTGACCAGGTCGAGTAAGGTCGTCATGTCTGTTGCCAGCTCGATTCGAGCCTCCACGACCCGTGCGGTCGGCGGGCTGCCCCCTGTCTTCTGGTGGTTGTGGGCCAGCACGCTGATCAACCGACTGGGCACCTTCGTCGCCCCTTTCCTGACGCTCTACCTGACCACTTCTCAGGGCCGAACTGTGACGTTCGCCGGGCTGACCGCAGCGGTGGTCGGTGTGGGGGGAATGACAGGTTCGCTGGTCGGCGGCGTCGCGACGGACCGTCTGGGAGGCCGGACCGTGCTGCTGGCATCCCACGCCAGTGCTGCGGCCAGCACTGTGCTTCTCGGACTCAGCACTAGCGACGTCCTGCTGGTGACCTCAGGATTTCTTGTCGGTCTCTTCTCCGGAGCCTCCCGCCCCGCCACCAGCGCGCTGATGCACGATCTCTTGGACCACCGGGACCGTGTACGGGCGTTCTCCCTCAACTATTGGGCGATGAACCTGGGATTCGCGGCATCGGTACTCTTCGCCGGTTTCGCAGCAGAGGCCGGATACCAACTCCTGTTCATCGCCGACGCCTGTGCCACGCTGGCATGCGCACTGGTCCTGCTGTATAAGGTCCCCGCACCGGCAATCAAGAAATCCGTGGCCACCGGCCCACCCGACCACGCATTCGGCAGCCTGCGCACGAACACACCATTCCTGCTGTGCGTCGTGCTGTTCACTGTGCTCAGCACGGTGCTTCAACAAATGACGGTCACGCTCCCGGTCGCCATGTCAGCATCCGGTCTCACCCCGGCGACCTGCGGGGCCCTCATCGCCCTCAACGGAGTGCTGATCTGCGTTCTCCAGGTTCCAGCCGGTCAATACTTGTGCCGGCGTTCGCCGTTCACCATGCTCGCGATGGCGGCCGTTCTCATCGGCGCCGGGTTCGGCTTCACGGCCTTGGCGTCCTCTGTCCTATGGTTCGCTGTGACGGTGTGCATCTGGACCCTCGGTGAGATCATCAGCGGCCCGGTCAGCATGGAGGTCACGGCCAGGTTCGCCGGACAGGGGAAACAAGGGCGTTACCAGGGTATGGCCGCCTTCGCCTGGACCGTCGGCGGCACTATTGCCTCAGCAGCAGGTGGATTTGCCTACGGACACTACGGCAGCTCTGCCCTCTGGATTGCCTGTGCCGGCGCATGTCTCATGTCAGCCATCGGTTTCATGTTGTTGCATCAGATCCAGCCGAGATTGGCCAAGCTCACGTGATACATACACCCGGCCCCGGCTCGTGGATCAGTTGGTCGAGCAGGAACCTCACCCACATCTGAACTCGAAGCCGCGACGGGCGTCACACACCTGACCTCCATCCACTCCAGGCGGTCAGCGCCCAGATGAGGAGGTGGTCAACGGTCAACCGCGAACTCTGGCCACAAGTGTCGGCGTACGGGCTTAACTCACCAGCCGCGTACGGACGAACGTACCCAGCCGTCGGGGCCTTGCCCGCCAGGCTGTGCTTCGCGCCGAAGGCCGCGTTCGAACGCGAGTCGCTCGCGCCCTGGAGAAGCGCGGCTGGCACCGGTGATGCGGCCTAGTAGGGCCTGGTCAGGTTCGTACGGGGGTGGGTATGGCGCGGTGGCAGGTGGGGCAGGCACCGTTCCAGGTGGCGATGAGTGTCTGGAGTTCGCGGACGACCTGGTAGAGGCTCAGACCTGCACCGCGGCTTTTGGGTGGTGGGCCAGTCGTTGCAGGGTGCAGAAGGCGTGGGCGGCGGAGACGAGGGTGACGTGGTGGTGCCAGCCACCCCAGGTGCGGCCCTCGAAGTGGGAAAGTCCCAGGGCCTGTTTCATCTCGCGGTAGTCGTGCTCGATGCGCCAGCGCAGCTTGGCCAGCCGCACCAAAGTGGCCAGCGGCATCCCGGAGGGCAGGTCCGAGAGCCAGAACTGCACCGGTTCGGGTTCGGTGGCCGGCCACTCGGCCAGCAGCCAGCGTTCGGGCAGTTCAGGACCGTCGCTGGCCTTGCGGACGCCTCGTCCGGCAGGTCGCACGCGCAGGGCCACGAACCGCGAGTACATGCGCTTGAATCCGCTGATCGACTTGCCGGGCCGGGAGCCTTCCCAGTGCGTCGGACATCAGCGTCCCGTCCCTTCTGCGCGGTACTCGACGGCGGCTTCGGTGAGGCGGAGATAGGCGTCTTCCAGCGAGGCGCCGGCCGGCACGAACTCGTTCATTGTGGTGTCGGCCAGAAGTCGGCCGCGGCCGATGACGAGCAGGTGGTCGGCGGTCAGGGACATCTCGGCGGTCAGATGGCTGGAGACCAGCACGGTGCGTCCCTCGGCGGCCAGTGACCGCATCAAGGTCCGGATCCGCCGGATGCCTTGCGGGTCAAGGCCATTGACCGGCTCATCGAAGATGAGTACCGGCGGGTCGCCGAGCAGTGCGGCGGCGATGCCGAGGCGCTGCTTCATGCCGAGGGAGAAGGCGCCGGCCCGGCGGCCGGCGACGTCCGACAGGCCGACCAGGTCGAGTACCTCCTCGATCCGGTCGTGCCGGATGTGGTTGGAGGCTGCGAGCGCGGCCAGGCCCGCCGCGGAACGCCTGCGCCTCGCCCGCGAAATGCACGACGTGATCGCCCACTCGATCAGCGTGATCTCTGTCCAGGCCGCCTTCGGCCGCCTCGTGGCCGAAGACCGCCCTGCCGAGGCGCGCGGCGCGCTGGAGGCGATCGAGACGACCGGCCGCGAGACGCTCGCGGAACTGCGCCGCATGCTCGGGGTGCTGCGCGAGGACTCCGAAGCGCCGGAGCTGGCACCCGCGCCGGGGTTGGCTGACCTTGAGCGGCTTGCTGAGCGCACCCGCCGCGCGGGCCTGCGGGTCGATCTCGCCGTCACCGGAGAGGTGGCGCCGATGCCGCCGGGCTTGGCGGCAGCCGGGTACCGCATCGTCCAGGAGGCGCTGACCAACGTGGTCAAACATGCCGGCGCGACGACGCGCGCGTCACCGTCGGTCACGGCCACAGCGAGCTGACCGTGACCGACGACGGCACCGCCCGGCAGGCCCCGCAACGTGACGGGCGCGGCCTGCCGGGCATGCGCGAGCGGGTCACGCTGTACGCCGGCACGCTGGAGGCCGGCCCGAGCGAGTCCGGCGGTTTCCGCGTCCACGCCCGCTTACCGGTCGGCCCCTCGCCGCTGCCCCCCGCCACTGGGACGACCGTGACCGACCTGCACGTCGTGGGCACCGCCGGCACCGGCCGCGAGGCGGTCGCCACAGCGGCCGAACACCGGCCCGACGTTGTCCTCGTGGACGTCCGCATGCCCGACATGGACGGCATCGAGGCCACCCGCCGCATCACCGCCGCAGGCCACGCCCGTGTCCTGGTGCTCACCACCTTCGACCTGGACGAGTACCTCTTCGGAGCACTGCGCGCCGGAGCCAGCAGTTTCCTGCTCAAGGACGCACCGCCCGACGACCTGCACGCCGCCATCCGCACCGTCGCCACCGGCGACGCCCTCCTCGCCCCGGGCCTTACCCGACGCCTCATCGCCGCCTACATTGACCGACCCGCCCCCCGACCACGCGGCCAGCCCCTCACCGCTCCCGCGATCCGTCACCAGCCGCGAACACGAGGTCCTTCTGCTCATTGCCGAAGGACTGTCCAACGCCGAGATCGCCGACCGGCTCTGCATCGGCGCCGGGACCGTGAAGACCCACGTGGCCCGGCTGTTGGCCAAACTCGACGCCCGCGACCGCGTACACCTCGTCATTCATGCCTACCGCACCGGTCTGACAGGCTGATAGATACCTCCGGGAAGGAGGCACGCACCCCCACTGCCTCAAGGACACGGGAGGGCAACGGCCCGCCTGGGTACGTTCACGTGTACGCCGACACCGGCTCCGAGAACACGGCCCAAAACGATGTGCAGTTGACGATCGACACCCAGGCCGACACCTACGAGCAGGCGGTCGCGGCGGTGCAGGCCGCGTACGGGCGTGGTGCGAAGGCATCAGGCTGCCCGGCTCGTGTGGCATGCGTGCAGTGCGTAGGGACCTCGAGGGTATCTGCCCGCTTCATGCGGTGTGGCTCAGCCAGCGCTGCAGGGTGGTGTTGATGTTGGCGGGCAGGGCGCTGAGTTGGTCGATGGCGTCGCGGTCTTCGGGCCGCGGTGGGATGCCGGCTGTGGTCAGCGCGGCGTGCAGGGCTAGGCGGCGCTGGTCGCGGGGGGCGATGGGGATGCTGAGGCGCTCGGTGGGGTTGGGCGGCGGCAGCAGGCAGTTGGTGTCCTGCCCGGCGGCCGGGGGCCAGGCGCTTTCCGCCGGGTCGCCGGCGTAGAGGTCGACGAAGGTCTGCGGCGTGTGGTGGTCCAGGGCGATGCTCACGTCGGTCTCCTCCAGCAGCGGGTGGATGTGCGAGGGGAGAGCCCTCCACGGCCGGGTGTGGTTGCGGTTGCCGGGCGATGTCACGCCGATGGCGTCATCGGCGGCTCATCGTCTTCTCCGACCAACACAGCAGCAAGCCGGCTGGATGGCCCTGCCGCTGGTAGGACGGGCGCCGACACCGGCACAGAGGCTGTTACGCACTTTCGGGTGGCGGTCCGTTGGGGGGTGGGGTGGCGCGCTCTGGCGGCGGGAGGTGACGGGTCAAGGCGCGCACCGGTTGGGGATCTGGTGGGGCGTCAACTTGGTGTGTTCGCCGCATAAATGGACGATGCATCCAACAGTCACAGCAATGTGGGCGAAACGTAATGGAGTGCGCATATGGCGTTCACGATCTGCACACGGGGGTCATGGTGTGGGTGTGCGGCCAAGCCGGCCGCCACCCGCACACCGCACCAGCCCATCCCGTCCGGCCCGCAAAGGCCCGGGGGTGGGCGGGTGCCCGTACAGCCCTGGGGGCTTTGTGTCTTCTTCCATGGTGACCGCTCGTCGTCTGTCCGCCGCCGCTCTCGCGGCCGCCGCGATCGTCGGGGCGGTGGCGCTGCCGGCGTCGGCGGCCGATCACGCCCGGCCCGAGCGGGCGAAGGTGGAGATCAGCGCGGTGCAGTACGACTCGCCCGGCCCCGAGGACCGCTCGCGGCGTTCGCTGAACAAGGAGTGGGTGGAGCTCACCAACACCACGCGTCGCGACGTCAACCTCGACGGCTGGACCCTGACGAACGAGGACGGCCGCACCTACACCTTCGACCACTACCGCCTGGAGGGCCGCGCCACCGTCCGCATCCACACCGGCGAGGGCCGCGACAGTGGCAGCGACCTGTACATGGACCGCCACAACTACGTGTGGGACAACTACTCCGACACCGCCACCCTGCGCAACGACCACGGCCGCTTCATCGACGACGCCTCCTGGGGCGGGCGCCACCACCGCGACGGCGGCCACCACCACGACGGTGGCCACGACCGCGACGGTGGCCACGACCGCGACGGCGGCCATCACCACTGACCCTGCTTTCCTCATCAGCGGCACGGCGTGATGTCGCAGGTGTAGGGGCATGGCCCCGGCCGGTTCGGGCGAATTCCAGGGGTCGTTGCAACACAAGTTGATCATCTGGCTGTTGCCAGGAGCTTAGCGAGACGCTCGGCTGGGGTTTCCCAGCCGAGCGTTTTGCGTGGCCGGCTGTTCAGCTCAGCCGCGACGGCGTCCAGCTCCTCGCGGGTGTAGCTGGCCAGGCTGGTGCCCTTGGGGAAGTACTGCCGCAACAGACCGTTGGTGTTCTCGTTCGAGCCGCGCTGCCAGGGGCTGCCGGGGTCGCAGAAGAAGACCGGCATATCGGTGGCGATGCTGAAGTCCTTGTGCAGGTGCATCTCGGAGCCCTGGTCCCAGGTGAGAGAGCGTCTGAGCTGGGCGGGCAGGGTTGAGACGGTCTGGATGAGCGCGTCCCGCATCTCGGCGGGGCGGCGGCCTTCGGGCACGTGGACCAAAGTGACGAGGCGGCTGGAGCGCTCGATGAGCGTGCCGATAGCGGACTTGTGGGCCTTGCCGATGATGAGGTCGCCCTCCCAGTGTCCTGGGACGGCCCGGTCGGCGGCCTCGGCGGGCCGGTCGCTGATCATCACCATGTCCCTGGCCATGCGGGGCTGGCGCCGGTAGGACTGCCGGTGGGATCGGCGCATCGTGCGGCCCGTGCGCAGTGCCTTGGCCAGCTCCCGGCGCAGTTCGCCGCGGCCCTGGGCGTAGAGGGCCTGGTAGAGGGTCTCGTGGGTCACATGCATCTCCGGCCGGTCGGGGAAGCGTGTCCGCAGAGCGTGGCAGATCTGCTCGGGGCTCCACCGGCGTTCGAGGTGGTGCTGGATGAAGTCGCGCAGTTCGGGGTTCTGGCCGATCTTTCCCGCCTTCGGCCGAGGCCGGCGGGCGTCGGCGCGGGACTGGGCGGCGTGCGGGCGATACGTCCAGCGGGAGGCGTCCCCGCGCAGTGGCATGCCGTTGCGGCGTATCTCCCGGCCGATGGTGGAAGGGCTCCGGCCCAGTTCAGCGGCTATCTGCCGGATCGACGCCTTCTCTCGCAGCCGATCGGCGATGTGGATGCGCTCGGGCTCGCGCAGATAGCGGCACGGCTTGTCGGGCGACAGCGGTCTGCGGACCGGTGGAGCACCCCGCGTCACTCCCGTGGCCTGGCGGCCGTGCCGCCATCGCTTGCCAGTCCGCCGGTTGATCCCGACGATCCGGCAAGCCTCTGTGTTGGTCAAGCCCTGATCCATGAGCCGGAAGTATTCCGCTCGCTCACGGACCAGGACCTTGCGGCCTTGAGCCCCCTGCCGGTTCTCCCGAATCCTGAAGTCATCGCACCCCCCTGAACCGGGGTGTTGCGACGACCACTAGAACGGAAGTCGTCCGGCCGGGGCCATACCGTGGTTCAGGCCATGCCCGGGACGGCACGGGCGCCTTTGGCCGACGGGTCTGGGCCTGCGCGGCAAATGGGCAGCGGCTTGGTCATCGGAGTTCGGTGATTGCTGTGAGGGGGTGGAGGCGTGGCCGGTTGGAGGTGCGGGCGGCTGTGGCGTGTTTGCGCAGGAGGCGGGCGCGGCCGTCTTCGACGGTGTGGTCTTCGGTGAGGACTTTGCTGAAGGTCTTGATGACGGCGTCAGTGCCGACGGGGTCGGGATCAGGGGGCGCCTGCGTGCCGGGGAGGGTGAGCAGGAGTGGGGCGCTTTCGCCGGCTTCGTGGCGGGCGTCGTCCAGGAGCTGGGTGAAGTGCCGGTGTCGCCGCCCAGGATCCGGACGAAGGTTGCCAGGACGTCGTGGTATTGCACGCCAGCGCACCATGGCGCCCCCACGGACGCGTACATGCCCTGCGGAGCCTGCGACCGGCCTGGCGGCACCCGCGCGTGCGCCGCGGACGAACCCGCTCGGTCTCGATCCTCAGAGACGTCCTCGCTGCTCCGTCTGGTCTCGTGGTGTCACGGGAGTGATCCAGACGGTGGGCGGAATGCACCCGGGTGCCTGCCTAACAGCGTGCCTCTGCCATGTTTGCAGGGAGGATGGGTGCTCGCGCACTCGTATACGGGGATTGAGGCGACGCCAGTGGGATCCGAGGGCGATGGCTGTGGGGCCGCGAACGGTTACCTGATGCACGCCCGTTACGCCCTGAGCGAGCACGACGGCTGCATCGCCGAAGCCCGCCACCGCGCTGTCGCCTTCCTCACGAAGGCCCAGGTTGACCGTCATCTGCCCGTGCCCCCTCGCGCGAGGGACCTCACCCAGCTGGTGGTCAGCGAGCTGGTCACCAACGCCCGCAAGTACGCTCCCGGCCCTGTTCTGCTGGAACTGTGCATCAATGCCCGCGCCGTGGACGTTGTCGTGTGGGACAGCGACCCCACCGTGCCCGTTGCCAGGGCCGCTGATCCCGACCGGATCGGCCAGCACGGCCTGGAGGTCGTCAGGGCCGTCACCGAAGCCCTGTTCATCGAGCAGGAGCTGGTCGGCAAGCGCATCACGGCCCGCATCGCCCTGTCCGGCGGTCCCGGTGGACACGCCACCAGTACCCACCCCTCGTAACAGCGTGCCCCGTTGGCCCGTCGTCTTGCCATGACGGTCTGCCCCGGACGCCACACGGGCCCCAAAGTGCGGGCAGCCATGACATCCCCTGGGGCCTGGCCGGGGTGTGCGGGTTCGACGAGACTGTGACGCCTCACGCGTGCGCCGGCCGGTTTCCGGCTGGCCCCCTCAGTCCTCGGCCTGGGCTGACTCGACCGGGTGCCCTGTCTGCTGCACGAGGCCGATTGCCTCTCCTGCGCACGCGCAGAAAACCTGTGTTGGCTGGAGTAGACATTGGGTGGTGGTGTGGTTATGGTTTCTCTCGTAGCTCAGAGAGACAGCAGGGCCTGGCAGACACGAACTGCCGGTCAGCAGTAGTGCAGTTGCAGTGCGCAGGACGGTGCGGTGGTGGAGTTCCGGAGCCAGGGATGCAGGACGGTGACGGGACTGACGACCGGACCGGGTGGCCCGCAGTGAGGGGCGCCGCGAGCAGTACCGCAGTGGCAGTACCCGCAAGTGAAGTACGCACTACCCAGCAGTGAAGTCAGTGAGCGGTACCTCGGTGAAGGCGTCGGCTGCGGACGCGCGCACCGGGAGGTTCGGCAGTGGGGTTCTAAGCCAGAGCAGATGCAGGACGGGCGACGGGGCTGGCTGCCGAAGAGTGGCGCTGTGACAGGCCACGGAGCAGGTCGCATCACCAGCAGTACGCAGTACAGCAGTACCAGCATTGAGGGAATGAACGGAGGAATTGGGCGCCATCAGGATCGCCCGGGCGGCTTGTTGAGTCCGGGTACCGCAGGACATCGATAGTGAGGTGGTCTCCGGTCGAGCAACCGCGATCCCAGCATCCCCGGCAGCAGTTCGCTCGGGTGTGCGGACACAGAAGGCCGACGCAGTAACAGGGCCGGCGGATGGTGAAGCAGTTCCTTCGGGCCCTGGCGCCGCACGGCGCCAGGGCCCTCCACGCGTGCCACAGAGAGGTCAGATGACAGCAGACGATTCCTTCGGCCGTCTCGACGACGATGACTACCCCGCCTACACCATGGGCCGGGCCGCCGAACTGCTCGGCACCACGCAGGGCTTCCTTCGCGCTATCGGCGAGCACCGCCTCATCACCCCGCTGCGCTCCGCAGGCGGACACCGCCGCTACTCCCGCTACCAGCTGCGCATCGCCGCCCGCGCCCGGGAACTCGTCGACCAGGGAACCCCCATCGAGGCCGCCTGCCGCATCATCGCCCTCGAAGACCAGCTCGAGGAAGCCCAGCGCCTCAACGCAGAACACCGCCGCGCCGCCTCCCCGCACTCGGCCAGCGTCTGAGCCGCCCTCTTCCGCCGAATTCAAGAATATGAGCGCATGATCGCCGAAGATGCCCAGTCGTCGGTGCGGGGAGGGGAGTTGGAGCCCCGGCCCGGCAGCCCGCGCACCCTCTCGACTGATTCCCGTGCAGGCGCGGTTGGCCGGTCGGCTGCCGGGCAGGCAGCCGCCGGCCTGGAAGCCGGGGTGGAGCGGGCGGCAGCTGTGCTGAAGCCGCGGATGCGCGGCTGGCTGCACGCCGGAGTGTTCCCCCTGGCGCTGGCCGGGGGCATCGTCCTGATCGCCGTTTCGCGCTCGGCGGCCGCAGTGGCGGCCTGCGCGGTGTACGCGGTGTCGGCCTGCCTGCTGTTCGGTACCAGCGCGGTCTACCACCGCTGGCCGGGATCGCCTTCCCCATCCTGTGGATTGGGGCTCCGCGCTGGCTGTACACCCCGTGCTACATCGCGCTGGGCTGGGTGGCCCTATTCAACCTGCCCGACTTCGCGCACGCCGGCGGCGCCGCGGTCGTTGCCCTCGTCATCGCCGGTGGTCTGCTCTACACCGCAGGCGCCGTCGTCTACGGACTCAAACGCCCGGACCCCTCACCTGCCTGGTTCGGCTTCCACGAGGTCTTCCACGCCCTGATCATCGCCGCTTTCACCACGCACTACACCGCCATCCTCCTCGCAGCCACCTGACGCTGTTACCTCGCGGGCACAAGCCGGGCCCGGTGAAGCGTGACCTGTCCGGGTACCGGGTTCGGAACACGTCTTCCGTGTCTTTCTCGGTGAAGTCCTGAGCGTGAGCAATGGAGGAGTCTGTGACCGTAGGACGGCCGAACGGCGGGCGGGTCTCTCGTCCTGCCGCAGACGGGAGTAGCCGGGGCAGGGCGATGACTCTGGCGGGGACGTTGGAGGCGGCGGAGTCCGCGGCACCTGTGGAGTCGCTCGACGTGGTCGCGCGCATGCTCCAAGAGCACCTCGGGGCCGTGTCGGTGTCGTTCCTGATCACCGACTTCAACGGCAGTTCCGTCGTGCGGCCGGGGGCGGCAGGCAGCGTTGATACCGATGAACCCGCCCGGCGCATCACGCTGCAGGGCACCCCGTACGACGATGTGATCCGCACCCAGCGGCCGGGCGTGGAGGACAAGGGCGAGGGCGCGCTGGTGCGGATCGTCGCCCCGGTGACCAACCGCGGGGACGCCATCGGACTCCTCGAACTGTTCCTGCCCGCGGCGCCGGACGCGGAAGTAATGCGGGAGATCGGCGAGACGGCGCACGCGCATCGCCAACCGGTCCTTCACCGACGTGTACCAGTGGGGCCGGCGTACCGTCCCGCTGAGCCTCGCTGCAGAGATCCAGCACCGGCTGCTCTCGGCTTCACTGGCGTGCGAGGCGGCGCAGTTCGCGGTGGCTGGGGCGCTGGAGCCGGCCGACCACGTCGGCGGTGACACCTTCGACTACGCGATCGGCCGGGACACCGTCCAACTCTCCGTCGCCGACGCCATGGGGCACGATGTCGACGCCGCGCTGCTGGCCACCCTTGCGGTGGGCGCCCTGCGCCGGGCCGGCGGGCCGGTGCCAACCTCGCCGAACGTCGCGAGGCCACCCGCACCCTGATCGCGGCGGTCGTCGACGCCAACGACGGCCACCTGCAGGACGACGCGGCCGTCATGTGCCTGGACTGGCACGGCACCGACCACTTCCAGCGGGACGCCGCCACCGGCGCCGACCTCGGCAACGCGTCATGATCGTCAGGGACGGGACGGGCCACTCTCGGTCGGTGACCCTGGGCGTTTGGTGGCGAGCCTGGCCAAGCAGCGGGAGGTCCTTGCTGCGCAACGCTGCCGTCAGAAGGGGGGGATGTGGGTGGGGGAGAGGTCGGGGCGAGCGCGGTGCCAGCGGTCCTCAGCGGCCTTTGAGCTGCTGTTTTGCGGCCGTGGCGAAAGATTGGCGGTTTGCTGGTCTGCTGCTGTCGTTTGTTGGCCGTGCTCTGGAGGGCGGGTTTCTAGGGTCGTGTGTGTCCCCCGGTGATCCGGTCGCACCGGCCACCGCACCCCGACAGTTGCTCTGGAGATTCCTGATGCGCGTTCTGCCCCGTCGTGCCCTGCTCGCCGCTCCTGCCGCCGTGCTGATGTTCGCTCTGGCCGCCTGTGGTGGAGGGTCCGACTCCGACTCTGGCAGTTCGAAGGCCGCGGACACCCAGCAGTCCGCGCAGAACGCCGGGGATGCCCAGGCGGGCGAGGCCGGCGAGGAGGCCGGTGAGGAGAAGGAGACACCGCTGACCGGTGAGGTCAAGGAGAAGGCCGAGGCCGCCGCGGTGGCGAAGTTCCCGGGCACGGTCGTGAAGTCCGAGGAGGACCGGGAGAAGCCCGGCATGCTCGCGGTCGAGGTGAAGAAGTCGGACGGCACGTCGGTCGAGGTCTACCTGGACAAGAGCTACAACGTCACCGGCACCAAGCAGGAGGGTACCGAGGAGAACGAGGGCTGACGGTCCCGCCGCCCCGACCGTCTCGCGAACAGGAGCAGTCGCCATGCCGGTTGATCCCAGCCGTTCACAGCCGGCCCCGCCGCCGGACATGGCCGAGACGGTAGTTTTCGGCCCGATGCCCGCCGATGACGGTCCTTCCGGGTATGGGGACCGCTACGCGGAGGACTCCTTCGACTATCCCCCGTCAGCCTCCGCGCTGGACTGGTCGGCGGGTGCGCCGCCCGCGCCCACCGCGAATCCGGTGGGCAGCGTTTCCGCCCACCTGGAGACCGGTAACAACGGTTCCGGCGCGGGCCGTCGGGCCGGGCGGGCGGCGGCCAGGTGGCCGCAGGGGGCAGCCCGGCGCAAGCCGCTCCTACTGTCGGCCGGAGCCCTGCTGATCGCGGGCGGTTTCGGCATGGCGCTGTCGATGGTCAGCAACACGGTGTCCTCCAGCCCTTCACCGGGCCCCGCCTCCGACCTTGGTCAGGTCTCCGCCACCCAGTCGGTGACACCCAGCGCGCCCCCGGTCAGTGCTCTGCCGCCGACGGACAGCGGGACGGGGCAGGGAACTTCTGCACCGGCCACCAGCGCACCGCCCGCCACCGGTGACCGCCGCGACGGGGGGCGGGAGGACGACGGGCGCGAGGACCACCGCGACGACCGACGCGAGGACAGCGACCGCTCCGACGACGGCTGACCACCTGCCCTCCGTCGTCGCATGCTGTCCTTCCGCATCCGTCCGGCCGATCACCACTCCCCGCCGATCGGCCGGACGGCGCCCTTTTCTCCCGCACTGTCAGATCTGTCGCATCGTCCGTTTCCCCTGGTCCCAGGCGGGTTGTGATGAACGCTCCGGCTCCTGCCGCACGGCTGTGCGAGCCTGTCGCCATGCGGCTGCTGCTGATAGAAGACGACGACCGGATCGCCGGGCCCCTCACCGAAGGCCTCGGCCGCTACGGATTCACCGTCGAGAGGGCACGCACCGGCGCCGCCGGCCTCGCCGACACCGGCGAGGCTCCCGATCTGGTCCTGCTCGACCTCGGGCTGCCCGACATGGACGGCCTGGACGTCTGCCGCACCCTGCGCGCCCGCTCCGCGATCCCCATCATCATGATCACCGCCCGGGGAGAGGAAGCCGACCGCGTCGTCGGACTCGAACTGGGCGCGGACGATTACCTCGCCAAGCCGTTCGGCGTACGGGAGCTGGTGGCCCGCATCCGAGCAGTCACCCGCCGCACCGGCACCCAACAGGCGCTGCCCACGGCGGCCCAGGCGCAGGCACCCGCGGCGACGCCCGCATCCGTGCCGGCAGCCGCAGCCCAGCAGCTGGGCCGGCTGGAGATCGACCGCCGCACCCGGCAGGTCCGCCTCCAGGGCCGCGAGATCGCGCTGTCCCCACGGGAGTTCGACCTGCTCGCCTACCTCGCCGACGATCCCGGCGCCGTACATTCCCGCCAGCAGATCATGGACACCGTGTGGGACCCGCACTTCTTCGGCCCCACCAAAACCCTCGACGCACACGTCGCCGCGCTGCGCCGCAAACTGGGCGACCCCGCCTGGATCATCACCGTGCGCGGCGTGGGCTTCCGCCTGACCGTTCCCGGTGAGCCGGGGACGGCCGAGGAGGCGTCGTGACGCTGCGCCTGATCCTCAGCTATCTCGCGCTGGCGCTGCTGGTCCTGCTGGGGCTGGAGATCCCGCTCGGCTACCTCTACGCCCGCGGCGAGGAATCCCGCTTCTCCCAGAGCGTCGAACGCGACGCCTCGATGCTGGCCGAGGTCGCCGAGGAGAACATCGAGAAGGGCAACCTGACGGCCCTGCCGGAACTGGCCAAAGAGTACGCCGAGGACAACACCGGCGCCCGCGTCATGATCGTCGACCGCACCGGCCGACTGCTCGCCGACTCCGCTGGAACCACCGCCGCCGGGACGACACTGGCAGGCGATCCGGACATCGCCGCCGCCCTGCGCAACCAGACCACCGTCACCACCCGCACCGGCGCCGACGGCACGGACGTGCTCGCGGCCACTATGCCGGGCTCCTCCGGCACCACCATCCGCGGCGCGCTCCAGGTGACCTACCCGATGACCATGGTCATCGAGCGGGAACACCGCATCTGGGCCGCCCTCGCCCTGGCCGACGCGTGCGTGCTGGCCGCCGTGGCACTCGTGGCGTTCACCCTGGCCCGCTGGATCACCCGGCCCCTGCGCACCCTGGAACGCGCCACCACCCAGCTAGCCGCCGGCCGCCTCGACAACCCGCCCGACGCCGGCAGCGGACCGCCCGAACTGCGCCGTCTGACCGCCGCGTTCACCCACACCGCCACCCGTCTGCAGCACCTGCTCCAGGCCCAGCACGGCTTCGCTTCCGAAGCCTCCCACCAGCTCAAGACCCCGCTGACCTCGCTGCGGCTGCGCCTGGAGAACTTCGAGCCCTACCTCGACCCCCGCGCCCACCCCAGCCTGGAAGAAACCATCGGAGAGGTCGAACGCCTCAGCCGCATGGTCCACGGCCTGCTCGCCCTGGCCCGCCTGGAAAACACCGCCACCACCCCCGAACCCGTCGACGCGGACGCCGTCCTCGCCGAGCGGGCGGCGATGTGGGAGTCCCTCGCCGCCGAGCAATACGTCACCATCACCGTCACCGGACCGACGGCCGGCCGGGTGTGGGCGATCCCCGGCGCCCTCGAGCAGATCATCGACAACCTCGTCGCCAACGCCTTGCGCGTCTCCCCGCCCGGCACGACCATCACCCTCGCCCGCTCCCCCGGCACCGACCTCCACATCATCGACCAGGGCCCAGGCATGCCGGAAACCGACCGGGAGCGTGCCTTCGACCGCTTCTGGCGTGCCTCCGACTCCCACCACGACGGCACCGGCCTGGGCCTGCCCATCGTCCGCCACCTCGTGCACGCCTCCGGCGGACAGATCACCCTGCACGCCGCCCCCGGAGGCGGCCTCGACGCCCACGTCCGACTGCGACCCGCCGGCCGGGAACGCCGCTTCCAGGCAACCCCGATCACCAGTGCGGCAGACCGCGGGTGGTGATCGGGGTTGCCTGGCGACCCCGCGGCGGCCCGTGCCAAGGCGTCGGAAAGAATGTGCCGTCATGGAGACGGTGCTGCTGGTGGCCCTGGTGGTGGCCGCGACGTTCGCCACCGCGGCGCTGTCGGCGGTGGCCGGGTTCGGCGGAGGGGTGCTTCTGCTGCCGGTGTTCGTCGCCGTCCTCGGCACCCGGGACGCGGTCGCGGTTCTGACCGTCGCTCAGTTGGCCAGCAATGGCAGCCGGGTGTGGTTCAACCGGTGTGAGGTCGAGCGTCGACTGGTCGGCATCTTCGCAATCGGCGCTGTCCCGGCCGCCGCGGCCGGGGCATTGCTGTTTTCCACCGCGCCGCTGCCTGCCCTCACCCGCCTCATCGGCGTGTTCCTGTTGATCATGGTCGTCTGGCGGCGCTGGAAGCCGCACGCGGCCCGGCTCGACGATCGCGCGTTCGCCGCCGTCGGCGCAGCTTCCGGCTTCAGTTCCGCACTGGTCGGCTCGGTCGGACCGATGGTCGCCCCGTTCTTCCTCGCCCGCGGTCTGCTGCGCGGCGCCTACATCGGTACCGAGGCCGCCTCCGCCGTAGTGATGCATCTGACCAAACTCGTGGTCTTCGGCGCCGCCGCCGTACTGACCGCTTCCAGCGCCGCCGTCGGCCTGGCCCTCGCCCCGGCCGGCGCAGCCGGGGCCTGGGCGGGCAAAAGGATCGTCGACCGGCTGCCGGCCCACCTCTTCGTCCTCATCATCGAGGCGGGCCTGATCGCCTCCGGCCTCCTGCTGGCCATCACCGGAGGATGACAGACCTCCACCGACGTCAGCTCTCGCGAACACTCATGACGCCGCCAACCGCCGTGCTACTTGAAGTGAACGAAGCGGCACTCGCCGCAACCTTCACCACATCTGTGGCGGGGCCGCCGCCTTCGCGCTGTTGTCTTCATCAGTTCCGCTGCCGTCGCCCCCGACCGGCCGCTGGGTCTCGCCTGCGGGACCGGCAACTGGTCGGCGTCTACCTCGGCGCCCGCTTCGAGCCCCACCTCCCCGAGCCGCCATGCGGCTCCTGCTCGGCACCCTCGCCGCCGCCCTCGGCACGCTGTACGCCACCCAAACCTTGTGCCCAGACACCGTGTCCCGCTGCGCATCGGCCCGCAGCCGCGTCCCCCACTCGGTCATGGACGACGGACAGCACATAACCCTGTCCACAACTTCGGCTCTGCCGCGTGCCCGGCTGGCAGCGCTGGGCTGTCTACGGCAGCGGCCAGCATCGGCTCGGGCAGTGTCCACACCATGACCGACAGTTTCCACGCCAGCGTTCCGCACCCAGGCGCGGCGCGCTCACCAGCCAAGCGCGCGAGGCAGGAGACGTGAGACGCCGAACCCTTGAGACAGGCTCCCAGGTGACATAACTCCGTCCAGCCCGGTGTCCTCCGGCAGCTGAGTCAGGGCCGCCGCGCGGATCTCGGGGAACGAGGCCGTCATGTCCGTGCCGCGCCGGGAGCGCAGCAGCACCCGCCCGCCCGCATACACGGCGAGCTGGGCGCGATATCCGTCCTTCTCCAGAATTCAATGTGTCTCATGAGGCAGTCGGCAGTTGGCCCCGACACCGAGACCAGACGTCCTGACAGTGGCGATCGCGGACGGGTCCTCATGGCGAGGGCAATGGCATGAAGGGCCTGGGCCTGGAGGGGCGGCACTCAGCCCCGCCCGCGAAGGAGACCCTCGCTCGCACTCCGAGCCCGACGAAGAAGGCCCCGGCTGGCGAGATCCCCGGCGACGGGACATTCGTCGTCGGCGAGGTCATCAGACTCGGCACCTATCGAGCCGACGGCCCCGAAGACTCGGCCCTTCCGCGCAGGCTGCTCCCGGCTGATCACAACTGCCGACGGGCCAGCCGCTCCTGGACTGGAAGCCGGTGCAGGCGACGTTCCTGGCGTTGGGCGCGTAACGCGTGCGTCAGTTGCGGACGAGGCCGCCACACATGGCCGCCAGCTCGGCCTCTCGCTCATTGCCAAGTTGGTGCAGGACACCGGCCAGAGATCGCCAGGCTTGTGGATCCATCGGCTCCAGGGCCACGGTGTCGACTAGGTGGTCCAGGGCTTGGCGTAGATTGCCTCGGATTTCGTGCAGCCGGGCCACAGAATGTAGGGCCCCCTTGGAGTACGGGTAGGCCCTCAGCAGGTCCTGTGCCTTCGTTAACGCAGCGCCGTACTCACGCGCCGAGTGCAACCGCCGGATCTCCCCGAATCCCTCGAGCCGTTCGTCTGCGGCGCACTCCGCGGAAGCGTGCGCGATTGCATCGTTGAGCGCGCCGATGATGCGTTGGTCCCCGGCGGAGGAAGTGTCCAACTCGGTGGCAAGCATGCGGCGTACGAGGCTGACCTGTACCTGGGGGTCCTCGACCTCGAGTTCCCGCATAGCGTCCTGGATCCGAGCATGGGACACGAGCTTGTCGGGTGGGAAGGACGTAGCCCGGATGTCATCGGGCTCGGATCCGTCTCTGAACGCGGCCATCCAAGGTCGGATCACCCGTCGGCTCAAGCTTCGCCAACGCTGCGGAACTTCTGCCTCCGGGGTATCGAGCACCAAGTCGCGAAGCTCGTCAGGAACACGCAGCCGCTCCTGGCAGAAGCGCCGCTTCCAGTTCCCCCCGCCACGGTCTCGATAGGTCTTCGCCAGATCCTGCATACTCCTGGCTTCTTGGTCCCAAATCGGCAGCGGAAGGATCGGTATCGCGGCCATGCTGAGAAAGCTGAACGCGTCAGCCTCGATCTCCTCCCATTGTGCCAGCCTTGTTTTCCATGTAAGTGCCAGGCGGTCGGTGCCGCAGAACCGCATTACGAGCTGCGAGACGGTCAGGAGTAGTCCATGGAGCTGGATCTGCCCGACATTCCATTCGTCGAAGTCGGCTGCTCCACGAACCCGCTGGATCGCCGCCGCTGCCTGTTCGAGGAGCGGGGTCACCAATTCGGCCTGAGGGTCTCCAACGGGACGAATCCAGTCCGTTGCGGGTATGAGGGAGTGCCATTGCGCCGCGTCCGGCGTGAAGCCGTTCAGGAAGCGCTGCACCATGTCGTCGTCTGAAGAGGCGCTGCACCGCCCGAGCAGTAGTAGCTCGGCGACCTCACGCAGCTCATCTCTGCCTGAGAACCCCGCATGATAGAGGTCGAACAACAGCGCTAGCGCACTGCTCAGTCCGTGGTCTTTCGCCCGCCACAGAGCAGCTTTGATCAGGCGTGCGTGCAAGGTTCTCGTCGTCCGTAGATCCCAACCTTCCAACAAGGACATGGCGAACGAACTTGCGGTCACCTCGCCGTCTGAACCGCAGTAGCCTGCCATGGCCTGGGTGCTCGGCCAGTCCCTGAGGTTGTAGTGGAAGGGCAGGTTCTCGTTGGGGGAGAGCCTCAGCTCACTACGCGTTTGGAGCAGTGTGAAGTACTCGATGATGAACACGGCCCTGCGAACGGCATAAGGTGTCAAATCTGCCAGATTCAGCGGTCCCACCGAACTCAGCCGGCCGAAAGTCTGCAAATCCTTTAGGTAGCGCTCGCCGATCCGGGCCAGCGCGAGCGTTGGCTGTGGGGAATCTTCGAGGTTCACGTCAGCTGCTGTCCAGCGAGGACGCCACCGACAAGCGTCACCAGCTCCCAGCCGTGACCGACGACGCGTCGGTAGCTCTTCGCCAGCCATTCGCCCAGCGGCGCCTTGCCGGACCGGCTGTACTCAATCTTCAGCGGGATCAACTTCCTGCTGAATCGGTTCGTGAACTCCGCCGGGTCAGCATCGTCCGCCAACGCCTGATCAGCCAACGAGAATAGGATTCGGAGCCGTTCCCTTACACCCGAGTCATCCTGAAGGTCCCCCAGAGGCACATAGACGGCGTCGCCATCCGTGGACAGTTGCCCAATGAAGATCACACCCGGCAACGGCGGCGGTACCGACGGGGAGAAGAGGCGACGTGTCATCTCGTACGAGAGGTGCACGGCCGTGTCGGCGGGCCCACCGGCCAATACGGCCGACGGTTGGGAGACGGTGGCGCTCTCATCCAGGGTGAAGAAGGTGAGAACCCGGGGGCCGCTGTCCGACGCCAGCGTGCCCACGCGCACGTACTCGGCGACATGGACGTCTGCGGACGGGTGGAAAACCAGGAACGCGAAGGCGCCCCGATGCGCGGCTTCCAGCTGAGCGAGGTTCTCCTGCCTGAGCATCTCGTCGAAGTGTTCCAAGCTGCCCGTCCAGTTCTTCTGGTGCGGATCGCTGACCGCATGCTCGATCAGCTCGACAAGCGAGATGGTCTCCACTTCATTCCCTCCCCGACGCGACCGGCTCCCGTCCAGGCCGACCAAACTACGCTGCAGTCGTCGGCCGCGTCGCGCAAGGCGTGAAAGGAGCGCGAGAGGGCGCACGCCCAGCCAATGGCGCTCAAACCACAGTCCCGGACGAGGTAGCGACCGCGTAGCCACCGCGTGCGGTTGGAACCGGAACGGCCCCGCAAGGTGGGGGATTCCCTCGCCGCCGCCAGTTGGCTGGCGGCCCAGCGCCGCCACTGGGAAAGAACGACCACAGGCCTTGTGCCCTTACTGAGCATTTGGTCCGGTGATTCGTGTTTGGTCCCGGGTCAGGTTCCGCGCCAGTTGGGGGTGGCTTCGCCGGGGAGTCTGCGGGCCATGAGGTCGATCATCGCGAGGTGGATCATGGCCTCGGAGCGGTACGGGTGGCGTTCGTAGTCGCGGGCGAGGCGTCGGTGGTGCTTGAGCCAGCCGGTGCTGCGTTCGATGGTCCACCGTCTTGGGATGATGGTGAACCCGCGGGCGCCGGGCGGGCGCCGGGCGGGCGGTGGACGGGGTGGACGTCGATGCCGAGGCGGGCGCCGTGGTCGACGGCGGTGGTGCGATAGCCGGCATCCACGCAGGCCTTGGTGATGTGCGGTTGGGCGGTGGCGATGCGGGAGAGCAGGGTCACGCCGGCTGCGGTGTCGGAGACGCTGGCGGCGGTGACCAGCACGGTCAGCAGCAGGCCGAGGGTGTCGCAGCCAAGGTGGCGCTTGCGCCCTCGGTTTCCACCATCGGAAAGTCGAGTCGTGGAGATGGCGGGGCAAGTTCTACTTGCAGCGCTGGCCCTCGGCCAGAGCGATGCGGGTGCTGCGGGACAAAGTCCGCGCGGCCACCGGACGCTCCAAGACCGAACGGCCAGTATCCGCCGTGGTCGCCGACCTCAATCCCGTGCTGCGGGGTTGCCGCATGCGCTGCAAGGACGCGGCGCATCTGTCACCCCCTGGTGGGGACTGCGGACGGCTCGGCCGGGTCCCGGGTGGCCGACGCGCCGGACGAGCGGGACGCGGCGGGGCGGGAGGGGGACGAGTACGAGGGGACGGCACGGGTGGCGGGCTCGGTGGGCCGGGCGGTCTCCGACGGGCTGCCGCTGGGTTCCCGCGCGGTGGGAACCAGGCGCGGGGTGGTGGTGGGTGACGCGGACCGCTCGGGCCCGGGGATGGTCGCCGACGGCGGAGCCATGGGGATCGTCGGGGAGCGATGGGTACCGGAGGCGGACGGCCGCAGGGGCAGGACGACGAGCGCGGCGACACCCACGGTCAGGGCGGCTCCGGCGGCGGCGCGCAGCACCTTGCGGCGGGCGGCGCCGCGGCGGATCGCCTCGTAGCGGCCGGGAGGCGCGCCGAGGTAGTCGGAGGAGGGCCGCAGGAGGACGGTGAGCGGGTCGTCGGGGTCGCGGTCCGGGCCTTCTTCAGAGTGTGTGATCAAGGCTTCTCCCCAGGTGGGCGCGGAGCAGTTCACGGGCCGCGTGGAGGTCGGCCTTGACGGTGCCCTCCTTGCGTCCGGTCAGCATGGACACCTCCCGGATCGGCATGTCGGCGTAGTAGTGGAGCAGGATCGGCACCCGAAGCCGTTCGGGCAGGGACTGCACGAGCAACCGGACCGAGGGATCCGCCTGTTCGGGGGGCGGGCCGATCGCGGCCTCGGTGGTGGCGCGGCGTAACGCCTTGCGCTCGCGCTCCAGTTTGCGCCAGTGGTCCCGGACCAGGTTGGCCGCGGTGACATAGAGGAAGCCGCGCGGTTCGTCCACGGCCGTCCAGCGGGCCCACAGCCGGGTGAACGCCTCCGAGGCGATCTCATGGGCCGTCCCGTCGTCGTCGACGAGCCGGCGGCACCATCCGGCGAGGCGTGGGTAGAGGGCGGCGAACAGCTCGGATGCTTCCTTCTCGCGGGACCGTTTCAACGTTCTCCATAGGGTGGTGGCGTTCACGGAGCAAGACCCCGGGCCGGCGGGAGGGGTTCCCGCCGGCCCGGGGCGCGGACGCCGTCAGGGGCTCGCGGAGCGCAGCACCGCGAAGACGATCACGTTGTCGAGGTAGCCGTCGCCGGTCCGGGCTCCGCCACAGGTGATGAGCCGCAACTCCGGCCGGTCCACGTCGCCGTAGACCTCCTTGGTGGGGAAGTCGGCCTTGGCGACCGTGCGCACCTCGGTGACGGCGAACACCGTGGACGTGCCGTCCTGAAGACGGGCCACGATCTCGTCGCCCTTGCGCAGGTCCGCGAGGTGCCGGAAGACGCCGTCGCCGTAGGAGCCGACCGTGACATGACCGAGGATCACCGACGGTCCCTTCTGCCCCGGGGTCGGCGAGTGCTCGTACCAGCCCGCCCGGTCGTGCGCGGCGATCGGCGGCACCTGCACGCTGCCGTCCTTCGCGAGGCCGAGCCGGATGAGCGGGGTGTCGACGCCGATGGCCCGCACGTGCAGCGAGACGGGTACCGAACGTCCCACCGTGGTGACGGACTTGGCGGCGGGCGAACCACTGACGGAACTACCGCCCGTGTCCGCCCGACCCGTGTCCGCTCCACCCGAGCCGCCGGGCCCGGCACAGGCCACCGCCACTAGGGTCAGGGCAGCGACGAGAAGGGCACGTACGGCTACGGCGGCCGGGAGGAGACGGGTCCGTCCGGCCGGCGCCCCGCTGCCGGGCCTGTCGGTGGTCACGCCTCGTTCGTGCGCCGGCGGCGGAGCAGCAGGACCGTGCCACCGCCCAGGACGACAGCCGCGGCGGCGCCCCCGCCGATCAGGGCGTCGTGGGAGGAGTTTGAGGAGGTCGGGACCTCACCGGTGTCGGGGGCGCCGCTGGGGACGACGCGGACCTGACCCTCCGAGGGCGCCGCGCTCGGGGCCCGGGTCGGCTCGGCGCTCTCGCTCGGGGCCCGGGTCGGCGCGGTGGTCGCGCTCGGCGCCGCGGAGGGGGCTGTGCTCGGGGAAGCGGACGTCCCGTCGGCGAATGCGGGCATCGCGCCCGCCAGGACGGCTGCGCACGCGAGGGCCAGGGCACTGAGGCCGGTTCGACGCATGGATCGCTCTCTCTTTCATCGGTCGACCCACCGGCGGGACCGGCGGTGGGTGTCATGGATCGAGCGGAGAGACGAACGGGACGGGAGACGGGTTGCAAAGAGAAGGCAAAGCCATGCGGGCCCGGCCGCGTCGGCGTGCCGCGACGCGCACTGCCGCGCTGTGCGATCGGTAGTCGGCACGTCGGTGGCCTGCCGTCGGCCTCCAGCCCAGTGCACGGACGCTCGCCGCTCCCATGCATGACGAGCCGAGTCGAAGTTGAGCAGCCCGGGCCCTGCGTGGCGGAAGAGCGGCTTCACGAACAGGTGGCTAGGGCGAGGTCATTTGGGACTTCCGAGGCGTCTCGAAGCGGTCCCGATCTGTGGGGATCGCTTCCCGTGAAGGCGGCCTTGGCTGGCCGGACTTGGCGCTTCCTGCTCGCTCGTGGTGCGAGTAAGGCCATCGCGATACAGATGTCAGAGATCGGGCCCGCGGGAGGCGTCTCGGTGGAGCCGGAAGGCCACGCCGCAACCTGCGAAGGAGACGGGGCGCACGCCGCGCAGCGCCTGGCCTAGGGCGTTTCTTTGCGATCACCGAGCAGACCAGATGCGCATGCCTGCGACTGCAGTGGGGACAGGTGGATGGTGGCTACTGGACGCCGGGCGTCAGTTCGACGCGCACGGCGGCGCTTTTCCGGAAGATGCAGATGGGGTCGGTCCGCGCCCGCCATCCGATGGGCACGGCGTAATAATGTCCGTCGCGCGCCACGATGAGCCGCAGGCCCGTGTAGCGGTAGCGAAGGCGCACGGCGGCATCGAGGTCCTGGAAGCGGAGTTCCGTTGATCGGGAGCTGAGGCCGAGCCGCTCGGCACTGAAGACCACCAGGCCGGTGCGTTGGACGACGTTCCGGCTGTCCTGCTCGGCGTGTTGCTCGCCGAGCTGACCGGCGACCAGGGTGACGGTCCAGAACAGGAACACTCCGGCAGCGGAGATCGGTACAGCTGTGTCCCGCAGGCCCCTTGGGCGATCTGCGCCGTCGCCTGGTGCCACACCGAGCAGCAGGCCGTGGGACGACCCCGCCCGGGCCAACCGTCTGAAGCAGGTGCTCGACACCCTGCACCTGCGGAAGATTGACCTTGCCGACGAAGTCCTGGTCGTCAACCCCGGCGGTTACATCGGCGACAGCACCCGCCGCGAGATCGCCTATGCCCGCAGCCTCGGCAAGCCGGTGCGCTCCACCCATCCCGTCCAGGACGGTGACGACAGTGGCTGGCAGCACATCGATCGAGTGGACCGGTCTCTTCCGCCGATGCGGCAATGCTCCCGGCGGTTTCTCCCCTGAGGACCAGGCATTCGTCGACGTGTTCCGCGCACTGCTCGCCGCCCGCAAGAACCCGCAGCCCTGGAAATCGGGCAGCGGCCAAGACATCGCTGTACGGGTCGGCCCGTTCCTCCAGCGAGCCCAACCGCTCCCCGGCGACGACCACGGTCCTGACGCGATCGCCGTCTCCTTGGTCCACCCCGACACCCCGCATGCCGGGGCCTACCTCCATGGCCCGAGCTCGGCTACAACAAGGGCTGGCTGCGCTGTGAGACGGCCGCGATCCTCGGCGTCTGGCAGCCGGCCTACGCGATGCTCACCCATGCCGCGGCGAACCTGCCTCTTCCTGACGACGTCGGCATGGTCTCCGCCCACTACGGCGTCCACGTCGAAGCCCGACGCGACAACATAGGCGTCGTTCTGCTCTGCCTCGGTCCCTACGCCCAGACCGGGCACGCCTCCCGCGACGCCGCCCGCATCGACACCGAACTCGAGGGCCGTGCGGGAGGCGTCCTCCCCGGCTTCGCCCTCACCGCGAAGGACACGTCCTTCCACGTCCGCGACCACGAGAGCTACGCCGACACCGACATCATCGCGCTCCTGGCCGGCGCCCTCGCGGGGGTGAGCGTGTGATCACCACGAGCCTGTACGAGATCGAGACCAGCGAGGCAGACGACGGCAGAATTGTCCCCGCCGAGGGCATCTGGACCCCCAGCAGTGAGGACGCGGCCGACCACGTCTTCATCACCTACGACAGGTTGTACGTCGCCGGCATCGGAGCCCTGAACGACGACCGTCCCCACCCGGACAGGTTCGTCGCCCTCGGAGACCATCGGTGGGCGGACATCATCGAAGCCGCCGCCACTTACATGGACCACGTCCACAGCTGGCGGACCCTGCACCTCTACCCGGGAGACGACCCCACGATGCTCATCGACGCGGGTCCAGCCGGAGGGATCTTCAAGAAGCACTGGGTTGGAGCAACAGTCTTGCCGGGTGTGTCAATTTGACGGCTGATCTTGGTTGTTGAGGTTCAGTTGTTGGCCGGGGTGAGCCGGCCCTCGAAGGCGATCTGGAACGCGTTGAGGGGTGCTTTCCAGCGCATGGTCCATCGCTTGCGGCCCTTCCCGGTCGGGTCCAGGCTCATCGGCGCCATGTAGATGCACTTCAGGGCGGCGGCCTCGTTGGGGAAGTGTCCGCGGGCGCGGACGGCCCTGCGGATGCGGGCGTTGACGCCGACACGGCGCCACCCCACCCGCAGCACAGAGCGCCCCACCACCAGCTGACAGCACTCCCGCAGGCACCACCCCGGCAGCCGGATAGACGCACGCCACAGGCCGTTGCGTAGATGCCATCGACTGCGGCTCCAGCAGACTGAACGGTCGCCCTGGCTGGCCCCCTCGAAGCAGACCAGAGCGCTCCGAGGGGGGAATAGCACAGGAGTCGAGGGCGGCGAGGCTGCATCTGCCCTAGATCCACAGCGCTTCCGACCCGACAAATGCGCGTCCTTGGGGCTGGGGCAAAGGAATACCGCGCCCATGCGAATACGTGACGGGTACCAGCAGCGCGAGCCGAGCTCACGCCCGCCGACGTTCCCCTCTTTTCGCCTGGCCCGGCATCATGACGGCGGCGTCAGGGTCTGCCCACAACCGGTGCCTCCCTGTGGTCCTGCGGGCTGCTTCCGGGCAGCGAGGAAGGGTGCCCAGCACCAGCGCCTCGCTCAACTCGGTGGCAGCAGCGACGATGTCGGGAAGCGCACGGATGAGGCCCGCGACATGGCGGGACTGGGGCATGCTCAGGCCATTTCGCGGCGGCCCACCCGGCACCTGGACTGATCTAAGCGCTGCGCGGCCTGGGCCCGGCCGTCTTCTCCGCTGCCGTCTTCTTCGCCGGTGCCTGATTGGCGGACTGCTTTTTCACCCCCTTGTTGGCCGCGGCCTTCTTGGGCGGTTCGTGTAGGTCGGCGTCGCCTCGGGAGGCCTGGCCTTCTGGACCGACTCGTTGAGCGCGGCCATGAGGTCAAGGACCTGGGCCGGCTGCTCGGGCTCCGGCGCGTCGGGGAGCTCGCGGTCTTCCAGCCTGGCCTCGATGATTTTCGCGAGGGCGTCGGTGGAGGCGTGCTTGAGCTCGCGGCCATTGAGGTCGTCGCGCGCCATCGACTCCATCAGGGCGAGCGCCCCCTCGATCTCCTCCTCCGACACCTTCTGGTCGGGCGGGTGGACGGCGGCCGGATCACAGATCTCGTCGGGCCAGTGCATCGCGTGCAGCACGATCTCCGTAGCAGGCCGAGGCACTCGCGACCTGCCCGTCCGGGGCGAGGTGGCCCACGCCGATTTGGATCGGGTCGATCGAGTCGAGCGGCACGAAGGCCTCGATCTCGATCGCCTTTGCCGTGGGCAGCGGCAGATCCCGCAGCTCCTCATCCGAGATGGCAACGATTTGGTCCTTGGCGTACTCCTCGCCGCGGCCGATCTCTGACTGGGCGACCTCGCGGTCCTCGATCTCGCACACCTTCTTCACCAGTACCCGGCTCAAGTCTTCCAGGCGTTCGTCCTCGTCGTCGGGGGCTCCGTCGACTTCGGCGATCGACAGCGCGGAAAGGGATCTCACCTGAAGAGACGAGACGACCTCGCTTGTCGACGCGACTCCCGAGCCGGGGCCGGGCGCGGTTGCACACGCTCCCACACGACGCCCCTGCCGGCGAAATCCCTGACGTACTTGCGCTCTTTGTCGCGGATGATCTTTGCGGGTGACGCCCTCGTGCGAGGCGGTGCGCGACCCGGGGACCCGTCCATGCACCTCAGTGCGGGGAACGGCAGGTGTTGTGGTGGGCGATGTCGAGGACGAAGCGCTCGGGGCGGTGTAGCTGCTTGGTGGTGTAGGAGGGCTTGCTGTTGAACGCGGCCCCGAAGGTGACGACGCCCTCGAAGTCGCCGGTCAGTGCGAAGCCCTTGAGTTTCGCCAGATTCAGCTTGATCAGGCGCGGGCCTTTGTAGACGTTGCTGCCCGCGTTGTTGTGGGCTGCGGCGGGGGAAAGCTTGATCTCCAGGAAGTGCTTCCCGGCCAGCGGGACCTTCTTCCCCGAGCTGTCGTAGCGGAGTTCCTTGACACGCGTGACGGTGGTCGGCGGCAGTTTGCCCTTCACATCGATGACGACCCGGTCGAAGGAGCAGTGACCGGCGATCCTGGCGTTGACCACGAGACTCGTGGACGGTGCCGGGGACGTGGCGGCGGCAGAGGCCGACGCCGCGGTGCCGGGCAGCAGGAGTGCGCTCGCGGTGATGGCTATGAGGCGATGACGGGTGTACATGACGCCCCCTTATGAGACGTCGGGGACTGGGGGTCACAGTATGAGACATATGCGAGGGTCATACGGTTGCACGCTTTGGCCAATGATTCTCATGTACTGAAGTGTGCTCGCACATAACCAGTCAGGACGAAGCCCAGCCCCGCCGGCGGCGTTTCGCCCGGCCGACGACCGGCGAGCCCTCTAGTCTCGGCCTGTGAGCCAGCCCGACCAGCGCGCCAAAGGCGCGGGACCGTTCACCACCCAGCTCACCTGGCACCCGCCCGGCGGCGGCACCGCCACTTGGGAATCCCGGCTCGCCCGGCGCCGCGGACTCATCGCCGTCCACCCTCCCGGCGCGCCCGCCCCCCACCACGCCAGCGCCGACGACACCGCCCTCGCTCGGCTGCGCAGGCTCAACGCGATCGCCGCCACTGCCTTCATCATCGGCGGGGCGCTCTTCGCGGCCGGCGCCGCCGTCGCCCAGTTCGGCTCCGGCGACGCCACCACCTGCGCCTCGATCTACTTCGCCGGCGGCCTGTTCTTCAACACCGGCGGATACGTCTCCCTGCTCCAGGTCATCAACGCCCCGCGCCACGTGCCCGGGGGTGAAGGAGCCCTGGTCACCCGACCGTGGCGGTGGTGGAGCTACGAACCGACGCGGGTCGACTGGCTGAGCGCCTTCGTGTTGTTCGCCGGAACCCTGGTGTTCGCCGTCGACCTGCTCGACTCTTTCCTGCAAGGCCTGACCGTCCAACAGATCAACCGGCTGATCTGGGCCCCCGACCTGATCGGCTGCGTCCTCTTCCTGCTCTCCGGTCACCTCGCGATTGTCGAGATCTGCCACGGCCGGCCTCGGCTGCTGCCGCACGACCTCGGTTGGTGGATCACCGCCGTGAACCAGCTCGGCTCCGCCCTCTTCATGGTCGCCGCCCTTGCCGCCTACACACGCCCCGCCACCGGCAGCCTGATCAACGCCGACAGCGCCAACTGGGGCACCTTCACTGGCGCTCTCTGCTTCTCCTGCGGTGGAATCCTTCAGCACTATGAACGCCCTGATCTGGACAGCGGCCAGGGGGCAGCCAACCCGACGGCCGACCGCACTCAGTGAGCATGAGCGTACGGAAGCGGGAGATCTCGGCGAGGATGTCGCCGATGCTGCGAGTCGCCACGGTGAGCAGGCCGGGCAGGATGAAGGGCGAGCGCGACCCATGATCTCCCCTTGACGCACAGGTGAGGTGTCCGGTCAGACACCGCAGGGTGCGACTGGACAAGTCGATCGACGACGGATCGACAAGCACGCGAAGCTCCCGGAGGCTGCGGGCGATCTTGGTCGAGAACACGTCTACCAGGAGCTTGGTCGTCCCGCAGATCCGTCCAGCACGGTCAGGTTAGGTGGGGTCCCGCCGCTCGTGGCACAGGTCGTGCTCGCCGACCAGCAGCTCTTCCGCTGTCTTAGGTCGATGGCACAGCCGCTCAGTCTCACGAACGTGGCACTTCCTCGTGGTGTCTGCTCACCGGGTGTTCTCCAACCGTGGACTCACGCGCTCCAAGCGGGGCTCAGATCTGGTGGTCGTCGCTGTGGCGGCCGCGGCTGCGGCCGAAGCGTTCGGAGATGGCCGGCATCAAGCTCTGGCCTTCGCTGGGCCGGTCCAGGCCGAAGACGTAGCCGGGGAAGTCGAGCTCCTTTTGCACTTCCCAGATCCCATTGTGGTCCTCCGGCGGGAGGATGCGCGCTGGGTCGCCGCCGGCGACCCAGCCGATCGGCACCGTCGATTCGGCGGGCAGGACCGTGCGCAGGTGCACGATGCCGTTGATCCGTACCTCGGAGCGGGTGCCGATCCGTGCTCCGTTGAAGACTCGGCTGCCGGTGGCCAGGAAGACCTCGTCCTCGACCCGGCAGCCGGTCAGATGGGAGGTGGGGCCCACGAGGACCTGACGCCCCAGGGCCAGCGGATCCCGTCGGGTGCCACGCAGGACCGCGTTCTTCATGACAATGCTGCCTTCGCCCAGCTCCACCGGCCCGCCCTCGGCGGTGAGCACCGCGCCGAACAGCACCCGGCACCCGGCCCCCACGCGCACGTCCCCGCACAGCGTGGCGTTCGGAGCGACATAGGCCGTGGGGTGGACGGAGGGCGAACGGCCTTCATGAATGAGAAGCATGGCCGCGATCAGCCGTCCTATCGTGTACCTGCCGGTGTCTGCGACGTACGGTCATGAGGTCTGAGCGCTGGTCAACGCGTCGACCAGCTGGGCGAACTCGGCACGCTGCCGGGCGGCCAGCATGGCGTAGAGCGGCGCCTGCAGCTCGTCCGTGAGCCGCTCGGCGCGCTGCCATTGGGGGACCAGGGCCGCGGCGGCCGGGTGTGGCTCGCGCCAGCCGTAGTGGGTCGCCTCCTCGACGCCGAGGTTGACGACCATCGCCTCCCGGGCGCTCAGTCCGGACAGCCGTACCGCCGTGAGATGGCAGGCGCCGCGGTGTTCCCTCAGGACGTGGATGCGCTGCATCGCCGCCCCGACCGGGTCGTCGCCGGGCCGTCCTGCGCGCGCCAGCCGGCGAACAGGGGCAGTGAGTCGGCGTCGGCGGCGTCGATCAGCCGTTGTGCCAGGCCGTTGAAGTGCTCCACGTCGACGTCGGTGAGGATGCGGGCGCGCCCCCATGTCAGGACGGCCTGCGCGTAGCAGGCGGCGGCCTCTTCCGCCGGCATCACGGGCCTGCCGGCCCGCCAGCCGGTGGCGACGAGATCGGGGCCGAGGAACCCCTGCACCGCCTGGACCACCGGGGCCGGTGCCTCGCCAAGCACCCCGAACCGGCCGCGGCAGTAGAAGCCGCGCCCCGGGGCGAACCCAGCGCGCAGGCCGATGGCTGCGGTCGCGTCGTCGGACATGAACTCGTCACCGAAGTCGTGGACCGGCCTGGCCACGGCGTCGATGCAGTCGAAGATCTCCATGCGCAGAAGGTCGCGCACCTCGAAACCCTTCAGGGCCGGGTCAAGTTGAAGTCTCATAGGTGTGAAACCCGCGGCCGCTCTTCCTCCCGAGGTGACCAGCGGCGACCATGCGGCGCAGCAGGGCGGGCGGGGCGTACAGCGGCTCCCTGAACTCCTCGTACATCGACTCGGCCACGGCTTGGGCGGTGTCGAGGCCGATGAGGTCGAGCAGGCGCAGCGGCCCCATGGGGTGCGCGCATCCGAGTTCCATCCCCCGGTCGATGTCGTCCGGCCGCGCGGCGCCGGACTCCACCATCCGCACCGCGCTGAGCAGGTAGGGCACGAGGAGGGCGTTGACGACGAAGCCGGAACGGTCGGGCGCCTGGATGACCTGTTTGCCCAGCTGCTCGGCGAGGTCGCGGGTGCGCGACAGCGTGTCGGTGCCGGTGACGAGGGCGGGAATGACCTCGACCAACCGCTGAACGGGGACCGGGTTGAAGAAGTGCAGGCCGATGACCCGCTCGGGTCGCTCGGTGACGACGGCCAGGTCGACGACGGGAATCGAGGAGGTGTTGGTGGCCAGGACCGCCGCCGGGTCCTCGACCGCCTTGTCCAGGGCGCGCAGGACCCCGGTCTTGATGTCGAGGTTCTCGGCGACGGCCTCGACGACGAACTGGCGGTCGGCCATGTCGCCGAGGTCCACGGTGAACGACAGCCGGGCGAGGGCCTGGTCGCGCTGTTCCGCACCGAGCTTGCCGTGCCGTACGCCCCGGTCGAGGGAGGAGGTGATGCGGCGGCGGCCCGCCTCGGCGGCCTCGGGCGTGGATTCGGCGACACGTACGTCGATGCCGTGGCGGGCGGCGACTTCGGCGATGCCGGAGCCCATGAGGCCGCAGCCGACGACGCCGAGACGGGTGACGGGGTGCATCCGGGGCCCGTCCTTTCTGGTGAGCTGGAGTGGGCAGGTGTTAGAGGTCGAGGACGAGGCGGGGGCCGCACGAGCGGGAGACGCAGATGAGCATGGTGTCGCCGGCGGCCCGCTCGTCCTCGGTCAGCAGCGAGTCGCGGTGGTCGGGCACGCCCTCCAGCACGTCGGTCTCGCAGGTACCGCACGTGCCTTCCCGGCAGGAGAAGTCGACGTCGACGCCGGCCTCCTCCACGGTTTCGAGCACTGAACGGTCCGGTGGCACGGTGAGGGTGAGCCCGGAGCGCGCGAGTTCCAGCTCGAAGGCGGTGGTGGTGCCGCTCGCGGCTGTCGGTACTGGGGCGAACCGTTCTACACCCAGCGTCCCGGGCGGCCAGTCCGCGCACTGTTCCTGCACGGCCCGCAGCAGGGGTTCGGGGCCGCAGGCGTGCACCAGGGTGCCCTCCTTGGGCACGCAGAGGTGGCCGGCGAGGTCCAGCAGGCCGTACTCGTCCTGGGGGCGGACAAGGACGCGCTCCCCGTGCGGGGCGAGGCGGTCCAGGAAGGCCATGGAGGTCCGGGTGCGGCCGCCGTAGAGCAGGCTCCAGTCGGCCCCCGCGGCCTCGGCCGCCTCGACCATGGGAAGGATGGGCGTGATCCCGACGCCGCCGGCGATGAACAGATGGCGGGCGGCGGGCCGCAGCGGGAAGTTGTTGCGCGGTCCGCGGACCCGTACATCGGCGCCTTCGAACAGCCGGTCGTGGACGTGCGCGGAGCCGCCGCGGCCCTGCGGTTCACGCAGCACCGCGATCTGCCAGGTGCCACGGTCGGCCGGGTGTCCGCACAGGGAGTACTGACGGACCAGGTCGCCCGCTTCACCGTCCAGGAGTACGTCGATGTGGGCGCCCGGCGTCCAGGAGGGAAGGGGACCGCCGTCGGGGCGGCGCAGGGTGAGGCTGACCACGTCGTCGGCCACGAGGATGCGGGCGGCCACCGTCAGGGTGGTCGGGGGGAGTTGGTCGGTCATGTCAGTGCGCTCCGGGTCTCAGGTCCGCGCCGGCACACGCAGCAACAGCGCGTCGCCCTGGCCGCCGCCTCCGCACAGGGCCGCCGCTCCGCTGCCGCCACCGCGCCGCCGTAGCTCCGTGGCGAGGGCCAGGACCAGCCGGGCTCCGGTCATGCCGACCGGGTGCCCGAGAGCGATCGCGCCGCCGTTGACGTTCACCTTGTCCACAGGGATGTCCAGCTCCCGTACGGAGGCCAGGGCCACTCCGGCGAACGCTTCGTTGATCTCGAACAGGTCCAGGTCGGCTGCTTTGAGCCGGCCGTCCCGGTCGAGGGCGTCGCGGACCGCGCCTGCCGGTTGGACGAGCAAGGAGGGGTCGGGGCCCGCGACCGTGCCGTAGGCGCCGATCTCGGCGAGCGGTGTCAGGCCCTCCCGCCGGGCGCGCTCGGCGCTCATCACGACGACGGCCGCGGCGCCGTCGGAGAGCTGGGAGGAGTTGCCGGCGGTGATGGTGCCCGTGCCGGAGAAGGCCGGCCGCAGACGCCCGAGGCTCTCGGCGGTGCTGTCCGGCCGTACGCCCTCGTCGGCGTCCACCACCGCGTCGCCCCGGCGGCCGGGCACCGTGACGGGCGCGATCTCCTGTGACAGCGCGCCCGACTGCCGGGCGTGGGCGGCCCGTTGGTGGGACAGCGCGCTGTACTCGTCCTGTTCCTGCCGGGTCAGGGCGAAGGGCTGCTGGTACCGCTCGGTGGCCGCGCCCATGGAGACCCCGTCGAAGGCGCACACGAGGGCGTCGCGATCCAAGGCGTCCTCCAGCGCGGACGGGCCGTACTTCCAGCCGGTGCGCGATCCGCGCAGCAGGTGCGGGGCGCCGGACATGGACTCCATGCCGCCCGCGACGACCACCTCGTGACGCCCGGAGGCGATCATGAGGTCGGCCAGGGCGATGGCATGCAGCCCGGACGGACAGAGTTTGTTGACGGTGCTCGCCGGGACGGAGAAGGGAATGCCGGCGCGGACCGCGGCCTGCCGGGCGGAGTTGGGCCCCGCCCCGGCCTGCACCACATGGCCCATGACGACGGCCTCCACGGCCCGCGGGTCCACGTGGGCGGCGGCCAGTGCCGCGCGGATGGCATGGGCCCCGAGATCGACCGCGGACAGGGTGCTCAGGGCGCCCATCAGCTTGCCGATGGGCGTTCTCGCGCCGGCGACGATGACGGATCCGGGCATGGCCGGGACCTCCTGGGGGTGGTGGCGGGTTCAGGCGACCGGGTCGGCGACGCGCTCGGCGAGCATGTGGGCGGTCTCGTTCACCGAGTGCAGGACGACCCGGCCGCCGGGCATGCGCCGCACCCGGCTGACCGAGGTGTAGCCGGGGTGGAACCAGAACATCGTCGGCAGGCCGAGCACCGTCGCCAGGTAGGTGTTGGTGATGCCGCCGTGGCACACGGCCGCGACCCGTCCGCCGGGATGGGCGTCGAGGATGGTGTCCATCGCGCGCACCGCCCGTCCGCGGAACGCGTCCCAGTCGAGGTCGGGCACGAAGTCCTCGAAGCGTCCCTCGGCCAATGCCGCCGCCCGGGGGTCGCCGGTGCCGATCTGCTCCGGCGGGGTGTAGGGCTGGGAGACGTCCGTATCCCATTCGCGGAGGTCGTCGAGGACGGTCGCGGTCATGCCGGTGAGGCGTTCCAGGGGTGCCGCGGTCTCGCGGGCCCGCCGGAACGGGCTGACGTACAGGGCGTCGAGGTCTTCGTGGCCGAGCCACGCGGCGAGGCGTTCGGCCTGGGCGGCGCCCTCGGGCGACAGCCCCGGGTCGAACACACCGGCCATGGGGAGGCCGTGCCGGACGAGAAGGAGTTCGGTCATGGGTGATCCTTGAGTGCTCGGGTGGAACGGCTCAGCCGGCGATGGTCCGTTCCGAGCTCCAGTAGGGGCGGCGCATCGCGCGCTTGTCGAGCTTGCCCATCGCGTTGCGCAGCAGCTCGGGAACGATCTCGTACGACTTCGGGCACTTGTAGGCGGCGAGGCGCTCCCGGCAGAACCGGTCCAGCTCCTCGGCCGGCGGCTCCTCTCCCGCTGCCACGACCAGCGCCCGCAGCGCCTCGCCGAAGTCGGGGTCGGGCACGCCGATCACCGCGAGTTCGGCGACCGACGGGTGCTGCCGCAGGACCGCCTCGCTCTCGGCGGGGTACAGGTTCACCCCGCCGGAGACCACGACGTCCGCAGCCCGGTCGGTGATGAAGATGTAGCCGTCGGCGTCGACGTAGCCGATGTCTCCGAGGGTGAAGACGCCGGGGGAGAGGTAGGCGGCCTTGGTCTTGTCCGGGTCGGCGTGGTAGCGGACGCCTTGGTCGTCCGGTGCCCGGAAGGCCAGCAGTCCGCGTTCGCCGGGGGGCAGTTGACGGCCGTCGTCGCCGGTGACCAGGACCTCGAACGGGGGCCGGACCCGTCCGACCGAGCCGGGGTGGGCCAGCCACTCGGCACTGCTGATGCGGGCCACGGTTCCCGCCTCGCTGGCGCCGTACGACTCGGTCAGTACCGGACCGAACCAGTCGATCATGGCGCGCTTGACGTCGGGTGGGCACGCGGAGCCGGTGTGGGAGACCTGCCGCAGGCTGGAGACGTCGTAGCGGGAGCGGATGTCGTCCGGGAGGGCGAGCAGTCGTTGGAAGTGGGTGGGGACCATCACCGTCGAGGTGACCTGCCACTTCTGCACGCGGCTGAGGAAGGTCTCCGCGTCGTATCTGCCGAGGACGACCACGGGCTCACCGGCCGCCAGGTGTCGGAGCGAGGTCAAGGGCGCGTTGTGCTGGAGGGGGCCGCACACCAGGTGGGGTCCCGGTGGGAAGCCGGGCCGGGCGGACATCGCGGCGAGGTAGGCGGCGCTGTCGGCGACCGGGGCGCTGACCCAGCGCACCTCGGTGCCGCGGGCCCGGCCGGTGGTTCCGGAGGTGTAGACGAGCGGGGGCCGGGCGGGCCGGTCCGTGGGGAGGGCGAGGTCGGTGGGAGCGGCGGCCAGCCACAGGTCCCAGTCGAAGGCGTGGCCGGCGGCCGGGGTTCCGTGCGTCACGAGGGGCAGGCCCAGTTCCCGGGCCGCGTCGAGGGCGGCACCGGCGCCCACCGGTCCGGCGACGATCCCGGTCGCGCCCGCGTCGATGACCTGGTCGACCAGTTCTCGCGAAGTGAGGTTGCGGGAGGTGGCCACGGTCCCCACTCCGGCGCGCAGACCTGCCAGATGGGCCACCAGGGTCGGGATCGCGTTGTCGCCGAGGACGGCGATCCGGTCGTCCGGTCCGGGTGCGAACTCCAGCAGCCGGACCGCTGCCCGGGCCACCTGGTCGGCGAGGCCGGACCAGGTGAGCATGCCCAGGTCGTCCGCCAGGGCGGGCTCGTGGGGTGTCTCCTGGGCACGACGGTCGAGTGGCAGCAGCGACATGGCTCCTCCGGCGGCTCCGCGGTCCTCTCCCGATGCCGACGGGAGAGAGGGATGCTGAGACTGTAGCGTTTATCAAGAAAGTACGGAACACTCTGATCCCGGATGAAGCCATTCCCGCATGTTTCAGCCGCAGGGACGACATGCGATCCGCTCGCCGTTACTCAATCCATCGTCTGGTAAGTACTCGAGGAGGAGCCATGTCCCAGCCCGATCCGGACGCATGGCGCCGGCAGGTCCGGCAGTGGCTGGCCACCGTGCTGGAACCGGCGCGGGCGCCCGAGTCCGCCGGAGCGGACGCCGACCTCGCCGTGTTCCACAACCTTCCGCAGGACGAGGAACGCCTGCTGCTGGAGCGCTGCCGCGCCTACCAGCGGGCCCGCTTCGACGCCGGCTACCAGGCGCTGACGCTCCCCGCCGACAAGGGCGGTGCGGGACTGACCGCCGCGCATGTGGCCGTCTTCGCCCAGGAGGAGTCCGCGTTCGAGGTGCCGCCGTCCACCGAGCTGATCAGCGTCACCGTGCGCCTGGTCGCGATGGCCGTCTCCCTGTTCGGGACCGACGATCAACGCCAAGAGTACGCCCGGGCGTTCCTGCGCACCGACCGGCTCGCCTGCCAGCTCTTCAGCGAACCCGGCGCGGGTTCCGACCTCGCGGCCCTGCGCACCCGTGCCCGCCAGGACGGCGACGGTTGGGTGATCGACGGCCAGAAGGTGTGGACCTCGGGTGCCCAGTTCGCCGACTACGGCCTGCTGCTCGCCCGCACTGACCCGGACGTCGTCAAACAGGCCGGCATCACCGCCTTCCTGGTCCCGATGGACGCCCCCGGAGTGGAGGTGCGCCCCATCCGGCAGATGAGCGGCGGCGCCTCCTTCAACGAGGTCTTCCTCAGCGGCGTCCGTGTCCCGGACGCACTGCGGATCGGGCGGCCGGGCCAGGGCTGGGAGGTCGCCACCACCACCCTCGCCTTCGAGCGGACCGCGTCCGGCAGCGGCAACCGCCGCAAGGGCGGTACCTTTTCGGACGTCCTCGCGCTCGCCGGCTCCCTCGGCCGCACCGGCGACCCCCTGGCCCGCCAGCTCCTCGCCGACCTGTACGTGCGAACCGCCCTGCGCGCGGCCACCGTCGAGCGGGTCGCCCGCACGAGCGCCGCCGGCGGCCGGCCGGGCCCTGAGGCCTCCCTCACCAAACTCATGGCCTCCGAACTGCTCACCCGCACCGGCCAGGTCGCCGCCGAGCTCATGGGCGCGCGGATCACCGCCGACACCGGGGAGCCGGGCACCTTCGCCTGGACCCAGCACCTGCTCGGCGCCCCCGGCTACCGCCTCGCCGGAGGCACCGACCAGATCCAGCGCAACCTCATCGGCGAACGCGTGCTGAACCTGCCGCCGGAACCGCGCACGGACCGGGCGCCGTTCTCGCAGCTTCCCGGCAACTGACAGACGGCAACTGACAGACCTCCCACAGGCTTTCTCACAAAGGAGTGACGACGATGGATCTGGGACTGACAGGCGCGAAGGCACTGGTGACCGGTGCGAGCCGGGGCATCGGCCGGGCGATCGCCGCGACCCTGGCCGCCGAGGGCTGCACCCTGGCCCTCTGCGCCCGCGGCGAGGAAGGCCTCGCCAAGACGGCCGCCGAACTGCGGGCCGAAGGCGCCACCGTGTTCGCCGAGCCGGTCGACGTCACCGACCCGGCCGCACTCGCGGCCTTCGTCGAGCGCGCGGCCGGTGAACTCGGCGGCCTCGACCTCCTGGTGTCCAACGTGTCGGCGGGCAACGTGAAGGGCCCCACGTCCTGGGAGGACAGCCTGCGCGGCGACCTGATCCCCTTCGCCGGCCTCGTCGAGGCGGCCCTTCCCCACTTGGAGGGCTCAGAGCGGGCCGCCGTCGTCGCCATCGGCACCACCAACGCCTCCGACACCGCGCGCCCGGCCGGCGCGAACTCCTACTCCGCCCTCAAGGCGGCCGTCGTCCAGCACGCCTCGGCCCTCGCACACTCCCTCGCCCCGAAGGGCATCCGCGTCAACACCGTCTCGCCCGGCCCGATCGACTTCCCCGGCGGCGCCTGGGAGACCATCCGCACCAGCCGCCCTGAGGTGTACGAGGAGGTCCTCGCAAAGCTGCCGATCGGACGCTACGGCACCGCCGAGGACGTAGCCGCCGCGGTCGCGTTCCTGCTGGGACGCACCGGTTCCTTCTGCGTCGGCGTCAACCTCGTGGTGGACGGCGGGCTGCTGACCCGCGTCCAGTACTGAGCCGTGGCGGGCCTGGCCGGCCGCCTTGACGCCGTACTGGTCTGCGGCGGCCGCTGGCACGACTTCGACCACGCCCGGCTCAGGCTGCTCGAACTGCTCGCCGAGCAGCCGCGGGTGCGCACCAGGGTGTACCAGGACTACGACTGCCTGGACGCCCTCGACCGCGCGGACCTGCTGGTCACCTACACCTGCGACGTCCGGCCCCGACCGGCGCAGCGGGCCGCGCTGGCCCGGTTCGTCGAGCGGGGCGGGCGCTGGCTGGCCCTGCACGGCACCAACGCGGTGATCGAGCCGTCCACGGGCGCCGGGCCCCGGGAGTTCACCACCCCACGGCTCCTCGGAGACCTGGCGCAGGTGCTCGGCAGCCAGTTCCTGGCCCACCCGCCGATCGAACCGTACAAGGTGAAGGTGACCCGGCCCGAGCATCCCCTGGTCGCCGGGATCGGGCCGTTCACGGTCACCGACGAGCTGTACGTGTGCGAACTGCACGGCGAGCTCGAGGTGTTGCTGCACGCCGAGTACACGGGACCGTGCCGCGGCTTCGCCGAAGGTGACACGGCGGCCCGCGACAGCACCCCCCGACCGGTGCTGTACCTCAAGCCGCACGGCCGCGGCGAGGTCTGCTACTTCACCCTCGGACACTGCCGCGGCCGCTACGACATACAGGACCTCGGCGTGGCCGACACCGGGCGGGTGGACGTGGGGCCGTGGCAGACACCGGAGTTCCTGACGGTGCTGCGCCGGTGCGTGCGGCGGATGACGGACAGGCCGTAGAGGGCCGGCGCCCTCGGGCGCCGGCCCTCGAGCCACCGGGTTCAGCCGTGCGGCAGCACCACCGCACGGCCGTTGATGTCCCCGGCGTGCAGCCGCGCGTACGCCTCGGGCGCCTGCTCCAGCGTGAACGTCTCGACGTGCGAGGAGACGAGCCCCTGGCGCGCGAGGTCGAGGACCTCCATGAGCTCGGTGCGGCTGCCCCAGTAGGGGAAGGCGGCCGACACCTCGAACGGCAACCCGCCGCCGAAGCCCACGGGCAGCGTGCCCCCGCCGAGACCGACGACCGTGACATCGCCCGCGACCGCCACCGAGGCGGCCGCGACGGCCAGGGTCGCCTCGGCGCCGACGAAGTCCAGGACCACCTCCGCCCCGATACCGCCGGTGAGCCGGCGGATCCGCGCGCTCGCCTCGCCGTCGGAGAGCAGTGTCTCGTGGGCACCGACCTTGCCCGCCAGCTGGAGCTTGTCCTCGCTCGTGTCGAGGGCGACCACCCGAGCGGGGGTCAGCGCGCGCAGCAGCTGCACGGCGAGATGGCCCAGGCCACCGACGCCGATCACCACCGCCGTACTGCCGGGCAGCAGCTTCGGCAGGGACCTGCGGATCGCGTGGTACGGGGTCAGTCCTGCGTCGGTGAGGGGCGCGCCCTGCACGGGGTCGACGCCGTGCAGGGGGACCAGGTGACGCGGTGAGTCCACCAGAAGGTACTCCGCGAGCGCGCCGGGCCGGCCGAGCCCGGGCGGGACGATGCCGAGGCCCGCCGCGTGCGGACAGCAGTTCTCCCTGCCCTCGGCGCACGGGTGGCAGCGTCCGCAGCCCCAGGGGCCGTACACCGCCACGTCCTCGCCCTCCGTCACCTCGGTGACGCCGGCGCCCACGGCCGCCACCGTGCCCACCCCCTCGTGGCCGAGGGTCATCGGCAGGGCGTAGGGGAAGGCCTCCTCGGGCCAGCCCATCACCGCGATGTCGGAGTGGCACAGGCCCGCCGCCGTCACCTTCAACAGCACCTGGCCGGGGCCGGGTTCGGGCACCGGCACCTCCACGAGCTCAGGCGCGTGTCCCACCCGCAGGTACTGCACGGCTTTCATCATCGGTACTTCCTTCCGGTTGTGCGGGGGCGGGCGGCTTCCCGGCCCGGCGGCGCAGCACGGTGGGCAGGGCGATCCGCCCGCCCGTCAGAACGAGCGCGACGATCAGGACGGAACCGGTGAACAGGCTCGCGGCCCACTGCGCGCTGGTGGCGAGCCCGAGCCCGGTGATCCCCGTGCCGAGCAGCAGCACCGCGATCACCGTCCCCCAGGCATTGAAGCGGCCCGCGCGCAGCTGGGTCGCGCCGACGAAGGCCGCCGCGTAGGCCGACAGTAGATACGGGCTTCCCGCGGTCGGCGATCCGGATCCCACCGAGGACGCGAAGACCACTCCGGCGAATCCGGAGAGCACCGCGGACGTCACCAGCGTCACAAAGCGCAGCCGGTCGGTGCGCACCCCCTGCAGGCGGGCCGCGTCGGCGTTGAACCCGGTCGCGTACAGGCGGCGTCCGGTCGCGGTGTGTTCCAGCACGAACCAGATGGCGAGGGCGGCGAGCAGCAGATACAGCACCGGCAGGGTGATGCCCCCGACGTCCAGTTGGGCGAGGCTCGCGAAGGGCTTGGCGAGCAACTGCACCCCGGTGATCGAGCTGTCGTTGGTGACCATGGTGATCAGGGACTGGATCAGCGCGCCGGTGGCGAGCGTGGCGATGAACGAGTCGACCCGCAGCACCACCACCACGAGAGCGTTGACCACCCCGACCAGCAGGGCCGCGGCCATCGCCAAGGCGATCGCGGTGAAGGGACCGAGGCCCGTGGAGACCACGAAGTGGGCGGTCAGCACGCTGGTCAGGGACATGGTGTAGGCGACCGACAGGTCGAAGACGCGGGCGGCCAGCGGCGGCACGACACTGAGCGCCACCAGGCCTGCCACCGCGTTGCCGTTGAGCACCTGCTTGACCGTGATGGCCGTCGGGAAGGTGTCCGGCGCCCACACGGAGAAGAGCACGACGATCACCAGCCACACGTACACCGCGCCGATGGTGCGGAACGACAGGGTGGTCTTCACCCGGGTCGGGACGGACGTCATCTCACTCGGTTCCTTCCATGGCGTGCACGAGCGCGGACTCGGTGATGTCCGGCCCGCTGATCTCCCGCGCGATCCGGCCGTCCCGCACCACCAGGACACGGGTGCACAGTGCGAGGAGGTCCTGGGTGTCGGAGGAGGACACGATGACGCCCGTGCCCTCGTCGGCCTGCCGCTCGATCAGGTCGTAGAGCTGAAGGCGGGTGGCGATGTCCACGCCCGCCGTGGGTTCGCACAGGGTCAGCACCGGCGGGCGCTGGGCGAGGCAGCGGGCCATGACGACCTTCTGCTGGTTGCCGCCGCTGAGCGTGGTGATCCTGGCCGTGCGGCCGGACGTGCGGACGTCGACCCGGCTGATCCAGTCCTCCGTCAGGGCGGCCTCACGGCGTCGGCGCAGCCGACCGGAGCGGGTGCGCAGCCGGTCGAGGAGCGGCAGGGTGAGGTTCTCGCCGACCGAGAAGTCGCCGATCACGCCTTCGGCCGCCCGGTCCGCCGGGACCAGGGGCAGGCCCAGGGCTCTGGCGTCACGCGCCTCGGTCCACCGTGCGGAGCGTTCCGGGAGGCGCAGTCTGCCGCTCACCCTCCCGGTGTGGGCCCCGCAGACCGCGTAGGGCACGATCTCGTGGCCGGAGCCCACCAGTCCGGTGACGCCCAGGCGTTCGCCCCTGGCCAGGTCGAAGCCGACTCCGCGCAGCGGCCCGGCCCACAGGCCGCGCACCTGCAGCACGGGGTCGCCGGCGCCGGCAGGGGGTGGCGGACGGTGGTCGGTGTCCATCTCCTCGCCCGCCATCAGTTCGGCCAGCGACCGCGGGGTGAGGTCGGCGACCGGGCGGGTGGCGATCCGGCGTCCGCCGCGCAGGACGGTGACCCGGTCGGCGAGCGCGAAGATCTCGTCCATGCGGTGCGAGACGTACAGCACACCGGCTCCCGCGTCACGGACCTCGCGCACGATGTCGAACAGGCGGGCCACTTCGCCGGGCGGCAGCACTGCGGTGGGCTCGTCGAGGACCAGGACGCCGCGTCGGCCCTCCCAGCCCTGCAGGGCGGCGGCGATGGCCACCACCGTGCGCTGGACGGGCGTCGCCGCCGCGAGGGGACGGCGTACGTCGATGCCGAGGCCGAAGCGTTCGACCAGGGCGTGGGTGCGCCGTTCCATCTCCGGCCAGTGGATGTTGCCGAAGGCGGTTCGGGCGAAGCCGTGACGGAGGGCGAGGTTGTCGACGGCGCTCAACTCGTTGACCAGGCCCAGCTCCTGGTGGACGAAGCGGAGCCGGTCGTGGCGGGAGGCCGCGACCTGGCTCAGGTCGAAGGGTTCACCGTCGAGTTCGGCCACCGCCCCCGGCTCCGCGTGGTGGTACCCGGCGAGGATCTTGATGAGGGTGGACTTGCCGGAGCCGTTGGGCCCGATGAGGGCGTGGATCTCGCCGGGCGCCACCTCGAGGTCGACGTCCGTCAGGGCCCGGGTGCCGCCGAATCGCTTCGACAGGGCGGCCACCCGCAGCAGCGGCCCGCTCAACTGACGCCCCACAGCGCCTTGAACTGGGCCTGGTAGTCCTCGACGATCGGGAAGTCCCCGAGGGTCTTGGGGAGGTTGGCCTTGGTGATGAGCATGTTGGGCAGCACCGCCTTCTGGTCCACGTCCATGGATTGGCCGGTGAACTGGCGGGCCAGCGCGTCGACTTGGAGCCAGGAGGTCTCGTGCGAGTTCAGGGCCATCGCGGCGTCGCTGAGCCCGCTCTGGATGTACTGGTAGTTCTGCCCGTCCCCGACGTTCACGGCGAGATGCTTACCGGTGATGCCGGCGGTCTTGAGCGCGGCCGGGACGCCCACGTTGAGCAGGCCCAGTGAGAAGACGACGTGGGTCACCTTCGGGTGGGAGCGCAGGTACGACACCACGCGGTCGGGCATGTCCTTGCCGATCGCGGTGATCGGCACGTCCACGGTGTCCAGCCCGCAGCCCGCGCACCACTGCTTGTACTTGGCGGCGAACGTGTCCTTGACCGGCTTGAGGATGGTGTAGGCGGGCAGGTCGAAGTAGACGGTGTCGGCCTGGGCGTCACTGTCGGACACCACCCAGGAGGCCAGCATCTCGCCCTGCACGGCGACGTCCTCGGGCCCGTTCTTGAGCAGGGAGACACCGTCGCCCACGACGTCGTCGGCGTTCGACTGGATGACGGGGATGCCCGCCGCCTTGAACTGGGCGAGCTGCTTGGCGTACACCGCGCGCGGGAACCCGGAGGAGACGACGGCGTCGGGCTTGTCGCGCAGTGCCTGTTCGTAGGCGCTCTGGACGGACTCCGGCGTGCCCTGAGTGGCGATCTGGCGGACGTGCCAGCCGAGTTCGTTGGCGCCCGCGGTGAAGAAGTTGGCCAGGTCCTGGCAGGACTGCACGCCGCACAGGATGAAGTCGATGGTCTTTCCGGCGGGGATCTTCCGGCCCACCGGCTGGGTGACCGGGATCGTGTCCGGGTGCTTGGAGTACGTCGCCAGGGCCTTGCGGGCGGCGATCAGGCCGGGGGAGTCCGGAGCCGCGGCCTTGGCGGAGTCGGCGGCCGGTGTCGTCCCGCTGCCGCAGCCCGCCAGGGTGAGCAGCGCGGTGACGGGGACGAGCGCGGTCAGGGCGCGGCGGGCCGCGCGACGGGGTCTGGAACTCATCGTTGAGCACTCCCGTGGTGTGTCGCCTGTGCTGTCGAGGGCCGGGGCCGCCCCGCTTCCGCGGTGGTCGGCTCCGGTCAGGCGAATGGATGGCGTGTCGCGCCGGGCGGGAACGCCACGGCACCGGTCCGGGACGCTCAGAGATCGTCCCGGGCGCGAGAAACTTTTGAGGCACTACAGCCTCAAGTGGGTCGGAGTGTGACACGCCTCGGCGGTCGTGGGGAGAGGGTCGTCGCAAAAAGTTGCTGGTTCCCCATCCGAAAGAGGTACGACCTGGGAGAGCGCTGGGTCGCTGACCGGCTCGACTGTTGCTCCTGGCCGTAACTGGTAACTACACTCCTTCTAAAGTTTCTGCCGGAGGAGAGATGATGGACGAAACATCGGAGCCGGCCACTGCCCGATGCCCCGGGCCCAGCGTCCAGGACTACCTCGACCAGGACAGCCGCCCCGTGCCCGCCGCCCTGAGGTACGAGCACAACGACCACCTCGGCAGCGAGGACATCGACACGGCCCGCTTCACCTCCCGCGCATGGGCCGAACGCGAGATGCGGCAGGTCTGGCGGCGCGTGTGGCAGTTCGCCTGCCTGGAGAGCGAGATTCCCGAGGTCGGCGACCACGAGGTCTACGAGATCGGCGACGACTCCCTCATCGTCGTGCGCACCGCCCCCGAGGAGATCCGCGCCTTCGTCAACGTCTGTCTGCACCGCGGACGCAAGCTGCGCACCGGCGGCGGCAACGTCAGCGAGTTCCGCTGCTCCTTCCACGGCTTCGCCTGGAACCTCGACGGCACCATGCAGAGCCCGCCCTGCGCCTGGGACTTCCCGCACGTCACCCCGGAGAAGTTCGCCCTTCCCGAGGCCCAGGTGGCCACCTGGCGCGGCTTCGTGTTCATCAACATGGACCCGTACGCCGAATCCTTCGACAGCTACCGCGGCACCTTCGACGACTACTACATCTGGCCGCTGGAGAACCGCTACAAGTCGCTCCACATCGCCAAGGTGCTGCCCTGCAACTGGAAGGTCGCCCAGGACGCGTTCATCGAGTCCTTCCACGTGATCGCCACCCACCCGCAGATGCTGCCGTGGCTCGCCGACGCCAACTCGCAGTACGACGTCATGGCGGACCAGCCGAACTGGAACCGGATGATCAACATCCAGGGCGCGCCCAGCCCGCACGTGGCCGACTCCGTGACGGAGGAGGACGTCCTGGAGACCTTCTACGACTCGCGCGCCTTCTACGCCGCCGCGCAGGGCCGTGACCTCGTCATGCAGGAAGGCGACGAACTCCCTGCGATCCCGCCCGGCGGCACCGCCCGCCAGGTCCTCGCCGAGCGCATGCGCGCACAGCTCGCGGCTACCTCCACGCAGGACTTCTCACAGACCCCGGACACCGAACTGCTCGACGCCATCAACTACTTGCTGTTCCCCAACTTCAACCCGTGGGGCGGCGCCAAGTCCAACATCATCTACCGGTTCCGGCCCCACGGCCTCGACCCGGACTCCTGCACCGCCGAGATCATCTTCATGTCGTCCCCGAAGCAGCCCGGCGAGATGCCCGCCCCCGCGAGGATCCGCTGGGTGCCCGAGGACATGCTCTTCGCCGACATCCCCGAACTGGGCGTGCTCGGACCCGTCTTCGACCAGGACTGCGAGAACCTCCCCTACGTCCAGCAGGGACTGAAGGCGATGCGCAAGCCGGGCATCACCCTGGCCAACTACCAGGAGAGCCGCATCCGCCACTTCAACCGGACCCTCGACCGGTGGATGGACACGTGAGCCACCGGGTGGCGGTCAGACCGTCCGGCATCGAGCTCGACGTCCTGGACGGCGAGGACCTGTTCACCGCCGCCCAGCGCCTCGGTTACCGCTGGCCCACCGTCTGCGGCGGCAAGGGCACCTGCCGCACCTGCTTCGTCCAGGTCGACGAGGGCGCCGCGAACTGTTCCCCCGTGGGCCCGCTGGAACGCGAGGGCATCGAAGCCCTGCGCAGGCCGGTGGACGGCCTGACCCGGCTCGCCTGCCGGCTCCGGGTCGAGGGCCCGGTGACCGTGACCAAGCGCGGCGTGCGCCGCCGAGTGCAGGAGTGAGGCCCCATGTCCAAGCAAGTGATCCACCCCCTGACCGGGCAGGTGTACCGGCTCACCGAGGACGGCCTGGTCGAGGTGACCGACCCCGCGACCGGCGCGCAGGGCCTCTTCGACTTCCAGGCCCGCTGGCAGTCGGGCGAACTGCGCCACGCCGACCTGCAGATGGCCGGCTGGGTCGGCCGCCTCGCCCAGCGCCGTACGCCCCCGCAGCCGGAGCGGTGAACACCGTGACGCCCCGCACCACCCGGGTGGTCACTCTGGTGCGCAGACCCGACGGAGAGCCGCTCTCCAGTGACTTCGCCGTCGAGGACCGCCCGCTCCCGCCCCTGGGGGAGGAACAACTGCTCGTCCGCAACCTCTACATGAGCGTCGACCCGTCGATGCGCGGGCGCCTGGAGAGCACCGACAAGCACTACACGCACAACTTCACCCCGGGCTCACCGCTCGACGGCCGCGCCCTCGGCGTGGTGGAGGAGAGCCGCTGCGCCTCGGTGCCGCCGGGCACATACGTACGCCATCAACTCGGCTGGCGGGACCGGGCCGTACTGGACGCGGCGGATACCGACGGCGCCGGGCGCATCGACCCCCGGCTCGCCCCGCTGCCCACCTGGCTGGGCCTGCTCGGCCAGACCGGCTTCACCGCCTACGTGGGCCTGACCCGCATCGCGGCGCTGCGCCCCGGCGACGCCGTCTTCGTCTCGGCGGCGGCCGGGGCCGTCGGCACCGCCGCAGGACAGTTCGCACGCCTGCTGGGCGCGGACCGCGTCGTCGGGACCGTCGGCGGCCCGGACAAGTGCGCCCTGCTGGTCAAGGAGTTCGGCTACGACGCGGCCGCGGACTACCGCGCCGAGCCGGTCCGTGACGCGCTGTCCCGGATCGCGCCCGACGGCATCGACGTCTACTTCGACAACGTCGGCGGCGAGCAGCTCGCCGCCGCACTGCACGCGCTGCGCAACGGTGGCCGGGTCGCCCTGTGCGGCATGATGTCGCAGTTCGGCGGAGACCGGCGGACCGTGGACATCAACCATCTGATCCAGGCCGTCCTCAAGCGCCTGACCCTGTGCGGCTTCATCGTCCGCGACCACGAGGACCTGCGCCCCGAGTTCGAGCAACGGGTCGCGGGCTGGCTCGCCGAGGGCCGCGTCACCGCACGCGAGACGGTCGTGGACGGACTGGAGAACGCCGCGGGGGCCCTGTTGTCGCTGCTCGGGGGCGGCAATGTCGGCAAGATGCTGGTGCGGCTGGACGACTGAGTCGGCGAAGGCAGAAGCGGCGCCCCCTCGCGGTGGGCGCCGCTTTCACTGTGCGTCAGCGCATGGGGCGGGAAGCGGCGACCGTGTGTGCCGTCAACGAGACCCCGACCCGCGTCAGCCCCGCAACGGCCGCCCGGAAGTCCTTGATGTGCGGGGTGGCGAAGTGCGCGTCGAGGGCCTGTGGGGAGGTCCAGTGCTCGTACACCCGGATGCGCCGCTCGTCGTCGGGATCGGCGGTCATGGCGTAGTCCAGGCAGCCGGGCTCGGCCGCACGGGTCTGCCGGCCCAGCTCGGCGAGAGCCTTGAGCATCGTGTCGCGGTCGCCGGGCTCGTAGTCCATCCAGCCGGCGACGATGATTGCCTCAGCCATGCCCGTCACATGTTTCCCTTTCACGCGACTTTTCGCGGTCGTGACCGCGGACCCGCCACCGATGGGGAGATGGTGACGGGCCCGCGGCGTACTCAACTGCTGAGCGGTACCGGGACGCTGTCCACGGTGACCGTGCCCCGCTCGCCGTCGACCGTGATCACCATGCCGTCCCGCAGCCGTCGCGTCCCGCCCTCGACGGAGATCACCGCCGGGATGCCCAGCTCGCGGCACACCACCACGGCGTGACTGTTGAGGGCGCCCACGTCCACGACGGCCGCCCCGGCGACCAGGAACAGCGGGGTCCAGGCCGCGTCGGTGATCGGCGCGACCAGCACCTCGCCCGGCTCCAGTGCCTCGCAGGAGGCCGGGTCGGTGACCACCCGGACCGTGCCGGTGTAGGTGCCGTGGCTGCCGCCCACCCCGGCCAGGACATCGCCCTCGACTGCGGCCGGGGTGCGTTCCTCGGCGCGGCGCGGCCAGCTGTCGATGTCGGTCTGCGCGTCGGCGGAGACGAAGAACGGCGGCTCCAGCTCGTGCAGCCCCGCGTACTCCTCCAGCCGCCTAGCGATCACCGGGCCGAAGGACTCCGGGGCGCCGACATAGTCGTCGAGCTCGGTGTCCAGCAGCATCATCACGTCCTCGGGGCGCGCGAACAGTCCCGCCTCGACACCCCGACGGCCGAGTTCCCGTATCGCCATGCGGATCTCGTTGACGACGGTGACGCAGTTCGCCTTGGTGCGCTCGCGGGCCGGGATCCACACCTGGGAGGCGTGCAGACCCGCGTCGAACAGGGGCTGGGTCTCCTCGGGCAGCAGGGCCCGGACCTCCCGTGCCGTCCGCTCGCGTCCCTCGGTCAGGCGCGTGCGGCGGGCGGCGGGGGAGTCGTCGTCGGGGCTGTGCCGGATCCGGTCGACCAGGGCCAGTGCCTGGACGGGGGCCGCCTCCCAGGACCGAGCGTGGATGTCCCACTCGTTGGGGCCGCGGTCGCCGGACTCGGCGAGGAACTCCTCGAAGGAGTCCCGGAATGCCTTCACATCGCCGGTCGCGGAGTCGAGCGCCTGCTCCACCGCAGCCGGACCCTGGTCGAAGAGCGTGCCCAGTTCGGCCGAGGCCGCCACCTGACGGGACAGCGTCCACAGCCCGGTCGACGGGGAGGCGGAGTCGACGTCGCCCAGCCCGCCGATCAGGTCGAGCATGGCACCGGGCCGGTCCACGCTTACACAGAGCGGGCCGAGGATCGCCGGTCCGACCGACGCGGGCAGCGACGACTCCACGTGCCGCTGGAAGGTCGTCTCCACCTCGTCCAGCAACGACCTTGCGTGCGCGACCAGTTCGGCGTCGGACAGGGCGCTCAGGTCGGGGCGTGAGCGGCGCAGGGCGCGCAGCCGGTCGCGGTCGGCGTCGGCCTCCGGGAAGCCGGCCTGGCCGAGCATCCGCTGGAGTGTCGCGCCCGCCTTGGCGGTCAGCTCCTCGTCCTGGTCGTCCGGGTGCGCCACGTACACCGGCGTGTCGGAGCGCTGACCGACGAAGGCCGCGTCGATCTGGTCCGCGGTCTGGCCCATGCGGATACCGAACAGCCGCATGTGAGACAGGTTCAGATAGAAGTGCCCACCGAACATCCCGACGAACGGCGGCCGGGGCCCGGCCACTTCTTCCTCGCGGTAGATGCCGAACCCGACGAAGCCGTTGCGCCACCCTTGCAGGCCCCGCCCCCAGACCAGGGTCCAGCCCAGCGGGCTGGCCGGGTCCGGCAGGGTCTCGCCGGCGTTGGCCCGGGTGTAGTGCGGCAGCCGCTCACTGCGCTGCCAGTCCGTGATCCAGCTCTTCATGACCGAGATCTCCCGCTGTCCGTACCCGCGCCTGCCCGTGCCCGTGCCGCGCCTACCACTGCGCTGTTCCGCCGTCGACGCTGATCAGCGTGCCGGTGATACCCGCCCCCGCTTCGCTCGCGAGCAGCGAGGCGACCGCCGCGATCTGCTCCACGGTGGTGATCTTCTTGGTGGCGGCATGTTCGGCGAACCGGCCCAGCCACTCCTCGTACGAGATGCCCTCGGCCTCCGCCGCCGCGGGACCCGCGGACCGCATGAGGTCGGTGTCCACGGCGCCGGGGCAGATGGCGTTGCAGGTGATGCCCTGGGTGCCGTACTCGAAGGCGGTCGCCTTGGTCAGTCCGTGGATGGCGTGCTTGTTGGTGATGTAGTGGCTGATCGCGGGCTTGTTGGCCTGCTTGCCCTCCACGGACGAGATGTTGATGATGCGGCCCCAGCCGCCGTCCAGCATCTTTGGCAGCGCCCGGCGGGTGCCGTAGAAGTAGTTGTTGACGTTCAGGTCGAGGGCTGCGTGCCACGCCTCGTCGCTGAGCTGGTGGATCGGCGCGAAGCCGGAGCTGCCGCCGGCGTTGTTGACCCAGATGTCGAGTCGGCCGAAGCGCTCGGCGGCGAAGTCCGCAAGGGCCTCGATGTCCTCCTGGCGGCCCGCGTCGCAGGGGTGGAAGACAGCCCGGTCCCCGGCGTCCATCTCCTCCAGGGCCTGCTTGCCCTTGATCTCGCTGCGACCGCTGACGACGACCGTCGCGCCGTCGGCCAGGAAGGCCTCGGCGATGGCGCGGCCGATGCTGCGCGTGCTGCCCGTGATCACCGCGACACGTCCGTCGAGGCTGCCCGTAGCCACCATGGTGTTCTCCGAGTGTGGTTGGTAGTTCACCTGGCGGCTCTCGCGCCGGTGGCGCCCTGTTCCAGGTGTGCGTGGATGGTGCGGTGGAAGTGCTGGAGTCCGGGCTCGTTGCGTCCGAAGACGAAGTCGGTCCCGTCGAGGGCCTTCAGGCCCTGCTGGACTCCGTAGGTGGTCGCGTAGTCCTCGTCGCGGACCACCTCGTGGAACCATTCGCCGAACCGGTCGGCGGCCTGGCGTTCCTCGTCGGTGACCGCCGGTTCGCGCAGCAGGATGATCTGCTGGGTCACCGATTCGGTCGCCGTGCGGGGCAGGACCAGGGAGACCGCGATCTTCTGGCGCCAGCCGCCGGCGATCGCGAGGCCCGGGAAGAGCCAGTAGATGGGTCCGACGCAGTCCCCGGGATCGCGCTGCTCCGGCGGCAGTTCGGCCGCCCGCGCGATGGGGCGCAGGGCCGGTGCGATGCGCTGGTGGGGGCCCCAGGTGTCGTGGGCCATCATGTTCGACAGGTTCGTCTCGAACACCGTCTTGGGGTGCAGCGAGGCGAAGTGGTAGGTCTCCAGGTACCCGTCGAGGGTGACCTTCCAGTTGGGGCTGGTCAGCTCGCTGGTGGAGTAGTGGTGGCACTCCGCGAGGCGCATGCCCTCCAGGAGCGGCTGGAGATCCCCGAGCCAGGCGTCCAGGTCTGGTTCGGCGGCCGGGTCGAGGGACACGAAGACGATTCCGGCACGCTCCCCGGCCGGCAGCCCGACGAGACTGCGGCCCTCGCGGGGTACCTCGCCGAAGGTCTTCTCGGCGTACACCCCGCGCAACTGCCCGGCCAGGTCGTAGGACCAGGAGTGGTAGGGGCAGGTGAGCCGCTTCGACACCCCGCAGCCGGGTTCGAGGAGTTTGGCCCCGCGGTGCCGACACGCGTTGATCATCGCGTGTACGGTGCCTTGCCGGTCACGGGTGATCAGCACGGGGATGCCGAGCACGTCGATCGCCTTGTAGGTGTTCGGTCCGGGAAGCTCGCTGGACATGGCGAGCGGCAGCGGGACGCTGCGGTGGACCGCGTCCGTTTCGCGCCGCCAGCGGCCGGCGTCGAGGTAGTTCGAGACGGGTTCCGTCCACTGTCCCTCGACCTCGTGCGTGGTGTTGTCGCGGTAGTGCGCCATCACGCGCTCGACGAGTTCGGCCGCCTCCCGGCGCATCGTCTCGGATGCCGGGTCGGTGGACCGGTCCTGGCTGATCCACGACGAGTATTCGGGGGTCGGCGCAGCCGGCGGGGCCGAGGCCGGTGAGCCGCGCCCGTCGGCTGTCTCCCGGAGCTCCGGCGAACTGGTCTGGACCACGATGTCCTCACAATCCTCCCAGCCGCGAGCCGGTGACCGGCTTCGTAACGCGACAGCTGGGCTGTGTCCGAAACTGCAACAGGACTTAGTGTGGTCTGTCAATAGAAAGTGTCGAAGTCGCCGCTCTGCGTCCCGTGGGGGTGGGTGTGATGGTCATGACCCTGCCGTTCGAGGTGGGTGTGGTGGTGCGCGACCTCGCGTCGATGGAGCGCTTCTACTGCGACGTGATCGGCTGTCGTCCCGAGCATCGCTCCCGTGTGCCGGAGTCCGTGGGCGGCCCCGCGGGGCTCGGCGGCGAGCTGGAGGTGGTCTGGCTCAGGGTGCCCTCCGGGGGGTGCGTCAAGTTGATCCTTCCCCGGTCGGTGCCGGTCTCGGCACCTGCGGCGCCCTGGTCGGCGGGGCGTCCGGGGCTGTCGTATCTCACCTTCCATGTCGACGACATGGACCCGGTGGTGGCGGAGCTGGCGGCCGTCGGCGCCCGGCCCCTGTCGGACCCCGTCGTGGTCCCCGCGCACGGCCGCCGGATCAGCTTCTGGGCCGATCCGGAGGGCAACGTCGTCGAGTTGGTGGACGGGCGCGGCCGCCGGTCGGGTCCCGGGCATAGTAATTAGAGACGCTCTTCAGTAAGGTGCCCCCAGCCGGTTACTGTAGACCGGCACAAGTAAGTCCGATTGCTTGGCAACCTCCCTCGGACGAAGGGGCGGACGATGGCTCAACGAGCATCGACGGCATCGAAGAAATCCGCGCAGGTCAGCACACAGGTCATCAAGGACCTGCACGAACGCATGGTGCGCATCCGGCTGTTCGAGACCGAGGCGGGAAAGCTCATGGAGGCGGGCAAACTGCCCGGCTTCCTGCACCTGTACGTCGGCCAGGAAGCCGTCGCCGCCGGCGTGATGGCGGCCCTGCGCGACGACGACCAGATCACCTCCACCCACCGCGGCCACGGACACGCCGTCGCCAAGGGGGTCGGCTTCCGCGAGATGTACGCCGAGCTGTACGGCAGGGTCACCGGCGCCTGCCTCGGCCGCGGCGGCAGCATGCACATCAACGACCTCAGCCGCGGCATGCTCGGCGCCAACGGCATCGTCGGGGCAGGTGTCCCGATCGCCGTGGGCGCCGCCTTCGCCGCCCGCTACAAGGGCCAGGACAGCGTCGCCGTCACCTTCTTCGGCGACGGAGCCACCAACATCGGCGCCTTCCACGAGGGCGCCAACATGGCCGCGATCCTCGGCCTGCCGGTGGTCTTCGTCTGCGAGAACAACGGCTACGCGGAGTTCACCCCGCAGTCCGGGCACATGCTGCTCACCGACGTCGCCGACCGGGCCGCCGCCTACGGCATGCCCAGCGTGATCGTCGACGGCATGGACGCGGTCGCCGTCCACCGCGCCGCCGCCGAAGCGGTCGCGCGGGCCCGGGCCGGCGCGGGCCCCATGATGATCGAGGCCAAGACCTACCGCTTCTTCGACCATCAGGGCGTCAAGGGCCTGCGCCACCCCTACCGCTCGGACGAGGAGGTCGCCGAGTGGAAGTCCCGCGACCCCATCGACCTCATCGAGGCCCGGGCCCTCGCCGACGGCACCGCGACCCGCGCCGAACTGGACGACGTATGGCAGCGCACCCGCGAGGAGATCGCCGACGCCATCGCGTACGCCGAGGCGAGCCCGCTGCCCGACCCGGCCGACCTGCTGCTGAACGTCTACTCGGGATGAGCGCCATGACCACCACCACCGAAGCGCCGGCCCTCGGCACCCGCAAGCTCACCTACGTCAAGGCCTTCAACGAAGGGCTCGCGCAGGCCATGCGCGAGGACGAGAACGTCTTCGTCGCCGGGGAGGACGTGGCCGGGTACGGCGGAGTGTTCCGCATGTTCGACAACCTGCTCGACGAGTTCGGGCCCCGCCGCATGATCGACACCCCGATCTCCGAGGCCGCCCTGGTCGGTCTCGGCGTGGGAGCCGCCGCCCAGGGCCTGCGCCCGGTCGTCGACCTGATGTTCATGGACTTCATCGGCGTCTGCCTCGACCAGATCGTCAACCAGGCCGCGAAGATGAAGTACATGTTCGGCGGCGCGCTGTCGGTGCCCCTCACCATCACCACCGCCTCCGGCGCGGGCCTCGGCGCCGCCGCCCAGCACAGCCAGTCCCTGGAGGCCTGGCTCGCCCACGTGCCCGGCCTCAAAGTGGTGATGCCGTGCGACGCCTACACCGCCAAGGGCCTGACCGTCTCGGCCATCCGGGACGACAACCCGGTGGTCGTCATGCTCAACAAGGTCCTGCTCGGCAGCACCGGCGAGGTGCCCGAGGAGATCTACGGCATCCCGCTGGGCCAGGCGCACACCGCCCGCCAGGGCTCCGACGTCACCGTGATCGCGCTGGGCCGCATGGTGGGCGAGGCCCTCGCGGCGGCCGACGAACTCGCCGACGAGGGCGTGGAGATCGAGGTGATCGACCCGCGCACCGTGCAGCCGCTGGACACCGAGACGATGTTCGCGTCCGTCCGCCGCACCAACCGGGTGCTCGTGGTGCACGAGGCCGTCACCTTCGGCGGGCTAGGGGCTGAGATCGCCGCCCAGATCCAGGACGTGGTCTTCGACTACCTGGACGCGCCCGTCCTGCGCATCGGCGCCCCCTTCTCACCCGTGCCCTTCTCACCCGTCCTGGAGAAGGCGTACGTGCCCGATCGCGCCCGCATCGCCCAGGGCTGCCGGCGCCTGCTCGAAAGGTCGTGACCGACGTGGCGGTCGAGGTTCTGCTGCCGAAGATCGGCCTGACCATGCAGGAAGGCACGATCGACGAATGGCTCGTGCCGACCGGTGCGGCCGTCGCGGAGGGCGAGGCGCTGCTGCGGCTGGCCACGGACAAGGTGGACGTGGACGTCGAGGCGGAGGCCGGGGGACTGTTCCACCCGCTGGTCCCGGCGGGCACCACCGTCCCTGCCGGGGCACTCATCGGGTGGTTGCTGGCGGAGGGCGAGCGGCCACCAGAGGGCGCGGGCGAGCCTGCGCCGCTCACGGGTGCTCCTACGGCCGCCGCCACCGATGCCGGCGCCCCTGCCGCTCACCATGCGGGTGACCGGCTGCTCTCCTCCCCGAACGCCCGCCGGGTCGCCGCAGCCTCCGACGTCGACCTCACCGTCGTACGCGGCACCGGGCCGGGCGGCCGGATCGTCTCCGAGGACGTGGAGGAGCACGCGGCTGCGCTCGCCGTACCCCTGCCTCCGGGCGGCGGCGCCTCCTCGCCGCTGGTCCGCAAACTGGCCAAGGAGCGGGGCATCGACCTCTCCGGGGTGAACGGCACCGGGCCGGGCGGCCGTATCCGCAGGGCGGACCTGGAGGCGGTCGCCCCCGCGGCCGGCACCGCCGCCGCCCCCGCTCGGTCCGGCGAGGTCATCCCGCTCACCGGGATGCGCGGCACCATCGCCCGCCGGATGCATGCCAGCCTCCAGGAGATGGCCCAGCTGACGCACGGCTACGAGGTACGGATGGACGCCGTGGTGTCGCTGAGGGAGCGGCTCAAGGAGGAGTGGGCCGACAGCGACCTGCCGGTGCCGAGCATCAACGACTTCCTCCTGAAGGCCGCGGCGCTGGCCCTGCGCGAGCACCCGCTGCTCAATGCGACGGTCCGGGAGGACGGCATCCATCTGCTCGACGACATCCACCTGGGTTTCGCGGTGGCCGTGCCCGGCGGTCTCATGGTCCCCGTCATCGGGGACGCGGCGGTACTGCCGCTGACCGGAATCGCCGATCGGGCGAGGGCCCTTGCCGAGGCCGCGCGGACGGGGCGGATCTCCCCCGCGCAGCTGGAAGGAGCCACGTTCACGGTCACCTCGCTCGGCGGATACGGTGTCGACTTCTTCACCCCCGTCATCAACCCCGGCAATGTGGCGATCCTCGGGGTGGGCAGGCTCAGGGACGGCGTCGAGTGGGCGGACGACAGACCGCTGCGGACCCGGGTGCTCACGCTGAGCCTGACCTTCGACCACCGCGCGGTCGACGGGGCTCCGGCTGCCGAATACCTGCGCACGCTGGGGGAGTTGCTGAGCAAGCCCCTTCGTCTGCTGGTGTGAGCCGCGGCTCAGGTGGCAGGGTCGGCGATGCGCTGAGCGAGCTCGCCGACCTCGCGGACGAACGCGCGGTGGCCCAGCGACCGATACACGTCGTCGCCCCGGACCTGTGAGATCGCCGCGGTCTCCAGCAGCGCCAGCAGGCCGAGGCCGATCACCGCCGCCTCGGCGTCGGAGACGGACACGCGGGCCTTGCGGATCAACCGCACCAGCTCGTCCAGCACCTCGGTACGGCTCTCCTGACGCAGTGCCTCCGCGTCCTGGCTCATGCCGGCCGACGACACGAAGAACACGGTGGCGGCGGAGCGGTGCTCGCCCATCCAGGCCAGCAGAGTCGTGACCGACGAACCGATGTCCGCCCCGGGTTCGTGCGCCTCGGTGATCGCCTGCAGCTGCTCGCGCAGCGCGGCGGCGAAGGCCCGCATGCTCTCCGCCAGGACCTGGTCCTTGGAGGAGAAGTGGTAGTACACCGCCGCCGAGGTCATCTCGGCACGAGCGGCGATGTCGGCCACCGTCACCTCGTCCGGCGGCTGGTTGGCGAACAACTCCGTGGCAGCCTCGATCACCCACTGCTTGCGCGAGGGGCGGTGAGCTGCGCGGGTTCCGGATGTCGTCATGCTGTCAAGTATGCCGGGCGGCCGGTGCCCCGGATGCCAGTGTGCAGCAGGAATTGTGCCGACGGGGGATCGGAGTTACTGGATACACTGGGCAGTACGGAAGGACCCGGGACGCGGGTTCACGGCGGCGGGCAGGGAGCATGATGGCGGCCACGGCGAAGAACGGCAAGCAGCCCGCCCATCGGCCCTCGCGGCGGCAGCACATCATCACCGCCGCCGTACGGGTGTTCGGCCGCAACGGATTCGCGGAGACCAGCGTCCAGGACATCGCCGACGAGGCCCAGGTGGTCCCCACCGCCGTCTACTACCACTTCGACGGCAAGGAGGAACTGCTCGAACTCGCCATGCGCAGGGTCTTCGACCAGCTGAACGCGGTCGTGGAGGCGGCCCGGCCGGAGTCCGAGCCGGGTGACGCGGAGGGTCTGGTGCGCGTCATCGACGCCGTGTGGGAGTGGGTGGAGAAGAACCCGGACGAGGCGCGCCTCTACCAGGTCCAGGTCGCCTCGGCCAATGGCAGCGTCAAGGTGCTGCGGGACGAGTTCGAGCAGCGGCACATCCAGCGCGGCTACGACTACCTGCCGGAGGGCACCACCCGCAGCCCCCGCGCCGCGAAGGCCCGGCACGCGGGGCAGGCCCTCGCCGTGCGCACCCTGATCAGCACGACCATGCTCGTCACCGCGCTCCGGGCGGAGGGCGGACCGCTGTCCCAGCTCCCCTCCAGGTCCGTGCTGGAGGCGGTCCGGAGCCTCGCGCTGCGCATCGTCGCCGCCGAGCAGACCTCGGCGAAGCCGGCGGCGTCGGGGAGCTGAGGCCGAACGTACACCCTGGCAGCGAACCGTTACGCGAACGGCCGGACCGGCGAAGTCTTACGGAACTCCGGGACCGCCCAACCCTCACGGGAACCCGCAACCCACGGCCCGCGAACCACCGCCCTTCCCCAAGCGCCGCCCTCCGGACCGCACCGCCGCCCTTCACACCGTCAGCACCGAACACGCGCTGATCCCGGGCGCCCCGTACACATGGGTGAAGCCCACCCGGGGAGAGCCCGGCACCTGCAGCCCGGGCGCGCGCCCCTGCAACTGCCGTACGACCTCATGGAACTGGCGGAGCCCGGACGCGCCCACGGGCTCACCGCCGGCCAGACAGCCGCCGTCGGTGTTGACCGGTATCCGGCCCGTGGGATCGGTGGCCCCGCCGGCCAGCAGCTCCTCCTGCTCGCCGTGGCCGCACAGTCCGGTCTCAGCCAGGTGGATGAGTTCCGAGCCGCTGTCGGTGTCCTGGAGCTGGGCGACCTGCACGTCCGCGGGCCGCACCTCCGCCGTACGGAAGGCCGCCTCCGCGGCGTCGACGCTGGGGCTGCGATGCGGTCCCGGCGGCAGCCAGGGCGAGAACACCTCGAACGATCCGAAGCGGCGGGTTCTGAAGGCCAGCGACGCCAGCTTGACGGGTCGTTCGCACAGGTCGAAGGCGCGGTCGCCGAGCGCGAGGACCAGGGCGGCCGCGCCCTGCCCGGGGGAGCAGAACATGTACTGGGTGAGCGGGGGGCTGACCTCGGCCGAGTCGAGGATCTCCCGTTCTGTCAGCGACTTGCGCCGCCAGGCCAGGGGGTGGTGCGAGCCGTTGCGGAAGGCCCGGGCAGCGACCAGCGCCAGCGCCCGCTCGGAGATCCCGTGCTCGTACAGGTACCGCTGCGTCTTCAGCGCGAAGAACTGGGTGGTGAGCATCATGCCGGTCTCCGCGTACCAGTCGCCCAGACCGTAGCGGGCGGGGGAGACGTGGAACGCGCCGCGCTCGTGCTTGTCGAAGCCCACCGCCAGTCCCAGCGGGGCCTCGCCCGCGCGCAGTGCGTCGGCCACCGTCAGCACGGTGGAGGCGCCGGTCGCGCAGCCGTTCTGCACGTTGACGAACGGCACTCCGGTCAGGCCCAGCCGGCCCACGAGCGTGTCGGGCTTGCCGGACACGTCGGAGCCGCCGGCCGCGAAGCCGATGTCGTGCCAGGCGACCCCGGCATCGGCGAGCGCCTCACGTACCGCACGCCCGGCCATGTCCATCCCGCTGACACTCTCGTCGCGGCCGAAGGGGGTCATCCCGCATCCGACCACGTACACGTCCTCGCGCCGGCTCATCGCTCCTCGTCCCGCTCTGGACGGAAGGCGAAGGTCATGACCTCGGTGCCGTCGTCGTCCTGGTACGCGCTCACGGTGGTGAGCCGGACCGGCAGACCGATCCGGATCTCCTCGCGGGGGACCGCCAGGCGTGCTTCGACCAAGATCTCTCCGAGGTCCACATAGCCCAGGTGGTAGGGACGATGGCTACCGGCCGGCGGCCGGTAGGGCGGTTTGGGCGGGAACGCCTGGAGCGTCCACGACCACACACGCCCGCTCACCGGCAGCACGTGCGTCGACATCGTCCCGTGCGAACAGCGGGGGCACGAGTCCTGCCGGGGGAAGACGACCGTGGCGCACCCGGAGCAGCGGGCGCCCACGAGACGCCGTGGGCCTCCGTCGTCGTGCTTCCGGTTCTCCGGGCTCTCGAACAACGACTCGTCGATGAGTCTGGTGGTCATGCCGTCCTGCCTTCCACGTCACCAGCCCAGCAGCCCGGCCAGCCGTTCCCGATGGTGTGCGGCGCCGCCCAGCAGGACCGCGTCGGACTGGGCGCGCCGGAAGTACAGATGCGCGTCGTGCTCCCAGGTGAAGCCCATCCCGCCGTGCAGTTGCACGCATTGGGCGGCGACCGCGGTGAACGCCTCGCCGCACCAGGCCTGGGCCACCGCCGCCGCCTCGCCCAGCGCCTCGGGCGTGCAGTCCGAGCGGACCGCGCGCACCACGGCCGACCGGGCGGCCTCGACCTGGAGCAGCATGTCGGCGCAGGCGTGCTTGACCGCCTGGAAGCCGCCGATCGCCCGCCCGAACTGGGTACGGTCGCGCACGTGGGCCACCGTCAGGTCCAACGCGGCCTGTGCCCCGCCGAGTTGCTCGGCGGCCAGGGCCACCAGGGCCACGTCCAGGGCGCGGGAGACGATGTCCGCCCCCTCGCCGCCGGCGGTCAGGGCCCGGGCCCGGCAGCCGGAGAAGGTGATGACGGCCTGGCCCCGGCTGAGGTCCAGCGTGGGCACGCGGCGCACCGTGACCCCCGCCTCGTGCGGGTCGGCCAGGAAGAGGTCCACACCGTCGGCGCCGGCCGCGGCCACCACGAGCGCCTCGGCGTCGGCACCGTCCAGGACGAACGGCGCGGTGCCGTCGAGCAGCGGCACGCTGCCCTGCCAGGAGACGGCCACCGGCAAGGCGTCGGCCCGCCAGGTCCCGTCGGGCGCGGCGACCGCCAGGGCGTGTACGGCGCCCTCGGCCAGCTCTGCCAGCGCCTTGTCGGCCGTTCCGCAACCGGCCAGCACCTGTCCGGCCAGCACGGTCGAGGACAGCAGCGGCACCGGTGCCAGGGTCCGGCCCAACTCCTCGCAGACGGCGGTGATCTCGGCGAGGCCGCCGATGCCGCCCGCCGACTCGGGCAGGCCGAGGGAGGCGAGGCCGACCTGCCGGCCCAGCACGTCCCACAAGCCGGCGTCGATGCCGGGAGCCTCCTCGGAGAGCCGGCGGACCGCGGCGGTGCCGCCGGCGTCCGCACACACCGACCGCACGGTCTCGCGCAGGTCCTCCAGCTCGGTGTCCGACAGGGCCGTGCCCTCGGTCACGGTGGTCGTCGTCATCGTGAGCTCCCGCTGTTCTCGCCCGGTTCCCGCAGGGCACTGTGCGCGGCGGCCATCCGGGCCACCGGGACGCGGTGCGCGGAGCAGGAGACGTAGTCGAGGCCGAGGTTGTCGCAGAACGCGATCGACTCGGGGTCGCCGCCGTGCTCGCCGCACACGCCCAGCTTGATGTCGGGCCGCGCCTCCCGGGCCCGCTCGGCCGCCAGGGCGACCAGGGCACCGACGCCGTGCGGGTCCAGCCGGGCGAAGGGGCTGGCGGTCAGGAACCCGCGTTCCTGGTAGGAGGCGAGCACCTGGCGCTCGACGTCGTCCCGGGAGAACCCGTAGGTGAGCTGGGTGAGGTCGTTGGTGCCGAAGGAGAAGAACTCGGCGTGCTCGGCGAGTTCACCGGCCAGCAGGGCGGCCCGCGGGGTCTCGATCATGGTGCCGAGCCGGTAGGGGATCTGCACCCCGGTGCGGGCGGCGACCGTGTCGGCAGCACCGCGGACGTAGGCGGCCGCGGCGGCCAGTTCCTCCGGGAGGCTGACGAGCGGGATCATCACTTCCAGCTGGGGCCGGACTCCGGTGGCGGCGACGTCGGCCCAGGCGGTGAAGAGCGCCTCGGCCTGGGCCGGGTAGAGCCTTTCGTGCAGCAGCGCGAGGCGCACCCCGCGCAGCCCGAGCATCGGGTTCGCCTCCCGCAGGGCGGCGGCCCGCTGCTCCTCGGCCGGGTCCAGGGCCTGTCCGGGTGCGGGCAGGAACTCGTGCAGCGGGGCGTCCAGCAGGCGTACGGTCACCGGACGGCTCCCCACGGCGGCCAGCAGAGCGCGGAAGTCGTCGTGCTGGGCGCGTTCCAGCGCCACCAGCGCCTCGTCGCGGGCGGACGGGTCGGCGGCCAGGAGCACCCGGCGGATCAGCGGCAGCCGTTCGCCGAGGAACTGGTGTTCCGTACGGCACAGCCCGACGCCCTCCGCGCCCAGGGCGAGGGCGGTGTCCACCTCGGAGGCCGTGTCGGCGTTGACCCGCACACCGAGCCGGCGCACGTCGTCCGCCCACTCCAGCAGGGTGGAGAGCTCGGGCGGCGGTCCGGCGACGCTGACGCTCAGAGTGCCGGCGTAGACGGCGCCGGTACGGCCGTCCAGCGAGACCGGGTCGCCCTCGCGCAGCACGCGCTCGCCGAAGTGCACCGTCCCGGCGGCCCGGTCCACGCGCAGTCCCTCCGCGCCGCACACCGCGGGTTTGCCGGCGCCCCGGGCCACGACGGCGGCGTGGGAGGCGATGCCCCCGGTGGCGGTGAGCACCGCGGCGGAGGCCAGCATCCCGGGGACGTCCGCCGGGTTCGTCTCGGCGGCCACGAGGACGACCCGCGTGCCGTCGGAGGCCACTTCGAGGGCGCGTTCGCTGGAGAGCACGACCGCTCCGGTCGCCGCCCCCGGGGACGCGGGCAGTCCCTTCACCAGGAGTTCCTCTCCGCCGGTCAGCCGCAGCTGGGGGTGCAGCAGTTCCTGTACCTGGGCGGGGCTGATCCGGCGTACGGCTTCCTCGTGGCCGAGGGCTCCGTCGCGGGCCAGGTCTGCCGCGAGGCAGACGGAGGCCCTGAGCGGTGGGCGCGGTTGCGGGGAGGCGGCGAGCAGGGAGATCTCGTCGTCGCGCACCTCGAAGTCGACCGTGACCGGGGTGCGCAGATGGCGTTCCAGGGTGAGCAGGGAGTGTTCGAGCAGCGCGGTGCCGCCCGCGAGCCGCTCCAGGGGTTCACCGGTGTGCGGGGGCGGGGCGCTGCGGCGCACTCCGCGGAAGAAGGAGCCCCGGGGCGAGAAGTGGCCGCTCTCGGGATCGCGGCTGACCGCCGTGCCGTAGCCCGAGTGGTCGGCGGGGCCGATGCGCAGGGCCTGCACATGCAGGGCGACGGCCAGCTCGGCGGGGAGCTTCTGGGCGCGGCGGGACCTTCGGGCACGGGGGGAGTCCCACCGGCCGAGCAGGGCCCGGGCGGCCAGCGCGAGCTGCTGCGCCGGGCCGTCGGGGAAGGGGCGCGAGCCGTGCTCCGCCGTCAGGGACAGCAGCGCCTCCACGCGTGCCCGTGGCTCGGGTGTGTCCAGGAGGGCGTCGTCGAGCACGGCGGCGGGCACGTCTAGGGCGTACTCGGCGATCATGCGCACGGTGCCTGCCCACACCTCGTACAGGGCGTCGGCGCTTCCGATGACGTGGGACAAGGCATCGGCGCCGACGGGGGAGGCGCCGATGCAGGCGAGGTCGGGCGGCAGTCCCGCGACCTCGGTGGGCGCGCTGGCCGACAGGCGCAGCAGCAGCGGCCGGGCCGCGTCGCCCACGCGCCGCCCCGAGAGCTGTTCGACCAGTTCCACGGCGGCCTCGGCGGTGTCGGTCTCGCACAGCGACGGGGCGTCGCCGGCGGGGACGGTGAGCCCCGGAACGACCGGCAGGCCCAGGGCCAGCAGCCGGTCCATGGCCGCGCCGTGGGAGCCCAGCTCGCCGGCGCCGAGACCGCGGATCCGTCCCTGCCCGTACGGCACCAGGACCCGGCCGGGGCCGGCCGTCGCGGAGGGTGCGAGCGGGCCGGCCTCGCGGTCGGTGACGCTCACCCCCGGCTCCTGGTGACCAGTTCCTCTTCCCGGGCCTCGTCCTCGGCCCGGCTGATGCCGAGGACGAGCAGCAGTTCCTGGTGCAGCCGCATCCACACGGTGTGGTACGAGTCGCACAGCGGTGAGGCCAGCCACTCGGGCGCGCCGTCGTCGAAGCGGTCGAGGGCGTCCTCCAGGGCCGTCACATACCGTCCGCTGCCCTCGAGCACCTGCTCCAGCCTGCGCAGCACGGGCTGGATGGCCTCGTGGACGTCCTCCAGCGACTCGCGCACCCCGGCGTCGTAGACGTCGTCCAAGTGGTCATTGGCGGTGCCGTCGGGACGGCACTGCCACGCGGTGCACACATCGCGGATCTTCCGGTTGACCGGCAGGAACGCCTCGTAGGCCGCGGTGATGCGCTGTTCCCGCTCGGAACCGGCGGGAACCCGCAGGGCCTGCGCGGCGACGGCCTTCGCCTGCTCGGTCGGCAGGACCACCGGGCCCTTGACCATCGCCAGCCCGGCGTCGACCAGTGGACGGTGCTCGGACTCCGGCCGGCCGCGCCACATACCGCGCAGAACGAGATCGACGACAGCCTCGGCGAGGGGCTCGTCGGACGCGTCCGGAAGGTCCACGGCAGCAGATTGCATCGCCACACCATTTCCCCGGTTCTGTGGTGACCGGTTCCTCGGTTCTGTGTTGCCCGGAGGTTACGCCTTCACGGGCGGGTTAGTGAAGAGTGACTCAAGAAACACTTTCCGGTGCGAGGGCTGCGGTGCGACCGCCGTCCGTCTTTGGACGCCCTCGCGCGGCGAGGAACGCCGCCATGAGTTCCTGCGCCTGCGGGCCGTCCGCCAGGGTGGCGATCGACTCCGCTTCCTGGGCGAGGCGCTGCCTCAGTCCGGCGCCGTCGCCGGCACCGGAGCGCAGCAGCGACTTCGCGGCGCGCAGCGCGTCACCGGCTCCGGCGGCCAGTGCGGACGCGGTCCCGAGCGCCGTGTCGTCCAGCTGTCCGTCGTCCACGGACCGGGAGACCAGCCCCCATCGTTCGGCGTCGTCGCCGGTCAGGGTCCGGTTGGTCAGGATCAGCTCGGCCGCCCTGCGGGGGCCCACCAGGCGCGGCAGGAACCACGAGGCCCCGCAGTCCGGACTGAGCCCGATCGCCGTGTATGCCAGCCGGAACCGTGCCGACCGGGCCGCCAGGACGATGTCTCCCACGAGGGCGAGACCGACCCCGCCGCCCGCGGCCGCGCCGCGCACCGCGGTCACCAGCGGCACCGGCAGGTCGTACAGGGCCTGTATCGCGGTGTGCGCCGCGTCCGCCACGGCCCGGACATAGGGGCCCGTCGCCGCGCCCAGGCCGGCGAACGCGTGCAGGTCACCCCCCACGCAGAAGCTGCCGCCGTCCGCCCGCAGCAGCACCGCGCGGCCCGGGTCCGCGGCCACCTGCCGGGCCGCGTCCCGCAGCCCCTCGGCGGTTCGTAGATTCAGGGCGTTTCCGTGCGCGGGATCGGCCAGTCTCAGCTCGACGACATGGTCGGGGTGGCGGACGATCCGGACCGGCTCGGTGCTCTCGGAAAGGGTCATGGCTGGTGCTCCTCGCGTCTTCCCGTTGCCGGGTGCTTCCCGGCAAGATACTGAAGACGCTATACAGTTTCTAGGACGCGGCGGGCCGGATGCCCGTACGCCCGTCGGCGGGAGGACCCGTGCCCATCCAGTTCGATGTCGATCCGACAGTCGCCCAACTCGCAGCGGCCACCGCGGAGTTCGTGCGCGAGGTGGTCGTCCAGGCCGAGCGCGAGTGCGGCGGGTCCGTGCACGACGCCCCCGACGACCTGCGCGAGATGTTGCAGAAGGCCGCCCGTGAAGCGGGTGTCTTCGCCCCCCACGTGCCCGAGCGCTGGGGCGGCCACGGTCTCGACCTGCGCGGACAGGCGGCCGTCTTCGAAGCTGCGGGCTACTCCCTGCTCGGCCCGCTGGCGCTCAACTGCGCGGCCCCCGACGAGGGCAATATGCACCTCTTGGAGAAGGTGGCCACCGAGGAACAGAAGCAGGCGTACCTGCGTCCCCTCGCTGCGGGGGAAACCCGGTCATGCTTCGCCATGACCGAACCAGCGCCGGGGGCCGGGGCCGACCCCCGCTCCCTGCGCACCACCGCCACCCGGGTCCCGGGCGGCTGGCGCCTGGACGGTCACAAGTGGTTCATCACCGGCGCCCACGGAGCGGGCTTCGCCATCGTCATGGCCAGGACCTCGGGCAGCCCCGGCGACCCGGGCGGCGCCACCATGTTCCTGGTCGACGCCGGCACGCCCGGAATGCGCCTTGTCCGCAACATCGAGACCCTCGACGAGTCGCTCTTCGCCGGACACGCCGAGATCGTCTTCGAGGACTGCGTGGTGGGGGAGGGGCAGGTCCTCGGCGAGGTGGACCGCGGCTTCGACGGCGCCCAGGTCCGGCTCGGCCCAGCCCGGCTGACCCACTGCATGCGCTGGCTCGGAGCGGCTCGTCGCGCCCAGGACATCGCGTTGGAACGGGCCGGAAGCCGGATGGCGTTCGGCTCGGTGCTCGGAGACCTCGGCATGGTCCAGCAGATGCTGGCCGACTCGGAGATCGACATCGAGGCGAGCCGCGCGCTGATCCTGCGAACGGCCTGGGAGCTGGACACCGCGTCGGCGGGCGCCTCCCAGCTGACCTCGGTGTCCAAGACGTTCGTGGCCGAGGCGGTCAACCGCGTGGTCGACCGGGCGGTGCAGATCTGCGGAGCCCTCGGCATCTCGGCCGCCGACGCCCCACTCGCCCGCCTCTTCAGGGAGGTGCGACCGTTCCGGATCTACGACGGCCCCTCGGAGACACACCGTTTCGCCATAGCCCGGCGCGCGATCCGGCCGTACCGGCAGCGGGGAGAGGCCGTCTCCGGCGGGTGATGGCGATGCGGGGGGGTGTCCCTATCTCTTTGGTCAAGCGGTTTGGGTGCTTGCGGCGCCATCCCGCTGACCGGTGGGAACAATTCGCGCTTGCTGGACCAGGTGGTTGGCGAGCATGGGGGCCCAGACATCCGAGGCCTCGGCCACATGCCGGAGCGCGATGGCACTACCTGCCCGGTTCAGCGCGATGATCTCTGGAATCCGGCCACGGGTAAATACCGCACCACCCTCGCTGAACTCCCCGATGCGGTGTCGGCGATGGCCTTCAGTCCCAAGGACCACACTCTCGCCACCGGCGAAGAGGATGGAACCGTCCGCCTTTGGGACGCAGCTACCGGCAACAACCGCGTCCCGCTCACCGGGCACAGCGGAAAGGTAAACGCGGTGGCTTTCAGTCCCAATGGCCGCACGCTCGTCACAGGTGGCGAGGACTCCACCGGACGGCTCTGGGACGTGGCAACGGGCAAGAATCGCGCCACACTCAACGGACACGACGGCGAGGTGTGGTCGGTGGCCTTCAGTCCCGACGGCCGTACCGTCGCCACCGCGAGCGAAGACGTAACAGCGCGCCTGTGGGATGCAGACACCGGCGAACTGCGCACCGCGCTGACCAAGCACACCGCAGCAGTAAATGCGGTGGCCTTCAGCCCCGACGGCCGCACCCTCGCCACGGCAAGCGACGACGGAACCGTCCGGCTTTGGGAGACTGCCACCGGCAAGAACCGCACCACACTCACCGGCGCATTCGACGGTCTCGTCTCGCTGACGTTCAGTCCTGACGGCCGCACACTCGCCACCGGCAGCTACGCCGGGACAGTACGGCTATGGGACGTCGTCACCTCTCTCGACCCGGCCCGGGCCATCAAGCAGATCTGCCACACCTTCAACCGCGACCTCACCCCGGAGGAACGCGCGGTCTATCTCCCCGGCGAATCAGCGGACCATGTATGCCCATCTGGCTGATGCCAGGCTCTTCAGCAGAGGACCCACCCCTTGCCTCCGTCCTCAGGCCCACCCGCGGATGAGACAGCCTTTCTGGTGATCGACGCCGTGCTGCGCTCCACGTCCTCCAGCGCCCAACTCGTCGCAGCGGAGCTGCTATGTCGCAACGCCGAAAGGCTCGACGCCTGCCAGTCCCTGCACTGGCCGATCTCAGTCGAGACTGTCATTTCACCCCATCGACATGATGGTCATTCGAGGAGCGGCAGGTTGGATCGGGCAGATGCAGCCTGCGCAACGGCATGGAGGGTGGCCTCGGTCGGGATGCGCCATGAGTCACCGGTGCCAGTCGCGTTTGTGCGGGAAACCGCATTGCGCCGCTCGTACGGGGCGTGGCAGGGACGCCGGGAGGTACGGCCAAGCAGTCACGCGAGCGAGGGCGCCGCGCCGGCCACCTGATCACCCCGCCCGCCCGGGACCACGACACGGTCCCGCTAGGTAACACGCCCGGCCCGAAGCACAGCACGCACACGGTCCTCGGAACCGCCTGACCCTGCCGAACCCTCCGATAAGTCGACCGCTTCCACTAAGCAGTGGTGTTACTTCGCACCGACATTTTCGGACTCTGTGATCGACAAGTGGTGTCCAAACCCGGATACACCCCGGTGTCCGTTTCCACCTACGAACCCAATCCCAGAGACCGGGAGACCGGGCGGCCTCGGTTCGGCTGCGTCAGCACCTCGTAGTTGCGAGCACATACGAGTGCCTGAAACGTACGCACACCGAATGCGACTGGCTGCCCGGAGGAAGCGGCGCTCGCGACCCCTTTCGCGGCCCGACCGTCGCATGCGGCACCCACCGGCTGGCAATCTCAACTCCCGTGCCCAGTGCATCTACCGATCTGCCTGCCTCCGCCAGTAGCTCAGGAGCTCCCTAGTAGCGACCGTGTGGGGGTGGTCGAAGCCGAGTACCCGTATCTTGTGCTCCAGCAATTCAGCCAGGGCGCTCGCGGCGCTGGCTGCGTCTCCCGCTTCTCCCCGCCATCGGGCGAGGTTGCCTCGGGTGATGAGGGTGTCGGGATGGTCTTCGCCCAACACTCGCAGTTGGTGAGGCAGCAGAGCAGCGAAAGCTTCCACGGCGCCGACCGGGTCTCCCGCCGCACCTCGCCAGTAGGCAAGGTACCCCCGGGTATTGAGGGTGTCGGGATGGTCTTCGCCCAACACTCGCAGCTGGTCAGGCAGCAGATCAGAGAGGGCTTCCGCAGCGCCCGCGGCATCCCCTGCCCGGCCCCGCCATCTGGCGAGATTGTGTCGGGTGGCGAGGGTGTCAGGGTGGTCGTTACCCAGCACTTGTGTCACATGTTCCAGCAGTTCGATGAGGCAGGCTGCGGCACCGGCCGCGTCTCCCGCCTCTCCCTTCCACCTGGCGAGGTTGAGCCGGGTCGTGAGGGTGTCAGGGTGGTCTGGGCCCAGTATCCGGATCATGCGTTCCAGCAGGTCGGCGTACTCTCGTGAGGCTCCGACTGCATCTCCCCTCTCCCCCTGCCAGAGGGCGACGTTGCCGAGGGCGACAAGGGTGTCCTCATGGTCCGAACCGAGGTTCCGGCGCGCTGCCTCAGCCAACCGCTGGTAGTGATCGTGGGCGGCAGCGGCCTGACCGGCTTTACCAAGGCTGTTGCCCATGCGGTACAGCACGCAATGCACTTTCGTTCGATGCAGGCTGTCTCCCGAGCACTGGGCGAGGGCGGCGGTGTTGGCACGCAGTGCCTGAGCAAGGTTGGTGTCGCGTTCGATCTTGGGCCAGGCATGGATCAGCGAGTCGGCTGCAGCGTGGGCGGTTTCGAACCAGAGCGCGGGGGTGAGGGTGTCGCGGACAGCGTGCTGGAGGAGTTGGTGGACGCGTACCGCGGTTGCGGGCGTGTCAGGGGTATAGGTGAGGAGGCTGAGTCGGCGCAGTGCGCTGATTGCTCGTTCCGCTTCCGTTGCTGAAACCGGTTCAATCTGCGCTGCCGGCTTAGCGCTGCTTCGAGCTGGTAGCTGGTTCCTGGACTGGGAGGCGCGGTGGTGGGCGAGATAGGTGCGGGCGGACTCGCTGGTTAGGACCGTGGCGGGGATGCCGTAGGGATCGAGGTGGGCGGCGAGTTGGAGGAGGGGGCGTGCGAGGCCTTCGGGTTTCAGGGTGTCGGCGTGTTCGATGGACAGTGCCCACGCTGCTGCAACGGTGTGGGGTTGCTGGTCGGGCAGCAGGTCGGGGGCGAGGTCGCGCAGTGCGGTCGCCCGGTCGGCGAGGGCCTGGCGGTAGGCGCCGACGGTGCTGCCGGTGTCTGCGAGGTAGGCGGCAGCCTGTGACAGGGCGAGCGGCAGGTGCCCGAGGTCCGCAGCCAGTGCTGCGAGGTCTTCGGCACGCTCCGTCCGCTCGTACGCGGCGAGTACTTCGGCGAGGTAGGCAACGGCCTGCTCAGGGGTGAACAGACCAACCTGGAGGCGGTTTCGTCCAGGACCGATAAGGGCTGCATCCTGGCGGCGAGTAGTGACCAAGGTGCGTCCCTGGGGGCTGGCCGGCGGCCACAGTCCGTCCATGTCCTTGGGGAGGGTGAGGTCGTCCAGCACCACCAGCCACCGCAGTGGTGCAGCCGACCGCTTCGGGGCGAGAAACGCCAGGAAAGCGCGGGCGGCCTGGTTCGGATCCTCCAGCGCGCTCGCGCAGAGTTCACGGCCGGCCTGCGCGAAGCGGTCGATGATTGAGGATCGTTCGGTGGCCGTCACCCACACCACCACATCCACCGTACCGTCGGCGAGCACTGTGCGGGCGTAATCGGCGGCGAGCTGGGACTTGCCGACACCCCCCAGACCAACGAGCGCACCCCCCGCCGGGATCCTCCCCGCTGACCGGCCCTCGAGGACGGCAGTACCGCCGTCCTCCAACATGGCCCGCAACTGGTGGGCCTCCACACGATGCTGGAAAGCCAAAGCAGCTGGGGGGATTGGCCCGACTAACCGCGGCTCAGGCCCTGGATCGTCTCTGAGCACCCCGCTCAGTCCGCCGCCGGTTTCAGCCTCAGGCCCGGGCGGCAGTGCTTCATCGGTCACGTCCACGCTGCTCGCAGCCACATCACGGAGATTGAGCAGATTCAGGACGTCGAGCTTCAGCACCGTCGCGAGCGCGGTGACCGTGTCCATGCTCGGAGTTGGCCCGTCAGCACGAAAGAACTGCTGCACCGTCGTCCGGGAGACCTTCACTCGCCCCTGAGCCGTGCGCTCAGCCAACATCTTCTTGGTCAGTCCGGCCGTGACCCTTGCTCGGTCCACCCGCTGCCGCAACTCCGCCAAAGCTTCTTCAGGCGTCATATCCGCGCCCCCCCGCGTCGTGCTCACCGCCGTCCCGGCACCGCGGTGTGTTCAGCATTGCACCGCATTGTTCAACACCGTCCACAGCGAACACCGGTGAACACCTAAACCGCGACCTTCATGTGCGTCGGCACCCCGGCCGACCACACCGCGGAGGAACCCGTGCTCGCCAACATCCTGCTCACCATCGCCCTCATCCTTGTCATCGCGCTCATGGCCGCCGCCGGAGCAGCCAAGCTCGCCCGCCTAGACGGCGCCAGCTACCCCACCGCCCTCACCCGCGCCGCGATCGCCTTCACCGCCACCCTCACACTCGCCGCCGCCGTCGCCGCCGCCCTTGCAGCCCTCCGATGACCACCGACAGCCCATACGCGCCGCCTACTGCTCAGACGCAACGGCCCCCACCCTGCTGTTCATCCAAATCGCGCCCTGCCGACCAGGAAGGTCGGCGGGGCGCGGTGCTATCCACGACCTGTTGGCGGAGATCGCACGTGCTCGTTCCCCGCCCGCGCCGCAGGATCGGCCGGCCCCGCCCCCACCGGCCCGGCACTCGCTACCCGCAGCGCCCCGCACCGTTGCCCGGCGCCTGGAGGCAGTGATGAGCACCCCGCGGCACGAGGACGTCGACACCTGGTCGATGTTGACCCTCACGACCCCGGTGACGGCTCGACGCCGGTCGTCCGGTGGAAGCAGGCCGGATACCAGAACCTGGCCACCCGCCGGCAGTTACGGGAGATGGGGCTGCGCCCCGGCGGCCAGCAGCCCGCCGTACGGATCGAATGCCGACGCGGCCGGCGCATCGCCTACCCGTACCGGATCGACCTGGCGAAGCCGAAGCTGCCGATGACGCTCGCCAAAGAACTCGCGCTCGACACGGCGATGGCCGCCCGAGCAGACCTGCCCGCTCTGTGGCCGCCGCTACCACCACTGCCTCCTCTACGCACGCAGGGCCAGTGCGAACCGTGTCACAAGGGCTACGAGCCCAGTCCCGACACCGTCATGACCTACCCGGCCCCGGCCACCCACCGACTCGTGGCCTGACTCGACAGCGCTCTGAGCGCTGTTCGGCTGCCTGATCCGTCCGTCCCGGCACCCGGCGGGACGGACGGTGACGGGGAGCCGGAACGCCCCGGTCACCCCACACCGCCAAGGCCGGAAAGCCCGGTCGCCCCTTCCTGGAAGGTACGGCACATGACCGAGACCCTCACCCCGCCCACCATCACGATCGGCGCGGACTCGCCGCTCGCCCTCCTCTTCGACATCGCCAGCCAGATCGGAGTACAGGGCGAGGACGAACAGTGCGAGGACGCTGAGACGGCGGCCCTGGACCACGTGTGGAACGTCTACCCCGACACCCTCGCCAAGGTCGTGGACGCAGACGACTGGCCGGCCGGCCCGCCCACGCGGGCGCCGAACTTCAGCCGTGTGCCGTCGCCTACCTGGACGGCGGTCTGTGGCTGAACCACGTCAACGACGTCGACCAGGAGCAGCCCGTCCTCACCCTCATCGCGCCCTGCACCTGCGGAGACGGCTACATCGACACCGATCTGGACGGCGAGCGGGACTTACTTGAGGTCCTCACCGAACTGCGCGCCACCGGCGGCCGCTTCTCCCACAGCAGCGACGGCGACTGCGACAGCCAGCACCGGCTGCGTGCCTGGGGCGACGCCCGGCCAGACCCTGAACTGTGCTCGCTGGCGTGCGGCGGTGTCTCGGTTGTCCAGCGTCAACGCCTCGGCCCGTGGTGCATCCCTGGGGGTGACGAGGGCAGTACATCGGGAGCCGTCCTCGCCGCGATGCTGTCCGCGACAGTAAGCGGCCGCCAGCAAGAAATGCATTGCTCTGCCATTTTCCAGCCGTGATCATGTGCCGAATGCGATTCTTTCCCGCTACTGCGGACTCCACCGCCCTGGACCGTGCCGCCGCATACCCGGCCGACGGTCCCATCACCGCCCTGACCGCTGAGAGGATCCGCGAGGAGCTCGGTGCCAACCAGTTCCGACCGGAATGGGTCTGGCTTGCCGAGGACGAGAACGGGCACGTCCTTGCCCGTGCGCTGTGGTGGGGCCGCGCCGACAGCGAGCGCCCCATAGCGCTCGATTGCCTCCAGGTCCGCTCCACCGTTGCCGATCCGGTCGCCGTCGCCACCAGGCTCGTTGACGCCGGGCATGCCGCCTTCGGCGCGCGCCCGCTGTACAACCTCTCTCTCCCAGCGGACTGGAGCAGCCGACCGGAACTGAGCGAGGCGGTGGCCTGGCGTCGCGAAGCGGGCCTGCGTACAGGGCTGAGCCGGGAGATTCAGCGCCTGCGATACGAGTGGACTCCGGCGGCGGGACTGCCCGAGGCCGGCGGTCGGCTGACGTTCCGCGAGGGCAGCGACGAGGAGTTTCTGGAGGCCTTTGTTCGGGTGTCGGCCGACAGCCTCGACCAGGCCACCCGTGACGAGCTGCGCACAAAGAGCGCCAGGCAGCTGGCCGAAGAGGACATGAAGTTCTACCTCGACTGCCCTGGCGAGCGCTCCTGGTGGAGGCTTGCGGAGCTACCCGACGGCACTCTCGCCGGCCTGGCCGTCCCGTCGGCGACCCCGTACAACCGCAACGTCGGGTATCTCGGTGTCGTACCCGAGCAGCGCGGCAAGGGACTGATCGACGAGATCCTTGCTGAGATCACCCGCTCCCACGCGACCGAACGCGCCGAGCGCATCACCGCGACCACGGACACTACGAACATCCCGATGGCCGCCGCCTTCGACCGTGCCAACTACGAGGTGACGGAGATCCGCATGGTTCTGGAGGCTCAGGGGGCCGTATGACGTGCCAACGGGAACGGCGTTCTACCACCACGAGCCGCAATTCGTCAGTAGCCCCGTCAGCGGCAGGGCAAGGGGATGTCGCCGCCGGTGTCGACCCCCTGCCCTGGGTCCGAGACGGTAGCCGGGGTGTTGCTGGACGTGTTCAACTCGCGGCGAAGCCGTTGGAGTTCGTTGTCTTTGGCGGCTAGGACGGACAGAAGGATGCAGGCCCCCGGCTGCCGCGGCCCTCTGGTGCCCGCCTCCTGCACACTGCCCGCCGTTCTGACCGCGGGTATGCCCGGGCATTGTCCGGCCGGTCATGGCGACCCGCGACCGCCTGACCGGATTCATGTGGTCGGACAGGCCGGGAAGGCGCGCGCGGTCACATGCCCCAGGGGAGGGAGTGCCGGAGACGACAGCCGCCCCAAACGGCTGGGGCTCCGACCTCTCGCGCCACGGGAGCGGATCCGACCTGCATCTTCCATGATCGGGAGTTACACCGAAGGCCTTACGGTCCCCAAGCTGGCGTCGAGGTCTCCAGGTCCTCGACTCACTTGGTCGTCTGGTCGTCGAAGATTTCCTGGTCGTACTGGCTCATGGTCTTGGTGTCGACGCCGTCGCATGCGTCGGGGCGCTTGCCTTGTTCGCTCTTCTTGCCGTCGTTGTACTGCTTCTCCATGGCGGCCTTGCAGGCGGCGAGGTCGGGCTTGTCGCCGCTGCTGCTGCAGGCGGCTGTCGTAGCGGCGAGGGCGAGCAGGACGGCTGTGATAGCTGTACGGGTGCGCATGTTTCCTCCTGGGACTGTTTGGCGCTGATGGGCATCGTGCGGCAGGTGGGAGCCTGTTGAAGGCGCTGTGGCAGTTGTCGACAGCGCGTTCGCGGCCTGTCCGACGGGGTCGTCACCCGGGCGTCAGGGCCGCGGTGAAGGCCGCGGAGGTGAGCGGGGGCGGGGATGCCTCACCCGCTCACCTCCTTCGGTGGGATTGTGCAGAGCGAGTGCCCCCGTGGGGGCATGACCGCCTCCTCAGACAAGCCGCTTGCGACCCCAGATGAAGAGGAAGACCACGATGCCGGCCGTCAGGGCGAACAGGATCGACGCCCCGAGCCACTGCATACTGCTCATCTGCGATATGGGGAGGTAGTCGATCGACGTGCCGACGATGTCCGCTTTCTTCATGCATTGCGTGGTCGCCTCCGCCGACAGCGTGTCCGTACACGTGGTCAGGTCGAAGAGTTTCCCGCTGCCGCTGACGTACGAGGTGTCGAGCACGTGCGCGGTGCGGGGCACTTCCGGGAATGTGATCGCGCTGCCGGGACTGACCGGCTTGGTGGTGGCTGTGACGATGTCGCCGAGCGAGAGCTTGAAGTAGCCCCAGACGGCCTGGAGGGCGACGGTGAATCCGAGGGTCACGACCATGGCCGCCAGCGTGCGGCGCAGGATCACACCGATCAGCACGCCGCCGAACACGGACAGGAGGGAGAGGGCGACGGGCGACGGGCCCGTGGTGTTGAAGAACTCCCTGGAGGCCCAGTCGATGTCCAGGTAGTAGAGCTTGATGGGGTTCCACCACCAGGCGAACACAGTCGACAGCGCGACCGTGGTCACCGTGACCACCAGTCCGGTCAGTGCCAGCTTCGTGGCGAGCCAGCGGTTGCGGCTCACGGACTGGGCGGCGATCAGCTTGGCCGTGCCGTTCTCCAGGTCGCCCGCGAGCAGCGGGGCGCCGAGGAGAACCCCGAGCATGACGGGTATCGCCGTGAGACCGGTGGTGACGGTGGTGAACGCGCCGATGTAGGGATCGAACGCCTTCTCCGCGTCGTCGAGGTTCTTGGCGGGGAAGCCGTAGGCATCGAGGAAATCCATCATCTGGCCACGCTGGTAGACCATCCAGGCCACGCAGAGCACGGTGGCGGCGATCATGGTCCAGAACGCGGCCCGGTGCTGGCGCCAGACCAGCCAGGTCATACCGCTCAGGCGGGGACGCCGGGTGGTCTCCGTGGTGCTCGCGTTCCCGGCCCCGTGCCTGGGTCCGCTCTTGGTGCCGTTCATCGTGCCGTTCATCGTTCGGTTCGCCGTCCCGTTCCTGCCGTCGGTCGAGGGGTTGGTGAAGGTGCTCATGCCGCCACCGTCCCGGTGCCGAACGCCTGGCCCTGGACTTGGGCGGTGGGAGTGATCAGCGGTGGCGCGTCGGGGGAGCGGAGATAGGCGAGCAGGAGTTCCTCCATGCCCGGGGCGGTCGCCTCCCAGGGGCCGGTGAGCGGGCCCTCCGGGCGGATGAGCGCGGTGAACTGCCGTCCGCTGGTCCGGGCCTCGACCAGGGTGTGGTAGCCGAGCTCGGCGGGCAGACCCTCCCCCTCCCTGACTCCGGTGACCACGGCGTGCACCGTCATCAGGTCGTCGACGTCACCGGCGAGGCGCACTCCGCCGCCGGAGACGACGACAAGGAAGTCGCACACGTTCTCCAGTTCTGCCAGGACGTGGGTGGACATCACCACGGTGGTGCCGCGCTCGCCGGCCTCGGCGAGGAGGGTGCCCATGAGTTCGTGGCGCACGACCGGGTCGAGGTCCGCCATCGGCTCGTCGAGCAGCAGCAGGTCGGGGCGCTTGCCGAAGGCCAGGGCGACGGCGACGCGGGTGCGCTGGCCACCGGAGAGGGTGCCGATCTTCGCGTCGAAGGGCACGTTGCCCGCGCGGACGATGTCCTCCGCGGCGCGCTGGTCCCAGCCGGGGTTCAGCTCCCGTCCCAGCCGCAGTGTCTCCGCCACGGTGAAGCGACGGAACAGCGGCTTCTCCTGCGCGAGGAAGGCCGTGCGCTGGCCGGACTCCACCGAGCCCGGCGGCTCGCCGAACAGGCTGAGCGAGCCCTGCGTCGGCTTCAGGACATGGGCCGCGAGGTTCAGCAGCGTGGTCTTGCCCGCCCCGTTGGGGCCGACCAGCCCGCAGATCCTGCCCGCCGGAAGCCGGAAGGTGCAGTCCCTGAGCGCCCAGCCGCGCCGATAGCGCATCCCCAGTCCGTGCGCCTCGAGCGCCGGCCCCCCCCGCGTACATGACGTCACTCACCTGTGCTCCTCATTGTCGTTCCCCCCGTGACCACTGTGGTCCCGGTGGCGTACTGCTTCTCCAGCGCCGACGCGACCAGCGCGGCGACGTCCTCCTGCTCCAGACCGGCCCCGGCCGCCTTCGACATCCACGCCAACAGCTCCCCGTACAGCGGCGAGTCGGTGCCCGTCTCGGGGCGGCCCAAGGTGCGGCGCACGAAGGTGCCCTGGCCCGGACGCGGTTCGACCAGGCCCTCGCGCTCCAGCTCCCGGTACGCCTTGAGGGTGGTGTTCGGGTTGACCGCACTCGTCTCGGCGACGTCCTTGGCGGTGGGCAGCCGGTCGCCCGGCACCAGTACGCCCAGCCGCAGGGCCTGCTTGGTCTGCTGCACGATCTGCTGGAAGGCGGGGACCCCGCTCCGCCTGTCGATGCGGTACTCCACAGCCACCACCTCCTACATCACTATTCCACTACTCGATTAGTGGAATGATGATGGAAGGGAGTGGCGGCAGTTGTCAACGGGGTCCGGGAACGGTCCGGAAACAGACCAAGAGAGAGGAGGAGGGGAGGTCCGGTGTGTCCGAGGTGACCAGAGAGGCCCGTTGGACAGCAATGCGCAGGTCAGTTGGATGCGATCGGTGGTGCGGGCCGCGTACCGGTACGGCTCACCGGAGTGAGGGCCGCCGGCCTCCCAACGGGTTGCGGGCGGTGGGGGCGCGCGCGGCGCTGGAATCTACCTGACCACTGCCCTGCCCGAACCACCTGCCACCCTGAAGGTAACTCTCCCCGAGTACCGCACCCTGCTCGTCAAGGCCATGAAGCAGGAAGCCGCCCGAGCCGAGCTCGCCCGGGCCGTCATCACCGCCCAGCAGAAGATCAAGTCACTCCGACGCAGCTGATGAACACGAGGTGGGACCGTTTGAGAGCGGGGCGGTCCCACCGGGTTTCTCTTGTCTCCCGGCTGCCGCTCGGTCCGTCCCGGGACCGGATATGCCCGAAATTGATTAAGGTTGTATGCGCGTTCAGGGGGGCTGATCCGAAATCCTGCGGTCGAGGACCCAGTGAGGTGTCCTCCAGCGCCACCGCCCTGCCAGACAGGGCGAGTTGCCGCTGTGTTGGCAGGAGAGAACAGAGGTCCCTGATCGTGAACGAACCGCTCGCGCTCCTGGTGGTGATCACCGAGCTGCGCATCTTCCTTCCCGACCTGTACAGGGTCATCCGTCGCCTGTTGCGTGTCGGCGCCCGGATCGGCATCGCCGAACTCCTGCAGACCCAGCAGGCCGGCCAGCGCCCGGACAACTAGATGTCCACCGCAGTGGCCCCCTGGGATGCGGAGGCCTAGCCGATGAGCAGCGTCGAGGACAGCGACGGACGACACACTCTGCCCGCATCGCTTGATGATCGCACTGCCCTGTGCGGCCTGCAGTACGAGATGCCCCCGACCGTGGAGACCTTCTACCGCACGTTCGCCCGCCCCCAGCTCCGTTATGTCTACGTGTTCACTAGTGCTGTGACCGGGTTGGTTCGCCGGGTTGGTCAGGCCGCGGTGGTGACGGGGCGTCCGCCCCAGCGGATGCCCTTCTCGCTGCGGATGCGGGCGCGTTCCTTGCGTTCGGCGGCCAGGACGCCCGGGTGGCGGGCGTTGGCGTTGCGCCAGCGCAGGTAGGCGTGCAGGGTCCGGGTCTGCACGGTGTGGTTGGGGTGGTTCGAGTTGGCGATGGTGAACTGCCGCAGCGGCCCGAAGTGCGCCTCGATCGGGTTCGCCCACGAGGCGTAGGTCGGGGTGAAGCACAGCTCGACCTTGTTCTTCCGCGCCCAGCGGCGGATGTCGGCGCCCTTGTGGGCCGACAGATTGTCCATGATCACGTAAATCGGGGCGCCGTCCGGGCGGGCGGCACGGATCGACTTCAGTGCGGCCAGCGTGTTCCCGGCGCCTTTCTTGCGGCGGTTCACGCCCCACAAGCTGTCGTCACCGACCGAGTAGCAGCCGTGGAAATACCGGACTCCATGGGTGCGGTGGTAGGTGGCCGGCAGCCGGTCGGGATGTCCTTGTTCGGCCCAGCCTGAGCCCGCGGTGGGCCGGATCCCGAGCGGGCCAAACTCGTCGAAGGCGAACACCCGGTCCGGGAAGCGGTGCAGAACCTCCTCGATGCGGTCGAGCTTGGTGTCGCGCTCGGGGTCCGGGGACTCCTTCCAGGTTTTGGTGCGCTGGAAGGTGATGCCGCGGCGGGCGAGCAGGCACCGTAACGCCTCGCGGCCGATCCGGATGATTCGGCCGTGGACTTTGCGCAGGTAGGCGACGAGTTTGCGCAGTGACCAGCGGGTGAAGGGCTGGCCGAGCTTGGCGGGGCGGGTGATGGCCGTCTGGATGACGAAGTCTTCGTCGTCAGGCTTGAGTTGGCGGGGACGGCCTCCCGCCCATTGAGGGTCCAGGCAGGCCAGGCCGATCTCGTTGAACCGATGGATCACGTCCCGGATGGTGTCCTCGTCGGCCTGCACCAGCTGGGCGATCACCGGCACCCGGTTCCCGCCGGCCGAGGCCAGCAGCATCATCGCCCGCCGGTAGCGCACCGTGCTGGTGCTGCCCCGGCGCACGATCTGCTGCAGCTTCTGCCCCTCCTGGTCGGTCAGTCTGCGCACACGGACAGGCTCGGCCACCGGACCTCCAGCGGTCGGATCGGACGACACCCCACATCCAACCGCCACGACCGCCAACCCGGCGAACCAACCCGGTCACAGCACTAGCCGAGGGATGTGCCCCAACCACAGGCTCCTGGTCTTTGGAGGAGATACGCCCGAAGGGCGCCCCCGCAGGGGCGCCCTTCGGGCGTATCTCCTCCAAAGACCTACTGATGCTGAGCGGGACGCGGTTCGCGCCTACGCTCGCCGGGAGTGGATCGCCGCCCAGGAACGGCTGCCCTGACACCGCCGCAGACGCCGAAGCCGGCTTCGGCGTACTTCGGTCGGTTGTAGACGCAAAGCCGGCGGGCGGCGTGAGTGAGCCGGTGCTGTGTGCGGCGTTAAAGCCGTTCCAGACCGCGGTGCTGGGCGGCGCGGACTCGGAGGAGCCGCTGATGCTGCCGCTGGAGGCGATTGAGCTGGACGTCTTCCGGCGTCGGCACGGGGCGGCCGGCCCACACGCCACGACGCCGATCTCTACAAGGAGAGAAGGGCCGACCGCGGCCGGCTGCCGCAGGCCGGCCAAGATGACCCGGCGTCAACGAAGGCCGGATCACAGACCTGAAGCTCCAGAAACGGATCACGGCCGGCCGCGCCGGCATTCCGCCGCCGTAGCCCTTGGCCGTAGGAGCACGCCGAGAACCTCGACGCGCTGCGCACCGTCTTCCCCGACGCCACGCTCGTGTGGACCCACCGGGACCCGACGACCGTCGTCGCCTCCTTCTGCAGCCTGGTCGAGCAGGGCATGAACGGCACCCTCGACCTCGTCGACCTGGACGGCCTCGGCGCCACCCGGACGAGGCGCCTGTAGTAGCAGCGAGTCCGAGAAAGGCCAGGTAGTTGGGGGGATTGCGCTCGTAGCGGGCGGAAACAGTCGGTTCTCGAACCACGCGGCCTCACGGCAGGCCCCGGATCTCCCGGCCGAGTGCCGATGGTCAGCTGCACACCGGTATCGCGGGGGCTTGGGACAGCAAGTCCACTACAGCATCGCCTCGTTCTGTACGGCTGATCCGTACGTGCCGCCCCTCGCGGTGACGTTCGAGCAAGCCGGCGTCTACGAGGTGATGGCAGTGATGGGTGGCGTTCGCCGGGCTGCAATTGAGCAGGACCGCGAGTTCTCCCATGGTCAGTGACTGCGCTGTCGCGCGCAGAATGGCCGCACGTAACTGGCCGACCACCAAGGAAAGTGGATCCCTCTGCGACGCGGGAGCCGTTGCGGGGGTATCCCACAACCGGCCTATGCCGGGCAGCGGGTAGCCGATCCACACCAGGTCCTGGCGGTCCAGCGCGAACATGGAGGCGCCGGGGCCCGACACGATGGGGACCAGGATCAAGCGTCGCCCGTCAAGTGCGTAAGTTTCCCCTTGTGGGTCGGGCAGCCGGAGACTGCCGTCCATCAGACGGAAGCGCTCGCTCAGACCCTGGAGTATCGCCTCGGCACAGCCCTGCACGAGTGCGGCGCCAACCCGTTCGGTCTCCCTGCGGATGAGCCCTTCCGCGTGCTCCCAGATGGGATGGAACTCCTGCCACACGCATTGGAGCAGACGGGCATAGGCATAGATCCACTGCTGCGGGTGTTCCACGACCGGCCTCCATTGAGGCGGAACGGCTCCGCCGAACTCTGTTTCGAGCTCATCCAGGAGGGTGTCGGGCGAGAGATCGGCCAACTGCGTGAACTGGGCAGCCGCGTCGCCGTCCGGCATACACGCTGTCGGAGTGACGCAGTCCGGGATAACCGAGTATCCAGGGGCGAACAGGGGGCTGAGCACGGCCGGTCCGACCGTGGACACCGCGGTGAGCAGCAACTGCCGCCATCTCCGGGGCACACCATGGCTGCGTCCTCCGAAAACATCGGCCACCAACGACAGGAGGGTGGCACCTTGATGAGGCGCGAGTGAGATCCGGATATCGTCAAGTGAGCCGAGACGCAGCTCGGTGTGTCTATACATGGAACCGCCCGGTCAAGTGCCCGCCCATTTCGCTTTGCCCGGTGAGAGTGCGGCCAGGACCGCTGGGAGCAGGACCATGCGTCGCCCGCTCCTCCTGGTCACAGACTGCGCCAGTGGCGACGCCGTCGGTTCTCCGTGGTGGATGTTCCGGTCGACGAGCGTAGACGCGGCCCACGACGCGAGAGCACCAGTACGTGCTCCTTGACCCCCCAGTCCGTGCACGACGCAGCAGTAGAGTGGCAGCGCAGACGGGATCGGGGGAGACCGGTATGTTGGACAGTAAGCGCTCTCGCTTGAATGGAACGGAGCCTTTCGAGGCCGCGGCCTCGTCTCTGTTCGCTCCCCTACGGGTAACGGATCCCGGGCCGCCGGCGTTTCGTGCCGTGGTCGACCACGTCGACATCGGGCCAGTGATCGTGGCCCGGATACAGGCCAACGCCGCAACGGTGACCCGGGACCGCCGCACCATTTCCTCCCACGACCAGGAGTTGATGCACCTCACCCTGCATCACCGTGGCACTGTCGCGGTGATGCAGGACGACCGGACCGCCACGTTGAAACCCGGCGAACTGTTCGCCTGTGACAACACCCGGCCCTACCGGATCATCGGGTCCGCCCCCAGTGACATGACCGTCCTCTGTGTTCCCCGAGCAAACCTCGGCAGGCACGCGGACTCCATCGGCCGCCGCACGGCCCTTCCTCTATCCGCTGAGGGCGGGATCGGCAGACTTCTCCGCTACGCACTGTCCTCAGTCGAAGAGGACGTCCCGGGCGAAGGACCGGCGCGCGCATATCTGGCCGACGCGCTCACCGCGCTGTTACTGGCAGCTTTCGCCGACACCACCCCCGAGCGAGCCTCCGTCGCCAGCGACCTCACCGACCGTATCCGCGTCCATGTACTGGCCCACCTCGACGATCCCCGGCTCAGCGCCGAACGAGTCGCACATCGGCACGGCATCTCCATCCGCCGTCTCCACGCCCTCTTCCAGGGCGCTGACCTCACCTTTGCCGCTTGGGTCCGGCACGAGCGTCTGCTGCGGATCCGCCACGACCTCCTCGACCCCGCCTATGCCGATCGATCCACGGTCGCGATCGCGAGGCGGTGGGGAGTACTCGACGCCAAGCACCTCGGCAGAGCACTCAAATCCGAGTTCGGTGAAACCCTGAGCGACCTGCGCCGTATGCAGAGAGGTAGTTGAGTAGACGTTCTCTACCCGACTTCTCCGGCGAGGACGTGCCGGGATCTGAACCATGACCATTCGTGAGGATCCCGTCAACGGCAGCCCACACCCGGGTCCGGCGGTCGTCGACATCCTCGGTCCGCCGCCCGTGGATGTCCAGGAGCAGGCCGTCGGGTGCGGTGCAGGTCCTGTGCGGGAGCGGGCCGGGGGTTGGGGCGTTGTGGTCCGCGCCGTAGACGCGTCCCTTCAGCCGCTGCTCATCGCCGTTCATCTGATCAGCGTTGCAGCTGCCACCGACAACGCGGGCGTACCCAGGACCGCCTTGGCCGACCCGCAACTTCAGCCGCGGCATGGCCGGGTCAGGTCCGCAAGCGGGGGAGCCAGCCGCCAGCCTTCTCTCCGATGATGGCTCGTGGCCCCGCCCCGCCCTTGGGCGACCTGTCAGTTTCGACGAGGATCGAAATGATTGCCCCGATGTCCACAGCGCGGCGAAGCTGGATCGCGTCATGCCGGGGTGCACCCCGCGCGATACGGATTCCGCGCGGTGGAGTGGCACCCCTCCGCACCACTCGACCCGCCGCCCTGTGGGCCTCAACCCCTTTGCGGTGGAATGAACCAATCTCAGAGGGGGACTCAATGGCTAGAACCATCGCAATCGCGATTGGCAGCCGCATTCTCGGTCGGTCAGCCCTTGGGCTGTCTGCCGCGGCCGGGTTGCTTCTTGGTGCCCCGGGCACCAGCTCGGCGACCGACGCGGGCATTCTCACTCTCAGCGGGCCTGCCAACGTGGCCAACACCGGGCGATGCTGGGACCTAGGGTCCAACCAGCCTGGCGCGGAAGTCGTGCTGCACTACCCGTGCCATTACGAGGACACCTACTCGAGCCAGAAGTGGTATCGCACGCTCGATGCCAGCTGGGTGTACAACATCCAGAACGCCAACGGCCTGTGTATGGACCTGCGCAGTAACGCGGTGGGCGCACATGTGATCATGGCGCCCTGCCACTACGAGGATAGCTATCTCAGCCAGAAGTGGTACCCGGTTGACAATCAGCCGCGCCACTTCCGAAATTCCAACAACCTGTGCATGGACAGCTCCAACGTCAATGGCGGCCCGATCACCATGGAGCCTTGCAACTACAACACCAGCTACCAGGATCAGCGATGGTGGATGACCGGTAGCTGGTAACTCACACGAGCACGAGGTCCTGAGCGGCGGCGTCGACTTTAACGCCGCTGCTCTGATGGGAGGGCACGATTTGGTGGCGTGGCGAGACCGGTTAAGGAGCGGTGCGGTCACGGCCGTTGCACCGGCACTCTGCACGCTCGCGACCACGACGGGAGCAGCCACCGCCGTGAACAGGTCGGCCAGGACCGACTTCGCTGTACAGGCAGAGACTAGGGCTGACCAGCGCGCAGGCGCATGGACTGCAGAGACGCGTGGACTCCTACCTGTCACAGACGGGTGGCACACATGTGCCCGTGAACGAGATCCGTCTCGGGGGTCGCGGGGAGATTTTGCTCGCTCTGCCGGGCGAGAGCACAGTCCGGAGCGAAGCCCCGAGAAGGCCCACAACCGAGCTCTGTCCTGGCAACACCATGTGCGCGCGGAAGAACACCTGGTACACGGGCGACAAGATCAGCATGTGGGCGCCTTCTGCAACTTTCGCATTCCATGACTGGAAAACGGTTTCCCTGGATCAATAACCAGTCCACGGGTACGGTCGCAAACGGCGAGGTGGCGGGCCCGGGCCAGAGCCGCGTCCGCGTGTCGGTCGGGGGTGAGGCGTCCGGTCAGGCGCAGGTAGTTGATGACGCGGGCGCCGTGGAAGTGCTTGCGGCGGGCGATCAGCCGCACGTCCTCCTCCGGCAGCGGGGCGTCGGCTCCGAGGTGGGCTAGCAGGACGCGCAGGGTGTGGATGCTCCCGTTCATGCGGCCGGCGTCCCATCCGCGGCTCTTGATGTGGGCGACGAACCCGTTCAGCAGGATCCGGGCGGCCGGGGCCAGGGCCGGGAGGCGCCGTTCGTCCAGGCGGGTCCGGTCGCGCGGCAGGTGGAAGAGCTCCAACTGTCCGGGCAGCGCGAGATGTTCGGAAACAGGGCGGGCGGCCCGCGAGGCACGGATCGCTTCACGGCGCTTGCGCTGGAGACGGCGGCGCACATAGAGGTCCCCTTCCCTGCTGCGCGGGGCGAGGGGCCCGCCGAACCAGAGCTGGTCGCCGCCGTCAAGGCGGATGCCGTCGAGGTCGTAGTCGGTCTCCGCGACGGTGAGCACGCAGCGACGGCAGTGGTCGCCACGCAACGGCAGCAGTCGGCCGCATCGGTGACACGGGGCAGGCTGGCGGCCGACGCCCCAGTTCAGACAGGGAGTGCACCGCTGGTCCCGCTCGTTCGTCCAGGCCAGGCACTCGCGACAGCTGCCCAGGCCGGTGGACATCCAGGAGGGCACCAGCCGTGGCCGTGGCGGCGCGATCAGCCCGGCCCGCTGGGGATGCCGCAGTGGCCCTACGTCCAGGCCGTGGACGACGCGCTGACCGCCCGCGGTATCCCGCCGGGCACCGTCCGGACCGGCCACCACGGCCTCGAGCGCGGCCTGACCACCTGCATGACGCTCGCCTGGGACGTCTCCCGCAGCAGCGGCCACGGCGGCATCCGGCTCGACCGGGAGGAACGTCAGGGCTGGCACTACGCCCTGACCGGGCTGAACGCCTTCGACGTGCTGCTCTACACCGTGGTCACGGCCCTGTGCACGCCGATCGCGGACCCGGAGCGGGTGGCCGACGTGGCAGAGGAACTGGTGTGCTTTCCGCGGGTGCCGGATGTGGAGTACCGGGAGGAGTGGGAGGGCGCGCGGGAGGTGCGGGTCGCCGCGGACGATTTTCGCCGCAGCCGTCTGGGACTTGGACCCCTGCGGCAGCCGCAGCACGGTACCGGTTCCGGGAAGCCAGCTGGAAGCGGTGCGCAGTTGACGATCGACACTCAGACCGACACGTACGAGCAGGCGGTCGCTGCGGTGCAGGCCGCGTACGGACACGGCCCGCACGTGTAAGGGGCCTGCCTGCCCGTTGCTAGTCGGCGAGGTACTGCCGCCCAGCCTGTACTTTGTGCGATCGCAGCAGCCGTCAGCTCGGTGGTGAGGTCAGATGGGGCACGTCGGTGAGGGACAGCTCAGCACGGGCAGCTGGTACCGGGTACGTATGCGAAGTCCGCGGTATTCCTGCGTGAGCAGGACCCCTGGGCGAGGTCCTGCTCAGGTGGCGGGGCTCAGTTCTGGGCGCCGCAGCCCGAGGCGGTCTTGGCCTCGGCGACGGTCGGGGCGGGATCGGCAGCGGTTTCGCCGGAGGTGCAGCAGGCGTTGACACCGCAACAGGCGTCGGCCGACGTAGTCGCCTGCGCCGGGGCTTCGGCGGCCGTCGGCTTGGTAGCGCGGACGATGGCGGAGTGCATGCCGTCGGCGACCGGGTGGGTCGGGGTGATCTCGATGGCGGTGAACCCCGCGGCTTCGAGGCCCGTGCGGTATTCGGCGAAGGACAGTGCGCCGGCGATGCAGCCGACGTAGTCGCCGCGCTCTGCCCGCTGGTCGGCGGTGAGGGTGTCGTCGGCGACGACGTCGGAGACACCGATCCGGCCGCCCGGCTTGAGGACACGGAAGGTCTCGGCGAACACGGCCGGCTTGTCGGTGGACAGGTTGATGACGCAGTTGGAGATCACGACGTCGATGGTGTTCGCGGGCAGCGGGATCGCCTCGATGGTGCCCTTGAGGAACTCCACATTTGTTGCGCCCGCCTTCGCCGTGTTGGCGAGAGCCAGGGCGAGCATCTCCTCGGTCATGTCCAGCCCGTACGCCTTGCCGGTCGGCCCGACACGGCGGGCCGACAAGAGGACGTCGATGCCGCCGCCGGAGCCGAGGTCCAGGACGTCCTCGCCTTCGCGGAGTTCGGCGACGGCGCTGGGGTTGCCGCAGCCGAGGGAGGCGGCGACGGCTTCGGCGGGCAGGGCGTCGCGGTCGTCGGCGGCGTAGAGGGTGGAGCCGAAGTTGTCGTCGACCTCGACCGGCTCGGGCCCGCAGCAGGCGGCGGAGCCCTCCGTGACCTTCACGGCTGCCGCCGCGTACCGCTGGCGGACGGTTTCGCGCAGGTCGGTGGTCTGTTCGCGCATGACTCTCTCCCCGGTGACGGGGCCCCAGGACTGGCCCCGGAACGGCCTGTATTGACGTTCATTGATGTAACCTTGCGCCTTGAATTGAAAAACGTCAACATAGAGGCATGTCGAAACAAGAGCTTGAGGTGATCGGCCAGGATGCAGCCTGCTGCGCAGGCATGTCCGCCGCGCCGCTGGACGAAGGCCAGGCGGCCGACCTGGCGAAGGTCTTCAAGGCGCTGGGCGACCCGGTCCGGCTGCGCCTGATGTGGATGATCGCCTCGCGCGGTGAGAGCGGGGAGGTGTGCGTGTGTGAGCTGACCCCGGCCTTCGACCTGTCCCAGCCGACGATTTCCCACCACCTCAAGCTCCTGCGCCAGGCTGGCCTCATCGACTGCGAGCGCCGCGGCACCTGGGTCTATTACTGGGTACTGCCAGGCGTCCTCGACAAGCTCGCAGCGTTTCTGACCACCCAGCAGCCCGCCGGAGTGACCGCGTGAACGCACCGCTCATCCGCCGGGTCGCCGCCGAAGCGATCGGCACCGGACTGCTGGTGGCGGTGGTGGTCGGATCCGGGATCCAGGCCACCGCGTTGTCGCACGACGCCGGTGTGCAGCTGCTGGCCAACTCCCTCGCCACGGTTTTCGGTCTGGGCGTGCTCATCCTGCTGCTCGGTCCTGTGTCCGGCGCGCACTTCAACCCGGTCGTCACGCTCGCTGCCTGGTTCACCGGCCGCCGCGATCCGCAGGGCCTGGCCCTGCGGGACGTTGCGGCCTATGTGTCCGCCCAGGTCAGCGGGGCGATCGGCGGGGCCGTCCTGGCCGACGCGATGTTCGCCAACCCGCTGGTCAAGTTCTCCGCCCATGACAGGTCCGCCGGGCACCTGCTGCTGGGTGAAGTCGCCGCGACGACCGGGCTGATCCTGCTGATCTTCGGCCTGATCCGAGTCGGCCGCGCCGCGCTCGCCCCGGCCGCCGTAGCCGCCTACATCGGGGCCGCGTACTGGTTCACTTCCTCCACGTCCTTTGCGAACCCCGCGGTCACCATCGGCCGCGCATTCACCGACACCTTCGCCGGGATCTCCCCTGCCTCCGTCGCCCCGTTCATCGCGGCCCAGCTACTCGGGGCCGCGCTGGGGCTGGGGACCGTCGCCCTTGTCTACGGCCGTCCTGCTCCCGCCCCGGATGAGGACGTCGTCCCGCACGGCGACCCCGAGCCCGCCGTCTCCTGACTGATCCGTCCTCCCGAGAAAGCCCCCGCTCATGAGCTCTTCCGCCCCGCTGCGACCGTCGGTGCTGTTCGTCTGCGTCCACAACGCCGGCCGCTCCCAGATGGCCGCCGCCTTCCTCACCCACCTCGCGGGCGACAGCATCGAGGTCCGCTCCGCCGGCTCGGCTCCCGCAGAAACCGTCAACCCGTCCGTCGCGGAGGCGATGAAGGAGGTCGGCATCGACATCTCCGCCCAACGCCCCAAGATCCTCACGGTGGAGGCCGTCCAGGCATCCGACGTCGTCATCACCATGGGGTGCGGCGACGCCTGCCCCGTCTTCCCCGGCAAGCGCTACCTCGACTGGCAGCTCGACGACCCGGCCGGCCAGGGCGTGGAGGCCGTACGCCCCATCCGCGACGCGATCGAGACACGAGTGCGGACCCTGCTCGATGAAATGAACGTCCCGACCACAATCTGACCGCTGCACGCGATCACATGCCCAAGAACGAGCCAAGCCGCACAGCGGCGTAGTCGGACAAGGCCAGCTGTCTGTTGGATCCGATACAACATCGAGGCATCGGAAAGTCGCCCCTCTGGAACAGCCAGCTCAGCGAAGCCAGAGTCACTGCGGAGCATCGCTTTCACCTGGTGAGTAGTCCGGTTCTCCGAACTTCGGCGGTGCGCCCAGTCGCGACCGGAGTAGCCGTGTGCACGCCGCAAGTCGGCGAGGCATTCCAGGATGCACGCGAGTGACGCGTGAGGGCGCTGGCGCGGCAACCTTGGCGCATGTCCAAGGTGGCGCCAGTGGTGGTGGACCCGCTGTACGTCAGCGTCGAGAACGTCCCCTAGGTCGTCATCATCCGAAGGCAGGTCCAAGCCCAGAGCGGCGGCGACCTTGCGGTAGGCCGTCGTCATGTCCGGATCTCCCGCAGCGACCCGACTGGAGATCAGGTCCTGGCCGGCAGGCGTGGTCTGGTCGACGAGGGGCGTCGTCAACTCCGCAGTGCCGAAAGCGTCGAGTGGTGGAAGCGGTAACGGTGGTGATGCGGATGCGCCGGTCCTCGCGTCGACGCATCATGGACATAGTGCTCCCACCCCGCCTACGCCGGAACGGATCGCCTCTCCGGCTCTCTTGTTCGTCCCCACGCACGGGGTGGTTGAAGTCGAACGCCGAATCCAGCGGCCCGGACGGCCGGCTACTCGGGCATTCCCATGACGCCTCCCGGAAGGACGGACACCATGGCTGTTCTCAAGCTCTCACTGTTCTCGAACAACCTCCCCGACTTCTTCATCATCGACCGCGATGGCGTCGTCGACATCGCCAAGATCGAGACCGAGGAAGACCGCCGCGACGCCACGTTCCAGTGGACCGGCCCCAGCCTGGCGACGTTCGGCGGGACCGGGATGCTGGTCAGGGCCGTCGCCCCGCCGGGGTTCTGCCTGCACATCGCGACGTTCGATGACTTCCGCATCGAGAGCAAGTTCTTCACCGGAATCACGGACCCGCAGGTCAAGGCGCAGGTCATCAAGGAGTCGACCTTCGTGTTCCAGGCGGCGGAGATCGACCCGAACCAGGCTTCGTTTCGATCGGTCGCGTTCCCGGACCGGTTCATCCGGCACCGGGACTTCACCCTCTTCGCCGAGCCGGTGACAACCCCCTCCGAACTCCAGTCCGCGTGCTTCCGAATCGCCCCGCCCCTCCACCCCGAGGAGTTCTGAGAGCGCCACCCCACGCAACCGAGAGCCCGGCCCCCACCCGCGCCGCCCACAAGATCCCCGCGAGCCCGGCACCCCACCGCCCGACGGACAGTGTGGACGACGACGGGCATAGGAGGAGTGCGATGACGCACATCAACTTCTCGAGTGTGTACTGCCCCGGCATGGCCGCCGTCTTCGAACCGATCGTTCTTCGCGTGGACGAAGAAGAGATCTTCCACGGGAACATCGAGGAAGGCGGCACCCTCGTGGTCGACGTGCGCATACCGATCGTGAGCATCAAGGTCGAAATGGGCATCCGCGAGATCGACGGCCTGGGAAACACGACGGTTGTCGTCCGCCGTCAATTCGGCGTCCAGCGCGCCCCGGAGTTCGTGGCCTTGGACAACAACTCGGAGACGTAGCCATAGACGTCTGCCTTGGCGGTGCGGTACTGAACCGGAGCCTTCATACCGGTGGTCTCGTTGTAGATGAGCGCGTCGGCATTGGTGTTCGTGAAGACCTCGACGTGCACGCCTAGTTCGCGGCAGTAGTCGAGCGTGACCATCCATTGGGCGATGCGTGCGGGGCCGGCGTTCATGTACTGGCCCTTGCCGAATCCCGCGGTCTGGCTGACACCGTTGATGTCGGTCAGCCGGTCGCCGCCGCCGACGGTGAGGTTGCGGCCTCCTACGCGATCCCGCGCTTCGAGGACCGTACAGTCATAGTCGGCCTTGCCGAGTTCGTAGGCAGAGGTGAGGCCGGCGATGCCCGCGCCGATGACGACGACCTTGGCCGGTCTGCCCTTGCGACCCTGGAGTGTGAAATCGCTCTGCCTAACGACCTCGTGCACGGTTGGCCGTGGCTCGTCGAGGTGTGTGGCGTGGTCGGCGCTCACGCTCGAAGGCCGTGGCCGAGGGCGGCGGTCTGCTGGTGTGAATGCAGCGCGGCGACGGCTTGGACGATGTCACTCATGTGCTCGCGGCGGCCGAGGTGCCGGGCGAGAGCCCGCCAGTTCTTGAGATGTGCGATGCCGTGCTCGACCCGGATGCGTCGCGAGGAGTGTGCCTTGCGTTGCTGCTCGTGCCGCTCCTCGTACCAGGCTGGAGCGTTCTTCTTGAACTTGCGATGTGGTGGCGTCAGCACGCGTCCGCCGCTCTGCGCGCCCATGCCCTGGTAGCCGGCGTCCGCAAGGATCTCCAGGAACGGGCCGTCGGTCAGGAGCTGGGCCAGTCCCAGCTGGCGTGCCTGGGTGATGTCGGCGCAACTGCCGGGCCCGACCGGGCTGCAGAACAGTAGGAGCCCCTCGACGTCCGTGACGACCATGGACTTCACGGCGTTCTGTTTGGTCTTGCCGGAGACGAATTTGTCCCGGTCCTTTCGGCCTGCGGCTGGGAGTCGCACGCGGACCTCCGTGCCGTCGATGATGCCGGTCCCGCCGGCGCCCAAGTACTCGATGACCTCGGCGAGAGTGCACAGGCGGATGCCCGGTGCGACGGTGCAGCCCCGCTGCGTGAGCAGGGGCCGCACCTCGCCGAGGGCGCGGGTGGTGGTGGAGCGGTCCACGCCGAACCAGCAGGCCAGCACGTCGTGCGTGGTGCCATGGCGCAGACTCACCAGTGTGGCCAGCAGCCGGTCGACGAAGACGAACTTGTGCTTCGCCCCGGCTCCTACAGCCCGCCGCCGTGGCCCGGCCGTGAGGCGAGCCTGATGCTGGTCGTGCCACAACGGCCCCACCTCAGCGATGAGTTCAGCGATCACCGTCGGCGACAGCCCGGTGACCCGGTACTCCGCCACGATCAACGCACGCGCCCCAGCCCCCACCATGCACGGTTCAACGAGCCACCTGAGCGACGAGCCACGGCCAACCGTGCACGAGGTCGTTGGGGTCCTGTTGGCTGCACGGAAAGAAGCACTCTCCAGGTGAGCAAGCGTATCGGGTCCTACCCGCGTGTCCGCATCGAGGCCGACGGCCGGGCGATGGTCTCGCAGGCCGGGGGCGTGCTGCTGGTCGAGACCGTCCGCAAGACCGGTTTGGACACCGCGATATCAGCGGCACTGACGCCGTGGCGGAAGGCTCGGGCGGTGCACGACCCGGGCAAGATCCTGCTGGACGTGGCCCTGGCGGTCGCGCTGGGCGGGGACTGCCTCGCGGATGTCGCCATGCTGCGAGCCGAGCCGAGCCGAGCCGAGCCGAGCCGGCCGTGTTCGGGCCGGTGGCCTCCGACCCAACGGTCTCCCGCCTCATCAACTCCCCGGCAGCCGCCGCGGAGAGGGCCCTGCGGGCCGTCCGTGCCGCACGGGCTAAATCCCGCGAACGTGTCAGGCGGTTGGCCGACCGCACAGCGCCTGACGCGGGCGGGACGGTGACCGTGGACCTCGATCTCGAATGCTTGATCAGGGCTGTAGAGGTGGTTCAGCGGCACGCTCACAGAGAACACCTTGGCTGGCGACGTGCGGGCCTGAGCGGTGATCTCCTTCAGCCAGGCGTCCGCGCCGGCTGCGATGACACCAACGACCGCGGGACCGTCACCTGCGGGTCGATATGGAGACGCGCCGTCCGACCGGCCATTATCACCGTGATCACAGAGCCAGCCGGTTGCGCTCCGCTGCCGGTACAGATGTTTAATGGCCCGGTTACCGGCCCAGAGCAGAACACACATCGATTCGATGAGATTCGAAAAGAAATCACCCGTTGCTGATCGTCCTGGTAGGAAGGTTCTGTGGAAGATCACTTCGCCGCGTCGCTTCGGCGGTTGCGATTACGCGTGGGGCTGACCCAGGAAGTCCTGGCCGAGCGGTCGGGCGTCTCGGTCAGCACGATTCGTGGCCTGGAGACCGGCAGGCGTCGTAACCCGCAGCTCGCGTCGGTGCGGCAGCTGGCAGCGGCGCTCGAACTGCAGCCAGCCGAACTGGACGAACTGCTGGCCGCGGCGACGGGCGTACCCGAGCCCTCGGCTGTCCCGACGCCACGTCAACTGCCCGCCTCACCCGCACCGTTCGTGGGCCGGAACCTCGAACTTGGCCGGTTGGACGCCACATCGCGGGCCAGGCCAGGCGAGGCGACCACCGTGGTCATCTCGGCAATCGCTGGCGCTGGCGGAGTAGGCAAGTCATGGCTCGCGCTGCACTGGGCTCACCGCAACGCCGACCGGTTCCCTGATGGGCAGCTCTTCGTCGACCTGCGCGGCTTCAGCCCGGATAGCGACCCGATGGACCCAGCAGTGGCTGTGCGTGGATTCCTCGACGCGCTGGGCGTCGAGCCCGACCGCATCCCCGCTGCCCCGCACGCGCAGGCGGCGTTGTTCCGCAGCTTGGTGGCGAACAAGCGGATGCTGTTGGTGCTCGACAACGCGGCCGACACCGCCCAGATCACTCCCCTGCTGCCGGGCGGCGACAGGTGCACCGTGGCGGTCACCAGCCGCAACCGGTTGTCGGGTCTGATCACCGGGCACGGCGCCCACCACGTTTCCCTCGACACCCTCACCGACACTGAGGCCCGCGCCTTGCTCGCCGCCCGGCTTGGCACCGCACGTATCGACGCCGAGCCCGTGGCAGTGGGCGAGCTCGTCCAGTTGTGCGGCGGGTTTCCGCTGGCGTTGAGCATCATCGCCGGCCGGGCCCACACCAACCCGCACTTGTTGCTGGCCGAGCTCGCCGACGAACTGCGCGATGACGCACTCGGCGTACTCGATGACGCTGATCCCGCCGCGAGCCTGCCCGCAGTGCTCTCGTTGTCCCACCGCGCATTGAGCGACGACGAGGCCGAGGTGTTGGGGCTGCTCGCGATCGCACCGGGACCCGACATCGGCTTGTCCGCTGCCGGCAGCCTCACCGGCCTGGGCCGAAGCCGGACCAGGAGCCTATTGCGCCGGCTCGAACAGGCATCGCTGATCAGCCTGGACGCCACCGGCCGCTACCGCATGCACGATCTGATCCGCCGCTACGCCACCACCGCCGACATGGCCGACGACGACACACGCACGGCAGCGCTGCTGCGGGTGCTCGACTTCTACACCCACACCGCGCACGCCGCGGCCCATCTCCTGGATTCTCACCGCGAGCCCATCGAGCTCGCCCCGCCGGTACCCGCCTGCCACCCCCAGATCCTGACCGACATCCCGGCGGCGATGGACTGGTTCGAGGCCGAACATCGCAATCTGCTCGCCGCCCAGCGCACCTGCGCCGCACGCGCGTTGAACGACACGGCCTGGAAGCTGGCTTGGGCGCTGAACGACTTCCACTACCGGCGAGGACACCGTCACGATCAGCTCGCCGTGTGGCAGATCGCAGTCGACTCCGCGAGCCAACTGCCCGACCTCGGCGCCCAGATCCTCACCCACCGGCTTCTGGGCCGCGCCCATGTCGTGCTCGGACACCACCAGGAGGCAATCGACGCCCTCAACCAGGCCCTTGCCCTGAGCGAGCAACAGAACGACCGTGCCCTGCAGGCCCAGGCGCATTACACGCTCGCCTCGATCCAGCCGGACGGCCGTCAGGCGCTGGATCACGCCAGACACGCACGGGACCTCTACCGCGGCCTCGACCAGCCGATCGCGGAGGCCAACGCGCTCAACGCCGTGGGCTGGTACGCAGCGCTCCTCGGCGACCACGACGAGACCGCTCGCGAGCACTGCCAGGCCGCCCTCGCCCTCTTCCAGCACCACCGCGACGTGGCCGGCCAGGCGCAAACCCTCGACAGCCTCGGCTACATCGACCACCACAGTGGCCACCACCACGACGCCATCCAGCACTACCTCCAAGCCATCAGCCTCTACCGCGAACTTGACAACACCTTCGACACTGCCGAAACGCTCGACCGGCTCGGCTATCCCCACGCCGCCCTCGGCCAGCACGACCAGGCCCGCGTGGTGTGGCGGGAAGCCCGTGACCTGTACCGGCAGCAAGGACGCGACCAGGAAGCCGAACGGATGGAGCGGCAGCTCGACCAAGGCGCGTGACGACCAGCCGACCGGTCACAGGTGAACGGTTCGTGAGCTGTTCGCCCGCCGGGCACTCCAACCACGATGGTTCAGGCCAGAACGACACTTCGACCCTCAGAAATCGAGGTCACCATGCCTGAACTCCGGCCCATGGCCAGCACCGCCGCAGGGCGTCACAAAAGCCGCCGTCCATGGCTTTACGGGACGGCGGCGGTGGTTGCGAGTCTCAGCACCGTCATGGCGACAGCCGGCAGTGCCGGCGCCGACCAGAGCAAGCCCACCGCCCCCTTCGCCGCGCAGGCCAACGCGTTCGGGCTGAGCACCGTCGAAGCGAAGACACTGCAGAGCCGGGTCGATACGTACCTCGCCCAAGAGGGCGGAACGCAGATCGCCGCCAACAAGATCAGGCTCACTGACGGGGGCGTGCTCGTACTGACCTTGCCGAGCGGGCATCCCGCTTACGGCAAGGACGAGAACGGCAAAGCCCTGGCGTCATACACCTGCGATTACGAACACTTCTGTGCCTTCAGCGGCACCAACTTCACCGGCAACGTCAGGGACTGGTACTACTGCCGGGAGAACCCGATGCCGTTCATGGGGCACGGATCGTGGAAAAACAACCAGACAACGGGCACCGTCGCCAACTTCGAGAGCGGCGACCACGTGTCGCGATGGCACGACACCGGCGCCTACACCGAGGACGACGACGCCGACTGGAGCTGGGTTCACTGGGTGAGGAACTGCTGACCTGCCCTGACAGCCCACCCGCGTCACCGCAGAATCCGACGCTCGGATCCACCGGTGTCCCTGCCGTGAACCAAGACCGTTGCTCAGGAGGACGGGCCTTGACCCTTGATCCTGGACACACGAGACACTGGATCCTGAGGATCTGCGAACGGACATCTCGTGGTCATGAAGAACTATCCGCCGCAGTTCAAGGCGGACGCGGTCGCGCTGTACCAGTCGCGGCCCGAGGCGACGATCAGGCAGGTCGCCGCCGACCTGGGGATCAACCCCGAGACCCTTCGGAACTGGGTGCGGGCAGCCGGCGCGAGCCGGCCGCGTGGACGCCGGGCGGAGGTGCCGACCGAGCCGCCGGCGCCGTTGGAGGCGGAGAACGCCGCTCTGCGGAAGAAGGTCCGTGAGCTGGAGGAAGAGCGCGAGATCCTGCGGAAGGCAGCAAAGTATTTCGCCGGGGAGACGCGCTGGTGAACCGCTTCCAGTTCGTCGCCGACCATCAGCGCCGTTTCGGCGTGAAGCGGCTGTGCGCCATCCTGGGCATCGCCCGCTCCAGCTTCTACTACTGGCGTCGGACGGCCGCGGACCGGGCCGCCCGGCAGGCGGCCGACGCCCGCCTCGCCTCCCGGATACGGGCCGTGCACCGCGAGTCGGACGGCACCTACGGCGTCCCCAGGATCACCGCCGAGCTCCGCGAGGCGGGCGAGCGCGTCAACCACAAGCGGATCGCGCGGGTGATGCGGGGCGCCGGGCTGGCGGGCGTGCGCTTGCGCCGCAGACACCGCACCACGGTGGCGGACCCGGCCGCGGCGAAGGCCCCGGACCTCATCGGCCGCGACTTCACCGCCACCGAGCCGAACACGAAGTACGTCGGCGACATCACTTATCTCCCGCTGGACGGCGGGAAGTTCCTGTATTTGGCCACCGTCATCGACCTCGCCTCACGCCGCCTGGCCGGCTGGGCGATCGCGGACCACATGCGCACCGACCTCGTCACCGACGCCCTGTCCGCCGCCGAACGGACCCGCGGCAGCCTCGCCGGGACGGTCATGCATACCGACCACGGGGCCCAGTACACCAGCCGGGCCTTCGCCGACGCCTGCCGCCAGGCCGGCGTCCGCCAGTCCATGAGCGCGATCGGCAGTTCGGCGGACAACGCGCTCGCCGAGTCCTTCAACGCGACGTTCAAACGCGAGACGCTTCAGGGCCGGAAGCGCTGGTCCAGCGAACACGAGGCCCGTCTCGACGCGTTCCGCTGGCTCAACCGCTACAACACCCGACGCCGACACTCCCGCCTCGGACAACGCAGTCCCATCGCCTACGAGACAGCACTCGACACAACATCAACTACCCTGGCCCAAGCCGCATAGCCCGTGTCCAAGATTCCGGGTGAAGGCCCGACCTATGCAGCACATCCGTCGACTGGGCGTCATCCTCGCCGCAGCCACATCCCTGGTCGGCCTCGGCCTCGCCACTTCGTCTACCGCGCAGGCAGCACAGACCGGCGCCCAGGACTACCAAGGCTGTCCTACCGGCTACGTGTGCATCTACCCGAATGCCAGCTGGAACAACGGTGTTCCGGAGCACACCTACTACACCTACGGGGTCCACAAGCTCTACAACGAGTACGGGCAGCACCGCATCTTCAACAACCAGACCGGGAGCGCTACGTCACAGCTGTGCATCAACAGTGACGGCACCAACTGCACTGGCAAGAGCCCACGAACCGCCTACTTTGACTACGACCTGACCCCGTACAACTCGATCCGGCTCAACCCGTCCTGACCACTCAGCCCATGCCCCGCTCTCCGAGAAGCTCTCATCTCGCTTCTGCAGGTCACGGTGTCCTGAGGTACCCAACACCGTGACCGACAGAAAGAGGATGGGACACAGCTTCTGACCAAGTGCAGGGGCTTCGACTTCGACCTTTGGGTGCGGTCCGTTTCGCGCAGCGGTGCTCCCTGCGGTGCTGCTTCGTATGGTGCCCACCCGCGCGGTCAGCAGGCCTCGTGCAAGACCTGGATGCTGTCCTCGGCCGGGACGGCGACAGAGGCCTGCTGCTCATGCTCCATGCGGGCGGTGTGCAGGAGGCGCCACCACGACGTCACGGTCGGTCGGCGGCGAAGGAGCGCCCGCCGCTCGCGTTCGGTCATCCCGCCCCAGACGCCGTACTCGATGCGCTGATCCAGGGCGTAGGACAGGCATTCGGTGCGCACGGGGCAGCCGGTACACACGGCCTTGGCCCGGTTTTGCGCAGCTCCCTCAATGAACAGTTCCTCCGGGTCGGCGCTCTTGCACAGCCCGCGGTCGCCCCAGTCGGTATCCGTTATCACCTCGGCACCGCCCCTCCCCGATTCCGCCAGCAGCCACGCCCGGCCAATGCGGCAGGCACGTGACAATACGTGAGCCCGGTGCTGAGCGTTCAGCAGCGGCAGAGCGCCCAACTCCTTCGAGTGACGCGGATCGCTGCCCTGTTGCGATCATGGAGGATCTGGGAAGCAGTGCCAGACGGGCGGCGGTGGAGGCCGGTTCCATCGGCTGGCCCCTGTTCGCCTCGACCGTCAATCGTGATCCCGGGCCACGAGCCGGGCACCGTCACGGCCGTTGCTGTCCCTATCTGGCTCTGATCATGACCGGAGAAGCAGGCGCTATCTGATCACGTACGGCTGCTGCCTGGGAGGCCGTGCAACTTCTCCGCGGCTCCGGGGGACAGCGCTGCCCCAGCGAAAGTGTGCGGTGGTGGTCATCGGCTTGCAGGTCGTGCTCAGACCAGGGTGGATATGCAGAACGGGTGGCCTGCGGGGTCCAGCAGGACCCGCCACCGGTCGGGGTCCGGCTGGAACTCGGGCTTGACAGCCCCCAGTTCCAGCAGCCGGGCCTGCGCAGTATCCAAGTCATCGACGCCCAGTTCGATGTGGGCCTGCTTTTCCTGGGAAGCAGTCGGCCAGGTGGGACGGCGGTAGTCAGCCAGCCGGTTGAACCCGAGTCCGGCCGCGCCCTCCTGGCCGAGGAGGACGAAGTTGTCGGTGGAGAAGACGACGGGCAGACCGAGGGCCTCGCCGTAGAAGCGGGCCAGTTCGGCGGGGTCTGGGCAGTCGAAGGTGACGGCCGAGTAGCGGAACGTGGGTGCGGAGGTGTTTTCCGTGGTCATGAAGGTGACCCTAGGCCGGGACCAGGACAGATTCGGTCCTGGTCATGTGGAACACTCGGGAACGTGATCAGCGCATCCGCCCGCCTGCTGCGACTGGTCTCCTTGATTGCAGCCAAGCCGTCGTGGACCTGCGGCGAGCTGGCCGAGCGGACGGCGGTCACCGACCGCACGGTGCGGCGGGACATCGCCAAGCTCCGGGAACTCGGCTACGCCATCGAGTCCGACCCGGGCCCTTGGGGCGGTTACCGTCTCCGCGCCGGAGCCCGGACGCCGCCTCTGATCCTCGATGACGAAGAAGCACTCGCCGTTGCTGTCGGACTGCGCGTGGCCGCGCTCAGCGGTGCTCTCGGCGGCGACCAGGCCGCGCTGTCGGCGTTGCTGAAACTGCAGCAGGTTCTGCCCCAGCGCATCGCGGACCGGCTGACCGAGATGGACGACGTCTTCGTGCACACCCTTAGACCCGACGAGCCGCAGATCACGCCCGGCATGCTGCTGGAACTGGCCGCCGCGTGCCGCCGAGGCGAGCGTGCCCAATTGTCGTACCTCGACTGGGAGGGAGCGGATCTTGGTGTTGACCATGGAGCCGGCAGTTCTCCCACCCTCCGGCCTGTGACCCACCGGTGACGAAATCCAGCCACAACCACCGCAGAGCGCCCCGGACAGGCCAGCAGCGGCTTCCGACCAGAGGGCGTCCACGAGAGTGCGACCGCGCGGCCGTTGCAGACCGCGGCTACGCCGGTGAACTCGTCAACTGGGCCCGCGAACGCCTCTGGCTCACCCTGCGCATCGTCTCCCGGCCAAAAGGCACCAAGGGCTTCGTCGTCCTGCCCCGCCGCTGGAAAGTCGAACGCACGATCGGCTGGTGCATGAACGCCCGCCGCAACGCACGCGACTACGAACGTCTGCCCCAGCACTCCGAAGCCCACCTGAACTGGGCGCTCATCACCCTTATGACCAGGCGTCTGACCCGAAAGAAGCCCGCACCCAGTTGGACGAAGGAGCAGGCGCCCACCGGCTGAACCAGCCCATGAGGACGACAAACGTCACACAGCTAAGAGATCTCCGCGGGGCTTGGTCAGACAGCATCACGTTCGTGGGCAGGCGGTTTGCTTGAGAAGCCAGTCCTGGGCTGCTTTCAGGACTTCGTCCCGGTTACGTGCCACCGGGCGTGGGTCCTTGACGATCTCTTCATCCGGTGGGATCGCTGTGTCATATGTACGGCCCGTTCGGTCCGCGTCCTTGACTCCCGTGAGGATCAGCATGGCACCGTCGGACAGGCGGTACGCCTTGTTTCCCGTGGGGACGCCGTAGGTCGGCTCGCCAAAGAAACGGGCCTCTGGACGCCCGCGGAAAGCCACCACGACCGCTTCGCCCGCACTGGCTGTTCGCTTGCCGGTCAAGACCGCGACCGGTGGGGTGCTCCTGGCGACGGGTTGGCTGGCGCCCCAGCCGGCCGACTTGCCGTCTACGTACGGGGCGCCGTGTTTGATAGACCAAACGGACTTCTTGCCGTCGGCATCTACGAACATGCCGACCTTGCCATCACCCAGGATGGGCCCTACGACAGCCAGCATCGGATACATGTTGCCGCCCGTATTCGAGCGCAGATCCACCACCCAGCCGCAGGCCCCAGTCCGATCTGCCTTCGCCACGGCATCTCGGCCCTGCCCTACGTACTCTTCGTACGTCTTCTGAGATCCCTGCACTCCGGGGAGAGAAATGTACCCGAGGCCGTTCTTCAGTGAACGGCCCTGCAGGCCATCAAGCGGGACCGCGGAGGATCCAAGGTTCTCCTTGGCTTGCTCCGGCTCCCAGAATGTGCTGTGCCCGTCGCCCAAGGTATGCAATGCCGAGCCGATCGCCCCGTAGGTGTCCTCTGGTTTCTGCGCACCGCGTGCCTGCGAGAACGCTTTGCTACGCACGTCCGCCCAGTCAACCTGGTGCCGAAGGAGAGAGTGTTCTTCCATGATGCTCAGCGCCTTCGACAGATACGTCCGCGCTCTGGGCACCATGTCGTTGCCTGATGAGTCCTGCGAACGGCTCGTGCATCCCGTCGCTGCGACGACGACTCCCACCAGCCCGACACAGGCCGACATACGCAGCGACCGTCCCAGCCCCATCCATCCCCCAGCCCCTTGGCGCAAGAAGCAACCCTAACGTTGACGATCAGCTGCTGAGCAACTACCAGATGAGAAACAGGCACTCAACACCGTGAGGCGTGCATCGGATGCCGTCCCGGAGGGGCGGCGCCAGCGCAGTTCAGGCCATTCGCCAGTGAGGTTGTACGTCGTAGCGGTTGGGGAACCATACCCGCCTGCGTCCGGCCTCCGCAGAGTGATCCGGTCGACCAGTCCTTCCTCGCGCAACCGGGCCAGTCTTCGCCTGGTCTGCGGTGCGACGACTCCGCATCGACTCTGAGCAGCGCCAGGTGACCTGCCCCAGGGGCGGACCAGCCGTACCGGGTACGGCCCGTTTCTGATCTCCTCGTCGGGAACTGTGTGTCGTGTTGTGCAGTTGTTGCAGCTTGTCCCGTGAGGCTGATCCGGGGGTGCCGTCCAGATGACGATGGTCTTGTCGGGGTCGGGGCCGCAGATGAGTGCCTCCAGTCGAGGACGAGTTCTCCGACGACGGGATGGTGGAGGGCCTTGGCGCCTTTGGTTCTGGTGGCGACGTCGTGCTCGCTCCATCACCGGCGGAAGCGCGCGTCGCCTTCGGAGAGTTCTCGGACCAGCGCGGCCAGGCGCGGCTCGTCGGGGTAGCGGGTTTGGTTGCCTCCATGAGCAGTTGGGCGATGGCCAGGCGGGTGACGTCTTCCCAGCCGGCGTACAGGCCCGGCAGGGCGAGGCCGGTGAACAGCAGCCGGATGTAGCAGCGTTGGTCTTCAGCAAGGGCCGCGAAGTCGGTGAAGACGGCGGCGGCCAGGCTGTTCCGTGCCAGGACGTCCGTGCACCGGCCGCCGACGAAGGCCGGGGCGGTGGTCAGGTCGTCGAGCATCCGCTGGACCTGAGCGTCCACCTGCCGGCGTTCGTCGCGGGCAATCGTGGAGGGGCTGGGCTTGGAGGCTAGGTTGACGAGGTAGGCGCGCTGGTCGTCATTGAGGTGGAGCACACGGGCCAGGTCGTCGAGGAGTCGGCCCCGAACCTCGTGTGCGAGGGCGCCTGCCACAGGCGTACGTGGTGGGAGCCGAGCCCCAGTTCGCCCGGAGCAAGGCTCCGACCAGCCGCTCACTACGGCGCGAGCCACACCTTGCCGAGCAACGCTTCGGCGGAGCCGGGCGGGATCGGTTCGCTGACCGGACCGGAACGCGACACGAGGGTCTCCCGAGACCATCATCGGCCCGTCCGCATCCCTCACACAGCAAGGAGTCAGCGATGAAGAGCTCCCGCCGGAGCACGGACCCGCGCACTCTCGTCGTGGTTGTCTGCACGGCGCTGGCCGTGCTCTGGGCCACCGCGACGTCGGCGTCCGCCCTGAACACCCAAACCTATGAGCAGCTTCAGAATGCGGAGGCCCATCGGTACTGTCTGGACATCAAGTCGGAGGACCCCGCGGAGGGCGCCCGCGCGCAACTGTGGAACTGCACGGGGCGTCTCGGAGCAGAAGTTCATCCTCGTGGCCGCCGACCGGGGCCAAGGCCCGGTACCGGGCCAGTGGACGATCCGGTCGAAGAGCGCGGGCAAGTGCCTGTACGTCGGAGGCGGTGCCGGGACGCAGGTGACCCAGGTGGGCTGCTACGCGTACAACCAGGCGCAGAGCTGGGAGCTTCGGTCGACCGGTGAGATCGTCAACATATACTCCGGCCTGTGTCTCGACACGGCGCACGACCAGAAGGGCGCCGCCGTCATGGTCTGGCCCTGCAACGGGAACATCGCTCAGCACTGGTTCTTCTGAACCGGCTGCCGCACGCTCGCGTCCGACCCCGTCGCACGGTGCCACCGGCGCTGTGCGACGGGGTCGTGCCCGTCCGGTCGCGGGCTGCGCAGGGCCGTGCTGATGGCGCCGCCGATGTCCCGGGCGGTCTCGGCGAGCCGTTCGAGGCAGTGCGCGGGGTCGGTCACGACGAACAGGGCAGCCACTGGGACCTGGCCCCGGTCGTACAGGGGGACCGCGGCACAGCACACCCCGTCCACCAGTTCCTCGCGGTCGAACGCCACGCCGCGGTCCCGGATCACCGCAGCCTGCCGCGGCCAGGCGGCCGGGAGGGAGTCCTGCGGCACCGCGGACGGTGTCTGGGCCATCAGCACCTTGCCGGCGGCGGTGTACCAGGGCCAGGTCGCGCTGCCGAGCAGCGGGGCCCATGCGTCCCCGGTCGCGGCTGGTGTGCAGTCCACGACGAGGGTGTGGCCGCGGCGCAGTACGGCGATCCCGGCCGTCGCACCTGTGGCCCGCACCAGTCGGCGTACCGGCTCGGCCGCCGCGGACCGGAGCCGGGGATGCGGCTGCCACTGCCGGCCCAGCCGGAAGATCTGCGATCCCATCCGATAACACGTGCCCCGCCGCTCCACGGCGCCCAGGCCGACCAGCTGCTCCAGCAACCGGTACGCGGTCGTCTTGGGAATTCCGCTCTCCGAGTACAGCCTGGTCAGTCCGGCCTCCCCGGCGCGCTCCAGCACCTCCAGCAGGGCGAAGGCGCCTTCCAGCACGCTGCGTCCGCCGCAATCCGCCACGGACGGCCCGCACAGTTGTCTCGCGTCCACTCGCATCCCCTCCTCATGCCACCGGGAGCTCAGGTCGACCCCCGCCCACAGCCTGGGGCCGGTGTTTGGGCCGAGAGCTTGCCGATAGGTTGTCGCCCTCCCGATCAGGCCTGCGCACCCCTGGGCGGTCCGCTGAGCGGAACCCCTGGTGACGGCTGCAGGGCGCACTGCCAGGCTCTGGATCGCGGCCCCGACACAGCCGCATCCGACCGCCGGAGGGAAGAAGGATGATGCGGGGACGAAGGAGAGACCCACAGTTACCGGCGCAGTATTGGCCGCGCTTATGGTCGTCCGGGCCGTTCTGGTCGTCGGCGGTACCGCTGACGCGGACAGCTGGGTCACGCCGCCATCGGTTCGCGGCCGGCGGCCGGCCACGCGATGTCTGATCAACCCCCGCTCCGTCTCTGCCTGGGCTTCGCCCGGCGGCGAATGGACAGGGGGCAGAGACCACGTCTGCGGCGACGGTCTCTTCCAGCGCTGGAAGCCGAATGTGGCTCCGGGCCCCTGGTCATCAGACCGTGGCCAGCGCGAGTCGTCGTTCTGCCTCGACCTCAGGGACGGCTACTCGGCGAACGGGGCACAGATCCAGATCTGGACGTGCGAGGTCGGCAACAACCATCAGCTCTGGAGACAGGGATGACATCCGGAAGGGGAACCATGAGTTACGGCAGGACACTTGCGGGGCTGCTGGCCTCGGGCGCGTTGGTTGCGGCCGGGACGGCCGCGATGGCGGCGCCGGCCGAGGCCGCGAGCTTCGTGACCATCAGGAACTTCGGCAGCGATCTGTGCGTTCAGCCCGGCCGGAGCAACCCGACCAGCACCGGGGTGCAGTTGACCCAGGAGGTCTGCGACGGCAGCCTGGCCCAGCAGTGGACCCCGGTGTCACTGGGCGGCGGGAACTACCAGTTCGTCAGCCGAAGCAGTGGCGGCTGCATGGACGCCCACGGGTCCAACACCGACGGGACTCCGGTGGACACCTGGCCGTGCAGCACCATCAGCAATCAGCGGTGGAACTTCTCGCCGGCGATACCCAACGCGCTTCCGGCCCGGATCGTCTCGGCGATCGGCAACCGGTGCCTGGACGTCACCCAGGGGTCGGGCGACCCCGGCACCCCGATCCAGATCTTCCACTGCACCAGCGACAACGCCGCACAGGCCTGGCTCATCCGCTGACCGGGCACGGTTCGAAGCCCGGTCCCATGTCCTCACGAGGGACCGGGCTTCGGGCCGTCCTGACCGTGGGCCAGCCTGGCCCGCAGGGGCTCGGCGTCGGGCAGGCCCAGGTCGTCGAAGATCTCCACCGCCCGCGCCCACGCCTGACGGGCAGCCGTGAAGTCACCGGCGTCCTCGTGGGTGTCGCCCAGATAGGCGTGACCGATGGCCTCGCTGCGCCGGTCCTCCGTCTTGCGGAACAGCTCGAGGGCCTGCCGGTAACACTCGACGGATCGCGCGTGGCGTCCGAGGTGCCGGTGGATGTAACCGAGACTGTCCAGGGTGTGGGCCTGGCCGCTGAGGTCCCCGATCTCCTGGACGAGACCCAGTGCCTGCTCGCAGTACGCGAGCGCCCGCCGATGGTTTCCGAGCTTGGTGTGGTACCAGCCGATGTGGTTCAGCGCGATGGCCTGACCGCCCCGGTCGTGCGCGCAACGGTAGTGCTCGAGCGTGTGATGCGCGTGGTCGAGCGCCTCCGGGTGGCGGCCGTCGGCCGAGGCGACGGCCGCGAGGTTCTGGTGCATGCGGGCCTGCCCCGCCTCGTTGCCCAGTGCGGCGAAGAGGTCGAGCGCGAGCAGGTAGTGGTGCTCGGCCCGGTCGGTACGCTCCAGCCTGGCCCAGGCGAGTCCGAGGCCGCGGTGGGCGTTGGCCCGGCCCGCCGTGTCGCCCGAGAGGCGGGCCGCTCTCAGTGCGGTGGTATGGGCCGACGCCAGCTCCTGCCAGTCGCCGCGCCGTTCGAGGAAGGTGGTGAGGGTCGCGGCGAGTTGCCAGGTGTGGGTGTCGAAGCCGGGCGGCGTCCGCTCGACCGCGGACAGCAGGACGAGTCGCTCAGCGGTGAACCACGCAAGCGCCGCTCGGTGATCGGCCGGCCGGCCGGGCTGGGCACCCGGCTGCGGCGGTGCCAGGGTCAGGGGGTCACGGCGCAGAGTCAGCAGGGCGTCCGCCGCCCAGGCGGTGTGCAGGTAGTGGTCCAGCATCCGCAGGGTCGCCGTGTGCCGGGTGGCGTCGTCGTCCTCGGCCGCGATGCACTCGGCGGCGTACGCTCGCAACAGGTCGTGGAAGGTGTGGCGACCCGGTCGGTGCTCGGTGAGCAGTTGCGCGTCGGTGAGCTCGGCCAGCAGGCTTTGGGCGCGGTCCTCGGTGACACCGGCCAGCGCCGCGACGGCCGACGTGGCGGCGTCGGGCCCCGGGTGAAGGCTCAACATCCGGAAGAGCCGCGCGGCGTTCGGGCTCAGCATTCGGTAGGACCAGGAGAACACGGCACGCACTCCGCCGGACGGGTCGTCAGCGTCCAGTGGGTCCAGGCGGCGGTCGGCCGTGCGCAGTTCTTCGGCGAATTCGGCGAGCGGCCGACGTGGCTCGGTCGCGGCGCGGGCGGCCACCACGGCGAGCGCGAGCGGAAGTCCCGCACACTGGACGACGATCTCGTCGACCGCCGCGGGTTCGGCGGCCACCCGTACGGAGCCGAGCCGGACCGCGAGCAGTTCCCGCGCCTCTGCGGGGCCGAGTAAGTCGAGGGGGAGCAGGTGGGCCCCCTCAGCCACCGCCAGCCCGGTCAGCCGGTTGCGGCTGGTGACCAGCGCCAGACAGCCGGGGGCCCCGGGCAGCAGCGGGCGTACCTGTCCGGCGTCGCGGGCGTTGTCGAGCAGGACGAGGACCCGGCGGCCGACCAGCAGGCTGCGGTACAGCGCCGCCTGCGCGTCCAGGCCGCGCGGGATGTTCTGCGGTGGCACCCCGAGGGCGTCGAGGAAGGCCCTGACGGCCTGCGCCGGGGTCACCACGGCGTCGTCGTCGAATCCCCGCAGGTTGACATAGAGCTGGCCGTCGGGAAACGCGTTGTCCATCTGGTGGGCCCAGTGCACGGCCAGCGCGGTCTTGCCCACCCCCGCGGTGCCCGACACGGCCGAGATCACGACGGCCGTGGGCTGCTGCCCGGCCGCGGCGAGGATGTCCCGAAGTTGGGCGAGTTCCTCGCTCCGGCCGGTGAATCCGCGAACGCCCATGGGCAGTTGGGCGGGGATCACACTGTCAGCCGAACGGATCCGGACCGGCCTGACGTCGGGGTTCGTCAAGGTGGTCGTATCGGCCGGCAGCCCCCGCAGAACGGTCTGATGGACCTCCCTCAGGCGCGGTCCGGGGTCCGTGCCGAGTTCCTCGGCCAGCCGTTGCCCGAACGCGGCGAAGCAGTTCAGGGCTCCGGCGCTGTCCCCCGTGGCGTGCAGGGCCCACATCAGCGCCTCCGCCAGCGGTTCCGCCAGAGGGTGTTCCTCGAGCAGTGCGGTGAGCGGTGCGACGACCGCGTCCGGATCACCGCCGCGTAACTCGGCCTGGGCCCATCTCACGGCGGCGTCCACTCGCTCCCGCCGCCATGTCTCCCGCACCCGTGCGATCCACTGCCCTTCCAGTCCGGCCAGCGGTTCGCCGCGCCACAGCGCCAGCGCGTCGGTCAGAAGGGACGCCCGCATGCCGGGGTCCTGCCCGCGTTGTCGGGCGAGTGCCGTCAGCCGCCGGAACCGGTGCAGGTCCACCTGGTCTGGGCCCGCTTCCAGCTGGTAGCCGCCGGAGCGTCGCACGACCCGTAACGCGTCGCCCGGGCCGTCATCAGTCGCTTCGCACGTGCGCCGGATCCGGGCGATGTGGGCGTACAGTGCGCGTCGCGCGCCGTCCGGCCGGTCCGCTCCCCAGACCCGCTCCGCCAGCACGTCGACCTGGACCGGCCTGCCCGCGTCGACCGCCAGTGCCGCCAGCACGGTACGGCGCTGCGGCGGTCCCAGTTCCACCAGGTTCCCCCGTACCACGAGTTCCACCGGTCCGAGCAGCCGCAACTGCACCACATCGCCCTCCGAACGCCTCCGGCGTCCATGCAGAGGCCGTACACCCCGGCGAGGGTGAACATCATCTGCTGGGACGCGAGTTCCTGGGCTCATAGTCCCCGGGGTGACGACCGGGGACAACCTGCCGTGGAATCGGCGCAGTTGACACCTGTCGCCATCGTGCGGTGCCCGTCGCGGTGAGCGTCGGTCCTCCCGGGGCGTCAGGTCGTTGGGGACCCGGATGCCCGGCAACGACGCATTGCTGAGGCGTGGCCTTGACGAGCGCCCAGGTCGAGGCCGTGAGGCTCCTCCTGGGCGGACGGGCACGTTGGGGCGTGTCCAGCCGGTGCTGGGAAGCGGGGACGGTAGCTCTCGTGCAGGCCCGTCCCATGCTCACAACAGGACTTCGATGCCACGGAGTTCCCTGCGTACGAGGTCCGGTCGCGCACGTTCGCGGTCCAGGATGAGAACGAGGAAGAGACCTTCGTGGACGCGGGTTCAGCGGGCGAATGAGGTGGAGCTCGGTGTCGAAGGTGACCAGGATGTCCTCGATCTGTTCCGCCTTGTCGCCGGTCAGGTGCAGTGCGGACAGATGCGCGCGCACGACGTCGGTGCAGGCGTGGGCCGCCAGGTTCTGAACGGAGTGGGCCTCGTCCGCGCGGACGACCTGGCCGACGGGCTTGCTGGCCGCGATGTGCTCCAGGATGGAGACCAAGTCGTCCTCGGCGAAGCGCCCGGCCGCGGCGGCGAGCCAGAGTGCCTGGTCGACCCGGTCGCTTCCCAGGACAGCGGCGAGTTCGACAGCGTGGGCCCTCTTGGCGCGGATCCGGGACGCCCCGGCGGTTCCGGCCTCCTTCAGCCGGCTTCGAGATTGTCGGTCCTGGTGAGGATCATCCGGGTGAGCCGAGGCGGGGAGACGCGGCCGCGGTCGGCGTCCGCGCGGCCCGGCAGCCGACGTATCCGTGTGCCGAAGCCGGGGGAGTCTTTGGTGGCCGGGGCGGGCGCGAAGTGGACCAGGAGCCTGCGCAGACCGCGAGCTCCTGGGACATTGGAGATCCGCACCCAGCCCCGGACGTCGATGAATGGATCACTCCACCGTTGGACGCGGCGAGACCGTGCTGCCGGCCGGGGGAGTGAGGATGACCTGTAGTTGGCCCGCGGCAGGGGGCGGCGAAGTGAGGTCATGGGCGGGGAGCGAGGGCGGCGAGGTCTCCTGGAAGACGGCTTGATCGAAGTCGACGAGGCCGGTCTTCTCCACGACCTTGATGTGGTCCAGGACCGTGTCGTTGGCCTCGGCGGCCAGGGCGCGGATCAGTGAGTTCTTCGTGGTGCTGCGGACACTTGCGATCGTCATGAGCAACTGGCCGTCCACCGCGCGCACGGTGGTCGCCATGTCAGCGCCGAACTGTTCGGGGCTGTCTGCGTTCAACCGGGCCACGAAGCCCTGTTGCTGCGGGGACGGCTGGTCGGGAAGCGTGATGCCCAACTGGCCGGCGGTCCTGCGGCAGGCGGCGTCCAACGATGCGTCCTCGGCGGCCAGCTGCTGACCAGCAGCCCTGATGGCATGCGGCGTGCTCTTCTGTAGGGCCATGAGGCCGACGGAATACTCCCAGAGTCCGGCGGCGCGTACCTTGACGACGAAATCCCGATCGGCTTCCGACACCTTTCCAGACTCTGGCGCGGCGATGATCCGATCGGGCGCGCTACTGACCTTCTGGACTCCGAGCATGGCGGGGTAGAGGAGGGACCCCAGGGTGGCAGCGAGTGCACCACCCAGAAAGAGCGATCCCACCGCGGTCCGTGAAAAATGCACCGTGTCTCCTGATCCGGCATTCGGATCCCGCACCTACGGACATACGAACTCGGGGCCCACCAGAACCTTTTGGGATCGCAACGACTTCGCAGAATCGAGAATCGAAGATGCGCGTGTTGCGTGTGGAGCGCCAAGGGTCAGGCGGTAAGGGGCCGTTGGACCCTATCTGTGGATCCATGAAGGGGCCATTGGGTCCTATCCGAACGCGGTGCCTTAAGTCGATCATGGTGCGGCGGCCGGGAAGGGCCAGTCCAATCCCGCACTTACGGTCCTTCCCGGTCAGTCGACGCTGTCATCGGCGTATCAATTGTCCGAAACGAGAGCAGTGAACGCGCTGACCTGCCGGGATGAGTGGGCTCCTTCAGTGTTGCCGTTCCGGCGTGAGGATGTCCTTGGCGATTGACATCATGTGAAGCGGCCCCTCCGGGCCCCACCGGGCTCTGCGGAAGATGCGCCACAACTTCCAGAGCGCGACGCCGCGCTCGACTGGCGCTCGCGCGGCGACCAGTGCGCGGTTGGGGGCCTTCTCGGTAAGGACGAGGTGCTGCAGGTTCCGTCGTTCACCGGTGGCCGGCCGTGTGGAGACCCGGTGCTCGTACGGCGAACAGGTCAACGACCGCGCTGATGCAGGCGTGCGAAGGCCCACTGCTGACCCGAACCCGGCCCGCGTCCTTCGTTAGGCGGTTTCGTTTGGATCAGCGGGCAGACCAGACGGGTCGGGGCGTTCCCGCTGCTTGGTCGGCCCCGGCCGGTTTTGCCGCCGGTAGTCGCCCGGTGGCGTCCCCTAGGCGGTCTTGAAGGCTCGGCTGAAGTCCGCCGCACACCTGAATCCCCACCGTGCCCCCACCGGGTGGACCGGCAGTTCGGCGAGACGGGGATCGAGGAGATCGCGGCGGCAACACTCCAGCCGGCGGTGCCGGATCCATTCGCTTACCGTTGTCCCCTGGTGCAGAAAGAGCCGGTGCAGCTGGCGTACGGAGATGTGGTGCGCGGCGGCGACGAGGGCGGGCGACAGCTGGACGGTGCCCAGCCGGCGCTCGATGAAGGCATGGATGCTGACCAGCAGTACGCGCTGACGGCCCTCCGGCGGGATTGCGTCGCCGGTCTCCGTGCGATGTGCCAGCACTGCTGTGGCAAGGTCCAGGACCACCGTGCCCAGCCGTACGGTGTCCTGCGGACGGTAGGACTCCGACTCGGCGACCAGGTGTACCAGGCACTGCGCGAGGAGCCCCGCGAGCCCCGTACCTGCCGCCATCGGCGCCGCAAGCAGCCGGTCGACCTTTGCCCGTGGCAGGGGCAGGGCGGCTCGCGGGATGCCCACGGTGATCGTCTCGACCACGCCTCCGTCAGGCAGCATCCACGACTCGTACGGATGTGACGAGTCGTTGAGTACGAGGTCTCCCACCTCTGGTGCGACCTCAAGTCCGCTTTGCGCCATGGTCCGCCGTCCCTGCAGTGTCACGGCCAGCTGGTACTGGTCCGGATCGAACCGGCGCACATGGATTGGCGTGCGCAGCACCTGCAGTGCGGGAAGTCTCAGCGTCGCCACATGCACGGGACCAGCCTGCAACACCCTGGCGACGCCGTGGAAGTCGGCGGCTTCATCGCAGCTGACCGCCGACGGCAGATACGACTGGGTGATCATCTCGCGCCAGCGGTCGACTCTCGCCCGGCGGCCACTCGTCACTGCTGTACACCGTCTCGAACACGTGCAGCACCCCCGTGGGCCGACATTCTGGCCCTCCGTTCGATCTGGTGGTGAGGCGTTATCCGGCCTGGCACGCGTTGCCAATCAGCCGTCGCTGTCTGATAACGCCCGCACGTGTCGCCGAGCCATAGCTTCTGTCCGGCAAACGACCGTTCGACTGTTCGTGAGTGAGAGGGGATCTGCGTGTTGTGCAACGTTTCACACCGCCGTCCGCTGCGGCTGTTCGCGTCCGTCCTGACCACCGGCCTGATGATGTTCGGCATGACCGTGGCCGTCACACCGTCGGCCTCAGCGGCAGCCTGTACCACCTGGAACCCGGGCGCGAACGGCGAGGGGGGGCGGCTCCATCAACATATCCACCCACCTCAAGAACAGCGACTACTCCGGATGTGACAACCGCGCCGCGATCTCGGCCGGCGACTGGGTCTGGGTGCGGTGCCTCAAGTGGAACAGTGCCACCTCGCACTGGTGGGTGTACCTGCGGACCGAGGTGGGCTCGAACTACGGCTGGACGTCGTTGGACAACTTCAGCAGCATCGCGTACGACGACGACGGCGACGGCACCGTCGAGTACGCCTATTGCTGAGGCGGCTGTCGGAAGTGCTCTAGGTTGGCCCACGTGAGGACGTGGGGCGGAGCTGGTCGCACCGTTCACCTTCGTGGTCGGCCTGGATGGGAGCTTCTTCGAGAAGCCCCCGATCAGGTGGCGGTCCGCGGGCCGCGACGAGCGAGGCTCCCGGGCTGTTGATCGAGACATCTGTCGTCTCAACCACGCTGCTCGGGGCCTCGTTGGTCATCCATCCTGCCGCATGTGCTCGTGGAACGGGTGACCATGCTCGTCGCCACCCGTGAGCATGACCGACGCTGCAAACTCCGCCCATCCCAGCGCGCGATGGTGACATTGGTGTACCTGCGTGAACACACCACCCTGGCGAAGACCGCCGCCGGATTCGGGATCAGCGAGTCCACCGCCCACGCCTGCACCAGCGCCGGATCTCCGGCTCTCATCAACGCATCGCTGACCAACTCCGAGACCGAGGTGGTTCGTTTGCCTTGGGCGCACTGACGACGAGCCGCCGTGTCGCCATTCCACCCTGGATCGCACGGCATTCCAGGGCCCACCCGCTGGGGGCCGGACGGATCTCTACGACCCGGTGCATGCTGGGTCCGGGCTGCTGAAACAGATCATCGCTCGGCGCGCGGAACGGGACGAACGCGAAGAACAGCTGGTCGAACAACTGACGAAGCTGCGGGCCGAGCGCGAGGAACTTGCCGCGCTCGAACGCCTCCTTCAATGGCACGCCGCGTTCCGGCCAGCGGACATCTCGCCTGCATATGACCGTTCGCAGGCGGGGCGGGCGTGCGAGAGCATGTGACCGCGTCGGGCACCAAGCCGGCGAGCAATGAGGTGTTCGGGGCGTCCGGGCACAGGTGGGCCTTTGAGAGCCGCACACCGAGGACGAACTCGCCGAGCTCAAAGCCCGGAGGGTATGAGGCTGCCGTCCCGGTGCCTGGGCATGGGGCCTGCTCACTGAACAAGTTCGATGTGCGGATGTTCGGGGGACACTGGGCAGACGTGGAGTTGCAGGTCGTAGGCGTCGGCGATGGTGAGCAGAGTGACGTTCGCGGGTCGGATGCCGATGGGGAGCGGAGTCGGGTTCGTCCGTTCCTCCGCGGGCATCCAGCTCTTGCTGCCGGAGTCCCATTCCCTGCTCGCGACAGTGAGGAGCGGGATCGTCTCGGTCCCGCATTCGGGGCAGGGGCGCGGCATGGGGTCGGTGAGGCCCCAGCGGGTCCAGCCGCCGGTCTTCCACCCGGGGGCGTGGCACAGGTTGCGGAAGTAGAACTCCTGCGGGGTTTCCGCCCCGGTGCTGTCCCACGCGTATCCGGCTGCCTCCCACCGACTCACGTCGCCCAACTGCTGTTGCAGTTCCTTGCTCAGCTCCATGGGGCTGGGGTACTCGGTGACCTGCTCGGGCGCCAGCAGGCACGGCTTCGGGAGGTACCAGTCGAACTGGATGACGGGCGGCTCGGGCGGGGCGTCGAGGACGTCGGTGACGGAGGCGAACGAACGCCACCGGAGGGCGGTTCGAGGGTGTGCGAAGTCCGAGTGGTCGCAGGGGCACCACAGGACCTGGAGCAGATCGGCTCCGGGAAGGCTGCCCGGGAGGGGGACGTCACGGGCGTAGAGCTGGACAACCGGAATCATGGGAATCGGACCGTCGAACCATGGGTGGCCCGTGCGGAGCCGCTGCTCGATCTCCTGCTCCTCGGGCGTGATCGCGGGGGCCTGGGGGCGCGGAGCCGGCGTTCGGCCGCTTTCGCACGGATGCGGCGCAGAAGCCGGATGTCCTCCGGAGAGTGCATCTCGTCTGTCGCGTCGCTGTCGTGTGGCTCTTCGCAGTGGGGCCATGGTTCGTCGGCGGGCCAGAGGAGCGGCCCGCCGACGGAACTCTCGTACGGCGTGGGCGACCCGGGGCGGGGATGCAGCCGGGTCGCCGTGCGGGCCAGCGGGGCCAGTTGAGGGAAGAGCGCGGTCACGTCGAGCGGCCGCGGCGGGGTGGTGAAACTCATGCTGGCTCCCGACGGCGCGAACTGACTGTGATCAGTTGCCGAGGTTGTACAACCCGGTGTTCTTCAGGGTGTTGGTGACATAGACGTTGGAAAACAACTACTCGATCGCCCCGTCAGCCCGTTCGATATTAGCGTTCATCGTGACTCCCACCGGGATCGTACTGGTGTCGTCGTTGTAGACGGGCGTCACTCGGTAGAAGATCGCGCCGTCCGGTCCGAAGGCGGACTCGTCGCTCTGAACGACCTTCTGCACCATGGCCCCGTGGGTTCGCATGCTGGGCGTCTGCGCAGAAAAGCGACCAGCGTGCGGACCCGTGCCTGGGCCGCGTGCCGCGTGCGATGCGTGCCGTGTACGACGCGTGCCGCGTACAACGCCTTCGTCGGCGTCGCAGATCAGCTCGTACGGGCCTGACTCAAGTCCGTTTGGAAGCCGGCACATGTCACCAGAGGCGCGCCCGACGGGGCCGGGCCAGATCGGTCATGACCGATCCGGGCGGCGTGGCCGATGACCGATTGCCCGTCGACCGGTTGCACCGGTCACTCGACCGCGGCCACCCCGACCCCGATGGCGATGAACAGGCAGCCGCTGATCCGCTCGCAGCGGCGGCGCCACGCAGGACGGCCCAGAACGGCGCGCAGCCGGCCGGCAAGGCCTACCACGGCCTGCCAATAGACGATGCCGATGACGATGTCGAGCGAGCCGAGCAGGAAGATCTGCTCCGTCGGCGAAGCGCCTCGGTCGACGAACTGTGGCAGCACGCTCAGGAAGAACAACGCGGCCTTCGGATTGAGCACATTGGTGAGAAACCCTTGGGTGAAGCCGGTCCGGCGGCCGACCGGTGCAACGTCGCCTGACCGCGGTGCGTGACCGTCCCGTGGTCGCCACCGTTGGGCCCTCTGCGGGCCGAGGCCCGCGCGGGCGTGCTCACGGGCATCGAGCAGGGCACGTACACCGAGGTAGACCAGGTACGCGGCGCCTGCGAGCTTGATGACGGTGAAGGCGAGGGCGGAGCGGGCGGCGATCACCGACAGACCCAGCGCTGCGGCGCACATGTGGACGCACAATCCCGTCTGCGCGCCCAGGGTGGCTGCCCGGCCCAGCGAGGTGCTCCGTGCGGCGGCCCGCACGATCACCAGGAAGTCGGGGCCGGGTACGAGGTAGGCGAGCAGGACCACTCCGAGGAACCCCGCGAGATCGACCGACATCGTCCGCTCCGCTCCGCGTCCGTCCGTCGGACGCGCCTTGTTCGTGGGTTCCACCGATGCCGGCTTTCATGCGGCCGGCTCGGTCACGGCGACTCAGTGGTGGTTCTCGCCCCCGAAGAGCAGAGCCAGCAGATCGGTCGGAGTGAGTCCGGACGCAGCGGGGTGGCGAAGGACGGTGCCCGGTTCGATCCGGTACGTGTCGCTGCGGCACTCTCATGTGTTGGCGCGTGCCGGCGATCGTGGGGGCCGATCCGCATTCCCGGTCATGACCGATTCCGGGGTGCCGAGCGGACGGCCGTTGGCCTGTCCTCCGTGCCTTCTGCCCGATCCGCCAACGCCACGGTCTCCGGGTTGGTGGTCGACGGGCACAGGGTCCACGGCGGGGCCAGTCGGCGGGTGGAGGGCCAAGGAAGGCGAGGGAGTGTAAATCTAACGGCTCTGTCTCACATCCGGTGGTAACTGAGCGTCATGACTTCAAGAGGACCGCGGCGCAGCCGATTTCGCAGCTCAGAGACCATCTCTCCAGGACAGCGGAGCAACGCTCCGGCGACGGCCATCCAGGACCCTCCGGCAGATCTGACTGCAGCCTGACTTGCAGCTATTACTCTGCGCTTCTGAACTCACTCTGCGCTACCACCGGATGTGAGACAGAGCCGTTAAATTGACACACCCACGCCACTTCCCGGCGGCGGGCTGGGACTCGCCGCTGACGAGATAGACCCGGTGCCGCCCATCGGGTGAGGCGGTGAGCGACCCCGGGATCCGTCAATGCACCTCAGTGCGGGGAACGGCAGGTGTTGTGGTGGGCGATGTCGAGGACGAAGCGCTCGGGGCGGTGTAGCTGCTTGGTGGTGTAGGAGGGCTTGCTGTTGAACGCGGCCCCGAAGGTGACGACGCCCTCGAAGTCGCCGGTCAGTGCGAAGCCCTTGAGTTTCGGCAGATTCAGCTTGATCAGGCGCGGGCCTTTGTAGACGTTGCTGCCCGCGTTGTTGTGGGCTGCGGCGGGGGAGAGCTTGATCTCCAGGAAGTGCTTCCCGGCCAGCAGGACCTTCTTCCCCGAGCTGTCGTAGCGGAGTTCCTTGACACGCGTGACGGTGGTCGGCGGCAGTTTGCCCTTCACATCGATGACGACCCGGTCGAAGGAGCAGTGACCGGCGATCCTGGCGTTGACCACGAGACTCGTGGACGGTGCCGGGGATGAGGCGGCGGCAGAGGTCGACGCCGCGGTGCCGGCCAGGAGAAGTGCGCTCGCGGTGATGGCCATGAGGCGATGGCGGGTGTACATGACGCCCCCTATATGAGATGTCGGGGACTGATAGTTACAGTATGAGACATATGTGAGGGGCATACGGTTGCACGCTTTGGCGAACGATTCTCATGTACTGAAGTGCGATCGCTGACCTCGACGGTGGCTGGCATAGAGGTCCTGGGGCCTGTGTGATGTCGTGATCAGTCGAGGGGCTGGGCGGCGAGCTCAGGCGGCGGATCCGTCCACGGCGCGGCCGCAATCTGCTCGGTGCAGGCCCACTGGCAGGGGCGGTGTCGCCCTCTGGTGCCGCTGCCCGGGAGCACGGATCATCATGGGCATCCGTCCTCGTGGGGTGACGGCGCCGAGCGGATGCCGAGGTGCCCGGCACGACTGGGCCTGACGGAGGGCAATTCATGGTCAGTGACCAGAGGGACGACAACATCAACTGGGCGAGCGTGCTGCGGGCGGACTTCACGAGGAAGGTCGAAGGTCTGCAGCAGTACGCCTACGCCGCCGGCGCCCGCGGAGACGTGGTCCTGCAGCGTGAGTACCTGCATCAGGTAGCCCAGTTGGAGGCGTTGCCCAAGCCGTGGGAAGGCGGTGCCCGCCTCACCGTGGAGGAGTACGCCGCCGCAGTGCGGGTGCGGGCGTGGGTGCTGCATGAGCAGGAGATCGCCGCCGATCGGCAATGGGCGACGAAGCGAGGGATGAGCGAGCGGGAGTGTGAGCGGCGGGAGGCCGAGTTCCGTGCCAAAAAGCGATATCACCGCACACCGGATGGTCAGATGCTGTGTGCGGCGCTGCGTGACGACGGCAGGATCGCCCTCAACAGCGAGATACTGGAACCTGAGGTGGCCGACCGACTTCGGCAACAGATGCCGCAGTTCGCGGACCTCATCACCTTCTATTTCGACAACCAGGAGGCGGGCCGAGGGTTGCAAGGCGCACCCATCGACCGCACGCCCCTGCCGGGTCCTTCGAGCCCGTCCCTCGAACCGCCCGTGCCGGACGGTACACCGGTTACGGCACAGTCCGGTGTTCGCGACGGCATGCCGCAGCGCCCGGCAGCCCCCGCCAAGCGCCGGCCATGGTGGCATAGGTGCCGCCCCTAGGGCCTGCGTGACGACGGCACGATCCTCGACATCGTCGCCTACGACAGCCTGCAGCCCGCCCGCGCCGGAGCCGTCGGCATCACCGGCGAGATGGGCGACTCGCCGGTTCACGACATGATCGACCACAGCACGGTCGACTGGCAGTTCAACACCGTGTTCCAGCACGTCGCGTGACGCGCCGACGACCACGAGGAGGAGACGACCATGCCCTTCGCCGACGAACTGATCAACGGCCACACCGCGCAGTCCCCGATCCTGGCCGTCCGCACCGCACTGCCCGGTGCCGAACTCGCCTCGCTGCATGCTGCCGAGCAGCAACTGGCCCCTCTCGCGCTGCGCCAGAGGGCCGACCTGCTCAGAGACGCCCTGCTCGCGGCCGTTCCTGGCGACTACGCCGACTGGCGCGCGTCCTGCGCGTCGCCAAGGAGAGCGCGCCGGTGTTCGCCGGATGGCTCATCTGGCCGGTCACGAGTGCCGTTGCCACGAAGGCTGTTGCCGAGGACACCGCCGATGCCTTCGACGATGCCATGGCTCTCCTGGCCGAGCTCACCGGGCGGCTGACGTCCGAGTTCGCCCTCCGCGTCCTGCTGCGACATGACGTGGACCGGGGCCTTGGGATCGTCGCCGGGTGGGCGCTGTCGCCCGACGCCGACGTGCGCCGCCTCGCCTCGGAGGGCACCCGGCCCTACCTTCCCTGGTCGACACGGGTGCCGGAACTCATCGCTCGTCCCGGCGCCACGGTGCCCGTCCTCGACGCGCTCTACGGTGACGGGAGCGAGTACGTCCAGCGTTCCGTCGCCAACCACCTCAACGACCTCAGCCGTGACCACGACGACCTCGTCGTGGCGACCGCGCGGCGCTGGCTGGACGCCCCGGCCTCGATGACCCGACAACTCGTGCGCCACGGCCTGCGGACGCTGGTCAAAACGTGGTCATCCCGGCGCCCTCGAAGTGCTGGGCTTCGCTCCGGCGACGGTCGAGGTGGACGGACCGGTGCTCGACCGTGTCCGGGTGGCCTTCGGCGGGAGCATCCGATTCACCGCGGTCATCCGCAACGCCGGTGCGGAGGAGGCCCGGCTGGCGATTGACTACGTGGTCCACCACAACAAGGCCAACGGCTCGCAGAGCGCCAAGACGTTCAAGCTCACCACCCGCACCCGCACCCGCACCCGCACCCTCGGCCCGGGCGAAGCGATGGAGGTGACCCGCGAACACTCCTTCCGGCCGATCACCACCCGCCGTTACCACCCCGGAGCACATGCCATCGCGCTGCAGATCAACGGTGTGGCGTCAGCCCGCGCGGAGTTCGAACTCCAAGCTCCTTGAGACGGCGCCGCTTTCGGCGAGCCCCGCGATGATCTTGCGGGTCTTGGCGAGTCGGAGGCGTTGGCCGTGTCGCCGGCCGTGCGCCAGGACTGGTTGAGGTCGACCATGGTCTCGAAGTCGCCGCCCAGGTCCCGACGCACGGCACTTTGCCGATGACGTCTCACAGCGCGGCCTTCAGGGGCCAGTAGGGGGCGCCGTGGAAGCTGGCGGTCTCGATCGCCCTGCCGTGCCGGGTGATGTCGAGGGGGTCTTCGCCGACGAACAGGTGCTTGTAGGTGTCGAAGCCGTCCATCAGGTCGCCGGAGCCGATGCCGGTGATGCCCTCGTCGGTGTGGACGCGGACGATCGTGGCGTCGAAGTGCCGGCGGGGCTCGGGGGCCCAGGCGGCGCGGAACGGCGGATCAAGTTCGAGGCGCAGCCGGTCCAGCGTGATGTCGGTGATCTTCATCGGGCGAGCACCTCGGGGGTCGGGGTGTAGAACGGATTGGTCGCGCCCTGCTTCGCCGCGGCCTGGACCTCCGCGACGGCGGGGGCGCCGCTCACGGCGGCGCGTACCGCCTGGAGGCGTTCCCCACCGCCCTGCGCACGACCGGCGTCGGTTTCGCCACTGCGATGAGCCGCGTCGGAGCCGCCATCGGCACCTTCCTGCTCCCGATGGGCCTGGAGCGCTTCGGCGCGCAGTTCGTGCTGCTGATCGGGGCGGGTGTCCTCGCCGTCGACGGGCTGGTCTCGCAGTTCCTGGCCCCGGAGACCACGGACATGGACCTGGCCCAGGCCGCCCGGGTGTCGAGGAGCTGAGCTGAGCACGCCGATTGCGTCCACCTCGAGGGGTGGACGGAACGGTCGTGTCCGGCAGCGGACCAGTGGACCACGGGGCGCCCATCAGTCGCAGGCGCCTCCGTCGAGAGCGAAGGCCGTGGGGGACGGGTTGCTTCCGCTGAGCGAGCCCTGCACCCCGAAGCTCACCGTCGCACCGGGCGCGATGGCCCGGTTCCAGTCGGCGTTGCGCGCCACGACGTCGGCGCCCGACTGGGTGACGTTCGCGTTCCAGGCGCTGGTCACGCGCTGGCCGCCCGGGTAGCTCCAGGCCAGCCGCCATCCGTCCACCGCGGAGGTGCCCGTGTTCTTGACGGTGACGGTCGCGGTGAAGCCGTCGCTCCAGGCGTTGTCCACCTTGTACGTCACCGCGCAGGACGCCGTCGGCTGCGGACCGCCGCCGGCCGGGCGATCGGCGGCGTAGGCGGCCAACCACGCCAGCGGGGCGTTCCAGTTGATCGCCACCTCGTTGGTGGAGTAGGAGCCGATGTCGTCGATGTAGCAGGCGGCGGGCGCGCATCCGGCCAGCTTCTCCTGTGCCACCGGGTCCTGCAGCGCGCTGTTGGGGCCGCCCGCGAGCGAGCCCGCAGGCGGGTTGGGCAGTGAGGCGTCCAACTGGTGGGCCCAGAAGCGGTGATGCTGGTTGTGCGAGGACCTCTCGCCGTAACCGGTCACGTAGGACTGCCCGATGGCGTTGCGACCGAGCAGGTAGTCCATCGACTCCAGCACTGCGGCGCGGTAGCGCGCGTCACCGGTCAACTCCCCGGCGACCGCCATGACCACAGCGTTGTCGGCGGCCTCGCTGTTGGAGCCCCAGAAGTACCCGTCCTTGGGTATCGGCACCGCGTACCCCTGCCCTGCCATCGTGGACAGGTAGCCGTCGGCTGCCGTGACCACCGAGGAGCGGATACGGGCCAGGTCGGAGGCGGGCAGCCCGTTGGGGACGGTGGCCAGGGTGAGCCGGCCCAGCGCGGCCGTGTCCGCCCAGCCGAAGCCGTAGGGAGTGAAGGCACCGCCGGAGGCGTGCCACGAGGAGGAGGTGATCGCGTCCCGGTACGTGCTCTCCCCGGTCGTCGCGTACAACTCGGCGGCCGCCCAGTAGAACTCGTCGGTGACCTGGCTGTCGCCGTAGGCGCCACCGCCCGTACTGTCCGAATCGGGCGCGTACATCGCGGGGTTGGCCTGCGCCGCGGTCCACGCCCGCCGGGCTGCCGCCAGACAGCGATCGGCGAACGCGGAGTCGTATGGCCGGAATACACGAGCGCACTGCGCGGCGGTGGCCGCGAGGTTGAGGGTCGCCGCGGTGGAGGGCCGGTGCAGTTCGCGGGGTTGGCCGTCCTGGTCGGGGCGGGTCGGGATGCCGGTCCAGGCAGCGTCGTGGATCTTGTGGAAAGCCATCCCCGCGTACGGCTTGTCCGCGGGCACCTGCATCCGCATCAGGAACTCCAGCTCCCAGCGCGCCTCGTCCAGGACGTCGGGGACGCCGTTGCCGCGCTCGGGCACGCGCAGGGTCGAGTCGCCCATCGCCGCGTCCGTGCCCGCGCGCTTGGCCCGCTCGAAGGAGTTGACGACCAGCCAGGTGGAGATGCCTCCGTTGACGACGTACTTGCCTTGGTCGCCCGCGTCGTACCAGCCGCCCCGGACATCCTGGGCGTAGTCGCACACCCCGGACTGACAGGGGACGGCAGTGTCGCCCTTGTTCGGTGAGACGCCGAGGTGCCCGGCGGGGCGGGCGTAGGCGGAGCCGACCAGGGAGGCGTTGATGGCGATGCCGCTGCGCTGGTGATAGAAGAACGCCATCGCGTCCGAGCGCAGCCCGTCGTAGAGATTGGCGCGGATGTCGAACGGGTCGCTGCCGCTGCCGTCCACCGACAGGACGTAACCCGTGCCCGTCCCCTGGTACGACGAGAAGTCCGCCAGCTGTACCAACTGGCCGGAGGGGGCGTCCGCGCCGCGCGGGACCGTGGAGCCGGAGGCGACCACCGTGCCGGAGGCGTCGCGCAACTGCCAGGTGAGGGACTGGGTGCTGCTCGTGAGGACCGTCGCGCGCTTGGGGCCGTCCGGCAGGTAGCCGACCTGGTTGACCCGGACTGCCGTGGTCCCCGCGGCGGTTGCCGGGGTGGCCAGCAGGCCGCCGAGAAGGAGCGAACTCGCCAGCAGGGCGGTGGCGAGGGGTCTGCCATGGCGACGTACTGAGTCGAACGCGGACATGAGCGGCTCCTGGGGGAATGGAAATCCAGCGGGATGGGAGCGCTCCCATGAAATCGAGCGTGGCATGGTCATGGCTACGCGTCAATCGGTTGGAGGGAGGTGGGTGCACTTTGCTTGTGCGTCCCTGGTGGTCGGGGGCGCGCGGAGGGGAGCTCCGGACAGCCGCGTTCAGGCGCGTTCGTACACGCGAACCCAGTCCGTCAGCATGCGGACGGGGAACTGCGTGGACTTGGGGACGGGGCCGGGCCACACGCCGCCGACGGCGAGGTTGAGCACCAGATAGAAGTCATGGTCGAAGACCCACTTCCGCCCCGCGCCGTGAGAGGCTCGCCTGTCGGCGTGATAGACGTGACCGTCGACGGACCAGGTGATGCGGTTCCTGTCCCATTCCACGCCGTAGGTGTGAAAGGCGTCGGAGAAGTGTTCTGCGTCCGGGAGCGTGTGATGTCCGCCGATCCCCTCGTCACCGTAGCCGGGTCCGTGGACGGTGCCGTAGACGGTGTCCGGTTCACCGCCCGCGACCTCCATGACGTCGATCTCGCCGTTCCCGGGCCACGGCGTCGTGCGGTCGTTGTCGCCCATCATCCAGAAGGCGGGCAGAAAGGCGCCGTCATGGGGAATCCTGATCCGCGCCTCGATCTTTCCGTACGCCTGCGAGAAGGTGCCCTTCGTCGTCAGCCGGGCCGACGTGATGTCGCAGGTGCCGTAATGGCAGTGGTCCATGCCCGGCAGTTCCTCGCGGCGCGCGGTGATGACGAGGTGACCGTCCCCGTCGGTTGCCGCGTTCTGGGTTCTGTCGGTGTAGTACTGCCATTCCTTGTTGCCCCACTGCGGTTCTCCGCCGGTGTCGTGGACCCACTTGTCGGGGTCGGGTGCCTGCCCCGCCGCTCCGGTGAACTCGTCGGACCACGTCAGCCGCCAGCCCTTTGGCGCCGACCGCGTGCCGCCGGACGGCGAGGCTGAGCAGGAAACCAGCAGCAGTGCGGTGAGCAGCACACCGACGGCCAGCCGTGCCGGGGTGTGCGGGTGGCCGGGGGCAAGACGCATGGGGGCTCCTGATCGGGGCACGGGGACCGGTCCGCGGGGCGGATGGGCACGAGGCCCTGCCGATCGGGGCCGGGGCAAGGCCACCCTCCCGATCGGCCACCCGTCGCAGGAGAGGTGCCGCCGGCCCCCGGGACCGGACGGCGCCACCATCGCCCCGAACCGTCCGGGAACTCTCGGGTCGGACAGCACGGAACCCGGTGTCATCGGTGACAGCCTGGCACGGCATCGGTCACGTCCGTCCAGTGCCCCCCCGTGATGGGCATCGGTGGAATGCGGTCCCCGTGATGGTCTTCGCGGTGCCCAGGGTCTGTTGTGATAGTGGATCTTGTTCGTTGATGATCACGTCCTGTGGGACGTGGGGATCTGACGAACGGCCAGTGGGCCCGGCTGGAGCCGTTGCTGCCGACGGGCATCAAGCCGGGTCGTCCGCGGGTGTGGACGCGGCGGCAGCTGATAGACGGCATCCGGTGGCGGACCCGGACCGGCGCCCCCTGGCGTGACGTGCCGGAACGTTACGGGCCGTGGGGCCGGGTCTACGTCCCTTCGAACGGTGCTGACAGAACACGCGCGAGGACGACCCGCCTCGGTGTCCGTGCTGTTAACCAAGGAGCCCTCACAGGTGAAGATGTCCACCTTGATCGCGTTGTGCACCGCGCTGGAATGCACTCCCAACGATCTGTTCGAGATCGACACCACCCCCGTCGAGCGTCCTGCCGCCCTACCCCGGCCAGTCGCTGACCTGCCCCGAGCGGCCTCCGCCCGCGGCCGTTCGATGCCGCCGCTCTGACCCGGGCGACATCGTGGGCATGAAACAGAGCGACTGCATCGGCTGTGGAGCCCCGGTCGGCTTCATCGACCGCCAGTACTGCTGCCGCTGCACGGCCCGGCAGAAAGAGACCGCGGCCAGGGCCGACTGCCCCCGCTGCGGCCAGCAGCGCGTCCTCCAGGAGGACACCGGCAGCTGCATCACCTGCTCACGCGTGTGCACCACCTGCGGTCACCCGGTGAGAAACAAGACATCAACGTTGTGCCGAGACTGCTCACGCATAACGGAACGCGACGCCGCCAAGGCGCCCTGTCCTCGGTGCGATCGGCCCGGCTATCTGTGCGAGGACACCGGCTGGTGCGGCCATTGCTCGCGTCCTCGCCAGACAAAACAGCCGCCCCGGACCTGCCGCGAATGCGGCCGGGTGCAGCGCCGTGCCGGGCTGGGACTGTGCTCCGCCTGCTGGCAGCGTCACCCCCGACCGGCCCTTCGTCCGGGTCGAGGGCCTGATCGCCGAACTCGGACAACCTCCTTACTGGCTGCGGGACTTCACCGCCGATCTCGCCGCCAAGTACTGCGTCAGCCGCACCTGAACAATGATCACCGTCCTGGGGCGACTCCTCCTGGATGACCAGCCCAACCACCCGCAGGCTCTGCTTGAACGCTCTCGTCGTTCCGGACGCTCGATGGGCTCCCTCGCCCGCGTGCTGGAGACCTTCTTCACCGGTCACGGCATGGCCATGGCCACGGATCAGGCCGAGCGGCTCGCGGCCGGCCGCCGACAGCGTCGTGTCGAAGCCGTCCCCGAGAACCTGCGGCCATCGGTGGAGGCGTTCGCAGACTTCATGATGCACTCGCGTAAGAGGGTCCGCCGGGCCGGAACACGACCTCGCAGCGATGCGACCGTGGCCATCCTGCGTGACCTCGTCCGCTTCCTCGCCGGCGGACGCGGCAAGCAGGACTGGGCGCTGACCGACGTCCACGATGTCGAAGCCTTCCTCGCCGGCTCGCCCAAGGCACGCAAGCGTCGGCTGGTCGTGCTCGGGCAGTTCTTCCGATTCGCGCGTTCTCGGAAGATCGTGCTCGTCGATCCCTCTCACGGTCTGACCGCCCGAGGTCCCAGCGGCTTCACCGGAGCGACGCTGACACTGGATCAGCAGCGCGTGTTGTCCCGCCGCTGGACCACCGGTCCGGCCGTCCACCCGCACGAGGCCCTGCTGGGCATGCTCGCGCTGTTGCACGGCGCCTCAAGTCGTGAGGTCACGATGCTGCAGACCGCTGACCTCGACCCTCATGCCCGGACCACCCGGCTCGGCGACCGCCCGCATCCGGTCCCCCTGGACCCGGCGTCCTGGGCAGTGCTGGAACGCTGCCTGGCTCACCGCGAAGCCCAGCGGACCGACAGTCACCACGTGATGGTCACCCGTCAGACGAAGTCCGACCGGGGACTGGTGTCCACCGCCTATGTCAGCCACGTCCTCGACGCCTGCGGCTTCCCGCCCCGCATGATCCGCTGCACTCGACTGCTCGACCTGGTCAACACCATGGATCCCAAACTCGTCGCCGCAGCCTTCGGCATGGACCCCGAAGCCACCATGATCTATCTCGCCGACCACGTCGATGCTGGTCGTTTGCCGGAGCGGTGAAGACCGGGCATTGATGGTTACTGAAGCCGCAGGACGCCAGGGGCCCGATCCTCGCCGCAGCCAGATCCGCGCTGACAGCAGGACGGTTCGTGGGATGGCAGCGTGAGAGGCGAATCTCCAGCTGGCGAGCCGTCTCCGGATAGCCCAGATACTCACGAGACGCGTGGTGGTGACGCCATTCAACAACGTAGTCATCGTCGTCGGGCTGCCCGAAGCCACCGCTGAGGCAGTCAGCGAAGGCGTCGAGGTTCTTGCCGAACTAGCTTCCAGGGCCGTTGACCGCCTCGCCGATGAGCCGCCAGAAGTCTTCCTGCGTCCTCACCTTGGTGCCGTCCAGCACGTATATCGCCGTCACAGCACGCAGGATACGTCCAGCTCAGTGGTCCATCTCTCCATTTTGAACCCATGCTGTTCAGCTGCTGACTGGCACGGGTTCGCCGGTAGGTGGCGGTCGGCGGGCATCTCGTAGCGGATCCGGAGTCCGGTGCGACTCGGACGTCAGTCGCACGTCGTGCTGTGGCGTTGGTCGGGTGTGCCGGGAATTTCTCCACGAGGCCATCGCCCACCTCGGTAACACTTCGGGGCCGCCATCCGGGAGGCCCTGACCGCGAGGGTCTGTCCGGCCGTACCGCGGTTGTCATCGCGCGGACGGCGGAGGTGGTTCTGGTGGTCGAGGGCGGATCGGCCGTCGAGCGGGGACGCACCAGAAGTTGCTCTCCGTCGGCGGGCGGCACCCGGAGTTGTACCAGACGCGGTTCGAGTAGCAGACCGCTGACGGGACGGACATCGCCGCGGGGGAGGCAGTGGCGTAACAGTCGGCGCCAGGGGCGTCGCGGCGAAGAATCATCGCGCATTGTATTGACGGTCACCCGAGGTGACCCTAGCCTTCCCGGCTTGAGAGCGCTCTCAAATTGAAAGAGCCCGGGTCATCTATGGCCTGGACCTGGGAAACGAAAGTGCCGCATTGCTCCTGCCGAAGGGTGCACCGATGTCAAGAGAGGCAGTTCAGCCGCACAGAGCACAAGCATTAGCAATGGCGCTGTGGCCCGCGCCTTGGCGACGAGTGGCCGGAATCGTGGCCGTCGTCGCTCTGCTCAGCGCCGTCCTCACAGTGCTCGGCTCCGCGTCGGCCGGTGCCGACACGGTGGGCGCCGGCAGCTACACCACCTCGGCACCCGGCCCGCTGCCCTCGGGATGCGCGGACCTGTCCGCCAACCCGCGCCACTGGGTGACGTCCGACGCCCCCTCGGGCGCCGTACCCACCAACGACTGGTGGTCTTCGATCCTGTGGAAGCGCACCAACTGCGCCTACGGAGAGCCCTTGTTCGCGCAGCCGCTCGGCTTCCGCGCCCAGTCCGGAGGGCTGGGAATCTCCTACAGCACCAAGCCGACGATCTCCGGCAGCGCCAAGGGCGTGGGCGAGTACCACTTCGACTACAAGGAGGACTTCGTCGTCGGCGTCTCCGGCCTGGCCGCCCCCGAGGTGAAGGTCGACGACTGGACCGACTGGACTGTCAGCCCGTACCTCAGCGACGGTGCGCACACCCTGCGCGCGACCATCGGCTCGGGGCTGCCGTTCGCCTACTTCCGTGCGACGGGCGGCACCGCCCAGATCAAGGCAGCCGCCGACGCGACCGTGGACGTCTGGTCCAACTCCGGCCCCACGATCGGCTATACGGTCGCCGGACACGACTACGTGGCCTTCGCCCCGAGTGGCGCCTCCTGGTCGGTCAGCGGCTCCACCTTCAGCTTCTCGCTCGCGGGCAAGGACTACTTCTCCGTCGCCGTGCTGCCGACGACGCCGTCCACCGCGAGCGCCGACCGGGCTGCGCTCGCGACCGAGTACGCCAGGTACGCGTACGACCACGTCACCGGCACCGCGGTTTCCTACCGGTACGACGAGGCCGACAGCACGGTCACCACCACCTACAACTACACGACCACAGCCCTTGAGGGGTCGGCCACCGGCACGGTCGCGGCCCTGCTGCCGCACCAGTGGCGCCACCTGGCCGAGGGCAGTCCGCTGCCGCAGACGTACATCTCCTCCCGGGGCCCGCTGAAGGTGCTCACCGGCATCACGTCCTTCTCGACGTCGATGGTCTTCCACGGGGTGCTGCCCGAGATACCGGGGGTCGCCGACAGCTCCGGCGCCGACGCGACCACGCTGCGGAACTACCTCGACGCAGAGAAGGCCGACCCGACGCGCCAGCAGAGCGACGACACGTACTGGACCGGCAAGGGCCTGGGGCGCGCCGCGCGACTGGCGGAGATCGGCGACCAGAGCGGTGACACCGCCGTCCGTGACGCCGCCCTGTCCGCGATCAAGTCCAAGCTCACGGACTGGTTCACCGCCTCGCCGGGCAAGACGGGCCACCTGTTCTACTACGACGACAAGTGGGGCACCCTGATCGGATATCCGGCCTCCTACGGGTCTGACCAGGAGCTGAACGACCACCACTTCCACTACGGCTACTACATCGCCGCGGCCGCGACCCTGGCCAGGTTCGACCCCACCTGGGCCGACGCCGACCACTACGGCGGCATGGTGGACGTGCTCATCCGGGATGCCAACAACTACGACCGCACCGACAAACGCTTCCCCTACCTGCGGGACTTCGACATCTACGCCGGCCACGACTGGGCCTCCGGCCACGGCTCGTTCGCCGCGGGCAACAACCAGGAGTCGTCCTCCGAGGGGATGAACTTCGACAACGCGCTCATCCAGTGGGGCACCGTCACCGGGAACAAGGCCGTCCGGGACGCGGGCATCTACATGTACACCACGCAGGCCGCCGCCATCGAGGAATACTGGTTCGACACCCATGACCAGGTCTACCCGGGCGATTTCCCGCACAAGCAGGTCGGCATGGTCTGGAGCAACGGGGGTGCCTATTCCACCTGGTTCTCCAGCGCCCCCGAACAGATCCAGGGCATCAACCTGCTGCCGGTGACCGGCGGACACCTCTACCTCGGCGACAACCCGGCCTACGTGAAGGCCAATTACCAGGAGATGCTCGACCAGGCAGGCAAGCCCCAGCCTGGCATCTGGCCCGACATCTGGTACGAGTACCTGGCGCTGGGCGACGGCGACGCGGCCCTGGCCGACGTCCGCGCCAACAGCTCCTTCACCTCCGAGGAGGGCGAGAGCAAGGCCCACACCTTCCACTGGATCCGTAACCTTGCCGCGCTGGGCACCGTGGACACCGGTGTCACCGCCGACAGTCCGTTGACCGCGGTCTTTGTCAAGAACGGCGAACGCACCTACGTCGCCGCCAACACCACCGCCGCCGACACCACCGTGCACTTCTCCGACGGAACCACCGTGCAAGTGCCCGCCGGAAAGACGGTCACGGCCGGCGCCCACACCTGGACCGGCGGCAGCGGACCCGGCGGCACCGATCCCGCTCCAACTCCGACCCCCACCCCTACGCCGACGTCGACACCCACACCGACCGGGGACCCGGGGACGTCGCCCACGCTCTATCTGAGTACCGACGGGACGTTGCCGGGTACGCCCGGGACCGCGGACAGCGTGACCGTGGCGTCGGCCGACAGCGTCAATCACGACGGCACTCCCTACAAGCCGCTGACCTTCACTGCCACCGGGCTGAACATGAAGTACGCGGGCGGGACCACCCAGTTCGATCTGGCCGTCGACGCGCAGGAGACAGTCGGCAACGGAGTCCAACTACAGATGTCCTACGACTGCACCGCCAGTGGGACGTGGGACCGAGTCGAGACCTATCGGTACTTCGCCACCGACCCCGTTCCCGGCTGGGAGCACTACACGGACAAGGCCGGACTGGCCTCCGCGACCGGCACTTCCTGCGACCTGAAGAACGGAACCGTGCAGGTCAAGATCTGGAACGCCCTCGGGCACGCCCCCAGCATCGTCGCCACCGGCACCAAGTCCAGCGTCCGGCTTCCCTACAACTGAACAGGTGATCAGCATGAGTTCCGTTCGGTGCCCTGGCCGAGCAGGCCGGTGGCGCCGGGCGGACCTCATCGCCCGTGTTGCCGAGCACAGAGACCCTCACTGAAAGGGAGGGAGTAAGGACCGTGGCGAGGAAGGCGGTGACTGGTCAGACCTGCTGTTCGAACTCCAGGCCTTCATATCGGCGCCGGGCGATGTCCTCGCGGGTGCCGACGATCAGGGTCTGGGTGAAGACTTTCGAGTCGATCGACTGGCTGTGTATCTGCGCGAGTAGAACGAGATCGCCTTCGTCCGGTGGCAACTGCCAGGGGCTGGAGAAACCGCCCAGTCGGACGTCGATTCCGTGTAAGGCTCCGCCCGCTGCCGCGTCCCGCACGGCGTCCTCGAAATCGTTCAGGATGTCCTCCCGGCCCGGGCCACTCTCGAGGAACGCGCTGGTCGCCGGGGCGTCATGCCAGTCGGGTGAGACGGTCAGTCCCAGCACCGGATATAGGTCACCCGGCTCGTAGACCCGGACCTGCTCCGGTTCCCCGTCCAACTCGTACGCCGCCGAGCGTTCCGTGGTCCGCACGCCGGCGGGAACGTGCAGCAGCACCGACGACTCCGGCTCGTACTCGATCTCGGTGAAGAACAACAGGTGCCCGTCGGGTGGCAGTTCGATGTCCAGGGCTTCACGCGGAAGCGCCGCACAGTCGACGGTGAGCACCAGAGGGTCGCGTTCGTCGGGCCAGTCGACGCCGTCCGGCAGCAAGGGGAGACCTCCCGTCCGCGCGGCGGGACGCGCCTCTTCCTGCTGGGCGGACGTCAAGCACGGGAAGGGCACCAAGTGAATGCACGGCCGGGCACCGGCGAGCATCTCCTGCGTCACCGGCCCGGGAACACCATGCTTCTCGGCTGTTCTGAGAACGAGTTCTTCCACTGTCGAGGTAGTCATGATTGCGATCGTGCCACGCGCCACTGACATCCACTGACACCCAACTCGCGCTCCAAGAAGCGTGGTTGTTACACTTGCGTTGATCGCGGGATATGCGTGCCACGGACCCCGGCCGCGGCCTACGTCCACTGCGCGACCCGGACGCGCCCTGCTGGCCGAGACGACGAGGCCGGAAAAAGACACCCCGCAACCCGGATCACACCGTCACCGTTGCCGGACGAAGCCGTCACGGTGCGGCCAAAAGAGGGCTCTGTAAGCGATCACGGGGAGCCGACACGAGTAGTGAGAGTAATGTTTGATTCCGTGTCTACGCCTGGGGGCGCCGTAATGGGATAGCGCCAGATGTGACGCTGCCTCATGTACGTCGAGACCGGGTCTCGGCAATGCGGATGCCGAATGCCGTGAATCGACGCTGACCATTGCCTCTCCGGATTGGGTCCAGCCGGGATCCGTGTCGCGATACAGCGCTAGTCTTCTTCTCGCGCCGCTGCCTGCGCCGCGCAAAGACCGGCAGGACCAGGACGGAAGTATGTCGGGAGAGATCTCACCCACCGGGAAGCGCTCCGGCCCCCACTCGTCGCCCGAACTGAGGGCCTCTCATGCGGACCGGGACCGGGTGGTGGACGTGCTGCGCATCGCGGCCGGGGACGGCCTGCTGACCGCGGACGAGTTGGATGAGCGCCTGGAAGCTGCCCTGTTGGCGCGTACCGTCAGGGAGCTCACCGCGCTGACCGTTGACCTGCCGCCCGTGTCCGCTTCGACTGGCGCGACCGTAGCAGAGGTCAAGGACGTACTCCGGATCGAGGGGCTTCACAGCGGTGCGGTCAAACGAGAGGGGCGTTGGGTTGTACCGCGCAGGCTGGAGCTGGCCACTGCGTGGTGTGAGGTGACGCTCGACTTCACTCAGGCAGTGATCACGCAGGAAACGTTGCGGATCGACATGAACACGGCAGGCAAGAGGCTGACGCTGATCACCAAGCCAGGCATCGTGGTCGATACAGGCGCCCTCAGCCTCGTACACAGCAAGATCAAGATTCGTCAGGCTCCAGACCACGGGACGCCGATCACGCTGCGCGTGGAGCTGGTCGGCACGACGACCCACGGCCGCGTCGTGGTACGGCGTCCACGGCGTACGCTCGGACAGTGGCTGCTGCGCAAGCCCGCTTCCCGGCTCGAAGGCGAGTGACTCCTCGTTGGGACCTGTCGACGATGGCTCGGCGGTTTGAGCGGGGGCTCCGTCAGCGATCACAGGGTGCCGTCACGACCCTTGAGGGCCCGCTCCATCCCAGATCACGAGCCGGGGCACGCCCCGCCGCGATACGCCAGGCGTGACGCTCCGTCATGTCCCGATGGGGCGGGCTGAACCGACCCATCCGCGGCGACGTCCAGGCCATGAACAGATGCCCGGACCGGTGTCCGCCACCTCCACGAGCGCCTCGAAGGGCGTGGCGGAGATGGTGACCGTGACGGTGTCGCCGGAACGGCAGTGGCGGGCGGCGTTGCTCAGCAGGTTGCCGAGGGCTTGGTGCAGCCGGCCGGCGTCCGCGCGGACCAGCAGGGGAGCGGGGCCGGGGACGGCGCATACGGTCGGGCCTCGTCGATCCGTAGCCGTCCCTCGCCGTACGACGCAACGGGCGCCGTCTCCGTGGCCGCACCCCGGGCACGCTGCAGCACCGCGCCCACCCGCAGTACCACTTCGGTGGGACTGAACGGCTTGGTCACGTAGTCGTCGGCGCCCAGCCGCAGCCCGTTGATGCGGTCCTCGATGGTGCTGCGCGCGGTCAGTACCACCACCGGCACCCGTCCGCGCTCGCAGGCCTCGCGCAGCACCTCGCCACCGTCCACGTCCGGCAGCCCGAGATCCAGGAGCGTCAGGTCGATCCCACGCTCGCCGAGCAGCCGTAGGCCTCGGCACCCGACCTGGTCGTCAGCACGCCGTAGCCGGCGCGCTCCAGGTAGCGGCGCAGCAGCTCGCGAATCTCCCTCTCGTCCTCGACGACGAGCACGGTGGCGGTCCTGTCCCACACCTACGCGCCATGCGCACGCTCCCGGGAGGGGCCGAACAGCGCCAACCTCCCGGCCGATGTCTCCATCCCGTCTCCACACGTACCGCACGGCGACTGCAGGGCTCCGAGCGACGGTGACGGTGTGGGAACGGGAGAGCTCCTACGGAACCGAGGAGGTTCGCCATGAAGCGCAACATCAAGATCGCTACGGCCGTCACTGCGGGTGCGCTCGCCACGGCGGCGTGCTGGCGGTCGGCCCGGTGATCGCGGACCCCGGCAGCGGCGGCTCGGCGGCCGGGCAAACCACATCCCAAGTCATGATGACCCGACGCTCAGCACCAGGCGCGTCACCATGGCTGCACCTCGGACGGCAGTCGGCAGAACGACGGAGCCTGCAGCGGAGCCACGCTGACCGAGCGGGGCACTCTGACGGCTGCTCAGAAGGCCACGCTGGCCGGCATGGCCGAGGAGGAGAAGCTCGCGCACGACCTCTACACGGCGTTCGCGGCACGCCACGACGCGCGGGTCTTCGATCGGATCGCGGCGGCGGAGGCCCAGCACCTGGGCGCCGTGCGCACCCTGCTCGACCGCTACGACGTGACCGACCCGACCGCCGGCACGCAGGCCGGCGAATTCGCCGACCCGGCCGTCCAGGCCACCTACGACCGGCTGCTGAAGCAGGGCGAGGGGAGCCTGTCCGGAGCCCTGACGGCGGGCCGCACGGTCGAGACCGACGACATCGCCGCGCTGAACAAGGCGCTGTCCGGACTCACCGCCCCGGACACGCGCCAGGTGTACACCAACCTGCTCGCCGCCTCCGAGAGGCACCTGACGGCATTCGAGCACTGGATCGCCGACGAGTAGGACGAGTAGGACGAGTGGGACAAGTGGGACGAGCAAAGGGAGGCGGTCCCGGCCTGTATCCGGCCGGGACCGCCTAGGTTCGTCGGAGAGAGGCCGCGGGGCCGCCTGCACATCCGCCAGGAGCCGCGCGTGCGGCTCCGGCATGTCCGTCACGCGACCGCCCGGGTGCGCGAGGCGAGCTCGGGGAGGGCGTCCTCCCATACGGCGCGCGCGGTGCGACCGGCGAGGGTGTGCAGCACCGGCCACAGCTGGAGGAGCAGGTCCTTGTTGAGGTAGCGGGGCAGGCCGTCGTGCAGACTGTCGTGGGAGGGGACGGGGCCCACGACCCGGTCGACGTAGATGCCGGGCAGGTGGACTGCGTCGGGGTCGATGGCGCCGGTTTCGAGGAATTCCTCGACCTCGGCGATGGTGGTCCGTCCGGCCATGGCCGCGAGGGGGTTGAAGTTGGCGGCGCTGCGGTGGAAGGCGAGATTGCCGTGCTGGTCGCCGTGGGCGGCCCGTAACAGGGCGAAGTCGGTGGTGATGGCCTTCTCCAGGACGTACGCCCGGCTGCGGAAGATGCGTGGGTCCTTGGGCGGGGAGGCCACCGCTACGCTGCCGTCGGGGCCGTAGCGCCGGGGCAGGCCACCGTCGGCGACCTGGGTGCCGACCCGGCGGGGTGTAAAGGTGAGACCTGCGCAGTCCGTCGGCGCCTCGGGCGTGCAGGGCGTCGATGAGCACGGTGGGTATGGCGCACAGCCCGAGGCCGCCCACCGCCGGCGAGGCCCCTTCCGGTATGTCGGTGACCGCCTCGGCGGCCGAGGCCATGACTTTGTCCGCGTTGTCCATGCCTTTCTCCGGTGCCGGACGCGGTGTCCGGCACCGGGGTGGTGCCAGAGCTCATCGCACGGTGGTCATCGCCTGCGGCGGGCAGGTGGCAGAGGCATCGGGGCGACGCCCTCGACGACGGTGTTGCTGATGGTGCCGATGCCCTCGACCGTCATGGTGACGCTGTCGCCGGGGACGAGGGGCGGTGGCTCGAGCATGTCGTGGCGGCCCCAGAGTTCGGCCAGGCAGCCGCCGTTGCCGCAGGTGCCGGAGCCCAGGACGTCGCCGGGGCGGATCCAGGTGCCGCGGGAGGCGTAGGCGGCCATCTCCTCGAACGTCCAGGCCATGTTGGACAGTCGGTCCTGTCCGACCGTCTTCCCGTTGACGGCGACGGTGAGGGCGAGGTCGAGGAAACCCTCAGCGTCACGGTGGGGTTCGAGTTCGTCGGCGGTGACGAGCCAGGGGCCGAGGGTGGTGGAGGTGTCCTTGCCCTTGGCCGGGCCGAGTTTGACCCTCATTTCGCGGCCCTGGAGGTCGCGGGCGGACCAGTCGTTGAGGATCGTGTAGCCGAGGATGTGGTCGTGTGCCTGCTCGGGCGTCAGGTCCCGGCCCGCCTTGCCGATGACGGCGGCGACTTCGAGTTCGAAGTCGAAGCGGCTGCAGCCCGGCGGTACCGGCACGTCGTCGTGGGCGCCGATCATCGCGTAGGGGTTGGTGAAGTAGAACGCGGGTGCGGCGTACCACTCCTCGGGGACGGTGTCGCCGTATCCCCGGGCGACGCGCGCGACATGGCTCTCGAAGGTCATGTAGTCGCGGACGGTGGGCGGCTGCAGTGGAGGCAGCAGGTACGCGTCGGCCAGTGGCACGGGCAGGGAGGCGGTGAGGGCGCGTTCTCCTGCCCCGCGCAGGGCCTCCTCGCCTTCGGCGATGAGGTCCAGGAGGTCGGCGGGGTGCTGGAAGGGGTGGAGCTGGCCGTCGGCGACGATTGCCGACTGCCGTTTCCCGTCGTGGACGAAGCTTGCGAACTTCACGCCGAGCTCCCCTCCGCCTCGGCCGGAGCGGTGCCGCTGTGTCGGAAGCCGACGAAGACGGCGGCGATCACAGCGGCGGCCACACAGGCCGCGGCGGTGAGGATCAGCCCGTTGTTGTAGCCGCTTGCCAGGGCGTGCTCGGTGAGCGGGGCAAGCTTGGCGCTCAACGGGCCCAGGTCGGCGGTGTGCAGGGCGAGCGGGCCGCCCTCGTGCAGGACGGCGGAGGCGATGCCGTGCTCCTTGGGGGTAAGGCCCGCGGCGGCGAGGCTTTTGGTGAGCTGGCTGGCTGCCATGCCGAGGGCGACGGCGCCGACGATGGCCGGGCCGAGGGTCTGACCGAGGTCGCGGACCAGGCTGGTGGTGGCGCTGGCCATGCCGGTCAGGGTGGGCGGTACGACGTTGACGGCAGCCGCGGTGAGGGCGGCGACGACCAGACCGAAGCCGATACCGTTGAGCACCAGCGGCCCGAGCAGGGGCACCAGGCCCGTTTCGTGGATCGGCACCGCCCGCAGCCACAGTTGGGCGCCGGCCAGTGAGACGAACCCGGTGACCAGCATGGGGCCGGGGCCCATGCGGTGCAGCAGCCGGACAAGTAGCGGCCAGATGAGCGGGGTGATGCCCTGGATGACCAGGAAGGGCACCGCGGCGTGGAAAGGGCTCTGGTGCTGGATGACGCCGAGGCGGATGCTCAGGTCGTACGCGCCGCCGAGGAAGCCGAACATGCCGATCACCGCCATCGCGGCCGACGCGGCGAAGGCCGGGATGCGGAACAGCTCCAGGCGCAGCATCGGGGCTGCGCTGCGGCTCTCCACCGTCACGAACGCGGCGAGGAACACGGCGAAGGCGACGAAGGACGCGACGACGGGTGCCGAGCCCCAGCCGTCGGAGGGGCCTTGGATGATGCCGTACAGCAGGGCGAGCATGGCCACGGCGATGGCGACCTGCCCCGGCCAGTCGAGTGAGCGGCCCTGGGGGGCGCTGGACTCGGTGGCCAGCAGCCAGGCCGCCACCGCGGTGATCACGGCGAGCACTCCGGTCACCCCGAACGCCCACTGGAAGGAGGCGTGCTCGACGATGCCGCCGGACATCAGCGGGGCGATCAGGGCACCCAGCGACAGGGCCGTGGTCCAGGAGGCCAGGGCCTTGGCTCGCGCGGCCGGTGTCGGCGTGATGGCGGTGACCATCGACAGGGATGCGGGGAAGAGCGCGGCGGCTCCGATGCCGGAGATCGCCTGCCCGGTGATCAGTTGGGCTGCCGAGTGGGAGGTGGCGGACACCAGGTAGCCGACGGCGGACAGCAGCGCCGCGCCGACCAGCAGTTTCTTGCGGCCGTACAGGTCGCCCACGACGCCGAAGGTCAGCGCGAGGACGGCGGCGGGAACCAGGAAGGCGTCACTGATCCAGGTCAGTTCTCCGCCGGACGTGTGGAGGGTGCGCTGCATGACGCCGTTGATCGCGGCGGGCAGGACCAGCCCGATCTGGGCCAGGCAGACGGTCAGACAGCCGGCGATGATCGTGCCGGTGTGGCGTGCCGTAGCGGCCGGTGCGACATCGGACGGCGGGGCGGCGGGTGGGTCGTAGGCAGGGGTGGAGACCATGTCTTCTCCTTGGAGGGTTGGCGGGACGTACGGCCCGAGAGGGATGGTGGGGAGCTGCGCGTACCGGAGGGGCGGTGCGCCGGTCGGCGGAGGGTGGGGCCTCGTCAGGGCAGGCGGGAAGCGCTCTCAGACGCGGGGGCAGAGCTCGGCCATGCAGCCGAACAGTCCGGGGCCGTCCAGCGGGGGCAGTGAGGGGTCGAGCTCCCGGTAGACGGTGTGCACGTTGACGGCCAGGCGTTCGCTCTCGTCCAGGTCGGCGAAGCGGCCAAGGCGGATGTCGCGGGCCGCGTCCATGGCGGGCATGCCGGCGGTGAAGCGGGCGGTGGCCTGCTCGTGGACGTATTCGAGGTAGTCGCGGATCTCGCGGACGGCCTGTTTGGTGGTGACGGGGCCGTGGCCGGGTACGACGATGTCGGCGTCGAGGCCCAGCAGCAGGTCGCAGGCGGCGAGCCAGCGGGCGAAGGGACCGTGCCAGACGACCGGCGCTGCTCCGGCGAAGACGATGTCGCCGGTGTAGACGGTCCGGGTCTGCGGCACGTGGATGATCGTGTCGCCGGCGCTGTGCGCGGGTCCCACGTCGATGAGGCGGACCTCCGTCCCGCCGATGTCGAGGACGGTCTCGCCGTCGAAGACCCGGTTCGGGAGGACGGGTTCGATGTCGGTGTGGTCGAAGCGGCCGAAGAGCCGGCGGGCGAAGTGTCCAGCTGGGCTGTCCATGCTGGTCAGCGCCCGCATCTCGGCGGGGCCCACCTGCCGCATGTCCGCCACGGACCCGCGGGCCGCGATGATCTCGGCGTGGGCCACGAGCTGGTTGCCGAACCAGTGGTCGCCGTTGCCGTGGGTGTTGACCACGGTGGAGATCGGTGCCGGGGCGGTCAGGGGCGTCAGCGCGTCGAGCATGGTCTTGGTCAGCCGCAGGTCGTAGAGGGTGTCGACGAGCAGTGACGCGCCCCGGCCGGTGATCAGCCCGGCGTTGCTCATGCCCCATCCGACATCGCCCGCGATCCAGGCGTAACAGCCGTGTCCTAGCTCGACACAGCCCGTCCGGGAGGTCACGGAAGCCACGTTGCCTCCTCGTCCGAGTCCCGCGATCAAGCAGCGCGAGACTTTCATCTACTGTTGGACTTGAGTCCAGTGATGGAGAGGAATCTAGATAGATGCCGGGAAGGGGTCAAGAGTCGTGCGGCCCTGTGTTGTACTGGGGGCCATGAAGATCCGGGACGCGGCAGCCGCCTCCGAGGGCGGCGCGGCCGTCGGGCGCCAGGAGCGCAGGCGTCGGAAGCTGCACGACCAGCTGTATGAGACGGCGGTCGGTCTCTTCGTCGCCCAGGGATACGAGGCGACGACCATGGAGCAGATCGCCGCGGCCGCCGATGTCGCCCGGGCCACCGTCTTCAACCACTTCACGCAGAAGGTCGGCTTCCTCGAGGAATGGGGAGTCCGCCGCCGCGCCCGCGTCGCTCAGATCCTCGGCGCGGAGCACGCCGAGGACCTGCCGGTCGGCGACCGGCTGCGCCGCTACCTGAAGGAGATGGGCGACCTCAACGTCGCCTCCCGCGCGGAGACCACCGTCCTGATGGACGCCTCAGCCCGGTACGGGCACCTCCTGCAGGACCCATCCCTGGAAATCGAACTCGCCAGGATCGTCGAGCAAGGGCGGCAACGCGGGGAGATCAGGGCTGGCGTCGACTGCGACCAGGCCGGCCAACTGCTGGCCGCCTGCTACTTCTCGACGATCCTGCGCTGGATCCGCGAGGAACCGGCCCCGTTCGACCTGCACGAGCGCCTCGCCGGGGCGCTCGACATCATCCTGCTGGGCCTTCTTGCCGACGAAGCGCATGCCGGGGAACCCTGACGGTTCCCCTCATCGCCGCCTTGAGGCAGAAGGCCGGTGGGCCCCATCAATCAAGCAAGCTCGTGGCTCCTGCGTGATCGTTCTGCGTCCGCCACGTCCAAAGGCTTTGTCAGGGCCAGTAAGGGACGGGCGGGATGGGCGGCACGGCCGCGGCCGGGGATCGGGGCGCGCTCAGCCGGTTGCGCGCCGCCCCGGGGCCGCCGCGCCGTGCCGCTGTCAGCCCGGCGACGAGCGCGCTACGCGTAGTGCGCTCGGGGTCGGTCGTGCGGTCGGAAGGACACCGGCCACGTACGGGCGTGCGGCTCACCGGGCGAGGATCAAGCTGATCATGGACAAGCCTGCGTGGTATGCGTTCATCGCCTGCCACGTACCGGCGCCGGTTGAAGCGCTCGCCGTTGGTGCGCGGCAGGCGATGCGGGTGGTGGTCAACCGGCGGCTACGATCCGCCACTGCTGGTTTGTGCTGTTGCTGTCACTCCACTGGCCCAGATCAGATCCATTGCCGGTGCGGCCCATGCCGTCGATGTACTTGCCGGTGGTGCGGTTCTTGATGCGCACGTTGTCGGCGACGGTCACCACCGACCACTGCTGGCTCGTGCTGTTGCTGTCACCGTACTGGGTGAGCGCGGATCCGTCCGAGGTGCGGGCCGCCCCGTCCAGGTACAGGCCGGTTGCCCGGTTCTTGATGCGCACGTAAGGCCCATCGTTCTCGACGGTCCACTGCTGCTCGTACCGGTTGCTGCTGCCGCTGGCTTCGCCGACGGTGGCCCCACCGGCCGTGCGGCCCTCTCCGTCGATGTACAGGCCGGTGGCGGCGTTGGTGATCCGCACGTATGTGCCGCCGCCGTTGCCGATCCCCCAGGCGTACTGCAGGCGGGTCAGTCCCGAGGCGTTCACCAAAGACAGCTTGATGCCCGAGCCGGTGCCGCTCTTGCTGGTCATGCTGTACCAGTCGCCGTCACGCAGGCCCGGCCAGTAGACGCTCCCCATGCCGAGGCTGCGCAGTTCGCTGCTGACACCCCGGACGTAGTCGGCGAAGAACGAGCCACTGGGAATGCTGTAGTCGATGGTGTTGTAGTGGACGCCGTTCTTGCTGCCCGGGCCCATCGGGCCGCCCCACTCCGTGGCGATCGTGCGGGCGGCGTATCCGCCGATGTAGCCGGCGAGGTGGTTCGCCCACTCGGTCTCGTCCTCGTATCCCGCGAAGAACGAGTAGTCGTGCACCGCCAGGAAAGTGCCGTCCAGGCGGCTGTCGCGACCGACTGCCGCGACGTCCTGGGCCAGCCCGGCGCCGTCGAGGATCACCCTGGAGCGCGGCACGGAGGCGTACCTGGCCAACCAGCCGCTGTACAAGTCGTCCAGGCTGGTCGTGCTGTAACCGTACGGCTCGTTGATGACCTCGAAGTAGGCGTTGGGATTGGAGCCGTACTTCTGTACGACCTTGTCCCACATCTGGTTGAACCCGGCGGTGCTCGCCGGCTTGCCGCCGCTGTACGCCCAGTAGGCGATGATCACGTTTCCCTTGGTGAGGGCCGTGTCGATCGCCCCGGTGTAGGTGTTCCAGTAGCCGGCGACAGTGGGCTCGTTGATAGGCATGCGCACGGTGTTGGCGCCCGTCGCCGCGTACATCTGGCCAACAACCTGGTCCGCCACGGTGGAAGCCGATGAGTAGGTGTCCGACGCACCGAGCCCGGACGGGTGCAGTACGCCGTTGACGAAGTTGTCTCTCTGGTCGGCCCAGTTCACTCCTCTGAACTGCGATGTGGAAGCGTGTGCCTGGTTCGGACCGGCCGCCAGAATTCCTGCGGCGAGTGCGAACACCGCCAGCAGTCTGGTCATCGTGGCCGGCTTTCCACGTGTATTGGCGATGGGGTTTCCCATCGGGTTCTCCCTTCTGCGCGTGTAGTCCCTTCGGAGGCCTGCCGCCGGGTCATGGGGCGGATCCGTGTCTCCCGCGGTCCACCCGAGGGTCCACATCTGTTTGGTCCGTACATTGCAGTTCCAGGTGGGCCGGCAGCGTGCCCGCCGTGGTACCGCACCTGATATGGCCAGGCCTCTTTCCCGCACCGAACGCACACATCTCGCCCCCCCCGGCCCGCGGCAGGGTCGATGGCCCGTGTCTGCGTCGGGCTGATCGCCGCGGCCACCAAGGAGGCCGGCCCGGCGACGATCGACCCGTCGCGGACCGTCGTGGTGTTGGCCGCCGAGAAGTCACTCAGGCGGAACCCACGAAAGCGCGCGCTGGTTGTCGAAGTACGGCCGCAGGTCTCTGCCGGTCGTGGGTCGTGATGTCTTCAGGAACTTGCCCGGGCCATTGGGTTGCCTGGGTGAAGCGGCGCCGATTATCGGGCTGTCCGAGTGTCCAGTGCTGGTTCGCCCCGCCGTTGCAGGTCCACAGTTCGACCAAGGCGCCGTTCGCGGTGGCCCCGCCGGTCACGTCCAGGCACAGCCCGGACTGTGCCCCGGTGATCGTGCCGTTCGCGTTCACGTTCCACTGCTGGTTCGACCCGCCGTTGCATGGCCAGATCTGCACCTTCGTACCCGGACTGGCGCCCTGCGCGTCGGCGTCCAAGCACATGGTCGAGCTACCGCTGTACACCGTCAGCCGACCGGAGGGAGTACGCGTCCACAACTGGTTGGCCCCGCCGTCGCAGGTGTGAATCGCCACCTGCGTGCCCGCTGTCGTGCGCTGATCCGGTACGTCCAGGCACTTGCCCGCACCCACCGCGTGGACAGGCTCACCGCCGGCAGGCGGCGGCGTCGGGCCGCTCGGGGGCACGTAGGGGCACTTAGGCTGGTAGACCGAGACGGTGGAGGGGTCCGGCAGGACCGGGCAGAGGAACTGCGTGTAGCGGGTGTCGTTGTCCACGAACACCTTCAGCCACGGGATCAGAAGCTTCATCTCCACGTTGTTCGGACGGGTGTAGTACACGTGGTCCGCTCCGGCGATCTGGGCGAAACCGCTCTGCGTGGTGCCCGGCAGCGTGGCGTACAGACCGCTGAGATACGACGGGGTGACGACCGTGTCGTTCTGGCCGCCGATGACCAGACTCGGCACGCTGTCGGTGGCCATGCTCAGGCCATTGCCGGGGAACCCCGGAGCAAGGCCGATCATCGCCTTCAGCGACGGCTGGCGTTCCGCCGCGATGATCGCTCCGGCTCCGCCCGCGGAGTGCCCCAGTACGGACAGCCGATTCGGGTCGATCTCCGCCTTGACCGGGCTCTGCGTGGTCAGCCACTTCAGCCCCGCCAGCAGTTCGGCGGCCCGGGCGTCGGCCCCGTCGGTACGGCTGTTGGTCTCGATGCAGATCACCACGAACCCGAATGAGGAGAGCCACGGCCCCATCCACGCCTCCTCGTCGGCGCACCGCGCCGTGTACCCCGGCACGATCGCCAACGCTCCCCACGTGCCCAGGCTGGTGTCCGTCGGGTAGTAGACCACTCCGCCGTTGAACCCGTTGCCCGGCGCCACACCCATCTGCGCCGTGGCGAACGGACCGCGCGACGCCTCGATACCGGTCAGGGTGGGATCAGGGCCGCGCTGGTACGGATTGCTCTGGGCAGCCCGCGGCGCGGCGGCGCCTGACGCCGGCAGGGCTGACGCCGGTGCTGCCAAGAACATCGCAGTGACGACCGCCGCGACGGCTGCCACCGCCGCCATCCACGGCGGCCACCGCCTCGTTCCCGCCCTCCCCGCTTCGGCGCGTCCTGGCGTTGATCTCGACATCGGCATGGTGAACCTCCCGATGGGAATGGCGAGAGTGTCTGAACAAGCACGTCAGTGATGGGATGTATAGCGCGCCGTGTCCACTGCGGGGTGAAGATGCCATAGCAATGCGTCGACTTCAATGGACTGTTCACACTCGCAGTGAAACGAGGAAGGCGATCAGGACAGTCGATCTGCCCCACGGAGATCCCATGTCATGGCCGATGGTGCCCTGAGAGCACCGTCACTGAGCCGCGGCCGCAGCACCGCCCTTGCGGGCGTGCCGAACGGCTCGATGTGAACGTCAGGCGGGCGACGTGAGACGCCGCAGGTCAGCATCGCCCCGAACCGCAACGTGGTGTTCCGGCACCCCGATCGAGAACAGCCTTGCCGGACAACCGGCTGCCGCCAATAAACCGGCCGAAACCCCGCACCCCAACGTCACGGCCAAAGGGCAGCTCGCCCTCGAAAGTGACGCTCTGCGCGATGGGGCCGCCGTCGTTGTCGTGGCCGCCCGCACCATGCCGTGCCACCCGCACCGCTGCGGGACCCGGGCGCGCCGGAATTGGACGATGACGAGGACGGGTTCGCGTCCGGCTGACCCCAGCCGGACACGCCGTGGCCGCTTCGTGGTCGAATGCGGGAGCGAGTCCTACTCCGAAGTGTTGGGTGCTGCAGGCGGCTGATGGATGGACTCGCTGATGAAGCTGGCCAGTTCGGTGATCGTCGCATGGGCGGGGGGCTCGTTCCAGACCAGGTGGAGCGCAAGGCGGGGGCGTCGGCGAGCGGGCGGTAGGCGACCCCGTGGGGGTAGGGGTGTAGCTCGGCGGTGGCGGCGCTGCTCACGCCGACGCCTCGACCGGCGGCGATGGCGGCCAGCCAGTCGTCGGTGTTGGTCACTTCCAAGGTGGAGGCCGGGTGGGCAGCGTCGGGCCAGAACTGGGGTGTGGTGGTGCCGGAGACCGTGTTCAGCACGACCGTGTATCCCGTCAGGTCGGACCCTTCGCATTCCGGAGCTGTCGGGCCCACAACCTGCGTTCTGGTCAGTGTGGTTCTCGGATGACGGCGACGCCTCCTGGTGGGATGCTGACGGTACCGGAGATCGGCTTGCCGGTGAGGAGTTCGACGCCTTCGGCGGGCGCTTCGGCGCCGTTTCCGGTGTGGTCGATGAGGAACAGGTAGTCGGCCTCCGTGCCGTGGCGCCTGACGACTTCGATCCCGGCGGGTGCCTCCTGCTCTGGCGTCACGCCGGCCTCCTGTCGGATGCGGTCGAGCAGGGTGGCGAGCGTGTCCTGGTCGGGGTGGGTGCCCAGATACCAGGCGGTGCCGTCGCCGTGCCGGTGGCGGGTGACGGCGGGGAGGCCGGCCAGTGGGCCGTCGGCGTGGGAGGCGACGGCCTGTGCGCCGGTGAGCCGGATGCGTTCCGACCACAGGTCGGCCGTGGCGCCCGACGTGACGGCGCCGCTCAGGCCGGTCGTCTCGCCCGGCAGCAGGGGGAAGAGTTCGTCGGTGACCACGCCGAGGACATCACGGAATGCGCCGGGGTAGCCGCCCAGGTACACATGGGCGTTCTCGTCGACCATGCCGCTGTGGAAGCCGACGGCCAGCGTGCCCCCGCGTTCGGTGAACCGGGTGAGGTTCGCCGCGGCTGCCTCGCCGACCAGGTACAGCGAGGGTGTCAGGACGAGTTTGTAGCGGTCGAGTCCGGGGTCGTCGGGGCGTACGAAGTCGACGGCGACCCCGGCCCGCCACAGGGGGGTGTACCAGTCCCGTACCAGGTCCTGGTAGCGCAGTTCACCGCTGGGCTGGGAGGGCAGTTCCAGTGCCCAGCGGGCGTCCCAGTCCCATACGATCGCCACCTGTGCCGTGCTGGTGGAGTCCCGTACTTCGGCCAACGCCCGCAGGTCGGCGCCGAGTTGGACGACGTCCCGCCAGATCTGGCTGTCGGTTCCGGCGTGCGGGAGCATCGCCGAGTGCCACTGCTCGGCGCCCGCCTTTGCCGCCCGCCACTGGAAGAACGCGATGCCGTCGGCGCCGTGCGCCACGTGTGCGAGCGCGTTGCGGCGCATCTCCCCGGGGAGCTTGGCGCGGTTGACGGGCTGCCAGTTGACGGCGCCGGTCGAGTGCTCCATGAGGAACCACGGTCCGCCCGCGAGCGAGCGCATCAGGTCGCCGTGAAGGGCGATGTCGACCTCGGCCTCCGGGTCGTCGGAGAGCAGGTAGTGGTCGTTGGAGAGGATGTCCAGCTCCGGTGCCCAGCGCCAGTAGTCGAGGGCGTCGATGGTGCGCAGGACCAGGAAGTTGGTGGTCGCGGGGGTGTCCGGAGAGGCCCGGCGCAGTACGTCGCGCTCGGCGGTGCACAGGGAGAGCAGTTCGTCGGAGCAGAAGCGGCGCCAGTCGAGTTGGTGGGTGGGGTTCGGGGGAGCCGCGGTGGTGCGGGGCGGCAGGATCTGGTCCCACGTGTAGTACCACTGGCTCCAGAACGTGGTGCCCCAGGCGTCGTTGAGGGCGTCCAGGTCGTCGCCGTAGCGGGCGCGCAGCCAGGTGCGGAAGGCGGCGGCGCTGGTGTCGCAGTAGCAGGCGTCGTTGTGGCAGCCGTATTCGTTGTGAATGTGCCACATGGCGACGGCCGGGTGGTCGGCGTAGCGCTCGGCGAGTGCGCCGGCGATACGCAGCGCCGCTCGGCGGTAGGCGGGGCTGCTGGGGCAGAACGTCTGGCGGCTGCCGTACGACAGTCTCCTGCCGTCCCTGTCGACCGGCAGCGATTTCGGGTGCTGGTGGAAGAACCAGGCCGGCGGGGCCGCCGTCGGTGTCGCCAAGTCGGCGGCGATGCCGTTCTCCTGGAGCAGGTCGAGGATCTTGTCCATGCGCGAGAAGTCGTAGACGCCCTCCGCCGGTTCGAGCAGCCCCCAGGAGAAGATGCCGACGCTGACCATGCTTACCCCGGCCTCGCGCATCAGGCGCATGTCCTCGGCCCAGACCTCCTCGGGCCACTGCTCGGGGTTGTAGTCACCGCCGTAGGTGATTCCAGGAATGCGAAGACGGCGTGCGGTACTCACTGGTGGTGCTCCGGGAGGGGTGTAGGGGAGGGGCAAGTGGTGGTGCGTCAGCCCTTGTTGGCGCCCAGGGTGAGGCCGCTGACGAACTGCCGCTGCAGCGCGAAGTACACGATCAGGGTGGGGATCGCGGTCAGCAGGGCGCCGGCGGCGACCAGGTTGGGGTCGGTGAAGTACTGGCCGGAGAGGTTGTTCAGGGCCGAGGTGATCGGCATGTTCTCGCCGGTCGAGATCAACACGAGCGCCCAGAAGAAATCGTTGTAGATCCAGATGGACAGCAACGTGGCCAGGGCGGCCATCGCGGGCTTGCACAGCGGCAGCACGATCTGCCAGTACAGGCGCCATACGGAGGCGCCGTCGACCAGGGCGGCCTCGGTCAGTTCGTGCGGGAGCGAGCGCATGTAGTTGGCGAGCACGAAGGCGCAGAACCCGGACTGGAACGCGACGTGGATGAGGACCAGGCCGAGCGCGGAGTCGTAGAGCTTGCCGCTCATGGTGATGCCGGGCAGGTCGATGAGCAGGTACAGGCGGTACAGCGGGGTGATGATGACCTGCTGGGGCAGCAGGTTGCCGGCGGTGAAGACGAGCAGCAGCGCGATGTTGAGGCGGAAGTCGAAACGGCTGACGTAGAAGGCGACCATCGACGACAGCACCAGGGTGATCAGCACGGCCGGGACCGCGATGAGCAGGGTGTTCCCGAAGTAGTGCAGCATGTCGGACTGCTCGAACGCGTTGGTGAAGTTGTCCGGACTCAGTTGGTCGGGCCAGGACACGTAACCCTTCTCGCTGGTTTCGGAGTAGGGCCTCAGCGCGGAGAAGGCAGCCCACAGGAGAGGGGCGAGCCAGGCGAGGGCCGTCACGACCAGGAAGGTGTGCAGCAGGACGCGGGCGGGGCGGATGGGGGTGCGCTGTTTCGCCGGGGCGCCGGCGGTCAGGGTGCTCATGCGCGGCGCTCCTTGCGGAAGGTCGCGATCAGGTACGGGATGATGACCGCGAGGGAGATGACCAGCAGGACCACGGCGATCGCCGAGCCGTAACCGATCCGGCTGGACTCACCGATGATGTTGTTGGTGATCAGGATCGACAGCAGTTCGGTGCCCTGGGGCGCCCTTGTTGAAGACGAACACCAGGTCGAAGGCGCGCAGCGCTTCGATGATCGTGACGACCAGGACGACGGTGTTGGTGGGGCGCAGGGTGGGGAAGATGACGTTCTTGAACGTCTGCCACTCGTTCGCGCCGTCCAGCGAGGAGGCCTCCCGCAGGGAGGGGTCCACGCCCTTCAGGCCGGCCAGGTAGAGGATCATCATGTAGCCGGTGTGCCGCCAGGACGCGGCGATCAGCACGGCCCACAGGTTGAGTTTGGGGTCGCCGATCCAGTCGATGTAGTGGCCGGGCTTGTTGGCCCCGATGAGGCTGTTGATCAGGCCGGTGTCGGGGTTGTAGACCAGCTGCCACACGAACCCGGTGACCGCGAGGGAGACCACGACCGGCAGGAAGAACGCCGTCTGGTAGACGCGGGAGAAGCGGATGTTCTTGTCCAGCTGGACGGCCAGGAACAGACCGAACGGCGTGGGGATCAGGATGAGCACCACGAACCAGATGATGTTGTGCTCGACCGCGGGCCAGAACTGCGGGTTGTCGCTGAACAACTGCTTGAAGTTGTCCAGCCCCACCCACTTGATGGAGCCGAAACCGATGCCGTCCCAGCTGGTGAAGGCCAGCGCGATGGACGCCAGCGCGGTGACCCAGACCAGGGCCACGTGCAGGACCGTGGGCACGCCCGCCATGAAGGCGAGCGTGATGCGGTCACGGCGGGTCAGCAGGCGCTTGTGACCGCGCGGCGGCCGCTTCTTCGGTGTCGTGGTGGTGCCCCAAGGCGGCATCGCGGCCGCCTCCAGGGTCTTCGTGGTCGTTTCGGAGCTCATGGTGTAGGTGTTCATCCGCTTCGGAAGGAGGGTCGGTCTCAGCCGGACGCGAAGATCGTCTTCTTCTGGCGCTCGATCGAGGACAGCAGGCTGTCGATCCCCTTGGGGTCGCGGACGAACTTCTGCAGCGCGGGCTGCATGACCGTCGACGTGAAGTCCGGCCGGCTGTCACGGTCCATGAACTGCGTGAGGTGCTTCGCGCCGCTGATCATCTCGTACGCCTTCTTCTGAAGGGCGCTGTAGGCGGAGGTGTCGGCCTTGGAGGAGGCGGCGATGAGGCTCGGGTCGGCCTTCAGGTAGGTCTCCTCGGCCTGCGGCGTGCCAAGGAACTCGAGCAGCTTGACGGAACCGGCGTGGTTCTCGGGCTTCTTGCTGAGCATGATGCCGTCGGTCGGCGCCTCGACGGTGTCCTGCCCGTACGCCGGGTCGATCTCGGGGAAGGCGAAGAAGTCGAGGTCGTCCAGGTCCGCCTTGTTGGTGAACTGCTGGGCCACGAACATGCCGAGCATATACATGCCGGCCTTCTTCGCCACCAGCGTCTGGGCGGCGTCCTGCCAGGTACGGCCGACCGCGCCCTCCTGGTGGTAGGGGAGGGTCTCGGCCCAGGTGTCGAAGACCTTGCGGACCTTCGCGTCGGTCCAGGACGCCTTGCCCGCCATCAGCTCGACGTGGAAGTCGTAGCCGTTGAGGCGGAAGTTGATCTGGTCGAAGGAGCCCATCGCCGGCCAGGCGTCCTTGTCGCCGAACGCGATCGGGACCAGGCCGTCCTTCTTCATCTGCTTGCACAAGGCCACGAACGCGTCCCACGTGGTCGGGACCTCGTAGCCGTACTTCTGGAAGACGCTCTTGCGGTAGAAGACCGCCCACGGCGACGTCGTCAGCGGCACCAGGTAGTACTTGCCGTCCTGGCCCTTGCTCAGGTCGTGCATCGCCGGCGGGAAGTTGCCGCCGATCGTCTTCCACACGTCGTCGATCGGCGTGGCCAGACCCTTGGCCGCGAAGAACTGCATCCGGTAGCCGGCGAACCACTGGAACACGTCGTCCGGCGTGGCCTGGAGGTAGGAGTTGATCTGCTCCTGGAAGGTGTTGTGGTCCTTGGTGTTGAGGGCGACCTTGATCCCGGACTGCTTCGTGAAGGCCGCGTAGACGTCGCCGTACGCCTTCTTCGGGACGGCGTCGGAGGCATTGGAGCCGACGGTGACGGTCTTGGTGTCCGACGAACTGGAACTGCCGGCGCAGGCACTCAGCAGGGGGATGCCGGCACTCAGTACCGCGGCTCCGCCGAGTCCGCGGAGCACGGAGCGGCGGCTGGTTCCAGGCATGAACTGACCGGGGGAGGAACGGTGCATTTCGGCTCCTACTGGGCTGTCGGTGCCCAGGTATGGCACACGTCAGTGGGACGGGGGTGTGACGGGAGGTGGGTCGTCGAGGGACCATCTGAGGGTCAGTCGAGAACCAGAATCCAACACGACCAAACAAGCGCGATCGTCGGACGCCAGGAAGCGTGAACGCTCCGTTGGCGCGCTGTCAAGGCTTTCCGTCTGGGAATCCGTCACGCGTTTGCCGGCAGTCGCGCCGGACGGATGGGGCTGACATGGCTGGCCGTCGAACCGTCACGCTCCCGATGAATGCTGTTTTACCTGCGAAAATGTACTCCGGTCGGGTCTTCCTCGGAAGCTTCCGGTGCCTCTCTACGTCAGGGCGCAGGTCTCGGCGTTTGTCGCGCCGGAGGCAATCGACGTTGCGGGAGCTCTTGACGTGCGTTCGGCGGGTGCGTAGACATTGACCGCGCGGTCAGACCGCGCGGTCATGTAATTTGACCTCGTTCGATGGAGAACATACGGCCATGGGGAGACTTCATGACAACAGGGCTGGAGCGCGGTGCGGGCTCCTCCGCGCCACGCAGTGAGGACGTGGCGAGGCTGGCCGGCGTCTCACGCAAGACGGTCTCCCGGGTCCTCAACGACGAGCCATACGTCTCCGACGAGGCCCGCCGACGGGTCCTGGCGGCCGCCGAGGAGCTCGGATACCGGCTGAACAACGCGGCCAGGGCATTGGCCTCCGGCCGTACACGGTCCATCGGCGTGGTCGCTCTGGCAACAGCCGGGTATGGAACCGCCTCCCTGCTGGTGGGCATCGAACAGGCCGTACGGGACGCCGGTTACGCGCTGCGCGTGGTCAACACCCCGGACGGCGACCCGCGAAGCATCGCCGGCGCGCTGGAATCACTCCTGGAGCAGGGCGTGGACGGCATCGTCGTCTCCGTACCGATCGTCGAGGGTGACGTCCCGCTCGGCGTCGACGTGCCGGTCCTCTTCGTCGGTGCGCCACCCGCATTCACCGCCGCCCGGACACTGACCGTCGGTGTGGGCGCCCATCAACTGGCACGGGCGGCTACAGAACATCTGCTCGACCTGGGCCATTCGACTGTCCATCACCTCGCGGGGCCTCGCCGGTGGTACGCCACCAAAGACCGTATCGAGGGATGGCAGGCGGCGCTGGCGGCCCGGGGCGTGCACGAACCGCCCGTGCTGAACGGTGACTGGTCGGCGGCCTCCGGGTACGCCGCGGGCCTCGGGCTGGCCTCGGACCGCTCGGTGACCGCGGTGTTCGCCGCGGGCGACGAGATGGCCATCGGGCTGATCCACGGCCTGCGGGAAAGCGGTCGTCGGGTGCCGGGAGACGTCAGTGTCGTCGGTTTCGACGGCAACCCCGTCTTCGCCTACGTCTCCCCGTCATTGACCACAGTCCGTCAGCCCTTCGAGGCCGCGTCGAGCGAAGGAATCCGGCTGCTCCTGCACGCCATCGAGAAGCCTGACACCGAACTGCCGCCGGCGAACGACCCACCCGTCGAACTCGTCGTCCGCGGCTCGACGGCACCCCCGCCCTCCCTCTGACCCACTCCACCCTCGTGCCACTGCTCCGGCACACCCACACGCCGGGGCGCTCCACCTCCTTCGTTCCGCGCTTGTCGCGCCGCGCGCCCTGCGCGTGCGAGTCGTGCCCGGCTGCCCTCCGGGCCACGCGTCCCACAAACCCCGCCGCGTCACTCCGAGCCGTTCCGAGCCGGCGGACCCCGAAACACACCTTCCCCTGGGAGCCGCAATGTCCCCTGCGCAGACAGGCGCCAGACCCGGCGTCGCTCCGCGTTCCCGTCCCGTCTCCTTCTTGTCCCTGGCCTTCATCCTGCTCGTCTCGGTGATGACCATGGTGGTGCCCACGGGCCGGGCGGACGCCCTGGCCCGTCCCTCGCAGACGATGTACACCCCGCCTTCGGGTGCACCCTCGCCCGGGTCGCTCTATCCGCGGGCGGTGCGGATGCAGCACAACGGCTCCGCCAACGGCACCGTCCTGGCGACGTTCGAGCAGTACACCACCGGCACGCCGGTCCTCCCGATCTACCGCAGCACGGACAACGGCAACTCCTGGTCGAAGATCTCCGAGGTCGCCGACACGCAGAACGGCTGGGGCATGCGCTGGGAGCCCGAGCTGTTCGAACTGCCCGCAGCGGTGGGCGACTTCCCGGCCGGGACCATCCTGGCCGCGGGCGCCTCGGTTCCCTCCGACCGCTCGGCCATCAAGATCGATGTCTACGCCAGCACCGACCGCGGACAGACCTGGACCTTCGCCGGCAACATCGCCACCGGCGGCCAGGCGTACGACACCAACGGCAATACCCCCGTATGGGAGCCGTTCTTCCTCTACGCCAACGGCAAGTTGATCGTCTACTACTCCGACCAGCGGGACCCTGCCCACGGCCAGAAGGTCGTGCACCAGGTCACCGCCGACCTCCACACCTGGGGTCCGGTCGTGGACGACGTGGCGATGCCCACCTACAGCCAGCGTCCGGGCATGCCCACCGTCGCGAAGCTGCCCAACGGCAAGTACGTCATGACGTACGAGTACGGCGGCTCGCCCTCGGGCAACTTCGCCGTCTACTACAAGATCTCCGCCGACCCGGAGGCCTTCAACTCCGTCACGGGCATTCCCCTGCAGGCGACCGACGGCACGATACCCACCAGCACCCCGTACATCACGTGGCTGCCCACCGGCGGTCCGAACGGCACCCTCGTCGTCAGCGCCTACAGCACCAGCGACCTGTTCCTCAACACCCAGAACGGTGCCGCGAACACCTGGACGCGCATCAGCTCCAACGTCGCCGGCGGCTACAGCCGCGGAATGGTGCCCCTGCCCGACGGCCACAGCCTGCTCGTGCTCAGCGGCGGCAGCGGCGGCGCTGGCCTTTCCAACCCGGTCACCTACAGCACCATCGACCTGGGCGGCGGCATCTCGGACGGTGCCACTTACACTGTGTCGAACGCGGGCAGCAACCTGATGCTGAGCATCGCGGGCGGCTCCACCGTCAACGGCACGAACGCCACCCAGCAGAACGCCGACAACGCCACCGACCAGCAGTGGCGCTTCGTGCAGCAGAGCTCTGGCTACTTCAAGATCCTCAACGTCGCCAGCGGCAAGGTCCTCGGCGTGGAGAATCAGTCCACCGCGGACGGAGCCAAGATCCTCCAGTGGGACGACAACGGCACCTTGGACCATGAGTGGGCCGTCGCCCCCAACCCGGCCGGCGGTTACAGCCTCACCAACCGTGTGACCGGCAAGTACCTGGAGATCCCGAACGCCTCCACCACCACGGGCACTGCCGCCGGTCAGTGGAGCGGGACCAGCTGTGCCTGCCAGCGCTGGAACGTCAACCAGACCGCTCTGCCGGCGCTGGGCACCGGGCAGTACGTCCTCGTCAACAAGAACAGCGGGAAGTACCTGGACATCCCGCAGGGTTCGACCGCCACCAACACGGCAGTCCAGCAGTGGCAGAACTCGGCCTGTTTCTGCCAGCTGTTCACCTTCCAGTCCGTCGGCGGCGGAGCCTGGACCATCAGGAACGCCAACAGCAATCTGAACCTGGACATCCGTGGCGGTTCCACCACCGCCGGAGCCGCCGTCGTCCAGAACACGCCGTCCACCGCGAACTCACAGAAATGGACCCTCACCGACGCGGGCAACGGCTACTACGAACTGAAGAATGTGGGCAGCGGCCTCAACGCCGCCGTTGCCCAATCTTCCACCACCAACGGCGCGGCAGTTGTGCAGTGGAACGACCTGAACATCGACGACCAGTTCTGGAAGATCGTGCGGATCAACTGAACGGATTGACGAAGGGTCTCCTGCCGGCTCGGGATCGCGAGGCGAACCGAGTGGCAGGAGGCCCCGGGAGCACGACCGTCCCCTCCGCACGTGATCGGTACGGTGGTACCGGAGACGAGAGGGGCAGCGCGGCCGTGGATGAGGAAGCGGAGATCAGGACGGCGATGGAGGCTGCCGACCATGAGCTCATCCTGGCGTTCGGACGGCTGAGAGTCCGACAACCTTGGGCCCAATACAACCGCCAACTCCGGCGCCGCGCAGGAGCGCCGTATTCTTCGGCGCGGGCAGCCGCATCAGCTCAAACTGGGACAAGGGTATCGAGTTCTCCTCCGGTCGACCTGCCCGTTCGCCAGGGTGACTTACGCGGTGGCCCGCCCTTGTTCAGGGAGGCATGCACGGTCAGCGGATGAATGCCTCAGGCAGGCACTCACGCGTTCCGGGACCCCGTCCGGTTACCCCACTTCAAGGGACGGCCGGCCGCCCCCCCCCCCCCCCGACACGACAGACGGGCCGTCGGCTTGCCCACCATTAACTCCAGAAAGCGGAAGGGCCCAACGACTCCGTCGGCGGAGCCTCGCGAAAGATCAAGGCCATTCGTGAAATCCGAAGTCTGCGATCGCCGATATGGCTGTTTCGATGTTCGCGCGTGTAACGCCTGAGGCCACCAGCAGGCTCCGAGCCGTGAAGCGGCCGATCTGCTCGGTTTTCAGTTCTACTGTCTGCGCAAGTCGAACGGGGTCATAGCCGTCGAAGACTCGGGCGCCACCGTCCCACATGACGGTCACGTCCCCGATCCAGCCCTTCATCTCCTGCATCTGCCAGTCAATTCGTTCATGGGCGCAGGCCACTCGATTCGAAACTCCGTGCCTGAATTATGTGGGCGGGTCCGGCAGGGGAGGGCCGTCCGTCCGCTGAGCTGCCAGGTCCGCCGCACGGGCGCCGGTCGCGGGGGCCGACCGTGCGCCAGTGGTGACGCCTGTGCAGTTACGTCCAGCCTGCCGCCCGTCAGCCGTAGTACGCGGTGCGCATGATCCCCTGCATGTCGTCCAGCATCGGCATGCGGGGGTTGGCGGGCGCGCACTGGTCCTCGTAGGCGTTCAGGGCCTGCTGGGGGAGGGCGTCCAGGTACCTCCGCTCGTCGATGCCGAGCGCCTGGAACGTCGGTTCGATGCCGACGGCGTCCCGGAGGTGTTCCACGGCCCGGGCCAGCGATTCCACGCCTTCCTCGGGAGTGGCGGCGCGCAGTCCGAGGGTGCGGGCGATGTCCTGGAAGCGCTCGGGGGCCCGGTAGCTCTCGTACTTGGGCCAGCCGGTCAGCTTGGTGGGGACGGTGCCGTTGTAGCGGATGACGTGCGGTAGCAGGACCGCGTTGGTGCGGCCGTGCGCGACGTGGAAGGTGGCGCCGAGGGTGTGGGACATGGCGTGGACGATGCCGAGGAAGGCGTTGCCGAAGGCCATACCGGCGATGGTGCCGGCGTTGTGCATCTTCTCCCGCGCCTCGGGCGACCCGTCGCGGTCGTTCACGGCGGCTTCGAGGTGGCCGAAGACCAGGCGGATCGCGTGCAGGGCGAGGCCGTCGGTGAAGTCGTTGGCGTACACGGAGACGTACGCCTCGATGGCGTGGGTGAGGGCGTCGAAGCCGCTGTCGGCGGCGAGCGTGGGCGGCAGGGCGGTGGTGAGCAGCGGGTCGACGATGGCCACGCTGGGGGTGAGGGCGTAGTCGGCCAGAGGGTACTTCTTGCCGGTGGCCGGCTCGGAGATGACGGCGAACGGGGTGACTTCCGCGCCGGTGCCGGAAGTTGTCGGCACGCACACCAGCCGGGCGAGCTTGCCGAGGGTCGGGAAGCGGAAGGCGCGCTTGCGGATGTCGGAGAACTTCTGCCGCATGTCCGTGAAGTCGATCTCGTTGCCGGCGGCGTGCTGCTCGTACAGCAGCCACATCACCTTGGCCGCGTCCATGGGTGAGCCGCCGCCGAGCGCGATGATCGTGTCGGGGCGGAAGTCGCCCATCAGACGGGCTCCGTGCCGCACCGAGTCGATGCTGGGCTCGGGTTCGACGTTGTCGATGATCTGGAGGGTCACCGGTTCGGGGCGGCTCTGCAGGACCCGGCTGACGCGGTCGACGAAGCCGAGCCTGGTCATCGTGGCGTCAGTGACGATGGTGACGCGGTGGACGTCGGGCATGGAGGTCAGGTAGCGGATGGCCTGCGGCTCGAAGTAGATCTTCGGGGGGACCTTGAACCACTGGAGGTTGTTGCGGCGGGTGGAGACCCGCTTGACGTTCAGCAGCTGGGCGGCGGAGACGTTGTTCGACACCGAGGTGCTGCCCCAGGAGCCGCAGCCGAGTGTCAGCGAGGGCAGAAGGCCGTTGTAGATGCCGCCGATGGCGCCCTGAGAGGAGGGGGCGTTGACGATGATGCGTACGGTCTTCATCCGCATGCCGTACGCCTCGGCCAGCGCGGTGTCCTCGGTGTGGATGACGGCGCTGTGGCCCTGGCCGTGGAAGGCGACCATGTCGGCGGCCAGGTCGAAACCGTGGCGCTCGTCCCGAGCACGCAGCACGGCCAGGACGGGGCACAGCTTCTCGCGGGTCAACGGCTCGTCCGGTCCCACCCGTTCGGCCTCGACGAGGATGACGGAAGTGTCCTCCGGTACGGCGAACCCGGCCTGCTCGGCGATCCACGCCGGGCTCTGGCCCACGGCCGCCGCGTTGACCTTAGGCTCGCAGCCGGCCCCCGAGCCGCCGGAGGAGGGGAAGAGGAACGACTCCAGCTTCGCCTTCTCGTCCGCGTCGGCGAGGTGGGCGTGCAGAGTGCGGAACTCGTCCAGGGCCGCGTCATAGATGTCGGTGTCCAGGATCACGGCCTGCTCGGAGGCGCAGATCATGCCGTTGTCGAAGGACTTCGACAGGACCAGGTCGTTGACGGCTCGGCGCAGCTTCGCACGGCGGTGCACGTAGGCCGGGACGTTGCCGGCGCCGACGCCCAGGGCGGGCTTGCCGGCCGAGTAGGCGGCCTTGACCATGGCGTTGCCGCCGGTGGCGAGGATCAGGGAGACCCCCGGGTGTCGCATCAGCAAGCCGGTCGCCTCGACGGACGGCTGCTCGATCCACTGCACGCAGTGTTCCGGCGCGCCTGCGGCGACGGCCGCGTCGCGCACGATGCGGGCGGCCTCTGCGCTGCAGTGCTGGGCGGAGGGGTGGAAGGCGAACACCACCGGGTTGCGGGTTTTCAGAGCCAGCAGTGCCTTGAAGAGTGTGGTGGAGGTCGGGTTGGTGACCGGGGTGACCGCGGCCACCACGCCCACCGGCTCGGCGATCTCGACCATCTCCTCGATGTCGTCACGGCCTATGACCCCGACGGTCTTCATACGGCCCATGCTGTGCGTGACGTGCTCGCACGCGAACATGTTCTTGGCGGCCTTGTCCTCGAAGACACCGCGCCCGGTCTCCTCGACCGCGAGGCGGGCCAGGGCGGTGTGCTGGTCGAGGGCAGCGACCGACGCCTTCTTGACGATGTGGTCGACCTGCTCCTGGGTCAGGGACTCGTAGTCCGCGAGTGCCTTCAGACCGGCCGTGACCAGACGGTCCACGGCGACCGCGGTGTCCGACGGGACCTTGCTTCCGGCCGTGGCCGCGGTCCGCGCGTCGTTTCGGGTCATGGTGGTCTGCCTCCGTTGTCAGGGACCGCCGTGCGAATTCGGCGGCGCAGGGCGGGAGCGTCTCCCGTGCCGAAGATGGCTTCCTGCATCCACTCTCACCGGCGACCCGGGGCGGTCGCAGGCGCCGAAGGACCCCCTCCCGGGACCGTCCGGCCCTGATCGAGCGGGGACCCTCGGTCCGGCTGTCGCTCACCGTGCTCGCAGGTGCGAGGGGCCGACGGCGGCCGAGACGGGCGGCGGGCAGTCGTCGATGTCGAACGCCAAAGCGCTCACCACCCCGACGACGCCCTCAAGCCGCCACACCGTGTGAACGGCCTCCGGGACCTGGCTGCGCAGTGGTACGCAGCCGTCGAGGGTGACCACACCGTCGCGGACGCGGACGGTGAGGGCACCGGGCCGCAGTCCCATCCGGTCGACGAGCACCTCCTCGGCCACCTGGTGCCCGATGTCGTCGTCCGTTCGCAGGAAGACCCTCAGCAGATCCCGACGGGTCGCGATGCCGATGAGCCGGTCCTCCTCGTCGGTCACGGGGAGGCGTTCGACACCGCGGCGTTCCATCAGCCGGGCCGCCTCCGGGGCGGTCTGCTCCGGGTGCACGGTGATCGCTGGGGTCGTCATCAGGTCGTGCGCGGTTACGGCGCCGTCAGGGGCCGTCCCCGACCGGCGTGCCTGCGCGCGTACCAGGTCGGTTCCGGAGATGACACCGATCACCTTGTCGTCGTCGACCACAGGCAGACCGCTGATGTGGTGGCGGTCGAGCAGCCGGACGAGGTCCTTGAAGGACGTGGTACGCCGGGCCTGGACGACGTCGCTGGTCATCACCTGACCGACGGTGTGGGATGTCATGGCGGGTCACTCCTGAGCTGTCGCGGTGCCAGGACGGCGGGAAGCGGATTCCGACCGGGGCCGCTCCCCAACAGGTGCCACGACGCCGCTGTCATGCGGGGCCGCCGCGCCACGGGGCGGTGCGGCCGTCCTGCGGGTCTCGTGGGCGCGATGCACGGTGTGTTCCGCGCGGTCGCGCAGACGGTCGTGGAGCCGGTCGGCGAGTTCCCGGGCGCTCGCCTCGCGCGCGTGGACGACCACGAGATCGCCGCCGACCCGGATCTCGGCGCCGGCCCACCAGGGCGGCTCGACGTGGTGCGCCACCGCTCGGACGACCCGCACCTCACCGCTGACGGGCGGGAGGCCGGGCCGGTCCAGAGCGGCACCGACCTTCTCCTGGAGGTATGCCAGCGCCTCCTCGTCCACGTCGCCGAAGGCCCGCATCCGCACGGTGTCTGCGAGACGGCGGGTGCCGATGTCCTTGGCTGTCATGTGTGCTCCCTGTTCGTTTCGCCGGCACTGCCATCCTGCTGTCGGCGCTGCTCCGATCCCAGGGCCAGGCTCCCCGCGGGGTGCCCAGGGTCCCCATCACCTGCTGTCGCTGCTGTCGGTCGCCTCCAGCGCGGCCCGTCCTGCTTCCAGCCGGGCGACTGGCACGCGGAACGGCGAACAGGAGACGTAGTCGAGCCCGGCCGCGTGGAAGAAGTGCACGGAGTCGGGGTCGCCGCCGTGCTCGCCGCAGACGCCGATCTTCAGGTCGGGACGCGCGGCACGGCCTTCGTTGACCGCGATCCGCACCAGGCGCCCCACTCCGTCGCGGTCGAGGGTCTCGAACGGCGAGGCGCTGAAGATTCCCTTGTCGAGGTACGCGGAGAAGAAGGCCGCCTCGACGTCGTCGCGGGAGAAGCCCCAGGTGGTCTGGGTGAGGTCGTTGGTGCCGAAGGAGAAGAACTCCGCCGCCTGCGCGATCCTGCCGGCCGTGAGCGCCGCCCTGGGCAGCTCGATCATGGTGCCGACGGGACAGTGCACGGCGACGCCGGATTCCTGGGAGACCTCGGTCAGTACCCGTTCCACTTCCTCGCGTTCGATGCGCAGTTCCTCGACCGCGCCGACCAGCGGCACCATGATCTCCGCCCGCGGGGAACCGCCGGCCCGGGTGTGCTCCACGACGGCTTCGGCGATCGCCCGTACCTGCATGGCGACCAGGCCCGGCACGATCAGGCCGAGGCGGACGCCGCGGAGCCCGAGCATCGGGTTCTCCTCGCGCATGCGGTTGACGGCGTCGAGGAGTTCGGTGTCGCGGGGATCGGGCAGAATGCCCCGGGCCTGGGCGGTGGCGATGCGCACGGCGAGGTCGGTGCGGTCGGGCAGGAACTCGTGCAGAGGCGGGTCGATGAGCCGGATCGTGACCGGCAGGCCGTCCATCGCCTCCAGGATGCCGGTGAAGTCGGCGCGCTGTAGCGGCAGCAGTGCGCTGAGTGCGTCCTCGCGTTCGCTCTCGTCGCGGGCCAGGATCATCGCCTCGACCAGCTTGCGGCGCTCACCGAGGCACATGTGCTCGGTACGGCACAGCCCGACGCCCTGCGCGCCGAAACGACGGGCCCGGGCGGCGTCCTCGGGGGTGTCGGCGTTGGCCCGCACTTCCAGGCGCCTGACCGTGTCGGCCCGCGCCAGGACGCGGGAGACCGCGTCGACCAGGCCGGTCGCGTCGTCGTCCCTGGAGCCGTGGTCCAGGAAGCGGATGACCGCCGAATCCGTCAGCGGCACCGATCCGGCGTACACCAGACCGGTGGAGCCGTCCACGGAGAGGACCGTGCCCTCCTCGACGACTGTGCCGTCCGGGGCGGTGAAGCGGCGTCCCTCGATGTCGACGGAGAGTTCCTCGGCGCCGCACACGCCGACCTGGTCCTGACCCCCCTCGAATACGCGCTCGCGAGCCGGGAAGTCGAACCGGGCAAGCTGATCCACCATGCGGATCACGGCTGTCAATACACATCCGTGAAGCTCACAACGCGACTTCTGCGAGCCGGAGTTGAAGCATCCATGGGTTCGGTCGGGGACAGTTACGACAACGCCCTCGCGGAGAACCTGTGGATGATCATCAAGACGGAGTGCATCCGCGGCCGCGTCTTCGCCACCCGGGCCGAGGCGAATCTCGCGCTGTTCGAGTACATCGACGGCTTCTATAACTCCCGGCGCATCCAGAAGCGGCTCGGCTACCTCAGCCCGGTCGAGTTCGAGGAAAAGCACTACTCCGACCGGGCGACGGCCGAACGAACGAACCTGAAACCCCGTCAACCCGCCCTGACCCGCTGATCAGCACCTCTCACACGCCGGGGGAACCTCAGAACGGGGGCGGAGGGACAACGGACACCTCGACAGCTGCATCGGTCATTGGAACTTCCCGAGCATGCCCGTTGACCATACTGCCGCACCGGGAAACTCCAAGATCCCTGACTGTGAGGATGGGGCGGCACCGCTCGACGAGGGGGGGTCTGACCCGATCCCCGATTGACGCTTCGGCTGTCCTCACTCTGAATCGTCGACCTTCCGGGCGGTGCCACCCGCGTGTACCGGTCGGCGATCGTGACCTCATAGAAGCGTGACCCACGTGGTCCCACCACAGTCGTGTCCGTCAGCTGGCCGGTGCGCGCGAGCCAACTCGCCCCGCACGGAAGGAACCCGGCCGCCATGTCACAGCCCATCGAGGTGATCGGCGGGATCGACACCCACACCGACGTTCACCAGGCCGCCGTCATCGACACCATCGGCCGGCACCTGGCCACCGAGGCCTTCCCCACAACACCTGCTGGCTACCGGGATCTGCTGGACTGGCTGCACTCCCACGGCCGGGTGCTGGTCGTGGGCATGGAGGGCACCGGTTCCTTCGGGGCCGAACTCGGCCGCTACCTTCGAGCCAACCAGATCACCGTGATCGAGGTGGACCGACCCGACCGTCGGGCTCGCAGAGCGGCAGGTAAGTCGGACTCCATCGACGCCTACGCCGCCGCCACCGCGGTACTTGCCGGCCGCGCCACCGGCACGCCGAAGCACCGCGACGGCGCGGTCGAGGCAATCCGCGGACTGCGCGTCGTACGCGCCAGTGCCGTCAAGGCCCGCACGCAGACCATCAATCAGATCAAATCGCTGGTCATCACCGCGCCCGCTGAGGTCCGCGAAGCACTCCGCTCACTGACCACCACCGAGCTGGTCCGACGGCTAGCCGCCAGCCGCCCGGGCATCGATCTGGCCGTCCCGGCCACCGCCGTCAGACTGGCCCTCAAGCGCCTGGCCAAGCGCTACCGGCACTTGAGCGAGGAGATAGCAGACGCGGACCGCGACCTACGCGTCCTGATCGCCCGCACCGCACCCGGCCTGCTCGCGCTGCCGGGCGTCGGAACCGAGACCGCCGGACAGCTCCTGGTCACCGGCGGCGACAACCCCGACAGACTCGCATCCGAGGCTTCCTTCGCCCACCTGTGCGCCGCCGCACCCGTCCCGGCCTCCTCCGGGCGTACCGACCGCCACCGGCTCAACCGCGGCGGTGACCGCCAGGCCAACCGCGCCCTGCACACCATCGTGCTGGTCCGCATGCGCCACGACCCACGCACCCGCGACTACGTGGCACGACGCACCCTCGAAGGACTCAAGACGAAGGACATCTTCAGATGCCTCAAGCGCTTCGTCGCGCGCGAGGTCTACCACCACCTGACCAGGGCGTTCGGCGGCACACCCGGCCCGCCTACTACAACTTGACGATCTATAGAAGCTTCAGAGACAAGTTAGTTGTTGTGGGTCATGACGTTATTCAGGGCGAGTTTGGGGCGGTCGGCGGGGCGAGATCCGTTGTGGATGGTCTGGTGCGGACGACGGCTTGGTCTCCTCGTGGACCGAACAGGTGCAGGATCTCTACGGTGCTCGTGTCCGCGGGGCCGAACCAGTGGGGCTCGGTCGTGTCGAACTCGGCCACTTCGCCGGGCCGCAGCGTGAAGTCCTGCGCCCCGAGGATGAGGCGTAGCCGACCGGCGAGGACATAGAGCCATTCGTAGCCCTCGTGGGTGACCAGTTCCGGCTGGCGGGGCGTCAGTACCTGCTTGAAGACCTGCACTCGGCCCGGGTACTGCGTCAGGGGTACGAGGACGCTGCCGCGCTCCTTGTGCAGGGGCCGGAGGTGCACCCGAGGGTCACCACTGGCGGGCGCCGCCACCAGTTGGTCGAGTGCGACGTGGTGGGCCCGTGCCAGCGGGATGAGCAGGTCCAGAGTCGGGCGCCGTTTGCCCGCTTCCACCCGGGACAGTGTGCTGACCGAGATCCCGGTCGTGGCCGCGAGTGCCTCGAGCGTGAGTCCCCGTTCCCGGCGCAGCATACGCAGCCGGGGCCCGATGCCATCGAGAATCTGTTCCAGCTCCGCATCCCTGGCTCCTGTGTTCATGGATTCATTTTTGCAGTGTTCGCAAAATTGATGGGCTGCGGCTGTCGTTCGGGCTGAGCCTTGCCGGGCACTGTTCCCGGACCTCAGAGGTAGACCGTGACCGCGACAACGCCCCCTGTTCAACCCATGCTGAGTGCGCGCATACGCTGGACGGTACTGGCCGTCTGCTGCCTGAGCATGTTCCTGGTGGGCCTGGACACCACCATCGTCAATGTGGGTCTGCCGGCCATCGGGCGCGGCCTGGATGTCGACACGCGCGGTCTCGAATGGATCGTGGACGCCTACACCCTCGTCCTGGCCAGTCTCCTGATCTCCTCCGGCGCACTGGCGGATCGCTTCGGACGCCGCCGGGTCTTCCAGTGCGGGCTGGCCGCGTTCGGCGCGGCCTCGCTGGTCTGCGCGCTCGCCCCGTCGGCGGCCGTACTCATCGCGGCCCGCGCCCTGCAGGGCATCGGTGCCTCGATGCTCAGCCCCGTGGCGCTTGCGATCGTAGTGAACTCGATGCCGGACCCGAAGGAACGGGCGCAGGCGATCGGCATCTGGGCGTCAGTGTTCGGGCTGAGCATGGCCGCTGGTCCCGTCACGGGCGGTGCGCTGCTCGCGGGGCTCGGCTGGCGTTCGCTGTTCTGGATCAACGCACCGGTCATCGCGGCCGCTCTGTTGCTCAGTGCGATGTTCGTGCCGGAGTCCCGGGCACCGCGAGCCCGGCGCCTCGACCTGCCCGGCCAGATCCTGCTGACCGTGGTCCTCGCGGTCGTGGTCGGCGTCCTGATCGAAGGGCCTCGCATCGGCTGGTCGTCGCCTGCGGCGCTGGCGGGATACGCAGGGGCTGCTGTGGCGACAGGCGGATTCGTGTGGGTCGAGTCCCGCCGACGTGAGCCGCTGATGGATCCGCGGATCTTCAGGAGCCCGGTCTTCAGCGGTGCCGTTCTGGGCGCGGTGGCGGTCTTTGTCGCTCTGACCATGACACTGCTGCTGAACACCCTCTACCTGCAGCACACCCGGGAATGGACGCCGCTGGCGGCCGGAGTGGCGACCTTGCCCCTGGCCGTCGGAGCGACTGTCTGCGCCCCTTGGTCCGGCCGCATGGTCGGCCGCACGGGACCACGGCTGCCGCTGCTCCTTGCCGGCGGTTTCATCACGGCCGGCGGGCTCTGCCTGGTCCGGCTCACTGCACACACGAGCGTGTTCCTGCTGCTGGCCGCATACTTGCTCATCGGCGTCGGGTTCGGCTTCGCCAATGCGCCGATCACCAACACCGCGGTCAATGGACTGCCACCCGCCCGTGCCGGCGTGGCCGGGGCGATCACCTCCACCGCACGGCAACTCGGCTCCGCCCTCGGCATCGCTCTCGCCGGCGGCCTGGTCACGGCCACCAGCCCGACGGAGCTCGCACACGCGTCCCGCCCGGGCTGGATCCTGGTCGCCACCTGTGGCGTGCTGGTCTTCGTCGTCGCCCACGTATCACGGCCGAGGGAGGCCACCACGGGCCTCGCCTCCCCCGCAAGCGCGGTGAGCCGCGGCTGACGTAGTCGACGACGGCTACGCCGAGAGCTCCGTCGAGGAGTCGAACGGCCTGCCCGCGCGAACGAGGCGGAGTAACTCGCGAAGCTCTCCGAGATCCCTTCCAACGGCGGGACATCTCCGACGACGAGTTCCGGCACGCCAAGGAGAAGATCCTGCACTGACCGGCGAACGGACGCATGCTCGCGACAGGGCGTGGCCTCGGATCGGAGACCACGCCCTGTCGCGCATTGCGTATCTCTCCAGGCCGGGCGTTGCGGCGGCCACCTGGCCGTTTGAGTCGTCAGTCGGGATGCGAGTCGGTCTGCCCGTTGGATCGTGGAGTCATGAACCATCACCAGCAGTCCCATCGGACGATCGGTGGCGACGGCGGTATTCGAGCGCTGAAGCGCCGGCGGCAGCCCTCGTGAGAGGTCCTGACGAGGACGCCGTACATGGTGCGGTTGAGGGAGGAGAGAGAGGACCGGGTGGGCCGCCCGGCCGGTGCGCGCAGTCCCTCGACGGCTCCCACCGTCGCCGCCTCACCACAGCTGGGTGCCCGGGGCGCCCTTGAACGGCCCGCGCACCTCCGCGGTGATCCAGCCGCCGTAGAAGTCGCCCTCCTGCGCCATGACCTCCTCTCCGTCGACCGTGCAGCGGTCCATGAGGCTGGGATAGAAGGCGAAGAAGTCGGCGAGGGGTGCGTAGCCGGGCTCGGGACGGGCATAGCTCCAAGCGGCGCGAGCGCGTACGTCGTCTCCCACGATGACGTCCCAGTACTGGGCTGGTCCCTTCCATTCGCACCAGGTCCGGCCCGCGACCGCCGGGAACAGGAGCGCCGTACGGACGTCCTGCGGAGGGATGTAGAACACGGGGGGATGGCTGGTCTCCAGTACCCGGACGGCCCGGCGGGTCTCGGCCACCACCTGTCCGGCGCACTCCACCCGCACATCACGGTCGTCCTCCCGCATGACGGGCGGCCGCGGGTAGTCCCAGACCGACTCGGGCGTCCGCGGGGCGGAACGCGGCAGGGGATCCTCCGGCGGGTCCAGATACGCCTCGTCCTCGTAACACCAGGCCCAGTCCCGCTCGCGTGCCAGGGTGCGTGCCACCGGGTGTGCGCTGGAGACGAAGTGGGCCGTGGCGTGAGCGCCACGAGAGCTGTCGCTGCAGCCCACGTGGCCGCAGGTCAGGCACAGCAGCAGGTCGGCCGGTGCGCGTCCGCTCGCCGCGCAGGACGCGCACGTCTCACTCAGCGGGGGTGGGTCCGCCGTCCAGGTGTGGGAGCAGTGTTTCCCTGAGGGCCGGCCGCCATCGGGCCGGGGCGTCCATCTCGTCATCGGTGATCACCGGCCTGTGCGATCGGCATCGCGCTTCTCGGCAGCCCTGCTCCCCGGCCCACGCTCGTCTCGCTCACGCTCTCTCCTGTGTGGTCCTCGTTCTCCACCCTGTTTCGCCCCGACACCGCGCAGGAGATGCACGCTGCCCGGTACTCCTCCCCGCCGGGTTTCGGCTCACCACGCCGGAGGTGTGCGCCACCCGGAAGGGGCCACGCTCACCATCGTCTGGGAGGGAACCAGCAGCCAGGTCTTCCTCACCTCACACTTGCCATGGAGTGCGCTCGAAGTCATAGCGTGGAGGACGCAACGGCGCACGAGGCCGTCTCAGCGCCCGCTCCTCCCGGGATGCGGTGGGCGGCAGCCGTGCCTGGATGGACGGGAGACTTCGTGCCGCCCGAAGGACGATCAAGCGTGCAAGGAAGGCTGGGACACACCATGCAGAAGCGCAGTCTGCGGGAATTGCAGGTATCGGCCATCGGCCTGGGGTGCATGGGCATGTCCGCCTTCTACGGAACCGCCGACGAGGAGGAGGGCGTCGCGACGATCCGGCACGCCCTCGACCTCGGGGTGAACTTCCTCGACACCGCGCAGATGTACGGCCCGCTCACCAACGAGTCCCTCGTCGGTGAGGCGATCCGGGGGCGCCGCGAGGAGTATGTGATCGCGACGAAGTTCAACTACCGGATGGACGGCGCCGTACCGGGCGACATCAGCACGGTCGGTCCGCAGGACGGCTCGGCCGAACACGTCCGCAGCTCTGTCCACGGCTCGCTGACGCGTCTGGGTACCGACTACATCGACCTGTACTACCAGCACCGGGTCGACCCGAATGTGCCCATCGAGGAGACGGTCGGCGCGCTGGGCGAACTGGTCGCCGAGGGCAAGGTGCGCCACATCGGGCTGAGTGAGGCGAGCGCCCGGACCATCCGGCGTGCGCACGCCGTGCACCCGGTCACGGCCGTGCAGAGCGAGTACTCGCTGTGGTCGCGGGATGTGGAGGCTGAGGTGCTGCCGGCCTGCAGGGAGCTGGGCATCGGCTTCGTCCCGTATTCGCCCCTCGGCCGGGGCTTCCTCGCCGGGCGGTTCACCTCGCCGGACGACCTGGACGTCAACGCCTGGCGCCGCCAGAACCCGCGCTTCCAGGACGCCAATCTGGAGGCGAACCTGCGGCTGGCGGCGAAGGTGAAGGAGATCGCTGCCGAGAAGGACGTGACCCCGGCTCAGCTGGCCATCGCATGGGTGCTGGCCCAGGGCGAGGACTTGGTGCCGATCCCGGGCACCAAGCGCCGCAGCTACCTGGAGCAGAACGCCGCCGCCGTCGACATCCACCTGACCAAGGACGACATGGCCCGCATCGACGCGGAGCTGCCCGAGGCGGCCGGTGAGCGGTACGACGAGGCAGGGATGCGGTCCGTCAATCGGTAGGCGGAGGGGCGCATACAGCACACGGGGGCTCCGTAGGGCACGTGGGGTGGTCATCGAAACCGTCGTGCGGTGGGCGCTTCGTAGGCGCGCCTGCCAGTACCGGGAGGAGTGGGAAGGTGCGGGGGACGTACGGGCCCCCGCGAATGGCTTCCGCCGCAGACGGCTGGGGCTCGCGCCCGTCCGGCCGCAGGAGGACGGCGCCGACTCGGAGACAGCCGGCGTGCAGCTGATGATCGACGCCCGGACCGACACCTACGAGCAGGCCGTCGCGGCACCCGGGCCGTGTACGGATCCAGTTCGTCGGCCTGATGTAGCTGCGCCAGTACACCGCGTCGGATACCTCGTCACCGCCCCGAGGGTCGGATCGTCCTCGCCCACCTTGAGCTCTGGCCGTGATCTGTTTGTGGACAGCGGTCTTGAAGAGCGGGGCTGGGGCAAACCCGAAGTCGTTGAAGGGCTGGATATACCCGAGGCCGGGGTGGGGGGCGGTGCGGTGCATGATGTCGAGCAGTTTCCGTGGTGTCCGGCCAGGGGGGTTCTGAAGTCGCGGTTCATGGGGGACTGGTCGTAGTACCCAGCCCGGCTGGCCAGGTCGGCGAGCGAGTCCAGGCGTTGCTGGGCATCCAACGAGCCGCGATCGGATCACCGAGGGTGTCCACCATGGGGGAGACGGGCTCACCCTCCGTGCCAGTACGGTCGCCGCCGTCCGCGTTCGAGGCCTACGGGAGGGGGCTCCGCCCGGCCGGCCCATGTCCCGAATCTGCAAGCGGCCAGGTCCGCCATGGGAAAGACGGCACCGGCCCGTGCGGGTTTGACTTTCGCCGAAATCCGCGACGAAAGAGGCTCATATGCCCGCCACACCCTCCGGAGAGTTCTGGAAGGGCCTCAGGCCGATCGAGAACTCCTTCCGCCCCGACGCCCTCCCCGAGGTTTACCTGTCCAAGGTGGCAACGGACGACGACCGCTATTACGTGCCGTTCACCGAAACCGTCAGCTCCCGTCCGCTGTGGATCAACGTCAAGGACAACAGCTGGGCCGACATCCTGCGGGCCAAGGAGGCCGGGCTGGTCAACCGGCACTACCACCCGCACGAGGTGTTCGCCTACACGATCTCCGGCAAGTGGGGCTACCTGGAGCGCCCCTGGACCGCGACCGCGGGCGACTTCGTCTACGAGGCCCCGGGTGAGGGACACACGCTGGTCGCCTACGACAGCGGCGAACCGATGAAGGCGTTCTTCATCGTCAAGGGCCCGCTCATCTGGCTCGACGAGAACGGCGAACCCGACGGATTCTTCGACGTGCACGACTACATCAAGATGTGCCGCGAGCACTACGAGAAGGTCGGGCTCGGCGCGGACCTCGTCAACTCCCTGTTCCGCTGATCGAGGACGGCCGGCATGAGAACCATGGGCAACGCCCCATGAGGGCGGCGGTCTGGTACGGCGCCAAGGACGTACGTGTGGAGGATGTGCCCGTGAGGCCGCCCGGCCCCGGCGAGGTGACGATCGAGGTGGCCTACTGCGGCATCTGCGGCAGTGACCTGCACGAGTACGCGGACGGCCCGCACGCCGTTCCCGTGGGCGCACCGCACCCGGAGTCCGGCGTGGCCGCTCCGCTCGTCCTGGGACACGAGTTCTGCGGCACGGTCACCGAGGTGGGCGCAGATGTCACAACTGTCGCCCCGGGGGACCGCGTGGCGGTGGAGCCGCACTACCGGTGCGGCAGCTGCCCCCGGTGTCTCGCCGGCGAGTACAACATCTGCCGGCACTTCGGGTTCGCGGGGCTCATGGGGCACGGCGGGCTGGCCGAGCACTCCACGGTCCCCGCCTACATGCTGCACAGGCTGCCCGAGCAGGTCTCCCTGGAGCAGGCGGCGGTGTTCGAGCCGGCCGCCGTCGCCCTGCACGCGGTGCGGCGGGCCGGGATCCGCCCCGGCGAGAGTGTCGCCGTCCTGGGCCTGGGCCCGATCGGGCTGCTCGTGACCCAGTTCGCCGCATACCGCGGCGCGGGGCGCATCGTCGCCGCCGACCGGTCCGCGGCCCGCCGCGAGCTGGCGCTGCGCCTGGGAGCCGCCGATGCCGGCGCGGACCTCGCCGACGTGATCGGCGTGCTGGGCGGCGAGGGAGCGGACGTCGTGTTCGAGGCGGTCGGTTCGGAGGACACCCTGCGTGCCTGTCTGGCCGCAGGACGGCGCGGCGGGCGGGTGATGTTCCTCGGCCTGGTCGGCACGGTCCGTCTGGACGCTTTGGCGCTGGTGAACAACGAGCAGACGATCATGACCAGTGTGGGCTACCGCGACGTCTATCCCGAGCTCATCCGCATGGTGGCCAAGGAAGGCGTGGACCTGGCGGGGATCGTCACGTCCACCATCTCGCTCGAGCACGTCGTGCGTGACGGATTCGAGGCTCTGCTGCGCGGAGAAGAGCAGGTCAAGGTGCTGGTACGACCAGGCGAGCGGGTTTCGTGAGCGCCGAGTTCGTGGGACGCCGGGCGTTCGTGACCGGTGGCACCTCGGGGATCGGCGCGGCCACGGCCGTCCTGCTCGCCGAGCTCGGCGCCGAGGTGACCGCGCTCGGACTGCCACCCGCCGACCTCGCCGATCTGCCCGACCACCCCCGCGTCCGTGTGGTGGAGCACGACGTGCTCGACCGCGCCGGGCTGACCGGCCTGCTGTCCGCCGGGCAGCCGCTGCACGCCCTGGTGAACTGCGCGGGCGTCAGCCACGACCGTGAGGAGTACGACCTCGCCCGCTGGCAGCGGGTCATCGAGATCAACCTCACCGCCACCATGGCCGCCTGCCAGGCTGCCCGTTCGGCCCTGGCCGAGAGCGGCGGCACCGTCGTGAACGTCTCGTCGATGTTCGCCTTCTCCGGCAGCAGGGACCGTCCCGCGTACAGCGCGAGCAAGGGCGGCGTGTCCCAGCTGACGAAGTCGCTGGCCGCCGAGTATGCCGCCGACGGCATCAGGGTCAACGCCGTCGCGCCGGGCTTCGTGCTGACCCCGCTGGCCCGGGGGGTGCTGGACGACCCCGAGGCCACGGCCCGGGTGCTGGCCCGCATCCAGGCCCGGGCGACTCGGACAGCCGCACGAGGTCGCCTCGGTGGTGGCGTTCCTGTGCTCGGCGGCGGCCTCGTACGTCACGGGCGCGGTCGTCCCGGTGGACGGAGGCTATGTGGCCGTGTGACCCGTCACCTAAGCTGACCGCCCTGACCCGTACGTCCATGGGAGGTCACGTGTCCGCCCCTTCAGTGATCTCCCAGGCCACGACCGAGCACGTCGCCCCCGCCGAGCGCATCCCCTACTGGGAGGACTACAACCGCAAGGCGCTGGTGGCCCTGTCCTGCACCTCCTATTCCGAGCAGGGGCTGCTGGCCAGGCAGACCAACATCGAGCTGGGGGAACTGCGTCTCGCGGAGATCTCCGGCAACGCCCACGTGATCGAGCGCAGCCCGCAGACGGTCAGGTCGGCGCCCAAGGACTCGGTCTTCGCCACTCTCCTGCTCAAGGGTGAGGCGGTGTTCCTGCACGAGCACGGCTGCCTCGCGGCCACCGCGGGCGAGCTGGTCGTCTACGACACCCGCAGGCCGTATCTCTTCGGGTTCTCCTCCTCGATGCGGCAGATCCTGGTGGACGTGCCGCGCGACCTGTTCACGCAGGCGTGCGGGGGAGGAGGGTTGCCCGGGCCGACGCTGTTCGGGCGGGGCACGGCTCGGGAGGGCGCGCTCGTGGCCGCGCTGAGTTCCCGGCTCGGCCGGCTGGCCGCGCTGCGTGGTGTGCCGTACGGTCCCGACGACGCCGAGGCGACCGTACTCGACCTGCTCAGGCAACTCGCCGAGGAGCGTACGGGAGGAAGGCCGGCGCCCGACGCCTACCGGTCGCAGCTCATCGTGGCCGAGAGCTACATCGACCGGCACCTGCACGACCCCGGCCTCGGCCCCGCGCAGGTCGCCGGCTTCATGGGCATCTCGGTACGGCACCTGGGCCGGATCTTCGAACCGACCGGCCGGACTCCGGCGCGGCACATCATGGAACGGCGCCTGGTCGGGGCGCATCAGGAACTCACCGGGCCCGGCGCGCGGGAGACCAGGATCAGCGATGTCGCACACCGGTGGGGGTTCTCCAGCCAGGCCCACTTCGCCCGCCTCTTCCGCTCCAGGTTCGACATCACCCCGAGCGAGGCCCGCGCGGAGGCGACGCGCAAGAGGACGTCGCCGACGGAGTGACCGCACGGTCGGCGTGGATCAGTGCGGAGCGCCGCCGGCCTCGCCGTGGGGCGAGGCGCGACGGTGCTCGTGTTCAGAGCCGGTGGCCGAGGCGGCCGGATGCCGGCGTCAGCTCCTGGTCCACTGCTGGTTGCTGCCGCCGCTGCGGTACCAGACGTCGACCGGCGTGCCGTTGCCTTCCTCGTGCCGGTGGTATGGCCGGTCGCTTGGCGATGTCACGCAGGCTCATCTTGAGAGCTGGGCAGACCAGCGAGCACCCCATGCCCGAATCCGCAACTCAGCCCCAACACGGCCTGCACGACCCCGAAACGATCAACCGGGAATCAAGCCGGTGGATCCGGGCTCAGGCGCAGTTGTCGTAGCGGACAGGGAAAGTGGAATCTTCCTCCAGGGCGTTGGCCCACAAGCTTCCATTGCCCCAGTAGTAACCGCAGCCATGGAAGGCCACGGTCGGACCGAAGCAGCCGCGGGCCTCCCCTCCGGCAAGGAAGTAAGTAACGTTGCACACGTGATCATTGCCGGCATATAGCTCATCGGACTGCACCATGCCGACCTTGAGCGCGAGATCCTTGGTCCCTCTGTTGGAGACAACCAGCACGACCTGGCCTTTGGTGCCGTCCGGAGTGACGACTATGCACGTCTGGAACACAACATTGTTGGAGACATGGGTCGCGCTGGTGCTGCCGCAGTGCCAGTTCGAGTTGGACTTGTAGGTTTGCCACTCTCCGGCAGCGCTCGCCGGAGAGGTGCTGAAGAGCATTAGCGCGGTGGTCGCCGCCACTGCTGCAACAAATTTGAGCGTCTGACGAAGTTTCATGATCGCCTTCCCGTCCGGAGCCATCCCCTCGTGAGGGTCGAGGGAGATAGCCGGGACTCTAGACGATCTTGGTCGTCGACAGCCAAGGGGAACCGACCTCCGGTACTGGACGTGCGTGAAACCGCCCACTGGCCGGGGACCACTACACGACCTGCTGCAGCAGCAACCTCCAGAGCCCGCAGGCGCGTCCCGCTCGTCCGCGGCCCGGAGCGCCTCGAAGGCCAGGGTGCGGACGGGGTCCTTCTTGGGCCGCCGGTAGGGCTTGCCGGGCTTCTCGGCCCGACGGGGGGTGTCACTCACGAAAAAGGTGCTTCGATTCTGAACCGCGTGTGCGCTTCCCGGCGTACGTGCAGGGCGTCGTGGGTAACGTCGTCAGCCTGAGCGATGTTCTGCCGACGGGGGTCAGCATGCCTGTGGGATTGCGCCGAATGCGACTCGCGGGGGTGAGCGCGGACACGCCGAAGGCGTACGAGGTCGACCCACTCGCCTATGTCGCCGCGCGCCTCCGCTCCGCGGACCCGCCCTACGTGACGAACGAGATCGTGACGCTCGCTCTCCCCGCCTCCGACTTCCTCGACGACGGGGACCTCCCGGAGCAGTGGCGCCGGAATTTCCTCCGCACCGTCACCGACCTGTGCCGGGCCAGCTCCGGCCGGCCGCGGATCAACGCGATCGGCCTTCTCCTCTCTCTCACGAGTAAAAGCCCCCTGGTGCGAGAGGCGTTCGACGGCCTGGTGGCGGACGGCACCTGGGACCTGTGCCGGGTCGCCTACGAGGAACACGTCCGCGCCCTGCCGGCACCGCCCGAGGACACGATGGAACACATTGGGTGGACGGTCACCCGGACCATGCCGAGCGTGTATCTGCCGCCCAGCATGTCCGGCGAGCCCATGTTCACGCTGCTCGGGCCCGAGGAGTCCGCCGCGCGGGATCGCGCACGCGCCCTCTCCCGGGACGCGGGCACGGCGCAGGAACGCGGCGCGTACCGCGAGGCCGCCGAGCTGTGGGCGGAAGCGACCCGGCTGTGGCCCGACGACCGTGAGGCCCGCTTCAACCGGGCCGTGTGCCTGCTGCGCCTCGACGAGGCTGGCCCGGCGGTGCCGTTGCTGGACGCGTTGTGCGAGGAACGCCCGGGTGAGCCCGCGTACCAGGCCATGCGGGGTGCGGCGCTGCTCCGGCTGGACCGGCCCGACGAGGCGCTGACGGCGCTTGACCGGGCCCTGGAACTCGACCCGGGACGCCCGTCCGCGCTGCTCAACAAGGCGCGGCTGCTCTCCGGTCGGGGGCAGGATCCGGCGGCGGAGGAGCTCCTGCGCGCCGGGGTACGGGCGGACGGCTGGCAGGTGCCGCCGGATCAGCTGGACGACACGGTCACCGCGCTGGGCGGGTACGCGATGGGCGCGCTGGCCGGCCACCGGTTCGACGTGGCCGCTGATCTGACGGCCGTGCTGTGCGGGCTCGCGCCCGAGAACGGGGACTGGTGGCTCGCCCGCGCACTGGCCGCCGAGGCACAGGGGCGGCGGGGCGAGACCCAGGAGTATCTGGCGGGCGCCGACCGAGGCCGGCTCACCGGCCCCGCCCTGGTGATGCGGGCCGATCTGGCGTTGCGGACCGGTGACGCGCACACCGCCATGGCCTGTGCCGACTTCGCCCTCACGACCGAGCCCGATGCCACCGGCGCCCTGTGGATCCGGGCCAAGGCCGCCGTCGGCACCAACGATCCGGAAGGGGCCGTGCCGTACTACGAGCGCTATCTCGCGTTACAGCCCGACGACGGCAGGACCTGGAACGACCTCGGGGTCTGTTACCAGCACATCCGCGACGGCGAGCGGGCCCTGGCCTGCTTCCGCTCGGCCGTCCGCTGGGGCCCCGGGGACGCTCTGCACTGGGCCAATCTCGCCATGGCAGCCCTCAATGTCGCCGCGGACGGCACGGACGCCACCGAGATCTGGGACCACATCCTCCGGGCCCGCGCACTGGCACCGGACGATCCCACCACGCAACTGGCGGTCGCCGCCTTCCACTTGAGCACCGGTAACTTCGCCGCGGCGGAACGGACCGCGGCCGAACTCGTCCGGCGGACACCAGGCCTCGGGCAGGCGAGGGCGATCCTGGCCGCCTGCCAGGAGACGCGGGCGGCGCGGTCGGACGACGGCGGGGACGTCCCGGGAAGCGGGGGGTGACCGTCGTGGACACGGCCGCTCTGCTCGCGGCGCTCGAATCCGCCGATCTCTCCCTGCCCGAGAAGCTGCACGCCGCGGGCGCGGCGGTCGACGCACGGCTGGAGCCGGCGGCGATGAACCGCGTCATCGCGGTCCTCACCGCGCTGCGAAGCACCTCCCTGGCCCCCCACCACGCCGTGACCGTCTCCTTGTTGCTCGGCGAGGCCCTCCGGGCAGCCGGACAGGCCGAGGCCGGTTTCGACACGCTGACCGACGCACTGGGCGCGCTGCGGGAGGTGGACCCGGGGATCAGGGACCTGGTCGTGCAGCGCTTCACCAGGAACGCGCTGGCCCTGCGCAGGGGCGAGGAGGCGCTACGACGGCTGCGGGAGTCCCTCGGCGACGCCATCCCCGCGGCCCAGCCGGCCCTTGAGCTGAGCCGGATCATGGCGTCGCTCGGCCGGCTCGACGAGGCGGTCACCGTACTGACGCGCACGATCGAGGCCGGCCGTACCGCCGGCCCGGAGGCCGCGGAGCTGGTCCGGCAGCGGGGCGTCCTGCTTGAGCGGCAGGGCGAGACCACCGCCGCGGTCGCCGACTTCACGGCCGGGAACCGGCTGATGCCCGCTGACGCGCCACCGGACGAGAGGGCCCTGGCCTCCGCGAGCCTGAGCACGACCCTGCACAACGCGGGCCGGCCGGACGAGGCGGCCCAGGCGGCCGACCGGGCACTCGAACTGGCGAGAGCGGGCGGATCACCGCACGCCCTCGGCGCCGCGCTGACGGCCCGCGGCAACGTGTGCCTCGGCAGCGGACAGACCCGCCTGGCCCTGCACCACTACCACCAGGCACTTCTGGAGTTCGCCACAGTGGGCACGAGGGACCACGAAGTGGTCCTGCTGAACAACATCGCCCATTGTTATCTGGGCCTCGGCCAGCTCCATCTGCACGCCAAATACCTGGGCTGGGCACTGGATTCCGCCGAGGAACTCGACGACCGTGAGAACCGCCCGCTGGCGCTGTTGAACATGTCGGTCGCCTCGAGCCCGCGCGAGGCACGGGGCCTGATCACGGAAGCCTGGGGACTCTACGCCGAGCGAGGAGACCGGCAAGGGCAGGCCCTCGCCCTCTGCCGTCTGGCACAGGTGCTGCAGTGGCAGGACCAGCACGCCGACTCGCTCCACTTCTTCGGCATGGCCGCCGACATCGGTCGTACGATCGGCGACTCGCGGGCCATCGCCGTCATCCACGGGGAAATGGGGGACCTCAGTGTCAGCCTCGGGCGGCCTGACAGCGCCTGGGACCACTACGAGCAGTCCTGGGCGGCCCACGAGACCATGCGCAGGCTGACCTTCGCCGAATCCGTCCAGCTCGACATGAGCGCGGAGACGCAGAGCTGTGTCGCCGGCGCGATGCAACTGGCGCTCGCTCAGGAATCCGCCGTGGAGGGGTCCGGCGCGCGGGACGGTACCAGCGGACCCGCCGCCTCGGCGCTGTGGCGGTCACGGCTGTTCACCGTGCTGGAACGCAGCCGCGCCCGAGTCCTCGTCGACCGGCTCGGCTCCACTCCCACCGCCTCGGCGGCCCTGCCCGTCCATGTACGCGACCGGCTCGCCGGCCTGGCCGAGCAGGTGCGGACGCGCCAGCATCTGCTTCAGGCCCACCGTTCCGGCGACGGCGACGGCACGGAGGCGGAGCCCGAGCGGCTGGAGCGTCTGACGAGCGACCTGCGTCGGGCCAGGGCCGAGTTCGACGAGTTCGAGGCGTTCGCCGCCCAGTCCTTCCCCACCTACCGGTCCTTCACCACGGTCGATCCGGGTGACGAGTCCGCCTTCGACGCCGCGATGGGCGAGCGCGTCGCCGTGGTCGAGTACGCGGCCGTCGGCGAGGAGCTGATCAGCCTTGTCAGGAACCGTGGCCGGCTCTCCGTACACCGGCACGGCAGCCTGGCCGAAGCCGCCGCACTCGACCAGGAACTCGCCGGGCTGTGCTGGGACAGCCCGGACACCGGCCGGATCACCGAGCTGTCCCGTCGGCTGCACACACAGCTGCTGGAACCGGTGGAACGAGCCGGGGCCCTGGCCGGCGCCGGTGAACTGATCGTCGTCCCCACGCCCAAGGTGTTCGAGTTCCCCGTCGAGGCGTTACTGGGTGCGGACGGCTACGCCTTCGAGAAGTACGCGGTCACCTACCTTCCCTCCCTCTCGGTCTCCCGCTTCCTGCGCGCTCTGCCGTCCTCCTACGAACCGGCCCTGATCATGGCCAACCCCGACGGCACGCTGCGCCGCGCCGAGGAGGAGGTGGAGGCGATCCGCCGCCAGTTGCGGAACATCACCGCGGGCGGCCCCCTCGTCGGTGGCACGGCGACCAAGAAGGCGTTCACCCGCTGGGCGCCCTCGGCACGGCTGGTGCACCTGGCCGCCCATACCGACCTGCAACCGGACGCTCCGGCCTTCTCCAGCATCGTCCTCGCGAGCGAGGGGCCGGACGGGACGGGACATCTGGAGGTGCGAGACCTGCTGCCGCTGCGACTGGAGCCCTGTCTGACCGTACTGAGCGGCTGCGGGACGGGGCGCGGCTCGGAGGCGGGCACCGACGAGATGATCGGCTTCGTCCGCGCGTTTCTCGCCGGCGGCTCCTGTGCCGTGCTGGCCACACGATGGCCCGTGCGCGACCGTCCGACCAGCCTGTTCATGCACACCTTCTACGAAGGTCTCATCCAGGACGCCCTGCACCCCCTGGAAGCACTGAACCGTGCCCGCGACCACCTGCGGGCCCAGGGCCCGTTCCGGCACCCCGCGTTCTGGGCGCCGTTCACCTACTTCGGTCTGCCGCCCGGATGGAAGGCGCGAGCCGGCACCGACCGTCGGACCGTACCGGAGTGACCGCGAGAACGACCGGAGCGACTTCCGTGAACGAAGCGACACGCATGCCTGGCCCTGACGACCGGACCGGCATCACGCCGGACCAGCGACGGCATCTCCTCGAAGCCCTGCGCGAGGTACCGGCCTGGCGCTGCTCCCTGGCTCGCTGGCACCGCGCCGACCAGGCCCTGCGGGCGGTGGCGGACGCCCTCGCCGCGGACGACGCGGACGCACTCGACACAGCGCTGACCGAGCTGGCGCTGGCCGAGACGCTCCGTGTCCGCGTCCGGCTGGGCGACGACACGGACGAGCCCCCCGAGCAGGTCCGCGACCGTGTCGACCGCATCCTGTACAGCCTCACCGAAGAGGCGGAGCCGGATCCACCGGAGGAAGGGCGGCCGCGGAATGCCGCTGACTGAGTACTCCCTGGTCGTCCACGTCTACGCCTCGGTGGCGTCGGATCAGAGCGCCTCGCTCCCCGTCGGGCTGCGGACCGTCTGGGACCGCCTCGCGGACACCCTCGGCATGGACCGGCCTGCGCACGGGACCGGACTGGCCGAGGCGCTCCCCGGTGCGGGCGAAGTCCTGCCCGACGGCGGGGCGGTGGCCGCACGCCGCGACGACAGCGGCGACGCACAGGCCGTCCTCCGACGCGTCGACGAGCTGCTCGTCCTCTCCGTCGCCCTGTCCGGCACGGACTGGCGGGAGACGGAGCGTCGGTGGGAGAGCGCTGCCCAGGACATCGAGCAGTGGGCCTGGGGCGAGGTCCGCCTGTACGTCGCGTACTGCGGCGAGGAGGACGTGCCCGCGCGCGAGTTGGAGACAGCGCTGCCCGGGCGGGGCGGCCGCCCCGCCGTTCTGTCGCCGCCCGTCCGGCTGGACGGTCCACGCGCCACGCTGTGGGAGGTGCAGGGCCCCGGCGAGAGACGTCTGCGCCGCCTGGTCGCCGTGGCGCCCGGGGCCGGGGACCTGCCCGAGCGACTCGAGCGCTGGCTCTGGTACGAACGTGCGGCGACCGTGCCGCCGTTCGCCAGGTATCTCGCCCACACGGCCAAGCTGCGCGCTCAGCTGCGGCTGCCGGCCGTCGGCGCCTCACCTGGGACGACGGACCTGATCGCGGCGGCCCTGGCGGAGATGCGGCACGATCCCGACCGGACGCCCCCGTCCCGCTCGGTGTCGCAGCGGGCCGGCGAGCTGACGTCGCTACGGCACCGGCTGCTGGTGGCCCTGTCCGGTCCCGGCGGCCTGAGCCGGCGGTTGCTGGACCTGCGTGAGCTGCAGCGCAGTGCCGAGATCGCGGTGTCCAACATGGAGGGAGCCGCGCCGCCGGGCGGACCGCTGGCGGACGACCTTGCCGTGTCCCGCTGGCTGCGGCACCGTCTGGAGGACAGCGTCGCCTATCTGGAACTCGACAGGGAGCGGCTCCGGGACGCGCTGACCGTACAAGCCGAGGAGGCCGTCCAACTGGGCCGGGAGGAGCTCCAACGCAGGGAGACGGAGCTGCAGTCGAAGCAGCAGCGGGTCAACCTCCTGCAGACGGCGCTGATCGGCGCCTTCCTGATGGTCCTGACGGCCGTGCAGGCCTTCGACTACCGCTTCAGTTTCCTTCCGCAGTCCGCCGTCCCCGCGCTGATCGCTTTCTTGGGCGCCCTGACGCTCTGGCTCTCGACCCTGGTGGTCCCACTGCTCTCGCCCCGTGCCCGCCGCCGGCAGACGCGGCTGGGCGCGGCCTGCGCCGGGCTCGTCGCCGCGGCGTTCGCCTGGCTCACTACGGCCGTGGGAAGCGTCTACGCCGTCGGCGGCCCGGCGCCGGCCGCGCTGACCCTGCCGGCGTCGGCCCTGGGCTTCGGCCTCGGCTGGTGGGGCATGTCCCGGTACACGGCTGTCTACCGCCATGGCGTCGCGGGCTTTCCGGATGCCCCAGGTTTCTGATCCGGCGGCCTACGTCCCGAGGGCCTCGCCGTGGCGAACGACTACAAAGCCATGGACCCCTCGGACTCCCGCTCGGCCGGCCTGGCATACGCGCTGCGAGTCCTTGGTCAGTCATACGCCGAACACCCCGCCTATCAGCAGGAATGGCGCTCATAGCCTTTCAAAGAGACAGACTCTAGCTCGAGATGGCACGCCAGGTGTTCAGCGTGCTCCTCGGTTTCTGGACGGTGCTCGCGATGGTCAATCGTCACCTGGCATTACCCGGACGGGGGAGAACCCGTCGCGGGAGCATCATTCGCCGGAGCCGGAACGGTTCAGTATGACTTCCGGACCGCAGCAAGGTAGGGGGACTGTCAAACGAGTGGCTCTGTCTCACATCCGGTGGTAGCGCAGAGCGAGTTCAGAAGCGCAGAGTAATAGCTGCAAGTCAGGCTGCAGTCAGATCTGCCGGAGGTCCTGGATGGCCGTCGCCGGAGCGTTGCTCCGCTGTCCTGGAGAGATGGTCTCTGAGCTGCGAAATCGGCTGCGCCGCGGTCCTCTTGAAGTCATGACGCTCAGTTACCACCGGATGTGAGACAGAGCCGATAAAGACACACCCTCCGCTACTGACAGCTCACTGAGTAGCCGTACTCATGTGCAGAGCCCGTCACGGCTGCATGCTGACCTCATGCGGTTAACAGGCTGTCATGGGCACCGGTGGTGAGTATGAAACGCGGAAGTGGGCCGTCGATCGGTCAGCAGGTTGGGGTCAGCCTGGCGCTACTCGTCCTCGACTTGATGGTCATCGCTTGGTTGGTGTTCCGCTATGGGATGACAGGCTGGGCCGACAGCTACGACCAGGACAACTTGCCTGGTGCGCCCAAGATGGCGTGGCAGGGAATGTGGCTCCTGGTCGGTGGCGCAGTCGTCACAGGCGGCTGTCTCCTTGCCCTGCGGTGGCGCACCCCGGGTATCATGCAGTTGACTGTGCTGGGAGTCGGAGCAGGACTACTCGCCGCCTTGGCCCATTCTGACTAGGGTGCGTCGGCCAACGAACTACCTCCGCATTGCCAACCCTGAAGCTTCCCCTTGATGTTGGACACCTGGAGACTGGGACGTGAGGTTCCAGAGGAAGTAGTGCCAGGTGGGAAGCAAGAGCAATCGCAGCAGGCGGTACTCGGAGGAGTTCAAGCGCGACGCGGTCGCGCTGGTCCGCTCCTCCGGCAAGACCGTCACCGAGGTGGCCCGGGAGATCGGGGTCAGCGCCGAGGGCCTGCGGAACTGGGTCAAGCAGGACACGATCGACCGCGGGCAGGGGGCGCCGGGCGAGCTCACGAGCGCGGAGCGGGAGGAACTGCGTCGGCTGCGGCGGCAGAACCGTGAGCAGGCCGAGACGATCGAGGTGCTGCGAAAAGCGGCGGTCTTCTTCGCGAAGGAGAGCGATCGATGAACGACGTGTATGCGTTCATCGAGGCGGAGAAGACCACCCACCCAGTCGCTCTGTTGTGCCGGCTGCTGAAGGTGGCTCGCTCCTCTTTCTACGCCTGGTTGGCCGGCGAGCAGGCCCGCGCCGCCCGCCGGGCCGCCGACGACGCCCTGGCCCACGAGATCGCCGTCTTGCACATCGCCTCCCGGTGCACTTACGGAGTGCCGCGCATCCATGCCGAACTGCGCAGGCTGGACCGGCGGGTCAACCGCAAGCGAGTGGAGCGGATCATGCGTGAGCGCGACATCACCGGGGTCACCCGGGCCTTCACCCGGAATCTTGGACACGGGCTATGCGGCTTGGGCCAGGGTAGTTGATGTTGTGTCGAGTGCTGTCTCGTAGGCGATGGGACTGCGTTGTCCGAGGCGGGAGTGTCGGCGTCGGGTGTTGTAGCGGTTGAGCCAGCGGAACGCGTCGAGACGGGCCTCGTGTTCGCTGGACCAGCGCTTCCGGCCCTGAAGCGTCTCGCGTTTGAACGTCGCGTTGAAGGACTCGGCGAGCGCGTTGTCCGCCGAACTGCCGATCGCGCTCATGGACTGGCGGACGCCGGCCTGGCGGCAGGCGTCGGCGAAGGCCCGGCTGGTGTACTGGGCCCCGTGGTCGGTATGCATGACCGTCCCGGCGAGGCTGCCGCGGGTCCGTTCGGCGGCGGACAGGGCGTCGGTGACGAGGTCGGTGCGCATGTGGTCCGCGATCGCCCAGCCGGCCAGGCGGCGTGAGGCGAGGTCGATGACGGTGGCCAAATACAGGAACTTCCCGCCGTCCAGCGGGAGATAAGTGATGTCGCCGACGTACTTCGTGTTCGGCTCGGTGGCGGTGAAGTCGCGGCCGATGAGGTCCGGGGCCTTCGCCGCGGCCGGGTCCGCCACCGTGGTGCGGTGTCTGCGGCGCAAGCGCACGCCCGCCAGCCCGGCGCCCCGCATCACCCGCGCGATCCGCTTGTGGTTGACGCGCTCGCCCGCCTCGCGGAGCTCGGCGGTGATCCTGGGGACGCCGTAGGTGCCGTCCGACTCGCGGTGCACGGCCCGTATCCGGGAGGCGAGGCGGGCGTCGGCCGCCTGCCGGGCGGCCCGGTCCGCGGCCGTCCGACGCCAGTAGTAGAAGCTGGAGCGGGCGATGCCCAGGATGGCGCACAGCCGCTTCACGCCGTAACGGCGCTGATGGTCGGCGACGAACTGGAAGCGGTTCACCAGCGCGTCTCCCCGGCGAAATACTTTGCTGCCTTCCGCAGGATCTCGCGCTCTTCCTCCAGCTCACGGACCTTCTTCCGCAGAGCGGCGTTCTCCGCCTCCAACGGCGCCGGCGGCTCGGTCGGCACCTCCGCCCGGCGTCCACGCGGCCGGCTCGCGCCGGCTGCCCGCACCCAGTTCCGAAGGGTCTCGGGGTTGATCCCCAGGTCGGCGGCGACCTGCCTGATCGTCGCCTCGGGCCGCGACTGGTACAGCGCGACCGCGTCCGCCTTGAACTGCGGCGGATAGTTCTTCATGACCACGAGATGTCCGTTCGCAGATCCTCAGGATCCAGTGTCTCGTGTGTCCAGGATCAAGGGTCAAGGCCCCCCGGCGCAAGCGCCGGTCGCTGACCCGTCCGGCGAAAAAGGCGGTGCCCGCTCACGACCTGATCGGCCGCGACTTCACGGCCGCCGCCCCGGGACGGAAACTGGCCGGTGACATCACCTACATCCCCACCGACGAGGGCTGGCTGTATCTGGCGACCTGGGTGGACCTGTCGACCCGCGAAATCGTCGGCTACTCGATGGCCGACCACCACCGCGCATCCCTTGTGGTCGACGCACTGACGATGGCCGCCGACCGCAGCGCCCTTCAGCCCGGCTGCATCGTGCACTCGGACCGCGGAGCGGAGTACACAGCTGACGAACTCCGCAGGGAAGTACGCCGGTTGGGGCTGCGGCAAAGCATGGGCCGAACCGGCTCGTGCTATGACAATGCCGCCGCCGAGAGCTTCTTCGCGCTGCTGAAAGCGGAGATCGGCACCCGCCGCTGGCGCGACCGGACCACTGCCCGCGCTGAGATCTTCACCTTCATCGAGGGACCCTGTTGCTCAATTCGAGGGAGTTTACGTCGATCACTCGGTCGGAGGCAGGCGGAGAGACGGATCCTGCTGGTCAGGGGGGCGTGAAGGGGTCGCCCTGCGGCAGGGGGTAACGGCTGTGTCTATGGGATCGGCTTCTGGCGGTGTTCCTGATGGGACGAGTGCGGTCGCGCATGCGGCGTTCCCGAAGGGGTGTCTTGCGATGCGGATCCGCGACCAACTCGGTTCAGTGTTCTCGAATGAGGAGTTCCGCGAGGCGTTCGGGGACCGCGGCCGTCCTGGTATCTCGCCCGGGCAGCTTGCCCTGGTAAGCGTGCTGCAATTCGTTGAGAACCTGACGGATCGGCAGGCAGCGCACGCCGTGCGGGCCAGGATCGACGTGAAGTACCTGTTGGGACTGGAACTCACCGATCCCGGCTTCGACTTCACGGTGCTCACCGGGTTCCGGCAACGACTGCTGGACCACGGCATGGAGGAGCGGGTGCTGGACCTGCTGCTGGAGCGCCTGGCTGGCCAGGGCCTGGTCAGCGCCGGAGGGCGGCAGCGCACCGACTCCACTCATGTCTTGGCTGCCGTCCGCCGCCTGAACCGACTGGAGTTCATCGGCGAGACACTCCGGGCCTGCATGGAAGCACTGTCCGCGGCCAGTGCGCAGTGGCTCGTGAGCTGGATGGACCCGGCTTGGCAGAAGCGTTACGGCGCCAGAACCGATGCCTACCGGCTGCCCTCCGAACGGTCCGAACGCGACCGGCTGGCCCAGCAGATTGCTGCCGATGGCTACCGTCTACTCGAAGCCGTCCACACATCCACAGCACCGACATGGCTGCGTGAGATCCCCGCGGTGACCGTGCTACGGACGGTCTGGATCCAGCAGTTCACACGCACCGTCACCGACGGAGGGCAAGAGGTGGGCTGGCGCGGCAAGGATGATCTCCCGCCGGGCAGAGCTCTGATCGCCTCGCCGTACGATACCGAGGCCCGCTATTCACACAAGCGCGGCCTGGACCGGGTACAAGGTCCACTTGAGCGAGGACTGCACCGGCTCCGGGCAGCCGCATCTGAGTCTGTACCGGCCCGACACCCTCGACGGCTTCATTACCGGCACCGGCCTGGCCCTCGATGATCCAAAGTCACCCTGACGAGCCGAAGTCAGTAGACACTCCCGTCCCCAGTGCGTCGCCGTGCAGTCTGCAGGGATCAGTGTGGGGTGTTGGCGAGGAAGGAGAGAACGTGGGGCCAGCCCTTCTGGCGCGCGGCGGCGTCGGAGGCGCGGGTCCCGCCGAGCTCGGTTTTCTGGCCGGTGGTGGGGTTGATCACTGAGATGGCCCGTGGAAGGTAGGGGAAGGTTCCCACGCCGTGTCCTGCCCCTGGGTAGATGAGGGTTTGGTGGGGGTAGCGGTCGTGGATTGCGTCCAGTTGGGCGGCGATCTGCCGGGCGGAGGCGGGGGATGCCCACAAGGCGTCGTCGTCGCCGGCGATGGACAGCAGCGGCCCGCTGAGATGGTCCAGTGATATGAGGTTCTGGGGGACCGGCTGGCCTTGGTAGGTCCAGGCATTGCCGCCGTGAGGGAAGCCTGGAATGACCCTGGAGGAGGGCGAGTACACGACAGTTCCGTGGACGAGCTGGGGGTAGTCCTCGGCCAGGAGCAGAGCGGCCTCGCTGCCGCGCGAGTAGCCTATCGCGATGATGTGGGCGGGGTCTGTGGACGGCTGTGCGGCCAGCAGGCGCGCAGCGGTGGCGAAGTATTCCAGCGGGATGTCGTGCAGGGTCGTGGGCAGACCGGGCACGCGGAAGTAGCCCAGTGCCAGCGTCGGATAGCCGTGGGAGGCCAGCAGCGCGGCCTCGAACTTCATGCTGATTCCGCCCTCCGATCCACCAAAGGCCAGCACTCCCGGATGGCGCGGGGCACCAGGAGGGGGCAGGAACAGCTTCCCGACCACCTTGTCGTGCGCCAGGGACAGGTCCGTGCTGCGGACACCCGGCTTCGCCCATACGCGGGTAAGGGTGCGGTCCGCAAGCGAGCGCCCGTGCGCGGTGACAGTGATCCGCACGTTGAAGGAGGGGGCGAGATCTGGGTAGAGAGGGGCGAAGGAGGCCAGGTTGGGATCGCCGGACGGCGGCCTCATCGACGACAGTAGTCCCATGCCGTCGACGTTGTGGTAGGTCCCCGATTCCGGCCGCGATGTGGTGAGATCAACAACACCGTCCTCGTCTGCGGCAAAGGTCGCTTTTGCTTTCCAGGCCTGCCCGTCGTACGCGGTCGCGGAGGAGTGCACGACGATCCGGCCTTGCGGGGCGAGGTGTGTGACTCTTATGTGCACTGGCTCATCGGCCAGCGCGACCGGCCTGTCAACAGTGATCACCGCCCGGGTACTGACTGGACGCGCCGATGTACACCCGACGGTCCCCCATATGACGATCACAGACATCACTAAGCCTGCTGCCCACCACAGTGGCCCCCGTCGATACATCGTGCCCCCCTCGCCCCGACATTCCCCTCTACATCTCCCATGGGGAGGGGCGGGAGTCAACAGAGCCGTCGTGCGCTCCGGCCGCCTCACCGGCCCGCACCGAACCGCGACATGCGGCGGGCGTCGAGGGCCGGATAGCACAAGGCGTCTGACCTCGTCGTCTGTGGTGTGGTCCGTACTGTGGGCCACTCCATCCACGCCCGGATGAAGTCCAGCTTCGCCGTGGCCGCGCTGGAGTCCGCTTGATCGTCCGCGCCCACATCCAACTCCAGCCCCATCGTCCTGATCTGGGACAACTTCGACACCCACCGGGCCGCAGGGATGCGTGAGTACGCGGCCGCACACGACTGGCTCACGATCGTCCAACTACCCTCTTATGCACCGGACGTGAACCCGGTCGAGGGTATCTGGTCACTGTTACGGCGCGCGAGGGTATCTGGTCACTGTTACGGCGGGGGCCGCTCGCCAACGTTGCCTTCACCGACGACGAGCACCTCGAACGCACCCTCCGCCGGGGCTTACGTCATATCCAACTCCGGCCCGACCTCATCGATGGTTGCCTTGCCGGGACCAGACTGAGCCTCACCCAGCAGCCGACAACAATTCGAGGAAGTCGGTAGGCCCGGCTGCGGTGAAGCTCTGCCCCACCAGGTCATCGTGGCACCGGTAGTAGGGCTGGCGGGCCCGGCCCTCGCACCTGGCACGTCACCGGCACCCGGTGAGGGGCAGCGGCGGCGGCCAGCTCGCGCTTAGTGGTCGGCTCCGGAAGTCCTTCGGGGGGTGATCATCTGGCGAGGCGGAACGAGGATTCTTCCTGTTGATCGGCGGTGTGCCGGTCGAGCCTGGCCAGCAGATCGTCCAGGTCGGAAGTGGTGAACTTCCACTGGAATGGCTGTGCCGTGGTGTTGTAGCGGTCTTCGAAGGCCCGAAGCCGGTCCCCGACCTGGGCAAGGTCGGTGAAGTCGTTCGGCGAGACGACCTTGCGCTGCACGACGGAGAAGTAGATCTCCACCTGGTTCAACCACGAGGCGCGGACCGGGGTGTGGACCATCACCGCGTTCGGGAACGCCACAGCCAGCCGGTCGGCGGCCTTCGTGCCGCGGTGGGAGGAGCCGTTGTCGACGATCCAGAACACGCGCTCGGCACTGGCGTAGGGTTCAACGCTCATGACCTGGTTGACCAGGTTCATGAACGGGTCGATGCCGGTGCGTGGTTCGGTGCGGCCGAACACCTTTGCGTGGTGGACGTCGTAGGCGGCGAGGTAGGCCAGGGCGCCGCCGCGGCCGTAGGTGTGGTTCACGCGCATGGCTCTGGCTTGCCCGGGCGCCAGGGTGGGGTGGCAGCGGCAGCGGGTCTGGACGGAGGTCTTCTCGTCCGCGCTGATGACGTACTCGTTCGGTCCGAGTGGGTGGCCTTGCCAGGTGCGGGCGTACAGATCCAGGACGCGTCCGGCCTTGATACGGAAGCCGGGGTCGGTGATGAAGATCCAGGAGCGGTGCTGCCAGGGCTTGAGTGCGTCCTCGGCCAGCCAGCGGCGCACGGTGGAGGCCGATATGAAGGCGGTGATGCCCCGTTCCAGGGCCGCCTGGGCCAGTTCCGGGCACGACCAGCGTGCCAGTGGCACTCCACTCTCGGCGGGTAACTGGCAGGCCAGTGCCTTGACCTGGGCGGCCTGCAGTGGGCTGAAGGTGGGCGGCCGGCCGGACCGCTTGCGGTCGGCCAGGGCGGGCAGTCCTCCGTCGGCAAAGCGTCCCCGCCAGGTGCGCACCGTGTCCAGGTGCAGGCCGGTGTCCCGGGCGAGCCGGGCGTTGGAGTGCCCACGGGCCGCGGCGAGCACCACCCCAGCCCGGCAGCGGAGTTGATGGGGGGTCTTGTGGCCGTAGGCCATCTTCTTCAGCCGATGGCGCTCGCAGGCACGCAGCGAAACCGGTACGGCGAAGCGGACGGTCACGAAGGAGTCGCCGTTCCTCGGCGTTGGGGCGGACCGGGCGGTGTCACGCGGACACCGTCGGGCGACGGATTTGGGGCCGACGGTGTCCGCGTTGCGGGCTTCAGGATTCGGGGTTGGCCAGGCGGCTGAGCATGGTTACGGCGTCGTCGTGCGCCACCGGCTGGAAGAAACGTGCGTCGACGTTCTCGACGGCGGCGATCGCGCGCGGAGCCAGCTCGGCTCCGGCACTGGTGACACGCAGCCGTTTGGCGCGGGTGTCGGCGGGGTCGACCTCGCGCTCGATCAAACCCTTGGCCTCCAGGGCGCGCAGGACCTGCGAGGTCATCTTGACGTCGGTGCCGGCCTGGCGGGCCAGGGCCTGCTGGTTGGGGTGTTCGCCGTGCGTGTTCAGCCACCAGGTGCAGGCAAGCAGAACGAACTGGACGTGGGTGAGGTCCATTGGGCCGAGGGCCGCGGCGATATCGCGCTGCCAGCGCAGCGTGGCGTGCCAGAGCAGGAATCCGGGGCTGTCGCCGGGGCTGAGGGCCATCAGTCCTGTGCCAGCTTGACCAGGGCGGCCATGGTCTCGGGCCAGTCCGCGGTGACGGCCGGACCGATCCGCGGGCCGAGCTGGTCGGCGCCGGTGCCGGTGATCTCCATCCGGTACGTCACTCGAGTGCGGCCTCGCTCGCCCTGGTCGAGCCGGTGAATGGTGCGAAGGAGCAGCCCGTCGAACCGGGCCTCGTCCACAAACAGTTTGTTGACGGTCGCCTCGGCGACGATCAGGTGCACCGGGTCCTGGCCAGCTGGCGTCATCACGATCTCAGTGCCCGCCCCGAACGGGCCACTGATCTGGATGCTCGCGATGTCGGTGTTCCAGACTCCCCAGTTCTCGACGTCAGCCCACAGACGCCAGATCGCCTCGGGTGCGGCGTCGGTCTCGGTGCTGTGCTCGTACGTCCACATCAGTGGCCTCCTGATCAAGAGGATTCTCTTCGAGAAGACTATCTGCGCGGAGATTATCTGTCACGCCCCTCAGCGCCCCTCCTTCGCCCCAGGGGCAGCCCTCACGCAGCACCACTTCCACGTCAACTCCCGAAGGATTTCCGGAGCCGACCACTTAGCTCCGGATGGCGCGGGCGAGCCAGGGGGTCAGAGTCACACGCTGGATCGGTTCTTTGTAGGTCTCGTCCCCGGGCAACGGGACGGTCAGCCATGCGCCGGGCGGGAAGACCCGCCCCGTGACGTAGGCCAGACCGCTGTAGACGGACCGCAGGAAGGCTGGGGCCGAGTCGCGGGGAACATCGTGGAAGGCGACGTTCTCGACGCTGATCTTTGCGTCGTCCTCCGGGAAGATCTGTACGGTGACAGCCGGGGAGCCTCCCAACTCGATGAAGGTCTCGTGCGGCAGCGAGCCGTCCGGGTCGAGAACGGTGAACGCCCCGGCTGAGGTGCGGCGCGACGTTTGGTCCGCACCGATGTCGTCGGTCACGGTCATCCCGAGGCCGTACTCCCGCGCGATCTCACGTATCGCGGTGACGGCGGCTTCGGTGGTCGGCAAATGTGGATGCGTCATGATCCCACTGTCGCAGCAGGCTGTTAGCCAGTAACCCGATCCGGGAATCCGGCCGACGGCCGGACGAGTGACGGCATTTGGGCTACCCGGTGCTGGCGCCCCAATCCAAGGACTTCACGATCTTTGTTGGCTGAAGTAGGCGTGCGCCCGTCGCGTGCCCGGGCAGCAGGCTGCGTCCCCGCTCGGGCCGCCTGCGCCTGACGGCGTATCGCCCAGCAGCGGGAAGTTGGACACGAACGCCACGGCATCCACCGCGGTGCCCGAGTACGCGAAGGTGATGCTCATGGGCATCGCCGTGCTGACCGGCGCGGTCAGGGCCTCGGTCGCCTGGACCAGGGCGAAGCCCAATCCGGTCACGGCGCCGACGCCCCGCGGGCGTCAGCCCGCCCCCATCCGCATACCTCACACATCAGGAGATACAACCAACCGCGCGTCATCATCAGCAACTTCGAGACGGATCACCCTAACGAGCCGAAGTCAGTAACGCTAAGCCGGTGATCATGGTCTGGCCGGGGTGAGTGTGCTGACGGGTTCTCGTACTCGCGGCAGGCCTTGCGCTGGGCCGGGACTGCGGGAACGCCGTGGCTGCCGTCGAGCGGCTGGCAGCTGGCGAGAAGTCCGGGGTGCACGGCGGGGACGGCGCTGACGCTCAGGGTGTAGCCCTGGCCGCGTCGTACGGTCACCCCCTGGTCGAGCGCCGCCCGCTCGGCAGGCTCCAACTCGGCGGTGCGGAGGAAGTCGGCGACCTTGCCCGGCATGTCGACGGAGACCGGCAGCTCCGGGGCGGGCGCCTCCTCCTCGACAGCGATGTGGTCGGGCATGAGGTCGGCGACGGCCGTACGGACTGATCTTGGCTGAGGAGCTTGCTGCTCTCGGCGCAATGGGTGGGGGTAGTCGTCGCTTGGTCCGGGTGGTGGCCAAGCTGATGAGGAAGAACGTCCATGAGGTCGATCTGCTTGTTCCCTTGCCTTTCGACGATGCGGTGAAGCGCGTCTTCGGTGTGCTCGGGAGGGCGGGCCACGTTATTGAGACCGTGCCAGTTCGCCTTGGTGAGGACGAAACTATCCGCATCGTCGCCAGCGGCGGTGCCGGCGGGCTGAATCCCGTAGTGGTGACCGCGTGCGTGCTGAAGGCCGATGGGGACAGCTCCGAGGTGTGGCTTCGTGCAGTTGCCAAAGAGGGTCTGATCAGGCAGCGAGCCGGGGAGAAGACCGCCGTCCGTCTCGCCGCCCAGTTGAGCAGGGCAACCGGAGCGGACAGGGCAGGCGGGTGAGCGGCAAGCCGATAGCGGCCCTGGCTATGTCTGAGCGCTCGACGCTTCCGGAGACGGAGCTGGCCGAGGAAGCGGTTCAGCAAGTGCCGTTGTGATTGAGAGTGCGGTAGTTGGTGTGGGTGGGTGGGTGTGAGCTGGGGTGTTGGGGGTTTTATGAGAAGGGGGCGGGCGCTCTTTTTGGGGTTGTGGTGGTGGTGTCGGGGTGTCTGACCTGGGGTTTTTGGGGTTTTGATAACGGTGTGGTGCTGTCAGGGATAGCGTCTGGTATTTAAAGGGCTGGCGTGTGTTTGTGCTGGTCAGCGTGTTGTTGTGTGGTCACGGCTGGTGCGGGTGGGCCTGTACCGGTCCAGTACAGGGCGGTGTCGAGGTCGCGTGCGGTCCAGTCGCCGGCGTGTGGGGGGCGGTGGTGGAGGAGGGTCTCGAGGAGTTGGAGGTAGCGGCCGTAGCGGCCGGGTGTGGGTGTGAGGGTGAGGCCGAGGGTGTCGAGGGCGTGTTGGACGCGGCGGTCGTAGACGGCCATCCGCTTTGGTGCTGCGGCGGTCAGGACGGCTGAGGCGAGGGCGTCGCCGGTGCGGAAGCCGGGCAGTTCCCAGATGATGCCGCGTCCGGTGCGGGCGGCTTCGCTGCGGGTGAGGGTGGTGTCGCGGACGGCGGTGACGGTCCGTTCGGTGACGGCTCGTACCTGGGTGTCGGGCAGGGACATCAGTGCTGTGACCCAGCGGGTTTGTGCGGAGAGCCGTTTCCAGACGACGAGGGCGGCGATGTCCGTCTTGCCGAGGCTGCCTGCGTGTTCGGTTCGCTGGGCGATGTCGTGGAAGATCTCGTCGTAGTGCGGTGAGACGCCGGCCAGGTAGTCGGCGCGGGCGGGGACCAGGACGTCCCAGGCCTTCTTGTGGAGGGCGGCGGATTCTTCGGCTGCGGGCCCGTCGGGGGTGTGTGTCACGTGCGGGGTTTTCCTGTTCTGGCGCCTGGGCGGGTGCGGGGGCGGTTTGCTTCTTCGGCGAGGTGGTCGAGGGGGATGGCGTCGAGTGTCTTTTTGGTGATGCGTTCGGTGCCGTCGCAGATGGCGGTGATGGCGGCTTGGCGGATGAGGCGGGCGAGGCTTCCGATGCGGCCGGCGGTGCGTTGGTGGAGGTAGGTGGCGTGGCGGGTCAGGGTGTGGGGGGTGTGGTGGGTGAGGTCGAGGGCGTTTTCCAGGTCGGTGATGAGGTCGGTGAAGGGGCGGGTGTGGCCGTGGCGGGCGGGCAGGGGGCCGCAGGTGATGAGGCTGGCGCGGCCGGCGAGTTGGGCGCCGCGGACTCCGGTGAACAGCGGGGTTGAGGCGACGTCGATGCCGGTGTAGACGAAGGTCGCTTTGATGCGCTCGGTGAGGTCCTTGAGCAGGTCGGTGGCTTCGGCGCCGGTGGTGGTGCGGGGGTTGAGGCGGTGGATCTCGTCGATGAGGACCAGGCGGACACCGGCGGCGGTGTAGGTGTGGCAGACGGCTTCGGTGATCTGGGTCTGGGTCATGCGGGTGGTGACGGGGATGCCGAGGTAGCGGGCGAATTCGGTGGCGAGGGTCTTGGCGGTGGCGCCGGGCGGCACCAGCAGGTACGCGACCGGTGCCTGCTGGTGGGCGCGCCCGGGCGGGGCCGGGTGTTTGCGGATGTGGGCGAGGTGGCAGGTGCGCCCGACCTCGAGGAGTGCGGTCGTTTTCCCGGCGGCGGCGGGGCCGGTGACGATCAGTGAGGGCCGGGCGGTGGTCTTCTGGTGGTGGCCGAGCAGCATCAGGGTGCGGACCTGGGTGGCGAGGGTGTGGATGGCGGGGGTGCGGACGGTGACGAACTGGGAGTGGTAGGCGAGGCGTTCCTCAAGGCTGCGGGGTGGGTCGCCGGGCTGGGGCGGGGTCAGGGGCGGGGTGGTGGCGAAGTGCTGCCAGCCCTGCCAGGTGGTGATCGGCCACTGCGGTTCGGTCTCGTGGCCGTGCGGCCAAGGGGATGTGGCGGAGGTGCGGGCAGGCTGGCCTGCCGTGCTGGGGGAGTGGTGGGCGGTGGTGTGCGGGTGGTTGGTCACCAGTTGAGTGCTTCCTGGGCGGGGTCGTAGAGGCCGAGTCCGGTGTAGGGGACGGAGGCGTCGACCTCGTCGCCTGGTTCGTCCTCGCCGTGGGCCTGCTGGGTGACATCGGGCGGGTCGTGGCGGCCGTCGTCGTGCCGGCCGTCGGTGGGGGGTGTTTTCAGGGGTGCGGTTCGGGTGATCAGGCGTTGTTCGCCGGGGGTGGCGGTGTGGGTGTGGGCGCGGCGCATGAGCTGGTCGAGGGCGTCGGCGAGGTCGGCTTCGTGGGTGTCGTGGTCGCC